>CAVWOS010000015.1:0-1470976 GCA_963756705.1 uncultured Actinomycetota bacterium | reverse complement strand
TCCTGATCAAGGAAGATGCATCGATGACCGGCGACAACGTGACCGAGGTTGAGTCCGTCAAGGCTGCTGGGCCGCAGCCGACGAAGGGGGTGGACGACCAGCTCATTGATGAACTGGTCGGCCGTGCCCAGGCCGAGGGTCTGCAGCTGACGGGCGAGGGCGGGCTGCTGCAGCAGCTGACCAAGCGGCTGCTGGAGTCCGCTCTGGAAGGCGAGATCACTGACCACCTGGGATATGACAAGCACGACCCTGCCGGGAAGAACGGTGGCAACAGCCGTAACGGGACCCGGGCCAAAACCGTGCTGACGGATGTCGGTCCGGTCGAGATAGCCGTGCCCCGCGACCGTGACGGCTCCTTCGAGCCGAAGATCGTCAAGAAGCGGCAGAAGCGCCTGTCCCGCGTGGACGAGATGGTGATCTGCCCGCGGTGGCGCACCGCCGCCGCACTCAGGAACGCCGTCGCCACGCCGTGTGTGCCACTTCGGCGACGGCCAGGTCCTGGTAGCCCATGCCGACGCTCTTGAAGACGCCGATACCGCCGGACGGGACGAGTTCGCGCAGGCCGGCGAGGTCCGTGAGGAGTTCGGCGGCGAGGGCGCCGGACGCGAGGGCCTGGATGACGTCACCGGCCTCGCGCAGCGCCGTCGCCCGGTCCTCGACCACGACGTGCGACGCGCGGGCGAACACCGCGTCGTCCATTTCCCTGGCTTCGGGCTCGTGGGAGCCGACGGCGACGACGCAGGCGCGCTCGGAAAGCAGGCAGCCGTCGAAGAGAGGGGTCCGGGCGGAGGTCGCGCAGACGACGAGGTCCGCGTCGGCGACCGCCGCGGCGGTGCCGGTCGTCGCGGCGAACCCGTCGGCGTTCAGCCGCCCGGCCAGGTCTCGGGCCCGGCCCTGGTCGCGCCCGACCACGGTGACCGTGCGGACCGGGCGGACCGTCCGCAGGGCCTGCGCGTGCCCCCACGCCTGGGGCCCCGAGCCGAACAGCACCAGGCTGGCTGCGTCGGGCGCCGCGAGGTGGCGTACGGCGAGGGCCGAGACCGCAGGGGTGCGAAGGGCGGTCAGGGCGGTGCCGTCGATGAGCGCGCACGGGGTCAGCGTGGCCGCGTCGAACAGGACGTACACCGCCTGAATGCGCGGCAGGCCGATCGCAGGGTTGCCCGGGGCTATGCCGACCAGTTTGAGGCCGACGGCGGCGGCACTCTGCCCGGGCATCACCAGGAGTTCGCCCTGGGCGGTGGGCACCGAGACACGGGCCTGGCCCGCTCCGCCGCCGGCGGCTTCTTCGACCGCCCGCATGGCGTCGTTCCAGGAGACCAGCGAGCTCAGGGTCTCCGCGTCCATGTAGGGCAGTGCCATCAAGGGACTCCATCGTCGCTGTTCAAGGCCGACGTGTCTGCGGCACGCGGCGCCTGGGGCCGTACCGGCCCCTCCCCAGTCAGCAGTAGTATATTACATAATACTAATGCTATGTTGCATGGACCTACTCATGCGGAACCGAAGGGAGACCGTGCATGTCAACCGTGTCGAGCACTGTGACCGTGGCGGACTACCACACCGCCGGCGAGCCGTTTCGTATCGTCACCGAGGGCGTACCGGAGATCGCCGGCCGCACGGTCCTGGAACGCCGTGAATTCGCGCGGGAGTCGGCCGAGGTGGACGCCGTACGGCGGCTTCTGGTCAACGAGCCACGCGGACACGCCGACATGTACGGCTGCTTCCTTGTCCAGGCGGACGACCCCGGCGCCGACTTCGGGGTGCTCTTCTGGCACAAGGACGGCTACTCGACCGCGTGCGGGCACGGCACCATCGCGCTGGGCGCCTGGGCGGTCAGGACCGGCCGGGTCACCGCGGTGGCGAACGGCGACACCGAGGTGCGGATCGACGTGCCGTCCGGCCGGGTCGTGGCCAGGGTCACCTGCGTCGACGGCGAAGTGACGCACGTCGCGTTCCGGAACATACCGGCGTACGTCGTCACCAGGGCGGTGGAGGTGAAGACGAGCCGCGGGCCGGTCCTCGCCGACATCAGTTACGGCGGCGCCCTCTACGCGTCGGTGGACGCCTCCTCGGTCGGACTCACCGTGACGCCGGAGAACTACCACGCCCTGCTCACCGTCGGCCGCGAGGTCAAGTGGGCTCTCAACGACACCCCGTGGGCTCGTCACCCCAGCGACCGCCGGCTGGACGGGATATACGGCACCATCCTGTTCGACGACTTCGGCCAGGGGGACGACGGGCCGCACCAGCGCAATGTCACCGTCTTCGCCGACGGCGAGGTCGACCGCTCGCCGTGCGGATCCGGCACGTCGGCGCGGATGGCCCTGCTCGCGGACGACGGTCGGCTGACCGACGGGCAGACGCTGTGCCACGACTCCATCGTCGGCACCCGCTTCCTCGGCCGGATCGTCGAGAACGTCATCGCCGAGGACCGGCCGGCCGTCGTGACCGAGGTCCAGGGCTCAGCCCACCCCACCGGCGCCGCCACCTTCTGGCTGGACCCGGGCGACCCGCTCGGCACCGGGTTCGTCCTGCGGTGACCGACGGGACCCGGTGGTGCCCGTCGGCCGCGACCGGCGCTACCGCCTGTCGCATCACCGCACTCGTGCCGGCAGGCGATCAGCCCGCCGCGCCCGACTGACGCACAGCCATACCAACCACGTCCGCGGCACCGGGGCCGGCCGGCCCGCACCGCGATGAAGGGCAGAATCCATGAGCACCTCTGAACACCTCACCCTCGGTGAACTGGCGGTCATCGGCGGCGGAAACATTTCCGAGGCCCTGATCTCCGGCCTGCTGCTCGGCGACGAGCCGCTCTTCCAGGCCGGTCACGTGGCGGTGGTCGAACCCGATGCGGCGCGGGCCGCGTACATGCGCACCACCTACGGTATCCGCGTGGTGGCGGTCGAGGAGGCGGCCGACAGCGCCGACACCCTGGTGATCGCTGTGAAGCCGCACTTCATCGGTGACGTGCTCGGCGCACTGGCCGACCGCGTCACCGACCAGCAGCTCGTCATCTCGGTCGTGGGCGCCATCACCGCCGGGCAGATCGAGGCCGGGCTCACCGCGAAGGTGCCCGTGGTCCGCTGCATGCCCAACACCCCCGCGGCGGTCGGTGAGGGCATGACCGCGATCAACGGCGGCGCCTACGCCGAGGAACGGCATCTGCAGCGTACCGAGACGATCCTGTCGGCCGTCGGCAAGGTCTCCCGGGTGACAGAGGCCCAGTTGGACGTGGTGACCGGCCTGTCCGGAAGCGGGCCCGCCTACTTCTACTACCTGGCCGAGGCCATGATCGATGCCGGCGTGCTGCTCGGCCTCCCCCGTCCGCTCGCCACGGAACTGGTGACGCAGACCGCGGTGGGTTCCGGCATCCTGCTCCGCGAGACCGGCAAGACCCCGGAGACGCTGCGGGTGGCCGTCAGCAGTCCCGGCGGAATGACCATGGCGGCCATCCGCCAGTTCGAGAACCACGCCGTGCGCGCCGCGGTGATGTCGGGCGTGGAGGCCGCGAGGGACCGTTCCGCCGAGCTCGGCCAGTGGGAGAAGAAAGCCTGATTCCCCCCGGGTGCCCGGCGGTACGGAGAACCGCCGGGCACCCACGCCTTTTCGCGGCACCGGATACCCTCCCGGCTCCTGTCGGGGAGGGGACGGTTGATGTAGGTTTCACTACAACAACCTTCCGTACGCCGAGGAGAAACGTGACTGGCATCAAGCGGAAACCGCCCACCCTCCAGGAGCGTGTGACCGCACGGTTCGAATCGCTCACCGCGACCGAGCGCAAGGTGGCGGCCTACCTCTCCGATCATCCGCAGCAGGCGGCCTTCTCCTCCGCCGAGCAGATCGCCGCCGCCACCGGCACCAGCGACGCCAGCGTGATCCGCACCGCCCAGTCACTCGGGTTCGACGGGCTGCCGGGACTCAAACGGACCCTGCAGGAACACCTGGGTACGCTGCTCACCCCCGCGCACATGCTCCACAACACCATGAGCTCCTTCCAGAACGGGCCGGAGGGCCTGCTGGGCACGATGCTGGCCGAGCGCGTGGACATGCTGGAGGAGGTCCGACGCGCCCTGGATCCGGCCGAGTTCCGCCGGGCGGTCGAAGTGATCGCCAGCTCGCACGAGGTCCTGGTGTGGGGCATCGGCGGAACCGCGAGCCTGGTGGAGTACGCCGTGACCCGGCTGAACCGTCTGGGCTACCGCGCCCGGCCGGCTTCGGACACCGGATTCGCGCTCGTCGACCGGCTGCTGCCGCTCGCCGCCGACGACGTGGTGCTCGCCATCGCCCATTCCCGGGTCAGAGCGGAACTGGAAGTGACCCTGGAGCACGCCGCGGACGTGGGCGCCAAGGTGGTCCTGGTGACCGACACACTCGGTGAGGCGCTGAAGGACATGACCGACGTGATCGTCTCGTCGCCGAGCGGGAAACCGGACATGTACGGCAGCCAGAGCATGATCCTCATCGTCCTGGAAGCCCTGACCCTGGCGGTCGGCGCGCAGGACGAGGCGCGCGCGATGGCGGCCTTCGACAAGCGCATCGAACTGCGCGAAGCGATCAACGCGTTGATCGCGGCCAAGGTGGACGGGGCGCAGAACAACCGGAAAGGCGGCAGGCGCCGAAAGTGAGCGAGGCGCTCCGGCTCCCCGGGCCCGGTCCGGACCCACGCGTCACCGGGCGGTCGGATCAGCCGGTCACGCCGCCCTCCGTGCGGTCGTAGACGTCCGCCTCGAACTGTTCGAGCATCCGCTCGCACTCGACGACCTTCTGCCGCGCGAGGTTCTTCCCGGGGGCGGCCATCCAGTCGCGCTCCTCGACCTTCCTGAGCCAGCGCCTCAGCTTTCCGAGGTCCTGCCGGATCTCCTCGGTCTCCTCGAACGTGTAGTTGTTGCGGAACCGCTCGAACTCGATCTCCTTGAAGAACTTCGTCTCGCACTCCTCGATGATCTCCGCGTACTCCTTCGCGGACTGGCCGCGCAGCCCGTCGACGAACTGGGCCCGCGCGGCCTCCTCCACCTCGTGCAGGGTCAGAAAGACGCTGGACCCCCCCAGTTCGTCGATGCGTTTCCTGATCCGGGCCATCCGCTCGCGCAGGTCCTCCCGGTCCGGTGCCACACAGACCGCCTGCTGCACGTAGAAGACGCCCAGCCTCTTCAACTGCCGCCACACGGCCACGCGCGCCCCCGACGATTCGTTGGGGACGCGGTAGATCAGCATGAGCCACGGGCCGAGGGCCGGATCGGACGCGTTCGGAAGTGGCTCGGCGCCATCGTTGGTGGTCATGCGCCAAGATTAGTCTTCCGCTCGCGCGTACGGCCGAGGCCGACCGCCCGACCGGGGCGCGACCCACCGGGCCCACGGGGATGTCGGGGCCCCGGTCGTGCCGAGCGGGTCAGTCGCCGACGCCGACGGCCACCGTCCTGGGTCGCCGGGGGGCCGGCTCGGACGTGCGTTCGCGGCGCACGGGGATGCACAACGGCTTGCCGCTGACGGGGTGTTCGACCACCCGGGCTTCCACGCCGAACACCTTGTCGATCAGTTCCGGTGTGAGGACCTGGTGCGGCTCCCCCTCGGCGACGAGGGTTCCGGCGCTCATGACGAAGATGTGGTCGGCGTACTCGGCGGCCATGTTGAAGTCGTGCAGCACCATGGCGACGGTCGTGCCGTGGTCGTGGTTGAGAGCGGCCAGCAGGTCGAGCACCTCCAGCTGGTACGCGACGTCGAGATACGTGGTCGGCTCGTCGAGAAGCAGGATCTCGGTCTCCTGGGCCAGGCAGAGCGCGATCCACACCCGCTGACGCTGTCCGCCGGAGAGCTGGTCGACGTGCGTGTCGCGCATGTCGGAGATGCCGGTGACCTGTAGCGCCCACTCCACCGCCTCCCGGTCCCGCTCGGTGGGGACCTTCAGCGACGAGCGGTGGGGGTGCCGGCCGAACCAGACCAGGTCCTCGATGGTGATGCCCTCGGGGGCGGAGAGCACCTGGGGCAGGATCGCCAGCAGCCGGGCCACTTCCTTGGTGGACCGCTTCTGGATGGACTGCCCGTCGAGGACGACCTGCCCTGCCCGGGGCGGCAGCAGCCGCGCGAGCGAGCGCAGGGCGGTGCTCTTGCCGCAGCCGTTGGGACCGATGAGCACGCTCACCTTGCCGTCGGGAATGGTGAGGGTCAGATCCTCGGCGATCAACCGCGTGTCGTAGGCGAGGTCGACGCCTTGTGCCTGAAGTCTCATTGCTCAGTCTCCTACTTGCCCAGCTTGACGAGCAGATACAGGAAGTACGGGCCGCCGATGACGGCGGTGACGAGGCCGGCCGGGATCTCCAGGGGAGGGTCGATACCGCGGCCGATGGTGTCGGCGAAGAGCATGAGCAGGACGCCGATCACGGCGGACGCCGACAGGGACACCACGTGCCGTCCCCCGACCAGTCGCCGGGCGATGTGCGGGGCGACGAGACCGACGAACCCGATGGTGCCGGAAACCGCAACACAGACGCTGGCCAGCGCCACGGCCAGCAGCAGCATCAGGCGCCGGGTGCGTTCGACGGGCTCGCCGAGCCCCGCCGCGAGGTCGTCGCCGAGTCCGAGCACGTCCAGCCTGCGGGCCAGTACGAGGACCACCGGGACCAGGATGACGATCCAGGGCAGCGCCAGCAGGACGGTGCTCATGGACCGGCCGAAGAGGCTGCCGGTGAGCCAGATCAGGGATGCGTTCACATCCAGCGGATACTTGACCAGCAGGAACCGGATCAGCGCCTCGAACATGGCGCTCACCGCGATACCCACCAGCGCGAGCCGTACCGGCGAGACCCCTCGCCGGTAGGCGAACAGGTAGACGAGGCCCGCGCCGACGATCCCGCTGGTGAACGCCGCCACCGGTACCAGGGACGCGGAGGCCGACGGCACCGCGAGGACCAGCAGCATTCCGGCGAAGCCCGCGCCTTTGGTGACTCCGATGATGTCGGGCGCCGCCAGCGGGTTGCGCACGACGCCCTGCATCACACCGCCCGACACGGCGAGCCCTATGCCGACCAGCCAGCACAGCAGGACGCGGGGCATCTGGAAGTCGAGCACCACTTCGGCGCCGTCGCTGGAGCGCCGGCCGGCGAGCGCGGAGAACACGTCCGACAGCGGGATCGACGTGGCGCCGATCTTCAGGCTGATCACGGTGCCGACCAGCGCTGCCACCACCAGCGATCCGACCAGTACCCAGGGCCTGCGGGTCGTCGCGGAAACGCGTCGCACGGGTTGTCCCATGGCTACGTTGACAGTCATCGTGTGGCCTTTTGCCGACGGGCGAGGTAGATGAACACCGGAGCCCCGACCAGGGCTGACACGACCCCGGTCGGCACTTCGAACGGCGGATTCACGTAACGGGAGCCGACGTCCGCGTACAGCGTGATCACGGCGCCGACCAGTGCGGACACCGGAAGCACCCGTACGTAGCTGGCGCCGACGAGCTTACGGGCGATGTGCGGGCCGATCAGGCCGACGAATGCGATGGGGCCGGCCACGGCGACTGAGGCACCGCACAGCACGATCACCACGGCCGCTCCGAAAGCACGGGTCCGGTTGATGTTCTGGCCCAGGCCGCGAGCCATGTCGTCACCGAGCGCCAGGATGTTCAGCGACCGGGCGAGCGACATCGCGGCGACGAGCCCGATCACGGTCCAGGGCAGGACCGAGCGGATATCGGCCCACTGGGCGAAGTTGACGCCGCCGACCAGCCAGAAGAGCACCGACTGGGTGTCGTTCTCGTTGAAGATCACCAGCATCTGGGTGAACGAGACGAGCAGGGTGCTGGCGGTCACACCGGCCAGCGCGAGCCTGACGGGCGTGACCTTTCCGGACCCCATCCCGGCGAGGCCCATGACCGTGATGCCGGCCGCCGCGGCCCCGCCGAAGGCGAGCAGAACGGTCGGCGCGCCGGCGATCGACGGCAGGATCGTGATGGCGGCGACCACCACCGCGGCCGCACCGGCGTTGACGCCCATGATGTCCGGGGACGCGATCGGGTTGGCGGTGACGGCCTGCATCACCGCGCCCGCGACCGCGAGATTCGCGCCGACGAGCACGGCGAGCACGACGCGCGGCAGCCGGATCGTCCGGATGATCTGTTCCGCGGGCGTGTCCCCGGAGAACCAGGAGTGCAGCACGGTGGACCAGCCGATGTGCTCGCTGCCCCGGGAAAGGCCCCACAGAGCTCCCACGACCAGGAGGACCAGACCGGCCAGGACGATCGCGGCGACCATCGCACGGTTCGTCCAGCCGGTCGGCTGCGGCGCGGAGCCGCGGCCGCCGGTGGCCGGTTCTACGGAGGAAACCGATGCGCTCATGACGTCCCGGTCAGCTTCTGGATCGCCTCGTCGGCCATCATCTCCGCGGCCAGGGTGCCCCGTGACTTCGACCAGATGTCTCCGGAGACCGTGAAGCTGAGCTTGTTCTTCACGGCCGGCACGCTCTTCCACAGTCCGCTGGAGGCCCATCCGTCATTGAGTGTCTTGGGGGTGTTGCGGGCCAGGAACATCACGTCGGGGGCCGTCGTGACGAGTGACTCCAGCGTCAGGCTGACGCTGACGTCCTTCCCGGTCGTCTCCGGCACCGTCGTCAGTCCGAGCTGGCGCAGGACGGTCGGGGCGAAGGCGAGCTGGGTCTGGGCGCTGAACCCCTTGTCGGACGTCACGGCGAAGAGCACCTTCTTGCCCTGGGCCGAGGCCGGGACCCTGGCCTTCAGGCCGGCCATCACCTTCGCGTGCTTGTCGAGCGCGGCGTTCATCGCGTCGCACTTGTTGACCGCCTGCGATATGAGCTTCTCGCCCTCGATGATCTGGTCGTAGTCCGCGGTGAGGCTGGGCACCTCGATCGTCGGCGCCATCTTCGTCAGCTGCGGGTACAAGGAGGAGTGGCGACTGCTGTCGGCAATGATGAGATCCGGCTTGAGGGACTTGATGACCTGCAGGTTCGGGGACTGGCGCAGACCGACCGAGGTGTAGTGGCCTATCGCGTCGCGCAGCGGCTTCAAGACACGCGTGGGCTTGCCGTCGTCGGCGACACCGACCGGCTTGTCGCCGACGTTCACCAGGGCGTCCACGAAGGAGTACTCCAGGACGACGATCCGCTGAGGCGTGCCCTTGATGACCGTGGTTCCCAGGTCGTGCTTGATCGTGCGGGTGTCTTTCCCGCACATGCCGCTGTTGCCGACCAGCTTCGCCTGGGCCGTTGGCTTGCCCGCGGAACCGGGGTCGTTCTGGGTGGTCGAGCCGGCCGAGCCGCCGCAGCCGGCAACGAGCACGGCCGCTGCGGCGAAGGCACCGGCGGCAAGCACCGGGCGTCTGCGCAGAGAGCGGGGACGGGACATGTGTGCTCCAGAGGGTTGGATGGTGCTCCAGAGAAATGGAGGTTGCCGCGGACGGAGGTGGAGGCAGGAAGACCCGCCACGAGTGGAGGGTGCCGCGTCCGGGGCGAGTGGGACTGGGCGGATTGTCCCTCAGCCGGGAGAAGGCCCATCGACGACCCGGCTACTTTGCCGAGCCGAGAACCACGGGAATCAGCGCGTGAGCGTGCACGAATCGCGCAGCGGACACCACCAACCCCCTCACTGAGAGGCGGGCTCGGCGAATTCGGAGGCGCGGAACCGCTCCGGCAAGAGGTCTTCCAGCAGGAGGAGTCACCCGGTCCCCGGGTTCGACGCCGAATCACGGTGTCGGAACGTTGGAGCACCAGCTGTTCGATTGAGGGCGTAGCCAGGTCAACCGGGAGTTCGTCTCGCCGGTACCGGAACCGTAGTCAGTACTACAGCCAGCGTCAATAGGCGTAGCAGCACTCCTGCGTGCGATGTCGAAGCGCCGACCCCCCGCAACCGCGGACGGCCACACCACGAGCTGCGGGGTGGACCGTAGATGCCACAACGGCTATTGCTGAATCCTGTAGCCATCTCTACATTGAGGGTTCGTACCTGCTTTCCTTCCTCCAAGCCGACCAGCCGAAAGGATCGATCTTGCGTACCGAATCGACCCGCGAGCGCCTCTTCACCGACCTCCCGCCGGCGCCGTGCGGATGCGGTGTCCTTCCCGGCTCGACCACCGCGGCAGCACGGTGATCGGCACAGCCGAGGCAGTCCTGGGACTTCTCCCCCGGGACGTGGAGTACGCCGACGTCCGCGTCGTGAACCGCACCCACGAACTCGTCCTCGCCGAACTGAACGGCCCCGGTGACGTCACCCTCGAAAGCTCGCTCGGCGTCGGCCTCCGCGTCGTCATCGGCGGCCAGTGGGGATTCGCCGCCACCCACCGCCTCGACCCCCGCAGCCTCTCCGACGTGGTGTCCGAAGCCGTGGCGCAAGCCAGGGCCACCGCCAGCAGCACCCCGCTCGCGCTGGGCAAGCCCGTCACCGCGCGGGCCCGGTGGCACTCCCCCATGGACGTCGACCCCTTCACCGTGTCCCTGTCGACCAAGCTCGACCTGCTCGCCACCGTCGTCGCCGAGGCCGCCACCGCCGGTCCGCTGCTCGGCCAGATCGAAGCGTCGATGGACTTCTTCCGCGACGAGAAGGTGTTCGCCAACACCGAGGGCGCCTGCATCGAGCAGACCATCGTGGAGAGCGGGGCGGGCCTGATGGCCGTCGCCTCCGACGGCGAGGACGTGCAGCGCCGCTCCTTCCCCCAGGCAGTCCCCCGCAACATCCGCGGGCAGCGCGGCCTGTTCGCGACGGCCGGCTACGAGCACATCCGCGGCCTGCGGCTGGTGGAGGAGGCTCCCCGGGTGGGAGCGGAAGCGGTCGCGCTGCTCTCCGCCCCGGCCTGTCCGCAGGAGGAGACCACCCTCGTGGTGACCGGCAGCCAGCTCGCCATGCTGCTCCACGAATGCGCGGGCCACCCCATGGAGGCCGACCGTGCGCTCGGCACCGAGGTGAGCCTCGCCGGCCGCACCTACGCCCGGCCCGAGCGGCGTGGCAGTTTCCGGTACGGGTCCCCGATCGTCTCCGTCCACGCCGACGCCACCATCCCCGGCGCCCTCGGCAGTTACGGATACGACGACGAAGGTGTGGCGGCCCAGCGCACCCAGCTCGTCCGGGAGGGCATCTTCGAGGGCTACCTCTCCGGCCGTGAATCGGCCGCCGCCCTCGGCGAGGAGTCCTCCGGAGCCGCGCGTGCCGACGGCTGGCAGCGCATCCCCCTGGTGCGGATGACCAACCTCTGCCTCGAACCCGGCGACTCCTCGCTCGCCAGGATGATCAGCGAGACCAAACGCGGCGTGCTGATGGACATGACCAAGAGCGTGTCCATCGACGAGCAGCGGATGAACTTCCGGCTCGGCGCCGAGGCGGGGTGGGAGATCCGGGACGGAAAGCTCGGCCGGCTGGTGAAGAACTCCACGTACACCGGCGTCACCCCGCGGTTCTGGGGGAACTGTGACGCCCTCGGCGGCAGCGACGAGTTCATGGTGCACGGCATTCCGTCCTGCAACAAGGGTGAGCCGCTCCAGGTCGCCCACATCGGGCACGGCACGGTCCCCGCCCGCTTCCGCAACGTCAAGGTGGGCACGCGATGAGCATCGATCCCGACCGGGTCCGGGCCGCACTCGACATCATGGGCCCCGGCACCGCCTTCGACATCGCCCAGGAGCGCATCGGACTCCTGCGGTACTCGCAGTCCCGGGTCACCGCGCAGCACAGCGAGGAGCGGCTGCGGGTACGGGTCCGGGTCTCCGGCAAGGGCAATGTCGCCTCCGGCACCCTGGAGACCCTCGAACCCGGAGCCGTACGGGCACTCGCCCGCCACCTGCGGTCCGCTCTCGACCGACTGCCCGAGGACGCCGCCGGGGGGCGCTCCCCCCGAACGGCGCCGCACGACACGGCGGCCACGCCCGCGGTCGGCAAGGCCACCCTGACGGCCGGCGCCGCCGAGCGGTTCGCCTGGTTCAGCGCGATACGGGACGGCCTTCCCGCCGGGGAACTCGGCGGGTCCATCCGACACGACGTCGTACACCGTGTGATGGCGGACCATGACGGCCTGTACCGCGACGAAACCCTCACCAAGGCGGCCCTGCTGGCCATCGCCGAGCGCGACGGGCGCTCCGCGAGCGTCCGCCGGGTGCACCGGGACGCGGCGCGGATCGGCGTGGAGGACATCCCCGACCTGCTGGGGGCCGACCTGACGCCCCTCGACCCCTGCGAACCCCTGAGCGGCACCTTCCGGATCCTGCTGAAGCCGCAGGCCGTCATCACCTTGCTCGCGACCTACGGCTACGCCGCGCTGGGCGCGGCCGGATACGCGGAGGGGCGCACGGCCGTCGCCGGGCGCATGGGCGAACCCGTCACGAGCGAACTGCTCACGCTCACGGACGACGGCACCGACCCCGACGGCCTGCCCAGCGGATTCGACCCCGAGGGCACGGCCCGTCGGCGCACCCCGCTGATCCAGCGCGGGAAGCTCGTCGGGGTGGTGTCCGACCTGGCACGGGCGGAGGTCACGGGCGGCCGGTCGACCGGTCACGCGGTCCCCGCCGGCTGGCGGTTCGGCGCCGACCCCACGCCGTCCCACCTCCTGCTGGACCCGGGCGCCACCCCCGACAGCGACCTGCTCTCGGTCTGCGGCGACGGCCTCGCGATCAGCCGGCTGGACTACCTCCGCATCCTGCACCCGAAGGACACGCTGGTCAGCGGGATGACGCGGGACGCGACCCACCTGGTACGGGACGGCAAGGTGGTTGCCTGGCATCCGCCGGTCCGCCTCACCTTCCGGATGTCGGACGTGCTGCGGGCCGTGGTGGCCGTCGGCCGGGGCCGCGAGCGCGGTGAAGCGGTCTTCATGGAGAGCGTGGTCGCGCCGTCCGTGGTCGTCGAGGCCGGCGCCATCAGCCTCTGACACGAGGCCAAGCCCTCCCCGTTCCGCATCGGAAGCATCCAAGAAAGGCAGACATGACAACGCAGCAGTCCCTCCCGGTCCTGGAGATATCCGGGGCCCCGCGGGAGCGGGGGCGGGCCTACGGCGAGGCGACCCGCCACCAAGTGGCGACCGCTCTCGGCTACTACTCCGAGACCATCGGCGTCTCACACGGTCTGACCTGGGAGCAGGTCACCGAACTCGCCGGCCGCTGGCTCGCGCCGGTGGGCGAGTACGCCCCAGACCTCCTTGAGGAGATGCACGGCATCGCCGACGGCGCGGGCGTCCGGCTGCTCGACGTCCTGGCCCTCAACGCCCGGGGGGAGATCATCTACGACCGGTCGTTCGAGGACGGGCCGCCCTCGGCCGACGACCCCGCGCCGACCGAGGAGGAATCGCCCGACGGCTGCACCTCCTTCGCCATCACCGGCGAGGCGTCGGGCGACGGCCATGTGTACTGCGGCCAGAACTGGGACTGGCGGGAAAGGGTGGCCGACACGCTCCTGCTGCTCCGCATCGTGCAGCCCGGCAAGCCGACCGTGATCACCCATGTCGAGGCGGGGCAGATCGCCCGGCAGGGGGCCAACTCGGCCGGTGTCGGCTTCAACGCCAACGGCCTCGGTGGCCGCTTCGACCACCGCATCGGGCTGCCGCAGACCGTGATCCGCCGCCGGGTGCTGGAGAGTCCCAGTATCACGAAGGCGCTGGACGTCCTGTTCGGCACCAGGGCGCACATCGCCAGCAACGCCCTGGTGACGTGCCGCGAAGGCCTGGCGGTGGACGTCGAGACGACCCCCGGCGAGCACCGCTGGCTCTACGCGGACCGAGGACTGCTGGTGCACGGCAACCACTACCAGGCCGGCACCCCGCACCAGCTGGCCGGCCGGTACCGGCCGATCGCCGCGGACTCCCTGGTCCGTGTGCCGCGGGCCCGAAGCGGACTTCGCCGGGTGGCGGCGGCGGGCAGCCCCGAGGAGACACGCGAACTCGTACGCCGGGCCATGTCCGACCACCTGGGCCACCCCGAGTCGCTGTGCGCGCACCCGGATCCCCAGCTGGCCCCGCTCCGGCGCTGGATGACGCTGCTCTCCTCCTGCGTCGACCTGACCACCGGCGAGTACCACGTCACCCCCGGTCTCCCGTGCGAGAACGGATACCAGCGCGCGCCGTGGAACCTCTACGACGGGCCGGACGGCACATAACCGGCCGTGTACCGCCCCCGCGGGCCCGCAAGCCCGCCGAAGCCCCGGTTCCTCTCCCCTTCCGTCACCTCCCTCGCCCCCCGACACGCAGGAGCACCCCGTGAACAGCAGGCAAGTGGCAGATCCCGGCCCGTGGACGAAGACGACGGCGGGACCCGTGTCATGACGACAGCACCGACGAACTCGCCGACGGCTGCCGCCTACCTGAAGGGCCGCACCCCGATCTTCGCCTCCCGGACAGACCAGCGGTTCTCGTACTGCCTCCACGTCCCGTCCGGCCACGCCGAAGGCGATCGCCCGCTGCCGCTGGTCGTGCTGGTGCACGGAACCGCCCGCACCGGCCCGCAGTACCGCGACGGCTTCTCCGACTGGGCGGAGGAGCACAACGCCCTCGTGCTGGCGCCGCTCTTCCCGGGCGGCATCGCCGCTCCGGGCGAGCTGCACAGCTACAAGTTCCTCATGGCGGGCGACCTGCGGTACGACCGGATCCTGCTCGACATCGTGGCCGAGGTCGGCAGCCAGTTCAACGTGGACACCGAGCGGTTCCTCCTGCACGGGTTCTCCGGCGGCGGGCAGTTCACGCAGCGCTTCTTCTACCTCCACCCGGACCGGCTGCGCGCCGTCTCCATCGGTGCCCCCGGACGGGTCACGCTGCTCGACGGCACCCAGGACTGGTGGCTGGGCACCCGTGACATAGAGGAGCGCAGCGGCATCCGCGTCGACATCGAGCGGCTGCGCAAGGTCCCGGTGCACATGGTCGTCGGCGCCCTGGACACGGAGACCTGGGAGATCAACAACGTCGGCGACTCCAACTGGCTCGACGGTGCCGACGCGGTGGGCAGGACCCGCATCGAGCGGCTGGAGTCCCTGCGCCGCAACTTCGAGGAGAACGGCATTCCGGTGGAGTTCGAGATCGTCCCGGACGTGGGGCACCGGGGCAGCCTCGTACGCCCGGCGGTGAAGCGCTACTTCTCCTCCGTCCTGGGGGCCCCGCAGGTCGAATGACGATCGGGCCGATCGTAGACGGCCGCCGGCCCGACCCGTAGCCGCCTCATCGGCGCCGGGCCGGGTCGGCGGCCGGATGCATCCGCTCCCGTCCCTGCGCGCCTTGCCACACGTAGAAGGAAACCCCTGTCTTGATCAACTCCGTCCCGCCCGCCCCGGCCCTCCCGGCCGTATCCGTGATCATGCCGGTGCTCAACGAGGAGCGGCATCTGCGCAACAGCGTCCGGCACGTCCCGGAGCAGGACTACGAGGGCGAGTTGGAGGTCCTCCTCGCCCTCGGCCCGTCCACGGACCGTACCGACGCGATAGCGGCCGAACTGATCGCGGCGGACCGGAGGGTCCGGACCGTGGCCAACCCCAGCGTCCGCGCCCCCGCCGGGCTCAACGCGGCGGTCAAGGCGTCCCGGCACCCGGTGGTGGTCCGCGTCGACGGGCACGGCATGCTCGCCGCGGACTACATCACCACCGCGGTACGCCTCCTGGAGGAGACCGGCGCGGCGAACGTCGGCGGCCTCGTGCACACCGAGGGCGAGAACGACCGGGAGCGCGCGGTGGCCGCCGCGATGACCTCCAGGAGAGGCGTCGGCAACGCCGCCTTCCACGTCGGCGGCGCCGCGGCCCCCGCGCCGACCACGTTCCTCGGCGTCTTCCGCCGTGAGGTGCTGGAGCAGCAGGGCGGCTACAACGAGGAGTTCGTCCGCGCGCAGGACTGACCGGTGAACGGCGCGTCGCACGGAAGGAACGTCATGCAGATCGTCCGAGGAGCCGAGCGCCCCATGCGCAGCCGACCGTATCCGCTGCCGCTCGTCAAGCGGCTGGTGGACGGGTCGGACGGCGCCACCGCGATGACCGTCCTGATGAACGAACTGAGGCCGCCCGAAGGGGTGTCGCGCCACCGTCACGACGTGGAGGAGATCCTCGTGGTCACCGCCGGGCGGTGCGAGGTCACCGTCGGGTCGGCCACGGCGGAACTCGCCGCGGGGGACGCGGTGGTCGTTCCACCGGGTACGGTCCACGCGTTCCGCGCGGTGGGTCCGCAGCCGGCCGCCGTGACGGCCGTCCTCGCCTCACCCGATCCGCGGATGCTCTGGATCGAGGACACCGTGTAGTCGCGACGGGACCGGCGCCACGTGCCGGCGACCGGTCGCAGGGGCCCCGGACCACCACGCGGCCCCGCGGCACGCCCTGTTCCCCTCCCTCCGGCGGGGAACATCCCCCGCACCGGCCCCGGCGCCGCCCGGGCGACACCCCACCCCCTCCCGGTAGCGCTGGCCACCCGCTGAAATCGGCTGTGTACCAGGCGAGTCGCGGAGGCCGACCGCCACCGAAGGGAACCCCATGAAGACTCCGCCGTCCGGCACCACCACCGACCACGCCGATCTCTTCGTCACGCCTGCCCCGAGCATCGACACCGCCGCGGCGAAGGACATCCTGCGGACCCGCTTCCGCGTCGACGCACACGTGACGGCACTGCGCGGCGAGCGGGACCGCAACTTCATGGCCGTCACCGCCGCCGGGGAGCGCCTGGTGCTGAAGGTGTCGCACTCGGCCGAGGACCCCGCCGTGATCGCCATGGAGAACGCCGCCATGCTGCACGTGCGGCGCACCGACCCGGAACTGACCGTCCCGCGGGTGCTGCCCACCGTGACGGGCGGCCCCGGCACGACCGTGAAGGCGCCGGACGGCCGGGAGCACCACGTACGGCTCATCACGGCGGTAACCGGCGCCGCGGCCGACCAAGCGGGCCGGCCCCGCAACGTCGGCTCCTCGCTCGGCGCCGTGTGCGCCCGGCTGGCGGTCGCGCTGCGCGGCTTCGCCCACCCCGCTTCGCAACGGCCCATGGCGTGGGACCCGCGGACCGTCCGGGACCTTCGGGTGCACCTCGCCCGGATTCCGGACCCGGACGGCCGACGCGAGGTGGCGGCCCTGCTCGACCGCTGCGAGGACCTGCCGACCGCGACCGCCGCGCTGCCGTCCTTCGTGCTGCACGGCGACCTGACGCCGGGCAACGTCATGCTCGGGGCGGACGGGACGGTGAGTGGTGTGATCGACTTCGGCGACATGCACCACACGGCCCGGGTCAGCGACCTGGCGATCGCACTGGCCTCCTTTCTGCGAGGCGCGGACGATCCGTGGCAGGCGGCCGGGCAGTTCCTCGACGCCTACCAGCGGATCACTCCCCTGGAGCCGGCCGAGGTGGACGTCCTCGGCGAACTGGTGCTGGCCCGGCTGGCGGCCACCGTACTGATCTCCGCGTGGCGGGCCCCACTCCACCCGGAGAACACCGCCTACCTCACCGGTTCCGACGCGGGCAGTTGGCGCGTCATCGGGGTACTGGGCCGGCTGGACCGGGCCCGGCTGGCCGCCCGGATGCACCGGCTGTGCGGTACCTCGCGCGTCGCCTCCGCCCAGCGGCCGGACGGCTCGCTGCTGCGCCGCCGTGAGGCTCGGCTCGGCGGCCCGTTGACCCCGCTCTTCTACCGGCGGCCGTTGCAGGTGGTACGTGGCGAGGGCGCGTGGCTGTACACCGCCGACGGGCGCCGCCACCTCGACGCGTACAACAACGTGCCCGTCCTCGGACACGCGCACCCGGCCGTCGTGCAGGCCGTGAGCCGCCAGTCGGCCCTCCTGAACCTCAACTCGCGCTATCTGCACGCGAACGCGGTGGAACTGGCCGAACGCCTCACCGCCACGCTGCCACCCGGGCTGGACACCTGCGTGTTCGTCAACTCCGGCAGCGAGGCCAACGACCTGGCCTGGCGGATGGCCGCGCTGTGGACCGGCCGGACGGGCACTGTGGTGACCGACCACGCGTACCACGGTGTCAGTGCGGTGACGGCCCCGATGTCCACCAACAGCTACCCGCCGTCGGCCCGCCCGGCGAACGTGGCTGTCTTCACTCCCCCGTCCGCCGGCACTGGACAGGACGGGTCGGCGGCCTCCGACGCCGTCCGCGCGGCGCGCGAGGCGCTCCGGGACTGCGGACACGATCTCTCCCTGCTGGCCGTGGACACCGTCTTCAGCAGTGTCGGCGTGCTGGAACCCTCCGAGGCCTACATGCGGACGCTGGCGAGGGAGACCCGGGCGGCCGGCGGCTTGTTCCTGGCGGACGAGGTGCAGGCGGGATTCGGCCGCGGCGGCCACAACCTTTGGCGCTTCCTCGACTTCGGCCTCGTCCCGGACTTCGTCACGCTCGGCAAGCCGATGGGGAACGGTCACCCCGTGGCGGCCCTCCTGACCCGGCGGGAGATCGCCGAACGGTTCACGCGGGTGGACGAGTACTTCAGCACCTTCGGCGGCAATCCGGTCTCCTGCGCGGCGGCCCTGACCGTACTCGACGTCATCGAGGAGCGCGACCTCGTCCGGCACAGCGGCCGGGTCGGCGAGTTGCTGCGCGGCGCCGTAAGGCAGGACATCGGTCTGGAGGTACGCGGTCAGGGGCTCTTCGCGGGCATCGACATCGTTCCCGGCGAGACCGGCGGCATCGCCGCCGCCGACCTGGCGGAGCGGCTGCGGGAGGCCGGGGTCCTGGTGGGCACCACCGGGCGGGACGGCTCGGTGCTGAAGGTCAGGCCGCCGCTGATCTGGGACGAGGACCACGTGCGGCTCTTCGTGACCGCGATGCGCACGTGCCTGGGGCGGTGACGGCGCGGGGCGCGGGGTGGCGGAATACGTGAACCGCCACCCCTGAGGCGCGGCGCCGCCGTCCTCCTCCGGCGCCGCGGCACGCCGTCAGGACCGGCCGGCCTCGTGATCGGCCGTGTTCTCCTCGGCCCAGATCCCCCGGACATGGCCGATGTGGCGCCGGATGACGCGCTCCGCCCCGTCGGCGTCCCCCGCCTCGATGACATCGAGGAGTTCGGCGTGCTCGTGCGACGAATCGAAGAGCGCGGTGCCTTCGGTGAGCGTCCTCAGACCGTAGATCCGCGAACTGGTGCGCAGCGATCGGACGATCTCCACCAGCCGGGCGTTGCCCGCCAGTTCGAGCAGCGCGAGGTGGAACTCCATGTCCACGGTGACGTGAGTGATGAAGTCGCCCCGCGCGGCGGCGTCCTCGATCGCCGCCGCCAGCGGCCGCAGCCGCCGGATGACCTCGGGGTCCACTCCCGCCTCGGTGATCCGGCGGATGGCGGGCACCTCTATGAGCATGCGGAGTTCGGTGATGTCGTCGAGTTCCGCGCCGGAGAGGTGGGTGACCCGGAACCCCTTGTTCCGGGCGATTTCGACCAGGCCTTCCTTGGTGAGGTCCAGCATCGCTTCGCGAACCGGGGTCGGGGAGACACCGAACTGCTCGGCCAGACGGGGGGCCGAGTAGACGACGCCGGGCTTCAGCTCCCCCGAGATCACGGCTCCGCGGAGGGTCTCGGCGATCTCCTCGCGGAGATTGCGTCGGCCACGGAGCGACGGCAGGCGCACGGTCGACCCGTCGTCCCCATTCAATTCGGTCCCCCTCACTGGCCCACCCTGCTGAGATCTGTCACGTGTGACATGCTACTTCCCCTCACGCTCACCGTTCCTCGCCGCTCCCCCGCGCGAACGGTTTCCGAGCGACCACCAGGGCACCGTACCGGCTACGCGCACCGGGATCACGCGGTCCCGCCGTCGGCGGCGCGGCCGCCGGAAAGGAGGACGCGTCTGTTATATGTTATGTCATATTGCACTGTTCGGCAGGGCTGACCTACATTCGTGGCACGACTGCGCCGGGGTCCGAGGAGACACGGCAGTGTGACCGCCGCGGCCACCCCGCCCCGCCCCCTTGCGGCGCGCACCCACCCGCCGGACGAGAACGACCACACGAGAAGAGGGCCCATCGCCATGGCCGACCCCCTCACGTCCTTCGACCCGCGCACCGGCGCCGGCGTCGAGGACGTCTGTCCGGAAAGCACCGCCAGCGACGTCGACCAGGCGGTGCGGCGCGCCGAGCGGGCGGCGCCCGGCCTCGAGGAGCTGGGCGGCCGGGGACGGGCCCTGCTCCTGGACGCCCTCGCCGACGCGCTCGAAGCCGAACGCGCCGGCCTGGTGGCGCTGGCCGACCGCGAGACCGCCCTCGGCCTGCCGCGGCTCAACGGCGAACTCACGCGCACCACGTACCAGTTGCGCTTTCTCGGCGCCACGCTGCTGAACGGCGGCTACCGTGACGCGGTCATCGACCACGCGCGGGACTCGCCGATGGGACCGCTGCCGGACCTGCGCCGGATGCTGGTCCCCCTCGGTCCGGTCGCCGTCTTCGCGGCCTCCAACTTCCCCTTCGCGTTCAGTGTGCCCGGCGGCGACGTCGCCTCGGCCCTGGCCGCCGGCTGCCCGGTGGTGGTCAAGGCGCACCCCTCGCACCCCGCCACCTCCGAAGCCGTGTACACCGTCCTCACGGAAGCCGCCGCCCGAACCGGAGCGCCGGTCGGCGTCCTGGAGCGGGTGCACGGCGTGGAGGCCGGCGGACACCTGGTCACCCACCCCGGCATCAAGGCCGTCGCGTTCACCGGTTCGGCCAGAGGCGGGCGGGCCCTCTTCGACCTCGCCACCAGCCGGCCCGACCCCATCCCGTTCTTCGGCGAACTGGGCAGCCTCAACCCCCTGGTGGTCACCCCGGCGGCGGCAGCCGAGCGGGGACGGCAGGTCGGCGAGGGCTGGGTCGCGTCCTTCACGTTGGGCACCGGCCAGTTCTGCACCAAGCCGGGGCTTGCCCTGGTCCCCACCGGCCCCGCGGGCGACGCCCTGCGTGACTCGGCGGTCGGCAGGGTCCGGTCGCTCGGGGCGTCGTGGATGCTCAACGCGGCCATCCGCGACGCCTGCGCCTCGGGTGCCCGGCGGCTGGAACAGGTGCCCGGCGCGATCGTCCACACGGCGGGCGGCGCGGCCGACGGCGAGGGCTTCGCCGCCCTCCCGAAGCTGGTCGAGGTCGGCGCCGCGGACTTGGTCACCCACGCGTCACCGCTTCTGGAGGAGTGTTTCGGCCCCGTCTCCGTCCTTGCCCGGTACGGGAGCGAGGACGACCTGCTGGAAACGCTGCGCCACGTGGAGGGCAGCCTCACCGTCAGCCTGCACATCGCCGACGGTGAGACCGCACTGCCGCGGCGGCTCCTGCGCATCGCCGCGGAGAAGGCCGGGCGCGTCGTGGTCAACGCCTTCCCGACCGGGGTCGCGGTGAATTGGGCGATGCAGCACGGCGGCCCCTGGCCCGCGGCGACCAGCTCGCAGCACACGTCGGTCGGCGCTGCCTCCCTCCAACGGTTCCTGCGGCCCGTCGCCTACCAGGACGTGCCGGACGCGCTGCTGCCCGCCGAGCTGAGGGAGGGCAATCCGCTCACGGTCCGCCGTTGTGTCGACGGGGAGTACCCCGCCGGGAGTTGACCGGCCGCACGACCGGCGATGGCCGCCGGGGCACTGCGCCCCGGCGGCCATCGCCGCAGGTCAGGGCGGCCCCCGCGACGGGGACGGCGCCTCCCGGGGGTTCGAGCGATGTCGCCCACGGCATTGGCTCAAGGTTGAGTACTATGTAACATTGCACTGGCCTGGAGGTTCCAGGACCGAGGAACTATTCGTGGAGGGCTCTCATGAACGCGCAGGCCAAACCCTGGCACGGCGTGCTCGTGGCGGCGGCACTGCCGCTGCGCGAGAACGGCACCGGTGCCCTGGAGCCGGACTTCGACGCCTACGGCGAGCACATCAACTGGCTCGCGGAGAACGGCTGCGACGGCGTCACGCCGAACGGGTCGCTCGGCGAGTACCAGACGCTCTCCCCGCAGGAGCGAGCCCGCGTGGTGACGACCGCGATCGCGGCGGCTCCCGAGGGATTCACGGTGATGCCCGGCGTGGCCGCGTACGGTGCCGACGAGGCGCGCCGCTGGGCCGAGCAGGCCGGGGCGGCCGGCGCCCCCGCGGTCATGCTGCTGCCGCCGAACTCCTACCGCGCCAACCGCCGTGGTGTGGTCGCGCACTACCGCGAGGTCGCGAAGGCCGGCCTGCCGGTCGTGGCGTACAACAACCCCTTCGACACCAAGGTCGACCTGGTTCCGGACCTGCTGGCCGAACTGTACGGCGAGGGCCTGATCGTCGGCGTGAAGGAGTTCTCCGGCGACGTGCGCCGGATCTACCGGATCGCCGAGCTGGCCCCGGGGCTCGACGTGCTGTGCGGCGCCGACGACGTCTGCCTCGAACTGGCGATCGCCGGGGCGCCGGGATGGGTCTCCGGCTACCCCAACGCATTCCCCCGCGCCTGCGTCGAGCTGTGGCGTGCCGCCACGTCCGGTGACCTGAAGACGGCGCTGCCGCTCTACCGCGCCCTGCACCCGCTCCTGCGCTGGGACTCGGAGACCGAGTTCGTCCAGGCGATCAAGCTCAGCATGGACCTCGTCGGCCACTACGGGGGCCCCAGCCGCCCGCCCCGGGTACCGCTGGCCCCGGAGGACGAGCGGACCGTCCGGCAGGCCACCGAGAAGGCCCTCGCGGAAGGACTCGGGTGACCGGCCGACGCGGCGACCGCCCATCCGGCCCTGCCCCGTCCGGGCCCTGTCCACGACGCCGTGTCCCCGGGTGATCAGCCGCCGCTGTCCGCCGGAGGACGCCCGATCGCCTGCTCGGCCCAGATGATCTTGCCGGTGGCCAGGTACCGCGTCCCCCAGCGCTCGGCCAGTTGGGCCACCAGGAACAGTCCCCGGCCGCCCTCGTCCGTGGCGGCGGCGTAGGTCATGTGCGGCGAGGTGCTGCTGCCGTCCGAGACCTCGCAGATCAGGGTGCGGTCCCGCAGCAGCCGTACCCGGATCGGCCCGGTGGCGTAGCGGATGGCGTTGGTCACCAGCTCGCTGAGGATGAGTTCGGTGCTGAACACCAGCTCGTCCAGGTCCCAGCGGGCCAGCTGCCGACCGATCCGGTCCCGGGTCTGCGCCACCGCCGCCGGATCGGCGGGCACCTCCCACACGGCGATCCGGTCGGCGGCCACGGCGCGGGTCCGGGCGACTACGAGGGCGATGTCGTCGCCGGGCCGGGCCGGCATCAGGGACTCCATCAGCGCGGCGCAGGTGTCCTCGGCGGACCGGTCCCCGTCGGTGAGGGCCGCGCGCAGCAGCTCCATGCCCTCGTCGAGGTCCCGGCCACGGTCCTTGAGGAGCCCGTCCGTGTAGAGGACCAGCCGGCTGCCCTCCGGCACCTCGAACTCGGCGCTTTCGAAGGGCAGACCGGTGAGGCCCAGGGGCGGCCCGGACGGCACGTCCAGGAACTCGACGCGCCCGTCGGGCAGCACCACGGCGGGCGGCGGGTGCCCGGCCCGGGCCATCGTGCAGATCCGGGTCGTGGGGTCGTAGATCACGTACAGACACGTGGCTCCGATCACCGGCCCCCCGCCGTCGGTGACCGCCTCTTCCTGGTCGATCCGGGCGACCAGCTCGTCCACCTGCCACAGCAGTTCGTCCGGCGGCAGGTCCAGGGCCGAGAAGTTGCGCACGGCCGTCCGCAGCCGCCCCATGGTGACCGCCGCGTGCAGGCCGTGCCCGACGACGTCACCCACCGTCAGGGCGACGCGCGTGCCCGGCAGCGGAATGACGTCGAACCAGTCGCCGCCCACCGACAGCGCCGGCAAGTAGCGGTAGGCGAGTTCAAGAGCGCTCTGCGGGGGCATGCCGCGGGGCAGCAGGTTGCGCTGCAAAGTGGCAGCTGTCATGTGCTCGCGGGTGAAGCGGCGGGCGTTGTCGATGCACAACGCGCCGCGGGCGGCGAGTTGGTCGGCCAGGGTCAGATCGTCCTCGTCGAACGGCTCGCGCCGCTCGGAGCGCCAGAAGTAGACGAGGCCGAGGAGGACGCCGCGGGCCCTCAGCGGTACCGCGATGCGCGAGTGGAAGCCGGCGGCGAGGATCTCCCTCGCCCTGGCCGGATACTGGGCGCGCCAGGCGTCCGTGGCCCGCAGGTCCCGTTCGAGTACCGGCTGCTCATGGCCGAACGCCCATGCCTGGGGCGTGGTGGGGTCGAGATCGAAGACCTCCCCCACCGGGATGAAGGGGTGCTCGTCGCGGTTCCCGACCACGGCCATCCGGTGCATCCGCGAGCCGTCGGCCTCTGGTTCCTCGCCGCGCAGGACGCTCTCGATCAGATCGACGGCGGTGAAGTCGGCGAAGTTCGGCACGCCGACGCGGGCCAGTTCCTCGGCGGTCCTGGTCAGGTCGAGCGTGGTGCCGACGCCCCCGCTGGCGTCGTACAGGAGCTTCAGGCGCCTGCGGGCCGCCTCGGCCTTGTCCGACAGGAGCCGCAGCTCAGTGGAGTCCCGCAGGGTGGTCACGCTGCCGGGCGGGCCGCCCTCCCGCCCCGTCGGCCAGCTGCTGACCACCAGCAACCGGTCCCCGACACCCACCACCTCGTCGCTCACCGTACGGCCCGGCGACAGCATCGCGGTGACCGCGGGGTCCAGCTCCAGCTCGGAGAGCAGCCGCCCGTCGAGATCGCCGGAGAGGCCGAGCAGCCGCCGCGCCTCGTCGTTGACCACCGTGATCCTGCCCTCGGCGGTGAATCCGACGACGCCCTCCCTGATGCCGTAGAGCGTCGCCTCCCGGTCCTGGAGCAGGCCCGCGATCTCCTCCAGTTCCAGTCCGAAGGTGCTGCGCTTCAGCCGGGCGGCCAGCAGGAGGGAGGCGGCGGCGCCCACGCCGAGCGCGGCCGCCGCGAACAGCCCGAACGCGGGCAGCTCTCTCCACAGGTCGCTGTCCGCCCTGGCCTCCGGAATGCCGACCGACGCCTCGCCCACCAGCCGGTGGCCGGGGCCGAAGACCGGGGCGAGGCCGTTGGCGGTCCGTCCGCCGACGGTCTCGTTGATCCGAACGTGAGGTTTTCCGTCCCGTACCAGGATCTGCCGGCGCACGGGCTTGCCGATCGCCTCCGGGTTCGGGCTCGAATGGCGGATGCGGTGGAGGTCGACCACGACCACGTAGGTGGCGCCGGAGTCGGAGGCGATGCGCTGGGCGGTGACCTGCACGACGCCCGTCGAACTGGGCGGTGTGCCGGCCACCAGGGCCCGCACGATCGCCGGTTCGCCCGCCGTGATCTCCGCGATGACGAGGGCTCTCTGCTGGTACTGGGTATCCAGCACGGAACGCTGCGCGAACGCGAACAGCGCGAAACCGATGACGCTCGTCGCGGTGAGGATCAGCAACTGAAAGAGGAGAATCCGCCGGGAGAGCTTGCGCCTGCGCAGGCGGCGGCGCGTCGACCCGTGCCTACGCCGGGGCCACCGGAACAACGTCGCCCACATCCCCTCACCGAGCAGCGGAGAGAATATTATCGGCTTTGGCTGTCAAACTATGACATTTAATGTCACAGCACATCCGGAGCGATTGCCGTGACGCATTCGAGAACGTTGCGCGAGACGCCGCGGGATGCCGCGTCCGGGACCGATGCGGTGATCCGTGCTCGCCCCGGTGGCAGGGCGACGTCCTCACGCGGCGGCGGGGCGGGCCGGGCCCCGGTCCGGGTGGGGGCCCACGGACGCGACACGGCGGGCGGCGACCGAGGGGGGACGGGGCGGGGAGCTCCCGGCCCGACCCGGACACGCGGGCCCCGGCCGGACCGGGATCACCCGGCCGGGGCCGGCGAGCGGCGCCGTTCCAGTTCGGTGGTGAGCAGCGGCACGACCTCACGCCAGTCGGCGACGATCCCCACGTCGCAGGTCCCGAACACCGGCGCCCCGGGGTCGGAGTTGACGGCCACGACGGTTCCCGCGCGGCTCACCCCCGACATGTGGTTGCCGTTCCCCGACAGTCCGACCGCGATGTACAGGCGCGGCGCGATGTCGCGTGCGGTGATGCCCACCTGAAGGGCGTGGGGCAGCCAGCCCGCGTCGGTGACCCTGCGGGTGGCGGCCAGTTCGGCTCCCAGCAGCCGTCGCAGCGGCTGCAGTTCGCCGTAGTGGGCGGGATCCACCCCGCGGCCGACGCCGATGACGACTTCCGCGCGTTCCAGGGCGTCCACGTCGACCGAGCCCTCGGGCACGCCGTGGCTCACGTCGGGGTCGGGGTCGACGGTCAGGAAGCGGGCCCGCAGGTCCGATCCGCAGCGCGGATCGCGCAACGGCAGGCTGCCGGTGCGCACGGTGGCGATCCCGACCGGGCTGTCGCTGACGATCTCGGCCACCGACGAGGCGCCGGACGGCTTGGTCCCCACGATCAGCGGCGGCTGCCGGGAGCCGTCGACGGCCAGCCCGGTGAGGTCCGACAGCAGGCCGGCGTCCAGCCTGGCCGCCAGCCGGGCCAGGACCTCACGCTGGGCGGCACGAGTTGACGCCAGGACCGCCAAGGGCAGACCCGCCGAGGCGACATGGGCGGCCAGTGTCGCGGCCACGGCGCGCGGGGCGCCGCCATGGAGCATCAGCATCTGGTCCGCGCCCCACCCGGAGAAGCACGTGATGTCCGCGTCCGCGTGCGCCACCGCCACCACCCGGCCGCCGAGGCGCGCGGCCAGCACGGCCGCCTCCCCCAGCAGGGCCCGGTCGCCGGCCTGGTCCGAGCCGTCGGCCAGCACCAAAATGTCCCGCGAACCGTCGCCGGAGGCGAAGGCGGCGTACGGGGGCACGCCCTCGCTCGCGGTCCGCTCCTCGGGGATCGCCGCGCAGGCGGCTTCGCAATAGGCCGCGGCCCGCGCGACCTGTTCGGCCAGCGGACCGTCCAGGACGAGGGGTTCGCGAGCGCGCGACGCGTCCCGGACGCCGATCACCCGGGTGGGGCTCACGGGTGCGGGCAGGCCACCGCCGCGGGGCCCGGACGCGTCCACGGTCACGATCCGGGAGGCATCGGCCCACCGCTCGGCCGGGACCTTGACCGGTTCGAAGGAGCGCTCGGCGAGGGCCACCACCGCGGGAAGGGCCACGGTGACGGACTGGCCCCCGGCTTCCGCCTGGACCAGGGCGTGCGCGGTGAGGCCCCGCGGCGTGCGCTCAACGGACAGCCTCAGCACCGGGCCCACGAAGGGCATCCCGAGCAGTTCGGCGACCATCGTCCCGACCGCGGCGGTGTTCCCGTCGACCGAGGAGCGCCCTACGGTGACCAGGTCCACCGGACCCAGCGCGGTGACCGTCCGGGCCAGGACCTTGGACGTCGCCAGGCAGTCGGCGCCGGCCAGCCTCGGGTCGCTCACGTGCACGGCGTCGTGCACGCCGCAGGCCATGGCCTCGCGCAGGACAGAAGAGGCCGAGGGCGGTCCCATGGTCACGGCGGTGGCTCGTCCGCCGCCGCCGCCGCTGAGCTGCACGGCCTGGGCGACGGCCCGCCGGCACCAGGGGTTCATGTCGGTCCCCAGTCCCTCGCGGCGCAGCCTGCCGTCCGCGTCGAGGACCCCGAAGGAGTCACCGCGCGGGACCTGCTTGACCAGGACGACGGTACGCAGACCGGCGTCCTGCGAGGTGGTCGACGGGTCGGTCATGAGACACCCGAGCCGACCAGGAGGCCGACGCCGTAGGTGACGGCCGCGGACAGAGCGCCCAGGAGCAACTGGCGCGAGGCGCCGAACCACGGGGGGGTGGCCGTGAGCCGGGCTATGATCCCGCCGGCCGCGACCAGGGCGATCGCGCTGAGGACCAGGGACGTCACCACCCCCGTGGCCCCGAAGAAGAAGGGAACGAGCGGCACCAGGGCGCCCAGGGCGAAGGCGGCGAAGGACGATATCGCGGCCGTCCAGGGTGAGGGCAGGTCGTCGGGGTCGATGCCGAGCTCCTCGCGCACGTGCACCCGCCAGACCACCTCCGGCTGGGCGCTCAGCTCGCGGGCGACCTCTTCGGCCAGTTCGGGGCGCAGCCCTTTCGCGCGGTAAATCAGGGCCAGTTCGCGCTCCTCCTCCGCGGCGTTCGACACGAGTTCGTGCCGTTCGGCGCCGATCTCGGCGCGGGTCAGGTCGTTCTGGGAGGAGACCGAGGTGTACTCGCCGGTCGCCATGGAGCAGGCGCCGGCGACCAGGCCCGCGAGCCCGGTCAGGACGACCCCGTGCCCCGACGCGCCGCCGCCGACCACGCCGGCGACGAGGGAGAAGTTCGAGACCAGGCCGTCCATGACGCCGAAGGTGGCCGGCCGCAGCCAGCCGCCGCTCACGTCGCGGTGCGCGTGATGCAGCTCGGGGGCTGGGATACCCGTGAATGTCGACATGCGTGTGCCCAATCGTCTGGGCCCGGGCGGCGGCGACCGCGAGCGGGCGGATAGGAGTCGTGGCCGGCGAAGAGCGCCGCACTGGCCGGTTCGGCCGGGGCCGCGCCGGGGACGTGCGGACTGCCGCGGTGGGAGGCGACGCGGACCGGCCACGAACTGACTGTAGTGTAACCTACGAAATCTTTTCAAGAATGTAGTGTTATCCATAGAACGCGGGCACCCAGCGGCTCGCGACACGCGCTGAAACGAGGTCGCAGGTGGCAACCGACTCCTTTGTTCACGACCGCGGCAGCTTTGGCACCCGGGCGGTGCTGCGGGTCGGGGACGTCGCGCACACGATCCACCGGCTCGCCGGGGTGATGCCGCACGACCTGCCCTACAGCCTGCGGATCGTGCTGGAGAACCGGCTCCGGCACGACGACGGGACGCCGCAGGCCGCGCGGCAGGTCCAAGCGCTGCTGGACTGGGGAACGGACGCGTCCTTCTCCGCCGCTGTCGACCTGCACCCCAGCCGGGTGTTCCTGCACGACACCAACGGCGTCCCCGCGCTCGCCGACCTCGCCGCGATGCGCGAGGCCGCCGCGCGGTTCGGCCGCGACCCCTCGGCGGTCAGTCCCCACGTCACCGCGGAACTGGTCGTGGACCACTCCGTCAGCGTCGACGTGCACGGCCGCCCGGACGCCCTGGCCCGCAACGTCGCCCGGGAATACGCCAGGAACACCGAGCGGTACCGCTTCCTGCGCTGGGGGCAGTCCGCCTTCGACCGGTTCGCCGTGGTCCCGCCCGGACGCGGGATCATGCACCAGATCAACCTGGAACACCTGGCCAGAGTGGTGATGGCCGAGGACGGCTGGGCGTTCCCCGACCTGTGCCTGGGCACCGACTCGCACACCACCATGGTCAACGGGCTGGGCGTGCTCGGCTGGGGAATCGGCGGCATCGAGGCGGAGGCCGCCCTGCTCGGCCAGTGCGTGTCCATGCCGGTGCCGCCCGTGGTGGGGCTGCGCCTGACCGGCCGGCTCACGAACGGGGCCACCGCCACCGACCTGGTGCTGACCATCACCGAGCGCCTGCGCCGCCACGGAGTGGTCGGCACGTTCGTCGAGGTGCACGGTCCCGCGGTCGCCGGGATGACGATCGAGGACCGCGCCACGATCGCCAACATGAGCCCGGAGTTCGGCGCCACCTGCACGTACTTCCCGGTGGACGACCAGACGCTCCGCTACCTGCGCTTCACCGGACGGCCCGAGGCGCACGTGCGGCTGGTCGAGGCGTACGCCAAGGAGCAGGGCCTTTGGCACGAGCCGGGCAGCCCTCCCCGGTACACCCGGTCCGTCGAACTCGACCTGGGGGAGGTCGTCCCCTCGCTGGCGGGGCCGCGCCGCCCGCAGGACCGGGTGCCCCTGGACAGGGCCAGGACGGCCTTCCGGGCCGCGCTCGGCGACGCGGCGCCCGGCCGCGGCGCGGCGGCGGTGGCCATCGACGGCCGCGCGTACCGGCTGGACCACGGCAGCGTGGTCGTGGCCGCGATCACCTCCTGCACCAACACCGCCAATCCGTCGGTCATGGTCACCGCGGGACTGCTGGCCAGGAACGCCGTGCGGCGGGGGCTGCGCAGCAAGCCGTGGGTCAAGACCAGCCTCTCGCCGGGCTCGCGGGTCGTCACCGACTACTTCGACAGCGCCGGCCTGACCCCCTACCTGGAGCAGTTGGGCTTCCACCTGACCGGCTACGGCTGCATGACCTGCATCGGCGCCTCGGGGCCGCTGGTCCCCGGCGTCTCCGCGGCGATCGCCGAGCACGCTCTGAGCGCGGTGGCCGTGCTGTCGGGCAACCGCAACTTCGACGGGCGGATCAACGCCGACGCCTGCATGAACTACCTCGCCTCGCCGCCCCTGGTCGTGGCCTACGCCCTGGCCGGCACGATGGACATCGACCTGACGACCGACCCGCTGGGGACCGACCCGGCCGGCCGACCCGTCCGGCTGGCCGACCTCTGGCCCGGTGCCGAGGAGGTCCGGCGGATCGTGGCGGACACGATCGACTCCGACATGTTCGGCCTCGCCTACGCCGACGTCTTCACCGGCGACGACCGCTGGCGCGCGGTGCCCGCCGTGGGCGGCCCGGTCTTCGGTTGGCAGGAGGAGTCGACCTACCTGCGCAGACCTCCCTACCTGGACGGCATGGACCTCCTGCCGGCCCCGGTCGCCGACATCACCGGAGCGCGCGTGCTCCTCAGGCTCGGCGATTCGGTCACCACCGACCACATCTCACCGGCCGGCGCCATCCCGCCCGGCAGCCCGGCGGGACGTCACCTCGCCGACCGCGGAGTGGCGCGCGCGGACCTGAACACCTACGCCTCACGCCGCGGCAACCACGAGGTGATGATGCGCGGCGCCTTCACGAACGCGCGGCTGAGCAACGCCCTGGCGGACGGCGGGGAGGGCGGCTGGACGCGCGACTTCACCGCGGGTGGCGCGCTGCGCACGGTCTACGAGGCCGCCGCGTCCTACCGGGCCGCCGGCACCCCCCAACTGGTTCTGGCGGGAGCCGAGTACGGCACGGGCTCCTCGCGGGACTGGGCCGCCAAGGGTCCGGCGCTGCTCGGCGTGCGGGCCGTACTGGCCCGGTCCTTCGAGCGCATCCACCGCGCCAACCTCGTCGGGATGGGCATCCTGCCGCTGCAGTTCGCCGACGGGCAGAGCGCGGACTCCCTCGGCCTGACCGGGACCGAGACCTACGACGTGACCGGCCTGGCCGGGGTGGAGCGCGAGGACCACCCCGGGGTGGTCACCGTGCGCGCCGACGGCCGCGTGTTCACGGCGCGGGTACGGATCGACACCCCGCGTGAGCGGACGTACTACCGGCATGGCGGCATCATGCCGTACATCCTGCGGACCATCCTGGAGGGGACGGGAGGAACCGGTGGACACATGGCGTGAGGTGCCGCTGATCGACGGCCCCGTGGAGATCCGCGGCGCGCTGGACCTGGAGCACCGGGCCGCGGGCGTCCTGCCACGCCGTCTGCCCGGCTGGACCAGGGCGCAGTACCCGGACGCGTTCATGGACTTCGTGGCCGCCATGCCCTCGGGGGTGCGGCTGGTGCTGCGCACCGCCGCCACCGCCCTGGAACTCGACCTGCTCACCACGGTCAGGCACTTCGACGCGGCGGCATCCCCGGACCCGGCCGGGGTCCTGGACGTCCTGGTGGACGGCGCACCGCACTCCCGGGTGGCGGCCCCGCGCGGTGACGTGATGCGGCTGGCCCACTCCCGGGCGCCGGGACGGCTCGTCCCGGGCAGCCCCGGCACGGTCCGGATCGAGGGGCTGCCGGCTCGCATGAAGGAGGTGGCGGTCTGGCTGCCCCAGCAGACGCCCTGCGAGCTGCGCGCCCTGCGGGCGGACGGCCCGGTCGAACCGCCCGCCCCGCCCGCAGGGCGCCGATGGGTGCACCACGGCAGCTCGCTGAGCCACGGCACGCAGGCCGACTCCCCCACCGGGACCTGGCCGGTCGTCGCCGCGTCGCTCACCGGCGTCGAGGTGGTCAACCTGGGCCTGGCCGGCAACTGCCACCTCGACCCCTTCGTCGCCCGCACGATCCGGGACCTGCCCGCGGACCTGATCAGTCTTGAACTGGGGGTCAACGCGGTGGCCAAAGCGACGTTCAAGCCGCGCACCTTCGGCCCCGCGGTGCACGGGTTCCTCGACACGCTCCGCGAAGGCCACCCGGACACCCCGCTGCTGGTGGTCTCCCCGCTGTACTGCCCCGCCCTGGAGGGGCCCGCCCGAAGGCCCGGCGGGCCCCCGCGCGAGGGGGCCGGGGCGGGCGACCCCGGCGAGACGGAACAGGGTGAACTGACCATGGCCGTGGCCCGCGAGATCCTTGCCGCCGTCGTCCGAGACCGCGCGGCGGCCGATCCGGCGCTGCACCATCTCGACGGCCGTGAGCTGCTCGGTCCGCACGACGCGGGCGACCTCCCCGACGGGATGCACCCCGACACCGCCGGTCACCGGCGCGTCGGCCGACGGTTCGCCGCCTCCGTCCTGCGTCCCGGCGGTCCCCTCGGCTGACGGCCCGACGCCCCGGACACCTCGGCTCGGTCCCGACCACGCCGAGTCGCACGCCGCCCACCCAGGACGCACAGCCCCCTCTCCACCGACCCCGGGAGACCGACCATGACCGCAACCCGAGACGAGATCGCGCGCGCCGAGGCCGCCACCGCGCGCAACTACCACCCCCTGCCCGTGGTCCTGGCCGAGGCCGAGGGCGCCTGGGCGACCGATGTCGAGGGACGCCGCTACCTGGACATGCTCGCCGGCTACAGCGCGCTGAACTTCGGCCACGGCGACAAGGAACTGCTCTCCGTGGCGCACCGCCAGCTGGACCGGCTCACCTTGACCAGCCGCGCCTTCCACCACGACCAGCTCGCCACCTTCTGCTCCGAACTGGCCGCGCTCGCGGGCATGGAGAAGGTCCTGCCCATGAACACCGGGGCCGAGGCGGTGGAGACCGCCATCAAGATGGCCCGCAAGTGGGGCTACCGCGTCAAGGGAGTGCCGGACGGCCGGGCGGAGATCGTCGTGGCCGCCGGCAACTTCCACGGCCGGACCGTGACCGTCGTCGGCTTCTCCGACGACCCCGGCGCCGCCGACGCCTACGGGCCCTTCACCCCCGGTTTCGTCCGCGTCCCCTTCGGCGACGCCGCGGCGCTGGCCGCGGCGGTCAACGACCACACGGTGGCCGTCCTGCTGGAACCGATCCAGGGCGAGGCGGGCGTCGTCATCCCGCCCGCGGGGTACCTCCCCGAGGTCCGCAGGATATGCACCGAGCAGCGAGTGCTGATGATCGCCGACGAGATCCAGTCCGGTCTGGGACGCACCGGGACCACCTTCGCCTGCGAGCTGTCCGGCGTCGTCCCTGACGCCTATCTGCTGGGCAAGGCACTCGGCGGCGGCATCGTCCCGGTGTCCGCCGTGGTGTCCTCCGCCGACGTGCTGGGGGTGTTCGCGCCCGGCACGCACGGCAGCACCTTCGGCGGCAACCCGCTGGCGTGTGCGGTGGGCACCGCGGTGGTGCGCCGGCTGCGCGCCGGAACCGTCCAGGCCCGCACGGCCGAGCTCGGGGTCCTGTTCGCCCGGCTGCTCGCGGCGCTGCCGGGCGAACACGTCGCCGCGGTGCGCTCGGTGGGACTGTGGGCAGGCGTCGACCTGTCCCGGCGCACCGGGCGCGACGTCTGCGAGGGCCTCCTGCGCCGGGGCGTCCTGGCGAAGGACACGCACGGCAGCACCGTACGGCTCGCCCCGCCGCTGATGGTTTCCGAGGAAGACCTGCGCTGGGGCGTGACACGCCTGGCGGAGGAACTGGAGGCCGGCTAGGTGTACTGACCACGAGCGTTGTTGACAGTCGGGGGTCTTGATCATGGCGAAGACCTCCGGTGCGGTGGAGGTGTCTAGGCTCCACACCACGCACGGAGGTCTTCGTGCCCCACCGTAATGCCCGGCTGACGGTTCATGGCAGGCGGCTGTTGATACAGCGTGTGCTTGGCGGGCGTCCGGTCGCTCATGTCGCCGCTGAGCTGGGTGTTTCCCGTGCCACCGCCCACAAGTGGGTCAACCGGTGGCGCGCGGAGGGAGAAGGCGGCCTGGCCGACCGCTCCAGCCGGCCGCGCACGACGCCGCATCGCACCACCGAGGACGTGGAAGCCCGGGTCTGCCAGCTGCGGCAGGCCCGCAAGCTCGGCCCCGCCCGGATCGGCCCGGTCCTGGGCCCGCCCGCCTCCACGGGGCGCCGCATCCTGACCCGACACGGCCTGCACCGCCTGGCCTGGCTCGACCGAGGCTCCGCCGGCGGACCGCGCGCCGAGCGGCAGGCCGGGGCAATATTGACAACAACTGTTACATGTAACTAGCGTTCGCTACAACATATGTTTCACTTCCTCCGAGAGAGGAGATTCCGTGACTGCCGCAACATGGGGCCTGCTGGTCGCGACGTTCGCCGCCTGCTTCGTGGAGATGGTCGAAGCGACGACGGTCGTCATGGCCATGGGCTTCACCCGCAGCTGGCGCTCCGCGCTCGCCGGCGCCGCCGCCGCTCTCGCCCTGCTGGCCGTGGTCACCTCGATCACCGGCTACGCCCTGGGCCGGTGGTTCCCCGAAGCCGCGCTCCAACTGGTGATCGGCGGGCTGCTGTTGAGCTTCGGCTTGCAGTGGCTGCGCAAGGCGATCCTGCGAGCCTCGGGCCGCAAGGCCGTGCACGACGAGGACGCGATCTACCGCGAGGAGGTGAAGGCGGCCAAGGCCGCCGGGCACGGGGACGGGCCGCTGGACATGTTCTCCTTCATGGTCTCGTTCAAGGGCGTCTTCCTGGAGGGCATGGAGGTGGTGTTCATCGTGATCACCTTCGGGCTGAACGCGGACAACGTCCCGGCGGCCAGCGTCGGCGCCGCTGCCGCCGTGGTGACCGTGCTGGCCCTCGCGTTCGCGCTGCGCCGCCCGCTGTCGATGATCGACGAGAACCTCCTGAAGTACGGCGTGGGACTGCTGCTGGCGTCCTTCGGCACCTTCTGGGCGGTGGAGGGGATCGGCGTCTTCCGAGCCGGGCGGCAGAGCCTGGACTGGCCCGGCAGCGACGCGGCGATCCTCGTACTGCTCGCCGTCTGGTTCCTGCTGACCCGGGTGTTCGTCAGCGTCCTGCGCCGTCCCGTCGGGGCGACCCGGCCCACCCTGAGGCAGAAGGAGGGCGTGTGATGCGGTACATGAAGGCTCTCGGCCGGTTCTGGTACGACTTCATCATCGGTGACGACTGGAAGATCGCATGCGGCGTCGTCGTAGCGCTGGGCGTCCTGCTGGCGGCGCTCAGGACCGGACTGGCCGGCGACACCGGACTGACGGTGCTGGGCGGGCTGCTGATCGTGGGCGCCTTCGCGGTGGCCCTGGCGATCGACGTCCGGCCCAAGGCCAAAAAGTAGCCGGGCACGGGCAGCGACCGCCAGTACCGAGGGGCTCGGATCGGCGACCCGCGTCACCCCGCGGGCCCGGAAGACGGCGTGACGGAGAGGGAGCCCGCCCCGGTCGCGAACCGGTGTGCCGCACAGGGGACCGCCCCGGCGAAGGCCCGATCGGGCCTTCACCGGGGCGGTGCGGATCAGTGCGGGGCGGTGGTCGGGACCTCCGGCGCCTCCGTGTGAACCGCCGAAACCACCCGCCCGGGGAGCGCGCGGGGTATGGCCATGCCTCCACCCGTCCGCGCCGTTGAGGCGGCAGCCGCGGTTACGTCAGCGGGTCGAGGGCAGCTGCCCCAGGGCGGCGTAGCCCTCCACGCGGCGGCCCGGGCGACGCACTCCGCCTCCCGCGTTCCGGGTTCCTGGTTCCACGCGGCGCGAAGGCGAAGACGACGTCGGCCAGGGCCGGAGCGTGCTCGCGCGGGCCCGTCTTCACCGCGATCCTCCCCCCGCCAACGGCGACCGCTCGGCGACCAGGTCGCGCAGTGCGCGGCGCGCATAGTCCGCGCCCCGGCGGCGTTGCCGGCAGCTGACGACCGGGCCGGCGCTTTCATCGCCTGGTTCGCCGGCCCTCCTGGCGCTGTCGGAACCGGCCTGCTGCTGGTGGTAGTGGGTCAGCTCTCCATCGAGAACCTCACCTGGGCCTGCACCGGCGTGACCATGCGCCTCAACGGCCGAAGGATTCGGACGGCAGCCAACACCATCCTGTGGACTGCTGTGGTGTGCGGCGTGTTCGCGATCCTGATCCTCTGAATGTCCCGGTTGAATGTCCCGGTCTTGGTGCTACCTCTGGCCGGAGGGCCCTGGCTACTGAGGTTGACTGGGTTGCGTTGCCGAGTGAGTACGGCCTGGCCACGCACGGCGGCCCGGCCCGAACGCACCACGGGTCCGCGCGGCCCTGCGCGAGGTCCGCCTGACCGCCCCGGCCTGGCGTCGACACCGCCGACGCCAGGGGTGCGGGGTCGGTCGACGGTCACGACGGCCAGGGGATTTCGGTCCAGATGACCTTGCCAACGTCGGTGTACCGAACGCCCCAGCGTCGGCTGACAGCGGCGACGATGTACAGCCCGCGGCCGCCCTCGTCGTCGTAGTGGGCGCGCTTGAGGTGCGGCGCGGTGCTGGAGGGGTCGGAGACTTCGCAGGTCAGGGTGCCGTCCTCGCGGATCAGGCGGAGGGTGACGCTCTTCCCCCCGCCGTATCGCACGGCGTTGGTGACCAGTTCCGAGACGGCCAGCTCCGCGGTGAAGCCGACGTCTTCGGGGGCTCCGGCATCGGCGAGGTACGCGCTGACGTGGTCGCGGGCGGTGGAGACCGCTGCTTCCTGTGCGGGGATTTCCCAGGCGGCGGCGTGGCCGGTCGGCATGGCTAGCAGGCGGGCGACCAGGACGGTGGCGTCATCCTGGACCGGGGTGAATCCGTCGACCAGGCGGTCGGCGAGGCCTTCGGGGGTGGTGTCCGGGCGGGCTCCGGCCAGCCGGCCGGCCAGCGTCTGGAGCCCGACGTCGATGTCGGGGTCGTCGATCAGCCCGTCGGTGACCAGCGCGAGCACCGACCCGGGTTCCACCTCGATCTCGGTGACCGCGAACGGCTGGCCCCCGACGCCGAGGACGATCCCGGGATCGATGTCGACCACCGCGGCGCGGCCATCGGGGCGGACGAGCAGCGGCGGCGGGTGGCCGGCGCTGGCTAGGGTGCAGCGGCCCCGAACCGGATCAACGATCAGGTAAAGGCAGGTCGAGGCGAGCGGAGACGCCGGGCCGCCTTCTGCGTCGATCCGCGCGACCAGGTCGTCCAGGCGGGTGAGCAGTTCGTCCGGGGCGAGGTCCTGGTCGGCGAGGGTCTGCACGGCGGTGCGCAGCCGGCCCATCATCGCCACGGCCCGCTGGCCGTGCCCGACCACGTCGCCGACGACCAGCGCCACCCGCGCGCCGGACAGCGGGATGACGTCGTACCAGTCCCCGCCCAGCCCCCTCCCCGGCGCCGCCGGCACGTAGACGCCCGCCGCGCGGAGCGCGCTCGTGGTGCTGGACGCCCGCGGCAGCAGGCTCCGTTGCAAGGCGAGAGACAGCCCGTGCTCGCGGGTGTAGCGGCGGGCGTTGTCGACGCTCACGGCGGCTCGCACCGCGAGGCCGCGCAGTGTCTGCACGTCCTCGTCGGTGAACGGCGCGTCCAGGCCCCTGCGCCACACCTCCACGATGCCCAGGAGGAAGCCCCGGTCGCCGCCGCCCGCCTTGGTCACCAGCGGGGCAGCCATCCCCGCCACCTCGCCGGGTATGGGGACCAGAGCACGAACCAGGTCCGGGTCATCGTCCACCACTGCCGTGATCGCGGCCCGGCCGACCAGTGAAAACGCCCGTCCTGCCTGATACTGCTGGGTGACCTCGGCCCGCCTGAACGGCGGGAGAGGCCCAGGGGGCAGGACGTAGCCGGGCGGAAGCACACCATCCCGGGGCGCGACGGCCGCCCGCCACAGCCGCAGGTCACCGCCACCGGTCCGCTGCGGCGGCTCCTCACCCTCCAGAATCTCTGTGGCCAGGTTGACCACGGCCATGTCGCCCATCGCAGGCACCAGCACATCGGCGAGTTGCTGCGCTGTCTCGGCCACGTCCAGCGAACTGCCGATGGTCTCCGCCGCGTGCTGCATCAGCCGCAGCCGCAAGCCCTGCACTGTTTGCGCGGTGACGTCGATGAGCGTCACCACCAGACTCGACCGGCCGTCGGCGTCCGCGGACCGGAGCGCGGTCAGCGCCACATACAGCGGATCACCTGGCACCGCGAGCCGCCAGTTCTCATGCGACGGCGACACCGACGGATCCCCCGTGGCCAGCACCGACCGCAGGTGCGCCGCGAGTGCCTCGCACTCCTCGCCTGGGAACATGTCGGCCAGACCGGCACCATCGTGCACTGTCAGCCCGCCGAATGCCGACGGATCGAGGATGGCATCGCGCACCCGCAGGTCATCGCCGAGGAAGATCACCGCGACATCTCGCTGCTGGGCCAGGGCCCGATACAGCTCCACGGCACGGCCGGGCTCGATCTCGGCGCGGGCCGACTGCGGCCCGCCCTCCTGCAGCCCCGGGCGCACGCCTCCTCCGCCGTCCTCACCCATGGGCACGACGGTGTCGCCTAATCTATTTGTGACATTAAGCCAGTTAAGAGCAGTCTTCTTCACTTTGCCTCGAAGTCGGACAGCGGCGAGGGCATCGCCTGATGGTGCCGGGAGTGCGGTCGGTCGCCGGGTCGGTCACGGCGGTGAGGACTTGATGGAGGAGCGCCGCGTCGACTCTGGTACGCGTAAGTCCAGATCGGCTCCGGGCGCCAGGGATGCCAGATACGCAGCCTGGTCGGCGACAGTGGCGTGGGCCAGGCACCGTCGCGTGCCGACGACTGCGATTCCCAGGTATGCGAACCGAGAGCCATCGGTCGCGGTTCGCCCATAACGGGCCCGGGGGGCGGGAGCAGGAGTCGTCATGACCTGGTGGTAGCGCATCCAGGGGTTCGCCGGGCGAACGTCCCCCAACCGTTACAGCGCCAGCAACGCCCTGAGGGGAACTGACGGCTCACCTGAGAGGGCGTTAAGTCCGTTTCTGGTAGCGGCCGCGTCCGGGTTGCTGGAGGAGCCCCTGGCGGACGAGTCGTCCCCGGCGGGAGCGGGTGACGTTGATCGAGGGCTCGTCGGTGGGCAGGCCGAGGTGCTCGTGCAGATCGGACGGGGTGTGTCCAGTTAACGGCTGATCTTGGTGGTTGAGGGTTCAGTTGGTGGCCGGGGTGAGCCGGCCCTCGAAGGCGATCTGGAAGGCGTTCAAGGGTGCTTTCCAGCGCATGGTCCACCTCTTGCGGCCCTTGCCGGTCGGGTCCAGGCTCATCAGTGCCATGTAGACGCACTTCAGGGCCGCGGCCTCGGTGGGGAAGTGCCCGCGGGCCCGGACGGCCTTGCGTATCCGGGCGTTGACGGACTCGATGGCGTTCGTCGAGCAGATGACCGTGCGGATCTCGACGTCGAAGGACAGGAAGGGCACGAACTCGGCCCAGGCGCTCTCCCAGAGCCTGATGATCGCCGGGTACTTCTTCCCCCAGGCGTCCTGGAACTCTCCGAAGCGTTCGGCCGCCGCGCTCTCGTTCGGTGCGGTGTAGACGGGCTTGAGCGCCTTGGCGATCTTTTCCCAGTCCTGGCGGGCCGCGTAGCGGAAGCTGTTGCGCAGGAGGTGGATGATGCAGGTCTGCACGATAGTGCGGGGCCAGACGGTCTCGACCGCGTCGGGCAGGCCCTTGAGCCCGTCGCAGACCAGCATCAGCACATCGTCCAGGCCGCGGTTCTTGAGCTCGGTGAAGACCTGCAGCCAGTATTTCGCGCCTTCGCCGCCGTCGCCGGCCCAGATCCCCAGGATGTCCCGGGTGCCCTCGACGGTGACGGACATGACGACGTAGACGGGCCGGTTCGCGACCTTCCCGTCCCGGATCTTGACGTTGATGGCGTCCACGAACAGAACGGGGTAGACGCGGTCGAGTGGCCGGTTCTGCCATTCGGCCATGCCCTCCATCACCTGGTCGGTGATGGAGGAGATGGTCTGCTTCGAGACCTCGGCGCCGTAGATCTCGGCCAGGTGCGCGGAGATCTCCCCGTGGGTGAGGCCCTTCGCGGACAGCGACAGCACCATCTCGTCCACGCCCGTCAGCCGGCGCTGCCGCTTCCGCACGATCCGGGGCTCGAAGCTGCCCTCCACGTCCCGGGGCACCTTGACCTCGACCGGCCCGACCTCGGTCAGCACGGTCTTGGACCGGGTGCCGTTGCGGCTGTTGCCGCTGTTCCTCCCCGCCGGATCGTGCTTGTCGTAACCGAGGTGATCGGTGATCTCGCCCTCCAGGGCGGACTCCAGCACCCGCTTGGTCAACTGCTGCAGCAGCCCGCCCGTACCGGTCAGCTGCATGCCCTCGCTCCGGGCCCGATCGACCAGCATCGCGATCAACTGCTCGTCCGACGCGCCCGCACCGGCCGGCTCAGCCACGGACTCGTGCTCGGTCGTCATCTCACTCACTTGGCGTCTCCATGATCAACAGATCCGCCGTTTATTAGACACTCCCGAACCCTGCGGATCGGTATGAGCCGACAATCGGCCAACACGGCGCTGGAAGCGCTCCGCGGTCTCGGAGTCCGACCAGTCGAGTCAGCACGTCTTCCGTCCCAGCGGGCTGATGATCAGCATCCACTGCACACGAGACGTGCTCGAAGCCGTTGAGCTCGGGAGGCCCTCGATTCGGACAGACCGAGTCGTCTTCCGGGGCCTGGACGTGTTCGCCGTCCCGGCCCGCGAACTGGTGCAACGCATGGGGAGTACACCTCGATCGAGGCAGACCCCGACGACCCAGCGTCATTCATCGCCCCTGACCTGCTCTTGAGCTTCTCGCGCCCGTTCGCGGCCGACGACGAACCGGAGGAAGAACAGGGCTACTTCTTCAGCACGGTCCTGCTGGCACAGCCCGGCTACTACGACACCCCTGCCCCGGCTGCAGAACGACCCCAGCAAAGCTCCTGACGGCCCCGTCACGATGCCAGCAGGACCCGTTCCGCAAGAACCAGAAGCCGACGCGCCCGTACACCTGTCGCTTGACCATTTTGATCCGGTTGACGTGGCCTTCGACAACGCCGGAGCCCCACAGCAGGTTCACGCCGGCGGTGACCGCGGGGAGATCGCGTTCGAGGCCGTTGGCGAAGGCGTGAAGGGCTGGCAGATCGTCGGCGCGAACCGCTCTGATCCATTACGGGAGCTGGTCGCCCCGGAACTGGGTGAGCATCTTCCCGAACACTTCCGTGAGCCGAACGGCGGGCCTTCTCACGCCGGTCGGAGGACGCCCTCGGGGTCGGCGAGTGCCGCCTCGGCGAAGTCCTCGAAGTCCAGGTTCGCGAGCGGCAGGTTCGCGTGGACGTCGTACACCGCGGCCGGTGCAGTACGGAATTCTCGGGCCGACGGAGAGTCGATCAGCTCCTGGTAGTACATGGGGTCAATATCCTCGTCCTCGATGGAAAGGTTGAGGGCGAGAAGGGCGTGGTGGACAGACCGCATCGTTGCGGCGTCGGCGACGAAGACGACGCTGAGTTGCTCGTCCCGGCTCGCTGCGGCAAGGACCGCCTCAGGGGCCGCCCCGGACCAGGTGGGATCGTCGACCAGGTGAACGAGGGTCTCGAACTCGCCGCCGACACCCCATGACCGGGAAGTCTCCGCCACCACCGCCTGCCATCCGGCCCATCGTCGTAGTCGGTCCTGACGATCAGAGCAGCGAAGTCCTCGCGCCCGACGATCTCCGGCAACACGTTCACGGTCCTCCCCCATTGGTCCATGGTCAGAAACCTGACTGTTCCACAAGGCTCTGGCACCGCCTGCGTTTACAGTGGGCGTTCGCGCGGGACACGGCGCGCTACCAGGGGTGGGGAACATCATGAGGACGTCGACGGCTGCTGCCTGCACCGCCGCTTTGGCAGTATTGCTCGCCGCCGCGGGCTGCGGCACCCATCAGGCGCGGACGGGGCCCGGCGTCAAGGCCCGTACGAAGGCGACGGGCGCGGCGAAGAGCGCCGACCGCGCGGCGTCGAGAGCGGTCGCCGCGGTGGTGGCCCGGATGGATGCCAAGAGTTCGTGCCGGCTGGTCGAGGTGCAGCGCCGGGGCGGTCGGACGGTCACCTTGTCGGGCTGGCAGGTCTGGGGGAAGGATGGCGCCGGCCTCGACGTCACGCTCTCACCGGCCGATTTCGGCATGCAGAAACTGAACCGTTCCGACCGCATGGAGATGCGCTCGACGGACGCCGGCGAATACCTGTCGATCGACCCGGCGAAGAGCGGGCCGTTCAAAGGAAAGCGCTGGCTGCGGTACTCGGAGGCGGCCGTCGGGGGCACTGGTCTCACCGACGCGATGAACAAGCTGGGCGAGCGGAGCCCGATCGAGGCGCTGGGCGCGCCGGCCGCGGCGGGCAAAATCACCCGGGTCGGGCGGGAGACGGTGGACGGCAGGACCACGACCCACTACCGCGCGACCGTCGCGGCCGACCCCGACATCGTCGCGCTGAAGAACGTACCCGCCACAGCGCAGGCTGACCTGTGGGTGGGCCAGGACGGCTACCCCGTGCGGTACGTCTGGGACGACGGCAAGCAGCGCAACCTCACCGACTTCCAGAGCTTCGGCGGCACCCGCACCATCCCAACCCCGCCGGCATCCGACACCATCGACACCGCCAAGAACACGTCACCGCACACCACGGCGACGACTGCCTGAGACACACCGGACCGGCACCACCCCGATCCCGGCCCGGCTGGAAGAGTTGGTGGCGGCCGGCGGGACCCCGCGGCCCTGGGAGGGCGTGACGCAGGCCGGTGGCATCGCCGCAAAGCCCATGCCACGGCTGCCGCCCTTCGCTGCCCGCCGAGCACCCGGGAACCGCCGCGGGCGGAACGCCGCCGCCGCGGGCAGCAGCGACGCCACCGCCGCGGGCCACGACGTACTCATGCGGACTTCTGGGAGGCGGCGGCGTCCGGGCGCAGGTCGTCCAGGCCCAGCAGGTGTGCCGGGGGGTGGGGCAGGATCAAGCGGCGGGTCGTGTCCAGGCCGGGGCCGACGTGGAGGAGTTCGCCCGGTTCCAGGGCGCGCCAGTGGGGGTTGTCGTCCATGCGTTCGCTGGCGACGACCACGGCGGGGTGGTCGGCGAGGTGGGCGGAGTGGACGCGCATGCGGCCGTGGCTGCCGGCGTGGTCGAGGTGCCGGCCCCCGTGCGGACCGCCCGCCGGGCGTTCGAGCACGAACAGGTCATGGGTGTCGGGGTAGCGCAGTGCCCAGAGCTGGTCGGGGGTGATGAGGATCAGGTTCAGTGCGTAGACGGGCAGGTTCCCGGCGATCCAGCGGGCGGCGTGCCGGATGCCTTCGCCGACGTCGCCCCCGTGCTTGCGGGTCTCGCGGGTGATGAGGGCGTAGAACCGCTCGGAGTCGGTGTCACCGTGGACCAGCGACCGGTCCCCGCCCAGGTGGTCGTCGAGATCGGTCAGGCCCTCGATGACCCCGTTGTGCGCGAAGAGACGCCCGTCCTGCTCGAACGGGTGGGTGTTTCGGGCGTCCAGGCTGCCGGTGGAGGCGAAACGCACGTGGGCCAGGAAGGTCGCCGACTCCTCCTGCCTGGCCTCCTCGGCGAAAGCACGGTCCCGGTAGGCGGCGATAGGCGCCTTGTCGACATGCGGGGTCCCGTCGGCGGCGAAGTACCCCAGACCGGTGCCGTCCGGATCGCGGTGGCTCTGCCGGCTGAGGCTGTCGGGGGCGTCCAGCAACCAGAACGTGGCGTGGGCGCGGTGCGGGGCGCTGCTGAGGCCGAACAGCCGGCACATGGGTTGCTCCTCAGGGGTCGACGGGGGCCGTTGCCGCCCCGTGATCGGCGGGCGGGCCGGGGAATCTCGGGACTGGGTCAGTGCCGGCCCGAACTCCGCGGATTCGTGGTCTCCGCGCCATGGGCGAAGTCGCCGGCGTCGTCCGCGTCGTGACGCGGCTGGTGCTGCTTGTCCAAAAGGGGCAGGAGGCGGCGCAGGTCCGCCAGGAGCAGGTCGGCCAGGTCGTGGCTTAAGCCGTTACGGACCACGACACGCAGGACGGCGAGGTCCGTGCGGTTTTGGGGACTCGTCCTCGCCGATCATGTTCTTCTCGGCGTATTCGGCCATCAGGCGCAGCGCCTGGGGTTCGGCCCAGGTCGAAACGAAGGTGGCCAGGTTCTGCCGGGCGTTGCCGTCGAGCATCAACTCGTCGTGCACCACCTGGTAGGCGGTGTCCGGCTCCATTTCGCCGTCCGGCAGCGAGTACCGGGGCACGCGAAGGGGTTCACGCCTGAAGGGCGGGTTGATCTCCAGGTCCCCGCTCACCTTGTGGTCCCCGTGTGGTGCCTCACGGTCATACGCGTTCGGCCCCCTTTCCGGGCTGTTCCCCGTGGTGTTACGCGGGTTAGCTGATCGGTATGGGATCCCGGGCCTCCCACAGCACGCCGGGCCGACCCGCGGAAGTAGGACGCCCCGCAGGAGCCGGACGAGCCGCCGCCGTCCAGGGTGCACCGTCTGCCCGGGCAGACCGGCTCGGACCGCTCTCCCCTGGCACGCCGACCATAACGCGCACAATGAGGCCAATCGCGAATAATGCCCGTGTCGCAGAATCCCCACGCCCCCGCAGCCCGCACCTGCGATCGAGGCGCTCGCCGTGGTCACGCCGGAACTCCCGCCACCGGCCCCCGGCAAGGGGAGCACCGCACGACAGGCGACGGACCCGCTATTGGGTGGACTCCACGACCCGCAGGTGAGCAGAGGGGCAAACGGTGACGACCAACCAGATCCTCTTCGGCGTGGGCCTGACGTTCGTGCTCGCCGTCGGCTCCCAGGTGATCGCAGCCCTCGCCCGCGTCCCGGCACTCATCGCCCTGCTCCCGGCCGGTATCGCTGGCAGCGGGCATCCGCGGCGCTTCCAAGATCCTCCCGGCCACGTTCCTCGTGATCGCCTCGACCGTGGCGCTCTACGGCCTGACAGCCGTCCCCGTCGCCCGCCACCTACGCGTCACCCGCACCGGAAACAACGAGCACCAAGAAGAAGCGCCGCACTGACGTACCGTCCGGACGGCAACGCCCCAGATCCGATCACACAGCACACGAGCGGCTCTGGGCTCTCACTCCCCCGTCGACGCCACGGCCCACGCGTCGATCTCGACCCGGAACGCGGGATGGACCAGGCCGGCCACCTGGACGAGCGAACAGGCAGGCGGACGCGCCGGATCCTGGTGCTCGTCCCGCACCCTGCGAAAGGCCGGCAGGTCCTGAAGATCCGTCAGGTAGACGGTCAGCTTGACCACATGCGCCAGGTCGGAGCCGGCCGACTCCAGGGCGGTGGCCAGGTTCGCGTACACCTGGCGCACTTGGACCTCGGCGTCACCCTCGCCCACCAGGCGGCCCTCGCCGTCCACAGGGACCTGGCCGGACACCGCCACGAGCATTCCGGCGCAGGCCACCGCGTGGCTGTAACCGTTCACCGGCGGACTTCCCTCAGGCCGCACAAAGTGCCGCATCACCACTCCACTCCACCGCGCAGGAGCCTTCACGATCAAGGATCCCTCCCTGTGCGGTCAATCATCGACGGGACCGGCCGACTCCCGGTGCACGAAACACGGACATCCCCACCGCCCCGCCTCAGTGCCGTACCGAGGGCACCCTCGCCGGACGGTCAGGACGGCTGGACCTGGTCGAAGAGGGCGAGGGCCTCGGCGGGGTCCGGGCTCACCAGGCGCTCCAGGCCGGCCGCCGTGATCTTCGCCCACCTGCCGGCGCGGGCCCACATCCGTTCCTCGAAGGCGCGGACGGCCTCGCCCAGGTCATCGGGGCCGACAGCGGCGACGGCCTCGGCGAGTTCGGCGCCTTCCAGCAGGGCGAGGTTCGCGCCCGCGCCCAAGGGGGGCATCAGATGGGCCGCGTCGCCCAGGAGCGTCACGCCCCGGACGTGGGGCCAGGTGTGGGAGACGGGCAGGACGTACAGGGGTCGGTGGACGAAGGCGGCGCCGCGGCGCAGGAGGTCCAGGACGGGGTCGGCCCACCCGTCGAACATGGCCAGCAGGTGAGCTCGCACGGCCTCGGCGTCGGCGAGGTCGAGGCCGGTGTGCCAGTCCAGCGGCGCGCGGAACTGCGCGTACACCTTCACGTGTCCGCCGCTGTTGCGCTGGGCGACGAGCGCGCGGTTCGCCCCGTAAACAGCCACCGAACCGTCGCCGACCAGCCGGGCGAGGCCCGGGTGTCGGGTGTCGACGTCGTCCAGGGAGGTCTCGACCGAGGTGACGCCCGTGTACCGCGGCGTCGCCGGTGAGACCGCCGGGCGGACCCGGGACCAGGCACCGTCCGCGCCGACCACGAGGTCGAACCTCTCCTGCCGCCCGCCGGTGAAGTCGACCCGCACGCCGTCCCCGCCCCCGTCCCCAGGCACGACCAGGGTCACGCCCCGCCCCCACTGGACGTCGAGCGGGCCGAGCAGCAGGTCGCGGAGCTGCCCGCGGTCGATCTCGGGATGGGCCGGGTCGCCCGGGCGCGGGTACCAGTCGCGCAGGACGGTCCCGCCGGTGTCCAGGATGCGCATGGCCTGCCCCTCCGGACGGGCCAGCGCCTCGAACTCCGCGAGCAGCCCCGCCTTCTCCAGTGCGAGCCGGCCCAGCCCCTCGTGCAGGTCCAGCGTGCCGCCCGGCGGACAGGCAACGGGGTCGGGGTCGCGTTCCAGGACGGTGACGGGATGGCCGTGACGGTGCAGGACCCGGGCGAAGGCGAGGCCGGCGGGACCGCCGCCGACCACGGCGATGCGATGTCTCATGTCGATACACTGTATTTCCTCGATACACCGCATCGCAACGGTACGATGCAGCCATGACTGTGTGGGACCGGCCGGAACAGCCGAATCGCCCCGTGTCGCTGGACCGGGAGCGGATCGTCGCCGCCGCCGTCGCGCTGGCCGACGAGGGCGGGCTGGAAGCGGTGTCGTTGCGCAAGGTCGCCGCCCGGCTCGGCGCAGGCCCGATGCGGCTGTACGGCTACATCGCCACCAAGGAGGAACTCTTCGACCTCATGGTCGACGAGGTCCAGGCCGAGATCCTCCCCCGGGAGCGGTCCGGTGACTGGCGGGAGGCACTGCGCGTCCTCGCCCACCGCACCCGGCACACCGCCCTGCACCACGAATGGCTGGCCGACCTCCTCGGCGGCCGCCCCGCCCTGGGCCCCAACGGCCTCGCCGTGGCCGAGGCCACCCTCGCCCCCCTCGACGGCCTCACCGACATCGACACCGCCATGCGCGCCGTGGAGACCGTCAGCGCCTACTTCACCGGCGCCATCAGACGCGAGATCGCCGACCTGCGGGCCGAACGCGCCACCGGCCTGACCAAACGCGACTGGCAGCGCGCCCACGGCCCCCACGTCACCAGAATGCTCGCCACCGGCCGCTTCCCGGCACTGGCCAAAGCCGTCCACGACGGCACCGGCACCGACGCCGAGGCATCCTTCACCACCGGCCTCGACTGGGTCCTCGACGCCGTCGCCGCCAAACTCACCCCACCACCGACCTGACGCCCCGTCCCCCGGACGACGAAGGGGCGCAGCGGACCGCTCCGGTGCGCGGGAAAGCTCAGCCGGTGAGCGCGCCGCTGACCGACGCCGCAGGGGTGACCGAGGCGGCGGACGGTGCGTGAACGTTCACCGGAAGCCCCGCGTCCGTCAGGGTCAGCGTCATGGTGACGGTGGTGTCCTGAAGATGGAACGAGGTGCGGGTGCGCACCAGCTTCCCGTCGCCGCCGATCCACGCGTCCGCGTCGACCAGGGAGGAGCCGAAAGCCTGCTTCATCCCCGTGGTCAGCTGCGACCGGGTGGCGGCGGCGATGCCGAGACCTGACCAGGCTGGGCGCCCCTTCCCGGGCGGTGTCCCGGTGACGAGTCAGGCATCCAGAACGGCCCGCAGCCAATCCCGGTCCTCCAGGCGCGCCTTCAACGCACCCGAACCGCACCCCGCCCTCGCCGTTGACCGCACGGTGGTCACAGGCGGCCCGACAGGGTCAGTACCGTCCGGGAGAACGAGAAGGAACCGGCGTCGCCCTGGTTCCGCCTGGGCGACCTGCACGGTCACCTCGTCGCCGATCCTGTGGAGCCTCAACTGCTACCGCCTCAACCCGCCAATTCTGGACTGACCTCGCGCGGTGACCGTCATAGGGCTCCGGCGTCCCGGGCCGTCCAGGCGCTCGGGTGGATCGGCCGGAAGCCGAGTTCCCGGCGGATGCGCTGGTTGGACGTGATCCCGAACCACGGGTCGGGGTCGGTGAGTTCGTGGAGCCCGGCGGGCACCTCGACGCCGTTGAGCCGGTACAGCTCGACCGTCGTGACGGGGGCGTCGTCGGCGATGTTGTAGATCCGGCCGGCGATACCCGGCGCGTACAGCAGACGCAGGCGCCCCACATCTGCCCGCCCGGCCTGCTCCCGTCCTCCTCGGTCAGCGGACGGCGCCGGCCGACGCCGGGCGGCTCAGCCGGCGTTGCTGCGTTCCGCCGAGATCATCCGGGAGACCGTGCGGGCCGCACCGACCTCCCGCAGCGCGGCACGCATCGCTGTGCGGAACTCGCGGGCGCTGCCGGAGGCGGGGCGTACGTGGCGCCGGAGCCCGATCGCCTCGGCCATGCCGGCCACCGCCCGTCCCCGGGCGTCGGGGAAACCGCCGAGTGCCGACACCTGGAACCCGTCCCGCACGGCCGCGCCGAGGCCGCTGCCTGCCCACGGGTAGCGGCGGACCGCGAAGACCTTGAACCGCCGCCGGGAGGCGTCCCGCAGCGCGCCGCGCGCGACGAGCCGCTCGACGACCGCGTCCCGCGTCCGGTCGGAACCGCCGCGAATCCAGCTCCGCTCCCTGACCGGCCCTCCGTCGCCGAACAACTCGTCGGCCGAGTCGATCATGGGCTCGCCGGTACGGTGCCGGGCGCCGGTGGGAGAGACCCGCCCCCTGTCCTCGGTTGCGAGTCCCGCCCCCTCCAACTCCACCAGGAGCAGGCCGGCGAGCCCGTACGAGATGTGCCGCCACGACACCAGCGGTCTGCCCGACTCCGGGTCGAGCGCCAGTAGGAGCAGTTCCTCGGGCAGCGTCACCGCCGTCGCGTCCATAAGCTCTCCTCATCCCTCGCCCTAACGGACGGCTGCGCCGCCACCGCGGTTGCGGACGGCGCGCTCCCGCGGTGACGGTCCGCATGACACGGAAGAGCACAACCCCTGTTTTGAGTCCGGCGAGGGAGCTCGGGCATGGTCAGGAGCCGCCGTTCCGCTCCGTCCGGTAGGCGCCGGCAAGGACGGGATCAGCGGCAAGGCGCAGTCGTGCCTGGTGGAGGTGGACTCGTACGGTGGCGGCGGCGATGCCCATGTCCTGGGCGATGACGGTGCCGTGAACGCCCATGGCCCAGTGCAGGGTGGCCTGGCGCATGCGGCTGGGCAGCTGCCGCAGAGCGGCCAGCAGTGCCTGGCGGGCTTGCGACTCCAGGATCATTTCCTCGCGGCTGCGTTCGGGTTCGTCGGCGTCGAGCATCACGTCGGTGGTGACCTCGAGCCGGAAGCGGGCGGATTTGAAGTGCTCGGTGACCAGGTTGCGGGCTCAGCCGCGTCCCCGGGTCATCACAGGTGCGTCAAGGGGATACGGCTCAGCCGCAGCGCGGTGGTGACGCTCGCGCCGCCGGCCAGCGTCGCCGCGGGGCCGCGGTGCCACCGCCCGACCGGGCCGGCTCCCGGCAGCGCGTTGGCCGGCTCGACCGCCAGCGCGTACGCCCGCCGGAACCACGGAAACCCCTTGCCGGCATGGCATTCCTGCCAGAACCACGCATGCGGGTACACGGCGGCATCCCAGTCCATCCGGACACCGAAGCCGCCGGCCGACGGACTCACGATCGAGAACCAGGCGTCGGTGGAATCGGTGAGGGCCGCGAAGACTTCGCGGCGCTCGTCCGGTGCCGGAACGGCGCGCAGATCGATCTGGGGTCCGGCATCGGGGAAGTCGAGGACCGCGTCGGCGGGCAGGAGTGTGCCCGGCGCCTGGACATCGGGGATCAGGGTGCGCGCCGAGGTGTCGATCCGGCAGTGCCCGTCGATGAACGGGGCGCCGAACGCCGGGTGTTGGACCCGCATGTACGCGACCGGGTCGGCCGACAGGTTCTGCACGCTGTCCACCACGTGCAGATCGGGGCCGGACACTGTCACGGTGCGCTCAAGGCGGACGGGGGCGGTCGTCAGGTTCACGGTCAGCCGGGTGCCGGCGGCGTCCTGTTCCAGCACGGTCCACGGCACGACCGCCGCCTCGCCGTGGAATCCGCGGCGGACTCCGTCGACGGTCCGTTCGGGCCCGGCGTTCGGGAACAGGATCTGCCAGCCGCCCGCGTACCTCGCCGGCCAGTCCGCCTGGCTGTCGGCCGCCGCGGGCAGCGAACGCGGGTCGCGCCAGCCCCACGGGGTCTTGAAGAGCACGTCGATGCCGCTCGCCCGGTCGGTGAACGAGTAGATGTCGGCGCCCTTGGCCGGGAGCAGGACGACGTCGATCTCGTCGCTGCGCAGCCTGATCACAGTGTCCGTGTCGGGTTCGCCCGCCCGCGACCTCACCCGCCCCCCACCACCGACCAGGCCCGCTCCGCCCTCGAACGCGACGGCACCGCACCGTGCCCGGTGTGCCGCCCCGACCGGCCGCTGAAGATGGCCTGACCGGCACGCCTCCGCCGCTGGCGGCTGCTGGTCGACCGCGCCGTGGTATCACCCGTGCGAGGCATCGTCGCGCGGGAAGACCTCGGGCAATCTGATGAACGATCAACTGATCAGAGGACTGATTGCACCGGTCCGGCTATGCGGTCGCAACGCCCAGGAAGCGCAGCACCGCCAGGACGCGGCGGTGGTCGGCGTCGGCCCTGGGCAGGTCGAGCTTGGTGAAGATGCTGTTGATGTGCTTGGCGACAGCGCTCTCGCTCACCACCAGCTCGGCGGCGACGCCGGAGTTGGACCGGCCGCCCGCCATCAGCTCCAGCACCTCCCGCTCGCGCGGTGTCAGCCGGTCGAGCGGATCGCTGTGCCGGCGCACCAGCAGCTGCGCGACGACCTGCGGGTCGAGCGCGGTGCCGCCGGCCGCCACCCGGCGTACCGCCTCGGCGAACTCCTCGACGTCGGCGACCCGTTGCTTGAGCAGATAGCCGACGCCCGAGGTGTTGGCGGCGAGCAGATCGGCGGCGTACCGCTCCTCCACGTACTGCGACAGCAGGAGCACGGCGGTACGCGGATACTGGCGGCGGATCACCAGCGCGGCACGTACTCCCTCGTCGGTGAAGCCGGGCGGCATGCGCACGTCGACCACGGCGATGTCGGGACGGTGCTCCTCGACGGCCGCCAGCAGCAATTCTGCGTCGGTGACCTGCGCGCACATCTCGAAGCCGGCCGCCTCCAGCACTTTGACCACGCCGATGCGCAGCAAGAGGGAATCCTCGGCGATCACGGCGCGCACGGCAGCTCCACGGTGATGACGGTCGGGCCCCCGGCGGGGCTTCGGCAGGAGAACGTGCCGTCGACGGACGCGACGCGCTTGGCGAGCCCGGCCAGCCCGGTGCCGCCGCCGGCCGCTGCGAGATCCGCGCCGCCCGCCCCGTCGTCCGCGACGACCACCAGCAGTGTCTCCCCGATCCGCTCCACGGTCACGTCCGCCCGGGTCGCCTGGGCGTGTTTGACCACGTTGGTCAGGGCCTCGGAGACCACGAAGTACGCGACGGCCTCGACCGTGGGTGAGGGGCGCCGCGGCAGGTCCACCGCCACGCGCACCGGGATCGGGAGGCGGACGGCGACCCCGGACAGCGCGGCGTCGAGGCCGCGGTCCTCAAGGACGGCCGGATGCAGGCCGCGCACCAGGTTGTTCAGCTCGGCGATCGCCTCCTTCGCCTCGCGGTGCGCCTCGTCGATCACCTTGCGGGCGTCCGCCGGCAGGTCGCCGAGGGTGGCCCTGGCCAGACCCAGGTTGACGGCGAGTGAGACGAGGCGCTGCTGCGCGCCGTCGTGCAGGTCGCGCTCGATCCGCCGCCGCTCGGCGTCGGCGGCGTCGAGCACGCCGGCCCGGCTCTCGGCGAGGTCGGCGACCCGGCGGGTCAGCTTCTCCGTGCGGCTGGGGCCGAGCAGGACCTCGGCCGCCCGGGTGTCCAGCCGCACCAGAGCGCCGGTCAGCCGGGGCCCGAGGAACAGCAGGGCGAGGCCGCCGGCGGTGATGTACGCGGCCTGCGTGGTGTACCCGAGGTCGGTGACCCGCCATTGCGGGGGCAGCGCCCAGATCCACACGTAGATGGAGGAGGCCACGAGAGCGGCGGCCCAGACGGCGAGGACGGCGATGTCCAGGACGGCCAGCAGCGGACCCGCCACGGCGTGGTAGCAGGCCTGCCGCCACAGGGCCCGGCCGGCCAGCCGGCGTACCGCCGACGTCCAGTCGCGTCCGGGCCCGGGTGCGGCGGCGCGCGGGAGGTCCTTGCCGACGAATGCCCGGTAGCGCCGCCGCTGCGCGACGGTCAGCAGGGGTGTCACCACGAGCGTGAGCAGCACGGGCAGCGGAGTCACGGCCGGCACCAACGCCGCCATCGTGCCGAGCAGCCAGAGCCACAGTGGCACCACGGCGAGGTGGAGCGGCAGGCCGACGGCGACGAGCGCGGTCCGGTGTCCCGCCCTGCGGAACGGCCGGCCCAGCACGAGCTGCAGCCACGTGGTGAGTTGCATGCGTCAAACGGTAAAGCCGCAGGCCATCCCTGTGCCATGACGCTGCCGCCCGGTTCGGGGGTGCACTTTTCTCCACCCCGGGACGGAACCCTGCGTGACTGACGGCGCCCCGGTGCACGCCGGAGGCTGGAGCACGTGAAGGGGACAGCCGGCGGGGAGCGGGGGAAGAGGATGCGTCAACCGGAGTTGTGCGATGAGGAAGTGGCCGGAACCGAGGTGATCCCGTTCTACGAAGAGGCGGAGGAGCCGCGCCCGGCGCGGGGCATGCGGCGGGCCGGGGGGCTGCTGATCGCCTGCGGGCTCGGCCTGCTGCCGTGGCTGTACGTGCTGGCCACCGGCCTGCCGGCCACCGCGACCGCGGCGCACTGGCCGGTCGCCTGGGTCGGGCTCGACGCGCTGGAGGCGCTCGGCCTGATCGCCACCGGCCTCCTCGCCGCCCGGGGTGACCGGCGGCATGCCCTGGCGGCCGCCGCGACCGCGACGCTGCTCGCGGTGGACGCCTGGTTCGACACCACGACCGCGGCCCCGGGCGGCGACTTCGCCACCGCGGTCGCCATGGCGCTCGGTGCCGAGCTGCCGCTCGCCGCGCTGTGCGGTCGGCTGGCGCTGCGGGCGCTGGGCCGGCCCGCGTGACGCCGACCCCCCGACCGCCTACCACGAACAACGATCACGAACCGAATCGATCCACCGGAGAACACCATGCACCGCATCACCACCGCCCCCGTCGCCCCGATCCCGGCCCGGACCCGCTGGGCGGTCGCCGCCGGCGTCGGCGCCGCGTTGGCCGCCGCCTGGTGGCTGGGCGACACGGCGCCCTATCCGTACGCCCAACGCGGCCTCCTCGACGTGCCGTTGCCGTTCCTGACAGCCGACCGGATGGACGCCGTACTGCAACCTCGGCCGGGTGAGCGGATCCTGGAGATCGGCCCGGGGACCGGCCTGCAGTCGCTGAACGTCGCCCCGAAGCTCGGGCCGGAGGGACGGCTCGATGTGCTCGACATCCAGCAGGAGATGCTCGACCACGTGATGTGCCGCGCCGAGCGCGACGGCCTTGCGACGATCAGGCCCACCCGCTCGGACGCACGTGAACTGCCCTACGCCGACGGGACATTCGACGCCGTATACGCCGTGACCGCGCTCGGCGAGATCCCCGAGCCGGATCGGGTACTGCGCGAGGCGGCACGGGTGCTGGCGCCAGGCGGGCGGCTGGTGATCGGCGAGTTCTTCGACCGGCACTGGATCCCCTTCGGCCGACTGCACCGGCTCGCCGACGCCGCCGGCCTCCACCTGACCGAGCGCCGCGGCCCGAGCCCGGCATACCTCGCCCGCTTCCGGCCCTGCGGAGCCGGCGCGCCGGGCCACCAGAGCGAGCGCCTCGCCCACAGCGACCGGGACACCAACGACGGGGAAGCGTGAGCACCGCACGCAGGGAACGCGATCACCCAGCTGAACACCCCGGCGCTCGGTAGGCCGCTCCAGGTACCGAGCACCGACGCAGGTCGCTGTCACACGAGCAGCGCCTCAAGCTCGGGAAGTCGGCCGAACAGGTCGGGGAGGCCGCGTACTCCGTCGCGCACGGACTCGTGCGACAGCGCGAGGTCAGGGCCGGTGCTCGCCTCGACACCGGCGAGACACCGCAGGACGTTCCACCTCGTATGCCCCAGCCAGCCGCCGATCATGGACACGAACCAGCTCGAACCCGACGGCGGCAATGCTCCGCCCCCCGCTGCATAACCGTCGAGAACCGAACGGAAGACGGCGGGCTCGATGTCGCCGAAGCCAGGTCCCTTCGCGAGGCTCAACGCGGTCGAGCCGAGCTCACCGGACAGGTCGAGCATCCCCGAGAGCTCCCAGTCGAGCACCACCGGCCGACCCTCTCGACCGAGCAGGTTCCACGGCTGGATGTCCCCGTGAGTCAGCACGACGGGACCTGGCCGTTCGCAAGTGTCGACGAAGTCGGCCATCACGAGGAACGTCTCGACGTGAGAGGCGAGCTCGCCGGCCCACGGCTGTCCGGTCGCCGCCGCCCGGGCGGCGAGCTCGGGCCAGTCCCGTGACGTCGGGTCCTCGATCGGCCCATGGGTCCACTCGACGTCGAGCGCGTGGATGCGCGCGAGGATCTCACCGATCTCGAACGCGTATGCCGCCGACACCGGTGCTTCGGGCACCTTCTCGCCCTCGACCCATCGGTGAACGAGCGTGCCGTGGCCGGCCGAGATCGGCTCCGGCATCGGAATGCCGGCAGCGAAGGCGGCCCGCTCAAACCTGAACACGTCCTCGACGCGATAGGTCCAGCGGCGGTCGACGAGGTTCAGCTCCTTCACCGCGAACGACCCTTGGTCGGTGTCGAGCCGGTACATCCGATTGGCGAACCCGCCGTGGACGCGGATCATCGGCCCGATCGGCGTGCCGAGATGCGCGAGGTCCACCCGCCCATCCTAGGAGCCGGCAGATCATCGGTGCACCGGACTTTCCCGCGATGCCCGGCTCACGATCACCGCCCCTCCGACGAACGGCCGTGGCCCGGCCATTGACCACACACGCCTCAGTGCTCTGACCGCGCAGCTGGTGCGGGTCCGAGCAGCGGACCGACCCGACCGAGATCGTGGAATCCATGCCGGCCCTGCGGGTCCCGCCGAACGCGGCGGTGAACGGCTGCTCGGGCACCGGGTGCGGTCGCATCCCTTCCTCGGCCGGCGGCTCGGCCGGGACCTGTCGGGTCTCTCACGGCAGCGCGGCCGCCTTGCGCAGCAGCACCGATCGTTCGCGGGTGTTGCGGCACAGGCGGGCGGCGAGTTCGAGTTCGGCCCGGGCCTCGCCGGTCCGGCCGAGCCGGCGCAGCAGTTCGCCGCGCACGCTCGGGAGCAGGTGCGATCCCGACAGGCGGTCGGTGGCGACCAGGCCGTCGACGATGGCGAGCGCTTGCTGCGGCCCGGTCACCATCGCGACGGCGACCGCCCGGTTGAGCTCGACGACGGCGGAGGGGGCCACCTGGCCCAGCGCCTCGTAGAGCAGCACGATGCGCTCCCAGTCGGTCTGCGCCACCGAGGGGGACGTCGCGTGGCAGGCGGCGATCGCGGCCTGCAGCCCGTACGGCCCCAGGCCGCGTCCGACGGCGGCGGCCCGGCCGAGCGCGGCCAGGCCCCGGCGGATCGCAGAGCGGTCCCACAGGCGACGGTCCTGATCCTCGAGCAGGACCGGCTCGCCGTCGGGGCCGGTGCGGGCGGGAAAGCGCGCGGTCGTCAACTCGCACAGCGCCAGCAACCCGGACACCTCCGGTTCGTCGGGCAGCAGGGCGGCCAGCATCCGGGTCAGCCGGATTGCCTCGTACGCGAGGTCGGGGCGCAGCAGGTCCTCGCCGGCGGTCGCTGTCGAGCCCTCGGTGAAGATCACGTACAACACGCTGAGCACCCCACCGATACGTGCCCGGCGCTCTTCGGCCGGCGGCAGCTCGAACGGCACTCCCGCCGCGGCGATCGTCTTCTTCGCGCGGGTGATTCGCGCCTGGACGGTGGGCACGGGCACCAGGAACGCGCGGGCGATCTCCTCGCTCGCCAGTCCGGCGACCGTGCGCAGCGTCAGTGCCACTCGCGCCTCGGGCGCCAGCACGGGGTGGCAGGCGATGAACATCAGCGCGAGGACGTCATCGGCCACCTGGTCGGGGTCCCACAACAGGTCGTCGGCACGCTTCGGCGGGGCCTGCGCGCCCGAACTCGCCTCTCCCTCGGCGAGGTGGCCGCGGAGCAGGGCGTACCGCTCGTCGAGGGCCGCGCGGCGGCGGTAGGCGTCGATCGCCCGCCGCCGCCCGGTGGCCAGCAGCCAGCCCACCGCGTTCGCCGGCGCGCCCTCGCGCGACCAGCTGACGAGCGCCTCCGCCACCGCCTCCTGAGCGACGTCCTCGGCGAGTTCGAAGTCGCCGGTGTAGCGGGTCAGCGCGGCAACGATCCGGGCGGACTCGATCCGCCATACGGCCTCCACGGCCCGCCGAGCCGCCTGAGGGCCCGCCGGGCCTTCCGCGCCCGCGGCCATCAGAGCTGGCCGGTCCGCTCGCGCCACACCCGCTCCTTGGCGATCCACTCGTTGTCCTGCGGGAACTCGTCGATGCCCGGTACCCGGCGGACCTCGCACTTCGAGCCGGCGACCGCCGGGAGGCGCTTGGCCCACTCGACCGCCTCGTCCTTCGAGGCCACGTCGATCACGTAGAAGCCGCCGAACAGTTCCTTCGTCTCGCCGTAGGGCCCGTCGGTGACCACCGGCGTCTCGCCGCTGAAGTCGACCACCACGCCCTGCCCCGGGTCGTCCAGCCCCTCGGCGGCGACCAGCACGCCGGCCCGGATCAGCTCCTCGTTGAATCGCCCCACCGTCTCGAGCATCTCCTCGAAGGGCGTCTCCATCATCTTCGCCATCGACTCGTCCGTGCCGCGCATGATCAGCATGTACTTCGCCATCATCGGCCTCCTGTGTTCGGGGGCGTCCCTCGACCCTCTCACCCCTAGGTCGAACGGCACGACCGCGGATCGACACGACACCACCGCGAATCGCGACGGACGACGACACCAGGCCCGGATGCCGGAACGACGGCGGCACTCCGCCCGGGCGGGGCCCACACCGACCCGAGCCGACCACCTCCCGGTTCCGGGCCTCCGCACAAAAGGTCGCAGGCGGTGATCCCGCACTGCGGCGGTACCTCGCCGTATCGCCCTGCGGCGGGATCTTGAAGAGCCCGGGAAGTCCAACTAGCCTCATTCGTAAGGCGCTTGGGGAGCGCCCGATCAGCGGGGGGAACGGCGCACGCAAGGTGTTCTGCCGGCATGCCCCCGAATGAGCCTTGGGGGGTTCCATGAGTCCGAAGAAGTCGGCGATCACCGTAGCCACGGCATTGCTGGCAGGGGTGGCGTTCGCCGCGCTGCCGGCCACGCCGGCGGCGGCGGATCCCGCGTACCCGTCGCCGCGCCTGCTGCTGGACGAGCAGAACCAGCACGTGTACATCAGCACCGACGGCCAGGTGTCCTCCGTCGAGGTCTTCGACCTCGACGGCAATCACGTAGGCACGATCGACGACCAGCCCACCGCCACCGGGATGGCCCTGTCTCCCGACGGCGGAACGCTGTACATCGCGCACTCCACTGCCGGCACGATCTCCGCGGTCAGCACCACCACGCTCCAGCAGACCGCGCTGTACCAGACCGGCGTCGACGCGGAGAGCCTGGCCGTCGCCGGCGGGCGGCTGTGGTTCGGCTACAGCGCGGGCGCCGACCCCGAGCCCTTCGGCATCGGCTCCGTGGACGTGGGCTCGCAGAATCCGGCCGTGCGCCTGGACCCGCAGTGGCAGTGGTCGGGGTGGGCTCCGAACGTCCTGGCCGATCCCGCTGATCCGGACAAGCTGGTCGTCACCAGCAACGTGGGCGACGGAGGGCTCGGCGTGTTCGACGTCTCCTCGGCCACGCCGGTGGAGACCGGGCAGTACTCGGACCTGGGCGGCTTCTCCGACGCCGCGGTCACCCCTGACGGCCAGGACGTCGTCGTCACCGGCGGGGACTCGGTCCTCGCCTACCGGCTCAGCGACCTGACCCAGCTCGACTGGACCGTCACCGCGGCCGGCAACTCGACGGCGGTCGCCGTCGCCGCGGACGGCCCCGTGGCGATCGGCTACTGGAACTACTGGTCCGTGCCCGGCACCGGGACGTCCGTGAGCGTGCCCGGCGAGTCGGCGCCGCGGCAGACCTTCACGCCGACGGTCGGGCCCGGGGGGCTGGCGTGGTCGGCGGACGGGTCGCGGCTGTACTCGGTCTCCGGCGGGTTCTCCGGCCTCGGCGACACCGACCCGGTGCTCCACGTCTACGACAACCCGGCGCGGAGCGGCACCGCCATGACCCTGACGCCCCCGGCCCAGGCCGAAGCGGGAACGCCGTTCACCGTACAGGGGGCACTGGCGTCGGCGGGCGTGTTCGCGGCCGGGCAGTCCGTGCACGTGACGCGCACGGACGCGGCCGACCCGGACGGGACGGCGCTGCCGGACGCGGTGGTGGCCGCCGACGGCACGTTCTCCTTCCCCGACACGGTGACCGACGCGGGGGACGTCTCCTACCAGGTCGCCTTCGACGGCGACCGGGACCACGCCCCGGCGCAGCAGTCCGTGTCGTTGACGGTCTCGGCGCCGACGACGCCCCCCAAGGCCGACACCAACCTGTACTTGGTGTTCACGAACCGCGCCAAGGTGGGCAGCAAGCTCAAGATGAACGGCCGGCTGACGTCGGCGGACTCCATCCCCGTCGGCGCCACCGTCACCGTCACCCGCCAGGACGCCTCCGGTCCGGGCGCGGCACTCGTCGGCACCCGCAAGGTCGCGGTCGACGGGACGTTCCAGATCGCCGACGTCCCCCTGGTGGCAGGCCCGGCGGTGTACACCGTCACCTACGCGGGCGACGACGCGTACAACGGGAGCACGGTTTCGGCGACGGTCCAGGTGCTCCCGTAGCCCCGTAAAAGGGCGCCCCTCACGGCCCGTCGGGTCCGGATGCGGCGGCCGGTCGGACGGTTTCCTCCGTCCGACCGGCTCTGGCGCCCGCCGTCAGCTCGCCGTGCCGGTCGACCACAGGGTGACAGCGTTGTCCTCGATGACCACGTCGCAGTTCGTCTCAAGTACGAGCACCGCGTCGGGATGGCCGGCCGTCCCGGAGGACCAGACCGGGTTGTCGTAGTTCGCGTCGTCGTACATGACGAGGTTTCCGTCGGCCTGGAACACCGTTTCCGCGCCGGTCGCTCCGCTGGACCAGCGGACCGTACCGCCCACGACGACCTGCAGTTCCCCACCGGACGTCATGGCCAGGGCCACTGAGTCGTTGACGACTCGGTCACCGGCGGCGATGACGTGGGTGCTGTGCACGGACAGCGGGTTCTCCGCCGCCGGGGACGCGAGCCGCACCTGTTCGGTCTTCGTCGCTGTCGGTCTTACGGAGGGTGTCGGCGTGGTTCCGGCCGATGGTTCGCCGGTGGCCGGCTTGGCCGGCCCCGCCACCGGGGACGGGCGGTTCGACAGGATGGAGGCGCCGCGGACCCGGGCCGGGCGGGTGCCCGGGCCGGCGGGGGCGAAAGAGGATGCCCGCGGCAGGGGGCCGGCACCGGTCCTAGTGGCGACCGCGGCCGCCGTGCCGCCGTCTCCGTCTCCGTCTCCCGAGGTCAGCAGGGGGAACACCACCGCGGCCGCCAGCACCACGGCCGCCGCTCCGCCGGAGACGAGCAGGACCCGCACGCGCCGGGGGTGCGGGCCCCGGCCGGCTTCCGTGAGAGGGCCGGCAGGTGCGCCGGAGTCGGCCGCCTTCCCGCCGCCCCTCCCCCACGGCCGACCGCGCGGGGGTTGCGACCCTTGCGGGGGCGCGTCCGTGCGTGTGGCGGCAGAACGGTCACCTCGGTCGGCTCCCATCAGGCCCGCAGGCCCGTCCGGAGCCGACGGGTCGACGGACGCGGCCGGGGTGCGCGGGCTGTGATCCTCCGTCAGGCCCGCCCTGGCGCGGCGCAGCGCGGCGGCGAGCCGGGAGCGTTCCTCGTCGTCAAGGTGCAGGCCGACCCACTCGCCCGTCGGAACGCCGGACGTACCCGTACTCGCGGTGTCCCCGGAAGGGCCACCGCTGCCGGACGGCGGCCCGTCACCTGCCGCCTCCCCTTTGCGCCTCCTGCTGGGAAGCGGATCACGCCCCCGTGATCCGGCCGCTTCGCTGCCCGAGGGCGTGGATCCGGGCAGACCCGACATCGGCAACTCCTGCTGGTGAGAGGCTCCTTGGTGGCAAATAAATTGAATCATGAACTATGACTGATGGCCGGAAGGCACGTGTGTGAGCCGCGCCATCGTGCCCGCCCGCATTGAGGGCGGGCCCGCCGTCGGCTGTCGGCGACGTTCTGCGCGCGCGGAGGAACCCACCGGCCGGGCGGGAGGGAGCCCGCTGCCTGTCATGGGGTCGCTCGCGCTCACTCCCGGATGCCCGGCTCGCGTTCTCCGCCGCGGCCGTGACCGGGGTCGAAGAAGCGCTCACAGCCCGTGCAGGGGACGGTGCCCCGCTGGAGGCCCCGGGTGTGGGCGGCCAGGTCCACCGCGGCGGCGACGGGACTCTCCCGGTCGTCACGGGCCTGCTCCGGGTCGGTCATGACGCCCTGGGAGGACAGCTCGTCCGACAACTGGTCGTCCGCCGCCTCCCGCAGGGCGCCCGGATCGGGTTCCACCACCTGGGCGGCGGTCGGCGGCCGCTCCGGGGCGTGCTCGGGCAGGGCCCGTTCGGTCCAGCGCAGGAAGGCGGTGCCCAGCCGGGATTCGGCGATGCCGTCGAGGTATTCGCGGACGAGTCCGATCACGACGCCGTGGCCGAAGGTGAGATTGCCGAGTGCCCCGGTGACGACGGTGGCGGCGTGCTCGGCGGCCTGCTCGGTCGCCTGTTCACGCGCGTGCGCGGCGGCTTCCTCGTGCTGCTCGCGCGAGAGGCGGCCGGCGAGGTCGGCCGCGTCGGCGGCCGTTCCGTTCAGTCCGGCCTCGCGCGCGGCGGCCGTCGTCGACGGATCCACGGGCTGCTGTCCGGCGGCTTCGTCGTCCCGGAGGGCGAACGGGAGGAGAGTGCGGGCCTGCAACCCGCCCATCCGGTGGGCAAGGTCGCGTGCGGCCGGGCTCGGCCGGTCCCCCTCGGTGGCGTCGGTGACGCTGTCGTGGACCTGGAGCAGCAGCTGCGCGAGGACGGGCAGCGCCTCCGGCGAGCGGGTGAACTGCTCGACGATCTCCTGGTAGACCGCGGCCTGCCCGCGGGTCGCCAAGTCCCTTTGCAGGTCGGCCTCGTAGTGCTCCCGTACGGCCCGGCTGAGGAGCGGGCCGACCGCGGGCGGCCCCGCCAGGCCGAGGAACACCACGGACAGCAGCGCCGTTTTCGCGACGGACAGGGTCCGGCGCAGCACGCCGAGGGTACCGGACAGCCGCGTCGGGCCGGCCCCGGCGGTGGTCCGGCGCAGGCGCCCGCGCCCCAGCGCCGCCGTCAGGAACACGGCGACCAGCAGGGCGTCGGCGACCGCCCACTGCCACCACGGCAGATCGATCAGGTCGCCCAAGTGGTCCGCCGCGCCGCGCACGACCTCGACCTCGGCGACCGGCAGATGGAGTGTGTTGGCCAGCCACACCAGGAACAGGACGAGCAGGACGCCGAGCAGCACCGCGAAGACGACGTCCGCCGCCGCGGACACCAGCGGGCGGTCCGAGCCCTGCATCCGCCGCCACACGCGCACCACGAGCCAGAGCAGCGGCAGGAACAGCGGGAACTCCAGTCGGCCGCCGAGCAGTTGCCCGTCGAACCACAAGAACAGCACGTACGCCAGCGGCACGATCGCCACAGCGGTGCCGAAGCGCAGCAGACGGCCGTGCCACCGCGCGAACCGCGCCGCGCACACGACGGTGACCGCACCCGCCGCGAGCGCGAGGACGGCCTGGGCCAGCAGCCGGGCCAGGCCGCCGCCGCTGGTGGTGTCCAGTGCGAGCAGGGCCAACAGCACCGCGAAACCGATGGCCACACCGGGAAAGGCCTGCGTCTCGCGCAGCGAGGAGGCGTAGAGGAACGACAACACCAAGGTGGGGACCAACAGGGCTTCCCCGGACTCGTGGTGGTCGAACAACAGGAGGCAGACGGCCGAAAGGTACAGGCCCAGCAGCATGGTGACGACGCGTATCGCCTTGTTCCTGGGGAGCGCCCACCCCAGCAGGAGCAGCGCCGTCCCGGCACCGACCGCACACGCGCACCCGGCCCTGGCCACCGCGGCACCGACCGCGCCTGCCGGTTCTCCCGACCACCCCAGAGCCACCGCCCCCGCCGCGGCGACCAGCACCGCGTCGGCGACGGCCACGGCGCCCGCGATCCGCACCGCCCGCCAGCGGCCCGCTGCCAGGCGCCGCGCCGTCGCGACCTCCATGCGCAGGATCAGCACCGCGCCGAAAGCACCCAACCCGCTGAAGACGCCCAGTACCAGCGCTGCGGGGACGTTGACCAGGGGCCAGAGCCCGGACGCGAGCAGGGGCGGCATCCGTAACAGCGCGAACGGCACGACCGCCAGGCAGACGGCCCAACCCACCAGCCACATCGGCGCGAAGGGCTCGGCGAAGTGCGCGACGAGCCCTGCCGCGAGCCTTCGACGCGTCCGGGAAATCTCCACCAGGCGTGGCCTTCCTGCCACCCGGCGGCCCCGCCCCCTCGTACAGCACGCGGGCACATCGCCAGGAACCCCGAGACCGTACCGGATGAATTCCCTTGGGCACCAAGGCCGTCCACCGAGCACGGTCCCGGCCTCGCCCGCCGCAGTGGGCGGTGCCGCGAGCGGTTCGAGGGCGTGGTGGCCGCCTTCGACCAGCTCGTCTTGGGGCTGCCGGAGCGTGGCGTTGGCGGTCGGCCCGCTGATCCTTCGGCTCGGGGATCGTCAGCGGGTGCGTTCCGCGATCGCGAGCAGGTCACGGGCCGGACCGGCCGGCGGGTTGGGCCCGCCGGACCACACCGCGCGGAGGTTGCGGACGAGCGTGACGCCGGTGACGGCGACCGGGTACAGCCGGCCGAGGGTGATGTCGTCGGCGACGGCCAGCGAGGACAGGGCGCCGGGGCCGGCCCCGGCGATGATCGCGGCCTTGACGGACGCGGTGCCGGTGAGTTCCAGCACGGGTGCGGCCTGCGGGATCCCCGGCAGGGCCGCGGCCAGCGCGGCCGAGAGCGCCTGCCGGGTGCCGGAGCCCGGCTCGCGGCTCACCAGCGGGGTCGCCGCCAGCTCGGCGACGGTGACGGGTGTGCGGCGGCGGGCCCAGGGATGGTCGCCGGGGACGACCAGGAGGAGTTCGTCGCGGCCCACCGAGCGGCTGCGCAGACCCCGCGGCACCCGGGGACCCTCGACGAATCCCAGGTCCGCGCGCCCGTCGCGGACCAGTTCGGCGACCACACCGCTGTTGGTGGCCTCCAGTTCGACGCTGGTGCCCGCGGCGCCGGCCGACCGCTGTTGGTCGCGCAGCGCCACCATCCAGCGGGGCATGAGGTGCTCGGCGACGGTGAGGCTCGCGGCGACCTTCAGGTGGGCGGTGCGGTCGGAGCGCAGGGTGGTGATGCCCGCGTCGAGCTCCGCGGCGGCGTCCAGCACGCGGGAGGCCCACTGCTCGATCAGCCGGCCCTCGTGGGTCAGCTGGGACCCGCGCGGGCTGCGGGTGAGGAGGGGGACGCCGACCCGCGACTCCATGGCGCGCACCCGCTGGGACAGCGCCTGCTGCGTGACGCCGAGATCGGTGGCGGCCAGTCGCAGACTGCCGGTCCGGGCCACGGCGGACAGCATCTGAAGGGCGGCCAGCTCGGGCACCCTGGGGCTGAGCACGGTCTTCTCCTGGTGCGGACGGAAGAGCGACAAGCAAGCGTTGTCGCCCCGACAACGTTTCGCAGACTACTCGCACCGGGCGCGGGCCGACACGGTGGGAGGGTGACGGTTTCAGTTCGGCGGTCCCCGACCGCACCCACGGCGCCCGGCCCGCCGGCGTCGGTCCTGCCCGGGCTGGGCGTGGCCACGCTCGGCGCGGCGGCGTCCTTCGGCGTGGCGCGGCTGGTGCCGGAGGTCAACCCGTCGACGGCCGCGGTGGTCCTCGGCTCGCTGCTCGCCCACGCCGGGCTGCACCGCCCGGTGCTGCGGCCGGGTACGGCGGCGGCCGGCAAGCGGGTGCTGCGGGTGGCCGTGGTGCTGCTCGGGCTCCAGCTGTCGTTGCCGCAGCTGGCACGGCTGGGCGCGCCGGGGCTGCTGGTGGTGGCCGTCACCGTGGCCGCCACGTTCTGCGGCACCCGGTGGCTGGGCCGCCGGCTCGGGGTCCCGCCCGCACGGGCGCTGCTGGTGGCGACGGGCTTCTCGATCTGCGGGGCGTCGGCGGTGGCCGCGATGGAGCCGGTGGCGGACGGCACCGAGGAGGACACGGCGGTCGCCGTGGCACTGGTGACGCTGTGCGGAAGCCTGGCCATCGTGGTCCTGCCGGCGCTGCGGATGCCGCTGGGGCTGGACGTCGCGCAGTTCGGGTCGTGGGTGGGCGCGAGCGTGCACGACGTGGGGCAGACGGTGGCGACCGCGCAGCGGGTGCCCGGGGCGCTGACGACCGCGGTGGTCGTCAAGCTCACGCGGGTGGTGCTGCTGGCGCCGCTGGTGGCGGGGGTGTCGCTGCGGCGGCGGACCCTCCGCGGTGCGGGCGGCCGCGGACCGGCGCCGCTGCCGCTGTTCGTGGCGGGCTTCCTGGCGTCGGTCGTGGTGGCCAGCACCGGGCTGCTCCCGCACGCGGTGCTGCGCGGCGCGGCCGACACCCAGTCCGCGCTGCTGGTGGTGGCGCTGTTCGGGCTGGGCACCGGCATCCACGTGCCGTCGCTGGTGCGCACCGGGGGACGTTCCCTGGTGCTGGGCCTGGTGTCCTGGCTCCTGGTGGCGACCGTCGCGTACGCCGGCGTCCGGGTGGCCGCGCTGTGAGCGGGAGGTGGCTGTGGAGGGCTCTGTGAGCGAACGGACGCGCTTGGTCGCGTGGGCGCCGGGATGCCATGATGCCGTGTGACCATCGAGCGGCGGACCTACAAGGAACAGGCGTACCGGGAGATCCGCCGGATGATCGTCGACGGCGAACTGGTCCCCGGCGCCAAGGTGGTCGTGCGGCTGCTGGCCGAGCGGCTCCAACTGTCGCCCACCCCGATCAAGGCGGCGCTGGCCGGCCTGGAACGGGACGGCTTCCTGACCTCGATCGCGCACCGCGGCTACTTCGTGCCCGAGGTGGCCATGCAGGACATGCGGGAGATCTACGAGCTGCGCGAGGTGCTCGACGGGGTCGCCGCCCGGAACGCCGCCGCGCTGCCCGACCCGCGGGCCTTCGTGGAGGCGAGCCTGCGGCCGCTGTACGAGGAGCAGCGCCGGCTGCTGGCCGAGGAGGCCGGCCGCGGGTACAGCAACGTGGACGTGGAGTTCCACCAGGCCATCTGGCACGCCGCGGGCAACTCCCGGCTGGCGCAGTTCATGGACAACCTCGGCGGCCAGCTGCGGTTCGGGTCGGGTTCCTCCTCCCGGATCCCGGGCCGGATCGCCGACGCCCTGGAGGAGCACGCGGCCATCATGGACGCGGTCGCGCGCGGCGACGCGGAGCGGGCCGAACGGCTCTCCCGCGAGCATGTGCGGCGGGCCGCCAGCGCGTTCGGCTACGGCGCGGCGCTGGCCCACGGCACCGAGGACCCGGTGCCGTCCGACGCTCCCGCCGACCCGGCCTGAGCGCTGCCCACCGCACCGCCCGGCCGTCGCCCGACCCACTCCTGAACCGCCCCTGACCGTCCGACCTTCCAGACCCCACCTCTCGGCCCGTCACCTCTCGGCCCTCGCGCGCCCGAGTCCCGTACCGCCCGGCTCCCCTGCCGTCCGGCGGTGTTTCATGCTGCCGAAACACGGCGGAAACACCATTAAACGACTCTTTGTACCAGGCGTGCGAGAGGCCTTGACGGGCCCAAGATTTTGGATTCAAAATTCAAACCCCGTCAGCCGCTTCGGCCGGCCCCGGCCGCGACGGCCCCGTGCAAGGAGATCCATGAGCTATTCCGCCCTGAGCCATCTCGAGTGCTCCCGCACCGGGGAGCGCTACGACGCCGACGTGATCCAGGGGGTGAGCGCGGCCGGCGTCCCGCTGCTCGCCCGGTACGACCTGGAGCGGGTGGCCGCCTCCGTGACGCCCGCCGAGATAGCCTCCCGGCCGCCGACGCTGTGGCGGTACCACGAGGTGCTGCCGGTCCGGGACGCGGCCAACGTCGTCTCCATGGGCGAGGGCATGACCCCGCTGCTGCCGCTGCCGTCCTACGGCGCGGCGATCGGCGTGCCGAAGCTGATGATGAAGGACGAGGGCCTGATCCCGACCGGCACGTTCAAGGCCCGGGGTGCCGCGGTGGGCGTCTCGCGGGCGCTGGAGCTGGGCGTGCGGGGCGTGGCGATGCCGACCAACGGCAACGCGGGCGCCGCCTGGGCCGTCTACGCGGCGCGGGCCGGCCTGACCAGCATGATCGCGATGCCGGTGGACGCCCCGGCGATCACCCGTGCCGAGTGCGTGGCCGCGGGCTCGGAGCTGTACCTGGTCAACGGCCTGATCGGCGACGCGGGCAAACTGGTCAACGCCGCCGTGGGCGAACGGGACGGCTTCCAGGAGGTCTCCACGCTCAAGGAGCCGTACCGGCTCGAGGGCAAGAAGACGATGGGCTACGAGATCGCCGAGCAGATGGGGTGGCGGGTTCCCGACGTCATTCTCTACCCTGCCGGAGGTGGTGTCGGCCTGATCGGCATCTACAAGGCTCTCCTGGAGATGCGGGAGCTGGGCTGGATCGGCGACAAGCTGCCCCGCCTGGTCGCGGTCCAGGCCGAAGGCTGCGCGCCGATCGTGCGTGCCTTCGAGTCCGGTGCGGACGTCAGCGAGCCGTTCCCCGACGCGCGGACCGTCGCGTTCGGCATCACCGTCCCGAAGGCGCTCGGCGACTTCCTGGTCCTGGAGGCCGTGCGGGAGACCGGCGGCACCGCGATCGCGGTGAGCGACGAGGAGCTGCTGGCCGAACAGCTGGAGCTGGCGGCGCGGGAGGGCACGTTCATCTGCCCGGAGGGCGCGGCCTGCGCGGCGGCGGCCAAGCGGCTGCGCGCGTCCGGCTGGCTCGGTGACGACGACGTGACCGTCGTGCTCAACACCGGCATGGGACTGAAGTACCCGGAGACCGTCAGCGTCGACGTTCCCACCCTCGAGATCGACGCGCGGATCCCGGCTCCCCGGGCCGACTGACCCGACCCCACCTCGGCCCTCGTGGCGGACACGGCGCCGACGGAGCACCACATGAGGAGAAACACCATGCGAATCCCCAGGAGAGCCGGACTCGTCGGCGTCGCCGCGGTGGCGGCCCTGTCCCTCGCGGCCTGCTCCACCCCGAGCAGCGGCGGCACCGGCGGCAAGACGTCCGCCGGCGCCTCGCTCACCGCCGACCTGGCCAGCTACCCGGCCAGCCTCGACCCGGGCCTTCAGTACGACACCGACTCCTACTCGGTGTACCGCAACATCTACGACCAGTTGCTGCACCGGGACAGCGCCTCCGGCCGCATCGTGCCGTGGCTGGCGACCTCGTGGAAGCAGAGCAGCCCGACGACCTGGGCGTTCACCCTGCGCGACGGCGTGAAGTTCAGCGACGGCACGCCGCTGACGGCCGCGGACGCCGCGTTCAGCATCCAGCGCATCCTCGACCCGGCGACCGCCAGCCAGCAGAACGCGAACTTCTCCGCGATCGCCTCGGCCACGGCGTCCGGGAACACGCTCACGATCACCACCAAGTTCCCCTCGCCGACGCTGCTGACCTACCTGACCACGCTGTCGGTGGTGCCGGCGGCGTACGTGAAGAAGGTGGGCGCGGCGGCCTTCAACCTGCACCCGATGGGCTCGGGCCCGTACACCTTCGTCTCCTCCATACCCGGCTCCGAGGTCGTGCTGAAGCGCAACGACTCCTGGTGGGGGAAGAAGCCGCAGATCGCGAAGGTCACCTTCCGCGCGGTGCCCTCGGTGGCCAGCCGGGTCGCCGACCTGAAGTCGGGCAAGGCGGACATCGCCGACTCCATGACGCCGGACAGCGCGGCCCAGCTGAAGGGCTCCGGCGGCCTCCAGGTGCTCTCCGCTCCCACCGAGCGCGTCAGCTACCTGGCGTTCAACACCATCCACGGCGGCCCCACCAACGATCCGGCGGTCCGCAAGGCGATCAGCATGGCGATCGACTACGACGCGCTGGTCTCGGACCTGGAGCAGGGCTACGCCAAGCGCGTCAACAGCGTGCTGACGCCGCTGGCGGTCGGGTACCCCAAGAGCCTGCCGGACTACTCCTACGACAAGGCGCAGGCCAAGAAGCTGGTCCAGCAGGCCGGGGCCACCGGCAAAACCATCACGATGGCGACCTCGCCGACGTACGACCCGCAGATCGTGCAGTCGATCCAGGCGAGCATCGAGGCGACCGGCCTGAAGGTGTCGATCAGCAACAGCGACCAGGCCACGTACCTGAAGAAGGTGCAGAGCCCCTCGCACGACTGGGGATCGATCCGCTTCGGCCAGTGGTCCTGCTCGTGCCTGGACGCGGACGGCGTGGCCTACCCGCTCTTCCGCACCGGCACCATCTGGAGCTCCTACAGCAGCCCGGCGTTCGACGCGCTGGTGGACCGGGCCCGGCAGACCCTGTCGACGGCCACCCGCACCGGGCTGTACGCGCAGGCCTACGGCATCCTCGACAAGGACCTGCCCGGCATCGGCCTGTTCCAGATCGACTCGATCTACGGCGCGAGCGCGCGGCTGAGCTGGACACCGGACGCGCAGCAGAGCTTCTTCGTCGCGGACATGAAACTCCACTCGTGAAGACGGGCACCACGGTCGCGGTCGGGTCCTACCTGGCGTCCAGACTGGGCCAAGCACTGATCGCGCTGCTCGGGGTCACCACCGCGGTGTTCTTCGCCCTGCGTCTGTCCGGTGACCCCGCACAGCTGATCGCACCGCAGGGGGCCAGCCAGGCGGACATCGCCTCCCTGCGGCACCAACTGGGCCTCGACACTCCCGTCTGGCACCAGTACACCGACTATCTGAACGGCCTGCTGCACGGGGACTTCGGCTATTCCTACGTGCAGCACGAGCCGGCGCTCCAGCTGATCACCCAGCGCCTGCCGTACACCGTCAACCTGGCGCTGGCCGCGCTGGTGCTCTCGGCGGTGCTGGGGGTGGGCGCCGGGATGGTGATGGCGCTGAACCGGGGGCGGTGGCCGGAGCGGGCGCTGATGCCGCTGGTGCTGATCGGCCAGGCGATGCCCGCCTTCTGGACCGGCATCCTGCTCATCCTGGTCTTCTCGGTCACCTTCAAGGTGCTGCCGTCGACCGGCGACAGCGGGTTCACCTCGCTGATCCTGCCGGCCGTCACGCTGGCCTCGCTGTCGGCGGCCACCATCGCCCGGATCACCCGGGGCGCGGTGCTGGAGCAGCTCTCCCGCGACTACGTGCGCACCGCGCGGTCCAAGGGGGCCGGCACCGCGCGGCTGGTCGTACGGCACCTGGCCCGCAACGTCTCCATCCCGATCCTGACGGTGCTGGCCCTGGAGACGGCCAACCTGCTGGGCGGTTCGGTGGTCACCGAGCTGATCTTCGCCTGGCCCGGCATCGGGCAGCTGACCGTGCAGTCCGTCGACAGCCGCGACTTCCCGGTGGTCCAGGCGATCGTCCTGCTCGCCGCCACGGTCTACATCGTGATCAACCTGTTCACCGACATCGCGTACACGGTCATCGATCCGCGGATCGGCGTGCTCGGGAAGGCGGCCGACCGATGAGGAAGCACCGCGGGCTGCTGCCCGCCGCCGTGGTGGCGCTGTACGTGCTGGTCGCGCTGGCGGCCCCGCTGCTCGCGCCGTTCGACCCGAACCACGCCGATCTGGCCGCCCGGCTGTCCGGCCCGCTGACCCAGCGCTCCGGGCACCTGCACCTGCTGGGCACCGACGCCATCGGCCGGGACGTGCTCAGCCGCATCGTCTTCGGCTCGCGGGTGTCCCTGACCGTGGCGGTGGCCACCGTCCTGGTCTCGGGCGTCTTCGGTGTCGCCGTCGGCGTGCTCGCCGGCTGGCGGCGCGGCTGGTTGGCGGCCGTCGTGATGCGGATCGCCGACATCGCGCTGTCCGTTCCGTTCTTCCTGCTGGCCATCCTGGTCGTCGCGGTGCTGGGCCCGGGCCTGGTCAACGTGGTCATCTGCCTGGCGCTGGTGCGCTGGCCCCGCTACACGCGCATCGCGTACGCCAGCGTGCTGGAGACCCGCGAACGCGGCTTCGTGCGGGGCGCGGTGGCGGTGGGGGCGACCGGCTGGTGGATCGTGCGCAAGCACGTGCTGCCGGAGGTGGCGCCGCTCGCCGTGGTGGTCGGCACCCTGGAGCTGGGCCTGATGGTGGTGTTCGAGGCGTCGCTGTCCTTCATCGGGCTCGGGGTCCAGCCGCCGACCGCGTCGTGGGGCTCGATGCTCTCCGACGGCCAGCAGTACGTGGCCACCGCCTGGTGGCTGGCGACCTTCCCCGGCCTGGCGCTGTTCGGCCTGGTGCTGTCGGTCAACCTGCTGGGCGACGCGGTCCGCGACCGTCTCGACCCCACCCGCCGGGTGCCGCGCCGCGCGCGGCGGACCCGGATCCGCCTCGGCCCGGTCGACGCGCGGCCGGCGGCGCCCACGGAGGAGAAGCATGCTTGACTACCGCTCCGAGTTCGAGGGCGCCCGCGTGGTGCTGACCGGCGCCTGCGGGGTGATCGGGGGGTGGATCGCCGAGGCGTTCGCCGCGGCCGGCGCGGACCTGCTGCTGAGCGACGCCCGGCCCGGGCCGCTGGCGGAGCTGGCCGGCCGGCTCGGCGCCCGCCGGGTGGTCGCGGACCTGCGCGACGACGCGGGTCTGGCGGTGCTGGGCGACGCGGTCGCCGGCACCTGGGACGCGCCGGACGTGCTGGTCAACAACGCCGGCGTGTATCCCCGCACCCCGCTCGACGCGACCGGCCCGGCGGAGGTCCGGCGGGTCCTCGACGTCAACGTGACGGCGCCGTTCGAGCTGACCCGCCGGGCGGTGGCGGCGATGACCGCGGCCGGGGTGCGCGGCAGCGTCGTCAACATCAGCTCCGGCGCCGCGGTGCGGCCGGGGGCCGGCGGGTCGGTGTACGCGGCCAGCAAGGCGGCCCTGGAGTCGCTGACCCGCGGCCTGGCCCTGGAGGTGGCCCCGCACGGCATCCGGATCAACAGCGTGCAGCCCGGTTTCGCCCCCGGCAGCGAGGTCAGCGCCCTGTCCGACGCCCACATCGGCGCCATGCGGGCCCGGATCCCGCTGGGCCGCACCTCCGGTCCGCACGACGCGCCCTCGGCGGTGCTGTGGCTGGCCTCGGGCGCGGCCTCGTTCGTGACCGGCACGACCATCGCCGTCGACGGCGGGCGCACCGCCGGCGACTACAACGCGCCGCCGTCCCCCGGCGGCGCACCGAACGGAGGCGGCGCGTGAACAGCGTCTACCCGTGGCCGCTGGGCAGGCGTGCCGCCCTGTGCGTCACCTTCGACTTCGACGGAGAGTCGCCGCTGCTGTGGCGGCGGCGCGACGATCCGCCGCCGGACGTCGCCGAGCTCGAACAGCGCCGGTACGGGCCGCGCCGCGGCATCCACCACGTGCTGGACACGCTGGCGGAGACCGGGGTGCGGGCCACGTTCTTCGTGCCCGGCTGGATCGCGTCGACGTACCGCTCGGCCGTCGAGGAGGTGGCGGCGGCCGGCCACGAACTCGCCCTGCACGGCTGGTGCCACGAGCCGCCCACCGGCATCTCCGAGGACGAGCTGCGCGAGACCCTGACCCGGGCGTCGGACCTGCTGGCCGAGATCGGCGGCAGCCGGCCCACCGGCTACCGCTCGCCGAGCTTCCGGATGGCCCCCGGCACCTTCGACGTGCTCACGGAGCTGGGGCTGCGCTGGGACAGCTCGGTGATGGGCGACGACCGGCCGTACCGGATCGGCGACCTGGTCGAGGTGCCGGTGGACTGGGCGACCGACGACGCCATCCACTACCGCTACACCGGCGGGGAGAGCAGGCCGCCGCTCGGCGCGGGCGCCCTGTACGAGGCGTGGAGCGGGGAGCTGGCCGGGGCCCGGGCCCGGGGCACGCTGGTGAACCTCACCATGCATCCCTGGCTGTCGGGCCGGCCGGCCCGGGTGCGGGCGCTGCGCGACCTGCTGTCGGACGCCCGCGAGGCCGGCGACTGGTGGATCGGCACCGTCGGCGAGCTGGCCGAGCACCACCGGGGGCCGGGCGCGCGGGTGCCGGGCACCGAGGTGTCGGCCGCGGGAACGGGGTGGCCGCGGTGACCGGGCCCCTGCTGGAGGTGACGGACCTGCGGGTTTCGTTCGGGCCCGGCCGGGAGGCGGTGAGCGGGCTGACGTTCAGCGCCGCGCGCGGGGAGACGGTCGCGCTCGTCGGCGAGTCCGGCTGCGGCAAGTCGCTCAGCGCGCTGGCGCTGGGCGGGCTGCTGCCGGACGGCGCCGCGGTCACCGGATCGGCTCTGCTGGGCGGCGTGCAGCTGGTCGGACAGCCGGAGCGCCGGATGCGCAGGCTGCGCGGCGACCGGGTGGGCATGGTCTTCCAGGACGCCTCGACCGCGTTGAACCCGCTGATGAACGTGGGCGCGCAGATCGAGGAGGTGATGGCGATCCACGGCACCGGCGGCCGGGCCGCCCGCAGGGCGCGGGCGGTCGAACTGCTCGCGGCGGTCGGGGTGCCGGACCCGGCGACCCGGGCCAGGAGCTACCCGTACCAGCTGTCGGGCGGCATGCGGCAGCGGGTCATGATGGCGATCGCGCTGGCCGGCTCGCCCGACCTGGTGATCGCCGACGAGCCGACGACCGCGTTGGACGTCACCGTGCAGGCCCAGGTGCTGGCGCTGCTGCGGGAGTCCACCCGGGACGCGGCGGTGCTGTTCATCACGCACGACATGGGGGTGGTCGCGGAGATCGCCGACCGGGTGGTGGTGATGTACGCGGGCTGCGTGGTGGAGAGCGGCACCATCCGGGAGGTCCTGGAGCGGCCGCGCCACCCGTACACCGCCGCGCTGCTGGCCTCCGTTCCCGATCCGGACGAGCCGCGCACCGGTGAACTGCCCACGATCCCGGGCCGGGTGCCGCCGCTGGGGTCGCGGGAGCCGGGCTGCCCGTTCCGGGACCGCTGCCCGAAGGCGCGGGAGCGCTGCCACGAGATGCCGCCGCCGGCCGCCGGGGACGGCGGGTCCGCCGTCGCCTGCTGGTTCCCGCAGGACGCGCCCGAGGAGAAAGTCCTATGACCACACCGAAGCTCTCGAAGGGTGGGGCGCCGCTGGTCGAGGCGCGCGGCCTCACCAAGCGGTACACCGTGCGCACCCGCGCCGGGCAGCGCACTCTGACCGCCGTCGACCACGTCGACCTGACCGTGGACGCCGGGCGGATCGTCGCCGTCGTCGGCGAGTCGGGCTGCGGCAAGTCGACGACCGGCCGGCTGCTGCTCGCCCTGGAACGTCCCAGCGAGGGCACCGTGCGGGTGTCGGGCCAGGACCTCGGCGGGCTCTCGCCGGCCGCGCTGCGCCGGATGCGCCGCGACATCCAGCCGGTCTTCCAGGACCCCTACGACTCGCTCAACGGCCGGATGCGCGTGCACGACATCCTGGCCGAGCCGGCCCGGGTGCACGGCTGCGAGGACAGTGCCCGGCCGGTGGCCGACCTGCTCGACCTGGTCGGGCTCGCCCCCGACTACGCGCAGCGGCACCCGCACGAGCTGTCCGGCGGGCAGCGGCAGCGGGTGGCGATCGCCCGCGCCATCGCGCTGGACCCGAAGTTCGTGGTGTGCGACGAGGCGGTCTCCGCGCTCGACGTGTCCGTGCAGGCGCAGGTGGTCAACCTGCTCGGCCGGCTCCAGCGCGACCTGGGCCTGGCCTACCTGTTCATCAGCCACGACCTGGCCCTGGTGCGCTACCTCGCGCACGAGACGGCCGTGATGTACCTGGGCCGGATCGTCGAACAGGGGCCCACGGCCACGCTGTTCGCCGATCCCCGCCACCCGTACACCCAGCTGCTGCTGGCGGCGATCCCGCGGCCCCGGGTCGGCGACCGCGCGGAGCGGACCGCGCCCGCGGTGACCCGGATGGGCGACCTGCCCAGCCCGCTGGAGCGGCCGCCGGGCTGCGTCTTCTCCAGCCGCTGCCCGCTCGCCACCGACCGGTGCCGCGCCGAGGAGCCCGTGCTGCGGGACCTGGGCGGCGGACGGCGGACGGCCTGCCACTACGCCGAGACCGCGCAGGTGGCGGCATGAGCGAGCCGTGGATCGGTGAACTGACCGGCGCCGCCCGCCGCCAGGTGGGCGCGCTGGAACGGGAGTTGCTGGAGCTCAGCCACGCCGTGCACGCCGAGCCGGAGCTGCGGTTCGCCGAGCACACGGCCGCCGGCCGGCTGACCGGGGTGCTCGGCGCGCACGGCTTCGAGGTGGAGACGGGCCTGGCCGGCCTGCCCACGGCGTTCCGCGCCACCCGGGTGGTGGGCACCGGCGGGCCGACGCTCGCGGTGTTCTGCGAGTACGACGCGCTGCCGGGCCTCGGCCACGGCTGCGGGCACAACATCATCGCCGCCGCCGGAGCGGGGGCGGCCCTGGCCGCCGCCGCGCTGCTGGACCGGCACCGCGCCGCCGGGCGGATCGTGGTGCTGGGCAGCCCCGGTGAGGAGGGCGGCGGCGGCAAGGCGCTGCTCGCGGAGGCCGGCGCCCTCGACGGGATCGACGCCGCCGTGATGGCGCACCCGGCCGGGTTCGACGCCGTCTCCCGCACCAACCTCGGCCGCCTGTCGCTGCGGGCGGCGTTCACCGGTCGGGCCTCGCACGCGGCGGCCGCGCCCGACCAGGGCCGCAACGCCCTGGACGCGGCCACCCTGCTGCTGGTGGCGATCGGCCTGCTGCGCCAGCAGGTGCGGTCCGACTCCCGGATCCACGCGAAGGTCGCCGACGGCGGCCAGTCCATCAACATCATCCCGGAGCGCTCCGTGGTGGAGCTGTTCCTCCGCTCCCCCGACCACTCCTACCTCCGTGGCCGGCTCACCGACGCGCTGCGCGACTGCGTGATGGGGGCCGGCCTCGCCACCGGCTGCATCGCCGAACTCGACGAGGTGGCACCGGCGTACGACCCCGTACGGTCCAATCCGGTGCTCGCGGGCCTGGCCGCGCAGGTGTTCACCGCGCTCGGCCGACCGCTCGATCCGGCGAACGGCTGGTCCGGGCCGGCCGGTTCGACCGACATGGGCAACGTCAGCCAACTGCTGCCGGCCCTGCACCCGTACGTCTGCGTGAAGCCCGGAGTCTCGCTGCACACCCGGGAGTTCACCGCCGTGGCGGCCGGGGAGGGCGGGGACCGCGCGGTGCTCGACGCGGCCGCGCTGCTCGCGACGCTGCTGACCGCGCTGGTCACCCGGCCGGCGCTGCTGGAGCAGGTCCGGGAGCGGTTCGCGGAGGTGTCCGGATGACGATCGTCCCCGAGGACCTGACCACGCTGTCCCTGGTCGGCTCCCCCGCGCTCGTGCCCGGCGGGGCCGAGGTCGTCGCCGCCGTGCAGAGCGTCGACCCGGCGACGCTGCGCTACGCGAGCCGGCTGTGGCGCCTGCGCGCCGACCGCCCGGCCGTCCCGCTGACCGACGCGGGGGCCTGGTCGGACACCGCGCCGCGGGTCTCCCCCGACGGCGGCCGGGTGGCGTTCCTGAGCGACCGCGACGGCACCCGCCGGGTGTGGACGGTCGGCGGCGGCGAGGGGCCGAGCCCGCTCGACGGACCCGACGCGCCCGCCGCCGAGTTCGCCTGGCTGGACGACGGGCGGCTGCTGGTGCTGGCGGAGCGCCCGGTGGCGCACCCCGAGGGCGCGCCGGTGGTCGTCGACTGGCTGCGCTACAAGTCCGACGGCGCGCCGGGGCCGTTGGAGCCCACCAGTGAGCTGTGGCTGGTCGGGCCCGGCACAGCGGCGCGGCTGCTGCTGGGGTCGGCGGACCGGCTGCGCTGCCTGGCCGTGCGCGGCGGCGACGTGTACTACGCGGCGCGCCCCCGGCACAGCGACGCGCTGCACCCGCCCGGCGAAGTACGCCGTCTGGACCTGGACGGCGGCGGCGAACACCTGGTGTGGCGCAGCCCGTCGCCGGTACTGGCGGTGGCCGTCACTCCGGGCGGGCGGGTGTACGCGCTGGCCTCCGGGGAGGCGGGGCACAGCGTGGCCGCACCCCGGGTGTGGCTGGCCGACGAGGGGCTGCCCGCCTTTCCCGGCAGTGATCTGGAGTGCGAGCGCGCCCTGCTGTCCGACGGCCGCCCGCGCGGCGGGCCCGCACTCCTGCGCACGGCCGGGGAGGAGGCGGTGTTCCTCGCCACCATCGGCACCGAGGTCGCGCTGTACGCCGGCGCGCCCGGCGGGCCGCCGCGCCGGGTGACCGAACCCGGGCGGTCCGTCAGCGACTTCACGGTGGACGCGGACGGGACGGTGGCGGTCTGCCTGGAGTCGGCCGCCGAGCCGGTCGAGCTGTACCTCGCCGGCACGCGGATCTCGGCGTTCAACCCGGCCTGGGCGCGGCGCAGCCGGCCGGTGGCCCCCGAGGAGGTCGGCGCGACCTCGGCGGACGGTCTCGACGTGCCGGGCCTGCTCTACCGCTCCCCGACCGGCGACGGCGCCCTGCTGGTGCGGGTGCACGGCGGGCCCCACCTCGCCTTCGGCAACACCTTCGACCTGGAGACCCAGACCCAACTGGCCGCCGGCTACCACGTCCTGGTGCCGAACATGCGGGGCAGCGCGGGCCTGGGCAGCCGGTTCCGGGCACTGAGCGTCGGCGCCTGGGGGCGCGGGGACTTCGACGACGTGATGGCGCTGACCGATTGGGCCGTCGCGTCGGGCGTCGCCGACCCGGCCCGGCTCTACCTGGCGGGCGGCAGCTACGGCGGCTACCTCATCAACTGGGCGCTGACCCGCACGGACCGCTTCCGCGCGGCGGTCTCGGAGCGCTCGGTGTCCAATCTGCTGTCGAAGTACGGCACGTCGGACAACGGCTTCACCGTCAACCGCCACGAGTTCGGCGGCCTGGACCTGTTCGGCGAGGGCGCGCGGGAGTTGTGGGACCGCTCACCGCTCGCGCACGCCGACGCGGTCACCACGCCGGTCCTGCTGATCCACGGCGAGCGGGACGAGCGCTGCCCCGTCGAGCAGTCCGAGCAGTGGTTCGCCGCGCTGCGCCGCACCGGTACGGAAGCGGTGCTGGCCCGGTTCCCCGGCGAGTCCCACACCTTCAGCTCCGGCGGCCGCCCCGACCGCCGGATCGCCCGCCTGCGGATGATCCTCGACTGGCTCGCGGCGCACCCGTAGGCGACAGCGGGTGACCGTGCGTGGCCGCCCGGGTACCCGCGGTGGAACACCGCCGCGGGGCCGGGGCGCGCACATGCACGCATGGTCACGTCGGCCTACCGTGGAAGGTGCCAGCCGATCCCGAACCTGGGAGGGCCCGTGCCCGTCGTACCGCTCACCGACATCCTGTCCGACGCGTTCACCGAGCGTTACGGCGTCCCGGCGATCAACGTCTTCGACGACCTCACCCTGGAGGGTGTCCTGGCCGCCGCCGAGGAGCGGTCGTCCCCGGTGATCGTGCAGACCTCGGTGAAGACGGTGAAGTCGGTCGGCAGCGACGTGCTGTACGCGATGTGGACGTCGATGACCGCCGGGATCAGGGTGCCGGTGGCGCTCCACCTCGACCACTGCCCCGAGCGGGCGGTCATCACCGAGTGCCTGGACCGGGGGTGGAACTCCGTGCTCTTCGACGCGTCGGCCCTGCCGGTCGCCGAGAACATGCGGCAGACGGTCGAGGTCGTCGCCGAGGCCCGCCGGCACGACGCGCAGGTCGAGGGCGAGATCGAGTCGATCAAGGGCGTCGAGGACGACGTCGGCAGCGACCGGGAGGCCGCCCGGCAGGACCTCGCGGTGGCGCTGGAGTTCCTGGAGACCACCGGCGTCGACGTGTTCGCCCCCGCCATCGGCAACGCGCACGGCAGCTACAAGAAGGCGCCCGTGCTCGACGCGCAGCGGGTCTCCGACATCGTGGCCGTCCGGCCGATGCCGATAGCGCTGCACGGCGGCAGCGGCCTGTCCGACGAGCAGTTCCACGACCTGATCGCGCGCGGCTGCGCCAAGGTCAACATCTCCACGGCGCTGAAGGAGGCGTACATGAAGGCGAGTCTCGACTTCCTGCGCGGCGCCGAGCAGAAGCAGAAGTGGGACCCGCCCTCGCTCTTCCGCCACACCCGCGCCGCCGTGGTGGACCTGGCGGGTTCGCTGATGACGCTGTTCGGCAGCGCCGGACGGGCCGGGTGACGCCATGTCCGCCCTGGTCTTCGACTGCGACGGCGTCCTCGCCGACACCGAGCGCCACGGCCACCTGCCCGCCTTCAACCAGACCTTCGAGGAGGCCGGCCTGCCGGTGCGCTGGAGCGACGCCGACTACGCGGAGAAGGTGAAGGTCGGCGGCGGCAAGGAGCGGATGCGGACGCTCCTGACGCCCGACTTCGTAGCCGCCGCCGGGCTGCCGCGCGACCAGGACGCGCTGGACGCGGAGGTCGCCCGCTGGCACCGCCGCAAGACCGAGATCTACACCTCGATCATCACGAGCGGGCGCATCCCGCCCCGGCCCGGCGTCCGGCGGATCGCCGAGGAGGCGCGGGATGCCGGGTGGGCCCTCGCGGTCGCCTCCACCTCCGCCGAACCCGCCGTGCGGGCGGTGCTCGACCTGGCGATGGGGAGCGAACTCGCCGCCCGCTTCGCGGTGTTCGCGGGAGACGTGGTGCGGCGCAAGAAGCCCGCCCCGGACATCTACCGCCACGCCCTGGAGCACCTGCCGGGTACGGACGACGCGAGTGCCATGGTGATAGAGGACAGCCGCAACGGGCTGCTCGCCGCGCTGGCCGCCGGTCTGAGCTGCGCCGTCACGACCAGCGCATACACCGGGGAGGAGGACTTCACCGGTGCCTCGCTGGTCGTCAGCACGCTCGGCGATCCCCCGCCCGACCCGGTCGAGGCACAGGTGCTGGACGACCCGCTCGACGCGGAACCGGGCGCGTGCGTCACGCTCGCCGACCTCGCATTCCTGCTCACGGCCGCGACCCCGCAGGCCCGTTGACGCCCGCGACGGCAAGGAGAGTCATGTCTTCGTCCCCCGCACCAGCCCCCAGTGACCTCGAATTCGTCGTCAGGACCGTCGCGCAGACCGCGGTCGACAACGAACGCGCGTTCGGCGACCTGGACGCGGTCGTCGGCGACGGGGACTTCGGCTACTCGCTCGCCCGGGGCTTCGAGATCGTGCTCGCCGACTGGGAGACATTCGACCGCTCCACGCCCTCGGCGTTCCTGAAGAAGATCGCGCTGGTCATCTCGCAGCGGGTGGGCGGGACCTCGGGCCCGCTGTGGGGCACCGCGTGCCTGCGCGCGGCGAGCGCGGTCGGCGACCGGGCCGAATTCGGCGCGCTGGACGGGCGGGACGCCGTGGCGATGCTGCGGGCCGCCGCCGAGGGCATCAAGGTCCGCGGCAAGTCCGACCTGGGCGACAAGACGCTGCTGGACGCGCTGATCCCGATGACCGACGCGCTGGAGAAGGAGGTCGGCGGCGACGCGGCTGAGGGCGCGGCGGAACTGGCGCGGTCCACCGCGTCGGCCGCCCGCGCCGCGGCCGACGCCACCACCCCGATGCGGGCGATGCGGGGCCGGCCCAGCTACACCGGCGAGCGCAGCATCGGCTCGCCGGACGCGGGGGCGGTGGCGGTCGCGGTGATGGCCGAGCGCGTCGCCGACGAGTGGGCCGCACGGGCCGCCTGACAAGGCCGTGCACTGTCCGCCCGTGCCCGTGCCCGCGTCCGCCGGGCCGACCCGCTGTCGACCCGAGCCCGACCGATCCGGCTCACCGCAGAAACAGGGAGTGACACCATGAAGAAGTTCGTCAACGACCCGAAGAACTACGTCCCGGAGATGCTGCAGGGGCTGGCGCTCGCCAACCCGGACACCCTGCGCTACGTACCGGAGTACAACCTGATCATGCGGGCCGACGCCCCCCACGACGACAAGATCTCCATCGTCCAGGGCTCGGGTTCCGGCCACGAGCCGGCCCATGTGATGTCCGTCGGCAAGGGGATGCTCGACGCGGCCTGCCCGGGGGACGTCTTCTCCGCGCCGCCGACCGACTACGTCCTGGAGACCATCAAGCGCGTCGCCTCCCCCAAGGGCGTGCTGCTGCTGGTCAACAACTACACCGGTGACCGGATGGCGTTCGAGATGGCCCAGGAGTTCTCGGAGGCCGAGGGCACCGACGTCCGCACGCTGTTCATCGACGACGACGTGTCCGTCCAGGACTCGACCTACACCGTCGGACGCCGCGGCGTGGCGGGCAACTTCTTCGTGATGAAGGCGGTCGGCGCGGCGGCCGAACGCGGCGCCGACCTCGACGAGGCGGTCCGGATCGGTGAGAAGGTCAACTCCCTGACCCGCACGATGGGCATGGCCCTCACCGCGTGCACGCCCCCGGCCAAGGGCTCCCCGCTCTTCGACCTCCCCGCCGACGAGGTGGAGATGGGCGTCGGTATCCACGGCGAACCGGGCCGGCGCCGCGAAGAGCTGCAGGACGCGGACGCCATCGTGCGCGAGCTGGTCGACGCGGTCGCCGACGACCTGCCGTACAAGAAGGGCGACCACGTGGCCCTGATGGTCAACGGCCTCGGCGGCACCCCGATGAGCGAGCTGTACCTGGTCTACGGCATCGCGCACCGCCTGCTGGACGAGCGCGGCATCAGCGTCGACCGCAACTACGTGGGCGAGTACTGCACGTCGCTCGACATGGCCGGCGCGTCCATCACCCTGTCCCGCCTGGACGAGGAGATCGCCGAACTCCTCGCCGACCCCGCCGAGACCGCGATCCGCGTCTTCTGACCCACCGCCGTGCCGGACGGCCGCCACCGCCGCCCGACACGGTCCGCCGCCTCCTGCGCGCCGAGGACCGGCCCCTCCCCTCCTGGGCGATCCCGCGCGGAACCCGCCCCCGCGACACCGGTCCCGGCCGCTGGCGGAAACCCGCTCCCGGGACACCTTTGACATGCCCTCACGGCACGCCGCACACTTCTCTCTCGTGGACGGAATGTGAAAGTCACCGTTTTCCTACGAGGGGTGGATATCTCGGCACGAGAGGGGTGACGCCTCTCCTGGGGCCCGAAGCCCGAGGTCGGGCCGGTCGCCCGTACTCTCCGCAACGCCCCTCGCGTCCGGCCGTCCAGTGCTTTCCGGACGCGTTCTTCGGCACGTGACCAGTCGCGCACCTTCACCGTTCTCCGAATCGAGGTCGCCGCATGCGTAAAACACTGTCCGGCTTACTGGTGGGCGCGGGAGCCGCCGCCCTCCTCACCGTGGCGGGTGCCCCCGTGGCCCTGGCCGCCGCCCCTCCGGCCGCCGCGCAGCCCGCGGACCACGTCGGCACGTTCGCTGTTCCGGCCGGGAGCGGCGGTGTCACGGTCCGGGTGGACGGGGCCAGTGTGACCGTTGTCCGTCCGGCGCACGTGTCTCCGGACGACCTGACCACCTGCACCGTGAGTGTCAACAAGCCGGCCCTCGCCGCCGGCGGCAATGTGTCGGGCTCCACCATCATCACCTGCAACGGCGAGGCGGCCTCGATCAACGTCGTGGCGGCCCTGTACCTCGGCGGCAGCCTGATCGCGAGCAACAACACCACGAAGGTCAACGCCTACGGTGCGGCCGTGAGCGTCCAGGCCGCCTACCAGAGCGGCTCGTGGAAGACCGGCGGTCTGTGCACCTACTTCGGCTACGACGGCGGCGGGACGGCCACCGATGAGAAGTACAGCGCGGCGGTGAACCTGTAGGCGAACGGAAGCTCGCGGCCGCCTGCGGACCGTCCCACCGGCCCGCAGGCGCCCGTTTCGATCGCCGCCCCGCGGGGGGGAACGCGGCCAAGCGCCGTGCCGGGTTCACGGGCGGACGGGGCCTCGTTGGGGTCCCACATGTACTGGCCACTGGCGCGGTAGAGGCGAGGTCGCCGTCGGTCGCGAGCCGGAGATGTGTGCCCGGCCGGAGACGTTTTTCGAAGACGCCGTCAAAGGATCGAATACACCGCGGGAGTGCCGTTGGACCAGGTGACGGTGCCGACGTACAGCATGAAGTCGGACGAGGTGTCCGGGTAGCGGCCGGAGAAGAAGATGCGCCACGAGTCGGTCGGCAGGCCGGGGACGACCTGGGCGTCGCCGGTCCCGCAGGTGTTCGTGCCGGACGGGAACGACAGCGGGGTGCCGGTGGCGGGCCAGCTCCAAATGCTCGTCGACTGGCGCCATTCGGTGTGGTAGGTGCACAGGGTGTAACCACCGACCGACGTGAACAGCGTGAACGTGCCGCCGCGCTGCACCAGTACCGGATTTTCCTCGATCGGGTTGTCGGTGCGCTCGGTGAGTTGGTGACTGTCGCCGAGCACCGCGGTCGCGTAGCTGGAGATGTTGACCCGCACCATCCGGATCGTCGAGTAGTAGTGCTTGTTGCCGCTGGCGTCGACGGACGCGGTGTGCTGCGTCTTGTACAGCAGGTAGAGCCTGTTCTCCCCGTCGATGGTGACGTAGCTGGCGGTCGGGTCGATCGTGCTGTCGGCACTGACGGTGCCGGGCTCGGGATCGGCGGCGCCGTGCCCCGCGATGCAGGAGATCGGCGTGTCCCGCGGCACGAACGGGCCGGTCGGGCTGGTCGAGACGCCCGTACCGATACAGCGCTTCGATGTCTCGTCGGCGATCACCGCCGCGTAGAACACCACGTACTTCGTCCCGTCGCTGCCATCGATCTGGACCTCCGACGGCGCCCACACGCTGTGGTCCGTGCTCGACGCCCAGCCCGGACGCCGCGTCAGCAGCGTGTGGCCGGACAGACTCCACGGCCCGTCGGCCTCCGGCGCGGTCGAGATCGTTCGGGCCGTGTCCCACGCCCCGGTCGCCAGTGTCACCCACTGGCCGCCGGCATAGATGACGCCCGGGTCGGCGATCTTGTATGAGGCCACCGGCGCGCGATAACCGGCAGCCGGCGCCGGTGCGGCAGCCACCAACATCGACCCGGTGGTGGCGACAGCAGCCACCGTCGCGACCAGGGCCCGCCGCAGGTTCCCTCGCAGAAACGCTCGCATTTCTTGACCGCCTCCATGCAGTGTGATCATCCGTCACTTCCGGCAGGCGCACATCGTAGGCGGACCGGCCACGCCCCCGCGATACCCCGGTGACCGAACAGATCGCCGCCCAGCACCAGTTGGGCGGCACATCACCGTCGGAGGCGCCCTCCCCCCGGCCCCACCTCCGCCGCGTCGGGGAGGCGGGTCGGCCGGCATTCCCCCCGCGGAGCTCGCCGAATTCCGTGCCGGGACCATGCGGACCGCACGTGGGTACCCAAATCGGGAGGGTTCGGCGCGTATTCGGCGAGTCATGGAAAATGGGGTTGCCTGCCGGGACTTCCGCAACCGGAAGGCGATGGCATTAGGCCATCTCACGCTGTTGGCGATGCTCCCACGTTGATAGCCGGACCCCTCCGGACCGCCCTGCCGTCTGCGGCGGGAGAGCCGCTCGCGGTTCTAAACATCGGGGTGCCCGCTCGGGAATTTTGAGTCAAACGGCCAAGGCGTCGATGACATGAGTCACCCGATCAGCAATCATCTACCGGGTGGCAATTCGAGTTCGATCACGGGTGGTCGGCGGACCGACGGTTCAGTTCGCGGCGTTCGCCCACCCGAGGTCGGCCTCTGTGTGACGTGCTTCCCGTCGTTGCTGCCTGTCTCCCCGTACCAGGGGGAAGAGGAGGGGCAAATGTCACAGCGAGCAGTTGTACGAACTCCGAGAGAACGCACAGGGTAGACACCTGAATTCAGGTCTCCTGATACCTACGGCCACTTGGAGTCAACGGTGCCCGGTCGCTGCTACTACTGCAGTCAGTTCTCCGCCGCCGACCCGGATTACCAGGGTCGGCCCGCCCTGTACACGGTGGACGGAAGTACGCCTCGGTGTGCCCTGCACTGGCGTTACATCTGCGCGCGCTGCACTCAGCCGGCGCACTTCATGGCCATGGCCTACTGCCCGTCCGACCAGAATTATTTCTGCGCCCGTTGCGCAACCGGAAGCGAGACCCGGGCGGCCGAATTCGGGGCGTGGGGCTACTACTTCCGTTACCGCTCCCCCTGGTCGGGCCGATGGGAACCCTCTCTCGACAAGCTGGAACACGACGGAAAGCACCCCGCTCTGACGGTGGCCGGCCGGGCCGCTACGGCCTTCCCGGGGCTGGCGGACGACGAGACCCTCCCGAGCGGCGTGCCCACGCAGCGGCCGGCCGACAAGGCCGTCGGGCTCGACGACGTGGCGGAGATGTGGAACGCGAACGCCGAGGAGTGGGACGCCTGCATGGGCGCCGTCGGCGACGACACGCGCCGTTACTGGAGCGACGACATCGTCCTGGACATGCTGGGCCCCCCCGCCGGCCGCCGGATCCTCGACCTGGGGTGCGGCAACGGATACCTGAGCCGGCTCCTGGCGGCGCGCGGGGCCGACGTCGTCGGTGTGGACATGAGCGCGGGAATGCTGTCGCAGGCCGCGTCGTACCCCGCCACGGCCGGCAGCGTGCGCTATGTCCGCTCCAGCATCACCGACCTGTCCGCCCTTCCCTCGCACTCGTTCGACGGCGCGGTCAGCAACTACGTCCTGCACGACGTGGCCGACTACGGTCAGGCGCTGGCCGAAGTGCACCGCGTCCTGCGCCCCGGCGCGTCGCTGGTCCTCACCCTGATCCACCCGTGCTTCTCCAGCGGCCCGCGCACCTGGAACACGAGCCCGCCCGACTCGCCGCGCCGTGAGGACGCGGCCGCTCTCCTGGTCGACGGCTACTTCCAGCGATCGACCTACCTGATCGAGGACTGGTCCGGGTTCTCCTCGATTCCCTACTACCACCGACCGCTGCGCGACTACTGGCACGCCTTCGCGCAGCAGGGGTTCGAGGTGGTCGGGTTCGACGAGCCGACGATCAATGCGCGGGGCCGGAGCGAACTGTCCCCTGTTCGGGCCGAACAGGAGCAACGCGTGGCGCTGTGCTGTGTGTTCAAGATTCGCAGCACTCCCGACAAACAGCAATGAACAGGCCGCGTTCCCTCACGTCGTCACCCGAGGTCTCATCATGGTCACGCAGTTGCTCCAGACGTCGCCGTACCTGACGTGCGTCAAACCGAACGAGCCGTCGCCGATCACCTTCTGCACGGACCCGACCCGCTCCCGCCCCGAGACGTCCTACGCGGGCGAGGCCGTGTTCGGAGTCCTCGGCCTCGATCGCGAAGTGCACTGGCAGGCCGACCGGAGTGTCCTCCACCTGCTGGAGGCCGCGGCCGCCGAGCCGGTACCCGAGGGCGACCTCGTACGGCGGTACGGCTCGCGGCCGGTGGAGGAAGCCCGGGCCCGGAACTGGCTCCAGGATCCCGATCGGCTCTGCACGGAGTACTACCTGCGGTCGGGGGAGATCGAGATCACGGCGCACTGCAACTGGGGGTGCACGTTCTGCCCGGTGGCGGACGACCCGAAGCCGCGCGAGACCATGCCCATGGCGCTCTTCGAGGAGATCGTCGCGAAGCTGTCGGACCAGCCCTCGGTCGGCTACGTCGGATTCCAGTTCTACAACGAGCCCACGCTCGACAAGTTCTTCGCCGAGCGCATCGCGGCGCTGCGGAGCGCCGGACTCAAACTCGCGTTGTACACCAACGCGTCGGGCCTCACCGAGTCGAAGCTCGACCTGCTGCAGCGCTCCGGTGTGCTGCTGCACCTGGTCGTCAACCTGCCGTCCCTGGACGAGGGCCAGTTCGCCGCGCTGACCGGCTCGGCGACCTACCGGCGCAGCGTCGGCAACCTCGACCTCGCCGTCTCCATGGGCATCAGTCCCATCTCGGTCGCCGTCAACGGTTTCGGCTCGGCCCGCGACACCAGCGTGCGGCTCCTGGAAGAGCGGTACGGCCCGTCCGGTGTCGAGGTCTACCCGACGGTCCTGTCCGATCGCGCCGGCCAGATCGAGCGGGATCCGGTCAACGAACGGGTCCGGATCACCGGCCGGCTCACCGGCTGCAGCTACCCGGTGAACCATGCTCAGTTCTCCGTGCGAGGCGACATGTTCATGTGCTGCAACGACTACTACCAACGGGAGACGTTCGGGAACGTCCGTGACGGCTCCATCCACGACATCATGACGAGCCGGGCCGCCGTCGGACTGCGGCGCCGCGTGTTCGGAGTCGATCCGGCGCCCGACGACATGATCTGTCGCTCCTGCCACGACCAGTTGCCCGACTTCCCTGAACGGCAGTTCCGGCCGCTCGCGACCTTCCCGGTCTCCGGGCTGCGGGACAGCATCAGGCGCGCGGGCCGGCCGGGGTCCTCGCATGAGTGAGCTCACCAGGATCTGGTACGTCGCGCCGCAGCGCCTGTGCAACTTCAACTGCACGTACTGCGTGTCCACCGGCGAGTGGGCCAAGGACGCCCATACGGACTGGTATCGCCCCGAGGATCCGGTGAACTTCCGGCGGACGCTCGACTGGTTCGCGGCGCTGGAATCGCCCCTGGGCGTCCGACTGGCAACGCTCGGCGAGCCGTTCGCCTCCCGCCAGTTCCTCGACGGCGCCGCGTGGCTGAGCAAGCAGCCGAACATCCGGTTCGTCGAGCTGGTCACGAACGGGTCCCTGCTGAAGAGCCGGCTCCGGAAACTCCGCGACTCGGCCGACCTCAGCCGCATCTCGCTGTGGGCCACCTACCACCCCACCGAGATCACCGTCGACCGGTTCATGGCCAACGTCGTCGCGGCGCGCGACGGCGGATGCTTCGTCGTCGTCAACGCCCTGCTGTTCCCCGACACGATCGAGGAGATCGAGGCGCTCCGGGACCGGGCGCTCGAGGAGGGAATCCGCTTCAACGTCGACCTCGGCTACCACCCGGAGGCCGACACCGGCACGTACAGCCGGTCCGAGGACGTCGTGCCGCTGGTCGACACGGCTGACTGGCACCGTGAGGCGCTGCGGCTCGGAGTCGACCCGGACCTGCTGTCGGCCAACCTCGTCGGCCTGAACGACGTCACCGGAAAACCGTGCTCGGCCGGATCCCGGTACTTCTTCATCGGTATCGACGGAGAGGTCTACGGGTGCTCCCGCTATTACGACCTGCAGCACGACCGGCTCGGGAACGTGCTCGACGAGGGATTCGCCCTGCCGCGCAGGGAGCAGCCGTGGGCCGCGTGCGCGGCGCCCTTCGGGTGCTCGAACAAGGAGGACTTCCTCAACCTGAGGCTCGTCGAACAGCGGCGGGCGGATGACATCCCGAGCCTCGGTTTATTGGCGCCACCACAGATCAGGAGGGCTGTCGGCTGATGTCGGTCTCGGTCATCATTCCCACCCGCAATCGCCCCGACCAGCTCCACGCGGCTCTCGCCAGCGTGGCCCAGCAGCGAGGGGGTTCTTCCGTCGAGGTGGTGGTGGTCAACGACGGAGGGGACGACGTGCGGCCGGTGATCGACTCCTTCGGCGACGCGGTCACGGCGAGAACCATCACCCTCCACGAACGCGGCGGCGCCGCTCACGCCCGGAACGTCGCCGTCGAGGCCGCGCAAGGTGATCATCTGGCGTTCCTCGACGACGACGACCTGTTTCTCGAAGGCCACCTGAACGCCGCTCTCGCCGAACTCCGGCGCACCGGCGCGGACCTGGCCTATGCCGGCGCGTTCGTCAGCGACCGGAGATTTCCGGCGGTGCGGGACTACGGCGTCCATTCGATGAGTCGCCGTAAGTGCTACGCGCATGACGACAGCATGCTCATGGTGGCCAATTACATCCACACCGGATCCGTGGTCGTCAGGAACTTCAGCGGCTCGGCGGTTCGCTTCGACGAGACCTTGAGCCACTGCGAGGATTGGGACATGTGGCTGTCCCTGCGGCATACTCTCGGATTCGAATTCTCCCACGTCAACCGTGTGACGACCGTTTACCACCAGGTCGCCGACGACTGCGGGCTGGTCCAGCACGGTGAAGCGGACCGGGACAGCCCCATCTCCCGTACCCGGGCGCGTCTTTACCGGCGGTGGGCGGTCGACGACGAGTTGGTGCTCGCGGCCCGGGGGTGGCTCGCGGCTCTGGACTCCCGCTCCAACGACCTCGCGAGCACGGGTGCCGGAGTGCCCCGGGCGCTGTTCGACGAAGCGCTCGACGTCCTCGCGGAGAGCTTCGCGACGAAGAGCCCGCCCACCACCGTCCAGCTCGACGACGTTTTCCAGCGGGCCGACCAGTGAGTACGGTCGCCCGCGGTCCCGCCACCACGCTGTCCCAGATCCCCCGGCTCTTCCACCAGCGCAACTACAGCCTGATGTTCTTCGGGCAGATCACGTCGAACTGCGGGACGTGGGCGCAGCGGATCGCCCAGGACTGGCTGGTGCTCCAGCTCAGCGACAACAACGGTGTGGCCCTGGGATTCCTGGTCGTCCTGCAGACGGTTCCGGTGATCCTGCTCGGCGCTCTGGGCGGACGGCGGGCCGACCGGTACTCGAACCGCACGACGATGGCGGCCTGCCAGACCTGTTTGGCGCTGGCGGCCGCCGGTGTCGGATTCCTGGTCATCGCCGGGGAGATCCGGCTGTGGCACCTCTACTTCTTCGCGGTGGTGCTCGGTACCGCCGTGGCGTTCGACCAGCCGGCCCGGCAGGCGTACCTCCTTCGGCTGACCGGGCGAACCCTCCTGCCCGTCGCTGTCACGCTCAGCGTGTCGGCCTACAACATCGCGGCGTTCCTCGGGCCCACCGTCGCGGGGCTGTCGATCGCCTCCTTCGGCCTGGGCGCGATGTTCGTCGTCAACGCGGTCTCCTACGTGATCATGCTGGTCTGCATCGGCCTGGTCCGTCGTGACCGGCTCCATCCGCTGAGCGCACCGGCCGACGAGGCCAATGGGCGGCGCAACACCTTCGGCATCGCCTACGTGCGCACCCGCCTGACGGTGATCCTGCCGATCGTCGTGGTGACCATCACGGCGTCGTTCGGGCAGGGCTTCCTGGTGGTGCTGCCCGTCCTGGTGCGGCAACGGTTCGACCTCGACGCCATCGCCTACGCGGCGCTGATGGGCGCGCTGGCGATCGGCGCGCTCCTCGGCGCCTTCACCTCGATCAAACTCGGTGCCGCGAGGGTCGGCGTCCTCCTGGGCGCCGCGTGCGCATTCGGAGCGCTGCTGCTGGTGGTGGCCGCCGCGCCCGACTACCTGATCCTGCTGGTCACGCTGATCCCGGTCGGCGTCGCGACGTCCGTGATCGCCTCGGCGGCCAACTCCATGGTCCAGCTGAGCGCGGCACCGGACATGCGCGGCCGTGTGCTGTCGCTCTACATGCTGGCGTTGCTGACCGCGACGTCCCTGGGCTCGCTGCTGCACGGTGCGATCGCGCAACTGTTCGGCGGCCAGTGGAGCATCGCGATGGGCGGCACCGTCGTGCTGCTCGGTTGTCCCCTGGCGGCGGCCGCGCTGGCCCGGCGCCGGCGACTCACCATCCCGGCACTGCTGCGCACCGTCGCCTAGCGCGCTGCCCATGACCGACGAACAGGAAGGAGTGAGCGTGGCGCGCATGGACGGAGAACGGGTGAGCGCGGTGCTCATCGACTGTTTCGGGACCATGGTGAACTGCCCGTCGGGAGAGATCCGCCGGAGTATGGCCGAGCGGGCCGGAGTACCGGCGGAACGGCTGCTCCACGGTTACCGGGTCACACGCCAGGATCGCAACACCGGCGTCTACCCCGACGCGACCGCCGAACTCACGGCCGTGGTGGAGGCCGGCGACCTGCTGTTGACCGAAAGTCAGGTACGGGATCTGGTGGGGTTCGAGCGCCGGATTCTCACGGTACGCGGTGACTACTACCCGGACGCTCTCCGGCTTGTCGCCCGGGTGCGAGCGAATGGAATTCCCGTCGGCCTGGTGAGCAACTGTTCCCCTTCCGCCGCCTTCCTCCTCGATCGATTGAAACCGCATCACCATGTTGACGACGTTGTCCTTTCGTTCCAGGTGGGTCACCGTAAGCCCGACAGCAGAATCTATTCCACTGCGCTGCGACGCCTGAATACATCGAACCCCGGCACCTGCCTTTTCATCGACGACGACCGGACATTCTGTCAGGGAGCGAAATCCATCGGCATGGCGGTGTGCAGGATCGATCGCACTGATTCCACGACCGACGGGGACATCGCGCGCACATGCGCCGTCCGCAGCCTCGACGACGTCGTGATCGCGGGCCGGGGCGGCCTCCCATGACAACGGTCCACGGTGTGTCCGACCGGCCCGCCGGACGCCGGAGCGGTGCGGCGGGAGCCCTTCCCTCAGGAACGGGCGAACGCGGCGATCTCCGTGAGAGCGGGATCGTATCCGTCGAGGGTGGAGACGGTCAGGGACGGTGCCGGCAGCGAGAGCGGGTCGAACACGGAAACGGACGGCGGGACGGACGGCGCGCCCAGACCCTTGCGGATCCGCACCCGGTCCTGGGCGAGCCGCGGATCCACGACACATCGTATGAGGCGGACATCGACCTCGGGCAGTACCGGATCCAGTGCGCGTTTCCACCGGGTTCCCTGAAAAGCGGCCTCGGCGATGAAGGAGACCTTCTGCGAAGCCATGAGACGCAAAAGGTCGGAGAACGCGTCGAAAGTCTTCTCGGCGAGACCTTCCTTGCTCACGGAGGCTCCCAGGACATGCTTCATTCCGTTGTTGATCTCGTCGCGGGAGATCAAGGGCCAGCCGAGCTGTCGCGCGAGGACCGTCGCCAACGTCGACTTTCCGGAGCCGGGACGCCCGGAGACGACGACGAGGGTCGGGGCGCGGCCGTGCTCGGACCCACGGGGAGAACCGCTGGAAATCATCACGTTCCGCTCGGGGCTCGAAGTCTGACTTCTCAGTAGAGAGGGATTGTCGATGGCAGTGCACGATCCGTCCGCGGGACTCCTGTTCGCGCCCTCGTCCCGGTACCCGAACCCTATCGCGTACCTGGCCGACGCCAAAGGCCACACCGTCCATACCTGGAGCCATTCCGCCTTCCAGCCCGATCCCGACGACAAACCCCCGGGAAGCATGCGGGGATGGAACCACGTCGAGGCCGACGCGGAGGGAAATCTCCTCGCCGTCGTCCCCTTGCGCGCACTGCTCAAGCTGTCCCCCGACTCCGGCCTCCTCTGGTCGTGCCAGGTCGCGGCCCACCACGACCTGGCCTTGTCGGGCTCCGACGTGCTCGTGCTGAGCGAGGCTCCGCGCCGGGTGGACCTCGCCGGAGGTCCGCACGTCGTCCTGGACAACCTGGTGACCAGGATCGACGACCGCGGAGTCGTACGGACCGAGGTCTCCCTGTACGACGTGCTCCGAACGGATCCCGCACTGCGGGCACGGGTGGACCGGATCGTCGATCAGCGGGCCACCGCGTTCCGGCGCGCGACCAGCGACGACGTACTCGCGGACGTCGCGCGGGAGATGGGAGCGACCCGCGGGCGCGACGTCCCGGGCGACGAGCAGTGGTGGACGATCCGCCGGCTGCGTTCGTTGTCCGGCTCGCCGTGCGACGTCCTGCACACGAACACCTTGGAAGTCGTCGACGAGCATCCGCGCGGACTGTGGGGGGCCGGGGACCTGCTGGTCTGCATGCGCGAACTCGACACGGTGGCGGTGATCGATCCCGTGCGGCGCGTCGTCCGGTGGTCGTGGGGGCACACCGAGCTGTCCGGGCCGCATCAGCCCTCCGTCATGCCGGACGGGCGGGTACTCGTCTTCGACAACGGAGCCCGCCGCGGCTGGACGCGCCTGGTCGCCGTCGATCCCGTGACCGGTCAGGTGGACTGGACGTGGTCGGCCGATCCGCCCGACACGTTCTTCTGCCCCCTGGCCGGCGGCTGCCAGGTGCTGGACGGCGGGAACATCCTGGTCACCCATTCCGCGCTGGGCAAGGTGTTCGAGCTGACGCCGAGCGGGCGAACAGTCTGGGAGTTGACCCTTCCGGCGGACGTCTACGGAGCCGACCGGGGCCGGGTATCGGTCTACCGGGTGTCCGCCGTGCCGCCGCAGACCGTGCACCGGTTGACCGGAAGCGCCCCGTAGCCGCGGTGTCCGCCGCCGGGAGCGGGCCGCGCCGCCCGTGCGCTCACCGCCGCCTGCCGCGAAACGCCCACGACATCCGCTCCGGGCCGCCGCCTCTCGTCGGCGCCGGCACCAGCGGACCGCCTGACCGCCCTACCCGATCAACGCCGTCAACCCAAAGGAATCGTCATGACCCAGGCACCGGGGACCAGTACGTCCGTCGGGCTCGACATCGCACCCAGTTCGGGCTACATCGGCGCCGAGATCAGCGGCATCGACCTGCGCGGCCCACTCGATGAGGCCACCGTCGCCGAGGTGCGCGCCGCGCTGCTGAAGTACAAGGTGGTCTTCTTCCGGGACCAGCAGATCGGGCACGCCGAGCAGGTCGCGTTCGCCCGGCTGTTCGGCAAGGTCACCCCGGCCCATCCGCACGAGCACAACGCGCCGGAGGGCTTCCCGGAGATCCTGCCCATCGACAGCCGCCGGTTCGAGAGGCGCGTGGGCCGCAAGCGCACCTCGTACGACGGCAGCTGGCACACCGACGTCACCGCGCTGGTGAACCCGCCCGCGGCGGCGATCCTGCGTGCGGACATCCTGCCGCCCTACGGTGGCGACACGGCGTTCACCAACCTCGTCGCGGCCTACGAGAACCTCCCTCAGGGGCTCAAGGACTTCGCCGACACCCTCGACGCCAGGCACGCCTTCGTCCCTCGGAGCAAGGCGGGCCGGCAGCGCGTCGGCGTCGACTGGCTGGAGGCCTTCCACCCCGTCGTGCGCGTGCACCCCGAGACCGGTGAGCGGGCGCTGTTCATCAGTCCCGGCTTCACCGACGGACCGCGCGAGGTGCGCGGCTACACCCCGCGGCAGAGCGAGCAGATCCTGGAACTGCTGTGGGAGGAGGCCACCAGGCCCGAGTACACCGTGCGCTTCCGCTGGCAGGTGGGCAGCGTGGCGTTCTGGGACAACCGCTCCAGTGCCCACCTCGCCATCGCCGACGCGGGTCACCTCGGCTACGACCGCGTGCTCTACCGCGTGGGGCTCGAGGGTGACATCCCGCGCGGCGTCGACGGCCGGGAATCCGAGCTGCTGTCCGGTGCGCCCTTCTTCGGAGCGTGAACCGACGCGGCGGGCCGTCGTCGCGGCGGCCCGCCGCGCCCGTCATCGACAGGAAGACCTACCGACGCGCGTCCGGTCGACGGACGGGGGAACGCACCTGCCGGCCAGGGCGATCCCCGGTCCCGGCCGGCTCGCGCCGTACCGGACAGGAGCGCACTCTGATGGAGCTCGGCCACTTGACCTGGCAGCAACTACTCGACGCATCGGTCCTCGGGTCGACGGTGGTGCTGCCGATCGGCGCGATAAAACCCCACGGTCCGCATCTCCCGCTCGCCACGGACTCCATTATCGCGGAGTATTTCGCCCGGCAGCTGGCCGACCGGATATCCGGGGTCCTGCTGCCGACGCTCACCTACGGGTACCGGACCAATCCCCAGCGCATGGGCGGAGAGTTCCCCGGGGTGTTCGACCTCAGCGCGACGACCTTCACACGTCATGTCGGCGATCTGCTCAAGGCGTGTTACCGCGAGGGCTTCCGGAGCATCAACATCGTCCAGGCGGCGTACACGAATGTTCCGTTCGTGCTGGACGCCGTCCAGCAATTCGCGGACGGCGCCCCGGACATGAAGGTGATTTCGGGTGCCTGGTGGGACTACACGCCCGAAAGCCTCCGCAACGACATCGCCCGCGAGACCGGGACCCCGCGTTCGCAGGATCACCACGCGGCCATGGTCGAGACCAGCCTCATGATGCACGCGAGCCCGCGTCTCGTGCGGGCGGACCTGCTGCGAGCGTATCCGGCGGGTGCGGGGCAGTTGCGGCACAGCGTGGTGCCGATGCCGGAGAACCTGCAGACCGAGGACGGCGTCGTGTTCCAGAACGCCAACGCCTCCGCGGAGATCGGGCGGCGGATAGCGGAGGCGGCACTGGAGAACATGGTCACCGCGGCCGGAGCCGCGTAGGGCGCCGCCCCCGCCAGGGTCACAGTCCCAGCATCGTGCCCACCCGGTCGGTCAGTTCGGCCTCGTCGAACTGGTCGTCGACCTCGACGAACGGCAGCCCGAGATCCACCAGTTCGCGGCGAAGGCGCTCGGTGAACATGTGGTCGCGTTCGAGCAGGTTGCGCTGTGCGCGGTGCGGGTCGCTCGTCGAGTTCGGGATCTGCCACATCGTGCCGCGGCTGTCGAACGCCGCGGCACGGAACGTGGGCGTGGGCAGCAGCCAGACCGCGTGGCCCGGGTCGGCGAGGAGCGGTGCCACGAGGTGGGGAAGCAGGCGGAATCCCTCCGCGATCACCCCGGGCTCCGACGGCGTCAGGGCCAGCAGATCATCGACGATCAGGTCGAACGCCTCGCCGCGGAACCAGTGGAAAGTCTCCAGCATCGCCTCGGGCGACTGGCTCAGCCAACGCTCGTCCATGCTCATCGTCATGAATCGGCTTAATTCAGGAGCCTGTTCGGGTGTGCTGCGCTTTGCGTGGTCGAGCATGACGTCATCGGTCGCGTAAATGGCCAAATCATGCCGAGCGGCGAGATGACGGGTGATGGTCGACTTTCCTCCGCCGCTGCCGCCGCCAATCCATCGGACATGTCGAAGACGGTGCCGGAGGGCTTCCCTATCGGCCGGCGCATCATGCATGGTATTGCTCCATCGTCCCTCGCCTACAATTGCGAAGGTTACCGTACTACCGGCATCGGCCCGTCAGGGTGATCTTTCCCCAAGTCCTGCTGCGGCCCGCGGTGTTGGCCCTACCCCGTCGTGACGGTCGGCGGCTGACGAACCGGCCGGGCGGCTACCCGGGCAGGGCCGCGGTGAGGTCGACCTCGATCAGCTGCCCGGAGCAGCCGAGTTGGGCGACCCCCAGGAGCGTGCTCGCGGTGGTGAACGCCGCGCCGATGACCGATCCGGTCAGGCGCCTCCAGGCGGCACCCAGAACCGCGGCGTCGTCGCTGACCACATAGATCACCGAGCGGACGACGTGATCCGGGCGGGCGCCCACCGCGCTCAGGGCGACGAGGGCGTTGGCCGCCACCTGGTCGACCTGGGCGTCGAGATCGCCCGGACCCGTCAGTTCCCCCGAGGGGTCGAGCGGGCCCTGTCCCGCCAGGAACGCCGTTCGGCCCGCCTCCACGACGGTGATGTGGTGATACCCCGATGTCCTGTGGAGCTGGGCGGGGTTGATGCGTGTGATCTCGGGCGTCATGCCCGCGAGTCTGGCGGTTCGATCGGCCTGCCGCACCACGTTCCGGGGAGGCGCGGGAAGGCCGGACCCTTCACCGCCGGGGCAGCTCGGAGACGGCGCTTGCCGCGTCGGAGGCTCGGTGGGAGGGGGCGGACTCGATGAAGTAGGCGTTGTCCTTGGGGCGGATCCGGTCCGAACCGGGGCGCGGACGTGGGGCCGGCTCCAGGTGGGGGATGTGCTTGGAGCAGTGGACGTAGGCTTCCTCGACCGTGAGCCGGACCCAGAAGTGGGGATGGCGGCCCGGGGCGGTGTCGCTCGGCAGGTGGGGGTAAGCGGAGCGCAGATCGTGGTCGGTGAGCAGTCGCACGGTGCCATTGACGTGCAGGCCTATGTGATCGTGGGTGAAGTCCACGAAGAGTACGCCGAGGTGGGGGTTCTCCGTCATGTTGCCGGCGCTGGCCAGCACACCGTTGCCCCGGTACTCGGGATAGATGAGCGTGCGGTCGTCGAGGCACACGCAGAATCCCGGGGGCCCGGAGCGGAAGCTGCTGTCACATGCTCCTTGGGAGTCGGCGGTCGACAGGAAGACCATGGTCTGCCGGGCGATGAACTCCCGCATGGCGGGCGTCAGGTGGGGGTGCACCTGACGTTCGTAGAAGTCCGCCGCTCGTTCGGTGGTGCCGAGCTGCTTCTGCAGCAATTGTTCGCCGAGGGAGCCGGTCGGCTCGTAGTTGCTCACAGCTGATCAGTTTCCTCCTCCGGTGAAGCCGGCCCCAAACGGGCTGTCAGGACGCACACGTCCCAGAGGTCCCATATCCCTACAGGGTCGGACGTAGGGATTCCCCCAATGCTCGGTGAGGGCGGGCGCGGACAGAGTGGAGCCGTTCGTGAGCCGGGTGTCCGGCTCGTCGGCCGGGCGTTGGGAGTGGGTTCTCGTGCTCACATTTTCTCTGGGGGACGTGGTGCGCTCCGTGCTCACCGCGCTGGACGAGCCGGACTGGCGGGTCGAGGACGACGGCGTCTGGTGCCGGGCGACCCCGCCGGAGCACGAGCGCCGGGTGCAGGGATGGAAGCTGCACGTCTCGGCGACCCGGCTGTCCGCACCGGAGGTCCTGCACCGGGCCGCCGAGGTGCTGGTGAAGGCCGGATGCGCCTTCAAGACCGCCCGGGACCTGCAGACCGTCGAGGCGATGACCTCCGGCAACTACGATCGCGCGCAATGCGGAAAGATCATCACCGCGTACCCCCGGGACGACGACCAACTGCGCGAGCTCGCCCCCCTCCTGGACGACGCGACCGCCGGGCTGGCCGGCCCGGCCATCCTCTCCGACCGCCCCTACCGCAAGGGCAGCCTGGTGCACTACCGCTACGGCGCCTTCCGAGGCGTCCGGGTGCTGGGCAACGACGGCTCCTTCGACGTACGCCTGCGTGCCCCGGACGGGACACTGGTCGAGGACCACCGAAAGGCGTGGTTCAGCCCGCCGCCCTGGACGGAGCTGCCGTTCCCCGGGAACCCGGGGCGTCCGGCCGCCGCGCAGGGCGCCAAGCCCGTGCTGCTGGCGGACCGGTTCGTCGTACGGGAGGCGGTCCGCCACTCGGCCCGCGGCGGGGTGTACCGCGCGCTGGACCAGCACACCGGGGCCGAGGTCATCGTCAAGCAGGCCCGCGCGCACGCGGCGGCGAACGTGACCGGCGAGGACGCCCGGGCCCGCCTGCGCCGAGAGGCGGCCAACCTCGCGACGCTCACCGGCCTGTCCACCGAACTGGTGGCCTCCTTCGAGGAGGACGGCCACGCCTTCCTCGTCCAGAGCCTGGTGCCCGGGCAGGCGCTCACCCGCTGGGTCACCGAGCGGCGGGCCGACCCGGGGTTCATTCCCGTCCCCCAGGTGCTGGCGCTGGCGCAGAAGCTGTGCGCGCTGCTCGGCGCCGTGCACGAGCGAGGCGTCGTCTACCAGGACTTCACGCCGAACAACATCATGGTCACGCCCGAGGGCCGGCTGGTGCTGATCGACGCCGAGTGGGCCACCACCCCCGGCACGTGCATCCTGCGCGTCCACACGCCCGGGTTCGGCGCGCCCGAGCAGACCACGGAGCCGCGGATCGGGCCCGCGTACGGCACGGAGGTCGACCGTTACTCCCTCGGCGGCATGCTGTACTTCCTCGCCACCGGGATACCGCCCGCCTTCGCCCCGGACGGCCAGTACCCCGCCGGCGCCGCGCGGCCCGGAGGCCAGCCCGCCCGCCGCCCGGCCGGCGAGCGCATCGCCCGCGTGCTCTCCCTGCTCGGCGAGGAGCGTCCGGCCGCCAGGCTGCTCACCCCGGCGATCCTCGGCCTGATGGCGGAAGACCCCGAGGAGCGCTGGACCCTGGACCGGCTGGCCGCCTTCCTCGCGGACGCGGCAACCCGCGCGGGCGGGGCGGGGACACCCGACGGTGCGCCGGCCGACACCGCGGAGACCGGGACGCGGGGCGCGCCGGTCCCCACCTGGATCTCCGGCGGCAGCCCCGACCGCCCCACCGCGGACCGGGAGACCCGGGCCGGGCTGGTGGACGACGGCCTCGCCCACATCCTCAGGGACATGGCCGATCCCGAGGGCCCCGCCCAACGCCTCTGGTCCGGCAGCGCGTTCGGGGACACCACCGACCCGTGCAACGTGCAGTACGGCGCGGCCGGCGTGCTGGGCGTGCTCGTACGAGCCGATCGGGCGCTGGACCGTCCGGAGCTGCGGGCGGCCGTCCGGAGCGTCGCGGACTGGATCGACCGGCACCGCACGGATGCGCCGCAACTGCTGCCCGGCCTCTACTTCGGCCGCTCCGGCACCGCCTGGGCGCTGTACGACGCCGCGCGGCACCTCGGCGACGACACGCTCGCCGGGCACGCCGAGGACCTGGCGCTCTCGCTCCCGGTGGTGTGGCCCAACTCGGACATCTGCCACGGGGCCGCCGGCTGCGGGCTGGTCCACCTCAAGTTCTGGCAGGCCACCGGGCGGCCGGAGTTCCTGGAGCGGATCGCGGAGTGCGCCGATTCGCTGGTCGCGGCGGCCGACCGGACCGCGGACCGGGTGATCTGGCAGGTGCCCCCGGACTTCGACTCCAAGCTGGCGGGCATCCGGCACCTCGGGTTCGCGCACGGCGTCGCGGGGATCGGCGCGTTCCTGCTGGCCGCGGCCGACGCGACCGGACAGGGGTCCGCCCTGGACCTGGCGGTGACGGCCGGGGAGACTCTGGCGGCCGAGGCCGAACGCGTCCAGGTCGGTGCCCGCTGGCGCGCCGACCTGGACGAGAAGCCCGGCACCGGGCTGATCTACCACTGGTGCAGCGGGTCCTCCGGTGTCGGCACCTTCCTGCTGCGGCTGTGGAAGGCCACCGGCGAGGAACGCCACCTCACGCTCGCGCGGGAGGCGGCCCAGGCCGTCCGCGCCGCCGCCTGGACCGCTCCGACCGCCGTCTGCCACGGCGTCGCGGGGGACGGCGAGTTCCTGCTCGACCTCGCGGCTGCCTGCCCGGACGGCCCGTACCGCGCCTGGGCCGAGGACCTGGCCACGGTGCTGTACGCACGGCACGCCGTCGTGGGAGGCCTGCGCCTCGTCCCGGACGAGCTCGGCACCTCCTTCACCGCCGGCTACCAGACCGGAACCGCCGGCGTCATCAGCTTCCTCCTGCGGCTCGACCACGGAGGCCCGCGTCCCTGGATGGCGGACCGCCCCCAGCCCCGGAGGTAGACCCGACCGCGTGCCCGGCAGGGCAAGCGCGGCCGCCCCGGACCTCACGACACCCTGAGAGGAGGAAACCATGGAGCTCGACCTCGACGCCCTGCAGGTGCTGCCCGGTAGTGAGGACACCACCGAGGCGATGTGCACCTTCACCTGCGGTGGGCCGACCTGCTCGTCCACCGGCTGAACCCGGTGAGACCCCTGGGCATCGACCCCGACGCCCCGCAGGCGCTGCCCGGTGGTGAGGACACCACCGACGTGGACCGCGCCTGGACCCGCACGTACACCGACCAGCCAGGAGGAAACCATGGAGCTCGACCTCGACGCCCTGCAGACGCTGCCCGGTAGTGAGGACGCCCTCGAGGGTGAGTGCACCTGGACCTGCACGTGGACCGACTGACCCACTGAACCACTGCACTAACTGACCGACTGACCGACCGACCAACCAGGAGGAAACCATGGAACTCGACCTCGACGCCCTGCAGACGCTGCCCGGTAATGAGGACGCCCTCGAGATGGAGTGCACCTGGACCTGCACGTGGACCGGAGTGACGGCCGACTGACCGGCCAGGAGGAGATCGTGAGGACCGGCTTCCGGCCTTCACGAACACCGACTGACTGATCAGCGGACGCGGGAGGGGCGCCGGAGCAGTGGCGGCGTCCCTCCCCCGTCTCATGAGGGACTTCGGGACCTCCGGGCGGTGAGGGAAGAGAGGCGACCGCATGACGAGGAACGAACACGGGCCGGCGGGCGGCCACCGCCTGCGGGGCGCCGGCCGGCTGCTGGCCGGGGCCGTCCGGCACACCGGCGGGCGGCTGTCCCTGCTGATCGCCCTGACGGTGCTGCGCACCGCCGCCTCCCTGGCCCTGCCCGCCCTGCTGGCCGCCGCGGTGAACGCGGTGCTGCACGGCCGCGGCAGCACCGGCCCGGCGCTGACCTGGGGCGCGGTGATGGCGGGCGCCGCGGTCTGCGACACCGTGATGGCCCCGCTCGGCGCCACCTGCGCCGCGTACGGGACCCGCTGGCTGCGACTGCGCACGGTCGGCCACCTGCTCGGCCTGGGCGGGCGCTCACCCGTGCCGGCCGGCGAGGCGGTCACCCAGGTCACCCAGGCCGCGCAGCAGGCCGGGGCGCTGCCGGTCGCGGTGGCCGAATGGGGTGTGACGGTGGCCGGTTCGGCCGCGGCGCTGGCCGCCCTGTGGTGGCTGGACTGGCGCTGCGGACTCGCGTTCCTGCTGGCCGTGCCACTGACGGCGCTGATCGCCCGCCGCTTCGTGGGACGGGTGACACAGGTTTTCGGCGGCTATCTGGCCGCCCAGTCGAACATCGCCGGCCGGCTGCTGGCCGCGCTCACCGGGGCCCGGACCATCAGGGCCGCGGGCACGCTCGACCGCGAGGTGGTCCGGGTGCTCGTACCGCTGCGGGAGGTGTCCGCGGCCGGGTACCGGATTTGGCGGCTGCAGAAGGGCACGGTCTGGCAGTTCGGCCTGCTGATCTCGCTGACCGAGGCGGTCGTGCTCGCCCTGGCGGGCCTCGGCGTCGTCGACGGACGGCTCTCGCCGGCGGAGCTGGTGGCGGTGGCCGGCTACCTCCAGCTCGCCTTCCCGGCGGTGCAGCAGATCGACGTGTTCTTCACGCTCGCCCAGGCGCGGGCCGCCGCGGGCCGCCTCGCCGGGACCTTCACGCACCCGGCCGTCCGGTACGGGGCCGAGGCCCCCGGCCGGGGGGCGGGCGCGCTGGCCTTCCGCGGGGTGACCGTCCGGGCCGGCGGGGCCGAGGGCCCCGGCCGACCGGGCGGGGCGGTGCTGGACCGGATCGACCTGGACATCCCGGCCGGCGCCTGCGTGGCGCTCGTCGGCCGCACGGCTTCGGGCAAGAGCGCGCTCGCCGGGCTCCCGGGACGGCTCGCGGACCCGGACGAAGGAGAGGTGCTGCTCGACGGCCGCCCCGTCCGGGAGCTGACGGAGGACGGGTTGCGTTCCGCGGTCACCTACGCCTTCGAACGGCCCGCGCTGCTCGGCGGGACCGTGCGCGAGGCCATCTCGTACGGACGGCCCGAGCTGTCCCGGTCCGCCGTGCACGCCGCCGCGCGGGCCGCCGCGGCGGACGGCTTCGTCCGGAGACTGCCCGACGGTTACGACACCCCGCTGGAGCGGGTGGCCCTGTCGGGCGGCGAACGCCAGCGGCTCGGGCTGGCCCGGACCCTGGCCCGCCCGGCCCGGGTCTATGTGCTGGACGACGCCACCTCCGGCCTGGACACCGTCACCGAGTCCGAGGTCAGCGCGGCGGTCACCGGCGCGCTCGCCGGGCGCACCCGGATCGTGGTGGCCCACCGGGTGGCCACCGCCGTCCGCTGCGACCAGGTGGTCTGGCTGGACGGCGGCCGGGTCCGGGCCCGCGGGACGCACGCCGAGCTGTGGCACGACCCCGCGTACCGGGCGGTGTTCGCCGCGGACGGGGCCGAAGGCGGTACCGGGGAGACCGATGACGTCGTGAACGACGCCACGGACGACGACATGGCCAGGGGGCGGTATGCCGGGCATCGTGAGGCGTGACCCGGGGCTGCGGCTGCTGCGGGAGGCGACGGCCGGCTCCCGGCGGTCGCAGGTCCGGGCGCTGGGCTGGTCGGCCGTCCAGACTGCGCCGGCGCTGGCTTCCGGCCGGATGCTGGCGACCGCTCTCGACCACGGCTTCCTGACCGGCCGGCCGACGGTCGGAATCCTCTGGCTGACGGGAATCGCCGCCCTGTACGGCGTACGCGCGGCGGCCCAGCGGGCGGTGTTCGACCCGCTGGCCGCGATCGTCGAGCCGATGCGGGACGAGCTGGTGCGCCGGGTGGTGCGCGGGGCGCTGCGCCGGGCGGTGGACGAGGGACTGCCGGGGGCCGGCCCCGACGCCGCCGGGGTGACCCGGCTGAGCAGCCAGGTGGACGGGGTGCGCGGCACGGTCGCCGCGCTGCTGCGGACGGCGCTGCCGCTCGCGGCGAACCTGCTGGCCGCGCTGCTCGGGCTGGCCTCCCTCGACCCGCGGATGGCGCTCGTGGTGGCGGTGCCGCTGCTGACGGCCGTGGCGGTCTTCGTCCCGGCGATGCGCGCCCTCATCCGGCGCCGGACCGCCTTCCTGCTCGCGGAGGAAAAGGTGGCCGCCGCCACCGGCTCGGTGGTCGCGGCGGCGCGGGACGTGGCGGCGATCGGGGCCCGTCGCGAAGCGATGGCCGAGGTGCACCGGGCGGCCGACGCCTCGGCCCGGGCGGCGACCACCGTGGCCTGGGCGAACGCACTGCGCGTCCCGGTGATCCTGGTCGGCGGCCAGCTCCCGGTCCTGGGTCTGCTCCTTGCCGGGCCGTCCCTGGTGCGTGAGGGGACGGTGTCGCAGGGGGACGTGATCGGCGCGGTCAGCTACGTCACCGCCTACCTGATCCCGGCCCTCCAGCAGATGACCGGGTCGGTGGCCGGCTACTGGTCCCAGATTCGCGTGCTCGCCGACCGGCTCGCGGCCACATCGGCCGGGCCCGAGCCGACGGAGCCGACGCGGCCGACCGGCTGGGTCGAAGGTCCCCGGCGCACCGGCGACGCGGATCTCGCCGTCCGCGGGCTCACCTTCGCCTACGGTCCGCACTCCGCCCCCGTCCTGCGCGACGTGGCCTTCACCGTCCCCGAGGGCGCCCACCTCGCCCTGGTCGGGCCCAGCGGCGTGGGCAAGTCGACGCTGGCCGGACTGCTGGCGGGGATCGGGCGACCGGACGCGGGCCGGGTCACGGTCGGCGGGCGGCCGGTCGCCGGGCTGCCCGGGGCCGAACGCGCGGCGTCGGTCGCCCTGGTGCCGCAGGAGGCGTACGTCTTCCCCGGCACCCTGCGGGAGAACATCGCCTACCTGGCGCCGGACGCCTCCGACGACGCGCTGGACCGGGCCGCCGCGGCGGTCGGTCTGGGCCCGCTGACGGCCCGGCTCGGCGGCTACGACGCCGAACTCACGGATCCGGCGGGCACGCTGTCCAGCGGGGAGCGCCAACTGATCGCGCTGGCCCGGGTGTACGCCTCGTCCGCCCGGCTGGTGATCCTGGACGAGGCCACCTGCCACCTCGACCCCGCCGCCGAGGCCCTGGTGGAGTCGGCCTTCGCCCGCCGCCCGGGCACTCTCGTCGTGGTCGCCCACCGGTTGAGCAGCGCCGCCAGGGCCGACCGGGTGCTGATCCTGGACACGGACGGCCACGCGTTCGGCAGCCACGGCGAACTCCTGGCCGCCCACCCGGGGTACGCCGCCCTCGTCGGCCACTGGAACGCCCCCCTCCAGGTCCCGGTCCGCTGAGCGAGCCGTCCGGCCCCGACGGTGCGGGCGGCGGGCGGCCCGGACGGTGTCACACCTGGACCGGCCGCGCCGCGGCGAAGGCGGCCACCAGGGTGGCCCGTGAACGGGCCCCCGTCTTGCGGAAGATCCTGGTCAGGTGCGCCTCGACGGTCTTCACGGAGACGTACAGCGCACCGGCCACCTCCCTGTTGGACATCCCCCGGCAGACCATGCCGACGATCTGTTCCTCCCGCGTCGACAGCACCTCCTCCACCGGCCCCCGGGGATCCTGCGGCACGGACGTGCGGCGCGGCCGGCAGGCCCCGATCCTGCGCTGGGCGTCCACGGCGACCGCGCGGAGCCAGCGGGCGTCCATCCGATCGGCCCGCTCCTTCGCCCGGCCCGCCTCGGTGGCGGCGTCCTCCAGCCTGCCCACCGCGACCAGCCGCTGGGCCAACTCGATGCGGACCCGGCACTCCAGGACGGCCAGACCGGCCGCGGCCGACAGCTCCACCGCGGTGGAGAGCAACAGCACGGCGGCCTCGTCCGGTGCATGCCCGGCCCGTGCGCACAGTGCCTCGGCCCGCGCTCCCGCCGAGGAACAGGCGGTCGCGCTGTCCGCTGCCAGGGCGGAGTACTCCCGGGCGGCGGAGGCCGCGCCCGTCCGCGAGGCCGCCGCGGCCGCCGCCGACCACCACAGCACCCGTACTCCGGCCGCCATCGGCCGACCCGTGCTCCGGGCGGTGGGAAGAACCAGCTCAAGACATTCCTCGGGACGCCCCTGGGCCAGCCGGATCCAGCCCAGCAGGGCGGCCGCCGTCTCCCCCAGCGGTCCAGGACCCGGATGCTGCCGCCGGACCTGGTCGGCGAGGTCCGCCGCCTCGCCAGGACCGTCGCACCACAGGGTGACCCAGGCGCGCAGAAGGCGTGCCCAGTCGGCGTGTCCAGCGTCGCCGAGCACGGACGCCGTCTCCTCGGCCTCATGGGCGTCGCGCTGTGCGGCGGACAGGCGGCCGAGCGCGGCGTACGCGTGGCCGCGGCCGAGCAGCAACGGAGTCAAGGCGGCGACGCGCCCCGTGCGGCGGGCGATCCCGAGTGCCCGGGCGAACAGCCGGAGCGCGTCGCCGTACCGCTCCGCCAGGTTGAGGACCCAGCCCAGGCGGGCGACGGCGTCGAGCCTGGCGGCCAGCTCGGTGTCGCCCAGTGCCTCGGCCGTCCGGACGGCCGCCGGGATCCCGTCGGCGGCGACGGCCCCCGCACGGCCGGACACCGGGCCCGACAGGTCGTCAGGACCCGCCGGAGCCGCCGGCCCAGGACCGCAATCGGCTTCGGGCAGTTCCGGCGCACCGCCGGCCAACGCGTTCGCCAGGGCGAGCGTCGCCGCGGCGTCCATGCGCAGCACCTCGGGAACGGGGGCGGCGCCGCACAGCGCCCGACGCACGTGACCGCGGGTGGCGGGCAGGTCTCCCTCGACCGCGGCGATCGCGGCCGAGCGCAGGCACAGCAGGCGCTCACCCTCGGCGCCGAGCCGCGGCGTGGCCGCGAGGCCGACGTCCACGAGCGCCCGTGCCATGCGGTGACGCCCCAGGCCGGACTCCAGCCCGCTGTGGAGGTCCACGATCACCGCCCTGCCGAGCAGGCCCCCGGAACCCGGCGCGGACGTGGCCTCGTCGCCCCCACCCTCCAGCAACGTGGACAGGAGGTGACGGCACTCCGCGTACTGCCCGGTGCGTTCGGCCGCGTGGAACAGCAGCGCCGCGATGCGGAACCGCTGGTCGGGCACGGGGGAATCGGAGTCCTCGGGCAGGATGCGCAGGGCGGCTCGCAGCCACGACGCCGCGGCGGCCGGCCGCGTGTCCAGCACGCTCATCGCCGCGCGGGCCAGCAGGTCCGCGGACCGGCCGTCGCCCTGCGGGGCGGACCGTGCCAGGTGTGATGCGCGCTGCACGAGGGGGGCACCGACCCGGTCCAGCTCTTCCGCGGCCCGCGCGTGCGCGGTGATGCGCCGTCCCGGCGGTGTTCCGACGTACAACAGGGTGCGCAGCAACGGATGGCGGAACCGGAACAAGGGCACTCCCCCATCGGCCGCGCGGACCAGGTCGCGGGCCACCAGTCCGTCGAGCACGGTCAGCACGGCGGCCGTCTCCAGGCCGGCGACGGCTGCCACCAGGGAAGGCGCGAACGGATCCCCGAGCACGGCCGCGCAGCGGGCCGCCTCGACCTCCTCCGGGGCGAGTCCGTCGAGTTCGCGCAGCTGAGGGCAGTGGGCGGGCAGCGGGACGTTGGCCGGTGCGTGGTCGGCGGTCGCCAGCTCCCGGAGCTGAGAGGACGTCAGAGGACCCAGCACGTCGAGCCAGCCCGGGATGCCGCCACTCAGCTCGTAGAGCAGAGCCTCACGCATCGGACCGGTGCCGGGCGGCAGTTGAGCGGCAAAGGCGTCGGGGATCAGCGGCTCGACGAGGATCCGGTGCGGCCGGTAGGTTTCGCCGGCCGCGGTGAGGCAGGACACCAGCCCGCCCGGCACGTGCCCGGTGGACACCGTGTACGCGATCACGGTCGGCACGGACGGAGGCTCCGCCAGCAGCCGCCGCAGCGAGGGCGCCGTCTCGGGGCCGGCCCGGTCCAGGTCGTCCAGACATCGCACCACCCCGCGGCCCGACGGCGTCGGCCGGAGGCCGTGCGCCACGACCAGCCCGTGACCGCGTGCGGCAGCGGCGAGTTCACCGAGCAGCCGGGTCCTGCCGCTGCCGGGCTCACCGGCGATCTCCACCAGCAGCGACGCGCCGCCGACACAGGCGCCGACCACGTCCTCGACGCCCACCGGGGTGTGCGTCGCCGAACGTCCCGTCGGGGGCGGCGTGATCCTTTCCGAGTACGACGGGGATCGCACGGGCCGCGCGGGTAAGGCGTATGGGGGCTGTGCGCCGGCCGCCCCGGCGGCCCGGTCCTCGCTCATGGCGTGCCTCCACGGAGTTCGTGTACGTGCGGTGCCGAAACGGGGGCCGCGCCGAATGCGCCCGGACCGGTACGCGACCGGCCGCACCCGCTGCTCGGCCACGCCGGGACAGTGGTCGTGACGGTCCGAGCATCGCCCGCCGGGCACCGCGTTCCTATGGGGACCACCCCCCGCATTCCAGGGCACAGGCACCCAGCGGGGGCCGCCCCACCGGAATATGGGCGCCGCTCCCTGTAGGACGTGCCGGCCGCTGCCCCGGCGGTCGGGAGACTCCCACCTCCGAGGGGAGTCGCTCACCCCTCGCCGCCACCGATCGCCAGTCCCACCAGAAGGCCCACATCTGCGCGTGGGAGGGTGCCGTGCCATCGGCGGCACGGCACCCCCGTCGCACGTCAGCGCACGGAGAGGCTCACCAGGCGCGCCCCGCCGGCGCCGGCGGCGTCGGTCGCCAGGGCGACGTAGCGGGCGGTGGCCCTGACACCGAGGTTCCGGCGCGGGCCGGGCCCGGAAAGGGTGCCCGCGCCGCGGTAGCTCACGCCGTCGTCGCTGACCTCCACCCGGCCGGCCGGGACACGGCCGCCGGTCCATTCGGCGCTCACTTCCGTGAACTCCACCGAGGCGCCCAGATCCACCACCATCCGGCCCTTCGGACCGGGCGTCCACGCCGTGTGCGGGTCGCCGTCCACGGCCGCGCGCGGGTCGGACATGCCCGCGGGCAGCGGGTTGGTGGGGAAGACGGTCCGGCCCAGCGCCAAGTCGTCCACCGGGTACGCGGTGGCCCCGGTCAGCCGGACGGTGCCGGTGCCCCGCACCGTCGCCACGGCGCTGCGGCCCTGGCCGGCCACCCGCGCCCGGCAGGACGCCCCGGACAGCCGCACCGTGGCAGCGTCCACCACCTCGGCGACCAGCCCGGACGGCAGCCTGCGACCGGTCAGCGGACTCAGGGTCATCCGGGGCGCGAGGAGTTCCGCCGACGCCGCGTCGAGGCCGACCTCCAACGAGGTGCCGTCCGAGGTGACCGTCTGCCGGCCCTCGAACAGCACCCGCTCGGTGCCGGCGGACGGCACCGCGACCGTTGTGGACACCGCGGAGCCGGTCAGGTTGAACACGCTGAGGTGGTCCTCGGTCAGGGCCGCCCGCACCCCGTCCGCGTCCGGCCGCGGCACCGGCCGCCCGGCCAGCGCGCTCAGGGTGCTCGTCGAGGCGCCGGGCAGACCTTCCACCAACAGCGGCGCGGACGGTGGGAGTGGCTGGGACACGTTCGACGCCTCTCGTGGTGCGGGCCTGACGGGTGGTGCGGAGGGAGGTCCTTGTCGAAGGGCAGCGTGATCGAGGCGACGACCTGTCCGGGTCGACGGCCACGGTCTACTCGTCGATGTGGAACGCGGGTGATCCTGCTCGCCGAGCGGACCGTGGGCCTCTGACAACGTTGTCGCCATCGTCGCCGTACCATTCCACCGAGGAACGGCAGCGTCAAGGGGTGCGGTGTGTCGATGGCGATCCCCGCCTCGCCATCAGCACGCGGCCGTGCGTGAACCGGTGGAGCCGCCCCATCAGGCGAGGACGTCCGGCGTGCGATGCGGGGGGGCCGTGTGCATTCCGAGTCGTGTTCGGCGCACCGGAGGTCTGCCTGCCCGCCTCCCCCGGTGGCGGAGGCCCCCGCCCGCCCCGCCACCCACGGCAGGGCGCCCGACGCCGTGGCCCGGGGTCAGGCGTGGGAGGGGGAAGCGGGCGAGGGCGCGCAACTCGGTCTCCACGGCCTCGGTGCCGTCGAGCCGTTTGCGGTCCCACTCCGGGATCGTGTCGGGTTCCAACTGCCGTGCCAGCAAATGCGAGGCGTCGGCGGGCAGGGCGCGGCGGAAGGCGTTGGCGAGCATCTCGGGGACACGGGAGCGGTAGTTCATACCGCGGGCGACCTCCAGGGCGGCCGCGGCGGTCCCGGCGTCCAGCTCGCCGCGCTCACCCAACTGCCGTAGCAGCCACCGCACGTTGACGAGCGGCACGGTGAGTGCGGCGCTGGTGACCGGGTCCATCAGCAGGGCGACCTCGGAGTCGGCCTCGACCCGCCCGGTGAGGTACTGCTCGCAGACCCATCCGTGCCGGACCATGCCGAGCGTGCGGCACTCCACGGCACGCAGCGCGCCCATGGACGAGGCGCCGGCGAGGTAGAGGCCGCGCCCGAGGTACTCGCGGACCTCGGTGACGGAGACCGAGAGGTCCTGGCCGAACTGCCCGTCCAGGATGAGGACGCGGTTGTTCCACCTCCCCTCCGTCGGGGTCCGCAGCAGGTCGCCGCGGACGATCGGCGGCCGCAGGACCAGGTCGACCCCGAGGGCCTCGGCGCTCTCGCGCGCTCGTTCGGTGTCCTGCGGCAGCAGCGAACTGCCCGCGTACACCGTCAGTTTCACTGCCATGCCGCCGTCCAGTCCTGCCGACCGGCCGAGCGGGCTTTCAGCAGGCGCACCCCGACCCGCAGATGGTCGACGTGGGTGAACTCGCTGCCGGGCACCACGACCTTGACGATGGAGAAGGGGAGGCCCTCCGGGGCCAGGCTCGTGCGCAGCACCAGGTGCAGGCCGTGCTCGCCGAGCATGTCGAGCAGGAACGCGAGGTCGACCGCGTTGTCGCCGGAGCTGCGGTCCGGGATCGCCTTGAACGGCAGCCACGGCCGGCCCTCGCTCCATGTGTGGAGGTAGTCGCGCAGTTCGTCGTACGACGCGTGCCGCCGGTACGCCTGGCCCTCCAGGTCCTCGCGTGCCCCGGCGATCACGACCAGGCGGGACTGCGCGGCCTCGGTGAGCGCCCGCATCAGGGCGATCTCCGGGTCGAGGTGGCAGCCCGCTCCGCCGTTGAACAGCATGCCGTCGCGGGCGTGGGTGTCGTCGGTGGTGACGAAGAAGGTGGGGACGGGCAGCCCGCCGGTGTAGGCGTGGACGGTGACGCTGATCGAGGCCCGCTCGAAACGCTCGACGACCTCCCGGTGCTTGTCGGGCAGCGTGTCGAGCGGCACCCGGTGGCCGAGGCCGAGCTTCTCGCCGAAGGCCGTGCAGTCGTGTTCGATGACCTCGTAGAGCGCCTGCACCGTGGCGTCGACGGGGTCGTTGCCCGCGGCCAGGCCGATGGTGTTGGACGACATCAGTCCGCCCTCGTGCGGGAAGGGCGTGAAGACGGCGACCGCGGGCACCGCGATGTCGACGTCGTTGCGCAGGCAGTGCATCGGCCACCAGGTGGTGGGGGTCTGCGGGGTCCACCGGTGGCCGCGGCGGGGGACGAGCCGCCGCGGGTCGAGCGTCGGCATCCGCTCGGACATGACCTCGTAGGGTTCCGGCGCCCCGGGACGGCCGTCGGGTTCGCAGTAGCGGCGCTCGATGGCCTCCATCATCGCCGAGACCCTGGCCCCCTGACGGGTGTAGCCCTTGCCGCTGGTGACGGTGTTGAGTCCGCGGGCGGCCAGCGGGCGCACGGACTGGTAGACGGGTATGCCGAGGACGTCCAGGTCGGTCACGTCACTGACACGGGTGATGCCGATCCGTTCCAGCAGCGACTGCGCCAGCCACTCGACCTCGTCGAGCGACCGGCTGCGCAGGGCGAGGCTCTGGTCCACCGCGGAGTCCTCCCGTTGGTCCCGTTGTACGACCGGTGATCGGGGCGCGCGGCGTTCGGCGGCCGGCGCGGGGCTTGGGTCGCGGCCGGGGTTCCGGGCCGCCGGCGGTCGGGCCTGTCAGGGGCGGCCGTTGGCCAGGCGCAGCAGGTCGGCCGGGTCCATCGCGGCGAAGTACCGGGTGAGTTCACCGAGCACCCAGTCGGCCTTCCGGTCGATGGGCATCAGGTGGTGGCGCCGGTGGGTCTCCAACTGCTCCAGGTGAGCGGCGCCGGCCTGTCGCAGGGCCTTGACGAACTCGGTCATGGCCGGCCACCGTTCGGCGACGACCAGCAGCAGGCAGTCCCCGTCGTCGCCGGCGACCGCGCCCCGGGTGGTGCCGGCCGGGGCGTGCACGACGGTGCCGGCCGGAGCCTCCAGCGGGGCGGAGTCCGCTTCGCCGGCGTGCCAGGCGACGCTGCCGGAGCACACGAGGACCACGGCGTCCACGGCTGCCTCGGCGTACGCCACCGGGGACCCGGCCGCGGCGAGGTAGGCGGTCGCCTCGACGCGCGGGCCCGACACCTCGCGGACGGCGTCGAGGGCGGGCCGTGCGGCGGCCAGCCAGTCGGTGACGGACGGCAGGCGCAAGGTGGCGCCCGCGCGGTACTGCCCGGTGACGTTGCGGTGGTGGATGAAACCGCTCACCTTGTGGTTCTGGACCTTGCGGGCCGTGAAGACCTCGGCGGCCGGCAGTCTGGCGCCGTCCCGGTAGACCTCCAGGTAGGGGTGCGCGAGCAGGCCGCAGTCGATCGTGCCGAGCACGTCGGCGGCGGTCGGCAGCGTCATCCCGCCGGACAGGGCCGTGTGGGCGGTCCGGCCGTCCCGGCGTCCGGCGAGCCAATTCGCGAGGCCGGTGTCCACCTCGGCGTGGGGGTCGGTGCGCGTCATCGTGATCCATCCCGCAGGCGTGCGGTGGCCAGGGCCCGGTCGACGAGCGCGGCGCTGTCCACGCGCGAGCCGAAGTCGCCGAGGTCCGCCAGCAGTGCGCCGGCCCGCGCGAGCGGCGAGGCCGCGTCACGGGCGGCCGCGGCGGGCCGGCCGGAGGCGATCCACTCGGAGACGAAGGCCTGCACGAGCGCCGACGGGAAGGGCTCGGTGAGGGTGAACGTCATGTGCAGGGAGGTGCGGTCGATCGCTGTTGCGGCGTGCCCGGTGCCGTGCGGCAGGTAGAGGAGGTCGCCCGGTTCCATGACGACGACCTGTTCCTTGGAGGTGTCGACGTCCAGGCCGGCGCTGGCCGCCGACTCCGGGGGCGTGTCGTACAGGTGCCATTCCTTGGCGCCCTCGATCTGGACCGCGATGACGCGCGAACCGTCGCGGTGCGGGAGCATGCCGCGTTTGCCCGCCGGCGTGTAGAAGAGGAAGCCCTTCGACTCGGCCGGGAAGACCGCGTTCAGCGCGTCGTTCAACTCCCGGATGTAGGGCTGCCAGTCCTCGACCTGGTTGAGTTTGAGGGTGGCGCCGTCCGCGAGGTGCTTGCCCACCGCGACGGAGTCGATGAACCCGTCGACGCGGGTGCCGGAGACCGTGCGGGTCGCGAGGAGTTCGCTGTCGGAGGGCGCCAGGCCCTCCTGGAGGACGGAGAAGTAGGGGCGTCGCAGGAGGCTGCCGTCGATCAGCGCGAGGACGTCGCTGATGCGCGGCGCTCCGTCGAGGGCGACGGCACCACGCAGAACCAGGGGTTCACTGGCGTGGTAGGCCGTGCGCAGGCTGCCACCGTCCTCCAGCAGATCAGTCAGCGCGCTCCCCGGCACCGGCGGCTCCCCTATCGCGAGTGGGCGACCGTGCCGACGGCTGGGGCGGAACCCGCCGCCGAACCGCCGGTCACGTTGTACGTGTGCTCGGCTTCGTCAGGCGAAGTCGATGTTCTCGATGAGCATCGGAGCATCGCCGTCGAACTCGTCGAGTTCGTCGATCGCCGCAGCGCGCAGTTCTTCCTCGGTCGGGTGGATCAGGGTGTCGACGCTCATACTGATCTCCTTCTCTCCTCGGCAACGACTGCGTCTCCGCCTGTGGATCAACGGGCAGTCCCGTGCGAATGTAGGACGCCTCCTGTCACTGGTCAACCATGTGTGTCCTTGTCAACTGCCGCGGAACGGGGCACATATGACGTTCCGCCGGGGCTGCTCACAACATCTCCGCACAGTCGCCCCGCCGCGGCCGGGGGTCGTGCTGCGACCGGCCAGGAGGTCTGTCCGCATGCTCTACTCTCGTGGCGCGAACGGGGCCCTCACCGTTCCGCCGGAAGCCCGTCGCCGTGCCCGGTGCGTGCGCACGGCGGCTTGATCCGTGAGGAGATCCGCCTGCCATGACCACCCCGTCCGACACCCGCGCGCTCCCGGCAGCCGAAGCGTCGGCACGGCCGCTGCTGCGCACCCACCGCGGCTTCCAACTGCTGCTCACCGGTGACACGGTCAGCCAGTTGGGCAGTCAGGTCACCACGGTGGCGCTGCCGCTGGTGGCCCTGAGCGTCTTCCACGCCTCCGCGTTCCACATGGGCCTGCTCACGGCGGCCTCGACGGTGCCGGTCGCGCTCGTCGGCCTGCCGGCCGGGGCATGGGTGGACCGCATGCGGCGCCAACCGGTGCTCATCGCCGCCGACCTGATCCGCTTCGTCCTGCTGGCCTCGATACCGCTGGCCTCCGCCTTCGGCGCGCTCACCCTGGCCCAGCTGTACGTGGTGGCGCTGCTGGCCGGCACGGCCACGGTGTTCTTCGACGTCGCCCACCTGTCCTACCTGCCGTTCCTCATCGGACGCGACCGGCTGGCCGACGGCAACGCGATACTGCAGACGAGCAACCGGGGTGCCTCCTTCAGCGGCCCGGCGATCTGCGGCTGGCTGGTGCAGGCGGTCGGACCGGTCGGCGCCCTCGTGGTGGACGCGGTCAGCTTCGTCGTCTCCGCCGGCTCCATCGGCGCGATCCGGGGCTCCGAGCCGCGGCCGGAGCACGCGTCGCGCGGGTCGCTGCGCCAGCAGATCGCGGTCGGACTGCGCTATGTCCTCGGCACCCCGGCGCTGCGCATGCTCGTCACCAGCGGCGTGCTGCTGTGCCTGGCGACCACCGCGCTGCTGGCCGTCCAACCGGTGCTGCTCGTCCGGGACCTGGGGCTCAGCCCGGGGTTCTACGGCCTGCTGCTGGCCGGAGAGGGCATCGGCGGCTTCCTGGGCAGCCTGAGCGCGCGGACCGCGATCCGGCGGCTCGGGACCGCCCGCACGATCTGGGTGCCGAGCGTGGCCATCGTGCCCTTCGTGATGCTGATGCCTTTCGCCGGCCACGGCTGGCTCGTGCTGCTCTACCCGGTGGGCTCGTTCGCCTTCTCCGTCGGCATCTCCATGCGCAACGTCGCTCAGCTGAGCTTTCGCCAGAGCGCCTGCCCGCCCGAACTGCTCGGCCGGATGAACGCCTCGATGCGTGTTCTGACGTGGGGCGCCATGCCGCTGGGCGGGGTGCTCGGCGGCGCGCTCGCCGAGTGGGCCGGCACGCGCGCCGCCATGTGGGCCGTCTTCGCCCTGATCGTCCTGGCCGTCCCGCCGGTGGTCACGCCCGCGATGCGCGCGGTCCGGGACTGACCGGGCCGACCACGCGCACGGTCCGCCCCGGCGCGGGGCGGACCGTGCGCGCCGGCACCCGGCCGGAGCGGGCGCTACTTCTCGCCGAGGAACCCGACGAGGGCTCGGCGCAGTCCCTTGCTGTCCAGGCCGTGGGCGATGGCGTGGTGGCGGGGCGAGCCGTAGTTGCGCAACTCGTCGCGGTCGACGCCGAGTCCGAGCACCCGGTGCGGCAGGTCGCCCAGCGTGTCCGCGACCTCCGGGAGCGAGGTGCCCGCCAGGTAGGGCTCGACGAGGACGACGGACGCCTCCCGCTGGTCGGCGACGGCCGCCCTGAGCGCCACGGAGTCGAATGGCCGGACGGTGGCCGCGTACAGCACGGTGACGTCCAGCCCCTCGGTCGCGGCCAGCACCGCGTCGGCCAGCGGGCCGACCGCGACGACGACGGCCGCCGAGCCCCGGCGCAGTGTGCGGAAGCCGCGGTGGAGGCGGCCGTCGACGATGCCGTGGGCGTGCGCGTTGGTCTGGTTCGACAGCCGCAGGTAGACCAGCCCGTCGCCGTCGGCCGCCTCCCGCAGCTGCGCCTCGGCCTCGTCGGCGTGGCCGGGGACGTCGATCGTCCAGTCGGGCAGCGTCGACAGCAGCGCGACGTCGCCCGGCGCCTGGTGGGTGCGACCGCCGCTGGCGATGTCGTACGAGGCCCCGGCGCTGACCAGCACCGCCCCGACCGCCTGGTGGTTGAGGTCCAGCTTGATCTGTTCGAAGGGCCGCTCGATGAGGAACGGCGCGAAGCTGTGCGCGATCGGCCGCATCCCGGCGAGCGCGAGGCCGCCGGCGGCGCTGATCAGGAGCTGTTCTCGGATGCCGAGGTTCAGCACCCGGTGCGGGTGACGCTCGCGGGCGTCGTCGAAGAGGGCTGACGTGAGGTCGGCGGTCAGCACCGTCAGCCGCTCGTGCGTGTCCAGCAGTCGCGTCGACACCTCGACGAAGCGCTCACGCATGATTCCGGCCATGGGGGGATCCTCCTTGGGTTCACGACGGGGTGGACGGCTGCGGGCCGGCCGGATCCGGGGCCGCGGGGGTCGCGGTCCGGAGCGGGACCGGCGTCACCGCGCCCTGGTGTCGGCCACCACGACCCGCGGCGTGCCGGGGTGCGGGGCGCGGTAGGCGGCCTCCAGCGCCTCGTGGTCCCGGCCGTCCACCCGCACCGCCGACCAGCCCTCGACCTCGAAGCGCTTCTCCATCCCGCCCGGCCAGCCGTGGCTCGCGGAGTGGTTGTCGACCACGACCACGTGCAGCCGCTCCAGGCCGGCCCGGCCCGCGTAGGCGATCGCCTCGTGGTTGGACCCCTCGTCCAGCTCGCCGTCGCCCAGGAGGACCCACACGTCGGACGGGATGCCGCGGGCCCGCAGTCCCAGCGCCGTGCCCACCGCCAGCGGCAGCCCGTGGCCGAGCGAGCCGCTGGATATCTCGGCGCCGGGCACGCGGACCCGGTCCGGATGCATGCCGAGCGGGGAGCGGAAGGAACCGAACCGGCGCAGTTCGGCGGGGTCGATGAAGCCCTTCGCGGCCAGCACGGCGTAGTAGCCCATGGGACCGTGGCCCTTGGACAGGAAGAAGCGGTCGCGGTCCTCGTCCATCGCGGGGGTGACGCGCAGCACGCGGTCGTACAGGACCCACAGGGCGTCGATCGTGGAGGTCGCCGCTTCCATGTGCTTCTCGTCGCCCGCCATCACCGCCATCAGATCGCTCAGGTCCTCAAAGGTTGCCGTGGTCATCGCAGCGGGGTCTCCTGACGTGTGGGGGCGGACGGGGAGCGGGCGCCGGGCGCGAGCCGGAGACCGGAGTCGGCGCGGCGTGATCAACCGGTCTACCAGATGCGCACCCGGTCCGCCGGGTCCCGCCACATCCGGTCGCCCTCGCGCACGCCGAACGCCGCGTGGAACTCCGCGAGGTTGCGCACGACGGCGTTGCAGCGGAACTCGCCCGGCGAGTGCGGGTCGACCGCCAGCCGCCGCAGCACCTCGGCGTCCCGGGCCTTGAACCGCCACACGCGCGCCCAGCTGACGAAGAACCGCTGGGCGCCGGTGAGGCCGTCGACGACCGGTGCCTCGGCGCCGTCGAGCGACAGGAGGTAGGCACGGTAGGCCATGGTCAGGCCGCCGATGTCGCCGATGTTCTCACCGACCGTCAGCGCCCCGTTGACGTGGTGCCCGGGAGCCTGCGGCGGCTCCAGCGCGTCGAACTGCGCGATCAGCGCGGCGGCCCGCTCGTCGAAGGCGGCGCGGTCGGCCTCGGTCCACCACTCCCGGAGGGCGCCGGAGCCGTCGAACTTCGAGCCCTGGTCGTCGAAGCCGTGGCCTATCTCGTGGCCGATGACGGCTCCGACGGCTCCGTAGTTCACGGCCGCGTCGGCCTCGGGGTCGAAGAACGGCGGCTGAAGGATCGCGGCCGGGAAGACGATCTGGTTCATCCCGGCGCTGTAGTACGCGTTGACCGTCTGCGGGGTCTTGAACCACTCGTCACGGTCCACCGGGCCGCCGAGTTTGGCCAGTTCCCGGTCCAGGGCGACAGCCGCGGCGCGCTGGGCGCTGCCGACCAGGTCGTCGCGGCGCACGGTCAGGGCGCTGTAGTCGTGCCGGCGGTCGGGGTAGCCGATCTTCGAGGTGAAGGCGTCCAGCTTCTCCAGGGCGCGGGCCCGGGTCTTCGCCCCCATCCAGGGCAGCTCCCCGATGTTGTGCCGGTGGGCGGCGACGAGGTTGCCGATCATCTCGAGCATCAGTTCCCGGGAACGCGGGGGGAAGTGCGCGGCGACGTAGAGGCGGCCCAGCGCGAATCCCAGTGCGGACTCGACCAGGTCCAGCCCTCGCTTCCACCGCGCGCGCTGCTCGGACACGCCGGTCAGGACCGTCCCGTGGAAGGCGAAGTGCTCCTGGCTGAAGGCGCTGCTCAGCAGCGGCGCGGTGGTCCGGACCAGGTGCCACGACAGCCATGCCCGCCAGCACTCGACCGGGGTCTCCTCCCAGATCGCGCAGAGCCCTTCGAGGAAGTCGGTCTGCCGCACGACGACCTCGGCGAGCGCCGACGGGGGCGCTCCGGCTCCCTCCCGCCACGCGTCCCAGTCGAAGGCGGGGGCCAGGGCGTCCAGGCCGCGGCGGTCGAGGAGGGTGTAGGCGCGCACCGCGTCGCGGGCACCGACCCGGTCCCGGTGCGCCGAGGCGATCCGTGTCTCGAGCGCGACGACCTGTGCGGCGGCGCCTGCCGGGTCGGTCGCGCCGGAGAGCTTCAGCATCGTCTCGACGTGGGCACGGTAGGCGGGGAGAACCCCGGCGGCGGACTCCTCCCGGTAGTACGACTCGTCCGGCAGGCCGAGCCCGGCCTGGTGGAGATGGACGAGATAGCGCTCGGGGCGGCGCGCGTCGATGTCCACGTAGGCGGTGAAGACCCCCTCGACCCCCTGACGCCGCAACTGCCCGAGCACACGGGCGAGGGCCGGGCGGGAGTCGGCGGTGGCGATCAGGTCGAGACCGGCGCGCAGGGGCGTCGCGCCGAGTTCCTCGACGAGGCGCTCGTCGAGGAAGCCGGCGTACAGGTCGCCGATGCGCCGTTCGTCGCTGCCCGCGGGCGCGTCCCCGGCGGCGGCGCGCTCCAGGATCTCCCGCAGGTGCAGCTCCGCGGCCTCGCGCAGGTCGACGAGCGATCCGGCGACCGCGCGGTCCTCGGGAATGGTGTACTCGTCGAGCCAGCGGCCGTTGACGTGGCGGAAGAGGTCGTCCTGCGGGCGGATCTCCGGACGGCCCCAGGAGAGGTCGACGCTCTTCGAGACCGCTTCGCTCATGGCAGGTCCTCCTGTGTCGTGGCCTTCCGGCCGACCGTATCCGACCTGCGAGGTGCCGGGGACGGGTCCGGTGAGCCGGTGCGGCGGCGTCCCGCAGGCGTGCGCGGCACCTTCCGGAAACGCTCCGGAAGCGGTGTGTCCCGGCGCCGCGCAGCCGCCTACGATGTCCGACGGACCGAAAGCCGGTACTGCGACGGGCCGCACCGCACCAGCGCGTGCGGCCGCTGTCCCGGCGCCACGCGCGGCGACGAACGGGTGGGAGACGGTGTGAGTCTGCGTGACCTGGGTTTCTCTCCCGGCGAGTTCTCCGGCGGCTGGCCGGACCGTGCCGTGACGGCGACGGCGCGCCAGGCCGTGCGCGCGGTACTGTCCGCGGACGACGTGGACGAACTCGTCGCCGACCGCGGGCTGCGGGTGCCGGCGTTCCGCATGGCGCGGGACGGAAAACTGGTCAACCCCCGGCACTACACGCTGGCGTCCGGCTCCGGCACGTCCTCGACCGTCGGGGAACTCGCCGACGCGGAGGGGATCGCGCGGCAGATGAGCCGCGGGTCCACGCTGGTGCTCCAGGGGCTCCAGCGGTTCCATCCCCCGGCCGGCCGGCTCACCCGCGCGCTCGCCGGCGACCTGGGCGCCCGGGTCTTCGCCAACGCGTACTTGACGCCGGACTCGGCCCAGGGTTTCGCCGAGCACTTCGACCCTTACAGCGCGTTCCTCGTGCAGCTCACCGGCGCCAAGCGCTGGCGGATACGGCCCTCGGCCGAAGAGTCCGCCGAGGAGGTGGTCCTGCGGCCGCTGGACGTGCTGTGGCTGCCGGCGGGCTGGCTGCACGAAGGCGTCGCCCTGCCCGGCAGCCCCAGTGTCCATCTGACACTGGCCGTCAACCCGCTGCCGCTCACCGACGTCGTCGCCATGATCACCGAGAACCTGATGCGGCAGGTGGAGGGCAGGACCCTGCCGCCGCTGCCGGCGGACGGCGCCCAGCAAGTACTCGAGGACGAGGTCGACCGGCTGACCGCCCTCCTGCGTGCGGCCCTGGAAGGCGTGGAGTCCAAGGAGATCGCCCGCGCCCTGCTGGCCCGCAGCGTCGAGGGCGCCGCGGCGCCGGTCGGCCGGGTCAGCGCGGCGCTCGGCTTCGCACCGTCCGACGAACCGGCGAACAGCGCGGACACCGGCGACGGCGGGGTGTAGCCCGGCGGTCCGGGCGCGGCCCGCGCCCGGACGGAACACGGGACCCCCCTCCCTGCCGGGTCAGTCGAGCAGGGCTATCACCTTGGCGAAGGCGTCGAGCGCCGGCTCCTGCACGGTGACGTAGTCGAAGCCGAACCGCTCCCGGCGGGTGATCAGTTGCTCGGCGATCTGCTCCGGGCTCCCGATCAGCACGGCGGGCAGTTCGCCGACCCGCTCCGGGCTCACCGTGCCCTGGAGGAACCGGGAGTAATCCTCCCGCGCCGCCGCACGGTCGTTCGTCACCTCGGTGCGCAGGACGATGACGTTCCTGCGCGTCACCTCCCGGCCGGCCGCGCGCAGTTCCGCGTCGACCAGCGCCACCCGTTCGTCCATCTGCCGCTCGGTCAGGAACCGCATGCCGGCGCCCTGCGGGTCGAACCTGGTGGCGGCGAAGGACACGATGTCGGCGCGCCGGGCGGCCAGTCGCAGCACCCGGTCGCCGTTTCCGCCGATCATCACGGCCGGCCGGGCGGGCGCGCCCGCGCCGTCCGGGGGAGCGCTCCACGCGCGGGTCACCTCGTCCAGAGTCTCGACGAGCCGGTCGACGCGCTTGCCCGGAGCCTCGAACGGGATTCCGGCCTCGTCGAACTCGCGCTTCTTCCATCCCGCCCCGAGCCCCACCTCCAGCCGGCCCCCGGTGAGCTCGGCCGTGGTGACGACGTCACGGGCGAACAGCGCAGGACGGTAGAACGACGTATTGCTCACGAACGTGCCGACCTTGATGGTGCCGGTCGCCTCGGCGGCCGCCACGCACGCCAGGAAGGGCGACGGCATACCGAGGTGGTCGGGCACGGTGATCACGTCGTAGCCGAGGTCCTCGGCCCGTCGCGACTTCTCCCGCCACGCGGCCCTGTCCTCGAGCTTCCACAGACTCACGCCGAACCGCATTTTCATCCGCACAGGTCCTGTCCTTGGGCATCGCGAGACGCAGACGGCGGTGGCCCGATCACGCGCGGCCCGGCCGACCGCCGGCCGATCAGCACCACCCGGGCGAGGATCTCCCGCCTACCTTGGCACAGCCGTTCACGCACATTCGACCGGTCGTCCGCGAACAGGCCCCGAACGGCGACGAGTTCAGCCGCGCGGCCGGCTCGGTCCCCCGGCCGGCGCGAGGCGCGGTGACGCGGGCGCCGTCGCATACGCTGACCGTCTCATCCCCAGCACCGCGACGAGGATCAGCCCATGCCCAGCAGCACCACGATCCGCCTGATCGAGCTCACCGACGCCGCGCCGATCGCCGCGCACCGGGAGCGCGACGTCGAGGCCTTCCGGCGGTGGGAACCGGCCCAGCCGGCCGCGTCCCTCACCCCGGAGGGCCAGGCGGAGCGGATCGACCGGTTGCTGACCGGGCACAGGGCCGGGACGGTGTGGCCCGGCGTGGTGCTCGCCGACGACCAGGTGATCGGACAGATCACCGTCGGAGGAATCCTCCCGCAACCGCACCTGCGCCGCGCCTCCGTCGGCTACTGGATCACCTGTGCCGCGCAGAACCAAGGGCACGCCGGGCACGCCCTCGGGCTTGCCCTGCGGGTGATGACGGACGAACTCGGGCTGCACCGCGTCGAGGCGTCCACCAACCTGGAGAACCTGCCCTCCCAACGGGTGCTGCGCCGCAACGGGTTCAGCCCCTACGGCGTCGCGCACTCCTCGATCCTCCTCGACGGAAGCTGGCGGGACGGGCTGCTGTGGGAACGCATCCTCGGCGACTGACCTCTCGGTACGGCCGGGCGGCAGGGGAACCACGGACGGCCGTGACGCGCACGGCCGTGCACCGCTGCCCGACCGAGGTGGCTCGGCACGGCGCCGCCGCCTCGGCGGCCCGGGGCGCGTTACGGCGGGAGCGTCCAGCAACCAGTACGTGGCGTAGGCGCGGTGCGGGGCGCTGCTGAGGCCGAACGGCCGGCACCAAACCGCGGCTCAGCCCGGTGCCACGAACCCCGATTCGTAGGCCGCGATCACTGCCTGCGTCGTGGCGAAGAGGCCGCCGCTCATCGACAGGAGGAGGCCGTTGGCGAGGGAGAGCACCTCGCCCGGGTCGGGACGGTGGCGGCCACGGCGCGCAGGCCGATCCGCAGCTGCCCCATGGAGGCCGCGGCCTCCACGTCGTGGCCCTGATGCCCACGGTGCCGCCCTCCATCACGAAGGCGTCGTACCAGTCGCCGCCGACGTCCAGTCCGTCCTGCGAGGGCAGGTAGCGGGCCGCGAGCCGCAGTCCGGGCGGCACGGGCAGCACGGGCCTCGGGCGGGAGCATGCGCCGCTGGAGGGCCAGGGCCAGGTCGGCACGGGCCTGCTGCCGCCTGAGCTGGGCCCGCGCCTCGTCGACCAGGCCACCGAGGGTGCCCAGCAGCTCGGGGATGCCGTCCGGTTCGTTCCGGGGATCACGCATGACCGCCGCTGTTTCCTTCCCCACCGTAGCTCCGGGCCGTCCCGGAGAGCCTGCGCAGCCGCCGCGGGGCGGCCGGGATCCCGGGCGCCCGGCACGTCCGCGGTACGACCGGCCCGGGTGGGCCGACGCACGGGTGATCACCGGGGCACCGGCCGGTTCGCCCGGGGGCAGCCGCTGCTCGCACCAGTTCGACCAGCGCCGGAGGCCGGGACGCTGCCCTGATCCAGCTCCGGCTCTGCGAGCACCGGCACCTGGACGTTGATGGTCACCGTGCGGAACACGGGGTGCGGGTTCGGTGGTCTGCCCGGCGGGAACCGAGGGGCCGAAGGACTCGGTCAGGGGGCGGTGACGCGGGGGTGGACGGCCGTGAAGAGCCGGTCGAGGAGGGCGGCCAGGGCGGTGCGGTCGTCCTCGGACAGGGACGCGACGAGGTCGGCCTCGCGGCCGAGGACCGCGTCCACGGAGCGCTCGACCAGGGCGTGGCCCGCGTCGGTCAGCGCCACCAGCACCGCGCGGCGGCCGTCCGGCCCGGGAGAGCGGCGGACGAGGCCGTCCCGCTCCGCGCGGGTCACCCGCTGCGAGATCGCACCGGCCGTCACGAGGGTGCGCCGTGCGAGGACGCGCGTGGTCAGCGCGTAGGGCGGGCCGGAGCGGCGCAGGACCGAGAGCAGGTCGAGGGTGGCGGCGTCGACGCCGGCCGCCCGCAGCACGCGGGCGCGGTCGTCCGTGAAGAGCTTGGCGAGCCGCCACAGGGGCGTGACGATCTCGATGGACGCGGTCGGCGTGCCGGGGCGCTCGCGCTGCCACGCGGCGGCGATCCACGCGGCGGGGTAGGGCGGTTCGGGCTCCCCCGGCGCCGCTGCGGTCTCGTCCACCTGCGCTCCCTCCTTCGGGCTCGGTCGTGCCAGAAGTATGTTTAGATCTAAACGTATCATCGCCGATCGCGCACAGGAGCAACCCGTGACCCGAACCGTGCTCGTCACCGGAGGAACCAGCGGCATCGGCCGCGCCGTCGCGGCCAGGTTCGCCGCCGACGGCGCGGACGTCCTGCTCACCGGGCGCCACGCCGACACCGTCGAGCGGACCGCCGCAGAACTGGGCGCGCGCGGGATCGTCTGCGACGCCACCGACACCGCGGCGATCGAGGCGCTGGCCGCCCGCCTCGGGCCCGACCGGCCCGGCACCCTCGACGTGCTGGTCAACGCGGCCGGCGGGCTGGCGTCGGCGGCCGGCCCGTCCCCGCTGGAGGAGGTCGCCGCCCAGTGGCGGGCGAACCTCGAACTGAACCTGCTCAGCGCGGTCCTCACCACCGAGGCGGTCGCCGGGCGGCTGGCCGCGGGCGGCGCGGTGGTCAGCATCGGCTCGATCGGAGCGGAGCGCAGGGGCGGTTCGTACGGCGCGGCCAAGGCGGCGCTCGCCGCATGGAACGCAGCGCTGTCCGCGCGGATCGGCCCGAACGGCGTCACCTGCAACGTCATCGCGTCCGGCTACGTCGCCGACACCGCCTTCTTCCAGGGCGGGATGACCGAGGAGCGGCACCGCGCGCTCGTCGAGGAGACCCACACCAAGCGGGCCGGGACGGTCGACGACATCGCGGCGACCGTCTGCTTCCTCGCCTCACCCGGCGGGCGCCACATCACCGGCCAGACCCTCCACGTCAACGGCGGGGCCTTCACCACCCGCTGAGCCGCCGGGCCCGCTCGCGAGCGCGTCCCCGTACGGAGTGCAGGCGAGGCGTCCGCCCCACAGACCGCCCGCGGGGCGGCCCGACAACATCCGCCGCTCCCCCGTTCCGGCCTGCGGCCGGTGGTGGCGGATCTGTCCCCCGGCACTACGCGGCGCGCTGTCCGACCCGCAGAACGCTCAGGTATCGGCGTGGTGCTCCATCGCCCATCCGTGTGCGGATGCGCTCGGCGATCGCGTCGAGCAGAGGCTCACGGACATCCTCGTCGAGCCGGCGATACAGCGACTGCGAACGAAGGAGATCGGCGAAGCCGGCACCGTCGAACCACTGAACGGTCGGATACCAGCGCACGACCGTCGGGCCGAACAACCCCCCGGGATCGTCGACCAGGCCCCAACCCTCGTCGGTGGAGCGAACGTCCTCCTCCAGCGGCGGATGGCCCCAGCCGGGATTCCCGGGGCAGAACCGCTCGTGGAGATCGGCGGTAGCGGCGTACACCTCCGGCTCTCCCGGCCGGCGGACGACGACATGGCCGAGCAGTGCCATCCAACCTCCGGGACGGAGCACGTCGTGCGCTCGCCGCCAGCCGATCGACGGGTCGACCCAGTGCCACGACGATGCCGCCACGAGAACGTCGAAGCGTCGGCCGCGGGCATCCCACTCCTCGAACGTCGACGTCTCGACTTCGACGTGGGGAAAGGTAGCGATCCGCCGCCGGGCGAGTGCGGCCAGGTCGGTGCCCGGCTCGACGGCGGTCACCGGGCATCCGAGCGCTGCCAGCGGGCGCGTCGCCTGGCCGGTGCCGCAGCCCACCTCCAGCACCGAGGACCCTTCGTCCACGCCGGTGACGGCGCGGAGGTCCGCGAACAGTTCGTCGGGGTACCCCGGCCGGACGCGGTCGTAGAGTTCGGCCACCTCGTTGAACACCCGGCCGAGACCGCGTCGGTTCGGGCCCGTCTTCGGATCGTCAGCCACGGGCCCACAAGCTATGGGGCTCGTCCGCGCAGAGGCCACCGGTTTACGGGCTTCCCGTGTCGGACACCGAGACCGCCGGGTGACGGGAGCCGGAAGCCGCGTCGTCGCACGCGGTGAACCCGGCGACGTCGGTGGTCCTCCCCGGGATACTGGACGCCCATGGATGAGGTCGAAGTCGTCGTCGCCCATTCCGAGCGCGCCACTCTGCGCGTCGGTGACGTGTTCTTGAAGGTGGACGCCGATCAGGCGCGCATCGACGTCGAGGTCGAGGCGATGTCCCTCGCGCCGGTCCCGACGCCGGAGGTCCTGTGGCGCAAGCCGTCCGTGCTCGCGATCTCCGCCGTCCCGGGGACGGCGCTCGGCCGTCTCGGTGAGCCGTCGACCGGGTCGGCGGCGGCGTGGGCCGCTGCGGGTGCCGCCGTCCGGCGGTTGCACGAGGCGCCGTTGCCGACCTGGCCGGGCCGACGACGCCGGGATCCCGACGAGGTGGCGGCGGAACTCGACGGCGAGTGCGAGCTGCTCGTGACGAACGGTCACCTGCCCGCTGACCTGGTCACCCGCAACCGCCAGGTCGCCGAGGCCGCGCTCCGGCCGTGGACTCCGGTGTTCGCACACGGCGACCTGCAGGTCGAGCACGTCTTCGTCGACGGCGACGAGGTCACGGGCATCATCGACTGGTCCGAGGCGGGCCGGGGTGACGCCCTGTTCGACCTCGCCACCCTCACGATCGGACACGAGGAGCACCTCGACGACGTCATCGCCGGTTACGGCGCCGACGTCGACCTCGACGTGATCCGCGCGTGGTGGTCGGTGCGAAGCCTGCTTGGGGTTCGCTGGCTGGCCGAGCACGGGTTCGACCCCTTCGCGCCGGGCTGTGAGGTCGACGTGCTGAGATCACGGATGTGAGGCCAGGTGGGGAGGCCGTGAGGGCGTCCTGACGCATCGAGCGGGCCATCCCCCGGGGCGATCCGGCCGCTCCTGCGCAGGTGGTGCTTGCCGCGACCTCGCCCCGGCCCACCGGGGAGGGACCGGCCGCGGCCCGCCCTTCACCGCGCGGACGTGTCTCGCCGCGCGTCCTGGCGGGCCGGGAGCCGTCGACTCCGCCCGGCCGGGGCCGACACGACAGGTGACGGCCGGCCTGTCCGCCGCCGGTAGGTGGCCGTCCACCCACCGCAGGCCCCAACTCCCTTGCCGGCGAGGGAAGACAGCGCCCTCCGCTCCTGCCGTGTCGGTGTCCTCCGCTATCGTCGGCCCATGCCGTCAGGGGGATCGCGCATGCTGGCCGGACGTTATGAGCTGCGAGAGCGCGTAGGGCGCGGGGGAATGGGCGCCGTATGGCTGGCCCGGGACCTGCTGCTGCAGCGGGACGTCGCCGCCAAGGAGATCGTGCTGCCGCCGGACCTGGACGACGAGGCCCGTGCCGAGGCGTCCGACCGCGCCTTGCGCGAGGCGCGCGCCGCCGCGCGGGTGGACCATCCGGCGGTCGTCACCATCCACGACGTCGTCATGGACGACGGCCGCCCGTGGATCGTGATGGAGTACGTCCGCTCCCGTTCGCTGCAGAAGCACCTCGACGAACTCGGCGCGCTGCCGGTGACGGAGGTGGCCCGGATCGGGGCTGCCCTGGCGGGCGCGCTGGACGCCGTGCACGCCGTCGGCATCCTGCACCGCGACGTCAAGCCCGCCAACGTGCTGCTCAAGGAGGACGGCCAGGTGGTGCTCACCGACTTCGGGATCGCCATGATCGAGGGCGACACCCGGCTGACCTCTACGGGCATGGTGATCGGCACGCCCGGCTTCATGGCTCCCGAGCGGCTGCGCGGGGACGAGGTCGGACCGCCCTCGGACCTGTGGTCCCTGGGAGCGGTGCTCTACCTGGCCGCCGAGGGCCGCCCCGCGTTCGACGGCGGCAGCTCCTGGGCCGTCGCGTCCGACGTGCTGACCGCCCGGCCGCCCGCCGCCCGCCTCGCGGGGGACCTCGGCCCGCTGCTGACGAGCCTGCTCGCCGCGGACCCGTCGGAGCGGGTGGACGCCCGCACCGCCGCCGAGTGTCTCCGGGCCCTTGCCGGGGAGGCCGGCACCGCGGGTCGACCGCCCGCGAGGACACCGGTCGGGTCGGGGCCCGGCAAGGAGGGGCGTCCCGGCGCGTCCGAGGAGGAGCCCGCCGAGCCGTCGGTGACACCGCAACCGTCCGCACCGTCCGAGGCATCCCCGCCGTCCGGGCAGCCGTCCGGGTCGTCCGAGGCCGCCTCCCCGCCGCGGTCCCGGACGCGTGGCCGCGTGCTCGCCGCCTCCGCCGCTGCCGTCCTCGTCGTGGCCGCCGGGTGGATCGGGGTGGAGGCGTCCGGCGCGTCGCTGTGGAGCGGCGGGCCGGACGACGGGCAGGTCCGGCCCGTGATGGACCCGTGCGACCTCCTCACGGACACCCAGGCCGAACGGTTGGCACCGCAATACCTGAGTCCCGACGAGGACGCCGGCGTCACCGGGGAACCGACGGCGAAGTGGCGCACCGACTGCGACTGGTACACGGCGGCCGGCGCCATCGTCGAACTCAAAATGACCCTGCGGTCCTACTCCACCCCGGCCAAGGCGAGCGCCGCGTTCGCCGCCTCGAAGAGTGACGGGCCGGGCGACACTCTGCTCACCGTCACCCGGATCGGCGACCAGGTGCGCGCGGTCGACCACTACAACCAAGGCTTTGAACTGGCCTTCCGTCAGGACCGCAATCTCGTCGACGTCCAGTACGAGGTTCTCAGCTACATGAGTGACCAGAAGCAGCGGGCGAACCTCCAACTGGCCGCCCAGTACGCCGCCGCGGCCCTCAAACGCCACCCCTGAGGCCGGCCGCCCCACCGAGTCGGGATCCGGTGGCCACCGGTGCGGACCGTACACGGGGCACCGGGCCGTTCAGATGGCGGACGGCGGACCGGCGGGGAGGCGGCTCAGAAGATGCCGTCCTCCTCCTCGGCCTGGGTCAGGATTCCCTCGGGGCTGATGTAGAGGTTGTCGTCGTCGGGCTGCGCGTAGCCCTCGGCGATGTACTGCTCGATCTGGTCGCACACCTCCTCCGGCACCGCGCCGGTGTAGGAGGTCTCTCCCCTGCGGCGGCGGTTCACGCCCTGGCGGAACAGGTCGACGATCCGCGCGTCCACACCCACCAGGGTCTGCGATCCGGGGACCTGGGCGACGACGAACTCCTGGCCACCGGCGTCGAGGGTGTTCCTGCTGTCGATGATCATCTCGACGAAGGGACGGTAGAACTCCTCGTAGAACTGGGCCTTGCCCACCGGGTCCCCTTCCTGCCGGCGACGTTTCTGGGCCGGGTCGGCGACGTGCAGATGCCAGCGTCCGTCCGCGGGGTTGATCCGCGCCACCGACGCGATCCGCGCATTGGGGGCGGTGAGGGCGCCGCCCGGGATCAGCACGGTGGCCAGTTTCCTGGTCTGGTCGACGGCACCGTCCAGAACGCCGTTCACGCCCGCGACCGCGAAGCCGCCGCCCGCCGCGCCGACACCGCGTCCCTTCGCCTCCCACACCTGGCACGTCCCCGCGGCCACGTCGAAGAAGACGATGTCGGGCAGGTTCGCGGCGGCGAAAGCGCCGTTCAGCGTGTAGCCCGCGCCCGCGGCGCCGTAGGCGGCCGCGTGCCGGGACAGGTGCCGGGGGAAGGTGAAGCCGGTGACGCCGGCGGTGTAGACGGCGAGCGTGACGCCCATGCAGTAGCTGAGCAGCCGCTTCTCGCCGGCGTCCAGCGCCGCCAGGATCGGGGTGCGGGTGAGCCGGCCGGTGGCGGCGGTGTAGCAGGCCATCCGCATGGTGGCCAGACGCCAGTTGGCCTCGTAGGCGGGGTGAACACCCGCCGGGTACATCCCTATGCGCAGGGCGGCGTTGTTCAACGCCGCCCAGGTGTACGGAGCGCACCCGGCTTGCGCGCCTATCGCGCCGAGCCCCGCGGCCGGGATCCCGCCGACGATGTTCGGCACCAGCGCGGCTCCGGTGGAGTTGGCCAGCGCGGTCAGGCGCGGAGCCGGATCCCCCGGACCCGCCATGGCCGCCGCGGCCAGGACCGGCAGACAGTTGGGCCGTCCGGCGACGAACTGGTAGTTGAAGTGCGGCACAAGTCCCCCCTTGGACTTTCACGAAGAGTAGTCGTTCCACCGCCGAAGGTACCCAATTCGTGCGGCATTTGCGGCGAGATCTCACCATCGCGCCGCGAACCGCCGTCGACACACCACTTCTCGGCCATCCTCATCCGGAATGCCCGCCCGACGCGCGGAGGACCCCGGCCCGCCCGCTCCGGGCTCAGCCTGCGGAGTTGCCTCCGGTGGGCCGGCCGCGCGTCCTGTTCGCGGGCAATTGTCCGCGGGGGCGGCAACGGCGGGCACAGGGCGGTGCGGGGGTCGCACCGGTGCCGGTTGGTAAGGTCCCCGCTGTGCCCGCTTCCTCTTCGCGCGACTCGCTGACCGGCGCCGGCTGGCAGGACCAGGAACCCGGCCGTTACCGGGAGTTGATGCCCGATCGGGTGAAAAACCTGTCGTGGCTGAGCCCGTCGACGCTGTGGAAGGCCCGCAACGGGCCGCTCGCCTCGCTGTTCGGCGACCCGACCGGCCGGGACCGCGGCAGGTGGGTGCGCGCGCAGATCGAGCGCGGCGCAGCGGGCGAGGATCTGGTCATCGAGCGGGACGACCCGCAGGAGTTCTCGTTCCTGGTCATCGGCGACACCGGTGAGGGCGACGCCCCGCAGTACGCGGTGGTGCCCGGCCTGCTGGCGGCCGGCGCCGGGACCCGGTACGCGGTGCTGTGCAGCGACGTGCTCTACCCGGTGGGCCACGCCGCCGAATACGGCACCAAGTACTTCCGCCCCTACCGCGATTACCCCGCGCCCATCTATCCGATACCGGGCAACCACGACTGGTACGACGGGCTGACCGGCTTCATGCGGGTGTTCTGCCGCGCCCCCGCGCTGCCGCCCGCGCCCCGGCCGCGCCCGCTGTCGCGGGCGTGGTGGCGCGGCCTGCTGTGGGCGGCGCCCGACGTGCCCGACGACGCCGCGCTGGACCGGGCCCGGCTCATGCGGTCCGCGCCGGACCGGCGGGACGCGATACCGGCACCGTACTGGGCCATGGACACCGGGCCGCTGCGGATCATCGGCATCGACACCGGGCTGCTCGGCGACATCGACCGTGAACAGGGCGCCTGGCTGCGCAAGGTCGCCCAGGGGCCGCGCCCGAAGATCCTGGTCACCGGCTCGCCGATCTACGTCGACGGCGCCTACCACCCGTGCGCGATCGAGGGCGGCGGCACCGTGGACGAGATCGTCCGCGACCCGGCGCACCACTTCGTGGCGGCGATCGGCGGGGACATCCACAACTACCAGCACTACCCGGTCGACGTGGCCGGGCGGCGGATCGAGTACGTGGTCTCCGGCGGTGGCGGCGCGTTCATGCACGCCACGCACACCATCCCGAAGGTCGCCGTGGGCGGTGTGGGCGAGGACGACTTCCGCTGCTACCCGATGCGCGGCGACTCGCTGGCCTTCTACAGCCGGCTGTACGGGCGGCGGCTGCGGATGCGGCGGCTGTTCGAACTGACCCCGGACGAGGCGACGGCGGTGGTCGCGGCCCGTCTGGGCACGACCCCGGTGCGTTCCGGCGGTACGCGGGTGACCCGGCGCGCCCATTTCGTGGCGTCGGCGCTGGGAGTGGCGGCACGCCCCGGCCGCGGGCGCCGTGTCCGGCTGCCGGTGCGCAAGACCCTCAACCAGGTCCTGTCGCCCGGATCGGCCACCTACAGCCCGCCGTTCTTCAAGAACTTCCTCCGCCTGGACGTCACCTCCACCCAGGTCCGGGTGCGGTGCTTCGCCGCGACGGGCCTGCGCGCCCAGGAACTGGACCCGCCGGTGGAGGACGAGTTCACCATCCACCTCCCCGCCCCCGTGCCGCCGCGCCCGTAGCCCGCATCCCGAGACACCTTTTCACCCGACGGCGGCCCCGTCGTCACGGTCGGGCCCGTCCACGCGACCTCGTCGAAAGCACCCCTCCGGACGCGGGCCCGGGCGGGGCGTGGTTCGCGCTCTACGACGACGGGGGAACGGCCCCCGGGCAGGCCCGGCGAACTCCAGGGCGCACTACGCGTGGTGTGGAAGTTGTGTGGACATACCGCTGGTGCGGGCGGTGCTGGTTGCCTGGGGCAGCCGACTGAGGGATCGTTGCCCGCAGGCAACGATCCCGACGGTCTTGGAGTCCGTTCCGAGTTGATTCCGAGTTGATGAGGTGAGGGATTCGCCCAGCGGGTCCTGATTTATTGGTCACCACCCAGGTCCAGACCGGCGCCGCCGCGGAGCCCGGCTCCCCGTGGGGGCGTGCCCCCTATCCCGTCCTGGTCGTCGACCCCCGGGGCGCGGTCGCCCTGCGCAACGAGGCCGCCGCCGTACTGCTTCCCGCGGCCGGACCGGGATCGCGCTTCGCGGACGTCGTGCCGTTCTGGCTGGCGGCGGCCCACGACGCGGTGCGCGCGGCCGGAGCCGGGACCGGCGCGCTGGTGTCGGGGACGATCGGCGAGCGGGCCTTCGAGGCGCACCCGAACGTCCAGGACGGCGGCGCGGTCGCGTGGTGGCTGGTGGACGACACCGACCACCGGCTGGTGCGTGAGGCTCTGGTGGCGGAGCGGCAGCGGACCGCCCTCCTGGCCGAGGCGTCGAGCTTGCTGCTGTCCTCCCTCAACCTGGGCCGCTGCATGGACGTGACCGCGCAGACGGCCGCGGACAACCTCGCCGACGCCGCGCTGGTGATCGCGCCGCCGAGCGGACAGCGGCTGCCGATGGTCGCCTGCCTGCGCGGGGGCACACCCTCGCAGAGCCAGGAGCCGGTGGATCCGCACGAGGTGCCGGGTCTCGGGGAGGCGCTGCGCGGGTTTCCCCCCGTCCCCTCCCGCTGGATCGACCCCTCGGTGGCGCCGGGGTGGATAGTGCCCGTCGGCTTCGGTCCGGTCGGCTCGATCGTGATCACCCCGCTGCCCGGGCACGGGGTCCCGGCCGGCGCCCTGGTGCTGCTGCGCACCGAGCGGTCGGCGGCCTTCACCGAGTCCGAGGAGGTCTTCGCCCGGCTGTTCGCGGCCCGGGCGGGTGCCGCCATGTCGGCCGCGCGCCTGTACACGGAGCAGTCGCAGATCACCGAGATCCTGATGCGGGAGCTGCTGCCGCCGACGCTCCACCAGGTGACGGGGGTGGACTTCGCCGGCGGCTACCGGGCCTCGATGGACCGCGACCGGATCGGCGGCGACTTCTACGACGTCCACCCCGCGGCGGCCGAGGGCGAGGCGTCGCTGGTCGCCCTCGGCGACGTGTGCGGCAAGGGCCTCGAGGCCGCGGTGCTGACGGGGAAGATCCGCAACACCCTGCACGCCCTGCTCCCGCTGGCCGACGACCACCAGCGGATACTCAGCCTGCTCAACACCGCGCTGCTCACCTCCCACCACACCCGGTTCGCCACACTGGTCCTGGCCTCCGCCGAGCGCACGGACGACGGGGTGAGCCTGCGGCTGACCAGCGCCGGCCATCCGCACCCGCTGATCGTGCGGGCCGACGGGGAGGTGGAGCAGGCCGACACCCGGGGCACCCTCGTGGGCGTCCTGCCGGAGGCGCCCGCCCGCACCACCGCCGCGACCCTGGCCCCCGGCGAGGCGTGCGTGCTGTACACCGACGGGATCACCGAGGCGAGGGGCGGGCCGCTGGGCGACACCCTGTTCGGCGAGAACCGTCTGGCCCGGGCCCTGTCGGAGTGCGCGGGCATGCCGGCCGAGAGCATCGTGGAGCGCGTCCAGATGCTCGCCTCCCAATGGGTCGGCAACGGCTCCCACGACGACATGGCCGTCGTCGTGATCTCCGCTCCCCGCACCCCGCACCCCGCACCGGAGCGGATCCGCCGCACGCACCCGGAACAGGTTCCCCTCATGAGCACCCAGGCCCCCGACCGTCCCGCCGGCACCCCGGCCGTCCACCGGCTGGCCGACCTGTTGTGGGAGGCCGTGGCGGCGGCGGACGAGTACTCCGCCACCGACGTCGTGCTCAGCGCCCTGGACGACGGGGTCGCTCCCGAGCGGGTGCTGCTGGAGGTCATCGCCCCGGTGCAGGGCCGGGTCGGCCGCGAGTGGGCGGCCAACCGGGTCAGCGTGGCCGGCGAGCACGCCGCGACGGCCATCAACGAGCGGGCCGTCGCCGCGCTGTCGGTCCACCCCGCGACCCGCACCACCCCCCACCGGGGCCGGCTCACCGTCGCGTGCGTGGACGGCGAGTGGCACGCGCTGCCCGCGCGGCTGCTGGCCGAGGTGCTGAAACTGCGCGGCTGGCAGGTGGACTACCTCGGCGCGCAGGTCCCCGCGCCGCACCTCATCTCGCACCTGCACCGCACCGGTCCCGACGCTGTCGCGTTGTCCAGCTCGATCGCCACCCGCCTGCCCACGGCGCACGCCGCGCTGACCGCCTGCCAGGCCATCGGGGTCCCCGTCATGGTCGGGGGCGCCGCCTTCGGGCCCGACGGCCGCTACGCCCGCCTGCTCGGCGCCGACGCCTGGGCGCCGCACGCCCGCGCCGCCGCCGACCGCCTCGCGCGCGGCCGGCTGGAACGCCCCCGGCCCGACCACCAGCAGATGGACGACCTGCCGCACCTGGCCGACCAGGAGTACACGATGGTCGCCCGCAACAGCACCTCGCTCGTGCGCACCGTCTTCACCGCCCTCGAGGACGCCTTCCCGGCCATGCGCGGCTACACCGACCAGCAGCGCGAGCACACCGCGGAGGACCTCGGGCACATCGTGGACTTCCTGGCCACCACGCTCTACCTCGGGGACGAGGACCTGTTCACCGGGTTCCTCACCTGGACCGCCGACATCCTCACCGCCCGCGGCGTGCCCGCCCGCAGCCTGCCGCCGGCCCTGACGATCCTGGCGCGCGAGCTCAAGGACTTCCCCCGCGCCACCCGCGTGCTGCGGAGCGGCCGCGAGATACTCGCCGGCGCCGGGGCGCCCGCGTGAACCCGCCCCCCTCCGCCCGCCTGCGCCTGACCACGGTCGACGCGGGGGACATCGTCCGCATCGAGCTGGAGGGGGACCTCGACCACGGCCACGCCGACCACCTCCTGGCCGCCGTCACCGACCGCCTGGAGACCCCTCCCCGCCCGCGGGAACTGCGCCTGGACTGCGGCGGGCTCGGCCACGTCGACCCCATCGGGCTGTCGATCCTGCTGATGATCCGCCGGCACACCGACCGGGCCGGCGTACGCCTCCACCTCGACGACCGCTCCCCGGACCTGGAACGGCTGCTGTCCCTCACGGGTACCGCGGACCACTTCACCGGTACCGTGGACGACTTCACCGCCGTCCGCGACGGCGGCGGCGCCGCGTCGGACCACGGCGGGGAACCGACTCCTACGGACAGCGCGAGACCCGGGCAGGTCCGCCCCACCGGGCCGGACAGCACCACCTGATGCCACCCCCGCCGACCAGACACGGCAGCAACCACACCGATGGGCACACCCCATGCCAGCGCCCGACCCCGACCCGGCCCCCGATGCCGCGCAGCACGCGAGCGGCATCGTCGAACTGATCAACCTGCTGGGCGAACGCTCCAGGGACGCCGACTCCGGCGCCGCGATCTCGGCCGCCCAACTGCGCCTGCTGTCCCTCATCGACCGCGACGAGGTGATGCGGATGCGGTCCCTGTGCAGACGGCTGGGCACCACCGCGCCGACCGTCTCCCGCCAGTGCGACCGTCTCCAGGCGATGGGCCTGATCGAACGTCTCCCCAACCCCGACAGCCGCCGGGAGGTCACCCTCCGCCTGACCGCCGCCGGGCGGGTCCACCTGCGCCGGGCCCGCGAGCAGCGCGACGGCATCCTCAACCGCGCGATCGCCGCCCTGTCCCCCGCCGACCAGCAGGCCCTGGCACGAGGGCTGACCGGCCTGCACCGGCAGCTCGGCGCGATCGCCATCGCGGCGGACGCGGCCGCGGGAGCCGTGCCCCTCCCCGCCGCCGGCCTCCTCCAGGAAGGACTGCCCGCGGAGCGGCCGCCCTCGGTCACCGGCTGACCCGGCTCCCGCGAACGGGCCCTCCGTCGGCTCGGCCGCACGCGGTACCGGTGGGGCGTTGACGCCTTCGGCGAAGGGCCGCGGGAGGCGGGAAGCGGGCCGGGAAGGGGGAGGTCGTGAATCCGGGGCAGGTGCGGCGTTCGGCTGCCGGGCCCGAGCGGACTCCCCCACGGAGCCGGGGCAGATGGCGCGGTTCGGGGCCGTAGAGTGATGCGGCCAGGGGGACGAGAGAGCGACGAGGGCGGGTTCATGGGGGTCGGGGTGGCGCGTGGCGTCGCGGTGCTGTGCGCGGTGCCGGCGGTTGGCGCGGCGGGGGGCGCGGGGGGCGGAGGGCAGCCGGAGTCGTCCGGCAGCGCCGGGAGCGGAACGGCCTCCGCGCAGGCGCGGTTGGAGCGGGCGGCCGTCACAGCTGACGACGTGCCGGGGTGGACGGTCCGGCCCGTCACCGCCGTCGGCTCTTCCGGCGCGGCTCCCGCGGTCGTGGACGTCGGCCACCGGATCCGCGCGCGACCGGCCGCGTGCCAGCCGCTCTTCGGACATGACGCGCTACCTCAGCGCCGAGCAGTACCGCGCGCAGGCGACCCGTAACGTGACGCCCGCTCAGGAAAGCGGCGCGCGGGGCTCCGAACTGGTCGTGGTGTCGCTGGACCTCAAGACCTCCAGCGCGATGCTGCCCGGCCGTGCGTAGTTCGATCGGACCCCCGACAACCAGATGTCCGGCCGTTCTCCGTCCTGGGTTGTGTTGCGCCACAGTTGCGCGAAATAGCTGCCGATCGGCTCGTCGTAACCCCACGCACTCTGGTGCTGCCATCCCGGCAGTTCCAGCGTGGTGCGGAATCCCTCTCCGGGTGAGCGGTCATGGTTTCGGGAGGTCGATAACTCGAACATGCGGTGCATCATGCCATGCGCACCGGGAGTGCCCGCCGTGCTCAGGCCGTGGGCTCTTGGCTCCGGGGGCGGTCGGCCGCAGGGTGCACCGGGCAGCCGGGAGGCGGCTCGGGATCGGACGGTTGGTCGGCCAGCGCGTCGGCGGCGTGCGGCGGAAGCGGGGTGGTGACGGCCCGCCGCCGCAGATGCAGGCGCAGGCCGTCGGGCATCAGGGTGAGGCGCTCGACGACCCGCAGCTGGTAGTCGGCCTCGGGCAGGAAGTCGTAGCGGCGCAGCAGCAGGCCGAGCACCAGTGTGGCCTCGTGAAGCGCGAACTGCCGTCCGATGCAGGCCCGGGCGCCGGTGCCGAACGGCTTGAAGGTGTGCGGGGCCCGGCCGCGTACCGCCTTCGCGTCGAAGCGGTCCGGGTCGAAGCGCTCGGCGTCCGGCCCCCACACCTCGGGGTCCCGGTGCAGCATCGAGGTCAGCACCAGCGCCCACGCGCCCTGCCGCATCGGGTGGACACCGCCCAGCACCGTGTCCGCGCGGGCCTCCCGGGCGAAGGCCGGCGCGGTCGGCCACAGCCGCAGTGACTCGTCCAGCACCCGGCGCACGTACCGCAGCCGGGCCACCTGCTCGTAGCCCGGCACGGCCGTGCCACCCCAGACGTTCTCCACCTCCGCGCGGGCGCGGGCGGCGACGTCCGGGTTCCGGGCGAGGTAGTGCAGTGCGAAGGACAGGGCGCCGGACGTGGTCTCGTGGCCGGCTGCCAGGAAGGTGATGACCTGGCGGCGGATGTTCTCGGGCGTCAGCCGCTCCCCCGTCTCCGGGTGGGCGGTCTCCAGCATGCGGTCCAGCAGGTCGCCCTGACCGGCACCGTGACCCGCGCGGCGCTCGCGCACCAGGTCGTCGACCGTGCGGTTCACATAGGCCGTGTCGGCATCGTTGCGGCGCCTCGCACCGCGCAGCAGCCAGGGAACGAGCGGTGTGGGCACGGTGTTGAGCCGCTGCGCGTAGGTGAGGGTGCCCACCATCGCGGTCACCAGGGGGTGGGGGCGGTCGCGTTCGAAGGAGCCGAAGTCGTGGCCGAACCCGGTGCGCGCGATGGTCTCCAGCGTCAGCCTGGTCATGTCGCCGGGCACGTCCACGGGCCGTCCGGCCGCCTCCGCGCGGTCCCAGTGGGCGGTCAGCCGCCCGGCGACGTCCAGCATCATCGGGTGGTAGCCGGCCATCGCCTCCCGGCTGAACCCGGGCGCGAGGACGTCGTGGGCGAGTTGCCAGTTGCGCTCGTGGTTGTACGCGGTGAACAGCCCGTCCCCGGCGATCGGGCGCAGGTTGGCCACGCCGAGGCCGACGTGCTTGGCGAAGCGCGCCTCGTCCGCCAGGTCCGCGGTGAGCGCGGCACCCCACACGAACACGAACTCCCGGCCGAAGGCCCGCCGCCGGAAGATCGGGCCCAGCAGCCGGGCGTGCCGCATCGAGTCCTGGATCGGCGTGCTGCGCCGGGCCCCCAGCACGTCGCCGAGCAGCGGGAGCCGGTGAGGCGGGTGCGGGATGCGGCGCAGTTCGGGCCAGCCCAGCTCCGCGCTGCGGAACCCCCGCCCGCCCGGGGGCGGTGCGTCGTTCTCGTCCCCGGCCGGGGTTCCCCTCTCCCCCGCCTGCGGTGTGCCCGTCGTCCTGGCCATCACGCGCCAACCCCCTGCCGCAGCCAGGTGTCGGGCGCCGCTCGGGGCTCGGACACCTGTTGAATCCCGATTCAATAGCGCGTTCCAGTCTCGTCCCGGTATTGAACCGGCGTCAAGTACAGTGCCGGGCATGACTGCGGACCAGGGCGCGCGCACCCGCCGCCGGCTGAGCGCGCAGGAGAGGCGCGAGCAGCTGCTCTCGGTGGGCGCGCGGCTGTTCTCGGAGAGCCCGTACGACGACGTGTGGATCGAGCGGGTCGCCGAGATCGCCGGGGTCTCCCGCGGCCTGCTCTACCACTATTTCCCGACCAAACGGGACTTCTTCGCGGCCGTCGTCGAGCGGGAGAGCGCGCGGATGCTGCGGCTGACCGCGGCCGTTCCGGGCCTGCCGGTACGCGACCAGATCACCGCCGGCCTCGACGCCTACCTGGAGCACGTCCTCGCCCACGCGCACGGCTACCGCGCCTTCCACCGCGCGGAGGCGGCCGGCGACCAGGCCGTCCGCAAGGTCTACCGCGACGCTCTGGCCGCCCAGGAACGGCAGATCCTCGCCGCCCTCGCCGCCGACCCCGAGTTCCGACCGGTCTCCGGGGAGGCCGGCGTGCGGCTGGCGGTCCGCGGCTGGCTCGCCTTCATCACGGCGGTCTGCCTGGAATGGCTGAGCGACCCGCAGCCCTCGCGGGAGCAGGTGCGGGACCTGTGCGCCCGCGCGCTCCTCGGGATCATCGCGCCCGTGCCCAACGAGGCCTGAACGCCGCGGGCGCCGCGGGAGGCGAGGGCTTCGGGGGACGGGGGCCGGGGGCATCAGCACATCCGCCACCGAACACTGGTCGGAGCCGAGCGCGGAGGATCTCGACGGCCTCGTCAAACCCGAGGTCGTCAGGCCGACCTTCAACGACCGCTTCGGCCTTGTCGCAGCGATACCGAGGCCTATCCACTGTCGCGACTGTCCGTCCTAGAGCATCACCTCGCCGGGCTGCGGATGGGGGTCGTCGCTCCAGGAGCCGGACCGGCGGGTAAGTCTTCCGCGGCACGCCCGGCACCACCCGCCGTCGGCGGCGTCTACGAGCGGTCACAGCGGCACGACGCCGCCCGCGGGATGCACCACCGGCGGGCGCACGACGGTCTCACTTCTCCGGGTGCATTTTCCGTGTGCGCTCCGCCGCCCGGGTGAACGCCGCACGGCAGGTGTTGATCTTGACGGTGGGATCGGGAACTCCGGCGCCCGACGCCGGGCGGCACCCCATCTGGAAGGCAGCACGTGTCCCACGGCCAGCACAACTACGTCCGCGTCATCTGTCCGCCGGCGGCGGCGACCCTCGGCACCGGGGGCCACCTCCCCGGTGACCGCTGGCTGTCCTCGCGCCGGACCGGACAGGTGTTCATGATGGGCGACAACCAGGCCCTCCCCGTGATGCCCGAACGGCCCACCCTCGCCGACTTCTTCCGGCTGCGGATCGCCCTCGACCCCTTCACCGTGCGGCACATGCTCCAGAGCGCGCGAAGGGCCCGGGAACAAGGGATGGGCGAGAAAGTGGTGCTGGCCTGCCTGCTGCACGACGTCTCCGTCGCCGGCCTCCTTCGCAGCCATCACGGCCACTGGGGCGCGCAGTTGGTGGAACCGTACGTCGACGAGGAAGTGGCCTGGGCCGTCCGCCAGCACGAGGTCCTGCGCTACTTCCCCGACGAGACCGTGGGCTACGGATACCCGCGGGCCTACGAGGACTTCTTCGGCGCGGAGTACCAGCCGCCCGCCCACACCCAGGTCGCCTACGACGAGGCACGCAAACACCGCTGGTACATGTCGGCCCGCATGGTCACCGTCAACGACGTGTACACCTTCGATCCCGACGCCCACGTCGAGTTCGAGGAGTTCGAGGACGTGGTCGGCCGCCACTTCCGCCAACCGCCCCAGGGGCTGGGCTTCGACGGCTCCCCCGTGGCCCACATGTGGCGCACCATGATCTGGCCCAACAACTTCCTGTGATCCGGAGAACCCTCTGACGCCCCTGGTGTCCTTCCGGATGTGCGGGCCACCGGTCCGAGCGCCTCAAATGGCCCCTGCCGTACGGGCCCGGGACTCGTGAGCGGCCGTCGGCGTCACCAGCTCGGGCAGAACGCGCCGCAGCGTGAGACCCGGACGGTCCACGGCGGCGAGGGCACGGTCGGCGGCGCGGGAGGAGGCTCCGCGCCGCCGACCCCCGTCACAGGTCGCGCTGGTAGCGGCGCGTCAGGTGCGTCGGGACGTAGCCGAGGGCCGTGTTGATCCGCCGCATCGGCGTGTTGGTGTCGGCGGTGTCGGTCAGGAGGGCGATGAGGTCCGGGTACCGCTCGCGGGCCCGCCGGACGGACTCGGCCTTCATCCACCGGCCGAGGCCCCTGCCACGGTGCTCGGGCAGGACGGCGGTGCCGTAATGCTGCCCTTCGCCCGCACCGCCGCCGGGCACGACGAGTTCGGTGAAGCCGGCCACCGCGCCGCTGCGAGTGTCCACGGCGGCGACGGTGTGCAGGTGATCGCCGCGCCGATCGACGGCCTCCGCGACGGCCCGGACGCGGTCGACGTCCCAGGTCGCCGTGCCGAGGTCGGCGTCCTGCACCGGCATGTCGTCCATCGCCCGGCGCGAGGCGGCGAACGTCGCGGCGAGGTGGTCGGGGACGGTCCCGGCCCACGAAATCAGCCGGTAGCCGGGGTGGGGCGCCTCCGCGATCGCCGCGAGGGCGGTGGTGTCCACGCCAGGGAGGTGCAGGCGGGAGTACTCCAGTGTGAGGACGGCACGGAAGCCGCGCGCGGGCAGGAAGGCGTCGCCGGACGAGCCGGAATCCGCGTGCGCGACGAGGCGGCGCCTGCCGTGGTCGCGGGCAGCGGTCAGCGCGGCGTCCAGGAGTTGGGTGCCGACGTGCCTGCGGCGCTCCACGGGGTGGACGTCCAGGCTGAGTTCGGCCAGGTGGTCACGCCCGGCCTGCGTCGACAGGTCCAGGAAAGCGGTACCGACCGGGCCGGTCCCGGCGCGGGATGCCAGCCAGGCCAGACGCCGGTGGCCCGGGGCGGGTGCCGGGTCGGTCAGTGCGGTGATGCGAAGCGACAAGGTGTCTCCGTCGTGAGGTCGTGGCAGAAGTCCGTACGCGGGCTCACCTTCTGGGCACTCGTGCGCATGTGCTCCACACCTCCTCCTCGACACCTCACCGCACCGGGTTCGCCACCCGGCAGCCGAGCGACCCTAACCAACCGCACCGGCCACGCGCCAAGCAATTTCCCCCGGCCGGCCTCATCCTCGGCCTCGGAGGACCGTCAACGACGGCGGCTCCGCGGTCAGCGGCAAGCGACGGTGGGGCCGGTTGCCCACCCGCCTGCGCGCCCCCACCGCATGCCATCGCTCCACGACCGAGGGCCCTGGGGCAGTGCTGCCCGCGAAGCACCCTTCAGACGCGGGTCGGCAACCCGCACTGAGCAGAGGGCCGGAACACACCCCTGTTCCTGCCGGCACCACAAGTTAACTTCTGATGGAGGGAGTTCGAAGGAAGGCGGCGATGTGAACGCACAAGGTCAGCGGCTGGAGATCGTCCGGGCGCGAGGAACACGTGCCGCGGATCGCAGCCTTATGTCGCCGTCAAAGGGGACTCCATCGCCGGATTCCTCCTGGCCTACACCGACGAGCAGTTGGAACCCGGCGAGTGGCTCAACCACCGCATCAAGGGCGAGATGGGCAGCTTTCTCGTCATCAAGCAGGTGTGCGTGGCCCACGAGGCCGCTCGGCAGGGCGTGGCCTCCGACCTGTACCGCCGTGTGTTGGGGCAGTGGTCGAGCAGCCCCGTGATCGCCGCCGTCGTCACCGAACCGGTGAACCGCCCGTCCACGGCGTTCCACCGCCGTATGGGCTTCGAGGTGCTGACCGAACTGACGCCGCCCGACGGCCGGCCGCGCAGGGTCTGGATGTGGCGCAGGCCGCGTGAGGCCATGCTCCAGGCCAAGTACGCGGTCGCGGTATGCCTGTACGAGCACGAGGACACCACCAACTGGAACAAGCTCAGGGGGTCCGGCGGGCACGGGAAGACCTCGAAGCGCGCCAGAGTGGAGGCGACGATCCGGCGGTGCGGGGTGACCACGCCTTTCGGGCGTCCGGCCGAGCCGGATGTGAACACCACGTAGGCGGTGTTTTCCGGGCGCGCCCGCGCGGCAACCTGTTCGCGTCGGCCCTGCCCCGTGACGGCGAGCGCCTCCGCCGCGGGCACCGACAGTCCTTCGAGGGCCGCGGCCGAGCCGGTGACCACGTCGATGGCCGCGTCCGCGACGATCCGGCTGACCCGCTCGGCCGGCAGGTCGCATGCGAAGGGCACTTACGCCGAGCCCGAGATCAGCGTCCCGGGCAGAGCCGCCAAGGCGTCGACCGAACGGTCCACGGCGACGCCGACGCACACCTCCGGGCCCGCCCCGCGTTCCGCCGGCCTCGCGGCGACGTGCCGTGCTCGGTCCAGCAACTCGCGGTAGGTGACCTCCACGCAGTCCAGCACGAGGGCCACCGCGTCCGGGGTACGGCGTTCCCGGTCGAGCACGAGGTCGTGCAGGAGACCCGGTTCCGCCACCGGCCGACCCGCGGGCGCGTTCACCGACGGGGTCCCGGCGACGGTGTGTCCGCGCGCCGGCTCAGCGGCCGCATGTCCGTCCACACCTCGTCGATGTGGTCCAGGCAGGCGTCCTTGGGACCCGTGAACCCGGTGGTCCGCCAGCCCGGCGGCAGTTCCCTCTCGGCGCGCCAGATCGAGTACTGCTCCTCGTCGTTGACGACGACGAAATCCTCCATGCTCACCCATCCCGTTTCGATTTCATGGCGTCGGGCCCGAGCCGACGGCGTTCGAGCACCTGATCGCGCGCACGTTTCGGCACGTGGCCGGCGGTCGGCGTCTTGACGTTGTCCCGGCACGCCGACGCGGACGTGCGCGCGCCCCCGGACACGCGCCGGAGGACCGGGTTCGCCGGTTCTCATGGGTCACCGCGATCCCGTCACGCGCGCAGCACTCCTCAGCGGCCGGGCCGGTCGCGGCCCGAGCGGGCGCGGTGGCCGGCCGGCCGGAGTGATCCGCGTACGTCGGGCCGCCGGAGCCCGGACGGCGAGGTACGGCGGTCGGCCCGCCGCTACCGTTCCGGACTCGGCGCGCTACCGCGGCGCTACCCCGAGCCCGCGCAGACCGTCCGATCGAGCTGACGTCGCAGGCCGCCCACATTCCGGGACGCCGAGCTGTGGGGCAGTCGTCGATTTTGGCATGACCATTGACTTGGTATGACCCTAAAGCCATCCTTGCCACGCGTCCGACGACGGCGTGACTCTCTAGGCGAGAAGGGACACGGCTCATGCCCGAACCCCGCACCTTTCCTGACCACCCATCGAAACTCCGGAAGAAGAGGCCGTTCCTCTTCGCCCTGTTCGGCACCTGCGTTCTGCTGCTGGTCTCGATGGTCGGCTCGTCCGGATCGGCCGGCGCTTCGACGGACACCGCGACGGCTTCCGGCGGATACAGCACGTCGACGGTGCTGCTGGGCAAGGCGCAGGTGATCGGGGCTCTGTACCAGCCGAGCGCCCCGGGCCCGAACCAGTCCACCGCGCTGATATTGACCCACGAGAACAGCGACTTCATCGGCAGCGTCCCGTGCGTCCAGCTGGCGCAGCGCGGCTACACGGTGCTGTGCGTGAAGTCGCAGTACGCCGACCAGGCGGCCGCGCAGTGGGACGACCTCGCGCTCGACGTCGGGGCGGCGGTGGGGTATCTGCGGGCCCTGCCCACCGTGCACAAGGTCGTCCTCGTCGGATGGTCCGGCGGCGGGGCCATCATGGCGTACTACCAGAACGTCGCCCAGAACGGCCTGGCCGCATGCGCGGGCGCGGCACGCCTCGACCCGTGCGGCGAGGACCTCGCCGGCCTGCCGGCCGCCGACGGCGTCGTCCTGCTCGACGCCATTCCGGGGATCGCGTTCTCCGACCTCACCGCGCTCGACGCCTCGGTGACCAACGAGCGGAACCTCCGGGCACGGGACGGTTCCCTGGACATGTTCGCCGCCCGCAACGGCTACAACGCCCAGGGGGACTCCGCCTACGGCCAGACCTTCATCGACCACTACCTGGCCGGGCAGGCGAGCCGGGAGGACGGGCTCATCGGCGACGCGCAGAACCTCACCCGGCAGATCGCCGCGGGGAAGGGGCAGTACTCGGACGACGCCCCGATGCCGGTGGGCCGTGACAGCGCCCGCCTGTGGGAGGCGGACACGGCGCTGCTCTCCCACACCCGGGGGAAGTACCCCCTGCTCTCCCCGCAGCACCCCGACGGCGGCGCGCCCCAGGTCGTGCACTCCGTGCGCGTACCCTCGGCCGACTCGGAATCCAACGAGGTCTGGGACTCCAGCAAGGGCGGCTTCAGCGCGAACACCTTCCTGTCCGTGGGCGCGATCCGCGCGCCGCACCCGTACATCACGGCGGACTCGATCAGCGGCATCGACTGGTCCTCCACCAACACCGCCACTGTGAACAACGTCAAGGGCATCGGCTCACCCCTGCTGATCATGTCGATGACCGGCCACTACTGGCTGGTGCCCTCGGAGATGTACTACAACGCGGCGACCCACGCGAAGAACCGGCGGCTCGTCTTCGTCGAGGGCGCCACGCACGGATTCACCCCCTGCACCGCGTGCGCGACCACGCCCGGAGAGTTCGGCGACACCGTCGCGGAGACCTTCGACTACGTCTCCTCCTGGCTCACGCAGAACTACGGCGGCTGACCGCCGACAGTTCGGACTCCTGCTGCCGATCTGCCCCATTGCGGTGGGGCAGATCGGCAGGCCCGGCGCCGGGCGAGCCGGACCTACCACCGGCCGCGGGCATCGCCGCATCACGACGGACTCTTGACAACGCATCTCGGGCGGGTGTCTCTCGGAAGAGGAGGTTGGCGCAGTGCCTGAGGGGGAACGTCAACCCCGTCGCCGCAAAGGGTCGATCCGCGTCCGTGGAGGCTCGTCCATGAGTTCACGCACTGGCACCCTCACTCCGTACCGGCTGCGCCGGCTGGCGCGCATCGCGGCCGCGTTGGCGCTGTCCGTGTGCGCGCTGACGGCCGGAGCGGCGCCCGCGGGTGCCCGGTCGGGGCATGCCCTGCCGCATCCGGCTGCCGACGCCGCCGGCCAGGTGGAGTTCCACAAGTGGACCACCCAGACCGACTTCGCCTCCGGCACCGCGAACGGGGTCGAGGAACTGGCCGGGGACCGGACGGGCATCGACATCTCCGGCGTCGCCGGCTCCCTCGCGTACAAGGACGCCTACCTGCACACCAAGAAGACCTACGACTACGCCATGTGGACATCGCCGGTCCGCCAACTGGCCTTCGGCGCGACCGAGTTGGTCTCCTCCTGGAATGCACAGACGCCTGCGGGCACGTGGTTGAAAGTAGAGTTGAACGCCACGATGGAGGACGGAGTCCGCACCGGCTGGCTGGACATGGGCCATTGGGCCGCTCTGGACACCGACATCGCGCGGACTTCCGTCAGCCCGAGCGCGGCGCCGTACGGGCAGGTCGACACCGACACGTTCTTCGCCTCGGCCGGGCACGCGGTGCACGCCTACCAGTTGCGTGCCACCTTGTACCGACTGACCGGTACGACCGCGACGCCCCGGCTGTGGCAACTGGCGGCGTTCGCCTCGCTGGTGCCGTCACGCTCGTCGGTACCGGCGAGCCCGCTCGGGGGCGCCGAGGGCATCGAACTGGCCGTACCGAGGTACTCGCAGCAGATCCACGCCGGTGAGTACAAGGAGTACGGCGGGGGCGGCGACGCGTGGTGCAGCCCGACGTCCAACGAGATGATCGACGAGTTCTGGGGAGCCGGGCCGACCGCGGCCGACATGTCGTGGGTGGACCCCTCCTACGCCGATCCCAGCGTCGACTACGCCGCTCGCGAGACCTACGACTACCGGTACCAGGGCGCGGGCAACTGGCCCTTCAACGGCGGCTACGCGGCGCACTTCGGGCTGGACGCGGAGATCGTGCAGCTGCGGAACACCGACGACGTCGAGCAGTTGATCAAGGCCGGTGTCCCGGTGGCGATTTCCGTGGCGTTCGACAACGGCGAACTGACCGGATCCGGGTACGGCACCGCGGGTCACCTCATGGTCGTCATCGGATTCACGGCGACCGGCGACTTCATCGTCAACGACCCGTACTCCCCCTCCGACGCCCAGGTCCGCCACGTGTACCCGCGCTCCCAACTGGAGAACATCTGGCTGCGGACCTACTGGACCCGCGCGGACGGCACGACGGGCCACGGCTCGGGCGGCGTCGCCTACGTGATCACGCCGCACACCATGGCGCTTCCCCCGGTCCTCGACCCCGCGAACCCCACCTGGTAGCGCCGCCGGCCGGCGCGGGTCGTCGGTACGCGCCGTCCGCAACCAGGCATCCGGCACCCGAGGCCCTATTGTCCGGACCCACCGCCCTCACTAAACTCTGCGCGTCGCAACAGCTACGCCATCCCCCCACTGCAAGAGCCGACAGTGGCGTCCCTTCGGGATCTCAGGGAGGACTGACGATGGCACACACCGTCAGGCAGTGGCTCATCGCGGGAGCGGGCACCCTCGCTCTCGCCGCGGCGGGGATGCAGTCCGTGCCCGCAGCAGCGGCGGCCTATCCACAAGTACGGCCGACCGTCTCCGACTTCACTCAGCTGACGTCCAGTCAGACACCGCCGACACAGGCACAGTGCGCCTCGGCGGGGCGCCGTTGCTTCGCCCCGCAGGCGGTCCAGGCGGCCTACGACGTCGCACCGCTGCACGCGGCGGGCCTCGACGGCAGCGGCCGGACGATCGCGATCGTCGACTCGTACGGCAGCGACACCATGGCCCACGACCTGCACGTCTTCGACCAGGCCTTCGACATCACCCCGATGTGCGGCGAAGAGGACGTGACCTGCGCCGCGGGTATGCCGACCTTCGGCGAGCTGCACCTGCAGGGCTCGCCGGCCACCAAGGCCCCGCCGCCGAAGAGCCAGGGCACGGGGCAGGAGGACAGGAGCGCGTGGGCGCTGGAGGTCGCGCTCGACGTCGAGACCGCCCATGCCATGGCGCCCGGCGCGAACATCCTCCTCGTCACCACCCCGACGGCCGAGACCCTGGGCGTGCAGGGCCTCCCCCAGATGATGGCCGCCGAGGACTACGTGGTGAAGCACCGTCTGGCCACCGTCATCTCGCAGTCCTTCGCCTCCGCGGAGGAGGCGTTCGGCAGCTCCCAGTCGCTGCAGAATCTGCGGTACGCCTTCCAGGACGCGGCCACCCGCGGCGTCACCGTCCTCGGCTCGTCCGGTGACGGGGGCACCGCCAACTCCACCAGGACACCGGTCGGCCACGGCGGCAGCACCATCCCGTACCCGACGGTCGAGTGGCCGGCCTCCGACCCGCTGGTGACCGGCGTCGGCGGCACGTACCTGTGCACCGATCCCACGGCCACCGCGTCGCGCGTGGTCGACAGCGCTTCCCAGCCGGCCGCCTGCCGCAGCAACCCCGGGCAGGCCGAGGTCGGCTGGATCGGCTCCGGTGGCGGCTACAGCCACGTCTTCGCCAAACCGGCCTACCAGTCCGGCGCCCTGCCCGCGGGCAGCACGGCCATCGGCGCGATGCGCGGTGTCCCCGACATCGGCTTGCAGGCCAGCGCGGGTACCGGCGCGCTGGTGTACCTGTCGCTCCCGCCGGACGGCCAGAGCGGTCTGATCTGCGGCAGCGCTCCGTGCAGCACCGGCTGGTACGACATCGGCGGCACGTCGCTGGCCTGCCCGCAGTGGGCCGGCCTGGTGGCCATCGCGGACCAGATCAACGGCGGCGGCCTCGGCCCGATCAACGCGGCGCTGTACAAGGTGGCCGCCGACGCCGGGAAGTACGGGAACGACTACTACGACATCACGACCGGCAACAACGCCTCGGACCCGGCCGTGCCCGGCTACTCCGCCACGGCGGGCTGGGACCCGGTCACCGGGCTCGGCACCCCTGACGCGGCCGAGCTCCTGCCCGATCTCGTCGCCGCGGTGCAGAACGGCTGACCACGCCCGACCACCGGACAGCCCGCGCTCCGCATTCCGGGAGCGCGGGCTGTCCGTGTGCGGCCCCCAGCGGACGGCTGTGCGGCTCAGCCCCGTGCCTCGCCGCACCCGTGGGCGCCGAGGGTCCGTCCCCGCCGGGCGGACGGGCCCGGCGGGGAGGGCGCGGGTCAGGTGAGGTCGAGCGTGGGCCGGTACATGTCCAGCCACAGGGCCAGGTCCAGGGTGCGCTCCATGCCGCGCCGCGACGCCTGGCCGATCTGCGGACTGGCCACCCGCACCGCGCGCTTCGTCCACTCCCGGCTGACCAGGTCGAAGACCGGGTGCGACTTCTGGACCAGCAGGTCCTTCAGGGCGCGTTGGAGGGCCACCGCGTACGCCGGGTCCTGAGTGGAGGGGTACGGGCTCTTCACCCGGTCGTAGACGGACCGGGGCAGCACGTCGGCCGTCGCCTCGCGCAGCAGGCTCTTCTCGCGGCCGTCGAAGGACTTCAGCGACCAGGGGGTGTTGTAGACGTACTCCACCAACCGGTGGTCGCAGAACGGCACTCGGACCTCCAGGCCGACGGCCATGCTCGCCCGGTCCTTGCGGTCGAGCAGCACGCGCACGAAGCGGGTCAGGTGCAGGTGGCAGATCACGCGCATGCGGTACTCGAAGTCGCTCTCCCCGTCGAGCCGTTGGATGCCCGCGACGGCCTGCGTGTAGCTGTCGCGGGTGTAGCCGTCGAGGTCGAGGAGCTTGGTGCGGTCCTGGTGCAGGATCGACTCGTCCTCTCCGAACTGCTCGCGGAACTTCACCAGCCAGGGGAAGGTGCCGCCCTTGCGCGCCTCGGGGTCGAAGAACTGGAGGTAGCCGCCGAAGACCTCGTCGGCCGACTCGCCGGACAGGGCCACCGTGGAGTGCGCGCGGATCTCCTTGAACAGCAGGTAGAGCGAGGCGTCCATGTCGCCGAAGCCGGCCGGCAGGTCGCGGGCGCGGATCACCCGGGACCTCACGTCGGGGTCGGCGAGTTGGCGGGCGGCCAGCGCGGTCATGGCGGAGGAGTCCAGGCCAAACGCGGCGGCAGGCCCCGAACAGCGGCAGTCCGGGGGACGGGCCCTTCACGATTCCGGCTGCCGGTGAAACGCTGCACCCGTACCGCGCACGGACGGACCACCCCCACCAGGTCAAGGACCGGCGCCCTCCGACCCCTTCACCCGCCCGTGCGCCCCCGACTCGTGCAACCCCCACCGTCGAAAGGGGATCAAGTGACCTCCCTCCGTACGTCAGCACGCGCACGGTCGCACCGACGCGGCACGGCGGCCCGCCGCGTCGCGGCCGCCGTGGTCGCGGCCGCCGCGGCGTTCGCGCTGACCGCGTTCACCGCCCCGCAGGGCCAGGCGAACCCGGACACCGTCGCCGGCGTCCAACACCTGGCCGTACCCGCGTACTTCAGCCCCTCCAACAGCGGTTGGACGCAGATCGACCAGGCCGGGCCCGGCGTCGGCATCGCCGTCGCCAACCCCTCCAACGGACCGGGCGGCGCGGCCGACAGCGCCTACGCCTCGGCCGTGCACGCGGCGACCGGCGCGGGCGTCAAGGTCCTCGGCTACGTCGACACCGGCTACTTCGGCACCACCGGCCGCACCACCCGCGGCGGCCAGACCTCAACCGCCGCGTGGACCGCGCAGATCAACACCGACGTCGCCAACTGGTACGCGTGGTACGGGTCCTCGGGCCTGGCGGGCATCTTCTTCGACGACGCCCTGGGCGACTGCGGCACCGGCAACGCGCACGTCAACCTGTACACGGGCATCAACTCCGCGCTCAAGCAGGCCCATCCGGGCGCGTTCAGCGTGGACAACCCCGGTTCGCCCGCGCAGTCGTGCTACGCCTCGGCCGCCGACGTCCTGCTGATGTTCGAGAACACCTACAGCGCCTACACCTCGTGGACCCCGCCCGCCTGGGAACAGGACTACGCCGACCCCGGCAAGTTCTGGCACCTGGTCTACGACACCCCCGCGCAGAGCGACATGGACCACGCGGTGGCCCTGAGCAAGCAGCGCAACGCCGGCTACGTGTACGTCACTCCGGACGACCTGCCGAACCCGTGGGACACCCTGCCCACCGGCGCGTACTGGTCCGACGAACTCGCCAAGACCAGCGCGGGCGGTACGGGCAGCGGTTCGTGCGCCACCACCGCCGGCTCCGGCGCCGTCACCGCCTACTCGGCGTGCGCCTCCTCCGGCACCGCCGTCTTCACCGCGACCTTCAACACCACCGACAGCTTCCGCCACGTCTTCGTCAACACCGACGGCAACACCGCCACCGGCTACCAACTGCCCGCGCCGTCCCCCACACCTCTCGGCGCGGACTACATGATCGAGAACAACACGCTCTACCGCAGCACCTCGACCGGCTGGGCCTGGACCACCGCCACACCGGCCCCGACCACCAGCGTCAACGGCTCCACCTACACCTGGACACTGCCGTTGAGCGCCCTCGACACGCTCAACGGCACCCCGCAGGTCGAATTCAACACCGGCACGTCCTACACACCCGCCATCCCCCTCACCACCAACTAGCCCCCGCCCGACCGCTCGTACCCGGCACGGAGGGACGTGCGCCCCGGGTTCGCGGAGAAGTCCTCGTTCCCTGCCACGGCGTCGGCCGCGGCAGGGAACGGGGCGGTGGGCGTGCGGGGAGCCCGCGAGCAAAGGTGGAAGGTCTCCCGGAGCGTTTCCGCCGCTCCGCACCGCGCGCCGTGCCCGCTCGTCAGTCCTCTTCCGCGTCACCGACGCGCACGATCATCTTGCCGGTGTTCTCACCGCGCAGGACACCGATGAAGGCGTCGACAGTGCTGCCGATGCCGTCCACCACGGTGTCGTCGGGCACGACCGCGCCCGAGCGCAGGTGCGGGACGAGGAAGTCCCGCCGATGGTCCCGGTGAAGCCGGCACCGCAGGCGCCGACCGCGGCGCGGAAGTCGTCCACCGCACGCTCCGCTCCCTGGCCCCGGTACGCCGCGAGCCGGACCCGCACGCCGGCCGCGCCCTCGCCGGCCCCTGTGGCCACCACCGTCTCGTCCGCGAAGGCCGCCGGGACGCGGCAGAGGTGGCGGAGGCCAGTACGTCCATCAACGGCCGGCACACGTCCCTCGCCGCGCGCACGGAGACGCGTCCGGGTTCGTTCATGGGCATGGTCACCGAACCGGCGGGCAGATCCGCCTCGGTGACCAGTGCCTTCGTCAGCTGCGCCTTGGTGAACGCGTGCCCGGCGGCCGATGCGTCCTTGCCCTTCACCGAGGCGGACGCGTGTGCCCTGGCTGCCGGGCCCTTGTGTGCCGGGCCCGTGCAGCAGGTCCCGCGGGCCGCCATCAGTGCCACGACGGCCCCCACCGCGCCGCGTCTGCCGATCATCGATGCCCGCCCCCAGCCTCCGGAATCCGAAGACCGATTATGACCGCACTCGAGCGGCGCCGAAGAAGTGGAGCGGGCGCGTGTACGACGACCTGCGCCCGCCGTTCTCCGGGCCTCCCCCGGTGGGGCCCGGGGCGTCAGGAGCGGATGAACTCCAGGATGTCCGGATTGAGGACGTGCGGGTGGGTGGACAGCATTCCGTGCGGCAGGCCGTCGTAGAGCTTGAGCGTGCTCTTGCCGAGCAGCTCGGCCGACAGCGGCGCGGCGTCCTTGTAGGGGACGATCTGGTCGTCGGTGCCGTGCGCGACCAGGACGGGGACGTCGATGCGCTTCAGGTCCTCGGTGAAGTCGGTCTCGGAGAACACCGCGATGCAGTCGTAGTGGGCGTTGGCCCCGCCGTTCATCCCCTGCCGCCACCAGTTCTGCACCAGGCCCTGCACCGTTTCCACGCCCGGGCGGTTGAAGCCGTAGAACGGGCCCGAGGCGACGTCGAGGTAGAACTGCGAGCGGTTCGCGGCCAGCCCCGCGCGCAGCTCGTCGAACACCTCGATCGGGAGGCCGCCCGGGTTCGCGTCCGACTTCAGCATCACCGGGGGGATCGCGCTCACGATCACGGCCTTGGCCACCCGGCCGGGCTTGGCCCGCGCCACGTAGCGGACGACCTCGCCGCCGCCGGTGGAGTGCCCGATGTGGACGGCGTCCTTCAGGTCGAGCGCGTCGGTGAGCGCCGCGACGTCGGCGGCGTAGGTGTCCATGTCGTTGCCCGTAGCCGTCTGGTCCGAGCGGCCGTGGCCCCGCCGGTCGTGGGCGATCACCCGGAACCCCTGCCCGAGGAAGAACAGCATCTGGTTGTCCCAGTCGTCCGCGCTCAGCGGCCACCCGTGGTGGAAGACGACGGGCTGGGCGTCGCGCGGACCCCAGTCCTTGTAGTAGAGCGTCGTGCCGTCGCTCGTGGTCACCGTACTCATGTCGCTCACGTCCTCTGCTGAAAGGGATGGCCGCCCATCGGTGCCGCCGCCGTGCCGGGCGGACCGCGCCCGGGCGCATCCGCGCCGATCCCCCTCACGGACACCGACCGACGACGCCACGGCACGTCCGAACGGAATTACCGGACAGGCAAAGATCCGTCGGAATTTACCCGGTAGGCAAAGCGGTGAGTGGCGGAAAGGAGAACCGGCATGGTGGATCAGGATCGCTGCCAGAACAAATCGTCGTCGACCTGCATGGCGTGTTACTCGTGGAGAGTAAGCAAGATGCACTCCCATGGCAACCTCCCACGATTGTTGATCGCGGGGCGTCGAAACCGGGAACGGGAGAGGAGAGTATCGGCTGGGAAAACAGCTTCCGCAGAAAAATGCCGAGTTCACAAGTGGTGCCTGGACAACCGGAGTTGCCTTTCCCAAGGAGGCTCAGCCCGACCTCGGGAACATTTTCATACTGATGCACAAGTTGAAGCTGCACTCTTATGAGATTGTTTCATGAGGTGTTTCAGTACGGCGGGACGGCCGCGCTTGCGCAAGCGTCCAGGTGCGGGTAAGGTTCGCGAACTCTTCACCATTTCCCTGATCCCACGGCATGCCGAATTTCTCGCTCAGGCCGCCCCCACAAGGCCGAACGAGTGTGTTTGCTACGGCGTTGCGTCAGCCCTTGGCCGGCTGGATTCAGCGGATCGTGTCGCCCGCCGCAAGGTGGGCCAGGCGCGGGTACCTGACCCTCACCTCAGTGGACTCGCGCCCGGACGCGACCAGGTCGAAGTACCTGCGATAGAGGTTCAGGTGGTGGACGCGAGCAGGGCTGTTCGTCATGGCGCGGGCACGCTCTTTCGAGGCTTGGTGCGGGTGCGGGTGACGGGGGCGGGCTTGGGAAGAGGGGGGTCAGCCGTTGGCGAAGGCCTTCAGTTGGTCCGGTGTGCCGTTGAACCAGTCGTTGCCGCCGGGGAAGACGGTGGAGTCGGACTGCCAGAACGTGGCGGTGGTCCAGCCGGCCGGCAGGGTACCGGGGGTGGCGGAGGTGCCGGCGATGAAGAGCGGATCGTTCGCCCCGAACGAGGCGTCGTTGCCCGTGCAGCTGGCCCACCAGGAGGTCGAGGTGTAGATCACCGGCCAGCGGGTGGTCCTCGTGTGCACCTCGGCCGTGAAGCTCTTGAGCCAGGTCACCATGGCCGCCTGCGACATGCCGTAGCAGACGTTGCCGAACGGGCTGGCCTCGATGTCGAGCAGCGGCGGCAGCGTCTGGCCGTCCGCGGACCAGCCGCCGCCGTGCGTGACGAAGTAGGCGGCCTGGGTCTGCCCGGAGGAGGCGCTGGGGACGGCGAAGTGGTACGCGCCGTGTTCCATGCCGACCCCGGACGCGCCGGCCGTCTGCGTCGCGAAGTACGGGTTGGTGTACGAGGTGCCCTCGGTCGCCTCGACGTAGGCGAAACGGGCGCCCTTGTTCCAGGCGGTCGCCCAATCGACGTCGCCCTGACCCGCGTTGACGTCCATGCCCGCGGTCTGCGCGGCCGGGGTGATGCCGGTGATGTCGTCGGCCCGCGCCGCCGGCGAGGCGACCGCGGTGGCGAGCGCCATCGCCACGCCCACGACGCCGACGACCGCCCTCCCCCGGGTGACTGATGCGGACCAACCACCGTATGACGTGACACGCATGACTACCTCCGTAGGAACGTGCGACCAGACACCTCGGACGACCTGGGACGAGCAGAACTTACGTGCGGAGAACGGCGGATGAAAGAGTGCAGCACGACCTCTTCGGCCCGCCCGACCACACCCTGCGGCCTCCCCCGTCCGCCACTTGAGCCACACCACCAGGAGGACTCCGGTGCCACGCCCACCCGACGCACAGTGCAGACCCGCCCAACCGCTGCTGTTCTGGACGGCCCCGGACGGACGGGAGTTGCTGCTGACCTCGGGATGGGACGGGTACGAGGAGCTTCGCTTCCGGGACGTCGGCAGTGGGCGCGTCGCCCGGGAGTTCGAGGAGCCGGAACTCGTACTCCCCCTCCAGGACGCAGCCATCGCGGAACTGCCCGGCGGGCGGGCGGTCCTCGGAGTGGCCGATCCCGAGGGTACTCACCGCTGGGACGCCCTGACCGGGACATCGCTGGGCCGCGTCAACGAAACGACCGTATGGTCGCTGACCGCGTCGGTGTCGGAAACCGGGAGAACGGTGTTCGCGGGGGCGGGAATCGACGGCCACGTCCACCGCTGGGACGCGGCGACCGGCGACCGCCTGCCCGGGACGCTGTCAGGAGGCTGGGCCGCGGTCTCCGCGCGACCGGACGGCGAAGCCTTGATCGCGGGGGGTTGTTACGGAGGGACGCTGACCCTGACGCACCTGCCGTAACCGGAAACGCGCGCCCGCGGCCGCCCCGGCCGGCCACCGGTCATCCCCTGATGAGGCGGAGCTGACCGGGTGGCCGGCCGTTCACCTCACAGGGCCGATGACGTGTGCGTGCCGCGCAGGTGGATGGCGCAGGGGGTCCAGGCGGACCAGGTGGTGGAGTTCGGGGCGCTCTGCTTCGCGCGGTAGAGCATTCCCGTGGTGTCCACGGCGAAGAGTTCGATGCTTCCGGCACCGTTCCGCTCCGCGGCGACGTAGGTCATCCGCAGGGCGGAGCCGTTCAGTTGGGTGGGGACCAGGAGCCAGGGCAGCCAGGTTCCGCTGCCTGGGGTGGTCTCGACGCGCTGCCACAGCTGCCGGTCCGGGTTCGTACCGAAGAGCATCAGCCGGCCGTCGAGGTTGCGTGCGAGGTCCACGGAGTCGAGGATCCCGTCGATGTGGACCGCCGCGCCCCACTCGCTTTCCGTCTGGGCGTTGGCGACGTTCATCTTGCGCTGCGACAAGGTGCCGTCCTCCTTGACGGACACCAGCACCCCTCGCCCGTCGGAGCCGGTCTCCACGGCCAACTGGATCGCCCTGCCGCCCAGTTGGGTCCAGGGGGTGAACCAGCCGTTCCCGGCGGTGTCGTCGTTCTGGAAGTCCTGCCACCGGTGGCGGATGCTGTTGTCGCTCTGGGCCGCGTAGACCTGCATCCCTCCCCAGCTGTCCTGGACCGCGGACAGGGCGGTGAACGCCGCGTCGAAGCCGGGGGCTTGGACGTAGGTGCTGCTGCCGGGCGCGCTCTGGGTGCGGCGGTTGACGGTGCCGGTGCCGTCGAGCGCGAACAGTTCGACGCGGCCGTCCTGGTGGCCGGCGGCGGTGACGGACCGCCATCCGGGGCCGCCGTCGAGCTTCGTCCAGGACCTCAAGTCCCCGCCGACCGCGCTCTGTCCGCTGTTCCACAGGCTGCCCGACGCGTCGGTGCCGAAGAGTTCGAGCCGTCCGTCCTGGTTGCGGGCCACCGACACCGGGGAGCCCAGCGGGTGGGGGGCGTGCAGGGGGAAGGGCGCGGCGAGCAGAAGTTGGGTGTTGCGGTCCTGCGCGACGCCCATCCGGTTGGTGATGCCGTGGTTCACCTCCTGCGGATCGTTGGTGGCCAGTTCCCGGGCGAGCGAGGCGAGTTGGGACGGGTTGCTGATGTCCCCGCCGTAGGAGAGCGGGGCAGCGGGGTCGACCATGGTGGTGAAGATCGAGACGGTGGCGGGACCCGCGGCGGCTCCGGACGTCCCCGTGTTCTGCGCCTCGGGGCTGACGGCGATCTCCAGGATGCGGCTCTGGATCGGCCAGTCGATGTGCGAGGCGGTGGAGATCTCCCAGAAGCCGCCGGTGATCGGGCTGCCGCTCGGCGTGGGGTGCGGGATGATCTTGTTGGCGTGGGTGTGCCCGTTGACCATCGCGATCACGTTGGGGAAGCGCAGCAGAAGCGCTTCGAGTTCGTCCCCGGAGTGGCGGTCGCCGAAGATGCCTCCGAGGATGCCGTCGTCGAGGTTGTCCATGGTGGCCAGGGTGTGGTGGCAGAACAGGACGAACATGGTGTCCTGTACACCGCTGCGCGTGACGACGTTGTTGTCGGTGTCGATGTAGCGCGAGCTGTTGGCGATGAGCTGCTGCTCCAGCCAGTCGAGTTGGTCGGAGTCGATCGACCCGCCCGCGGCGCCCGATCCGAAGCCGTCGGTGTTGGTGTTGGTGGAGTCCAGGGTGATGTAGCGGATGAGGTCGCCCGCGCCGAACGGGATCGCGTAGTAGGCCTTGTCGATGCCCACGCCCTGGAAGCCGTGCCCGACGGGGAGGCCCGCGGTGTTGAAGTGGTCCTGGATGAAGGCCTTGCGGGACAGCAGCCGGCGGTTGGGGTCGGCGACGACCGGGGTGCCCTTCAACTCCAGGGCGACCAGCAGCTTTCCGAACGTGCCCAGGTCGCTGTAGTCGTCCGGCAGGCTCGCGGACGTGCCGGTGGTCTTCGACGAGCCGATCGTCATGCTCGGGACGTCGATCACGTTGTTGTCGATCGGCTCGTTGCCCTGCCACAGCCCGTCGTGGTTGCCGTAGGCGGCGTACCAGGGCATGCCGAGGCCGTGGGAGACGAACGGCCGCCGCGCCGCGCCGACCACGCCGGTGGCGTCCAAGAGGCCCGGCACGTAGGGGAATCCGAGGCCGGACAGGCCGGTGAAGGCGTTGTGGGGCAGCTGCTGCGGAGGGATCGACGGGTAGTAGTAGTGGTCGTCCCCGGTGCCGCCGGTGGTCAACGAGCCGCCGGCGAAGCTCTGGTCGAGGCCGATCCGGCCCGAGTCCGGCACGATGGTCTGTCCGCCGTCGAGCAGGTCGATGTACCAACGGTTCTCGTTGTGCTGGCAGTTGTCGATCGCGTCGCCGGTGACGATCGTGAACTGCAGCGGCTTGTCGCTCCACGGCCCCTTCCCGATCCCGGCGAGGGCCTGGCACATCGCGTCGACCACCTGGGTCGAGAGGAACTCGTGGCCCCGGTACGCGGAATCGGTCGGGTAGGACGCGTAATGCGGGGCGCCCGGATCGGCGTACCGGTCCATGAACTCCAGGCGGGACGGCGACTGGTCGTCGACGATGTGCAGGTCCGTCATCTGCGCGAAGGCGGCGACCGCCATGGTGGCCGGGTTGAAGTACGGCCACAGGTCGGTGCGGAGGACGTGCGGTTCGCCCGGACCGGCGACCAGGTGCTGGTAGCCGGCGGTCGGCGCGTAGTTCGCCCGCTGCACGGTCTGGTCCCAGGTGGTGATTCCCGGCACCACCGAGGTGGCGGACGCGGCGGCGCCGTGGGACGAGCCGGTCACCGTCTCCGCGGCGGCGCGGAAGCCGCCGGCGTCGATGGCCGCGACCGCGACACCGGCGGCCGTCGCTGCCATGAGTCGTCTGCGGGAGATGGGCATGGGGGGTCTCCTGTGGGGGGTCAAGGGCGGTTGTGGGGGCGGGAGTTGCCGGACGGGAGGGCCCGCGCACGAAGGCCGTGCCGGTCGGCGGTGGTGAGCGGTTCGGGTCAGGAGACGAGCACTTGCCAGGTGTCGGCCGAGACGACCGCGTCGGCGGGCAGGCCGTGGGCCGTCTGCAGGGCGCGCACCGCGCTCCCGGTCGCCGGCCCGAACTGGCCGTCCACGGCGAGGGGGTAGCCGCGGGCGACCAGTGCGTCCTGGACGGCCTGCACGGCGGACCCTGCGGAGCCCTGCCGCACGGTCACCGCCAGGACCGGCCAGGTGGCGGCCCCGACCACCGCGTCGGCGGGCAGGCCGTGGGCCGTCTGGACGGCGCGGACCGCGCTCGCCGTCGCCGGGCCGAACCGGCCGTCCACCGTGAGGTCCGCGCCCTGCGCCGTCAGCAGGTACTGCACCGCGGTCACCTGCTCGCCGCTCTGGCCCTGCGCGACGACGGGCCAGCCGTGCGGGCCGGGGAGCGTGGCGTCCCCGGCGGCGAAGGACCGCAGGTCGGCCGTGTTTCCGGCGAAGACGTCCTGGTCCCCGGGAAGGGCGCCGGAATCGGCGTACTGCCAGATCGTGTAAGCGCCCCAGCCGGCCGGCAGCGTCCCGACCGTGGCGGCGTAGTGGGCGGTCCACAGCGGATCGGCGGCGAATCCCGCGTAGTTGCCGGTGCACTCGGTCCACCAGTTGAGCCCGGCGTAGATCACCGGGTAGCGGCCGGTGCGCGCCAGGTACTCGTCGCGGAACCGCGCGACCCAGTTCACCATCGCGCTCTGGCCTAGGCCGTAGCAGGTGGGGCCGTAGGGGTTGTACTCGATGTCCAGCACGCCGGGCAGGGTCCGCCCGTCGGCGGTCCAGCCGCCGCCGTGGTCCACGAACCAGTCGGCCTGCGCGCCGCCGTCCGACCGGTCCGGCAGGGCGAAGTGGTAGGCGCCGCGCAGCAGTCCCTGCGCGGCGGCGCCGTCGTACTGCCCGGCGAAGTCGTCGCTGACGTAGCCGACGCCCTCGGTGGCCTTCACGTAGGCGAAGACCGCGCCCTCGGCGGCGGCCGCCGACCAGTCGACGGTGCCGTCCCAGCCGCTCACGTCGAGTCCCGGCACTCCGGGTGGTGCCGTCGCCGCGGCGGCGACGGCGGCCGGGGTGTCCGCCAGGCTCGACCCCAAGTGGTCGGCGGCGTAGTGGGGGGCGGCCACCGGGGGATACGCGGGCCGCGCCGAGGCCGACGGCACCGGTCCCAGCAGGGCGGCTGCGAGTAAGGACAGCCCGACGAATCCGAAACTTGCCGTGCGCATGACAATCACCTCTTTGTCCGGGGCCGCGGGCGGGATGCAGACACAGGGAGGAGCGCGGATCCGTCGGCAACCTACCCCATGGAGCAGTGGCTCAGCCACTCATCCACACGACCGATTATGGGGACGTCGTCTGGTCGGGGCGGGTGGGGTACCGGTGAGCGGGCTCAGCGGGGTCGCGGAGTCGTGCATCACCGTCCCGCGACGGGAGTTGACCGCCCGTCGGCCCGCGCGCCGGCAGGGTGAACGCAAGGTGCTTCGAATCCCGCGGCACCCGTTCCGCCGGGCCGGGCGGGAGGCTTGGGCTCCACCCTCACCGTCGACGACAATGCCCCGGTGAAGCTCGATCGGCAGCAGGTGTCCGCGTCTGCGGGCCTCGCCTCGGCAGCCAGGTGCGGAACTCGTGGATGAGATGGTCGAGCGTGTCGACGAGCAGGACCGGGTCGTGGTGGTGGTCGGCCGGGGCGAGGCCGTCCGCCGCGGGTGGTTGCACCGGATCGCCGTGACGGTGTGCCGGGATCGGGAGGGGCGGATCCTCGTGCACCGCCGTTCCGAACACCTCGATCGGTTCCCGGGGCACTACGAGGTGGGGGCCGGTGGTGCCGTTGCCCCGGGCGAGTCCTACGAGGAAGCCGCAGCGCGCGAACTGACCGAGGAACTGGGTGTTCGGGCGCCGGTCCGCTTCGTCGTGAAGTTCCTGAACCGCGGCGGCCTCAGCCCCCATTGGCTCGCCGTGCACGAGGCCGTCCTGTTCGGCGATCTGTGTCCTGACCCGGACGAAGTGATGTGGCACGGCTGGCTCTCGGAGCCCGAGCTCCGCAGGTCGATGCGGGAGAACCCGTTCACTCCGGACAGCCATCACGTCCTGAGCCACTACTCCGCCGCCGTGAACGGGTAATCGCCTGAGACCACGAGATCACTCAGGGTGTGTGATCCCGGATGACGTGACGGGTGGCCGATCGAGCAGCCGACCGCGCCGGGCCGGCCTTGGCGTGATCACAGCGTCTCAACAACGCGCATGGTCCAGCCGGCCCCCGCAGCAGGGCCTGTGGGTAATCGCCCGGGCAGGCATGCGGAACGGACCGACGACCGGCCGCGGGGCAGGCCCCCACGCGTACCGACGGCGCTGTCGGCGTACGATCCGGGCGGACCGCGGCCGCACCGTCCCAGGGAGACGCCAACCGATGAACACACCAGCAGCTCCCTCAGGAGCGGGGCACGCGCACGGGTCGTCCGTCCGCCTGGGCGCGCTCTTCCCGCTGACGCGGCCCGGCTGGGTCGAGGCGGGACGGCACCTGCTCGCGGGACTCGAACTGGCCGTCGGCGAGGTCAACGACACCGGCGGGATCGACGGCAGGCTGCTGGATCTGGTGGTCCGGGACACCGCGGCCGATCCGGAGCGGGCCGCGGCGGCGATGGACGAACTGGCCGAGCTGGGCGTGGCGGCCGTGGCGGGCGAGTACCACAGCGTGGTCGCCCGCGCCGCCGCCGCTCGGGCCGACGCCCTCGGCGTGCCGTTCCTCTGCTCGTCCGCGGTGCTCGACGCGCTCACCGAGGAGCCGACGGAGTGGGTCGCGCGGCTGGCCCCGGCGCAGTCCCACGGCTGGCGGACCTACGCGGACTTCCTCCTCGGCACGGGCCGGCGCCGGATCGCCGTCGTGACCCAGCCGAGCGTCTACTGGGCGTCCGGGGCCCGAATCCTGCGGGACCACCTCACTCCCCGCGGCGGCACCGTCGTCGAGCTCGACGCGAACGCGCTCACCCCCGAGGCGCTGTGCGACGCGCTCGTCGACCAGGGCGCGACGGCGCTCCTCCTGCTGGTCGGCCATCCGGACCCGGCGGTGCCGATCGTCAGGGCCGTCCGGGGCGACCGGCGGCTGGCCGGGATCCTGATCGGCGCTCCGGCCGGGCAGCCGGAGTTCGCCGGATGGGCCGCGGCCCTGGGCGGGGACGGCGCCGGGATCCCGTTCCTGCGCTACCTGCCGGAGCGCCTCGGCCCGCTCGGCGAACGCGTCGGGAAGGAGCTGCGCGAGCGCCTCGGCGAGGAGCCCTCGTTCGTCGCCTTCGAGGGCTGGGACACCGTCGCCGTCCTCGCCGACGTGCTGCGTTCCCACGGCACGGACCGGGCGGCGATGGCCGCGTCGTGGCCGCGCGTGACGGTCGAGGGCACGCGCGGGCCGATCCGGTTCTCGCGGACGCCGGGCATCGGCGTGCGGCAGTGGACGTGGCCGCCGGTCCAGGTCGTCGACCGGGACCCGGCCGAGCCCGACCGCTTCCGGATCCTCCGCACCGGCTGAGCGGCCACGCGGGCCCGGCCGACCCGAGTGCCGCCCGGTGGCCGGAGCCTCGGAGACGCGGTCAGCGCAGGGGCGCGCCCACGTCGTGCATGTGGCTCAGGGCCTGCCGGTAGGAGGCGATCAGCCCGGTCTCGGTGTACGGCACGCCGAGGAGGGCGCAGTGCGCGCGGACGAGCGGCTGGGCCAGGCGCAGGTGGGGGCGCGGCAGGCTCGGTATCAGGTGGTGCTCGACCTGGTAGTTGAGGCCGCCGAGCATGAAGTCGGTGACGGGGTTGCCGCGGACGTTGCGGGAGGTGAGCACCTGCCGGCGCAGGTGGCCCCAGCGCGTGCCCTCGTCCGGCATCGCCATGCCCTTGTGGTTGGGGGCGAACGCGCAGCCGAGGTGCAGGCCGACCAGCGCGTGGTGCAGCAGGGCGAACACCACCGCCTGGGCCGGCGACAGCGCGCACAGCAGCAGGGCCGCGTACCCGGCGACGTGGGCGACGAGCAGGCCGCCCTCCAGCGCGCGGGCCCGCCCGGACAGCCGCCGCAGGTCCTGGAAGCTCGCCACCTTCAGGGCCAGCCCCTCCAGCAGCAGCATGGGGAAGAACAGCCGCGCCTGGTGCTTGGTCAGCCAGCGCGCGAAGCCCTCCCGCTCCACGGCCTGGGCCCGGGACCACACGAGCGCGCCGACCTCGACGTCCGGGTCCTTGCCCACGTGGTTGGGGTTCGCGTGGTGGCGGTTGTGCTTGTCCGTCCACCAGCTCGCGCCCATGCCCATGAGCAGGTTGCCGTGCAGCAGGGCCAGGACCCGGTTCGCCCGCCGGCCCGCCGCGATCTGCTGATGGCCCGCGTCGTGCCCGATGAACCCCGTCCGCGCGGACAGCACCGCCGCGGGCAGCGCCAGCGCGGCCACCCACCAGGAGCCGGTCCCGCCGACCAGCACCACCGCGGTCCACACCGCGGCCGTCGCCAGCGCGTTCACCGTGATCATCGCCGCGTACCAGCCGGTCCTGCGGCGCAGCAGCCCGGCGTCCTTGACCTGACGCAGCAGCGGTGCGAACTCGCTGCCCGCAGGCTCCGGCCGCGGCGGCGCGGCCGGTTCCCGTTCGGCCGACGGCGGCGCCGACTCGACGGGGTAGGTGCTTGTGGATGCGGGCATGGGTACTCCTCGGGCGGCTTCGCAGGTGCGGACTCGCAAGTCGGCGACCTTACCGGCCGCACCCCCGACGCTACGAACTGACGCCCTTCCGCGGCCATGACGTCTCCACCCGGCCTGTGCGGGGGCCCGCCGACCGCCGGGCCGGGGGAAAACCCCACCCTGGCCCTGGATGCGGTTGCGGTTGCGGTTGCGACGTGAACGGCACGAACCCGCCGGCGCGTGGCCGGCGGATTCGGGGCGGGCGAGGCAGGTCGGGCGACCGCCTCGGGCCGGGGGTCAGTAGGACCCGGTGGTGCCGCTGTAGATCTGGAAGCCGGTGTCGTTGGTCCCGGTCGCGTGCGATCTCATGCCCGCGTCGTAGAGCATCGGCGTGCAGCAGCTGGTGGCGCCGCCGCAGTAGGTGCGGATGCCCGCGCCGTCGGTCTCCCGGTAGATGAGGGCCGATCCGCCCGCGTTGTCCTGGGTCCGCGGCGCCGCTCCCTGGATGTGCGCCCAGACGGTGCGGCAGCTGGGGCCGTAACGCAGCAGGATCGTCGCGCCGCCACCGACGTTCGCCGAACTGGCGGTGATGGCACCGTTGTTGCAGCCCGAGGCCGAGGGGTCCTGCCCGTCGTACGGGTAGCTGCCGACACTGGCGGAGGCCGTGCCGGACGCGAAGAGCGTGGTGGCCGCACAGACCGCTCCGCATAAGCCGAGGACGACCGCGTGCTTTCCGTTTCTCATGACCGTCTCCTTTCGGTCCTTGAAGCACTGCCGCCCCTTCCGTCCCGGTACGGCACGGGCAAACATCGGTGAGGTCCGCCGTGCGGGAGCGGTGTGGGCCCTGGCACTCGACGCACCCGCAAAAGCCCGGCTCAGGCCGGTTCGAGGCCGCTGAGGGCGGCGGCCTTCGCCTTGTCCCAGGCGTCGTTCGTACGGTTCATGACCGGCCCCAGGGCGCGGCGGAGGTCCGCCGCGGCGGGCGCGAGGAAGACGGACGCCACGGTGGCCGCGGTGGCGCAGGCCAGGGCCGTGGTCCAGGCGACGGGTCCCAGGGGGACGCAGCCGAAGAAGTGGCTGACGCCGGGGGTCTGGATGACGGCGGCCAGCGCCACGGCGGATCCGACGACCGCGCCGACGACCGAGAGGCTGCGGGCGCCGACCAGGAGGGTCTGGCCGAGCTGGGTGCCGACCAGGGCGGCCAGCGCGATGGTGCGGGCCCGCGCGGGGCGCCCGGTGAGGCGGCCGGCGATCCACGCGGCGGCGGCGCCCGCGGCGGTGGCGGCCGCGCGCACGGTGATCTCGTCGTCGAGGGCCGTGCCGAGCGAGGCTTCCGGGCCCTCGCGCAGGAGGCGTTCGGCGGCGTCCGCCTCCGGCCGGCGCAGGGCGACGGCGATGGCGGGCGCGAGGTCGGTGAAGAGGTTGACCAGCAGGAGTTGGCGGACCGTCAGCGGTGAGGAGCCGGTGACGGCGGAGCCGAGGACGGTGAAGGCGATCTCGCCCAGGTTGCCGCCGACGAGGACGGCGAGGGCCTGCCGTACCGAGGCCCACATGGCGCGGCCCTCGATGAGGGCGGCCAGGATGGTCTCCAGCTGGTCGTCGGTGACGATGAGGTCGGCGGCGGCGCGGGCGGCGGGCGTGCCGCGTTCGCCGAGTGCGATGCCGACGTCGGCGAGGCGGATCGCGGGGGCGTCGTTGGTGCCGTCGCCGGTCATCGCCACGGTGCGGCCGAGGCGTTGGAAGCTCTGGACGACGCGGACCTTGTGCGCGGGGGTGCCGCGTGCCACGACGCCGACGGTGGGCAGCAGGGCGTCCAGGGCGTCGTCGTCGAGGTGGTCGAGGTCGGCGCCGGTGACGACGCGGTGCCCGTTGAGGACCTTCAGTTCGCGGGCGATGGCCTGGGCGGTCTGCGGGTGGTCGCCGGTGATCATGACGATGTGGACGCCGGCGTCGGACAGTTGCCGCACGGAGTCGGCGGCGTCGCTGCGGACCTGGTCGGCGAGCAGCAGGAAGCCGAGGAAGTCCAGGCCCTCGACGGCGTCGTCGTCGAGGGTGCCCGCGTGGTCGCCGCGGTGTTCGGCGACGGCCAGGACCCGGTGGCCAGCGGAGGCCAACTCGTCGGCGCGGGCGAGGAGTTCGCCGGTGTCGCAGCGGCGGCCTCGGTCGGTGGCGCAGCGCCGCAGGACCACTTCGGGGGCGCCCTTGACGGACAGCAGGTCGGTGCCGCCGGTGCGGCCGCGGGTGGCGTGGTAGCCGCGGCTGGGCTCGAACGGCAGGGTGGCGCCGCGGTGCCAGCCGGGCGCGCCGTCACCGGCGCCGACGGAGGCGTGCCGGGCGCCGTCGCTGACGGCGCGGTCGGTGAAGTGTTCCAGCGGGCGGCCGCGGCGGGCGCGGGGGGTGGCCCGCAGGGCCGCGGCGAGGACGGCTCGGTGCGGGTCGGGCAGGCTCCTGACCGGGTGCTGGGCTCCGTCGGCCTCGACGCCGGTGAGTTCGACGCGGCCCCGGGTGAGGGTGCCGGTCTTGTCGAAGCACAGCACGTCGGCGCGGCCGGCCGCCTCGATGGTGCGGGGGTCGCGCACCAGCACCCCTTGCGCGGCGAGGCGCCGGGCCGCGGCCAGTTGGGCCGCGGAGACCAGGAACGGCAGGCCCTCGGGCACGCTGGCGACGGCCAGGGCGACCCCGGCCCCGACGCTTTCGCGCACCGGATGGCCGCGCAGGAGGCCGACGGCCACGACGGCGCCGGCCGAGCCGAGGGCGAGCGGGAGCGTGGTGCCGGTGATGCGGGCCAGGCGGCGCTCGACGCCCACGGCGGGGCCGGTCCGGTGGGTGGTGCGGGCGCCGCGCCCGGTTTCGGTGTCGGCGCCGGTGGCCACGACGACCGCGGTGCCGCGGCCGGTGGAGACGGTGGTGCCCTGGTGGAGCATCGAGCTGCGGTCGGCGAGGTCCGCGGCCAGGACGGGGTCGACGTCCTTGGTGACGGGCATCGACTCGCCGGTGAGCGCGGACTCGTCCAGTTCCATGCCGCGGCTGTCGAGCAGGCGGCAGTCGGCGGGCACGAGGTCGCCTCCGGACAGGCGGACGATGTCGCCGACGACGAGTTCCCCCGCCGGGAGCGCGCGTTCCCGCCCGTCGCGCACGACGAGGGCGATGATCTGCGAATGCTGGTGCAGGCGCAGCACCTCGCGCTCGGTGAGGTGGCGTTGGACGCCGCCGATGACGCCGGAGAGCACGATCACCGCGACGACGAGGGCGGCGTCCGGAGCGCCGCCGACCGCCGCGGACAGAACGGCGCCCCCGAGCAGGACGGGGGTGAGCGGGTTGGCCAGTTCGGTGGCCACGGCCCGCAGGAACGAGGGACGGCGCGGGGCGTCGCCGTCCGGGGTGGAGCGCCGGGCCGCTTCCTCGTCGGTCAGTCCGCGGGCGCGCCCGCGGGTGCGCTCCAGCACGGTCTGGGCGGGCAGGGCGTGCCAGAGCTGCGTGGAGGGCAGGACGTCCGGCGGGCGGCGCAGCAGTTCGACGGCGGCCCAGACGCCGTAGCCCATGCCGAGGGCCGCGGCCCAGTTGACGGCGGCCATGCTGCGGGCAGCCGGGCGGCGGGCCGGACCGGCCAGCGCGGTGGTGGAGCCGATCCCGGCGGCGGCCTGCGCGAGCCGGACGCCGCGCCGGGAGACGGTACGGGCCGGCCCGCACGCCTCGGCCAGCAGCAGCGCCTCGCGGGCGGAGGCGGCGTGCACGTGGGCGCCCCAGGCGGGAACCCCGTCGGCGCCCGCGACCCCCACGCCGACGTCGGCGCACGCCAGGGCGGCACGGTCGCCGGAGACCAGCAGCACCCCGCGCCCGGCGGCCTGAAGGCGGCGGACGGTGGACGCGGGCTCCTCGCCGTCGGGGGCGAGTTCGTCGGCGCCGGGCACCAGGACGCCCGCCCTGGGGCCGGTGGCGACGACCCGCAGCCGCGACCGGCGGGCGGCCTGCACGAGCAGCCGGGCGGCGTCGGGCACCTCGGGAAGCGCCTGGACGACGGCCATCAGCCTGTCGCCGTCGGCCAGCGCCAGCAGCAGCGCGTCCTCCCGGTCGAGCGCGGCGGCCGCGCGCCGTCCGGTCCGCCCGCGCACCGGCAGCGTGTCCAGGGGGCCGAGCCGCCAGCCGTCCGCCTCGGCGGTCCGGACGGGATCGTGCGGGTCGAACAGCCGCAGGGCGGTCACCGTCAGATGCCCGGTCCGCGCGGCTCGCCCGGCCCGCTCTTCCTCGTCCAGCGGCACCAGGCCCGCCAGCCGGTGCCCGGGGTCGGGCAGGGCGGCGGCGTCGAGCAGCAGCGTGCCGACGCGGTCGAGCCGGCGCAGCGCCAGCGTGTCGTGCACCGGGGTGCCGCGCCGGCTCAGGGCGCCGCTGAGCGTGCCGGCGAAGCCCTCCCGGGCCAGCACCGGCGCCTTGGGGATCGCCGACAGGGCCGCGGCCAGGGCCGGCCGGGGGCTGCGGCCCACCGCGAGGACCGCGCCGAACGCGGCGCCGGCGACGTAGACCGCCCGATCGGCGTAGCGCTCGACCGGTCCGTCCCGGAGCGGGGCCGGCCGCGGCGGCGTCCCGGACAGCGGACCGGCCGCGGCATGCCGCCGGGAGCCGGCCAGATCGGGCTCGGCCTTGTGCCAGGCGACGCGGGCGGCGTTCAGCTCCGCGGCCCGCAGCCCGTGCCGGACGGCGTCGACGGTCAGCCCCAGCACCCCGCCGGCGCTCGCCTGGGAGACGGCGTTGAGCGCGGCCAGCACCAGGCCGGCGTTGTCCCGGCCGGTCACCGACTCGACCAGGCGCCGCAGCCGCGGCTCGTAGTCGATCTCCGGGATGACCGCGGCGATCTCCGGCGGCAGCGGTGACCAGCGGACGAAGCGGCCCGCGGCGGCGACCGGCAGGGCGGCGGCCTGGAGGGCCAGCGACCAGGCCGCCTTGCCGGTACGCTTGGCGCCGGCCGGATGGGAGGCCGGCAGGGGTTCGTCGTCGCCGACGTGGTTCCGCTCGATGTCCTCGACCATCTCCAGGACGTCCCCCGGCAGGTCCTCGGCGGAGCCGCCGGTGGCGATCACCACCGCCTCCAGCGCCGTGTTGACCGCCGCCCACTCCACCTCGGGGTGCGCGGCCAGGCGCTGCTCGAGCTCCTTCGCGAGCCGTCCGCCCCCCGGGCCGCGCAGGCCGCGCACCAGCAGGTGGTGGCGGCCGTCGCCGAAGGCCCGCACCCGGGCTCCGCCGCCGGCCCGGACCGGGGCACCGGGAAGCGCTCCGCCGGTGACCAGCGCCTGAGCGGCGCCGAATCCCGCGGAGGCCGTGGCAGCCGCCGCGCCCGCGAGCCCGGCCAGCATCCCGATTCCTGGGACCTTCACGCCCACCACCCGCACTTCCTCGAGTGGCTGAGCCGTACCCGCCAGGACAAGATGAACGCACCATTGGTGACGATTTACACACATTCAGCTGTCGTGAAGGCGTCCCTGGGGAGCCGAAGGAGGGCCAGTCGCATGGCGAGCACAACGGGCACCGGAAAGAAGACCTCGCCCGCGGGCAAGAGCACCGCGCGCACGTCACGTCCCAAGAAGTCCGCCGCCGGCCGCGGCCGGACCAGGACCACCTCCGCGAAGAACGGGGCCGGGGAGGGCCTGCGGGTGCACGTGGCGCACGCCTCGATCCCCGTGCCCTACGTCACCAAGGGCGACGTGTCCGCGAACGCCCGCGCCGCCGGTTCGGCCATGCCGGACCTCAAGCTTCCGCCCGCCGAACGCCTCGCGTTCTACGGGGGCCTGGGCGCCCTCGCCGTCGTCGGCGCGCTCGAGTGGCCGGTCGCGGCGGCGATCGGCGCGGCGACCGTGATCGCCCGGCGGAGCAGGCGCGAGAAGTAGGGGTTTCGACGGGTGGTCGTCCTACGGCGCACCGCCCCGTCGCCGCCCCTCAATGCCGCATGGCCGCCTCGGCCTGGGCGGAACGGGCGTAGGCGGCCCACAGCCGCTGCGCGAGGCAGAAGGCCAGCGCCTCGACGACGACAGCCGCGCCCTCACGCGCGACCGCGGCCGGGGAAAGGGCGCGGATCACGCCGCTCCCGGCATCGCGAACATCCACGCCGCCCAGTGAAGAGCCCCTCGGCGTCGGCGCGGCCACACCCGGGTGAACGGAGCGTGAACGACCCCCGCCGGAGGACGACCCCGGCGGGGGTCGTTCACGTCAGCCGGCCGGGAACCCGGGGCAGGAAGGTGCCCCGGCGCAGGCCCACCGCGGTCCGCGCGGCCAGGGCCGCCATGGCGAGCGTGACGATGCCCAGCAGCAGGTAGGTCAGCGCCTTCTGCCCGTGCACGTGCGCGACGGCGAGCCGGTGGACGCCGTACGTGAACGCCGCGGCGTAGGAGAAGGCGAAGGCCCAGTAGCCCGGTCCGAAGGGCGCCCGGCGGTACGCGCCGACCAGGCCGATCTGCACCAGGACCATCAGCACTCCGCAGCCGGCCAGGATCTCCGCGCCGAGGTCGAGCCGACCGCCGTTGATGGCGAACCAGGCGTTGCCCGCCACGATGGGCGGGGCGACCTCGATGGCCATGGCGGGCAGGAGCGGAGGGGGCAGCACGGGCTGGGTGAAGAGCCGCACGAGGATGATCGAGCCCAGCACCAGCCAGCAGAGCAGGCCGTAGCCGAGCATCACGTGCGACAGGGTCCGCCATCCGAGCGTGGCGCTGCCGTTGGCCGCGATGAGCCCGCCGGCGACGGTGGGCAGGAAGTATCCGGGGTGCCGCTGGACGAGCTGCAGGTCGGTCCGGATCCACCAGCTGGTCAGCCAGCAGCCCAGCAGGACGGTGAGGACGAGTCCGGTGGCGTAGACGACCTCGCCTGCGATCTGGCGTGCGGTGTGCGACGGATTCCGTGACAGCCGTCGCCGGAGTACGGCGGCTCGGCATCACGTCACGCGGGCGAACGTCCCGTCGGCGCCTCTTGGATCACGGCCCCGCCGGCCAGAGCGGCTCGGGAGAGCGCCGGGGCTCAGGCCAGGTAGCCCTCGACCTGCGAGGCCGGGCGCGCGTGGACCTCTTCGGGGTCCTGGCCGAACTCCTGCTTGGCACGCCGTTGCCGCAGGAGGTCCCAGCACTGGTCGAGCTGCACTTCGAGCGCGCGCAGGCGCTGGTTCTCCTCGGCCCGGTCGACTTCGCCGGCCTGCGCCGACGCGCGCAGCCGCCGCTCCTCGTCGACCATGGTCGTGATCTTCTCGAGGATCTGTTCCTGATCCACTGCAGCTCCTTGCCGTCACGGGGCGACCGGGTCGCCGGGGGTGGCGCGCCGACCGCACCCGGGGAGGCGGCCATGGCGCCTTGCGACCGCGGGCGTCCCCTCGCGCGTGCGGGGCCCGGGGCGTGCCCGGGGAGACGCGGATGTCGGGGTTGAGGACTTCGGGACGGGTCGCCAGCATGCAGTGGGGGTGGCCCGCGCAGCTCTTGGCCGTGCCGCTCGGGAGGAGCCTAACCGACGGGGGTACGGAGCCGTCCATAGGGGACGATCCGGTCTCCCCCGCCCATGTGCCCAGCTCAGCCCGCGGAGCCGGGAGCCCGCGGACCCGCCCGGGGCGGGCGGCTCGGTCGGGTCCTCACCGTCCCACCCGCCCTGCGCGCACGCTCCTCAGGGGAGGGGGACGGGCCCCGCGCTCAGCCCCGCCGCGCCACGAACACGAACTCCGCGCCCGGCCGGTCCGGCGCGTCGCGCACCTCGTCGACGACGAAGCCGGTCTCGCGCAGGTCCCGCTCGATCTCCGTGCGTTCGCGGAAGCGAAGGGTCGACTCCGAGATCAGCACCGCCCCGTCCGCGGCGAACACGTGCGTACCCCGGAAACTCACCAGCGGCAGGCTCACGTCGGTCAGTTCGGCCCAGGTCTCCACGCGCCCGGTGCCCGGGACGTCCGTCACGCGGTACGTGGTCGCGCGCGACCAACCCGCCCATTCCTCCCACACGCGCCGCGCCGGGTCGCGCGACTCGAAGACGAGCCGCCCGCCGGGCCGCAGCGCCTCGTACGCGCCGCGCAGCGTCGTACGCCACGCCTGCGGATCGGCGATCGCCTGGGCGACGTTCCCGGTCATCGTCGCCAGGTCGGTCCGCAGGGGCGGCAGGTCCCCCGCGTCGCCGTCGAGCCAGCGCACCCGCTCCGCGCCCGGTTTGCCGCGCGCGACGTCGACGGACGCCCGCGCGGGGTCGATCCCCGTGACCGCCACCCCGCGCTCGGCGAGCAGCAGCGCGAACACGCCCGTCCCGCACCCGATGTCCAGCACGGAGCGCGCCCCGAACTCCTCGGTCATCGCGAGGTACGCGTCGAGATCGCCTCGGTCCGCTTCGAGCGGGTCGTAGAGGGCGGCGAGGCGCGGGTTCCCGAACATTGCGTCAACCATGGGGACGAACGTATGCGGCCACGGCCCGGCGCGGCCACCGCTTTCGCCGCGGCGCCCGGCGGCGGGCGCGGGGTCTGTCGCCGTCGGGGAGGTGTGAGCCGGGGTCAGACGTGGGGGGTCGCCGCGACCGCCTGGGCGGCCGTCCAGCGGTCCATGCGCTCCCACTGCGCGAGCAGCCACTCGCTGCGCGCCTCGTCGCCAACCGGGATCTCGGCCGCCGGCACCCGCCACCAGTGGACCCGGACCGGGCGCCGGAACGGCAGGAAGGACCAGGCGGCGCGCGGCGAGGCGATGACGTCGAGTCCGGCGTGGCCGACGAAGACGACGTCGGCGGTGGGCGCGGCCGCGAGGACGGCGAGGCTCCCGGCGTCCCGCGGCGGCAGCACGTAGCGCAGCCGGGCCGCGCGGGCCGCCCGGCGGTACTGCCCGAGGCGGCGCAGACTGGCCACGGCCCGGCGGTGGCGGCGCGGGGAGAAGTTGCCGCCCTCCGGGAAGAGCACGAGCGCGTCGCGGGGCCGCAGCCCGGCGGCCAGCCGTCCGATCGCGTCGACCGCCGTGCCGCGGGCGGGCGGCAGGAAGCAGTGGGGCACCCGTCCGAGCAGGACGTCGAGGCACGGGTCGACGCGCAGCATCCCCTTCAGCACGGTGTGCGGCAGCAGGCCCGCCTCGGTGAGCAGGATCTGGAGGAGCAGGAACGAGTCGCCCAGGCCGGCGTGCCGGACCAGGACCACCATGGGGTGCTCGGGCGGCGCCTCTCCCGCGGGCGGCAGCGCCGGCGACATCTCGACGTCCAGCCGGAACAGCCGGGCCGCGGCGCGGCGCAGGACCGCCAGGAGGCGGGCGAGCAGGGCGAAGGCGTCGGCGGCCCGCCGGTCGCGCCGTTCCGGGCCCGCTCGGGGTCCGCGCAGCAGCAGGGCGCCCGCCGCCACCAGCCCCACGAGGTCCATCAGCAGGTAGACGAGCAGGAATCCGACCATGCGAGTGGGGCGCCAGGGCCCCCGGGCGGCGAGCGAGACGGGGGCGCCGAGGACGCTGACGGCGAGCAGTACGCCCGCCGCGAGGGGTATCAGCGCGAGGAGCACGGTGGTGGTGAGGGTGCGGCGGACGGCGGTGAGGAGGGCGGAGGCGAAGCGGTACGGGTGGGGCGCGGCGGCGGGTCCCTCGGCCGGAAGGGGCGCAACGGCCGCAGGGGCCAAGGCGGTTGGGCCGGACGGGGTGGCGGGCGCTGCGGGAACGGCCGGAGCGGGCCCGGCAGTCGGGACGGCCGGAGCGGCGGGGGCGGCCGTCGACCCGTCGTCGTCCGCGGCGGGCAGCCCGCTCACGTCCGGCCGTCCGCGGTGTCGAGGACGCCGTCCAGGTAGCGCGCGGAGGCGGCGTAGGCCCGTTCGATGCGCTGCGCGGTCTGGCCGAACGCGCGGTACCGCAGCTGGCTCAGGGTCCCGCTGACCTCGGCCGACGCGGCGCCGCTCGGCAGGACGTGCACGGTGACGTCCGACGGCAGGTCGGCCATGTCCCGCGCGAACCGGTGCCGGCGGGCGATCTCGAACGCGACGGTCGCCACCTCCCACGGCAGGCGCGGCGGGCTGAGGGGGCGTTCGATGCGGCCGACCTGGAGGACGTAGATCTCCCGGGCGCCCAGCGCGACGGCCCTGCCCACGGGGATGCTGTTGACGAGGCCGCCGTCGACGAAGTGCTCGCCGCCCAGGGCGACCGGCGGCAGCAGGCCCGGCACGGCGGACGAGGCCAGCACCGCCTCGACCAGCGGTCCATCGGTGAACCAGTGCTCGGCGGCGTGCTCGATGCTCGCCGCCACGCACTGGAAGGGCACGTCGAGGTCCTCGATGCGGGCGACCGGCAGGTGGTCGCGCAGGAGGTCGAGCAGCGGGGCGGGCTTGTACAGGTGCGTACGGCTGCGGACCGCGGTCGACAGCCGGCCCACGAGGGAGCCCGCGAAGACCCCGGCCCGGCCGAGTCCCGTCCACAGGTCGATCAGGCGGGCCACCGCGGCCTGCGACGGCTCGGCGGCCACGGCGGCGCCGTTGATCGCCCCGACCGAGGTGCCCACCACCAGCCCGGGCCGCACCCCGGCGGCGAACAGGGCCTTGAGCATCCCGACCTCGTAGGCGCCCAGCGCGCCCCCGCCGCCCAGCACGAACGCGACCCCGCCCGCCTCCCGCTCGAACCGCTCCATGCTCCAACGGCTTCCCCGCCCCCGCCGGCCCAACCAGCCCGGGAACGCGGTCGCTGCCCGCTGCTTTGCGGAGGTGTCCGGCGGGCGAGGAGCGCTCAGAAGTACGTGGGCATCCGGGGAACGTAGGGCTCCTCCAGCGAGCGGATCTCCTCGTCGGTGAGCCGGACGTCGAGCGCGGCGGCGGCGTCGGCGAGGTGGTGGGGTTTGGTGGCGCCGACGATCGGCGCGGAGACGGCGGGGTTCTTCAGCACCCAGGCCATCGCGACCTGGGCCATCGGCACTCCGCGGGCCTCCGCGACGCGCTGGACAGCGTCGACGACGGCCCGGTCGCTGTCGAGGAACAGCGGGCGGCCGTTGAAGTCGGCGACGGGGTTGGTCCGCCCGCGGTTCGTCGACTTCTCCCCCCAGCGGCGCGCGACCAGTCCCGCCGCCAGCGGGCTCCACGGAACGCTTCCCACGCCCTGGGCGGCGAGCAGGCCGAACATCTCCCGTTCCTCCTCACGGTGGATCAGGCTGTACTGGTCCTGCATGGACACGAACCGGGTCCAGCCGTGGGTGTCGGCGGTGTGCTGCGTCGTGGCGAACTGCCACGCCCACATCGACGAGGCACCGAGGTAGCGGGCCTTGCCCGCCTTGACCACGTCGTGCAGGGCGTTCGGGGTAATGCCAGTGCCCCCCACGGCGCCGCCGCGCAGGTCGGGGCGGTGCGAGACTGGACGCATGACAGCTGAGCGCACCGCAGGTGAGGGCGTCGGCGTGGAACTGGGCCGGTTCCTGCGGGCCCGACGCACCGGGACGAGCCCGGAGCGGGTGGGGCTCACCGTCGGTACGGGTCCGCGCCGCACCCCCGGACTGCGCAGGGAGGAACCGGCCACGCTGTCCGGGATCAGCATCGACTACTACACCCGCCTGGAGCGCGGCAAGGAGGCCCGCCCCAGCCCGTCGGTGCTGGACGCGCTCGCCCGCGCCCTGCGCCTGGACGACCAGGAGCACCAGCACCTGCGGGAACTGGCCGCCCGCGCCGCCCGGTACGCGCCCGAACCGCCTCCCGCGCCCGGCCGCTCCGTCAGTCCCCACCTGGGACCGCTGCTGGAGGCACTGCGCCCCAACCCGGCCTACGTCCTCAGCCGCGGAATGGACTTCCTCGCCGCCGATCCCAGCGGCCTGGCGCTGTACGCGGGCCTCGACGAATGGCCCGCCAAGCGGCGCAACCTCGCCCGGTATCTCTTCCTCCATCCGACGGCCTCCACCCTCTTCCCCGACTGGGACACCCAGGTCCGCGCCGTGTCTCCCGCCTGCGCGCCCTGGCCGGCATCGCGCCCGACGCGCCCGACCTGACCAACCTCGTCGGCGAACTCCTCCTGAAGAGCCCCGACTTCGCCAAGCTCTGGGAACGCTACGACGTCACCGGCCGCAGGCCCGTGCGCAAGACGTTCCGGCACCCGCAGGTCGGCACGATCACCCTCACCGCGCAGGCCATGGAGTTGGAGGGCACACCCGGTCGGCGGCTCGGTGTGTACGTCGCCGAGCCCGGCACGCCCGAGCACGACGCCCTGCTGCTCCTCGACCTCACCGCTCCCCCGGCGGCCTCACCCGCTCCGGCGGCCAACCTGGGGCGGGCACAGGGCAGTTGAGGTGACCGCCCGGCGCGTGTTCGGGACGGGGACGGCCCGTGGATCCGCGGTCCCGCAAGGGCCTCGTGCGGAGCGGCCTCCGGTGATCGTTCAAGTGCCGGACGGTCGTCGGCTGTTCGGGCCTCAAGCGGCCAGGCGGGCCAGCACGGCGTCGATCGCGCGCCGTACGGCGTCCCGGGAGACCTCGGCCGGGTCGCGGGTCTCGAAGCCGTGGTGCCCGTCGGGCACGTCGACGACCTCGACGTCAGCCCCGCAGGCGCCGGCCGCGGCCAGGAACTCCTCGACCGTGGCCGCGATCTCGGGCGTCTCGCGCCCCACGCGGGTGAGCACGAGCGGGAGGGCGCCCGCGTGCCACACGGCCCGCGCCGGGTGGAACCGGCTGCCGGAGAGCCCCCAGCCGGGCAGCGGCGCCAGGATCGGGTAGGTGGCCGCGACGCAGCGCAGCCACGGCGGCGGCGCCTGGAGCCAGTCGGCGGTGAGCGGTCCGCCGCCGGAGAAGAACCACAGCGCCACGCGGTCGGCGTCGATCCGCGGGTCGGCGCGCACCAGCTCCACCGCGGCGGCGACGTCCTCGGCAGCGCGCGGGTAGTCCGCGAGGCCGTGCAGGCGGTGGTCGAGGGTCACCGCGGCGACGCCCCGACTCGCGGTGTGGCGGGCGTAGCCCGTGAAGGTCGGCCAGTCCCGGGGCGTCGGCCGGGCCGCGGAGGGCACCGGGCCGCCGTGCACGAAGACGACCGCCGGGAGCGGGCCGTCGGCCGGGGGCACGTACAGGTCGACGTTCCCGGTCCGCTCGCGCGGAACCTCCGGCGCCTCCAGCGGGAACGGGTGCGCCGACCGCCGCGCGCGGCCGGCCGGTTCCAGCCGGCGACCCTCCCCGGCCGCGGCGCGGATCAGGACGTCCGCGAGCCCCGCGGGCTCGGAGAGCATCGGCCAGTGGCCGGTGGGGAGGTCGAAGAAGGCCACCCGGGGGACCGCGAGCGCGCCGAGCACGGGATCGCCCAGGTCCACCTGCGTCTGGACCAGTTCGGTGCTCGCGCCGCCCGCCGTGCACAGCACCGCGGCCGTCGGCAGGGCGGCCGCCGCGCCCGTCAGGCGCAGGGGCCGCAGCAACGTCGCCAGCGGCTGCGGCAGGGCCCGGTCGGTGAGCCGTCGCAGCGCCGCCTCGGGAACGCCCGCGGTGCTGCCGTACTGCTGCCACTCGCCGGTGGTGGCGGGCGGCGGGAGCGTCCCGGTGCCCTCACGGGTTCCCGGGTCCGCTCCCCCGTCACCGGTGCGCCCGGCCGTACGGACCCGCGCGGCCGGTCCCGCCGCCTCGGCCGGCTGCGTCACCCGCTCCCGCAGGGCCGGGCCGCCCACCGCGGCCAGCGCCGGAACGCCGTCGCGCGGGAGCCCCGTGTCCACGTGGACGATCCGGGCCACTCGTCCGGCCCGACGGTCGGCGGCTCCCACCACCGGGTGGATGCCGTAGTCGTGGCCGACCAGCACGATGTCCCGCTCGCCCACCGCCGCGACGGAGTCGACCACAGCGAGCACGTCCGCGATGTGCGTCTCCAGGTCGGCGCCGGCGGCGCCGGGGCCGGCAGCGTCGGGGCCGCCGAGCCCGCTCAGCGCGACCGGGTGCGCCGCGGCCCCCGCCGACTCCAGCCGCGCGGCCACTTCCTCCCAGACGTGGCTGTCCGTGAACATGCCCGCCACCATGATGAACGCGGTCACTGCCGTCTCCCTCGCGTCGTCGCCCGCGGCCGGGCACAGCTCTCCCCCGGCCCGCGGGTACGGTAGGAACTCCCCCTGAGGGAGGTTCAAGTGGCCACGCGGCACGACGGCCTGTACGGCATCGGCGACCTCGCGCGGCGGGCGGGCGTGACCGTCAAGACCGTGCGCTTCTACTCCGACCGCGGCCTGCTCCCCGAGACCGCCCGCAGCTCCGGCGGCCACCGCCGCTACGGCCCCGAGGCCCTCGACCGGCTGCTCCTGATCCGCGCCCTGCGCGGGCTCGGCCTGCCGCTTCCCGACGTGCGGCGCGTTCTGGCGGACGAGGACGCCGCGGGGGGTGTACGGGGGTCCGGGCGGGGCGGGTGGACCGCGCCGGGCCTCGAACGGGACGGCGAAACCGGACCGGAACCCGTGGCGGGCGGCCCGCTGGAGGATGTCCTCACCGGGCAGTTGTCCGCGCTCGGCGCCCAACTCAGGGCCCTGCGCTGGCGCGAGGCCGCCCTGCGCGTGGTGCGGGACAGCCCGCCCGCCCAACGGGCCGACCGGCTGCGCCTGGTGGGCGCGGTGCCGTCGCCGCCGACCACCGACGCCCTCGCCCGCTTCTGGCGCGGGTGGCTCCCGCCGCGGATGCCGGCCCGGTCGGTCACCGCGTTCCTGGAGGCCGCCGTCCCCCATCCGCCGGACGAGCCGAGCCCCGCGCAGGCCCTCGCGTTCGCCCGCCTCCACGCGCTCACCAGCCGCCCGTGCACCGGCGACCGCACACCGCAGCCCGCCGCGCACACCGCCGCGGGCGCCAAGGGAGCGGTACTGCTCTACGCGGGTCTGGCCGAGGCATACGACCTGGCCGGCGCACGCCTGCGCCGCGACGCCGCGCCCCGTCCCGGCCAGGAGCTGGACTGCTTCGTGGCCGCCTACGCCGGCGCCTACGGGGTGCGCGACACCCCCGACTTCCGCCGCGGGCTCGCCCGCCGCCTCCCCCACGACCCGCGCATCGACTGGTACTGGGACCTCGTTTCCGAAGTCGTCACCACCCCCGGCCGCCCCCCTGAGCCGACCCCCGGCTCCGCCCACGCCTGGCTGCTCACCGCGCTCGGCACGCAGATGGGCGACGGAGTGGCCTGACCTGCGCGGGCGGCGGTCCACGGGGCCGGCGCGCGCGGCCGTACGGGGGCGCCAGCTGCCGGGTCCAACGCGTGCGGCCCCTCCCGGCTCTGCGGCCCTCTCGGTGACGGCCTGAACTCCCGTCTCGGGGCCGCCCGTTCGGCGCGGTAGAGTCCGCTGTCCGATCACGCCCCGGGGGAACATGCGGATCGCGCTGTCCACGGCCTTGTGCGCCGTGGTCCTGTGCGGGCTGCTGCTGTCCGGCGACGAGCCCGGCGACGGTCCGCCGTCCGGTCCGCACCTCGGCAACGCGGCACCCCCGGCATCTACGACGCCGCCGTCCACGCCCTGGTCCAGGACGGCTGGCACACCTTCCGCCTCCAGATCGCCCACGACTACCTCAACACCCGCCCGACCAAAGGCGGCTGGGACCTGACCGTCTCCCGCCCGGCCACCCGACGGACCGACCCCGGCCTGATGTTCCTCGCCGCCCGCGACACCACCTGCGGTTGAACCCCGCGCCCTCTGCCAGGACGGCTACTGAACCGGGCCGGTCAGCGTCCTGACAGCCGGGATCAGCGAGTCTGGTCCCAACGGCTTCTGGCGACACTGCGGCTGGCCGCACCGACCGGGTCAGGGATGAACCCTGGCTGCTCGTAACGGCGTTGAGCGGCGGCGCGCGCGTAGGAGAGCATGTGGGGTGGGTCCGGGGTCGGGCTCGTGGGCACGGAAGTCGTGCCGTTTTGTGGGGGGACTGGGATGAGAGCAAGAGACGTGCGCGCCCTCGGCGGAGTGGCCGCGGTGGCGGTCCTGCTGGTGGTGGCGAGCGGGTGCGGGGGAAGTGGTGGGGGCGGCGGCGCGAAGGGGGGCGGCCGGGCTTCGGGGTCGGCGACGTCCCCGGGTGCCACGGCCACCGCGTCGGCTGCCGCCAGGCCCGCCGCACTGCCGGTGCCCACCTTCACCGCCCCGGCGGTCATCACCGAGCAGCAACTGAAGTCGCTCACCTTCAAGGAGGGCGCGACGCCGGGGACGTACGGCATGCCGGTGACGGGCCTGAAGGAGGACGAGGCCAAGGTCTCGCCCTCGTCCGTCACTCCGGCGGCGTGTCAGGACGTGAGGGACATCGTCTACGGCAGGGCGGCTCCGACCGGCGTCGACCAGTTGATCAACTGGAAGTCGGACATCTACCCGGGAGACACGACGCTGGCCGCCTACCCGCGCAAGGGCGCCCAAGAGCTCTTCCGGATCCTGAACGCCGACCTGCCCCTGTGCCACGCGCTGTCCGGTGTCGACTTCGGCGGCAATGCGTTCACCAACCGCATCGTCGCGCTGCCGGCGCCGCACGTGGGGGACGAGGCGGTGCGGTTCCAGGAGGTGGCGAAGCTCTCCGGCAAGGACGTCCGGTACACCGACACGGTCGTCGTGCGGGTCGGTGACGTCATCGCCGAGTTCGACATGGTGGACACCGGCAGGCAGACCCCGTTCCCTCCCGGTCTCATCGCCGAGCAGGTGCGCCGCCTCGCCTCGGCCCAGCGCTGAGGATCACCCGGCCCGGGTCCCGTCCGCGTCGGCAGGGGCCGGGGCGGGCGGGACCGTACAAGCCGCGGGGTGGGTCAAGCGGTGGGCGCGAGCATGCGTTCGGACACGGTCCACAGACGCTCGGCACCCTCGGGGTCGAGGGCGTAGCGGGCGACGTCGGTGAACGCGCCGGTCCGGCGGTCGACGGTCTCCGACTGCCGGCAGTCGGCGAAGTAGCGGCCGGTGACGCCGTCGACGAGGGGTGAGGCCGCCAGGAGGACGGAGGTCGCCGCGCCCTGAGCGACGGTCTTGATCAGCTCGGCGGGCACCCGGCCGCTGCCCCCGCCGCCGGTGTGCCGCTGAAGGTTGGTGTAAATCGCGCCCGGCATCAGGGCGTTCGCGGTGATGCCGTCGTCCGCCCAGCGTCGGGCCGCGCCCACCGCGAACAGGACGTTGGCGGTCTTGGACTGCCCGTAGGCCAGCCAGGGGTCGTAGCGCCGGAACACGAAGTGGATGTCGTCGAAGACCACGGGGGACAACTGGTGCCCCGAGGAGCTGACGGCGACGATCCGGGCGCCGCTGGCGGCGGCGAGGAACCGGTGCAGCCCGGTGGCCAGGGCGAAGTGCCCGAGGTGGTTGACGGCGAACTGCGTCTCCCAGCCTTGGGGCGTGCGGCTCTCGGGGCAGGCCATGACGCCCGCGTTGTTGACGAGGATGTGCAGCGGGCCCTGCCAGGCGCCGGTGAACGCGGCGACGGACGCCGGGTCGCCGAGGTCGAGGCGGGAGACGGCCACCTCCGCGCCGGGGGCGGAAGCGAGGATCTCCTTCGCCACGCGCTCCCCGGCTTCGGGGTCCCGCACGGCGAGGGTGACGGCGGCCCCGGCGCCGGCCAGGACGCGCGCGGTCTCGGCGCCGAGACCGGAGGACGCGCCGGTGACGATCGCGCGCCGCCCGGCCAGGTCGACGCCTGCCGCGACATCGGCGGCGGTGCTGGAGAAACCGAAGGGCGTGGTCGGCGTCGTCGGCGTCGTCATGAAGGAACTCCCGGTGGAACGAGGGGAATCGGGCGTGGTGGTCATGGGACGAGCAGGCCTTCCTGCTCGGTCGGCTGCGTGCCGCCGTACCAGGGCAGCACCTGTCCGAAGCGGACGAGTTCGCCGTGGACGGCCGGGTCGACCGCGTCCGCGAGGGCGAGGTCGAGCACGGCCTCCGCGGCCTGTTCCGGGGTCTGGGCCCCGCGGTAGTCCCGGAACCACGGCCGGGACGTCGCGGTGTCGACCATCCCCGGGCAGACCGAGGCGATCAGAGTGCCGTCGGCCAGGTCCCGCTCGCGCCGCTCGGCGGCGACCGCGCGGACGGCGGCGACCTGGGCGGCCTTCGAGGGCAGGTTCAGCCACACCGGCCATCCGTCCGCGCGGGCCGTGCCGGCGTGGAGGGCCGCCCGCCACGACTCCACCGCGGCCTCGACCTCGTCGAGCGTGGCGCCGTCGAACAACGGCCGCAGGGGTTCGGGCAGATGGCCGAGCGTCCCCAGGCTGCTCGCGACGACGAGGAGGCGTCCGCCGGGCCGCAGCACGGGGGTGAACGAGCGCAGCACGGCGTGGGTGCCGCCGTTGGCGACGTCGATGAACGCGTCGGCCTGGGCGGCCTGCGAGACGTCCGGCAGGAGGCGGGCGACGGCGTTGGAGATCACCACGTCGACGCCGCCGCGCGCGTCCCGCAGTTCCTCCGCCAGCGCGGCGACCGGCTCGGGACGCGAGACGTCGAGGACGCGCCCCTCGACCCGCGCGACGGTGTCCGGCGAGCGGCGGATCTCCTCGGCCGCGGCGGCGACCCTGCCGGGGTCGCGCCCCGTGAGCAGGACCGTGTCCTCCTCGCGCATACGGGCGGCCAGACCTGCGACGAGCGCGCGGCCCAGCCCCTGGTTCGCCCCGGTGACCAGGGCCGTTCGGGTAGTACTCATGCTCCCACGGTCACACCTGGGCATCCATGAGTCCAACGACAACATCGAACAGGTGGTATGCGTATACGTCATGCATATGCGCGACGTCTCCCTCACCGCGCTGAGGGTGCTGCGGGCCGTGGCGGAGAACGGGACGTTCACCGCCGCCGCGGCCGCGCTCGGCTACACCCAGTCCGCCGTCTCACGGCAGATCGCCTCCCTGGAGCAGGCCGCGGGCGGCCCCCTGCTGGAGCGGCACCGGGAGGGCGCGCGCCTGACCCCGAGCGGGCGCATGCTGCTGCGCCGGGCGGTCGTGGTGCTCGACGAGATGGACGCGGCGGCCCGCGAGCTGTCGGGCGAACCCGTAGACGCCGCCACCGTCCGCGTCGGATGGATCCCGGCGGCCGGGGTGTCCCTCCTCCCCCGGGCCCTCACCCACCTGCGGCGCACGGACCCGGCGATCACCGTGGTCAGCCGGGAGGGCTACACCCCGGCGCTGGTCCGGGCGCTGCGCGCGGGAAGCATCGACCTCGCCGTGCTGGCCTCCGCGCCGCCGTTCCGCGCGCCGGACACGGAGTCGCCGCCGCTGGTCCTGCTCACGCTCACCGAACGCGGGCTGCGCCTGGCGGTTCCCGCCGGGCACCCGCTCGCCCACGGCGACTACGTCGACGTGGCCGACCTGCGCGGGCAGCGCTGGATCGCGGGCCCGTCCGGCGACGAACGCCTCATGGGCGTGTGGCCGGGGCTGGACGAGCGGCCCGAGATCGCGCACACCGCGCGGGACTGGCTCGCCAAGCTCCACCTCGTCGCCGCGGGCGCCGGCCTGACGACGGTCTCGGCGGTGCACAGCGGCGTCGCGCCGCCCGGGGTCAGGATCATGCCGGTCCACGGCGGCCCGCAGGAACTCCGCCGCCTGCTGCTGGCCCGCCTCCCCGGCCGGCCCACCGACGCCGCCCGGCGCGTCGCGGACGCCCTGCGGACGGCCGCGGTGTCCGAGGACGGGCCGGAATGAGCCGGGCGGAAGGTCGTCAGTGCAGCGGGAAGGGGACGCCCCGCTCGGCGTCGGAGCGCGGGCCGAAGATGCGCCGGGGTCGGCCTCGGCCATGGGGACGTCGGCGGCGTCCGCGTCCCCGGTGATCCGCCACCAGGCATGAGCGGCCTGGACACGGGTCCACGGGCCGGGGTACTCCAGCAACGGCCGGACCGCGGTCGCACATCGCGTCGCCTGGGGCCCCAACTCCGCCAAGCGGCCGAGGTCGGCGTACGCCAGGCCCCGGGATGCGGCGTCCTCCAGGAAGTCCGGGAACACCTTCGACTCACCGGTGATCCGCCAATGAGCCCACGCCGCGTTCTGTGCGCCGTGCCATCGTCGTCCGCTGTTCGGCATCAGGGCGCTGCCGTCGTGGCGCGGTGGCTGGGCGCCGCCGCGGACGAAGCTTTCGAGGATGGTCGCCGCGGGCGCCGCCGCCGGGCCGATGCCGCCGAGAACGTCGCAGACCCAGCGGACGTTGCGGGTGGCGAGCGCCGACACGAGCTCTGGCACCGCCTCGCCCACGGCGGGGCCCCACGCGGCCAGCGCCCTGAGGACCGGACGCAGGCTCTCGCTGTCGGCCGAGCCGACGAGCATGCGACGATCTTCGGGAGGAACGCGTCGGCACGCCCCACGAGCGGCTGCAGGACCTCCCCGAGGGACGTCATGTGGAAGAACGGAAGACGGTCGCTCGACTCCAGCCACCGGTGCACCGGGGCCAGGACGCCCGGATGGCCGAGGCGGGCAAGGGCCAGTGCCGCCTGCCCGGCAACGCGGTCGAACGAGTTGTTGGCCGCCACGACCAGTGCCGGAACGGCCGACGTGATGTCCTGCGTGGAGTCCGCCGACACCAGCCGCGCCAGCACCATGGCCGCTTCGCCGCTGGAGCCGTAGTGACCGGACTCGACACACCGCGCCAAGCCGGACACCAACTCCGGCCGGGGCGTGCGCCATCGCCGCAGAATGTCGGAGGCGATCGAGATCGCGCCGTGGACCAGCTCATGGTTCTCGGAGTCGAACCCGCTCACGGCGAGCGCGGCCCCGCGGTCCACGTGCTCGGGCACATCCAGCCGCAGATCGCTCGGATCCACGCCCCCTGGCCGCGAGCAGCTTGAGCGCCCGGAAGCCGTCGATTCTCTCGGTCCCGTGCGCCACGGCCGCAGGCTACAGCGACGGGTCCGCTGCGAATCGCCACGGGGCGAGCCCGCGGACCCCGGCCGTGGCGATGAGCGTCAATTCCAGGGTTCCTGAGACGGGTTCTCACCCAGCACGTGTGCGGCGGCCGCACAGAGGTCCGCGCCGTAGAGCTGGTTGCCGCCGCACTCGGAGCCCAACAGGTCGGACGCGGCCTGGGCCACGGCGCGCCAACTCAAGTCCTCGTCGACGCGCCACGTGCGAATCTGCAGGGCCATCTCTCTGGTGAGCGTTCCGGGGTCCACGCGTGTCATGCCACGGACCCTAGAAGGGCGGTCCGCGCTGTGGCCATCGGGTTGTGCCCGGCCCGATCTGCGGCCTACGAGCCGGTGCGGCAGAGTTCGTGGTCCACGAGGGTGCTCAGGGCCTGTTGGGTGGTCGGGCCGCCATCGCTGGTGGTGTAGGCGACGGCCGTGCGGGTTCCGTCGGAGGTGACGCCGCCCCAGGTGTGGTAGCCGAGCAGGTCGCCCGGGTGGCCGTAGTAGCTGCCGCCGCAGGACAACGGGATCTCGCCCAGGCCGAGTCCGTACCTCACGCCGAGTTCGGGGGCGGGCACGGTGGTCGTCATCTCGTGGAGCTGCGCGGGGGCCAGCAGGCGGCCGCCGAGCAGGGCGGCGTAGAACCGGCTCAGGTCGTACACGGTGCTGATGACCGCGCCGGAGCCGACGGCCATGCTCGGGTTGAGCACCGTGACGTCGGTGCCGGCGTCGGTGCCGAACGCGGAATAGGCGCGGGCGTGCGGGCCGGGGACGGACGGGGAGGTGCCGGGCACGCTGGTGCCGCGCAGGCCCAGCGGGCGGATGATCCGGTCGTTCACCTCCTGGGCCCAACTCCGGCCGGTGACGCTCTGGATGACCATCGCGGCGAGGATGTAGTTGGTGTTGGAGTAGGACCACCCGGTGCCGGGCGCGAAGTTGGGGCGGTGCTTCATGGCCATGCCCACCAACTCCGCCGGGGCGTAGGTGCGGAACCGTTCGGCCCGGTAGCCCGCCGCGCTGGTCAACGCGGGTATCTCCGGCGCGACGTCGGCGATGCCGCTGGTGTGCTGGAGCAACTGGCGTACGGTGATCCGGCCGCCGTCGTTGCCGTTGCCCCGGACCACGCCGGGCAGCCAGTGCTCGACGGTGTCGTCCAGGGACATGCCTCCCTCGCCGACGAGTTGCAGCACGACCGCGGCGGTGAAGGTCTTGGTGGCGCTGCCGATCCGGACCCGTCCGTCCCACGGGACCGGCCGGCCGGTGCCCGTAGCGGCCGTCCCGGCGCGGGCGCTGATCACCGTGTCCCCCGACGTCACCTCGGCGAGCACGCCGACGGCCCCCGTGTCGCGGATCGCGTCCACTTCCCGTTGGAGCGGATCGGCCTGCCGCGGCCTCGCCGCGACCGTCGGCGCGGTCGACGCGACGAGGAGGAACGCGGCCACGCCGGTCAGGACGAGCAGACGGCGCCGACGCTTGCGTAAGACGTGCATGGTGGCCTCTTCCCTGTTGGGGCTGCCCGCGCGCTCCTTCGACCGCGCGGGCCCGCGGCCGCTCCCCCGCGGAGCCGCTCGCCGATCCCCATCCCACCAGCGGGGAGCGGGCGAGCCCATCCGGCTGTCTCCCTGACCCGACCGCCCGCTGTCCCCAGGCCGGCGCCTGGGACCAACCCCCGGAAGGGCGGTGGCGCTCTACGACGGGCCGACATCGGATAACGCCTAGATCCGTATCTGATCCATTAGCATCAAGACGTGTACCGCCTCTTCCATAGCCGCCACCTAGATGTACTCGACAGTTGCCTATTGAGCTACTAATGCATAGAGTCGACCTATGAGCATGTCCATCACCGCGGAGAGCATCCGAAGCGCCGGGTTCCCCATGGGCGGCGAGCCCCTCGTCGCCCTCGACCTGGCCGACACCGTCCTGCTCCGGGCCGACCCGCCGGTCGACCTGATCGCGGATCCCGAGCGCGGCCGCACATGGTGGGCGCTCCAGGCCCCGCGGCTGCCGGCCGGCCCCCTCCCCGACCCGGCGGCGACCGGCCGTCTGCGCGCCGCGATCCGCGAGGTGCTGGACGCCCGGATCGAGCGGCGTCCGGCCGAGCCGACCGCGCTGGCGGACCTCAACGCGATCGCTGCGTCCGTCCCGACGAGTCCGCGCGTCGGGGGAAGCGGGGAGGAGCTCAGGACGGGCATCCGCTGGCACGTCGAGCACGGCGGGAACCCGGCCCTCGCGGCGATCGCCGGGGAGACGATCGGCCTCCTGGGCAGCCCCGACCGGCTGGATCAACTGCGTCGGTGCGCGAGCCCGCAGTGCTCGATGGTGTTCCTGGCCGACAACAGCCGCCGCAAGTGGTGCAGTTCCGGGGTCTGCGGCAACCGGGCCCGGGTGGCCCGGCACCAGGAGCGCGTCCGCGCGGGGGCCGCCGGACCCGCGTCCGAGCAGAAGCCGACGCCGACGCCGACCACGACGAAGCCCGCATCGAAAAGGGGGAAACGATGACGTCCGAGAGGTTCCACGAAGGCGAACTGGCCGTCCAGCGCCGCGCCGGGGTCCGGGACGAGGCGACCCGCCTGGAGGGGATGCTGGCCCACCGCCCGCTGAGCCTCGGCGCCGCGCTCTTCCTGGCCCGCACCACCCTGGCCGTCCTCACCGCGAGGGACGGATCCGGCCGCCTGTGGACGTCACCGCTGGCCGGCCCGCCCGGGTTCCTGACCCCGCAGGCCGAGACCCTGGAGATCGGCACGGCCCCCGGTCCGGACGATCCGCTGCGCGATCTGCCCGCCGGCCAGGACGTGGGGCTCATCGCCGTCGACTTCGCGCACCGCAGGCGCTTCCGGGTCAACGGGCGCCTCGTCCGGGCCGGTTCGGACGGCCTGCTCCTCACCGCGCGGCAGGCGTTCGGGAACTGCCCGTCGTACATCCAGCGGCGCGAGGTGAGCGCGACGGCCGGTCACCACCCCGCCCCGGAAGCGACCCCGGCCGTGCCGTCCGGCGCCTCCTGCGCGGCGCCGCCCTCTGCCGAAGAGGAAGGCATCGTCACGCGGGCCGACACCTTCTTCCTCGGCACCACCAACACCCACGGCGCCGACACCTCGCACAAGGGCGGCCCCGCGGGCTTCGTCCGCAGCGAGGGGAGCAGCCTGTGGTGGCCGGACTACGCGGGCAACAACCTGTTCAACAGCATGGGCAACCTCGTGCTCGACCCGACCGCCTCCCTGCTCTTCCTGGACTTCACCGCCGGTACGGCCCTGCATCTGAGCGGCAGGGCCGAGGTGGAGTGGCTGGCCGCCGGGTCCCCGGGGGACGACGGCGACACCGGACGGAGGATCCGCTTCCACCCCGAGCAGGCGGTGAGCCGCGCCACCGGCCTCCGGGCGAGCGGCCCGGTGGAGTACTCGCCCCACACCCCGGCGCTGAGCGCCTGACCGACCCCGCCGTGCGTGGGCTCGATCAACTGCGTTGAATAATGGGCCCTTTGGCGTGCCAATGAGTCGGCGCGCAGCACGAGGGGGCTGGGGGGTTCGTCCATGATGGGATCGAAGCTGCGCATACGGCGCAGGACGCTGGTCGCGGTGGCGGGCGTGGGGGTGATGGGGGTCTTAGCGGGAGTCCTGGTCCTGGCCGGCGCCGACAGCGGGGGCTCGTCGGGCGCCAAGGCGGCCGACCGCACGCCGCAGCCGCCCGTCCACCACGCGCCGACCGCGAGCGCCACACCGAAGTGGGACGGCAGGACCCAGATCATCGGTGACGGGTCCACCTCGTACACCGGGCCGCAGCCGCACCAGCCGACCTGGCACAAGCTCAAGCCGGGCGAGGAGCCGCCGCAGTTCGTGGTGTTCTCGTGGGACGGGGCGCTGGAGGGCGACGACCACGACTTCTCCCGCTTCCGCACCCTCGCGCAGCAGTACCACGCGAACATGACGTTCTTCCTCAGCGGCATCTACCTGCTGCCGAAGGACAAAGCCACCCTCTACCACCCGCCGCAGCATCCGCCGGGCTCCTCCGCCATCGACTTCCCGACCGACCAGCACATCAAGTGGACCCTCCAGCAGCTGGCGCAGGCCTGGCAGGACGGCGACGAGATCGGCACCCACTTCAACGGCCACTTCTGCAAGCCCGACAAGGGCGCCGGCGCCGACTGGAGCACCAAGGAGTGGCTGAGCGAGACCAGCCAGGCCTACTCCTTCGTGCAGAACTGGAAGACCGACACCGGCTTCACCGGCATCCCGCCGCTGCCGTTCGACTACGCCCGCGAACTCGTCGGCGGACGCGCGCCGTGCCTGGAGGGGCAGAAGAACCTGCTGCCCGCCGAGAAGCAGCTCGGCTGGCGGTACGACGCCAGCTCACCCGGCGACTTCCAGCTGTGGCCGCAGAAGCAGGACGGGATATGGAACTTCCCGCTGGAGCTGATGCCCTACCCCGGCCAGGACTTCCAGGGCCTGTCGATGGACTTCAACTTCCTCTACAACCAGTCCGGCGGCGAGGTCACGCAGGGCGACCCGGCGAAGTACCCGGCGTGGGAGGAGCAGACCCGGCAGGGCTACCTCGACGGCTTCGAGCGGGTCTACCACGGCAACCGGGCGCCACTGTTCATCGGCAACCACTTCGAGGACTGGAACGGCGGCATCTACATGCAGGCAGTCTCCGACGTGGTCAAGGACGTGTGCGGCCGCAAGGGCGTGCGGTGCGTCTCGTTCAAGGAACTGTGCGACTGGCTGGACGTCCAGGACCCGGCCGTGGTGGCGAAGCTGCGCAACCTGGACCCGTCCGAGTCCCCGGACTGGAAGACGTTCCTGAAGAAGTAGCCCTGTCCGCTGAGCGGGTGGTCGATTCGGCCGCGCCCGCCGGGCGGAGCGCGGCCATGTAGTGCGTCCAGATGGTCATCGGGTCGCTGTCGGCGGGACGGTGGGCGCCGCGCGGCTCGGCGGCGAGCGGTTCGAGCTGCTGCGTCGCCGGGTCGATGCGGAACATCGTCACCGCGGTGGCCATGTCGGGGTCGAAGCCGACGAACGACGCCGAGGTGCCGTCGGGCGCGGTGCCGGGCAGGCCGGCCAGGTCGGGTCCGGCGCCGGCCGCCGGGCGCGCCGCGCCGTCGGTGACCGCCGCGTGGAGCGCGTCGCTCACCTCGTCGGCGACGGCCGGCGTGAAGGGGTGGGTGGCGGCGGGCCGGTGGACGGCGATCGCGGCCCCGTCGTGCGTGATCCGCAGGACGGAGTACGGCTCGGTGTGGGTGCCGTGGGCGGCGAAGGTGGCGTAGCCGCCGGCCATGCGGATGGGGCTGGGCGTGGACGTGCCGAGCGAGAAGTCCGGTGTCTGCTCGGCGAATCCGGTGTCGGGCAGGAGACCCGCGTCGATCGACGCCTGCCGCACCTGGTTGAGTCCGACGTCGATGCCCAGCTGCATGATCGGGGCGTTCACGCCGTCGGCGACGGCCTGGCGCAGCGGGAGGGTCCCGTAGGAGCGGCCGCCGGAGTTGACGGCCTTGACTATCTTCCCGTCCCGGCTCCAGTAGGGGCCCTCGGGCGTGCGGATCTCGGTACGGTTGTCGCCGTTGTACGGGGTGGACGGGCCGACCGGGGAACGGGGCACGTCGCGGGCGCGCACGATCCCGTCGCGCAGCGCGGCGGCGTAGACGAACGGCGCGTAGGTGGTGCCGGCCGGGACTATGGCGATGTTGGCGTCGTCGAAGCCCTGCTTGATGTAGTCGGGGCCGCCGTACAGCGCGGTGATCCGCCCGTCCGTGGCCACCGAGGCGGCCCCCACCCGCAGGTCGTGGTCGGAGGCGCGCAGCGGCGCGGTCTGCCGTGCGACGGCGGCGGCCAGCGCCTTGACCTCCGGCTTCCGGAAGGTGGTGTAGATCTGGTAGCCACCGAAGTCGAACTGCTGGTCGGAGATGCCGCTGTGCGCCGAGACGTACGCGCGGGCGGTGTCCACGAGGTAGCCGGTCTGGCCGCTGAGACCCGCCGGCCGCGGGGGCGCGATCGGCTCGGGGAAGACGGTGTAGGCCGCGCGCTGCCTGGCCGTCAGCGCGCCGGTCTTCACCATCCGGTCCAGCACCCAGTTCCAGCGCTGCACCGCGCGGTGGTGGTTGGCCGCGCTGCCCGACGGGTCGAACTGCCCGGCGCCCTTGAGCAGCGCGGCGAGGAACGCGGCCTGACTGGGGTTGAGTTGGGAGACGTCCTTGCCGTAGTACGCCTTGGCCGCGCGCTGCACGCCGTACGTACCGCGGCCGAACCAGCTGGTGTTGAGGTACCCGTCGAGAATCTGCGCCTTGCTCATCTTGCGGTCCAGCTTCACCGCGATGAAGATCTCCGAGATCTTCCGGGAGAGCGTCTGGTCCTGGTTGAGGTAGACGTTCTTCACGTACTGCTGGGTGATCGTCGAACCGCCCTGCCGCTCACCGCCGGTGGCCATGTCCATCACCGCCCGGCCCATGCCCCGCGGCGAGACGCCGGGGTCGGAGTAGAACGAGGCGTTCTCCGCGGCCAGGACGGCCGACTGCACGCCGGCCGGTATCCGGTCCAGCGGCATCGCCTGCCGGTCGACCGGCCCGACGCGGGCCATCTCCGTGCCGTCGGCCCAGTAGTACACGTTGTCCTGCTGGGTCGCGTACGCGTTCAGGTCGGTCGGTATGTCCGTGGTCTCGTAGCCCCACCAGATCAGGGCGGTCACCGCGAGCAGGCCCCACACGAAGCCCAGCAGCGTCTGGCGCGGGGACGGCAGCCAGCGGCGCCAGCCCCGGCGGCCCGGCCGGGGGTAGCGCGGACGCAGCCGTGCCGCCCACCCGCCCCGGCCCGGGCGCACACGCGCGAGAACCCCCGCCACCCCCCGGGCTACGGCACCGAACCGTCCCCCACCGGCCGGGGATAACCGCCTGGCGCGCTCCCCCGCCCCGGGTGCCCCCGCCCCCGACTCCCCCTGCTCAGGCCGCCGCTGCCCCGAATTCCGCCGCGCGAACATGATCTCTCCTGCTGACCGCCCCCAGGGCGTCCCCCCGCCCCCTTCCCCTCGACCCTATGCCGCGATCACCCCCACCAACCGACCATGATCTCCACAGGTCTGTAACAAATAGCGCCCTAACCGGTCGATGTCGGCCCCGCGCGGCCTGACGAACCCGCCGACGGGCCGCTGTTGACGGCCCACGAGCTGCGGCCGGCGTGCGCCTCGCCCTCACACCGCCCTGTGACGACGGCTTCGGCGGAGGGCGAACGCCGCGGCGGCGAGGAGGGCTCCGGCCGTGCAGGCAAGGGCGATCAGCACCGGTCGGGTGGCCCAGGACGGGCCGAAGGTCGTGTGGACGGCGACGGTCGCCGTGTCGTTGCCGGCCACGGGGTCCTTCACCGGGCTGCGGGGCTCGGGCGACAGGGTGACGCGGCCGCCGGGGTGCGGACCGTCGCGGTCGATGCGCACGGTGAAGGCGAGGGTGACCGCTCGGCCGGGGCGGTGCGGATAGACCTCGCACTGGTACAGCGGTGCGCTCGGCTGGCGCTCGTGGGGCTCGGCCTCGGTCACCCCGTCGGCGCCGAACGCCCGGCACCGCTGGGGCACCTCCTCCTCGTCGTCCCCCGCGCTGTACGGGGCTCGGACGACGGTCGTGCCCGCCGGCGGCCGGAACTCGAACACCACGCGCACGCCGTTCAGTTCGCCCGGTCCGTTGTCGCGGACGCCGACGTGGATCGTCTCCCGGCTGCCCACGGGCCCGCTGACGGTGGCCCCGACGGCCGCGAGGTCGGCGCCGTTGCTCGTGTCGAACGACGAGGTCGAGTGCTCGCCGAAGGCGGCCGACGCCGCGTCGTCCCGGCCGTCCACGGGGACGAGGGCGACGGCCGGACCGTCACCGGTGCGGGTGTCCGCCGGAGGCGGGTCCGCGGACGGCGGCGGGTACGGTGCGGCGCTCACCCTGAGCGTGGCATGCGTGGCCTTCGGCCCGATCCGCAGGACCTCCGGCCGGGCGAAGGCGTACGCCCGGCCCGCGGCGACGGCGGTCCGGGGAAGTGGCACTCGAATCCGCCGACGGAGTAGCGGCAGTTGCGGTGCCGTTCGACGGGCGTGATGCCGCCGTCGAAGAGCGCGGACACGGTGACCCCGCGGGAACTGTCCCCGGTGTCGCGGATGACGATCGGCACGGCCGCGGTGCCGCCCGGGGCGAGGTCCTCACGGTCCTGGATCTGCTCGACCTGCAGGGTCGGCCGGCCCATGACGACGGTGATCCGGCCCGTCAGGGCCCGGGCGCGGTCAGCGCGTAGCGGATGACGCCCGTCGCGCCGCCGGCGACGCCGTTGGCCGGGGCGAGACGGAAGTGCAGGGTCCGGCTGTCCTCGGGCGCGAGGGTGCCGCCGCAGACGATGCCGGTCGCGTGGACCCGGCACCCGCTCGCATCCGTGCGCAGGGTGCCCAGGCCCCTCAACCCCGTGGCATCCACGGTGAGGGTGGAGTCGAGGGGCTCCCGGGGGGGTCGTCCGGCCGCCCGGCGTCCGCCCCGGCGGTGGCGTCCATCCTCTCCAGCAGGTCGAAGTCGGCGGACCGGCCCGAGCGGCACTTGGAGCGCGGCGGGCGCCGTCACCTCCATCGCCGGCTGCCGGCTCCCGCCGTCCGCGGGCCCGCACCCGACCGCCCCCACGCCGACCAGCAGTACCACCGCGCCGACCCACCGCGCCCGCCGCCCCACACCCGTCGCCCGCCGCCGTCGTGTCCCTCCCCGCCCAACGAACGACTTTGGCCGGTGTTCCCCCGGCACCTCGACGACCGAAGGATCCGGCCTTTCCCCGTCACAGGCCGACGACGCCGCCCGCGCCGGGCGGGAGGCCGCCGAAGTGGCCGGTGCTCCACGGGAGCGAGGGGTCGGCGCGGGAGTGCGGGACGGCGCGGCGGACGGTGGCGGCGGACCAGTTCCGCTCGGCGATCTGCTTCAGCCGCCCGCGGCTCCGGCGGTGGACCGGCCCCGCGTACAGCCGGCCGCCGAGGCCGATCGCCTGCACCAAGGCGGCGAGGACCAGGTCCTGGGCGTCGTGCGGCTGGTCGTCGACGACCCGGTCCACCCGTGCGCGGGCCGCGTTCCTGTGCTCCGGGTCGACCACCCTGATCCGTCCCGGCGCCGGGCGGCCGGCCCGCGGCGGATCCACGGTGCCCGCACGGCCTCGCGGTCGGCCGCTCCCAGACCGTCCCCGGCCACGCCGCCGCCCTGCGCGTCATCGACCTGGACGACGACGGCCACGGGGATCTCGTCATCGGCCGAGCCGCCCCGGCTCCTGGCGCGCAGAGCGTGACGGTGCTGCCCGGCAGCGCGCGGGGCGTGCGGACCGCCCACCCGCAGAAGATCACCGCGGCCGACATCGGCCGGCCGACCACCCCGTCCGACACCTTCGGCCACGGATTCGCGCGCTGACCGGGCGGGGCCCGCGTCAGCCGGTCGCCGTGGCGGGGTCGCTGGTGCTGGGGGCGCCCGTCTCCACATGGCCGGCGAAGCGGCGCACGTAGGCGGAGTCGGCGCCGGAGGTGACCGTCACGTCGTACCAGCGGTTGCCCGCCGCCACGCCCCAGTTGGGGACGCTCTGGGAGGTGCCCGCCTTGACGGTGTAGCTGTAGTGCTGGGTGGGGGCGTACGCGTCGGTGGCGGTGAAGGTGACCGGGCCTGAGCCGGGATTGCTGAACACCAGGGTGACGTGGCCGGTCGAGGGGTCGTGCCGGGCGGTCACCTCGGGTCCGACCGCGCCCGCCGTACCGGCCATCCGGCGCAGGAAGCCGTTCGGGCCGAGGACGGAGAAGTCGTAGCGGGCGGACGCGGCCGGCATCGCCCAGGTGTCGCTGAGGGTCTTGCCCGCCTCGACGGTGTAGGGCCACGGGCCGTCCGTGCGTACGGCGGAGGTGACGAGGAACGACGCTCCGGCCGCGCCGAAGTTGCTGAAGGTGAACTGCATCCGCCCGTTGACCGGTTTCGTGTCGGCCGCCAAGTCGTACGGCAGGGCGCGGGCGTTGCGCAGGCCGGCCTCCTGCCGGGGCAGGCTGCCGGTGGCCGGCGGGGTCGGGACGTAGTCGCCGGGGTTGCCGTGGTTCGGCGGGAGGTACCCGCCGGTGCCGGGGAGCGCGGGCGCGGCGGGGTCGCTGCGGGTGAAGTCGAAGGCGGAGGTGAGGTCGCCGCACACCGCGCGGCGCCAGGGCGAGACGTTCGGGTTGTGCACGCCGAACCGCTTCTCGATGAACTGCACGATCGAGGTGTGGTCGAACGTCTGCGAGCAGACCCAGCCGCCGGTGCTCCAGGGCGACAGCACCAGCATGGGCACGCGCGGACCGAGCCCGTACGGCCCGGCGGAGTACCCGGACAGGCCGCCGGTGTAGAGGTCCTGGGTGACGTCGGCGGTGGACAGGCCGCGGGCGGCGGAGGCGGGCGGGAACGGAGGGAGCACGTGGTCGAAGAAGCCGTCGTTCTCGTCGTAGGTGAGGAAGACGGCCGTGCGGCTCCACACGTCGGGGGCGGCGGTGAGCGCGTCCAGCACCTGAGAGACGTACCAGGCGCCGTAGTTGGCGGGCCAGTTGGGGTGCTCGCAGAACGCCTCGGGCGCGGCGATCCAGGAGACCTGGGGCAGCCGGCCGGCCAGCACGTCGGCCTTCAGCTGGTCGACGTAGCCTCCGCCGCTGCGGACTTGGGTGCCGGTGCGGGCGTTGTCGTAGAGGGGGCTGCCGGGTTGGGCGTCGCGGTACTGGTCGAAGTAGAGCAGCGAGTTGTCGCCGTAGTTGCCGATGAAGGCGTCGCTGGTCCAGCCCCAACTCCCGGCCGCGTCCAGGCCGGTGCCGGTGTCCTGGTAGACCTTCCAGGAGACGCCCGCCTGCTGGAGGATCTCGGGGAAGGTGGTCCAGCCGTAGCCGGCCTCCTCGTTGCCCAGGACGGGGCCGCCGCCCGTGCCGTCGTTGCCCGCGTAACCGGTGTACAGGTAATAGCGGTTGGGATCGGTGGAGCTGAGCATCGAGCAGTGGTACGCGTCGCAGACGGTGAACGCGTCGGCGAGGGCGTAGTGGTAGGGGATGTCCTGGCGGGTGAGGTAGGCGATCGTGGTGGTGGTCTTGGCCGGGATCCAGCGGTCGTAGTTCCCACCGTTGAACGCCTGGTGGGTGCCGGACCAGCTGTGGTCGAGGTCCTGGATGAACTGCAGGCCGAGGTTGTCGGCGTTCGGCCGGAAGGGCAGCGTCTCGTGCCCGGAGGAGTCCGCCTGGTGGAAGACGGTCTTCCCGCCGGGGAGCACGGCCGGGCGCGGGTCCCCGAAGCCGCGTACCCCGCGCAGGGTGCCGAAGTAGTGGTCGAAGGAGCGGTTCTCCTGCATCAGGACGACGACGTGCTCGACGTCGTCGAGGGTCCCGCTTCCCGCGGCGGCCGGGATCGACGCGGCTCTGGCGATCCCGCCGGTCAGCACGGAGGCGGCGGCGGTGGCTCCGGCGAGTTGCAGGAACCTTCGGCGGTCGACGTGGGGCACGGCGGTTCTCCTGACGGTCCGGTGGGGGTCGGTCCGGGCGGCCGCGTGCGCCTGCGCCCGCGCGGTGGGGCGCGCCGGGGCCGCACTCACGCCATGCCGCACAAGGATGGCGGGTACATGATGATGAGCGCCCGCGCGGGGTGTCAACGGCGCCGGAGCGCACCGTTCTTGGCCTTACGGCCGCTCGACGTCAACTGACCGCGCCGGAGACGGCGCTGACGAGGCCGCAGGCCAGCGCCAGGAGGAAGACGGCGGCCAAGGCGGCCCAGGCACGGCCGAGGGAAGCCTTCAGCACGCGGGTCAGGAGGGTGAGGAGGACCAGACCGGCCAGGACGACGCCGATGAGCGCGACGGCGGCCCAGCCGACGAACGCAGCGAAGCCGACGTCGACATACCCGCCGGAGCGGGTGCGCTGGACGGCGAGCACCGTGCTCGGGGACGCCGGCCGGGCGATCCGCGCGTCCGGATCGACGAACGTGCCCTCGTCGGAGCGGAAGAGGCCTTCGCACTCCCGGTGCTTGGCCCGGATACCGACGTCCTCGCACGCGACGACCCTGAGCGTGCCCGGGGTGCCCTGCCAGCGCGCGGCGTAGGCCATGCGCGGCACGCTCGCGGCGAGCGCGGCGACGGAGCCGCCCAGCAGCAGCACCGTGAACACGGCGGTCCACACCGCGGTGCGGGACGGCCGCCACGAAGAACGCGCACCTCGACGCGGCATGCGATCGCCCCCCTTTCGGATCACAGCCGATGACCGGCCGGCGCAGCGTACTGCGGGGCCGCACGGGCGGGTGCGCGGGGGTGGCCGCCGTTCCATGGCTGTTAGGGTGCGCGCATGTCGGACCTGGGACCTGTCACGTGGCCGCCCGAGCCGATCGCGACCGAGAGGCTCGTGCTCCGTGAGCCCGAGGCCCGGGACCGGGCGGCGTTCGTCGAACTGCTGGCGTCGCCGGAGGTGCACACCTACCTCGGCGGCCCCCGTGCGCGTGATGAGCTCGAGCGCGAGCTGCCCGCGGTGCCCGAGCGGTGGCCCGGCAGCTTCGTCGTAGAACTCGACGGGGCGATGATCGGCCACATCCTGCTCAGGCGGGCCGCGGAGCACCGTCGTGCGGCCGCCGCGGGGAAGGTGGACCTCGGCTACCTGTTCCTGCCGCGGGCCTGGGGGTCCGGGTACGCCGCCGAGGCGTGCGCGGCGGCCCTCGGCTGGTTCGACGGCGTCCTCCCGGGCGAACCGGTGGTGCTCGCCACGCAGACCGCCAACGCGGGCTCGATGCGCCTCGCGGCGAGGCTGGGGTTCACCGAGGTGGAGCGGTTCCACGCCTGGGACGCCGAACAGTGGCTCGGCATGCGGGGCCCGGCCCCCCCTGCGGGCGGCTGACACCCGGAGGTAGCGGCCGGGGCATGATGATCGACATGAGTGAGCGTCAGCCGTACCCACCGATCGAGCCCTACGAGACGGGCATGCTGGACGTCGGCGACGGCAACCGCGTGTACTGGGAGGCGTGCGGCAATCCCCGCGGCAAGCCGGCGCTCGTCGTCCACGGGGGCCCGGGGTCGGGGTGCGGAACGGGGGTGCGCCGGCTGTTCGACCCGGAGCGGTACCGGATCGTGCTGTTCGACCAGCGCGGCTGCGGCCGCAGCCTCCCGCACGCCGGCGATCCGGCGACCGACATGGGGTCCAACACCACCTGGCACCTGGTCGACGACATGGAGCGGCTGCGCGAGCACCTGGGTATCGGCCGCTGGCTGCTGTACGGCGGTTCCTGGGGCTCCACGCTGCTCCTGGCCTACGCCGAGCGGCACCCCGAGCGCGTGTCGGAGATCGTCGTCTCCAGCGTCACCACCACCCGGCGCTCGGAGATCGACTGGCTCTACCGGGGCGTGGGCCGGTTCTTCCCCGAGGCGTGGGAACGCTTCCTCGCCGGCGCGGGCGAGTCCCCCGACGGCGACCCGGTCACGGCCTACGCCCGCCTGATGGAGCATCCGGACGCCGCCGTCCGGGAGAAGGCCACGCTCGACTGGTGCGCCTGGGAGGACGCGGTGCTGTCCGGGGAGACCAAGGGGGCCTCCCACCCGTACGGGGACCGTCCGCCGGCCGCGCGGCTGGGTTTCGTGCGGATCTGCTCCCGCTACTTCTCCCGGGGCGCGTGGCTGGAGGAAGGGGTTCTGCTGCGCGAGGCCGGCCGGCTGGCCGGCATCCCCGGGGTCCTGATCCACGGCCGGATGGACATGGGCGGGCCCCTCCACACCGCGTGGGCGCTCCACCGGGCCTGGCGCGGCTCCGAGTTGACCGTGGTGGAGGACGCCGGGCACCTGGGCGGCGTGACGACCCGCGGCCACGTGCTCGGTGCCCTCGACCGCTTCGCCGAGAGCTTCGCCGCGACCGGATCCGCTGAGGCGGAAGCGGCGTCGTAGCCGGCTCTGTCCGCGCGAGGCGGGGCGCGGTGCCCGCTCAGGTCCGGGGGGACGGACGCGGCCTGTTCCGCCGGCGTCACGATCCGGGAACAGACCTGCGCCGGCTCCCCCGGCGTGGTTGCGTGCGTCCATGGAGGACACGCGGAGGTTTCCCGTCGCCGGCAGCCGGTACCGGGCGGAGCGGCGGCTCGGGGCGGGCGGGCAGGGTGAGGCGTGGCTGGCGTGGGACACACGGTTGCAACGCCCGGTCGTGCTCAAGCAGTTCATGGTGCCCGAGGGTGCTTCGGCCGAGGAGCGGGAGACGCTGGTCGAGCGGGCCGGACGCGAGGCCCGCGCGGCCGCCAAGCTCAACCATCCGAACGTCGTCACCGTGCACGACCACGTCACCGACAGCGGCGGCCTGCCCTGGATCGTCATGGAGTACGTGGAGGGGCGCTCCCTGCGCGACGTCCTCGACGACGGCCCGCTGCCGGTGGCGGAGGCGGCCCGCGTGGGCGAGCGGATCGCCTCGGCCCTGGCCGCGGCGCACGCGGCGGGCGTGGTCCATCGCGACATCAAGCCGGCCAACATCCTGCTCGGTGACGGCCGGGTGGTGCTGGCGGACTTCGGGATCGCCGGTGTGGCGGGCGAGATCACCCTCACCGCTCCGGGGGAGGTGATGGGGACGCCCCAGTACATGGCCCCGGAACAGCTCGTGGACGGGCAGTCCTCGCCGGCGTCGGACCTGTGGTCGCTGGGTGCGACGCTCTACCGCGCGGTGGAGGGGCGCGCCCCGTTCTCCGGCAGCACGTACCCGGGGCTCATCGCGGCGGTCACCCGCGGGGTGCCGGAACGGACGCGGACCGCCGGCGCCCTGGCACCGGTGATCGGCCAACTCCTGCGCCTGGAACCGGCCGAGCGCCCCGCGGCCGCGGTCGTGGCGGCGACGATGCGGGAGGTCGCCGACGACCTCCGGGCGGCCGGTTCCGAGCCGGCCGACCTCGACGGCCTGCTGGCGAAGGGCACCGAGGCGCGCGAGGCGGGTGAGTTCGCCCGGGCCGAGGACCACTACTGGTCGGCGCTCGACCTCGCCATCGCGCACCGCGCCCGGGACAAGGAGGGCTGGGCCTGGGACGGCATCGGGTCGTGCCGCTGGCGGTCCGGCGACCACGAGACGGCGATGAAGTTCTTCACGCAGGCCGAGCGCGTCGCGGACGCGACGGGCAACGGTGCATTGAAGGCGTGGAGCCTCTACAACTTCGGCGTGTACCGGCACCGGTGTCACGAACCGTCGGCGGCCAGGGAGTTCTTCGAGCAGGCACTGGCCGTGGCCGAGGCGCACCAGAACCACGAGGCGGTCGGCTGGACCCTCCACATGCTGGCCGAACTGGCGGGCGAGCGGGGCGACAGCCAGCAGGAGTCGGAGCACTACGGCACCGCCGCGCGCGTCGGACTCGACTCCGGCGACGACGGCCTCGCGGGCTGGAGCCTCTACCACGCGGCCAAATGCGCGGAGCGCTCCGGCGACCTCGCCGGAGCCGTGAACGACTTCGGCCGTGCCCTGGAGATCGGCCGTCGCATCCGGGACCGGTGGATGGTCCAGAAGTCGGAGGAGGGTCTGGCGCGCCTCACCGACCGCGCCTGACCGACGGCCGGTTCGACCGGCACGACCCCGACCGCGGCGCGGCCCGTCCCGCCCGGGACCCGGGGCGCCCGCACGCTGTCGGGCCGCCCTTACGCTCCGCCCACCGGTTCCGGGTCGACGCAGTCCAGGACCACCGCGCGACGCGCCCGGTCGACGAGGAACGAGGCGGTGTAGAGCCCCCGGGAGATCGACCGGTCGAGCCGCGGGCTCCGCAGCCACGTCGCGTGGTCCGGCAGGAAGCGCACCACCTCGGCGGGCAGCGTCCCGGGGCTCCCGGCGGCGGGATGCGCTCCCATGCCCGCCTCGACCTTCGCGAACGCCGGCGCCGTGAGCTCGACCACCCCGACCATCCGCACGTCCGAGGGCCCCGGGACCCGGTCCCCGCCGCCCCCGTTCACAAGGACCCCGCACCAATGCGCCCGCCTCGGGGTCCCGAAGAGGGGAAAGCGCCTCGTGATCGGGGCCGGGTCGGAGCGCACCACGCACCGGGCGCCCGTACCCTCGCCGCCCTCCCGCGATCCGGCTTGGGCTGCGGTCCGCCCGCTGCCGGACGGGGAGCACGAGGCGGCGCAGACGACCGCGGTCGCCACGAGAACCAGCCGGACCGGTCTCAACCCGAACCCTCCCCCACTCCCCCGCCATGGAGCCCTCGGCACTGCGGCGGATCGTATCCGGGCCGCGCGTCCGCGCTCGACAACTCGCGCCGAGAAGCGACCAGTTGTTCGAAAATCGCAGTCATGACGGCGGCGGCAGGGGGTAGCCGGGCAGTGAGGAGGTATGTCATGGAGACGCAGCAGATCACGGTGGCGCGCACCCCATGGTGGGCCCGCGTCGTCATCGGGGTGGTTGTCGTGGGACTGCTCTTCTTCCTGCTCGGGCGCGCCAATCTGCTGCCCGGCATTCCCAACCCGTTCGCGGAGCGGACGACGGACCGCACCGGCCCGGTGGTACTGAAGTCCATCCAGGACATGAACCGGTTCGAAGGCGCGAGCGGCAACTTCGAGGTCGTCGTGGACCTCGACAAGGACGCGAAGTTCCTGCCCGACGCGGTGCGCGGGAAGCGGACCCTGTACGTCGGGGCCGGCAGCGTGGACGCGTACGTCGACCTCGGCGATATCGGCGACAACGCCGTGACCGTCAGCGACGACCGGAAGACGGCCACCATACGGCTGCCCCACGCCGCACTCGAAAGGGCCTCCCTGGACCCCAAGCACTCCTACGTCGTCTCGCAGCAGCGCGGACTCTTCGACCGGATCGGCGACTTCTTCGGCAGCAACCCCGGCAACATGCAGCAGCTCAACGAACTGGCCGCGCAGAAGATCCAGAACGCCGCCAAGCAGACGGAGTTGGCCACGCGCGCGGAGACCAACACCCGCTCCATGCTCCAGCAGATGCTGACGTCCCTGGGCTTCACGACGGTGAACGTGACCTTCGGACAGCCCGCCGCCACGCCGTCGCCCTCGGCGACCGCCACCCCCAGCCACACGTAGCAACCCGACTTCACAACAAGCAGCCCGGCTCCATGGATTCGGCGGACCGCCCCGGCACGTCAGGGGCGGTCCGCCGACAATTGTGGCGGCTCCGACGGGAGTCAGGAGGACGAGGGACTCAACGCCTCCGCGCACAGCGCGAGTTGCTCCTCGATCGCCTCGACGTCCGCCCCGGGGAGCGCGGCCGCGCTGCGGTAGTCGGCGACCGCCGCGTCGAGGTCGCCCGCGGCCTGGTGGGCGAAGCCGCGGTTGAAGAGGAGATCGGGATCGTCGTCGGACACGGCGAGCGCACGGGTCAGGTCGGCGACGGCGGCCGCGTGGTCGTCGGCCTCGAAGTGCAGCACGGCGCGGTTGGCCAGCGCGGCCACGCGGTCGGGATCCGCGGCCAGCGCGGCGTCGAACGCCCGCATCGCGGCCTCAGGTTCACCGTCCTCAATGGCGATCAGCCCCTGCGCGCACAGCAGTTCGGCGTCGCCGGGGTGGATCCGCAGGCCCTCGGCCGCGCAGGCCGCGGCCTCCTCCGTCCGGCCCTCCTCGGTGAGCAGGGAGACGAGGTTGACGCGCGCGGCGAGGTAGTCCGGTTCGAGTTCAAGGACGTACTGGAGGTCGGCGAGGGCTCCGTCCACGTCGCCGGCGGACCTGCGGGCGTCCGCGCGGTTGTAGTGGAGTTCGTGGATGGGCGGGGTGAGGGAGGCGGCGCGGTCGTAGTCGGCCAGGGCTGCGGTGAGGTCGCCGCGGCGCAGTTGCAGGGCGGCGCGGTCGCAGTAGTACTCGGGGTAGTAGGGGTCGACGGCCAGGACGGCGTCGAAGTCGGCGAGCGCGTCGTCGAGCCGGCCGAGGCCGGAGTGGACCTGGGCGCGGTTGTGGAGCAGCACGGAGCGGTGGAGGGCGCGGGCGCCGGGCGGCAGTTCGCGGTCGAGGCGGGCGAGCCCCTCGGTGACCAGGCGCAGTGCCCGGTCGGGGTGGCCCTCGTGCAGTTCGACCAGGGCGAGGCCGTTCTGCTGGAAGACGGTGTGGAAGGCGCGCTCTTCGGGGTCGGGCAGTTGTGAGGCGATGGCGATGGCGTTGTTGACGTACTGCCGCGCCACGTGGTGGTCGAGGAGCTCGGGCGGGTGCGCGCGGGTGTAGAGCATGGAGATCGCGTAGGCGGAGACCATGTGCACCACCGGGTCCGTGTACCGGGAGCGGGTCTCGCGGTAGATGACCTCGGCCTCCTCGGTGCGGCCGAGCGCCCCGAGCGCCTGCGCGGTCTTGCCGCTGGCGACGATGAACAGCCGCTGCTGGGCCTCGGGGTCGAAGGCGGCGCGGCCCTGGCGGCCGAGTTCGACGGTGGCCTCGTAGTACCCCATCCGCAGGCAGTAGTCGGCCGCCGCCATCAGGTCCCGGCCCTCGTCGTCGGTGCGCGGGCCGGCCTGGGAGCGGTGGTACGCGATCGCGCCGAGGCGGAGGGTCTGCTCGTCCCGCGCTTCGAGCTCCCGGGCCCGGGCGAGGTGCAGTTCGGCGCGCAGGGCCGGGTCGGCGGCGGCGTGGGCGGCCTGCTCGGCCGGGCGGTCGCTGGTGCCGTCGGATTCGACGTAGGCACGCAGGAGTTCGTCGTCGGCGCGCGGGTCGGGCTCCTCGGACGCGGGCGGGAGGTCGGCGGGGACGGCGTACCGCTCCAGCGCCTCGGCCAGGACGTCGGGCAGCGGCGCTCCGCCGGTGCCGGAGACGACCGTCAGCAGGCCGGGGCGGGCGCGGCGCAACAGGATCGCCACGAACTCCTGGTCGGTGGGGTCGGCTTCGTCGAGGGCGTCGAAGTACAGCGTCCACGGCCGGCCCTCGGAGGACTCGGCGGCCCAGGCGTTGAGGAACTCGGTGAGGCCGTGCGCGAGGCGGCGGGTCCGCAGCGGCGAGTAGTAGCGCGTGCGCTCGGTGGGCGAGGCGAGCGAGGTGAGGGTCTGCGGGGGCGCGGGCACGACGTCCGTCAGCTCGGGCGCGACCGACAGGATCTCCAGTGCGTGGCGGGCGGCCAGCGCCGGCCGGGTGGTCATGACCTCCGGCACCACCGCGCGCAGCAGGCTGCCCACGGCGGTGTAGGGGCCGCGCAGCCTGCGGTGACCGGCGAGGGTCGTCAGGTGGTCCGGGTGGGCGGCGGCCGCGGTGGCGGTGCGGGTCGCGCGGTCGGCGCCGCGCAGCCACGTGTGCGGCCGGTCCGTCGCTGTGCTGGTCATACGAGGTGTTCCTCTCTTCTGACACGACGGGGCGTTCTTCCGCTGCGCAGGAGGAACGGCACGGTGAACTGGGCGATGATCAGCAGGGCGGAGCCGGTGGAGTCCCAGAAGTGGAAGTTGCCGGTGTCCCCTCCGGAGATGCCCTCGCCCAGCCGGCGGCCGAACTCCACCAGGGCCGGGGCGATGCCGAGGACCGCCCACGCCACCAGCAGCACGATGCCCGCGGCCATGGCGGGCGCGTACCAGCGGGCGACCTCGCGGTCCCGCGCGGACCAGGCGCCGTCCGCCTCCGGCCCGGTGTCCCCGGCCGCATCGGAGCGGCCCACGGCACGGCGTACGGCGCGGCGCAGGCGGGCCACCGCCACGGTGTGGAGGTCGGTGCAGCCCAGGACCGTGACCACCATGTAGTAGAAGTCGGTCCGCAGGAACAGGAAGAACTGCCACATGATCCGGAACAGGGTGGGGAACGCGAAGGCGAGCGCCACCCGGCCGATCCAGGACAGGCCCCCGTGGGCGGCGTCGAACGCGCTGAACAGGGTGAGGCCGGAGAACAGCAGCACATCGGCGACCAGGCCGGCGGCGAACGGCAGGTACCTGCGGCGGGGCGGGACGGTCAGCAGCCCGTCGAGGTGGGTCTCCAGCACCAGGAAGTACATCCGCCGCCCGACGGTCATCCGCGAGCCGATGCCGAGCCGGCGGGCGGCCAGGACGTGGAACATCTCGTGCCACAGCAGCCCGGGGATCTGGCCCGCGAACAGGACGACCTGGGTGAGCAGCAGCGAGTCGGCGAGGAAGATGGCGTGCGGGTGGGGCCGCGACTGCGGCTCGCGCACCATGCCCACGACGCAGGCGGCGGCGAGCGCGGCGAACAGCGCCCACGCCGGCGGGGAGAACAGCCACCGTCCCAGCCGCTGGTAGCGCACGGGCGCCCGCGTCTGTTCCGACGTGTCGCCGTCGGCCCGGACGAAGCCGCAGGAGTCGAGCGTGTCGAGGAAGTCGGCGATGTCCACCGGCTCGCCGTAGGTCTCCTCGTACCAGCGGGCCGCCTCGGAGGTGTCCATTCCTTCGACGAGCCGCCGCAGCAGGGCGGCGCCGTCGGCCGGGAGGCTCACGTACGAGGCGATGTCCGGCCGGCCTACCGTGACGTCACCCTGCTCGGGAACGAAGGTCAGTTCGTGGAACTTCGGTTGCGCGACTGCCACGGTGATTCTCCCGGAAAGGGCCGGAACCCGTGTACGGGACAGGACGACAACCCCGCACACGGGTCCCGAGCGGCGCATGGATCAGCAGTACGGCCAGGTGCCGTACAAAGAGCCGGCCGAGGTCAGCTTCACGGGGCCCTTCTTGCGGACGGAGATCTTCTTCATGACATCACCCCCTTTCGATCGGCTCTCAGCTTAGGGACATGGACCGCTCCCTTTCACAGAGTCAGAACCCGCCATTCACGCCGGAACCCGCCTTGTCCGATTGTGGTCCGGGCGTGAACCGCTCTCACGGGGCGGGGAATTCGCGGGAAGCGGCACCACTTCTGCCTGGCATCATCCGTCACACTGGCACCTCACACCCCATCGGCCGAGGAACGCTCAGCTGACACCCCTGTGCGACCGGCGGAGACCCGATTCCGAGAAGCGGTTAAGAAGCGCCTTGCGGCTCGGAAATTTCCGGTAGGAGCCCCGTCCTGAGAAATCGGCGGACCGCCTCGGGCCCGCGCCGATTCACCGAAGAGGGGAACGTCCGAAAGGCTCCGCGCGAGCGAAAATGTTGACCGGAACCGGTGTTTGGGTGGGCGCCATACCGGTCCCATACCGGAAATCAACGCCTGTTTTCCGCGATCGGACGGGGAGCGCTCGCCCATTGCCGTCCCGCCGCGACGGCGACCCCGGAAAGCGCGGGACGAACGGGCGGTCCGGCGGATCCGTGCGGCGCCCGCGGGGATCAGTCCGCAGAGGACATGCTTTGTCATGCTCATTTCAACACACGTAGACCGGGGGAGGCACTCGCTTGTCAGACGTCGCGATTCCGCCCCTCGCACCGGCCCGTCAGGGCTGCGAGGGAACCGCGAGCCGAACTGCTCTGGAGGAATGCATGAAGGTCCGCACGCTGCTCGCCCCGGCCGTCCTGGCCGCCGTCGCCACCGTCGGGGTCATGGCCCCGACCGCCAGCGCCAGCGGCACCAAGCTCACGCAGTCCCAGGCGGCCGCGCAGTTCCGTGCCGCCGGCATCACGTGGAGCTCAAGCGGCAACTGCACCACCCGGTCCAACCCGACGTGCACGTCGGGTTGGACCGGATCAACTCCGGCACGGTGAGCACGATCATCACCCTGAAGAACGCCAGCGGCTGCGCCATCAACATCACCGGCGGCACCGAGGTCGGCCACGCGTCGGGCACCTACAGCCACTACAACGGCTACAGGCGCACCGCCCCGGCGGGGGTTGGCGCGTGGCGCACGCAGAGGTGATCCTGCGGACATGATGCTTCCGCCTGTTCAGGAGAAGACCGAGCTGATCGAGGTCGTCCGGATCACCGACCCGATGGGGCATCTCACCTCGTCGCACCTGGTGGGCGACGAGGTCGCCATCTGGGAGGCGGCCGAGGTCACCGGCGCCCTGGCGTTGATCGGTGCCGTGCCGGACAGCGAGCTGTACCGCTGCTTCGTCCCGGGCTGGGGCATCCGCGCTCACGGCGCCACGGGCCTGCTCTTCGAGATCGCCTTCTGCTTCCGCTGCCACGGCGCCCGCCTGTGGGGGCCGGGCGTTCCGGCGGAGTCGGAGGGAATCCAGGGCTTCGATCCGGACAGCCCTCCGGCCCTCGAACTGCTCCAGCGGTTCCGCGGCTGCGCGGCGGGCTGACCGGGATCACGTGGCCGTCCCTCTTGAGCGCGGGGGGAGGCGAAGGTGGTCGGCCCCGCGCCTCTGTACGGTGGCTTCGCATGACCGACACCGAGATCGAGATCACCGCGGACCTGGTCCGCGCGCTGCTGCGGGAGCAGCATCCGGACCTCGCGGGGCTGGCCGTCCGCGAGGTGGAGGGCGGGTGGGGGAACCAGATGTGGCGGCTCGGGGAGGAGTTGGCCGTGCGCGTGCAGCGCATGGACCGCACCCCGGAACTCCAACTCAAGGAGCGGCGGTGGCTCCCCGTGCTCGCCCCGCGCCTGCCGCTCCCGGTGCCGACCCCGGTGCGGTGCGGTGAACCGTCCGCGCGCTTCCCCAAGCACTGGACCGTGATGACGTGGGTTCCCGGCGAGCCGCTGGACCACGGCTCGATCAGCCGCGGCGCCCACGCGGCCGACACCCTGGCGGGCTTCCTCCGGGCGCTCCACGTGGAGGCGCCCGCCGACGCGCCGGCCGGTGCGGACTTCGGCGCCCATCCCCGGGACTGCGGGGACGGCTTCGCGAACTTCTTCCCCGCCGCTCCCGACGGCATCGCGGCCGACGTCCGGGCCGTCTGGGACGACGCCGTCGCGGCCCCCGCGTGGGAGGGCCCGCCGGTGTGGGTGCACGGCGACCTCCATCCCGCGAACGTCGTCGTCTCCGGCGGAACCCTCGCGGGCGTCGTCGACTTCGGCGCCCTGTTCGCCGGCGACCCGGCGTGGGACCTCGCCGCCGCCTGGGTGCTGCTGCCCGCGGGCACGGCCGCGCGCTTCTTCGACACCTACGCTCAGGCGGACGAGGCCGCGATCCGCCGCGCCCGCGGGCTGGCCGCCATGAAGGGCCTCTTCCTCATGCTCATGGGGCAGAACGGGGAGCGGGGCCTTCCCGGCGGGAAACCGCACTGGGGACCGGCGGGCCGGGCGGCACTCGATCGCGTACTGAAGGGCGTGTGACGCGCGCTTCTGCTTTGGGGGCGGGGCAGGGCCGTGTCCCGTCGCGGTGCACCGGGCGGTGAACGGCTGCCCCCTGTTCGGCCGGGGACGGCGCACCGGGCCGCCCCCACACCAAGTGCCTCACGCCGGCCCTGCGGGAACCGACGCGTCCGCCGCGGCGAGCCGGCGGGCGAGGAAACCCGCCATCGCCTGGACCCCGACGCGCAACGCCCGCTCGTCCGCGGCGAAGTCCGGCGCGTGCGGAACGCCGTTGATACCGGCGTCGGGGTCGGCCACGCCCAGGAGGAACATCGCGCCCGGCACCTGCCGGAGGAAGAGCGCGAAGTCCTCGCCGTTGAAGGGGAAGGCGGCGTGCAGGACCGTCACCGCGTCGGGGCCGAAACCCTCCCGGAGGTGGGCGGCTGCCGCCAGGCTGAGCTCCGGGGAGCACACCATGGCCGGGAACGGGGCGTCGGCGAACTCGACCCGCGCGCCGGGAGTCGCGTCCACCAGGGTGCGCACCGCGCGCCGCAGGTCGGCGTACCGGCTGTCGGGCCAGGCCCGCACCCACGCGCGGAGGTCCGTCCGGTCCGGGCCCGCCGGGGACAGGTCGGACTCGACGAAGACGAAACGCGCGAGCGGCCCGTCCGGTGTCACGAGCGATTCGAAGAGCCGGGCCGCGTCCTCCGGGGACCCCGGACGGGTGACCGTGGCCAGCTCCTCGATCCCCGCGAGCAGACGGCGGCCCTCGGCACCCGCGTCCGGACCCGACAGCTCGATCCGGAAGTGGTCCTGCCCCGGCTGGCCGAGGCCCGGCATCACCGCGAACTCCCCGGCGGGAAGGGGCGCGCAGTGCAGTGCGTAGATCTCCCGCGGCGCCGTCCGATCCAGCACCCCGTCCTCGATCATCGCCCGCGCTCCGGCCAGCGTCTCCTCCGCGGGCTGGAAGAGGAACACGATCCGGCCGTTCAGCCGCTCCCGCACGGCGGCCAGGACGCGGGCGACGCCCACCCCGATCGCCGTGTGCAGGTCATGGCCGCACAGGTGCGCGGCGCCCGGCACCCGCGAGGAGAACCCGCCGCCGAACACCTCGTCGTCCGCGACCGCGTCCATGTCGGCGCGGTAGGCGAGGGTGGGCCCCTCCCCAGCGCCTTCGAGGACCGCCACCACGCCGTGCCCGCCGACACCGGTCGAGACCGCCAGGCCCGCGGCGCGCAGCCGACCGGCGACCAGTGCGGCGGTGCGGCGCTCGTCGCCGGCGAGTTCGGGATGCTGGTGGACCGCGCGGCGCAGCGCCACCACCTCGCTCTCGATCCCCGCGGCGAGCGCACCGAACTCCGCATGGACGTCCCCGGGTTCACGCGACATGCGACCGAGGCTACCGAAGGCGGCAGGACGACCCGTCCCCCATCGGCCATCCGCCGGGTGGTTCCTCCGCCCCGGGCCGGGGGATGGGCGTCCCGGGCCGGGGCGGAGGTGGTCGCGGGTCAGGCCAGGAGGCGCAGCGGCTGCTCCAGGGCGTCGACCAGTGCGGCGGTCCAACGGGCGGCCAGGGCGCCGTCGATGGCGCGGTGGTCGACGGAGAGGGTGAGCCGCATCCGGGTGGCGACGGTGATCTCCCCCTCGACGACGACGGGTTCGGGGCGAGCGGCGCCGACCGCGAGGATCATGGACTGCGGCGGGTTGATGATCGCGGCGAAGTCCTCGACGCCGAACATGCCGAGGTTCGTCACCGTCAGGGAGCCGCCCTCCAGGTCCTCCTGGCGCAGGGCGCCGGTGCCGGCCGCTTCGGCGTACGCCCTGACCCGGCGGGCGATGCCGCTGGGCGAGGCGGTGCCGATGTCCCGCAGGACCGGGGTGACCAGGCCGCGTTCGGAGGCGATGGCCACGGCGATGTCGGCGGTGGCGAACCTGAGCATGTGGGTGTCGGTCCAGACGACGTTCGCCTCCGGGACGGCCGTGTGGGCGTGGGCGGCCGCCTTGAGGACGAGGTCGTTGACGGAGATCTTGTGCGGGGAGACCTCGTTGAGCCGGCGGCGCAGGTCCAGCAGGGCGTCGATGGTGGCGGTGCGGCGCAGGTAGAAGTGGGGCACCTCCCGCTTGCTCGCGGTCAGCCGGTTCGCGATGGTGCGGCGCATCCTGCTGTGCGGGATCTCCTCGGCGACGCCGGCGGGGGCGGTCGCGGGCGGTGGGCCGACCGGGCCCTGCGCGACGGCGGGCGGCTCGGCGGCCGCCGCCTGGGCCGGCGCCGGGGTGACCGGCTCCAGGGCGGTGGGGGTCCCGGCGCCTTGCCGGTCCGCCGTCTCCCGCTGTCGCCGGGCCTGTTCGGCGGCCATCGCCCGCTCGGCGTCGCGGCGCACCACGCGGCCGTGCGGTCCGGTGCCCTCGACCGCGTCCAGGTTCAGGCCCGCCTCCCGCAGGATGCGGCGGGCCAGCGGGCTGCTGAAGATCCTGCCGCCCCCGCCGGGCGAGGCCGCGGGCGGCGCGGGGTCCGGCCCACCGGGAGCAGGTGCCGACGAGCTCGGCCCGGGATCCGGCGTACCGGACACCTCCCCCGCCACCCCCAGACCGGCCAGCAGCCGCTCCGGATCCGCCCCCCGTTCAGCCTCCTCCCCCAGCAGCGCCATCGGCGCGCCGACCTCGACGGTCGTGCCGGCCGGCACCAGGGCCCGCAGCAGGACGGCGCCGGCCTCGGCGGCCACTTCCACCAGGGCCTTGTCGGTCTCCAGGGTCACCAGCGGATCCCCGGCGGAGAACGCGTCGTTCTCCCCCACCAGCCACTCGGCGAGGGTGGCTTCCGTCGCCCCGGCGGCGACTTCGGGCACGCGCAGCAGCGTTGCCATGATTGTTGTGCTCCTCGGATCGGTGGACGCGCGGGATCAGGACGAGGCGATCCGCCGCAGGGCGGTGACGACTTCCTCGGTGCGGGCGACGGCGGCCCGCTCCAGGACCTTGCTGATGCTGGGGGACGCCTCGCCGCCGTGCACCCGCTCCACGGGGGCGTCGAGCCAGTCGAACAGGCGGCGCTGGATCGCGTCGGCCAGCCGCCCGCCGTAGGAGGTGCCGGCGGCGCCCTGCTCCACGACCAGCACGCGGTTGGTCTTGCGGACGCTGGCCTCGATCGTGTCCCAGTCGAGGCTGGCGGCGTCCAGCCAGCGCAGGTCGATCAGGTCGGCGGCCACCTCGGGCACCTGGTCCAGGGCCTCCAGGCAGTGGCCGACCATCGACAGGTACGAGATGACGGTGAGGTCGCCGCCCTCGCGGCGCAGCGCCGCCTTGCCGACGGGGATGCGGTAGTCCAGGTCGTCGGCCGGGACGGTCCCGGTGGACGCGTACAGGTCCACGTGCTCCAGTACGACGACCGGGTCGTCGCAGGCGAGGGCGGTGTTCATCAGGCCGACGTAGTCGAACGGCGTGGAGGGCGCGACGACCCGCAGGCCGGGCGCCGTGGTGAGGATGCCCGCCGGGTCCATGGAGTGCTGGGAGCCGTAGCCGGTGCCCGCGGCGAGCTTGGAGCGCAGGACGAACGGGACGGCGCCGTGGCCGCCGAACATGTGGCGGGCCTTGGCGACCTGGTTGAACAGCTGGTCGGCTGCGACCCACATGAAGTCGGCGTACATGAACTCCACGACGGGCCGGAACCGTCCGTCCAGTGCCATCCCGCCGGCGAGTCCCGCGAAGGCGTTCTCGCTGATCGGGGTGCCGAGGACCCGGTCGGGGAACCGCTCCAGCGGCCGCTTGGTGGCGCCGTTGGTGCCGCCGCGCAGCCGGTCGACGTCCTCGCCCAGGACGACGATCCGGTCGTCGGTCTCCATCCGGCGGGCCATCACGTCGCTGACGACGTCGATGAACCGGCGCTCGGCCGTCTCGCCGGAGTACGTGCCGGGCTCCTCGTAGCGGCTGCCGGCAAGTTCGGACAGGTCGCCGCGCACGCCGACGTCGACGAACGCCGGGTCGGGCCAGGCGGAGGCGCGGATCGCGCGCTCGCCGGGCTTGCCGCCGGGCCGGTCCTCCAGGAACTCCTCGCCCAGTTCGCGCAGGAGAGCGGCGACGTCCTTCTGCGCGGCCGTGACCTGCCGGGCGGTGGCCAGCTTGCGGCGCACGACGTGCGCGCGCAGCAGGTCCAGCGGGTCGCGGTCGCGCCAGGCCTTCTCCTCGGCCTTGTCCCGGTAGCCGAACGCGCTGCCGGGGTACGGGCCGTTCTGGTGGAAGTAGCGGTAGACCTCGGCCTCGACGAGGGTCGGGCCGCCGCCGGAGCGCATGTGCTCCAGCGCTTCGCCCATGGCCAGGTGAACGGCGAGCGGATCCATGCCGTCCACCCGCCAGGCCGGGATCCCGAAGGCCGAACCGCGCGCCGACAGGCGGGTCTCGGCGGTCGACGCGCCGACCGGGGTGGCCACCGCGTACTGGTTGTTCTCCACGAAGAAGCACAGCGGGACCTTCCAGGCCGCCGCCAGGTTGAGGGTCTCCAGCACCGACCCGATGTTGACCGCGCCGTCGCCGAAGTACGTCACGGTGACGGCGTCGGTGCCCGCCCGCTTCTGGTTCCAGGCGAAGCCCGCGGCCTGCGGGACGCCGCCCCCGACGATCGCGTTGGTGCCCATGGCACCGGCCTCGGCCCACTGCAGGTGCATCGACCCGCCGCGGCCGCGGCAGTAGCCGTCGGCCAGGCCGCAGATCTCGGCGAGGGTGCGGCGCAGCACCGTGCGGACCTCGGGGGTCAGCTCCGGCAGGGCGGCCGCCCGCTCCTCCAAGGGCGGCAGGACGTGGCCGAACGCCTTGGCCAGGAACTGGTGGTGGCCGCGGTGCGAGCCGTTGACGCGGTCGTCGCTGCGCAGCGTGTACAGCGAGCCGACGGCGCCGCCCTCCTGGCCGATGCTGGAGTGCGCCGGACCGTGGACCAGGCCCTGCGCGGCCAGCTCCAGCACGTACTCCTCGAAGGCGCGGATCCACAGGCCCTGGCCGAGCATCCCGAGCAGCAGGCCGGGATCGGCGGCGTCCCAGTCGGCGGCGGTGGTGCGCAGTTCGACCCAGGGGGTGCCCGGGGTCAGGGATTCGCGGCTGGGCATGGAACGCTCCTCGTCACAGGGATTCAGCACCGGGCAGAACCCCGGAAATGGATCCATTGTTGCCCTGGACCCTCGCTTGGCGAGGCGGGAATGCCTAGACTATGCGGGCCAGCCGCCCGAAAAGGCAAGAGAATGGATCCATTGGAGGTTCCAGTGTCCCAGTCGGCCACGCCGCGGGAGCCCGGGGAGGGGCCCCTCCCCGGGCTCACCGCCCTCGACCACATCGGCTTCACCGTCCCGGACCTCGACGAGGCGAGGGCCTTCCTGGAGGACGTCCTGGGCTGCGTGTACCTGTACGCGCTCGGCCCCTACCGCGACGACGAGGGGCACTGGATGAGCGAGCACCTGGGCGTGGACGACCGCGCGGTCATCCCGCGGCTGAACTTCTTCCGCTGCCCCGGCGGTTCGCTGCTGGAGGTCTTCGAGTACCGCGCCCCGGACAGCTCCCCCGTGCCCCCGCGCAACAGCGACGTCGGGGGCCACCACCTGGCCTTCTACGTCGACGACCTCGACGCCGCCGTGGCGGACCTGCGCCGGCGCGGGCTGCGGGTGATGGGCGGGCCGACCGCGAGTTCCGGCGCCCACGCCGGGCAGCGGTGGGTCTACTTCCTGTCGCCCTGGGGCATGCAGTTTGAGCTAGTGTCCTTCCCCGGTGGCAAGGCGTACCACCACGATCCGGACGCCTTCGCCTGAGCAGCGGGCCCGTACCGGCCGGCAGGGACGACAGGGAGCACCAGGTGCCCGACAGCGGCAGCGACGGCACGCGGACGGTGGCCAGCCAGCGCATCGCCGACCACCTGCGCGAGCGGATCCTGTCCGGTGCCCTGGCCCCCGGCGCCCGCGTCAAGCAGGACGAGGTCGCCGCCGAACTCGGCGCCAGCCGCCTGCCGGTGCGCGAGGCGCTGCGCATCCTGCAGTCCGCGGGCCTGGTCACCCTGCGGGCCAACCAGGGCGCCTGGGTGACCAGCATGGACCTGCGGGACTGCCAGCTCAGCTACCGCATCCGCGAGCGCGTCGAGCCGCTGCTGCTCGCCGAGTCCGCCCCCCGCCTGACCGGTGAGGACATCGCCGAACTGGAGGAGCTCCAGGACCGGATCGAACGGACCGAGGACGTCGAGGAGTTCCTCGTCCTGGACCGCCGGCTGCACTGGGCGACCTACCGCCGCGCCGACGCCGAGGACCTCGCGGCCATCGTCGCCCGGCTGTGGGACACCACGCAGCACTACCGGCGGGCGTTCACCCGCCTGACGATGGCCCGCCGCAGCTGGGTGATCAACGCCGAGCACCGGCTCCTGATCGAGACCCTGCGCGACGGGGACGTCCCGCTGGCCGAGCACCTGCTCACCCTGCACATCCGCCGCACCCGGGAAGAGCTCTCCCGCCACCCCGAGGTGTTCGCCCCCGCCGGATGACCCCGGCCGGGCGATCGCGGCGGGCGATCGCGGAACGGCCTCGGTACGGCACGGGGCCGCCCCGGTCCGCGGCCCCGGCGGCCGGTCGGCTCAGTGCTCGTGCGAGGCGTTGCGCCCGTGCACGAACCAGATCGCCTCGACCGGGACGTCGCCCGCGTTCGTCAGCCGGTGCGGGGTGGTGGAGTCGAACGAGATGGACTCGCCGGCGTGCACCCGGTAGGTCTCGAAGCCGAGGGTGATCTCCAGCGTGCCGCTGATGATGTAGCCGTACTCGACCCCGTTGTGCCGCGTGACCTCGTGGCTCGCGACCGAGCTGCCGCCGACCGCGTAGCGCACGAAGAGGAAGTCGACGGCCGCCTCCCGGGTGGGGGCCAGCTGCTCCCAGGTGACGCCCGAGTCCAGCACCAGCCGGCGGCGCTGGCCGGGCGTGACGACCGGCCCGGTCGGCTCCGCCGGGCCGGCCGGCGTGTTCAGCCCGGCGATCGCGCCCTGCCGGCTCCGCGGCGCGGGGTCCGGCCGGGCACCCGGGAGCGGGGAGGGCCCCGGACCGGCGCCGGACGCCGCGTCGGGACCGGACGCGCCGGCCCGGCTGAACAGCTCGTCGACGGAGACGTTCAGCTTGCTGCACATCGTGTAGAGCGTCGCCACGGAGGGCTGGGACTTGCCGTTCTCGATCTGGGAGACGAACGACGGCGAGACCGCGAGGTCGCGGGCGAACTGCCGCAGGGAGAGCCCCGCCGCCTTGCGGGCGTCGCGCAGCTGCGCGCCGAGGCTGATCACGGGCTCGCGCTGCTCCGGTGCGGGAGCCGCGGCGCCGCCCTCCGGGGCGGGGCCGGCGGACGCGGTGGACGCCGTGCGCCGCCGGGACGTCGCGGCCGCCGTCGAGGGGCCGTTCGCGGATGGCAAGGTCTCTCCTTCGGTCAGGTCCGGGGGCCTGGCATGCGGCCGTGGGGCCACCGGGGTGTTCAGCGTATTCGAACGGACCGCGCACGAGAAACCCCGTCGCACCGCGAAGACGCCAATGCGTTCACTGATACTTGACACCCATGGGAGGCACTGGTCAAGCTTCCGGGGCCGACGGTCGTCGGATCGACGCGCGGCGCGGACCGCGCAGGAGCAGCACGGAGGCGGGAATGGCCAAGGACAGGCGCGCCCTGGTGGTCGGGGTCACCGGTATCGCGGGCAACAACGTGGCCCGGCGGCTGGCGGGGGCCGGATGGGAGGTCGCCGGGGTCTCGCGCGGCGGCGGGGCGCCCGTACCGGGTGTGGAGGCGGTCACGGCGGACGTCCTGGACCCGGCGGCCACCGCGCGGGCGTTGGACGGCCTCAACCCCACCCACCTGTTCTTCTGCACCTGGCAGCGCCGGCCGACCGAGGCCGAGAACGTCCGGGTCAACGGCGCCATGCTCGCCCACGTGCTGGAGCCGCTGGTGGCCGCCGGCACCCTGCGGCACGCGGCGCTCGTGACGGGCCTCAAGCACTACCTCGGCCCCTTCGAGGCGTACGCGCGCAACCCCATGGAGACGCCCTTCCGCGAGGCGCAGCCCCGGCTGCCCGGCGAGAACTTCTACTACACGCAGGAAGACCTGCTGTTCGCCGCTGCCGAACGCGGCGGCTTCACCTGGTCCGTCCACCGCCCGCACACGATGATCGGCTGGGCGCTGGGCAACCTGATGAACATGGGGGTCACCCTCGCCGTGTACGGCGCGCTGTGCCGCGAGACGGGCGAGCCGTTCGTCTTCCCCGGCTCGCCCGAGCAGTGGGACGGCATCACGGACCTGACCGACGCCCGGCTGCTGGCCGCGCAACTGGAGTGGGCGGCCACCTCGCCCGACGCGGCGAACCATGCGTTCAACGTCGTCAACGGCGACGTCTTCCGCTGGCGGCAGATGTGGCCGGTGGTCGCGGCCGGCCTCGGCCTGGAGCCCGCGCCCTACCCGGGCCACGCGCAGCCGCTGGAGGCGCGGTTCGCCGGCGCCGCCCCGCTGTGGGAGCGGATCACCGAGAAGTACGGGCTGGTGCCGCACCCGCTGGACCGGATCGCCTCGTGGTGGCACACCGACGGCGACCTCGGGCGGCGGACCGAGACGTTCGCGGACATGACGAAGTCCCGCGCGCACGGCTTCGCCGGTTTCCAGGACTCCCGCCGCTCGTTCCTCGACCTGTTCGACGAGCTGCGCCGCGAGCGGATCGTCCCGCCGGCGGCCTGAGCACGGGGACGGGAAAGGGGGCGGCGGGCCGGTGGCCCGCCGCCCCCTCGCCGTGGGCGCTCAGCGGCCGCCGGTCAGGTGGCCGCGCAGCCAGGTCAGTTCGCGGGTGACGTAGTCGTCGATGTCGCCGTCCTTGAGGTGGGCGGGCAGCACGTCCCAGGTGTAGGTCTCGATCTCCAGGTGCGTGGACTGCGGGTCGGCCAGATGGGCGTCCAGGGCCTGCTCGATGGCGAACCGGGTGGTGCGGAAGGGCCCCAGGTCGTCCAGGAAGACCGGCACGTGGAAGTGGGTGCGCCACTCGCGCTCGCCGCCGGGGTCGGCCCGCCAGGCGGCGATGGCGTCGGAGAGGTTGAGGTGGCGGGTGATCCGCCCGTCGCGCAGCTCGCTGGTCTGCGACAGGTAGATCGTGTCGGTGAAGCGCTCCAGCTCCGCGACGGTCTCCTCGGTCACCCGCGGCACCCACAGCGCCGCGGCGGCCTGGAGCTTGAACACCGGCACGCCGTGCTCGGCGAGCAGCGCGAGGGAGGCCGGGATGTCGTCGAACTCCACGGCCTGGTGGCAGATGTCGAAGACGACGCCCAGGTGGCGGCGGAGCGCGCCGTACGCCTCGGACAGCGGGATGCCCGCCTCGGCGGCGACGACGGCGGCGCCGGAGCGGGCGTAGAGGCGGCCGGAGAAGTAGGCCGCCGTCTCCTCGATGGTCTCCAGGAAGCAGAACGGCTCGGGTTCGACGGCCAGTTTGACCCGGCGGCCGGTACGGCGCTCCAGGTCCACCAGGTGGGCGACGACCCGCAGCAGGTTGCGGGTGAAGCGGTCCACGTACGCGGGGTCGCCGGCCTTGGGGCGGAAGGCCAGCGGCATGGTCTGGATGGTGGGCTCGATCCCGGCGGGGGTGATGTCGGCCAGCACGTCGGCCACGTCGCGGGTGTAGGCGACCCGCTCCTCGGTGGACCAGTCGGGCTCGTAGACGTCCTCCATGACCCGGCGGCCCTTGAACGGGCCCTGGGGGAAGGCGTTGACGGTGAAGACGTACAGGTCCTCGTCGGCGAGGAATTCCCGCAGCCAGGCACGTTCGGCCGCGTCCGCGGCGAGCGTCGCGGCGGCCGCGCCGGACAGGCGCAGGGAGACGCCGAAGGGCGCGTCGGGGCCGACGCGGCGTTTGACCTCGGGCAGGTGGTCGGTGAGGCTCGCGCGCATCTCCTCCCAGGTGTCGCCGGGGTGCACGAGGGTGGAATAGGCCAGGTGGCCCAGCCGGTCGCCGAGGTTCATGACGGTCCTCCAGAAGACGTCCGGGCAGGGCGGACCGGCCCGGGGGTGGGGCGGGATGGCACACGGGGGGCCGCGGGCGGCGGTGTTCCAGCGGCCGGCGAGCCCCGGGGGCGTGCGGGGGCGCCCAGGGGGGCGTCCAGGTCAAGGTGTTGCCTGGAAGTGAACAGTTTGCAGGCGGATGACGTCAAGGTATCCGGTCGAATACCTGGGAGTACGGGAAATTTCGGCGGAGGGCATTGACGTGGACCAGGGCACACAGTTCACTGTCGCTGCACACCCGAGTGAACGGCATCGCCCGAACGGCCGCCGTTCCGTGTGTCCGATCCACCCACGCCCCGCGGGGGCCCCATCGTGTGAGATCCGCCGGGCAGTCAGGAGTTGAGGATGCGAGCCGCCGTCTACCACAGCAAGCAGGACATCCGGGTCGAGGAGGTGCCCGAGCCCGCCGCCCCCGGCCCCCACGAGGTCCGGCTGCGGCCGTTCCTGTGCGGTATCTGCGGCACCGACCTGCACGAGTACGCCGCCGGCCCGATCGTCATCCCGACCGAGCCGCACCCGCTGTCCGGCGCGAAGGCCCCGCAGATCCTCGGCCACGAGTTCGCCGGCGAGGTGCTGGAGATCGGCGCGGAGGTCACCTCGGTCCGCCCCGGCGACCGGGTGACGGTGATGCCGCTGGTCTACTGCGGCAGTTGCTACTACTGCCGGCGCGGCCTGAACCACCTGTGCCCGCGGATGGGCTGCACCGGGCTGAGCTGGACCGGCGGCGGCATCGCCGAGCAGGTCGTCGTGCCCGAGTACCAGGTCACGCCGCTGCCGGAGGCCGTCACCGACGTGCAGGGCGCCCTCGTCGAGCCGGCCGCCGTCGCCGCCTACGGGGTGGACCGCACCGGGCTGCGGGCCGGCGACTCGATCCTGATCACCGGCGCCGGACCCATCGGCGCCCTGTCCGCGCTGTACGCCCACGCCGCCGGCGCCGCGCGGATCATCGTCAGCGAGCCCAACGCCCGCCGCCGTGAGCTGCTGGCCGCCTTCGGGGTGGCCACCGCCGTCCTGGACCCGGCCCGGGACGACGTGCCCGAGGCGGTGCGGGAGCTGACCGGCGGCATCGGCACCGACACCGCCGCCGAGTGCTCCGGCTCCGAACCCGGCCTCAACGCGGCGCTGGGCTCGGTGCGTTCGCACGGCACCGTCACACAGGTGGGCCTGCACGTGCGGCCCGCCTCCATCGACCCGATGACACTGGCCAACCGCGACCTGACCCTGACCGGCACCTGGTGCTACCCGGTCACCGACTTCCCCCGGATCACCGCGCTCATCGCGTCCGGCCGCTTCCCCGTCGAGAAGGTGCTCACCGAGGTGATCCGCGTCGACGACATCGTGGCGCGCGGGTTCGACCGCCTGCTGGACCCCGCCGGGGACGCCCAGAAGATCCTCGTCGGCGTCGGCGCCTGAGACACCCCACGGACCTACGGAGACACACCACCATGGCCATAGCCACCTTCGGCACGAACGCCGTCGACTGGGAGCAGCGGATCGACCTCGACCGCCTGCGCGACGACCGGCTGGCGCGGCTGCGCGCCCGGCTCGAGGCGTCCGAACTCGGGGCCGTCCTCGCGTTCGACTTCACCAACATCCGCTACATGACCTCCACCCACATCGGCACGTGGGCGGTGGACAAGCTCATCCGCTTCTCGCTGCTGGTGCGCGGCGGCGAGCCGATCGTCTGGGACTTCGGCTCCGCGGCCCGCCACCACCAGCTGTACGCGCCGTGGCTGGACTACTCCGGCGCCGCCGCCGAGGGCGACCCGCACGCCCCGCACCACGGCGCCGACCCGCTCAACCCGTCGGGCGCGCGGGCCGGCATCTCCACCCTGCGCGGCGCCTTCCACCCCGACGCCGAGGTCGCCGACGAGGTGGCCCGCAAGGTGCGCCACGAACTGGAGCTGTACGGGCTGCGGAACGAGCCGATCGGCGTGGACGTGATCGAGATGCCGGTGCTGGCCGCCCTCCAGCGGGCCGGGCTCACCGTCACCGACGGCCAGCAGGTCTTCCTGGAGGCCCGCCGGATCAAGACCCCCGGCGAGATCTCGCTGCTGACCCAGGCCTGCTCGATGGTGGACGCCGCCTACGACCAGCTCTACGAGTTCCTGCGCCCGGGCGTGCGGGAGAACGAGTGCGTGGGCCTGGTCAGCAAGTCGCTGTACGACATGGGCTCGGAGTTCGTCGAGGGCGTCAACGCCATCTCCGGCGAGCGCTGCTCGCCGCACCCGCACGTGTACTCCGACCGCATCATCCGCCCCGGGGACCCGGCCTTCTTCGACATCCTGCACAGCTACCAGGGCTACCGCACCTGCTACTACCGCACGTTCGCGGTCGGCAGCGCCTCCGTGGCGCAGCGGGACGCCTACACCCGCTGCCGCGAGTACATGGACCAGGCCATCGCGCTGGTCAAGCCGGGCGCCACCACGGCGGACATCGTGTCGGTGTGGCCGACGGCCCAGGAGTTCGGGTTCGCCGACGAGGAGGCCGCGTTCGCGCTCCAGTACGGGCACGGCGTCGGGCTGTCGATCTGGGAGAAGCCGATCTTCTCCCGCCTGGTGTCCCTGGACCACCCGGAGACGCTGGAGGAGGGCATGGTCTTCGCGCTGGAGACCTACTGGCCCTCGGCCGACGGCCTGGGCGCGGCCCGCATCGAGGAGGAGCTGGTGGTCACCGCCGACGGGTGCGAGGTCATCACCAAGTTCCCCGCCGAGGAGCTGCTGGTGGCCGGCAAGCGGTACTTCACGGTCGGCGGCACGCTGCCGACCCTGCGCAACTCCCAGTCGCACCTCAACACCGACGCCGGCCGCGGCGCCGCGAGCTGACGTTCGTCGTCCACCGTCCCGACCAGGTCGCGGGCGGGTGTCGTAGGAGATGGTTGTGAAAGCACTGCGGTTCACCGGCGGCGGCGCCGCGCGGGTCGAGGACCTCGACGTCCCGCGGATCGCCCCCGACGAGGTCCTGGTGGCCTCCCGTTCGGTCGGGATCTGCCACTCGGACATCGAGCTCCTCGAGGGCCGGTACATCATCCCGTTCAGCTACCCGGTGGTCCCCGGGCACGAGTGGTCCGGGCAGGTCGTCGCGGCCGGGCCCGCGGTGCGGGGCGTGGGCGTCGGCGACCGGGTGGTGGGCGAATGCGTCATCGGCGCCGACCACTTCGGGTTCAGCGTCAGCGGCGCGGCGGCGGAGTTCTTCGTCGCGCGGCCGGAGTGGCTGCACCGCATCCCGGACGCGATGACGTGGACGCAGGCCGCGCTGGTGGAGCCGTTCTCGTGCGGCTACCACGCGATCCTGCGGGCGGGCGACGTGGACGCCTCCGACACGGTGGCGGTCTTCGGGGCCGGGCCGATCGGCCTGGGCGTGGTCGCGGGCGCGGCCGCGCGCGGTGCCCGGGTCCTCGTCGTGGAGCCGGACCCGGCGCGGGCCGGGCTCGCGCTGGAACTGGGCGCCGAGCTGCGGCTCGACCCGCTGGCCGAGGACTTCGCCGACGCCGTGGCGTCGGCCACCGGCGGGCGCGGCGCGGACGTGGTGATCGAGGCGAGCGGCAAACCCGCCGCCATGGCCGCCGCGTTCGAGGTGGCCGGGTTCCAGGGCCGGGTGGTCAACGTCGGCATCGACGTGGGCGGCAGCGCGCCGGCCGCGCTGGGCCTGCTGCAGTCCAAGGAGCTGCGGGTGCGCGGCATCATCGGCTCGCCCGCGATCTGGCCGCGCACCCTGCGCTTCCTGGAGCGCAGCCGGATCGACCTGTCCGCGGCGGTGACGATGACGCGGCCGCTGGCCGAGGGCGCCGAGGCCGTCGAGGCGGCGCGCACCGACCGCTCGCAGATCAAGATCCACCTGACCTCGGGGGCGGAGCTGTGACGGCCCCCGAGACGATGCGCGCGGCCGTCTACCACGGCGCGCGGGACGTGCGTGTGGAGCGGCGGCCGGTGCCGGAACCCGGCGCGGGCGAGGTGCTGCTGCGCGTGCTGCGCTCGGGCATCTGCGGGACGGACGCCACCGAGTACCGGCACGGGCCGGGGCTCTTCCCGCTGGAGCGCCGGCACCCGGTCAGCGGCCACCTGGGCCCGATGGTCCTGGGCCACGAGTTCACCGGCGAGGTCGTCGCGGCCGGCGAGGGCGCGCGGGAGTGGACCGGGCGGCGGGTCGCCAGCGGCGCGGGCGTCTCGTGCGGGCGGTGCGCGTGGTGCGCGGGCGGCCGGACCAACCTGTGCGCCCGCTACTGGACGCTGGGGCTGAACGCCGACGGCGGCCTGGCCGAGTTCGTGGCGGTGCCGGTGTCCACGTGCGTGGAGATCCCCGGGGACTGCGACGACGACAGCGCGGGCCTGGCCCAGCCGCTGGCGGTGGGGCTGCACGCGGCCCGGCGCTCCGGCGCCGGCCCCGGCGACACGGTGGTGCTCATCGGCGCGGGCGCGATCGGCTCGTTCCTGCTGTGCGGGCTGGCGGCGCGGGGCGTGGGGCGGGTCATCGCCCTCGACGTGGACGACGCCCGGCTGGAGACGGCGCGGGCGCTCGGGGCCACCGACACGCTCAACGTGGCGGACGCCGATCCGGTCGAGGAGGTCGCCCGCCTGACCGGCGGGGCCGGGGCGGAGGTGGTCGTGGAGGCCAGCGGCGCCGACGGCTCGGCCCGGCGGGCGCTGGCCATGGCCGCGCGGGGCGGCCGGGTGCTGCTGGTCGGGCTCTCCCACACTCCGCAGAGCCTCCGGCTCGCCGACGCGACGCTGCGGGAGGTCGACCTGGTCACCACCGTGGCGCACGTGTGCGGCGAGGACATCCCCGAGGCGCTCGACCTGCTGGCCGGCGGGCGCATCGCGGGCCTGCTGCTGGACCGGGTCATCGGCCTCGACGCGCTGGTGGACGACGGCCTGGAAGCGCTGGTGTCCGGCCGGGCGGCCGGCAAGATCCTCGTGGACCCCCGGTCATGACCGCGGTCGCGGTCCTGGGCCTGGGACGGATGGGCGCGCCGATGGCGGCCCGGCTGGCGGCCGCAGGACACCGGGTGCGCGCGTGGAACCGGAGCGCTGGCGGCCACGAGCTGCTGGCGCGCGAACTGGAGCAACTCGCCTCCGGCACGGCCGTGCCGGAGGCGGCGGCGACGCCCGCCGCCGCGGTGTCCGGCGCGCGGATCGTGCTGGCCGCGCTGGCGGACGGCCCCGTGCTGGAGTCGGTGCTCTTCGGCGCCGACGGCGCGGCCGGCGCTCTCGCGGACGGCACGGTCGTGTGCGACCTGGGCACCTCGGGCGTGGACACCGCGCTCGCCTGTTCGCGGCGGCTGGCGGCGTCGGGCGTCGCGTTCGTCGACGCGCCGGTGTCCGGGAGCGTCGCGACGGTCCGGGCCGGCGCCCTGACGGTGATGGCCGGCGGGCCGGCGGACGCCGTCGCCCTGGCCGGGCCGGTCCTGCGGTCGTTCGCGGCCGCGGTGCACCGGGTCGGTGAGGCGGGCGCCGGGCAGGCCATGAAGCTCGCGGTCAACTCGCTGCTGCACGCCTACAACGCGGCGCTCAGCGAGTCCCTGGTACTGGCCGAACGCGGCGGCGTACCGCGGGCGGCCGCGCTCGACGTCCTGGCGGACAGCGCCGTGGCGGCGCCGTTCCTGCGCTACAAGCGGGCGGCGTTCGAGGCACCGGGGACCGAGCCGGTGGCCTTCACCGTGGACCTGATGCGCAAGGACCTGGGTCTGGTGCGGGCGTTGGCGGCCCGGCACGCGGCGCCGGTTCCGGTGGCCGAGGCGGTCGCCGCCGTGTGCGACGCGGTGTCCGCGGCCGGTCTCGGGGCGCGGGACATGTCCGCTGTAGCAGAACACCACCGGCGGCACGGGGTCTGACACCGACCCGCCGCGAAGGGCACCGGCATCCGCCCCGCCATTGCGGGAAAGGGCAGAACGAGCTGTTCACAGCCGTTCCCGCCGGCATGGCCGCAGCAGCGGCCGGGCCGGATCCGTTCCGGAAATCTGTGCGCTATCCATTGACGAGCGATGGCCACCTGTACAGCATAAGTGAACGCTCGATGTCGAGGATGTTTCCCGGGCGTCGTGAGCGTGCTCGAAGCCTCGGAGGAACTCGATGAGCGGAACGCCAAGGGGTGTGCTCATGACCAGCAGTCAGAAGACGGAGCCCACCGCCGGACCGGCGCCGGCGCCCCGGCCGGAGAGCGTCTGGCGGCGCGGCCCGACCGGCCGGGCCTCCCGCGGCCTGGTGACCATCGTCGCGGCGACCGTGCTCCTGTTCGCGGTCAGCGCGGCGGTGCAGCCGGACAGCCTCAGCCACAGCTCGCTGATGGGCATGCTGCCCTTCGCCGCGGTGCTCGCGGTGATCGCGCTCGGCCAGACCCTGGTGATCCAGCAGGCCGGCATCGACCTGTCCGTGCCCGGCACCGTCTCGCTCGCGGTGGTGATCACCACGCACTACCCGAACGGCGACAGCGGCAAGCTGTTCCCCGCGATCCTGCTGGCCTACGCGGCGGCGCTCGCGACCGGCCTGCTCAACGGGCTGGTCGTCAGCCGGCTGGGCCTGTCCGCGATCGTGACCACCCTCGGCACCAACGCCCTGCTCTACTCGGCGGTCCTGGGCATCTCGCACGGCTCGCCGGTGAGCACCACCTCGGCCCTGCACACCCTCGCCACCGGCTCGTTCCTGGGCCTGCCGCTGTCCGTGTACTACGCGGTGGCGCTGACCGCCCTGGTCGGCCTCGGCGTCAAGCGCACGGTGGCCGGCCGCCGCTTCGAGGCCGTCGGCGACAACCCGCTCGCGGCCGGGGCGGCCGGGCTGCGGCCGCGGCGCCACCAGACCGCGGCGTACCTGTGGGCCACCCTGCTGTACTGCACGGCGGGCATCCTGCTCGGCGGCATCATCACCACGCCCAGCTCCTTCCAGGGCGACTCCCAGCTGCTGCCCTCCGTGGCCGCGGTCGTCCTCGGCGGCACCTCGCTGCTGGGCGGCAAGGGCAGCCCGGTGGCCAGCGCCGTGGCGGCCCTCTTCCTCAGCCAGCTCGACCAGTTCGTCCTCACCCTGGGCGTCAACCCGGCCACCGGCAACATCGTCCAGGCCGTGTCCCTCGGCGCCGGCGTCGCCGTGTACGCGATCCGCTGGAGCGCCGTCCGTGAGCGGCTGCGGCGTGCCCGCCGGCGCCGCGCCGACCCCGCCGAGGCGTAGGGCCTCCCCGGAGCGCCGCGCCCGCGTCCGCCCCCTCCCGCCGGGCGGCCACGCGCCCCACTCCCGTCACCCCCGTCACCCCACCCCCCTGTCACCCTCAGCGCCACCCACCAGGAAAGTTGGGACCGCATCATGTCAGCAACACTCCGCAGAGCGGGCATCACCGCCTGCGCCGGGCTCGTCGCCCTCGCCGCCACCGCCTGCTCGGTGACCACCGGCGGCAGCAACTCCTCCACCTCCTCCTCCGGCGGTACGCAGACCGGCCGCCCCGCCGGCGCCGACGTGCCGTCCTGGTGCGGGTCGAAGAAGGCGTCCCTCGGCCTCGCCGACGGGTTCGGCGACAACAACTGGCGCCAGGTGACCTCCGCCGAGGCCCGCGCGGAGATCGCCAAGTGCCCGAGCATCACCTCGTTCTCCTACACCGACGGCCAGGGCAACACCCAGAAGGCGATCTCCGACATCCAGGGGCTGGTGGCCAAGGGCACCCAGGCGGTCGTGGTCTTCCCCGACGCCGGGCAGGCCGTGCTCCCGGCGCTGCGCAGTGCCCACCAGGCCGGCGTGGTGACCGTCCCGTACCGCGTGGACCCGGGCGGCAAGCCCGGCACCGACTACGACGCCTTCGTCTCCACCGACTTCCGGCAGGCCGGCGTGCTGTGGGGGCAGTGGCTGGTCAAGGCGCTGAACGGCAAGGGCAACGTGCTCAACCTCGGCGGTCCCCCGGCCAACTCGCAGAGCCTGGCGGAGTACCAGGGCATGCGCAGCGTGCTCAAGGACCACCCCGGCATCAAGTTCGTCGGCACCACGCCGTACGCGGTCACCAACTGGGACGCGGCGCAGACCCAGAAGGTCGTCACCGCCGCCCTGGCGAAGTACCCGCGGATCGACGCGATCACCACCGACTTCGGCTCGGCGCTGGCCTCCTCGTTCTCCGCCTTCGCCCAGGCCGGCCGGAAGATACCGGCGATCGCCACCGAGGACTCCAACCAGCTGGCCTGCGACTGGCAGAAGGACAAGGACGCCGGCAAGGAGTTCCCGCTGTTCACCGTCTCCAGCCAGAACGCCATGTCCCGCCTCGCGGTGGACGTGGCCGTCGCCAAGGCGACCGGCGGCGTCGTGCCGTCCTCCACCGTCTACCCGCAGACCGCCTTCGAGGACTCCCTCAGCGGCACCCCGCACCCGGTGACCTGCGACAAGAAGCTGCCCATGGACGCGTTCGTGTCGTCCTCGCTCACCACCGCCCAGCAGATCGCCGCGCTGAAGTAACCGCGCACGCCGTACACACCTAGGAGCACGCCCAGTGGATGCCTCGACGCCCACACCGGTCCTGTCGCTGGCCGGGATATCCAAGAGCTACGGACCGGTGCACGCGCTGGCCGACGTCTCGCTCGACGTCCGGCCGGGCCGCGTCCACGCGCTGCTCGGCGAGAACGGAGCCGGCAAGTCCACCCTGATGGGGATCGCCTCGGGCGCGACCCGCCCCGACCGCGGCACCATCACCGTCGACGGCGAGCGGATCGACCACCTGACGGCCGACCGGGCCGCGCGGCTCGGCATCGCCATCGTCCACCAGCACCCGGCGGTCCTGCCGGACATGACCGTGGCGGAGAACATCCGCATCGCCGTGCCGCCGGACCGGACCGGTCCCGGCGGCCCCACCCGGGCGTGGATGACCGCGCTGCTGGCCCGGGTCGGCTCGACCGTCCGGCTCGGCGACCGCGTCGACTCCCTCGGCGTGGCGCAGAAGCAACTGCTGGAGGTCGCCAAGGCGATCGCCCTGGAGCCGAAGGTGCTGATCCTGGACGAGCCCACGGCCCCGCTGGGCGCGGACCAGACCGATCTCCTCTTCGACCAGGTGCGGCGGGCCACCGAGGCCGGCACCGCCGTCGTCTACATCACGCACCGCCTCGCGGAGGTCCGCCGGATCGCCCAGGAGGTGACCGTGCTGCGGGACGGCCGGGTGCGCGGCAGCGCGCGGGTCGACGACATCGACGACGAGCAGCTGCTGCGGATGATCGTCGGCCGCGAACTGGCCTCCACCTTCCCGGAGAAGAACACCACGGCCGCCGACGCCCCGGTCGTCCTGCGGGTCGAGGACCTGTCGGGCGCCGGGTTCCAGGGCGCGAGCCTGGACGTACGGCGCGGGGAGATCGTCGGGCTGGCCGGCATCGTGGGCAACGGGCAGAGCGACTTCCTGCGGGCGCTGGCCGGCCTCACCCGCACCGACGGCACCGTGACCCTGGACGGGGCGTCGCTGTCCGGCCGCGAACTGGTCGGCGCGTGCGCCTACATGCCCGCCGACCGACACGCCGAGGCCCTCCTGCCGGCGATGTCGGTCCGGGAGAACGCCGCGGTCGGCGCGCTGCCGGCGCTGGCGCGGGCCGGTGTCGTGAGCGACCGGCTGGAACGGGACGCGGTCGGGGAGCAGACCCGGCGCCTGGCGGTCAAGACCGCCGACCTGGAGACCAACGTCATGTCGCTGTCCGGCGGCAACCAGCAGAAGGTCGTCATGGCCCGCGCGCTGCTGAGGTCGCCGCGCATGCTGCTGGCGGACGAGCCCACCCAGGGCGTGGACGTCGGGGCGCGCGCCGAGATCTACGGCATCATGCGCGACGTGGCGGCCACCGGCGTGCCCGTGGTCGTGGTCTCCTCCGACGCCAAGGAGCTGGAGGGGCTGTGCGACCGGGTCGTGGTCTTCTCCCGCGGCCACAAGGTCGCCGAACTCACCGGCGACGACGTGACCGAGGACCGGATCACCGGCACCGTCGTCGGGGCGACCACCCTGCGGGCGCAGGAGCGCCGCAAGGAGACCGGGCGGCCGGGACCTGCGGGGACGGCCGAGCGGCTGCGCCGCCTGGCCAAGGGCGACTACGCCCCCAGCATCGCGCTCGCCGTGGTCATCGCCGCCCTGGGCACGTACACCTACCTGCACAACGAGCGCTATCTGGCGCCGTTCAACGTCACCTCGGTCCTGACGCTCCTCACCGCGCTGGCGTTCATCAGCCTGGGCCAGGCCGTGGTCATCATGACCGGCGGCATCGACCTGTCGCTCGGCCCGCTGTCCGGGCTGCTCGTCGTCATCGCCTCCTTCCTCGTCACCGGGAAGGCGTCGGCCGGCGGGATCGCCCTCGGGTTCGCCGTGATGCTGGTGGTGGCCGTGGCCTCGGGGCTGCTCAACGGGCTGCTGATCAGATTCGGCGGATTCACCGCCGTCGCCGCCTCGTTGACGCTCTACATCGGGCTCCAGGGCGTCTCGCTGCTGCTGCGGCCCTTCCAGGGCGGCTACATCTCCACCGGCGTCACGAGCCTGATCACCGCCCGCACCGGCTCGGTGCCGCTGGCGTTCGTGGTGGTGGTCGTGGTGGCCGTCGCCCTGGAGCTGGCGCTGCGCTTCACCGCGTGGGGACGGCAGCTGCGCGCGGTGGGCTCGCACGAGGAGTCGGCGCGGCGCCTGGGCGTCAGGGTCGACCGCACCCACGTGCTGGCGTACGTCGCCGCGGGCGTGCTGACGTTCTTCGGCGCCCTGCTGCTGATGGCGCAGATCGGCGTGGGCGACCCCACGCAGGGCGTCGGCTACACGCTCTCCAGCATCACCGCCGTCGTGCTGGGCGGCGCGAGCCTGCTCGGCGGGCGCGGCTCGTTCATCGGCACCCTGCTCGGCGCGGCGCTCATCCAGCAGGTGCTCAACGCCACCACCTTCCTCGGGCTCGACCAGTCCTGGCAGTACTTCTTCCAGGGCGCCCTCATCCTGGTGGCCGCCGTCCTCTACACCCAGGCCCGCAAGGGCTCCCGTGACCGGGCCTGACCGGCCCGGCACCGTACGAAGGAGTGACCGACCCATGTCCATCGCCACCACCGATCCGGCCACCGGACGGCTGGTCCGGGAGTACCCGCCGATGGGAGAGGACGCGCTGGAGGAGGCGCTGGCCGCGGCGCGGCGGGCCTTCGGGGTGCTCGCGGGCACCACGTTCGCCGACCGGGCCCGCTGGATGCGGCGGGCGGCGGACCTGCTGGAGGAGGACCTGGAGGACCTGGCCGCGCTGATGACCCTGGAGATGGGCAAGACCCTGGTGTCGGCCCGGGCCGAGGTCCGCAAGGCCGCGACCGGCTGCCGCTACTACGCCGCGTACGCCGAGGCGATGCTCGCGCCCGAACCGATCGACCCGGCCGAGGTGGGCGCGCTGCGGGCGTACTCCGTGCACCAGCCGCTGGGCGTGGTCCTGGCGGTCATGCCGTGGAACTTCCCCGTCTGGCAGGTGCTGCGGTTCGCCGCCCCCGCGCTGATGGCCGGCAACGCCGGGCTGCTCAAGCACGCCTCCAACGTGCCCGGGACCGCCGTGTACCTGGGCGGCCTGTTCGAGCGGGCCGGATTCCCCGCGGGGGCGTTCACCACGCTGCTGATCGAGTCCCGGCGGGTGGACGCCGTCGTACGGGACCCGCGGGTCGCGGCCGTGACGCTGACCGGCAGCGAGGCGGCCGGCCGCGCGGTGGCCGGCGCCGCCGGGCAGGCGCTGAAGAAGAGCGTGCTGGAACTGGGCGGCTCCGACCCGTTCATCGTGCTGCCCGGCGCGGACGTGCGGCGGGCCGCGGCGACGGCGGTGACCGCCCGCTGCCAGAACAACGGCCAGTCGTGCATCGCCGCCAAGCGGTTCGTCGTGCACCGGGACGTCCACGACGAGTTCCTCGCGGCGTTCGCCGCCGGCATGGGCGAGCTGGTGGTGGGCGACCCGGCCGAGCCGGGCACGGACGTCGGCCCGCTGGCCACCGAGCAGGGCCGCGCGGACGTCGAGGAGCTGGTCGCCGACGCCGTCGCGCACGGGGCCCGGCTGGTGCTCGGCGGTGAACGACCGGGCGGGCCCGGCTGGTTCTACCCGCCGACGGTGCTCACCGGCATCACGCCCGCCATGCGGCTGTACGCCGAGGAGGCGTTCGGGCCCGTCGCGTGCGTGTACCGGGTGGACGACGTCGACGAGGCGATCGCGCTGGCCAACGCCACGCCCTTCGGCCTGGGCGCGACCGTGTGGACCGACGACCCCGAGGAGCGGGACCGCTGCGTGCGGGAGCTGGAGTCCGGCGCGGTCACGGTCAACGGCATGACGGTCTCCTACCCCCAACTGCCCTTCGGCGGCGTGAAGACCAGCGGCTACGGGCGCGAGCTGTCCGCGGCCGGCATCCGCGAGTTCTGCAACCTCAAGGCCGTCTGGATCGGGGCCTGAACGGCCGGGCGCCCGACACCTCGCGGGGTGCCGGGCAACGGGGCACGTCCCGGGAACGTCAACTGAACCAGTTCCCGGCCCGTTCGGAGGTTCGCGGCAGGCCCTGCACGTCCTGCTTCAGCTGGTGCCGGGCGTCCTCGTAGGCGGCGCGGACCTTCATCAACACATCGCCGCGCTCCCGTACGAGCTGGTCGTATATCGGCGACGCCGAAGCCTGCCTGTCCATCCGCCTACCGTCCCTCCGGATCGATCCCGTCATTACGAGCAACTGCCCACTCTACGAAGAACCGACCGCCCCCGAGACCGCCAACACGCGCGAGTGCCCGTCCTCCGTGCCGATCCGGGGCCCGTGGGACGGGTGGGGGGAAATCGGTGGGTCGGGCGGGGCGAGGCGGGGCGGATCAGGGGTAGTCGGTCAGCGACACCCGGTCCGACTCCCGGAAGGCTGCTGAGCATGAACGACCACACCGAGATCCCGACGCCCGCCGCGATCCGGTCCGCCGTGGCGACGGTGGGCACGCGCGTCGCCGAGCGGTTCGGCGAGGTGCCCGAGGACGCGATCACGCCCAACGCCACGGATTCGCAGCGGGCGGCGGTCACCCTGCTGCGCGTCCTGCTGACCGGCGCCGACTCGCTCACCTCGGCGCTCGCCTCGGGCGACGACGACGCGGTGGACCGGGCCATCAGCGCGGTGGCGGGCGATCCGCTGCTGGGCGACCTGACGGCGAACCGCCCGGGGGCGCCCGGCTGAGCGGTTCCGGAGCGGCGGCGCGGGCTCCGATTCCAAGCAAGTGCTTGAGATGCGGGCCGCCCGTCCGTACATTCCCAGCATGTCCTTGGAATCCACGCCGCCCCCGGGCGGCGGACAGCGCCGCCGCCTGCTGGACGATCCGCGAAGCATCCGCGCCCTGGCCCACCCGACCCGCCTCGAACTCCAGTCGATCATCGGCCGGGCCGGCCGGATCACGGCCGCGGACGCCGCCCGTGAACTGGGCATCAGCCACGCGCTGGCCTCCCACCACCTGCGCCAGCTCGCGAAGTACGGCTTCGTGCGCCAGGTCGAGGGCGCCGACAACCGCGAGCGCCCGTGGCAGCTCACGCACACCTCGCACGACGTCGACGGCATCGAGGACCGGCCCGGCGGAGCGGAGGCGCTGGCCGTCTTCGAGCAGGTCCGCGCCGAGCGCGCGCTGGACGAACTCGGCCGCTGGCAGGAGGCGCGGGCGTCCTGGTCCCCGGGCTGGCGCAGGCACTCCGGCATCAGCACCAGCACGGTCTACCTGACCGAGGACGAGTTCACCGGACTGATGGAGGCGTTCGCCGGGCACATCACCCGGTACGTCGAGGAGCGCCCGATCGACGACGTCGCCTCGCGCCCGCCCGGCTCGAAGGCCGTCACCATGACCCTCATCGCGGCGCCGCAGGCACCCATAGCCGCGGAGGGGTGAGGTGCGGGCCATCGCTCCGGCGCTGCGCCAACCCGGCCTGCGCCCACTCCTGTCGGCCGGCCTCGTCTCGCTGACCGGCGACTGGGTCCTGGGCGTCGGCCTCGCGTACTACGTGTACGAGCTCACCGGCGACACGCTCGCCTCGGCGCTCATGCTCCTCGCCTCCTTCGTCCCGCAGGTCGTACTCGGCTCGGTCGCGGGCGTGTTCGTCGACCGGTGGGACCTGCGGCGCACGATGGTCGCGGCGAACGTGCTCCAGGCCGCCGGCCTGCTGCCCCTGCTCGTGGTGCACCGGCCCGGCCAGATCTGGATCGTCTACGCCGTCAGCGCCTACGAGGGGTGCGTGCGGCAGTTCTTCGTCCCCGCCGAGCGCAGCCTGCTGCCGCGCCTGGTCCGCGACGAGCACCTCGTCACCGCCAACGCCCTCGGCGGCCAGAACGCCGACCTGTCCCGGCTGGTCGGCTCCGCGCTCGGCGGGACGGCCGCGGCGGCCGGAGGGATCACCCTGCTCGCGCTCGTCGACGCCGCGAGCTTCCTGCTGTCGGCCGCGCTGATCGCGGCGATCCCCGCCGCCCCGCCCGGGGCGCGCCCACCCCGGCACCCCGAACTCGGCGCCCGCCTAAGGCAGTCGCGCTCCGAGTGGACGACCGGGGTGCGGCTGTCCCTGCGCGAACGCGTGCTGCGCGTCATGCTCGTCTTCCTGCTCGTCACGAGCGTCGGCGAAGGCATCATGAGCACGCTGTTCGCCCCGTTCGTCCGATCCGTGCTGCACGCGCGCGCCGAGACCTACGGCCTGATCGTCGCCGCCCAGGCGGTCGGCGGCATCCTCGGCGGGCTGCTCACCGCGTCGTTCGGCGACCGGCTGCGCCCGGCCCGGGCGATGGGCCGGGCGGCCGTCGCGTTCGGCCTGATCGACCTCGCCGTCTTCCTCTACCCGCTGCGCCTCACCGCCGCCTGGCCGTCCGTCGTGCTGATGGTCCTGGTCGGCTTCCCCGGCGCGCTGATGGCCACGTGCTCGGCCACCTTGATGCAGCGCCACACCGCCGGCGGCCACCGGGGCCGCGTCTTCGGCGCGTTCGGCGCCCTCGAAGGAGTGGCGATGGTCGCGGGCACCTGCGCGGCCGGATTCCTGGGCCGCACGGCCGGCATCGTCCCGGTCCTCGCGGCGCAGGGCGTCGGCTACGTCCTCGCCGGGACGCTGGTCACCGTGCTGCTCCGCGACGACGGGACGGGGCGGCCCGCCCCGGAGCGGCCCGCCGGGGAAACGGTCACAGTGCCGAGCTGAGGCGCGGCCGCCCGCGCCCGCCCGGGCAGCGATCAGCCCTTGGCCTTGGGGCCCGGCGCATTCTTCCCCTTGGGGCCCGGGCCCCCGTCGTCCTTGCGCCTGGGGCCCCCGGCCGGGCCGCCGACGACGGGGGGCATGGCCGGGGGTGCGAGTGAAGGACCGCCGGGAGCCGTTTCGGACAGACCGGTCGTGGGGGACGTGGCGGACGTTTCGGTCGGGACGGACGTGACGGTCGCGACGCCCGTGGACGGATGGCCGGCCGGCGTGCCGGAATGGCGGCCGTTCGACGAGGTCAGCAGCGCGCCGACGGCGACGGCCACGGCGAAGGCGGCCAGGCCGGCGACCATGAGGACCGTCCTCTGCCGCACCGGGCGCCGTCTGGGCCTGGAGCGGGCAGCTGGCGGCCGCGCCGGCGGCGGGAAGGGTGATGATGCGGCGGGACGGGCGAGGGGAGGTGCCGGAGCGGCGAGCGGAGGGGTCGGAGCTGCAAGGGGTGGGGGCTGATCGGCGAGCGGCGCCACGCCTGCGGGGCCGTGCGCGGGAGTGGGCGCGGCGGCCAGCCAGGCGGCGGCTTCCTCGGCGGTGGGCCGGCGGGCGGGGTCCTTGGCCAGCATGAGCAGGACGTAGTCGGCGAGCGGCCCCGGTATCCCGGGACGGAGCCGGGACGGCGAAACCGGGGCGGTGTCGACGTGCTGCTGGATGATCGCCAGGGCGGTGGCGCCGGTGAACGGAGGGCGGCCGGTGAGCAGTTCGAACAGCACGCAGCCCAGCGAGTAGATGTCGGAGGCGGGCTGTGCGGGACGGCCCAGGGCCCGCTCGGGCGGCAGGTAGGCGGCGGAGCCCATGATGTGCCCGGTCGCCGTGAGGGTTCCGGTGCCCTCGTCCGCGAAGCGGGCGATCCCGAAGTCGGCGATCTTCACCGTCCGGTCGGCGGTGATCATGACATTGCCCGGCTTGATGTCACGGTGGACCACACGGTGGCGGTGGGCGGCTTCCAGCCCCGCGGCGGTCTGCGCGGCGATGTCGGCCGCGTCCCGGGCGTCCGGCACTCCCTCCGGTCGGCGTTCCTCGGCCAGGCTCCGGCCGTCGACGCATTCCATGACCAGGTAGTGCCGGCCCTGGTGGGAGCCGAAGTCGTAGACGGCGACCACGTTGGGGTGGTTGAGCCGTGCCGCGGTCTGCGCCTCCAGGCGGAAGCGCTCGGTGTCCGCCGGCGTGGCCCGGTCGCCCTGGAGGAGCTTCACCGCCACCGACCGGTTCAGCGTCAGGTCGGTGGCGTGCCACACCTCGCCCATCGCGCCTCGCCCCAGCAAACGGTCCAGCTGGTACCGATCCGCCACAAGCACGTGCAACCCACCCCAATGTCAGGACACCATGAACCGCACCGTGGCCCGCGCCGCGCCATCGCGCCGCGCGGGACCAAGGAGTCCTGACCAGCCTACTGGGGCGCGAGGGGCCCTCCGGGCCACCGAGACGGGCCTCAACCGCTCTTCCGGGCAGTTCAGTTGAGGTAGTCGGCGACTATCGCGGCGAGCTCCTCGGGGGTGAGGACGCGCACGCCGAGGTTCTCCGCCTTGGCCGCCTTGCCGCTGAGCTTGCCGCCCGCGGCGGGCGCGGAGACGAGGTAGGCGGTCTCGGTGGTGACGCTGTCGCTCGCCCGGCCGCCCGCGCGCTCGATGAGGTCCTTCACACCGGTGCGGCTGAGCTCGGCGAGCGGGCCGGACATCTTGCCGGTGACCACGACCTTCATCGGCCGGCCGTCCTCGCCGGCCAGCGGGCCCTCGCCCGGCGTCTCGTCGACCGGCTCGGTCATGGCCGCGCCGGCCGCGATCATCTTGTCGATGACCGGGGCGAGTTCGGCGATCTGGGCGACGATACCCGGGGCCTTCTCCGCGCCTATGCCCTCGACCTCCTGCATGACGTCGGCGTCCGCGGCGCGGACGGCCTCCATGGTGAGGAAGTACGCGGCGATCCGCTGGGAGAGCCGGCGGCCGGTGTTGGTGATGCCGAGCGCGCACAACTGCCGGCTGAGCGGCTTGGCCTTCGCGGCCTGGATCTGCTCGACGAGCTTGGCCCCCCGTTTGTCGCTCCCGGCCGCCTCGGACAGGGTCTCCAGGTCGAGGGCGTACAGGTCGGCGATGTCGGTGACGGCGCCGGAGTCGACGAGCGTGTTGACGTACGTCTTGCCCAGGCCGTCGATGTCGAGGCAGTCGCGCTGGGCCGCGTACGCGATGAGGGCGGGCAGCCGGCAGGCCGCGCCCTTGACGCAGCGCCACCGTTCCTGGCTCCGGTCGATCTCGCTGCCGCAGTTCGGGCACAGCTCGGGGAAGGGCACCTCGACCGCGCCGGCCGGGCGCAGCTGCACGACCGCGGCCTGGACGCGCGGGATGATGTCGCCCGCCTTGTACACGGTGACCGTGTCGCCGATGTGCAGGTCGCGGCGCCGGATGTCGGCCGGGTTGTGCAGGGTGGCGAACTCCACCGTGCTGCCGTCGACCTCGACGGGCGCCAGCCGCGCGCGGGGCGCGATCACCCCGGTGCGGCCCACGTTCCACTCGACGTCCAGCAGCACGGTGCTGCGCTCGACCGCGGGCAGCTTGTAGGCGATCGCCCAGTGCGGGTAGCGCGAGCCGAACCCGGCCGCCTGCTGCTCGTCGGCGCGGTCGGCCTTGATGACCACGCCGTCGATCCCGAACGGCAGCCGGGGCCGCATCGCCTGGATCTCCTCGACCCGCTGCCGGGCCTGCTCGATCGTGGGCACGAACTGGACCGCGGCCTGGTTCTCGCGCGTGGTCTGCACCCCGGCCACCGAGAGCAGGGCCAGCGCGTCGGAGTGCGAGGCCCCGTCGGGCAGGAACGTCCCGCCGTCGAGGTTGACGGCGCCGTACGCCCAGAACGTCATGGCCAGCCGGTAGGGCCGGTCCTTGGCGCGCAGCGTGCCGGACGTGCCGTTGCGCGGGTTGCGGAACACCGTCGCACCGTGCTCGATGCGGATCTCGTTGGCGCGCTCGAACTGGGCCTGGGTGAACAGCACTTCGCCCCGCACCTCGAACGTGTCCGCCGCCTCCAGCCGCTCCGGCAGCCCGACGATGGTGCCGATCACGTGGCTGACGTCCTCGCCGAACCGGCCGTCGCCGCGGGTCACGACCTGCACCAGCCGCCCCTCGCGGTAGCGCGCCGCGATCGCCGCGCCGTCCAGCTTGGGCTCCACGGCGAACCCGCCCTCGACCGGCCGGCCCAGGCGGCGCTGCAGCCCCTCGTCCCACGCCGTCAGCTGCTCGGCGGAGAAGACGTTGTCCAGCGACAGCATCGGCACGACGTGCGCCACGTCCCCCACTGGCGCGGCCCCCGCCGCCACCTGCTGCGTCGGCGAGTCGGCCGCGACCTCCCCCGGGTGCGCCTCCTCGTACGCCGCGATCGCGAGCAACAGCCGGTCGTATCCGGCGTCGTCCATCACGCTCTCGGTCGCGAAGTCCCCGTCCCCGCCGTAGTACGCCCGAGCGGCCTCGCGCACGCGAGCGATCGCGTCCCGGTAGTGGGCAGCGGTGGACAACGCCTCAACGGCGGAAGATGTCGTCATGCGGACCATTCTTCCCGGGGGGTCTGACAATCCCCGCCCCCTGACCAGCGCCCCCGCGCCCGCGGTCAGTCCCGACGGGAGAGCCGGGCCCGCACCTCCGCACGGAGCCGGACCGAGGTGCCGGCGGGCAGCCCCGAGTCGGCGAGGCGGAGGTCCTTCGCGTGGTGCGCGATGACGTCGAGGTCCCGGAGCTGGCGGCGGAGTTCGTCGGCGATCGCGTCGTCGGGGTCCGGGACGTCGTCCTCCTCCTGCTCCGCGAGATACTCGACGTGGATCTCGGCGGCCTCCACCGCTCTGTGGCCGGCCCACACCGCGAAATCGTGGCAGCCGCCGAACAGGTACGCCTGAGCGGCGTACAGCGTCGCCGCCGCAGCGGACTCGTCCGCCTCGTCGGGCCCGTCCTGGCCGTCGTTGTGGCAGTAGTCGCCGAGCAGGAACTCGGCCACCCCTCGCTTCACTGCCACGAAGGCGGCGCGATCGCCGAGGACGCCCTCCCACACGGAGTCCAGGAGGGGCCGCAGGCTCAGGGTGAAGGGTGCCCGATCCTCTTCGGGCAGATCCTCATGGCGGCTCATGAGCCGTTCGGCCACACCCGCGGCGAACACCTGCCGCTCCCCCGACGACATCGCGGCCAGGCGTGTCTCCACCGATGCCTGCGACTCCTGCCATGTACTCATCCAGCCGCTCCGGAGGAATCGGGCCCGGAACCGGGCCAGGGGGTCTTCGGTCTCGCACGGACCGAACGGCCCTACGTCGCGGGGGTCGGTCAGGACGCCGGGGAGTCGTCCGACGTCGTGGTGGTGGCGGGTGGGGGTGGGGTGAGGGGGTGGGAGGCGCCGAAGGAGAGGAAGTCGATGGCGAGGGAGCGGCCGATCATCGACATCTCGACAAAGCGGACGGGCTTGCCGTGGGCGTCCACCCAGACGTCGATCTCCGCGCTGTCGGCGGCTCCCAGGAGGGCGGAAGGGGACAAGCCCCCGGTGCGGAGCAGCCGGCTGTCCGCCGCGAGGGCCGCGCGCGTGACCGTGCCCTGGTAGTGGCTGGTCGTGGTGCCGTCGGTGGCGTCGGTACCGAGGTCGGTCCAGCCGCCGGCGTCGGGCAGCATCAGGAGGGCGCTCTCCGGGTTGCCCTGGATCCCGTGGGCCGCCGCGACGTCGGCGTCGGCGGATCGCGGCAGAGACGTCCGCAGCCACGGGCGGCCCTTGGACGGGCCGCCGGACCGCGCGTCGACGCGGTAGTAGTAGGAGCCGCCGGCCAGGAGGACCTCGGTCTTGTCGGCCGCGTGCAGCTGTCGCAGGCCGAGTTGCGCGGTCGGCGCCCGCACGTCCATGGCCGGCCCGGAGCCCCAGGCGAACAGCCCGTCGTAGCGCAGGCTGTGGGCGTCGAAGACCACGATCTCGGTGGCGGTCACCGAGTGCTTGGCGTCGGTCCAGGCCGCCAGCTTCCGCATGAGAGAGGTGATGCGGACACTCTCCGGGCTGACTGTCGTGGGCGTCGCGGAGGCCGGCGACGTCCGTGCGGCGTGTGCCCCGGCCTTCGAGCCGGACGCACCGGACGAGCCCGCCGCACCCGATGAGCAGCCGCCCACACCCGCCAGAGCCGTCGCGACGGCCACGCACGCGACCAACAGGCGCGTCCTCATGCTGTGCTCCCCCACCCCTGGCCCCGCCCTTCCGGACCGGACCGCCTCGTGCGACCGGCCGGTCGGAGCGGCACTCTAGCGGCTCCGACGGGCGGAAAGACGCGCGGGCCCCGCACCCGGTCGGGGCCGGGGCCGCGGAAGCGGAGGCGTACCATGTGGCCTTCCGTGAGAGCTCTGGGGGCGGCGCACGTGATCGAACTACGGGACATGATCAGGCAGTTGCGGCACGACCTGACCGCCTCGCTCACGGACGGCGCCGGCGAACCGGTGCGGTTCGAACTCGGGCCGGTGCAGATCGAGACGACCGTGGTGGTGGAGCGTGCCGCCGAGGCGGGCGGAAAGGTCCGCTTCCTGGTCGTGGAGGCCGACGGGAAGGGAAGCGCGTCCCACTCCCGAAGCCAGCGGATCACGCTGACCCTGACCCCCAAGACGGTGGCGCCGGACGGGACGGCGCGGACGGCCCTGATTGCGAGCGGCGAGGGTGACCAAGAGCTCTGACGGCACGTTATCCGCACCGGCCGGCCCGGCGCCCGACCCGGCGGCGGGCCGCGTCGCCGAGGTGATCGTCACCACCGCGGACGGCGAGCGGCGCCGCGGATCGGGGTACCGGGTCGCGACGGGCGCGGTGCTGACCGCGGCCCACGTGGTCGCCGGGGCGCGGGCCGTGCGGGTGCGGTTCGACGCCGCCCGGCCGACCGAGCGGGTCGTCGAGGCGGTCGTGGCGTGGCGGCACGCGGACACCGACACCGCGGTCCTGACCATCGCGTGCCCCGACCCGGTGGAGACCGCCTCCTTCGGCCGCGTGGGCGAGAGCGCCGTCGTGATGAGCTGCGGCGCGGTGGGCTTCCCCCGCTTCAAGATGCGCGCCGGGTCCGAGGGCGCGCGCTACCGCGACTCGGAGCACGTCCACGCGACCTGCGCGGTGCTGTCCAACCGCAAGGAGGGCACCCTCGACCTCAACGTGACGCCCCCGGCGGCCGGGGCCGACCCGGGCGCCTCCCCGTGGGAGGGCATGTCCGGGGCGGTCGTCTTCAGCGCCGGTCGGATCGTCGGGGTCGTCTCCCGGCACCACCTCTCCGACGGCCCCGGCCGTCTCGCGGCCGGCCGGGTGGACCGCTGGGCCGAGCGCCTGTCCGCGACCGAACTGCGCGAGCTCGAAGCCCTGTTGGGCAGCGGCCTCACCCCCGACGCGCTGCCGGACGTCGTGACGCCGTCGGCCGCGCGCGGGGCGACCGGCATGCCGTTCGGCGCCCGGCTGCTCGACCTCGCTCCGGCCGAACTGCGCGAACGGGACGACGAGCTGGCCCGGTTGGCCGAGTTCTGCGCCGGCGCCGACCCGTACGCCTGGGTGCAGGCGCCGCCGTGGGCGGGCAAGACCGCGCTCGCCGCGTGGTTCGCCCTGCACCCGCCGAGCGGTGTCCTCCCGGTGTGGTTCTTCGTCACCGCGCGCCTGGCCGGGCACGCCGACCACGCCGCCTTCACCGAGGCGCTCACCCATCAGCTCGCCATGATCGCCGGCCGCGAGCCGGCCCGGCACGCCTCGGCGACCGGACGCGACGACGAGTGGCGGCTGCTGCTGCGCGAGGCCGCCGAGCGCCTGGCGCGCGACGGCCGCACCCTGCTCCTGATCGTGGACGGCCTGGACGAGGACCGGTCCGCCGCGGTGGGCGGCCCCAGCATCGCCGCCCTGCTGCCGCAGCGGCCGCCGCCGAACGTCCGCGTCCTGGTGACCAGCAGGCCCGGCCCCGGCCTTCCCGCGGACGTGCCCGGCACCCACCCCTTGCGGCACTGCGACCCCGTCACCCTCCTCCCGGTGGACGCCGCCCGGCACACCGAGCACGAGGCGGTCCACGAGCTGTCCGTCGTGCTGGGGGGCGACGACCTCGACCATGACCTGGTCGGACTGCTGGCCGCCGCGCGCAGCGAACTGACCCTGCCGGACCTGTACGAGTTGACGGGCCGGGCGCACCCCGTGCTCAAGAAGCGGCTGGCCGGCGGCTTCGGCCGGATCCTGCGGCGGCGCGCGGACGGCGCCGGCGCGCGCGGCTACCTCTTCGCCCACGAGACCATGCTCACCGCGGCGCTGCGCGAACTCGGCCCGGACATCGCGGGGTACCGGGAGCGCGTGCACGCCTGGGCCCGGCGCTACGCCGAGGCGGGCTGGCTGCCGGGCACGCCCGCCTACCTGCTCCAGCCCTACGGCCGCATGGTCGCCTCCCTCGACGATCCGGGCCTCGGGACGGCCCTGGCCACCGACCGGCGCCGCCACGACCGGATGCGGGCGGCCTACCACAGCGACGTCGACGCGCTCGCCGAGATCGACGCCGTCACGGCCGCGGTGGCACGATCGGCCCCCGGAGCGCTCGGCCCACCGGCCGCTCTGGCGGCGGCCCGCCACCTGCTGACGCTGCGCAACGCGTTCGTACCGGCCGAGATGCCCGTCGCGCTGGCGGCCCTGGGCCGCACCGACCGGGCGATCACGGCGGCGCACCGGCTGACCGAACCGGTAAACCGGGCCGAGGCGCTCGCCAGGATCGCCCGGATCCTGGCCGACCGGGACGACCCGCGGGCCGTCGACACGGCCCGGCTGGCCGTGCTCCTGGCGAACGCGGAGGAGACGGACCCGCAGGAGGTCTTCGACACCCCTCGTACGCTGCTGACGGCCGCCACCGCCCTCATGGTCACGGGTCATGACGAGGACGCGCTCCGCGCGCTGGACTCCTCCGGGGGCTGGGTGTCGGTGAGCCCGGCCGAAGCCCTGGCCGAACTCGCGGTCGCCGCCCACCCCCGCGACGCCGTGCTGTCCGCGAAGCTGCTGGGCGAGGCGGTCGCCGAAGCCCGCAAGGAGAAGGGCGCGGAGAGGATCGCGGCGCTGGCCGACGTCGCGCGCACGTGCGCGCCGGTCGACGGGAAGCTGTCGAAGGACCTCTACCGGCGGATCAGGAAGGCCGCCCGCAAGGCGTCCGAGGAGTCGGACGACGTCGACCTGCTCGCCACCGCTGCCACGGCCTTGCGCGACACCGACCCGGAACTGGCGGCGGACCTGGCCGAGAACGCGGTGTCGATCGCGCGGAGCCACCTCGGCGACGCATGGAACCCGGACGAGGAATACCCGAGCCTCCACGGCCCCTACGAGGCCACCGTCGACGCCGTGACCGCCCTCCTGGCGGCGGGCCTCGTCGCGGACGCGCAGCAGGTACTGGAATCCGCCCGATCACGCTCGGGTCCGTTCGGTCCCCCCGCACCGCTCTTCCTCCAGGAATGGGCCGACGTCGCCATGGGCTGGGCGCACCGAGGCAGGGCCGACGAGGCGTGGAACGCGATCGTCGACAGCTGGAGCGGGTTCATGTACATGGTCAGGGACGCGGACGGCACCGCGGAAATGGTCAGGACCCTGGCCCGCGCGGGTGCGAGCGAGCGGGTGGAGTTCCTCGCCCGCGCGGACACCGCCGAGCGGCCGTGGGTCGCCGCGGAGGCGCTGGCGGCGCTGGCGGGCCACCACGCGGCGGACGACCCGGAGCGTGCCGGACGGCTCCTGACGGAGGCCCAGGTCCGGGCGGAACGGATACAGGCCATCGAGTACACCCCCGACCAGCTCGCCACGCTCGCCGTGGCGCTCGCCGTCACCGGCCGGTACGGCGACGCCGAGCGCCTCGCACGGACCGTCACCCGCGGCGCCACGCGGGCCTGGGCACTCGCCGGCCTCTCGCTGGCGCACGCGGAGGAAGGCAGTCCGCACGCACCGCGCCTGGCGCAGGAGGCGGCCGACACCCTCGAGGGACTCGGGACCGAGGACCGGCCGGGTACGCGCGGAAAGCGCACCCCGCATGCCGACGAGGAGCTGGAGGAAGTCGTCCAGCTCGCCCTCGAAGCGGGCAGGGCCCGGCTCCGGCCGCGCCGGGCCCAGGTCGGCGCCGTCGTCCGGGCGCTGGGTTTCATGGGTGATGCCGCACAGGCCGAGAAACTGATCGCCCTGCACGGGGGCCGGTCGCACCGCAGCGAGCTCCGGCTGGCAGCGGCCACCGGGCTGTGGCAGTACGCTCCCGCGGAGGCGTGCGACATCGTCTCGGATGAGGAGCTCCCGCTGCGGGGAGGTCCTGTGCGGTGGGACGAAACCGCCCCCGAATTCGCTCGGCTCATCGTGGCGGTCGGGCACCAGGACCCACCGCGCGGTGAGCGGCTCAGGCAGGCCGCGGACCGGGCGGCCCGGCGCTGCCTCCCACCGCCCGGGGACCCTCTCACCGGGTCGAGGCCGCGGGGCCTCGTCATCGCGGGTCTGCTCGGCCTCGCGGCCCGCCCCGCCGCCGACGACCCTCCCGCGCCGACGACCGCGCAGATCCTCGAAGCCCTGGACCACGCCCCTTTCCGCCGGAGCAGCGGCCACCTCGTCGCCGTTCTGCACGCCGCCCTCGGCGACTACCGCTCCGCCGCGCGATCGGTCCGGGAGGCCGGGGAACCGGTGGACCGGGCCACGGCGCTGACCGAACTCGCCGCGTACGTCGCCGGGGCCCGCGGCCTTCCGATGACGGCCGAGGGCGAACGCGACGAGGTACCGGCGCCCGCCGACAGCGACGAGGGCGAGGACGTCATGACCCTGATCCGACGGCTGGCCGCGCTCGTGGCGCCGCCGGAACTGGCCGACGGCCGCGAGGGCTGGACGGTGGACGGGCCGGGGATCATCACCCCGGCGGTGCGCAGGAGCGTCGCCGGCGCGCTGCTCGCCGAAGCCCTCCAGACCCCTGGCTGGCACCGGGCCCTCCCGGTCGTCGCCGACCTCGACCCCGACGGCATCACGCAGGTGCGCGACGTGGTCTTCGCCCACCTCGGCCTCGCGGCGGACCCGCCATAGGAACGGCCCGAGCCTCAGTCGGCCTTCCACGGGCCGACGCCGAGCTTGCCCGTCGTGCCCAGGTCCAGGTCCGGCGTCACCATGACGGCCGCTGCGCCGGACCGCGGCACCACCCTCACGTAGGGGACCGTCACCGGATCGCTCCCGAGGCCGGTGGTGTTGCGCCAGACCAGTCCGGCGTGGGCGCTCTGCCCCGGCTTCAACTCCAGCGGCCGGGGCGGGCCGTCGGCACCCGTGCCCATGGCGATCGCGTCGCCGCCGTGCAGGACCGCCACCCCGTCCACCGGCCCGTGCCGGTCGTCGAGCAGGCGCACCTGCGGGTAGCCGTCGAGGCCGTACGTGCGCGTCCCGCAGTTCACCAGGTGCAGGCCGACGACGCGCAGCCCCATGGCCGCGTCCCCGTCGTCCGCGTACAGCCGAACGCCCGACGCCGGGCAGGGCCCCGCGGTCGAGGGGCCTTCGACCGTGGGAACGCTCCTGGCCTCGATGATCCGCACGTGCGCGCCGCCGTCCGCGGCCTCGGTCGGCCCGGTCGGCTCGACCGCCACGCGCACGGTGCGGCCGGGCGCGACGGCGCGCACGATCTGCTCGGCGCTCGTCCACGCCTCACCGGACTCCGTCACCACCTGGAAGGTGATCGTGAAGGTGGCGGCGTCCTTCGTCCCGTTGGTGACCTCGAAGCCCGGACAGCCGTCCACCGCCACGACCTTGGCCCCGTCCGTCGCCTCGGCATCGGAACCGGGAGCGGAAGCGCCGGCAGCCGATCCCGGCGAAGCGTCCGGGGCGGCGTACGGTCCGCAGGACCGCGTCGGGCCGACGGACCGCGAGCCGGGTGACTGCGCTCCGCACGCCGTGAGGAGCAGGGCCCCGGTGACAACTGCGGCCAGGGGTAAGGGTGAACGACGCATGATCCGAGTCGATCAGACCGGCCCGTCGGGGGACTGTGACGCAGGACATGTTCCCCGCCACAGGACTGTCACAGATCGGGGACGCGGGCCGGCGCCCCGCCCCCAGCCGCGCACGCGAGGGCCACCGACTCAGTGGTTGGACGAGAGTTCGCCGCTGAGCCTGCCGTGGAGACGGGCACTGGAGTCGTTGAGGCCGACGATCTCGACCTGCTTGCCGCGCTGGGCGTACTTGGTCTGGATGGCGTCCAGGGCGGCGACGGAGGAGGCGTCCCAGACGTGGGTGCCGGTGAGGTCGATGACGACCTTGCCGGGGTCGCCGGCGTAGTCGAACCGGGTGACCAGTTCGTTGGAGGAGGCGAAGAAGAGCTCACCGGTGACGGCGTGGATGACCTGCGTGCCGTCGGGGTCGGTGACGGACGTGACGTTCGTGAGGTGGGCGACCCGGCGGGCGAAGACCACCATGGCGGTGATCGAGCCGACGACGACGCCGATGGAGAGGTTGCCGGTGGCGACCACGACGATCACGGTGATGACCATGACCACGGTCTCGCCGATCGGCATGCGCCTGAGCGTCTTCGGCGCGACGGAGTGCCAGTCGAAGGTGCCGACGGACACCAGCACCATGACCGCGACGAGGGAGGCCATGGGGATCCTGGAGACCACGGGGCCGAGGACGATGCACAGGATGAGCAGGAAGAACCCGGCGAGGAACGTGGAAAGCCGGGTGCGCGCCCCGTTCTTGACGTTGATCATCGTCTGGCCGATCATCCCGCAGCCGCCCATCCCGCCGAAGATGCCGGTGACGATGTTGGCGATGCCCTGGCCGACCGCCTCGCGGGTCTTGTTCGAGTGGGTGTCGGTGAGATCGTCGACGAGTTTCGCGGTCATCATCGATTCCATGATCCCGACCAGGGCCACGGCGAAGGCGTAGGGGGCGATGACGGTGAGGGTGTGGGCGGTGTAGGGCACGTCCGGGAGGCCCGGCACCGGCAGGGAGGACGGCAGGGTGCCCTTGTCCCCGACGGTCGGTACGGCGATGCCCGCGGCCACCGTGATGACGGTGAGGACGGCGATGGCCACCAGCGGCGCGGGGACGGCCCTGGTCAGCCGGGGGAAGAACACCATGAGGAGCAGGCCGCCCGCGACCAGGGGGTAGACCGGCCACGGCACATGGCGCAGGTTGGGGATCTGGGCGGTGAACAGCAGGATGCCCAGGGCGTTGACGAAGCCGACCATGACGCTGCGTGGCACGAACCGCATCAGCTTGGCGATGCCCAACGCGCCGAGCACCACCTGGAAGAGGCCGGCGAGGACGACGGTCGCGATGAGATAGCCGAGGCCGTAGTGGCGTGAGACGGGGGCGACGACCAGGGCCACGGCGCCGGTCGCCGCGGAGATCATCGCGGGGCGGCCTCCGACGAAGGCGATCACCATCGCCATGGTGCAGGCGGCGAACAGGCCGACCTTGGGATCGACGCCGGCGATGACGGAGAAGGAGATCGCCTCGGGGATCAGGGCCAGTCCGACGACGAGACCGGCGAGGGCCTCGGTGCGGAAGACCTTCGGGGACAGCCAGGAGGGGCGCCGGGGGCCGCGCGGCGGCGCGGCGGCGGAGAACACAGGGGAGGACAAGGCAGCGGAACCTGTCGTGCTCGGGCCGGCCCTTCGAGAGTGCGGGCAGGCAGCGGAAAGGAGTGGGCGAGCCTCAAAGGGCAAGGTGTGTACGGCCCGTGGGCGGGGGCCGGAGTTCGTCCGGGGCGGGCGCGGCGGGCGGGCGCCCGGGGCGAGGTGTCAGGTGCGGAGGATCACGGCGGGCACGCGGCGTGGACAGGCACCGGGTTGGGGCGCACACACTCTCCTGCGGGACTCGGACTCTCCCCGGGGGCGTCATCGGCCCCGACACGAAGGACGAGCGGCCCGGCGGTCCCCTGAAGGACGCCGACGGTCGCCCGCCAACATCGGCAACTGTACCCTAACGTCAGGGTAGAGTCCGGGGACGGTTGAACGGCCGCCCCACGAACGGGACCGAACGAGAACGGACGAGGATGGCCGGCGCGGCGCACAGGCACATGCAGATCGGGGAGGTCGCCGCGCGGACGGAGCTGTCGCTGCGGACCATCCGGCACTACGAGGAGACCGGCCTGGTCATCCCGTCGGCCCGGTCCCAGGGCGGCTTCCGCCTCTACACCGAGGCCGACGTCTCCCGCCTGATGGTCATCCGCCGCATGAAGCCCCTCGGTTTCACGCTCGACCAGATGCGCGACCTCCTCGACGCCGTCGACCGCCTCGACGCCGGCGACACCTCGGGCGCCGAGCACGAAGCCCTCCTGGAACGCGTCCACCACTACGAACAGGCCGCGGCCGAGCAGATCGCCAACCTCCGCACCCAACTCGCCCGCGCCGAGGAATTCGCCACCACCCTCCGCACCCGCCTCACCCCCAAAGGCGCCGGCCCGGCCGAAGACCGCCGCCCCGAGGCCGAGTAGGTCCGGCCGAACCCCTTGTCGGGCCGTCAGGTCAGCCCTCGACCGGCCACCGCGGGCCGTTCCGCGATTCGGCGGTGGTTCCGAGGACGGCGGTGAGGATGGTGGGCCAGGCGGCTGCGCCGAGGGTCGCGTCGGCGGCGGGGGTGCCGCCGTGGTCGTAGTGGGGGGAGGGGGGTGGGGGTGCCTCGCCCGGGAAGACGGGGCGGTGGCCCGCGTCGGGGTGGGAGAACAGGGCCGCCGTCCTGCCGGTCGTGCCGTGGCGGTCCGCGAGTCGGCGGGCGAAGCGCAGGGACGGCCACATGCGGTCGGCGCCGCCCGCGACGAGGACCAGCTCGGCGGTGGTCCTCTCCACGGAGAGCGCCGCGGCGGGCAGGCGGTCGGAGTACGTCGCGAGGCTGCGCTCGTACCAGCCGAGCACGGCGACCGGAACGCCCTCGGGCTCCGTCTGCGTCCAGGAGTCGTCGTAGGGGACGAAGGGCAGCGCCCGCCCCCGCCAGGTCCAGCTGGAGCGGTAGGGGCGCTCCCGACCGTCGGGGCCGGGGCCGAGGTTGGCCCAGACGACGGAGGTCGGGGACAGCGCGATCACGGCGTCGAAGCAGTCCGAGAGGGTGGACACCGCCAGCGCGGCCTCGGCGCCCTTGGACACCCCGAGGACGCCGACCCGTTCGGCGCCGCGCCGGCGCAGCAGCCCCGCCGCCTCGACGAAGGTCTCCAGCGGGACCTCGCACAGGCCGGCGGGCTGCCCGGGCCCGCCGAACCACCGGATCGACACCGCGCTCACCCCGGCGCGGGCGAAGAGCCGGCAGCGTTCGCGCTCGATCCGGCCGCTGGATCCCGACAGCACGACGACCCCCGCGCGGGCGGCGCCCGACGCGGGTTCGCAGAGGAAGCCCTCCCACGGGGAGGACAGTTCGTGCTCGACGATCCCGACGGCCATGGCACTCCCCCCGGTCACGCCGGCACCCGGTCGGTGTCGGCGAGCAGCGCCCGCAGGGGCGCCGTGTCGGGCGTGTCGGCGACGGCCGCGTCGAGGGCGTCGTCCATGCCCTTCTCCCACGCCTCGGGCAGCGCGATCCCGGGCTGCCCCGACCACGCGATGTCGGGCACGGCCCGCCCGGCGGCGACGAGCCGCAGATGGACCAGGCCCGCCAGCCCGTCGAAGACCTTGGGCCGGATGAAGTTCTGGGCCGACGCCCCGGTCAGACGGGCCACCTGGGGCGGTTTGGGCATACGGTCGGCGACCGCCATCCACAGCAGTCCGCGGTCGAAGGCGTCGAGCACCTCCTCCATGCCGGGCAACGAGGCGTCGTCCACGGTCCCGGCCTCGGCGCCCCGCCGCGCGGGTGCCGCCCCGTCCGTGCCCCGCTCCTCGGAGCGCACCGCCCTGGCGACGGCGAGCCGCAGCGGCCGGGACCAGCCCTCGGCGTCGGCGATCGCGCGGACCATGACGAGGTCGTCCCAGCTCAGGCGCCTCAGCAGCGCCGCCTCCCGCGGCAGCGTGCGCTCCTCCAGCTCGGCGAACACCCGGTCCGGGTCGCGCAGCAGGGTGAGCGCGGCGGGCTCGTCGGGCGCCCCCTCGTCCCGGTCGTCGGCGGGCAACCGCTCGATCCGGGCGATCCGTTCGGCGAGCGGCGGGTGCGAGTCGTACCGGTGCGGCCTGCGCGGGCGCCGCCCGGCGGACAGCGCGGCGAGCCGCTCCCCCGGCCGGGCCGCGAGCAGCCGCCGGAAGCCGCCGTGCACCTCGCCCACCGGCGGCAGAGCTCCCAGCGCCCCGCCCATCCCGGCGTACGCGTCCAGGTAGTGGCTGTGCGCGGCTTCGATCACCGGGAGCGCGCGCAGGGCGGCGACCGTCGCGTCACGGCCCGCGTGCCGGGCGGCCACCTGGTCGGCGGCGAGCTCCTGTTGGCGGGCCACCGACTGCGAGGTCCGCAGGAACATCCGGGCGTAGCCGACGTAGAGGGCGCCGACCGCGTAGTGCAGCCGGGTGCTGCCCCCGCGGAACACCTCGACCGTGTGCAGCACCGCTTTCCGGCCGCGCAGGGTGAGGCCGCCGAGCCGCGTGTCGAGATTGCCGTAGTGCCCGAACTCGTGGGCGAGCACGGCACGCAGCCGCGGGACGGTCATCCCGGCGAGCAGCGGCAGGCCGAGCAACATGCGGCGCCGTCCGGGCAGCAGCCCCAGCAGGCGGCTCTGTTCGGCGACCCCCGCGTTGACGTCGGCGACCAGGTACAGCTCGTCCGGCGGCCGCTCCCCCGCCACCTCGGCGGCGGCCCGCACCTGCTCCCACAGTTCGGGCTGCTCCTGCGGCGTGACGGCCACGGCGGCCGGCACCGGGCCCAGGCGTCCGGCGCGCAGGAACGCGACCATGCCCCGTACGATCGCCACCGCCACCAGGGCGGTGCCGGTCAGGATCGTGCCCTCGAACCAGGCCGCCCCAGCGGTGAACAGCCGTGTCACCAGGAGCCAGTCCAGCGCCCCCATGGCCGCCAGCAGCACCACCCCGATCAGGTAGAAGCCGGCCAGCAGCACCAGCGCGCGGGCGGCGCGCAACCGCAGCGTCATTCGAGAACTCCCCCACCGTCAACCACACTCGGCCGGCCCGGACTCCCGGCACGGCTCGCGGATCGTACCCCCGGGCGCGTTCCGCCCTCGCCGCCGTGGATCAGGAGCGGTTCAGGCCCCAGGTCTGCAGGACGAAGGGCCGCCCCTTCCCCTCGCCCTTGATCAGCGGCACGTCGAGCAGTCCGAAGCCCGCCCTCGTGGCCACCGCGACGCTGGCGGCGTTCTCGGCCTCCAGCTCCAGGATCACCTGTTCCGCGCCCAGTTGCTCGAAGGCGTACGCCGCCATCACCCCCACCGCGCGCACCGCCAGCCCCTGGCCGCGGTGCGCGGGGCCGACCGCGTAGCCGAGCTCCGTGCCCTCGGGCGCGCGCCGGAGCATCACCTCGCCGAGCGGCGCCCCGCCGTCCACGGTGACGGCGAGCAGGATCGCCGTGCCCTCCGCCCGCAGTTGGCGCGCCCGGTCCAGCCGTACCCGGGCCGCCGCCGCGTCGAACGGCGAGACGATCGGCGTCCAGTACGCGATGTCGGGGTGGTCGAACAACTCCGGCATCGCGTCCAGGTCCGCCTCGGTCCAGTCGCGCAGGACGAGCCCTTCTCCGGTGAGCTCCATGCGGTCGGGAAAGGGCGTGGCGGCACTGCTCATGGTTCGGACCCCCCTGGTCTGTGCGGAACACCGCAGGATAGCCGGGCCCTCGCGCGGCGCCCGGTCCAGGGGCGGCCCCGCCGGTGGCGGGCGGGGGCACTGGGGTGGGTGATTCCTTATGGGGCGGAATCGGCGGGGAAGCTCTTAACACATGCTCAAATATCGGTATGCGGCGGAAATTCGTCACTATCCGGGCCCGGTCCGGCGGTCCTACGCTGCCACTGCCCGTGGGCCCGAAGCGGCCGCGCGGGCGCCATCACAGGCTGCGGCCGGCCGGCCGCCGCGGGAGGGAGGTCCGACCATGGTCAAGCACTACCTCAAGTACGCCCTGAGCACGTTGACCGCCGCCATGTTCCTGCACATGTCCTGATCGGGGACGGTCCCGGCCTGGGCCGGGGTGTGGATCCCGGCCAGGCTCCAGGAGGCCCCATGTTCGGCACCGCCCTGAGTCAGCTCCGCTACGGCATGGCCGTCCTGCGCAACCGCAGGATCCGGCCGCAGGACCTCGAACACCTCGCCCGCGACATGGTCGCCACGCTCGCGGAGTTCGGCGAACCGGGCGCCGACTCGTCCCTGCTGCCCGGTCAGGCCGGCCTGATCGACCCCGAGGTGCGGCGGACCGTGACCCGCAGGAGCCTGCGGGCCACCGCGCGGGCCGCCGCCCGGCACACCGCCTACTACCGGCGGGTCTTCGCCGACCTGGGCCTCGACCCCGGCGAACTCGACACCGACACCTGGTCGCGGGTGCCCGTCACCCCGAAGAGGGCGCTGCGCGGCATGCCCGCGGCCTTCGTCTCGGCGGCCTCCGCGCCCGCGCTCATGGCACTGACCACGGGAACCAGCGGCACGCCCACCGCGGTCTGGTTCTCCCGGGCGGAGGTGGAGACCGCCGTCGCGCTCAGCACCATCTCGGCGGCCCTGACCCTGGGCCTGCGCCCGCGGCACACCGTCGCCTACGCGGGCTGCTCGCGGGCCACCCTCCCGCTGCTCAACACCGAGGAGTCGACCACGCGGGTCGGCGCATCGTTCGTCCAGTTCGGAACGGTCGAGCCGGCGGTCGCGCTGGACCGGCTCGCCGCGCCGCTCGGCCTGCCCGGCAAGGCGCCGCAGATCACCCACCTCAGCACCTCGGCGTCGTACCTGTCCGCGCTGGTCGAGGGGGTCGAGCGGGACGGGTGGCGGGCCGCCGACTTCGGGCTGGAGAGCGTCGCGGTCGGCGGCGAGGTGCTGTCGGACCCGCTGCGCGAGCGGGCCGAGGCGGCGTTCGGCGCCACCGTGTCCACGTCGTACCTGATGACGGAGACGCTGCCGTCGGGCGGCACGCCCTGCTCGCGGGGACACCTGCACCACACCGCGGAGTTCGGCCACATGGAGGTGCTCGACCCGCGGACCTGGGAGCCCGCGCGGTCCGGCGCCGTCGGCATGCTGGTGCACACCCCGTTCGTGCCCTACCGGGAGTGCACCCTCCTGCTGCGGTACGCCACCGGCGACCTGGTCCGGGTGCCCGACGGCGCGCCGGACTGCGAGTGGGCGCACCTGCCGGCCACGTCCCCGGTGCTGGGCCGCTGGTCGGGCCCGCTCAGCGCGACCGTGCCGACCCGCGCCGTCCTCGACCTGGTCGAGGCGGAGCCCGAAGTGCCGCTGCCGGCGCGGTACTGCCTGACCGAGGAGCCGGGCGGAGCCCTGCTGCACCTCCTGATCCGGTCGCTGCCCGCGGCGACCCTGCGGCGCTCCCTGGAGGAGCGGGCCGCGGCGGCGGGACTCCCGCTGGCCGGCATCGCGCTGTACGACGACCGCGCGCTCATGCCGCCGACCGCACCGCTGCGCGCGGACCTGCGCGAGCGGAGCTTCGATTCCGTCGAGCCCGCCGGGGCGCTCGGTATCGGACCACGGACCGTACGGACGGGGAGCGGCGCGTGACCGGGATCGCGATGACGGGGCTGAGCGTGTGCGTGGCACTGCTCATGGCCGTGGCGGGGCGGTACTTGACGCGGGTGCGCGTGCCGAGGCCCCCGGTCGGGGTGTACGTGCCCGCCGACATCGTCTTGATGTGCGTCGGCGTGGTGCTGGCCCCGCTGATCTACCTGGCGCTGCCCGGCGCGGTGGACTCCGCCCTGTTCGGCCTGGTGCTGTGCCTGGCCGTGCAGTTCACCCTGGCACCGGTCTGCGGCGGGCGCTGGGCCTGGCGCCTGGCGCTGTCGGCCGCCGCCGTGACCGTCGGATGCGACGTCGTCGCCGGCGGAAGCGACGTCGGGGTACGGGTCTGCACCGACGTGCTGCTGGCGACCGCCGTGGTGGGCGTCACCAACCTCTGGGTGCAGAGCGGCCTGCGCGCCTCCCACACGGCCGCGCTCGCGGGCGCGTTGGCCTGCTACGACCTGGTGGCGACCACGCTCACGCACGTCACGGGGCGCTTCGCCGACCAGGTGGCCGGACGGCCCTTCGCGCCGATCCTCGCGCTGACCGGCGGCAGCCGGCCGGTGGCGGTCGGACTCGGCGACCTGCTGCTCCTCGTCCTGTTCCCCCTCGTCACGGCGAAGGCCTACGGCCGGACGGCGGCGGTCGTCGCGGCGCTGGCCGGGGTGGCCGTGACCAGCGCGATCAGCGGTCTCTTCGCGCTCGGCGCCCTGTCGTCGGGGTTCCCGCTGCTGACGGCGCTGGGGCCGCTGATCGTGGCGCAGTACGCGGTGTGGTCCCGGCGCGCGGGCGGCGAACGCACCACGGCCGCCTGGCGCGCGGGCGCGGTGCCGGGCGCCGACCGCCGCTCGACGGAGCCCGATCCCCGCCTCGGCGCCGCGCTGACCGCCGCGCTCCCCGAAGGCGTGCCCGAGGGCACCTGGCTCGCCGTCCACGACGGGCAGGTCCTCGCCGCCGCGCCCTCCCCCGGCCGCGCCCTCCACGAGGCCCGCCTCCGCGCCCCGGGCTGCGACCCCGTCGTCCGCCAGCCCTGAGCCGCCGCCGCGTCCGGTTGTCCACAGGCCGCCGGGACCGGTCGGGCGGAATGTCCGAGGGTCTTGGTAGAACTTGGCACACAGGTTCCGGACGACGGGGGCGAAGGCCCGGCGTTCCGGGAGGACCTGGAGGAGGCCCGCCGGCTGCGGGCCGACCTGCCCGATGGGCACTACCTGTGGGTCAACGCGGCCGAGGGGCACACGTACACCGACGCCGAGGCCGACCGCTGGACCGCGCTCGACCCCCTCTTCCCGTACAGCCGCCACCCGCACCGGTCGGCCGGACTCCCCTGCCGCACCGGGGAGTCGGTGGTCTCCGTGGACGGCGAGGGCACGGTGCGGCGCTGCCACTTCGTCCGCGACAGCCTCGGCAATCTGTACGACGGTTCCTTCCGGGCCGCGCTCGCACCGCGCCCGTGCCCGCTCGCGGTGTGCGACTGCCACATCGGGTATGTGCACCTGGAGTCGCTCCCGCTCTACGACGTCTTCGCCGGGGGCGTGCTGGAACGCGTCCCCGCCGCGCTGCCCGCCGCCTTGCCCGCACCGACGCCCGGGTCGGCCCTGCACGTGCTCGATGTCCGGGCCGCCGGCAGCAGGGGCCCGGACGACGACGGGACCTGAGCGGAACCCCCGGCATGTCGGCGGGATGTCGGCGCCGTGTCAGCGGGGGCGTCCATGCTGCCCGCATGACAGAACTGCTCGCGCGTTCCCGTGACGGCGCGCCCGTCACCGCCCTCGACGAGGGAAGCGGGCCCAGCCTCCTGGTCGTCCACCCCGGCGGCGGTGACGCGACGACCTGGGACGGCGTCAGCCGAGCGCTGTCCGGCGGCTTCCGGGTCGTCCGGGTCCGGCGGCGGATCTACCTGCCCGGGGCGGACCACGCCCGGCCCCACTCGATGGCCGTCGAGGCGGCCGACATCCTGGCCGTCGCCGGCCTCCTCGACCCTCCCGTGCTCGCGGTGGGCCACTCCTCGGGCGCCGTCGCCGTACTGGAGGCCGCCGTGTCCGCGCCGTCGTCCTTCGCAGGGCTGGTCCTTTACGAACCCCCGGTGCCGACGACGACGCCGGTCGCCGGGCCGGCCGGACCGCGGTCCCGCGCCGCGCTGGACGCGGGCGACCCGGTCGAGGCGATGCGGATCCACATGCGCGACATCGTCCGCATGCCCGGGCGGATGGTCGAGGCGATGTTCGCGGATCCGGACATCCGGGCCGCGTTCTCCGCGTACGCCGCCGCGCAGGTCACCGACGACGAGGCGATCGACGCCCTCGGCGTCGGTGTGGAGCGCTTCCGCGCGCTCGACGTCCCCACGACCCTGATCGAGGGTGACCTCAGCCCCGCCCACTTGCGGGACCGCGTGAAGGACCTGGCGCTGGCGCTTCCCGACGCGCGGATCGTCACTCTCGAGGGCCAGGGCCACATCGCCCACCTCACCGCTCCGGCTGCCTTGGCCGACACGATCCGCGCCGCGGCCGACCGGGTTCTGCGGTGAACCGACTTGTCGAGGAGGTAGGGGTGTTCGGGAGACGAGAAGCGCGCGGGGGCCGGCCCGGGGTTCGGCCCGCGACGGGAGGCCGGGTGTGAGCGGCGAAGTGCCGGACAGCGAACGCGAACGGGCCCGCGCCGTCCTGGCCCACCTGGAGACCCACCGGGCGCTGCACCACGCGTACGAGGTGGAGGAGGAGTCCGGTGTGCTCGCCTCCCTCGACGACCTGGGCGCCTACCTCGCCGAGCAGATCCCCCCTCTGCGCGTCGGACGAACTGCGCGAGCAGGTACGCGCGTTGGGCGCCGCGCTGAAGCAGTACCGGGCGGACCAGGAGGCCGTCCGCCGGTTCGCCCGCAGGATCGCCGACGGCGCGGCCCCGCATGCAGGAGCGCATGCGGGGCCAGATCGACGTGGTGTTCTCCGCCCAGGCCCTGGGCCTCCTGCGGGGCCGGGCCGGCATCGCGGTCGCCGCAATGAGCACGCGCTTCGGCATCCCCCTGAACGGCGGCCTCGCCCGCATCGCACCCCCGGACCCCGCGTCCGTGGAGCGCGGCGACGCACTGCCCTCGTGTTACTTCGACGACGGCCCGGGCGGCGAGTTCCACGACTACCCCGTCGACTGAAGCGGCCGGCTCGGCGGGCTCTTCTCGGGTCGGCACTACCGGGTTCTTGCCCAACTGCGACCTTCGACCGGACAGCGGGACGGCGCAAATGGAAGGATGAGCCGTCCCGGCCCCGGCGCGTCGGAAGCCGGGGAAACATCCCTTGAACCATCCGTCCGCACATCCGTACGAGCGAAAGCGGAACGCCGATGACCACAAGTGTGAGCGGCTTAGACCACCACGCGCGCAGCGACCGGGTCGCTGCCGAGATCGTCCTGCTCGCCGAAGCGATACGCCGCACCGACGCCGACACCCCCGTGCCGAGTTGCCCCGGCTGGACGGCGCAGACCCTGGCCACCCACATCGGGATGATCCACCGCTGGGTCCGCGGCACGGTGCTCGACGCGGGCACCGAACCCCTGGAGTTCACCCAGTTCGGAAGCGACCTGCCCCAGGAGTGGAAGGGGTACGGCGACTGGCTCGAAGCGAGTTCGGGGCCGTTGAGCAGCGCCCTGCGCGAGGCCGACCCCTCCGCGCGCGCCTGGTCGTTCGCCGACACCCAGAACGCCGGCTTCTGGTCCCGCCGCATGCTCCACGAGACCGCCATCCACCGGGTGGACGCCGAACTCGCCGCCGGGCAGCGCCCCCGGATGGACACCGAGACCGCCGTCGACGGCATCGACGAACTGCTCTACATGCTGAACTACGCCCACCCGTTCCGCGCCGCGCCCGCCGACCTGCGCGGGCAGGGGGAGTCGATCCACCTCCACGCCACGGACGCCGGCCTCCACTGGCTGGTCCGGCTCACCCCCGACGGACACGTCTGGAAGCGATCGGACGCGGACGAGGCGGAGTCGGCGTCGGCGACCCTGCGCGGCAACGCCGACGACATCCACCTCTACCAGTACAACCGGCTGGACGAGGACACCGCCGGCGTCGAACGCACCGGCGACCAGGCGGTACTCGCCGACTGGCTCGCGCGCTCCGCCCTCTGATCCACGGCGAACCTGTCCGTACGAACGGCCAGTTGGGCACGGCCCCAGACCCGGCACGCGAAGCCGGTATCCGGGGCCGTAGTGCTCCCCGGTCAGCAACGGGACCACTCCGCAAGGCGAATGAGGGTGCCTCAGGTCGCGCTAACCTCACGTGTGCCGGACTCCGCCGAAGCAGGCGCACCGGCCGGGTGGGACGCGAGGAGAAAGGGCCGGGGTCTCATGGCTGCTCGTGCCGTACGACGGATCGCCGCCGCAGCGGTGTCCCTCGCCGCGCTCGGAATGGCGGCGGGGCCGGTGCGGGCGCAACCCCGGCCGCCGTCGGCGCGTCAGGCCGCGGTCGGGCCGACCCACGCCGGCGCGGCCTCCTCCTTCACCACGCCCCCAGAACTGCCGGCCGACTACTCCGCCGTCGGCGGAACGGTCAAGGGCCGGGTGGGCGACACCGTCGTGCTCCAGCTCGGCGTGCGGAACCTGGGCCCCGAGTACGCCCGCATGCCCGGCTACTTCGCGGTGGCGCAGCCGCCCGGGACCACGATCACCTCCATCCCCTGGGTGGGGGACGACGACGACAGCCGGTACATGTGTCGGCCTCCGCAGGGCAAGGAAGACCCCCTTTTCGTCTGCGACCTCGCGCGGTGGGGCACACCGGTCCCCCGCGGGCCCGCGGTCACGGTCGGCTTCCACATCCGCATCGACAGACGGATCAAGGGCGCCGCCGGCTACGTCACCACGTTCGGCCCCAATGACCCGGTGCTCGGCAACAACCGAGCCGCGATTGCCGTCGACGCCTCTCCCGCGCCGTTCCCGTGGCGGCACTGGGCCCTGGGAGCGGGCCTCCTGGCCCTGGCGGCGTGGGGCTGGCGGTCCGTCAGAAGGCGCCGGAGCCAGGGGTTCTAGGACTCGTCACCTGCGGCCGGGCCCCGAGCCGGCGCGTCCGCACCTCACTCGCCGTCGGCCGGCCGCTTCCACGGAAAGGGCGCGGCGTCGGGCTCGACCCACCCGCTCCTGGCCTCCGTGCTCGCCAGCGTGGAGGGCCGGTAGAAGCGGGTGAGCAGCCTCTTGTCGAGCAGGGCCGGGTTCCGTTCGGCGAAGGCATCGAAGTCGGCGGCGCCGGCGGGGTCCACGGTGTCGGCGCTGTCGGTGTGACCGGCGTGATGGCCCACCAGTTCGACCCAGGCGCGGCTGACCGTGGCGTTGTACTTCTGCGGGGCGCCCTCGTAGCGAGCGGTGCGCCGGATGCCGTCGCCGACCAGGCCGATCGCCGCGGCGGTGCCGTGCCGCCGTACGGCGAGCCAGGTCAGGTGGACGTGCTGGCGGTGCCCGAAGCGTTCGGCGGTGGCCATCACCTCGCCCAGGAGTGCGGTGAACGGTACGGCCCCCTCGCCCCCGCCGGGCGCGTGCGGGGGCGACGGGTGGCCCGCGTGCGAACCGTGACGGTGGCTGTGACCGTCGCCGTGGCCGTGAGCGGTCATGATCCCTCCTCGATCAGGGCGTCGAGCACGGCGTGGAAGCCGGCGACCGCCTCGGCGGGCAGACCGGCCAGGGCGCGGTTCTCCAGCGCGGTCAGGGTCGCGGTGATCACGGCGGCCGACGCGCGCCCGGAGTCGGTGAGTTCGACGAGTACGGAACGGCGGTCGCCGGCGAGCGTGCCCCGGGTGATGTGCCCGCGTCGCTCCAGCCGGTCGAGCACGCTGGTCAGCGTCGTGGGCCGGGTGCCGATCGCGGCGCCGAGCTGGGACACCGTGCGGCCCTTCCCGTCGGCGAGGTTGCCCAGGGCGTTGATCTCGGAGGCGGTCAGGTCGAGGTCGACGAGTTCGGCGGCGATCAGGTGCAAGGTGGCGTGGGTCGCGCGTTGCAGGGCGAGCAGCGCCGACCGCTCCGGTCGTGCGGATGCGTGGTTCACGATTTCGGATAATACGATATCGGAGCATCGCCAACAAGACGCCACCCGCCGAAGGCGACCGCACGCACCAACGGGGCCCGACACCCCCGCGACACCCCCACATCACCTCTCAACTGCGGTGAAATGCACGCCGCCCGCGGATCACGGGCCGATTACGGGCCTGCGCGGGGGTTGACCCGGCGGAGCCGATGAGCCAAGGATGCACGGCATCTAAACCGGTTCAAACGACGGATCACCCGCACAGGCCCTCCGAGAACGGGAGTCCCCCGCCATGCACGTGCCGCTCAGAGCGCGACCCACGATCGTCGCGCTCCTCACCCTGGGGCTGCTGTTCGGCCTCGTCGCCGCCGGCCGGTCGCCCGCGTCGGCCGACGCCGCCGCCACCGTCCGCACGCCGCTGACCAACCTCGCGCACCTGGACTTCCTGCGCGACACCGTCGCCCCGCCCGAGCAGGTCGGCCACACGACGTACCAACTCGCGCGGGAGCCGCGGGTCGGCACGCTGTGGACCTACGCGAACCGCGGGAGCGACGGCGGTTACACGAGGGTCGGCGGCGGCGCGTACGACGCGTCGACCGGGTGGTACGGCCAGGGCGCGTTCGACGCCGACGACATCGCGCGGGCCGCCGTCGTCTACCTGCGGCACTGGCGGCAGGAGGGCGCCGCGTCGAGCCGGGACGCGGCGTACGAACTGCTGCGGGGACTGACCTACCTCCAGACCGACAGCGGGCCGAACGCCGGCGACGTGGTGCTGTGGATGCAGTCCGACGGCACCCTCCACCCCAGCCCCACCCCGGCCGACCAGCCCGACCCCTCCGACGCGGGCCCGTCGTACTGGCTGGCCAGGACCGTCTGGGCGCTGGGCGAGGGATACCAGGACTTCCGCACCGACGACCCGGGCTTCGCGCGGTTCCTGGGCGAGCGCATGCGGCTGGCGGTCGACGCGCTCGACCGGCAGGTGCTGACCCGGTACGGCCAGTGGCGCGTGGTCGACGGCAAGCGGGTGCCGGCCTGGCTCGTCGTGGACGGCGCCGACGCGACGGCCGAGGCGGTCCTCGGCCTGTCCGCGTACGTCTCGGCGAGCGGCGATCCGGTGGCCCGGACGGCCCTGGACCGTCTGGCCGCGGGCGTGGCGGCCATGTCCGGCGGTGACGCGGGCTCGTGGCCGTACGGCGCCGTGCTGCCCACGGCCCAGTCGCAGTCGCAGTGGCACGCGTGGGCCTCACAGATGCCCGCCGCGCTCGCCCGCGCCTCGCAGACGCTGCGTCAGCCGGCCCTGCTGGCCCCCGCGCTCGAGGACTCGGCGGTCTTCACCCCGTACCTGCTCACCGCCGGCGGTCCCGACAACGGCTGGCTCCCGGCCCCGGTCGACCGCACCCAGATCGCCTACGGCGTCGACTCCCGCGTGCAGTCCCTCCTCGCGACCGCCGACGCGGGCGACCGGCCGGGGCTGGAGCAGGTCGCCGGGCTCACCGCAGCCTGGTACTTCGGCGCGAACGCGGCCGGCGTGCCGGTCTACGACCCGGCCACCGGCGTCACCTACGACGGCGTCGCGGCCGACGGCACGGTCAACCGCAACTCCGGCGCCGAGTCCACCATCCACGGCCTGCTGTCGATGCTCGCGCTCGACGCCCACCCGGCGGCCGCCGCCGTCGCCCGCAGCGCCGCCACCGTCGTCGGACGCGACGGCCCGCGGATCGTCGAGGCCGAGGGCGGGCAGCTCTCCGGCGCCGCCAAGACGGTCACGCCCGCCTCCGCCTGGACCGGCCGCTCGCAGTGGAGCGGCGGGGCCTACCTCGAACTGGGCGACGGCGGCGCCGCGTCCTGGTCCGTACCCGCCTCCGACCAGCCGCGCCTGGTGCAGCCCGTGACGATCCTGAGCACCGACCCGGGGGCCGGCACGACCCAGTGGTCGAGCGGCGCCCTGCGGCTCGGCACCATCGACCACGGCCGCGGCGGCGAGCAGAGCGAGCCGACGGAGCCGGGAGCGCTGCTTCCCGTCCCCCTCAGCCGTGAACTGCCTGCGGGCGCCGACCGGATCACGGTGACCGCCGCCGACGGCACCGCCGACGTCGACGCCCTGCTCCTGCTGCCCCTGGTCACCTCCGCCGTCTACGGCGACGGCGGCGCCCACGGCTTCGCCCTCCTCCACAGCTCCGCGCCCGCCGCGCGGACGGCCACCGTCGCCGTGCCCGGCACCGGCACGGCCACCGTGCGGAGCTACGACACCACCGGCCGCCTCGCCGGCACCGTCACCGCGCACGGCGCGACGGTGCGGGCGCCCGTCCTCCCGGGAGGTTTCACCCTCGTCTCCCGCTGAACCCGAGCCCACCCCGTGACGGCCGGGCCCCGCGCTCCGCGGGGCCCGGTCCGCGCGGGCCCGCGGGGCCGAGGTCATCACCCGCGGTTATGACCTCATCATGATCTGGGGACTACAGCGACGCCTCCGACCGGGCCGGTGTCGGTGCCATGCGCGAACACGTGGAACGCGCGGCCCCGGCATCGCGGGTGACGGCCCCGGCGGAGTCCGAGCACGCCGGCGGGGCCCGGGGCGGGAGGGGATGGACGTCCCGCCTGCCCGGACTCGGCCTCGCCCTGGCCGTCGCCCTGGCGGCCGGTCCGATCGGCGGCGCGTTACCCCTGATCGGCGGCCCGGTCAGCGGCATGGTGATCGGCGTCCTGCCGGCCACCGTCGTCAGGCCGGGCCCGCGCCTGCGACCGGGGCTCGACGTGTCCGGTCAGCCGACGGGCAGTCGGTCGTAGGTCCTGAAGGTGTAGTCGGCCGCGTAGGAGACGGTGTCGCCGGTCGAGGCGGGCAGGCCGAGGCGGGAGTCGAGGAGCGGTCCGAACGGACCGCAGCCGGTGGGGGAGGGCACCGCGAAGTCGTCGGCGCGGGCGGAGAAGGCGATGACCGGCGGGTCGGTGGAGATCCACTCGGAGGAGCCGGTGCGCCGCAGGCGCAGGTCGACCGGCGCGGTGCCGCCGATGGCGCAGGCGTGCGGGAGCAGCGGGTTGAGCAGCCGGAAGCGCAGGGTGAACAGGCCGAGGTTGTCGCCGTCGGAGTAGAAGTCGGAGGTGCCGCCGTACTCCGGTTGCAGGGCGAGGCCCAGCAGCGGCGGCGCCTGGGTGCCGGGTACGCCGGTGAGACCGCCCGGCACCGGGCTGGGGCCGCCGCGCAGGCCGCCCCACACCTGCCCGTCGCTCCCGTCGGGCATCGGGCCCTCGGCGTGCGTGATCGTCAGGGGCGCGAGGTCGGGGAGGGTGACGCCGCCGAGCGTCATCGAGCCGCCTGCGACGAGGACTTCGCACCGCCACGAGGTGGGGTCGGCGCCCGCGGGGAGGGCGGGGCAGTCGCGGAAGTCGAAGGCCGGGACCGGCGCGTCGGCGACAGCGACAGCCGTGGTGCCCGCGGCGGCGAGGCCGGTGCCGGCCAGCAGGGCGGCCGTCAGGGCCAGGGCGGCGCCGCGGTGGCGGCGGAGGGCGGAGAACGGGGAGGTGATCTTCATGGCCCCAGCCTTCCGGCGGACGGCGGCCGCGGCCATGCGGGGCATCCCCGCCGCGGCCCTGAGCGGCCCATGACGTCACGTCAGGGACGAACCCTGACGGGCCTGCATGCAAGGGGAGTTGACGTCTCAGGGGCGCCCGTGCGGCGGTGGCCGTCCGGAATCCCGGGACGGCCACCGCCGCGGTGGTCAGCTGTCGGCGAGTGCCGCGAGCGAGGTGGTGGTGCCGTTGTACCGGTCGGGCAGGGCGCCCACACCGCCCGGCACCGTGGTGTAGGCGCCGGTCTGGGTGAAGGCGTAGGTGCTCCAGCCGAGCGAGGTGGCGACGGCCTGGGGCTGGCCGTTCCAGGACGGGGCGACCAGTTTCAGGCTGTGGAGCGGCGTCGTGTCGAGGCCGCAACTGCCGGTCATGTCGGCGTTGGTGTACACCATGGGCGCCGCACCGGTCTTGCTCGTCACCGTCGACACGAAGTCCGCGACCCGCGCGTTGAGGGTGCTCGACGCGCTGTCGGCGATCCAGCAGAACGGCAGCGCCAGGCGGGTGGAGTCGCAGTTGCTCTCCCGCTGGCTCGGGTCCAGTTCGCCGGAGCAGTAGTTCGGCTCCAGGTCGACCATGACCGGCAGGGTCTGCTTGTCCGACACGTGGTAGCCGACGTTGTTCAGCACGCCGGCCAGGTAGGTGGCCTGGGAGGCGCCGTTGTCGCGCGGGTCGAAGAAGTGGTACGCCTGGATGATCATCTTGCCCTTGGCCGCGGCGACCCGCTCGGCGAACCTGCTGTCCGTGAGGTAGTCGCCCTGGCTCGCCTTGAAGTCGGCGAATCCGTAACTCTGGGCCGCGGTCGCGAAGTCGACGGTGCCGGGGTTCAGCCCGGACATGTCGAACCCGCTGACGTTCACCGGGTGGCTGGCCCCGGGCGGCGCCGTGGAGCAGCGCGGCAGGTCGGGGTCCCAGCCGTCGTACCCGGTGTACAGGTAGGCGTCGCTGGCGTAGCCCCCGTAGGCGGGCAGATGGTCCCAGATGCTGGTGCCGTTGACCGTCGGGCCGGTCGTCTGGCAGTCGATCGTCACCGTCTGGTCGGGCGCCAGCGAGGCGACGATCGTGGCGGTGGTCGAGGGGGAGGTACGGACGTTGAGGTTGTCCCCGTCGGTACCCCACACGTAGGCGCTCACCGAGGCGAAGGCCACCGCCGGCAGCGCCAGGACGAGGGCGAGGGCGGCCGCGGCCGCGAGCAGGACGCGCTTCACCGCGATCACGCCGGGTGGGCGTAGCCGTAGACGAGGCCGACGTCCGAGCGGGGCACCGTCGGGCTGAAGGCGGCGGGCGCGTAGACCTGGCTGACACCGCCCAGCCAGTAGTTGCCCTCGATCGTGTTGATCGTGCCGTTGCTGTTGACGGACTTGACGATCCCGACGTGCACGCTCGGCACGTAGCTGCCGCTCTGCGGCTGCGGCCCGTCGCCGAAGAACACCGCGTCGCCGGGCTCCATCCCGGAGGTGCCGTAGTGCGCCTGGCCGCGGTCGAGGCTCCAGTAGAACAGGTCGCCGCTGTAGACGTCGTAGGGCGCCGGAACGCCGTTCTGCCGCCAGACCCACGACACGAACAGCGAGCACCAGTTGGTGTCGGAGCTGACGCCCGCGGCGTTGGTGTACGTGGTCGGGCCGTGGCCCACCTGCGCCTGCGCGGTCGTGACGACCGCCGCGCCCGTACCGCTCGGCGGTGTGCTGCCGCCGCAGCGCGGCAGGTCGGGGTCCCAGCCGTCGTACCCGGTGTACAGGTAGGCGTCGGTGGCGTAGCCGCCGTACGCGGGCAGGTGGTCCCAGACGGTGGTGCCGTTGACCGTCGGACCGGTCGTCTGGCAGTCGATCGTCACCGACTGGTTCGGCGCCAGCGAGGCGACGATCGTGGCGGTCGTGGAGACGGAGGCACGGACGTTGAGGTTGTCCCCGTCGGTACCCCACACGTACGCGCTCACCGACGCCGACGCGGAGACGGCCGGCACGACGACGATGCCCGCCGCCACGGCCGCGACCACCACCACTTGGACGGCGGAACGTCGGACGCGTCTCCAAAGGGTGGAGGGAGAAGACAACACGGCGATCCCTTTCTTTTTGGGAAGTACCGATAACGCCCCTTGGTACCACGGAATCCCACCACCCGCTATACCCACCGGTGAACAAAGCATTGCGGGACAAATACCAACGGTGCCGACGAATTTGACACCCCGTCAGCACGGCTGCGGGGCGTGATCGACAATCCCCTGGGGAATTGCCGACGCCATCGGGAGAATTCCCCCTTTTGCCGCCTGGGCGAGGCCCGCTTACCGCCATTTCCGACGGATCTCTCCCGTGCGGCGAATCCCGATGGCCCAGATAAAGGCCGCATTCCGTGGGAAACCCGCGGCCCGCCATTCCCCGGGGCGGCCGGGTCCGCCCCTCCCCCGGTCCGCCCCCGCGCTATCGCTCCCGCACCTGGTTCATGGCGGCCTGGATCCGCAGCCAGGTCGGATCCGCCGCGGTGGCGGAGGTCACCGTCGCCAGGTCGTCCGAGGCCCAACCGCGGACGCCGTCGGTGAGGACGAGGTGGTCCTCCGGATCGCCGTCGTCGGGGATGTCCGAGGTGGAGTCGAGGAAGGCGGAGACCAGGGCCCCGGAGGCATCGCGGTCCGGGCGGCCGGCGCCGGACCGGCCCGGATCCACCGAGAGCAGCACGAGATCTCCCCCGGCGCCGGCGACGACGAGCCCACCGGTCGCGGTGGCTGCCAGTGCGGAGACGGCGGAACCGTTCAGGACCTCGTGCTCGGTCACGCGCTCGGTTGCGAGGTCCACCTCGACGAGGCGCCCGGTGGGGTCACCGATCCAGAGGACACCGGGTTGGGCGCCGAAGGCGAGGTTGTGCCGGGACCAGGCGCGCATCTGGTCGAGCCATTCCTCCGAGGCGGGGTAGCCGGGGTGGGGCGCCCCGAGGGTCGTCCCCAGAACGCGGCGGAGGGAGGGGAACTCGAAGACCTCCACCGAGTTGTCGTAGGCGTTGCCCCGGATCGCGAAGTGCCGTCCGTCCGCGCTGAAGAGCGGGGTCTCGTACCCGTCGCAGTCCAGGATCAGGGCCCGGCAGAGGAACCGCATGACGGCGGTCCCGCCCGCCCGGTCGACGCGCGCGAAGAAGGCATGGGTCGCACCCTGGTCGCTGGAGAGCGTGACGACGAGTCCGCCGCCCGGATGTTCCGCGACGCCGGTGTCCCAGCGTGGGCCGGAACCGACGGACGCCGCGGCCAGGTCGAGGACGTCGGAGCTCTCCCACGCGTCGCCCTCGCCACTCGACGACGGCGACGCCCACAACGTCCCGCCGTCCGGGCTGAAGGCCAGGCCGCGGTAGCGAGCGGCGGGCGGGACTCCGTCCGGTTCGGCGGACCCGGCCGGAGACCAGCGCACGACGCCGTCCTCGCCCGACACCACGAGCACAGGCTCCTCCGGATGCCAGGCCACGGCGGGAATCCGCTGGTACCACTCCCAGCCCGGGGCATCGCCGTAAGCGGCCGACTCGGCGTGCACGGAGCCGAGTTCACGCAGGCGCCCCGCCGAGAGGTCCCAGATGTGCACCGCCGGGCGCTCCGCGTCGAAAGCGGCCACCAAGGGGAGCCGCGGATGGCACACCAGCCGCTGGACCGGGTGTCCGCCGCCGGCGGGTATCCGCGCCACAACCTCGAGATCGCTCATCCGGGCACCGTAGCCTCCGGCACCGACATCGCGGCCGGCCCGCCCGCCGCCCGTCGGGCGAGCGAGCGGGCGGGCGGGCCGGGGGGCTACTTGAGGCCGGAGGTCTTGATGGACTCCACGATCTGCCGCTGGAAGACGAACAGCACGAGCATGGGCAGGGCGGCCACCGTGGCCGCGGCCAGGATGTAGTTCCGGTTCGAGGTGTACTGGCCCTGGAAGGCGGCGATGCCGAGCTGGACCACCGTCGGTTTCGGGTGTTCGTGGCGACCAGGGGCCGGACGAAGGCGTTCCAGTTGGCGAGGAAGAAGAAGACCGCCAGGGCCGAGAGGCTCGGGCGGGACAGGGGCAGCACCACCGGCGCGGTGACCGGCAAGGTGGCGAAGACCGCCCCGAAGAGGACGCCGCGGCCGGGGAAGCGCAGCCGGGCCAGCGCGTAGGCGGCCATCGAGTGGAAGAAGAGCGCGGCCACGGTGATGACGGCGGAGATCAGGAAGCCGTTGAAGAGGTAGCGGCCGAACGGGACCTCGGTGAAGACGTAGGCGCTAGAGCACAGCAAACACCTTCCGATTTGAAACCGTTTTCAACCCACCGCGGACTGCCCCTCACAAGGTAAACAGGGGTACGGGTCGCTGCAGCGACCGGATGTGGACAGCAGCTCGCCGAGCAGCTTGAAATCCATTTCACGCGAACGTAGGGTGCGGGTACCGGGCTGTCAAGGGCTGGGACACGGAAGGGACAGCGGCGGCATGACGAGCACGATCCAGGACGTGGCCAAGGCGGCGGGGGTCTCCGCGGCCACCGTCTCCCGGGTGTTCAACGGAGGCCGGGTGACGGCCGACCGGGCCGAGCGCGTCCGGCGCGCCGCGGAGGAGCTCGGCTTCTCCCCCAACCGGGTCGCGCGCTCGCTGCGCACGCAGCGGGCCTCGGTCATCGGCCTGCTCATCCCCGACATCGAGAACCCGTTCTTCACCGCGCTGGCCCGCGGGGTGGAGGACGCGGCACTGAAGACCAACCTGTCGGTGGTCCTGTGCAACACCGACGAGGACGTGGCCAAGGAGCGGCGCTACCTGGAGGTGGCGCTGGCCGAGCAGATGGCCGGCGTCATCGTGGCCGCCGCCTCCCGCGAGCGGACCGACCTGACCCTGCTGGAGCGGCGCGGTATGCCGGTGGTCGCGGTGGACCGCCGCCCCCGCGGCACCGACGTGGACGTGGTGCTGGTGGACAACGCGCAGGGCAGCGAGGCGGCCACCCGGCACCTGCTGGAGCGCGGCTACCGCCGGGTGGCGTGCATCACCGGTCCGCGCGGCGCCTCCATCTCCGAGGAGCGGCTGGCCGGCCACCGCGCGGCGGTCGCCGAGTTCTTCCGGGAGCATCCGGAAGAGGCGGGGCCGGGCGGCGACCCGGGCGAGTCCTGGGCGCGCTGGACCCGGTACGCGGACTTCCGCGCCGAGGGCGGCCGCAAGGCGATGGCCGACCTGCTGGCGCACGGAGAGCGGCCGGGCGCGGTGTTCGTGACCAACAACCTCATGGCCGTCGGCGCGTTGCAGGCCCTGGCCGAGGCCAAGGTGCCCGTCCCGGCCTTCGGCGTGCTCTCCTTCGGCGAGGTGCCGTGGGCGCCGCTGGTCATCCCGAGCCTGACCACGGTCCAACTCCCCTCCTACGACCTGGGGTTCACCGCGGCCACCCTGCTCCAGGACCGCATCCTCGGCCGGGAGCGGCCGCTCCAGACGGTGGTGCTGCGCACCGCGCTGCAGATCCGCGACTCCACGGCCGGTCCGCGGGGCTGAGGGCGGGCATGCCGCCGAGGGGCCCGTTGACCGGCGCGGGTGCGGACGCCGGACGCCCGGCGGCCGGAGCAAGGCCGCGGGACGCGACCCGGGGCTGTTGACCAGTGCATGGCAGGGCCGTACGGTGCCGCGTGAAATCGATTCCGCGACAACCCGTCACGCACCTCGCATCCTGCCCGCCCACTCGCCACCGCACCGGGAGCCTGGATGTTCTGGAAAACCCGTACGGCCCGAGTCCGCCGCCCGCGGACGGCCGCCCGCGTGGGCGCCGCCGCCGTGCTCGCACTCGGACTCGCCTTGGTCACCGCCCCGATGGCCAACGGAAGCGCGCCACCCCGGCCCGTGTCCGGGCCGCCGCGGCCGCGCCGGCGGGGAACACCGCCGTCCCGGCCGCCTCACCGCCTGAAAGCGATTTCTTCTCCACCGTTCAGATCGACTCCGGCGCCACGATCGGCGCACCCGCCGTCGGCGACAACGTCAACCACGGCGACCTGTGGCCGAACTGCTGGTCCGACGACGACAACGTCTACGGCGCCTACGGCGACGGCGTCGGCTACGGCGCCCCCTCCAGCGACATCGGCGTGGCCCGCGTCTCCGGCGGCGCCGGCTCCCTCCAGGGCACCAGCCTCGCCCAGGGCAACGCGGTCGGCCAGGTCTGGACGGCCGACCACAGCCGCAAGCCCACCGGGATGGCCTGCGTCGGCAGCACCCTCTACCTGGCCGTGCAGGACCTCTCGTTCGACTTCAACGACGCGCCCGCGGCCACCATCGCCCAGTCCACCGACCACGGCCGCACCCGGACCTGGAACCGCTCCGCGCCGATGTTCCCCGGCGGGGTGTTCACCACGGTGATGTTCCTCGACTACGGCAAGGCGTACGCCAACGCCCCCGACGGCTACGTGTACGCCTACGGGCTGAACCACAACTGGCGCGACTCCTTCACCGACTCCGTGCCCGACCCCACCGACGTGCACCTGGCCCGGGTGCCGCGCGCGAGCGTGATGGACCGCTCGGCCTGGCAGTTCGTCAACGGCTACGACACCTCCGGCACGCCCACCTGGTCCGCCGACATCAACCAGCGGGTCGCGGTGCTCCACGACGACCGGTACATCTACCAGCAGGGGTACACCGCGGGCCGCGCGCACAACATGACGGTCCTCAGCCAGGGCGGCGTGGTGTACGACAAGCCGCTGACGCGCTACATCTACACCTCGTGGACCGAGTACACCTTCGAGTTCTACGAGTCACCCACCCCGTGGGGCCCCTGGCGGCACTTCGAGACCAAGGACTTCGGCGGCTACCCCTGGACGAACACCGAGCACGGCGGGTACGCCACCACCATCCCCTCGAAGTACATCAGCGCCGACGGCACCTCGATGTGGCTCCAGTCGAACGTCTGCCCCTGCGGCGGCGGGCTGCCCGGCGGCGACAACCGGGCAACCTGGCCCGCGAGCCCTGCCTGTCCGTCAGCCCCGCCTACCCGTACAACTCCGCCGCCGGGCCCAACCACACCTACACGCTGAGCTTCACCCCCACCTCGGCCGACGGCGTCCGCGTCATCGGCGCCCCCGGCGGAACCCGCACCTTCACCTCCATCGCCGAACTGGAGGCGTACTACGGCTGACGCCCCGATCCGTACGGACCGCCGTCCCGCGGTCCCCGTCCCGATGAGGAACCCCCATGCCCTCTTCCCCCCGCACACCGCGGCCGCCCGGGTCACCGCCGCACCGCTCCCGCCCGCGGCTGCTGGCGGCCGGGCTGCTCGCGCTCGCGCTGAGCTGCCTGTCGCCGGCGGCGCTGGCCGCCGCCCCGTCCGGCACCGGCCACGGCGGCGCGCGCGCCGCACAACCGGCCTCGTCCCAGGTCTCCGCCCACTCCTCCTCCCACGCCGGTTCCCCCGCCGCCTCCCCCGCGGCCGTCACCGTCTCCGCAGCCACCCTCGTGGCCAAGGAGACCGGCGTGAACTCGATCAACGCCACCGACACCGCCGACCAGGTCATGGGCACCGATCTGGGCATCACCTGGGACGACGGGCAGGGCAACGTCCTGTCCGCGTTCGGTGACACCTTCGGCCAGGGCTTCACCGGCCCCGGCGCAGGCGGCGGCGACTGGCGCAGCAACGTGCTGGCCCGCAGCGCCGACCACGACCTGTCCGACGGCATGACCTTCTCCGGCATGGTCCAGGACCGCGCCGGGCACGCGGGCGAGCTGCTGTCCAGCCGCAAGGTGGACAACGACGAGATGACGGTGATCCCCACCGCCGGCGTCTCCGTGGGCAGCCGCCAGTACATGGCGTACATGTCCGTGCGCCACTGGGGCGACCCCGGCCAGTGGACCACCAACTGCTCCGGCATCGCCTACTCCGACAACGACGGCGCCACCTGGACGAAGTCCTCCGCCGCGCAGTGGGCCAACACCGACGGCGACGACTCGTTCCAGATGGACGCCTTCGTCCACCGCGACGGCTACGTCTACCTGTTCGGCACGCCCGACGGCCGCTTCGGCGCCGCGCACGTGGCGCGGGTGCCGGAGGGTTCGGTGCTGGCCAAGAGCGCCTACCAGTACTGGACGGGCAGCGCCTGGGCCGCCGGCGCGGACACCCAGGCCGCCGCGATCGTGGCCGGGCCGGTCGCCGAACTGTCGGTGCAGTACAACGCCTACGCCGGCGCCTGGCTGATGACGTACCTGGACTCGGGCACCGGCAACGTGGTGCTGCGCCAGTCCGCCTCGCCCACCGGGCCGTGGAGCGGGGAGCAGGTGCTGGCCTCGGCCGCGGACTACCCGGAGCTGTACGGCGGGTTCATGCACCCGTGGTCGTCCGGGCCGGACCTGTACTTCATGCTCTCCGAGTGGGGCCCGTACAACGTCTACCTGATGCACGCGGTGCTCACCCCGGGCCACGGCAACCTGGTGTCCGACCCGAGCTTCGAGCGCGGTGGGTCCGCGTGGTCCTGCACCGGCGCGTGCGGCACCGACAAGGGCATCGGCAACGACTACAGCGGCGCGAACAACGGCTGGGTGCGGCACGACGCGGGGTGGAACGACGTCCACCAGACCGTCTCGGTCACCCCGCACACCACCTACCACCTCGCCGGCTGGCTGCGCACGTCCGACAACAGCGACAACGGCTTCTTCGGGGTGCGCGGCACCGACGGCACCGTGCTCAAGGAGGACCACTACACCAACCTCTACGGCTGGCACCGGCTCACCCTCGACGTCGACTCCGGCGGGGCGAGCAGCATCGTCGTCTACGGCGGGGTGTGGACGGACAACGGGGACATCTGGCTGCAGATCGACGACGTGTCGCTGACCGCGGCCGTCACCTCCCCCGCCACCGCGGCGCCGGAGGCCACCGGGGCCGCGCTGAAGTCCGGCACCGGCCTGTACCCGCGGGTGGTGCGGCTGGCGCACTCCGGCTCGGCCAACGGCCAACTGCTGGCGTCCGTGGTGGACTTCGACGGCTCCGGCGGCGTCGGCCGGATCTACCGCAGCACCGACGACGGGGCGACCTTCGCCGAGGTCGGCGAGGTGCACGACCCGGCCACCGCCGGCGGCCTGTGCTGCACCGACCTGTACGAACTGCCGAAGCAGATCGGCACGATGCCGGCCGGCACGCTGCTGTGGGCCGCCTCGGTCGGACAGGACGCGGCCAACCGCCGGATGGCGATCGACCTGTGGCAGAGCGGCGACCACGGGGCCACCTGGTCGCAGCTGCCGGCCTGCCAGACGGCCGCGAACACCGGCGGCCTGTGGGAGCCGGAGCTGGAGGTGGACGCCGAGGGCGACCTGGTGTGCCACTACTCCGACGAGACCAACCCCGGCGCGCACAGCCAGTCCCTGGAGGAGCGGTTCTCCTCCGACGGCAGGACCTGGGGCCCGGTCCACCCGACGGTGGCACCCACCGCGGTCGGCCTGCGCCCGGGCATGGCCACCGTCGTCCAACGGCCCGACGGCAGCTACTACATGACGTACGAGGTGTGCGGCACCGGCGACAAGTACGACTGCGCCGCCCACTTCCGGACGTCCGCCGACGGCGCCAACTGGGGCCCGCCCACGGACATCGGGCCGCTGATCACCACCGAGACCGGCCAGTACTTCAGCCACGCGCCCACCGTGGCCTGGCTGAACAACGGCACGGCCGCCGGCCGGCTGGTGCTGGTCGGGCAGCAGTTCCGCGAGTCCAGCGGGGCGATCTCCACCACCAGCGGCCGCACCGTGCTGGTCAACACCGAGAACGGCGGCGGCTACTGGTTCCCGATCAACGCGCCGGTGGCCGTGCCCGGTCCGGACGGCAGCTACTGCCCGAACTACAGCTCGGCGCTGCTGCCGTCCGCCGACGGCACGAAGCTGCTGGAGATCGCCACCGACTACGTCGGCTCGGTGTGCCAGCCGTTCTACGCCACCGCGTCCTCGCAGGGCACCCAGGACTCCACCGGAGCCGGGCTGTCCACCGGCAGCACCTACCGGGCGATCAACGTGATCAGCGGCAACTGCCTGGACGTGTCCGCCGATTCGCGCGTGGTGGGCGGCAACATCCAGCAGTGGACCTGCAACGGCCTGGGCCCGCAGAACTTCGCGTTCACCCAGACCTCGGCCGGTGACTTCACGCTCAAGGGCCAGAACTCGGGCTTGTGCGTGAGCGTCGCGGGCGGCAGTACGGCGCCCGGCGCGAACGTCGACCAGGAGACCTGCGCGGGTTCGGCGGGGCAGCGGTGGCAGGCGCTCAACCAGGGCGACGGCTACTGGACGTTCCGCAACGCCGGCAGCGGGCTGTGCCTGGACGTGGCGGGCGGTTCGTCCGCGCCGGGCGCGAACGTGCAGCAGTGGACCTGCAACAAGCTCTCCCCGCAGATCTGGAAGCTCGAACCGCGCTGAGGCGCAGGGCCTGTTCACGGGGCCGGGCCGGCCGCGGTGTCGCGGCCGGCCCGGCCCTTCGCGCGTCCTCGCGGGGAGATCCGCCCGCGGTTCAGACGGTGACGTCCCCGCACAGGTGGACCCGCAGCCCCAGCTCCTGGAAGAGCGCGGCCTTGGCCAGCAGCGCCTTGTCGGCGGTCGCCGCGTCGGGTGCGTAGGCCACGTTGAGGTGGTTGGCGCGGTGCCGGACCATGAACTGGTCGCGGCTGACACCGTGCAGCGTGGTGGCCGGGTCCAGCCCCATCGCGGTCCGGATCCGGTTGGTGACCGGCGAGTCGACGGCCACGCCCTCGTCGACCTCGTTGAAGTGCGGCAGCGGCGCTCCGGCGTACAGCTCGCGGGCGCCGTCGCGGCTGAGCACAGGGGGCCGCTCCACGGTGCCGGTGACGACGGGGATCCCGGCGGGCAGGCCGGTGGCACGGGCCGCCTCCAGGGTGACCGTGCCGGCCGCTTCTGCGGACCAGCGCAGCGGCGGCAGTTCGATGCCGGGCGCCACCTGGTCGGCCCAGGGCCGGTACCACTCCTGGGCGTGCGTGTCGTAGAGCGGCGTGCACTGGCTGGCGGAGTGGTGGTCCAGCACATAGGAGCCGGTCAACCGCCGCACCAGCCAGGAGCTGGGCATGTACAGGCGGCGGGCGCGGGCGTAGAGCTCGGGCTCCTCCTCGGCGATCCAGGCGATCTTCGGGCCGGCCGCCTGCGAGCCGAGCGCGGAGCCGCAGCGTCCCATGACCGCCTCGGCGCCCAACTCCGCCTCGATCCGCTTCACTTGGCGGGTCGCGGGCGGGTGTCCACGCCGTACAGCACGGCCGGTCGCAGCGGGCGGTCCCGCTCGTCGGTCAGCAGCACGCACGGTCCCATCCCGCTGACCCCGGCCGCGACCACGCGGACGTCGCCGGGCGCGGTCAGCTCCCGGGCCGGCCCGGCGAACTCCTCCCACCACACCTCGGCGTCCATCTCGAACCGCCCGGGCCCGGGCCGGTCCACCGCGTGCTCCCGGACCGCGGACCGCAGCACCGTCCCGGCCGTCCCGGCTGTTCCGGCTTCCGCTGTTCCGTCAAGGGCGACGAGCACGCCCTTGGTGCTGGAGGTGCCCACGTCCACGCCGATCGCTGCGTCATGAAGCATGTTCGCGCGCTCGCAGAAATCGATTTCAGCGTCAACCCTGCGGCATCGTGGCAGCGGGGTCGGCTTCGGCCGGGCGGGGGCCTGGGCGCCTGGGGGTGGTTCAGGTGAAATGGATTTCAGCCACCGGGGGGTCGGTGCGGTCCCGAGGCCGTCCGCGAGGTCGTCGCCCTCGGCTGCGCCCGGCCCGGCCCCCGTCCCGGCACAATGGCCCCATGACGCACTCGCCCTCCCCCGCGGACGAGAGTTCCGCGCTCTCCTTGTGGTCGAAGCACTCCTTCCTGTCCATCGGATCGGTGGGGTCCGTGCTGTCCGTCGGGTCGGTCGGCAGCGTGCTGTCCATCGGGTCCATCGGCTCCTCGATGTCCGTCGGCTCGATCGGATCCGCGATGTCGCTGGTGTCGGTGGCGTCCATACAGAGCACGGCGTCCTCGATGTCCATCCAGGGCCGGCGCTCCGTCATGACGGCCGGCTCCCACCGGACGATCGGCGCGCGCGGCACGCTCGCGGTGCTCGGCGGGGGCGCGGTCGTGCTGCTGGGCGCGCTCGCGCTGCGCGGGCGTACCGGGCGCTAGCCGGGACGGCTCCGGGGCTCTTCCGTTCCCCCGGCCGCGTACGGCCCGGCCCTGGTCCGAGCGGGTGGTCTCGTTCGTCCCCGCGTGGGACAGCGCGCGGCGATGGGGCAGGGCCGGGCACGTATGGGGGCGACGGGCGCGGCCCGTTCCGCGAACCAGGAGAGAGGCCGTGGTCGATCCCCGTCCCGAGGCAGCCCGGACGCCGCAGGCCGCGGGCTCGGGCCGTGACGCCTCCGGTCAGCCGGGAGTCATCGGCATCGGCCTGGCCGCGGTCCTCACGTTCACACTTGCGCAGGGCTCGTGGGAATGGTTCTCCACGTACATCGGAGTGACCCTGCTCGTCGTCATCTTCTCCTTCTACCGCCCGCCGAGGTGGACCGCCGGCCCCCGGTCCGCGCACCTGTGGAACCTCGCGGCGTACTCCCTCGTCGTGGGCCTGTGCGTGGCGATCGCGCTCGCGCCCCTGCTGCAGCGGTGGTCGTGGCTCTTCCCGATGCCCGGCGCGCGCAGCGGCTGCCCCGAACTCGGCGCGTACGAGGGCCTCCGCGCGCAGGCCGCCCTCGCCGGACTGACCGGCCAAGACACCGCCGCTCTCGCCTACGCGCGGCACCTCCAGAGCCACACCGCCGTCGCCGACTGCCTGGCCACCACCACGACCCGCTGGCTCCCGGTCCACGGCGCGGCGGCAGCCGTACTGACGGCTCTCACCGCCTGGTTCCTCGACCACCGCCACCGTCGTGCGACACCGCGGTCGGGCCCGGCCGGGGCGGGGCGGGACCAGGCGGTGTGAACGCAGGGGCGCCGCGGGTCACCCCCGGGCGGTGTCCCAGGTCGCGCGCCTCACCACGTCCACGGCCACGTGGGGGTTGTCCGCCAGCCAGGCGCCCAAGTGGTGCCGGACCATCCGCGCCACGCACGCGCGCGCTTCGGCGTTGCCCAGGGCGGTGCGCAGCGCGCTGGTGTCGGAGCGGCCTGGGAGACTGCCGGCCATGACTGCTGCCGATCACGGTGTTCGGAAACCGTGGGAGCGCATCGACGGCCGGCTCAGCACGCGCGTCCACGGGGCCTTCTGGGACCACGAGCGGTGGGCGCTCGGCGTTCCGTTGTGGGACTCGATGGGCTCGATGCTCCACGACATCGACGTCGCTCTCGCCTCACACACGCCGGCCCTGCTTCGGCACGCAGCTCTCGGCGGCACCGAAGCGCCCTGCCTCGGCGAGGTCGACGACTCAGGCGAGCTGCGCTGGGAACCCGTGGTCCGAACGCCCTTGGTGCGGTGACGGTCCGATCGCGGCCGCGGAGCTCAGGCCGTTCAGGAGTGCGGCGGGGTGTCGGGTCGGGTGGGGAGGGGGAGGCGCCAGGAGTGGGTGGGGCGGGTGAGGGTCCAGGGCTCGGGGGCGTCGTGGGCCGCGGCGATCCAGGCGGCGAGTTCGGGGAGGGCGTGGAGCCGGAGGACGCGGCGGGCGGCGGCCCGTTCGGAGGAGAGGAGGGGCGCGACGCGGACGTGGGCGCTGTTCCAAAGGGTGGGGTGGATGCCGCCGCCGTAATTGGAGGGGAGTGACGGGATCCATTCGACGCGCAGGAGCGTCCCGTCGCCGTGCGGGCGGCGGTCGAATCCCAGGTGGACGGCGTCGGCCATCGGCTCACCGAGGGCGGCGCGGACGTCGGAGGCGGTGAGCGGCCAGGAGAGGCCGCGGGGCAGATGGCGGTTGCGGGCCGGCACGGGCCCAGGGTGGCAGAGCGGAACCGCCGGACGCGCCCGGATTTCCCCCGCCGGGCGGCGGGGAAACGGGGCGGGGTCAGGAGGTGGGTGGCGGGCAGAACTCGGCGATGAGGAGGGGAAGGACGTTCTCCGCTCCCCAGCTGGCGTTGAAGTCGACGGTGAGCTGGTGGCTGCCGTCCTCCGTCAGGGCGGCGAGGGTGATCCACCCGTCCAGGCCCCCGTCGTGGTACCAGAGGGTGCTGCCGCACAGGTCGATCCGCTCGATGCCGAGGCCGTAGGAGGACCCGGGGAAGTCGGGGTCGTCCACGGTCGTCTTCATCTCGGCCAGCTGCCGCGGCGGGAGCAGCTTCCCGCGCATCAGGGCGGCGTAGAAGCGGTTGAGGTCGTCCGTGTCGGAGATGATGTCGGCGTTGCCCCAGACCTGCGACCCGTTCATCGCGGTGACGTCGTCGATCCGGTCCGGCCGGTCGGCGAAGAGCTTGGCGTACCCGCGGCTGCTCGGCTCCGGCAGGCCGCTGCCGGTCCCGGGGTTGGACGTGGCCTTCAGGCCGAGCGGCTTGATGACGCGGTCGCGCACCTGGTCCTGGTACGGCCTGCCGCCGACCTTCTGGACGATCATCGCGGCCAGGACGTCGTTGGTGTTGGAGAAGGACTGCCGGGTGCCGGGCGCGAAGAGCGGGGGATGCGCGAGGGCCACCTTCACGCGCTGCTCGGGCGTCAGCGTGTCGTACCGGTGCCGCAGGAAGCCGTCGCCGAACACGTACGTGTCGTCGTACGCCGGATCGGTGAGGTAGTCGGGCAGGCCGCTGGTGTGGTTGAGCAGCTGCCGCACGGTGATGGCGCGGCCGTCGTTGCCGTTGCCGGTCACCACACCGGGCAGGTAGCGGTCGACGCTGTCGTCGAGGCTGAGCTTCTTCTCCGCCTCCATCTGGAGGAGGACGACGGCCACGAACGTGTCCGTGATGCCGCCGACGCGGAACCGGTCGTCCTTGCCGCGCGGCGCGCCCGTCCGCAGATCGCCCACGCCCGCGGCCGACTTCCACACCGCGCCCGCGTCGCGGGCCTCGGCGGTGACGCCGGGGACGCCCGCCCGCACGGCCGCGTCCATCGCATCCATCGTCGCCAGGTGGTCGACCGCCGTGGGGTCCGGATGCCGCGCCGCCTGGGCGGAACCCGTGAAGGCGGTGGCCGCCATCGCGACCGCCACCAGACCGACCACGCCGGTCCTCGTTCTCTTCCGTCTCGTCATGCCGCGCTCCTCGGTTCGTCCGTGCGCCGTGCTCGTGCGGTGCGGTGGGCGGCAGCGTAGGTCTCCGCGTCGCCTGCCGGGTCGTTCTGCGGCGCGGGCCCGCCAAGCGGCGGGAGACGGCCGGCGTCTGGTGCGCCGCGGGCGGGGCGGACACGCTGGTGTCCCGCCGGCAGGACGCACGACTCCTTTCCTGCGCGCGTGGGCTCGCCGCTGACGTCCCGACCCCGCCTCCGCGCCGCCGCCCCGCCCGTTTCGCAGCGATCCTGTTGCGGGCGGCGTGGCCGGCGTCACTGCCGCCCGCCCGCTCTCTCTGGTGAGGTCGCACGAGCGCCCCCGGCCACCCGTGCCGGCCCACCTCGGCCCGACGGCGTCCGCACTCCTCCTCGGGTACGGACGCGGCCCGCCGCCGACGTGACGCAGGTCACGGCACGATCGCGGGATCCGTGTCGACCGCGGGGCCGCCCGCGGGCGTAGGGAGGGTGTGAACGAGAAGACCGGGAGCGTTTGGTGACCGTCGAGGAGTTCGAAGAGTTCTACACCCGGACGGTCGCCCGGCTGACCGGTCAGTTGTACGTCATAGTCGGCGATCAGCAAGAGGCGCAGGATGTCGTACAGGAGGCGTTCGTCCGGGGGTGGAGCCGCAGGCACCAACTGCGGCTGGACGGCCAGCCGAAGGCGTGGATCCGCACGGTGGCCTGGCGGCTGGCGGTGAGCCGGTGGCGCGGTCGGCGGCGCACCGCCGAGGCGTGGCGGCGGGCGGGCCGCCCGGAGCAGGCCGAGGGGCCCGGTCCGGAGTCGGTCGCGCTGGTGGCCGCGCTGCGCGGGCTGCCCGGCCGGCAGCGCCGCACCCTCGCCCTGCACTACGTCTGCGACCTGACCGTGGACCGGATATCCGCCGAGACCGGGCTGTCCGCCAGCACCGTCAAGACGCACCTGGTCCGGGGACGCGCGGCGCTCGCCCACCTGCTGAAGGACCCGCTGCACGAGGAGGCAAACGGTGGCTGAACCCCACGACGGCGGCGACGCGTTGCGGGCCCTGTTCAAGGACGCGGCCGCGGCCGGGCAGGCCCGGGCCCGCTCACTGCCGGCCTCGGCCATCGCCGCCCGCGGAGCCGCCGCGCGCCGGACCCGGACGGCCCTGGCCGCGGCCTCGATCTGCCTGGCCTGCTCGGTGACCGCGGTGGTCGTCGGCGCGGTGCTTCCCGGCAGCGGGGGCGCGGTGGCGCCGGGCGCCAGCACGCCCGCGCCGATCGCCCCGGCGAGTTCGGAGGGCTCGCGATCGGCCTCGCCGTTCACGGACCCGCCGTCCGGGGGCACGGCCGGCCCGCACACCGCGACGAGTCACCTGCCCGGCCGCACCACCGCCCCCGCCACTTCCACGGGCTCCGTCCCGCCCGCACGGACGGGCCCGCCCTCGGGTCCGACGACCACGGCTCCCTGACGGCACCCCGGTGACGGGCGGCGCCCCGCGCCCCGCGCGGGTCCCGCGCGCCCGCGAACCGGAGTTCTGCCCGGTAAAGCACCGAAATCTCCCGTGCGTCCGGCCGGTCCGGGCCCGCGGTCCGCCGCACCCGCCCGACACCCCGGATGAGCAGGACGTTGACCCTCTCCCCCATACGCCCGGCGACGCCGGAACCTCCCGCCGGACCCGAGGCCGATGTCGAGGTCGGGACGGATGCCGCGCCCGCCGGCCGTCCGCCCCCACCGCGCCGCGCCCTCGGGGTCCGGTGGACCCCGGCGGACCCGGCCGGTTGAGTCCGACAGCGCGTACCGGCGACGCGGCGTCAGAAGGCCGCGTGCTGCGGGTCGTCCTGAGGGGCCTCGGTCCAGGCAGCGGGAATCGTGTAGCGGGTGATCGGGCCGCGGCGGGCCATCGCGGCGGTCTGGCCGAGGACTACGGCGACGAGGGTCGCCGAGACGGCGGTCCGGGCGAGCGGCGTCCAGTGGGCGTGGGTCATGGAGAGGTGGGAGAGCAGAAGGAGGAGCATGCCGCGGCCGACGACGGCGATGGCGGGGACGAGGGCGGAGTCACGGCGGGCGCCGCGCTCGTCGGCGAGGGCTCGCAGGAGGAGCAGCGCGGCGGCGAGCAGGAGAAGGGTGCCGCCGACGTAGCCGGGGTCGGGGCGGGCGGGCGCCAGGGCCAGCACCGCGCCACCAGCGGCCCAGCAGACGGCGCTGAACGCGCAGGTCCAGCGGCGCCCGTGGCGCACCAGGAAGGTCCGCTTGCCGAAGAGCGCGTCGCCGCGGACGTCGCGGAAGTCCTTCAGGAGGATGCGGCCGACGAACCCGACGTAGAGGCCGGCCAGCAGCAGCCAGTCCGACCGGCTCGGCGCGGGTGCGAGCGACTCCACCGCCACGAGGAAGGGGACGGCGACGTAGCAGGCGGGCAGGACGAGCGCCGCGGTGGCGCCCCGGCCGGCGAGCCGCACCGGCCGCAGGGAGTAGCCCGCGCTGACCACCAGTCCCGCCGCGGTGACGGCAAGGACCCGCCATCCGAGCGCGGCGCTGACGCCGAGGGCCACGACCGCGCCGGTGACGGCGGCGACGACCATGTCGCGGCCTGCAGCCGTGCCGCCCGCCAGGGGCCGGCGCGGGTCGCCCGGCAGGTTAACCCGGTCGATCGCCGCGTCGCTCAGGTCGTTCAGCGCGACGGAGAACAGCAGGAATCCGGCGACGGCGGCCAGGCACCCGGCCATCGGCAGCGGATCCCGCTCGTGGCCGGTGGTCGCGAGCCCGGTCACCACGTACATGCCCAGGAGCAGCAGCACGGGCGGCCTGCTCAGCACGATCAACAAGCGGATCCTGGCCGTCACTTGTTGTCTCCGTAGTGTGAGATCCCGACACTGACGAAGACGGCGACGCCCACGACGACCAGCCCGCTCAGTACCAGCACGGCGGCCAGCGCGGTTCCGAGCCACTGCGCCCATGTCCTGGGCGGCCGCGGCACGCGGTGGATCGCCGTGCGGTCCTCGCCCTGCTTGCCGCGCGGCGGTGTGAATTCCGGCATGGACTCCCCCCTCGGACGGAATCTGCTCGCCCGAGTATGAACACGCCGGCCCCGGCCACGCCTGAGTACGGGTACTCAACGGCCGGAGGAGGGGCCCGGCGGTGCTTCCGCCCGGCCCGAACCCCCGGACCCAGGTCGTTCAGAATCGCCTGAAGCCGGGCCGCACCGGCTCCCCTTCCTCAGCCATCAGCTCCGCCAGCTCCTCCGGCTCCAGGAACTCCAGGACGTCCGGGTCGATGTCCTCGGCGGGGTCCGCCTCCGTCAGCTGACGGACGAAGTCGAGGGCGAAGGCGGCGAACGGACCGTCGAAGGTCTCGCAGCCCACCTCGTGGACCATCGTGACGACCTTCCAGCGGTCCGGGTCCGGGTCGCAGGGCAGGAAGAAGTGCTCGTCGCCGCTGGGGTCGCAGCCCCAGGAGATGAGCCCGCCGGGCTCGGGGTGGAAGGGGTACGGGATGTCCTCGGTGTCGCCGGCGCCGAGCGCCGATTCCCGGCGCTCGGCGAACACCCGGTGCGTCGCGCGCATCCGCTCCAGCAGCGGGCTCGACCCGCGCGGGTGGAAGACCGTCAGCTCGTCGCAGATCGCGCCGGAGCCGTAGGCGTCGAGGAACGCCTTGAAGTCCGCGGGCAGGGCGGACCCCACGTACTGCTCGACCTCCTGCCAGTCCTCCGGGCTCGACGACCGGGGCACGGGAGCAGTAGGGGGTCAGCGGGGTGGTGGTAGCCCCACCACGGGACGCCCGGTGGCGGGAGTGCGACGGCCGGGCCGCTCGCGGGAGCCTGTGGGTGGCGCCGCGGACGCGGCGGTTTCGGGAGCACGACGCGGGAACGGGGAGAGCGGACATGGCGGGTTTTGGACGGCGGGGCCTGCTGCGGGGCTCGGCAGCGGCGGCGGTCGGCGGCCTGACGGCGGTGGCGGGACCGGCCGCGGGCGCGGCGCGGGCGGCGGCGCGGGGCGGCGGGGGAACGGCCGCGCGCGCCGCCGCGGGGAAGGCGGCCGGGAGGCGGACGGCGGACCTGTTCCCGTTCCTGGAGGGCGCGTTCGCCCCGGCCACGGAGGAGGTGACCGCGTTCGACCTCCCGGTCACCGGCCGCGTCCCGCGCGAACTCGACGGGCGCTACCTGCGCAACGGGCCCAACGTGCTGGGGCTGGAGGACCCCCGGGCGCACCACTGGATGCTCGGCGAGGGCATGGTGCACGGGGTGCGGCTGCGCGACGGCCGCGCCGAGTGGTACCGCAACCGCTGGGTGCGCTCCACCGGGGTGGCCGCCAAGCTCGGCGAGCCCTACCCGTGGCAGGCGCCCGCCGACGACTTCGCGAACAACACCCACGTGATCGGCTGGAAGGGACGGGTGCTGGCCCTCCAGGAGAGCGGCCCGGCCCCCTACGAGCTCGACGAGGAGCTGGCCACCGCCGGCCCGTTCGACTTCGGCGGCTCGCTGAAGGGCGCCTTCACCGCCCACACCAAGTACGACGAGCGGGCGGACGAACTGCACGCGATCGCGTACTACCCGACGTGGAACCACGTGCGGCACCTGGTCATCGACCACACCGGCCGGGTCGTGCGCACCACGCGCATCCCGGTCGCGGACAGCCCGATGATGCACGACTTCGCGCTGACCGAGCGGTACGTGGTGGTCTTCGACACGCCGGTGACCTTCGACGCGGCGGCCGCGCAGGCCGGGGCGCTGGTGCCGTACTCCTGGAACGACGCCCACCCGGCCAGGATCGGGGTGATGCCGCGGTCGGGCGGGCCGGTCCGCTGGTTCGAGGCCGATCCGGGGACGTACTACTCGCACACGCTCAACGCCTACGACGACGGCGAGTCCCTGGTCGTCGACTTCACCGGCTTCCCCTCGCCCTTCTTCGTCACCGGGCGGGGGTGCGACGGGCCGTCGGCGCTCGGCACGCCGTACCTGGAGCGCTGCACCGTCGACCTGCGGCACGGGCGGGTGCGCACCAGCCGGATCGACGGGCGGCCGCAGGAGTTCCCCCGGGTGCGCGAGTCACTGGTCTCCCGCCGGCACCGCTTCGGGTACGCCGCCACCGCCGCCGCGATGTGGCGGGCCTACGAGACGGTCGACGGTGTTCCGCCGGACGAGACCTTCTCCAACGCCCTGCTCAAGCACGACCTGGTGCGCGGCACCACCGAGGTGCACCGCTTCCCGAAGGACTCCGCCGCGAGCGAGGCGGTGTTCGTGCCGGCCGAGCACGGCCGCGCCGAGGACGACGGCTACATCCTGTCCTATGTGCACAACCCCGACCGCGGCGCCGGCGACCTGGTGATCCTGGCGGCGCGGGACTTCACCGGCGCCCCGCTGGCCCGGGTCCACCTTCCGCGCACGGTGCCGCTCGGCTTCCACGGCAGCTGGGTGCCGACGGCGCGGGCGTGAACTCCCGGCCCGGACCCCGGAACCTCCCGGTGGTCCGGGCCGCGCCCGCGTGTCGCCCGATCAAATGCCGCCACCGGAGAACCGAACACCTGTACGTTTCGATCATGGGGGAGATCGTCTACGTCCAGGGGGACGCGACCGCGCCGCACGGCAAGGGCCTCAAGATCATCGCGCACTGCTGCAACGATCAGGGCGGCTGGGGCAAGGGCTTCGTGCTCGCGCTCTCGCGCCGCTGGCCCGAACCCGAGAAGGCCTACCGCCGCCGGCACCGCGAACGGGCCGGCGACGATTTCGGCCTGGGCGCCCTCCAGCTCGTCCGGGTCGGCGGCTACGTGTGGGTCGCCAATCTCGTCGGCCGGCACGGGACCCGGACCGGCAGCAACGGGGTGCCCGTGCGGTACGACGCGATCGACACCGGGCTGAGGAGCCTGGCGGACCGGGCGCTGGAGCTGGGCGCCTCGGTGCACATGCCCCGCATAGGCTGCGGGCTGGCGGGCGGCAAATGGGAGCGGGTCGAGCCGCTGGTCGCCGAGCGGCTCGTGCGGCGGGGCGTGGACGTCACGGTGTACGACTACGGCGGCTGAGCAGCTCTCGTGTCCGGGCGGCACCGCACCAACAACTCGGCGGCCGTCCGCGCCACCTGCGTGACGGGGACGGCCGCCGGGCCGGTACGACGGGGCGTCAGCCGGCCATGTACTTCTGGCCGGACTCCGCCTCCACCGCGGTGGCGACGCTCTTGCGGCGGGCGTAGAGCCGGGTGATGGTCTCCAGGGCGAGGTAGACGGCGATGAACTGCAGGCCGCCGATGAGCGGCACCTTGTCGACCGGCAGGGTGTAGGCGAGCACCATCCGGACACCGGCGTCCAGGATGAGCACGGTGCCCCACATCGTGGTCGTCACCCGCAGGACGTGCCGGTAGGTCGGCGAGTCACGCCAGTTGATCTCCGCGCGCTCGCGGGCGGCCGGCGAGAGGAGGGTGTGCACCACCTGGAACAGGAAGGGCTTGCGCGGCACGGTGCCGAGGATCCACGCGCCGATCACCGCGGTGATCCAGCCGTCCTTGGCGAGCAGGAAGCGGGGGCTGCCGGAGACGAACGACACGGCGACGCTGAAGACCAGGATGCTCAGGGTGAAGACCGCCAGGACGTCGACCTTGCGCTTGGTGACGATCGTCTGCACCGCGCGGGCGGTCGGCGGGATCGCGCTCAGCAGCAGCGACCACCACTGGTCGACCCCGGAGGCGCGCAGGCCGTAGAAGAGGGCCGTGGGCGCGATGAGATTGAGAACGAGGTTGATCGCCAGTTCACGGCGGTAATCGGTGGAATGCGTACTCGTCGGTGAAGTCGCCACCGGTGCGTTCATCAGTGCACTGCCTTTCGGTCATGACGGACCATGACACCGGTCACGGGAAGCCGACGCCGCCTCCGTGCCGATGCACACATGCCCACTACCCGCTCTTCCACGCCTCTCCTACCACAGAGATCACATGGGCCTCAACAAGCGCTTGAGCACCGCCTCGACGCACTGGCCCCACCCGGCGGAACCCATGCTTCCAAGCTGCCCCGACAAGCCGGATCCAATACTCCAGAGCCCAACGCGACCCACCAGAACCAGACATGGCCCGACCTGGGCGCCGCCCCTCCGCACCCCTCCGCGGAGGCCGCTTTCCCCGACGCGCGCCCCCCGCGTGGGCGTCACGAGGACGCCCACCAGACAAGCGGCCGGCCCCCGCCGGCACCAGCCTCCGTTCAACTGCTCCCCGCCCTGAACCGCTTCCGCCGGGACGGGAACCAAGTCAGCTGATGCTCCGTCAGATATCCATGGGGACCTCGGGGGCGAGAAGAGCGGGTGTGTGCGGTCTGCTGGCAATGACCGTCGCGTTGACGGCCGGCGGCTGCGGGGACGGTACGGGCGGCCGGGCCTGTCCGCTGATCGTGACGGCGGGCGGCGCGTCGGTGCAGGCGGACGCGTTCGTCCAGGCGCATCCGGGCACCGTGGCGGAGATCAGCACCTGCGTGTTCGGACGGGAGTACCCGTGCGGCACGGCTGAGATGGAGCGACGGCTGCTCCCCCTCGGTCCGCTGCCGAAGCTCGACCTCGGGCTCACGGAACCGGGCGCCTACAGCGTGCGCGTGCTCATGACGAAGTCCGACGGCAGGACCGTCCTCGACGCCACCGGGTGGCTGAGAATGCACCACGCCGACACCGGCACCTGCCGCCACTACCTCGGCGCCCACGGCACCCTCGTCATCACCGCCACCGGCCGCCTGACCTCCCCCGACCCGCCGCCGGACCGGCGCTCGCGTGCGGCCGGGAAATCCGCGGGACGCCCGGGTGTCCCTGCCGCCGGAGGTGATGGCCGCGCTTGTGCCAGGGGTGGTCACCGGCGCGCTGGGCGGGCCGGCGGGGCGCCGGTAGAACGGGAGTGGCGGTGGGCCCGGTGCGAGGAGCACCGGGTCCACCGCCTTCGGATCGCTACTTGAAGAGGCCCAGGGGAACGGCGTCGGCCATGGCCTGGGTCCCCGCGTCGTTCGGGTGCAGGTGGTCGCCGCTGTCGTAGGCCGCGAGGATCTGGCGCGGATCCTGCGGATCGCGCAGGGCGGCGTCGAAGTCGATCACGCCGTCGTACGAACCGCTCGTGCGGATCCAGGTGTTGACGGCCTGCCGGGTCGCCTCCCGCTCGGGGGTGTACGCCTGCGGGCCGGTGCCGCCGAACGGGGTGATCGTCGCACCGTAGACGCGCAGCCCCCGCTCGTGCGCGCGGGCGATGAACTGCTCGTACCCGCCGATCAGGTCCTCGGCCGTCACGGCCTCCGAGGCCGGGGCGAGCAGGCCGGGCTGCACGATGTCGTTGATGCCCAGCAGCACGACCATGTACCGCGCGCCGGGCTGGGAGCCGACGTCGCGGTCGAACCGCTTGAGCGCCGACTCGCCGTAGAACGCGACATCGACGTGGTGCCGGCCCGCCGCAGATGTCAGTGGGCGAACTGGCCGAACGCGTCGGGATCACGCCCGCCAACCTGGCCGTCCTCAAGAACGGACGGGCCATGGCGGTCCGGTTCACCACGCTCGCCGCCCTGTGCGAGGTGCTCGACTGCCAGCCGGGCGACCTCCTGCGCTGGGAGCCGGAGGAGGCGGAGGACGCGAAGAACGCGGAGGAGCCCGCGCGGGCGGGGGAACCGGCGGAGACGAAGGGGTAGGACCCGGGGCCGTGCGGGTCCGCGCACGGCCGTGGGACCGCACGGACCGGGGCGGGCCGGTGGGACGGGTGAGACGGGCGGGAATGTCGCCTTTCGCACGCACTGTCGGTGGCGGAGGGTAAAGTCGTGGTCACGGCGAGCTTGCCGCGGGCGGCTCGCCGGGGCCCGGCCGTCCTGCCGGGGCCCGGAGGCGACGGGCGAGGTGAGGGGGGCCGATGACTGCTGTGACCACGGCCGGTGGGGTCGACTGGGCCGAGCGGCTGCGCACGGGGCTCGTGGACCGGGTGGAGCGGTCGTTCACCGGGCAGCGCGCGGTGGTCGAGACCGCCGTGATCTGTCTGCTGGCCGGCGGGCACCTGCTCGTCGAGGGCCCGCCGGGGAGCGGCAAGACCACGCTCGCGCGGGCGATCGCCGGCGCGCTGGCCCCGGCGCCGGGGACCGAGGCGTGGCGGCGAATCCAGTTCACGCCGGACCTGTTACCGGCCGAAGTCACCGGCTACGAACAGCCGTTGCTCACCGGGGGCATTGCGCCCTTCCGGCACGGGCCGCTGTTCGCCCACGTAGTGGTGGCCGACGAGATCAACCGGGCCTCTCCCCGCACCCAGTCCGCGCTCCTGGAGGCGATGGAGGAGCGCCAAGTGACCGTCGCGGGGACGACCCGCGAGCTCCCCGATCCCTTCTTCCTCGTCGCCACCCAGAATCCGGTCGACCTGCACGGCACCTATCTGCTGCCGGAGGCCGAACTCGACCGGTTCCTGGCGGGAGTCCAGGTGGGCTTCCCCTCCCGCGCGGCCGAGGTGGAGATCGCCGCGGGCCGGCTCGCCGATCCCGACCGGCTCGAGCCGCCGGACCTGAGCGCCTCGGACGTCCTCGCCGCCCGCGAGGCGCTCGCGGCCGTCGCCGCCACGGACACGCTCGTCGGGTACGCGGTGGCGCTCGCCGAGGCGACCCGGGCCAGTGAGGCGCTGACCGGCGGCGTGAGCGTCCGCGCCACCCGGGCCCTGGTGGCGGCTGCCCGCGCCCGCGCCTTCCTCGACGGCCGCGGCCACGCCGACGCCAAGGACGTCCAAGAGCTCGCCGTCCCGGTGCTGGCCCACCGCCTCGTCCCCTCCGCCCGCGCGGAAGGCGGCGCCGCGGCCGTCCTCCGCGACCTCCTGACCCGCGTCCCCGCCCCCGAGCACGCGGCATGCGCGCCGTGAACTCCCCCGCACGGGAAGAGGCGGGGCGGCGATGAACGCGAAGAGCGGGCGGCACGGGGGTGCCGAACCCCGAACGGCTCCGGGCGAAGTGGGGCCCTCCACGGCAGGACGGCGAGCCGCCGACGCAACGGCCGGGGGCCGGTCGGGCTCGGACGAAGGGCGGTCGGCCGAGCCCGGAGGGGCGGCGACACAGCCGGTGGGCGCCGGGACGGTCGCGGGCGCGTCGGGGCCGGGGGCGGCACGGCAGTCCGGGCCGGGACGGAGTGCGGTGCGACGGGCCGGCGCCGGAACGGCCGGGGGCCGGTCGGGTCGGTCCAGGACTCCGTCGGCCGAAGCCGGGCGGGCGACGGCACAACAAGGCGGCGGCGAGCGGGAGACCGGGCGGTCGGGGCGGGCTGAGGTGCGGTTGACCGAGTTGGGGCGGTGGACGGCCGGTGCGGGGACGGTAGGGCTCGTGCTGGGGGGCGCGGGCGGATGGAGCCCCGTGTTCGCCCTCGGCGCGGTCGCGTTGACCGGATGCGTCGCCGCGTGGACGAGCCTGCGCGTGGGCCGGCACGCCGGGGTGGTTGCCGACCCGCCGCCCGCTCCGGCTCATGTCCGGGGCGAGCCGCTGGCCGTGGCGTACGCCCCTGACGGCCCGTCGGGCCGAACGGCCCCGCTGGTCGTGCACGGCGCACTGCACAGCACGCTGCCCGGCCCGCCCGACGGCGAGCCGGAGGGCATCGCCGTCCGCGGACGGGGCTGGTCGGCCGAAGTGCCCGCGCTGCCGCGCGGCGTGTGGCGGCTGGGCCCGGCCGTCGCCGAGTACCGTGACGCGCTGGGTCTGGCGGTACGGCGCACCGCCCCGTCGCCGGCCTCCGCGCCGTTCACCGTCCGCCCGCGCACCGTGGCCGACCTGCCCTGGGTCGCCGAGGCCCACGCCGCACACTCCACGGGCGCGGCCCGGCTGGACACCGACGAGGCGTTCGAGATCCACGGCTCCCGCCCGTACACCCCGGGCGACGACCTGCGGCTCCTCGACTGGCGCGGCACCCTGCTGGCCGGCTCCTTCCAGGTGCGGGAACTGCGCGGCGGCGGCTCGGCCCCGACCGTGGTCCTGCTCGATCCGGCAACGGGCGGCGAGGCGTTCGAGACGGCCGTCGACTGCGCGGCTTCGGTGGCGGTGAGCGTCCTGGCGTCGGGCCGTCCTGTCGTACTCGGCGGGGTCGGCGCAGCCGGCGAGTCGCCGCGGCGGGTCGATCCGGCGCCCGGTGCCGCCGACGACGTGCTGGACCTGTTCGCGCGGTTACGGCCGCGCGCCGGCACCTCGTCCGCCGCCCTCGCCCGGCTCGCCGCGACCGCGGGCGGCGGAGCGCTGGCCGTGCTCGCCACGCCGGCCGATCCCGCGCAGTGGCGTCCCCTGCTCTCCGCGCTCAGCGCGCGCTGGGCCACAATGCTCTGCCTGCACGCCTCCCCCGGCGGCGCCCCACCGCCCGCGCCCCGCCAGGCACCCGGCTTCCGCGTCCTGCGGGTCACCTCGTTGGACGACCTCACGTCCCTGGACGCCCTCGGCGCGCCCGCCCGACCGACCCGTCCCCGCACGACGACGGGTCCCCCGTGAACAGCTCCCGCCCAGCGACGAGTTGGGCCCACGAACCGTCCCGCACGCGACCCGACGACCCACACCCGTCCCGCGACACGCGCCACGCGCCACGCGCCACGCGCCACGACCGGAGCACACACCCTCAACTGCTCCCGGGGAGCGGCCCGACGCGGCCCGGACCGGCCCGGCGGCCGGGAGCCGTACCCCGATCCGACGCACGGACCGAGCGAAGAGGAGGACGCGCGTGAGCGGTTCGGGTGTGCGGGGGGCGGCCCTCGCCGCCTTCGTCACCGCGCTGGTCGTCGCGGTGCTGGCGGCGGTGCGCCGGGGAGGGGCGGTGGGGCCGGGCCGAGCGGTGACCGCGACGCTCGCGGCGGCCTGCGTCGCGGCGGGCGCGGCGTTCGTCCCGCTGCCGCCGTACGGCCACCGTCATGAGGTCGTGCGCGGACACCGCGTCGAACCGCCGGAGACGGACCCGCTGTCGCGGCTGCCCCAGTGGGCGGCGAAGCCGCGACGCACGGTGCTGCACGCGCGGTTCGCCGAGGCGCCGGGCGACGCCGCGCGGTTGTGGCCGGTGCTGGCCTACGACACCTACGCCCCGGCGACGGGCTGGCGGGCGGCGCCGGCGCTCACCCCGCTGCCCCGCGCGGCGGACGGCGCCACCGTCGAAGTGCGGCTCGCGCACCCCGAACGGCTGGTGCCGCACCCGTTCGGTGTGCGCGCGGCATCGCCGGCCGGGACCCGTCTCGACCGCCGCGCGGAAGCGCTGCGCACTCCCCTGGCCGGGACCTCGTACACGCTGACGTTCGCCGCGCCCGCGCCCCCGACCGGCGGACCGGTCGCCGTGCCCGCCGTCACCGCGTGCGCGGACCCCGAACTGCGGTCCCTGGTCGCCCGGGTGAACGACGAGGGGACGCTCGCGGAGCGGCTCGCCCGGCTGGAGCAGTTCCTCTCGGCGACCGCCGTGCCCGACACGACCGCCCCGCCGGGCGACGGCTGTGCCGCGGTCGCCACCGCCCTGCGCGCGGGACGCGGCACCGGCGACCAGATCGCGACCGCTTTCGCGCTCGCGGCCCGGATGCTGGGGGCGTCGAGCCGGGTGGTGGCCGGCTTCGCACCGCGGCGGGCGGTCGGCAAGGACGGCCGGCTCGACGTATTGGGCGGCGACGCCGCGGCCTGGCCGCAGGTCGCCTTCGCGGGCGGCGCGTGGGTGGACTACTGGCCGCGGCCCGAACGGGCCGCGGGCGGCCACAAGTCCCAAATGGGCGGCGCGACGGGCGGAGCGTCCCGCTCACCGGGGCCGCACCCGCCGAAGGACCGGCACGCGTCGGCGTGGTGGCCGCGGCTTCTGGTCGCCGTCGGCGTCCTGACCGTGGCGGCGGCCGGGTTGCTGGCCCTGTGGCTGCGCAGACGCCGCGGAGGGCCGGGCGAACCGTCAGCGGAGAGTCCGCGGGACCCGCGGCAGGACGTCCTCGCGTCGTGGCAGCGGGCGTTGCGGGCCACCGGCCACCCCGTCGGCGCGGCGACGACGGCCCGCGAGGTCGCCACCGGGACCGACGTACCGCCGCTGCGGGACCTCGCGGCGCTGGTGGACAGCGTCCTCTACGTCCCTCCCGCGCGGGCGAGCGAGGCGGACGCCGAACGGGCCGCCGATCTGGCCGACCGGGCCGCCGCCGGCGCGGCCCGTTCCCGGTCGGAGCGCGCCGACCGGGAACAGGAGAGCCGTCTCAGCAGGTGGCCTCGACATTGACCAGCACCGAGTCGAGCAGCACTACGTCGTGCGGGAGGGTGACGGGTTTGCCCGGCTTCCAACTGCCGATCGCGGCCTTGTCGTGCGCCGACAGCCAATAGGTGAGCACTTGCGCCTTCCCGTAGTCGTGGCAGGTCTGGTACGCCATCAGGTCCTTCGTCCAGGTGGTGGCGGTGAAGGACCTGGCGGTGCCCGGCCGCACTGGGTAGGTGGCGTACATCGGCGGGTCGTTGAGCGGCCCGCCCATCCCGTTGTTGAGGATCTTGACGAAGACCCAGACGCTTCCGTCGGAACCGTCGTCCGCCGGGTACGTCGGCACGGCCAAGGTCGCGTCGAAATCGGGCGCGTTGACCTTGTCGCCCGTGCACGGGGCGACGAAGGCGGCGCTGATGCCGTGCACCTTCTTCGGCTTGGCGACGCAGGTCCGGTCGGAGACGGCGGTCGGGGAGGGCGACGGGGTGGGTCCGCCGGTGGTGGTGATCGTGATCGTGGGCGAGGATCCGGATTGTGAGTTCGTCCCGTCGGAGTTCGAGTCGTGCTTGAGGACGAGGGTCACCATCGTCCCGAGGAGACCGACGAGGGCGACGGCGATCGGAACGGCCCCGGCGATCAGCACCGGCCGCAGTCGGGGCCTTGGCTGTCGGGTCCCCTCCGGTCCGCTCCCGGAGGCGTCGCCGCCGTCGGTGCCGTTCCCTGGGCCCGCGGGCGCCGCCCCTGCCGCGTCCGCGCCGGAGCCGGACAGGTGCACGAGCGAGGTGGCGTCCGCGTCGTTCTCGGCGGGCTGCTGCTGGTGTTCGGGCGTTTCCGGCATGCGGGATCGTCCTTTCGGCGCCGGGGTGGATGCGGGGTGCGGGGGTGCGGGCCGGGCGCGGGTCAGCGCGGACCGGCCGGTACGGCGCCGGGCCGCGGCGCGTCCGCCCGCGCCGCCGACGGGGACGACGAGGGAGGAGGCGTGGTGGGCGGCCGCACCGAGGTGGTCGGCGGAGGCGTCCCCGGCGTGGTCGGGGGCGTCGTCGGAGGCACGGTGGTGGTCGGCGGCGTGCTCGGGGGCGTGGTGGGCGGGTCGTCCGGCGGCGACGTCGTCACGGGCGGCGGGGTCGTCGTCGGCGGACCGGCCGGTGGTGTGGTGGACGTCGGCGGGTCGCTCGGCGTGGGGCCGGAGACACAGGGGGCGTTGTCGCGCCGGTTGACCGTCACCTGGTCCAGCAGCGCGCTGCCCGCGGGCATCCGGGCGATGGGCTGACCCGACTTCCAGGTCCCTTCCGCTTCCCGTTCACCGGCCGGCGTCAGCAGGTACACGCTCAACGTGGTCCGGCCGCGGTCGTGCACGCACGGGCGGCCGACCATGACGTCGTGGGTCCACATGTCCGCCCGCGGCCCGAGATTGGTCGCCGCGGAGATTCCGCCGTCCAAGAGGGCGAACGTCGGACGTTCCTTGATCGCGCCCTTGGTGTCGGTGAGCACCGTCTGCACGAATGCGAGGGCGCCGTCGCTCGCCGTCGGGTATTCCGGCACGTGAATGATCGGCCAGGGATAGACCGGGACGACGGAGTTGTCGCAGGGATAGACGAATGCGGCCTGGAATCCGCGGGCGCCGTGCGGGGATCCGCAGCCGTGCGGGCCGGTCGGTCCACCCGGTTTCGTCCCCGTGCCGCCGCCCGAGGAGCCGCCACCTGTCCCCCCGCCGGACTGACCGGCCGTCGAACCGCCGGAATTCCCCCCTGCTCCCGACCCGCCCGTTGCCCCCGTGCCGCCGTCGTCCCCGCCGGTCGTCGATCCGGAGGACGTGGGGCTGGATGGGCTCGAAGGATGGGAAGGGGCGTTCTTCACGGGCTCCGCGGTACCGTCCCGCGGCGGGGGCGAGGACGGCGCGGCCGGCGCCGCCGTCACGAACCGCGGCTCCTCCGCGAGCACCGCCGACGGGTGGGCGCGTACGCCCCATTCCACGGTCAGCCCCACCGCGACGCACAGGACCGTGCACGCGGCGACGGCTAATCGGGAGTCGCGCGGAGCCGCCATGACATCCCCCCCGGGAAACACGAAGAACAGAACCGGGCGACCGGATTCTTTGCGAAAAGTGTACCGACTCTCGCATTCGCGCGCAGGATACCGGTCACCCGTCGGCGGATTTTCCGCGCCGGAATTCCCCGCGCGTGCGACGGGAGTTGTCGGCGGGGCGGATTCGCCTCTCTGGGCCGAAAGGGAAATGCGGCCGGCCCGCCCACGACGATCCCCGCCATGGGCAACCTTGCGGTCCGCGCGGCATGCCCCGGCGCGGGGTCCCGCGTACGCCTCCGCTTCTCGCCCGGCCTCGGGAACAACCCCCGCGACGCGAATCGGCCCACGGCGAACCCGCTTGTCCGGCTGCCGGGCCCTGCGCCAGCATGCGGGAATGCCTGCACTCGTGCGTACCGAAGCCGAAGAGCGTGCCCGCCTCCTCGACGTGGTCTCCTACCGCGTCGAATTGGACCTCACCGACGGCGACGGATTCCGCGGCACGACAGTGATCCGCTTCCGGTGCGGACGGCCCGGTGCGGAGACCTTCGTCGACATCGAGCCGAAGGCGCTGCTGCGCGCCGAGCTCAACGGACGGCCGCTCGACCCCGCCTCGCTGGACGGCAACCGGCTGCGGCTGCCCGCGCTGGCGGCCGAGAACGAGCTGGTGGTCGAGGCCGACATGGCGTACTCGCGCACCGCCGAGGGGTTGCACCACTTCACGGATCCGGCGGACGGCGAGAGGTACGTGTTCGGGAGCTGCGGCCCCGACCTGGCCCCGAAGTTCTTCGCCTGCTTCGACCAGCCGGACCTGAAGGCGCCGTTCTCCTTCACCGTCACGGCCCCCGAGGGGTGGACGGTGATCGGCAACGGCAGCAGCAGCCGGCTCAGCGACGGCCGCTGGGAGATCGCCCCGACGGCCGGCCCGATCTCCACCTACCTGGTGACGCTGGTCGGCGGGCCGCTGCACGCGGTGCGCTCCGAGCACGACGGCATCCCGCTCGGGCTGTACGCCCGCCGCTCGCTGGCCGCCGAACTCGACCGCGAGGCCGAGGAGTTGTTCGAGGTGACGCGGGCCTCCCTCGACCGGCTGCACGAACTGTTCGAGGAGCGCTACCCGTTCGGCGGCTACGACCAGGCGTTCGTCCCGGAGCTCAACTGGGGCGCGATGGAGAACCCCGGCTGCGTCGTCTTCCGGGACGAGATGCTCTACCGCTCGGCGCCGACCGACGCGCAGCGCGCCCGGCGGGCCATGGTGGTGTGCCACGAGATGGCGCACATGTGGTTCGGCGACCTGGTCACCATGAGCTGGTGGGACGACGTGTGGCTGAACGAGTCCTTCGCCGAGATGCTCGGCTACCGGATCGCCGCCGACTCCACCCGTTTCACCGGCGCCTGGACGCTGTTCTCCGCGCTCGGGAAGACCTGGGGCTACGACGCCGACCAGCGCCCCACCACCCACCCGGTCGCGGCGACCGGCGCGGCCTCCATCGCGGAGGCGCTGGCCAACTTCGACGGCATCGCGTACGCCAAGGGCGCCGCCTCCCTGCACCAGTTGGTGCACTGGATGGGCGACAAGGCGTTCTTCGCCGGCCTCAACCGGTACTTCGCCGCGCACCGGTGGGGCAACGCGGACCTCCACGACTTCCTCGCCGCCCTGTCCTCCGCCGACGGTCCCGACGTGCCGGGCTGGGCCGACCTGTGGCTGCGCACCACCGGCGTGGACACCTTGCGGATGGAGGTCGAGGCGGCGGACGGCGTCATCGCGTCCGCGACGCTGGTCAACGAGGGCAGCCGCCCGCACCGGGCGCGGATCGGGGTGTACGAGCGGGACGGCGGGGGCCTCGTCGCGCGGCGGCGGCTGGACGCCGAGGTCGCGCCCGGCGGCCGGACGCCGCTGCCCGAACTTGCCGGTGCCCCGCGCCCCGCCCTGCTGCTGCCCAACGACGGCGACCTCACCTGGGCGCGGATCCGGCTGGACGCGCACTCGGCGGCCACCGTCGCGTCCTCGCTCTCCGACGTCCGGGACGAGCTCGCCCGCGCCGTGCTGTGGGAGCACGCCCGTGACCTGGTGCGCAGCGCGGAGATGCCGGCCGCCGCGTACCTGCGCCTGGTCTCGGACCACCTGCCGGCCGAGAGTTCGGACGCCGTCGTGGAGGCGGTGCTGGCCTTCGCCCAGCCCCACGTCGTCGCCCGCTACCTCGCCCCGCGGGAGCGGCCCGCCGCGCTGGCCGCCCTGGGCGAGGCCGCGAGCGCGCTGCTGGCGCGTCCGGAGGCCGGGCCGGGCCTGAGGATCGCCGCCGTGCGCGGAGTGATCGGCAGCGCGGTGGGGGCGAGCCCGCTCGCGCGGCTCGCCGGCTGGCTGGAGGGGCGCGACCTGCCCGAGGGCGTGCTCTTCGACGCGGACCTGCGCTGGGCCGCGCTGGCCGCGCTCGCCGCGGCGGGATCGGCCGACGAGCGGCGGATCGCCGCCGAACTCGCCGCCGACTCCAGCGACACCGGCGAGCAGGGCGCCGCCCGGGCCCTCGCCGCGCTCCCCGACGACGACGCCAAGGAACGGGCATGGCAGCGGATGTTCAGGCCCGACGCCCTCTCCAACCGCCTGCTCACCGCGTCCGCGGAGGGCTTCTGGCGCTCGGGATCGGCGCAGACGCAACGGGCGTACGTCCGGCGGTACTTCGAGCAGATCCCGGCGGTCGGCGAGCGCGGCGGGGCGGCGACCCTCGCGCTCGGCCGCGGACTCTTCCCCGCCGGCGCGGCCGAGCAGGACACCGTCCGCGCGGCCGAGGCGTGCCTGGCCCGCACCGACCTGACGCCCGCCCTGCACCGCCAGCTCGCCGACGGCCTCGACGACCTGCGCCGCGCCCTGGCCCACCGCTCCTGACGGACGACCCGCGCCCCGCTCTGGCCGCCCCGCCTCCGACCACGGTTCGCTCGGGCTCCGCGCGAACTCCCGCACGGTCAGCGGCCGGTGGCCGTCACGGCCCGTCCGCGCGCCCCGCGGACGGGCCTCTCCCCCGCCCCGCGCGCGGGCGTCCGGCCGACCGCTCCGCAGGACGGGGCTGGTGGTCGGGCGGCCGGAACAGTACGGTTCGACGCGCGGGCACGTTCGACGCGGGCGCGAACTCGTACGGCCTCCAACTGACAACGATGTCAAGCCCTCAACCCGCAGCGCCCGGGCCTCCGGTGGACCCCGGGGCACCGGCGCGAACCCGGTCGTCCGCAGCCGCGGCGGGGCACTACTCGCACCCGAGGAACCACGATGACGCTCCCGCCCTACCGGCAGCCGCGGTTGCCGATCGAGGAACGGGTCCGGGACCTGCTCGCCCGGATGACGACCGACGAGAAGATCGGCCAGCTCAACCAGCGGCTGTACGGCTGGCACGCCCTGGAGAAGGACGGCGACGGCGTCCGGCTCACCGGCGTCTTCACCGACGAGGTCGCCCGCTGGGGCGGGATGGGCGCCCTCTACGGGCTCCAGCGGTCCGATCCGTGGTCCGGCCGGACGCCGGAGACGGGCATCGGCGCGGGGTCGGCCGCGCGGGCCGCGAACGCGGTGCAGCGGTGGGTGCGGGAGAACACCCGGCTGGGCATCCCGGTGCTGATGGTCGAGGAGTGCCCGCACGGCCACCAGGCCCTCGACAGCACCGTGCTGCCGGTGAACCTGGCGGTCGCCTCGTCCTGGGACCCGCGGGCGTACGAGGCGGCGGCCGCGCACGTGGCCGCGGAACTGCGGGCCCGCGGCGGGCACATCGCCCTGGTGTCGGCCCTCGACATGCTCGTGGACCCGCGCTGGGGGCGCTCGGAGGAGAGCTTCGGCGAGGACCCGCACCTGGCCTCCGTCCTCACCGAGGCGGTGGTGCGCGGGATGCAGGGCGAGCCGACCGGCACTGCGGGCGCGATCCCCTCCGACAAGGCAGCCGTGGTGCTCAAGCACTTCGCCGCCCAGGGCGCGGGGGCGGGCGGGCACAACGCCGGCCCGGTGCCGCTCGGCCCGCGCGAACTGGCCGAGATCCACCTGCCGGCCGCGCGGGCCGGGGTGCGGGCCGGGGCCGCCGGGTTCATGGCCGCGTACAACGAGATCGACGGCGTCCCCTGCATCGGGAACGCGGACCTGCTCACCGGCCTGCTCCGCCGTGACTGGGGCTTCGAGGGAATCGTCATGTCCGACGCGCACGCCGTCGACCGGCTCGGCGAGATGACCGGCGACCCGCTGACGGCCGCGGCCGGGGCGCTGCGGGCGGGGGTCGACCTCAGCATGTGGGACGAGGCGTACACGCTCCTGGAGGCGGCGATCCGCGACGGCCTCGTCGGGGAGCGGGAACTGGACCTCGCGGCCGGGCGGGTGCTCACCCTGAAGTTCCGGCTCGGCCTGTTCGAACAGCCCTACGTGGCGGAGGCGGACGAGGCTCCCCTGCCGCCGCCGGCCCGCGACCTGAGCGTCGACCTGGCCCGGCGCTCGCTGGTGCTGCTGCGCAACTCCGGCGATCTGCTCCCGCTCGCGCCCGGCACCGCGAGGATCGCCGTCATCGGGCCCAACGCGCACTCCGTCCTGCACCAGTCGGGCGACTACACCGCCCCGCAGCCGCCGGGCACCGGCACCACCGTCCTGGACGGGGTGCGGGCCGCGGCGGCGGGGGCCGAGGTCCGGTACGTGCGCGGCTGTTCACTCGTCGGGCCCGAGGCGGGCGGCCTCGACGCCGCCCGGGAGGCCGCCGCGTGGGCGGACGTGGTGGTCCTCGTGCTCGGCGGGAGCAGCGCGCGCGAGGAGGACGCCACCTTCGCGGCCACCGGGGCCGTTCTCGTCGACGGCCGCCCCACCGAGATGACCTGCGGCGAGGGCGTCGACCTGGCCGACCTCACCCTGCACCCGGCCCAGCGCGAACTGGCCCGCGCGGTCGCCGCGACCGGGACGCCCTCCGTCGCCGTCCTCGTCCAGGGGCGGCCGCACGCCCTCGGCGGCGTGGACGAGCTGTGCGACGCGGTGCTGTGCGCCTGGTACCCGGGCCCGGACGGAGGCGCGGCCGTGGCCTCGGTCCTCTTCGGCGCGGCCGCCCCGAGCGGACGGCTGCCGGTGTCGGTGCCCCGCTCCTCCGGGCAGCTGCCGGTGGTCTACAACGCCCGCCGGCACGAGGCCGCGTACGTCGACCAGCCGGGCACCCCCGCCTACCCGTTCGGCTTCGGCCTCGGCTACACCACCTTCGCCTACGAGGAGCTCGCCGCGACGGCGGAGGACGGCCGCGTCACCGCCCGCGTCAAACTGCGCAACACCGGGCCCCGGCCGGGAACCGAGACCGTCCAGCTCTACATCCGCCGCCTCGCCTCGGCCACCTGGCCCCGGCAGCGCGAACTCGTCGCCTTCCGCCGGATCACCCTCGACCCCGGCGGGTCCGCCGAGGTGGAACTCGCCTTCCCCACCCCGGACGCCGAGCGCTTCCTGCTGATCGCCGCTCCGGACTCGGCGACGGCTCCCCTCGCCCTCCCCCTCTGACCCCCGCGCCGGCGCCCCCTGTTTCGCGGGGGACGCCGGCCCGGTCCCGGTCAGTCCAGCGGGGTGGGCCAGGCGTGGGCCGGGAGGAGGTCGCGGAGGCGGGGGGCGCGGTCGCGGGCCAGGACCACTTCGGTGTCGAGGTTCGCGGGGTCGATCTGACGGATGAACTCGCGGCAGCGGCCGCAGGGCGGGAGCACGTAGAGGGCGCCCGCGTCGTCGCGCCAGACGGCCACCACCTTCGCGATCCGGTACTCGCCGGCGGTGACCATGGCGGCGATGGCGGCGTGCTCCGCGCAGAAGCCGGTGCCGCAGCCGGTGTCGATGCAGACGCCCGAGTAGCGGGTGCTGCGGTCGGTGACGAGAGTGGCTCCGACGTCGCCGAAGAGGCGGTCGCCCACCCGGTGGGGGTTGAGCACGGCCGCGGCGGCGGCGATGAGGTCGTCGTTGGAGGTGGCGGTCATCCGGACGACGGTAGCGGCCCCCCGGCGGCCGGGCGAGCGGATTCCGCTCCGCGGCGGGCGACCGGCGAGGCCGCTTCGCCGCGGGAGTGCACGCATTGCCAAGAGAGTGTGGACTCCTGGCTAATTACAGCGGTGGAGATGTCGTTCACCCTGGTCATGGCGGGTCTCCTGACGCCCCGCCACTCCACCCGTCGGGGTGCCGCCGCGCGACCGCCGGTCCGTCCGGCCCGCCCGGGCCCCCGACTCCAGCAGCGTCCGGCCCGGCCGCCCACGCCCGGCCGGGAAAAGGACGACCCATGAGACGCCGCAACCTCGCCTGGGACTACGCGTGGACCGCGACGGAGCCCGCCGCCGACGGCACGGTCCGCGTCGAGCCGCAGGAAAACTGCGCGGACAGCATCGAGAGCCGCGACATCCCCGCCGAAGCACCCACGCCCGGGGGCGAGTTCCGGCTGCCGGCCGGCTCCCGCCGCCGGGAGCAGTACGCGCTGCAGAACTGACGCGGCGCCCCGGCCGCCCTCGGTGTCTCGGCGCCGGGGTCCGGTGCGCGTGCCCCGCGAATCCCGGCCGGGGGCCGGGGCCCGCCCTTCCTTCGACCCTCACGACCTCGCCTGTCGCCGGCCGCCCCTTGGTGGGACGGCCGGCGATCCTCCATGCTTGCTTCCTCCGGCGGGGAGCATCCCGGGCCGGGGCCGGTGGGCAGTTGAGGAAGGGCACCGTCGATGGAGACCGCCGTGCAGGGCGAACCGGCCTCGGGCCACGAGCGGTTGGGCCACTGGCAGGAACTGGTCCGGGACGGCTTCGCGCCGTTCGACATCACCACCGACCGCCCCGACCGCTTCCGCTCGGCGCAACACGTCGTGCCGCTCGGCAGGTTCCAGGTGTGGCAGGCGGACTGCAGCCGGTCGGAGACGTCGCGGACTCCCGCGCTGATCCGGCGGTCCGACCCGGAGACGCTGTGCCTGCTGATCACCTTGAACGGGACGCTGCTGGCGGAGACGGCCGGGCGGAACGTCGTGTGCGCGCCCGGGGACCTCTACATCCACGACACCTCGCACCCGATGGGCACCGCATTCCGCGAAGCGAGCGACGGCTCGGCGTACGTAGGCGTGGCCGCCATGATCCCGCGGGCCGAACTGCGCCCGGCCGGCCGGCTCCACCGCGCGCTCGGGCTCCGGGTGCCGCGCGGCGACGCGGTCGGCGGGTTGATGGCGACGTTCCTCACCGACGTCGTCCGCCGCGCCGACGCCCTGCGGCCCGCGGACTCCCCCGGACTCGGCGCGACGGTGCGGGAGTTGGCGAGCACGCTGGTCGCCCGGGTGACGGCCGCCGAGGAGTCCCCTCAGCGGCGGCGGTGCGTCCTCGCCCTCCAGGTCAAGGAGTTCGCCCTGCACCACCTGGGCGACCCGGAGCTGACCCCGGCGCGCGTGGCGGCGGCGCACCACATCTCGGTGAGCTACCTGCACGAGGTCTTCCGCGACCAGGACACCACCGTGGCGCGGTGGATCCGCGGCCAGCGGCTGGAGTCCGCCCGCCGGGACCTCGCCGACCCCTCGCACCGCGCCCTGGCCATCCGGGAGATCGCGGTCCGCTGGGGCTTCCGGCACCCGGCCGACTTCACCCGGGCCTTCCGCACCGCCTACGGGCTCGCGCCCCGGGAGTACCGCTCACTGCTGGGGGCCGCCGCCTCCCGGGGCGTACCAGGTGCGCACGGCGGCCGCCCCGAAGATGAGGGCCAGCAGGTAGCCGAAGGGCCCGCCGCCGTGTCTCGCGGCGCCGATCGCGGCCCCGACGGCGAGGAACGCCAGGCTCACACCGATCAGGTTCCGTACGACTCGCTTCACGCGACCCCCTCGGTCCGACGGCTCCCGCCGTTCCTGCCGCTCCTCCCGCAACGGTAGCCGCAGCGGCCGCGTTCAGGGGTGCATCCGCGCGCCCTTGAGCACCTTGTCCACGGCGTTGCGCGGCCCGTACACGGCCAGACCCACCAGGTCGAGCCGGTCCGCGCCCACGGCCCGTACGGCGGCGCGGTTGTCGCGGTCGTTGCCGGTGCGGAAGAGGTCGGCGGTGAAGACGGCCCGGGGCAGCGCGCGGGACAGGGCGCGGCCGTGCGCCGCGGTCAGCGTCTCCTTCCCCGCCTCGAAGACCAGCACGGGCTGGCGGAACATCGACAGGTAAGCGGTGCCGTCGGCGTCGGCGTACGGCTCGCCGATCACTTCGGGCAGGGCCGTGCCCAGGCCGCTGACGAGGAAGGCCGTCACGTTCAGCCGCTGCCAGGTCTCCAGGTCCTCGCGCAGGACGACGGCGATCTTCGTGTCGAATCGGACGGGCGCGGCCGCGTCGGCGGGGCGTGTCGGCGAGCTTTTCTGCGGACGGTTCGAGGCCGGCCGCGGTGACGGTCCCGGCGCCGGTTTCGTTCTCGGTTCTCATGCTCCGAGACTGCGCGGCGGGAGCAGCGCGGGTCTTGTACGTTCTTTGCGTGCTGCCGCGGCAGGAGGTCTCCGCCTGGCGCCCGCGGGTGGCGGGCGTCGTGGAGGTCTTCCACGCCCGCTTCACCGAGCACGCCTATCCGATGCACGTGCACGACACCTGGACGCTGCTGATCGTCGACGACGGGGCCGTCCGCTACGACCTCCACCGCCACGAGCACGGGACGCCCGGCGACACCGTCAGCCTGCTCCCGCCGCACGTGCCGCACAACGGGTCGCCCGCCACCCCGCACGGCTTCCGCAAGCGCGTGGTCTACCTCGACATGACGCACCTGGACGAGGGGCTCATCGGGCCGGCCGTGGACCGCCCCGACATCGCCGACCCCGACCTGCGCGGGCAGGTGGCGCGCCTGCACACCGCGCTGGCCCGGCCGGGCGACGGGTTCGAGGCGCGGAGCCGGCTGGCCGTGATCGGGGAGCGGCTGCGCCGCCACCTGCGGCCCGACGCGGTCCCGGTGCGTCCGGGGCCCGGCCCGGGTGTCGCCCGCGACCTGCGCGACCTCCTCGACGCGCGGCTCACCGACGGGATCGGCCTCGACGAGGCCGCGCGCCTCGTCCACGCCCATCCGGCGCACCTGGTACGGGCGTTCACCCGGACCTACGGCATCGCGCCGCACCAGTACCTGGTCTCCCGCCGGGTCGACCTCGCCCGGCGGCTGCTCCTCGACGGCCGCCCGCCCCGCGAGACGGCGGTCGCCTCGGGCTTCTACGACCAGGCGCATCTCACCCGCCACTTCCGGCGGGTGCTCGGGACGACGCCGGGGCGCTACGCGCGCTCGGGGAAATAACGGGTCCGGGGCCGCGGGTGCGGGGCTTCCCGGCGGCGCGAAAAGGAGAGGCGGCCGCACCGCCGTCTGACTACGCTCCCCCGGTGACCAGGAGTCTCCCGACGAATCAGGCCGCGATCCGGCGGTGGAACGCCATGCCCCGGGCGGCGATGGAAGCAGCCGACCCCGACGGCGACTTCGCCAAGCGCCACCTCGTCAACCCGGTGCTGCTGCGCATGCTCGGCGACGTCAGCGGCCGGCGCGTCCTCGACGCCGGATGCGGCCAGGGCTACTTCAGCCGCACGCTCGCCGCCCGCGGGGCCGGGGTCACCGCCGTCGAACCCACAGACTCCATGCTCGGCTACGCCCGTGAGAAGGAGGCGGCCCTGCGGCAGGGCATCCGGTTCGTCCAGGCCGACCTCGCCGAACTCCCGGACCTGGGCGGTCCGTTCGACGCGGTGGTCTGCAGCATGGTGCTCGCCTCCGTGCCCGACTGGAAGCCGGCCATGCGGGCGTGCGTCCGCCCCCTGAGGCCCGGCGGGCTCTTCGTGTTCTCCGTCAACCACCCGGCCTTCGAACTCCTCCTGCGCACCTGGCGCGAACACGGCGCCTACCGCACCACGCGCTACCTGGACGAGTACGAGATCGCGCAGACCCACGCCCCCGACTTCCACCGCCCCCTCTCCGTCTACCTCAACGAACTCGCCTCCCTCGGCTGCCACCCGCGCGAGATCGCGGAACCCGGCCTCGACCCCGCCCTCGCCCGCGACGAGCAGTCCACCACCCCGGGCATCGAGAGCTACGTCCACCTCCCCAACTTCCTGATCGTCGCGGCGGTGCGGGCATGACGCCTGGCGAACGTCCCCCGGGCGACGGCGGATTCGACGGCGCGGTCCGGCGGACGGAGTACGAGCCCTTTCTGCTCGGCGTCGGCGGCCACCTCCTGGCCGCGGGACGCAGACCCCGTCACGAGGGCGGGACCCGTTCGGCGGACGTTTCCGCCCCAACCGGCGAAGGAGCCTGAGGTGTTCGCGCTGAGTGCCGTACTGATCGCGTTGCTGCTGCTCGAAGTGGTGCCCTCGGCGGTGGCCGCGCTCACGCGGTTCGGTCCGGGGGTCGAACGGCTGGACGGCCTGACCCGCCTCGGGCTGCGCGAGGGCCGCCACACATGGGTGCTCCCCGCGGCCGGACTTCTGCACGCCGGTGCCACCGCGCTGCTGCTCGCCGGCATCTGGCGGCCGGCCTGCGGCGTCATCGCCGCCGGAGCGGAGGCGGCCTTCTTCGGCTGGGTGCTGGCCCGCCAGCTCGCCGCCGGTGACCGCGGCCGCGCGCTCCTCGCCTACGCCCTCTTCTGCTCCTGGTCCCTCCTCGTCCTGGCGGTCTGCGCGGCGCGCCTGTGAAGCCGCCCTCCGGGGTGTGCGGGCCCCGGCGGAGTCGGGCTCAACCGCCCTTCGGGCACGGCGTGCCGGCGACGGCCTGCCCCGGCGCGGGCGCTCCAGGCCGACAACCGGTCCTGATCACCGTGCGTGCCCGGCGGGTAGCGTGGCCCGCATGACAACAGAGTCGCCGACGCAGACCGTCCAGCGCTTGTTCCCGCTCCTCGCCGAGGGCCGGAGCGCCGAGGCGGCGGCGCTGTTCGCGGATTCCGTGTCGTTCTCGATCCCCCACCCTCCGGGCATCCCGCGGGTGCCGGAGGTCGACTCGGCGGAGGGCATGCGCACGTTCTTCGAGCTGCTGCGGACCCATGTGCGGGCCAAGGAGTTCGAGCTCCACCAGGTCGTCGCCGAGGGCGACGACGTCGTGCTCGTGGGCCGCATGGTCTCCGAGGTGCGGAGGACCGGCCGGGACATCGACACCGCCTTCGCCCTGCACACCACCGTGCGCGACGGGCGGATCACCCGCTACCACCTCTACGAGAACACCTACGCCGTCGCCAATGCCTACTTCGAGGACTGACCGTCCACCGGCCACCGGGTGCGCCTTACCCGAGGCTGTTCAGAAGCCGATGGCCTCGCGGAGGAGGAGGACGGTGCCGCGGGAGGGAAGATATTCGGCGTTGAGGACGAGGAGGCGGGTGACGGCGCTGGGCCGGCCGTGGACCTCCTGGGTGCGGGCGGACTCGAGGGGGAGGCAGTGGTCCTCGACGCGCCGCAGGGCGGTGGCCAGGTCGGGGACGACCTTCTGCGCGCCGATGACCCAGATCGCGCGGGCGGCGCCGCCAGCGTAGGCGGGCAGTTGGCTCCCGCTGCCGGAGGCGATGACGAGGGAGCCGGTTTCGGTGACGGCGGCGGCGCTGCCGACGATGATGTCGGGGCCGGCCAGGAGGCGCCGCATCTCGTCGGCCCGGGTGGCGCGGTCCATGGCCAGGACTCGGGGCTTGAGGGCCTCGTAGCGTCCGCTCTCGTTGATGTCCGCGTCGATGCCGGACAGACGGAGGGTCTCGCTGGCACCGGTGAACACGGTGGCGCCCTCCGGCAGCAGCTCCCGGACGCGGGTGCGCGCGGTGGCGGCGTCGTCGAGGATCTCCACGGTGAAGCCGTGGGCGGTCAGCGCGGCGGCCGCACGCTCCAGGCGCCGCTCGGGGGCCGGGGCGGCGAAGCGTGTCGTCGGCACGGGGGTGGTCATGGGGTCTCGGGGCTCCCTGTTCTCTGGATGATGGATGTGTCTCAGGAGTCCGACAACGCAGCGCCCCGGAATGTCAGGCCGGCGCGCCGCCTCACATTCGGGCGGGCTGTCCTGTCGGACCGGTGAGGGCGGACACGCCCGAGGGGTACGCCCGATGGGGACGATCGAGGGGGACACCGTGAGCACCCGTTCAGCGCCGGGAGAGGGCGGGCCCGAGCCGGGTCTGGACACGGTCATGAGCGAGCGGCGCCAGCTGATCAACGTCGCCTACCGGCTGCTGGGCTCCCTGGCGGAGGCCGAGGACGCCGTCCAGGAGACGTACGCCCGCTGGTACGCCCTGACGCCGGGGCAGCGGGAGGCCGTCGCGTCGCCCGGGGCATGGCTGACGACGGTCACCAGCCGCATCTGCCTCAACCTGCTGGGCTCCGCCCGGGCCCGCCGGGAGACGTACGTGGGCGAGTGGATCCCCGAGCCGCTGCCCGAACGGGCCGAGTGGCACGGCGGCCGGGCGGCCGGCACCGCCGATCCGGCCGACCGGGTCACCCTGGACGAGTCCGTGAACCTGGCCCTGCTGGTCGTGCTGGAGTCGATGACCCCGGCGGAGCGGGTCGCGTTCGTCCTGCACGACGTCTTCTGCCACTCCTTCGCCGAAGTGGCCGAGATCGTCGGCCGTACCCCGGCGGCCTGCCGCCAGCTCGCCTCCTCGGCCCGCCGCCGCGTCCGCGACGCACGGCCGTCCGCGGCTCCGGCGGCCCAACGCGCCCATGTCGTCCGGGACTTCAAGCAGGCATGGGAGGCCAAGGACATCGACGCCCTCATCGCCCTGCTCGACCCCGACGCCACGGCGATCGCCGACGGCGGCGGCCTCGCCATCACCTTCCTGCACCCCATCGAGGGCGCCGAACAGGTCGCCCGCGCCTGGATCGAGATCGCCCGCCGCAGACCCGACGACATGGCCTTCCTGGAACGCACGGTCAACGGCCAGCCCGGCCTGGTGGCCCACCGGAACGGCGTCATCGTCACGGTGTTCGCCTTCGACATCGCCGACGCCCGCGTCAAACGCCTCTGGGTCGTCCGCAACCCCGAAAAACTCCGCCCCTGGACAACCATCTGAGCACCCCGACCCCTCAGTCCCCCGCTGTCAGGCCGGTCGCGTGGTCCGACGTGTCCCACTGGACGGTCAGGACGTGGGCGACGGCGTCGCGGTTGAGGGGGCCGTGGAGGTGGGGGAAGAGGGTTCCCTCGGGGACTCCCGGGGGTGGGACAGGGGTTGGGGCCTCCCAGGCGAGGCGGGGAGCGAGGCGCGTCTCGTCGAGGACGAGGGCCAGCAGAGGGCGGGAGGCTGCGCGGTAGAAGGCGTTGACGACCGCGAGGGTGGTCGGCTCGTCGGGTGAGCAGTGGACGAAGCCCTCCGCCGCGACGGAGGGCGGGGTGTAGGGGCGGTCGGGTTCGGCGTGCCAGTCCTCGGCGGGTACCACGTGATAGATCATGGCCGGTGTATACCCCGTTCGCTGCCGCCGCCGGTGGCGGGGTCTGCGGCGGCGGCAGGGCGGGGCGTCAGCGGCCGAGGGCGAGTTGGACGACCCGCACGACGACCAGGGCCTTCGCGAGCAGCAGGTACGCGCGCAGGGCGGTCAACCCGATCCTGCGGCCGCTGGAGATCCGGGGCGCGGGGAGGTCGGCGAGGGGCGGCATGCGCCAGGTGTCCCGTCCGGCGCGGTCGACGTCACGGCCGGTGCGGGACCAGCCCTTGTGCCGGCGGCGCAGTTCGGCGTAGCCGAGGGCCAGCAGGCCGGCGGCGGCGCCGCCGGCCAGGATGCCCTTGATCGCACCCGAGGTGATGCCGGGGAAGAGCACGGAGGCGGTGAGGACGACGGACAACGTCACCAGCACGCCCACCACCAGGGAGGTGAACGCGTTGGTGAGCCGCCCGTTGGCCCACGGCCCGAGCACGGCGCGGTCGTTGCACGGCAGCAGGAGGAACACCGAGGCGGACGGCAGCAGCACCCCGGCCAGTGTCTGGACGCCCTCGGTGAGCAGCCCCAGCGGGGAGCCGGGGACCAGCACGATCGCCGCCGCGGCCAGGACCAGCCCGGCGAAGACCGCGTAGAAGCCCTTCGCGCCCTTGATGCCGCGGTGCAGGGAGTGCCTCATGCCGAGCACGTCGCCGAGGGCGTAGGCGGTGGAGAGGGACACCGCGCAGGCGCCGATGACCGAGGCGTCGAGCAGCGCGACGGCGAAGAGCACGCCGGCGAGCCGGCCGGCGTGGACCCGCAGGCCGTGCGCGACCCCGGCCGCGTCGGTGAAGTGCCCGGCGCCGCCGGTCCCGGCGAAGGCGGCCGCGTTGAAGCCCGTCATGGCGGCCGCGCCGAGGACGACGACGCCGATGCCGATCAGCAGGTCGGCCTTCTCGTAGCGCAGGAAGCGGGGCGTGATGCGCTTGTCGATGACGTAGGACTGCTGGAAGAACAGCTGCCAGGGCGCCACGGTGATGCCCACGATCGCGATGACCAGGAGCATCACGTCCGACAGGCGGGCGCCGTGCGGCAGTCCGGGCGTGGTGAGGTCGTGTGCCATGCGCGAGGTGGCCGGGTGGGCGAGCAGGTAGACGGGGATCAGCAGCAGCGAGCCGAGGCACAGCAGGACCGCGGTGCGCTCGAAGCGCCGGAAGGACCCGGTGGACGCGGCCAGGACGACGACGGCCGCGGCCGCCAGGACGCTCGCGGTCCTCGGCAGCCCGAGGTAGCCGACCGCGAGGGTGACGCCGATGAACTCGGTCACGATGGTCAGGGCGTTGAGCAGGAAGAGGTCGATCACGGAGAACGCGCCCCAGAACCTCCCGAACCGCTCCAGGATCAGCCGGGCGTGCCCGACCCCGGTGACCGCGCCGAGGCGCGGCACCATCTCCTGATTGACGTACAGCACGGGGACCAGCAGGAGGAGCGTCCACAGCAGCCGGGTGCCGTAGTCCTGCCCGGCCTGGGTGTACGTGCCGAAGGCGCCCGCGTCGTTGTCGCCGACCATCACGATAAGGCCGGGCCGACGATCGCCGGCAGCGTCTTCAGCTTGGCCGGCAGTCCGCGCCGCGGGGCGGTGTCGTCGGCCCTGATGGTGCCGAGCGCGCCGCGGATGTCGCCGAGGTGCGCGTCGTCGAGGACCTCGGGGCGCGGCCGCGCGGCGATGTGCGGGGTGTTGCTCATGAGATGCCTCCCGGCCCCCGTGGCGGGGGCGGTCGGGGCAGGCGGCAGCCGCCCCCTCGCGCCCGTTCGGGCATGGCGACATGACGGCACGACGGAACGGCGGGTGGCCGTGACGTGCCGGGGGTCGTCGCGGCCCGGGGCCGTGCGAGGGGGAAGGGATTACCGCGTGCCGGAAGAACGCGAGGACAGGCGGAGGAGGGGCCGACTGTGGCCCGGACCACTGCAATCCATGTCTCTCGCCTCCTTCCGGCCGGGAACGCCCGCGGACGGGGCGTCGCATCGGCTCGGCAAGGAGCAACCCGGCACGCGCGCGTCGGCGGCCGGCTCACCCCAACTCGTCAGAGCTTCGGCACTCCACGGCGTAGTCCCGCCGGAGCGGACAGCCACTTGGCCTCACCCCTTATGTCGGGGAGAGGTGTCCTGACCCTGGGCGTCTCTCGACGTCGTGGGGTCAGTGGCCTGTGTCCGTGAAGACGCCTCACCGAACGAGGTGCCTTTACAACCGGGGCACGTGTAGCCCCGCGCCGGCGACCCCCCGCGCCGCCTTGCGCAATCTTGACCGAGCCGGAGGAAGGTCAGCCGGCGGGCAGCTGCTGCCGGTACGGGTCGAGGGCCGGGGCCGTGTTGGTGGCCAGGAACTCGGTGATCCGGTAGGTGGCGGCGCCGTGCCGCGAGAAGGGGTCCTCGGCCACCACGGCCTCCACCTCCGCCCGGTCGTCCGAGACGGCGATGATCACTCCGCCGGTGCGGGGCTGCTTGCGGCCGGCCGCGAGGAAGCGCCCCTCGTCGAACTGCTTGCGCAGCCACGTGACATGGTCCGCGAGCAGGGCGTCGATCTCCTCGACGGGCACGGTGTAGGTGAGGTCCAGTACGAACATGGGCCCAGCCTACGAGTCCGCGAGGACGCTGGATGCCGCAACCGGCCGGGACACGTCGGCGGCACGGACGGACCGTCAGAGGAGACCGCACCCCCTTTTGGTCGGCCTTCCTGTTCCTTCCCTCCGCGGGCGGCCTCGTCCCTCACCCGCCCACTACGGGAACTCGTGCGTCAGGCCTCCGGAGTCGCCCCCGACACCGGCCCTTCCTCGCACCGCACCACCACCGCCGCGATGTCGTCGTCCAGACCCCCTCCGCTGAAGGCCAGCAGCCGCTCGTGCAGAAGGGTGAGCAGGCGGCGGCCGGAGACCTCCTCCTGGCCGGCCGCCCACTCCGGCAGGGGGAAGAACCGCCCCTCGCGGTCGCGCGTCTCGGTGACGCCGTCGGTGTAGAACAGCAGCCGGTCGCCGGGGCGCAGCGAGACGGTGTCCAGGGTGTAGCCGGCCCCCATCAGCGTGGCCATGTTCAGCGGCGGCGAGGGGCGGTCCGGGTCGAGGGAGCGGGCGGTGCCCCGGCGCAGGAGCAGCGGCGAGGGGTGGCCGCAGTTGACCAGCGCCACCCGGTCGCCGCCGCGCGGGAACTCGGCCAGGACGGCGGTGGCGAACCCCTCCCCGGCGTCGAGGGCGGTGAGGCTCTCGCCGTAGCGGCCCATGCTGAGGTCGAGGCGGCGGGCGAGCCGGGTGAGGTCGGACTCGTCGTAGGCGGCCTCGCGGAAGGAGTTCGTCACGGCGCTGGCCACGCCGACCGCCGACAGCCCCTTGCCGCGGACGTCGCCGATGAGCAGCCGCACGCCGTGCGGGGTGTCCACCGCCGCGTAGAAGTCGCCGCCGATGCGGGCCTCTTCGGCCGCGGCGAGGTAGAACGTCTCGATCGTCATGTCGCCGATCCGGGGCGGCACCGGGCGCAGGACGACGGCCTGGGCTGCGTCCGCGACCGATCGGACCTGGGTGAGGGTGCGCTCGCGCTGGAGCCGGACGTGCGCGGCGTACGCGGCGGCCGCGGTGACGGCGACCACGACGGCGGCCGTGAACTCGGTGGCCGGTTCGTCGAAGATGAGCTGGACGGCCAGCACGATGCCGAGCGTCAGCGCCCCGAGGCCCAAGGTGGCCCCCACCGACCACATCGAGGCCGCCAGCGCCGGGGCGGCGGGCAGCAGCCGGCTGACGGCGAAGTCCTTGGGCGTGGCCAGCGCGAGCCCGCCGAGCACCACGGTCAGCAGCAGGGGTGACCACTGGGCGAGTCCGCGCCGCCGGTCCGGGGGTTCGGAGCGGTGGCGTCCGCGCTTCATCATCACAGAGCGGAGCTTATCGTCATCTTTATCCCGTTTTGGGGTGGAACCCGGGCGGTGGGCGCCCCGGCCGGAGGGCGGGTGCGGGCGCGCGGGGACGGCTGGAATGCTGGGCACAGGTCGCGACGAGAGGGGTGGTGGGCCCGTGCGGGCGGTGGTCTTCACGGAGTTCGGGGCGCAGGCGGAGATACGGGAGGTGGACGATCCCGAGCCGCCGCCCGGGGGCGCGGTGATCCGGGTCGGGGCGACGGGGCTGTGCCGCAGCGACTGGCACGGCTGGGTGGGCCACGACCCGACGATCGCGCTGCCGCACGTGCCCGGGCACGAGTTCGCCGGACGGGTGGCGGCGGTGGGCACCGGGGTCGGGTCCTGGCGCGGCGGGGAGCGGGTGACGGTCCCCTTCGTGTGCGCCTGCGGGAGGTGCCCGGCCTGCGTGCGCGGCGACCAGCAGGTCTGCCAGCAGCAGGAGCAGCCCGGCTTCACGCACTGGGGGTCCTTCGCGGACCTCGTCGTGGTGCACCGGGCCGACGTGAACCTGGTGCCGCTGCCGGACGCGATGCCGTACACCACGGCGGCGGCCCTGGGCTGCCGGTTCGCCACCGCCCACCGCGCGGTGGTGGCGCAGGGCAGGGTACGGGCCGGCGAGTGGGTGGCCGTGCACGGCTGCGGCGGGGTGGGGCTGTCCGCGGTGATGATCGCGGCGGCGGCCGGGGCGCGGGTGGTGGCGGTCGATCCGGCCGCCGGGGCCCGGGAGTTGGCCGCGTCCTTCGGGGCGGCGGTGTGCTTGGCTCCGGAGCCGTCCGCGGCCGGCACCGCGGCGGTGGTACGGGAGGCGACCGAAGGCGGCGCGCACTTGTCGCTCGACGCCCTCGGCTCCCCCGCCACCTGCGCGGCGAGCGTGTCGGGGCTGCGGGCGCGCGGGCGCCACGTCCAGGTGGGGCTGCTGCCCGCGGAAGGCGTCACGGTGCCGATGGACCGGGTGCTCGCCCTGGAACTCGAACTGCTGGGCAGCCACGGAATGGCCGCGCACGCCTACCCGGAGATGATGCGTCAGGTCGCGGCCGGCCTGCTGCGGCCCGACCTGCTGGTGGGCGAGGTGATCGGGCTGGAGCGGGCACCGGCCGCGCTGGCGGCGCTGAGCGACGGTTCGCCGACCGGCGTCACGGTGATCGCCCCGCACCCCGGCGGTCCGGAGGCGGTCTGAGGTCCCCCGCGGCCGCACTCCTGGGGCCCGCCGGCCCGGGGCGCGTACGATCCCGGGCATGCGTGATCTGATCTCAGGAATGCGGCTGCTCGCGGACGGACAGCGGTGGGCGCTGCGGCACCGCCGGGACTGGCGCTTCGGGATGATCCCGGCGCTGATCACGCTGATCGGCTACGCCTTGGCGCTCACGGCGCTCGTCCTGTGGGCGGACGACCTGGCGGACTGGGCCACACCGTTCGCCGACCACTGGGCGTCGCCGTGGCCGGGCCTCTTCCGCGGGCTGCTCACCGCCGTGGTGATCGGCGGCGGGCTGCTGCTGGCGCTGATCTCGTTCACGGCCGTGACGCTGCTGGTCGGCCAGCCCTTCTACGAGGAGCTGGCCGCCCGGGTGGACCTGGCCGAGGGCGGGGCGCCGCAGGAGCCGGACCGCCCGCTGTGGCGGGAGCTGTGGATCTCCGCGCGGGACAGCGTGGTGGTCCTGGTGCGCGTGGCCGCCATCGGGATCGTGCTGTTCGCGGCCGGCTTCCTCCCCTTCGTGGGGCAGACCGCCGTGCCCGTCGTCGGGTTCTGCGTGTCCGGCTACTTCCTCACCCTGGAACTGGCGGGCGTCGCCTTCCAGCGCCGGGACGTGCCCGTACGCGACCGGATGCGCCTGCTGCGGAGCCGGCTCCCCCTCGTGCTGGGCTTCGGCGTCCCCCTGGTGCTCGCCTTCCTGGTGCCGGTGGTCGCGGTGGTCCTGATGCCGGGCGCGGTGGCCGGCGGCACGCTCCTGGTCCGCGAACTCCTTCCGCCGGACGGGGCGGCGGACCCCCGGCCCGACGGCCCGCCCCGCGCGGAAGCCGACGCGGTGGAGCCCGGCCCGGCGGGGGCCGACGGCGGGCGGCCGGCCCCGTCGGTCGGCGGCCCGTTCCGGAAGCGGGACCAGGGAGCTAGCTGACGCGCTGGACGGCGACCATGGCGACGTCGTCGGTGAGGCGGGCGTCGGTGTACCGCAGGAGGTCGGACTTCACGGCCGCCAGCAGGGCCTCCGGGGTGGTGGCCGTGCCCTCGGCGAGGCGCTCGGCCAGGGGGTAGAAGGTGCCCTCGCTGTCGCGGGCCTCGATGACGCCGTCGGTGTAGAGCAGCAGGACGTCGCCGACCGCGAAGTCGCAGGTGTCGATGGTCCCGCTGCGCGGCATGAGGTCGCCCAGTCCCAGCGGCAGGTCGGGCTCGGACGGGAGTATGTGCTCCACCGCGCCGCGGCGGATCAGCAGCGGGGGAGGGTGACCGCAGTTGGCCATCTGCACCGCTCCGCCGTCGCCGGGGATGTCGATGACCACCGCGGTCGCGAAGCGCTCCAGGAAGCGCGGCTCGGCCGGCATGAGGGGCGAGCCGTCGGAGGCCGCCGGGTCCTCCTCGTCGGCGAGGTCGGCGAGGTCGTCGCGGAGGATCTCGTCCAGGTAGCCGGGCAGGGCGACCAGCGGGGTTCTGGCGCGTACCGAGCGGCGGAAGGCGTTGAGGATCAGCCCGGTCACCTCGACGGCGGACAGCCCCTTGCCCTGGACGTCGCCGATCAGCACCCTGGTGGCGCCGTGCCGGGTGACCGCTGCGGCGTAGAGGTCACCGCCGATGTCGGCCTCGCGGTCCGCGGCCAGGTACATCGAGGAGATGGTCACCCGGCCCAGCCGCGACGGCAGCGGCCGCAGCAGGGCACGCTGGGTGACGGCGGCGACCCTGCGGACCTGGGCGAGCTGCTGCTCCCGGCGCTGGCGCAGCCCGGCGGCCATGGTGGAGGCCACGCCGATGAGCACGGTGGTGGTCATGACGATGGGGAAGTTGCTGTCGATGGTGTGGTTGTTGGCCGCTGCCGTCACCACGCAGCCGATGGTGACGACGGCGACGGCCATGACCGTGTACGGCCCGAGGAACACCGCCGACAGGGCGGGCACGGCGACCATCAGGCCGCCGATCCGCACGTCGCGCCCGCCGGCCACATCCGAGCCCAGCAGGACGGCGAGGGCGACGAACGGGACGGCACGCAGCGCGCCGGGGGATGTGAGCAGCCCCGCCGACGCAGGCCGCCGTCCCTGGGCGCGACTTCGTTCCATGCGACCAAAGTAACCCTCGGCTTTGGAGCATGCCGAGATGAACATCCCGAATGGTGAAATACCCACCCATGTGGTGACACTCCGTGTCGACGCCCTTCGCGGATCGCCCCGGCCCGTCCCGAGGACGTCGACGGGCGGCGGAAGATCGGCGGCGGTCCGGCGGCGGATTAATCGGGGGCGCGGGGCCGTCGCCCCCTGTTACCGTCGAAGGCATGAAGGTCACGCACCGCATCCCGACCGCGACCGCGCGAGCGACCAGCTCCCCGGTCGCCGCCGCCTGACCTGACCTCCACCCTCAGCCCGGCGACCGGAGACGGATCGCCGGTGCGCGCTGCCCTTCGCCGTGATCACGGCGTCGCGGGACCCACAGCCGCCGCGGCCCCCACCGGCGGCCCCTTTCCGGTCCCGTGATCCGAAAGGCCCGAGCCGTGAACTCCGAGCAGACCGTCCGCACCTTCCTCGGCTTCTTCCGCGAACGCGGCCACCACGTGCTGCCCCGCGCCTCGCTGGTGCGTCCCCCGGACGACCCGGTGCTCTTCACGACCTCCGGCATGCACCCGCTGACCCCGTACCTCACCGGCCGCCCGCACCCGCGCGGCAACCGCCTCGCCGACGTGCAGCGCTGCCTGCGCACCACCGACCTGGACGAGGTCGGCGACCGCACCCACCTGACCGTCTTCGAGATGCTCGGCTCCTGGTCGCTCGGCGACTACGACAGCCCGACCAGCCTGCGCTGGGGCCACGAACTGCTGGTCGACGGCTACGGGATCGCACCAGGGCGGCTGTACGCCACCGTCTTCGGCGGCGACGAGCGCGACGGCCTCGGGCCGGACACCGAGGCCCTGCGCACCTGGCGCGAGCTGGGGGTCCCGGTCGAGCGGACCGGGGAGGACAACTGGTGGTCCAACGGCCCGACCGGCCCGTGCGGCCCCGACTCGGAGATCTTCGTCTGGACCGGCGCCACCGCACCCGAGGGCACCCCGAGCGGCGACCCGCGCTGGGTCGAGGTGTGGAACCACGTCTCCATGCGCTACCACCGCGACCCCGACGGCGGCCTGCGACCGCTGGCCCGCCGCAACGTCGACACCGGCATGGGCCTGGAACGGCTGGTCGCCGTCCTCCAGGGCGAGGACTCCGTGCACGCCACGGACGTCTTCCTGCCGTGGCGGCGGACGCTGCCCGGGCTGTGGGACCTCAAGGACCCCACGACGCTGCGGATGACCGTCGACCACCTGCGCTCGGCCGTCGTGCTGGTGGCCGACGGGGTGCGGCCCTCGGCCACCGGACAGGGGTACGTACTGCGCCGGCTGGTCCGCCGCGTGCTCACGCCGCTGTGGCGGGACGACCAGGACCGCACCCTGGCCGACCTGCCCGAGCCGCTGATCGAGGACACGCTGCGCCGCTTCGGGCTGCCGCCGGACGCCGGCCCGGTGGTGCGGGAGGTGCTGCGCGGGGAGGAGCGGCGCTTCGCCTCGCTGCTGGAGCGGGGGCGGCGGGTGCTGGGCCGGGGCCGCTTCGCCGGGCCGCTGCGCGAGGAGGACTACGCCTACCTGCACGACACCCACGGCCTGCCGCGCGACCTCGTGACCGTCCTGCGCGGCGACCCCGCCGCGAATCTGTGACCGGCGGCCGCACCCACCGCCTCTGACGCACCCGGCGCTCGACGTACGACGTACGACGTACGACGTACGACGCCCCCGCCGCGCTCGGGCGCGGCGGGGGCGCTGGTACGCCAAAGGGGTCCGGGCGGACGCTCAGGCGGCGACGGTGCCGGACTCGGTGATGACGATCTTGGAGGTGGTCGCGCCGCTGCGCGAGCCCTTGCCCTCGATCTGCTTCACCAGGTCCGAGCCCTCGACGACCTCGCCGAACACCACGTGCTTGCCGTCCAGCCACGAGGTGACGACGGTGGTGATGAAGAACTGCGAGCCGTTCGTGTTCTTCCCGGCGTTCGCCATGGAGAGCAGGAACGGGCGGTCGTGCTTGAGCTGGAAGTTCTCGTCCTCGAACTTGTTGCCGTAGATGCTCTTGCCACCCCGGCCGTCGCCGCTGGTGAAGTCGCCGCCCTGGAGCATGAACTCGGGGATGACGCGGTGGAAGGCGGAGCCGGCGTAGCCGAAGCCGTTCTGCCCGGTGGCCAGCTCGCGGAAGTTGCGGGCGGTCTTGGGCACCACGTCGTCGAACAGGCGGAAGACGATCCGCCCGGCGGGCGCACCGTCGATGGAAATGTCGAAGTACACGTTGTCCATGGGTCCCATCCTGGCATCCCCGCGGGGTCCTCCGGACCACCGGGCCGATCGGGCGACCGCCAGGCGGGGCCGACGTGCGTGATCAAGCGCCCTGCCGGAGGGTGGGAACGGGCCCGCGGGCGTGCGGTGTCGCCCGGACGGCCTGTGAGGGAGCGCTGATGACGGACACGACCGCACAGGTGCGCAGGTCGCGGAACCTCGTGCTCGCCGCGATGATCTTCGCGGTCGCGATGACGTTCATCGACCAGACGATCGTGTCCATCGCCGTTCCGCAGATCCAGGACGAGCTGGGGCTGTCCACCACGGGCGTGCAGTGGGCGGTGAACGCGTACCTGCTCTCGCTCGCCGCGCTGTTCGCGTACGGCGGGCGACTGGCGGACACCGTGGGCCACCGGCGGGTGGTGGTCGTCGGCGTGATCGTCTTCGCGGCCGCGTCCCTGCTGTGCGGGCTGACGCCCAAGGGGGACGCGGCCCAGGCGTGGATCGTGGTGTTCCGGGCGGTGCAGGGCGTGGGCGGCGCGCTGCTGTTCCCGGCGGCGCTGGGCATCGTGGTGCAGACCTTCCCGCTGCGCGGGCGCGGCCGGGCGCTGGCGCTGTTCTTCGGCATCGCCGGCGGGCTCACCGCGGTCGGCCCGGTCCTGGGCGGCTGGCTGACCGAGTGGACCTGGCGGGCCATTTTCTGGGTGAACATCCCCGTGGCACTGATCGCGCTGGCCCTCATCGCGGTGTCCAGGCCCGTCACCGACCACCGCCCCGCGCCGATGGACTACCGCGGGCTGGCGCTCATCGCCTCCGGGGTGACGCTGAGCGTCCTCGGCTTCCAGCAGTCCCAGATCTGGAAGTGGTCGAACCCCGCGGTGGGGCTGTGCATCGCGGCCGGGCTGGTCCTGCTGGTGGTCTTCCACCGGGTCGAGCTGCGCACCCGCTCCCCGCTGATCCAGGTGCGGATCTTCGCCAACCGGGCCTTCCTCGTCGAGAACATGGTGCTCGGCATCGCCATGCTGGTGTTCGTCCCGTTCTTCTTCTTTTCCAGCCAGTACGCGCAGATCTCGCTCGACAAGTCCGCGAGCGGGGCGGGCCTGTTCCTGCTGTACTTCTTCTTCGGCTTCGTCGTCGCCTCGCAGCTCGGCGGGCGGATGCTCGACCGCGGCGGCGCCAAGCGGCCGGTGGTGCTGGGGTGCGCGCTCGCCGCGGTGGGCTTCTACCTGCTGGCCGGGGAGGTCACCGACCTCGACTTCGGCAGCCAGCAGTGGTCCATCGTGCTGGCCGGCGCCGGCACGGGCATGATGCTCTCCCCGGCGAGCACCGACGCCGTCAGCCGCGCGTCCCGGCTGTCGTACGGCGAGGCGACGGGCATCACGCAGACCGTGCGCAACTACGCCGCCAGCCTCGGCCTCGCCGTGCTCGGCACCGTCTCCGTGGCCCAGTTCGAGACCCACGTACGGGCCTCGCTGCTGGCCCGCGGCGTGCCCGACGACCAGGCCGGCGCGCAGGCGCACCGGATCGCGCAGTCCCAGCAGGCACCGCAGACCGGCGACACCATTCCGCACTTCATCCGCACGGACTTCGCCGAGGCCACCCGGACGGTCTTCTACGTCATGTCCGGGATCATGGCCGCGGCCACCCTGGTCGCCTGGTTCGGCCTGCGCGGCGGTCTCCAGTCCGAGGAGGCCGAGCAAGCCCCGGCGGACCCGGCCGGGACGCGGGACGGCGCCGACGCGCAGGGCGACGCCGGGGTCCGGCCCGTCGGCGGGCGGCGGCCCCGGCACACCGCCCCGCTGAACGGCACCGATCCCGCTGAGCCCGCCGTTCAACGTCTGAGCGCTCGTGACGATGTCACGAACCCGGATTGCGCTGCTCGGTTTGAGCCTTGTGGACTTCGTCAAGGTGCCTTACCTGCCGCCGCGTCAGCAACTCATCGATCGGTTCGAGAACCCGATCCCACGCGCGGTCCGCTTCCGGGGACTGGGCGCGAGTCCGCGCATAGCTCTCGGCTGCGGTGATCGCGATGTCGTAGAGGGCGTGATCCCCTGGGATGGCGGTCGAGCGCTCGCGTCGCAGCCACGCGATCAGCCACGGCATGTCCCTGGGCCAACTCGGGTTCGCCAGGGAACGCACCCGCAGATACCCCAGTTGATCCCACCATCGGCGGCTGTGCCATTTGCGCGAGTCCGTCGGCGGCAGGCCGGGTGGTAGATCCTTCACCGGATCCATCTTGCCTGGTGGCAGCGCCCGAGCCCACGGATTTCTTCGTTCAGCGGTACGTCGGGGTTTGGTGCGGTCTTGTGGTGGGCCGGTCGCTGAACGGTCACCGCGACCCGTCGGCGAACGCCTCCGCAGACTATTCCTTCCGGGCGGCTAGAGGGGGGCCGGGGAGGAGGCGTCGGGGAGCAGGAGGCGGGGGGTGCCGGTGCCGTCGGCCGGGACGGTCCACAGGTCGGTGCTGCCGGTGTCGCCCGGGGTGGGCAGGGCGTAGGCGAGGGTGTGGTCGTCCAGCCAGGTCGCCTGGTCGTCCACGCTGCGGTGCTCGGCCAGCGGCGTCTCGCGCAGGGTGCGCAGGTCCAGGACGTACTCGTGCCAGAGCGAGGCGCCGTGCAGGACCCGTTTCTTGAAGGCGATCCGGGTGCCGTCCGGCGACAGCGAGGGGCACTCCACGTTCTGCACGCCCACGGTGGTGACGGTCCGCCGCGAGACCGAGCCGCGCACGAGGTACGTCTTTCCGCCGGTGCCGAGCGTGGCGTAGAAGGTGTCGTCGTCGCGGGCGAAGGTGACGCCCCAGAAGTTGTCGTCCGCCGCGTGGTAGTGCTGCCCGTTCAGCGTGATGGCGAAGTCCTCCAGGTTCGGCAGGAGCCGCCAGGTGCGGGTGTCCACGATCGAGGTGCGGGTGGAGAAGAAAGCCGCCCCGTACGACTCGCCGCCGACGAACACCGTCCACGCGACGAACCGGCCGCTCGGCGAGACCCGGGCCCGGCTGGGCGTGCCGGCCAGGGCGAACGTGTGCCGGGTGCGCAGGTGCCGGTCCAGCACGACCGCGCGGTTCGTCTGCGAGACCACCCCCAGCCCGGTCTGGAGGCACACGCCGGTCCCCGCGGCGGCGTAGAAGCGGGCGCACGTCAGGCCGGCGGCGGTCCTCGGGCCGCCCGGGTCGGCGGCGGTGACCGTGGCGACGGCCGAACGGTGCGGCCCCGGGGCGGAGTTGACGAACCCGATCCGCCGCGCCGCCCCCGGTTCGAGGTCCACCCCGCCCGCGGCGACGGCCGGTCCCCCGGCCCGCGGCCGGTCCCGGTCCGCGGCCCGCGAGGCGGCGTGCAGCACGAAGCCGGTCCCGACGGCGGCGAGCACCGCGAAGGCGACGGCGAGGACGAGCACCCGTCGCCGCGCCGGCATGCCTCCGGCGGAGGGCGCCTCCCCGGGCGGACCGTCGTCCAGCACGTCCTCCCCGGCCTCCGCACGGTCGCCCTGAGCGGCCGAGGGGGCGTCATGCGGCCCTCGCGGTAAGCCGGTTGGCGGTTTCGTCGACGGGCTCGGCTCGTCCCGGGAGTCGGCCGGCCCTTCCCGCTGGGGAAGGGTGCCCGGGGTGGCCGGAGCCGCCCGGTCGGAGCCGGTCGCCGGTGCGTCCGGGCTCGGGCCGGAGACCTCGGGGCGGGGGCCGTGGTCCGGCCCCTCCTGCGACGCGGCCGACTGCTGCGGCCGGAGCTCCGCCGGGTCCTGGGCGGGAGGTCGGGAGGTCATCGGGCGTACTCCCGTTCGGCGGGGGTCGGGCGGAGGACGAAGCCGGCGAGGGCCGCGCAGAGCAGGAGGCCGGCGGCGGAGCCGAGGAGGGCGCGGCCGTCGCCCCACAGGGTCCAGGCGGCGCCGAAGGCCAGCGAGCAGCAGAAGCGGGCGAGGGCCTGGCCGGTGCCGACCAGGGCCAGGCCCGTGCCCCGCAGCCGCGCGGGGACGACGTCGGCGACGGCGGCCGGCAGCACGCCGTCGGTGGCGGCGTAGAACACGCCGTGCAGCGCCAGCACCGGGTACACGAGCGCGGGCCGCCCGCCGGGGGCCCACAGCAGCAGCGCGTAGGCGGCGAGCAGGACCGCGTGCCCGGCGAGGAAGACCCAGCGGCGCCCGACCCGGTCGGCGAGCACGCCCACCGGCACGGCCAGCAGCAGGAAGACCGCGGAGGTGCCGAGCGGCAGCAGCGGGAACCAGGCGTCGCCGATCCCGGTGCGGCGCTGGAGCATCAGGTAGACGAACGCGTCGCTGACGGTGGTGAGGCCGAGCAGGACGGCGCACGCGGCGAGGGCGCGCAGCCGGGGTATGCGCAGCAGCGAGGCGGCCTCGCCCAGGCGCACCTGCCTCGGGCCGCCCGCCGCCCCCGGCGCGGGACCGCCGGAGGCGGCGGGCGGCCGTTCCCCGCGCGGATCGGCCACCGCGCGCCCCGTCCCGCCGGTCCGCTCCGGCCCGCGCCCGGCCGGCGGGTCGGACCGCCGCGCCGCCTCGACCGCCGCCCGCTGGGCGGCCCGCCCCGGCACGAAGAGCACCAGGACGAGGACGCCGAGCACGGCCACGCACGAACTCACGCCGAACACCGCGTCGTACCCGTCGGTGGCGGCCCGCAGGATGAGGAACGCGGTGACCGGGCCGAGCACGGCCCCGGCGGTGTCCATCGCACGGTGCACGCCGAAGGCCCGGCCCCGGGTGGCGGGCTCGGTGGACAGCGAGATCAGCGCGTCCCGCGGCGAGGTGCGCAGGCCCTTGCCCGTGCGGTCGAGGGCGAGCACCGCGCCCAGCGGCGCGAAGCCGTGCACGAGCAGCAGCAGCGGCTTGCACACCGCGGACAGGCCGTACCCGAGCCCGGCGACGAGCTTGTGGTCGCGCACCCGGTCGGCGAGGTGCCCGCCGGTGAGCTGGACGAGCGCGCCGACGCCGTTGTAGACGCCGTCGAGGGTGCCGAAGCCGAGCGGGCTCATGCCGAGGGTGGCCACGAGGTACAGCGGCAGGACGGCGGTGACCATCTCCGAGGAGACGTCGGTCACGAGGCTCACCGTGCCGAGCGCCAGGACGACTCCGGGCACCGCCGGGATCAGCCGCCGCCCGGCCCGCCCCGCGACGGCGCCCCCTTTCGCACCGGAGCCCGCAGCGGCGGCACGGTCCGCGAGATACATGGTCACGCCCTCCAGGGGCCGTTGACGCGGCCGGGCCCTGTGGCGGGCCACCGCCCCGAGCCGCCCGTAGACGCGGACCCGTCCGCCGATCCGACACACGTACCCCCGGCCCGCCCCCGACGACCTCGATCGCACGGAAGCCCCGGCCCCTCGGTTCCGCCGCTGCCGGGCAAACGAGTTGTGCGCATCTCTCCCCCTGTCCCCTGGTCCCCCGCGCCGCCCCGGCTCCCCGGCCGGGCGGCGGTCGCTCATGCCTGGCGGCTGCTCTCGTCGCGCTGCCAGGTGCTGAAGTCCCCGGCGCGCAGTGCCTTGGCCGCGCGGAGCCGGGCACCGACCGCGGCCGCGAGGAAGACGACGAGGTCCGGCAGCAGGCGCGGCTCGCGGCGGAGCATCGCGCGCAGATCGGCCGTACTCGTCCGCGCGTCGGCCGGTGCCTTCTCTCCCGCGGGGGTCTCGTCGGCGGCCGCGCGGTGCCGGTCGACCTGGGCCGTGGACACCGCGGCCCGTACCCGGCGGCGCATCAGGTCGGCCCAGGTGCGCGGGGGGCGGACGGTCACCCGGGCGGCGGGGACCACCTGCCGCTCCGCGGGCGCGAAGGCGAGCGACGCGGCAAGGTCGTCGGCCATGAGGGGCGGCAGCGCGGCGATCCGGGCGTGGCCGTCCTCCGTCAGCGCGATGACGCCGCGCCCGAAGAGCCCCTCGCGCACGGCCGGCAGCCGGGACCAGACGCGGTAGTAGGCGCGCACCCGCCAGGCACAGCCGGCCAGCGGCAGGTGGCGTTCGGGGGCCGTGGCCAGGACGCCGCCGGGGCCGCCGAGCGCGCCCGTCAGCGCCCGCACGTCGGCGGCGCCGAGCACCACGTCGGCGTCCACGTACAACCGCGGGAACCCGGTGGCGTGCCGGTCGCCGGTCCGCATCGCCAGGTGCTTGGAGGGCGTGGGGATCTCCACGACCCGCACTCCGGGGCGGGCGGCGGCCGCGGCGGTGCCGTCGGTGCAGCCGTTGCACACCACCACGATGTCCGGCCGGCCGGGGCGCGCACCCGAGACAGCGGTAACAGCGGAATCAGCCAAATCGGAGGCCGAATCGGAAGAAGCGGAACCGGAAGCGGAACCGTCGTCCGCGGTCGTCGGACGACCCGTCAACTCGACGCCGACCGCTTCCGGTTCGGCCGCCGGCCGCCCCTCCCCGTCCTCGGCCAGCAGCGCGTCCAGCAGCCGGCCGATCACCCGCTCCTCGTTGTGCGCCGGGATCACGATGCTCGTCACGATGTGAGTATGCCGCCGGAAACGGTCGTGTTGCCGAGTGTTTCGCCCAATTCTCCCCCTGGCCCGACGCGTTGCTCTAGATTGGGCGTCGCGGCACCGGAAGGCGCGGATGGTCCCATTCCGCCGGGCGGTGCCGCGCGGGGGTTCACCAAGCACTGCGCGAGTCCAGCACGAGCACTGATCAGCACTGCATCGGTACTGCACGAGTACCGCACCGGTTCCGCGGATGGTTCCGGTCCGTACGGCCCGGGCGTGGGGACGCCCGAGCGGCCGCGCGGGCCGGGCGGGGCCACAGGGGGTGGGGGGTGGGGTGCGCCCGGCGACCGGTCCTTCCGGCGACGGGTGCGGCTGCCTTCCGTCCGGGTGCGGTTCCACCGGCCGACGGGTACGAAGGGGAGACGCACACCGTGACGCACCGCAGCACCACATCGAGCGCCACACGCCGCCGGGCCGAGGAGGGCGCCGGCCAAGCGGAACCGTCCCATGCCTTAGGCGTGGCGGTGGTGGGGGCCGGCTACTGGGGCCCGAACCTCGTCCGCAACTTCCAGGCCAGCCCGCGCTTCCGGCTGCGCTGGCTGTGCGACCTCGACGTGGACCGCGCCCGGCGGGTCCTCGGCGGGTACTCCACGGTCGAGGCCACCGCCGACTACGCGTCGGTGCTCGCCGACCCGGAGGTCGAGGCGGTGGCGGTGGCCACGCCGGCGGGCACGCACCTGGAGGTGGCGCTGGCCGCCGTCCGGGCCGGCAAGCACGTATTGGTGGAGAAGCCGCTGGCGGCCACGTACGCCGACGGGGCCCGCCTGGTGGCCGAGGCCGAGGAGCGCGGCCTGACCCTGATGTGCGACCACACCTACTGCTACACGCCCGCCGTGGCCCGGATCCGGGAGCTGGTGCGCTCGGGCGAGCTGGGAGAGATCCACTTCGTGGACTCGGTGCGGATCAACCTGGGCCTGGTGCAGAAGGACATCGACGTGCTGTGGGACCTGGCCCCGCACGACCTGTCGATCCTGGACTTCATCCTGCCCGAGCACGTGGAGCCCGTCGCGGTGGCCGCGCACGGCGCGGACCCGATCGGCGCGGGCCGGGCCTGCGTGTCCTACCTGACGCTCCAGCTGAACACCGGCGCCATCGCCCACGTGCACGTCAACTGGCTGTCGCCGACGAAGGTGCGCACCACCATGGTCGGCGGCTCGAAGCGCACGCTGATCTGGGACGACCTCAACCCCTCCCAGCGGCTCGCGGTGTTCGACCGCGGGGTGGACCTGGCCGAGCCGCAGTCCCTGCCGGACAGCGAGCGGCGCGAGGCGCTGATCTCGTACCGGTCCGGCGACATGGTGGCGCCCGCGCTGAAGGAGAAGGAGGCGCTGCGCAGCATGGTCGACGAGTTCGCGGACGCGATCACCACCGGGCGGCCGCCGCTGACGGACGGGCGGGCCGGGCTGCGGGTGCTGGACATCCTGGAGGCGGCGTCGCGGAGCCTGGAGTTCCGCGGCGCGGTGGTGGGCCTGCGCGCGGGCCGCTGAGGCCGCACCGGAACGGGCGGACGCGGCCGGCGGTGCGAGCGGCACCGCGGCCGGCGCCCGCGGCAGGACAGGCAGGGCACGAGCGGCGGCCGACCGGCCGCCGCGTCCGACGATCACATCCGGCATCGGGGCATCGGACCCCGTGGGGGGTAAGCAGCGTGGGCACGGCACAGGACAGCACGGCGCGGGACGGCGCGGTGCGGGGCAAGAGCGTGCTGGTCACCGGCGGGGCAGGCACGATCGGCTCGCACCTGGTGGACCAGTTGGTGGCCGGCGGGGCGCGCCGGGTCGTGGTGCTCGACAACCTCGTGCGGGGCCGGCTGGCGAACCTGGCGCAGGCGCTGGGCAGCGGCGTGGTCGAGGTCGTGGAGGACGACATCCGGAACGCGTCGGCGGTCCGCAGGGCGACCGAGGGCACGGACCTGGTCTTCCACCTGGCCGCGATCCGCATCACGCAGTGCGCGCAGGAGCCGCGGCTGGCCAACGAGGTGCTGGTGGACGGCACGTTCAACGTGCTGGAGGCGGCGGCCGCGGCCGGGGTGGAGAAGGTCGTCGCCTCGTCCTCGGCGTCGGTGTACGGACTGGCGGAGTCCTTCCCGACCGGCGAGCGACCACCACCCGTACAACAACGACACGTTCTACGGCGCGGCCAAGGCGTTCAACGAGGGCATGCTGCGCAGCTTCCACGCGATGTCCGGGCTGGACTACGTGGCGCTGCGGTACTTCAACGTGTACGGGCCGCGGATGGACATCCACGGCCTCTACACGGAGGTGCTGATCCGCTGGATGGAGCGGATCGAGGCCGGGCAGCCGCCGCTGATCCTCGGCGACGGCACGCAGACCATGGACTTCGTGGACGTGCGGGACATCGCGCGCGCCAACGTGCTGGCGGCGCGGCCGGGGCTGACCGACGAGGTGTTCAACATCGCCAGCGGCACGGAGACGAGCCTGCGCGAGCTGGCGGACGGCCTGCTGGCGGCGATGGGCGCGGCGCGGATGGAGCCGGAGTACGGCCCGCCGCGGGCGGTCAACGGTGTGACCCGGCGGCTGGCGGACACCTCGCGGGCGGCGGAGCGGCTGGGCTTCGAGGCGCGGATCGACCTGGCCGCCGGGCTGCGCGACCTGGTCGCCTGGTGGCGGGCGGAGCGGGCCGCCGAACGGCCGGACGGCTCGCGCGAGGAACCGGTCGCCGGCGCTCCGGCCGCCGGGAGCGGGCGGTGAGCGCGCCGACCGGGCTCGACCGGGTGCCGGTGATGGTGCCCTGGCTCGGCGAGGAGGAGGCGCGGGCGGCGGCCGAGGCGGTGCTGTCCGGCTGGGTGGCGCAGGGGCCGCGGGTCGCCGCGTTCGAGGCGGCCTTCGCCGAACGGGTCGGCGCCGCGCACGGCGTGGCGGTCAGCTCGTGCACGACGGCCCTGCACCTGGCGCTGGTCGCGGCCGGCGTCGGGCCGGGCGACGAGGTGGTCGTCCCCTCGCTGTCCTTCATCGCGACGGCCAACGCGGTGCGGTACGTGGGCGCGGAGCCGGTGTTCGCGGACGTGGAGCCCGGCACCGGCAACCTCACGCCCGTGACGGTGGACGCGGTGCGCACCGACCGGACCGCGGCGGTGATCGGCGTCCACCAGGGCGGGCGTGCCGCTGGACGTGGACGCGCTGCGGCCGGCCTGCGCCGGCTGGGGGCTGCCGCTGGTCGAGGACGCGGCGTGCGCGATCGGGTCCACGGTGGGAGGGCGGCCGGTCGGCCGGGGCGCGGCGGTGTGCGGCGTGGTCGTTCCACCCGCGCAAGCTCGTCACCACCGGCGAGGGCGGCATGGTCACCACGGACGACCCGGAGTGGGCGGCGCGGCTGCGGCGGCTGCGCGAGCACGGGATGAACGTGTCGGCGGCGGAGCGGCACGCGAGCGGGCGCGCCGGTGCTGGAGCGTTACCTGGAGGTCGGCTTCAACTACCGGATGACCGACATCCAGGCCGCGGTCGGCCTGGTGCAGCTCGGCAAGCTCGACGCGATGGTGGCGCGGCGCCGTGAACTGGCCGCGCGCTACAACGCGTCTGCTCAGCGACGTGCCGGGGCTGGAGCCGGTGCGCGACCCGGCGTACGGGACGGGCAACTTCCAGTCGTACTGGGTGCTGCTCGGCCCGGACTTCCCGGTCGGGCCGGGACGGCCTGCTGGCCGCACTCGCCGGCCGAGGGCGTCTCGGCCCGGCGCGGCATCATGGCCGCCCACCTGGAGCCGGCCTACGCCGGGCACCCGCACGGCCCGCTGCCGGTCACCGAGCGGCTGACCCGCGACTCGCTGATCCTGCCGCTGTTCCACACGATGACGCACGACCAGCAGGACCGCGTGGTCGAAGTGCTGCGCGCGGAGGCGCTGCGGTGAGCGCCGCCGACCGCCCGCTGGTGATCGTCGGTGCGGGCGGCTTCGCGCGGGAGACCGCCGCAGGCAGTGATCGACGGCAGTGCAGGCGGTGCCGGCGCGGCCGATGGCGGCCGGTGGCGGCTGCTGGGGCACCTCGACGACGACCCGGCGCTGCACGGCCGCGACGTCGACGGGGTGCCGGTGCTGGGCGGCTGCGAACTGGCGGCCGAACTCCCGCCGCGGGCCCGGCTGGTGGTGTGCGCGGGCAGCCCGCGCGACCACGCGGTGCGGGCCCGGCTGGTGCGGCGGCTGGGGCTGCCGCGCGAGCGGTACGCCACGGTCGTGCACCCGACGGCGGTGGTGTCCCGGCTCGTCGTCGGTCGGCCCCGGGCTCGGTGCTGCTGGCGCACTGCGTGCTGACCGCCTCGGTGCGGGTCGGCGCGCACGTGGCGGTGATGCCGCACACCGTGCTCACCCACGACGACGTGGTGGAGGACTTCGCCACGCTCGCCGGCGGGGTGCGGCTGGGCGGCGCGGTCCGGGTGGGCCGCGGTGCCTACGTGGGGGCGGGGGCGCTGGTGCGCGAGCACGTCTCGGTCGGCGCCTGGTCGCTGGTGGGGATGGGCAGCGCGGTGCTGGGCGACGTGCCGCCGGGCGAGGTCTGGGCCGGCGCGCCGGCCCGGCGGCTGCGGGCGGCCGGGGCACCGGCGCTGCGGGAACTGCTCGGCGACCGGCCGCCGGGCGAGGACGGACACGGGGACGAGTACGGGGACCCGGGCCGCGGCGGCCCGCGGACGGCGACAGGGATGGGGAGCCCGGCGTGAATCACATACCACTGGTCGATCTGGGGGCGGCGCACGCCGAGATCGCCGACGAGGTGCGGGCCGGCTTCGAGCGGGTGCTCGCGGCGACGGCGTTCGTCGGCGGCGACGAGGTACGGGCCTTCGAGCGGGAGTACGCGGCCTTCGGCGGCGTGGCGCACTGCGTGGGTGTGGCCAACGGCACCGACGCGGTCGAACTGGCGCTGCGGGCCGGCGGGGTGGGCGTGGGCGACGAGGTGGTGCTGCCCGCGAACACCTTCATCGCCACCGCCGGCGCCGTGGCCAGGATCGGGGCCCGCCCGGTGCTGGCGGACTGCCTGCCGGACTCGTACCTGATGGACCCGCAGGCGGCGCTGGACGCGGTCGGACCCGCCACCCGGGCGGTGCTGCCGGTGCACCTGTACGGCCAGTGCGCGGACACCGCGGCGCTGGCCGCCGCGCTGCCGCCGCGCGTGCGGCTGGTGGAGGACGCGGCGCAGTGCCAGGGCGCGACCCGCGACGGCCGCTCCCCCGGCAGCGGCGGCATCGCGGCGACCAGCTTCTACCCCGGCAAGAACCTGGGCGCGTACGGCGACGCGGGCGCGGTGCTGACCGACGACCCGGAGCGCGCCGCGCTGGTGCGGGCGCTGGCCAACCACGGGGGCGTGGAGAAGTACCGCCACGACGTGGCCGGGTTCAACAGCCGGCTGGACGGCCTCCAGGCGGTGGTGCTCCGTGCCAAGCTGGCCCGGCTGGCGGCCGGCAACGAGGCCCGGCGGGCCGCGGCGGCGCGCTACGACGCGCTGCTGGCGGACCTGGCGATGGCCGGCCGGGTGGCGCCGCCCGTGACCGAGCCGGGCAACGCGCACGTGTGGCACCTGTACGTCGTGCGCGTGGAGGGCGCGGACCGCGACGACGTCGTGGGGAAGCTCAACGCCGAGGGGATCGGGGCGGGCGTGCACTACCCGGCGCCGGTCCATCTGACCCCGGCCTTCGCCCATCTGGGCCATCGCATCGGCGACTTCCCGCGGGCCGAACGGGCCGCCGGCCGGATCCTGTCGCTGCCGCTGTATCCGCAGATCACCGCCGACCAGCAGCGTCGTGTCGTGGAGGTCCTGACCGACGCCCTGCGCTGAGTGCCGTCCGCGGGGACCGGTCGCGGACGTGCGACAGCCACCGCTACTCCAGCTCTCCCCCGCTTTGGGCCCGGCCCCCGCGAGCCGGGCCACGCACTGCCTGAGAGGTTTCCGATGTTCACAAGGAGCAGGCCCTTCCGCTGGGTTCTGTGCGCCCTGATCGGGGTGGGCGCGGCGCTGCTGCCGCTGGCCGCCACGACCGGGGCCTCCGCGGCCGATCCGTGCGGATCAGGCTCCAATCCGATCGTGTGCGAGAACTCCAAGCCGGGCACGCCGATGTCCGACTGGTTCTCGGCCAACGCCTACGGGAACGTGCAGGGATTCAGCACACAGGTCAGCGTGCAGGCGGGCGACACCGTGCAGTTCAAGGTGCAGTCGCCGACGCCGTACCACGTGGAGGTCTACCGGCTGGGCTACTACGGCGGCGACGGGGCGCGGCAGATGTCCACCGACGCGCAGGCCACGCAGACGTACCCGGCGAACTTCACCCGGGACGGCACGCCGGGCAGCCCGCTGGACACCACGGTGGTCGACGGCGACCCCGACGGGAAGCCGCTCAACTGCGGTACGAACACCACGGGTCTGGTGGACTGCGGCAACTGGCCGGTGACGGCGTCCTGGAAGGTGCCCACCGACGCGGTCTCCGGGCTCTACATCGCCAACTTCGACCAGACCGACGGCAACGGCCTGATGCCGTACCCGTTCGTGGTGCGCAACGACGCGAGCCACTCCGACATCGTGGTGCAGACCGACGACGAGACCTGGCAGGCGTACAACATGTGGGGCGGCCGGAGCCTGTACCAGGGCAACGGGCCGGCCCCCGACGGGCGCGCCTACCAGGTCAGTTACAACCGGCCGCTGGACATCGGCGGCGACAACGGCGTGTTCGGCTCGGAGTTCGAGATGCTGTCGTGGCTGGAGCAGAACGGCTACGACGTCAGCTACCTGTCCGGGGTGGACGTCTCGACCCGGCCGTCGGACCTGCTGAACCACAAGATGTTCATGTCCTCGGGGCACGACGAGTACTGGACGCAGGACCAGTTCACCAACGCCCTCAACGCCCGGCACTCCGGGGTGGACGAGACGTTCTTCAGCGGCAACGAGGTGTCCTGGAAGACCCGGCTGGCACCGAGCATCGACGGGACCAACACCGCCAACCGCACGCTGGTCTGCTACAAGGAGACCAAGCTGGAGATGGCGACGCCCGACGGCGTGCCGGACCCCGCGACGAACGTGTGGACCGGCGCCTTCCTGGACCCGGGCAGCGCCGCCAAGGGCGAGCCGTTCCAGCCGCAGAACATCCTCACCGGTTCGCTGTTCACGGTGAACGGCTACCGCGCCGACGCGATCACCGTCCCCGGCACGTACGCCAAGATGCGGCTGTGGCGGAACACGTCGGTCGCGAGCCTGACGCCCAATCAGACCGCGACCTTCCCCACCGGCACCCTCGGCTACGAGTGGGACAGCGACCTGCCCACCAGCACCCGGCCGAGCGGCCAGATCGACCTGTCGTCGACCACGGTGGACATCACCGACGGCAAGTTCCGCCTGGACTACGGCAACCTGTACGGCAACGGGACGGCGACGCACAGTCTGGTGGCCTTCCGCGACCCGGTCTCGCACGCGCTGGTGTTCGGCACCGGCACCGTGCAGTGGTCGTGGGGGCTGACGAACGTGCCGACCGCGGACCCCGACGACGCGGTGGTGACGGCGGACAAGCGGATGCAGCAGGCCACCGTCAACATCCTGGCCGACATGGGCATCCAGCCCAAGACGCTGCAGAGCGGCCTGGTCGCGGCGACCGCCTCCACGGACACCGCCGGTCCGGTCGTGAAGGTCACCAGTCCGGCGGTGGGCACCACGGTGCCCGCGCTGCGGCCGGTGACGATGACCGGCACGGCGACCGACTCCGGCGGAGTCGTCGCGCGGGTCGAGGTGTCCACCGACGGCGGCGCCACCTGGAACGCCACCACCGGGACGTCGTCGTGGAGTTACTCCTGGATGCCCACCACCCCCGGCACCGCGCAGCTGAAGGTGCGAGCGGTGGACGACAGCGTCAACATCGGCGCCACCACCACGATCCCGCTCACCGTGGGCCCGCAGCAGTGCCCGTGCACGGTCTTCCCGTCCACGGCCGTGCCGACCCACGTCAACAGCGGTGACGGCGGGGCGGTGGAGCTGGGCGTGAAGGTCCGCAGCAGCTCGCCGGGGTCGATCGTCGGCATCCGCTTCTACAAGTCGCCGGTCAACACCGGGACGCACACCGGGAGTCTGTGGACCACCTCGGGACGCCGACTGGCGACGGGCACCTTCACCGGGGAGACCTCGTCGGGCTGGCAGCAGATGAACTTCGCCACCCCGGTGCCCATCAAGGCCAACACCACGTACATCGCCTCGTACTTCGCGCCGAACGGCGGATACTCCTACGACGGCGGCTACTTCACGAGCTCCGCCGCCGGGCTCGCCCCGCTGACCGCCCTCCAGTCCGGCACGGACGGCGCCAACAGTGTCTTCCACTACGGGAGTTCGGGCGGGTTCCCGGACCAGGCGTCCGCGGGCAGCAACTACTGGGTGGACGCGGTGCTGGACACCTCGACGGCCAGTACGACCCCGCCCTCGGTGACGCAGAAGTCGCCGACCTCGGGCGCGGTCAACGTGCCGATCACGGCGCCGGTGACGGCGACCTTCAACGAGGCCGTCGACGACGACACGGTCGCCTTCTCGCTGAAGGACGCGGCCGGGCACACCGTGCCCGGGGCCACCACGTTCCCCTCGGCGAACAGCGTGACCTTCACGCCGGCCACCCAACTGGCCCTCGGCAGCACCTACACGGCCGGCGTCCAGGCCGACGACCTGTGGGGCAACGCGATGGCCGACGCGGTCGACTGGTCGTTCACCACGAGCGCGACCCCGCCGGCGGTCACCTGCCCGTGCACGCTGTGGCCCGGCACCACGACCCCGGCCACCCCGGCGATGACCGGCGACACCAACTCGGTGGAGCTGGGCACCCGGTTCCAGTCGGCGATCTCCGGCTACGTCACCGGCGTGACCTTCTACAAGGGCGCGGGCAACAGCGGGACGCACACCGGAAGCCTGTGGTCGGCGGACGGCACGCAGCTCGCCACGGGGACCTTCTCCAGCGAGACGCAGTCCGGATGGCAACTGCTCACCTTCGCCCACCCGGTGGCGATCACCGCGAACACCCCGTACGTCGTGTCCTACCACGCGCCGAGCGGCGCGTACGCGGTCGACGGCGGCTACTTCGCGGGCGGGCACCAGTCGTACCCGCTGACGGCACCGGCCGACGCCGCGGGCGCGCCCAACGGCGTCTACCGGTACGGCTCCGGGCCGCTGTTCCCGAACGCGAGCTACGGCTCGGCCAACTACTGGGTGGCGCCGATCTTCAGCACCACCCCGCCGCCGCCCGCGCCGGACGGCACCACCTCCGAGACCCAGCAGTAGGGCCGGAAAAGAACGGTAGAGACCGGAACAGAACGGAGAGGGGCATCGTGGGCAGTGTCAGCGTCGTCGTCCCGTGCTACAAGTACGGCCACTTCCTGGCGGACTGCGTGCGCAGCGTGCTGGACGAGCAGCCGGGCCTGGACGTGCGGGTGCTGATCATCGACGATGCCTCGCCCGACGACTCGGCGGAGGCCGCCCGCGCGCTGGCGGCCTCCGACCCGAGGATCGAGGTGCGGGTGCACGAGGAGAACAAGGGCCACATCGCCACGTACAACGAGGGACTGCTGGAGTGGGCCGACGGCGACTACTGCGTGCTGCTGTCGGCCGACGACCGGCTCGTGCCCGGGGCGCTGGTACGGGCCGCGGCCCTGCTCGACGCCCACCCGGAGGCCGGCTTCTGCTACGGCAGGCCGCTGCGCTTCCGGCACGGCGGGCCGCTGCCGAAGGCCCGCACCGGCCCGGGCGCGGCGGTGGTGTACCCGGGGATGTGGTGGCTGGAGCGCCGCTTCGGCGAGGGCACCGGCTGCATCACCTCACCAGAGGTGGTGGTGCGCACCGCCCTCCAGCGGAAGGTGGGCGGGTACGACCCGGCGCTGCCGCACGCCGGGGACATCGAGATGTGGATGCGGCTGGCCGCGCACGCCGACGTGGGCTACGTCAGCGGCGCGGACCAGGCGTACTACCGGGTGCACGGCGCCAACATGTCCACCACGGACTTCGGCGGGCAACTGGACGACCTGCGACAGCGCCGGGCCGCCTTCGAGTCGGTGCTGGTCAAGTGCGCGGGCCTGCTGCCGGACACGGACCGGCTGGCCCGCGACGTGCACACCCGGCTGGCCCGGTTCGCGCTGCGCCGGGCCTACCGGGCCTACGACCGGGGCCGTACCGGCGTGGTGCCGGTCGACGAGCTGGTGGACTTCGCCCGGGACTGCCGGCCGGACTGCGCGTCCCTGCCGGAGTACCGGGCGCTGCGGCTGCGGCGCCGGATCGGGCCGCGGGCCATGCCGTGGCTCCAGCCGCTGGTGCTGTCGGCGGTGGCCGAGCGCGGGCGGGAGTGGCTGTGGTGGCAGTCGTGGAAGCGGCGGGGGCTGTGAGGGGGCGCTTCCCGGGCGTCCGTTCCCGGACCGCTCCCGCGCGCCCCGGGTCCGGTGGCTCAGCCCGAGGCGGGCAGCGGCTGCCGGGCCTCGCGGCGCGCTCGCCCGCGCGGGGTGCGGCGGCGCAGCAGCCGGTCGGTCCACAGGGCGGCCAGCACGCCGCCGACCGCCCCGGTCAGCGCCACCCCGGTCAGTGCCCGGCTGCGGGTGCCGGTGACCGGCGTGGAGTTCGGCGGCACCAGGAGGTCGACGCTCATCCGGGACGCGGTCGGGACCTGCTGCCGGTCCTGGAGCGCGGCCACGTGGGCCTCGTAGCCGGAGATGACCGTGCGCACCGCCTCGTCGGCGGCGTCCGCGTCGGCCCGCTGGGCCTGGATCTGGAGCGAGGGGATCAGGTACTGCGGGGTCACGCTGGTGCCGCTGTTGCGGGGCGTGAGCGTGAAGTCCCCGCGCAGCCCGGCCGCCGCCAGCTCCGCCCGGCCGGCGGGCGAGCGCAGCTGCTGGACCACCGCGTAGGACACGGAGGCCAGTGGCGGCTGGAGGTTGGCGAACTGGTTGGGCTGGCTGCCGGTCACCGGCGGCTTGACCACCACGACCGCGGAGCTGACGAACTGCCGCTCCGGGCGCAGCACGTGGTAGGCGCCGGCCGCGGTCAGTACAGCCGCGAGCAGCAGGACGTACCAGCGGGCCAGCAGCGCGCGGACCACCTCGCCTGGGGACACCGGGTCTCCTCCCGTCGGGTCCGATCCTCGCAGGGCGGCGGGGCGGTTGCCACCGGATCGGGCAGGTTTGTTCCGACCGGGGGACGCCGATGAGTCTCGGGGAGATCCTCGCGGTGCTGCTGCGCCGCTGGTACCTGATGGTGCCGCTGACGCTGGCCGGCCTGCTGCTGGGCGGATACCTGTACAGCTCGGTGCCGGCGGCCTACGCGTCGCAGAGCTCCATCGCGCTGCTGGACTCCACGGCGGTGGCCAGACTGCCGCCCACGTTCGGCAATCCGATCTCGAACGCCGGCGGGTCGCTGGTGGTGACCGCGGACGTGCTCATCAAGACCCTCCAGTCCAACGACTCCGCGCACGACCTGCGCGGCGTGGGCGTCACCGACCCGTACGCGGTCGGCTTCGCGCCGGGCGCCTCGGGGCCGCTGCTGAGCCTGACGGTGACCGGCGTCGACCGGGACCAGGTGCTCCGGGAGACGGCCGTGATCACCGACTTCGCCGGGCAGCAGCTGACGGCCCTCCAGGCGTCGGCGCACGTGAAGCCGGCCTACTTCGTGAAGACGGCGCCGGTGGTGCGCCCGCAGCGGCCGGTCTCGCAGCTCAAGAGCCGCTACCAGTACGTGGCGGCGGTGGTCATCGCCGGCACGGCGAGCGGCTTCGTGCTGTCCTTCACGGCCGAGAGCGTGTCGGTGGCCCGCGGGCGCCGGCGGCGACGGGCGGCGATGGCCCCGCCGTCCCGGCGCGGGCTGTACCGGCCGCTGGACGCCACCACCGTCCTCACCGGCTACCTGGCGCTGGCGTTCTTCGTCCCGTCGAACCTGACCCTGCCCGCGCTGGGCGGTATCGGCACGCCCGCGAACGTCTTCGCGCTGCTGGGCCTGTTCTGGTACCTGGCGTCCTGGCTGTGCGGGCGGATCCTGCCCGCGCCCGGCACCCGCGGGCCGCGGCTGGCGATGGCCGTGCTGTCCGCCGCGGTGCTGCTGTCCTACGTGGCGGACGCGAGCCGCTCCGGCTCGCACGAGGAGGTGCTGGGCGCCGACCGCGGCCTGATCGGGCTGCTGGTGTGGGTGTCGCTGGTGGTGCTGGCCTCGGCGGGCATCCAGGACCGGGACCGGCTGGAGACGCTGATGCGGCGGCTGGTGGTGATGGCCACGGTGGTGGCCGCCCTCGGCTACTACGACTTCTTCGCCGCCACCAACATCGCCGACTCCATCAGCGTCCCCGGCCTGCACGCCAGCGTCGGGCAGATCCCGGCGATGGACCGGGGGTCGTTCACCCGGCCGCGCTCGACGACCGCGCATCCGCTGGAGTTCGGCGGGATGCTGGCGATCCTGGTCCCGTTCGCGGTGCAACAGGCGCTGGACCCGGTACGGGCCGCGGCCGGCGCCTTCCGCCGCTGGGGGCCGGTGGCGGTGATGGGCGGGGCGCTGCCGCTCACGGTGTCGCGGACCTCGATCATCGGCGCGGCGATCGTGGCGCTGGTGCTGCTGCCGCGGTGGCGGCCGCAGCGGCGGTGGGGAGCAATCGGCCTGCTGACCGGCTCTGTGGGCGTGTTCAAGGTGCTGATCCCGGGCTTGATCGGCACCATCACCACGCTCTTCTCCAGCTTCCTGTCCAACTCCGACAGCAGCACGCAGGCGCGCACCGTGAAGTACTCGGCGATCTGGCCGTACCTGCGCGAACGGCCGCTGTTCGGGCGGGGGCTCGGCACCTTCACGCCCGACCTGTACTTCTTCACCGACAACCAGTACATGCTGACGCTCGCCGAGACCGGCCTGGTCGGGATGGCGGCGCTGCTGGTGCTGTTCGTGACCGGCGTCCACCAGGGCGGCGCGATCCGCCGGGCGGCCCTGGTCGAGTCCGACCGGGAGCTGGGCCAGGCGTACTTCGCCTCGGCGATGGTCGCGCTCGTCATCAGCGCCACCTTCGACGCGCTGAGCTTCCCGATGTACGCCGGGATGTTCTTCCTGGTGCTCGGCACGGGCGGCAGCCATCTCGGCTTCCTGCGCCGCGAGGCCGCCGAGCGCGGCAGTCGGGACGCGCCCGGCGCGGTGGCCCGGCCGGCGCCGGTCACCGTCCCCTCACCCCGACTTGTGGAGTCCTGATGCACCGTCCGCACCCGGCCGGCCCGGTCGCCGTGCTCGTCGTCACCTGGAACAGCGAGAAGGTCCTGCCGGAGTTCCTCGCGACGCTGCCCGAGGGGATGGCGGGGCTGGACTGGCGGCTGGTGGTGGCCGACAACGACTCCCGCGACGGCACCGTGGAGATGCTGCGGGAGCTGGCGCCCGGGGCGACCGTGATCCGGACCGGCCGCAACGGCGGCTACGCGGCGGGCCTCAACGCGGCGCTGGCGGCTGCCGGCCGCTGGGAGGGCGGCTTCCGGGCTGCCGTGGTGTGCAACCCGGACGTGCGGATGCGGCGCGGCTGCGGGCGGGCGCTGGTGGAGGGCCTGGACGCCGCGCTGCCGGACGGCGGCCGGGTCGGGATCACCGTGCCGCTGCTGTACGAGGAGGACGGCCGGACGCTGGTGCGCTCGCTGCGCCGGGAGCCCAGCGTGGTGCGGGCGTTCGGCGAGGCGGTGCTCGGCAACCGGCGGGCGGGCCGCTTCCCGCGGCTGGGCGAGCTCGTCACGGACCCGGCCGCCTACCGCGGCGCGACCCGGGCGGACTGGGCGACCGGCGCGCTGATGGCGTTGTCGGCCGCGTGCGTGGCCGGCTGCGGGCCGTGGGACGAGTCGTTCTTCCTGTACTCGGAGGAGACCGAGTTCTGCCTGCGGGCCCGGGACGCCGGCTGGGCGACCCGGCTGGAGCCGGCCGCGGCGGCGGTGCACCTGGGCGGCCGGTCACGTGTCTCGCCGCGGCTGTGGACGCTGCTGACGGTGAACCGGGTACGGCTGCACCGGCGGCGGCACGGCGTGGCGGCGGGCGCCGCGTTCTGGGCCGCGGTCCTGCTGCGGGAGCTGTCACGCGCCCTGCTCGGCAAGGCACCGAGCCGGGCCGCGGCGGCGACACTACTCAGCCCCTCGCGGCTGCGGCGCGTCCGGAGGGCTGACTAGCGAGTTCCCGCAGTGGAGCGCTGTGGGCCCCTCCTGCCCGTTGGCGGGGCAAGGAGAGCGAGGCGCTCCGCCCAGGCAGGGTCAGGACGCGCGGGCGGCGGAGCGCGATGAGCGACTTGGTCAGGCCCAGCACCCGCTCTCCGACCAGGTCGGAGTCCGGGAAGAGGTGGCGCATCTCGGCGCGGCCGAGCAGTTCGATGCCGACCACCGCCCGCATGGCCTCCTCGGCGCTGGAGGGACGGCTGTGGGTGAGCGGCCAGCGCCGCACGGCCCGGGCCCGGACGCCCAGCGGCAGGAACTGGAAGCCCGGCGCCACGAAGTGCGGCTCGACCGGGAAATAGCGGTAGGGCGTCTGCACCCAGTGCAGGGGCGCGAGCGCGTGCACGGCGTCGGCGAACCGGCTGCGCCCGCCGTACCCGCCGACGTGCTCGATGGTGGAGTTGGAGAACACCAGGTCGAACGTGCCGAGACCGGCCCGGACCGCGGGGTCGGTGACGTCGGCGGTCCGCGCGGTGATCCAGTCCGGCAGGCCGCCGGGCGACGGCTCCAGGTTGACCACGTGGACCTGCCGGGCCCGCACGGGTGCGCGCAGCCACATGTCCGGGGTACCGCCGAGGTCCACCACCCTCATGTCCCCGAGGTCGGGGAAGGAACGGCGCAGGCGTTCCCAGCGGGCCAGCCGCAGCCGCTCGCCGAGCGATCCGGGCGCGTCCACGAAGCGGTGGCGCAGGGTGCGTCCCATGGGCATACGGTTCCCCCTCCGGGGTCAGACGGCCGGGGTCGGCCGGGGCCGACAGACCAGGGCGGTGAAGTCGTGGCCGACCTCGGGCAGCGCCTCGTCCTCGGCCGCGAAGCACTTGTCCAGCAGGGCGAGCGTCTCGGCGTCCTGGTCGAGGAAGTTGTGGGAGATGCCGGACAGCGCGATGTGCAGCACGCTGCCGCCGTAGGGGCGTTCCTCGACGACGTCGAACAGCCGCCGGATGCCGGGCAGCAGCGCGGCGGCGTCCACGGCCTCCGACGGGTCGTCGAGCACCATCGACAACCGGCTGGGCCGCACGACCCGTTGCTTGATCCGGCCGTCGGTCGTCCGCCGCCGCTCCGGCGGCAGCGTGGCCAGCAGCGCGTTGGCGGCGTCGAGTTGGCGGTCGGTCCACTGGAAGCGGGTCGGTCCGACGAACTCGTCCACCACGAACAGCCCGTCCGGCTCCAGGAGTCCGGCGAGCCGGGGCAGGGTGCGGTCCAGGTCGGCGAAGTGGTGCAGGGACTGCAGGCCGAGCAGGACGTCGAACCGCTCGCCGTCGGCGGTCATGGTGTGGACGTCGGCGACACGGAAGCGCAGGACGTCCGCGAGTCCGGCCTCCTCGGCGGCCTCCGTGGCGAAGTCGATCCTGCGCTGGGAGACGTCCACGCCGTCCAGCCGACCGAACGCGCCCGTGCGCGCCCACAGTTGCTCGTTGCCGCCGGTGCCGCAGCCCAGCGACAGGCCGCGCAGGTCGGTGCGGGGCGCGAAGTGCGCGGCCGCCACGTGCTGCGGGAAGGAGACGCCCGCGTCGCCGGTCATCAGCAGGTTCCAGCGGGCGATGACGGCGGGGATCGCCCACCACTGCGTCATCGACGGCTCCACCTGCGCCCAGTGCTCGACCACCCGGGCGCCGCCGCGCACTTTCAGCTTGGCCACCACCGGATGGAGTTCCAGTGCGCGCACCTTGCGCATCAGCCGGTCGGCGTCATGCCGGTTGACCAGGTTGTTGAGCACGCGAGCCCCCCTCGCCGTCGGACCATCCCCATGGCCTTCGCCCCACACATTAGGGGGCCCCGGGCGCGTCCAGGACGGGAAACCCCGATACCGGGAGCAATCGATTGCTCTCACCCGCGCGGTGCTAGGTCGCCGGCTCCTCCGGACGGTCCCAACGGGTGAAGAAACTGGCCGGGTTGACGAGGTAGCGGACGGTCGGGACGGGCAGGTGCAGCACCCGGCGCCGGCGCCCGTACCGCCGCATGAGCTCCCAGTCCTCGCGCGGCAGTACCTCGGGGCGGCGGCGCAGCCGGCTGAAGTGGAGGGCGCGACAGCGGCGGGCGACGAAGGCGTTGGTGTCCAGGAAGGACTCGCGGGCGGCCCGGCGGCGGTCGTAGGGCACCGAGAGCACGTCCTTGGGGGTGCCGTCGGGCAGTTGGCGCCGCAGCGCGGTGTAGACGGCGTCGGGTCCGCCGGGTGCCTCCAGGGCGGCCAGTGCCCGCCGGAGGTGGTCGGGCTCCCACGTGTTGTCGTCGTCGAGGAAGGCCACGTAGCGCGAGCGGGTCAGCCGGATGCCCACGTTGCGGACGACCCCGGCCACGGCGGTGTTGCGGGCCAGCGAGACCGCGAACAGCCGTGAATCGTCGGGGAGTTCGGGCAGTCCGGCGCCGTCGTCCACCACCATCACCACGTGGTCGCCGACGGTCTGCGCCAGCGCGGACGCGACGGCCTCGCGCAGCCCGTCGGGGCGGCGGTGGGTGGCGATCACGGTGGCCACCAGGGCGCTGGGCGGCCGGCCGGAGAACTCCCCGGCCAGCCGCCGCACCTCGGCGTCCTCGGTACGGCGCAGGCGCAGCGCGGTAGGGGCGAGCAGGACCTTGTTGCGCAGCTCGAACAGGACCAGCCAGCCGAAGAGCCGCTTGAGCAGTTCCCAGGGGGCGCGCGGGACGGAGCGCATCGGACCGCCCTTTCAGGAGGAGGGGGGCTCGGCGAGCGCGGCGCCGGCGGACGTCCGGTTGCCGCGCCAGAGGTTGCCCGCGCCGGCGGCGTTCCAGTAGGCCACGGTGCCGTAGGCCCCGCAGTTCTTGTGGTACTGCGCGGAGAAGACGTTGCCGGTGACCTCGATGCCGTGGGAGCCAGCGCCGCCGGCGTAAAGGCAGTAGGCGCCGCCGGCCAGCCAGTTGCCGTCCACCACCGTGTTGGAGACGGGGGCGGTGTCCGCGTACAGGCCGATGGCAGCGGAGGCGCCCCGGTCGATCGGCGTCGGGTTGAGCAGTGTGTTGTGGCGGATGCTCAGCCGGCCGGCGCCGCCGCCGTCGCTGATCACCGCGTTGGTGTGCTGGTACTCGCCGCCGAGGTTCACGAACGGGGCGATGCCGTGCACGTAGTTGTCGTGCAGGTCGCCCTGGCCCATGGACAGGGCGTCGCCGAAGACGGACACGTCGCTCCAGCCGACCTCGACCGAACTGGTGCTCATGTTGGACACCGCGTAGTCCTCGCCGCCGTGGTCGGGGCCCTTGCCCGGCACACCGGCCAGGGTGGTGTGCAGCACGCGCAGGCCGTGGAAGCCCTGCCGGAGGTTGACGCCCCACCAGTTGGTCGAGGTGATGCGGCTGTCGATCACGGTGACGTCGTTGGCGTAGACGTCCAGGGAGCCGGTGAGGTCCCAGCCGCGGATGACCGTCTTGTCGGTCCTGATGGTCAGGTCGCCGCTCTTACGGGTCGCCAGGGCGATCCGCGGGCCGGTGGTGCCGGCGTCGGGGAAGCCGCAGACGCCGGGCGAGGCGCACGGGCCGGTGGTCCTGACCGCCCTGGAACGGGTCGGCGGCGTCGCCCGCGAGGAACGCACGGTGCCGCCCTCCTTGGCGTCCGACACGTCGCCGCCGGAGGCGTGCGGTCCCCCGCTCGGACTTGCGGAGTCGGCGGGGTCGTCCTGGCCCGGCGCGCAGGTCAGCGCCTGCACCGGACAGGACGGGCCGACGGGTGCGGAGTGGTCGTCGGCGCGGACGGCGAGCAGCAGCGAGACGGCCAGGGCGAGGACGGCCGCGGCGGCGGCCAACGGGAGTTTCCTGCGGAACAGGGCGCGGATCACGGAGCTGACCTCACCTGGGTTCGGGGTCGGTGGGGACCGGGCGGACCCGCGACAGCCGGCCGCGGGGCAGGACGCACAGCGCGTAGGCGGCCGCGGCCACGGCGGCGACCACCAGCAGGACTGGCCGGCCGTCGCCGAACGGCCGGCGCAGCGCCACCAGGAGCGCGGTCATCACCACTCCCCCGGCCAGCGGCCGGGCGCAGGCCCGCAGCACCCAGCGGGTGCCGACGCCGGCCCGGCGCAGGGCGATCAGGAAGACCGGCCCGACGAGGACGAAGGCGACCAGGACGTGGCCGCGGGCCACCCCGACGATGCCGCCGTGCCGGGCGCCCACGACGAGGGCGGGCACGAGGGCGGCCAGCCACAGGCCCTGGGCGGCGATCAGCCAGCGGCGCTGGCCGGCGGCGACCATGCAGTCGTAGGACAGTTCGCTGCCGATGCGGGCCAGTCCGAGGGCCATCAGCCAGGGCAGGGCCCGGGCCGCCGGCGCCCACCGGTCGCCGTAGAGCAGTTCGACGCCGGGGGTGGCCAGGGCGCCGAGCAGCACGCACAGCGGCACGGTTGCGGTCATCAGCACGCCGAGCGCGCGGCTGAAGCCCTCGGCGAGGGTGCGCGGATCGGTGGCCAGCCGGGAGAAGCCGGCGAAGGACACCCGGCGGGCGGCCTCGGAGATGATCCGCACCGGCCAGCCGGAGATGTTGAAGGCGAGGGCGTAGAAGCCGAGGGACACCTGGCCGAGGGTGGAGCCGACCACGAGCGTGTCCACGTTGACCACCGCCAGCGCGAGCATGCTGGCGCCGGCCAGCGGCAGGCCGAACCGCAGCAGCGCCCGGGCCTGGTCCGGGCGCCAGCCGAAGCGGAGCGTGCCGGGCGCGGCCAGGCAACTGCCGATCAGTCCGGCGGTGTTGCCGAGCACGGCGCCGACGGCGAAGCTCATCGCGCCCCAGCCGCGGAAGGCCAGCAGCAGCGTGACGGCGGTGCTGACAGTGAAGGTCACCGCGTCCAGCACCAGCCGCCGCCCCTGGGCGAACTCCCGGGTGAGGAAGCCGTTGGGCACCTGGGCGAGGCCGTCGAGGACGACGGACAGGCACATCACCCGCAGCACACCGGTGGCCTGCGGGGAGCCGAGGGCGTGGGCGACGGCGGGCGCCACGGCGAACAGGGCCGCGTACAGCAGGAGGCTGGAGGCGGCGCCGAGGGTGAGCACGGTGGGCGCGAAGCGGCGCGGGTCGCCGTCCCAGCGGACGACGGCCAGGCCGACGCCGAGTTCGTTGGCCGACAGCAGCACCAGCAGGACGGTCTGCGCGATGCCGTAGACGCCGAAGTCGGCCGGGCCGAGGGCGAAGCGGGCCAGCACGATGCCGGTGGCGAAGGTGCCCAGCCGGATCACCACGGTGTTGATCAGGCTCAGCCGGGCGGCCGAGCGCACGGTCCGGCCGAGCGCCGCGGCCGGATCGGGCGGTAAGGGGTCCGGCGGCCCGGGCGGCGGGTCGTGCGCGGGGGCGGAGCGCGGGCCGGGGACCGGGTCAGCGGCACCTACGGTTTCCGTGGTGCTACCGGCCGGCGCGGTGTGCACGGGGTGCGCACCGTCCTCCGGGTCCTGGACGGCCCAGGAGGGCACCCGGCGCCGCCGAGGGGCGGTGGGGGCGGCGGACGACGGGAGGGATGGCGGGAGGGGCGGGTCCTGGCCCGCCGCGGGCTCCGTTGCGCGCGCGCTGGACATCGGCGGCTCCTTGCCGGGCGGCTCGGGGGAAGGCGAAGGCGTGGTGCGGCGGATCTGCGGGGCGGCCGACGGGCGGCCTGCCGCGGGGGTTCCCGGCCTCGGGCGGCTCAGGCCAGGCGGGACGCCTCGGTGCGCGGCGCCGGGGCACCGGCGGGATCGCCGGGCGCGGACCCCTCGGCGGCCGGGGCCTGCTCGTCGGGCAGCGACCAGCGGGGGGCGGGGCGCGCGTGCCGGGCGGGCGACGGCGGCTCGTCCGTGCCCGCCGGGCCGGGAGCGTCCGCGGCCGCCGCCGCGACGGCCGCGGCCCGGCGTATGGCCTTCCCACGCCCGCGCGCCTCGATGTAGAAGGCGGCGGTCAGGCTCACCGCCACCCCGGCCAGACCGGCCAGGGCCAGGTACTCGGTGCGGGTCTTGGTCTGCGCGACCGGGCGCTGCGGGGGCACGATCGTCGTCATCCGGATCATCGCCCCGGGGGTGACACCCTGGCCGTCCTGGAACTCCTGGAGCCGCTTGGCCGCGTAGGCGGTCAGCAGCCGGTCGGAGGTCAGGACGGCCTTCTCGTCGGTGCCGGTGACGGTGAGCCACATCAGCGGCCCCTGGGCGTTGTCGGCGATCTTCGCGAAGGTCGTGCCGGTCGCGCCCTGGGACCGCAAGGTGGCGAGCGACGCGTCGGAGTTGAGGTTCCGGGCGAGGCTGTCGGCCATGCCGGTCAGCGTGGTCTGCGAGCTCAGGAACGGGTTGCCGTCATAAGCGACCGTCGCCTTGCGGGAGTTGAGCAGCATCACGGTGCTCTGCGACTGGTAGGTGACGGGCACCGCCACGTACGCCCCCGCCACCAGGGCCGCGGTGAGCAGCAGTCCGGGCAGCAGCACGTACCAGCGCCTGCGCATGACCCGGACGATCTCGGCGAGATCCATCACCCTCCCCCTCGCGGCCCCGTGTGCCTGATCGAGCATATGGTGCGAACCGCCCCCTGGGGGGGCGGTTCCGGCCGATACGCGGTCACTCATCCGCAGGGGCGGCCGACATGAGGCGCGGTCAGGTCGGTGGGCCGCGGGCGGGTGGCCGCGGTTCCGCCGTCGAGCAGCACGGCCGCGACGCGTTCGCCCGCGCGGCCGTCCCACAGGTCGGGGTGGCGGGGCGCCGGCGGGTCGGCCAGGACCCGCAGGACCGTGCGCACCACCTGGTCCGGGTCCCGGCCGGCGAGCACGTTGGTGCCCTGCTCCACGGTGATCGGGCGCTCGGTGTTGTCCCGCAGGGTCACGCAGGGCACGCCGAGCGCGGTGGTCTCCTCCTGGACGCCGCCGGAGTCGGTGAGCACGACCCGCGCGGCGTCCTGGAGGGCGATGAAGTCGAGGTACCCGGCCGGCGGCACCAGCCGGATGTCGCCGGGCACCCCGATCTCGGCCAGCCGCCCGGCCGCCCGGGGGTGCACGGGCAGCACGAGCGGGCAGTGCGAGGAGATCTCGCCGAGCGCCTTGAGCAGTCCGGTCAGGACGGCGGGGTCGTCGACGTTGGCCGGGCGGTGCAGGGTGACCAGGCCGTACTCCTTGGCGGTCAGCCCGTAGCGGTCCAGGGCGCCGCCGCCGCGGGCCCGGTCGAGGTTGGCCAGCAGGGTGTCGATCATGACGTTGCCGACGACGTGTATCTGGTCGTCCCGGTAGCCCTCGGCCCGCAGGTTGGCGGCGGCGTCGGGCGAGGGGGCCAGCAGGTAGTCGCTGACCCGGTCGGTGGCGACCCGGTTCACCTCCTCGGGCATGCCCCAGTCGCGGCTGCGCAGGCCGGCCTCGACGTGCGCGAGCAGCGGTCCGGCCTTGGCGGTGACCAGGGCGCAGGCCAGGGTGGAGTTGATGTCCCCGACCACGGTGACGGCGTCGGGGGCGAGTTCGTCGAGCAGCGGCTCGAAGGCGGTCATGACGCGTCCGGTCTGCTGGGCGTGGCTGCCGGAGCCCACGTTCAGGAACCGGTCGGGCGGGCGCAGGCCGAGGTCGCGGAAGAACACGTCGTTCATGGCCGGGTCGTAGTGCTGCCCGGTGTGCACCAGGACGACCTCGGCGCCCCGCCGCTCCAGGGCGTCCATGACGGGCTTGACCTTCATGTAGTTGGGGCGGGCGCCGGCGACGCAGACGACTCTCATCGGGGCTCCGGTCGCCCTGGCCGGGGCCTGGGAAGGGGTGGGGGTCATGGTTCAGAGCACCTCGACGGCGGGTCCGGACAGGCGGCGGCGGCAGTCGAGCACGTAGGCGGCGTGCTCGGACACCAGCTCGTAGTCGAAGGCGTCGTGGTCGGTGAGCAGGACGACCACGTCGGCGGCCGCCAGTTCCTTGCGGTTCAGCTCGACCCGGACCAGCCGCGGGTCCATGTCCACGGTCTCGACCACGTGCGGGTCGGCGGCCCGGACCTTGGCACCCATGTCGAGCAGCAGCCGGGAGATGCGCAGGGACGGCGACTCGCGGGCGTCGCCGGTGTTCTTCTTGTAGGCCAGGCCCAGCAGCAGCACGCGGGAGCCGTTGACCGCGCGGCGGCGCCGGTTGAAGGCGTCGGTGACGCGCCGGGTGACGTACTCGGGCATGTGGCTGTTGATGTCGTTGGCGAGTTCCACGAACCGGAAACTGCGGCCGAGTTCGCGCTGCACGCGCCAGGACAGGTACGAGGGGTCGATCGGCAGGCAGTGGCCGCCGACGCCGGGGCCGGGGGTGAAGCGCATGAAGCCGAAGGGCTTGCTGGCCGCCGCGTCGATGGCCTGCCAGACGTCGATGTCCAGGTGCTGGGCGAACATCGCTATCTCGTTGACCAGGGCGATGTTGACGTGCCGGAAGGTGTTCTCCAGGAGCTTGGCGAGCTCGGCCTCCTTGGGCGAGCCGACCGGCACGGTGGTGTCCACCAGCTGGTCGTAGAAGGACCGGACGGCCTTCAGCGAGGCCGCGTCGATCCCGGAGACCACCTTCGGGGTCTGCTGGAAGCCCCAGACCGGGTTGCCGGGGTCGATCCGCTCGGGGCTGTAGCCGAGGTGGAAGTCGGTGCCGGCGGCGAGCCCGGAGCCCTCCTCCAGCAGGGGGGCGAAGAGCTCCTCGGTGGTGCCCGGGTAGGTGGTCGACTCCAGGACGACGGTGGCGCCCGGGCGCAGGTAGCGGGCGAGGGTGCGGGCGGAGTCCTCGATGAAGCGCAGGTCGGGGATGCCCTCGTGCAGCGGGGTGGGCACGGTGACGACGGCGACGTCGAAGCCGCCGCAGTCCCGTGCGGAGTCGGTGGGGCGGTAGGCGCCGCGGTCCATCGCGGCGAGGATCCGCTCGGAGGAGACGTCCTCGACGTAGGACTCGCCCGCGGCCAGGTTCTTCACCCGGGTCGCGTTCACGTCGTACCCGATGACCTCGTGTCCGACCTCGGCGGCCCGGATCGCCAGCGGCAGTCCGACGTACCCCTGTCCAACCACGACGACGCGCATCAGTAACTCCTGTTCGCAGGGCGGGCCGAGGGCGTGCGGCGGACGATCTCCCGGACCGTCAGGGCGACGAAGGCCGCGTTGGTGGTGAGGTAGCGCCGGCCGAGCCGGCGGGGTTCCTGGAGCAGTCGGTAGAGCCATTCCAGGCCGAGCCGCTGCCAGCCGCCCGGGGCGCGGCGGGTGACGCCGGCGAGGATGTCGAAGGAGCCGCCGACGCCGTGCACGAGGCGGACGCCGGCCCGCTTGCCGTAGCCGGCGGTGAAGATCTCCTTCTTCGGCGAGGTCATGCCGAGGAAGAGCAGGTCGGCGCCGCTCTCGCGGATGGCGTCGGCGACGGCGGGCTGCTCGGCGTCGGTGAAGTAGCCGTGCCGGGCGCCGGCGACGCGCAGCCGGGGGTGGCGGACGGCCATCCGGTGCAGCATCCGGTCCAGCACCTCCTGGCGGGCGCCGAGCAGGTAGACGGACATGCCCTCGCGTTCGGCGGCCGCGAGCAGGCGGGTGAACAGGTCGATGCCCGCGACGCGTTCGGGCAGCGGGCAGCGCAGCACCCGGCTCGCCCACACCACGGCCTGGCCGTCGGCGAGGACGAGGCCGCAGCCGGCGACGGCGGCGGCCAGCCGGGGGTCGCGGCGCATCGCGACGAGCTTGGCGGCGTTGACCACCCCGACCTCCAGGGGGCGGTCCTCGCGTACGGCCGCCAGGCAGCGCTCGACCGCCTGGTCCATGGTCAGCGGGTCGACGCCGAACCCGAACAGGCTCCGGCGGGCGGTCACTCGGAGTCCCCGGCGAGCCAGGCGTGGAGCATCCAGCCGAATTCGTAGGGGCGGCATTCTCGGTCCACCGCGGTCGGGCGGTAGACCCGGTCGAGCGGGGTGAGCCGGGCGCCGGGCAGGGCGCGGGTGGCCAGGCCCCGGGCGGCGCGGACCGCCTTGCGCGGGTCGCCGCGGTGGACCTTGCGCCAGGTGACGCCCAGGGCGTCGAGGACCAGCGGCTCCGGCGGCCGCCCGGGCGGCGCGGCGGCGGCCAGTTCGGGCGGGGCGTGCATCCAGGCCAGGCCGCGGCGGATCGCGGAGCCGTGGTCGGTGCCGCCGGCGTCGGCGAGGTCGAACAGCGCGGTGGGCGCCATCGCGTGCTGGTGGACGCTGTAGACGGGGTAGCCCTCGATGACGCCGCCGGTGCGCGCGTCGTAGTGCCACCACCACTGGCCGCCCTCGCCCTGGAGCGCGCAGATGCGGGCGGCGCAGGCGTCGGCGGCGGCGAGCGCCTGCGGGTCGGCGCCGCCGGCGTGGGCGCGGGCCAGCGCCTGGATCGGGTAGGTCTGGTCGGCGAAGCAGGCGACGTGCGCGCGGTAGCCGGGCACGAGTCCGGGTCCGGTGGCGTGCGCGAAGAGCGGTCCGCCGCCGGGGCGGGCCCGCAGCAGGCGGTCGCGGGCGGCGGCCAGCGGTGCCTCGACGTCCGCCTGGGTGCGGGCGGCGGCGAGCGCGGAGAGCACCCAGGCGGCCTCGACGGTGTGGCGCGGGCCGCCGTCGGCGTCGAGTTCGGCGACCCGGGCGAGGGCGTCGGCCAGTTTGGGGTGGCCGCAGTCGGCGGCCGCCCAGGCGACCAGGGCGGCGTCGCCGAGGTTGGTGACGCGGGGCAGCCGTTCCACGAGCAGCCCGGTGAACTCCTCGGCGGTGTGCCCGCCCAGGAGTGCCGGACGGCGTTCGGGCGGCAGCCGCAGCACGCCCAGTACGGTGATCGCGGAGTAGCGCAGGCTGCTGCCGCGGTTGACCAACGCCCCTTCGCCGGGCGGTGATTGGGCGGCCGGCCGGTCACCGCGGCGGGCCGGCCGGTCGGGTGCGGCGGCCCGGGTGAAGACGAAGAGGTCCTCGTCCGGCCGGTACATGGCGGGCAGGCCCGCCTCCGCCAGCGCCAGCAGCCGCGTCCCCAACGCGTGCAGTGGCGGATCCTCGCGGCGCAGGGCCGCTAAACGTGTCGATCTCATGCTGGTACCCCCACGGAAATCATGGGCATGCCACGTATCGCCACGCGCTGTTCACGTCCCCTGCGCGGACCGTCGAAGCAGTGCCCACCCCTGGCACGGACAACCGGTCCGTGGCGCGGGCAGCCGCACCACGGGCCGGGTCGATCTGGCACATCCCCCGCCGCGGGCGATCGGCCTCGCGCCCGCTCCCGGATCCTCAGCCGGAAGCGAAGGCGGCACCGGGTGCGGTCACGGCGCCGGTTCCCCCACCGGCACCCCGTCCGCTCCCCTGCCGCAACCGATCACAACACCCCTTGCCGGGCACGGTTCGACACCGTGTCCGACCCGCGACGGAGTACACGATATGCCGGTGGATGTGCGCTGATCGGCGTTTTGCGAAAACCGGCCGCGCAGTGTTCACCGGACGTTCCGGTTCAGCCGCGTTCGACCAGCTCGCCGTCCTTCTCCTCGAAGCGGGCGCCGGTTTCCGGACACTCCCAGCCGCCCGGTTCGCCCTTCCGCTCCACCAGTCGCACCCCCGCGCGACCCACCCAGCCGATGCGCCGGGCCGGCACCCCGGCCACGAGCGCGAAGTCGGGCACGTCCCGCACCACGACCGCGCCCGCGGCCACCAGGGCCCAGCGGCCGATCCGCACGGGCGCCACGCACACGCTGCGGGCGCCGAGCGAGGCGCCCTCGGCGACCCGCACCGCCACCGGCGTCCAGTCCCCCGCGCGCTTGGCGCGGCCCTCGGGGTCGACCGCCCGCGGGTAGTGGTCGTTGGTGAGCACGGCCGCGGGGCCGACGAAGACGCCGTCGGCGAGCTCGGCGGGCTCGTAGACCAGGGCGTGGTTCTGCAGTTTGACGTTGTCCCCGATCCGCACGCCCGGCCCGACGTAGGCCCCCCGGCCCACCGTGCAGCCGGTGCCGAGCCGCGCGTCCTCCCTGATCTGCGCCAGCTCCCAGACGGTGCTGCCCTCGCCGACCTCCGCGCGCGGGTCGACCTGCGCGCCGGGCTGAATCCTGACCGTCACCTTTGCTCCCCTTCCCCCCGAAGTGCCCGCCCCCGTGCAGGGCGAGCCTAGGGGGTGGCGGATCGGCGGCCGGGCGTTCTTCGCAAACAGGCGTGGTCCTACGGCGATTTGAGTACGGGCGGGTCACCCCGTTCGCGCAGCGGTTCCTCTCGACTCACCGTTACCCTACGCGCGTTGACCCTATTTCTTCCGAACAGGGCTTTTCTCCCGGCGACTTGGCTCGACCTTTGCCGAGCATTGGTCCTTCCAAAGGCCACCGGGGGCCTGATTGTCTGCACACTGACAATCACTGGCGGCACGTGAACCCCACAGGTAACCGCCAGAACCCCCCGCACCGCGTGAAGGAGCAGCATGTCGGCAACCCTCCGTGCCACCGCCATCGGCGCCGTGGCCGCCGCAGTCCTGTCCACCATGGCGACCGCCCCCGCCGTGGCCTCGGCCGCGCCCGCGTTCCGCATGACCCCGGTCATGAGCCACCACATGGTGGGCGGGGTCCGCAACAGCACCAGCGGCAACTGGGCCGGCTACGCCGCCTCCGGCGGCACCTACACCAGCGTCACGTCCAGCTGGGTGCAGCCGACCGTGAAGTGCACCAGCGCCACCACCTACTCCTCGTTCTGGGTCGGCATCGACGGCGACGGCAGCAACTCCGTCGAGCAGACCGGCACCGAGGCCGACTGCTACGGCGGCGTGGCGGAGTACTCCTCGTGGTACGAGATGTACCCCGCGTACCCGGTGAACTACACCAACACCGTCGCCCCGGGGGACCACTTCACCGCCACCGTCTCGACGAGCGGCAACGGCAGCTTCACCATGACCCTGAGTGACACCACCCGGGGCTGGACGAAGACCACCACCAAGTCGTCGACCACCGCGGAGCTGTACTCGGCCGAGGTCATCGCCGAGGCGCCCTCCAGCTCGTCCGGCGTCCTCCCGCTGTCGAACTTCGGGACCGTGAACTTCACCGGTTCCAAGGTCAACGGGTCGGCCATCGGCAACTTCGGCCCGGACGCCATCACCATGGCCTCCGGCAGCACCACCAAGGCGACCACGTCGGGCCTGACCAGCGGGACGAACTTCTCCTGCACCTGGAAGCACTCCTGACCGTCCGGTGACGGCCCCCTCGCCGCGAGGGGCTCGGGCCGGCCGGGGCATTCGCCCTGGCCGGCCCTTCGCGCGCCCGCGTGTTTCGGGCCGGACCCGCCGGGTACCCGAACGGGTCCGGAGGGCTCCGACCGAGATCACGAAGGAGGCCGCTGCTCCATGACGGACCAGGGAACCAACAAGACCGGATTCGCCCGCGACGACGAGCTGAAGAAGGAGATGCGCGACGAGCTCAAGGCGAACCGGGCGGTACGCGGCGAAGAGGGGCAGGAACCGCTGCCGTCCGGCGAGGACCGGTCCTTCGCCGAAGCGGTCCCGAGCGGCGCGGCGCCGTCCGGGATGACGACCGAGGGCGTCCTCGTCCGTAACGATCTGGCCCGTCACCTCGACCGCAGCGTCTATCCGGCGCGGCGCTCCGCCCTGCTCGGCGCGCTGCACCGGCACCAGGCGCCGGACGACCTCCTCGACCGGGTGGCCGCGCTGCCCTCGGAGGAGGTCTACCCCAACGTCCAAGCGGTGGTGCGCGCCCTGGGCTACGGAACCGAGGCCGCCCGCGGCTGACGCCCCGCCCGCCCCCTGTAGGTTGGGCGGGTGACCACGGATTCGGCCGCCCAGGCCGCGCGGGCCGGGCAGCCCGCCTCCACGGAGCCCGCCGGCGGGAACGTACGGGCCGCGCGGCCCGAGGACGCGGCCGAGGTCGTGCGGCTGCGCAGGGTGATGTTCGCGGCGATGACCGGGCGGGACACCCCCGGGCCCTGGGAGGAGACGGCCGAGCGCCTGCTGCGCGAGCAGTTGTCCGGGCGGGGCGCGCTGGTCGGGGTGTTCGTGGTGGACGCCCCAGAGGGCGGACTCGCCGCCTGCGCCGTGGGCACCGTCGAACAGCGGCTGCCCGCGCCCTCCAGCCCGGCCGGCCGGTTCGGCTTCGTCTTCAACGTGTGCACCGACCCCCGCCACCGCGGCCGGGGCCACGCCCGCGCGGTGACCGAGGTCCTGCTGGACTGGTTCGCCGCGCAGGGGGTGACCCGGGTCGACCTGCACGCGACCGACGAGGCCGAGCACCTCTACCGCGACCTGGGCTTCGCCCCGCACTCCACGGCGCTGTCGATGGACGTCTCCCACCGCGCGGCGCGGGGCCACGACCAGCCGTAGGGAGCGGTCCGACGGCCCCGCGCGGCGGTCAGTGGGTCGCGACCACCACCGCGAACAGGGCCACGGCCAGAGCGAACAGCGCCAGCCAACCGCGCGCCTGCGCGCCCAGGCCCCCGTAGCGGTCGTAGGACTCGTGCGGGCGGTCGGGCCGGACCAGGACCGTCATGAACGAGCCGCGCCGGCCGGGCGTGCCGGAGGCGTTGAGGACGCTGCTCACGTAGGCGTGCCCGTCCAGGTGATAGCGGACGACCGGGGTCAGCAGGAACTGGTTGCGGTTCCCGCTCGGCGAGACATCGTCGTCCAGCACCTCGGCCTGGAGTTCGACGCCCTCCCGTCCGGCGCGGAGGAAGCCGACCTCCCGTACGGCCGCCCGCACCGCCCCGACCGTCGCTCCCGCGAGCATCACTGTGGAGAAAACCCAAGCGAACATGGCGGCCATCCTGCCGAAGCGCCGCGTGCGGAAGCGACCGCTCCGCATCGCCCCGGCGGGACGCGGGCCGTGGTCGGGCCGGGTCCCGTCCGCGCCCCGCCGCGCGGCTCGGGCACACTGTGCCGGTGACCCCCGCCACCGGCGGGGGCGCGAGGACGGAAGGCGGCGACGGCCGGCGATGAAGGTGATCCTCTTCGGTGCCTCGGGGATGATCGGGCAGGGAGTGCTGCGCGCGTGCCTGCTCGACGCGGACGTGACCGAGGTGGTCGCGGTCGCCCGCGGCCCGCTGGGGCGCAGCGACCCCAAACTGCGCCAGGTCTTCCACGACGACTTCACCGACTTCACCGCGGTCGCCGGCGAGCTGTCCGGCGCGGACGCCTGCTTCTACTGCCTGGGCGTTTCCACCGCGGGCCACAGCCCGGCCGACTACACGCGCATCACCTACGACTGCACGCTGGCCGCCGCCCGCACGGTGGCCGCGGGCAATCCGGAACTGACCTTCACCTACGTCTCCGGCGAGGGCACCGACAGCACCGAGCAGGGCCGCACCGGCTGGGCCCGGGTCAAGGGCCGCACGGAGAACGCGCTGCTGGCCATGGACATGCGGGCGTACATGTTCCGGCCCGCGTGGATCCAGCCCGTGCACGGCGAACGGTCGAGGACCGGCTGGTACCGGGCGGCGTACGCGGCGACCTCCTGGCTGTACCCGGTGCTGCGCCGGGTGGCGCCCAAGCACGTGACGACGACCGAGACGCTGGCCCGGGCGATGCTCGCCGTGACCCGGCTGGAGGGCGAGGACCCGCACATCCTGCACAGCCCGGAGATCAACCGGCTCGGCGGCTGACCGGCCGTTCGGCGAGTCGGGCGGACTTCGCCGGACGGCGGCATGCCGCCGCGCGCTGCCGGGCACAAGGTGCGTCATGACTCGGATCGGTCTGCCCGACGGTGTGCGTGCCTGCCTCTTCGACCTGGACGGCGTGCTCACCCCGACCGCGCTGGTGCACGCCGCGGCCTGGAAGGAGATGTTCGACGCCTTCCTGCGCGACCTCCAGGGCGACGGCTTCCGCCCGTTCGACGGCACCGCCGACTACGACGCGTACGTGGACGGCCGGCCGCGGGCCGAGGGGGTGCGCACCTTCCTCGCCTCGCGCGACATCCAGCTGCCCGAGGGCGAGGAGGACGACCCGCCCCGGGAGCGGACCGTGCACGGGCTGGGCAACCGGAAGAACGTGCTGGTGCTGGAGAAGATCCGCAAGGAGGGCGTGCGGCCCTACCCCGGCTCGGTGCGCTACGTGGAGGCCGTGCGGGCCGAGGGGCTGCGCACGGCCGTGGTCTCCTCCAGCGCCAACTGCCGGGACGTGCTGATCGCGGCGGGCATCGAGCACCTGATGGACGCGCGGATCGACGGCGTGGTCGCGCTGGAGCGCGGGCTGCGCGGCAAACCGAAGCCGGACACCTTCCTGGCGGCGGCCGAGGAGCTGGGTTGCGGCCCGCAGGACGCGGCGGTCTTCGAGGACGCGCTGGTGGGGATGGACGCCGGGCGCGAGGGGCACTTCGGGTACGTGGTCGGCGTGGACCGGGTGGGGCAGGCGCGCGAGCTGGTCCGGCACGGCGCGGACATCGTGGTGCGCGACCTGGGCGACCTGATCGGGGTGGGCCGGTGATCACCGACCCGGCGTACGAGGTCGCGCCCTGGTCGCTGCGCGAGAGCGAGCTGAACTTCGACCTGCTGCCGCAGAGCGAGTCGGTGTTCGCGCTGTCCAACGGCCACATCGGCTGGCGCGGCAACCTCGACGAGGGCGAGCCCAACGGCCTGCCCGGCTCCTACCTCAACGGCCTGCACGAGCTGCACCCGCTGCCGTACGCCGAGGCCGGCTACGGCTACCCGGAGTCCGGCCAGACCGTCATCAACGTCACCAACGGCAAGCTGATCCGGCTGCTCGTCGACGACGAGCCGTTCGACCTGCGCTACGGCACGATCCGCTCGCACGTGCGCGAGCTGGACCTGCGCGACGGGGTGCTGCGCCGGGAGTGCGAGTGGGTGTCGCCGGCCGGGCGGGCGGTGCTGGTGCGCTCGACCCGGATGGTGTCCTTCCAGCAGCGCGCGGTGGCCGCGATCGCCTACGAGGTGGAGCCGCTGGACGGCCAGGTGCGGGTGGTGGTGCAGTCCGAGCTGGCCGCCAACGAGGAGATCCCGCGCGTCGCGGGCGACCCGCGGGTGGCCGCCGCGCTGGAGTCGCCGCTGAACTCCGAGGAGCACTTCGCCGCCGGCACCCGGCTGGGGCTGGTGCACTCCACCACGCGCAGCGGGCTGCGGCTGGCGGCGGCCGCCGACCATCTCGTGGACGGGCCGCCGGAGACCACCAAGGTCTCCTCCGAGGCCGGCCCGGACGTGAGCCGGCTGACCGTCACCTCGGTGCTGGAGCAGGGTCAGCGGCTGCGGCTGGAGAAGTTCGTCGCCTACGGCTGGTCTGCGGCGCGCTCGCTGCCGGCGCTGCGCGACCAGGCCGACGCGGCGCTGGTGGGCGCCCGCGACACCGGCTGGCGGGGCCTGCGCGACCAGCAGCGCGAGTACCTCGACGCGTTCTGGGACCGGGCGGACGTCGAGGTCGACGGCGACACCGAGATCCAGCAGGCGGTCAGGTTCGCGCTCTTCCACGTGCTCCAGACCGCCGCCCGGGCCGAGGAGCGGGCCATCCCCGCCAAGGGGCTGACCGGTTCCGGATACGACGGGCACACCTTCTGGGACGCCGAGACCTTCGTGCTCTCGCCGCTCACCTTCACCGCGCCGCGGGCCGCCGCCGAGGTGCTGCGCTGGCGGCAGAGCACGCTGCCCTCGGCGCGCGACCGGGCCCGCCAACTGGGCCTGGAGGGGGCCACGTTCCCCTGGCGGACGATCAACGGCGACGAGGCGTCGGGCTACTGGCCGGCCGGCACCGCCGCCTTCCACGTCAACGCCGACATCGCCGACGCGGTGGTCCGCTACGTGGCCGCCACCGGCGACGACGCCTTCGAGGCCGAGACCGGGCTCGAACTGCTGGTGGAGACGGCCCGGTTGTGGCGTTCGCTCGGCCACCACGACCACGCCGGCGCGTTCCACATCGACGGCGTCACCGGCCCCGACGAGTACAGCGCGATCGGCGACGACAACGCGTACACCAACCTGATGGCGCAGGCGAACCTGGTGGCCGCCGCCGACGCCGCCGAGCGGCACCCCCGGCACGCCCGCGCGCTCGGGGTGACCGACGAGGAGACCGCGGCCTGGCGGGACGCGGCCGCCGCGATGAACCTGCCGTACGACGACGACCTGGGGGTGCACGAGCAGTCGGCCGGCTGGACCCGGCACCAGCGCTGGGACTTCGAGGCGACCGACGCCGACCACTACCCGCTGATGCTGCACTACCCGTACTTCGACCTGTACCGCAAGCAAGTGGTCAAGCAGCCCGACCTGGTGCTGGCGATGTACCTGCGCGGCGACGCCTTCACCGCGGAGCAGAAGGCCCGCAACTTCGCCTACTACGAGCCGCTGACCGTACGCGACTCGTCGCTGTCGGCGTACTGCCAGTCGGTGATCGCCGCGGAGGTCGGCCATCTGCCGCTGGCCTACGACTACTTGGGCGAGTCGGCGCTGATGGACCTGGAGGACCTGGAGAACAACGCCCGGGACGGGCTGCACATCGCGGCGCTCGCCGGCACCTGGACCGCGCTGGTGGCCGGGTTCGGCGGGATGCGGCTGTTCGACGGCGAGCAGATCCGGTTCGCGCCGCGGCTGCCGGACGCGCTCAGCCGGATCGCCTTCCGGCTGCTGTTCCGCGGCAGGCAGCTCAAGGTCGAGATCCAGCGGAGCAAGGCCACGTACACCCTGACCCGGGGCGCGCCGATCGAGATCCTGCACTACGAGAAGCCGTTCACACTCAGCACCGAGCGGCCGGTGGTGCGGGACCTGCCGGAGGTCGAGCACCGGCCGCAGCCCGCGCAGCCGCCCGGCCGCACCCCCCGGCGGCGCTCGCAGCTGAACTCCCGCCGCCGGGTGCAGACCACCGACCGGCACAGCAACTGACCTTTTTCGCACACGACTTGGGCCCCACCCCGCCCTTCCGGAGGCGCGGCCGGGGATGGCAGACTCGGCGGGTGCGCGACTACGACATACTGGTCATCGGTTCGGGTCCCGGCGGGCAGAAGGCGGCCATCGCCGCGGCGAAGCTCGGCAGGAGAGCGGCGATCGTGGACCGGCCCGAGACGATCGGCGGCGTCTCCCTCCACACCGGGACGATCCCCTCCAAGACCCTGCGCGAGGCGGTGCTCTACCTCACCGGCCTCAACCAGCGGGACCTGTACGGGCAGAGCTACCGGCTCAAGGACGACATCACCATCGGGGACCTGACGGCCAGGACCCAGCACGTGGTCACCCGCGAGGTCGACGTGGTGCGCAACCAGCTCGCCCGCAACCGGGTGGCCGTGCTGTCGGGCACCGGGCGGTTCCTGGACCCGCACACCGTGGCGGTGCGCGACGCCTCGGGCCAGGACCGGGCGGTCACCGCCGACTTCGTGGTCGTCGCCACCGGCACCCGCCCCGCCCGGCCGGCCACCGTCTCGTTCGACGACCGCACGGTGCTGGACTCCGACAGCGTGCTGAGCATGGACCGGGTGCCGCGCTCGATGGTGATCGTGGGCGCCGGGGTGATCGGCATGGAGTACGCCTCGATGTTCGCCGCCCTCGGCAGCCGGATCACGGTGGTCGAGCAGCGCGAGTCGATGCTGGGCTTCTGCGACGGCGAGGTCGTGGACGCGCTCCGCTACCACCTGCGGGATCTCGCGGTGACCTTCCGGTTCGGCGAGACCGTGGCCGCGGTCGAACGGCACGAGAACGGCACGCTGACCGTGCTGGAGAGCGGCAAGAAGATCGCCGCGGACGCGGTGATGTACTCCGCCGGGCGGCAGGGCCTCACCGACGGGCTGGACCTGGAGCGGGCCGGCCTGACCGCCGACCCGCGCGGCCGGATCACGGTGGACGAGAACTACCGCACGGCGGTGCCGCACGTCTACGCGGTCGGCGACGTCATCGGCTTCCCCGCGCTGGCCGCCACCTCGATGGAGCAGGGCCGCACGGCCGCGTACCACGCCTTCGACGAGCCGGTGCACGGCCTGCCGGGCGTCCAGCCGATCGGCATCTACACCATCCCGGAGATCAGCTTCATCGGCCGCACCGAGGACCAGCTCACCGACGAGATGATCCCGTTCGAGGTCGGCGTCTCGCGCTACCGGGAACTGGCGCGCGGCCAGATCATCGGCGACGCGCACGGCATGCTCAAGCTGCTGGTCTCCCCCGGCGACCGCAAGCTGCTCGGCGTCCACTGCTTCGGCACGGGCGCCACCGAACTGATCCACATCGGCCAGGCGGTCATGGGCTGCGGCGGCACCGTCGACTTCCTGGTGGACGCGGTCTTCAACTACCCGACCCTGGCCGAGAGTTACAAGGTCGCCGCGCTCGACGTGACGAACAAGATCCGGCAAATAGACCGCCTGGGCGACTGACCGCGGTCGTTAATGACGTGCGACGCCGCCGCGCGCGTCCCTGCCCGGCTGGTCGAGCTGGATCCGCGCAACGCCGCCACGGCCCGGGAGAGCGCCGCCGTGCTGGGCCTGGACTGAGTCGAGGTGGTCACCGGGGACGCCTCCTCGACCGACGCGTACCGGGGCGCGGTCCCGGCCCGCCTCGTGCTGGTGGTCGGCGTGTTCGGCAACCTGGCGGTCGAGGACATCGAGCGGGCGACCGGCTTCCCGGCCCGGATGTGCGCGCCCGGCGGCACCCTGGTGTGGAGCCGCAACCGCAAGGTGCCCGACGTCTTCCCGCGCGTCTGCGGCTGGCTGGAGAAGCGCGGCATCGAGCGCGGCTGGGAGTCGGGGCCCGAGGCCTCGCAGGGTGTGGGCGTGCACCGCTTCACCGGCGGCGCACCGGACCCGCTGCCGCCGGGCGAGCGGATGTTCACCTTCGTCGGGTACGACGTGCTGGGCCGCCGCTGAGGGGCGCGGCCCCCGGGGGTTCGCGGTCCGCCCATTGACAGCCGGGGCGCGGCAGGCCAAGGATGGGAGCGCTCCCACGCATCATTCCCCCACGCCCTTCCCGCACGCGCACGCCCCCCACGTCCGCCTCCCCGAAGGTGAGAACCCCGTGCTCGTCCACCGACCCCGCACCACGTCCTCCTGGCGCAGGCGCCTGGCCGCAGGGACCTCGGCCGCGCTGCTCGGCGCCGCCCTGCTGATCGGCGGCGGTTCGGCCGCGGCCGGCACCGCGCCCTCCGCCCCGGCCGCCGACTCCCCCGGCTCCCCCGTTGACGTGACCGTCAACGCGAACGAAGGCTTCGGCACCGTCCCGGACACGGCCTACGGGCTCAACAGCGCCGTGTGGGACGCGCAGATGAACGTCCCCCAGGTCCAGGACCTGCTCCAGGCCGCGAACATCGGGATGCTGCGCTACCCCGGCGGCTCCTACGGCGACATCTACCACTGGCAGGACAACTCCGCGCCCGGCGGCTACGTGGCCCCCGGCACGGACTTCGACTCCTTCATGGGCACGGTCAAGAAGATCGGCGCGCAGCCGATCCTCATCGCGAACTACGGCTCCGGCACGCCGCAGGAGGCCGCCGACTGGGTCCGGTACGCCAACGTCACCAAGGGGTACGGCGCGAAGTTCTGGGAGGTCGGCAACGAGCTGTACGGCAACGGCCATTACGGCTCCGGCTGGGAGACCGACGACCACGCCGACAAGTCGCCGACCGCGTACGGGAACGAGGTCGTGCGGTACGCCGACGCGATGAAGGCCGTCGACCCCTCGGTGAAGGTCGGCGCCGTCCTCACCCTGCCGGGCAACTGGCCGGACGGCGTGATGGCCGCGGGCGAGAGCGCCGACTGGAACCACACCGTCATCCCGCTGATCGCCGGCCACGCCGACTTCGTCATCGTGCACTGGTACCCCGGCGGCTCCGACGCGGCCCAGATGCTCGGCGAGCCCAGCCAACTCACCTGTGAAATGGCCCAGTTGAAGGGGCAGCTGGCCGCGGCGGGGGCCGGCGACCTGCCGGTCGCGCTGACCGAGGTGAACTCCAACGTCGACGAGGACACCCAGCCCGACGCGTTGTTCGGCGCGGACACCTATCTGACGGCCCTGGAGAGCGGGGTGTTCACCGTCGACTGGTGGGACACCCACAACGGCCCCGGCGCGATCAGCACCGCGCCCGACGGTGCCACCGACTACCAGGACTACGGCATCCTCTCCAGCGGCACCTGCGTGGGAGCGGTGTGCGAGCCGGCGCTCAACACCCCCTTCCCGACCTACTACGCGATCAAGATGCTCAGCGAACTCGGCCGCCCCGGCGACCGGTTGGCGGGCGCGGCCACGACCAGCCCGCTGGTGTCCGCGCACGCGGTGCGGCGGGCGAACGGCGACCTGAGCGTGATGCTGGTCAACAAGGACCCCGCGCAGGCACAGCCGGTGGACCTGCACTACTCCGGCTTCACCCCGGACCCGTCCGCGGCGGCCGTGGCCACCTTCCGCGACCAGGCGTCCGCCATCGACCACACCACCTCCACCGACACCGCCGCGCAGACCCTGCCGCCGTACTCGATCACGACGCTGACGCTGCACCCCGCCACCGGCTCGGTCTCCGCGCTCTCGGCGCCGGGCGCGCCGAAGGTCACGGCGGCCGACGACACCTCCGCCACCGTGTCGTGGACCCCGTCCGCCGGCGGGCACGTGGACCGCTACGAGGTGTACCGGCAGAACGGCGCCACCAGCGAACTGCTGGCCACCTCGACCGGCGGGTCGGCGACCGTCCACAACCTGACGCCCGGCACCACCTTCACCTGGAACGTGCTGGCCCGCGACTCCTCCGGCCGGCTCTCCGCGCCCTCCGACCCGGTGACGGTGCGCACCGGCACGCCGTCGAACTCCACCTGCCGGGTGTCGTACAAGCTCACCGCGGGCTGGGGCAACGGCTTCAACGCGGACGTCAACGTGACCAACCTCGGCTCCGCGCCGATCACCGGCTGGACGCTCGCCTTCTCCTTCCCGGCGGGCACCGACGAGTCCGTCACCGGGTTCTGGAACGCGCACCTGTCCCAGAGCGGCCGCACCGTGGTGGCCACGCCCGTCGACTGGAACGGCACACTGGCCGCGAACGGCGGCAACTCGGCTGACTTCGGCTTCACCGGCGCCAACTCCGGTGCCTATCCGCCGCCGACGGTCTTCACCCTCAACGGCACGGTCTGTGCCACGGCCTGAGCCGCGGGGCGCCTCCCCCGGCGAGCGGGTCCGGCCGGTTTCGCCCGGCCGGACCCGCCGCGTCGGGCGGGGGCGCGCGGCGGCGGCTGCGATGATCACCCCCATGCTCCAGGTATGCCTGAACGGCGCCAGACAACGATCCGAGTGCGAGCTGCTGCCGGTGACCGCGCGCCAGCTCGGCGACGCCGCCGCGGAAGCCGTGACGGCCGGGGCCCGCGCCCTGCACATCCACCCCAAGGACGCGGACGGCGCCGACACCATGGCGGCGGTCCACGTGGACGCGGCGGTGGCGGCGGTACGGGCCTCGGCTCCCGGCGTGCCGATCGGCGTCACCACCGGCGCGTGGACCGAGCCGGACCCCCGGCGTCGGGCGGCCCTGGTCCGCTCCTGGTCCGTGCTGCCCGACCACGCGTCGGTGAACTGGCACGAGGAGGGCGCGGAGCTGGTGGCGCAGGCGCTGCTGGAGGCCGGGATCGGCATCGAGGCGGGGCTGTTCTCCGGCACCGACGCGCCCGCGCGGCTGCTCGCCTGGCCGTCCGCGCACCGGGTGCTGCGCGTCCTCGCCGAGGTCACCGACACCGACCCGGTCACCGCGCCCGTCACCGCCGAGACCCTGCTGGCCGACCTGGCCGCCCCGGGCGGGGTCGAGGAGACCCTGCGCCGCCCGCTGCTGCTGCACGGCGAGGACGGCGGCGCCTGGCCGGTGCTGCGGCTCGCGGCCGAGCGCGGCCTGAACACCCGGATCGGCCTGGAGGACGTGCTGGTGCTGCCCGACGGCGCGCCGGCCGCGGAGAACACGGAACTGGTGCTGGCCGCGCGGGAGATCCTCAGCCGGGCGGCCGCGCGGGGCTGACCGGCGGGCGGCGGGTGCCGGTCCAGGCCAGCAGCTGGTCCGCGGTCCAGGTGGTCAGGACGCGCTCGGCCGGCACGCCCGCCTCCTCCGCGCGGGCGCAGCCGTAAAGCTGCCAGTCCAGCTGGCCGGGCGCGTGGGCGTCGCTGTCGACGGAGAACAGGCAGCCGGCGTCCCGCGCGAGATCGAGCAGCGCGCGGGGCGGGTCGAGGCGGTGCGGGCTGCTGTTGATCTCCACGGCGGTGCCGCCGCGCGCGCAGGCGGCGAAGACGGCCTCGGCGTCGAAGGCGGACTCGGGCCGCTTCTTGTCGCCGATCAGCCGGTTGGTGCAGTGGCCGAGCACGTCGACCAGCGGGTTGCTCACGGCCGCGACCAGCCGCCGGGTGAAGTCGGGGCCGGGCATGCGCAGTTCGGAGTGCGCGGAGGCGACCACCACGTCGAGCCGCTCCAGCAGGTCCTCGCGCTGGTCGAGCGAGCCGTCGGACAGGATGTCGCACTCGATGCCGGTGAGCAGCCGGAAGGGCGCGAGCGACGCGTTGATCTCGGCGACGGCGTCGAGCTGGCGCAGCAGCCGGTCGGCGGTCAGGCCGCGGGCGACGGTCAGCCGCGGGCTGTGGTCGGTGAGGACCGCCCATTCGTGGCCGAGGTCGCGGGCGGTGCGGGCCATCGCCTCGATCGGGCTGCCGCCGTCGGACCAGTCGGAGTGCAGGTGGCAGTCGCCGCGCAGGGCGGCCCGCAGCGCCCGCCCCCGGTCTCCCGCGGGGAGGTCGATGCGGCCCTCCAGGTCGGCCAGGTAGGCGGGGGTGCCGCCGGCCAGCGCCTCGGTGACGACCTGGGCGGTGGTCTTCCCGATGCCCTTGAGGTCGGTCAGCCGTCCGGCCCCGGCCCGGCGCTCCAGGTCCTCGCGCGGCACGGCGGCCACCGCCTCGACGGCGTTGCGGAAGGCCCGGACCCGGTAGGTGGGGGCCAGGGCGCGTTCCAGCAGGAAGGCGATGCGGTCCAGTGCCTCGGTGGGCTCCATGGTCAGCGCTCTTCCCCCCGGCGGGGGCGGCTAACGTCGTTGCCCCCGGTGTCACCCGCGCGGACGCCGGGAGGGGCGCCCGGACCGCAGGGGCGCTCAGACGTTGGGCACGCGCAGGGCGTCCCAGGTCTCCTTGCCCGGCGGCCACTTCAGCGCGTCCCCGGTCCAGCCCTTGTGGTGCTCGCTGCCGTACTTGCGCTGCCACGCCTCGTAAGAGGCGATGTCGCCGGAGCCGATGACGTCCTTGTTCGCGTTGCTCCGGTAGTGGTCGCAGCCGACCGCCACGAGCCGGCCGTGCATCGCGGCGACCACCGGCGACTTCCGCCCGACGGTGAACCAGGCGGCGCCGGGGAAGGGCTCGTACGCCGGGGCGGCGGCGCTCCCGCCCGCCCAGGTGCGCAGGGCCTCCTTGTCGGCGAAGTTCGCCACGTCGCGGTCGAGGCCGCCGGCGAAGCTGTACTGGTGCAGGGTCCAGTGGTGCTCGACGCGGGGGTGCCCGGCCTCCGCGTCCGGGTCGGCGATCCACAGGCCGTCGCCGCAGTAGGAGGTGCGGTCGCGGTGCAGCCAGAAGTCGAGGTTGCAGTAGAGCAGCACCCGGTGGCCGGCGGCGGAGGACCGCACGTGCTTGATCCACGTGTCCTTGTCCTGGCCGGACACGCCGGTGTCCTCCCAGTCGTAGGCGAGGAGGTCGCCGGCCCGGGCGGCGGCGTGCCGCAGGAAGTACGCGGCCTGCGCGCTCACCGACCCGGGCCGGGCGAAGTGGTAGTGGCCGACGACCAGGCCGGCCGCGCGGGCGTGCGCGACCTGGGCGGCGTGCCGCGGATTGACGTAGCTGGTGCCCTCGGTGGCCTTGACGATCACGAAGCCGAGGCCGGAGGTGCTGAAATCGGAGCTCTGGTAAGAGGAGACGTCGATGCCCTTGACGGTCATGGCCGTTCTTTCTGCCCGGTGCTGCGCGGTGGTTCAGTGGACGGCCCCGACGTCGAAGGTGCCGCCGCAGACCACCGGCTGAGAGGTGGCCAGCGTCATCGCGTCCTTGGACCCGGGCGGGTATGCCTTGAGCAGAGTGGGCGCGCGCCAGCAGCCGCCGCCCCGGATGCCCTGGTTGAGGGTGTGCAGATCGGCCTCGACGGTGGCGCCGGGCGCCAGCCGCACCGCGGTCCCCGTCGGGCCCTCGCGGCCGGCCGGTGTGCCGATGGTGCTGCCGTCGCCGCGCAGCAGCGTCACCCCCGGGAAGCCCCGCAGCACGCAGGAGTGCCCGGAGGTGTTGGTGAAGCGCAGCGGGAAGTACGCCTGCCCGGCGCCGTGGTCGCCGGTGCCGAGCCGCATGCGCAGGTCGGCGACGACGCATCGGCTCGCGGCGGTGCGCGGCCGGGTCCCCGCCGCGCCGGTGGGGGCCTTGCCGTCGGTGGGCCCGGCCGAGGGCGGTGCGGACGCCGGCGGGGGTGACGACGGGGCCGGCGCCGAGGTCGCGGAGGACGGGGAGCCGGTCGGCGGGCCGGACGCGGTGCTCGAGGACGTGCCCTTGCCGCATCCGGCGGCAGCCAGGGCGAGCAGCGCGCCGGCGGCCAGCAGGGGTGCGGTACGGCGGTGCCCGGCGGACCGGCCGACGCGGTGGATCAGCGGTGTGCGCATACCCAACGGCTACTCAGCCGGGGCCGGTCCGAATCCCTTTGAGCCCGATTGTTGCCGTACCGGCACATTCTGTGCGGATGGTTCCGAATTCAGGAACACCCGTACGGCGACGGACGCGGGCACGGCGCGGGGCCCGGGCCGGTGCGGCCCGGGCCCCGCGGGCCCTGCTCAGCGGCGCGCCAGTTGGCGTACACCCTTCGCACTCGGCGCGTACGGCAGCCCGTAGTGCTGGAAGACCGCCTCCTCGTCCTCGACCGGCAGGACATCGTCCGTCCCGATCGAAGGGGCCGACTTCACCAGCGACTTGTCGTACGGCACCCGGACGTAGTCCGGGCCGACGACCGCCTCGCCGACGGGGGCGAACGTCAACCGGTACCGGGTGGGCATCCCGGTGCGGACCGTCGCCATCGCGGGCAGGTCCGTACCGGTGTCCACGTACACCGCCTCCAGGACGCCGATCCGATTGCCGTCCAGGTCGACGACCTGGCAGCCGCGCCACTCCCGGAGATCAGTTGGCTCGATCATGGCCAATCCTCCTGACGCGGCACCGTCGGTGCCCTGTTGAGGGTGCGCCTTCCCCGGTCGGGGAGGCTTACGCGCGGCGAACCGGGCATCAGGCCCGCACCTCGCTCCGGTCGCCGCCCCAGAGGGTGTGGAAGGAACCCTCCCGGTCGGTGCGCCGGTAGGTGTGGGCGCCGAAGTAGTCGCGCTGGCCCTGGGTGAGGGCGGCCGGCAGCCGCTCCGCGCGCAGCGCGTCGTAGTAGGCCAGGGCGGCGGAGAAGCCGGGGACGGGGACGCCGTGCCGGACGGCCTCGGCGACCACCTGCCGCCAGTCGTCCTGGGCGGCGCCGATCTCCTCGGCGAAGCGCGGGTCGGACAGCAGGCTCGGCAGGTCCGGGCGGCCGTCGTAGGCGGCGGTGATGCGGTCGAGGAAGGCGGCCCGGATGATGCAGCCGCCGCGCCAGATGGCGGCGACCCGGCCCGGGTGGACGTCCCAGCCGTACTCGTCGCTGCCGGCCCGGATCTGGTGGAAGCCCTGGGTGTAGGAGACGATCTTGGAGGCGTACAGCGCCTGTTCGACCCGGTCGGCGAACGCCCCGGCCTCCTTCCCACCGAGCGCCACCGCCCGCGGGCCGGGCAGGTCGCGGGAGGCCGCGCGCAGGTCGGCGTGGCCGGACAGCGAGCGGGCGAAGACCGCCTCGGCGATGCCGGAGACCGGCACCCCGAGGTCGAGCGCGGTCTGCACGGTCCAGCGGCCGGTGCCCTTCTGCTCGGCCCGGTCGGCGACCACGTCCACGAAGGGGCGGCCGGTGGCGCCGTCGGTGTGGGCCAGCACCTCGGCGGTGATCTCGATCAGGTAGGAGTCGAGCCGCCCGGTGTTCCAGGTGCGGAAGGTCTCGCTGATCTGCCGCGGGCTGTAGCCGGCCACGGCCCGCAGCAGGTCGTACGCCTCGGCGATCAGCTGCATGTCGGCGTACTCGATGCCGTTGTGCACCATCTTCACGAAGTGGCCGGCGCCGTCCGGGCCGATGTGGGTGGTGCAGGGCGAGCCGTCCTTGGCCTTGGCCGCGATGCGCTCCAGCATCGGGCCGAGGGAGTCGTAGGACTCCGCCGAGCCGCCGGGCATGACGGACGGGCCGTTGAGCGCGCCCTCCTCGCCGCCGGAGATGCCGGTGCCGACGAAGTGGATGTCCCGCTCGCGCAGGCTCTTCTCCCGCCGCCGGGTGTCCTCGAAGTGGGCGTTGCCGCCGTCGATGATCACGTCGCCCGGTTCGAGCAGCGGGGCGAACTCGTCGATCACGGCGTCGGTGGGGCCGCCCGCCTTCACCATGATCATCAGTCGCCGGGGGCGGGCCAGCGCGGCGACGAACTCCTCGGCCGTCGTGGTCGGCACGAAGTCGCCCTCGCCGCCGTACCGCTCGACGAGGTCGGTGGTTCTGGCGGTGGTCCGGTTGTGCAGGGCGACGGTGAAGCCGTGACGGGCGAAGTTGCGGGCCAGGTTTCCGCCCATGACGGCCAGTCCGGTCACTCCGATGTCCGCCGACCCGCTCATCCGCCGCTCCTGTCCCGGTCCCGCGCGGCCCGGACCCGTCTCGCCCGGGACGTGCCCGCGGTACGTCCGCCTCGGACACTGCTCCTTGCCAGTGTCGGCCGGCCCATGCCGCACGGCCCGCCCGAGGCGGCCGGACGGGTGTCGGCCGGGCAGGAGGGCGGCGGGCCTGAAGGGGTCGGCGTCAGGGCGCGTCCGGGGAGAGCAGCCCGCGCAGGGCCGCCGCGGCGATCCGGTCGGCCTCCGGCTCGGTGAGCGCGACGTGGCCGGCCATGAGCCGGAAGACGAGGGCGCCGAACAGGACGTCGGTCGCGGTGTCCGCGTCGATGCCGGGCGCGGTCTCACCGCGCCGGGCCGCCCGCCGCCACAGCTCCGCGACGGCCTCCCGCCGGGCCTGGAGGAAGAACCGCCGGAAGTACGCCCCTGCGCAGGGATCGGTCACGCAGGCGGCGAGCAGCTGCGCGTAGACCCGGCCGTCGGCGCTGGCGCAGAAGGCGCTGACCCGGCGGACCTGCTCGGTGAGGTCGCCGCGGGCGCTGCCGGTGTCGGGCAGCGGCACCGCGTCGGCCATCCGCCGGCCGAACGCCTCGGCGGCCAGCGCGGTCCTGGACGGCCAGTGCTTGTAGAGCGTCGCCTTGCTCACCCCGGACCGGGCCACCACGGCGTCCATGGTGGCCGCAGGCAGGCCGCCCTCGGCCAGCAGGTCCACGGCCGCGCGCAGGGCCGCGTCGTGGACGCGCAGGCTGCGGGGCTTGGTGGGGTGGGCGAGGATGCCCGGCCCGCCGAGCTCCGCGGCCGGCCCGTCGCAGGAGTCGTCCGCGCCCGTGCCCGCGGCGGGCGGGGGCGCCGGGACCGGACGTCCCGGCGCCCCCTCGGGCTCCGTGCTCACCGGAAGCCGGCCACGGTGTGCGGCACGTACGGCTCCTCCAGCTGGGCGACCTCCTCGGCGTCCAGTTCCACGTCGAGGGAGGCCACCGCGTCGTCCAGGTGCCGCGCTTTGGTGACGCCGACGATGGGCGCGGTGACGACGGGGTTGCGGCCGAGCCAGGCCAGCGCGACCTGGGCGGCCGGGATGCCGCGCCGCTCGGCGATCTCCGCGACGCGCTCGACGATGGTCCGGTCGTCGCCCTGGTAGAGGGTGCGGCCGAACTCGTCGGTCTCGGCGCGGGCGGTCACCTCGTCCCAGGGCCGGGTCAGCCGGCCGCGGGCCAGCGGGCTCCACGGGATGACGCCCACGCCCTGGTCGGCGCAGAGCGGCAGCATCTCGCGCTCCTCCTCGCGGTAGAGCAGGTTGTAGTGGTTCTGCATGGACACGAAGCGGGTCCAGCCGTGCAGATCGGCGGTGTAGAGCGCCTTCGCGAACTGCCAGGCGTGCATGGAGGACGCGCCGATGTAGCGGGCCTTGCCGGCCTTCACCACGTCGTGCAGCGCTTCGAGGGTCTCCTCGATCGGGGTCTCGGGGTCCCAGCGGTGGATCTGGTAGAGGTCCACGTAGTCCGTGCCGAGGCGGCGCAGGCTGTGGTCGATCTCGCTGAGGATCGCCCGGCGGGACAGCCCCCCGCCGTTCGGGCCGGGGCGCATCCGGCCGTGCACCTTGGTGGCGATGACGACCTCGTCGCGGGAGGCGAAGTCGCGCAGCGCGCGGCCGGTGATCTCCTCGCTCGTGCCGTCGGAGTAGACGTTGGCGGTGTCGAAGAAGTTGACGCCGGCGTCCAGGGCGCGCTTGATGAGGTCGCGGCTTGCCTCCTCTTCGAGCGTCCAGGTGTGGTTGCCGCGCCCGGGCTCGCCGAAGCTCATGCAGCCAAGGCTCAGGGCCGACACTTCAAGACCGGTGGATCCCAGTCGCGTGTAGCGCATCCGGGGGCCTCCTCGGGAATCTCCGCGTACGGAATCGCGTGGTGTCCATCAAAAGGACCTGTTGGGAACCGCAGAAGCTGCGGGGGAATAGGGCCGCGGGACCGGGTGGTTGGACCGGGGGTACGGCCATGTGAACCGGACGTACAGTTTATGAAGGCGGCGGCCCGCCCGTCGAGGCACCCCCTCGGGGTGTGCCTTCGAGGGACCGGCACCGCCTGTCCATGACGCATAAGGAGCGTTCATCGTGACCACGCACTCCCAGCCGGCCAAGGCGTCCGGGACGTTCTCGCTCGGCGGCAGCCTGCCGGTCACCCGGCTCGGCTTCGGCTCGATGCAGCTGACCGGCCCCGGGGTGTGGGGCGACCCCCGGGACCCGGACGAGGCCGTGCGCGTGCTGCGCCGGGCCGTCGAGCTCGGCGTCGACTTCATCGACACCGCCGACTCCTACGGGCCGGTCGTCGCCGAGCAGCTGATCAGGAAGGCGCTGCACCCGTACGCGGACGACCTGGTCATCGCCACGAAGGCCGGGCTGACCCGCTCCGGCCCGGGCGACTGGCGGCCGGTCGGGCGGCCCGAATACCTGCGCCAGCAGGCCGAGATGAGCCTGCGGCACCTCGGCTTGGAGCAGATCCCGCTCTTCCAGCTGCACCGGATCGACCCGCAGGTGCCGCTCGCCGACCAGGTGGGCGAGCTGAAGCGGCTCCAGGACGAGGGCAAGATCGCGCACATCGGCCTGTCCGAGGTGGACGTCGACCAGTTGGAGCAGGCCCGGGCGGTGGCGACCATCGCGTCCGTGCAGAACCTCTACAACCTGGCCAACCGCTCCGCGGAGAAGCTGCTGGACCACAGCGAGGCCGAGGGGATCGCCTTCATCCCCTGGTTCCCGCTGGCCACCGGTGAACTCGCCCGCCCGGGCGGCCCGCTCGACGCGCTCGCCCGCCGGCACGGCGCCTCCGCCTCCCAGCTCGCGCTGGCCTGGCTGCTGCGCCGCTCCCCCGTGATGCTCCCCATCCCGGGCACCTCCTCGGTCGCCCACCTGGAGGACAACGCGGCGGCGGCCGAGATCTCGCTGACCGACGAGGAGTTCGCCGAGCTGACGGCCGCGGTCGCCTGACCCGTGCGGCGCCCGGGGCACCCGGGCGCCCCGGCGGGTTCGGCCGGCCCCGCGCCGGGAATGCGCACGGAAGCGGCACGAGCGGAAGGCGGGACGCGAACCCGCCCGCGCGTCCGTTCGGAAGCGTCCGGAGGTGGCCATGACCAGCAGTGCCCGGCGGCAGCCGCGCGGCACCACGCCCGCGCGGCTGCGCCACGCCCGCTCCGCCTGGGGCCTGTACCGCGAGACCCGCAGGCCGGGAGCGCCCGGGCTCACCCGGCGGCTCGTGGCCGCCCCGCGGCTCGTCACGTCGGTGCTGCGCCGCCGCTACCCGGGCCTCTCCCGGCGCCGCCTCCTCGCCTTCGGCGTGCTCGCCACCCTGTACGTCCTGTCCCCCCTCGACGCGATCCCCGACGTCATCCCGGTGGTCGGCTGGACCGACGACTCCGCCGTGGTCCTGTGGTTCCTCACCGGCCTCCTGCGCGAGTCGGGGCGCTTCGTCGAATGGGAGCGCGACGGGGCGCCTCCGCTCCCGTCCCGCCCGTAGGGGAGGACTCCGGCGCCGGGCCGGCGCCCCGGGCCGGGCGCCGTCAGGAGGCGTCGGTGCGGGGGAAGACGAACTCGTCGAGCACGATGCCGAGGGCGACGGCGGTGGGGATGGCGACCAGGCCGCCGACGATGCCGAGGAGGGACCCGCCGGCCAGGACGGCGACCACGGTGACGACGGGGTGGACGTCGACCGCGAAGCGCATGGCGCGGGGCATGATGAGGTAGTCCTCGGCGACGCGGAAGCCGATGTAGAAGGCGACCGTGGCCAGGGCGACGGGCAGGGCGACGGTGAGGGCGACGCAGCTGACCGCCACGCCGCCGATGGTGGAGCCGACCACCGGGATCATGTCCATCATGGCGACGAACAGGCCCAGCGCGGCCGGGTAGGGCACGCCCCAGGCGGCGCACCAGGCGAAGGTGGCGACGCCGGCGACGGCCGAGGTCACCACGTTGCCGAGCATGAAGCGGCCGACCCTGCTGAGGATCTCCTCGCAGACCCCCTCGGCCCGGGCCCGCCGGGTGCCGGGCACGAACCGGTAGCCGAAGCGCTTGATCGCCGGCAGCGCCACCATCACGTACAGGGTGACCGTGATGACGATGACGGTCGAGGCGAGGGCGCTGATCACGAGCTGCCCCGCGCCCAGCACTCCCCCGACGACCTCGGAAGCGCCGCCGCCGGAGCCGAGTCGGGCCTGCACCCGTTCGATGACGTGGAAGTGGTCCTCCACCCGGCCGAGGGCGGAGTGGTGGTCGTGCAACTGGCTGCGCCAGCGCGGCACGTCGGCGGTGAGGGCGTCCACCGCCGCGCCGACCGGGGGGATGACCAGTGCGACGAACCCGGCCAGCACCGCGGCGAAGCCCGCCACCACGGCGGCCACCGACCATCCCCGGCCGAGCCGGCGCCGGCACAGCCAGGCCACCAGCGGCTCCAGGCTGACGGCGATGAAGACCGACAGCAGCAGGAGGGTGAGCAGCTCGCTGATCCGCAGCACCGTCCGCACCAGCAGCCAGGCGAGCACCGCCCCCAGCCCGAGGCCGAAGCCGACGCCCACCCACGAGCGGCGGCCGGAGCGCGCGCCGAGCCGGACCGAGGAGGGCAGCGGGCGGCGGATCCGGCCGCCGGTGCCCCCGTCCCGGACCGCGGTGGGCGCCGTGTCGGCCGGGACGTCGGTCATGGCGGTGCTCTCCCTCGGGGCGGTTCCGTACCTGTACCGCGGGGCGCGGTCACGCGCACGCCGCCCGGCGCCCTTCCCCGGCCGGCCCGGCGCGCCCTTCGGCCGCGGGCGTCGCCTCGACCCGTACCCGTACCGCGGGGCGGGGCCACGCGCCCGCCGCCCGGAGACGCCTGGTCGGCGTACGGTCCGGCCCCGGTCAGTCCTCCGCGAGCGCGGTCGGGTCGCCCGGCGCGGTGCCCTCGGCCTGCGCCTTGAGCAGTCGCAGCCGCTCGTCCCAGGTCTCGGCGAGGTGCGTCATCCAGGACGCGGTGGCCCGCAGCGGCTCGGGCCGGACGGTGAAGAGGACCTCGCGGCCGGCACGCCGGCCGGAGACCAGCCGGCAGCGTTCGAGGACCGCGAGGTGCTGGACGACCGCCTGCCGCGAGACCGTCACCTGTGCGGCCAGCGTCGTGGCGCTGGAGGGCCGCCGGTCGGCGAGGAGTTGCAGCAGCCTGCGGCGGGTGGGGTCGGCGAGGGCGCCGAACACCTCGTCGAGTGCGGGCGCCGCGGTCATGCCTTCTCGGCCTCCGCCCGCAGCTCGCCGAGCATGATGTGCCAGCCCTCGGTGTTGCCGCGCAGGCCGTCCGCCCTGACCTCGTCGGAGGCGTCGAGCGAGGCGAACCCGCTCTCGGTGACGGTGACCTTCACCCCGTCGTCCACCTCGGCGACGGCGAACTCCACGAGGGTGGTCCTCCCGGGCGCCAGCTCCTCCCCGGCGAACTGGCTGGCCCAGCGGAAGGCGACGTAGGTGCGCGGGTCGATGCCGACGACCTCGACCGGGAAGCGGCCGTGCTTCTCGCTCACCCGCACGGTCCGGCTGCCCGGGGTGCGGTCGACGGGTTCCCGGACGTCGGACGGCACCCACCAGCCGGGCTCGGTGACCAGGTCCCACACCCGGTCCAGGGGCGCGTCGATGGTGATGTCCTTGACGATGCGGTCTTCCATGACGGTGTCCTCCGTCTGGTCGTGCCGGTGCCCGCCGCACCGATCTGCAAGTCCATGCTTGCACGTGGCGCGGGCAGGTGCAACCGACCACTTGCACAATGGAGCCGCGGCCCGGGTCAGCGAGCGCCCGGGGAGCCGATCCCGTACAGGTCGCGGTAGCAGGGGAAGTCCCCGCCGGGCCCGCGAACGCTGCCGGCGGCCAGGACGGCGTGCAGCACGGCGCGGGTGAGGACGTCGGCGCCCGCGGCCAGGACCTCGTTCACCGCGCCCGCCTCCATGTGGACCCCGAACGCGGGATCCTCCGGCCAGGGCCGGTCGGGCGGGAGCAGCGGCCGCGTTCCGGTGGCCATCGCGAACACGGTGTCGCCGTCGGAGAGCAGGTGGACCGGCCGGACCGCGCGGGCCAGCCCGTCGTGCGCGGTGCCGGCGAGCTTCTGCGCCTGCGCGCGGCTGAGGGCCGCGTCGGTGGCGACCACCGCGAGGGTGGTGTTGAAGGGTCCCTCCACCGCCCCGGCGAGCCGCCGCCGGGCCCGCTCCACCACCTCGGCGGGCAGCGGGCCGCCGTCGAGCCCGAACTCGCCGGCCCACGCGGCGCGGACGCCCCACAGAGCACCCGTGTCGGGATCGACCACCGAACCGGCGCAGTTCACGGCGGCCAGCGCGGCCACCGTCGTCCCGGACTCCAGCACGGTGCTGGCCGAGCCGACCCCGCCCTTGAGGCCGCCCGCGACCGCGCCCGTGCCCGCGCCCACGCAGCCCTGCGCGACCGGCGCGCCCTCCGGCCGTGCGGCCGCCGCCTCGACGGCCTCGCGGCCCAACTCCCGGTCCGGGCGCGCTCTCCAGTCCCCGCCGCGCCCGAGGTCGAACAGCACGGCGGCCGGCACCACCGGGACCACCCGGCCCGGCCCGCCCACCCGGAAGCCCCGGCCCTGCTCCTCCAGCCAGTCCACCACCCCGGAGACGGCGTCCAGCCCGAAGGCGCTGCCGCCGGTGAGCACCACGGCCTCGATGCGCGGGACGAGGGTGCGCGGGTCCAGGGCGTCGGTCTCGCGGGTGCCGGGGCCGCCGCCGCGCACGTCGACCGCGGTGACGGCGCCGCCCTCCGGGGCGAGCACCACGGTGGTGCCGGTGAGCCGGCCGCCGCCGGTGCGCTGGGCGTGGCCGACCCGCAGTCCCCGCACATCGGTGAGCGCGTTCACCGCGCCGGGCCGCCCGTGGTCTCCGCTCACCTGCCGCGCCTCCGTGTCAGCGCCCTGCCGTGCCGTCCCGGTCACACCCTGCCATCCGTGGCGCGCTCCGGCACGTCCGGGCCGTACGTGGCCCGTCCTCAGCGCCGTGTTCCCGGCGCCCGGCCGGCCATGCCCTCCAGTGTGCTCCGGGAGCGCGCGGCGGATCCCTTCCCCGCGCGCGCTTGTCCCCGGCGCGACGCCGCCCCCTTCTCCGAACCGCGTCGGCAGCCGGCCGGGGCCGCACGGCGGTTGGCGGTGCGCGCGGGCAGGGCACCGCGCACACCTGCCCGTTGAGCGCGAATTACGCGGGCGGCACGTTGGCGCGGGGACGGAAGCCGGCACCGAATCCGACCGGGATCGCCACGTCGTACGCCGCGCCCGTCGCCGCGATCCCCTCGCCGCTCCGGGCCCGGTGGACGTCCCGGAAGCCGGCGACCCTCCGGTCACCACCGGAGCGTCGGGCGGGCACGCACGGGAGGGACGACGGGGCACGGCGGCCTCGCTGTACCGGTCAAGCCACCACGAGCCGAAGGCTTCTGACGGGCCGTCCCAATGACAGTGATCCCGGCGGACCCCGCGGCGAACCGCGCCCCGCACCGACCGGCCCGACGACGAGGGAGAACACCCGGCCGGGCATTCGTACATGCGTTCGAACATGTGCCAGAATCCAGCCATGCCGCACTCCTTCCCCGACGACCTCGTCCAGGCCCAGCGCGACTGGTACGCCACCTACCGGGAACTGGCCGCGCTCGGCGGCCCGGGCGCCCGCACCACCGTGCTGCGCCGGCGCCTGGTCCGGCTTTCCGTGCGGATCAGCGCGCATCCGTACTGGACGACGCTGCCCGGCACCGCCCCGGCGGCCCGTATGGAGCTCAAGGAGCTGACGTGGACGGACACGCCCTGATTGCCCCGAAACCCGCGCAACTGCTTGACAGGTGGCCGCGCGGGCCCCAGGGTTACCACTCCAGAGAGCGCTCTCAAAGAGAGTTCTCCCGGAGGCTCTCCGCCGGTGCCCGGGCGCCGGCTGGCCACTGCCGTCCGTGAAGGAGTGGGTCGTTCGTGATGTCGCCGGGCAGGACCGCGGTCAGCGAGGACACCGAGCAGCAGCGCGCGGCGGACCGCCTGGTCGGGCGGACGTCGCACCGCCGTTCGTTCCTGACCGCCGCGGCCGCCCCCTTGGCCGGAACCGACTCCCCCGTGCGGTCGGCCCGGCCCGCCGCGCCGGACTTCGGTCCTCGGGTATGGGTGTTCGGCCCCGGGGCGCCCGCCGGGGACGTCCAGGCGGCCCTGGACGCGGCGGCGGCCGAGGGCGGCACCGGCAGCCGCGCCTTCCTGTTCGCCCCCGGCAGCTACGACGTGGACGTGCCGCTCGGCCCCCACACGTCCGTCGCCGGGCTGGGCCTTCACCCCGATGACGTCACCATCAACGGCGAGGTGCGGGTCGCGGGGCAGGACCGGCCCGGCGGCGGCGCCGGCGAGCGCGCGGTGGAGAACCTGACCGTCGTGCCGCCCGGCGGCGCCAACCGGTGGGCGGCGGGCCCGGGTTCGGTACTGCGCCGGGTGCACGTGCGCGGACGGCTCGCCCTCCCCGAGGGGGCGGACGGCGGCTGGATCTCCGACACGAGGGCGGACGGCGGCGGGGACGGCATCGCGGGGTCGTCGTGGAACGGCCTGGACGGCGTCGCGGACCGGGCCCTCACGGATGTGCCCGGGGCGGCGGAGCGGCCCTCCCCCGCGGCGGGCCGCGAGCGTCCGTTTCTCTACGTCGACGGGCAGGGCGGCCACCGGGTCTTCCTCCCGGCCCTTCGACCGGGCGACGCGGCCCCCTCGTGGGCCGGCGGCACGGCGCCCGGCGCCTCGGTGCCGCTCGACCGGTTCTTCGTGGCCCGGCCCGGAGACTCGGTCCGGGCGGTCAACCGGGCGCTGGCGCAGGGCATGCACCTGCTGCTCACCCCGGGCGTGTACCGGCCGGCCGACACGCTCAAGGTCAAGTGGCCGGGCACTGTGGTGCTCGGCCTCGGCTTCCCGGTGCTCGCGCCCCGGCACGGCGGGGCGGCGATGACGGTCGGCAACCCCCGCGGCGTGCGCGTGGCCGGGCTGGTGTTCGAGGCGGGGCCGGTCGACGCGCGCGTGCTGCTGGAGGTGGGCACGGGCCGCGGCGGGCGGAGCGACCCGGGCGACCCCACCTCCGTGCAGGACGTGCTGTTCCGGGTCGGCGGCGCGGGCCGGGGCCGGGTGGCGACCGCGCTCACGGTCGGCGGGGACCGCGTGCTGCTCGACCACGTCCGGATCGAGCACGAGGGCGGAGCGGAGCGGCCCGCGGGCGCCGGGGAGGCCGGCGTGGTCGTCAACGGCGACCACGTGGTGGCGACGGGCCTGGCCGCCGGGCACTGCGCCTGCCACGGCGTGGTCTGGAACGGCGCCCACGGCCGCGCGGACGGCGTCCCGCGGGAGCCGTCGTACGGCGCGGCGATCTGACGGGGCGCGATCCGGGCAGGCTCGGTCCGGCCCGGCCGCCTCACATCCGCACGTGCGGCAGAACGCGCTCCAGCGGGCGCGGCAGCCACCAATTGGCCCGGCCCAGCAGGAACATCGTGGACGGGACCAGGACGAGCCGCACCACGGTCGCGTCCAGGATGACGCTGGCCGCCAGTCCCAGGGCGAGCATCTTGACCACGACCGTGGGCGAGGCGGTGAAGGACAGGAAGACGGCGGTCATGATGAGCGCCGCGCTGGAGATGACCCGGCCGGTGGCCGACAGCCCCGCGCCGACCGAGCGGGTGTTGTCGCCGGTTCTGTGCCAGGCGGCGGAGATCCGCGACAGCAGGAAGATCTCGTAGTCCATGGACAGGCCGAAGACGATCGCGAACATCATCATCGGCACGTAGGACTCGATCGGCACCGCCTCCGGCAGGCCGAACAGGCCCGTCAGCCAGCCCCATTGGAAGGCCGCGGTGAGCACGCCGTAGGAGGCTCCGGTGGTCAGCAGGTTGAGGACCACCGCCTTCAACGGGATGACGACGCTGCGGAAGACGCTCATGAGCAGCACGAAGGCGGCGAGCAGCACGAAGGCGATGATGATGGGGAGCCGCTCCTTGACGGTGTCCCGGAAGTCGAACTGGCCCGCGGTGGTGCCGGTGACGTAGCCCTGGGCGCCGGTGCCGTGGAGGGCGTCCGGCAGCGTCCGTTCGGTCAGCGCGTTGAACACGCCGCCGGTGACCGCGGACTGGGGCACGTCCACCGAGGTGACCGTGGAGGTCAGCAGCTTGCCGTCGGAGGTGGGCGAGACCGGGGTGAAACGCGCGATCCCGCCGGTTTCCTGGACCCCCTCGGTGAGGTCGTCGGTGATCTGCCCGGTCGACGCGGTGGCGGAGGTCACGTCGACGACGACGGTGAAGGGGCCGTTGGCGCCGGGGCCGAAGCCGGGGCCCTTCGCGTCGGAGATCCAGTCGAACGCCGTCCGGCTGGTGCTGCCCGAGGGGTTGGCCCCGCTGTCGACGTGCCCGAGCCGCATCGAGAACAGCGGGACGGTGAGCACCACCAGCAGCGCGGCGCCCGCGGTCAGGAACGAGGCGGGATGGCGGGAGACGAACTCGGCGTAGCGGTGCCAGTCGTCGCGCTCGCCCGAGGTCTCCGCCACCGGCCGCCGGATCCGGATCCGGTCGATGTGCCGCCCCACCAGGGCGAGGGCGGCCGGGACCAGGGTGAGCGACGCGCAGGCGGTGACCATCACGGCGATGCTCGCGGCCAGGCCCAGTTTGCCGATGAAGGTCAGCCCGCTGGCGTACAGGCCGAGCAGGGCGACGGCCACCGTGAGGGCGGCGACCAGGACGGCGTGGCCGCTGGTCGCCATGGTGCGGGCGACGGCGGGCCGGGGGCCGCGGCCCTCCATGAGGTCCTGGCGGAAGCGGGTGGTGAGGAAGACCGCGTAGTCGATGCCGACGCCGAGTCCGATCATCGTGGAGAGGGTGGGCGCGGCGGTGGCGAAGGTGATCGCGCCGGCCACGATCCCGACCACGCCGATCCCGACCCCGGCGGCGATCAGCGCCGACACCAGCGGCAGCAGTGCGGCCAGCAGGCTGCCGAAGACCAGCAGCAGGATCAGCAGCGCGACGGCGACGCCGACGAGTTCGCTGTCCAGGTCGTTCGGGGGCGCGGTGGTGATCTGGTCGAAGCCGCCCCCGTAGGCGACGCCGAGGCCGTCCTCCCGGGCCGGGCGGGTGCCCCGGTCGAGCTGGTCGGTGTAGTCGTGGCCCAGTGCCTTGAGCGGCTCGTCGAAGGAGACGGTGGTGTAGGCGGTCCGGCCGTCGCTGCTGGTGACCGTGGCCGAGGCGGCGGTGACGTGCGGCAGCTGCTTCAGGTCGTCGATGGTCTCCTGGACGGCCTGCTGGTGCTCGGCCACCGTGCCGGAGTCCGTGTGGAACACGACGAGTCCGTTGGGCGCCCCGGCGGTCGGGTCGGACGCGGAGAGCAGGTCGCCGCCCCGGTCGGACTGGCTGCCGGACAGGGTGAGCTGGTCGCTGAACGCCGGATCGACGATCTCCCGCCCGGCGAGCGCGGCCACCAGGATCAGCAGCCAGAAGGCGATCACCCAGACGGCGTGGCGGGCGCAGAAAGTGCCGAGGCGACTCAGCCGCCCCGCGGGGACGTCGGACGGGGACGCGGTCACAATGCCTCCTGGAAGGCGACGGGGCGACCTCGACCATATGCCCATGAAGGCGGCGGATCGGACAATTGTCTTGCCCGACACGTTGACTAGGCTGTTGGTATGGCAGGCGAACCCCTCCAGACACCCGGAGCGGGTGCGTACGCGGAGGCCGACGACGCGCAGGACCGCGGCGAACCGCGCGACGGCGCCGACCCGTTGACCCCGGCGCCGGTCCGGCCGCACCCCGCGCGGCGTCCCCTTCGGCGCCGGCCGCTGGTCGTCCTGGCCGCGGTGCTGGCCGGCGTGCTCGTCCTGTCGGGCGCGGCGGACGTGCTGCTGGCGCGGACCGCGCGGCAGCGCATCGAGCGGGCGGCGATGTGCAAGCTGCGGCCGGCCGGGCGGGTCACCGCCGACCTGTCCGGGCGGCTGGCGGGCCTGCGGCTGCTGACCGGCAGCGTCGGCACCGTGCGCGTCCGCGCCGGTGACGTCCGGCGCGGCGGCCTGCGGATGTCCGTCGTCGCCGACCTGAGGGACGTGACGACCAAGGGGCACACCGCCGGCGGCACCGCCACGGCCACCGTCGCCTACGAGGACCTGCGCGCCAAGCTCGGCAACGCCGCGGCGGGGCTCAGGCCCGGCGGCGACGGGCACGGCGGGCTGGTGCTGACCGGCACGCTGGCCGGTGTCCCGCTGCCGGTCACCGTGCACACCCGCATCGCCGTGGCCGCCGACCGGATCACCGTCACGCCGACGTCGGTGTCCGTGCTCGGCGAGGACTTCCCGGTGGACCGGCTGGCCGCCCGGCCCGACGGAGCGGGGCTCGCCCGGAAGCTGCGGCCGCGCACCGTGAGGGTCCCCCAACTGCCCACCGGCGTAAGGCTGGAAAGGGTGACGGCGACGGACGACGGGCTGGTCATGGCCCTCTCGCTGCCGGGAAGCATCGCCTCGTCGGCGGGCAAAGGGTGCACATCGTAACGACATTGACTTCGGCCTCGACCTGCCGATCACCGCTCCCTAGGATGAGTGCACTTCCGCTGCCGCAGAACAACCCGGAAGAACACGAGTCGAGACGTCATGAGGGGCCCTATGAACCACGGGGACGCACCGCTGACCGACAGGATCGACGTGACGGTGCCGAGCGTGGCCCGCATGTACGACTACCTGCTGGACGGCAAGGACAACTACCCGGCCGACAGGACGGCCACCGAGCAGTTACTCGAACAGGTGCCGAGCATGAAGGTGCTCGCGCTGAACAACCGCCAGTTCCTGCGCCGCGTGGTCCGCGTGCTCGCCCGGGACTACGGCATAAAGCAGTTCGTGGACCACGGTTCGGGACTGCCCACGCAGGACAACGTGCACGAGATCGCCCAGGGCATCCACCCGGACGCCCGCGTCGTCTACGTCGACAACGACCCGATAGTCCTCGCGCACGGGCGCGCTCTGCTGGAGCAGAACGAGAACACCGCGGTGATCCAGGCGGACTTCCGGGACACCGAGAGCATCTGGGGCAGCACCGAGGTCGAGCGCCTGATAGACCGCCAGGAGCCGATCGCCGCCCTCTTCGTCTCCGTGCTGCACTGCATCAAGGACACCGACGACCCCAAGGGCGTCGTGGCCCGCGTGCGGGAGAAGCTCCCGCCCGGCAGCTTCCTGGTGGTCTGCCAGCTGGTCAGCGAGGACGCCGAAGTCCGGCGCGGCGTCACGGAGTTCATGGCGCAGTCCACCGGCGACCACTGGGGCGAGGTGCGCGAGCCGAGCGCCGTGCACACCTACCTGGAGGGCCTGGAGATCCTGGACCCGGGCCTGGTGGAGGTCTCCACCTGGCGGGCCGACAGCGATCTGGCGCTGGAGCAGCCCAGCTTCGAGTGGATCGAGTACGGCGGCGTGGGCCGGAAGGTCTGACCACGGGGGCCGCGGGAACACCGCGGCCGCCGCAATTGCCAAGGGCGTCACCGCGGTCGCGGTGACGCCCTTCGTGGTGCTCTCCCCGGCCCGTCCGGGGGCCGGGGAATGCGGTGTGCGGGCCCGATTACCGGTACTGCCGCAGCGATTCCTCGATCATCACGCGGCTCGCGGCCGGCGTGGCCGCCAGGGCGCTCAACTCGTCGAGAGCGGCACGGTACTTGTCGAGGTCCTCCAGCCGGTCCAGGTAGACCGCGCTGGTCATGTGCTCCAAGTACACCATGTCGGGCAGGAAGCCCTGGGCGAAGCGGAGGTAGGTCAGGGCGGCGCCGGGCGTGGCGGCGGCGCTGGCCTCGTACGAGGCGATCTGGAGCCGGATCCCGGGCTGGCGAAGCACGTCCAGCAGGTATTCCAGCTGCTCGCGCATCACCTGGGGGCCGCCGACCGGGCGGTGCAGCACGCCCTCGTCGATCAGCGCCCACAGCACGGGCGCCCCGGCCTCGTTCATCCGGCGCTGGCGCTCCAGGCGTAAGGCGACACGCTGCTCCACCTCGTCCGGCGGCGCCAGCCGGTGGCCGCTGAGCACCACGGCGTGCGCGTAGGCCGGCGTCTGGAGCAGGCCGGGTACGAACTGCGTCTCGTAGGTGCGGATCACGTGCGCGTCGCGCTCCAGGCCGATGAGCTGCTGGAGCCAGTCGGGCACGACCTCGCCGTAGGGCTGCCACCAGTCGGGGCGGGCCGAGCGCTCCACCATGCGCACGATCTCGACCTGCTCCTGGGGGTCCACCCCGTACAGCTCCAGCAGGTCGCCGACGTCACGCGGCTTGAGCGTCACATGGGCGGTCTCCATGCGGCTGATCTTGGAAGCGTGCGCCCTGATGTGGTGTCCCGCCGTGAGCGGGCTGACGGCACGGTTCTCGCGCAGCGCCCGCAGGTAGTGGCCGAGTACACGGGCCATCGCCTTGGCACCCATGTCGGGGCGGCGTTCGAGCAGGTGTATCGGCGAGACGAGCGGCGACGAAGCGGGCATGCGGGCTCCCAACAAATACCGGACGGGCCAGTATTGCACCCGGGAGCCCGCTCGCGCCGCCCAACGTCGGTGCTAATCGGTCGACTTCAGGACGTGTTCGCGCCTTCTTGCGCTCGTTCCCCGCACCGATCAGGCAGAGAAGGAGTCGAAGTCACCGTCCTTGGCGCCGCCGACGAAGGCGGCCATCTCCGCGCGCGTGTAGACCAGGGCCGGACCGTCGGGGAACCGCGAGTTGCGTATCGCCACGCTGCCGTCGGGCAGTTGGGCGACCTCGACGCAGTTTCCGCTCTGGTTGCTGCGAGCGCTCTTGATCCAGCGGGCGCCGGCAATCGCACTTGCCTGAACGCCGTTGTCGAACTGCTGCACCTGCCATCACTCCTTCGTTGGTCGGTCGCTTCAACTGCCGCTGCTGCATCGCACATCACGATAGTTACAGTGGTACCCCACCCGGCGCCCGCTGATGCAATTTCCGATGCAATTGCATCAGGAACCCTTCAGCGGCGATACAGTGAGTGTCAGCATGATCCCGATGCGTGCACCGCGGCCCGCACGGCCGCTTCGAGGGGTGAACCACATGACCGCCCAGCCGCTCGACGCCGAGAGCGGTCCGCCAGGACTCCGCCGACTCGTCTGGCCGGAACGGGAGTCCGGATCACCCCGTGCGCCGCGGCCGGCGGGCCCCGGAGGCTGGAGCGGTCCGGTGGCGCTCGCCGCGCGGGCCGGGGACGGCCGCTTCGCGGCGGTCTGCTTCGACGCCACTCCGGGCAGCGCGCACCGCACCCGCGGCTTCCTGTGCGCGACGCTGCGGAGCTGGCGGCTCGACCCGCTGCTGGAGGACGCCACCACGGTGGTCGCCGAGCTGGTGGGCAACGCGGTGACGCACGCGCTGTGCCCTGCCGGGTCGGGCCGGACCGCGGCGGCCGGGACGGCCTGGCTGGCCCTGGTCCGCGAGGGCGACGCGGTGGTGTGCGCGGTCGCCGACCCGAGCCCGGCGCTGCCGGCGATGCGCGATCCCGAGCCGTTCGCCGAGTCCGGCCGCGGGCTGCACATCGTGGCCGAGCTCAGTGAGACCTGGGGGCACGCGCCCTCGGACGGCCCGGGCGGCAGGGGCAAGACGGTGTGGGCCCGGCTCGCCGGCGGGCGGTAGGGCCCCACCGTCCCAGGCGGCGGCACGGCTCAGGGGGCCGCGCCGCCGCCGCTTTTACGACCGGGGTCGCACCTGACCCGCCGTCAGCCGGCCACCCTGCGGATTTCGATGAGCAACGCCTGCTCCGGGTCCAGCGTCGGCATCGGCAGACCGGCCAGGGCGAGCACCGCGCCCGGGAGTTCCACCCACTCCGTCAGGGCCCGGGTGAACCAGGCGGGTCCGGCGGTCTGGTGGAAGGACGGCAGCCCGAGGTCCGTGCGCACCCGCACCCGGTAGCGGGCGTCCGCGGCGAGTCCGGGCAGCCGTACCCGGCCCGACTGGCCCTCGGTCGAGGTCGCCACCCGGGCCCAGCAGTACAGCGCCGCCGAGCCGTCGTACGCCACCACGCCGTGCAGCAGCCGGGCCTCGTCGGTCAGGTCGGCGCGGACGGTGCGGCCGCCGTGCAGCAGAGGGCGCAGCTCGCGGTAGAGCGCGGTCCAGGCGGTCAGCCGCTCCAGCTCCTGCGGCGTGCACCGGGTGAGGTCCTGCTCGATGCCGGCGTGCCCGAACAGCGCGGTGGTCAGCCGGAAGTGGTCCGTGGTCAGCCGGGAGGTGGTGTGGCTGGGCGAGGGGCCGATGTGGCTGCCGACCATCTCCGGCGGCAGCAGCTGGGCCGTCCAGCGCTGGATGGACTGGCGCTCCACCGGGTCGTTGCAGTCCGAGGCCCACACCCGGTCGGTCCGGGCCAGGACGCCCAGGTCGATCCGGCCGCCGCCGCTGGAGCAGCTCTCGATCTCCAGGCCGGGGTGGCGTGCGCGCAGGGTGTCCAGCAGCCGGTACAGGGCCGTGACCTGGGCGTGCGCGACCGGCCGGTCGGCGGGACCGTGCACGGCCTCGTGCAGCTCGCGATTGTGGTCCCACTTCAGGTAGGCGATGGCGTAGGTCTTCACCAGCGCGTCGAGGGAGCGCAGGAGGTGGTCGAAGACCTCGGGATTGGCGAGGTCCAGCACGTGCTGGTGGCGGGAGGAGTGGCCGGCGCCGGCCGCCGGGCCGAGCACCCAGTCCGGGTGCGTACGGGCGAGGTCGGAGTCGAGGTTGACCATCTCGGGCTCCACCCACAGCCCGAACTCCATGCCGAGGTCACGCACGTGGTCCACCAGCGGGGTGAGCCCGCCGGGCCACACGTCCGGGTCGACGGTCCAGTCGCCGAGCCCGGCGGTGTCGTCGCGGCGGCCGGCGAACCAGCCGTCGTCCAGCACGAAGCGCTCGACGCCGACCTCGGCGGCCTTGTCGGCCAGCCGCAGCAGCCGGTCGAGGTCGTGGTCGAAGTACACCGCCTCCCAGCTGTTGAGGACCAGCGGGCGGGGCGGGCTCGGATGGTCCGGACGGTCCCGCAGCAGGGTGTGGAAGCGGTCGGCGATCCCGTCGAGCCCGTCGGCGGACCATGCGAAGTGGCACGGCGGGGTGCGGTAGGTCCGGCCGGGGGTGAGCCGTATCTCGCCGGCCCGCAGGAGTTCGCCGCCGCCGAGCACGGAGGCGTGCACGCCGGCGCCCTCCGGCAATTGCTCCACGAGGTAGCGCTGGTCGCCGCTCCAGGCCACGTGCACCGCCCACACCTCGCCGGAGCGGAAGCCGAACCCGGGTGTGCCGACGGCCAGCAGGTAGGGCGAGTCGGCGCCGGGCTTGCCGCGCCGGACCTCGCGGGAGTGGGTGCCGTGGGCCACGCTCCGGCGCTGCGGCGAGCGCTCCCGGCTCCACTTGCCGGTGAAGTCGAGGATCTCGCTCGCCCGCCGGGGCAGCGGCAGCAGGGTGAGCGCCTGCGCGAGGTCGTACGGAACCTCGTCAGCCGCCTCTTTGGCGTCCGAACCGCCGCCGACGGCCCGGCGGGTGAGCGCCGCTTCCGCGGTCAGGACGCCGGAGGGTGCGAGCCGGTAGGTGAGGGCGACGTCCAACCCGGCGCCGGCCTCGGCCAGTTCGATGGTCAGCTCACCGCCGCCGGCCGGGTCGTCGCGGTGCGTGAAGCCGGCCAGGCGGAGCCGGGGCGCGGCCGCCCCGCCGGCCAGGTGGCCGTGGTGCGCGGGCGTGCCGGACCACGCGTCGGCCTCGGTGGGCCACACGGTGAACCGGCGCGGGAGGTCCGGGGCGTTGTTGAGGACCGCGGAGTCGGCGGTCAGGCTCAGCGCGGCGAGGTCGTCGTCGGTCAGCTCGCCGAGGTCCGGGCCCCAGTGCAGGACTCTGGGCACCGGCTCGGCGAGTTCCACGGCGAGGCAGGTGCCGGCCGCGCGCAGGCGGACGACCCGCGCGGGGGTGGTGGGCATACGGAGTCCTTTCCTGGATCCGGTGGCAGGACCGGTCCGGTGCCCCGGCCGGGCGGCCGGGGCACGGCGGGCGAGCGGTCGGTCAGCTCTTCGCGAGCAGGGTCCTGCTCTGGCTCTGCATCTGCGCGAAGACGCTGTCGTTCTTCTGGCCTGCGAAGTATCCCTCGAACAGCGGCTCCATCGCGTCCTGGATCGCGGCGCCGTTGCCGTACACCGGGGACGGGTAGAGGACCTTGTTCTTCAGCATGTCCGTGAACACCGACAGGTCGATGCCCTGCTTGGCCAGCGCCTGCGCCGAGGCGTCCATGGCGGCCGGGATCGACGGGAAGAAGGTGCCGGTGGCGGACGCCTTCGCCTGGCACGCCTCGGTGCCCATGAAGGAGACCCACTTCCAGGCCAGGTCGGGGTTCTTGGTGCCGGCCCAGATGTTGTTGCCGTTGGAGTTGCTCAGCACGGCGCGGGTCGTGCCGTCGGGGCCGAGGACGGTGGGCGCGACGCCGACCTTGACGCCGGGGATCTTGGCGAAGGTGGACGCCTCCCACGAACCGCCGGTCTCCAGGGCGACCTTGCCGGAGGAGAGCAGGTCCACGTCGGAGACGCTGTTGGTGAACTGGCCGATCTTCGGGGCGTACCCCTTGTCCTCAAGGGAGCGGATCCAGTCCATGGTCTTCACGAACCGGGGGTCGTCGTAGTTGAAGACCGTCGGCCAGTTGGACTTGTCGCCCAGCCGCCAGCCGGTGGTGGAGACGAAGGAACTCCAGGTGGTCTGACCGATGAAGTCCTTGGCGGCCATCTCGCCGAGGCCGTAGGTCTTCACGTGCTTCTTGTCGAAGCCCGGCTGGTCGCCGCGGCGCCCCTTGGTGTCGAGGGTCAGGTGGGCGACCATCTTGCCGAAGGTGCCGCCGTCGTCCGGGTTCCAGTTGAGCGAGTCGACGTCCTGCTTGGTGTAGCCGGCCTTGGTCAGCGCGTCCACGCTGTAGTAGACGCCGGTGGCGGCCCAGTCCAGCGGCAGCGCGTACTGCTTGCCGTCGGTGAACTTCCAGGCGTCGGTGCCCACCGAGAAGCGGGACAGGTCGAACTTGTCCTTCGTGATGTAGCTGTCCATCGGCAGCAACTGGTGCTGCGAGGCGTACGCCTGGAAGTACTGCACGCTGTTCTGGAAGGCGTCGGGCGCGTTGCCGGCCACGAACCCGGCGGTGAGCTTGGTGAAGTAGTCGGTCACGTCGTACTGCGTGATCTTCACGGTGACGCCGGGGTTCGCCTTCTCGAAGTCCTTGGCGCAGACCTGGTAGGCCGCGGCCTGCTTGTCGTCCCAGGTCCACCAGTTGACGGTCTTGGACCCGGAACCGCCGCCGGAGCCGCCGGAGCAGGCGGAGACCACGGCGGCGAGGGTGAGCGTGGTGCCCAGCACGACGGCCTTGCGTACGTTCATGATTCCTTCTTTCGGGGTGCCGGGGGAAGGCGCGTTGGGGGGTGTCATGCGTGGGACGACGTCTTGAGGAGCGGGGCGAAGCCGCTCAGCACGGTGGCGAGGTCTTCCGCGCCGCCCGCGTCGTGGCCGTTGAACTCCCACACCGCCAGCCGGGAGGTCCCGGCGTAGGCATGGTGGGCGGCGACCGCGGTGGAGGGCGGGCAGACCTCGTCGCGCAGCCCGGCGGAGAACCAGGCGGGCGCGGCGGCCCGGCGGGCGAAGGCCAGGCCGTCGAAGTAGCCGAGGGTGGTGAAGGCCGGCTCGACCAGGTCGCGGCGGGCGGCGAGGAAGCCGACCAGCTCGCCGTACGGCCCCTGGCCGGTGAGCCGGGTGGCGTGCCGGATGTCGCACAGCAGGGGCGACTGGAAGTGCGCGGCGGCGAGGTCCGGGACCAGTCCGGCGACGGCCAGCGCGATGCCGCCGCCCTGGCTGTTGCCGAGTGCCGCGATCCGTCCGCCGTCGACGTACGGCGAGGTGCGCAGCGCGTCCACGGCCCGGACGGCGTCGGTGAACACCCGGCGGTAGACGTAGGTGTCCTTGTCCAGGACGCCGCGGGTGAAGAAGCCGGGGTGCGAGGGGCCGCTGCCGACCGGGTCCGGGGTGGCGCCGCCGCCGGCCCAGGCGCCGCCCTGCCCGCGGGTGTCGACCAGCAGGTGGGCGTAGCCGGCCGACGACCACAGCAGGTCCTCGACGGGGGCGCCCCGCCCGCTGCCGTAGCCGTGGAACTGCACGACCGCCGGCAGCGGGGCGCTCCGCAGCCGGGGCAGCCGCAGCCAGCCGCGCACGGGGTGGCCGCCGAAGCCGGGGAAGACGGCGTCGAACACCTCCACCGTCTCCAGGCCGGTCTCGACGGGGGTGAGCTCCAGACGGGCCGGGCGGGTGCGGACCTCGGCGAGCGTGCCGTGCCAGAAGGCGTCGAAGTCCTCCGGCTCACGGAAGTCGCTGCGGTACGCCCACAGGTCGGGCAGGTCCCGCGCGGTCAGCACGGCTCCTCCCCCGGTACGGGCCGCAGCCGGGCGTCGAGGGTGACGGCGGCGCCCGCGGGCACGGTCAGTTCGACGGTGAGGTCGCCGTGGCGGACCCGGACCGGTGCGGCGGGGTCGCCCGCGATCCGGCGCAGGGTGACCGTGGTGAGGGACCCGCCGGACCAGTGGAAGTCGACGCCGAGGCCGCCGCGGCAGCGCAGGTCGCGGGCGTGGCCGTCCGTCCACGGCGCGGGCAGCGCGGGCAGCAGGTGGACGGTGCCGGTGTGGCTCTGCAGGACCATCTCGGTGAGGGCGGCGGTGAAGCCGTAGTTGCCGTCGATCTGGAAGGGCGGGTGGGTGGAGAACAGGTTCGGCAGCAGGCCGCCCCACTGGGAGCCGTCCACCGGAGCGTCGGTGCCGGCGTCGTGGGCGAGCGGGCGGGCGGCCTCGCGCAGCAGGTCGCGGGCGGTGGCGGCGTCGCGCAGCCTGGCCCGCAGGGCGATCTTCCAGGCCCAGGACCAGCCCATGGCGCCCGGTCCGCGGCGGTCGAGCAGGCGCAGCGCCGCGTCGGCCAGGTCGGGGGTGAGGTCCGGGTCGATCTGTCCGAGCGGGTGGACGGCGACCATCTGGGACAGGTGGCGGTGGTGCGGGTCGGCCTCGGGCAGGTCCTCGGCCCATTCCAGGAGCCAGCCGCCCGCCCCGGCCCGCGGTGCGCGCACCCGGGGCAGCGCGGCCCGGATCTCGCCGGTCAACGGGTCGTCGCAGCCGAGGAGTTCGGCGGTGCGCAGGGTGCGTTCGAAGACGGCGCGGACGAGCGCGCTGTCCATGGCGCTGGAGTGGGTGAGGGACTCGGGCGCGCCCGCCGGCGTCAGGAAGAGGTTCTCCGGCGAGGTCGAGGGGAGGGTCTCCAGGTGGCCTCCGCCGCCGGGGACCTCGTCGATCAGCCAGTCCAGCAGGAAGGCGGCGCAGCCGCGCAGCAGCGGCCAGGCCCGCTCGCGCAGGAAGCCGGCGTCCTGGGTGAACTCGTAGTGGTCCCACAGGTGCTGGCTCAGCCAGGCCCCGCCCATCATCCAGATCGCCCAGGACGGGTTGCCGTGGCCCATGCCGACCGGCAGCGCCCACCCCCACATGTCGGTGTTGTGGTGGGCCACCCAGCCCCGCGCGCCGTACAGCTCGCGGGCGACGCCCGTGCCCTGGGCGGCGATCTTGTCGAGCAGGTCGAACAGCGGCTCGTGGCAGGCGGGCAGGCCGGCGGCCTCCGCGCCCCAGTAGTTCATCTGGGTGTTGATGTTGACGGTGTAGTTGGAGGACCAGGCGGGGCGCGGGTCGGCGTTCCAGATGCCCTGGAGGTTGGCGGGCGGGCCGCCGCCCGGGCGGGAGGCGGAGGCGAGCAGGTAGCGGCCGAACTGGAACAGGACGGTGGCGGTGAGCAGTTCGTCGTCCCCGCCGAGGAGGTCGCGGGCGACGTCGTACCTTCCGCCCCGGCGCGGGCCGATCCGCAGCGCGGTGCCGCCCAGCAGGGCGCGCAGGTCGGCCTCGTGATCCTTCAGCAGGTCGTCGGCGCCGCGGGCGGCGGCCCGGGCGGCGGTGTCGTCGGCGGCGCGCAGCTGCCCGGCGCGGTCGGTAGCGGGCGCTCCCGACCAGTGCGCGGCCGCGCTGGTGGAACTGGCGAGGGTGATCAGCAGGCGGCGGGCGCCCGTCACCCGCAGGCCGTCGCCGTCGGGGGCGACCCGGCCGTCGGTGGCCACCCGGGCGGCGAGCGCGCCGAAGGGGTCGTAGCCGTCGACGGGACCGCCGGCGTAGCGCAGCGGCTCCTCGACCTGCGGTTCGTGCGCGGGCGCGCCGTCGACGGGGATCTCGACGCCGAGGCGGATGCCGTCGCCGTCGCAGGCGCGGTGGACCTCCCGGAGCGGGGTGGTGAGCGCGATCCGCAGGGAGAAGGTGCCGCCCTCGGCGGTCATGTCCGCGCACAGGGTGCCGGTACCCGCTTCGGCCCAGGCGCGCCGGCGCACGGCGGTGCCGTCGAGGTAGAGGGACTCCTCGGCGACTCCCGTGTCGAGGTTGAGGCCGCGGCCGAGGTAGCCGGCCCGCTCGCCGCCGTCGAGGTCGAGCCACAGGTCGGCGTAGGGCAGGAACTCCTGGCTGTAGGGGCCCTCGAAGGACATCAGCAGGCTCTCGGCGGTGCGGTGGTCCCCGGCCCGCAGGGCGGCCCGCACCTCTTCGAGCCGCCGGGGCCCGGCGCCCGCGGCACGGACGGCGGCCAGGGCGGCGGCCGGACCGCCGGGGGCGCCGGACCAGACGGTGGAGTCGTTGACCTGGATCCGGCAGCGCGCGGCGCCGCCGAAGACCATGGCGCCCAGGCGTCCGTTGCCGACCGGCGCGGCCTCGTTCCACTCGGCGGCCGGGGACGGCCAGCTCAGGACGAGGTCGCCGGCGGCGGGGCCGGTGGGGGTGGGCGTGGTGGTGGGCACGGGTGCGGGTCCGCTCTGCTGATGGCCGGTCACGGGGATCACTTGATGCCGGAGAAGCCGATGGAGTTGACGACGCGCTTGCCGAAAGCGACGAAGAGCAGCAGCATCGGCAGGGCCGCGATGAGGGAGGCGGCCATCAGCCCGGCCCAGTCGGGGGCGGCCTGCGGCGAGGACTGCTTGAAGACGCCCAGGGCCAGGGTGAGCGGCTGGGTGCTGTCGGAGTTGCTGACCAGCAGCGGCCACATGTAGTCGTTCCAGGCGTTGACGAACATCAGCAGCGACACGGTGGCCAGCGGCGCCGACGACATCGGCAGCACGATCCGGAACAGGATCCGCATCGGGCCGGCGCCGTCGATGATCGCGGCCTCCTCGATCTCGCCGCTCAGGCCGAGCATGAACTGCCGCAGGAAGAACAGCGTGAAGGCCTGGAAGAGGCCCCCGGGCAGGATCAGCCCGGCGAAGCTGTCGGTCAGGCCGAGGTCCTTGATGAGCACGAAGTTCGGCAGCAGCGTGAACACGCCGGGGATCATCAGGGCGCAGATCAGCAGGTTGAAGACGAGGTTGCGGCCGCGCCAGTGCAGGCGGGAGAAGGCGTAGGCGGCGCAGGCGGAGAAGAGCACGATCAGCGCGGTCTGGAAGGTCGCGTAGATCAGCGAGTTGCGCAGGTAGAGCGCCACGTCGAGGGACGCGCCGGAGCCGCCCTGGGCCTGCGCCTGCGCGGTCGTGGCCAGTCCCAGCGCGCGCTCGAAGGCGCCGAAGGTGAAGCCGACCGGCAGCGGCGAGGAGGGGTCGGTGGCGAGCTTGTAGTTGTTGGACAGCGCGGTGCGCAGGATCCAGTAGAACGGGAAGAGCGTGATCAGCACGATCACGGCGAGGTACGCCCAGGCGACGATCCGGCCCGGGGAGAACTTCCCGCGGGGGCGGGCGCGGCGGACGGGCCGGGCGGGTGCGGTGCCGACGGTCAGGGCGGTCATGGCGGGCTCCTTCAGCTCAGGTCGGACTCGTCGGCCCGGGCGAGCCGCAGTTGGGTGAAGGTGACCGCGATGAGCAGCGCGAACAGCGCCAGCGACATGGTGGCGGCGTAGCCGAAGTCGAACTGCCGGAACGCCTTCTTGTAGATGTACATCTGGAGCACGTTGGAGGCGTTGGCCGGGCCGCCCTCGGTGGTGACGGCCACGATGTCGAAGACCTGGAAGGCGTTGATCACGCTCAGCACCACGACCATCACCAGGATCGGCCGCAGCAGCGGCACGGTGAGGCGGCGGAACATCTGCACCTCGCTCGCCCCGTCCACGCGGCCGGCCTCGTAGATGGTCGGCGGGATGGTCTGGAGCCCGGCGAAGATCAGCAGGGCGTAGTAGCCCATCCACTTCCAGACGTTGATGGCGGCCAGGGACGGGATGGCCCAGTGGCCGCTGCCGAAGAACATGATCGAGTGGCCGGTGAGGTGCTTCAGGGCGAGGTCGACGACGCCGAGTTCGGGGTCGAGCATCCACTGCCAGACCAGGGCGGCGACCACGTTGGAGATCAGGAACGGCAGCAGGATCACGCCCCGCAGCAGCCGGGAGCGGGTGACCCGGTGCAGGATCACGGCGGTGACCAGGGAGACCACGGTGCCCAGGACGACCGACAGGACCACGAAGTAGGCGGTCACCAGCAGCGAGTGCCAGAACACGTCGTCGTGCACGAGCTCGTGGAAGTTGGCCAGGCCCGTCCACGTGGGCGGGGTCAGCACGTGGAAGTCGGTGAAGCTGAGGTAGATCCCGCGGAAGGTCGGATAGGCGTAGAAGAACGCGAAGCCGAGCACGGACGGGACGATCAGCAGCAGCGCCACCGGCAGGTCCCGGCGGCGGGCGGCCGCGGACCGGGTGGGCGTCCCCCGGCGCACCCTCGGCGGCTTGCCGCGCGGGGAAGTCAAGGGGGCGACGGGGGCGGCCGTGGCGCCCGCCGTGCCGGCCGGACCGGACGGCGGAGGCACCTGCGTCGCGGCTTCGCCCTGCGGTGTGGCCGCCACGGCTCTCTCCTTCGGGTGGATCTGACGGATCGGGTCGATCGGAGTGATCGGGGTGGTGCCCGGCGGGGGGCGGCGGGCGGTCGGCCGGCCGCCCCCATCGGGGGTCAGACGGTGATCTTGTCGATGTCCGGTGCGTAGTCCGTGGTGTTGCCGAAGGTCAGGGTGTTGTCGCCCGCCTTCAGCTGGACCGGCACCGTGAGCGTCTGGGCGTTGCCCCAGTCGTTGTCGTTGGTGCCGAACACCGGGACGTCGACCTGCGTGCCGTTGACGGTGACGTCGATGGTGCGGCTGGAGTCGCCGTCCACATAGGAGACCGCCAGCAGGTAGGTGCCGTCCTTCGGCGCGGTGACGTGCTCGATCTTGAGCGTGTTGCCGCTGCCGCCGAGGTTGCCGACCTTCTTGCCGCCCGAGCAGCCGGAGCAGTCGCCGACGGAGGCGCTGCCGCCGAGGGTGTTGCCGGACGCCTCCGCCTCGTACACGGTCGGTCCGCCGGCGGCCGGCGTGGTGATCTGCACCGCCTTCGCGGGCGCCGAGGTGTGGCCCTTGGCGTCGTGGGCGACGACGGTGAAGGAGTAGCCGGTGCCCGCCTGCAGGCCGGTGACGGTGGTGCTCGTACCGGTGACGGTGGCGACCTTGGTGCTGCCGGAGTACACGTCGTACCCGGTGACCGCCGCGCCGGTGTTCACCGGCTGCCAGGCCAGCGTGACGCCGGACGGGGTGGAGGTGGTGGCGTGCGCGCCGAGCACCGCGCCGGGCGCGTTGCCGGAGGAGGCCGGGGTGAAGGTGAACAGGCGCGAGCCGTGCGGCGGGAGGTTCTCGGTGAGGTGCCCCGAGACGCTGCCCAGGCTCTTGTGCGCCCACAGGTCGCGCACCGACGCCTTGCCGGAGATGCCGAGGTCGGCGAAGTCGGCGGTCACGTCGCTGTAGCCGGAGCCGAGGTTGAACAGGGCCACCGTGTAGCTGCCGTCGGCGTTGCGGGCGTACCAGGTCTGCTGGGGGCTGGTCTGGCTGACCGGGCGGGCCGGGTTGCCGGCCTGGTCGACCCCGATGACCTCGTCGTTGGTCAGCAGGCTCAGCCCGTAGGAGTCCAGCTTGGTCAGGTCGTCACCGGTGTACAGCGGCGCGGACTCGATCGCCCACAAGGTGGCGTAGGTCTGCCGCTCGGGGTCGGTCAGCCCGTCCATGGCGCTGTTGCCGACGTCGAGGGAGTCGAGGTTGTTCCAGTGGCCGGGCGCGGCGTCGTCGATCCACGGCACCACGTCGTCGAAGCGGCCCTTGACGGAGTTGTTCCACGTCACCAGCGAGTTGCAGTAGCACTCGACGTCGGTGTCGATCCGCCAGCCGTTGGAGTTGGCCTTCCACACGTCGGCCTGCTTGTGGCTGAGCGCCCATGACAGGGTCAGCTGGATCGGCCGGCCGGTGGCCTGGAGGGCCTGGTGCCACGCCTGCACGTCAGGCACGTTGTCGTGCGCGGCGTCGCCCTGGAAGGAGCCGGGGCCGACACCGTCCACCTTGAGGAAGTCCACGCCCCAGGAGGCGAGTTCGTCCGCGATGGAGTCGATGTACTTCTGCGAGCAGGGGCTGGACCAGTCCATCTGGTAGGAGACGTTGTCCCAGCCGCTGGTCTTGCGCAGGTCTGGGTAGACGATGTCCTTGGTGGTGCAGCCCGGCGCGCCGTAGATCGGGGTCTTGCCGTCGTTGTACGCGTCGATGTAGAGGCCCACCGCCAGGTACAGGCCGAACTTCAGGCCCTTGGCGTGCAGTTGGTCGCCGACGTACTTCATCCCGTGCGGGAACTTCTTGGTGTCCGCGATCGGCCGGCCGTACTGGTCGAAGACGTTGCTGCCGTTGTCTACGTTCCAGCCGGCGTCGACGTTCACGTAGTCGTACCCGTGCGGCTTGAGCTTGGCGGCCACCACGTCGGCCTGCTTGAGCACGTTGGACTCGGTGAGCCAGTTCTCCCCGCCGTAGCCGGGGAAGTTGGTGGACTCCAGGCTCCAGCTGCTCCAGCCCATGTACGGCTTGGCGGCCAGCACGGGCGCGGTGTACCCGGCGGTACCGGCCGGCGTCTGGGCGGGCGCGGCGGCGGACGCGGCCGGGACCGCGAGCGCGGCGGCCAGGGCGGTGGCGGCGACCACGGGCAGTGCGAAGGCGCGCACAACACCGCCGCGGCGGGTTGCCGTTCTGCGCCGTACGAATCGATCGGGTCCTGCTGGACGAGCCATGGTTTCACTCCATCTCGGCGCGGGCCGCGGGGGCGGGCCTGAGGATGCGCAAGAAAGGCGGAAGGAAGAAGGCAGAGGGAAGGCGTACGTCAGGTGGCGGGGGGCCGATCCGGCCCGCCCGCGGCGGTGTGCCCCTCGGTGGCGGTCGTCCCGGAACACCACCGAGGGGGCGGAACCGCGACCGGTAAGGAGGGCCGGCCGCTCCCCGGTCGGGCGGACGGTCGGTCCGGCTCGAAGCGGAGTGCGGCGAATGTAGCCAGACTTTCCTTCCATCGTCAACATAGTCGGCGGGAAAAATCCGATGTTTGTTCACAGGATCGAGGACTCCGACATCCCCCATCGGGCTGGCCTGGCTCTCCACAGAGCAGTAGCGGCGAATCGGAAGGCTTCCTTACTTTCCTGTGGAAAGGTAGGATGTACTCATGACGCTCGCCGACCAACCGCCCGCCGCCGCCCTGGTCTTCCAGACCCTGCTCGTGCACGGCCCGCTCACCCGGGCCGAGATCGGGCGGCGCACCGGCCTGTCACCGGGCGCGGTCACCAAGGTCGCCACTCCCCTGCTGACCGACGGCTGGATCGCCGAACTCGGCCGGCCGGCGGTGGAGCGGGCCAACGGGCGTCCCGCCACGCTCATCGCCGTACGGGCCGAGCGCGCCCGCTTCGTCGGCGTGAAGGTGACCGGCGACGAACTGATCGGCGTGCTCGCCGACCTCACCGCCCAGCCGCTGGCCACCGGCCGGGCCGACCTCGGCTCCCGCGACGTCGGCACCGTGGTCCTGGCCATCGCCCGGCTGGTGGAGCGGCTGCGGGCCGAGGCGGGCGTGGCCGAGGACGGCGCGGTGCACAGCATCGGCGTCACCATCTCGGGGGACGTGGACGGCCGCACCGGCACCGTGCAGTACTCGCCCTTCCTCGACTGGCGCCGGGTGCCGCTCGCCCAGCTCGTGGAGACCGCCACCGCCATCCCGACCGTCATCGAGAACGACGTGCGGGCGCTGACCGTCGCGGAGCAGTGGTTCGGCGCGGGCATCGGCCTGTCGTCCTTCGCGCTGGTCACCGTGGGCGCGGGCATCGGCTGCGGGATCTCCATCGGCGGGCGCGTGGTGTCGGGCGCGCACGGGGTCTCGGGCGAGGTCGGGCACCTGCCGGTCGGCGCCAGCGAGCGGGTGTGCACCTGCGGCAACACCGGGTGCGTGGAGGCCGTCGCCTCCAGCCACGCCATCACCGAGCAGGCCCGGCAGGCCGTCGGCGATCCGGCCCTGACCATGGAGGACGCCGTCCGGCTCGCGCACGCCGGCGACCCCGCGGTGCGTGCCGTCTTCGCCCGCGCCGGCCACGCGATGGGGCTCGCCCTGGCGTCGGTCGCCAACCTGATCGGGCCCGAGCGGATCATCATCTCCGGCGAGGGCGTCGCCTCCTACGACCTGTACGAGGAGCAGATACGGCAGACGTTCGGCGCCCGCGCGTTCGGGGCCGCCGCCGACTGCGACCTCGTCGTGCGCCCGCTCCCCTTCGAGGAGTGGGCCCGCGGCGGCGCCGCCGTGGCCGCCCAGCAGCTGTTCGCGCCCACCAAGTAGCGCCGTCCCGGCGTCGGCCGGATTCCGCCGCACCGCGCGGCGGCGTCAGGAGAGCGCCCGCGACGCGGGGTTGAGGTGCGGGCGGCGGAAGCCTTCAATGGGTACGAGGGGGACACGAGGCGGACAGCTCGCACGACGATGAAGTCGGGAAGACGATGGCCGATGTGGGTGCCCTCCGGCGCCGGCGGCGGGTCCTGGAGCTCGAATGGGCGCGCCGCGTGCCCGAGTCGGGCGCGCCCGCGTCGCGCGCGACCGACCGCGGCCGGGCGGCGGCACCGGGGGTGCGGCGGGAGGTCGCCGAGTCGTGGGACCGCTCACTGCCCACCGTGGACCCCGGCCGGGAGAGCGCCCCGCCCGACGCGAAGGGCGCGCCGTGGTCGCGCTCGCCGCTGCGCGGCCCGGTCGCCGGACTGGCGGACGAGCTTCGTTGCATCGCCGACGACGCCGGCTTCGTCGCGGCGGTGACGAACGAGCGCGGCACCATCTTGTGGACCTGCGGCGGGCGGGTCATGCGGCGCCGCGCGGAGCGGGTGAACTTCGCGCCCGGCGGCCGCTGGGACGAGGGCGCCATGGGCACCAACGCCCTCTCGCTGACCCTGCGCACGGGCCGGCCGAGCACCGTCTTCTCCGCGGAGCACCTGGTCGCGGCCCTGCACGGCTGGGTCTGCTACTGCGCGCCGATCCGCGGGCAGGACGGGCGGGTGCTGGGTGTCCTCGACCTGTCCACCACCTGGGACCGTTCGCACCCGCTCGCCCTGCCGACCGTCCGCGGCCTCACCTCGGGGATCGAGGCGCGGCTGCGCGACGAAGAGGGCGAACCGGCGTCGGTCGGCGTCGAGTTGTCGTGCCTGGGCGCCACGCGGGTGGTGCGCGCGGGCAGTCCGCTGCGGCTGCCGCCGCGCCAGGTGGAGATCCTCGCGCTGCTGGCCCTGGAGCCCGGCGGCTTCTCCCCCGAGCGGCTGCGCGACGCGCTCTACGGCGACCGGCCGGTGAGCGCGTCCACCTTCAAGGCCGAGGTGTCCCACCTGCGGCGGGCGCTCGACGGGGCGGTGGCCACCCGTACCTACGCGCTCACCGCGCCCGTGCGGTGCGACGCCGTCGTGGTGCTGGACGCGCTGGCGCGTGGCGACACCGCGACCGCGGTCGAGCGCTACCGGGGGCCGCTGCTGCCGCTGTCGGAGGCACCGGGGGTCGCGGCCTGGCGGCAGCACCTGGAGGTCGCCGTGCGCGAGGCCGTACTGGCCGCGGACCGGGCGGAGTTCGCGCTGCGCTACGGCGAGCGGGTGCCTTTCGACGCCGAGGTCCACGAGCACGCGCTGCGGCTGCTCGGGACGCGGGACGTGCGGCGCGGGCTCGCCGTCAGCCGGCTGCGGGCGGCCCGGCGGCCCTGAGCGGCGGTCGCGCACGGTCTTGGGGCCTGGCGCGGTGCGCGGTTCTGCGAGCCCTGCTTGCTTTGCGGGCCGGCACGGCGCGCGGTGGTGCGGCCCGGGCACGGCGGGAGGCCCCGGCCGCCCCGGTGCGGGGCGGGTACCCTCGCGGCCCGTTCGGTGCCCGGTGCGCGGGGAGGCAACCTTTCGCCAACCTCGTGGGACCACAGTGGGGCCGTCGGAACCCTGCGGACCCCGGGAGCGCCGCCATGGTCTACGCCCAGCCAGGCACGGAAGGCAGCATCGTCAGCTACGCCCACCGCTACGACAACTTCATCGGCGGCGACTGGGTCGCGCCCGTCGAGGGGCGCTACTTCGAGAACCCCTCGCCCGTGACCGGCCGGACCTTCTGCGAGGTCGCCCGCTCCACGGCCCCGGACGTCGATCTCGCCCTCGACGCGGCGCACGCAGCCTCGGGCACCTGGGGCCGTACCTCCGCCACCGAGCGCGCGGTGATCCTCAACAAGATCGCCGACCGGCTGGAGGAGAACCTGGAGAAGCTGGCCGTCGCCGAGACGTGGGAGAACGGCAAGCCGGTCCGCGAGACGCTCGCCGCCGACCTGCCGCTCGCGGTCGACCACTTCCGCTACTTCGCCGGCGCGATCCGCGCCCAGGAGGGCTCGCTCGCGGAGATCGACGCGGACACGGTCGCGTACCACTTCCACGAGCCGCTGGGCGTGGTCGGCCAGATCATCCCGTGGAACTTCCCGATCCTGATGGCGACATGGAAGCTCGCGCCCGCCCTCGCCGCCGGCAACTGCGTGGTGATCAAGCCCGCCGAGCAGACCCCGGCCAGCATCCTGCTGGTGATGGAGCTGATCGCCGACCTGCTGCCGCCGGGCGTGGTCAACGTGGTCAACGGCTTCGGCGTCGAGGCGGGCAAGCCGCTGGCGTCCAGCCCGCGGGTGGCGAAGGTCGCCTTCACGGGGGAGACCACCACCGGCCGGCTGATCATGCAGTACGCGAGCGAGAACATCGTGCCGGTCACCCTGGAGCTGGGCGGCAAGAGCCCCAACATCTTCCTGCCCGACGTCACGGCCGCCGACGACGACTTCCTGGACAAGGCGGTCGAGGGCTTCGTGATGTTCGCCCTCAACCAGGGCGAGGTGTGCACCTGCCCGTCCCGCGCGCTGATCCACTCCGGCATCTACGACGACTTCATGGCCCGGTGCCTGGAGCGCACCAGGGCCATCAAGGGCGGCGACCCGCTCGACCCGGCCACCATGCTCGGCGCCCAGGCCAGCAACGACCAGTACGAGAAGATCCTCTCCTACATCGACATCGGCCGGCAGGAGGGCGCCCAGGTCCTCACCGGCGGCGGCCGCCGCACCGTCGAGGGGCTGGAGGGCGGCTACTACCTCGAACCCACCGTCTTCCGCGGCACCAACGACATGCGGATCTTCCAGGAGGAGATCTTCGGCCCCGTCGTCTCCGTCACCACCTTCGACTCCGTCGACGAGGCCCTCAAGCTCGCCAACGACACCCTCTACGGCCTCGGCGCGGGCCTGTGGACCCGCGACGCCTCCACCGCCTACCGCATGGGCCGCGAGATCAAGGCCGGCCGCGTCTGGACGAACTGCTACCACGCGTACCCCGCGCACGCGGCCTTCGGCGGCTACAAGAACTCCGGCATCGGCCGGGAGAACCACAAGATGATGCTCGACCACTACCAGCAGACCAAGAACCTCCTCGTCTCCTACTCCCCCAAGCGGATGGGCTTCTTCTGAAATCCGGCCGAAGGGCGTCCGGCGCGGTCCGGTCGTAGTACTGGTGGAGGGTCCTGTCGGAAGCCCTCTCGCGTCACCGCGGAGCCGTCGATGTCCGTTCGCCGTGTCGTGCCCAACATCCGGTCGGAGGAAATGCGGGAGAGCCGTGAGTTCTACGGCCTGCTGGGCTTCGAGGAGGTCATGAACCACGGCTGGATCATGACGCCGGCCTCACCGTCCCGTCCGACGGCGCAGATCAGCGTCATGACCCACGACAGGACCGGCCCGGTCACCCCCGACATCAGCGTCGAGGTGGACGACGTGGACGCGGCCTACGCGGCCGTTCGGGACAGCGGCGCGGAGATCGTCCACCCCCTCCAGGACGAGGAGTGGGGCGTGCGGCGCTTCTTCGTCCGCGACCCCAACGGACAGGTGGTGAACGTGCTGAGCCACCGCTGACGAACGGGTGGAGGGGACGTGAGGCGGTGTCAGGCGGGGGTAGGCGGGCCGGCATGACGCAGCACGCAGGCTCCTACCGACCCGGACCCGCTCCCGCGACCGGGGAATTCGATCCGAGGACGCGCCGCCGGGGTCCGCGGCTCTACCTCCTCGGCGCCGTCGCCTACACCGCCGGGATCACCATCGCGCTTCTCGCCGCGCGTCCCACCGCCCGTGCCGCCGCCTGGACCATCGCCTGGGCCGCGATCCTCCTCGGGGCAGGCGGCGGCGCGCTGTTCGTGCTGCGCCGCCGAAAGGCCCATCGACAAGGACGGGCGTGAGGGGTCGTCGTCGGCCGGTGGACGGCCCCTCACGCGAGCTGAACGCCGGGCTAGAGATCGATCAGGTTCGGGTCCAGCGAGGCGTTCAGCAGGGCGTCCAGATCGGGGGCCGCCATCAGCTCGCGGGCGCCGACGACCTGGCGCACCGTCGTGCCCGAAGCGACCGCCTCGGCCGCGACGCGCGTCGCGGTCTCGTATCCGAGTCTCGGCAGCAGGGCCGTGACCAGGGACACCGCGTTCTCGGTGTTGGCCTTCAGGACCGCCGGATCCACGGTGATCCCGACGATGCAGCCGTCGGTGAGCGCGCCGATGGCGCGGGTGAGTTCGTCGAGGCTGTCGAAGAGGGCGCCGGCCATCACCGGCTCGAAGACGTTCAGCTGTAGCCGGCCCGCCTCCGCGGCGAGGGTGACGGTGGTGTCCCGGCCGATGACGGTGAACGCGATCTGGTTGACCAGTTCCGGGACGACGGGGTTGACCTTGCCCGGCATCATGCTCGAGCCCGCCTGCCGGGCCGGCAGCCGCAGCTCGCCCAGGCCGCAGCGGGGCCCGGACGCCAGCAGCCGCAGGTCGTTGCAGATCTTCGACAGCGGTGCCGCCGAGATTCACCGCGCGGAGCGCCTCCCGTGCCTGTCCCAGCAGCGCGACCTCGGCCCGCAGGGTGACCGCGAAGACCTTGAACTCGCGTCCGACGGTCATCGGCACGGCGTCCTGGAGCTGGGTGCGGGCGACCTTCGCGACCCCGCGGAACTCGGCCGCCTTGTCCTCGCACGCCCCGGCGAGCCGGGTCGGCTCGCGTTCGACGCGTGTGGTGCACAGGTACAGGGCGACCCGCAGAGCGGTCGGATAGACGTCGTTGGTGCTCTGGCACTTGTTCACGTGGTCCAGCGGGTGCACGCGGTGGTAGCTGCCCCGGGGCTCGCCCAGGATCTCCAGGGCGAGGTTGGCGACGACCTCGTTGGCGTTCATGTTCGTGGAGGTCCCGGCGCCCCCTTGGACGAGATCGACGACGAACTCCTCCAGCAGGTCGCCGCTGCGGATCCGCTCGCACGCCGCCACGACGGCGGCCGCCACGTCGGGGTCCAGCCGGTGCGTTTTCCGCGTTCGCCAGCGCCGCCGCCTGCTTCACCGCCGCGAGGGCCCCCGGCTCGCCGGACTCGTCCTCGCCGCGATGTCCCCGCCGGAAGCGGGATTCCGGCGGAGTCCGCCTACACTGTCGCGGCCTGGTGCGGCGCGGCGGCGACGGCGCTCGCCACCGTCCTGTGCCGAAGCCTCGGCCGGGACGGTGAGAACAGTCCCTGACGGCCGGTCACGCTCCGGCCCGCTTCCGTTCGAGGGCCGCCCGGTAGGCGTTGTGCACAGCGATCGCCGTGAGGACCGCGAAAGGCAGTGCCAGCAAGTCCCCGCGGACCGCGAACACGATCGCGAGCATCGCGCCGACCAGGGCCATCACGGATTCGGCGATGAGCCGGAGGTGTCGTTCCACAGTGCCGAACGCTACTCCAGCACCGCCCGGAAGGCGCGTTCACCGATGCCGCGCATCAGGGGATTGTCGGCCGAGTGCGTCCGGAAGACGAGGGAGAGGGCGAGCGCCCATCCCCGGGCCCGCTCCCAGGTCGCGTCGTCCGCGCGGCCGTACGCCCGGCGCAGGGCGGCGCGATGCTCCGCGTCGAACAGCATCCAGGCCACGGACAGGTCCGTGGCGGGATCACCGGCGGTGAGGTCGCCGAAGTCGATCACGGCGCTGACGCGCCCGCGGTCGACCAGGATGTTGGCCGGGTGCAGGTCCCCGTGCAGCCACAGCGGCGGCCCTTCCCACGCGGGCGCGGCGGCGGCCGCCTCCCAGATCCGCAGGGCGGGGGCGCGGTCGGCCCGGTCGATGTGCGGCAGCGCTTCCAGGACGCCCGCGGCCCGCCCCGCCAGCGGGATGCCGCGGAAGGGATTGACGGGCGCCTGGGCAGGGGCGGGGGCGTGCAGCGCGTCCAGGAAGGCGCCGAGCGCGGTCGCGGCCGACCCGGGGTCGTCGAGGTCCGCCGGGGCGGCGATCCGGCCGGGGAGGAACGGCACGACGCTCCAGGACCACGGGTAGCGGTCCGTCGGCCGTCCGACGCGCAGGGGCGCGGGCACCGGCTGCGGCAGGCGGACGGCCAGCTCCGGCAGCCACCGCTGCTCGTGCGCGACGAGCTCGGCGGCCGCCGCGCGCCGCGGCAGCCGTACGAGGAAGTCCTCGCCGAGGCGGCAGACGAGGTTGTCCCAGCCGTTGGCCAGCACCGTGACCGGCAGGGACGCGAGGTCGGGGTGCTGCTCGGCGAGCAGCCCGCGCACCAGCTCGGCGGAGATCGCGACCTCCGCGCTGGGCATCCGGCGAACCGTCACGGCCAGGACCCTACAACCGCGCCGACCCGCTCGCAGGCGGTTCACACGGCGGCGGGCGCAGGAGCGTGCAGGGCCTCGCGGAAGAAGAGCAGTTGGTGCCGGAGCAGCCCCTCGGCCACCGCCTCGTCCGGGGCCGTCGCGCGGGTCACGTTCGACAGCGGGAGCCACCTGGTGGGGGCGGCCGGCCGCCAGGAGGGCGGCGGACATCCGGACCATGTGGGCTGCCACCACGTTGTCGTCGGCGAGGCCGTGCACCAGCAGGAGCGGCCTGGTCAGCGCCGCGGCCTCGTTGACCGCCGAGAGGCGGTCGTAGACGTCCGGGTGCTCGTCCGGGTGGCCGAGGAAGCGTTCGCGCCAGTGCGTGTCGTACAGCCGCTGGTCGCTCGGCCCGGCGCCGCATACCGCCGCGTGGAAGACGTCCGGGCGGCGCAGCACCGCCATCACGGCCAGCGTTGGCGGCCGAGGAGATCACCACCGGCCGGCGCCCGGACGTCCTGCTGCCCTACGACGTCGCCCGCGGGCCCGGTGCGGCGGTCGACGAGAGCCTGCGCGAGATGTCCCACACGTACGCCACCGCGAGCGCGGGTGCGGCGGAGGTGCCCGTGCTGCCCGGGGTCTGACCGGCAGGCAGCTGCTCATGTCGCGACGCCCTTCGGCTCCCCCGGTCACCCCGGGGCGCCGGAGGGCGCCGTCCCCACATCCCTGCGGCGTCAGCGGCGTCCATCCCGGCGGCGTCGCTCCGGCCCGGCTCGTCCAGCAGGCCGATGAGCCGGGCGAGCTTGATGCCCAGGTGCGGGGAGAGCCGGTCGCCGCCGCCGCGCAGGCTCATCCCCGTGATCTCCTCGATGCGCCCGATCCGGTAGTACCGGCACGTGCGGTGGATGTTCAGGCGTTCCACCGCGGTGGCCGCGTCGCACGCTGCAGAGCGCGAGCTGCTGCGTGATCTGCTGCACGTCGACCACGACGTGCGCCGGCACGCGGCCCGCACCCTGGTCGACGAGGGGATCGTGCCGAAGGACTGCCGCACCACCGCGCTGGTGGTCGGGCTCGGCCCGGAGGGCGGGGACCCCCGGGCGGTGGGCATCGATCTGGCGCTGCGCCGCGCCCAGCGCCGCATGCCGCACCACACCGGCCTCGCCATGGCGACGGGCACCACCGGCGGCGTCCTGCTGGTCACCGACCCGAAGCTCCCGAGGAGGGAAGAGCTCGCCGAGTGCGCGGCCGCCCTGCTGGACGACATCCGGCGCGACGTGCCGGTGTCGGGCACCGCCGTGCGGGTCGGGATCGGCTCCCTCGGCCACGACCTGGACGACGCGGCCGAGACCCACGCGTGCGCGACCGAGGCCCCGCGGGTCGCGGAGGCGGTGCCCGACACCGGCGACGTCGTGTTCTGGTCGGACCTCGGCGTCTACCGGCTGCTGGTGCAGCTTCCCCTGGAGAAGCTGCGGGACGACGCGATCCCGCCCGGGCTGCGCCGCCTGCTCGACGAGGACCCCTCGCGCGTCCTGCTCCCGACGCTGGAGACCTACCTGGACCGGCCGCGCCGCAGGTCGTCCCTGAGCTGCTCGCGGAAGATCGCCTCCCCGGCGGCGTCGGCGGCCCGGGACGCCAGCTCCAGCTCGGCCCCGGTCGGGCCCGGCGCGAAATCCATGAGCCACAGATAGCCGAGGAGCGTGTTCTGGCAGCGCACCGGTACGCAGATCCGCGGCAGCGACTCCAATTCCGCACTGGCCGGGAAACGCACGGGTTCCGTCGCGGTCGCGATGCCGAACCGCAGCGCGAAATCCGTCGCGGTCGGGCCCACCGGACCCGCGGTCCGCCGCATGACGGATTGGATCCGATAGGAGTCGACCGGCTCCTCATGGGCCGTGTGCGCCAGCAGTTTTCTCCGCGCGTCGTCGATCGCCACCGACCGGCCCAGTCTCAGGGCCGGCGACCCGGTTATCGCCTGCACGCTTTCCGTCGGTCGTCCCCTCGCCGCGGCATCCCCGGCAGGATTCCTCACCAGCGGCCGTTCGCGACCTGTACGGCCCGGATCATACCTCCGCGGGAAAACCGGACAACGGCCGCGCCATCCCCTGAATGCGCCTCCGACCTGCGCCGACACCGGTCCGGACCTACGCTGAGCCCTCGGGGGCCACCCAGGCGGAAGGGGCACGCCATGCCGGCACCGATCTGGTCCGGGACGCTCACCTTCGGGCTGGTCTCCATCCCGGTCGCGATGCGCTCGGCCGTGTCCTCGCACAAGATCGGCTTCCGGCAGATCCACCTCGCCGACCAGGGCCGGGTCCGCTACCGCAAGAAGTGCGAGCTGGACGACCAGGTCCTCACCGAGGACGAGATCGGCCGCGCGTACGAGGCCGGCGCGGACAACCTCATCCCCCTCAGCGACGACGAGCTGGACGCGCTGCCCCTGCCGACCGCGAAGACCATCGAGATCGACGGGTTCGTGGACCTGGCCACCGTGCCGCCCGAGATGATCGGCAAGCCCTACTTCCTCGCGCCCGCCAGCCCCGGCGCGAACAAGCCCTACGTCCTCATGCGCCGGGCCCTGGAGCGCTCCGGGAAGGCGGCCGTCGGCAAGGTCGCCATGCGCGGCAGCGGCGAGCGCCTGGTCCTCGTCCGGCCGCACGGGGACGTCCTGGCCGCCATCGACCTGCACTGGCCCGACGAACTGCGCGCCGCCGACGACGCCACGCCGCCGCAGGTGGACATCAGCGACGACGAGCTGGCGGGCGCGCTCGGCCTGATCGAGGCCATGGGCGACATCGACATGGAGCAGATGCACGACGAGTACGCCCAGGCGATGCAGGCCCTCATCGAGGCGAAGATCCACCACAAGCCCGCGCCCAGGGCCCCCGAGCCGCAGGAGGCCGAAGGCGGCGTCACCGACCTGATGTCCGCGCTGAAGGCCGCCGCCGACCAGGCCCGCACCGACCGCGGCGAGGACGCGACCGTGCACCACCTCGCCGACCGCAAGGCGACCAAGAAGACCCCGGCCAAGAAGACGGCGAAGAAGGCCGCCGCCAAGAAGACCGCGAAGAAGGCGGCGGCGAAGAAGACGGGCACCCGCAAGCGGACGGGCTGAACCGCCCGCGGGCCACAGCGCCGAGCCCCGCGTTGCCGCGCCAGCGGGCCGCCCCGGCCCCGCCACGGACCGCCGGCCCCGCGACCGGTGCGACCTGGACCCGGTTTTCAGACCTCCGGAGCGGTGAGGAGGAAACCATGACACATTTCCCGATGACGCGAGTCGACCTGACCAAGCACGGCAACGACCGGTTCGGCCACGGGTGGGCCGCCGACAGCCATCCGGGCAGACACGCCCGCCACGGGCACGTGCCCCATCATGCCGCCGGCTCCCTGCCCGTGGCCCACATCCTGCTGCTCTCCCTCTCCGCGGCGATCGTCCTGGCCGCCGTGCTCCTGGTCCTCGGCACCTGAGAGGGCCGGGGCGCCGGCCGCTCACCGGCCGCTCGGTCCCCGGGCCGCGGGCCGCGGGCCGGGCCTACGTCCCGGCCGCGCCCGTGCCGCCGCCGAGGGACTGCCGGTAGAGGTCCGCGTAGGTGCGCGAGTCCTTGATCAGTCCGTCGGCGAAGGCGGCGACGTCGCTGCCGATGAGTTCCAGGACGCCCTTGCCGGACGCGGCGCCCTCCTCGAAGAAGTCGACGACCCCCGGGAGCAGGGTCCCGTCGCCCAGGTCGACCGGTCCGACCTTGAAGAAGTACTTCTGCATCTCCTGGTAGACGATCCGGTAGTCCGGCGGAAGCGCCTTGACCCGGGCCATGTGCGCCCGCCACTGCTTCTTGCCCTCGATGATGTCCTGGATGCCCACGTCAGCCTCCCAGCCGGCTCAGCTTGCTCGCGACGTTGCGGTTCAACTGCTCACGCCACCGGTCGCGGTAGTCCCGCGCCCCTTTCCCGCCGGTCAGCGCCGCGCAGAAGCCCTCGACGTCGCCGCCCAGCACCTCCTGGACGCTCTGCCCGTCAGCCGCCGTCTCCTCCAGCAGCCCGAGGGCGCCGTCGAGGATCGGCAGGAGGTTGCGACCGGTGAAGTCCGCGTGCGGGGTGAGGTGGACCTTGATCTGCTCCCACGCCGCCCGGTGATCCGCCGGCAGTGCCGCGGCCCGGGCTTCGAACCCCTTCCACTCCTTGGTGATGTCGTTTCCGGTGATGGTGTTCCAGAAGTTCATCGTCCGCCCTCCTTGAGCCTGTCGATGCGCGAGGAGACGTACTCCCATTTCGCCCAGAATGTGCCGAGTTCCGCGCGGCCCGCGTCGTTGAGCGCGTAGAACTTGCGCGGCGGGCCCACGCCGGACGGCCGTTTCGTCACCTGCACGAGTCCGTTCTTCTCCAGCCGCAGCAGGATGGTGTAGACCGTCCCCTCGACCACGTCGGCGAACCCGAGTTCGTTCAGCCGACGGGTGATGGCGTACCCGTAGGTCTCCTCGCTGTCGATGATCTCCAGCACGCAGCCCTCAAGGGTGCCCTTGAGCATCTCCGTCAGGTCGTCCATGGCCGGATCTCCCCTTTCCCTCGGTACTGCGTAGCGCCGAGTACCACTATACGGTACCACCGAGTAGCACGTCGAGCACAAGGGCGGACTGCGCACGGCCTCGGAGTGCGGCCCGCGCCCGTCCCCGCGCAACCGCCCGGCCGCGGAGCCGGGTTGTCGGGACACGGCGTGAAATCGCGTCGTACGCTTCGGTCATGGAGAGTCTGGGGGAGGCCGATCCGGCGTCGGTCGGGGGATATCCGCTGTTCGCGCGGCTGGGCGCCGGCGGCATGGGCCAGGTGTACCTGGCGCGCAGCCCCGCCGGACGGCCGCTCGCGCTGAAGACCGTGCGGCCGGAGTTCGGCGCCGATCCCGCCTTCGGGGAGCGCTTCGCCCGGGAGATCCGGCACGCCGACCGGGTGCGCTCGCCGTGGACCGTCACGGTGGTCGACTTCTCGCAGCCGGGCGCCCACCCGCAGTGGCTCGCCACCGAGTACGTGGCCGCGCCGCCGCTGGACGGCTGGGTGCGCGAGCACGGGCCGCTGCCGCCCGCCGGCCTGACCGCGCTGGCCGCCGAACTGTGCGAGGCGCTGCACGCGGTGCACCAGGCGGGCCTGGCCCACCGGGACGTCAAGCCGTCCAACATCCTGCTGTCGGGCGCCCGGCCGCTGCTGATCGACTTCGGGATCGCCCGCGCCGCGGAGGACTCCCGGCACACCCGGACCGGCGGGATCATCGGCTCGCCCGGCTACATGGCGCCCGAGCAGGCCACCCAGGGTGTCTCGGCGGAGCGCGGCGACGTCTTCGCGCTGGGCGCGGTCCTGGTGTACGCGGCCACCGGGCACGGCCCGTTCGACCGCCTCGGGGAGAAGCCCTCCGCGGCGGTCCTGCTCTACCGCGTGGTCCACGAGGAGCCCGATCTGGCGGGGGTGCCCGAGGAGCTGCTGCCGCTGGTGCGGGCCTGCCTCGCCAAGCGTCCCGAGGACCGGCCGACGGCCCGCGCGGCCCTGGAACTCCTGCCGGAACCGGACCGGTCCGCCGGGCGCTGGGCGACCGCGCAACCCACCGGCCTCGCGGCCGACCTGGCCGCCCGTGCGGCGGACATGCGGGCCGCGCTGGGCGACCCGGGCACCGGGTTGCCGTCGACCGCCGTCCTGGCCGGGCCCGACAGCGCCGGGCTTCCGGCCGAGGCGGCCGACGCGACGGATGCGGCAGCTGTTTCCCCGAGCGCCGGCACCACCCGGCCGCTCCCGCCGACCGGGACGGATACGGGCGCGGGCACAGCCTACGAACACCCCGCCTACCGCATCTCCCCCACCCCCGCTCCCGCCCCCACCCCGGCGCCGGTCCCCGCCCCCGAGCCCTGGCCGGACCCGCGGGAGACCGACGGAGTGCGCGACGCGGTGCCGGTTCCGCCGCCGCGCCCGCCGCACCCTGCGAAGCACTCCGCGCGCCGTGTGGTCCCGGCCGTCGCGGGCGCCGTGGCCGTCGTGGTGCTGGCCGCCGTGCTGGTGCACACCCTGACGCAGCACTCCGACTCCGACGACGCCGGTGCGAACGGCGGCGGCAGCGGTGGACCGACCACGTCGCCGGCGAGCCCGAGCGTCGATCCGGACGCGCTGCCGGCCTCGTGGGTCGGCACGTGGCTCGGCGTCGGCCCGGGCAATCCGGACGGCGCGTACTCGATGGGGCTGCACACCGACAGTTTCAAGGTCACCCTGACCCTGCGCGCCGGGCGGATCGGCCAGGTGGTCGGGCAGCAGGTCAGCGACGTCCACGACCAGGACACCGGCCGGAACGACGGCTGCACCGAATCCCTGCAGCTCACGGCGGTGGACGCGGGCACCTTGGACTTCACCGCGAAGTCCCCCCACCCCACCGACCCGGCGAGCACGCTGGTCTGCTCCCCCGGAAACACCTACGAGGTGAGCATGGTCGGCGGGACGCTCCGCCTCGCCGCGAACTCCCAAGGGCTCGGCTCGCCCACCACCTTCACCCGGAAGTCGTCCTCCTCAACGCCTGAGCCCCTCAGCCCATGAGGTCCTGAACGCCCGGAGCCGGAAGCGGTCCGCCCCACCGGCTCAGGCGGTGTCGCGGACCGCGTCCCGCCGGACCCGCAGCGCCCAGAGCACCAGCGGGATCTGGAGCGGCAGCCGGCCGTAAGCGGCGGCCCGGTAGGGAGCGGGGCGGTGGCGCCAGTCGTGGGCCATCTTGACGTTGGCCGGGAAGACCGCGGCGAAGAAGCCCGCCGCGAGCAGGCCGCCCGCGCGGCGGGTCGCGGGCAGGGCGACGGCGGCCGCCAGGCCCAGTTCGGCTGCGCCGCTGACGCGGGTCCAGGTGCGCGGACGGCCCGGCAACGACTCCGGGACGATCCCGTCGAACGGCTCGGGCACCAGGAAGTGCAGCGCGCCCGCGGTGGCGAGCAGCCCGGCCAGCAGCGGAGCGGGACGTACGGGCACGGCGGCGTCCTCCTACCCGGCGGGCGGGTTCCCGCCGCGCTCACTGTATCCCGCGGTAACACGCCGTCGGGCGGCGACCGTCGAGGTCGCCGCCCGTACGCGGGTCATCGCGCCGGCCGAAAGCCCGGCGCGCGCCTCACCATCGATACCAACGCCCCCTCGACCCTCCGGCGCCCGCGCCGCCGCGGAAGACGAAGCCCAGCAGCCACACGACCAGCGCGATGACCGCGACCCACCACAGGATGTGGATGGCGAAACCTATCCCGCCGAGGACCAGGACCAAGAGCAGGACCAAAAGCAGTGCACCCATGTTCATCAACCTCCTGAACGGCGCGTGCCCTGACATGTGGCGGACATGCGGACCGTCCGCGAAGTTGTCCGCCGGATGGTGTGCGGGAGGGCCAGGGTCGGTCGCCGGACCGGGCGGCGCGGGCGCGGCGGCGCACGTCCCGAATCTCGGCACGGCTGACCGGGAGTCAAAGGGGAAACCCTGGGAAGTCGCACGGATGTGCGGCGCGGAGGCGGACGCCGCCTGGCGGGAGGAAAGGTGACGACGTGGAAGACGTCCCGCTGTCCCCGGCGGAGCGAGAGGCCCTCGCCCGCATCGAACTCGTACTGACGGCCATGGATCCGACCCTCGGCCACCGGCTGCGCACCGTGTCCTGGACCCGGCCGCCGGGCCGTCACGGGCACCGGCTCCTGCTGACCGCGGCCACGTGTGTCCTGCTGGTGCTCTCGGCGGCCCTGCTGGTGTCCGCGGCGGTCCTCTCCGCACCCGCGCTGATCGGGGCCTTCGCCGCCTCGTACGCCCTGGCGGTGGCCGGCTTCGTGTGCCTGGTCGTCCGCTGGTGCCGGCAGCCGTTCGACGGGGCGTCCGAGCCGGGCACGAAGGGCCGCATACGGCACTCGTCGGCGTGAGGCGATCCGGGCGGCCCGGTGGCCCTACCGGGTGCCGACCGACCGCAGGGTGGCGAGCACCAGCGCCCGGGTGACGGTGACGACTTCGCTGACGCGGACCTGTTCCCGCGGACCGTGGGCGAGGCGGACGTCGCCCGGGCCGTACTGCAGGGTGGGGATGCCCGCCCCGGTGTACAGGCGCAGGTCGCTCCCGTAGGGGGCGCCACGCTCGGGCGGTCGGGCCGCGCCGGTGACGTCGGCGTGGGCGGCGCCGACCAGAGCGGCGAGGGGGTGCCCGGCCGCGAGCCGTCCGCTCGCGAACTGACCGCCCGGCCACGTCACCGTGGCGGGGTGGGTGCGCAGCCACGGGTCGTCCGCGCATGCCTCGGCCACGCACGCCTCCAGCTCGGCGCGCGCCAGGGCAGGGTCCTCGTCCAGGCGCACGCCCAGCCGTCCCTCCGCCACCAGCAGGTCGGGCACGCTGCTGGCCCAGTCGCCGGACCGGACGGTGCCGACGGACAGCGGGTACGGGACGGGGTAGTCGAACATCAGCGGGTCCGCGCCGGTGTTGCGGCGGGTCTCCAGCCGGGCGAGCGCCCGGTGGATCGGCAGGTAGGCGTCGATGGCGCTGACGCCCGCGTACCGGGTGCTGCCGTGGGTGGCCCGGCCGGGCACGTCGACGCGGAAGGTCAGGGCTCCCGCGTTGGCCGTCATCAGCGCGCCGCTCGTCGGCTCGGTGATGACGCAGGCGTTCCCGGTGTGACCGCGTTCCAGGGTGGCGAACGCGCCCAGCCCGCCGTCCTCCTCGCTGACGACGAAGTGCGCGGAGACCCGGCCGCGCAGCCGTACCCCGGCCGAGTTCATCGCGGCCAGCGCGGCGAGGATCGCCACGACGCCGGCCTTCATGTCGCACGCTCCCCGGCCGTGCACCGTGTCTCCCTCGACCCGCGGGCGGAACGGGTCGCCCTCCCAGCGGGCCGGGTCCCCCGGCGGGACGACGTCGACGTGGCCCTGGAGGATCAGGGACGGCCCGTCGCCGTGCGGCCGCGTGTCTCCCACCAGGCCCCACGCCTCCGTGCGCGGGGCCTCGGTGCCGGGGAAGCGGGGGTGCGCCCGCAGCCCGGGCAGGTCCACGGGCCACAGGTCGACGTCGAGGCCGAGCCGCTCCAGGTGCCGGGCCAGCACGTGCTGCAGTTCGGACTCCGCGGCGCTCCCCGTGACGCTGGGAACGGCGAGGAGCTCCAGCAGGGTCCGGGCTATGGCCCCCTCGTCCACCGCGTCCAGCGCCGCGGCCTCGACGGTGCGCACCGTTGCTGTCATCGGACCCCGCTTCCGGCAGGTGGCATCAGGACAAGCCGGAGACTACGGGCGCGGCGCCCACGCGAACAATAGCCCCCTGCTGTGATCCTTCACCCCGCCGGTGACGGGCGCCCGGGGGCGCCTCAGGGGTCGGCCGGGAGGGGCGGAGGAGCAGCGGTGACGGCGAGCACGGAACCCCGGACCACGGCGAAGAGTCGAGGGCGTTCCGGGCTCAGTGGAGGATGCTCACCGCGCGGGCGACGACCAGGAGGGAGGTGAGCAGGGCCGAGACGCTCTCGATGCTCATGAGCAGCTTGGCGCGGGTCGAGAGCGGCATGGTGTCGGTGGGGCTGAAGGCGGTGGAATTCGTCACCGAGATGTAGAGGTAGTCGACGAGGGTGGGCACCCAGTCGGAATTGGCGCTCGCGCCGTCGGCGACTTCCTGGACCGTGCCCTCGTTCTCGTCCTGCGAGAAGCGGAAATCCGCCAGGGGCAGGTCGGCGCGCGGACTTTGGGTGCGGATCACGGGGCCGCCGCGGTCGAGTTCCCAGTAGGCCAGCCCGAAGGCGATGATGTTGGTGAGCCAGATCTGGAGGGCGGCGACCAGCAGGGAGTGCCCGTCGCGGACGTCGGAGCGGACCAGGTCGTGCAGGAGGAATCCCAGCGCCGTGAGGTTCCCGGCCGCGATGAGGAGGACCAGGGCCAGGGACAGGATCCGGAAGGTCCGGGTCTGGCGGGTGAGCCGCCTGGGGTTGATCCCGATCAGGGGTATCAGGAGCAGCAGTTCCAGCCCGGGCAGGACGTAGCGCGGCGCGATCAGGAGTTGCTCGGGCAGCACGAGGTACAGGGCGATGGCGACGAGGATCGCGAGCACCGCGGGCAACCGCGCCTCCCCCCGCCGCTCGTGCCGGGGATGGCCCGTCCGCAGTTCGGCGCGGCTCTTCGACATCGGGGTGCCTTTCTGTCGCCGCGGCCTTCGTCAGGGCGTGTGCCCTGGTCCGGGGGGGCGCATTCCGTCGGGGGCCGGACCGGCATGATGGGGTCCGTGCGGCGGAGGGGCGGAGGTCCGGACCGCCGCCGTTCGGGCTGTTTCACCGTGGGAGGGGTTCACGTGTCCGAGGTCAGGACTGAGATCAAGACGGAGATCGACCGGTTGATGCACGCGTTTCTGGGGGCGTTCACCACGACCGGCGGCCGGCGGCCGGACATCGGCGTCATCCGGGAGGTGTTCATCCCGCAGGGCATGATCATCAAGAACCTCGGGGGCGAGCCGGTCGTCTACGACCTCGACGCGTTCATCGCGCCCCGCGAGCGGATCCTCACCGACGGCACGGTGACGGAGTTCTCCGAGTGGGAGGTCTCGGAGCGCACCGAGATCTTCGGGACGATCGCGCACCGGTTCAGCGAGTACCGCAAGTCCGGTTTCCAGGACGGCGCCCGGCTCGAAGGCTCCGGGTGCAAGACCACCCAGTTCGTCCGGACTCCCGAGGGGTGGCGCATGAGTTCGATGGCCTGGGACGACGTGGACGGCTGAACAGGGGGAACGCTGCCCGGACTTGCCCCGTCCGGTGTGGGGAGTACGTTGGAATCAGCCGTTGGCGATTCCCGCGCCGCCGCGTCCCCTCCCCTCAGGACCCGGGAGGGGGTGCTTCGGGTACGGATCTCCTCGATCGTGTGGCCGCCGCAGAGCCGCACACTTCTTCCCCGCCGGTCCGCGCGGGGGCGGAGGGCTCTGAGCACTCCGATGATCCGAGGACCTCATGACCCGGCACTCCCAGCTCCTCACCGGCCGCTCCGAGCACGCCCGGGCGGAGCCGTGTCCCGACTCCCCCGAGGCGCCCACCGCGCAGGCCCAGTACCTCACCGAGCCCCGGCGCACCCTCGTGGTCCGGGTGGCCGGGGAGGTCGACGCCGGAACGGTCGGCCTGGTGCGCGACGCGCTGGACGCGTATCCGGCGCCCCGCACCGTCGTCGACCTCAGCCGCGTCGACTTCGCGGACTGCTCGCTGCTGAACATCCTGCTCACGGCGCGCCAGGCCAATCCCCTCGTGCTGGCCGGACCCCTGCACCACCCGCTCCGCAGGCTGTTCGACCTGACGGCCACGAGCACCGTCTTCACCTTCGCCCCCGACCTGACCACCGCCCTCGCCCTCTTCCCGCAGCAGCGGCGCCGCGGGACGGCGATGTCCGCGGGCCGGCCCCGAAGAAGCGCGCGCCGGCCCCGGTAGCGCCCGCGCTCCCCCCGGGCAGGCCGGCCGCCGATCAAGGCATACTCGGGCTCTGCGGGCACGGCGCCCGTGGGCAGCGGGAGGTGGGCGATGGTGCCGTCGGGAGCGGAGCCCCGCAGGGTCACGATCCATGACGTGGCCCGGTCCGCCGGGGTGTCCCGGCAGACGGTGTCGCGGGCCCTGAACGACAAGGGCGAGATCGAGGGCTCCACCAAGCAGCGGGTGCTGGACGCCGCCCGCGAGCTGGGGTACAGGCCGAGCCGGTTCGCGCGGGGCCTGGTGCGGCAGGACACGACCACCATCGGGCTGGTGATCCCGGACCTGCTCAACCCGTTCTTCACCGAGGTCGCCGCGGCGGCGCTGGAGGCGGCCCGGACCCGCGGCTGGCACGTGGTGGTCTACGACACCGCCGACCGGGCCGAGGAGGAGCTGGGCACGCTCCAGGTGATCGGTTCGCAGGTGGACGCGGTCGTCGGCTACTTCAGCTGCTCCGAGCACGACCTGGACCTGTTCACCCGGGGCATCCCCGTGGTGCTGATCGGCCGGGAGCACCGCACGGCGCGGTTCAGCTCGATCCGGATCGACGGCGAGGAGGGCGTGCACACCGCCGTCGCGCACCTGGTGGCCGCGGGCCACGCGCGGATCGGCATGCTCGACCACTCCGGCCGCGCCGAGCCCAGCCTGCGGCGGGAGTGGTTCGTGTCGGCGGCTCTGGCGCACGGGGTCGATCCCGACGTGGTGGTGGGCGCGGAGCAGTCGGCCGACGGCGGCGGGGCGGGGCTGAGGTCCCTGCTCGCCGCGTACCCGGACGTCACCGCGGTCTTCACGTTCAACGACATCATCGCGATCGGCGCGCTGCGCGAGGCCGGCCGGCTGGGCAGGAGCGTGCCCGGCGACCTCGCGGTCGTGGGCTTCGACGGCCTGCGGTTCGGCGCGCTCGTGGAGCCGCCGCTGTCCAGCGTCGCCCTGGACACGCGGCGGATCGGCGTGCTCGCGATCGAGCAGGCGGCCCGGCTGCTGACGGGTTCGGACCCGCTGGACGCCGACGCTCTGGTGGTCCGGGCGGAGCTGCGGCTGGGCGGCTCGGCGTAACACGGCCGACTCGGGTCTGACCTTATGTCTTGACACTCGACCGCACCGGAGCGCACACTTCCGAACAATTCACGACGTCCCCGTGAGCGTTCACGTGAACGTTCACGGGCCACAAAAGCATCCACGGCCTGCGGATTCCCACTCCGGGCGCCCGGTCCCGCGCTCCCGTCCCGGCGGGGCCACCGCGTCCGCCGGCCCCCGCCGGCAGGCCCCTCGTCCCGAACCGCCCACGTCGACCGTCTAGCGCTGTCGCCAGTCGTTCTCCGGAGAGAAACATGAGCAACACCGTCCCGCGCGTCCGCCTCGCCGCGGTCGCGGCCGCCGGCCTCGCCCTTCTCGCCGGGTGCTCCTCGCCCGCCCCGAAGGGCGCGGCCTCCGCGGGCGCCTGCGCGCCCGCGAAGGGCAAGGTCACCCTCCAGTACTGGAACACCGTTCCCGGCATGGACAAGGTCGTCGCGCTGTGGAACGCCAAGCACCCGGACATCCAGGTGCGGACGAAGAACATCTCCAACGACCAGTACGGCACCCTCGGCAACGCCCTCAAGGCGGGCAAGGCGCCGGACCTCGCGCAGGTCGGCTATGACGAACTCCCCGACCTGCGCACCCAGAACGCCTTCGTGGACGCCTCCGCCTGCAAGACCGCGACCGCGGCGAAGTCGCAGTTCGTGCCGTGGACCTGGTCGCAGACCAGCTTCGGCGGCAGCGGCGTGTTCGCCTTCCCGCAGGACACCGGCCCGATGGCCCTGTTCGTGCGGACCGACATCTTCAAGCGGTACCACCTCGCCGTCCCGACGACCTGGGCCGAGTACGCGACCGACGCGCAGAAGCTGCACCAGGCCGATCCCGGCCTCAGCATCACCTTCTTCGACCCGAACAACGCCGAGTGGTTCAACGGCCTGCTGTGGCAGAACAGCGCCCGGATGTACGGGTACACCGGCGGCAAGTGGAAGGTCAGCGTCGACTCCCCGGCGGGCAAGCAGGTCGCCGACTACTGGCAGAAGCTGATCGCGGCCAAGCTCGTCCGCACCGACCTCGCCAACGGCTCGACCCCGATGTACGCGGCGTTCCAGAAGAACCAGATAGCCAGCTACGTGGGCGCGGCCTGGGGTTACAGCATGTTCCGCGACAACCTGCCCGCCCAGGCCGGCAAGTGGTCGATCGTCCCGATGCCGAAGTGGGGGTCGAACCCCGCCTCGGGCGACTGGGGCGGGTCCACCGTCGCGTTCATGAAGGGCGGCAAGCACCTCTACGAGTCCGTCGCGTTCAACAAGTGGCTGAACACCGACCCGCAGGCGCTGGCGCTGGAGAACAAGCTCGGCGGCCTCTACCCGGCGGCCACCGCCGGCCTGGGGCTGCCCGCGCTCTCGCAGGGCGTCCCGTACTACGGCGGCCAGAAGATCTTCGACGTGTTCGCCGACTCGTCCAAGAACATCGACACCAGCTTCACCTGGGGCCCGACCCAGAAGACGGTGAACCTGGCGCTCCAGGACGCGATGGCCAAGGCGGCGGCCGGCGGCGGCACGCTGACCGACGCGCTGTCGGCCGCGCAGGCCGCCGCGCTGAAGTCGATGAAGGACCAGGCGATCCCGGCGACCGCGGGCGAGTGACCGGGGCCATGACGGACATCGCACCGCGCGTGACCCCGGTGGTGGCGGCGACCGGCAGCGGCCGCCGCCACCGCGGGGGCGGCCCCCGGATCGGGACCGTCGCGGCCTTCCTGGTCCCGTTCTTCCTCCCGTTCGTGCTGTTCTACCTGGTGCCGATCGGCTATGCGCTGTGGCAGAGCTTCCGCGTGGTGCGCCGCACCGGCGGCCAGTACGGCACGCCGTACACGACGTTCGGCGGCGCCGCGCAGTACACGGAGGTGCTGCACAACACCGCGTTCTGGTCGAGCATCGGGCGCATCGGCCTGTTCGGCGTCGTGCAGGTGCCGGTCATGCTGTTCGTGGCGCTGGTCATGGCGCTGCTGCTGGACACGCCCCTGCTGAGGCTCAAGTCCTTCTTCCGCATCACGGCCTTCATGCCGTACGCCGTGCCGGGCGTCATCGCCGCCATCATGTGGTCGTTCCTGTACGCGCCGCAGCTCAGCCCGGTCGTGGACCTGCTCAAGGCGGTCGGCCTGCACCCGGACTTCCTCGGCCCGGGCGCCATCCTGTGGTCGACGGCGAACGTCTCCACCTGGTTGTGGACCGGCTACAACATGCTGATCATGTTCTCGGCGCTCCAGGCCATCCCGCAGGAGCTCTACGAGGCGGCGAAGCTCGACGGCGCGAGCAACTGGGCGGTCGCCTGGCGGATCAAGGTCCCGATCATCGCCCCGTCGATCGTCCTCACCACGGTCTTCTCGATCATCGGCACCCTCCAGCTCTACGCGGAGCCGGCCGTGCTGCGCCAGATCTCCTCGAACATCCCGAGCACCTTCACCCCGAACATGCTCGCCTACACGGTGGCGGCCGGGAACAACTACCAGCAGGCGGCGGCGATCTCCGTGGTCATCGCCGTCATCACCTTCGTGTTGAGCTTCGGGTTCATGCGACTGACCACGAAGAGGGCCGGGCTGTGAGCGACCCCCGCCGGATCAGGGAGAGCCGCGTCAGCCGCACGGCGGCCATGGCGCTGATGCTCCTCCTGGCGATCTACTTCCTGCTCCCGATCTACTTCCTGATCGTCGCGGCGACCAAACCGCAGGGCGACCTCGCCTCCACCTTCGGGCTGGCGTTCTCCCACTTCGACCTCGTCGGAAACCTGCGCGTCCTCTTCGGCCGCGACGACGGCATCTTCGGCCGCTGGGCGGTCAACAGCGTGCTGTACGCGGTGGTGGGCGCGGCCGTCGGCACCCTGATCTCCGCGCTGTGCGGCTACGCGCTCGCCAAGTTCCGTTTCCGGGGCCGGGAGTTCCTCTTCTCGGTCGTCCTCGGCGGGATCCTGGTCCCCACCACCGCGCTGGCCCTCCCGCTGTTCCTGCTGTTCTCGGCGACCGGGCTGGTCAACACCTACTTCGCGGTGTTCCTGCCCAGCATCGTCAGCCCGTTCGGCGTCTACCTGGCCCGGATCTTCGCCGCGGCCGCCGTGCCCGACGAGCTGATCGAGTCGGCCCGCCTGGACGGCGCCGGCGAGTTCCGCACGTTCTTCTCGGTGGCGTTCAGGCTGCTGACGCCGTCGCTGGTGACGATCTTCCTGTTCCAGTTCGTCGCCATCTGGAACAACTTCTTCCTGCCGATGGTGATGCTCCAGAAGGAGTCGCTCTTCCCGATCACCCTCGGCCTGTACGAGTGGAACGGCCAGACCGCCCGCGCGCCCCTGCTCCAGGAGTCCGTGATCACCGGCTCGCTGGTCTCGATCGTGCCCGTGATCGCGGTGTTCGTCCTCCTCCAGCGGTTCTGGCGCACCGGGCTGGCCTCCGGCTCGCTCAGGTGACGCGGCCGCGTCCTCCTTCTTTTGCTGCCCCCTCTCTCTCGGTTCGTTCCGCCCCTCCCCCGCCCCCGTCGGCAGAAGGTCGCCCCGCCATGCGCAAACCCGCTGTTTTCGTGCCCCATTTCCACTGGGACCGGGAGTGGCAGGGCGGATTCAACCGGTCGTCGCAACACCCTGATCTCGGAGGTGTGCGACGTGGCCACGGCGGACTGGAGTTTGAAGACCAGCGATGTTCCGGAGGGGCGGCGTCGGCAGTGGCGCGCTGACCGTGCGTTGCGGCCGGCGATGCGTTCGCCGGGGCGGCCTGATCCGTCTCGGGTCGTGCAGCGCCAGTTCTGGCGACTGATCGCCACGGGGGTCACGACGGTGGAGGCGTCGTTGGCGGTCGGCGTGTCGTGGCCGGTGGGTGCGAGGTGGTTTCGTCACGCTGGCGGCATGCCTCCGATCTCGTTGGCCGAGCCCTCGGGCCGGTACCTCACGTTCGAGGAGCGCGAGGAGATTGCGATCCTCATGGCGATGAGCAAGGGCGTGCGCGAGATCGCCCGCGCCCTGGGGCGTGACCCCGGGACAATCTCTCGCGAACTGCGCCGCAACGCCGCCACGCGCGGCGGCAAGCAGGAGTACCGCGCGACGGTCGCCCAGTGGAAGGCTCAGCAGGCGGCCAAGCGCCCGAAGAGCGCGAAGCTCCTGGGCAACGACCGGTTGCGTGAGTACGTTCAGGAGAGGTTGTCGGGGATCGTTCACCGGCCTGACGGGACGGTCGTCGCGGGACCGCAGACGCCTCCGTGGAAGGGGCTGAACAAGCCGCACCGGCAAGACAGGCGGTGGGCGACAGCATGGAGCCCGGAACAGATCTCGCACCGGTTGAAGGCCGACTTCCCCGAGGATGAGTCCATGCGCATCAGCCACGAGGCGATCTACCAGTCGCTGTTCATCGAGGGCCGTGGTGCGCTCAAGCGTGAGCTGGTCGCCTGCCTGCGCACCGGGCGGGCGCTTCGAGAGCCTCGGTCGAGGTCACGGAACAAGCCGCAAGGGCATGTCACCGCGGATGTCGTCCTCAGTCAACGTCCTGCAGAGGCCGCGGACCGCGCGGTCCCGGGGCATTGGGAAGGCGATCTGATCATCGGGACGGGCCGGTCCGCGATCGGCACGCTCGTCGAGCGCAGCAGCCGATCCACCCTCCTGGTGCATCTGCCGAGGATGGAGGGCTGGGGCGAGGTGCCGCCCGTGAAGAACGGCCCGCCGTTGGGCGGTTACGGCGCCGTCGCGATGAACACTGCCCTGACGGTGTCCATGACGAAGCTACCCGAGCAGCTCCGCAAGACACTGACCTGGGACCGCGGGAAGGAACTCTCCGGGCATGCCCAGTTCGCGCTCGAGACCGGGACGAAGGTGTTTTTCGCCGATCCGCACTCGCCCTGGCAGCGACCCACGAACGAGAACACGAACGGGCTGCTGCGTCAGTACTTCCCGAAGGGCACCGACCTGTCCCGGTGGTCCGCCGAGGATCTCGAGGCCGTCGCCCTGGCTATCAACAACCGACCCCGCAAGATCCTCGGCTGGAAGACCCCGGCCGAAGTCTTCGAGGAACAGCTACGCTCACTACAGCAGCCCGGTGTTGCAACGACCGGTTGAACTCGCCTACGAGCCCTTCCAGGTGTTCCGGTACCGGCTCGTCACCGCGCTCGACACCGTGCTGGAGACGGCCGAGCGGGACCCCGACTTCCGGTTCACCGTCGACGGGCAGATGGCCGCGGTGGAGGACTACCTCCGGATGCGGCCGGAGAACCGCGACCGGATCGCGGCCCTGGTCGCCGACGGCCGCCTCGCCATCGGGCCGTGGCTGATCCTGCTCGACGAGTTCCTGTGCTCGGGCGAGACCATCGTGCGCAACCTGCGGATGGGCTGGGCGGCCGCGGCCGGCCTCGGCGGCGCGATGCGCGTCGGCTACCTGCCCGACATGTTCGGCCACGTGGCGCAGATGCCGCAGATCCTGGCCCGGGCCGGCTTCGGGCACGCGGCGCTGTGGCGCGGCGTGCCGGGCTCGGTCGACGGCCACGCCTTCCGCTGGCGCTCCCCCGACGGCTCCGAGGTGCGCACGGAGTTCCTCTTCGACGGCTACGACAACGGCCTCGACGTGCTGCTGGTGCCGGACCGGATCGGCGACGCGCTCGCGGAGTACGCGCGGATGACGCAGGAGCGCTGGGGCGGCGACCCGGTGCTGGCGATGGCCGGCACCGACCACAACGCGCCCGACCCGCGCCTGTCGTCCTGGCTGCGGCACGCGTCCGGGGCCGAACGGCCCATCACGGTGGCGACCTTGGAGGAGTACCTGCGCGAGCACGCGCGCGACGAGGTCACCGCCGTCGTCACCGGTGAACTGCGCAGCCACGTGCGCGGCAACATCCTGCCCGGCGTGCTCTCGGTGCGCCGTGGGCTCAAGCAGCGGATGGCCGCCGCCGAGCGCACCGTCGACCACGCCGAGCGGCTGAACGCCCTGTGGTCCGGGCGCGACGACGCGCCGTTCCTCACCCTCGCGTGGCACAAGATCATCGAGTCGAGCGCGCACGACTCGGTCGTCGGTTCCGGCACCGACGAGACCTGCGAGCAGGTTGAATCGCGGCTCGCCGAGGCCGCGCAGGCGGCCCGGGCGGTCCGGGACGCGGCCCTCGCCGAGGCCGCCGCCCGGGTGCCGAGCGACGGCCACCTGGTCGCCAACCCGCTGCCGTTCGCGCGTACGGCCCTGGTCGAGGTGGACGCGGCCGCACCGGCCGAGGGGTGCGCGCTCGTCGCGACGGCCGCCGACGGCTCGACGCACCCCGTGCAGCTGGGCGCCCAGGCGCCGACCGTGCTCGGCGACGAGCGGGTGGACGCCTCGCAGCTGGAACGGGTGCTGCGCCGCATCCACCGCCGCGAGCTGTTCGGACGGCTCATCGACCGCTACGAACTCACCCCGGGCTCCCTGGTCTTCCACCTCGCCGAGGTGCCGGCCGCCGGACCGTTCGACCTGCTGGTGCTGCGCCGGGAGATCGCCGAGGCGGCCGCCGCCCACCCCGGCGAGTGGCGGGTGCTGACCCTCGCGGAGGCCCGCGCGACCGCGCTCGTGCCGGTGCGCGTCCCCGCCTGCGGGCTCGCCGCCTTCCGGGTCGGGCCGGGCGGCGCGACCGCCGCGCCGCCGACGGCCTTCACCCCGGCGACGGCGACGGACCGCGCGCTGTCCAACGGGCTGGTCGCGGTGGAGGTCGCCGCCGACGGCACCATCGACGTGACCGGGGCGGACGGCACCGTGCTGCGCGGGGTCGGCAGGCTCGTCGACGGCGGGGACCGCGGCGACAGCTACAACTACGCGCCGCCGGCCCACGACGTGCTGGTGTCGGAGCCGGCCGAGGTCGGCGTCGAACTCCTCGAACAGGGACCGCTGCGCGCCGCGCTGCGCGTCATCCGGGTCTACCCGTGGCCGGCCGCCCTGGCCGCCGACCGGGACCTGCGCGCGGGCTCCATCGTGCCGACCCCGGTGGAGACGCTGGTCGAGGTGCGGGCGGGCGAGCCGTTCGTCCGCGTCACCACCTCCTTCCTCAACCGGTCCGCCGACCACCGGCTGCGCCTGCACGTGCCGCTGCCCGAGCCGGTGCCGGTGTCCGCGTCCTGCGGGCAGTTCGCCGTCACCGAGCGCGGGCTGACCGCCGAGGGGGGCTGGGGCGAGTACCCGATCCCGACCTTCCCCGCGCACGAGTTCGTCTCCGCCGGCGCGGCCACCGTGCTGCTCGACCACGCCACCGAGTACGAACTCACCGACGGGGGCGGTGAACTGGCCCTCACGGTGCTGCGCGCGGTCGGCTCGATCAGCGTCAACATCCACCCGTACCGCGACGAGCCCGCCGCCTCCGAGATCCCCGCGCCGGGCGCGCAGGACCTCGGCGTGCGCGTCGAGAGCCGGATCGCCGTCCTGCCCGGGGCGGCCGGCTGGCGGGGCGCCGGCGCGGTCGCCCTCGCCGAGGTCTTCCGCAACGACGTGCTCGTCACCCGGGGAACCGCTCCCGCCGCCGGCCACCTGCCACCCGACGCGGCCGGGACAGGGGTCGAGGGCGCCGACGTCCTCGTGCCGAGCATCCGCCGGACGGCCGGGGACGACCCGGTCGCGGGCACCGAGGTGCGGCTGGTCGCCATGAGCGACACCGGTGCGACGGCCCGGCTGACCGGCGCGTTCACCGGGGCCACCACGGTGGACCTGCTCGGCCGGCCGCTGTCCGCGACGCCCGCGGCGGGCGTGCTCGACCTCGACCTCGGCCCGTGGGAGATCCGCACGGTGGTGCTCGCACCGGCCGGCGCCGCCCCCGCCCACCCCTCCGTGCTTCCCGTCACCAAGAAAGAGTCGTGACCTCGTGCCCTCCCGACCTCCCGCGTACCTCGCGGACCCCGCGCCCGCACGGGGCGCGCTGCTCCCGGCCCGCTCCTGGCTGCACTCCGACGCCCCCTCGCTCCCGCTGGACGGGGACTGGCGGTTCCACTGGTCGCCGACGCCGCCCGCGACGGACGACTTCGCGGCCGAGGGCTTCGACGACGGCGGCTGGGACACCGTCGCGGTGCCCTCCCACTGGGTGCTGACCGGGGACGGCGCGTACGGCCGGCCGATCTACACCAACGTGCAGTTCCCGTTCCCGATCGACCCGCCGCACGTGCCGGACGAGAACCCCACCGGCGACTACCGCCGCCGGATCGACGTGCCCGCCGACTGGGCGGGGGCCGAGCGCGTGGTGCTGCGGTTCGACGGCGTCGAGTCGCTCTTCACGGTGTGGGTGAACGGCGACGAGATCGGCCGCGCCGCCGGCAGCCGGCTCGCCCACGAGTTCGACGTGACGGCGTCCGTGCGTCCGGGCGGCGCCAACGTCGTCGCCGTCCGGGTGCACCAGTGGTCGGCCGCCAGCTACCTGGAGGACCAGGACCAGTGGTGGCTGCCCGGGATCTTCCGCGAGGTCACCCTCGTCGCCCGGCCGGCCGGCGGCGTCGACGACGTCTGGCTGCGCGCCGGCTACGAGGACGGGCGCGGCCGGATCGAGGCGGAGGTCACCGCCGGGCCGGCGGCGTTCCCGGTCACCCTGCGCGTGCCGGAGCTCGGCGTCGAGCGGGTCTGGGCGACGCCCGGCGACGTGGCCCCGGTCGAGGTCGACGGCGTGGCACCGTGGTCGGCGGAGGAGCCGAGGCTGTACGCGGCCACCGTGTCGTCGGCGGCGGAGAGCGTCGCCGTGCGGCTCGGCTTCCGCACGGTCGAGATCCGCGGCGACCGCTTCCTGGTCAACGGCCGCCGGGTCGTCTTCCACGGGATGAACCGCCACGAGACCCACCCCGTGCGCGGCCGGGTCTTCGACGAGGAGCACGCTCGCGAGGACCTGGCCCGGATGAAGCGGTTCAACGTCAACGCGATCCGCACCAGCCACTACCCGCCGCACCCGCGGCTGCTCGACCTCGCCGACGAGCTCGGGTTCTGGGTCGTGCTCGAGTGCGACCTGGAGACCCACGGCTTCGGCGAGATCGACTGGGTCGGCAACCCCAGCGACGACCCGGCGTGGCGGGAGGCGTTCCTCGACCGGATCCGGCGCACGGTGGAGCGGGACAAGAACCACCCCAGCGTCGTGATGTGGTCGCTGGGCAACGAGTCCGGGACGGGTGCCAACCTGGCCGCCATGTCGGCGTGGGTGCACGCCCGCGACCCGGAGCGGCCCGTGCACTACGAGGGCGACTACACCGGCGAGTACACCGACGTCTACTCGCGCATGTACGCGTCGGTGGAGGAGGCCGAGCAGATCGGGACCGACGGCTCGCGCGCGCCGCTGGCGCACTGCACACCCGCGCAGGGGGCACGGCAGCGCACCCGGCCGTTCCTGCTGTGCGAGTACGCCCACGCGATGGGCAACGGGCCGGGCGGGCTCGACCGGTACGGGGCGCTGCCGTACACCCACCCGCGGCTGCACGGCGGCTTCGTGTGGGAGTGGCGCGACCACGGCATCCTCTCCGCGGCCCCCGACGGCACGCCGTTCTACGCGTACGGCGGCGACTTCGGGGAGGTCGTGCACGACGGCAACTTCGTGATGGACGGGATGGTGCTGAGCGACGACGTGCCGACCCCCGGCCTGCACGAGTTCAAGGCGGTCGCGCAGCCGGTCCGTCTCACCTTCGACGGCGACGAGGTCGAGCTGGCCAACCTGCGGCACTCCGCCGACACCTCCGACCTGCGGTTCCGCTGGCGGGTCGAGCACGACGGCGCCGCCGCGGCCTCCGGAGAGCTGTCCGTCCCGGTCGTCGCGGCCGGCGGATCGGCCCGGGTGGCGCTGCCGGAGATCCCGGTGGCGGCCGGGGCGGAGACGTGGCTGACCCTCGACGCGGTGCTGGCCGCCGGGACGGCCTGGGCGCCCGAGGGACATGTGGTCGCGACCGCCCAGCTGGACCGCTCGGCGCACCGGCCCACACCGGGGGCGCGGCCGGCCACCGACTGGCGGACCGACGGCGGCACGCTCGCGCTCGGCCCCGCGGAGTTCGCCGACGGATCGCTCGTCCGGCTGGCCGGGCGCGCGGTCTCCGGTCCGTGGCTGGAGCTGTTCCGCGCCCCGACCGACAACGACGAGGGCACGTCCGACAACATCGCGTACAGCGACGCGAGTATCGACGAGGTCTCCAGCGCCGAACTGTGGCGCCAGGAGGGCCTGGACCGGCTGACGACGCGGCGGGTGTCCGTCGAGCGCGCCGGGCAGGCGCTGCGCACGGTCGACCGGGTGGCCGCGGCGAACTCCGGGGCGTCGGTGACCGTGGAGTCCGTCTGGTCGGTCGAGGACGGCGCGCTCGAACTGCGGGTGGAGATCACGCCGTCCACCGGCTGGCGGACGGTGTGGCCCCGGGTCGGCGTCCGCTTCGACCTGCCGGACGGCCCGGCGCCCGTGGACGGCGCCGACTGGTTCGGCCTCGGCCCGCACGAGTCGTACCCCGACAGCCTGCGTGCGGCCCGCGTCGGCCGCTTCACCGCCGGGGTCGCGGAGTTGTCCACCGCCTACGCCCGTCCCCAGGAGACCGGCCACCGCTCCGGGCTGCGCGCGCTGATCCTGACGAGCGCCGGCTCCGAGGTGCTGCGGATGGCCGCCCTGCCCGACACGCGGGGCCGGCGGCCCGGCTTCACCCTCGCCCGCCACACCCCCCGCGAGACCGCCCGCGCCCCGCACCCCTTCGAACTGCCCGCCTCCACGACGAGCCACCTGATCGTCGACGCCGCCCAGCACGGCCTCGGCTCCCGCTCCTGCGGGCCCGACGTCGCACCCGAGTTCGCGCTGCGGCCCGAGGCCCGCACCCTCCGACTCTGCTTCCGCGGGCCCGACGGCCCACGGTAGAGCGCCGACCGCCTCCCCCCATCCCCATGACGCCGTGCCGCCCCGGGCGCGGCGAGTAAGGAAGGCATCCCATGAAAAGACCGATCCGCGGCGGGCTGGCCGCGTTCACCGGAGCGCTGCTGCTCTCCCTCGGCCTGACATGTGCGAGCGGGCAGACCGCGCAGGCCGAGAGCAACGGTGTCGGCGCCAAGCCGGTCCTGGGCTGGAGCAGTTGGAGCTTCGTCCGGCGCGACCCGACCGCGCAGACCATCGAGGCGCAGGCCAGGGCGCTGAAGTCCAGCGGCCTGGCCAAGGACGGCTTCGTCTACGCCAACGTGGACGACTTCTGGTACCACTGCCCCGGCAGCCAGGGCCCGGACGTCGACCAGTACGGCCGCTGGGTGACCGACGAGACGAAGTTCCCGCCCAAGGGCGACGAGAACGGCATCCAGGTCGTCGCCGATTACGTCCACTCGCTCGGGCTGAAGTTCGGCCTCTACGTCACGCCCGGCATCTCCCACCAGGCGGTCGTGCGGAACACGGCGATCAAGGGCACCGACTACCACGCCGACGACATCGCGACCACGACGTCGGAGGCGAACTACAACTGCGGCGGCATGGTCGGCATCGACTACACCAAGCCCGGCGCCCGGCAGTTCGTCAACTCCTGGGCGGACCAGTTCGCCGGCTGGGGCATCGACTACCTCAAGATCGACGGCGTGGGCACCCCGGACCTCCAGGACGTCCAGGCGTGGTCCGGCGCCCTGAAGCAGACCGGCCGTCCGATCCACCTGGAGCTGTCCAACAGCCTGGACATCAACAACGCGGCCACCTGGGCGAAGCTCTCCAACGGCTGGCGCACCGGCGGCGACATCGAGTGCTACTGCGGGCCGGACGGCGGCAGTTACCCGCTGACCACCTGGTCCTCCCTCACCTCGCGCTTCGACCAGGTCGCCGACTGGGCGCCCTACGGCGGCCCCGGCGGCTACAACGACTACGACTCCCTGGAGATCGGCAACGGCGCCGACGACGGCCTGACGCCGGACGAGCGCCGGACGCAGATGAGCCTGTGGTCGCTGGCCGCCTCCCCGCTCATCCTCGGCACCGACCTGACCCACCTCGACCCGACCGACCTCGGCATGCTCAAGAACACCGACGTCCTCGCGGTCGACCAGGACGGGATCGACGCCAAGCGGATCTCGAAGGACGCCGACTCCCAGGTGTTCGCCAAGACCGAGAAGGACGGCGACGTGGTCGTCGGCCTGTTCAACACCGGTTCGGCTCCGCGTGAGGTCGCCACCACGGCCGCGGCGCTGCACCTGCCGGCGGCCCGGGACTACGCCCTGACGGACCTGTGGACGCAGCGGGGCACGGAGTCCACGGGCCGGATCGCCGTCGACGTGCCGCCGCACGGCGTGGTCCTCTACCGCGTGCACGCCGCCCACCAGGTGGTGGCGAACGCCGCCCCCGACGTCTCCCTGGCACTGAACTGGGCCCCGGCGGCGAACGGCGACACCGCGCGCACCGTCACCGCGGAGCTCTCCGACAACGGCTCGCGTCCGGTCACCGACGCCTCGCTGACCCTCACCGGGCCGGCCGGCTCCACGATCACCACCGGGTCCCCGACCAGCGCCCGGACCGTCAGGGCCGGCGGCGCGCTGAGCGCGACCTACACCGTCACGCTGCCACCGTCGGACGACCTCTTCGCCACCAGCGCCTTCCAGGCGTCCGGCGCGTACCGCGGACCGTCGGACGGCACGACCGCACTCGCGGTGGGCGACACGCTCACCCGCACCCACCCGGTCACGGCGCCCTACCGCACCTATGCCTCGACCACAGCCGACTTCAGCCAGTCCGGCACCCGGCTCGGCATCCAGGCGCAGGGCGGCGACCTCTACCAGCCGGTCGACGAGTACGGCACGATCTACCTGCCCGGCGCCGAGCACGACGGCTCCACGACCACCGTGAAGATCGACTCCCAGTCGAACACGAACGTCTGGGCGAAGGCGGGCCTCATGGTCCGCAACGACATCACCAAGGCCGGCGCCTCGCCCGGCTACGTCGCGCTCGTCGTGACCCCCGGCAACGGCTACCTCCTGGACTGGGACGCCAACGGCGACGGGCAGCTCGACTCGCAGTCCTCGGCCGGCACGGCCACCTACCCCTCGTGGCTGAAGCTGGTCCGCGACGGCGACACCTACACCGGCTACTACTCGACCGACGACACCACCTGGAACCTCGTCGGGACCGCCACCCTGCCCACGGCCGCGGCCACCCAGGACGTCGGCCTGACCAACACCTCGCACGCCTCCGGCACCACCGGTGAGGCGGACTTCGAGGACTTCACCACCACTCCGTAGTTCCGGCCCGGCTCCCGGCGGGGCGCAAGCCTCCGCCGGGAGCCGCGACCACGCGCGAGGGCATCCCGGGACGCCGCCGGCATCAGGGGTAGAGGTCGGTCCGGCGGTCGTCGAAGAGGTGGTTGTGCGGGCTGATCCGCTTGTCGCGCGACGCCGTCAGGTCGGTGTCGAACCACGCCTCCCCGTCGGCGTCCGCGACCGCGGCCAGCCAGCCCTGTGCGTCGATGACGGAGGTCCCCTCGGTCCACTCCTGCCCGCGCTCGGTGCCACCCCGGTCGCAGCAGGCGATCACGACGCGGTTGACGCGGGCGGCCGCCTGGGCGATCAGGACCACCGGCGGCCGCTCGGTGCCGGGGGTGAAGAACAGGTTCTCCCGGTCCCACAGGTGGGCCTTGCGGTACACGGCCGGCACACCGGTGGCGTCGACCACGGCGGCGCTGTTGTACAGCGCGCCGTCCCCGCCCCGTTCGGCGAAGCCGCAGACGACCACCGACCCGCCGCGGACCGCCGCCGCCCAGTCCGCGAGCAGCGGATCGGCGGCGGTGACCGCGCAGGATTCGGCCTCCGCCCGGGAGCGGAAGACGTATCCCGAGGCGGCCAGTTCCGGCGGGACGAGGATGTCGGCGCCTGCGGAGGTGGCCTCGGCGACGGTCCGCAGGATCACTTCCTGGTTGCCCGCGAGGTCCCCCACGGTCGGGGCGAGCTGGCGGCAGACGACACGGGTCACCGGGTCGACCCGTCCGGGTCGGCGATCCGGGACCGCACCCGGTCGGCGAGACCGGGCACGGCGGCCACGACCAGCGTGGCCGCGGCCAGGACCGCGAGCACGACGTACGGGAAGAAGCGGTACGGTCCCTCGACCCCGACCACGTCCTTGCAGATGGTGTAGAGGACGAAGGCCAGCCCGAGCGCCGGGATCACCACCTGCCACCGGGGCGCCAGGGCTTTCCGGCCGAGGAAGAGGAAGCGGACGACGCCGGCGGTGGCCATGGCGTAGGCGACCAGCAGCGCGATGGTGCCGATGGTGAGCCAGTAGAACGTCGCGTCGAGCAGGGCGGTGCCGGCCAGCCGCCGGCCGACGAGGAAGCACAGCACGAGGACGCCGATGGCGCTCAGCGTGCCGACCGGGGCGCCGCGCCGCGTCAGCCGCACCAGCGGACCCGACACGCCGGCGTCGCGGGTGAGCGCGAGTCCGACCCGGGCCGCGCCGTTGACCGTGCCGAGCGTGATCGCGAAGAGGCTGAGGCTGGCGACGAGGTCCAGCAGGCCGCCCATGGCCGACCCGATGTACTGCCCGGCCAGGTCGCCGTACGGATCCTCGGCCCCCGCGAACTCCGACACCCCCGAGGCGCCGCTGCCGTACCCGACGGCCTGTCCGACGATGGCGAGCAGGAAGAACGCGCCCACGACGACCAGGGTGATCTTCAGGGCCCGGGGGATCTCGCGCTTGGGGTTCACCGTCTCCTCGCCGAGCGCCGCGGCGCCTTCGAAGCCCGCGAAGGCCAGGAAGCCGAAGACCGCGGCGGCGGCGATGGTGCCGAAGCCCGTGCCGGCGGGCAGGTGCAGGAAGTCCCAGCTCAGCCCGCGGCCGCCGGGCGCGTGCCCGGTGCCGGTGCGGATCAGGACGACGGCGCTGAGCAGGGCGACCAAAGCGGCGCCGACGATCTCGCAGACGAGCAGGATCCGGGTGATCACCCGGATCTCGCTCAGCGACAGCGCGACGACGGCGAGGAGGGCCACCAGGGCCGTCCAGATCCATTCCCTGGAGCCGTCGATGACGTGGATCCGGGTCAGCACCTTGTCGGAGAACAGGGCGATCTCGATGGTCGAGCCGGTGCCGATCGTGACGTATGCCATGAACAGCGCGCACCCGGCGACGAAGCCGGCCCGGGGGCCGAGGGTGCGGCCGACCAGGGCGTACACCGAGCCGGTGTGCGAGATGTGCCGGGAGAGCTTGACGAATCCGTAGCCGACGAGGGAGACGCCCAGGATCGCGAAGACGAAGGCCCAGGTGGCGCCCTGGCCGAGCAGGCCCGCGGCCCCGACCCCGAGCAGCGCCATGGCGCCCACGGGGCCGATCAAGCCGATCGAGAAGGCCGCGGCGTCGGTGACCTTCAGTTCGCGGCGCAGGCCGCCGGGGGCGACGGTCGCCCTGTCCTCTGTGTCGGTGGTGGCAGACATCCGCGCAGGCCTCTCATTGGTGGTGATGCCTCTGCAGGCGGTGGTGAAGTGGTTCCTGCCGCTGAACCAGTTGCGCGCGTTCCTCGCCGCCGCGCGGCTCGGCACCTTCTCCGCCGCCGCGACCGAGCTGCGCACCACGCAGCCCTCCGTCTCCGAGCTCATCAAGCGGATGGAGGAGCACTACCGCGTGCCGCTCTTCACCCGCGGGGCCCGCCGCCTGGTCCTGACCAGCGCGGGCGAGGAGCTCCTGCCGTACGCCCGGCAGGCGGTCGACGCCGCCGACGGGGCGGACCGGGCACTGCGCTCACTGACCTCGCTCGAAGGCGGCGTCGCCACCTTCGGCCTCCTGCGCAACGCCAGCTACTACTTCCTGTCCGAGCTCCTGGAGACCTTCCACGAGCAGCACCCGCAGGTGCGGCTGCGGATCATCGGCCTGAACTCGGTGCAGGTGGCCGAGGCCGTCACCGCCGGCGACCTGGAGGCCGGGCTGGTGGTCCTGCCCATCGACAGCGCGGGCCTGGAGATCACGCCCCTCATGCGCGACGAGGTCGTGCTCGCCTCCGCCGACCCCGAGCGCGCGCGCCGTCCGGTCACCATGGCCGACCTCGCCGCCGCGCCGTTGATCCTCTACGACGCCCACTACGGCTGGCGGGACCCGACCCGCCGTCAACTGGCCGAGCGCGCCCAACTGGAGGGCGTCACCCTGACCGCGACCCGCGAGATCGCCCGCCTCGCCCGCCGCATGCTCCTGGAGCACTGGCCCGCCCTGCCCGGGAGAATCGGCCGGGCCCGCGCAGGGGCGCGGTGTCAGGACGGCTTGCTGCCGGGGCCGGAGGCGAGCTGGCCGAGTCGGGCGTCCAGGATCCGCGTGACGTGCGGGCGGTCGGCGTGCTCGTGTTCGTAGGCCAGCAGGAGGCGCAGCTCGTCTGCGTCCAGGGCGCGGATCCGGTGGAGCAGCGCGTGCATCGGCAACTGGTCGTAATGGTCGACAGGGAGCTCGTCCCTGCGGGGGCTCCGTCGGGTCGGCACGAGCGCTCACCTCCGGACGACGTGCGCACATCCCATCGACTGCCCGCCCTGGCGGCGCGGAAACGGCTTCCCCGGCATCCCGCCGTCATCGGGCGAGGTGCGGGCGGGATCCGGGCCGGGCGGGGTCCGGGGGCCGCTACTTCTCGGCGAGCATCCCGGCGCGGAGTTTGGCGAGGGTGCGGGACAGCAGCCGGGAGACGTGCATCTGGGAGCAGCCGAGTTCGGCGCCGATCTGGGCCTGGGTCATCTCGTGGCCGAAGCGCATGCGCAGGATCCGGCGCTCCCGGTCGTCGAGGTCGTCCAGCATCGGCGCCAGGGTGGTGAAGTCCTCGACGAGCTCCATCGCCGGGTCCGGGCCGCCGAGCACGTCGGCGTAGGAGCGGCCGGTGTCCTCGCCCCCGTCGCCGTCGGCGGGCAGGTCGATGGAGGACGCGGTGTAGCCGTTGGAGGCGACCAGGCCCTCCACGACCTCGTCCTCGGTGAGCTCCAGGTAGGCGGCGAGTTCGGCGACGGAGGGCGGCGCGTCCAGGACGGCGGTGAGGTGGTCGCGCGCCTTGGCGAGCTCGACCCTCAGCTCCTGGAGCCGCCGCGGCACGTGCACGGACCAGGAGGTGTCGCGGAAGAACCGCTTCATCTCACCGACGATGTACGGCACGGCGAAGGTGGTGAACTCCACCTCCCGGCACAGGTCGAACCGGTCGATGGCCTTGATCAGCCCGATGGTGCCGACCTGGAGGATGTCCTCCATCTCCTCCGCCCCGCGCGCGCGGAAGCGCCGCGCGCAGAAGCGCACCAGGGACATGTTCATCTCGATCAGCGTGCCGCGCGCGTAGCTGTACTCCGGGGTGCCCTCCTCCATGGACCGCAGCCGGTCGAAGAACACCTTCGACAGCTCCCGGGCGTCCCTCGGGGCGAGTTCCCCCGCCTCCTGGATGAACGGCAGCCCGCCCAGGGCCGGTCCGCTGTGGTCGGCCCGCGCCGACTCGAAGGCTGTTCCCGCACCGCATGTGGTGACCGTCATCTGCCCACCCAACGCTCGCGACTGTGTGGTGGCCGCTTACCCGCTTTCCTTCGGCACACTCCACCATAGCCGCCGGAATTTTCCCGTCCGCGTCGAGGCCGCCGGTCAGGGCCCGCGGCGCGCGGCGAAAAGATGTCAGGGCGGGCCGCGCTCAGGGGCGGTGGCGGGCCGCGGGGTCGGCCAGGGCGATGCGGGCGGTGATGCGCTTGCCGACCGGTTCCTGCTCCACCAGCAGCAGTTCGGTGACGGCCTCGACGATCTCCAGGCCGTGCTGGCCGACCCTGCCGGGGTCCGCCGCCCGGGCCGCGGGCGCGGTGGGATCGCTGTCCCACACCACGACGTCCACCGCGCCGGCGGTCAGGCGCAGCTCCATCAGGACCGGCCCGGGCGCGTACTTGAGCGCATTGGTGACCAGCTCGCTGACCACGAGCTGGGTGAGGTCCTTCGCCCGCGCGGAGACGGCGACGTCCTGCTCGGAGCCGGCCCGGTCCAGGAAGTCGACCGCGTGGTGGCGGGCCAGCGCGATGCAGTCGCTGTCCCCGCTCAGGGCGTGACCGGCGCGCATGAGGGGTCGTTCCGCCGCCGTTTCGCCGTCGCCACTCGTGTGGAATCCCACTCGTCCGCCTCGCCCTCGGTACCACTCACACGCGCCGGTACCCTACTCCCCGCCGCTCAGACCGCAGCGGCGCCGTTCGATACCGCTTCTTGACGTACCCGCCTCCCCGTCGAACGCCCTCCCCTCAGCCCGTGCCCGGCGTCACCGGGCAGCGCAGCGCGAGCACGGCGACGTCGTCGTCATGGTGATCGCTCGGGCGGGCCCGTTCCAGCAGCTGGTCGAGGAACGTCGCCAGCGGACGGCGCACCAGGGACGCGGCGTCCCGGCGCAGCCGCTCCAGCCCGACGTCGATCGAGCGGGTCCGGCTCTCCACGAGGCCGTCCGTGTAGAGCACCAGGGTCGCCCCCGGCGGGATTTCCCGGCAGGCGTCGTGGCGCGTGGCGGACAGCCCCGCGCTGATCAGCGGTCCGTGGCCGCCGGTGAGGTACTCGGCCCGTCCGTCGCCGGTGACCAGCAGCGGGGGCGGATGGCCGGCGTTGGTCCAGGTCAGCCGCCAGGAGCCGGGGTCGGTCCGGTCGAGGACGCCGTGCACGAGCGTGACCATCGGCACCCCGGCGACCTGCACGACCGCCCGGTCGAGGCGGCCGACCACCGCGCTGGGCGCCTCGCCGTGCTCCCACGCGTAGGCCCGGAGCATGCTGCGCACCTGGGCCATCCCCGCGGCGGCCTCGAGGTCGTGGCCCATGACGTCGCCGATCACCAGCGCCGTGGCGCCGTCGGGCCGGGGGAAGGCGTCGTACCAGTCGCCGCCCACCTGCGAGGCGTCCGGGGCCGGGAGGTAGCGCGCGGCCATCTGGAGGCCCGGCACCGAGGGCAGCCGCGGCAGCAGGTGGCGCTGCATCGTCTCGGCGACCTTGCGCTGCCGCTGGTAGAGCCGCACGTTGTCCAGCGCCAGCCCGGTGCGGCGGCAGATGTCGTCCAGCAGGCTCAGGTCGGCCGGGGTCAGCGGGTCCGGGCGCTCGGAGCGGCCCAGCGTGAGCGCGCCCAGCACGTCACGAACGCCGCGGATCGGCGCGATGGCCGCCGAGTGCATGCCCGTCGCCTCGAACAGCCGGTGCTGTTCGACGGCGATGCCCGAGTCCGGCAGGCCCGCGTACGTGGCGGAGGTCGCCAGCGTCGACGCTGCGCCGCGCAGTGCCCGCGACAGCGGCATCGGCGAGTCGGGCAGCACCGGCGGCATCGGGCCCTGCAGATCCTCCCGGGGGCTGAACCCGCCGTTCTCGTAGTGCACGACGAGCGCCCGCTCGACGTCGTCCGCCTCGGTGATCAGGTCGACCACCGCCCAGTCGGCGATCCGGGGGACGACCAGGCGCACCAGGCGGCGCAGCGTCTCGCCGGTGTCGAGGGTCGAGGTGAGCTGCGTGGTCGTCTCGGCCAGCAGCGCGAGGCGCTCCAACTCGGGCATCGCCGAGCCGGTGCCGTGCCCCGCGGCCCGGTCGGCCCCGGGGCAGGGCTCGTGTTCGCGCAGGATCACCAGCGTGCCGTCGCCCCCGCCGGCGGTCGCGCACGGGGCCACCAGCCAGAACAGCTCGACGAGTCCGGTGCCGCCGCGCGCGAACCAGTCGCTGCCGCTGTCGGTGCGCCGGGCGAGGAACGCCTCCAGCATCGCGCACTGAGCCCTGACCACGGGGTGGCCGTGCCGGTCGCGGTGCAGCAGGTCGTGGGCGTCGCGCCCCACGAGGTGCGCGGCGGAAGCCGCCAGCAGCCGCTCGGCCGCCTCGTTGACCTCGGCGATCGCTCCCCGCTCGTCCACGACGTACGCGGCCGCCGCGAGTCGGGCGGGCAGCCCGGCACCGGGCGCGTCCTGCGTCATGTCCGCCCGCACCTCCTCCGCTCCAGGGTCGACCGTGGTGCAGCGAGCTTCCCACGACCGGCGTGATCCGGTGCCGGACACCGGAAGTACGGGCAGGCGCCGGGCCACCGGCTCGGCGTGCCCCCGCCCTCAGAACCCGGGCCGGCCCGGTGGAGGTGCCGAGGCGGCCGGGGCCTGCGGGACGGCGCCCGGTTCGGACTCGTCCCGCATCCGGCCCTCCCACGCGATCAGCGAGAACGTGTGCCCGGCCGGGTCGGAGTACAGCCGGGCGTCGCGCGGCCCGTGGTTCTCCCTCGTCTCCAGCGGGCGGGCCCCGAGGCCGATGACCTCACGCTCCGCCTCGTCCATGTCCTGCTGGAGGACGAGGATGTGGAGGTGCGACTGCTGCGCGTCCTCCGGGCGGGGCCAGCTCGGCGGGGCTAACCCGTGGTCCCTGCGGATCGCCAGGTGCACGCCGTCGGGGCCGACGACCTCGACGAAATCGGGGTCGAGTCCGCGGCGCACCCCCGCGTCGAGGATCGTGGCGTAGAAGTCCGCCAGCGCCTCGGGTTCGGCGCAATCCAGTACGACCATCACTTGTTTCGCGACTGCCACGGTGGGCTCCCTCTTGCCGTCTGCCGCTTCGGCCTGCTCCGCTCCCAGGTCCTCACCTGCCTTCTGCCCGGGAAAGGCGCGTCCACCGCGGGGCCTGCGCCCCGTCGAGGGTGGGGACGGCGGCCAGCAGTTCGCGGGTGCAGGGATGCCGGGGATCGTCGTAGACCCGCGCGGCCCGGCCCTGCTCCACCACGCGCCCGTGCCGCATGACCGCGACCCGGTCACTGACCTGGCGGACCACCGCGAGGTCGTGCGCGATGAAGACCAGGGAGAGCCCGAGGTCGCGGCGCAGTTCCTCCAGCAGCGCGATCACCTGGGCCTGCGTGGTGACGTCCAGCGCGGAGACCGGCTCGTCGCAGACCACGAGCCGCGGTTCCGGGGCCAGGGCCCGCGCGATGCCGACCCGCTGCCGCTGCCCGCCGCTGAGCTGGTGCGGGTAGCGCTCGTACCAGTCGGGGTTCAGCCCGACCCGCTCCAGCAGCGACCGCGCCCGGTCCCGCACCTGCCGGTCCGACAGCGAGCGGCGCGTGGTGCGCAGCGGGTCGGCCACCGACTCGCCGATGCTGCGGCGCGGGTTGAGGGAGGAGACCGGGTCCTGGAAGACCATCTGGAGGTCGCGCCGCAGGGGGCGCAGGTCCTTCTCCCGCATCAGGCCCCCGTCGTGCCCGTCGAAGAGCAGGCGTCCCGAGGTCGGTTCCAGCAGCCGGACCAGCATCCGCCCCAGGGTCGTCTTGCCGCTGCCGGACTCGCCGACCACGCCCAGTGTCTCGCCGTGCCGGACCGTCAGCGACACACCGTCCACCGCGCGCACCAGATTCTCGCGCCGGCCGAACTCCCGCCGCAGGTCGGTCGCTTCGAGCAGCACCTCGCCGGACTCGGCCGGCTGCTGCGCCCCCTGGTCGGCGGGGGCCGCCTCCAGGCGGGGCACGGCGGCGATCAGCGCCCGCGAGTACGCCTCCTTGGGCGCGGTCAGCACCTGCTGCACCGGGCCGCGTTCGACCGCCCGGCCGTCCTTCATCACCAGCACCCGGTCGACGTTGCCGGCGATGACGCCGAGGTCGTGGGTGACCAGCAGGAGTCCGGAACCGGTCTCGGCGCGCACCTCGTGCAGCAGGTCGAGGATCTGCGCCTGCACGGCCACGTCCAGCGCGGTCGTCGGCTCGTCGGCGATCAGCAGCTTCGGCTCGCAGGCCAGCGCCATCGCGATGAGCACCCGCTGGCGCATGCCGCCGGAGAACTCGTGCGGCCGCAGGCGCGAGCGGCGGGCGGCGTCGGCGATCCCGACGCGGTCCAGCACCTCGACGGACCGGGCCCGCGCGGCCTTGCGGGTGACCTCGCGGTGCACGCGGAGGACCTCGGCGATCTGGTCGCCGACCGCGTAGTAGGGGTCGAGCGCCGAGAGCGGGTCCTGGAACACCATCGCCGCCCGCTCGCCGCGGAGCCTGCGCAGGTCGTCCCCGTCCGCGGTGAGCGCGTCGATCCCGGCGACGGTGGCGGTGCCGGAGAGCCGGGCGCCGGTGCCGTTGTGCATCCCCAGCAGCGCGAAGGCGACCGTGCTCTTGCCGGAGCCGGACGCACCGACGATGCCGAGCGCCTGGCCGGCGTCCAGTTCGAGGTCGAGCCCGTCCACCGCGCGGACGAAGCCGTCCCCGACGGGGAAATCGACGGTCAGTCCGGCGACGCGGAGCAGCGGTTCGCCCGGCCGCGCGGCCGAAGTGGTGGTCGTGTCGTCGGTCACGGCAGGACCACCCGTCGGTCGGCCACCGCGTAGAGGACGTCGGCGGCGGCGTTGGCCAGGACCACGCAGAAGCCGGTGACCATCACCACGCCGACCACGACCGGCAGGTCGACCGCCGCGACCGGGGTCCGCCGGCGGTGCTTGCGCCGGCTCCCGGGGAGCGGGTCGCGGGGTCCGAACGCGAGGCTCGGGGGCGAGCGCTACCCGGCGGCCGGCCGCGGCGCGGAGTCCGGGCGCCAGCCCAGGGCGGGGCCGAGGACGGTGGCCATGTCGGTGAGGATCTGCTCGTAGTCCTCGTGTTCAAAGGTGAACGGCAACGCGAAGGCGACCTCGTCGACCTCGCAGAACGCGGCGTCGGCGTAGAGGCGTTCGGCGAGTTCGGCGGAGGGGCCGACGAGGTCGGGGGCGAACATCAGTCGGGCCGGCCCCTGCGGGGTGCGGGTGCGCGGGGTGCGTTCGGCGGCGTAGCGCTCGTACTTGGCGCGCTGGGCGGGCGTGGCGGAGTCGGTGGGCAGCACCACCAGACCCTGGGAGACCCGGGCGCGGGCGCCGTCGGGGTGCGCGGCGCGGAAGGCCCGGATCTGGGCGAGCTGGATGGAGGCGAAGTCCTCGGAGCTCTCCGCCTTCACGACGCTGCTGGTCAGCAGGTTCATGCCGTGCTCGCCGGCCCACCGGGCGGACCGCGTGCTCGCCGCGCCGTACCACATGCGGCGGATCAGGCCGGGCGCGTGCGGCTGCACGGTCTCGCTGAACGCCTCGAATCCCTCACGGCCGGAGAAGTCGCTGGCCCGGCCGCCGCCCACGAACTCCAGCAGCCGGGCAACGCGTTCGTGGCTGAAGTCCTCGGCGTCGGCGGTGTGCGGGTAGAGCGCGGCCTTCACGTCGTCGTAGTGGGTCGGCGGGCCCACGCTGACGCCCGGATTGAGCCGGCCGCCGGACAGGATGTCGACGGTCGCGAGGTCCTCGGCCAGCCGCAGCGGGTTCTCCCAGCCCAGCGGGATGACGGCGGTGCCCAGCGCGATCCGCCGGGTCCGCTGGGTGGCGGCGGCCAGCACCGCCACGGGCGAGGAGATGCCGTACTGGAGGTGCCGGTGCCGCACCCACGCGCTGTCGAAGCCGAGGCGTTCGCCCCGCTCGATGATCTCCAGCGTCGCCTCGTGCCCCCGGCGCGGGTCCGCGGGGTCGAACAGACCGATGGTCAGAAAGCCCAAGCCGCGCAACGGCTCCGATGGCAGCGGCACGAGGCCCTCCCGTGGTGTCCGGTCGCGCCGGCTCCGGGCCGGCGTCGTTTGCTCCTGACAGCCGTGCCGGGCGGCGGGGAATTCCCCGCGCCGCCGCGGTGGGCCCGATCGGGCGAATACGCCCTACCCGGCACCGACGGCCGCCAGCAGCAGGTGGAGGTCGTGGGCCGCCTCGGCGGTGGCGAGGGTGGTGGCGGTCAGGACGGCCGCGGTCGCGGCGGCGAGGACCGGGTGCCGTTCCAGCGGCGGGGCGAGCAGCGCGGCGACGCGGCGGGGAACCGGCCCGGCCCCGTCGAGCGGTCCGCGGCGCCCGGGGACGCGGCGGCCGCGGACGCCGAGGGCGGCGGCGCGGGCCGGGGCGCGGTGGGCGGCGAGGGCGGCCTTGCCGACGGCGCGGGCGACCCGGCGGCGGTCGCCGGTGGAGGCGGCCGCGTTCTCGTCGGCCCAGCGTTCGACGGTGTAGGTGACGGCATTCGCCAGGGGGCGCAGCAACGGATTGGCGGCGGCGCCGAGTTGGGCGAGGGCGACGAAGGCGTAGTGGTGGGCGGTCAGGTGCGCGCGCTCGTGGGCGAGCAGGATGGTGTGCTCGGCGGGGTCGAGGGTGTGCAGCATGCCGGTGGAGATCACGACCCGGCCGGGCAGCCCGGGGATCGCGTAGGCGTCGGGGACCTCGTCCCGCGTCACGACCAGGCCGTCGCGCGCGGGCATGCAGGCGGCGTCGACCGCGGCGGCGGCCAGTGTGCGGGCGCGGCGCCAGAGCATCCGGGCGGTGGCGAGCAGCGCGCCGCCGAGCAGCAGTCCCGCGACGAGGGCGACGGACAGTTCGGTCGGGTCGTCGAGCCGCGCGCTGCGGGCCGACCAGTCGCCGAGCGCGGCCAGTCGCGGGACGCGGATCAGGCCGGTGGCGGCCAGCAGGCCCAGGGAGATCGTGCTCGCCACGCCGAGGACCAGGGACGAGGCGGTCAGCAGCCAGGTGGCCAGGCGGGGTTCGCAGCGCTCGGTCAACGGCCGTGCGCCGAAGGGGGCGAGGAGCGTGAGGAGCAGTGGAACGTAGACGGCGACGCGCATCCGGCCGTCCCCGCCTAGTCGCCGCTGTCCGGCTCGGGACCGAGCAGTTGGCGCAGCAGGTCGGCGTCGTGGTCGGACAGTTCGTCGGCGAAGCGGGCGAGGACGGCCGCGCGGTCGGGCCGCTCCTCCAGGACGCCGCGCATGCGGCGGGCGGCGAACCCCGCGTCGTCGGTGACGGGGGCGTAGGCGTAGGCCCGGCCCCGCGCGGCCCGGGTGAGCAGGCCCTTGGTGTGCATGCGGGTGAGGATCGTCACGACGCTGCTGTACGTCAGGTCGTCGCCGAGGCGCTCGGTGACCTCACCCGGCGTCAGGGCGCCCTCGGCCCGCTGAAGGAGGTCGAGGATCTCCGCCTCGCGGGCGCCGTTGGCCCGCTTGGGGGCGCGTCCGTGCGTGTCGGGTGCCATGGGTTTTGTCGTTCCCCCCTCGTCTTCTACAGTCGTGTAGAACTTCTACGGCCGTGTAGAAGCCGCCGTGGCCGAGTCTGCCACGCGCACCGCCCGTTGGACAGTCGGCGCCCGCTCCCCCGCCGCACCCTTCGCTCCGCATTCGCCGACCACCGCAGAAACGGATCCCATGAGCGCGATCAGCATCGGCCAGGCCGTCCTCCTCGGAGTCGTCGAGGGGGTGACCGAATTCCTCCCCGTCTCCTCCACCGGGCATCTGAAGATCACCGAAGGGCTCCTGGGCATCCCCGTCGACGACACCTCCGTGGTCGCCTTCACCGCCGTCATCCAGGTCGGCGCCATCGCCGCGGCGCTCCTGTACTTCGCCAAGGACATCGTGCGCATCGTCTCCGCCTGGGGCCGCGGCCTCGCCGACCGCGAGCAGCGGTACCACCACGACTACAAGTTCGCCTGGTGGGTCATCTACGCCACCCTCCCGATCGTCGCCGTCGGCCTCGCCGCCAAGCCGCTCATCGACGGCCCGCTCGCCTCCCTCTGGGTGGTCGCGGGCTCCCTGATCGCCGGCTCCGGCGTGATGTGGGCGGCGGACCGGATCGGCCGCCACAAGCGCGGCGAGGACGACACCGGCCTCAAGGACGCCATGCTCGTCGGCTGTTCGCAGATCCTCGCCCTGCTCTTCCCCGGCTTCTCCCGCTCCGGCGCCACCATGTCCACCGCGCTCATGCTCGACCTGGACCGGGTCGCCGCCACCCGGCTCTCCTTCTTCCTCGGCATCCCCGCCCTGACCGGGGCGGGACTGTACGAACTCAAGGACGCGGTGGGCGCGGGCGTGGGCGCTCTGCCACTCGCCGTCGGCACGGCCGTGTCCTTCGCGGTCGCCTACGCCTCCATCGCCTGGCTGCTGAAGTACGTCGCCCGGCACGACTTCAACGCCTTCGTGGCCTACCGGATCGTCGCCGGCGTGGCGCTGCTGGGACTCCTGTCCACGGGGGTGCTCACATCCTGACCCGGCGCCGGGCGGAGCGAGGTGCGCGGCCGGGCGAGAATTCGCGGAGTCCCCGCGTTTCGGAAGCGTTTGCAGGGCAAGACGTGGCATGTACCTGAGCAACGCTGGCGCATCTGCGGCAACGAGCCCGCGCCCTCGGCCCCCGGACACACCTCGGGACCGCCGCGGCCGAGGCGCGGAAGAGAGGCTGAGCCCATGACGGTGCCCTGTGACGGGCTCCCGGTGGAACGCCGGGTGACGGGACGGCTCGACCTCCCGGGAGACGAAGCGGCCTTCGTGGCAACGGATCTGGTGTACGCGCCGGACGACTGCCTCGCGGTCACCATGATGCTCCGGGGGACGGCCAGAGCGTCGAGTGGACCTTCGGATGGGAACTGCTCGCCTCGGGCCTCGACGAGCCGACGGGCGAGGGGGACGTCCGGGTCCGGCCGCTGCCGGGCGGACTCCCGCTGGTCGAGGTCGCCCTCGGCGGACCGTTCGGCGCGCGGATCATCTTCGCGACCGAGGACATCGAACCCTTCGTCCGGGGCGTCCGCGCGGCCGCTCCCGGCGACCTCGGCCGCATCACCGCCGATCTGGAGGCGGAGTTGGCCGCCATAGCGGCCGACGGCTGAACTCCAGGACCGGCCCACGAGCGCGGGGCCGTCGTCGGGCGACGGATCGGCCGCCCGGCGACGGCCCCGCCGATGAGCACCGCACCGAGGTGGTGTCCCCTCGATCCGGGCACACGGACCGCCGAAGGAACGCGCACCTGCCGCACACGGAGGAGTGATCGCCTTGTCCTGTTCGACCGACGGCTGCCGCAAGGGCGGCTGCACCACCGATCCCGCTCCCGCGCCGAGCGGCTCCACCGGCTCCCCCGGCAAGAGGTGACGCGCCGCGGCCCCCTGCGACCGCGCCGCGGTTCGCCCCGGCCCGCCGCCCGTGCGCGCCCGCGCTCCCCACCCCGCCATGCCGCAGAGAGGCAGTCCCATGCCCCGCACGATCCACCTCGCACTGCACCCGTACGGCGTCGGGGGCCCCGGCCAGCACGGCCTGTGGCGGGACCCGCGCGTCGCGAAGGACGCCGGCGTCGACATCGGCTACTACATCCGGCAGGCGCGGGCCGCCGAACACGCGCTGTTCGACGCGTTCTTCATCGTCGACAGCCAGTTCATCAACGCCACCTACCCGGCGCACTACCTCAACCGGCTCGAGCCGCTCACCCTGCTGTCGGCGGTGGCCACGCACACCCGGCACATCGGCCTGGTCGGGCACGGCCAGTTCGACGTACAACTCGCCGTTCAACCTGGCCCGCCGGTTCTCCTCGCTGGACCACATCAGCGGGGGCCGGGCCGGTGGAACGTCGTGACCGGCTTCGACACCGGCGCGGCCCGCAACTTCGGGCTCGACGAGCACCTGGACTACCCGACCCGCTACGGCCGCGCGCTGGAGTTCGTCGAGGTCGCCCGGGGGCTGTGGGACTCCTACGAGGACGACGCGTTCCCGGCCGACGTGGCCCGGAACCTCTTCCTGGACCCGGCCAAGCTGCACGCGCTCGACCACGTCGGCGAGCACTTCAAGGTGGCCGGCCCGCTCAACATCTCCCGCTCGCCGCAGGGCCAGCCGGTGATCTTCCAGGCGGGTGTGTCCGAGGAGGGCCGGGACCTGGCCGCGCGGGTCGCCGAGGGCATCTACGCCCCCGGCGGCGGGCGGGATCAGGCGCGCGAGTACTACGCGGACATCAAGCGGCGCACGGCCTCGTACGGGCGCGATCCCGACCACGTCAAGATCTTCGTCCACGGCGGCCCGGTGGTGGCCCCGACCGACGAGCGCGCCCGGCTGCGCGAGCGGGAGATCTTCGAGGAGGACGACGACTTCGACCGCAACCTAGCCCTGCTGGGCCGCTCCTCCGGGGCCTACGACTTCGCCGGGCACGACCTCGACGCGCCGTTCCCCGATGTCGCCCACCCGGCGGAGAAGGGCGGCCGCACCGGCGCGGCCGGGATCGTCGAGCGGGCGCGCGCCGAGAACCTGACGCTGCGCCAAGTCGCCGAGTCCGTGCGGACGTTCCGGCCCGCGCCGTTCGTCGGAGCGCCGCCGACGGTGGCCGACCCGATCGAGGAGTGGTTCCGCGCCGGCACGTTCGACGGCATCAACCTCGCCTTCCGCACCGACGACGAACTCGCCGCCTTCGTCGACGGCGTGGTCCCGATCCTGCAGCGGCGCGGCCTGTTCCGCACGGAGTACGTGTCCGACACCCTGCGCGGCAACCTCGGACTGCCCGTGCCGTCCAACCGGTACGCGGGCGAGCCGCAGTTGGCGCACGACTGAGCCGGGATCCGGAGGCGGCGCCCGGACCGCCGCCCGTGACGCCGGTGGCCGAGGAGCCAACCGGCGCGCGGCAGCGCGAGTTCGGCCCAGATCGTCTTGCCCGACCGGCCGTAGCGGCTGCCCCACCGGTCCGCGAGTTGCGCCACGATGAACAGGCCGCGCCCGCCCGCCCCGGCGACTGAACACGCTCGCCCGTGCGTTCCGCACCTCTCCAGACACGGCCGGGTTCATCGTCACGGTGACCCGGCTGGCCTTCGTCGTCTCCCTGGTGCTCGTGCTGCCGCTGGCGGACCTGGTCGGCCGCCGCTCGCTGCTGACCTTCCTGCTCGCGCTCGACGCCGCGGCCCTGGTCGCGGCGGGGCTCTCCCCCGGCCTGCCGTGGGCGCTGGCGGCCTTCGCCGTCCTCGGCCTGGCGAACGTGGCCGCGCAGGTGCTCGTGCCCGTCGCCGCGCAGCTCGCCCCGCGACCACGGCGGTTCGCCCCGTTGGGCCCGAACTCGGCACAGGGATGTGTCCGTTCCCCGGGCTCGGGCAGGCGCAGGTGAAGCGCAGCAATCGTGAGGAGAGAGACATGTCGACGGTCAAGGAAGTCGTCAAGGTCGACGTCCCGGTGCGCCAGGCGTACAACCAGTGGACCCAGTTCGAGGAGTTCCCCGCGTTCATGGGCGGGGTCGAGCGCATCGAGCAGATGACGCCGGCCCTGACCCACTGGGTGACCTCGATGGCCGGGATCACGCGTGAGTTCGACGCGCGGATCGTCGACCAGGTGCCCGATCAGCGGGTGGCCTGGACGACGGTCGACGGCAGCGATGTAACCCAGGCGGGCACGGTCGCCTTCGAGGCGCTCGACGCCACCCACACCCGGGTGTCGCTCACCCTGGACTACGACCCCCACGGGATCGCCGAGACGGTGGGCGACAAGACGGGCTTCATCCGCAGTCAGGTGCAGGGCGACCTCAAACGCTTCAAGCACTTCATCGAGGACCGTCCCGCCGAGACCGGCGGATGGCGCGGCTCGATCTGACGAGCGTCCTCGCCACGGCCGGACCCCGTACCGGCGACTCACGCCGGACAGACGAACGGACGGGGCCGGCAGGCACCCCGCACCGCCCCCGGCACGCGCCGGGGGCGGTGTCCGTGTCCGCCGCCGTTCGCTCCGGTCCGGCGTACGGAGGAAGCCGCTCCCTCCCGGCGCCCGGCCGGGGACCGGGCGATGCATTCCGGCCACCGGCGGCGGCACGGCGGTCGAGAGGAATCCGGGAAGGATCACCGCATCCCGGGTGATCTTCCGCCGCCGGATCGACCGGCGAACGGCCTCGCGGGACGTCACCGTGCGGTGGGGCCTGCGGGGCGAGGTTGGCCGGAAATGACACTCTGTTCCCTTGAACACCATGGGCACCACGCGCGTATCTCCTTGGTGCACGGACCGTGCCGGCGGACAGTCACGTCCCCGACCGGTTGTTCCACCGCCCGAGCCAGTTCACCACCGACTCGTAGGAGAAGCCCGTGTCCTCTTCCCCCCTAGCCGACCCAGGCAAGAGGCTGGAAGGTGCCAACCCGTCCGTCATCTCGCTCTTCCGCATGGTGATCAGCCTGTTGTTCGCGTGCCACGGCGCCTCCAGCGTCCTCGGCCTGTTCAGCGGAAGCGGAGCGCCCCGCCCCGAGTTCGGCGCCTGGCCCGGCTGGTGGGCCGGCGCCATCCAGCTGGCCGGAGGCGTGCTCGTGTTCCTCGGCGTCGGCGAGGTCGGCACCCGGATCGCGGCGCTGGTCTGCTCCGGATCCATGGCCTACGCGTACTTCACGGTCCACCAGGAGCACGCGCTGTGGCCGATCCAGAACGGCGGCGAGCTGTCGGTCCTCTTCTGCTGGAGTTTCCTGCTGCTGGCCATCACGGGCCCCGGGGCCTGGACGCTGTCCTGGCTGCTGAGCAGGGTGACGGCGACGACCGCGGCCGGCGCCCGGGTGGCGCGGGTGGCACAGGGCACCGAGACCACCTGACGGTGCTCTCCTGACCGGGTGCGGTGCCGCCGACGCCGTCGGCACCGCGCCCGCAGGGGGTCGGCGGCGGCCCGCCCGCGCCTCACGAGGCCAGGTAGGCCCGCCAGCCGCCGTGGGAGGTGATGTCGTCGGCCCCGTCGATCGCCGACGGCTCGCAGAGGAAGCCCGGAACGGACGTGCCGTCGGCCAGTTCCACCCGGCCCAGGGCCATGGGACGGGGCAGGGCGGCGACGAGGGCGCCGAGACCGGCCGCGGGCAGCTCCCAGACCTCCGCCTCGATCGCCGCCCCGTCCTGCGGCCCGGTCCTGACCAGCCCCGGCTTGGGCGGCTGGGTGCGCAGCGCGAACATCCGGTAGACGGGGGCCGTGGTCGTGGTGGCGACCAACCGGGCGCCGAGGCCCAGCAGTTGCGGGTTCAGCGGCTCGCCGGTCAGGTGCGCGCCCACGACCGCGAGCCGGGGGTTCGGGGTCAGCAGCTCGGCGACGGCGGCGATCCGTTCGTCGGTGCCCGCCGGGCCCACCAGCATCACGCCGAAGGGGCGGCCGTCCACCTCGCCGCCGGGGACGGCGACCGCGGCCATGTCGAACAGGTTGGTGGAGTTGGTGAACCGCCCGAGCGCGGCATTGGCCCCGAACGGATCGGCGGCCACCTCCGCCAGGGTGGGGTGGCCGGGCGTGGTCGGCAGCAGCAGCGCGTCGGCCTCGCCCAGGGAGGCCAGGGCGGCGGAGCGCAGGCGGTCGAGCCGTGCCCGGTCCGCGAACAGGCGGTGGGCCGGGATGTCGCGGGCCGCGCGGATGACGGCCGCGACGGTGGGGTCGAGGTCCGGCCGGTCCTGGTCGACGAACTCCCCGACCGCCGTGTAGCGCTCGGCGACGAACGCGCCCTCGTAGAGCATCGACGCGGCCTCGGTGAAGGGCGCCAGGTCGACCTCCGTCAACTCCGCGCCCGCCGCCGCGAGTCGGCCGGCCGCCGCCTCGAACGCCCGGTCCCAGCCGTCCGCCAGCGGCCCGAGCTGCCGGAGGGACGGGACGGCGACGCGCCACGGCCCCGGCACCCGGTGCGGGGCCGGACGCCCCGGCGGCACGGACATGACGGCGAGGGCGAGCCGCGCCTCGGGCAGGGTCCGCGCGAAGACGCTCACGCAGTCCAGGCTCGCGCAGGCGGGCACGACCCCCTCGGTGGGCACCAGGCCCCGGGACGGCTTCAGCCCGACGATCGCGTTGAAGGCGGCCGGGACCCGGCCCGATCCCGCGGTGTCCGTGCCCAGGGCGAGGTCCGCCATGCCGAGGGCGACGGCGACCGCCGAGCCCGAACTGGACCCGCCCGAGATCCGCTCGGGGTCCACCGCGCCGCGCACCGCGCCGTAGGGCGACCGGGTGCCGACGAGACCGGTGGCGAACTGGTCGAGATTGGTGGTGCCCAGCACCAGGGCCCCGGCCCGCCGCAGCCGCGCGACCACCGGGGCGTCCCGTTCCGGACGGTAGCCGTAGGACGGGCAGCCCGCCGTGGTGGTCAGGCCGGCCACGTCGATGTTGCCCTTGACCGCCAGCAGCCTGCCGGCCAGCGGGAGGCCGCGGTCACCGTCCGCCGCGCGGACGTCGATCTCCCGCGCCTCGGCCTCCAGTTCGGCCTGCCGGCGCAGCGTGATCCACACCTCCGGGCGGTCGGCCTGCTCGATCCGCCGGTAGGCGGCACGGACGCGTGCGAGCGCGGACGACGCGGCGGCCGGCCGGGCTGCGGACGGTGGTGGAGGGGGCGGCAGTGCGGACATGGGGTGCGGTGCTCCTTCGGCGGGGGCGGGATACGGGGGTGGGACGGCTGGACGGGAACCGGACGGCGGTCGGCGAGCGGGGAGCTTCCGGCCCCCGGCCGTGTCCCCCCGTCACTCGGCGGGCGACAGCACCAGCAGCGGGGTCCCGGCCTCGACCTGGGTGCCGGGGGCGGCCAGGATCCGGACGACCACGCCGTCGGCCGGGGCGTGGACCTTGGACTCCATCTTCATCGCCTCCAGCGCGAGCAGCGGCTGGCCGACGCTCACCCGGTCGCCCACGGCCACGTTGACCTGCCAGACCGAGGCGGCGAACTCGGCCTCCATGAGGTGTCCGCCCGGCGGCACCTCGACCTCCACCGGGTCGCCCGCCGCGCCGACCGCGGACTCCGCCCGGGAGAACTCCCCCGAGGCCTCCCAGGCGTCGCGCTCCGCGGCGAAGGCCGCCGCCTGTCCGGACCGGAAGGCGGCGATCGAGGCGGCGTTGTCCGCCAGGAAGCGCTGGTACTCCGCGAGCGAGAACGTCCCCTCCTCGATCCGGGGGACGAACCGGCCGGCCGCCATGTCCGCCCGCAGGTCGAGGAGTTCGTCCGCGCTGACGGGGTACCACCTGATGCGGTCGAAGAACCGCAGCAGCCAGGGCAGGCCCGGCGCGAAGGCACCGCGCTGCTGCCAGCCGGACCACACCTGGGTGGTGCGCCCGACGAACTGGTAGCCGCCGGGGCCCTCCATGCCGTAGACGCAGAGGTAGGCGCCACCGATCCCGACCGAGTTCTCCGCGGTCCAGGTGCGGGCGGGGTTGTACTTGGTGGTCACCAGCCGGTGCCGCGGGTCGAGCGGCGTGGCCACCGGCGCGCCGAGGTACACGTCGCCCAGGCCCAGCACCAGGTACTCGGCGTCGAACACGGTCCGGTACACGTCCCGCGTCGACTCCAGGCCATTGATCCGCCGGATGAACTCGATGTTCCAGGGGCACCAGGGGGCGTCGTCGCGCACGCCGGCCATGTAGCGCGCGATCGCCTCGCGGGTGGCCGGATCGTCCCAGGACAGCGGCAGGTGGACGGTCCGGGACTCCACCACCAGGGCGTCGGTGGGCGGCAGTTCCCGCTCGACGCGGGCCAGCAGCGCCAGCACGCCGTCGTGGTCGAGGACGTCCGGATCGAACTGGACCTGGAGCGAGCGGATGCCCGGCGTCAGTTCGGTGACACCGGGCGTCCCCTCCCGCGCCACCGCCTCGGCGAGGGCGTGCACCCGCATGCGGGAGGCCAGGTCGAGCTGCATCTCGCCGTACTCGACCAGCACGTTGTCGTCCCCGCTGCGGCGGTACAGCACGCGGGGCCCCCGGCCCAGGATCCCGCCGTCGGCCACGGCCGGCCGGTCGGCGACGGGCACCGCGGCGGGACGGCGCCGGAGTTCGGCGGCGGTGCGCGGGGTCACCGGCACGAACCGCACGGTGTCGCCGGGCCGCAGTTGCCCCAGCTTCCAGCGCTGTCCGGTCACCACGGTCGCCGGGCAGACGAAGCCGCCCAGCGAGGGGCCGTCGGGGCCCAGCACCACCGGCATGTCGCCGGTGTAGTCGACCGCCCCCACGGAGTACGGCGTGTCGTGGATGTTCGACGGGTGCAGTCCCGCCTCCCCGCCGTCCTTGCGGGCCCACACCGGTTTGGGCCCGATCAGCCGGACCCCGGTGCGCGCGGAGTTGAAGTGCACCCGCCAGTCGGCGTCGTAGAAGTCCCGGATGTCCTGGGGGGTGAAGAACTCCGGCGCGGCGTGCGGGCCCTCGGTGACGGCGATCTCCCAGTGGCCGCCGAGGACCGGCCGGTCGGCTCGCGGGACCACGGACACCGGGGCCGGCCCGTCCCCGTCGTCCCGTGCCGCGGCACGCAGCACGTCGCCGGTGCGCAGGGCCCGGCCGCCGTGGCCGCCGAAGCGTCCCAGCGTGAACGTCGCCGTGCTGCCCAGGAACGCGGGGACGTCCAGGCCGCCGGCGAAGAGCACGTACGTCCGCAGCCCCGGGCCGGTCGGCGCGCCGACCGCGAGCGAGCCGCCGGCCGGGACGGTGAAGGGCTCCCACAACGCGACGGGCGTGCCGTCCACCGTGACCGGGGCGTCGGCGCCCGTCACGCAGACGGTGGTGGCGCGGCCGAACCGCAGCGTGGGGCCCTGGAGGGTGCACTCCAGGCCGGGCGCGCCCTCGTCGTTGCCGAGCGCGCGGTTGCCGAGGCGGAAGGAGAGGCTGTCCATCGGCCCGGACGGCGGCACGCCCACCCGCCAGTAGCCGGTGCGGCCCGGCCAGTCCTGCACGGTGGTCAGCACACCGCCCGCCGTCACCTCGATGCGCGGGGTCGGGTCCTCGACATCGGCGAGGGTGGCCGTGGAGTGGGTGCCGGCCACGACCGGGGCGTCCGCCAGCGCCGCCCGCACCAGGCCGAGGTTGGTCTCGATGCCGTCGACCCGGGTCTGCGCCAGCGCGCCCTCCAGCGCCGCGAACGCCCCTGCCCTGTCGGCGCCGTGGGCGATCACCTTGGCCAGCATCGGATCGTAGGCCGTCGTCACCTCGGTCCCGGTCTCCACCCAGGTGTCGACCCGGACGCCGGGCGGGAAGGCGACCCGGGTCAGCAGTCCCGCGCTCGGCCGGTGGCCGCGGGAGGGGTCCTCGGCGTAGACGCGCGCCTCCACTGCGTGGCCCCGCGGCGGCCCCGGGTCCCGGACCACGGCGGTGTCGCCCTGGGCGAGCCGCAGCATCCACTCGACGAGGTCCACGCCGTGGACGGCCTCGGTGACCGGGTGCTCCACCTGGAGGCGGGTGTTGACCTCCAGGAAGTACGCCTGTTCGCGGGCGGCGTCGTACACGTACTCGACCGTGCCGGCCGAGCGGTAGTCCACCGAGGCGCACAACTCGACCGCCGATGCGGCCAGTTGGCGTCTCACGGCATCCGGCAGGTTGGGGGCGGGCGCCTCCTCGACCACCTTCTGGTGCCGTCGTTGCAGTGAGCAGTCCCGGTCGCCCAGCGCGACCACCCGGCCCCGCCCGTCGCCGAAGACCTGCACCTCGACGTGGCGGGCGTGCACGACGAGCCGCTCCAGGAACGCCCCGGCGGAGGAGAACGACGCCGAGGCCACGCGCTGCACGCCCTCCCAGGCGTCCGCCAGCTCCGCCGGGGTGTGCACCGCGCGCATGCCGATGCCCCCGCCGCCACCGGTGGCCTTGAGCATCACCGGGTAGCCGATGCGCTCCGCGGCCCGCAGCGCGGTGTCGAGGTCCGGCAGGAGCCCGGTGCCCGGGGCGAGGGGCACGCCGGCGGCCTCGGCGGCGGCGCGCGCGGTGTGCTTGGTACCGAAGAGGTCCAGCTGCGCGGGGGTCGGCCCGACGAAGACGACGCCCTCGCGCTCGCAGCGCCGGGCGAACCCGGCGTCCTCGGAGAGGAAGCCGTACCCCGGGTGGATCGCGCCGGCCCCCGTCTCCCGCGCGGCCCGCAGGATCAGGTCCGGGTCGAGGTAGGACTGCCGGGCCGCGGCCGGGCCGAGCCGGACCGCGGTGTCGGCGAGCCGGACGTGGGGCGCGGACCGGTCGGGATCGGAGAAGACCGCCACGGTCCGCAGGCCCATCCGCCGGGCCGTGCGCAGGATCCGCACGGCGATCTCGCCGCGGTTGGCCACCAGCACGGTGTCGAAGGCCGGTCTCATCCGAGCGGCCCCGCTTCCGCCGGTCCGCCGGCGGCGGGGGCGATCACCATCTCCACCGGCGTCGGGTCGAAGCCGTTGCAGGGGTTGTTGATCTGCGGGCAGTTGGAGACGAGCACCAGCACGTCCGTCTCGGCCCGCAGGGTGACCCGCAGGCCGGGCGCGGACAGGCCGTCGACGATGCCCAGGGTGCCGTCCGCCTCCACCGGCACGTTCATGTACCAGTTGATGTTGGACACCAGGTCCCGCTTGCCAAGGCCGTGACGGGCCCCCTCGGCGAGGAAGTTGTCCACGCAGGCGTGCTGGGACCAGGTGTGGTGGCCGTAGCGCAGGGTGTTGGACTCCTTGGAGCAGGCGCCGGCCAGCGTGTCGTGCCGGCCGCAGGTGTCCTCGACGACGGTCATCAGCGGCGTGTGCTCGTTGGACATCAGCACGCTGCCGGTGGTCAGGAAGATGGAGCCCTGCGCCTGGACGGTGTCGGGCGCGCTGTAGCGCACGGCGGTGTCGTGGGCGTCGTAGACCAGGAAGTCGACGGCCTGGTTGCCGTGCAGGTCCGTGACGGTCAGCTCCTCACCGCGGCGCAGGGTCGCCGACCAGGCGGACCGCGCCGGTACGACGGTGCGGCGGGCCCCGGCGGGCCGGGGGGCGGGTGCGGTGGTCATCGGACTCCCCTCGCGGTGAGGACCTCGGCGGTGTTGAGGAAGGCTCGGCGGCCTTCGGGGGTGGCGTCCCACAGGGGATCGCCGGGCGCCGTCGGGGACGCCCGCCAGGCCAGCACCTCCAGGGGCGTGCTGGTGTACGCGGGGCGCGGGTCGAGCGGGTGGGGGACGTTCGCGATCAGCACGACCAGGTCCTGCTCGGCGCGCAGCGTCACCGAGGCGCCCGGGCCGTGCGAACCGGTGAAGGCGACCGCGCCGTCCTCGGCGACCCGCGCGCCCTGGAAGAAGGAGACCGACGGCGGGAGGTCGCGGGCGTCCAGGCCGTTCTTGAGCGCGGCCAGCTTCAGCAGCTCCCGCCCGGCCGGTGAGGCCGACTGCGGTGTGCCGTCCCCGTACCGCGCGGTGTTCGCGGCCAGTGCGGAGGTGCCGCACAGCGCGTCGTGCCGGCCGTCGGCGGTGTCGGTGACCAGCGTGGCGAGCACCCGTCCCTGGTCCGACAGCAGCAGCCGTCCGGTCCCGAGGTAGGCGTTCCACTGGACCTTGACGGTGTCCGCGACGTTGAGCCGCTCCCAGGTCCGGCCGTCGGCGTAGAGCAGCACGTGGGCGCAGGCGTCGCCGCGCAGGTCGGTGAGGCGGATCTCGGTGCCCCGGGCCACCACCCGGTGGGTGTAGCCGCCGCCGGCCACCGTCTCGGCCCACACCAGGGGACCGGCCCCGTCGGGCCTGTCCGGCCGGTCGGTGGCCGGTACCGTCGGCATCGCCTCGGCCCTGGCTCCCCCTTGGGCGCGGGCGTGGTCCCTGGCCCCGTACGTCGTCGCTGTCGCCACAGCGGCCTCCGGTTCACGGCTGGGGTGCCACCGGGCACCCGGGCTGATCTCTAATTTCTGTCGCTCGACAGAAATTAGGCGCGGCCTGCTTCGAACCCGTTGCCCGCCGGTTGCGCCCGGGTTAACGCGCGCCCTGGTCCGGCGGCGTCCGCGGGTTGTGCGACGATCAAGCCGTGGGCGCTCAGGAACGCAAAGTGGGACGGCCGCGGGCCCGGCCGCGCGCGGGGTCCGGGCTGCCCGCGCGCGAGGAACTCCTCGCCGCCGCGGCCGACTTGTTCTCCACCCTCGGGTACGCGGCGACCACCACCCGGGCGGTGACCGAGCGGGCCGGCCTGCGGCAGGCCAGCATGTACCACTACTTCGGCGGCAAGGAGGACCTGCTGGCCGCCCTCCTGGAGTCCACCGTCGCGCCGTCGTACGCGCTGGCCCGGGAGCTCATCGCCGACGAGGGGCGCCCGGCAGCGGAGCGCCTGTGGGAGCTGTGCCGCTCGGACGTCGAACTCCTCTGCGCCGGACCGCACAACCTCGGCGCCCTCTACCTGCTGCCCGAGGTGCGCAGCGAGCGGTTCGCCGGCTTCCACCAGGCGCGCGACGGCCTCAAGGACTCCTACGCCCGGCTCCTCGCCGCCACCGAGGCCGGCGCCGCCCTGGACCCGGACGAACTCGCGCTCCGCACCGACCTGGTGTTCGGCCTCGTCGAGGGCGTGATCCTCGTGCACCGCTCCGCCCCGGGGCGCCCGGTCGCGGCCTTCGCCGCCGCCACGGCCGACGCGGCGCTGCGGATCGCCGGCCTCACCCGCTGACCCCCGCCCGGCCGCCGGCCCGCTCCGCGCGGACGGCCCGGACGGCGGCCGGGCTCCCCCACGTCCCGGCGCGCGCCTCCGACGCGAAGCCGCAACACCGGTGATGGATCGATAACGGCCTCGACCCCGGGCCGACACGCGGTCGAAACGGGCTCCCCCCTTAATTTCTGTCAACCGACAGGAACCCTCCGCGCCCGTCCACCCCGGGGAGCACTCCATGCCCGTACCCGGTCCGTCTCCCGGCACCTCCACCGCCCCGGTTCCCGGCCCGCACGAAGTGCCCGGGCTGTGGCACCGCACATTGCTGGCCGCACCCGGCGTCCGTCCGGACACCACCTCCGAGGTCGCCTGGCTCCAGGGCCCCTCCTCGTACGTCGACCTCCGGCAGCCGGCCGGCTTCGCCCATGTGCCGGGCGCGCGCGGCCTGGACGACCTGGACGTCGGCCAGTTGTACGCCCTGGCCGCCCAGGAGGGGTTCGCCGGACGGCTGCTGTGCGACGGGGACGTCTTCCACTGGCGCCGCTTCATCGACCTCCACCCCGCCACCGGGCGGCCCGACATGGGACGGATGAGGGCCGAGGACGGGCTGCTGGTCGAGGAGGGGGTGCACGAGGACTACCTCGAACACTGGCGCCGCGCGGAGCCGGCGGACTCCCCCGTGCGGGCGCCGGTCGCCGGCCGCAGCGCCGCCGCCCTGCTGCACGACCCGGACACCGGCCGCAAGGGTCTGCTGGTGCGGGCCGGCGCCTGGTTCGGCTACGCCCGCGGCCGGGACCCGCTCGTCCCGCTCCCGCCCGGCGCGCGGCTGGCCGACCTGGTCGCGGGCGCCGACCGCGCCGCGACGGCCCGGCGCCTGCTCGACTGCGAGATCTCCCTGGGCCGGGCGGGGAGGGGCGGCTGGGCGGTCCGCCGGTCCCTCCTCCCCGGCCGCGCGGGCCGCGGGTTCTCCTCCCGGCCGACCGGCGACGGCCTGCTGGTCGTGGCCCAGACGGAGCCGAACGGCCCGCGGCGGGAGCACCGCTGGCAGGTCGCCGGCACCGAAGGCCCCTTCCGTCTGCTGCTGTCCGACGTCCCGTGCCCGGAGGTATCGCCGTGAGCCCGCTGCACGACTTCTCCGCCCTGCCCGTCATCGACGTCTCGGGACTGCGCGACGGGTCCCCGGCGGCCGCCGCGCGCGTCGCCGCGGAACTCGGCCGCGCCGCCCGGGAGACGGGCTTCCTGTACATCACCGGGCACGGCGTCCCGCAGCCGCTCTTCGACCGGTTGCTGGCCCGCACGAAGGAGTTCTTCGCGCTGCCCGCCGACGAGAAGATGCGCTCCTACATCGGGCTGTCGGCCTGCCACCGCGGCTACGTGCCCGAGGGCGAGGAGGTCTTCGCCGGCGGCACCCCGGACCGCAAGGAGGCGTTCGACCTCTCCGCGGACCTGCCCGCCGACGACCCCGACCACCTCGCGGGCAACCCGCTGCTCGGCCCCAACCAGTGGCCGTCGCTGCCCGGCTTCCGGGCGGCGGTGACGGACTGGTACGACGCGGTGGCCGCCCTCGGCCGCACGCTCTTCCGCGGCTTCGCCCTCGCCCTCGGCGAGCCGGCCGACGCCTTCGCGCCCCATCTCACCAAGCCGCCCAGCCAGTTGCGGCTCATCCACTACCCCTACGACGCCGGCGCCGCCGACCGGCCCGGCATCGGCGCGCACACCGACTACGAGTTCTTCACCCTGCTGCGGCCCACCGCGCCGGGGCTGGAGGTGCTCAACGGCGCGGGCCGGTGGATCGACGCCCCGCCGGTCGCCGACGCCTTCGTCGTCAACACCGGCGACATGCTCGAACTCTGGTCCAACGGCGAGTTCACCGCAACGACCCACCGGGTGCGCCGGGTCGCCGAGGAGCGCTACTCCTTCCCGCTGTTCTGCAGCCTCGACTACGCCACCCGCGTCCAGCCGCTCACCCGTTTCGTCAGCGCCGAACGGCCGGCCCGCGCCGGCCTGGTCGCCGGCGAGCACCTGTTCGCGCAGACCGCGCAGACCTTCCGCTACCAGCGGCGCCGACTGGCGGCCGGCGAGATCGCGCTGCCCGACGGATCGATGGCGCTCTCCTCCTTCGGCTTTGGCGCCTCCACGCCCTGACGGGCCCGCCCCTCGCCGGCGACGCCCACGGACGACTCACCAGAGACGACAGAAGGGCCCACCATGGCCATCACCGCTTCCTCATCCGGCTCCCCCGCCTCTTCCGACTCCCCCGCCTCCCACGACCCGTCCGGTGACGCGACCGCGGAGAATTCGCTCGCCGCCTTCGGCTACCGGCAGGAACTGCACCGCAGCCTCGGCCGCTACGCCTCCTTCGCCGCGGGCTTCTCCTTCATCTCCGTGCTCACGACCGTCTTCCAGTTCTTCGCGTTCGGGTTCTCCTTCGGCGGCGGCGCGTTCGTGTGGACGTGGCCCGTGGTGCTGGGCGGCCAACTCCTGGTCGCCGCCTGCTTCGCCGAACTCGCCGCCCGCTACCCGATCTCCGGGGCGATCTACCAGTGGTCGTCGCGGCTGAGCACGGCGGCGTTCGGCTGGTTCGCCGGCTGGATCATGATGATCGGGCAGATCGTGGTCGTCGCCGCGGCCGCGCTCGCCCTCCAGGTCGTGCTGCCCGCGATCTGGTCGGGGTTCCAGATGGTCGGCGGCGACCCGGCGCCCGCCTCGCCGACGGGCGCGGCCAACGCCGCGCTGCTGGGCCTGGTGCTCCTGGCCCTCACCACGCTGGTCAACCTGCTCGACAACCGCGTCATGTCGGTGATCAACCGGGTGGGCGTCACCGCCGAACTCGCCGGCGTCGCCCTCATGGTGGTCCTGCTCCTGACGCACAGCGACCGCTCGCCGGCCGTCGCCGTGCACACCGGCGGCGCCGGGGGCGCGATCGGCGGGCTGCTGATCGCCTCCTTCACGGCCGCGTACGTCATGGTCGGCTTCGACAGCGCGGGCGAGATGAGCGAGGAGACCCGCGACCCCCGGCGCACCGCGCCGCGCACCATCCTGTGGGCGCTGGCCGCGGCCGGGACCGGCGGCGGCCTGCTGCTGCTCGGCGGGCTGCTCGCGGCGCCGAGCCTGACCGACGGCCACCTGGCCACCGACGGGCTGAGCTACGTGCTGACCAGCCGGCTGGGCGAGGGGATGGGCCGGGTGCTGCTGGCGGACGTGGTGGTGGCGATCAGCGTGGCCACGCTGGCGGTGCAGACGGCCGCCTCCCGGATGCTGTTCTCCATGGCGCGCGACGGCGTGCTGCCCTTCTCGTCCTCCCTCGCGAAGGTCTCGCCGCGCACCGGCATCCCGTCCGCGCCGTCGATCGTGGTCGGCGTGCTTGCCGCCGGTTGCCTGCTGCTGAGCTTCGCCGCCCCCTCGACGTTCCTGGCGCTGGGGACGACGTGCATCGTGCTGCTGTACCTCGCCTACCTGATGGTGACCGGGCCGATGCTGGTGCGCAGGCTGCGCGGGCGGCTGCCGGCCGGCGGTCCCGTCGGCGCGGACGAGAGCGGGCGCCCGCTGTTCTCGCTGGGCCGTTGGGGGCTGCCGGTCAACGCGGTCGCGGTCCTGTACGGAGCGGGCATGACGGTGAACCTGGCCTGGCCGCGCGGCGCGGTGTACGACCCCGCGGGCGGCCACTGGTACCTCCAGTGGTTCACCGTCCTGTTCCTCCTGGCGACGGTCGCCCTGGGCGGCGGCTACCGGCTGTGGCGCCGGCTCCGTCCCGTCGCGGCGGCCGGCGCCCGCGGCCGGGCGGCCGACCCGCAGACGCCGGTGGGCTTCGCGTAGTCGCCCCCGCGCCGCGGGTGGTTCCCGCCGATGATCCGCGTACCGTGAGCCGGTGACGCCCGCGCACTGCCGGGCACGGGTCGCAGGTCTCGTGAGAGGTGGGGTCGCCGCATGGCCGTTGGGGAGCACCGCGGGGAGCGCTCGACGGGGGCGGCGCGGCGGGCCGCCGTCGAGGAGGCCGTCACCGAGGAGGTCGTGGCGAGCTTCGCCGGGGCCGGGTCGGAGCGCTTCACCGAGGTGATGTCGGGGCTGGTCCGGCACCTGCACGCCTTCGCCCGCGAAGTGCGGCTCACCGAGCGGGAGTGGGAGGCGGCCATCGGGTTCCTGACCGCCACCGGGCAGACGTGCACGGACACACGGCAGGAGTTCATCCTCCTGTCGGACGTGCTGGGTCTGTCCATGCAGACGGTGGCCATCAACACGCCGCCCTCGGCGGGGGCGACGCCGTCCACGGTCTTCGGGCCGTTCTTCGTCGAGGGCAGCCCGCGCGTCGAACTCGGCGGCGACATCGCGGCCGGGGCCCCGGGCCGTCCCTGCCACGTGTCCGGCCGGGTCCTCGACGACGGCGGAGCGCCGGTCGCCGGGGCGCGGGTGGAGCTGTGGGAGGCCGACGACGACGGCCTCTACGACGTCCAGTACGCCGACGACCGCACCCAGGCCCGCGGCCACCTGTTCACCGACGCCGACGGCGGGTACCGCTTCTGGTCGGTGCTGCCCGCGCCGTACCCCATCCCGGTCGACGGCCCGGTCGGCCGGCTGCTGGACGCCGCCGACCGCTCGCCGATGCGGCCCGCCCACATCCACTTCAAGGTGGAGGCGCCGGGCCTGCGGACGCTCATCACCCACATCTTCGTCGCCGGCAGCCCGCACCTGGCCGACGACGCGGTCTTCGCCGTCAAGCCCGGCCTCGTGGTGGACTTCGCCGAACGCCCGGGCGGCGCCGCGCCCGGCGGGCGGGTCGTGGACGGCCCCTGGTACGAGGCCGCCTTCGACATCACGCTGGCCCGCGCGGACTGAGCGCCCAGGGGTACGGACGTCGGGCGGGCCCGCTCCGGCGGCGCCCCTGGGCGAGCAACGCGCGGACCCGCAACCCGAGTTCGTCCGCGCCCGCCGACGGCCGGGCCAGCGACGTACGTCCGCTCCAGCGGGGCGGGCACCCAGGCCAGCGGCGCGCCCAGCGCCTCGCGGACGGCTCGGCCGCCCGCCGGCGGACGGAGCCGGTGCGACGCCCGAGGCCCGCGGCGGCGGCTAGCGTTCGGGCATGAAGGTTGTCAGCGTGAACGTCGGCGGAGCCCGGACCGTGCCGTACACGAGCGCCCCCTCCGGGACGACGGGCATCGACAAGCGGCCGGTGGCCGAGGCCGTACGGGTCACCGCGCCCGGGCCGCCCGGCGTGGGCGCCGGCGGCGTGGCCGGGGACAGCGTGTGCGACCTGCGGTTCCACGGGGGCGACGACCGGGCCGTCTACGCGTTCGCCCGCGAGGACCTCGACCACTGGCAGCGCGAACTCGAACGCCCCCTGTCCAACGGTTCGTTCGGGGAGAACCTCACCACCGGGGGCGTGGACCTGGCCGGAGCCCTGATCGGGGAGCGCTGGCGCGTCGGGCCGACCGCCGTGCTCGAGGTCACCGGTGGCCGGATCCCGTGCCGCACCTTCGCCGGCCGGCTCGGGGCGGAGGACTGGCTCCGCCGCTTCACCCGCGCGGCCTCCCCCGGCGCCATGCTGCGGGTGATCGAGCCGGGCGGGATCCGGGCCGGCGACCCGGTCGAGCGGGTCGGCCGCCCCGACCACGACGTCACCGTGGCGCGGCTGTTCAGGGCCGTCACCACGGAGCGGGAGCTGCTGCCCGGGGTGCTGGTGGCCGCGCCGTGGATGGAACGCGAACAACTGGACATCGCGCGGAAGTACGCGGCGAGGCACTCCGCGGGCTGAGTCCGCCGCCCGCCCCCGCCGCGTCCTGATGCCGCCGACCGCCCGGCTGCCGTCCCTGCCCGAATTCCGCCGGGACTCGGGACCGCGGTATCGCAATACGGCGCGACGGAAAAGTGGCGCATCTCTCACCGGATCGCACGATGTTGACAACTCGATATCGGATGGCACCCACGCGAAGCCGAGCCAAGAAACGCGGCGCATCCTTCAATTCCGGCCGTTCCCGACAAGGAGAGGAACTTCCGCGCGCTTTCGAGCGGGGCGAGGCCGATTGACATGTCACCGACGATAGTTGCCGAAGCCGTTTCTCCGCTGCCGCAGGACCGTGAGGCGCCGATCACACACGTCCGCGCCGCTCCGAACGGCCGGACGCGGAACCGGAAAGCAATCCCGAGAACCTTTCCCGGAACTGCCGCGGTCCGCCTCCGGCCTCCAGAAGAACGGGTTCCGCGGATTTCAGAGCCGCAGCCCGGACCGCAGCCGGTCGCAGAGCTCCGTGGCGTACCCGGTGACGGTGTCGCGGCTGAACTGGTTGGTGCTGAAGGACCACCCGACCGTGAACCGGCCGTCGTCGACCGTCAGTTCGACGCCGTGGACGTGCTCGCGCCACCCGGTGCCGGTCTCGGCGGGCCCCGGCGACTCCGGCGCGGGCCTCAGCAGCGCGGTGGGGTCCGCCCGGCGGACCTCGCCCCGGTAGGCGACGCTGACGTCCGCTTCGCCGAGCGCCGCCAACTCCCCGCGCAGCGACGGGTCGTCGTTCATGTACCGCAGGAGCCCGAACCCGGTCCCGGCCATCGGCACCGCCGCCAACTGCTCGCCGATGCTGTCGCGCCGGTCCGCCAGGGATCCGCCGGGCGCGAGGTCGAAGTGGAGGGGGTAGCGCGTGGACAGCCGGCCGACGGTCCGCCGCACCTCGGGCTGGCCGGGCAGGCCGTGGCGGCCGTGGCCGGTCATGGTGGTCCGCATCCGGCCCGAGCCGTCGTCCAGGACGGGGATCAGCGCCGCGACGACGGTCTCCAGGGTCCCCGAGGCGCGGCCGGGCACGCTCGTCGCGCGGAGCAGCGCGGCCGTCTCCCCCCTGGTCAGGGCGACCGCGGCGGTCTCGGCGGTGGCCATGGTGTTCCCGCCCTGCCTCTCCAGCGGCACCGGGGCGCAGGGCCGGCCGGCCTTCAGCCAACTCCCGTGCTGTTCCACGACGTCCGGATGGTGCGCGTAGGAGTGCAGCCAGGCCGCGTACACGTGGGCGCCCGTCACCGGGCGCGCCTCGGGCAAAGAGCGACCCGCCAGCAGCGCGTTGCAGGCCGTCTCGAACTCCCCGGCGAGGACGGCGAATCCGACATCGTCCGCCACGAAGCGGTGCGCCACGACGAGGAGTCGGAAGCCGTCGTCCCGCCAGGCGATCCGCGCCACCCGGATCAGCGGTGCCCGGTCGAGGGCGAGGCTCTCCTGCACGCGGGCGCAGTACGCGGTCAGCGCGCCGGGGTCGGTGGCGGAGGCGAGGTCCACGTCGTCGACCGGGAAGTGCTCCGGTTCCGGTTCGACGGTCCCCGTGCCGGCGGCGCCGCCGTCGCCGTCCAGCCGCAGCCGCAGACCCTCGTGCCGGTTCACCACCCAGCGCATCGCGGTCGCCGCGACGTCCGCGGTCAGTGCCTCCGGGATCGAGTACAGCGCGGCCTGGTTCCAGTGGTGGGCACCGGGTAACCCCCGGGCCAGGAACCGGCGCTGTTCCGGCAGCAGCGGGACACCGCGTTGTGCTGAACTGTTCACTCGTCAATCTCCCCAGATCGGTTCGCAGTTCCGTCGCACAGCAAAACGGGCCGCTCCGGTGGGCGCCCGCTCGATTCGTGGTGCATTCTTTACTTGACGTCGATGCCGGTAACAGTGCGCGAACTCCGCCACGGCGAGTGGTCGATACACGCTCTGTGGCGGAAGTCCCCCTTCTGCCAATCCCGGCCGGTCTTCACCGAACATCGGTACGACCACGCTAGCACCGTCCTGATCGTCCCCGACGAGAATTGACCGGATGCACAGGGAGGGCCGCCGGCGCGGCAGGACGGCGGAACACGCGAAAGGGCAGTTCGCCGCATCAGCGCCCGGGACAGGTGCCGGTGCGGGGGACCGCGAGAGATCACGGAGCAGGCCCCGTAGGGCCCGCGGGAGGTCGGCCCGAACCGGACGTCCGCGCCGGGGGCGTTCCCGGGGGCTTCCGGTTCCGGGCCGCGAGGCGCATCGTGAAGGGGAGGCCGACGCGGACGGAGCGAGGACCGGTCGGCCCCACGCTGTCCGAGGACGATGGGAGGCTCGCGATGGACTCTCCCGGCGACCGCACCCCGCGGCGGGTCGAGCTGAGCCCCGCCGCCGAGGCACTGCTGGGCGAACTCACCGAGCGGCACGGCCCGCTGATGTTCCATCAGTCGGGCGGCTGCTGCGACGGGAGTTCGCCGATGTGCTATCCCCGCGGGGAGTTCCGGGTCGGCGGCTCGGACGTGCTGCTCGGACGGGTCGGCGGGGACACGCCGTTCTGGATGAGCTCGGCGCAGTTCGCGTACTGGCGGCACACCCATCTGACGGTGGACGTGGTGCCGGGCCGGGGCAGCGGCTTCTCGCTGGAGGCACCCGAGGGGGTGCGGTTCCTGCTCCGCTCGCGGCTGCTGACCGAGGAGGAGCTGACCGCGCTGGAGAGCGGGCCGCCGCTGCCGACCGGGAACACCGTCGAGGAGGCGACCGCCTGACGCCGGTGGCCGGAAAACCCGGCGAGACGTCGGGGGCGGGCACGATAGCGTGCTGAGGTGGACCGATCTCCTGACACCCGACAGCCCATGCCGCATCGGGGGCCGGACGTCCCCGGGTGACCGCGGACGACGTGGCCCTGGCCGTACGGCTGGCGCTGGAGGCGCTGCGGCCCGCGCCCGCGGACGGGTGGGACCGGCCGGCGGGTCCGCTGGAGTGGACCTGCTGGCAGACCGCCGAGCACCTGGCCGACGACCTGCTCGCGTACGCCGCCCAGATCGCCCCGGCCACACCGCCGTTGACACGGGAGGTGCGCTTCGCCTGGGAACGGCGGACGCCGGGCGGCCCGGCGAACGCGATCCACGCGGACCGGGAGGCGGGCCCGGAGGGGCTGCTCCAGGTGATGGACGCGTGCGGGGCGCTGCTGGTCGCGATGGTGCGGACGACGGCGCCGACCGTGCGCGCGCACCACGCCTACGGGGTGTCCGACCCGGAGGGGTTCGGCGCGATGGGGGTCGTGGAGACGCTCGTGCACACCCACGACCTCGCGGCAGGGCTGGGGCTGGCGTGGCGGCCGCCGGGCGACCTGTGCGCGCGGGCGCTGGGCCGGCTCTTCCCGGACGTCCCGGCCGGCCCCGACCCGTGGGCGAGCCTGCTGTGGGCCACCGGCCGCGGCGATCTGCCCGGCCGCGAGCGCCGCACGGAGTGGCGCTGGTACGGGGAGCCCCGGGACTGACCGCCCGGTCCGGGCCGGGGGCGCGGGCCCGCCGTGCTCACCTCGGCAGACCGGCCGCCCTCTTCGGGTCGAGGAGGTCCGCGAGCAGGTCGCCGGTCTCGGCCACCCGCGCCGACACGTCGTCCACGGTGAAGACGAGCTGCTCCGGCCGGCGGGCGGCGGCCACCTCGTCCCAGGACAGCGGCGCGGACACGGTGGGGCGCTCGCGGGCGCGCACGGTGTAGGGCACGGCGGTGGTCTTGCTCGCCGAGTTCTGCGACCAGTCGATGAAGACCCGGCCGGTGCGGTCGGCCTTCGTCATGCGCGAGACCACCCGGCGCGGGTCGCGGGCCTCCAGGTCCTGGGCGACCCGCCGGGCGTACGCGCGGGCGGCCTCGGGCGAGGCGTCCCGGAGCGCGGCCAGCAGGTGCAGGCCCTTGGAGCCACTGGTCTTGGCCCAGGCGGTGATGCCGTCGTCGGCGAGCCGTTCGCGCAGGTCCAGCGCGACCCGGCAGCAGTCCACGGAGGTGCTGCCCTCCCCCGGGTCGAGGTCGAGCACGAGCCGGTCGGCGAGGTCCGGGTCGGCGGCCCTCCACTGCGGGGTGTGGATCTCCACGCAGGACAGGTTGCCCGCCCAGACGAGGGTGGGCAGGTCGTTCACCTCGACCTGCGGCATGTACTCGCCGCTGCTGCGGACCCGCTCGGTCACCTTCACCCAGTCGGGCGTACCGGCGGGCGGCCGTTTCTGGAAGAAGCGCTGTCCGTCCACGCCGTCGGGGGTGCGGACGAAGCTGGCCAGCCGGCCGCGGGCGTGCGGGAGCAGGACGGCGGCGACGGAGGCGTAGTAGTGCAGCAGCTCGGCCTTGGTGGTGCCGGTGGCGGGCCAGAGCACGCGGTCGAGGTGGGTGAGCTTGACGAGGCGGCCCTCGACCTCGGTGATCGGCATACCATAAAGATCCCATATACCGATAAAAAGGACACGCCATGCGCAGCGTCTGGTCGGGGAACCTCGCCTTCGGCCTGGTCTCGATCCCCGTGAAGCTCGGCTCCGCCGTCTCGTCGCACAAGATCGGCTTCCGCCAGATCCACCTGACCGACCGCGGGCGTGTCCGCTACCAGAAGACCTGCGAGCTCGACCAGGCGGTGCTCAGCGCCTCCGACATCGGACGGGCGTACGAGACGGCGGACGACCGGCTGATCGAGGTGACCGACGACGACCTCAAGTCCCTGCCGCTGCCCACGGCGAAGACGATCGAGGTCAGCGGCTTCATCGCCATGGAGTCCGTGGACGCGCTGCAGATGGACACCCCGTACTTCCTCGCCCCGGCCTCCCCCGCGGCCAACAAGCCCTACGTCCTGATGCGCGAGGCGCTGACGCGGTCGGGGAAGGCGGCCGTCGGCAAGTTCGCGATGCGCAACTCCGAGCACCTCGCGCTCATCCGCCCGCGCGGCGGCGTCCTCGTCCTGCAGACCCTGCGGTGGCCCGACGAGCTCAACTCCCCCGCCGACGCCGCGCCCAAGGGCAGCGTGAAGATCAGCGAGTCCGAGCTCAAACTCGCCGACACCCTCATCGACGCCCTCGGCGACGCCGACCTCGGCGCCTATCGCGACGAGTACGCCCAAGCCGTGGAGGCCCTGGTCACCGCCAAGATGGAGGGCGCCGAAATCCCGACGGCCGGCGAGGAGGCCGGCGGCAAGGTCGTCGACCTCATGGCGGCCCTGCGCGCCTCGGTGGAGCAGGCCGGCGGCAAGGCGGGCGGCGCGGCCGCCAAGGGCGCCGCGAAGAAGAGCGCGCCCGGGCGCAAGACCGCCGCCAAGAAGACCGCGGCCAAGAAGCCGGCGGCGAAGGACAAGCCCCCGGCGAAGAAGGCCGCCCCGCGCCGGCGCGCCGGCTGACCCCGGCCCCCGCGCGCCCGCGCGGCGCCGCGTCCCGGACAACCCGCGGGGCCGGACACCGGGCGCCGGTTTCGCGTCCGCGCCGGTGAAACGCGTCCGCGTCCGCGGAACTATCCGGTCGGTCCCGTGTGTTGTCACCGCTGTGCCCGCGGCCCCGGTGGGGTGGCGGGCGCGGCACGGAACCACCCGGACCCGAACGGAGTGTCGCGGCGCCTATGTCGACGAGCCTTCAGCAACCGCACGAGCCCCTTCCGCAGGCGTCGGCCGAACCGGCAAGCGACGAGGGCCTGGACAACGCGGTGTGGGCCGCGCTGAACGGGCCGCACCGGCACCTGGCGCAGTTCGCCGCAGGCGCGGCCCGCTACCGGCCGGACGTGTCGCCCTTCGCCTCCGTCGCCGACCTCGCCGACCCGCGCTGCTGGGACGACCTCGCCGCGCTGGCGGACCCGGGCAACGCGTTCCTGATCACGCCGATGCCCGAACCGCCCACGAGCTGGACCGGCCGCCACGTCCAAGGCTTGCAGATGACCGGCATGCGGATGAGCGGGGAAGTGGAGCCGGAGGCGGTGCGGCTCGGACCCGACGACGTGCCCGAGATGCTCGCCCTGGTGCGGGCGACCAGGCCCGGGCCCTTCGAGCCCGCCACGATCGAGATGGGCGACTACTTCGGGGTGCGGCGCGGCGGCCGGCTCGTCGCGATGGCCGGGGAGCGGCTGCGGCTCACCGGCTGGACCGAGATCAGCGCGGTGTGCACCGACCCGGAGCACCGCGGCCAGGGCCTGGCCGCCCGCCTCATGCGGCACGTCGCCGTCGGCATCCTCGCCCGGGGCGACACGCCGTTCCTGCACGTCGCCGACGACAACACGTCGGCGATCCGACTCTACGAGGCGCTCGGCTTCTCCGTCCGCCGCCCGACCTCCTTCAACTTCCTCCACGTCCCGGCGTAGTCCCGGGCGCGCCGACGGGCCCGGGGAGGACCCGTCGGCGCACCCGGGACGGCCGGGGCTCGCGTCAGCACGCCATGGGCACCGCCGACCCGCGCGCGGAGACGGCCACGCACGGTAACGAGGGCAGCGCGCGGTCGGGCGCGGCCGGTGCCTGGCGGCGGGTGGAGGCGTGCCGCCCCCACACGGGCCGGGCCGGCGCCTGCGCGCCGTCCCGGGCGGGGAGCACGCGGGACAGGGCCAGCAGGACGAGTGCCGCCAGCAGCCCGGTGGCGGCGGCGCGGACGAGTCGGGCGGGGCGGCCGGGCAGGCGCGGCGGGGCGTCGAACCGGTCGAGGGCGTTCAGCTGCACGGTTCCCTCCGGGAGGTGGGGGTGAGGGTTCCGGGCGCGGACCGGACATCGTTGTCGGCGAGGGTGGAGCGGCACGGCCCGGCGCCGGTTTCCGGACCGTAGGGCGGCGCGTTCGGGCGCGTCAACGCACTTCGCCAAGATGCGGCCGAACCGGTCGGACCCGGGCGGATCACGGACCGAAACCGCCATCGGAGGAACAGGAACGCGCGGTTCCGGTGACGTCCGCTCAGCGCACGCCCGCCGCGTCGAGCAGCGCCTCGGCCGTGCCCACGGCCAGTCCGTCGAGCACTTCCGCCTTGATCCCGGCCCGTACGGCCGAGCCGTCGTAGACCAGCGTCAGGCGGCGGGCCAGCAGCCGCGGGTCCGCGACGCCCGCGCGCTCGGCCTCGACGCGGAAGAAGTCGACCAGGGCCCGCTTGCCGCGCGCGGCCACGACGCTGGCGGCGTGCGCCGGATCCTTCAGCTCGACCTGGGTGGCGACGTACGGGCAGCCCTGGTAGCCCGGCGTGAGCGAGGACTCCTCCAGCCGCTCGAAGACGTACAGGATGCGGGCGCGCGGCGCGACGGGCTCGTCCGGCGGGGGCATCAGCCGCGCCGCCAGCCCGGGGCCCTGGCGCTCCAGGGCCGCCGCGATCACCTCGTCCTTGCTCGCGAAGAGCTGGTACATCGAGCGCTTGGACACACCGGCGGCGCGGCACAGGGCGTCGGTCCCGACGCCGACTCCCTCGCGGTAGAAGAGCTCCGCCGCCGCGTCCAGCAGCCGGTCGCGCGGTGAGGCCTTCGGTGTCGTGGTCATACCCGCAGGTTAGCGCGACCGCTCGACAGAGGAAACCGATCGGTCTACAGTGTGGGAAACCGATCGGTTTCCACGGGTCGGCGCCTGCCCCGCGCGGGCCGGCCCCCATCCCCCGCACCCTCCCTAAGGACAACCCCCATGAGGATCAACGGCTCCGTCGCCCTCGTCACCGGCGGCAACCGCGGCATCGGCGCGCGCTTCGTCCAGGAACTGCTCGACGCGGGCGCGGCCAAGGTCTACGCGGCCGCCCGCGACCCGAAGACGGTCACCGTGCCCGGCGCGGTGCCGATCCGGCTGGACATCACCGACCACGAGTCGGTCCGCGCCGCGGCCGAGGAGGCCGGTGACGTCACCCTGCTGATCAACAACGCGGGCATCGCCACAGGCGCCGGCATCCTGGACGGCGACCTCGGCGACTGGCAGCGGGAGTTCGACACGCACGTGTTCGGCACCCTCGCCGTGAGCCGCGCGTTCGCGCCCGTCCTCGCCCGCAACGGGGGCGGCGGCGTCCTCAACGTGCTGTCGGCCCTGTCCTGGTTCTCGCAGGCCGACAACGCCGCGTACTGCGCCGCCAAGTCCGCCCAGTGGTCCCTGACCAACGCCCTGCGCGTCCGGCTCGCCGAACAGGGCACCCAGGTGACCGGCCTCCACATGGGCTACGTGGACACCGACCTCATCGCCCACCTCGACGTGCCGAAGTCGGCCCCCACGGACATCGTCCGCACCGCCCTCGCCGGCTTGGAGGCGGGCGACTTCGAGGTCCTCGCCGACGACACCGCCAAGGGCGTCAAGTCGGCCCTCGGCGGCGACCTCTCGGCCCTGTACCCGAGCCTCTGAGCCCCGGCGCCCTCAGCCGCGGTACGTCTCCAGCAGGCGCAGCCAGACCTCGCTGATCGTGGGGTACGAGGGGACCGCGTGCCAGAGCCGCTCGACGGGCACCTCGCCGGCCACGGCCACGGTCGCGGAGTGCAGCAGCTCGCCGACGCCGGGCCCGACGAAGGTCACCCCGACGAGGTGCCCGCGGTCGAGGTCCACCACCATTCGGGCCCGGCCGCGGTAGCCCTCGCCGTAGAGGGACGCGCCGGAGACGTTGGCGAGGTCGTAGTCGACGACCTTCACCCGGCGCCCGGCCCGCTCGGCCTCCTGCGCGCTGAGGCCGACGGCGCCGACCTCGGGGTCGGTGAAGACGACCTGCGGCACGGCCGCGATGTCGGCGGTGGCCACGTGCGCGCCCCAGGGCCGGTCGTCGAGCGGCCGCCCCTGGGCGCGGGCCGCGATCGCCGCCCCGGCGATCCGGCCCTGGTACTTGCCCTGGTGGGTGAGGAGCGCGCGGTGGTTGACGTCACCGGCCGCGTAGAGCCAGCCGTCGGCGACCTCGGTCACCCGGCAGGTGTCGTCCACGGCCAGCCAGCCCCCGGGGGCCAGGCCCACCGTGTCCAGCCCGAGGTCGTCGGTGTGCGGCCGGCGGCCGATGGCGAAGAGGATCTCGTCGGCGGTCAGCTCGCCGCCGTCGTCGAGCCCGACCCGGACCGTGCGGCCCTCGCGGACCGCGGAGGTCACGGAGACGCCGAACCGCACCTCGACCCCGGCCTCCCGCAGGCCGTCGCGGACCAGTTCGCCGGCGAACGGCTCCATCCGGGGCAGCAGTTCACCGCCGCGCACCAGCATCGTGACCCGCGCGCCGAGCGCCTGCCAGGCGGCGGCCATCTCGACGGCCACCACGCCCCCGCCGACCACCACGAGGCTCTCGGGCACCGTCTTGGCGCTGGTGGCGTCGCGGCTGGTCCAGGGGCGGACGTCGGCGAGGCCCGGCAGGTCGGGCAGCGCGGCGGTGGTCCCGGTGCCGACCACGACCGCGTGCCTGGCGGTCAGCCGGACAGTGCCGCCGTCGGGGGTGGCCACCGTGACCTGGCGGGGGCCGTCCAGCCGTCCGTGGCCGCGGACGAGGTCCACCCCTACGGAGTCCAGCCAGCTCACCTGCCCGTCGTCCTTCCAGTGCGAGGTGAAGCCGTCGCGGCGGGCCAGCACCGCGGCGGAGTCCAGCGGCCCGGCCACGGCCCCGGCCAGCCCGGGCAGCCGCCGCGCGTCGGCCTGGGCGATCACCGGCCGCAGCAGCGCCTTGCTCGGCATGCACGCCCAGTACGAGCACTCGCCGCCGACGAGTTCGCTCTCCACGATCACCGTGCTGAGCCCCGCCGCCCGGGTGCGGTCGGCCACGTTCTCGCCGACGGGGCCCGCCCCGATGACGACCACGTCGTAGGTGCGGGGTGCGTCGTTCATACCGGCTCCTGTGCTGTTCGGCTGGCCGCGGCCGGCCCTGCAGGGCCTTGGCGGCGGATCGGGTGCGCGCGCCCGGCCGCCCGCGCGGTGCCCGTACGCCCCTTCGATCAGACCGAGGTCACGCGGACGCCGCAACCGGTGCGCCCGCGGCCATCGTACTGACGGGCCGTGAGGGGAAGCCTTCACCGCCGCCCGCGGTTCCCGTAACGGGCGGCGGGAGCCGGCGGCCCCGGGTCGACGGCTCACGGTGTCGGAATATGATCACAAAGCAGGCGCCGCGTGGTGCCACGGGAGGTACGTCATGGGCGAGCTCGTCCTGGTCCGGCACGGCGAGACCGAGTGGACCCTGTCGGGGCAGCACACCAGTTGGACCGACATCCCCCTCACCCCGAAGGGCGAGGACCAGGCCCGCGCCCTCGGACCGCTGCTGGCCTCCCGGCACATCGCCTGCGTGATCAGCAGCCCCCTCCAGCGGGCACGGCAGACCGCGAAGCTGGCCGGGCTGGAGGACGTGGTGGTCGACCCGGACCTGTGCGAGTGGGACTACGGCGGCTACGAGGGCGTCACCACCCGGGACATCCACCGGGACCGGCCGGACTGGGACATCTGGACCGACGGTGTGGCGCCCGGCCCCGAGGGGCACCCCGGCGAGACGCCGGAGCAGATCGGCCGGCGCGCGGACCGGGTGCTGGACCGGGTGGAGGCCGCCTTCGCCAACGGCGAGGGCGGTGACGTGGTCCTGGTCGCCCACGCCCACTTCCTGCGGGTCGTCACCGCCCGCCGGCTCGGGCTCCCCCCGGCCGACGGCGCGCTCTTCGGGCTCGCCACGGGCACGGTGAGCCGGCTCGGCATGGAGCACGGGCGCCACGTGCTCACCTCCTGGAACCGCCGGCCGTGAGCTCCCGCCCGTGAACCGACGCCTCCGGGCACCGTCGTCATTCGGCCAGGAGCCGCCGTTCGCCCGTCCGGCGCATCCGTCCGGGCCTCCCGGCGGCCCCGGAGGCGGCATACTGGCGGCCCGGTTCCGGAATGATCTCCTCCGTCGCCCTCGGCCGGCCGCACCCGCGCGGTCGCCCGGGCGGGCGCGGCGGGGACGGGCGCGGGCCGGGCGACGGCGGTGCGGGGACGAGGGAGAGTGGATGACGGCCACGGCGGAGAAGCGTCGGGAATCGCGGCTCACCTCTCCGTGGGCGAGAGGTGTCGCCGCGGCGGCCGCCGGCGCGCTGCCGGCCCTGGCCTTCCCGGCGCCCTCGCTGTGGTGGTTCGCGTACGTGGCCCTCGTGCCGTGGATGCTGCTGGTCCGCTCGGCCCCGACCGCCCGGCGCGCGGCGCTGGACGGATGGCTGGGCGGCGCGGGCTTCATGATCTCCGTGCACCACTGGCTCATCCCCGACCTGCACGTCTTCATCGTGCTGCTCGCGCTGCTGCTGGGCGCGCTGTGGGCGCCCTGGGGCTGGCTGGTGCGGCGGCTGCTGGGTCCGGGGGCGCACCGGGTGGCCTTCGCCGCGGTACTGGTCCCCTGCGGCTGGCTGATGGTGGAACTGGTCCGCTCCTGGCAGTACCTCGGCGGGCCCTGGGGGCTGATGGGGGCCAGCCAGTGGCAGGTCGGGCCCGCGCTGCGGCTCGCCTCGATCGGCGGGGTGTGGCTGGTCAGCTTCCTGGTGGTGCTGGTCAACACCTGCGTCACGGCGCTGCTCGCGCTGCCGCCGGTGCGGCGGACCGCCGCGGTGGCGCTGGCCGCGGCGGCCGTGGCGACCGCGGCGGTCACGCTGTGGGCGCCGCGGGCGCAGGGGTCGGGGACCGTGCGGATCGCCGTGGTGCAGCCCGGGCTGACCGAGACCGACCGCTTCGCGCGCGAGATCCGGCTCACCCGCGACCTGGCCGGCGCCCATCCCGACCTGGTGGTGTGGGGCGAGAGCAGCGTGACCGTGGACCTCACCGACCACCAGGAGGCGCTCGACCGGCTGACCGCCGTGTCCCGCGCGGTCGGCGCCGACGTACTGGTCAACGTGGACGCCCCCCGGGCCGACGGCAAGGGCATCTCCAAGACCTCGACGCTCATCGGCCCGGAGGGTGTGAAGGGGCCGACGTACGACAAGATGCGGCTGGTGCCGTTCGGCGAGTACATCCCGCTGCGCTCGATGCTCGGCTGGGCCACCTCCGTGGGGAAGGCCGCCGACCAGGACCGCGTCCCGGGCAGCCACCAGGTGGTGATGGACACCGGCACGCTGCGGTTCGGGCCGATGGTGTGCTTCGAGTCGGCCTTCCCCGACATGAGCCGCCACCTCATCGGGGACGGCGCCCAGGTGCTGGTGGCGCAGTCCTCCACCTCGACCTTCCAGCACAGTTGGGCGCCGGCCCAGCACGCCTCCCTGGCGGCGCTGCGGGCGGCCGAGACGTGGCGGCCGATGGTGCACTCCACGCTCACCGGGATCACCGCGGTCTACGACGCCGACGGCCGCCAGGTGGGCGGCCGCATCGGCACCGACCGCAGTACGTCGGCGGTGTACGAGGTGCCGCTCGCCACCGGCACCAGCCCGTACGTGCGGCTGGGCGACTGGGTGCCCCGGCTGGCGCTGCTGCTGGTGGTGGGGGCGGCGGCCTACGAGGCGACGCGTGCCCTCCGCCGGGCGAGCGCGGTCACCGGGCGGCCCGCGGTCAGGTGACGCCGGGCCGGTGAACGGCTTTCGGGGCCGGGGTCCCGTGGCAGGGATCGCGCTCAGCCCGCGGCGGCCTCGATCTCGGCGGTGACCCGCTCGCACAGCTCGTGGGTGAGCAGCGCGTCCCGCCCGTCGAGCGGGCGGCCGGCCCGCACGGCGTCGAGGAACGCCAGGGTGACCTGCTCGATGCCGCGCTGGCGGGCGACGGACACCCAGTCACCGCGCCGGCGGACGCTCGGCTGGCCCTTGTGGTCGATGATCTCGGCGAGGTTGAGCACCTGGCGGCGGGAGTCGGAGCCGCTCACGTCGAGGCTCTCCCCGGTGGAGCCGCTCATCCGGTTCATCGTCCCGATCGCGGTGAACCCGTCGCCGGACAGGTGCAGCACGACGTGGTGCAGCAGCCCGCCCAGCACCCGGGCGGACACCCGCACCTCCTCCACCGCGCCCGGGGCCAGGAAGCGCAGGGTGTCCACCACGTGCACGAAGTCGTCGAAGACCACCGTGCGGGGCGCGTCGGGCAGCCCGATCCGGTTCTTCTGCATGAGGATCAGGTCGCGGGGGTGGTCCAGGCACTGCACGTACCCGGGCGCGTAGCGGCGGTTGAAGCCCACGGTCAGCGGGACTCCGCGCTCCTCGGCCAGTTCCACCAGGGTGCGGGCGCTCGCCAGGTCGTAGGCGAGCGGCTTGTCCACGTAGACCGGGACGCCGGCCTCGACCAGCCGGGTGGAGATCTCCACGTGCCGGTCGGTGGGCGCGTGCACGAACGCGGCGTCCAGGCCCTGGTCGAGCAGCGCGTCCAAGGTGGTGTGCCGGTGCGGCAGGCGGTAGGCGTCGCCGATCTCGTGCAGCGTGGCGGGGGTACGGGTGTGCAGGTGCAGCTCCAGGCCCGGCTGGGTGGCGAGGACCGGCAGGTACGCCTTCCGCGCGATGTCACCGAGTCCGATGACGCCGATCTTCAGGGGGGCACTGCCGGATGCCATGGTGCTCCTGTCGTTCCTCGCGCACGGCGGCGCGCGGACGCCGTGCCGTGCGGTGGGCCGCGCCGACCGCGCCGGCCAGGGAGACCCGCGCGGTGCCGTAGCGACCGTACGGGCTCCGTACGGTGTCAACGCAGCATACGGGCCCGGACCGAACGTTCACTCGTGCGGGGAATACCCGATCGCCCCGCTTTGCGGCACAGTTGCCTGAGTGGGCCGTTTCTCCTCAGTCGTGACCCTGGTGGTGGTCTGTGCCGCTGCCGCCGGGTGCGCCACCGTCACCCCTCCCCCGTCGCACCGCCAGGTGCCCCGGCCGTCCGTCCCGCGGCCGTCGGGCTCCGGGCACCCGGACGGAGCCGGGCCGGTGCCGCCGCGCGGCCGTGAAGTGTTGAGCACCGCGCGGCCGAGCACTGCGCCGCGGCGGGAGCCGTCACCGGCGGCGCCCAACCCGGCCGGGCGGTCGTACGGTGCGCCGCGGCTCCGCACTGGCCACGGCGCGGTTCCGCCCCGGGGCCGAGTGCCGCGCCCCGCCGGGCGGTCGCCCGTCGACCTGTCGGGCGTGGCGGGCATGTGCGACCTGGGCGAGGCGTACGGCGGCGCGGCGGCCGGGCGGGCGGCCCGCATCTGCCACCGGGCGTACGGCGGTTGAGGCCGGGCGGCACGCCGGGGACGGGTGGGCCGCAGCACTCAGGCGGCCACTCGGCGGGTGTCCGGCCGCGGGCTCAGGCCGTGGTGGCCCCGAGGTCGGGGATCTTCCAGTCGATCGCGTCGTGGCCCTGCCCCTTGAGGGCCTCGTCGATCTGGCCGAAGGGGTGACTGCCCAGGAAGAGCTTGGCCGACAGCGGCGAGGGGTGGGCGCCCTGGATGACGGCGTGCCGGTCGGTGTCGATCAGCGGCAGCTTCTTCTTGGCGTAGTTGCCCCACAGCACGAAGACGGCAGGCTCGGAGCGCGCGGAGACCGAGCGGATCACCGCGTCGGTGAACTTCTCCCAGCCCTTGCCCTTGTGCGAGTTGGGCTCGGCCTCGCGGACGGTGAGCACCGCGTTGAGCAGCAGCACCCCCTGCTCGGCCCACGGCATCAGGTAGCCGTTGTCCGGCACGGGGTAGCCGAACTCGTCCCTGAGCTCCTTGAAGATGTTCCGCAGCGAGGGCGGGGTCTTCACCCCGGGGCGCACGGAGAAGCACAGCCCGTGGCCCTGCCCCTCGCCGTGGTACGGGTCCTGGCCCAGGATCAGCACCTTCACCCGGTCGAACGGCGTGGCCTCCAGGGCGGCGAACACCTGGTCGCTCGGCGGGAACACACGGTGCTCCCGCCGCTCGGCCTCGACGAAGTCGGTGAGCTGCTGGAAGTACGGCTTGTCCAACTCCTCGCCGAGCGCGGTCTCCCAGGAGTCGGGCAGCATGCTGGGCACGTCAGAAACCTCCGGTACGCGATCCGTTACTGCCTCAGAACGTATCGCGAACCACCGACAACGCCGTCCCGCTCAGGAGCCGCCGGCCTGGAGGAAGAGCCCGCCGTCGATCACCAGGTTCTGCCCGGTGATCCATCCGGCCTGCTCGGACAGGAGGAAGGCCACGGCCCCGGCGACGTCCTCGGGCACGCCGAGCCGCCCGAGCGGGTACCCGGCGGCGGCCTCCTCCTCGCGCCCCTCGTAGAGCGCGGCGGCGAACTTCGTCTTGACCACCGCCGGGGAGACGGAGTTGACCCGCACCCCCGGGGCCATCTCGGCGGCGAGCTGCACGGTGAGGTTGACCATGGCCGCCTTGCTCATCCCGTAGGCGGCGATGAAGGGCGAGGGGGCCAGGCCCGCGATCGAGGTGATGTTGACGATCGCGCCGCCGTGCTCCTTCTGCCACGCCCTCCAGGTCTGCTGGGCGAAGCCGAGCGCGGAGATCACGTTGGTCTCGTAGACCTTGCGGGCCACCCCGAGGTCGACCTCGGTGAGGAGGCCGAAGACGGGGTTGGTGCCCGCGTTGTTGACCAGGTGGTCGACGCGGCCGAACGCCTCCATGGTGCGCTCGACCGCGGCCGCCTGGTGGGCCTCGTCGTGGGCCTTGCCGGCCACGCCTATCGCGCGGTCCGGGCCGAGGGCCTCCACGGCCTCCTTGAGGGCGTCCTCGTTGCGCCCGGTGACGCACACGCGCTCGCCGCGGGCGACCAGGGCCTGCGCGATGCCGAAGCCGATGCCGCGGCTGGCGCCGGTGACGAGGGTGACGCGCCCGCCGTCGGGGGCGTCGTCGGGGTGCGGGGTCGCTGGGGTGTCGGTCATGGGCGAGGTTCTCCGGCCTTCCGTCGTGCCTGTGGTGTGGGGCGGTCGTGCGGCGGGCGTCAGTCGAGCGGGCCGCCGGCGACGTACAGCACCTGACCGGAGACGAAGCCCGCGTCGTCGCCGGTGAAGAAGGCGATGGCGTTGGCCACGTCGTCCGGCCGGCCGACCCGCTGCACGGGGATCTGGGAGGCGGCGGCGGCCTGGAACTCCTCGAAGCCCATGCCGACCCGGGCCGCGGTCGCCGCGGTCATGTCGGTGGCGATGAAGCCGGGCGCCACGGCGTTGGCGGTGACACCGAACTTGCCGAGCTCGATGGCGAGGGTCTTGGTGAAGCCCTGGAGGCCGGCCTTGGCCGCCGAGTAGTTGGCCTGGCCGCGGTTGCCCAGCGCCGAGGACGAGGAGAGGTTGACCACCCGGCCGAAGCCCGCGTCCACCATGTGCTTCTGGACCGTGCGGGTCATCAGGAAGGCGCCGCGCAGGTGCACGCCGATCACCGTGTCCCAGTCGGCCGGGGTCATCTTGAACAGCAGGTTGTCCCGCAGCACACCCGCGTTGTTCACCAGGATGGTGGGCGCGCCCAGTTCCCCGGCCACCCGGGCGACGGCGGCCTCGACCTGCGCCTCGTCCGAGACGTCGGCGCCGACCGCCATCGCCGTGCCGCCGGCCGCGGCGATCGTGGAGACCGTCTCCTTGCAGTTCTCCTCGTCGAGGTCGAGCACGGCCACGGCGCGGCCCTCCGCGGCCAGCCGCACCGCGGTCGCGGCGCCGATCCCGCGGGCCGCCCCGGTGACGACGGCGACGCGCTGCTCGGTGGTGGACATGTGTGTCTCCTCAGGCCGGGGGTGGCCGCCGGGCGCGCGCCCTCCGCGCATGAGCGACCGCTTAGTAGGTTCCTGCCGAAACCGTAGAATCGCCGTGACCCACTGTCAACGTCCGCAGGTTGCCACGCGCGGCGCGGTGCGCGCGGCACCGCGCCGGACGTGGCCGGCGTCGTGACCCGAGGGGGCCGTCAGCGGACCAGCAGCTCCAGCAGGCGGTCGACCTCCGCGCCCGGATCGGCGGTCAGCCCGGTGTGGATCGGGCCGGGCTGCACGATGGTGCTGCGCGGGGCCGTCAGCCACCGGAAGCGGCGCCCGGGGTCGTCGCCGGCCGCCTGCCCGGCGTCCGTACCGCCGCTGCACACGCCGGTGTAGCCGTGCAGCGCCGCGCGCACCCCCTCCACGTCGACCTCGGGGTCCAGGCAGCGCAGCCGGGTCTCGTCCAGATACACCCGGGCGCCGACGTAGCCCTTGGCCCGGCAGTAGACGAGCACACCGGCGTTGATCATCTCGCCGCGCTCGATCCGCGGCACCACGCGCACCAGCGCGTACTCGAAGACGTCCCGCCCGCTCATCCCGCGTTCTTCCCCTCGACCCAGGTGCGCAGCCACACCGGCGGCGTCTGCTTCTCGTGCGGCTGACCGGTGGTGATCCGGGTGTGGATGTCGGTCGCGCGGGTGCCCAGCAGGTCGCGGTAGGCGGCGCGCACCTCGTCGGGCGAGTCGAAGCCCGGCTCCTCGACCAGCCACTCGTCGGGTACGAGCCCGACCACCTCGGTCAGCAGCTCCTCGGTGACCCGCGGGGCCAGTTCGGCGGCCACGGCGGCCGGCTCCGGGTCGAAGCGGGACAGCGCGTGGTCGGAGGCGTCGTACGGCTTGGTCGCCGCGGCCGGAGTGGACTGCCAGTTGTGGTGCCAGATCAGGGAGGCGCCGTGGTCGATGAGCCAGGCGTTCTGGTGCCACACCAGCATGTTGGGGTTGCGCCAGGAGCGGTCGACGTTGCCGATCAGGGCGTCGAACCAGACGATCCGGCTGGCCTGTTCGGCGTCCACGCCGAAGGCCAGGGGGTCGAAGCCCAGCGAGCCGGGCAGGAAGTCCATCCCCAGGTTGAGCCCGCCGCTGGCCTTGAGCAGGTCCTGGATCTCCTCGTCCGGCTCGCCGAGCGCGATGACCGGGTCGAACTGGAAGCGCACGAGTTCGGGGACCCGCAGGTCCAGCCGCCGGCCCAGTTCACCGGCGATCACCTCGGCGATCAGCGCCTTGCGCCCCTGGGCGGCGCCTGTGAACTTCACCACATAGGTACCGAGGTCGTCCGCCTCGACCACGCCGGGCACCGAGCCGCCCTCGCGCAGCGGCGTCACGTAGCGGATGCCCGTCACATCTCTCAACATCCCCCAAGGCTATGCCGTAGGCGCGGGCCCGCCGCGTCGGAGTCCTCCCGCACGGGCTCCCGGGTCCGCGCCGCCCGGGAGCCCGTGCGGGAGGGGCGGGAGACGGGTGAGGGGGCCGTACGGGGGACCGCGCGGGCGCGCCCTTGAACATTCCGGCGCCCGCACCCGTATGAACGGGCACGCGTGACAACACGCCGCCGGACGGTGCCCTCCGTCACCGTCCGGCTCCCCCTGCGAACAGGATCAGCTCATGGCAGAAAGCTCCGGATTCCCCGAGTCCCTTACCCGCCGCGGCATGGTGGCGGCCGCGGGCGGCGCGGGTCTGGCCGCCGTCCTCACCGCCTGCGGTTCGGGCTCCTCGTCGGACGACTCGGCCAAGGACACCACGAGCTCATCGCCGTCGCAGCCCGCTTCCACCGGCGCCGGCACGCCGACCACCGGCGCGGGCACCACCTCGGCCGCGTCCGGCGGCGGCAGCGGGCTCGCCAAGACCTCGGAGATCCCGGTCGGCGGCGGGAAGATCTTCGCCGACGCCGGGGTCGTCGTCACGCAGCCCACCGCCGGGCAGTTCAAGGGCTTCTCGTCGGTCTGCACCCACCTGGGCTGCACGGTGGCGGACGTGTCCGGCGGCACGATCAACTGCCACTGCCACGGCAGCCAGTTCAAGGTCGCCGACGGCAGCGTGGCGCACGGCCCGGCGACGGCGCCGCTGCCGGCCAAGCAGGTGTCGGTCTCCGGGGGCGAGATCACCCTGGGGTGAGCCGTTCAGCCCCGCACGGGCGACCGGCGGCCCGCGCGCCGGGTCCGGCCCGGAACCGGCGCGCGACCTGCGGCCGTCAGCCGGGCAGGCCGGCGGCCGAGCGCATCAGGGCGTCCACCGCCACGCGGATGGCCGGCCGGCGGTCGGCGTCCTCCCGCCAGACCGCGTAGATGTGGCGGCTCATGGCCCGCCGGAGCGGCACGACGCTGATGCCCTCGGGCTGCGGGCCGCGGCCGAGCCGGGGCATCACCGCGACGCCGAACCCCGCGGCGACCAGCGCGAGGACGGTCGCGTGCTCCTCGGCGTGGTGCGCGATCCGCGGCTCGATGCCCTGCCCGCGCAGCGTGAACACCAGCCATTCGTGGCAGAAGCCGCCGTCCGGCCAGGCGATCCAGTCGTCGTCGGCGAGTTCGGCCAGGTCGATCCCGTCCCGGCCGGCCAGGCGGTGCCCGGCGGGCAGCGCGGCGTCCACGAGGTCGTCGCACAGGGGCGCCTTGGCCAGGCCCTCGGGCACCGAGAGCGGCTTGTTGTACCAGTCGAGGACGACCGCCAGGTCGATGTCCCCGCGGATGAGCGCGGGCAGCGAGTGGTCCGGCTCCAGTTCGTGGACGACGGTGCGCAGATGGGGGTGCCGCTCGCGCAACTCCCGCAGCGCGGGCGGGAACAGGCCGCGGACGGCGGTGGGGAAGGCGGCGGCGCGCAGGTCACCGAGGGCGGCGCCGCGGTGCGCCTCCAGGTCGGCGTGGGCGACCTCGACCAGGGAGAGTATGCGGCCGGCGTGCCCGGACAGCAGCCGTCCGGCGTCGGTGAGCCGCACCCCGCGGCCGCTCCTGCTGATCAGCGTCTGGCCGGTCTCCCGCTCCAGTTTGGCCATCTGCTGCGAGACCGCGGACGTCGTGACCCTGAGCACGTCGGCCGCCGCGCTCACCGATCCGTAGGTGTCGATGGCGTGCAGCACACGGAGTCGTTCCAGGCTCAACATGTAAGAGATCCTACGACGTTCATGGAGGAATACTCGCTTGTTCTACGAGGTCCGACCCGTCATCGTGGACGCATGAGCACCTCCGCCGAGAGCCGTCCCGCCGTCGTGACCACCGACGGCGCGCCTGTAGACGCACCGGTCGCGCCGCCCGCACCGTCCGTACCGGCCGAAGCACCCGCGCGCGCCTCGGCGTTGGGGCGACTGCTGGACTGGCGGATCCGGTTCGTCGCGCTCGGGCTGGTGTGGGGCTTCAGCTTTTTGTTCATGAAGGTGGGCAACGAGGCGTTCGCCCCGCTCCAGGTCACGCTCGGCCGAATGGTCTTCGGCACCGCGGTGCTGGCCATCGCGGTCGCGGTCAAGCGGGAGCGGCTGCCGCGCTCGCCGCGCGTCTGGCTGCACCTGGCGGTGGCCGCCTTCCTGCTCAACTCGCTGCCGTTCACCCTCTTCGCCACGGCCGAGCAGACCATCCCGTCGATGCTGGCCGGGATGTGCAACGCGGCGACCCCGCTGTTCTCGATGCTGGTCTCGCTGGTGGCGCTGTCGGAGGACCGGCCCTCGCGGCAGCGGTTCGCCGGGGTGGGGATCGGCTTCGCCGGCGTGCTCACGGTGCTCGGCGCCTGGCAGGGTTTTTCCGGCCAGGACCCCAAGGGCACGCTGATGGCGCTGACCGCGTCGGTGAGCTACGCGGTCGGCTGGGCGTACGTGCGGCGCACGCTGGCCGGCACCGGCAGCTCCAACCTGGCCATGTCCTCCTGCCAGTTGGCGCTCGGCACCCTGCAACTGCTGCTGGTCACCCCGTTCTTCACCTCGATGCCGTCCTCGTATCCGGCGAAGTCCGTGCTGTCGGTGCTGGCGCTGGGCGCGCTGGGCACCGGGGTCGCCTTCCTGATCCAGTACGGGCTGGTGGCCGAGAAGGGCCCGACGATCGGGGCGATGGTCACGTACCTGATACCCATCGTGGCCACGGCCGCCGGTGTGCTGCTGCTGGGCGAGACCCTGAGCTGGAACGAGCCGGTGGGCGCGGCGGTCATCCTGGTGGGTGCCGCGCTCACGCAGCTGCGGCCGAGGGCGTCCCGGGCGGGCTGACGCGGGCGCCCCGGGCCGTCAGCCGTAGCGGCCGGCCCCCGCCGGGCGGAGCGCGTCGGCCACCGCGTCCGCGAGCGGCTCGATGTCCTCGGCGTCGAGCGGGGAGACCGTGAGCCGGACGCCGGGGGCGGAGCGCAGCCGGAAGCGGGCGCCGGGTGCGGCCGCCCAACCGCGCTGGAGCAGGCCGGTGACGGCCCCGGTCTCGTCGGGCACGGGCACCCACACGTTCATGCCGCTGCGCCCGTGCGCGGTGACGCCGCGCCCGGCGAGGGCGGCCAGCAGTGCCTCTCGGCGGGCCCCGTAGGCGCGGGCGGTGGCCGGGACGTCCACGGCGCCGGTCCGCCAGAGGTGGACCACGGCCCGCTGGAGGAGGTGGCTGACCCAGCCGGCGCCGAGCCGGTGCCGGCCCCGCACCCGGTCGACGGTGACGGGATCGCCGGTGTAGACGGCCAGTCGCAGGTCCGGGCCGTACGCCTTGGCGGTGGAGCGGATCAGCGCCCAGTGGTCGGTGACGCCGGACAGGCAGTGCAGCGGGAGTTCGACCAGCCCGTGCACGTGGTCGTCGTCGATGACCAGCACCTCGCGGTGGCCGGTCAGGAGCCGGCGCAGTTCGGCGGCGCGGGCGGCGGAGAGGGCGGCGCCGGTGGGGTTCTGGCCGCGGTCGGTGACGACCAGGGCGCGTACGCCCGACGCCAGCGCGCGGGCCACGTCGGCGCCGACCGGGCCGTCGTCGTCCACGGCGACGGGCACGGGCCGCAGCCCGAGCGCGGGGACGAGGTCGAGCACGCTTCCCCAGCCCGGGTCCTCGACGGCCACGGCGTCGCCCGGGCGCAGGTGAGCGGCCAGGACGCGTTCGATGGCGTCCAGGGAGCCGGAGGTGAGCGCGATCGGTCCGTCGGGCACACCGTCGGCGTCGAAGGCGGCCCGGGCGAGGCGGGCGAGTTCCGCGTCGACGGGCGGGCCGCCGTAGAGCCCCGGGTCGGTGGCGTGGTGGGCCGCGGCGTCGGCGAGGGCAGTCGCCAGTGAGGGCAGCAGGGCGGTGTCGGGGTTGCCGGTGGACAGGTCCCGGACGCCGGCCGGCACGTCGATCCGGATCTCGTCGCGGGGTGCGGTGGCCGGGCGGGCCCTGATCCGGCTGCCGCGCCGGCCGGCGGTCTCGATGACGCCGCGGTCGCGCAGCAGCCGGTAGGCGGCGGCCACGGTGTTGGGGTTGACGTCGAGGTCGCGGGCGAGGTCGCGCAGCGGCGGCAGGGCGGCGCCGGGGGGCAGCGCGCCCGAGCCGACCGCGCCCTCGATGTCGGCCGCGATTGCCGATGCGCCGCGACCGGTGATCCGATAATCTCCTAGCACAAAGGACAGTATGCACTAGTTCAAAGGATGGCGCCGATGACCACCGCGTCCCCGATACCCCCGGCCCACGCCGCGGTGCCGGACCCCGCCGCCGGGCCGGCCTACCCGTCCACGAACCGCACCGTCCCGACCCGGCTGCGCGAACGCGCCTCGTACGACCGGGAGCTGGTGCACGCGATCCTCGACCAGGGGTACCTGTGCCACCTCGGCTTCGTCCGCGACGGCGCTCCCGTGGTGCTGCCCACGCTGTACGCGCGGTGCGGCGAGCGGCTCTACCTGCACGGGTCGACCGGTTCGCGCCCGCTGCGGGGCGCGGGGGCCGACCCGGGCCTCGAGGTCTGCGTGACCGTGACGCACCTGGACGGGCTGGTGCTGGCCAGGGCCGCCTTCCACCACTCGGTCAACTACCGCTCGGTGATCGTGCACGGCACCGCCCACCAGGTCACGGACCCCGAGGAGCGGGCACTGGCGCTGGACGCGATCGTGGACCAGGCCGTGCCGGGCCGGTCCGCGGACTCCCGCCGGGCCGACGCCAAGGAGCTGGCCGCGACCGCCGTGATCAGCGTGGAGCTGGCCGAGGTGTCCGCGAAGGTGCGGGCCGGCGGCCCCAGCGACGACCCGGAGGATCTGGCGCTGCCGTACTGGACGGGTGTGGTGCCGGTCGCCCCCGCCTACGGGACGCCGGTCGCGGCCGACGGCCTCGACCCGTCGGTGGCCCTGCCCGGCTACCTGGCGCCGGGTGCCCCGCGCGGCACCGGGGCGCGCTGATGCTGATCCACCCCTGGGACGCGGCCGCCGACGAGGCCGAGTGGCGGGGCTGGCTGGCCGGCCACGACTTCGGCCAGCTCGCCGTCAACGGCCTCGGCGGCGAGCCTCCGTTCGTCCAGCCGGTGCACTTCGCGTACGACCCGGTGCCCGGCGAACGGGGCGAGGTGCTGCTCCACCTGGCCCGGCCCAACCCGCTGTGGGCGGCCCTGGAGGCCTCGCCGCGGGTGACGCTCGGCGTCGTCGACGACTACGCGTACATCCCCGGCCCCTGGCACGCCCCGCTCGACGGCGCCCCGTCGGAGGGCACGCCCACCAGCTACTACGCGGCCGTCCACCTGTACGGCACGGCGCGCGTCGTGGACGATCCCGAGCAGAAGGCGGAGCTGCTGCGCCGCCAGCTCGGGCACTTCCAGCCCGACGGCGGTACCGGGCCCATCGAGGCGGCCGGCGGGCCGTTCGCCCGGCTGCTGCCGGGGATCCGCGGTGTGCGGGTGGAAGTGACCGAGGTCCGCGCGAAGTTCAAGTTCGGCGGTAACAAACCCGAGCAGGTCCGGCGCCGGGTCACCGGGCTGCTCGCCGAGCGGGACGCCCCGCGCGACGCCGCCGCCCGCGCCCACCAGCTGCGCCGGCTGGAGGCGCGGGAGGGCTGACGGGCGGCCCGCCCGTCAGCCGGTCAGGTCGCCGGGGACGCCGGCAGGGCGCTCCCGGGCTGCCGGGCCTCCTCCCAGGCCAGCGCGGCCACGGCGGTGAGCAGCACCACCGTGCCGAGCAGCGCGGCGGCGGTGAGCCGTTCGCCGAGCAGCAGCACGGCGATGGCCGCCGCGGAGACCGGCTCGATCAGCGCGACCACCGAGACGGTCGCCGCCCGCAGCACCGCCGCGCCGGCGAAGAACAGCGCGTAGGCGAAGGCGGTGGGCACCGAGGCGAGGTAGACCATCAGGAGCAGCGTGCGGCCCAAATGCGCCGCGGGCGGCAGGAGCCCCTCGGCGCAGCCCGCCGGCAGCACCGCCACCGCGCAGATCCCGAAGGACCACAGCGAGGTGTCCAGCGGGTCCGCCCCGCTGCCCAGCCGCCCGTACCACCGGGTCAGCAGGGTGACTCCGGCGTACCCGGAGGCGGACAGCACGGCGATCGCCACCCCGGCCGGGCGCACCGACGCTCCCCCGCCGCCGAGCACCAGCACGCCGAGGCCGGCCAGCGCGCCGGCCACCGCGGCGATCCCGCCGCGGCCGAGCCGCTCACCCATGGTGAACCGGGCGACCAGGGCGATCAGCACGGGGCCCGAGCCCAGCGTGACCACGGTGGCGACGGCGAGGCCGGTGGAGCGGACCGCGCAGAAGTACCCGGTCTGGAACACCGTCAGGCCGGTCCCGACGAGCAGGATCCGCACCGCCTCGCGCCGGCGGGAAGCCGGACCGGGGCGGGCCGGACGGGTGGAGCGCGCGACGCGGTGGCGGCGCAGCACGCGTACCGCGAGGAGCAGCAGGAAGCCGCCGGCCGCCCGCCAGAAGGTCAGGGCGAACGGCCCCATGCCGCTCGCCGTGAAGAGCAGCGCGGCGGCCGCTCCCGCCGTGCCCCACGCCGTGGCGGCGAACACGACGTAGGTCAGCCCGCGTGCGGCGGGCAGCCCGACCCGGTCCACCGGGTGGGCGTGCTGGATGTCCTTGACAGCCAAGGAAGGTCTCCCGCGAAGAGGTGAGGACGTCTGGGTCACCGTCTGCGGGCAGCGGCACTCGCCCGGGCGGCTCCGTCGGCGGAGTGCCCGGCTCGGGTTCCTGTGGGTCGCGCCGCCCGCGCCTCAGGCGGCGGGAGGCGGAAGCACGGTCGAGTGCACGCCCGCACTCTATCCGCCCGCGCGGCGGTCTACGGTGCCGGGTGCGCGGGCGCCGGGCCGTCGGGGACGGCGGGCGCGGGTTCGGGAGTCGGCACGGGCGCGGGATCGGGGTTCGGCACGGGCACGGCGTACGGCGGGGCGGGGGCGAGCGGTTGGGGTTCGGGCGGCGCGCTCCGGCGGCCCGGGGTGGCGGTCTGCGCGGTGAGCGCGCCGGCCAGCACGAGGAAGCCGCCGGCCAGTTGGGCCGGCCCGAGGTGCTCGCCCAGCAGCAGCCAGGCCAGCACGGTGCCGACGACCGCTTCGAGGCAGGCGACCACCGCGGCCACCTGGGGCGTCAGGCGGCGGACGGCGACGACGCCGGAGAGGTAGGCGACCACGGTCGTGATCAGGACGATCCAGCCGACCAGCAGCGCGGCGGGGACCTCGTGCGTGCCGAGGGCCGCCTGCCGGCCGAGCCCGGCCCAGTCGATGTCCCACGGCCGGGCGGGGAGGGTGAGCACGAGGGTGGCCACCAGCAGGCCGTGGGCGATGACGGCGACGGGGTCGGGCACCTCCGCGGGGCCGGGAGTCCCGTCGCCGTCCTCCGGCGCGGACGCCCCCGAGTCGCCCAGCACGAAGTAGCCGACCTGGCAGCAGGCCGCGCCGAACGCGCTGAGCAGTCCCAGGGGCGCGAAGGCCAGCCCCGACCAGACCTCCACGACACTGCCCATGCCGGTGACGGCCAGCAGGACCCCGATCACGGCGGCCCGCCGGACCGGCCGCCGCTGCACGAACCGCACCCAGCCCAGCAGCAGCGCGGGCCCGAGGTACTCCACGAGGATCGCGACGCCCACCGGGATCCGGGCGACGGCCACGAAGTACAGCGCCTGACAGCCCGCGATCGCCAGCAGCCCGAACCCGGCCACCAGCCCAGGCCGCCGCCGCGGCAGGTCCAGGTGCCGCACCGCGACCGGCAGCAGCACGAGCGCGGCGCCCGCGACCCGCATCCACACCACCTGGAGCGGGCTGAAGCCGGCCTCGATCAGCGGTTTGGCCGCCACCCCGGAACCGCCGAAGGCGACCGCGGACAGCAGGGCGAGCCCGAGTCCGCCGCCTCGGCCGTGAGTTGTGCGCATCGGCACATCATGACAGCCGACGACAGGAGCGTCATCCCTGGATGCCACTGACAGCCGCGGCCGTCACGGCCACAGCAGCGTCCGGGTCCAGCCCTCCCCCTCGGGCGCGTGCCGGTAGCTCAGCCGCAGGTGGAAGCGCCCGGGGTCGGCCTGGAAGAACTCGGCCTCCTCGGCGCGCAGCCGGTAGAGCGTGTGCCCCGCGGGCACCCGGTCGGGCTCGGCGGCCACCAGCGCGCGGGCGGCCGCCTCCTCGCGCGCGTACTCCTGCGGCCCCGCCAGCGGCGCGCTCATCGCCCCGATGAAGCCGGCGACCCGCGCGCGCTCGCCGCGGCCGCGGAAGTCCCGCGCGGTGTCGGCCGGGCCGAGCACGGTGACGGGCCCGGCCATCCGGATCTGCCGGCCGTGCGCGGGCCAGTACCAGGTCAGCGCGGCACGGGGGTTGGCGGCCAGGTCGCGGCCCTTGGGGCTGCCGGAGTCGGAGGCGAAGTCGTACGCGCACCCGGCGGTGTCGATGCCGCGCAGCATGAGCACCCGGGCGGAGGGCCGGCCGTCCGGGGCCGCCGTGCTGAGCGTCATCACGTGGGGTTCGGGGACGGCGTCGGCCAGCGCCCGGTCCAGCCACGCGGCGAACAGCGGCCCGGGGCTGTCGGGCGCGTGCGCGGGGTCGAAGGAGGGCAGCGGCCCGGCGAGCACCGGAGCCGCGCGGGCCCGGGCGAGCAGCGCCGCGTCGTCCCACCCGCCCGGGCCCGTCCCCGTACCGCTCCCGCCGCTGGTCGCGCCCACGCGTCCTCCTCACCGTGCCGCCCGACGGCCGGGCGGCCCCGCGGACCGCCTGGGGCCCGCCGATCTCCGCCACCCCATCAGACCGCGGACGCCGGGCCGCGGGCGGGTCGGCCCGCCCGCGGCCCGGCGCGGTTCCGCCCGCCGGTGGCACGCAGCGCGCCCACCGGACGGGCACCGGGTTCAGCGCACGGTCACCGTCGTGGTCCGCGTGCCCGCGGTGAAGGTGTAGGCGCCCGGCTCGACCCGCGGCCGGCCGCCCCCGTCGATGTCGCCGGGGGTGACGGCCAGTTCGCCCGGCGGCACGTCGAGCGCGACCGTGCGGGACTGCCCGGCGGCCAGGTGCACCTTGGTGAAGGCGACCAGCTTCCGCGTGGGCGTCAGCACGTCGTCGGACGGCCGGGAGACGTAGACGGGCACGACCAGGTCGCCGGCCCGGTCACCGGAGTTCGTCACCCGCACGGACAGCTTGACGGTGTCCTTGGCGCGCACGGCCGCCGAGGCCGCCGTGACCGAGTCGAAGGCGTAGGTGGTGTAGGACAGGCCCGCGCCGAAGGGGTAGTCGGCGTCGTAGGAGGACTCGGGGCCGGAGTTGGTGCCGGGCAGCTGCTGGTAGTACAGCGGCTCGTTGCCGATGTCCTTGGGCCACGAGGCGCTGAGGCGACCGCTCGGGTTCACCTTGCCGAAGAGCACGTCGGCGACCGCGTGGCCGCCCTCGCCGCCGGGCAGCCACGACATCAGCAGGCCCTGCGTGCCGTCGGCGTCGCCGAGCACCAGCGGGCGGCCGGCCAGCACCACGGTGACCACCAGCCTGCCGGTCGCCTTCAGCGACTTCACCAACGCCTGCTGGTCCGCGCTCAGTTCGGGCCGCGGGCTGTCCGCCGCGCCCTCGGCGGCGGCCTTCTCCCCGACCACCACGACGGTGAGGTCCGCGTCGGCGGCCTGGGCGACGGCGTCCGCGGCGGTCTTGGCCCGCACCACCTGGGTGCCGGACGGGGCGGCCTCCTCGATGCCCTGGAGCACGGTGGTGCCCGGCAGCGTCACCCCGTCGGGCACGCCCTGCCAGCCCACGGTCCAGCCGCCCACCTGGTCGTTGATGTCGTCGGCGTAGGAGCCGGCCACGACGATCTTCTTGGCGTCGGAGGAGACGGGCAGCACGCCCCCGTCGTCGCGCAGCAGCACCTGCGATGCGTCGGCCGCCTGCCGGGCCAGGGCGGTGTCGGCGCCGAGCACCCGGGCGTCGGCCTTGGAGGCGTCCACGTAGGGGTGCTCGAAGAGGCCGAGCTGGAACTTCAGGGTCAGGATGCGCTTGACCGACTGGTCGATCCGCGCGACCGAGACCAGGCCGCGCTGCACGGCGGTGCGCAGGCCGTCGCTCCAGCCCTGCGCGTCGTAGGGCTCCATCGCCATGTCCAGCCCCGCGTTGACGGCCTTGGCGATCGCCTCGGGGTAGTCGGCGGCGACGTGGTAGGAGGTCTGCAGGGCGCGCACGTCCTGCCAGTCGCTGACCACGACGCCCTGGAAGCCCCACTGCTCGCGGAGCACGTCGGTGAGCAGGTAGTGCGAGGCGGTGCACGGAATCCCGTTGATGGCACCGGAGTTGACCATCACGGTCTTGGCCCCGGCGTCGATGGCGGCCTTGTAGGAGGGCAGCAGGGTGTCCTGGAGGTAGCGCACGGACTCGTCGCCGGGCACCCGGTCGTGGCCGTTGCCGGGCTCGCCGTAGCCGGCGAAGTGCTTGACGGTGGCGGCGACGTTCTTGGCGCCGTCCGCGCCCTGGACACCCTTGACCGCGGCGGCGGCGAGCGTGCCGGACAGCAGCGGGTCCTCGCCGTACGTCTCGTAGTAGCGGCCCCAGCGCTGGTCGCGGGCGATGTCGGCGACCGGGGCGAAGTTCCAGTCGATGCCGGTGGCGGCGACCGACCGGGCGGCGGCGGCGCCCTCGGCTTTGACCAGCGAGGGGTCCCAGGTGGAGCCCATGCCGATCTCCTGCGGGAAGATCGTGGCGCCGAGCACGTTGTTGTGCCCGTGCACCGCGTCCACGCCGTAGAGGACCGGGATGTGCAGGCGGGAGTTCTTGACCGCGTACTCCTGGACGGCGTCGACCATCTTCGCCCAGTTCCCCGGGGTGTTGGCCGCAGGTCCCGCGCCGCCGCCGGAGAGCACCGAGCCGGCCGCGTTCTTCACCAGCACGTCGTCCATGCAGGACGGGGTGAGCTCCCCGCCGCTCCACTGGCAGTCGCCCTGCATGTTCACCACGGAGATCTGGTCCATCTGACCGATCTTCTCGTCGAGCGTCATGCGGTGCAGCAGGTCGTTGACGCGCACGGCGACCGGCGCGTTGGGGTTGGTGTACGTCGGGTTGTCACCGGCGGTGGCCGGCACCGACGCGACGGCGGCGACGCAGGCGGCCGCGGTGGCGAGGGTCACCAGCCCTCTGGAACTGAGTCGTCGTGCGTTCGCTGGCATCTCAGGAGTCCCGTTCCTGTTGGGGGACGGTCCCGGCAATTCGGGACCGCAGTGCCGTAAACGTTTCCGAACGGCGAAGTCTGTCGGCGCCCCCACAGGTCGTCAAGACTGTACGCGGGAGCGGTTTTGCAGCAGGCTGACAGCGGCGCCTTCCCGCACGTCAGCCCTGTCCGATCGCGCAGAACGGCTACTTCGTGAACATCCGTGAACTCGCCCGCCGCAGCGGGGTCTCGACCGCCACCGTCTCGCGCGCGCTCAACGACCGGGCCGAGGTGAGCGAGGCGACCAGGGCGCGGATCCGGCAGTTGGCCAGCGAGTTGGGGTACGCGCCCAACGAGCCGGCCCGCACGCTGGTGCGGCGCCGCTCGGACACGATCGGGCTGGTCTGGGACAGCGGGCAGGAGGCGCAGGGCCGGCACAACCCGTTCCTGCTCGGCATGCTGAGCGCGGTGCGCACCGCGCTGTCCGAGGCGGACTACCACCTGATGCTGCTGACGACGGCGGGCGCCGACGACCCCGACAGCGCCTACCTCCAGGCGGTGCGGCGGCACAACCTCGAAGGCGTCATCGTGCTCACCACGCCGCCGGACGACCGCTGCCTGCGCGCGCTCGCCGCCTCCCCGGTGCCGTGCGCGGGCATCGACACGGCCTTCACCGGGCCGCACACGGTGCGGGTCAGCTCCGACAACGCGGCCGGCGCGGAGGCCGCCGTGGAGCACCTGCACGCGCTGGGCCACCGCCGGATCGCCACCGTCACCGGGCCACTGCACCTGCCGCCGGCCGCCGAACGCCTCGCGGGCTACCGGCGGGCGTGCCTGCGCCTGCGCCTGCCGGTGCCCGAGGAGTACGTGGCCGAGGGCGACTTCTTCCTCGGCAGCGGGCAGGCGGCCGCCCGCCGGCTGCTGTCCCTGGCCGAGCCGCCGACCGCGATCTTCGCGGCGGGCGACCAGATGGCGATCGGCGCGATGCACGCGGCGGCGGACGCCGGGCTGTCGGTGCCGGGCGACCTGGCGGTGGTCGGGTTCGACGACATCGACGCGGCCTCCCTGGTCCGCCCGGCCCTCACCACCGTGGCGCAGGACCAGCGGGCGCTGGGCGAGGCGGCGGTCGCCGCGCTGCGCGGCCTGCTGGACGCGGAGCCGGGCGCGGCCCGGCAGCCGGCCGCGCCGCACATCGTGCCCACCCGGCTCCTGGTCCGCGGATCCAGCGGGTCGGCGCGGGACTGACGCCCGCACGGCGGGAACGGCACCGACCCCGCCCGGGAGCGCGGGGCGCGTCGGGCGGGGCCGGTGGGGGCGGTCCCGGTGGGTGCCGGGCGCCGCGGGGTCATGCCGGGTCGGTCCGGCCGTCGGTCTCCTCGTCCTCGGCGAGGATCAGGTAGAGCCGCTTGCGGGCCTCGTTGACCACGGTCAGCGCCTTGGCGCGCTGGTCGGGGGTGCCGGCGACCCAGACCTGGCGGAAGGCCTCGATCAGCCCGCCGCCGGCCTTGCGCACCTCGTTGAGGGCGTCCCAGTCGACGCCGCGGCCGGCCTCCTCCCAGGGCGCCTCGGGGCCCGCCTCGGCCTCGGTGCGGCCGGCGTCGGTGAGCGTGAAGAGGTTCTTGCCGCCCTCGCTGGAGCTGGTGATCAGGCCCTCGTCCTCGAGCAGCTGGAGCGTCGGGTAGACCGAGCCGGGGCTCGGCTTCCACGCGCCGCCGCTGCGCTCGGCGATCTCCTGGATCATCTCGTAGCCGTGCATCGGCCGGTCCTTGAGCAGCGCCAGGATCGACGCGCGGACGTCGCCGCGCCTGGCGCGCCCGCGCGGTCCGCCGCGCCCTCGGCCGCCGGGCCCGAAGGGCCCGCCGAAGGCCGGTCCGAACGGCCCGAAGGCCGCCCTCAGCCGCTCGCGCTCGCCCCATCCGGTGTGGCCGGGGCCGCAGTGTCCGTGCTCGTGCGCACGGGGTCCGTGGGTGTGCATGGGAAAGTCCTTTCGTCGTTGCATCTGTGATCGTTCACGATGCCTCAACGATATATCGGAACTGTTCTTATGACAAGCATCCGCCGGACGGGCGGGAGAAGCCCCCACGCGGCCCGGTCGCCGGCCGGGTGTCAGCCCTGGTCGTCGAGCATGAAGGAGCCGTACTCCGGCTCGCCCGCCCGCTCGTAGGCGCAGTACTGCACGCCGACACCGGTGGCGCGGGACTCCGTGAGCCGCCAGGCCACCGGCGCGGCGCCCTCGGAGAACAGCCGCTTGCCGGTGCCGAGGACCACGGGGTTGACCAGCAGCCGGTACTCGTCCACGAGGTCCTGGCGCTGGAGGGTGGCGATGAGGTCGCCGCTGCCCTGCGTCATGATCACGCCGTCGGCCTCCTCCTTCAGCCGCGCGACGGCCCGGCCGGCCTCGCCCTCCAGTTGGTGGGAGTTGTTCCAGTCCAGGCTGCGGCGGGTTCGCGAGGCCACGTGCTTGGGCATGGAGTTGAGCTTCACGGCGATCGGGTCCTGCGGGTCGGTGACCCGGGGCCAGTGCGCGGCGAAGATGTCGTAGGTCCGGCGGCCGAGCAGCAGGTGGTCGGCCGCGTGCTCGAAGACCCCCGTCATGAGCTCCATGAAGTCCTCGTCGACGTACGGGACCTGCCAGCCGCCGTGCTCGAAGCCCGCGTCGACGTCCTCGTTGGGACCGCCGGGGGCCTGCATGACGCCGTCCATGGTGACGAATGCGGTGACGATCAGCTTGGCCATGGCTCTGCCTTCCGGGTGCGGGAACTCCGGGCCGGATTTCCCTGTGCACCCGTGCTGACCGCCGGACCGGCGCGAACTCATCGCCGTGCCCGCGAACGGGTGGCGGCACCGCAGCCGCGCCCGCGCGAAAGGCCGCCCGTTGGGCCCTCCCCCTCCTGTCGGGTCCAACGGGCGGCGGCATCGGGCCCCGCGCGGGGCTCGGCCGCCGGACGGGCGGAAGGCGGCGGTCCGCCCCGAACCGGCGTGCGCGCCCGCGCAATTGCGCGCGGGCACGGAGGATGTTTCATAGCCCCGGCCCGGGCCCGCCGTCCAGGCCCTTTCCACCGGTGGAAAAGGTGGCGGAAAAGGTGGCGGGAAAGCGACGGGTGCGTGAACGCCCCGCGGCGCGCTCAGCGCGGGGCGGGCGGCAGCTCCCCGGACAGCAGGGCGGCGCCGAGCGGGGTGAGCGTGTGCAGCACGCCGGCGCCGTCCCGGCGCGAGACGACCAGGCCCGCCTCCCGTAACGCCTTGGCATGCTTGCTGGCGGCGCCCGCGGACAGCCCGAGCCGGCCGGCCAGCTCTCCGGTCGTGGCCGGGTCGCGCAGCCGGGCCAGCGCGCGGGCCCGGGTCGGGCCGAGCAGGGCGGACAGCGCGGCGGCCCGGCCTCCGCCGGCCGTGCTCGCGCCCTCGACGGCGTGGTCGACCGGGTGGACCAGCACCGGCGGCAGGTCGGGGTCGGCCGGCGCCACGGCCGTCCGCCAGCAGAACCACGACGGCACCAGGTGCAGCCCGCGTCCGCGCAGGTACAGGTCGCGGTCGACGGGACAGCGGACGTGCAGGACCGGCGGCTCCCAGCGCGCGGCCGGCCGAAGGGAGCGCAGCAGCCCGTGCACGCCGCCGTCGAGCAGCGCGCGGGTGCGGCCGGCCCGGTCGGCGGCGACGCCGGCGGCCGCCCCGGTCCAGTCGGGGCGGATCACCGCCTCGTACAGGCCGCGCAGGGCCTCGGCCACCTCGTCCAGCCGCCGCCGGTCCCCGTTCGCCAGGTCGCTCAGCCAGCCGGCCGCCGAGCGGGGCGGGCGGCGGAAGCCGTCGAGACGGTCCAGTTCGGCGCGCAGCCGCCGCCTGGGCGTGGAGCGCAGCGCGGCCAGTCCCGCCGACAGCCCCTGCGCGGCCTCCGGCGGGGTGAGGAAGTCGGGGAAGTGGGCCGGCTCGGGCGGTACGAGGGTGGTCAGCAGCCGGGCCTTCGGGGCCAGCCGGCGGTCGGCGATCTCGCTCAGCGCGCGCAGCCGCCAGCGGCCGAACACCGGCGCGGGGCCGTCCGGCTCGGCGAGCCGGTACAGGGCGAGCACCGTCTCCCACAAAGGGTCGGGACCGCGCGCGACCCGCACCAGGGCGAGGTCGGCGTCGGTGAAGTGGACCCGCAGCACTGCGTACCTCCCGCCCGGCGTGCCGTGCCTCCCCGGTCGCTCCTCCCCCTGCTTCCCCCGCGGAGCGTCCCGTCAGGACCGGTACCGTACGACCGCGCGCCGGGCGGGGCCACCGCGCGCGTCCGGGAACGTTGTCTTCCCGCCACCCCGCGCTCCCCCTACGCTCGCCGCATGCGGATCCGAATCGTCGACGCCTTCACCGACGTCCCCTTCGCCGGCAACCCCGCCGGGGTGCTGCTCCTCGACGCCGACGGCTTCCCCGCCGACGGCTGGCTCCAGCGGGTCGCCGCGGAGCTCAACCTCTCCGAGACGGCGTTCGCGCACCCGCTGCCCGGCGGCGGGGACGAGGACGCGGACTGGGCGCTGCGCTGGTTCACCCCGACGACCGAGGTACGGCTGTGCGGGCACGCGACGCTGGCCACGGCGCACGTGCTGCGCACGACGGGCCTGGGCAGCGGGCCGGTCCGCTTCCGCACCCTCTCCGGCGTGCTGACGGCCGACGCGCACGGGGACGGGACGGTCACCCTGGACTTCCCCGCCGCCCCGCTGACGCCGGTTGCCGCGCCGGACGGGCTCGCGGACGCCCTCGGCGCCGAGCCGCTGACCGTGCTGGACACCGGCCCGGACTGCGGCGACCTGCTGGTGGAGGTGGCCGACGAGGCGGCCGTGCGGGCGCTGGCCCCGGACTTCCGCGCCCTCGCCCGCGTCTCGCGGCGGGGAGTGGTCGCCACGGCGGCGGCCGCGGACCCGGCGGGCGGGTACGACTTCGTCTCGCGCGGCTTCTTCCCGGCGGTGGGGATCGACGAGGACCCCGTCACGGGCAGCGCGCACACCGCGCTGGCGCCGTTCTGGTCCGGCCGGCTCGGCTCGGACACGCTCACCGGGCTCCAGGCGTCCGCCCGCACGGGCCTGGTCCGCACCCAACTGTCCGGCGACCGCGTCCTGCTCACCGGCTCGGCCGTCACCGTCGTCGACGGCGAACTGCACGCCGTCCCCTGAGGGCCGCACCGCCGCCGCTTGCGGGACGGACCCGGTTCAGCCCGTCGGCAGCCAGCCGACCCTGCCGGCGAGCAGCGCGTAGCCGACGAAGGCGACCGTGTCGATGAGGGAGTGGGCGGCCACCAGCGGGCCGACCCGGCCCCAGCGGCGGTACAGCAGCACGAACACGACGCCCATCACCATGTTGCCGACGAAGCCGCCGAGCCCCTGGTAGAGGTGGTACGAGCCGCGCAGGACGGCACTGGCGGCCAGGGCGGCGTTCGGCGACCAGCCCAACTGGCCGAGCCTGCGCAGCAGATAGCCGACCACGATGACCTCTTCGAGCACCGCGTTCTGCACGGCGGAGCCGATCAGCACCGGGATCTTCCACCACACGTCCGGCAGCGACTCGGGCACCACGGTGAGGTTGAAGCCCGCGGCCCGCACGCCGAGGTAGAAGGCGAGGCCGGTGCCGCCGATGACGGCCGCGACGAGCGCGCCGCGGGCCAGGTCGAGGCGCGGGCGGGTGAGGTCGAAGCCGATCGCGGGCAGGCCGACCCGCTCCCGGGCGAGCAGGTGGGCGACCAGGGCCACCGGGGCGAGCGCACTGGCGATGGAGAAGAGCTGCCAGGCCAGGTCGAGCCAGGGGCGGCCGGGCGCCTGGGTGCCGACGAGGGTGGCGGCCTGGTTCTTCAGCGCGCCGGGCTGCGTCACCGACCCGAGGAAGCTGATGAGCGCGGACACCCCGCTGGCGCCGAGCGACACGGCGAGCACGACCAGGGTCTCGCTGCGCAGGGTGCGCGCTTCCCACGGCGCTTCGAGCTGTCCGGTCTCTGCCTCTGCGACCACGCGGTCCTCCGGTGTCCTCGTCCCCGCGTCGGGCGCCCGGTGCGCGCACGACAGGGGTCTCAAAGATACGAAGATCGCGTCCCGAGGTGCGCAGGCACCCCCCGCGGTGGCGCCGGACCCGCCCGGTCGGGGCGGGTCCGGGCGGCCGGGCCGGTCTACGGCCAGGTGTGCACGGGGTCGCCCTCGAAGGAGAGTTCGCGGTACCGCTGGGTCATCGCGGCCAGCGCCGCCCTGCGGTCCAGGCCCCGGCCGAGCAGCCGGTGGAAGGTCGTGGCCTGCCACTCCGCGCCGTTGGTGCGGCGCCGGCAGCGCTCCTCGATGATGCCCAGGTACAGGTCGCGGTCGACCGGGTCGATGCCCCAGCCGTCCAGCCCGGCGGCGGCCAGCGGCAGCAGTTCGTCCCGGATGAGGTCGGCGGCCGGGATCTCGGTCAGGGTGCTGCCGCGCCCGCGCGGCCAGTGCAGCACGGCGTCGATGCCGTGCCGGCAGGACGCGTCGAAGTTGGCCGCCGCCACGCCGAACGGCAGCCGCTGCCAGACCGGGCGGGACGCCTCCGCGATCGAGCGCACCAGCCCGTAGTAGAAGGCCGCGTTGGCGATGACGTCGGCGACCGTGGGGCCGGCGGGCATCACCCGGTTCTCCACCCGCAGGTGGGGAACCCCCTCGACGACCTGGTAGACCGGCCGGTTCCAGCGGTAGATGGTGCCGTTGTGCAGGGTCAGCTCGCGCAGCTGCGGCACGCCCCCGTCCTTGAGCACCCGCATCGGGTCCTCGTCGTCGCAGATCGGCAGGAGGGACGGGAAGTAGCGCAGGTTCTCGGCGAACAGCTCCAGGGGCGAGTCGATCCAGCGCTCGCCGAACCAGGTCAGCGGCCGTACGCCCTGGGCGCGCAGCTCCTGCGGGCGGGTGTCGGTGGACTGCTGGAAGAGCAGCGGGCGGGTCTCCCGCCACAGCTCACGGCCGAACAGGAAGGGCGAGTTGGCGCCCACCGCGACCTGCGGGCCGCTGATCGCCTGGGCGGCGTTCCACACGGCGGCGAACCGGCCGGGGGTGACCTGGAGGTGCATCTGCATGGAGGTGCAGGCGGCCTCGGGGGCGATCGAGGCGGAGGTGTAGACGAGGTGCTCCACGCCCTCGATGTCGAGGGTGATGTCCTCCCCGCGCATGGCCAGGATGCGGTCGTTGAGCAGGGTGTAGCGGTCGGCCCGGGAGAGGTTGGCCGAGACCAGGTCCTGCGCCTCCAGGGTGGGCAGAATTCCCACCATCACGATCCGCGCGCCCACCTCGGACGCCATCCGGTCGGCGTAACCGAGGCCGGTGCGCAGTTCCTCGGCCAGCCGGTCCATCACGCGGCCGGAAAGCCGGTGCGGCGGGATGTTCACCTCGATATTGAACTGGGCCAGCTCGGTCTGGAAATCCCGGCTGGCGATGCGCTCCAGTACCTCCTCGTTCATCATGCGGGGCAGTCCGCCGGAATCGGCGAGATTCAATTCGATCTCCAGCCCCATGAGATTGCGGGGCCGGTCGAACCGCTTCTCGTCCAGCAGTCGCTCCAGTCCCGTCAGGCACTGCTGGAGCTTGTGCCGGTACATCCGGCGGTCGGCCAGGTCGAACGCGCCGGCCACGACCTTCTCCCCCATCGATACGTCCCTTCTCGGAGCGGGGTCCTCACGGGAGGATGCCCAGCCAACTGATCGATAACGCCCTCCTGGAGCCGCCCCACCCGCTAGGCTGGCCGTAGCGGCCGTCCGCGCGCATGTTCCGGCGGCACATTCGGAAGTGGCGGCGGACGTAAACTCCGGGTAAACCGCGCCGACGGGATCCGGCCGACCGTGGCCCCGCAGAAATATGCGGCACACGGCGATAACCTGCGGCGATGCCGCCTGCCCGCGCAGCGAGGAAGGCGAATTATCGCCTTGCGGGGAATACTGACAGCCACTAGTGGAAACACAAGGCGAACAAACGTCGTATAAACTCCGCGCACTGGGCAAAGTTCCCGCCGCCGCCGGGCTGTCTGGGCAGTAACCCCTGGCCGGGTACTGACCTCCGCCGCCCGCACTCACGCCCGCGCCGATCTGTGCCCGCACCACGTGTCTCCCAGTGAGAGGCGACATCATGCCGCTGCTTGCACCCCCAGCACCCGCCCCCGCCCTGATGAGCGTTCTCGCGGCGCTGAGTTCCCCCACCGCCGTCCTGGAGGCCAGGACCCCCGCCCTGCGGACGGCCAAGGGACCGCTGGACGCCGAACATCCGCTTCCCGTCCACGTGTTCGAACCGGCGCCGGTGACCGGCGCTCTCCCCCAGGCGCGGTTGACCGGTTGGCGGTTCCATATCAAGGCGGACGCGGTGGCGGTGGCGGCGGGCGAGACCGTGGCGACCCCCGACGGCTGGGTGTTCTCCCGCTTCTTCGAGGGCCCCTACCTGGCCTCGACCGAGCGGGCACTGCGGCAGGCGGAGGCGCTGCCGGCCACCTACCAGCCGCACCTGCTGTCGGTGCCGGGCCTGTACATGCTGGCGCTGTGGCTGCACGCGAAGCCGCGCACGGACGCGGCGAGCGCCCAGCCGGACCCGGCCGACCTGCTGATCCCGCTGGCCCCCGCGCCGCCCGGGATCGCCTCCCACCGGGTCTACCGGCTGGTGGAACTGGTGCCGGTGCTGACCGTGCGGCTCGCGCCGCCGCCGCTGGCCGGCTCCGCGGCCTGAGCGCTCCCCCGTGCCCGCCCTCCCGGGTCACCGGAAGGGCGGGCACCGCCATGTCCAACTGCAACCATCCAGGAGAAGCACACGTCTCCAGCGATGAGTACCCTCATCCCAGAAACCCCTGCGGTTCGCCGCGAGTCGAGCAATCATGGGGACCGGTCGTATCAGCAACGGGGGTCGGACATGAGTCACGCAGGCACACCGAACGACCGCACCATCCACCAACCGAACCGGAAGACACCGCCCATCATGTGCACCCACCAGCCGCAGTGCCCCACCGCAGAATGCTCCGACCGTGAGGCCGCCCTCGTCGTGGCCCACCACCCGGAGCAGGGCTGGAGTCTGCTGTGCAACGGGGTGCTGGTCTTCGACGACACCGGTGAGCTGCTGCCCGACGGGCAGATCATCGCTCCTCACCGCCCGCTGGCCGGCCGGATCACGACCGCCGCCTGACCGCACCGCGCGCCATCCGACCACCGAGCCGGTTCCCCTGAAGCCCAGGAGAACCGGCTTCGCCATGTCCGAGCCCACCCCACCTGCTGCTCGGGCTTCCTGCTCTTTCCCGTCAGCCCTCGTACGCGTCCGGCGGGGGGCAAGAACACACCAGATTGCGGTCACCGAAGGCGCCGTCGATGCGGCGGACCGGGGGCCAGTACTTGTCGGCGGGCGAGACCCCGGCCGGGAAGACGGCCTCCTCGCGGGTGTAGGGGTGGTCCCACGTCCCGCCGAGCGCGGCCGCGGTGTGCGGGGCCCCGCGCAGCGGGTTGTCGTCGGCCGGCCACTCGCCCGCGCCGACCCGGTCGATCTCGGCCCGTATGGCGATCATCGCCTCGCAGAACCGGTCGAGCTCGGCCAGGTCCTCGCTCTCGGTGGGCTCGATCATGAGCGTGCCGGCCACCGGGAAGGACATGGTCGGCGCGTGGAAGCCGTAGTCGATCAGGCGCTTGGCGATGTCGTCGACGCTGACGCCCGTCTCCTTGGTGAGCGGACGCAGGTCGATGATGCACTCGTGCGCGACCAGCCCGCCGGGACCGGTGTAGAGCACCGGGTAGTGCGGTTCGAGCCGCTTGGCGACGTAGTTCGCGCCGAGCACCGCGATCTGGGTGGCCTGCTTGAGGCCCTCCCCGCCCATCAGCCGGACGTACGTCCAGGAGATCGGCAGGATGCCGGCCGATCCCCACGGCGCGGCGGACACCGGCCCGACGCCGGTGGCCGGACCCGCCTCGGGCTGGAGCGGGTGGTTGGGCAAGTGCGGCGCGAGGTGGGCGCGGACGGCCACCGGGCCGACGCCGGGCCCGCCGCCGCCGTGCGGGATGCAGAAGGTCTTGTGCAGGTTCAGGTGCGAGACGTCCGCGCCGAACCGGCCCGGCCGGGCGAGGCCCACCAGCGCGTTGAGGTTCGCGCCGTCCACGTAGACCTGGCCGCCCGCGTCGTGCACGGCCGCGCAGATGTCGGTGATGTTGTCCTCGAACACGCCGTGCGTGGACGGGTAGGTGACCATCAGGACGGCCAACTGCTCGCGGTGCTGCTCGATCTTGGCACGCAGGTCGTCCACGTCCACGTCGCCGCTCTGGCCGGTCTTGACCACCACGACCTTCATGCCGGCCATGACGGCGCTGGCGGCGTTGGTGCCGTGGGCCGAGGACGGGATCAGGCAGACCGTCCGCCCGGTGTCGCCGTTGGCGCGGTGGTAGGCGCGCACGGCGAGCAGCCCGGCCAGTTCGCCCTGCGAGCCGGCGTTCGGCTGGAGGCTGACCTTGTCGTAGCCGGTGATCTCGGCGAGCTGGTCCTCCAGGCCTCGGATCAGGGTGAGGTAGCCCTCGGCCTGGTCGGCGGGCGCGAAGGGGTGCAGCGCGCCGAACTCGGGCCAGGTGACCGGCTCCATCTCGGTGGTCGCGTTGAGCTTCATCGTGCAGGAGCCGAGCGGGATCATGCCGCGGTCCAGCGCGTAGTCGCGGTCGGCGAGCCGGCGCAGGTAGCGCAGCATCGCGGTCTCGCTGCGGTGCTGGTGGAAGACCGGGTGGGTGAGGTACGCGTCCCGGCGGACCAGGTCGGCCGGCAGCGCGTCCCCGGTGGCGGCGTCCAGCGCGTCGAAGTCCGCGGCCTCTCCAACCTCGGCCCCAGCGGCGCCGAAGGCGGCCAGCACCGCGCCGAGCGCGGCCCGGTCGGTGGTCTCGTCGCAGGAGACGCCCACGTGGTCGGCGTCGGTCAGCCGCAGGTTGACACCGCCGGCCCGGGCTGCGGCCACCACCTCGGCGGCCCGTCCGGGCACCCGGGCGGTCAGGGTGTCGAAGAACGCGTCCTCGGTGAGCTCCACGCCGGCGGCGCGCAGGGCGGCGGCCAGCAGGGCGGCGTACCGGTGGGTGCGCCGGGCGATCGCGGCCAGGCCGTCCGGGCCGTGGTAGACCGCGTACATCCCGGCCATCACGGCGAGCAGCACCTGGGCGGTGCAGATGTTGCTGGTGGCCTTCTCGCGGCGGATGTGCTGCTCGCGGGTCTGCAGGGCCAGCCGGTAGGCCTGGTCGCCGTCGGCGTCCACCGAGACGCCGACCAGGCGGCCGGGCAGGTTGCGGGCGTAGGCGTCGCGCACCGCCATGTAGCCGGCGTGCGGGCCGCCGAAGCCCATGGGCACGCCGAACCGCTGGGTGGTGCCGACCGCGATGTCCGCGCCGAGCGCGCCGGGCGAAGTGAGCAGGGTCAGGGCGAGCAGGTCGGCGGCCACGGTGACGACGGCGCCGAGTTCGTGCGCCCGCTCGACGACCGGCCGCAGGTCGCGGACGGCACCGGAGGCGCCCGGGTACTGGAGCAGAACACCGAACACACCGCGCTCGGCGATCTCGGCGGGGATGCCGTCGGCCAGGTCGGCGACGACGATCTCCACGCCGGTCGGTTCGGCGCGGGTGCGCAGCACGGCCACGGTCTGCGGGAAGGTGTCGGCGTCGACCAGGAAGACGCCCTCACCGCCCTTGGCGCCCTTGCCGACCCGGCGGGACAGCGCCATCGCCTCGGCGGCCGCGGTGCCCTCGTCGAGCAGGGAGGCGCCGGAGGTGGGCAGGCCGGTCAGCTCGGCCACCACCGTCTGGAAGTTCAGCAGCGCCTCCAGCCGGCCCTGCGAGATCTCCGGCTGGTAGGGGGTGTAGGCGGTGTACCAGGCCGGGTTCTCCATGACGTTGCGGAGCACGACCGGTGGCGTGAAAGTGCCGTAGTAGCCCAGGCCGATCATCGGTGTCAGCACCTGGTTGCGGTCGGCGAGGGCGCGCAGTTCGGCGATCACCTCGGCCTCGGTGAGCGCGGACGGCAGGCCGAGCGCCTCGGCGCTGCGGATGGCGGCGGGGACGGCGGCGTCGGTCAGTTCGTCCAGCGAGCCGTAGCCGACCTGGGCCAGCATCTTGGCCTGCGCCTCGGTGTCGGGACCGATGTGGCGGCGCGCGAAGGGCACGCCGGCTTCCAGTTCGGCGAGGGGAATGCGGCGTTCAACCATGTGCGGGGGCCTCCTGGTCCGCTACGACCTTCACGGATGCCAAGGCGCGGGCACCCGTACGGCCTCCCCCTCTGTCATCAGAACCTGAGAGCTTCACCGCTCCGCGAGGAGCGACTTTCACCGTCGGTGAGGACACGTCCCGGGGCCGCGTCGCGCCGGGGCAGGCCCTGCTTTCCAGAGTGACCTCGCCCGTGCGGTACGGATGCCTGAGAGATTCCGGGGAGGATTTGCTCCTTCGGCGCCTCTGCCATCCGCCCGGGGGCGTGATCGCGGAGGACTCTCCCGCACAGGGTCAACAACCAGCCACCAGCCTACCAGCGAGATCAGGACCGGTACCGGCGCGGCCGAGTCGACACCGGACCCGATGTGCCTTTGGGTGTTAATGAGCACTTGTCGGTGCCTGTCGGCAGGTATCGCCGTGGACGGGAGGAACCGTGCAGACGGACATCGATCCGCGCAGCCTGATCGGCCGGCGCGCCTTCGACCGCGACGGCACGAGGATCGGCACGGTGGACGAGGTCTACCTCGACGACGCGACCGGGGTGCCGGAGTGGGCGGCGGTGCGGACCGGGCTGTTCACGCGGGACGCCTTCGTGCCGCTGGGCCCGAGCGCCCTGGTGGACGGCGCGCTGCGGGTGCCGTTCACCAAGTCCGTCATCAGGGACGCCCCGGACTTCGGGGTGGGCCGCCACCTGTCACCGGAGCAGGAGCTCCAGCTCTACCACCACTACGGGATGAAGGTGCCGCGTTCGGGTGAGGGCGAGGGCTCGCCGCGCGACTTCGGCGAGGTCGCCGACGACTGATCCGGCCGGTTCCCGCCCGCGTCGCCCCCGGCCGTCCCGTCACCTCCGGTATCCCCGGCATCCCCACCGTTGTTGGACCCTCCCCGCTCCCGTTCCCGTTCCCGCTCGGCGGCCAGCGGGAGCGGATCGGTGTGGCCGAGCGCGGGATCGTCGACCGGGAAGGTGCGCACCCGGCCGGGGACGGTGTCCCACGGCACCTCGAACCGGACGGTGACCCGGCCGACCCCGCTGCCCTGGACCCACCCGGCGCCGTACTCCGTGTGGGTGACGTCCTGGCCGGGCAGCCAGCGGCGCTCGTGCGCGGGCGGGGGCGGCGGGCTGACCGGCAACTCCGGTCCGGTGTCGGGGACGGTCACCGCCTCCCCCTCGCCCTGGGCCTGCGCGAACAGGTCCTCCTGGGTGAAGTCGGCCAGCCCTGCCACGCCGACGCCCAGCAGCCGCACACCGCCGGTGGTGTCCACGGACTCGGCGAGCCGGCGGGCGGTCTCGCGGACCACGCCCGGATCGTCGGTGGGCGCCCGCAGCGTCTCGGAGCGGGTGAGGGTGGAGAAGTCGTAGCGGCGGATCTTCACCACCACGGTGCGCCCCGACCGGCCGGCGCCGCGCAGCCGCTGCACGCAGCGCGCGGCGAGCCGGTCGATCTCGTGGCGGACGTGCGCCCGGTCGGTGAGGTCGTGGTCGAAGGTGTCCTCCACCGAGATGGACTTCACGTCCCGGTCGGCGACCACGGGGCGGTTGTCGAGCCCGGCGGCCATGGCGTGCAGGGAGGCGCCGTGCGCCTTGCCGAGCAGCCGGATCAGCTCGGCCTCCCCGGACCGGGTGATCTCGGCGACGGTGAGGATGCCGGCCCGGCGCAGGTGCTCGGCGGTCGCGGGGCCGACGCCGGGCAGGGTGCGCACGGGCATCGGGTCGAGCAGGGCCTGCTCGGTGCCGGGCCGCACGACGACCAGGCCGTCCGGCTTGGCCTGCTCGGAGGCGATCTTGGCGAGCAGTTTGGAGCCGGCCAGCCCCACGGAGGCGGTCAGGCCCGTGGCGGCCAGGATGTCGGCCCGCAGTCGGCGGGCGACCGCCTCGGGGTCGGCGGCCAGGTCGCCGGCCTCCAGGTCGACGAACGCCTCGTCCACGCTGAGCGGCTCCACCAGGGGCGAGACCTCGGCCAGCAGGGCCATGACGATGTCGCTGATCCGCCGGTAGATCGCGAAGCGCGGGATCAGGAAGGCGGCGTTGGGCGCGAGCCGGCGGGCCATGCCGGTCGCCATGGCCGAGTGCACGCCGTGCGCGCGTGCCTCGTAGGACGCGGTGGCCACGACGCCACGGGGTCCGAGGCCGCCGACCACGACCGGCTTGCCCCGCAGGCTCGGCTTCGACGCCTGCTCGACCGCGGCGAAGAACGCGTCCATGTCCAGGTGGAGGATCGTCGGCGCACTTCTCACACCTACGATCGTCGCGCACCGCGCCGACATTTACCGTACACGTGTACGGAGTGGCGGGACGGGAGTCCTCAGACGGCCCGGTTGCGGCGGCGGGCCAGCTCGTCGGCGGGGTTGTGGCCGATCAGCGTCTCCCCCGTGTCGACCCGCTCGCCGTGCATCTCGGAGAGCGCGCTCTGCACGTCCCGCCAGACCACGCCGACGGCGATGCCGAAGATGCCCTGGCCGCCCTGGAGCAGTTCCACGACCTCGTCGGGCGAGGTGCACTCGTAGACGGTGGCGCCGTCGCTCATCAGCGTCATCCGGGCCAGCTCGCCGGGGCCGGCCGAGCGCAGGTGCTGGACGGCGGTGCGGATGTTCTGCAGCGACACGCCGGTGTCGAGGAGCCGCTTGACGATCTTGAGCACCACCACGTCCGCGAACCCGTACAGCCGCTGGGTGCCCGACCCGTAGGCGGGCCGGACGCTGGGCTCCACCAGGCCGGTGCGGGCCCAGTAGTCCAGCTGGCGGTAGGTGATGCCGCTGGCGGCACACGCGGCCGGACCGCGGTAGCCGACCTGCTCCGAGGACGCGTCCGGCGTGTCGGGTGCGCCCCCGCCGCCGGCGTCGGCCGCGGCGCGGACCAGTGCGCCGTTCGTGGGATACGGGCCGCCGGTCGCCAAACCGTCGCCGGTGCTTCTCACGCCGCCCTCCGTCCCTTCACATCCGGACGCCACGCGCACGTGCCACCGGACTTGCCCATCTGACGGTAGGCAGTCCCCAGGGGTGCGTCAACGATCGCCACGCTCGGCACGCCGAGTGAAATTCACCCCACGAGTGGTTTCGCGTGACCGCGGGACGGGAAAGGCAATCCGAATGACCTGCGAGGCCGCAATCTTGCCCCTCGGCCGCCCTCGGGTTGGCCCTCGGCCGCCTCGACCGCCCCTTATTGATTGCTGGTACCGAAGTCCTCGGGCGAGATCTGGTCGAGGAATTCGCGGAACTTCTCCACTTCGTCCTCCTGCTCGTCCGGAATCGCGATGCCCGCGTCGTCCAGCACCCCGTCACTGCCGTAGATCGGCGTGCCGGTGCGCAGGGCGAGCGCTATGGCGTCGGACGGGCGGGCGCTGACCTCGACCCCGCTGGCGAACACCAGCTCCGCGTAGAACACACCGTCTCTCAGGTCCGTGATACGCACCTCCGTGAGAGTTTGTCCCACCGCCTCGAGCACGTCCTTGAAGAGGTCATGAGTCAGCGGTCGCGCAGGCGTCATGCCCTGCTGCGCGAATGCGATGGCCGTCGCCTCCCCCGGCCCGATCCAGATGGGCAGGAACCGGTCGCCTCCCACTTCTCGCAGGAGCACGATCGGCTGGTTGGAGGGCATCTCGACCCGGACACCCACAACGTCGAGCTCGTTCACACAGCAACCCTAGGCCGTGCCTGCCGGGTTTGGGTAGTCGGACCGCCCGGCGGTGCCGCCACCCGGTGGCTTCCCGGCCACCCCGGAAGGCTCAGCCGAGCCTCAACCGCAGGGCGGAGTGGACCATGGCGGCGTGCAGCCGCACGGACAGCGCGGCCAGCTCCCGGGCGGTGGTCTCGGCGTAGGTGCGGGTCTGCGGATTGCGGTGCCGGCGCAGCGGAGCGACCACCTGTTCGACCAGGCCCGCCTCCCGCTCGGCGGCCGCCTTCACGGCCCTCAGGTGCCGCGGTTCCAGGCCGAAGCGGCCGAGATCCACGATCAGCCTGGCGATGTTCGCCGCCTCGGCCTCGTAGCCGCCGTCGGCCCCCGCCGTCACCAGGCCGTAGGACTCCCACTCCGCCAGGGCGCCCTCGTCGGCCCCTGTGGCGGCCAGCAGCTCGTCCCGACTGATCCGCAGCTCGGCGGGCGCCGCGGGCTCCAGAGCACCCTCCAGGGGCTCTCTCGGGTCCCCCGCGGGCGGAAGCGCGACCCCCTCGCCCCGGTCGAGGGCGTCCAGGTGTTCCCGGATGACCCGCAACGGAAGGTAGTGGTCGCGCTGCACCCGCAGGACGTAGGCCAGCCGGTCCACGTCCTCGGGGCTGAACTTCCGGTACCCGGAAGGTGTGCGCTGCGGCTCCACCAGCCCCTCCGCCTCCAGGAAGCGGATCTTGGAGATGGTGACCTCGGGGAACTCCTCGCGCAGCCGGCCGAGCACCGCTCCGATGCTCAGCAGCGCGCCCTCGCCCCCGGAAACGATGGCGGTGCCGTCACCGGCACCGCCCGACGTTCTCGGCATGCACACCTTCCCTGACAGGCTCCCCCGCCACGCACGGCGCGGGGGAGGTCAGAAGCCCCGCATGTTCGCGTAGAAGACCAGCCGGTACTTGCCGATCTGGACCTCGTCACCGTTGGCCAGCTGCACCGAGTCGATCCGCTCCCGGTTCACGTACGTGCCGTTGAGGCTGCCCACGTCGGCGACGGTGAACAGGCCGTCCACGCCGCGGCGGAACTCCACGTGCCGCCGGGAGACGGTGACGTCGTCCAGGAAGATGTCGCTCTGCGGGTGGCGCCCGGCCGTGGTCAGCTCGTCGTCCAGCAGGAAGCGGCTGCCCGAGTTCGGACCGCGGCGCACCACCAGCAGCGCGGAGCCCGGCGGCAGCGCCTCCACGGCGGCCTGCGCCTCCGGGGACAGCGACGGGATCGGGGTCTGGCCGGTGGCCTCCGCCTCGTACGCCTCCAGGCCGGAGATCGAGATGGTGGAGGTGGTCTCCGACAGGCCCTCGCGCCCGACACCCGCGCGCAGCGGGGCGCCGCAGTTCGAGCAGAAGCGACTGGCCTCCGCGTTGGTGTGACCGCACCTGTTGCAGACCGGCAAGCCGAACCCTCCACCCGAACTCGAGGCCGATGGTTCCCCGAAACCTATGCGGGCGGCGGAAGCGGGGTCAACAGGCGCCACGCCGGGCGCGCCCGGGTAGCCGCCGGCCTGCTGCGGCGGCTCGTTCCTGAACAGCGGGCGCTCCCCGGAGCCGCCGCCCTCCTCCGGCGCGTTCCGGGGGGCGCGGTGACGTGCCGTGGCCGGGTCACCCGACTGGCGCGCGCTCTTGCCGAACAACTTCCCAAACAACTTCACGGGCGATTCCCCTTGAAAGAAGCAGACCCGCCCGTGGGGCAGGACGAACTCTCGTTGCACACAGTTTCCACCACTCAGCACCCCACCAATGCCCCGACCCCCCGCCTCATTGGGATGACCGAGCGTAGTCAGGCTGCTCCGACGGCCGCAAGGCGTCCACGACGATCTTCTGCGACCGGACGACGTCCGCCGTGGCCTGCTCCTTCTCCAGCGTCTGCACGACCCCTCCCGGGATGTTCAGCGCCGGTTCCAGATCCGGCGGGTTGCCGATGACCTTGAACACGTACGGCTGGGCCACTTTGTGCCCGTCGATCAGCACGCCGCCGGCACCGTCGGTGAAGTAGGTGTCGGCGACCACGCGCACGCCGTTGATCTGTATCGCCTCGGCGCCGGCCGCCCGCAGTTCCTCGACGGTGTCGAGCACCGAGTCCGCCCCCACGCCGCCGTGCGGGTCCCGCACGGTCAGGAGGATGCCCGGACCCTGGGCGGCGACCGTACCGGCCAGCACGCCCAGCTCCTGGGCCTTCTCCTGGGTCTGCCGGCGCGCCTCGGCGGCCTGGTCGGAGCTGCTCTCCAGCTCGCTGCGTTGGCTCTCCAGGCCCCGCTTCTCGTCCTCCAGCCGCTGGCTGCGGTTGTCGAGCTCGGTGAGGATGCGCACCAGGTCCTCCTGGCGGGCGCCGCGCAGGGTGTCGTTGTCGCTGGTGGAGCGGACCTGGATGGCCAGGCCCAGGCCCAGCGCGAACAGCAGCAGGGCCACGATCAGCTGGGCGCGGGTCAGCCGCGGCGGCCACAGCCCGGCCACCAGGCGCTGGCGCCCCGTGCGGGGCGGCTGGTCGCTCATCGCGCGCTCACGCCCGGAAGACGTGGCGGCGGATGGCGGCCGCGTTGGAGAAGATCCGGATGCCGAGCACCACCACGACGCCGGTGGACAGCTGAGCGCCGACCCCGAGCTTGTCGCCGAGGAAGACGATCAGCGCCGCCACCACCACGTTGGACAGGAAGGAGACCACGAACACCTTGTCGTCGAAGATCCCGTCGAGCATCGCCCGCACGCCCCCGAAGACGGCGTCGAGCGCGGCGACCACGGCGATGGGGAGGTACGGCTCGACCCCCGCGGGCACCACGGGGCGCACCACGAGTCCGACCACGACGCCCACGACGAGGCCCAGTACGGCGATCACTTCTCACCCTTCCCGTTCCCGGACGGCTGCCCCGCCGGCGACGGCGCGGCCGGGGCCGGCTCGGCGTAGCGCAGGATCAGGCTCGGCGCGGCGGGCAGCCGCACGTCGTCCCGGACGCCGATGCGGGCGCGGATTCCGTAGTCGTGCTGGATCATGCGCAGGTACTGGCCGTCCGCGCTGTCCTGGAATGCCGTGCTCAACCGCTTCCCGTCCCCGATGGCCAGCACCGTGTAGGGCGGCGCCAGCGGCCTGTTGTCGACCAGTATGGCCTCCCCCGCCGCCCGGATGGCGGACAGGGCGGTGAGGCGCTGCCCGTTGACGCTGATCGCCTCGGCGCCCGAGGCCCACAGTCCGTTGACGACGCGCTGCATGTCGCGGTCGCGGACCCGGCCGGTGTCGGAGAAGCCCGTGCTCTCCCGGGGGCCGTCGCCGTCACCGCCCGAGGACGCCTCGCGGGCGTCGTCGACCACGAGTTCCACGCCCGGTCCGTGCACGGGGCCCGCGGCCGCCAGCAGCTCCACCAGCCGGTCGCCGGCGCCCCGGTCCTGCAGCACGGCCCGCTGCTCGGCGCCCACGGTGTCCCGGAGGCCGTCGACGTTCTTCTGGAGCGCGTCGGCGCCGCGGGTCTCGTCGTGGATCCGGTCGATGAGCTTCTGCCGCTCCTTGGCCTCCGCGGGCGCCGACACCTGCGCCTGGGCCGCGCCGAGGGTCACCACGACCGCGGCCAGCACGAGGCCGGCGGCGAGCCCCAGCTTGGCGCCGAGGGCCTTGGGCAGGCGCGAGGAGCCGGTCCGGCCCCGGCGGGCGGCGGCCTCCGCGTAGCCCTCGTCGAGGCTGTGCTCCATGACGTCGGTGAGCAGCGACATCGAGGCGTCCGGACGCCGCGGAGCAGCCCCGGCCGCGGGGCTGCTCCGATCGGGGTGCTGCTGCGGCATGCGGGACATCGTCGCATGTCGGGGCGTCATCCCTCGAATGGGCTCTTCGAAAGCCCGGGGGGACGGGCGCTCAGCGGCCGGCGCTCTCCACCACCTCGGACCACTCGTCGAGCAGGGCCTGCGCGGAGGTGTCGTCGGGGCCCTCCGCCCACAGGTGCGTGACGGCCTCGGCGGGGTCGGGCAGCACCATCACCCAGCGCCCGTCGGACTCCACGACCCGCACGCCGTCCGTGGTGTCCACGGACCGCTCGCCGGCCTCCTCGACCACGCGGCGCATGACGGAGCCCTTGACCGCCCACGGGGTCGGCACGTCCCGCTTGAGGACGTGCGCCCGCGGGATGCGGGCGTCGATCTGGCTGAGGGTGAGGTGGGTCCTGGCGACCAGGCCGATCAGCCGCACGAAGGCCGCCGATCCGTCGAAGACGCTGCTGAACTCCGGCACGATGAAGCCGCCGCGCCCGTCGCCGCCGAAGATCGTGCCCTCCTCGCGGCCGACACGGGTCAGGTCGTCGGGCGAGGTGGTGGTCCAGGTGACCTGGGTGCCGTGGTAGGCGGCCACCTGCTCGCCGATACGGGTGGTGGTGACCGGCAGCGCCACCCGGCCGCTGCGCCGCTCGGCGGCGACCAGGTCGAGCAGCACCAGCAGCGCCCGGCCGTCCTCGACGATCCGCCCGCGCTCGTCGACCAGCGACATCCGCTCGCCGACGGGGTCGAAGCGCACGCCGAAGGCGGCCCGGGCCGAGGCGACCATCTCGCCGAGCCGCACCAGGCCCGCCCGGCGGGTCTGCTCGGTCTCGGTGGGCCGGGCCTCGTCCAGTCCCGGGTTGATGGTCAGGGAGTCCACGCCGAGCCGGCCCAGCAGGCTGGGCAGCACGAGCCCGGCGCTGCCGTTGGCGGCGTCCACGACCACCTTCAGGCCGGACTCGGCGATGCCGGAGATGTCGACGGCCCGCAGGAGGGCGCCGGTGTACGAGTCGAAGACGGTGGCCGGGAAGGTCAGGTCGCCGATCTCGCCGGGGAAGGCGCGGCGGTACTCCTGGCGCGAGAACACCCGGTCGAGCTTGCGCTGCCCGGCCGCGGACAGGTCGGCGCCGCGCTCGTCGAAGAACATGATGTCGAGCGAGTCGGGACGGCCCGGGCTGGTGCGGATCATGATGCCGCCGGCGCTGCCGCGGGCGGTCTGCTGCCGCGCCACGGGCATCGGCACGTTCTCCAGGTCGCGGACGTCGATCGCGCTGGCCTGGAGGGCGGAGATCACCGCGCGCTTGAGCGCGCGGGCGCCGCGCGAGTGGTCGCGGGCGGTGGTGACCGTGGCGCCCTTCTTGAGCGTGGTGGCGTACGCGCCCGCGAGCCGTACGGCCAGCTCAGGGGTGATCTCCACGTTGAGGATGCCGGACACGCCGCGGGCGCCGAACAGGTGTGCCTGGCCGCGGGACTCCCAGATCACGGAGGTGTTGACGAAGGCGCCGGCCTCGATGGTCTTGAACGGGTACACCCGGACGTTGCCGGTGACGATGGACTCCTCGCCGATCAGGCACTCGTCGCCGATGACCGCGCCCTCGTCGATCCGGGCGGCCCGCATCACGTCGGTGTTCTTGCCGATGACGCAGCCGCGCAGGTTGGTCTGCGGGCCCACGTACACGTTGTCGGCGATCACCGCCTTGTGCAGGAAGGCGCCGGCCTTCACCACCACGTTGGAGCCGATGACGCTGTGCTCGCGGATCTCGGCGCCCGCCTCGACCTTGGCGTAGTCGCCGATGTAGAGCGGGCCGCGCAGCACCGCGTCGGGGTGCACCTCGGCGCCCTCGGCGACCCACACGCCCGGGGAGATCTCGAAGCCGTCGATGTCGACGTCGACCTTGCCCTCCAGGACGTCGGCCTGCGCCTTCACGTAGCTCTCGTGGGTGCCGACGTCCTCCCAGTAGCCCTCGGCGACATAGCCGTAGACCGGCTTGCCCTCCTTCATGAGCTGCGGGAAGACGTCACCGGACCAGTCGACGGACACGTCGGGCTCGACGTAGTCGAAGACCTCGGGCTCCATGACGTAGATGCCGGTGTTGACGGTGTCGGAGAAGACCTGGCCCCAGGTGGGCTTCTCCAGGAATCGCTCGACCTTGCCCTCGTCGTCGATGATGGTGATGCCGAACTCCAGCGGGTTCGGCACCCTCGTCAGACAAACCGTGACAAGTGCACCCTTCTCCTTGTGGAAGGCGATGAGGTCGGTCAGATCGAAATCGGTCAGGGCGTCGCCGGAGATCACCAGGAAGGTGTCGTCCTTCAGCGCCTCCTCGGCGTTCTTGACGCTCCCTGCCGTCCCGAGGGGCTTTTCCTCATTCGCATAAGTGAGTTCCATTCCCAATTCTTCGCCGTCCCCGAAGTAATTCTTCACCAGGGACGCGAGGAACTGGACGGTGACCACTGTCTCCGTGAGTCCGTGCCGCTTCAGAAGTGTCAGGACGTGCTGCATGATGGGACGGTTCACCACCGGCAGCAGGGGCTTCGGCATACTCGACGTCATCGGGCGAAGGCGGGTGCCCTCGCCGCCGGCCATCACAACCGCCTTCATACGGAAACGTCCTCCTCGTGACTCAGTCAGCCGTGGCGTCCGCCCTGACAAGTCGTCGGACCTGCACCACATAGAGGATCCCTGCCCACCAGTACAGGGTTGTACCCCAGCCCGCGAACGCCCAGCCGAAAACAGCCGCCGCGGTGGCCGGCCATCCGCTGCCGTCGCTCAGCAGCAGCAGCGGAAAGGCGTACATGAGGTTGAAGGTAGCCGCTTTCCCGATGAAGTTCACCTGGGGTGGGCCGTAGCGGTGCCTCCGCAGAATCAGCAGCATCACGGCCATCATGGCCTCGCGCGCCAGCAGCAGGACCGTCAGCCACAGCGGCAGGATGCCCCGCCAGGTGAGGCCGACCAGCGTGGTCAGCACGTACAGCCGGTCCGCGGCCGGGTCCAGCAGCCGCCCCAGCTTGCTGATCTGGTTCCAGCGCCGGGCCAGCTTCCCGTCCAGGTAGTCGCTCACCCCGCTGAAGGCCAGGACCAGCAGCGCCCAGCCGTCGGCGTTGGGGCCGCCGAACTCCGGCCACAGAATCAGCCACAGGAACACGGGAACGCCCACCAGGCGCGCCATACTCAGGATGTTGGGGACCGTGAGGACCCGATCCGTTTGCACCCGTGTCTCCTGGACCTCCACCGGGGCCCCTCCTGCGGTATGTACGTACGAGCGGACGTTGCGGGCAGACTCTACCGCAGCCACAAAATAGGCAAAGTCCCGGCCTCGGGGCGTGCTCCGTGAATTTCGGGGCATCCGTTCTCCACGAGGGGTGTCCCTTCACTTCCCGGACGATTGCGCGGAATGCGGGCGCCGCAACCCGGCAACACCGGGCGGGCGCTGGATCACATGACGCACCGCGGGCCCCGTATTCACTTCCTCAGGCAATGCGCAATCGGAAGCGGAACCGGGAAGATTTCCCTTGTATTTCCGGGAGATTTCCGTTCGGTGATTCCCGCCGTCGCACGGGGTGATCACTGCCGAGTTGTTCACCGACTTGATACGCGGGCGATACGAAAGCTTTCCCCGCGCCTCCTCGTCCGGTGCGGATCGCCGGGCTCGGGATCGGCGGCGGATTCCGGGGCGCGGGGCGTGTGGCCGGAATCCGCACTTGGCATGACTTAGGCTGCTCTCGCGGCCCGGCGCGGTGACCCGCCGTGACGGGTCGGGAGAACTCCGCACTCGGGAGGCTTTCATGACGACCGTTTCGTCGCCGGTGACCGGACGGGCCGTCCGGCTGGATTCGGTGTCCGACCCCGTGTTCTCCGGGGCGCTGGTCGGTCCGGGTGCCGCGGTCGACCCGGTGCGCGCCCCGGCCGCGGTCGGGTCCCCGGTGGACGGCGTGGTGGTGTCGCTGCACCCGCACGCGTTCGTGGTGGTCGACGACGAGGGGCACGGCGTGCTCACCCACCTCGGCATCGACACCGTGCAGTTGAACGGACGGGGATTCGAACTGCTCGTCGCCAAGGGTGACTCGGTGGTGCGTGGGCAGGAAATCGTGCGGTGGGACCCCGCGGCGGTGGCGGCGGCCGGGAAGTCCCCGGTGTGCCCGGTGATCGCGCTGGAGGCGCCGGCGGGCGCCCTGGGCCGGCTGGCCGACGACGGCGAGGTCGCGGCCGGGGACATCCTCTTCGACTGGAAGTAGGGCCATGGAGAAAACGCTGCGGGGCGTCGGGGTCAGCCACGGGGTGGCCGTCGGCGAGGTGCGGCACATGGGGACGGCGGCCCTGGAGCCGCCGTCCCGGCGGATCGGTCCCGACGAGGCGCCCCGCGAGCAGGGCCGGGCCCGGCAGGCGGTCGAGGCGGTCGCGGCCGACCTGAAGGCCCGCGGCCAACTGGCGGGCGGCGAGGCGCAGGCGGTGCTGGAGGCGCAGGCGCTGATGGCGCTGGACCCGGAGCTGATGTCCGACGTCGAGCGGCGGATCGCCGTGGGCAGCACGGCGGAGCGGGCGGTGTACGACGCGCTGTCCGCGTACCGGTCGCTGCTGGCGGCGGCCGGCGAGTACCTGGCCGGGCGGGTGGCGGACCTGGACGACGTGCGGAACCGGATCGTGGCCCGGCTGCTGGGCGTGCCGATGCCGGGCGTGCCGGACAGCGACGAGCCCTACGTGCTGATCGCCCGGGACCTGGCCCCCGCCGACACGGCGCTGCTCGACACGGCCCTGGTGCTGGGCTTCGTCACCGAGGAGGGCGGGCCGACCAGCCACAGCGCGATCCTGGCCCGGGCGCTGGGCGTGCCGGCGGTGGTGGCGCTGCCGGGCGCCGTGGACCTGGCCGAGGGCACGCTGGTGGGGGTGGACGGCAGCACCGGCGAGGTGTTCGTGGCGCCGGGCGAGGAGCGGCGGGCGGCGCTGGTCGCCGCCGCGGCCGAGCGGAGGGCGGCCCTGTCGGCCGTCTCGGGGCCGGGTGCGACCTCCGACGGACACCGGGTGCCGCTGCTGGCGAACATCGGCGGGCCGGCCGACCTGCCGGCCGCGGTCGAGGCGGGCGCGGAGGGCGTGGGCCTGTTCCGCACGGAGTTCCTGTTCCTCGACGACGCGGCGGTGGCGCCGACGCCGGAGAAGCAGGCCGAGGTGTACCGGAAGGTGCTGGAGGCGTTTCCGGAGGGGCGGGTGGTCGTGCGGGTGCTGGACGCGGGCGCGGACAAGCCGCTGGAGTTCCTGACGCCGTCCGACGAGCCCAACCCGGCGCTGGGCGTGCGGGGGCTGCGGGCCCTGCTCGGCCACCCCGAGGTGCTGGACACCCAGCTGCGGGCGCTGGCTCGGGCCTCGTCCGGGCTGCCGGTCCATCTGGAGGTGATGGCGCCGATGGTGGCCGACCGGCAGGACGCGAAGGCGTTCGCGGACGCCTGCCGGGCGGCCGGGCTCGGTGCGAAGTTCGGGGCCATGGTGGAGATCCCGTCGGCGGCGCTGCGGGCGCGGTCGATCCTGCGCGAGGTCGAGTTCGTGTCCTTGGGCACGAACGACCTGGCCCAGTACACCTTCGCGGCGGACCGGCAGGTGGGGGCGGTGTCGCGGTACCAGGACCCGTGGCAGCCCGCGCTGCTCGACCTGGTGGCGCTGGCCGCGGAGGCGGCCAGGGCGGAGGGGAAGAGCTGCGGGGTGTGCGGCGAGGCCGCGGCGGACCCGCTGCTGGCCTGCGTGCTGACCGGTCTGGGTGTCACCAGCCTTTCGATGGGTGCGGCGGCGATCCCGCACGTGCGGGCGGCGTTGGCGACCTGCTCGCTGGCGCAGTGCGAGCGTGCGGCGGCCGCGGCCCGGGCGACGGAGAACGCCGAGGCGGCGCGGCGGGCCGCGCGCCGCGTGCTGTCCGGGGAGTAGGCCGTCGGCCGGCCCCGTGCGCGCCGCGGGCGGCGCGCACGGGCGAGGCGGCGGGACGGGCGGCCGGCCTGCCGCCTCAGTCCAGGTCCCCGGGGAGCGGGGGCGGAAGCGGCAGGCCGGCCGCGTACCTGACCCCCGGTTCCGGCGGAACGGGTTCGCCCGTGGCCGGGTCGGTGCAGTAGGCGTCGAAGACGGCGGCCTCGGTGAGCGGCCGGGGTTCGCCGTCCCGCAGCTCCCAGCCCCGTACGGTGTCCCGCCCGTCGGCCCCGGTGGTGCGGACCACGAGCCCGCCGACGCGGCCGGTGACGGCGGCGACGGCCATGACCGTGCACACCACGAGGGCGTCGGTCTCGGCGACGCGCAGGTCGCCGTCGGCGCGGTCCTCGACGTGGACGGCGGCGACCAGCGGCGGGCCTTCGGGGGTGGGAAGGCTGCACACCACGTGGTGGGTGCCGCCGCCGACGGCCTCCAGCAGCCGCAGCAGCGTGTGGGAGGCGGCGTCGAAGGCGCAGTGGGCGAGATCCAGGCCGCACTCGGGGCAGGGGCCGGCGTCCATGAGCTCGTCGGTGGCGCGTTCCCAGGTGGCGCGGCGGTCCGCCTCGCGGGCGAGTTCGGCGCGCAGCGCGGCCATCGGCTGGCGGGTGTAGCGGACGACGGCGCCCGTGGTGGCGGCCTCGGCCACGTAGCACGCCCGGCTCACGGGCGTGTCCGGCGGCTGCCGGGTGGTCTCGCAGTAGGCGGCGTAGCCCTCGGGGTCGAAGAGGGCGACGGCGAGGTGGGTGCCCTCGGCGTGCAGGCTGCGCAGCAGCCCGTCCAGGTGGTGCAGATACCGTCCGTAGTCGTCGTACGGGAAGCTGCGGTAGCCGGTCATGGCCGTGAAGTCCTGGGCGTCCAGGATCAGGCCGATGACCGTGGGGGCCTCCCGGCGCATCGCGCGGCGGTAGCGGATGCGGCCCGGCGGTCCGCCGCGCGCTCCCCCGCGGAGTGCGTCGGCCCTGCCTGCCGGGTCGCCGCGGCCGTCCTTGCGACGGCGGTCGCGGCGCGGGCCGGTCCTGACGGTGCGCGGGTCGGCGGTGTTTCCGGTGTGTGCCATGAGGTCCCCTCGGTCCGTCGGCGGTCCGGGGCCTCGTCCGGTCCCGGATCCCTATTGCTCACTCACCGTAGTCGCGACCACTGACAACCGGGTCGCGGAGGCGCGGGGCGCGCGGTCCAGGCGGTGGAGCACCAGGCGCTTCTGGGCGAGCGCGCCCAGCGCGAGGACGCCGCCGAGGACCAGCCAGCCGGCCGGGCCGGCGGCGATGACGACGGAGGTGAGCAGGAGCGGGCCGAGGCAGCGCGTGACGGACTGCAGGAGCGCGTGCACGCCGACGTACGCGCCCTGGGCGTGGTCGGGGGCCAGGGAGACCGACAGCTCCCAGGCGACGGCGGACTGGATCATCTCGACGACGGTGACGGCCACGGTGGCGGCCACGACCGCCAGGGCGGCGGCCCAGCGGGCGGGGACCGCGCTCGCGGCCGCCGTGGCACCGAACACGATGAACCACAGGGCGACCCTGCGCAGCGCGGCCGCGGCGGTGCGCGGGCCGTCCGCGCAGCGCGCGAGCGGGACCTGGAGGAGGACGACGATGACGGTGTTGATGACGAACGTCGCCGCGGCCAGGCCGTGCGGGGCGGTGGTGCGGGTGAGGATCCACAGCGGCAGGCCGACGGTGAGGCAGCAGCCGTACAGGAAGCCGACCGCGTCGAGGAGGGCGTAGCCGAGATAGCCGCGGTCGCGCCACGGGCTGCCGGGCGGCGCTGCGGCCGGGGCCGCGGGTCGCCCGGCGGCCCTCGGTGTGCCGGCGGCCACCGTCCGGGTGGCGGAGGCGGGTTCGGCGCAGCGGGCGACGAGCACGGCGACCAGGACGAAGGAGAGGCCGTCGCCGAGCAGCAGGACGCGGTAGACGGCGTCGGTGCCGACGGTGAGGGCGGCGGAGGCGGCGAGACCGCCGACGGTGTAGCCGATGTTGACGACGGTGCGCTGCACGGCCTGGTAGCGGGCGCGTTCGGGGCCCGCGACGCGGGCGGCGAAGAGCTTGGTGAGCACGGAGGCGGCCCGCTCGCCGAAGCTGCTCACGGCGGTGAGGGCGAGCAGCGGCCAGAATCCGCGGGCCGGCAGCAGCAGGAGGCCGGCGGCGGCGCGGACCACCTGTACGGCCATCAGCAGGCGGGTGAGCGGCACGCGGTCGGCGAGCCGGCCGGCCAGCGGGGCGCCGATGATGCCGAAGGCGCCGCCGACGCCCAGCAGAACGCCGACCTGGCTCGTGCTCAGGCCGGCCACGACGACGAAGTACAGGGCGGTGACGGACAGCCACAGGCCCGAGCCCGTCTTGTCGATGAGGTTGATCCACAGCATCCGGCGCCCGTCGGTGCCCCCCGGTATCGCCGGCACGAGTGACGCCCTTCGGAATCCCGGCATCGTGCGACCCCTCCCCGCCCCTTGATTCCTCATTTGTATTGATACATAATCTCGTCTGTGGCAACACAATATGGGATCAGTGGCAGGACGGCCAGGGAGATTGCGGCGTCGGCCGAACACGCCGTGACCGGCGGGCTGTTGCGGCCGGGGGACGCGCTGCCCCCGGTGCGGGCGCTCGCGGAGGGGCTCGGGGTGAGCCCGGGCACGGTCGCGGCCGCGTACAAGGAGCTGCGGCGGCGCGGGATCGTGCTGACCAGGGGGCGGGGCGGCACGGTGGTGGCGCCGGCGCCCTCGGTCGCCTCGCGGCGTCCGCCACCGGTGCCGGGAGGTATGCGCGACCTGGCCGGCGGCCACCCCGATCCGCGCTTCCTGCCCGACCTGGTGCCGCCGGGGCGGTTGTCGCCGGGGGCGCGCTCGCACCGGGCTGCCCCGCGGCTGCCCGAGCTGGAGGAGCTGACCCGGGCGTGGTTCCGCCGCGACGGCGTGCCGGAGGAGCACGTGACCTTCGCGCACGGCGCGCTGGACTGCGTGGCCCGGCTGCTCTCGGTGGAGCTGCGCCCGGGGGACGCGGTCGCCGTCGAGGACCCGGGCTTCCACCATCTGCTGGACCTGGTACCGGCGTTGGGCCTGCGGACGGCCGCGGTCGCGGTGGACGACGAGGGCATACGACCGCAGGAGCTGCGGGCGGCGCTGCGGGCCGGGGCGCGGGCGGTGGTGCTGAGCCCGCGGGCACAGAACCCCTACGGCTCGCGGGTCTCGGCGGCCCGCCGGGCGGAGTTGCTGGCGGTACTGGCCGACGCGCCCGAGGTGCTCGTGGTGGAGGACGACCACAGCGCGGACACCGCGGGCGGCCCGCTGCACTCGCTCACCACAACCGGTACGGCCGGCCTCGGCGGCCCGCCGCGCTGGGCGCACATCCGCACGGTCTCCAAGCACCTGGGCACCGACCTGCGGTGGACGGCGATGGCCTGCGACGCCACCACGCTGGCCCGGCACGACGGGCGGATGCTGCTCACCTCCGGCTGGGTGAGCCACGTGCTCCAGGAGACGGTGGCCCGGCTGATGACCGATCCGGCCACGACCGAGCTGGTGGCGGCGGCGGGCCGGGCGTACGCGGAACGGCGCCGGGCGCTGATCGACGCGCTGGCCGGGCAAGGCATCGAGGCGTCCGGGGTGAGCGGGCTGAACGTGTGGGTGCCGGTGCGCGACGAGTCCGCGGTGGTCAACGGGCTGCGCTCGCACGGGTGGTGGGTGGCCGGCGGGGCCCGCTTCCGGATCGCGGCGGGTCCGGGCGTGCGGATCACCACGGCGGAGCTGGAGGTCTCCGAAGCGCCCGCGCTGGCGGCGGACTTCGCGGCGGTGCTGGCCGACCGGCAGGGGACGTACGGGGGCTGACGGGGCGTCGGACGCGTGAGCGCGCCGTCTTCCGGTGCACCGACGTCACGCGGGCGCCGAACGCGTTCTCGAGGATCTTCGCGGCCGATGCCGGCTGACCCGGCCCCGCCCTCCCGCTACGGGCGGGCAGGTGGGTCGGCGCGTTCGGCGGCGAGCCGCTCGTAGAAGCGCAGCACCTCGAGGTCGTCGACGGAGCCGGGGTTGACCGCCTTGTCCAGCGCGACGCCCTGGAGCAGCCGCTTGACCGGCACCTCGATGCGCTTGCCGGTCAACGTGTGAGGCACGCCGGGCACTTCGATGACCTCGTCGGGCACGTGGCGCGGCGAGAGCTGGGCGCGGACGGCGGTGCGGATGCGGTCGCGCAGCCCGTCGTCGAGCACCGCGCCCTCGGCGAGCCGCACGAACAGCGGCATCCAGTAGCCGCCGTCGGGCTGCTCGACGCCGATCACCAGGGACTCGCGGATCTCCGGCAGGCGCTCGACGACCTCGTAGATGTCGGCCGAACCCATGCGCACGCCCTGGCGGTTGAGCGTGGAGTCGGAGCGGCCGTGGATGACCACCGTGCCGCGCGAGGTGAGGGTGATCCAGTCGCCGTGCCGCCACACGCCGGGGAACATCTCGAAGTAGCTCTCCCGGTAGCGCAGGTCGTCCGGGTCGTTCCAGAACCGGATCGGCATCGAGGGCATCGGGTTGGTGACGACCAGCTCCCCCACCTCGTCGGTCACCGGGCGCCCCTGGGCGTCCCACGCCTGGAGGTCGGTGCCCAGGCACGGCGCCTGGAGCTCGCCGATGTACACCGGCAGTGTGGGCACCCCGCCGGCGAAGCAGCTGCACACGTCGGTGCCGCCGCTGACCGACGCGATCCACAGGTCCTCGGCCACCTCGTCGTGCAGCCAGCGGAAGCCGTCGGGGGGCAGCGGCGAGCCGGTGGTGGCCACGCAGCCCACCTTGGACAGGTCGAAGTCCCGCCCTGGGTGCACGTCGGCCTTGCGGCAGGCGATCACGTAGGCCGCCGAGGTGCCGAAGACGGTGGCGCCGGTCCGCTCGGCGACCCGCCACTGCGCCGCGGTGTCCGGGTGGCCGGGGCTGCCGTCGTAGAGCACCACGGTGGCGCCCGTGAGCAGGCCGGAGACGAGGAAGTTCCACATCATCCAGCCGGTGGAGGTGTACCAGAAGAACCGGTCGCCGGGGCCGAGGTCGAAGTGCAGACCGATCTGCTTGATGTGTTCCAGCAGGATGCCGCCCTGGGACTGCACGATCGCCTTGGGCAGGCCGGTGGTGCCCGAGGAGTACAGCACCCACAGCGGGTGGTCGAACGGTACCTGCGCGTACGCCGGCTCGTCGTCCCCGCCCACCACCTCGTCCCAGGCCAGGGCGCCTTCGGGGGCGGGGGTGTCCAGCAGCGGGATGTGCACGGTGGCCCGCAGCGCGGGCAGGCCGGCCCGCAGTTCGGCCACCACGCCGGTGCGGTCGTGGGTCTTGCCGCCGTAGCGGTAGCCGTCGACGGTGAACAGCACGACCGGCTCCACCTGCTGAAAGCGGTCCAGCACGCTGCGGGCGCCGAAGTCCGGGGCGCAGGAGGTCCACACCCCGCCCACGGCCGCGGTGGCCAGCAGGGCGACCACGGCGTGCGCGGTGTTGGGCAGGTAGCCGCTGACCCGGTCGCCCGGCGCGACGCCCAGACGGCGCAGCGCGGCGGCCGCCGAGGCCACCTGCCGGCCGAGTTCGGACCAGGTGATCGTGCCGATCTCGTGCCGCTCGTCGAGGTGGAGCAGTGCGGGCGTGCCGGCGCGCTCCGGGTCGAGGGCCGGGCGCAGCGCGTGCTCGGCGTAGTTCAGCCGCGCGCCGGGGAACCAGCGGGCGCCGGGCATCGCCGGATCGGCCAGCACCGCCTCGTACGGGCTGCTGAACCGCACGTCGAACCACTCGGTGACGGCCCGCCAGAACGCCTCGGGGTCGCGGACCGACCAGGAGTGCAGCCCGGCGTAGCTCGCCTGCGGGTCGCCCGGCGTGGCGGCGGGGGCCCCGTGGCGCTCCGCGGCCCAGGTCTGGAACCGGGTCAGCCGGGCACCGGCGATCCGCTCGGGCCCGGGGCTCCACAGCGGTTCCGGGGTGCGGGCGGGCTCGGTCGTGGTGCTCATGTGGCGGCTCCCGGGACGGTACGCGGTGGTGCCTGTCTGCTCGGTGCCCTCGGCCGGGGATCTCCCACGTCGGGCTGGGCAGGACGATGCCATGTGATCGGTCCGCGCGCCAGGGCGGGTCCCGCGGCGCGGCGCGCGGGCCCGGTGCCACCCGGTGCCGCCGCACGGCGCCCCTGCGGGCATGATCGGCCGTGCGACCAGCGCGGTGACCGGCCAGGTGAACAGCGTCCGAACAGGCGGCACGCCGCACGAGGCGGTGGGAGGGTGGGCGTATGAACGGCGCATTTCTGCTGGGCGCGGTGTGGGGGGAGGTCGTGGACGGCTGCCGGGACCTCCACGCCGCCCTGCGCCGGCGCCGGGCGCACACCGCGGATCTGGCCCGCGCGGCACGGATGCTGGGGTCGGCGCGGGGCCGGCTGGCCGTGCGCTCGGCGCTCCGGCGGCGCCGGACCGACCGCCGCGACCTGCCCGGCCCGGGGCCCGTGCGGGCCCGTACGCCCGGCGCGCTGACCGGCGCCGAGCCGGCCCCCGGCGGCGGCACGGTCCGCTTCGACCGCTCGGAGCTGCTGGTGCGGGTCGCGGTGGGCGGCGCGGTCTTCTGCGGCTGGGACGGGGCGGCGCCCGAGCCGTCGTACGCGCTCGCGGCCGGCTGCCCGGACGCCGATCCGCGCGCACTGCTCGAACCGGACGTGGACGGCTGGCGGGTGGTCTCGGAGCGGGTCACCGTGCGGATCTCCTCGCTCGGCACGGTCAGCTTCCACACCCCCGGCGGCCTGCTGCTGCGCGCCGAGGGGCCGCCGTCCTGGCGGGAGCCGGTGGGACCGCCGGAGGGCCGGGTGACGGGCTGGGAGCAGCGGGCCCGGCTGCCGGCCGACGCGAAGGTGTTCGGGCTGGGCGGGCGCGCGTCCGGCCCGGTGCTGGGGACGGGCCGGTACCGGCTGTGGAACACCGACCCTGGCGGCTCCTTCGGGCCGGGCGACGACCCGCTGTCGATCACCATGCCCGTGCAGATGGTCGTCTCCGACGCCGGCTGCCACCTGGTGTTCCACGACAACACCTGGGACGGCGAGGTGACGCTGTGGGACGGCGCCGAGGGCCAGGGGTCGGGTCCGGACCGGACGGCGGGCAGCCGGGTGTCGGTGTCCGGCGGGCCGGTCCGCTACTGGGTGGTCCCGGGCACCCCGCAGCGGGTGCTGGCCGCGTGGACGGCGCTGACCGGCCGGCCGGCGCTGCCGCCGCGCTGGGCGCTGGGGCACCACCACGCGCGCTGGGGCTTCGGCGACCGGGCGGAGGTGCTGCGGGTGGCCGCCGCCTACCGCGAGCACGGGCTGGCGCTGTCGGCGATCCACCTGGACATCGACCACCTCGACGGGCACCGGGTGTTCACCGCCGACGCGCGCGCGTTCCCCGATCTGCCGGGGCTGGCCGAGGAGGTGGGCCGCCACGGGGTGCGGCTGGTGTCGATCGTGGACCCGGCGGTCAAGGCCGAACCCGGGATGGCGCTCTACGAGGCCGGACGGGCGGCCGGCGCCTTCGTGCGGGACGCTCGCGGGCAGGAGGTGCGCGGGGTGGTGTGGCCCGGCGAGACGGTCTTCCCCGACTTCACCGACCCCGCCGTGCGCACCTGGTGGGGCGGCCTCTACCAGGAGCGGCTGGACAGCGGCTTCGCGGGCTTCTGGCACGACATGAACGAGCCGGTCTCCTTCACGGCGTACGGCGACGCGACGCTCCCCCGGTCGGCCCGGCACGCGCTGGAGGGCCGCGGCGGCGACCACCGCGAGGCGCACAACGTCTACGGACTCGCCATGGCCCGTGCCGGGTACGAGGGTCTGTGCGAACTGCGGCCCGGGCAGCGGCCGTTCCTCTTCTCCCGGTCCGGCTGGGCCGGTCTGCAGCGCTACGGCGGCACCTGGTCGGGCGACGTGGTCACCGGCTGGGAGGGGCTGCGGGCGTCCCTGGCGCTGGTGTTGGGGCTCGGGCTGTGCGGAGTGCCGTACTCCGGGCCGGACGTGGGCGGTTTCACCTCGGCGCCGTCGCCGGAGCTGTATTTGCGGTGGTTCCAACTCGGCTCCTACCTGCCCCTGTTCCGCACCCACTCGGCGATGGGCGGCGGCCGCCGCGAGCCGTGGGAGTTCGGCCCCGAGGTGCTGGGGCACGCCCGCGCGGCGCTGGGCGAGCGCACCCGGCTGCTGCCGTACCTGGAGACGCTCGCGCACACGGCCCACCGCACCGGCGCCCCGTACGTGCGGCCGCTGTGGTGGAAGTCGCCCGGCGACCGGGCGCTGCGCTGTTGCGGGGACGCCTTCCTGCTCGGCGACGCGCTGCTGGTGGCACCGGTGCTGGAGGAGGGCGCGGTGCGCCGCTCGGTACGGCTGCCGCGCGGCCTGTGGTACGACACCGCGACCGGCCGGGCGCACCGGGGGCGCGGCACGGTGGTGCTGGACGCCCCGCTGGGGCGGGTGCCCGTCCTGGCCCGCGCGGGCTCGGTACTGCCGGTGGCCGCCCCGGACGGCTCGGTGGAGCTGGAGGCGTGGGCGCCGCGGCCGCGGCACACCGGCGGCGGCGAGTGGGTGTCCGGGGACCCGGAGGGATGGGGCCCGGTGCGCGCGGAGCGGTTCGTGTCGCGGTGGGAGGACGGACGGGTGGTGGTCGAGCGGGAGGGCGGCGGCGAGCCGGGCCGCCCGGTGCGGGTGCGCGGCGGCTCGGCCGCCGCGCCCGACGCGGGTCAGCCGGTGGTGTAGGCGCCCTCGAACCAGCGGCGTACCGCCATGGTGTGCAGGGGGAAGCCCAACTCTTCTGGCGCGTAGAGCAGTTGGTGGCCGTCGGTCTCGTCCGTGGGCACCGACGGCGGGAGTTCGGCGGCCTGGCGCTCCGGCAGCAGGCCGAACAGCAGGAGGTAGCCGCCGACTTCGTCGCTCGCCGCCTCGGCGAGGGTCACGTCCTCGGCGGCGGCGACGATCCCGGTCTCCTCCGCCAACTCCCGGACCACCGCGTGCTGCCAGCTCTCCCCGAAGTCCATGAAGCCGCCGGGCAGGGCCAGTCGGCCGATGCTGGGCCGGATGGTCCGGCGGATCACCACGAGGGCGGTCCGCTCCCCGTCCCGCACCGGCAGCAGGCACACGGCGACGGGCAGCGGGTTGCGGTAGGCGACGTGGCCGCACGCGGCGCAGGGGCGGGGCCAGGAGGCGGTGTCGGCGTAGGGCGAACCGCAGGTGGAGCAGTGGGAGTCCGTCAGCACGGCCGGACCCTATCCCACGGCGGGACGGAAGGCGGTTTCCGGCCGCGGGCCCGGTACGCGCAGGAGCGGTTTCCGGCCCCGCGCGGCGGCCGCCCCCGCGCTGCGGAAGGGAGCCGCCTCGCAGCGCCCGCGTGCACCGTCATCGCAGGTGAGAGGGGATCGACGGCCGGTACCACCCCCGTGGGTCCCGGGCCGTCGACCCCGGTCGAAGGGACGCGATCGCGCCGTTCCCGGTTGCCACACGGTAGCAATCGCTTGCCATACCGGCCAGGCGGCCGCCGGCGGGTGGCCGCGCGCCCCTGACAACGTGCCGGATCCGGCGCTACGGTGCGGTCATGACGAAGCAGACCTTCGACTCCTTCGAGGAATTCTGGCCGTACTACGTGGCGATGCACTCGAAGGCGGCCACCCGCTGGGTCCACCTGACGGGCACGCTGACCGGACTGGCCGTCACCGCCTACGGGCTTGCCCGCGGCCGCAAGCGCTATCTGGCCGCGCTGCCGGTCATCGGCTACGGCACGGCCTGGCCCGCGCACTTCCTGATCGAGAAGAACAACCCGGCCACGTTCGGGCACCCGGGGTGGTCGCTGCGCGGCGACGTGAAGATGATCACGACCATGCTGGCCGGGCGGGACGCGGAGTTGGCCGACACCGCGGCCAAGTGGCTGGCCGAGCACGGCGACAAGGGCTGAGCGGCGCCCGCGGGCGCGCGGCCCTCAGGTGACCGCGGGCGCGCGCCGCAGCTCCGCCGCCACCTTGGCGGCGTGCTCGACGACGGTGATCAGGACCGTCTTCACCGAGTCGCGCTCGCGCGCGTCGCAGAGCACCACCGGCACACCGGAGTCGAGGTCCAGCGCGTCCCGGACCGCCTCCGGGTCGTGCAGCCGGGCGCCCTCGAAGCAGTTGACGGCCACCGTGAAGGGGATGCCGCGCCGCTCGAAGTAGTCGACGGCGGCGAAGCAGTCGGCCAGCCGCCGGGTGTCGGCCAGCACCACGGCGCCGAGCGCGCCCTGCGCCAACTCGTCCCACAGGAACCAGAAGCGGTCCTGGCCGGGCGTGCCGAACAGGTAGAGGACCAGGTCCTCCCGGAGGGTGATCCGCCCGAAGTCCATGGCGACGGTGGTGGTGCGCTTGGTCTCCACCCCGTTGGTGTCGTCCACCGGACGGCCCACCTCGCTGAGGGACTCCTCCGTGCGCAGCGGACGGATCTCACTGACCGTGCCGACCAGGGTGGTCTTGCCCACGCCGAAGCCGCCCGCCACCAGCAGCTTGAGCGCTAGCGGCTCCACGGCCGACGACACGGGACGACGGTCGGAGCGCGCGATGGCCATGGTTTCTTCTCTACTTCCCTGCGGTTAGGGGGATTTGGGGTCGGTATCCCTGTGCGGGCAGCCTAGTCCTCTCGGCGGCCCGGGCGCGCGCTCACAAAGCGCGCAGGCCGTTGATCACATCGCGCAGGATGCTCTCGTCCGGCAGTTCGGCCGGTGGCACGGGCTTGTGGATGTACACGTGCGCGGCGACCAGCAGGTCGCCGACCAGCACTCGCACCACACCCACCGGCAGGTCCAGGTCGGCCGCCAACTCGGCCACGGAGGTGGCCTGCCGGCCGCAGATCTCCAGGATCTCCAGGTGCTCCGGTGACAGGGACTGGTCCTCGATCACCTCGTCGTCGGCACCGGGCCGGCGCATCACCAGGGCGATCAGGTCGAGCTTGTCGTCCGCGGCATGACTGGTCCGGCCCCGCGTCATGGCGTAGGGCCGGACCACGGGGCCTGCCGCGTCGTCGTACCACTGGTCCGCGTCGGACATCTCTGTACTCATGGAACCCTGTCACCCCGTAGGTCGAACCGTCGGCGAGCCGGTCAGCCGCTGAGCACCGTGCCCCCCTCGCGCCGCGGGGCCGAGCCCAGGTGGGCTCCCACCCGCTTGACGAGGAGGGCCATCTCGTACGCTACCTGGCCGACGTCGGAGTCGGCGTCGCTGAGCACCGCCAGGCAACTGCCGTCGCCGGCGGCGGTGACGAAGAGGAACGCGTCGTCCAGTTCCACCATGGTCTGGCGGACCTGTCCGGCGCCGAAGTGCCGTCCCACGCCCTTGGCGAGGCTGTGGAACCCGGACGCGACCGCGGCCAGGTGCTCGGAGTCCTCACGCGTCAGGCCCTCCGAGGCACCGACGGCCAGGCCGTCCCCGGAGAGCACGAGCGCCTTGCGGATGCTGGCCACGCGGGCGACCAGATCGTCCAGGAGCCAGCTCAACTCGCGTGTCGGGCTCGATGGTGAGCTCATCGAACGTCCCCCTCGGGTGTCATTCTCGGTGCTGCTGTCGGCGTTTCGTCGGGGTGTGCGTCAGGGCCGGCGCCGGGGCCGGGTTCGGGGTCCTCGGACTCACGGCCGCGCTGCCAGCCGCGCTGGAGGGCCGCCATCCGGTCGCGCACCTCCTCCGCGGACCGCTCCCGGCCGCGGGCGGCGCCCGCCGGGCGCTCCCCGGACCGGGCGTCGGACCGCAGCTGCGGGGCGAGGTTGGCCTGCCGGACCCGGCGGGGCAGCCCGAGCCCGGTGTCCGCGGCGGTGGGCGGGACGGGCGCGGCCGGCGGGAGCGGCGCGGGCGGCTGCGCGGCCGCCGGGGGCCGCACGGCCTGGACCGGCGGAGTTCCGGTGCGCGCCCCGTGCTCGGGCACGGCCCGCACCGAGGGCTGCGGCCGGGCGCCGTCCTCCTGCTGCCCGCCCACCGTGCGCCCGTGGTCCGAGATCAGCACGGGCGCGGTGCGGCGGCGCCGGGGCAGCGGCATCGAGCCGTCCGGGCCCGGCTCCGGGTCGGGCAGCGGCGCGGGCTCGTCCAGGGCGTCGGTGGACGCGGCGCGCGCGGCGACCCCCGCGGGGGCTGCTTGCTCGCGGTGCTCCCGGTGCTCCCGGGTCGGCTCCGCGGCCGCCGGGTCCAGTCCCCACTGGCGGAAGGTGTGCTCGGCGTCCTCGTCGGGGCGCACCAGCTCGACCGGCGCCGGCTCGGGTTCGAGCCGGGTGGAGCCGGTGTCGTCGCCGGTGTCGGTGAGCAGGTTCGCCGGGATGAGCACGACGGCGGTGGTGCCGCCGTAGGGCGACTCGCGCAGGGAGACCCGCACGCCGTGCCGCTGGGCCAGCCGGCTGACCACGAACAGGCCGAGCCGGTCGGTGTCGGACAGCTCGAACTCCGGGGTCTCGGCCAGCCGCAGGTTGGCCTCCAGCATCGCGTCCGGCGGCAGTCCGAGGCCGCGGTCGTCGATCTCCAGCACGAACCCGCTGGCCACCTGCTCGCCGTGCAGCCGGACCGGGGTGTGCGGGGGCGAGAACACCGCGGCGTTCTCGATGAGTTCGGCCAGCAGGTGGGTGAGGTCGGCGACGGCGGCGCCGACCACGGCCAGCCGCGGCAGCCGGCGGACGTCGATCCGCTCGTAGTCCTCGACCTCGGCGATGGCCGCGCGGACCACGTCCATCAGCTGCACCGGCTTGCGCCACTGCCGGGAGGGGGACGCGCCGGAGAGGATGACCAGGCCCTCGGCGTGGCGGCGCATGCGGGTGGTCATATGGTCCAGCCGGAAGAGGTCGGCGAGTTCGTCGGACTTGTCGGTGCGGCGCTCCATCGCGTCGAGCAGGGTCAGCTGCCGGTGCAGCAGGACCTGGCTGCGGCGGGCGAGGTTGACGAACACCTCGGAGACGCCCTTGCGCATGTCGGCCTGCCGCACGGCGGCCTCGACCGCCGCCCGCTGGAGGGTGTTGAGCGCCCGGCCGACCTGGCCGATCTCGTCGTCGGCGTACGTCAGGCGCGGGACCTCGGTCTCGATGTCCACCTGTTCGCCGGCCGCCAGCCGCCGCATGACACGCGGCAGGCGGGTGCCGGAGACCTCCTGGGCCTCGCGGCGCAGCTCGGTCAGGTCGCGGACCAGACCGCGGCCGATGAGCACCGACACCAGGACCGACGCGACGACCGCGACCAGGCCGAAGCCGCCGGCGATCGCCGCCTCGACGACGAGGTAGGTCGGCACGGGGCGGGCCTTGTTGTTGAAGTCCCGCATGGACTGCTCGTTGAGCTCGTTGAGGTCGTCGTAGGCGGCACCGGCGACGCTGGACCAGGACAGGTGGGCCGCGACGAGGGGCGCGTTGGCCACGTCGTTCTCGATGACGTTGTCCTGGGTGGAGCGCAGCGTCTTGCCGTCGGTGCCGGCCCAGAAGGCCTCGTACGGGCTGCGGTCGGCGCTGCTGAGCAGCTTGAGGTTGTCGTCGTAGTAGTTGCGTTCCTCGGCGACGGAGAAGGTGAACGCGGTCAGTTCGGGCTGGCTCATGTCCCCGCTGGTGATCGCCGCGGACATCAGGGCGTCCTGGCGGCTGACCTCCTCGCGGGCCCGTTCGAGGGAGACCACCGCGCGGCGCTGGCTGTCGAGCTGCACGTCGTTGATCGGGTTGAGCCCGAAGAAGAGATCGAAGGCCGGGTTCACCAGGGAGTTGTACGCCTCGTATGTCTCCTCCCGGGTGATGCGCCGGCCGTCCACGCGCGAGCGCAGCGTGCCCAGGCCGTCCACCGCGGACAGGAACGTGTCCAGCCGGGCCTCCGACTTGCCGTCGAGGTCCCGGCGCACGTGGGAGGTGTCCAATTCGGTGTACAGCTTGCTGACCACGGCGTCGGTGGCCTGTTCCTGTTGGTGGAAGGAGGCCCGCGCCTGCGAATCGCTGGTGTCGGCGACGTAGATCAGGGCGACCTTGCGTTCCTGCTGGACGGCGCCGACCACGGCCTCGCTCGGCAGATCGACGTCCGTGACCAGGCGCTCGATGTTCGGGCGGCCGAAGACCGCACGGCCGGTGAGCGTGGCGGCGAAAGCCCAGATGGCGGCGAGTGACACCAGTGGAATCAGCAGCAGCGCCACGATCTTCCGACGGATCGTCGTACCGCGAAAGCGCATGGCCTCCCCAACGTCTCCCCCGGCGGGGGGTCGTCTGTCGCGTTCAAACGGCGTGAGCCTACTACTGCACCCGTCGCAACTCGAAAGCCAGTCTGGAGGGTTGGCACGGTCTGGCCGGAAACGTACCGCGTGAAGAGGTGGTGAATACGTTCTGAATGGCCTCGAGGGATTCGGGGCAGGCACCCCTCATGGAGTCGGATCACGGGTCGATGTGGGAGGAACAGGCCGTCGGCACCCCCCGGATGCCGGACCCGGTGCGGGCCGCGGCCGTGCGGGCGGTGCTCATCGCCGCGGTGGCCCTGACGGAGGTGATGATCTCCGTGGTGCTGGCGATGGGGCAGTCCTGGCTCTCCGCGCCGATGACCCTGCTCACGGTGCTGACCTGCGTGGCCGGCACCTGGGCGGTGCTCGACGTGTGGGTCACCCGACAGGTGTGGAGCCAGCGCGGCGGGGTGGTGTCGAGCCCGAGCAGCGCGGCCCGGGGCGGGCGCCGGCAGCGGCGAAAGGCCCGCCGGGCGGCACGGGCCTCCGGCCGCGAGGCGCCGGGACGGCATCCCCGGATGCCGCGGCCGCACGGGGTGTGATCCGGACGGATTCACCCCTGCCCGGCTCCCCCTCTTCCGGGGGCACGGGGAGCCGCCCGGAACCGTCTGCTCGGGCGCCGACGCGGGCTAGCCTTCCCGGGCTGCCGCCTCGGCCGGACGGCGGAACATGCGGGTGGCGGTGATCTCGCCGTGCACCGGCTCGCCGTGCGGGTCGGGGACGGGAAGCCCGGGACGCAGGTGCTCCTCGACGCTGATGTACTTCAGCCCGGCCCGCAGGTCGGCGTCGTTGCGCAGCCGGACCACCAGCGGGAACTCCGCCAGCGCGGTCGTGTCGAACAGGCCGGTGGTGTAAAGGAGCTGGACGCCCAGCGCGTCGGCGACGGCCCGCTGGAGCTCCAGCAGGTAGGTGGCGTTGGCCCGGCCGATGGGATTGTCGAGGAAGAGCGTGCCCGCGTGCCGCTGCCGGTCCCGGCCGCGGTCGTTGCTGCGCAGCGCGGCCATGGTGCAGTAGAGCGCGATCGCGGCGGTGAGCAGCTGGCCGCCGGAGAAGACGTCGCCCATCTGCCCGACCGGGACCCGCTCGGCGCGCAGCACCGCGTCCGGCTTGAGGATCTCCACGGCCACGCCGCGCGGCTCCAGGGCGCCGGCCACCCCGCGCAGCAGCAGCGTCATGCCGTCGCGGCGCAGGTCGGAGTTCTTCCGGACGGCGGCGCTGGTCGCCTCGTCGATGACCTCCCCGAGCCGTTCACTGAGGACGGCCTGGTCGGGGTCGTCGAAGCGGATGCGCAGGAACTCCTGGCCGGACCACTCGCCGAGCCCCTCCGGCAGCCGGGACAGCCGCTGGGCCGAGCGGAGCGTGGCCAGCGAGGACTCCACGAGGCCCCGCAGCCGGTCCACGATGCTGTCCCGGTTGCGCTCCAGCTGGCCGAGCTCGTCGGTCAGCACCCGCAGCCGCGGGGCGAACGCGGCGGCCCAGGCGGCCGCGTGGTCGGGCAGCGCGGCGGCGGGCAGTTCGCGGATCTGCTGGCGGGCGGGGGTGCGCACGGGCTCGTAGCGGACCGCGTTGGCGTGCCGGACCAGCACGTCGGACGCCTCGCGCAGCTGTGCCTCGGCGGAGGACAGGTCGGCGGCGCAGCCGCGCAGGCTCCGGCGGGCCTCGGCGGCGGCCTGCCGGGCGTCGGCGAGGCCGCCCGGGTACGGTTCCGGCTCCTCGTCCTCCGCCGGGCCCTGCGGGCCGTCCCGCAGCAGGTCGCGCAGCAGGGCTGCGGTCTCGTCGAAGCCGCCGGCCGCGTCCTCGGCCGCGCGGTGCGCGTGCACGACGTCGGCGTGGGCGGCCCGCGCCTGCTCCAGGGCGTCGTCGCGGGTGGCGAGTTCGGCGTGGGCGGCGCGCATCAGTTCCTGGGCGTGGTCGGCGTCGCGCGGCTGGAGCTGTTCGGGCAGCTCGGTGTGGGCGTCGCCGTGGGCGGGGGCGAGCCGCTCGGTCTCGCCGCGCAGCCGGCCCAACTGCTCGCTGGCCGCGGACTGCCGGCTCTCCAGGGTGTGCACGAGCTGCTCGGCGCGGGCGGCGGCCGCCTGCCGCGAGGGGCCGTCGGCGCCGTCGGGGCCCTCCAGGAGCTGTGCGGCGCGGGCCCGGACCTTGTTGCTCAGACGCTCCAGTTCGGCGAGGGCGGCGTTCTCCGTGCTCTCCGCGCGGGCCTGTTCGGCCCGCAGGTCGGCCCCGACGCCGACCTTCTCGTACACCTGGGAGGCCGCGCGGTAGGCCTCGCGCAGCGCGGGCAGCGCCGCGGCGGCCGGCTCGCCGGAGTCCTGCTCGGGGAGGTCGGCGGCGGCGCCGGCGATCTCGGAACGCTCGGCCCGCAGCACGCGGGCGGTGCGGCGGGCGTCGTCGGCGGCGCGCTGGGCGGCCCGGCGGTCCTCGTCGGCGGCGCGGGCCCGGTCCAGGCAGGTCTCGGCGCGGGCCTCGGCCTCGGCGGCGTCCGCGGCCAGTTCGCGGCTCCTGCGCTGCCAGGCGGCCCGCTCGCGCAGCCGGTGGGCGAGCCCGGCGAGGGCGTCGGCCCGGCGGCGGGCCTGAGCGGCGGCGGCGCGCCGGGCGTCGTTGTCGGCCTGGGCGTCGGCCGCCGCGGCGTCGGCGTCGGCGCGCTCCTCGCGGGTCGCGGCCAGCTGGTCGCGGGCCCGCTCCGCGCCCTCCTTGGCGGCCGTGACCTCGGCGGCCAGTTCGGCCAGCCGGCCGCCGGGGCAGGAGGCGCGCCAGGAGGCCAGCCGGGCGGCCAGGGTGCGGTCGTGCGCCAGCCGGGCGGCCAGCGTGCGGATGTCCTCCTCCCGGGCGGTGGCCCGGGCCCGCAGCTCCTGCCGCTCGCCGTCGGCGGCTCCCTCGTCGTGCATCGCGGGGTTCGGCGGCACGAGGAAGACGTCGGGCGCGCGGTCGGCGGCCGGGGGCGGCGCGAGCAGGGCGGCGGCGGTGCCGACCGCGACGGCCGACCGCGGCAGCAGCGCGGCCTGACCCAGGACCTCCCTGGCACGCTCGTACGAGCCGGGGTCGGTCACCACCACGCCGTCGACCAGTTCGGGCCGCGCCGCCAGCACGGCGGCGTGGTCGACGGGGTCGACGGCCTGCGCGAGGTAGCGCCAGCCGGGCAGCGCGGGGATGCCGTGCTCGCCGAGGTACTCCACGGTGGCCAGTACGTCGGGGCCCGGCGGCAGCAGTCCGCCGTCGCCGAGGGCGCCGAGGATGCGCGCGTCGTCGGCCGCGGCGGTGCGCAGGTCGAACAGCTGCCGCTCGGCGGCGGCCACGGAGTCGTCGAGCAGTTCGCGCAGCTGGTCGGCGAAGGTGTCGAGCTCGTCCGCGGTGAGCGGGGTCTCTCCGTCGTCCGCGGCCCGCGCGGGGACCGGGCGGCCGGGCGCGGAGCGGGCGTTGGGGATGGCGGCGGCCCGGCCGGCGCCGGACCCGTCGGCGCGGGCGGGCAGGCCCAGCAGGTCGGACAGGCGGGGGTCGGCGGCCAGGGCGCCGGCCGCGACCGTGGCGGCGGAGAGCGCGGACTCGGCGGTGGTGAGGGCGTCCGCGGCGCGGGCGGCGGCCAGTTCGGCGCGGGACTCGGCCGACGCGGTGTCCCGGGCCCGGGCCGCGGTGGTGGCGGCGGCCTCGGCCGCGGTACGGGCCAGGGCGTCGGCGGCCTTCTCCGCGTCGGAGGCGGCGAGGGCGGCGCGGGCCGGGTCGGCGTCGGGCGCGGAGTCGTCCAGCCAGCCGGCCCGGACCGCCTCGGCGGTCTCCTGCTCGACCTCGGCGAGCCGCTGGGTGAGGTGACCGCTCTCGCTGCGGGCGCGCTGGGCGCCGGTGGCGGCGGCGGTGGCGTCGCGGTGGGCCTGCTCGGAGCGCTCCTGGAGGGCGGCGGACCGCTCCTCCTCCTCGTCCGCCTGCTGCTCGGCCCGGGCGGCGGCGCCGTGCAGGGCGCGCACCAGGTCGGCGGCGGCTTTGGTGCGGGCGGCCAGGGCGGGCGCCGCGTCGCGTTCGGCCTCGCGGATCGCGGCGGTGACGCGGGCCAGCCGGTCCCCGGCCGCCCGCTGCCGCAGGACGGTCTCGGCGGCCTGCCAGGCGGCGTGCAGGGTACGGGCGTCGGCGAGTTCGCGGCGCAGCGCCGCCGCGCCCTTCTCGGCGGCGGCCAGGGCCAGCGAGGCGTGCCGGTAGGCGAGTTCGGCCGCGATCAGGGCGCTGCCGGCCCGGGCCTGGTCGGCGTCGGTGACGGCGTGGGCGGCCCGGGCCATGTGCTGGGCGAGTTCGGCTGTCCGCTCGCGCTCCTGGCGGGCGCGGGCGGACAGCCGGCGGGCCAGCGCGCGGGTGCGGCGCTCGGACTGCCGGCGTGCACGCCGCGGGCCTGGTCGCGGGTGGCGGCTGCGTCCACGATCCGTTGGAGCAGGTCCAGCGAGCCGGCGGTGAAGTCGCGTTCGGCGGTGAGTTCGGAGCGGCGGCCGAGCTTGCCGGCGAAGCCGTGCACGAGGTCGGCGAGCCCGTCGGTGTCGCGGGTGTCGGTGACGGCGCGCAGCAGCAGGTCGGTGAAGTCGGAGTCCTTCTTGACCGCGAACAGGCCGGCGGCCTCGCCCTCGTCGGCGTTCATCTCCCGCTGGTAGCGGAAGAGTTCGGGGTCGAGGCCGAGGTCGCCGAGGTGTTCGTTCCAGCGGTCGTGGATCTCCTCCCACACCACGTCCAGGTGCGGGTAGACCTTGCCGGCCTCGGTGAGCGCGTCGCGGAACCCCTTCATGGTGCGGCGCCGTCCGCGCGCGCCGGAGGTTCCCTCGGCCGGCGGGCGCACCGACGTCGCCTCGGCGACCGGCAGCGAGTCCAGGCCGAGCCCGGGGCCGGGCCGGAAGGAGTACCACGCCTCGGCGAACTTCCGCGGGTCGGAGGAGACCTGGCGCCCCCGCCACTCGCTGACCTTGCCGACGACGACGAGTTCGCCGGTCAGCGTGTGCTGCCACTCCAGGGCGACGTGGCCGCAGTCCTCCGCGAGCAGGAACTTGCGCAGCACACCGGAGCTGGCACCGCCCAGGGTGTTGCGGTGGCCGGGCAGCATCACCGAGAAGATCAGCTTGAGCAGGACCGACTTGCCGCCGCCGTTCTCCAGGAAGAGCACGCCCGCAGGGGCCGGGCGGCGCGGCGGACCGGTCGGCTCCTCGGCGAAGAAGTCGCCCTGGGCGGGCGCGGGGTTCGGCACCGGTTCGCCGACACCCCGCAGGTCGAGCACGGTGTCGGCGTAGCGTGCGCCGGCCGGCCCGATGGAGTAGAGGCGGAGTCGGGATAGCTCGTACATGCGGGGGCTCTCGTGCTCGGGTCGTGGGGTCGGCGGTTCCGGGAGCCGCGGGTCGGGGCTCGGAGTTCGGGATGCGGGGTTCAGGGACTCGGGGTCAGAGGCTCGGCATTCAGGGGCTCGGCATTCAGGAGTGGCTGTGGAAGGGCAGGCCGGCGTCGGCGGCCAGTTCGGGGAGGTCGCCGTCGTCGGCCGGGACCAGGCTGGGGGTGCCGTCGGCGACCGGCACGACCCCCAGGTCGAGCAGTTCGGCCATCGCGGCGCTGCCGGCCATGTCGCGGACCTGGAGCTGGTAGCGGGCGGTGGTGCGGTAGGTGCCGCCGGCCTCGTCGCCGGTGCGCTGGAGGAACCCGGAGTCGACCAGGAAGGCGACCGCCTTGCCGATGATGCCGGTGGTCGAACTGGCCAGCCGGCGCGCGTCCTTGGTGGCGCCGGTGGCGCTGCGGCGGGTGTAGATCCGCCACGCCGCCTCCAGACCGGGGGCGTCACTGGCCGGGTCGGTGTTCTCCCCGGTGGCCTCGGCGCGCTCCTCCAGGCGGCGGCACGCCTGGCGGACGAAGGCGTCCACGCCGTGCACGGTGATCCGGCCGATGTAGCCGTCGTCGGCGAGGTCCTCCGGGCGGGGGAAGGCGAGCGCCGCGGCCGCCAGGTGGGCGAGGCCGTGCAGGAACCGGTCGCCGGTGTCGGAGGCGGCCCGGCGGGCGTAGTCGCCCATCCGGACGGCGAACACGGAGTCCTCGGCGGCGGCGACGGCCATGCCCGCGCGCGGGGAGACCTCCAGCACGATCAGGCCGAGCCCGGTGGCCACGGCGTCGGCGAGCCGCGCGAAGGCGGGGTCCTCGCGGTGGCGGCGGACCAGTTCGGCGTACTCGGTGTCGCGGGCGGGCAGCAGCTTGGGCTGCAGGGCGAAGCCCACGAGGCGGGCGGCGTCCGCCACGTCCGCCGCCGTGACGGCGGGCGTGCCCTCCGGCTCGCCGGCTTCCCCCCGGTCCTCCCGGTACTCGCTCACCTCGGTCCTCTCGGCTGTACGGCTTCTTCTGCGTCGGCGGGCGTCGCGACGGCTTCCACCGGGTTTCGGGTTTCGGCGACGGCCTCCGCCGCGGGGCGGTTCATGACGGCGAGGGCGCGGGCAGCAGGCGCGCCGTGCCGAGGACGAGGTCGGCCCCGCCGAACCCCTCGTCGTGCAGCTGCGTGCCGTCGTCCACCGCGAACAGCACGTGCGGCTCGCCCTGCCGGTGCGCCGTGCCCACCGGCGGCGAGGCGGCGTGGATCGCCAGGAGGGCGACGAGGTAGGGCAGTTCGGGATCGCGCAGCCGCGCCTCGGCGAGCAGTCCGGACAGCCGGCGGGGCGCGTCCTGCGGCAGGTCGAGCAGTTCCAGCGCGGATTCGAGCTGCTCCTCCGAGAAGCGCGCGTCGTCGGGCGTGGCGACCAGGTCCGGCTCGGGCATCTCCGCCCCGAGGTGCTCGCGCTCCACCGGCGGGGTGAGCAGCAGGTCGACGAGGTCGGTGATCCGCACCGAGCCGGGGGTGCGCAGCCCGGCGCCCCGGGCGAAGAACGCGTCGGTGACCCGTGACGCCTGCTCGACCGGCAGCGGCAGCAGGGGGGCGAGCAGTTGCCCGTACAGGTCGAGGCCGGCCCGGGCGGAGGGCGCGGCGAACGCCTGCCGGTCCTGCTCGGCGCGGAAGAGCGGACCGGCTTCCAGCAGCCGGGACTGCAGGCGGGTGTGCCGCCGGATGCAGTCCTTGACGATGTCGACCAGCTCGGCGGCGCGCCGCTTGTTCTCCGGGTCCTCCGCCTCGTCGCGCGCGCGGCGGATGTTGGTGAGGATCGCGTTCTCGTGGCGGTAGCGGTCGGCGACGTGGTCGAGCGCCTCGGCGATCATGTCCGGGACCTGCCGCAGCCAGTCGACGGCCCGCACGTTGCGCCGGGTGGCCTCCAGGGTGCGGCGCAGCGTCTCCGCGTACTGCACCGTGCGGTAGCGGGCCTGCTCGGCGGCGAGTTGGGCGTCGGCGAGCCGGCCCCGGCTGATCAGCACCTCCAGCTTGACCTCGGCGGCGATCTGCGCGCTCGTCACGTCGGTGTCGAGGGCGCCGACCAGGACGTTGACCGCCTCGTCCGTGGTGCGCAGGTAGACGCCGCCCGGGCCCGGCACCTCCTCGATGAGCTTGAAGTCGTAGTCCCGCCGGACGTACGCGCCCTCGGCGTCGAACGTGCCGTAGACCGCGCGGAATCCGCGGTCGGCGCTGCCGACGTTGATCAGGTTCTCCAGCACCCAGCGGGCGACCCGCTCGTGCTCGGCGAGCGTGCGGGAGGGGGCCTGCGCGGCCACCCGGGGCAGCAGCCTTGCCACTATCTGGTCGTGGTCCGCGCCCGTGTCGAAGTCCATGTGCAAGGTGACGAGGTCGATCGCGGCGAGCGCCACCTCGGCCATCGCGTACACCGAGTACTCGCCGGCCAGGTTCGCCTTGCGGGCGTCCAGGTCGTGCAGGGGCGCGGTGCACGCGAGCGCCCTGAGCCTGCGGGACAGGCCCTCGTCGGCCGCCGGGCCCGGCGCGGGACGGGCGGCGCCCGGCAGCGAGTACGGGACGGTGGAGGTCACGCCCCACACATTAGGGGCTGCCGCCGACAACACACGAAACGGCACGGATGCGTACGGGCAGGGCGGAGCGGGGGGGCGAAGTGCCATGATCTCACGAGCGGTACGGAGCCACGGAACCAGCGGCAGTCAGTTGACCACGACACCGGACGGATCATCATGACGCAAGGCGCGATCGACCTCAACGCCGACCTCGGGGAGGGCTTCGGGCGCTGGCGGCTGACCGACGACGAGGCGCTGCTGTCCGTGGTGACGAGCGCGAACGTCGCCTGCGGGTTCCACGCGGGCGACCCGGTGACGATGCGCCGGGTGTGCGAACTGGCCGCCGAGCGCGGGGTGCGGATCGGGGCGCAGGTCTCCTACCGGGACCTGGCGGGCTTCGGCCGCCGGGCGATGGAGGTGCCGCCGGACGAGCTGGCTGCCGAAGTGGCTTACCAGATCGGGGCGTTGGAGGTGTTCGCCCGGGCCGCCGGGACGAGGGTGGCGTACGTCAAGCCGCACGGCGCGCTCTACAACCGGGTGGTGCGCGACGCCGAGCAGGCCGCCGCGGTGGTCGCCGGGGTGCGGATGGCGGGCGGGCTGCCGGTCCTCGGCCTGCCGGGCTCGCGGTTGCTGGCCTCGGCCGCGGACGAGGGGCTTCCCGTGGTGCGGGAGGCGTTCGCGGACCGGGCGTACACCGCCGAGAGCACGCTGGTGCCGCGGCGCGAGCCGGGCGCGGTGGTGGAGGACGCGGACGCGGTGGTGGCCCGTGCGGTGGAGCTGGCCCGGGACGGGCGCGTGACGGCCCGCGGCGGCGAGCGGGTCGAGGTCGCGGCGCGCTCGCTGTGCCTGCACGGCGACACGCCGGGCGCGGCCCGGATCGCCGTCCGGGTGCGGCGGGCGCTGGAGGAGGCCGGGCTGCGGGTGGAGGCGTTCGCGTGAGGGCGGGCGGGACGGATCGGGCCCACGCGGAGGGTGACGGGGCGCCGGGGACGGGGCTGCGGGTACTGCCCGCCGGCGCGGCGGCGGTCCTGGTCGAGACCGAGGACGGGGAGCGGGCGCATGCCCTGCACGCGGAGTTGCTGCGGCGGCGCGCGGCGGGCGAGTGGGCCGAGGTGACCGAGGTGGTGCCGGCCGCCCGGACCTTGCTCGTGGCCGGACTGTCCGATCCGCGGGCCTTCGCGGCCGAGGTGCTGCGCTGGGACGTGCCGCCGCTCGCGCCCGGCCGGGGCGAGCGTGTCGAGATCCCGGTGCGCTTCGACGGCCCCGACCTTGCGGAGGTCGCCGGGCTGTGGGACATGACGTCGCAGGAGGTCGCGGCCACGATCACCGGCACCGCCTTCCGGGTGGCGTTCTGCGGATTCGCCCCCGGATTCGGCTACTTGACGGGGCTTCCGGAGGAGCTGAACGTGCCGCGCCGGGCCACCCCGCGCACGTCCGTGCCGCCCGGGTCGGTCGCGCTTGCCGGGCCGTACGCCGGGGTGTACCCGCGCGCGTCGCCCGGCGGGTGGCAGCTCGTCGGCAGCACGCGGGCACGGGTCTGGGACCCCGGCCGCGATCCGGCCGCCCTGCTCGCGCCGGGCGCGGACGTGCGCTTCACGGCGGTCCGATGACGGCGCCGGGCGCGCTCCACGTGGTGCGGGCCGGCGCGCTGACCACCGTCCAGGACCTCGGCCGGGCCGGCCGGGCGCACCTGGGGGTGCCGCGCTCGGGCGCGCTCGACCCGCCGGCGCACCGGCTCGCCAACCGGCTGGTGGGCAACCCGGACACCGCCGCCGCGCTGGAGACCACGGTCACCGGGTGCGCGGTGCGGCCCTCGCGCGCGGTGGTCGTCGCCGTGACCGGCGCGGCGTGCGCGGTGCGGGTCGGCGGGCGGCCGGCGGCGTGGGGCGCGCCGGTACGGGTGCCGGCGGGCGCGGTGCTCGAAGTGGGCGCGGCGACGAACGGGCTGCGCGCCTGCGTGGCGTTCGCCGGGGGCGTGGACGTGCCGCCCGTGCTGGGCAGCCGCTCCACCGACCTGCTCTCCGGGCTGGGCCCCGACCCGCTGGCCGACGGGGACGAACTGCCGCTCGGCGCCGAGCGGTCGGGCCCCGCGGGCGCCACCGACGTGCTGCCGTACGGCGGTTACGTGCGCGAGCTGGTGCTGCCGCTGATCCCCGGACCCCGCGACGACTGGTTCGCCCCGCAGGCACTGCGCACCCTCGTGACGGGTGCCTTCGCCGTCTCCCCCGCCTCCAACCGGATCGGGCTGCGCCTGCTGGGGCCCGGGCTCGAACGCTCCCGCGAGGGCGAACTGCCCAGCGAGGGCATGGTGTTGGGGGCGGTGCAGGTGCCTCCGGACGGCCGCCCCGTGGTCTTCCTCGCCGACCACCCGACCACCGGCGGCTACCCGGTCGTCGGCGTCGTCCCCGAATCCGCCCTGCCCGTGGCCGCCCAGTCCCCACCCGGCACCCCGGTCCGCTTCACCCTCCTCCGCCCGCCCCGCCTCCCCTGACCGGTGCGCGGCCACCGCCCGACGGTGGTCGCGCGCGGACCGGGCCCGATCGTCCGCCCCTCGGCGCCCGCCCAACGTCCCTGGCCGGACCCGGCCGGGCGTCCTCCCCCGCCCCGCGAACGGCCCCGCCCGAGGGTGAGGCTCGGCCTGGCGGTGGCCATGTGTCTCCGCCACCCGCCGAGATCGGGGCCGATCGTCCACCGGCACCCCGCCGCGCCGACAGGATCCCTGGACGTCCTCCCCGCACAACGGCCCCACGCCGCGGTGACTCTCGACTCTGGCGGGGGCGCCTGCCCGCGCGACCCCCGCGCCAACCGGGCACGCACTCCGCGGCCGGGCGCCCGTACCTCCGCCCCGGGGGCGCGACGAACGCGCGCAGGCCCCCGCTCAGGCTCCGCCGTCCGTACGTGCCGGCCCCGGGCCGGGCGTCGGGAGGGCGTCGTGGGCGGCGAGGAAGGCGTGGACCGCGGCCGGCCAGGGGTGCAGTTCGGCGCGGGTGCGGGCGACGGCGCGGCGGACCGGGGCCGGGGTGGCGAGCAGGCCCCGTACGGCGGCGGCGTACTCCCGCGGGGAGGACGCCGCCGCGCCCGCCGCGCCGACGAGTGCGGGCAGGGCGGAGCGGGCGCTGACCACGACGGGGGTGCCGCAGGCGAGTGCCTCCAGGGCGGCCAGCCCGAAGGTCTCGACCGGCCCGGGGGCCAGCGCCACGTCGGCCGCGGCCAGCAGCGCCGCGAGTTCGCCGCGGCCGGCGAGGTGGCCGAGGAAGGTGACGGGCAGCCGGGCAGCCTCCGCCCGCCGGGTGAGCCGCGCGCGCAGCGGCCCGTCGCCGGCGACCACGAGCCGCGCGTCGACGGCCGTGTCCCGCAGCCGGGCCAGCGTGTCGAGGGCGTCCCCCGGCCGCTTCTCCGGGGAGAGCCGGGAGCACATCACCAGGAGCGCCTCGGCGCCGCCGGCGTACCGTTCGCGGACCGCGGGATCGTGGGCCCGGGGGTGCCAGGCGTCCAGGTCGACGCCGAGCGGGGCACGGACGACGTTGCTCGCGCCGACCCGTTCGAACTCCCGCGCCGCCCACGCCGTGGTGCACACGACCCGCGGGTACGCCCGCGCCGTACGGCGGTTGAGGGCGTCGGCGGCCCGCCGGGCGGCCCGGGCCGGCACGCCCCAGGTGCCCAGGACCCCGTCGGCGGACTCGTGGGAGACCATCACGGCCGGCACGCCCCGCCGCGCGGCCCACTCCCCGGTCCAGCGCAAGGTGGTGCGGTCGCCGACCTCGATCCGGTCCGGCGCGAGCTCGGCGAGCAGCGCCTCGACGGGGGCGCGGCGCAGGAGCACCCGGTAGCCGCCGGTGCCGGGGAGCAGCGCGCCGGGCAGGGTGATCACCCGCCCCTGGGAGGTCGTCTCGTCGCCGTGCGCGGGCCCGGGGACGACGAGCACCGGTTCGTGGCCGGCCGCCGCGTACCCCTCGCCGAGGTGCCGCAGGGCGGTGCGCAGTCCGCCGGAGACGGGCGTGACGAAGTTGGCGATCCGCACGATGCGCAGGCCGCGCCGGGGCCCGGCGGACGAGCCGGACGCGCCACCGGAGGCCACGACCCCGGCGGACGACGGGGGCAACGGCTGCCCCGGGGCGGAGAGGCGGTCGCCGTACCGCGTGCCGCTCATGCGGCGACCGCCTCGCGCGCGGCGAGGACTTCGGCGTAGTGGTCGAGGAGCTGGTCCCCGACGGCCTCCCAGCTGCGGCCGAGCACCTCCCGCCGGCCCGCGGCGCCGAAGCGGGCCCGCAGCCGCGGTTCGGCGCGCAGCGTCTCGACGGCCGCGCGGACGGCGAGCGCGTCGCCGGGCGGCACGAGGATCCCGGTACGGCCGTGCCCGACCAGGTCGAGCGGGCCGCCGACGGCGGGCGCGATCACCGGCAGGCCGCTGGCCATGGCCTCCTGGACGGTCTGGCAGAAGGTCTCGAACGGGCCGGTGTGGCAGAAGACGTCCAGCGACGCGTAGATCCGGGCGAGGTCGTCGCCCGTCCTGCGGCCGAAAAACACCGCGCCGGGCAGGGCGGCGCGCAGCGAGGACTCGCTGGGGCCGTCCCCCACGACGACGACCCGCACGCCGTCCAGGGCGGCGGCCGCGGCGAGCAGGTCCACCCGCTTCTCGGGCGCGAGCCGGCCGACGTAGCCGACGATCACCTCGCCGCGCGGGGCGAGTTCGCGGCGCAGCGCCGCGTCGCGGAGTTCGGGGCGGAAGCGCCGGGAGTCGACCCCGCGGGGCCACAGGTGCACGCGGGGCACGCCGTGCTCGGTGAGGGCGGCGGCCGAGGCCGTGGAGGGGGCGAGGGTGCGCGCCGCCCCGGAGTGCACGGCGACGATCCGCCGCCAGGCCGCGGCCTCCCCCGCGCTGAGGTAGGTCCTCGCGTATCCGGCGAGGTCGGTCTGGTAGACGGCGACGGCCGGCACGCCGAGCCGGGTCGCGGCGGCCAGTCCCCGTACCCCGAGCACGAACGGGCCGGCCAGGTGCACGAGGTCGACCCGGTGCGCGGCGAGCGCCCCCGCGGTGCGCCGGCCGGGCAGGGCCACCCGCACCTGCGGGTAGCCGGGCAGCGGCAGGGAGGGGACGCGGACGACCGGGCAGGGGTCCTGTTCCGGTACGGCCGGCCGGGGCCCGGCGGGGGTGACGACGAGGGGGTCGTGCCCTCGGCGCAGCAGGTGCTCCGCCGTGCGCAGCGCGCAGTGTGCCACACCGTTGACGTCGGGTGGGAAGGATTCCGTGACGATGGCGACTCTCATACGGTCGTTGTCGCCGCACCGGTCGTTGACGAGGCCACGAGGATCTTTCCCGCAGGGGAACGCCCCATGAGCGTTGGGACACGTCGACAACGACGCCCGATCGCCGGGGAAAAGGAAGCCCGCCGTGAACCCCGGGCCGTGCCGGCCCGTCCGGCGCCCCGGGCGGAGCGCCGTCGACAGCTCGCCCCGGGCCGTGATCAGCCCGGGCGCTTCACCGTCCCGTGCCCCCGGAGCTGAGCCGGCCCCGGACCGCGGTCTGCACCTCGGCCTCCTCGGCCGGATCGGCGGCGAGTCTGCGCAGTTGGGCCAGCACCCGTACGTCGCCGGACGTGGCGCGGTGGGCGGCCAGTTCGCGGGTGCTCTCCTCGCAGTCCCACAGGCACTCGACGGCGAAACCCGCGGCGAAACCGGGGTCGGCGACGGACAGGGCGAGGGCGGCGGTGCCGCGCAGTTGGGAGGAGGAGGTCTCCCGGTAGAGATGGCGCAGCACGGGGGTGGCGCGGCAGGCGGCCAGCCGGCCGGCCCCTTCGACGAGGGCGTCGAGCCCCTCGGCGTCGGGCCCGCCGGCCTGCACGGTGCGGCGCAGCGCGGCCAGCACCAGGTCGGCGTCGCCGGGGCCGCCGTGCCGGGCGAGCACGCGGGCGGCGGCGTCGCCGAGCGCGTCGGGGCGGGTGGCCCAGCCGCGGGCCCGGACCAGCACCTCCTCGCCGCGCATCCGCTCGAAGGACTCCAGTCCGGCGCGGGCGACCCGCTCGTCACCGTCGGCCGCGGACGCCTCGACGAGGTCGAGGGTCTCCGGGTCGCGGCGGTCGGCGAGGTGGCGCAGGGCGGCGGCGCGGGCGGCGGACGCCCCGTGCCGGGCGGCGGCCAGCAGCGCGGGCCGGTCCTCGGGGCCGGCGACGGAGGCCAGGCAGCGCGCGGCGGGTTGGTCGCGCTCGAGCACCGGGTGGGCGTCCAGCCCCTGCTGCGCCCACTCCAGCACGGCCGTCACGCTCCAGCCGGGGGTGGGGCCGCCGGGGCGCATCTGCCGCTGCCAGCGGTCGAAGGAGACCTGTTCGGTGGCTTTGCGCACCCGCTCGGCGGTCTCGGGCCGGGCGGCGTCCTCGGCCCACAGCTGCCACGGCCGCGGCTCGTACGCCTCGCGCACGGCGCGGGCGAGTTCGGCGTCCCCCTCGGCGGTGCGCGGGAAGCGGGCGACGACGGCGGGGCCGAGGTCCCGCAGCCCGGCGTCGTCGTCCCGTACCGCGAGCTCGTCCAGGGCCCACTCCCAGCAGCCCCCGGCGGCGGCGTACCGGCGCAGCAGGAGGAGGGCGTCGCGGCGGCCGTATCCGGCCAGGTGCCCGAGGACGGAGAGGGCCAGCCCGCAGCGGTGCTCGTCGGGGGCGCCGCCGGACGACCAGTCGTCGGGGTGGAAGAGGTGCTGTTCGATCCCGTCGAGCGGGCCTTCCAGGTCGGAGTACAGGCGCGCGTAGTACAAGGAGCGCGACTCCACCCGCCAGTCCAGCCGGGGGTCGCGCAGCACGCACTGCTCCAGGGCGGCCAGCGCCTCCGCCCGCTGCGCCGCCAGGGCATGGAGGGGCCCGTCTCCGCGCCCCCGCTGGAGGAGGCCGAGAAGGGTGCCGCTGGGCGCTATGTCTGGGTCGAACATGAGGTCAGCATCCGGTGCGGGGGGTTCCATGGCAACGGGATTTCCGTTGCCGGTGCCCGGCATCCTTACCGGCCGACAGGCGGTTCATGCCTGGCGGCGGTGCGGATTCCGTGGGGACGGGCGGGCGGAAGCCTATCGATTCGGGGGCGGGATTGTCGCTTCCGGGGCGGTTGCGACCGGCGGGGCGAACGGGCCGCGGCGGGGCACCCCGCTGGTCGCAACCACCGGTGAGCGGCCGGACCGGCCCGGATGACCGGAAATATGCTGGGCTTTTGACATATGCCATGAGCACCACCGGATCGGGTATCGCGGAAACACTTACGGCCCGTCGCTCACTGTGCAACAGTCGTTACCGGTCCCGCCGTCCGCCGAGGCCGCCGCGGCACCTGCCTCGCAGACCTCGCAGACACCCTCGGAGTGCGTCATGCCGTCCCCCACGCACGCGGATCCCGCCGCAGCTCAGGCCCCGGAACCCGGTGCCGTGGACGCGCTGATCTCTCAGGCCCGCCAGCTCAGAACCCGGGTGGACGCGGTGCTCGGGGAGAACGCGCTCACCGCGGAGGACCCGCGGCTGCGCTGGCAGCGCGCGCTGTGCGACCTCGCCGTCCACCAGCTCGACGACCTCGACGCCCACCTCGGGCAGCTGAGGGACGGCTTCGACCTGGACGGCCCGCTGGATCTCGCGGACGCGCCGATCGTCGAGATGCCCGAGCGCTCCCCCGCGCCCGACCCGGCGTCCGTCGGGGCGCTGGGCCGGGCGGGCAGCGCCGAGTGGAACCTGCTCACCGACGGTGCGCAGTGGTCCGACGAGCTGTACCGGATCTTCGGCCGCTCCCCGCAGGAGGGGCCGCTGACCCTGGACGAACTGCCGTCCTGGCTGTTCTCCGAGGACCAGCACCTGCTCACCGGGATGGTGACCGGCTGCCTGGTCGACGGGCGGCCGATCGACGGCGAGTTCCGCATCGTGCGCGCCGACCGCGCCGTGCGCACGGTGCACATGGTGGGCGAGCCGGTGCTGGGCGCCGACGGCAGCACCGTCTCGATGTGGGCGGTGCTCCGCGACGTCAGCGACCTGCGCCGGAGCCAGCGCACGCTGCGGGAGACCCGTGACTCCCTGGAGCGGCAGCGGCAGATCGCGCAGACCGAGCGCCGGCTGGCGGTCGAGTTGCAGGAGGCCGTGCTCCCCCCGTGGCGCGGCACCCTGCAACTCCCGCACGGCGGCGGCCCGGCCGCCCTCGACCTGGCCGCGCACTACCTGCCGGCCGCGACCAGCGCGCAGATCGGCGGCGGCTGGTACGACGCGATGCAGCTTCCGGACGGCTCCTCCTTACTCACGGTGGGCGACCTCACCGGGCACGGCGTGGCCGCCACCTCCGGGATGGCGATGATGCTGGGCGCGCTGCGCGGCATGGCGGTCTCCGGCCTCCACCCCGGCCCGCTGATGGGCTGGCTGAACGAACTGCTCGACACCTCCGCCCAGCCCGCGCTCGGCAGCGCACTGTGCTGCCGCTACGAGCCGGAGACCCGGATACTGCACTGGTCGCAGGCCGGCCACCCCGCCCCGCTGCTGTTCCGCGACGGGACGGGGCAGGTGCTGGACGCACCCGAGGGCGTGCTCCTCGGCGCGACCTCGGGCGCTCAGTACGGCCAGGCGACCGAGCAGCTGGCGCCCGGCGACATACTGCTGCTGCACACGGACGGCCTCGTGCCACGCCGCACCCCCGACGTGTCGGGCGTGGAGAGCGGCACCGATCGGCTGCTCGCGCTGGCCGACCGGTTCGACGCGGCCGTATCGGCGCAGGACTGCCTGCGGGTGGTGGCCGAGGAGTTCGGCGTACCCGACCGCGAGGACGACGCCTGCGTGCTGATCGCCCGGATCGCCTGAGCGGTACGGAGCCGGGGCCGCGGCGTCCGCGGGCCGGCGCGGGGTCACCCGCCGGTGCGGATCCCGGTCCCCGGTGCGGACGCGGAGGGGTGTGCGGTGCGGCGCGTCGGCGTGGCCGCACCGTCCGTCCGGGTACTGGTGGTTCCCGGGCCGTCCGGTCCTGCTCCGTGCCCACCCCTGTGCGGGGTCACACCATGCGGGTGGGCGGGGCGCCGTCCGACGGTTTGGCCTTGCGGACCTTCGGCAGCGCCGTCTCGATCTCGTCCCTCAGCTGCTGGATGGCGCTGTGGTCGGCGTACCGGGCGGTGAGCCGGTGCATCTCGCGCAGCCGGTCCCAGGTGCGGTGCGAACTCGTCTGCCCTATGGCCAGCAGCGCCATGCGGGCGTAGCGGTCGGCCTGTTCGGGGTCGTCGGCGATGAAGCAGGCCGAGGCGAGCGACAGGTAGTCGAAGGCCATCGACCGCTCGTGGCCGGCCGAGCGCAGCGCGAGCGCCTGTTTGCCGTGCGTCTGCGCGTGTCCGGCGGCGCCGGGTTCGTGCTCGGCCAGGGTGCGGAAGGCGAGGGCCTGCATGCCGTGCAGATCGGCCTCGTCGAAGTTCTGCATCCAGCTGGGCGGCGGGACGTCCCCCGGGTCCGAGACGAACAGGTCCTCGGCCCGGCCCAGGGTCCGCCGCATCTCCTGGCCGTGCCCCATGGACGCCTGCGCCCACGCCTCGATGGTCAGGAGCATGGCCCGGGTGCGCGGCAGGGTCTGCTCGCCGGAGCCGGACGTGGCGAGCTTCATCAGGTCCATGGCGTCGTCGGGCCGGCCCAGGTGCACCATCTGCCGGGCGGCCCGGGACAGCGCCTCGCCGGCCCGCGGCCGGTCGCCGCCCTCGCGTGCGGCGTGCGCGGCGATCACGAAGTACTTCTGGGCGGTGGGCTCCAGGCCCACGTCGTGCGACATCCACCCGGCCAGCACGGCCAGGTTGGCGGCCACGCCCCACAACCGCCGCTGGAGGTGCGGCGGGTGGTGGTAGGAGAGCATGCCGCCCACCTCGTTGAGCTGGCCGACCACCGCCTTGCGCTGGAGGCCGCCGCCGCGGGAGGCGTCCCAGGCCCGGAACACCTCGACCGAGTGCTCCAGGGATTCGATCTCCTGGGACCCGACCGGGGCCGCCTCGTAACGGTCGAAGGCGGCGGGGTCGACGGAGAGGGGGTTGTCGAGGACTGGCGCGTCGGCCGCGAGGGCCGGATCGGTGTGCAGCCAGTCGTGCATGGCCGTACTGAGTACGGTGCCGGAGGCGAGCGCGGCGCCCGCGCCCACCAGACCGCGTCGGTTGAGCATGAGGTCCATTCCCGTGAATTCGGTGAGGACCGCGGCGGTTCGCTCCGGCGGCCACGGCAGGCCGTCGCCGGCCCGGCGTCTCCCCGTGTGCCGGTGCCGGTCGAACCCGAGATCCTCGATGGTCACGACACGGCCGAGACGCTCGGTGAACAGCGCGGCCAGCACCTTCGGCACGGGTTCGCGCGGCGACTCACCGGTGTCGATCCAGCGGCGCACCCGCGAGGTGTCGGTCGCCAGCTGGGGGTGGCCCATGGCCGCCGCCTGCCGGTTGACCAGCCGCGCGAGTTCGCCCTTGGACCATCCGGTGATGCCGAACAGGTCCGCGAGTCGGGTGTTGGCTTCGTTGCCCACGTCAAGCCCCCAGGTTCCTCGGCATCTTCAAAGTAGTGCCCGGCATCCCCCTGACAATCGCCGCGCGCTTATTCGCCAGGGTTCGCCAGGGTCCGCCAGATGGTCTGCCACCCGCGCGTGGGTGTCAGGTAGGAACGCGCCACCCCGGTCCGGCCCCGCATTCCCCAGGGTGCGGTGCCGGCCGGGGAGGCGTCCCTCGAAGTACCTCGAACTCGTTGGCACACGAAGGGAATTGCTTCATCCATGTATTCGGCATCGTCCTCCGTGTCCGCCCCGTCCCGGCCCGCTTACCCCACCACCGCGGAGCCGGTGCTGCGCCCCCGCGCGACCACCCTCAAGCGGCCCGCGACGGGCGGCGCCCATCCGCTCGGCGGGAGAATCGACGTGACCGGCCCGCAAGGGGCCCAGCTCCGCATCGCGGTGGCGGCCGTGCAGCGGATCTGCCCCGATTTCACCCCCGTCCAGGTCCTGCGCCGCGGCGGCCGCACCGCGCTGCTGATCGGCTCCTCGGGGCGGGCGCCGGCCGTGGCCAAGTGCCTGCTCGACCAGTCCACCGCCTGGGCGGAACGTTTCCGCCACGAGATAACGGCCTACCGCACCTTCGTCCGCCACCGCCCGCCGGTGCGCGTGCCCCGGCTGATCGCCGCCGACCCGGACAGCTGCGTGCTGGTGATCGAGCGGTTGCCCGGAAGAGTGGCGGCCCCGCGCCGCCACCCCGCGCAGGCACCCACCCGCGGCGACGTGCGGGCGGCCCTGTCGGCGTACTCCCGGATCAACGCCTGGCGGCCCCCCGCCGGGACGTTCGACGCGCCGGTGGACTATCCGGCGCGGGTCAACCGCTACCACGAACTGGGCCTGCTGACCGACCGCGACCTGGACGACCTGCACAACCTGCTGCGCGGACTGACGCACGCGCAGGGCCAGTTCTGCCACGGCGACGCGCTGCTTTCGAACGTGCTGCTGTCGCCGGCCGGCCCCTCGCTGGTCGACTGGGAGCACGCCGGCTGGTACCTGCCCGGCTACGACCTGGCGGTGCTGTGGTCGGTGCTCGGCGACGACCCGGTCGCCCGCCGCCAGATCAGCCAGCAGGCGCAGGCCCAGGGTCCCGACGCGCGGGACGCCTTCCTGGTCAACCTGATGCTGGTGCTGACCCGCGAGATCCGCACCTACGAGTCGGCGGTCCAGCGCGCCATGCGGGCAGAGGGCCCGGCCGCTCCCGGCGAGGCCGAGGCGGGTGAGCGGCAGCGCCTCCTGCTGCGCCGGCTGCACGACGACTGCGGGGTGGCCCGCCGGGCCGTCCGCGCCGCCGTCGGCACCCGCTGATCCCTCCGACGCCCCTCCCAACGGCCTCCCGCCGCCCGGGTTGGACCTCTCACGGCCGTACGGCGCCCCGCCCCCCAATCGGTGCCGCCGTACGGCTCCTACAGGTCCACACCACTGACGCGCGGCAGGTCGCCGCCGTGCAGCGCCGAAACCTCCTGGAGGCGCCACTGACGTGCCAAGACGACGTGTGACCGGGGTGGTTGACGGGACGTTCGGGCAGCCGATACCTCTGTGGGACCGACCGACCGGTGCGCCCAGAGCCCTTTGGAGGCCCCAGTGCCAGGATCCGTTCCCCCGTCCGGAAGACCCGCCGCCCGCCGTGTCCGGACCGCGACGGCGATCGCCGCGGCCGCCGCGCTGCTGCCGCTGTTCGGCGCCGCGAGCGCGCACGCGACCGCGCCCGCCGCCGCCCCCGCCTCGGGCGCGCTCCAGCAGGCGTTCACCGACGCCGCGCACCACTACGGCGTGCCGAGCAGCGTGCTGCTGGGCGTGTCGTACCTGGAGTCCCGCTGGGACGGCCACCAGGGCGTGCCGAGCGTCACCGGCGGCTACGGGCCGATGCACCTGACCGACGCCCGGACCGCGCTGCACGACTACCCGGTGAGCGGCCAGGGCGACGGCGGTGACGACGGGCGCGGCGACGACTCCCGGCCGCTGGTCACCACGGCCACCGCCGAGGCCCCGGACATCGCCGCGCTGCCGGCGAGCCTGACCACGCTGGACCGCGCGGCCACCTTGACCGGGCTGCCGGCGCGGGCGCTGCGCGAGGACCCGGCGACGAACGTCGCGGGCGGCGCCGCCCTGCTGGCCGACGCCCAGCGCTCGCTCGGCGAGCCGCTCAGCTCGGACCCGGCCGACTGGTACGCCGCCGTGGCGCGCTACTCCGGCGCCGACGACCGGGCCACCGCCGACTCCTTCGCCGACGACGTCTTCGACGTGATCCGGCAGGGCCAGGCGCGCACCACCGACAGCGGCCAGCGGGTGACGCTGGCGGCGGCGCAGAAGCTGGCGCCCGCGTCCGGCCAGGCCGCGCGGGTGGGCCTGCGGGCGGACGACGCGGCCGGGACCGAGTGCCCGCCGGGACTGGGCTGCGAATGGGTCCCGGCCCCGTACGAGGATCTCGGCGGCGGCGACTACGGCAACTACGACAAGGCCGACCGCCCGAACGACGAGAAGATCACCACGATCGTCATCCACGACACCGAGGGCTCGTACGCCACCGCCCTGCAACTGGTGCAGGACCCCTCGTACCTGGCCTGGCACTACACCGTGCGCTCCTCCGACGGGCACATCGCCCAGCACCTCAGGACGCAGGACGTCGGCTGGCACGCGGGCAACTGGTACGTCAACGCCAAGTCGATCGGCGTCGAGCACGAGGGCTTCCTCGTCGACCCGGGCACCTGGTACACCGAGGCGATGTACCGCTCGTCGGCGCGGCTGGTGAAGTACCTGGCCGCCAAGTACGACATCCCGCTGGACCGGCAGCACATCCTCGGCCACGACAACGTGCCGGGGCCGACCTCCGCGTACATCCCGGGCATGCACACCGACCCCGGCCCGTACTGGGACTGGGCGCACTACATGGCGCTGCTCGGCGCGCCGGTCCACGCCACCGCGGGCCCGTGGGGCGGTGAGGTGACGATCGACCCGGACTTCGCCGCCAACCAGCCCGTCTACACCGGCTGCGCGACCGCGGGCGACACGTGCCCGGCCTACGGTTCGGAGGCGGTGCGGCTGTACTCGGCGCCGAGCACGGACGCCCCGCTGGTCCAGGACATCGGCCTGCACGGGACCACCGGCGCGAGCACGACCGGCGTCAACGACGTGGGCGCGCGGGCCTCGACGGGCCAGCAGTACGCGGTGGCCGGCCGCCAGGGCGACTGGACGGCGATCTGGTACCTCGGGCAGAAGGCGTGGTTCCTCAACCCCGCGTCCGCCCCGACCGCCGTCAACGCGCTGGGCGTCGTGGCCACCCCGAAGAAGGGCCTGGACAGCATCCCGGTCTACGGCCGGGCCTACCCGGAGGCGAGCGCCTACCCGGCGGGCGTGCCGGTGCAGAGCCTGTCGCCGATGCCGTACACCATCCCGGCCGGGCAGCGGTACGTGGTCGGCAGCGTGCTGAGCGGCGAGTACTACTACTCGGTGAACTTCGACACCACCGGGCAGCAGGTCGTGCGCGGCAAGCAGCTGTACTACGAGATCCAGCTCGGCCACCGCGTGGAGTACGTGCGCGCCGAGGACGTGACGCTGCTCCCGTCGGTCGTGGGAGCCCCGTAACGAGCGGCGAGGGCACCCTCCGCCTCCGCGCGTGCGGAGGGTGCCCTCGTGCGTGTGCGGGTCCCCGGCCGCGGGGCCCGCGCCGGGCGCTCAGCCGAGCTGGAACATCTCCGCCGGCAGCGGCTTGAGCAGCTGGTAGAGGTCGTCGGTGATGGGCCGGTCCCAGGTGGCGATGGTGACCTGCACGCCGTCGCTGCGGTCGAACTGCGCGCAGGCGACGCGTGATTCGGAGATCTTGATCCGGCGCACGATCAGCGGGCCGTCGCTGAGCATGACCGGCGTGCCCTCGACGTCGGTGACCTCGGCGGGCTCCTCGTTGCCGAGCGCGGCGAGCAACTGCGCGACCTCGAAGGGCACTTGCCCCTCCTCCAGCTCGCGAGCCGGCGAGCCCTCGGGCAGGTTCCCGATCAGCATCGCGGGGCCGCGGCCGCCGAAGAGGTCGTATCTGAGGTAGATGCCCTGGCAGCTGCCGTCGGGGCCGGGCAGGAGGCCGGCCCCCAGGTCCCCGGGCCAGTCCCCCGGGTCCATCGCGAGGACGTCGAAGTCCGGCCCGGTGGGCGTGGCGGCGCTACGGCGGCGGAGGAAGGACATGCCGCCATCGTACGGGTACCCGACCTGCGGCGGGAGCCGGGACCGGGTCGGCCCGCGGGCACCAGGGACTCCCGCGGGACGCCCAGTGGGCGCTCGCGGGCGGCCCTCGGCGCCCCTCCCCGCGACCTTCCCCGACGGCCGGGTGTCAGCTCGCCTCGCGCTCCGGCCGGGCCGGTCCGGTGGGGCCGGGCAGCAGGGCCAGTTCGGCCCGGGCCTCGGCGGCCAGCCCGTCCGCGCCGCAGGTCACGGCGCCGTCGAGGCCGCGGCGCAGCGCCTCGGCGGCGCACGCGGTCCGTCCCGCGGCGCGCAGGGCCACGCCCTGGGCGACAAGGGCGGCGGCCAGTTCGTGCGCGGCGGGCGACTCCTCCAGGCAGCCGACGGCCTCGGCGAGCAGGTCGAGCCGCTCCGGCCCGCCGATCACCTCGGCGGCCACCCGCAGCGCGGTGCCGACGGCGGAGCGGGCGCCGAACTGCCTGGCCCGGGCCACCGCGTCGAGCGCGGTGCGGGCGGCGCGCTCGGGGGTGTCCTTGGCCTCGGCGAGCGCGAGGTGGAGCTGCCAGGGGCACCACGCGGGATTGCGCATGCCGCGCCGGTCCAGCCGCCGCCCGACCGAGCCCAGTTCGGCGACGGCCTCCTCGCGCAGCCCGCGGGCGAGCAGCAGTTCGCCGTGCACGGCCTGGGCGTCGGGGAAGGTGACGGCGGCGGGGAAGGGCGCGCGGAAGCTGTGCTCGGCGGCGAGTTCGGCCGCCTCGGCGGTCCGGCCGCGGGCCAGCAGCACCCCGGTCAGCACGGCCACCGCGTACCAGTGCACGGGGGTGCCGCGGCCGACCCGCTCGGCCAGCCGCAGCCCGTCGCGGGTGAACTCCTCCGCCTCGGCCAGCCGGCCGCGCCGGTGCCGCAGGTAGCCCAGCAGCAGGTAGCCGAAGGAGAGGTGGGCGCCGCGCCAGCCGTGCCGCTCGAAGTCGGCGATGCCCTCGGCGAAGAGCTCCTCGGCCCGCTCGGGGCGGTCGGCGTACATGTAGGTCAGGGCGACGAGCACGGGGACCTCGAAGCCCCGCCCCTCGTCCGCCCAGGGCAGCCCGCCCTCCAGGGCCCGGGCGGAGTGCCGCAGCACGGTGGCGGTGGGCTCACCGCGCAAGGTGGCGTCCCAGGCCCGCAGGCCGATGATGTAGCGCTCGGTGAGGTCGCGTCCGGTGAGCCGGTCGGCGAGCCGGGCCAACCGCCGGGACCTGCTCGGCGAGTCGGGTTCGTCGGCGCGGAAGGCGTCCCACATGAACTGCTCGGCCTGCATCCGCAGCCGGGTGCGGGCGCCGGTAGCCGTGCGGGCGGCGCGGCCGACCACCTCGGCGGCCTCGCTGAGCCGGTCGCTGTGCGCGAGCGACTGGGACAGCAGGAAGAGGATGCCGTCGCGCAGCGCGGGGTCGTCGATCGGCTCCTCCAGCGCCGCCCACAGGTGGTTGACGGTGGTGGCGGGTTCCAGCAGCTGGGTGGAGCAGCCCAACTCGTAGAGCACGGCGGCCCGTTCGGTGGGCAGCGGGGGCTCGCGCAGGGCCCTCGCGAGGTAGCTGCGGGCGGCCTCGGGGGCACCGGCGCGCAGGGTCTCCCGTGCGGCGGCCCGCAGGTGGCGGACGACCCAGGGGTCCTCCTCCGGGTGGGTCTCCAGCAGGTGGCGGGCCGCCGCGGCGGGCCCGAGCCCGGCGTCGACCACCGACCAGGCCGCCTTGCCGTGCAGGGCCACCCGGACGGCGTCGGGTATCGCCCGGTAGACGGCCGTGGCGATCAGCGGGTGGACGAACTCCAGGGTGCGGCTGCCGGTGAGGATGCGGGCCTCGCGCAGCCGGTCGGCGCAGTCCGCGGCCTCCTGGCTGCCGAGCCCGGCGACGGCGGCGGCCAGCGCGGGCTGGATCTCGGTGCCCAGCACGGCCGCAGCCCACGCGAGGCGGACGGTGGAGGGGCCGAGGCGTTCGAGGCGGGCGATCAGTCCCCGGCCCTTCACCGCCGCGGCGAGGTCGCGCAGCAGGTGGGCGCTGGCGCCCTCCGGGGCGAGGCCGCGGTCGCGGACCTTCGCGGTGAGCTCCACCGCCTCGAAGGGGTTGCCGGAGGTGACCGCCCAGCACTCGCGGCAGAAGGCGTCGTCGGCGTGCGCGCCCACCTGCTCGCGCACCAGCCGGCCGATGGCGTCCTCGGTGAGGGGTTCGAGGTCGATCGGACGGTGCCCGGCCCGGCCCGGCAGGCTGCGGAACGCCTCAGCGGACGCGGGGAGTTCGTCGGGCCGGTAGGCCACCACCAGCAGCAGGGCCAGTTCCTCGGCGCGCGGCGCGAAGGCGGCCAGCCAGTTGAGGGACTGCGGGTCGGCCCAGTGGGCGTCGTCCAGGACGAGGACGACGGGGGCGTGCTGCACGACCACGTGGGTGAGCACCCAGTCCAGGCCGTCGCGCAGGCCCTGCGGGTCCGGGGCGGCGCCGTCGGCCGTGCACAGGCCGAGCGCGGGTCCGACGATGCCGAACCAACTGCCCAGCGCCGAACGGAGGTCCGCCTCGGTGGAGCCGGCGAGGAGCGGTTGCAGCAGTTGGCGGGCGACGTGGAAGGCGACCTGCTGCTCCTGGTCGCCGCCGCGGGCCGACAGCACCGTGCAGCCGCGTCCGGCCGCACGGGACCGGACCTCCGCCAGCAGCGTGGTCTTGCCGAGGCCGGCCGGGCCGGCGAACGCGAGCAGTCCTCCCCCGGTGCCGCGGCCGGGGGCGCCGGCGTCCGACGCCTCCCGCGGGTCGTGGAGCGGTCCGGTGAGGGCGTCCAACGCATCCTCGACCGCGATCAGTTCGCCGTCGCGCTCCAGCAGCGCGCGTGCCTCGCGCGTGCGGCCCTGCGGCATGCTGCCTCCCCTGCCGACCGGCGGGGCGCGCGCCCGGCGCACACCGTCCGGTGGCCTCACAGCGTACGCTGTCGGCTGCGCTGTGTGAGGGGGATCCACCGTGCCGGTCCGCCATGGCAGGAGGCGGGACCGGTGCGGTGGAACCCACGACTCCGGAGACACGAGTACCCACCGGTGGCCCCACCCGCGACCCTCCCACGGGCCCACCCGCCCCGCCACCTCTTCCGCCCCCGTCCCGCGTCAAAGCCCCCATGCGCCCCGCGTGCGCCCCCGTTACCGCCCGTAACCAGTACGTCCCGTACGCCCCGGGAGCCGCCCCCGTGACACCCCGTCACACGGGACACCCCGCGAGCAGCCGCCCTCGGTCGGTCCGGACCCCCCGCACCCGTTCGCGCGCCGCCAATTCGTCTTCGGGGGCGTTCCGTTCACCGAGTGAACCCCGACGGACGGGCTAGAGGGACGCCGCTCTGTCCAGCCCCGTCACGGAGGCCGCCTTCGGGGCAGCCGGCGGGGTCATCAGCGAGGCCGGCGGGCGGGCGGCGGCTTGTTACGCCCTCGCGCGGTGGTCCCTTTTCCGGGCGGGCGGCGGGAGGAACGTGGACGGGCGCAACCGCGCGGCCCGTCGCGCGGGGCGAATTCCCGGTGACCGGCGCGGTACCGGTGGGCCCGCCGCGCTGGCGGGGGCTGTTGACGTCACGCCGTCGCGGGGTGGGCGTCCGGGCGGTTCGCCGGGGGCTGCTCAGGTATCGGTGGGAGGCGCGGCGGGTGCGTCGCGGTGGCGGGCGTGGTGGCGGGCGACGCGGGCGCGGTTGCCGCAGGAGGGCTTGCACCATTCCTGGCGGGCGTGGGACTGGACGAAGTAGAGGACGCAGCGCGGGGCCGGGCAGGCACGGAGCCGGGCGAGGTCGGGGCCGGCCAGGAAGGAGATGGCGGCGCGGGCGAGAGCGGCGGCGAGTTGCTCGCAGAGGGTGGGGTGGCCGGGGAGCGTGAACCCGGCGGTCGGGCGGCCACCGGTGGGCCAGGCGAGGCGCGGAGCCACGAGCACACGCGCGGAGGCCGCGTTGAGGTGTTCCAACGCAGTGACGGTGTCCGGCAGTCGGCCCGCGTCGGCCGCGCTCGGTCGCCCGGGCGCCACGGCCCGCGCGAACAGGGCACGCACCGCGGTGCGGACCTCGATCACGGCCGCGAGATCACCCGCGTCGGCTACGAACTCCCCCTGCCCGGTGCCCATTCCGCCGCCCGGTGCGCTCTCGCCCTCATGCGAAGCAGAGGCGAACTCCCCCCGATCGCTCGGCACTTGCCCCGGGGCAGGATGCCCGGCGGCCGACGGATGCCCGGATGGGCGAGGCGCACCGACGAACTCGCCTCCGCCCGCGGCCGCTTGACCCAGCACAGCAGCCCCGGCGGCCGCCAGGCCCCTGTCCGGGCGGGGGCCGACCGCCAACCCATCCGCACCCGCGGCCGCTTGACCCGGGGCAGGATGCCCGCTGCCCGAAAGACGCTCGGCGGGACGGGCTACGGCGGCGAACTCGGACGGACCGGCCTGCGGCTGACCCGGCGCAGCGCCCCCGGCGGTCACCAGGCCCTCGCCGGCCCCTGGCTCGGCCGCCAACCCGCCCGCGCCCGGGGCCGGTTGGGCAAGGGCCGGCCGACGGTCCGCCAAGTGAGGACCCCCGGCTCCCCGGCCCGGTCGGGGCGGCACAGGCGCGGGCGAGGGGCCGGGGTCGGAAGGATCCGGTGTCCGGCCAAGTTCGCCGCAGGCGTAGAAGCCGTACTCCGCCAGCGCGGCGGCGTGTTCTCGGAGCCAGCGGGTCAGGCCGGCCGGGTCGGCGAGGGCGTCGGCGACACCGCCGTGGCCGTCGTGCCGGAGGGTCACGGCGAGTTCGAGCGCAAGATGATCGGCGGACATGGCCTAATGGTATCGTCACCGTTATCCATTAGGCGGAAGGGGGCCGGCGTGCGCCGTCAAGAGGTGCGCCGGGCCTCCTGGCCCGCTACCCCCGGGCACCCAAACACCCGGAACGGGACGGGCCGACGAGACAGGAGGACGGTGTGGCGGTGATCGCTCCGAAGGACCTGACGACCGAACTCGCGGACAGCGGCAGCCGACTGCGCGAACTGCTGGCCGGGCTGACCGACGAGGACGTCCGCGCCCCGAGCGCGCTGCCCGACTGGACCCGGGGCCACGTGCTGTCCCACGTCGAGGGGGTCGGGCGGGCACTGGCCCGGCAGGCGCGGTACGGGCTGCGCGGCACGCTCGTCGACCTGTACGACGGCGGCTGGCCGGCCCGCACCGCGGCGATCGAGGCCGGACACAAGCGCTCCGCCGAGGAGTTGGCGGCCGCCGTGGGCGCCACGCTGGACGAGGCCGCGGCGGCCTGGTCGGCGGTCGGCCCGGAGGACTGGGACCGGCCGGTGCGCTACCGGGCCGGGACCGTGTTCGACGCGGGCCTCGGCTGGTGGCGGGAGGTGGAGATCCACACGTCCGACGCGCTGCTGGGCCGCACGAGCGACGACTGGCCGGATCCCTTCTGCCTCCACCTGGTGGACTACCTCGGGGAACGGATGCCGTCCGACGTCCGCGTGACGCTCGCGGCGACCGACCGCCCGTGGAGCGTGACCCACGGCCCTGACGCAGGCACCCCCGAACTCACCGTCCAGGGGCGGCTGACCGACATCGCCGCCTGGCTGGCCGGCCGGACCCCCGAGAGCCCGCTCAGCGGCGATCCCCTGCCGGACCTCGGCGACTGGCCCGCCCCACTGCCGCGTTGACGCCATGAGGCGGACGACCCGCCCCACCCGCACGGCAGTCGCCCGGGCGGCACGCCGATGGCCCCGGCCCCGCACAAAAGGCGGGGGCCGGGGCCGTCGCGTTTCCTCCGCGCGGAGCGGCCGAACCGCCACTCCCGGCTTCAGGTCAGGTCGAACTCGCCGTCCCGCGCGCCCAGGACGAAGGCGCGCCATTCGGCGGGAGTGAAGCTCAGTGACGGGCCGTCAGGATTGCGCCCGTCCCGCATCGCGATGTAGCCCTCGACGAAGGCGATCTGCACATCGCCGGAACCCTGACTGCTCGACAGCCACTCGGCTCCGGTCAGATCGAGCTGCGGCTTCTTGCCGTTCGCCAACGGCTGCCCGATGGTGCTCTCGGCCACGTCCGGTCTCCTCCCACATCGGCGGTTCTCCTTCAGCCTAGCCGCCGGGAACCCGCCCGACACGTGAAGCGGGAAGCCGTCCGGGAACCCGCCCGGACAAAACGTTCCGCCTGCCAGGGACGACCACGGGCCGCCCCGAAGTTGCCACAACTCCCTTACTAATCAAGCACGTTCGGTCATCCGACGGGTCCCGCGCCGGACCGTGCGCACCGGGAGCCGCGACCTCCGGCGGCGGTGCGCCCGCAAACGCTTCGGCCGCGCACCACCCTTCTGTACCTACTAGTATGTACACTGCTCGCATGGACACCGCGGAACGCCTGATCGCAAGCACGCAGGAACTGCTCTGGGAGCGCGGCTACGTGGGCACCAGCCCCAAGGCCATCCAGGAGCGGGCCGGCGCCGGGCAGGGCAGCATGTACCACCACTTCCGGGGCAAGCCGGATCTGGCGCTGGCGGCCATGCGGCGCAGCGCCGGCGAACTGCGGTCGCAGATCGACTCCCAACTGGCGGAGGGCGAGACCTCATTGGAGAAGATCGGCACGTATCTGCTGCGCGAGCGCGACCCGTTGAAGGGCTGCCGGGTCGGCCGGCTGAGCATGGACCCCGAGGTGGTCGCCAGCGACGAGCTGCGGCGCCCGATCCACGAGACGCTGACCTGGCTGCGCACCCGGCTGGCCGCCCTCGTCGCCGAGGGCGTCGCGGCCGGCGAACTGCGGCCCGGGCTGGACCCGGAGGAGACGGCCGCCACCATCACCGCGGTCGTGCAGGGCGGTTACGTCCTCGCCCGCGCGGCCGGCGACCGCGAGCCCTTCGACCAGGCGGTCCGCGGCGCCCTCGGCATGCTCACCGCCGCCGCGGCCCCGACCGGCGCGGCCGACCGCACCCTGAGCTGGGACTGACTTCTGAGCGGCACGCGGCATTCCGCCGCGCCCCGGAAACCCGTTCGCCCACCGAGGAGACCGCGACCGTGCACGGCATGAACTACCGCATCACCCTGCCCGCCGACTACGACATGGCCGTCATCCGCGACCGGGTGCGCACGCGCGGCCACCTGCTCGACACGTTCGGGGGACTCGGCCTGAAGGCGTACCTCGTCCGGGAGCGGGGGGCGGACGGCGCGCCGGTCAACGAGTACGGCCCGTTCTACCTGTGGAACTCCGCGCGCGGGATGAACCGGTTCCTGTGGGAGGGCGGTTTCCAGGGCATCGTCGACGACTTCGGCCGCCCGGAGGTGCGGCACTGGACCGGGCTGGGATTCGCGCGCGGCCCGGCTGCGGACGGGGCACCGGGGAGCGCGACCCGGAGCGAGAGGAGGCTGACGGCGGACGAAGACCTGCCGGCCTTGTTCGCGAGGGAGTTGGACGAGCTGCGGGTGCGGGCCGAGCGGCCGGGCGTGCACTGCGCCGCGCTGCTGGTGGACCCGCGGCACTGGGAGTTGGTGCGCTTCACGCTGTGGCGGGACACCGCACCCGCCGAACCGGACACCGAGCGGTTCCAGGTGCTGCACCTCTCGCGGCCCGGGTTCGACGCCATCGAGGAGGGGCGGCAGTGGTGATGGAGCGGGCACGGATCGACCGCGAGGCGGGCTACCGGCTGCTGGACGAGCTCGCGGGCCCGGCCGTGGTCGAGCGCTCGCTGGCCGGCCTCGACGCCCTCGCCCCCGGCTTCCCCGACTGGGTCGTCACGGCCCTGTTCGGCGGCACCTACCAGCGCGACGGCCTCGCGCTCCGGGACCGGCAGATCGCGACGCTCGCCGTGCTCACCGCCCTCGGCGGGGTCGAGCCGCAGATCGACGACCACGTCCGCAACTCGCTGCGGATCGGCCTGAGTCGTGAGGAGGTCGTCGAGGTCATGGTCCACCTCGCGCCCTACGTCGGGGTCCCCAAGGCACTCGCCGGCCTGCGCGTGGTCTCCGCCGTCCTGCGCGACCTGGACCGGGAGGCGGGGGACGCACCGCCGGACGCGTCGCCGGACGGAGAGCCGTCGCAGCCCGCGCGGGAACACGCGGCCGGGACCCGTCCGTCCCCCGCCGGGCCGGAAGGCGCCCGGCCGTGAGGGCGGTCCGTACGGTGCTCGGGGACGTCGAGCCCGTGGCGCTCGGGGTGTGCGACGCCCACGACCACCTGTTCCTGCGGCTTCCGGCGCTCGCCGGGCAGGAGTTGGACGACTCGGAGGCCGCAGCGGCCGAACTGGCGGCGTACCGCGGCCTCGGCGGCGGCGCGCTCGCCCAGTGGCCCCCCTTCGGACTGGGCCGGCGGGCCGCGGAGTTGCCGGAGCTGTCCCGTGGGACAGGCGTGCACCTCATCGCCGCGACCGGGCTGCACCAGGCGGCGCACTACCGCCCGGAACTGCTGGACGGCCTGCGCGCCCGGGGCCTGGCCGCCTTCTTCACCGCCGAGGTGACCGGGGGGATGCTCGCCGGGGACGACCCGGACGGGCCACGGATCGCCGCCAGGGCCGGCCTGATCAAGGTGGCGGGGACGTTCCACGCGCTGGACGCCCACACCCGCGCGGTGATGGCGGCCGCCGCGGAGGCCCACCACGCCACCGGCGCGCCGATCGGCGTCCACCACGAGACGGGCACCGCGGCGCCGGACGTCCTGGCCCTGCTGCACGGGGAGTTGGGCGTGCCGGTGACGAGCATCCTGCTGGGCCACCTCAACCGCTTCCCCGACTCCGGCCTCCACCGCGAACTGGCCGCCTCCGGCGCCTTCCTGTCCTTCGACGGCCCCTCGCGGGCCCACCACGCCACCGACTGGCGGCTGTTGGAGTGTCTGGAGGCGCTGGCGTCGGCCGGCCACACCGGCCAGATCCTGCTCGGCGGCGACACCACCACGGCGTCCGGCCGGGCATCGACCGGCGGCGGACCCGGCCTTCCGTACCAACTGGCCACGCTGCGGCCCCGGGTGGCGGCGGTGCTCGGCGAGGAGGCTGCGCACGCGGTCTTCGTGGCGAATCCCGCCCGGGCGTTCGCCGTCGAGTGGCGCTGAGCGAATCGCGGCCGCAAGCGTCCTGGTGGGTCTACTCCCCCGCGGGCAGGGCGAGTTCGGCGACCACGGCCGCGTGGTCCGACGCCCAGACGCCGTCGACCCGCCGGTCGGCGACCCGCCGCGCGGTGTGGATCCAGCCGCGCCGGTCCGGTCCGGGAAGTCCGACCAGGATGTAGTCCAGACAGCTGGGCCGCCGGCCGAAGTTGACCGAGTCCTGGTGGGCGATGTCCCACGTGCCCTGCGGCAGCGCCGGGTCGGCGAACCGCCAGGCGTCCAGCAGCACCAGCCCGGGCACGGCCGGGGCCGTCTTGTAGCCGCATATCAGCCGGATCTCGTCGAAGTCCGGCTCGGCGTTGAAGTCGCCGGTCACCACCGGCGGGTAGGGGCCGGTGGCGCGTTCGGCGACGAAGGCGGCCAGCTCCCTGGCCTGGGCGCAGCGGACCTCGGACTCGGCCACGCCGGAGTTGAGGTGGGTGGTGAAGAAGGGCAGCGGGCCGCCCGGCACGTCGATCAGGGCGTGCAGGACGATCTTTCCGTCGTCGCGGTAGCGGTCGGCGAGCGCCGGCAGCCGGCGCTCGGCCGTGGCGAGGATCGGGTGGCGGCTGAGCACCGCCACCCCGACGTCCACGCTCGTGTCGCCGCCGTTGCGGGAGTGCCAGCGGTCCTGCACGGGCGAGCGGGACCAGGCCCAGTGCATGCCGAGGCGCTCGGCGAGCCACTCGGCGAGGTTCGCGCCGTCCTCGCCGCCACGGCCGTCGCCCGCCCACACCTCCTGGAGGCCCAGCACGTCGGGGCGTTCGGCCTCCAGGGTGCGCAGGATGGCGGTCCGCCGCTCGCGCCAGGAGCCGAACCGCCACCACAGGTTCCACGTCATGACCCGGAGCGCGCTGCCCCCGTTATCCACTGGCCCTCTCCCCTCGCCCTGCCTACGGTGGCGCCATGCCCACTCGAGTGATCATTCTGAACGGCGGCTCCAGCTCGGGGAAGACCACCCTCGCGCGCGGCCTCCAGGACGTCCTGCCCGGTTCCTGGCTGACCTTCGGCACGGACACGCTGGTGGAGGCGCTTCCGGCGCGGATGCGCGACGGCGGCGACGACGGCGGCATCTCCTTCGGCCCGGACGGCGAGGTCACGCCCGGCGAGGAGTTCCGGCGGCTGGACGAGGCGTGGGCGCGGGGGCTGGCCGCCGCGGCCCGTGCGGGCGCGCACCTGATCATCGACGAGGTGTTCGTGGGCGGCCCGGCCTCCCAGGCGCGCTGGCGGGACGCCCTCACCGGCCTCGACGTGCTCTGGGTCGGCGTGCGCTGCGATCCGGAGGTGGCCGCCGCCCGCGAGGCCGCGCGCGGTGACCGGGTGGCGGGCATGGCCGCGGGCCAGGCCGACCTCGTCCACCGGGGCGTCCACTACGACCTGGAGGTCGACACCTCCGAGGCCGCGCCCTCGGCGTGCGCCGCCGTCATCGCCGCCCGTGTGGAGCGCTGACCGCTCCCGGCCCGGCGCTCAGAGGCGTTCGGGGCCCTGGGAGGTGTGGGTGGAGACCTGGCGGTAGAGGGACTGGGCCTCGGCGGAGCGGCCGAGCTGCTCCAGGCAGCGGGCCTCGTCGTTGCGGCTGGCGAGGGTGTCGGGGTGGTCCGGTCCCAGCACCCGGGTGCGGGCGGCGGCGACCTCGCGGTAGAGGGTGAGCGCGCCGCCCCACCGGCCGAGCCAGCCCAGGCAGACGGCGACCTCCCGCTTGCTGACGAGCGTGTCGGGATGGTCGCCGCCGAGCACCCGCTCCCGTACGGCCGCCACGTCCCGGGCCTCGGCCAGGGCCAGGTCCCACTGCCCGAGCCGGCCGAGGTTGACGCCGAGGGCGTGCCGGGCCCGCAGCGTCTCCTCGTCGGTGGACCCGGCGACGCGGGTGCGCGCCGCGACCAGGTCCTCGAAGAGGGCGAGCGCGTCGGCGCCGCGGCCGAGCCGGCCCAGGCAGATGCCCGCCTCGTAGCGGGCGGCGAGCGTGTCGGGGTGGTCGGGCCCGAGGACGCGGGCGCGCGCGTCGGCCACCTCGCCGTAGGCCTCCAGCGCGTCGGCCCACCGGCCGGCCTGGCCGAGCGCGTAGCCGACCTCGAAGCGGGTGCCGAGCGTCTCGGGGTCGTCGGGGCCGAGCACGCGGGCGCGGGCGTCGGCCACCTCGACTGCGGTGGTGTACGCCTCCGTCGAGCGCCCCAACTGCCCCAGGTTGTAGGCGAGGTTGTGCTTGCACAGCAGGGTCTCGGGGTGCTCGGCGCCCACCGTGCGCTCCCGGGCCGTCAGTACCGCGGAGAACTCCCGGTGCGCCTCCAGGTGCCGCCCCAGCGCGCCGAGCGCGTAGGCCGCCTCGTGCCGCGCGGACAGGGTGTCGGCGTGGTCGGGCCCCAGCACCCGCCGCCGTACCTCGGCGACGTAGGCGTACAGCCGCCACGCCTCCTCGGTGCGGTCGAGCCGGGTCAGGCAGTACGCGGCCTCGAAGCGGCTGGCGAGGGTGTCGGGGTGCTCGGTGCCCTGGGCCCGGTCCCGGTCGGTGGCCACGGCCGTATGCAGGTCGTACGCCTGGCGCCAGTTGCCGATCCGGCCGAGGTCGAGCGCCTCGGCGTGGCGGGCGGCCAGCGCGGCCAGCGCCGACGGGTCCGCGGCGGCGACCACGGTCCGGGTGGACCAGGCGCCGGTGATCTCGTCGTGCCGCGGGGTGAGGACGCGGTGCGCGCGGGTGGAGCGGGCGGCCGGTCCGGTGGACAGGTCGCGGGCCCACCCGGGCACGGGCGGCGCGCCCGCCGAGGTGACGCTCGCCGCGGCCCGCATCGCCTTGAGCCGTCCGCCGACGTCCGCGGCGTCCTGCGGGCGGTCCTCGGGGTCCTTGGCGAGCAGGTCGAGGATCAGCCGCTCGAGCTCCGCGGGCAGCTCCGGGCGCTTGGCGCGCGGCGGCTCGGGGGTGGTGTCGCGGTGCCCGACCAGGATGGACCAGGCGTCGCCCAGGTCGAACGGGGGCCGCCCGGTGGCCAGTTCGTAGAGCACGCAGCCCAGCGAGTAGAGGTCGCTGCGCTCGTCGACCTCCGAATTGCCGATCTGCTCGGGCGACATGTAGTGCGGGGTTCCCATGGCAACGCCGGTGCCGGTCAGACGGGAGGTGAAGCCGATGTCGTGGCCGAGCCGGGCGATGCCGAAGTCGCAGATCTTCACGGCACCGTCGGTGAGCCGGATGATGTTGGCCGGTTTCAGGTCGCGGTGCACCACGCCCTGGGTGTGCGTGTAGGCCAGGGCCGTGGCCACCTGCTCGGCGATGTCGGTGATGTCGGGGACCGGCAGCGGGTGGCGGCGCGCGTCGTCCAGCACCTGGAGCAGGTTGCGGCCGTCGAGCAGCTCCATCACCAGGAAGAGGACGCCCTCGTGCTCGCCGAAGTCGTGCACGACCGTGATGCCGCGGTGCTGGAGCGCGGCGGCGACCCGGGCCTCGCGGCGGAAGCGCTCCTGGAGCACCCGGGTGAAGCCGGCGTCGCCGGAGTGGCCGGAACCGCCCGCGGGCTTGAGGCACTTCACGGCGACCCGGCGGCCCAGCGACTCGTCGAGCGCCCGCCACACCTCGCCCATCCCGCCGCGCCCGATCAGCTCGTGCAGCCGGTAGCGGCCCTGGATCAGCGCGCCCTCGCCCGTGCCCTCCGGCTCCTCGCGCCCCGCCCCCTGGTGCCTGTCGTGGTGTCCCGCCGCCATCCGCGCCGCCGCCCCCGTGCTCATCGGTGCTTCCCCGAACCAAGTATGGCGGGAGGGGGCCGTCGGCAGGTACAGCGCGTCAGGGCGTTCGGGATCCGGCGGCGGGCAGGCGGCGCGTGGAGGGGTGCGTGCCCGGGCCCAGCCGCGCGACCGCCTTGAGGATGTGCCCGGGCGGCAGCTGCCAGCGCAGCGTGGCCGGTACGGTCCGAAGCACCCGCCCGGCGACGCGCAGCCGCCGGGTCGTGGCCGCCGGTGAGGGCGCGGCCCGGCCGTACAGCGCGTGGGCGAAGGACGGGAGGGCGGCGTAGGCCATCCCGGAAATGGTCTGCCATCCCGCGATCCGCAGCGGCAGCAGCGCCGTGGGGACGGGCGGGGCCTTGAGGAAGCGCACGACGTCCAACGCCTCGGGCGTGGCGGCGAGTCCGGGGCGGACCTTGTCGAAGTAGCGGGCCAGCTCCGCCCGGTCGGCGGGCACCTCGGCCGGGTCCAGGCCCACCAGCCGGGCGGACTCGCGCTGTTCGTCGATGTAGGTGTCGGCGTGGGCGTCGGTGAGCGGGAAGCCGGAGCGGCGGGCCACGTCCAGGTAGGAGTCGATCTCGGCGCAGTGCACCCACAGCAGCAGTTCGGGGTCGTCGACGCGGAAGCGCTCGCCGGTCTCGGGGTCGGTGGCGGCCAGTCGGCGGTGGATGCCGCGGATGCGGGCGCCGGCCCGCTCGGCGGCGGGCGCGGTGCCGTAGGTGATCTCGCCGACGAAGGACGCGGTGCGCATCAGCCGCCCCCACGTGTCGCTGCGGAAGTCGGAGTTCTGGGTGACCCCGCGCACGGCCCGCGGGTGCAGCGCCTGGAGGTACAGCGCCCGTACCCCGGCGATCCACATGACGGGGTCCCCGTGCAGCTGCCAGGTCACCGAGTCCGGCCCGAAGAGCCCGGGGTCCGTGTCGCGTATCGCCGCCGTCACCGTCATCGCCGCCTCCTTGTACGGCCCACGGTAGTCGCGGCCCTGGCGGTGGCGGCAGTACGCGTACGGCCACGGTCCGAGCGGAGCCGGCGGCCGCGCCCCGCCCCGTCCCTCCGGTGCCGGAGCCGCACGCGTCGCGCCGTCCGCCGGGCCCCGGGCTGTGCCAAGGTGGCGAGCACCCGGAGGGTCCGCGCGCGGTGGCGGGGGCACCCCGGGCGTCGCGGTCCGTCCGGGCGACCGGGGTCGCGGTTGCCCGGTCCGGCGGGCACGCCGGGCCGATCGGAGCGGAGGAGAGCGGGCGATGAGAGTAGCGGTGGCCGGGGGTACCGGCCTGACCGGGCGGCACGTGGTCGCCGCCCTCGCCGAACGGGGTCACGAGCCGGTGGTCGTCGCCCGCTCGCGGGGCGTGGACCTGCTCACCTGCGAGGGCCTCGACGCGGCGCTGGAGTCGGTGGACGCGGTGGTCGACGTGACCAACCGGATGTCGCCGAGCCGCCGCGCCGCGCTGGACTTCTTCACCACGGCGGGCCGCAACCTGCTGGCCGCCGAGCGGCGGGCGGGTGTGGGGCACCACGTGGCGCTGTCCATCGTGGGCATCGACCGGGTGAACTGGGGCTACTACCGGGCCAAGCGCCGCCAGGAGCAGGTGGTCGCGACGGGCGGGGTGCCGTGGACGGTGCTGCGGGCCACCCAGTTCCACGAGTTCGCCGACCAGCTGCTGGCGCTCGTCCCGGGACCGGTGGCCCCGGTGCCGCGGATGCGGACGCAGCCCGTGGCGGTCGCGGAGGTGGCCGAGGTGCTGGCCGAGCTGGCGACGGGTCCCGCGCTGGGCATGGCGCCGGAGCTGGCCGGGCCGCGCGAGGAGTACCTGCCGGACATGGCCCGGCGGCTGCTGCGCGCCCGCGGCTCGCGCCGCAAGGTGCTGGCCCTGCCGCTGCCGGGTGCGGCGGGCCGCGCGGTGGCGGCCGGTGGACTGCTGCCGGCCAGCTCTCAGCTGCGGGCGGCGCAGACCTTCGCGCAGTGGCTGACCGAGGAGGGCGCGGCCAAGCGCGGCTGACCCGGTGACCGGGTGACCCGGTGCGCCCGTCGGCCGGTCAGCCCCAGAGCGCCTCGGCCAGCGCCGTGCCGGTGAAGACCGCGCCGAGCCCGGCGGCGAGGCTGCCGACGACGTTGGCCACGGCGTAGAACCGGGCGCCGTCCTCGGCCAGCCGCAGGGTCTCGAAGGAGAACGTGGAGTAGGTGGTGAGCGCCCCGCACAGGCCCGTGCCCAGGAGGAGCTGGACGTGCGGGGAGGCGGCGCCCTCGGCGGCGGCCCCGCCGACGAAGCCCAGGATCGCGCACCCGCCGACGTTGACGGCGAAGGTGCCCCAGGGGAAGGCCGTCTCGTGTTTGGCCTGCACGAAGCGGTCGGTGAGGTAGCGCAGGGGGGCGCCGACCACGGCTCCGAGGACGACCAGCAGCCAGTTCACGCCGCCTCCCCGCGGATCGCGCGGGCCACCCTGCGGGTGCCGGCCGTGGCCGCCCACACCGCGCCGAGGGCCGCCACCAGGGTCAGTGCCAGGTAGGCCAGGGCGATGCGCGGGTGCGCGTCGTCGATCAGGCGCCGGATGTCGGCGGCGTAGGTGGAGAAGGTGGTGAAGCCGCCGAGGACGCCGGTGCCGAAGAACGGCCGCACCAGGCGGTGCGCGGTCCACACCTCGGTGATGAGCACCATGAACGCGCCGATCACCGCGCACCCGGCGACGTTGATCACCAGCGTGGTCCACGGGAAGGCGTCGGTCGCGGTCGGCCACAGCAGGGCGGCTCCGTAGCGGGCCGAGGCGCCGATCGCGCCGCCGGCCGCCACCGCGGCGATCACGGGTGCGGGGTGCGGGCTCAGTTCGGCGCGCTGCCGCGGGACATGCAGGTCGACGTCGGGGTCGACGGGCTCCTGGGCCATGGGGAGGGGCTCTGCCATGTAGGTCTCCTACTCGCTGGACAGGCGCACGTGAGCGGCCGGCGGACTGCCGGTCGGCGACGCGCGCGTCGCAAGCAGGGACCGTTGTCGGCTTCCTCGCCGCGGTTCGGGTACGGCGGGCCCCACCGCCGTGCGGCGCCGCGAGGCGCCACTGCCGGTGAGTCTACCGGGTCCGGACACCCGGCTCGCTAGCACATTCGTTCACCCACATGGCGTAGTCGTCCGATGACGGAGAGGAGTCCTTCCCGGCAGGTGCCGCCAGGGCATATGCCAAGCACATATCCGCACATCGGCCGCGGGGGCGGGCGCTGCCGGGGCGGGCGGCCGGGCCGCGGCTTCTCCGTGACGAAGGGAGATCACGGGCTGATACTGGGGGTATGCGCTGGCTGCTGGCGGCTACGACCGCGGGTCGGGACCTGATCCCCCGTCACCGGCGACGGCGCCGGGTCGATGCGGGCCCCCGCCCCGGTGTGCCGCCGGACGCCAACGCCGTAATCCGAGCTGTGCGCTCTGATCTGCGAGAACACCGGGTCGCGAGCCCAGCTGCCGGCCGGACAGGGAGATTCTCATGAAGATGCTGATCAATGTCCCGGAGACGGTGGTCGCCGACGCGCTGCGCGGGTTCGCCGCGGCGCACACGGAACTGACGGTGGACGTCGAGCGCCAGGTGATCCTGCGCCGCGGCGCGCCCTACGAGGGCAAGGTGGCCCTGGTCTCGGGCGGCGGGTCGGGGCACGAGCCGCTGCACGGCGGGTTCGTCGGGCAGGGCATGCTGACCGCGGCCTGCCCGGGCGAGATCTTCACCTCCCCGGTGCCCGACCAGATGCTGCGGGCGGCGGTCGCCGTGGACAGTGGGTCGGGCGTGCTGTTCATCGTGAAGAACTACACCGGCGACGTGCTGAACTTCGACATGGCCGCCGAGCTGGCCGAGGACGAGGGCGTGCAGATCGCCAAGGTGCTCGTCAACGACGACGTGGCGGTCACCGACAGCCTCTACACGGCCGGCCGCCGCGGGGTCGGCGGCACGCTCTTCGTGGAGAAGCTCGCGGGAGCGGCCGCCGAGGAGGGCGCGCCGCTGGACAAGGTGACCTCGATCGCCCGCCGGGTCAACGAGCTGACCCGCAGCTTCGGCGTGGCGCTGAGCCCGTGCAGCACCCCGGCCAAGGGCGGACCGACGTTCGAACTCCCCGAGGGCGAGCTGGAGTTGGGTATCGGCATTCACGGCGAGCCGGGCCGGGAGCGGCGCGCGATGATGACCTCCGGGGAGATCGCCGACTTCGCGGTGGACGCCGTGGTGGAGGACCTGCACCCCGAGGCGCCGGTGCTGCTGCTGGTCAACGGGATGGGCGGGACACCGCTGCTGGAGCTGTACGGCTTCTGCGCCGAGGTGCACCGCGCGCTGGCCGAACGGCGGGTGGGCGTGGCCCGCACCCTCGTGGGCAACTATGTGACCTCGCTGGACATGGCGGGCGCCTCGGTGTCCATCTGCCAGGTCGACGAGGAGATGCTGCGGCTGTGGGACGCGCCCGTCGCGACCCCCGGACTGCGCTGGGGCTGCTGACCCGGCACCCGCACCGGGCCACGGGGCGGCGCCCCCCGCCGCCCCCTGGCCGCTGGGCCCTGTCCCGGCACCGCCCCGTCGTCCGACCCCGTCCCGTTCCTGAGTGGAAAGGCACCGCATGAACGCCTCCCCCGACACACCGATCACCGCGGATCTCGTGCTGCGCTGGCTCGACGCGGCGACCGCCGTGATCGAGCGCGAGGCCACGCACCTGACCGAACTCGACTCCCCCATCGGCGACTCCGACCACGGCATCAACATGCGGCGCGGCTTCGTCGCCGCCCGCAAGGCCCTCGCCCAGGAGCCCCCGGACACGCCCGGCGCCACCCTGGTCGCGGTGGGACGGCAGCTGATCAGCACGGTCGGCGGCGCCTCGGGGCCGCTGTACGGCACCTTGCTGCGGCGGGCCGGCAAGGCGCTGGGCGACGCCCCCGCGGTGTCGGCGGCCGACCTTCAGGAGGCGCTGCGGGCCGGCGTGGACGGGGTGGCCCAGCTCGGCGGCGCGGCGGCGGGCGACAAGACCATGCTGGACGCGCTGCTCCCGGCGCTGGACGCGATGGGCGAGGCGGTGCGGGCGGGCGGTTCGGCGGCCGAGGCGCTGCGCGCGGCGGCCCGGGCGGCGGACGAGGGCGCGGAGGCCACCATCCCGCTGCGGGCCCGCAAGGGCCGGGCGAGCTACCTGGGCGACCGCAGCATCGGCCACCAGGACCCGGGGGCCACCTCGTCGGCGCTGCTGGTGACGGCGTTCGCCGACACGGCGGAGGAGGCGGGCGCATGACCGGGGCGGACGGCGCCGCGGCCGGGGACGGGGGCCCGGCGCTGGTCGGGGTCGTGCTGGTCTCGCACAGCGCGGCCGTCGCGTCCTCGGTGGCCGAGCTGGCCAAGGCGCTGAGCGGGGGCGGCGGCCGGGTGCGGGTGGCACCGGCCGGCGGCGGCCCCGACGGCGGCCTCGGCACCAGCTCCGAGCTGATCGTGTCGGCCGCGCGCTCGGTCGACGCCGGCGCGGGCGTCGCGGTCCTGGCCGACCTCGGCAGCGCCGTGCTGACGGTGAAGGCGCTGCTCGGCGACGACGAACTGCCCGCCGGCTCCCGGCTGGTGGACGCGCCGCTCCTGGAGGGCGCGGTGGCCGCGGTGGTGACCGCCTCGACGGGGGCCGACCTGGACGCGGTGGCGGCGGCCGCCGCGGACGCGTACACGTACCGCAAGGTCTGACGGCCCTCAACGGACGGGCGGCGGCACAACGGTCGGGCCCCCTCCGCCGCGAGCGTGCGCGGCAGGTCGCGCGCGTGCGGCGAAGGGGGCCCGGGCCGATGGGCTCCGGTGTCAGCAGTCGAGCATGGTGCGCACCATGCGGCAGGTCAGGTCGGACGGGCAGTGCACGCCGATCCGCTCGGCGGTGCGGCGGATCAGGCCGTTGCCGGCCTTGGTCGGCTCGTAGACGCCCGAGTCGAGCAGGGCGATGGTCAGGCGCATGGACTTCAGGCGGCGGTTGTGCGCGATGTACCACTCGCGCGGCCGCCCGGCCGGCAGCGGCTTCTTCGGCAGCGGCGCGAGCGGGGCGGAGCTCCGCGGGAGCGTTTTCAGGGGCAGTACGGCAGCGGCCATCGGCGTCCTCCTGAGGCGTCGGCCAACCCTTTCGAACACTCTCGATTTTACCGCCAAGCACTGACAAAGTCCGCTGGCCAGACCAGGATTGACGGCTCGTCCGAGACTTTGGCCGAAGGGTGCCGCAGGCCCCGCCGGGGCGGCTACGGGACCGGGTAGCCGGGCCCGGCCAGGCTCGGCGCGGCGGCCGGCGCGAACCAGGTGGGGTCCTCCCGCAGGGCCAGTTCGATCCGGCCGCGGGCGATCGGCCCGAGCGGGGGCAGCTCGTCGAGCGCGAACCAGCGCACGTCCAGCGACTCGTCGTCGTTGACCCGCGCCTCGCCGCCGACCGCGCGGCAGCGCAGCACGATGTCGATGTACTGGGCGTGGTCGCCGTTGCCATACACCATCGGCTCGTTGGTGAAGACGCTCAGCACCCGTTCCACCACGGCGCACACCCCCGTCTCCTCCTCGATCTCCCGCACGGCGGCCTGAGCGGGCTGCTCGCCCGGGTCGGGGATGCCGCTGATCAGTGCCCACTTGCCGGTGTCCGCGCGCTGGTTGAGCAGGACGCGCCCGCGGTCGTCGAACACCACCATCACCACGCCGGGGAGCAGCAGCAGGACGGTGCCCGCCTTGTCGCGGATGTCCTGGATGAATTTGGGAGTCGCCATGGCCCGAGCCTACGAGAGGAGCGGTGAACGCCACATCAGCACCAGGCATCACGTGCGGAAAAAGCTTCCTGTGCGAGTTGTCCACAGGCCCGCCCCGCAGCCGTTACGGTGATCCGAACAGCAGCGCCCACGCGGGGATCGCGGGTGTGACGCGCCCCGTCACGCCCGGGTGGCGGCAGGGGGTACCGGGGGATGGACACGACGGCCGACGGCACGTCCGACGCCGTACGCGAGCGCCGCTCCGACCCGCCCGCGCGGGACGGCCGGAGCGTGCGCAAGGGCGGCGGGGCGGTGGACGCGGCCGGTGTGGCGATGCTGTGCTGCATCGCGGTGTGGGCGCTGGTGTCCGCCGCCGGGCGCGACGGCCGGCCCGAGGGCACCCTTCTCGCGCTCCTGGCCGTCACCGCGGGCTACGCGGCCGGCCGCGTGCTCGGCGCGATGCTGCCGGCGATCACCCTCGCCGCCGGCGGGGTGCTCGTCCTCGCGCTCGTGCTCCTGCCGCCCTCCCGGTTCGGCGCCGGGCGGCACGCGCCGCCGCTCGGCTACCACAACGCGGACGCCGCCCTCCTCGTGCTGGCCGCGGGCGCGGCCTGCTGCGCCGCGTGGGGCGCCCCGGGAGCGGCGCCGCGGACCGCGCTTCGGCTGGTCGGCGCGGGGGCTGCGGCGGCCGCGCTCGCCCTCGGGTCGGCCGCAGGCTTCGCCGCCTGCGCGGCCACGGTGCTGTGCTCGCTGGCGGCGGCACGGATGCGGCGGGGGCCGGGGCTCGCCGGGCTCGCGCTGGCCGTGGCGCTGGCGGCCGGGACGAGTTACGCCATCGCGGTGAACGCGCTGCCCGCCGGGCTGTCGGAGTCCCTCACCGGGCAGCTCACCCAGCCGCGGGTCCAGCTGTGGCACCAGGCCGTCGTCCTGGCAGAGCGGCATCCCCTGCGCGGGGTCGGACCGCAGCGCTTCTCCCTGGCCGTGACGCCGTCCCCCGTCGACGCGCCCCTCGCCGGGACCCCGCAGTCGGCGCCCCTCCAGCTGGCCGCGGAGCAGGGCCTGCCGGGCGTCGCCCTGCTCGGCACCGCCTACGCGTGGACGCTGTGGGCGCTGTGGCGCTCGCCGCGCTCGACCCCGGTGGTGCTCACCTCCGCCGCCGCGCTCACCGGCCTCGCCCTCTTCGCCACGGTGGACCACGTGCTCAGCTTCGCCACGGTCACCGCCTCGGCGGGCCTGCTGGCGGGCCTGACCACCTCCCGCCCGTTCCCGGAGGCATAGGGCGCGGCGGGCACTTCCCGCCTGTCCTGAGGTGCCCCCGCCTCGCGCCTCGCGATCCGGGGCGCCGTCACGCAGGAGGTGTGGCAGGAGTACAGCCCGGACGACGCTCCGGGGGAACTACGCCCTGGGCACGCCGAGGAGCGCGCGGATGGTGCGCACGGCTCCCTCGGGGTCGTCGACGGTGACGGTGAAGCGGTGGCCTCCGCCGAGGTCGATGATGATCCCCGGTCCGCGGCGCACGATGACCGCCGTGCCCTTCTCCGGGCGCCAGCGGTAGCCCCACCCACCCCAGCTGCGCGGGCTGATCAGGGGAACCAGCTGAGCGCCGCTGACCTCGTCCAGCGGAATTCGGCGCCGGGGCACCCCGATGTGGCCGCAGCGCACGTCCACCGCGTCACGGTCGACGCGCACGTGCACATGGGTGAAGGCGAGGGTGCCGAAGATGATGAGCAGCCCCACGGCGAGGCAGCCCACGACCGACATCACCAGCGGTGCGAGGCCCGCGCCCTTCTCGGGCCCCTCCACGGCCAGCTCGATGCCGAACGCCAGGCAGGCGGCGCCCGCGACCGCGAGCACCCACTGCATACGGTTGCTGGCCCGGCCCGTCCACACCTGGGACGCGCCCGTCTCCGGCCGGTGAGCGTGCCTCATGCTCGCAGCGTACCCACCCGGCGCCCGCACGGCACCGAACGCGGCTCAAGCAGTGGCGGCCGTCACGCCGAGCGCCGCACCCTCGGCGTACAGCAGCGCCACCTCCGGCAGCGGGGCCGCCCGGCCGCCGAGGATCACCTCGACCGTTCCCAGGCCGCTGCCGCCGCCGACCCGGCGCAGCGCCTGCGCGGCCACCGCGTCGGCGGAGCCGAGGAGCGCCGCCCCGGGGACGGCCGCGCCGATGCGGTCGGCGACCAGTTCGTAGTGCGTGCAGCCGAGCACGATCGCGCCCACGCCCGGCGGGGTGAGCGCGGCGGCGGCGGAGACGGCCGCGGCCACGGCGGCGGCGTCACCGACCTGGACGGCGTCCGCCAGGCCGGGGCAGGGCACCTCGGTGATGTCCGCGCCGTTGCCGAACTCGGCGATCAGCCCGCGCTGGTAGGCACTGCCGGTGGTGGCCGGGGTGGCCCAGATCGCCACCGTCCCGTGCTCGGCCGCGGCCGGCTTGATCGCCGGCACCGTGCCCACCACCGGCAGGCCGGGCTCGAACGCGGCGCGCAGGGCGGGCAGGGCGTGCACGGTCGCCGTGTTGCAGGCGACGATCAGACAGTCCAGACCGTGCTCGGCGGCGGCGCGGGCGCAGGCCAGCGCCTTGCCCGTCACGTCCTGCGGCGTCCGCGGGCCCCACGGCATGCTCGCCGGGTCCGACGCGAGCACCAGGTCCGCGTCCGCGCGCATCCGCCGCACGGCCGCGGCGGCGGCCAGCAGCCCGATTCCCGAATCCACCAAGCCGATCTTCACGCGCCAACTCTAAGCGCTGCCCCCCGCGGCCCACCGCCCCGACCCTCGCGGGGCGCCGTCCGGCGGGCCGGGACCTGGGGGTGTCCGCGACGTCGCGTCGTCCACCCGAAGGGCGGGGCCGGCGGCGTGTGGTGCCTGCGATCACAAGGCGGAGGGTCGTCCTCGTAGTGGGCCGCCTCCTCGGACGAGCCCGACAACGCGGTGAGGGCGCCTCCCGGGCGAAGCCCTGGGAAAGCGCGTGCCGGTGCGGCCGGACGCGACGTCGCGGACAGGACCTGGCACCCGGGGAGTCGGCCGGGTGCGACGGGGCGGCGGTGCGGGAGACTGCCGGGGTGAACGTGATGACGGGTGTCGCGGGAGCCGCGCTGGCGGCGTGGCTGTGGCTGCTGTTCGGGCAGGGCGGGTTCTGGCGCACCGACGTGCGGCTGCCCGAGCCGCGGGGCGGGGAGCCCGGGCGATGGCCGGACGTGGCGGTCGTGGTGCCGGCCCGCGACGAGGCCGAGGTCATCGAGGAGAGCCTCGGCTCGCTGCTGGCCCAGGACTACCCGGGCCGGGCGGAGGTCTTCCTGGTCGACGACGGCAGCACCGACGGCACGGGCGCCCTCGCGCGGGAGCTGAGCGAGCGGCTCGGCGGCCTGCCGCTGACCGTGACCTCGCCGGGCGAGCCGCCGGCCGGCTGGACGGGCAAGCTGTGGGCCGTCCGCCACGGCATGGCGCTCGCCCGGGAACGCACCGGCGCCGCCTACTTCCTGCTGACCGACGCCGACATCGCGCACCGCTCGGACAGCCTGCGCGCGCTGACCGCCGCCGCGGTCGGCCACGACCTGGACCTGGTCTCGCAGATGGCCCGGCTGCGGGTGCGGACCGGGTGGGAGCGGCTGATCGTGCCGGCCTTCGTCTACTTCTTCGCCCAGCTCTACCCCTTCCGGTGGATCGGCCGGCCGCGGGGCCGCACCGCCGCGGCGGCCGGCGGCTGCGTGCTGATCGGCGCCGCCGCGGCGGAGGCGGCGCGCGTGCCGGACGCGATCCGGCAGTCGGTGATCGACGACGTGGCGCTGGCCCGCGCGGTGAAGCGCTCGGGCGGCCGGATCTGGCTGGGCCTGGCCGACCGGGTGGACAGCGTGCGCCCCTACCCGCGGCTGGCCGAGCTGTGGCGGATGGTCTCGCGCAGCGCCTACGCCCAACTGCGGCACAACCCGGCGCTGCTGGCGGGCACGGTGCTGGGCCTGTGCCTGGTCTACCTGGTGCCCCCGCTCGCCGCGGTCGGCGGCGCGCTCGCGGGCTCCCTCCCGCTGTGCCTGCTGGGCCTGGCCGCCTGGGCGGTGATGACGGGCACGTACCTGCCGATGCTCCGCTACTACGGCCAACCGCTGTGGCTGGCACCGCTGTTGCCGTACACGGCCGCGCTCTACCTCCTCATGACGGTGGACTCGGCCGTACAGCACTACCGAGGCCGCGGCGCGGCCTGGAAGGGCCGCACCTACGCCAAGCCGGAGGCAGTGCCGGAGCCCGTGGCGGAGCCCGTGGCCAAGTACCCGGCGGGCGAGGGCTAGGTGCGGCCGGTCGTCCAGTTCAGGTCCCAGCCGTAGGCGTAGTCGACGGTGCGCTGCGGGCTGATGCCGGCCGGGGGCACGAGGTAGCGCGCCTCGCGGCGGACGACGAGGTCGGCGCCGTCGTGGGTGAGCAGGGCCAGCGCGCACACGGCGGCCGGGACCGCGCAGGGGTCGAGGGCGAAGCCGACCTCCGCGCCGTGCTGGGGGCGCAGCGCCACGGAGCCGCGGAAGCCCCGCAGCCCGCGCTCGTCACCGTAGGCGCTGACGAAGAGCAGCACCCGGCGGAAGTAGGCGCCGCGGTCGAGGTTCACCGTGAGGTGCTCGCCGGTGCGCGGGTCGCCGCCGAGCCGGAGGAAGGGCAGCCGGTCCAGGGCGCCGTGGGCGCCGCCGAGGGACTGCACGACGCCCTTGCTGCCGTCGGTGAGTTCGAACAGCGCGCCCAGGTCGAGCCGGGCCGAGCCGCCGCCCGCGGGCGGCTCCCAGCGCGGGATGACCGCCAGCGTCCCGCCGACGGCGCCCTGCCGGGCGAGGGAGACGGCGGGCGCGCCCGCGGTGAGCGTGACGGCGGAGGGGGCGGCCGGGGGGCGGACCGAGCGGGCCGGCCCGGCACGGAACACCCAGTTTTCGCCGTCCCGGGCGAACTCCCCCACCACGTACGGCGGTTCACCGCCCACCGGGTCCAGGACCGCGCAGTCCAGCACCGCGACCACCGCCCCGTCGGCCGTCCGCAGCTGGATGTCGGGCACGGCCGCCCGGGTCTGCACCCGCAGCGCGGCCGTACCGGACGGGACCGCCGCGAGGTCGGCCACGAGCGTGCTCACGGTGTCGCCGTCGCTGACCCGGTCCGGGCGCCGGACGACCGCCTCGCGCGCGACGGCGGCAGCGTCGGCCGGCAGCGGCTCCCCGTCCGCGCCGAGCGGCACCGCGACGGGCTCGGCGGACTTCTCCGCGGCGTCCGCGCCGCCCTTCGCGCGATTCCTGAACTCCAAGCGCAGCACGCTCGTTGGCAGCGCCACGCACTCCCCTGCGCGCATCATCGCCGGCTCCCCTCCTCGGCACGTCGGCGCGCCCCCTTGAAACGCGGCAACACCCCCGACGCGCACCTTTTACCTGATCACATCATGAGCCACTGACCGATTTTCGCGGATTCGATCGCATTGATGACCGGAGGTCACTCACTGCACGCAAAACAACCTTCTAATCGGTCTCCCCAACGACCACATCGTGGGCTTAACTTATGGGCCATGACCACCCCCCGCGCCTCGTACGGTGGCGGCTACGGCAGCTACTACTCCTCGTCTGCGTCCTTTCCGGACACCCCGATCTACGACAGCCTCGTCGCCGAGCGCGGCACGCCGCAGATCGCGCCCATCCGAGTGCCCTCGCCGTACCCGTCCTACGACTCGAACGGCTACAACTCCTTTGGCGGCGGCAGCAATCTGCCCGCCCTCCCGGCCGCTCTGCCGGCGCTGCCGGCCGGTCCGTCGGCCCCTTCGCAGCACCCGCAGCACCCCCACCAGCAGCCGGCGCAGAACGGCTACCCGGGAGTCGGCGGCGGCTACCAGCAGCAGCCCACCTCCTACCTGCCGCAGCAGGCCGCGGCACCGCGTCCGGCCGCGCCGCGCCCCGGGGGCTACCCGAACACGGGCGGTTACCCCGGCCAGCAGCCGTCACCCTCCGGATACGAGGCGGCCCGTCCGGTCCCGCCGCGTCCGGTGCCGCCCCGCCAGGTGCCCGGCGGGCACCCGGAGGAGCAGTACCAGCGCCGCAACCTCGGCCCGGGGTACTACCAGGGCTGACCGGACCGGACGCGACCGGCCCGCCGAACGGGGCGTGCGGGCAGGACGCGGGGGAACCATCCGCCGAACGGGGCGTGCGGGTGGATTCGCGGGGTGCGGCGCGCCTGTCACGATGGCCGTATGAGGACGAGGGCCGACGTCGGCGCGCTGCACGTGTACCCGGTCAAGTCGCTGCGCGCGACGAGCGCGCGCTCGGCGGCGGTGGAACCGTGGGGGCTCGCGGGCGACCGGCGCTGGATGCTGGTCGACGCCCTCACGCGGGTGGCCGTGACCCAGCGCGAGCAGCCGGGTCTGGCGCGGGTGGACGCGCGGCCCACCGAGGGCGGCGGGGTGCGCCTGACGGTGCCGGGGTACGACCCGGTGGACGTCGGCGTGCCGCCGCCCGGGCCGCTGGAGACCGCGCGGCTGTTCTCGCGGAAGGTCGAGCTGCTGCCCGCCGACGCCGCGGCCACCCGCGGGCTGAGCGGATACCTGGGCCGCGAGGTGCTGCTGGCGCACCTCGACGAGCCGGCCCGGCGCCGTCCGATCGATCCCGCCTACGCGCGGCCCGGTGAGACGGTCAGCCTCGCCGACGGCTTCCCGCTGCTGGTGACGACCACGGCCTCGCTGGCCGCCCTCAACGAGCTGATCGCCGGTGGCGACCGGCCGGAGGAGGGCCCGCTGCCGATGGCCCGCTTCCGGCCGAACGTCGTGGTCGACGGGACGGCCGCCTGGGCCGAGGACGACTGGCGGCGGATCCGGATCGGCGAGGTCCGCTTCCGCGTGGCCAAACCCTGCGCGCGCTGCGTGATCACCACGACCGACCAGGTCACCGGGGCCCGCGGCCAGGAGCCGCTGCGCACGCTCGCCCGGCACCGCAACGCGGGCGGCGGCGTGCTCTTCGGCCAGAACCTGGTCCCCGAGGGGCCGGGAACCCTGCGGGTCGGCGACGCGTTGACCGTGCTGGAGTGAGGCCCCGCCCGTCCGCCCGCGATCCGGGAGGACGCGCCGGGACGAGCCATGCATGAAACGCGCCGTCCGCGGTACTGGACTGGGTGAAGGGGGTGCGGCCGATGAGGCGTCGCGAGAGGCCCACCAGGTTCGGCTGGCGCTGGCGCCGCAACAAGCTGCGCCGGCCCGTCGATGTCGTCGAGTCCTGGCTCGTACTGCTGAGCCTGGTGCTCCTGTGCCTGACACCGCTGCTCGGCTGGTGGGCCGGGACGTCGGTGGACCGCGGCCTGCAGCGCATGGCGCGCGAGGAGCGCGCCGACCGCACCCTGGTGACCGCCACGGTCGCACCGGGGTCCTCGGAGCAGGGCGGCCACTCCGGCGACCGGGACGAGGACGTGCTGCGCTGGACCTCCCCCGGCGGCCACGTCCATTCCACCCCCGTCCCCTCCGACCTGCGGACCTGGGACCAGGGCAAGACGCAGGGCGAGGGACAGGACAAGGGGCAGGACAAGGTGAAGGTCTGGATCGACGCCAAGGGCGAGCTCGTGCCCGCCCCGCTCGATCCCTCGACCGTCTCCACCCACGCGGTGCTGGCCGGCATCGCCGCGGCCTCCGGCGGGGCCGGCCTGGTGCTGATATCCCGCCAGCTGGTGATGTGGCGTCTGATGCGGCGCAGGATCGCGTCGTGGGAGCGCGAGTGGGCGCGGATCGGTCAGTACTGGGGCCGCATGGGAGCGGGGGGCTGACGGGCCCTCGCCCCGACTCCTCTTTCGTTCGCGTCCCCGGCTCCCCGCCCGCTTCCGCCCCGGGCCCCGGCCCGTGCGCGCCCGCCCAGCGCTCCCGTGCGCGGCTTCACGCCATCCACCCTCCCCACCAGGCCGATTCGCACCGTTGTGCGGGTCGGCGGGGTGCCGGGGCGTCAACAGCACGCCTCCGCGCACGCTACGGTTGATCCCTGGTCGGCCCGGATGCAAGAGGTGGGGGCAGAGCTTCCCGATGGCACATGGCGTGGTGCAGGTCACCAACCCGAGCAGCTCGCGTTGGCGCCGCCGCACGGGTGAGTACGAGACACTCGCCGCCGCGCTGGAGGCGGCGAGCGACGGCGACGTGCTGTCGGTGGCCGCCGGTACCTACCGGGAGAACCTGGTGGTGGACCAGGCCATCACGCTGCGCAGCGCGGACGGACCGGGCACGGTCCGGATCGCCCCGCCGGCCGGCGTCGCGCTGACCGTGCGGGCCGCCGCGAGCGTGCACGACCTCACCATCGAGGGCCAGGACGTCTCCTCGCCCGCGCTGCTCGTCGAGGACGCGGCGCCGGAGCTGTCGGGGCTGCGGATCAACACCCGCTCCGCGGTGGGCCTGGAGGTCCGCGACGGGGCCCGGCCGACCGTGCGCCGCTGCACCGTGGACAACCCCGCGGGCGTCGGGGTGAGCGTGCTGGACGACTCGGGCGGCCTGTTCGAGGAGTGCGAGGTCGTCTCCGCCGGGCAGAGCGGCATCGCGGTGCGCGGCGGCGCCGGGCCCCGCCTGGAGCACTGCAAGGTCCACCACACCTCCGGGGCCGGCCTGTCGGTGACCGGCGAGGGCAGCACGCTCGAGGCGGTCAGCTGCGAGGTGTACGAGATCCGCGGCACCGGCGTGCAGTTGTCGGCCCGCGGCACCGGCCAGTTCACCGACTGCCAGGTGCACCGCACCACCGGCGACGGCATCAGCCTGGACACCGACGCGGTGTTGGCGCTGTCCGACTGCGACATCCACGACATCCCCGAGAACGCCGTCGACCTGCGGGCCCGCTCGGTGCTGAGCCTGACCCGCTGCACGGTCCGCGGCTTCGGCCGCAACGGCCTGTCGGTCTGGGACCCGGGCACCCGCGTGGACGCCAACCAGTGCGAGATCCACGACAGCACGGGCGACTACCCGGCGGTGTGGGTGAGCGACGGCGCCGTGGCCATACTCGACTCCTGCCGGGTCCACACGGTGCCCGACGCGCTGTTCGTGCTGGACCGCGGCTCGCGCGCGGACGTGGTGGACAGCGACTTCTCCCAGATCCGGAACACCGCCGTCTCCGTCAGCGACGGCGCCACCGTGCAGCTCGACGACTGCCGGATCCGGGAGGCGGCCACCGGCGCCTGGTTCCGCGACCACGGCAGCGGCGGCACCCTCGCCCAGGTCACCATCGACGACACCGCCACCGGGGTGATCGTCACCAAGGGGGCCGACCCGGCCCTGGAGCGCTGCACGGTCACGAACCCCGCGGAGGCGGGCATCTACGTGTCCGCGGGCGGCCGCGGCAGCTTCACCGGTTGCCGGGTCACCGGCAGCCGCGGCTTCGGCTTCCACGTCATCGACGGCTGCCGCTCCACCTTGACCCGCTGCCGGGCCGAGCGCTGCGCCCGCGGCGCCTACGAGTTCGCCGAGCCGGGCCCGGTCACCGAGGACTGCTCCAGCGACCAGGCCGCCGCCGCGGAACCGGCCGTGCCCGCGGCGCCGGTGCTGACCAAGGCCACCGAACAGTTCGGCCTCCTCGGCGGCCTGCCCGTGCAGCGGCCCGCCGAGCAGCCGGCGTCCGGCCCCGAGGCGATCCGCGTGGTGAGCCGGGAGAGCGACGAGGTCCTCGGCGACCTGGACGCGCTGGTGGGGCTGGACAGCGTCAAGCGCGAGGTGCGCACCCTCATAGACATGATCTCGGTGGGCCGGCGGCGCGAGAAGGCCGGGCTCAAGGCCCCCTCCCCGCGCCGGCACCTGGTCTTCACCGGCTCCCCCGGCACCGGCAAGACGACGGTGGCCCGGCTGTACGGCGAGATCCTCGCCTCGCTGGGCGTGCTGGAGCGCGGCCACCTGGTGGAGGTGGCTCGGGTGGACCTGGTGGGCGAGCACATCGGCTCGACGGCCATCCGCACGCAGGAGGCGTTCGACCGGTCGCGCGGCGGCGTGCTGTTCATCGACGAGGCGTACGCGCTGGCGCCGGAGGACGCGGGCCGCGACTTCGGGCGCGAGGCGATCGACACGCTGGTGAAGCTGATGGAGGACCACCGGGAAGCGGTCGTGGTGATCGTGGCCGGCTACACCGTCGAGATGGAGCGCTTCCTGGCCTCCAACCCCGGGGTGGCCTCGCGCTTCTCGCGCACCATCACCTTCGGCGACTACAGCTCCGAGGAACTGCTGCGGATCGTGGAGTCGCAGGCGACCGAGCACGAGTACCGGCTGGGCGAGGACACCGGCGAGGCGCTGCTGAAGTACTTCACCGGCATCCCCCGGGGCGCGGCCTTCGGCAACGGCCGCACCGCCCGGCAGACGTTCGAGGCCATGGTGGAGCGGCACGCGGTGCGGCTGGCCCACGTCGCGGAGCCCACGCACGACGAGTTGCAGCTGCTCTACCCCGAGGACCTGCCCGCGCTGCCCTGACCCGGGCCCTCCCCCGGGGCCGCCGCGGCCGCGTCCTGCGCCGCCGTACGCCCCTGCGCGGGGACCGGCACCGGTCCGCAGCCGAGACGGGCCAGCAGTGCGGCGCGTTCCCTGGCGAAGGCGGGGTCGGCCTGGAAGTCGGAGTGCGCCAGGATCGGCTCGGGCAGCGGGTGCCGTGCGCTGCGGCCGTACGCGACCGGGTCGAGCAGCGGCCCGCAGTCGACCGGCCCGTCGGCCGACGCTCCGCCGACCTCGCCCACCGGCCCTCCGATCGGGTCGGTCCGGCGCCACAGGTTGCACCAGGTGTGCATGTCGGCGTGCAGGTCGCGCAGCCGGGCGGGCCCGAAGTGGGCGGGGAACCAGCGGCCGTAGAGCCGGGCCAGCGGGCAGCCGTAGGTGAGCAGGGCGACCCGGCCGCGTACGGCGGGGTCGAGCTGCCACACGGCCGCCGCGGACAGCACGCTGCCCTGGGAGTGGCCGGACAGCACGATGCGGCCGCCGGTCTCCCGCGTCCAGGTGGCCATCCGCCAGGTCAGGTCGGGCACGGCCCGTTCCGCGTAGCAGGGCGGGGCGAACGGGTGGGCGGCGCGCGGCCAGAAGGTGCCCACGTCCCACAGGATGCCGACGGTCCGCCGGGCGGAGGCGTCCCGGTAGGCGCGGCGGCCCAGGGCGACCAGCGCCACCACCCCGGCGCCCACCAGCCAGGAGCCGAGCGACTGGGCGGTGTCGGCGAGCGCCGACAGCACGGCAGGCGCGTCCTCGGCCACCTCCCCGGGCGTGCCGCCGCCCGCCCAGGCCCCCGCGACGGCGCCCCCGCCGAGCACGAAGGCGGCCGCGCAGAGCACGCCGAGGAGCAGCGGCGCGCTGTCGGTCAGTCCGGCCCGGGCGACGGCCCCGGCGATCTGGCGGGTGCGGGTGCGCTGGTGCGGCTCGCCGGGGTAGAGCGCGTCGACCTCGGGCCGCAGCTCCCGCGCCACCCGGCGCAGGCGCACGACGATCGCGCAGCCGACGGCGGCCAGCACGGCGAGGACGGCCGGGATGGCGGCGGACTCCCAGGTCAGCACGGCGGGCGGCCCGGCCAGCGAGCTGCCGGGCTGGCCGGGGGTGCCGCCGCGGTCCAGCCAGTCGGCGGCCCGCTGGGCCGCGCCGCCGGTGAGCACCCCGCCGAGCGCGCAGGCCAGCAGGGCGACGGTGGGTCCGGCCAGGCCGCGCAGCGCGGGCCGCCCGTCGCGCGCGCCGGGCGGCGGGGAGCGGTGGAGCAGGACCGCGCAGAGGGCCAGCAGCGCGATGAGGGCGCCCTGGGCCACGGTGAGCGCGGAGAACACCTGCGCGGAGGGCAGGTGCCCGCGGGAGGTCCAGGAGGCGCGGTGCCAGGCGCTGTAGACGGCGGCGGCCGCGAGCACCACCACGGTGCCGGTGATCAGGACGCGGGTGGTCAGCTTGTCGGTGTCGTCGTCCAGGTCGGCCTCGGCGCGGTCGGCGCGGACCACCACCGCGACCGCCGCCGCGGCCAGGGCGGCGAGCGCGCCGGCCAGGGCCCAGCCGAGCAGCGGCAGCGGGTGTCCCGGCCGCGCGGTGTCGTAGCGCAGGGCGGGCACGCACAGGGCGGCGGCCACGGTCAGCAGCCCGGCGGCGGTGTGGGCGGTGCGCAGCCTGGCGACGGACCTGCGGCCGTACCAGAAGCCGGGCAGGGCGAGCTGCGGGGTGCCGGGCGCGGGCGGCCCGGACGGGGCCGCGGGGCGCTGCGACTCGTAGGCGTACCAGGTGCGGTGGGACAGCCACCACAGCAGGGCGGTGAGGGCGGCCGGGGCGGCGGCGCCCAGGACGAGCCGGCGGCCGGGCTCGCTCCACCAGCCGCCGCGGGCGGCGGAGGCGAAGCCGAGCCAGGACTTGTCCTGCGTGCAGGCGGCGCGGCCGGCGCACTGCCAGGCCAGGAGGTCGACGGAGACCTCGCAGACGGCGGCGACGAGCAGCACGGTGAGGGTGAGGGCGAACAGGCGGACGGTCACCTCGTAGCAGCGGGCGAGGCGGGTGCGGGTGCTGGGCGGGCGGGTCCAGTGCGCGAGGTTGGCGATCATGAAGGGCAGCAGGAGCAGCCATAAGGCGCGGCCGGCGTTGCCCGAGGTCAGGTTGGACCAGCAGTACGCCTCGGGGACGGGGTACTCGCCGCGGCGCGCGGGGTCCTGCTCGGCGTCGGCGTCGTGGACGCGGCGGTAGATGCCGGCGGTGTCGTCACCGGCCAGGCGCACGATCCGGGGGTCGCCGAGCATCGCTTCCGGGGTGGTGCCGCCGACGCCGTGCACGAGCAGTTCGAGGGCGGGCGGCGGGCCGCCGGCGGTCTCCGCGCCGGGAGCCGCCTCCTCGGCCCGGAGGTCCGCCGGTGCCTCCGCCTTCCGCGCCGGTTCCGGCCGGGCGTACGGTTCCGTGGTCACGTGACGGCCCCCGATCCTCGCTCCCGCAGGTCTGGTGCCCGCCCCGGGACATCGCTAGACATGTGCACGCCAGCAGTGACCGCGACTGTGCCGGAATCGAGACGAATCCGACAGGCGAGCGTTACCGGGTGGTAGCCCCCCGTACCCGTCCGGGCCTCGCGCGTGGAAGGATGTCCGCAGCACTGTGACGATCGGCGGGGTCGGCGTTCACGGTGCCACCAGGTGTGCGGGTTTTCCGCTGGGAGCGCGCTTGCGACGTTTCCGCGTGATGGACCGTGATGGACAACGACACGGACGGGACGGGGTCACGGGTGAGCGACAACCACAACCTCCTCGCGGAACAGCGGCGGGCTCTGATCCTGGACGAGGTGCGCCGCCGGGGCGGTGTGCGCGTCAACGAGCTCACCCGGCGGCTGAACGTCTCGGACATGACCGTCCGCCGCGATCTGGACGCGCTGGCCCGCCAGGGCGTGGTCGAGAAGGTGCACGGCGGCGCCGTGCCCGTGGAGGAGGCCAGCAGCCACGAGCCGGGCTTCGAGGCGAAGTCGGGCCTGGAGCTGGGCGCGAAGGAGGCGATCGCGCGGGCGGCGGCCGAGCTGGTCCCGCCGGGCAGCGCCATCGCGCTCGCGGGCGGCACCACCACCTTCGCCCTTGCCCACCACCTGCTGGACGTGCCCGACCTGACCGTGGTGACGAACTCGGTGCGGGTCGCCGACGTCTTCCAGTCCAACCAGCGCCGGCCGGGCGGCAACGGCGACGGGTCGGCCACCGTGGTGATCACCGGTGGGGTGCGCACGCTCTCGGAGACGCTGGTCGGCCCGGTGGCCGACCGGGCGATCCAGTCGCTCCACTTCGACCTGCTCTTCCTCGGCGTGCACGGCATCTCGGTGGAGGCGGGCCTGTCCACGCCGAACCTCGCGGAGGCCGAGACCAACCGGCAGTTCGTGCGGTCGGCGCGCCGGGTCGTGGTGATCGCCGACCACACGAAGTGGGGCACGGTGGGCCTGAGCTCGTTCGCCACGCTGGAGGACGTGGACACCCTCGTCACCGACGCGGGCATCCCCGACGTGCTGCGCGAGGAGATCGCGGAGCACCTCTCGGAGCTGATCGTGGCGGGCGAGCCGGTGGGCCCCACGACCCCGTGACGGACCGGCTCCCCCGCTGAGAGTCGGCTGGGGCGTGTCCGCAAGGTCGCGTCGTCCGCCCGCGGGGCGGGGCCGGCGGCGTCTGGTGCTCTCCCCCAGGGCTTCGCCTGGGGGTACCCCCCTCCGCATGAGCGGTACTCCCAGATCACAAGGCGGAGGTCGTCCTCGTAGCGGGCCTACTCGGACGAGCCCGACAACGCGGTGGGGGCACCTCCCACGCCGAAGGCCGTGGGGGAGAGTGCGTGCCAGGCGTCGCCGGCCAGACGCGACCTTGCGGACAGGCCCTAGCCGCGGAAGAGCGACAGCACCCGGCCGGGTGCCAGCAGGAAGAGCACCACCGCGACCACCAGCACCAGGCAGGCGAAGCCGCGCAGCCTGGACCGCCTGCGGGCGCGCCGGTCGCCCGCGTCCGTGCGGCCCGAGCGCCAGGCGGCGGGCTCGGCCGAGGCGCGCCGGCGCCTGCCGAACCGGGACCAGCGGGACCGTCCGGCCTCCAGCACCGCCGCGCGCTCCTCCTCGTCGCGCAGCCGGCGGGCGACCATCCGGGCGCGCGCGGACGGCTCCTTCGGCGCGGAGGACCGGATGGCACGCTCGCTGTCGTTGAGGAACTGCTCCCACACGTCGTCCGGGAGGGAGGGCTCCCCGTCCGGGGCGGGCCGGGAATCTGTGGTCATGGGGCGGCTTCTCGTCTCCTGCGGGCGTGACCGGGGGCGGCCTCGGCTCGCGCGCTGCCCCCCTGGCGTTATCTGCGCTTCCATCCCACTAATACCGTTCGAACAGGCGCGCCCACAAGTTCGGGCGTGCCCCCGTCAGCGGTACTCCGCCAGCCGCGGCCGGACCGCCAGCAGGACCAGCGCCCCGGCCGCTCCCAGCGCCCCCGCCGGCAGGGCCGGCCATCCGCCCAGCGCGGCCCGCGCGTCGGACGCGTTCGCGGTGAAGTCCGCCGACTGCCGGGCGGCCAGGGCGTTCAGCGTGGTGGAGAAGTCCCAGAAGTCGAAGGCGACGTCGCCCCGGCCGACCTCGGTGAGCACGGTCGCCGCCGCGTCGGTGTCGCCGGCCGCCTTCAGCCTGCGCAGCCGGGTGTCGTCGGCGCGGAAGTGGCCGTAACGGGTCAGGACGTCCTCGTAGGCGGGGCGCTCGGCGGCTCCGGCGTAACCGGCCGGCGCGAGCAGGGTGTCCAGCTGCCGGGTCAGCGCCGAGAAGCGCGCCTCGTCCCCGGCGCCGAGCGCGTCGCCGTGCACGAACCACCGACTCTCGGCGGCCGCGGCCTGGGCGGCGACGGCCCCCGCCTCGGCCAGCCGCGACCACGGCCGCAACCCGTCCCGGTCGGCGCTGTCGGCGGCGCGCGCGCAGGCGGACAGGGCGACGGTCCCGGCGAGGGTGACGGCGAGCACCGCGGCGGTGGCCGCGGCCAGCGGCGGGCTGACCAACCGCCGGTAGTCCCGGGCGAGTTCGCGCTGCCACCACAGCACGTGGAGCAGGGTGACCAGCCCGAGCGCGCCGACGGCGAGCAGGACGCGCCGGGCGTCCCGGTGCACGGCGGCGGCCATGTCGTCGGCCTGCCGCTGGTACGCGGCCGACAGCGCCGCGGCGGCGGGCAGCAGGGTGTCGGTCATGATCTCGCCCGCCTGCACGTTCATCGACACGGTGACGCTCGGCGGGTGGCCGGCGAGCCGGTCGGGTGCCTGCTCGTCCACGTAGGAGGCGCGGCCGCTGAGGTCGTCGTACCGGCCGAGGCCGTCCAGCAGCCGGCGGACCAGGGCGCTGTGCTTCCCGTCCCCGCCGAGCCGCCGCAGCAGGTCGCTGACCTGGGCGCGGCGCTGCTGAGCGGTGATCAGGGCGTTGAGCTGGTTGCCGACGTAGACGCCGGAGTCGTCGGGGGACAGCCCCGGAGCGAGGGTGTCGGCCCGCTGCGCGTCCAGGTCGGCCAGCGCGAATCGCAACTCGGCGGCCACGGCGGCTCGTTGGGACACGGTGCTGCGCAGCCGGGAGGTCTCCCCGCGCACGCCCACCACTCCGGCCACCGCGGTCGCGCAGAACGCCGCCAGCAGCAGGAGGGCGACGGCCGCCCGTACGCCCAGCCGGCGCGGGCCGGGTGTCCGGCGGCGCCCGGTACCGTACCGCCGCGCCGGTGGCACCGGCGGCCTCGCGCTCCCCCTGGACCCGGCGGTCCCCCCGGCCGCGACCCGCGGCTCCACCTGCGACGTGGTCATGGCGTGACGCTAAGTCGCGGCGGCGAAAGGCCGGTGCACTCGCGGCGACGTCCGGGTGTCCTGGCTGTAACGGAACCGCTGCGAAGAGCGGCGGGGCGGGGCAGCGGCCGGCAGCCGTCAACTCCCCTTGCTCGTCAGCGGGTTGGAGCCTCGGGCGGCGCGGGGGCGACCGGCTCGGGCGGCGCGGGATCGGCGGCCGGCTCCGGCTCCGGGCGCCACAGCGGGTGCTCGGAAGCGGCCCACCAGGGCGGGACGTAGCCGGTGCGCAGGCCCCGGCGGGCCTCGGCGTCGCCGGTGGCGAACCAGACGTGGCCGGTGATGGCGGCGGCGATCAGCAGCGCGAGCCAGTCGTGCACGAAGGTGGCACCGGTCCGCCACACCAGCGGGCTGAGGCGGGGGAACCACATGATCAGTCCCGTGCCGATCATGACCAGCACCGCGCCCACGGTGAAGGCGGCGTAGAGCTTCTGCCCGGCGTTGAACTTGCCCGCCAGGCTCGACTCGCGCCTGCGGTGCCGCAGGGCGTGCCGCAGCCACTTCCCGTCGTGCCGGAAGAACCGGCCCAGCCGCCCGGCGTCCTTCCGGAAGGCGCGGAAGAAGAGGCCGGCCAGCACCGGCACCGGCAGCGCGATACCCGACCACTCGTGCACGGTGACCACCAGCCGCCGCCGGCCGACCATCTCGGCCAGCGGCGGGACGTACAGGCAGGCGGCGGTGAAGACGCACACGCCCATCAGCACGTTCAGCGTGCGGTGCACCCACTTCTCGGCGCGGGAGAAGCGGCGCAGGCCGTCCGCCGGGCGCGGCTCACGACGTCGGGGCGTCATGCCGGCCGTTGGACTTGCCGACCCATCCGTCGACGTCATATCCGTAGCGCTCCCAGTAGCCGGGCTCCACGTCCTTGGTGACGCTGATCCCGGACAGCCATTTCGCGGACTTGTAGAAGTACATCGGCGCCGCGTAGAGGCGCACCGGGCCCCCGTGCGCGGCGGTGACGGGCCGGTCGTTCATCGTCAGCGCCACCAGCATGTCGGCGCGCCGGGCCTGCGCCAGGGTGAGGCTCTCGGTGTAGACGCCGTCGAAGCAGGTGAAGCGCAGGGCGGCGCCCTCGTCCTTGACGCCGGCCGCGTCGAGCAGGGTGGACAGCCGCACCCCGGAGAAGGCGGTCTTGGGCACCCGCCAGCCGGTGACGCACTGCACGTCGCGCACCAGTCGCACCTGCGGCAGTGCGTGCAGGTCCGACAGCCGGTAGGAGGCGGGGTGGTCGACGAGGCCGCCGACGGTGAGCCGGTAGTCGTCGGCGCCGCGGTGCGGGATCGAGTCGGAGACCGAGTAGAAGCGGAAGCCGCCGCCCCCGGGCAGCAGGCCGGTGACGCCGGTGGGGTCCTTGGCGCTGACGGTGGCCAGCACCGAGTCGAGCCTGCCCTGCACGGCACCGCCGACGCCCACGCCGACCGCGCCGAGGCCCAGCATGCCCAGGATCACCCGGCGCCCCACCGGGGTGCCGCGGCCCTCTTCCGCGCCCCCGCCCTCAGGTGCGGGCGCGGGCATGTTGTTGTCCATGCAACGATTCGAGCACGGACGGCGGCCGCAGGCCAGGGTCGGCGCGGAGATGTCCCCGGATCGTCATACCTTTGCCTCCGCTGTGCGCGGCGCCTCCGCCGTGGGCGGCTCGGGCTCGGGCTCGGGGGCCTCGGCGACGGCCGCCAGCAGTTCGGTGACGGCCGCGTTGAAGACGCTGGGCCGCTCCAGGTTCGGCATGTGCCCGGCGCCCTCGACGACGACCAGCCGGGAGCCGGGGATCCGCTCGTGCAGGAACTCGGCGTCGGAGACGGGCGTGAACGCGTCCTCGCGGCCGACCACCACGAGGGTCGGCACGGCGATCTCGGCCAGCATCCCGGTGTAGTCGGGGCGTTCGGCCCGGCCGCGCAGCGCGGCGGCGGCCCCGGCGGGCGGCGCGGCCAGCATCATCCCGAGCACGTGGTCGGCGACCGCGGGCACCTCCCGGACGGTGGCCGGCCCGACCATCGACTCCAGCACCTCGTAGGAGTAGCCGGTCATCCCCTCCCGCTCCAACTGCGCGGCCCGGGTGCGGCGTTCGGTACGGCCCTGCTCGGTCTCGGCCTGCGCGAAGGTGTCGGCGAGGACGAGGCCGGCGACGCGGTCGGCGAACAACCGGTGGAACTCCAGGGCGATCTGACCGCCCATCGACAGCCCGCACACCACGGCGCGGTCGACGCCGAGGGAGTCGAGGAGTGCGGCGAGGTCGCCCGCGAAGTCCTCCAGCGGGCTGGTGCCGGGGACGACCGTGCTGCGCCCGTACCCGCGCAGGTCGGGCGCGATCACCCGGCGCAGGCCGAACGCCCGCAACTGCGGGCGCCACATGGTCCGGTCGAACGGGTGCCCGTGCACGAGCAGCAGAGGCGGGCCCTCGGGGCCTTCGGTGTCGTCGCAGCCGAGGGTGATGTCATTGACCTGCGCGGTTCCCACCTGTGCGTTCTCCCCTGTCCGACCGATGGTCCGGATTACGTCCACGATGCTATGGAGCGGCCCATTCGAGGGCAATCTTCCCCATTGATCTCGGTGCAATAGTCAATATCACGGCGGGGAGCCGGAGTTGGCCCGAGTTGAGGAGGTCTTGGCGGATGCGGGACTACCGGCGGGTGGCCGACGCGGTGGCGGCGCAGATCGCGGCGGGGCGGCTGCGGCCCGGCGACCGGCTGCCGACGCAGCGGGCCTTCGCCCGGCGGCACGGGATCGCGGACTCCACGGCGGGCCGGGTGTACGGGGAGTTGGCGCGGCGCGGGCTGGTGGTCGGCGAGGTCGGGCGCGGCACGTTCGTCCGGGCCGCGCCGCCCGCCGAGGCGCCCGCGCTCGCGGAGCCCGGGGGCGCGCGGGTCGACCTGGAGCTCAACCACCTGTCGGCGCCGGGGCAGTCGGAGCAGCTGGCCGCGGGGCTGGTCCGGCTCACCCGGCCCGACGTGCTGGCCTCGGCCCTGCGGGCGGCGGGCGCGCGCGGCACCGGGGCGGCGCGAGAGGCTGTCGCGGCGCTGCTGGCCCGCCCGGACTGGACGCCCTCCCCCGACGGCGTGCTCTTCGCCGGGAACGGCCGGCAGGCCATCGCCGCCGCCCTCGCCGCGCTCGTCCCGACCGGGGGCCGGGTCGGGGTGGAGGAGCTCACCTACCCCGTGGTCAAGGCGATGGCCGTCCGCCTCGGCCTCACCCTCGTACCGCTGGCCTGCGACGCGGACGGGCTGCGGCCGGACGCGGTGCTCGCCGCGCGCCGCGAGGGGCCGCTGCACGCGGTGTACGTGCAGCCGACCCTGCACAACCCGCTGTCCGTCACCATGCCCGGCGCCCGGCGGGCCGAACTCGCCGAGGCGATGCGCCGGGTCGGCGCGGCGGCCGTGGAGGACGCGGTCTGGACGTTCCTGCGGCCGCAGTCCCCGCCGCCCCTCGCCTCCTACGCGCCCGAGCGGGTCGTCCTCGTGGACAGCCTCTCCAAACGCCTCGCCCCCGGGCTGACCCTAGGCTTCGCCCTCGCCCCGCCCGCCCTGGCCGACCGGCTCGCCGCCGCCCTGCGCTCGGGCGCCTGGACCACCGCGGGTTACGCCCTCGAAGCGGCCACCGGCTGGCTCACCGACGGCACGGCCGCGCGCGTGGCCGCCGCCAAACGCGCCGAGGTCGCCGCGCGCCAGCGCCTCGCCGCCGAAGCGCTCCGCGGGTTCGCCGTACGCACCGACCCGCTCTCCTGCTTCTGCTGGTGGGACCTGCCCGAGCCCTGGCGCGCCGACACCTTCGTCGCCGCCGCCGGCCGCCACGGCATCGCCGTCACCCCCGGCGCCTCCTTCGCCGCGGGCCCCCACCGCGCCCCCACCGCCGTCCGCCTCGCCCTCGCCTCACCCCCACTCCCCACCCTCCGCACCGCCCTCACCACCCTGACGACCCTGATCACCGAGCAGCCCACGCCGTAAGGGCCCGCGGGAATCCCCGCGAGCGCCCCCGCAAGGGGCGCGAGCGACATCGCGACCAGGGGGCACCCGTGCCCCGCAAGGAGCGCGGGGAACGGCGCGAGCAACCACCTGCCCGCCGGCACACGGCCGCCCAGCAGGACGGGACACTTCGTGCCCCGAAAGGGGCGCGGGGAACGGCGCGGGCAACCCACCGGCCACCGGCACCCGGCGGCGGAGCCCGGCGGGGCAGACGCAGCCCCGCAAAGAGGTGGCGCCGGGACGGCGCGGGCGGGCGCGGTGGGTGAATCCCGCTCCGCCGGGCGGCGGAAAACCGGGTGCGGCGCGAGCCGACTTGCGCCACCTCACACTCCGGGTGACCCTGATTACGCATCACGGAGTACTGCCGCAGTCACTCTAAGCATTCCCGCTCAAGTGTTCCCATCGGAGTGGTGAGCGCCCGGCCCCCGCCCGCGCGGGATCCGGCCTCGCCGCGGAGGGAGTCGCAGCCGTGATCATGCAATCCGACGAAGCCGATCCGGCCACCCGCGAGTGCGCCCTCGAACTCGAGGCGCATCCGTACCGGATCCAGCAGATCCGCCGCATCGTGTCCGCCCAGCTCCGCTACTGGCGGCTCGACCCGCTCATCGACGCCGCCTCCACCGGCATCAGTGAGCTGCTGGCCAACGTGCACCGGCACGCGAAGCCCGACAAAAAGTGCGCCGTCACCCTGTCGCTGGCCCCGGACCGCCTCACCGTGGCCGTCGCCGACCACGACCCGCGGCTGCCGCACCCGCAGCCGGCGGAGCCCACCGCCACCACCGGCCGCGGCCTGGTCATGGTCGAGGCGATGAGCGACGGCTGGGGCACCGACCTGCTGCCGGACGACGGCGGCAAAGTGGTGTGGTTCGTGCTGCGCACCCCGCTGCGGGCGCCGAAGACCGTGCCGCTGCGGACCGCCTCGCTGCCGCTGGAGCAGCCGGCGCTGCCCGAGCCGGTCGCCGTGGTCGCCTCGGTCGCCTGACGCCCCCGCGGACCGGTGCGAACGGGCCGGCCGCCGCCTCCCCCGTGGGAGCCGGCGGCCGGCCCGTCGGGTGCCGCGCCGGGCCGGGCGCGGCACGCCCCTACTCCGCGGCGATCGCCCGCAGCACGTCCAGCCGTGCCGCCCGCCGCGCCGGGCGCCACCCGGCGAGCACGCCCGCCGCGACCCCGACCAGCAGCACCACCGCGAGCTGCGCGGGCGGGATCGTGAACGCCCCGGTCCCCGTGCTGTCGGTGGCCCGCACCAGCGCCCAGCCGAGGAACCCGCCCAGGACCAGGCCGCCCGCGGTGCCGAACGCGGCCACCACGACCGACTCCCACCGCACCATCGCCCGCAGCTGCCCGCGGGTCTGGCCGACCGCCCGCAGCAGGCCCAGCTCCCGGGTGCGCTCGTGCACCGCGAGGGTGAGCGTGTTGGCGATGCCGAGCAGCGCGATCAGCACGGCCAGCGCCAGCAGCGCGTAGATCAGCGTGAGGAAGTTGTTGATGCCGGCCGCGGCGGACGAGGCGTACTCGGCCTTGGTCCGCACGTCGGGCGCGCCGTAGGGGGCCACCGCCTTGACCACCGCGGCCTTGCCGTCCGCCGTGGACACCCCGGGCCGGAAACCGATGGCGACGAGCGTGTCCCGGTCCTGGACGTGGTGCGGTGCCCAGGCGGCGCGGGTGATCAGGTAGTCGCCTGCCAGATCGGCCCGCTGGTAGACCGCGCCCACGGTGAAGGCCGCCCGCTGCCCGTCGGCGAACCCGACGGTGATCCGGCTGCCGGTGGTCCACCCGTGCTTGTCCGCCTCGCCGCGCGCCACCGCGAGGGAGTGCGTGCCGAGGCCGGCGAGCGAACCGCGGACCGTCCCGAGGTCGAGCAGCCGGGACAGCGTCGACGGGTCGGTGACCGTCAACTGCCGGCCGTGGCCGTCCACTTCGGCGATGCCTCGGCCGAGCCCGACCGCGTCGCGCACCTGCGGCAGCCGCGCCACCTCGGGCGCGATCCGCGGGCTCAGTCCGGCGCCGCCGGCCCCGTACATCTGGACGCTGATGGCGACGTCCCCCGCGAAGGAGCGGTCCACCGTGCGGTTCATGGTCTCCTTCATCGACGCGCCGAGGACGGTGAACAGCGAGACCACCGCGACGCCGATCATCAGCGCGGTCGCCGTGGCGGCCGTCCGCTTCGGGTTGCGCAGCGCGTTGCGGCGGGCGAGCACGCCCGTCACCCCGCGCGCGGCGGCCACCGGCGCGCCGAGCACCCGTACCGCGAGCGGCGAGGTGACCGGCCCGAGCACCACGAAGGCCACGAGGGTCAGGACCGCGCCGATCGCGGTCGGCGTCACGCTCGGCCCGGCGGCGCCCACGGCGGTGAGCGCGATCCCGGCGGCGAGGCCCGCCGCCCCGACGATGGTGCGGAGCCGGGACGTCCCGGAGCCGTCGATCGCGGCCTCGCGCAGCGCGGCGATCGGCGCGGTGCGCCCGGCCCGCAGCGCCGGCATCAGCGCGGAGCCGGCGCACACCGCCAGGCCGGTGAGCGGCGGGACGGTCAACGCGGCCGTGTGCAGCACCAGTCCGCTCTTGGGGAACGGGAAGCCGAAGGCGGGGAAGAGTTCCTGGAGGCCCGCCGCGATGCCGAGGCCGCCGAGCAGGCCGGCGAGCGAGGCGGTCAGGCCCACCGCGGCCGCCTCGGCGAGAGTGGAGCCGAGCACCTGGCGGCGGCTGGCCCCGAGCGCCCGCAGCAGCGCGTTCTCCCGGGTGCGCTGGGCGACCACGATCGCGAAGGTGTTGTGGATGCTGAAGGTCGCCACGAGCAGCGCGATGCCGGCGAAGACCACCAGCAGCGAGGTGAAGACGGTGAGGAAGGCGCCCGCGGTCGCGTCCTCGGTCTCGTCGCTGGCCTGGGTGCCGGTGATGGCCTCGTACGTCGCCGGGAGTACCTTGCCGATCCGCTCGGTGAGCTCCCGCTCGCCGATGCCCGGCGCGCCGCGGGCCTTGAGGCTGGTGGCCTCGCCCGGCCGCGGCATGAGGTAGCGCTCGGCGTCCGCGCGGGTCAGCCCGGTGAAGGTGGTCTGGCTCGCGCCGTCGCCGCTGCCGAAGGCGGCCAGTCCGACGATGGTGATCCGGACCGGGTCCGGCATGCGCAGGGTGGTGGTGTCCCCGACGGCCAGGTGTCCCTTCGCGGCGGCCTCGCGGTTGATCACGGCCTCGCCGGAGGCGCGCGGCGCCCGGCCCCGCACCAGCCGGTACGGGTTGAGCCGCGGGTCGTCGATCCAGTTCGCGGCGACCGTGGGTCCCCTGGTCTCCAGGGACTTCCCGTCGCGGGCGACGAGTTGGCCGGCCCCCTCGATGTCGGGGGCGACGGCGGTGACGCCGGGGACCTTGCTGACGGCGGCGACCAGGTCGGTCGGCACGGGCGCCCGGGTGCCCTCCCCGGAGCCGGCCGCGATCCGGTCGGCGCCGCGCACCACGGTGTCGGTGCCGCTGTTGGCGTCGGCGAAGATCCGGCCGAAGCTCGCCTTGAGCGTGTCGCCCATGATCATGGTCCCGGCCAGGAAGGACACGCCCAGGAAGACCGCGAGGAAGGTGCCAGCGAAGCGCCGCTTGTGGGCGCGCAGGCCGGCCAGGCCCAGGCGCAGGGAGGCGCGGGCCGGGCCGCCCCCGCCCGTGGTGGCCGTGCTCATGACGGCACCCCATCCACGGCCTTGGCACCGGTCCGGCCGTCGAACGCCTTCAGCCGGTCCAGCACCCGGCCCGCGGTGGGCTCGGCCAGCCGGTCCACCGGGCGCCCGTCGGCGAGGAAGACCACCTCGTCGGCGTGGGCGGCCGCGTTGGGGTCGTGGGTGACCATGACCACGCTGCGGCTCATCTCGCGCACGGCCCGGCCGAGCAGGTCGAGCACCTCGCCGCCGGCCCGGGAGTCCAGGTTGCCCGTGGGTTCGTCGGCGAAGACGACCTCGGGCCGGCCGGCCAGCGCCCGGGCCACCGCGACCCGCTGCTGCTGGCCGCCGGACAGCTCGCTCGGGCGGTGCGCCAGCCGCCCGCCGAGCCCCACGACGTCGATCAGCGCGTCCACCCACTCGGCGTCGGGGCGTCGCCCGGCGAGGTCGAGCGGGAGGGTGATGTTCTCCGCGACCGTCAGGGTGGGGACGAGGTTGAAGGACTGGAAGACGAACCCGATCCGCTCACGGCGCAGCAGCGTCAACTGCCGGTCGCCGAGGGTGCCCAGCTCGGTGCCGCCGATGTAGGCCGCGCCGGAGCTGAGCGTGTCGAGCCCGGCGGCGCAGTGCATCAGCGTGGACTTGCCCGAGCCGGACGGGCCCATGATCGCGGTGAACCGCCCGGCCGGGAAGCCGACGGTCACCCCGTCCAGGGCGCGGACGGCCGCGTCGCCGGCGCCGTACACCTTCGAGGCGTCGACGACGCGGGCCGCGGGCAGGGTGCCCGCACCGCTCGTGGTCCCGGCGTTCACGCCGCACCGCCCTTGCCGCCGCCGCGGACCTCACCGCGCAGGTCCTGGCCGAACCGCTCGTCCAGGACGGACAGCCGGCGCCAGTACTCGTCCTCGTCGATCTCGCCCGCGGCGAACCGGCGGCCGAGCACCGCGATCGGCGAGTGCTCGCTCGTGGCCGCCCGCACGTGCCACGGCCCGCCCCGTCCCCGCCACACGGTCCGGCGCAGCGTGACGACCACCAGGGCCACCACCGCCGCCCAGATCAGCGGGAAGAACAGGATCCACGGGCCGGGCCCGCCGTCGTGCCAAGCCAGTGTGTTCATCGGTCGTCATCTCCTCGGTCTGCTGCCGGTCCTTCCGGCACCTCCGAGCCTCCCGATTCCGGCGCCCCGGGTCGTCGTCCCCGCAGCGGCACCCGTCCTGCTCCCGGCGGAGTAGCGGGCACGGGGCCCGGCTGCTCCCCCGGCAGGGCGGGCCGCCCCCGGCCTACGACCCGAGGGACGGCCTCGACGGGACCCGCGCAGGACCCGCGCTGTCGGTGGCGGCGCCTAGGTTGAGGGGATGTGGAGGTGCTCGGGGCTGCGGTGGCGGGAGGACGGGCCGGAGTGGAGGTGGTGGCACCCGGGGGCCGGGGTGCGGTCGAGCCCGTTCCGGATCGGGGAGCCCGTGGGGCTGGGCGTGGCGGCGCAGGCCCTGCGGACCTGCGCGGGGGTGTGGCGCGCGGGCCGGCGGACGCCCTGTCCGTACGAGGCGGAGCTGCGCCCGGAGTCCCGGCGCGACCAGTGCGAGCCGTGTGCCGCCCTGGACCGCAGCTCCTCGGTGGCCGCCGACACCCGCGCGGACGACCCGCGGCCGTACGCGGTGTACCTCGCCTACTTCGGCCCCGGGCTGCACAAGGTGGGCATCACCGCCGTGGCCCGCGGCCGGCTGCGCCTCCTGGAGCAGGCGGCGGTGTGCTTCACCTTCCTCGGCGAGGGCCCGCTGATGACCGCCCGCCGCACGGAGGCGGTGCTGGGCGCCGCCCTGCGCATCCCCGACCGGGTGCGGGACCCGGCCAAGCGGGCGGCCCGCTACCGGCTGCCGGCGCCCGAGGTCCGGGCGGCCGAAGTGGCCGCCCTGCACGCCGAGGTGACGTCCCTGCGCGGCCGGCTCCCGGAGGCGCTCCGGCCGCGCCCTTTGCACCTGGTGGACCACGCGGCCCTGTTCGGACTGGCCGGTGCCACGCCGGCGGCTCCGGCCGCGGAGGTCGCCGCCCTTCCCCCGGGCTGCGCCCTGACCGGCACGGTCGCCGGGGTCGCCGGGCACGACCTCCACCTCGACACGCCCGGCGGCGGCCTGCTGCTCGACACCCGGCTCACCGCGGGCTGGCCGCTGCGCCGGCCGGCGGCCGCGGACGCCCTCGACGTGCCGACCACGCCGCTGCGTCGTCCCTCGGACGACCCGCAGTCGCTGTTCTGACGGCCGCGGGCGACCGCCCGGCCCGGGGCGGTCGACCGGTGCCCGGCGCCACCGTGGACACCGCGTTTGCCGAGGCCGATGATCCGGGCAATTCGTAGGGGTCTACGGAGAAGGGGGCACCGTGATCATCTGGGTGAACGGCGCATACGGCGCGGGCAAGTCCAGCGCGGCGCGGGAGATGCTGGACCTCATACCGGAAAGCAACCTGTTCGAACCCGAGGTGCTGGGCGGTTGCCTGCGCCAGATGCTGCCCGACAAGCGCCTCCAGGAGATCACCGACCACCAGGAACTCGCCGTCTGGCCCCGGCTGGTGGTGGAGACCGCCGCCGCCCTGCTCCAGGAGCTGGGCGGGGTGCTGGTCACGCCGATGACGCTGCTGCGCCAGGACCACCGGGACGAGATCTTCGGCGGGCTCGCCGCGCGCGGCATCGAGGTCCGCCATGTGCTGCTCGACACGGAAGAAACGATCCTGCGTGCGCGCATCGCCGCCGGCGCGGACCACCCGGACGACACCCGCGCCGCCGACACCGCCCGGCGCTGGGCGCTGGACCGCATCCCCGACTACGCCGACGCCCTCGGCTGGCTGACCCGCGACGCGCACGTCCTGCGCACCGACGGCCTCACCCCGCGGCAGACCGCGGTGCGGGTCGCCGAGGCGATCGGCCGGGGCGAGGGCTTCTGCGGCATCGTGCAGACGCCCGCGCCGCGCGCCGAGACCATCGCCGCCGGCGTGCTGCTGTTCGACGAGGCGGACCGCATCCTGCTGGTCGATCCCACCTACAAGCCGGGCTGGGAGTTCCCCGGCGGCATCGTCGAACGCGGGGAGTCGCCCGCGCGGGCGGGCCACCGCGAGGTGGCGGAGGAGCTCGGGATCGAGCTCACCGGCGGCCTCGAACTCCTCGTCGTGGACTGGGAGGCCCCCAAGCCCCCGGGGCACGGCGGCCTCCGGCTCATCTTCGACGGCGGGCGGGTGCCCTCCGCCGACATCGGCCGGCTCCTGCTGCCCGACGACGAGCTGCGCGGGTGGCGGTTCGTCACCGAGGACGAGGCCGCCGGCCTGCTGCCACCGGTCCGGCTCGACCGGCTGCGCTGGGCCCTGCGCGCCCGCGAACAGGGCCGCCCACTCAACCTCGAATCGGGCCAGCCCGCGCAGTAGGGGCACCCGTGCCGGGGGTGCGGGCGCCCTGGGGACGGCCCCGCACCCTCCGGACCGGCCCGGCCCGGGACGGCCGTCAGGCGGAGGCGGAAGCGGCGGCGTAACGCCGCAGGAAGAGCGCCTCGGTGAGGGACATCAGCTCCAACTCCCGCGGCGACACGCTCTCGTTGACGGCGTGGATCTGCGCCTCGGGCTCGCTCAGCCCGATCAGCAGGATCTCGGCCTCGGGGTAGAGCGTGGCCAAGGTGTTGCACAGCGGGATGGAACCGCCCTGCCCCGCCTCGGCCATGCCGGCCCCGTACGCCTCCCGCATCGCCTCGGCCATCGCCGCGTACGCCGGGCTGCCGGTGTCCGCGGCGAAGGGCTGGCCGCTGCCGCGCTGGGTCACCTCGACCTTAGCGCCCCAGGGCGCGTGGGCCCGCAGGTGGGCCGTCAGGGCCTCGGCCGCGGCCCCGGCGTCGACGCCCGGCGGGACGCGCACGCTGACGAGCGCGCCGGCAGTGGCCTGCACCGAGGGCGTCGCGCCGACGACGGCCGGGGTGTCGATGCCGAGCACGGTGACCGACGGGCGGGCCCACAGCCGGTCGGCGATGGTGCCGGTGCCGACCAGTTCGACACCGTCGAGCACCTTGGCGTCACGGCGGAAGTCGGCCTCCTCGTAGACGATTCCGGACCACTCGCCGCCGCCGTCGAGGCCGTCGACGGTCGTGGCGCCCGTCTCGTCGCGCAGTGAGGACAGCATGCGGATGAGCGCGGCCAGCGCGTCCGGCGCGGCCCCGCCGAACTGCCCGGAGTGCAGGTTGCCGCCGAGTGTGGCCACCCGCACCTCCATCAGCGCCATGCCGCGCAGCGCGGAGGTGACGGTGGGCACCCCGACCCGGAAGTTGCCCGCGTCGCCGATCACCACCGCGTCGGCGGTGAGGAGTTCGGGGTGCTGCTCGGCGTAGCGCTCCAGACCGCCGGTGCCCTGCTCCTCCGAACCCTCCACGATCACCTTGACGGTGAGCGGCACGCCGCCGTGCTCGCGCAGCGTCCGCAGCGCGGTGAGGTGCATCAGCACCCCGCCCTTGCAGTCGGCGGCGCCGCGGCCGTACCACCGCCCGTCCCGCTCGGTGAGCTCGAACGGCGGGGACAGCCAGGCCGATTCGTCCAGCGGCGGCTGCACGTCGTAGTGCGCGTACAGCAGGACGGTGGGCGCGCCGGCCGGGCCGGGCAGCACGCCGTACACCGACTGGGTGCCGTCCGGGGTGTCCAGCGCGGCCACGTCCTCGAAGCCCTCGGCGCGCAGCGCGTCCACGATCCAGGCCGCCGCCTTGTGCGACTCGCTCTTCGGGAACTGCCGTTCGTCGGCCACCGACGCGAAGGAGACCAGTTCGGCCAGCTCGGCCCGGGCCCGGGGGATCAGCGAGGCCACGGTCTCGGCGATCGGAACGGAAGTCATGCGCACTCCTTGCACGGACGAACGGGCAACCCAGCCACCCGAGGAACGGACGTACGGCCGGAACGGGTCCGGCCGGGCCGCCCGGGTGCACCACGGCCCCCGGGTGGGCCGTTGCCGATGGTGCCACAGCGAGCCTTTGGCCACGGGAGCAATAGGATGCGTCCGAACAGCGAGGTCAGCCGAGCATGGCGAGCGGAAACGGGAACGGACACGACGTGAGCGGTGAGCAGGCGGAGCGGAGCGGCGACGAGCGGGACGGCGAGGCACAGGCGGTCTGGGACGTCGTGGTGATCGGTGCGGGCCCCGCGGGGGCCTCCGCCGCGCACGCGGCCGCCGTCACGGGCCGCCGGGTCCTGCTGCTGGAGAAGGCCGAACTGCCCCGGTACAAGACCTGTGGCGGAGGGATCATCGGCCCGTCCCGGGACTCGCTGCCACCGGGCTACGAGCTCCCGCTGCTGGACCGGGTGCACGCGGTGACCTTCAGCCTCAACGGCCGGATGACCCGCACCAAGCGGTCCCGGCAGATGCTCTTCGGCCTGATCAACCGGCCGGAGTTCGACGAGGGTCTGGTGGAGGCAGCCCGCAAGGCCGGCGCCGAGGTGCGCACCGGCGTGACGGTCTCCCGGGTGGAGCAGCACGGCCCGGGCGTCCCGGATCGCCGGACGGTGGCCGTGGTGGTGGGCGGCGGCGTGCGCGGCGAGGAGGAGGTCCTCTACGCCCGCGCGGTGGTAGGCGCCGACGGCAGCGCGAGCCGGATAGGGGCCCATGTCGGGGTCAAGCTCGACCAGGTGGACCTGGGGCTGGAGGCGGAGATCCCGGTGCCGCCGTCGGTGGCCGAGGACTGGGCGGGCCGCGTGCACATCGACTGGGGCCCGCTGCCGGGAAGTTACGCGTGGGTGTTCCCCAAGGGCGACTCTCTCACGGTGGGCGTGATCTCCGCGCGCGGCGACGGCGCGGCGACCAAGCGCTACCTCGACGACTTCATCGCGCGGATGGGCCTGGCCGGCTTCGAGCCGAGCCAGTCCTCGGGGCACCTGACCCGCTGCCGGGCCGACGACTCTCCGCTGTCGCGCGGCCGGGTGCTGGTGTGCGGCGACGCGGCCGGGCTGCTCGAGCCGTGGACCCGCGAGGGCATCTCGTACGCGCTGCGCTCGGGCCGGCTGGCCGGGGAGTGGGCGGTGCGGATCTCCGAGTCGCACGACGCGGTCGACGCCCGCCGGCAGGCGCTCAACTACGCCTTCGCCGTGAAGGCGGGCCTGGGGGTGGAGATGGGCGTCGGGCGCCGGATGCTCGCCCTGTTCGAGCGTCGCCCGGGGCTGCTGCACGCCGCGCTCACCACCTTCCCGCCGGCCTGGCGGGCCTTCGCCGGGATCACCCGGGGCAAGCAGACGCTCGGCGAACTGGTGCGCTCGCACCCGATCGCGCGCCGGGCGCTGGACGCGATGGACCGCAGCTGACCGCACGCCCCCGCGTCCTGACCGCACGCGCAGGGGCGGTCAGGACGGCGAGGTCGGTCAGGAGTGGTCGCCGGGGAGCCGCCCGCCTCAGCCGGCGTCCACGGGACGGATCCTGAAGACCGGGTGCTTGGGGGCGATCGCCCGCAGTTCCTCGGTGCTGGAGTCCGGGCCGACGCCGTCGAAGAAGATGCCGACCTCGCTCTTCCACGCCTTGAGGTAGGCGCGCAGCACCGGCGGCTTGTCGTCGTCGGCGACCTCGGTGGCGGTGAAGTCCTCGGTCCTGCGGCCCAGCAGGAGCCGGCCGCCGCCGGCCGCGCGCATGTTGTGGGTCCACTGGACGTGCCCGCGCGGGGCCACCAGGTAGCGCTCGCCGTCCAGGAGCAGGGGGTTGACGGGGGTACGGCGCCATTCGCCGCTCTTGCGGCCGCGGACGGCCAGTTCCTGCGATCCCTTGACGCTGATGCCGCGCCGGGCCAGCCAGGCGACCATGCGGTTGAGCACCTTGACGGTGAGCCAGCCGGGCTTGCGGACGTGCGGGGCGGCGATGGCGGGCGTCTGGTCGGACATGGTGGCTCCTTCGTGTGCCGCTCACTTCTGTGAGCACTGCTCTCACCAAGGAACAGTGTGCGGGGACGTGCACGAAAAAGCAAGAGCATTGCTCTCGATTGTGGTCATCGCTCGCCCCTGTGGCACACTGGCCGTATGAGCGCGATTCGGGGAGCCAGGGAACGGGCCAGGCAAGAAGTGACCGCGGCCATCAAGGAGGAGGCGAGCCGCCAGCTCGCCGCCGAGGGGGCCGCCCGGCTCTCCCTGCGCGCGGTCGCCCGCGAGCTCGGCATGGTCTCCTCGGCCCTGTACCGCTACTTCCCGAGCCGGGACGACCTGCTCACCGCCCTCATCATCGACGCCTACGACGCGCTCGGCGCCGCAGCGGAGGACGCGCTGGCCGCCGTGGACCACAAGGCCGGCCGGGCCGGGCGCGCCGCCGATCCCGTCGACCGCTGGGTGGCGGTCTGCGTGGGCGCCCGCGACTGGGCGGTGGCCCACCCGCACGAGTACGCGCTGATCTACGGCTCCCCCGTGCCCGGCTACACCGCGCCCCAGGACACCGTGGGCCCCGCGTCCCGGGTCGGCCTGGCGCTGGTCGGTGTGGCCCGGGACGCGTCGGAGGCGGGGGCGATCGGCGCGCCGCACGGCCGTCCGCCGGCCGACGCGCTGCACACCGACATGGCGCTCCTGGCCAGCGGCCTCGCCCCCGGCCTGCCGGTCGCCTCGATCGCCGCCCTCGTCGCCGCCTGGGCGCAGCTCTTCGGCCTCATCAGCTTCGAGGTCTTCGGGCAGTTCAACCAGGTCGTCGAGGCCCGCGACCCCTTCTTCGCGCACGCGGCCGGCGGGCTCGCGGCGCAGGTCGGACTGCGGCCGGCCGAGGACGCCCCCGCCGCTTCCTGACGCGCGGCCCGCGTACTCCGGGCGGAGTAGCCGCGGCGCCCTCGACCGGTGGACGCCGGCCGGTCCCGGACCGTCTAGCGTGGGACGCGTGTCGCACGAGGAGTCGCCCGGACCGCCCCGCCGCGGCCGGCACGGCGGCGGACCGGTCTGGCTGCCGGCGCTCCTGGTCGCGTTCTTCCAGGTGGTCGGCAGCGGGTTCGCCGCGCGCCAGCAGACCGACCGGGTGGACCTGGACGGGCTGAGCTACGTCCTGCTGCTCGCCGGTCCGGCCCTGCTGCTCCTGCGCCGGGTCCGCCCGGTGGCCGTGGCCGGTGCCATCGCGGCGGTGACCCTGCTCTACACCGCGCTCGGGTACCCCTACGGGCCGGTGTTCCTGAGCATGGTGGTGGCGTTCTTCACGGCGGTCGCGGCCGGCCACCGAAGGGCAGTCCTGGCCATCGCGGGCGCCGCCTTCGGCGTGCACCTCCTGATCGGCGCCTGGCTCTACCAGTGGCTGCCGCCCTCCGGCGACCACCGGATGTCCTGGACCGAGGCGTCCGGCGTGGCGGCCTGGCTGCTGGCGGTGCTCGCCGGCGCCGAACTCTTCCGGATGCGCCGGGAGCAGATCGCGCGCGACCGCAAGGAGCGCGCCGAGGCCGAACGCCGCCGCGCCGACGAGGAACGGCTGCGGATCGCCCGCGAGTTGCACGACGTCCTGGCGCACAGCATCTCCGTGATCAACGTCCAGGCGGGCGTGGCGCTGGCGCTCATGGACGAGCGGCCCGAGCAGGCCCGTACCGCGCTGACCACCATCAAGGCGGCCAGCAAGGAGGCGCTCGGCGAGGTCCGCCAGGTGCTGGGGGCCCTGCGCGCGCCCGGCGAGGCGCCCCGCTCCCCCGCCCCCGGCCTCGACCGGCTGCCCGAACTGCTCGACCAGGCCACCACCGCGGGCCTGACCGCCGAGGTCGCCGTGGAGGGCGAGCGCGTGGCGCTGCCGCCGGGCGCCGACCTGGCCGCCTTCCGCATCGTCCAGGAGGCGCTGACCAACATCGTGCGCCACTCCGGCGCGCGGACCGCCCGGGTGCGGCTGGCGTACACGCCCGACGCCGTCGAGGTGCTGGTCGACGACGACGGCCCGGCCGTCACGGGCGGCGACAGCGGCGGCGGCAACGGCCTGGTGGGCATGCGCGAGCGGGCCGCCGCGCTCGGCGGTACGGTGGCCGCCGGACCGCGGCCGGGCGGCGGGTTCCGGGTACGGGCCCGGTTGCCGCTGCCCGCGCGGGACCGGCGGGGCCGGCGCGCACCCCGGGACGACGACCGGCCCGACCCGACCGAACGGTCCGAGCGACACAGCCTGACCGAACGGTCCGAACGGTCCGGCCGGACCGACCCGACCGAGTTTTCCGGTGACCGCGAGAGCACCGGTTCCACCGCCCCCGAGGAGCGCCCGTGATCCGTGTCGTGCTGGCCGACGACCAACTCCTGGTCCGCGCGGGGTTCCGGGCGCTGCTCGACGCGCAGGAGGACATCGAGGTGGTCGGCGAGGCGGCGGACGGCGGGCAGGCAGTGCGCCAGGTGCGCGAACTCGCCCCGGACGCGGTGCTGATGGACATCCGGATGCCCCTCATGGACGGGCTGGCCGCCACCCGCGCGATCACCGCGGACCCGGCGCTGGAGAAGGTGCGGGTGGTCATCCTCACCACCTTCGAACTCGACGAGTACGTCTTCGAGGCGATCCGCGCGGGCGCCTCCGGCTTCCTGGTCAAGGACACCGAGCCGGCCGAACTCCTGCGCGCGGTACGGGCGGTGGTGGACGGCGACGCGCTGCTGTCGCCCGGGGTGACCCGGCGGCTGATCTCCGAGTTCGCGGCGCGCTCCAAGGAGCCCGCGGCGGCCGCGGGTCTGGAGCAGCTCACCGAGCGGGAGCGCGAGGTGATGGCGCTGGTCGGGATCGGGCTGTCGAACGAGGAGATCGCCCGGCGGCTGGTGGTCAGTCCGCTCACCGCGAAGACCCACGTCAGCCGGGCCATGGTGAAGCTGGGCGCCCGCGATCGCGCCCAACTGGTGGTGCTGGCCTACGAGTCGGGGCTGGTCAGGCCGGGCTGGCTGGGCTGATCGGACGGACCGGACGGACCACGGTCCTCCCACGGGGCCCGCTCCCCCGGCTCGGCGCGCCGCTGCCCGGGCACCCTCAACCGGTCGCCGGCCAGGGTCGCGTCCTCCTCGGAGAGCGCCGACTCCTGCCAGGACAGCCGGTTCTGGCGCTCGAAGCGGCGCAGAGTGATCGCGACGCGCCCGCAGAAGAGCGCGACCGACACGATGACCGCCACGGTGACGCACGCCTTGCGCGCCTCGCCGTGGAGCACACCGCCCAGAACCGGGGAGATCACCCCCGCGAAGCCCGCCGTCGCGAGCAGCGCCCCGGTCACCAGGGCGTACACCAACTCCACCGTGACGGAATCCCGTTCGGGCTGCGTTCGGCCGCTGCGCATCCCCCTGCCCCTCCCTCCCCGTGTCTCCCCGACGACAGTCTGCCACGAACCGACGCCCCGTCAGCCAGGACGCGCGTCGGGCCGCGGAACGTTGAGCGGCCCCGCGCGGGGTGCGCGCGGGGCCGTGCCACGGTGGGGAGTTCGGCGGCGGCTCAGTCGCGCACGCCGACCCGCTCGCCGGCGCGGTCCGTCTGCCGCGCGGTCTCGTCGGCCTCGGAGGAGGCGACGAGGAGGCCGTACGAGGGCCGCCTGCGGCGCAGGCCGGACAGGGTAAGCAGCAGTCCGGCGAGGGCGATGCCGGTGACGACCCACAGGCCGGGCCGGTAACTGTCCAGCACCGCCTGCTTGGTGGCCGGGTGGGCGTCGGCGCCGGAGGTGACGACGGCGGTGACCACGGCCAGGAAGATCGCCCCGCCGACCTGGAAGGAGGTGTTGAGCAGGCCGGAGACCATGCCCTGCTCCTCGTTCCGTACGCCGTTGGTGGCCTGGATGTTCAGCGACGGGAAGGCGAGCGCGAAGGCACCGCCGAGCAGCAGCATCGAGGGCAGGATCACGGTCGTGTAGCCGGGGTGCAGGTTGATGCGCAGGAAGAGCGCGTAGCCGACCACCAGGGCGGTGAAGCCGACCGCGATGACGCGCGGGGTGCCGAAGCGGTCGATGACCGGCCCCATCCGGGTGGACAGGATCGCCACCAGCGCGCCCGCGGGCAGGAAGGCCAGCGCGGTCTGCATCGCGCTGTAGCCCAGGACGTTCTGGAGGTACTGCGTGACCAGGAACTGGAAGCCGACGTAGGAGCCGAAGAAGGTGGCGCCGCCGATGTTGGCGCGGACCTGCCCGGCGGAGCGGAGCACGCCGAGCCGGATCAGCGGGTGCGCCGAGCGCAGTTCGACGGCGACGAAGGCGGCCAGCAGCGCGGCCACCCCGGCGAAGGAGCCGAGGGTACGGGCGGAGGTCCAGCCGGCGCCCGAGGCGGAGACCACGGTGAACACCAACAGGAGCATCGCGGCGGTGCCGGTCACGGCGCCGGGCAGGTCGTAGCCGCGGCCGCCGCCCTTCTCGCGCGCGGTGGTGGGGATCAGCTTGAGGCCGGCGGCCAGCGCGAGCAGCGCGACCGGAGCGGGCAGCAGCATCGTCCAGCGCCAGCCCGCCTCGGTGAGGAAGCCGGAGAGCACCAGGCCCATGGAGAAGCCGGTGGCGCCGCAGCTGGAGTAGATGGTCAGCGCGCGGTTGCGGATCGGGCCCTCGGCGAAGGTGGTGGTGATGATGGACAGGCCCGCCGGGGCGGTGAAGGCGGCGCTCAGGCCCTTGACGAAGCGGGTGGCGATGAGCAGTTCGCCGGAGTCGACCAGGCCGCCGAGCAGGGAGGCGACCGCGAAGACGGCCAGCGCGGTCAGGAAGACCCGGCGCCGGCCGAGCAGGTCGGCCGCGCGCCCGCCGAGCAGCAGCAGGCCGCCGTAGCCGAGGATGTAGCCGCTCACGACCCACTGGAGCGAGGACGTGGACAGGTGGAGCTCGTGGCCGATCGAGGGCAGCGCCACACCGACCATCGACACGTCGAGGGCGTCGAGGAACAGCGCGGCGCACAGCACGAGGAGGGTGCCCCACTGCAGGGCGGTCCAGCGGTGTTCGGCACGGGAGGGGGTGAGGGACGGGTGGGACGGTGAGGTCATGACGGACAGACTTACATGCAGACGCATTCAATGCAAGCGCATTTAATGCTCGTGCATACGGGTCCGATTCCTGCTACCGTGAGGTCATGATCGGCGATCGGAGTGAGCGGGCCGACGAGCGCGCGCTCGTGGCGGAGTGGCGGGACATCCGCGCCCTGCACGCCCGCACGGCCTGCGAGATCGACCGCGAGCTGCACCCGTTCGGGATCGGCGCGAGCGACTTCGAGGTGCTCGACGTGCTGGCCGGCGGCGACGCCGAGGACGGCGCGGCGTTCCGCGTCCAGGAACTCGCCGACCGCGTCCACCTCAGCCAGAGCGCGCTGTCCCGGCTGGTCGCCCGCCTGGAGAAGGACGGCCTGGTCGACCGCTGCATCTGCAGCGAGGACCGCCGGGGCGTGCGGGTCACCCTCACCGAGGCCGGCCGCAGGCGGCACGAGGAGGCCCGGCCCGGCCACCACGCCGTGCTGGAGCGGATGCTCGCCAGGCGCTGAGCCGGTCCGCGCGGCGCCCCGAGGGTGCCGGCCGCCGGGGCGCCGATCACGCGCCCCGGTCGGTCAGTTGATCGCCCCTTCGCGCTGCCACAGCTCCAGCAGCGCGCTGTCGCCGGTCACCGAGAGCCGGTCGTACGAGCCGCGGTTCCACAGCGCCAGGTACAGGTCCGCCGCCGCGCCGCGCACCTCGCAGTCGGCCGCGCCGCCCTCCGTCCGCTCCACCCGCGGCGGCTCGGACGACAGGTGCACCAGCCAGTCGCCGGGCACGTCCTCGGCCCGCACCCGCAAGGTGCGCGGCCGCTCGGTGCGGACCTTGCTGCCGCGCCGGGCGTGGAACCCGCCGAGGAGTTCGTCGACGCCGTCGGCCGCGAAGGCCGGGTCGACCGGTGACGGCGGAAGTCCGAGGGCGGCCTGCGCGTCGACCCGGTGCACGGCCGTCTCGTGCGCCTGGCGGCGGGCCCAGAACTCCAGCGGCGAGGAGGCCGGCAGGAAGGACCAGCACTCCAGGTCGGCGGGCGCGCCGGCCAGCGCGTCCACCAGCAGCCGGTGGCCCTCGCGGTACCAGTCCAGCAGGTCGCCGTCGCCGGGCGCCACCTCCTCGAACGGCTCGAAGGCCGCGTACGACGGCAGCGCCTCCGCCACGTGCCGGGTCGCCCAGCGGTGCACGGCGCCGGTGTGCCGCACCAGGTCGCGCACGCGCCAGTCCGGGCAGGTGGGCACGCCCGCGTCGAGCCCGGCCCCGCCGGCCGCGTCGGCCAGCAGTGCGCCGTCGCGGCGCAGGGCTTCGACGAACCCGTCGGCGTCCCAGGTCATCGGGCCGCCATCCCGCGCCGGCGCAGCACCCGGGCCGCGTACCCCAGGAGCACCGCGTTGACAGCGGCGGAGACCACCGCGGCCAGCAGGGCCAACGCCCAGCCCGACCACCCGTAGGCGGTGGTCCGCGTGTCCATCCCGCCGACGGCCGCGAACAGCGACCACAGCAGCGGCGTCCAGGGCAGCGTCAGCACGATCAGCAGCAACCCGACCGGTGACGCGGTGCGGTGCGAGAACAGCGCCGAGTCGAGCAGCACCAGCAGCAGGACGACGCCGACCGCCCACAGGTAGATCCGGGAGACCCGCTCCCGGTACAGGGCGTGGGCGGCATGTGCCGCCCAGGACGGTGGGCGCATCGCTCCTCCTGCGGGGCTCGGCGGACGTCTCGTACCGCCCGGTGGAAGGCTCGTACGGTATCCGGTCCCGGCCGCCGTGACCATGGCCGTGGCACATCCGCGGACCCGCCCCACCGGCGCCGTCAGCCCGGCCGGCCCGCGCCGGTGGTGCGGACCGCCCACGCGATCGCCGCGGCCAGCGCCGCCAGCGCGGACACCGTGGTCAGCGCGATGGGCAGGCCGATCGCGTCGGTGAGGAAGCCGATCGAGGGCGGTCCGAGCAGCATGCCGCCGTAGCCGAGGGTGGAGGCGGCGGCCACCCCGGAGGGTCCGGTGAGCTCTCCCGCCCGGGCGATGGCCGTGGGGAAGAGGTTCGCCAGCCCCAGTCCGGTGATCGCGAACCCGGCCACCACGAGCGCGGTGAAGGGCGCGAGCGCCCCGACGAGCATGCCGCCGGCAGCGGTGAGCCCGCCCAGGATCAGCGCGCGGCGCTGCCCGACCCGGGTGATCAGCGCGATGCCCGACAGCCGGCCGACGGTCATGGCCAGCGCCACGGCCGCGTAGCCGGCCGCGCCGACGCCCGGCCCGCGGTGCAGGTCCTGCTGGAGGTGGAGCGGCCCCCACTCGGCGAGCGCGCCCTCGCCGTACGCCGAGCAGCCGGCGATGAGGCCGCACGCGACGACCAGGATCGCGCCGGCCCGGGCCCGGGACGGCCCGGCGGAATCCGGTGCCGGGCTCTCGGGGCGGTGGGGGCCGCCTGGCGCGGGAGCGGATGGGCCAGCAGCACCCGGCCCGCGCAGGCGACGGTGACCAGGCCCACCGGCGTGAGCAGCAGCAGATGGGTGGCCGGCGACAGGTGCGGCGCGAGCAGCCCCCCGACCCCGGCCCCGGCCAGGCCGCCCATGCTGTACGCGGCGTGGAAGCCGGACATCACCGGGCGGCGCAGCGCGGCCACCAGGTCCACGGCGACGCTGTTCATCGCCACGTTCAGCGAGCCCCACGCCGACCCGAAGAAGAGCAGGACCAGCCCGAGGGCGAGCGCCGAATGGGTGAGCGGCGGCAGCGCGATGCTGACCGACAGCGCCAGCCCGGTCAGTACGGTCATCCGCTCGCTGCCGATGGCCCGGCACATCCGCCCGGTGGGCACCATGGTGGCCACCCCGCCCGCCGACACGCCGAGCAGCGCGAGGCCCAACTGCCCGGCGGACGCCCCGACCTGGGCTTTGATGGCGGGGATGCGGACCACCCACCCGGCGAAGAGGAATCCGTCGACGGCGAAGAACACCGTGAGGGCCACCCGCAGGCGGCGCAGCGCGGCGTCGCCGGTCGGGCGGCGGTCGGCCCGGGACTGCGCGGTGAGCGACGTCAACGCCGTCCCTATTTTGTTCAGCGTCGGCACAAAGTGAGAATAGTGGGGTGACGCAGATTCGGACAAGGCTCGAGCGCGGCCGCGCCGCACTCGGCCCCGCGCTTTCCCTCGTGCACACCGGCCGGGCCCCCACCCGCGCCCTGCTCACCGCCGAGCTCGGGGTGACCCGGGCCACGGCCGGCGCGGTGGCCGCCGAGCTGGAGGCGCTGGGCCTGATCCGGGTCGACACCCGGCCCACCGGCCCCTCCGGCACCCAGGGCCGCCCCTCGCACCGGCTCGACGTGGCCCCGCAGGGACCGGTCGCCCTCGCCGTCCAGGTGCACGCCGACGGCTTCCGGGCCGCCCTGGTCGGGCTCGGCGGCGAACTCGTGGCCACCGCCCCCGGCTCCATGACCGTGCCGGCCGACCCCGCGCACGTGCTGGGCGCGGTGGTCGAGGCGGGGGCGGAGCTGCTGCGCGCCCACGGGCGGGTGTGCGTCGGGGCGGGCCTCGCGGTGCCCTCCGCGGTGGCCGAACCCGAGGGGGCGGCCCTCAATCCGCTGCACCTGGCCTGGCCGGCGGGCGCGCCCGTGCTGCGGGTGTTCACCGAGCAGGTCGCCCGGGTCGGCATCCTCGGTCCGGACGGCCGGCCCGTCCCCTGCTTCGTCGGCAACGACGTCAACGTGGCCGCCCTCGCCGAGCACCGCCACGGCGCCGGGCGCGACGCCCAGCACCTGCTCGTGGTCGCCTCCGGCCACCGCGGGGTCGGCGGCGCGCTCGTCCTCGACGGGCACCTGCACACCGGGAGCGCGGGCCTCGCCCTGGAGGTCGGGCACCTCACCGTCCTGCCCGACGGGAAGCCCTGCCACTGCGGCTCGCGCGGGTGCCTGGACGTGGAGGCCGACCCGCTGGCGTTCCTGGAGGCGGCCGGGCGTCCGGCCGGACCCGAGGTATCGCTGCTCCAGCAGTGCCGCGACCTGCTCGCAGACGAGTACGACGACCCGGCCGTGCGCGCGGCGGCCCACGTCCTCATCGACCGGCTCGGCACGGGTCTGGCCGGCCTGGTGAACGTCCTCAACCCGGACCGGATCCTGCTCGGCGGCCTCCACCGCCACCTCCTGGACGCGGACCCCGAACGCCTGCGGGCGGTGGTCTCCGACCGCAGCCTGTGGGGCCGCAGCGGCGGAGTCCCCCTGCTGGCCTGCGCACTGGACCACAACAGCCTGGTCGGCGCCGCGGAGCTGGCGTGGCAGCCGGTACTGGACGATCCTCTGGCGGCCCTCGGGGGGTAAAACCGGCCCTCCGGGCCGTGGGTGGTCGGTGGCCGGCGGGCCCCGTTCGCGCGTTGCGGAAGGCGGCGGCCCGAGCGCTGGGGCACCGCGTGGTGCGGGACGGACGAGGATCCGATGTTGGTCCCCATGGTGGCCCGGGGACGGCCGCGAGCAGCCGCCGCGCCTCGGTGCCGACTTCGGGCGCCTGAGCCGCGGGCGATGCGACCGCTCAACCGACCGGCGGCCCGGTCCCGGCCCGCCGGGGTCGGCGTCGGGTGGCAGCCGGAGCTTGGCGTCCCCGCGCTGCCGGGATCGAGGTCGCAGTCTGGACCCGGATCGCCCCGAGGTGGCCGCCGGGCAGGCGCCCGTCCCCTCGGGCAAAGGGCAGGACCGTGCCAACTGCATGAGAACCGGTCCCCCGAGCACGAGAAACCGGTTCGCCTGACCCGGCGAGGGCGGTCAGACGGTGAGGGGGTGGTCGTTCGGGGCGATCGGGGACGGGAGTTCGGTGAAGCCGGTCAGGTAGTGGTCGGCGGCTGCCGCGGCGGAGCGGCCCTCCGCTATGGCCCAGACCACGAGGGACTGCCCGCGGCCCGCGTCGCCGGCGACGAAGACGCCGCCGGGCGGCCTGTCCGCCCTGAGCGGCACCGGAGGGACCGCGGCGAAGGAGGCGTCCCGCGCGAAGGCGCCCCGGTCGTCCAGGGAGAGACCCAGCTGCCGGGCGAGGCCGGTGTCCCGTTCGGGCCCGGAGAAGCCGAGCGCGAGGATCACCAGCTCGGCCGGGATCACGCGCTCGGTGTCCGCCCGCGGCCTGCGCTCCCCCGGCTCCACCTCGGCGAGCCGCAGCGCGCGCACCCGGCCGCCCGGACCGCCCTCGAAGCGCAGGGTGGCGGTGGAGAAGGCCCTGACCTCGCGGCCCTCCCGGCCCCGGGCCTCCTCGTGGGCGTGCGAGATCCGGTAGACCTTCGGGTAGGTGGGCCACGGCTCGGCGTCCGGGCGGTCCTCGTCCGGCTCCGGGTTGATGTCGAGCTGCGTCACGGAGGACGCGCCCTGGCGCAGGACGGTGCCCAGGCAGTCCGAACCGGTGTCCCCACCGCCCACGATCACCACGTTCCGGCCCTCCGCGCTCACCGGCGAGCACGCGAAGTCGCCCTCCTGCACCCGGTTGGCCAGCGTCAGGTACTCCATGGCCTGGTGGATGCCGCGCAGTCCGCGCCCCGGCACCGGCAGATCCCGCTGCTGCCCGGCTCCGACGGCGACCACCACCGCGTCGTACCGCGCGGCCAGCCCCGCGGCGTCGACGCCGCCGCCGACGTCCGCGCACGTACGGAACTTCGTGCCCTCGGCCCGCATCTGGTCGAGCCGCAGGTCGAGGTGCTCCTTGGCCAGCTTGAACGCCGGGATGCCGTACCGCAGCAGCCCGCCGATCCGGTCGGCCCGCTCGTAGACGGCGACGGTGTGCCCGATGCGGGTGAGCTGCTGCGCCGCGGCCAGCCCGGCCGGACCCGAGCCGATGACGGCCACCGTCTTCCCACTCAGCCGCTCCGGGGGCTGCGGCGGCGCGTAGCCCCGCGCCCAGATCTCGTCGGCGATGGACTGCTCGACGTTCTTGATCGTCACCGGGTCGGCGTTGATCGCCAGCACGCAGGCGTCCTCGCACGGCGCCGGGCACAGCCGGCCGGTGAACTCGGGGAAGTTGTTCGTCGCGTGCAGCCGCTCGGCCGCCGCCCGCCAGTCGCCGCGGGCCGCGTAGCCGTTCCACTCCGGGATCAGGTTGCCCAGCGGGCAGCCGCTGTGGCAGAAGGGGATGCCGCAGTCCATGCACCGGCCGGCCTGTTCCGACACCACCGGCAGCAGCACCTGCCCGGCGTACACCTCGTCCCAGTCGTGCAGCCGTTCCTCCACCGGCCGCGGCGGGACCGGCTGCCGGGGGACCCGCAGGAAGCCGTATATCGTCATCCGCCGCCTCCCTGGCTCGCTTCAGGCAGATCCACGGCGTTTTCCCAGCGTACGACGTCGCGGGCCCGCCCGGACGTCGCCGCGGCTCCCACCGGGGGTTCCTCCCCACCCGCGAGAGACCCGCACTCCGCGGAAGAGCGGAAGCGGGCGGGCGGGTGGGAGAAAACCCCCTGGAGGGAGCCCGGCTTACGGAACGGGGGTGAACGCGTCCAGGCGAAGCGCCTGCGAAGCCGCGGCCGCCGCCCCGACCAGTCCCGCATCCGTGCCGAGCTTCGCGGGAACAACCTCCACCCCGGAAGCGAACGAAAGCGTCGCGTACCGCGCGAGATGCTCCCGCAGCGGGTCGAAGAGGATCGGCCCGGCGGCCGAGACGCCGCCGCCCACGACGGCCACCTGGATCTCGACGAGCGTCGCCGTCGCCGCGATCCCCGCGGCCAGCGCCTGCGCCGCCCGGTCGAAGGAGGACAGCGCGACCGCGTCCCCCCGGCGGGCCGACTCCGCGACCGCCGCGGCCGTCGGCTCCGTGCCGGCCGGCGGCCGCCAGCCGAGTTCGACGGCGCGGCGCGCGATGTTCGGCCCGCTGGCGATGCGTTCGACGCACCCGCGCGACCCGCAGGGACACGGATCACCGTCGAGGTCGACGCTGATGTGCCCGATGTGCCCGGCGTTCCCGGTCGGCCCGGGCAGCAGGGAGCCGCCCAGCACCAGCCCGCCGCCGACCCCGGTGGAGACGACCATGCACAGCGCGTTGTCGTAGCCGCGGGCCGCGCCCTGCCAGTGCTCGGCCGCGGTCATGGCGACGCCGTCGCCGGCGAGGACGACGGGCAGGCCGCCGACCGCGTCGGAGACCCGGGCGACGAGCGGGAAGGCCCGCCAGCCGGGCACGTTGACCGGGCTGACGGTGCCGTGCGCGGCGTCGACCGGTCCGGCGCTGCCGATGCCGACGGCGATGACGTCGGACCACTGCGGGGCGGCCCGCAGTTCGGCCAGGACCTCCCCGGCCGCGCCCATCACGGTCTCCGCGTCGGCGCGCGGCGGGGTCGGGCGCAGCGCCCGGACCAGGAGTCCGCCCCCACCGTCGACGAGCGCCCCGGCGATCTTGGTGCCGCCGACGTCCAGTGCGGCCACGAGGGGTCCGGTCGCGCTGTGGGAGTGCATCGGTCGCATCGCTGAGGAGTCTCCTTCGTCGGCCGGCCGGGCCGGTGTGGTGCGCGTGCGGGCGGGAAGTTGCCCGAGGGTAGTCTCACGGACCCTGACAACGTTGTCCATCCGTCTCCGCAGGGAATACTACGATCGTGACCCAAACATCCGGACGTACCCCCCGGCCCACCATGAAGGATGTCGCCGCGCGGGCGGGCGTCGGTCTCAAGACCGTCTCCCGCGTGGTGAACGAGGAACCCGGGGTGACACCCGACACCATGGCGCGCGTCCAGGCGGCGATCGACGCGCTCGGCTTCCGGCGCAACGACAGCGCGCGGCTGCTGCGCACCCGCCGGACGGCCAGCATCGGGCTGGTGCTGGAGGACGTGGCGGACCCGTTCTACGCCGCGCTCAGCCGCGCCGTGGAGGACGTGGCGCGCTCGCACGGGGCACTGCTGTTCACCGGGTCGAGCGCGGAGGACCCGCGCCGCGAACAGGAGTTGGTGCTGGCCTTCTGCGCCCGCCGGGTGGACGGGCTGGTGGTGGTGCCGGCCGGCGACGACCACCGCTACCTGGCCCCGGAGATCGAGGCGGGCGTCGCCACGGTGTTCGTCGACCGCCCCGCCCGCCGGCTCGACGCGGACGTGGTGCTCACCGACAACGCGGGCGGGGTCCGCGAGGGCGTCGCCCACCTCATCGCCCACGGCCACCGCCGGATCGGCTTCATCGGCGACCTGCCGGGCATCCACACCGCGGGCGAGCGGCTGCGCGGGTACCGGGAGGCGATGGCCGCCGCGGGGCTGCCCGTACGGCCGGACTGGTACGCGATGGGCTCGACCACCCCCGAGCGCGTGCGCGCGGCGCTCGACGCGATGCTGGCCGGACCCGAGCCGATCACCGCGCTCTTCGCCGGCAACAACCGGGTGACGGTCACGGCGGTCCGGGTGCTGTCCGACCGCCCCGACCCGGTGGCCCTGGTCGGCTTCGACGACTTCGAGCTCGCCGACCTGCTCGACCCGCCCGTCACGGTGGTCGCCCAGGACGCCCCCGGCCTCGGCCGCAGCGCCGCCCAGCTCCTCTTCCGCCGCCTCGACGGCATCGCCCCGGACGAGCCCAGCCGGATCGAACTGCCGGTCCGCCTCGTCCCGCGCGGCTCCGGCGAGATCCCCCCGGCCGGTTGAGGCCGGTCCCCCGCCCGCCCGGCGGGAATCGCGGGACGGCGGCCCTGCCGCGTCCCGCGTCACCTGGTGTCCGGTCAGCTCCACCGACGGCCCGGGGTCAGTGCGAGGGGCGGCCGGCCAGCGCGTCGAGCGCGGGCCGGCCCAGTCCGGTGCGGTCGGCGACCTCGGCGGGGTCGACCGCACCGCAGTCCAAGCCGCGCAGCAGGTAGCCGCTCAGCGCCCGGGCGGTGGCGGGCTCGTCCATCACGTCGCCGGCGGTCCGCGCCGTGTAGGCGGCCAGCCGGGCCGCGGCGGCGTCCAGGCCCTCGCGGTAGAAGGCGTACGTGGCCGCGTAGCGGGTGGGCAGGTGCCCGGGGTGCATGTCCCAGCCCTGGTAGTACGCACGGGCCAGCGAGCGGCGGACCAGGCCGTAGTGCAGCTGCCAGGCCGCGTGCACCTGTTCGGTCGTGCCGACCGGCAGCACGTTGGTGGAGCCGTCGCTCAGGCGTACGCCGGTGCCCGCCGCGGCAACCTGCATGACGGCCTTGGCGTGGTCGGCCACCGGGTGGTCCATGGCCTGGTGGGCGGCGCTGACCCCGCAGGCGGCGCTGTAGTCGAAGGTGCCGTAGTGCAGGCCGCTGGCCCGTCCGCGCGCGGCCTCGATCAGCCGGGGCACGGTCGCGGCGCCGTCGGGTCCCAGGACGGCCTGGGTGGTCTCGATCTGGATCTCGAAGCGCAGCCGGCCCTCCGGCAGCCCGGCGGCCCGCTCGAACTCCCCGCACAGGTCGGCCATCGCGGCCACCTGTGCGGCGAAGGTGACTTTGGGCAGGGTGACGACGAGCCCGTCGGGCAGGCCGCCGCCGTCGAGCAGGGTGGTGAGGAACAGGTCGAGGGTGCGGATGCCGCGGTCGCGCACGGCGGCCTCCATGCACTTCATGCGCAGGCCCACGTACGGCGGCGCGGTGCCCTCGTCCACGGCGGCGCCGACGGTCCGGGCGGCGGCGACCGCGGCGGCGTCCTCCTCCGCGTCCGGCCGAGGGCCGTAGCCGTCCTCGAAGTCGATCCGCAGATCCTCGACCGGCTCGCGGCGCAGTTTGGCCCGCACCCGGTCGTGGACCTCGCCGGCGAGCGCGCCGTCCAGGCCGAGGACGGCGCCGAGGGCGGCCGCGTCCGGCGCGTGGGCGTCGAGGGCGGCGAGCGCGTCGTCCCCCCAGGCCCGTACGGTCCCGGCGGTGAAGGCGTCGGCGGGCACGTAGACGGTGTGGACGGGCTGCCTGCTGCCGGGGTCGCCGGGGTAGCGGCGGGCCAGTTCGGCGTCGGTGGCCGCGAGCGAGGCGCCGATCCGCGCGCGTACCGCGTCCGCCAGGGTCGTCCGGTCCGCCATCCGCGCTTCTCCCGCCGCTCGACAAACCGTTGAAGCGCAAGCTAGCCGGGGGCGCCGAGGCCGGTCAACAACGCCTCCCGGGCGCGCGTCGGCCCCCGCGCGTCCGGGGAGCGCGGAGGCCGGCTGCGGAAGGTGATCAGCCCTTGCGGGCCTTGATCTCCTCGGTGAGCTGCGGGACGACCTGGAACAGGTCGCCGACCACGCCGTAGTCGACCAGGTCGAAGATCGGCGCCTCGGCGTCCTTGTTGACCGCCACGATGGTCTTCGAGGTCTGCATGCCGGCCCGGTGCTGGATCGCGCCGGAGATGCCGTTGGCGATGTAGAGCTGCGGGGAGACCTGCTTGCCGGTCTGGCCGACCTGGTTGCTGTGCGGGTACCAGCCGGCGTCCACCGCGGCGCGGGAGGCGCCGACGGCCGCGCCGAGGGAGTCGGCGAGCTCCTCGATGATCGAGAAGTTCTCCGCGCCGTTGACGCCCCGGCCGCCGGAGACCACGATCGCGGCCTCGGTCAGCTCCGGGCGGCCAGTGGACCGGCGCGGGGTGCGCGAGACGATCCGGGTGCCGGTGGCCGTGGGGCCGAAGGTGACGGCGAGCTGCTCGACGGTGCCGGCGGCGGCCGCCTGCTCGACCGGCGCCGAGTTCGGCTTCACGGTGATGACCGGCACACCGCGGCTGACCCGGGAGGCGGTGGTGAAGGCGGCGGCGAACACCGACTGGGTCGCCACCGGCCCCTCCCCGGCCTCACCTGCCCGCACGTCGACGGCGTCGGTGATGACGCCCGAGCCGATGCGCAGCGCGAGCCGGGCGGCGATCTCCTTGCCCTCCGCGGAGGAGGGCACCAGCACAGCGGCCGGCTCGACGGCCGCGACCGCGGCCTGGAGCGCGTCCACCTTGGGGACGACGAGGTAGTCGGCGAACTCCGGCGCGTCGGCGGCGAGCACCTTGACGGCGCCGTGCGCGCCGAGCACCTCGGCGGCGGCGTCGGCGCCCGGGCCGAGGTGCACGGCGACCGGCTCGCCGAGCCGGCGGGCCAAGGTCAGCAGTTCGAGGGTCGGCTTGCGGACGGCGCCGTCCACGTGGTCGACGAGGACGAGGACTTCAGCCATGGAATTGCTCTCCTGCGTGTTCGCGAAGTCTTGAGGGGGCGGTCGGCGGGGTGCCTTAGACGAACTTCTGGCCCGCGAGGAACTCAGCGAGCTGCTTGCCGCCCTCGCCCTCGTCCTTGACGATCGTGCCCGCGGTGCGCGGCGGGCGCGCGGTGGCGCTGTCGACCGCCGTCCAGGCACCGCCCAGGCCGACCTCGCCCGCGTCGATGCCGAGATCGGACAGGTCCAGCGCCTCCACCGGCTTCTTCTTCGCCGCCATGATGCCCTTGAAGGAGGGGTAACGCGCCTCGCCGGACTGGTCGGTGACCGAGACCAGCGCCGGCAGCGACGCCTCCAGCTCCTCGCTCGCCGTGTCCCCGTCCCGCCGACCGGTGACCTTGCCGTCGGCGACCGAGACCTCCGACAGCAGGGTGACCTGCGGGATGCCCAGCCGCTCGGCCAGCAGCGCGGGCAGCACACCCATGGTGCCGTCGGTCGAGGCCATGCCGGTCACCACCAGGTCGTACCCGGTGTGCTCGATGGCCTTGGCCAGCACCAGCGAGGTGCCGATCACGTCGGTACCGTGCAGGGCGTCGTCCTCCACGTGGACGGCCTTGTCCGCACCCATGGACAGCGCCTTGCGCAGCGCGTCCCTGGCGTCCTCGGGGCCCACCGTCAGCACGGTGATCTCGGCGTCGTCCGCGGCGTCGGCGATCTGCAGGGCCTGCTCGACGGCGTACTCGTCGAGTTCCGACAGCAGGCCGTCCACGGCCTCACGGTCGGTGGTCAGGTCTTCGGCGAAGTGACGGTCGCCCGTGGCGTCGGGCACGTACTTCACTGCGACTACGATCCTCAAGCTCACGCCTGCTCTCCTACTGACATCGTCCTGCACGTCTTCGTGAACTGCCCCGGACAGGGGCCCGGAGTACCCCGGGAAGTGCCCCGGAATGGCAGCATAGGCGCCTGCGGCCGCGGCTCCCGTTCGGGCGCTGCCCCGTTCAGTATATTACTCGCCAGTACACATTTCCCGGCGCCCGCCCGCAAGGCTCTCGCACTGTGACCTGCCCGACGCCCTGACCCGTCGATCGGCGCGCCGCCGGTCAGCCGGGCAGCCGGTGGAAGCCGCCCTGGTGGTAGAGGAGCGGGTCGCCGGAGCCGTGCGGATCGCCCGCGACGGCCTGCGCGACGACGATCCGGTGGTCGCCGGCCGGCACCGTCCCGACGATCCGGCCGACCAGCCAGGCCCGCACCCCGTCGAGCAGCGGCACGTCGTACGGGCCGGGTGACCAGGCGGTGGCCGGGCCGAAGCGGTCCGCGCCGCTGCGGGCGAACACCTCGGCCAGCTCCTGCTGATGACTGCCGAGCAGGTGCACGCCGACGTGGGTCGCGGCGGCCACCGCGGGCCAGCAGGAGGCGCCGATGCTGATCCCGAAGGAGAGCAGCGGGGGTTCGGCGGCCACGGAGGTCAGCGAGGTGGCCGTGAAACCGACCGGCCCGGAGGGCCCGCGCGCGGTGACGACGGCGACCCCGGCGGCGTGGCGGCGGAAGACCGCGCGAAAGACCGATGTGTCGAACTCCGGGGACCCAGGGGCGCTCCGGGCCGTTCCAGCGGCTTCCGCGGTCGTCGGGTCGCCCTCGGAGCGGGCGGTGCCGACGTCGTTCTCGGCGGATATGGACGTCGACATAGCGTCAGAGTGATGATCCGACAGGACACCCGTCAAGGGCGCCCCGTCGAACGGAAGGGCCGTCACAGCCGCGGGCTCAGCCCACCGCCGCGCCCAGCGCGGCGATCACGTCGGCGCGGCGCGGCAGTCCGGAACCCCGCTGCACCACCACGCCCTCGGCGTCCAGCACCAGGACGGTCGGGGTCTTCAGCACGTCCATCCGCCGCACGAGGTCGAGGTGGGACTCGGCGTCGATCTCCACGTGCCGGACGCCCTCCACCATGCCGACGACCTCGCCGAGCACCCGCCGGGTGGCCCGGCAGGGCGCGCAGAAGGCGCTCGAGAACTGCACGAGGGTGGCCCGCTCCCCCAGCGGACCGCCGAGGTCGTCCGCGGTCAGCCGGTCGCGCCCGTCCTTGGTCCGCACCCGGAACCTCCCGCCCACGTACCGGTTGATGGCCCCGAAGACGCTCGCCGCGGCCAGCACGGCCAGGCACACCACCAGTCCGGACATGCCTCGCGCCTCCTTCGGGTCCGCCGGCCGCCGCGTGGACCGGCCGGTGGGCGGCCGCCCTGTCGCGGTCCGCCCGTGGGTTCAGCGTTCACAGGACCGCAACGATTCCCGCGAACACGCCCGGTCGTCCTTGGGCCATCATTTCAGCCATGGAGATCGATGTCCGAGGGCCCCGCTTCGGCGCCGCGCTGACCACGGTCGTGCTGGCCGCCGTCCTGATCACCGGCAACGGCCGGCTGCTGGCCGTGCAGACGGTGTTCTTCGCCGTGGGCGCGGTGGGCGGTGTGCAGCGCTCGCCGTACGGGTGGGTGTTCCGCACCCTGGTGCGCCCGCGGCTCGGACCGACGACGGCCACCGAGGACGCCGCCCCGCCGCGGTTCGCGCAGGCCGTGGGGCTCGCCTTCGCCGTGGTCGGCGTCCTGGGATACCTGGTGGGTCCCCAGTGGCTGGGGACGGCGGCCACCGCCTGCGCGCTGGCCGCCGCCTTCCTGAACGCCGCCTTCGCCTACTGCCTGGGCTGCGAGCTGTACCTGCTGCTCAACCGGGCGGTGCGCCGCGCCGGTTAGGCGTGGAGCCGCATCTCCTCGGCGACCGCCGCGGTGAAGCCGTCCACGTCCTGCTCGGTGGTGTCGAAGGAGCACATCCAGCGCACCTCACCGGTGGCCTCGTTCCAGAAGTAGAAGCGGTACCGCTTCTGGAGCCGCTCGCTCACCTCGCGCGGCAGCAGGGCGAACACCGCGTTGGACTCCACCCGCTGGGTCACCGTCACCCCGTCGATCGCGCGCACCCCCTGCTCCAGGCGGCGGGCCATGGAGTTGGCGTGCGTGGCGCTGCGCAGCCACAGGTCGCCGGCCAGCAGCGCCTCGAACTGCACCGACACGAAGCGCATCTTGGACGCCAGCTGCATGCTCAGCTTGCGCAGGTGCGGGAGCGCCCGCACCCGCCCGGGGCTGAGCACCACGACGCACTCGCCCAGCAGCAGGCCGTTCTTCGTGCCGCCGAAGGAGAGGATGTCGACACCCGCGTCGGTGGTGAAGTCGGCCACCGGCCGGCCCAGGCTCGCGGCCGCGTTGGAGATGCGGGCGCCGTCCAGGTGCACGGCCATGCCCAGCTCGTGGGCGTGGTCGCTGATCGCCCTGATCTCCTGCGGGGTGTAGCAGGTGCCCAGTTCGGTGGTCTGGGTGATCGAGACCACCTGCGGCTGGGCCCGGTGCTCGTCCTCGAAGCCCCACGCCTGCCGGTCGATCAGCTCGGGGGTGAGCTTGCCGTCCGGGGTGGGCACGGTGAGCAGCTTCAGGCCGCCCACCCGCTCCGGCGCGCCGCACTCGTCCACGTTGATGTGCGCGGACTCCGCGCACACCACCGCGCCCCAGCGCTCGGTGACCGACTGGAGCGCGGTCACGTTGGCGCCGGTGCCGTTGAAGACCGGGAAGACCTCCGCGGTGGGGCCGAAGTGGCCGCGGAAGAGCTCCTGGAGGTGGGCGGTGTACACGTCCCCGCCGTAGGAGACCTGGTGGCCTCCGTTGGCCAGCGCGAGCGCCGCCAGCACATCTGGGTGCACCCCCGCGTAGTTGTCGCTGGCGAACCCGCGCACCTCCGGGTCGTGCCGGCGTTCGGCTCCGGAGGCGGGCGGGTGCGCCAAGGCCGGTGCGGCCTGGTGGGCGGGCGGTGCGGGGGTCGATCCGGTCACGGTCGAGGCGTCAGCCACTGTCGGGTCCCGTTCACGTCTTCAGGGCTTGCGTTCCACACGTCCGCGATGGCCTCGGCGAGGTCGCGCACGTCGGTGAAGCCGGCGAATTTGGCGTTGGGCCGCTGGGCCCGCAGCTCATCGTGCACCAACGCCTTGATCACCAGCACGGTGGCCGCCGCCTTGGGGCCCCCGTCCCCGGACAGCTTGCGGAAGGAGTCGCCCAGCGCGAGCGTCCACGCCTCCGCCGCGGCCTTGGCGGCTGCGTAGGCCGCGTTGCCCGCCGTCGGCTCGCTGGCGCCGGCCGCGCTGATCAGCACGTAGCGGCCGCCGGGGCTGCGCATGAGGCCGTCGTGGAAGGCCAGCGAGGTGTGCTGGACGGTACGGATCAGCAGGTTGTGCAGCACGTCCCAGTCGGCCAGCTCGGTCTCCGGGAAGGACGCGGAGCCGCGCCAGCCGCCCACGAGGTGGACCAGGCCGTCGACCCTCCCGTGGTCCTTCTCGATCCGCTCGGCCCAGTCCTGGCTGGCCTCCAGATCGAGCAGGTCCACGATCTCGCCGGTGATGTCCGCGCCGCCCGCGTCGTACTGCGCCGCGTCCACCGCCTCCGCGAGCCGCTCGGGGTTGGCGTCGGCGGCGATCACGTGCCCGCCCGCCCGGGCCAGCCGCTGGAGCACCGCCCGCCCGGCCGGGCCGCCCGCGCCCGCCACCGCGATCACCGCTCCGTCGAGCCCGCCACTGTACGTGTCCGTCGTCATCTCCGCCTCCTCGCCGGCACCGGTCGTCACGCGGCGCCTCGCAGCGCGCTGTCGCCGGTGATGCCCTTGGTCGAGGCGACCACTTCACGGAGCTTCTTCGCAAGGGCCTCGTAGAACATGCTGAGCGGGAATTCGTCCGGCAGCACGTCGTCCACCAGCTTGCGCGGCGGGAGCGACAGGTCGAGGGCGTCCGGCCCCTTGGCCCAGACCGAGCCGGGATGCGGGGAGAGATAGCTCGCGACCAGGTCGTACGCGGCGAACCAGTGCACGAGCTTGGGCCGGTCGATGCCGTCCCGGTAGAGCTTCTCGATCTCGGCGCAGAGCTGGTTGGTGACCTGCGGTGCGCGCTCCCAGTCGATGTGCAGGGTGTTGTCCGTCCAGCGTACGGCGTCGTGCTTGTGCAGGTAGGCGAAGAGCAGCTGGCCGCCGAGCCCGTCGTAGTTGCGCACCCGCTCACCGGTGACCGGGAAGCGGAAGAGCCGGTCGAAGAGGATCGCGTACTGCACGCCCAGGCCCATGGGGTGGCCCTCGGCCTGGAGCTTGACGGCCTCCTTGAAGGCGGTCAGGTCGCAGCGCAGCTCTTCCAGGCCGTACATCCAGAACGGCGCGCGCTGCTTGATCATGAACGGGTCGAACGGCAGGTCGCCGTGGCTGTGGGTGCGGTCGTGGATCATGTCCCACAGCACGTAGGTCTGCTGCGCCAGCTCCTGGTCGGCCACCAGCCGGGCGGCGTCCGGCGGGAGCTCCAGGCCCAGGGTGTCCACGGCGGCGGCCGTCACCGAGCGGAAGCGGGCGGCCTCGCGGTCGCAGAAGATCGCGCCCCAGGTCCAGCGGTCGGGCACACTGCGCACCGCGACGGTCTCCGGGAAGAGCACCGCGGAGTTGGTGTCGTAGCCCGGGGTGAAGTCGTCGAACGTGATCGGCACGAAAAGCGCGTTGTCGTAGCGGGTGCGCTCCAGCTCGGCCAGCCAGTCCGGCCACACCACGCGCAGCACGACGGCTTCGAGGTTGCGGTCCGGGTTGCCGTTCTGCGTGTACATCGGGAACAGCACCAGGTGCTGGAGGCCGTCACGGCGGTCGGCGGCGGGCTGGAAGGCCAGCAGCGAGTCCAGGAAGTCCGGCACGCCGAAGCCGTCCTCCGCCCAGCGGCGCAGGTCGGCCGCCAGGACGCGGTGGTAGGCGGCGTCGTGCGGCAGCAGCGGGGACAGCTGCTCCAGGGCGTCCACGACCCGCTCAAGGGTGCGGACGGCGTCCTCACGGGTGGGCGCGCCCTCCGCCTCGAAGTCGATCGAGCCGTCCTTGAGCTGCCATGGCCGGATCGCTTCCACGGCCTGCTTCAGCACCGGCCATTGAGGGTGACCGAGGACCCCTTCGCCGGATATCCGGTCTCCGCCCACGGCATGCGACGAAAGAACTTCGCTCATGACCCCTCCTCCACGCAAGAACATGTTGTGCGACCAGCGTAGCCATGAACTGGTTCCGGCCACAAGAAGAAACCATGGAAATTGTCCTGTCAAGCGGGGCAAGGACCGCTGTTTTTCCGGTCTAAACCCCGAATGAAGCGTCAGATGTTGCGCTTCCCCCGGTGGACGTCGGCGCGTCACCGTGTGTTCGACCCGGGGCCCCCGGGGGCCGCTAGGGTGCGCGCATGAGCTTCCTCACCGTCGGTCACCGCGGGGTCATGGGCGTCGAGCCGGAGAACACGCTGCGGTCCTTCCGCCGCGCCGAGCGCGAGGGGGTCGACCAGATCGAGCTCGACCTGCACCTGAGCAAGGATGGCGCGCTCGTCGTCATGCACGACGGCACCGTGGACCGGACCACCGACGGCTCCGGCCGGATCCGCGACCTCACCCTGGCGGAGATCCGCGGCCTGGACGCCGGGCTCGGCGAGCGGGTGCCGGTCTTCGAGGAGGTGCTGGAGACGGTCGGCCGTCCGATCCAGGCCGAGATCAAGGACGCCGCCGCCGCGCGCGTGCTGGCCGGGGTGCTCCACGAGCACGGGGCGGCCGACCGGGTCAGCGTGCTGTCCTTCCACGACGAGGCGCTCGCCGAGATCCACACGCTGCTGCCCGAGGTGCGGACCGTGCTGGTCGCCAGCGACCTGGGCCCCGACCTCGTGCCCCGCGCGCAGGCCGTCGGCGCCCGGCTGGTCAGCCTCGACCTCACCCGGCTCAGCCTGGAGGTCGTCCGCGCCTGCCAGGAGGCCGGCATCGCGGTCATGGCCTGGAGCGTCAACTCCCCGCAGGACTGGGCCCTGGCCCGCGCCCTCGGCCTCGACGGCGCCGCCACGGACCTGCCGCCGAGCCAGGGCCGGGACCTGCCGCCCGCGACCGGCGGGTTCGGCCCCGGGGCGGCCTAGCGTCTGTCCTGTGGCCCGTCCCGGGCTCGCCCCGGACGGGCCCGGCAGAGGTGGGCGCGGACTACGGCCTGGCCGGCGCCTCCTGCGGTGGGGACGCGGTCAGACCAGCTTCTTCGTGAGCAGCTCGAACCGCAGGTCGTCGCGCGTCGGGCGGCCGAACCGCTCGTCACCGTACGGGAACGGGCTCGTCTCGCCGGTGCGGGCGTAGCCGCGGCGGACATACCAGGCGATGAGGTCCTCGCGCTGGGTGATCACCGTCATGTGCATCTCGACCGCGTCCCACTCGTCGCGGGCGAAGCGCTCCGCCTCGGTGAGGACGGCCCGGCCCAGGCCCGCGCCCTGGAGGGTGGGGCGGACCGCGAACATGCCGAAGTACACATGGGTGCCGCGGTGTTCGAGCTGGCAGCAGGCGACGAGCTCGCCGGCCTCCCCGCCGCTCCACACAGTGAGCAGGCGGCTGTCCGGCTTCTCGATGACGGCCAGCACGCCCTCCGGGTCGGTGCGCTGCCCCTCCAGCAGGTCGGCCTCCGTGGTCCAGCCGGCCCGGCTGGACTCGCCGCGGTAGGCGGACTCGATCAGCGTGACGAGGGCGGGCGCGTCCTCGCGCTCGGCGGGACGGAAGGAGAGGGCGCTGCTGTCCATGCGCGCCAGGCTATCCGAGGGCCCGCGGGCGGTCGGGGCGGGTGCCGGGGGGTACGGACGCCGGGGGGCCGCGGGTGTGCCGGGGCCCTGTCCGGGCGGAGTCCGGGGGCAAAGGGGAGGCCGCACGTGCCCGGCTGGCCTGCCCGGGGCGGCCGGCTGCCGGGGCCCCGATAACTCTTGGGCGCCGCGGGGAGGTTCACCGTGCCGGGCGGGTACGCGGCCGGGCACGTGGGGCCGGGGGCCTGGGCCCGGTCGCGGTCCGTGAGTCCCGGTCGGCCCACCCGAGGCCGGCTGCCGAGGCCCTGGCAACTCCTGAGCACCGCGGGGAAGTCCGCCGTGCCGGGCGGCTACCCGGCCGGGCACGTGCGGCACGGAGCCGCGGCCCGGTCTCGGTCCGTGAGAGCGCTCTCGACCTTGGTGGGCTCGGCGGGCCACAATGCGGGGACGCGGCCGCCCCGCCGACGCGGCGGCTGGGGCCCGGTGCCGCGCAGCGACACCTCGAACGAGGGGCGCGCGCGAGGCGTTCGCGCTCCCCCGGGCAACCCCGTGCGCTTGGGTGCGCACCCTGCGCACAGGGCAGGTCATGGGTGGCTCCCCGTTCGGGAGCCGCCAGTTCGGCCCGGACCGGCCCGGATTCTCGCGCGGCGACGCAGGGCCGGCGCCGGAGGACCGTGGACGGACGGGCGGCGCGAGCCGTCGTACGTCTCGCCGGTGCGGTCGCACGCGGCGGCACCGCGGGGCGTCGCAGCGGGATCGCACAGGGGGAAGGGGGCTCGGCCGTGGACGGACCGCCGCTGGTCGCGTGGCTGCTCGTGGCGCTCAGCGCCGCCTCCGCCGCCGCCTGTCTGCTGCGCGACGAGGCGCGGGGCGAGGCGGTGATGGGCGCGGGCATGGCGGTGATGGCCGTGCCGCTCTCGGTGCCGCACACCCGCCCGTGGGTGGTCCCGGTGTTCGCGGTCGTCTACGCGCTGGCGGCCCTGCGCGCCCTGCTGCCCGGCGGACGCACCGGCGGCCACCGGGTGCACCACGTGGTGTGCTCGGGCGCCATGGTCTACATGGCGGTGGCCACGGCGCCCACCGGCTCCGAGGACCCGGCGCACACCATGCGCATGAGCGCGGGCACGCCGATGCTGACGGGCCTGCTGCTGCTCTACTTCGCCGCGTACGTGCTGCGGACCGGCATGCGCGTGACCGCCCCCGCGCACTCCGGCGCGATACCCGGCGCGGGCGGCGCCGTACGGCTGCGCACCGCGCCCGAAGTGGCCGTCGCCTGCCGGGTGTCGATGGCCCTCGGAATGCTGGCGATGCTGCTCATGATGTGAGCGCGGGCCTGCCGGGGATCAGCCGTCCGGCACTCCCTGTGAGTGATGCGTCACATCGGCGCGGCGGCGTGCCCGCGGGGTCCGCGCCGCCTCCTAGGGTGATCACATGACGGTCCCGTTCGTGCTGCTCCTTCTGGGCGCACTGACGGCGGCGACGGCGCCGCGCCTCCTGTCCCGTCCCCGGTGGCTGGAGCGCGAGCCGGTCCTGGCCCTGTGGATCTGGCAGTGCGTGGTCGCCGCCGTGCTGCTGTGCTGTGTTTCCGCGATGGCGCTCACCGCCTCCGCCGCCTGGTCGGCCGTGCGCGGCCACATGTTCGCCTTCGCGCCGCGCGGGGTCGAGGACGCCTACGGGCTGCCGGGGTACGGGCCGTGGGCCGGCGTGCTGGCGGTGCTGCTCGCGCTGGGCGGCGCGTGGACGGCGGCGATGCTCACCCGCGAGGTGCGGTCCGCCCGGGCCGTACGGCGGCGACTGAGGGCCGAGCTGCGGGTGCGCGCGCCGAGGCTGCCGGGCGAGTCGGGAGCCGCGGGCGAGCGGCTGCTGGTCCTGGAGGACACCCGGCCGGACGCCTGGTGGCTGTCCGGCGCCGAGCCCCGGCTGGTGATCACCACGGCCGCGCTGCGCCGGCTGAAGGGCGGCGGGCTCGACGCGGTGATGGAGCACGAGCAGGGCCACGTACGCGCCCGGCACGACGTGCTGCTGCACTGCGCGGGCGCGCTGGCCGGCGGCTTCCCGCAGGTGCCGGTCTTCGCGGCCTTCCGCGACCAGGTGCACCACCTGGTGGAGCTGGCCGCCGACGACACGGCCTCGCGCCGGCACGGCCGGATGACGACCGCGCTGGCGCTGGTCGAACTCAACGAGGGGCGCGGGGTGTTCGGGCCCTGCCCGACCCCGCTGGCCGAGCTGCCGGGCCGGGTGCAGCGGCTGCTGGAGCCCGCGGGCCGGCTGAGCCCGGCTCAGCGCCTCGGCTGGACCGTGCTGGCGCTGCTGGTGCCCGCCGTGCCGCTGCTGGTGACCCTCGGCCCCGGCCTGCACGCGCTGACCTGACACACCCCGGCCGTGGGGCGCGGGACGCACCCGGGCCCGGGGACGACGGCGGAAGGAGCCGGAGGATGACGGTGAAGGCGTGCATGTTCGACTTCTCGGGCACGCTGTTCCGGGCCGAGCCCCGCGAGCGGTGGCTGCGGGCGGTCCTCGCGCAGGAGGGCGTCGAGGCGGAGGAGTCCGAGATCGTCTCCTACGCGCGGCGGTTGGAGCGGGCGGGCGCGCAGCCGGGCGGCGAACCGCCCGAGCACGTGCCGCCGCGCCTCGAACGGCTGTGGCGGGAGCGCGACCTCGGTGCGGAGCCCCACCGGGCCGCGTTCACCGGCCTGTCGCGCACGGTGGACCTGCCGTGGGACGTCCACGACGCGCTCTATACGCGGCACATGGCGCCCGACGCGTGGCAGCCGTACCCCGACACCGCGGACGTGCTGGCGGAGCTGCGCGAGCGCGGCGTCCCGGTGGCCGTGGTGAGCAACATCGCGTGGGACCTGCGGCCGGTGTTCCGCGCGCACGGGCTGGCCGACGAGGTGACCGCGTTCGTGCTGAGCTTCGAGCACGCGGTGGTGAAGCCCGACCCGCGGATCTTCGGGATCGCCTGCGAGGCACTGGGCGCGCAGCCGGAGGACGTGCTGATGATCGGCGACAACCCGGTGGCCGACGCCGGCGCGGCGGCGCTGGGCTGCCGCGTGCTCCTGGTCGATCCGCTCACGGTGGAGGGGCGGCCGGATTCCCTGCGCCAGGTGCTGGGCACACTGGACGAGTGACGGCGGCGCCGGCGGATCGTTCCCGGTCCGTGAGGCGCCCCGCGGGGGGACGTGGCGATACAACGGACGCCGGACCCGACGATCCCCCGCGTCGCCGGGTCCGGCGTCCGTCCCCCGTTGACCCCGCACGGGCGTCAACCCGCCGGGTCGCGCTGAGTATATTGGCTCGCAGCCAGTCAACGCATGGAGCAAAGCATGTCGCCTCGAAGCGCATCGGTCAATGAAGCGATGCGACAGCGTTCCCGCGAGCGTCTGCTGCAAGCCACCCTCGACCTGGTCGAGGAACGCGGGTACGAGGCCACGACGCTGGCCGACATCACGCAGCGCGCGGGGTCGGCCCGCGGCCTGGTGTCCTACTACTTCTCCGGCAAGCGGGCGCTGCTCCAGTCGGCCGTGCACCGGCTGATGCACATGGAGCTCGCGGCGGCGCTGAACCAGGAGCCGCGCACCGAGAACGGGCCGGAGGTGCTGGCCCGGGCCATCGACGGCATCCTCGGGCTGACCTGCACGCACACCAAGATCATGCGCACCCACATGGCCTCCATCCTCCAGGAGGAGGGCTTCATCCAGTGCCCCGAGCAGCAGCGGCTGGCGGCGCTGCTGCGGGAGTCGGTGGAGCGCTGGGGCGCGGAGGAGCCCGAGGAGGAGTACCGGCTGCTGCGGGCGCTGCTGATGGGCGCGACGGTGGCGCTGCTGCTGCCCGGCGCGCCCATGCCGCTGGCCAGGCTGCGGGCCGAGCTCTTCCAGCGCTACGGCCTGGACTGGCGACTGGGCATACCCCCGCCGGACGCGGAGGCGTACCACCAGCTGTGAAGCCCTCCCCAACGGCTCCGGCCCGTCGGCCGGGGACGGATTCGGACCCCTCGACCACGCATCGCAGGCATGGCCGAAAACAGACCCTATTGGGGGCATGGTTGCCCACTTGGAGCGTGCCAAAGCGGGAACTCGCGCGTCGGTGGCCGTCGCGAGCCCCGAGAACGGGCCACGGCGAGTGCGTCCACCGGGACGGCGCCGACCACCGGCCACCACGGGTCGGCGCCGGTCCGGCGGCCGCGCCCCCGGCGCGCCCCTGACCTGGGGGCCCGTCCGGTCGGGGACCTTTGTCAGTGCCCGGGTGCAGACTCTGTGATGTCGGTTTACAGCGGATCGCGGAGGTGAGGCGCCATGGACGGCGTGCTGTTGGCGGTGGGGACGCAGAAGGGGCTCTTCCTCGGCCGGAGGGGAGCGGGGGGCTGGGAGTTCACCGGGCCGCACTTCCCCATGCAGGCGGTCTACTCGGTGGGCATCGACACCCGGCGCGCGGCGCCGCTGCTGCTGGTGGGGGCCGACAGCTCGCACTGGGGCCCGTCGGTCTTCCGGTCCGACGACCTGGGCGCGAGCTGGCACGAGCCGTCGCGGCCCGCGGTGAAGTTCCCGCAGGACACCGGCACCTCGCTGGAGCGGGTCTGGCAGCTCCACCCGGCCGGTGACGCCGCGCCCGACGTGGTGTGGGCGGGCACCCAGCCCGGCGCGCTGTTCCGTTCCGAGGACGGCGGGGAGTCCTTCGCCTTCGTGCGCAGCCTGTGGGAGCACCCGCAGCGCCCTCAGTGGGAGGCGGGGTTCGGCGGGCAGGCGGTGCACACGGTGGTGACGCACCCCCGCAACGCGGAGCTGGTCACCGTGGCGGTGTCCACCGGCGGGGTCTACCGGTCGAAGGACGGCGGCGCGAGCTGGGAGCCGGCCAACCAGGGCGTGCAGGCCACCTTCCTGCCGGAGGAGCAGCGCTTCCCGGAGTTCGGGCAGTGCGTGCACAAGATCGCCCAGGACGCCGTGGACCCCGACCGCCTCTACCTGCAGAACCACGGCGGCGTCTACCGCAGCGACGACGGGGGCGGCACGTGGACCGGCATCGGCGCGGGGCTGCCGGCCGACTTCGGCTTCGCGGTGGCCGCCCACCGCCACCGCGGGGACGTCGCGTACGTCTTCCCGCTGACCGCCGACATCCACCGCATGCCGCCGGACTACCGCTGCCGGGTCTTCCGCACCGAGGACGCGGGCGCCACGTGGACCGGACTGTCCGACGGGCTGCCGGACGCCCCGTCGTACGGCGCGGTGCTGCGCGACGCGATGTGCACCGACGACTCCGACCCGGGCGGGGTGTACTTCGGCAACCGCAACGGCGAGGTGTACGCCAGCGCCGACGAGGGCGACTCGTGGGAGCTGGCGGTCTCCCACCTGCCGGACGTGCTGTGCGTCCGGGCGGCCGTCGTGTGACGGCGGGGGCGGGGTCCGGCACCGCCGTCACACGGCGGCCGGGCCCGGCCCGGGGCCGACACGCGTACGGGGCAGGGCTGTTGAGCCAGTAGAGTGACGGATTGTGACTGCACGACCATTGGACGAGATCGTCGAGGCGGGCTGGGCGAAGGCGCTCGAACCCGTGGCGGGCCGGATCGCGGCGATGGGGGACTTCCTCCGGGCCGAGATCGCCGCGGGCCGCACCTACCTGCCGTCGGGCGCTAATGTGCTGCGGGCCTTCCAGCAGCCGTTCGACGAGGTACGGGTGCTGATCGTGGGCCAGGACCCGTACCCCACTCCGGGGCACGCGGTGGGCCTCAGCTTCTCCGTCGCTCCGGACGTGCGGCCGCTGCCGGGCAGCCTGGAGAACATCTTCCGCGAGCTGCACAACGACCTCGGCCTGCCGCGGCCGTCCAACGGCGACCTCACGCCGTGGACCCGCCAGGGCGTGCTGCTGCTCAACAGGGCGCTGACCACCGCGCCGAAGCGTCCGGCCGCGCACCGCGACAAGGGCTGGGAGGCGGTCACCGAGCAGGCGATCAGGGCGCTGGCCGCCCGCGGCCGCCCGCTGGTGTCGATCCTGTGGGGCCGCGACGCCCGCAACCTGCGGCCGCTGCTGGGCGAGCTGCCGGCGATCGAGTCGGCGCACCCCTCGCCCATGTCGGCGGACCGGGGCTTCTTCGGCTCGCGCCCGTTCAGCCGGGCCAACGACCTGCTCGCCCGGCAGGGAGCCCAGCCGGTGGAGTGGCAACTGCCCTGACCACGGCCCGCCGCGGCCCCCGCTCCGGCCCGTGGGCACTGCGGACGGCCCACGGTACGCTGCCCGGGTGACCACGCATTCCAATACCCCGGCGGGCTGGTACGCCGACCCGCAAGGCACGCCCAACCTGCTCCGGTACTGGGACGGCACCCAGTGGACCGAGCACACCAACCCCGGTCAGGTGCCCGGTCAGATGCAGGGCCAGGCAGGCCAGGCGGGTCACGTCCCCGGCCAGATGCCCGGTCAGGTGCCCGGTCAGCACAAGGGCGGTGGCGGCAACGCCTGGGAGTTGGACGTCAGCAGCGCCCCGGACCCGGCGCGGGTGCAGCGCCAGGTGCAGCAGCAGGCGGGCATCACGCCGACCGGGCAGGGCGGCGGCACGCTGTTCACCGAGCCGGTGCTGGTGGTGAACCAGAAGGCCAAGCTGATCGAGTTGGTCAACGAGTACACGGTCTTCGACCAGCACGGCCGCACGCTGGGCTCGGTGGTCGAGGTCGGGCAGAGCACGGCCAAGAAGGTGCTGCGGTTCGTCTCCAGCGTGGACCAGTTCCTCACCCACAAGCTGGAGGTCCGGGACGCCCAGGGCCAGCCGCACCTGGTGCTCACCCGGCCGGCCAAGCTCATCAAGTCCAAGGTGCTGGTGCACCGCGCCAACGGTGAGCCGCTGGGCGAGATCGTGCAGCAGAACGCGATCGGGAAGATCAACTTCGCGTTCATGTACAACGGCCAGAAGATCGGCGCGATCAAGGCCGAGAACTGGCGGGCGTGGAACTTCGCCATCGTGGACCACACCGAGACCGAGATCGCCCGGATCACCAAGACGTGGGAGGGGCTGGCCAAGACGATGTTCACCACGGCGGACAACTACGTCCTCCAGATCCACCGCCAACTGGCCGACCCGCTGCTGAGCATGGTCGTGGCGTCCGCGCTCACCGTGGACACCGCGCTCAAGCAGGACTCGCGGGGGCTCGGCTGAGCGTGCCCCACTCCCCCGCGGCCGAGGAGCCGCAAGGCAGCACCGGCCCAGCGGCCGGCCCCTCCACCGGCACGGCACCCGAGGCCGGCCCGGCCGACGCCTGGGTGCTCGGCATCGACTCCGGCGGCTCCGGCGTGCGCGTGGCCCTCGCCCGCGCCGACGGCCCGCGCCCCTCGGACCCCGACGCGCCCCGCCCGCCCCTTTCTCCCGCCGTGTCGGACCGTCCCGCCGTGACCGGCGAGCGCGGCATCGACGCGGACAGCCTGCTCGACCTGCTCCTGCCGCTGGCCGGGGCGCTGATGCGCGACGCGGGCGCCGCCCGGATCTCCGCCGCCTGCGTGGGAGCCGCCGGCATGGCCTCCCTCGGCGACGACCTGCGCGCCCGGCTGCCCGACGCGCTCGCCGACGCCCTGGGAGTGCGGCGGTTGGCGCTGGCCGGCGACGGCATCACGGCGTACGCGGGCGCGCTCGGCCTGCGGCCCGGCGTGGTGGTCGCGGCCGGCACCGGCATGATCGCGCTCGGCACCGCCGCGGACGGCACCGGCTGGCGCCGCGCGGACGGCTGGGGCCACCTGCTGGGGGACGCCGGCGGCGGCGCCTGGATCGGCCGCGCCGGCCTGGACGCGGCGATGCGCGCCCACGACGGCCGTGACGGCGGCTCGAAGGCGCTGCTGGCCGCCGCGGAGGACCGTTTCGGGCCGGTCACGGGCCTGCCGGGGCAGTTGTACCCGCGGGCGGACCGGGCGGCGGTGATGGCCTCGTTCGCGCCGGAGGTGGCACGTCACGCGGACGGCGACCCGGTCGCGGCCGGCATCATGCGCCGGGCCGCCGCGCACATCCTGGAGGCGGCCGCCGCCGCGCGGCCGGGGCCCGGCACGGTGGACGTCGCCCTGACCGGCGGGCTGTTCCGGATCGGCGAGCCGCTGCTCGCTCCCCTCCGGGAGCAGGCCCCGCGCCTGCTGCCCTGCGCCGCGCTGGTACCCGCCGCCGGGGACCCGCTGGACGGCGCCGTGCTCGTCGCGGACGCCCTGCACCGCGGCGAACTCCCGCTGCCCTCCGACGGCTCGATGCTGACCCTGACCGACCGGCCGCGCGCGTAGGCCGGTTGCCCGCCCGGGTGCGCGGGACGGGCCGCCTGCCTGTCCCGCCCGCACCGGGAGGGGGCCGGCGCCCTGACCGAACGTGACCGGCGAAACGGACAGTTGAGGACAGGTCCGACCTCCTTCGCACCCGGGCGAACACCAAGGTGCCGCAAGGCGTTAGCATGCGACGCCATGAGCAATGCCACAGACCCCGCCGCAGGCCTGCCCGTTCGAATGCCGCGTCCGCGCCAGCCGGGACGCCACCGCAGACCGGAGGCCCTGTCCGCGCCCGAGGGCGCGCCTGTGCTGGTGCTCGCCGTGCCCGGCAACCCGACCGGCGCGGCGCTGAGCCTGGCCGAGGAGGTCGTGAGCATCGCCCGCTCCGAGCTGTCCGGCCTCGACCCGCGGATCGCGTTCATCGACGGCGACGACGAGGAGTTCGCGTCGCTGCACGGGGTGCTGGACCAGGTGGCCGCGGAGCGCCCCGGCGAGGACACCTCCGCGGTCGTGGTGCCGCTGCTCGCGGGTCCGGAGGCGGCCGTTCAGCGGCGCATCCGGCAGATCGTCCTGGACAGCAAGGCGCACGTCGAGCTGACCGACGTGCTCGGCCCGCACCCGCTGCTCGCCGAGGCGCTGCACGTGCGGCTGTCCGAGGCGGGCCTGGCCCGCGCGGACCGGGCCCGGCTGTTCACGGTGGCGACCGCCGCCGACGGCATCATCCTGGCCACGGTGGGCGGTGAGGAGGCCGCGCAGGCGGCCGGCGTCACCGGGCTGCTGCTGGCGGCGCGGCTGGCGGTGCCGGTCCTGGCTGCGGCGCTCGACGAGGAGGGCGCGATCGCCCGGGCGGCCGAGCAGCTGCGCTCCTCGGGTTCGGGCACGCTGGCGCTCGCGCCGTGCCTGATCGGCCCGGAGATCGCGCCGCAGGTGCTGCACACCGCGGCCGCGGAGGCGGAGTGCTCGGGTGCGGACGCGCTCGGCCCGTACCCGGCGGTCGGCAAGCTGGTCGTCTCGCAGTACGCGCAGGTGCTGGGGATCGCGCTGCAGCAGCCGCAGGGCGCTCCAGCGCGCTGACCCACGGGCGGTCCGCGGCACCCGCGAACCGCCCCTCGAGCGCCCCCGGGCGGCCTCCTGCGGCAGGTGGCCGCCCGACGTGCGTTCGGCGTTCTCAGGTGTCCTCAGGGCGCTCTCAGGCGAACAGTACGCAGGAGACCGCGGGCAGCTCCAGCGATCCGGCCTTCTTCGGGACGCCCGTGGCGGGGTCGACGTCGAACCAGGTCACGTCGCCGGAGCGCTCGTTGGCGGCGTAGAGCCGGGTGCCGGAGGGGTCGAGGGTCAGGTGGCGCGGCCAGTCGCCCCCGCAGTCGACGGTCCCCACCAGTTCGAGGTGCTCGCCGGTCTCGTCGACGCTCAGCACGGCGATGCTGTTGTGGCCGCGGTTGGCCGCCCAGGCGAACCGGCCGTCGGGCGAGACCACCAGCTCCGAGGGGTAGTTCTCGCCGGTGGCGTCCTCGGGCAGCACCGGGACCTCCGCCAGCGGCCGCAGGCTTCCCTTGTCGGCGTCCCAGCGGCACACCGTGACCACGGAGTCGAGTTCGTTCATCACGTAGGCGTGGCCGCCGGCGGGGTGGAAGGCGAGGTGCCGCGGGCCGATGCCGGAGCGCAGGCCGAGTTCGCGCTCGATCTCCAGCTCGCCGCTGGCCGCGTCCAGCTCGCACACCCGCACCGAGTCGGTGCCGAGGTCCACGGTGAGCGCCCAGCGGCCGGTGGGGTCGGTCACCACGGCGTGGGCGTGCGGGGCCTCCTGGCGCTCCTGGTTGGGACCGCTGCCCTCGTGCTCCAGCACGCTGCGGACCGCGCCGAGGCCGCCGCCGTCGCCGATCGCGAGCACGGTGACGCTGCCGGGCGCGGAGTAGTTCGCGGTCAGCAGGTGGCCCTGGTGGACCGCCAGGTGCGTGGGGGCGCCGCCCCGGACGCGTGCGGGGGCGCCGACCAGGCGGGGGGCGGCGGGGTCGGCGAGGGAGAAGGCCGCGGCCGCGCCCTCGGGCTCGGTCTCGCTGACGGCGTAGAGCGTGCCCCCGTCGGCGGACAGGGCGAGGAAGGACGGGTTGGGCACCTCGGAGGTGTGCCCGAGTGCGCTGAGCGCACCCGTCCCTGGGTCGACGGTGACGGCGGTGAGCCCGCGCCCGCCCGCCGACGTGAACGACCCGATGTATGCGTGTCCGGCCACTGCCGTACCTCTTCCGCCTGACGTCTGTACGGCGGCTGAGATTAGTACCTTCGGTCGTCCCGCGTCGCCCCGGGTTCCCGGTTGGCCGCCCCGGACGGCCCGGGACCGGACCCGACGGCGGGCGGCACGGTGACCGTGCCGCCCGCCGAGGGAGCGCGTCCGAGCACGTCCGGGAGGTGCCGGACGCCGCCTAGTAGCCGAAGGTCTGCACCGTATAGGCGCACTCGGTGTAGATGTAGCCGTTGCGGAGCTTCTCGGAATCGGCGCTCGGTGTGGCCGAGGAGTCGTCCGAAGGCTTGTGCAGGAAGTAGATGGTGCCGGGCGGCAGGCTGAGCGTCTTCTTCGGGTAGTGCTTGCCCGCCTTGCAGGCCGACAGGTGGGCACTGGCGTCGCTGGAGTAGGTGGTGCAGCTGCCGCAGCCCTTGAGGGTGAAGCTGCCGGTGACCGTGCCGGTGTAGAGGATCTGCACGTCGTCGGGGCTGTCGTTGCTCACCGTCAGGCTGATGCCGCCGCCGGAGCCCTTCGACGGCAGGTGCTTGCCCGCCGCCGGCTCCTCGTGGGCGATCTCCGCGGCTATGGCGATCTTCTTGGCGTACGAGGCGTTCTTGTCGTGCGGGTACTTGGACGCGAAGGCGTGCATCGTGTCCGCCGCGGTGTCGAAGTCCTTGTCCTTGTACTGGTCGAGGCCGCACGCGTAGGCGCCGGACTCCAGGTAGCCGTCGGCGCGGCGGGCGTCCTTGGCGAGGGCCGCGGAGCCGCCGCTCTGCTTGCCCGCCAGGGTGGAGGCGAAGGAGCCCAGGCCCCGCAGCCGGTCGTTGGCCGAGCAGGGGTCACTGCCCTTGAGGCCCTGGTACGCCTTGTCGATGGTGCCGCTGACGGCGGGTTCGACCTTGGCGGCCTGCGCGGACCGCGGGAAGGTGGTGAGCAGTTCGCCGAGTTGGTTCTGGTCGCCGCCGGAGGCGGTGGAGCCGCCGCCGTTCTGGAGGTCGGTCGCGCCGCACTCGTACAGCGAGGTGGCGAGCCGGTCGTCGGGCCAGCCGGCGAGCGTGCCGAGGGTCTTGCGGTCGATGCTGTCGGGCACCGTGCGCAGGTACTTCAGCGGCGTGATGGCGTCGCAGTACCGCTTCTGCGCGAAGGGCGCGCCCACCGTCGTGTAGTACGTCCGCAGGCTGGCCGGCACGCGCTTGGCGGCCTTGGAGCCGGCGTGGTGGTCGCCGAGGTCGCGGTAGGTGGCCAGCGCCGACTTGTAGTCGCCCTGCGCGCTGTCGAAGGACCTGCTCCCGGCGGTGCGGACGAGCGTGTCCGCCTTGGCGAGCCGGTCGAGCAGCATCTTCTGCGTCGCGTCGTCCTTGGCCTGCTGGTAGTAGACGACCCCGCCCGCGGGCACGGCGAGCAGCACGATCCCGAGGAGGACGGCGACCGGCGTGAGCGGCGGCCAGGTCATCCGGCCGCGCAGGCCGCGCGCGGCGCCGTGCAGGGCGGCCAGCAGCAGGAAGGCCAGGTAGGCGATCACGGCGCCCCGGGAGACGCCGTCGGGGTCGGCGGGCAGCGCGGCGACCAGCAGGACGCCGGTGGCGATCCAGCACACGGCCGCGGCGAGCCAGCGGCGGATGAGGAGGTAGCCGACGCCGAGGCCGCTGAGGTTGAGCAGGCCGACCGCGACCGCCCGCAGCGGGTCGGCGGGCAGGCGCGGCGGGCTGGTCGGGGGCGGGGGCACCACGAAACCCCCGGGGGTGCCGGGCCCGCCGGGCGGCGGTCCGTACCCGCCCGGGCCGCCGTAACCGTATCCGCCGGGAGGGCCGAATCCGCCCGCTCCCCCCGTTCCCCCAGCCGCCCCGGTCCCCCCGGACCCGCCGCCCTGCCCGTCCCACGCCACCGCGGTTCCCCGATCCCCTCGCCGGCCCAACCCCTGCTGGACCGGAGCCCATTGCCCCCAGCACGTTTCCGCCCGTGAAGGGGAAGATTCCACCGGAGGCGGGCCGGTTCCCGAATCCGGGCACTTTTTTGGCCGATGCGCGGGCCCGTACGGAACGGGCCCGGCGGACCGCCGCGGCGCCCTCGGCGCGGACGGGCCAACAGCCCGGCCGATCCCTCAACAGGGTTGGCAATGGCTCGAATTGATCGCTTGTCGGTGGACCGTCGGTACGTTGAATATGCCGACAACACAACCACGAGGGGACCCTTGGCCCATGCCCGTCGACGCCCTGGACGCGCGCATCCTGCGCCTGCTGCTCCAGCAACCGCGCACCAGTGTCCGTGAGTACGCCCGCATCCTGGGGGTGGCCCGCGGCACGCTCCAGGCGCGGCTGGACCGGCTGGAGCGGGACGGGGTCATCACGCCGGCCGGGCCGCGGGTGTCACCCGCCGCGCTCGGCCACCGGGTGCTGGCCTTCGTCCGCATAGAAGTCGCCCAGGGTCATCTGGACGAGGTCGGCCAGTCGCTGGCGTCGGTCCCGGAGATCATAGAGGCGTACTCGATCACGGGCGGCGGCGACCTGCTGACCCGGGTCGTCGCGCGGGACAACGCGCACTTGGAGGACATCATCCAGCACCTGATCCAGCTGCCGGGCGTGGTGCGCACGCGGACGGAGATCGCGCTGCGGGAACGGGTGGCCGAGCGGGTGCTGCCGCTGGTGGAGTCGGTGGAACGGAGCACGGCGCGCGAGACGGAGGGCGCGGCGCCGTCCCCGGCGGCCGCGCCGACCCGGCTGCCCCGGCCCGTCCGCAAGGCCGTCTCCGGTCAGCCGGCGCCGAGGTAGTCCTTCGCCGCCCGCGAAGTCCCCGCCGCCCGGGGGCCTTGGCGGGCGGCCCGGCGCACGCCGGATTCCCGCGCCTCACACCGACGGGACGGCGAAGTGGCGCCGGTACTGCGCGGGGGTGACCCGGACGCAGCGCTTGAAGCTGCGGTGCAGCGTCTCGACGGTGCCGAAGCCGCAGCGGCGCGCGACGGCGTCCAGCGGGACCTGCGTGGACTCCAGGAGCCGCCGGGCCGCCTCGATCCGCGCGGACTCCACGTACGCGGCCGGCGTGCGCCCGGTCTCGGCGCGGAACAGCCGGGTGAAGTTGCGTTCGCTCATTCCGGCGCGGGCGGCCAGCGCCGGCACGCCGAGGTCCTCGCCGAGGTGGCCGGCGATCCAGCCGGCCACATCCCGCAGGGCCGCCCGGTCCGGCCGGGGGGCCGGCTGGGTGCTGAACTGGGCCTGGCCGCCGGGCCGTTGGACGAACATCACCAACCGCCGGGCGACGGTCCGGGCGATCTCCGGCCCGTGGTCGGCCTCGACCATCGCCAGCGCGAGGTCGATGCCGGCGGTGACCCCGGCCGAGGTCCACACCTCGCCGTCGCGCACGAAGATCCGGTCGGGGTCGACGGTGACGCGCGGGAAGCGCGCGGCCAGTTCCTCGCTCACCGACCAGTGGGTGGTCGCGCGCCGCCCGTCCAGCAGTCCCGCCGCGCCGAGCAGGAAGGCCCCATTGCACACGGACGCGGTGCGCCGGGCGCGCCGGGCGGTCGCGGCGAACCACCGGACGAACTCCGGGTCCCGCCCGGCCTGCCGGACCCCGCTGCCGCCGACGGCGACGAGCGTGTCCACCGGTCCGGTGACCTGGTCGGCGGTCAGGGTCGGGGACACCGCCAGGCCGCCGCTGGACGGGACGGGTCCGGGCGCGGCGGCGACCGTGTCGATCACGGTGCGGACCGGGCCCTCCCCCGCCTCCGGACCTTCCTCCGCGCCATCCCGTTCCTTCCGCTCCGCCGCCCCGACCAGCCGCGCGGCCTGCGTGAAGACCTCGTGCGGGCCGGTCAGGTCCAGGATCTGGAAGCCGGGGAAGACCGCGAAGACGATGCGTCGGGTGGTCACGCAACCATCGTCGGCCGACCTCGGGTTTGGCGGCAAGGACACGGCCCTGACGATTTGCGCCAACTCCCAACGTGCCCTATCTACGCGCGTTCGTCCTCTGGCGGACGCGCGTAGAAGGGGCCATCATTGCCGGTGTTCCACACTGCACAGCCGACCCATCTGTCGCATGCGGCACAGAACGAGGCCCGCCGGGGCCGGCATCGCCCACCGACGTCCCAGTCCGTCCCGCACACGCCCCACCCACACCTGTCCCAGGTCCCCGTGAGGAAGCGGAATCCGGCCGAAGAGATTGTCATGGGCACGTAATTCGCCCCCGGCGCCTCCTGGAACCGGCCCGCCGCGGACCCCCATACCGCGGCGCGCCCCTCCGGTTCATTGTCATGCGCAGGTCACCCCAGCCTGCGCCGGCGAAAGGGAATGAAGATGGCTTGCGGATCGACCAGCCTCTGGGCGGGTGAGAGCACCTGGTTCTGCTGCGGCAGTTCCTGGGGGCCCTGCGGAAGCGCCGGAACCGGCGCCTGCGGCACCTGTCAGTCCAGCGCCCACCAGGCCGCGTGGCCCAACACCACGGCCTCCTGCTACAGCATCACCCGCCCGGACCTGTGCGGGGAGAACATCCCGCGCCGCGGCTGCGGTTCGGTGATGAACGTCAAGCACCAGTGCTCCGGCGCGACCGTGTGCGTCACCGTCGCCGACTGCGGTCCGCGCACCCAGAGCTTCTGCGGTGAGGCCACCTGCTGCAACGGCGCCTGCCGCACCAACCGCGTGATCGACCTGACCCCGGCCGCCTTCTCGGCGATCGGGAACCTCAGCTCCGGCATGCTGCCGGTCTACATCTACGAGTGACCCACGAGGCAGGAGGAGGACCGACCATGAGCAACCGCCAGGACCCGGGTGCCCGCTCCGGCTTCGACCGGAGGCGCTTCCTGACCACCGCCGCGCTGGGCGGCGCCACCATCGTGGGCGCCTCGGCGCTCGGCGGTCTGGACGCCGAGGCAGCGTTCGCCGCGCCGATGCCGTCGCTCGACCCCGCCATCTCCAAGTCGGCGTTCGTCGAGGGCCGGATCACCCAGATCAAGGGCAGTGTGCTGGAGGTCGCCGGATCCTACGGGACCCGGCACCTGATCCAGCTCACCAACGCCACCAGCATCTGGAAGCTGCACACCACCACCGCGGACGCGATCAAGGTCGGCGACGGCCTGTACGCGCGCGGCGTGGACATGCCCGACGGCACAGTCGCGGCGGACGCGGTGTGGGTCAACATCGTCAACCTGATCACCACCGTGCGCGGCATCGCCAAGGACCGGCTGCACCTGTCGCACGGCGCCAACAACCACGCCCTGGTGGGCCGGATCGTGCCCGAGCACACCACCGCGTCGTACGTCGGCGGCGCCCTCACCTCCGACCTGTCCCGGGTGCGCATCGGGCAGTCGGCGCAGGTCCTCGGCGCATGGCGGCCGGAGGACGACGAGATCGACATCGCGCGCATCACCGTCGGCCACTGAGAGAGGCGATGCCATGATCTCGGACCTCCTTCCCCTGGTGTGCGGCGTCCTGCTCGCGGTGAGCGGCTCGGGCAAGCTCTTCGGGCGCCGGATCCGGCAGGTCGCGGCGAACACCGTGCTGGTACGGGTGCTCGGCAACGGGAACCGCGCGTTCTACGCGCTGCGCACCGTCGGCGCGCTCGAACTGGTCGTCGCGGCGAGCCTGCTGGCCGTGCCGACGACGGTGGTGCCGGGTGTCGCCACCGCGGTGCTCGGTGCCGGCTTCGTCGGGTACCTCGGCTACGCGCGGGTGACGGCCCCGCAGTCCTCCTGCGGGTGCAGTGCCCGTGACGAGGGCCCGATCGGCGTGCGGTCGTTCGTCCGCGCCGGACTGGTACTGGTCGGCGGCGCCCTGGCGGCGACGGCCGGGACCGCCTGGTGGTCGCGGGTCGTCCACCGGCCCGGCTGGTCGCTGCTGATCCTGGCGGTGGCCGCGGCGGCGCTGCTCGCGCTGTCCACCGACGTGGACAAGGTGTGGCTGCCGCTGCGCAAGGCGCGGCTGCGGCTGTTCGGCACCCCGCTGCCGGTCGGCTCCGGCGAGCACGTGCCGGTGCAGGCGACGGTGGAACTGCTGGAGCACTCGCTGGCCTGGGTGGCCGCCGCCCCGGTCGTCCGCTCGGCCCTGCTGGACAGCTGGGACGAGGACGGCTGGCGGTTCCTGCGGTTCGCCGGGGTCCACGAGGGCACCCGCGGTGCCCGGCCGGTCAACGTGATCTTCGCGCTGGACCGGTCCGCCACCATCGACACCACGCCGGGCCCGGCGGTGCGGGTGACGCTCGTCGACGACCGGACGGAGGAGGTCGTGCCCGTGGATCTGCTCGCTGAGTCGAATCTGCGGGCGCCGCTGCCCCTGGCCTGACCGGCCAGGGGTATCACCCCTCGGGGGCGCGGACCCCACAGCGTTCAGCGACCGTGCCCCCGAAGGGTGCCCCACCCACCGGGGGCGCGGTCGCCGGCCGCCCGCCCGCCGGCCGCTGGTTTATTCGCCCGATCGTCTGTTCGTCCGTTCATTCACCCGTCTGTTCGTCGGCGGGTTTCTTCGCTCGGCTGGGCTGGACCCGTTTGGGCTCGCCGGCCATCTTGGGGTAATCCGGCGGGTACGGGAGGTCGCCGAGCTTGTGCTCGCGCTCGTCGCGGGCGGCCAGTTCGAGGGCCTCGTCGAGCCGGAAGGCGTGCCCGTCCATGTCCGCGTGCAGGTCGCCGACCTCCGCGAAGCGGGCCGGCATCGTGGCCAGGTCGAAGTCCTCCGGCAAGGCGCTGGGCACCTCGTCCCAGCGCAGCGGGGCCGAGACCGGGGCGTGCGGCCGGGGGCGGACGGAGTAGGCGCTGGCGATGGTGCGGTCGCGGGCGGTCTGGTTGTAGTCCACGAAGATCTTCGCGCCGCGCTCCTCCTTCCACCAGGCGGTGGTGATGCGGTCGGGCGCGCGCCGCTCCAGTTCGCGGGCCACGGCGATGGCCGAGCGGCGCACCTGGACGAAGGTCCACTCCGGGGCGATCGGCACGAAGACGTGCAGCCCGCGCCCGCCGGAGGTCTTGGGCCAGCCGGTCAGGCCGAGGCCGTCGAGCACGTCGCGCAGTTCCAGCGCGGCCCGTACCGCGTCCGCGTAGTCGGTGCCCGGCTGCGGGTCGAGGTCGATGCGCAGCTCGTCCGGGTGCTCGGTGTCGCCGCGGCGGACCGGCCAGGGGTGGAAGGTCAGGCAGCCGAGGTTGGCCGCCCAGGCGACCGCGGCCACCTCGGTGGGGCAGATCTCGTCGGCGTGGCGGCCGCTGGGGAAGGAGATGCGGCCGGTCGGGATCCAGTCGGGGAGGTACTTCGGGGCCCGCTTCTGGAAGAAGGACTCGCCGTCGACCCCGTCCGGGTAGCGCTCCAGGGTGGTGGGGCGGTCGCGGAGCACGCGCAGGATGCCGTCGCCGACGGCGACGTAGTAGCGGACGAGGTCCGCCTTGGTGAAGCCGCGCTCGGGGAAGTACACCTTGCCCGGGTTGGTCACCCGGACCGTGCGCTCCCCGATGGTGAGTTCCAGCGCCTCTGCCATGCCCTCACGCTAGGCGGTGCCGCCCGCGGCCGCCCGCCGGCGGACGGGGATTCCCGCCGGACGTCCCGGCCCGGCCGGGTCCGGGACCGGATGCGGCCGGTCCGCCGGGGAGCGCCGGGCCGCCCGGCGGCGGACAATCCCGGCATGGACCTTCCCGTGATGCCGCCGGCGCAACCGATGCTGGCGAAGTCGGTGGCCGCCGTGCCGCCGGGCATGCTGTACGAGCCGAAGTGGGACGGTTTCCGGGCGATCGTCTTCCGCGACGGCGACGAGGTGGAGATCGGCAGCCGCTCGGGGAAACCGCTCACCCGGTACTTCCCCGAGGTCGTGGCGGCGCTGCGGGAGCAGCTGCCGGCCCGCTGCGTGGTGGACGGCGAGATCGTCATCGCCCTGGGCGGGCGGCTGGAGTTCGAGGCGCTGCTGGAGCGCATCCACCCCGCCGACTCCCGGGTCCGCCACCTGGCCGAGGCCACGCCCGCCTCGTTCATCGCCTTCGACCTGCTCGCGCTCGGGGACGCCTCGCTGATGGGCGCCCCGCAGCGCGACCGCCGCCGGGCGCTGACCGAGGCACTGCGGGACGCCGAGGCGCCGGTGTTCGTCACCCGCGCCTCGGAGGACCTGTCGGTGGCCCAGGAGTGGTTCGAGCGGTTCGAGGGCGCGGGGCTGGACGGGGTGGTGGCCAAGCCGCAGGACCAGCCGTACCAGCCGGGCGCGCGGATCATGGCCAAGGTCAAGCACGAGCGGACGGCGGACTGCGTGGTGGCCGGCCTGCGCCCGCACAAGAGCGGGCCGGTGCTCGGCTCGCTGCTGCTGGGGCTCTACGACGACGCCGGGAAGCTCCAGCACGTCGGCGTGTGCGCGTCCTTCCCGATGGCCCGGCGCAAGGCGCTGATGGCCGAACTGGAGCCCCTGCGGATGGATTCGGTCGAGGGTCATCCGTGGCAGGAGTGGGCCAGCGAGGCGGCCCAGGCCGCCTCCCGCCTGCCCGGCGGGCCCTCGCGCTGGACCGGCAAGAAGGACCTCTCGTGGGTGCCGCTGCGGCCCGAGCGCGTGGTCGAGGTCGCCTACGACCACATGCAGGGCGCCCGGTTCCGCCACACCGCCCAGTTCCGCCGCTGGCGCGACGACCGCGAGCCCGCCGGCTGCACGTACGCGCAGTTGGAGGAGCCGGTCGGCTACGACCTGGCGGAGGTGCTGGGCGGCTGACCCGCCCCGGCCGGGGTGAGCCGAGGAGGCCCGGCCGAGGAAACTCAGCCGAGGAAGCTCAGCCGCACCTTGCGGCGGGGGTTGTCGGTGTTGGTGTCCACCAGCACGACGGACTGCCACGCGCCCAGTTCCAGGCTGCCGGCGACCACCGGGAGCGTGGCATGCGGCGGCACGAGGGCGGGCAGCACGTGGTCGCGGCCGTGCCCGCGCGTGCCGTGCCGGTGCCGCCAGCGGTCGTCGGCGGGCAGCAGATCGCGCAGCGCGACGAGCAGGTCCTCGTCGCTGCCCGCGCCCGTCTCGATCACCGCCACCCCGGCGGTCGCGTGCGGCACGAACACGTTGAGCAGCCCGTCGCGCCCGGAGGCGACTTCGCGCAGGAACGACGCGCAGGCGTCGGTGAGGTCGTGCACCGTCTCGTCCGAGCCGGTGGCGATGTCAAGGACGCGCGTACGGAAGTTCTCTGCCATGCCCTCATCCTCGTGCCCCGCCCCCACCCCGCACCATCACCCACGCCCACCGCCCGAACCACCTTTTCCGGGCCGGGCCTTGGCGGCCACCGGAACCGGCCCGTCGTCGGCCCGGGCGGCGGGCGCGCTGTGGGTGCTGTTCGTGCTTTCGGCGCGGTCAGTGCTCGCCGGAGAAGATCTCCCGGGCCTCGCGCACGGCGTAGTAGACCAGGACGTACCCGGCCGCCGGGTCGGCCCACCACCAGCCGGCCAGGGAGTTGAGGAGCAGGCCGGCCAGGACGGCGGCGGCGAGCAGGCCGTCGATCAGGGTGACCCGGCCCTCGGTCCGCAGCACGGGGTTGTCCAGCGCGGCGCCGGTGCGGGCCTTGCCCGCGGCGAGGGCGAACATCACCGCGGCGGTCACCGCCGTCCAGGCCACGCCCAGGGGCGAGTGGTGCGGCCGGAAGCCGGCGGCCAGGACCCAGGTGGACTGCGTCAGCAGGTAGACGGCCAGCAGGGCGAAGCCGGCGCCGATCAGCCGGAGGGCCCGCTTCTGCCGCTCCTCGCCGGTACCCGACAACTCCCAGAGCACCACGGTGGACGCGCCGATCTCGATCAGCGAGTCCAGGCCGAATCCGGCCAGCGCCACCGACCGGGCCGAGACGGCGGCGACGGCGAGCACCACGATGCCGACCACGTTCCAGCCGAGCGTCGCGTACTCCAGGGCGAAGCCACGACGGAGCAAACCCTGTCGGGCGGTGGCATCGATGCTGGTCACCGCGCGATTGTCGCAGGCGGCGCTCGGCCGATCGCCGACCGGGTCGACCCGTCACCGCCGGCAGCCGGCCGACGGCCCCGCGTGACGCCCCGGGTCCCCCGCGAGTGCCGCGTGCCGGCCTCGTTGCCGGGCACGGGGATTGGTCTGTACCATTCGGGAGCCCGCTGATGGCCGCGCCCCGAAGGGGACTCGACGTGAACGCGTTGCACCGGCTCGCCGTACTGGTCGACTCGTGCCTGCTGCCGTCCGTGGACGGGCGGGGCGACGTGCCGGAGTGGATCCTGCGCGGGCTCGAACGCGGCACGCCGGGCGCGGCCGTACACGCTTACGGGGAAGCGGCACGGGTGGCCGCGGACGCGCTGCGGGCCGTGCTGCCGGACGCGCTGACCGGCCACCCGGGCCCCCGGCACCCCGCCGGCGGAAGCGCGGCCGCCGCAGCGCTGATGGAGACCGGCGCGAACCTCCACCTGGACGTGCGGCCCGATCCCCGCGCGGACGGCACCCGTGCCTTCGTCGCCGACCTCCAGACGCACGGAGTGGCCGCGGCCCTGGGCCCGTTCACCGGCCGGGGCAGCCTGCGCCCGTACGCGGAGGCCATGGCCGCGGGGGTGCGCGCGATCACCGCGGGGGTGCCGGCGACCGTCAGCGGCCCGGCGATCAGCGGCGTCCTGCGCGGCGAACTCGGCTACGGCGGGGTCGTGGTGAGCGACGCCCTCGACGCGCCGTCGATCGTGGACGGCTGGGGCGCGCCGGGCGCCGCCGTGCTCGCCTGGATCGCGGGGGTGGACCTCATCCGGCTGGGCCCGGGCAGCGGCCCCGGCGTACGGGACGCGATCCACGCGGCCGCGGCCCGCGCCGTGGCGGACGGCGACCTGGACCCGTACCGGCTGGAGGAGGCCGCCTACCGGGTGGCCCGGCTGCGCCGGTGGGCCTCCGAACCCCGGATGCCGGCCGCGATCTGACCGCGGGAGGCGCCCGGCCCGCCGGAGCACGGGGACGCGGGGGAAACACGGGGAGCGCGGGAAACACGGGGAGCGCGGGGACGCTCGAGGGCGCGCTCGGGGCGCGCCCAAGGGAAGCATTCCTCCGCCGCCCGAGTTGGTAGGAACATGAACGGCTCGGGTACGCCAGACACGCCCACGCCCGCGGCGGCGAACGCCGCGGATCCGGCGGCGACCCCGGTGGAGGTCGCCGTGATCGGCGCGGGCCAGGCCGGGTTGTCGGCCGCGTACTTCCTGCGCCGCGCGGGCCTGCGCCCGGGCACGGACTTCGTGGTGCTCGACCACTCCCCCGCGCCGGGCGGCGCCTGGCAGCACCGGTGGCCGTCGCTCACCTTCGGCAAGGTGCACGGCCTGCACGAACTCCCGGGCATGGCCCTGGAGGGCGCCGACCCCGACCGTCCCTCCGCCGAGGTGGTGGGCGGCTACTTCCGGGACTACGAGACCGCCTTCGACCTGCGGGTCCTGCGCCCGGTCGACGTCCGGGCGGTCCGCGAGGGCCCGGGCGGCCGGCTGCGGGTCGAGACGGACCGCGGCGTCTGGACACCGCGCGCGCTGGTCAACGCCACCGGCACCTGGGACCGGCCGTTCGTGCCGCGCTACCCGGGCCAGGAGACCTTCCTCGGGCGGCAGTCGCACACCGCAGGTTACCGCGGCCGGGCCGAGTTCGCGGGGCAGCACGTCGTGGTGGTCGGCGGCGGCACCTCCGCGGTGCAGCTGCTGATCGAGCTCGACGAGCCCGGCGGGGCGGCCCGCACCACCTGGGTCACCCGGCGCCCGCCCGTCTTCCGCGACGGCCCGTTCACCGAGGAGTGGGGGCGCGCGGCGGTCGCGCTGGTCGAGCAGCGGGTCCGGCAGGGGCTGCCGCCGCAGAGCGTGGTGAGCGTGACCGGGCTCGCCGCGACGCAGGCGGTGCGCGACGCCGAGGCCCGCGGCCTGCTGCGCCGCGAGCCGATGTTCGACCGCGTCACCCCGCACGGCGTGGCCTGGGACGACGGCCGCGCGGTGGAGGCCGACGCCATCTTGTGGGCCACCGGCTTCCGCGCCGCCCTCGACCACCTCGCCCCGCTGCGGCTGCGCGAACCCGGCGGCGGCATCCGGCTCGACGGCACCCGCGTGCTGAGCGACCCGCGCGTGCACCTGGTCGGCTACGGGCCCTCCGCGAGCACCATCGGAGCCAATCGGGCCGGGCGCGCCGCCGTCCGCGAGGTCCGGGCTCTGCTGACGGGTGACGCCCCTCCGGCGGAGCCCACAGACACCTCCAGACATCGGATGTCTTCTCTGACGGGGTCGCGTACGGCACTATGAGCCCATGCGTGATCGAACACGGCCCGAACGGACATCGGGTCACCGGGAGGAACCATGCGGGTAGCGCTCTTCGTCACCTGCGTGAACGACATGCTCCACCCCAGCACCGGGCGGGCCGTGGTCACCCTGCTGGAGCGCCTCGGCGTCGAGGTGGACTTCCCGCTCGGCCAGACCTGCTGCGGACAGCCGCAGTACAACACCGGCTACCGGCACCTGACCGAACCCCTCGTGCGGCGCTACGCGGAGGTGTTCGACGGCTACGACCACGTGGTGACGCCGTCCGGTTCGTGCGCCGCGATGGTGCGTGACAACTACCCGAGGATCGCCGAGCGCGCCCGCGCCGAGGGCCGGGACGAGGGGCTGGCCGAGGCCGCCGCGGCGGCCGTGCCGAAGACGTACGAGCTGACCGAGTTCCTGGTCGACGTGCTGGGCGTGACGGACGTCGGCGCGTACTTCCCGCACACCGTGACCTACCACCCGTCCTGCCACGGGCTGCGGATGCTCGGGCTCGGCGAGCGGCCGCGCCGGCTGCTGGCGGCCGTCGAGGGACTGGAGCTGCGGGAGCTGGAGGGGGCCGAGGAGTGCTGCGGGTTCGGGGGGACGTTCGCGGTGAAGAACCCGGACGTGTCCATGGCCATGGGCGCCGACAAGGTCGGGCACGCCCTCGACACGGGGGCGTCGGTGCTGTGCGGCGCGGACAACTCCTGTCTGATGCACCTCGGCGGCATCCTGCGCCGCCAGGGCTCCCCGCTGCGCGCGGTGCACCTCGCCGAGATCCTCGCCTCCACCCAGGAGCAGCCGTTCGAGCCGGAGGACGTCCGATGACCGGTACGTTTGTGGGGATGCCGTCGTTTCCGGTGGCGGCGCGGGAGTCGACGCGGGACGCGCAATTGCGGGCGAACCTGACCCACGCCACCCGCACGATCCGCGCCAAACGCGAGCGGGCGGTGGCGGAGCTGGCCGACTGGGAGGAACTGCGGGCCGCCGGCGCGGCGATCAAGGACCACACCCTGCGCCACCTGGACCGCTACCTGCTCCAGCTGGAGGCCGCGGTCACCGCGGCCGGGGGACAGGTCCACTGGGCCCGTGACGCCGGCGAGGCCAACCGGATCGTCACCGACCTGGTCGCCGCCACCGGCGAACAGGAGGTCGTCAAGGTCAAATCGATGGCCACCCAGGAGATCGGCCTGAACGAAGCCCTCGCCGACGCCGGCATCCACGCCTACGAGACCGACCTCGCCGAACTCATCGTGCAACTCGGCCAGGACCGCCCCTCCCACATCCTGGTCCCGGCCATCCACAAGAACCGCGCCGAGATCCGCGACATCTTCCGCCAGCAGATGGCTACCTGGGGACGCCCCGCACCCGACGACCTCACCGACACCCCCGCCGACCTCGCCGAAGCCGCCCGCCTCCACCTGCGCGAAAAATTCCTGCGCGCCAGAATCGGCATCTCCGGCGCCAACTTCATGGTCGCCGAAACCGGCACCCTGGTCGTCGTGGAATCCGAAGGCAACGGACGCATGTGCCTCACCCTCCCCGACACCCTCATCTCCGTCGTCGGCATCGAGAAGATCGTCCCCACCTTCACCGACCTCGAAGTGTTCCTCCAAACCCTCCCGCGCTCCTCCACCGCCGAACGCATGAACCCCTACACCACCATGTGGACCGGCACCACCAACGGCGACGGACCCGGCACCTTCCACCTCGTCCTGCTCGACAACGGCCGCACCGACACCCTCGCCGACCCGGTCGGCCGCCCCGCCCTGCGCTGCATCCGCTGCTCCGCCTGCCTGAACGTCTGCCCCGTCTACGAACGCGCCGGCGGCCACGCCTACGGCTCCGCCTACCCCGGCCCCATCGGCGCCATCCTCACCCCCCAACTCCGGGGCACCGCCACCCCCCTCGACGCCTCCCTCCCCTACGCCTCCACCCTCTGCGGCGCCTGCTACCAGGCATGCCCCGTCGCCATCGACATCCCCGACATCCTCGTCCACCTCCGCGAACGCGTCACCCAAGGCGGACCCACCACCCGCAACGGCACCCCGACCACCATCAAACCCGCCCAAGGCCACGCCACCGAACGCGCCGCCATGCGAGCAGCAGGATGGGCACTGAACCACCCGGCGGCATGGGGCACCGCGCAGCGGCTGGCCACCCGCACCCGGCGCCTGCACCCGAGGCGCCTGCCGGTCGGCGCCGCGCGGGCGTGGACCGACGGCCGCGACCTCCCCCAGGTGCCCGCCGAGTCCTTCCGCGCCTGGTGGCGGAAACGGGAGAAGGACCGGACGGCGAACCCGCCGCGCGAGGGCGGCGGGACAGCCGCCACCGGGCCGACCGGCGGCGGAAAGGACGGAGAGCGATGAGCGACCACGACAGCGGACGTACCGAGATCCTGCGCCGGATCCGCGCGGCGCTCGCCGACGCGCCCGAGGACCGGCCCGTCCCCCGCGACTATCTGGACGCGCACGCCGAGCGCGGCGACGAGGAGCGGGCCGACCTGCTCGCCGAGCACCTGGCCGACTACCGGGCCCACGTGCACCGGACCGACCCCGCCGGGTTGCCCGCGACCGTCGCCGCACTGCTCGCCGCGCGCGGCAGCCGCTCGCTCGTGGCGCCGCCCGGGCTGCCCGAGGGGTGGCTGGCCGAGGTGAACGGCGTGCAGGTGCGGTCCGGCGGCGAGGAGCTGACGGCCGGGGAACTGGACGCCGTGGACAGCGTGGTCACCGGCTGCGCGCTGGCCATCGCCGAGACCGGCACCATCGTCCTGGACGCCGGCCCCGCCCAGGGCCGGCGCCGCGTCACCCTCGTACCCGACCACCACATATGCGTAGTGCTCACGCCCGAGCAGGTGGTCGACTCGGTGCCGCAGGCGATGCGCCGCCTCGATCCGACCCGGCCGCTCACCTGGATCTCCGGACCGTCGGCCACCAGTGACATCGAACTCGACCGCGTCGAGGGCGTCCACGGGCCGCGCACGCTCGACGTCGTGCTGGTCGCCGTCAGCCGGTGACCGCGGCGCCCGTCTTCTCGTCGGCCAGTTCGGTGTCGCGCCGGACCAGGGCCGCGTACCGGCCGTCCAGGGCGAGGAGTTCGTCGTGGCTGCCGCGCTCGACGATGCGCCCGGCGTCCAGGACGACGATCTGGTCGGCGTCGCGGACGGTGGACAGGCGGTGGGCGATGGTGACGGTGGTGCGGCCGGAGGAGAGCGTGTCCACGGCCTGCTGGACCGCCGCCTCGGTGCGGGTGTCCAGCGCGCTGGTGGCCTCGTCGAGGATGAGGACGGGCGGGTCGCGCAGGATCGTGCGGGCGATGGCCAGGCGCTGCTTCTCGCCGCCGGAGAAACGGTAGCCGCGCTCGCCGACGAGCGTGTCGTAGCCGTCGGGCAGGCTCGCGATGTGCTCGTGGATCTGGGCGGCCCGCGCGGCGGCCCGGATCTCCTCGTCGGTCGCGTCGGGCTTGGCGAAGCGCAGGTTGTCGGCCACGGAGGCGTGGAAGAGGTACGTCTCCTGGGACACCACGCCGACCGCGCGGGACAGCGTCTCGAAGCTGAGGTCGCGCACGTCGGTGCCGTCGAGGGTGACCCGGCCCCCGGTGACGTCGTACAGGCGCGGCACGAGGTAGCTCAGGGTGCTCTTGCCGGCGCCGGTCGCGCCGACCACGGCCAGGCTGCCGCCGGCGGGCACGGTGATGTCCACGCCGCTGAGGGTGCGCGGGGCGTCGCCGGGTTCGTAGGAGAAGTCGACGTCCTCGAAGCGGATGTCGCCGCGGACGGTGTCGAGCCGTACGGGGTCGGGGCGTTCGGTGATGTCGATCGGCAGGTCGAGGTACTCGAAGATGCGCTGGAAGAGCGCGAGCGAGGTCTGCACCTGCACCCCGGTGGCCAGCAGGGAGACGGTGGGCCGGAACATGCCCTGCTGGAGCGAGACGAAGGCGACCAGCGTGCCGATCGAGATGGCGGGGCCGCCGTGGCCGGCGGTCAGGCCGGCCGCCCAGTAGATCAGCGCGGGCATCGCGGACATCACGATGCCGATGACGGCCATCCGCCAGCGGCCCTGCATGTTGGAGCGCACCTCGAGGTCGACCAGCCGCTCGGACTCGGTGCCGAAACCGCGGGTCAGCGAGTCGGCGCGGCCCATGGTGCGGCCGAGCAGGATGCCGCTGACCGACAGCGACTCGGTGACGATCGCGGACATGGCGGCCATCTGCTTCTGCCGCTCGGTGGCGATCTTCTTGCGCTCCCGGCCGACCTTGCGCGAGACCCACACGAAGAGCGGGAGCAGCAGCAGGGAGACGAGAGTGAGCCGCCAGTCCAGGGCGAGCATCGCGACCACGGCGGCGACCACGGCGGTGAGGTTGGAGACGAGGGAGGTCGCGGTGGAGGTGACGGTGGCCTGCATGCCGCCGATGTCGTTGGCGATCCGGGACTGCACCTCACCGGTGCGGGTGCGGGTGAAGAAGGCGAGCGACATCCGCTGGAGCCGCTCGTAGACCGCGGTGCGCAGGTCGTGCATGACGCGCTGGCCGACGGTGGTGGAGATCAGGGTCTGCAGTACGCCGAAGACGCCGTTGGCCACGGAGGTGGCGATCATGCCGAGCGCGAGCAGGGCGAGCAGTCCGGTGCGGCCCTGCGGGATGGCGGTGTCGAGGATCGCCTTCAGCAGGAACGGGGAGGCGACGGAGACCAGCGAGGACAGGGCGACCAGGAAGCCGACGAAGGCCAGCTGCCAGCGGTAGGGGCGGAACAGGCGCACGATGCGGCGGACGTCGGTCGGCTCGGCGGGCGCGTCCTTGGTACGGCTGGGCGGGCTCCAGCGGTCGACGAGTTCGTTCTCGGGGCGCAATAGGGCTCCTCGGGGCAGGACGATACGGTCACATAGGAGTGTAGGTCATTGTTACCTATACTCACAATGAGACCGGTCCTCTGTCGTCGACTATCCTGGAACCATGGATTCCCGCCTCACCCTGGTGCCGCACACGCCGGCCTCCGACGAGCTCACCGGACGGCTGGCCGACCAGCTGCTCCGACTGAGCAAGCGGCTGTACCGCTCGCAGCGCCGCCTGATGGAGCCACTGGGCATCACCCCGGCGCAGTCCCGGCTGCTGCGCATCCTCGGCCATTGCGAGGAGGCGCCACGGATGGCGGACCTCGCCCAGCGGCTGGACGTCGTACCGCGCGCGGTCACCACGCTGGTGGACGCGCTGGAGGAGCGGGAACTGGTGCGGCGGGTGCCCGACCCGCACAACCGGCGGGTGATCAGGATCGAGTTGCGGTCCAGCGGCGAGCAGGCCCTGTCGGCGCTGCACGCCGCCCGCCGGTCGGCCGCCGCCGAACTGCTCGGCCCGCTCGATCCGGACCAGCGGGCCGCGCTGTCCGAACTGCTCGACGTGCTGGACGGGGTCGCGGACAGGGGCGGAGACGGCGGGCGCGGGCCCGCCGCGCCCGGCGCCCGGCGCCCCTCGGACGAGTGAGCGCCCGCTACTTCCGCTCGGCCGCGGCCGGACCGGCCTGGGCGACCAGGCCAGGCGCCAGCACCGAGGTGCAGGCCATGCACCGCTTGGCCGCGGCCGGGATCGCGGTCAGGCACTCCGGGCACTCGCGGATCGGGGCCGAGGCCGTCTTCGGGAAGAACTTCTCCTGCATGCGGTTCATGGGCAGGACCACCAGGAAGTAGATCACCGACGCGACGATCACGAAGCTGATCGTCGCGTCGATGAACACGCCGTACGGGAAGGTGACGCCGTCGGCGTGGAACGTCTTGGCGCTGAAGTCTCCCGTGGCACCGCTGACCAGGCCGACGATCGGCGTCAGGAACGCCTTCACGAAGCCGTTCACGAGCGTGGTGAAGGCGGCGCCGACGACGATGCCGACCGCCAGGTCGACGACGTTTCCGCGCAGCAGGAAAGTCCGGAAGCCCTTCATGCGGGGGTCCCCTCTGTGGCCAAGGTGTTCAGGAAGCACACAGTGTGCCGTCACCTGCCACGCAGGGGCCAATCGGGGAACCCCCGCCCGGAGTGCTCACCGGATCATGTGCACGGACCCCCCACATACAGGGCGACCGCGTCGTTGGCGCCGACGGTGGCGGTGAACCTGCCGTCGGAGCCGACCGTGTACCGAACCCCGCTGTGCTGCTGGTCGCAGTAGCTGCCGCCCGGCAGCGAGGTGCTGAACGTCTGGGTGATCGAGCCGGTCTCGTGGTTGATCGCGACGTAGCCCTTGCCGCCGCGGCCGAAGGCGATGGCGTTGTTGCCGTCGTCCCACCAGTTGGTGACCGGTTGGCCGGACACGGCGTTGTGGAAGCCGACCATGTGCGCGATCTGCGGCCAGGCGTGCTGGCACTTCCAGCCGTCGCTGTAGCAGGCGTTGACGGTGCCGCCGTTGGGCGGGCCGGCGTCGTTGTTGGAGAACTCGTAGCCGGAGAAGATGTTCGGCGAGCCGTAGGCCCAGGCCAGCAGGTAGACGTTGGCCAGCGTGTAGGTGGCGTTGTCCTTGTAGGTGAGCGTGGTGCCGTTGCGCTCGGTGTCCCAGTTGTTGACGAAGGTGCGGGACTTGTCGCTGGACAGGTAGCCCGCGCCCCACGCCTGGCCCCAGCTGCTGAGGTAGGCGAGCTTCTCGCTGGTGAAGATCCGCTTGAGGTCGTAGGCGCCCTGGAAGGCGTCCACGTCACCGGTGTTGACGTACTCCGAGGGCTGGATCGCCTCGCCGGCGCCGTAGATGACCTCCTGCGCCCAGTAGATGTTGGGGTTGGTGAGCTTGGCCTTGATGGCCGCGAGGTCGGAGGCGGCCATGTGCTTGGCCGCGTCGATCCGGAAGCCGTCCACGCCCATGGAGATCAGGTGGTTCATGTACGCGGCGATGGTGCTGCGCACGTAGTCGCTGCCGGTGTTCAGGTCCGCCAGGCCCACCAGCTCGCAGTTCTGCACGTTGTCGCGGTTGGTGTAGTCGGTGATGTCGGTCCGGCAGGTGTGGAAGTCCTGGTCCTGGTAGTAGCCGGGGTAGTTGTACTTCGTGTACACCGTGCCGGCGGTCCCGGTGCCGGAGCCGGCGGTCATGTGGTTGATCACCGCGTCGGCGACCACCTTCACGCCCGCGTTGTGGCAGGTGTTGATCATGTTCTGGAACGCGGTCTGGTCACCCAGGTGGTTGGAGAGCTTGTAGCTGACCGGCTGGTACGAGGTCCACCACTGGCTGCCCTGGATCTGCTCGGTGGCCGGCGAGACCTCGACGAAGCCGTACCCGTCCGGGCCCAGGGTGTTGGTGCACTCCTTCGCCACGGAGGCGTACGTCCACTCGAACAGCGTGGCGGTGACGTCCTTGTTGCCGGGCGGCGAGGCCTGTGCCTGGTGCTGCGACGCGGCGATCAGCCCGGTCGCGGCGACGAGTGCGGCCAGCGCCCCGTTGAGAACGCGGGATCTCATGGGCGGCTCCTTCGGGATACGGGCGGGTGATGCCCTCGAAGGCAGCCACGCGCCGGGCCGCCGTGGGGGGTGACGGGTCCCCGCGGTCGGCAGGGCTCCGTCCAGGAGCTTCCCGCCGTCGACGCGTGCACGTCAAGAGAGCGCAGAAGAAGTTTCGCCGCCTTGCTGCAACTCCTTACCGCTTCTTTGCCACCCTTTTCCGCCCGCACCGACCAATCCCAGGGACCGGGAAAACCTGTTGACCGGGCCCCCGCGGCGCGTGGAGTCTTGCACGGCTTGCGCGTACAACCGGATTGGTTTGTCCGGATATTCACCCCCCACTTTCCCGCGCATGCCCGACCATTCCCTCACCTCCCCCTTCGCACCGAACCAGGACACCATGCCGTCCCTCAGCAGTCTCCCGTTCCCGGACCCGGGCGAGCCCGACACCCGCTCCGGCTTCCGACTCCTGCTCTGGCTCGAAAAGCGCCAGTGGCGCGGCCAGTTGGCCGCCGCATGCTGGGGCACCCTGCACATGGCCGCGGTGGCGTCCTTCCCCGCCGCGGTCGGCGCCACCGTCCAGGCCGTCGTGGACCGCTCCGGCAGCCGGCTCGCGCTCTGCGGCTGCGTCATCCTCCTGCTCGGCCTGCTGACCGCGCTGGGCGACACCATGCTCCACCGCACCGCGGTCACCAACTGGATCTGCGCCGCCGCCCGGGTGCAGCAACTGCTCACCCGCAAAACCGTCGAACTGGGCGCCGTCCTCACCCGTCGGGTGGCCGCCGGCGAGGTGGTGGCCGTCAGCACCGGCGACGTGGAGAAGATCGGCTGGTTCGTCGAGGCGATGGCCCGCTTCACCTCCGCGCTGCTCGCGACCATCGGTGTGGCGGTCGCCCTCGTGGTCTACCAGCCCGCGCTGGGCGTGGTGGTGGCTGCGGCGGTACCCGTACTCGCCCTCGCCGTGCTGCCGTTGCTGCCCGCCGCGACCCGCCGGGCCGACCTCCAGCGGGAGAAGTCCGGCAAGGCCACGGCGCTGGCCTCCGACACCGTGGCGGGCCTGCGGGTGCTGCGCGGCATCGGCGGTGAGGACCTCTTCCTCGACCGCTACCGGCGTATGTCCCAGGAAGTGCGCACCGCCGCCGTGCACAGCGCGCGGATGTGGGCGCTGATCTCCGCGGTGCAGGTGGCGCTGCCCGGACTGCTGCTGGTGGGTGTCGCCTGGTACGGCGCCCGGCTCGCGCTGGACGGGGACATCACTGTCGGACAGTTGGTCACCGTGTACGGCTCGGTGGCCTTCTTGATGTTCCCGCTGCAGAACTTCGAGGAGATCGCCATGGCCTGGTCGTTCTCCCGCCCTTCGGCCAAGCGCGCCGCCCGCGTCCTCGGTTTGCGCCGCACCGACGTCGCGCCGGTCGCAGGCGTCTCCGGCGCGGAGCTCTCCGGCGAACTGGTCGACCCCGGCACCGGGCTGCGGGTCATGCCCGGCCGGCTCACCGCCGTGGTGTGCGGCGATCCGGACGCGGCCGGACGGCTGGCCGACCGGCTCGGCGGCCACAGCCCCGCGGTGGAGGACACCGCGCCGTCCGCCCTGCTCGGCGGGCAGGCGCTGGACGAGGTGCCGGTGGCCGAGGCCCGCGCGGCCGTCCTCGTCCAGGACAAGGACCCCGTCCTGCTGTCCGGCACGCTCGCCGAACTCCTCGACGTGCCCTCCTCCGGGCGGGTCGCCCCGCGGGACGCGCTCACCGCGGCGCAGTGCGGCGACGTGCTCGACGCGCTCGCCCAGACCCTGGTCGGGGCGGACGCCGAGGCGGGCGACGTGATGCGGGCGCGGATCATCGAGCGCGGCCGGTCGCTGTCGGGCGGCCAGCGCCAGCGGCTGGCGCTGGCCCGCTCGCTGGTCGCCGACCCCGAGGTGCTGGTGCTCGACGAGCCGACGTCCGCGGTCGACGCGCACACCGAGGCGCGGATCGCCCGCGCGCTGAAGGAGATCCGGACCGGCCGGACCACCGTGGTGTTCACCTCCAGCCCACTGGTGCTCGACCGGGCCGACCGGGTGGTGTTCCTCGACGGCGGCACCGCGGTCGCGACCGGCGGCCACCACGAGTTGCTCAACACCCATCCCGGGTACCGCGCGGTGGTGACCCGCGAGACCGGCGCCGACGAGGACGGGCCCGCCCGGCCCTCCGCGCTGGTCGGGGCGCCCCAGGAGCCGTCGGAACAGACGGACACGAAGGGGCCGGTGGGCTCCGCGGAATCGATGGAGGAATCCGCATGATCGGCGTGCGACCGCCGCAGTACGACCCGTCCGCGCCGCAGCAGAGCTCGATCCTGCCGGTGGGGTCGCCGGCCACGGTCCGCCGCTACGCCCGCGAGCTGATCGGGCGGCACCGGGGCTCCTTCGGCGTGCTGGTGACCGTCAACACCGTGTCGATCGTCGCCTCGATGGTCGGCCCCTACCTGCTCGGCAAGCTGGTGGAGGACCTGTCGACCGGCGACCGGGACCTCCACCTCGGCCGCACCGTCACGCTGTTCCTGATCTCGCTGGCCGTGCAGGCGTGGTTCGTGCGCCTGGTGCGGCTGCGCGGCGCGATCCTCGGCGAGCGGATGCTGGCCGACCTGCGCGAGGACTTCCTCGTCCGGTCGGTGGCGCTGCCGCCGAGCGTGCTGGAGCGGGCCGGCACCGGCGACCTGCTCTCCCGCATCACCACCGACGTCGACCGGCTGTCCAACGCCATGCGCGAGGCCGTGCCCGAGCTGTCGATCGCCCTGGTCTGGGTGCTCCTGCTGCTCGGCGCGCTCACCGTGACCTCGCCGCCGCTGGCGCTGTCCGTGCTGGTCGCCGTGCCGCTGCTGGTGGCCGGCAGCCGCTGGTACTTCCGGCGCGCCCCGCAGGCCTACCGCGCCGAGGCAGCCGGCTACGCCGCCGTCGCCGCCGGGCTCGCCGAGTCCGTCGACGCCGGGCGCACCGTCGAGGCGCACGGCCTCGGCAAGCGCCGCGAGGAGCTGACCGGGCTGCGGATCCGCCAGTGGGTGGCGTGGGAGCGCTACACGATGTGGCTGCGCAGCGTGCTGTTCCCGGTGATCAACCTGACCCACGTGCTGATCCTCGCGTCGGTCCTGATGATCGGCGGCACCTTCGCCCTGCACGGCTGGGTGACGGCCGGCGAGCTCACCACCGGCGCCCTGTACGCGCAGATGCTGGTCAACCCGATCAACATGATCCTGCGCTGGTACGACGAACTGCAGACCGCGCAGGTGTCGCTGGCCCGGCTGGTCGGCGTGCGGGAGGTCGCCGAGGACGAGGGCGACGCGGCGATCGAGCCGGACGGCCGCGAGGTCGCCGCGGACCGGGTGCGGTTCGGCTACCGGGCGGGCACCGACGTGCTGCACGACGTGACGCTCAGCGTGCCGCCGGGCACCCGCCTCGCCCTGGTCGGCCCGTCCGGCGCGGGCAAGTCGACGCTGGGGCGGCTGCTCGCCGGCATCTACGCGCCGCGCACCGGCGCGGTCACCCTCGGCGGGGCGGCGCTGGCCGCCATGCCCGCCGAGCGGGTCCGCACCCACGTGGCGCTGGTCAACCAGGAGCACCACGTCTTCGTGGGCGCCCTGCGCGACAACCTGCGGCTGGCCCGCGCGAGCGCCGAGGACGGCGACCTGTGGGAGGCGCTGCGCGCGGTCGACGCCGAGGAGTGGGCGCGCGCCCTGGACGAGGGGCTCGACACCGAGGTGGGCTCCGGCGGCACCGCGCTCACCCCCGCGCAGGCGCAGCAACTCGCCCTGGCCCGCCTGGTGCTGGCCGACCCGCACACCCTGGTGCTGGACGAGGCGACCTCGCTGCTCGACCCGCGCGCGGCCCGTCATCTGGAGCGGTCGCTGTCCCGGGTGCTGGACGGGCGGACCGTGGTGGCCATCGCGCACCGGCTGCACACCGCGCACGACGCCGACGTCATCGCGGTGGTGGAGGACGGCCGGATCAGCGAACTCGGCAGCCACCACCAGCTCGTCGACGCCGACGGTGCCTACGCCGCCCTGTGGCGGTCCTGGCACGGCTGAGGCGGCCCGCCGGGGCGGCGGGACCGGTGGCGGCGGCCCGAACGGCCGCCGCCCCGGCCCTAGCCGAAGACGCCCAGGGCGCCGAGCGCGCTGGCGCCGCCGACCACGAAGAAGATCGGGGTCAGCACCTTGATCTCGACCCAGCTGCCGGCCCGGAAGCGCATGAACTTCGGCGGGCCCAGCGGGTACCAGCGCTTGCGGCCGATCGGTATCGGCCACAGGATCGGGCAGCCGGAGACGGTCAGGGCGTCGCCGACGCAGTGCACCAGGGCGCCGAGCACGATCGGCATCCCTATCCACAGGTAGTGCTCGCCCGGCTGGTTGAACAGCCACTCCTTGCCGTTGCCCGGGTCGTCCAGGGTGTCGGCCAGTACCCACGCGCTGGTCGCGCCCAGCAGCCAGACCAGCACGTCGCTGGACACCCGGGCCTGCCGCCACAGCAGGCCCTCCACCGCCAGCACCATGTGCACGAAGAGGATGGCCAGCACCGCCCACCGGCCGCCGTAGACCGCCGCCGCCGAGCAGACACCCCCCAGCAGCACCGCCCACGGCCAGGTGTGCGTCAGGGTGCGGTGGCCGCCGGCGCGCCGCGGGTCGCCGGTCTTGCGGGTCGCCTTGTAGGTGGCGTGCGCGATGCCGTCGATGATCTTGCAGGCGGCCTTCGACAGCGGGCCGAAGGCCCGCGAGATCGTGGCAGCCTGGTGGTCGAGGTCCGGGGCGAGCGCGGCTCCCGCGCAGATCAGCGCGCCGACCACCAGGGTCGGCCACGGCATCGGGTGGCCGAAGCCCGCCGCGATGGCGCCCACCCCCAGCCAGGCGGTGGCTCCCGACAACGAGTGCGCAGGTCCCATCATGGTGGTGCTCAACCCCCGATACGGCCGCCCTCAGGCGGACTTGACGCGATGTCGACGGCACACCATATCGCCGTTGATCACGGGCTTCGCCGCGGGTTCCACCCCTCGGCGCCGGTACGGGCAAGATGGAGGGGTGACCCTTATCGATCAGCTGCCTTCCGACGCCGACCCCGACGCCCTCTTCGAAGCCTTCTCGACGTGGGCGCAGGGGGAGGGCCTCAGCCTCTACCCGGCCCAGGAGGAGGCGCTTATCGAGGTGGTCTCGGGCGCGAACGTGATCCTCTCCACCCCCACCGGTTCGGGGAAGAGCCTGGTCGCAGCCGGTGCGCACTTCGCCGCGCTGGCCCGTGACGAGGTCACCTTCTACACCGCGCCGATCAAGGCGCTGGTCTCGGAGAAGTTCTTCGACCTGTGCAAGCTGTTCGGCACCGAGAACGTCGGCATGCTCACCGGCGACGCCTCGGTCAACCCCGACGCCCCCGTGATCTGCTGCACCGCCGAGGTGCTGGCCTCCATCGCCCTGCGCGACGGCAAGGACGCGGACATCGGCCAGGTGGTCATGGACGAGTTCCACTTCTACGCCGAGCCGGACCGCGGCTGGGCCTGGCAGATCCCGCTGCTGGAGCTCCCGCAGGCGCAGTTCCTGCTGATGTCGGCGACCCTCGGCGACGTGTCCCGCTTCGAGGAGGACCTGACCCGGCGCACCGGGCGGACCACCGCGGTGGTCCGCTCCGCGACGCGGCCGGTGCCGCTGAGCTACGAGTACCGCCTCACGCCGCTGACGGAGACGCTCACCGAACTGCTGGAGACCCGGCAGTCCCCCGTCTACATCGTGCACTTCACTCAGGCGGCCGCGGTGGAGCGGGCGCAGGCGCTGATGAGCATCAACATGTGCACCCGCGCCGAGAAGGACGCCATCGCCGAGCTGATCGGCAACTTCCGCTTCACCACCGGCTTCGGCCGCAACCTCTCCCGCTACGTGCGGCACGGGATCGGGGTGCACCACGCGGGCATGCTGCCCAAGTACCGGCGGCTGGTGGAGAAGCTGGCGCAGGCCGGCCTGCTGAAGGTCATCTGCGGCACCGACACCCTCGGCGTCGGGGTCAACGTGCCCATCCGCACGGTGCTGTTCACCGCCCTGACCAAGTACGACGGGCAGCGGGTGCGGGTGCTGAGGGCGCGTGAGTTCCACCAGATCGCCGGCCGCGCGGGCAGGGCGGGCTTCGACACGGCGGGCTTCGTGGTGGCCCAGGCTCCCGAGCACGTCATCGAGAACGAGAAGGCGCTGGCCAAGGCCGGTGACGACCCGAAGAAGCGCCGCAAGGTGGTGCGCAAGAAGGCCCCCGAGGGGTTCATCATCTGGGGCCAGAACACCTTCGAGAAGCTGATCGCCTCCGAACCGGAGCCGCTGACCTCCCGCTTCCGGGTGACGCACACGATGCTGCTGTCGGTCATCGCCCGGCCCGGCAACGCCTTCGAGGCCATGCGCCGCCTGCTGGAGGACAACCACGAGGACCGGCGGTCCCAGCTGCGGCACATCCGCCGGGCCATCGCGATCTACCGCTCGCTGCTGGACGGCGGTGTCGTGGAGCGGCTCGACCAGCCGGACGCCGAGGGCCGGATCGTCCGCCTCACCGTGGACCTCCAGCAGAACTTCGCGCTCAACCAGCCGCTGTCCACCTTCGCGCTGGCCGCCTTCGAACTGCTCGACCCCGAATCCCCCTCCTACGCCCTCGACATGGTCTCCGTGGTGGAGTCCACCCTCGACGACCCCCGGCAGATCCTCGCCGCGCAGCAGAACAAGGCGCGCGGGGAGGCGGTGGCGGCGATGAAGGCCGACGGGATCGAGTACGAGGAGCGCATGGAGCGCCTCCAGGACATCGGCTACGCCAAGCCGCTGGAGGAACTGCTGCTGCACGCCTACGGCGTCTACCGCAAGAGCCACCCGTGGGTCGGCGACCATCCGCTGTCGCCGAAGTCCGTGGTCCGCGACATGTACGAACGGGCCATGACGTTCTCGGAGTTCGTCTCCTTCTACGAGCTGGCCCGGACCGAGGGCATCGTGCTGCGCTACCTGGCCGGCGCGTACAAGGCGCTGGACCACACCGTGCCCGACGACCGGAAGTCCGAGGACTTCGAGGACCTGACGGCCTGGCTCGGCGAGCTGGTCCGCCAGGTCGACTCCAGCCTGCTCGACGAGTGGGAGCAGCTGGCCAACCCCGAGGAGGAGAGCGCGGAGGAGGCCGCCGAGCGGGCCGACCAGGTCAAGCCGGTGACATCCAACGCGCGCGCCTTCCGCGTCCTCGTGCGCAACGCGCTCTTCCGGCGGGTCGAACTGGCCGCGCTGGAGAAGTACCACCAGCTCGGCGAACTCGACGCGGAGCACGGGTGGGACGCGGACGCCTGGGCCGACGCCATGGACGCCTACTGGGACGAGTACGACGACCTCGGCACCGGGCCCGACGCCCGAGGCCCGAAGCTGCTCCAGATCGAGGAGCAGCCCGAGCACGGGCTGTGGCGCGTCCGGCAGACCTTCGCGGACCCCAACGGCGATCACGGCTGGGGCATTTCCGCCGAGGTGGACCTGGCGGCCTCCGACGAGGAGGGGCGCGCGGTCATCCGGCTCACGGACGTCGGCGAGCTGTGAGCCGATGCCGCCCCGAGCCGGCCGGGCCATCGCGGGTACGACGACCGGGCCCGGCCTGATCCGCGCCGAGCCGCGCGGGGCAGCAGCCTGAGCAGCCCCCGCCTCGGCGCGGGCCACTCCGCCGCGGGCGGCAGCTCCGGCTCCTTGTCCGGGACCGGATCCGCCCCGCGCGGCGACCCGCCGGGCACCGCCGGCCCCACCGTACCCAGCCCCGTCGGCACCGGCCGCAGCGCCGACGCGGAGGCGGGGGCCGGTACGGAGGGGGCGACCGGCGCGGCCGGGGGCCCGCCCAGCCAGTTCCCCAGCCGTACCGCGGGATACGCCGGGCCGTCCGTCGGGGCGCCGCCCACCGTGTCCAGCCGCGCCCCCGCACCCGTCGGCGCGGTTCTCCCCAGCGGCGCTGCTCCCCCGGTCCACCGCTCGGTACCCGCGCCACTTGGCGCCGCCTGACCGGCCGATGCCGTGCCCGTCAACGGCCACGCGAACTCGTCCTCCGGCGCGGGCCAGGCCGCGGCCACGGGACCGGGTCCTGCCAGAACGGGCAGAGGGGACGACTGCGGGGCCGCTCGCAGGGCCCGGGCGCGGGTGAGGGCGTCGGCGAGGGAGACGAGAGCCAAGGCGATCTCGTCCGGGTGGTCGGCCGTCGTGATCGCGCGGATCAGCTCGGGCGTGGCCGGCCCGATGCGGCCCGGTGGCAGGGCGGTACGCAGCTTGCGCAGGTACGCCCGTTCGTAGGGATCGGGCAGCGCGTCGTCGACGACCTCGGGGCCGAGCAGAGCCGCCCACACGGCGGCCTCGTCCCAGGGGTCGTAGGCGTCACGGACGAGTTGGGCGACCCGGCGGGCACGCCAGCTCCTGGCCCGTTCGTCCTCGCCCTGGGCGACCGCCTCGCGCAGCCCTTCGGGCAGCGGCCCGTGCAGCAGGGCGGGGCTCCGCTCGGCAAGCCCAGGCACCTCGTGCGCCAGATACATCCACACCAGCGCCCGGTAGCGGTTGACGTACCACCGGACGGGGCGGATGTGGCCCGACCTGGCCAGCCGGACGAAGCGCTCCCGGCCGATCCCGAGCCGCTGGGCCGCCTCCCCGCTGCTGACCATCCGGACCCGCTCCAGCAGCGGTTGCGGATGGCCCTCCTCGGCCCGCAGCCGGGCGACCTCCTGCGGCGGCACCAGCCACAGGCGCGGACCGCACGCGACCGTGCGCACCTCGCCCGTCTGCACCGCCACGTCGAACGCGTCGTAGTCGAGCCCCAGCGCCTCCCGCGCCCGGCTGAGGCTCAGCAGCACCTCCGTGCCGCCCGGCGGTGCGCCCTCCTCCGGCGGCGGCGTCTCCCGTCCGTCCGGGCCTGGCGGCCTCTTCCGGCCCGCCCGCGCTTTCGCAGTGCCCCGCTCCTCCGCAGTGCCCCGGTCCTTCTCGGCGCCCCGCTCCTTCGCGACCGCGCCCTGCTTCCTCCCGGCGGCCGATTCCTTCGCGGCACCCCGCGCCTGGACGCCGGCCTGCTTCTTCACACCCACGAGTCGTCACTCCCCCGCTTCGTTCGATCACTGACAGTGACGACGTTAGCGCGAAGTGACGAACCCGCGTCGCGGGCCTGTGGAAAACTCGGAAAGCGCAGGTCAGAAGTGGGGCGGACCCACATGCCTGGCGGCCACGCCGAGGTGCTCCCCGACCTGGCGGACCAGGCGGGTCATCTCGTACGCGATCAGGCCGATGTCCGCCTCCATGTCGCTGAGCACCGACAGGCAGCTGCCGTCGCCGGCCGCGGTGACGAAGAGGTAGCCGTCGTCGAACTCGATCAGCGTCTGCCGCACTCCGCCGGTCCCGAACTGCCGCCCGGCGCCCTTGGCCAGGCTGTGGAACCCGGAGGACACGGCGGCGAGGTGCTCGGCGGTCGGCCGGTCCAGGTCGGCGCTCGCCCCGGTGACCAGCCCGTCGTTGGACAGCACGATCGCGTGCCGGACGTGCGGCACCCGTCGGGTCAGGTCGTCGAGCAGCCACGCGAGCCCGTCGCTCACCGACATGGACCACCTCCAGTCTTGATTGCTACGCAGCCTGGTACGGCGCGGCGGCCAGGGCAACCCCCTGCCACGGGATCCGCGGCACCGAGAGCATCCCCGCAAAGACGCGGGGGCAAGCCCGGCCGGCCACGCGGCCCCGGCTCAGTGGCCGCGCGGCGCGTACATGATGACCCCGACCCCCACCAGGCAGATCACCGCGCCGGTCACGTCGAACCGGTCCGGCCGGTAGCCGTCCAGGACCATCCCCCACGCCAGCGAGCCCGCCACGAACACCCCGCCGTACGCGGCGAGCACCCGGCCGAAGTCGGCGCTGGGCTGGAGGGTGGCCACGAAGCCGTAGAGGCCGAGGGACACGATGCCGACGGCGATCCAGCCGATGCCGCGGTGCTCGCGCACGCCCTGCCAGATCAGCCACGCGCCGCCGATCTCCAGCAGCGCGGCGAGCAGGAACAGGCCGACGGACCGCAACGGGATCATGCGACCATGATGCATGGCCGGAATGGGGCAGGAGCGGGAGCAGGTCAGGGAGTTCTTCGCGACCAGGGCCGTCGGGTGGGAGAACCGCTTCCCCGACGACATCCCGGTGTTCACCGCCGCGGTGGGCGAGTTGGCGCTGCGGCCCGGCGGAAGAGTGCTCGACGCGGGCTGCGGCACGGCCCGCGCGATGCTGCCGCTGCGGGAAGCGGTGGGGCCCGAGGGCGTGGTCGTGGGCGTGGACTTCACACCGGAGATGCTGCGGGAGGCGGCGGCGCTGGGCAGACTCGGGTACGGCGCGCTGATCGAGGCGGACAGCACGCGGCTGCCGCTGGCGGCCGGTTCGTTCGACGCCGTGCTCGCCTCCGGGCTGGTCCACCACCTGCCCGATCCGGCCGAGGGGCTGCGGGAGCTGGCCCGGGTGACCCGCCGGGGCGGACGGCTCGCCCTCTTCCACCCACGCGGGCGCGCCGCGCTCGCCGCCCGGCACGGGGACACGCTGCGGGACGACGACATCAGGGCCCAGCCGCACATCAGTCGGCTGCTGGCCGCCACCGGCTGGGAGCTGCTGGTGCTCGACGACGCCGACGCGCGCTACCTCGCGCTGGCCGTCCGGCAGGGCTGACCCGGCCCGCGCCGCCTCCCGGAACTCGTGCGCGGCCAACAGAACCCGCGCGCGGGATTCGGGCCATCGGACGACCTCAGGCCCCGGTGCCGTGAGCGACCCGGCGGATTTACGGCTTCCGAGGATCTGTACGCGGGGGTTACCGGCTGGTTAGGGTGCGCGGTGCCGAGCGATGGCGAACGAGGAGCAACGCATGAGCGAGGACGCGCGCAGCGTCGAAGCACCGGACGAGGACGCGCTGTTCGTCCTGACCGCGGCCATGCTGACACCCGGCCGGTTCCCGGGCGTGCTGGGCGACGACTACCCCGCGGCCTGCGCCGGGCTCGGGCTGGAGCCGGTCGCCTCGGGCTACGGGCTGGTCTTCGGGCAGGACGGCGCCGGGGCGCGCTGGACCGTCGCCACGACCGACGCGGCGATGGTCGCCTGCGCGCTGGCCGCCTGGGACTGCGGCCTGGAGTACGACCTCGCGCCGGACGAGGAGTCGCTGGCCGCCTCCCTGCCGGGGTGGCCGCTGCCGGTCGCCGTCTCGGTGCCCGGCATCCCCGACCCGCACGACCCGGACGAGGAGCCGGGCGGCCGACCCGCTCTGACCCCACCCGACACCTCGGTGTGGGGCCCGCCGCAAAGGCGGCTGGGCGCCGACGAGATCGCGGTGCGCTGGGTCGAGTGGCGCGACCAGTTCGACGGCGCCGGTCCGGCCACTGGCGACGGCAAGGACCCCGCGGAGGACACCGCCGCGCCCCGGACCGACGAGCCCGCCGCCGCGACCCCGGGCACCGAGAGTCCGGCGCCGGAGGAAGACGGCGCTACGACAGCGGCCGGGCCCGCCGACGCGACCCGGGCCGCCACCGCCTCGGACGCGGCCCCCGCGAGCACCTCCGGCACCGAGGCCCACCCGCTCTCCCACGACGGCGTGCGCCGCGCCCTGGCCGGCGCGGAGGAGTACGTCCGCAACCCGCCCCCGCCCGGCCGGGTCCGCACCGCATACGGCGCGGTGCGCGCGGACGGCCCCGGCTGGAGCCTGGTGGCCCGGACCGACGACATGGCTTTCGTGCTGCTCGACGACGCCCCCGGCGAGGTGCTGCCGGTCGGCCGCGGCCCGTCGCTGCCGCCGCTGCTCGAAGCCCTCGGCAAACTCGCCTCGGTGAGCCCCGGCTAGGCACGGCAGGACTCGGTCGAACGCGGTCAGGGTCAGCGGGCGGCACGGCCGGGCATGGTCGAGGGCGCGGTCAGCGGTTCTCGGCCGCCGCCGTCCCCTCCTGTGCCGGGTACGGATCGGCCGCAAGCCGGGCCCTGGCCTCCATGAGGGCGAAGCCGAGCAGGTTCAGGCCGCGCCAGGCGTCCGGCCGCTCCGCGCGCTCGTCGTCGGGTGCCAGGCCGATGCCCCAGATCCGGTCCACGGGGCTGGCCTCCACGAGGACGCGCCGACCGGTGCCCAGCAGGTAGTCCCGCAGCTCCGAGTGCCCGCCGAACTTGTGCACGCTGCCGGTCACGACGAGGTCGAAACGCTCCCGCTCCCACACCGCCTGGTCGAAGCCGCGCACCGTGCGGCCGGCCGCCTTGGCCTGCTTGGGGTGGCCCGCCTCCAGGGCGCGCCGCTCGGCGTCCGCGTCACCGAAGATCCGCGCCTTGCCGGCCATCATCCAGTGCTCGGCCGTCGCGTAGGTGACGCCGTCGACGGTGAAGGGCGCCGGCCACCACTGGCTCAGGCAGCCCGCGCCGACACTTCCGTCGCGCTGCGGGCGATGGCCCCAGAAGGGCAGGTACTTCACCCTCCGGCCGGCCTCCTCGCACGCGATCAGGGCGTCCACGGAGCGGGCGGCGGCGGGGTCGATACCGGATTCCCCGGTGTCCGCCGGGTCGAGGGGGTCAGGTGCCATGAGGGGTGTCATGGGGTGGGTCAGACCCTTTCCAGGCGGCGGTGCGGGCCGGCGGGCAGTTCCACCGCGATGGGCTCGCCCGGACGTACGCTGCCGCTCTCACGGACCGCGCCCATGATCCCGGCCTTGCGGACGACCTCCCCCGCCTCGTCCCGACCGACGACCTGCTTGAGCAGACCGCCGCTGAAGGCGTCGATCTGGCGGCAGGGGTTGCGCAGCCCGGTGATCTCCACGACCGCGTCGGGTCCGAGGCGCAGCAGGGTACCGCGCGGCAGGCCGAGCAGGTCGAGCCCCCGGGTGGTGACGTTTTCCCCGAGGTCGCCGGGAGCGACCTCGTATCCGGCCGACCGCAGCTCGTCGAAGAGCTCGGAGTGGATGAGGTGGACCTGCCGCAGGTTGGGCTGCGAGGGGTCCTGGACGATGCGGGAGAGGTGCTGGACGGTCACGCCCAGGTGCGCGTCGCCCTCGACGCCCAGGCCGGCGAGCAGCCGGATGCTGTCGTGGTTGTCCTTGCTGAACCGGTGGTCCGCATCACGGCTGACGGCGACGACCCTGCCGCTGAGCATGAGGTACTCCCCCTGATCGGATGACCTGACCCGATGCCCGACCCTAGCGGCGAACCACCGCGGTCAGCGACCGATTTGCCGCCGGCCGGCCCGGCGCAGGCGGCGGCGCTGCGAGGGGTCGAGCATCAGGTAGCCGGCCACCGGCACACCGACGACGATCAGCAGGGTGACCCACCAGGGGACCCAGATGAGCAGGATGAGGCCCACCACCACGCCACCTACGGCGAGCTTTCCTTGGTTCGACATCTCCGGCCTCCGTTCACGGCGGCCCGCGCCGCGCTCACTGTGTCGACACGCACGTAGCCCCCTGTGTGTGTCTTACCCAATGAAACGCGTCGCGGACCGCTGCGGTTCCCCTGGTCAGCCCAGTTCCGCCGCCGGGGTGAAGGTCGGCGCGGGCGCCGCGGGCCGGGCCGCGGGCTTGAGCGCCCCCGCCGGTGCCGGGGTGTACGGCCCGGAGCGGACCGCGCCGGCGCCGCCGACGATCGGCAGCCGCAGGACGGACCGGGACAGGTCCACGCTGACGGTCGGGGTGGTGTCCGGCGGCAGGATGAGCCCGCCGTCGGTGCCGGCGACGATCAGCGCGAGGCGGTGCCCGGCGGGGACCACGTGGTCGGTCGCGGCCAGCTGGACGGTCATGGTGTAGGGCTTGCCGGGCGTCAGCGGCACGCCGTGGGCGAGCGACTTGTAGTGCCCAAGGTCGGCCCAGCCGCGGCTGAACACGTTGTGGTCGACGTTCTCGGTGTCGGCCGCGGTGTCGAGGTAGCAGGCGCTGTCACCCGGGGTGCTGTCGCCGTAGCAGGAGCGGGTGCTCAGCGTGGTGATGCCCTCGCCGCCGCCGAGGTAGTCGCGGATGGTCTGCGGGCCGAGGTCGACCAGGACCGCGGACAGGTGCGCGCTGGTGGTGGTCGAGGTGGCGGTGACGGTCACCGTGCCCCCTCCGGAGATCCGCAGGTCCTTCTTGAGCACGCCGGTGGTGAAGGCGGTCTTGGCCGCGGTCGGGGTGTCGACGGCGGTCGCCCAGTCCTCCTCCCACAGGTTCGGGTCGTCGGTGAAGGACTCGGTGGAGCCCGGTGCGGCGTGCCCGGTGGTGGCGAGGGTGCCCAGACCGGCGGTGGAGGTCGGGCCGAGGACCAGCGAGGTGTCGTGGGTGCCGGGGGCGGGCCAGACCTTGTCGGTGGTCCAGTGGTCGACGCTCCGCTCGATGTCGGCCATCGGCTCGCGCTGGATGCCGTTGTCCACGCCCAGCAGGTAGTGGTCGAACCAGCGCTGGAGGGTCGGCACCCAGGCGGTGCGGCGGTAGTCGAACGGGTCGACGTGCCCGGTCTGGGACAGCCACACCTTGCGCTCGACCCCGTGGGCGGCCAGCGCGGTCCACCACTGGCCGAAGTGCTTGGTGCGGACGTTGAGGTCCTGCATGCCCTGGACGGCGAAGACGCTGGCCCTGACCTTGCCGGCGTCCTTGACGTAGTCGCGGGCATTCCAGAAGGGCGTCCAGTCGCCGGTGCGCGGGGAACCGTCGATGATCTTCTGCTGCTCGGCGGCGCAGTCGGCGTGCGCGCTGTCGCTCTCGACGAGGTCGGACAGCCACTCCGGGCCGTCCTGGAGCGGGGCGCCCTGGTGGAAGTAGTAGTCGTACCAGGAACTGATGCCGCTGATGTCCACGATCGTCTTCAGGCCACGCACCCCGGTGGCGGCGACGCCGTTGGCTATGGTGCCGTCCCAGCTCTTGCCGATCATGCCGACGTCGCCGTCGGCCCACCCGGCGGCGACCTTGTGGCCTCCTGCGCGGGCGCTGTAGCCCTTGGCGCGGCCGTTCAGCCAGTCGACGACGGCCTTGGCGGAAGTGACGTCGGAGGGTCCGCCGATGTCGACGCAGCCGTCGGAGCGGTCGGTGCCGGCCAGGTCGACCAGGACGGTGGCGTAGCCGCGCGGCACGAAGAAGTTGTCGTAGTACAGCGGCGCCTGGACGATGTTCCCGTTGTCGTCGTAGGTCTTGATCTGGGACTCGTTGCCGCGCCCGCAGCAGGAGTAGTACGGGCTCGCGTCCATGATGACCGGGATCTTGTGGCCGGCCTGCGCGGGCTCGCGGGGGCGCACGATGTCGACGGCCACCCGGTCGGGGTGTCCGTCGCCGTCGTCGTCGAGGCCGGTGTCGACCCAGACGGCCTCGCGGATGGCGTTGGCGTAGGAGTAGTCGGGCTGGCTCAGGCCGTGCCGTACGGTGCTGCCCCCGTGGCCCGCCGCGTGGGCGGGGGCGGGGGCGACGAGCACGGCGGCCAGGGCGGCGAGGACCGCCGCCACCAGGGAGATCCAGGGAATGCGGGATGTCCGCGGCTGTGAGATCACCAGGCAGAGGCTATGCCCGCACCAGCCCCGCCGACAGAGGAAAAGTCCCTCTGCTGGCGGGGCCGTAAGGAGCGAAACCCTGGATACCGGGCCTTACTTGGCTGAGGTAAGGGCCGGACTCCCGGCGTTCGACGCTTACTTATTGCCCGTCAGACCCGCGCGGCGCAGCGCGTCGGCCATCGCCCCGCCGGGTGCGGGCTGCGAGGAGCCGCCGCCCCGCCGGCCGCCCTGTCCGCCCTGGCCCCCCTGCCCGCCGCGTCCGCCGCCCTGCCGGGGCGGGTTGCCGCGCCGCTCGCCCCCGCGCCGCTCACCGCCGCGCTGGTCGCCGCCCCGCTGCGGGCGTGCCTCGTCGTCGAGCCGCAGGGTGAGCGAGATCCGCTTGCGCGGCAGGTCCACGTCGAGCACCTTGACCCGCACGATGTCGCCGGGCTTGACCACCTCGCGCGGGTCCGACACATAGGAGTCCGACAGCGCCGAGACGTGCACCAGCCCGTCCTGGTGGACACCGACGTCCACGAACGCGCCGAAGGCGGCCACATTGGTGACCACGCCCTCCAGCAGCATCCCGGGCCGCAGGTCCTTCATCTCCTCCACGCCCTCCTTGAAGGTCGCGGTCTTGAAGGCGGGGCGCGGGTCGCGGCCGGGCTTCTCCAGTTCGGCGAGGATGTCGGTGACGGTCGGCAGGCCGAAGGACTCGTCCACGAAGTCCTGCGGGCGCAGGGACCGCAGCACCGAGCCGTTGCCGATGAGCTCGGGGATGCCGGCGCCGACGCTCGTGCTGATCCGCCGCACCACCGGGTACGACTCCGGGTGCACGCTGGAGGCGTCGAGCGGGTCGTCGCCGCCCTGGATGCGCAGGAAGCCCGCGCACTGCTCGTACGCCTTCGGGCCGAGCCGGGCGACGTCCTTGAGGGACTTGCGGGTGCGGAAGGGGCCGTTGGCGTCGCGGTGGGACACGATGTTGGCGGCCAGGCCCTCGGTGATGCCCGAGACCCGGCGCAGCAGCGGTACGGACGCGGTGTTGACGTCCACGCCGACGCCGTTGACGCAGTCCTCGACCACCGCGTCCAGCGACCGCGACAGCTTCACCTCGGACAGGTCGTGCTGGTACTGGCCGACGCCGATCGAGCGCGGGTCGATCTTGACCAGCTCGGCCAGCGGGTCCTGGAGTCGACGGGCGATGGACACCGCGCCGCGCAACGAGACGTCCAGCTCCGGGAGTTCGGCGGAGGCGTAGGCCGAGGCGGAGTAGACCGAGGCGCCGGCCTCGGAGACGACAGCCTTGGTGAGCTTCAGCTCCGGGTGCGCCTTGATGAGGTCGCCGGCGAGCTTGTCGGTCTCGCGGGAGGCGGTGCCGTTGCCGATGGCGATCAGGTCGACCCGGTGGGCGGCGGCCAGCCGGGCCAGGGTGGCCAGCGACTCGTCCCAGCGGTTGCGGGGCACGTGCGGGTAGATCGTGTCGGTGGCGACGACCTTGCCGGTGTCGTCCACCACGGCGACCTTCACACCCGTGCGCAGGCCCGGGTCCAGGCCCATGGTGGCGCGGGTGCCGGCGGGGGCGGCGAGCAGCAGGTCGCGCAGGTTTGCGGCGAAGACCCGCACCGCCTCGTCCTCGGCCTCCTGGCGCAGCCGGACCCGCAGGTCGATGCCGAGGCGGACCAGCAGGCGGGTGCGCCAGGCCCAGCGGACGGTGTCGGCGAGCCACTTGTCGCCTGGGCGCCCGCGGTCGGCGACGCCGAAGCGCTGGGCGATGCGCCGCTCGAAGCTGCTCGGGCCCTCGGTGGGCTCCTCCGGCTCCAGGGTGAGGTCGAGCACCTCCTCCTTCTCGCCGCGCAGCATGGCCAGCACGCGGTGCGAGGGGAGCTTGGTGAAGGGCTCGCCGAAGTCGAAGTAGTCGGCGAACTTCGCGCCCGTCTCCTCCTTGCCCTCGCGCACCTTGGCGACCAGCCGGCCGCTGCCCCACATGCGGGTGCGCAGTTCGCCGACGAGGTCGGCGTCCTCGGAGAAGCGCTCGGTGAGGATGGCCCGGGCGCCCTCCAGCGCCGTGCCCGCGTCCTCGACACCCTTGTCGGCGTCGACGTAGCCGGCGGCCTCGGTCTGCGGGTCGCGGCCGGGGTCGGCGAGCAGCGTGTCGGCCAGCGGTTCCAGCCCGGCTTCCCTGGCGATCTGTGCCTTGGTGCGCCGCTTGGGCTTGAAGGGCAGGTAGATGTCCTCCAGGCGCGCCTTGGAGTCGGCGGCCATGATCTGCGCCCTGAGGGCGTCGTCGAGCTTGCCCTGCGACTCGACGGACTCCAGGATCGCCGCCCGCCGCTCGTCGAGTTCGCGCAGGTAGCGCAGCCGCTCCTCAAGGGTGCGCAGCTGGGCGTCGTCGAGGGCGCCGGTGGCCTCCTTGCGGTAGCGGGCGATGAACGGCACGGTCGCCCCGCCGTCGAGCAGGTCGACGGCCGCCCGCACCTGTCCTTCGCGTACGCCGAGTTCCCCGGCGATCCTGGTCTCGACCGAACCGTTGGCGCTGATGGTCTCGCTCCTCATGCTCGCCTTCCGCGCACGGGCGCGCTGCTCGCCGCCCGGCGTTTGTGTTGCATCGTAGACGCCGGGGTGACGGTCGGTGGGGCAGGCGAGCACGGTCCGCGGGGCGGGGCGGCCCCCGTCCCGGTCAGAGGTGGTCGGGCCGTCTCCTGCCGTACAGCCAGGTGTCGAAGAGCGGGCCGAGGTCGCGCGAGGTGTAGCGGGCGCAGAAGGCGGTGAAGTCGGCGGTGGAGGCGTTGCCGTAGCGGTGGGTGGTGGCCCAGTCCTTCAGGATGCGCAGCTGGACGCGCTCGCCGAGGGCGCGGCGCAGCTCGTACAGCACCAGGGCGCCGCCGCCGTAGACCGGCGGCCCGGAGACGGCGGCGACCGCGGGCGGCGAGGCGGGCGGGAAGGCGCGGTTGGCGGGGTCGGCGAAGGCGGCGGCCGCGCTCCGGTCCACGCTGGGCCCGCCCTCGTGCTGCGCCCACAGCCACTGGGCGTACGTGGCGAAGCCCTCGTTGAGCCACATGTCCTGCCAGGCGCTGGGGGTGACCGAGTCGCCGAACCACTGGTGGGCCAGTTCGTGCACGAGGGTGGACAGGTCGACGGCCGGCGGCGGGCCGTCGCCGGGGAAGACCGGGCGGGTCTGGGTCTCCAGGGCGTAGCCGACCCGCCCGTCGGCCATGTGGTCGACGATCGCGCCGGAGGACCCGAAGGGGTAGCTGCCGAACAGGCCGGACTCCCAGGCGAGGATCTCGGGGATGCGGCGCAGGGCTGCCTTGGACGCAGCGTCGTCCGAGCGCGGGTCCACCGCGGTGTAGAGCGGCAGCCCGGCGGGGGTGCGGGAGCGGCTGACGTCGAAGCGCCCGATGGCGACGGTGGCCAGGTAGCTCGCCATGGGCCGGGCCTCGCGCCAGTGGAAGGCCCACCGGCCGCCTGCGGCGCGTTCGGCGACCAGTTCGCCGTTGGAGACGGCGGTGAGGGAGGCGGGCACGGACACGGTGATGTCGTAGGCGGCCTTGTCGGAGGGGTGGTGGTTGCCGGGGAACCACGCCATGGACCCGATCGGCTCGCCGAGCGCGAGGGCACCGTCGTCGTTGCGGAACCACCCTTCGCGGGAGCCGTCCGCGTCGGTGAGCGTCCTGGGGACGCCCTGGTAGGAGACGGTGGTCTCGAAGCGCGCGCCGCGGGCGACGGGCGCGGCGGGCCGTACGACGAGCTCCGAGCCGTCCCTGCTGATCCGCGCGGCCCGGCCGCCGACGGTGACGCGCCGCACGTGCAGCCCCGTCAGATCGAGGTTGAACCGAACCAGCCGCTCGGTGGCGGTCGCGCTGATGGCGGCGTTCCCGCGCAGCTGTCCGGTCCCGGGGTCGTAGAACAGGTCGAGGCCGTAGTGGGTGACGTCGTAGCCGCCGTTGCCCGCGTCCGGGAAGAGCCGGTCGCCGAGTCCGGGCGCCCCCTCCCCCGGTTTGCGCGTGGGGGACGGGTCGGCCGCATAGGGGCCGGAGCCGGCCGTGCACGAGGTGAGGCAGCCCGCGAGCAGACCGCACGCCAGGAGCAGGGTCGAGGCCGCGCGCGGCGGCGGGCGAAGGCGCACGCGGGCCAGCGTACGAGCCGGAGGGCCGCCGTCCTACGAGGCTGGGCGTCTTTCACAGCGCGGGTGGCACAGCGATACTGTTCCGGTGCCCGAGACCGGTCTGACCATCGACGAACTGGCGGCCCGCGCCGGGGTGACGGTCCGCACCGTTCGCTTCTACAGCGCCCGCGGCCTGCTGCCGCCGCCGCTGATCGGCCCCCGCCGGGTGGGCAGGTACGGCCCGGAGCACCTGTCCCGGCTGGCGCTCATCGAGGAGCTGCAGCACCAGGGGCTCACCCTGGCCGCGATCGACCGCTACCTCCAGCAGCTGCCGGAGGACATCAGCGCCCACGACCTGGCGATCCACCGCGCCCTGGTCGCGTCCTGGCTGCCGGAGGGCGTGCAGGAGATCGACCGGGAGAAGCTGGAGCACCGGGCGGGCCGCCCGCTGGACGACGCCGACCTGGACCGGCTGGCGGCCATGAACGTCCTGGAGCGCACCGACCGGCCCGACACCTTCCGGGTGGACCCGGGCACGCTCCACCTGGGCGTGCGGCTGCTGGACATGCCGGTCCCTGTGGAGGCGATCCGGGCCGCCCGGGAGGTGATGCTCGCGCACTCGCGGGCCGCGGCCCGGGAGATCAGCCGGATCTTCCACGAGGAGGTGTGGGAGCCGGGCCGCACCGGCGATCAGCGCTCGCTGGCGGAGATGCGGGCGCTGTCGGGGCAGATGCAGCCGCTGGTGGTGCAGGCCCTGGTGACGACCTTCCAGCGCACCCTCAAGGAGGAGGTGCGGGCCTGGCCCCTGGAGCCCGATCCGCCGGGCCCGCGGCCCTCCTCATGACCGGGTGGGGTGGGCCCTGCCGGGCCCACCCCGAACCGCTCGGACCGCTCAGTCGGTGAAGCGCTCCCCGCGCCCGGCCTTCTCCACCAGCAGGGCGGGCGGCTCGAACCGCTCCCCGTAGGCGGCGGCCAGCTCGCGGGCCCGCGCGGTGAATCCCGCGGGCCCGCCCTCGTAGCCGTTGATGTACTGGAGCACGCCGCCGGTCCAGGCCGGGAAGCCGATGCCGAGCACGGACCCGACGTTGGCGTCGGCCACCGAGGTCAGCACGCCCTCCTCCAGCAGCCGCACGGTGTCCAGCGCCTCGGCGAAGAGCATCCGCTCCTGCATGTCGCGGAAGGGCACCTCGGCGTCCGGCTGGGCGAAGTGCTCGGCCAGGCCCGGCCACAGCCGGGTCCTGCGGCCGTCCTCGTACTCGTAGAAGCCCGCGCCGCCGCTGCGCCCCGGTCGGCCGAACTCGTCGACCATGCGGTCGATGACGTGGTCGGCCGGGTGCTCCCGCCAGGTGCCGCCGGCCGCCTCGACGGCGGCCCGGGTCTCGGCGCGGATCTTGCGCGGCAGGGTCAGCGTCAGCTCGTCCATCAGCGAGAGCACCTTGGCCGGGTAGCCGGCCTGGGCGGCGGCCTGCTCCACGGAGGCGGCGGGCAGGCCCTCGCCGACCATGGCGACGCCCTCGTTGATGAAGTGGCCGATGACGCGGGAGGTGAAGAAGCCGCGCGAGTCGTTGACCACGATCGGGGTCTTGCGGATCCGGCGCACCAGGTCGAAGGCGCGGGCCAGCGCCTCGTCGCCGGTGCGGCGGCCGCGGATGATCTCGACCAGCGGCATCTTGTCGACCGGGGAGAAGAAGTGCAGGCCGATGAAGTCGTCCTGGCGCCGCACGCCTTCGGCGAGGGCGGAGATCGGCAGCGTGGAGGTGTTGGAGCACAGCAGCGCGTCGGGCGCCACGATGTCCTCGATCTCCTGGAAGACCTTGTGCTTGAGGGCCACGTCCTCGAACACCGCCTCGATGACGGCGTCGCAGCCCGCCAGGTCGGCCGGGTCGGCGGTGGGCGTGATCCGGGCCAGCAGTTCCTCGCGCTTGTCCGGGGTGGTGCGGCCCTTGGCGAGCGCCTTGTCGAGCAGGCCCGCCGAGTACGCCTTGCCGCGCTCGGCCGCCTCCAGGGTGACGTCCTTGAGCAGCACGTCGATCCCGGCCCGGGCGCAGGAGTAGGCGATGCCCGCGCCCATCATGCCCGCGCCGAGGACGGCGACCTTCGTGACCTCGCGGACCGGCACGTCCTTGGGGCGGCCGGCGCCGGAGTTGACGGCCTGCATGTCGAAGAAGAACGCCTGGATCATGTTCGTGGCGACCTGGCCGCAGGCCACCTCGGCGAAGTAGCGCGCCTCGACGGTGAAGGCCGTGTCGATGTCGACCTGCGAGCTCTCCACGGCCGCGGCGAGGATCGCGCGCGGCGCGGGGTAGGGCGCGCCGGCGAGCTGCTTGCGCAGGTTGGCCGGGAAGGCGGGCAGGTTGGCGGCGAAGGCCGGGGACTTGGGGGTGCCGCCGGGGATCTTGTAGCCGGGGACGTCCCAGGGCTGCTGGGCCGCGGGGTTGGCGTCGATGAACGCGCGGGCGCGCGCCAGCATCTCGTCGTGGTCGGCGGCCACCTCGTGCACGAGGCCGGCCTCCAGGGCGCGCCGCGGGGAGTACTGGCGGCCCTGGATGAGCACCTTGAGCAGCGCGTCGGCGATGCCGAGCAGCCGCACCGTGCGGACCACCCCGCCGCCGCCCGGCAGCAGGCCGAGGGTGACCTCGGGGCAGCCGATCTTGCTGCCGGGGGCGTCGAGGGCCACGCGGTGGTGGCAGGCGAGCGCGATCTCGTAGCCGCCGCCGAGGGCCGCGCCGTTGATGGCGGCCACGACGGGCTTGCCGAGGGTCTCCAGCCGGCGCAGGCGGCGCTTGACGCGCATCGAGCCGGCGAAGACCTCCTCGGCGGTGTCGGGGGTGGCGCGGATGAGGTCGCGCAGGTCGCCGCCGGCGAAGAAGGTCTTCTTGGCGGAGGTGACGATGACGCCGCGGATGCCCTCGATCTCGGCCTCGAGCCGGTCGAGGGTGGCGTCGAGGGAGTCGGCGAACGCCGCGTTCATGGTGTTCGCGGACTGCGCCGGGTCGTCGAGGACGAGGGTGACGACGCCGTCGGCGTCCTGCTCCCAGCGGATGGTGGTGGACTCGCTCATGGTCTTCGGGCTCCGTTGATCCGTGAGGGGCGCGTGAGGGGGCAGGCGGTCAGAGGCGTTCGACGACGGTGGCGACGCCCATGCCGCCGCCGACGCAAAGGGTGGCGAGTCCGTACCGCAGGTCGCGGCGCTCCAGTTCGTCGACGAGGGTGCCGATGAGCATGGCGCCGGTCGCGCCGAGCGGGTGGCCGAGCGCGATGGCGCCGCCGTTGACGTTGACCTTCTCGACGCCGACCCCCATGTCGGACATGAACCGCAGCACCACGCCGGCGAACGCCTCGTTCATCTCGATGAGGTCGATGTCGTCGATGGTCAGCCCGGCCTTGGCCAGCGCCTTGCGGGAGGCCGGGGCGGGGCCGGTGAGCATGATGGTCGGCTCGGAGCCGGAGACGGCGGCGGAGACGATGCGGGCGCGCGGGGTCATGCCGTAGCGCTCGCCGACCTCGCGGTTGCCGATGGCGACCAGGGCGGCACCGTCCACGATGCCGGAGGAGTTGCCCGCGTGGTGGACGTGGTCGATCCGCTCCACCCAGTGGTACTTCTGCAGGATGACCGCGTCGAAGCCGCCGGCCTCGCCGATGGTGGCGAAGGACGGCTTGAGGCCGGCGAGGCTCTCGGGGGTGGTGCCCGGGCGCATGTGCTCGTCGTGGTCGAGCACCACCAGGCCGCTGCGGTCGGTGACGGGCACCACCGAGCGGGCGAAGCGGCCGTCCTTCCACGCCTCGGCGGCGCGCTCCTGGGAGAGCGACGCGTAGGTGTCCACGTCGTGCCGGCTCCAGCCGCCGAGGGTGGCGATCAGGTCGGCGCCGACGCCCTGGGGGACGAAGCCGACCTTGTAGGACGTCATCGGGTCCATCGCCCAGGCGCCGCCGTCGGAGCCCATCGGGACCCGGGACATGGATTCCACGCCGCCGGCCAGGACGAGGTCCTCCCAGCCCGAACGGATCTTGGCTGCGGCCAGGTTGACCGCTTCGAGCCCTGAGGCGCAGAAGCGGTTCTCCTGGACGCCGGCGACAGTGTCGGGCAGGCCGGCCGCGACCGCGGCGATCCGGGCGATGTCCGAGCCCTGGTCGCCGAGCGGGCTGACGACGCCGAGCACGATGTCGTCGATCGCGGCCGGGTCCAGGTCCGGGAACCGGCGCCGGACCTCGTGGATGAGGCCGACCACGAGGTCGATCGGCTTGGTGCCGTGCAGGGATCCGTTCGCCTTTCCGCGCCCGCGTGGGGTGCGTACGGCGTCGTAGACGTAGGCGTCGGTGCTCAACGTCGTGCCTTTCGGTGAGGGTGCTTCCGGGCGGTGGGTGGGTGGTGCGGGCGGGGCGGTCAGTCGGCGGCGCCGGTGGCCGCCCGGGGTCCGGCGGGAACGGTGGGCGCCGTGCGCAGCAGCGCGGGGGCGTCCCAGTCGCGGGCGACCTCGGCGGTGTGCGTGCCCGGCAGCGCGGGCGGGCGGCGCACCGAGGTGGCGGTGGCGGAGAAGCGCGGCGCGGGGGCGGGCTGCACCGCTCCCTCGTGGGTGGTGAAGGTGCCACGGGCGGCCAGGTGCGGGTGGTCGGGCGCCTCGCCGAGCGAGAGGACGGGGGCCACGCACGCGTCGGTGCCGGCGAACACCTCCGTCCACTGCGCGCGGGTGCGGGTGGCGAACCGGGCGGCCACGGCCGCGCGCAGCTCCTCCCAGCGGGACGGGTCCGCGCGCAGCCCGGCCTCCTGCCCGGTCAGCCCGAGCAGTGCGCAGAACGCGTCGTAGAACCGCTGTTCCAGGGCGCCGACCGCCATGTGGCCGCCGTCCGCGGTCGCGTACACGCCGTAGAACGGGGCGCCGCCGTCGAGCAGGTTGCCGGCGCGGCGGTCCTGCCAGGCGCCGGCGGCGCGCATGCCATGGAGCATCGAGGTCAGGTGCGCGGTGCCGTCCACGATGGCGGCGTCGACGACCTGGCCGCGTCCGTGCGCGCGGGCGTGGTGGAGGGCGGCGAGCACGCCGGTGACGAGGTAGAGGGAGCCGCCGGCGTAGTCGCCGAGCAGGTTGGCGGGGGCGTACGGCGGGCCGTCGGCGGGCCCGGTGATCCCGAGCGCGCCGGTGACCGCGATGTAGCCGATGTCGTGCCCGGCGGTGTGCGCCAGCGGCCCGTCCTGGCCCCAGCCGGTCATCCGGCCGTAGACCAGGCGGGGGTTGCGGGCCAGGCAGGGCTCGGGGCCGACGCCGAGCCGCTCGGCGACGCCGGGACGGTTGCCCTCGACGAGGACGTCGGCCCGCTCGACCAGGTCGAGCACGGTCGACGGGCCGTCAGGCGCCTTGAGGTCGACCAGGACCGAGCGCTTGTTGCGGTTGGTGACGTCGTGCGCCGGATCGATGCCGAGGCCCGGGCCGCCGGGCCGGTCGACGCGTACGACGTCGGCGCCGAGGTCGGCGAGCAGCATCGCGGCGAACGGGCCGGGGCCGATGCCGGCCAGTTCGACCACGCGGACGCCCGTGAGGGGGCCGGACGGGAGAGCGTGCTCCGGGTTTGACACTTCTGATGTCACATCCGTGATGCTAGGAACGCGCCCGGCTCTTGGCAAGGTCTGACTGAGCGCTCGCTCAGCGGGTCGGCCCCGGCGCGCCGGGCCGGGAACTACGCTGGACGGCAGCCGACCGATCCTCTGATGGAGGCTCACCATGAACAAGAGCGCGTACGACCCCGCCGACGTGCGGCCGAGCCCCTCGGCGTGGGTGGCCGAACAGGCCCGGCGCTACGAGGAGTCGAAGGGCACCGAGGCCGTCGACATGGACGGCTCCCCGTGCCTGCTGATCGACTATCTGGGGCGCCGCAGCGGGGAATGGCACCGCACGGTGCTGATTTACGGGCGTGACGGCGAGGACTACCTGATCGTCGCCTCCAAGGGCGGGGCGCCGCAGAATCCGGTCTGGTTCCTGAGCCTGCGTGAGAACCCGGACGTGCACCTGCGGGTGGGCACCGAGCGCTTCGCAGCCCGCGCGGAGGTTCTCTCCAAGGAGGACAAGGCGAGGGTCTGGCCGCACCTGCTGGACGTGTACGCGCCCTACGAGGACTACCAGCGCAAGACCGACCGCGACATCCCCGTCATCCGCCTGACCCGGGTCTGACGGGCGGCCGGAGCGCCCACGGCGCGCCGGCCTCACCGGAGGCACAGCAGTGGCCGCAGCGCGTCGAGTTCCTCGGCCAGCCGCGGCGAGCCGCAGTGCCGGCCGAGCCGGGCCGCCTCCCGGCCCAGCACGCGGGCGGCGTCCACGTCGCCGGTCAGGGCCCGGGCGCGGGCGGCGCGGGCGGAGTAGAGCGCCCGGTCGCGGACGTAGACCGGTCCCTGCGCGGCCAGGGCGCGCTCCAACAGCGGTCCGGCCTCCCGGGGTTCGCCGAGGTCGAGCAGGGACTGCCCGTCCTGGGCGGCGAGTTCGGCGGCGTCGAGCCAGTACAGCCAGCCGGGCCCGGGGTCCTGCGCGGCGGCCGTCAGCCGCCGCTCGGCCTCGGCGGCGGCCCGCCGGAAGGCGCCCGCGGCGCCGCGCGCGGCATGGGCGCGGGCCAGCCGGCTGGCGGCCAGTGCCCGGACCGCCGGGGGTGAGCCGCCGGCCGCGCGGACCGCGGCCTCCGCCGCGTCCACCGCGTCCTGCGGGCGGCCGGCGAAGAGCGCCTGGAGGGACAGCCCGCCCCACAGGGCCACGGCCAGGCAGCGGTCCTCGGCGGCGTGGGCGAGCCGGAGCCCGGTCAGGTAGTAGCGCTGGGCGGCGCCGGCGCGGCCGGTGTCGGTGGCGGCCCAGCCGCCGAGCTGGGCCAGGTCCGCTCCGACGCGCAGCAGCCGCCGCTCGGTCGGCCGGCCCTGCCGGCGGTCCAGCAGCCCGCACACGAGCCGCAGGTCGGAGGCCACCCGGTCGCGCACGGCGGCGCCGCCGAGCCGGTCGTCGAGGCGGCGCAGGCCGAGCGCGCCGGCCTCCAGCCAGTCCAGCACGTCGCCGTCGACCGCGCCGGGCGCCCCCGCCTGCTCGGGGACCCGGACCCGGGCGAGCGGGCCGGCGGGCCGGGGCAGCGTGATCGCCCCGGGTAACGGGCCGGTCTGGCCGCCGACCGGCCGTACCGCCTCGTCCCAGTCGCCGATGGCGTCCCTCAGCGCCCCGCCCTCGGCCACCGGGAACCCGCACGGATCGGCGCCGGCCTCGTCCAGGAGTGCGGCCAGGGCGGTGCGGCTGCCCTCGGTGGTCCAGGGCAGGCCGTCGGGCATCCCGCCGTGGGCGGGCAGCCAGCGCGGCCAGGGGCGCAGCTCGATCTCACGGGGCGGCACGCCCAGGGCGCGGGCCAGGGCGCGCTGGCTGTCGGGCTCGGGCACGACACCCCAGTGCTCCCAGCGCCAGACCTTCTCCCGGCGGGCGGCCATGGGCACGCCGAGCTCGCGGGCGTGGTCCGCGATCACCCGCGCCAGGTCCTGGTAGCTCCAGCCGTGCCTGCGCCGTACGTCGGCCAGCGGATGCGCGGGAGAGGTCGCCGACCTCCCCCGTGCCACGTCGCTCGCGTCCATTCACCCGGTCCCCACTGCTGCCGACGCCGGACACGATACGGGACGGCGCGGCGGGCGCGCGGCGAACCCCTGACGGGATGTCAGTCCGAAAGGCCCGGCGCCCCCCAGACCGGGAACCAGCGCGAGAGGTCCTCCTCCAGGCGCAGATCGTTGGCCACCAGCGCCTTGACCTGGAGTTCCAGGGCGTGGTCGCGCTTCTCCCCGGGCAGCGGGGCGAACGGGTAGAAGGTGCCGCGCTTGTAGAGGTAGACCAGCGCGAGGCGGCGCCCGTCGGGCGCGGCGAAGGCCACCAGGGAGCACAGCAGTTGGGGCCCGAAGCCCTGGGACTCCAAGGCCGAGTTGACAGCGTGCAGGTCCGTGACGAGGTCGGTGGTCGCGGCAGGGTCGTGCCGGGCCAGCAGCCAGGTGTAGCCGTAGGAGTCCTGGCTGGACTCCACGGAGAGCAGTTCATGCAGGTCCTGGCGGACCTCCGCGAAGGCACCGCCCTCGACGGCGGCGAAGCACACCGAGCCGAGCCCGGTGGGCCGCAGCTCGCTCGCCGCCTCGAGGGTGATGGCGGCGGAGCTGAGCCCGAAGAGCTGGTCGAGGTCGGGGCGGACCGGCTTGCTGCGGCCGAGCAGCACGTCGAGCAGGCCCATCAGCGCTCGTCCAGTTCGCGGGTGATCCGGGCCAGCTGCTCCAGCCGGCGCTCCAGGGTGGGGTGGGTGGACAGCAGGCGGGAGGCGGTGGCGCCGGCGCTCAGCGCGGGGGCGAAGAAGAACGCGTTGAACGGCTGGGACCGGCGCAGGTCCTCGGTCGGGATGGCGGCGATCCGGCCGCTGACCTTGGTCAGCGCGGCGGCCAGCGAGGAGGGGCGGCCGGTCAGCAGGGCGGCGCTACGGTCGGCGGACAGCTCGCGGTAGCGCGAGAGCATCCGGGTCAGCAGGAAGCTGATGACGTAGGCGACGGCGCTGACCAGGGGGATGATCAGGGCGAGGATGGCGGTGTTCGGGTCGCGGTTGTCCCGCCCGAGGCCGCTGTAGAGGCCGATCCGGGTCATGACGCCGGCCAGCACGCCCAGGAACGAGGCGATGGTCATCACGGCCACGTCCCGGTGGGCGACGTGGGAGAGCTCGTGGGCGATGACGCCCTCCAGCTCGTCGGGCTCCAGACGGCGCAGCAGTCCGGTGGTGGCGCACACCATGGTGCTCTTCTGGCCGCGCCCGGTGGCGAACGCGTTGGGCATGTCGGAGTCGGCGATGGCGACCTTCGGCTTGGGCAGGTCGGCCAGGGCGCAGATCCGGTCGACGACGCCGTGCAGCTCGGGTGCCTGCTCGGGGGTGACCTCGTGGGCCCCCATGCTGAAGGCGGCGATCTTGTCGCTGAACCAGAACTGCGCGACGAAGACCAGCCCGGCGACGAGCAGGATCAGCGGCCAGGCGCCGCGCAGCAGGGCGAGCAGGACGCCCACGAAGACGACGTAGAGAAGTCCGATCAGGAACATGGTGACGACCATGCGGGTCGTCAGTCCCCGGTCGGGCGCGAAGCGATTTCGGTGCACTGGCCCTCCCGAGTCGTGCCGGGGGCGCGGGCCGCGGGCGCGGCCCGTCGGACCTCCGCGCGCGGCGGATGCCCTACTGACATCCTTACCCAACGATGCAACGTCCTGAAGGTCCCGCGCGTTCCGCCGAGAGCGTGACGCGCCCGGATCCGGCCGCCGGGGCCACTCAGGCGCGCACGTCGAGGACGAGTTTCCCGGTGGTACGGCGGGCCCGCAGGTCCTCGTGGGCGCGCGGGGCGTCGGCCAGCGGGTGGACGGCGCCGATCTGCGGGCGCAGCCGCCCGTCCGCTGCCATGGCGAGCAGCTCGTCCAGGGGCTCGTGGTACATCCCGGGGCGGCCGAGCAGGCGGACGAGCCAGAAGCCGATGACGGACTGGGAGCCGCGCATGAGGCGGGCCGGCTCGACCGGGGTCGGCGGGGTGCGCGAGGCCATGCCGTAGCTGATCATCCGGCCGAAGGGGGCGAGGGCGGCGAGCGAGGCGTCGAAGACCGGTCCGCCGGTCATCTCCAGCACGATGTCGGCCTTGCGGCCTTCGTTCGCCTCCACCAGCCGCTCGGTGAGGCCCTCCGGACCGGGGTCGACGGCCGCGTCGGCGCCCAGGCCCAGCGCCACGTCTCGCTTCTCCTTCGTGGAGGCGGTGGCGATCACCCGGCCGGCGCCGAACTCCTTGGCGAGCTGGACGGCGAGGGAGCCGGTGCCCCCGGCCGCCGCGTGCACCACGACGCTCTCCCCCGCCTCGAGCCGTCCGACGGTGCGCAGCAGGTGCCAGGCGGTCAGGCCCTGGACGAGGAGGGCGAGCGCCTGCCCGTCGCCGACGTCGTCGGGCAGCTCGTGCGCCAGCCCCTCCTGGACGACGGCCTTCTCGGCGTAGCCGCCCGCGCCGTCGGTGAGGGCGAGCACCCGGCGGCCGTCGGCCGTGCGTCCGACGACCTCGCCGCCGGGCACGAGCGGCAGGGCGCTGCGGGAGAGGTAGGAGTCCTCCACGGCGTGCGTGTCGGCGTAGTTGACGCCCGCGGAGTCGACCTCGACCAGCAGCCGGCCGGGTCCCGGGACCGGGTCGGGCACCTCCGTGAGGCGCATGACCTCGGGGCCGCCGAACTCGGTGATCTGGATCGCGCGCACGCTGCCACTCCTCCGGACGGGACGGCCCCGCCGGGCGGCGGAGCCTTCCCCCGGAGCCTACCGACTGGTAGGTATGTCGCGCATCAGGCCGGCGCCCGGCCTGTGCATGAGGCCGGGCACCCCGCCTCGCACGGGGCGTCCGGCCCCGGGTCGGGCCGGGGCCCGGCGGGTGGTCCGCCCCGCGTCACGCGGCCGGCGCCGGACGGGCGGGCGGGACCGGCTGGGGCGGCGGCGGACCGACGTACCGGGCCAGCGGGCGGATGATCTTGCTGTCCTCGGCCTGCTCCAGGATGTTGGCGCTCCAGCCCACCACCCGGGCCGCGGCGAAGGTCGGGGTGAACATCTCGCGCGGCAGCCCGCACAGCTCCATGACCACGCCGGCGAAGAACTCCACGTTGATGTGCAGGTCCCGGCCGGGTTTGAGCTCGGCGAGTATCGCCTCGGCGCGCTCCTCGACCCGCAGCGCGAAGTCCACCAGGTCGCCGCCGAAGGTCCGTGCGATGCCCTTGAGCATGCGCGAGCGCGGGTCCTCCGTGCGGTAGACGGGGTGGCCGAAGCCCATGATCCGGTCGCCGGCCAGCACACGCTCGCGCAGCCAGCCGTCGATCCGGTCCGGGCTGCCGATCGCGTCGAGGGTGTCGAGCGCGCGGCTGGGCGCCCCGCCGTGCAGCGGACCGGACAGCGCGCCGATCGCGCCGACCAGGCAGGCGGCGAGGTCCGCGCCGGTGGAGGCGATCACCCGGGCGGTGAAGGTCGAGGCGTTGAAGCCGTGGTCGACCGTCGAGATCAGGTACCGCTCGACCGCCCGGGCGCGCACCGGGTCGGGTTCCCGGCCGGTCAGCATGTACAGGTAGTTCGCCGCGTGCGGCAGGTCGTCGCGCGGCCCGACCGGCTCCAGCCCCTGCCCCAGCCGGTACAGCGCGGTCAGCAGGGTGGGAACGGCGGCGCAGGCGGCCAGCGCGTCGGCCCGGCGGCGCTCGGGGTCGATGTCGTACAGCGGCCGGAACCCGGCGGACGCGCCGGTCAGCGACAAGGCGGTGCGTAACCCCGCGAGCGGGCCGGACAGCGCGGTGGCGCGGGCGACGGCGGGGAGGGCGGCGGACACGTCCGGCGACAGGCGGCGCAGCGCGGCGGTGCGGGCCCGGAAGTCGGCGAGCTGACCGGTGTCCGGGAGCTCGCCGTGGAACATCAGGTGCCACACGTCCTCGAACCCGCGGCTTTCGGCGAGCTCGACGGCGGAGAACTGGCGGTAGTGGTAGAAGCCCTCGTCCCCATGGACGTCGCCGATCGATGTGTCGGTGACGACGACGCCCTTGAGACCGCGGGGTACCTCGATCGGGGCGCTGGAGCGGGTGGTCGGCATCGGTTTTCCTCCCTTGCGTCTTGACTTGACTGTCCATGCTTGATTGAGTTGATGTCAATGTTGATTTTGGAGATTCAGATCAACATGAGCACGGTGCCGGGAACGGGACGCGGATACGGTGAGGCGCATGACGACCGAGGGGCAGGGCGGCGGCTCCGCCGTGGACGGGCAGGACACGGGCGCCGGCGGCGAGCAGCGCATCGGCACGCGGGAGGCGGCCCGCCGCCTGGGCGTCAAGCCCGAGACGCTCTACGCCTACGTCAGCCGCGGCCTGCTCAGCAGCCGGCGGGTGCCCGGCGGGCGGGGCAGCACCTTCGACCCCGTTCAGGTCGCCGCGCTCGCCCGGCGGGGCAGGCCGTCCGCGCCCGACGCCCAGGCGGCGGCCCCGGACCAGGACTGGGCCCGGATCCGTACGGGCATCACCCTGATCGAGCCCGACCGGGTCTTCTTCCGCGGGGTCGACGCCACCGCCCTGGCCCGGGCGTACGGCTACGAGGAGGTGGCCGACTGGCTGTGGACCGGGCGGATGCGGCGGGGGACGCGCTTCACCGCTCCCCCGGAGCCGCTGGACGCCGCCCGGAGGGCCGCCGACGCCCTCGGCGAGGGGTGCGGCCCGATGGACCGGCTGCGGGTGGCCGTCATCGCGGCGGCGAGCGCAGACCCGCTGCGGTTCGACCTCACCCCAGAGGCGGTGATCGGCTCCGCGCGCAACCTGATCGCGGTCCTGGTCGAGGCGCTGCCGCCGGTCGGACGGCCGGAGCCCGGCAGCGGTCCGCTGGCCCGCCGGCTGTGGTCCCGGCTGACCGCCCTCCCCGCCGACGAGGCCGAGCTGCGCGTCCTGGACACCGCCCTCACCCTGCTCATCGACCACGACCTGGCCGCGTCCACCCTCGCCGCCCGGGTCGCCGCCTCCGCCCGCGCCCACCCGTACGCGGTGGTGTCCGCCGGGCTCGGCGCGCTCGACGGCCCCCTGCACGGGCAGGCCAGCGCCCTGGTCCACCGCATGCTCACGCAGGTGCGCGAGCGCGGGGCCGCCGCAGTGGTCGCCGAGCACCTGCGGGCGGGTCAGCGCCTGCCCGGTCTGGGGCACCGCCTCTACCGCGGCGAGGACCCCCGGGCCGCCCTGCTCTTCGCCCTCCTCGACGACCTGCCGGCCGCGGCCGCGCCGCTCGCCGCCGCCCGGGACGTCCTGGCCACCGCCGCGCGCCACACGGAGCTCCACGCCAACGTCGACCTGGCCCTCGGCGTGCTGTCCACCGCCTGCGCCATGCCCTCCGAGGCGGGCGAGGTGATCTTCTCCCTCGCCCGCACCGCCGGCTGGATCGCCCACGCCCTGGAGGAGTACACCGCCCCGCCGCTCCGGCTCCGGCCCTCCGGCCTCTACGCGGGCCCTCCGGCGGGCCAGGAGCTGCCCTAGGCCCGCGGGAGGCGCCCGGCAGGCGCCGCGGCGGGCCGGTCCCTCACCTTCCCGTGACCCGCGGGACCCTTCCGACGAGTTCGGACCACTCGGTGTCGGGGTGGCCGGGGACCATGCGGCCGGCGGACTGCCACTGGGCGACGAGCGCGGCGAAGAGGGGGGCGTCGCGGGACTGGAGAACCGTTACTCGGCGAGCGGGGCGGGGAGGCGTGGGCGGGGGGATCGCCGCACCGGCCATCGGAAACTCCTGGCGGATCCACTTGCTAGCTGCCATATGCCGACCAACGAGGACGGACCGGACCGCGCCACTGCGCGGGAAGGACGGCCACCCGAACGAGTGACGGCCGGGACCGGCGGGTCGGAATTTCCGGCGGGTACCGCCCGTTAGGACGGCATGAGCACTGTGGAGCTGACCAAGGAGAACTTCGACGAGGTCGTGTCATCCAACGATTTCGTCCTCATCGACTTCTGGGCCGCCTGGTGCGGGCCGTGTCGGAGTTTCGCACCCGTGTACGACAAGGCCTCCGAGAAGCACGCCGACCTCGTCTTCGCGAAGGTCGACACGGAGGCCCAGCGGGAGCTGGCCGCGGCCTTCCAGATCCAGTCGATCCCGACCCTGATGATCATCCGCGACAAGGTCGCGATCTTCGCGCAGCCCGGCGCCCTGCCGGAGGCAGCGCTGGAGGACGTGATCTCGCAGGCCCGGTCGCTGGACATGGCCGAGGTGCACAAGGCCGTGGCGGCGGAGCAGGGCGGGGGCGCGAAGGAGTAGGCGGTCCCCGCGGCCGCCGCGCCCAAAGGTGCGGCGGCCGCCCGCCACGGGCGGCCGGGAGGGCGTGCCCCGCACGGGTTGTGTCGGTGGTGCCGCCTAGGGTCGGGGCGTGGAGACCGAGATCGCCGTCGTGGAGGACCCGCTGGGGTCCGGCGGACGGCTGTGCGGAGTGGGCGCGGACGGCCGGCCCGCGACCGAGGTCGTCGCCGTGCCGGACCTGGCCGCGGAGGTCGCCCGGCGGGAGGCGGCCGAGCGCCCGCGCTGGGTGTGGGCGTCCACCGATGAAACGTATCCGCGGCTGCTGGACGGCGGGGCGGGGCGCCCGGCCCGCTGCCATGACGTGAAGCTCGTCGAGTCGCTGCTGCTGGGCCAGGAGGGCCGCCACCACCGCCCGCGCTCGCTCGGGGCGGCGTGGGCCCGGCTGCGGGGGCTGCCCGAGCCCGAGGACGCGCCGGAGCCGGGCGCGGACGACCAGCCGGTGCTGTTCGCCGCCGACCGGCGCCATCTCCCGCAGGACGCGGACCCGTTGACCGCGCTGATGGCCGTGCACGCCGAGCAGCGCAGGCGGATCGCGGCGGGCGAGCACCCGGACCGGATGCGGCTGCTGTGCGCCGCGGAGTCGGCCGGGGCACTGGCCGCGGTGGAGATGGGCCGGGACGGCCTGCCGTGGAGCGCGAAGGCGCACGACGACCTGCTCACCGCCCTGCTCGGCCCGCGCCCGGTGGGCGGGGCCCGGCCGGCGGTGCTGGCGGAGATGGCCCGGCGGATCCAGGAGGCGCTGGGCCGCCCGGTGAACCCGGACTCCCCCGCCCAGGTGCTGCCCGCGTTCGCCCGGGTCGGGGTGCAGCTGCGCTCGACCCGTTCGCACGAGCTGCGCGAGGTCGAACACCCCGCCGCCGCACTGCTGTTGCGCTACAAGGAGCTCTCCCGCATCCACGCCGCCCACGGCTGGGCCTGGCGCGAGGCGTGGGTGCGCGACGGCCGCTTCCGGCCCGAGTACGTGGTGGGCGGTGTGGTGTCCGGGCGATGGGCGACCCGGGGCGGCGGCGCGCTGCAGATCCCGCGGCAGCTGCGGGCGGCGGTGCTGGCCGATCCGGGCCACCGGCTGGTGGTCGCCGACGCCGGGCAGTTGGAGCCGCGCGTGCTGGCGGCCATGTCGGGGGACGCGGGGCTGGCGCGGGCGGCGGCGGCCGGGGACCTGTACGCGGCCCTGGCGCTGGACGCCTTCGCCGGCGACCGCCAGCGGGCGAAGATCGGCCTGCTCGCGGCGATGTACGGCCAGACCAGCGGTGAGGCGGGCCAGTTGCTGGCGGTGATGCGGCGCCGCTTCCCGGCCGCGCTGGCCCTGGTGGAGTCCGCGGCGCGGACCGGCGAGGCGGGCGGGGTGGTCCGCTCCCAACTGGGCCGCACCTCCCCCGCACCCGACGCGGAGCGCTTCTTCAGCGAACCCGCCGAAACCGCCGATCCCGCCGACGGCGCCTCGCCCGACCGCCGGGCGGCGCGCTCGTGGGGGCGGTTCACCCGCAACTTCGTGATCCAGGCGAGCGCTTCGGACTGGGCGCTGGCGATGCTCGCGGCGCTGCGCCGCCAGCTCGCGGCGATCGGGCCCGAGCCGCGACTGGTGTTCTTCCAGCACGACGAGGTGATCGTCCACACGCCGACCCCGCTCGCCGAAGCGGTGGAGGCGGCGGTCGCGGCGGCCGGAGACGAGGCCCGGCGCCTGGTATTCGGCGGCACTCCGGTGCCGTTCCCGCTGGAGACCCGGGTCGTGAAGTCCTACGCGGAGGCCAAGTAGCCGCATCGGGGCGGGAGTTCAATGCTCCCCGGCGGCGGCCGCGGCTGCATCGCGGGAGCCGTGACCGTACGCCGGGGAGCAGGTCCCGCGGACCGGGCGTCCGCCGCCGGGGCCCGGTCCGCGGAGTCTCGATGACACACAGGGGACGGGAGTTGCCGAAGTGACGCCGGAACCACTTACGTCACGTCTTAGTTCATGACGTGATTGAACTCGGGGGACCCGTCGGCCGTCAAGGGTTCCGGCAAAGGTCCGTACCTCAAAGTTCGCGGCGGCGGACCAGCACGGCCAGCACGGCCATGCCCGGGACCAACGGCAGCCAGGTGGTGAGCAGCCGGTACCCGAGCACCGCCGAGGTCGCGGCGACCGCGGAGGCGCCCGCCGTGACCAGCGCCAGCGCGAGCGCCGCGTCCAGCGAGCCCAGGCCGGCCGGGGTCGGCACCCAGCCGGTGGCCGTGCTCGCGCACAGATAGGCCACCAGCACCCCGCCGAGCGGCACCTCGGCGTGCACCGCCCGGGCCACCGCGACCACCACCGCGGCGTGCGCCGCGGGGAAGGCCAGCGCACCGCCCCACAGCGCGGCCGTCCGCGCCCCGCTGTGGTGCACGGCCCGCACGTCCTGGCCGACCGAGCGGACGAACCCGCGCAGCCGCGCGCCGAGCCGGCGGGCGTACCGGAGCAGCAGGAAGGCTCCGGCGACGGCCACCGCCGCCCCCGCCGCCAGCAGCACCGGGTGGTCGGGCAGCGCCGGCCGCCCGGCGACGACCCGGCGGATGTGCAGGGCGTCGGGGAAGAGCGCGAGCACGGCGAGCAGCAGCAGGACGCGGCCGACCACCGCGGCCGAGGCCCGTACCGCGAGGGCGGCCAGCGCCCGGGTGGGCGACAGGCCGCGCCGGACCAGGAAGCGCAGGATCACCGCGTTGCCGCCCACCCCCGCGGGCAGCACGTGGTTGGCCGCGGAGGCGGCGAACTGCGCGGCCAGCAGCCGTCCGGGCGGCAGTTCCTCGACCACCGCGCCCTGCTGCGCCACCGCCGAGCACACCCAGGTCAGCACGGCGGCCAGGCACGCGGCGGACAGCCAGTAGCCGTCGGCCGAGCCGAGCCGCCCGGCACCGGAGCCGATGAGCGTCCACTTGCTCGCCAGGATCACCACGACGGCCGCCAGCGGCAGCACGACCGCCGCCGTCGACCGGACCGACGCGCGCTGCCAGCGGGCGCCCTGGTTGGGGGCGATGGACACGGGGGACTCCTCGTCGCAGGTGACGGTTCGTCCAGATTAGGGCGCACCTGACGGTGCGTCCCACCCGCGCAGGGCCACATGGGTCAACGGCCGGGCGAACTTCCGTCGACGTTTCCGTGCGGCGGACGGCGGTGCGGCGGGCGTGTCGGATGCGGCGTTTCCGTCGGGGCCGCCGGCCCGTGCGCGCGGGCACGGGCCGGCGGTTCTTCCCCCAGAGGGGCCGGGCGGCGCTGAGAGGGCCACCGCCCGACCGTCGGTGGGCGGTGGATCAGGCCGCGGGGGCCGTCCACTGCTGGTTGGCGGCTCCGGTGCAGGTCCAGATCTGCAGGCGCGTGCCGTTGGCCGAACTCGGTCCGGTGGCGTCGAGGCACTTGCCGGAACCCACGTTGACCAGCGAGTTGTTGGCGCCTCTGGTCCACTGCTGGGCGGCTGTGCCGTTGCAGTCGTAGAGCTGTACCTGGGTGCCGTCGGTGGTGCCGGCCGAGGTGACGTCCATGCACTTGCCGAGCGCCTGGAGGGTGCTGCCGCTCGCGGTCCAGGACTGGGCGGAGGTGCCGTTGCAGTCGTAGAGCTGCACCGCGGCGCCGTTGGTGGCGCTCGCTCCGGCGACGTCCACGCACTTGCCGCCGTAGCCCGTGATGGCGCCGGTGTGCCCGGTGCCGGTGCTGCCGCTGCCCTGGGTGCCGGCCCAGGTGAAGGTGGCCGAGGCGCCGCCGGGCAGGGTGTACGCGAAGGACTCGTTGCCCCAGTTCACCCGCACCTGCTGCGAGGAGGAGGACTCGTTGTAGGCGATGAGGGCCTTGGAGCCGTCGGGGTTCTTCCACGCGACGTTGCGGATGGTGGAGTTGTCGTTGGAGCTGATCCGGTGGGCGCCGGGCTTCACGAACTTGGTCAGCTGACCCATCGTGTAGTACTCGATCGTGTAGTCCACCTGTCCGCTGCGGCTGTCGCCGTTGTGCACGGTGACCAGGCCGGTGCAGTTGGTGCAGCCCCCGTTGTGCGGACCGTTGCCCTGATCGACCGCCAGACTCCATTTGACCCAGCTCTGGCCCCAGTTGCGGGTGTAGTCGATCAGGTTCTCCATGTCCTCCTTCTGCTGGTTGCCGATCCACAGGCCGCCGGAGTGCTCGGTGTCGAAGGCCGGCACGTTCGGGTACTGGTTGTGGATGGTGGTCTGCTCGCCGACGTCGCCCTCGTAGCCGTGCCAGGCGATGCCGCCGAAGTTGGGGTCGTTGCGGACGCTCGCGTCGTCCACGGCCGGGGCGCCGTAGCTGGCGTAGCTGTCCCAGTTCCAGTCCAGGGCCAGCACCTTGGTGGACAGACCCGCCGAGTGCAGCGCCGGCAGCAGGTCGTTCGCGGTGAAGTAGTCCAGGCCCGAGCCGTTCCACTGCGCGCCCGGGTAGTCGCCGCCGACGGTGGGCTCGTTCTGCACCGAGACGTAGTTCACCGGGACGCCCTGCGCCTGGTACGCCTGGAGGTACTTGACGAAGTACTGCGCGTAGGCCGCGTAGTACTGCGACTGGAGCCAGCCCTGGACGTAGCTGCCGTTGTCCTTCATCCACGGCGGCGGGGTCCACGGCGTGGCCATCACCGTGAGGTTCGGGTTGAGCTGGCGGGCCTGCTTGGTGAGCGGGACCACGTCGGTGAGGTCGTGCGCGATGGAGAAGTGCGCGAGCGTCGGGTCGGTCTGCCCGGCGGGCATGTCGTCGTACGTGTAGTTGCCGCGGGCGAGGTCGGAGGCGCCCATCGGGTTGCGCACGAAGCTCAGGCCGATGCCGTTGACCGGGTCGAAGAGCTTGGACATCACCGAGTTGCGGGTGGCGGAGGAGAGCGCGCCGCTGGAGTTGAGGAGGTAGGCCGCGGTGTCGGTGAAGGACGCGCCGGCCCCGGTGAACTGCTGGTACTGGGTGTTCTCGTCCACCGTGACGTTCTGGCCGGAGCCGCCGGTGCCCGCGGCGAAGGTGAGCGGGGTCTGCTGTTCCAGGCCCTTGGTGACGTTGCGGCCGCCGGAGTCGTTGGTGGTCGTCAGGTACACCTGGACGCTCTCGCCCGCGGCGTGCGCGGTGCTCGGCACGGCGAGCACGGGCGCCAGGGCCGCGGCGGCCACGGTGACCATTCCTACGAGGGTGCGCCGTGTGCGGGATCGGCCCGCGCGGGCGCGCGTTGCTGCGCTCATGGTCGTTGCCTTTCTCGGCGAGATGGCATGGGCCTGACATGAAAGACCGCGAACAATGGCCGGCCGTGCGATGAGGGGGGCCGCACGTTCGTTACAGCACTTGTTTCACGGCTTTAATCGCGTCGTGATTTAACTCCCGGCCCACAAGGCCGTCAAGGGCCGCAGCACCCTTCCCGTTCATGAAACACCGTGAAACACGGCGCCCCCTGCCTCCCACCTGGGCAACTTGGTCTGGACCACGGAGAACTGAGGGGGGATTCAGTGTCGGGCGGGGGCCGTGCTGCCACGGGGGACGAGGACGGGGGCCTCCAGTTCCACGTCGCCGGCCCGCTCGCCGGCGATCAGGGAGAGCAGGGCCGCGACGGCCCGCCGGCCGTGCTCCGGGACCCGGCGGCCGACCGCGGTGAGCGCGGGGTGCACCAGCCGGCACAGTTCGCTGTCGTCCCAGGCGACGAGGGAGAGTTCGGCCGGCACGGCGACGCCCATCTCCTGGGCGACGCCGAGCGCGGCCACCGCCATCACGTCGTTGTCGTAGACGATCGCGGTGGGCCGGGCGGCGGCCGACAGCAGGCGCCGGGTGGCGCGGGCGCCGTCCTCGCCGGAGTAGTCGGTGTGCGCGCACGCCACCGCGTCCAGCCCCAGCTCCGCGGCGGCGGACGCGAACGCCTCGCCGCGCTCGCGGGTGTGCACGAAGTGCGCGGGCCCGGCCACCCGGGCGATCCGGCGGTGCCCCATCGCCGTCAGGTACGCCAGGGTGTCGCGGACGGCGGTCCCGTCGTCGATCCACACGGACGGCACCCCGTCGACTCCCGTCGCGTGCCCCACCACCACGGCGGGCAGGCCGAGTTCTCCGAGCAGCCCGAGCCGCGGGTCGTCCTCGCGCAGGTCCACCAGCAGCACGCCGTCCACCCGGCGCTCGCCCCACCAGCGGCGGTAGGCGGCCTCCTCGGCCCCGGCGTCCTCGGTGACCTGGAGCAGCAGGGCGGTGCCGGTGGCGGCCAGCGCCTCCTCCACCCCCGAGATCAGCTGGTTGAAGAACGGCTCGATGCCCAGCACCCACGCGGGCCGGTCGACGACCAGCCCGATCGCGCCCGCGCGCCCGTCGGACAGCGCGCGGGCGGCGCTGCTGGGGTGCCAGCCCATCCGCCCGGCGATCTCCAGGACGCGCGCCCGGGTCCGCTCCGACACGCCGGCCTTGCCGTTGAGCGCGTAGGAGACCGCACCCTTGGAGACGCCCGCGGCCTCGGCTATGTCGGCGATGGTGGGGCGCTTCACCGGGCTCACGCGGCCGCCCGCTCACGTCCGGCCGTACGGCCTCCCGGGGCGCGTCTCTGATCGGTTCGCTCTGCGCGCTCGCTCATGCGGCCTCAATGGTGGCGGGGCCCGGACGGCGGGCCGGACGATGATCGGACCGCACACCTTAACAACGCTGAATCCGGTGAGGCGCGGAACCGCGGACATCGGGTCGAGAAGCCGCGCTCAACCGGTTCAGCTCCCGCCCCGCGCCCCGGCCGCGAACCGCCGGGACGGCGGGCGCGGGTCAGGTGCGGACGGCGGAGATCTCCAGCCGCACGTAGTCCGCCACCGGTTCGGCCAGCCGTCCGGCCACCGCCTTGACGAAGGGCGCGCGGTCCGCCTCGGCCATCGCCTCCAGGTGGGAGCCGAGCACCACGGTGGCGAGGAAGGACTCCATCTGCTCGCCGGGCTCGAACCGGGCCGGGTCGGGGCGCAGCCGCACGTCGAGGTCGGTGAAGCCGGCCGCGGACAGCCGCTCGCGGGTGTCGTCCACGCCCGCGAACTCCCAGACCTCGGAGGGCTTTCCGGTCACCTCGGCGACGGCCGCGTTGACCGCGGCGATGTTGCCGCGGCCGCCGCAGTCGCTGACCAGCCGGGCGCCCGGGCGCATCCGCTCGGCCAGGGCCGCGAAGAGCGCCGCGTGGTCCTCGATCCAGTGGAAGGCGGCCACGCTGAAGACGGCGTCGACCTCGCCCTCGAAGGGCAGCGGCTCGGTCAGGTCGGCGTGCACCACCTCGACCCGGTCCAGCCGGCCGGCCAGCCGCGCCCGCAGTTGTTCCAGCATGCGGACGGATCCGTCCACGGCCACCACGCCGCCGTGCGGCAGGCGCTCCAGCAGCCCCTCGGTGTCGCGGCCGGTGCCGCAGCCCGCGTCGAGCACCCGCTCGTCGCCGCGCAGCGGCAGCCGGTCGAGGGTGCGCCGCCCCCAGCCCAGGTGCGGCAGCGGCAGGGAGTCGTAGGTCCTGGCGTCCCATTCCCGGGGCATGGCGCTCCAATCCGCCGCGACCTCGTCGTCACGGCCGTCACGTGCTCGCGTGCGGGTGTCCGCGTCGTCCGCACCCGCCGGGGTGGGGCGGGCGCACGCTCACCGTACGCCGGTGGTCCGGATGGCGGAATTCCGTTCTCACATGGTGGTCAGCCGCGTGCGGACCAGCGCGGCCGCCGGTCCTTGTCGACGAGCGCGGCGCGCACCCCCTCGTGGAAGTCGGGTTCGCGGGCGGTCCGGCGGGCGAGGTCGAACTCGCGGGCCAGGCACTCCTCCAGGGTCGTGCCGGGGTCCGCCCCGGCGCCCAGCAGGTCGAAGGTGATCGCGAGGCTCATCGGGCTGGCGCCCTCCAGCAGGGCCAGCGTCTCGTCGGCCCACTCGCGGTCGGCGTCCAGCCCGGCCAGTCGTTCCCGCGTCCCGGCCGTCCCGGCTGTGCCGTCGAGAGACGGCGCGGAGAAGCAGTGTGCGATCGACTCGCGGTGCCCGTCGAGTTCGGAGGCCGGCGCGGGGACGGCGAAGCGGTCGAGCACCGTGCCGGGGTCCTCGCCCGAGGTGATCAGCTCCCGCCTCCAGCGCGGGCAGTTCGGCCGCGGGCAGGTAGTGGGTGGCCAGACCGCAGGCCACGGCCGCGGCGCCGGAGATCCGGGCACCGGTCAGCCCGAGGTACCAGCCCACCGCGTCCGGCAGCCGGGGCAGGAACCAGCTGGCGCCGATGTCGGGGAAGAAGCCGATCGCCGTCTCCGGCATGGCGAGCGTGGCCCGCTCGGTGACCACCCGGGCCGACCCGTGCACGGAGATCCCGAGACCGCCGCCCATGGCGTAGCCGTCGATGAGCGCGGTGTACGGCTTGGGGTAGCGGGCGATCATCGTGTCGAGCGCGTACTCGGCGCCGAAGTACTCCGCCACTGCGTCGTCGTCGCCGTTCAGCCCGGCGGTGCGCATCGCCAGGATGTCGCCGCCGGCGCAGAACGCCTTCGGCGAGGTGCTGCGCACGACGACGGACCGGACCCGGTCGTCCTCGCGCCACGCCCGCAACGCGTCCGTCATCGCGCGGACCATGGTCAGGTCCAGGGCGTTGAGGGCGCCGGGGCGGGCCAGTTCGATCAGCGCGGTTCCCGACGCGTCCACCCGCGTGGTCACGGGTGGGGTGCCGCTGCCGCCGCGGGGCGCCTCGTTCACGGGTCGTCTCCTCCGTCGTACGTCGCCGGGCGCGTGCTCGGACGGTCCCCATCCAAACACCCGCGGCCCGGCCGGCCCGGCCCGGCCCCGGCGACCCGGCCGCGGGGTACCGCCGCGGACCACCAGGCGAGGCGGTAAGCTCGGCGAGAGCCGTGACTGGCGCGCTGGGATGGGTTCAACCATCGGGGAGCGGCTCGTACCGCAGATCAAGAGCCGTGCGCCTGGGCCGTCCCGATGCCGATTCCGGAGGACCCGCATGGCCGAGCCCGCACACTCCCACAGCACCGAGTCGACCGCCTTCCGCAGCGCGCTTGAGGTGATCCGCGGGGTGGAGCCCCGGGTCGCCGACGCGATCGCCGCCGAGGTCGCCGACCAGCGCGAGATGCTCAAGCTGATCGCCAGCGAGAACTACGCCTCCCCCGCCGTACTGCTGGCGATGGGCAACTGGTTCAGCGACAAGTACGCCGAGGGCACCATCGGCCGCCGCTTCTACGCCGGGTGCCGCAACGTGGACACCGTGGAGGCGCTGGCCGCGGAGCACGCGCGCAGCGTCTTCGGCGCCGCCCACGCCTACGTGCAGCCGCACTCCGGGATCGACGCGAACCTGGTCGCCTTCTGGGCGGTGCTCTCGCAGCGGGTGGAGAGCCCGGCGCTGGAGCGGGCCGGGGTGCGCCAGGTCAACGAGCTGTCCGAGCAGGACTGGGCCCGGCTGCGGGCGGAGTTCGGCAACCAGCGGATGCTGGGCATGGCGCTGGACGCGGGCGGCCACCTCACGCACGGCTTCCGTCCCAACATCTCCGGCAAGATGTTCGACCAGCGCAGCTACGGCACCGACCCGGAGACCGGGCTGGTGGACTACGACGCGCTGCGGGCGTCGGCCCGCGAGTTCCGGCCGATGATCATCGTGGCGGGCTACTCGGCCTACCCGCGGCTGGTCAACTTCCGCCTGATGCGCGAGATCGCCGACGAGGTGGGCGCCACGCTGATGGTGGACATGGCGCACTTCGCCGGGCTGGTCGCGGGCAAGGTGCTGACCGGCGACTTCGACCCGGTGCCGTTCGCGCAGATCGTCACCACGACCACGCACAAATCGCTGCGCGGCCCGCGCGGCGGCATGGTGCTGTGCGACGACTCGTTGGCCGAGCACGTGGACCGCGGCTGCCCGATGGTGCTGGGCGGCCCGCTGCCGCACATGATGGCGGCCAAGGCGGTGGCGCTGGCGGAGGCGGGGCGACCGGAGTTCGGCACGTACGCCCAGGCGGTGGTGGACAACGCGCGGGCGCTGGCCGAGGGCCTGCTCAAGCGCGGCGCGAAGCTCGTCACGGGCGGCACGGACAACCACCTGGCGCTGCTGGACGTGACGTCGTACGGCCTGACCGGCCGGCAGGCGGAGGCGGCGCTGCTGGACGCGGGCATCGTCACCAACCGCAACTCGGTGCCGCAGGACCCGAACGGGGCCTGGTACACCTCGGGCATCCGGTTCGGCACGCCCGCGCTGACCACCCGCGGCCTGGGGACGGCGGAGATGGACGAGATCGCCGGTCTGATCGACACGGTGCTGTCGGGCACGAGCGCGGCGGCGTCCCCCAAGGGCGGCCGGTCGAAGGCGAACTACGAGCTGGACGGCGCGGTGGCCGAGCAGGTCGCCAAGCGCGCGTCGGACCTGCTGGCGGGCTTCCCGCTGTACCCGGGCATCGACCTGAGCTGAGGTCCGCGGCGATGTCCCGGCCGGGGCATCAGCCGAACGACCAGATCACGCCGTGGTCGGCGATGATCAGCCCGGTCAGGACGAGCAGGTCGGCGACGCCCAGGACGAGGCCGAGCAGGGCGCGTCCCCGGCGGCGGGTGCCGCGGGAGAGCGCGGTCAGGGAGAGCACGACGGCGGCCGGGCCGAGCACGAAGTTGAGCACGATCAGGCCGGGCAGGCCGAGCAGGAAGGACGCGACGGCCATGCCGTCGGCGTCGCGGGTGGGGGCCGCGCCTTCGGGGGCGCGGCCTTCGCCGTCCCCCCGTCCGGCCGGACGGTCCGCGGTGAGCGGGTGGGCTGCGGTGTTCACGGGTTTCCCTTCCGGAGCTGTCGGGTCGGTGGCGAGGGGGCTCAGCGCTGACGGCCGAACCGCTCGCGGACCGCGAAGCCGAGCAGCCAGGCGGTGACGGCGGCGGCCGCCAGCGTGAAGACGGTGAGCGGGATGTGGGCGGCGGCACCCAGGAGGATGCCCATCGCCAGCAGCAGGACGACGAGGCTCATCTGCGTTCCCTTTTCGGCACGTTGAGGTTTCGGCTGACAGTTGTTCACTGACTTCTCCAGTCTAGGCTGGCCAAGTCGAGAGAACAGTTGTTTACTGAATGACATGAGTCACACCCCGGGGATCCGGCAGGAACGCAAGCGGCAGACCCGGCAGTCCCTGCTGGACGAGGGGCTGCGCCTGCTGGAGCACCAGAACCTCAGCAGCCTGGGCCTGCGCGAACTGACCCGCGCGGTGGGCGTCTCCCCCGCTGCCTTCTACCGGCACTTCCCCGACATGGCCGACCTCGGGGTCGCGCTGGTCGGCGAGGCGCTGGCCAGCCTGCACGCGGTGGTCCGCGCCACTTTGGCCGACGGCGCCGACGACGCGTCACCCGACGCCCTGATCGACCGCACGGTCGCGGTGACCGCCGCCTACGTCGACGAGCACCGCGCCCACATCCGCTTCATCGCGCGCGAACGGCACGGCGGGGTGCGCGCGGTGCGGGAGGCCATCGCGGCCGAACTGGCGCGCTTCACCGACGAGGTGGCCGCCGGGCTGGCCGGCCAGCCCGCCTCGGCCGGCTGGAACCGGGAGGACCTGCGGGTCCTGGCCGGGCTGTACGTCGACCACATGGTGACCACGGCGTGCGCGCTGCTCGAAGCCTCCGAGGGGCCGGCCGAAAACCCGACGACGGCACCGGACACGCGATCGACCGCGGCACCGGACACGGCACAGAACGGCGCGCAGGCCACCGCCACGCCCGACCCCGCGGCCCGCGAGCGGGTCCTGCGCGAGGCGCGGCTGCGGATGCGCATCATCAGCGTCGGCCGCAGGCACTGGCTGGACCCGCGGCTATGACCAGGAGCGCCGGCGCCGGGCTCGCCGTGTGGCGGAGAGGATAGGGTCCCTTCCACGCGGGGGCCGAACGGAGGGGGACGCATGCCCGCACGCACCGGAATCCTCGTCTTCAGCGCGACCGCCGACTACCGGCACGACTCGATCGGCCCGGGCGCCGCCGCGCTCGCCGACCTCGCCTCGCCGCACGGCCTGCGCACCCGGCACACCGAGGACCCGCGCGACCTGAGACCGGACGTGCTCGCCGGATGCGCCGCCGTGGTCTTCCTCTCCCCCACCGGCGACGTGCTCGACGAGGGCTCCCGGGCGGCGCTGCGCGGCCACGTGACGGGCGGCGGCGGTTTCCTCGGCGTGCACGCGGCGGCCTGCGCCGAGCCCGGCTGGCCGTACTACGGCGAGTTGCTCGGCGCGCGGTTCGCACGCCACCCCGAGATCCAGCCCGCCACCGTGGCCGTGACGGACCGGGAGCACCCGGCCACGGCCCATCTCCCGGCGGCCTGGCGGTGGACCGACGAGTGGTACGACTTCCGCCCGGGACCGCCCGCGCACAAGGTGCGTGTGCTCGCCTCGGTCGACGAGAGCACGTACGACGGCGGCACCATGGGCGCCGAACACCCGCTGGTGTGGTGTCACGAACGCGGCGCGGGGCGGGTGTTCTACACCGCGCTGGGCCACCTGCCGGCCGCCTACGCGGACCCGGACTTCCGCCGCCACCTGGAAGGCGCGCTCCTGTGGTGCGCCCGGCGCGAAGGCTGAACCACCGTGCTCCCGCGCCCGGGGGCGTGCGATCCGGCGCATGCGCCCAGGATTCTTGTCTTTGGTGGGCGCAATCGGCTACAGCGCTACTACCCTGAGTGGCCGCAGGGGTTGAACGGCACCGGAGCGGGAGGGCCGTATGGGAGCAGATCCTGCACGCACACGGGACACGGACGTCGTACGGGCGGGGGGCCGGCCCGCCGACCAGTTGGCGGCCCTGCTCTTACGCGCCGAGAACGGCGACCGGGCCGCCCCCCACCTCACCGGAGTGGGTGCGGCGCTGATGCACTTCTGCGGCCTCCAGTCCAGTCGGCACGCCAAGGGGGCGCCGCGGCCCCTCAACCGCCGCACGTACCGGCACAGTTTCCTGCTCCCCGACGGGAACGTGCGGGTGCTGTGGGAGCTGGAGCACGACACCGGGCCGGAACCGGTGGTGCGCTACGCGGTCTTCACCGACCGCGAGGACCTGGCCGTCGCCGAGTGGGAGACCGACACGGCCTTCGGAACCCCGCGGCCGTCCGCCGACGTGACCGGAGAGCCCCCGTACGAGGCCCTCCGGCGGGACTTCGAGCCCGACCCGGCCGAGATCGAGGAACCGCCGCCCGGCCCGGGCGGCCGGCCGCGCTCCTACACCGAGCACGACTCGCCCGACCACGCCTTCCGCCTGCTGCGCCGGGCGGCCAATCCGAACGCGCCCGGCGAGGAGGTGCGTCGGCGCTTACGGGCGGCCGCCGCGCACACCATCAGCATCGTGACCCGGCGCAGCGCGGTCGTCGCGGGCCGCCCGGTGTCCTGGACGCTCTACGAGCACGCCTTCCTGCTGGGTGACGGCTCGGAGATGAGCCTGTGGGAGATCGACCACACCCGCACCCCCAGCGGCAGCCCGGTGTGCGAGGTGTACGGGTCCCGGGACGCGGCCCTGGACACGGTCGTCCGGAGGATCGAGGCGGGGTGAGCACCCGGTGCCCGCCACCCCTGGGGACGGCGGGCGCCGACACCTCCCGGCCGCCCCGGCTACGCCCGTGACCGGCCGGCGGCCGGCGGAGCGACCGGCTCGGCCCAGCGCGCCCGGGCGACGGCCGCCGCCAGTTCGCGCGCGCCGATGACCTCCTCGTGGGTGCCCGGGCAGCCGCAGGCGTAGGCGCCGGAGACCGATCCGGCCAGCACGCAGGCGTCGAGGTCGCCGCCGGCGAACCGGGTGTGCAGGAAGGCCGTGACGAAGGCGTCGCCGGCCCCGTTACTGTCCACCACCGGCCGCTCCGGCACCACCACCGGGTAGTGGCGCGGGAGTTCGGCGCCCCGCTCCCACACGTGGCAGCCCGCGGCGCCGTCGGTGGCCACCACCAGCGAGGCGCGGCCGTGCGCCAGGATGCCCCGCATCACCTCGGCGACGCGCTCGCCCACCGCGGCCGCGCTGAGGAACACCAGGTCGGCGCCGTGGGCCCACGGGTGCGCGGAGGAGTCCTCGCCGTCCCACGCGTGCAGGTCGGTGGAGACCGTACGGCCCAGCGCGGCGGCCTCGGCGAAGACGTCCCGGCCCACGTGCGAGCGGGAGACGTGCACGTGCCGGGCCCGTTCCAGGTGGGGCAGGACGAAGTCGCGCGGCAACCGCAGGTCCGCGGGGTGGCGGCCGTCGAAGAAGGAGAAGCGGCGGCCCTCGCGGTCCACGAGGTTGACGCTGCGCGGGGTGCCGGCCGGGGCGGGCAGGTGGCTGAAGTCGAGCCCGGCGGCGGCGTAGCGCTCCAGGATCAGCCGGCCCTGCACGTCGTCGCCGAGGAAGTCGACGAACTTGGTGCGCAGGCCCAGCGCGTGGAAGCCCAGCGCCACGCCGTTGCCGGTGTGCGCGGGGTAGTCGCGGATCGGCGGCACGTGCACGCAGTCGCCGCCGGGCACGGCCAGCTCGTCGACCCGCACGATGGTGTCGACGCCGACGCCGCCGACGACGAGCACGTCGTAGGGCTCCGGGCCGGACGGCGTGGTGCCGGCGGGCCGGGTCATCGGCGTTCTCCGTCGGGTCGGTGGTCCGGGCCGGGGTCGGGGTCGGGGTCGCGGTGGCCGCCGCGGGCCGGGTCGCCCTGGCGGTGGTCGCGGTCGTGCTTGTACGGCTGCGCGCCGCCGGGGCGTGCGTGCGGGCCGGGCCGCGCCGCCCGCGGGTGGCCGGTGCCGCGCCGGGGTCCCTCCGCGGGCAGCGGGCACGGGCGCTCCTGCTCGGACTCCTCCGCGGCGAGCTTGATCAGCGTCATCCGGGACAGGGTGGGCACCGGCCCGGGGCGGCCGGCCCGGTGCCAGGCGATGATGACGGTGAGCCGGATCATCTTGCGGGCCACGTACACCAGCAGCGCGGCCAGCGGCAGTTCGGCGCAGGCGGCGGAGAGCATGGCCGGGCTCAGGCCGCCGTTCCAGTCCAGCACGATGTCGAACCAGGCGTCGCAGCAGAGCAGCGTGGCGGTGATGACGGCCCAGGGGATGAAGATCTGGAGCCGCCGCCAGGCGCACAGCGCGGTGATGCCGAGGGCGGCGATCAGGGCGCCGTCGAACCCGACCCACGCGAAGCGCCACTGGCTGACCTCGTGGTGGTCCGGCAGGGTCACCGAGAGATAGCCGATCCAGGGGATGAGGAAAAGGAAGCTTCCCGTGACGACGGCCAGGAACAAGTGACGCAAGTGGCGCACGTGCGGGTCGTGAGGCGAGGGAAACTCTGGCAGCATGCCGCACACTCTGCCGGACGGCACCCGCGGCCAGACGGTTTCCCGGCGTTTTCCCAGGTCGTTTCCCCGCACCGGGTGGCGGGCCCCGGGTTCGCGGGGCCCGCCCGGGGCTACTTCAGGGCGCCGGTCACCAGGTCGATCCGCCAGAAGCGCTGGAGGGACAGGAACAGCGCGATCACCGGCAGCACGGACAGCAGGGTCCCGGTGATCACCAGGGAGTACAGCGACGCCTCCGCCGCGCCGTGCCGCAGCAGGCTGTACAGGCCGACCGTCAGGGGGAACTTGTCGTCGCTGGTGAGCATCACGAACGGCAGCAGGAAGTTGTTCCAGATAGCGATGAACTGTAGCAGGAAGACCGTCACCAGGCCCGGGCCCATCAGCCGCAGGCCGACCGAGAAGAACAGCCGGCCCTCGCCCGCCCCGTCGATCCGCCCGGCCTCCAGCAGCGAGTCCGGCACGGCCGACTGGGCGTAGATCCGGCACAGGTAGATGCCGTAGGGGTTGTAGAGCTGCGGCAGGAGCACGCCGACCATGCTGTCGGTCAGCCCGGCCTTGGACAGCATCAGGTACTGCGGCACCGCGAGCACGATCTGCGGCAGCAGCACCCCGGCCAGGATGGTGTTGAACAGCGCGGTACGGCCCCGGAAGGCGTACTTCGCCAGCGCGTAGCCGGTCGCCGCCGACACGAAGGAGGCCAGCAGCCCGCCCACGGTGGCGTAGAAGAAGCTGTTGGCCATCCAGCGCCAGAAGATGCCGCCCTGGTAGTCCGACAGGTCGCGGATGTTGCGGACCAGCCCCAGGTCGAGGGACGGCACGTAGGTGTCGGTGGAGAAGAGCTTGGTGCGGGACTTGGTGGCGGCGATGAGGATCCACAGTGTCGGCACGACGCAGTAGACGGCGCCGAGCACCAGGGCGGCGGTGGGCAGCAGCGCCACCTTGCGGCGGGACGGCCCGGGCGGGTTCGCGGAGGCTTCCCGGGCGCGGGTGGGGGCGGCGGTCGCGGTGGTCACCGGGCCTCCTGCTGGATCCGGGACTGGATCACCCGGGCCGTCACGAAGGACACCGCGAGGGCGGCGACGGTCAGCACCACGGAGGTGGCGGCGGCGGAGTGGATGTCGGAGTTGCCGAACGCGTCGTCGTAGATCTTCATCAGCGGGACCCAGGTGGAGGAGACGGCGTTGGACAGGGGCTTGAGGGTGTTCGGCTCGTTGAACACCTGGAGCGCGGCCAGGGCGGAGAAGAGCGTGCACATCACCACGGCCGGCAGCACCATCGGCACCTTGACCCGCAGCACGATCTGCCACTCGCCGGCCCCGTCCATCCGCGCGGACTCGTGCAGTTCGGGCGGCAGGGCGCGCAGCGCGGTGTAGATGACGATCATGTTGAAGCCGACCGCGCTCCACACCGACACGTTGCTCACCGAGAAGTAGACGGCCAGCCGGCCGAAGAAGTCCACCCGGTCGCCGCCGATCGGGCTGGTGGCGGGGAGGTAGAGGAAGCCCCACATCAGCGAGGCGATCACCCCGGGCACGGCGTAGGGCAGGAAGATGGTCAGCCGGGTGAAGCGGGTGAGCCGGGTGTGCGGCAGGTCCAGCAGCACCGCGAAGAACAGCGCGAGCAGGACCGTGGCGGGCACCGTGATCGCGCCGAGGAGCAGCATGCGCGCCACGCCGGACCACAGCTCGGAGTCGCCGAACACCTCGCGGTAGTTGGCGAGGCCGGCGAAGACGGTGTGCGTACCGCCGCCCAGCAGGCCGCCGTTGACCTTGCTGCGCTGGAAGCTGAGCACGAGGGCGTAGGCGCCGGGGGCCAGGACGAAGGCCGCGAAGAGCAGCACGGCGGGCAGGACCAGCAGGTACGGGAACCCGCCGGTCCTGCGCGCTCTGGTGGTGGTGGGGGGGCCGCCATCAGCCGACCGTGAATCCCTGCTTCTTCATGTCGGCCACGCTCTGGTGCTGGATGGTGGTGAGCGCGTCGCTGAAGGAGCTGCCGGACTGGAGTGCCTTGCCGAAGCCGTCGGTGTAGCCGGTGAAGGTCACGGTCACGTTCGGCCCCCACATCGGGAAGCTGCGGGCGCTGCCGGCGACCTGCTCGACCTGCTGGTAGAAGTCCGGCTGGTTCGGGAAGAAGGCCGGCGGGTTCTTCAGGACGGGCAGCGCCCGGCCGGAGGTGGCCGCGGGATAGATGTTGATGTCCTGGACCTGGGCGGTCACCGCGGTGTTGTCGGTGTTGAGCCAGGAGGCGAACTCGGCGGCCTCCTTGGGGTGCGCGGAGTCCGAGGTGACGGTGATCGCCGAGCCGCCCCAGATGCCGGTGGTCCTGTCGCCCGCCGTCCAGGCCGGCAGCGGCGCGACGGCCCACTTGCCCTTGGTGGCGGGTGCGATGCCGCCGAGCTGCGCGGGCGCCCAGGCGCCGGAGATCCAGGTCAGCAGCGAGCCGTCGTTCATCTGCTTGTTCCACTGCGGGGAGAAGGACGGGTTCTTGGCGATGCTGCCGTCCTCGACCATCTGCTGCCAGAACGCGGCGACCTTCCGGGTGGGCGCGTCGTCGATGCCGACCTTCCAGCTGTCGCCGTCGGCGGTCCACCAGTTGGCGCCGGCCTGCTGGGCGAGGCCGGTGAACCAGCCCGGGTCGGCCGCGTCGAAGTTCGTCAGGCGGGCCTTCGGGTCCTTCTGCCGCAGCGTCTTGGCCTCGGCGGCGTACGCGTCCCAGGTGGTGGGCACCTTCAGGCCGTACTTCTTGAACAGGTCGACGCGGTAGAAGAGCATCAGCGGGGCGAAGTCCTGCGGAACGCCGTAGACCTTGCCCTGGAAGCGGGTGCTGTCCAAGGTCGCCGCGTCGAAGTCCTTGACGGTGTCCTGGGTGTAGCCGGTGATGTCGCGGACCACGCCCTTGGCGACCAGCGCGGGCAGCGACTGGTACTCGACCTTGGCGATGTCGGGGCCGTTCTTCGCCTCGTGGGCGGTGATCATCTTGGCCACCAGCTGGTCGCCGCCGGCCGGGTTGGAGAGCTTGACCTGGATGTCGGGGTGGCCGGCGTTCCACTGGTCGACGACCTTGCCGATGTTGGGGTCCCAGGCCCAGAAGGTCAGCGTCACCCTGCCGTGGGGCTTGGCCGCGCCGTCGCCGCTCCTGTGGTCCGAGCCGCCGCCGCAGGCCGCCGTCAGGACCAGGAGTCCCGCGCTCAGCGCGGCCGCGGCGGCGACCCGCCCTCGTGCCGATATCACGCTCATGGCTGTCCTCAGCTCTCTTGCCTGGCGGGCGCTTGGGCCCAGTCGGGAAGGTTCAGCGGGGTGCGCTGCACCCCGATCCACTGGCGGCGGGTGAAGCCGGGCATCTGGTTCTCCGCGCCGTGCCGGGCGTGCGCGTCGTTGACGTGCACCTCGCCCGCCTGCAACCGCTCGGCGACCGCGAGGCCGCGGACCAGGTCGCGGGTGAAGACCGAGTTCATCAGCATGGGAAGGCCGTTGGTCAGGGCGACGGCCTCCTCCTCGCTGTCCACCACGGTCACCGGAACGACCGGGCCGAAGACCTCCTCGCGGAAGGCGGGCATCTCCGGGGTGACGTCCGCGAGCACGGTGGGCCGGTAGAACAGCCCGTCGAAGGTCCCCCCGGTGAGCAGCTTCGCGCCCATCGCCAGCGACGGCTCGACGATCGTGCGGTGCAGCCGGTCCACCTGGGCCGCGCTGATCATCGGGCCCAGCGCGGTGCCCGGCGCGAAGGGGTCGCCCACCTTGAGCGCGGTGGTCCGCACGACCAGCGCGTCCAGGTACGCGGCGGCCACCGCGCGGTGCACGATGTGCCGGCTGGCGCTGATGCAGGTCTGCCCCTGGAACTCCAGCGAGGCGATCATGGCGCAGCCCGCCGCCAGCTCCACGTCTGCGTCGTCCAGCAGCACGAAGGCGTTGCTGCCGCCGAGTTCGAGCCGGATGTCGCGCAGTTCGCCCGCCGCCGCGCGGCTGATGGCCACGCCGACCTCGCGCGAGCCGGTGAAGTCCAGCATGTCGACGCCCTGGTGGCGGGCGAGCGGCCAGCCGGCCTCGGGGCCGTCGCCGGTCACCACGTTGAACACGCCCGGCGGCAGTCCGGCGTGGTCCGCCGCGGCGGCGAGCACCTGGCCGCCGATCACCGGGGTCAGCTCGGCGGGCTTGAGCACCACGGTGTTGCCGAACGCCAGGCCGGGCGCGACCGCCCGCATGGCCAGGTTCATCGGGTAGTTCCACGGCGTGATCAGCCCGAGCACGCCGAGCGGCACCGCCCGCGACAGCGAGAGCTTGCCCGCCTTGTACGGCGGCAGGATGTCCCCCGCGTGCTCGCTCACCTGGACCGCGGACAGGGCGAGCTGGCGGATGCTGGTGCCGACCTCGTCCTCGCCCTTGGCCCGTACGCCGCCGGTCTCGCGCATGCTCTGCTCGACCAGGTCCTCGTAGTGGTCCTCCAGCCAGCGGCCGAACGCCCGCAGATACGCGGCCCGTTCAGGTGCCGACAGCGCCGCCCACCCCGGCTGCGCCCGCCGCGCCGCGTCCACCGCCCGCGCCACGTCCTCGGCGCCGCCCAGCGCGTACGACCCGATCCGCGCGCCGGTCGCCTTCTCCTCCACGGCTCCGACCCGCCCCGAGGCGGCGGGCACGAAGGCCCCGTCGATATAGAGCCGGCCATCGCCGGGTAGGGCACGCATACGCACTCCAGTGGCCGCGGGTCGCTTTTTACGCGACTTAAACTAAGTAGCAACAGATCAGCGGTCAATGGGTCGGACGGAGGTTTTTGCTGTGCCCGGCAGAGCACGTCAGCGTCCCGCGTCACTCGTTTTCCGCTGGGGAGCCGAAGGGCCCGCCGGTGTCGAAAGGTGGGGGTACCTCCCAGGCGAAACTCTGGGGGAGCCCGGAGGCGAGCCGGCGCTGAAAGGGGCCGCCCCTACAACTGGCCGCCGGAGGTGAGGAGTTCGTGGACCGGGAGGGTGGCCGCGCCCAAGGCGACCGCCTCCTGGCCGAGGCGGCCGAGTTCGAGGGCGGTGTGCCCGCGCAGGTAGTCCAGGGTGTGCCGGCGCATCGCGTCGCGGACGGCCGGCAGCATGCTCGGCCCCATGGCGAGGCTGAGCCAGCCGGAGAGGATCACGCGGTCCGGGCCGAGCAGGTTGATGAGGTTGGCGATCCCGATCCCGAGGTACTCCGCCGCCCACCGGACGGTCTCCGCGGCGGCGCCGGGCGCCCGGGCCTCCTCGATGAGCGCGGCGACCCGCCGCTCCGTACCGCCGGAGCCCAGGTCCCCGGCCCCGGGGGTGCGTTCGTAGTGGGCGAGGATCGCCTCCGCGCCGACGTACGCCTCCAGGCAGCCGTGCGAACCGCAGCGGCAGGCGGCGCCGCCCGCCTCGACCACGGTGTGGCCCCACTCGCTGGTCGCGCTGGTGACTCCGCCGGGCGAGCCGGTGGCGACCGCCGCGCCCACCCCGACGGCCAGCAGGGCCACGATCGCGCGCTCCGCGCCGCGACCGGCGCCGCGCCACATCTCCGCCTGGCCGAGCGTGCGGGCGCAGTTGTCGAGGTGGAAGGGCGCGGCGACGTGCGGGGCGAGCAGCCCGCCGAAGGGCGCGCCGAACCAGCCGAGGGTGGGCGCGTGCACGAGGCCGTCGGGCAGGACGGTGCCGGGGACGCCGACGCCCACGCCGAGCAGTCCGGCCGGGTCCGCGCCCGCCTTGGCGGTGACCTCGGCGATGCCGCTGGTGACGAGCCCGGCCAGCACGGCCGGGTCGGGACGGCCCTCGTCCATGGGGAAGGTGGCCGTCGCCACGGTGTCGAGGGTCCAGTCGAAGAGGCCGACCTGGACGTGGGTCTCGCCGATGTCCACCCCGACCACCTGCCCGTACCCCGGCTTGACCTCCAGCAGGGTGCGCGGGCGGCCGCCGTCGGAGTCGAGCAGTCCCGCCTCGGCGACCAGGCCGTCGGCGACCAGGTCGGTGACGACGTTGCTGACGGTGGCCGAGCTGAGCCCGGTGGCGCGCATGAGGTCCACCCGGCTGGCCGGGCCGTGCAGGTAGAGCCTGGTCAGGACGGAGGTGCGGTTGTGCCGGCGAAGGTCCTTCGTCGTCCGGCCCACGTCGCGCTTCACCGGGGTCCCCCTCAACGCCTGTCATGGTCCCCGCGGTCCGGCCGGTGCGCCGCCGGGGCCGGTGCGGGCCCGGCCGGCCGGAGCGCCCGGCTCCGCCAGGAGGCACGGCACGCCCCGCGAGATCGCGGTACTCGGCACATAGTGTCAGATCGCGGGCGTGTCGCCGCCGACCGGGGAGCGCTCTCCCGCGGGCCCGCACCCCGCGGGACGCCCAGACATCCGATGCCTGGGCCCCTCAGCGGGAGGCGCCGGTCACCCGCGCCCGGTGCCGCGGTAGAGGTCGAGCTCGCCGTCCAGCTCCACGGCGAGCACCGTGGCGCACGGGTCGGCGTCGGCGGCCGCGGGGGCGTCGATCCACAGCACGCCGGGCACCTCGTGCAGGCCCCCGGTGACGTGGTGGCCGAGCTCCGCCCCGGTGCCGACGACGGTGACCCGGCGCACGGCGTTGCGCAGCCCGCGCACCGACACCGTCTCGCGCGGCGCGTCGAAGCACGTCAGGTAAAGGTTCCGGCGGTCGGCGGAGAGGGTGCTGGGACCGTAGTGGTGTCCGGCCGGCAGCCCCGCGACCGTGCCGTACACCGCCTCGGCGTGCCGGCCGATCCAGTCGCCGAGCCCCTCCAGGCGGGTGGTCTGCTCGGGCGTGATGGTGCCGTCCTCCCGCGGGCCCACGGCGAGCAGCAGGTTGCCGCCGGCGCCGATGGTCTCGGTGAAGTAGCGCACGAGCTGGCCGACCGACTTGTGGCGGTGGTCCCGCTCCTGGAAACCCCACGAGTCGTTGACCGTCAGGCACAGCTCCCACGGGCCGTCGGGGGCCCGCAGCGGCACCCCCTGCTCGGGAGTGGCGTAGTCGCCGCGGCCGAGCATGCGGGCGTTGAGCACCGTGTCCGGGCGGACGGCGAGGATCGCGTCGGCGAGCGCGTCGATCCCCCACTGCTCCTCGGCCCGCTCCCACTCCCCGTCGAACCACAGCAGGTCGGGCCGGTAGCGGCGCACCAACTCGCCCACTTGCGCGTCGCGGTAGGCCAGGTAGCGGTCCCACGCCGCCGGGTCCTCGGCGCCGGGCGCGCAGGCGCTGAACCGGTTGTCGTTGGCCGCGGCGTGCTTCGGTTCCGGGTCGGGGTGCCGGGTGGTCGGGTAGTCCGGGTGCGACCAGTCGGAGTGCGAGTAGTACAGGCCGACCTTCAGCCCGTGCGCCCGCAGCGCCTCGGCGTACCCGCCCACCAGGTCGCGGCCGACGGGCGTGTCCCGGGCCACCGAGAGCCCCCGCTGGGCGGTGTCCCACAGCGCCACGCCGTCGTGGTGCCGCGCGGTGAGCACGGCGTACCGCGCCCCCGCCCGCGCGAACAGCCGGGCCCACGCGTCCGGGTCGTACCGCGCCGCCGTGAAGCCGCCGAGCTGCTCCATGTACCGCTCGCGGCTGAGCGTCCCGTCGTAGAACGACCACGACTCCGCCACGCCGTCCACGGCGTAGATCCCGTAGTGCAGGAAGATGCCGAGCTTGGCGTCGGGGAACCAGGGCCGCATGGGCATGAGCACCACTCCATACATCGGATCTATTACCGGATCGCGACGACCCTAAGCGGCGGCCCGCACCCCGATCAATCCCCCGCCGGCAGCGGCGCCCCGCCGCACCGGCCGGCGTCACCGCCCCCGGCGCGGCCCCGCGCGGGCCCCTGCCCGAACCCGCACCACGAGTATTGACATGGGCAAAACCCTGCCGGGAGGCTTGGAGAGCGCTCTCCGAACACGGCGCTCCCCTCACCTCCCCCACGCGCTGCCCCTTCCTCCCCCCACAGGAGCCCCCGCATGAGCCCCCCACCCCTGACCCGCCCGCTGCGCGCCGCGCTGCTGCTCCTCCTCGCCGCCGCCATGGCGGTCTACGCGCTGGCCGCGCCCGGCACGCCCGCCCAGGCCGCCGACGCGCTGCTCTCGCAGAACAAGCCGGCCACCGCGTCCAGCACGGAGGGCGCGGGATACGCGGCGTCGAACGCCGTGGACGGCGGCACGGGCACGCGGTGGGCCAGCGCCTGGAGCGATCCGCAGTGGCTCCAGGTGGACCTCGGGGCGAGCGCCACGCTCACCCAGGTCGTGCTCGCCTGGGAGAACTACGCGATCTCGTACCAGATCCAGGTCTCGGCCGACGGCTCGCACTGGACCAGCGTCTACAGCACGACCGGCGCCACCGGGGGCACGCAGACGCTGGCCGTGAGCGGATCGGGCCGGTACGTGCGGATGTACGGCACGCAGCGGGTCAACGGGTACGGCTACTCGCTGTGGGAGTTCCAGGTGTACGGCAGCCCGGACTCCGGGACTTCGGGCGGCGGCACGGGCGGCAGCGGCGGCGGGGGCCGGCCGCCGGGCAACTGGACCACCGTCTGGAGCGACGACTTCACCGGCGCCGCGAACACCCCGCCGAACGCGGCGGACTGGATCACCGACACCGGCACCTCGTACCCGGGCGGGCCCGCCCAGTGGGGCACCGGCGAGGTCGAGACGGCGACGAACTCGACCGCGAACGTGGGCCTGGACGGCGGCGGCCACCTCAACCTCACCGCGCTGGAATCGGGCGGTCAGTGGACCTCCGGCCGGATCGAGACCCGGCGAACCGACTTCACCGCTCCGGCCGGCGGGCAACTGCTGATCTCGGCGACCCTCAAGCAGCCCTCCCCCGCCCAGGCGCTCGGCTACTGGCCCTCGTTCCGGGCGGTGGGCGCCGCCTACCGGGGCGACACGACGACGTGGCCGGCGGTGGGCGAGAGCGACATCATGGAGGACGTCAACGGCCGCGACCAGGTGTCGGCGACCCTCCACTGCGGCACCGCGCCGAACGGCAACTGCGCCGAGTACAACGGCCTGACCAGCGGCCTGGCGTCCTGCACCGGCTGCCAGAGCGGGTTCCACACCTACGCCGAGGTCGTGGACCGCACCACCTCCGACGAGCAGATCCGCTGGTACCTCGACGGCGCGCAGATCTGGCAGGTCGACGAGTCGCAGGTGGGCACGTCCACCTGGAACGCGGCCGTGCACCACGGCTTCTACGTGGACTTCAGCCTGCGCATCGGCGGCTCCTACCCGAACGCGGTGTGCGGCTGCACCTCCCCCGCCGACACCACGTCCTCCGGCGGCACCCTCAGCCTCGACGGCGTGACGGTCGCGCAGACCACCGGGCCGGCGCCGGCGCCGCTCACCGACCCGCCGGTGCCCTCGGGGGCGAGCACCGTGCACGTCACCGGCGGGCAGGGCGCCTGGCAGCTGACGGTGGACGGCAAGCCGTGGCAGGTCAAGGGCATGACGTGGGGCCCGGCCACTTCTACCGCCGACGCCCACATTCGCGACCTGAAGTCCATGGGCGTCAACACGCTGCGCACCTGGGGAACGGACGCGACCAGCAAACCGCTGCTCGACGCGGCCGCGGCCTACGGGCTGAAGGTGGTCAACGGCTTCTGGCTGAACCAGGGCGCGGACTACGTCAACGACACCGCGTACAAGACGAACACGCTCAACGACATCAAGAACTGGGTGACCACCTACAAGAACCACCCGGGCGTGCTCATGTGGGACGTCGGCAACGAGGTCATCCTCACCACGCAGGACCACTGGTCGGGCGACCGGATCGAGCAGCAGCGGATCGCCTACGCGCAGTTCGTCGAACAGGTCGCGCAGGCCATCCACGCGATCGACCCGAACCACCCGGTGACCTCGACCGACGCGTGGACCGGCGCCTGGCCGTACTACAAGCAGTACACCCCCTCGCTCGACCTGTACGCGGTGAACTCCTACGGCGCGGTGTGCAACGTGAAGCAGGACTGGATCAACGGCGGCTACACGAAGCCGTACATCGTCACCGAGTCCGGCGAGGCCGGCGAGTGGGAGGTGCCCGACGACGCGAACGGCGTGCCCGACGAGCCCACCGACACCGAGGCCCGGGACGGCTACACCTCGGCGTGGAACTGCGTCACCGGGCACACCGGGGTCGCGCTCGGTGCCACGCTGTTCAACTACGGCCAGGAGAACGACTTCGGCGGGATCTGGTTCAACGTGCTGCCGGCCGGCTGGAAGCGGCTGTCGTACTACGCCGTGGCGCGGGACTACGGCGGCACGCCGCAGGCCGACACCCCGCCGGTGATCGGCTCGATGACGGTGGGCGGCGCTTCGGCGGTGCCGGCAGGCGGCACGTTCCCGGTGTCGGTGTCGGCGAGCGACCCGGACGGGGACCCGCTGCGCTACCAGCTGATGTACTCCTCGAAGTACGTGGACGGCGGCACGGGGCTGAGCCAGGTCGGATTCACGCAGACCGGCGACGGGACGTTCACCGTCACCGCGCCGAAGTCGCTGGGCGTGTGGAAGGTGTACGTCTACGCCTACGACGGGCACGGCAACGTGGGCGTCGAGACGCGCTCCTTCCGGGTGGTCGCCCCCACGGTGGGCGGGACGAACGTCGCCGTCGGCCGGCCCACCACGGCCTCGTCGTACCAGGCGACCGGCGACGGCGCGCCCTTCCCGGCGTCGAACGCGACGGACGGCCGCTGGGACACCCGGTGGGCGAGCGAGTGGAGCGACCCGCAGTGGATCCAGGTCGACCTGGGCCGGGTGACGGCGATCCACCACGTGCAGCTGGGCTGGGAGTCGGCGTACGGCAAGGCGTACCAGGTGCAGGTCTCGGCCGACGGGAACACGTGGACCACCGTGTACACGACCTCGACGGGCTCGGACGGGGTCGACACCTTCGACGTCAGCGGCTCCGGGCGCTACGTGCGGCTGAACCTGACACAGCGCGGCACGGCCTACGGCTACTCGCTCCACGAGTTCGGCGTCTGCGCCTGAGCCGGGTGCGGACCGGGCCCCCACGACCCGGTCCGCACCCCGCCCCAGCTGCGGATTCTCCCTGGCAGCCGGGCCCCCGGGCCCATCGGAGAGCGCTCTCCGGCATGGTATAACAGCAGTCATGACCAGCAGCCGCCCGGGCCCGCCCCGCCTGCCCACCCTGGAGGACGTCGCACGGTCGGCGGGGGTGTCGCGGGCGACCGTGTCCCGGGTGGTCAACGGGACGCGGAACGTCGACCCGGAGATCCAGCGGGTGGTCCAGGAAGCGGTGGCCGCGACCGGTTACGTGCCCAACCGGGCGGCGCGCTCGCTGGTGACCCGGCGCACCGACTCCGTCGCCCTGATCTTCTCCGTCCCCGACCAGGGCGGCGACGACCCCTTCCTCGGCCGGGTGTTCACCGACCCGTTCTTCGGCCGGATCGTCGGCGGACTGCTGACGGTGCTGCGGCCGCGCGGGGTCCACCCTGTGCTGATGCTGGCCGACTCCGAGGACGTGCGGCGGACCATGACCGCCAACCTGCGCCAGGAGCACATCGACGGCGCGGTGCTGGTGTCGATCAGCCCCGACGACCCGCTGCCGTCGCTGCTCACCGAGGCCGGGCTGCCGGCGGTGACCTTCGGCCGGCCGACCACGCCGCTGCCGATCAGCTACGTGGACGTGGACCAGCGGGCGGGCGCACGCCTGGCGGTGGAGCACCTGCTCGCGCGCGGCTGCCGGCGGATCGGCACGCTGTCGGGCCCGCACGACTCGCCGGCCGGACGGAACCGGCTGGCCGGCTTCCGCGCGGCGGCGGCCGAGGCCGGGCACGCGGGGGTGGCGGGCGCGGAGGGCGACTTCACCCAGCAGGGCGGCGAGCAGGCCATGCGCCGCCTGCTGGCCGAACACCCGGACACCGACGGGGTGTTCGTGGCCAACGACCTGATGGCGCAGGGCGCGCTGCTGGCGCTGCGCGACCTCGGGCGCCGGGTGCCGGAGGACGTCGCCGTGGTGGGCTTCGACGACAGCAGCGCCGCGCTGGCCTCCCGGCCGCTGCTCACCACCGTGCGGCAACCGGTGGAGGACATGGCGGCGGAGATGGCCCGGCTGCTGATGGCGCTGATCGACGACCCGTCGCAGCAGTCGCGTTCGGTGATCTTCAAGACGACGCTGGTGCGCCGCGAGTCGGCGTGACCCGCCGGGGCCGGAAGGCGACGGTTACGGCTGCTCGCCGGGGACGACGATGGCGGTGGCCAGGAGGCCGCCGCGGACGATCCAGCGGCCGGTGAACACCTCGGGGCCGATACCGTCGGCGAGCAGCGGGCCGGGGATGAGCAGCCGCGCGGTGTAGGTGCCCCGCGCGGGGCCGGCCGCAGGGCCCGCGGTGTCGGGGAGCCCGGTCTCGTCGAAGAGGAGTTCGGCCTCGTCGAAGCCGAGCATCTTGTGGTGGTAGGGGTACCACGCCTTGTAGACGGTCTCCTTGGCGCTGAACAGCAGCCGGTCCCAGTGCACGCCGGGCGCCCGGTCGGTGAGGCGCTTGAGCGCCGCCCGCTCCTCGGCGGTGGAGTGGATGACGTTGAGCACGCCGTCGGGCAGCGGGCCGTCGGGTTCGGCGTCGATGCCGAGGGCGAGGATGTCCTCGGCGCGGGCGACGGCCGCGGCCCGGTAGCCGTCGCAGTGGGTGATGCTGCCGACGAAGCCCTTGGGCCACACGGGCGCGCCGTGGTCGCCGTTGTCGCGCGGCACGGGGCCGGGCACCGCGTCCAGGGCGGTGAGGGCGGCCCGGGCGCAGGCGCGGCCGGCGCTGAACTCGGCGCGGCGCTTGGGCACGGCCTTCTCGACCGCCGGGAGTTCCTCGGGGAAGAGGGGCTCGCGGTCGAGCTCGTCGCCGTACGCGGCCCGGGTGGCCACGGAGGCGGGCACGAGGTGCTCGATCATCGGCGGGCTCCTTCGCGGCCGGGCAGGATGCGGCGGGGGCCGGCCGGGCCGGCGGCGCGGCGGCTCCACTCGCGCGGGTAGCCGAGCGACGCCTCGGTGAAGCGCACCCCGTCGCGCCAGGTCACGCGCGGGATGTGCAGGTGGCCGTAGACGACCTCGGTCGCGTGGAAGCGGGTGTGCCAGTCCTCGGTGAGTTCGGTGCCGCACCACAGCGCGAAGGAGGGGTAGCGCAGGACGGCGGTCGGGTCGCGGTGCAGCGGCCAGTGGTTGGCCAGCACGGTGGGCATCTCCGGGTCGAGCGCCTCCAGCCGGGCGGCGGTGTACTCCACGCGGGCCCGGCACCAGTCGTCGATGCCCGGCAGCGGGTCGGGGTGCAGGAACATCTCGTCGGTGCACACCACGCCCAGTTCGGTGGAGTGGGCGACCGCCTCCTCCTTGGTGGTGGCGCCGGGCGTGCCGTCGCGCCAGGTGTAGTCGTAGAGCAGGAAGAGCGGGCAGACGGCGACGGGCCCGTCCGGGGACTCCCACACCGGGTAGGGGTCCTCCGGGGTGATCACGCCGAGCTTGCCGATCTCCTCGACCAGGCGGCGGTAGCGGGCCCCGCCGCGCAGGGTCACCGGGTCGCCGGGCGGGGTCCACAGCTCGTGGTTGCCGGGGAGCCAGATGACGGTGGAGAAGTGCTCCTTGAGGGTGCTCAGCGCCCACACGACGTCGTCGAAGCGCTCGGCGACGTCGCCGGCGACGATCAGCCAGTCGTCGTCGCCCTCGGGCCGCATCTTCTCCACGATCGCGCGGTTCTCGTCGTAGACGACGTGCAGATCACTGATCGCGAGGAGTTGCGGGGTGGCGTTCGGTTTCTGCACGGGTAGATCCTGGCAGAAGCCGCCTGGACGGCCAACCCCCCGACTTCGCCGGTGCGTCGGGACGCGGACCGGTCCGGCGGCGGCGGGCCGCCGACCTGCCGCGCCAGGCACGGCGGCCCCGGTCAGGACCGGTCGAGGCGGTTGAACACCCGGGTCAGCAGGGCGTGCAGTTGGGCGCGTTCGCCGCTGTCGAGCGGGGCGAGCACGGCGTCCTGGACGGCGGTGGCGCGCGCGGTGAGGTCCGCCAGCGCCTTGCCCCCTTCGGCGGTGAGGCTCACCCGGACGCGGCGGCGGTCGACGGGGTCGCGGGTCCGGACGGCGTATCCGGCGTCGGCGAGGTCGTCGACGACCTTCACCATGTCGCTGGGGTCCACGGACAGCCGGGCGGCGAGGTCCCGCTGGGCGTGCGGGCCGAAGTCGGCGAGGGCGGCGAGCACCGCCATGTGCCACAACCGCAGGCCGTCCTCGGCGAGTCGGGTGGCCATCGCGCCGCGGGCGGCTTTTCCGGTACGGGAGAGCAGGTAAACGGTGAGCGCGGTGAGGGTCGGTGGAGTGCCTTCCATGGCACCCATTGTAGGGTGACACCAAAAATGGGTGACCACCCATGAATTGTCCCGCACCGGATGCCCAGGAGTCCCGATGGACGCGCTCCACCCCCGCCTGCTCGTGACCGACTTCCCCGCCGCCTTCGGCTTCTACGACGTCGTGCTGACCGAACTGTTCGACGCCACCCGCACCCGGGGCGACGCCGAGGGCCCCTACGCCAGCTGGGACGTCGGCGGCCAGGGAGCGCTCACCCTCCTCGCCCGCGGCGCCCTCGCCGCGGTCACCGGCGCCCCCGCCGCGCCACCCGGACCCGGCCCCGCCCCGGACACCGCGATGCTGGTCAGCCACGTGCCGGACGTGGCCGCGGCCTACGCGCTCGCCCTCGCGCACGGCGGCACACCGGTCGCTCCCCCGGCCCCCCGTCCGGAATGGGGCCCCACCATGCACACGGCCCACCTCCGCGACCCGGAGGGCCACTTGGTGGAGTTCCAGTCGTACTGAGGGGCGCCCAGCGCTCCACCCGACGGCGCCCTCACTCCCTACCCCACTCGTTTACCGCCGGGTGCGGGCACTACGCGGGGGGTGCCACCGCCTCCTGCCTCACTCGTTTCCGGGGTACGGGCACTACGCGGGGGTGCCGTCACGTGGGAGCCGACCCACGCATCGGTACCCACTCAGCCCCTTTTCAGCGCCGGCTCGCCTCCGGACGCTCAGACCCGGTGTCGACGGTCGATCATGCCCGACCCCTCGTTCCTCGGGGTCTCCGCGTGTTCTCCCTTTCGACACCGGCGCTCCCCCACGGCTTCGCGTGGGGGCACCCCCACGGCTCCCCGGCGGAAAACGAGTGAGGTAGGGGGCATTGCACAGGTGATGGGGGACGTCAGCCGCGCGGGCGCGCCGGCCGTGAGGCGTTCCCGGTCGAGGCACAGCGCGGGTTACCGGGCACCCTCAACCGCGGGAGCTGCGGCCGTGGAGGCGTTCGAGGTCGCGGCGGTCGCGTTTGGTGGGGCGGCCGGTGCCCCGATCTCGGACGCCCATGGCGAGGACGTCCTCGCGGGGCGGCGGGGGCGGGCTGTTGTCGACGTACGCCTCGGCGGCGAGCGGGGCGCCGACCCGCTTGGCCAGCAGGCGGGAGACGACCACCACGCGCTCGCGGCCGGCGTTCAGGACCCGCACCTCGTCGCCGACCTTGACCGTCTGCGCGGGCTTGGCCCGCTCGCCGTTGACCCGCACGTGGCCGGCCCGGCAGGCGGTGGCGGCCAGCGACCTGCTCTTCGTCAGCCGCACGCACCAGATCCAGGTGTCCACCCGGACACTGCCGCCGGTCCCGCCGTCTTGTCCCGCCATGTCCCCGAGCCTAGAGCCTGCCACCGCGCGGCAGGCGGCATTTTCCGGGCCGTTCCCCCTGCCCGGCCCGGGGATCGCCCTGCTGTGTGCCCTTCCCGGGTGCCGGCTGCCCCGCGCGGGCCGGGTGTCGATTGCCATTGGCGCGATGATCGTTAAGTGGGATTTAATCCTGGTCCAGTCGGCGGGTGCGCGGCGGGGCCGCGGGGACGGGGACGGGGGCGGAGGGCCGGCATGGAGCGATACGAGATCGAGGCGTTCCTGACGCTGGCCGAGGAACTGCACTTCGGCCGCACCGCACTGCGGCTGCGGGTCACCACCGCCCGGATCAGCCAGGTGATCGGCAAGGTGGAACGACGGGTCGGCGCGCCGCTTTTCGAGCGCACCAGCCGCAACGTGGCACTCACCCCGATCGGGCGGCGGCTGCACGCCGACCTGCGGCCGGCCTTCGAGCGCATGGAGGCGGCTCTGGCCGCCGCGATCGCGGCCGGCCGCGGGGTCACGGGCGAACTGCGGGTCGCCTTCGTGGGCGCGGCGGCCGGCCGGCTGCTGGAGCGCGCCACCGCCGCCTTCCGCGCCCGCCATCCGGAGTGCGAGGTGGTGGTCGGCGAGGCGCACATGGCCGAGGCGCTGGAGCGGCTGCGGGCCGACGCGCTCGACGTGCTGATCGCCTGCCTGCCGCTGACCGGGCCGGACCTGGCCAACGGCCCGGTGCTGCTGGCCGAGCCGCGGCTGCTGGCCGTGCCCGCCGGGCACCCCCTCGCCCGGCGCGCCTCGGTGTCGGTGGAGGACCTGGCCCGCGCCGAACTGCTCCAGGCGCCGTGCGCCCTGCCCGACCACTGGCGGGAGCCGGGGTCGCCGCGCCGTACGCCCGGGGGCCTGGCGATCCCGCTGGGGCCGTCGGCGGCGACCCTCGCGGAGGTCCTGGCCCTGGTGGGCGCCGGGGCGGGCGTCTTCCCGGTCGGCGCCCATGTCACCCGCTCCCACGCCCGGCCCGACGTGGCCTTCGTGCCCTTCCACGACACTCCCCCGCTGGAGTGGGGGCCGGTGTGGCGGGCGTCGCGGGCCGACGCGCGCATCCGGGCGTTCGCGGAGGCCGCGGCCGCGCGCGTACCGGGCGCGGGCCCCCACCGCGGGTAGGGGCCCCGCCCGGCAGGCCGGGCCTCAGCGGGCGTAGACGGCCACGAAGTCGCGGGTGGCCTGCTCGTAGTAGCGGTCCGGCGGGTCCTCGAAGTCCAGGATGTTGGTCGGCTTGGGGTCGGACGCGTCCTTGGCGCCGTCGTAGGACATGAAGGACGGCCAGGCGCGGTTCATGTCCAGCGGCATCGCGCGCACGGCGCCGGCCCGCTGCATGAGGTCGGCCAGGGTCTCGGCGGACAGCGCCTGCCCGACGACCATGATGATGTCGCCCTGGGCGGTGACGCCGACCCCGGAGCGGGGCACGTACATCTTGCTCTGGTCACTGACGCCCCACTTGGAGTCGTCGTCGATGTCCGGGACGACGCGGCCGCCGTCGACCATCAGCTCCAGGCACTGGCGCACGCCCACCACGTCGGGGGTCATCCGCACGTCCCGGCCCCAGACGCCGATCCTCAGGGAGCCGTCCTTGTAGAAGACCTCGGAGGCCGCGCCGTCGCGCAGGTCGCCGGCCGTCTTCCCGTCGAGGTAGAAGCCGCCGCGCGAGCCCCCGTCGGTGATCCGGAAGCCGCCGTTCCAGGTGGCGACGAGTCCGGTGCGCTGCCCTTCGGGGATGGTGGGCGGCACGTCGAAGGTGCCGCCGGGCTCGCGGAAGCCGGGGTGCAGCTGGAAGCGGGCGTACTTCCCGCTGACCCAGGCCACGGCGGCCTCGTACGAGGTGTGCTCGGCGTCGGGGCGCACGTAGGTGCCCTGCACCAGGGGTTCGCCGCGGGCGCTGCTCAGGGTGCGGTAGACGCCCTCGCCGGGCAGCGCGGGGCCGACCGGGGGCTTCATCGGGGCGCGCAGCGGGACCAGCGGCTGGGCGACGACGTGCGCGGGGGTCGGCACTCCCTCGGTGGCGTTCATCCGGGCCAGCGCGTCCGGCGGCAGGGTGCCCCCCACCCGCGGCGGGTGCATCTTGTACTGGACGTCCTCCAAGGTGTCGACCACGAAGCCGAGTTCGTGGTCGCGGGCCCACTCGGCCAGACGGGCCTGGGTGCTGTCCTTGCCGGGGTAGGTGAGTGCCCTGCCGACCGACCAGCCGACGGTCCCGACGCAGACCAGGCACACGCCGAGCACCCCGCGCCGGACGGCCCGGCGGCGCCGCCGCTGGGCCGGGTCCAGGTCACGGGGGTGCTTCCAGGGCAGCAGCCGTCGGCGGCGGGGCCGGCGGCCGGGGCCGCCGGAGCCGGCAGTGTCGTCGGTGTTGTCGGGCTGCCGTCGCGCGATCGTCATGCCGCTCCTTCCGCCCGCCCCGACGCACCTTTTGTCGCACTTTCATATCTCATGACCACAAGAGGCCCGGCTGAATCACCGCACGCCGCAGAAACACCCGCCCGCCGCACGCCCGGATGCGCCCGCCCGGCCCCGGCGTAGGGTGGCGGGCGCACGGGAGGACCTGCCGGGGGGAGACCGGGGATGGCGGCGGACGCACGGGCCCTGGAGGCGCTGGCACGGGCCGGGGTGCCCGCCGACCGGATCCGCGGCCTCACCCCGCTGACCGGGGGCACCTACAACGCCCTGCACACCGTCGAGCTCACCGACGGCACCCGCCTGGTGCTCAAGCTCCCACCGCCCGCGGACCGGCCGCGCCTGCGCTACGAGGCAGAACTGCTGTACGGCGAGGCCCGGTTCTACGAATGCGCCGCCGCGGCCGGCGTGCCCGCCCCGCGCGTGGTGCGGTCCGAGCCGGACGAGGGCGCCGCCCACCCGCCCTATCTGCTGATGTCGCACTGCCCCGGCGTGACCTGGTACTCCGCCGCCGAGGGCATGGCCGACGCCGAGCGGGACCGGCTGCGGGAGCGGCTGGGCGGGCTGGTGGCGCGGCTGCACGCGGTGCCCGGACCCGCCTTCGGCTACCCGGCGCGCTCGGTGGGGCCGCCGGCCGACCGGTGGGCGCCCGCCTTCGCCGCGATGACCGGCGCCGTACTGGAGGACGCCGAGCGGTACGGGGCGTGGCTGCCACTGCCCGTGCCGGAGATCCGCGCGGCCCTCGCGGCGGCCGGACCGGCCCTGGAGGAGGCGGACGGCCCCGCCCTGGTGCACTTCGACCTGTGGCCGGGCAACGTGCTGCTGTCGGGCCCGCCCGGCGACCGCACGATCAGCGCGCTCATCGACGGCGAGCGGATGTTCTGGGGCGACCCGCTGGCGGACTTCGCCTCGCTGTCCCTGCTGTACGGCGACCCGGAGGACGATCCCGCGTTCCTGGCCGGGTACGGGGCCGGCGGCGGGCGGGTCGCCTTCGACACGGCGGCGGCCCGGCGGATCGCGCTCTACCGGGCCTACCTGTACCTGATCATGCTGGTCGAGGTGGTGCCGCGCGGGGAGACCGGGGAGCACCTCACGTGGGTGCGGGAGTTCACCGGCCCCCGGCTCACCGCGGAACTCGCCCTGGCCGCCGACCCCTCTTCCCCGGTGGCCGGATCCTTTCGCCCGCCCGGCGCACTCTGAGAGGATGCGGCTGCGCCCGGCGGCCGCCCTGACACGGCCGTCGAGCTGCGCATTGCCGCCGCGGCGGAGTGCACCACGGAACGGCGGCGGTACAGCGGCCACCGCCGTTCCGTACGTCAGGACCGGCCACCTGAGCCGTGGTCCACGCCGCTTCCCCCGGGCCCCTCACCGCGCGGATCGGGGCCCGCCGCCGGTCACGGCAGGGTCGCCACCAGCGCCGCGTGGGACAGGCCGGAGCCGTAGCCCAGCAGCAGCGCGGTGTCGCCGGAGGTGACCGCGCCGGAGTTCAGCACCGCCTCCATGGCCAGCGGAATGGACGCGCCCGAGGTGTTGCCGCTGGTGACGATGTCCTTGGCCACCGTCACCCGCTCCGGCAGACCGATCGACTTGGTCATGCTGTCGATGATCCGCACGTTGGCCTGGTGCGGGATGAAGGCGTCCAGGCCGTCCGGGCCGATCCCGGCGGCGTCCAGGGCCTGCCGGGCCACCTTCGCCATCTCGTAGACCGCCCACCGGAAGACCCGCTGGCCGTCCTGGCGCAGGGCCGGGAAGGGGTGGCCGGGCTGCTCGCGCAGCACGTTCCACGGCACGCTCTGCCGGATCGCGTCGGCCTGCGAGCCGTCCGCGCCCCAGACCACCGGGCCGATACCGGGGGTGTCCGAGGGGCCCACGACCACCGCGCCCGCCCCGTCGCCGAAGATGAAGGCGGTGGAACGGTCCGTCAGGTCCAGGATGTCCGACATCCGCTCCACCCCCACCACGAGCACGTGGCCGCCGCGGGCCCGGACCATGTCCGAGGCGAGCACGAGGCCGTGCACGAAGCCCGCGCAGCCGGCGGAGATGTCGAACCCCGCGGCCCGGGTCGCGCCGAGCCGGTGCGCGATCTCGGTGGCGATCGCCGGGGTCTGCATGAGGTGCGTGAAGGTGGCCGCGACGACGCAGGTGACCTCGTGCGGGGAGATCCCGGCCGCGGCCATCGCCTTGGCGGCGGCGTGCTCCGCCATGACGCCCAGCGTCTCGTCCGGTCCGGCCCACCGGCGGGTCGCGATGCCCGTCCGGGAGCGGATCCAAGCGTCCGAGGAGTCGATGTGCCGGCACACCTCCTCGTTGTCGACGATCCGTCGGGGGCGGTACCCGCCCACCCCGAGGATCCGGCTGTGCGGGGCCCCGGACGGGACGGCGATCTCAGCTTTCATGGGAGCCTTTCAGGCCATCGGACGGCGGCGCGGACGGGGACGCGCGCCCCCACCGCGAGCCCCCGCGCGCGGGGGCCGGTCCGATTCTCCCGCCCCGCCGGGGTCCCCTCCGCACCCCGCCGCCCCCGGGGCACACGGGTCGCTGCCGCGTTCCCCCTGACGGCGGTGCCGCCGGTCCAACGACCGCCGGGACATACCCGGGTGGAAGGGGGCGGGCGGCGGGTACGTTGGGTAGTGCCGTGCGGGGAGGTCGCGGGGAGTGCGGGCTTCACGCGGAAGCAAACACGTTCCAACACCGCTGGTGTATCACGGTCCGGCAACGCATCCGGAACAGGGCGTTGACGACCGAAAGCATGTGGCGTAGAACTACCCTTCAGTTGCGATGGCGTTTCATCTTGGTGACTTCTGTTGGAAACGGATCGGCGGAACAGCCGCTGAGAGCCTCCGGGGCCAACGTTTCGCCAGGCGGACCCAGTTACGCCCACACACACATGGAGGCACCATGTCGGACGTCGAGTCGAAGGGCGACAGCTCGCTCAGCGAGCTGCCCGCGACGCGCAGAAACCTGCTCAAGGGTGTTGCCGGCGCAGCCGGGCTCGCCGCGGTCTCCGGCGGTCTGCTGACCGCGTGCGGAGGCTCCGACAACAAGAAGAAGAGCAGCGGGAGCAGCCCCAAATCCGTTGCCGGCAGCACGGTGACGTTCGGGTCGAACTACTCCGACCCGGCGCCCAAGGCCGCCTTCGCCGCGCTCACGGGGGCGGCAACGACCTCCACCAAGGTGAACGTCAAGATCAACACGGTCGACCACAACACCTTCCAGGAGAACATCACCAGCTACCTGCAGGGCACCCCGGACGACCTGTTCACCTGGTTCGCCGGCTACCGCATGCAGTACTTCGCGGCCCAGGGGCTGGCCCAGCCGATCGACGACGTGTGGGAGAAGATCGGCGGCAGCTTCGGCCCCGCCGCCAAGCAGCTGTCCACGGGCCTGGACGGCCACCAGTACCTGGTGCCGATCTACAACTACCCGTGGGTCGTCTTCTACAACAAGAGCGAGTTCGCCAAGCGCGGCTACAGCGTGCCGACCACGTGGGACCAGTACGTGGCGCTCGCCAAGAAGATGAAGGGCGACGGGCTCATACCCATCGCGTTCGCCGACAAGGACGGCTGGCCGGCCCTCGGCACCTTCGACATCCTCAACATGCGCATCAACGGCTACGACTACCACGTGAAGCTGATGAAGCACGAGGTGCCGTGGACCGACCAGGGCGTGCACACCGTCTTCCAGCACTGGGCCGAGATCCTGCCCTACATGCAGACGGGCGCCAACGGCCGGATCTGGCAGGACGCGGCCAAGGCGCTGGAGCAGAAGCAGGCCGGCATGATGTTCCAGGGCACCAACCAGGTCGCCGCGCAGTACGTGACCGACAAGGCCAACCTGGACGACCTGGACTTCTTCACCTTCCCCGCGGTCAATCCGCAGTGGGGCCAGGACTACATGGACGCCCCCACCGACGGCTTCATGCTCAGCAAGAAGGCCAAGAACCCCGACGCCGCCAAGGCGATCCTGGAGTACATCGGCACCGGCGCCGCCGAGTCGACGTACCTCAAGACCGACCAGTGGGACGTCGGCCTGGTCACCGGCCTCCAGGTGCCGACGTACAACGCGATCCAGAAGAAGTCGGTCGAGGAGATCGCCAAGTGCAAGGCGGTCGCGCAGTTCATGGACCGCGACTCCGACCCCGCGATGGCCACCGCGATGATCTCGATCATCCAGAAGTTCATCGACAACCCGAGCACCTCGAACATCGCCTCGCTCCAGCAGAGCGCGGAGAAGCAGGCGAAGGCGATCTACACCTGATGAGTTCCGCGTCCCAGGCGCACCCCCCGGCGGCGCCCGACCGGGCCGAGGACCGAGCGGTCCCGGCCCGGCCGCGCCGTCGGCGGCGCTTGCGCACGATGACCACGCGCGACCGCATCGTGGTCGCGCTGCTGCTCGGCATACCGCTGCTGCTCGACCTCGCGTTCGTGTGGTTCCCGGCGGTCGGCACGGTGCTGCTGTCGTTCACCAAGTGGAACGGCGTCGGCAGCCTGCACTCGAAGACCTGCCGGCCGAACATGCCGTCGATCCTCAACAACGGCTGCTGGTACGGGGTGCAGAACTACCACCAGGCCGCCACGATCTATCCGGAGTTCTGGCCCGCGGTCCGGCACAACCTGATCTGGCTGGCCGTCTTCGTGGTGATCGCCACCCCGCTGGGCATGCTGTTCGCGGTCCTGCTGGACCGGGGCCTGCGCGGCTCGCGGATCTACCAGAGCATCCTGTTCCTGCCGGTGATGCTCTCGCTGGCGCTGATCGGGATCATCTGGGAGTTCGTCTACTCCCAGAACTACGGTCTGATCAACACCGTCATCGGCCGCAACGGCAACAGCAACGCCATCGACTGGCTCGGCAATCCGCACCTGAACCTGTGGGCGGTGCTGGTCGAGGCGACCTGGCGGCAGGCCGGCTACGTGATGGTGCTCTACCTGGCCGGGCTCAAGGCGGTCGACCCGACGCTGCGGGAGGCCGCGCTGATGGACGGTGCCAACGCCTGGCAGACGTTCTGGCGGGTGGTCTTCCCGGTGATGCGGCCGATCAACATCGTGATCATGGTCGTCACCGTCATCGAGTCGCTGCGCGCGTTCGACCTGGTCTACATCACCAACAAGGGCATCAACGGGCTCGAACTGCTCTCGGTGCTGGTGACCTCGAACATCGTGGGCGAGACGCAGCGGGTCGGCTTCGGTTCCGCGCTCGGCGTGGTGCTCCTGGTGATCTCCCTGGTGCCCATCTCGATCTTCCTCTACCAGACCTTCCGCCGGGAGGAGGCACAGTGAGCTCCGAATCCCTTCCCCGGCTGACCGGCGGCGATTCCTCGCGGCTCGGCGCGGTGGGCAGCAAGCCCAAGGCGTGGGGCCAGATCGCCTCGCAGGTGTTCCTGATCGCCGCCTCGGTGCTGTGGCTGCTGCCGATCCTGTTCGCGCTCTACGTGGCCGTGCGCCCGTACTCCGACACCCGCAAGTACGGCTATGTCTCGATGCCGCACCACCTGACGTTCGCGAACTTCACGGACGCCTGGAAGCAGTCGGACATGAAGCACTTCTTCTGGAACTCGGTGCTGATCACCGTGCCCGCGGTGATCATCGTGCTGGTCCTGGCGTCGGGCGTGGCGTTCGTCCTCACCCGGGTGAACCTCAAGGTCAACATCGCGCTGCTGATCCTGTTCACCGCGGGCAACCTGCTGCCGCAGCAGGTCATCATCACCCCGCTGTACCGGATCTACCTCAAGATCCACGTGCCGCACCTGCTGTCCGACAGCGGCCTGATGTACAACTCGCTGTTCGGCCTGGTGGCCATCAACGTCTCCTTCCAGCTGGGCTTCTGCGTCTTCGTGCTGAGCAACTACATGAAGTCGATCCCCGGCGAGATGTACGAGGCGGCGCTGGTGGACGGCGCGAGCCTGTTCACCCGGTTCTGGCGGCTGACCCTGCCGCTGTGCCGCCCGGCGCTCGCGGCGCTGGCGACGCTGCTGACCACCTGGATCTACAACGACTTCTTCTGGGCCATCACCTTGATGTCGTCGGGCGACAAACGGCCGGTCACCTCGGCGCTGGCCAACCTCCAGGGGCAGTTCGTCAGCAATCAGAACCTCATCGCGGCCGCCGCGATGATCGCGGCGATCCCCACCCTGGTGGTCTACCTCTGCCTGCAGCGGCAGTTCATCGCGGGTCTGTCCCTGGGGTCGAGCAAGGGCTGACCGCTCCCGCACGAGGCCGCGCGGCCCGGACCCACGACGGGTCCGGGCCGCGCGGTGTTCGTCCGGCCCGGGGGCATTGACACCCATCCGGCCCGCTTTCATATTTGGGAGCGCTCCCACACCCCCGCACCCCCCACAAAAGGAGGAGCACCGTGCGCATCCCCTCCCCGCGGCGGCCCCTGGCCCGCCGCGCATGGCTGTGGCCCCTGGCCGCGGCGGCCCTGCTGCTGTCCGCCGTCACCGCGCTGCCCGCGGACGGCGCGACGGCGGGCTGCCGCGCCGCCTACACCGTCGACGAGTGGGCCGGCGGCTTCACCGCCTCCGTCCACGTCACCAACCTCGGCGCGCCGCTGAGCGGTTGGCAGGCCCGGTGGACGTACGCCGGCGACCAGCGGATCACCTCCGCCTGGAACGCGGTGGTCACCCAGGACGGCGCCGCGGTCACCGCGGCGAACGAGAGTTACAACGCCGGCCTGGCCACGGGCGCCTCGGCCGACTTCGGCGTCCAGGGCACCTGGAGCGCGTCGGACCCCACGCCGACGGCCATCACGCTCAACGGGACCGCCTGCGACGGCAGCGTCACCACCACTCCGCCCACCACTCCCCCGAGCTCCCCGCCGACCGGTACGCCGTCGGCCGGCTGCGCGGGGGCGGCGGTGTGCTCGGACTTCGAGGACCAGGGCGGAGCCGTGCCTTCGGGCGCCTGGACCACGGCGGCCCCGGACTGCTCGGGCACCGGCACCGTCGCGGTCGACACATCGGTGGCCCACAGCGGCACCCGCTCGATCCGGGTCGACGGCCGGGCCGGCTACTGCAACCACGCCTTCCTGGCCAGTACGGCGGACCTCTCGGCGGTCGGCCCGGTGCTCTACCTGCGGCTGTGGGTACGGCACACCACCGCGCTGCCCTCCGGACACGTCGCCTTCGTCTCGATGCCGGACGCCGCCCAGGGCGGGCGCGCGCTGCGGATCGGCGGCCAGAACGGCGCGCTCCAGTGGAACCGCGAGAGCGACGACGCGACCCTGCCCGCGCAGAGCCCGGCCGGGATCGCGCAGAGCCGGCCGCTGCCCACCGGCGGCTGGCACTGCCTGCGGATGGCGATCGGCACCGGCGCGCCGGCCCTCGACACCTGGCTGGACGACCAGGAGGTGCCCGGGCTGCACGTGGACGGGGTGCCCACCCAGGACGTCGACCAGCAGTGGCTGAGCGACACCGTGCCGCCCCGCCCGACCGCCCTGCGGCTGGGCTGGGAGAGCTACGGGACGGGCGACGACACGGTGTGGTTCGACGACGTGGCCGCCGGCCCCTCGCCGATCGCCTGCTGACGGTCCGACGGCCGCGGGCCGTACCGCCGCGCGAACGGCGGTACGGCCCGCGGCCGGAGCCGGGGCGGGCCTCAGGAGACGGCGCAGCCGGGCGTGCCCAGGTCCGTCCCCGACCCGGTGAGGGTCATCCCGAAGGTGGTCGCGCCCGAGGGCGGGACGGAACCGTTGTAGGCGACGTTGCGGAACGTCGTCGCGGGCGCGGAGGGGTCCACCACCGCGTTCCACACCGACCCGAGGCCCACCCCGGAGGGCAGGGCCAGGCGCACCGCCCATCCGTTGGTCGCCGAGGCTCCGGTGTTGGTCACCGTGACGTCCGCCTGGAAGCCGTCCGGCCAGGAGTTGGTGACCTTCGCGGTCGCCGTGCAGCCGCCGCCGGCGGGAGGCGTGGTCGGCGGGGTCGTGGGGGGTGTGGTCGGCGGAGTCGTGGGCGGGGTGGTCGGCGGGGTGGTGCCGCCGCCCCCGGTCGTGTAGTCGACGCCCGTGTATGCCGCGGAGCAGCTGTTCCCGCAGGAGGACGGCAGCGAGAAGTCGTAGGTGCGCCCGCCGAACACATAGGCGTCGGAGGCGTCCTTGACCCGGATGCTGAAGTCCGTGCCGCCCTCGGTGGTCGGATCGAGGATGAAGGCCTCGCCCATGTCGCCGTCCGTGTCGGCGTCGTGCCAGGTGCCGCCGGAGAGGTACTCCACGCCGTGGACGCCGTTCGGCAGGTGCGAGACCGCCACGGCCCCCCAGTAGCGCTGGGCGCCCTGCAGGAAGCCGATCCGGATGTCGCCGCTGTAGCCGGGCGCGGGCACGTAGCTCCAGGAGACCTGGCGGTTGTTCCAGTGGTCGGCCAGGCCGCTGACCGCGCTGCCGTTCTTCACGAAGCGGCCGAGCGAGGCGGTGTCGAGGTCCAGGTGGTTCGGGTCGTCCCGGCACCAGGCGTTCGCGTCCGCGCAGCTGTCGGCGACGACCATCGTCAGCGTGGCGCCGTCGTACCCGTCCGCGACCCAGCTCCCGTTGCGGCAGAAGGGCTGGCCGGGGGCGCCGTCGTTGGTGCCCGTGCAGTAGTCGCCGATCGTCACCTGCACGAAGCGGTCGCAGTTGTGGCCGTTGTCCCAGGCGCCCATGAGGGCGCTCTGCGAGGGCGGCACCGGGCGGGTGTGGGGGCCGTAGTCGCCGGGTGTGTCGAACACGTTGAGGGCGACGAAGTCCTGCGCGTCGAGGTCGGCCTGGGGCAGGCCGCAGCCGCCGTAGGGCTGGCCGAGGCCGTCGAAGTGGGTCGCGTTGCCGACGAGGGCCGTGTGGGGGGCCGCGGCGGGGGTGGCCGCGGGGGCCGGGAGCATGGTCGTCGCGCACAGCAGGGCGGCGCCGGTCAGCGCGCAGGCCCACGCGGCGAGCCGCCGCCGGCGGCGGGGTATCGGGGTTGTCACGTCGTCTACTCCGTGGTGTGGGGGGAATTGTGGGAGCGCTCCCACCATAGCGCGCGACGGCCTGCCGGAAACCCGTGCCGACACGGGAAGGACCGGCGGCCGCGCACGGACGGAGGAACCCCGGCGCGGCGCGCCACTCCGCAGGGCGCGGACCACTCGGCTGATCGCGGGGCACCCTTCCCGCATCACTCGAACGGACGCGCGTCAGGCGCGCGCATACCCGGCGGCACATGAGCCGGCCCCGCCCGGACGGACCCGGCACGCCCCGGCCGCCGTAACCCGCCTGGCGGAACACCGGGAACCCACAGGACATATGTCTCGTTTGTGGCGGTATACCCCCGATGTCATTCTGAAGCCCCACCCCGAGCACTAAGCCTCGATCCACCGGGCAATAGCCGGTCCAGGGCTTGGACATGAAGGCGCGGATGCCCTCTGAGCTGGGACGATGGGACTTCCTAGGGTTCCATGTCCACAGAATTGGAGTGCATCCGCGAGATGCAATCTTCCCATGCCGCTTCGGCGGTGTCCGCCGCGTTCGATGACACGAATCTGGTCGCGTATGCCGGGCTGGTCCCGGTGATGCGGCTGGCCGAGCGGTGCGGGCTGCCGCGGCTGGTGACCGAGAAGGTGAAGCTGACCGGAGCGAAGAACGGCGCGGGTGCGGCGGCGGACGCGAAGGTCACCAGCATCGTGGGCGGCATGGTCGCGGGCGCGGACAGCATCGACGACCTGGACGTCCTGCGGCACGGCGCGATGCCCCTGCTGTTCGGAGGTCTGCGTGCCCCGTCCACGCTGGGGACGTTCCTGCGCGCGTTCACCCACGGTCACGCCCTCCAACTCCAAGCCGTGCACCGCCGGTTCCTGGCCCAACTGGCAGCCCACACCCCGCTGCTGCCCGGCGCGGGTGAGAAGGCATTCATCGATGTCGACTCCACCCACAAACGGGTCTACGGCCGTACCAAGCAGGGCGCCGAGTACGGCCGGTTCAAGGGCATCCGCACCCTGCACCCCCTGCTCGCCACGATCTGCACCCCCACCTCCCGGCCGGTGATCGCCACCGTGCGGCTGCGACGCGGCAAGGCAGCAGACTCCCGCGGCGCCCCGAAACTTGTCAGCCAGGCGCTGGCCACCGCCGTCGAGGCCGGCTGCACCGGCCTGCGCATCCTGCGCGCGGACTCGCAGTTCTACAACGCCGGCGTCATCGCCGCGTGCCGCCGGGCCGGGGCTCACTTCTCCGTCACCTGCGGCATGAACCCTTCCGTCAAACGGGCCGTCCTGGCCATCGACGAAGCCGCATGGCAGCAGATCACCTACCCCACCGCCGTGCCCGACCCCGACACCGGCGAGCTCATCTTCGATGCCCAGGTCGCCGAGATACCCGCCTACACCGCGTTCGCGAGCCGGAAGAAGAGCGAGCAGGCCACCGCCCGCCTCATCGTGCGCCGGGTCCGTGACCTGGCCAAACCCGCCGTCGTCGGTGAGCAGGGCGAGTTGTTCCCCGTCTGGCGTTACCACCCGTTCTTCACCGACAACCCCGCGCCGACGCTCGTGGCCGAGCGGGAACACCGCCACCACGCCGTCGTCGAGCAGGTCATCGCCGACAGCAAAGCCGGAGCCCTCGCCCACCTGCCCTCGGGCCACTTCCATGCCAACGCAGCCTGGCTGATCCAGTGGGCGATGGCCTACAACCTGCTCCGCGCCGCCGGTGCCCTGACCTCGGCCTTCCACACCAAGGCCACCACCGCCACCTTGCGCACCCACCTCGTCCGTGTCCCGGCCAGGATCGCCCGCTCCGCCCGGCGCCTCACCCTGCACCTACCGGACAACTGGCCCTGGCAACACGCCTGGACGCACCTGTTCGACACTGTCCACCGCCCACCCGAAGCAGCCCGACGTTCCTGACCACCTCGCCCGCCAGGGCCCGACCGGAGCCGCATTCGTGGAAGAGCTGGGCAGACCAGCGGATACCCCCTGCCCACCCACGGCCACCGCCCCACACCCAGCTCACAAGCCCCGCAGAAGATCATTCTCGAGCCACGTCGGCGGATCGAGGCTAAGGAGAAATCCATGGCTCAGCTCACCGCTCCCGTCGAGGCGGCCCTCGCCGCCGAGGTCGAAGGCCTGCTGGCCCCGGCCGAGCCCGAGGGCATCTACCGCGACTCGAGCGAGTGCATCGGCGCTCTGCTCCTCGCGGGGCTGCTGCTCCTCGCGCCCCCCACCTCGCGTCCGAAGACCACCCGCTGAGGCCGAGGGAAGAACATTGGCCGAGCAGGCGCAACAGGAGAGCACTTCGCTGAGCGCCGTGGTCGCCGATGCCGCATACGGAGTCGCGCTCGCCCTCGAGGGTGAGCGCGGCTCCCATGCGCTGTCGGGCGTCCTGGCGCAGGACGACGCGGTCGCGGTCGCGGCGGTCCGGGTGCTGGGCGCGGACGTGCTGGCGCCGTACGCGCTGCACGGCGGGGCGGCCGGCGGCGGGGCGGACGAGTCGGTCGTCCGCAAGGCACTGGCGGCCTACCCACCGGGGGCGGACGCCTCCGAGGTGTCGGTGTGGACCTACCGGGGCCTGGTCGAGGCGTCCCGGACGTATCTGCCGGGCGGGCCCGACACGTGGCCCGAGGCGCCTCGGGCGGGGACGCAGTGGGTGGCGGCCGATCCGTGGCCGAGGCTGTCGCACCGGGTCTCGCAGCTGGCGGCGCTGACGCTGCCGGGGCTGGCCCCCGAACTGGCGGCCGCGCTGGCCCCGCGGACCGAGGACCTGTCCCGCGGCTTCGTGCGCGCCGTGCGGCGCCGCGACTGGCTCCAGTCCGCGGGTCTGGGCCGGTGGCTGTCCCGGCTGCCGGACGTGCCGGAGACGCTGGGGCTCGACGCGGGGCTGCGCTACGTCCACCGGATGGGCGAGGGCGACGCGCGGGTGGTCCTGCACGTGACCGCCGCCCGGCGGCTCCACGGACGCGGAGCGTGACCGCGACGGTGGAGGGAGAGGTTCCGGGCCGCGCGGCGACGCGCGGACAGGACGCGCCGGGGGCGGCGGGCCGGCGGCCCCCGGCCGATCCGATGGCGGACGCGGCGGCCGACCAGGCTCTGCTGGACGCGATGGCCGTCGGCGCGCTGACCTGGCTCGACGGCATGCGCCGGTTCTTCCGGCCGCCCGCCGACGCGGCCACCGCCTCCGACCCCAACCGCACGCTCAAACCGCTCGGCGAACTGGCCGAGCTCAGCCACCTGATCCGCGACCACCACCCCCTGCCCGCGGCCCGCGAACTGGCCGGCGGGCTCTTCCGCTTCGCCTGGGAGGCGGCCGGGGAGGGCCGGCTGTTCGCCGAACTGGTCCGCGACGAGCCGCAGGCCACCTATCCCGTCGAGCTGTACGGGGCGTTCGCGCGGGCCGGCCTGCGCCACGCGGGCACCGAGCGGCTGGTCGAGGCCACCACCTCGCTGCGGCACTGGCGGGTCGCCGGCGGCGACCACACCCGCACCCTGGCGGTCCTCAACGCCGAACGCAGGATCGGGCTGCCGATGCACGCCGACTTCGACGCGGTGCTCGCCCACACCGGGCTCGGCCGCCGCTCGGAGCCCTGGGTGCTGGACCTGCTCGGGATGTACGGCATCACGCACGACGTCTTCCACCTCACCGACTGGGGCCGCGCGCCGCACCGCATGCCGGCCCAGCTCGCGGAGTACCTGCGGCTGTGGACGCCGGCCTGGACCCTGAACTGGCTGGACGAGCAGTTGTGGGACCTGGTCGGCGAGTTGCTGGCCGTCGCGGCCTGCGTGCCCGGTGCCCCGCACGACTCCGCGGCCTGGCTGCGGCTGGCCGCGGCGCAGCGCCCGGACGGCGCCGTGCCCGAGACGGGGCCCCCGCCGCCGGCCGGCCTCCCGCCGGAGGAGCTGTTCCCGGCCTGCTACCACTCCACGCTGGTCACCGCCTTCGCGGCCACCCTGGCCCGTGTCGCGGCGGTGCCGCCGACCTCCTCCGCCGCGCCGCACCGTGAAAGCGAGACCCTCCCGTGACCGCCGCCCACCCCGCGCTGCTGCACCGAGTCGGAGACCGGGCACTCGCCTGGCTGGACGCCAACCGCGAGTTCTTCCGGCTGACCGACGACGACCTCGCCTCCAATCACGGCGTGGTCGAACGGCTCAAGCCCGTCGGCGAGCTGGCGGTCAACATGCGGGTGCTGTCGCGCGAGGGCGTGGCGGGCTCCCGCCAGCACGACATCTCGTCGCGGCTGCTGGACTTCGCCTGGCGCGAGCTGCTGGACGGCGGCAACCTGCTGGCCCGGCTCCAGCACAACGAGCCGCTGTCCCCCGTGCCGCTGGAGGTCTACGGGCCGTTCCACGAACTGGGGTACCGCCACCCCGGGTTGGAAGCCGCGATCGGCCTGCTGCGCGGCACGGGCAGCTGGTGCGCGCTGGAGATGGCGCCCAACCGGCGGCTGGGCGTGCTCAACGCCGAACGCAAGCTCGGCCTGGTGCCCAGCGCGGACTTCGACCGGACGGCCTCGGCGACCTGGCTCGGCCGGACCCCGGAGCCGTGGATCATGGACCTGCCGGTGGCGTACGACGTCACGCACACCGTCTTCCACCTGACCAACTGGGGCGAGGACCCGGGCGGCATCCCCCCGGAGGTGGCGGACTACCTGGCGCTGTACCTGCCGGCGTGGATCGCGGACTGGGCCGAGCTGGAGCACTGGGACGTGCTGGGCGAGCTGCTGGTGGTCGACGCGTGCCTGCCGCGGCCGGTGCTCGACGCGCAGGTGTGGGAGCGGTACGCGGCGGCGCAGTCCGCGGAGGGGGCGATGCCCGTACAGGGAGGGATGCCCGGGGGCGACGCGGCCGACGTCTTCGACCTCGTGCACCACCCCACGCTGGTGGCCGCGTTCGCCTCGGCGATGGCCACCTCCCGGGCGCTGTCCGCGGAGGTGGCGGCATGAGCGAGCTGAAGGCGCGGGTGGAGGAGGCGCTGGAGGCGGTGCGCGCCCCCGACGTGGTGCTGGCCGTCTCCCGGGACGGCGACCGCACCGTGGTCTGCGGGGGCACCACGGCGGCGCCGCCCGTCCCGCGCGAGGAGACGCACTACGAACTCGGCTCGCTGTCCAAGACGTTCACGGTGCTGCTGCTGGCCGACCTGGCCCGCGCGGGCGTCCTGGGGCTGGACGACCCGCTGGCCCGGCACCTGCCGGCGGGGGCCGTCCCGCCCGGCCACGCCCGCCGGATCACCCTGCGCCACCTGGCCACGCACACCGCGGGCCTGCCCCGGCTGCCGCGCGAGCTGATCGCGGGCGCGGTCCTGCACCCGTATGCCAACGCGTACGCCGGCTACGACGGCGAGCGGCTGCTGCGCGCCTTCGCCCGCACCCGGGTGCGGCGGGCGCCGGGCAGCCGGTGGCACTACTCGAACTTCGGCATGGCGCTGCTCGGGCTGGCCGTGGAGCGCGCGGCCGGGGCCGGGTACGCGGAGCTGCTGTCCGCGCGGGTGCTGGACCCGCTGTCGCTGGCGTCGACGGGTGTGGGCACGGCCACCCCGGGCACGGCATCGGTCGGCCACCGGTCCGACGGCCGCACGCCGCTGCCGCCGGGCGAGATGGGCGTCTTCGGGCCCGTCGGCGGGCTGTGCTCCACCCCCGGCGACCTGCTCGGCTACGCGGAGGCGCTGATCGCCCCCGACACCACGCCGTCGGCGGCCGCGCTCCGTGACGTCCAGGTGCCGCACCTGCGCCGGGGCCTCGGCCGGCGGCACACCCACACGCTCACCTGGTTCCTGCACCCGTACCCGGCCGGGCCGGTGCTCTTCCACGCGGGCGCGACCTTCGGCCACCAGGCGTTCCTCGGGTTCCACCCGGCCACCGCCACCGCCGTGGCGGCCGTCTCCACCCGGCACGACCGCACCACGGCGCTGATCAGGACCGCACAGAACCTGCTGCACACCCTCGTGACCGACCCGGACCTCTGACCGCGGGGCCGGCCCCGGAGCCTGTCACCACGCGGGCGACGGGCGTCAGGCGCGGTCGATGTGGACGTTCGTGGACTTCACGCGGGCGACGGCCTCCGCGCCGACCTCCAGCCCGAGTTCCTCGACGGCCTCGCGGGTGACGAGGGAGACCAGGCGGTGGGGGCCTGCCTGGATCTCCACCTGGGCGGCCACGTCGCCGAGTTTGACGGCGGTCACGATCCCCGGGAAGGCGTTGCGGACCGAGGTGTGCGCGCTCTCCGCCTCGCCGTCGGTGCCGGACCTGGCCAGTTCCACGGAGAAGGCGGCCAGATCGCGGCCGTCGATGAGGCGCCGCCCGGACTCGTCACGGTGAGTGACCATCCGCCCCGCGTCGGCCCACCGCCGGGCGGTGTCGGGGCTGACCCCGAGCAGGCGCGCGGCCTGCCCGATCGTGTACGACTGCATGCCACCAGCCTAAGGCCCGGACCTGCTGCTTCGCCCATGCGGGCGACGGTGGCTAACAGTACGCTGAGTCGCGAAGGCCGATCGCGCACATGGACGAAGCTTGGGGGCGGATGCCCATGGCAGAGCCGGACGGGACGCGCCGCGCGGCGCTCCTCACCGTGGACGACGACCCCGGGGTCTCCCGCGCCGTCGCGCGCGATCTGCGCCGCCGCTACGGCGAGCGGTACCGGGTGGTGCGCGCGGAGTCGGGACAGGACGGTCTGGACGCGCTGCGCGAGATGAAGCTGCGCGGGGACCTGGTGGCCGTGGTGCTGGCCGACTACCGGATGCCCGGGATGAACGGCATCGAGTTCCTCGAGCGCGCCATGGACGTCCACCCAGGCGCCCGCCGGGTGCTGCTGACCGCCTACGCGGACACCGGCGCCGCGATCGACGCGATCAACGTCGTCGATCTGGACCACTACCTGCTCAAGCCGTGGGACCCGCCGGAGGAGAAGCTCTATCCGGTGCTGGACGACCTGCTGGAGTCCTGGCACCGCTCGGACCACCGGCCGGTGCCGGAGACGAAGGTCGTCGGCCACCGCTGGTCGGCCCGCTCCTCGGGCGTGCGCGAGTTCCTCGCCCGCAACCAGGTGCCCTACCGCTGGTACCTGTCCGACCAGCCCGAGGGCCACCGGCTGCTGGCGGCCGCCGGGGAGGACGGGATGCGGCTGCCGCTGGTGATCGCGCCGGGCGGCGAGGTGCTGGTGGAGCCCTCGGACCAGGACCTGGCCGCGCGGGTGGGGCTGTCCACCAGCCCGGCCGAGGACTTCTACGACCTGGTGGTCGTGGGCGCCGGGCCCGCGGGGCTCGGCGCGGCGGTCTACGGCGCCTCCGAGGGGCTGCGCACGGTGCTGGTGGAGCGCACCGCGACCGGCGGCCAGGCCGGGCAGAGCGCCCGGATCGAGAACTACCTCGGCTTCCCCGACGGCGTCTCCGGCGCCCAGCTCACCGACCGGGCCCGCCGCCAGGCCAGCCGGTTCGGCGCCGAACTGCTCACCGCGTGCGAGGTCACCGCCCTGGAGGTGGACGGCCCGGCCCGCACGGTCCGCTTCGCCGACGGCTCGGCCGTCTCCGCCCACAGCGTGATCCTGACCACCGGCGTGGCCTACCGGCAGCTGGACGTGCCGGGGCTGGCCGAGCTGACCGGCCGCGGGGTGTACTACGGCTCGGCGCTGACCGAGGCTGCGGGCTGCGCGGGCGAGGACGTCTACATCGTCGGCGGCGCCAACTCCGCGGGCCAGGCGGCCGTCCACCTGTCCCGGCACGCCAAGTCGGTGACGCTGCTGGTGCGCGGGAGCTCGCTGGAGGCGTCGATGTCCCACTACCTGATCCAGCAGATCTCGGACATCCCCACGATCCGGGTCAGGACCGGCACCACCGTCGCGGCCGTGCGCGGGGACGGCCACCTGGAGGGCCTGACGCTGCGCGACGCGGCCACCGGCGAGACCGAACCCGTGGACGCCCAGCGGATGTTCGTCTTCATCGGCGCCGCGCCCCGCACCGACTGGCTGGAGGGCGTGGTGCTCCGGGACGCGCACGGCTTCGTGCTGACCGGCCCGGACCTGGTGGCCGAGGGCCGGCTGCCGGCCGACTGGCAGCCGGACCGCCCGCCCTACCACCTGGAGACCAGCGTGCCCGGCGTGTTCGCGGCCGGGGACGTGCGCTCGGAGTCCGCCAAGCGCGTCGCCTCCGCGGTCGGTGAGGGCGCGATGTCCGTCATGCTCGTCCACCGCTATCTGGAGGGCCTGCTGTGAGCACCGACCCGCCGACCCCGCCGCCCTGCGACCCGGCGGAGCTGCGCACCCTCTTCCTGTTCGAGAAGCTCCCGCCCGAGCAGCTGGCGCACCTGTGCCGGATCGGCCGGACCGAGCGCGTGGAGCCCGGCCCGGTCTACGCCGAGGGCGAGCCGGCCACCTGCTTCTACGTCCTGCTGGAGGGCAAGGTGGTGCTCTCCCGGCGGGTCGGCTCCGACGACGTGGAGGTCACGCGCACCTCCCAACGCGGCGTGTACGCGGGGGCCTTCCAGGCGTACCTGGGCGACCAGGTGCCGCAGCTCTACACCAACTCGATGCGGGTCACCGTGCCCTCGCGCTTCTTCGTGCTGGCCGCCGACGACTTCGCGCGGATCGTCACGGAGTGGTTCCCGATGGCGGTGCACCTGCTGGAGGGCCTGTTCTTCGGCAACCAGGCGCACCAGGAGGTGGTCGGCCGGCGCGAGCGGCTGCTCGCCCTGGGTTCGCTGTCGGCGGGGCTGACGCACGAGCTGAACAACCCGGCCGCGGCCGCCCTGCGGGCCACCTCGTCGCTGCGCGAACGGGTGGCCGGGATGCGGCACAAGCTGAGGATCCTGGCCGGCGGGCCGTACCGGCAGGCCGACCTCGACACGCTGGTGGGCGTGCAGGAGCGGGCGGCCGAGCGGGTCGCCAAGGCCCAGAAACTGAGCCCGATGGAGGCGTCCGACCGTGAGGACGCGGTCGCCGACTGGCTGGACGACCACGGCATCGCCGGCGGCTGGGACCTGGCGCCGGTGTTCGTTCAGGCGGGGCTGGACCAGGAGTGGCTGGAGCAGGTGGCGGCCGCGGTGGACGGCGAGGTGCTGGAGAGCGCCGTGCGCTGGCTGTCGTACACGGTGGAGACCGAGCTGCTGATGAACGAGATCGAGGACTCCACCAGCCGCGTCTCGACCCTGGTCAACGCCGCCCGGCAGTACTCCCAGCTGGACCGCGCGCCCTACCAGGTGGTGGACGTGCACGTCCTGCTCGACAGCACGCTGCAGATGCTGGCGGCCAAGATCGGCCAGGACGTCACCGTGGTCCGGGACTTCGACCACGCGCTGCCGAGGATCCCGGCCTACCCGGGCGAGCTCAACCAGGTGTGGACGAACCTGATCGACAACGCGGTGTCCGCGATGGGCGGCGCCGGAACGCTCACCGTGCGCACCGCGCAGGACCGGGGCAGGCTGGTGGTGGAGTTCCGGGACACCGGCCCCGGGATCCCGGCCGAACTCCAGGACCGGATCTTCGAGCCGTTCTTCACCACCAAACCGGTCGGCCAGGGCACCGGCCTCGGGCTCGACATCTCCTGGCGGATCGTGGTCAACAAGCACCACGGCGACCTCGAGGTCGAATCCCGGCCGGGCGACACCCGCTTCCGGGTGCACCTGCCGCTGAGCGCCCCCGCACCCCAGGAGACCGAGGAGGCACCCGTATGACCGGCACCCCGGGAATCGACCCGTCCGCCGCGCCCAGCGGAACCGGCTGCGCGGAGTGCGAGGAGCACGGCGGCTGGTGGTTCCACCTGCGCCGCTGCGCCCAGTGCGGCCACGTCGGCTGCTGCGACTCCTCCCCCGCACAGCACGCCGGCAGCCACGCGGCGGCCACCGGCCACCCGCTGGTCCGCAGCTTCGAGCCGGGCGAGGACTGGTACTGGAACTACTCGACCAACCAGTACACCGACAATCCCGGCCCCGAACTCGCCCCGCCCCTCGCCCACCCCATGGAGCAGACGGCCCCGGGCCCGGCGGGCCGCGTGCCGCGGGACTGGCAGACCCGCCTCAACTGACCTGCCCGCGCGCCCGGTCGGCGCGGTTCACCCGTCCCGGCGCCACCTCCGGCGGGCCAGCGCCACCGCGCCGGTGACCGGCTCCGCCTCCAGGACCCGCAGCCGCAGCTCCGGCAGCGCGCAGGCGAGATGGGCGGCCAGGGCCGCGGCGAGACGGGGCTGGTGGACGACGACACCGCCGGCCGCCACGACCGTGCGGCCGACCGCCCCGCGGTCCACCAGGCGGACGACGAGGCCGCACAGGTGGGCGGCCGCCTCGTCGACGACGCCCGCGGCGAGCGCGGACCCGGCGTCGGCGGCGCGGAAGACGGCGGAGGCCGCCGGGCCCCAGTGGCCGGGCTCGGGACGGTCGTTGACGGTGCGGGCGAGGGCCTGCGGGGTGGGGTCGCCGTAGTGGGCGAGCAGCGCGGCGAGCAGCCCGTCGTCGGCGAGCCCGGCGTCGTGCGCGGCCAGCACGGCCTTCGTCGCCTCGCGGACGAGCGCGGGCGCGCCGCCCTCGTCGCCGAGCACCCAGCCCCAGCCGCCGGCGAACAGCACGGCGCCGTCCGGGCCGGTACCGACCGCGATCGAGCCGGTGCCGGCGATCACGCCGATCCCGTGGTCGAGCCCGGCGGCCGGGACCAGCAGGGCCGCGTCGTTGACCACGGCGGCCGGCACGCCGAGCGCCTCGACGGCGGCGGTGAGCCGGACGCAGTGCTCCTGCGTGTCGCAGCCCTGGGCGCCGACCCCGAGGGCGGCGATCTCGTCACCGGCGGGCACCACCGCCGCGAGGCGGGCGAGCAGCCAGCGGGCGGCCTCGTCCACGGGCGCGGCGTCCCAGCCGTCGGCCGGGATCCGCGTGTCGGCCCGCACCCGGCCGTCGGGGGTCTCCACCCGCACGGCGAGCTTGGTGCCGCCGACGTCCGCCCCGACCAGCACCCTCATGCGGCCGCCTCGGCGCGATCCCGCCCGGCGTCGCGCGCGGACCCGTTCACGCCGCCGACCCTTCGCCGGCGGTCACCTTGATGTCCGCGTTGTGGAAGACGAACTCCTCGATCTCCACGCCCCGCACCTCGGCCACCGCCTCGACCAGGATCTGCGCGACCAGGACCTCGATCACGGCGCGCTGGGAAGGAGGCAGCCTCGGCACCCGCACCGGGTACAGGTTCGGCGCGGGCGCGACGGGCTCGCCGGTCACCAGCACGACGGGGTGGCCCGAGCGGGACAGCGTCTCGGCCACCGCGTGCTCGCGCTCGTCGCCGAAGACCACGTGCACGCCGCCGGCCCCCGCCGACTCCATCGCGCCGTGCAGGTACTGGCGGGTGCTCATGCCGGTGGCGGGGATGCGGGCCACTTCGCGGAAGAGCAGGGCGCCCTCCTCGGCCGAGCCCGCCGAGGGGCCCGCGCCCACGAAGTCGGCGGACGACGCGGCGGCGAACAACGGCGCGAGGTCGCGCACCCGCTCGCCCAGGTCCGCCTCCGCCGCGGCGAACTCGGCGCCCAGCCGGGCCCATCCGGGGTCGATCCGGCCGCCGTCCCACGCGTCGGCGAGCATGCCGAGCGCGGCGACGGTGGCGGTGTAGCCGATGGTGGAGGCGTAGCTGTCGGGGATGCTGCCGAGGTCGAGCAGCCCGGTGGCGACGTCCGCGATCGGCGAGGGCACCACGTTGACGACGGCGTTGCGCAGCGGCGGTTCGACCGAGCGCAGCACGGCCAGCGTCTCGGCGCTGCGGCCGCTCTGCGAGACGCCGAAGACCGGGTGGGGGCTGGCCGGGAAGGGCACCGGGTGGTCGCCCGAGCCGAGCCGCCAGGCGTGCACGCCGCGGCTGCGCAGCTCCCACACCGGGGCGCAGGCCGCCGCGAGGCTCGCGCCGATGCCGACGAAGAGCGGGCCGGGCCCGCGCGGCCGGCCGGTGTCGGCGAACGCGCCCACCGCGCCGGTCAGCCGGGGGACCGCGGCGTCCAGGGCCTCCGCCTGGGTGGCCCGGGCCGCCGCGTAGGCGAGGTAGCCGTCACTCATGTCCGCTCCGTTCCGTCGTGGCCGTGGTGTTCCCCCGTCGGCCGTGGGAGTCGCTGCCGCGCTGTGCGCCGTCCTCGCCGTCATGGCCGCCGCCCGCTGCGGCCGATGCGCCGTCCGCGGCGTCCCAGGTCCGCGCGGCCGGGTCCCACCCGGGCGGGACCGGCGGGACCGGCGGCGCGGTGCTCTCGACCCGCACGGGCCGGCCGAGGGTGAGGGACTCCTCGGTCGCGAGCATCACGTCGAGCACGTGGTAGGCCAGCTCGCCACTGGCCCGCGGGGGCCGTCCGGCCCGGACGGCACGGGCGAGTTCCAGCACGCCGACGCCCCGGTCGGCGCTCGCCCCCTCGGCCGGGACGGTGCGCCAGGGCGCGTCCCGTGCGGTCCCGGTCAGCAGCCGGGTGGGGCCGTCGAACCCGCTCACGGGCACCTCCATCACGCCGTCGTCGCCGGTGATCTCGAAGAGCTGGCGGCGGTGGGCGGAGTCGAAGCTGTAGACGGAGGTGCCGACGGCTCCCGAGGCGAAGGTGGTGACGACGCTGACGTGGGTGGGCACCTCCACCGGGAACCGGGTCCCGGCGTCCGGACCGGAGCCCACCACGCGCTCGGCCCGCGGCGACTGGCCCGCGGCGGTCACGGACGCGACGGGGCCGAGCAGTTGGACGAGCGCGGTGAGGTAGTACGGCCCGATGTCGAACAGCGGTCCGGCGCCCTTGGCGAACAGGAACCGGGGCCTGGGGTGCCAGGCGTCGGGCCCGGGTCCCTGCATCAGGGTGAGCACGGTCCGCGGCCGGCCGACGGCGCCGCCGGCGAGGAGCCGGTGCGAGGTCTGGACGCCGGGTCCGAGCACGGTGTCGGGCGCGTTGCCGACCGCGACCCCGGCGGCGCGGGCCGCGTCGAGCACGGCCCGGGCGGAGGCCCGGTCCATGGCGAACGGCTTCTCGCCCCACACGTGCTTGCCGGCCGCTATCGCGGCGAGCGCGACCTCCGCGTGCGCGGCGGGCACGGTGAGGTTGACCACGAGGTCCACGTCGTCGCGGGCGAGCACCTCGGCCGGGCCGCCAAAGAACGGCACCCCGTACGCCTGCGCCTGGGCCCGCGCACGGGCCGGGTCGAGGTCGGCCACCGCGGTCACGGCGAGGTCGGGGTAGCCGGTGAGCGTGCGCAGGTACTGGCCGGAGATGTCGCCTGCGCCGACGAGGGCGACCCGGGTCGGCCCGGTCCCCGCGCTCACGCCCGCACCCGCGCGCGGAAGAAGTCGGCGTTGGCCTCGACCAGCGGCCACACGTCGCTGTGGTGGGCGACGACCTCAACGACGGGCAGTTCCAGCCGGTCCGTGGCCAGTTCGAGCACCTCGTCCATCCGCCCGGTGGGGTCGGGGCCGGGGAAGGGCCGGTCGTTGCCCGGCTCGCGGTCGCGCACCACGTGCAGCAGCCGGACCCGCCCGCCGAGCCGGGGCAGCAGCTCGAAGACGTCGGCGCCGCCCACCGCCGCCCAGTACACGTCGAGTTCGAGCACCACGGCCGGGTCGAGGAGCGAGGCGAACAGCTCGTAGCCGGGGCGGCCGTCCACGCGCGCGGCGAACTCGAAGTCGTGGTTGTGGTAGCCGACCCGCAGGCCGCGGCGGGCGGCGTGCTCGGCGGCGGAGTTGAGGGCGGCGGCGAGGCGTTCGATGCCGTCGCGATCGGCGAAGGACTCCCGGTCGGTCGTGGGCACGATCACCGTCCGCACCCCGAGGATCTCGGCCGCGTCGAACACGGCCTCCTCCCCGTGGCGCAGCACCGAGGAGTGCGCGGTGGTGGCGCGCAGCCCGCCGCGGCGCAGCGACGCGGCCAGCGCCCGCGGGTCGGTGAGGATGTCGTACGGCTCGGCGTGGGTGAAGCCCAGGGCCGCGAGCCGGGCCAGGGTGGCGTCGAGGCGGTCCGGCCCGATGTCGTCGCGCACGCTGTAGAGCTGGATGCCCAGGTGCTGTCCGGCGGTCATCCGCGGCCCTTTCCGTGCGCGTCGGTGCCGTGCGCGTCGTGCCCGTGCGGGCCGGTGCCGTCGGCGGCGGGGTGGTGGCAGTGGCCGGCCGACGGCGGCAGGTCCAGCGCCGGGTTGCGGTCGAAGAAGCCGTACGGCTTGAGGACGAAGCCGGCGGTGTCCACCGGCATGACCGGCCAGTCCTCGGGCCGCGGGAAGTGGGTGAGCCCGAAGGTGTGCCACAGCACGATGTCGGTGCCGTCGACGTTCCGGTCGGCCGCGGTCCAGGCGGGCAGTCCGGCGCCGCCGGGGTGCATGTTCACGAGGTCACCGGTCGGGTAGCGCTCGTCGGGCGCGTAGGGCGTGACCCACAGGTGCTTGGTGGCGTACGTGGCCCGGCGGTGGATGTCGGACCGCTCGTCGGCCAGCAGGACCGGCCGCCCCTCCGGATGGAGCTGGTAGCCGACCGGCCGGCCGAGCCGGTTGGTGACCGAGGGGTTGACGACGACCCAGGAGCGGTTGCGGGTGTTGTCGGCGAGCCGCTGCGCCCGCGACTCGGTGCGCAGCCGGGTGACCTTCTGGGTGAAGCCGGTGCCGGTGGGGTTGTCCGGTCCGCGCGGCACGAGCACCGACTCGACCTCGTCGACGGCGTTGTCCGGCCCGTCGACCGCCATGTCCAGCCGGGCGCTGAAGAGGTGCTGGTGGTACGGGGCGCCGAGGCCCGGGGCGAGCTCGGAGGCGTAGGGGTAGCCGTCCCCGGGATAGGCCGAGGTGAAGACGACGCCGGTGGCCTTGACCTCCAGCTCGATCGAGCCGTCGAGCGAGAAGTACCAGTAGAAGCCGTAGTCGTAGTTGCCGACGGTGACGAAGAAGGAGACCACCAGGCGGCGGTTGCGGCGGGACTCGGTGGTGCCGTTCCAGGCGTCGCTGTGCTTCCACAGGATGCCGGAGTCCTCCTCGTGGACGCAGATCGCCTGGGGCACGACCCGGACGTCGCCGGCGGCGTCGGCCAGCACCGCGTCGAGGTAGGTGATGTCGCCGACGCAGTCGCAGCCCAGTTCGAGGGAGTTGGCGAACCCGCCGAGCAGGTACTCCCCGCAGTCGAAGAAGTTCTGGAACCAGCGCTGCGGGCTCGGGTCGCCGTACGGGACGGTCATCTCGGCCAGCGAGGCGCGGCGGACCACGCTGCGGCGCCGCCCGCCGTCCTCGATCGCGATGTCGCGCAGCACCAGGCCCTCGCGCTGGTCGAAGGAGATCTGGAGGGACCAGCCGAGCCAGCGCAGCACGCCGTCGTCGTCGACGGTGAAGCTCGGGCCCTGCGGCTGGGTGATCTCGATCGGCTTCAGGCCGGCGCGCGGCGGCAGCCCGACCCAGTGCGGGTCGTGGTAGGTGGCGTCCTCGGCCGGCACGGGCAGGACCGTGTGGTCCTGGACGTCGAGGACCTCGCGGGTGACCACGTCCACGATCACGGTGACGCCGTCGACCGGGTGGGCCCAGCCGAGGTCGTCGGAGTCCTTCTGCACGAAGGTGAAGCAGCGCTGGAGCCGGCGGCCCGCCTCGCCCGGGCCGGGCGCCCCGGCCGACAGCGGGTTGACCCGCAGCTGCGCGAGGTCGGTCAGACCACGGCGGCGCATCGCGGCCAGCCAGCGCTCGTCCCGGTGGACGATCTCCTCCACGAGCATGAACTCGGCGCCGACGACCGGCACATGGCCCTCGGTGGCGGTGTCGATCGGGTGGACGGAGACGATCCGGTCCTGGCCGGGGCAGACCACCACGTCGTGGGAGGCGCCGGTGGCCATGTCGATCAGCATCGCCCGGAAGCGGCGCGGGCCCGCGGTGCCGCTCAGCAGGGCGCGCTTGTCCTGCTCGTCGAGGCCGAAGTAGGAGACGTGGGTGTCGGGGCCGAGCAGTCCCTCGCGCGCCAGCAGGGCCTTGCTCGCCGTGATCTCCGCCGGGCGAGGCGAGGCCAGCGCCCGGGCGACTTCGGACCTGCCGGGCGGCGCCGCGCCGCCCGGCGGGGATGCGGGCTCCGCGGACGGGGCCGGGGACGGCGTCGTGGTCACTGGGGCTCCGTTCTGCCGGCGGCGGGCCGCCGGGGCTGGGACGACGAGGGGTGGAGCGGGCGCGCGCTCACGCGCCGGCGCTCCGCATGAAGGTGGTGCGCAGCCGGTAGCGGTCGCCGGCGTACCGGATCACCGAGGACAGCAGCGGGCGCTGCGCCGGGTCGCGCACGGTCTCGCGCATCTCCAGGACGGGGGTGCCGGCCGCGATGGCGAGGTGGCCGGCGAGTTCGGCGTCGGCCGGGCGGGCCTCGATGGTGGTGTCGGCCCGGTCCAGGGTGAAGCCGAGGGCGGCGATGGTGTCGTAGAGCGAGCTGGTGGTGAAGTCGACGGCGTCGAAGCCCCGGGCGATGTCGGCGGGGACGAGCGACTGGTCGACGGCGATGGGCACGCCGTCGAGCATCCGCACCCGGTCCAGCCGGTACAGCGGGGTGCCGGGCGCGATCTGGAACGCCTCCGCCTCGTCGAAGGTGGCAGGGCGCCGGTCGGCGCACAGCACCCGGGAGGTGGGGACCAGGCCCATCCGCCGCGCGGTCTCGGAGAACGACTCCAGGGTGTTGGGCCACTCCTTGCGCTCGGGCGAGCCGACGTACCAGCCGCGGCCCTGCTCGGCGCGCAGCGCGCCCTCCTCGACCAGCGAGGTGAGCGCCTTGCGCAGGGTCACCCGGGAGATGCCGAGCAGCCGGCACAGCTCGCGCTCGGGCGGCAGCCGCGACCCGGGCTTCATCTCGCCCACGGCGATGCGGGCGCTGAGCGCGGCCTTGGCCTGCACCCACAGCGGCTCGGGGTACTCGGAGGTCAGCGCCGGGGGGACGGCTTCCTGGGTGTTCATGCCGCCGCCCCGCCCTGCTCGGTCCCGCCCGACGCGCCGACCGGCTCCCACCGGCCGGAGCGCATCGAGGCGTAGCACGCGTCGAGCACCCGGTTGACCACGACGCCGTCCTCGAAGGTCTCGCGGGGGGTCTCGCCGCGGGCGAAGCAGTCCACGAAGTGCCGCATCTGCTGGCTGAACCCGTAGGCGCGGGCCTCCTCGGGGACGGGGCGGACCCATCCGGTGTCGGCGTCGGCCTTCTCCACCAGGTAGCCGGCCGGGTGCTCGATGAAGCCCCACACCGGGGTGGAGGAGGTGTCGGTGACCAACCGCCCGGCGCTGCCGACGAGTTCGTGGCGCAGCTGCATGCCGCCCTTCTCCACCCAGGACGACTCGACGGTGGCCAGCTGCCCGCCGGCGAACTTCAGCAGCGCGACGGCGGTGTCCTCGCCGGTGGTGCGGTCGGCGTGGGCGAGGGTGGCGCCCCAGGCGAAGACTTCCGTGATCGGGTTGTCCTTGCCGAAGAAGTGCCGGGCGGACTCCACGGTGTGGCAGCCCATGTCGAGCAGCGCGCCGCCGCCGGCGGTCTCGGCGTCCCAGAAGTGCGGGGCGTGCGGGCCGGAGTGGGCCTCGCGGGCGCGCATGGTGAGCAGGTCGCCGATGGCGCCCGCGGTGACCATCTCGTGGGCCTTGGCGATGTTGGGCGAGAAGACCGAGCTCTCGGCGTACCCGTGCCAGATCCCGGCGTCGCGGACGACGGCGAGTATCTCGGCCGCCTCGGCGCCGTCGCGGGCCAGGGGCTTGGTGCACACCACGCCCTTGCCCGCCGCGGCCACCGCCCGCACCGCTTCCAGGTGGGCCTCGTTGGGGACCGCGACGACCACGAGGTCGACCGCCGGGTCCGCGCACAGCTGCGCCATGTCGTGGTGGCTCGCCGCGTCCGGCGCCCACTTGGCGGCGAGCGCGGCGGCCCGGGCGAGGTCGCGCGAGCAGGTGGCGACCAGTCGCGCGTTCCGTACGTCCTGGAGCGCGTCGGCGTAGGTGTCGCCGATGAAGCCAGAACCGATGAGACCGACGCCGATCACGCGTTCCTCTTTCCCGGGTGTTCCTTGAGCTGGTTCAGCCCGCGTGGTGTCTTCCATGATAGCAAAGTGGTTTTGCATTGGTATTAATGAGGTCTGTTTCAGGTCTGATCAGGTGATCAGCACGTCGAAGGCCCGGTCCAGGTCGGCGTCGACCCGGCGCAGGGCGGGGTGGGCGTCGTAGTGGGCCAGCACCTCGCGGGCGCCCTGCGCGAAGGACACCCGGGGGGCGAAGTCCGGGACCAGGGAGCGCAGTTTGGACGTGTCGAAGAGCATGGAGTGCCGGAAGTCGTGCTCCAGCACGTCGGTCCAGCCCGGCACGTGCACGGCGATCGACTCGCTCGCGCGGTGCCGCAGCACCGGCCGCCGCACGCCGGCCGCCGCGGCCAGCGTCAGGTGGATCTGGTCCCAGGTCAGGATGTCGCCGCTGACCACGTTGACGCTCTCCCCCACCGCGTGGCCGTTGCCCAGCAGCGGCACGAAGGCGCGGGCGAAGTCGTCGGCGTGCGTGAGCGACCACAGCGAGGTGCCGTCGCCGTGCACGACCACCGGCCGCCCGGCCCGCATCCGCTCGATCGCGGTCCACCCGGCCAGCACCGGGACCACCGTGCGGTCGTAGGTGTGGAAGGGCCGCACCACGGTCAGCGGGAAGCCCTCGGCGCGGTGGGCCTCCTCCAGCAGCAGCTCGCAGGCGATCTTGTCCCGGGCGTACCCGAAGACCGGCTGGCGGCGCGGGCTGGACTCGGTGATCGGCAGCTGCGGCACCGGCCGGCCGAAGACCGAGCAGGTGCTGATGAAGACGTACTGCCCGGTCCGGCCCTCGAAGAGCGCGGGGTGGCCGCGCACGTCGTCGGGCGTGTAGCCGACCCAGTTGACGACCGCGTCGAACTCCTCGGTGCCCAGCGCCTCGCGCAGCGCCCGGCCGTCCCGGACGTCGGCGCGCAGCGCGCGCACCCCCGGCGCGACCGGGCGGGCCGGCTCGCCGCGGGTGACGACCGTGACGTCCGCGCCGCGCGCGGCCGCCGCGGCCGCCGCCGCGGAGCCGATCATCCCGGCGCCGCCGAGGAAGAGCAGCCGCAGTCCGTCGGCCCGGTAGCGCCCGGTCATGACCGCTCCTTCCCGCCGGCCGGAACGGCCGAGCCGCGCGAGAGCCCGCGCCCGACCAGGTGGTCGTAGGAGCGCCGCAGCGCCTCGAAGGTGTCGGTGTGCAGCCGCTCCAGTTCGACGATGTGCCAGCGCAGGCCCGAGGGCGCGGTCAGGGTGCGGGCCCAGTCGATCCCGCCCTCCCCGATGGGCACCATCACGTCCTCCTCGTAGGAGAGCGCCGGGCCGTCCTTGACGTGCACGAAGCGGGCCCGCTCCCCCAGCCGGGCCAGCACCTCGGCCGGGTCGGCGCCGCCCATCACCGCCCAGTAGGCGTCCAGTTCCACCAGTACCCGGTCGTCGAGCAGTTCCAGCAGCAGGTCGTACGCCTGGCGGCCGGCGAACCGCTGCGAGAACTCGGCGAAGTGGTTGTGGTAGGCGATCCGCATGCCGCGGGCGGCGGCCCGCTCGGCCGCCTCGTTGACCCGCTCGACGCCGCGGGCGATCGCCGCCGGTGAGCCGAACTCCTCGCGCTCCATGCTCCAGACCAGCACCTCGGCGCCCAGCTCCTGATGGGCGTCGAGGATCCGGTCGGCCTCGGGGCCGGCCGGGAAGGGCGCGTGCGCGCTGGTCAGGGTGAGCCCGGCCGCGGCGACGGCGTCCCGGACCCGGGCCGGGCCGAAGTGCTCGACCAGGCCGTAGGTCTCGACGCCGAGGTAGCCGAGGTCGGCCAGCCGGGCCAGGGTTCCCTCCAGGTCGGCCCTCGCCAGATCGAGCACGGTGTACAGCATGACGCCGATCCCCGCGGGCACGGCTCCCCCGGCGCCCGGGTCGCCGGGCGACGCGGACGGCGGGTTCGTCGGCCGGGCCGTCCGCTCAGTCACGGCCGGCCGCCCATCGCAGGGCCTGGCGGACCAGGGCGCGGAACGGGGGTTCGCCCCAGGACCGCATGTCGTGGCCGAGCGCCAGGTAGACCACCCGGCCGGCCCCGAACCGCCGGGCGTACAGCACCGGGATGACCTCGCCGTCCGCCCGGTGCCGCTGCGCGAGTACCTCGACCTCGTCGTCGGCGAGCTCGAACTCGTAGTACTCGTCGAAGAGTTCGAAGTCCGTCAGGCCCGCGGTGACCGGGTGGTCGGCGACGATCTCGATGGTGTGCCGCCCCTCGTGGTGGCCGGGGCCGTGCGAGAGGTAGCGGTTGCCGAGCACGTCGAACAGGGGGCGGTCGGCCGGGTCCAGGCCGTCGCCCCGCCATCCCATGATGTTCGCTCCGTGCACGCCGACCAGCCCCTTCCCGCCGCGGACGGCGTCGGCCAGCGCCTGCTGTTGCGCCGTCGCGAACTGGCCGCCCGCGGTGTAGAAGAGGTAGACGTCGTTCTCCGCCGTCTCCGGGCGCGGGTCGGTGAACCGGGCGGTGCCCATGGCCCGCCGCGTGGCGAACCCGGCCTCGGTCCCCAGCTGCTGGAAGACGTGGGCGGCGGAGATCAGGTCGTGGTGGATGTCGTCGCCGTTGACGACGACCATGGCCCGGGGGGCCTGGGAGTGCGGCATGTCGGTCCTCACCGGAACTCGGGGAGATCATTCATGACGGAGGGCGGGCGGCCGGCCGGGTCGCTGTCGCGGCCGGGGCGGCTCATACCGGCTTGAGCCGCAGCGCCACCACGGGGTTGGGCACCGGGCTGAAGTAGGGGTTGTCCGGCGTGGGGAAGCCGGTGACCTTCGCCGTGCTCCAGTTGCCGTAGCTGCCCCAGTAGAACATCGGGATCCACGGCAGGTTCTCCACGAAGATCTTCTCCAGGCCGTCGAGGATCTGCTGCCGCTGCGCGTCGGTGGTGGCCTTCGGGAACTCCTTGAACAGCCGCGTCGCCTCGTCGTCGCGGAACCGCTCGATGTTCTGGAAGGTCGGCGTGGCCTTGCCGATCGGGTAGTACAGGTTGGGGTTGATCGTGTCGTTGTAGTACGAGAAGGCGCGCGGCGCGGAGTTGACCGGGTAGCCCATCGTCGAGTCGAAGTCGCCCTTGCCGGTCATGTTGTTGATGTCGGTGACCGAGGTGGTGTCGATGATCAGCTTGATGCCGATGTCCTTGAGCTGGGAGACCAGCACCTGCACCCGGGCGGCGATGTCGGTGTAGGCGGCGGGGAAGCTGATGGAGAACTCCAGCCGCTTGCCGTCCTTGCGGTAGTAGCCGTCGCCGCCCTTGGCGTAGCCGGCCTCGGTGAGCGTCCGGTGCGCCTTGGCGACGTCCTGGACGAAGTCGACGCCCTTGTAGTCCGCGGAGATGTACGACTCGTACGCGGGCATCGGCAGACCGGTGACGCTGGTGGCCGGTGGCGCGCCGCTGGCCGCGCCCACCTGCTTGCGGTTCACGCCCAGGCTGATCGCCCGCCGCACCGCGATGTCGCTGAGCGGCCAGCGCTCCAGGTTGGGGATGATGCCGTCGGTCCCGGCGATCGGCGCCCAGTAGTGGTTGTTCCTGCTGCGGCTGAGGTACGTCTTGTCGGCGTCGGCGATATAGGTGCCGCCCCAGTCGGCCTGGCCCTGCACCAGCGCGTTGGTCTGGCCCTCGTTGTCCTTGTAGGCGACGAACCGCACGCCCTTGATCTGCGCCTTGGGCTGCCAGTAGTCCTCGTTGCGGACCAGCAGGAAGCTCTGCGGGGAGAAGGTGTCCAGCTTGAACGGGCCGGTGCCGACCGGGTTCTTGTCGGTGTACTTCGTCGGGTCCGTGACCTTGGACCAGATGTGCCGGGAGACGATCGGCGCCGAGACGATGTTGGTGAAGAACTGCTCGGAGGGCACCGGGAAGCTGAAGACGACCTGCGCGGGGCTCGGCGCCGTGACGGAGCTGAACTCCACGCCCAGGGTGTTGAGCCCGGCGTTCTGCTTGAGCAGCGTGTAGGTGAAGACCACGTCGTCGGCGGAGAACGCCTCGCCGTCGGTCCACTTCACGCCGGACCGCAGGTCGAGCGTGAGCGTCCTGTTGCCGTCCGACCAGCGCCACGCCTTGGCCAGCCACGGTATGTCCTTGCCGATGTCCACGGTGTTGATCTGCACCAGCGGCTCGTAGATCCAGCCGCCCGAGCCGGGTGAGGTGAAGGTCAGGCCCTGCGCGGTGTTGGCGAGGAAGGGGTTGAAGACCTGGGTGAGGTTGTCGGACTGGCCGGCGACGGTGATGATGCCGCCGCCGGAGCTGCCGCCGGCGGCGCCCTGGCAGCCGGTCAGGGCGAGGGTGCCCGCGCCCGCGAGGGCGCCGGCGAGGACGGTGCGTCTGCTGGGTCCGGCTCCTGCCGCCAGGGGCGACTGTGAAGTGGTCACGGTGCGTCTGCTCCTTGGGAAGTGGGGACAGCGGATCGGGTGTTCTCGGCTCTCTTCCGCCGCGCCTCGGGGTCGTCGGCGTACAGCCAGCACCACGCGGTGTGGCCGTCGGACAGGTCGAAGGCGGGCGGGGCGTCGGTCGCGCACCGCTCCATGGCGAACGGGCAGCGCGGGTGGAAGCGGCAGCCGGCCGGCGGGTCGATGAGGCTGGGCGGCCGGCCGATGTCCCGGGGCCGGGCGGGGCCGGTCCGGGAGGGGTCGGGCGCGGAGGCGATCAGCAGTTGGGTGTACGGGTGGGCCGCCTGCTGGGTGACCGCCTCCGACGGACCGGACTCGACGACCTGGCCGGCGTACATCACCGCGGTGTCGGCGGCGAAGTAGCGGGCGGAGGCGATGTCGTGGGTGACGTAGAGCATCGCGACGCGGCGTTCCTCGGTGAGGGTGCGCAGCAGGTTGAGGATGCCCAGGCGGATGGAGACGTCGAGGCTGGAGACGGGTTCGTCGGCCAGGAAGACCTCGGGGTCGGCGGCCAGCGCGCGGGCGATCGAGACGCGCTGGAGCTGGCCGCCGGACAGCTCGTGCGGGAACTTCTCGGTGAACTGGCGCGGCGGCACCAGGCTGACCCGGGTCATCAGCTCGTCGATGACCGCGTCCCGCGCCCTGCCGCGTGCGCCGGGGTGGTGCAGGCCCACCGCCCGCCGCAGCGTGCCGGCGATGCTCGCGACCGGGTTGAAGGAGGCGAAGGGGTCCTGGAGGATCAGCTGCACCTTGCGCACGTGGGCGCGGAACGCCCGCCCGCGCAGCGCCTGTGCGGGCACGCCGTGCAGCTTCACGGTGCCGCTGGTGAGCGGGTGGAGCTGGGCCAGCAGCCGGGCGAGCGTCGACTTGCCCGATCCGGACTCGCCGACCAGCGCGGTGATCCGCCCCGCGTACAGCCGCAGCGACACGTCGTCGACCGCGTGCACCACGCGCTTGGGCGCGCCGGGCCGGGGCACACCGCGCACCGGGAAGTGCTTGGTCACGTGCAGGGCTTCGAGGACGGGTTCGTCCGCCGCCGTGGGGTCAGCGCTCATCGCGTCTCACCTGTCGCCAGTTCGTTCGGGGTGGTGGCCGGGTCGGTGTGCAGCAGGCAGGCGGCCCGCGAACCGCTGCCGCCCGGCCCGCCGCCGGCTCCCCCACCGGACCGGCCGGCCGGTCCGCCGCCGACGGTGAGCAGTGCCGGCACCCGCTCGGCGCAGGCGTCGAAGGCGTGCGGGCAGCGCGGCCGGAAGGCGCAGCCGCCGGGCAGCCGGCGCAGGTCCGGCGGGGCGCCGACGATGCCGGTGAGCTCCCGCTTGGGGCCGCCGAGGGTCGGGAAGGAGGCCAGCAGGCCCTGGCTGTAGGGGTGCTGGGGACGGCGGTAGAAGTCGTCGGCGGCCGCGGTCTCCACGATCCGGCCGCCGTACATCACCGCGATCGTGTCGGACAGCTCGATCAGCAGCGACAGGTCGTGGGTGATGAAGACGACGGAGAAGCCGAGCCGGTCCTTCAGCTCCATGATCTTCTCGATGATCTGCCGCTGGATCACCACGTCGAGCGCGGTCGTCGGCTCGTCCATGACGATGATCTCGGGGTCCAGCGCGAGGCCGACGGCGATCATGGCGCGCTGCCGCATCCCGCCGGACAGCTCGTGCGGGTAGGAGCCGGCCCGGTCGGCGGGTATGCCGACGATGCCGAGCAGTTCCACCACCCGGGCCGCGCGCCGCTGCGCGGTCATCCGCGGCCGGTGGGCCACGATGACGTCCTCGATCTGCTCGCCGATCCGCATGATCGGGTTCAGCGCGTGCATCGCGGACTGGAAGACGATCGAGAGCTCCTCCCAGCGGAAGTCGCGCAGTGCGGCGTCGTCCATGGCGAGCACGTCCACCGTGGAGCCGTCGGCCCGGGTGTAGTGGATCTCGCCGTCGGTGATCTCGGCGGGCGGCTTGTGCAGCCGGGTGATGGCGTAGGCGAGGGTGGACTTGCCGGAGCCCGACTCGCCGGCGATGCCGAGCACCTCGCCGCGCCGCAGGGTGAAGGACACCTCGTTGACGGCGGTGGTGCCCCCGCCGTCCCGGCCGCCGTCGGAGCCGCTCACGTACTCCACGCGCAGGCCGCGCACGTCGAGCACGACGTCGGTGCTGTCCTGGGTGAAGGGGGCGGACTGCGGGCGTGGCGGGCGCTGCGGGGCCCGGCGGGCGCGGCGCGGGCGGCGGCGCCGGGCGGCGATCTGGGCCCGCTGGGCCTTCTTGGTGCCGATGCCGGCCTGCCGCAGCCGGGGGTTGATGAACTCGTCGATGCCGAAGTTCACCAGCGACAGCGCGGTGCCGAGCACGGCGATAGCCAGGCCGGCGGGCACGAACCACCACCAGGCGCCGGTCAGCAGCGCGCTGCTGGCCTGGGCCCAGTACAGGATGGTGCCCCAGGACCACTCGGTGACGTCGGTGAGGCCGAGGAAGGCGAGGCTCGCCTGGGTGAGGATGGCGCCGATCACCGTGCCGAGGAAGGACGCGGCGATCACCGCGACCTGGTTGGGCAGGATGTCCCGCAGGATGATCCGCCAGGTCTGCTCGCCGGTGGCGCGGGCGGCCTCCACGAAGTCGCGCTTGCGCAGCGAGAGCGTCTGGGCGCGCAGCACGCGGGCGCCCCACGCCCAGCCGGTCACGGAGATGACCAGGATGATGCCGAGCGAGCCGCTGTGCGGCAGGTAGGCGGCGAGGATGATGGTCAGCGGCAGGCCGGGCAGCACCAGGAAGACGTTCGCCAGCAGGGACAGCAGTTCGTCGCCGATGCCGCCGACGTAGCCGGCGGTGACGCCGACCAGGACCGACAGCGCCGTGGTGACCGCGGCCGCGCCGACGCCCACGACCATCGAGGCGCGGGCCCCGTACAGCATCTGGGAGAAGACGTCCTGCCCGTTCTGGGTGGTGCCCAGCAAGTGGGACAGGGAGGGCGCGGCGGAGGCGGCGTCGCTGACCTGGGAGGGGTCGTAGGGCGCGATCCACGGGCCGATGACCGCGAGCACCAGGAAGACCAGGGTGATCACCAGGCCGGTGAGGGTCAGCGGGGAGCGCAGCAGGCGCGGCCACAGGCGGGCCGGGCCGGCCGGGGAGCGACCGCCCGCGGCGGCGGCCGCCTCGGTGCCCCCGGGGCCGGGGGTGCCGTTCCCGGGCTCGGGCCCGGTGAGCGCGGCGGGTTGCAGGGCCATGGGTCAGCTCTCCCTTGTCCGCGGGTCGAGGAACACGTAGGCGATGTCCGCGACGAGGTTGGCCACCAGCACCAGCACGGTGATCAGCAGGAAGATCGCCGACATCAACGGGTAGTCGGCGGCCTGCGCCGCCTTGAACAGCACGCTGCCGATGCCGGGGTAGTTGAAGACGACCTCGGTGACGATCGAGCCGCCGATCACGAAGCCGAGCGACATCGCGAAGCCGGAGAAGGACGGCAGCATCGCGTTGCGGGCCGCGTAGGCGTACATCACCCGGCGCCGCGGCAGGCCCTTGGCCTCGGCCAGCCGCACGTAGTCCTCGCTGAGCGTGGTGACCATCATGTTGCGCATGCCGATCAGCCAGCCGCCGACGGAGGCGATGGTGATCGTCGCGGCGGGCAGCACCGCGTAGGTGACGGCGCTGCCGAGGAAGCCGGCGTTCAGCCCGATGGTCTGGTCGACGGCGTAGCCGCCGGACAGCGGGAACCACTTCAGGGTGATCGCGAAGGCGTACACCATGATGATCGCGAACCAGAAGTACGGGATGGACGACAGGAACGTGGTGAACGGGATCAGCGAGTCCAGCCAGCTGCCCCGCTTCCAGCCGGCCAGCATGCCCAGGCAGGTGCCGATCACGAAGCCGAGCACCGTGCAGACGGTGACCAGGATGAGCGTCCAGTACATCGACGCCCCGAGCACCGTGCTGACCTGCGAGGGGTAGTAGGCGTAGGAGGTGCCGAAGTCGCCGGTGAACACGCTGTGCCAGTAGCTCAGGTACTGCTGCCACAGGTTCTGGTCCGGCTGGCCGAACAGCACCCGCAGCGCGTGCACCGCGGACGGGCTGAGCTTGCCGTGGAACTGGTTGATCAGGTTGTCCGCGGGGTCGCCCGGCATGATCCGCGGGAGCAGGAAGTTGAGGCTGATGGCCGCCCACGCGGTGAGCAGGTAGAAGCCGATCTTTCTGAGCAGCACGCGCACGGTTCAGTTCCCTCCGCCGTGGCGGCGGCACGCCCAGCGGGCCGCCCGCCGTACCAGGAGCCGCATCCCCGGCTCCCCCCAGATCCGCAGGTCGTGGCCGAGTTGGAGGTAGGCCACCCGGCCGCCGCCGTCGGTGCGGACGCGCGCCAGCGGTGCCGGCCCGCCGCCGGTCTCCCGCCAGGCGACGACGTCCGCGTCGGGCGCGGTGGCCATCCGGTAGTGCTCGTGGGTCACCGTGAAGTTCGCCGGCCCCGCGGTCAGTTCGTGGCCGGGGTCCAGCCGCACCTCGAACCTGCTCTCGTGGGGCGGCGGGCCGTGCGAGACGTAGTGCCCGCCGATCAGGTCGGCCAGCAGCCGGTCCGCCTCGTCCAGCCGGTCGGGCGGGGAGGCCATGACCGCGGTGGAATGCAGGGCGACCAGGCCGCATCCGTCGCGCACGGCCCGCCGCAGTCCCTCGCGCTGCTCCCGGCCGAAGCGGCCGAGCGCGGTGCAAAGGACGATCACGTCACTGCCCGCGGCGCCGTCCAGCGGGGCGGTGCCCATGCCGGTGCGGGTCACGAAGCCCTCCTCGGTGAGCACGCTGTGGAGCACCGACCCTGCGGTGAACAGGTCCTCGTACACGTCGTCGCCGCTGATGGCGACCAGGGCGGTACGCGGGCCGGGTCCGGTCCCGGCGGCCGGCGAGGCCGGCGGGGCATGGGTGACGGGTCGGCGGAGTGCTGTCCGCATGCGGCGGCTCGTTTCAGTAGGTGGAGCGCAGTTCTCCGGCGGGGTTCCAATAGCCCGCCGCGAGCCCGCTGAGCAGGGCGTTGTCCAGCCGGTCCAGCGGCAGCGGCACCCGCCGCCGGGACCGGCTGCTCTCGTAGGTGGCGAAGACCAACTCGGCTCCGCGGACGGCGTGTTCGGCGGCGAGTGCGGGCCGCCGGCCGGTGCGCAGGCAGTCGGTGAGGTCGGCGATCGCGGCGGCGGTGCCGGCCGTGATCGCCGGGTCGACGCCCCGCTCCCAGTGGCGGGGGTCGGTGTCGTGGGGCGCGTCGCGGACCAGGCGGTCCTTGCCGAACCGGTGCAGCACGCAGCGCGCGCCGCGCAGGTCGGCCCGGCCGCGGGTGCCCTGGACGAGCAGGCCGAGGTTGTTCTCCACGTTGAGCACCGGGTCGTGCGGTGCGCGGCCGGTGGAGACGGTCGCCCGTACGCCGTCCGCCCAGCCGATCTGGGTGAGCGAGGCCGTCTCGGTGAAGGCGCCGTAGACGTAGCAGTCGAGCGTGACGTCGATCTGGCCCAGCACCCACGCGGGCGGGTCGTCGCCGCGGTGGAAGAGGATCAGGTCGAGGATGTGCGAGCCCCAGTCGAAGAGGTTGGGGCAGTAGCCCTCGATGGTGACGACCTCGCCGATCTCGCCCCGCGCAATCAGTTCGCGGGCGTGGCGGTGGAGGGGGTCGAGGCGGCGCTGGAGGTTGAACGTCAGCTGGGTGCCGGCCCGCTCGGCCAGCGCGGCCATCTCCAGAGCCTCGCCGTAGGTCGGCGCGACCGGCTTCTCGCAGTGCACGGCCCGCGCGCCGGCCTCCACCGCGGCCCGGACCATCTCCGGGTGCAGCGCGGGCGGGGTGCACACGCTGACCACGTCGGGGCGGTGGGCGGCCAGCATCGCGCGGTGGTCGCGGTGGACGTGCGGGACGCCCGGTTCGGCCGCGAGGTCCCCGGCCGCCGCCTCGTCGACGTCGGCCACGGCGACCAGGCGGACGCCCCGCGCGGCGAGGTGGCCGAGTGCGTGCACCCGGCCCTGCGACCCGGCGCCGATGACCGCCGCCGTGAGCACGTCCGTGTCCGTGCGGTGCCCGGTGTCGTCCACCGCTCCCCTCCTCTCCGCGCGTTCGGCACACGACCCCGGTCCGGGGTGGAGCCGGCATGAGCCAAAGCCATACCACTTGGCGACATCGTAATACGAATAGCGATCCTGTCCAGAGGGCGAACAAGGTTCTCATCCAGCCGTAACGCGGCCGATTTCTCGCCCTTATGAGCTGATGACGGTCATACCGGACGCGCGACGGGCCGAAAATCACCGTGCACCACTGCTTACCACTTAGGACCACTTGACTACACTGGCCGACCAGACGCCCCTGGATGCCGAAGCCCCTCCCGAAGGAGACCGGTATGAAGTTCAGTCAGATCGTCGGACCCCGCACTTCGCGGGTGGTCACCGCGGAGGACCCCGAGCCCGCCGACGACCAGGTCCTGGTGGAGGTGCTGGCCTGCGGGGTGTGCACCTCTGACATCGGGCCGTGGCGCTCCCGCGAGCCGGGCGCGGCGCGTGCGGCTCGGGCACGAGATTTCCGGCCGGGTGGTCGTCACCGGGAGCGAGGCGGGGCGATGGGCCCCGGGCGACCTCGTCACCGGGCTCGGCGACCGGGGTTTCGCCACGCTCGCGGTGATGGACGCCGACGCGGTGCTGCCGATCCCGCCGGGCATCGAGCCGGCCCTCGCGCTCGGCGAGCCGGTGGCCACCTTGGAGGAGGCGCTGTCCCGCACCGGCGTGCGGGCCGGCGACCGGGTGGCCGTGACGGGGCTCGGCTTCATGGGCCTGGGCCTGGTGCAGCTGGTCCGGCGGCACGCGCCCGGGCTGCTGGTGGGCGTCGACCCCGATCCGGCCCGACGCCGGCGGGCATCGGCGCTCGGCGCCGACCTGGTCTTCGCGCCCGGCGACCTGCCCGAGGAGTACCGGACGGAGACCGGCCGGGCCACCGAGGCGCGGCTCGACCTGGTGCTGGAGGCGACCGGCACCACCTCCGGGCTCGCCACCGCGGGAAGCCTGGTCCGGCCGTTCGGCACGCTGTGCGTGGTCGGCTACCACCACACCGGCGACGCGATGATGGACATGGACCTCTGGTACAAGGGCGTCACGATCGTCAACGGCTTCTGCCCGGACCGCACCCGGGTGATGGCCGCGATGCGGGAGGCGCTCGACCTGGTCGGGCAGCGGCGGTTCAGCTACGAACCGCTGGTCACCCACCGGTTCGGGCTCGACGAGGTGGACGACGCCTACCGCGCGATGGAGGCGGCCGGGCCGGACTTCGTCAAGGGTGTGCTGCTGCCCTGAGCCGGCCCCGGCCGGGTGTCACGAGCGGGCGAACGAGGTCCGCAGCCGGTAGCGGTCGCCCGCGTACTGGATGGTGGAGGCGAACAGCGGCTCGCGCTCGGCGCCCATGGCGAGCTGGCGCATCACCAGCAGCGGGTCGCCCGGTGCCACGCCGAGGTGCCCGGCGACCTGCTCGTCGGCCTTGGTCGCCTCGATGGTGCTGTCGGCGCGCACCGGTTCGACCCCGGCGGCGGCCAGGGTGGCGTAGAGGGAGGCGGCTGTGAAGTCGACCTCCTCGATGCCGGGCACCAGCGCCTGCGGGATCCGGGTCAGGTCGAGCGCTATCGGGACGCCGCCGAGGAAGCGCACCCGCTCCAGGTGGAAGAGCGCGGTGCCCGGCGCGATGGCCAACTGCTCGGCCTCGTCGATGCTGGCCGGCTCCGCCCGCGCGCGCAGCACCTCGGAGTGCGGGGTGAGCCCCATCCGCGCGGCGGTCTCGCTGAAGGACTCCAGGCTGTTGGGCCACTCCTTCTTGGCACCCTTCTCCGGCTTCTCCGGCTTCTCCAGCGCGGTCCGGGACACGTACCAGCCGCGGCCGTGCGAGGCGCTGAGCACGTCCGCCTCGACCAGGTGGTTCAGGGCCTTGCGCAGGGTGACCCGGCTGATGCCGAGCCGGCGGCACAGCTCGCGCTCGGGCGGCAGCCGCGATCCGGGCCGCAGTCCACCCTTGTCGATCTCCCCGCGGATCACCTCGACCGCCTGGATCCACAGGGGTTCGGGGTAGCCCGGGCCGATGGCCCCGGCCGCCGCGGGAGAGACCTCCGGCGCGTGGTTCATGTCGTGAGGCCCCCAGAGCGTTCCAACCGTGTGCGGAAGGTTATCTTTCCATCCCGTCCGGTGGCCAGCACCCGGCAGGCCGCGGCCCCCGCCGCGGCACGGATGGCGCAGCGACGGGGGCGAGGCGGTGCTGTGCTGTTGAGGGGATGCCGGTCGGGGGAGGCCGGTCAGGCGACCGGGTTCCAGTAGTCGCCCGCCATGACGATGTAGACGAGCATCTTGATGGTCTCGCCGTAGTACGCGTCCTCGAACGGGTTGGTGGCCAGCTGGGCCCAGATCGCGTCGGTCCACGCCTGGTCGCCCGAGGCCATCGCGGCCGGACCGACGGAGTCGCCGGCCTCCTCGGCCTGGGTGTCGCCCGAGACGTTGCCGTTGGCGCAGTTCAGCTTGACGTGCGGCTGGACCTTGCCGGGCTTGCCGCCCGACAGCGACTTCAGGCAGGCCGACTCCTTCTTGGCGGTGTTGTACGCGACCGCCGCGGTGGTGGAGCCGTTGACCAGGGCGTCGGTGCCCAGGTGCCAGGGCACCCGGATGGAGTTGTAGCCGACGATGTTGTCCGGCTGGTCCTCCTGGTAGTCGGCCGGGGCCGGCTTGGGGCTGCTGCCGTTCGCGCCCACCACGAAGTCCGAGAGCAGGCCCGCGGAGGAGGAGTAGCCCGCGGTGAAGGAGCTGATGATCGCCTCGGTGCGGGTGACGACCTTGTTCCAGTCGTGCGCGGTGTCGTAGGCCGCGAAGGCCCGCAGGTGGTCGAGCATCATGTCCGACGGCCGGGTGTCGGTGCTCGGGCCGTCGTCCTCGCACTTCAGGTGGCCGTCCGAGGTGACGTCGTGGGACCAGAACGAGGACAGCCACGCCTTGGCGTCGGTGGTGTAGCCGCCCCACTGCTTGTCGGCGAGGATCAGCCCGTAGCCGATGTCGAGATCGCCGTCGGTGGCCGAGTCCGGGGTGCCGTCGTCGGCGTACTTGCAGGACTTGCCGTCCAGCTGCCACTGCATCAGGCCGTCGCCGTCCTTGTGGTCCTTCACCAGCTGCCACAGGCCGTCGAACTCGGTCTTCGCGTCGGCGTCGTAACCGGCCATCAGGGGCACGATGTTCATGCCGTACCCCTGGGCCTCGGAGACGGTGCCGTTGTTCGGGGCGTCGTCGTCGCCCTTGGTCGACACGTAGTACTCGTTGGACGCGCACCCCTTGACCAGGTAGGTGCTCTTCCAGGCGTCGTACGCCTTCTTCACCGCGGCGTCCCGGGTGGACTGCGAGGCGGAGGGCATCACGCCGACCTTGTAGGTGACGTGCGCGGGGAAGGGGTGGGCCGGGGTGGTGGCGGCACCGGCGTCGCCGCCGGTGCCGACCACGAGCCCCGCGGTCACGCAACCCGCGGCGACCAGCGCCGCGGCGAACCGCTTGAGGGGTCGGGCCATGGGTGAACTCCTTGACGGGTGGGGGTCGCGAGGGTGCCGCGTCGAGATAGTTAGGAAAGATTCCTAACTCGTTCGCGGTACAGAGTGTTGCCCGCCCTCACCACCCGTCAAGAGGTGCGGCACAGCTTTTCGCCGCGGCGAGACTGCCGCCCCGCCGCCCCGCGTCGGCGCCCCGCCCCGACCGGCTACGCGCCGGCGAAGGCGTCCACCCCGGTGAGCTCGGCCGACAGCGTCCACAGCCGGGCCGCCTGCCCCGGGTCGGTGGCCCAGTCCCGCACGCCGTCACGGCCGTCGTCGCCCGAGGCCGGCGCGGCGATGTCGCAGTCCTGGAGGAACACCCCGCCCTTGCCGTCCAGTTGGGGCGAGACGGCGGCCCAGACCTGGGTGGCCGCGCCCTGTTCGGGGGTCTTGAAGACATCCGGCATCAGCAGGTTGCCCTGCTCGTCGATCCAGCCCCGCCCGATCTTCTCCTCCGTGCTCATGTGCCGCTGGAGGGGGGTGAGGATGCCGCCCGGGTGCAGCGAGAAGGCGCGCACGCCCCGGTCGCGGGCGAGTTCGTCCAGCCGCAGCGCGAACAGCGCGTTGGCCGTCTTCGCCTGCCCGTACGCGTGCCACTTGTCGTAGGCGTCGCGGGTGAAGTGCACGTCGTCCCACCGGATGCCGGTGAAGTGGTGGGCGGAGGAGGAGACCGCGACCACCCGCGCGCCGCCGGGCTCGATGGCCGGCCAGAGCCGGTTCACCAGGGCGAAGTGACCGAGGTGGTTGGTGGCGAACTGCGCCTCCCAGCCGGGCCCGACCCGGGTCTCCGGGCAGGCCATCACCGCGGCGCTGTTGATGACGATGTCGAGCGTGCAGCCCGAGGAGGTGAAGCGCTCGGCGAAGTCGCGGACGCTGTCGAGATCGGCCAGGTCGAGCGTGTCCACCTCGACCCGGTCGAGTCCGGCCAGGGCTTCCTTCGCGGTCTCCGGCCGCCGGGCGGGGACGACGACCCGGGCGCCGGCGGCGACCAGCGCCCGGGTGGTCTCCAGGCCGATCCCGGAGTAGCCGCCGGTCACCAGGGCCAGCCTGCCGGTCAGATCGATGCCGTTCAGTACGTCGGCCGCGGTGCTGCGCGCACCGAAGCCCGAACCCATGGGGTGCTGAGGAGTGCTCATGCGAGTGAGGCTAGGAGTTGGAGCGCACTCCAGCGCAAACCCCGAGGTCCGGCGGGTCGCGGCCGCCCGCACCCCGCCCGCGCGCTGGGAGGCAAGTCCGGAACGGGGGACGAAGTCGCAGGTCAGGCGCTGTGCGCGCCGCGATTATTGCCTGTAGGGCAAGTTCTTTGCCTCAGAGGTACATCTCGCTGTTCCATGGACGTATGGACGACGCCACCGACCAGGCCGCCCGACCGGGCGACGAGGACCTCGTACTGGCCCCGCAACTGCGGGACCGGCGACGGAGCGCGGGTCTCACCCTGGAGACCGCGGCCCGCAGAGTCGGCCTGTCCGCCGCGCACCTGTCCCGCCTGGAGTCCGGACTGCGGCAACCGTCGCTGCCCGTGCTCCTCGGACTCGCCCGGATGTACGGGACCACCGTCTCCGACCTGCTCGGGGAAACGGCGGCCGAGCCCGATCCCATCGTACGCGGCGACCGGATGACTCCGGTACCGGCCGGCGGGTGGACGTACTGGCGGGCCGGCGGCACCGGGCGGGCCATGCAGGCGCTGCGGGTGCACGTGCCGGCCCGGATCCAGCGCGGCCTGGTGCGGGTGCACGCCGGCGAGGAGTGGCTGTACGTCACCGCGGGCGAGCTGGAACTGACCCTGGGCGAGCGCAGCCACCGGCTCGCCGTCGGGGACTCCGCGCACTTCGACTCGCTGGTGCCGCACCGGCTCGCCGCCGGCGGGCCGGGCGGGGTCGACCTGCTGTTCGTCCACACCCTCATGCAGAGCGAGACATCGGCGCTGTGCGTCGTGCCTCGGGAGTCCGCCGAGATCCGAGGAGAGCGATCATGACCGTCCACACCACCCGCCCGCACCCGGCCCCCGTCGTCGTTCCGACGACCAACGGCTCGGAGCGGCGCAAGGAGCGCGGGGTGGTCCTGCGCGTGCTGGTCTACGTCGCCGTGGCCCACTTCATGGCCTTCTTCCTGTGGCTGCTCTTCGCCGTGATCGGCAAGCGGTAGCCGCTCCCGCGCCCCTCGCGGGTTTCGGGTCCCGGACGGGGCGGGGAGGAGAGCCCGCGGGCCGGATGCGAGACTGCTGCGGCGACGGCGTACCGGCCGGGCGCACGTGATCGGACCGGGGTCGGGCTGAGGTCGAACCGAGGTCGGCGTGCGTGGGGGCCGGCACCGTGCCACACAGGTGTCGAGGGGAGAGTCATGCCGGAACCGGTGATCATCGGCAGTGAGCGCAGCGAGGTCGGCCTGCCGGCCGGCATGGAGGTGCTGCGGCGGGGCGGCTCGGCGCTGGACGCGGTGGAGGCCGCGATGCGCCGCTGCGAGGACAACCCCGCCGACCACTACGTGGGCACCGCCGGACTCCCCAACGCCCAGGGCGTGGTGGAGCTGGACGCCTCCTTGATGCTCGGCTCCGGACGGCAGTTCGGCGCGGTCGCCGCGCTCAGGGACTACCCGAACCCGATATCGGTGGCCCGCGCGGTGCTGGAGAAGCTGCCGCAGCACAGCCTGCTGGTGGGCGAGGGCGCGGCCCTGTTCGCGAAGGAGTGCGGCTTCACCACCGCCGACCTGCTGACGGACGCGTCGCGCGAGGAGTGGCGCAAGCAGGTCGCCGACTCGCGCGGCTCCGTGGAGGGCGAGAACACCGCCGCCACCGACGGCGACGCCCGCTACCGGGAGAACGCGCTCGCCCTGATCCGCCGGCTGGCCCCGCACGACGGGCCGTGGGGCACCATCAACATCATCGCGCTCGACGCCTCCGGCGAGATGTGCGTCGGCGTGTCCACCTCGGGCTACCCGTACAAGTACCCGGGCCGGGTGGGCGACTCCGCGCTGCCGGGCGCGGGCAACTGGTGCGACCTGCGGGCCGGCGGCGCCGCCTGCACCGGCCGCGGCGAACTGAGCATGCGCGGCGGCACCGCCCGTACGATCGTCGACCTGCTCGCGGCCGGGAAGGAGCCGTCGGACGCGTGCCGGGAGGCGCTCGCCGACGCGGCCCTGCTGCCGGACGACTTCCGCGCCGAACTGCGGGCGCTGGCGCTGACCCCCGACGGGCGGCACGGCGGCGCGGCCGGCCAGGAGGGCAGCGTGTACGCGCTGATGACGGAGGCGTCCACCGAACCGGAGTTCCGGCCCAGGAGCGTGCTGTGAAGATCTTCGTCTCCTCCGACATGGAGGGCACGGCCGGGGTGGTCGACTGGTCGCAGTGCCGCCACGGGCAGCCCGAGTACGAGTACTACCGCACGCTGCTCCAGGAGGAGGTCAACGCCGCCATCGAGGGGGCGATGGCCGGCGGGGCGAGCGCGTTCCTGGTCAACGACTCGCACTCCACGATGTCCAACCTGCGGCCGGACGGGCTGGCCGGCCGGGCCCGCTACCTGTCCGGACGGCACAAGCCGCTGTACATGATGCAGGGGCTCGACGCGTCCTTCGACGGCGTCTTCTTCGTCTCCTACCACGGCTCGATGTCCAGCGAGCACGCCACCTTGTCGCACACCTACAACCCGCTGGCGATCAGCGAGGTGCGGCTGAACGGCGTGGTGGCCGGGGAGAGCGGCATCAACGCGCTGGTCGCCCTCGGGCACGGCGTGCCCGTGCTGCTGATCACGGGTGACGACACCACGACCGCCGAGATGGCGCCCTTCTGCCCGGACGCGGTCGGCGCGGCGGTCAAGTCCTCGGTCTCCCGGTTCTCCGCCGACAGTCTCCACCCGGAGGAGGCACGCGCGACGATCCGCGCGGCCGCCCGCCGTGCGGTCGAGAAGGTGGGCTCGGCCCGGCTCCCGCAGATCGCGCTGCCGGCCACCCTCACCGTCCGGATGCGGAACGCGGATCTCGCCGAGATGGCCACCTGGGTCTCCGGGGTGGAACCGGTCCCCGGCGACCAGGTCTCGGTCCGGATCACCGACGACGACCCCGTCCGCCTCTACCGCACGTTCATCACGGTGGTGCTCCTCACCCGCGGCATCGCGGAGTAGGAGCACCGGGACCGCTGGCGCCGCCGGGAGGGCGCCTCAGCCGACCGCGGCGAGGAGCGCGTCCTCCTGCTCGGGTGTGAAGCCGACGGACAGCGGGGGCAGCCCCCGCTCGCGGTCCCACGCGAGGACGTCCGCGGCCGTCACCTCCAGCGGAGTGGACGGCATCCCCGCCGCCCGGGCGCGCGCCGAACTGCGCTGCTGCGAGATCCGGTTCGCCCGGACGAGGGGGAAGAGCGGGGGCAGGTCGGCAGGCGCGACCGTCACCGGGACGACCTCGACCCGCGTGCCGGCCGCCCGGGCGCAGGTCCGGATGAGGCCGCCGAGCGTGACGGGCTCGGCCGGGCCGACCGCCTGGAAGGCGCCCGGCCGGTCGTCCTCCAGCAGCCGGACCACCAGGCGGGCCAGGTCGCGCGAGTCGACGACCTGCACGGGCTGCTCCGGGTCCCCCGGCAGCGCCACCCGCCCGCCGGCGGCGGCCCGCCGCACCCAGTAGGTGAACATGTCCGAAGGGTCGTGCGGCCCGGCCACCTTGCCCGGCCGCACGAGCGTGGCCCGCTCCCCGTAGCGGGCGAGCACGTCGTCCTCGCAGGCGACCTTGGAACGCCCGTAGGTCACCTGGTCCAGCTCCGCGGTGGTCCGCACGCCGCGCTCCGGCGGCACCCGCGGGGTGTCCTCGTCGGCGCCCGGCCCCACGCCCTCGCCCGTGTACACCGCGTGGCTGGAGACGAACAGGTACCGTCCGACCCGGTCACCGAGCACGTCCATCGCCTGGCCCACGTGCCGGGGCAGATACCCGCTCACGTCGACCACGGCGTCCCACGTGCCGTCCCGCAGGGCCTCGTAGTCCCCCGCGTCGCGGTCCCCGATCAGCCGCCGGACGCCGGGGAACAGCTCCGTGCCGGTCCTCCCCCGCCCGAACAACTCCACCTCGGCCCCACCGCGCAGCGCGTCGGCCACGATCGCCCGACCGACGAAGGCCGTCCCCCCGAGCACCAGAATTCTCATGCCCCGACCCTAGTACGCCGTGAGGCGCTGATCTGACGGTGCGTCAGATCAGCACCCGAAACGACGAGGCTCCGACCTGTGCTGGCTCGGCAGGACTCGAACCTGCAACACCCCGCTTTGGAGACGGGTGCTCTGCCAATTGAGCTACGAACCATCAGTGGCGCCGAGCGGATTCGAACCGCTGACCTTTGGGTTATGAGCCCAACGAGCTACCGAACTGCTCCACGGCGCTGACTTCACGTTAGGCGCCCGCCCTCGCCCCGGGCCAACGGTTTTTCGCCCGGCGGCCCGGGCCCCGCCCCGCGGCGGCCGCACCCCCGGCCGGAGAGCCCGGGCGCCCGGACCCGGTGCCCTGTAGCGTCCCCGCGTGTCCCGTCTCCTGGAACCCGCCCTGTTCACCCGCCTGCGCGGGGCCCGGCGCGTCCTGGTCGCCGGCGCCGGCGGCGGCTTCGACGTGTACGCCGGTCTCCCGCTGGCGCTGGCCCTGCGCGAGGACGGCAAGGAGGTGCGCCTGGCCAACCTGTCCTTCTGCGACCTGCACGGGCTGGACCTCGACGTGTGGCCTGCACCCGACGTCGCCGCCGTACGCCCGGACACACGGGCGCGCGGCACGTACTTCCCCGAGCGCACCCTCGCCCGGTGGCTCGACGCGAACGGGCTGCCCTCCACGGTGCACGCCTTCGACCGCACCGGCGTGGTGCCGCTGCGCGCCGCGTACCGGGCGCTGACGGACCACCTCGGCGGTGTCGACGCGATCGTCCTCGTGGACGGCGGGACCGACATCCTCATGCGGGGCGACGAGCACGGGCTGGGCACGCCCGAGGAGGACATGGCGAGCCTCGCCGCCGCGAACGCCCCGCCGGAGGTGCCCCAGCGGCTCGTGGCCTGCCTCGGCTTCGGCATCGACGCCCACCACGGCGTCAACCACACGCTCGTCCCCCTTTTCAGCGCCGGCTCGCCTCCGGGCTCCCCCAGAGCTTCGCCTGGGAGGTACCCCCACGGCTCCCCGGCGGAAAACGAGCGAGGTGGGAGGTGTGGGTGCCCCCCACGCGAATCTTGTACGCCTCGCAGCCCCCGGGGTGCGTCCCGAGAGTTCCGCAGCGAGCCGGAGTGCCCGGCCGCAGCACGCCGGCCACGCAGCGGCAGACGACCCGGCCACGGGATCACCGGCCATCCCCTTGACGCCCCCGACCAGCGGTGCCAGCATCACGCCCATCGATGTTTGCGCAAACGTCCAGGGACGCCGACGCCCGTCGGCCGCCGATGTTTACGTAATCATAGGTGCGATACCACCACAGACCAGCACAGTTGATCAGCTCAGCCGACCGCCGCCCGCGCACCGGGCCGGCGCCGACGTGAGGAACGGGTCATGGCTGCCATTTCACCCCCGCCGGCGGCGCCGCGGCGGTCCGCGCCGCCCGGGCGGGACCGCCCCCGCGCGACCGGTCGCCGGCGCTGGGCCGGCTGGGGCTTCGTGGCACCCTTCGTCCTCGTCTTCGCGCTCGTCTTCCTCGCGCCCATCGGCTACTCGGTCTACCTGAGCCTGTTCCGCGACCGGTTGATCGGCGGCAACACCTTCGTCGGCCTCGACAACTACCGACAGGCGTTCCAGGACCGGGAGTTCTGGTCCGGCCTGGGCCGGGTCGGCCTGTTCCTGCTCGTGCAGGTCCCGATCATGCTCGGCATCGCCCTGCTGGTCGCGCTCGCGCTGGACAGCGGCCGACTGCACGGCCGGGACTTCTTCCGCGTCTCGATCTTCCTGCCCTACGCGGTGCCCGCCGTGGTGGCCACGCTCATGTGGGGCTTCATGTACGGCAACCGCTTCGGCCTGGTCGCGAGCCTCAACGAGCACCTCGGCCTGTCCCTGCCCGACCCGCTCTCCCCGCACCTGGTGCTCGCCAGCATCGGCAACATCGTCACCTGGGAGTTCACCGGCTACAACATGCTGATCTTCTACTCGGCCCTGCACGTCGTGCCGCGCTCGCTCTACGAGGCCGCGGAGATCGACGGTGCCGGCCGGATCAGGATCGTCACCGCGGTCAAACTCCCGGCGATCCGGGGCGCGTTGGCCATCGCCACGATCTTCTCCGTCATCGGCAGCTTCCAGCTGTTCAACGAGCCGAGCATCCTCAAGGGCCTCGCGCCCAACGCGATCACCACCTACTTCACGCCCAACCTCTACACCTACGCGCTGTCCTTCTCCGGCCGGCAGCAGAACTACGCGGCCGCCGTCGCCATCGTCATGGCGCTCGTCACGATGGCCGTCGCCTACGCCGTCCAACTGCGCGGCCTGCGAAGGGAGACATGAACCGTGACGACAGACCTCTCCGCGAGCGCCGTCGAACCCTCCGGCGCCGCGCCCGGCACCGGGCCGCGCGACTCCCGCCCGGCCCGCCGCCACCGCCCCGACCGGCCGCGCCGCAGCGTCCTGCTCACCGTGCTGACCGGGCTCGTGGTGCTCTACACCCTCGTGCCGCTGGCCTGGCTGCTGGTCAACGCGACCAAGACCCAGCCGCGGCTGCTGGACTCCTTCGGGCTGTGGTTCAGCGGGCGCTTCGCGCTGTGGGACAACATCCGGGAGACCTTCACCTACGACGACCACATCTTCGTGCGCTGGCTGCTCAACACCGCGCTGTACGTGGTGCTCGGCGCGGGCGGGGCCACCGTGCTGGCGGTGCTCGGCGGTTACGGGCTGGCGAAGTTCGACTTCCCCGGGCGGCGGGTGGTGTTCGCGGTCGTGATCGGCGCGGTCGCGGTGCCCACGACGGCGCTCGCGGTGCCCACCTTCCTGATGTTCAGCCGGATGGGGCTGACCGACACCCCCTGGGCGGTGATCGTGCCGTCGCTGGTCTCGCCGTTCGGCCTCTACCTCATGTGGGTGTTCGCCGCCGACGCGATCCCCGACGAACTGCTGGAGGCCGCCCGGGTGGACGGCTCCGGCGAGATCCGCACCTTCGTGAAGGTCTGCCTGCCGCTGCTCGGACCGGGCATCGTCACCGTGCTGCTCTTCACCATGGTCACCACCTGGAACAACTACTTCCTGCCGCTGATCATGATCAAGAACCCGGACTGGTACCCGCTCACCCTCGGCCTGAACGCCTGGAACGCGCAGGCCGCCACCGCCGGCGGGCAGCCCGTCTTCAACCTCGTGATCACCGGGTCACTGCTCACCGTCGTCCCGCTGATCGCGGCCTTCCTGCTGCTCCAGCGCTACTGGCGGACGGGGTTGTCGGCCGGCGGCGTCAAGGAGTGACGACCCCCTCACCACGCACACAACGGAGTGGATTCAGTTGACGAACAAGGCACTGCGCCGCTGGGCGCGGGGAGTCGCGGTGCTCTGCGCCGCCACGCTGGGGCTGGCCGCGTGCGGGTCCTCGGGCGGTTCGGGCGCGGAGGGCAAGGGCGGCGGGAAGGCGAGCGCGGGCGACGTGCGGGCGGCCCTCGCCAAGGGCGGATCGATCACCGTGTGGGCGTGGGAGCCCACCTTGAAGCAGGTGGTCGCCGACTTCCAGGCCGCGTACCCCAAGGTGAGGGTGAAACTGGTCAACGCCGGGACGGGCAACGACCAGTACACCGCGCTCCAGAACGCCGTGCAGGCCGGCAAGGGCGTCCCGGACGTGGCCCAGATCGAGTACTACGCGCTCAGCCAGTTCGCGCTGGGCAAGTCCGTCACCGACCTCGGCCGCTTCGGTGCGAAGGACCTCCGGACGACGTACTCCCCCGGCCCGTGGAACTCGGTGAACATCGACGGCGGGATCTACGGCCTGCCGATGGACTCCGGCCCCATGGCACTGTTCTACGACAAGAAGGTCTTCGACCGGTACAAGATCGCCGTCCCCACCACCTGGGACCAGTACCTCGACGCGGCCCGCCGGCTCCACAAGGCGGACCCGAAGGCGTACATCACCAGCGACACCGGCGACGCGGGCCTGACCACCAGCCTGATCTGGCAGGCCGGCGGCAAGCCGTACACCGTGGACGGCACCAAGGTCTCGGTGGACTTCGCCGCCGACCCGGGCACGGCCGCCTACACCAAGGTCTGGCAGCAGCTGATCTCCGAGCACCTGCTCGCGCCCGTCGCCCCCTGGACCGACCAGTGGTACAAGGGGCTGGCCGACGGCACCATCGCCACCCTGGCGACCGGCGCGTGGATGCCGGCCAACTTCACCAGCGGGGTGGCCTCGGCCTCCGGTGACTGGCGCGCCGCGCCGCTGCCGCAGTGGCAGGCCGGACAGAGCGCCAGCGCCGAGAACGGCGGCAGCTCGCTGGCCGTGATGAAGGCGAGCACGAACAGTGAACTCGCCTATGCCTTCGTGCGGTACGCCGACCAGGGCGCGGGCGTGCGGACCAGGATCAAGAACGGCGCCTTCCCCGCGACGACCGCGGACCTCGACTCCCCCGCCTTCCTCGACACCGCGTTCCCCTACTTCGGCGGCCAGCAGGCCAACAAGATCTTCTCCGCGTCGGCCAAGGACGTCCTCAACGGCTGGTCGTACCTGCCGTACCAGGTCTACGCCAACTCGATCTTCAACGACACGGTCGGCAAGGCGTACGTCTCGGGAACCTCGCTGACCGGCGGCCTGACCGCGTGGCAGAACGCCTCCGTGAAGTACGGCAAGGACCAGGGCTTCAGCGTCGGCTGACGCCCGGAGCGGGCCGAGGCGGCGGCCCTTCCGCGCGGCGCCCGCGGTCGGCGGTCAACCGCGCCGGCGCGCCAGTCGAACTGTCCGGGGGACCGCCGGACCGCGTCTCCGCCGGGAGCGCGGGCGCAGTGCCTAGACTGCGGGTGACAGCGGCCGGGCAGGCGGGCCGACGGCTGTGGCAGTGAGGTGCACGACTCAAGGTGGGCGACATCGCTGGGACCGGGCGGCGGGGCGCCGGGCGTCCGGACCGCAACGGAACGGACGACGCGGTGGACGGCGCCGCGGGGACGGACCCCCGGCGGCGCAGGCGCGGCGCGTCGATGGTGGACGTCGCCCGGCTCGCGGGGGTCTCGGCGCAGACCGTCTCCCGCGTCTCCAACGGCTTCCCCGGCGTGGTGGAGTCCACCCGGCAGCAGGTGCTGGCCGCGATGAAGGAGCTGGGCTACCGGCCCAACAGCGCGGCCCGGGCCCTGAAGCGGGGCGAGTTCCGCACGCTCGGGGTGATCCTTTTCAACCTGTCCACGACCGGCAACATGCGCACCCTGGAGGCGGTGGCCTCCTCCGCCGCGCAGGAGGGCTACGCCACCACGCTCATGCCGGTCACCGTGCCGTCCCAGGACGAGGTGCGCGGCGCCTTCACCCGGCTCGGCGAACTGGCCGTGGACGGCATCGTCATCGTCATGGAGGTGCACCTGCTCGACGCGGCCACGGTGTCACTGCCGCCGCAGGCGCAGGTCGTGGTGGTGGACTCCAACGCCGGCGACCGCTACTGCGTGGTGGACACCGACCAGGCGGGCGGCGCCCGCGCGGCCGTGGAGCACCTGCTCGAACTGGGGCACGCCACGGTGTGGCACGTCGCCGGGCCCGAGGAGTCCTTCGCCGCCGAGCGGCGCGTCGACGGCTGGCGGGCGGTGCTGGCCCGGGCCGGGCGAGCGGAGCCGGAGCTGCTGCGCGGCGACTGGTCCGCGGAGTCCGGCTACCGCGCCGGCCTGCGGCTGGCCGGGGAGCCGGAGTGCACGGCCGTCTTCGTGGCCAACGACCAGATGGCGCTGGGCGTGCTGCGCGCGCTGCACGAGCAGGGCCGCCGGGTGCCCGAGGACGTCAGCGTGGTCGGCTTCGACGACATCCCCGAGGCCGCCTCCTTCCTCCCCCCGCTCACCACGGTCCACCAGGACTTCACGGAGGTCGGCCGCCGCTGCGTGGCCGGCGTCCTGCGGCAGATCCGCAACGACCGGACGGAGAAGGGCACCACCCTGGTCCCGACCCACCTCACCCTCCGCGCGAGCACGGCCCCGCCGCCGAGGCAGTGAGCATCTCGGATCAGTGGGGATACGTGCGAGGCGGGCGCTGACGGGGCACCCACACCTCCGACCCCACTCGTTTTCCGCCGGGGAGCCGTGGGGGTGCCCCCACGCGAAGCCGTGGGGGAGCGCCGGTGTCGAAAGGGAGAACACGCGGAGAGCCCGAGGAACGAGGGGTCGGGCATGATCGACCGTCGACACCGGATCTGGGGGTACCTCCCAGGCGAAGCTCTGGGGGAGCCCGGAGGCGAGCCGGCGCTGAAAAGGGCCAGTCGGGTACCGACACGTGGGTCGGCTCCCACGTATGACGGTCGGCGTAACGGCTCCCCCGCCTCCTGGGTCCGCCCCCAGCCGAAGAGTTCCCACCCCCGGGCCCCACGCCCGCACCCCCTGTTGACACAACCCCAGGCCCTGGCCAGACTCGCCAGCAGGAATGGCAACGCAAACATTGATCTTGGGCGAGTGCCCGGAAGGTGGAGGGCCGCCACCCCATGCCCGCGCTGGAAGTGGACCGGGAAGGGTTCCGCCTCGACGGCGAGCCGTTCCGCATCGTCTCCGGGGGCCTGCACTACTTCCGGGTGCACCCCGAGCTGTGGCCGGACCGGCTGCGCAAGGCACGGCTGCTGGGCCTCAACACCGTGGACACGTACGTGCCGTGGAACCTCCACCAGCCGCGCCAGGACCTCTTCCGGACGGAGGGCGGGCTGGACCTGCCGCGGTTCCTGCGGCTGGCCCGCGACGAGGGCCTGCACGTGCTGCTGCGGCCGGGCCCGTACATCTGCGCGGAGTGGGAGGGCGGCGGCCTGCCGTCGTGGCTGCTGGCCGAGCCCGGCATCCGGCTGCGCAGCACCGACCCGCGCTATCTGGCCGCCGTGGACGCCTACTTCGGCGCGCTGCTGCCGCACGTGGCCCCGTACCTGGGCACCTGCGGCGGGCCGGTGCTGGCGGTGCAGGTGGAGAACGAGTTCGGCGCGTACGGCGAGGACCGCGGGTACCTCGGCCACCTGGTGACGAGCCTGCGCGAACACGGCGTGGACGTCCCCCTGTTCACCTGCGACCAGCCGGACGACCTGGCCCGCGGCGGCATTCCGGGTGTCCTGGCCACGGTCAACTTCGGCAGCCGGGTCGAGCGCGGCCTCGCCGCCCTGCGCGCACACCAGCCCGAAGGCCCGCTGATGTGCGCGGAGTTCTGGAACGGCTGGTTCGACCGCTGGGGCGGTGTGCACGTGGTGCGGGAGACCGCCGACGCGGCCGCCGACCTGGACCGGATGCTGGCGGCCGGCGCGAGCGTCAACCTCTACATGTTCCACGGCGGCACCAACTTCGGCTTCACCAGCGGCGCCAACGACAAGCACACCTACCGCCCGACCGTCACCTCCTACGACTACGACGCCCCGCTGGACGAGGCGGGCGACCCCACCCCCAAGTTCGCCGCCTTCCGCGAGGTCATCGCCAGGCACGCGCCGGTGCCGGACGCCCCGCTGCCCGAACCGTCCAAGAAGCTGAACCTGCTCGGTGTCGAACTCACCGCCACCGCACCGCTGTTCGCGCACCTCGACGAACTCGGCGAGGAAGTGGCCCACCACCGCCCCCTGGCCATGGAGGAGTTGGGCCAGGACTTCGGCTTCGTGCTCTACCGGACCGCCCTGGCCGAGGCGGGCCCGGCCCTGCTCACCGTCACCGACGTCCGCGACCGCGCCCAGGTCTTCGTGGCCGGCCAGCCGGTCGGCGTGCTCGAACGCGAGGGCCACGAGCGGGCGTTGGCCTTCACCGTGCCGCCCGGCGGCGCGGAGCTGGCCGTCCTGGTGGAGAACCAGGGCCGGGTCAACTACGGCGAGGGCGTCCACGACCGCAAGGGCCTGCTCGGCCCGGTGACCGTGAACGGCGCCGCGCCCGCGCGGTGGACCAGCCGGCCGCTGCCGCTGGACGACCTCCGCGCGCTCACGTTCGCCGCCGGCGCCCCGGCCGGCGTCGGCCCGGCCTTCCACCGCGGCCGGTTCGAGGTGGAGCGCCCCGCGGACACCTTCCTCGACCTCACCGGCTGGACGAAGGGCAACGCCTGGATCAACGGCTTCGCGCTGGGCCGCTACTGGTCCCGCGGCCCGCAGCGACGGCTGTACGTCCCCGGTCCGGTGCTGCGCCCGGGCACCAACGAGGTCACCGTGCTGGAACTGCACGCCACCGCCCGTACCGCCGTGGACCTGCGCGACACCCCGGACCTCGGCCCCACACAGGAGTGAACCGGGCGCCCCGGGCGGGCGCGGGCCGCCCCACGTCGGGCGCGCCATGATCCGGATGCGGGCCGCCGACCCGGGGTGTTGACTGGTGGTGTCGGCCGGGGGCACCCACGCGCGGCCCGGCTCGGGGACGGTCGAACCGGCGCGTGCCGTCGTCACGGACGGACCGGACAGGGCCGCACGGGCGCGGCGCGGTGCGAGGCATGCGCGGCGGACACGGACCGACGCGGGCGCGGGCGCGGGCGCGGGCACCCGCGGCACACAGACAGGCGGCAGTCATGGCATACGTCACCGTGGGCCAGGAGAACACCACCTCGATCGACCTCCACTACGAGGACCACGGCAGCGGGCAGCCGGTGGTCCTCATCCACGGGTACCCGCTCGACGGGCACTCGTGGGAGAAGCAGCAACGCCTGCTGCTGCGGGCCGGGTTCCGGGTGATCACCTACGACCGCCGGGGCTTCGGCCGCTCCTCCCAGCCCACCGTCGGCTACGACTACGACACGTTCACGGCGGACCTGACGGCGCTGCTGGACCACCTCGACCTGCACGAGGTGATCCTGTGCGGCTTCTCCATGGGCACCGGCGAGGTCACCCGCTACCTGGGCACCCACGGGTCCGGGCGGGTCGCCAAGGCGGTGCTGATGGGCGCCCTCCCGCCCTTCCTGCTGAAGACCGGCGACAATCCCGAGGGCGTGGACCAGGCGGTCTTCGACCGGATCAAGGCGGCCGTCGTCACCGACCGCCCGGCCTGGTTCAAGGACTTCCTCGACGACTTCTCCAACGTCGACGACTACCGCGGCACCCGGATCAGCGACCAGGCGTGGAACACCGACTTCAACGTCGCCGTCGCCTCCTCCCCCTACGCCGCCGAGGCGTGTGTGGACACCTGGCTCACCGACTTCCGCGCCGACCTGCCCGCCATCGACGTGCCGACCCTCCTCCTGCACGGCGACGCGGACCGCATCCTCCCCTACGACGCGACCGCGAAGCGGCTGCCCGCCCTGGTGAAGGATCTGACCCTCGTCACGGTCGAGGGCGGCCCGCACAACATCGCCTGGACCCACCCCGAGGTGGTCAACCCCGCCCTCCTGGACTTCGTCACCGCCTGACCCCGCCCCCTCCCGACCGCCCGCCGTACCCGCCCCCCAGCGGCCCGGCGGGCGGTCCGACGTGCGCCGGTGGGGTACGGCGTTCGAGACGGGGGCGCACACACGGGATCTTTCTGGTATTGCATGGCAGGCTGCGTAACCGAACCCGTGCGCCAGGCCGGCCGACGCCAGAAAGGACCAAGTCGACTTCCTCCCCTGCCCAAGGGCGGGGGATTCCGACCCTCGCGGGTTGGGGTTCCTGCTTCGCCGACGACCGCCCCGTTCGGGAGGACTCCCGTTGAGGTCTCAGACCGTCTCCACCGGCAGACGCCGCCAGCCCGGCGGCCAGGATGTTCCGCGCCGCGTTCACGTCGCGGTCGTGCACGGCACCACACACGCACGCCCACACGCGGACGTCCAGCGGCAGCTTCCCGCGCACCGCGCCGCAGGCTCCGCACAGCTTCGAGCTGGGGAACCAGCGGTCGATCACGGCGAGCTCGCGCCCGTACCAGGCGCACTTGTACTCCAGCATCGCGCGCGGGTCCGTCCACGACGCGTCGGAGACGGCGCGGGCGAGCCTGCCGTTCTTCAGCAGGTTGCGAACGGCCAAGTCCTCGATCACGACCGTTTGGTTCTCACGGACGAGACGAGTGGTGAGCTTGTGCAGGAAGCCCCGACGCCGGTCGGCGAACCAGGCCCGGGAACGCTCCTCCAGCGCCATGTTGTACACCAGCCGGACACAGCCGAACGTGCGCGACAGCTCAGCCGCCTGCGCATCCGTGGGATGGAAGCGGTACTTGAAGGCCCGCTTCACCTGCCGCATCGTGCCTCACATGATATCGGATCCCATGTGAGCGGAGTCCATCGGGCGGTCGGCGGAGCACGCTCCGCCGCCGCGCGACTCCGGACCTGGGATGTGTTTCCGCCCCCGGCCAAAACCGCCGGTTTCCAGTCAAGGAGTTCTTGATGAGTCAGTCTGCGCAACGCGTGGGCGTCGTGTCCGAGTCGGCACCCGGTGAGACAAGGGTGGCTGCCACTCCGGCGACCGTCGTCCAACTGCGGAAGCTCGGCTACGAAGTGGTGGTCGAGGCCGGCGCCGGGCGGGGGGCGAGCCTGTCGGACGAGGCGTTCGCCGAGGCCGGGGCGGTGATCGGGGGCCGGACCGACGCCTGGGGCGCCGATGTCGTCCTCGCGGTCAACGCGCCCTCCACCGAGGAGATCGGGCTGCTGGCCGACGGCGGGATGCTGGTCGCCCTGCTAAGCCCGGCGACGAATCCGGAGTTGGTCGAGGCGCTGGCCGCCCGCCCGGTCACCGCCCTGGCGATGGACGCGGTGCCGCGCATCTCGCGGGCCCAGTCGCTGGACGTGCTCAGCTCGATGGCGAACATCGCCGGCTACCGCGCGGTGGTGGAGGCCGCCCACCGGTTCGGCCGGTTCTTCACCGGCCAGGTGACCGCGGCCGGGAAGGTGCCGCCGGCCAAGGTGCTGGTGGCCGGCGCCGGGGTGGCGGGCCTGTCGGCGATCGGCGCGGCCGGCAGCCTGGGCGCGATCGTCCGGGCCACCGACCCGCGGCCGGAGGTGGCCGACCAGGTCAAGTCGCTGGGCGGGGAGTACCTCTCGGTGGAGTCGGCCGAGGTGGAGGTGAGCTCGACCGGTTACGCCAAGGAGATGTCGGACGACTACAACACCCGGGCCGCGGCGCTGTACGCGCGGCAGCTCCCCGAGGTGGACATCGTCATCACCACCGCGCTGATCCCCGGCCGGCCGGCGCCGCGGCTGATCACGGCGGAGATGGTCGCGTCGATGCGGCCGGGCAGCGTGATCGTCGACATGGCGGCGGTGCAGGGCGGCAACGTGGAGGGGACGGTGGCCGGGGAGGTCGTCGTCACCGCCAACCAGGTGTCGATCGTCGGCTTCACCGACCTGGCCGGGCGGCTGCCGGCGCAGTCCTCGCAGTTGTACGGGCAGAACCTGGTCAACCTGATGAAGCTGCTCACCCCCGGCAAGGACGGGCAGGTGGTGCTGGACTTCGACGACGTGGTGCAGCGGTCGATGACGGTGGTGCGGGACGGGGCGAAGACCTGGCCGCCACCGCCGGTCCAGGTCTCGGCGGCACCGGCGCAGCGCACGCCGGAGGCGCCGGCCGCCCGTCCGGTGGCGGGCGGCCGGGAGCCGATGCCGGCGAGCCGCAAGTACGCGCTGGCCGGGGTGGGCGCGGCGGGGCTCTTCCTGCTCACGGCCTTCGCCCCCGACCAGTTGATCGGGAACCTGACGGTCTTCGTGCTGGCGATCGTCATCGGCTACTACGTGATCGGGCACGTGCACCACGCCCTGCACACGCCGCTGATGTCGGTGACGAACGCGATCTCCGGCATCATCGTCGTCGGCGCCCTGCTCCAGATCGGGCACGGCCACACGGCCGTCACGGTGCTCTCCTTCGTGGCGATCCTGCTGGCGTCCATCAACATCTTCGGCGGCTTCGCCGTGACCCGGCGCATGCTCGGCATGTTCTCGAAGGACTGACGGCCATGACTGCCACCACTGCCGCCGAAGCGGCCTACATCGTCTCCGCCCTGCTGTTCATCCTGAGCCTGGCGGGTCTGTCCCGGCACGACACGTCCCGTCAGGGCATCGTGTTCGGCATCTCCGGCATGGTGATCGCGCTGGCCGCGACCATCGCGCTGGCTTCTCGCAGCATCGCCGCCGGCGGTGTCGCGCTGCTGGTGATCGCCATGGCGATCGGCGGCGCGATCGGCCTGTGGCGGGCCCGGCGGGTCGAGATGACCGGCATGCCGGAGCTGATCGCCATCCTGCACAGCTTCGTCGGTCTGGCCGCCGTGCTGGTCGGCTGGAACGGCTACCTCGACGTGGAGGCCCGGGGCGACGGGCAGACCGAGATCGCCCACGACCTGCTGGGCATCCACCACGCCGAGGTGTTCATCGGCATCTTCATCGGCGCGGTGACCTTCACCGGTTCGGTGATCGCCTTCCTCAAGCTGTCGGCGCGCATCAAGTCGAGCCCGCTGATGCTGCCGGCCCGCAACGTGCTGAACCTGGGCGCGCTGGCCGCGTTCGTCGGCCTGACCGTCGCGTTCGTGGCCTCGCCGAACCTGGGGCTGCTGATCGCGGTCACGGTGGTCGCGCTCGCCCTCGGGCTGCACCTGGTGGCGTCGATCGGCGGCGGCGACATGCCGGTCGTGGTGTCGATGCTCAACAGCTACTCCGGCTGGGCGGCCGCCGCGTCGGGCTTCCTGCTCAACAACAACCTGCTGATCGTGACCGGCGCGCTGGTCGGGTCCTCGGGTGCGTACCTGTCGTACATCATGTGCGCGGCGATGAACCGGTCCTTCATCTCGGTGATCGCGGGCGGTTTCGGCCTGGAGGCCGGCCCGGCCGAGGACAAGGAGTACGGCGACCACCGCGAGATCAACGTGGAGGACACCGCGGACCTGCTGCGGGGGGCCTCGTCGGTGGTGATCACGCCGGGGTACGGCATGGCGGTCGCGCAGGCGCAGTACCCGGTGGCGGACCTGACCCGCCGGCTGCGCGAGCGCGGGGTCAACGTCAGGTTCGGCATCCATCCGGTCGCCGGGCGCCTGCCCGGCCACATGAACGTGCTGCTCGCCGAGGCGAAGGTGCCGTACGACATCGTGCTGGAGATGGACGAGATCAACGACGAGCTCGCCGAGACCGACGTCATCCTCGTCATCGGGGCGAACGACACGGTCAACCCGGCCGCGGCGGAGGATCCGACGAGCCCGATCGCGGGCATGCCGGTGCTGCGGGTGTGGGAGGCGGAGAACGTCATCGTCTTCAAGCGGTCGATGAGCACCGGGTACGCGGGCGTGCAGAACCCGCTGTTCTTCCGGGAGAACAGCCAGATGCTGTTCGGCGACGCGCGGGAGCGGGTCGAGGACATCCTCAAGGTCCTCTGAGGGCCGGCCGGGGAAGCCCGGCGTGCACTGTCCAGGGGCGTCGGGGACCTTCCCGGCGCCCCTGGCGCGTGCGCGGTCGCGGGGCGGGGCTGCGCGGGGTCTTGACGGCGGGTGCGGAGGGGAACACACTCCCGTCCGGCGCAGTATGTTTGCGCAACCATCGCCAGTCTCCCCCACGCTTGGACGAGGTGCCGCATGCTCCTGAGACTCTTCCGGTCCGCCCGCCGACGGGACCGACGACCGGCCGGGCAGCCGACTCGACGGCCGGCTCGACCGGCGGCTCGGCGGCCGGCTTCGGCCCTCCTGGCCGTGGCCGTCCTCGCCGCCGGGTGGCTGCTGGCGGCGCCGCCCGCGCACGCCGACACCAGTGGCACCTTCACCCCCGGCGCCGCCTGGAACGACAGCTCGGGCAGCGCGCTCCAGATGCACGGCCTGGGCATCGTCAAGGCCGGCTCGACCTGGTACGGCTTCGGGGAGAACAAGGCCGGCGAGTCCTCGGGCGACACGCAGTTCCAGTCGGTCAACTGCTACAGCTCGACGGACCTTTCGCACTGGACGAACCAGGGCGCCGCGCTGAGCCGGCAGTCCGCCGGCGACCTCGGGCCGGGGCGGATCGTGGAGCGCCCCAAGGTGATCCACAACGCCTCCACCGGGCAGTACGTGATGTACCTGCACATCGACAGCAGTTCGTACGGCGAGGCCAAGGTGGGCGTGGCCACGAGCAGCACTCCTTGCGGGCCGTACACGTACCGCGGCAGCTCGCAGCCGCTGGGCTTCCAGAGCCGGGACATCGGGCTGTTCCAGGACACCGACGGGTCGGCGTACCTGCTGACCGAGGACCGGGCCAACGGGCTGCGGATCGACCGGCTCTCCTCGGACTACCTGTCGGTCACGAGCTCTGTGGCACTGTTCGCTGACTACGAGGCCCCGGCGATGGTCAAGGCGAACGGCCGGTACTACCTGCTGGCGTCCCATCTGACCGGGTGGAGCACGAACGACAACGTGTACGCGACCGCCACCTCGCTGGGCGGCCCGTGGTCCGCCTTCCGGGACTTCGCGCCGGGCGGCACCAGCACGTACAACACGCAGACGGCCAACATCATCCCGGTGCAGGGGAGTTCGGGCACCACGTACCTCTACGCCGGGGACCGTTGGACGACGTCGGACCTGGGTGCCTCGCCGATGGTGTGGCTGCCGCTGACGCTCAGCGGCACGACGGTCGCGGTGGGCTGGCAGAACTCCTGGACGCTGGACGTCACCACCGGCACCTGGACCGGCTCGGGCAACCCGGCCGACGGCACCCGGCACCTGACCGGCGCGGGCAGCGGAAAGCTGCTGGACGTCAGCGACGGGGCCACGGCCGACGGCTCGAAGGTCATCCAGTGGACGTCGACCGGTGGCACCAACCAGCAGTGGACGCTCCAGCGCGGCGTCGGCGACGTCTACACCATCACCGGGGTCGGCAGCGGCAAGTGCCTGGAGGTGCCGAACGGTTCGACCGCCCAGGGCACGCAGTTGGACGTGTGGACCTGCGACGGCGGCGCCGACCAGCAGTGGACGCTGGACGCGACCGGCTCCTACACCTCCGCCTCGAACGCCTCCTTCGTGCTGGTCAACCTCAACAGCGGCCTGCTGGTGGACGTGACGGGCGCGTCGACCAGTGCGGGCGCCACGGTCGAGCAGTGGCCGGCGACCGGCGGCAGCAACCAGACCTGGAACCTCGGCTGACCTTCCTTCCCCGGGGCGCACCTCCTTCCACGCCGAAAAGGAGTTCGACATGGTACGTCGCAGGACGCTGCTGACCGCGGCCGGCGGAACGCTGCTCGGCGCAGCCCTGGCCACGGGCACGGCCCGCGCCGACAGCACGGTGACGGTCAACCCCGGCACCTCGTACGGGAACTGGGAGGGCTGGGGCACCTCCCTGGCCTGGTGGGCCAACCTCTACGGGGGCCGCGACGACTTCGCCGACCTGTTCTTCACCACCAAGAGCGTCGCCTACAACGGCACGTCGCTGCCCGGCCTCGGGCTGAACATCGCCCGCTACAACCTCGGCGGCTGCGGCACCCGGTCCTACGACGGCGCCTCGATGGTCGCCTCGCCCAACATCCCCTCCTACAAGCAGATCCCGGGCTACTGGCTGGACTGGGCCGCCACCGATCCGGCGTCCTCCTCGTGGGACTGGGGCCAGGACGCCACGCAGCGCGCGATGCTGGTCAAGGCGGCCCAGCGCGGCGCGGTGAGCGAGCTGTTCTCCAACTCGCCGATGTGGTGGATGTGTACGAACCACAATCCGTCGGGCGCGTCAGGCGGCGGCAACAACCTCCAGTCCTGGAACTACCAGCAGCACGCCGTCTACCTGGCCACGGTCGCCGCGTACGCCAGGAACAACTGGGGCGTGGCCTTCTCCTCCGTCGAGGCGTTCAACGAGCCGTCCTCCAACTGGTGGACGGCGACGGGCACGCAGGAGGGCTGCCACGTCGACGCCTCGGTGCAGGCCACCGTGCTGGGCTACCTGCGCGGAGAGCTCGACGCGCGCGGGCTGACCGGCACGCTGGTGTCGGCCTCGGACGAGAACACCTACGACCTGGCCCGCACCACGTGGGGCTCGTTCGGCTCCGCCACCCGGCAGGCGGTGGGCCGGGTGAACGTGCACGGCTACCAGGGCTCCGGCGGCCGGCGCGACCTGCTGTACTCCGACGTGGTCACCTCGGCCGGCAAGAAGCTGTGGAACTCCGAGTACGGCGACGGGGACGCGACCGGCTACACGCTGGCCACCAACCTGTGCCTGGACTTCCGCTGGCTGCACCCGACGGCGTGGGTCTACTGGCAGGTGATGGACCCCAGCACCGGCTGGGCGCTGATCCCGTACGACCCCTCGTCCCGGCAGACCGGCGCCCCGCAGAACAAGTTCTACGTGCTGGCGCAGTTCACCCGGCACATCCGCCCGGGCATGCGCCTGCTCGACACGGCGGCGGCCAACGCGGCGGTGGCGTACGACGCCTCGGCCCACCGGCTGGTGATCGCCGCGGTCAACACCGGGGCGGCGCAGCAGATCACCTTCGACCTGTCGGCGTTCGGCACGGTGACCGGCGGCTCGGGCGGCCTGGTGCCGCGCTGGAGCACCTCCACGCAGTCCGGCTCCGACCGCTACACCGCCTACAGCGACACCCACGTGAGCGGGAAGAGGTTCACCGCGTCCTTCGCGGCGGGCACGGTGCAGACCTTCCAGATCGACGGGGTGACCGTCTGACCCCACCCCGCGCACGAGGCGGCGGCCGCCCGGGCTCCTGGCTCCGGGGGGCCGCCGCCGCTTCGGGCGGGCCGCGGCGAGGTCAGCCGCGGCGGGCGACGCTGCGGGCGCGCAGCCGGTCCGCGGTGATGGCCAGGCCGAGCACGCAACCGAGCACGATGTTGGTGTAGTTGGAGTTGATCTGCAGGGTGGTCAGCCCGTTGTTGATGAGTTCCAGCAGCACCGTGCCGGCCACGATGCCGAGGATCCGGCCCTGCCCGCCGACCAGGCTGACGCCGCCGATGACCGCGGCGGCGATGGCGGACAGCTCCCAGCCGACCCCGACCCCGCTGGCCGATCCGACGCCCATCCGGCCCAGCACCAGGATGCCCGCGAACGCCGACAGCAGCGAGCTGGTGACGTACATGGACACCACCCGCCGGTTGCCGCGGATGCCGGCCAGCCGGGCGGCCTCCGGGTTGCCGCCGACCGCGTACACCTGCCGGCCGGCGTAGGTGCGTTCGAGGAAGAACCACGCGGCCACGGCCACCACCGCGAACAGGATCAGCGGCAGCGGGATCTGGGCGACGTAGGTCTGGCCGAGGTCGCTGAACGTCCCGCCGATGCCGGTGATGGAGGTGCCGGAGGTGATGGCGAGCGTGACGCCCTGGGCGACGGTGTAGGTGACGAGGGTGACGACGAAGGGTGCCATCTTGAGCCGGGTGACGGCGAGCCCGTGGACGAGGCCGACCGTCCCGGCGATGGCCAGGGTGACGAGGATGGCCAGCGCGGGGGGCAGTCCGGCCCGCACGTTGAACCAGGACATCAGGATGACGCTGGTGCCCAGCAGCGCGCCGACCGAGAGGTCGATGCCGCCGGTGAGGATCACCAGCGACTCGCCGATGGCGATCAGCCCGTACTGCGCGAGGTCGAAGCCCATGCCCTGGAGGTTGACCGCTCCCGCGAAGGTGGACTTGTCGAGCGCCAGGGCGGTGAAGACGACCACGCAGGCGGCGACCACGCCGACCTCCGGGGTCTCCAGCAGGCGTCGGGCGAACGAGGTGCGGTGCCGCGAGTCGGAGTCCGCCCGCGTCGGCGCCGGTGCGGTGGTGGTCTTCATGCGCTGGCCTTCCCCTCGGTGTGCGCGCCGGACTGAGTGCCCGCGGCCGCGGTCATGACGGCCTCCTTGCTGAACCGGTCGCGCGGCAGGTCGGCGACCACCCGGCCGTGCGCCATCACCACGATCCGGTGGCAGATCCACAGCAGCTCCTCCAGTTCGGAGGAGGCGACCACGACCGCCAGGCCGTCCTGCGCGGCCGCGTCGATCAGGCCGTAGATCTCGACCTTGGCGCCGACGTCGACCCCGCGGGTCGGCTCGTCGAGCAGCAGCAGCTTGGGCCGGGCCGCCAGCCAGCGGCCGAACACCGCCTTCTGCTGGTTGCCGCCGGACAGTTCGCCGATCAGCTGCTCCTGGGTGTGCAGGCGCACCCCGAGGTCCTTGACGATCCGGCGGGCGTGCTCCTTGTCGGCGCGCGGCCGCAGCACGCCCCGGCTGCTGATCGCGCGCAGCGTGGTGAGCGTGACGTTCCAGCGCACCGAGTGCGCCGGCAGCAGCGACTGCACCTTGCGGTCCTCGGGCACCAGCCCGATCCCGGCCTCGACGGCGTCGGCCGGATGGGAGGGGCGGAAGTCCGCCCCTTCGAGGACCACGCTGCCGCCGGTGCGCGGCTGGGCGCCCATGACGGTGTGCAGCAGCCTGCTGCGGCCCGAGCCCATCAGGCCGGCGACCCCGACGATCTCGCCGGCCCGCACGTCGAGGTCGACCGGGCCCAGACCGTCGGCGGTGAGCCCGCGCACGGACAAGGTGGTGGTGCGCTCCACCGAGGAGGGCGGGGTCAGGTCGGCGCGGGCGAGTTCGCTGCCGACCATCTCCCGGATCATCCGCTCCTCGGTGGCCTCCCGCGGCTTCAGGTCCGCCACCAGGGCGCCGCTGCGCAGCACGATGACCCGGTCGGCCACCGCCCGCACCTCGTCCAGCCGGTGGCCGATGAACAGCACCGCCCCGCCGGCCCGCGCGTGGGCGCGGGCCAGGTCGAGCACCTTCTCGGCCTCCACCGGGCCGAGCGAGGAGGTGGGCTCGTCCAGGATCAGCACGACCGGCCGGTGCCCCCACGCCTTGGCGATCTCGATCATCTGCCGGACCGGCACCGGGTAGCGCTCCACGGGCCGGTCGACGTCCACGCCGTCCACGCCGACCTCGGCGAGCAGCGCCCTGGCCTCGGCCCGGGTGCCGGCCCGGTCGAAGAGCCAGCGGCCCAGCGGACGGGACGCGGCCCGCTTCGGTCGGCGGCCCAGCAGCAGGTTCTCCGCCACGCTCAACTGGCCGACCAGCGGGAACTCCTGGGCGACCAGGCTGACCCCGAGGGCCTGCGCGAGGTCGGGGCGGCCGGTGGGCAGCCGCTCCCCGGCGAGGTCGATCCGGCCGGTGTCGGGGGTGACCGTGCCGGACAGCACGCCCATCAAGGTGGACTTGCCGGCGCCGTTCTCCCCCACCACCGCGACGATCTGCCCGCGGGCCAGCTCCAGCCGGGGGATGTCGAGCACCTTCACCGGCCCGTAGGACTTGCTGACGTCCCGGAGCACCACCGCGACGTCGCTCTGCTGGACGGCCGTGTCCATCAGCCGATGCCCAGTTGGGTCAGCTTGGCCTGGTAGTCGGTGAGGTTGGCCTGGGTGACCAGGCCGACGCCGGAGCTGAGCGTGCTGCCGTCGCTCTCCAGGTAGGGCTTGACCAGGTTCAGCGTGGCGTCCTTGCCGAGCACCTTGAGCGCGGCCAGCAGGTAGGCGCCGGTGTAACCCTGCTGGTACGGCTGCTGGAGCACGGTGGCCTGGATGACGCCGCTCTTGACGAACTTCAGGGTCTGCGGGTCGCTGTCGTCCGAGATGATCTTGACCTTGCCGGACTTGCCGGCCGCCTGCACCGCCTGGCCGGCCGACGGGCCGTCGTAGGAGTAGACCCCGTACAGGCCGTTGACGTTCGGGTTGGTCTGGATGGCGGTCTGCGCGTTGGACAGCGCCTTGGAGGCGTCCATCCCGTCGCTGATCTTCTGGACCACCTTGATGCCGCTGCCCTTCAGGGCGTCCTCGAAGCCCTGGATGCGCTGCACGGCGTTGGACGCGGTGAGCGAGCCGACCAGGACCACGACCTGGCCCTTGCCGCCCAGCGCCTCCTTCATCGCCTCGCCCGCCTTCTGGCCGGCGGTGTAGTTGGGCGTGCCCAGGTAGAGGTCCGCGCCGTCCTCGGCCGGCAGCGGGGAGTCGATGGCCAGCACCGGGATGCCGGCCTTGTTCGCCGAGGCGATGGGCGCCTTGATGGCGGTCGGGTCGATGGCCGACACGCTCAGGCCGGTGATGCCCTGGCCGCGCAGCGTCTGGATGATCGACAGCTGCTGGTCCAGCCGGCCGTTGGCGGGAGCCTGGTAGACGCCCTTGACGCCGAGGTCGGCCAGGCCCTTGTTGAAGCCGATCTTGCCCGCGTTCCAGTAGTCGACGGCGACGTTGACCACCATCGCCTCGTGCAGCTTGGACAGGTCCTTGCCCGCGAGCGCGGACTTGAGCGCGGCGTCAAGCTTGGCGAGGTTCGCGTCGTTGAACGCGATGTCGCCCTTGATGGTGACCGCCGAGGAGCCGCCGCTTCCGGAGGGGGCCGGGTCGGACGAACTGCCGGCGCCGCTCTTGCTGCACGCGGCGGCGGCCAGGACGACCGCGAGCGCGACGGCCGCGGCGGTCCATCGTCCGTGTCTGGCAGGGGTGCTGAGGACATCGCGCATGGCTGGGTTCCTGTTCGGGAGGGGAAAGAGGAGGTGCCGTCGGTTGAGGAGGAGCTTCTTCTGTTAGCGCTCACAAAATGGGGCCGGAAGGACAGAGGTCGGACTGTTCTCGGTGCTTGTCGGCCCGTCATCCGGCGTCCCGGACGGGCAGCGGTGTCACTGGCTGACGCTGCGTCGGTTCCTGCCTGGCAGAGATTGTTAGCGCTCACTGGGACGACGTCAAGACGTCACGCAGCTTCAAAACGATTGCGATGCCCGTGACGGCCCGGCGCCGCTCATGCGCGAACAACCCGTGCCCCTCGGGGGTGCGGGCAGTGCCGTCGCGCCGGGGCCGGACCCGGTCAAAGGCCCGTGGCGAGCCGGAAGTAGGCCTGGTTCCAGCGGATCTCGTTGGCGAACTGGCGCAGCGTGGTGGAGGAGTCGATGAGGAGCAGTTCGGTGCCGAGCATGTCGGCGAGGTCGACCAGTTCCTCCTCGCCGGCCGCGCTGGACAAGGCCGTGTGGTGCGGCCCGCCGGCCGTCAGCCACGCCTCGGTGGATGTGCGGAAGTCGGGGGCGGGCTTCCACACCGCGCGGGCGACCGGCAGCCGTGGCAGGGGTTCCGGCGGCGGCACGACGTCGATCCCGTTGGCCACCAGCCGGAAGCGCTCGCCCATGTCGGCGAGCCCGACCACCACCGCCGGGCCGGGCGCCGCGTCGAAGACGAGCCGGACCGGGTCCTCCCGCCCCCCGATGCCGAGCGGATGGATCTCGCACGAGGCGGTGCCCGCCGCGATGGTCGGGCAGACCTCCAGCATGTGGGCCCCGAGCACGAGTTCGGCGCCGGGCACGAGGTGGTAGGTGTAGTCCTCCATGAAGGAGGCGCCGCCCGGCAGCCCCTGACCCATCACCTTCAGGGTGCGCACGCAGCACCGCCGTCTTCCAGTCGCCCTCGCCGCCGAAGCCGTACCCGTCGGCCATCAGCCGCTGCACGGCGAGCCCCGGCAGCTGCCGCAGGCCGCCGAGGTCCTCGAAGTTGGTGGTGAACGCGCCGAACCCGCCCGCGGTGAGGAAGCCGCGCAGGCCGAGTCTCGATGCGGGCGGCGTAGCGCAGCGAGTCGTGCCGGTCGCCGCCCGGGGCGAGTTCGGGCGCGAGCCGGTAGACGTCGGCGTACTCGCGCGACCAGCGCGTCCACCTCCGCGTCGGCCACCGCGTCGACCGCCGCGACCAGGTCGTTGACGCCGTAGGTGTTCACCGAGACGCCGAACCGCAGCTGCGGCCTCCACCTTGTCGCCCTCGGTGACCGCGACGTCGCGCATGTTGTCGCCGAAGCGGGCCAGCCTCAGCCGGCGCAGGGCGGAGCGGCCGAGGGCGGCGCGCATCCAGGTGTGCGACGCGGGCGGCGACCGCCGGGTCGGAGACGTGGCCGGCGACGGTCTTGCGGGCCACCCCGAGCCTGCGTCTGCATGTAGCCGAACTCGCGGTCGCCGTGGGCGGCCTGGTTCAGGTTCATGAAGTCCATGTCGATGGTGGCCCAGGGCAGCTCGACGTTCGCCTGCGTGTGCAGGTGCAGCAGCGGCTTGCGCAGCAGCGTCGAGCCCGGCGATCCACATCTTGGCCGGCGAGAAGGTGTGCATCCAGGCGATCAGCCCCGACGCACTGCGGGGCGGCGTTGGCGGCGAGCATCACGTCCGCGATGGCCGACGCGTCGGTGAGCACCGGCTTCCACACGATGCGGGCGGCGGGCTCCCGGCGCCGCCGCGAGCAGGTCGCTGATCCCGCGCGACTGGTCGGCGACCTGGCGCAGCGTCTCCTCGCCGTACAGGCCCTGGCTGCCGGTGAGGAACCAGATCTCGGGCGCGGCGGATCTGTCCTGGGACGGTGTCGTGGGCGTCATGCGCTGGCTCCTCTGGTGGCGGTGTTCCCCTGCTGCCCGTAGACGTTCTGGTAGCGGTCGTACAGTCGGTCGACGTCCGCCCGCGCGATCGGCAGGGGCTCGCCCAGCTGGCGGGAGACGTGGACGGTCCGGGCCACGTCCTCGCACATCACCGCCGCCTTCACGGCGGCGCGCGCGTCCTTGCCGACGGTGAAGACGCCGTGGTTGCGCATCAGCACGGCCGGCGAGCGGTGGCCGGCCAGGGTCTCCACGATGCCCCTGCCGATCGAGTCGTCGCCGATCAGCGCGAACGGGCCGACCGGGATCTCGCCGCCGAACTCGTCGGCCATCGCGGTCAGGACGCACGGCACCGGCTCGCCGCGCGCCGCCCACGCGGTGGCGTAGGTCGAGTGGGTGTGGACCACCCCGCCGACCTCGGGCAGGTGGCGGTAGACGTAGGCGTGGGCGGCGGTGTCGGAGGACGGGGACAGGGCGCCGTCCACCACGCCGCCGGCGAGGTCGCAGACGATCATGGCCTCCGGGGTGAGCCGGTCGTAGTCGACGCCGCTGGGCTTGATGACGAACAGGTCCGCGCCGGGCACCCGCGCGGAGACGTTTCCGGCCGTCCAGACCACCAGTTGGTAGCGGACCAGCTCCTGGTGCAGGTCGCTGACCTGCTGCCGCAGCAGGGCGACCGCCTCGGCGGCCGTAAAGGGAGTCGGGGTCATGGCAAGGCACACCTCACATCGGGGTGGTGAGCGCTAACATTTCAGGGTGAGCGCTAACAAGCGGGGGACGCGGGCGCGGACTCACGGCTGCCGCTCCCCCGGCCCGGTCCCGCCGGACTCGGCGGGGGCCGCCGCGGGGGAACCGGCGGACCCGTTCGCGGACGACTTGTCCCGCAACGCGCGCAGGCGGTGCATGACGTCGCTGCCGCCGCGCCCGAAGTGGTCGTGCAGGGCGCGGTATTCGGCGTACAGGCGGCGGTAGGCGGCGGCGCGGTCCGGGTCGGGGGTGTAGACGGCCCGCCGCAGCCGGCCCATCGCCGCCGACGCGGTGCGCAGGTCCGGGTGGACGCCGGCGGCGACGGCGGCGTGGATCGCGGCGCCGAGGGCCGGACCCTGCTCGGAGTCCAGCACGTTGACCGGGCGGTCCAGGACGTCACTGTAGGTCTGCATCAGGAAGCGGTTCTTCAACAGCCCGCCGGCGGCGATGAATTCGGCGACCGGCACTCCGGCGTCCTCGAACGCCTCGATGACGGTGCGGGTGCCGAAGGCGGTGGCCTCGATCAGGGCGCGGTAGACGTCCTCCGGCCGGGTGTCGAGGGTCAGGCCGACGATCAGGCCCGACAGGTGGTGGTCCACCAGCACCGAACGGTTCCCGCTGTGCCAGTCCAGCGCCAGCAGCCCGTGCCCGCCGACCGGCTGCCCCGCGGCCAGCTCCGTCAGCAACTCGTGCGAGGAGACGCCCCGTTCACGCGCCCGCACGGCGTACTCCTCCGGCACCGCCGTCCGCGCCGCCCACGCGAAGATGTCCCCCACCCCGCTCTGCCCCGCCTCGTAACCCCACAGCCCCGGCACCACCCCGTCCCGCACCACCCCGCACATCCCCGGCACCTCGGCCAGCACGTCGGAGTTCATGATGTGGCAGGTCGAGGTGCCCATGATGGCGAGCATGTGGCCCGGGTCGAGGGCCTGGGCGGCGGCGGCCGTGACGTGGGCGTCCACGTTGCCGACGGCCACGGTCACGCCCCGGGGCAGGCCGGTCAGTTCGGCTCCCCCGGCGCTCAACGTGCCCGCCGGGTCGCCGAGTTGCGAGAGCGGATGATCGAGCTTCGCGGTGAAGCCGGCGAACCCCGGGTGCAGCGAGGCCAGGTAGTCCGCGTCGGGGTACCGGCCGTCCTGGTGGATGCCCTTGTACCCGGCGGTGCACAGGTTGCGGTTCTCCGCGCCCGTCAGCTGCCACACGATCCAGTCGGCCGCCTCGATCCAGCGCTCCGCCGCCTCGTACACCTCGGCGTCCTCGCGCAGCACCTGGAGGGCCTTGGCGTACTGCCACTCGCTGGAGATCCGGCCGCCGTAGCGGCCCAGCCAGGGCTGCCCGGACTCCTGCGCAAGGCGCACGATCAACTCGGCCTCGGGCTGGGCCGCGTGGTGCTTCCACAGCTTGGGGTAGGCGTGCGGCCGGTCCGCGAACGCCGGAAGTTCGCACAGCGGGGTGCCGTCGGCGGCGGCCGGCAGCACCGTGCAGGCGGTGAAGTCGGTGGCCAGCCCCACGACCTGCTCCGGCCGCACGCCCGCCGCCGCGAGGGCCGCGGGGATCGCGTGGCGCAGCACGTCCCGCCAGTCCCGGGGTATCTGGAGCGCCCAGTCCGGCGGCAGCGGGCGGCCGCCGGGCAGGGCGTGCTCCACCACCGCGTGCCGGTACGCGTGCACGGCGCTGCCCAGTTCCCTGCCGTCCGCGGCCGCCACGACCAGGGCCCGGCCCGACAGCGTGCCGAAGTCGACCCCGATGGTGACGGCGGGAAGGTCGATCGTCATGATCATGCTCTCCATGGGTGCGGGATCGGTAGGTCCCGGCAGCCGGATCGCTGCCCCGGAACCCCGGGCGGTGCGGGCGCCGTCGCCGCGAGCCGGAGCCGCCACGACCGCGGCGCCGCTACGACGGGGTGCTGCTGCTGCGCACGATGAGCCGCGGCTCGATCACGACGCGCTCGTCGGGCGCGACCGAACCCCCCTCCAACTGGTCGATGAGCAGGCGGATGCTGGCCTGGCCGACGGCCGCGAAGTCCTGCCGGACGCTGGTCAGCGGAGGGGCGAAGAACTCCGCCTCCGGGATGTCGTCGAAGCCCGCGATCGCCACCTGGCCCGGCACCGAGAGTCCCGCCTCCCGGAAGGCGCGCAGGACGCCCAGCGCCATCTGGTCGTTGGCGACGAACACCGCGCTCACCTCGGGCGCCCTGCGGTGGGCGGAGCCCGAGGCGACCCGGCCGGCCAGCTCCTGGCCCGCGCGGTAGCCGGACAGTGGGGTCCAGTCGCCGATCAGCGGCGGCGGCACCTGGGCGCCGGCCTCCTGGAGGGTGGCCCGCCACGCCTTGGCCCGGGCCTCGGCCTCCAGCCAGTTCTGCGGGCCGGCCACGTGCCAGACGGTGCGGTGGCCCGCGCCGAGCAGGTGGCTGGTCACCAGGCGGGCGCCCAACTCCTGGTCCACGGAGACGCCGGGGATGCTCAGGTCGTGGCCGCCCTCCACGGTGACGACGGGGATGGGCACCCGCAGTTCGGCGAGCGCGGCGACCACCTCCCGCTGCGGCACGATCACCACGATGCCGTCCACGCCCCAGTCCCGGAGGTGGTCGATCGCGTCGGCGAGCGCCTTGGCGGTGTGCCGGCGCAGAGTGACCGCCGAGACCATGTAGCCCTCGTCGCGCGCCGCCTCCTCCAGGCCGAACAGGGTGCTGGCCGGCCCGAAGAGGGTGGGGTTGCAGGCCACGACGCCCAGGGTCCGGGTCTTGCGGGTGACCAGGGCGCGCGCGGAGGAGTTCCGCCGGTAGCCCAACTCCTCGATGGCCCGCAGGACCTCGGTCCTGGTCGTCTCCCGGACGTTGGGGTGGTTGCTGAGCACCCGGGACACCGTCTGGTGCGACACGCCGGCGACCTGGGCGACGTCCGCCATGGTGGGGGGCCGGCGGGGGCCGGCTCCTTCCGCGGTCTGCGACATGACTCTCCGATCTGTGATGACGCTTATTGTTAGCGCTCACAGATTCCTCAGTCAAGGCAAGGGGAGCATGGTCGCCCCCGGCGTGGGCAGGACTCACAGCGAGCGGCCGTACGATCCTTCCGGGCGGGGTCGGCGCTCGACCGGCCCGGCCCCGGGAAGGATCCGGGGCGCCGGACCGGCGGAGCGCCGGACCGCTCCGGGGAGGGGACTTGACGGGTCCTTTACGAAACCCCCGGAACCGGTGGAGATCACGTGGGAGTCTTCCAGGCGAGGACGTCCACACTTGAGTCGTATGAGCGGAGTAGGGGCACATGGGTCGGGTCATGACCAACATGGGGATCGCGCTGGTGGCCGGCGCGGTTCTCGCGGGCACGAGCGCCTGCGGCGGCAAGTCGGCGGCTTCGACGCCCACCGGTTCCGCCAAGGCGTCCGCGACGCAGGGGCAGGCCACCCCGAGCCCCAGGCCGACCAAGCCCAAGCCGCTCGGTCCGCCCATGCTGCTGAACACCATCACCCCGGCCGACGGGAGCACCGTCGGCGTGGCCATGCCGATATCGGTGGTGTTCACCGACCCGGTGGCCACCTCGGCCCGGGCCGGGATCGAGCAGCACATGAAGATATCCACCTCGGTCCCGGTCACCGGGGCCTGGCACTGGTTCAGCACCACCCGCGCGGACTTCCGCCCGCAGGAGTACTGGAAGCCCGGGACGAAGGTCAGCGTCGACGCCGACCTGACCAACGTGCCCAACGGCAACGGCCGTTACGGCACGCACGGCTACCACCACTCGTTCACCATCGGTGACGACGACGAGGCCGTGGTCAACGTGCCGGGCCACTCGATGAAGGTCACCCACAACGGGACCGTGGTCAAGACGTTCCCGATCGACGCCGGCAGCCCGCAGTGGCCTTCGTGGGACGGCACGATGGCCGTCATCGACAAGCAGGCCAAGGTCCGGATGACCTCGTGCAGCGTCGGGATCAGCTGCGACAAGAAGAGCCCGAACTACTACGACCTGACGCTGCCGTGGGACGTCCACCTGACGACCTCGGGCACCTACGTCCACTACTCCACCGGCGACCCGTACCCGGGCCACAGCTACGGCTCGCACGGCTGCGTGCACCTGTCGCTGGCGGACTCCAAGTGGTTCTACAACTTCGTCCGGCCGGGCGACCCGGTGACGATCAACGGCTCGCCGCGCGGCAAGGCGGCCGGCGACAACGGCTACGCCGACTACAACCTGAGCTGGTCGGAGTGGCTGGCCAAGAGCGGCGCCGGGGAGACCTCGACCACCGTGGTGTCCTGACGCGGCCGCGGTGTCCTGAACGGAGGGCGGGCGGCGGCGGGGTAGCGTTCATCCCGCCGCCGCCCGCCCGTTCTCGTACCCGCCGCAGGAGCCGCCGTGGCCACGCCGCCGTCCGACCCCTCCCGTCCCGGTGCCGCCCCCGACCCCGCCGGTCCGGACCGCCCGCACCGGATCGGCCTCGGCCTCGCCGCGGTCGGCCGCCCCGGGTACATCAACCTCGGCCGCGCGCGGGACCTGCCGCCCGGGCGCGAGGTCGGCGCCCTGCGGCGGCGCACCCGCGACCTGCTCGACCACGCCTACGCGCACGGGGTCCGCCACGTGGACACCGCGCGCTCCTACGGCCGGGCCGAGGAGTTCCTGGCGGGGTGGCTGGACGGGCGCGGCGAACTCCCCGGGCTGGTGGTCTCCAGCAAATGGGGCTACACCTACACCGCGAACTGGCGGGTGGAGGCGGACAAGCACGAGGTCAAGGACCACTCCCTGGCCACCTTCGAGCGGCAGCTGGCCGAGACCCGGGGCCTGCTCGGCGACCGGCTCGACCTCTACCAGATCCACTCCCTCACCCCGGACAGCCCGGCGCTCACCGATCGCGCGCTGCACCGCGCGCTGGCCGGACTCGCCGCCGAGGGCGTGACCGTGGGGCTGTCCACCAGCGGGCCGGCGCAGGGCGAGGCCGTCCGCGCGGCCCTGGCCGTCACGGTCGACGGCGAACCCCTCTTCCGCAGCGTGCAGTCCACGTGGAATCCGCTGGAGCCGTCGGCCGGGCCGGCGCTCGCCGAGGCGCACGCGGCCGGCCGCACGGTCATCGTCAAGGAGGCGATGGCCAACGGGCGGCTGGCCGGGCCCGATCCGCGGCTCGACCCCGTCCTCGGGCCGCTCGCGGCGGCGGCCGGCACCTCGTACGACGCGATCGCCCTGGCGGCGGCGCTGCACCAGCCGTGGGCCGGCGTGGTGCTGTCCGGAGCGGCCACGACCGCGCAGCTCGCCTCCAACCTGCGCGCGGCGTCCGTCCGCCTCGACGCCGGGGAACTCGCCGCCCTCGCCTCGCTCGCCGAGCCCCCGGCCGCCTACTGGGCCCACCGCTCCCGCCTGCCCTGGTCGTAGGGCCGGTCCGGAGCGGGGCACGCCGCGGGCTAGGCGGGGGGCGCGACCAGGGACGGGGACTGGTGCGCCCGGCGCAGGGCGTCCGCGACGAAACCGTCGGCCTTCAGCTCCTCGACGAGGTCCCGGAGGAAGCGGAGGGTCTCCGGCCGCCGGGCCGGGGAGGTGCCCATCGCCTGCCGGATCTGCGCGAACCGCTCGTCGATCAGCCGGAATCCGGGGTGGGCCGCGACGAACTCGGCCACCGGCTGGCGGATGCCGGCCGCGGCCTCCAGTCCCTGGTCGCGGAAGGCTTCGAGGCCGTCGTCCGTGCGCACCAAGGTCGCGTGACTCAGGGTGCGGGTGAGGTAGAGGTCGTAGGCGGACCCGCGGTTCACACCGATCCGCACGCCCTCGCGGTCCACCTCGGCGACCGTGCTGAGCGGCGAGCCCTCGGGCACGGCGAAGACGCCCTCGATCACGACGTACGGGGCCGTGAACGCGACCTCGGCCTCGCGGGCGGGCTCGATGGCCAGGAAGCAGATGTCGGCGTCGCCCGCCGCCATGGCCTCGTACGACTTCCGCGCCGCGTCGAAGCACACGAGCTCCACCGGCAGACCGAGCCGCGCGCCGATCTCGCGCGCGAGGTCGACCGTGATGCCGGCCGGGGCCTGCGCGGTGCCCTGGGCGAGCACCGGGTTGCCCAGATTGATCGAGGCCCGCAACGCGCCGTGCGGGGCCAGGTCCTTGGCGATGGCCTCAGTCGTGATCTCCACCCGGCGGAGTCTAGGCCACCTCGCCCCGGCGGCCGGAGGCCGAGTCCCGGTACGATCCGCCGACGGGGGCGAACCGGCCGGGGGGCCGGCGACACCAGGGGGCGGCGTGGACGACATCCGGGGCATGCGCAGATTCGGACCGATGGGGGTCTGGTTCCTCGTGCTCGTACCCGATCTGGCCCTCACCGGCTGGTGGGTCGCGATGATGCTGGAGGGCATGCTCACCGACGGGCAGGGCAACTTTGCCGCCGCCGATTCCGGCGGACTGGTCCTGCCCTGCGCCGTGCTGGCGCTCTCGCCGGCCGGCACGTGGTGGGCCCTGCTCGGCCGGGGCCACCACCCGCAGACCGTACGGGCGGCCATCGCGGTGTCACTGCTCCGGCTGGTCCTGCTGGCCCTGTTCACCGGCATGCCGGTGACCATGGACTGAGTAGCCGTACTCATGCGCCGGCCCGCGGAACGGCCCACGATGGTCCGGGGACATCGGGGTCCGGGCGACCGGGCGGAGAGGCGGGGTGACGGGCTTGGAGAAGTTCGTGGGCACGGTGGTGGCGCTGGCGGTGGCCGGCGGGGCGCTGGCCCTGGCGTACGCGGCGGGCGCGCCGCCGTCGGTGATCGCGGGCACGGCCGCGGGAGCGCTGTGCCTGCTGTGGCTGCTGGCCCTGCTCACCCTGCCGTGGAACCTGTACTTCCGCGCCCACGCGGTGCTGTCCGAGATCGAGGTCAGCCGGGGCAAGGGGCTGGAGATCGACAAGGCCCGGGACGCCGAGGCGGCCCGGATCGCCCGGCTGATGCTGCGCGCCGCGGTGGCCGGACACGTCGTCACGGCGGCCGCCGTGGTGGCGGTGACGGTGGCGACCGGGCACGTGCTCGGCTGGTGGCTGGCCGGCTTCTTCCTGCTGAGCACGTTCTTCCGGCCCGCGGGCGCGTACTTCGGCCAGTTGCGGCGGCGGCTCGGCACGCTGATGAAGGACGTCGCCTTCCCGCGCGACGACGTGGTGGAGCTGCGGGCGGACGTCACACGGGTCAAGGACGGCGTGAAGGTCCTGGAGGAGAAGGCCGAGGAGCAGTACCGGACGCTCGCGGAGCTGCGGCGGGTGGTGGACGCGCTGGGGACGTCGGTCTACGCGCGGGCCGACGACGCCGACCGGAAGATCGCCGCGCTGGGCCGGGAGTTCGAGGCCACCGTCAACCGGCTCACCGACAACCAGGAGATCATCACGGGCCTGAAGGCGTTCCTGCGGCTGCTGCGTTCGCCGGACGCCGCCGGGAGCGGGACCGCCGCCCTGCTGTGACGGGCGGATGTGACGGGCCGCCGTGACGGACTGCGTTCCCCCGGGGTTCCGCCCGGGGGAACGCGCGCCGTGCCAGGGGGTTCAGCGGCCGCCGCGGATGTGGCGCCCGCGCTGTTCGCGGCCCGGCCCGCCGTACGGGTAGTCGGCCGCGCCCGGGTCGCTGGCCTCGTCGAGGCGGGCGACCTGCTCCGCGGTGAGCTCCAGGTCGACCGATCCGAGGTTGTCGTCGAGCTGCTCGACCGTGCGGGCGCCGAGGATGACGGAGGTGACGGCGGGCCGCTGGAGCAGCCAGGCCAGGGCGACGCGGGCCATGGTGGAGTCGTGCTCCTCGGCCACCGCGCGCACCTCGTCCACGACCGCCCAGGTGCGCTCCACCCGGCTGCGCCGGTCGTACGCCTCCACGCCGCGGTCGGGCTTCTCGCCGAGCCGGGTGGCGCCGGTGGGCTGCTCGTCGCGCCGGTACTTGCCGGTCAGCCAGCCGCCGCCGAGCGGGCTCCACGGCAGCAGGCCGAGCCCGGCCGCCTCGCACGCGGGGGTGATCTCCCACTCGATCTCGCGGCAGAGCAGGTTGTACTGCGGCTGGAGCGTCACCGGGCGGCTGAGTCCGCGGAAGTCGCAGATGTCGACGGCCTTCTGGAGCTGCCAGCCGGTGAAGTTGGACAGGCCGACGTAGTGGATCTTGCCGCGCCGCACGGCGTCGTCGAGGAAGCGCAGGGTCTCCTCGACCGGGGTCAGCGGGTCCCAGGCGTGCACCTGGTAGAGGTCCACGCCGTCCACGCCGAGCCGGCGCAGGGAGGCGTCGAGCGCGCGGTCGAGGTGGCGCCGGGAGAGCCCGACGTCGTTGGGGCCGCCGCCCATGGGGAAGCGGCCCTTGGTGGCGATCACCACCTGGTCGCGGACGTCGGCCGGGCGCGCGGCGAGCCACCGTCCGATGATCTGCTCCGACACGCCCGCGCTGTAGACGTCCGCGGTGTCGATGAGGGTACCGCCGGCCTCGACGAAGCGGTCGAGCTGGGCGAACGACACCTCCTCGCTGGACTCGGCGCCGAACGTCATGGCGCCGAGCGCGAGCGCCGAGACGCTCGCTCCGCTGCTGCCGAGGTTGCGGTATTCCATGGACGATTCCTCCTGGACGCCGAGAGAACGGGCGCGGGTGCCCGGGCGCCTTCCGGCCCTGGGCGGGCCGGCGCCGGACAGCCGCGCTCTCCATGCTGTCCCGGGCGCTCACGGGCCGTCCAATAGAAGAAAGCGGATGGATTCATCGGCTACATTTCTCAATCATGGAGCTCCGACAGCTTGAGTACTTCGTGGCCGTCGCCGAGGAGCGGCACTTCACCAAGGCCGCCCAGAAGATGATGGTCTCCCAGTCGGGCCTGTCCGCCTCGGTCCGGGCCCTGGAGCGCGAACTGGGCGCCGCGCTGTTCACCCGCACCACCCGCAGCGTCGAACTGACCGGCGCGGGACGGGCGCTGCTGGGCGAGGCGACCCGCACGCTGGCCGGCGCGCGGGCGGCGCGGGACGCCGTGGCCGCGGTCCAGGGCCTGCTGCGCGGCAGCCTCGCGGTCGGCACCGAGCAGTGCGTCAACGTGGACGTCGGGGCGCTGCTGGCGCGCTTCCGGGCCGAGCACGCCAACGTGGAGGTGCGGCTGCGGCAGGCCGGCTCGGCCGTGCTCGCTCAGGACGTGTCCGACGGGCGGCTGGACCTCGCCTTCATCACCCTGCCCGGCCCGCCCCCGGACGGCGTGCGGCTGCTGCCGCTGACCAGCGAGCCCATGGTGCTGCTCTGCGACCCGGGCCACCGCCTGGCGGAGTCCCCGTACGTGGCCTGGGAGGAGCTGTCCGGCGAGACCTTCGTCGACTGGCACCCGGACTGGGGCGCCCGGCGGCTGACCGACCGGGCGTTCGCGGCGAGCGGCGCGCCGCGCCGGGTCGCGCTGGAGGTGTACGACGTGCACACGCTGATCGACCTGGTCCGGCACGGCCTGGGCATCGCGGTGGTGCCGCATCCCATCTCCCGTAAGCAGCAGGCGACTTCACTGGCCGCGGTGCCGATCAAGGGGCCGGCCGACCACCTCTGGCAGGTGTCCGTCGCACTGCCCGAGGGCGACCGGCCGAGCCCCGCCGCACGCAAGCTGTTGTCCTACCTGGACCATTGACCCGACCCGACCCTGTGACCGACCTGGGCAAGGAGCGACCGGCGATGCCGTTGCAGATCAGAGCCACCGACGCGGAGCGGCCGTCGGACCTGCTGGACCTGGCGTGGAACCTTCCGCTGGATCGGTGGCCCGAGGAGTCCCTCGTGGCGCTGCCGCGCGGCATCTCCCGGCACGTGGTGCGCTTCGCCCGGGCCGGTGACGAGGTCGTGGCGATCAAGGAGGTCAGCGAGTGGGCGGCCAACCGGGAGTACGCGCTGCTGCGCGACCTCGACCGGCTGGCGATACCCGCGGTGGACCCGATCGCCGTGGTGACCGGCCGGGTCGCCGCGGACGGCACCCCGCTGGAGCCCGCGCTGATCACCCGGCACCTGGTGGGATCACTGCCGTACCGCTCGATGTTCGAGACGACGATGCGGCCGGGCACCGTCAACCGCCTCCTGGACGCGCTGGCCGTACTGCTGGTGCGGCTGCACCTGGTCGGCTTCGCGTGGGGCGACTGCTCGCTGTCCAACACGCTCTTCCGCCGCGACGCCGGGGCCTACGCCGCCTACCTGGTGGACGCCGAGACCGGGCAGCTCCAGCACGAGCTCAGCAAGGGGCAGCGCGAGTACGACATCGAGCTGGCCCGGGTGAACATCGCGGGCGAGCTGATGGACCTGGAGGCGGGCGGCTCGCTGCACCCCTCGGTCGACCCGATCACCGTGGCCGAGGCGATCTGCGCCCGGTACCAGGACCTGTGGCACGAGCTGACCCGCGAGTCGGTGTACCCGGCCAGCAAGCGGCACTACATCGACCGCCGCATCCGCCGCCTGAACGACCTCGGCTTCGACGTGGCCGAGATGCAGATCCAGAAGTCGCCGGAGGGCGACACGGTCACCTTCGTGCCGAAGGTCGTCGACGCCGGCCACCACCAGCGCCAGCTGCTGCGCCTGACCGGCCTCGACACCGAGGAGAACCAGGCCCGCAGCCTGCTCAACGACCTCGAGCAGTGGATGACCACCCAGGACGACTACAGCCCGGACGACCCGCCCCCTGCCTTCGGCGGGGGGACCCCCAGAGCCCGCCCCGAGGTCCTGGCCCACCGCTGGGTGCGCGAGGTCTTCCGCCCGGCGGTCCGCGCCGTCCCGCTCGAACTGCGCGGCCGCATGGACCCCGCGCAGCTCTACCACGAGCTCCTCGAACACCGCTGGTACATGTCGGAGCAGGCGGGCCAGGACGTCGGCCCGGAGGCCACCGTGGCGAGCTACCTCACCGACGTCCTCCCCTATCTCCCCGACCCCGACGCGGCCCTCACAGCAGCCGCCGAGGACTAACGGGCGCCTTCCTCGGGCTCCTTGAACCGCACCAGCACCCGGCCGGTGTTCGAGGCGTCGGTCTCCACCCGCAGGTACAGCTTCTTGATGTGCCGCTGCCCGAGGAAGGCGAGCACCCGCCGCTTCAACTGGCCGGTGCCCTTGCCGGGGATGATCTCGACCACGTCCACCCCGGTCCGGGCCGCCCGGAACAGCGTCTCGCGCAGGGCGAGTTCGATGTCCCGGTTGTTCCGGAAGATCGGATGCAGGTCCAGTGTCAGCACGGCGGTCTCCTCCGATGCGGCGGCCGGGCGCGGGCGACCGGGCCGACCGCCGCCCGGACGCGATCCGGCCCCGTGCCGAGCATGCTGCCACACGCGCGAGCGACCACCGCGAACTTGTCCGATTCCTTGCCGACGACCGGGTTGGACCGCCTCCCGACCGGTGACATCTCCTGTGGTCCCCGCCCCGGCCGCGGCACTACGACGGCCCGAACCGCCGGGCGGACCGCGCGAAGTGCTTTCCGTCGGCCCCGTCCTCGACACAGGAGTCAGCATGCTCGGTTGGAAGAAGTGCGTCGCCCGGGTGGCCCTCGCCGCCGGTGTGTGCGTCGGCGCCGTGGTGGCGGTGCCCGCGACCGCGTCCGCGGCGACCTACCAGGTCAGCGGCACCGGCGGTCTGGGGCTGACGGCACGCTCGGCGCCCAGCACCGGCGCGTCGGCGGTCACCGGCTATCCGGAGGGCGCGTCGCTCGACATCACGTGCCAGACCTCCGGCAGCGTCGTCAACGGCGCGACCTGGGTGTGGGACCGGCTCTCGACCGGTGCGTACGTCAGCGACTACTACGTCGACACCCCCACGCTGGACGACTTCAGCATCAACCTGCCGAACTGCGCGGGTACGACGTCCTTGCTGAACCCGGGCGCCTACCCGTGGCCGTCGGTCGCCCCGGACACCTACACCGCCGACGGGCACGGCTACTTCGAGGGCGAGTGCACGTCGTTCGCCGCATGGGCGGTCCGCGGCGACGGTCTGCACGACGCCTCGTCGCCCGACATCCTCGGGAACGCGGACATGTGGCACGCGGCGCGCACGGAGAGCACCCCGCACGTGGGCGACGTCGCCCAGTGGGACGACAACCGGCTCGGGGCGGGGGCCGCGGGCCACGTGGCCTACGTCTCCGAGGTGTACGGGGACGGCACGATCCAGGTCCAGGAGTACAACTGGAAGTCAGCCGCCAACGGGTACACCGGCCACCGGTACAACACCCGCCGGATCCCGCAGACGGACCCCAGCCGCTACCTGCAGTTCTGAGCCGCGGCGGCGGGGGCGGCGGTGTGCGCCGCCCCCGCCGTCAGCGGGCGGGGGTCGTCAGCGGGCGAGCAGTTCCACCTCGGCGAGCGTGGTGGAGGAGCCGCCGGAGGCGGTCACCACCAGGCGGTAGGAGGTGTACGCGCCCGGGTGGGCGACCTTGAAGGGGCGGGTCTGCAGCCGGCTGTCGAAGGTCTGGCCGGTGCGGGTGTCGAGGGTCTTCCAGTCCTTTCCGTCGGTGGAGCCCTGGAGCGTCCAGGCGCTCGGGTCCTGGCCGGCGGCGCTGCCGGAGGTGAGGGTGTAGAAGCTCACCTTCTTCGCGGCGGATCCGTCGGCGTAGCTGTAGGTGATCTCCGGCGTCGCCGTCGGGAAGGTCACCGCGGTCTTCGAGGTGTTGTCGAACAGCCCGGCGACCGCCGTGCCGTCGGCCGAGGTGCCGGTGCCGAGGTCCGGCCCGGTGGTGTCGGCCAGCGGCTGCGGGGTGCCGCCGTTCGGGGTCAGCGAGGTCGGCAGGGCGTCCGGCCCGGTGGCCCACTTCGAGGGCTTGGCCCCCATGGTGAAGTCCAGCACCGCGCCGGAGGAGAGCTGACTCTGCGTCAGGTATGCCTTGTTCCAGGGCTTCCCGTTGACCTGGAGCGACTGGACGTAGACGTTGGTCCGGCTGTTGTGCGGCGCGTTGACCACGATGGTGCGGCCGTTGTCCAGGTGGACGGTCGCCTTCGTGAACAGCGGGGAGCCGATCACGTAGTTGTCGCTGCCGACCTGGAGCGGGTAGAAGCCGAGCGCCCCGAAGATCTGCCAGGTGGAGGCGGCGCCGTTGTCCTCGTCGCCGGGGTAGCCCTGGCCGATGGAACTGCCGGTGTAGAGCCGCTGCTCGATCTGGCGCACCACGGCCTGCGTCTTGGCCGGGTCGCCGGCGTAGTCGTACATGTACGGGACCGCGTACGACGGCTGGTTGCTCATGCCCAGCTCGCCCATCCGCACGTCGCGGGCCTCGATCATCTCGTGGATGGTGCCGCCGTACGAGCCGGTGTCGCCGTCGGCGGTCTCCTGCGTGGCGAAGAACGTGTCGAGCTTCTTCTCCAGGTTCTTCTTGCCGCCGTAGATCGAGGCGAGGCCGGCCGGGTCCTGCGGCACGGTGAAGGCGTAGTTCCAGCCGTTGGACTCGGTGTACTCGTAGCCCCAGGTCTGCGGGTCGTAGTCGGCGTCGGGCACCCGCCAGGAGCCGTCGGGGTTGCGGCCCTCGAAGAAGCCGGTGTTCTTGTTGAAGACCGTCACGTAGTTCTGCGCGCGGGACAGGAAGTACTCGGACTCCTCCTGGTAGCGCTCGCGGTCGGCCTTCGGGGTGTGCGGGTCCTTGGCGAGCTTGGCCGCCATGGTGCCGATGCCGTAGTCGTTGACGTAGCCGTCCAGCGACCAGGAGATGCTGCCGTCCACCGAGGTGTCGGTGTACCCGGTGAACTCCGAGGTGTTCAGATCCTTGCGGCCCACGCCGGAGTTGGTGGGCACGACGGTGGCGTTCTTCACCGCGGCGTCGTACGCGGCCTTCGCGTCGAAGCCGGTGACGCCCTTGGCGTAGGCGTCGGCGAAGGCGACGTCCGAACTCGTGCCCGTCATCAGGTCCGCGTAGCCCGGCGAGGACCAACGCGCCGTCCAGCCGCCGTCCTTGTACTGCTGCACGAACCCGTTGGCGAGCTCGCCCGCGGTGTCGGACTCCAGCAGGGAGTAGGCGGGCCACTCACTGCGGTAGGTGTCCCAGAAGCCGTTGTTGACGTAGATCTTGCCGTCGGTGACCTTGGCGCCGGTCTGCGTGGCGGTGCTGCCGCTCTGCGGGGAGAACGGGCTGGCGTACTGCCACACCGGGTGCGCGGCAGAACCGGTGTTCTCCGACGCGGAGTTCGGGTACAGGTTCATCCGGTACAGGTCGGAGTAGAGCGTGGTGAGCTGGTCGTCGCTCGCGCCCTGCACCTCGACCTTGCCCAGCCGCGCGTTCCACGCCCGCGCGGCGTTCTCGCGCACGGTGTCGAAGGAGGTGCCCTGCGGGATCTCCAGGTCCAGGTTCTTCTTCGCCTGGTCGGCGCTGATGAAGGAGGTGGCGACGCGCATCGTCACCACCTTGCTGCCCGAGGTGTCGAACTGCGCGTAGCCGGTGACGTTGTCGCGGCCCTCGCCCGTGGTCTTGGCCGCGGTGCCGGGGGCGCGGTCGAACTCGGCGTGCACGAACATCCGGCTGGCCCCGGTGGACAGCCCGCTGCGGTGCTCCGACCAGCCGTCCAGGGTGCCCTTGGCGGCGTCGAAGGTCAGCCCGCCGTTGTTGTCGATGTTGTCGAAGAGCAGGTCGCCGGTGTCACCGGGGAAGGTGAAGCGGAAGACCGCGGAGTGGTCGGCGGGGGCGACCTCCGCCTTGATGCCGTTGGTGAACGTCACGCCGTAGTAGTCCGGCCGGGCCGTCTCGTCGGCGTGCTGGAAGGGCAGCGCGCGCTTGTCGCGGTCCAGGTCGGGCGTGCCGGTGGCGTCGGAGGGCATCACCTGGAAGAGGTCACGGTCGCCCATCCACGGGCTCGGCTCGTGGCTGATGCCCAGCGCCTGGAGCGTGGGCAGGTTGTCGTCGTTGTTCTGGGCCGCGTAGCTGTACTCCCAGCTGTCGGAGCCCGCGTCGGTGACCGGCGTGAAGAAGTTGAAGCCGTTGGGCACGGCGGTCGCCGGCAGGTTGTTGCCGCGGGAGAACGAGCCGGAGGAGTTGGTGCCGCGCCGGGTGTCGACGTGGTCCACGTAGCTCGCCGAGGTGTCGCGAGCCGGGGCCGCGCCGATGGTGAGGTCGTCGATCCACCCCTTGAACTGGGTGGCCGCGCCCTCGGCGGCGCTGCCGGAGGGGTTGTCGTAGCCGAGCAGGACGCGGTCGATCGTCTTGCCCGCGGCCACCTTGCCGAGGTCCGCGGCGACCGCGTTCCACTGCGAGGCGTAGAGGATCTTCGACCGGCCCTGCCCCTGCGGGGTGAGCGCCACGCCGTTCGCGTCCTGCGCCGAGCGGGGCAGCCCGCTGAGGTAGGTGCCGTCGGTGAAGTGCAGGTCGATCGAGGCGTACGTGCTCGGGTACGTCAGGTCGCCGCCGGTCAGCTCCGGGAAGATGTCGTACGACAGCCGCATGTCCCGGCGCACCGGGATGTGCACGTCGTACAGCTTGTTCCAGGCGTCGGCGGGGCCGGTGACGGTGTCGGTGCCCGCGTACTCCAGCGCCTTCAGGCCGGTGAAGCCCACGCTCGGCTTGACGTTCGGGCCGGACGACGGGCCGCTGCCCACCTCGGTGGTCATGCCGGCGACCGGCGGCGGCGCCGCGGAGCCGTCGGAGAGGATCAGGTCGGCGAGCTGCACGATCGGGTCGCCGTGGTTGAGGCTCACGTTGAGCCGGTAGTAGCTGTACGCGCCCGGGTTCGCCACGTCGTACACGTGGGACTTGAAGCGGCCGGGGAAGTCCACCGCGGTACGGCTGTCCACGGTGGTCCAGTGCGAGCCGTCCTCGGAGCCCTGGAGCTGGAAGTCCTTCGGGTCGCGGCCCGGCGAGTCGTTCGCGGAGGTCAGCGCGTACTTCTTGACCGTGACGTCACCGCTGAGCCGGTACTGGAGCCAGCCGGTGGGGTTGAAGGTCAGCCACTTGGTGTTGGGGTCCTCGTCGGCGGCCTTCGGCGCGGTCTCGTTCGGCGGGTTGTCGGAGTTGGCGGTGACCTCGGTGATCTTGTCCTTGACGCTGCCGGGCAGCACGGGCACGGTGCCGGCGGTCACCCCGGAGACCCACGCGCTGCCGTCGGCGCGGGTCTCGGAGGTGCTGGTCCAGGTCGGCTGCGGCTGGCCCGACTCGAAGGACGTGCTGAAGGCGGGGGCGCCGCCGCCCGGGGCGTTCGTCGCGGCGTGCGCGAGCGTGGACACGGGGGCGGTCAGGGCGAGCGATACCGCCGCCGCCAGCAGGGATCTGGCGAGGGTGCGGCGGACTCGGCCACTTCTCATGCGGTGCTGCCTTTCTGTTCACGGCTCCGGGTGGTGATCGGCGGGCCCGCCCCCGGTGTGGGGAGGACGGCGGCGGGGCGCCCGTTCGTGGGGTCCGTCGGGTTGCGTGTTCCGTCGGGTTGGCGCGTGGTCAGGCGTTGCGTCCGCTCAGCGCGTACAGCGCCATGCGGGTGTCGTCGGGCAGGGTGATCGAGACGGCGGTCCGCGCCGGGTCCAGCGGGAGCGCGACGTGCCACACGTTCACCCCGACGCCGTCCGGCACGCCCTGGTGGTCGTAGCGGCTGTCGGCGTGCACGGCGACGTCCTCGCCGAGCCGGGGCGATCCGGCCGCCCAGTCGGTGGCGCCCAGGGCCACCGGCACGGTGCTCCCGTCGGAGTAGCGGACGGTAGCGGTGCCGCTGACGTCGCCGTGGTGCGCGGTGAGCAGCACGTCGAGCGCGGAGTAGGCGCGCGGCACCAGCGGCACCGTCTGCCCGTGGGCGGTGGCGAAGTTGTCGGCTTCGCCCGACGTCGCGGGGAAGTCGTAGGCCCGCCCGCCGAGCACTCCCGGTCCGGGCGCGGGCATCTGCTCGGCCGGGAAACTGGTACCGGTGCCGTCGAAGTCGCCCTGGCCGCTGCCCGCGGTGCTCACCCCGTCCACGTCGTACTGCGCGGAAAGGTCCTGCGGGCACGATCCGCTGTCCCCGGCGCAGTCCGCGGTGGTCACCGACACCTGCACGGTCCGGGTCACCGCGGGGCCGCCGTCCTGCGCGACCCGCACGGTGAGCGGGTACGTGCCGTCGGGCGTGCCCGCCGGGGCGGTCAGGTGGACCGGCAGCGTCCGCGTGGCCGGCAGGGTGCCGGAGTCGAGGTGGAGGTCGGCCCGCGCGGGGTCGGCGATGAGCGGCGCCGCCGCCGTGACCGTCACCGTGCCCGAGACCAGGCCGGGTCCGGTCAGGACGGCGGACACGTCGACGTCGGTGGCCTTCCCGCCGCCGAGCACGCCGGGCGCGGCCGGGGTGACGGCGGCCGAGGTGTGCCGCCGGGTGTCGGGCACGTGGCCCAGCGCGGGCGGGGCGGCCGAGGCGGCGGTGCCCCAGCGGGAGGGCGCCGGGCCCACGGTGAGGGCGAGGTCGCGGCCGGCCCGGATGTCACCGGTGGTGAGGTAGGTGGACGTCAGCGCCTTGCCGCCGAGGCGCGCGGACTGGACGTACCGGTCGGTGGCGCTGGTGCCCGGGGCGGTGATCGTCAGCCGGCCCTTGGGGTAGTACGCCCGGTCCAGCGTCAGGTCGACCCGGTCGAACAGCGGGGTGGACACGCCCCACTGGTCGGTGCCGGGCGCCATCGGGTAGACGCCGATCGCCGACAGCACCTGCCAGGCCGACATCGTGCCGAGGTCGTCGTTGCCCGTGACCCCGTTCGGCGCGTCGGTGAACAGCGTGAGCGCGGCGTGCACCACGTCGGTGGTCTTCCACGGCTGCCCGGTGGACAGGTAGGTGTACGGGGCGCTGAGGTCGGGCTCGTTCTGCGGGTTGTACTTGTCCTGGTTGTAGTACGAGTAGGGGCCGTTGACCCACACGTCGCGGGCCGTGCCGGCCGGGTCCTTCAGCAGCTGGTCGTAGGCGAAGAAGGAGTCGAGGCGGGAGTTGGCGGTGCCGGCGCCGCCGATCAGGCCGACGAGTCCGGGCAGGTCCTGCGGGACCAGCCACATGTACTGCCAGGACGTCCCCTCGTGGAAGCCGACGCTCGCGGCCGGGTCGGTGGGCCCGGTGAAGACCCCCTGGGCGTCGCGGGCCCGGAAGAAGCCGGTGGCCGGGTCCAGGACGCTGCGGTAGTTCTGGCCCCGGGTCAGGTACCGCCGGGCGTCGGCGGTGTGGCCGAGGTCGCGCGCCATCCCGCCGAGGGCCGCGTCGGCGAGCGCGTACTCCAAGGTCGCGGACGGGCCGTGCTGGTAGTCGTCGTCACCGGGCTTGGTCTGCGGCCGGGCCGGGTCGTACGGCACGAAGCCGTCGGCCAGGTACTCCTGGTCGGCCAGCCGGTCCGCGGACGGCGAGGAGGGCGGCGCCGCGTGGTCCACATGCTGCTTGAGCACCCGGTACGCCTCCTCCTCGTGGCCCTTGAGCAGGCCCTGCCGCCAGGCGTCGACGAGGAAGGGGGTCACCGGGTCTCCGGTCATGATGTTCGTCTCGGCCGTGGCGTAGCCCCAGCGCGGCAGCTGCCCGCTCTGCTCGGCCACCCTCAGCAGCGACAGGGCCATGTCCCGGGACTCGCGCGGCGCGAGCAGCGACAGCAGCTGCTCCTGGGTGCGGTAGGTGTCCCACAGCGACCAGTTCTGGTAGTACGTGATCCCGTCCGCGGGGTGCGCCTTCCCGTCCCAGCCCTCGTAGCGGCCGTCCACGTCGCTGCCGACGTTGGGGGCGAGGAACGAGCGGTACAGCGAGGAGTAGAAGGTGCGCCGCTGCTCGTCGCTCCCTCCGCCACCCGGATCTGGCCGAGCCGCTGCCGCCAGGCGCTCTGGGCGGCGGCCTCGGCGGTGTCGAACGTCCCCTTGCCCTCGGCGGCCAGGTTCTTCGCGGCGCCGTCCGGGCCCACCCACGACAGCGCGGTGACCGCCGTGACGGTGGCGTCCTTCGTCGTGTCGAACCGCACGTAGGCGCCGCCGAGCCCGGTGGACGTGCTGGAGCGGCTGCCGGCGGTCACGCTCGCGCCGTTCCACGTGCCGTAGGAGAGGAACGGGCGGTCGAACCGCGTCTCGGTGTACAGCGTGTACGGCTGCGTGTCCTGGCAGAAGCCGCGGCCGGTGATCGCGGTCAGCACGGTGCGGTCGTCGACGACGGTGACCGTGCTGCTGGTCACCTTGTGCAGCGCCTGCCCGGAGTTGAGCAGCACGTTGGCCTCGCCGGTGGCCGGGAACGTGTAGCGCTGCCAGCCCGTCCGCGCGGTCGCGGTCAGCTCGGCGGTGATCCCGGTGCCGAGCCGCACCTTGTAGTACCCGGGCGAGGCGGTCTCGTCGGCATGGCTGAAGGGGGCGGCGTACACCGCGTCGTCGGTGCTGCCCGGGCCGACCTCGCCCGTGGTCGGCAGCACCGGCAGGTCCCCGCCGAGCCCGCAGCCCACCCCGGACAGGTGCACGGAGCTGAAGCCGCGGATGTGGTCCTGGTTCCAGTCGTACCCGGTGTCGTGCCCGGTGTCCGGCGAGAGCTGCACCATCCCGAACGGTACGGCGGCGCCGGGATACGTGTTGCCGTCGTTCTGCGTCCCGATGAACGGGTTCACCAGCGCGAGCGGATCCCCTCCCGCCGCCGCGCCGGCGTTTCCGGTCACCGCTCCCGCCGCCTGCGCGGGCACCGCCGCCGCGGCCGCCGCCGCCAGCGCGACGACCACCCCGACCGCCGCCGCCCGCAGGCGCCCCATCCTTGAGGCCATCTCGCCCTCCCGTGACAACGTTGTCAGGTTGCTCACATCTGGGGCCGCAGAGGCCGAAGATGCGGGACATGCCGAAGACGACTGGAATCTTGGCAACGAAGGACAAGCGCGTCAAGGGATTGGATCCTGACGCGGCGTCAGCGAAGCGGTGTTGTGCGGGCCTTCACGGGGCCCGACGGGGGGCTTCACCTCGCTGACACGGCGGCTCGCTCCGGGCCGGACGTGTGCGGACACCGCCCTTCCTTGGTGCCCGCCGGGCGCGGCCCCAGGCACGTGCCGTCGGCCTGCCGGGGTCTCGGAGGCGCCGCGCAAGGCTCCGGTGGTGTTCCCAACTCCGGGCGACGGTAGGTGGGTTGGCAAGGTCGCTTCCGCCGGTGGTGGGCCCGCAGCGCGACACGCGGGGACGTCGACGGCGAGGTCCCCGGACCTGGGTCGTGCCTGGCACATGGCGGCGTCCGCCCGCAGGGCGGGGCCCGCGGTGTGTGGTGCTCCCCCAATGCCTTCGGCGTGGGCGGTACCCCCAGATCGCAAGGCGGAGGGTGGGGGCACCTCCCGGTCCGCCAGGCCCAGGGGGAGAGAGCGCAGCGGGCTGCGCCGACGACCGACAACGCGGCGAGCGTGCGTGCCACACACCGCGGGACAGGCGGGATTTGCCAGACACGGCCTAGAGCGGTGGTCCGGCCGGAGGAGCGCGCCACGGCGCCGACGACACGTCAGTGCACGCGCTTCCCCCACTCGGCCGGCACCGGCAGGGCGCCCGGCGGCAGTTCGCGCGGACGACGGGCGAAGCGCTCCCGGCGCGCCGCGAACGAACCGTCCACAGGGGGGACGTTCAGAGGCGGACGGGCGAAGGGCTCCCAGGCGCGCCGCGAACGAACCGTGCGCGGGCGGACGTTCGGGGGTGGCCCGGCTCAACCGCCGCTCAGCGGTGAGCGCCACGCGGGATCGTGCCGCGGTCCGCTCGTCAGGCGATCCAGCAGATGCCGGGCCGTGACGACGGCGGTCGTCCGGGGCACCCACCGCGGTGAGAGCGGCACCGACCCTGGCGGACGACGTCTCGGGAAGATCCGGATCACTGAGGAGGGGCAGGATCGGCAGGAGCCGGGCGGCGGGGTCCTGGACCCCCTCGGGCGCGGGTGCCGCGCTGTCCGCGATCCCCAGCAGATCCGGCCAGGTCAGCCCGGCGGTTCCGGTCACCTCCTCTTCCCAGCAGGCGATCAGCCGCGCGGGGCCCCCGCCTTCGGGGACGAGCAGGAAGTCGATGCCGTGGTCGCCGACCAGGTCGCGGTACACCACAAGGATGCCCGGGCCCTCCGAGGCGGTCACCCGGAAACCCTGCCACCGTCCAGGATCCAGGAGCACCTCCGACAAGGCATCGGTGTCGGCAGGGTCGTCGCCGAACCGCTCCGGTCCCGGAGGCTCGTCGCCGGGGCCGGAACGGCACAGGCCCAGCAGGTGGTTCGATCAGAACCCGGGACGCCCCAGCAGCGGCTCCCCACCGCTCACCGGGCCGTCCTCGTACCCCTCGATCACCATCCCGCAGGCCTGCCGGGTCCAACGGCGGGCCCGCCACGTGTCGGCGGATGCCCGCGCGGGCGGCCGGCCACCGTGTTCTGCCGTTCCGGCGGTAGGACGAGGCGTCGGGGGTCAGCGCGGTCGGTAGGCGGTGGCCAGGACGGAGACGGTGACCTGGTCGGGCAGGAGGGCGGGGGCGAGCAGGTGAGTCGAGGGCAGGTGGCGTGCGCTGGGGGTCATGGCGAGCAGGTCGAGGGCGTCGGACGGGGCCAAGGGCGTGACGTATTCGAGCGGTTCGGTGCGGACCGCTTCGAAGCGGGGGGACAGCGCCCGGTGCAGGCGTCGCTCCTTCGCGGGGTCGATCGTGACCATGCCGGGCACCCGGCGGCGCAGTTCGGTCAGGTGGCGGCCGGTCGGACGGACGACGAGCAACCGGCCGCGCGGAGTCAGGACGCGGTGGAACTCGGCGGGGTTGCGCGGGGCGAAGACGTTCAGGACGAGGTCGGCCGCCGCGTCGGCCAGTGGGAGGGGGCGGAAGACGTCCCAGGTCGCGGCGGCGGCGCGCTCATGGGCCCGGGCCGCCGCGCGCAGGGCGCGCACGGAGGTGTCCAGGCCCAGCCCGCGGGCTCCGGGCACCTGGTCGAGGACGCCGGCCAGGTAGTAGCCGGTGCCGCACCCGATGTCCACGGCGGTGCTCCGCGCGGGCACGGCCTCGGCGGCCAGCCACGCCACCATCCGGCGGATCGGGCCGTACTTTCCGCCGGCCAGGAACCGCTCCCGCGCCCGGACCATGGCGGCGTCGTCGCCGCTGGTGGCGCGGGTGCCGGTCAGGAGGCCGGCGTAGCCGTGACGGGCGAGGTCGAAGGTGTGGCCGGCCGGGCAGCGCAGCGCGCCGTCGCGGGGGCGGAGGCCGGCGCCGCACGTCGGACAGCGCAGGACGGAGAGGAACGGTTCGAGGGCAGGGGGAAGCGACACGGGCACGGGTACTCCTGGCAGCGGTGAAGGGGAGGGACCGTGCCTGCACGCGCGCTCGGGAATTCGCCGCCCCGGGAAGGGGCCGGGGCCGGCCCTCGACGCGGGCGGCGCCGGGACGCGGGTCACGCGGCAGGCACACCAAGGAGGGCGACGCCGGCCGGCATCGCCCTCACGGCCTCCCGATCAGTGGAAGCAGCGGTGCGGAGTGCTCGTGAATGCCACGCTCGGATTCTAGGAGGTGAAGGGAGCGTCGGGCGCCTTCAGTTGGTGCCAGTCGTGGGTGCACCCGTCGGCGCAGTGGCGCGCTCGCCGCCGCGCGTCCGCGAGCGCCAGGACCTGGACGAGCAGGCGGAATGCCTTGATCCGCTCATGCCGAGGTCTCAACAAGGCGGCTCCCCACAACCCGTGGTCGACGCGTCCGCGCGTGGCGAGTACCGCGGGGGTGTGGGTGGGCCGAAGGCCGGACCGCCGGACGCCCTCCACGGCGTCCTCATGGGTGGCGCGGGCCTGGAGGCAGAAGTGCGTGAGGTCCCGCAGCACGACGGGCTGCTCCTCCTCGGCCAGCCCATCGAACCAGGCGAGCCCTTCCGCCACCGGGCGCAGGCCCTGCGCCAACTCGTTGAGCGTCGACTCGCGCTCGTTCACACGCCGCACCCCCACCCACGAGCTTGCAGACGCCGCATGGCGCGGCGCGTCCCGTCCCGTCCCGTCCCGTCCCGTCCCGTGAGTATCGCGAGCCCGAGCCCGCCCGCTCAACGGAATTCGCCCGGCGCGACGGGGGCGCTCCAAGCGGCCCGGACGAGCGCGGCGGGCGGGTCGGGGCGGCGCATCGGCGCCGGGCGGGTCAGGCGGGTTGCCAGAGTTCGACGCGGTTGCCCTCGGGGTCGGTGACCCAGCCGAACCGGCCGACGCCGTCCATGGTCTGAACGTCCTCGTAGACGTCCGCACCCTTGGCCCGGAGCTGGGCGAGCATCGCGTCGAGGTCGCGGACCCGGAAGTTGAGCATGGTCTGCTGCGCGCGGGAGCCGAAGTAGTCGGTGTCGGAGGCGAAGGCGGCGAAGACCGTGGGGCCGGTCGCGGGCTGCCAGAGGCCGTTCTCGTCGGCGTCGAGGCCGAGGCAGTCGCGGTACCACGCGTTCAGCACCGCGGGGTCGGCGGCCCGCAGGAAGTACCCACCGATTCCAAGCACACGTTCCATGCGGTCATCCTGCCAGGACCGCGGACGGACGGCCCGGCACCCCGCGCTCCCCGAAGACGATGACGGGCGGGAGCCTCAGCCGTCGCCTTCCCCGGACCCCAGTTCCTTCTCGAACCAGGTGCCCTGCTGACCGCCGAGGTCCTCCGGTCCGGCCGGGCCGACCGGGCGGAAGCCGGCGTTGGTGAGCACCTTGCGGGAGGCGGTGTTGGCGTGGGAGGTGGCGGCCCGCAGGGTGCGCAGCCCGTGCCGCAGGGCGGCCAGCCGGCACAACTCCCGTACCCGTTCGGTCGCCACGCCGCGTCCGGCGACCTGCTGGGCGACGCGGTAGCCGAGATCGGCGCTGCCCGCCTCGAGGTCGTACAGGTTGAACCGGCCCAGCACCTCGCCGTCGTCGGCGACGAGCACGTAGAAGGCGCAGATCCCGGCGGCCTGTTCGGCGAGCGCGGACCGGTGCCGGTCGGCGAACTCCTCGAAGTAGGCGTCGCCGCGGTCGGAGATGAAGTCCCCGAAGTAGGCGCGGTTGTCCTGTTCGAAAGCGAGGACCGCCGGGGCGTGGGCGGCGGTGAGCGTCTGCAACTCGGGCATCGCCCGACTGTACGCACAGGGCGCGCCGTCGGCCTCCGGTTTTCCGCGGCGGAGGGTGACCCGGCGGACGGCGGACGCGCGACCGGCGCGGCTCGCGGCCGTGGCCCGGACGGCGCAATGCGGTTGTTGGCAGGGTTCGGCACCGCCTAGCGTGCCGGTGTGGATCTTTTCTTTCGCTCGTGGGCGGCGCTGCGGACGGCGGTGGAGGAGCTGCCGGACGAGGCGTTCGGGCATCCCTCCGGCTGCAAGGGCTGGCTGGTGCGGGACCTGGTGTGCCACCTGGTCATCGACGCGCAGGACGTGCTGATCACGCTCGCCACCCCCGCCGAGGCCGAGCCGACCAGGGACGCGGTGACGTACTGGGAGATCACCGGGACCCCGCCGACCGGGGAGGACGCGCTGGACGCGCTGACCGTACGGCTGGCCGCCGCGTACGAGGAGCCGTGGCTGCTCAAGTTCCACCTCGACGACGTCGGGGCCGCCGCCGGGCGGGCGGCCGGGCTGGCCGACCCGGAGCTGCGGGTGGGCACCCGCGATCAAGTCCTGACGGCCGCCGACTACCTGGACGCGTACGTCCTGGAATGGACGCTGCACCACCTCGACCTGGTCGCGCACCTGCCGGATGCGGCGGGGCCGCCGCCGGAGGGGCTGGCCCGGTCGAGGCAGATGCTGGAGACGATCGCCGGGGCGGCCTTTCCCGCGTTGTTCTCCGACCGGGACGCGCTGCTGGTGGGCACCGGGCGGCGGCCCCCGATGGACGCGGAGCGGGCCGAGCTGAGCGGGCCGGTCGCGCGGCTCCCGTTCTACCTGGGCTGACGGCCTCGCTCCTCCGGCCCGGGCCCCACCCGAGCAAGCGCCTGGCCCGATCACGGCTCGGACCTGCCGAGGACGCCACTCCGTGATCGATTGCACTAGTACATATCTGTCTTGTCACTAGCACGAAACCCGCATAGCCTTCGGCCCATGCCCGCCACGCACCCCCGGCCCACCACCCTGACCGGCGACCACGTCCTCCTGGAGCCGTTGACGACCGATCACCTCGACGACCTGTTCGCCGCCGGCGGCGGGGACGAGGAGGTCTGGCGGTGGCAGGGCGGCCCCGCGCCGCGCACCCGCGAGGAGCTGGCCGCCAAGCTCACCGCGCTCCTTGAGGCCACCGCCCGGGGCGAGCACGTGCCCTTCGCCGTCGTGCACCGCGCCGAGGGCCGGGTGATCGGCTGGACCACCTACATGGGCATCGCGACGGCCGACGAACGGCTGGAGATCGGCTGGACGTGGTACGGGCGCGCGTACTGGCGCTCCGCCGTCAACACCGAGACCAAGCTGCTCCTGCTCGGGCACGCCTTCGACGAACTCGGCATGGGCCGCGTGCAGTTGAAGACCGACCACCTCAACTTCCGCTCGCAGGCGGCCATCGCACGGCTCGGCGCCCAGCGGGAGGGCGTCCTGCGCCGGCACCGCGTCCGTCCCGACGGCACGTGGCGGGACACGGTGTACTTCTCGATCCTGGTCTCGGAGTGGCCGGCCGTCAGGGAGCGGCTGACCGCCCGGCTCGCGGCCTCGACCTCCGCCACGGACTCCCCCTCGCAGCGGGCGTCCGGCTGATCGGATCCGCACTCCGCCGAAGGCCGACGGCGCGGCGGCGGCGCACCGCGGGGTGCGGGCACACGCCATGACCAGTGCTTCCTCGGCCGGACGGCACGCCGTAGGGTCGGGGAATGCTCCTGTGGATCAACGGGCCCTTCGGCGGCGGCAAGACGCAGACCGCGTACGAGATCCGGCGGCGGCTGCCCGGCAGCGTGGTGTGCGACCCCGAGCACGTCGGGTTCGGGCTGCACCGGATGACCCCGCCCGCGCTGCGCGGGGACTTCCAGGACCTGCGGGCGTGGCGGCAGGGCGTGTACGAGGTGCTCGACCTGACGCTGCGGCGCCACGAGGGCACCGTCATCGCGCCGATGACCGTGGTGGAGCCCGCGTACTTCCGGGAGACCCTCGGGCGGCTGCGCGAACAGGGCCACGACGTACGGCACTTCGCGCTGCTCGCCGAACGGGACACCGTGCTGCGGCGGTTGCGCGAACGGGGCCTCGGGCACGCCGTGCGGCTGGTCGCCGGGAAGGCGGCCGCCCTGAAGCACGAGAGCTTCGCCGTGGCCAACCTCGACCGCTGCCTGGACCGGCTGCGCGACGAGGAGTTCGCCACCCACCTGTGGACCGACCGGCTCACGGTCGCCCAGGTCGCCGACCGCGTCGCCGACACGTCCGGCCTGCGGCTCGATCCCAACACCGACACCGCCCTGCGCGGGCGGGCGCGCCGGGCCTGGACCGGGGCGAAGCACATCCGCATCTTCTGATTCCGAGCCGGCCGCCGGCCCGGCGCGGAACCCGCCGCCCGCTTCGGCACGCGCCCGTTAGGGTGGCCGGGTGAGCAGTCAACGCGACGGTGTCGTCGCCGTGCTGAGGCGGGGCGACCGGGTGCTGGTCATCCGCCGGGGCCCGGGCACCCACATGCCGGGCTACTGGGCGCCGCTGAGCGGCAAGGTGGAGCCGGGCGAGTCCCAGGAGGACGCCCTGGTCCGCGAGGTCCGCGAGGAGGTCGGTCTGGAGGTCGTGCCGCTGGCGAAGGTGTGGGAGTCGATCACCGACGACCAGGCCTTCCGCCTCCACTGGTGGACCGCCGACGCCGGCACCGCCGAGGTGGTCCCCGACCCCCGCGAGGTGAGCGAGGCGCGCTGGCTGACCCCCGAGGAATTCCTCACGATGGCGCCCCTGTTCACCGCCGACCGCGAGTTCTTCCAGCGCGTCTTCCCCGCCCTCTGACCCGATCCGCCCTCCCCGCGCAGGCGTTCAGCCCTGCAACCCGGTCAGCAGGTACGCCACGTCGAGGCCCGCGGTCAGGTAGTCCCTGAAGGTCTCGTTGTTCAGCGCCCAGGGCGAGCGCCTCCGCCGGACGACCCCGATCGCCTCGGCCGCGTCCAGCCCCGTCTCCACGAGCGCCTGCGCCACGACCAGCCCCGACCGGTTGTACCCGGAGTGGCAGCGGACGAGGACCGTCCGCCCGTCCCGCACGGCCCCCGCGACGGAGCGCGCCAGCCGCGCCACCGCGTCGATCTGCTCCGGGCCGAGCGGACCGTCCGGGATCTCGGCGACGAGGTGCTCGACGCCCGGCGCGGGTCCGTGCCCCGTGCGCGTGAACAGGCTGACCACCAGGTCGAATTCGGCGCCGACGACCACCGGCCGCAGCTCCCCCGCGGGATCGGTCCAGTAGTGGCCGCCCATCCACAGGCCCGGCACCACCTCGTCCCACGGTGCCCGCGGTCCCGGTGCCTCGCGGTCCCGCTGCCGTGTCCTGCGCATCCGGCCACCTCCCCGAGGGGCCAACGTTCCGACCGGACAGGGGCGTTCCCGCGCCGGGCCGGCGACTGCGCGGGCGGAGGCGAAATGCGGTGGTCCGCCCGCCCGGTGGGGCGGGATGCTGGGCGGATGGAGATCAGGGAAGCGACCGAGCGGGACTGGGCGGGCATCTGGCCGTTCTTCCGGGAGATCGTCGCCGCGGGTGAGACGTTCACGTATCCGACGGACCTCGGCGAGGAGCAAGGGCGCGGGTGGTGGATGCTGGCGGCGCCGAACCGGACGGTCGTGGCCGTCGACGCGTCCGGCGCGGTGCTGGGGACGGCGAAGATGAACAACAACCAGGGCGGGAACGGCGCCCACGTGGCGAGTGCCAGCTACATGGTCGACCCGGCGCACTCCGGGAAGGGGGTGGGCCGCGCGCTGTGCGCGTACACGCTGGAGTGGGCGCGCGCGGCCGGGTTCAGGGCGATGCAGTTCAACGCGGTGGTGGAGACGAACGCGCACGCCGTGCGGCTGTACCGCGGCCTGGGCTTCGAGGTGCTGGGCACGCTGCCCGAGGGCTTCCGCCTCCGCGGCTGGGCTACGTCGGCCTGCACATCATGCACCGCCGGCTGTGAGGCCGCCCCGGGGCCCGCGGGAAGGCGGTGCGGCCCCGGCCGGGGCCGGTCATTCGGGCCAGTCGGAGTTCTTGACGACCTCCACGAAGTCGGCGCGGCGGAAGCCGGGGACGTAGTGGGCGAGCACGTCCGCCTTGATGTTGCCGAAGGCGGTGGCCGGGCGGTCCTTGATGCCGTCGGTGAACGCCGCCAGGATCCGGTTCTTGAAGTCCGGCCGCGGGTGCGCACCGACGACCGCCGCGCGCTCCTCCTCGGGGACCGCGCGGTAGCCGATCCCCAGCACGTCCAGCTCGACCCCGCGGGTCACCAGCGCGATCTCGGGCGCCATGTGCAGCGGGATCTCCGGGGTGGTGTGCAGGGCGATGCCGGTCCAGACCCGGTCGGCCGGCTCGCCGGTGACGCCGTGGGCGTGCAGGAAGCGGCGGGCCTCGTCGGCGCCGTCGATCTCGAAGCGCCGGTCGGTGCGGTGCGTGCCCCGCACCAGCCCGAGGTCGTGGAACATCGCCGCCACGTACAGCAGTTCGGGATCGTAGGCGAGCCCCTGCTCCCGGCCGCGCAGCGCGCCCCACAGGAAGACCCGCCGGGAGTGGTGGAACAGCAGCGGCGGCGCGGCCTCGCGGACCAGCTCCGTCGCCTCCCGCACCAGTGCGGTGCCGGGGATCTCCACGTCCGCGATCACTTCGCTCATCGGTCGTCCCTCTCCTTGCCGGTCGGCGATCGGCTTCCAGGGTCCGCCGGGCGACGTAGGCTGGGCCATGTCCTCACTGCCAGGAAAACCACGGATTCGGACATGACCCATCGCGTCGCCTTCGTCGTCTTCGACGGGGTCACCCTGCTCGACGTCAGCGGCCCCTCGGAGGTGCTGCACCAGGCGGGGCGGCTCGCCTCCCCGTACCAGCCGGTGCTGGTCTCCCCGGGCGGCGGCACGGTCACCACCTCCGCCGGCCTGGCGCTGGCCGGCACCGTCCGGGCGGCCGACGCCGGGCCGGTCGACACGGTCGTGATCGCCGGGGGCGACCGGCTGGCCCGGCTGCCGATCGAGGACCCGCTGCTGGACACCGCCCGTGCCCTCGCCGAGCGTGCCCCACGGGTCGCCTCGGTGTGCACCGGCGCGTTCGTCCTGGCGGAGCTCGGCCTGCTCGACGGCCGCCGCGCCACGACCCACTGGCGGCACGCGCCCGCGCTCGCCCTGCGCCACCCGCGGGTACGGGTGGAGCCCGACGCCATCCACGTCCGCGACGGGCGGTACGTCACCTCCGCCGGCATCAGCGCGGGCATCGACCTGACACTCGCCCTGGTGGAGGAGGACCACGGCGCCGGCGTGGCGCGGGAGACCGCCCGCGAACTGGTCGTGTTCCTGCAACGGCCGGGCGGGCAGTCGCAGTTCTCCACGGCGATCGCCACGCCGCCCGCGCGCAGCGACGTACTGCGCGCGCTGATCGCGTCCGTCCTCGCCGATCCGGCCGCCGACCACAGCCTGCCCGCGATGGCCGCGGCCGCCGCCGTCAGCCCGCGGCACCTCGCGCGCCTGTTCCGCGCCGAGTTGGGCACCACGCCCGCGCGCTGGGTCGAACGGGTCCGCCTCGACCGGGCCCAGCACCTGCTGCTCGACGGCCACAGCGTCACCTCGGCCGCGCACCACAGCGGGCTCGGCTCCGACGAGACCCTCCGCCGCGCGTTCGCCCGGCACCTCGGCACCACACCCACGCACTACCGCACGCGCTTCGCCACCACCCGCGGTCCCGGGTGACGCGCGACGCTCGCGTGCCCCGCGCGCACGGCGGGGGCTCCGCCGCGGGGGGCCGCGCGGGCTCCGATACGTTGGCGGCGTGATCACGGCCGTCGGCGAGGATGCCGCGTGGTCACACCGCAACGAGAAAAGGTGAGGCATGTCCGCTGAACGCACCGTCCTGCTGGTGATGGACTTCCAGAACGGCATCGTCGAACGCATCGGGGACGAGAAGGTACTCGCCGCCGCCGGGCGGGCGGTCGCGGCGGCGCGGGCGGCGGGGGTCCCGGTGATGTTCGTACGGGTCGCCTTCCGGCCCGGCCACCCCGAGATCTCCGAGCGCAACGTCACGTTCTCCGCGATCGCGCGGACCACCGGGGACGCGATGACCGAGGCGCACCCGGCCACGCAGGTCCACGCGAGCCTGGAGCCCCGGCCCGACGAGCCGGTCCTCGTCAAGCGCCGGGTGAGCGCGTTCAGCGGCAGCGACCTGGCGACCCTGCTGAGCGGGGCCGGCGCCGAGACGCTCGTGCTGGCCGGCATCTCGACCAGCGGGGTGGTCCTCTCCACGCTGCGGCAGGCCGCCGACCTGGACTACCGGCTCACCGTCCTGTCCGACGCCTGCGCCGACACCGATCCGGAGGTCCACCGGGTCCTGCTGGAGAAGGTCTTCCCCCGGCAGGCCTCGGTGCTCACCGCCGACGCGTGGGCCGAGACTCTCTGAGGTCCGCGCCGGCGGGGTCCCGGGCTCCCGGGGAATCCGCCGGGCGGGTCGCCGGGTGACGGCGGTGGGGGCGGGGCCGGGCGGGCCGCTCCCCCGTCGGGCGGGGGCCGGTCGGGCTACTCCCCCGTCGTCCCGTCGATCAACTCCCTCGCGACGTCGAGCTGTCCGACGTGGCGGGCGTACTCCTGCAGCAGGTGGAACAGGATGCGGGCGAGCGGTGGGGCCTGCTCGGGGGTCGGGAAGCGGCCGCCGACCCGCGCCCGGTCGCCCAGTCCCGCGGCCGCGATCAGCGCGGCCGACGCCGCCACTTCGGCGCGATACGTCCGCATGACCTCCGCGGTCGTCCGGTCCGCGGGGATCCCCCACTCCTCCGCGTCCCCGCCCGCCGGATAGGGCACCACGTCCTCCGCGGCGAACCCCCACCGCGTCCAGCGCCGCTCGACCCACCCCAGGTGCTGGACGAGCCCCAGCGGCGCCCACCCCAACGGTGCGACCTCCGCCCGGAGTTGCTCGTCCGACAGCCCGGCGAGCTTCCGGTCCAGCGCCTCGCGGTACCAGTCCAGGTACCCCAGCAGCAGCTCACGCGGATCAGCGACCTCCGTGCCCGGCCCGTCCAGGGGCGCCGGGACCCACCCGGGATTCGACTCCATCCGCCGAACCTAGCCCGGCCCGGTGTCTCGCGGCGGCAACCGACCCGGCGCGCCGATCTGCGAGGATCGCCTCCTGGTGAGAGGAGTCGGCGTGTCCTGGCTGCGCGAGCCGCGCCCGTACGGACGCCTCCGGCACGGGAGTTCACGTATCGACCCCTTCCCCCGGCCGCTGCACGGCCTGGAGGCGGCCGGACCCTGGCGGGAGATCCCGCCGCACCTGACGCGTCCCCCGGACCCGCCGCCCCGGACAGGACGTGACGTGGCATCGCGGCGGCGCCTGGAACGCGGACGGTGAGGACCTCGCCGAAGGTGAGGTCGAGGACTTGCTGCGCGGCATGGCGGAGCCGCTCCGCGCCTGCGGGGTCGCCCAGGAGGTCGCAACCGCCTCGAGCCCGTACGACGACGGCTCGCCCGGCTACACGGTGGCCGTGAACGGCACGTCGCTTCTCCTCCACCGCTTCGACCCCGCCGACCCGCGCCTCCCCCTGGCCCGCGACCCCCGGCTGGACTGCACGGTCGTGCCCGCCGCCGAGGTGAACCGGCTTCTGCGGGCCGCCGGCAGCGAACGCCGCCTCGGCCTCTTCCGGCCCGGCGGCAACGACGGCTTCTGCGTCCTCGGCCCCGCGGACGTCCTGCGCGCGGCGGCCTCGGCCCTGCCGCCCGCCGTCGACCCGCCGGCCTTCGTGATGCCGGCGCCTTCCGGGCCGTCCCGCTGAGGTCCCTGCGCCGCACCGGAGTCGGCCGTTCGGAAATCCGCTGGCGTGGGATCGGGGCGACGCGGAAGGGTGCACGGCATGGGTCGGGCTGAGGTGTTGCTGATCGGCGGGCGCTCGGGCGTGGGCAAGACGACGGTCGGCTGGGAAGTGGCCGCCCGGTTGCGGGCATTGGGGGTGGCCCACGCGATCGTCGAGGGGGACTTCCTGGGGCAGGTGTATCCGGCGCCGGACGGCGACCCGGGCGGGGCGGGGCTGGTGGAGCGCAATCTGGCCGCGGTCTGGGGGAACTTCGCCCGCGTCGGCTGCCGCCGGCTCGTCTACACGAACACCGTGAGCGTCCTGCCCGAGGAGGGCGGGATGTTCGCCCGGGCGATGGGCGCGGACGTGCGGATCGTGCGGGTGCTGCTGACCGCCGGCGACGCCACGGTCGCGCGGCGGCTGGCCGCACGCGAACTCGGCTCCGAACTGGCGGAGGGCCTGCGGGCGAGCGCCGAGAAGGCCCGTCTCCTGGACCGGCGGACGTCCGAGGATGTCGTCCGGGTGGCGACCGACGGCCGCTCCGTCATCTCCATCGCCCGCGAGGTGGTGGCGGCCACGGGCTGGTCCCCGGACCCCGCCACGGGCTGAGCGGGCGTACGCGCGGGGGGCGGCCCCGGCCGGACGCGGGCGGGGCCGGCGGAAATGGGGTGGAGCGCGCGGCCCGGGGGCCGTACGGTTCCCGGCCGTGACGTATCTCAGCCCGCTCGGGTACTTGTTGGGTCTGGAGGGCGCGGCGCTGCTACGCGGATTCCGGGAGGGGACCGCCGACCGGGAGTTCGTGGAGGCGCGGATCGCCGAGGTCCGCGCGCTGCTGGACGCGCCCGAACTGGCGTGCGCCGAAGGGGTGGAGGCCGCTCCGGGAGCGATCAGCACCGGCGAGGTGTACGCCCAGTGGGCCGCCTGGTACGACGGTCCGAACACGATGATCGACGTCGAGGAGCCGGTGGTGCGCCGGATCCTGGACGGGCTGCCCGTGGGCGACGCGCTCGACGCGGCGTGCGGGACGGGCCGGCACGCCGCGTACCTGGCCGGGCTCGGTCACCGGGTGGTCGGGATGGACGCCTCGCCGGAAATGCTCGGCAAGGCCCGCGAGCGGCTGCCCGACGGCGACTTCCGCGAAGGGGACCTGGCGGGCCTGCCGCTGCCGGACGGCTCGGTCGACACCGTGGTGTGCGGGCCGGCGCTCAGTCACGTGCCCGAACTCGGCCCGGTGCTGGCCGAGTTCGCCCGGGTGCTGCGGCCGGGCGGCCATCTCGTCGTCTCCGACGCCCACGTGCTGGTGTCGTACCTGCGGCCGCAGCTGCCCCGCCGCCCCGGCCCCGACGGCACCGCGTCGATCCTCACCGAGTACCACCGCCCGCTCAGCGCCTACCTGGCCGCCGCCCTTCCGCTGGGCTTCCGGGTGCGGCACTGCGAGGAGCCCAGCGGCGCCCCGCGGGCCGCCGCGCTCCGGGCGGCCGGATCCGGGCCGCTGCCCACCCACGTCTCGTGGGACCTGATGCGCTGGATCCCCGAGGCGGCCGTCGCGGCCCACGACGGATCGCCGCTGGCGGTCGTCTGGCACTTCCAGCGGGAGGCCGCGAGCGAGGTGCCGGGCCCCGATCAGCCACCGCGCTGAAGAGGTGCCCGCACGGTCCCAGACGAAAATCAGCAGGCACCTGCGGACACAAGCGATTTCAGACTCACCCGGAAGGATGAATTCCGCATGGGCTCGGCGGCGGCCTGCGCCGTCCGTGGCAGGACAGCGGCCGCCGCGCAGGGGCAGGGCACGGGGCGGGCCGCGCCGGAGGGCCGCCGAGCGCGGTCAAGGGCGCACGCTCGGCCAGGGGCGGGGCATCCGGCCACGGCGGGGCGTCCCCGCCCGAGCCCGGCGCCGGCCGACCTACGGTTTCGTCACCGGGCTCGCCAGGTCGGGAAGCCTCGGCGGGGCACGGACCCACCGTGTTCTCGGCTGATTGAGGAGTAGAAACAGACATGTCCACTGTGACCACGACCGGCACATGGCCTTCGATGACCGCCAATCCGCCCGAGTTGGAGGGGCTCACGACGAGCAACGTCCGCTGGGGGATTCCCGCCGGCAGCGGCAAGAGCGGTTACGTGTACACCGGAAAGACCACCGAAGTACTCACCGACGGCACCGAGTTCGTGATCGGCACGTTCACGCACCAGAACTTCCCGATCCAGTCCAACGGGGTCAATCAGTTCGAGGTCGACCTGTCGGTCCGCGTGACGTTCGAGGACGGCCTCGCCCGGGACTTCAGCTTCCGCTTCCGCCACAACGAGACCCCCAACGACGGGCCGAACCCGGAGGACATCGTCGACTTACCCACGACCGTCTCCCCGGAGACCGTGGTCATCGACGGCACGGAGTACGCCGTCGTCATCACCGGCTTCAAGCAGGGCGGCAACATCGTCACCCGCTTCATCAGCCCCGAGAACGGCGCGAACGACGGCGACATCGTGGCCGTGCTGGCCCGTACCGGCGCGCCCGAGATCGCGATCACCACGGTCCGGTACAAGGGCGACGTGAAGTACACCCAGGCCGACGAGTTCATCGAGATCATCAACCGGGGCACCGCGCCCGGCGACATCTCCGGCTTCGTGCTGGGCGCCGACGACCGCGGCCAGAACTTCACCTTCCCGCCGGGCACGGTGCTCCAGCCCGGCCAGCGCATCCGCGTCTACACCAACGAGATCCACCCCGAGTGGGGCGGGTTCAGCTACGGGAGCGGCAAGCCCATCTGGAACGACAAGGGCGACCGGGCCGTGCTGAAGGACACCGGCGGCGACACCGTCTCGACCTACGGGTACGGCACCGCGGCGCCCTAAGCGTCCGCTCCCCCAGACCCGCCGCCCCGGACAGGAGCCGGGGCGGCGCGTCGACGACGGGCACCCGCACGGAACTCGTGCGGGTGCCCGTTCGGCGTCCTACCGCGCCGCGCCGGAGGACGGGGTCAACTCGACGTCCAGCCGCAGCGGTCCGCGGACGAAGACGCCCGCGTCGGCCGGAGGCGTCCCCTCGGCGAAGTCCATCTCCGCGAAGGCGTCCAGGAGTTGGTTCGCCCCCACCTCGACCTCGGTCTTGGCCAGCAGCGCGCCGACGCAGAAGTGCCGCCCGAGGGCGAACGCCAGGTGGTTCGCGGCCGCGCTGAACGCGTTGGTGGTGTCGAGGTCGGCGCGGAAGATGTCGAACGACTCGGCGTCGGCGTACCGGCTCGTGTCCCGGTTGGCCGCGCCGATCAGGCAGGTGACGGTCGCCCCGGCCGGGACCGTCGCGCCGCTGAGCACCACGTCCTGCGAGGGCTGGCGCATGATCATCTGCAACGGCGGGGTGCAGCGCAGCGATTCGGCGAACGCCGCCGGCACGAGGTCGCGGTCGGCCCGTACGGCGGCCAGTTGCTCCGGGTGTGCCATGAGGTTGCGGAACATCCCGGCGATCGCCTTGTCGGTGGTCTCGCCGCCCGCGGCCAGCAGCAGGCTGACGAACGAGGTGATGTCCTGGTCGGTCATGCGGGTGCCGTCGATCTCGGCGGTGCACAGCGAGGACAGCAGGTCCTCCCCTGGCGCGGCCCGCCGCTGGTGGATGACCGGCACGAGGTACGCGGCCAGTTCACGGCCGGCCCGCAGCCCGGCCTCGGCGACCTCCGGGACCTGCGCGAGGTTGGCGAAGAAGCCGACCACCGCGGCGTACCAGTCGTGGAAGCGGTCGTGGTCGGCGCGGTCCAGGCCGAGCATGTCGACGATCACGTTGATCGGGAAGCGGGTGGCGAACTGGTCGACCAGGTCGGCCCGTTCGGCGTCGCGGAAGCGGTCTATCAGCTCGCGGGCGTTGCGCTCGATCACGGGCAGGAACCGCTCCCGTAACTCCCTTCCGCGGAAGGCCGGCGCGACCAGGGCGCGGTGCACCGAGTGCTCCCGCCCGCTCATCTGCACGATCGTCCGGCCGCCGTGCACCGGCTCCAGCTGCCAGTCGTAGTTGTCCGAGGTGAACACCGGGTCGCGGAAGGCCCGTTCGACGTCCTCGTACCGCGACAGCAGCCAGCTGTCGGTGCCCTCGTGGTAGAGCACCGGGTAGTGCTCCCGCAGGACGCGGTACGCCGGGTACGGGTTCTCCGCGAATTCCGCGGAGAGGATGTCGGGCGGCTGCGGAATCACGGTCACGGTGCGTCCTCGCTTCCCCACGCTGGGCTCGGACCGAAGCAGCGGCCCACGCTAGGCCACCGCGCACCCCCGGTCCAGCGCGCACGCCCCCGCCTTCGCGCTCCCCTCCTCCGGCCGGAATGGGAACCGCCGCGGGCCCGGCACCCAGGACGGGTGCCGGGCCCGCGAAGCGGATTTCAGGACGCCGGCGAGACGGTGAAGTCGGCGGTGGAGCTGGTGAAGGGTGCCGAGGTGTTGTCGAACACGTGGTACCCGGCCGTCAGTTGGACCGCGGTCTGCGGCAGGGTGGCGGCCGACGTGAAGGTGAGCGTGATGGCCGTGGTCAGCGGCGTGACGTAACAGCTCGTCAGGTACAGGTTCTCGGAGCTGTAGTTGTTGAGCGAGTTCTGGTACTCCACCGGCACGAGCGTGCAGGTGGCACCGCCGTCGGCAGCGACCGAGGTGAGGTTCAGCCCCGGCGGGAGGAGTTCGTCCTGCCCCTCGAACCACGGCGCGCTCGGGTCGTTCCACACCTCGCCGGGCGTGTCGTCGGCGGCCCCCACGGTGATCCGCCCGTTGTCGGCGGCGTGGACGGCGACGGTCGCGGTGGCCGTCTCGCCCGCGGTGAACCCGGTCGCCTGCGTGGTGACGCTGTCCTGCTGGGCCCGGGCCGGCGACTCGACGCCGGTGACGTCACTGGTGGTGGTGAACTGCGCCCCGTGCCGCTGGGCGGCCTGCACCTTCGCGAGGGTGTCGTCCTTCGAGGGGACGATGGTCGCGGCCAGACCGATGAGCGCCCCGTCGGGCGTCGTGACCCCGATGTGCTCGTCGAAGCTCGCGTACGGAACGTCGCCCTGGGTCATGTCGCACATGTAGGCGGCCGTCCCGGTGCCGGTCGCCGCCTGCGCCGCGGGGACGCACGCGCCGTCGGTGACCGTGCTCGTGAACCCGGCCGGCAGGTCGGGGACGTCGGTGCCGTCGAGCTTGGGCGCGCCGAGCGTGTAGACGAGCAGCACGTTCACGTCGGCCGGCGACGTGGCCGGCTGCCCTTCGTCGTCGAGCTGGAAGCTGTGTCCGTAGTCGAAGTCCTGCGGGAGCACCTCCGGTTGGTGGCCGCCGCCCCACGTCCAGTCGAAGCTGTACCCCGACAAATCCGCCGCGTGCGCGCCGTCGGCGATCCCCACCTGCGCCCCGGCGAGCGCCAGGCCCACCACGAGCCCGGCGAGCAGCCTGGATCTCCTCATGTCCCACCCCCAAGAAGTGCGGCAACTGCCGCACGCGCACCGTCACTTGGCGGCACGGCGGAGAGGACACTAGTCTCCCTCCCCGCCCCTGGACCCGCGACGAAGCTCACAGCGGCGTGCGCCGTCGAGGGCCTTGGCCGCGCGGCCGGGGACGAGGACACTCGGCGGCGTGCGACGCGAGTAACGGCGGTGGTGGGTGCGACGCGCGACGGCCTCGCGCGAACGGGTGCGCCTGCGAGCGGAGTCCGGGCCCGGGGTGATGGAGATGGGGCGGATGGGATCTGTCGCCGCGGTGCGCCGCTATCCGGTGAAGTCGATGCTGGGCGAGTCCGTGCGCTCGGCGCGGGTGGGCGCGCGCGGGGTCGAGGGGGACCGCGGATTCGCCGTGGTCGACGCGAAGGGAGCCGTCGGCAGCGCCAAACACCCGCGCAAGTGGCGGCCGTTGCTGCGGTGCCGCAGCGGGCTGGGGGACGACGGGACGGCGTGGGTCGAACTGCCGGACGGCGGCGGCAGGCTGGCGGCCGGGGACCGCGCGCTGGACGAGCGGCTGTCGGCGGTGCTGGGCCGCCCGGTGGCGGTGTCGGACCGCCCGCCGCAGGAGGGCACGCTGGAACGCGCGGTGCCCGCGTACGAGGGCGGGGTGCCCGACGCCGCCCTGGAGAACGCGTTCGTGGACGAGACCGGCGAGACCCTCACCTCGGGGAGCGTCGCGCCCGGGACCTTCTTCGACTTCGGGACGGTCCACCTCGTCACCACCTCCGCGCTGGAGCGGCTGCGGCTCCTGCACCCGGCGGGCGACTTCGACCCGCGCCGCTTCCGGCCGAACCTGGTGGTGGACGTTCCGGGCGGTCCCGGCTTCCCCGAGGACGCGTGGCAGGGGCGCGAACTGCGCGTGGGCGAGGCGCTGTTCCGGGTGGGCCCGCCCACACCGCGGTGCGTGGTCCCGACGCTGGCGCACGACGAACTGCCCGCCGACCCGCACATCATGCAGGCCGTGGCACGCGCGCACCGCGTGCCGGTCCTCTCCCTCGGCCGGCTGTCCTGCGTGGGCGTCTACCTGGAGGTCGTCGAGCCCGGAACGGTGGCGGTGGGCGACGCGGTGACGCTGCCGGGACCGCGCTGACGGGTCACCCGGGCCGGTGCACGGTGACGGGTCCCGCTCACTCCGGCCGCCACCGGAGGACGAGCCGGCGGCACCTGCCCGCCCGCGCCGCCACCTCCCCGCCCACCTCGGCCAGTTCGGCCAGGGTCTCCAGCAGGTCCAGCGCGCTCTCGTCGTCCACCGCGTGGGGGCGCAGCGCCTCGGTGGTCTCCTCGACGGTGTCCTCCTCGTCGAGCAGCAGCGCCCGGAACAGGGCGAGGTAGGCGTCCTCCACGGGTACGCCGGTCGGGGTTGCGGTCAGGGCCCGCCACCGCTGCACGGATGCCTCGGGCCCCGCCTCCACCGTCTCCAGCAGGGCCCTTTCGAACAGCGTGCCCAGGTCGCCGGGGGCGCCGTCGAGAATCCGGTCGAAGTCCGCGCGGGCCGTCGCGTGGTCGCCCGACTGCCGTGCGGCGACGCCTCGTTGGCGCCGCGCCCAGGTGTGGTCGGGATCGGCGTCGAGAGCGGCGGTGAAGTCGGCGACGGCCGCGCCGAAGTCGCCGGAGAGCCGGTGCGCTTCACCGCGCTGGGCCAGGGCCCATCCGTAGCCGGGGCTGAGCTCCAGGACGGCGGTGAGATCGGCCAGGGCCGACGCGTACCGGCGGGCCTGGCTGTGCGCCTCCCCGCGATGGGCCAGCGCCCAGGCGTAGCCGGGGTCGATGCCGAGCGCGGCGGTGAAGTCCGCGACCGCCTCCTCGTACCGGCCCGCCTCCCGGTGGGCCTCCCCGCGCGCCCCGTACGCCCACGCGTACGCCGGATCGGCGTCGAGCGCGGCGGTGAAGTCGGCCACCGCCAACTCGTAGTGCCCGGCCTTGCGGTGGGCCTGCCCGCGCGAGCCGAGGACCCAGGCGTCGACGGGCTCGACCGCCAGCGCCGCGGTGAAGTCCGCAACCGCCTCCTCGAAGCGGCCCGCCTCCCGGTGGGCCTCCCCGCGATGGGAGAGCGCCCAGGCGTACGCGGGTTCCAGCTCCAGGGCGGCGGTGAGGTCCGCGACCGCCTCCTCGTACCGGCCCGCCTCCCGGTGGGCCTCCCCGCGCTCCGCGAGGGCCCAGGCGTACGCGGGTTCCAGCTCCAGGGCGGCGGTGAGGTCCGCGATCGCCTCCTCGAAGCGACCGGCCTTGCGGTGCGTCTGCCCGCGTGAGCCGATCGCCCCGGCGTAGGTGGGGTCGATGGCGAGCGCGGCCGTGAAGTCGGCGACCGCCAATGCGTCGTGGCCGGCCCACTGGTGACTCTCGCCCCGTTCCGCGAAGGCCCACGCCTGTCCGGCGTCGAGGGTGACCACGGCGGTGAAGTCCGCGACGGCCAGGTCGTACTGGCCGGCGTCCCGGTGGGCCTGCCCGCGCGCTCCGAGGGCCCACAGCAGCTGCGGTTCGAGGGCGAGGGCCGCGGTGAGATCGGCCACGGCCAGGCCGTGGCGGCCGGCCTCCCGGTGGGCCTGGCCGCGCGAGCCGAGCGCCCAGGCGTACGCGGGGTCGAGATCCAGGGCGGCGGTGAAGTCCGCGACCGCCTCCTCGTACCGGCCCGCCTCCCGGTGGGCCTCCCCGCGGCGTGCGAAGGCCACGGCGTCGGACGGATCGAGGCGGATGGACTCGGTGAGGTCGGCGACGGCCTCCTCCCTGTGGCCGAGCCACCGGTGGGCGTCGCCGCGGTGGGCCCACGCGCGGGCGTTGCCGGGGTCGACGGCGATGGCGCGGCTGAGTTCCGCGACGGCCTCCTCGTCGCGGTCCGCGAAGTACAGGTGCCTGCCGCGGTAGGTGTGGGCCCAGGCGCGGGCGGGCGCGTCGAGGCGGCCGTGGGCCACGATAGCCGCGAGGAACGCCTGCGCGGGCTCGTCGTCCGCGACGGCGGTCTGGAGGCGCTCGGCCCACAGCAGGAGGTCGGGGTCGGCGGTGTCGCGGGCGGCCCCGTCGAGGGCGTCGGTCCACTGCCGCAGGACGGCCGTCGCCTGCCCGGCGGCGTGCACGGCCTCCTCCAGCGCGGCGGGCACATGGGCGGCGGGCGTCGCGCACAGCCGGTGGTAGGTCTCGTCGAGCCGGTGCCGGCGCCAGCGCGCGTCGCCCCACCGCCGGTCCTCGGCGAGCCCCCGTTCGGCGGCGGCGCGCCACTCGGCGTGGGCGTCGGCCAGCCGCAGGTGCGCCGCGGTCCAGCTCTGCGGGGAGCGGGCGCGCTGCTGACGGACCATGCTGGCGCGCACCACCGCGTGGTACTGCTTGAACGCGCCCCGGCCGCTGACGAACGGCTGCCCGCACAGCCAGCCCCACAGCTCCGGCGTGCGCTGGGGCACGGCCGCGGTGAAGACGTCCTCGTTCAGCTGCGGCGCCAGCGCGCAGGCGAGCACGGTCTCCCGCTGCCCGGGGTCGTCGATCCACTGGACGAAGCGGGCGACGGCGGCGTCGACCACGTCGCCGTCCGCGCCCACGTCCTCGGCGGCGCCGGCCCGGGAGAGGGCGAGGAGCTGGACGAGCAGCGGCAGCCCCATCGACAGGTCGAGCACGGCCTCCACCGCGCCCGGCTCCGTGACGCCCCGGGCGGCGAGCAGTTCACGGGTCTCGGTGGCGGTGAAGACCTCCAGCGGCACGTCCACGACGTGCGGCCGCAGTGCTTCCCACTCGCGTTCGGCCAGTTCGTCCCGCCCGGCCAGCACGAGCATCAGGTTGACCGGCACCGGGCCGAACGACTCGTCGAGCAGGTCCCGCAGCCACTCGTCGAGGTAGCGGCCGATCTGCTCCCAGGTGTCGAAGAACAGCACCGCCCACGAGTGGCGTTCGCCGATCCGGCCGAGGTCCGCGACGAACGCCCGGCTCACGTCGGCCAGGTCGCCCCCGCGGGCCCGCCGGCCGCGCGCCTGGACCCCGGCCCGCAGCCGGTCCAGCCCCTGCGCCGCGGTGTCCGGGTTGGCCATCGACGTCACGGCCCCGACCCCGGGGGACCATCGAGGCCGCGCCGAGCGCGGCCTGCGTGACCAGGCGGCTGGACACCGACGCCCCGCCGTCGGGGGCGGTCGGCGCCGAAGCGGCCTCCTGCTCACGGCGGTAGTGCTCGGCGGCCCGGTCGAACTCCTTCAACGGCCCCGCCTGCTCGGCCAGTTGCCGGGCGAGCTTCGCCAACGCCTGCTGCACGCCGTGGACGTCGCTCTCGTCCACCACGGCGGTGGCCGCGCCCGCCCTGCGCGCGGCCTCCTGCCACTGGCGCAGCAGGGTCGACTTGCCCACCCCGCCCACGCCCCGCACGTGGAAGAGGAACTCCGCCGGATCGCCCTCGGACTCCGGGTCCCGTCCCAGGTTCTCGGCGAAGAGCGACACCTGGGCCCGCCGTCCGACGAACTGCGCCCGTGCCCGCTGCCGGATCAGGTCGCCCCGCGACCGGCCCGTTCCCCTCGACCGCGCCATGCCTCCACCCCCTGCCGGGCCTGCTGCGCCCGCGGCAGTTCCCGCATGCAGTATCCCGGTTCGCCACCGGCGGCGGGCCCGGGGCGCGATTTCGGGGCGCGGTGCGGCCCTGCCTCCGTACCCGGACCCTGGACGGATCGGGGGGCCGCTTGTAGTGTCATGCCCGCAGCACGGGGATGAATCGATTCAACTCGCCGCTCGGGAGCCGAAGATGACGGACGCCCCCGTGGGAGACGACTCCCGCGCACCCCAACCACCGCGCCGCACCGTCCTGTTGGGCGGGCTCGGCGCCGCGGCGCTCGCCGCCGCGGGAATGGCCCTCGGCGCCGCCGGACCGGCGTCGGCCAAGGATCGGGCCGAGGACGGGGCCCGGGATCCGGCCCTGGGCCCGGCCGCCCCCGGCCCCGGCCCCGGCCCTCACGACGACGACTGGCAGGCTTACGTCCGCGGCCCGGCCGACCGGACCGTGCGGCCGGTCGCGGTCACCCGGACCGAGGGGCAGGTGGCCTCCCCCGCCGCGCTGCTCGCCCCCGGCGGCGCGGCGACCGTGCTGACCCGCCCGCAGCCGGCCGCCCCGCCGCGCTGGCCCGCGGGGACGACGGCCGCCGCGTCCTCCTCCCACGCGCCGAACGACGGCAACGACGGGCAGCCCCGCACCTACGACGCGGCCAACGCGATCGACGGCGACCCGGGCACCTTCTGGAACGACGACACGATCGCCGCCTACCCGGACACCCTGACCGTCACCGCGCCCGCGCCCGTGACGCTGCCCGGCATCACCCTGCTCTCCAACTCCGACGGTGTCCCGGCCGACTTCACCGTGGAGACGTGGGACGGCAGCGCCTGGCACACCGCCGCCACCGTCACCGGCAACACAGCCGTCCGCCGCTCGGTTTCCTTCGGCTCGGCGGTGTCTACCACGCGGGTGCGGATCACGGTGACCGCCGACCAGGACAGCCCGCAGGGCGACTTCACCCGGGTCAACGAGGTCTACCCCGGGGTCCTGGCGACCGACGAGATCCCGCGGGTCGTCGTCGACTTCGGCAAGGTCGTGGTCGGCCATCCGCACGTCGTGTTCGCGTCGGCGTCCGCCAACAGCCCCGGCGTGCGGCTGGCGTTCTCCGAGACGCTCCAGTACCTCACCGACCGCAGCGACTTCACCCGCTCCGACCAGTCGGGGGTCCCGGCCCAGGGCACCGACCAGTTCGCCGTCCCGGCCGGCGGCGCCGACTGGCAGGACACCAAGGGCCACCAGAGCGGCGACCAGGTCTGGGCCGACGGGCTGCACGGCTTCCGCTACCTCCAGATCAGCCTCGACGCGCTGCCCTCCGACGCGCCCGCCGCCCAGCCGTGGGGCGAAGTCGCCGTCGACGCCGTGTGGTTGGACTTCACCGCCTACCTCGGCACCCCGGACACCTACGGCGGCTGGTTCCTGTGCTCCGACGACGACCTGAACCGTTTCTGGTACGGGGCCGCGTACACCAACGAGCTGGTCACCGACACCTTCCGGTCCGACGACGTGGACCCGCGCGGCGCCGACTCCGCCGGTCTGGACGGGAAGCTGGTGCTGCACGACGGCGCGAAGCGCGACCGCGACCCGTACGTGGGCGACCTCGCGGTGTCCGCCCGCACCCTTTACCTCACCCACCCCGACGCGGCGGCGGCCGCCCGCGACGTGCTCGCCGACCTCGCCGACCACCAGCGCGCGGACGGCTGGATACCCCCCGCGTCCATCAACTCCTACACGCTGCCGCTCTTCGACTATCCGCTGTGGTGGGTGACGTGCGGCTGGGACTACGTCCTCCACACCGGGGACCGCGGCTACGCGACCGCGTACCACCCGCACCTGACCAAGGTGCTGGACGGCTGGTACCCGTCGGTGACCGACGCCGACGGGCTGCTCAGCAAGGGGCTCAACGGCACGTCCGGATACGGCGACTACGCCTTCCTCGGCCGCACCGGGCAGGTCACGTACTACAACGCCAACTACGTGCAGGCACTCAACGACGGTGCCGAGCTGGCCCGTTGGCTGGGCCGCGGCGCCGACGCCGACCGCTGGGCGGCGCGGGCGCGCACCGTCGCCGACGCGGTCAACTCCCGGCTGTGGGACGCGGGCGCGGGCGCGTACCTGGACTCCTCCACCGGCCCCGTGCGGCACGCCCAGGACGGCAACGCCATCGCGGTCACCGCCGGCGTGGCCGACCCGACCCGCGCCGCCGCCGCTCTCGCCCACCTCGACGCGACCACCCGACTGCCGTACGGCAACGCCTTCATGGACAACGACACGCTCTTCGCCGGCGCCTCGCAGCGGGTGTACGCCTTCACGTCCTACCCGGAGCTGGTGGCGCGGTTCGAGACCGGCGGGGCGGACTCGGCACTCGACCAGATCCGCCGCACGTACGGCTGGATGGACGCGCACGACCCCGGGACCACGCACTGGGAGGGGGTCGGCCCGGGCGGCTCGCTGTACGAGGGCGCGTACACGAGCATGGCGCACGGCTGGTCCACCGGGGTGCTGCCCGCCCTCACCAACGAGCTGCTGGGCATCAGGCCGACCTCGCCGGGCTTCGCCACCTGGTCGGTGGCCCCGCACCCGGGCTCGGTGGCGTGGGCCCGCGGCCAGGTGCCGACCCCGCACGGCCCGGTCACCGCGGACTGGCAGCACCCGGCCGAGGCCGCCTTCACGCTCACCGTCGCGGGGCCCCGCGGCACCACGGGCGCCGTCGCCGTCCCCACCGACGGCCGCGCCGTCACCGTCCACGTGGACCGCCGTCCGGCCTGGCGCGGCGGCCGGTCCCTGGCCCACGGCGCCCGGCAGGAGGGCGGGTACGTCCGGCTGGACGGCCTGGCCCCGGGCCGCCACACCGTGACCGTCCGCCCGGCGGACTGACGCACGCGGGCCGGGCCGCGGCCGCGGAAATGGGCGGGCGCGGCGCCGCGGCGGGTGCTAGCGTGCACGGCATGAAGCGCGCTGGTCTGACGACGACGCCGGAGAGTGTCCCGGCGCGCTGACCGATGTCCAGTCCGAAGCCCCGGGGCGAGTGCCCCGGGGCTTCGTGCTGTGGTCGCTCGCCCGCCGTCCGCGAGGAGACCGCCATGTACGACCACCGCAAACTCGGCCGCGAGCTGGGCCTGTTCGACACCGACCCCCTCATCGGCGCGGGGCTGCCCTACTGGCTGCCCGACGGCGCGACCGTGCGGCACGCCCTGGAGGAGTACGTGCGGGTCGCCGAGCGGCGGGCCGGGTACCGGCACGTGTACTCGCCGGTGCTCGGCAAACGGGAGCTGTACGAGATCTCCGGCCACTGGGACCACTACGGCGACGACATGTTCCCGCCGATGGACCTGGGCGGCGAGCAGGTCGTGCTGCGGCCGAGCCTGTGCCCGCACCACGCGGTGATCTACCGCTCCCGCGCGCACAGTTACCGCGAACTGCCGCTGCGTCTGGCGGAGATCGGCGGCATGTTCCGCTCGGAGCTGTCGGGCGTGCTGGGCGGCCTGACCCGGGTGCGGGCCATCCAGCTCAACGACGCGCACATCTTCTGCACCCTCGACCAGGTCGCCGAGGAGGCGCTCGGGGCGCTGAACCTGATCCGCGACGCCTACGCGGCGCTCGGCATCACCGCCGCCCGCTACCGGCTGTCCCTGCCGGGCCCGGGCGGCAAGTACGTCGCCGCGCCCGAGAAGTGGCGGCGCTCCACCGCCCTGCTCACCGACGTCCTCGACCGGTCCGGCATCCCGTACGAGGCGGCGGAGGGGGAGGCCGCGTTCTACGGTCCCAAGATCGACGTGCAGGTCGCCGACGGGGCCGGCCGGGAGTCCACCCTGTCCACCGTGCAGGTCGACTTCCACCAGCCCGAGCGGTTCGACCTGCACTACATCGGGGCGGACGGGGCCAGGCACCGCCCGGTGATGGTCCACCGCAGCGTCATCGGCAGCGCCGAGCGGGCCGTCGCGCACCTGGTGGACCGGCACGGCGGCGCCTTCCCGGCGTGGCTCGCCCCCGTCCAGCTGGCGGTCCTCCCCGTCTCCGACGCCCAGCTGCCGAGCGCCGAGGACCTGGCCCGGCGGTGCGCCGATCTCGGGATGCGCGCCGAGGTCGCCGGGCCGGAGCGCGGCAGCCTCGGCGCCCGGATCCGGGCCGCCCGCCTGGTCCCCTACCAGGCCGTGATCGGCGCGAAGGAGGCCGCCGACGGGCGGGTCGCCGTGCGGTTGCGGGACGGGCGCCGGCTCGACCCGCAGCCGGCCGGCGCGCTGCTCGCCCGCGTCGCCGGCCTCGTCGGGGCGTACAGCTCCCGGCTCTGGGACGAGGCCGACGCGTGACAGACGGGTGACAGCAGTGCGGGCGGCCCCGGATCGCTCCGAGGCCGCCCGCCGGTGGTGGCGCCGGTCAGGCCGTGGCCACCGCGAAGACGTGCATGTCACCGCCGGACGTGCCGGCCGGGAGGGTGACGCTCGCCAGCTGCTTGCCGGACTGGAGGGTGATGGGCGCGGTCGCGAACAGGTCCGTGCCCACCGGGTCCTCGCCGCCGCCCATCACGTCGCGGTACGTGGTGTGCACGGCGACGACGTTCCCGAACGACGGCTGGTCCGCCCCGCCGCCCAGCGTCCAGTCGCTGAAGCCGATGTCGGCCTGCTGGGTGCTGCCGTCGGTGTAGGTGAGGGTGACCGTGCCGGTGGTGGGGCCGTCCGAGGCGCTGCCCAGCAGGCTGAGCCGGGTGTGCCCGGCCGAGGTCGCGGACACGTCGAGCACCTGGTCACCGCCGCCGACCTGGATGTTGTCGGGCGCGCCCGGCTCCACCTGCGGCCAGGTGAAGTCGAACCCGGCGGCGCTGACCGTGCCGCCCGGGGTGACGCTCGCGGCGGCCAGCGCCGGGGCCGAGTAGCTCCAGCCGCCGCCGTCGAAGTTCGCCGCCGGGTTCTGGTCGTCGGCGGAGATGCCGTAGTTGTTGACGTACCAGGTCACGCTGCCCTTGACGCCGACCGTCACCGAGATCCACGCCGTGGGCACGGTGCCGCCGCCGGCGGCGGTCAGCTTCAGCGGGACGGAGTACACCCCGGCCTTGGTGCCGGCCGCGGCGGACACCGAGAGCTTCGCGGTGGCGCTGCCGCCGCCGGGCACGGTGAGGTCGCCGGTGGCCGGCTCGACGGACAGGCCGCTCGGCACGGTGGCGGCCCAGTGCACGCGCACCGGACTGTCCTGGATCGTGGAGAGCGCGAGCGAGGTGTCCGCAGAGCCGCCGGGCTCCACCTTCACCGAGCCCGGGGCGACACCGGTGAACAGCGGCGCCTCACCGTCGCGGAAGGACGGCGGCGCGTCCGAGGGCGCGCTGCCCCACGAGGTGTTGGGGGTGCTGCCGAGGGTGAAGTCCAGGGTCCCGCCCTGGCCGACGAAGGACGCGGGGACCCAGGGCCGGTCCGAGCGGCGGCCGTCGGTGCGCAGGCTCTCGACGTAGGTGTTCTGCGCCGACGCCTGCGGGGCGTTGACGGTGATGGTCGCGCCGTGCCCGGTGCGGATCACGGCGTGCGGGAAGAGCGGCGCGGTGAGCACCAGGTCGGCGCGGCTGGGGACCTGGGGGTACAGGCCGAGCGCGGAGAAGACGTACCAGGACGACATGGTGCCCGCGTCGTCGTTGCCGGGGATGCCGCCGGTCGTGTTGGTCCACAGGCCGGAGGTCTCCGCGTGGACGGTCTCCTGCGTCTTGTACGGCTCGCCCAAGTAGTCGTACAGGTAGGGAGCGTTGATGTCCGGCTCGTTGGTGGGGTCGTAGCGCGTCGGGTCGGCGCCGGACAGGTCGAAGGTGCCGTCGGGCTTGCGGAAGAACGCGTCGAGCCGGTCGGCCGCCGCCTTGTCGCCGCCCATCGCGCGGGCCAGGCCGGCGACGTCGGAGTAGACCATCCACGTGTAGCGGGCGCTGGTGCCCTCCACGAAGCCGTTGCCGGTGTCAGGGGTGAAGTCGGCCCCGGCCCAGGCGCCGTTGGAGGCGCGGTCGCGCATGTAGCCGCCCTGCGCGGTGGCGTGGGCGTCGAAGACGTTGCTCCAGCTGCCGCTGCGGTTCAAGAACGCCTTCTGGTTTTTGGCGTCGTGGAGTTGGCCGGCGAGCTCGGCCAGGCCGAAGTCGGCCGCCGCGTCCTCCAGCGTCTCGGCGGCGCCGCCCCAGCAGTGGCAGTCGTCGGCGGGCACGTAACCGAGGCTCAGGTACTTGTCCAACGCCGGGCGCTCGCCCACGCATTCGACGTTGCAGCCGGAGCTGTCGGAGTCGTTCGCGGTGGGCACGGTGGCGGCGTGGACGAGCGAGGCGAGGGCGCCCTTGGCGTCGAAGTCCCGGCCGCCGAACGCGTAGATGCCCGCGAGGGCGGCGTCCGAGGGGTCTCCGGACATGATGCTGGTCTTGCCGTTCTCCAGCAGCCAGCGGTCCCACTCGCCGCCGCGCTGGGAGGCGTAGTTGAAGAGCGACTGGGCGTAGTCGCTGCCGGTCTTCGGCTGGAGCAGCGTCAGCAGCTGCACCTGCGCGCGGTACTGGTCCCAGCCGGAGAAGGTGCCGTACTGGGCGTGCTGGCCCTTGGCGAGCGTGTGCGTCTTGCGGTCGGCGCCCAGGTAGCGGCCGTTGACGTCGCTGGTGAGGGTGGGCTCCAGCATCGAGTGGTAGAGCGCGGTGTAGAAGGTGCTGCGCTGGTCGGCGGTGCCGCCGGCGACCTGGATCTTGCCGAGGTCGGCGTTCCACGCCTTCGTGGCCTTCCCGGCGACGTCGGCGAAGCTCTTCGACGGCGGGTTCTCCGCGCGGAGGTTGGCCTCGGCGTCGGCCTGGCTCACGTAGGAGATCGCCACCTTGACCTGCACGCGCTGGGTGCCGGCCGCGAAGGTGACGTACGCGCCGGAGCCCCTGCCCGCGGTCGGGTTGCCGCTGGAGTTGTACCCGGTGCCGCCGTCGGCCGAGGTGGAGTCGGGGGTGACGGTCCCGTCGGTCCAGGTGCCGGACTTGGCGAACGGCTGGTCGAAGTGCGCGGTGAAGTAGAGGGTGTAGACGTCGTGCCGGTTGTTCGCGCTCTGCGGGCCGCAGAAGTTGCCGGCGCTCACCGAGCCGGTCACCGTGCGGGTGGCGGCGTCCACGTCCACCGTCGCGGCCGAACTGCCGCTCTCGGAGTTGGAGGTGCGCAGCAGCATGCTGGCGGGCTTGTCGGCCGGGAAGCCGAACTCCCCCGTTCCCGTACGGTCGGTGGCCGTCAGCTCAGCGCTCGCGCCGCTGTCCAGGCCGACCTTGTAGTAGCCCGGCCGGGCGGTCTCGTTGGCGTGCGAGAACGTGCTCGCGTAGGTGGCGTCGTTGACGTCCGCGCTCGGCGAGGACGTCACGTCGCCGACGTACGGCATGATCGGGATGTCGCCGTTCGCACCGGAGCAGCCCACGCCGTTGAGGTGCGTCAGGCTGAAGCCGTGGATCTTCGTCGCGTCGTAGCGGTACCCGCCGGGGGCCGGGGTCGAGAACTGGTGGCCCGTCGAGTTCTGCGGGCTCCACGCCAGCATGCCGAAGGGCAGCACGGCGCCGGGGTAGGTGTTGCCGGCGTTCGACGTGCCGATGAAGGGGTTGACGTACGAGGCGGGGTCGGTGACGGCGGCCGCGGTGCCGCCGCCGGCCGGGGCGGCGACGGCGGTCCCGGCTCCGAGGCCCAGGCCGAGGCCGAGGAAGGCGGTGGCCGCCGCGGTGGCGGCCGCCACGACGGTTCGGCGTCTCCGCGGAGTTCGGCCCATCCGGTGCGTGGATCTGTCTGGCACGATTCCAGCCCTTCGAGTGCGGGGTGTGCGGGGTGGTGCGCGAGGGAGGAGACGGCCGGGGCAGGCCGCGCGCCTCGGGGAGCCGCATGGGCACTGCCGTTGGGGGTCGACCGGCCGACAACGTTGTCACAAACCAGCGGCACGATGCTCCCCTGTGACTGTTGAAGTGTCAAGGGCTGTTGCTTCGTGTGGGGTTGTGGGAGGGGGCGGAGCGGGTGGGGTGCGGGTGGGGTGAGGTGGCCCGCTGTGCGGAGGGGCCGCGCCCGGTCGCGGGCGCGGCCCCTCGGTGGTGCCGCGCGGCGCTTCGCGCTTGGGCCTTGCGCTTGGGCCTTGGGCCTTTCGCTCGGGCCACGGCTTTGGGCGCTACGCCTCGGGACTTACGCCGGCCAACCGCCGTACGGCACCGTGATGAGCTCCATCGCGTGGCCCGACGGGTCCGTGAAGTAGACCCCGCGGCCGCCGTCGTTGTGGTTGATCGCGCCGGGCCGCTCCATGTGCGGGTCCGCGTAGTGCTCGATTCCGCGCTGCCCGATCTTCGCGTACGCCGCGTCGAACTCCTCCTCGGAGACGAGGAAGGCGTAATGCTGCGGGGTGATCCGCTCCGCCGGAACGGTGGCGAAGTCCAGCGTGACGCCGTTGCCCAGCTTCACCGCGATGAACGGGCCCCACTCGGTGGCGATTTCGAGGCCCAGCAGTTCCGTGAGGAATTGGACGGATTCCCGGTTGTCCCGGGCGTGAACGATCGTGTGGTTCAACTCGACCGACAAGGAATGCCTCCAGAGGCATCTCCTGGCACCTCCATGCCTCACCCAGCCGGTGATCGACACGCGATGCCGCGACGGATCCTACCGACCGCCCCCGCGATCGACCCGCGTCCGGCGCGGCCACGCGGGCACGTCGGCACTCCGCTTCGGCGCGCCGTGCTCCGTTCGAACGAGGCTGCGGTCAGCGGGAGTCGAGGCGGGTGATGACGGTGCGGAGGGCGCGGGCGGGGTGAGGGGGGAGGGCCTGGAGGACGGTGTCGAGGAGGGCGCGGGCTTCGAGGGGGTCGCCGCAGCAGTCCCAGTGCGGGTTGCCCCATTCGCCGTCGTGCCACAACTGGCGGGCGGGGCGGCGCACGTGGTCCCTCCACAGGCGCACGGCCTCGCTGACGGCTCCTGGCCACAGGTAGCCGCGGGTGCGTTCGAGGCGGAGGATCGCGAACTGCGCGCGTGCGGGGAGGCCGTCGATGGTGGGCCGCGGCTTCGTGTGCGGGTTCGGGCGGGCGGGGGTCCCGGTCCGGAGCCGGGCCGGGGGCCTACGCGGCATGGACCTTTCGGGTCGTCGTCATGCGGCCCATCGTGCCACGGGCGCGGACGACGGCTCCAGCGGATTCCCCACGGGCCCGCGGGGCAGCGGGAGTTCGGCGGAAGGCCGGACTGTCGGTGGCGGGTGCCATGCTCTGCCCCCATGGACAAGAAGGAGTTCTGGCAGCTCATCACGGCGGCCCGCGAGCAGGCCCCCGACCCGGACGACGGCGGGGCGGTCGCCGACGAAGCGAGCGCGCTGCTCGCCGCGCGGCCGGTCGAACGGATCCTCGCCGCCCAGCAGGCGTTGTGGGACCTGATGGCCGACTCCTACACGAACCCCCTGTGGGCCGCCGCGTACCTCGTCAACGGCGGATGCTCCGACGACGGCTTCGACTACTTCCGCGGGTGGCTGATCGCCCAGGGGCAGGAGGTCTTCGAGGCCGTCCTCGCCGATCCCGACTCCCTCGCGGAGCTGCCCGCCGTGAAGGCCGCCGCGGCCGGGGGCGACGACCTGGACGACGAGGACGTGCTGGGCATCGTCTGGAACGCGCACATCGCGGCGACCGGGGCGGAACTCCCCGCGGGGGCGTTCCGCATCCGCTACCCGGAGCTCGACCGCGCCTGGAACTTCGACTTCGACGACAACGACGAGATGGCCCGCCGCCTTCCCCGTCTGGCCGCCATCTTCCTGGAGTGAGCCGGGGCTAGGCATCCGCCGTGGCCCGCACGAACCGCCGGAGGTGGGCGCGGACGGCGTCGGGCCGCTCGCACCAGGGCTCGTGGCCGGCGCCCTCGATCCGGGTCAGCGGAAGTCCGAGGTGGAGGGCGAGCGCTGCAAGGGCCGCGACGGGGCGGGGGGCCTCGGCGCCGCCGAGAAGTTCCGTCCGCGCGGGCAGGCGGGCGCGCAGCTCCGTGAGGCGCCCGCCGAGCGGGTCCGCGCGTCCGTCCCGGCCGAGCTCCTTGTTCATGGCCCAGTTGACGGGCCGGCGCGAACGGGCGGCGGGCGCGGCCCAGTCCCGTCCGCGGTCGGGATCCGCGTGGTCGGTGAACCAGGCCGGCGTGAGCAGTTCGACCTCCTGCTCCTCCGTCCGGTCCGGCGAATCCTCCAGCGCGCGCAGCCGCTCCCGCTCCTCCGCACTCATCCGGCGGTCGCGCTCCGACCGGTACCCGGCGCGCCAGTCGCCGACGAACGGCCCGCACATCAGCAGCATCGCGGCCACCCGGTCGGAGTGCGCCAGGCAGAACCGGCTCGCCAGGTCGGTGCCGTAGGAGTGCCCGATCAGGACGGCCCGCGGTATGCCCCAGGCGTCGAGCAGTTCGGCGAGGTCGTCGACGTGCCGGGCCAGGGAATGGCGGCCCTGCCACGGGGACCCGCCGGTGCCGCGCTGGTCGTACCGGTACACCGGCGCGAGGTCCGCGACCATGGCCGCGACATCGCGCAGGTAGTCCGGCAGCCCCGGCCCGCCATGGAGCACGACCACCGGCGTCCGCCCCGTCGCCTCCCCCAGCGCCACCCAGCGCACCCGCGCCCCGTCGCTCATCGGCGCGAGGCCCTGCGTCTCGTTCAAGGTCACCGCGCCGAACCTACCGCCACCGCGGGGCCCGGGCGAGGGGCCAACCGCCCGCCCATGCTGCGGCCATGCAGCAGCCCCGCCCCCTCGCGGTGCCCGACGACGCCCCGGTCGCGGCCTTCCCGCGCCGACTCGCCGCCGACGTGCGCACGGTCGCGGCCCTCTTGCCGGCGACCGCTCTCGCCCCCGGCCTGCCCTTCCGGGTGAACGCGGGCGAGGAGACCGTCGCCATTCCCTCCCGATCTACTGGTCGAGCGCCCGGCCGAGGCCGTGGCTCCGCTGACGGCGCGGCAGCAGCTGATCCTGCACTGCCTCTACTCACGACACCACGACGGGCGGGTCCGCCAGCGCCACCTGGAGCAGATCGTGCGCTCCGAGGAGCCGTGGACGGTGCCGTTCGTCGTCCAACTGGTCGGTGAGTACGTCATGGAGATCCTCCAGTCCGTCCACAACGATCTCTCCGACCTCGCCGACCTCGCCGCCGAGGGATCGGCCCGGCGGCATGCCTACGGCGACTTCCTCGCCCGCAATCCGGATTTCTTCCCCCTGACGGAACACCGGACGGTGAGCTACCGGTCCTGCTACCACCGCCGGCGCTTCCCCGCGTTCGGCACCTACCCGGCCTCCCCCGTCCTGGACCTCCTGCGGTCGATCGCGAGCGAGCACACCGGCCGCCGATGGCCCCGCCACACCCCGCCGGGCCTGTAGGTAAGGGCCGTTCGTCCGGTGGGTTTCGCCGCGCTCGCCTCGACGTCCGCGGCCGCGGCGGGGCGCAACCGCCACGGGGCGGCGGCCGCGGACGCCTGAGCGGGCGTCCCGGTCGGATGAACGTTCACCGCGCGAGTATCGCAGCCGAGGGAGTGGCTCTCCCCATACGGGCCCGCCCCGGCAACCGCTCGGCGCGCTCGACGACTTCGCGCTGGAAGCGTCCGCGCGCATCACCGCCCCGCCGGACGGGCCCGGTCGGGTTCGGCCCGCGGGGCTGGACAGGTGGGGGTCGCCGTGCTGTCATGCCCTCAATGACCGCGTCCTTACATCGTTGTAAGGACGGCACGTGCACCCCGGCGTCCCCCACCGACCGGAGGCAATGACCCATGCGCAAAGTGGTGTTGTGGCTCGCGTCCCTGACCGCACTGGTACTGGCGATCAGTCAGCTCGGCGTCGCGGTGGCGGCGCCACCACCTCCCGAACCGCATGCCGCGACGACGGTGTGCGCGGTGCGCTGCGACACGCTCGACCCGTCGCAGGCGGCGCAGGAGACCTTCCCGGTGGCGAACGTGAACCTCAACGGCCGCCTACTGGAACTGCACGTGGACGACGCCGACGCGATGGCGTGGGCCAGCATCGACAACGGCCAGAGCGGCGACTCGGTGTGGCTGGACCGCTCGTGGGACGGCGGATCGACGTGGGACGGCCTGCTGGGCAAGGCGTCGATCCCGTCGACGTGGACCGGCACGCGGACGCTGATGTACAACCTGTCCGACCCGACCGACCACCGCAGGGGCCTGCTGCGGGCCTGCGGTGACGCGCAGGGCGTGACCTGCACGCAGTGGGCGCACCTGACGGTGTGCGCGGCGGCGTGCGACGGCGGCGGCAGCGCGAGCGGGGACACCCGCCCGGTGCCGGCCGCCACGCTGAGCGGCCGGACGATCGCGTTGCACACGGACAGCTCCGGCATGGCGTGGGCGACGATCGACGGCGGCACCGCGGGCGACGAGGTGTGGATGGACCGCTCCTGGAACAGCGGGACGAGCTGGCCGGACGGTTCCTCGCTGGGCCGGCTCAGCGTGGCCTCGGGGGCGACGAGCGCGCGTACGATCCGGATCAACACCCGTGACCCGCTGGGCAAGTTGTACGGCGGCGCGGTGCGGGCGTGCGGGCGCGCGGTGGAGGGGCAGAACGGCAACTGCACCTCGTGGGCCCGTCCGGCCACTTCGCACGACGCGGCGGCGGCCGACGCGCTGATGTACTCGTACGACCCGAACACCGCGTACTGGCCGTCGAGTTGGTGGAACTCCGCGGTGGCGCTGGCGACCGTGATCGACTACATGCGGCAGACCGGCGACACCACCTACGCCTGGGTGGTGGACCGCACCTTCCAGGTGGACAAGGCGTCCTTCCCCGCGGGCGCGCGCAGTTCGGACCCCATCGACGGCGACTTCATCAGCCGGGCCACCGACGACGCAGAGTGGTGGGCGCTGGCCTGGGTGGACGCGTACGACCTCACGCACGACACGAAGTACCTCAACGAGGCCGTGACGATCGCCAATTACGTCAACGGCCTGTGGGACACCGGCACCTGCGGCGGCGGTGTGTGGTGGGACCGGGAGCGGACGTACAAGAACGCGGTGACCAACGGCCTGTGGGTGCGGCTCACCGCGGAGTTGCACAACCGGATGGCGGGCGACTCGCTGTGGCTCGGCCGGGCCACCACGGCCTGGAACTGGTTCCAGCACAGCGGGTTGATCAACTCCTCGGGGCTGGTCAACGACGGTCTGACCGCGGGCTGCGCCAACAACGGGCAGACGGTGTGGAGTTACAACCAGGGGCTGGCGATCGGCGCGGCCGTGGAGATCTGGCGGGCCACCGGGGACGCCGGGGCGCTGAGCACCGCGCGCACCCTCGCGAGCGCGGCGCTGGCCTCGCCGTCCCTCGTCACTAACGGCATCCTCACCGAGTCCTGCGACGGGCCGAGCGCGAGCTGCGACGACAACGGCAAGCAGTTCAAGGGCGTGTTCATGCGCTACCTCCAGGATCTGGACACGGCCACCGGCAACGCGTACCTCGGCTTCGCCCAGACCCAGGCCAACAGCATCTGGAACGTCGACCGCGACTCCCTCGACCGCCTCGGCGAGCGGTGGGCCGGCGGCGGCACGAGCGCCCAGCCCAACGTCTTCGACTGGCGGACGCAGGCCTCAGCGCTCAGCGGGCTCCTGGCGGCCGGCTGATCGGCGCTTCCGCCTTGTTCCGCCAGGGGCGTTGATCTCCTAGTGACGGCAACGGTCGGCGCGCACGAGCGCGGACCCCGCCGGAGTGCACGGCGGCGGCGCGTCCCCACCCGGGGCGGGCCGCCGCGGGGGGTGGCGGTCGCACTTCACGCAGAGGTCTCCCTGTCATGAATCCGAACAGACGGACCACTTCGGACCGGCCGGGGGGCCGGCGGACGGCTGCCCGGAGGGCGCTGCGCACCACCGGCGCGTGGTCGCTGGTGATCCTCACCGGCGCGGTCGGCTGCGGCGGCGGCACCGCGCACCCGGCACCGGCACGCACCTCCGCCGCCCGCGCGGCCGACGCGTCCCGGCAGCCGGTCGCCGCCCCGCCCGCCGCGTCCGCCGCGCGGCCGGCCGCGGCCGACCCGGCCCGGCCGCTGCCGGTGTCCGACGGCCGGAAGGTCCTCTACCGCACGCAGGGCGAGCACGGTTCGGCCCAGCTCACCGTGCTCCCCCGGATCCCCCGCGGCGCCCTCGACGTCGCCGCCGTGTGCGGCGGTCCCGGCGCCATCAGCGTCCGCCTCGGCACCGTCGCCTCCTTCACCGCCGCCTGCGACGCGGGACCGGGCGTCGACAACGAGATCGTCCTCTCCTCCGCGAAGACCTCGGTCCCGGTCTCGGTGACCGCCACGACGTCCGAGGAGTGGGCCCTCAACGTCGCGTGGACCTCCTCCGTCGCCCCGCCGGCCGGCTGACGTGCCCCGCCCGGCCTACGGCCAGGACCGGGCGTCCCGCGCGGGACGCCCGGTCCTGGCCGTAGGCGGGCGCGGGTGGTTGGATGCGAGGCATGATCGACTCCGTTGAGTTCGTACGGGTGTTCACCGACGCCGAGGGCGGGTACGGAAACGTACTCGGGGTCGTACGCGACGGGAGCGTGTTCCCGGACGAGGCGGCGCGGCAGGAGGTGGCGCGCAGGCTCCGGTTGAGCGAGACGGTGTTCGTCGACGACGCGGCGCACGGGGCGGTGGACATCTACACGCCCGGGCTGCGGCTGCCGTTCGCCGGGTATCCCCTGGTGGGGGTCGCCTGGCTGCTCGGCCTCGACGGGATGAGCCTGCCGGTCGGCCGGATCGCGGCCCGGCGGGAGGGCGATCTGACGTGGATCACCGCCCGCCCGGAGTGGGTGCTGGCCCGGACGCTGCGCCGGCACGGCAGCGCCGCGGAGGTCGAGGCGCTCGACGTGCCCGGGCCCGGCGAGTGGATCTACGCGTGGGCGTGGGTGGACGAGGCCGCGGGGCACGTCCGGGCCCGCGGATTTCCCGGCCGCGGGGACGGCATCGACGAGGACGAGGCCACCGGCGCCGCGGCGATCACGCTCACGCACGAACTGGGACGCCCGCTGGTGATCACCCAGGGCCGCGGCTCGCAGATGTTCACCTCGCCGCTGCCCGACGGCACCGTCGAACTCGGCGGGCGGGCGCGCGTGGCGGAGCCGCCGGCCGGCGGGTGAACGCGGCGCCGCGCAGGGGCGGTTCAGAGGTCGTAGGACATCGGTGACAGGGTGTCGGGCGCGTCGAGGTTGGTCGGCGAGAGCTCGGCCCAGATGGTCTTGCCGGCCGGGCCCTCGAAGCGCGAGCCCCAGCGGTTGGAGAGCTGGGCGACGAGGAAGAGGCCGCGGCCGCCCTCGTCGGTGGTGCGGGCGCGGCGGAAGCGGGGCTGGGTGTTGCTGGAGTCCGAGACCTCGCAGATCAGGCTGGGACCGGAGCGGATGAGGCGCAGCGCGATCGGGCCGCCGGCGTAGCGGATGGCATTGGTGACCAGTTCGCTGACCACCAACTCGGTGGCGAACGCGAGCTGTTCGGGCACGCCCCAGGCGGCGAGCTGCTCGGTGGAGGCGCGCCGGATGCGGGCGACGGCCGCGGCGTCGCCGACCACCGTCCACACCGCCGTGTCGCCGCCCGCGACGGCCCGGGTACGGGCGAGCAGGACGGTGATGTCGTCGCCGAGGTTCTGCCGGGACACCCCGCGCACGAGGTGGCCGGCCGCCTCGTGCAGGGCCTCCTCGGTGGGGGCGATCGGCACCTGCTCGCGCAGCCGCCGCAGCAGGGTGTCCATGCCGGTGCCGATGTCGCTGTGGTCGTGGCCGACCACCAGGCCGTCGGTGTAGAGGACGAGGAGGCTGTCGGGCGGCAGGTCCAAGGTGGTGACCTCGAAGGGCAGGCCGCCGACGCCGAGGGTGGGGCCGGGGCTGAGGTCGACGAAGCCGACCGAGCCGTCCGGCCGGACCAGGGCCGGCGGCGGGTGGCCCGCGCTGGCCATCGCGCAGGTGCGGCCGACCGGGTCGTACACCGCGTACAGGCAGCTGCCGGAGAGCGCGTCGGCGGGGACGGACTCGCCGCTCTCGCCGCCGACGAGCTTGGTGACGAAGTCGTCTAGATGGCCGAGCACCTCGTCGGGCGGCAGTTCGAGCTGCGCGAGGACCTGGACGGCCGCCCGCATCCGGCCCATGGTGGCGGCCGCGTGCAGACCGTGGCCGACCACGTCGCCCACCACGAGGGCGACCCGCATGGAGGGCAGCCCGATCACGTCGTACCAGTCGCCGCCCGCACCCCGGCCGCCGGCCGTGGTGGGCAGGTACAGGCCGGCCGCCTGCACGGCGGGGGCGTCGACGGAGGGCGCGGGCAGCATGCTGCGCTGGAGCGCCTCGGTGGTGGTGCGCTCGCGCGTGTAGCGGCGGGCGTTGTCGATGGCCAGCGCGGCCCGGGAGACGATGCCGGTCAGCAGCCGCAACTCGTCCTCGCCGAAGGCGGCGGACCGGCCGGTGCGCCAGACCTCCACGCCGCCGAGGAACAGGTCGCGGGCCATCAGCGGAACGTGGATCACCGTGTGGACGTCGTACCCCGGCAGCATGAGCCGCAGGACGTCGGAGTCGTCGCGGAAGGCCGCGGTGATCTCCTCGCGGGTGGGCAGCCAGACGGCGCCGGCCTCCGTCCGGTGCCGGTTCATGACGTCGTTGGCGACCAGGACCGGCAGGTCGTGCCCGGGCCGCAGGAAGCCCTCGGGCAGTTCGGCGGCGCGGCGGGTGGCCAGGGCGGCGCGCCGCAGGCCCGAGAAGTAGGCGGTCCGGCGGCGCGGCGGGGGCTCCTGCCCGGTGAAGACCTCGACCGACAGGTTGACGGTGACGACGTCGCCCAGACCCAGCAGCGCGTCGGCGAGCTGCTGGGCCGTGCTGGTGACGTCCAGCGAGCCGACGATCGACGCGGAGGCGTCGACGAGCATGTCCAGGTGCCGGCGGGTGCGCACGGCGGCGGTCACGTCGAGGAACACCATCACCAGGCCGGGTCGGCCGTTGACGTCCTGAAGGGGCAGGACGGACAGGTCCGCGATCAGCCGGCCGTCCTGGTGCAGCCGCTGCCCCTGCCAGACCATCGGGTTGCGCACGGCCAGGGCGCGGCGCAGCCGCTCGGTGACGGCCGTCCGGTCCCGCGCGGGCACCAGCTCGTCGATGCGCTGGCCGGGGCTGACGGACAGGCCGTGGAAGCGGTCGGGCGCGACGCTCGCCTGGGTCACCCGCAGGTCGTCGTCCAGGACGATGACGCCGATCTCCTCCTGGGCGGTGACCGCCTCGACGAGGCTCTGCTCGATCCGCCCGCCGGTCGCGGGGCGCCGCCGCTCGGCGCCGCCGCGGGGGGCCGGGCCGTCGCCGGTCCCGGGCGGGGCGTTGCCTTCTCCTTCGACTTCTCCGTCAGCCACGATCCACCGGTCCACGTCGGTCTGCGCGGGGCGTGCGCGGGACGGCACGGGTCTGCCCGGCCGACGCCGCCAAGGGGGGAAGGCGCCGACCTCCTGGTCGTCCCCTCGTGGCGACCCTAAGCCTCGATCCGCCGGGCAATAGCCGGTCCAGGGCTTGGACATGAAGGCGCGGATGCCCTCTGAGCTGGGACGATGGGACTTCCTAGGGTTCCATGTCCACAGAATTGGAGTGCATCCGCGAGATGCAATCTTCCCATGCCGCTTCGGCGGTGTCCGCCGCGTTCGATGACACGAATCTGGTCGCGTATGCCGGGCTGGTCCCGGTGATGCGGCTGGCCGAGCGGTGCGGGCTGCCGCGGCTGGTGACCGAGAAGGTGAAGCTGACCGGAGCGAAGAACGGCGCGGGTGCGGCGGCGGACGCGAAGGTCACCAGCATCGTGGGCGGCATGGTCGCGGGCGCGGACAGCATCGACGACCTGGACGTCCTGCGGCACGGCGCGATGCCCCTGCTGTTCGGAGGTCTGCGTGCCCCGTCCACGCTGGGGACGTTCCTGCGCGCGTTCACCCACGGTCACGCCCTCCAACTCCAAGCCGTGCACCGCCGGTTCCTGGCCCAACTGGCAGCCCACACCCCGCTGCTGCCCGGCGCGGGTGAGAAGGCATTCATCGATGTCGACTCCACCCACAAACGGGTCTACGGCCGTACCAAGCAGGGCGCCGAGTACGGCCGGTTCAAGGGCATCCGCACCCTGCACCCCCTGCTCGCCACGATCTGCACCCCCACCTCCCGGCCGGTGATCGCCACCGTGCGGCTGCGACGCGGCAAGGCAGCAGACTCCCGCGGCGCCCCGAAACTTGTCAGCCAGGCGCTGGCCACCGCCGTCGAGGCCGGCTGCACCGGCCTGCGCATCCTGCGCGCGGACTCGCAGTTCTACAACGCCGGCGTCATCGCCGCGTGCCGCCGGGCCGGGGCTCACTTCTCCGTCACCTGCGGCATGAACCCTTCCGTCAAACGGGCCGTCCTGGCCATCGACGAAGCCGCATGGCAGCAGATCACCTACCCCACCGCCGTGCCCGACCCCGACACCGGCGAGCTCATCTTCGATGCCCAGGTCGCCGAGATACCCGCCTACACCGCGTTCGCGAGCCGGAAGAAGAGCGAGCAGGCCACCGCCCGCCTCATCGTGCGCCGGGTCCGTGACCTGGCCAAACCCGCCGTCGTCGGTGAGCAGGGCGAGTTGTTCCCCGTCTGGCGTTACCACCCGTTCTTCACCGACAACCCCGCGCCGACGCTCGTGGCCGAGCGGGAACACCGCCACCACGCCGTCGTCGAGCAGGTCATCGCCGACAGCAAAGCCGGAGCCCTCGCCCACCTGCCCTCGGGCCACTTCCATGCCAACGCAGCCTGGCTGATCCAGTGGGCGATGGCCTACAACCTGCTCCGCGCCGCCGGTGCCCTGACCTCGGCCTTCCACACCAAGGCCACCACCGCCACCTTGCGCACCCACCTCGTCCGTGTCCCGGCCAGGATCGCCCGCTCCGCCCGGCGCCTCACCCTGCACCTACCGGACAACTGGCCCTGGCAACACGCCTGGACGCACCTGTTCGACACTGTCCACCGCCCACCCGAAGCAGCCCGACGTTCCTGACCACCTCGCCCGCCAGGGCCCGACCGGAGCCGCATTCGTGGAAGAGCTGGGCAGACCAGCGGATACCCCCTGCCCACCCACGGCCACCGCCCCACACCCAGCTCACAAGCCCCGCAGAAGATCATTCTCGAGCCACGTCGGTGGATCGAGGCTAAGCCACCGGCGGTGACCCTGCGCGGCGGCCGGGGCGCCTCCGGGCCGGGGGTCAGAAATCGCGTTCGGCCAGCGCGAGGCCGCCGGTGCGGCCGGCGGGGTAGACCTGGACCCGTACCAGCCGGCACGCCGTCCACTCGGCGTCGGTCTTCGGCCAGCCCTGCGGGGCGGTGCCCTCGACGTGCAGGCGGCGGAGGAAGGCGTGCATCGTCTCGGCGTGGGCCATCGGGGTCTCCCCGGGCGCGGGCCCCTCGTACCACTCGAAGTGGATGTCGCCCCGGCCAAGCCCGCAGGTGACACGCGTGGTGTACAGGGGCATCGCCCCTCCCTCGGCCCGACGGTACGGGTGCCCGGCACGCCCCTTCACGTGTCGGCCCGTCCTTCCAGGCTAGGGCGGGCCCCACGTCCGCGCAGGTCGGAGCGGAGTGTCGGGGTCGGGGGCGATCCGGTGGAAGGGGCGGTGCGGCCGGGGCAGGCCGGCCCGCGCACGCGCGGCAGCCGAGGACGAGCCCGCGCGACGCGGGGTCCTTGCGACCGGCGAGGGTCACCTTCCCTCAACTTCCCTCCGTTCAGCGCGAGTTGGCCGGACAGCGGTGGTGCGCGTGGGGCGCGCGGGGCTAAGGTCCTTGCCGTCCGAGGCAGCCGCCGGGCCGGCGGCAGGCCGACCCAACGCATCGGGGGTCCCGTTGACCGCACCAGCCCCGCGCGCCCGCGTCGCCGCCGCGACGCTCCTGGCCGCCCTCACCCTGGTCACGATGAGCACGTCCGCCGCGCACGCGGACTCCCCCGGCGGGTGGACGCCGACCGGCAGCACGGTGATCGACTCCCTGACCGGCGGCGAGGGCCTCGCCACCCGGGCCGACGGCTCGCTGCTCACCCGCGGCCTCGGCTCGATCCCGCTGGGCCTGCGCATCGCCGGCTGGAACCACGTCGGCGACCCGGACATCGCGCAGGGCTACGCCTTCGACGCGTACCAGGGCGGCGACAGCGCCACCTCGAAGATGTTCCAGGTGACGACTCCGAGCGGGAGCACGTACAAGTACACCCACCCGCTGGACCAGGGCGAGATGCTGAACAACTCCTTCGCCGCCGTCTCCCCCGACGCTCAGTGGATGGTGGCGGGCGAGTGGGGCGCCATGGACCGCCTCCAGGTCTTCCCCGCCCCGCACACCAACCCCGCGACCCCGGCCACCGGCGGGAGCCTCGCCCAGGCCGGGCAGATCACCCTCGACCAGGGGGTGGACGACATCCAGGGCTGCGACTTCGTCTCGGCCACCCGGCTCGTCTGCGTCTCCGACGACGCCGCGAAGGACGTGCTCCAGGTGGACCTGCCGCACGCGCTCGACGGCACGCCCGTGACCGGGCAGGTCAGCACGCTCTTCCAGATCCCGCGCACGAGCCTGTGCTCGGGGACCTACGAGGCCGAGGGCGTCGACTACGACCCGAACTCCGGCGTGCTACGGGTGGAGATCGTGCCGCCGAGCGTGTGCGAGGTGACGACGACGGTCTACTCGTACCGGGCGGCCACCGGGTGACGTCGGGCGGCACCGCCCCGGGGATCCCGCGCCCCCGGGGCGCTTCGTTGCCCGCGCGGCCCCTTTCGGCGCACGCTCGGGGGGTGCGCGTACGGCGCGCCGCCGCGTACGCCGACGTACCCGGTGCCACCGACGGAAGGGGAACCGCCCGATGAGCCACGACACCCCGGGCCCGGAGCGGCCGGCGGAGTTCTGGGACGCCCGGTACGGCGCGAGCGAGCGGGTGTGGAGCGGGAAGCCGAACGCCGCCCTGGTCCGGGAGACGGCCGGGCTCGTACCGGGACTCGCGCTGGACCTGGGCTGCGGCGAGGGCGCGGACGCGATCTGGCTCGCCGGCGGGGGATGGCGGGTGGTGGGCGTGGACGTCTCCCGGGTCGCCCTGGAGCGGGCGGGCAAGCACGCGGAGCAGGCGGGGGTCGCCGAGCGCGTCCGCTGGGAGCGGCACGACCTGGCCGAGACGTTCCCGGCCGGGAGCTTCGACCTGGTCTCGGCGCACTTCCTGCACTCGCCGGTGGGGATGCCGCGCGAGGACATCCTGCGCGGCGCGGCCGCGGCGGTCGCGCCCGGCGGGGTGCTGCTGGTGGTCGGGCACGCCGGGTGGCCCTCATGGGGCCCCAGGCCCGAGTTCGACGTGCACTTCCCGACGCCCGCGGAGGTGTACGAGTCGCTCGGACTCCCCCCGTCCGCCTGGGAGTTGCTGGTGAGCGACGAGCACCAGCAGGAGGTGACCGACCCGCAGGGCCGCGCCGCCACCCGCACGAACAACACCCTCAAGGTCCGCCGCCTCCGCTAGGGCCCGTCGTGCGGCAGCGCGGCCGCGGCGGTACCCGACGGGACCACCACCGCTCGCGGGCGGCATCCGGCGCTGGCACCGTGGGGGCAGCGCGGGGGGCCGGACGAGCGACGGAGGCACCGCGATGTCAGCACCGCGATGGGCGCCGCGCGCCCCGGGCGGGCCGCCCGAGTTCCTGCCGGCGCTCGACATCCCGCCGCCGGGCCCGCAGCGCAGGCTGACCGTGCTGCTGCGCTGGCCGCTGCTCGTGCCGCAGTTCGTGGTGCTGGTCCTGCTGGGCATCGCGGTGTTCTTCACGGTGATCGCGGGCTGGTTCGCGGCGCTGCTGACCGGGCGGCTGCCGGAGGGCATCGCCCGGTTCCTGTCGGGCTTCCTGGCGTACGACACGCGGGTGTCGGCCGCCGCGATGCTCCTGGTGGACCGCTACCCGCCGTTCGCGCTGTACCCGGCCGAGCCGTACCCGACCCGGATCGAGCTGCGCCCGGGGCCGCTGAACCGGCTCGCGGTGCTGTTCCGGATCTTCCTGATGATCCCGGCGGCGATCGTGCGCTACCTGCTGGAGTGGGGCTGGTCGGTGCTGGCGGTGTTCGTCTGGCTGATCGTGCTGGTGCTCGGGCGGATGCCGCGGCCGGTCTTCGAGGCGACGGCGGCGGTGCTGCGCTTCGGCCTGCGGTTCGAGGCCTACACGCTGATGCTCACCTCGGCGTACCCCAAGCGGCTGTTCGGCGACCCGCCGACGGAACTGCCGCCCGTCACGGCGGCGCCGGTCGCCGGCGGTCCGGAGGGCGTGACCCGGCCGGGCGGGCAGGGCTGGCCGTTCCCGCCGTCGGCCACCCGGCCGCTGGTGCCGAGTGGGCCGGCCCAGGGGCTGGTGGCGGTGTTCCTGGTGGTCGGGCTGGCCGCGAGCATCGTGTCGGACACCACGCACTGGGACGACGACCACCCTTCTCACCGCCACTCCACGCCGTCGCCCTCGGTCCGCCGCGCCGACGCGGGATGACGACCGACCCCTCCGGTCCGGCGCGGGACAGTGCCCGCCCCCGCCGGGTCAGTGGTGGGTGTGCACCACGGCGTGGCCCTTGCCGCGCCCGATCATCCACCGATTGACGGGGGTGGTCAGCACGAAGGCGACCGCGAGGGAGCCGGCCAGCGCTCCCCAGAACAGTCCGTTGCCCAGGCCCGCCTCCATGGCACCGGGCACGCCGACCATCACGGTGTTGTCGACGATCTCCATGACGGCGATGGACACGGTGTCGGCGGCCAGCGCCACCTTCACCGCGCCGCGCAGCGGCAGCCCGGCGCGCAGCACGATCCGCACGGTCAGCAGGTAGCCGAAGAAGAACGCGAGGACGACGGAGAGCGCCACGGTGGCGCCGTTGGGAAGGCCGGCGGCGGTGCCGATGACCATGCCGAGCACTTCGCCGATGGCGCAGCCGGTGAGGCAGTGCAGGGTGGCCCGGGCCGCGGTCCGCCACGGCTCCGCGGTCCGGCGGTGGGCGGCCCGCGGGTCGGGGGCGGGGTGCCGCGGCGCCCGGCACCGGCGGGTTCGGCGGGTGCGTGTCGCCGGCTCATGGCTCCTCCCGTCCGCCGACGCGGGTCCGTACTTTTCCACTTTATACCCCCTAGGGGTATTGCGACGGGCCACGCAACGCCGCGGTGGGTGGAAGGTGGAGATCCTGTGGAGCAAGGCCGGGCCGCCGCCGGAGGCGCGAATTCCGCCCCGGGAGCCCCTTTAGCCTGATCACCGGCCGAGTTGATCAAGCACCGGCCGATCTCGGATTCCCATTGGGGGGGAACACCCATGCCCGCACGGAAGAACTCTGTCCGCGTGTCCGCCGGCGTCGTCCTGGCAGCCGTCTGCGCCGCCACGCTCTGCGCCTGCGGACCGGACTCGTCCGGCTCGGACGACGCCACCACGCCGCCAGCCACCTCGGCGTCGAAGGTCCCGGCGCCGGCTCCGTCCACCAGCGCGGCCGACCCGGCGCGGGGCTCGGACTCCGGCCCGGTGCCGAACGGCACGAAGCTGAAGACGGCGCTGCCCACCGCCGCCACCGCGCCCAAGGGCTGGAAGCTCGACGACAGCTCGGCCTTCGACACCGGCGCCACCGTCCGGCCGCCCAGTTCCCCGCTGCTGCCGTCCGACGACTGCTCCGAGGCGCTCACCAACGGCGGCGCCAAGACGCTCACCTCCGACTACGAGGCCGCCTACGCGATGACGGGGCTCACCAGCCCCACCGACGGATCGTCCTCGGTGGTCGTCAACGGCTACGAGGCCGGCGACTCCGCCAAGCAGATGGCCGAGGTGACCGCCCTGGTCAAGCGGTGCGCGAGCTTCAGCGCGCAGGACATCGACGGCAAGACCGTCAAGATGGCCGCGACCGCGACGCCGGTCTCCGGCCTGGGCGACGAGGCGCTCGACGTGAAGGTCACGCCGACCGGCGCCTACGTCGCCGCCGAGACCGTCCTCGTGCGCTCCGGCAACGTCATCATGGCGGTCGACGAGGACGACGCCACCGGCCGCCCGGCGCCGCTGGTGCCGGTGGCGCGGCAGCTCGCGCGACCGCTCCCGCTGAAATCCTGAGGCAACGGCGCGGGCGCCGGGGTTGATCCCCTGCTGGACGGACGCCCGCGCCGCACCCGCCCTCCGGACGGAACCGGGCGGGCCGAGGGGCGCGGGACCCGCGAGCGGGCACGACGCGAATCGGGGGCCGTCACGGGTCCGAAGGGCCGGTCGCCGTCGGCCGAGCGGACCGCCGGAAGGTGGTGCGCCGCTCGCGGGTCCCGCGCCGCTGGGCGTTTCGCTCGGCGCGGGGGTGGGGGCGGAGGGCGCCCACCGTTTTGGGATGATGCGGGTATGACGCGTTTCCGTGCCGGCCGAGTCCTGATCGCGACGGCGGCCGTGGCCGCGCTGGCCACCGCCTGTTCGCCGGGGTCGGACGGCTCCGGCCGGCCCGTCCCCTCCGGTTCCGTGCCGAGCGGCGCGCCGGGCCGGGTCTCGGTCCGGGCGCCGGGGGTGGACCTGACGATCACCGACGCCGTGGTCCACGTGCTGCCCTCCGGGGCGGGCACGCTGACGATGACCGTGCACCACGGCGACGGCGTGCCCGAGCACCTGGCCATGGTGGCGGCCCCGGGCGGCGGACGCGGCACGCTGGCGGGCGCGCCGAAGGGCTCCGACGGGATGCTGACCACCGCCGGCATCCTGCTGCCGGCCGACAGCACCGTCACGTTCGGCCGTGCGAAGGGCCCTGCCGTCACCTTGGAGAAGGTGCCGGACGCCACGTCCGCGCACACGCTTCCGCTCCTGCTGGAGTTCGGCGTCGCCCGGCTGGTCCGGCTGTCGGCGGTCGTCTCCACCCACTGAGGTCTCGGCCCACCGGGTTCTCCGCCCGCCGAGTTCTCTGGCCCACCTGCGTTTCCGGGCCCGGCGTCAGGTCCGCCGCGCCTACCGCTCCCGGAAGAGGTCGAACGGCACCGGCCCGCGGTGCAGCACGTGCGCCACGTCGCCCCACAGCGGCAGCGGCTCGTCCGGGCCGAGGGCCCGCAGCCTGCGCAGCGCCCGGTCGGTCACCTCCGACACGGCCCGGAGGGTGGCCGTGGTCAGCGGCAGGTAGTCGTCCTCGGTACCGGGGTCGGCGGTCCGCGCCCCGGGCGTGACCCGCATGAGCCGCACGCAGCACCGTGCCGGGTCGAGCCTCGAGGCGTCGAGCGTCCGCACCGGGCCGTCGTACACCCGCCGTCCGGCGCCGCGGGCGGCGTCGAAGAGCAGCGCCGAGTCGAGCGGCGAGAAGAAGAAGACGTCCGCCCAGGCGCAGTCGAGCGGGATCACCCGCTCCCGCAGCCGGTGCTCGCGGCCGGTGTACTTCGCGAGGTGACGGGCGTACAGGTCGGGGTGGCGTTCGCGGAGCATCGCCAACGGCAGCAGCCGGCCGCCGCGCGGACCGCGGCCGACGGGTGAACTCGATTGCCGGGCGGGCGAGTCGGCCCGGGCGGCGGCCAAGCGGAGGTGCCGCATCCGGCGCGCGACCTCGGCTAGGGTGCTGGCCACTGGCCTCGCGCCGGGAACGGACGGGAACCCCGGTCCGGGCCCGGGAGTTCGCCCGCGGTGGGCGGGCCGGAGCCAGGACGGACACAGCCAACCGCGCAGGAGACCTCGTGGCGGAGTTCAGCATTTCCACGGCCGGCAGCGACGACATCGCGATGTTCCGCGCCTGGGCGGCCCAGGAGCAGTGGAATCCCGGGCTCCACGACGGCACCGCCTTCCACACCGCCGACCCGCACGGCTTCTTCGTCGGGCGGCTGGACGGCGAGCCGGTCTCCACCATCTCCGCGGTGCGCTACGGGACCGACTTCGGGTTCATCGGCTTCTACATCACCCGCCCGGAGTTCCGCGGCCGGGGCTACGGCATACAGGTGTGGCACACCGGCATGAACCACCTGGCCGGACGGAACATCGGCCTCGACGGCGTCGTCGACCAGCAGGACAACTACCGCAAGTCGGGCTTCCGGCTGGCCTGGAACAACATCCGCTACGAGGGCGTGCCCAGCGGCGAGGCCGAACTCCCCTCGGGCGTACGGCTGGTGGACGCCCGCACCCTGCCCTTCCCCGAACTCACCGGCTACGACCGCCGGTTCTTCCCCGCCGCCCGCGAGCCCTTCCTCTCGTGCTGGATCGGCCACCCGAGCCACACGGCCCGCGCCGCCGTGGACGACGGCGGGCTGCGGGGCCTGGCCGTCCTGCGCCCGGCCGGCGCCGCCTGCCGGATCGGCCCCTTCTACGCCGACTCCCCGGAGATCGCCGCGGCCCTCCTGCACGAGGTGGCCGCGGCCGTCCCCGGCCGGCCCGTCGCCGTCGACGTGCCCGACGTCAACTCCCCCTCCGTGCGCCTGATGGAGAGCTGCGGCATGGCCCCGTCCTTCGAGACCGCCCGCATGTACACCGGCCCCGACCCCGAGGTGCGCCTGCCGGGGATCTTCGGCGTCAGCAGCCTCGAACTGGGCTAGCAGCGCGGTCCCTTGCCGCCGGGGGACGGTCACGGACCGGCCTCCGGCGGCCGGTTGTGCGCGGCGGGCCGCCGGGGACGCGGTTCAGGAGGCTTCGACGGCCTTCTTGATGCGCGCGGCGAAGGCGTCGGCGTCCTTGCGGGCCTGGGCCAGGGCGTAGCCGACGAGGATCTTGCCGAGGCCGTGCCCCTCCAGGGTGTTGAACACGCGCAGGCGGGTGCGGCCGTCCGGCAGGGCTTCCAGGTCGTAGCCGCCCTCGGTGGCCGTCACGAGGTTCTTGGAAAGCTCGGCCCAGCGGATGCGGGTGGGCTCGTCGAACGCACTGATCCGGAACTCGCGGCGGGTCTTGACGCCCGCGTCCTTGACCGTGCTCGCGTAGACGGTGCCCACGGTCGTGGGGCCGTCCGTGGTCTTCGCGATCTCCACGACGCGCGGGCTGAACTTCGGATCGTTGGTACCGTCGGCCAGGAAGGCGAACACCTCCTCCACGGGGCGATCGATCTCCGCGGTGCCCTCGAACCTGCCGCCCATGGCGCCTCTCCTCCAGCCGTTTCCGCACGTTGTGCAGGCATCGTCGCAGAGCCGCGGCCCCCTGTCGCGCCCCTCCGCCCCGCGCACCCACCGGGTGGCCCCGCACACCCCCGCCCGCCGGCGGGCCGCCCCGGGGACGCGGGAGTGCGCCCGTTCGGCGGAAGCGGCGCCGACCGGTCGGAGCCCGCGGGCGCGGGAGCGTCGGCGCTGGTCAGCGATGCTCTCGTGCATGCCGGGAGGACGGCGGGGAGCCGTCGGGACGGGCGGCGCCGAGGGCCGGCGCGGAGAATCTGACGCGACGAGGGTCGTGCGCGGCGCGGCCCGCCCCGGGCGCTGGGCCCGGGCCCGGGGCCCGGGACGGATGACGACGAAGAGGCGGACGGCGGGCGGCACGAGGCGAGGGCGAGGAGCTGATGTCCGTGACGGCACGGAGCGACACGCTGGGCGCCGAGGACCGGCGCGAGCGAGGATCCGCCGGAGCCGGGCGGGGGGCCGGCCCGGCGCTCGCGGTGTTCGACGGGCGGCCGGCCGCCGCACCGCGCACGCTGCTCGACGTGCTGGACGCCACCGTGCGGGCGCATCCGGAGCAGCCGGCCCTCGACGACGGCCGCACCGCGCTGAGCTACCGCGCGCTGGCGGCCGAGGTGGAGAACCTGCGGGCGCGGCTGGCGGCGGCCGGGATCGGCGCGGGCGACCGGGTGGGGGTGCGGGTTCCCTCGGGCACGAACGACCTCTGTATCGGCGTCCTCGCCGTGCTGGCGGCGGGCGCGGCCTACGTGCCGGTGGACGCCGAGGACCCGGACGAGCGGGCGGAGCTGGTGTTCGCGGAGGCCGGGGTGTGCGCCGTCCTGGGCGCGGGCGGCCGCCTCGACCCGGTCGGCCCGCGGACCGCCCGCCGCCGGCGCGGCGCCGGGGACCGTACCGCCGCGCGCCCGCCCCGGGGCCGCACGGCGCGGGCGGCGCGCAAACCGAAGGCGCCCACGGGCCGCAAGGCCCGCGCCCACAAGAGCCGCCCCACCGGCCGGGCGCTCCCGCCGGACAGCCGCGCCGCCGCCACGGACCGGGCGGCGGGTACGGCCACGGCCCACGGGTCCCCGCGTACGGCCCGCCCGACCCGGGGACGCCCGCTGCCCGAGCCCGCCGCCCGCCTCACCGCCCGTACGGTCCGCGCGGCCCGGCGGCCGGTCGCTCCGTCGTGCGATCGGGCGCCCGATCCGCCGGAGGTCACCCGTCCGGCCCACGGCCGCACGGGGCCGCGCCCCGAGGACGACGCCTGGGTCATCTTCACCTCCGGGTCCACCGGGCAGGCCCAAGGGCGTGGCCGTCACCCATCGGAGTGCCGCCGCCTTCGTCGACGCGGAGGCGGGCCTCTTCCTCCAGGAGCGGCCGATCGGGCCGGGCGACCGGGTGATGGCCGGCCTGTCGGTGGCGTTCGACGCCTCGTGCGAGGAGATGTGGCTGGCCTGGCGGAACGGCGCCTGCCTGGTGCCGGTGCCGCGCGCGCGGGTCCGGGCGGGCGGCGACCTCGGCCCGTGGCTGGCCGAGCGGCGGATCACGGTGGTGTCCACGGTGCCGACGCTCGCCGCCCTGTGGCCCCCCGAGGCGCTCGACGCGGTGCGGCTGCTGGTCTTCGGCGGCGAGGCGTGCCCGCCGGAGCTCGCCGAGCGGCTGGTCGACCGACGGCCGGGAGGTGTGGAACACCTACGGCCCCACCGAGGCGACGGTGGTCTCCTGCGCGGCCCTGCTCACCGGCGAGGGCCCGGTCCGGATCGGACTGCCCCTGGACGGCTGGCGGTCTGGCCGTGGTGGACGAGGCCGGCGCGCCGGTCGCGATGGGCGGCACCGGCCTGCTGGTCATCGGCGGTGCGGGGCTCGGCCGATACCTGGACCCCGCCCTCGACGCGGAGAAGTACGCCCCGTTGGACGTCGCTGGGGTGGGAACGGGCCTACCGCAGCGGTGACTTGGTCCAGGCCGAACCCGAGGGACTGGTCTTCCTGGGCCGGGGCGACGAACAGGTCAAGCTCGGCGGCCGGCGGATCGAACTCGGCGAGGTGGACGCGGCGTTGCGGGCGCTGCCGGGTGTCGCGGGGGCCGCTGCGGCGGTGCGGACGGCCCGGGGCGGGCGGCCAACTGCTGATCGGCTACGTGGTGGCCGCCGAGGGTTGGGACCGGGCCGCGGCCGTCGCCCGGCTGCGCGACCGTCTCCCCGCCGCCCTCGTGCCGTTGCTCGCCACCGTCGACGCGCTGCCGACCCGGACCTCCGGCAAGGTGGACCGCGACGCCCTGCCCTGGCCGCTGCCCGCCGGCGCGACCGGCGCCGGGAAGCGCGCGGGGTCCCGTACCCGCGGCAAACGGCGCCGCCGGACCGAGGCGTGGCTCGCCGACAGCTGGAGCGACGTCCTCGGCGTGCCCGTCGCCGACCGGCCGGGACGACTTCTTCGCCCTCGGCGGCGGCAGCCTGGCCGCCGCCCAACTCGCCACGCTGCTGCGGGAGCGCTACCCGGGCGTCGCCGTGCTGGACGTCTACCGGCACCCCACCGTGCGCGAACTCGCCCGGACGCTGGAGCGCTCGGCGTGCAGAGCGGGCGCGGACCCGTACCGTCCGCGCCGGTGCCCACACGCGCCCAGGTGATCCAACTGCTCCTGCTGCTCCCCCTGTTCACGCTGACCGGGCTGCGCTGGAGCTCGGTGCTGCTGGCGTTGGGCAACGTGCTGGCCGGGTTCGGCGCGGGCACCGTGGGCACCCACCGCGTCCTGGTGGCTGGTCGGGGCGGCGGCGCCGGCGCTCTTCAGCCCGCCGGGCCGGCTGGCGATCGTCGGCCGGCGGCGCCCGCCTGCTGCTGCGCGGGCTGCGGCCGGGCCGCTACCCGCGCGGCGGCGGGGTGCACCTGCGGCTGTGGGCGGCGGAGCGGCTGGCGGACGTCAGCGGGGCGACCTCGCTGTCCGGGGCGTGGCTGGTCCGCTACGCCCGGGCGCTGGGCGCGCGGATCGGCCCGGACGTGGACCTGCACTCGCTGCCGCCGGTCACCGGGATGCTGCACCTGGGCCGCGGCTGCGCGGTGGAGGCGGAGGTGGACCTGTCCGGCCACTGGCTGGACGGCGACCGGCTGCAGTCGGGCCGGTGCGGGTGGGCCGGGACGCGGTGGTCGGGACCCGCTGCGTCCTGCTGCCCGGGGCCCGGATCGGCAAGCGGGCCCAGGTGGCGGCCGGTTCGAGCGTGACCGGGCGGGTGCCGACCGGCGAGCGCTGGGGCGGCGCGCCCGCGGTGCGGCTGGGCCGGGCCGTGCGGCGGTGGCCCGCCGGGCGCCCGGCCCGACGGGCCCGGTGGGCGGCGGCCTACGGGCTCAGCGGTGCGGGACTGACGCTCCTGCCGGTGGCCGCCGGCGCGGCGGCCGTGTGCGTGGGCGCCCTCCTCGTGCCGGCGGGCGCGGACCTCGGCGCGGCCCTGCGCGGCGCGCTTGTGGCACTCGTGCCGGCCACGCTCGCCTTCGGTCTGGTCTACGCGGTTCTGCTGGCGGCCGCCGTGCGCCTGCTGAGCCTGGGGCTGCGCCCGGGCTGGCACCCCCTGCACAGCCGGGTCGGCTGGCAGGCGTGGACGGTCAGCCAGCTGATGGACGCGGCCCGCGAGCGGCTGTTCCCGCTGTACGCGGGGCTGGTCACGCCGGTGTGGCTGCGGGCCCTGGGCATGAAGGTGGGCAGCCGGGCCGAGGTCTCCACAGTGCTGGCCCTGCCCAGCCTCACCACGGTCGGCGACGGTGCCTTCCTGGCCGACGACGCCCTGGTGGCGCCCTACCAGCTCGGCGGCGGCTGGCTGCGGATCGGCCCGGCCGAGGTCGGCGCGCGGGCGTTCCTCGGCAACTCCGGGATGACCGCGCCGGGGCGGACCGTGCCGGACCGCGGCCTGGTGGGCGTGCTGTCCGCGACGCCGAAGAAGGCCAAGAAGGGCCGCAGTTATCTGGGGATGCCGCCGGTCCGCCTGCCGCGCGCGGTCGAGGACGGCGACCGGGCCCGCACCTACGAGCCGCCGGCCCGGCTGGTGTGGGCCCGGGCGCTGATCGAGGGCTGCCGGTTGCTGCCGGTGCTGCTCTCGGCGGCGCTGGCGGTGCTGGCCATGGCGGCGCTGGCCGCACTGGCCGGGCCGGCCGGGGCCGGATCCCCCGCCCTGGCGACGGCGCTGTCGGGCGCGGTCCTGGCGGCTGCGGGCGCGGTCGCCGCGCTGGTGGCGGTGGCCGCCAAGTGGCTGCTGGTCGGCCGGTTCCGGGCGGTGGAACGGCCGTTGTGGAGCGGCTTCGTGTGGCGGGACGAGCTGGCCGACACGTTCGTGGAGGTGCTGGCGGTGCCGTGGCTGGTCGGACGGGTGCCGGGCACGCCCGTGATGAACCTGTGGCTGCGCGCGCTCGGCGCCTCGGTCGGCCGCGGGGTGTGGTGCGAGAGCTACTGGCTGCCGGAGGCCGACCTGGTGACCATGGAGGAGGGGGTGAGCGTCAACCGGGGCTGCGTGCTCCAGACCCACCTCTTCCACGACCGGATCATGCGGACCGGACCGGTGGTGCTGCGCCGGGGTGCCACGCTGGGTCCCGGCGGGATCCTGCTGCCGGGCAGCGAGGTCGGAGCCCACAGCACGCTCGGGCCGGCCTCGCTGGTGATGCGCGGGGAGTCGGTGCCGGCCCGCAGCCGGTGGCTGGGCAACCCGGCCCGGATCTGGCGGGACCGCCGATGAGGTCCGGTCCGGCCCGGCCGGCGGGTCCCGCGGACCGCGAGGAGGCGCAGGGCAGGTGAGGTCCCCAGCAGACGCACTCCCCCGGCGCGGACCCGTACTTCCCCGGCCACGGCGACACCCGCTACCGGGTGGAGCGCTACGAACTGGCCCTGGACTACCGGCCGGTGCCCAACCGGCTCGGCGGCACGGCGCAGGCTCAGCGCGGTGGCCGCGCAGGGGCCGCTGCGCGAATTCGCGCTCGACCTCGCCGACTTCCGGATCGGCCGGGTGGCGGTCGACGGCCGGCCCGCCCGGTACACCCCCTGCGCGCGGGCAAGTTGCGGATCCGGCCGGCCGAACCGCCCGCCGCCGGGGACCCGTTCACCGTCGAGGTGCGCTACGGCGGCACTCCCCGGCCCGTCCGCAGCCAGTGGGGCGGGCTGGGCTGGGAGGAGCTCACCGACGGCTCGCTGGTGGCCAGCCAGCCGGTCGGGGCGCCCTCCTGGTACCCGTGCAACGACCGCCCCGCGGACAAGGCGTCGTACCGCATCGCGGTCACCGTCCCCGCCCCGTACGGCGCGGTCGCCTGCGGACGGCTGGTGACGCGCAGCACCGGGGCCGGCGACGGCACGTGGGTGTACGAGCAGGAGGCGCCCACCTCCAGCTACCTGATGACCGTGTCGGTGGGACGCTTCCGGGCGCTGCGGGTGGACGAGCCGGGCGGCGGGCTCTTCCCCGACCGGCAGGTGCGCCAACCGGCCCACGTGCCCGCCCGGTTGCTGACCGAGTTCAGCGCCGACTTCGGGCGGCAGCCGCGCATGATGCGCTACTTCGAGGACGTGTTCGGGCCGTACCCGTTCACGGAGTACACCGTGGTGGTCGCCGACGAGGAGCTCGAAGTCCCCGTGGAGGCGCAGGGCATGGCCACCTTCGGCCGCAACCACCTGGGCGGGCGGCGCGGTTCGGAGCGCCTGGTCGCCCACGAGCTGGCCCACCAGTGGTTCGGCAACAGCCTCACCGTCGCGGACTGGCGGCACATCTGGCTCAACGAGGGCTTCGCCCGGTACGCCGAGTGGCTGTGGTCCGAGCACTCCGGCGGGCCCCCGGCGGCCGAGCGGGCCCGCGCCGCCCACGCCCGGCTGGCCGGTCTCCCCCAGGACCTGCGGCTCGCCGACCCGGGCCGGCACCTGATGTTCGACGACCGTCTGTACGGGCGGGGCGGCCTGACCGTCCACGCGCTGCGGCACGCCCTGGGCGACCCGCCGTTCTTCCGGATGCTCCGCGACTGGACGGCCGCCCACCGGCACGGCCTCGTGACGACCGAGGCCCTCACCGCCCACGCCCAGCGCTACACGACCGCTTCCCTCGCTCCGGTCCTCACCGCGTGGCTCCACCGGACCCCTCTTCCCCCGCTGCCCGGCGGGCCGGTCCCGGGCTGACGCGGGGGTCCGCGCCTGGTGGTGACCCTGAGCGACCGCGAAGGGCCACAGAACGATCACGGCCGATCGTCCGGTCACCGCACCTCGACTACGGACGGTCGATTATCGGCGACTGACCGGCGATCTTTTCAAGAGCATCACAAGTGCACCTCATTCTCTCCGGCAGCGACTGTTACCTTACGTGCCCTGCCCTCCACGCGGGCGGGCGTGCACATGCCAGCGGCCTCCCTTCGGCTGCCTACCAAGCCAGCACAGAAAGACCGCAGATGGACTACTGCTACACCTGCAGCCGGATACTCAACGGGGCCCTGGTGTGCCCCGGTTGCGGAGCGTACGCGCCCGGGATCGACCCCCACCCGCAGCCCGGCGCCGGTTTCGAGGGCCCGCAGTTCGACGGCACCCACGGTCGGGCGTACTACTCCGGCCTGGACCAGCCGGGAGGCGGCCACCCGGAGTTCATCCCGGCCGAGCTTCCGCCGCTGGCGTCCGCGCCCATGGCCCTCGCCGACGACGAGGAAGCGGGCCCGCAGGACGAGGGCGGCTCCGTGCTCGGCCCGGCCGCCCTGGCGCCCACCCTGCACCGCGGCCGCGCCGCCCGCCGCCGGCAGATGGCCCGCTGGAAGAAGAGCCGCCGGCGCGCCGGCGCCGCCGCCGCGGTCGCGCTCTTCGGCGGCGGCCTGAGCTTCGCGGCGCTCAACTCGCAGTCCGCGAAGGGCCCGGCGACCGCCTCCGCCGACAGCGACAACGTGACGTCGGTGGACCTGGAGAGCGGCACCCAGCAGGTGAGCACGCCGGGGCAGCACAACGCCGCCCCGACCGGGAGCACCACGCACCACGCGACGTCGACGCAGCACGGCACGTCGTCGCTCCCGGTGGCGCACCCGACGCAGACCAGCACGGACAGCGTGAACACCATCCCGGTCGCGTTCACCCGTCCGGCCACGTCGCAGAGCACGCAGACCACCGCGTCCACTCCTGCTCCGGTCACGACGCAGGCACCGACGAGTGGCGACACGAGCGGCGGCGGGAGCACGGCCAGCAGCGGCTCCGGCTCCACCACGGACACCGGCTCCGGCAGCACCACCTCGCCGTCGACGCCGCCGTCCACCCCGCCGGACAGCACCGCGCCGAGCACGCCGCCGCCGCACGGCCAGCAGCTCTGCCTGCTCATCATCTGCCTCGGCTGAGCGAGCGGACCTCCAGCACCCGGAAGACGCCCGGGCGTACGGCGCGAGCCGTACGCCCGGGCGTTGCCCGTTGCGAAGGGTTCACACCCGGGCCGGTGGCGGTCCCGGGGCCCGGTCGCTGACGCAAGCCGGAACCGGGCGGCGCGGCGCGGCATCGTAGGAAGAGGACGGCGTCCGTACGAGCGGCGCACCGCCCGCGTCGGGGACCCCTCCCGGGCCGGGCCGCATAGCGTGGACGTGTCACGGTGCCGGCCCCGGAGTCCCGGCACCGGCCGGTCGAGCCACGGAAGGGGCGGAGCACGATGACGACGGCACCCAGGGCCGCTCGCAAGGTCAACCTGCTGCCGCACGGCCTCGGCACCCTCACCCGCGGCCTGCCGCCGACCTCGCCGGAGACCCTGTTCGTCCTGGGCAACAACGGCGGGGTGAGCGTCGCCCCGGACATCGACTTCCCGCTGGTGTTCGGGCGCAACGAGCTGGACGTCCACGTCAGCGTCGGCACCGACGACCCGCACGTGAGCCGCCGGCAGGGCGTCATCACCCGCCGGCACTCCCGCTGGATGCTGGACAACATCGGCCGGCTGCCGATCCGGATGCCGGGGCCGCGACTGGTCCCCGGCGGCGGTCAGACCGAACTCCCGGTCGGGTACACCCCGTTGTTCATCGTGGCCCCGCACCAGGAGCACCTGCTCCAGGTACGGGTCGTCCCGCGCGCGCGGCCCTCCGGCCGGGACGACGGGCAGGAGGCCGTGACGCGCGGCCGGGCAGTGTGGGAGCTGTCCCCGGTCGAGCGGCTGGTGCTCATCTGCCTCAGCCGCCGCTACCTGCTGCCCGAGCCGCAGCCGCAGCCGCTGACCTGGGAGCAGGTCGCCGCCGAGCTGTCGGAGCTGCGGCCGGACGAGGTGTGGACCTGGCGGCGGGCCGCGCACATCGTGAAGAAGGTCCGGGAGCGGCTCAGCCCGATGGTGCCGGGACTGCGCGCGGAGGAGGTGCCGCCGCCGGTGGGCAACGCGCTCAACCACAACCTGATCATGGAGCTGCTGGTCAGCGCCACGCTCACGAAGGCGGACCTGGCCGAGCTGGAGGCCGGCTGACCCGCGGAGCGGCCCGTGGCGCGGCGCCGGGCCGTTTCGCGGGCCCCGGTTCGGGGGCGGACGGCCGGCGGAGGTACGGTCGTCGGGTGGTGCTTCGCGTTCTGCTCTCCCGCCGATGGGTCCTGCTGACCCTCGGGTTCGTCGCGCTGATCCTGGTCATGTGCCGGCTCGGGCTGTGGCAGTTCCACCGCTACCAGCAGACCAAGCGCAGCAACCACGTGATCTCGCTGGCCGTGCACGCAGCTCCGGTCCCGCTGCTGTCGCTGACCCGGCCCGGCGCGGCGCTGCCCCCCACCGACCGGTACCGGCCGGTCCGCGCCACCGGGCACTTCGACCCCGCGCACCAGTTCGTGGTGCGGCGCCGGACCAACACCGACGGCGACATCGGCTTCTTCCTGATCACCCCGTTCGTCACCACCGACGGGAACGCCGTGCTGGTGAACCGGGGCTGGGTGGCGCCCGACGACAACGACGGGGCCGCGTTCCCGTCCGTGCCGAGGACTCCGGGCGGCACGATGACGCTCACCGGCCGGCTCCAGCTCGACGAGACCTCGGCGGTCAGCGGCATCCGTGACGTCTCCGGGCTGCCGCCGCGCCAGTTCATGCTGATCAGCAGCCGGGAGCAGGCCAAGTCACTGCCCGAGCCGGTGGTCTCCGGCTACATGGAGCTGGTCGGCGCCAGCCCCGCGCTCGGCCGGGCGGCCTCGGCCCAGCTCGTGCCCCCGCCCGGTTCCGGCAACTCCAGCGACGCCGCCATCGTCGGCCAGGGCGTGCACCTGCCGTACGCGATCCAGTGGTGGCTGTTCGCGCTGATGGTCCCCGTCGGCTGGTTCATCCTGCTGCGGCAGGAGCTGAGGGAGCGCCGGAAGAAGGCGGCCGAGGACGCGGAGGCCGGGTCGGCCGAGGACGCCGTACCGGCTGCCGAGCAGGTGGCCGGGCCCCGGTCGTGACGCCCCGGCCCCCGGTCCCTGGACACGGGGCCGCGCTCAGTCCTCGCCGCGCCCGGTGAGGTTCTCCCCCGTGCGCGGGTCGAAGACGTGCAGCCGCGAGGTGTCCACCCACAGCTCGGCCCGGCTGCCCTCACGGACGCGGGTGGCGGCGGCGAGCCGGGTGACGATCTGGTTCTCCTCCGCCCCGGTGTCGGCCGATCCGGCCTCGGCGGCCAGCTCCTTCAGCTCGGTGGTGTCGGCGGAGCGCCAGCCCTCCTCGCTGAAGTAGGCGAACACGTCCGAGCCGAGGGACTCGACCACGTCCACGGTGGCGGTGAAGCGCTGCCCGCCCCGGCCCGGCTCCACGAGGGAGGCGTCCTCGAACGCCTCCGGCCGCAGCCCGACGACCAGGTCGCGGGAGGCGCCGCGGCGCTCCAGCTCCCGCCGGTCCGCGTCGTCCAGCGGCAGATCGCCGATCATGGTGTGCAGGACCCCGCCCTCCACGGTGGCGTGCAGGAAGTTCATCGACGGGGAGCCGATGAACCCCGCCACGAACAGGTTGCGCGGATGGTCGTACAGGTACTGCGGGGTGCCGACCTGCTGGACGACGCCGCCGCGCATCACCACCACCCGGTCGCCGAGCGTCATGGCCTCGGTCTGGTCGTGGGTGACGTAGACGGTGGTGGTGCTCCAGGCGCTGCTGGAGCCGGGAGATCTGGGTGCGCATCTGCACCCGCAGCTTGGCGTCGAGGTTGGACAGCGGCTCGTCCATCAGGAACACCTTGGGGTCGCGGACGATGGCCCGGCCCATCGCGACCCGCTGCCGCTGGCCGCCGGAGAGGTTGGCGGGCTTGCGGTCCAGGTGCTCGGTGAGGTCGAGGATCCGCGCCGCGTCCTCCACCTTCTGCTTGATCGTCGGCCTTGTCCACCTTGGCCAGCCGCAGCGCGAACCCCATGTTGTCGCGCACGGTCATGTGCGGGTAGAGCGCGTAGCTCTGGAACACCATCGCGATGTCCCGGTCCTTCGGCGCCTTGTCGTTGACGACCTGGCCGCCGATCCGCAGGGTGCCCTCGGTGATGTCCTCCAGGCCGGCGATCATGTTGAGCGTGGTGGACTTCCCGCAGCCGGAGGGTCCGACGAGGATGACGAACTCGCCGTCGGCGACGGTGAGGTTGAAGTCCCGCACGGCCAGCGCGCCGTCGGGGAACTTCTTGGTCACGCCCTCGAGAACGATCTCGGCCACGGTCGGTGCTCCTTGCTCTGGCGGTCGGCCGCTGCCGGTCAGCCCTTGACCGCGCCGGACGTCAGCCCGGCCACGATCCGCCGCTGGAACAGCAGGACGAAGACGATGATCGGAATGGTGATCACCACCGCGGCGGCGGCGATGGAACCGGTGGGCTGCTGGAACTGGCTGCTGCCGGTGAAGAAGGCGAGGGCGGCCGGCACCGTCCGGGCCCGGGTGGTCGAGGTCAGCGAGATCGCGAAGAGGAAGTCGTTCCAGCAGAAGATGAAGACCAGGATGGCGGTGGTGAACACGCCGGGCGCGGCCAGCGGGGCGATCACCCGGCGGAAGGCCTGCGCGGGCGTGGCGCCGTCCACCTTCGCCGCCTTCTCCAGGTCCCAGGGGATCTCCCGGAAGAACGCCGACAGGGTGTAGATCGCCAGCGGCAGGGAGAAGGTCATGTACGGGATGATCAGACCCAGCCAGGTGTCGAAGATCCCCAGGAAGCGCTCGATGTTGAACAGCGGCGACACCAGGGAGATCGGCGGGAACATCGCGATCAGCAGCGACATGCCGATCAGCAGCCGTTTGCCGGGGAAGCGGAGCCGGGCCACGGCGTAGGCGGCCATGGTGCCCAGCACCACGGCGACGGCGGTGGCGATGAGCGCGATGCCGATGGAGTTGATCAGCGCCCGGGTGAACTCCGAGGTCTCGAAGATGCCGCGGTAGTTCTGCCAGGTCCACTTGGTCGGGACGAAGTTGCCGTCGGTGATGGTGGAGGGGTCCTTGAAGGACAGCGCGGCGATCCACCAGACCGGGAAGAGGGCGTAGGCGATCACCACGATGTTGGCGATCGTCCAGCCGGTGGCGCGGCGGGTGCGCGCGGTGGCCATCAGCGGCCCCCGTCCTCGGCGCCGGGGGCGGCGGTGCCGAAGAGCTTGATGAAGGTGAAGGCGATGAGCCCGACGCAGATGAAGATGAGCACCGAGATGGCCGATCCGATGCCGAGGTTGAGCGCGGTGAAGAGGTTGTCGTAGCCGAGGATCGACACTGAACCGGTGTCGTGGGCGCCCGCGGTCATGATGTAGATGTTGTCGAAGATCCGGAAGGCGTCCAGGGTGCGGAACAGCAGCGCCACCAGGATGGCCGGCTTCATCAGCGGCACCATGACGAGCAGGAAGCGCTGCCAGGACGAGGCGCCGTCGACCATCGCCGCCCGCAGCGTCTCCTCCGGCACCAGGGCCAGCCCGGCCAGCAGGAGCAGCGCCATGAACGGGCGTGGTCTTCCAGATCTCGGCGAGGATGATCAGGCCGATGGCCGGCCACTGCTCGGTCAGCGGGGCGTCGCCGGTGGGCAGCAGTGCGGCGAGGTAGCCGGTGTCGGGCGTCCACGCGTACTGCCAGGAGAACGCGCCGACCACGGTGACGATGCCGTACGGGATCAGGATGGCGGTGCGGACGGTGCCGCGGGCGAAGATCGTCCGGTGCATGACCAGGGCGAGCGCGAAGCCCAGCACGAGTTCCACGGCCACCGACACCACGGTGATCAGCAGCGTGACCCAGAACGCCTGCCACCAGAACGGGGAGGAGAGCACGTCGCCGTAGTTGCTCAGCCCCACCCACTTGGCCCGGTCCGGGAAGCGCAGGTCGTAGCGTTGCAAGGACAGGTAGACGGCGTAGCCGATCGGGTAGGCGGTGACCGCGAGTCATGACGACGACCGCCGGCGCGCACAGCAGCCAGCCCAGCCGCCGCTCCTGCCGCGCGCCCTCCGAGAGCGCGGCGCGGGTGTCCTCGCCCGGGGCGCGGGTGGCGCCGGACAGGGTGCTCATGGGATCAGCCCCTTCGACTGGAGTGCGTCGTCGATCAGGCCGCGGATCGTGTCGACGTCGCCCTGCGGGTTGATCCCCGACGGCGGCGAGAGGGTGTGCGAGACCGCGATGGACACGTTCTGGTAGGCGGGCGTCTTGGGCCGCAGGCTGCAGTTCTGCAGCGCGGACAGCACCTCGGCGGAGAACGGGTAGCTCTTCTGGAAGGAGGGCTCGTCGTAGAGCGACCGCAGGGTGGGCGGGAGCCCGCCGGTGACGGCGGCGGTCAGCTGGTTGTCGCGGTCGCGCAGGCACAGCGCGGCCTCGAAGGCCAGCGCGGGGTGCTGGGAGTACGAACTGACCGCGAGGTCGATGCCGCCGATGGTGGGCCGGGCCCGGCGTCCGGGCGCGACACCGGGGTAGGGCGCCCAGCGGAAGACCTTGGCCAGCTGGGGGTTGTTGGCCTGCATCGAGGGATACACGAACGGGTAGTTGATCTCGAAGGCGGCCGTGCCGGACTCCATCGCCAGCCGGTTCTGGTCCTCCATCTGGTTGGACAGCGACGGGTCGGCGCCGGGCGAGCGGGCCATCTCCCGCATGATGGTGGCCGCCTGGACGGCGGGCGGGCCGAGCGAGGGCGCGGTGGCGGTGCTGTTGAGGATCGAGCCGCCGGAGCTCTCCACCAGCGTGTTGAACCACACCGTCAGGCCCTCGTACTGGGCGCCCTGGATCTCGATGTAGTGCGGCTTGCCCTGCCGGGCCAGGTCGCGGGCCATGTCGATCATCTCGGCCCAGGTGGCGGGCGGCCGCGGCACCAGGTCGGTGCGGTACCACAGCAGTTGGGTGTTGGTGTTGTACGGGACGGCGTACAGGGCGCTGTTCCAGGTGGCGGTCCGCAACGGGACGGGCAGGGTGCCGGCTTCGGCCGCGCGGCGGTTGGCGCCGGTCCACGGCAGGATCCACTTCGCCTCGGCGAACTCCGCGGGCCAGGTGACGTCGAGCCCCAGGATGTCGAGCCCGCTGTCCTTGGCGGCGAGCCGGCGCACGAGTTGCTGGCGCTGGCCGTCGGCGCCGCGCGGCAGCTTGTGGTAGTCGATGCGGTAGCGGCCGCCGGAGTCGCGACCGCAGTTGGCCGCCGCGGTGGCCAGGGCGCCCGAGTCGTCGGGGAAGTTGTACCAGTTCAAGGTGGTGGTGCCCGATCCGCCGGAGCCGCAGGCGGTCAGCAGGCCGGCCAGCAGCGGCAGGGCGCACAGCAGCCGCGCCGCCCTGGCGACCCGGCCGGCGCTCCCCGGCGGCCGGCCGCGGCGCGTTCGTGCCCGCTGCTTCGTGCGCCCCACCGCTCACCTCCCGCTCCGGGCGGCCGGCGGGGTGGGCCCACCCCGCGCCGACCGCGGTGGGCCCGACGCTAGACCTCCGCCTCGCGCGTACCGGCCGGCGGCGGGCGGGTGGCGGCAGGATCACCCGGACGCCGCACACGGCCCTCACCCGTCCGTGAACGCGGTCGCCGCCCGGACCAGGGAGGTCCGGGCGGCGGCCGGTGGTGCGTGGTGCCGGTGGGGACGAGCCGACGGACTCAGCCGGCGTCGCAGGTGAGGACCGGATTCACCCAGTCCCCGTGGTCGTTGCCGTTGCCGTCGCCGCCGTCCCCGACCGACAGGTCGAGCACCTGGCCGCCGGTGACCGGCACGTCGATGGCGGCCGGGGCGGAGGAACCCTTGAGCACCGGCGTGGTGGTGAGGACCTTCCCGTCGAGCAGGACGCTGAAGGTGACGGTGCCCGGGTCTCCGTTGTCCACGCCGACGGTGGCGGTGAACCTGGTGCAGTTCCCGGCCAGGTAGACCAGCACGTCACTGGGCGAGTTGGTGCCCAGGCCCTTGGCGTACACGGTGCCGCCGAGCTTGAGCGGCGTGCCGTCGTCGGGCGCGGTGTTGCCGACGCTCTGGTCGCGTTCGACCGGGCCCCAGCCGTTGGTGGCCGACAGCCAGTCCAGGTCGCTGACCTGGTCGGTGCCGGCCGGCGGCGCCTTCGGGACGGCCCCGAGGGTGCGTTCGTCGGACGCGGTGGTGGCGCGGCCGTCCTGCGTCTGGCGGGTGGTGACCGTCAAGGCGCTGACCTTGCCGACCGTCGCGGGCGCGGTGACCTGCCAGCTGACGGTGGCCGAGCCGCCGGGAGCCACGTCGCCGACGTCCTGCCTGCCGTCCGGCGCGGCGGTCCAGCCGTCCGGGAGGGCGAGCGCGGCCGTCACCTTGCGCGCGGCGGGCGCGCCCGCCGGCACCGAGACGGTCGCGGTCGCGGTGAACCGCTGCCCCGCGCCGACCGATCCGGGCGCCTGCAGGGCGACGGTGGCACGGGGAGCGGCCGGCATGGCGTACTTCTTCGCGTTGTAGCCCGGGGCGGGGTTCTGCGCGACCTTCAGCGAGGACGCGTAGCTGCCGTAGTTCACCAGGCTCACCTTGCCGAGCCCGCCGGTGGTGCCGTCGAGGTTCCAGACCGCGAGCGTGACGGTGTTGTGGCCGCGGGGGTCCAGCACCCCGTCGGGCACCGGGAAGCTGTGCTGCGGGCCGCGGTAGTTGACGTAGTTGCCCATGTCCCAGCCGTTGACGTAGATCTCGGCGCGGTACTGCCGGGACGGGTCGTCGGTGATCTCCAGGCCGAGGGAGGTGTCCTGACCCTTGGGCAGGCGCAGCGTGACGTCGGTGGTGTACCAGGACACGCCGGGGGTGGTGTCGGTGGCGGGCAGGGTGACCGGCTGCCATCCGGCGGTGGGGTAGCCCGGCAGCATCCAGCCGGCCCGCTCCCCGTACAGCCCGCCGGTGGACAGCGGGCCGCGGACGGTGTCGACCGGGGCCTCGCCGCCGCGGACGCCCTGGAGCCGCCAGGTGAGGGTGTTCAGCGGGTTGCCGACGAGTGCGGCGCCGGTCAGGCCGCGGGCGGCCTTGCTGCCGTTGGACTCGTTGTAGTCCTCCTCGTGGCCCATGTTGACGGTCAGGACGGATATCACGTTTTCGGCGTCGCCCGCGCCCTCCTTCAGCGCGCCGGCCGGGAAGGTGTAGGTGGCCTGGCCGTCCTTGGTGGAGCTGCCGAGGAAGACTCCGTTGAGCCACACCGAGGAGGCCGCGGCGCCGCCGCCGCTCTGCGCGGACAAGGTGATGCCGGTCTCCTTGCCGGTGCCGGTGAAGCGGCCGCGGTACCAGGTGCTGCCGGTGTGGAAGCCGTAGTCGTCGGCGAACAGCACGGGCAGCGTGCCGGGGGTGGTGGTGCTGTTGCTGGTGGTCTTGTCGGCCACCTGCCAGGTGGAGTCGTCGAACCCGGGCTGCGCCTCGGGCGACTCCTCGGTGTGCTTCCAGCCGGTCAGCGCGGGCAGGGTGATCGCGGCGGCCGTCGGCAGGGTGCCGGTGCGGCTGCCGGTGGCGGTCGCCAGGGTGGGGACGGGCGCCCCGTTCCAGGTGACGGTCCTCGCGCCGCTGAAGACCTCCACGGCGCCGTCGCTGCCGGTGTCGCCGGTCAGGTCCAGCCGGCTGCCGTGCGAGACGGCGCCGCGCAGCAGGTGGGTGCCGCGCACCAGGACGGGTCCGGCCGCGGTGTCCTGCCGCCAGAAGGTCTTGGCGGTGTCGGTGTCGGCGAGCAGCAGGAGCAGCGGGTGCTTCCCACCGGTGATCCGCACCCGGGTCAGGCCGGTGTGCTGGTAGTTGAGCCGCAGGTCGCCGGTGGCCGGGTCCCAGGTGGAGGTCACCGCGCCGCCGGTGACGGTGACGGTGGGCCGGGTCGGGTAGTTGAGGACCGTCTCGCCGTCGGAGCCGTGGTCGCCGTAGAGCACGGCGTCCTCGCGGCCGGCGATGAGCGCGTCGGTCATGATCTCCGAGGTGGAGTACTGGAGCTGGTTCCCGCCGAGGTCGTAGTCGGCGACGATGATCTTCGAGGCGCGGCCGTTCAGGCCGATGCCGGTGCCCGGCTGCTGCGGCACGGTGTAGACGGGCGCGGCCGGCTGGTCGCCGGTGATCACGTCGACGGCGTCGACGGTCACGAAGGTGCCGCTGGCCGAGGCGTTCTTGGTGCCGGTCGCCACGATCTTCAGGGTGTGCGGGCCGTCGGTCAGGCCGGTGGCCTGGTAGGCGACGTACTGGTTCTGCTTGTTCGCCGCGTACAGGTCCACGGTGGCGGCCTTGGTGCCGTCCAGGTAGACGTCGGCCATGCCGTGGTTGCCGTCGAGGTTGCTGATCCACTTCACGCCGGTGCCGGTGAAGTCCACGCTCGCGCTGTCGCCGGCGGTGCTGGAGAAGGACTCCGTGTGCTGGTAGTCGCCGCCGGTGTAGTTCTGCTCGGCGCCGACGTGCGACCAGGTGCCGGTGTACGACAGGGCGCTGTCAGGGTCGTCGTAGGTGTAGCCGGGGTGCGCGCCCAGGTCGATGGTGATGTGCGCGGAGTCGGTGCCGGTCGCGGTGGAGTCGGCGTGCCGGACGACGTGGAACTGGGTGCCGGTGTCGGGGTTGCGGCGGGCGGTGTCCACGATCTTCGGGTTGTCGGTGGGCGCCGCGGGCAGCAGGTCGGTCTTGGTGAGCGGGGCGACGGCCTGGGTGAAGTAGCCGATCAGCTTGTCCTGGTCGTACTTCGGGTCCAGTTGCCGGGTCTCGCGGATCGCGGCGCCGTAGTCGTAGGAGGTGTAGTTCTCCGGCATGCCCAGCCAGCCCCAGTTGGTGCCGCCGTAGGTCATGTAGAAGCTCTGCGAGGTGGCGCCGACGGCGATGTTCTGCTTGTAGAAGACGTCGGCGAACTGGTCGTTGATCAGCTGCGCGCACTTGTCGTAGCCGGGGCCGCCCCACGGGTCGAAGGCGCCGCCCTGGAACTCGGCGGTCTCCAGCGGTTTCCCGGCCGGGTGGTCGTAGCTGATGTCCGGCACGCCGCTCCACTTGGCGGGGTTGGAGCAGTTGAAGCCCTGCGGGTAGGAGTCGGCGCCGTCCACGTCGAGGGCGCCGTCACCGGAGTTGAAGGTGCCGTTGTTGTTGCCGACCAGCGGCACGGTGATGCCGTCCGCCCGGGCCTTGTCCTCCAGGTGCGTCATGTAGGCGCGGCCGGCGGCGTTGCCGTTGTAGTACTCGTTCTCGACCTGGTATTCGATCACCGAGCCGGTGCCGTCGGTGAGTTGGTGGCGGGCGAGGATGCGGTCGATCTGCGTCTGCCACTCGTCGGAGTACTTCAGGTACTCCGGGTCTCCGGTGCGGGTGTTGCCCGCCTTCGTGGACAGCCAGTCGGGGAAGCCGCCGCCGTCCACCTCGGCGTTGATGTACGGGCCGGGGCGGGCGATCACGTAGATGCCCAACTGGTCGGCCATGTCGAGGAGTTTGTCCACGTCGCGGACGCCGGTGAAGTCGTAGACCCCGGGCGCGGGCGAGTGGTAGCCCCAGTCGAAGTACAGCGAGACGGCGTTGAAGCCGGCCGCCTTCATCTTCTGGAGCACGTCCAGCCACAGTTCCTGGCTCGGCAGCCGGAAGTAGTGGAACTCCCCGGACCACAGGTAGGTCCGCTTGCCGTCGATCAGGAACGAGTATCCGTCGTAGGTGACGGTGTGGGCCTGGGCCTTCTGGCCGTCCTGGGCGGCGGCCGCCGCGCGCGTCGGCGGTGCCGCGCTCGCGGGGGATCCGGCGCCGACGGCCAGGGCGATCATCATGACGACGGCCGCGCAGGCCGCCAGACAGCGCCGAACCATTTCTACCTCCACGTCAGCCGCCGGGCATGGCCGCGAACTTGTGTGGGTGACTGTTGTCATATGTTCGAATGAGTCGCTTAGCGTCCGGAAGTGTTGCACCTCCCTCCATCGAGCGCAACGGTTCCGACAAACGGAACCGCGGCACCGACCCGGCCGCCCCGTCCGTCGCTCCGACCCCGGGCAGCGATGCCCCTATATCGTGCGGAAGACCACATTTCGTACGAGAGGCGACGCCGTGGCCCAGGTCTGGACTCCCCCGCGACGCGACGAGTCGTTGCAGCGCCTGCTGTTCGGCGGGGTGTACGGGACGGTGCTGGCCAGCGCGCTGGCCTCCGCCCTCGGCAGCGAGGAGGGCGCGCCCGACCCGAGCTACGACGCGACCTGGATCCTGGTGGCGGCGCTGACCGCCGCGGCCGCGCACGGCTACGCACACGCCATCTCCCACCACCTGCCCGGCGGGCCGCGGGTCACCTCGGCCACCGTCCGCTCGGTGCTGGGCGAGTGGCCGCTGGTGGTCGCCGCGCTGCCGACGGTGGCCGCGCTGCTGGGCGCGGCCGCCGGGTGGTGGAGCGAGAACGGCGCCCTCGACGTGTCGCTGACCCTCAACACGGTCGCCCTCTTCGGCTGGGGGCTGTGGGCGGCCCGGGCGGCCGGGCAGAGCTGGCCCGCGGCCTGCCGGGTCGGCGCGGTGGACGTGCTGCTCGGGCTGTTCATCGTGTCGGTGAACGCACTGACGCACTGACGCGCCAGCCTCCTGCCCCGAGCCCCGTCCGGCCACGCCGGGCCCCGTCACGCCGCCGGCCGTCACACCGGCGCCCCCGTCACACCGGCGGCTCCGTCTCTCCGTAGCCGGGTGAGCGGACCGGCTCCACCGGCACCCCGCCTGCCACGCACCCGAGCAGCGTGAGCGACACCGCGCCGGGGCCGGCCGGTGTGGTGCCGTCGGCCAGCACCGCCAGCGCCAGGGTGTTGCTCCCCCGGGTCCGCAGCACCCCGGCCGGCAGCACGAACGTGTGCTGCGGGCCGACGTCGTTGACGTACTGGCCCATGTTCCAGCCGTTGAGGAAGATCTGCACCCGGTAGGCGCGGGCCGGGTCGTCGTCGAGGGTCAGCCCGACGGACGCGTCCACTCCCCCGTCGAGGTCGAGCGTGAAGGCGGTGCGGTACCAGGACACGCCCTGCCGCACCCGCGCACTCGGCAGCGGGACGCGCTGCCAGTGCCGGTCGGGGAAGTCCGGCAGGTGCCAGCCGGCGCGCTCCCCGTACAGGCCGCCGGTGTTGAGCGGACCGCGGACCGCGTCGCCGGCCGTCCCGCCCTGGATCCGCCACGCCAGGGCGGCGGAGGAGCCGTCGAGGGTGGCCAGGGTCAGCCCGCGCGCGGACTTGAAGGCGTCGTTGGCGCCGCCGTCCTCCTCGTGCGCCATCTTCCGGACGAGCACGGCCACCGTGTGCGGCCCCTCGCCGCCGAGGCCGGCGGGGACGGGGAAGGCCGCGGTGGCCGTCCAGGTCCCCTGCGTGTCCTGGGACTTGGCCGGAACGGGCATCCGGTGGGTGCCGAGCGGGCGGCCGTCCCACCAGGCCATCAGCAGGCCCTGGGTGCCGGTGGCGTACGACAGCGCGAGCGTCGCGGCCTCCGCCGCGTCGGCCACTTGTGCCCGGTACCAGACGTCGCCGTAGTGGAAGCCGTAGTCGTCGGCGAACAGCACCGGGGAGCCGGCCGGCACCGGCGTGGTGCTGTGCGAGGTGGTGAGGTCGCAGACCCGCCAGGAGGAGTCGTCGAAGGCCGGGTCGGACTCGGGGTTCTCCTCCGCGTACCGCCAGCCGGTCAGGGCGGGCAGCGTCACGGGGCGCGGGCCGGTCAGCCGGTCGACGGCGGCGAGGCCGCCCGACGCGGTGGCGCGGGCCGCCACGCGGCGGCCGTTCCACAGGATCTCCTTGACCCGATCCGGCGCCCACACCTCCAGGTCGCAGTCCTCGGTGGTGTCGCCGGTCAGCCGCAGCACGGCGCCGGTCCGCTCGGCGGTGCGCACCAGCGCCGGACCGCGCACGAGCACGGGCCCGCCGTCGGCCGCGGGCGACCACAGCACGGCGGAGGCGGGATCGTCGGCGAACAGCAGGAGCAGCGGGGTGTCGCAGCCGCCGCCGCGCACCAGCACCCGGGTCAGCCCGCCGAGCACGGTGTTGACGCGCAGGGTGCCGGCGTCGGCGTCGTACACCGTCTGCGCGTCGCCGGCCAGAACGGTGGCCGACGGCGGTGCGGCGCAGTCGAGGACGGCTTCGACGGGGTCGCCGGGGCGGCCGGTGAGCACGGCCAGGTCGAGGCCGTCGCCGGGCATCCGCAGCATCGGCTGGGCGGTGGTCCAGCGCAGGGTGCGGTTCCCGAGCGAGAGGCCGGTGGCGAGCAGCTTCATGTCCTTGCCCACGACCCGCAGGCCGTCACCACCGACGGGCACGGTGACGGCGCCCGCGGCCGTCTCGACCGGCAGGGCGCACACCGCGTCGGCGGAGGAGTCGTTGCGCACCAGGTAGACGTGCGAGCCGTGTTCGGGCGAGGTGAGGTGGTAGACGCGGACGGCGGGGCCGCCGGCCGGCGTCGTGGCGGTGACGTCGCCGGCCCGGTCCAGTGCCGCCAGGTCCGGGAAGGACTCCAGCATCATGCCGATCTGGTGCATCGGCACCACCTTGGAGGTGAGGTTGCGGGCCTCGTCGATGGCGGCGCCGTAGTCGTAGGAGGTGTACACGACCGGCGCGGGGATCCAGCCCCACGAGGTGCCGCCGAAGGTCATGTAGACGTTGTGGACCTTGATGCCGTTGGCGAGGTTGGTGAGGTAGAAGCGGCGCTCGTAGGCGGCGTCGCGGGTGCGGCGCGACTCGGCGTAGCCCAGCCCGCCGAACTCCGCCCCGCCCCACGGGTCGAACCAGCCCCCGCCGAACTCGGCCGTGAAGCCCGGCGTCAGCGGGCTGGCGGTCGCGCCGCCCTTGGCGCCGCCGGTGCCGAAGAAGCCCCAGTCCGGGGGCGTGGACGACGGCGAGGGGTAGCCGTCGAACGCGTACAGGTAGCGGCCTTCCTCGCCGCCGGTGGGGAAGCTGCCCGGCGTCCAATAGCCGTTGCGGCCCTTGTCGTTGTGGAACAGCGGCACGTCGATGCCGTCCGCGCGGACCTTCTCGTACAGGTGGGACATGTAGCCCCGGCCGGTGGCGTCCGCGGTGTGCGAGGCGTACTCGTTCTCCAACTGGTAGAGCACGACGCTGCCTTCGCCCGTGGTGTAAAGGTGCCGGCTGATGACGGCGTTCACCGCGGTCAGCCACTCGTCGACGTACCCGAGGTAGGTCGGGTCGTCGCCGCGGGCGCGGCCGGCGGTCGTGGCCAGCCAGCCGGGGTAACCGCCCGCGTCCACCTCGGCGTTGATGTACGGGCCCGGTCGCGCGATCACGTACAGGCCGGTCTCGGCGGCGGTGCGCAGGAAGCGGCCGAGGTCGCGGACGCCGGTGAAGTCGTAGGAACCGGGGGCGGGCGAGTGGTAGTTCCACGAGACGTAGACACTCACGGCGTTGTAGCCGTTGGCGCGCATCTTCTGCAGGACGTCCCGCCACAGCGACGGGCTCGGCAGCCGGAAGGGGTGCATCTCGCCCGACCACAGGGGGACGCGGCGGCCGTCGATGAGCATCGAGTAGGGGTCGAAGGTGACCGTTCCCGGCGCGGGGCTCGGGGACGGGGACGCGGTCGGCGCCGCGGCGCTGCCCGTGCCGGCCGGCAGGGCGAGGGAGAGGAGGGTGGAACCCGTCAGAGTCCCGAAGGCACGGCGTGTCAACTCCACTGCGGCTCCCCTTGATCAGACACGTGCGAGTTTGTCGAAGAATGTTCGAACGCGTGGGCGCCGCGACCCTAGACCCGCGCTCCACCCCCGTCAACACCTCTCACGTCCCCCGGCGTTGCCCGCGCGACGGGAGAACGCACCGTGCGGGGCGCCGGGAAGGCCCCGGCGCCCCGCACGCACCGGCGCGTGCTCAAGCGGCCGGCTCGGGCCGGAGCTCGGCGGCAGGCGCGGGCCCGGACGCCCCGGTGTCCACCAACGTCGTCTCGTCGAAGGGGAGTTCACCGGCGAGGACGAGCTTCACGCGGGCCATGTCCACGTCGTCGACCCACTTGCCGATGAGCAGCGTGGCGACCGCGTTGCCGGCGAAGTTCGTCAGCGCCCGCGCCTCGCTCATGAAGCGGTCGATCCCGATGATCAGCCCGACACCGTCGACGAGCGCGGGCTGGTGGGACTGGAGCCCGCTGGCGAGCACGGCGATCCCCGAGCCGGAGACGCCGGCCGCGCCCTTGGAGGCGACCATCATGAAGAGCAGCAGCCCGATCTGCTGGCCGATCCCGAGCGGCCGGTCGAGGGCGTCCGCGATGAACAGCGAGGCCATGGTCAGGTAGATCATCGTGCCGTCGAGGTTGAAGGAGTACCCGGCCGGCACGGTGATGCCGACCACCGGCCGCCCCACCCCGAGGTGCTCCATCTTCGCGATCAGCCGCGGCAGCGCCGACTCCGAGGACGACGTGGACAGGATGAGCAGGAACTCCCTCCCCAGGTAGCGCAGCAGGTGCAGCAGGTTGACCCCCGCGGCCAGCCGCAGCATGAGCCCGAGCACCACCAGCACGAACAGGGCGCAGGTGACGTAGAAGCCGAGCATGATCGTGCCGAGCGCCTTGAGCGCGTCGGTGCCGGTCTCGCCGACCACCGCCGCCATCGCGCCGAACGCGCCCACCGGCGCCGCCCACAGGATCATGGACAGCACCCGGAAGACGAGCTTCTGCAGGTGTTCCACCCCGCGCAGCACCGGCTGCCCGGCCGGGCCCATCGCCTGGAGCGCGAAGCCGACCAGGAGCGCGACCAGCAGGGTCTGGAGCACCTGGCCCTCGGTGAAGGCCGACACCAAGGTCGTGGGGATGATGCCGAGCACGAAGTCGACGGGCCCCTCGTGGGCGTTCGCCGCCGCCGTGTGCCCGACGTGCCGGGCGGTGTCGGTGAGGTGCAGCCCGTCCCCGGGGTGCAGGATGTTCCCGACGACCAGGCCGATGGCCAGCGCCACCGCCGACATCACCAGGAAGTAGCCGATGGCCAGGCCGCCGACCCGGCCGACCCGGGCGGCGCTGCGCACGGAGCCGACGCCGAGCACGATCGTGCAGAAGATGATCGGCGAGATCATCATCTCGATCAGGCTGACGAATCCGGTGCCGAGCGGTTTGAGTTCGGTGGCGAAGTGCGGCCACAGGAAGCCGGTCGCGATGCCGAGCAGCACCGCGACGATCACGGCGAGGTACAAATAGTGGGTGCGGTCCCTGCGGGTGGCCGGCACCACCGGAGTTGCGGACACGGGTGTCCTCCTTGACGACGTCCTCGGCGTGGCCCGCTCCGCCGGCACCGGCGGCCCGGACCCGCGCCCGTGCGTGCGGCTCACGCCCTGGCGGTTGCCGTGACTATCGCCGCCCCGGCGAGGGGCGTCACCATTGCGTTCGTTGAGTTCACGAGCACCCCGGAAGGCGGTGACGGCCGTGCGAAGGCCCCGCGTGCCGTATCCCCGGAGCCTGGCCGGGCAGCTGTTCGCCATGCAGGCGGTGCTGATCGCGCTGGCCGTGACCGGGTGCGCGGTCTTCACCTGGGTCAGCGAGGGCCGGCAGACCGAGCAGGCGGCGCGCCGCCAGGCGACCGTGGTCGCCCGCTCGGTCGCCGACGCGCCCTCGGTGGCCCGGGCCATCGCCTCCCCCGACCCCAGCGCGCTGCTCCAGCCGTACGCGGTGGCGGTGCAGCACGACGCCGGCGTGGACTTCGTCACGATCATGGACACCCGCGGGGTGCGGTGGACGCACCCCGACCCGCGGCAGATAGGCAAGCGCTACCTGGGCCACATCGCGCCCGCCCTCCAGGGGCGCACCTACTCCGAGACCTACACCGGGACGCTGGGCGCGTCGGTGCGGGTGATCACCCCCGTCCGCTCCGGCGGCCGGATCGTCGGGCTGGTCAGCTCCGGCATCACCGTGCAGAAGATCACCGCGCGCGTGCGCGGGCAGCTGGCCGCGCTCGTCGCGGTCGCGGCGGCGGCGCTGGCGCTCAGCGGCGCGGGCACCTACCTGGTCAACGCCCGGCTGCGCCGCCACACCCACGGCATGAACGCCGGTGAGCTGCACCGGCTGTACGACTACCACCAGGCCGCGCTGCACGCCGTCCGCGAGGGCCTGCTGCTGCTCGACGGCGAGCAGCGGATCGCGCTCATCAACGACGCCGGCCGCGAACTGCTGGGCCTCGGGGCGGACGCCGTGGGGCGCCACGTCACCGGGCTCGGTCTGCCGGAGGGGCTGACCGGGGCGCTGCTGTCGCCGCGGGCGCGGGTGGACGAGCCGCACCTGACCTCCGAGCGGGTCGTCGTGGTCAACACCTCGCCCGTCTCCGGCGGGGAGCAGAGCGGCACCATGGTGACCCTGCGCGACCACACCGAACTCCAGGTCGTGCTGGGCGAACTGGACTCCGAGCGCGGCTTCAGCCGGGCGCTGCGCGCGCAGGCCCACGAGGCGGCCAACCGCCTGCACACGGTGGTCTCGCTGGTCGAACTCGGCCGCACCGACGAGGCCGTGGACTTCGCCACCTCCGAACTGCGGCTGGCCCAGGCGCTCACCGACCGGGTGGTCGCGGCCGTCGACGAGCCGGTGCTCGCCGCGCTGCTGCTCGGCAAGGCCGCGCTGGCCGGTGAGCGGGGCGTGGAGCTGGTGATCACCCCGGACAGCCGGCTGGACGACGGGCTGCCCGCTCCCCCGCCCTCGGCCCGGGACCTGGTGACGATCCTGGGCAACCTCATCGACAACGCGCTGGACGCCACGCAGGGGCTGGCCGCCGCGCGCGTCACGGTCACCGTCCGCCGCGAATCCGGCCACCTGCACCTGCGCGTGGCCGACACCGGTCCCGGCATCCCCGCGGACGACGCCGAGGCGGTCTTCGAACGCGGCTGGTCCACCAAGCCCGCGCCCGCCGGGGGCCGCGGCCTGGGCCTCGCCCTGGCCCGGCAGACCGTCACCCGCTGCGGCGGCACATTGCGGCTGACCGAGGCGGCAGGCGGCGGCGCGGTCTTCACCGCCCGGCTCCCGCTGCTCGAGGCGGGCGAGCGCCCGCCGGGGCAGGCGCCGGCAGGTGCGGCCGGGAGCCCGCCCGCGGGTTCGCGGCGGTCGCCGGCCGGCCCGGATGTGGTACAAGACACGTCATGAGCCAGGCGGACATACGTGTCCTCGTGGTCGAGGACGATCCCGTGGCGGCCGACGCGCACGCGCTGTACGTCGACCGGGTGCCCGGGTTCGCCACCGTGGGCCGGGCGCGCCTCGCGGGCGAGGCCCGGCGGCTGGTCGAACGGGTGCCGGTCGACCTGATCCTGCTGGACCTCCACCTGCCCGACGGGCACGGCCTCGAACTCGCGCGCGTGCTGCGGGCGGCCGGGCACCGCATGGACGTCATCGCGGTCACCTCGGCCCGCGACCTGGCCGTGGTGCGCGAGGGCGTCTCGCTCGGCGTCGTCCAGTACATCCTCAAGCCCTTCGCGTTCGCCACGCTGCGCGACCGCCTGGTGGCCTACGCCCGGTTCCGCGCCTCGGACGGCGAGGCGAGCGGCCAGGACGAGGTGGACCGCGCGCTGGCCGCGCTGCGGGCCCCGGGGCCCGCCGTGCTGCCCAAGGGGCTCAGCGCCCCCACCCTGGAGACGGTCGTCAACGCCCTGCGGGTGGCGCCGGACGGGCTCACCGCGACCGCCGCGGCCGAGACGGTCGGCATCTCGCGGATCACGGCCCGGCGCTACCTGGAGCACCTGGTCGAGGCAGGGCGGGCGGCCCGCAGCCCGCTGTACGGGCAGGTGGGCCGCCCGGAGCTGCGCTACCGCTGGCTGACGGCGCCCGCCTGACCGCCCGGGGCAGCGTTACCGCTGGCTGACCGCGCCCGCCTCGTCGCCCGGGCCGCGCCACCGCTCGCCGACCGAATTTCCGTGACCGCCCGGAGCCGCGCCCGGATCGGTCGGCGCCGCACCCTCCCGGCCCGCGGCGCGTATGAGCTCGGCGAGCGTGCCGGGGAACTCCGGCAGGAGGTCGATCGCGGCCGCCCACGCGGGGGCGTCGGTGAGGTGGCGGCGGACCAGGGCCAGCGCCTCACGGTAGGGCGGCCGCCAACGGGGCCGGTGGGGAAGGCGGTTGACGTCCGTCGCGGTGAGGAAGCCGAACACGGCGGCGGCGGGCCGGGCGTGGCGCAGCAGGTCGGCCGTGGTCAGCCGCCCCTCGTCCAGGGTCGCGGGCAGCCAGTCCATGCCCTCGGCGCGGGGCGGGAACTCCCGCGCGGCCAGCGCCGCCAGCAGCAGTTCGTACGGGCAGTCCGCGGCCTCGGCGAGGGCGGCCAGCAGCGGCGCGGGCAGCGGCTCGGTCACGTGGGTGGCCAACAACTCCTTCCAGGGCAGTGTCCCGCCCTCCTCGACCAGGTAGCGCACCTGGTCGCGGACCGTGTGCGCGCCCGCCCGGCGCAGCCGTGCCGTCTGCCGCCTCGGGTCCTCCTCGGCGGCCAGCCGCCGGCGCAGCTCGGGCAGCCCGTCGGGGTCGTCCACCGCCCGGCGGACGACGGCCCGCACGGCCGCGGGCATGGGGTGCTTGGCCGAGGTGCTGCCGGGGAACTCCCGCTCGTCGAGGAACTCCCCCACCTCCGCCCGGCCGTGCCGCTCCCACAGCCGGACCACCGCCCGCAGCCAGCCCGCCTCGGTGTGCATCCGGCACCTGGCGAGGGTGTGGCGCAGGACGTCGGGGTCGCCGGAGAAGTGCCCGGCGGTGTGCCAGTGCCGCCGGTGCGGTGCCTTGACCTGCAACAGGTCCTCCAGCAGGCCGGGGTGGACCGGGACCTCCCCGCCGCCGCGGCCCCGGCCGGCCAGGATCCGCACCCGCTCCTCGGTGGCGATGGCGCCGTAGAGGTAGAGCCGCGCGTTGATCTCGGGGTCGTCGAGGTCCAGCAACTCCTCGACCACCTCGGCGGGCAGGTCCCAGCGGGAGGCGGTGGCCAGCAGCGCCGACCGGCCGTGGACGGCGACGGCGCGTGCCCGCAGCCGGGGCGAGGGGCGGCCGAAGACCAGCAGGTGCTGGACCGCGCGGCCGTCCAGTACGGGTAACAGGGCTTCCTGGACCTGCGGCGGGGCGCACAGGAAGAGCTGCTGGAAGATCCTGCGGGGGTCCTCCGGCTCCCGGGCCGGGTAGGTGGGCTGCGCCGGCCGCGGCCAGGTCGCGGCGCTCCGGTCGGCCCGGGCCAGCGCCTGCGCGACCAGTTCCGGGGCGGTGCCCTCGAACCGTCCGGCCAGCCGGTACAGCGCCACCCAGGCGGCGGCGTCCGCCCCCAGCGGCGCCAGCACCCCGGCCACCGACGCGCGGGCAGGGCCCTGCCCGGCGCCCGCGGCGAGCACGCTCCGCACGGCGATCCGCGCGGGCCGCACCCGCGCCAGCACCGTGTCCGCCGTCAGCCGGCCGTCCTTCAGCGCCCCCGAGAGGACGTTGAGCTGCTGCTCCGGCCACAGCTTCGGCAGCACCTCCAGCAGCGCGTCCACCGGCAGCGGGCCCCTGCCCCGGATCGCGGTGCCGGCCGGGTCGGCCCGGAGCGCCTCCATGGCGAGGTCCCGCGGGCATCCGGGGAACCGGGTGAACGTCATGATCGCGTCGGCGTGGAAGGGCAGGCGGGCGTGCTCGGCCAGCAACGCGTCCCCATCGAGCTCGACGTCCCAGGGCCCCCACCAGCCGGTGGACCTCCGCATCCGGAAGGCGAGTTCGTGGGTGAAGGTGGGCTCGGCCGCCAGGACGCCGAGCGGGTCGGGCGCGTCGAGCGCCGCCGTGAGCAGGCCGGACAGCTCCGGGTGGGCGATCTCCCCCCAGGGCGGCAGGAGGCCGGCCAGGGTGCGCAGCGCCTCCCGCCCGCCGTCCTCGTACACCCGCCGGCAGGCGGCGACCGCCATGGCCGCCGGCACCCGGTCGCCGCGGTGGCGCAGCGCCCAGGCGACCAGTTCGGGGAACCGGGCGTGCACGGCCGGGTCCAGGGCGTCCGGGTCCGTCGTGGCCTGGATCCGCTCGACGAGTCCGCCCGGCGCCCGCCAGCCCGGCTCGGCGGGATCGGCGTGGGCGAGCACCTCCCTGCGGACGGGAAAGGTGCCGACGTTCCCGCGCTCCGGCACGTAGAGGACCGCGCCCACCTCGGGATCGCCGAGCCGGGCCAGGAGCAGGCCGGTGCCGCCGAACAGGCACCCGGTCGACAGGTTGTCGGCCAGCGCGAGCGTCAGTTCCCGGTCGCCGGAGGCGGCGACGGCCTCCGTCAGCGCGCGCGGCAGTTCGTACCCGCGGGCCAGCAGGATCAGGGTGCGCTCGCGCAGCCCCTTCACCAGCGCCCCGGTCGTCCCCCGCCCGGCCAACCAGTACGCGGCCGCCGTTCCCGTGAGCCCTGCGTCCCCCATGTGGTGCTCCTCACCCCCGTGGTCACTGATCCACAAGTTACCCAGGGGGTCCGACAACGCTCCGGACGGCGTCGGAATGTCCGGACATCGCCACCCATGAGGCCATCAACTCCGCCGCGACCGCCCCGGAGGTCGGATACGGATATCGACCGTTCCGCACATCCGCCGTGCAGAAGCTGCACATTTCCTCGACCGATCTCCGCATCGACCGTCCGACACCCACGTTTGGCGTAGGGGTGTTCGAGTGCGGTGCGCGAATGACGGCGACCCGGGGGGCAGTTAAGCGGAAGACGTGAAGAAGTCGTCCCCATGCCGTGGGCGAGGGCCGGACCCGGCCCGGGTGAAGTGTCGTTTCGGCGGATCCGCTGGTGGCCGTGCGGCCCGTGAAGTGCTTACATCTGGGGCCAGACGGAAGTCGGAAGAACGCATTTCCGGATTGTCCCGGGCCTCGGACGACCGTCTGAATCGCTGTGTCCGTTATCAGTGATGACACCGGACCGGCCGATATCTCTTGGCTATACCCCCCTCGAAAGGAATTCGCACTCATGCGCAAGGACACCGCTCAGGTCGAGACCCGTGAGATTTCCGACGCCGACCTGGACAGCGTCTCCGGCGGTCTGCTCGGCCCGGTCGTTCAGACCGTCGCCACCGTCGACGCCATGCTGCCGCCGCTGCCCTCCGTGTCCCAGGTGACCGGTCTGGTGCAGGGTGTCACCGGTGTGGACGCCACCCAGCTGACGGGCATCGTCGGTCTCTGAGACGTCTTCGACGTCCAGACCGTCATGAACCCCGGGGCCGACAAGGCCCCGGGGTTCATGGGGGTTTGGCCCCGGGATCCGTGGGAGCCCGGCGGCCGGCCCCGGCCGAGGCACATCCGGCACGACCCAGGAAAGGCGGGGAAAGGGGCCCGTGGAGTTCCGGCGCAACGCACTGTCCAGGCTTCAGTCACCCGAGGAGCTTGACCTCCCGGTGCGGCTGGCCCGGCCGCAGGGCGGCCTGGTGCTGGCCGTCACGCTCGTGGTGCTGGCCGCGGCAGCGGTGTGGGCGGTGACCGGCACCGTGTCCTCCAAGGTGCACGCGCCCGGCATCCTCGCCCGCGCGCAGGGCAGTTACGTGCTGCAGAGCCCGCTGGCCGGGCAGGTGGTGGGCGTGCGGGCGCAGCCGGGGCAGACGCTCGCGGCCGGGGCCCCGCTGCTCCAGGTCCGCACCGGCACCGGCGTGCAGACCGTCCGCATGGTCGCCCCCGGCCGGCTGCTCGCGCTGACCGCCCGGATCGGCTCGGTGGTCGCCACCGGCGCGAACGTGGCGACGCTCGAACACCTCGCCGGCAGCGGCAACCCGCTGGTGGCGATGCTCTACCTCACCGGCCATGACGCGGAGGGCATCCCGGTGGGCGCCTCCGTGCGGCTGACCGTGCAGACGGTGTCCGCCAAGCGGTACGGGACGCTGAGCGGCAGGGTCCAGGCCGTCGGCGGCACCCCCCAGACCCGCGCGCAGATCACCGACTTCCTCGGCGAGGAGCAGTTCGGCGACGCCTTCTCCGCCAAGGGCGCCCCGACCGCCGTCGTGGTCCGGCTCGACCCGACCCCGGACACGAAGTCCGGCTACCGGTGGTCGACTCCGGACGGCCCGCCGCGGGCCCTGGACTCGCTGACGCCGGTCACCGCCTCCGTCGTGCTGTCCGCTCAGCATCCGCTCGACTGGCTGCTGCCGTGAGCCCCCGGCACGGCACGCGCGCCGCCGCCGCGCCCGACCGCCGCCGCCACCGCCCCGAGCCGGCCGCGCGGCAGAAGCGCCCGAAGGGCCGCCGGCCCAAGGGAGTACGCACCCCCACCGTGCTCCAGATGGAGGCCGTGGAGTGCGGCGCCGCCGCGCTGGGCATGGTGCTCGGGCACTTCGGCCGGCACGTGCCGCTGGAGGAGCTGCGCATCGACTGCGGGGTGTCCCGCGACGGCTCCCGGGCCAGCAATGTGCTCAAGGCCGCCCGCCGGCACGGCCTGACGGCCAAGGGCATGCAGATGGAGCCGGCCGCGCTGGCCGAAGTGGCGCCCCCCGCCGTGCTGTTCTGGGAGTTCAACCACTACGTCGTCTACGACGGCATGAGCCGCAGGCTCGGCCGGCGCGGGGTGCACATCAACGACCCGGCCCGCGGGCGCCGGTTCGTCACCGAGGAGGAGTTCGACACCAGCTTCACCGGGGTGGTGCTGACCTTCGAGCCGGGCGCCGACTTCCGTCCCGGCGGCCGCAAGCCGGGCGTGCTGGGCGTGCTGCCGGCCCGGCTGCGCGGCACCTCCTGGGCGATGCTGGCCGCGGTGGTCGCCAGCTTCCTGCTGGTGCTGACCGGGGCGGCGGTGCCGGCGCTGAGCCGTACCTATATCGACATGTTCCTGATCGGCGGTCACACCTCCCTGCTGGGCGTGCTGTTCACGTCCATGGGCGTGCTGCTGGCGGCCACGGCGGCGCTGACCGCCGTGCAGCAGGCGAACCTGCTGCGCGGGCGGATCATCTCCTCCACGCTCAGCAGCGCCCGCTTCATGCGCCATCTGCTGCGGCTGCCCGTGCAGTTCTTCGCCCAGCGCAATCCCGCCGACCTCGTGCAGCGGCTCCAGTCCAACGACTCGGTCGCCGAGACCCTGGCGCGCGACCTGGCCGCGGCCGGCGTCGACGCGGTGGTCGTGCTGCTCTACGCCGTGCTGCTGTGGACCTACGATCCCCAACTGACCCTGCTGGGCATCCTGGTGGCGCTGTGCAACGTGGTCGCGATGCGGGTGGTGGTCCGCCTGCGGGCGACGGGCACGCACAAACTGCGGGCCGACACCGCGCGGTTGACCAACACCTCCTACGGCGGACTCCAGTCCATCGAGACGATGAAGGCCACCGGCGGGGAGAACGGCTGGTTCGGCCGCTGGGCCGGGCAGCACGCCGCCACCCTGGACGGGCAGCAGCGGCTCGGCGTACCGAGCGCGGTGCTGGCCGTGGTGGCGCCGACCCTGGCGTCGGTGAACAGCGCGCTCATCCTGCTCATCGGCGGGCAGCGGGCGGTGGAGGGCCGGATCTCCGTCGGCCTGCTGGTCGCCTTCCAGGCACTGGTGACCGGATTCACGGCGCCCGTCACCCGGTTGAACGGCGTGGCCGGCCGGGCCCAGGACTTCGCCGCCGACCTGGCCCGGCTCAAGGACGTGGAGAGCTTCCCGGCCGACCCGGTGCACACCCGCGGCCCCGACGACGATTTCCGGCGGCTGGCCGGCCACGTGACGCTGGAGAACATCTCCTTCGGCTACAGCCCGCTGGACGCGCCGCTGCTCACCGACTTCTCGCTGTCGGTCGGGCCGGGCCGGCAGGTGGCCGTTGTCGGCGGCTCCGGCAGCGGCAAGTCGACGGTCTCCCGGCTGATCTCGGGCCTGTACCGGCCGTGGGAGGGCGACATCCGCATCGACGGGCAACTGCTCGCCGACATCCCCCGCACCGCGCTGTCGGCCTCGGTGTCCTTCGTGGACCAGGACGTGTTCCTCTTCGAGGGCACCGTGCGGGACAACGTGGCGCTGTGGGACCCCTCGATCACCGACGAGGCCGTGGTGGAGGCGCTGCAGGACGCGGCCGTCCACGACGTGGTGGCCCGGCGGCCTGGCGGCATCCGCTGCCGGGTCGAGCAGGACGGCCGCAACTTCTCCGGCGGGCAGCGGCAGCGGCTGGAGATCGCCCGCGCGCTGGTGCGCCGGCCCAGCGTGCTGGTGCTGGACGAGGTGACCAGCGCGCTGGACGCGGAGACCGAGCAGCTGATCATGGACAACCTGCGGCGGCGCGGCTGCGCGTGCGTGGTCATCGCGCACCGGCTCAGCACGGTGCGCGACAGCGACGAGATCGTGGTGCTCGACCGCGGCCGGATCGTGGAACGCGGGCGGCACGAGCAACTGGTGGCGGCCGGCGGCCGGTACGCGCTACTGGCCAGGGAGCGGTGAGATGACGTCGGTGCACGGACCCGTGGCCGCCGCGCACGGCCCGGGAGACCTGGTGCTGGGCGCCTTCGGCGGACTCGGCACCCCCTACGACTGCGCCGGGCTGCGCAGCGTCCCGCTGGAGGGGCCGCACGTGCTGTGGCTGGTGGCGGAGGGCGCGATGGACCTGTTCGCGGTCGACGCCGCCGGGCAGGACCGCTGGCACCACCTGGGCCGGCTGGAGGCGGGCACGCTGCTGATGGGCCCGGTCCAGGGCCCCCCGCACACGCTGGTCAGCAGGCCGCTGCCGGACTGCCGGCTGCGCCGCATCCCGCTGCGCGAGCTCGTGCCCCAACAGCCCTACGGCCAGCAGATGTACGGCCAGGACGGCACGTACCCGGCGTACGGGCAGCAGCAGACGGGAGCCTACGCCGACGGATCGCCGTACGGCCAGGGAGCGTTCGAACAGCCCGCCGTGCTCAGCCCGCTGGAGGAGGCGTTCTCCCGGGGCGTGGGACGGGGCCTGCGGGTGCTGTTCGAGGCGCGGGTGGAGGGCCGCCCGCAGGTGCCGAACCCGTCGGCCGAGGACGACATCCTGTGGATGCCGGTGGACCCGGGCACGGTCGGGTACGGCGCCGCGTTCGGCGCCGAGGCCGCCGCCGACCTGCTGGTCGACGGCGAGATGTGGCAGCGGATGGTCAACCAGCAGTCCCGGCTGCTGGTCTCGCTCGGCCGCTGGATCGAGCGGCTGGACCGCACCCACGAGGAGCGGGCACTGGCCGGCACCCGGGCCGGGCGGGCCGCGGGCGACCGCGCCGACCAGACCCTGCTGGCGTCCATCGGGACCTCCGGCCGCGGCCGTTCGGGGGCGCGGGCCGGGGCCTACGACGCGGCCCACACGGACACGGTGCTCGCGGTGTGCCGACTGGTCGGGGACGCGGCCGGGATCACCGTGACGGCGCCGCCGGGGCCCATCGCTGCGGACTCCGGAGACCGGCTGGACCCGGTGCAGCGGATCGCCGTCCACTCCGGCTTCCGGACCCGGCAGGTGGCCCTGTCCGGGCGCTGGTGGCGGGAGAACACCGGCCCGATGGTGGGCCGTTGGACCGCGAGCGGGGCGCCGGTGGCGCTGCTGTGGCGGCGCGGCGGCTACCGGGCGGTGGATCCCGCGGCCGGGCCGCGCGGCGAGGAGACTCCGCGGGTCGGCCGGGCGAACGCCGAGCGGTTCGAGCCCGGCGCCGTGATGTTCTACCGCCCGCTGCCCGACGACCCGGTGTCCGTACGGCGTTTGCTGCGGTTCGGGCTGCGCGGGACGGGCGGCGACCTGCGCCGGCTGGTGGTGGGCGGACTGGTCGCGGTGGGGCTGGGCGCGCTCGTGCCGATCGCCACCGGCAAGGTGCTGGGCACCTACGTGCCGGCCGCCGAGAACAGCCTGATCGTGCAGGCGTCGCTGACCGTCGTCGCCGTGACCGTGCTGTCCGCGGTGTTCATGCTCTTCCAGAACCTCGCCCTGCTGCGGATGGAGGGCCGGATGGAGGCCACCCTCCAACCGGCCGTCTGGGACCGGCTGTTGCGGCTGCCCGCCCCGTTCTTCGCGCGCCGCTCCACGGGCGAACTGGCCAGCGCGGCCATGGGCGTCAGCGGCGTGCGGCGGGTGGTGTCGGGCATGGCCTCGACCGTGGTGCAGTCCGGCACGGTCGGGGCGGTCAACCTCGTGCTGCTGCTGTGCTACAGCCTGCCGCTGGCGCTGGCCGCGCTCGGCCTGGTGGCCCTGGTCGGTGCGGTGTTCTTCGGCACCGGGCTGTGGCAGCTGCGCTGGCAGCGGCGGGCCATCGAACTGGGCAACAAGCTCAACAACCGTGCGTACCAGACCCTTCGGGGACTGCCGAAGCTGCGGGTGGCCGCCGCGGAGAGCTTCGCGTTCGCGGCGTGGGCGGAGGACTTCGCCCGCAGCCGCGAGCTCCAGCAGCGGGTGGGCCGGATCAAGAACGTCACCTCGGTCCTCAACGCGGTCTGCCTGCCGCTGTGTTCGCTGACGATGTTCATGCTGCTGGCCGGGCCGGCCCGCGGCACCCTGTCGGCGAGCGGCTTCCTGACCTTCAACGCGGCCGTGACGATGATGCTCACCTCGGTCACGCAGCTGTCGGGCGCGCTGGTCTCGGCGGTCGCGGTGCTGCCGATGGTCGAGCAGCTCGAGCCCGTGCTGGAGGCCACGCCGGAGGTGCGCTCGGCCAGCACCCAGCCGGGCGAGCTGACCGGCCGGATCGAGGCGCGGTCGCTGTCCTTCCGCTACGGCTCGGACGGGCCGTTGGTGCTGGACGGGGTCTCGGTGAGCGCCGAGCCGGGCGAGTTCATCGCGATCGTCGGCGCGAGCGGGTGCGGCAAGTCGACGCTGCTGCGGCTGCTGATCGGCTTCGAGCGGCCCGAGTCGGGCAGCGTGCTCTACGACGGCCAGGACCTGGCCGCCCTGGACCAGGCGGCGGTGCGCCGGCAGTGCGGGGTGGTGCTGCAGAGCTCGCAGCCGTTCTCCGGCTCGATCCTGGAGTGCATCCGGGGCAGCGGCAACTACACGCTGGAGGAGGCGCAGGAGGCCGCCGTGCTGGCCGGGCTGGGCGCGGACATCGAGGCGATGCCGATGGGCATGCACACCGTGCTCTCCGACGGCGGCGGCGCGATCTCGGGCGGCCAGCGGCAGCGGCTGATGATCGCCCAGGCGCTCATCCGGCGCCCGCGGATCCTCTTCCTCGACGAGGCGACCAGCGCGCTGGACAACGCCACCCAGCGGATCGTCATCGAGAGCACCCGGGCGCTGCACGCGACCCGGATCGTGATCGCCCACCGCCTGTCGACGGTGATGGACGCGGACCGGGTGGTGGTGATGGAAGGCGGCCGGATCGTCCAGCAGGGCACGCCCGCCGGGCTCCTCGCCGAGGCGCACGGCCCCTTCCACGAGCTGGTCCGCCGTCAGCTGCAGTGACGGGACGCCACTGGGCGGGAATCGACCGGTAACCGGCGTCCGAGGTGAATTCGGAGCCGTCCTCCGCGCACGAGGAGAAACGGAGGACGGGGTCGTCTCGACCCGCCGGTTACCGTCAATCGAAAGGTGCGGTCAGTTCCTGTGTCCATGTGCCTCAGCGGGCATTCACTCGGCTGCCGCGGCGGCCTCCACCTTCTTCTTGGCGGCGCGCTTCTTGGCCGGCGCCTTCGCGGTCTTCTCCTCGACCACCTCGCCGACGACCACCTTGGCGTCCTCATCGGAGGTCGCCTTCGGCACGGCCGGCACGCTGAGGCCGGGGACGGTCAGGTCCGGGACCTTCTTCGCCGCTTCCAGGGCCGACTCGATCGCCTCGGCCAGCGAGGCCGACAGCGAGTCGTCGAAGTCCATCCTGGTGACGGTGATGTCCGCATTGGTGGGAAGCGCGTCGGTCACGAAAACCGCACTGCCGCAACCCGCTTCCTTCAGTACGACCGATTCCTCATCGGTGATCTGCCGGCTGAGAATCAGTGAGAATTTGTGCCCCAACGTACGTCACCTCTCATTGTAGCCACGTGTGGGAAACACTAACCGGGGCCTCAGCGGCCACGCAATGCTCGACCGGAACGGTTATTAGCGCCCTACCACCGGGACTTGTGTCTTACCAGCCGTTCAACTGCGCGGTTTCGGCAGTTGAGCGGGTCCGGCGGCCCGGTCGGCCGGATAACCGCAGGTCGCGGGCGAGTTGAGGCCCTCTTGCCGCCGTCCGGGGAATTCGCTAGGTTCTGGTATTTATCAGGGATCAGCGACAATAATCTGGAGTGGCATGTCTCAGCCTTCGCCCGGCGACGAGCTTTGGTGCCGCCGTTATCACCCGGCGGCGAACCCGACCGCGCGGCTGGTCTGCCTTCCGCACGCGGGCGGTTCCGCGCCCTTCTACCGTCCGGTGTCCGCGGCGTTCAACGGCTCGGGCGTCGAGGTCGTCGCCGTCCAGTACCCCGGGCGGCTGGACCGGCGCACCGAGCAGCCCGTGGACGACCTGAACGTACTGGCCGACCGCGTCTTCGAGGTGCTGCGCCGCCAGCCGGAGCTGCCGCTGACCATCCTCGGCCACAGCATGGGCGCCGTGCTCGGCTTCGAGCTGACCCGGCGGCTGGAGGCCGACGGGGTGCAGCCGGTGCGGCTGTTCGCCTCGGGGCGGCGCGGTCCGGCCACCGTGCGGGACGAGAACAACCACCGCAGCGACGCCACGATCATGGCCGAGGTGCGCCGGCTGAGCGGCACCGCGTCGGCCCTGCTCAGCGACGAGGAGATGATGCGCGCCGCGCTGCCCTCGCTGCGCGCCGACTACAAGGCCGTCGAGACCTACCGCAGCGACCCGGCGGCGACCGTGCGCACCCCGATCACGGTGCTGACCGGCGACAACGACCCGAAGACCTCCATCGACGAGGCCAAGGCGTGGTCCCAGCACACCTCGGGGGCGTTCGACCTGCGGGTGTTCAACGGCGGGCACTTCTTCATCTCCGACCGGAGCGCGGAGGTCATGCGCGTCCTGAAGGAGCACTTCAAGGTCTGACCGCCCGGTGACCGGCCGGTCGCTACGCCCCGGGCCGAGTGGGGCTAGCCCCACTCGGCCCGGGGCGTAGCGGGATTACCCTCGCCCGCCGCCCGACCGTAGCTTTTCCCTTGTCAGCCAGGCGATCCACGCCTGGCGGGTGATGGGAGAGTCGGAGCATGAGTGTCCACGGTGACGAACGGGCGGAGGCACCCGCCGGAGGCGGCCCCCTGCGCTGGGCGGCGGAGATCGGACGGGGGCTGTACCGCTCGGCGGTGCTGATCGGCCTCACCGTGCTCGTGCCCGCGGTCGGCGTGGTGGTGGGCCTGTTCGGCGGTCTGGACGCGTACTCGTGGTCCTCCGGGTCGACCGCGTCCGCACCGGTGCGGGCGCTGGCGAGCTTCGGCGAGACCCTGGTCGTGGTCGTGTGGATCGCCGCGGCGATCTGGATCACCAACCTGCTGACCGGCCGGACCTTCGCCCGGCCGGCCCGCCGGCTCGCCGAGCGCTGGATCGGCGTGCGGATCGAGGTGGACTACCGCCCGGTGCCTGCCGTCACCCGGATGGCCACGGGGTACTGGTGGGACGGCCACGAGTACCACAAGTCCGAGCGCGAGGCGCGCCGCCGGGCGAAGATGCAGGCCCGCTTCCACGACCCGCAGCTGCACTGGGACGGGGTGTGGGCGCTGGTCGCCGGGGTGACGGTGCTGCCGGTCGCGGCGCTGCCGCTGCTGGCCCTGGCCGCCGGTGCGGCCACGCTGCTGATGTCCGGCCCGGTCGTGGCCGGGGCACTCCTGATCGTGGCGGGACTGGCCGGCGCGCCCTTCGCGTGGCGGCTGTTCGGTCCGGTGGCGGTCCGGTTCCTCGGCCCGGTGCCCCGCTCGCGGCTGGGGCAGCGGGTGGACGAGCTGGAGGCCGTGCGCGCGGACCTGACGCAGACGCAGGCCGCCGAGCTGGAGCGCATCGAGCGGGGCCTGCACGACGGGGCCCAGGCCCGGCTGGTCGCCATGGGGATGTCGATGCAGGCGGCCGAGCGGCTGGTCGACGCCGATCCCGCGGCCGCGAAGGCGCTGCTGGCCGAGGTGCGGGCCTCCTCGGCCGCCGCGCTGGTCGAACTGCGCTCGCTGGTGCACGGCATCAACCCGCCGGTGCTCGCCGAGCGCGGCCTGGTCGACGCCGTCCGGGCGCTGGCGCTGGACGCGCCGGTGGAGGTCACCGTGCGCAGTTCCATGCCGCCCGGGATGGAGCGTCCCGTGGAGGCGGCGATCTACTTCGCCGTCGCGGAACTGCTGGCCAACGTGGCCAAACACGCGCAGGCGACCCGGGTGACGGTCGAACTCGACTACGCTTCGGACACGCTCACCGTGTCCGTGACCGACGACGGGGTGGGCGGCGCGGCCGCGTCGTCGGGCTCCGGACTGCACGGGATCGAGCGGCGGATGACCGCGTTCCGCGGCCGGCTGGAGGTCGACAGCCCGGCCGGAGGTCCCACTCGCGTCACCGTGGAGGTCCCATGCGCGTTGTCGTAGCCGAAGACCTGTTCCTGCTCCGGGACGGACTGGTCCGGCTCGTCGAGGCGTACGGGCACGAGGTGGTCGCCTCGGTCGACAACGGGCCGGCCGCGCTGGAGGCGCTGGTCACCGCCCGGCCGGACGTGGCGATCGTGGACGTGCGGCTGCCGCCGACGTTCTCCGACGAGGGCCTGCAGGCGGCGCTCGCGGCGCGCCGGAAGGTGCCGGGGCAGCCGGTGCTGATCCTCTCGCAGCACGTGGAGCAGCTCTACGCGCGGGAGTTGCTGGTCGACGGGCACGGCGGGGTGGGCTACCAGCTCAAGGACCGGGTACTGGACGCCGACCAGTTCATGGACGCCCTGGAGCGGATCGCCGGCGGCGGTACGGCGCTGGACCCGACGGTCGTGGCCAAGCTGCTGGGCCGTCCCGAACGGGCCGATCCGCTGGCGACGCTCACCAAGCGCGAGCGGGAGGTGCTGGGCCTGATGGCCGAGGGGCTGTCCAACGCGGCGATCGCCGGCCGGCTGTTCCTGAGCGAGGGCGCCATCAGCAAGTACACGACCGCGATCTTCGCCAAGCTCGACATCGCCGCCGACGACGACACCAACCGCCGGGTGCGGGCGGTGCTGACGTACCTCGGCGCGGGCGCCGCGACCGGATAACCGGAAGCGGCGGGTGCGGTGCGGACCGGCGGACGGGGGCAGCGGCTTCCCGTCCGCCGGTCCGTCGTGTCCGCGTGCTCTTCGACCCACGTGCCGGCGGGTCCGTACGGCCTCGTGTCCGCCTGCCCGCAGGCCGCTTTCCCCGCGCGTGCGGCCGGATAAACGGAACGGCCGGCGGCCCGGGGAAAAGTGGGTCTAGGCCCACTCCCGGCGGGGCTCAACGGGATTCCCTGGAATATGCGCCGCCCCGTACCTTCGTCACTGTCGGCCGGTTCTGTGACCGGGCGGGAAACACGGCGGGGATCACGGAGAAAAAAACGGCGTCGAGGAACGGAACGCGGAGGGACACAGTTCATGCCGGCAGTGATCGAGGTGCGGAACCTGCGCAAGAAATACGGCGACCTGGTCGCGGTCGACGATGTCTCCTTCTCCGTCGAGGAAGGCGAGATCTTCGGAATCCTCGGCCCCGACGGTGCCGGCAAGACCACCACGGTGGAATGCGTGGAGGGGCTGCGCGAGCGGGACGGCGGCGACATCAATGTGCTCGGCCTCGACCCGCACACGGAACGGGCCGAGATCACCGAGCGGCTCGGGGTGCAGCTCCAGGGCGGCCGGCTGCCCGACCGGATGCGGGTGGCCGAGGCGCTGTCGCTCTACAGCTCCTTCTACCGCGACCCCGCGGACTGGCGTGAGCTGATGGACGCGCTCGACCTGACGCCGAAGGCGAAGACCCCGTTCGGCAAGCTGTCGGGCGGTCAGAAGCAGCGGCTGTCGGTGGCGCTGGCGCTGGTCGGCAATCCGCAGGTCGCGGTGATGGACGAGCTCACCACCGGCCTGGACCCGCAGGCCCGGCACGAGACGTGGGAGCTGATCGAGACCGTCCGGGCCAGCGGCGTGACCATCCTCCTGGTCACGCACTTCATGGAGGAGGCCGAGCGGCTCTGCGACCGGATCGCCCTGGTCGACAAGGGCCGGGTCGCGGTGATCGACACCCCGTCGAGGCTGATCGAGCGGGTGCGGACCGGGCAGCGGATCCGGTTCCGGCCCTCCGCGCCCTTCGAGGACGGCCTGCTGACCCGGCTGCCCGACGTGACCGGGGTGACCCGGCGGGGGGACCACGTGACGGTGACCGGCACCCCCAACGCCCTCAACGCGATCACCTCGGTGCTGGCGGCGCGGAAGGTCGTGCCGCTGCACCTGCGCGTCGAACAGGCCACCTTGGAGGACGCGTTCCTCGCCCTGACCGGCAACAAGCCCGGCACGTACTAGCCCGGTCCGCGTCGGAACCCCGGAGGAGAACCCGCCGTGTCCCCCATCACCGTCACGACCGCCTCCGGCGCCCCGCACGCCGTCCCGGGGCGGGGGAGCGCGCTGTGGCGCATGACCGTCGTCGAACTGAAGCTGCTCTCCCGTGAACGCGTCCGGCTGGTCTTCGGCCTGGGCTTCCCGCCGGTCCTCCTGGTCGTCCTCGGCAGCGTCCGCTCCTTCAGCCGGCCCAGCAGGACCTTCGGCGGCCGGACCACGCTGGACGTCTACGTCCCGATCCTCATCGCGTTCTCGGTGGCCCTGTTGGCGCTGACGGCGCTGCCGCCCGCGCTGGCGGACTACCGCGAGCGCGGGGTCCTGCGCCGGCTGCGGACCACCCCGGCCGGGCCGGCCCGGGTGCTGGCGGCCCAACTCCTGCTCATCCTCGGGATCTCGGTGGTCTCCGGCTTCCTGCTGCTGGTGCTCGCCCGGCTCGGCTACGACGTGCCGATGCCCCAGGACGTGGGCGGGTTCGTGCTGGCGGCCGCGCTGGCCTTCGCGGCGCTGACGGGGATCGGCCTGTTCATCGCGTCGGCCGCGCCCAACGCCAGGGCGGCGCAGGCCACCGGCACGATCCTGTTCTACCCGATGATGTTCTTCGGCGGGCTGTGGCTGCCGCTGGCCGCGATGCCCCGGGCCCTGCGGCGCATCAGCCACGCCACGCCGCTGGGCGCGGCCGTGCAGGCCCTCCAGGACTCCGCGCAGGGCCAGCGGCCGCACACGCTCCAGATCGTCACGCTCCTGGCGTGGGCGGTGGTGCTGACGGCCGCCTCGGCACGGGCGTTCCGCCGGGAGTGACCGTCCCCGCGCGGCAAGGGCGCGGGGGAGCGCCCGACGGCGTCCCCCGCGCCCTTGCCGTGTGCCCGGCAGGCGTCCGGCCGGTCCGGCCAGCGTTCTCAGCCGGCGGGCGCCTCCCGGCCCGCGGTGTCCCGGACGCGCGCGGCCAGGCCCCGCGGGGTGCGCCGCTCGAACACCTCGGTGAGGCTGAGCGAGACGCCGCTCATGTTCTGCAGCTCCTGCATGGCCACCGCGGCCAGCATCGAGTTGCCGCCGTTGTCGAAGAAGTCGGTGTCGGCGGTGACGTCCTCGCGCCGCAGGAGGGTGCCGAACAGCGCCGTCAGCCGGGCGGTGAGCTCGTCGCCGAGGTCGGCGCCGTCCCACTCCCCCGCGCGCTGCGCGGCCAGGTGCTCGCGGCGGTCGGCGAACGTCCGCTCCAGCGCCGGGTAGTCCACCTTCCCGCTGCCGTTGATCGGCATCGCGTCCACCGTGATGAGGTCGGCGGGCAGCATCGACTTCGACAGCCGGGCGCGGGCGTGCGCCCACACGCTGCCGGTGTCCAGCGCGCCGCCGGCCGGCTCCAGGCAGCCGATCAGCACCGCGTCGGAGCTCGGATCGCCGATCATGATCACGGCGGCGGCGCCCACCTCGGGGTGCGAGAGCAGCGTCGACTCGATCTCGCCGAGCTCGATGCGGTTGCCGCGCAGCTTGACCTGCCGGTCGCTGCGGCCGAACAGGTCGACCGCGCCGTCCTCGCGCCAGCGCGCCACGTCGCCGGTGCGGTAGAAGCGGCCGTAGCCGGGGTGTTCGCCGAAGCGCTCGGCGTTCAGCTCCGGGCGGCCGTGGTAGCCGATGGCAACGCCCGAGCCGGCGATGCACAGCTCGCCGCGCACGCCGACGGGCAGGTCGCGGCCGTGCTCGTCGAGGATCAGCAGCTGGGTGTTGCGGATCGGGCGGCCGACGTCGAGCCGCCCCTCGGGCCGCTCGGTGACGACCCGCGAGGTGGACCAGATGGCCGTCTCGGTGGGCCCGTAGACATGGTGGAACACGCAGCCGGCGGCCGTGAACCGCTGGGCGAGCGGCACCGGTACGGGCTCGCCGCCGGCCAGCACGCTGAGCCCGCGCAGGCAGCCCTCCATGCGGTCGATGATCAGCCGCCAAGTGGTCGGGGTGGCCTGGACGAACCGCGCCCCGTACCGCTCGACCAGCTCGCGCATCACCCGGCCGTCGCTCTTGGCCCGGTCGGGGGCGGCCACCAGGCGCCCGCCGGTGACCAGGGGCACGAACAGTTCGAGGCCGGAGATGTCGAACGCGAAGGTGGTCGTCCACAGCGTGGTGTCGGCCGCGGTGGCGCCCAGTTCCTCGGCGAAGTGCGCGGTCACGTTGGCCAGCGCCGCGTGCGGGAGCAGGGTGCCCTTGGGCCGGCCGGTGGAGCCGGAGGTGTAGATCAGGTAGGCGCAGGAGGAGGGGTCGGGATCCTCGCCGGGGGCCGGGGCGGCGGGCACCTCGCGGTCCCGTGCGGCCTCGACGGGCGCCGGGGTGAGCACGGTGACGCCGTCGCCGGCGAAGCGGGCCATGTCCTCGGTGGCCAGCAGCACCTTGGCGGCCGAGTCGGACAGCTGGTAGCGGATCCGCTCCTCGGGGTGGGCGGAGTCGACCGGCAGGTAAGCCGCGCCGGCCAGCCACGCGCCGAGCACGGCCGCGGCCAGTTCGGGGCCGCGCGGCAGGGCGACGGCCACCACGTCGCCGACCGTCGGGCCGGCGTCGCGGAGGAGGTCGCGCACGGCGTGCGCCGCGGCCCACAGGAGCCGGTAGCTCACCTCCCGGTCGCCGTCCGCGAAGGCCACGGCGTCCGGGGCTTCCCGGACGCGGTCGCGGATCGCGGCGAGGACCGTGGCGGGCTCGACGGGCCGGTTCGTGTCGTTGGCCGCGCCGATGACCTCGCGGTCGCGGTCGCTCCACCGGCGCACCTCCCCCACCGGGCGGCCGGGGTCCTCGGCGAACGAGGTCAGCACGGCCTCAAAGCGGGCCAGCAGCAGTTCGGCGTCGGCGCGCGCGAACAGCTCCGACCGGTAGAGGGCGCTCAGCCGCACCCCGTCGTCGGCCGGGACGGCCGTGAGGTGGAGGTCGAACTTGCCGGAGCCGCTGTCGGCCGGGTACGGCTCCGCCTTCAGGCCGCCGAGGGTGAGCCCCTCCGGGCCGGGAGCGTCGCGGTGGTCGAAGACGTGTCGGAACGGCAGGGAGCGGCGGCCGGAGGGCGCGGCGGGCACGAGTTCGGCGTGCGCGTCCACGGCCACGTCGGCGTGCGCCCGCCCCGCGAGCAGCTTCCCGGCGCTGCGGCGCACCAGGTCGCGCACGGACTCCTCGCGGTCCACCCGCACCCGCAGCGGGACGTAGCTGACGTGGTAGCCGATCGAGCGGGCGGCGTGCCCGGGCCGGATGTCGACCGGGGCACCGACCAGCAGGTCCGGCCCGGCGCCGTGCGCCTCCAGCAGCGCGTAGTACGCGGCGAGCAGCACCGCGGACGCCGGGACCCCCAGCTCGTCGGACAGCCGCCGGACCGCGTCGGCGGCCGCGGGCGCCAGGGTCCGCTCGACCCGGGCGGCGGCCAGTGTCGGCCGCTCGGGCTCGGACGCGGCGCAGGACAGCTCCAGCACGTCGGTGCGCGCGCCGGCCAGCTCCTCCCGCCAGAAGGCGAGGCTCTCCGGGCTGGGCGGTGCCTGCCGCCAGCCGGGCGGCGCGGCCGGGGCCTCCCCCGGGACGCCGTCGGCGCGCTCGTAGGCGTCGGCCAGCTCCTCCAGGAGGACGGTGCCGGACACTCCGTCGAAGACCAGGTGGTGGGCGGTGGCGCAGAACACGTCCGTGTCCGGGGCGCGGAAGAGCGCGGCCCGCAGCAGCGGCCCGCCGTCGAGGGCGAAGGGCGCGGCGGTCACCGGCGCGAGGTCGTCGTCGGTGGGCCGGGCCGGCAGCTCGAACAGGTCCACGCGCAGCGCGAACTCCTCGGCGGGGACGACGCGTCCGGCCAGCCGGGTGCCGTCGCCGCGGTAGACGGTCCGCAGCGCCTCGTGCCGCCGCACCACCTCGGCCAGCGCGGTGTCCAGCCGCGCGGGGTCCAGCCGCCCGGTGACTGAGAACGCCACGGACAGGTTGTTCACGGGTGTGCCCGGCACCAGCGACTCCAGCAGCCACAGCGCCTTTTCCTTGGGAGACACTCCCGAGTCGTCGGCCTGTTCCGCAGGCGCGTGCCTTTCCGCGGAATTCATGGCGCCACTCCTTCGCACGTTCGTCGGGTCCGAAACCGGCATTCCCCGGAGTGTCCGGCCACCCTAGATCCCCAGCTCTTTGTCGATGAGGTCGAATATCTCGTCGTCCGTCGCCTCGGCGATGTCCCCGTCGTCGGGGGCCTCGGCCTCGTTCTCGCCGTCGCCGCCGCGGAATCCCTCGACGATGGTCTCCAGCCGGCTCATGATCTTCGCCTTCTTGCCACCGCGCCGGGCGATGACGGCGAGAAGGGATTCCAGCCGGTCGAGTTCGCCGAGGACCGGCTCGTAGTCGATCTCCTGCTCGGCGATCCGGTCCCGCAGGTGGCCGGCGAGCCCCGCCGGGGTGGGGTAGTCGAACACCACCGCGGCGGGCAGCCGCATCCCGACGGCGGCGCTGATCCGGTTGCGGAACTCCAGCGCGGTCAGTGAGTCGAAGCCGAGCTGGCGGAAGTACCGGCCGGGGTCGACGGACTCGGGGCCGGACAGGCCGAGGACGAGTGCCGCCTGGGTGAGGATCAGGTCGAGGACCGCGCCGTGCAGTTGCTCCGGCGGCAGCGCGGCCAGCTGGTTCGCCAGGCTCGCGCCGCCCTCCGGCCCGGCCGCCCCCGCCGTGCGCCGCCCCGGGCGGACCAGCCCGGTCACCAGGGCGGGCACGGAGCTGCCGAGCTTGCGCAGCGCGGGCAGGTCGAGTCGGGCGGTCACCAGCATCGGGTCGGTGTGCCCGGCGGCCGCGTCGAGCAGGGCGAGCCCGTCGGGCGCGGCGAGCGGGCGCAGGCCCTGGCGGGCCATCCGCTGCCGGTCGGCCTCGGTGAGTTCGCCGGCCATGCCCTGCTCCCACGGCCCCCACGCCAGCGACACGGCGGGCAGGCCCTGGTGGCGCCGGTGGGCGGCCAGGGCGTCCAGGAAGGTGTTGCCGGCCGCGTAGTTGGCCTGGCCCGGGTTGCCCCAGACGCCGGCCACCGAGGAGAACAGCGTGAAGTGGTCCAGGTCCAGGTGGCGGGTCAGCTCGTGCAGGTGCCAGGCCGCGTCGGCCTTCGGCCGCATGACCTGCCGGACCCGGTCCGGGGTGAGCGAGCCGATGACCCCGTCGTCCAGGACGCCGGCGGTGTGGATGACCCCGGTCAGCGGCTCCGCCGGGGAGACGCCCGCGATCACCTCCGCCAACTGCTCGCGGTCCGCCACGTCGCAGGCGACCACCTCCACGCTCGTGCCGGAGCCGGCCAGTTCGGCGACCAGCTCGGGCATGCCGGAGGCGCCCATGCCGCGGCGCGAGGCCAGCAGCACCCGACGGGCCTGGCCGGTCGCGGCCAGGTGCCGGGCCACCAGCCCGCCCAGGGCGCCCGAGGCGCCCGTGACGAGCACGGTGCCCCCGCCGTCCCGGCGCTCGTGGCCGATGCGCGCGGGCACGGTCAGCACGACCTTGCCCACGTGCCGGGCCTGGCTGAGGAAGCGGAAGGCGTCCACGGCCCGGCGCACGTCCCAGCAGGCCACCGGGAGCGGGGGCAGCGTCCCCTGGGCGAAGAGGCCGGTGAGCTCGGCCAGCATCCGCCCGAGCAGTTCCGGGTCCTGCCGCAGCAGGTCGAACGACCGGTAGGCGACGCCGTGCTCGCGCCGCACCAGATCGGGGTCGCGGAGGTCGGTCATGCCCATCTCCAGGAACCGGCCGCCCTCGTGGGTCAGCCGCAGCGAGGCGTCGACGAACTCGCCGGTCAGCGAGTCCAGGACGACGTCCATGCCGTGGCCGCCGGTCTCCGCACCGAAGAGCTCCTCGAAGTCGGTCGTGCGCGAGGAGGCGATGTGCCGTTCGTCCAGGCCGAGTTCGCGCAGTGCCGGCCACTTCGACGGCGAGGCGGTCGCGAACACCTCGGCCCCCAGGTGCAGGGCCAGCCGTGCCGCGGCCATGCCCACACCGCCCGCGGCGGCGTGGACGAGCACCCGCTCGCCCGGCCGCAGCCCGGCCAGTTCCACCAGCGCGTAGTACGCGGTCAGGTACGCCACCGGCGCGCCCGCCGCCTCGGCCGCGGACCAGCCGTCCGGCACCGGGGCCAGCAGGCGCGCGTCGGCCACCGCCACGGGTCCGAAGGCGGCCGGGAACAGGCCCGTCACCACGTCACCGACGGCGGGCCGGGTGACGCCGGGGCCGGTCTCCAGCACGACGCCGGCGCCCTCCAGGCCCAGCGGTCCCGCCTCGCCGGGGTACATGCCGAGGACACCGAGCACGTCCCGGAAGTTCACCCCGGCCGCGCGCACCGCCACCCGCACCTCGCCGGCCGCCAGCGGCCGCCGGGCGTCGGGCCGCTCCTCCAGCACCAGGTTCTCGACCGTGCCGGGCTCGGAGACCGCCAGGCCCCAGCCCTGCGCGTCCGGCACCACCAGGCCGTGCCCGGCCGCGCGGGCCAGCCGGGGGACCCGCACCTGGCCGTCGCGCACGGCGAACTCCGGTTCGCCCAGCGCCGTTCCGGCCACCACGAGGGGCCCGGACCCGGCGATCACCGCCACGTCGGCGAGCACGATCCGCTCCGGGTGCTCGCCGGCCGCCGCGCGCACCAGTCCGGTGACGCCCGCGGTGTCCATCCGCATGCCCACGCCGGGGCCGGCGTTGACACCGCGCTCGGTCACCACCACCAGCCGCGAGCCGTCCAGCAGGCCGGCCGCCAGCCAGTCCCGTACGACGTCCAGGACGCGCAGCACGGCGCCCTGGGCCACCTCGGCCGGGGTGCCGGCGATCCCGGCCGCGCGGCCGGGGACGCAGCAGGCGACCACCACGTCGGGCACCGCGGCGCCCGCGGCCACCGCCGCCTCCAGTTCGGCCACGTCGGCGTACGCGGCGGCGCCGGGCACGCCCAGGCCGCCGTCCTCACCGAGCACCGCCCAGCGGCTGCCCGTGCCGGCGTCCGCCTCCGGCCCGCCGGCCGGCAGCCAGTCGACACGGAAGAGCGCGTCGCGGGCCGGTCCGCCGGTCTGCTCCAGCGCCCCGGCCGCCAGCGGCGCGAGCACCACCGATCCGGCGGAGGCGACCGGGCGGCCGGCCCGGTCGGTCAGTTCCACGGACACGCCCTCGCCCGAGGGCGACGGCGCCACCCGGATCCGGACGGCCGTGGCGCCCGACGCCTGCACGGCCAGGTCGTTCCACGCCAGCGGCAGCAGCGGCCCGTCGCCGACGGCCGCCTCCAGCGCCCTGACGTGCACGGCGGCGTCCAGCAGCGCCGGATGGACGCCGAACCCGGACACGTCGGTGCCCTCGGGCAGCGCAGCCTCCACGAACAGTTCGGCGCCGCGCCGCCAGGCCGCGCGCACCGCCCGGAACTTCGGCCCGTACCCGAGCCCGGTGGCCACCAGCCCGTCGTACAGGCCGTCCACGTCCTCCTCCGCCGCGCCGGCCGGCGGCCACTGCGCGCACCACTCGGCCGCGCCCGCGTCGCCGTCCGGCCCGGACGGCAGCAGGGCGCCGAACGCGTGCCGCGTCCACGGCCCCTCGGCCGCCCGCGAGAACACCGCGAGGTCCCGCCGCCCCTCGGCGCCGGCCTCCCCGACGGTCACCTGCACCCGTACGCCGCCGCGTTCCGGCAGCACCAGGGGCGTCTCGACCAGCAGTTCCTCGATGCGTCCGCAGCCGACCTCGTCGCCGGCCCGGACCGCCATGTCCGCCAGCGCCGCCGCGGGCAGCACCACGCGCCCGGTGACGAGCGCGTCGGCGAGCCAGGGCTGGACGGCCACGGAAAGCTGTCCGGTGAGCACCACCCCGCCGGTCGCGGGCAGTTCGACGGCCGCGCCCAGCAGCGGGTGGGCGGCGCCGCCCAGGCCCAGGTCCTCCGCGCGGCCCGCGGGGGTCGCGGTGAGCCAGTAGTGCTCACGCTGGAAGGCGTACGTGGGCAGGTCGACGCGGCGCGCGCCCGCACCGGCCAGCAGCACGTCCCAGCCGACCGGCAGGCCCCGCACGTGCAGCCGGGACACCGCGGTGACCAGCGCCCGGGGCTCGTCGCGGCCGCGCCGCAGCACGGACAGCCACGCCTCGGCGCTCTCGCCGGTGTCGTCGCCGCCCGGCTCGGCGGTACGGGTCTGCGGGCCCATGCCGGACAGCACGCCGTCCGGGCCGATCTCCACGAAGGTGCGCACGCCGCTCTCGCGCAGCGTGTTCGCCGCGTCGGCGAACCGCACGGCCTCGCGGACGTGCTTCACCCAGTACGACGGGTCGGTGACCTCGTCGGTGACGGGCTGCCCGGTGAGAGTGGACACGAGGGTCAGCTTCGGCGCCCGGGCGGGGACCGAGCGGACGACCTCGGCGAAGCGCTCCAGCATCGGCTCCATGAGCGGGGAGTGGAAGGCGTGGGAGACCCGCAGCCTGCGCGTGCGGGCACCGGTCGCCGCCAACTGCTCGGCGGCGGCCAGCACTTCGTCCTCGACACCCGAGATCACCACGGCCTGCGGTCCGTTGACCGCCGCGATGCCCACCCCGGTCCGGCCCTCGACGGCCTCCTTTACCTGCTCCTCGCCCGCCTCGACGGCCACCATGGCGCCGCCGGTGGGCAGTTCCTGCATGAGCCGGCCGCGCGCGGCCACCACGGCGCAGGCGTCGGTGAGCGACCACACCCCCGCCACGTGGGCTGCGGCGAGTTCGCCGATGGAGTGGCCGGCGAGGAACTGGGGGTGATCCCCCAGGACTCCAGCAGCCGGAAGAGGGCGACCTCGACGGCGAACAGGCCCGCCTGCGCCCACACCGTCTCGTCGATCTTGCCGCCGCCCGGCCAGGACTCCTCGCCCTCACCCCGGACGACCGCCGCCAGCGATCCGTCGAGGTGGCCGGTGAATCCCGCGCACACCGCGTCGAACGCCTCGGCGAACACCGGGAAAGCGGCGTGCAGCCCCTGGCCCATGGTCAGGCGCTGGGCGCCCTGGCCGGTGAACACGAACCCGACCTTGCCCGCGCCGCCGGTCGAGCCGGTGACGGTGCCGGGGACCTCGCGGCCCTCGGCCAACGCCCGCAGGCCGGCCAGCAGTTCGTCGCGGTCCGTACCGAGCACCACCGAGCGGTGCTCCAGCGCGCCTCGGGAGGTGGCCAACGACCAGGCCACGTCGGGGGGTTCCAGGTCGTCGTACTGCTCGACGAAGTCCGCCAGCCGGCCGGCCTGGGCCGCGAGTCCCGCCGGGGAGCGGCCCGACACCGCCCACGGCACGACGGGCAGCGCGGTGGGCTCGGCGGGGACCGCCGGGGCCTCGTCCTCGGGTGCCTGCTCGATGATCACGTGCGCGTTGGTGCCGGAGAAGCCGAAGGAGGAGACACCCGCGCGGCGGGGGCGATCGGCGTCGGGCCACGGCGTGGACGTGGTGACGAGCCGGACCGCGCCGGCCTCCCAGTCGATGTGCGACGACGGCGCGTCCACGTGCAGGGTGGCGGGCACGATGCCGTGCCGCATCGCGGAGATCATCTTGATGATCCCGGCGACGCCGGCGGCTGCCTGCGCGTGCCCGATGTTGGACTTGACCGAACCGAGCAGCAACGGCCGCTCGTCCGTGCGCCCTTGACCGTAGGTCGCCAGCAGCGCCTGCGCCTCGATCGGGTCGCCCAGCCGGGTGCCGGTCCCGTGGCCCTCGACCACATCCACGTCGCCCGTGGTGAGGCCCGCGCTCGCCAACGCCGCCCGGATCACTCGCTGTTGGGCGGGCCCGTTCGGGGCGGTCAGGCCGTTGGAGGCACCGTCCTGGTTCATCGCCGTACCGGCGACCACCGCCAGGATGCGGTGGCCGTTGCGTACGGCGTCCGACATCCGCTCGACGACCAGGACGCCGACGCCCTCGCCCCAGCCGGTGCCGTCGGCCGCGTCGGCGTACGCCTTGCAGCGCCCGTCGGCCGCGAGACCGCGCTGGCGGGAGAAGTCGATGAAGGTGCCGGGGGTGGACATGATCGTCACACCGCCCGCGAGCGCGAGGGAGCTCTCGCCCGTGCGCAGCGACTGGCACGCCAGGTGCAGGGCCACCAGGGAGGACGAGCAGGCGGTGTCCACGGTGACGGCCGGGCCTTCGAGGCCGAGCGCGTAGGAGACACGTCCGGAGGCGACACCACCGGAGCCGCCGGTGCCGAGATAGCCCCCGGCGTCGTCGGAGGTCATGCTGGCGGAGAGGTAGTCGTGGTAGATCAGGCCGGCGAAGACGCCGGTCGCCGACCCGCGCAGGGTGCCCGGGTCGATGCCCGCGTCCTCCAGCGCCTCCCACGAGGTCTCCAGCAGCAGCCGCTGCTGCGGGTCCATCGAGACGGCCTCGCGGGGGCTGATGCCGAAGAAGGACGCGTCGAACTCGGCGGCGTCGTAGAGGAATCCGCCCTCGGCCGCGTACGTCTTGCCGACGGCCTCGGGGTCGGGGTCGTACACGTCGCCGGCCCAGCCGCGGTCCGCCGGGAACGGCCCGACGGCGTCCTGGCCGGAGGCGAGCAGGCCCCAGAAGTCCTCGGGGTCGGCCACGCCGCCGGGGAAGCGGCAGCCCATGCCGACGACGACCAGGCGGTCCTCGTCGAGCGGGGTCCCGGCGACCGGTCCGGCGGCGGCCCCGGCGGTGCCCTGGTCCGTGCCGACCAGTTCGCCGACGATGTGGGCGGCCAGCGCGGCCGGGGTCGGGTAGTCGAAGACGGCGGTGGCCGACAGCCGCAGGCCCGTCACGGTGTTGAGGCGGTTGCGCAGTTCGACCGCGGTGAGGGAGTCGAAGCCGACGTCCCGGAACGAACGGCCCGCGTCGACACTCTCCGGTCCCGCCATGCCCAGCACGAGGGCGGCCTGCGTGAGGAGCACGTCCTGGACGGTCTCGATCCGCTCGGCCGCGGTGAGGGCGGCGAGGCGGGCGGCGAGCGCGTTCTGCCCGTCGGCGGAGGACGCCCCCACGGTCCTGCGGGACGACCCGCCCGCCCGGTTGGTCCGGACGAGGGCGGACAGCATCGGCGGGACGGCGCCCGAGCGGCGCATCGCGGCCAGGTCCAACTGGGCGGCCACGAGGAAGGATTCGGTGGTCGCCGCGGCCGCGTCCAGGAGGGCGAGACCGTCGGCGTCGGACAGCGGGAGCATGCCCTGGCGGGCCATCCGCTGCCGGTCGGCGTCCGTCAGCTCGCCGGCCATGCCCTGCTCCCACGGACCCCACGCCAACGAGGTGGCCGACAGGCCCTGTTGACGGCGGTGGGCGGCGAGCGCGTCCAGGAAGGTGTTGCCCGCCGCGTAGTTGGCCTGGCCCGGGTTGCCGACCACGCCCGCGATCGAGGAGAAGAGCACGAAGGTGTCCAGGTCCAGGTGCCGGGTCAGCTCGTGCAGGTGCCAGGCGGCGTCCGCCTTGGGCCGCATGACGGCGGTGACGCGGTCCGGGGTGAGGGCCCCGACGACGCCGTCGTCCAGGACACCCGCGGTGTGGACGACGCCCGTCAGCCTGACGTCGGCGATCAGCTTCGCAAGCTCGGCGCGGTCGGCGACATCGCAGGCCGCCATGGTGACCTCGACGTCCAATGCGCGGATGTCTGCGGCGAGTTCGGCCATGCCGGGCGCCGCCGGACCGCGCCTGGAGGCCAGCAGCACGTGCCGGGCCTTCCCCGTCGCGGCCAGGTGACGGGCCACGAGCCCGCCGAGGGCGCCCGAGGCGCCCGTGACCAGGACGGTTCCCTCGCGGGAGGCCGCGCTCGGCAGTGTGAGGACGACCTTGCCGATGTGACGGGCCTGGCTGAGGAAGCGGAAGGCGTCGGCGGCCCGCCGGATGTCCCAGCAGGCGACGGGCAGCGGCGTCAGCATGCCCTCGGCGAAGAGGGCCGTCAGGGAGGTGAGCATCGACCCGATCAGGTCCGGATCCTGGAGCAGGAGGTCGAACGCCTGGTAGGCGACGCCGTGATCCCGGCGGACCTGCTCGGCGTCGCGGATGTCGGTCTTGCCCATCTCGATGAAACGGCCGCCGTCATGCGTCAACCGCAGCGAGGCGTCCACGAACTCGCCCGCCAGCGAGTCCAGCACGACGTCCACGCCGTGACCGTCGGACTCGGTACGGAAGGCGGCTTCGAACTCCGTCGTGCGGGACGAGGCGATGTGCGAGCCCTCAACTCCCAGCCCACGCACGGCCGCCCACTTCGACGGCGAGGCGGTCGCGAAGACCTCAGCACCGAGGTGGCGCGCCAACTGCACGGCCGCGATACCCACACCACCGGCGGCGGCGTGGATGAGAATGCGCTCGTCCCTTTGCAGGCCCGCCAGTTCGACCAGCGCGTACCAGGCCGTGAGGAACACCACCGGGGAGGCGGCGGCCTGCGCCATCGTCCACCCGGCCGGGACGGGCGCCAGGAACCGCTGGTCCGCGACGGCCTCCGTCGTGAACGCCGCCGTGAACAGACCCATGACCTGGTCGCCGACCCGGTAGCCGGTCACGCCGGGGCCGACCTCCAGCACCACGCCGGCGCCTTCGAGGCCGAGCTGCCCGGCGTCGCCCGGGTACATCCCGAGCACGTTGAGGACATCGCGGAAGTTCACACCCGACGCCCGCAGCGCCACCCGCACCTCACCGGCGGCCAGCGAACCCTGCTCCGCCGCCTCGGCTCCGATCAGCGTCAGGTTCTCCAGCGTGCCGCGCTCGCGGAAGCCGAGGCTCCACACGCGCTCGGCGGGAACACGCAAGCCTTCCGGGACCCGGCCCAGGCGCGGCGCCCGCACCTGACCCGCCCGCACCGCGAACTGCGGCTCACCCGAGGCCGCGCCCGCGCGCAGCCACTCCACGACGTCTTCGGCGGCGAGGTCGTCCACGTCGGCCAGCAGCACCCGGTCCGGGTTCTCCGACTGGACCGCCCGCACCAGACCCCACACCGACGCGGCACCGACCTCGACCGCGCACTCCGGCCCGGCGTCCACCGCCCGCTCGGTCACCACCAGCAGCCGGGCGCCCGCGAGCGCGTCCGCGGCCAGCCACTCCCGGACGGTTCCCAGCACGCCGACCGCGACGTCGCGGGCAGCTTCGCCGCCTTCGAGGCCGGGCTCGGGCACGGCCGGCAGGACCGCGACCGGGGGAAGCTTTCCGCCCGCCTCCACGGCGGCGAGCAACTCCCCTACGCCGTCGAGCCGGTTAAGCCCTGACGGAGCCCAACCGCCCTCGGCGGCCAGCACCGTCCACGGACGGGCGTCCTCGCCCGCCGCTTCCGCCGGCCGGCCCGCGGCCGGCACCCAGTCCGTACGGAACAGGCCGTCCCGGGTCGCGGGGGCGCCGACGGTCATCGGCCGCAGCACCAACGAGCCTACGGCGGCGATGAGTTCGCCCGAGGAGTCGGCGAGCGTCACCGACACCCCGTCGCCCGAGGCGGCGGGCGCCACGCGGACCCGGGCCGCGACGGCGCCCGAGGCGTGCACCACGACCTGTCCCCACGCGAAGGGCAGCAGGGTCTCGTCACCCTCGGCCGTCAGCCCGACCACGTGGAGCGCGGCGTCCAGCAGCGCCGGGTGCACCCCGAAACCGGAGACCGCCAGCGCCTCCGGCAGGGCGACCTCGGCGAACAGCTCCGGCCCGCGCCGCCAGGCGGCCCGGGTGCCCTGGAACGCCGGGCCGTAGGCCAGCCCGCGTCCGGCCAACCGCGCGTAGAAGTCGCTCAGATCCACCGCTTCGGCGTCGGCGGGCGGCCAGACCGCCAGGTCCTCGTCGGCCGGCGCGGACGGCTCCGGGTCGGCGGACACCAGGCCGGTCGCGTGCCGGGTCCACTCCTCCTCGAAGGAGGCGCCCTCGCGGCGGGAGTAGACGGCCACGCCACGGCCGCCGTCGGGGCCGGGCTCGTCGACGGTGACCTGGATCTGCACCGCGCCCGCGCGGGGCAGGACGAGCGGTGTGTCGATGAGGAGTTCCCCGACGCGGCCACAGCCGGCCTCGTCGCCGGCCCGCACGACCATCTCGACCAACGCGGCCCCGGGCACGACGACCTGACCGGACACCACGTGGTCGCCCAGCCAGGACTGCCCGGCCGTGGACAGCCGTCCGGTGAGGACGAGCCCGCCGCTGGCCGGGAGCATGACCGCCGCGCCCAGCAGCGGGTGCCCGGCCGCGGACTGGCCCAGGCCCGCCGCGTTCACCACGCCGGAGCCGGACGGCAGCCAGTAGTGCTGCCGCTGGAAGGCGTACGTCGGCAGGTCGATCCGCCGCGCACCCGTGCCGGTGAACAACCGGTCCCAGGCGACGGGGACTCCGCGCACGAACACCTTCGCCAACGCGGTGACGAGGGCCCGGGGTTCGTCCCGGCCGCGCCGGAGTACGGGCAGCCAGACCTCGCCGTCCTCGGCCGAGGCGGCACGGGTCTGCGGGCCCATCCCGGACAGCACGCCGTCCGGGCCGACCTCCACGAACGTGCGCACGCCGTTGGCACGCAACGCGTCGGCGGCGTCCGCGAACCGGACCGCCTCGCGGACGTGCTTCACCCAGTACGCGGGGTCGGTGACCTCATCGGTCACCACGCCACCGGTCAGCGCCGAGACGAGGGTCAGCTTCGGGGTCTGGAAGCTCACCGAACGCACCACCTCGGCGAAGCGCTCCAGCATCGGCTCCATCAACGGCGAGTGGAACGCGTGCGAGACCCGCAACCTGCGCGTCCGCGCACCCGTCGCCGCCAACTCCTCGGCGGCGGCCAGCGCTTCGTCCTCCACACCCGAAATCACCACGGCCTTCGGACCGTTCACAGCGGCGATGCCCACGCCGGAACGCCCCGCGATGGCCTCCTTGACCTGCTCCTCGCCCGCCTCGACGGCCACCATCGCGCCACCGGCGGGAAGCTCCTGCATCAGACGGCCGCGGGCCGCGACCACGGCGCACGCGTCCTCCAACGACCACACGCCCGCGACATGGGCGGCCGCCAACTCACCGATCGAGTGGCCCGCCAGCACCTGCGGCGCCACACCCCACGACTCCAACAACCGGAACAGGGCGACCTCGACGGCGAACAGGCCCGCCTGCGCCCACACCGTCTCGTCGATCTTCCCGTCACCCGGCCAGGATGCGTCTCCCTCACCCCGGACGACGGCCGCCAGCGATCCGTCGAGGTGGCCGGTGAATCCGGCGCACACCGCGTCGAATGCCCGTGCGAACACCGGGAAGGCGGAGTACAGCCCCTGGCCCATGCCCACCCGCTGGGCACCCTGCCCGGTGAACACGAACCCGACCTTGCCCGCACCGCCCGCCAACCCCTGGACCACCGACGGGGTTTCCCGGCCCTCGGCCAACGCCCGCAGCCCGCCCAGCAGTTCGTCGCGGTCGGCCCCCAGCAGCACCGACCGGTGCTCCAGCGCGCCCCGCGCCGTCGCCAACGACCAGCCGACCTCGACCGGTTCGACGTCCTCGGCCCGCTCCACGAACGCGGCCAGCCGCCCGGCCTGCCCGGCAAGACCCGCCGCCGACCGGCCCGACACCACCCACGGCACCACGGGCAGGGACAGCGCGCCCGCGTCCCCGTCCACGGAAGCGGCACCCTGGTCGGCCGGTTCGTCGGCCGGTGCCTGCTCGATGACCACGTGCGCGTTGGTGCCGGAGAAGCCGAACGACGACACACCCGCGCGACGCGGCCGGCCCGCCTCGGGCCACGGCAGGGCCTCGGTCACCAGCCGGACCGCACCCGCGTTCCAGTCGATGTGCGACGAGGGCGCGTCCACGTGCAAGGTGGCGGGGACGACACCGTGCCGCATCGCGCCGACCATCTTGATGATCCCGGCGACACCGGCGGCGGCCTGCGCGTGCCCGATGTTCGACTTCACCGAACCGAGCAGCAACGGCCGGTCCTCCGGCCGCCCTTGGCCGTAGGTGGCCAGCAGCGCCTGCGCCTCGATGGGGTCGCCCAGCCGCGTACCCGTGCCGTGGCCCTCGACCACGTCCACGCCGTCGGCGCCCACCCCGGCGCTGGCGAGCGCGGAGAGGATCACGCGCTGCTGCGACGGGCCGTTGGGGGCCGTCAGGCCGTTGGAGGCGCCGTCCTGGTTGACCGCCGTGCCGGCCACCAGCGCCAGGACGCGGTGGCCGTTGCGCCGCGCGTCCGACAGCCGCTCCAGCACGAGGACGCCCACGCCCTCGCCCCAGCCGGTGCCGTCGGCCGCATCGGCGTACGCCTTGCACCGGCCGTCGACGGCCAGGCCCTTCTGCCGGGAGAAGTCGATGAACGTACCCGGGGTGCCCATGATCGTCACACCGCCCGCGAGGGCCAGGGTGCTCTCGCCCGAGCGCAGCGACTGGCACGCGAGGTGCACCGCGACCAGCGAGGAGGAGCAGGCGGTGTCCACCGTCACCGCCGGGCCCTCCAGCCCGAGCGCGTACGCCACCCGGCCGGAGGCCACGCCGCCGGAGGCGCCGGTGCCGAGGTAGCCCTCGGCGTCCTCGGGCACGGCGTCGGAGGGGAGGTAGTCGTGGTAGATCAGGCCCGCGTACACGCCCGTCGCGGAGCCGCGCAGGGAAGCCGGCGCGATGCCGGCGTCCTCCAGCGCCTCCCACGAGGTCTCCAGCAGCAGCCGCTGCTGCGGGTCCATCGCCAGCGCCTCGCGCGGGCTGATGCCGAAGAAGCCGGCGTCGAACTCCCCGGCGTCGTAGAGGAATCCGCCCTCGGCCGAGTAACTCTTGCCGGCCGCCTCCGGATCGGGGTCGTAGACGTCCGCCGACCAGCCGCGGTCCGCGGGGAAGTTCCCGATGGCGTCACGGCCCGACTCCAGCATGCGCCAGAACTCCTCGGGGGACGTCGCGCCCCCGGGGAAACGGCACCCCATGCCGACGATGGCGACCGGCTCCTGCTGCCGGCCCTCCACTTCACGCAGGCGCTCGCGGGTCTGGGCCAGGTCGGTGGTGACCCGCTTGAGATAGTCACGAAGCTTGTCTTCGTTCGCCATCCAATGACGCCTTCCTCATTGCGCACGGTAGTACGGCGGCGTACTCAGATCCCGAGCTGGTTGTCGATGAAGTCGAACATGTCGTCGTCGCTGGCCGACTGGATCCGGTCGGCCACCGAGTCGCCGTCGTCGCCGGGCTCGCCGGATCCGCCGGATTCGTTCAGTACGGAGAGCAGGTCCTTCAGCCGTGCGGCCACGCGCGCCCGGGCGGTGTCGTCGCCGAGGATCTCGGCGAGCGACGCCTCCAGCTTGTCCAGCCCGGAGTAGGCCGCGAGGGCGGGCGCCGCCGCGGTGCCGCCGGCGGATCCGCCGAACATCCCCTGCGCGAGGAAGTCGGCCATGGCACTCGGCGTCGGATAGTCGAACACCGCCGTGGCGGACAGGTGTTGGCCCGTGACGGCGTTGAGCCGGTTGCGCAGTTCGACCGCCGTGAGGGAGTCGAAGCCGACGTCCCGGAACGAACGGCCGCCGTCGATGCCCTCCGGCCCGGACAGGCCCAGGACCAGCGCCGCCTGAGCGGTGATCATCTCCTCCAGGGCCTCGTGCTGTTCGGCGGGGGTGAGGGCGGCGAGGCGGGTGGCCAGGGCGTTGTGCCCGTCGGCGGAGGGCTCCCCGACCGTCCGGCGCGCCGCACCACTCGCGCGGGTCGTCCGCACCAGGGCGGACAGCATCGGCGCGACCGCCCCCGAGCGGCGCATCGCGGCCAGGTCCAACGGGGCCGCGACCAGGAAGGATTCGGTGCTCGCCGCGGCCGCGTCCAGGAGGGCGAGACCGTCGTCGTCCGAGAGCGGGAGCATGCCCTGGCGGGCCATCCGCTGCCGGTCGGCGTCCGTCAGCTCGCCAGCCATGCCCTGCTCCCACGGACCCCACGCCAACGACTTTGCGGCCAGGCCCTGTTGACGGCGGTGGGCGGCGAGGGCATCCAGGAAGGTGTTGCCCGCCGCGTAGTTGGCCTGGCCCGGGTTGCCGACCACGCCCGCGATCGAGGAGAAGAGCACGAAGGTGTCCAGGTCCAGGTGCCGGGTCAGCTCGTGCAGGTGCCAGGCGGCGTCCGCCTTCGGCCGCATCACCGCCTCGACCCGCTCGGGGGTCAGCGCCCCCACGATGCCGTCGTCCAGGACACCCGCGGTGTGGACGACACCGGTCAGCGGCACGTCGGCGATCAGCTTCGCCAGCGCGCCGCGGTCGGCGACATCGCACGCCGCCATGGTCACCTCGGCGCCGAACTCCTTGAGATCCGCCGCCAGTTCCGCCATCCCGGGCGCCGCCGGACCCCGCCGGGACGCCAGCAGCAGGTGCCGGGCCTTCCCCGTCGCGGCCAGGTGGCGGGCCACCAGGCGGCCGAGGGCGCCGGAAGCACCCGTGATCAGGACCGTGCGGTCGGCGTTCTCGCCGGCCGGTGCGGCCGGAAGGGTGAGCACGACCTTGCCGATGTGCCGGGCCTGGCTCAGGAAGCGGAACGCGTCGGCGGCCCGCCGGATGTCCCAGCACGCCACCGGGAGCGGAGTGAGCACGCCGTCCGCGAAGAGCGCGGTCAGCGAGGTCAGCATCCGTCCGAGGACGTCGGGGTCCTGGAGCAGGAGGTCGAACGCCTGGTAGGCGATGCCGTGATCCCGGCGGACCTGCTCGGCGTCGCGGATGTCGGTCTTGCCCATCTCGATGAACCGGCCGCCCTCGTGCGTCAACCGCAGCGAGGCGTCAACGAACTCCCCGGCCAGGGAGTCCAGGACGACGTCCACCCCGTGACCGTCGGATTCCACCAGGAACGCGGCTTCGAAGTCGGTCGTGCGGGACGACTCGACATGCGACGCCTCGACTCCCAGGCCGCGCACGGCCGCCCACTTCGACGGCGATGCGGTCGCGAAGACCTCAGCACCCAGGTGCCGCGCCAACTGCACCGCCGCGATACCCACACCACCGGCGGCGGCGTGGATCAGCACCCGCTCGTCCCGCTGAAGATTCGCCAACTCCACCAGCGCGTACCAGGCGGTCAGGAACACCACCGGGGATGCGGCGGCCTGCGCCATCGTCCACCCGGCCGGGACGGGCGCCAACAGGCGCTCGTCGGTGACCGATTCCGTGGTGAACGCACTCGTGAACAAGCCCATGACGGGGTCGCCGGCCCGGAACCGGGTGACTCCCGGCCCGACCTCGACGACGACGCCCGCGCCTTCCAGGCCGAGTTGGCCCGCGTCGCCCGGGTACATCCCGAGCACGTTGAGGACGTCGCGGAAGTTCACGCCCGACGCCCGCAGGGCCACGCGCACCTCACCGGCGGCCGGCGAGCCCTGCTCCGTCGCCTCGGCTCCGGTCAGGGTCAGGTTCTCCAGCGTGCCGCGCTCGTGGAAGTCCAGCCGCCACACGCGCTCCGCCGGAACGGGCAGCCCCTCCGGCACCCGGGCCAGCCGAGGCGCACGCACCTGACCCGCCCGCACCGCGAACTGCGGTTCGCCGGAGGCGACACCGGCCCGCAGCGACGCGCCCGCGGACTCGGCGGCGAGGTCGTCCACGTCGGCCAGGACCACCCGGTCCGGGTTCTCCGACTGGACCGCCCGCACCAGACCCCAGATCGACGCGGCACCGACCTCGACCGTGCACTCCGGCCCGGCGTCGACCGCACGCTCGGTCACGACCACCAGCCGGGCACCCGCGAGGGCGTCCGCGGCCAGCCACTCCTGCACGGCGCCGAGCACGTCCACGGCCGCGCCGCGGGCCCCGGAGCCGCCTCCGGTGCCGGGCCGCGGCCCCGCCGTCATCACGACGACGGACGGGAGGTCCCCGCCCGCGGCCGTCAACGCGGCCAGATCCGCGTACCGTGCCGCGTCGGGCAGTTCCGGTCCCGCGCCGTCGACGTCGCCGAGCACCGCCCACGGGCCCTGCGCCTCGGCGGCCGCGGACGGCACCGGGGTCCACGTCATCGCGAACAGCGACTCGCGGGTGGAGCCGGCGGCGGGCGCGAGGCTCTCCGCCGACGCCGCCCGGAGGACGAGGGAGCCCACCGAGGCGATCAGACCGCCGGAGGCGTCGGCCAGCGTCACGCGGACGCCCTCGCCGGAGACCGCCGGCACGACCCGCACCCGGGCCGCGGCGGCGCCCGAGGCGTGCACCACGACGTCGCTCCACGCGAACGGCAGGAGCAGCCCGTCGCCCTCGCGGGTCAGCCCGATGACGTGCAGGGCGGCGTCCAGCAGCGCCGGGTGGAGGCCGAAGCCCGCGACCGCGGCCCCCTCGGGCAGGGCGACCTCGGCGAAGAACTCCTCGCCGCGCCGCCACGCCGCCCGGGTGGCCTGGAACACCGGCCCGTACGCCAGTCCGCGCCCGGCCAACTCGGTGTAGAAGTCGCCCAGTTCGATCACGTCGGCCTCGGCCGGCGGCCACGGGCCGCTCCAGTCCGCCGCGTTCTCGCCAGCGTCGTCGGCCCGGGTGAGCGCACCGGCCGCGTGCCGGGTCCACGGGTCGTCCGTGGCGGCGTCCTCCGACTGCGCGTAGACGGCGACCGCGCGGCGCCCCGCCTCGTCCGGCTCGTCCACCGTGACCTGGACCCGGACGCCGCCGCGGGCCGGCAGCGTCAACGGGGTCTCGATCAGCAGCTCTTCGAGCCGGCCGCAGCCGGCTTCGTCGCCGGCCCGCACGGCCATCTCGACCAAAGCGGCCCCGGGCACGACGACCTGACCCGCCACCACGTGGTCCGCCAGCCAGGACTGCCCGGCCGTGGACAGCCGTCCGGTGAGGACCAGGCCGCCACTGGCCGGCAGCGTCACCGCCGCGCCCAGCAGCGGGTGCCCGGCCGCGGACTGGCCCAGGCCGGCCGCGTCCGTGGCGCCCGAGCCCGCCGACAGCCAGTAGTGCTGGCGCTGGAAGGCGTACGAGGGCAGGTCGATCCGCCGCGCACCCGTGCCGGTGAACAACCGGTCCCAGGCGACGGGGACTCCGCGGACGAAGACCTTCGCCAACGCGGTGACGAGGGCACGGGGTTCGTCCCGGCCGCGCCGCAGCACGGGCAGCCAGACCTCGGTGTCGTCGCTTCCGGCTTCGACGGTACGTGTCTGCGGGCCCATCCCGGACAGCACACCGTCGGGGCCGATCTCCACGAAGGTGCGCACACCGCTTTCGCGCAGGGTGTCGGCGGCGTCGGCGAACCGGACCGCCTCGCGGACGTGGCGCACCCAGTACGACGGGTCGGTGACCTCGTCCGTCACCACGCCGCCGGTCAGCGCGGAGACGAGCGTCAGACGCGGGGGCTGGAAGCTCACGGAGCCGACGACCTCGGCGAAGCGCTCCAGCATCGGCTCCATCAGCGGGGAGTGGAACGCGTGCGAGACTCGAAGTCTCCGGGTCCTTGCACCGGTCGCCGCCAACTCCTCGGCGGCGGCCAGCGCTTCGTCCTCGACGCCCGAGATCACCACGGCCTTCGGGCCGTTCACAGCGGCGATACCCACGCCGGAACGCCCCGCGATGGCTTCCCTGACCTGCTCCTCGCCCGCCTCGACGGCCACCATCGCGCCGCCGGTGGGCAGTTCCTGCATCAGGCGGCCGCGCGCGGCCACCACCGCGCAGGCATCGGCCAACGACCAGACCCCCGCCACGTGGGCCGCCGCGAGTTCACCGATCGAGTGACCGGCGACCACCTGCGGGCTCACACCCCACGACTCCAGCAGCCGGAACAGCGCGACTTCGACGGCGAAGATGCCCGCCTGGGCCCACACCGTCTCGTCGATCTTCCCGCCACCAGGCCAGGATGCGTCTCCCTCACCCCGGATCACCGCGGCGATCGACCCGTCCAAATGCTCGGCCAGCCCCGCACACACCGCGTCGAACGCGTCCGCGAACACCGGGAAAGCCTCGTAGAGCCCCTGGCCCATGCCCACCCGCTGGGCACCCTGCCCGGTGAACACGAACCCGAGCCGTCCGGTGCCGCCCACGACACCGGACACGGCCCCCGGGACCTCACGCCCCTCGGCCAACGCCCGCAGGCCGGCCAACAGTTCGTCGCGATCGGCGCCCAGCACCACCGAACGGTGCTCCAGCGCCCCGCGAGCCGTCGCCAACGCCCATCCGACATCCGCCGGTCGGGCACCCTCCGCCTGCTCGACGAAGGCCGCGAGGCGTTCCGCCTGACCCGCGAGGCCCGCCGCCGACCGGCCCGACACCACCCACGGCACGACCGCGAGTTCCACGGCCTCGCCGTCGGCGGCGACCGGAGCGGCGCCGGCCGCGGCGGGCACGGGCTCGGCGGGCGCCTGCTCGATGATCACGTGGGCGTTGGTGCCGGAGAAGCCGAACGACGACACGCCCGCACGGCGCGGCCGGTCGGCCTCGGGCCAGGCCACCGCCTCCGTCACGAGGCGAACGGCACCGGCCTCCCAGTCGATGTGGGAGGAAGGGGCGTCCACGTGCAGCGTCGCCGGCACCACACCGTGCTGCATCGCGGAGATCATCTTGATGATGCCCGCGACACCGGCGGCGGCCTGGGCGTGCCCGATGTTGGACTTGACCGAACCGAGCAGCAGCGGACGGTCCTCCGCCCGTCCTTGGCCGTAGGTCGCCAGCAGCGCCTGCGCCTCGATCGGGTCGCCCAGCCGGGTACCGGTGCCGTGGCCCTCCACCACGTCCACGTCAGCGGTGGTGAGGCCCGCGCTGGTCAACGCCGCCCGGATGACCCGCTGCTGGGCAGGGCCGTTCGGGGCGGTCAGGCCGTTCGACGCACCGTCCTGGTTCATCGCCGTACCGGCCACGACCGCCAGGATCCGGTGACCGTTGCGCACCGCGTCCGACATCCGCTCCACGACCAGGACACCGACACCCTCGCCCCAGCCGGTGCCGTCCGCGCCCTCCGCGTACGCCTTGCAGCGCCCGTCGGCCGCGAGGCCGCGCTGGCGGGAGAAGTCGATGAACGTCCCCGGCGTCGCCATGATCGTCACGCCGCCGGCCAGGGCCAGCGAGGACTCGCCCGAGCGCAGCGACTGGCACGCCAGGTGCAGCGCCACCAGGGAGGACGAGCACGCGGTGTCCACCGTCACGGCCGGGCCCTCCAGCCCGAGCGCGTAGGAGACGCGGCCGGAGGCGACACCTGCGGAGCCGCCGGTGCCGAGGTAGCCCTCGACCTCCTCCGACGCCGTGCCCGGCGGGAGGTAGTCGTGGTAGATCAGGCCGGCGAAGACGCCGGTCGCCGACCCGCGCAGGGTGCCCGGGTCGATGCCCGCGTCCTCCAGCGCCTCCCACGAGCTCTCCAGCAGCAACCGCTGCTGCGGGTCCATCGCCAGTGCCTCACGCGGGTTGATCCCGAAGAAGCCGGCGTCGAACTCGCCTGCCCCGTACAGGAATCCGCCCTGGTCGGAGTACGTCTTGCCGACGGCCTCCGGGTCGGGGTCGTAGACGTCCGCGGCCCAGCCGCGGTCCGCGGGGAAGTCACCGACCGCGTCGGCGCCGGAGGACAGCAGGCCCCAGAAGTCCTCGGGGCCGGCCACGCCGCCGGGGAAGCGGCAGCTCATGCCGACGACGACCATCCGGTCCTCGTCGAGCGGGGTCCCGGCGACGACCGGTGCCGAGGCCCCGGCGCCGGCACCCTCGTCCGTGCCGACGACCTCGCCGATCACGTAGCCGGCCAGCGCGGCCGGGGTCGGGTAGTCGAACACGGCGGTGGCCGACAGCCGCAGACCGGTCGCCGTGTTGAGCCGGTTGCGCAGTTCCACAGCCGTCAGGGAGTCGAAGCCGACGTCGCGGAAGGTACGGCCCGCGTCGATGCTGTCGGGGCCGGTCAGGCCCAGGACGAGCGCGGCCTGGGCGGTGACCAGGTCGCGGACGGTGTCCTGCCGCTCGGCCGCGCTCATTCCGGCCAGGCGCGCGGCGAGGCCGCTCTGCCCGTCGGCGGCGGGCCGGCCGACCGCGCGGCGCGAAGGCGCCCGGCCCGTGCGCACCAGGGAGGAGAACAGCGGCGGCACGTCACCGGAACGGCGCAGGGCGGCCAGGTCCAGCCTCGCCGTCACCAGCAGCGGGTCGGGAGCGTCGGACAGCGTGTCGAGCAGGGCGAGGCCGTCCTCGTCGGACAGCGGCAACATGCCCTGGCGGGCCATGCGTTGCCAGTCGGTCTCGTCGAGGTTGCGGGTCATGCCCTGGTCGTTCTGCCACGGGCCCCACGCCAACGAGACGGCGGGCAGGCCCTGGTGGCGGCGGTGCGCGGCCAAGGCGTCCAGGAAGGTGTTGCCCGCCGCGTAGTTGGCCTGGCCCGGGTTGCCGACGACACCGGCGATGGAGGAGAAGAGCACGAAGGTGTCCAGGTCCAGGTGGCGGGTCGCCTCGTGCAGGTTCCAGGCGGCGTCCGCCTTCGGGCGCATCACCGAATCCACCCGCCGCGGCGACAGCGCGGCCGCGAGGCCGTCGTCCACCACGCCGGCCGCGTGGACGACCCCGGTCAGCGGGGTCACCGCCGAGGCGCCGGCGACCATGCCCATGACCTGCGCGGGTTCCGCCACGTCGCAGGCCACGACCTGCACGCCGATGCCGCGCACGGCCAACTCGGCGACCTGGCCCGAGACTCCGAACGCACTCGGACCCTGGCGCGAGGCCAGGACGAGCCGCCGGGCCTGCCCGGTCTCCGCCAAGTGGCGTACCACCAGGCCGCCGAGGGCACCCGAGGCGCCCGTGACGAGCACGCCGGTCTCGCGGTCCGCGCGGGAGGCGGACGCCGGAAGGGTGAGGACGACCTTGCCGATGTGCCGGGCCTGGCTCAGGAAGCGGAAGGCGTCGGCGGCCCGCCGGATGTCCCAGCACGCCACCGGGAGCGGGGTCAGCGCGCCCTCGGCGAAGAGTTCCGTGAGCGCGGCGAACATCGACGCCATCACGTCCGGGTCCTGACCGAACAGGTCGAACGCCTGATAGGCGAGACCGTGGTCACGCAACACCTGCTCGGCGTCGCGGATGTCGGTCTTGCCCATCTCGATGAACCGGCCGCCCTCGCGGGTCAACCGCAGCGAGGCGTCCACGAACTCGCCTGCCAGGGAGTCCAGGACGACGTCCACTCCATGGCCGCCCGAGGCCGTGAGGAATCCGGCTTCGAAGTCGGTCGTGCGGGACGAGGCGATGTGCGACGCCTCGACTCCCAGGCCACGGACGGCCGCCCACTTCGACGGCGAGGCGGTCGCGAACACCTCCGCACCCAGGTGCCGCGCCAACTGCACCGCCGCGATGCCGACACCACCGGCGGCGGCGTGGATGAGAATGCGCTCATCCCTTTGCAGGCCCGCGAGTTCGACCAGCGCGTACCACGCGGTCAGGAACACCACCGGGGAGGCGGCGGCCTGCGCCATCGTCCACCCGACGGGGACGGGCGCCAACAGCCGCTCGTCGGTGACCGATTCCGTGGTGAAGGAGCTGGTGAACAGACCCATGACGGAGTCGCCGGTCCGGAACCGGGTCACGCCCGGCCCGACCTCCAGCACCACGCCCGCGCCTTCCAGGCCGAGCTGGCCCGCGTCACCGGGATACATGCCCAACACGTTCAGCACGTCACGGAAGTTCACACCCGACGCCCGCAGCGCCACCCGCACCTGACCCGCGGCAAGCGGCTCCGTCACGCCCTCGCCGTCACCCACCAGCAGGAGGTTCTCCAGAGTCCCCCGCTCGTGGAAGTCCAGCCGCCACACCCGGTCCGCCGGAACGGGCAGCCCCTCCGACACCCGCGCCAGACGCGGCACCCGCACCTGACCCGCCCGCACCGCGAACTGCTGCTCACCCGACGCCACACCGTTCCTGAGCAGCGCACCGGCGGACTCGGCGGCGAGGTCGTCCACATCGGCCAGCAGCACCCGGTCCGGGTTCTCCGACTGGACCGCCCGCACCAGACCCCACACCGGGGCGGCGGCGAGCCGCACGTCCCCTTCCGGTCCGGCGTCCACCGCACGCTGCGTCACCACCAGCAGGCGCGACCCCGCCAGACCGTCCGCGGCCAGCCACTCCTGCACCGTGCCCAGCACGTCCACGGCGGCGGCCCGGGCCGCCGCGCCACCGCGCGCGCCCGCCTCCGGCACCGCCGTCATGACGACCACGGACGGGAGCCGCCCGCCCGCGGCGATCAGCGCGGCCAGGTCCGGGAACGTCGCCGCGCCCGCCAACTCCAGGCCGCCGGTCTCCCCCACGACGGCCCACGTCTGCTCCACGTTCGCCTGCGCGGAGGGAGCCGGGACCCACTCGACGCGGAAGACGTCGTCGCGGACCGGCGCGGTGTTCGCCTCGAGCGGCCGCACCACGAGGGTGCCGACCGTGGCGATGGGGCCGCCGGTGGCGTCGGCGAGGGTGAGGGACACGCCCTCGCCGGCCGGGGCCACTCGCACACGGGCGGCGGCCGCGCCGGTGGCGTGCACGCTCACCTGCCGCCAGGCGAACGGGACTTCGAGCCGGGGACCCCGACCGTCGGCACCGACGATGACGTGGAGGGCCGCGTCGAGCAGGGCCGGGTGCAGGTCGAAATCACCGGCCTCGACGCCCTCGGGCAGGGCGACCTCGGCGAACAGCTCCTCGCCGCGCCGCCACGCCGCCCGCACCCCCCGGAAGACCGGGCCGTAGCCGAGGCCGATCGTGGCCAGCGCGGGGTAGAAGCCGTCGAGGTCCACCGACTGGGCACCGGTCGGCGGCCACTGCGCGAGACCGGCGTCGTCGGCCGCGCCGCCCGGAGCCAGGACACCGGACGCGTGCCGGGTCCACTCCTCCGCCAGCGGGGCGTCGTCGGGCTGGGCGTGGACGGCGACCGCGCGGTGCCCGGCCTCGTCCGGTCCGTCGACGGTGACCTGGACGCGAACGCCACCGCGCGCGGGCAGCACCAGCGGCGCCTCGATGACCAGCTCGTCAACGGTGCCGCAGCCCGCCTCGTCACCTGCGCGGACGGCCATCTCCACCAGCGCGGCACCCGGCACGACGACCTGCCCCGCCACCACGTGATCGCCCAGCCACGCCTGCGCCGACAGGGACAGCCGTCCGGTGAGGACCAGCCCACCGCTGGCCGGGAGCGTCACCGCCGCGCCCAGCAGCGGGTGGCCGGACGTCCCGAGGCCCAGGTCCTCGGCGCGGCTGCCCACGGGCGTCGGCGTCAGCCAGTACCGCTGGCGCTGGAAGGCGTACGTCGGCAGGTCGATCCGCCGGGCGCCCGGCCGGCCGTAGAACGTGTCCCAGGCGACGGGGACTCCGCGCACGAAGACCTTCGCCAACGCCGTGACCAGCGCGCGGGGTTCGTCCCGGCCGCGCCGCAGCACCGGGAGCCACACCTCGGTGTCGTCGCTGTCGGCCTCGGCGGTACGGGTCTGCGGGCCCATCCCGGACAGCACACCGTCCGGGCCGACCTCCACGAAGGTGCGCACACCGCTCTCACGCAACGCGTCGGCTGCGTCCGCGAACCGGACCGCGTCGCGCACGTGCCGGACCCAGTACGAGGGGTCGGTGGCCTCGTCGGTCACCGGTCGGCCGGTGAGCGCCGACACCATCGCGATCCGCGGGGTCTGGAAACTCACCGAACGCACGACCTCGGCGAAGCGCTCCAGCATCGGCTCCATCAACGGCGAGTGGAACGCGTGGGAGACCCGAAGCCGCCGGGTACGGGCACCGGTCGCCGCCAACTCCTCAGCCGCGGCCAGTGCTTCGTCCTCGACGCCGGAAATCACCACGGCCCTCGGGCCGTTGACCGCCGCGATGCCCACACCGGACCGACCGGCGATGACCTCCCTGACCTGCTCCTCGCCCGCCTCCACGGCCACCATCGCGCCGCCGGTGGGCAGTTCCTGCATCAGGCGGCCGCGCGCGGCCACCACCGCGCAGGCGTCGGCCAGCGACCACACCCCCGCCACATGGGCCGCCGCGAGTTCACCGATCGAGTGACCGGCGACCACCTGCGGGCTCACACCCCACGACTCCAGCAGCCGGAAGAGGGCGACCTCGACGGCGAAGATGCCCGCCTGTGCCCACACCGTCTCGTCGATCTTCCCGCCACCAGGCCAGGATGCGTCTCCCTCACCCCGGATCACCGCGGCGATCGACCCGTCCAAATGCTCGGCCAGCCCCGCACACACCGCGTCGAACGCGTCCGCGAACACCGGGAAAGCCTCGTAGAGCCCCTGGCCCATCCCCACCCGCTGGGCACCCTGCCCGGTGAACACGAACCCGACCTTGCCCGCGCCCCCGACCGCACCGGTCACCGTGCCCGGGACCTCACGGCCCTCGGCCAACGCCCGCAGGCCGGCCAACAGTTCGTCGCGATCGGCGCCCAGCACCACCGAACGGTGCTCCAGCGCCCCGCGAGCCGTCGCCAACGCCCATCCGACATCCGCCGGTCGGGCACCCTCCGCCTGCTCGACGAAGGCCGCGAGGCGTTCCGCCTGACCCGCGAGACCGGCCGCGGAGCGGCCCGAGACCACCCACGGCAGCACGGGCAGCGCGGTGGGTTCGGCGGGGACCGCCGGGGCCTCGTCCTCGGGTGCCTGCTCGATGATCACGTGGGCGTTGGTGCCGGAGAAGCCGAAGGAGGAGACGCCCGCGCGGCGCGGCCGGTCCGCCTCGGGCCAGGCCACCGCTTCCGTCACGAGGCGGACCGCGCCGGCCTCCCAGTCGATGTGCGACGACGGCGCGTCCACGTGCAGGGTGGCGGGCACGATGCCGTGCCGCATCGCGGAGATCATCTTGATGATGCCCGCGACACCCGCGGCCGCCTGCGCGTGCCCGATGTTGGACTTGACCGAACCGAGCAGCAACGGCCGCTCGTCCGTGCGCCCTTGACCGTAGGTCGCCAGCAGCGCCTGCGCCTCGATCGGGTCGCCCAGCCGGGTACCGGTGCCGTGGCCCTCCACGACGTCCACGTCGCCCGTGGTGAGGCCCGCGCTCGCCAGCGCCGCCCGGATGACCCGCTGCTGGGACGGCCCGTTCGGGGCGGTCAGGCCGTTCGACGCACCGTCCTGGTTCATCGCCGTACCGGCGACCACCGCCAGGATGCGGTGGCCGTTGCGCACGGCGTCCGACATCCGCTCGACCACGAGGACGCCCACGCCCTCGCCCCACGCCGTGCCGTCGGCGCCCTCCGCGTACGCCTTGCAGCGCCCGTCGGCCGCGAGACCGCGCTGGCGGGAGAAGTCGATGAAGGTGCCGGGGGTGGACATGATCGTCACACCGCCGACCAGCGCCAGCGAGGACTCCCCCGTGCGCAGCGACTGGCACGCCAGGTGCAGGGCCACCAGGGAGGACGAGCAGGCGGTGTCCACGGTGACGGCCGGGCCTTCGAGGCCGAGCGCGTAGGAGACACGTCCGGAGGCGACACCCGCGGAGCCGCCGGTGCCGAGGTAGCCCTCGATGTCCTCCGAGACGCCGCCCGTCGGCAGGTAGTCGTGATAGATCAGGCCGGCGAAGACACCCGTCGGGCTGCCGTGCAGGGTGCCCGGGTCGATCCCCGCGTCCTCCAGCGCCTCCCACGAACTCTCCAGCAGCAACCGCTGCTGCGGATCCATCGCCAACGCCTCACGCGGATTGATCCCGAAGAACCCCGCGTCGAAGTCACCCGCGTCGTAAAGGAACCCACCCCGATCCGAATAACTCTTCCCCGCCGCCTCCGGATCGGCGTCGTACACATCCGCCGCCCAGCCACGGTCCGCGGGGAACGGACCCACCGCGTCCCTCCGTTCGGCCAGCAGATCCCAGAACTCCGCCGGAGACGTCACACCACCCGGGAAACGGCAACTCATACCGACGACGACCATCCGGTCACCGTCGAGCGGGGTCCCGGCGACGACTGGTGCCGAGGCCCCCGCGACGGCGCCCCCGTCGGCGCCCACGACCTCGCCGAGCACGAAGCCGGCCAGGGTGGTGGGCGTCGGGTAGTCGAAGACCGCGGTGGCCGGCAGCCGCAGGCCGGTCACGGTGTTGATCCGGTTCCGCAGCTCCACGGAGGTCAGCGAGTCGAAGCCGGTGTCCTTGAAGGTGCGGCCGGCCTCGATGCCGTCGGGTCCGGCGATGCCGAGGACGAACGCGGCCTGGGCGCGGACGAGTTCGAGGACGGCCTCGGACCGCTCGGCCGCCGCGAGCGGGGCCAGGCGGGAGGCGAGCGCGTTCTGGCCGTCGGCGGCGGGCTGCCCGACCGTACGGCGGGCGGGACCGCCGGCGCGTCCCGGGTGCACGAGCGCGGACAGGAACGGCGGGACGTCCCCGGAGCGGCGCACCGCGGCCAGGTCCAGCTTCGCCGTGACCAGCAGCGGGTCGGAGGCGTCGGCCGCCGCGTCGAGCAGGGCCAGGCCCTCGGGCGCGGGCAGCGGGCGCAGGCCCTGGCGGGACATCCGCTGCCAGTCGGCCCGGTCCAGCTTGCTGGTCATGCCGGACTCCCACGGCCCCCACACCAGGGAGGCGGCGGCCGCGCCGGAGCGGCGGCGGTGGGCGGCCAGGGCGTCGAGGAAGCTGTTGCCCGCCGCGTAGTTGGCCTGGCCAGGGTTGCCCCAGACGCTGGCGATCGAGGAGAAGAGCGTGAAGGTGTCGAGGTCGAGGCCGCGGGTCAGCTCGTGGAGGTTCCAGGCCGCGTCGACCTTGGGGCGCATGACGGTGTCGACCCGCTCGGGGGCGAGCGCCGTGGCGAGTCCGTCGTCCACGATGCCGGCGGCGTGCACGACCCCGGTCAGCGGCTCCGCCGCCGGGACGCCCGCGATGACCCCGGCGAGCTGTTCGCGGTCGGCGGCGTCGCAGGCCACCACCTCGACGCTGGTCCCGGATCCGGCGAGTTCGGCGACGAGTTGGGGCATCCCGGAGGCGGCGGCGCCGCGGCGCGAGGCCAGCAGCAGGCGGCGGGCCTTCCCCGACCCGGCCAGGTGCCGGGCGACCAGCCCGCCGAGGGCGCCGGTGGCGCCGGTGAGGAGCACGGTGCCGGCGCGCCGCTCGCGGACCGTCGAGGCCGGAAGGGTGAGGACGACCTTGCCGATGTGCCGGGCCTGGCTCAGGAAGCGGAACGCGTCGGCGGCCCGCCGGATGTCCCAGCACGCCACCGGGAGCGGCGCGAGGGCCCCTTCCCCGAACAGGGCGGACAGGGACGAGAACATCCGCCCGATCACGTCCGGTTCCTGGAGCAGCAGGTCGAACGCCTGGTAGGAGAGGCCGTGTTCGCGCAGCACCTCGTCGGCGTCGCGGATGTCGGTCTTGCCCATCTCGACGAACCGGCCGCCCGCGCGGGCGAGTCGGAGCGAGGCGTCCACGAACTCGCCGGCCAGCGAGTCCAGCACGACGTCCACGCCGTGACCGTCGGACGCCGAACGGAACGCGGCTTCGAAGTCCGTCGTGCGGGACGAGGCGATGTGCGAGCCCTCGACTCCCAGCCCACGCACGGCCGCCCACTTCGACGGCGACGCCGTCGCGAACACCTCCGCGCCCAGGTGCCGCGCCAACTGCACCGCCGCGATACCCACACCACCGGCAGCGGCGTGGATCAGCACCCGCTCGTCCCGCCGCAGGCCCGCGAGTTCGACCAGCGCGTACCAGGCCGTGAGGTAGACGACGGGCGAGGCGGCGGCCTGGGCCATGGTCCACCCGGCGGGGACGGGCGCCAACAGGCGCTCGTCGGTGATCGATTCGGTGGTGAAGGAGCTGGTGAACAGACCCATGACGGGGTCGCCGGTCCGGAACCGGGTCACGCCCGGCCCGACCTCCAGCACCACGCCCGCGCCTTCCAGGCCGAGCTGGCCCGCGTCACCGGGATACATGCCCAACACGTTCAGCACGTCACGGAAGTTCACACCCGACGCCCGCAGCGCCACCCGCACCTGACCGGCGGCAAGCGGCTCCGTCACGCCCTCGCCGTCACCCACCAGCAGGAGGTTCTCCAGAGTCCCCCGCTCGTGGAAGTCCAGCCGCCACACCCGGTCCGCCGGAACGGGCAGCCCCTCCGACACCCGCGCCAGACGCGGCACCCGCACCTGACCCGCCCGCACCGCGAACTGCTGCTCACCCGACGCCACACCGTTCCTGAGCAGCGCACCGGCGGACTCGGCGGCGAGGTCGTCCACATCGGCCAGGACCACCCGGCCGGGGTTCTCCGACTGCACGACCCGGACCAGGCCCCACACCGGCCCGGCCGCGACCTCGACCGCGCACTCCGGCCCGGCGTCGACCGCACGCTCGGTCACGACCACCAGCCGGGCACCCGCGAGGGCGTCCGCGGCCAGCCACTCCTGCACCACGCCGAGGACGCCGATCGCGACGCCCCGGGCCGCGCCCGCGACGTCCGTGCCCCGCTCCGGCAGGCCGCGCACGGCCACGACGGCCGGTACGGTCCCGCCGTCCGCGGCCGCCACCAGCGCGGCCAGGTCCGGGTACGCGACGGCGCCCGGCAGCTCCAGGCCGCCGGTCTCCCCCACGACCGCCCACGCCTGCTCCGCGTCCGCCTGCGCGGAGGGAGCCGGCACCCACTCGACGCCGAACAGGCCGTCGCGCGAGGGGACGGCCGGGGCGGACAGGGCGCGCAGGACGAGGGAGCCGACCGTGGCGATGAGGCCACCGGTGGCGTCGGCGAGGGTGAGGGACACGCCGTCGCCGGCCGGTGCCGGGGTCACCCGGACCCGCGCCACGGAGGCGCCGGTCGCGTGCAGGACGACGTCCCGCCAGGCGAACGGGACCTCGAGCCGGTCCCGGCGCTCGCCGGTTCCGACGATGACGTGCAGCGCGGCGTCCAGCAGGGCGGGATGCAGCCCGAACTCGGCGGCGCCCACGCCCTCGGGCAGGGCGACCTCGGCGAAGAGTTCCTGCCCGCGCTGCCAGGCGGCGCGCGTGCCGCGGAACGCCGGGCCGTAGGCGAGGCCGCTGTCGGCGAGCGCCGGGTAGAAGCCGTCGAGGTCCACGGGGACGGCGTCGGCCGGGGGCCACTGCGCGAGTCCGGGGTCGTCGGCGGCGCCGCCCGGGGCGAGCGCGCCGACCGCGTGCCGGGTCCACTCGCCGTCGGCCCCGGCTGCCGCGGCGTCTTCGGGTCGGGCGTAGACGGCGACCGCGCGGTGCCCGGCCTCGTCCGGTCCGTCGACGGTGACCTGGACGCGGACGCCGCCGCGCGCGGGCAGCACCAGCGGCGTCTCGATGACCAGTTCCTCGACGGCGCCGCAGCCGGCCTCGTCGGCGGCGCGGACGGCCATCTCGACCAGGGCCGCGCCGGGCACGATCACCTGCCCGGCCACCACGTGGTCGGCCAGCCACGCCTGCGTGGACACGGACAGCCGTCCGGTGAGGACCAGGCCGCCGCTGGCCGGCAGCGTCACCGCCGCGCCCAGCAGCGGGTGTCCGGGGGTCTCCAGGCCCAGGTCCTCGGCGCGGCCTCCCGCGGCCGGGACGAGCCAGTACCGCTGACGCTGGAAGGCGTACGTGGGCAGGTCGACCCGCCGGCCGCCGGTGCCCGCGAAGAGCCCGCCCCACTCCACGGCGTGGCCGCGGACGAAGATCCTGGCCAGCGCCGTGATCAGGGCCCGGGGCTCGTCGCGCCCGCGCCGCACGACCGGCAGCCACGCCTCGCCGGACTCGCCGGCGTCGTCCCCGGCGTCCTCGGCCGCACGGGTACGGGTCTGCGGGCCCATGCCCGACAGCACGCCGTCCGGGCCGATCTCCAGGAACGTGGTGACGCCGTTGTCCCGCAGGGTGTCGGCGGCGTCGGCGAACCGGACCGCCTCGCGGACGTGCTTCACCCAGTAGGAGGGGTCGGTGACCTCGTCCGTCACCACGCCACCGGTCAGCGCGGAGACCATCATCAGCTTCGGCGGCTGGAAGCTCACCGAGCCGACGACCTCGGCGAAGCGCTCCAGCATCGGCTCCATCAACGGCGAGTGGAAGGCATGCGAGACCCGCAGCCGACGGGTCCGCGCACCGGTCGCCGCCAACTCCTCGGCGGCGGCCAGTGCTTCGTCCTCCACACCCGAAATCACCACGGCCTTCGGACCGTTGACCGCCGCGATCCCGACACCCGGACGGTCGGCGATCACCTCGGCGACCTGCTCCTCGCCCGCCTCCACGGCCACCATCGCGCCGCCCGTGGGCAGTTCCTGCATCAACCGACCCCGCGCGGCCACCACCGCGCAGGCGTCGGCCAGCGACCACACCCCCGCCACGTGGGCAGCGGCCAGCTCACCGATCGAGTGGCCCGCCACGACCCGCGGCGTCACCCCCCACGACTCCAGCAGCCGGTACTGGGCGACCTCGACGGCGAACAGACCCGCCTGCGCCCACACCGTCTCGTCCATCCGGCCGCCGCCCGGCCAGGACTCCTCGCCCTCACCCCGGATGACGGCCGCGATCGACCCGTCCAAATGCTCGGCGAGACCCGCGCACACCGCGTCGAACGCCTCGGCGAACACCGGGAAAGCCTCGTAGAGCCCCTGGCCCATCCCCACCCGCTGGGCACCCTGCCCGGTGAACACGAACCCGAGCCGTCCGGTCCCGGCCACGACGCCGGTGACCACGCCGGGGACTTCGCGTCCCTCGGCCAACGACGCGAGTCCCGCGGTCAGTTCGTCGCGATCGGCGCCCAGCACCACGGAACGGTGCTCCAGCGCCCCGCGGGTCGTGGCCAACGACCAGCCGAGGTCGGCGGGTTCGACGTCCCCGTTCCGCTCGACGAAGGCGGCCAGCGACTGCGCCTGGCCGACGAGCCCGGCCGCGGACCGGCCCGAGACGACCCACGGCAGCACCGGCGGCGCGGCCGCGCCGTCCGCGGCGGGGGGCGCGTCGGCGGTAGCCGGGGCGTCGGCTTCGTCGGCGGCATCTGACTCGGGCGCCTGCTCGATGATGACGTGGGCGTTGGTGCCGGAGATGCCGAAGGAGGACACGCCCGCCCGCCGCACCCGGCCGTCGACGGGCCACGGCACGGCCTCGGTGGCGAGGCGAACGGCGCCCGCGGTCCAGTCCACGTGCGAGGTGGGCTGCTCGGCGTGGAGGGTGCGGGGAAGCTCCTGGTGCTGGAGGGCCAGCACCATCTTCATCACGCCGGCCACGCCCGCGGCCCACTGGGTGTGCCCGATGTTGGACTTGACCGTTCCCAGCCGCAACGGCCGGTCCTCGGGCCGCCCTTGGCCGTAGGTGGCCAGCAGCGCCTGCGCCTCGATGGGGTCGCCCAGCCGGGTGCCGGTGCCGTGGCCCTCGACCACGTCCACATCAGCGGTGGTGAGGCCCGCGCTCGCCAGCGCCGCCCGGATCACCCGCTGCTGGGACGGTCCGTTCGGCGCGGTGAGGCCGTTGGACGCGCCGTCCTGGTTGATGGCGCTGCCGGAGACCACCGCCAGCACGCGGTGGCCGTTGCGCCGGGCGTCCGAAAGCCGCTCCAGCAGCACGACGCCGGCGCCCTCGGCCATGCCCATGCCGTCGGCCTGCTCGGAGTACGCCTTGCAGCGGCCGTCGGCCGCGAGGCCCTGCTGCCGGCTGAACCACATCAGCCACGAGGGCGTGGCGTGCACGGTGACGCCGCCGGCCAGGGCCAGCGAGCACTCGCCCGAGCGCAGGGCCCGGGTCGCCAGGTGCAGTGCGACCAGCGAGGAGGAGCAGGCCGTGTCGACCGTCAGCGCCGGGCCCTCCAGGCCGAGGGTGTAGGCCACCCGGCCGGAGATCACGCTGGGCGCGATGCCCGACTGGAGGTGGCCCTCCAGTCCCTCGGGCGCTCCCGCGCCGTACCCGGAGGAGGAGGCGCCGACGAAGACGCCGGTGGACGAGCCGCGCAGCCCGCTCGGGTCGAGGCCGGCCCGCTCCAGGGCCTCCCAGGAGAGCTCCAGCAGCAGCCGCTGCTGCGGGTCCATCGCCAGCGCCTCGCGCGGGCCGATGCCGAAGAAGGCGGCGTCGAAGTCGCCGGCGCCGGAGACGAAGCCGCCCCCGCGCGCGTAGAAGGTGCCGGCGCGGGTGGCGTCCGCGTCGTACAGCTGCGCCGGGTCCCAGCCGCGGTCGGTGGGGAGTTCGCCGACGCCATCGGAGCCCTCGGCGAGCATCCGCCACAGGTCCTCCGGGCTGCGGACGTCGCCGGGCAGCCGGCAGCTCATGGCCACGATCGCGACCGGCTCGTCGGCGGCCCCGGCGGCCGGGGTCCCGTCATCGGCGCGGTCCGGGCCGCCGAGGGCCTCGGTCCGCAGGTACTCCGACAGCGTGACGGGGGTCGGGTAGTCGTAGATCAGCGTGGTGGGCAGCCGCATTCCGACGGCGGTGCCGAGCCGGTTGCGCAGTTCCACGCCGGTGAGCGAGTCGAACCCGAGCTCCTTGAAGGTGTGCACGGGGTCGAGGGCGTGCGGCGACGCGTGCCCGAGGACGGCGGCGGCGTGCGACTGGACCAGGTCCAGGACCATCTGCTCCTGCTCGGCCCGCGGTCGCCCGGCCAGCCGACCGAGCACTCCGGTGCCGGCGTGCAGGGGCGGGGCCACGGCCCGGTCGGTGTCCCGCGGCAGGTCGACCGGGTCCGCCGGACGGCCGCCGTCGAGCCAGTACCGCTCGTGCTGGAAGGCGTAGGTGGGCAGTTCGACCCGGCCCGCGGCCGGCAGGACCTTCGTCCAGTCGACGGCCACGCCCTGGACGAACGCCTCGGCCAGCGAGGTGACCAGGCGCGCCGCCCCGCCGTCGTCCCGGCGCAGCGTGCCGCACACAGCGGCCGGCACCGCGCCGGCTCCCGACTCCTGGGCAACCTCTTCGAGGGTGTCGTTCATCGCGCCCATGAGCACCGGGTGCGGGGTGATCTCCACGAAGACCTGGTGGCCCTGGCCGGCCAAGGTGCGCACGGCCCGGTCGAAGTGCACCGGCGCGCGCAGGCTCCCGTACCAGTAGGCCGCGTCCACCTCCTCGCCGGTGAGGGTCTCCCCCGACATCGCCGAGACCATCGGCACCCGGCCGGCCCGCGGGGAGACCCCGGCGAGCACGGAGACGATCTCCTCCTCCAGCCGGTCGACCTGCGCGCAGTGCGAGGCGTAGTCCACCGCCACGATCCGGGCCCGGACGCCCTCCGCCTCCAACTCCGCCTTCAGCTCCTGCAGCGCCTCCGGCTCGCCGGAGACCACCGAGGAGGACGGGCCGTTGACGGCCGCCAGCGACAGGCGGTCGCCCCACCTCGGCAGGCGTTCCTCGACGGCCGCCGCGGACAAGGTCACCGACATCATCCCGCCGAGACCCGCCAGAACCTTCAGCGACTGCGACCGCAACGCCACCACCCGGGCACCGTCCTCGACGCTCAGCATCCCCGCCACGGTCGCCGCCGCGATCTCGCCCTGCGAGTGACCCACCACCGCCGCGGGAGCGACACCGGCCGCCTCCCACACCGCGGCCAGCGAGACCATCACCGCCCACAGCGCGGGCTGCACCACATCGGCCGCCTCCAGCGCCGGAGCACCCTCGGCACCCGCCAGCACATCGGTCAGCGACCAGTCCACGTACGGCGCCAGCGCCGCCCCGCACTCCGCCAACCGCGCCGCGAACACCGGGCTCACCTCGGCCAGTTCACGGCCCATGCCCAGCCACTGCGACCCCTGGCCCGCGAACGCGAAGACCACCCGCGCACCCGGCCGGACCACGCCCGACACCACCGAGCCCGCCGGGACACCGCCGGCCAGGCTCTCCAGGCCGGCCACCAGCTCAGACCGGTCGCCGCCCACCACCACGGCACGGTGCTCGAACGCCGAGCGCGTCACCGCCAACGACCAGGCCACATCGGCCGGTTCGAGCTCCGGACGGGACGTCACCCAGTCCCCCAGCCGCTCCGCCTGGCCCCTCAGTCCCTCGACCGACCGGCCCGACACCAGCCAGGCACCCTCGACGCCCCCGGCAGGATCGGTGCTGCACGGCCTTCGATGTCTTCCCCGGGCCTGGGCACCGGTGGCGGGCGCCTCCTCCAGGATGACGTGGACATTGGTGCCACTCAGGCCGAACGACGACACGCCCGCGCGGCGGACGCGCTGACCGGCGGGCCACGGCCGGGCCTGGTGAAGGAGCTTCACTTCGCCGGAGGTCCAGTCGACGCGCGGCGAGGGCTCCTCCGCGTGCAGGGTCGCCGGCAGCTCGCCGTTGCGCAGCGCCAGCACCATCTTGATCACACCGGCGACGCCCGCGGCGGCCTGCGTGTGCCCGAGGTTGGACTTCGCCGAGCCCATCCACACCGGCCGCCCGTCGGGCCGGTCCTGGCCGTAGGTGGCCAGCACCGCGCCCGCCTCGACCGGGTCGCCCAGCCGGGTGCCGGTGCCGTGCGCCTCCACGGCGTCGACGTCGGCCGCGGCCAGCCCGGAGGCGGCCAGGGCGCGGCGGATGACGGCCTGCTGGGCCTGGCCGTTGGGGGCGGTGAGGCCGTCGCTGGTGCCGTCGGAGTTGACGGCCGATCCGCGCAGCACGGCCAGCACGGTGTGGCCCTCGCGCACGGCGTCGGACAGCCGTTCCAGCACGAGCAGGCCGACGCCCTCGGACCACACGGTCCCGTTGGCGTCGGCCGAGAAGGGCTTGCACACCCCGTCCGGGGACAGCGCGCGCAGCCCGCTGAAGGCGACGAAGTTGCCCGGTGTGGACATCACCGACACGCCGCCGGCCAGGGCCAGCGAGCACTCGCCGGACCGCAGCGCCTGCGCGGCGAGGTGGATGGCGACCAGGGAGCTGGACGCGGAGGTGTCCACCGTGATCGAGGGGCCGTGCAGCCCGAGCAGGTAGGAGACGCGGCCGGACATCACGCTGGTGGTGGTGCCGGTGAGCAAGTAGCCCTTGACGCTTTCCGGCGCCTCCTGGAGCCGCGGCCCGTACTCGCGCGGCTCGGCGCCGACGAACACGCCGGTCCTGGTGCCGCGCAGCGCGGCCGGGGGGATGGCGGCGTGCTCCAGGGCCTCCCAGGACGCCTCCAGCAGCAGCCGCTGCTGCGGCTCCATCGACAGTGCCTCACGCGGGGGTATGCCGAAAAAGCCCGCGTCGAATCCGGCGGCGTCGGTGATGAAGCCGCCCCGGGTGAGGTAGGTCCGCCCGGGGCTCTCCGGATCCTCGCTGTACAGGGATTCGAGATTCCAGTTGCGGTCGGCGGGGAAGTCGGATATTACGTCCCGCTGATCGGCCAGCAGTCGCCACAAGCCCTCCGGCGAGTCGATCCCGCCGGGATAGCGGCAGCTCATGCCGACGATCGCCAGTGGTTCCACTCCGGTTGCGGCGATTTCCGTCGGCGCCGGCCCATCAGTCTCGTTCACGGATCCCTCGGCATTCCGGAGGTTGAGTGCGATACCTGGTCGAAAACTTCCGCCAAGGAAGGAAATGACTAAGGAAATGGCAGGGCAAAGGCTGGGAACGCGGCTGCGGAAATAGGCGCGTCGGAGCAGCCGACGGCCAGGATATGAGAAGGGTCCGGCAACGGACCATGTGTTCAACCGTGGAGCCGCCTCGGTTGAGCGGCGCTCGGCCCGGCGGGCGAGCGGCGCTCAACCGGCTCAGGCGTGGGCGGCGTTCCCGGTGCCGGCCGCGGGCACGGCGAGCTCGGGCGAGACGAGCTGCATCGTGGTGGGCGCGTTGCGCGGCTCCGCGAGCAGGTGCAGGCGCTGGACGCCCTCCTCCTCGGGGGCGGGCAGCACGGCGAGGCAGGCGCAGGACTCGTTGGTGAAACCGGCGAACCGGTAGGCGATGTCCATCATGCGGTTGCGGTCGGTGGCGCGGAAGTCGGCCACGAGGTGGGCGCCGGACTTGGCGGCCTGGTCGATCAGCCAGTTGAGGATGACCGCCCCGGCGCCGAAGGTGACCACGCGGCAGGAGGTCGCCAGCAGCTTGAGGTGCCACAGTTCGGCGTGGCGCTCCAGCAGGATGACGCCCACGGCGCCGTGCGGACCGAACCGGTCGGCCAGCGTGACGGTGAGGACGTCGTGCGACGGGTCGACCAGCAGCCCGCGCAGCGTCTCGTCGGAGTAGTGGACCCCGGTCGCGTTCATCTGGCTGGTGCGCAGGGTCAGTTCCTCGACCCGGGACAGGTCCTCCTCGTCGGCGCGCTTGATCTCCATGACCAGGTCGAGGGTGCGCAGGAAGTCCTCGTCGGGCCCCTGGAAGGTGTCCTTCTCGGCGTCCCGGCGGAAGCTGGCCTGGTACATCTGGCGGCGGCGCCGGGCGTCGACGGTGACGACCTCGGGGCTGAACTCGGGCAGCCCGATGAGCGACTGGGCCTGGTCGGCCGCGTAGAGGCGGATGTCGGGCGCGCCGTACTCGACCTCGGCCCGCTCGGTGGGCAGGTCGTCGATGAAGGCGACCGCGGTGTGCGCGAAGTTCAGCCGTTCGGCGATCTCCTTGACGGCTTCGGACTTGCGCCCCCAGCCGATCTGCGGGTGGACGAAGTACTCGGCCAGGCCCAGCTTCTCCAGGTGCGTCCAGGCCAGGTCGTAGTCGTTCTTGCTGGAGATCGAGTGCAGGACGCCCCGGGAGTCGAGTTCGGTGATGACCTCGCGGATTCCGGGGAACAGGTCGACGTTCGGGTCTTCCAGCAGCGTGCCGTCCCAGACCGTGTTGTCCAGGTCCCAGACCAGGCACTTCACGAGGGCGGGCTTGTCAGCCACGGGGGGGTCCTCCTTGCGGGCGTTCACTCTCGTCGGTGTCGGTGCGGTGTGACGGTGAGTGTGTCTGTGTGAGGTGACGGTGGGCGTCAGCCGGATGTCACCGGGCCAGGGAGAGCGCGTGGTCGGCCAGGATGAGCTGGCAGATCTCGTTGCTCCCCTCGATGAGCTCCATGAGCTTGGCGTCGCGGAAGGCGCGGGCCACCACGTGCCCGTCCTGGGCCCCGGCGGAGCCGAGGAGCTGGACGGCGGTGGCGGAGGCGCTCGCGGCGTGGTTGGCGCTGACGTGCTTGGCCAGGACCGCCATGACGCCCATGTCGGGCGAGGCGGAGTCCCAGCACCGGCTGGCGTGTTCGCAGGCGCGGGTGGAGACCTGCTCGGCGACGAGCATGTCGGCCAGGTGCCTGCGCACGAGCTGGTGCTCGGCCAGGGCCACGCCCGCCTGCTCCCGGCGCGAGGCGTGCCGGCCGGCCGCCTCCAGGCAGGCGCGCAGGATGCCGACGCAGCCCCACGCGATGGACATGCGCCCGTAGGAGAGCGCGGTGGTGAACAGCATCGACAGCGGCTGGCCGCCGCCGCCCAGCACGTGGGAGGCGGGGAGGCGCACGTTGTCCATGCGGATGTTGGCGTGTCCGGCGGCCCGGCAGCCCATCGGGTGGGGCACGAGCTCGATCTCCACGCCGGGGGCGTCCACGGGCACGACCGCGGCGGCCGCGGCGTCCCCGTTGCGGCCGACGATCAGGACGAAGTCGGCGTACCGGGTACCGGTCACCCACTTCTTCTCGCCGTGGACGGTGAACCCGTCGCCGTCGGCGGCGGGCTCGATCCGGGTCTGCATGGCGGCCAGGTCGCTGCCGGCCCCCGGCTCGCTGAACCCGCAGGCGGTGAGCTTGCCGCTGGTCAGCTCGGCGAGGAACTCGCGCCGCTGGTTGCGGTCGCCGAAGCGCTGGATCGTCCAGGCCACGATGCCCTGCGAGGTCATGATGCTGCGCAGCGAGCTGCACAGGCCGCCCACGTACGCGGTGAGTTCGCCGCTGTCCTGGCTGCTCAGGCCCATGCCGCCGTACGACGCCGGGACCTGCGCGCACAGCAGGCCCCTGGCGCCGAGCTTGCGCAGCAGGTCCACGGGCAGCTCGCCCGTGACGTCCCACTGCTCCGGCTGGTCGCCGACGAGGTCGCCGATGACGGCGCGCTCGTCGGCGAGCTGCTCAGGCATGCTCGGATTCCGCCGCGTCCTTGAGCCGCAGCACGAGGCCGGTCATGCTCTGGACGGTCCGGAAGTTGTCGAGCTTCAGGTCCCCGCCGACGATGGCGACGTCGTACGCCTCCTCGAGGTGGACCACGAGCTGCATGGCGAACATGGAGGAGACCAGGCCGGAGGCGAAGAGGTCCTGGTCCAGCTCGACGGTGGTCTTGATGCGCTCGGCGAGGAAGTCGAGGAGTTCCTTCTCGACGATCTCCGCGCTGACGGCAGACGTGGTCATGACGCGACCTTTCCGTAGTCGTAGAAGCCCCGGCCGGTCTTCCGGCCGTGGTGGCCGTCCTTGACCAGCTGGAGCAGCAGGTCGCAGGGACGGCAGCTTTCGTCGCCGCGGCGCTCGTAGAGCACGTTGAGCGAGTCGACCAGGTTGTCCAGGCCGATGAGGTCGCCGGTGCGCAGCGGGCCGGTGGAGTGCCCGAGGCAGCCCTCCAGGAGGCCGTCGACGACCTCGACGGTGGCGACGCCTTCCTGGACGAGCATGGCGGCGGTGTTGATCAGCGGGTGCAGCAGCCGGTTGATCACGAAGCCGGTGGAGTCGTTGATGACCAGCGACTCGCGGCCCAGGTCGGCGAGCAGCCCGATGGCCGCCTCCAGGATCTCCGGGGAGGTGCGGGTGCCGCGGATGACCTCCACCATCTTGATCATGTAGGAGGGGTTCATGAAGTGGACGCCCAGCAGCTCCTCGGGACGGGCCACCCAGGCGGCCATCTCGTCGATGGAGATGCACGAGGTGTTGGAGATCAGGGTCGTGCCGGGCCGGACGATGCCGGAGACGGCGGTGAGGACCTTCTCCTTGACCTCCACGACCTCGGTGACGGCCTCGACCACGGTGGTGGCGTCCGCGATGTCCTCGAGCGAGACGGTGGTGGTCAGCGAGCCCGTCGGGCGGTCGGCCGGCAGCACGCCCATGAGCTGGGCGTGCCGCAGCTTCCCCTTGATCGTCGTCTTCGCCGTGTCCAGCACGGACTGGTCGACGTCGACCAGCACGACGTCGACGCCGTGGCCGATGGCGAGCGTGGTGATGTTCGTGCCCATAACGCCGGCGCCGATGATGGCGAGGCGGTGCTGTGCGGAATCAGTGCTCATGGACTCTTCCCTGCGGTTTCGTGGGTCGGTTCCTGACAACCGGGCCGGATCGTCGCGGCACGGCCTGCCTTGCCTCGGGGCTCACCCGCGCAGCCTCGCGGCGATCGCCGCGGGGGTCGGGTGCTCGAAGATCTCGCTGAGTTCGAGGGACGTGCCGGTGAGTTCCTCGATCCGGTCGGCCAGGACGGCCGCGAGCAGCGAGTGGCCGCCCGACTCGAAGAAGTTGGTCTGGGCGGTCGCCTCGGTGGTGTTGAGCACCTTCCGCCACATCGCGACCAGGTCGGCGACGAGCGGGTCGTCGGCGCCCGCGTCCGGGGCGGGGCCCTCGTCGAGCGCCTTCTCGGCGAGCCGTTCCAGGGCGTCCCGGTCGGGGCGGCCGTCGGGGGTCCGCGGCAGCGCGTCCAGCCGGACGACCTGCCGGGGGACGGCGTGCGCGGCCAGCGCTGCCGCGGCGTGTGCGAGCAGCCGTGCCGCCGGGCCGTCCGTGCCGGCGGCGGTGTCAGCGCTGTTGGCGGTTTCGGCGAACGCGACGATCTCCGGGTCGGCGCCGGGCCGCGCGACGGCCAGGGCGGCGGCCGCGGCCACGTCGGCGTGGTCGCGCAGCACCGCTTCGACCTCGCCGAGGTCGACCGGGCCGTCCGCGGTGGCGACCTGGCGGTCGGCGCGGCCGAGCAGGTCGAGCGAGCCGTCGGCGCGGCGGCGGGCCAGCACCCCGGTGCGGAGGTGGCGGCCGTAGCGCTCGTCGTCGGCGAAGGCCGGGTCGTCCGGGGTGCCCGGCGCCACGGCGCTGCCGGCCAGGCGCAGTTCTCCGCGTACGCCGACGGGCAGTTCCCGCCCGTCGGGGGCGGTGACGAAGGCGCGGGTACGGGTGACGGGCCGTCCGTTCGCCACGGCGTCGGCGCTCTCGGCCCGGCCGGAAAGGGCCCGGCCCGTGGTCGCCGCGGTGCCGTGGGCGCAGTGCAGGCGGCAGCCGGCCGCGAGCAGCCGCTCGGCGGTGGCGCGGGCGATCTCGTCTCCCTGGACGAGGACGGTCAGCCCGGCCGGCCGGTCGGCGGCGTCCTCCAGCACGCGGGCCGGCACGCCGGGCGGGACCACCACGACGGACACGTCGTGGCCCTCGACGGCCTCGCGGAGCGCGGGGCCACCGGCCCGGGCCTCCTCGGGGGCCACCACGAGCCGCGCGCCCGCGCCCAGCGCGAGTCCCAGGTCGAGGAGCGCGGCGAGGCTGCCGGCCCCGGCGAGCGTCAGCACGCCCGTGCCGGGCCGCACCCCGAGCTCGTCCGCGAAGTGGCCCGCGGCGTCGGCGAGTCCGGCATGGCTCAGCAGCACGGGCACCGGCTGCCCGTCGTCCCCGCAGGTGTGCATCAGGCAGGCGGCCCCGGCCGGGTCGAACGCGTCGGCGCCCGCGGAGGGTGTGGAAGCCTCAGTGCCGGCAGGCGCGTCCTCGCCGGTCATCGGCGAAGCGGATCGGGCCTCCCGGCCCGCCGGCCCGGCGGGATCGGGGACTGCGTCCGGCCCGACAGCCGGAGCAGCGGTACCGGTTTCCGACGTCGCGGCCCCACTCGTCGATCCCGACGAGTCGCGGACGGCGTCACCGGTCGGGGCGAGGAGTGCGTCCAGGGGCAGGACGGGTGGGAGGTCGGTACCCGTGAGCCGCACGCCGGGGCCGGTGAGGACGGCGGCGGGGCGGGCGTGGGCGAGTCGGCGGGTGAGCCAGGCGGGGTCGCCGTCGGGGTCGAGCGGGAGGAGGACCGCGCCGGACCGCCAGACGCCGAGGGCGGCTGCGGCCGACTCGGCGCGGGGCACGGCGGCCGCGACCACGTCGCCCGCGCGGACGCCGGCGCCGGCCAGCAGCGCGCGGATCGCGTGCGCCCGCGCGTCCACCTGCCCGTAGTCGGCGGTGTGCCCGCCGCTGACGACGGCCGCGGCCGACGGGTCGGCGGCCGCGTGCGCGGCGAACGCCTCCGGGAGGGCGGGGTACGGCGGGCGCCCGGCGGTGTCGTTGGCCCGGTCGACGCTCTCGCGGTCGGCCACGCTCCAGCCGGCCGTCTCGCCGAGCGGCCGGTCCGGGTCCTGCGCGGCGGCGACCAGCAGCGCGTCGAACCGGCGCAGGAGCGCCTCCACGTCGGCGCGGGAGAGGATCTCGCGGGAGTACCGGAAGAGCACCTCGCCCTTGGACGGGGTGCCGACGAGTTCGAGGTCGAACTTGCTGTACGGGTTCTCGACGGTGAGCAGCCGGGCGGTCATGCCGTCGACGGCCAACTCTCCGACGGACATCTCCGGCAGGAAGTTGAACAGGTGCCGGAACAGCGCGCTGTTCCGGGACGACCCGAACCCGGGCAGTTCGCCGGTCAGTTCGTCCACCGAGGTGTGCGCGTGCGCCATCGCGCCGAGGAAGGTGTCGCGGGCCTTGCGGACCAGCGCGCGGAACCCCTCGGCGAAGTCCACCCGGACCCGCAGCGGGACGACGTTGACGTGGTAGCCGATGGCGGAGCCGTGCGTGCCGCGGACGTCGACCGGCGAGCCGATGACGAGGTCGGGGCCGGCGCCGTGCGCGGCGAGCAGGGCCGCGTAGGCGGCCAGCAGGATCGCGGCGACGGGCGCGCGGGCCGTGCGCTGGAGGTGCATGACGGCCGCCTGCGCCTCGGGCGAGAGGGCGTGGCCCGCGTTCTCACCGGTCATGGCGGGCTGGCGGCGGCGCGGCATCCCGCACCACAGGTCGAGCCCGCCGGGGGTGACGCCGGCCAGGGTCTCGCGCCAGTAGGCGAGGTCGGCGGGCTTCGGCGCGGGCTCGGTGTGGGTGGGGGCCGCCTGGGCCGGCGGCGGCACCGGCCGGCCGGCCGCGAGGGCGTCGTAGACCGGGATGAACGCCTGGATGAACAGGGCCACCGAGACCATGTCGAAGGCCAGGTGGTGCACGGCCACGCACAGGACGTCGCCGTCGGGGTGCCCGGCGGTGCCGATCCGTACCAGCGGCTGCCCGTCGAACCGGAAGGGCCGGTCGACGAAGGCGACCAGGTCCTGGTCCAGCCCGTCGGCGGACAGTCGCAGCGGCTCGATCTCCGTGCCGAACTCACCGGCGGGGACGACGTGCTTGACCAGGTCGGCACCGGACGCGTGGAAGACGGTGCGCAGCGCCTCGTAGCGGCCGAGCACGATGGCCATGGCCGCCCGCAGCGCGTCGGGCCGCAGCCGTCCGCTCACCTGGAGGGCGAGTCCCACATTGTTGATCCCGCTGTCCGGAACCAGCTTCTCCACCAACCACAGGGCTTTTTCCTTGTTGGTGGCGGCGATGCGCGCGGTGGCCGGTTCCGGGGTCGCGGGCGGCGCGCCGGTGTCGGAGTTCATGTCGGTCAGAATTCGATGTCGTCGACGAGCACGCGGACCGCGGATTCGTCACGCATCAGGTCGGCGTGGCCGATCTCGAGCGGGAATCGCCGACCGAGCACCTTGGTGGCATTGGTGACCGTAGTGTCCCCGTTCTCCTCCATTGTGGCGTAATCGGAGGAGGTGATGCCGGTGGAACGCTGCCAGACGTCGGTCGGGTCGACCTGGGCGGCCGCGGAAAGCCACGTCATGTACGACTCGAAAAGCAGCACGACTTCGTCCCGGCGGCTGTCGGACAGGCCGATCCGCTGGAAGGCGAGCGTGGCGAGTTCACGGTAGAGGGCGACGATCTCCATGGCCGCCTCCACCAGGGGGGCGGACGGCCCGCCGATGATCTCGGTGGCGCGGTGGCGAGCCCGTTCGGCCTCTTCCTCGGAGAATACCGGGCCGGCCATGGCGATCATCTTGTGCATTTCGTTGGCCAGCAACTGGAGGTCGGTCAACTGCGGGTCGAACAGCACGACCTTGGGCTCCGTGCTCTGGTACCGGGTCAGCCGCTGGGCCACCTCGGCGGCGTAGACGCTGCCGACGCAGTAGCCGAACACGGCCACGACCTCGTACTTCTCCCAGTCGCCGTCCTGCATCCAGTGCTCGGTGTAGAAGTCGCCGGAGGGCCGCTCGGACAGCCGCACGGACGGCGGGACGGTCTGCAGGAAGCCGTAGTCGGACCAGGCGGAACCCATTTTCGCGACCAGGTCCTGGAATCCGGCCTCACGGCGTCCGGCGGCCGGGAAATCGACGCCGAGGATTATCCGGTTCGACGTGGGGGTGGAGATGACGCTCCACGATCGTTCGTTCGGCACTTGTTCATCCCATCATTGGAATCGGAGGGCTGGTTTCCGTGTGCTGGACACTGCGGTTCCCACCTGAACCAACCTTCCGCGAGGGCCTGCCGAGCCCTCGTAACCGGTTGGACGCTAGCACGCTCGCGAACTGCGGGGAACCCCTAGAAATCCCCCGTATCGGCATCCTCGAGCGACGCCGGCAGCTCGCCCGCCAGGAAGTCGGCAAGCGCCGTCGGCGAATAGTAATCATAGACAAAGCCATCGGGCGGGTTCACGCCGATCTGCCGAATTATGGTCTCCCGCAGTTGAACGGCGGTCATTGACGTCATTCCCATCTCGAAGACGTCCGCGTCCGGGTGGACTTCGTCCGGGGATTGGTAACCGAGCATCGCGGCGAACTCCGCGCGCAGCAGCTCGCACAGCCGCGCCGACCGCTCGGCGTCGGGAAGGTCCAGCAGGTCCCGCAGCCACTCCAGGGTGCCCGCCGACGCCTCGCCGCCGGACGCGTCGCCGTTCGGCGCCGCGTCGCGCTCCCGCTGCCGCCAGGCCGTCAGGCCCGCCAGCACCGTACCCAGGGGCATGTCCGCGCGCAGCGGTTCCGTGAGGCCCAGCAGGTCGGCCAGGTCGCTCAGGTCCGCGCCCTCCACCGCGTTCCAGAACCGCTGTTCGCCCGGCGAGGCGGCGCCGGCCGCCTCGGGCGCCGGGTCGGCGGCCGGAGCCGGCGGGGCCGGCCAGAACTGCTGCCGCTGGAAGGCGTAGGTGGGCAGGTCCACGCTCCGGCCGCGGCCCAGGACGGCGGTCCAGTCGACCGCGGTGCCGCGCACGTGCACGGCGGCCAGCGCGGCGGTGAAGGCGCCCAGGCCGGACGCGTCCTCGGGCAGCGTCCCGATGACGTGGACGCCCGACCCGCCCTCGCGCGCCTCCAGGGCCCGGGTGACGGCGGCGGCCAACGCGTGGGCCGGGGAGACCTCGACGCACACCCCGAACCCGCCCTCGGCCACGGCCCCGGCGAGTTCGGCCACCGGAGCGGCCTCCTTCGGGGCGCGGCACCAGTGGGCCGCGTCCATGTCCGTGCCGGGGATCCAGGCCGCGTCCCGGCCGGAGAACACCGGTACGGTCTCCGGCCGCGGGCTCACCGCCGACGCGGCCGGGTCCAGGGCGTCTTCGGCCCGCGCGGTGAGCGCGGCGACCCGGGCGGCGTCGGCGAGCGACAGCACCCCGGCCACGTGCGCGGCGGCGATCTCGCCCACCCCGTGCCCGGCGACCGCGGCCGGCCGCACGCCCGCCGAGCGCCACAGCGCGGCGAGCGACACCATCACCGCCCACAGGACGGGCCCGCGCACCTCCGGCCGGTCGGGCGCCGGGGCGTCCGCGGCGCCGCGCAGCACCTCGGTCGCCTTCCAGTCCACGAACGGGGCCAGGGCCTGGTCGCACTCGGCCATCGAGGCAGCGAACACCGGGGACTCGTCGAGGAGCTCGGCGGCGGAGGCGAGTTGTTCCGGGGCCCGGTCGGCGGCGTCGCCGGGGAAGGCGAACACCGCCTTGCGGTCCGCCGCGGCGGTCCCGGTGACCACGCCCTTGGTCTGCACGCCCGCGGCGACCACGGCGAGCCCGGCGAGCAGGGACTCCCGGTCCCCGCCCAGCACGACCGCGCGGCGGTCGAAGGCGGTGCGCGTGGTGGCCAGCGAGCGGCCGATGTCGGCGAGGTCGGCGTCCGGCCGGTCGGCGAGGAACTCCCGCAGCCGGGCGGCCTGGCCCTGGAGCGCCTCCGGGGTCCGCCCGGCCAGCACCCACGGCACCACGGCGGGTGCCGGGGACGGGGCGACGTCGACGGGGACGCCCGGGGCGTCGGCCGCCTCGGGGGCCGGGGCCTCCTCCACGATGACGTGCGCGTTCGTACCGCTGATGCCGAAGGAGGAGACGCCCGCCCGGCGCGGACGGCCGCCGGTCGGCCAGTCCCTGGACTCGGTGAGCAGCCGCACCTCGCCGGCCGTCCAGTCCACGTGCGGGGAGGGCTCGTCCACGTGCAGCGTCGCGGGCAGCTGCCCGTGCTGGAGGGCGAGCACCATCTTGATCACGCCCGCCACGCCGGCCGCGGCCTGGGTGTGGCCGATGTTGGACTTCACCGAGCCCAGCCACAACGGCCGGTCCTCCGCGCGCTCCTGGCCGTAGGTGGCGAGGATCGCCTGCGCCTCGATCGGGTCCCCGAGCACCGTGCCGGTGCCGTGCGCCTCGACGGCGTCGACCTCGTCGGCCCGCACCCCGGCGTTGGCCAGGGCGGCGCGGATGACCCGCTGCTGCGAGGGGCCGTTGGGGGCGGTCAGCCCGTTGGAGGCGCCGTCCTGGTTGATCGCCGATCCGCGCAGGACCGCCAGCACCTGGTGGCCGTTGCGCCGGGCGTCCGACAGCCGCTCGACGACGAGGATGCCCGCGCCCTCGGCGAAGCCGGTGCCGTCGGCCCCGGCCGCGAACGCCTTGCAGCGTCCGTCGGGCGCGAGCCCGCGCTGCCGGGAGAACTCCACGAAGGTGCCCGGCGTCGCCATGATCGTCACGCCGCCGGCCAGCGCCAGCGAGCACTCGCCGGACCGCAGCGCCTGCGCGGCCAGGTGCAGGGCCACCAGCGCCGAGGAGCAGGCGGTGTCGATCGTCATCGTCGGCCCCTCCAGGCCGAGGGTGTAGGCCACCCGGCCGGAGAGGATGCTGGTGGCGATGCCGGTCATCAGGTGACCCTCGACGTCGGAGGAGCCCTGGGCGAGGAAGCTCATCTCGTAGCCGGAGGTGTAGCCGCCCATGAACGCGCCGGTCTGGCTGCCGCGCAGCGACACGGGGTCGATGCCGGCCCGCTCGAACGCCTCCCAGGACAGCTCCAGCAGCAGCCGCTGCTGCGGGTCCATCGCCAGCGCCTCCTTGGGACTGATCCCGAAGAAGGAGGCGTCGAAGGCGCTGGCGTCGTCCAGGAAGCCGCCGGACTGGGTGTACGCGGTTCCGGAGTGGGCGGCGTCGGGGTTGTAGAGGCCGCCGAGGTCCCAGCCGCGGTCGGCGGGGAAGGCCGCGATGGCGTCCTCCCCCTCGGACAGCAGCCGCCACAGGTCCTCGGGGGCGGTCACGCCGCCCGGGAAGCGGCAGCTCATGCCCACGATGGCGATCGGCTCGTCGGTGGCGGCGGCGCCCACGGGGGCCGCCGCGGCCGCCCCGGCGGTGACGGTGCCGGCGCCGAGCCGCTCGCGCAGGTGCGCGGCCAGGGCGATCGGGTTCGGGTAGTCGAACACGAGGGTGGCCGGAAGCCGCAGCCCGGTGGCGGTGCTGAGCCGGTTGCGCAGCTGGACCGCGGTGAGCGAGTCGAAGCCGAGGTCGTTGAACGCCCGGCCGGGCTCGATGGCGTCGCCGGAGGCGTGCCCCAGGGCCGCCGCCACGTGCGCGCGCACCAGGTCGAGCAGCATCTGGTCGCCGTCGGCGGCGGGCAGCGCGGCCAGTTGCCGGCGCAGCGTGTCGGCGCCCGCCCCGCCGGAGGCGGCGGTCCGCCGGACCGGTCCGCCGGCCAGCGTCCGCCACAGCGGCGGGACCTCACCGCTGCGGGCGGCCTGGGCCCGCAGCCCGGCCAGGTCCATCCGGGCCGGGACCAGCACGGCCTCGTCCCGGGTCAGCGACATGTCCAGCAGCGCCAGCGCCTCGGCGGCGCTGAGCGCGTTGACGCCGCCGCGGTTCATCCGGGCCAGGTCGGCGTCGGTGAGCTGCCCGGTCAGGCCGCTCGCGTCGGCCCACAGGCCCCAGGCCAGCGACGTGCCGGGCAGGCCGGCGGCGCGCCGGTCGGCGGCGAGCGCGTCCAGGAAGGCGTTGGCCGCCACGTAGTTGCCCTGCCCGGGCGCGCCGAAGGTGGCCGCCGCGGAGGAGAACAGCACGAAGTGGTCGAGGTCCAGGTCGCGGGTCAGCTCGTGAAGGTTCCAGGCCGCGTCGGCCTTGGGCCGCATGACGGTGTCCACCCGTTCCCGGGTGAGCGTGGCGATCACGCCGTCGTCGAGCACGCCGGCGGCGTGGACGACGGACCGCAGCGGGCGCTCGGCGGGGATCGAGGCCAGCACCGAGGCCAGGGCGTCGCGGTCGGCCGCGTCGCACGCGACGACCTCGACGCCGGCGCCCAGTTCGGCCAGTCGGGCGGCCAGGGCGGGGACGTCGGCGGCGGCCGGGCCGGAGCGGCTGGTCAGCACCACGCCGTCGGCCCGCCCGGTGGTCACCAGGTGCCGGGCGACCAGGCCGCCGAGCGTGCCGGTACCGCCGGTCACCAGGACCGAGCGCGGGACTCCGTCGCGCCGGCAGGGCTGTTCAACTGCCGTCACGCCGCCGGACGGCCGGGCCAGCCGGCGCCCGTGGGCGACCTTGCCGCGGACGGCGAGTTCGGGTTCGCCGCTGTCCAGGACGGAGGGCAGCACGGCGGCCTGGGCTCCCGTGTCGCCGGCCGGGAGGTCGGCGAGGACCAGGCGGCCGGGGTTCTCCGCCTGCGCCGAGCGCAGCAGGCCCCAGGCGGAGGCCGCGGCCAGGTCGGCCACGCGCTCGCCGGCCGAGGCGGCCACGCCGCCGCGGGTGACGACCATCAACTGGGCCGTCTCCAGGCGCTCCTCGGCCAGCCACTCCTGCGCCAGGGCCAGGGCGTCGCCGGCCGCGGTGCGGGCGGCTCCCGCGGGGTCGCCCGAGCCGTCACCACCCGCGCAGGTCAGCACCACCCGCACGGTGATTCCGTCGTCCTCGGCGGCTTCGGCGAGTTCGGCCAGGTCGAGGAAGGAACGCACCGGCACGCCGGCCGTGTTCAGCCCCTCGACGATCCCGAAGCGGTCCGGGCCGACCAGCACCCACGCGCCGGCGGGCACCGGCGCCTCGGCGACCGGGGTCCACTCGACGGCGAACAGGGCGTCGGCCACCGACACCTCGGCGGCCTGGAGCTGGTCGGCCGCGACCTGGCGGGTGATCAGGGAGGCCACCGTCACGACGGGGGCGCCCATGGCGTCCGCGGCCGTCAGCGTGAGGCTGCCCTGCGCGTCGCTCCGGACGCAGGCCCGCAGCACCGAGGCGCCGCCGGCGTGCAGTTCCACCCCGGTCCAGGCGAACGGCAGCCGGACCCGGCCCGGTTCGCCCCGCTCGCCGCCACCGGCCAGGCCGCTGGCCTGGAGCACGGCGTCGAGGAGCGCCGGGTGCAGGCCGAACGCGCCCGCCTCCTGCGCCACCGACTCGGGCAGTTCGACCTCGGCGAAGACGTCCTCGCCGCGCCGCCAGACCGCCTTCAGGCCCTGGAACGCCGGACCGTATCCGTACGACGCCTCGGCCAGCGCCTCGTACATGCCGGTGAGGTCCACCGCCGTCGCCTCGCGCGGCGGCCAGACCGCGAGCTCCTTGTCGGCGGCGGCCGACGCGGTGGCGGCGCCGGGGGCGACCACGCCGCTGGCGTGCTGGACCCACGGCTGCTCGATGCCGGAGTCGTCGGGGCGGGAGAAGACCTCGATCGTGCGGCGGCCCTCGGTGTCGGCCGCGGCCACCGCGACCTGGACCTGGACGCCGCTGCCGTCGGCGGGCACCACGAGAGGCGCCTGGAGGGTCAGTTCCTCCAGCAGGCCGCAGCCCACCTGGTCCCCGGCCCGGACCGCGAGCTCGACGAAGCCGGTGCCGGGCAGCAGGATCACGCCGCCGACCCGGTGGTCGGCCAGCCAGGGGTGCGTGCGCACCGACAGCCGGCCGGTGCACACCGTGCCCGCGCCGCCGGCGAGTTCGACGGCCGCGCCCAGCAGCGGGTGGCCGACGGCGCCCAGGCCGAGCGACACCGCGTCGCCGCCGGTCCCCCGGACCCCCTTGGGCCAGAACCGCTCGTGCTGGAAGGCGTAGGTGGGCAGTCCGACCCGGCGCGCGGCCGGCAGGACCTTCGTCCAGTCGACCTCGACGCCCTGGACGTGGGCCTCGGCGAAGGTGGTGAGCAGGCGCGTGGCGCCGCCGTCGTCGCGGCGCAGCGTCCCGCAGACCGCGGCCGGGACGACGCCCGGGCCGGCCTCGTGGGCGACCTCTTCGAGGGTGTCGTTCATGGCGCCCAGGAGGACGGGATGCGGGGTGATCTCCAGGAAGACCTGGTGGCCCTGGCCGGCGAGGATGCGCACGGCCCGGTCGAAGTGCACCGGGGCGCGCAGGCTGCCGTACCAGTAACGGGCGTCCAGTTCCTCGCCGGTGAGGGTCTCGCCGGACATGGCGGACACCATGGGGACGCGTCCGGCCCGCGGGGTGACCCCGGCGAGGACGGAGACGATCTCGTCCTCCAGCCGGTCGATCTGCGCGCAGTGGGAGGCGTAGTCCACGGCCACGATCCGGGCCCGGGCGCCCTCGGCCTCCAACTCGGCCTTGAGTTCCTGGAGCGCCTCCGGCTCGCCGGAAACCACTGCGGCCGACGGGCCGTTGACGGCCGCGAGCGACAACCGGTCGCCCCACGTGCCCAGGCGCTCCTCGACGGCCGCCGCGGACAAGGTCACCGACATCATGCCGCCGAGACCGGCCAGCACCTTCAACGACTGGGAACGCAGCGCCACCACGCGGGCGCCGTCCTCCAGGGACAGCATCCCGGCGACCGTCGCCGCCGCGATCTCACCCTGCGAGTGGCCGACCACCGCGTCCGGCGACACACCGGCCGCCTCCCACACCGCGGCCAGCGACACCATCACCGCCCACAGCACCGGCTGCACCACGTGCGCGGCCTCCAGGGCGGGCGTGCCGTCGGCGCCGGCGAGGACGTCCGTGAGCGACCACTCGACGTAAGGAGCCAGCGCCGCCTCGCACTCGGCCAGCCGGGCGGCGAACACCGGGCTGCACAGGGCGAGTTCACGGCCCATGCCGACCCACTGCGAACCCTGGCCGGCGAAGGCGAACACCACCCGCGCGCCCGGCCGGGCCACGCCCGAGAGCACCGAGCCCGAAGGGGCGCCGGCGGCCAGGCTCTCCAGCCCGGCCACCAACTCGGCCCGGTCGGCGCCCACGACGACCGCCCGGTGCTCGAACGCCGAGCGGGTCACCGCCAACGACCAGGCCGCGCTGTCCAGGTCCGCCGCTTCGAGCTCCGGCCGGGCCGACGCCCAGTCCCGCAGCCGCTCCGCCTGTCCGGCCAGCCCGGCGGCCGACCGGCCGGAGAGCTGCCACGCGGTGACCTCGCCGGCGGACAGCACCGCGGGGGCCGCCGCGTCGGCGGGCCCGTCCGCGGGCACGGCCGGCTCGGCGGCCGCGTTCTCGCCGGCGGGCGCCTCCTCCAGGAGCAGGTGGACGTTGGTGCCGCTGATGCCGAAGGAGGACACACCGGCCCGGCGCACCCGCTCCCCGGCCGGCCACGGCACGGGCTCGCCGAGCAGCCGCACGTGGCCCTCGGTCCAGTCGATGTGCGGGGAGGGCTCGTCCACGTGCAGGGTGCGCGGCAGCTCCCCGTGCTGGAGCGCGAGCACCATCTTGATGACGCCGGCGACGCCTGCGGCGGCCTGGGTGTGGCCGATGTTGGACTTCACCGAGCCCAGCAGCAGCGGCCGGTCCTCGGGCCGGTCCTGGCCGTAGGTGGCCAGCAGCGCCTGTGCCTCGATCGGGTCGCCGAGGGTGGTGCCGGTGCCGTGCGCCTCGACCACGTCCACGTCGCCGGTCGAGAGGCCGGCGTTGGCCAGCGCGGCGCGGATGACGCGCTGCTGCGAGGGGCCGTTGGGCGCGGTGAGACCGTTGGAGGCACCGTCCTGGTTGACGGCCGAGCCCCGGACCACGGCGAGCACCTGGTGCCCGTTGCGCCGGGCGTCCGACAGCCGCTCCACCACGACCATGCCCGTGCCCTCGGCGAAGCCCATGCCGTCGGCCTCGGCGGAGAACGCCTTGCAGCGCCCGTCGACCGCGAGGCCGCGCTGCTGGCTGAAGCCGATGAGCCCGTCCGGGGTCGCGATGACGGTGGCGCCGCCGGCCAGGGCGAGCGAGCACTCCCCGCCGCGCAGCGCCTGGACGGCCAGGTGCAGGGCGACCAGCGACGACGAGCACGCCGTGTCGATCGTGACCGCCGGACCCTCCAGGCCCAGGGCGTAGGAGACCCGGCCGGACATCACGCTGGTGGCGAAGCCGGTGGTGCTGTGTCCTTCGGCGCCCTCGACGCCCATGGCGACGCCGAGGCCGTAGCTGGAGGCGAAGCCGCCGACGAAGACGCCGGTGGGGCTGCCGCGCAGCGCGCCCGGGTCGATCCCGGACCGCTCCAGCGCCTCCCAGGACACCTCCAGCAGCTGCCGCTGCTGCGGGTCCATGGCCAGGGCCTCGCGCGGGCTGATCCCGAAGAAGTCGGCGTCGAAGCCGCTCGCGTCCGAGACGAAGCCGCCGGAGCGGGTGTAGATCGTGCCCGTGTTCTCCGGGTCGGGGTCGTAGAGGTCCTCCCAGCCGCGGTCGTCCGGGAAGCCGGCGACGGCGTCGGTGCCGGTGGCGAGCAACTGCCAGAACGCGTCGGGGTCGTTGGCGGCGCCGGGCAGCCGGCAGGCCATGCCGACGATGGCGATCGGCTCGTCGTCGGCGGCCGCCGCCGACCGGACCGGCGGAAGGGCGGCGGGCTGCCCGCCGTCCCCGACCAGCTTGGCCTTCAGGTGCGCGGCGAGCGCGAACGGGTTGGGGTAGTCGAAGACGAGGGTGGCGGGCAGCCGCAGCCCGGTCGCGCCGCTCACCCGGTTGCGCATCTCGACCGCGGTCAGCGAGTCGAAGCCCAGGTCGGTGAAGGCCCGGGTGGGCGCGACCGCGTCGGGTGAGGCGTGCCCGAGGACCGCGGCCGCGTGCGTGCGGACGAGGTCGGTGAGCATCCGCGTGCGGTCCTGCTCGCCCATGGCGGCCAGCTGCCGGGCCAGCGAGTCCGCGCCGCCGTCGGCACCCGAGGCGGCGGTCCGGCGGGTGGTGCCCGCGCTGACCAGGGCGCGCCACAGCGGGGGGATCTCGGCGCTGCGGGCGGCCTGGGCGCGCAGCCCGGCCAGGTCGAAGCGGGTGGGAACGAGGACGGCCTCGTCGCGGGCGAGCGCCGTGTCGAGCAGCGCCAGGCCCTCCTGCGCGCTGAGCGCGGTGGCGCCGCCCCGGGTGAGGCGGGCCCGCTCGGTCTCGGTGAGCTGCCCGGTCAGCGCGCTGGTGTCGGCCCACAGGCCCCAGGCGAGCGAGGTCGCGGGCAGGCCGGCGGCGCGGCGGCGGGTGGCGAGGGCGTCGAGGAACGCGTTGGCGGCCACGTAGTTGCCCTGGCCGGGGGCGGAGAAGGTGGAGGACCCGGAGGAGAACAGCGCGAAGGCGTCGAGGTCGAGGTGGCGGGTCAGCTCGTGCAGGTTCCAGGCGCCGTCAGCCTTGGGCCGCATCACCTTCTCGACGCGCTCGGGGGTGAGCGAGGCGATCGTGCCGTCGTCGAGGACGCCCGCCGTGTGCACGACGGTCGTCAGCGGGGCGTCGGCGGGGACGGCGGCGAGCACACGGGCGAGCGCGTCGCGGTCGGCCGCGTCGCAGGCCACGATCCGCACAGCGGCGCCCAGGGTCGCCAACTCTGCGGCGAGAGCGGCCACGTCGGGCGCGGACGCGCCCGAGCGGCTGGTCAGCACCACGCCGTCGGCGCGGCCGGTGGTCACCAGGTGGCGGGCCACCAGGGCGCCGAGGGTGCCCGTGCCGCCGGTGACGAGGGCGGAGGCTTTGCCGGTGCGGTGGGCGAGCGGGTGCGCGGGGAGGGTGAGGACCATCTTGCCGGTGTGCCGGGCCTGCGACATGAAGCGGAACGCCTCGCGGGCCCGCCGCACGTCCCACGCCCGCACGGGCAGCCGGGACAGCTCGCCGTCCGCCATGAGCGCGGTGATCCGGCCGAGCATCTCGCCCATCCGCTCCGGCCCGGCCTCGCCGAGGTCGAACGGCCGGTAGGTGACGCCCGGGTGCGCGGTGGCGAGGGCGGCGGGGTCGCGCGGGTCGGTCTTGCCCATCTCGACGAAGGCGCCGCCGCGCGGCAGCAGCCGCAGCGAGGCGTCGATCAGCTCGCCGGCCAGCGAGTTGACCACCACGTCCACACCCGAGCCCCCGGTGGCGGCCAGGAACGCCGCCTCGAAGCCGGCGTCACGGGACGAGGCGATGTGGTCGGCGTCCAGGCCCATCCGGGAGAGCACCGGCCACTTCGCCGGGCTCGCCGTGGCGAACACCTCCAGCCCCAGGTGCCGGGCGATCTGCACCGCGGCCATGCCCACACCACCCGCGGCGGCGTGCACCAGCACCTTCTGCCCGGCGCGCGCCCCGGCGAGGTCGACGAGCGCGTACCAGGCCGTCATGAACGCGACCGGTACGGAGGCCGCGTCGGCGAACGTCCAGCCGTCCGGGACGCGGACGGTCTGCCGCGCGTCGGTGACGGCCACCGGGCCGAACCCGCCCGCGGCCACGCCCATCACGCGGTCGCCGACGGCCGGCGCGGTGACCCCCGGTCCGGTCTCCAGGACCGTGCCGGCGATCTCGCTGCCCATCACGCCGCCGCCGGGGTACATGCCCAGGCCGATCAGCACGTCGCGGAAGTTCAGGCCCGCCGCCCGCACCGCGACCCGGACCTGACCGGCGGCCAGCGGGGCACCGGCGTCCGGCGCGGGCGCGAGCGTCAGCCCGTCGAGCGAGCCGGCCTCGTCCGGCTGGAGCCGCCACGGGCCCTCCGGGGCGACCAGGTCGCCGGACGGGCGGATCAGTCGGCGGCCGTGCGCGATCGTGCCGCGGACGGCGAGCTCGGGCTCGCCGCCCGCCAGGACGGTCGGCAGTACGGCGGCCGCCGCGCCGGTGTCGCCGGCCGCGAGGTCGACGAGGACCAGCCGGCCGGGTTCCTCGGACTGCGCCGAGCGCAGCAGGCCCCAGACCGCGGCCGCCGCCAGGTCGACGACGCCCTCGCCCGCGGAGGCGGCCACGCCGCCCCGGGTGACGACCACCAACCGGGCGGACTCCAGCCGCTCCTCGGCCAGCCACTCCTGCACCAGGGCCAGGGCCTCGCCGGTGGCGTGCCGGGCGGCCCCCGCCGCGTCGCCCTCCGGCCCGTCGGGGGCCTCGGAGTCCTCGGCGCCGGCGCAGACCAGCACCGGGCCGGGGCCGATCGCGCCCCGCTCGGTGGCGGCGGCGAGTTCGGCCAGGTCGGTGAAGCGCCGTACGGTGACGCCCGCGGCGTCCAGCCCGGCCACCAGGCCGAACCGGTCGGCGCCGACCAGGGCCCACTCCCCCGCCGGGGCCGGGGCCTCGGCCACCGGGGCCCACTCCAGGGCGAACAGCGCGTCGGCGAGGCCGTCCGCGGCGGACTCGATCTGACCGGCCGTCACGGCGCGGGTGATCAGCGAGGCCACCGAGACCACGGGCGCTCCCGTGGTGTCCGCGGCCGTGAACGTCAGGGTGCCCCGGTCGTCGCGGCTCAGCCGGGCCCGCAGCACGGAGGCGCCGACGGCGTGCAGTTCCACGCCGGTCCACGCGAACGGCAGCCGGACCCGGGCCGCGTCGCCGTCCTCGGGCGCGCCGGGCGCCTCGGCGAGGGCGCCGGCCTGGAGTACGGCGTCGAGCAGCGCCGGGTGCAGGCCGTACAGGTCCGCGTGCTGGGCGACGCCCTCGGGCAGGGCGACCTCGGCGAAGACGTCCCGGCCGCGCCTCCACACGGCCTTCAGTCCCTGGAAGGCCGGGCCGTAGCCGTAGGAGGCGTCGGCGAGCGCCTGGTACATGCCGCTGATGTCCACCGCGGTCGCCTCGCGCGGCGGCCACACGGCGAAGTCGTCGTCGGCGGCCGGCGCCGACGTCCGGACCGGGGCCACCACCGCGCTCGCGTGCTGGACCCACGCGTCCTGGGAGCCGTCGGGGCGGGAGAACACCTCGACCGCCCGGCGCCCGTCCGCGGCGGCCGGGGCCAGGACCACCTGGACCTGCACGCCGCTGCCGTCGGCCGGCACCACGAGGGGCGCCTGGAGGGTCAGTTCCTCCAGCAGGCCGCAGCCCACCTGGTCGCCCGCCCGGACGACCATCTCCACGAAACCGGTGCCGGGCAGCAGCATCACGCCGCCGACCCGGTGGTCGGGCAGCCACGGGTGCGTGCGCGCCGAGAGCCGTCCGGTGCACACCACGCCCGCGCCGCCGGCCAGTTCAACCGCTGCTCCCAGCAGCGGATGATCAACCGCGCCGAGGCCGAGGGACGCGGCGTCGCCGGCGACGGCCGGCCCCGCGGCGGGCGGCCAGTAGCGCTCGTGCCGGAAGGCGTAGGTGGGCAGTTCGACCCGGTCGGCGGCGGGGAGGACCTTGGTCCAGTCGACGGGCACGCCCTGGACGAACGCCTCGGCCAGCGAGGTCAGGACCCGGACGGCCCCGCCGTCGTCGCGCCGCAGGGTGGCGCACACCACGCCCGGAGCCGCGCCGGAGCCGGACTCCTGGGCGAGGTCCTCCAGGGTGTCGTTCATGGCGCCCATGAGGACGGGATGCGGGGTGATCTCCAGGAAGACCTGGTGGCCCTGGCTCGCGAGGATGCGCACGGCCCGGTCGAAGTGCACGGGCGCGCGCAGGCTCCCGTACCAGTAACGGGCGTCCACCTCCTCGCCGGTGAGGGTCTCGCCCGACATCGCCGAGACCATCGGCACCCGGCCCTGCCGCGGTGCCACGTCGGCGAGGACGGAGACGATCTCCTCCTCCAGCCGGTCGATCTGCGCGCAGTGCGAGGCGTAGTCCACCGCCACGATCCGGGCCCGGGCGCCCTCGGCCTCCAACTCGGCCTTCAGCTCCTGAAGTGCCTCCGGCTCGCCGGAAACCACCACCGCCGCGGGCCCGTTGACGGCCGCGAGCGACAACCGGTCGCCCCACGTGCCCAGGCGCTCCTCGACGGCCGCCGCGGACAAGGTCACCGACATCATGCCGCCGAGGCCCGCGAGGACCTTGAGCGACTTCGAGCGCAGCGCCACCACCCGGGCGCCGTCCTCGAGGGACAGCATCCCGGCGACGGTCGCCGCGGCTATCTCGCCCTGCGAATGGCCGACGACGGCGTGGGGCGCGACGCCCGCGGCCTCCCACACGGCAGCCAGCGACACCATGACGGCCCACAGCGCGGGCTGCACCACATCGGCCGCCTCCAGGGCGGGAGCGCCCTCGGCACCGGACAGCACGTCCGCCAGCGACCAGTCCACGAAGGGAGCGAGCGCCGCCTCGCACTCGGCCAGCCGAGCGGCGAACACCGGGCTGCACGAAGCGAGTTCACGGCCCATGCCCAGCCACTGCGAACCCTGGCCCGCGAACGCGAAGACCACCCGCGCGCCCGAGCGCGCCGAGCCCGACACCACCGAGCCGGCGGGCGCGCCGCCGGCCAGGCTCTCCAGGCCGGCGACCAGTTCGGACCGGTCGCCGCCCACCACCACGGCCCGGTGGTCGAACCGCGACCGCGTCGCCGCCAACGACCAGGCCACATCGGCCGGTTCGAGGCCGGGGCGGCCGTCCACCCACTCCCGCAGCCGCTCCGCCTGCGCGGTCAGGCCGTCCGCCGTCCGGCCGGAGACCAGCCAGGCGTGCGCCCCGGTCACCAGCGGTCCGGCCGGCTCGGCGGCGCCCTCGTTGGCCTCGGCCTCGCCGTCCTCGGCCGGGGCGGAGGCCGCGAGGGCCTCGTCGACGGCGGCCGGCGCCTCCTCCAGGATGACGTGGACGTTGGTGCCGCTCAGGCCGAACGAGGAGATGCCGGCCCGGCGGGCGCGCTCGCCGGCCGGCCACGGCCGGTCCTCGGTGAGCAGCTTCACGTGGCCCTCGGTCCAGTCGATGTGCGGCGAGGGCTCGTCGGCGTGCAGGGTGCGCGGGAGGTGCTCGTGCTGGAGCGCCATCACCATCTTGATGACGCCGGCCACGCCGGCCGCCTGCTGGGCGTGCCCGATGTTGGACTTCACCGAGCCGAGCCACAGCGGCTGGTCCTCGGGCCGGTCCTGCCCGTAGGTGGCCAGCAGGGCCTGCGCCTCGATCGGGTCGCCGAGGGTGGTGCCGGTGCCGTGCGCCTCGACCACGTCCACGTCGGCGGCCGACACCCGGGCGCTGGCCAGCGCCGCCCGGATGACCCGCTGCTGGGAGGGGCCGTTGGGCGCCGTCATGCCGTTGGAGGCGCCGTCCTGGTTGGAGGCCGAACCGCGCACGAGCGCCAGCACCTTGTGGCCGTTGCGGAGCGCGTCGGACAGCCGCTCCACCACGATCATGCCGGCGCCCTCGCCCATGCCCATGCCGTCGGCGTCGGCCGAGAACGCCTTGCAGCGCCCGTCCTCGGCCAGGCCCCGCTGGCGGGAGAAGCCGACGAAGCCCATGGGCGAGGACATCACGGTGACGCCGCCGGCCAGCGCCAGCGAGCACTCCCCCGAGCGGACCGCCTGGCACGCCAGGTGCAGCGCGACCAGCGACGAGGAGCACGCGGTGTCGACGGACACCGCGGGCCCCTGGAGCCCGAGCAGGTAGGAGATGCGGCCCGACATCACGCTGGCCGCGCCACCGGTCATCAGGTGCCACTCGAGGCCGTCGACCGTCCGCAGGCCCGGGTGCGTCACGTAGTCGGACGGGGCGACGCCGACGAACACGCCGGTCAGGGAGCCCCGGAGCGAGGCCGGGTCGACCCCGGCCCGCTCCAGGGCCTCCCACGACGTCTCCAGCAGCAGGCGCTGCTGCGGGTCCATCGCCAGCGCCTCGCGCGGCGAGATCCCGAAGAACCCCGCGTCGAAGTCCGCCACGCCGGAGAGGAACCCGCCCTCGACCACATAGGAAGTGCCCTGGTGGTCGGGGTCGGGGTCGTACACGTCCTCGGCGTCCCAGCCGCGGTCGGTGGGGAAGCCGGAGATGGCGTCCCCACCCTCGGCCAGCAGCTCCCACAGTCCCTCGGGGGTCGTCACCCCGCCGGGGAACCGGCAGCTCATGCCGACGATGGCCAGCGGTGCCGACGAGGCCGAGACGAGCTGGCGATTGCGCTGCCGGAGGCGCTCGGTCTCCTTCACGGACGCGCGCAGCGCCTCAAGGAGCTTGTCGGCCGGTCCGGTCATCGCTGCCTCCACGCGGTGAGCTTCGTCAACTTCATTCCGTCTCGCTGTCCAAGGCCATGCGAATCAGGCTTTCGGCATCCAGCGCGTCGATGTCCTCGACCTTGTCGACCCCGCCCGCGCCGGACGCCAGGGCGTCGTCGCGGACACCGGCGAGCTGCATCAGAACCTCCATCAGGCCCGCCTCGCGGAACCGGGACAGAGGAACGGTCGCGAGCGCCTTCCGGAGTGTGGCTTCAGCGGGGTCTGTTTGAACACCGTCGCCGATCTCCGGCGCCAGCTTTTCCCGGAGGAACACGGCCAGTTCGGCCGGGTTGGGGTAGTCGAAGACGAGGGTGGCCGGCAGGCGCAGCCCGGTCGCCCCGTTGAGGCGGTTGCGCAGTTCGACGGCGGTCAGCGAGTCGAAGCCCAGGTCGGTGAAGGCCCGGGTGGCCTCGATCGCGCCGCTCGACGTGTGCCCGAGGACGGCCGCCACGTGCCCGCGGATCAGGTCGACGAGCCGCAGCTCCTGCTCCTGCTCGGGCAGTCCGGCCAGCTGCTGGTGCAGCGAGTCCGGGCCGGCCGCGGCGGACGCGGCGGTGCGCCGGCCCGATCCGCTGACCAGGGCCCGCCACAGCGGCGGGACCTCGCTGCTGCGCGCCGCCTGGGCCCGCAGCCCGGCCAGGTCGAGCCGGGCCGGCACCAGCACGGCCTCGTCCCGCTCCAGCGCCAGGTCCAGCAGGGCCAGACCGTCGTCGGCGCTGAGCGCGTTGACACCGCCGCGGTTGATGCGGGCCTTCTCGGCGTCGCTCAGCCGGCCGGTCAGCGCGCTGGCCTCGGCCCACAGGCCCCAGGCCAGCGACGTGCCCGGCAGGCCGGCCGCGCGGCGGTCGGCGGCGAGCGCGTCCAGGAAGGAGTTGGCCGCCACGTAGTTGCCCTGGCCGGGGCTGGAGAACGTCGCCGCCGCCGAGGAGAAGAGCACGAAGTGCTCCAGGTCCAGGTGGCGGGTCAGCTCGTGCAGGTTCCAGGCGCCGTCGGCCTTGGGCCGCATGACGGTGGCCACCCGCTCGGGGGTGAGCGAGGCGATCGTGCCGTCGTCGAGGACACCGGCGGTGTGCACCACCGTGGTCAGCGGGGTCTCGTCGGGCACCCCGGCGACCACGCCGGCCAGCGCGTCGCGGTCCGCGGCGTCGCAGGCCACGATCCGCACCGCGGCGCCCAGCGTCGCCAACTCGGCGGCCAGCGCGGCCACGTTGGGCGCGGACGGGCCGGAGCGGCCGGTGAGCACCACGCCGTCGGCGCGGCCGGTGGCGGCCAGGTGGCGGGCCACCAAGGCGCCGAGGGTGCCGGTACCACCGGTGACCAGGGCCGTCCGCCCCGCCGCCGGTGCCGCGGCCGCCAGTTCGGCGGCTACGGGAGTGGCGGGGACGGTCAGCACCATCTTGCCGGTGTGCCGGGCCTGCGACATGAAGCGGAACGCCTCGCGGGCCCGCCGCACGTCCCACGCCCGCATCGGCAGGAGCGACAGGTCGCCCGCGGCCATGAGCCGGGCGATCTCGCCGAGCATCCGGCCGAGTCCCTCCGGCCCGGCCTCGGCGAGGTTGAAGGGCCGGTACGCGACGCCGGGGTGCTCGGCGGCCAGGGCGGCCGGCTCCCGCAGGTCGGTGGCGCCCATCTCGACGAAGGCGCCGCCGCGCGGCAGCAGCCGCAGCGAGGCGTCGATCAGCTCGCCGGCCAGCGAGTTGACCACCACGTCCACACCCGAGCCCCCGGTGGCGGCCAGGAACGCCGCCTCGAAGCCGGCGTCACGGGACGAGGCGATGTGGTCGGCGTCCAGGCCCATCCGGGAGAGCACCGGCCACTTCGCCGGGCTCGCCGTGGCGAACACCTCCAGCCCCAGGTGCCGGGCGATCTGCACCGCGGCCATGCCCACACCACCCGCGGCGGCGTGCACCAGCACCTTCTGCCCGGCGCGGGCGCCGGCCAGTTCGACCAGGGCGTACCAGGCCGTCATGAAGGCGCTGGGCACCGACGCGCCCTCGGCGTACGACCACGCGTCGGGGATGCGCACCAGCTGCCGTGCGTCGGCGACGGCGACCGGGCCGAACGCTCCGGCCGCGACGCCCATCACGCGGTCGCCGACGGCCGGCGTGGTGACCCCCGGTCCGGTCTCCAGGACCGTGCCGGCGATCTCACTGCCGACCTGGCCGCCGCCCGGGTACATGCCCAGGCCGATCAGCACGTCGCGGAAGTTCAGACCCGCCGCCCGCACCGCGACCCGGACCTGACCGGCTGCCAGAGCGGCACCGGCGTCCGGCGCGGGCGCCAGCCGCAGGCCCTCCAGCGAGCCGCCCTCGTCCGGCTCCAGCCGCCACAGACCGTCGGGCACCACCAGGTCGCCCGCCGGACGCGTCAGCCGGCGCCCGTAGGCCACCGTGCCGCGCACGGCCAGTTCGGCCTCGCCGCCGGCCAGCGCCGTCGGCAGGGCCGCCGCGGAGCGGTCCTCGGTGCCGGTGGCGGGCAGGTCGGCCAGCACCAGCCGGCCGGGGTTCTCCGACTGCGCCGAGCGCAGCAGGCCCCAGACCGCGGCCGCCGCCAGGTCGGTCACCCGCTCGCCCGCCGAGGCGGCCACGCCGCCGCGGGTGACGACCACCAACTGGGCGGATTCCAGGCGCTCCTCGGCGATCCAGTCCTGGGCCAGGCCCAGGGCCTCGCCGGCCGCCCGGCGGGCGGCCTCGGCGGCGTCGCCGCCCCGGCCGTCGTCACCGGCGCAGGCGAGCACCACCCGCGGGTCGATCTCGCGCGCCTCGGTGGCGGCGGCGACCTCGGCCAGGTCGGCGAAGGACCGCACCGGCACCCCGGACCCGCCCAGCGTCCCGGCGAGCCCGAAGCGGTCGTCGCCGAGCAGGACCCACTCGCCGGCCGGGACGTCGCCCTCGGCGAGCGGCGCCCATTCGACGGTGAAGAGGGAGTCCGCCATCCCGGCGTCGGCGCTCTGGAGCTGTTCGGCCGCGACCGGGCGGGTGATCAGGGAGGCCACCGACACCACCGGGGCGCCGGTGGCGTCCGCCGCGGTGAGGGTGAGGCTGCCCTGGGCGTCCCGGCGGATGCGGGCCCGCAGCACCGAGGCGCCGGCGGCGTGCAGCTCCACGCCCGTCCACGCGAACGGCAGCCGCACCTGGCCGGCTTCGCCCGCCTCGCCGCCGCCGACCAGGGAGCCGGCGTGCAGCACCGCGTCGAGCAGCGCCGGGTGCAGGCCGAAGGCGCCGGCCTGCGCGGCCTCGTCCTCGGCCAGGGCGACCTCGGCGAAGACGTCCTCGCCGCGCCGCCAGACCGCCTTCAGGCCCTGGAACGCCGGGCCGTAGCCGTACGCCCCCGCCTCCAGCGCCTCGTACATGCCGCTGATGTCCTCGGCCGCGGCCTCGCGCGGCGGCCAGACCGCGAGATCCTTGTCGACGGGGGCGGCCCCGGCCGCGGTCCGCCCGGCCGGGGCGACCACGCCGCCGGCGTGCTGGACCCAGGCGTCCTGGGTGCCGTCGGGGCGCGAGAACACCTCGACCGTGCGGCGCCCGTCGCCGTCGGCGGCGGCCACCACGACCTGCACCTGGACCCCGCCCGAGGCGGGCACCACGAGCGGTGCCTGGAGGGTCAGTTCCTCCAGCAGGCCGCAGCCGGCCTGGTCGCCGGCCCGGACGACCATCTCCACGAAGCCGGTGCCCGGCAGCAGGATCACGCCGCCGACCCGGTGGTCGGCCAGCCACGGGTGCGTGCGCACGGACAGCCGTCCGGTGCACACCACGCCCGCGCCGCCGGCCAGTTCAACCGCTGCTCCCAGCAGCGGATGACCCACCGCGCCGAGGCCCAGCGAGGCCGCGTCGCCGCCCGCTGGGGACGCCTTCGGCCAGTACCGCTCGTGCTGGAAGGCGTAGGTGGGCAGTTCGACCCGGCCCGCGGCCGGCAGGACCTTCGTCCAGTCGACGGCCACGCCCTGGACGAACGCCTCGGCCAGCGAGGTGACCAGGCGCGCCGCCCCGCCGTCGTCCCGGCGCAGCGTGCCGCACACAGCGGCCGGCACCGCGCCGGCTCCCGACTCCTGGGCAACCTCTTCGAGGGTGTCGTTCATCGCGCCCATGAGCACCGGGTGCGGGGTGATCTCCACGAAGACCTGGTGGCCCTGGCCGGCCAAGGTGCGCACGGCCCGGTCGAAGTGCACCGGCGCGCGCAGGCTCCCGTACCAGTAGGCCGCGTCCACCTCCTCGCCGGTGAGGGTCTCCCCCGACATCGCCGAGACCATCGGCACCCGGCCGGCCCGCGGGGAGACCCCGGCGAGCACGGAGACGATCTCCTCCTCCAGCCGGTCGACCTGCGCGCAGTGCGAGGCGTAGTCCACCGCCACGATCCGGGCCCGGACGCCCTCCGCCTCCAACTCCGCCTTCAGCTCCTGCAGCGCCTCCGGCTCGCCGGAGACCACCGAGGAGGACGGGCCGTTGACGGCCGCCAGCGACAGGCGGTCGCCCCACCTCGGCAGGCGTTCCTCGACGGCCGCCGCGGACAAGGTCACCGACATCATCCCGCCGAGACCCGCCAGAACCTTCAGCGACTGCGACCGCAACGCCACCACCCGGGCACCGTCCTCGACGCTCAGCATCCCCGCCACGGTCGCCGCCGCGATCTCGCCCTGCGAGTGACCCACCACCGCCGCGGGAGCGACACCGGCCGCCTCCCACACCGCGGCCAGCGAGACCATCACCGCCCACAGCGCGGGCTGCACCACATCGGCCGCCTCCAGCGCCGGAGCACCCTCGGCACCCGCCAGCACATCGGTCAGCGACCAGTCCACGTACGGCGCCAGCGCCGCCCCGCACTCCGCCAACCGCGCCGCGAACACCGGGCTCACCTCGGCCAGTTCACGGCCCATGCCCAGCCACTGCGACCCCTGGCCCGCGAACGCGAAGACCACCCGCGCACCCGGCCGGACCACGCCCGACACCACCGAGCCCGCCGGGACACCGCCGGCCAGGCTCTCCAGGCCGGCCACCAGCTCAGACCGGTCGCCGCCCACCACCACGGCACGGTGCTCGAACGCCGAGCGCGTCACCGCCAACGACCAGGCCACATCGGCCGGTTCGAGCTCCGGACGGGACGTCACCCAGTCCCCCAGCCGCTCCGCCTGGCCCCTCAGTCCCTCGACCGTCCGTCCGGAGAGCATCCAGGCGCTGACGCCGTCGAGCGCGACCACGGCGGGCGCGGCGCTCTCGCCGCCGTCCTGGGCGGCGGTGCCCGCGAGGGCCTCGTCGTCGGCGGCCGGCGCCTCCTCCAGGATGACGTGCGCGTTGGTGCCGCTCAGGCCGAACGACGAGACGCCCGCGCGGCGCGCGCGGTCGCCGGCCGGCCACGGCCGGGCCGCGTTCAGCAGCTCCACGTCGCCCGCCGTCCAGTCCACGTGCGGCGAGGGCTCCTCCGCGTGCAGGGTGCGCGGCAGTTGGCCGTGCTGGAGGGCCAGCACCATCTTGATCACACCGGCGACGCCCGCGGCGGCCTGCGTGTGGCCGATGTTGGACTTCACCGAGCCCAGCAGCAGCGGCCGGTCCTCCGGGCGCTGCCGACCGTACGTGGCCAGCAGGGCCTGCGCCTCGATCGGGTCGCCGAGCGAGGTGCCCGTGCCGTGCGCCTCGACCACGTCGACGTCGCCCGTCGTCAGCTGGGCGTTGGCCAGCGCGGCGCGGATCACGCGCTGCTGCGAGGGGCCGTTGGGCGCCGTGAGGCCGTTGGACGCGCCGTCCTGGTTGACGGCCGAGCCGCGCACCACCGCGAGCACGGGGTGACCGAGGCGCCGGGCGTCCGACAGCCGCTCGACCACGACCATGCCGACGCCCTCGGCGAAGCCCATGCCGTCCGCCTGCGCGGAGAACGCCTTGCAGCGTCCGTCGTGGGCCAGGCCGCTGTTCTCGCTGAAGCCGACGAAGCCGTCGGGGGTGATCAGGATCGTGATGCCGCCGGCCAGCGCCATCGAGCACTCGCCCGAGCGCAGTGCCTGCGCGGCCAGGTGCAGGGCGACCAGCGACGACGAGCACGCCGTGTCGATCGTGACCGCCGGACCCTCCAGGCCCAGGGCGTAGGAGACGCGGCCGGACAGCACGCTGGTGGCGTTGCCGGTGATGAGGTGATGCGCGCCCTCGATCTCCACGCCGATGCCGTAGCCGGAGTAGTACCCGCCGGCGAACACGCCGGTGGTGGTGCCGCGCAGCGACTCCGGGTCGATGCCGGCCCGTTCCAGGGCCTCCCAGCAGACCTCCAGCAGCAGGCGCTGCTGCGGGTCCATGGCCATGGCCTCGCGCGGGCTGATGCCGAAGAAGCCGGCGTCGAAGCCGCTCATGTCCTTGATGAAGCCGCCGGCCTGCACGTAGGAGGCGTGCCCCTCGCCGGAGCTGAGGGTCTCCAGGTCCCAGTCGCGGTCGTCGGGGAAGCCGGAGATGGCGTCCTCGCCGGCCGACAGCAGCGCCCACATCCCGTCGGGGTCGGCGACGCCGCCCGGGTAGCGGCAGCTCATGCCGACGATGGCGATCGGCTCGTCGACCGCGGCCGCGGCGGCCCCGGCGACCGGCGCCGCGGTGTCGGCCGGCAGCGCGCCCAGCAGTTCCGTCAGCAGGTAGTCGCCGAGGACGGACGGGTTCGGGTAGTCGAACAGCAGGGTGGCGGGCAGCCGCAGGTCCGTGGCGAGGCTGAGGTCGTTGCGCAGCTCCACCGCGGTCAGCGAGTCGAAGCCGAGCTCGCTGAAGGCGCGCCCGGTCTCGACGGCCTCGGGCGAGGGGAAGCCCAGCACCTTGGCGGCCTTGGCCCGGACCAGCTCGGTCAGCACGCGGTGCTGCTCGGTCCGGTCCAACCCGGCCAACCGACCGACCAGTTCGCCCTCGACGGCGACGGTGGCCACGTCCGCGAGGGCCGCGGACAGCCGGTGGATCTCGGGCAGGTCCCGCATGACGGGCACTTCGAGCAGGCCGACCGCGACCTGCGGTTCGGCCAGGATCAGGGACCAGTCGATGTTCGTCACGGTCAGCATCGGGTCGGAGCCGTCGAGCGCCTCGCCGAGGGCCTGGACCGCCAGCTGCGGGTCCATCGTGGCTTCCCACTGGTTGCGGGCCAGCCGCTGCCGGGCCGCCTCGTTGCTCATCGCGACGCCGTCGCCGGCCCACGGGCCCCAGGCCACGGCGAGTCCGGGCAGGCCGCGGCCGCGCCGGTTCTCGGCGATGGCGTCCAGGTAGGCGTTGGCGGCCGCGTAGTTGGCCTGGCCGGGGCCGCCGGTGGTGGCGACCACGGAGGAGAACATCACGAACGCGTCCAGGTCCAGGTCCGCGGTCAGCTCGTCCAGGTGGGCGGCGCTGGCGGCCTTGGGCGCGAGCACCGTCTCCAGCCGCGCGGGCGACAGGCGCTCGATCACGCCGTCGTCGATCACGCCGGCGGTGTGCATCACCGTGGACAGCGCCGGGCCGGTGCGGCCGGTCCAGTCCAGCAGTCCGGCGACGGCCGCGCGTTCGCCGACGTCGCAGGTCACCACGTCCACGGCGGCGCCGCGCGCGGCCAGGTCGGCGGCCTGGGCGGCGACGCCCCGGGCGGAGGGTCCGGAGCGGCTGGTCAGCACCAGCCGTTCGACGCCGCGGTCGGCCAGCCAGCGCGCCGTGTGCCCGGCCAGGGCGCCGGTGCCGCCGGTGACGAGCGCGGTGCCGCGCACCGCGCGCCGCGGGGCGTCCGCCACGGGCTGCGGGGCGTGGTTGAACCGGCGGCCGAGGATCCCGGCCGGCCGGATCGCGACCTGGTTCTCGTCGCAGCCGGCCAGCACTGCGGCCAGGTGGGCGCCGGCCCGCTCGTCCAGGACGGCGGGCAGGTCGATCAACCCGCCCCAGCGGTGCGGGTACTCCAGGGCCACGACCCGGCCGAAGCCCCAGACCTGGGCCTGGAGCGGGCTGGTGAGCGTCTCGCCGGACCCGGCGACGACCGCGCCGCGGGTGAGCACCCACAGCGGGACCTCGACCCCGGCGTCGCCGAGACCCTGCACCAGGCCGAGCGTGGCGGCCAGACCCCCGGTAACGACCGGGTGGGCCTCGATCGGGGACTCGTCCAGCGCCAGCAGCGACAGCACGCCCGACACCGCGCCGGGTTCCGTGCCGGCGCCGCGCAGCGCCTGGCCGATCAGGAGGGCCACCTCGGTCCGGTCCGACGTGCCGGGCGGGATCTCCACGGTGACGGGTTCGGCGCCGCGCCCGGCCAGCGCGGCCGCGACCTCGCGGGCCGCCCGCTCGATCCCGTCGCCGGTAGCGCCGACGGGGGCGACCAGCAGCCACGGGCCGGACAGCCGGACCGGGCCGGGCTCGGCGACGGGCGCCCAGCCCACGCGGTAGCGCCAGGCGGCGGTGGCCGACCGGTCCTGCTCGCGGCGCCGCCAGGACGCCAGCGCGGGCAGCACCGCGCTGAGCTGCTCCTGGTCCTCGATGGCCAGGGTGTCGGCGATGCGGGCGAAGTCGCCGCCCTCGACGGCGGCCCAGAACCGGGCCTCGGCCTCGGTACTCGCGCCGTCCCCGCCGGACCCGACCGCCGCGCTCGCGCCCGAGCCGGCGGGCTCGAGCCAGTAGCGCCGGCGCTGGAAGGCGTACGTCGGCAGGTCCACCCAGGCGCGGGCGGGCAGGACCGCCCTCCAGTCCACCGGCAGGCCGCCGGCGTACGCCTGGGCCAGCGAGGTGACCAGGCGGGTGGCGCCGCCGTTGTCCCGCTCCAGCGTGCCGATGATGAGGACGTCGGCGCGCCCGGCGTCCTGGGCGGTCTCCATCACCGCGGCGGTCAGCACCGGGTGCGGGGAGACCTCCACGAACGCCCCGTAGCCGCCGCCGAGCAGGAGGCGGGAGGCCTCCTCGAAGCGGACCATGTTGCGCAGGTTGGCGTACCAGTAGGAGGCGTCGACCTCCTCGCCGGTGACCCAGCCGCCGGTGACGGTGGAGGCCATCGGCACGCGGCCGTTCCTCGGGGTGATCCCGGCCAGGTCGCTCTCCAGCACGGCGGCCAGGGGTTCGACGGCCGGGGAGTGCGCGACGAAATCTGTCTCGGGGATGCGCCAGCGCATGACGTGCCGCTTGGCCAGCTCCCGCTCGAACTCCGACAGCGCCTCGGGCTCGCCCGAAACGACCACGGCCGCGGGCCCGTTGACGGCGGCCACGGACAGCCGCTCGCCCCAGCCCTCGGCCAGGTCGCGCACCGCCTGCGACGGCATCACCACCGACACCATCGAACCCTGGACGGACAGGCTGGAAAGGGCGCGGGACCGTACGGCCACCACGCGGGCGCCGTCCTCCAGGGACAGCATCCCCGCGACCGTCGCCGCCGCGATCTCGCCCTGGGAGTGGCCGATCACCGCGTCCGGGGAGATGCCCGCCGCCTCCCACACCGCGGCCAGCGACACCATCACCGCCCACAGCACCGGCTGCACCACATCGGCGCGGTCCGGGACGGGGGCGCCCTCGGCGCCGGTCAGCACCTCGGTCAGGTTCCACGGCACGTGCGGCGCGAGCGCGGCTTCGCACTCGGCCAGGCGGGATGCGAACAGCGGGCTGGAGGCGGCCAGTTCACGGCCCATGCCGATCCACTGCGTGCCCTGGCCGGCGAAGACGAACACCGTCCGGCCGGCCGCGCGGCTCGCGCCGGAGACCAGGTTCGGCGCGGTCGTGCCCGCGACCAGGCTCTCCAGGCCGGCCACCAGCGCGTCCCGGTCGTTGCCGACGACGACCGCGCGGTGCTCGAACCGGGAGCGCGTCGCGGCCAACGACCAGGCCACACTGGCCGGTTCGAGTTCGGTCCGGTCGCTCGCCCAGGCGCGCAGCCGCTCCGCCTGCGAGGTCAGTGCCTCGGCGGAACGGGCGGACACCGGCCACGCGGTCACGCTGCCGGGCTCGATCACGGCGGGGGCGCCCTCGGGCTCCCGCGGGGCGTCGGCCGGCTCGGGGGCCGCCTCGGAGTCGTCGGCCGGGGCCTCCTCCAGGATGATGTGCACGTTGGTGCCGCTCATGCCGAACGCCGACACGCCCGCGCGGCGCACCCGTTCGCCGGTCGGCCACGGCACGGGCTCGCTGAGCAGGCGCACGTCACCGGCGGACCAGTCCACGTGCGGGGTCGGCTCCTCGGCGTGCAGGGTGCGCGGCATCTCCTCGTTCTGGAGGGCGAGCACCATCTTGATCATGCCGGCCGCGCCGGCCGCGGTCTGGGTGTGGCCGATCACGGACTTCACCGAGCCGAGCCACAGCGGACGGCCCTCGGGCCGCTCCTGGCCGTAGGTGGCCAGCAGCGCCTGCGCCTCGATCGGGTCGCCGAGCGTGGTGGCGGAGCCGTGCGCCTCGACGACGTCGATCTCGTCGGCGCGCACCCCGGCGTTGGCCAGCGCGGCGCGGATGACGCGCTGCTGGGACGGGCCGTTGGGGGCGGTCAGGCCGTTGGAGGCGCCGTCCTGGTTGATCGCGGAGCCGCGGACCACCGCGAGCACCTTGTGCCCGTTGCGGCGGGCGTCCGAGAGCCGCTCGACCACGAGCATGCCGGCGCCCTCGGAGAAGCCGGACCCGTCGGCGTCGGCGGCGAAGGACTTGCAGCGCCCGTCCACCGACACGCCGCCGGCCTGGGAGAAGGCGACGAACACCATCGGGGTGGTGGCGACCGCGACACCGCCGACGAGCGCGAGCGAGCACTCGCCGCCGCGGATCGCCTGGCAGGCCATGTGCAGCGCCACCAGTGCCGAGGAGCAGGCCGTGTCCACGGTGACGGCGGGGCCCTCCAGGCCGAGGGTGTACGACACCCGGCCGGACAGCACGCTGGCCGCGGTGCCCGTCATCATGTGCGCCTCGGCGACGCCGGACTCCTCCAGCGAGGAGTCGATGCCGTAGCCGGAGGCGGACCCGCCGATGAACGCGCCGGTCTGGCTGCCGCGCAGCGACACCGGGTCGATGCCGGCCCGCTCCAGCGCCTCCCAGGAGGTCTCCAGCAGCAGGCGCTGCTGCGGGTCCATGGCCAGGGCCTCGCGCGGGCTGATGCCGAAGAAGGGGGCGTCGAAGCCGCTGGCGTTGCGGACGAAGCCGCCGGCCTCCATCGACAGGGAGCCGGTCTCCGGGTCGCACAGGGCGTCCAGGTCCCAGCCGCGGTCCTGCGGGAGCGGCCCGATCACGTCGGTGCCCGAGGACAGGTGCCACCACAGCCCCTCCGGGCTCGTGGCCTCGCCCGGGAAGCGGCAGGCGATGCCGACGATGGCGACCGGCTCGTCGGCGACCGCGGCGGCCGGGCGGACCGGCTCGGCGGCGGCGGGCAGGTCGCCCGTCAGCTCCCCGCGCAGCAGGGCGGTGAGCGCGGCGGGGGTCGGGTAGTCGAAGACGAGGGTGGCCGGCAGCCGCAGGCCCGTCTCGGCGTTGAGGCGGTTGCGCATCTCGACCGCGGTGAGCGAGTCGAAGCCCAGGTCGGTGAAGGCGCGGGTGGCCTCGATCGCGTCGGCCGAGCCGTAGCCCAGCACCGCGGCGACGAGGGCGCACACCATGTCGAGCAGCACCCGGTCGCGCTCGGTGCCGGACAGCGCGGCCAGCCGGCGCCGCAGCGCCTCCCCGGCGCCGCCGGTGCCCGTGCCCGGGCCGGCCGCGGCGCCCGCGGCGGCGGCGCGCCGCACGGACACACCGGCCAGGGAGCGCCACAACGGCGGGATGTCGTTGTTGCGGGTGATCTGCGCCCGCAGGGCGGCGGGGTCCATGCGGGCCGGCATCAGCACGGCCTCGTCGCGGGCCAGCGCCACGTCGAACACGACCAGGCCCTCTTCGCCGCCCAGCGGCACGAAGCCCCGGACGATGCGGGAGAGCGAGACCCCGTCGAGGTTGCGGCCGATGCCCTCCTCATGGGCCCACGGGCCCAGTTGGAGCGAGGTGCCGGCCAGTCCGGCCGCCTGCCGGTAGCCGGCCAGGGCGTCCAGGAAGGAGTTGGCCGCCACGTAACTGCCCTGGCCGGGCGCGCCGAAGGTGGCCGCGGCGGAGGAGAAGGTCACGAAGCGTTCGAGGTTGAGGTGCGCGGTGAGCTCGTGCAGGTTCCAGGCGCCGTCCACCTTCGGGCGCAGCACGCCGGACAGCCGCTCGGGCGTCAGCGCGTCGATCACGCCGTCGTCGACGACGCCCGCGGAGTGGATGACCGAGCCCAGCGGGCAGTCGGCCGGGATCGTCGCCAGTACGCCGGCCAGCGCGTCGCGGTCGGCCGCGTCGCAGGCCACGACCCGTACCCACACGCCCAGTTCGGCCAGCCGAGCGGCCAGGGCTGCCACGCCGGCCGACGGGCCGGAGCGGCTCAGCAGCATTACGCCGCCGGCCCGGCCGGTCTCCGCGAGATGACGGGCCGTCAGCATGCCCAGGGTGCCGGTGCCGCCGGTGACCAGCAGCGTGCGGGCCGAGGGATCGGCCGCCGGCCCGGCGGGCCATTCGACGGGCACCAGCACGCCGGGCGCGCGGACCAGCCGCCTCCCGTACGCTGCGCGGTCGCGGATCACCAGTTCCGGCTCGTCGGCGCCCAGCACCGAGGGCAGCACGCCGACCTGGCCGGCGGGGTCACTGGCGGGCAGGTCGGCCAGGACCAGCCGGCCCGGGTTCTCCGCCTGCGCCGAGCGCAGCAGGCCGCGCACGGTGGCGGCGGCCAGGTCCGCGACGGACTCGCCGCCGACGCCGTCCACCGCGCCGCAGGTGACGGCCACCAACCGCGCGGCGTCCAGCCGCGGTTCGGCCAGCCAATCCCGGATCAGCGCCAAGGAGCCGACGGCGGCCGCGTGCACCGAGGCCGGGAGGTCGTCGCTGTCACCGGCCCCGTCCGGCAGGCCGGCGCAGACCAGCACCGTGCGCGGGTCGATCTCGCCGGCCTCGGTGGCGGCGGCGAGTTCGGCGATGCCGGCGTAGGCCCGTACGGACACGCCCGCGGCGTCCAGTCCGCCGATCACCCCGAAGGGGTCGGCGCCGATCAGCGCCCACTCCCCGTCCGGGGCCGCGGCATGTGCCACGGCGGTCCAGTCCTGGACGAAGAGGGAGTCGGCCAACCCGTTGTCGGCGGCCGCCAGTTGGTCCACGGACACCGGGCGCTTGACCAGCGAGCCCACCGACACCACGGGGGCGCCGGTGGTGTCCGCGGCGGTCAGCGACAGGCCGCCGCCCGCGTCGGGGCGCAGCCGCACGCGCAGCACCGAGGCGCCGACGGCGTGCAGTTCGACGTCGGTCCAGGAGAAGGGCATCTTCAGCGGCCCCTCGTCCTCCTCGTCGAGGAGCAGGACCGCGCCGTGCAGCGCCGCGTCGAGCAGCGCCGGGTGCAGGCCGAACGAGCCGGCCTCCGAGGCCACCTCGTCGGGCAGGGCGACCTCGGCGAAGACGTCGTCGCCGCGCCGCCAGGCGGCCCGCAGGCCGTGGAACGCCGGGCCGTACACCTCGGCGAGGGTGTCGGTGTACAGGGCCGAGGAGTCCAGCGGCTCGGCGTTCCTCGGCGGCCAGACCAGCAGGTCCTCGTCGATGACGGCGGCGATCGCGGCCGGGGCGAGCACACCGGCGGCGTGCCGGGTCCAGCTCTCCTGCGAGCCGGCCTCGTCGGGGCGGGAGAACACCTCGACCCCGCGCCGGCCGTCCTCGTCGGGGGCGGCGACCACCACCTGGACGTGGACGCCCGCGCCGTCGGCGGGCACCACGAGCGGTGCCTGGAGGGTCAGTTCCTCCAGCAGGCCGCAGCCCACCTGGTCGCCGGCCCGGACCGCGAGCTCCACGAAACCGGTGCTGGGCAGCAGCACCAGGCCGGCGACGGCGTGGTCCGCGAGCCACGGCTGCGAGCGGACCGACAGCCGGCCGGTGCACACCAGACCGGCCGCGCCGGCCAGTTCGACCGCCGCGCCGAGCAACGGGTGGCTCATCGCGCCGAGTCCGAGCGAGACGACGTCGGTGGAGCCGGGCGTGGGCAGCCTCAGCATGCCCTTCGGCCAGAAGCGCTCGTTCTGGAAGGCGTACGTCGGCAGTTCCACCCGGTCGGCGGCCGGCAGCACCTTCGTCCAGTCGACCTCGACGCCGTGCACGTACGCCTCGGCGAGGGAGGCGACGATCCGCGCCGTGCCGCCGTCGTCCCGCCGCAGCGTCCCGGAGACCACGCCCGGCAGCGCGCCGGGGCCGGTCTCGACGGCGGCCTCCTCGAGGGTGTCGGTCATCGCCGCGACCAGCACCGGGTGCGGGGAGATCTCCAGGAACACCTGGTGGCCCTGGCCGGCGAGGATGCGCACGGCGGGGTCGAAGCGCACCGGCTCGCGCAGGCTGCCGTACCAGTAACGGGCGTCCAGTTCCCCGCCGCTCAGCGTCTCGTTGGACATCGCGGAGACCATCGGCACCCGGCCGGCCCGCGGGGTGACCCCGGCGAGGACGGAGACGATCTCGTCCTCCAGCCGGTCGATCTGCGCGCAGTGCGAGGCGTAGTCCACCGCCACGATCCGGGCCCGGACGCCCTCCGCCTCCAACTCCGCCTTCAGCTCCTGCAGCGCCTCCGGCTCGCCGGAAACCACCGAGGAGGACGGGCCGTTGACGGCCGCCAGCGACAGGCGGTCGCCCCACCTCGGCAGGCGTTCCTCGACGGCGGCGGCCGACTGCGTCACCGACATCATCCCGCCGAGACCGGCCAGCACCTTCAACGACTGCGACCGCAGCGCCACCACCCGGGCGCCGTCGTCCAGCGACAGCATCCCGGCCACGGTCGCGGCCGCGATCTCGCCCTGCGAGTGACCCACCACCGCCGCGGGAGCGACACCGGCCGCCTCCCACACCGCGGCCAGCGAGACCATCACCGCCCACAGCGCGGGCTGCACCACATCGGCCGCCTCCAGCGCCGGAGCACCCTCGGCACCCGCCAGCACATCGGTCAGCGACCAGTCCACGTACGGCGCCAGCGCCGCCCCGCACTCCGCCAACCGCGCCGCGAACACCGGGCTCACCTCGGCCAGTTCACGGCCCATGCCCAGCCACTGCGACCCCTGCCCGGGGAAGACGAACACCGTCCGGGGGTCGGAGCGGACGACGCCCGAGACGACGTCCGTGGTGGGCACGCCCCCGGCCAGGCTCTCCAGGCCGGCCACCAGCGCGTCGCGGGCGTCGCCCACCACCACGGCACGGTGCTCGAAGGGCACACGGGTGGTCGCCAGCGACCACGCCACGTCGGCGGGCGTCAGCTCCGGGCGCTTGGCGACCCAGTCGCGCAGCCGGCCCACCTGGGCGGTCAGGGCCGCGGCGGACCGGCCGGACACCAGCCAGGCGCCGGCGCCGGAGACGACGGGGGCCGCGGCACCGGTCCCCTCGGCCTCGGCCGCGTTCTCCTCGGGTGCGGCGCTCTCCTGCGCCGCGGCGTCGGAGGCGTCCCGGGCGGGCGGCTCCTCCAGGATGATGTGGACGTTCGTGCCGCTGCCGCCGAACGACGACACGCCCGCGCGGCGGACGCGTTCCCCGGCCGGCCACGGCTGCGCCTCGGTCAGCAGCTCCACCTCGCCCGACGACCAGTCGACGTGCGGGGTGGGCACGCCCACGTGCAGCGTCTGCGGCAGCAGCTGGTTGTGGAACGCCATCACCATCTTGATCACGCTGCCGACGCCGCCGGCGGCCTGGGTGTGGCCGGTGTTCGACTTCAGCGAGCCCAGCCACAGCGGCCGTCCCTCCGGCCGCTCCTGGCCGTAGGTCGCCAGCAGCGCCTGCGCCTCGATCGGGTCGCCGAGCGTGGTGCCGGTACCGTGCGCGTCGACCACGTCGACGTCGGCGGGCGACAGCTGGGCGTCGGCCAGGGCGGCGCGGATGCAGCGCTGCTGGGAGGGGCCGTTGGGGGCGGTCAGGCCGTTGGAGGCGCCGTCCTGGTTCGTCGCGGAGCCGCGGATCACCGCGAGCACGCGGTGGCCGAGCCGCTGGGCGTCCGACAGCCGCTCGACGGCGAGCATGCCCGCGGCCTCGGCCCAGCCGGTCCCGCTGGCGTCCTCGGAGAACGCGCGGCAGCGGCCGTCCGTCGACAGGCCCTGCAGCTGCGAGAACTCGACGAAGTTGCCCGGGTTGGCCAGGACCGTCACGCCGCCGGCCAGCGCGAGGGTGCACTCCTTGTGCCGGATCGCCTGGCAGGCCAGGTGCAGCGCGAGCGCGGACGAGGAGCACGCCGTGTCCACCGTGAAGGACTGGCCCTCCAGGCCCAGCGTGTACGACACCCGGCCCGAGATCATGCTGGGCAGGTTGCCGGTCATCAGGTGGCCCTCGTACCCGGCCGTGCCCTCGTCGGACAGCGCCAGGTTCACGGCGTAGTTCGAGGTGAACCCGCCGACGAACACACCGGTCCTGCTCCCGCGCAGCGTCTCGGCGTTGATCCCGCCCTGCTCCAGCGCCTCCCACGACACCTCGAGGATCAGCCGCTGCTGCGGGTCCATCGCCAGCGCCTCGCGCGGGCTGATGCCGAAGAACGCCGGGTCGAATCCCATCGGGTCCCGCATGAACCCGCCGGACTGGGTGACGGACTTGCCGATCTTGGTCGGGTCCTCGTCGTAGATGTCCTCCAGGTCCCAGCCGCGGTCGGTCGGGAAGGGCGACATCCCGTCGTAACCGTCGGCGAGCAACTCCCAGAACTCCTCCGGGCTGTCGGCACCGCCCGGGAAACGGCACGCCATCCCGACGATCGCCAACGGCTCGTGCTCCCCGGCCTCCAGCTTGCGCAGGCGCTGGCGCGTCTCCTGGAGTTCGGCGGCAGCCTTCTTGAGGTAGTCGAAGAGTTTCTCTTGGTTCTCCACAGGGACTCCTAGCTAAACCGTGCCGTCAATAAGCCCGAAGCGATTAGGACAGACCAAATTCCTTGTCAAGGAACTCAAACACCTGGTCAGGTGTCGCCGACTGGAGTTCGACCTTGTCATCCTCGGACTCCGTTCCGCCGCCCTGCTTTTCGATCCACTTCGACAGAATGCTCTGCAGCCGCCTCGTGATGTTCTCGTGCATTTCGTGACGGGTCGCCTCGTTCTCCGAGGACTCCGTCGACATCGAGGAAGTCGTTTTCGACAGGCTCTCCTCGAGCCGGTCGAGCTCGCCGAATATCGGCGCCGCGGTCTCCTCGTCCGAGACGAGTTCCGACCGCAGTGAACTGGCGAGCGCCGCGGGGGTGGGGTAGTCGAAGACCACCGTCGCGGACAGCCGCAGGCCGGTCGCCGCGTTCAGCCGGTTCCGGAACTCCACGGCGGTCAGGGAGTCGAAGCCGAGATCCTTGAACGCCTGCCGGGCGCCGACCGCGTCCGCGGAGGCGTGCCCCAGCATGACCGCGGCCTCGGTCCGCACCAGGTCCGTCAGCAGTTTCTCCTGCTCGGTCCGCTCCAGGCCGGCCAGCCGCCGCTGCAGCTCGCCCTCGTCGCGCACCACGTCGGCGGTCCCGGCCCGGGCGGCGGCCAGTTGGCGCACCTCCGGCAGGTCCCGCACCAGCGGCCGGTCCGGCAGGTCGACGGAGCCGGGCACGGCGGCGAGCTGGGCCCAGTCCACGTCCATCACCGTCACCACGGCGTCGTTGCCCTCCAGGGCCTCGCCGAGCGCCCGCACCGCCAGCTGCGGGTCCATCGCGGGCATCGGCAGCCGCTTCATCCGGGCCTTGATCTCCTCCTTGGACTCCGCCAGGCCGCCGCCGGCCCACAGGCCCCAGGCCACCGACAGACCGGCCAGTCCCCGGGCCCGCCGGTGCTCGGCCACGGCGTCCAGGTAGGCGTTCGCGGCCGCGTAGTTGCCCTGGCCCGCGGAGCCGAGCGTGGAGGCCGCCGAGGAGAAGAGCACGAAGGCGTCCAGGTCGAGGTCCGCGGTCAGCTCGTCCAGGTGGGCGGCGCTGGTGGCCTTGGCGGCCAGCACCGTCTCCAGCCGCGGCGCGGACAGCCGGTCGATGACGCCGTCGTCCAGGACGCCCGCGGTGTGCATCACCGCGGACAGCGCCGGGCCGCTGCGGCCGGTCCAGTCCACCAGCCCGGCCAGGTGGTCGCGGTCGCCGACGTCGCAGGTCACCACGTCCACCCGGGTGCCCCGCTCGGCCAGTTCGGCGGCCTGCGCGGCGATGCCGTGGGCGGCGGGCCCGGACCGGCTGGTCAGCACGAGCCGGCCGGCGTCGCGGTCGGCGAGCCAGCGCGAGACGTGCCCGGCGATCGCGCCGGTACCGCCGGTGATCAGCACGCTGCCGCGCGGGGTCCAGCCCTCCTCGGACTCCCGGCCGCGGACGGGCCGGGTCATCCGGCGGCCCATCACGCCGGTCGCTCTGATGGCCACCTGGTCCTCGCCGCAGCCGGTCAGCACCGCGACCAGCCGGGTGGCGGCCCGGTCGTCCAGGACGGCCGGCAGGTCGACCAACCCGCCCCAGCGCTCGGGGTGTTCGAGGCCGACGACCCGGCCCAGGCCCCAGACCTGCGCCTGTACGGGGCTGGCCGGCAGCTCGCCCGGCGTGGCCGAGACCGCGCCGCACGTGGCCACCCACAGCGGCCCGTCGACCCCGGCGTCGCCCAGCGCCTGCACCAGGCCCAAGGTCGCGGCCAGACCGCCGGACACCACCGGGTAGGCGGGGACCGGCGTCTCCTCCAGCGCGAGCAGCGACATCACGCCCGCGACGCCCGCGGGGTCGGTGTCGGCGTCCCGCAACTGCTCGACGAGCAGCGCCGACAGGTCGGCCCGCTCGACGGTCCCGGCCGGGACCTCGACCACCACCACGTCGGCCCGGCGGGTGCGCAGCGCCGCCGCGCACTCCTGCGTGAGGCCGTCGGCGGCCGGTCCGGCCGGCACCACCAGCAGCCACGTCCCGGACAGCACACGGGCGTCGGGCTCCTCGATCCGCTCCCAGCCCATCCGGTAGCTCCAGCCGGCGGTCACCGAGCGGTCGAGCTCGCGGCGCCGCCAGGACGCCAGCGCCGGAAGCACGTCCTGGAACGGGCGGGCGCCGTCCACGGCGAGCGTGTCCGCCAGGTGCGCCAGGTCACCGCCCTCGACGGCGGCCCAGAACCGGGCCTCGGCCTCGGTGCCCGCGCCGTCCCCGCCGACGACCTTGGCGGCCTGCCGCGCCGCCTGTCCCTGCGGCCAGTACGACTCGTGCCGGAAGGCGTAGGTCGGCAGCTCCACCCGCTCGGCGGCGGGCAGGACCCGGGCCCAGTCCACGGGGGCGCCGTGCACGAACGCCTCGGCCAGCGAGGTGGTCAGCCGCCGGGCGCCGCCGTCGTCGCGCCGGAGCGTGCCGCAGACGGCCGCGGGCTCCGCGCCCACGCCGGAGTCCCGCGCCACCTCGTCCAGCGTGTCCGTCATCGCGCCGAACAGCACGGGGTGCGGGGTGACCTCGACGAAGACCTGGTGGCCCTGGTCGGCGAGGATCCGCACCGCCCGCTCGAAGTCCACGGCGGCGCGCAGGCTGCCGTACCAGTAGGCCGCGTCCACCTCCTCGCCGCTCAGCGTCTCGCCGGTCATCGCGGAGACCATCGGCACCCGGCCGCGGCGCGGGGTGATCCCGGCCAGGACGGAGGTGATCTCCTCCTCCAGGCGCTCCACCTGGGCGCAGTGCGAGGCGTAGTCCACGGCGACCATCCGGGCCCGCACGCCGTCGGCCTCCAGGGCCGCCTTGAGTTCCTGGAGGGCTTCGGGCTCGCCCGAGACGACCACCGCGGACGGGCCGTTGACCGCCGCGAGCGCCAACCGGTCGCCCCACGCCGCCAGTCGGCTCTCGACGGCGGCGGCCGACTGGGTCACCGACATCATCCCGCCGAGACCGGCCAGGACCTTCAGCGACTGCGACCGCAGCGCCACGACCCGGGCACCGTCCTCGACGCTCAGCATTCCGGCCACGGTCGCCGCGGCTATTTCGCCCTGCGAGTGACCGACCACGGCGTCGGGGACGACACCGGCCGCCTCCCAGACCGCGGCGAGCGAGACCATCACGGCCCACAGCGCGGGCTGGACGACGTCGGCCGCCTCCAGCGCCGGAGCGCCCTCGGCACCCGCCAGCACATCGGTCAGCGACCAGTCCACGTACGGCGCCAGCGCCGCCCCGCACTCCGCCATGCGGGCGGCGAACACCGGGCTGCACGAAGCGAGTTCACGGCCCATGCCCAGCCACTGCGACCCCTGCCCGGCGAAGGCGAAGGCCACCCGGCCGCCCGGGCGGGCCGTGCCGGAGACCACCGCGCCGTCCGCGACCCCGGCGGCCAGGCTCTCCAGGCCCGTCACGAGTTCGGCGCGGGCGTCGCCCACGACCACCGCGCGGTCGTCGAACAGCGAGCGGGTGGTCGCCAGCGACCAGGCCACGTCGGCCGGTTCGAGCTCCGGACGGGCCGTCGCCCACGCGCGCAGCCGGCCCGCCTGGGCCGTCAGGGCCTTGGCCGAGCGGCCGGAGACCGCCCAGGCCGCGGGGCCGGACAGCAGCACGGGCGCCGCGCCGGTGCCGGCGCCGTCCTCGGGGGCGTCGGCCTCGACGGCCTCGGCGGCCGGGGCCTCCTCCAGGACGATGTGCGCGTTGGTGCCGCTGATGCCGAACGACGACACGCTCGCGCGCCGCACCCGCTCGCCCGCCGGCCACTCCACCGGCTCGGTGAGCAGCCGCACCTGGCCCTCGGTCCAGTCGATGTGCGGGGAGGGCTCGTCGACGTGCAGGGTCATCGGCAGCCGCTCGTGCTGGAGCGCGAGCACCATCTTCAGCACGCCCGCGACACCGGCGGCGGCCTGCGTGTGGCCGATGTTCGACTTGATCGAGCCCAGCCAGACCGGACGGTCCTCCGGCCGGTCCCGGCCGTAGGTCGCCATGAGGGCCTGTGCCTCGATCGGGTCGCCCAGCGAGGTGCCCGTGCCGTGCGCCTCGACCACGTCCACGTCGGCCCCGGTCAGCCCGGAGTTGGCGAGGGCGGCGCGGATGACGCGCTGCTGCGAGGGGCCGTTGGGGGCCGTCAGGCCGTTGGACGCGCCGTCCTGGTTCACCGCGGAGCCGCGCACCACGGCCAGCACCGGGTGGCCGTTGCGCCGGGCGTCCGACAGCCGCTCGACGACCAGCATGCCCACGCCCTCGGCCATGCCCATGCCGTCGGCGGACGCCGCGAACGCCTTGGAGCGCCCGTCGGAGGCGAGGCCGCGCGCGTCGGAGAAGGCCACGAAGCCGTCCGGGGTGGCCATCAGGGTGATGCCGCCGGCCAGCGCCAGCGAGCACTCGCCGGACCGCAGCGCCTGGCAGGCCAGGTGCAGTGCCACCAGCGAGGACGAGCACGCGGTGTCCATCGTCACCGCCGGCCCCTCCAGGCCGAAGGTGTAGGAGAGGCGGCCGGACAGGATGCTCGTGGCGTTGCCGGTCATCAGGTGGCTGGCGACGCCGTCGAGGTCGACCTCGCCCTCCAGGCTCATCCCGGCGTAGCCGGACGCGTAGCCGCCGACGAACGCGCCGGTCTGGCTGCCGCGCAGGGAGGAGGGGGCGATGCCGGCCCGCTCGAAGGCCTCCCAGGAGGTCTCCAGCAGCAGCCGCTGCTGCGGGTCCATCGCCAGCGCCTCGCGCGGGCTGATCCCGAAGAACCCGGCGTCGAACCGGCTGGCGTCCGCGACGAAGCCGCCCTCCAGCGTGTAGGAGGTGCCGGACCGCTCGGACTCCGGGTCGTACAGCGACTCCAGGTCCCAGCCGCGGTCCTGCGGGAAGGCGCCGATCGCGTCGCCACCGGAGGCCAGCAGCTCCCACAGCTCCTCCGGCGTGGCGGCGCCGCCCGGGAAGCGGCAGGCCATGCCCACGATGGCGATCGGCTCGTCGGCGACCGCGGCCGCGGGGCGGGCCGGACCGGTGACGGCGGGCAGGTCGCCCGTCAGCTCGCCGCGCAGCAGGCCCGTGAGCGCGGCCGGGGTCGGGTAGTCGAAGACCAGCGTGGCCGGCAGCCGCAGCCCGGTCTCGGCGTTGAGCCGGTTGCGCAGGTCCACCGCGGTGAGCGAGTCGAAGCCGAGGTCGGTGAAGGCCCGGCCCGCCTCGATCGACTCGGCGGAGGCGTGCCCGAGGACGGCCGCCACGTGGGCGCGCACCAGGTCCAGCAGCGTGCGGTCGCGCTCGGTGCCCGACATCGACGCCAGCCGGCTCCGCAGCGCCTCGCCGGGACGGCCGCCCGAGGCTGCGGTGGCGGAGGCCGCGGCCCGGCGGACCTGGCCGCCGGCCAGCACCCGCCACAGCGGCGGGACTTCGGCGGTGCGGGCCACCTTCGCGCGCATGGCGGCCAGGTCGAGGCGGGCCGGCACCAGGACGGCCTCGTCCCGGCCCAGGGCCACGTCGAGGACGGCCAGGCCCTCGTCGGCGCCGAGGGCGGCGATGCCGGACCGGCTGATCCGCGACAGCAGCCGCTCGCCCAGGTCGCGGCCGATGCCCACCTCGTGCACCCACGGGCCCAGTTGGAGCGACAGGCCGGCCAGGCCCGCCGCGCGCCGGTGGCCGGCGAGGGCGTCGAGGAAGGAGTTGGCCGCCACGTAGTTGCCCTGCCCGGGGGCGCCGAAGGTGGCGGCCGCGGAGGAGAAGCTGACGAAGTGGTCGAGGTCCATGTCCCGGGTCAGCTCGTGCAGGTGCCAGGCCGCGTCGGCCTTCGGTCGCATCACCGCCGCCAGCCGCTCCGGGGTCAGCGCGCCGATCACGCCGTCGTCGATGATCCCGGCCGCGTGGACGACCGAGCCCAGCGGGCGGTCGGCGGGGATCTCCGCCAGCAGCGCGGCCAGCGCGTCGCGGTCGGCCGCGTCGCACGCGACCACCCGGACCCAGGCCCCCAGCCCCGCCAACTCGGCCGCGAGCAAAGCCACTTCGGCGGCGGCCGGACCCGAGCGGCTGGTCAGCACGACTCCGCCGGCCCGGCCCGTCGCCACGAAGTGCCGGGCGACCAGGGCGCCCAGGGTGCCCGTGCCGCCGGTGACCAGCAGCGTGCGGGCCGCGGGGTCGGCGGCGCGCTCGGCCGGCCACGCGACGGGGGTGAGGTCGCCGCCGGGGCGGGCCAGCCGCCGCCCGTACGCCTCCTGTCCGCGGATCACCAGCTCCGGCTCGCCGCTGCCCAGCGCCGACGGCAGCAAAGCAGCGTCGGCGGCGCTGTCCGCGTCGAGGGCCGGCAGGTCGGCCAGGACCAGCCGGCCGGGGTTCTCCGACTGCGCCGAGCGCAGCAGGCCCCAGACGGCCGCCGCCGCGAGGTCGGAGACCGCCTCGCCCGCCACCGAGTCCACCGCGCCGCGGGTGACGACCACCAACCGGGCGGCGTCCAGGCGGGTTTCGTCCATCCACTGCTGGGCCAGCACGAGCGCCTCGGCGCCGACCCGGCGCACGGCGTCGGGAAGGTCGGGCCGCTCCCCCGCGTCGTCCGCGGCGAGGTCGGCGGGCAGGGAACCGGCGCACACCAGGACCGTGCGCGGGTCGATCCCGCCCTCTTCCGCGGCGGCGGCGAGTTCCGCGAGGTCGGCGAAGGACCGCACCGCGACGCCTTCGCGCTCCAGCCCGTCGACCAAGCCGAAGCGGTCGGCGCCGATCAGGGCCCAGTCGCCGTCCTCGGCCGCGGCCAAGTCCACCGGGGTCCAGTCCTGGACGAACAGCACGTCGCCCAACGCGCTCTCGGCGGCCTGGAGTTGCTGGGCCGACACCGGGCGGCTGACCAGCGAGCCCACCGACACCACGGGGGCGCCGGCCGGGTCGGCGGCCGTCAGCGACAGGCCGCCCTGCGCGGCCTGCCGGAGCCGGACGCGGAGCACCGAGGCGCCGGCGGCGTGGAGTTCGACGCCGGTCCAGGCGAACGGCATCCGCACCTGGCCCGGTTCGCCGCCGGTGTCGGCCAGCAGGCCCGCGTGCAGCGCCGCGTCCAGCAGCGCCGGGTGGATGCCGAACGAGCCGGCTTCCGAGGTGACCTCACCGGGCAGGGCGACCTCGGCGAAGACGTCGTCGCCGCGCCGCCAGGCGGCCCGCAGGCCGTGGAACGCCGGGCCGTACACGTCGGCGAGCCGCACGTCGTACAGGCCGTCGAGGTCCAGCGGCTCGGCGTCCTGCGGCGGCCACGCGAGGAGTTCATCGTCGGCCGGGGCCGGCGCGGCCGCGGGGGCGACGACGCCGGTGGCGTGCCGCGTCCAGGGCTGCTCCGTGCCCGGCCGGTCGGCGTGGGAGAAGATCTCGACGCCGCGCCGGCCGTCCTCGTCCGCGCCGGCCAGCACGACCTGGATCCGCACGCCCGCGCCGTCTGCGGGCACCACCAGCGGTGCCTGCAACGTCAGTTCCTCCAGCAGGCCGCAGCCCACCTGGTCGCCGGCGCGGACCGCGAGCTCCACGAAGCCGGTGCCCGGCAGCAGCACGAAGCCGCCGACGGTGTGGTCGGCCAGCCACGGCTGCGTGCGGACCGACAGCCGGCCGGTGCACAACAGCCCCGTGCCGCCCGCCAGTTCGACCGCCGCGCCGAGCAGCGGGTGGCCGACGGCGCCCAGGCCCAGGGACTCCGGGTCCCCGCCCGGGCCGCCCTTGGGCAGCACCAGCAGACCCTGCGGCCAGTACCGCTCGTGCTGGAAGGCGTACGTGGGCAGGTCGACGCGCTCCGCGGCGGGCAGCACCTTCGTCCAGTCCACCGCGACACCGCGGACGAACGCCTCGGCCAGCGAGGTGACCACGCGGGCCGGGCTGTCGTCGTCGCGGCGCAGCGTCCCGCAGACCGCGCCTGCCACCGCACCGGGTCCGGCGGCCTCGGCGACCTCCTCCAGCGTCTCGGTCATCGCGCCCGTCAGCACCGGGTGCGGGGAGACCTCCAGGAAGACCTGGTGGCCCTGGCCGGCCAGGATCCGCATCGCCCGGTCGAAGTGCACCGGCGCGCGCAGGCTGCCGTACCAGTAGCGGGCGTCCAGCTCCTCGCCCGTCAGCGTCTCTCCGGTCATCGCCGAGACCATCGGCACCCGGCCGCGGCGCGGTGCCACGTCGGCGAGGACGGAGACGATCTCCTCCTCCAGCCGGCCGACCTGGGCGCAGTGCGAGGCGTAGTCCACGGCGACGAGCCGGGCCCGCACGCCCTCGGCGCGCAGTTCGGACTTGAGCTCCTCCAGTGCCTCGGGCTCGCCCGAGACCACCACCGAGGACGGGCCGTTGACCGCCGCGAGCGACAGCCGGTCGCCCCACTTCGGAAGGCGCTCCTCGACCTCGGCGGCGGAACGGCTCACCGACAGCATCCCGCCGAGGCCGGCCAGGACCTTGAGCGACCGCGAGCGCAGCGCCACCACGCGCGCGCCGTCCTCGACGCTCAGCATGCCCGCGACCGTGGCGGCGGCGATCTCGCCCTGCGAGTGGCCGGCCACGGCGTACGGGGTGACGCCGGCGGCCTCCCAGACCGCGGCCAGGGACACCATGACCGCCCACAGCGCGGGCTGGACGACGTCGGCCGCCTCCAGGGCGGGAGCGCCCTCGACGCCGGTCAGCACGTCGCCGAGCGACCAGTCCACGAAGGGCGCGAGCGCCGCCTCGCACTCCGCCATGCGGGCGGCGAACACCGGGCTGCTCTCGGCGAGTTGACGCCCCATGCCGAGCCACTGCGAGCCCTGGCCGGGGAAGACGAACACCGGACGCACGCCGGTACGGGCCGCACCCGAGACGACGCAGGAGCTGGGCACGCCGTCGGCCAGGCCCGTCAGTCCGGCCGCCAACTCCTCGCGGTCACCGCCCACCACGACCGCGCGGTGCTCGAAGGCCGCCCGCGAGGTCGCCAACGACCAGGCTGTCCGGTCCAGGTCCACCGGTTCGAGTCCGGGCCGGTCCATCGTCCACTGCCGCAGCCGCTCCGCCTGCGCCGCCAGACCGGCGGACGTGCGGGCCGACACCAGCCAGGCGCTGCCGCCCGCCACCACCGGAGCCGTCGCGTCACCGCTGTCGGGCTCGGCGGCCTCGGCGGCCGGGGCCTCCTCCAGGATGACGTGCGCGTTCGTACCGCTGATACCGAAGGAGGACACGCCGGCCCGCCGCACCCGCTCGCCGGCCGGCCACGGCACGGGTCCGGTCAGCAGCTGGATCCGGCCCGCGGACCAGTCGACGTGCGGGGAGGGCTCGTCGGCGAACAGCGTCGGGGGCATCTGCTCGTGCCGGAGGGCCAGCACCATCTTGATGACGCCCGCCATGCCGGCGGCGGCCTGCGTGTGGCCGATGTTGGACTTCACCGAGCCCAGCAGCAGCGGCCGGTCCTCGGGCCGGTCCTGACCGTACGTGGCGAGCAGCGCCTGGGCCTCGATCGGGTCGCCGAGCGTGGTGCCGGTGCCGTGCGCCTCGACCACGTCCACATCGCCCGTCGACAGCCGGGCGTTGGCCAGCGCCGCGCGGATGACGCGCTGCTGCGACGGCCCGTTGGGCGCGGTCAGGCCGTTGGAGGCACCGTCCTGGTTGACGGCCGAGCCGCGCACCACCGCGAGCACGGGGTGACCGAGGCGCCGGGCGTCCGACAGCCGCTCCACCACGAGGACGCCCGCGCCCTCGCCCCAGCCGGTGCCGTCGGCGTCGGCCGAGAAGGCGCGGCAGCGGCCGTCGGCGGACAGGCCCTGCTGCCGGGAGAAGTCGACAAAGATACTGGGCGTGGCGAGCACGGTGATGCCGCCGGCCAGGGCAAGTGAGCACTCGCCCGAGCGCAGCGCCTGCGCGGCCAGGTGCAGCGCGACCAGCGACGACGAGCACGCCGTGTCGATCGTCACCGCCGGCCCCTCCAGGCCCAGGGCGTAGGAGACGCGGCCGGACAGCACGCTGGTGGCGTTGCCGGTCATCATGTGGCCGTCGACGCCGGACGCTCCCTGACCGGCCAGGGCCATGCCGATGTGGTAGCCGGACGAGAAGCCGCCGGCGAAGACGCCCGTCGCGCTGCCGCGCAGCTCGCCGGGGTCGATCCCGGCCCGCTCCAGCGCCTCCCACGAGGTCTCCAGCAGCAGCCGCTGCTGCGGGTCCATCGCGAGCGCCTCGTTCGGGGAGATCCCGAAGAACCCGGCGTCGAACTCCCCGACACCGGACAGGAATCCGCCCTGGTGCACGTAGGACGTGTCGCCGCTCTCGGGGTCCGAGTCGAACAGGCCGTCCAGGTCCCAGCCGCGGTCGTCGGGGAAGGCGGAGATCGCGTCGGTGCCGGAGGACAGCAGCCGCCAGAACTCCTCCGGGGTGCCCGAGCCGCCCGGGAAGCGGCAGCTCATGCCGACGATCGCCAGCGGCTCGTCGGAGGCCGCCACGGCGGCGACCGGGCCGGCCGCGCCCGCCTGGTCGCCGGTGAGCTCGCCGCGCAGGAAGCCGGCCAGGGCCAGCGGGGTGGGGTAGTCGAAGACGAGGGTCGCCGGCAGCCGCAGGCCCGTGGCCGCGTTCAGCCGGTTGCGCAGTTCGACGGCGGTGAGCGAGTCGAAGCCGAGGTCCTTGAACGCCCGCCGGTCCTCGATCGCCTCGGCCGAGGCGTGGCCGAGCACCACGGCCACCTCGGCGCGCACCAGGTCGGTGAGCGCCCGCTCCTGGTCCTCACGACCCAACCCGGCCAGTCGCCGGGTCAGTTCACCCTCGCCGCGGACCGCGGGGGCGGCCGATGGGGCGGCGGCCAGTCGGCGGATCTCGGGCAGGTCCCGCACCAGCGGCGCCTCCCGCATGGCCGCCGCGTCGGGCGCGGAGGCCACGTGGGCCCAGTCGACGTCCATCACCGTCAGCACGGCGTCGGGGCCCGCCAGGGCCTCGCCGAGCGCCCGCGCGGCCAGCCGGGGGTCCATCGCCGGCATCGCGCTGCGCTGGACGCGGGCGCGTACGGCCTCGCTGGACTCGGCGAAGCCGCCGCCGCCCCAGTTGCTCCACGCCACGGACAGGGCGACCCGGCCGCGAGCCCGGCGGCTCTCCGCGAGAGCGTCCAAGTGGGCGTTCGCGGCGGCGTAGTTGCCCTGTCCTGCGGCGCCCAGTGTCGAGGCGACCGAGGAGAACAGCACGAAGGCGTCGAGGTCCAGGTCCGCGGTCACCTCGTCGAGCAGGTCCGCGCCGGCGGCCTTCACCGCGAGCACGGTGCCGAGCCGCTCGGCCGACAGCCGGTCCACCACGCCGTCGTCGAGCACGCCCGCGGTGTGCATCACCGCGGACAGCGCGGGGCCGGTCGCGCCGATCCGGTCCACCAGCCCGGCAAGGTCGGAGCGCGCGCTCACGTCGCAGGCCACCACGTCCACGGCGGTCCCGGCCGAGGCCAGTTCGGCCGCCAGCGCGGCCGCGCCCCGGGCGCCGGCCCCGGAGCGGCTGGTGAGCACCAGGCGCGGGGCGCCGCGCTCGGCCAGCCAGCGCGAGACGTGCCCGGCGATGGCGCCGGTGCCGCCGGTGACGAGGGTGGTGCCGCGCGGGGTCCAGCCGCCCTCGGAGCCGCGGGCCTGCGGGGCGTGCGCCAGGCGCCGGGCGAGGATGCCGGAGGTCCTGATCGCGGTCTGGTCCTCGCCGCGGTCGGCCAGCACCGCGACCAGCCGGGTGCCCGCGCGCTCGTCGAAGGTCTCCGGCAGGTCGACCAGGCCGCCCCAGCGGTCGGGGTGTTCGATTCCGACGACCCGGCCGAGGCCCCAGACCTGGGCCTGCACCGGGCTGACCAGGGTCTCGCCGGGCGCGGCCGCGACCGCGCCGCGGGTGGCCACCCACAGCGGCCCGGTCACGGCGGCATCACCGAGCGCCTGCACCAGGGCGAGCGTGGCGGCCAGGCCGCCGGACACCGCAGGGTGCTCCGGCAGCGGCGCCTCGTCCAGGGCGAGCAGCGACAGCACGCCGGCCACGGCGCCGGACTCCACGTCGGCGCCGGACAGCGCCGTGCCGACGAGCGCGGCCACGTCCGCGCGGTCGGCCGTGCCGGCCGGGACCTCGACCACGAGCGTCCGCGCGCCGCGCGCGTCCAGTGCCGTCGCGCAGCCGCGCGCGAGGCCGGCGGTGTCCGGCCCGGCCGGGGCGACGACCAGCCACCGGCCGGACAGCACGCGGGGGTCGGGCTCGGCGAGGGGGGCCCAGGCCACGCGGTAGCGCCAGCCGGAGGTGACCGACCGGTCCAGCGCGCGGCGCCGCCAGGCGGCCAGCGCGGGCAGGATCTCGCTGAACGGGCGGCCGCCGTCCACCGCCAGGGCGTCGGCGATGTAGGCGAGGTCGTTGTCCTCTACGGCCGTCCAGAACTGCGTCTCGGCCGCGGCGCCCACGTCGGCCCCGTCACCGCCGACGACGAGCGACCCGGCCGACAGCATCATGATGCCCTCGGGCCAGAACCTCTGGTGCCGGAAGGCGTACGTGGGCAGCTCGACGCGCTCGGCGGCGGGCAGCACGGCGCTCCAGTCCACGGCCGCGCCGTGGGCGAAGGCCCGGGCGAGGCCGGCGACCAGGCCATCGACGCCGCTGTCGTCGCGCCGCTGGAGCGGCACGAACACGCCCTCCTCGCCGGGGACTGCGGCCACCGCGTCCGGGCCGAGCGAGGAGAGCGAGCCGTCGGGGCCCACCTCCAGGAACACCGACACGCCCTGGGCCGCGAGGGCCGCGAGGGCGTCGGCGAACCGCACGGCCTGCCGGGTCTGCCCCGGCCAGTACGCGGGCTCGCACTCGGTGACGAGTTCGCCGGTCAGCGCGCCCGCCCACATCGTGTGGGGGCGGTGGTGGCGCACCCCGGCCGCCGCGTCGCCGAGTTCGGCCAGCACCGGGTCCATGGCGGGCGAGTGGAAGGCGTGCGAGACGCGCAACTCCTTGACCCGGCGGCCCTGTTCACGCCAGTGCGCCACAATGCGCGCGACCGCGTCCTCGTCACCTGAAACGACCACGGACTCGGGCCCGTTGACCGCCGCCACGGTGACGCCGTCGATCCCCGCCATCGACGCGAGAACGTCCGCCTCGGGCGCGTTGACCGCCGCCATCGCACCGCCGGACGGCAGCGCCTGCATCAACCGGGCCCGCGTGGCGACCAGTCGGACGGCGTCCTCCAGCGAGACCGCACCCGCCACGTACGCGGCCGTGACCTCACCCACCGAGTGCCCGACCACGGCGTCCGCGACCACACCCGCGGCCTTCAGCACCGCGGCCAGCGCCACCTCGAAGGCGAACAACCCCGCCTGCGCGTACAGCGTCTGGTCCACCAGGCTCTCGTCCGCGCCCTCCGCGCCCAGGACCACGTCCCGGACCGAGACCCCCAACTCCAGTTCCAGCAGCCCCGAGACCTGGTCGAAGGTCTCCGCGAAGACCGGGCTCCCCTCGTACAGGCCCTTGCCCATGCCCACCCACTGCGAGCCCTGGCCCGCGAAGACCAGGCCCACGCGCACGTCCGCGCGCGTGACACCCGTGACCACCGTGCCGGACGACACCCCGCCGGCCAGGCTCGCCAGGCCGGCGACCAGGTCCGCCCGTTCGCGGCCGAGCACCACCGCGCGGTGCTCGAACGCCGACCGCGTCGTCGCCAGCGACCAGGCCACGTCGGCGGGCGCCGACTCCGGGCGCCGCGCGACCCATTCGCGCAACCGGAGGGCCTGCGCCGCCAGCGCGTCCGCCGAACGGCCCGACACCAGCCAGGCGTTGGCGCCCGACACCACCGGGCCCGCGGCGGTCTCCCCCGCGCCCTCCTCCGGGGTCCCGGCGTCCTCGCCCGGCTCGGCGGCCCCGTCCTCGGCGGCCGCGGGTGCCTCCTCCAGGATGACGTGCGCGTTCGTACCGCTCAGGCCGAACGACGAGACGCCCGCGCGCCGCACCCGCTCCCCCGCCGGCCAGGCGACGGACTCGGTGAGGAGCCGGGCCTCGCCCGCGGTCCAGTCCACGTGCGGCGAGGGCTCGTCGGCGTGGAGGGTCGGCGGCAGTTCGCCGTGCTGGAGTGCGAGCACCATCTTGATGACGCCGGCCACACCGGCGGCGGCCTGCGTGTGCCCGATGTTGGACTTCACCGAACCGAGCCACAGCGGGCGGTCCGACGACCGGCCCTGCCCGTACGTGGCCAGCAGCGCCTGCGCCTCGATCGGGTCGCCCAGCGTGGTGCCCGTGCCGTGCGCCTCGACCGCGTCCACGTCGGCGGGCGTGAGCTGGGCGTTGGCGAGGGCGGTGCGGATGACGCGCTGCTGGGACGGGCCGTTGGGCGCGGTGAGGCCGTTGGACGCGCCGTCCTGGTTCACCGCGGTGCCGCGGACCACCGCGAGCACCTTGTGCCCGAGCCGCCGCGCCTCGGAGAGCCGCTCGACCACGAGCATGCCGACGCCCTCGGCCCAGCCGGTGCCGTCGGCGTCCGCGGAGAACGCCCGGCACCGCCCGTCCACCGACAGGCCGCGCTGCTTGGAGAACTCGACGAAGATGCCCGGCGACACCAGGACGGTCACGCCGCCCGCCAGCGCCAGCGAGCACTCGCCGGAGCGGACGGCCTGGACGGCCAGGTGCAGGGCGACCAGCGACGACGAGCAGGCCGTGTCGATCGTGACCGCGGGGCCCTCCAGGCCCATCACGTACGACACGCGGCCGGACAGCACGCTGGTGGCGTTGCCGGTCATGATGTGGCCCTCGGCGCCGCTGCCGCCCTCGCCGGACATCGACACGCCGATGCCGTAGCCGGAGGCGAAGCCGCCCGCGAACACACCGGTGGCCGAGCCGCGCAGCGAGCCGGGGGCGATGCCGGCCCGCTCCAGCGCCTCCCACGAGGTCTCCAGCAGCAGCCGCTGCTGCGGGTCCATCGCCAGCGCCTCGCGCGGGCTGATGCCGAAGAAGAGCGGGTCGAACTCGGTGGCCCCGCGCAGGAACGCGCCCGCCTGGCTGTAGGTGGTACCGGACTTCTCCGGGTCCGGGTCGTACACGCCGTCCAGGTCCCAGCCCCGGTCGGTGGGGAAGCCGCCCACCGCGTCGCCGCCCGCCGCCAGCAGCTCCCAGAACTCCTCCGGAGTGGCCGCGCCGCCCGGGAAGCGGCACGCCATGCCGACGATCGCCACCGGTTCCACGGCCCGTTCCTGCACCTTGCGCAGCCGGGCGCGGGCGTCCTGGGCGTCGGCGATGGCCCGCTTGAGGTAACTACGAAGCTTGTCCTCGTCGGACATGGTCAGCTCCCAGGAATCATCTTCGGCAGTGTTACGGGCAGGCCGTCCGCGCGCGGCGGCCGGCCTGCCCGTTTCGGGCGGAACCCATCGGACCCCCGGGAAGGGGCCAGTAGTCCGGAGGCCGAGCCCCACCCTGTCGGCCTGTGGAGCGAAGGCGGATCGGGCTTCTTGACCTTGGACGCGATCTATTCACGAATCAGTCGAGTTCAGCGAGTGCCGACAACGGCGGCGCGTTCTCCTGGACGAGTTCGCCCGCGACCGGCAGGCCGCGGCCACAGGATTCGGTCCGCCGAGGATCAACGTCACGGGCCACCGCACGCCGGTCGCCCGTCGGACGCTCGCGCGACCCGACAGCGGTCGGCGCGCCGAAACCGCGTTCCACCTGCGCCTGCGGGCCCGCATCGCATCCGCCGGGAGACGTCACGGCACCACTGCCGCCCCGGCCCGCACCACATCCGTCGGCACCCGGTCCGTAACGGACGGGCGCCGACCCAACTCCTCTTGAACCGGCCACCACATCAGCGGATCCCACAACCCACCGCGACCGACTGGCGAACCTCCGGCAGGTCCCTCACCAGCGGCCTTCGCGGCAGGTCCACCGCACCCGGGGCCGCCGCCGACCGCGCTCAATCTACAACCATCCCCGCGACGATCGCATCAGCTCCCGCCCGGGGCCAGCCCGGCGCGCGCACCGCCAACCACCGGTCCGGGGGCGGGTGCCGGGCCCCGGCCGGACCGTGCCGGACGACGTCGCGCGACCCGTCCGGGCCACGCAAGCGCCGGTTCCCCGTCAAGGCGTGCACGGAGCCGTCCGCCGCTGGTGGTCGCCTTTCGAGCCCGTCGTGCCCGGGTGACCGTACCGCCCGTCACCATCGGTATCCCCGGTCCGTCGATCCGCGAGCGCGCGGACTGTTCAACCGCAGCCAGAACACCAGACGGACGGGCCGGCAGCCGCCTATACGCGGCCCGGCCGCGGATCGTCAACTCCGGCTCACCGCGGGCCGAACACGACGGGCGCCGACCGGGCGCGGACCGGCGCGGCGCGGGCGTCGCCTTCGGCAGGGTCGCGGGCAGGCCGAACCGCGCGCGGCGGACGGCCCGCCAGGTGCGGGCGGAACCCGTCGGACCCGGGAAGGGGTCAGGCGTCCGGAGGCCAAGCCCCCGCCCTTGCGGCCTCCACATCGAAGGCGGACGGGGGCTGTTGACCTTGGACGCGATCTTTTTCCCCTCAGTTGAGCTCGTCGACGAGGGCGAACAGCTCGTCGTCGCTCGCGGCGTCGAGCTCCTCCTCACGCCGCTTCTTGCTCAGGCCGACGTCCTGGGAGCCCAGGGCGTCCAGCAGCCGGCGCAGCCGTTCGGCCGCCTCTTCCCGGACCGGTTCGTCCACGGACCCGCCGCTGAGGGCGGCCTCCAGCCGGTCCAGTTCGGCGAGCACCGGCACCGCCTGTGCGTCCTCCTGGACGAGTTCGGCCCGCAGCCAGGTGGCCACGGCCACGGGGGTCGGGTGGTCGAAGATCAGCGTCGCGGGCAGCCGCAGACCCGTGGCCGCGTTCAGCCGGTTGCGCAGCTCGACGGCGGTCAGGGAGTCGAAGCCGAGGTCCTTGAACGCCTGCCGGGCCTGCACCGCGTCCGCCGAGGCGTGGCCGAGCACCACTGCGGCCTCGGTCCGCACCACGTCCGTCAGCACCCGGTCCTGCTCCGCCCGGTCCGTCCCGGCCAGCCGCCGGGCCAGTTCGCCCTCGGCCGGGACCGCCGGGCCCACGGCCGGAAGCGCGGCCGCCAGCTGCCGGATCTCGGGCAGGTCCCGCACCAGCGGCATGTCGCGGAAGTCGGCCGCGCCGGGCGTCGCCGCCAGCTGGGCCCAGTCCACGTCCATCACCGTCAGCGCGGGGTGCGAGTCCGCCAGGGCCTCGCCCAGCGCGCGCACGGCGAGTTCCGGGTCCATCGGCGGCATCGCACCGCGACCGACCCGGTAGCGCACCGCGTCGCTGGTGTCGGCGAGACCGCCGCCCGCCCACGCGCCCCACGCCACCGTGAGGGCGGCCAGGCCGCGCGCCCGCCGGTTCTCCGCCAGGGCGTCCAAGTAGGCGTTCGCCGCGGCGTAGTTGCCCTGGCCGGCCGTGCCCAGGACGGCCGCGGCGGAGGAGAACAGCACGAAGGCGTCCAGGTCGAGGCCGGACGTGAGCTCGTCGAGCAGCGCGGCGCTGGTGGCCTTGGCCGTCAGCACGGTCGCCAGGCGCTCGGCGGACAGCCGGTCCACGATGCCGTCGTCCAGCACACCGGCGGTGTGCATCACGGCGGACAGGGCGGGGCCGCTCGCCGCCGTCCAGTCCAGCAGCCCTTCGAGCGACGAACGGTCACTCGCGTCACACGCCACGACGTCCACCGCGGCGCCGCGCTCCGCGAGATCCGCCACCGTCGCCGCCACATCCGCGGCCGCCGGGCCCGAACGGCCGGTCAGCACCAGACGGGACGCTCCGCGATCGGCCAGCCAGCGCGAGACGTGACCCGCGATCGCTCCCGTACCGCCGGTGATCAGTGTGGTGCCGCCGGTGGTCCAGGACGCGGCGTCGCGCGGCTGCGAGGCCCGGGTCAGCCGGCACCCGAGGATCCCGGCGGCGCGGACGGCAGCCTGGTCCTCGCCGCAGCCGGCCAGCACCGAGGCCAGCCGCCAGCCCGCGCGCTCGTCCAGCGTCTCGGGCAGGTCCACCAACCCGCCCCAGCGGTCCGGCTGTTCGAGGGCCACCACCCGGCCGAGGCCCCAGACCTGGGCCTGCACCGGACGGTCCGGCGCCGCGCCGGGCACGGTGGCGACGGCGCCGCGGGTGGCCACCCACAGCGGTGCCTCGATCCCGGCGTCGCCGATCCCCTGGATGACACCCAGGGTCGCGGCCAGGCCGCCGGCCACCGCCGGGTGCTCCGGCAGCGGCGTCTCGTCCAGCGCGAGCAGCGACAGCACACCGGTCACGCAGGAGGGCTCACGGCCGGCCAGCGAAGCGCCGAGCAATGCCGCGACCTCCGCCCGCTCCACGGTTGCGGACGGGACCTCGACCGTCACGGCCTCCGCGCCCCGCGCGGTCAGCGCGGCGGCGCACTCGGGCGCCACGTCCCCGGCGGGTGCCACCACCAGCCAGGTGCCGGACAGCACCTTCGGGTCGGGGTCGGCGACCGGCGCCCACGTCACGCGGTAGCGCCAGCCGGCCGTCACCGACCGGTCCCGCTCACGGCGGCGCCACGACGCGAGAGCGGGCAGCACCGCGCCGAGGTGCTCCTTCTCCTCCAGCGCGAGGGTGTCGGCGATCTGCGTGAGGTCACCGCCCTCGACGGCCGCCCAGAACCGGGCCTCCGCCTCCGTGCCCGCGGGCCCCTTGGGTTCGGCGGCGCCCGTCGGCAGGGACAGCGTGCCCTCCGGCCAGAACCGCTCGTGGCGGAAGGCGTACGTGGGCAGTTCCACGTGCTCGGCGGCGGGCAGCACGGCGCTCCAGTCCACGGCCGCGCCGTGCACGAATGCCCGGGCCAGGCCCGCGACGAGGCCATCGATGCCGCCGGTACCGCTGTCGTCGCGCCGCTGGAGCGGCACGAACACGCCCTCCTCAGCGCCGACTCCGGCCACCGCGTCCGGGCCGAGCGACGACAGCGAGCCGTCGGGGCCCACCTCGACGAAGACCGAGATGCCCTGCGCGGCAAGCGCCGCGAGCGCGTCCGCGAACCGCACGGCCTGCCGGGTCTGCCCCGGCCAGTACGCGGGCTCGCACTCCCCGACCAGCTCGCCGGTCAGCGCGCCCGCCCACAGCACCTGCGGCCGCTCGTACGCCAACTCCGCCGCCACGCGGCCGAGTTCGTCGATCACCGGGTCCATCGCGGGCGAATGGAAGGCGTGCGAGACGCGCAACGGCCGCACCCGGCGCCCCTGCTCGCGCCAGTGCGCCACCACGCGCGCGACCGCGTCCTCGTCACCTGAAACGACCACGGACTCGGGCCCGTTGACCGCCGCGATCGACACACCGGCCAGATCCGCCATCGACGCGAGAACGTCCACCTCGGGCGCGTTGACCGCCGCCATCGCGCCACCGGACGGCAGCGCCTGCATCAGCCGCGCCCGCGTCGCCACCAGCCGGACGGCGTCCTCCAGCGAGACCACACCCGCCACGTACGCGGCCGCGACCTCACCCACCGAGTGCCCCACCACGGCGTCCGCGACCACACCCGCGGCCTTCAGCACCGCGGCCAGCGCGACCTCGAAGGCGAACAGGCCGGTCTGCGCGTAGAGGGTCTGATCGACCAGACTCTCGTCGGCGCCCTCCGCGCCAAGGACCACGTCCCGGACCGAGACGCCCAACTCCAGTTCCAGCAAGGCGGACACCCGGTCGAAGGTCTCGGCGAAGACCGAACTCCCCTCGTACAGGCCCTTGCCCATCCCGAGCCACTGCGAGCCCTGGCCCGCGAAGACCAGGCCCACCCGGGCGCCGGACCGGGCCGTGCCCGAGACCACCGTGCCCGAGGGCTCCCCCGCGGCCAGGCTCTCCAGGCCCGCGACCAGGTCCGCGCGCTCGCGGCCGAGCACCACCGCGCGGTGCTCGAAGGCGGACCGGGTCGTTGCCAACGACCAGGCCGTCCTGTCCAGGTCCGCCGGTTCGAGGTCCGGGCGACCCGCCGTCCACTCCCGCAGCCGGCCCGCCTGCGCCGCCAGGCCCTGCGCCGAACGGCCGGAGACCAGCCACGCGCCCACCGCGCCGCCGTCGACGGCCCGAGGTCCGCCGTCGGCGGGAGCCGGAACGGCCTCGTCCCCGGCGGCCGCGGGGGCCTCCTCGACGATGACGTGCGCGTTCGTGCCGCTCAGGCCGAAGGACGACACGCCCGCGCGCCGCACCCGCTCCCCCGCCGGCCAGGCGAGCGGCCGCGTGAGCAGCTTGACCTCGCCGGCCGTCCAGTCGACGTGCGGGGACGGCTCGTCGGCGTACAGCGTCTGCGGCACCCGCTCGTGCTGGAGCGCGAGCACCATCTTGATCACACCGGCCACGCCGGCCGCGGCCTGCGTGTGGCCGATGTTGGACTTCACCGAACCGAGCCACAGCGGCCGGTCCGACGGCCGCCCCTGTCCGTAGGTCGCCAGCAGCGCCTGGGCCTCGATCGGGTCGCCGAGCGTGGTGGCGGTGCCGTGCGCCTCGACCACGTCCACGTCGGCGGGCGTGAGCCGGGCGTTGGCGAGGGCGGAGCGGATGACGCGCTGCTGCGAGGGGCCGTTGGGGGCCGTCAGGCCGTTGGACGCGCCGTCCTGGTTCACCGCCGAACCACGGACCACCGCGAGCACCTTGTGCCCGAGCCGCCGCGCCTCGGAGAGCCGCTCGACCACGAGGACACCCGCGCCCTCGGCCCAGCCGGTGCCGTCGGCGTCCGCGGAGAACGCCCGGCACCGCCCGTCGGCGGACAGGCCCTGCTGCCGGGAGAAGTCGATGAAGGTGGCCGGGGTGGCCATGACCGTGACACCGCCCGCCAGCGCGAGCGAGCACTCGCCGGAGCGCAGCGCCTGCGCGGCCAGGTGCAGCGCGACGAGCGAGGAGGAGCACGCCGTGTCCACCGTCACCGCCGGGCCCTCCAGGCCCAGCACGTAGGACACGCGGCCGGACAGCACGCTGGTGGCGTTGCCCGTCATCAGGTGGCCCTCGGCGCCGGACGCGCTCTGGCCGCCGAGGGCGATGCCGATGCCGTAGCCGGAGGCGAAGCCGCCCGCGAACACGCCGGTGGCCGAGCCGCGCAGGGACATCGGGTCGATGCCGGACCGCTCCAGCGCCTCCCACGAGGTCTCCAGCAGCAGCCGCTGCTGCGGGTCCATCGCCAGCGCCTCGCGCGGGCTGATCCCGAAGAAGGCCGCGTCGAACTCGGCCGCCTCGCGCAGGAACGCGCCCGACTGGGTGTACGAGGTGCCCTCGCGCTCGCCGTCCGGGTCGTAGAAGCTCTCCAGGTCCCAGCCGCGGTCGGTCGGGAACCCGCCGACCCCGTCGCTGCCGGAGGCGAGCAGGTCCCAGAATGCCTCGGGGCCGGCCGCGCCGCCCGGGAAGCGGCAGCTCATGCCGACGATCGCCAGCGGCTCGTCGGAGGCCGCCACCGCGGCCACCGGGCCCGCCGCGCCGGCCTGTTCGCCGGTCAGCTCGCCGCGCAGGAACTCGGCCAGCACGACCGGATTCGGGTAGTCGAAGACGAGCGTCGCGGGCAGCCGCAGGCCCGTGGCCGCGCCGATCCGGTTGCGCAGCTCGACCGCCGTGAGGGAGTCGAAGCCGAGGTCCTTGAAGGCACGGCGGTCCTGCACGGCCTCGGCCGAGGCGTGGCCGAGCACGACGGCCGCCTCGGTCCGCACGAGTTCGGTGAGGGTCCGGTCCTGCTCGGCGCGGTTCATGCCGGCCAGCCGCCGGGACAGTTCGCCCTCGGCCGGGACCGCAGTGCCGGCGGCCGGGAGCGCGGCCGCCAGCTGCCGGATCTCGGGCAGGTCCCGCACGAGCGGCATGTCGCGGAAGTCGGCCGCGCCGGGTGTGGCCGCCAGCTGGGGCCAGTCCACGTCCATGACCGTCAGGGCCGGGTGGGAGTCGGTCAGGGCCTCGCCCAGCGCGCGGACCGCGAGCTGCGGGTCCATCGGCGGCATCGCGCCGCGACCGACCCGGGCCCGCACCGCGTCGCTGGTGTCGGCGAGGCCGCCGCCCGCCCACGCGCCCCAGGCGACCGAGAGACCGGCCAGGCCGCGCGAGCGCCGGTTCTCCGCCAGGGCGTCCAAGTGAGCGTTGGCGGCGGCGTAGTTGCCCTGTCCGGCGGTGCCGAGCGTGGACGCCGAGGACGAGAACAGCACGAAGGCGTCGAGGTCGAGGTCGGCGGTCAGCTCGTCCAGCAGGGACGCGCTGGTGGCCTTGGCCGTCAGCACGGTCCCGAGGCGCTCGGCGGACAGCCGGTCCACGACGCCGTCGTCGAGGACGCCCGCGGTGTGCATGACGGCGGACAGGGCGGGACCGCTCGCCGCCGTCCAGTCCAGCAGCCCTTCGAGCGACGAACGCTCGCTCGCGTCGCACGCCACCACGTCCACCGAGGCGCCGCGCTCCGCGAGATCCGCCACCGTCGCCGCCACGCCCGTGGCGCCGGGGCCCGAACGGCCGGTCAGCACCAGGCGGGACGCCCCGCGATCGGCCAGCCAGCGCGAGACGTGCCCGGCGATGGCGCCGGTGCCGCCGGTGATCAGGGTGGTGCCGCGCGGGGCCCATCCGTCCTCGGTGCCGCGCGGCTGCGGCGCGCGGGTGAGGCGGCGGCCGAATATCCCGGCCGCGCGGATCGCGAACTGGTCCTCGCCGCGGTCGGCCAGCGCGGCGGCCAGCCGGACGCCGGAGCGCTGGTCGAGGGTGCCGGGCAGGTCCACCAACCCGCCCCAGCGGTCGGGGTGTTCGAGGGCCGCCACCCGGCCGAGGCCCCAGACCTGGGCCTGCACCGGGCTGACCAGGGTCTCGCCGGGTGTGGCCGCGACCGCGCCGCGGGTGGCCACCCACAGCGGTCCGGTCACGGCGGCGTCGCCCAGCCCCTGCACCAGGGCGAGCGTGGCGGCCAGGCCGCCGGCCACCGCCGGGTGCTCCGGCAGCGGCGTCTCGTCCAGCGCGAGCAGCGACAGCACACCGGTCACACCGGAGGGCTCACGGCCGTCCAGCGCGGCGCCGACCAGCGCCGCGACCCGGGCGCGGTCGGCGGTCCCGGCCGGGACCTCGACCGTCACGACCTCCGCGCCCCGCGCGGTCAGCGCGGCGGCGCACTCGGGCGCCACGTCCCCGGCGGCGGGGCCGGCCGGGGCCGCCAGCAGCCACGTCCCCGTGAGCAGGCGCGGGTCGGGGTCGGCGACGGGCGCCCAGCTCCCCCGGTAGCGCCAGCCGGCCGTCACCGACCGGTCCTGCTCGCGGCGCCGCCAGGACGCCAGCGCGGGCAGGATCTCGTGGAACGGGCGGCCGCCGTCGACCGCCAGTGTCTCGGCGACCCGCGTGAGGTCGCCGCCCTCGACGGCCGCCCAGAACCGGGCCTCGGCCTCCGTGGCCGCGACCCCGTGGGAGTCGGCGGCGCCCGCCGGGCCGCCGGTCGGCAGGTGCAGCTCGCCCTGCGGCCAGTACCACTGGTGCCGGAACGCGTAGGTCGGGAGCTCCACCGTGGCGCCGGCCGGCAGCACGCGCGACCAGTCCACGGCAGCGCCTTGGACGAAGGCCCGCGCGAGGCCGGTGACGAGACCGCCAACGCCGTTGTCGTCGCGCCGCTGGAGCGGCACGAACACGCCCTCCTCAGCGCCGACTCCGGCCACCGCGTCCGGGCCGAGCGACGACAACGAGCCGTCGGGGCCGATCTCCAGGAACACCGAGACGCCCTGGGCCGCGAGAGCGGCCAGCGCGTCGGCGAACCGCACGGCCTGCCGGGTCTGCCCCGGCCAGTACGAGGACTCGCACTCGCCGACGAGCTCGCCGGTCAGTGCGCCCGCCCACAGCAGGCGCGGCCGCTCGTAAGCCAACCCCGAGGCCACGTCACCGAGTTCGGCCAGAACCGGGTCCATGGCCGGGGAGTGGAAGGCGTGCGAGACGCGCAACTCCTTCACCCGGCGGCCCTGTTCGCGCCAGTGCGCCACGACCTGCCCGACCGCGGAGACCTCGCCGGAGACGACGACGGACTCCGGGCCGTTGACCGCGGCGATCACCGCGCCGGGGATGTCGGCCATCGACGCGAGGACGTCCGTCTCGGGCGCGTTGACCGCCGCCATCGCACCGCCGGACGGCAGCGCCTGCATCAACCGGGCCCGCGTGGCGACCAGTCGGCACGCGTCGGGCAGCGACAGCACCCCGGCCACGTACGCGGCCGCGACCTCGCCCACCGAGTGCCCGACCACCGCGTCGGCGACCACACCGGACGCCTTCAGCACCGCGGCCAGCGCCACCTCGAAGGCGAACAGGCCGGTCTGCGCGTAGAGGGTCTGCCGGGCGACGTCCTCGCCGACCCCCTCCGCACCGAGCACGACGTCCCGGACCGAGACGCCCAACTCCAGTTCCAGCAGCCCCGACACCTGGTCGAAGGTCTCCGCGAACACCGGGCTGCCCTCGTACAGGCCCCGGCCCATCCCGGCCCACTGCGAGCCCTGGCCCGCGAACACCAGGCCCACGCGCACGTCGGACCGGACCACGCCGGACACGACCGCGCCCGAGGACTCTCCTGCGGCCAGGCTCTCCAGACCCGCCGTCAACTCCGCACGCCCGGCGCCGAGGACGACGGCCCGGTGCTCGAACGCCGATCGCGTCGCGGCCAACGACCAGGCTATGTTGTTCAGATCCGCCGGTTCGAGCTCCGGCCGGTCCGCGAGCCACTCCCGCAGCCGGCCGGCCTGCGCCGCCAGGCCCTCCGCCGAACGGCCGGACACCAGCCAGGCGTTGGCGCCCGGCAGCACCCGCGCCGGGGCGAGGCCGCCCGCGCCGTCGCCGTCCTCCGGCGGCTCGCCCGCCCCGACCGGGGCCTCCTCCACGATGATGTGCGCGTTGGTGCCGCTGATGCCGAACGAGGACACGCCGGCCCGCCGCACCCGCTCCCCGGCGGGCCACGCCACGGACTCGGTCAGCAGCCGCACCTCGCCCGCGGACCAGTCCACGTGCGGCGAGGGCTCGTCGGCGTGCAGTGTCCGCGGCAGCCGCTCGTGGCGGAGCGCGAGCACCATCTTCATGATGCCGGCGACACCGGCGGCGGCCTGTGTGTGCCCGATGTTGGACTTCACCGAGCCGAGCCACAACGGCGCCTGGCCGTCCCGCTCCTGGCCGTAGGTGGCCAGCAGCGCCTGCGCCTCGATCGGGTCGCCGAGGGTGGTGCCGGTGCCGTGCGCCTCCACGACGTCGATGGCGTCCGAGCCGATCCCGGCGTTGGCCAGGGCGGCGCGGATGACGCGCTGCTGGGACGGGCCGTTGGGCGCCGTCAGGCCGTTGGACGCGCCGTCCTGGTTCACCGCGGAGCCGCGGACCACCGCGAGCACCGGGTGGCCGTTGCGGCGGGCGTCCGACAGGCGCTCCACGACGAGCATGGCCGCGCCCTCGCCCATGCCCATGCCGTCGGCCTCGGCGGAGAACGCCTTGCAGCGGCCGTCCTTGGCGAGTCCGCGCTGGCGGGAGAAGCCGACCATCTCCCACGGCGTGGCCATGATGGTCACGCCGCCGACCAGCGCCAGCGAGCACTCGCCCGAGCGCACGGCCTGGCCGGCGATGTGCAGGGCCACCAGGGAGGAGGAGCACGCGGTGTCCACGGTGACGGCCGGGCCCTCCAGGCCCAGCGCGTAGGAGACGCGGCCGGACAGCACGCTGGTGGCGTTGCCGGTCATGAGGTGGCCTTCGAGGCCGGAGGCCCCGTCACCGGTCAGGGCGACGGCCATGCCGTACCCGGAGCCGTAGCCGCCGGCGAACACGCCGGTGGCCGAGCCGCGCAGCGACACCGGGTCGATGCCGGACCGCTCCAGCGCCTCCCAGGCGACTTCGAGCAGCAGGCGCTGCTGCGGGTCGGTGGCGGTGGCCTCGCGCGGGCTGATGCCGAAGAATCCGGCGTCGAACTCCGCCGCGCCGGTGAGGAACCCGCCCTGCGTGGCGTAGGACGTGCCCGCCTGGTCGGGGTCCGGGTCGAACAGGCTGTCCAGGTCCCAGCCGCGGTCCTGCGGCACCCCGCCCACGGCGTCGCCGCCGCCGGACAGCAGGTCCCAGAACGCCTCGGGGCTGGCCGCGCCGCCGGGGAAGCGGCAGGCCATGCCGACGATCGCCAGCGGTTCGCCCGGGTCGATCCGCGCGGCGGGCAGCGCCGGGGCGGCGGCGCCCGCGGCGAGTTCGCCGGCCAGTTCGGAGCGCAGGTGGGCGGCGAGCACGGTCGGGGTCGGGTAGTCGAAGATCAAGGTGGCGGGCAGCCGCAGCCCGGTGGCCGCGTTCAGCCCGTTGCGCAGTTCGACGGCGGTCAGGGAGTCGAAGCCGAGGTCGCTGAAGGCGCGGCTCGCCTCGACCGCCTCGGCGGACGGGTAGCCCAGCACCACGGCCGCCTCGGCCCGTACGACGTCGGCGAGCATGCGGTCCTGCTCGGCGCGGCTCAACCCGGCCAGCCGGCCGGTGAGTTCGCCGTCGCCGCGCAGCACTGTCCCGGGGCCCGTCCCGACCGCGGCCAGTTGGCGGATCTCGGGCAGGTCGCGCACCAGCGGCATGTCGCGGATGTCGGCCGCGCCGAGGGCGGCGGCCAGTTGGGGCCAGTCCACGTCCATGACGGTGACGACCGGGTCGGTGCCCTCCAGGGCCTCGCCCAGCGCGCGGACCGCCAGCCGCGGGTCCATCGCGGGCATCGGGCCCTGGGCCGTCCGGTGCCGGACGACGTCGTTCGCCCCGGCGAGGCCGCCGCCGGCCCAGGCGCCCCAGGCGACCGAGAGACCGGCCAGGCCGCGGCCGCGCCGGCTCTCGGCGAGGGCGTCCAAGTAGGCGTTCGCGGCGGCGTAGTTGCCCTGCCCGGCGGCGCCGAGGGTGGCGGCGGAGGAGGAGAAGAGCACGAAGGCGTCGAGGTCCAGGTCCGCGGTCAGCTCGTCGAGCAGGGCGGCGCCGGACGCCTTGGCGCCGAGCGAGGTGGCCAGGCGCGGCGGGGTGAGGCGGTCCACGACGCCGTCGTCCAGCACGCCCGCGGTGTGCATCACGGCGGACACGGCGGGGCCGTTCGCCCCGGTCCAGGACAGCACCCCGGCCAGGTCGGAGCGGTCGCTCACGTCGCAGGCGACCACCTCCACGGCGGTGCCGGCAGCGGCGAGGTCCGCGGCCAGCGCGGCGGCGCCCTTCGCGGCGGGGCCGGACCGGCTGGTCAGCACCAGCCGCGGGGTCTCCCGCCCGGTCAGCCAGCGGGCCACGTGCCCGGCGATCGCGCCGGTGCCGCCGGTGACCAGCACGCTGCCGCGTGGCGACCACGGCCGGTCCGTCGGGCGGGGCTGGGAGGCGCGGACCAGCCGGCGGCCGAGGATGCCGGCCGCGCGGATGGCGACCTGGTCCTCCCCGCAGCCGGACAGCACCGCGGCCAGCCGGACGCCCGCCCGCTCGTCGACAGTGGCCGGCAGGTCGATCAACCCGCCCCAGCGGTCGGGGTGTTCCATCGCGACGACCCGGCCCAGGCCCCAGGTCTGCGCCTGCGCGGGAGCGGTCGGCGCCTCGCTCGGGCCGGCTCCGACGGCGCCGCTGGTGGCGAGCCACAGGGGCGACTCGATCCCGGCGTCGCCGAGGGCCTGCACCAGGCCGAGGGTCGCGGCCAGGCCGCCGGTGACCACCGGGTGGTCCGGCAGCGGCGTCTCGTCGAGCGCGAGCAGCGACAGCACGCCGGCCACGGCGCCGGGCTCCACGTCGGCGCCCGACAGCGCCGCGCCGATCAGCGCGGCCAGGTCGGCCCGTTCGACGGTGCCGGCCGGCACCTCGACCACGACGGCCTCGGCGCCGCGTCCGCGCAGCGCCGCAGCGCAGTCGCCCGCCAGACCGGCGGCGGACGGCCCGGCGGGGACCGCCGTCAGCCAGGTCCCGGACAGCACGCGGGGGTCGGGCTCGACCACCGGCGCCCAGGTCGCCCGGTAGCGCCAGCCGGCCGTCACCGACCGGTCCAGTTCGCGGCGCCGCCAGGACGCCAGCGCGGGCATGATCTCGCTGAACGGACGGCCGCCGTCCACGGCCAGCGCCTCGGCGATGTACGCCAGGTCGCCGCCCTCGACGGCGGACCAGAAGCGGGTCTCGGCGGCCGTGCCGACGCCCTCCCCGCCGAAGCCGATGGACGCCGAGGCGACGCCCAGGATGCCCTGCACCCAGAAGCGCTCGCGCCGGAAGGCGTACGTCGGCAGGTCCACCAGGCCGGCGGCGGGCAGCACGGCGCTCCAGTCCACGGCCGCGCCGTGCACGAACGCCCTGGCCAGGCCGGCGACGATGCCGTCGACGCCGCCGGTGCCGCTGTCGTCGCGGCGCTGGAGCGGCACGAACGCGCACTCCTCCAAGCCGGCCGCCGCGACCGTGTCCGGCCCCAGCGAGGACAGCGACCCGTCCGGGCCGATCTCCACGAAGACGGACACGCCCTGCCGGGCCAGCGTCGCCATAGCGTCGGCGAACCGCACGGCCTGCCGGGTCTGCGCCGGCCAGTAGCCGGGCTCGCACGCGCTGACGAGTTCGCCGGTCAGCGCGCCCGCCCACAGCACGCGCGGCCGCTCGTACGTCAACTCCTCGGCGACCCGGCCGAGTTCGTCGATCACCGGTTCCATCGCCGCCGAGTGGAAGGCGTGCGAGACCCGCAGCCGCCGCACGCGCCGGCCCTGCTCGCGCCAGTGCGCCACGACCTGCTCGACCGCGCCCTCGTCGCCGGAGACGACCACCGACTCGGGTCCGTTGACGGCGGCGATCGCCACACCGGGGATCTCCGCCATCGACGCGACGACGTCCGCCTCGGGGGCGTTGACCGCGGCCATCGCGCCGCCGGCGGGCAGTTCCTGCATCAGCCGGGCCCGCGTGGCCACCAGGCGGCACGCCTCCGGCAGGGACAGCACCCCGGCCACGTACGCGGCGGCGACCTCGCCCACCGAGTGCCCGACCACCGCGTCCGCCACCACACCCGCGGCCTTCAGCACGGCCGCGAGGGACACCTCGAAGGCGAACAGGCCGGTCTGCGCGTAGAGGGTCTGGTGCGCGACCTCCTGCTCGACGCCGTCCGCGCCCAGCACGACCTCGCGGATCGAGCGCCCCAACTCCCGTTCCAGCAGCGCCGACACCTGGTCGAAGGTCTCCGCGAAGACGCGGCTGCCCTCGTAGAGCCCGCGGCCCATGCCCACCCACTGCGAGCCCTGGCCGGCGAACACGAAGCCCACCCGCGCGCCCGCGCGCGCGACACCCGACACCACCGCACCCGACGACACCCCGGCGGCCAGGCTCTCCAGGCCCGCCACCAAGTCCGTACGCGCGCCGCCCAGCACCACCGCGCGGTGCTCGAACGCCGACCGCGTCCTCGCCAACGACCAGGCCACGTCGGCCGGTTCGAGCTCCGGACGGGCGGTCACCCACTCCCGCAGCCGGCCCGCCTGCCCGGCCAGGCCCTCGGCCGAGCGGCCGGACACCAGCCAGGCGCCGACCCCCGACACCGCCGGAGCCGCCGGAGCGGCCGAAGCCGTCTCCAGGGTGCTCTCGCGCGGGCCCTCGCCGTTCTCGCCCTGCTCGGCGGCCTCCTCCTCGACGGCCGAGGGCGCCTCCTCCACGATGATGTGCGCGTTGGTGCCGCTGATGCCGAACGAGGACACGCCGGCCCGCCGCACCCGCTCGCCCACGGGCCACGGCACGGACTCGGTCAGCAGCCGCACCTCGCCCGCCGACCAGTCCACGTGCGGCGACGCGTCCTCGGCGTGCAGGGTGCGCGGCAGCCGCTGGTTCTGAAGGGCCAGCACCATCTTGATCACGCCGGCCACGCCGGCCGCGGCCTGGGTGTGGCCGATGTTGGACTTCACCGAGCCCAGCAGCAGCGGCCCCTGCTCGGCACGCTCCTGACCGTACGTGGCGAGGATGGCCTGCGCCTCGATCGGGTCGCCCAGCGGGGTGCCGGTGCCGTGCGCCTCCACGGCGTCCACGTCGGCGACCGACAGGCGGGCGTTCTCCAGCGCGGCGCGGATGACCCGCTGCTGGGACGGGCCGTTGGGCGCGGTGAGGCCGTTGGAGGCGCCGTCCTGGTTGATCGCCGATCCGCGCACGATCGCCAGCACCGGGTGCCCGTTGCGCCGGGCGTCCGACAGCCGCTCGACGACGACCATGCCGGCGCCCTCGGAGATGCCCATGCCGTCGGCCGAGGACGAGAACGCCTTGCAGCGACCGTCCCGGGCCAGCCCGAGCTGCCGGGAGAACTGGGTGAACATGATCGGCGTGGCGATGACCGTCACACCGCCGGCCATGGCCAGCGAGCACTCGCCCGACCGCACCGCCTGGACGGCCAGGTGCAGGGCGACCAGCGACGACGAGCACGCCGTGTCGACGGTGACCGCGGGGCCCTCCAGGCCCATCACGTAGGACACCCGGCCGGAGATGATGGCGGTCGAAGTCCCCGTCATCAGGTGGACGTCCATGTCCTCGTCCGAGCCCGCGCCGAAGCCGTAGCCGGACAGGGACGCGCCGGCGAACACGCCGGTGCGGCTGCCGCGCAGCGTCAGCGGGTCGATGCCGGACCGCTCCAGCGCCTCCCAGCAGACCTCCAGCAGCAGCCGCTGCTGCGGGTCCATGGCCACCGCCTCGCGCGGGCTGATCCCGAAGAACCCGGGGTCGAACCCGCTGGCGTCCGACACGAACCCGGCCTCCCGGACGTGCGAGGTGCCGTCCGGGTCCTGCTCGTACAGCTCCTCGATGTCCCAGCCACGGTCGGCCGGGAAGCCCGAGATGGCGTCGCCGCCGCCGGCGAGCAGGCGCCAGAAGTCCTCCGGGTCCTGGGCACCGCCGGGGTAGCGGCAGCCGATGCCGACGATCGCGATGGGCTCGTTGCCGCGTTCCTCGACCTCCCGCAGACGCTCACGCGTGTCGTGCAGGCTGGTCGTCACCCATTTGAGGTAATCGCGGAGCTTCTCTTCGTCGGCCACTGAACCTCACTCGCTCAATCTCTGAAAGCTCACGTCAGTTGTCCGCGGCGTCGCCGGGCGGGAACCGGGGGCGGGGTCGGCCCGGGGCCTGCCGGCCCGGGGCGGGACCCCGGGCCGGACCGGCCTCTACCGGCCGAACTCCTTGTGGATGAAGTCGAATATCTCGTCGTCCGACGCGGACCCGATCTTCTCCGCGACCGCCTCGCGCTCGGTGCGGCCGCCGACCTTGCCCCACTGGGTGAGCAGGCCCTGAAGGCGATCCGTGATCATCTGGTAGGTGTTCTCGTCCGGGTCCGCACCGGTCATCAGCGAGCCGAGCCGGTCGACCTCCTGCACCAGCGTCAGCTGGGCGGCCTCGTCCTGGAACTCCTCGTTCCAGAGGTACTCCGCCAGCGCCACCGGGTTGGGGCAGTCGAACAGCAGCGTGGCCGGCAACTGCAGCCCGGTGGCCGCGCTCAGCCGGTTGCGCAGCTCCACCGACGTCAGCGAGTCGAAGCCGAGCTCGCTGAAGGCGCGGGTGGCCTCCACCTCCTCCGCGGTGGCGTAGTCGAGCACCGCCGCGGCCTGCGTCTGCACGATGCCGACCAGCAGCCGGCTCTGCTCGGCGCGCGGCAGACCCGTGAGCTGCTGGCGCAGGGCGGCCCCCGCGTCCGGGTCGAGCGGCACGCCGGCCGCGCCGACGCCCGCGCCCGGGTCGGCCAATGCCTGCCGGACCTCGGGCAGGTCGCCGACCAGCGGACTGGGCCGGCGCAGGGTGAACGGCTGGGCGAACCGCGACCAGTCCATGTCCGCGACGGTGACCAACTGCTCGCCGCCGTCCAGGATCTGGGCCAGCGCGCGGACGGCGTGGTCGGGGTCCATCACCATCAGGCCGCGCCGCTCCATCTGCGCGGCGCCGGCCGGGTCGGTCATGCCGCCGCCGCCCCACGGGCCCCAGGCCACCGAGGTCGCGGGCAGCCCCTGGCCCAGGCGGTGCTCGGCGAGCGCGTCCAGGTAGGTGTTGGCCGCGGCGTAGGAGGGCTGCAGGCCGCTGCCCCACGTGGCCGAGATCGAGGAGAAGAGCACGAAGGCGTCCAGGTCCCGGTCCCGGGTGAGCTCGTCGAGCAGGGCCGCGCCGGTGGCCTTGGCGGCCAGGACGGTCGCGGTCTCGGCGACGTCGGTCTCCGCGACGGGCGTGGCCTGGCCGACGCCGGCGGTGTGCACGACCGCGGACAGGGCCGGGCCGGTGGCCGACGTCCAGTCCAGCGCCGCGGCCAGGTCCGACCGGTCGCTGACGTCGCAGGCCAGCACGTCCACCCGGGCGCCACTGGCGGCCAGGCCGGCGACCGTGGCCGCGATGCCCGCGGCGGCCGGACCGGACCGGCTGGTGAGCACCAGGCGCGGCACACCGCGCCCGGCCAGCCACCGGGCCAGCCGGCCGCCGAGGGCGCCGGTGCCGCCGGTGACGAAGGTGGTGCCGCCCGTGGTCCACGGCTCGGCGTTGCCCCGCGGCTGCGGGGCGCGGACGAGCCGGCGGCCGAGGACGCCGGCCGCGCGGACGGCGACCTGGTCCTCGCCGCAGCCGGCCAGCACCGAGGCGAGCCGTACTCCGGCCCGCTCGTCGAACGCGGCCGGAAGGTCGATCAACCCGCCCCACAGTTCGGGCTGTTCCAGGCCGACGACCCGGCCCAGGCCCCAGGTCTGCGCCTGCGCGGGGCTGGTGAGGGGTTCGCCGGGCCCGGCGGAGACCGCGCCGGAGGTGACCGCCCACAGCGGCGCGCCCACCTCGGCGTCGCCGAGCGCCCGCACGAGGGCGAGGGTGGCGGCCAGGCCGGCGGGCACCACGGGGTGCTCGGGCACCGGTGTCTCGTCCAGGGCGAGCAGCGAGAGGACGCCGGTGAGCGCGCCCTCCTCGGCCCCGCCGCGGATCTGCTCGGCCAGCCACTCCTGGCTCGCCGACGCCGGGGCCTCCAGCGTCACCACCTCGGCGCCGCGGGCGGTCAGGGCGTCCACGCAGCCGCGCGGGAGGTCGCCGGCGGCCGGTCCGGCCGGGGTGACGACGAGCCAGCGCCCGGACAGCACGGTCGAGGACGGGTCGGCGACGGGCGTCCACATCACGCGGTAGCGCCAGTCGGCGGTGACCGAGCGGTCCTGCTCGCGGCGGCGCCAGGTGGCGAGCGCGGGCAGCACCTCGCCGAGGTGCATGCGGTCCTCGATCGCCAGGGTGTCGGCGAGGCGGCCCAGGTCGCCGCCCTCGACGGCGGCCCAGAACTGCGCCTCGGCCGCGGTGCCCGCGCCGTCGCCGCCGAGGACCGGCACCTCCGAGCTGTCGGGCTTGAGCCAGAAGGGCTGGTGCTGGAAGGCGTAGGTGGGCAGTTCCACCGTGTCGGCGGCCGGCCGCACCCCGCGCCAGTCCACCGGCAGGCCCCCGGCGTACGCCTGGGCGAGCGAGGTGAGGACGCGCGCGGCGCCGCCGTTGTCCCGCTCCAGGGTGCCGACGGTCAGCACGCCCTGCACGCCCGCGTCCTCGGTGGTCTCGGTGACCGCGGCGGTCAGCACCGGGTGCGGGGAGACCTCGACGAAGGAGTTGTAGCCCTCGGCGGTCAGGATCCGGACCGCTTCCTCGAAGCGGACCATGTTGCGCAGGTTGGCGTACCAGTAGGAGGCGTCGACCTCCTCGCCGGTGACCCAGCCGCCGGTGACCGTGGAGACCATGGGCACCCGGCCGGTCCGCGGCGCGATCTTCGCCAACTCGGCGTCCAGGACGGCCGCCAGGGGTTCGACGGCCGGGGAGTGCGCGACGAAGTCGGTCTCGGGGATGCGCCAGCGCATCACGTGCCGCTTGGCCAGCTCCCGCTCGAACTCCGACAGCGCCTCCGGCTCGCCCGAAACGACCACGGCGGCCGGGCTGTTGACCGCGGCCACGGACAGCCGCTCGCCCCAGCCCTCGGCCAGGTCGCGCACCGCCTGCGACGGCATCACCACCGACACCATCGAACCCTGCACGGAAAGGCTCGTCAGAGCGCGCGACCGTACGGCCACGACCCGGGCGCCGTCCTCCAGGGACAGCATCCCCGCGACCGTCGCCGCCGCGATCTCACCCTGCGAGTGACCCACCACCGCGTCCGGCGACACACCGGCCGCCTCCCACACCGCGGCCAGCGACACCATCACCGCCCACAGCACCGGCTGCACCACATCCGCCGAGCCCAACCCCGGCGCGCCCTCGGCGCCGTCGAGGACATCGCCCAACGCCCAGTCCACGTGCGGCGCCAGCGCCTGCTCGCACTCCGCGAACCGCGCGGCGAACACCGGCGAGGACACCAGCAGTTCGCGGCCCATGCCGACCCACTGCGAGCCCTGGCCGGCGAACACGAAGACGACGCGGTTGGCGGACCGGGCGACACCGGAGACGACCGAGCCCGCGGACTCCCCCGCGGCGAAGGCGCGCAGACCGGCCAAGAGCGTGTCCCGGTCGCCGCCGACGACCACGGCGCGGTGTTCGAACGACGAGCGGGTGGCCGCCAACGACCAGGCCACGTCGGCCGGTTCGAGCCCGGGACGGGCCGTGACCCACTCCCGCAGCCGGCCCGCCTGCGCGGTCAGCGTCTTCGCCGTGCGGCCCGAGACCGCCCAGGCGTGGGCGCCGCCGGCCACCAGTACGGCGGGGGCCGCAGCTTCGGTGTCCTCGGCGGGTTCGGTGCCGGCCGGCACCTCGGCCGCGGTGGACGCCGGGCTCTCCTCCAGGATGACGTGGGCGTTGGTGCCGCTCATGCCGAACGAGGACACGCCGGCCCGGCGCGGGCGGTCGCCCGGGTCCCAGGGCCGTGCCTCGGTCAGCAGCCGCACCTCGCCGGACGCCCAGTCGACGTGCGGCGAGCGCTCGTCGACGTGGAGAGTCCGCGGCAGCCGCTGGTTCCGCAGCGCCATGACCATCTTGATGATGCCCGCGACACCGGCCGCGGCCTGGGTGTGCCCGATGTTGGACTTGACCGAGCCGAGCCACAACGGGCCCTGGTCGGCGCGTTCCTGGCCGTAGGTGGCCAGCAGCGCCTGCGCCTCGATCGGGTCGCCCAGCGGGGTGCCCGTGCCGTGCGCCTCGACGACGTCGATCTCGTCGGCACGCACCCCGGCGTTGGCCAGCGCGGAGCGGATGACCCGCTGCTGCGAGGGGCCGTTGGGGGCGGTGAGGCCGTTGGAGGCGCCGTCCTGGTTGGTGGCGGAGCCGCGCACCACGGCGAGGATCCGGTGGCCGTTGCGCTGGGCGTCGGACAGCCGCTCGACCACGAGCATGCCCGCGCCCTCGCCGAGGCCCATGCCGTCGGCCTGCGCGGAGAACGGCTTGCAGCGCCCGTCCGGGGAGAGCCCCATCTGGCGGCTGAACTGGTCGAACAGCAGCGGGTTGGCGGCCACCATGACGCCGCCGGCCAGCGCGAGCGTGCACTCGCCGGACCGCACCGCCTGGCAGGCCAGGTGCAGGGCCACCAGCGAGGACGAGCAGGCCGTGTCGACCGTCACCGCCGGGCCCTCCAGGCCCAGCACGTAGGCCACGCGGCCGGAGACGACGCTGGTCGACACACCCGTGACGAGGTGTCCGTCCAGCTCGTTGCCGTCCAGACCGGAGTTGTAGCCGTAGCCGGAGGAGGCCGCGCCCGCGAACACGCCGGTGGCGGAGCCGCGCAGCGAGCCCGGGTCGATCCCGGCCCGCTCCAGCGCCTCCCAGGCGACCTCCAGCAGCAGCCGCTGCTGCGGGTCCATCATCAGCGCCTCGCGCGGGCTGATCCCGAAGAAGGAGGCGTCGAAGCCGACCGCGTCGTAGACGAAACCGCCCGAGCGGATGGCCTTGCCGATGTAGCCCTCGTCCTCCTCGGCGCGGTCCTGGAGGACCCAGCCGCGGTTCTCCGGCAGGACGGAGATGGCGTCGGTGCCGGCCGCCACGAGGTTCCACAGCTCCTCGGGGCTGGTCACGCCGCCGGGGTAGCGGCAGCCCATGCCGACGATCGCCAGCGGCTCGTCGGTGGCGGCCGCCGCGATCGGGGCCGCCGGCGCGTCGTCGGCGGCGCCCGCGAGCTCGGTGAGCAGGAACTCGGCGGCGGCCGTCGGGGTGGGCGCGTCGAACAGCAGGGTGGCGGGCAGCTGCACGCCGGTGGCGGCGCTCAGCCGGTTGCGCAGTTCGACGGCGGTCAGCGAGTCGAAGCCGAGGTCGCTGAAGGCGCGGGTGGCCTCGACCGCCTCGGGCGAGGGGTAGTCCAGCACGCCGGCCGCCTGGGTCTGGACGATGCCGACCAGCAGCCGGATCTGCTCGCCGCGGCCGAGGCCGGACAGCCGCTGCTTCAGCGGGGATCCGGCGTCCGGTCCGGCGGCGCCGTCGGCCGCGCCCGTGCCCGGGCCGGCCAGTGCCTGCCGGACCTCGGGCAGGTCCTCGATCAGCGGGCTGGGCCGGCGCAGGGTGAACGGCGGGGCGAACCGCTCCCAGTCCACGTCCGCGATCGTCATGAGCGGCTCGCCGCGGTCGATGACCTGGGTCAGCGCGTCGACCGCCCGGCCCGGCTCCATGACCATCAGGCCGCGCCGCTCGCCCTGGGCGGCGCCCTCCTCGTCGGTCATACCGCCGCCGCCCCACGGGCCCCAGGCCACCGAGGTGGCGGGCAGCCCCTGGGCCCGGCGGTACTCCGCGAGGCCGTCGAGGAACGCGTTGGCGGCGCCGTACGCGGGCTGCAGACCGCTGCCCCACGTGGCCGAGATGGAGGAGAACAGCACGAAGGCGTCCAGGTCCATGTCCCGGGTCAGCTCGTCCAGCCAGAGCGCGCCCGCGGCCTTGCCGGCGAGCACGTCGGCGGTCTCGGCCAGGTCGGTGGCCTGCACCGCGGTCTCCTGGCGGATGCCGGCGGTGTGCAGCACGGCGGACAGCGCGGGGCCGCCGGTGCCGGCCCAGGCCACCACTCCGGCCAGGTCGGCGCGGCGCCCGGTGTCGCAGGCGACCACGTCGACGGTGGAGCCCGCCTCGGCGAGTTCGGCCGCCAGCGCCACGGCGCCGTTCGCGCCCGGGCCGGAGCGGCTGGTCAGCACCAGCCGGGGGGCGCCGCGTTCGGCCAGCCGGCGCACCACGTGCCCGGCGATCGCGCCGGTGCCGCCGGTGACCAGGGTGGTGCCGCGCGGGATCCACGGCTCGGCGTCGCCGCGCGGCCGCGGGGCGCGGTCCAGCCGCCGGCCGAGGACGCCCGTGCCGCGCAGCGCGACCTGGTCCTCGCCGCCCGCGGCCAGCAGCGCCGCCAGCCGGGTGCCGGTGCGCTCGTCGAAGGAGGCCGGCAGGTCGATCAACCCGCCCCAGCGCTCGGGGTGTTCCAGGCCCACGCCACGGCCCAGGCCCCACGCCTGGGTCTGCACGGGAGCGGTCAGCGCCTCGCCCGGGGTGGCCGCCACGGCGCCGCGGGTGACGACCCACAGCGGCGCGTTGGTCCCGGCGTCGCCGAGGGCCTGCACGAGGGCGAGGGTCGCGGCCAGGCCGCGGGCGACCACGGGGTGCTCGGGCACCGGCGTCTCGTCCAGGGCCAGCAGCGACAGCACGCCGGCCGGTTCACCCGCGCCGAAGGCGTCGGCGAGGGCCGCGGCCGCGCCGGCCCGGTCCACGGCGCCGGCCGGGAAGGGGACCGTGACGACCTCGGCGCCGCGGGCGGCCAGCGCCGCCGCGCAGCCCTCGGCCGGCACGTCGCCGGCCGACTCGGCCGGGACGACCAGCAGCCAGCGTCCGGACAGCGTGCTTGCGGCGGGTTCGGCGACGGGCGACCAGACCACGCGGTAGCGCCAGTCGGCGGTCGCGGACTTCTCCGTCTCGCGGCGGCGCCAGGCGATCAGCGCCGACACGACGTCGCCGACGCGCTCCTGGTCCTCCACCTCCAGCACCTCGGCCAGGTGCGCCACATCGCCGCCCTCGACGGCGGCCCAGAACCGGGCCTCGGCCGCGGTGCCCGCGCCGTCCCCGCCCGCCTGGACGGCCGGCTCGTCGTCCGCTTCCATCCAGTAGCGCTGGTGCTGGAAGGCGTAGGTCGGCAGTTCGACGGTCTCGGCGGCCGGCAGCACCGCGCGCCAGTCGACGGGCACGCCCTGCGTGAACGCCTCGGCGAACGAGCGGACCATGCGGGCGGCGCCGCCGTTGTCCCGCTCCAGGGAGCCGACGGTCGCCACGCCGGTGACCCCGGCGTCCTCGGCGGTCTCGGTGACGGCGGCGGTCAGCACCGGGTGCGGGGAGACCTCGACGAAGGTGTTGAAGCCGCCGGACATCAGCAGCCGGACCGCTTCCTCGAAGCGGACCATGTTGCGCAGGTTGGCGTACCAGTAGGAGGCGTCGACCTCCTCACCGCCGACCCAGCCGCCCGTGACGGTGGAGACCATCGGCACGCGGCCCGGTCGCGGGGTGATCGCGGCCAGTTCCTGGTCGAGCACCGCCACCAGCGGCTCCACGGCCGGGGAGTGGGCGACGAAGTCGGTCTCGGGGATGCGCCAGCGCATGACGTGCCGCTTGGCCAGCTCCCGCTCGAACTCCGACAGCGCCTCCGGCTCGCCCGAGACCACCGAGGCGGCCGGGCTGTTGACCGCGGCGACGGACAGCCGCTCGCCCCACTGCCCGGCCAGTTCCTGGACGGCCTGCGACGGCATGACGACCGACACCATCGAGCCCTGCACGGAAAGGCTCGTCAGAGCGCGCGACCGTACGGCCACGACCCGGGCGCCGTCCTCCAGGGACAGCATCCCCGCGACCGTCGCCGCCGCGATCTCACCCTGCGAGTGACCCACCACCGCGTCCGGCGACACACCGGCCGCCTCCCACACCGCGGCCAGCGACACCATCACCGCCCACAGCACCGGCTGCACCACATCCGCCGAGCCCAACCCCGGCGCGCCCTCCGCACCCGTGAGCACCTCGGTCAGGTTCCACGCCACGTGCGGCGCCAGCGCCGCCTCGCACTCCGCGAACCGCGCGGCGAACACCGGCGACGAGCCGAGGAGTTCGCGGCCCATCCCGACCCACTGCGAGCCCTGGCCGCCGAACACGAAGACCATGCGGGCGCCGGACCGGGCCAGCCCCGTCACCACGGAGGGCGCGGACTCGCCCTCGGAAACGCTCCGCAGACCGGCCGTCAACGCCTCGCGGTCGCCGCCCAGGACGACGGCGCGGTGCTCGAACGCGGACCGCGAGGCCGCCAAGGACCAGGCTGTGCTGTCCACGTCGGCCGGTTCGAAGGTGTCACGCGCGGACACCCACTCCCGCAGCCGGCCCGCCTGCGCCGTGAGGGCCTCCGCCGAGCGGGCGGAGACCAGCCACGCGGTGAGCGCTCCGGCCTCGAGGACCGCGGGCGCGGCGGGCTCGACCGCCTCGGCCGGCTCGGCCCCGCCGAGCGCCTCGAGTTCGTCGGCGCCCTCGGCGCCTTCGAGAGACCCGTTCCCGGAGTCGGCGGCACCGTCCTCGAGGGCCGGCGCCTCCTCCAGGATGATGTGCACGTTGGTGCCGCTCATGCCGAACGCCGACACGCCCGCGCGGCGCACCCGCTCCCCGGCCGGCCACTCGTGGGCCCGGGTCAGCAGCTCGACGTCGCCCGCGGTCCAGTCGACGTGCGGGGAGGGCTGCTCGGCGTGCAGGGTCTGCGGCATGCGCTCGTTCTGGAGCGCGAGCACCATCTTGATGATGCCGGCCATGCCGGCGGCCTGCTGGGTGTGCCCGATGTTGGACTTGATGGAGCCGAGCCGCAGCGGCTGCCCCTCCGCGCGCTCCTGGCCGTAGGTGGCCAGCAACGCCTGCGCCTCGATGGGGTCGCCCAGCGGCGTACCCGTGCCGTGCGCCTCGACCACGTCCACGTCGCCCGCCGACAGGCGGGCGTTGGCCAGCGCGGCGCGGATGACCCGCTGCTGCGAAGGGCCGTTGGGGGCGGTCAGGCCGTTGGACGCGCCGTCCTGGTTGACGGCGGAGCCGCGGACGACCGCGAGGACCCTGTGGCCGCGCCGCCGGGCCTCCGACAGCCGCTCGACCACCACGACGCCGGCGCCCTCGGCCACGCCCATGCCGTCGGCCGAGGCCGCGAAGGTCTTGCAGCGCCCGTCGGGCGACAGGCCGAGCGACTGGTTGAAGTCGGTGAACAGCACCGGGGTGGCCGCCACGAAGGCGCCGCCGACCAGCGCCATGGAGCACTCGCCCTTGCGCAGCGCCTGCGTGGCCAGGTGCATGGCCACGAGCGACGACGAGCACGCGGTGTCCACCGTCACCGCCGGGCCCTCCAGCCCGAAGGTGTACGAGATGCGGCCGGACAGGATGCTGGTCGCGTTGCCGGTCATCACGTGGCCGTCGTGCTCGCCCTGCTTGCCGCCCATCCAGCCGTACCCGGACGCGGACGCGCCCGCGAACACGCCGGTGGCGGAGCCGCGCAGCGACGCGGGGTCGATGCCGGCCCGCTCCAGCGCCTCCCAGGCGACCTCCAGCAGCAGCCGCTGCTGGGGGTCCATGGACAGCGCCTCGCGCGGGCTGATGCCGAAGAAACCGGCGTCGAACTCGGTCGCCTCGTAGATGAAACCGCCCGCGTGCACCTTGGCGGCGCTCGTGGCCGTGTCGTCCGGGTCGCCCACGTCCCAGCCCCGGTCCCGGGGCAGCCCGGCGACGGCGTCGGTCCCGCCGGCCACCAGGTCCCACAGTTCGGCCGGGTTGCGCACGCCGCCGGGGAATCGGCAGCCCATGCCGACGATGGCGATCGGCTCGTCGCCGGCCGCTTCCATCTCCTGCAGGCGCTGGCGAGTCTCATGCAGGTTGGCGGTCACCCGCTTGAGGAAGTAGCGGAGCTTCTCCTCGCTCACTTACGTCACCTCGTAGAGAGAGTCGTCGGCGTTCGCCTGGCGGCACCGTCAGAAAATGCCGAGTTCTTTGCCAATGAAGTCGAAGACCTCGTCGTCCGAGGACGACTCGAGCTGCTCCGCGACGTCCTTGCCGGTGTTCTTGTCGCGGGCCTCCTTCCATTTCGACAGCACGACGTCGAGTCGGGCCGTGATCTGGGCGGAGTCGTCGTCGCCGGTGATCCCGGCGAGCAGGCCTTCCAGTTTGTCCAGCTCGGCGAGCACCGGCTGGGCGGGGCTCGCCTCCTCCGTCTGGCACGCCCTCATGTAGGCGGCCAACGCGGCGGGGGTCGGGTAGTCGAACAGCAGGGTGCTGGGCAGGCGCAGCCCGGTGGCCGCGGTCAGCCGGTCGCGCAGCTCCACCGCTGTCAGGGAGTCGGCGCCGAGGTCGGTGAAGGCCCGGTCGGCCTCCACCGCGTCGACGCTCGCGTGCCCGAGGACCGCGGCGGCCTCGACCCGGACCAGGTCGGTCAGCAGCCGGTCCTGCTCGGCGCGCGACAGCCCGGCCAGCCGCTCGGCGAGCGCGTTGCCGGCGGCCGAGTCGACCGGGGCTCCGTCGTCGTCGAGCGCGGCCAGGGCCGCCATGACCTCGGGCAGGCTCTCGATCAGCGGGCTGGACCGGCGGACGGTGAACGGCGGCGCGAACCGCTCCCATTCGACGTCGGCGACGGTCACCAGGCTGTCGCGCCCGTCGAGCACCTGGGCCAGGGCCTGCACGGCCCGGTCCGGTTCGAGCAGGCACAGGCCGCGCCGCTGCATCTGGGCGGCGTCCTCCATGTCGGTCATGCCGCCGCCGCCCCACGGGCCCCAGGCCACCGAGGTGGCGGCCAGGCCGCGGGCGAGCCGGCTCTCCGCGAGGGCGTCGAGGTAGGCGTTGGCCGCCGCGTAGCCGGCCTGCAGACCGCTGCCCCAGGTGGAGGAGATCGAGGAGAACAGTACGAAGGCGTCCAGGTCGAGGTCCTCGGTCACCCGGTCGAGGCTGGCGGCGCCGGCCGCCTTGGCGGTCATCACCTTCTCCAACTCGTCCACCGAGGTCTCGTCCAGGGCGGTGGCCTGGGCCACGCCGGCCGCGTGCATGACGGCCCGCAGCGGCGGTCCGCCGGCGGTGATCCGCTCGACCACGCCGGTCAGCTCCGCGTCGTCGCCCGCGTCGGAGGTCACGACCTCCACGTGCGAGCCGGCGGTGGCCAGTTCGGCCGCCAGGGCCGCCGCGCCGTACGCGCCGGGCCCGGAACGGCTGGTCAGGACCAGACGCTCGGCGCCGCGGCCGGCCAGCCAGCGGGCGACGTGCCCGGCGATCACGCCGGTGCCGCCGGTGATCAAGGTGGTGCCGCGCGGGGTGTACGGCCGCGCGGTCTCGCGCGGTTCGGCGGCGCGGGTCAGCCGGCGGCCGAAGACGCCGGACGGCCGGATCGCCGCCTGGTCCTCACCGCAGCCGGACAGCACCGCGAGCAGCCGGGTCCGCGCGGACTCGTCGAGCTCGGCCGGCAGGTCGACCAGGCCGCCGCCCTGGTCCGGGTGCTCCAGGGCGGAGACCCGGCCCAGGCCCCATGCCTGTGCCTGCACCGGGTTGGCCAGCGGCTCGCCGGGCGCGGTGGCGACCGCGCCGCGGGTGAGGATCCACAGCGGCGCGTGGACGGCGAGGGCGATCAGGGACTGCACGAGCGTCTGGGTGCCGGCCAGGCCGTTGGCCACCATCGGGTGGTCGGGCTGCGGCGTCTCGTCCAGGGCGAGCAGCGAGACCACACCGGACAGGCCCTGCTCGGGGATCCGGGGCCGGATCCGCGCGGCCATCCGCTCCATCCCGGAGGTCTCCGCGGTCTCCAGCACCAGGACCTCCGCCCCGCCGGCGGCCACGACCGCGGCGCAGGCGCGGGTCTCCTCGCGCTCGGCCGCGCCGGCCGGGACGACGAGCAGCCAGGTGCCGGACAGGGTGCCCGCGGCAGGCTCGGGGACCGGCGCCCAGGTCACCTGGTAGCGCCAGTTCGCGGTGGCCGTGCGGTCCTGCTCGCGGCGCCGCCAGGACGCCAGTGCGGGCAGCACCGCGCTGAGGTGCTCCTGCTCTTCCAGGGCGAGGGTGTCGGCGATCTGCGTGAGGTCGCCGCCCTCCACGGCCGCCCAGAACCGGGCCTCGGCGACGGTGCCCGCGCCGTCCCCGCCGGACACGCCCGTCACCGGCGCGGCCGCGGCCTCGGACGGCTGGGTGAGGGTGCCCTCGGGCCAGAAGTGCTGCCGGCGGAAGGCGTAGGTCGGCAGGGCGACCCGGTCCGCGGCGGGCAGGACGGCGGTCCAGTCGACGGCCGCGCCGTGCGCGTGGGCCCGGGCCAGGCCGGTGACCAGGCCGGTCACGCCGTGGTCGGTGCGCCGCTGGAGCGGCACGAAGACGGCGTCGTCGGAGCCGGTGGCGGCCACGGCGTCCTTGCCGAGCGCCGAGAGCGACCCGTCGGGGCCGACCTCGACGAAGACCGAGACGCCCTGGGCCGCGAGGGCGACCAGCGCGTCGGCGAACCGGACGGCCTGCCGGGTCTGTCCCGGCCAGTACGCGGGCTCGCACGCGGTGACGAGTTCGCCGGTCAGCGCGCCCGCCCACGGCAGGCGCGGCCGGTGGTACTCCAACTCCTCGGCGACACGCCCGAGTTCGTCGATCACCGGGTCCATCGCGGGCGAGTGGAAGGCGTGCGAGACGCTCAGCTCCTTGACCCGGCGGCCCTGTTCGCGCCAGTGCGCCACCACCCGGGCGACGGCGTCCTCGTCACCGGAGACCACGACGGAGTCGGGGCCGTTGACGGCCGCGATCGAGACTCCGTCGATCCCCTCCATCGAGGAAACCACGTCCGCCTCGGTCGCGTTGACCGCCGCCATCGCACCGCCGGACGGCAGCGCCTGCATCAACCGGGCCCGCGTGGCGACCAGTCGGCACGCGTCGGGCAGGGAGAGCACACCGGCGACGTGGGCCGCGGCGGCCTCGCCCACCGAGTGGCCGACCACCGCGTCGGCGACCACACCGGACGCCTTCAGCACCGCGGCCAGCGCCACCTCGAAGGCGAACAACCCGGCCTGGGCGTAGAGGGTCTGGTGCACCAGGTCCTCGTCGGCGCCCTCCGCGCCCAGGACCACGTCCCGGACCGAGACGCCCAACTCCAGTTCCAGCAGCCCCGACACCTGGTCGAAGGTCTCCGCGAACACCGGGCTGCCCTCGTACAGGCCCTTGCCCATCCCGAGCCACTGCGAGCCCTGGCCCGCGAAGACCAGGCCCACCCGGGCGCCGGAGCGGACGGTGCCCGTCACGACCGAGGCGGCCGACACCCCGCTCGCCAGCTTCTCCAGGCCGGAGGCCAGCTCCTCCCGGTCACCGCCGACGACGACGGCGCGGTGCTCGAACGCCGACCGCGTCGCGGCCAACGACCAGGCTATGTTGTTCAGATCGGCCGGTTCGAGCTCCGGCCGGTCCGCGACCCAAGCGCCGAGGCGCTCGGCCTGCGCGGTGAGGCCGTCGGCCGAGCGGGCCGAGACGATCCACGCGGCCGTGCCGCCGGGGGCCAGCACCGCGGGTGCGGCGGGCTCCACGACCTGCGCCGGCTCCTCGTCGCCGGCGGAAGCGGGGGCCTCCTCCAGGATGACGTGCGCGTTGGTGCCGCTGATGCCGAAGGCCGAGACGCCCGCGCGGCGCACGCGCTCGCCCGACTGCCAGGGCCGGGCGGCCTGGAGCAACTCCACCTCGCCGGAGGCCCAGTCCACGTGCGGGGACGGCTCGTCGGCGTGCAGCGTCCGCGGCAGCTCGCCGTTCTGGAGCGCCAGCACCATCTTGATCACACCGGCCACACCGGCGGCCGCCTGCGTGTGCCCGAGGTTGGACTTCACCGAGCCGAGCCACAACGGCGCCTGGCCGTCCCGCTCCTGGCCGTAGGTGGCCAGCAGCGCCTGCGCCTCGATCGGGTCGCCCAGCGGCGTACCCGTGCCGTGCGCCTCCACGACGTCGATCGCGTCCGAGCTCACCCCGGCGTTCGCCAGCGCGGCCCGGATGACCCGCTGCTGGGACGGGCCGTTGGGCGCCGTCAGGCCGTTGGAGGCACCGTCCTGGTTGATGGCCGAACCGCGCACCACCGCGAGGACCTTGTGGCCGTTGCGGACGGCGTCGGACAGCCGCTCCACCACGATCATGCCGGCGCCCTCGCCCATGCCCATGCCGTCCGCGTCGGCGGAGAACGCCTTCGAGCGGCCGTCGGAGGCGAGCCCGCGCTGCCGGGCGAAGCCGACCATCTCCCACGGCGTCGCCATCACCGACACACCGCCGACCAGCGCCATCGAGCACTCGCCCGAGCGCAGGGCCTGGCACGCCATGTGCAGGGCGACCAGCGAGGAGGAGCACGCGGTGTCCACCGTCACCGCCGGGCCCTCCAGGCCCAGCACGTAGGAGACGCGGCCGGACAGGATGCTCGTCGCGTTGCCCGTGACGAGGTGGCCCTCCATCTGGGCGGAGCCGCTGCGGCCGGCCAACTGCATGCTGACGGCCGCGTAGTTGGAGGAGTAGCCGCCGACGAAGACGCCGGTGCGCGAGCCGCGCAGCGAGGCCGGGTCCACTCCGGTGGACTCCAGCGCCTCCCACGACAGTTCGAGCAGCAGCCGCTGCTGCGGGTCCATCGCCAGCGCCTCGCGCGGGCTGATCCCGAAGAAGTCGGCGTCGAACCGGGCGGCCTGGTGCAGGAATCCGCCCTCGCGGACGTACACCGTCCCGCTGTTGGCCGGGTCGGGGTCGTACAGCGACTCGGTGTCCCAGCCCCGGTCGGTCGGGAAGCCGGAGACGGCGTCGCCGCCGGCGGACAGCAGCCGCCACAGCTCGTCGGGGCTGTCGACCCCGCCGGGATAGCGGCAGCTCATCGCCACCAGGGCGACGGGCTCGTCGTCCGCCGCGGACGAGGCGGCCGGTGCGGCCGGGGCGGCCGCGGCGTCGGCCAGCGCGCCGAGCAGGGTGACCCGCAGGTGGTCGACGAGCACCACCGGCGAGGGGTAGTCGAACAGCAGGGTGGCGGGCAGCCGCAGGCCGGTCACCGTGGAGACGCGGTTGCGCAGCTCGACCGCGGTCAGCGAGTCGAAGCCCAACTCGCTGAAGGCGCGGCTGGGTTCCACGTCCTCCGGGCCCGCGTAGCCGAGCACCGCGGCGGCCTCGGCCCGGACCAGGTCCTCCAGGGTCCGGGCCTGCTCGGCCCGGGACAGGCCCACCAGCCGACGGGCCAGTTCGCCCTCGTCCTGCGGCTTGGCGGCGTTGGCCTCGGCGGTCGCCCGCAGTTCCTGGGCGTCCGGCAGGTCGCGCAGGAACGGCACCGCGAGCACCTCGGCCGCGCCGGGCGCGGTGGCGAGCGCGGACCAGTCGAGGTCCATCACCGTCAGCACGGTGTCGGAGCCGGACAGCGCCTCGCCCAGGGCCTTGACCGCCAGGGCCGGGTCCATCAGGACCTCCCAGCGGTTGCGGCGCAGCCGCTGCCGGGCCGCCTCGCTGGCCTGCGACACGCCCTCGCCGGCCCACGGGCCCCAGGCCACCGACATCGCGGTCAGCCCGCGGGAGCGGCGGTGCTCCGCCAGCCCGTCGAGGTAGGCGTTGGCGGCCGAGTAGTTGGACTGGCCGGCGCCGCCGAAGGTGGACGCGCCGGAGGAGAACAGCACGAACGCGTCGAGGTCGAGGTCCGCGGTCAGTTCGTCGAGGTGGGCCGCGCCGCCGGCCTTGGCGGCGAGCGCGCCGGCCAGCTTGTCGGTGTCCAGCCCGTCGAGCACGCCGTCGTCGAGCACGCCCGCGGTGTGCAGGACAGCGGTCAGCGGCGGTCCGGCGGCCGCGATGCGGTCAATCACCCCGGCGAGGTCGGCGCGTTCGGCGCTGTCGCAGCGGATGATCTCCACCTGGGAGCCGGACTCGGCCAGGCTCGCGGCGAGTTCCGCGACGCCGGCGGCGGCCGGTCCGGAGCGGCTGGCCAGCACCAGGCGTCCGGCGCCGCGGTCGGCCAGCCAGCGGGCCGTGTGCTTGCCGATGGCGCCGGTGCCGCCGGTGATGAGCACGGTGCCGCGCGGCGTCCACTCGCGGCCGGAGCGGGGCAGCGGGCGGCGGGTGAGCCGCCGGCCCATGATGCCGGCCGGCCGGATGGCCACCTGGTCCTCGTCGCAGCCGGCCAGCACCGCGCACAGGCGGCCGGCGGCCCGGTCGTCCAGGACGGCGGGCAGGTCGATCAGGCCGCCCCAGCGGTCGGGCTGCTCCAGTCCGACCACCCGGCCCAGGCCCCAGACCTGGCCCTGCACGGGGCTGGTGAGCACGTCGCCCGGGCCGGTGGAGACGGCGCCGGCGGTGAGCATCCACAGCGGCGCGGCGATTCCGGCGTCGGTCATCGCCTGGAGGAGCGTCACCGTGCCGTCGAGGCCGCGGGGCACCACGGGCGAGTCGGCCACGGGCCGCTCGTCCAGGGCGAGCAGGGACACCACGCCCGTGACGCGTCCCGGGGAGCCGTCGTCGGCGCCGTCGTCCAGGATGCGGGTGATGCCGGCGGCCAGCGGTCCGCGGCGCGCGACACCGGTGGCGACCTCGACGATCTCGGTGCGGGCGCCGCGCACGGCCAGCGCGCGCAGGCACGCCTCGACCAGGTCCGCCGAGCCGTCCACCCGCCGTGCGGGGACGGCCACCAGCCAGGTGCCGGTGAGGGTGGCCGGGGCCCGGTCGGGCACCGGCGCCCAGGTGACGCGGTAGCGCCAGTTCTCGGTGACGTCCCGCTCCTGCTCCCGGCGCCGCCAGGAGGCCAGGCGCGGCAGCACGTCACTGAACGCCTGTCCCCCGTCGACCGCGAGGGTGTCGGCGAGGTGCTCGATGTCCCCGCCCTCGACGGCGGCCCAGAACCGCGCCTCGGCCTCCGTCCCGGCGCCGTCCCCGGCGGCCGCCTGCTTGTCGGCGACGGCGGCCGAGCCGCCCGAGGCCAGCCAGTAGCGCTGGTGCTGGAAGGCGTACGTGGGCAGGTCGGTACGGCGGCCGGCGGGCAGCAGGGCGCGCCAGTCGACGTCGGTGCCGCCGACGTGCACCTGGGCGAGGGCGGCCAGCAGCCGCCCGGCGCCGCTGTCCTCGCGGTCGAGGGTGCCGACCACCACGGGGATGCCGACGGTGCCCATGTCCTCGACGGTCTCGGCGATCCCGGTGGTGAGGACCGGCTGCGGGGAGACCTCGACGAAGGTCCGGTTGCCGGCCTCGGCCAGGGCCCGGACCGCCTCGTCGAAGCGGACGGTGTTGCGGACGTTGGCGAACCAGTAGCCGGGGTCGAGTTCGGGGCCGCTCATCCAGCGGCACTCCACGGTGGAGAACAGCGGGAGGCGCCCGGCGGTCGGCTCGATCCCGGCCAGGCGCTCGGTGAGCAGGCCGGCGACGTCGTCGATGCCGGCGGAGTGGGCGACGAAGTCGGTCACGGGGATCGACCAGCGCAGCACGCGCCGCTTGGACAGTTCTTTCTCGAACTCCGCGAGGGCGGCGGTCTCGCCGGAGACCACGGTGGCGGCGGGGCCGTTGACGGCGGCCACCGACAGCCGGTCGCCCCACGGGGCGAGCAGGTCGCGCACGGCCGCGGCCGGCATCACCACGGAGAGCATGCCGCCGCCGGTGCCGAGTCCGGCGAGCGCCTGGCTGCGCACGGCGACGACCTTGGCGGCGTCCTCCAGGGACAGGATCCCGGCGACGGTCGCCGCGGCGATCTCGCCCTGGGAGTGGCCGACGACGGCGCCCGGAACGACCCCGGCGGCCTCCCACACGGCGGCCAGCGACACCATCACGGCCCACAGCGCGGGCTGCGCCACGTCGGCGCGGTCGAGCGACGGGGCGCCGTCCGCCTCGGCCAGCACCTGGGTGAGGGACCAGTCGGCGTACGGGGCCAGGGCCCGCTCGCACTCCGCCAGGCGGGCGGCGAACACCGGGGAGGAGGCGGCCAGTTCACGGCCCATGCCGGCCCACTGGGCACCCTGGCCGGGGAAGACGAAGACCGGCTGGGCGGCCTCGGCGGCCGCGCTCGTGCCGGCGACGACGCCGGGCGCGCGCTCGCCCGCGGCCACGGCGGCCAGACCCGCGGCGAGGTCCTCGCGGCTCGAACCGCTGATCACTGAGCGGTACTCGAAGACCGAGCGGGTGGCCGCGAGCGACCAGGCCACGTCGGCCGGTGTCAGCTCCGGGCGGGCGGCGACGTACGCGGCCAGCCGGGCGGCCTGGTGCCGCATGCCCTCGGCGGTACGGCCGGACACGGTCCAGGCGAAGGTCTCCGGGGCGTCCAGCACCGCGGGGGCCGCGTCGGACGGCGCGGCCTCGGGGGCCGGTCCGGCCGGCTCCTCGGCGGGCGCCTCCTCGACGATGACGTGCACGTTGGTGCCGCTGACGCCGAAGGAGGACACGCCGCCCCGGCGCGGGCGGCCGTCGGTCTCCCACGGCCGGGACTCGGTCAACAGCCGCACGTCGCCGGCCGTCCAGTCGACGTGCGGGGACGCCTCCTGCGCGTGCAGGGTCTTGGGCAGCGTCCGGTTGCCGAGCGCCAGCACCATCTTGATCAGGCCGCCGATGCCGGCCGCGGCCTGCGCGTGGCCGATGTTGGACTTCACCGAGCCCAGGAAGATGGGCTGTCCCTCGGGCCGGTCCTGGCCGTAGGCGGCGATCACCGCCTGGGCCTCGATCGGGTCGCCGAGGACCGTGCCGGAGCCGTGCGCCTCGACCACGTCCACGTCGTTGGGCGTGAGTTGCGCGCTGGCGAGGGCGGCGCGGATGACGCGCTGCTGGGACGGGCCGTTGGGGGCGGTCAGGCCGTTGGAGGCGCCGTCCTGGTTCACCGCGGCACCGCGCACCACGGCGAGGACGGGGTGGCCGTTGCGGCGGGCGTCCGACAGCCGCTCCAGGACGACCATGCCGGCGCCCTCGGAGATGCCCATGCCGTCGGCGTCGGCGGAGAACGACTTGGACCTGCCGTCGGGGGACAGGCCCTTCTGCCGGCTGACCCACACGAACAGGTCGGGGGTGGCGGCCACGAACGCGCCGCCGGCCAGCGCCAGGTTGCTCTCGCCCGAGCGCAGAGACTGGCAGGCCAGGTAGACCGCCACCAGCGCCGAGGAGCAGGCGGTGTCCACGGTGACCGCCGGCCCCTCCAGGCCGAAGGTGTAGGACACGCGGCCGGAGACGACGCTGGTGGTGGTACCGGTCAGCAGGTGCGCCTCGACGCTTTCGGTGGCCGCGCCCATGGTGTACCCGGCGAAGCTCGCGCCGGCGAACACGCCGGTCTGGCTGCCGCGCAGCTCCGCCTGGGAGATGCCCGCCCGCTCCAGCGCCTCCCAGGAGGTCTCCATCAGCAGCCGCTGCTGCGGGTCCATCGCCAGCGCCTCGCGCGGGCTGATCCCGAAGAACCCGGCGTCGAACTCGGCGGCGTCGTAGACGAATCCGCCCTGGCGCACGTACGCGGTGCCGGTGCGGTCCGGGTCCGGGTCGTAGAGGCCGTCGAGGTCCCAGCCGCGGTCCTGGGGGAACGCGCCGATCGCGTCCGTGCCCGAGGCGATGAGCTGCCACAGCTCCTCGGGGGTGGTGACCCCGCCGGGGAAGCGGCAGGCCATGCCGACGATGGCGATCGGGTCGCCGTCGTCTATGGCCGCGGCCGTCACGGCGGAGGCGCCGGCCGACCGGTCGCCGAGCAGTTCGCCGCGCAGGTACCCGGCGAGCACCATCGGGTTGGGGTAGTCGAAGAGGAGGGTCGCCGGGAGCTTCAGCCCGGTGGCGGCGCTCAGCCGGTTGCGCAGCTCGACGGCGGTCAGCGAGTCGAAGCCGAGGTCGCTGAAGGCGCGGCCGGCGCCGATGGCCTCCGGCGAGGGGTAGTCGAGGACCGCGGCGGCCTCGGCCCTGACCAGGGTGGCCAGGGTCCGGTCCTGGTCGGCGGCCGGCAGGTCGGCGATCCGGCGCTTGAGCGTGGCGCTCGCGTCGGGGTCGGCGGCGGCGCCGTCGGCGGTGTCCGCGCCCGTGGCCGCGTCGGAGAGGGCCTGGCGGACCTCGGGCAGGTCCTCGATCAGCGGGCTGGACCGGCGCAGCGTGAACGGCGTGGCGAAGCGCGCCCAGTCCACGTCTGCGACCGTGAGGAGTCCCTCGCCGCCGTCGAGGATCTGCGCCAGCGCCTGGACGGCGAGTTCGGGGGCCATCAGGCGCAGGCCGCGCCGCTCCAGCTGGGCGCCGTCGTCGCCGGAGCCCATCGCGCCGCAGCTCCACGGGCCCCAGGCCACGCAGGTCACGGCCTCGCCGCGGGCCAGGCGGCGCTCGGCGAGCGCGTCGAGGAAGGCGTTGGCCGCGGAGAAGCCGGGCTGCTGGCCGCCGCCCCAGACGGCCGCGACCGAGGAGAACAGGACGAAGGCGTCCAGGTCGAGTCCGGCGGTCAGCTCCTCCAGCCAGGCGGCCGCGCCGGCCTTGGCGGCGAGCACCGGGGCGAGGCCGTCCAGGCCGAGGCCGTCGACCGGTCCGGCGTCGATGGTCTCGGCGGTGTGCAGGACCGAGGACAGCGCGGGGCCGTTCGCACTCGTCCAGCCGACCACGCCGGCCAGGTCGTCGCGCGAGCCGGTGTCGCAGGCCAGGACGTCCACGCGCGTGCCCTGGGCGGCCAGTTCGGCGGCCAGCGCGGCGACGCCGGGGGCGGCCGGGCCGGTGAGGCCGGTCAGCGCCACGCGGGGCGCGCCGCGCTCGGCGAGCCAGCGGGCCAGGTGCCCGCCGATGGCGGTGGTGCCGTCGGTGATCAGGGCGGTGCCGCGGGTCGGGCGCCAGGCGCCCTTGGCGCGGGCGGCGCCGTCGGCCGGCCGGGCGGCGCGGGTCAGCCGGCGGCCCAGCAGGCCGGTCTGGCGGATCGCGACCTGGTCCTCGCCGCAGCCGGCGAGCACCGCGGCGAGCCGGGTGGCGTCGCGCTCGTCGAGTTCGGCCGGCAGGTCGACCAACCCGCCCCAGCGCTCGGGGTGTTCGAGGCCCGCGACCCGGCCCAGGCCCCAGACCTGGGCCTGCGCGGGACCGGTGGGCGCCTCGCCGGGGGTGGCCGCGACGGCGCCGGAGGTGGCCACCCACAGGGGCGCGCCGATCCCGGCGTCGCCGAGGGCCTGCACGAGGGCGAGGGTGGCCGCGAGGCCGACGGGCACCACGGGGTGCTCCGGCAGCGGGGTCTCGTCCAGGGCGAGCAGCGACAGCACGCCGGTGGGCTCCGCGTCCTGGGTCGCCTCGGCGAGGAGCGCGGCGACCTCGGCGCGCTCCACGGTGCCGGCCGGCACCTCGGCGACCATGACCTCGGCGCCGCGGACGGCCAGGGCCTCCACGCAGCCGCGCACGAGGTCGGCGCCGACGGGCTCGGCCGGGGTGACGACGAGCCAGGTCCCGGTGAGCGCGGCGGAGGACGTCTCGGTGACGGGCGCCCAGGTCACGCGGTAGCGCCAGTCGGCGGTGGCCGTACGGTCCTGCTCCCGGCGCCGCCAGGACGCCAGCGCGGGCAGCACCTCGACGAGGTGCTGCCGGTCCTCGATGGCCAGGGTGTCCGCGATCCGCGCGAGGTCGCCGCTCTCGACGGCGGCCCAGAACTGCGCCTCGGCGGCGGTGCCCGAGCCGTCCGCGCCGGACCCGCCCGTGAAGGAGGCGGCTCCGGCGGCCGACTTGAGCCAGTAGCGCTGGCGCTGGAAGGCGTAGGTGGGCAGTTCGACGGTGGCCGCGGCGGGCAGCACCGCGCGCCAGTCGACCGCGAGGCCGGCGGCGTACGCCTGCGCGAACGAGGTGACCAGCCGGGTGGCGCCGCCGTTGTCCCGCTCCAGCGTGCCGACGGTCAGCACGTCGGCGAGCCCGGCGTCCTGCGTGGTCTCCATCACCGCGGCGGTCAGCACCGGGTGCGGGGAGACCTCGACGTAGGCGTTGTGGCCGGCGGCCGACAGCAGGCGGACCGCTTCCTCGAAGCGGACCATGTTGCGCAGGTTGGCGTACCAGTAGGAGGCGTCGACCTCCGTGCCCGTCACCCACGCGCCGGTGACCGTGGACACCATGGGGACGCGGCCCGGCTGCGGGGTGATGCCGGCCAACTCCGTCTCCAGGACGGCGGCCAGGGGTTCGACGGCCGGGGAGTGGGCGACGAAGTCGGTCTCGGGGATGCGCCAGCGCATGACGTGCCGCTTGGCCAGCTCCCGCTCGAACTCCGACAGCGCCTCCGGCTCACCCGAAACGACCGCGGCCGCGGGGCTGTTGACCGCGGCGACGGACAGCCGCTCACCCCACTGCCCGGCCAGTTCCTGGACGGCCTGCGACGGCATGACGACCGACACCATCGAACCCTGCACGGAAAGGCTCGTCAGAGCGCGCGACCGTACGGCCACGACCCGGGCGCCGTCCTCCAGGGACAGCATCCCCGCGACCGTCGCCGCCGCGATCTCACCCTGCGAGTGACCCACCACCGCGTCCGGCGACACACCGGCCGCCTCCCACACCGCGGCCAGCGACACCATCACCGCCCACAGCACCGGCTGCACCACATCCGCCGAGCCCAACCCCGGCGCGCCCTCCGCACCCGTGAGCACCTCGGTCAGGTTCCACGCCACGTGCGGCGCCAGCGCCGCCTCGCACTCCGCGAACCGCGCGGCGAACACCGGCGACGAGCCGAGGAGTTCGCGGCCCATCCCGACCCACTGCGAGCCCTGGCCGCCGAACACGAACACCGTCCGGCCGCCCGAGCGCGCCGTGCCCGACTGCACGCAGCGCGCGGGCCGGCCGGCGGTCAGGCTCTCCAGGCCGGCCACCAACTCCGCGCGCTCGGCGCCCACCACGACCGCGCGGTGCTCGAACGCCGACCGCGTCGCCGCCAACGACCAGGCCACGTCGGCCGGTTCGAGCTCCGGGCGATCCGCCACCCAGTCCTTGAGCCGGCCGGCCTGCTCCGCGAGGCCCTCCGGGCTGCGGCTGGAGACCACCCACGCCGCCAGGCCGTCGGCCTCGACCACCGCGGGAGCGGCCGGAGCCGTCTCGACCGCCTCGGCCGGCTCGTTGCCCTCGGCGCCCTCGCCCTCGGAGTCGCCCCCGGCCGCCGGAGCGGCGGCCGCGTCCTCGGCGGCCGGTGCCTCTTCCAGGATGAGGTGCACGTTGGTGCCGCTCATGCCGAACGCGGACACGCCCGCGCGGCGTACCCGCTCGCCCGCCGGCCACGGCCGGCCCTCGGTCAGCAGCTGCACCTCGCCGGCCGCCCAGTCCACGTGCGGGGTGGGCTCGCCGGAGTGCAGAGTCTGCGGCATGCGCTCGTTCTGGAGCGCGAGCACCGTCTTGATCACGCCGGCCACACCGGCGGCCGCCTGGAGGTGCCCGATGTTGGACTTGACCGAGCCGAGCCACAGCGGCCGCTCGTCGGGGCGCTCCTGCCCGTAGGTCGCGATCAGCGCCTCGGCCTCGATCGGGTCGCCCAGCGTGGTCGCCGAGCCGTGCGCCTCCACGACGTCCACGTCGCCGAACGACAGACCGGCACTGGCCAGCGCGGCGCGGATGACCCGCTGCTGCGAAGGGCCGTTGGGGGCCGTCAGGCCGTTGGACGCGCCGTCCTGGTTCACCGCGGAGCCGCGGACCACGGCGAGCACGTTGTGCCCGTTGCGCCGGGCGTCCGACAGCCGCTCCACGACGAGGACGCCGACGCCCTCGCCCCAGCCGGAGCCCTCGGCGTCGGCGCTGAAGGACCGGCAGCGCCCGTCGACCGACATGCCCCGCTGGCGGGAGAAGCCCACGAAGACCGCGGGGGTGGCGACCAGGGTGACGCCGGCGACCAGCGCCATGGAGCACTCGCCGGAGCGCAGTGACTGGACGGCCAGGTGCAGGGCCACCAGCGAGGAGGAGCACGCGGTGTCGACCGTCACCGCCGGGCCCTCCAGCCCGAAGGAGAACGCGATCCGGCCGGACAGCACGCTGGTCGCGATGCCGGTGAGCAGGTGGCCCTCGGAACCCCCGGCCTCGGGCGAGGGGTTGGTGCCGTATCCGGAGGTGTAGGCGCCGGTGAAGACACCGGTCTGGCTGCCGCGCAGCGTGGCCGCGTCGATGCCGGCCTTCTCCAGCGCCTCCCAGGAGACCTCCAGCAGCAGCCGCTGCTGGGGGTCCATCATCAGCGCCTCGCGCGGGCTGATGCCGAAGAAGGGGGCGTCGAACTCGGCCGCGTCGTAGACGAATCCGCCGTGCCGGGCGTACGAGGTGCCCGGGTGGTCCGGGTCCGGGTCGTAGAGGGCGTCCAGGTCCCAGCCCCGGTCCTGCGGGAAGGCGCCGATCGCGTCGGTCCCCGATGCCAGCAGCTCCCAGAGCTTCTCCGGGCTGCCCGCCCCGCCGGGGAACCGGCATCCCATGCCGACGATCGCGATCGGTTCCTGACTGCGCTCCTCGACATCGGCCAGCCGACGGCGAACCTGCCGAAGATTGGCCGTCACCAGCTTGAGGTAATCGCGGAGCTTGTCTTCGTTCGCCATTTACCTTCCGCCATCCCTGCTAGCCGAGGAATTGCCAGTGTTGATCTGCCGAACCGTGCGGGCGGAGTCCCGCGGGGCATGCGCGGACTGGTGCCGGGGCACACCGGGGGAGAGAACGTCAGGACCGGCCGGAGTTGGAGCACGCCATTACCGCGGCAAGGGGACGTGCGACCGCCGCGAGCGGTGACCAAGGGGATCTCGGCGACGCCGTTCGCCCTGATGAGCGGGCTGTGCGCGGTCGATCGCGGAGCCGTCGCGAGAACCGTTCCGATGCATTCCATTCCTGCCGGAGCACCGACTCGTCGTCGGCTCCCCTGACCCGAAGGTCAGTGAGAACTTACCCCTGCAACCCGTCACCTCGCATGGTCGTCATAAACGTTTGACAAGAATTTCGGGCAAAGATACCGGGGCGATGTCAATACAATGCCGATAGATCGACCCGACCGGTAGCAGGAAGGTATCCGCCTCCCGTTGTGGCCCGCAACGTTGCAGTTGAACACGTGAATAACGCCCTAGAACCGAAGAAACCGACATTCGGTGGGTTCGGCGCCGATATGCGGGTCACCCGGGATTGCACGGGGCTGCGGGGCGGGAAAGCGGGGGTAACGGGGCGGGAAAACAGCGATGGCCGGCTCTTGACGAGCCGGCCGTCACGGGGTCGGGATCGAGCGGCGCCCCGGGGTCACCGGGGCCGCCGCGGGGGTGGCGAAAAGCTCAGACGGCGCTCTCGCCGCGCACCCACTGCCCGATGGTGCGCCGCGGGTACCGCGCCTCCAGGTCGCCGCCGCGGATCCGGCCGGAGACCACCACCCGCAGGGCGACGGGGACTTCGGGGTCCTGCTTGCCCGGGCGGACCTTGATGTCGCCCATGCGCACGGTGACGTCGTCCGTCACGACCACGATGCCCGGCTTGGTGATCATCAGCAGATCGGCGCCGATGCCGAGGTCGATGTCGACCTCCAGCTGGTCGTGGTTGATCACCGCGTCGGTGAAGTCGAGCTTGACCTCGCCGGCGGTGAGCTTGATCTCCAGCCGGCGCGGGACCGTCCAGGGACCGAGCCGCTCGACCGTGCCGAAGCGCTGGTCGATCTTGACGAGGTCCTTGGTCTGGGTGGTGGGGTCGGCGGGCGACGCCGGCAGGTCCCTGGTCAGTGCGGCCAGGTCCCGCAGGGTGCGCGCGTTCAGCGCGGCCCCCACCCGCTCGTCGAGTTCCTCTGAGGTCAGCCGGCCCTCGGCCGCCGCGTCGCGGAGTGCCTCCACGACCTGATCGCGATCGGCGTGCGAGGCCCTCATGTCTTCTGCGGACGCGCCCTCGGCGCTGTCGTCACTTGACGACTGCTCATCTTTCATGATCCTAGCCTGGTCGGCCGCCTTGGGATGCGCAAGACGGCCGAACCACAAACCCCGAACACCACAGGAGAATCACCGACACCACCGAAATGCGGGCCGAAGGGGCGAACGCGACGCACGGCACGACGAGCGCCCCCGCGAGCCCGAACGGGCTCCCGGCGACCCTCGTGAACCACCGTGCCGCGCTCCGGGCCCACCGCCACCCGGAGTACCGCGCCGACTGTTCGCTCCTTCGTCCTCACCACCGGCGCCGAGGCACCGGCCGGACCGCTCCCCCGCTAGTGCGGATTGACGATCCGCGCCCGCCTGTTCAACTCCTGGGCGAAGTCCTCCCAGATCTTGGAGTTGCGCCGGGACAGCTGGATGGTCAGGTCGATGCAGTGCGAGGGCACCGAGGCGACGATGTCCGCCATGTCGTTCGCGCCCAGCACGTTCTCCTTGAACATCCGCAGCAGTCGCCGCCCGAGTTCGCTCTGCCGCAGCGAGGGGTCCCGCATGAGCTTCTCGAGCGTGGCGGCCGACCTGGGTCCGGGGGCGGCCTGTTGCCGGCCGGCCGAGGACCCGCGCGTTCCGTCCGCCTCGGAGGCGCTGGAATCGGACTGGTTGGGGACCGGCTCCTCGCCGCGCTCCAACCGCCGCCGCACGTCCAGCGCGGTCGCGGGAGAGACCCCGGCCATCCGCGCCACCTGGCGGAGCGACGCGCCGGGGTTCTCCTTGATGTACTCCGCCACCCGCAGCCGGCCCTTCGCGCCGTTGAGCGGACGGACCTTGCCGTCGCGCCCGACGCGGAAGTTGGACTGGGGCACGGAGTCGGACGAGCGCCGCAGCTCCGCGACCGTGCGCGCGCCGAGTCCGGTGGACTTGGCGATGGCGCGGTCCGACATGCTCGGGTGCGACTTGAGGATGCGCAGGGCCGCCGCGGTGCGGTCGGACTGCGTCAGCGGAAGGCCGTGCTCGACATTGGCCTCCACCGCCTTGAGGAAGGCGTCCTCCTGGCTGCCGTCGAAGAACTCGACGTCGATGACGTCCAGTCCCTTGAGGGAAGCGGCCATCAACCGGTGGATCCCGTCGATCACCCGCATGTCGCTGCGGTCGACCAGGATCGGTGGCAGCGGTCCCTCCAGCGCCGCCAGCCTGAGTACGTGTGCTTTGTCCTCACCCTTCAGACGCGGTGAGTCCCCCGGAAACAGGGCCATGATCGGAACCGAAACCACTTCCGACCTGGTGCGACGACATTCATCCGATCTGACCGAAATCGCACCCATACCCGCTAGGCCCATTACTGCACCTCCCATGACAACTACGACGAGTTATGTGCGAGAAAAAACTGGAGCAACTCTTGTCGTACGCCTGGAACTCGCAAGGCACATATGCAATTCCCGCACGAAACCCCCGTGTATCTGCGGCCCGCGTCAGGCTGTCATCATGCTTGCTTGACCCGGTTGACAAGCTAGCAGTTCGAACCCGGCCATGGAAGCGGAACCGGTCAGTACTAATGGGCGCCATACGCCGAACACGAGGAGTCGGGAACGTCCGATATTCCTGATGTTGCGGTTATCACCCGCAGCCGTACGGGGCCGACAAAACGGCGCCATATCGGACAAGTCGACAGGCCGCCGGATACTACGGAAGCAATACTGTCCAACCGTGGACAAGAATTCACAGCGCCGACATCGAGGCGTCATAGCATTACCAAACACAAAACAACCGGGGGCCGCGTCTTTATGGCGGCGCCGGGTCATATCCCACACGGGGCCCCCTGTGCGCAAGGCGCGGGGTCCGCGGGGCGGGGTACTTGCTTGTTAAGTAGGCTCTCCTCCGACCAAGATCACTAAACCAGGATCCTCGACGAGTTCGGCCGCGCGTCTGTAACAGGGCCCCCACCTGCACCGCTTCTCCCTGATTGCCCGCCGCCGCTCGGCCACGACGCCCCCTGGTCAACCGCCGACGAACGCCGAGGAACGCGGCCGAACACGGCCGAACACGGGGCCAACGTGATGGCGGAGTTCCAGAAGTGATCAGGCGTCACAGTAGGGGAACCGCGGGGGCGCGCCGTCTCGTTCAACTGCTTCGACGGCCCCTCGACCGGCGGGTCCTCGCCGGCGCCGGACTCCGGGTGCGGCGCACGGCGCCCGCGGTGATCGACCGGCCCGCGCGCGACGGCGGCGGTGGACGGCCACGCCGCACGACGCGTCGCTCCGCGCCTGCCGCCCATGTGTTCAATCGCGCGGTCACATCAGTTGAACACCGCGATCCGCGTGTTCACACGTTACTCATGCGGATTCGCGGGCGGGATACCCCAGGGTAGGGTGACGACCGGCGTTTCGGTAGGGGCCGGAGTGGCAGAGTCCAGCGGCAGATTCGGTGTTTGAGGAGTGGTTGGTGTGGCGAACCTGGGCAGGATCTTGCAGTTCGACGGCGCGCGCGGCTACGGATTCATCGCACCCGACGAGGGCGGCGCCGACGTCTTCTTCCACGTCAATGAATTCCACGAGGACGACGAGGGTCTGATCACCCCGGGAACACGCGTCACGTTCGAAATCATGGACGGCGATCGCGGCAAGAAGGCGTACGGGGTCACCCTCGCCGGAGCCGTGCCCAGCGCGTCCGCGACCCCCGCCCACGCCAAGGCGGCACCGCCGGAGACCGTCGCGTCGCGGGTCCGTCCCGACGACGACGCGGGCGTGTGCGACGCGCTGACCGTCGAGGAGATGCGGATCGAGCTGGCCGCGATGTTCCTGGGCAGCGCACCCGACCTGACCGTGGCCCAGATCGTGCGGATCCGCGAGGACTTCATGCTGCTGGCCCGCAAGCACGGCTGGGTGCAGGAGTAGCGACGCGGCGCCACGGCGACACAGCGCCCCCTCCCGGCTCCGCTCCGGAGCCGGGATTTCGCCTGCCCGGACCGGGAATCCGTAAGGGAATTCCCGCGGTGCCGCCGGAAACGGCGTATTAACGCAGTCGTCACGCATGACACTCATTCCGTCGCTGCTGGTATTCTTGCCGGAAACTTGACGTTCCCCCACCGCGGCCAGTCTCGGCCACGAATTCGGCCAGGGGTGCAAAATTCGTTCTCGGGAGTGACGACGTGGCGCAGTTCGGCAGGGTTCTGAAGTTCGACGGCGCACGTGGCTACGGATTCATCGCACCCGACGACGGCGGAGCCGATGTCTTCGTCCACGGGAACGAAATCGAGGGTGACGAATCCCGCTTCCTGCCGGGGGCCCGGGTGGAGTTCGAGGTCATCGAGGGCGAGCGGGGCAAGAAGGCCATCACGGCCCGCGTCGTGGCAGACGGACGGCGGGACCGGTCCACCGCGCTCACCCTGTCCGCGGCGTCCGCCGCGTTCGGCGCCGCCACGCGCGCGGCCACGGTGACGACCGCCGCGACCACGGCTGCCGCGACCACGACCGCGTCGGCCCCGGTGACGGGCCGGTTCGCCGCCCCGGGCGATGACGACGGGATGTGCGACGTGCTGACCTCCGCCGAACTGCGCGTGGAACTCACCGAGATGTTCCTCGGCGGACCCCCGGACCTGACGGTTGCCCAGATGCTGCGACTGCACCAGGACTTCCTGCTGCTGGCCCGGACCCACGGCTGGGTGGAGGGCTAGAGCCACCGCGTCACCGCCTTTTCCGGCGGGGCACGACACGTTGACGACGGACGGGGACGGGAACGGGGACAGGGACCGAGGCGGGGACGGGACGGCTCAGGCGGCCCGAAGCGCCTCGCCGTCCTCGGGCGTCTCGATCTCGAACCACACCGTCTTGCCGCGTCCGCTCGGCGAGTTGCCCCACGCGGTGGCCAGCGCGGAGACGATGACCAGGCCGCGTCCGCCCTCGGCCTCGTCGTCCGAGGTGGACAGGAACACCGGCAGCGCCGGGCTGGGATCGGTGTCGCGCACCTCGACCCGGATCCGGTCCGGGTAGCGCCGCACGTGGATGTCGACGTCGCTGTCGCCGTGCACCAGCGCGTTCGTGACCACTTCGGAAATCAGCAGCTCCATCGTCTCGGACATCGGGGCCAGCTCCCAGGTGTGCAGCCACTCGCGCAGGAACCTGCGGGTGCGCCGGACGCCCTGCATGTCCCGGCGGCTGATGGCGAGGCTGCGCACCGAGCGCTGCGCCTCACCGCCCCGCCCCTCGTAGCGGATCAGCAGCAGCGCCGCGTCGTCCGCCCGCGAGTTGCCGGGCGCGCCGGCGATCAGCCGGTCGCCGAGGGTCTCCAGCTCGCCGTCCGGACTGCGGTCCAGCTCGGCGAGGATCATGTCCTCCGCCTCGACGGCCTCCGCCCCGTCGGCCAGGCCGTCGGTGTAGAGCGCCAGCAGCGTCTCCGGTTCGAGCCCGACGTCGGTGGTCTTGTAGTACGCGTCGGGGTCGATGCCCAGCGGGATGCCCACGTCCACCTCGCGGGCGAGCCGCCGGCCGTCGGGCGTGCGGACCACCGGGATGTGGTGGCCGGCCGACGCGATCCGGGCCACCCCGGTGTCGGGCATCAGCCACAGCAGGCAGCAGGTCGCGAACCGTCCGGTGTCGAGCTCCAGCAGCAGCCGGTTGGTACGGGCCAGCACCGTGCCGGGGTCGTGGCCCTCGGTGGCGTAGGCGCGTACGGCGCTGCGCAGCTGGCCCATGATGACCGCGGCCGTCACGTTGTGCCCCTGGACGTCCCCCACCACCGCACCGATCCTCCCGTCGGGCAGGCTGATCAGGTCGTACCAGTCGCCGCCGAGCTCCACCCCGCGATTGCCCGCCAGGTAGCGCGTGGTGGTCCGCACACCGGACATCTGCGGGAGGGTGCGCGGCAGCAGTGCCTGCTGGAGCTTGCGGGCGAGCAGGCTCTGCGACTCGTTGAGCCGGGTGCGGCTGAGCGTCTGGGCGAGCAGGGTGGCCAGCGCGGTGAGCACCACGGGCTGGAGGAACGCCTCCGACTCCCCGGCCCGGAAGCCCAGCGAGCAGCTGCCGATCGCCTTCCCGCCGGTGATCAGCGGGAGCACGGCCCAGGTGTACGCGCCGCGACCGGGCAGGTCCGGGCCCGCACCGTCCGGGGCGCGGAAGACGATCTGCTCCCGGCGGGTGATCACGTCGGTCTCGGGACACTCCTCGCCGAGGTAGCGCCCGTTCAGCGCGCGCACGAAGTCCTTGGGGCAGCCGGTCACGCCGACCACCCGCAGTCGGTCGCCCTCCAGCAGCGTGATGGTCACCGCCCGGGCGGCGAAGCCCGAGACCACCCGCTGCATCACCAGGCTCGCCACGTCCTTGACCTGGGTCGCCTGGTTCAGCGCGACGGTGAGCTTCTGCAGGTGGTAGAGCAGGGGCGCGCTGGCACCCGCCTCGCCGAGGAGCGGGTCCGTCTCCCGGTTCGGGGCGACCACCCGGGGCGCCGAGGCGGCCGTCATCGGGGTGCCGGGGGCGAGCCGGTCGCGCAGTTCCTCGCCGAGCACCCCGGCGAGCGCGGTCAGCCGCTCCTCCTGCGCGCCGGTCAGCTCGTGCCGGCTCACCGGCCAGTACGCGGCGATGACGCCGATCGTGCCGGACCGGCCGTGCAGCGGCACCGAGGCGACGGTGAACGGGAAGGGCGCGAAGACGGCGAGTTCGGGATGGCGGCCGATCTCCTCGGTGGAGTAGGCGATCTCCAGCCGGCCGGACCGGTAGGCCATGGCCGAGGCGTAGGTCTCGTCGCCCAGCGGGATGCGCTCCAGGGCGCCGACGCCAAGCGGCCGCACCGCGACCACGGCGGCCCGCAGTGCCTTCTTGCCGGGCTCCAGCAGGTAGAGGGTGACGGCGGAGCACTCGAGGTCGTCCAGCGCCGGGGCGAGGCGGTGCTCCAGCAGATCGTCCCGCGCCACCGCCAGGGCACCGCGGTCAGGACGCTCCGCGGGCCCGCCGCGCGGGTCCGTTCGGGGATCTGGGTCGTTCGGCAGGTGCGAAGTCATCATGTGCCGTGTGAACCAATGGTGAGGGGGTGAGCGCCGTGCTGGATGCAGAGCCGATACGGAGATTTTGCCCACTTATTTTGTAGTATATTTACAAAGTGGTTTTTCATCCAGTTCGGTACCTGCCGGACCGATGCGCGCTGCCCTCCCACGGGCGAACGGTGGACGGATGAGCGCGGCACGACGGGCCCAGGCAGGGGCACCCGCGGCTGAGCACCGGTCCCGGGGCAGCGACAGGGCCCGCGAGCGGGGCGACCTGCCCGAGAAGGGCCGGGACCACCCGGTGAAGCGGCTGGCGCTGGGCGCGGTGGGGTTCGTACTGCTGCTGATCGGCGTGGCGCTGCTGGTGCTGCCCGGCCCGGGGCTGCTGCTGGTCCTGGCCGGCCTGATCCTGGCCTCCCGGGCGGTCCCCGCCGTGCGGCGGCTGGTCGAGCCGGTCCGGGCCCGGGCGATGCAGGCCGCCGAGGCCAGCGTGGCCTCCCGCTGGCGGATCGCCGGCACGGTCCTGGTGGGCGTCGGCCTGGTGGTGGCGGGGGTCGTCTGGGGCGTCGCCCCCTGGTCCTGGCTGCCGTTCACCGGATGGAGCACCGGGTCCAGCCTCATCCTCTCCGGCGCGGTGATCTTCGGCCTGCTGGCCTGGAGCCACCGCCGGGTGTACGGGCCGAGCGCGGAGCGCTGATCGCGGCCCGGTCCGGCTCGGCCCGCCCTCCCCCGGTCCCCTTCGTACGGGCACCTCGGCCCGCCGCCCGGCCCGTCCGTCAGAAGGTCGTGCCGCCGCCGTCCTCCGGCTCCCTCCGCAGGTCCCGGACCCGGACCGCCAGCAGCACGATGTCGTCCTCGGCCGGGGTGTCGTGCACGCCGCCGGCGATCTTCACCAGCAGGTCGGGCAGCGGCAGGTCCATCCCCGTGGTCAGCAGCTCCGCCGCCAGATCGGTGGCGTGGTCGAGACTGGAGCCGCGGCGCTCGGTCAGCCCGTCGGTGTGCAGGAGCAGCACCGACCCCTCGGGCAGGTTCCGGACCAGGTCGGAGCGGCGGGGCGAGCCGAGGCCCGGGTAGAGCATCACGTCGTGGCCGTCCAGCAGGTGGATGCCGTCGTCCGGGTCGAGCAGCAGCGGGGCCGGGTGGCCGGCGTTGGACCAGGTCAGCCGCCAGCCGTCGGGGCCGGGGTCGAGCCGGGCGTGCACCACGGTGCCCCCGGTCTCCACCGGCAGCACCGCACAGGCCCGGTCCAGCGCGCCGAGCGCGGCCGAGGGCCCCTGGTCGACGTGGTCGAGGGTGGCCTGGCGGAGCATGCTGCGCATCTGGCCCATGAGCGCGGCCGCGCGGATGTCGTGCCCGATGATGTCGCCGACGGTGACCATGACCGGGCGGGCCCCGCCCGGTTCGGCCGGCGGCAGGTGGTAGGCGTCGTACCAGTCGCCGCCGACCATCTCCCCGTCGTTGGCGGGCAGGTAGAGCGCGGCCAGCTCCAACCCGGGCGGCGCGGGCAGCTCGGTGAGCATGGCGGCCTGCAACTGCCGTGCCGCCGAGGTGCGTTGCTCGATGTACTTGGCGCGTTCCAGCGCCTGGCCGATGTAGCCGGCCACCGCGGTGAACTCGGCCTGCTCGGTCACGGTGGGCTGGTGCGGCTCGCGCCAGCCGACGGCGAGCACGCCCAGCGGGCTCTCCTGGCTGCCGGACACCGGCAGGCACAGCGCGCTCGCCAGCTCCAGCGCGGTGAACGCGGCCGCGGCCTCGGGGGCGTAGCCCTCCACGGCCTCGCGGTCCGGCACGAGCACGGGCCGCCGGCGGCTCAGGGCCCGGGCGCTCGGCGAGGCGGCGCGCAGCGGGATGCGCTCGGGGTCGGTGGCCCGGGAGTAGGCGACGCCGCTCACGCCCGCCCCCGGCATGCGCCGCAGCCCGTCCTCGTCGGCGACCAGCAACTCCACGTGCGCGGGCCCGCCGTCGATCCGGAAGAGGTTCCGCAGCCGTTCGCGGATCTCGACCTCGGTGGAGCAGCGGGCCATCGCCTGCGAGGCGCGCAGCAGGAGTTCGGCGTGGTCCCAGCCGGCCCGGGCCTGCCGCCAGGCGCGGCGGGCGGCCTCGCTGGACTCCTCGGCGAGCGTGTGGGCGCGCTCCACGCTGAGCTTGCCGTGGCGGATGCGCTCGGTGGCGATCCGCAGCCGCAGTTCGGCGCCGCAGGCGGCGGCGAGGTCGGCCAGGTCGGCGAGTTGGGCTCTGGTCCACTTGCGGGGGCGGTGGTCGATCGCGCACAGCGAGCCCAGGACGTTGCCCTCCTGGTCGGTCAGCGGCATCCCCGCGTAGGCGGCCACCCCGACGCCGTTGGCCGACGGCGGGTCGGACTCACGGGGCTCCTTCCCGGCGTCCCGGATGATCAGCGGGTCCCCGGTGATCACCACGCGCCGGCAGAAGGACTGGGTCAGGGGCGTCTCGCGCACGTCCAGGCCGACCATGCCGGGGAAGACCTGGCGGTCGCTCTCGACCAGGGACACCAGGGCGACCGGGACCTTGAGCATGCGGCTGACCAGTCGCGCGAAGCGGTCCATGTCGGTGTCCGCGGCGGCCGACAGGCCGGCCATCCGCAGCGCCTCCAGCCGGGTTAACTCCCGTATCAAGCCACCCTCCGGGCTCACGCTTCTCACTGAGTGCTCCACGTCCTCGCGCGCATCGTAGCCCCGAAACCGGGCTAGTGGTTGAAGGCTGAAGTACACAGTGGCCGCGTGTCGCACGCGCCGGCGCACACCTCGACACACGACGGCACCTGTCCCCGTCCGTCTGTCAGCACCTCGCTCCGGCCAGCGTACCTACTACCGGAGGGGCTCAAGTGGATCTTCGGCCACGGCTTCGGAGATCAGCTCCTGCAGCCGCAGGCCGCGGGCCGCGTCCAGCGGGCCCGAAACACCCGAACGGACCGCCGCCGCGAACTCCGCACGCAGCAGCGGCCAGCTCTCCACATGGCTGGCGCCCGCACTGTCCCACACCAACTCCCCCTCGTCGCCGAAGAGTTCGATGCGGGTCCGGGCCCGGGGCAGCCGCACCGCGCCGGACAGGGACGCCTGGCTCACCGCCCCGCCCACGTGGGTGCACGCCAACTCCACCCAGCGGCGCGGGTCCCCGATGGCGCGCACCGAGGTGATCGGCCCGACCGCGGTGTCCAGCAGGTCGAGCAGGTGCGGCCCCAGGTCGAGCACCGCGCCCTCGGTCAGCCGCCACCCGGTGGCCATCTCCCCGTCGAGGAACGCCCCGTGCAGGTAGCACGAGCGGGCCCCGGTGGCCTTGAACGCGCGGGCGCGGGCGAGGAATTCACGGGTCGCGGGGTGGTAGCGCTTGGTCAGCACCATCTGCGAGACGACGCCGGCGGCCGCCACCGCGTCGGCGACCTCCCGGGCGGCGGCCAGGTCGGCGCCCAGCGGCTTGTCCAGCAACAGCGCCTTGCCGGCCCGCGCCGCCCGCACCGCCAACGGTGCCTGCACGGCGGGCGGTACGGCGAAGGCCACCGCCTCGCAGCCGTCGAACAGCTCCTCGGGCGAACCGGCCACCGCCGCCCCGAACCGGCCGGCCACCTCCCGTGCCGCTTCGGACCGCCGGGCCCAGACTGCTGTCAGGACCGTCTCGGGCCCGGCGGCCAGCATGGGGGCGTGCATGTCGCGCGCCCAGGGACCGGCGCCGATCAGGCCGACCCGAACGGGGGCGGCCGGGGCGGCCGTCGAGGTGCTCACGGTGGTACTCCAGGGGAAACCGGAAGAAGAGGGGTGTGCGTCAGGTGGCGGCGGGTTCGCCGGCGGGCGCGCCGAGCCGTTCGTCGGCCTGCTCGGGCGCGTACAGGTGCTCGACGACCATGGCGGCCGCGCCGACCAGCGCGGCCCGGTCGCCCAGCCGGGAAGTGACGATCTGCAGGCTGCGGGTGGCCCGGGGCAGCGCCCGCTGGTACATCAACTCGCGCACTCCGGTGAGGAACTGAGTCTCCGCCAGGTCTCCGGCGATCATCAGCACCCCGGGGTTGAGCAGGGTGACCGCGGTGGCGAGCACCTCCCCGCAGCGCTGGCCGGCCGCGCGTGCCAGCCGTACGGCGTCCGGCTGGCCGGCGTCGAGCAGCGCGCGCACGTCCGTACCGGACTCCGCCCGGATGCCGAGCGCCGCGAGCTGGCCGGCCACCGCGCGGCCGCTGGCCACCGCGGCGAGGCAGCCGTAGGAGCCGCACATGCAGCGGGCGTCGGGCCGGTCGTGCAGGCGGATGTGGCCGAGGTCGCCGGCGCCGCCGTCGACTCCGCGGAAGGCCTCGCCGTCGATGACGACGCCGGCGCCGATCCCGGTGGAGACCTTGACCAGCACGAAGGTCGAGCAGTCCGGCCAGCCGGTGCGCTGCTCGCCCAGCGCCATCAGGTTGGCGTCGTTGTCCACCAGGACGGGCAGCGCGGGGTCGGTGCCGGCCCGCGCGGCCAGCGCCTCGCGCAGCCGGTCGCGGATCGGGTAGCCGTCCCAACCGGGCATGATCGGCGGCCGGATGACCAGCCCCGAGGCGAACTCGACCGGGCCGGGCACCGACAGGCCCGCACCGCAGACCCGGGCGGCGGATCGGCCGCTGCTCTCCAGCAGGTCGGCGAACCAGGCGGCGAGGGTGTCCAGCACCGTCTCCGGCCCGTCGGCCACCCGCAGTTCGCCGCGGTGCTGGGCGAGCACCGCACCGGCCAGGTCGAGCACCGCCGCGTGGCCGTGCGTGGTGTCCAGGTCGGCGGCCAGCACCACGGCGTGGCCGGTGTCGAACGTCAGCCGGACCGAGGGCCGGCCGCCGGTGGACAGCTGCCCGGGGGTGGAGGCGATCCAACCCGCCGCGAACAGCTGGTCCAGCCGGTGGCCGACCGTCGAACGGGACAGCCCGGTCAGGCTCTGGAGTTCCCCCCGGGTGCCGGCCTGGCCGGTGCGGATCAGTTCCAGCAGATGGCCTGCGGTGCTCCGGGGCGATGCCATCGGGTCGGATCTCCTCATGGTTCAGCTCTTGTCAGCGCCGGTGGTCAGTCCCTCGGTGAGGAACCGCTCAGCGACGTAGAAAAGGAGTATCACGGGAATCGTGAGCACCACCGAACCCGCCATCAGAACCGTGGTGGGCACCTCGATCGCGTTGTTCATCTGCTTCAGGCCCAGCGACACCGTCCACTTGGAGGGGGTGGCGGCCAGGAAGAGCAGCGCGAACAGGAACTCGTTCCAGGCGATCATGAACACGTACAGCGCGGTCGCCATCAACGACGGCGCGGCCAGCGGCAGGACCACCCGCCACAGCACCTGGAGCCGCGAGCAGCCGTCGAGCGAGGCGGCCTCCTCGATGCTCACCGGGATCGTGGTGAAGTAGTTCTTCAGCATGTAGACCGACACCGGCACGGTCTGCGCGATGTACACCACGGCCAGCCCCACCAGGCTTCCCTGCAGGCCCAGCCGGGAGAACATCACGAACAGCGGCACCGCGAGCAGGGTCGACGGGAAGAGGTAGACCGCCAGGAACAGCGCGCTCACCTGGTTCCGGCCGATGAACCGCAGCCGGCTGATCGCCCACGAGCCGGGCACCGAGGCGGCCAGCGTCAACGCCACCGTGCCGAGCGAGACCAGCGCGGAGTTGCGCAGCATCCCGAGCAGTCCCTGGCCGCCCTCCGAGGTGGGCTTCAGGATCGTCCGGTACGTGCTGAGGGTGATCTCGTGCAGGCCCACCCACAGCCGGCCCGGGTGCAGCAGCAGCTCCCCGGTGGGCCGGAAGGAGAGCAGGACCATGTAGTAGAAGGGGAACACGGTCGCGATCAGCAGCAGGCCGATGACGACGTACCGCAGGGACCCGAACAGGCGGTCCTCGAACTGGGCGCGGGTCACGACTCCTCCTCCTGCACGCGCTTGGCGAAGAAGCCGAAGTACACCCCGAGCATCGCCATCAGGATCACCGCGAGCACCAGGGCCTGGGCGGCCGCGGCGCCGACGTCGTAGCTGGCGGTGAGGAAGTCGTAGACCCGCACCGCGACCACCTCGGTGCCGGCGCCGCCGCCGGTGAGCAGGTAGACGTCGTCGAACTTGTTGAAGGTCATGATGAACCGCAGCACCGACAGCAGCGCGATCACCGGCATCAGCTGCGGCAGCAGGATGTACCGGAAGCGCTGGGTGAGGGTGGCGCCGTCCACCGTGGCCGCCTCCTCGATGCCGGCCGGCACGGCCTGGAGCCGGGCCAGCAGGAAGAGGAAGGCGAACGGGAAGTAACGCCAGATCTCGAAGGCGATCACGGTCATCACGGCCAGCGGCAGGTGGACGTGCAGCCCGAACAGGTCCGCCCGGTACGAACTGGTGGACAGGAACGCGATCGGCTTGTGCCAGCCGAACACGTGCACGCCCCAGTTGTTGACGATGCCGGTCTGCGGGCTGAGCGCGGTCTCCCAGACGAACGTGACCGCGACGGCGGGCGCCACGTACGGCAGCAGCATGGTGCTGCGCACCACCCCGCGCCCCCGGAACGGGCGGCGCAGGGCGAGCGCGGCGACCAGGCCCAGCAGGATCGACCCGGCCGTGCCGCCCACCGTGTAGACCAAGGTGGTCCACAGCGAGCTCCAGAAACCCGGGGCGGTGAAGACCTGGTCGAAGTTGTCCCAGGTCCAGTTGCCGAACAGGTTCATGCTCTGGAGGTCGATCAGCCTGGCCCGCTGGAAGGCCAGCAGGACGGTCCAGGCGATCGGCAGGACGACGACCACCAGGACGACCAGGAGGGTCGGCGAGACGAACGCCAGTCCTGCCCGGTTCTGCCGGCTCTCCATCGGGGAGAGCCGGCGGCGGACGGCGCCGGGGGCGCGGCTCACGGGTGTTTCCTCAGCTCCGGAGTCCTCGACGGCGGTGTGGCCGGAACTCAATGGAGCGTCTTCTTCAGGGCGGTCACGGCGTCGGCGGCCTGCTGGGCGGCCTTGTCGGGCGCCGTGTGGTCACCGCCGGTCATCGCCCCGATCGCCTTGGGCACCGGCAGGGTGCCCTCGGTGGCGCCCACCAGCGCGCCCTGGCCCTGGGTGATGCCCCAGCGCTGCATGTTGCCGACGCCGGCCAGCAGCTGGTCCAGGAAGGAGGCGGGGAAGAGCTGGTTCATCGGCTGGAAGCTGCTCACGCCGATCTTCATGGCTCGCCAGTCGGTGACGTACTTCTGCGGCTGCGCCGTCGTGCCGTTGCGCACCGGGATCTTGCCCTCGGGCTCCATGCCGAGCCAGCCCTCGTAGCCGGAGGACATCATGAACTCGACGAACTTCTCGGCGGCGGAGGCGTTGGCGTTCTTCGTGATGGTCCACGAGGAGATCTCGCCGAACTGGGCCGGGGCGGCGCCGTCCGGGCCCTTGATGGCGGTGACGATGCCGGAGTTCTTCGACAGGAAGGCCTTGTCGGCCTTGCACTGCGGGCAGTTGGGCAGCACGTCGTTGCGCAGGCCGGCCAGGGAGTCCAGCAGGTAGGTCGACCACACGATCATCGCGGACTGGCCGGCCTGGTAGGTGGCGCGGGTGGTGTCCACGGTCTGGGTGCCGTCCGGGCCGGTGGCCGCGAGCTTGTTGTAGGTGCTGAACGCCTGCTTGCACTCCGGGCTCGCCAGCGAGACGCCGCCGCCGGTACCGACCATCTGGCAGTTGTTGGCGACCGCGAAGTCCTCGAAGCTCTGCTGGGTGAAGACGTCCTTGGGGTCGGTGGCCAGCGAGATGCCGCTCATCGAGCCCTTGGCGAGGGTCTGGGCCGCCTTGACGATGGCGTCGTAGGTGTCCGGGACCGCCAGGTGGGCCTGGGCGAAGAGATCCTTGCGGTAGACCAGCACCTGCTGCCAGGAGTCGCTGGGCACCGAGAGCTGCTTGCCCTTGTCCGCGGTCAGCTTCAGAGCGTTGGCGTTGAAGGTGGTCTTGCCGAGGCTGTTCAGAACCGCCGCGGTGGCGTCGGTGTTGAGCAGGCCGTTGCTGTACATCTGCCAGACCGGGGCGAGCGGGATGCCGCCCATGACGTCGGGCAGCTTGCCCGCGGCCGCGGAGGACTCCACCAGCTGCGGGAGCTGGTCCTCGTCGACGCCGACCAGCTTGACCTTGATGCCGGTCTGCTGGGTGAAGGTGGCGATGAGCTTGCGGGTCGCGGCCATCCGCGGCGGAAGGTTCTCCTCACTCCACACCGTGAGCGTCTTGCCCGAGTGCGACGCGGAGGAGCTCTGGCCGGAGCAGCCGGCGAGCAGACCGATACTGAGCGCCGCGGCGGTCCCCGCCGCCACGCTTCTGCCTCTGAGCGACCACATGTGCATGAAACACGTCCTAACTTGCCCGCCTTGGGTGAACGACGTGTTGCATAACAGCACCACTTTTGCTTGTTGACAAGACTTAAGTCTGGGATATCTTCGACACAAGCCCGCTGCATAGGGCGAGTCACAGCACGTATCCAGCAGCTCCGGAGCCATCGTGGAACGCATCGTCCAGTTCACCGGTCCCCGTCAGGTCGAGGTCGCCGACGTCGGCTCCGAGCCCTTGCCGCCGGGCCACTTGAGGGTCCGCACCCGCTACTCGGGCATCTCGGCCGGCACCGAGCTGACCGCCTACCGCGGCACCAACCCGTACCTCACCCGCACCTGGGACGCCGGGGCCCGGCTGTTCCGCGACGATGTGGCGGGCATCACCTACCCGGTGGCCGGCTGGGGCTACTCCGAGGTCGGCGAGGTCACCGAGGTCTCGCCCGAACTCGCCGGCACCCCCGGGCTGCCCGCGGCCGGCGACCTGGTCTGGGGCATCTGGGGCCACCGCAGCGAGGGCATCGTGCCGGTGGAGCGGATGGTCGGCCACCGGCTGCCGGACGGACTCGACCCGCTGGCGGGCGCGTTCGCCCGGGTCGGCGCCATCGCCTACAACGCGGTGCTGGCCGCCGACATCCACCTCGGCGAGGACGTGGCGGTCTTCGGGCAGGGCGTCATCGGCCTGCTCGCCACCCGGCTGGCACAGCTCAACGGCGCGGCGGTGACGGCCGTGGACGCCCTCGACGCGCGCCTGGAGGCCGCCCGCCGCTACGGCGCCGCGCACACCCTCAACGCCCGCGCGGGCAAGGTCGCCGAGGCGATCCGCGACCTGACCGACGGCCGCGGCGCCGACCTGGCCATCGAGATCAGCGGGGCCTACCCCGCCCTGCACGAGGCGCTGCGCTCGGTCGCCGCCGGTGGCCGGGTGGTCGCCTCCGGCTTCTACCAGGGCGACGGGGCCGGCCTGCGGCTCGGCGACGAGTTCCACCACAACCGGGTGCAGCTGGTCTGCTCCCAGATCGGCGGCGTGCCCCCGCAGCTGTCCCACCGCTGGACCGTGGACCGCCTCCAGCGCGGCTTCCTGCGGCTGGTGGCCGACGGCCGGGTCGACACCGCGGCCCTGGTCAGCCACGTGGTGCCGGTCGCCGAGGCGGCCGACGCCTACACCCTGATCGACGAACGTCCCGCCGAAGCCCTCCAGGTCGTCCTGGAGTTCTGAGCCGTCCCGGCCCACCCGAAAGGCCCACCCCCTTCATGTCATCCCAGCTCAAGCTCGCCTGCCAGGAGCAACTTCTGCCCGGCGACACCCTCCAGGCCAAGTGGGAGTTCGCCCAGGCCGCCGGCTACGACGCGATCGAACTGCGCGGCAAGGGCGACTTCCACTTCCGCGACCGGCTCCCGGAGCTTCGCGCCGCGCTCGCCGACGGCGTGGTCATGCCGACCGTGTGCGTGGACATGCTGCACTTCCTCGGCGCCTTCGACGCCGAGCGGCGCCGGGACGCCGTCGCCCAGATGAAGTCCCAGCTCTCGGTCATCGCCGAGCTCGGCGGGCTCGGCGCCCAGACGCCCGCCTCCTACGGGATGTTCTCCCGGCGGCTGCCGCCCTTCGAGCCGCCGCGGTCCGAGGCGGAGGACCGCGAGGTGCTGCTGGCCGGCCTGACGGAGCTGGGCGAGCACGCGAGGGCCGAGGGCGTCGCCCTCTTCCTGGAGCCGCTCAACCGGTACGAGGACCACATGGTCAACCGGCTGGAGCAGGCCGTGGAGCTGATCCGCGAGGTGGGGCTGGACTCGGTGCGGATCGGCATCGACAGCTACCACATGAACATCGAGGAGACCGATCCGGCCGCGGCGATCACCGAGGCGGCGCCGTACATCGGCCACGCGCAGGTCAGCGACTCCAACCGGTTCCAGCCCGGCGCCGGGCACCTGGACTGGCCGGCCTGGCTGGGCGCGCTCGAGGCGGTCGGCTACGACGGCTACCTGGCGGCGGAGTGCCGGCTGACCGGCGACCCGGAGCAGGCCGTGCGCTCGGTGCCCGCCTTCCTGCGGCGGGCGGCGGGATGACGGCCGTCCTCGAAGCCGGCCCTCGGGACACCTCGCACGACGGCGGCCTGCGGGCCGCCGCGATCCGTGTGCTGCTCGGCAACTGGACCGGGACGGGCACCGTGCCCTCCCGCTCCCTCTACCCGCACCAGTGGAGCTGGGACTCGGCGTTCATCGCCATCGGGCTGCGCCACCTCTCCCCGCGCCGGGCCCAGCGGGAGCTGGAGTCGCTGCTCGGGGCGCAGTGGGGCGACGGGCGGATCCCGCACATCGTCTTCAACCCCGCGGTGCCGCGCGACGCGTACTTCCCCGGCCCCGACTTCTGGCACTCGGCCGCGGCGGGCCGCGCGGCGGGCGCCCCGGCCGGCACGGAGACCTCCGGCATCGTGCAGCCCCCGGTGCACGCGCTGGCCGCGTGGCTGGTGCACCTGGCCGACCCGGCCGAGTCGCGGCGACGCGGCTTCCTGCGCCGGGTGGGCCCGCGCCTGGAGGCATGGCACCGCTACCTGACCGAACGGCGCGACCTCGGCGGGCACGGCCTGGCCGCGGTGCTGCACCCCTGGGAGCCCGGGCTCGACAACAGCCCCTGCTGGGACGTGCCGCTGGGCCGGGTGCGGCCCGCGCCGGAGGACTCCTACCGCCGGGTCGACCTCGACCACAGCGTGGCCGCCGACCGCCCGACCGACCTGGACTACGCGCGGTACGTGCGGATGGCCCGGGAGTACCGCGACCACGGCTACGACGACGCCGCGCCGCACGCCTTCCGGGTGGAGGACCCCGGCTTCAACACGCTGCTGATCGCCTCCGAGTACGCGCTCGCCGAGATCACGGCGGCGACCGGCGGCGACCCGGAGCCCGCCCTGCGCCGGGCCCGGCGGACCACCGAGGCGATGACCGCCCGGCTGTGGGACCCGCAGCGGCGGATCTTCGCGCCGCGCGACCTGCACGACGACCGGCTGCTGCCGGTCGTCGCCGTGAACGGCCTGCTGCCGCTGGCCGTACCGGGGCTGCCGCGCCCGTTCGCCGACCAGCTGATCGCCACGGCGGTCGGCGAGCGCTTCGGGATGGGGCGGGTGCGGATGGTGCCGAGCTTCGACCTCACCGACCCGGAGTTCGACGCCAACCGGTACTGGCGCGGGCCGAGCTGGTTCAACACCTCCTGGCTCGTCCACCGCGGGCTGGTGGCCCTCGGCGAGGCCGACCGGGCCGCCGACCTGCGTGCCCAGATCCTGCACGACGCCCACGCCAGCGACTTCGCCGAGTACGTCAACCCGCTCACCGGGGCCGGCCGGGGCATCCGCGACTTCAGCTGGACGGCGGCGCTGGCGCTGGACCTCCTCACGGAAACGGGTACGGGAGCGGGCACCGCCGGCGGGCCGGGCCCGGCGGAAGGCGGCGACCGGTGACCGGCGCCCTCCCGGACGGGCCGGTCGTCCTCACCGACCGCGGCACCTTCGCGCTGATCGGCCCGGACGGCGAGATCACCGGGCGGCGCGGGACGTCCCCGGACGGGCTGTTCCTGCGCGACGCCCGGCACCTGAGCCGGTGGCGGCTGACCGCGGACGGCCGGCCGCCGGCGGTGCTCACCGCCGACGCCGACTCCGCCGTGCTGGTCGTGCCCGGCACCCGCGACGAGCCGTCGGCGTACACCGTGCTGCGCACGCGGGCCGTCGCCGCGGGCGCCCTCGTCGAGCGGCTCACGCTGCTCAACAACCTGCCGCGGCCGGTCGAGGCGGTGCTCGAACTCACCGTCGACGCCGACTTCGCCGACCAGTTCGAGCTGCGCTCCGACCGCCGCCGCTACGACAAGCCGGGCGCCGAGCACACGGTGGCCGAGCGGGCGGACGGCGTGGTCTTCGGCTACCGGCGCGGCCCGGACTGGTCCGCCACGACGGAGGTCACCGCCGACCCGGCGCCGAGCGCGATCGGCCCGGCGCCGGCGGCGGACGCCTGCGGGCCCGAGGGTCCGGGCAGCGGGTCCGGGGACGCCGCGGCGGACCGCGGCACCGCCCGCGTGCTCGTGTGGCGGATGGCGCTGCCGGCCCACGGCGGGACCGAACTCGCCCTGGCGGTACGGGCGTTCGCGGCGCACGCGGACGCGCCCGCCACCGTGGCGGGAGCCGGCGGGATCGCCGACCCCGCCGTCCTGCTGGCCGAGCGGGACCGGGAGGCCGCGGCGTTCACCGAGCCGCTGCCCGTATCCGGCGGCGCGGCGGGCGACCGGCCGGAGCTGGCCCGCACCGTCCGGCAGGGCCTGGCCGACCTGGCCGCGCTGCGGGTCCCGGCCACCGGCCCCGACGGGGAGCCGCTGCGCGTGCCCGGCGCCGGGATCCCGTGGTTCCTCACCCTCTTCGGCCGCGACTCCCTTCTCACCTCGCTGTTCTGCCTGCCCTACCGCCCGGAGGTCGCCGCGCACACGCTGCGGGCGCTGGCCGCGGCGCAGGGCACCGGGTACGACGCGGCCCGGCTCGAACAGCCCGGCCGGATCCCGCACGAGCTGCGGTACGGCGAGCTCGCCCACTTCGGGCAGGTGCCCTACGGCCGCTACTACGGCTCGGTCGACGCCACCCCGCTGTTCCTCGTGCTGCTCCAGGCGTACACCGAGGCCACCGGCGACCGCTCGGCCGCGGTCCGGCTGGAGTCGCACGCCCGAGCCGCCGTCACGTGGATGTTCCGCGACGGCGGGCTCGACACCCACGGCTGGCTCGTCTACACCTCCGACGAGGAGGCGGGCGGCCTGGCCAACCAGAACTGGAAGGACTCCGCCGGCGCGATCTGCTTCGCCGACGGCGCCCAGGCCACCGGGGCCGTCGCCGTCGCCGAGGCCCAGGGATACGCCTACGACGCGCTGCTGCGCACCGCCCGGCTGGCCGCCGACGTGTGGGACGACCCCGGCTACGCGCGGCGCCTGTCGGGCGCCGCGCGCGAGCTGCGGGAGCGGTTCCCGGCGGCGTTCTGGCTGCCGGACGCGGACTTCCCCGCGCTGGCCCTGGACGGCGGGGGCCGCCGGGCCGACGCGCTCGCCTCGGACGCCGGGCACCTGCTGTGGTCGGGGCTGCTCGACCAGGACCGCGCCGGACGGGTGGCCCGGCGGCTGCTCGCGCCGGACTTCTTCTCCGGCTGGGGCATCCGCACCCTCGCCGCCGGCCAGGCCCCGTACCATCCGCTCTCCTACCACCGGGGCGCGATCTGGCCGCACGACAACGCGGTGATCGCGCTCGGCATGGCCCGGTACGGGTTCGCGGACGAGGCGCGCCTGGTCGCCGACGCGCTGGTCGCCGCCGCGGGGCACCACGGGTGGCGGCTGCCCGAGGTGATCTCCGGCTACGGGCGCGACCAGCACGGCTCCCCCGTTCCCTACCCGCACTCCTGCTCCCCGCAGGCGTGGGCGGCGGCCACGCCCCTGGCCCTGCTCACGGCCACCTCCGGCCCTCCGGGCTAGGGGTTCCCGGACGGTCCGCCCTCCTCCGCGGGGGAGGGCGGGTCCGCTCGTGGGGCGGGCCGTCAGGGCTTGCGGGCGACGGCGCCGTACATCGCGATCTGCTCGTCGCGGACCGCGGGGTCGACGTCGCCGTCGGGGCGCCAGCGGTGGACCTGGGTGATGCCCGGGTCCACCAGGTCGAGGCCCTCGAAGTAGGCGCCCGCCTCGGCGTGGGTGCGCAGCCGCATCGGCATGCCGCGCGCGGCGTACTCCCGGCCGACCCGGGCCACCTCCTCGGGGGCGAAGTCGGCGGTGCCGATGGACATCGCGAGGTAGCTGCCGGACGGCAGCGGCTCCAGCAGCCGGCGGACGATGCCCACCGGGTCGTCCTCGTCCATCACCAGGTGGACCATGGCGATGAGGGTGAGCCCGACCGGCTCCCCGAGGTCGATGGCCTCGCGGAACTGCGGCGAGGCGAGGATGCCGGCCGGGTCGCGCATGTCCGCCTCGATGTACTCGGTGCGGCCCTCCGGGGTGCTGGAGGACAGGCCCTCGGAGAGGGTGAGCACGATCGGGTCGTTGTCCACGTAGACGACCCGGGCCTGCGGGGCGATGGACTGGGCGACCTCGTGGACGTTGGGCCGGGTCGGTATCCCGGTGCCGATGTCCAGGAACTGCCGGATGCCCGCCTCCTGGGCCAGGAACCGGGTCACGCGGTGCATGAACTTCCGGTTCTCCAGCATGTGCGGCACGATCGACGGCCACACCTCGACCATCGCGTCGCCGGCCTCCCGGTCGGGCGGGTAGTAGTCCTTGCCGCCCAGGATGTAGTCGTACACCCGCGCCGGGTGCGGGTTCTTGGTGTCGATGCGGTCGGCCGTCCAGCCGTTGTCGGACACGCGGGGTCCTCCGGGTTCGTCGTGCGTCGGTCGTCGTCGGTCGTGCGCGGGGTCGGGGCCGCGCCCTGGCGGCCCCGGGTCACCGCTGGAGCAGGAAGTCGGCGGCGCCGGCCTTGGTGCCCCGGATGAAGCTCTCGATCTCCCGCCGGTTGCAGATCAGCGCGGGGCCCGCGGGGTCGGTGGACTGGCGCAGCGCCACCCGGCCGTCGGGCAGCCGCATCGCCTCGACGCAGGCCCCGCCCGCGTCGTCGCTCCACGGCTTGCGCCAGCCGTGCGCGCCGAGGTCGGCGGCGCTCATGCCGTTGCGGACGGGGTCCACGTCAGAGCTCCTTGCGTAGGGCGTCCAGGAGGCGCCTGGTCTTCTTCTCGCCGGCCGCCTGCGCGGCGAGGCGGTCCATGGCCTCGCGGTAGGCGCTGACCTCGTCGTGCTTGTCGAGGTAGCGCGACCCGACCAGGCCGCCGAGGTAGACGACGTCGGGGAGTTCGGGGGCGTCGAACCGGAAGAGCTGGAACGCGCCGGCCCGGGTGGCCGGGTGCGGTCCGCTGGCGAAGGGCATCAACTGCACGCGAACGTGCCGCAGTTCGCCGATCTCCAGCAGGTGGTCGATCTGGGCGCGCATCACCTCCGGCCCGCCGACCGGCCAGTGCAGCACCGTCTCGTCCAGCACGGCCCACAGTAAGGGCGGTTGCTGCCGCCGCAGGATGCGCTGGCGCTCCATCCGCAGGGCGACCCGGCGTTCGACGTCGGCGGGCGGTGCCTGCGGGTCGCCCGCGGTCATCAACGCGCGGGCGTAGTCCTCGGTCTGGAGCAGTCCGGGCACGAACTGTGCCTCGTACGCGCGGATGTGGAGCGCCGCCTGCTCCAGGCTCAGGTAGGCGCCGAACCACGGGGGCATCACGTCGCGGTAGGTGTGCCACCAGCCGTGCTTGTTGGCCTCGCGGGTGAGTTCGACGAAGATCTCGATCTCGGCGGTGTCGGTGACGCCGTACGTCCGCAGCAGGCGCTCCACGTCCGACAGCCGCAGGCGGGCGACCTTGGCCTGCTCCATCCGACGGATCGTGGAGTGGCTCACCCCGATCGCCTCGCCGGCCTGCTCGAAGCTGACGCCCGCCCGGGTGCGTAACTCCTCCAGCTGCTTGCCGAGGATCATCCGCAGCACCGTCGGCGGGCCGCCGTTCCAGCCGGTGTCGAGCCCCGTCATGAACCGCCTCCCCGTACCGGTGCGTTCCCTGCCCGCCGCTGCGCGCCGCCGTGCGGTGCGGTGCCGTTCGTCGCGTCCTTCCCGGCTCATTCTGCGAATTGCACTTTACAGCTTGCGAGTTGACGGTGACGGCTGGATAGTTGAGACACGAGGCGGAGGTGAGGGTGATGCCCACCGCGTAGTGCTGGCCCGCCGCGGCGGCAGCCCCCACCACCGCCCGCCGGCGGCCGTCGGCGCCGTGGGCACCCGGGCGGGTCGCGCTCCCGACCCGGGCGGCCCCGTCGGCGGTGCCGCCGGGTGCGCGACCGCGGTCCCCACAACAGCGGCCACCCACGAGAGGCGATGTCGATGGCGTCCCTGACTCCGCCACCGGGCCCGGCCCCGGTGTCCGCCGCCTCTCCGGAGGACTGCGGCGACTTACGGGCCGTCCTGCGGTTCCCCGCGCAACGCTCGGGCGTCGCCGCGGTGCGCTACGCGGCCCGCGAGCGGCTGCGCGGCTGGGGCACGCCGGACGGGGTCTGCGACGACGCGGTGCTGATCGTCTCCGAACTGGCCACCAACGCGATCGTGCACACCGCCAGCGACACGGTCACCTGCCACCTGGGCGGCGGGGCCGAGATCTACGTGGAAGTGGGCTCCGACGGGCGCAGCGCGCCGCGGGGCGAGGCCGACCCGGCCGGCGAGGGCGCCGGGCGGGGGCTGCTCGTGGTGGAGGCGCTCAGTTCGATGTGCGGGATCAGCGTGCCCGCGCCCGGCGCCGGGTGGACGGCCTGGGCCACGCTCGAACTGCCGCCGGCCGACCCCGACGGACTCGCGGCGGACCCGTGCGCGGCCGCCGACCCGTTCGGACCGGGAGGTGCGTGGTGACGCGGATCCCGTCCCAGCGCCGCCCCGGTCCGCCGCCCGCGCAGGCCCCCGGCTCCGTCGCCGAGGCGGCCGCGGCCGGCCGGCGGCGCATCCGGGTGCCCGCCGCGCCCCGTTTCCCGTCCGGCCCCGGCTGCGACGTGGTCGAGATCGCCGCCGAGTACGGCGAGCTGATCCTCGGCTCGCTGCCCAGCTCCGGCTGCGTGCTGGCCGAGGGCGAACGCTGGTCGTGGATCGTGCCGCCCGGCTCCGACATCGACGTCACCTGGCCCGCCATCGCCAGCTACCTCCCCGGCGGCGCCGTCCTGGTCCCCGCGGACGAGCCCGTCCCGCGCGAGGAGGCCGACGGCCACAGCGTGGTCCACTGGCCCGAGGGCGGCGCCCCCTACACCCACCCGATCCTCCTGTACTTCGCCGCCTGCTGCGTGGCCGGCGTCCAGCCGGCGATGACCGTGCGCTGGGGCCCGAACGGGGGCGGGGGCCGGGCATCCGGGTGACCTGTGCCCCGGGGCGTCCTGGGAGGGCGACGGATCGGGTACCCGCGCAGGGTGAGCAGGCCACTGACGTTGCGGGTCCTGGCCGGTGAGGCGCGGTGGAGGCGGCGCGGCGCGCGATCGCGCGTCCCCCGGGTCCGCTGGCTGCGGCTGGGCCGCAACCTGCTGCTGGCCGTCCTGCTGTTCGTCCTGGTCTCCGCCGCCTCGATCTGGCTCGCGGTGCGCCTCACGCCGATGCAGTCGGTGTCGGCGGCCGGCCAGAACGTGCAGGTCGGCGCCGTGCAGCCGGGGTTGAGCCGGTCCGGCCCGGGCGAGCTGGACCTGTTCGGCGAGGCGATCCCGACCCAGCCGCACTTCGACGGGCCGATCCGGCCGCGCCTGAAGCTCGCCGAGATCACCTTCTCGCAGGTGGACGAGGCGTTCCACGGCGCGGGCAGCTCGCTCGTACCGCTGCTCAGCCGGGAGCTGGCCGCGGGGTGGAAGCGCTACTGCGTCTGGGAGACGGTGGTGGCCGTAGGCTGCGCGGCCGTGCTGACGGTCGCGGTCGCCGGCGCCGCCCGCTGCTCCACCCGCCGCACCTTCGGCCTGCTGGCCGCCTCGCTCGTCGTGGTCACGGCGGCGAACGCCGTGGGCATCTACCTGCTGGCGTCCAGCACCCCCCGCGCGCTGCGCCAGGTGCACACGCTCGACGACCTGGTCGGCCGCGCGCCCGCCCAGCCGGTGCCGGCCGCCCAGGGCCCCGCGCTGCCGGGCGTGCACGCGGTGGTGCTGGGCGACTCCACGGCGGCCGGCATCGGCAACCGGCTCGTGCACGACCCCACCGCGCTGGACCGGGCCTGCGGGCGCAGCGCGGACGCGTACCCGGCGGTGCTCGCCGCGGTCAACGACTGGAAGGTGCTCAACCTCGCCTGCCGCGGCGCCACGGTCAGCAACGGCGTCCTCGGTGTCCAGGTGCGCGGCGACCAGGTGGCACCGCCCCAGCTGTCGGTGGCCCAGCGCGCCACCGGCGCCTCGGTGGTCATCCTCAGCGTGGGCGCGAACGACATGAACTGGGCGGTGCTGACCGGGCTGTGCGCCGCCTCGCCGGTGTGCGACGACTCCGCCTCGACCGCGTACTTCAAGGAGCAGCTGGCCGACTTCTCGCAGAACTACCTGGACCTGCTCGAACAGCTCTCCGCCCTCCCCCGCCACCCGGCGGTGCTGATCAACGAGTACTACGAGCCGTTCGGCAACGACATCGGCTGCCTGGCCAAGCAGGGCATGACGGACGCGAAGGCGGAGGTGCTGCGCTCGCGGCTGGCGGACCTGAACGCGGTGCTGCGCAGCGGGGCCCGGACGTTCCACTTCACCGTCGCCCGGCCCAACTTCCGCCGGCACGGGGTGTGCACCAGCCAGCCCTTCGTCCAGGGCCCGGACGAGGCCGCGCCGCTGCACCCGACCGCGGCCGGCCAGCTCGCCATCGCGCTCGCCGACCAGCGCGCGCTCGGCGAGATGTCCGCACGGCGCGCCGCCCCCGCCACCCCGGCCCCGACCCCGACCTCCACCGCGCCCGGCCCCGCCGCCTCCTCCCCGGCGACACCCGCGCCGACGGGCTCCGGCTGACCGCTCCCGGGGCCGGGCCGGGGCAGAATCGGGGTGTGGTGGACAGGCACAGCGCCGGGATCCTGCTCTTCCGCGGACCCGACGGCGCGGACGGACCGATCGAGGTGCTCCTCGGGCACATGGGCGGGCCGTTCTGGGCCCGCCGCGACGCGGGCGCCTGGAGCGTGGTCAAGGGCGAGTACGGGGCGGACGAACCGGCCGTGGAAGCGGCGCGGCGCGAATTCCGCGAGGAACTGGGGCTGCCGGTGCCCGAGGGCGAACTCCTCCCGCTCGGCGACACACGGCAGTCCGGCGGCAAGGTCGTCACCGTGTGGGCGCTGCGCGGGGACCTCGACCCGGCGCTGGTGGTGCCCGGCACCTTCACCATGGAGTGGCCCAAGGGGTCGGGCCGGCTGCGGGAGTTCCCGGAGATCGACCGGGTGGCCTGGCTGGACCTGGAACGGGCCCGGGAGAAGATCGTGACGGCCCAGCGCGTCTTCCTGGACCGGCTGGCCGAGCGGGAGGGCGGGCGGGAGGGGTGAGCGCGGGCCACCGGGGCGCATGTAGTTGAATGGGCCACGGTTCTCGCCCGACCGGGGCGGGCCCGTGTCCGGAGGCCGTCGCCCGGAAGGTCCCGATGTGAGGCGCCAGCAGGTGAGTTCCCGTCCCGTGTCGCTGCGGAGTCTGATCCCCGCGGTGTTCCTCCCGGTGCTGATCGCCGAGACGGGGATGGGCGCGCTGGCCCCGGTCCTCGCGCTCAGCGGCCGCGCGCTCGGCGCGGGGGTGGGCACCGCGGGACTCGTGCTCGCCCTGCTGGGCGTCGGCCAGATCCTCGGCGACGTGCCGGCCGGGGCGCTGGCCGCGCGGCTCGGCGACCGGCGGGCGATGCTGGTGGCCTCCGGGGTGCTGCTGGTGACGCTGACCGCGTGCGCGCTGGCCCGCAGCGTGTGGCAGCTCGCCGCGGCCGTCACGGTCACGGGCGCCGCGAACGCGGTCTTCATCCTGGCCCGGCAGTCGTACCTGACCGAGGCCGTGCCCTCCGAACTGCGGGCGCGGGCGCTGTCCACGCTCGGCGGCATGTCCCGGGTCGGGGCGTTCGTCGGGCCGTTCCTGGGCGCCGCCGTGCTGGCGAACCATCCGGTGCGGGACGTCTACTGGCTCGCGCTGGGGTGCGCCGCGGCGACGGCGGTCGTCCTGCTGACCGTGCCCGACGTGGCCGACCACACGGCCGCCGACGCCCGGGAGCCGGTGCCGGTGCGCTCGGTGCTGCGCGAGCAACGCCGGGTCTTCCTGACCCTGGGGCTTGCCGTGCTGCTGGTGGGGTCGGTGCGGGCCACCCGGCAGACCGTGCTGCCGCTGTGGGCGGAGCACCTGGGGCTCAGCCCCTCCTCGACCAGTGTCGTGTTCGGCATCGCCGGCCTGATCGACACGATGACCTTCTACCCGTCGGGCAAGGTCATGGACCGGGCCGGGCGGCTGTGGATCGCCGTCCCGTCCATGGTGGTGCTCGGCGGCGCGCAGGCAGCGCTGCCGCTGACCCACACCCTCGGCGAACTCACCGTGGTGGCCATGCTGATGGGCTTCGGCAACGGGATCGGCAGCGGGATCCTGATGACGCTGGGGGCCGACGTCGCCCCGCCGCGCACCCGCTCGCAGTTCCTCGGCGTCTGGCGGCTGTGCGCGGACTCCGGCTCGGCCGGCGGCCCGCTCGTGGTGTCGGCCGCCGCCACCCTCGGCAGTCTGGCCGCCGGCATCGCGATGATGGGCGCGGTGGGCATCGCCGCGGCGGCAGCGCTGCTGCGCTGGGTGCCGCGGTACTCCCCGTTCGCCACGACGGGCACCCGCCACGCCTCCCGGCGGGTGGCCGTCGCCCCGCCGCGGGGCGCGCCCGATCCGGACCCGAGCCGCAACTCCCCCTGAGGGGCGAGCGGCCCGGGTCCGGTGACGGTCAGCTGTTCTCGAGCGTGCGCGGGGCGCGCAGGAAATCGAGGTAGGCGAGGACTCCGGCGCTGTCGTCGGCCGTCGTCACCAGCCCGACGTAGCCGTCCGGCCGGACCAGCACCAGGGTGTCCTCGCTGTACCCGTACGTCTCGGGGCGGGACGGGAGGTCCAGGGTGCGCAGCCCGTCGAGGCCGGCGGATTCCACCCGCGCGACCGCCTCACGGGAACCGGCGCCCATGCCCACCAGCGTCGCGTGGGGGCCGCGGAAGACGTCGAACAGCCGCGTTCCGTCCGGGCACGGCGAGTCCGGGGCGCGGTCGCCCGCGCGTACCCCCGGATCGTCGTCGGCGCCGAGAGGGGCGAGGTGCCGGCTGAGCGACCTGTCTCGGTAGTTGAGCCCGAGCTGCATCGTCTCCTCGGTCAGGCCCGCTTCCGCGCCGCCGGTGCCCGAGATGACGGCGTGAGCGATCAGGTCGCCCGAGGCGCAGGACGTCCGCAGGGTCCACTCCGCGATCGGCAGGCGCTCCTCCTGGTAGGTGTCCAGCAGGCTCTGGTCGGCGCCGTCCTTGACCACCCGGGCGAGCTTCCACCCGAGGTTGTACGCGTCCTGCACGCCGGTGTTGGCGCCGAGCGCGCCCCCCACGGGGTGCACGTGGGCCGCGTCGCCGGCGATGAGGACCCGGCCGGACCGCAGCGCGCCGGCCATCCGCACGTTCTTCTTCGTCTCGGACAGCCAGGTCGGGTTGCTCAGCTTGAGAGACATCCCGCTGACGCGGTCGACCGCCTCCTGCAGCACCTCCAGCGACGCGGGCCGGATCGTGCCGTCGGGGCCGGGGTGCGCCGACGCCTGGATCTGCCAGGAGCGGGATCCGTGCAGCGGGCACAGCAGGAGCAGGCCGCGCTCCAGGTCGTACCACTGGTACCAGGCGTCGTCGGGCAAGCCGTCCACCTCGACGTCGCCGACGTACATCCGCTGGCTCTCGTCCGTGACGCCCTCGAAGGCGATGCCCAGCTTCTTGCGGACGGTGCTGCCGCCGCCGTCGCAGCCCACCAGGTAGGCGGCCTCGACGGTCTCGGTGCCGTTCGGCCCCTCCAGCGTCGCGACCACCGCGGTGCCGGTCTGGGTGAAGTCGGTGAGCGTCGTGCTCAGTTCGACCTCGCAGCCGACCTCGGCCAGCCGGTCCCGAAGGACCTGCTCGACGTCGTTCTGGCGGACGTAGAGCATGCGGCGGTACGGGGAATCGGGGCGCGGGTCGTTCTTCTCGTACGGGACCACCTCGCTGATCATCTTGTCGAGGCGGTACCGCCGGAAGGGCAGCCGCTGCGTGCCGGCGTCCAGCATCTTGTCGATGACGCCGAAGTCGTCGAAGACCTCGAGGGTCCGGGGCTGCACCCCGGCCTTGGCGCGCGACGCGGTGGTGAACCGGCTCGCCCGGTCGATGACGCGCACGGGCACACCGCGACGCCGCAGGTCGTACGCCAGGGTGAGACCCGTCGGCCCGCCTCCCACCACAAGGACCATCGCCGATTCCATGAAACTGTCTACCTTTCAGTCACCTGTGGGGCCCAGCACTGGATCCTGGCCGGCAATTCCGGCGCCACCGTCCGCAAACGCCGCTCGTGCCGAACACACCCGCGCTCGGCGGGACGCATTCGGCACGAGCGGAATTCCTCACTTCACCACGGCGAGTGCGAAACCGTCCCAGCCCTTGCCGGACACGGTCTGCAGAACCGTGGTGTCCAACCTGTCGTCGGCGCTCAGGGCGAGCAGTGCGGCACGCGCGCCACGCGCGTTCTCGTCCGTGCTTTCCTCGTCCAGAACGGCACCGAACCAGATGATGTTGTCCACGATGACGATCGCGCCGGGGCGGGAGAGCTCCACCGCCCACGAAATGTAATCGACGTTGTTTTCCTTGTCCGCGTCGATGAAGACGAGGTCGAAGGGAGGAAGACCTTCCGCCTTCACCTTGGGGAGCAGATCCAGCGCCGCGCCGGTGCGCACGTCCACGACGTCCGCGAGGCCCGCGTTCGCGATGCTCGACTTCGCGACCTCGGCGTGCTCGGGATCGTATTCAAGCGTGATGACGCGGCCGTTCGGGCCCACCGCGCGGGCCATCCAGATCGTGCTGTACCCGCCGAGCGTGCCGATTTCCAGGATGTTCCGCGCGTTCGCGAGCTTCGCCAGCAGGTGGAGGAACTTGCCCTGCGGGCCGGAGACGCTGGCCGGCGGCCAGCCGCGCGCGTCGATCTGTTCGAGAGCCGACCGCAGATGTTCGTCCTCGCCGATGTAGAGGTCCTCGAGAAAACCGTCGACCTTGGCGATGTGAGCCATCACATCTGCTACTTCAGAGCTCATTTCTCATCCTCTCAGGCGAGGTCAAAGGCATCGACGTCGGCTCGCCTCGGCGCCCCGCGGCCAGGTGCGGACGGCATATCGACCTCGTTCGGTTCGTCCGATGCGGCACGGCAGCCGCGCCCGTCACAGGCGAAGGATTTCCGCACCGGGAGACTCCGTCCGACCGAAGGCGACAAGCCGTGTTTCCACCGGAACCGGCGGCACATTCGTCGCGCAAAGCCACTCAGTCGCCTCCCAGCAACGCCTCGACCTTGCCACACGCGCCGCGCGTCCGTAAACCACGGCCGACCATTGTTCAACTGCGGGGTTTCTGCGGCCGACTGCCGTCCTGCGCTTTTGCCCGAATGGGCCGCGAAGCGCCGACGGAACGGGTGCGGAACCGGGCGAATCGCCGGGGGCCACGGGCGGTCGTACCGTGGAAGGGAGGGGAGCCGCCGTGTCCCGGGAGGTCACCGTGACCGCTGCGCCGAGTCCGCGCCCGAGCCGCGCGGACGAGCCGAGGTACCTGCCGATCGCCGAGCACGGTCTGATCGGCGATCTGCGCACCGCCGCACTGGTGGGCACGAACGGCACGATCGACTGGTACTGCTGCGGCCGCTTCGACGCCCCGAGCGTCTTCGCCTCGATCCTGGACGCCGACCGAGGGGGCTCCTTCACGCTGGCCCCGGACGTGCCGGCCCGCACGAAGCAGTTCTACTTCCCGGACACGAACATCCTGATCACCCGCTTCTTCGCGGACAACGGCGTCGCCGAGGTCCAGGACTTCATGCCGATCATCGACGACTCGCGCGAGGCGGACCGGCACCGGCTGATCCGGCGGGTGCTGTGCGTGCGCGGCGCGCTGCCGTTCACCGCACGGGTGGCGCCCCGCTTCGACTACGGCCGCCATCCGCACACCGTGACCGGCACCGACCAGGGCCACACCGTCTTCGAGACCGAGGACCTCTCCCTCGCGCTGACCTCCAGCGTGCCGGTGGAGACCGACGGGCCCGACGCCTGGTCCTCGTTCAAGCTGCACGAGGGCGAGGCCGCGGTCTTCGCCCTGGACCGGATCAGCGACACGGTCCAGCCGCGGGCCTGCGCGGTGACGGAGGCGGAGGACCTGTTCGGCGCCACCGTGCGGTACTGGCGCCGGTGGCTGTCCCAGTCGCGCTACCGGGGCCGCTGGCGGGAGATGGTGCACCGCTCGGCGCTCACCTTGAAGCTGCTGACCTACGCCCCGACCGGGGCGATCGTGGCCGCGCCGACCACCAGCCTGCCCGAGCAGGTGGGCGGCGAGCGCAACTGGGACTACCGCTACGTGTGGGTGCGCGACGCCGCGTTCTGCATCTACGCGCTGCTGCGGCTGGGCTTCACCGACGAGGCCGAGGCGTTCGTACGGTTCCTGTCCGAGGACGTCGCCCTCAAGGACGGCCCCGGCGGACCGCTCCAGATCATGTACGGCATCGACGGCAGCGGGGACCTGCCCGAGCGCGAACTCTCCCACCTGGAAGGCCACATGGGCTCGGCGCCGGTGCGCGTCGGCAACGGCGCGGTGAACCAGTTGCAGCTGGACATCTACGGCGCGCTCATCGACTCCCTCTACCTGTACGACAAGTGGGGGCATCCGCTGTCGAGCCGGCACTGGGACACCATCGGCACCCTCGTGGACTGGGTCTGCGCGCACTGGGACCAGCCGGACAAGGGCGTCTGGGAGACCCGGTGCGGGCTCCAGCACTTCCTGTACTCGCAGTTGATGTGCTGGGTGGCGATCGAGCGCGCGCTGCGGATCGCCCGCCGGCGCGGGCTGCCCGCCGACACGGCGAGGTGGGAGGGCGCGCGGGACGCGATCTACCGGCGGATCATGGCCCGCGGCTGGTCCGACGAACGCCGCGCCTTCGTGCAGCACGAGGACGACGACGTGCTCGACGCGGCCGTCCTGATGATGCCGCTGGCGAAGTTCATCTCCCCGACCGACCCGAAGTGGCTGTCCACGCTGGACGCGCTGGGCGAGGGCCTGGTGTCCGACTCGCTGGTCTTCCGGTACGACCCGCAGGCCAGTCCCGACGGCCTGCGCGGCGAGGAGGGCACATTCTCGATCTGCTCCTTCTGGTATGTCGAGGCGCTGTCGCGGGCCGGGCAGGTGGACGAGGCGCGGCTGGCCTTCGAGAAGATGCTCACCTATGCCAACCATCTGGGCCTGTACGCCGAGGAGATCGGCCGGACCGGCGAGCAGATCGGCAACTTCCCCCAGGCGTTCACCCACCTCTCCCTGATCAGCGCCGCCTTCAATCTCGACCGGGCCCTCGGCTAGCCGGGCCGGGCGGGTTGTGCGGTGGCGTGGAAGGCAGGGGCGGCGGGCCCGGTGCTCCGGCCGATCGCGTCGGGCCGGCCGATCCCGTCGAACGGGAGCGAGGTGGAGGCCATGGAGGACGAGCGGGCACTGGTGCTGGGCGGCGGCGGGCTCGCCGGGACCGCCTGGGCCACCGGCGTGGTCGCGGGCCTCGCCGAGGAGGGCACGGACGTCAGGGACGCCGGCTTCGTCCTCGGCACCTCCGCCGGCGCCGTCGCGGGGGCCCAGATCACCAGCGGCACGGACCTGCCGGCGCTGCTGCGCGCCCAGGCGGACCCGGACCTCCAGCCGCGGGAGCCGCGCCCCCGGGAGGGCGCGCTCGCCGAGATCCTGGCGTACGGAGAGGAGCTGAACGCCGAGCTCGCCGACCCGCTCCAGCGCCTGCGCCGGATGGGCGAGCTCGCGCTGACCGCGGACACGGTGGCGGAGGACGAGCGGCGCCGGGTGATCGCGGCGCGGCTCCCCTCGCACGCGTGGCCGGCCGGCCCGCTCTCCCTGGTGGCCGTGAACGCCGCCACCGGCGAGACGAAGCTCTTCGACCGCTCCTCCGGCGCCGACCTGGTCGACGCGGTGGCGGCCAGCTGCGCGATCCCGGGCGTCTGGCCCGCCGCGACGGTCGACGGCGCCGGCTACTTCGACGGCGCGGTGCGGTCCATGGCCAACCTCGACCTCGCCGTGGGCCACCGCCGGATCCTGGTCCTCGCCCCCCTGCCGGACCCGGTTCTCGACGCGGACACCGCGGCGGGCACCGCGCGGGGCGACCGGATCGAGGTCGTCACCCCCGACGAGGACGCCTTGGCCGCCTTCGGCCCCGACCCGCTCGACCCGGCCGCCCGCGGCCCCGCCGCCCGGGCCGGCCTCGTCCAGGGCCGCGCCGCCGCGCCGGCCGTCGCCGCGCTGTGGGACGGGCGCTGAGCCAGTCCAGCCTGCTCAAAGTTGACGGGTCGTCAGGTGCAGCCGACACCCGGAACCCGATCCGCCGCATATGCCCCACTCGGGGAGAACTCCGGGACGACCGGTGGAAGTTCGGCCGCGCGGGCGGGGGCGGGGAGCCGTCCCGGCGGGGCCGTACCGCACCCGCGGCGGACGGGGCGACGCCGTCATTACTGGCCTCCCGGCCGCGCCGACCGCATGACGCCGCGTCAGCAGCCGCTTCGCGGCGGCCCGGGCGCGTTCCGGCAGGCCATGGACATCTCCCGGCCGTGGCCGGATGATCGGTCCGCACGTTCTCGTCCCCGCCGCCCCGCCGCCCCCATCGACGGGGCGCCGCCGCGTGGCCGGCGGCGCCGGTCCGCCGGCGGGCACCCTGCCGTCGCCGCGGGGACGCGCACCCGACGAGGAGACCCATGACGACACCCCCCGGCGGACCCGGCGGTCACGGTTACGCAGGAAACCCCCAGGGACAGCCGGGCGGCGGCGGGTTCGACCCGCGGTACGGGAGCGCGTACCCGGCCCCGGCGCCCGGCCCCGCACAGCCGTACCAACAGCCGGCCGGACCGGCGGCCCACCAGCCGTACCGGCAGCCGTACGGTTACCCGGACCCGCAGGCTCCCTGGCAGCCGGACCGTAAGCAGCCCGCACGGCCGGATCCGCGGGCGGCCGCCGGGCACGGCTTCGGACCGGCGCCTCGGCGCTCCCGGATCGGCCTGCTCGCGCAGTTCGTGCTCCAGTTCGTCTACATCCCGGTGTGGGTGCTGCTCGCCGTCGGCGTGCTGGTGCTGGCGATCTGGGCGGACAGCGCCGGCAACGCCAACGTCGGCCCGTCGGAGGGCATGTTCAGGTTCTCCACGGCCGCCATCTCCTGGCGGCGGCTGCGCGCGGAGTGGAGCGGCCGGGCCGAATCCTGGGCGCCCTTCACCGACTCCCTGCTCGCCGAGTCCTTCGCCAAGGCCGAGAAGAGCAGCGGCTGGGAGCCCGCCAAGCTGCCGCCCGACGGGGTCCGGCGCGCCGTGTGCGACCTGCCCGTACGGCACTACCGCGGGCTGGACTCGGCCGCGATGGAGCAGCTGGCCGGGCGGCGCGGCTGGTCCGTGGACCGGGAGAACGCCAAGGACCCCGCGGACCGGCTGCCGTTCGTCCGGCTGATCCCGCCCCCGCCGCTCACCGGCGTGCCCGACCCGTACGGACCGCCGCCCGCGCCGGGCGCCCCGTGGGGGCCGCTGCCGCGCCGGCCGGCCGTACCGCTGTCCACGTTCGTCTTCCTGCCGCGGTTGCGGTCGCTGGAGCTGCGTGGCAGCCAGGACGCCTACCTCGCCCACCTGCGCGAGCACCTGCCCGCGCTGTTCCGGACCGAACTGGCCCGGGACCCGGGCAAGGGCTACCTGGCCGACGGCGAGGGCCGCATCCTGCGCCGGGTCTCGGTGCGCTCCTGGCACCACCGGGGCATCGGCGCCCACGCCGTACTGCGGGTGGCCGCCGAGCAGGGGTGGCGGATCGACCCCTCCTACCCGGCCCGCCCGGACGGCACCGTGCACCTGTGCCACGTCGACACCCGTACGCCCTAGCCGACCGGGCCGCCCACGCGTGAGACTCGTGGTCCACCCCTCGGGCGGAAGCGGCCGTTCCCGCTCCGTCCCCGTTCCCCTCCCGGAGGAAGAGACCATGCGCCGCTTCGCCACCGTGATCCGGCTGCGCCCCGAGAAGGAGGCGGAGTACCGCGCCCTGCACGCGGCGGCCTGGCCCGACGTCCTGGCCGCCCTCAAGCGGGCGCACATCGGCAACTACTCGATCTTCCTGCGGGACGGGCTGCTCTTCAGCTATCTGGAGTACTCCGGCGACGACTACGCGGCCGACACCGCCGCCATCGCGGCCGACCCGTCCACCCGCGCGTGGTGGCAGCTCACCGACCCGTGCCAGGAGCCGGTCGGGAGCGCGGCGGAGGGCGAGTGGTGGGCCCCGGCGGAGGAGGTCTTCCACCTCGACTGATCCGGCGGAGGGCGCGACCGGCTCAAGCGCACCGGCTGCGTGGGGAGGAGGCGGGCCCGTCCGGTGGGGCGGCGGGCCTACTCCGTGGGGTAGATGTCGCCGGCTGCCATCATGCTCTCCTGCTCGCAGTCGAACCGGATCCGCCGGATCTCGCGCCGCAGCCGCTCCCGCTCCTCGGGATTACTGGTCCGCTCGGCCTCGTCCTCCGCCGCCCGGACCCTCGCCCGCATCCGCTGGATGTGGAGGTGCGCCTCGCCTGTCCCGTTCATGATCGAGCCTCGCTCCCGCGCCGACAGCCGTCCCTTCCAGCGAAGCAGCCCGGCGGCGGCCGTGCCAGCCGGCGCCGGCGAGGGCGGGCAGCGGGCGCCGGGGCGTGGCGGCCCTGTCACCGAGCGTGCCGTCGGTGCGGCGCAGGGCGGGCCACATGACCAGCCCGAGCAGCACCGTGGGCAGGCCGCCCGCGACCAGGGACCAGCGGCTGCCGAACTGCTCGCCGATCCAGCCGACGAGGGGGCCGCCCACGACGGTCGTCCCGCCCCAGGCCATCGCCCACAGCGACATCACCCGGCCGCGCATCTCGGGCGCCGCCGCGAGCTGGAGGACGGTCTTGGACAGCGAGTTGAAGGTGATGGTGCCGTAGCCGACGCACGGCAGCGCGACGAGCTCCCAGAACCGGTTCGGCGCGAGGGCGGCGGCGAGGATGGCCAGCCCCCACCCGATGCCGGCCGGCGGCAGGGTGCGGGCCCGGCGGTCGCGGCGCCCGGCGCTGACCAGGCCGCCGACCACCGCGCCCGCGGCCATCACCGCGGCCATCGCCCCGTAGGTGCCGGCGCCGCTGTGGAAGGCGCCGCGGGCCATCAGCGGCAGCGTGACCGGGAACTCCTGGGCGAGCATGCCGGTGACGGTGATCATCACCAGCGGCAGCAGCAGCGCGGGGGTCCGCCGGGCGTGCCGCATCCCCTCGCGGATCTGCCCCTTGCGGCGCGGCGGCCGGTCCACGGAGAGCATCTCGGACTGCCGCATCATCGCGAGGTTGACGATCACCGCCGTGAAGGAGAGGGCGTTGATCGCGAAGCAGGTGGCCGTCCCCACCGCGGCGACCAGCGCGCCGCCCGCCGCCGAGCCGAGCACCCGGGCGAGGTTGACCGACACCGAGTTCAGCGTCACCGCGTTGGGCAGCTGCTCACGGGGGACGAGTTCGGCGATCAGGCTCTGCCGGGCGGGGTTGTCGAAGACGGTGAGCGCGCCCAGCGCCAGCGACAGGCCGATGACGAGGCCGACGTCGATCATCTTCAGGGCGGTGAGGACGGCGAACAGCAGGGCGACGCAGGCGGAGCTGGACTGGGTCACGTACAGCAGCCGCCGCTTGTCGTACCGGTCGGCGATCAGGCCGCCGACCGGCCCCAGGACGACGTACGGCAGGAAGCGGGCGGCGGTGGCCAGGCCGAGGTCGCTGCCGCTGCCGGTCAGCCGCAGGACCAGCAGCCCGAGGGCCAGGCTCTGCATCCAGGTGCCGGCGACGGATATCGAGTAGCCCCAGAAGTAGAGGCGGTAGTTGCGCACCGACAGCGAGGACAGGGCGCGCAGGGCCGGCCGGCCGGCCGGCGCCGCGGGCGGGCTCACGGGCGCGGCGCCGAGGCGCGGGCCCGCGCGGAAGCCTGTGCGGCGGCCGTTGCCGTGACCCGTGCCGCGGTTGTCGCGCCACCCGCCGCGGCGGGTTCGAAGTCCGCGAGCCGCTGGAGGAGCGCACCCGCCGCGAGCAGCCTGCGCTGCTCCTCCGGGTCCAGAAGGGTCTCCACCGCCCGGCCGAGCCAGCTGTCCCGCTCGCTGCGGATGTCGGCCACCAGCGAGCGGCCGTGGGCGGTGATGAGCACCGAGACCCGGCGGGCGTCATCGGAGTGGCGGCGCCGTTCGACGGTGCCGGCCGCCTCCAGCTCGCGCAGCGCGGCGGCCACGTTGGAGCTGGTCATCTGGGTGGTCTCGGCGAGCTGCCGGGGCTGCGGCGGCTCCGGGGAGCGCTCGACCGCGGTGAGCACCTGCACGGCCGTGCGGGACAGGCCGTGCACCGGCAGCACCTCACGGCGCAGCCGGCGCTGCAGCAGCTTCATCTGGGTCCGGAACAGGCGTACCTCGTGATCGTCCACGATAGCTATCGTACATAGCTATTCGACATAGGTACATCACGGGGTACGCCGGTCCGGCGCCGCGGCGGTCAGGACAGCGGGATGCGCACCTCCTGCGGGTCGTGGTCGCTGAGCTGATTCGCGAACTCGGAGTTCACGTGCACCACGTCGTAGCTGTACGCCTTGGCCGCGAGCGCGGGCGACAGCAGGATGTGGTCCAGGACCTCGGAGTTGCCCTCGTAGACGTAGGTGTACCGCTCGGCGAGCGGCAGCGTGCGGGGCAGGTCCACCAGCGAGCCGCCGGCGGTCAGGATGTTCGCGGTCGGCGAGAAGTCGTAGTCGTTCAGGTCGCCGAGCACGATGACCGACGCGTTCGCGTCCACCGCGAGGATCTGGTCGACGAAGTTCTTCACCAAGGTGGCCTGGCTCTCGCGCTGGGCCAGCGAGGACGTGGCGGGCGGCTGGTAGTGCCCGTACAGCGGGTCGTCGCCGAGCTTGGCGTCGAAGTGGTTGGCGATGACGAAGACCGGCTTGCCCTGCCAGGTGAACTCGCCCGCCAGCGGCTTGCGGCTGGCGTTCCAGGCGGAGTCGGACGGGGCGATCCGGCCGGGCGAGTACTTAAGCGACGGGACGCCGCCGGTGTTCACCACGGAGTCCGCGGTGGTGGCGGTGCCGCCGGAGCGGTCGGTGAAGGCCAGCCCCCGGTCGGTGCGGAACATGAAGACCTGGCGGATGTTGCCGCCCGGCTCGCCGCCGTCCGCGTCGTTGGTCGGGCTGATCTGGCGGTAGCTGTAGCTCGGCCCGCCGGCGGCGGAGATGGCGGCGGTCAGCTTGGCCATCGTCTGGGAGCAGTCGACCACGCCGTCGTCGGTCGTCCCGTCGTTGTCCTGGACCTCCTCCAGGGCGACCAGGTCGGGCGCCTTGAGGTTGGTGACGATCTCCTGGGCCAGCCCCGCGTACTTGGTCTGCGGGTCGGACGGGGCCAGGTTCTCGACGTTGAAGGTCGCCGTCGACATCTGGCCGGCGGTCGGGGCGGTGGTGACCTCCTGCGCGATGCCGCCGCTGTGCACGGCCGGGGTGGCGGTGACGTCGATCTCGTAGTCGCCGAAGTCGTAGTCGAGCACGCCGACGGTGGGGCCGGTCAGGGTGTCCCCCACGTTCACCGTCGGGGTGGGCGCCAGCAGGTCGCCGAGCATCACCCGCTCGGGGTTGGGGTCGTTCTGCTGGAAGACGATGCCGCCCCGGTTGGTGCGGGTGGTGCTGCCGGGCGGCACGACCTCGACCTCGCCGTAGGAGTTGGTCGGGCCCACCACGGCGGCGTTGTCGATCTCGACCCGCATGCCCTCCATCGACTCCCAGAAGTCGATGCCGTCGTTGGCGGGGTCGAAGGTGCCGCTGGTCTCCACGTCACCGGTGGCGTCGTCCTCGATCACGGTGGCGGGCGGCACCCGGCCGCCGGGGCCGACCAGCACCGGCGCCGGGAGCGCGACGTTGTGGGCCACGGTGGTGACGGTGGGCGCTTCGATCTCGGTGGTGGTGAGGTTGGTGGCGCCGCTCGTGCCGCCGGGCCGGAACTCGGCCACCGTGCCGTCGACGGTCACCGAGTCGCCGACCGCCGCCTGGGGGGCGCTGCCGGTGTAGACGAGGATGCCCTCGCTGGTGGCCGGGTCGGCGTCCGGCGTGGGGTCCTGCATCCAGAAGCCGGTGGTGGACTTGGCGGTGACCACGCCCGGGACGGCGGTGACCTTCTTGCCGTTGAACGGGGAGATGTGCGCGGCGCCCTGGATGTCGTGGATGCGGGTGCCGCCGGAGCCGGAGCCCGAGCTGGTGTTGCGCGGGGTGGGCGCGGCCGCCTGGAAGTCGGTGGCGTTGTCGTCGGTGTCCACGGAGCCGCCGCCGGCCCGCAGGGCGGCGGTGGTGTTGGAGAGCGTGGCGGCCGGCGCGGTCTCGTAGGAGCTGGCGCCGCTGCCGTAGCCGACGAGGTCGCGGACGCCGGACGCGGTCGCGCACCCGGTGGCGCAGGTCAGTGCCGTGGTGGTCGTGACCAGGGCGACCTTGCCGGTGGTCGCGCTGAGCGCGATCGTGCCGGTGGCGTCGGGGGTGGGGAGGGCCGCGCCGGAGCCGCTGCCCGCGGCCTCCTGGACGAGGTAGTGCGCGCCGGGGGCGATGCTGCCGGACAGCGCGGTCTTCGACCAGGACGAGCCGGTGGCCGCGGCGTACTGCACGCTCCAGCCGGTGAGCGGCACGCTCGCGGTGCCGCGGTTGTAGAGCTCGACGAAGTCGTCGGCGTAGGGGGCGCCGCTGTTGCCGCCGCCCCCGTAGACCTGGCTGACCACCACGTCGGGCGAGACGGCGGAGGCCGCGCCCCCGGTCAGCGTCACCATCGCTCCCACCAGGGCCGCCGCGCCGGCCGTGGCCACGGCCGCCCGTCGCCCGCGTTGTCTGATCCTGCCGCCTTCTGCTGCGTGCCGCATGACGCCCTTCCCGAGATCGATTCATGGCATGTACCCGTCGAGCACGAGCCTTTCCTCTACGCGCGTCATGCACGCCGCCGTGATCCAAATCAGGAGCAACGTTTGCCTCGCCTTTATCCGCCGGGCCCGAGGAAGCCGCAACCGGCCGTGAACCGGCCATAGACAGCGTCTATCGCATCGATTCGGACATTGTGTTGGACACCACATCCACCGCGGTGATTTGATCGATCATCGATGGAACGCGGCCCGTCCCGTGAGGAGTGCGACATGAGCACCGCGGTGATTCACCCCCCGTACGCCGGCACCGGCATGGGTGGCGGGGCCTTCGAGCGCGAGGTGCTGGTGCACCTCGACCGCGTGTACGCGGGCGCGCTGTGGATGACCTCCGACCCGGCCGCGGCCGAGGAGCTGGTCCAGCGCACCTTCGAGCGCGCGCTGCGCGACTTCCACTGGGCGCAGCCGGAGACCTCGGTGCCCGGGTGGCTCTACGGGCACCTGGTCGGCGCCTGGTTCGAGGCCGAGCCGCCGGCCCGCACCGCGCGCCGGACGACGTCCGGCACCTCGGGCTCGCCGGACAAGGTGATCCTCGGCGCGAAGGACACCCTCGCCCCGATCGTCCGGATCACCCTCTACCTCGCCGATGTCGAGGAGCTCCCGGTGGCGGAGATAGCCGAGATCACCGAGGTGCCGGCGGGCATCGTGGAGGCGCGGGTGCGCCGGGGCCACGCCCAGCTGGCCGGCCAGCTCGCCGCCTGGCTCCAGCAGAGCTCGGACGGGGCCCGCCGGGCGTGACGCGAGCGGCGGTCGGAGCAGCCGTGCGGGCCTTCCGACGGGGTGTCAGCCGGGCCTGAGGGCTTCGGCGTTCACTCCCAGGAAAGTCGCCGGACGGTCACGTGACGGACACCGCCCCTTCACCGCCGACGACCATGGGTGCCACCGGCAGCGGGCATGGTTATTGTCATGACCATCACCTCCTGGGCTCGCCGGTACGCCGCCGCCCCCGCGGTCGTCCTGGCCACCACCGCCGTCGTCCTGTCCCCCGCCGCGTCGGCCCACGCCGACTCCAACGCCGTCCCGACGTACGAGGTGAAGATCGACCTCACCACGGCGGCGCTCGACTCGTCGCACAACCCGACCGCGGCGGTGAAGGCGGCGTTCGGCATCACCGGCTCGGCGAAGTCGCGCGCGTACGCCTACTTCGACACCGACGACCAGGAACTGAACGCCCAGGGCTGGGACGTCCGCCTCCGGCACAAGTCGGGTGACGACTTCGAGGAGAGCTACAAGAAGCGCTTCCCGATCAGCGGCGGCGACATCGACGCGGCCCTGGACGAGGCGAACGCGGAGGGCTTCGACAGCAGCGACACCAACTACGACTGCGAGGTCGACTGGGGGTACGCCAAGCAGACCCTCAGCTTCAGCAACGAGAAGAGCCACAGCGGCGACAGCTACTCCGGCACGTCGATGCCCTCGGCCTCCACGGGCCTCGGCTGGCTGGTCAACGAGATCCCCGGCAAGCTGGAGGACTGGGGCAGCAAGAACTGGGGCAAGGACACGCTCCAGGCCTCGCGCGAGCACGGCCCGGTGACCTCGAAGACCTACTCGGGTGCCTGGGAGTCCTCCGACGACGCGAGCATCGAGGTGCTCCCGGTGGTCGGCGCGAGCGGCACCGGCACGGACTACGTGGTCGAACTGTCGCTGAAGACCGACGACTACGGCGACGCCGCGCAGCTGCACGCCGACGCCATCTCCGTCGCCCAGTCCCACGGCTGGCTCTACACCGGCGACATCCTCAAGACCCAGCTGATCCTCGACCGCTACTGAGCCGCGCCGGCCGGTCCTCCTCCGCACCGGCCGCGCGACAGGGGTGTGCGCCGCGGTCCGCCGCGGGGCACACCCCTCGCGCCTTTCAGCAGCCGTCGCCGCCCGGTTCGGGAGCGGTGTCCGGGTGCACGCCGAAGGTCGCGCGGATCAGCAGCGTGTAGACGTCCGCGGTGAACCTGGGCGAGTAGGAGGTGTACTCGTAGCAGCCGCCCTGGTGCAGGCCGCCGATGACGCCCTCCACGTAGGTGAGCTTCGAGCCCGGCGCCGTCACCAGCCACGGGCTGCCGCTGCTCCCGCCCACGTAGCCGTGGCAGTTGAAGGTCGGGTAGCCGTCGGTGGTGTAGACGGTGGTGGCGCAGTGGACCGGCTGGTCGTCGATGCCGGCGTTGTAGGCGACGTCGGTGATGGTCTGCCCCGGACGCGGGGCCAGGCCCAGGTAGTTGCCGCCGGTCACGTCCTGGACGGCGACGTCGTGGCCGTGGCCGCGGTGGTCGGCGACCTGGAGGACGGCGTAGTCGTGCTGCGGGTCCTGGTCCTTGATCCACCGCGGGTCGACGAAGACGTGGGTGACCGTCCACACCCCGTACGGGGTCGCGCCCTTGTCGTAGCCGGGGGCGAACTGCCAGCCGGCCGCGGTGCCGTAGAGGCAGTGGGCGGCGGCCAGCAGGAGGTCGTGGCGGGGGCTGGCCAGCACGCTGGCGGTGCAGCCGTGGTCCTGGCCGAGCCCGTCGCGGAAGAGCGGGCCGACCGTGGGCGTGCCGTCGAACGCGGTGGCGGTCGGCGTGCCGGGCGGCGCCGGCGGGTCGTCGGCCGCGGCGGGCTGGGCCACCGTCACACCGGCCGCCACGAGCGCCGCCGCGAGCAGCGCGATCACCTTCGCACGGGACAGACGTCGGGGAGCCCGGGGAAACCGGGGAAACCTGAAAAGCACGGACATGCTGAACCCCTTGCTCGGACGGTCGCCGGGTCAGGCCTCCGCCGCACCGGCGACCCTTGCGGGTGGCACCGTCGGGGCAGGCTACTCCCGGTGTCCGGCGCCGGAACAGTGACCGCTGATCACCAGTCTCCGGGGGTTTGATGACAGGCACGCAACAACCAGGGGTCCACCGGGTTCCGCGCCGCCGCCCGGATCGGCGTAACGGGCGGAGGCCGTCTCGGCCGCGGGCGGCGCGACGTACGATGCGCCAATGGCTGACATGACCGAAACCTCGCCCGGCTGGCTCGCTCCGAACGAACTGGAGCAGATGCGCGCCCGCATGCCGATCCTGTACGTCGACGCCGTCCCGGTCCGGGTGGACGACAGCGGGGAGGTCACGCACGTCGGACTCCTGCTGCGCATCGGTCAGGACGGGACGGTCAGCCGCACCCTCGTCTCCGGCCGGGTGCAGCACCACGAGCGGGTCCGGGACGCGCTGCTGCGGCACTTGGAGAAGGACCTCGGCGCGATGGCGCTGCCGCGGATCCCGGTCTCGCTCCAGCCCTTCACGGTGGCCGAGTACTTCCCCACGCTCGGCATCACGCCCTACCACGACCCGCGCCAGCACGCGGTGTCGCTCGCCTACGTGGTCCCGGTGGCGGGCGACTGCCGGCCCCGGCAGGACGCGCTCGACCTGGTGTGGTTCACGCCGCAGGAGGCGTCGTCCCCGCAGTTGCAGGAGGAGATGCCCGGCGGCCAGGGGGTGCTGCTCAAGCAGGCGCTGGCGCACGTCGGCTGCCTGTCCTGACCGGCCGCCGGACCGGCCACGGGGGACGACGAGGGAGCACGGGGGATCAGGGGGAGCAGGCGCGCCGGGGGCAGCGGGGGAAGGTGCGCGGACGTTCGGACGCGAGGGACCGGGGCAGGCGCGCCCCGGCCCGGTCAGGCGCCGACGGTGCCGTCCACGCCCTCGCGCAGGAAGTCCGCGTGGCCGTTGTGCCGGCCGTACTCCAGCAGGACGTGCACCATCACCATCCGCAGCGAGACCTCCTCCTCCCAGCGCGGCTGGTAGCCGGCCAGGTCCAGGGACCCGGCGGCCCGTTCGATCCGCCGTGAGGTCTCCACCTCGGCCTCCCACGCGCCGAACGCCTCGGCCCGGGTGGACCGGCTCGCGTCGTAGGCGGCCTGGAAGTCGATCGTCTCCGACCAGACCATGGGCGCGTCGTGGTCCTCGAACACCCGGCGGAACCAGGCGCGTTCGACCTCGGCCATGTGCCGCACCAGCCCGAGCAGGGTCAGCGTGGAGGGCGGCATCGAGCGCTGCCGCAGCTCCTCGTCCGTCAGCCCCCGGCACTTCATGGCGAGCGTCGCGCGGTGGTAGTCGAGGAAGGCCCGGAGCGTCTCGCGCTCGGTGCCGAAATGCGGCGGTCCGATACGGTCGTCAGTGGTCATCGGGGCAGCCTAGGGCTCCGGCGGGCCGAGTCCCATCGCATTTTCCGGGGCGCGGCGGCGACCCGCGGCGGGCGACGGACGGCACGCGTCCGAGGGGGCGTGTGGGACGGGAGTGGCGGGCGGGACTTTACCAATTCCGACCCTGGAGTTCGCCCCGGCTATGTGGATCAACGGGCAACACTGTGCTGTCCTGGACATGACATACTCCCCCACCCGCGAGGTACGCATGTCCCGCCTGCACACCCGTTCCGCCGGTCTGCTCTCGGCCGTCGCGCTGGCCGCCGCCGGAACCGCCGGCACGGCCGGAACGGCCGCGGCCACCCCGTCCGCCACCACCCCTCACGCGGTCACGTACACCCTGGTCACCGAGCCCTCCGCCGGCTACGGCGCCATCTACAACCTGATCAACTCGGCCACCACCAGCATCGACATGACGATGTACGAGCTGACCGACACCACCGCCGAGCACGACCTGGCCGCGGCGGCGGCCCGCGGGGTGACGGTCCGCGTCGTCCTGGACCAGAACCTCGAGAAGTCCAACAACACCTCGGCGTACACCTACCTCAACGCCAACGGCGTGCCCACGCACTGGGCACTGACCAGTTACGCCGCCACCCACCAGAAGACCGTCACGGTCGACGGCGCCACCACCGCGATCATGAGCGGCAACCTCACCAGTCAGTACTACTCGACCAGCCGCGACTTCGCGGTCATCGAGAACAACTCCTTCGACGTCAACGCGATCGAGAAGGTCTTCAACGCCGACTTCGCGGGCACCGCCGTCACCCCGACCGACGGCGACCACCTGGTGTGGAGCCCCACCGACGCGCAGACGCAGATCCTCGGGATCATCAACGGCGCCACCAAGAGCCTGTCGGTGGAGAACGAGGAGATGGGCTACGCCACGGTCGTCACCGCGCTGGAGAACGCCGCCAAGCGCGGGGTGAACGTCGAGGTGACCATGACCAACGACGACAACGAGTACGGCAGCGAGTTCGACGCGCTGACGGCGGCGGGCGTGCACGTGCACACCTATGCCTACACCGCCTCGCTCTACATCCACGCCAAGGCGATCGTCGCCGACTACGGCACCAGCGCCGCGCAGGTGGACGTCGGCTCGCAGAACTTCTCCAGCGCCTCGCTGAACAAGAACCGCGAGCTGGGCTTCGTCACCACCAACACCTCGATCATCTCCGGCATCAACTCCGCACTCGCCTCCGACTACGCCGGCGGCACCAACTGGTCCTGAACCGGGCCTGATCCCGCGCCCCCTCCCCCCGGGGCGCGCCTGACGGACCCTCCGGGCGGCCGCCGACTCATGCCGGCGGCCGGCCGGAGGAGGGGTGGCGCCACGCGGGATCCGCGCGGAACGGGGGCGTCCTCTACGATGACGGCCATGAACCCTGGGGGACCGCCGGCGCGGCTCATCGACGGCCGTTTTCAGCTGCTGGACCGTCTCGGCGGCGGAGGCATGGGCCTGGTGTGGCGGGCCCGCGACACCGCCCTGGACCGCGAGGTCGCGCTCAAGGAGGTCCGTCCGCCGGACCTGGCCGTGGAGGCCGCCGACCCGGAGGGCGCGCGGCAGATGCGCGAGCGGGTGCTGCGCGAGGCCCGGGCGCTGGCCCGGCTCCAGCACCCGAACGTGGTGACCATCCACCACATCGTGGACAGCGCCGAACACCCCTACCCCTGGCTCGTGATGGAGTTGGTGTCCGGCGGCAGCCTGGCCGACCGGCTCGAGCGCGGGCCGCTCACCGTGGCCGAGGCGGCATGGGTGGGCCGCGGGGTGCTCAGCGCGCTGCGGGCGGCGCACGCCGCGGGCGTGCAGCACCGGGACGTCAAGCCCGGCAACGTGCTGCTGCGGACGGCCGGCGCCCCGCAGGTCGGCCCCCAGGCGGTGGGCACGCCCGTGCTCACCGACTTCGGCATCGCCGCGGTGCAGAACTCCACCGCCCTGACGGCGACCGGCGCGCTGATCGGCTCGCCGGAGTACATCGCGCCCGAGCGCATCCGCGGCCGGGAGGGCGACCCGTCCTCCGACCTGTGGTCGCTGGGCATGATGCTGTACGTGGCCGTCGAGGGCCACCACCCGCTGCGCCGGAGCACCGCGCTGGCCACGCTGGCCGCGGTGCTCGACGAGCCGCTGCCGCCGCCCACCCGGGCCGGCGCGCTGAGCCCACTGCTGTCGGCGATCCTCGCCAAGGACCCCGCGTCGCGCCCGGACGCCGACGACATGGACCGGATGCTCGCGACGGCCGAACTCGTCGGCGGCGGGCCGACCGGACCGATGGCGGCGCCGTTCCCCGCTCCGCCGTACTCCGGCGACGCGGCCACCGGGACGGCGGGGCCGCACCCGCGGCACCCCGCCGCCGGAGGCACGCCCGGCACTCCGCCGCCCGTCCCGCCGTACGGCGGCGGGCAGCACACACCGCACCCGGCGTTCGGCAGCGGCGGGCAGACACCGCCGCACACCAGCGGCCAGCACACGCCCCCGCCGCAGGGCGGCGGGCTCATACCCTCGGCCTACGGGCCCCACGACCAGGTCCCGCCCGGGTACGGACCCGCGGGCTACGGCCCGCCGCACACCCCGGCGAACCACACGGCACCGCACAATCGCCGCTCGGGGGCCAAGGCGGCCCTGGCGATCCTCTCCTCGACCGGCACGATCGCCGTCGTGGGCTTCGGCGTGTGGGCGCTGGTCCCCCACAACAACCACGCGGGTGCGCACGCGAACCCGCCGACGACGCTCAGCAGCACGGGTCCGGCGCCGCTGGCCTCGAAGGGGACGCCCTCCTCCGCCGCCACGGACCCCGCCACCTCCGGCCCCGCGCCGGCCGGCACGCTGCTCACACCGGCCGGCATGCGCACGGTCGTGAACGCGCTGGGTCCGTACATCCACGACTCGCAGGTGAAGGACCTGACCTTCTACGAGGACTTCGCCAGCGCGGAGGCGCCGACCCCGCAGAACCCGAAGAACGTCGACGACCTCACCTACCGGGACGGTTCGGTCACCCACGAGCCGTTCGACACCCTGGGGCCCGACGACAAGGTCGTGAACCTCAAGGACTACGACTGGAACGTGGTTCCCGCGCTGCTGGCCCGGGCGCACAAGACCCTGAAGGTCCCCAAGCCGACGGCGACCTACGTCATCGTGGAGTACGACGACTTCGACGAGGCCCCGTCCCTCAAGGTCTACCTCTCCGACGACTACGGCAGCGGCTACCTGGACGCCGACCTCAAGGGCCACGTGAAGCGGTCGTACCCCAAGGGCGACTGACGGTCCGTCGGCGCCGGCCCGGGCAACCGCCCGGGCTGGCGCGCCCGTTCACCCGTTCCTCACCCGGACTCTTGACAGCCGCGGACGGGGAGGCCACTATCCGTTGACTGTTAAGAAAGTTTCCTAACGCATCAGCGGCGTGCGCTCCCCCAGGCCCGCCGCGTCCGTTCGCACGGCCTGCCGTCCCCCCTCTCCGTCCTCTCCGTCCAGCGGCGCCCCTCCCCGCGGCGCCGACCGTCCGAAGGGCCCGTATGAACAGAACCTCACGCCTCGCCGCCTTCTGCCTCGCGGCGAGCATCGGCTCGGCCGGACTCCTCGCCGCCGGCGCCCTCCCCGCGCAGGCGGCGTCCGCCTTCCCGGCCCACTACTCCGCCCCCTACCTGGAGCTCAGCAGCGACACCGTCGGCGACATGGCCGCCGACAAGAGCGCCTCGGGCACGAAGTTCTACACACTCGCCTTCCTGATCCCCAAGTCCGGCTGCACCGCGCAGTGGGAGGACGGCGACACGTCCGTCGGCTCGTTCACCTCGCAGATCAACACGCTGAGGTCGGGCGGCGGCGACGTCATCATCTCCTTCGGCGGCGCCGAGGGCGGCGAGCTCGCGCAGACCTGCACCTCGGTGTCGAGCCTGACCGCCGCCTACCAGAACGTCGTGAACACCTACGGCGTGACCCGGCTCGACTTCGACATCGAGGGCTCGGTCCTGGACAACACCTCCGCCAACTCCCGCCGGGACCAGGCGCTGGCGGCGCTCCAGGCGGCCAACCCCGGCCTCCAGATCGACTTCACCCTCCCCGTCGACCCCGACGGCCTGGAGTCCGACGCGCTGTCGCTGCTCAACGACGCGAAGAGCAAAGGCGTGTCGGTCAACCTCGTCAACATCATGACGATGGACTTCGGCGACGGCGAGAACGCGCTGTCCGACGCGGAGTCCGGCGCCAACGCCACCCACACCCAGCTCACCGGCATCTACGGCGGCACCTCGGCCGCGGTGTGGAACAAGATCGGCCTGACCCCGATCGCCGGCCAGAACGACGACAACGAGGACTTCACCCAGGCCGACGCCACCACCCTGGAGAGCTTCGCCGCCTCCAAGGGCGTGCAGGAGCTGGCCTTCTGGGAGGTCGACAGCTACGACAAGGGCACCGGGTACGCCTACTCCAAGACCTTCAACAAGATCACCGGCGGCTCGACCACCACACCGCCCCCCGGCGGCCACGCCTACGTCGGCGGCGGATCGGGCAAGTGCGTCGACGACCCCAATGGCAGCACCACCAACAACACGCAGCTGGAGATCTGGACCTGCAACGGCGGCGCCAACCAGTCGATCGTCTCGACCGGCGGCACCCTCCAGGTCGAGGGCAAGTGCTTCGACGCCTACCAGGGCGGCACCGCCAACAACACCCCGGTCGACATCTACACCTGCGGGGGCGGCGCCAACCAGCAGTGGACGGTGAACTCCGACGGCACCGTCACCGGGGTCCAGTCCGGCAAGTGCCTCACCGTCCAGGGCGCCGCGACCACCAACGGCTCCCTGCTCCTGCTCTACACCTGCAACGGCAAGACCAACCAGCAGTGGGCCCAGCAGTGACCCGGAGCTGAGCCGCGGTCCTGCGGCGGGGCCCTGAGGCGGGGCGGGCGGCACCGGCGCGGTCCGGTGCCGCCCGCCCCCGCCGCGCTCAGCGCTCGATCTCCTCCTCGCGCACCAGCCACAGCGCCAGCAGCGCGCCGGCGAAGGCCACCAGTGAGCCGGCGAAGACGACGTCGTTGAAGCCGGTGAGGAAGCCGTCGCGGGCCGCGGCCCGCACCGCGTCCCTCGACTGCGCGGGCACGGACTGGAGGGCCTGGCCCAGGTTGCCGGACGAGGCGGCCTCCACCAGTTCGCGCGGGTGGTCGCCCTGGGCGGCGGGGGTGCCCGCCAGCTGATCGCGGACATGGCTCGCGCCGCGCCCGATGAACACCGCCCCCCACACGGCGATGCCGACCGCCACCCCGACCTGCCGGAAGGTGTCGTTGATGCCGGCCGCCATGCCGCTCTGCCTCTTGGGCACCACGCTCACGGCCACGTCGGCGATCACGGGGTTGATCAGCCCGACGCCGGCGCCCGCGATCACGAAGCCGGCCAGCAGCGTGGTCCAGTTGTCGTCCGGGGCGATGTCCCCCATGAGGAACAGGCCGAGGCCGACCGCGGCCAGACCCACGCCGAGCAGCAGCCGGGCCGGCACCCGCGACAGCAGCACCCCGGCCAGCGGCGAGAAGAGGAAGGTCACGGCGGTGATCGGCAGGTAGCGCAGGCCGGTGCCGAAGGGGGTGAGGCCGAGGTAGTTCTGGAGGTAGAGCGTGAAGTAGAGGAACAGCGCGAACAGCGAACTGGACACCGCGAACGCCGCGATCTGCACACCGGTGAACGCCCCTCGGGTGAACAGGCCCAGCGGCAGCATCGGTTCACGCACCCGCAGCTCGATCCGGACGAACAGGCCCATCAGCGTCGCCGATGCGATCAGCAGGGCGATGATCAGTCCGCTGGTCCAGCCGTCGTCGTTGCCCCGGAGCATGGCGAGCACCAGCAGGAAGAGCGATCCGCTGAAGGCCGCCACCCCGGCCCAGTCCACCCGGGTCGCCTCCGGGTCCCGGCTCTCGCGCAGCCGGGTGTAGGTGACGACGAGGGCCGCCACGCCGATCGGCACGTTGAGGTAGAAGATCGACTCCCACCCCAGGAGGTCGGTCAGCGCGCCGCCGATCAGCGGGCCGACCGCGACCGCCACGCCGATCGTCGCCCCGTACATCCCCATGGCCACCCCGCGCTCGCGGCCCGCGGCGAACTCCTGGGCGATCAGCGCCAGGGACACCGCGAACATGGCCGCGCCGCCCACGCCCTGGATCGCCCGCGCCACGTTGAGGACGCCGGGGTCCGGCGCCAGGGCGCACATCAGGGAGGCCAGGGTGAAGATCACCAGGCCCCAGCCGAAGACCCGCCGCCGGCCCAGCCGGTCGGCCAGCGACCCGGCGGTCAGCACCAGCGCGGCCAGCGTCAGCGCGTAGGCGTCCAGCACCCACTGGAGGTCGGTGAAACTGGCGTCCAGGTCCTCCCGGATCGACGGCAGCGCCACGTTCACCACCGTGATGTCCAGCAGCAGCATGAAGGTCGCCACCGACACCGCGATCAGGGTCCACCACTTGCGTTCCACGCCAGGTCGCTCCCTTTTCCGTTCGCATTCCCGTTCGTCCGGTCCACGCTATGACGGGTCGGGGCCCGGAGAATGTGACGCGGCGCCAAGAACTGCGGGAAAGGCGCGAACGGGATGAATCGGGAGGAATACCGGCACCGCCGTAGCGGCATTCCGGCAAAAACCTGGCAAAACATTCGGCCGGCTTCCCGGGGAAAAGGCCGCGCGCCCGTCCTCTGGGTTCGGGTAAGGACGGGCGCGCGGGGTTCGGGAGGGGTCAGCCGGCCAGCGACCTCAGATGGGCCAGGCTCGCCGTGACATCGGCCAGCGGGCCCGCGCCCGGGGCGGGCTCCGCGTCGAGCACGGTGTCCTGCTCCATGACGTACCAGCCGTCGTAGCCGACCGCGGTGAGCGCGGCCACGATCCCGGCGAGGTCCACGTCGCCCTCGCCGAGCGGGCGGTACATCCCGTCGCGCACGGCGTCGGTGTACGTGGCCTTGCCGGCCCGGACGCCCTCGGCCGCGGCGGCGTCGACGTCCTTGAGGTGCACGTGGGCGATGCGGCCGGGGGCCCGGCGGGCGATCTCGGCCGGGTCGGTGCCGCCGACGAGGAGGTGGCCGGTGTCCAGGCAGAGCAGCGCCTCGCTGTCGTCGAGGACGCGCTCGACCTCGGCGGTGCGCTCGACCATGGTGCCGACGTGCGGGTGCAGCGCCGTGGTGATGCCGGAGCCGGCCGCGTGGTCGGCGATCCGGCCGAGGTTGGCCAGCAGCGCGCGCCAGCCCTCGGCGGTCAGGTCGGGCCGGCGGTCGTAGCCGTCGGTGCCGGTGGCCGCGGCCAGCACCAGGGTGCGGGCCGCGCCGAAGCCGGCCAGCGCCCGCTCCACGTCGGGCAGCGGGTCGTACCCCGGCTCGTGGAGCACCACGGGCACGAAGCCGCCGACGGCGGTGAGCCCGTACCCGGCCAGCAGCGCCGCGCGCTCGTCCGGGTCGGCCGGCAGGAATCCGTCGGGGCCGAACTCGGTCGCGGACAGCCCGGCGCCGCTCATCTCGGCCAGTACGCGGTCGGCGGTCATCTGGTGGCCCCAGCCGGGCACCTCGCACACGCCCCAGGAGATCGGGGCCCCCGCCACGCGGATCACGCGGCCACCGCCTTCAGTTCGACGGGGCGGCCCTCGGAGCGGGAGCGGGTGGCGGCGTCGGCGATGGCGAGCGCGGCCCGCGCGTCCTGACCGGTGCAGGGACTGGGCCGGGTGCCGGCCACCACCTCGGTGAACGCGGTGAGTTCGGCCCGGTAGGCGTCCAGGAAACGCTCCATGAAGCCGGGGTAGGGGGTGCCGGCCGGCCAGGCCGCCCCTTCGGCCGAGGTCAGCGGGCTGTTGTCGGTGAGCCCCGCGACGAGCGTGCCCCGCGATCCGCAGACCTCCAGCCGCACGTCGTACCCGGCGCCGTTGTACCGGGCGGCCGTGCAGGTGGCCAGGCTGCCGTCGTCCAGGGTGAGCAGGGTGACGGCGGTGTCGACGTCGCCGGCGGCGGCGAAGAAGTCCGCGCCGCGGTTGGCGCCGGTGGCGTACACCTCGACGACCTCGCGGCCGGTCACCCAGCGGATGATGTCGTAGTCGTGCACCGAGCAGTCCCGGTAGATGCCGCCGGAGCCGGGGATGTAGCCCGGGTGCGGCGGAGTCGGGTCGGAGGTGCAGGCGCGCAGGGTGTGCGTCCAGCCGAGCCGGCCGTCGGCCACGGCCGCGCGCACCGCCTGGTACCCGGCGTCGAAGCGGCGCTGGAAGCCGATGTGCAGCGGCACGGTCGAGCCCTCGATCGCGTCGAGCACCGCGTCGGTCTCGGCCAGGGTGCCCGCGACCGGCTTCTCGCAGAACGTCGGCAGGCCGGCGCGGTGGGCGGCCAGGATCAGCTCGGCGTGGAAGGCGGTGGGGGCGGCGATCACCACGCCGCCCAGGCCGGCGCCCAGCAGTCCGTCGAGGTCGGCGGCGTGTTCCGCGCCGGTCGCCTCCGCGACGGTACGGGCGGAGCCTTCGTCGGCGTCGTGCACCACGACCCCGGTCACGGCGGGCAGGCCGGCCAGGGTGGCGGCGTGGAACGCGCCGATGCGGCCCGTACCGATCAGTCCGATACGCATAATGCGGGTGCCTTTCATGCGGGGGACCGTGAGCGGCCCTCCTGATTTCTACCCTCAGGGTGGACCGCAGGGCAAGTGTTTGTTATGACATATTGACGTTCAGAGCTTAGTGTGAAATGAGGCATACTGTCGTGCGACTGTCGCATGCCGGCAGGAGTCGCCAGGAGGGTGACGTGGAACCGTTCGCAAATCTGATCACCGTCGACCGGAGCAGTCCGGTCCCGCTGTACTTCCAGGTCGCCCAGCAGTTGCGGCAGCTGATCGAGACCGGCGTGCTGCCGCCCGGCACCCGGCTGAGCAACGAGATCGCGCTGGCCGACGAGTTGGGGCTGTCCCGGCCGACCATGCGGCAGGCGATGCAGCACCTGGTCGACAAGGGGCTGCTGGCGCGCAAGCGCGGGGTGGGCACCCAGGTCGTGGCCGACCGCATCCGCCGCCACGTGGAGTTCACCAGCCTCTACGAGGACCTGGAGCGCGACGAGCGCCATCCGCGCACCGAGGTGCTCTCCATCGAGGTCGTCCCCGCCGACAGCGCGGTGGCCGCCGCGCTGCGGGTGCCCGAGGGCTCCCAGGTGGTGGCGGTCGAGCGCCTGCGCTACGCCGACGACCAGCCCATCGCGCTCATGCGCAACCACCTGCCGGCGGGCCTGCTGGAGCTGACCGGCGACTCGCTGGCCGAGGCCGGGCTCTACCAGCTGCTGCGCCGGTCGGGCATCACCTTGAGCACCGCCGAGCAGACCATCGGCGCCCGCCGCGCCACCGCCGCGGAGGCCCGCCTGCTGGAGGAGACCCGCGGCGCCACCCTGCTCACCATGACCCGTACCGCCTCCGACGACGCGGGCCGGTCGGTGGAGTTCGGCACCCACGTCTACCGGGCCTCCCGCTACTCGTTCGAGATGACGGTCGCCGCGCGCTGACGGCGCGGGACCCCGGCCCGCACGGCCCGCCCCGCACCGGCACGCACCCGACCCCGCGCGGGCCCGAACCGGCCGGCCGGATCGCCCCGGACCGCCCCGGTCAACCCGGACACCCAGGCGTCCCCACTGCCGGCGATGTTCATCAGAATGTCTTGACATATTGCTCACCCTCGGCCGAAGCTGACGGCGTCATGCGGCCCAGCCGCGCGCAGAGCGAGGGAGGCCGCAGCCGTGATCCTGACCGTCCTCGGGTGCTCCGGCTCGGTGCCGGGACCGGGCAACCCGTGCTCCGGCTACCTGGTCGAGCACGACGGCTACCGGCTGCTGCTCGACCTCGGCACGGGCGCGCTGGGCACACTGCTGGGACTGCTGCGGCCGGAGTCGGTGGACACCGTGGACGCGGTCGTCCTCAGCCACCGGCACGGCGACCACATGGCCGACCTGGCCGCGCTGGCCTACACGCAGGAGAAGCTGCCGGCCCGCACGGTGCCGACCCGGGTGATCGCGCCCGCCGGCACGGCGCGTACCGTGGCACGGGCGGAATTGCTGTCCTTCGAGGACGCCCGCGACGGCGGCTTCGCCCTCGGCCCGTTCGGGCTGCGGCTGGCCCGGGTGCACCACTCCGTCGAGACGTACGCGGTGCGGGTCGGGGCCGGCGGCGCGTCGCTGACGTACACCGGCGACTCCGGCCCGTGCCGCGAACTGCGGGACCTGGCCCGCGGATCCGGCCTCGTGCTGGCCGAGGCTGCGCTGGGCCCCGGGGAGCCGGCGGACCCGGCGCGTGACGCCGGCCCGGACGAGCCCGCGGACGGCTGGGACCGCGGCCGTGGCGGGCCCGGGCCCCACCACCTGACCGCCCGGCAGGCAGGTGAGCTGGCGGAACTGGCCGGCGCCGGCCTGCTGGCGGTGACCCATCTGCGTCCGTGGGACGACCCCGTCCGGTCGTTGGCCGCGGCGGCGGGCCGGTTCGCCGGCCCGACCGTGCTCGCCCGGCCCGGACTGCGACTGGTCCCGGGCCGTCCGACGGCACGCAGCGAACCGGAAGACCCGGAAGAGGAGACATGAGACGCACCGAACGGCTGACGGCCGCCGCCCGCATCGCCCGCGAGGCGTCCACGGCGATCAGAACGTCCACCCGGCCGCTGCGGGTCCGGCTGAAGGCCTCGGTCGCGGACATCCAGACCAGCACCGACCGGCGGGTCGAGCGGCTGATCCGCCGGCGGCTGGCCACGTACTTCCCGGGCGAGGAGATCGTCGGCGAGGAGGGCGACGGCTGGGCCCCGTTCGACCTGGACCGGCCCACCTGGTTCGTGGACCCGGTGGACGGCACCACCAACTACTACCGGGGCATCCCGCTGGTGGCCTGCAACCTGGCCTACTGGGACGGCGAACGGCTCGACACCGCGGTGATCGCCGACGTGGCGAACCGCCGGCTGTACCTGGCCTCGGCCGGCCGGGGCGCCTGGTGCGGGCGGCGGCGCATCTCGGTCGGCGGCGAACGGCTGCTGGAGCGCGCGGTGGTCTCCACCGGCTTCCCCAGCGACCGGGCGGCCAACGCGGACAACAACCTCGCGGAGTTCGCCGACCTGGTGCTGCGGGTGCGCGACGTGCGGCGTATCGGCGTGGCCGGCCTCGACCTGAGCTACGTGTCCGCCGGGATGCTCGACGCCTACTGGGAGCGCGGTGACGGCCCCTGGGACTGGGCGGCCGGCGCGCTGCTGGTCCGCGAGGCGGGCGGGGTGGCCACCACCTGGGAGGGCCGGCCCTGGCGCCCGGGCGACCCCACGATGGTCGCCAGCAACGGCCTGGTGCACGAGGCGATGCTGGCCCGCCTGGCCGCGGTCCGCGGCACCGCGGCCCCGGCCGCCCCGGCGGGGGCCCGGTGAACCACAACGGGACCTCACTGACGTACATGGCGGTGGCGTTCGCCCTGTGCGCCGTCATCGGGCTGGAGCGCGAGTACCGGCAGAAGTCGGCCGGCCTGCGCACCCACGTGCTGGTCGGGCTGGGCTCGGCGGTGTTCATGCTGGTGTCCAAGTACGGCTTCACGGACATGCTGGGTCTGCGCGGGGTGGCGCTGGACCCGTCCCGGGTGGCGGCGCAGATCGTGTCCGGCATCGGCTTCATCGGCGGCGGGCTGATCTTCGTGCGCCGGGACGCGGTGCGGGGCCTGACGACCGCGGCCAGCGTGTGGCTGGCGGCGTCGACCGGCGCGGCGGCGGGCGCGGGGCTGCTGGTGGTGGCCTGCGCGGTGACGGCGGCCTACCTCGTGGTGGCGTTCGTCTTCCCCGTCGTCAGCAGGCGGCTGCCGCGCTCGTCGGCGGAGGCCACGGTGCTGCGGGTCAGCTATCTGGACGGGCAGGGGCTGTTGCGCGAGATAGTGCGCGCGTGCACCGAGTCCGGGTTCCACGTGTCGGGGCTGCACGTCGCCGGCCCCCAGCCAGGCGAGCACGCGCCCTCCCTGGTCGGCGTGCGCCTGGAACTGTCCGGCCGCGGCGCCCGCGACGACCTGATACCGCGGCTGTCCGAACGCCCCGGCATCAGCGAAGTGGCCCTGCTCGAGGACGACGCGGACTGACCCGCGCCCCCGCGCGGCCGCGGTGGTGCCTCACCGCGCACACCCATGTGAGGCATTACATACTGACATTAAGACAATAACAGCGCGCAGAGACAGAATGTTAGGACAAACTATTGACATGCTGTCGCGCGGAGAGGCACTCTCGGTGCGCACGGCAGGACCGCGCGCCCCGCGCGGCCCCCATCACGAGAGCACGGCCACCGGATCGATCCGGACGACGGGAAAGGGATTGGCATGCGGATGAGGCTGGCGGTGAACTGACCGATGGCACACGACCTTCTCGCCATCGGGCGGACCGGAGTCGACATCTACCCGCTCGACCACGGTGTCGGTCTGGAGCAGGTGCGGACGTTCGAGAAGTTCCTCGGCGGGAGCGCGACGAACGTCGCCGTGGCGGCCGCCCGCCACGGCCGCAGCGCCGCCCTCATCACCCGGGTCGGCCACGACCCCTTCGGCCGGTACGTGCGGGAGGAGGCCGCCCGGCTCGGGGTGGACCCGCGGTACATCACGCCGTTCTCGGCGCCGAGCGGGCCGCCGACCCCGGTGACCTTCTGCGAGGTGTTCCCGCCGGACGACTTCCCGCTCTACTTCTACCGGTACCCCACGGCGCCGGACCTGATGATCGAGCCGGCCGAACTGCCGCTGGACGCCGTCCGCGAGGCGGCCGTCTACTGGTCCACCGTGACCGGCCTGTCGGCCGAGCCCAGCCGCGCGGCGCACTTCGCCGCGTGGGAGGCCCGCGGCCGACGCGCCCACACCGTCCTCGACCTGGACTACCGGCCGATGTTCTGGGCCCGTCCGGACGAGGCGCGCGAGCAGGTCGGCCGGGCGCTCGACCACGTCACCGCGGCCGTCGGCAACCGCGAGGAGTGCGAGGTGGCCGTCGGCGAGACCGAGCCGCACCGCGCGGCCGACGCGCTGCTCGACCGCGGGCTGGAGCTCGCCGTCGTCAAGCAGGGGCCCAGGGGCGTGCTGGCCGCCACCCGGGAGGAGCGGGTCGAGGTACCGCCGTTCCCGGTCGAGGTCGTCAACGGCCTGGGGGCCGGCGACGCGTTCGGCGGGGCCCTGGTGCACGGCCTGCTCAGCGGCTGGGAGTTGCGCCGGGTCATCGCGTTCGCGAACGTCGCCGGCGCCCTGGTCGCCGGCCGCCTCGCCTGTTCCACCGCCATGCCCACGACGGCCGAGGTGGAGGCCGCTCTGGCCGCCGGGCCGCAGCAATCCGCCGAAGGGACCGCAGGATGAACGCCGCCCAGCTGACCGAGGTACGGGCCCGTGAGCCCGAACGCATCGGGCGGTCGTGGCAGAAACGTTCCCGCAGACCGCTGCTCGGGGACGACGGCCGGCTGCTGATCGTCGCCGCCGACCACCCCGCCCGCGGCGCGCTGGGCGTGCGCGGCGACGGGGACGCCATGGCGAGCCGCACCGCCCTGCTGGACCGGATGGCCACCGCGCTGTCCCGCCCCGGCGTCGACGGCGTGCTCGGCACCCCCGATCTCCTCGACGACCTGCTGCTGATGGGCGCGCTGGAGGACCGGATCGCCATCGGCTCGATGAACCGCGGCGGACTCCAGGGCGCCGTCTTCGAGTTCGACGACCGCTTCACCGCCTACACGCCGGCCGCCATCGCCGCCCACGGGCTCGAAGGGGGCAAGACCCTCACCCGGATCTGCCTCGACGACCCGGGCACGGCGGCGACGCTGGAGGCGACCGGCGCGGCGGTGACGGGCCTGGCCGAGCACGGGCTGCTGGCGATGGTCGAGCCGTTCCTGTCGGCGCGCGAGAACGGGCGGGTGCGCAACCTGCTCGACCCCGACAGCGTCATCCGCTCGATCCACATCGCCTCCGGGCTCGGCGCGAGCAGCGCCTACACCTGGCTCAAGCTGCCGGTGGTCGAGGAGCTGGAGCGCGTGCTGGACGCGACCACCCTGCCGACGCTGCTGCTCGGCGGGGACCCGCAGGGCGACCCGCACGACACCTACGCCTCGTGGGGCGACGCCCTGACCCTGCCGGCCGTGCGCGGGCTGGTCGTCGGACGCGCCCTGCTCTACCCGCCCGACGGCGACGTCGCCGCGGCCGTCGACATCGCGGCCGAGCTCGTCCACGGCGGCGGACGCCCGTCCGGCACCCCCTCGGGAGGCACCTCGTGAGCACGGTCAAGGCCGGCGGCACGAACACGGTACGGCTGACGGTGGCGCAGGCAACCGTCAGGTTCCTGGCCGCCCAGTGGTCGGAGCGCGACGGGGAGCGGCAGCGGCTGATCGCGGGCGTCTTCGGGATCTTCGGCCACGGCAACGTGGCCGGCCTGGGGCAGGCCCTGCTCCAGCACGAGCACGAGTCCGGCGGACGGCCCGAACTCCCCTACGTCCTGGCCCGCAACGAGCAGGCGATGGTGCACACCTCGGTCGCCTACGCGCGGCAGAAGGACCGCCTGGAGACGTGGGCGTGCACCGCCTCGGTCGGCCCCGGCTCGACCAACATGCTCACCGGCGCCGCGCTGGCCACGATCAACCGGATACCGGTGCTGCTGCTGCCGTCCGGCACCTTCGCCACCCGCCCGTCGGCCCCGGTGCTCCAGGAGCTGGAGCAGCCGTACGCCGCCGATGTCACGGTCAACGACGCCTTCCGCCCGCTGTCCCGGTTCTTCGACCGGGTGAACCGGCCCGAACAGCTGCCGTCCGCCCTGCTGGGCGCGATGCGGGTGCTCACCGACCCGGTGGAGACCGGCGCGGTGACGGTCGTCCTCCCGCAGGACGTGCAGGCCGAGGCGTACGACTGGCCGGTCGAGCTGTTCGCCCCGCGCACCTGGCACGTGGCCCGGCCGCCGGCCGAGGCGTCCCGGATCGCCGCGGCGGCCGACCTCGTGCGCGCCGCGCGGCGGCCGGTGCTCGTCGCGGGCGGCGGGGTGCACTACTCCGGCGCGGAGGACGCCCTGCGCGCCTTCGCCGAGGCGACCGGCATCCCGGTCGGCGAGACCCAGGCCGGCAAGGGCTCGCTGACCCACGGCCACCCGCGGCTGATGGGCGGGATCGGCTCCACCGGCACGACCGCGGCCAACGCGATGGCCCGGGACGCCGACCTCGTCATCGGCGTGGGCACCCGCTGGAGCGACTTCACCACCGCCTCCCGGTCCGCCTTCCAGGACCCCGGGGTGCGCTTCGTCAACCTCAACATCGCCTCCTTCGACGCGGGCAAGCACGCCGGCCTGTCGGTGGTCGCCGACGCCCGCGAGGCGCTCGACGCGCTGACCGCGGCGCTCGGCGGCCACCGGGTGGAGGCGTCGTACGAGCAGCGGCAGGCGGCGCTGACGGCGGCGTGGGAGGAGCGGGCCGAGGCCGCCTACCACCCGCCCGCCTCGGTGACCGACCGGCTGGCCGAGGGCCTGCTCACGCAGGCCGCCGTGCTCGGCTGCGTCAACGAGCTGACCGATCCGCGCGACGTGGTGCTCTGCGCGGCCGGGTCGATGCCCGGCGACCTGCACAAACTGTGGCGGGTGCGCGACCGGCGGGCCTACCACGTGGAGTACGGCTACTCCTGCATGGGCTACGAGATCCCCGCCGCCCTCGGCATCCGGCTCGCCGACGACACCCGGGACGTCTTCGCCATGGTCGGTGACGGCGGCTACCTGATGATGCCGACGGAGCTGGTGACGGCCGTGCAGGAGCGGCTGAAGGTGATCGTCGTCCTGGTGCAGAACAACGGCTTCCACTCCATCGGCGCGCTGTCGGAGTCGCTCGGCTCGCAGCGCTTCGGCACCCGCTACCGGTACCGCTCCGCGGACGGCCGGCTCGACGGGCCGACGCTGCCGACCGACCTGGCCGCCAACGCCCGGAGCCTCGGCGCCCACGTGGTGGAGGCGCACGCGCGCGAGGAGCTGGCGGCCGCCGTCAAGGAGGCGAAGGAGTGGCCGGCCGACGGCGGGCCGTTCGTCATCCACGTCACCACCGACCCGCTGGTCACCTCGCCCGACAGCGACAGCTGGTGGGACGTGCCGGTCAGCGAGGTCTCCACGCTGGAGTCGACCCGGGCCGCCCACGCGGCGTACGCGGCGGACAAGGCCCGGCAGCGTCCGCTGCTCGCGCCCGCCCTCCCGCCGCGGGAGGCCGCTCCCCCGCCGGCCGGCTCCGCCGGCTGACCCGGACCCCGCCGGGTCCGGCGGCGTCCTCCCCCGGCCCGCCGGATCCGGCCGTCCCACCCGTCACCCGCGCCCCCGATCCCGCCCGCACACCGCACACCCGCACGTGAGGAAACCCCGTGACCGAGATCCCGTCCGACGCAGCCAACGACTCAGCGACCCCTTCCTCGGCTTCCTCGGCGCCCGCACCGGCAGCCGCCCCGAGCACGCCGCGGCGGATCACCCACTTCATCGACGGCCGCCCGTGGCAGGGCGAGGCCGCGCGCACCTCGCCGGTGTTCAACCCGGCCACCGGGGAGCAGACCGGCGCGGTGGACCTCGCCTCGGCCGAACTGGTCGGTGAGGCGGTCGCCTCGGCCCACGCGGCCTGGCAGCGGTGGCGCGGCCTGTCCCTGGCCCGGCGCACGCAGGTGCTGTTCGCCTTCCGCGAGCTGCTGCACGCGCACAAGGAGGAGATCGGGGCGCTCATCACGGCCGAGCACGGCAAGGTGCTCTCCGACGCGGTGGGCGAGGTGACCCGCGGCCTGGAGGTGGCCGAGTTCGCGTGCGGCATCCCGCACCTGCTCAAGGGCGGCTTCTCCGAGAACGTCTCCACGAAGGTCGACGTCTACTCGATCCGGCAGAGCCTGGGCGTGGTCGCGGTCATCTCGCCGTTCAACTTCCCGGCGATGGTGCCGATGTGGTTCGTGCCCATCGCGCTGGCCTGCGGCAACGCGGTGGTGCTCAAGCCGAGCGAGAAGGACCCGAGCGCCGCGCCGGCGGTGGCGGCGCTGTGGAAGGAGGCCGGGCTGCCCGACGGCGTCCTCCAGGTGGTCAACGGCGACAAGGAGTCCGTGGACGCGCTGCTCGCGCACGAGGACGTGAAGGCGGTGTCCTTCGTCGGCTCGACGCCGATCGCGAAGTACGTGTACGAGCGGGGCACCGCGCACGGCAAGCGGGTGCAGGCCCTCGGCGGCGCGAAGAACCACATGCTGGTGCTCCCCGACGCCGACCTCGACCTGGCCGCCGACGCCGCCGTCAACGCCGGCTTCGGCTCGGCGGGCGAGCGCTGCATGGCGATTTCGGTGCTGGTGGCCGTGGAGCCGGTGGCCGACGAGCTGATCGCCCGGATCACCGACCGGATGCGCGGGCTGCGCACCGGTGACGGCACCCGCGGCTGCGACATGGGCCCCCTGGTCACCCGCGAGCACCGCGACAAGGTCGCCTCCTACCTGGACGCGGGCACGGAGGCCGGCGCCACCCTGGTCGTCGACGGCCGGGAGGGCACCTACGACGCCGACGGCGACGGCTTCTTCCTGGCGCCGACGCTCTTCGACCACGTGGGCCCGCGGATGCCGCTCTACACCGACGAGATCTTCGGCCCGGTGCTGTCCGTGGTCCGGGTCTCCTCCTACGAGGAGGGGCTGGCGCTGATCAACTCCAACCCCTACGGCAACGGCACGGCGATCTTCACCAACGACGGCGGCGCGGCCCGGCGGTTCCAGAACGAGGTGGAGGTCGGGATGGTCGGCGTCAACGTGCCGATCCCGGTGCCGGTGTCGTACTTCTCCTTCGGCGGTTGGAAGAACAGCCTCTTCGGCGACACCCACGCGCACGGCGTGGAGGGCGTGCGCTTCTTCACCCGGGGCAAGGTCGTCACCTCGCGCTGGCTCGACCCGAGCCACGGCGGGCTCAACCTCGGGTTCCCCCAGAACGACTGAGGGCGAGCAGCCCGATCAGGTCGTAGGCGATGTGCGAGGCGGCCACGGAGGTGATCTCGGCGTGGTCGTAGGCGGGGGCGACCTCCACCACGTCCGCGCCGACCAGCCGGCAGCCGGCCAGCCCGCGCAGGATCTCCAGCAGCTCGCGCGAGGTCATGCCGCCGGCCTCCGGCGTGCCGGTGCCGGGCGCGTGCGCCGGGTCGAGGCAGTCGATGTCGATGGAGACGTACAGCGGACGGTCGCCGACCCGCTGCCGGAGCTGGTCGGCGATCTCGTCGGCGCCGCGCCGGTAGACGTCGGCGGAGGTGACGATGCCGAAGCCCAGCTTCTCGTCGTCGGTCAGGTCCCGCTTGCCGTACAGCGGGCCGCGGATGCCGACGTGGCTGAGCGCCGAGGTGTCCACGACGCCCTCCTCCACGGCCCGGCGGAACGGGGTGCCGTGGGTGTACTCCGCACCGAAGTAGGTGTCCCAGGTGTCCAGGTGCGCGTCGAAGTGCAGCACCGCGACCGGCCCGTACCGGCGGGCGGCCGCCCGCAGCAGCGGCAGGGCCACGGTGTGGTCGCCGCCGACGGTGACCAGGCGGGTGCCGTCGGTCTGCAGGGAGGCCGCCGCGTCCTCGATCGCCTCGATCGCCTCGTGGATGTTGAAAGGGTTCACCGCGATGTCGCCGGCGTCGGCCACCTGCTGGGCGGCGAACGGCGACACGTCCAGCGCCGGGTGGTAGGGGCGCAGCAGCCGGCTCGCCTCGCGCACGGCCGCCGGGCCGAAGCGGGCGCCGGGCCGGTAGGAGACGCCGGCGTCGAAGGGGACCCCGACGACCGCCACGTCGGCGCGCTCGACCTCGTCCAGGCGCGGCAGCCGGGCGAAGGTGGCGGGGCCAGCGAAGCGCGGGACCCGGGAGGAGTCGACGGGCCCTCGGGGCTCGGTCATCGCGGCTGCCTTCCGTTCTCGTGTCCGCCGGCGGCGGACGTCCGAGGACCGAGTGTGCACAGCGACGGCGCCCGCGACAAGCCGGACTCCCCCGCCCGACCAGGACGAATGCCCCGGCGGGCGCGGAACGCGGGGCCGGGGTGCCACAGGTGTCGGGTCGGGTGTGGTGCTCAGCGACGGGGGCTCAGCGGCAGGGCGTGACTCCCAGCCGGGCCCACACGGCGTTGCCGCCGGTGAGGGCGGACTGCTCGACGCCCCAGCGTTCGGCGGTCAATTCGACGAGTAAGAGGCCCCGGCCGCCCTCGTCCTCCAGATCGGGGCTGCGCGGGATCAGGCTGTCCCCGGCGGCACCGTGGTCGTGGACCTCGAGGTGGATGCGGTGGTCGGCGGTGACCCCGACGCAGCACAGGAACCGCGCGCTGGCGGTGTGGCGTATCGCGTTGGTGGCCAGCTCCGACAGCACCAGGACCGCGTCCTCGCACGCCTCCTCGGGCAGGCGCCATCCGCGCAGCCACTCGCCCGCGGCGGACCGGGCGGCGCCGACGCTGGAGCGCCGCGCGGGCAGTTCCAGCCAGCGGACCCGGTCGAGACGGGCACCGCTCATCAACTGTGGGGCGGGGTGGGACGCGGCAAGAGGCACGGTTTCGCCTTCCGTCGGCGGACGGGCGGTGCAGGGGCGTGGGAAATCCCGGTGGTGCGGGGCGTCGCTGACCCGTCCAGTCGCGGAGTGTGCCAAACCCTGGTGGTGTTGATTCATGTTTGTTGTTGAGAGCAGCTCTGTGACCGGTGAGGCCGGTCACAGCTGACACTATGCTAGCTGCCGTCTTCATGCCGCAAGCATCTCTCTGATAATTTCAGTTCGACTTCGACTGCCTGTCACCATCAGTCAGTTCACCTATGGTTCCTTTTGGTGACAGCCACTCAGGAGGTAGGTCGTGAGCGAGCCCCGTCCCGTCGGTGGTATCAGCTCTCCCACCGTGCTCCGCATGATCCTCGGCAAGCGGCTGAAGGACCTGCGCGAGCAGGCGGGGGTGTCCTTCGACGGCGCGGCGAAGGCCCTGCACGTGACCCCCCTGACGATCCGGCGGATGGAGAAGGCCGAAGTCGGCCTGAAAATCCCCTACGTCGAGAAACTGCTGCAGATCTACGGGGCCGATCAGCAGGAGACCGACGAGTTCGTCCAGATGGCCGAGCAGGCCAACAAGCCGGGCTGGTGGCACCGTTACCGCGACGTGCTGCCCTCCTGGTTCACCGCGTACGTGAGCCTGGAGAGCGACGCCCGGACCCTGCGCACCTACGAACCCCACTACGTCACGGGCCTGTTGCAGACCCACGACTACGCCCGCGCCATCCTGCGGGCCGGCTTCCCCAACGATGACGAGGAGGAGCTGGAGAAGCGGGTCGACCTGCGGCTGCGCCGCCAGTGCCTGCTCGAACGGCCCGAACCGCCCACGCTGTGGGTGGTGATGGAGGAGGCCGTCCTCCACAAGCTCATCGGCGGCCCGGAGGTGATGAGGGACCAGATCGACCACCTGCTCACGGCGGGCGAGTTCCCCACCGTCACCATCGACATCGTGCCGTTCTCGGCGGGCGCCCACACCGGCGCCTTCGCCCCGTTCACCTACTTCCGGTTCGACGCACCCGAGTTGCCGGACGTCGTCTACACCGAGTTCCTCTCCGGCTCCATGTACCTCGACCAGCGGCCCGACGTGGTCGCCCACCTCGAGGCGCACAACCGGATGTCCCTGCTGAGCTCCCCCGGTGACAGCAAGGCGCTCTTGAACCGCATGCGGAAGGAGTACACGTGACGACCACCGACGGCGCTGTCTACAACGGAATGCCCGCGGCCGAACTCGGCGAGAAGGGCTGGGAACGCCCCTGGAGCGGGACCAACGGCGGGCAGTGCGTGGAGATGAAGCGCCTGCCCGACGGCCGCGTCGCGGTACGGCAGTCCACCGACCCCACCGGCCCCGCGCTGATCTACACGCCCGAGGAGATCGAGGCGTTCGTCAAGGGCGTCAAGAACGGCCTGGCCGACCACATGGCCGCTCCGGACCCCGCCCTCCACCTGGCCCCGGCACCCCTCAACCCGCTTCCGGCGGCCTGCGGATGCCCGCGCACCCGCAACTCCGGCAGTTTCACGTAAGCGCACCCGCAGCCCCGCCCCCACGCATCCGAACGGAGGACACGATGACCGGCTCTCGCGCCGCACGGGACATCGACACCAGCAAGCCGCATTCCGCCCGCATGTACGACTACTACCTGGGTGGAAAGGACCACTTCGAGGTCGACAAGCAGGCGGCCGAGCAGGTACTGACCGTGGCCCCCGACGGCGTGGTGGCCGCCCGCCAGAACCGGGCCTTCATGCACCGGGCCACCCGTGTGCTGGCCCAGGAGCACGGCATCCGGCAGTGGCTGGACATAGGCACCGGCATCCCCACGGAGCCCAACCTGCACCAGGTGGCGCAGGCGATCGTGCCGGAGGCGCGGATCGTCTACGTGGACAACGACCCGCTCGTCCTTAAGTACGCGGAGACGCTGATGCGCAGCGCCCCCGAGGGCCGCACCACCTACATCGAGGCGGACGCCAACGACCCCGACGCGCTGCTGAGCGCGCCGGAACTGGCCGAGGTCCTCGACCTGACGCAGCCGGTGGCGCTGTCCCTCAACGGGCTGCTGCACTTCGTCACCGACGCCCAGGACGCCTACGGGCTGGTGAGCCGCCTGATGGATCCCCTGCCCTCCGGCAGCGCGCTGGCCATCAGCCACTGCACCGCCGACCTCGACCCGGAGACGTGGCAGAACGTCGCCGCGGTCTACCGCGCCTCGGGCACCGACGTGCAGTTGCGCTCCAAGCAGGAGATGGCCCGCTTCTTCGAGGGCCTGGACCTGCTGGAACCCGGCATCTCGGTGGGCCACCGCTGGCGGCCGGAGGCCGGCGGCGAGGCCGGGGAGAAGGCCCTGCGGGAGTACCCCGACGCCATGGTCAGCCTGTGGGTGGGCGTGGGCGTCAAGCCCTGACCGTCCGGCACAGGTCCGGCCCGGCCCCACGCGACACAGCAGGACCCGGCACGAGACAGCGCGGCCCCGGCCGTACCGACGGGTGATCGGTACGGCCGGGGCCGCGCTGCGCGGGGCCGACCCGGCGCCGGCGGGGACCGGCGCCGGGTCGGCCCGACGAGGAGGCCGTCAGCCCTTGAAGGCGGTCAGGCCGTTCGGGGTGCCGAGGCCGGTCGGGCCGTCGTAGCCGGTCTCCGCGGTGCACAGGTACGCGGGCGAGCAGGTGGTGGTCTTGCCCGAGGTCACGTCGTTGAGCGACGTGGTGTGCGCGTACGGGAAGGAGGCCGGGGTCGAGCCGGTGGACGGGGCGCCCGCGTCGGCGTAGACGCTGGCGATGATCGGCGACGCGACCGAGGTGCCGCCGAAGACCTCCCAGCCCGGGTCGCCGCCGTAGGTGTCGTAGACCGCGACACCGGTGGCCGGGTCGGCCACGGCGGAGACGTCGGCCACCGTGCGCTTCGAGCAGCCGGTGTCCTTCTGCCAGGTCGGCTTGGCGTCGACCGCCGAGCAGCCGGAGCCGGCGCCCTCGGTGCTGTTGGTCGACCAGACGCTCTCGCTCCAGCCGCGGGTGTTGCTGGCGCGGTTCAGCGCGGTGCCGCCGACCGCGGTGACGTACTTGGACGCCGCCGGGTACTCCACGCCGTAGCCGCTGTCACCGGAGGACGCGGTGATGGCCACGCCCGGGTGGTTGTAGTAGCTGCTGTCGTAGCTGGTGTCCGAGGAGGACTCGCCGCCGCCGTAGCTGTTGGAGACGAACTTCGCGCCCAGGGCGACGGCCTCGTTGACCGCGGCACCGAGGTTGGCGGTGGTGGCCGACTTGGCCTCGACCAGGATGATGTGGGCGTTCGGCGCGATGGCGGAGACCATGTCGAGGTCGAGGGACTCCTCCTCGGCCCAGCCCGCGTCCGAGGACGGCAGCGAGGTGGTGCTGCCGGTCTGGCTCACCTGCTTGAAGCAGCCGTTGGCCACGGTGCAGGCCGGCAGGCCGAACTGCGAGCGGTAGGTGGCCAGGTTGGAGGCCGCGTTGGGGTCGTTGTACGCGTCGACGATGGCCACGGTCTGGCCCGAGCCGCCGCCCGCCGGCAGGGCGTACGCGCTGAGCAGGTCGGCCGGCGCGTAGCCGGACGGCGTCGCGTTCGGGGTGACGCCCTTGGCGCTGATGTGCTCGGCCACGCCCGACACCTTGAGGGCATTGCACGCCATGACGCCGACGTGCGCGGGGGTGGCGCACGAGCGGCTCCACGACAGGTGCGTGGCGGCGGCCGACGAGGCACCGGCCGGGGCGGCGACAGCGAGGCCGGAGACGGCCAGTGCGGCGGCACCGACGACGGAGAGGGCGAACCGGTGGGAAGTGGGGGTACGCAACGTACTGCCTCCTGAGGCGGGGGTGACCAGGGGGAAACAGACAACGGCGGTGCGAGAGAACGGTGTTACCGGTGTCACCACGTTCGGTGGTGGCACCCGGGAGAACGTACTGTTGGCGTGCCTACGTCAACAAGAGACCTCAGGGAAGATGGACCTCCGCTTTACCCTGGGCCCCGGATCCCGGCGAAATCTTGGTGAACTCATGGGTGTAGCGGGGCGATTGTTGCGTTGTGTGACGCGATGGACGCGCAGACACACGAGGTCACGGCGCTCCCGCCGGAGGGGGATTTCCGGTTCGACACGGTTCGGCCCGCGAGTGGACAGCGCTCCCCCTGCGGCACAGTTGGGCCATGAGCGCTGACAAAAGGAGCATCCTGCACCAGGGCCGGCCGGTGACGCGGCTGCCGGCACGGGATCTCGCGCGGGCCCGGCGGTTCTACTCCGAGCGGCTGGGCCTGGACCCCTTCGACGAACGGCCCGGCGGACTGCTGTACCGGTGCGGCGGCGCGGAGTTCGTCGTCTTCCAGTCGGCCGGCGCCTCCCCCGGCACCTTCACGCAGATGACGTGGGAGGTGGACGACATCGACCAGGTGGTGACCGAACTGCGCGGCAGCGGCGTGCTGTTCGAGGAGGTCGAACTGCCGGCGCCGCTGGGCGGCGGGCCGACCGAGGACGGGATCACCGAGGTCGAGGGCAACTACCCCACCACGGGCACCCGGAACGCGCGGGGCGCCTGGTTCCAGGACAGCGAGGGCAACCTGCTCGCGCTGGAGGCGCCGCTGCGCTGAACCGGCGCTACCCGCCGCCGGGCCCCGCCGGAAGCGGGCGCGGGCCCGGCCCGGCGGGAGGCGCGCCCCGCGGCGCCTCGGCGTTTTCCTCCGCGAGGTGCCGCTGGAGCATCCGGTGCCGGAACTCGTAATACCCGTTGACCTGGCGCAGCACCCCCCGCTCGCGCGCGTCCTCGACGAACCCCAGCAACCGCCACGGCAGGCGGCCGCGCAACGCGAGCCAGCACCGGGCCGTCAGGAACCGCCCCCACGCGCTCGACCCGAGCGCCATCAGCCCGAGCCCGGTCGCGCTCAGCAGCGCGCCGCCCGCCGCGCCCAGCAGCGTCTCCGCCCAGGTGGGCAGCGTGACGATCAGCGCCACGTCGTCCAGTTGCGGGGTGCGGCGGCCGGCCTTGATCGAGGCACCGAGGTAGGCCCCTGTGCACGCGCCCGCCACCGCGCCGAGCAGCCAGGCGTAGCGCACCGCCGCCCGGTCCGAGCGCAGCAGGCTGAGCGGGGTGACCGCCTCCATCGGGTCGCTGGGCTCGCTGAAATGGCGCGCCGCCGCGTAGGTGCTGCCGCTGAGCACCCCGCCGATGACCGCGTACTGCGGCCGGTCGTAGAGGAACGCGACGATCACCGCGCACGCCGCGCCGCCCACCGCCCCGAAGCCGAGCACCCGTTGCAGCGCGTGCGAGGTCGGCGGCCGCACCGAGCGCAGCCGGGGTTTCGCGCGGCGCGGGTCGTCCTGCGGCACCAGTTCCACCACCAGCGCGCCCGCCACGGCGGCGCCCAGCCCGATCCACAAGCCCAGCAGCGGGCGCCCGAACAGCGAGAAGAGGGCGACGGCCGCGGCCGAGCAGCCGATCGCCGCGCTCAGCGGCGCCACGGCCAGGAACACCGCGCGCGGCACCGCGCGGTGCAGGTGCCACCAGGCCAGCCGGTGCGTCCCGGCGTCCACCTGCCGGGCGAGGAAGGCCAGATGGCGGCGGGCGTCCTCGGCGCCGAACCCGCCGAACCGGCCCCGCCCGGGATCGGGGTCCTGCGGGTAGGCCCGCCGGACGAAGGTGCCCAGCAGGTGCCGCCTGACCCGCTCCTCGGTGTCCGGCGCGCCGCCCGCCAGGAGGTCGGCCGGCAGCGAGCCGCCCAGCGCCACGGCCAGCGAGAGCATGAACGGGGTGGCCAGCGCGCGGGCCACCGGGCCGTCCGGGCGGGCGGCGAGCGCGGAGAGCAGCGGCCCGCGGCCCGGACCGCCGGCGCTCTCCAGGACCTCCCGGGCCTCGTCCGCCCGCAGCGGCAGCAGGTCCACGACCATCGCGTCGGTCAGCAGCCATCCGGCGCCCAGCCCGGCGTAGGTGTCGGAGCGGCAGGTCAGCACGAAGGACCGGCCGACGAGTTCGTCGTCGACGCGGCGCAGCGCCGCGCTCGGGTCGGCCACCTCGTCCAGCCCGTCGAGCACCGGCAGCACGTGGTGGCGGACCAGGTGCCCGGCGATCCGGCGGCCTCGGCTCCCGTCGGCGAGCAGGGGGTAGTGGGTGGCGAGTTCGTCGGTCATCCACTCGGTCAGCGGACGGCGCGGCTCCCACGAGGCGAGCGAGAAGAGCACCGGCACCAGCGGCTCCCGCCCGGCGAGCTCCAGCGTCAGCAGCAGGCACAGCGCGTTCTTGCCCGCGCCCGCCTCCCCCGTGACCATCAGCCGGGACAGGTGCCCGGCCTGCGCGTTCCGGGCGAAGGCACCGGTCAGCCGGTCCAGCACGCCCTCGTCCGGCAGGTCCGCCGACAGCGGGGAGGCCCGCTCCCAGCCGGGGCGGCGCCGCCAGCGCACCGGCATCCGGCGCTCCGGGTACAGGCCGCGGTGCCGGCACTCCTCCCGCCAGTCCTGTGCCACCTTCCGGGCCAGCGCCGGCGCCCGCGCGGCCGCCTCCTCCTCCGCCCCGGACAGCGGGCCGCGACCGGACTGGAGCGCGGTGAGCACCACGGTGGCGACCGTGAGCACCACCGGGACGAGCGAGGCCCACAGGTCGATGGGCTTCAACTCCCCGTCGGCCAGGCCGCGCACCGCCACGACGACGGTGGAGACGAGGATCGCGGCGAGCAGCGTGTAGACGGCCGCGGCCAGCGCGCGGCGGACGCTCATGCGGCGGACTCCGGCCGGGCGGGCGGCAGCGCGTCCCGCCCGCGGACCAGCAGCGCCGGTATCGGCGAGCGCCCGCCGGCCTCGCGGGACACCCGGCGGGTGAGCCGCCCGAGCGCGGGCAGCCGGCGGCCCGTCCAGGCCAGGAGGAGCAGGAAGTACAGCATGCCGCGGTACGGTACGGCCGCCCGGCGGCCGTACCGGGCGACCAGCCGCGGCCCCGCCTCCCGCAGCCGCCGGGCGACGTCGGGCAGTGTCAGCGCCCCCGCGGTGGCGAGGGTGACCACTCCGTTGCGGCGGTCGGCGTCCGCGTCCATCCAGTCGTCGAGCATCTGCAGGGCCGCGCCCAGGTCCGCCGCCAACTCCCGCTCGTCCGGCGCCGGGCGCTCCACCACCAGGCCGCACAGCACGAGGTGGGCCGCGGCGCCCTTGCCGCGGGTGATCTCCTCCACCACGCCGAGGGGGACGCCGGGTTCGCGCTGGCGGCGGGAGAGCACCTGGTACGCGTGCAGGCGGGAGAGCGCGGCGAGCACGGACGGGTCCGGCCGGTGGCCGAGCCGCCGCTCGATCGCGTACACCAGCCGCCCGAGCAGGAGTTCGGCGGCGGTGCCGGGGACGAAGACCCGGTCGCCGAGCAGGTCGGCGAGGCGGGCGTCGGCCGACGCGTCGTGGCCGCCGTCGATCAGGTCGTCGTAGAGCCGGGTCACCGCGCCGGCCAGCACGGCCACGTCCGGCCGCGGCGGGCGGCCGGTCAGCCGCGCCCAACCGAGCAGGGCCAGGCCGAACTTCACGCTCATCGCCCGTAACGCGGCGTCCACGCGGGCGCGTTCGTCCGGATCGGTCAGGGTGCCCGCCACTAGGGGCTCGACCACGCCCGCGTAGCTCTCGGTGAGCGCCGGCAGGGCTCGGTGGGCGGCCCGGGCGGCGGAGGGCAGTCCGGCGGCCATGGGCAGGCAGCGCAGCAGCGCTCCGGCCTCGGCCCACCTCTGTCCCATGACCGCTCCCGCCGCTCAGGGCGTCCGAGCCTGCCACAGGAGCCGTCGGACGGTAAAGCGGTTCCCATGACCTCGCGCGGTTGCGTCCGGCGGCGGGCCGTGCGCGTCGGCCGCGATGCCCCAACTTCCTTGCGTGTGGCGGCAGTTCACTCCGTCATGTGACGGAACGGGCTCGCCGCTGGCATATCCGGAAGCCGCTCCCGCCTTTTCTGACGCGCCCTCAATTTCCTTTTTTTTCGTTGAGCCGTTGACCAATTCGGGGCGGCCAAATCCATTCCCGCCCCACCCGCCCCGGCAATTCCGGTCCGCCGCATAGCGGAATTCACCGGAGGACGGCAATGCCGAACACGTCCCTCGTGTCCCTTCTCCCCCATTCTTCTTCTCCGCACGCGCATTTCCCGCACACCGACGCCCGCGCGAAGCGGAACCCGCCGGCGCCGCCCGCGGCAGGGGCCTCAGCCGACCGAGACGCGCTCACCGGCCCGCAGGACCGGCCGGCGCACCTGCCCGGTCCCGGCGCGGTCGGTCCAGCGCAGCTCGAAACGGGTGTCGGCCAGCACCTCGACCTCCGCCGACACCACGGCGCCCTCCGCCCAGACCAGCTCCACCAGGCGCAACGCCCCGCGGGCCCGCAGCCCGGTCACCCGGCCGCCCGGCCAGCGCGGCGGCAGCGCCGGCAGCAGTTCCAGGACCGGCACGCCGTCGTGCTCGGCGTGGCTCTGCAGCAGCATCTCGGCGACGGCCGCCGTGATCCCGAAGTTGCCGTCGATCTGGAACGGCGGGTGCGCGCACAGCAGCGAGCGGTGCACCCCGCCGCCGGAGGAGGTGCCGGGCAGGCCGGGGCCGACCGGGCACAGGTAGGTTGCGAGCAGGCGGTACGCGGCCTCGCCGTCCCCCAGCCGCGCCCACAGGCCGGTCTTCCACGCCACCGACCAGCCGGTGCCCGCGTCGCCCCGGGCCTCCAGCGACCCGCGGGCGGCGGCCCGCAGCTCCGGGTCGGCGGCCAGCGTCCGGCCCGGGTACAGCCCGACCAGGTGGGAGACGTGCCGGTGGTGGGGGTCGTCCTCCACCCGTTCGGCCGGCCACTCCAGCAGGCGGCCGTCCGCGCCGGTCCGCAGCGGCGCCAGGCGCGGCAGCGCGGCGCGCACCTCCGCGAGCGCGGCGGCGTCCTCGGCGGGCAGCTCCCGGCCGGTGGCGGCCGTCTCCCGCTCGGCCTCCAGGAGGAAGGCGAACAGCTCGCGGACGAGGGTCAGGTCCATCGCGCTGCCCTCGACCACGCTCGCCGGGCCGTCGGGCGTGCGGAACCGGTTCTCCGGGCTGGTGGAGGGGGAGGTGACCAGGCGGCCGTGCCCGTCGTCGACCAGCAGGTCGAGGACGAAGCGGGCCGCGTCCAGGCAGACCGGCAGCGCGATGCGGGCCAGGAACTCCGGGTCGCGGCCGAACCGCCAGCGCTCGGCCAGGTGCGCGCACAGCCAGACCCCGCCCATCGGCCACTGGGACCACATCGGGTCGCCCAGTCCCTTCCCGACGGGCACCGCGATCCGCCACAGGTCGGTGTTGTGGTGGCAGGTCCAGCCGCGGGCGCCGTACACGGCCCGCGCGACCGGCCGGCCCGCCTCGGCCAGGTCCGCCACCAGGCGCAGCAGCGGCTCGTGGCACTCGGGCAGCGCGGTGGTCTCGGCCGGCCAGTAGTTCATCTCGGTGTTGATGTTCACCGTGTACTCGCAGTTCCACGGCGGGGCGACCTCGCTGTTCCAGACGCCCTGGAGCGTGGCGGCCTCGGTGCCCGGCCGGGAGGACGCGGCCAGCAGGTAGCGGCCGAGCAGGAAGGCCAGCACGCACAGGTGCTCGTCCTCCCCGCCGGCCGCCCGCCGCACCAGCCGCTCGTCCACCGGCAGGTCCGCGGGCGGCTCGGCGCCGTCCAGCCGCAGGGTGACGCGGTCCATCAGGGCCCGGTGGTCGGCGAGGTGAGCGGCCCTCAGCGCGTCCCAGCCCGCCGCCCGGGCGGCCTCGACGTCCTGTTCGGCCGCGGTACGGCACTGCTCGGCGTCCCGCTCGGGCGGTTCGCGCCAGCCGGCGAACCCGGTGCGGACCGCCACCAGGACGGTCACGGCCGAGGCCCCCCGCACGGTGATCGCCGGGACCTCGGCGGCGGGCTCGTCCGGGCCGCCGGCCGAGGTCGGCGGGCCCGCGGTGTCCGCGGCGCCGGGGCGGGCGGGCCCGCAGGCCACCAGCGCTTCCTCCGATCCGATCCCCTCGGCCAGCACGCGGACCACCGCGGCGGCCCGGGTCGAGCGCAGGCCGTCGTCGTCGTGGAGCACGCCCTCCTGCCGGGGCCACGGCACCACGTGCCGCGGCGCCGCGAGCAACAGGGCCAGCCCGTCCGGGCCTTCGGGCCGCCGGACGGCTCTGCGCTGCGGGGTGCGCAGCCGTACGGCCAGCCGCAGGCCCGCCGGGTCGTCGGTCTCCAGCCGCACGGCGACCACCTGGTGGCGGGCGGTGGCCAGCACTTCCTGGCGGACGGTGCCGCCCGGCGTGCCGCGCTCCACCCGGGCCACGCCGTCGCGCAGGTCGAGCGAGCGGCGGTAGCGGGGCGGGGTGTCGGCGGGAGCGCCTTCCGGGGAGCCTTCCCGGGTGCCGGCGGGGGCGCCTTCCGGGCCGAGGAACTCCACCTCCAGGCTGCCGACGGGCTGGAGCGCCTCGGCGTCCGCGCCCTGGGTGGCGGTGAGCGTGCGCCCGGCCTCGACGTGGCGTCCGGCCCGGATCTGAACGCGGGCCCGGGCGAGCAGGCCGTCGGGCACCCGGGGCGGCTCGGTGTCGCCGGGGCCGGACCAGAAGGTGTCCTCGTTGAGGTCGATCCGCTCGGCCGGGCAGGTGCCGTGCACCATCGCGCCGAGCCGGCCGTTGCCGACCGGCAGCGCCTCGGCCCAGATCGCCGCGGGCGCGGTGTACGCCAACTCCGCGCGTGGCTCCATCGGTTCGGGCACCGGGCCTCCTCAGATCTCCGGCCGATGCGTGCAACCGCCCGCACCCCGGCGTGCGTCGTCCTCATTGCCGTGCTCGCGCCGCCACGCTACCGGGACCCGTTTCCCGCCCCCGTGCGGCCCGCACGGACCCGCGCGCACCTCACCGTCCGTGCACGGCGCCGACCTTGAGGACGTGCCGGATACGGAACGCCGAACCGGTGGGCGCGGAAAGGCCGGACGGGCGTTGGCGGAGTCCCGCCGTCCGGTTCGCGCCAGGCGCGGCGCGCGGCCCGACTGCCGAATCCACCACAGCAATACCCAAGCGGAACATATCGACCCCGATTCCGTGCCGACGCTTGGCGAGTATTTGACATGTTCGGATTCCCGCTCGTAGAGTCAGCGGCCAACAACGCTGAGTAATGCGGTGGTTTACGGCCAGACGGAGTACGGATTTCCTAAGCGGCCCGACCGGAGAACGTCCGCAGTCGGGTCGATTTCGTCTGGTTGTCCATTCGCAGGCCGACGACGCTGACGCTGTGGATTGAGGACGGGGACGGACCTTGGGGAACCGCCGGCGGCGCGAGCCGCAGACGAAACGGCCGGGCTCCTCCTTCGAGGGCCGGTACGTCTGGCATTCGGCGGCGGACGATCGCGAACTCGCGGACGCGTGCGTGGACATCCAGGCCGGGCGCTACCTGAGCGCCCGCGAGGTGCTCCGCGCCACCCGGGGCGACCACGCCCTGCGCGCCCACCGCTCCTTGGTGCTCGCCTCGGAGGCGTGGGACTCCGATCTGACGGAGCGCTGGGTCGCGGAGGAACCCGGCCCCGAATCGGCGCTGTTGTGGGCGAGGGTCGCCGTGGTGCGGGCACTGCGTGCCGCCGAGAGCGGCGACAGCCGGGCCACGGCGCTGGGCCGGATCGCGCTGACGGCGTGTCAGCAGGCCACGTCGTACGACGAGCGCGATCCCACCCCCTGGGTGGCCCAACTCGCCCTGACCCGGATCCATCCGGTGCACGACCCGGCACCGCACGGCCTGCTCACGGCGCCCTCGGGGCCGTGGCGGCTGTTCTCCTACATCCTCCGGCTCGACCCGTGGCACCGGGAGGCGCACCACCGCTTCCTGTCCGTCTTCTTTCCCCGCAACGGCGGCAAGGCCTCCGAAGTGTGGGACGTGGCGGCCTTCTTGAGCCAGCGCGCGCCCGACGGATCCCCGTTGGCGCTGCTGCCGCTGGTGGCCCTGGTCGAGAAGTACGACCCGACCGCGCCCCTGGCCTACAAGACCTGGGAGCAGCCGGCCTGGACGGCGACGGTGATGGGGATCTACCACAAGTGGCTCCCCGGAGTGCCCGACTACCGGTTCACACCGGTGGTGGACCTGTCGTACCTGGCGCACGCGCTGGTCATGGCGGGCAAGGAGTTCGAGGCGCGGGCCGCCTTCATGCTCATGGGCCCCTACGCCTCCCGCATGCCCTGGAGCGCCTTCGGCCCTCCGGAGGAGCAGTTGACCAAGGCACGGGCCGCCTGCGGCCTCAACGTGCCCAGCGGCTCCTGACGCGTCACCCGTACCAGTGTGAAGAGAACCCCTTCGAGAATGGACGGCCTGCCATGTCCGAACCCGCAGTATCCAGTCGCCTGAGGAGCAAGGCCGCTGCTCCTGTGGCCCTGGACGACGACGCCACGCTGCACGCGATGGGCTACCCCCGCAAGCTCACGCGCCGCTTCCGGGCGTTCGACAACTTCGCCATTTCCTTCACGATCATCAACATCATCTCGGGCATCTTCTCCGCCTTCGGCCTGGGCATGGCCGCGGGCGGTCCCCGGGTGCTGGTGTTCGGCTGGATCGGCGTGTCGGTCATGGTGCTCTTCGTCGGAGCGGCCATGGGCGAGATCGCCTCCGCCTACCCGACCAGCGGCGCGCTGTACTTCTCGGCGGGCAAGCTGGCCAAGCGGCACAACGGCGCCTGGTCCTGGTACACCGGCTGGCTGAACTTCGTCGGCCAGGTCGGCGGCACCGCGGCCACCGACTACGCCGCGGCCACCTTCATCCAGGCGTACCTGACGATGCAGTGGAACTACCACGCCACGCTCCAGCGGACGGTTCTGATCACCGCCGCCATCCTGCTGGTGCACGCGCTGCTCAACACCTACACGGTGCGGCTGGTCGCCATCATCAACCGGATCTCGGTGTGGTGGCTGCTGATCGGCCTGGTGGTCATCGTGACGTCGCTGATCTCCATACCCTCGCACCACCGGTCGGCCGGCTACGCCTTCCACTTCGTCAACAACACCGGCTTCCACAGCGCGATCTACGCGGCGCTGCTCGGACTGCTCGTCACCAGCTGGACGTTCACCGGCTTCGACGGCAGCTTCCACATGTCCGAGGAGACCGTCCAGGCCACCGTCAACGCCCCCCGCGGCATCGTGCGGGCCATCGGCTACTCGGCCGTCACCGGCCTGATCCTCATGCTCGCGCTGGTCTACTCGATCAAGGACTACGCGGGCGAGGCCGGTTCCTCCGCGCCGCCGATCCAGATCCTGATGGACGTGCTCAACCACGGGCTGGCCAAGGGCATCCTGATCATCGTCATCGGGGCCATGCTCTTCTGCGGCCTGGCCAACATGACCTCCAACACCCGGATGATCTTCGCGTTCTCCCGGGACGGCGCCATGCCCGGCTCGCGCTGGTGGCACTCGGTCTCCACGCGCACCCGCACGCCCGTCAAGGCGGTCTGGCTGGCCGCGGCGTGCGCGCTCGTGCTGGTGATCCCGGGCTGGTGGTCGCACACCACGTTCAACGCGGTGGTCAGCGTCAACGTCGTGGGCCTGTTCCTGTCCTACGGCATCCCGATCTTCCTGCGGCTGCGGCTGGACGACTTCGACGCCGGCCCGTGGAACCTCGGCCGCTGGAGCAAGCCGGTGGGCACCGTCGCGGTGCTCTGGATCGTGGCCAGCAACATCCTCTTCATGCTGCCGCAGGGCACCCCGATCACCACCACGAACTTCAACTACGCGCCGATCGCGCTGGCCGTCGTCCTGGTGATCGCCACCCTGTGGTGGTTCTCCACCGCCCGCAAGTCCTTCCACGGGCCGGTCAGTTACGGCAGCCCGGACGAGGTCGCCGCGATGGACCTGGTCTGAGAGGGATCGCACACCAGCACGTCGCCGACACGGCCGGACCGGCCCTCCCCGTGGGGAGCGGCCGGTCCGGCCGTTTTTCCGGCCCTTGGCGGCAATGACGGGCGATGGCCACCAATGCTCGATAATAGCCGCATGAACGGCGAATCACCGCAAAACTCTCCCGATCCGTCGTCCGGGCCCTCCGGGGGCGACGGCGGCCGCTACGGCGAGCGGGTCTTCCGGCCGCAGGACGAGGGCGAGGCCGACCGGATCGACCTCGGCGCGCTCGCCTACGACGACACGACGCTCGCCCGGCTGCGCGCGCTGGGCGCCGGCCCCGGATGGCGGTGCCTGGACGTGGGAGCCGGCACCGGCACGGTGGCGCGCCGGCTGCTGCGGGAGGCGGGCGTCACGGAGGTGGTCGCGGCCGACCGGGACGTACGGTTCCTCGCCGCGGAGCCGGTGCCGGGGCTGGTCCCGCTCCAGGCCGACGTGACCTCCGACGGGTTCACACCCGGCCCCTTCGACCTCGTGCACGCCCGCTTCCTGCTGATGCACCTCCCGGAGCCGGAGCGGATGGTCCGCCGGCTGGCGGGGCTGCTGGCGCCGGGCGGCGTCCTCGTGCTCGGCGACGCGGTCGACCTGACCACCGAGGACGCCCCCGAGACCCCGTACACCCGCGCGATGCGGGCGATGTGGCAGGGGCTGCGCGCGACCATCGGCACGGACGTCTCGTGGGTCCCGCGCTGCCCCGAACTGCTCGGCGCGGCGGGGCTGGTGGACGTGGCCGCGGAGATCGACGTGCCGCCCCTCGTCGCCGGCAGCCCGATCAGCCGCTTCTGGACGCGGACCTGGGAGCGCGCGCGGCCGGCGATGCTCGCCACCGGCCTGGTGGACGACGCCGGGATCGACGAAGCCCAACGGGCCCTGCGCTCCGGCACGTTCGGGGGCCTGTCGCCGGGCTTGCTGACCGCCTGGGGATCGAGGCCGGCGGGGGCGTGAACCCCTCGGCCTCACCACGCGTGCCGGCCAAGGGGGTTCAGGGTTCGACCAGGCCGACGCGGATGGCGTACCGGGTGAGTTCCAGGCGGTCCTTGAGGTCGAGCTTCTGCAGCAGGTTGGCCCGGTGGCGTTCGACCGTCTTGACGCTGATGACCAGCAGGTCGGCGATCTCCCGCGAACTGTGGCCCTCGGCCACCAGTTTGAGGATCTCCTCCTCCCGCTCGGTGATCGCCCGGTCCGGCGGCGCGTCGCCCGCCCGGGCGCGTTCGAGGTAGGAGCGGATGAGGGCGCTGACGGCGCCGGGGTAGAGGAAGGGCTCGCCCCGCATGGTGGCCCGGCACGCCTCGACCAGGTCGCGGTCGGCGACGGACTTCAGCACGTAGCCGGAGGCACCCGCGCCCAGCGCCTCGAAGAAGTACTGCTCGTTGTCGTACATGGTCAGCATGAGGACGCGCAGGTCCGGCTGGGTGCGGGAGAGCTCGCGGGCGGCCTGGAGCCCGGTGGTGCGGGGCATGGCGATGTCGAGGACGGCCAGGTCGGGGCGGTGGCGGCGGGCCTGCTCGACCGCCTCGGTGCCGTCGCCGGCCTCGGCGACCACCGTCAGGTCGGGCTCTCCCTCGAGGATCAGGCGGACCCCGCGGCGCACGAGCGCGTGGTCGTCGGCGAGCAGGATGCGGGTGGGCTCCGCACCGGTGCCGGGTGGGGGCGTCATGTCAGGGACTCCCGTCGTCGTCGCGGAGCGGCACGGACAGCCGGACCTCCGTGCCGCCGGAGGGGCCGGGACCGACCGTGAGGTCGGCGCCGACCAGCAGGGCGCGCTCGCGCATGCCGCGGATCCCGGAGCCCTCGGGCGCGCCGTCGATCCCCCGGCCGTCGTCGGTGATCCGCAGCTCCACCCCGCCGGGGGTGCGGTCGAGGACGAGCGCGGCCTCCCGCGCCCCTGCGTGGCGGGCCACGTTGGTCAGGCCCTCCTGCGCCACCCGGTAGAGGACGAGCTCGGTGTCGTGGCCCATCGGGGGCAGACCCGTGGCGACCCGGCGGCGCACGACGAGCCCGGGAGCGGCGGCCTCCGCCGCCAGGGCCTTCAGGGCGCTGGCCAGCCCGAGCTCCTCCAGGACCCCCGGACGCAGCCGGCGGGCGATCCGGCGGACCTCGTCCAGGCCGGCCCGGGTGGTCTCCTGCGCCTGGTGCAGCTCGTCGCCGACCGGGCGCGGCGCGTGGTCGGCCACCCGCTTGAGGTCGAGCAGCACCGCCGTGAGGGTCTGGCCCACCTCGTCGTGCAGCTCCTGGGCGACGCGGTGCCGCTCGGCCTCCTGGGCGGCCAGCGCGCGGCCGGCGCTGGTGGCTCGCTCGGCCTCCAGACGGTCGAGCATCGCGTTGTAGGCGGTGATCAGCTCGGCGACCTCGCGCTGCCCGCCCGGGTCGGGGCGCGGCCCGGGACGCAGCAGGTCGGTGGTGGTCATGGCGCGGGCCAGCCGGTGCAGCGGGGCCAGGGCGAAGCGCAACAGGAAGGCGTTGGCCAGCAGCATGGCCACCAGGCCCGCCGCGAGCACCGCGGCCTCGGTCAGCGCGACCGGCGTGGACACGGTGACCGGGCCGAGCAGCAGCGCGGCGGCCGCCACCAGCACCAGCGCGTTCAGCAGGAAGATCCGCCAGAACAGCGGCACCGCAACGCCTCCTCCGTCGCCTCGGCCGGGCCCGGCCCCGTTCTCCACTATGGGCGCCGGCGCCCGGCCCTGCGGCGCGGCGGGGCCTGTCCGGCGGACGCCTACAGGTTCGGCCCCGGCGGAAATGGGGGTCGGCACGGATACCGCGGGCGCCGGGGCCACGAGAGGGTGGAACCGTCACCGATCCGCCGCGCCCCGTGGAGGAACGATGACCGCGCACGGCGGCCCGGCGCTCGCCGAGCCCGAGGACCGGACGGCGCGGGGCACCACCCGCACCGTCCCCGCCCCGGAGCGCGCGCCCGCACCGCGGCCGTCGCCGCACGACGGCCCCCGGCCGTCCGCGCACGGCGCTCCCCCGCCGCTCAGGCGCGGGCGCCGCAGCCCGGACCGGCGCCGCCCGGCCTGGATCGGCCTGGCCGCGGCCGTGGTGCTGCTGGTCGCCGGGCTGCTGCTGCCCGAGGGCGTGCTCCTCGGGGCGGCCCTGATCCTGGCCGGGGCGGCGGGGCACACGCTGGACCGCCGACGGGGCGACCGCCGCCCGGCGTCCCGGTGACCTCCCGGTGAGGGTGTTCCCCGCCCCCGGATGACGCCCGCGCGACCGCGCTCCGACCAACGCCCGTCCGGCGACCCACCGACCGACCGAACGCTTCACCCGCCCGCCGACGAACGAACCCCCGCCGACGAGAGGCGGTGACCCGTGGGACATGCCGACACCCTGCTCGCGATGGGCGGCGCTTTCCTCGCCGCCGCGTTCCTGGCCCGGCTCGGCAACCGGATCGGGCTGCCGACCATCCCGCTGTTCATGCTCGCGGGCATCCTGCTGGGCCCGCACACCCCCGGCCTGGTGCTGGTCGACGACGCCCACGACCTGGAGATGCTCTCCGCGCTCGGGCTGGTGCTGCTGCTGTTCTACCTGGGTCTGGAGTTCCACCTCGACGACCTGCGGGCCGGCGGCGGACGGCTGCTGACGGCCGGCGGGATCTACCTGCTGCTGAACGTCGGCGCCGGACTCGGCTTCGGCCTCGCCCTGGGCTGGGGCGGCCGGGAGGCGCTCGTGCTGGCCGGCGTGCTCGGCATCTCCTCCTCCGCGATCGTCACCAAGATCCTCATCGACCTCGGCCGCCTCGGGCGGCCGGAGACCCGGCTGATCCTGGGCGTGATCGTGGTGGAGGACCTCTTCCTCGCCCTGTACCTGGCCGCGCTCCAGCCCGTCATCAGCGGCGCCCAGGGAGTGGGCGACACCGTCCTGCAGGGTGCCGACGCCTTCGGCTTCCTGCTGCTGCTCGCCGCCGCGGCCCGCTGGGGCACCCGGCTGGTGGGACGGCTGGTCGCCGTGCGCGACAACGAGTTGCTGGTCGTCAGCTTCCTGGGCGCGGCCGTGCTGGTGGCCGGCGTGTCCGAACTGCTCGGCGTGGCCGACGCGATCGGTGCCTTCATGGTCGGTCTGATCTTCGCCGGCACCCCGGCCGCGCCGCGCATCCGCAAACTGGTGCACCCGCTGCGGGACGCCTTCGGGGCGATCTTCTTCTTCGCCTTCGGGCTCGCCATCGACCCCGGCGACGTCCTGTCGGTGGCCGGACCCGTCGCGGCGGCGGTCGCCCTGACCGTGGTGATGAACGTGGCCGCCGGGCTGTTCGTGGCCCGCATGCACCGGTACGGTCCCCGGCCGGCCGCGGACATCGCCACCACGCTGCTGGCCCGCGGCGAGTTCGCGCTGATCCTGGCCGCCATGGCCGCCGGCGCCGGGCTGGACCGCCGCCTCACCCCGTTCGTCGCCGGGTACGTCCTGGTGCTGGCGGTGCTCGGCCCCACCCTGGCCGGCCGCTCGCACCGACTGGCCGGCGCCCTGCGCCGCGGAGACCGGGACGGTCGGGACGGTGACGGTGACGAGCGTGCCGGCGACGGCGACCCGCCCCGGCCGGAGGGCCAGGACGGGGACCTCGAGCCGGACCGGACCGCCGCCCGGACCCGCCGTCCCCCCGTTTCCGCGCCCCAGGGCCGGGTACGCGCGGGGCGCCGGAGGATCGGCACCGGTCCCCGGCCGTCCGAACCACCGAAACGAGAGGACGTGATCGCATGCGCGCCGCATTCCTCATGGCCACCGAAGGCGTCGAACAGGTCGAGCTGACCTCGCCGTGGCAGCACCTGTCCCACAGCGGCGTCGAGCCGGTCCTGGTGGCTCCGGAGTCCGGCCCGGTGCGGGCCTTCGACCATCTGGACAAGGCGGACACCTTCCCGGTCGACGTCCTCGTCGGCAAGGCGTCGGTGGACGACTTCGACCTGCTTGTGCTGCCGGGCGGCGTCGCCAACCCCGACCACCTGCGCCAGGACCCCGAGGCGGTCGCCTTCGCCCGCGCCTTCTTCGCCGCCGGGAAGCCGGTGGCCGCGATCTGCCACGCCCCGTGGACCCTGGTGGAGGCCGACGTGGTCCGCGGCCGGACCCTCACCTCCTACCCGAGCCTGCGGACGGACCTGCGCAACGCCGGGGCGACCTGGGTGGACGAACGGGTCGCGGTGTGCACGGCGGGGCCCAACACGCTGGTCACCAGCCGCAATCCCGGGGACCTCGACGCGTTCAACCGGGCCGTGGTCGAGGAGGCCGGGGTCGCCTGACCCGGGATACGGTCGGCGAAGGGCCGCGCCCGGCGGCCCGCCCACCGCACCCGGCATCGGCCGATCCCGTCCGATCCCGTCGCAGGAGAACCGTCGTTCATGAAGGCGCAGGAGTGGCCCCGGCTGCTCGTGGTCGACGTCGAGGGAAACGGCATCACCCGGCCGGACCTGGTCGAACTGGCGGCCGTGCCGGTCGTCGGCGGCACGGTGGACACCGCGGGCACGGCCACCTGGCTGGTGCGGCCGCCCCGGCCGGTGACCGCGGGAGCGGCGCGGGTGCACGGCCTCACCGACCGGCTGCTGGCCGGGCGGCCGCCCTTCGCCCGCGTCGAGCCGGAGGTCCGCGCGCTGCTCGAAGGGGCGTGGATCTGCGCCCACAACGCCCGCTTCGACTACGACGTGCTGACCCGGCACCTGCCCGGATGGCGCCCGTCCGGCGTGCTGGACACCCTGCGGCTGGCCCGCGTCTGCTACCCCCGGGCCACCCGCCACACGCTCGACGCGCTCATCCGGCACAGCGGGGTCGACGTGGGCGACGTGCCGGGCCGGCGGCACCGCGCCGCGTACGACGCCCACGCCACCGCCCGGCTCCTGCTGGTCATGGCCGAACGCTGGGCCGGGTGGGAGGAGTTCGCCGCCGCCGGGGTCCCGCCGGGCCTGCCCGGTCGCCCGGGGCCCGACCACCCCACCCTCTGGTGAGCTCGCCGAGTCGGCGGGCGGCGCCGCCGTGGGAAAACACGGGAAAATCGGACTCGGCGTGCCCCGCGGTCCGGGCGGGGCACGCCGAGGGTCGTGGGCCGGGGGCGGTGCGCCGACCGCGCACCCGGCTCGCGGTTCAGGGGGCGCAGGCCGGGCACAGCCCGCGGTAGGTCACTTCGACCTCCGAGACCGTGAAGCCGAATCGTTCCTCCACCGGCAGGTCGGCGAGCGGGTCGCCGGCCGGGTGGACGTCGCGCACGCTGCCGCAACTGGAGCACACCAGGTGCTGGTGCGGGTGGTGGGCGTTCGGGTCGTACCGCTTGGCGCGGCCGTCGGTGGCGACCTCTATCACCTCGCCGAGCGAGACCAGCTCGCCCAGCGTGTTGTAGACGGTCGCCCGGGAGATCTCCGGCAGCCGCCGGGCCGCGCGGGCGTGCACCTCGTCGGCGGTCAGGTGCACGTGGTCGCCGTCGAGGACCTCCGCAACGACACGCCGCTGGGAGGTCATCCGCCAGCCACGGCCTCGCAGTCGTTCCAGCAGGTCACTCATGTGGGTTCACCTTTACAGGTTCGCGGGATGGCGCAAAGTTTACCAGTTGACGTCCGAAAACCGATCATGTACAGGCTTGGCGTGCTTCTTGACTTGGACTCTGTCCATTGTAGGATCCCTTCCGGTGACAGCCAAGGGACAGGAAGCCACCGGCGCGACTGGCGGCACCGAAGTCCCCAGCACCGAGATCCGCCAGGTCCGGAAGGATTCCCATGTCTGAGAACCAGGATGCAATCGCCGTGGACGCGCAGGCGGAAGGCGGTGGCTGCCCCGTCGCGCACGGCCGCGCGCCCCACCCGACGCAGGGCGGCGGCAACCGCGGGTGGTGGCCCGAACGGCTCAACCTGAGGATCCTCGCGACCAACCCCGCCGAGGGCAACCCGCTGGGTGAGGCGTTCGACTACGCCGAGGCGTTCAAGACCCTCGACCTGCCCGCCGTCAAGCGGGACGTCGCGGAGGTGCTGACCTCCTCCCAGGACTGGTGGCCGGCCGACTTCGGCCACTACGGCCCGTTCATGGTCCGGATGGCCTGGCACAGCGCCGGCACGTACCGGATCAGCGACGGCCGCGGCGGCGCCGGGGCCGGGCAGCAGCGCTTCGCCCCGCTCAACAGCTGGCCGGACAACGGCAACCTCGACAAGGCCCGCCGCCTGCTGTGGCCGGTGAAGAAGAAGTACGGGCAGAGCCTGTCCTGGGCCGACCTGATGATCCTGGCCGGCAACGTGGCGCTGGAGTCCATGGGCTTCCAGACCTTCGGCTTCGGCGGCGGCCGCGTGGACGTCTGGGAGCCGGAGGAGGACGTCTACTGGGGCCCGGAGTCCACCTGGCTCGAGGACGGGCGCTACACCGGCGACCGCGAGCTGGAGAGCCCGCTCGGCGCGGTCCAGATGGGCCTGATCTACGTCAACCCCGAGGGCCCGAACGGCACCCCGGACCCGCTGGCCGCGGCCCGCGACATCCGTGAGACGTTCCGCCGGATGGCGATGAACGACGAGGAGACCGTCGCCCTGGTGGCCGGCGGCCACACCTTCGGCAAGACCCACGGCGCCGGCCCCGCCGACCACGTGGGCCCCGAGCCCGAGGGCGCCTCCATGGAGGAGCAGGGCCTGGGCTGGAGGAACTCCTTCGGCACCGGCAAGGGCGGCGACACCATCACCAGCGGTCTGGAGGGGATCTGGACCAACACCCCGACCGCCTGGGACAACAGCTTCTTCGAGATCCTCTTCGGCTACGAGTGGGAGCTGTTCAAGAGCCCGGCCGGCGCCCACCAGTGGCGGCCGAAGGACGGCGCCGGCGCGGGCACCGTGCCCGACGCCCACGACGCGGCCAAGAGCCACGCGCCGACGATGCTCACCACCGACCTGGCGCTGCGCGTCGACCCGGCCTACGAGCAGATCTCCCGGCGCTTCCTGGAGAACCCCGCGGACTTCGCGGACGCCTTCGCCCGCGCCTGGTTCAAGCTGACCCACCGCGACATGGGCCCGGCCGTGCGCTACCTCGGCCCGGAGGTCCCGGCCGAGACGCTGCTGTGGCAGGACCCGCTGCCCGCCGTGACGCACGAGCTGGTGGATGCGGCCGACGCGGCCGCGCTCAAGGACCAGATCCTCGCCTCCGGCCTGTCGGTGGCGCAGCTGGTCTCCGCCGCGTGGGCCTCCGCGTCCACCTTCCGCGGCACCGACAAGCGCGGCGGGGCCAACGGGGCGCGGCTGCGCCTGGAGCCGCAGATCGAGTGGGAGGTCAACGACCCCGACCAGCTCGGCCCGGTGCTGCGCGCCCTGGAGGAGATCCAGGAGCGCTTCAACTCCGCGCAGGGCGGCAAGCGCGTCTCGCTTGCCGACCTGATCGTGCTGGCCGGCGCCGCGGGCGTGGAGAAGGCCGCCGCGGACGCCGGTGTCGAGGTCGAGGTGCCCTTCACGCCGGGCCGCACGGACGCGACGCAGGAGCAGACGGACGTCGACTCGTTCGCCGCGCTGGAGCCGATCGCCGACGGATTCCGCAACTACGTCGGCAAGGGCAACCGGCTGCCGGCCGAGTACCTGCTGGTCGACCGGGCGAACCTGCTCACGCTGTCCGCCCCCGAGATGACGGTCCTGGTCGGCGGCCTGCGGGTGCTGGGCGCCAACTTCCAGCAGTCCTCGCTCGGTGTCCTCACCGAGCGGCCGGGCGCGCTGACCAACGACTTCTTCGTCAACCTGCTCGACCTGGGCACGACGTGGAAGGCGAGCGACGACGACGCGACCGTGTTCGAGGGCCGCGACGCGGGCAGCGGCGAGGTCCGCTGGACCGGCACCCGCGCCGACCTGGTCTTCGGGTCCAACTCCGAGCTGCGCGCGCTCGCTGAGGTCTACGCGAGCGACGACGCGAAGGAGAAGTTCGCGCACGACTTCGTGAAGGCGTGGAACAAGGTGATGGAGCTGGACCGGTTCGACCTGGTCTGATCCCCGCCCGACGTCCGGGCCGGCCTCCTGCGGGGGCCGGCCCGGACGTCTGTGCGCCCCCGCTGTGCGCCCCCGCCCACGCGCCGTCGCGTCCCCGCCACGAGACCCGCCAGTAACTTTCACTCTCCAGGGGGATACCGCCGACCCGCTTGACGTGCGACGCTCCCTGCCGCACAGGCACCGGTGAAGGGACGCGGCATGGGTGAGCAGGGTGGGCAAGGCGGGCAGGACCACGCGATAGGACGGCGGACGTTCCTGGGCTATGTCCTGGCCGCCTCGACGCTCACGGTGGCCGCGGAGCTCGGCGAGGCCGCCGCCGCTCCCGATCGGGCCGCGGCCGCGATCCCCTCGCCGCCCGAACCGGCCGCGCTCTACGACCTCAACGACCTGCTGACCGACGCGGCGCTGCCCACGGCGAACCTGATCAGCATCCGGCTGGAGTCCGACGGGACCGCCTCCTTCGCGCTGCCGCGGGCCGAGGTGGGCCAGGGCGTCACCACTTCCAGTGCGATGCTGATCGCCGAGGAGCTGGACCTGCCGCTGGAGAGCGTTCGGGTCACCCTCGCCGACGCCCGGCCGGAGCTGCTGTTCAACCAGCTGACCGGCGGCTCCAACACGACGATCTCCACGTACACCCCGATCCGGGTCGCGGCCGCGCTCGCCCGCGCGCGGCTGCTGGCGGCCGCGGCTGAGGAACTCGGCGCGGACGTCGCCACCTTGACCACGCAGGCGGGCGCCGTGCTCGGCCCGGGCGGGGCGCGCCTCGGCTACGGCGAGCTGGCGGCGAAGGCGGCCGGCTCGACCACGGTCCAGGCGTCGGTGACCCTCAAGCCTGCGTCGCGGTTCACCGTGATCGGCACCCCGCGCGGCCGGATCGACGCGCTGGAGGCCGTCACCGGGCGCAAGAAGTTCGCGATGGACCTCGACGTCCCGGACGCGCTCCCGACCATGGTGTGCCGTCCGCCCACCATCAACGGCACCGTGCGCTCGGTGGGGAACCTGGAGCAGGTGCGGGCGATGCCCGGCATCACGGACGCGGTGGCGGTCTCCACCGGAGTGGCCGTGCGGGGGCGGACCTTCGGGCAGTGCGTCGACGCCGTGCGGGCGCTGACGGTGGACTGGGGCCCGGGCACGGAGGACGGCACTTCGGACGCGGACGTGCTGGCCGAGCTGCGCAAGGCCGAACTCCCGCTGGTGGTACCGCCGCTGCCGCTGCTGACCAAGGCCGTCGACGAGCGCTTCACCTTCCACTTCGCGAGCAACAGCGCGCTGGAGCCCAACTGCGCGGTGGCCGACGTCCGCGAGGACCGGGCCGAGATCTGGGCCGCGCTGAAGTCGCCGATCGTCGCCCAGCAGCAGATCGCCGCCCAACTCGGCCTGCCCGTCGAGTCGGTGAAGGTGCACGTGACGCAGGGCGGCGGGTCCTTCGGCCGCAAGCTGTTCTTCGACGCCGCCCGCGAGGCGGCCGAGGTCTCCCGGGCCATGGGCAAGCCGGTCAAGCTGATGTGGCACCGCACGGACGACTTCCGGCAGGGCCGCACCCACCGGATGGCGACCTCCCGGGTGCGCGCCACCTACGGCCTCGGCCAGGTGGTGTCCTACGAGCAGCGGCACACCTCGGTCGCCACCGACTTCAGCCACGGCGTGGGCGAGGCCATCACGGCGCTGGCCGCCAAGCTGCCGGTGGGGAACCTGGGCTTCTCCGAGACGATCTTCGAGCTCACCCAGCAGACCCCGTACGCCTTCGGGGTCACCACGCAGCTGCTCAACGAGGTGGACCGGGGCTTCAACACCGGCAGCATGCGCAACATCTACTCGCCGAACGTGCGCTGCGCCCAGGAGTTGGTGGTCGACCGGCTGGCCAAGGGCATGGGCGAGGACCCGTACGCCTTCCGCCGCCGGTTCCTGACCGAGGACCGGGCCCGGGCCGTGCTGGACCAGGTGGCCACGACCGGCTCGTGGGGGCGGCCGATGCCGGCCGGCACCGCGCAGGGCATCGCGCTCCACCCCGAGTACCACGGCTTCGTCGCCGTGCTGGCCGAGATCGACTGCCGGCCGCAGACCACCGGCCGGCAGGTCCCGGACGCGTACACCGGCCCGCGGGTGACCAAGGTGGTGTGCGCGGTGGACGTGGGCCTGGCGGTCAACCCCCGCGGCCTGGAGGCCCAGATGATGGGCGGGATCATGGACGGCATCGCGATCACGCTCAGTTCGGGCCTGCACCTGGAGAACGGCGTCTTCCTCGAAGGCAGTTGGGACGACTACTTCTACACCCGGCAGTGGAACACCCCGCCGGAGCTGGAGATCGTCGTCATGCCGCCGACCACCGGGGTCCCGGGCGGCGCGGGCGAGTTGGCGGTGGCCGGGGCGATGGCGGCGGTGGCCTGCGCCTACGCGCGGGCCACCGGCACCCTGCCGACCACCTTCCCGATCAACCACGACGGCCCGCTCGGCTTCGAGCCGATGCCCACCGTGCCGCCGGTCCCCGCCTCCCCCACCGACGGCCTCGGCCGCGCCTACTAGGAGTCCCCGTGTCCCGACACACCTTCATCCTCAACGGCGCACCGGTCACCGCCGACGTCGAGGACGACGTCCGGCTGCTGTGGGTGCTGCGCGACGTCCTCGGGGTCACCGGTCCCAAGTACGGCTGCGGGCTGGGCGTCTGCCAGGCGTGCACCAGCCACATCAACGGCAAGGCGTTCAACCCGTGCAGCGTCCCGGTCTCCGACATCGGGCCCACCGACGAGATCACCACCATCGAGGGCCTGCCGGCGACCGTCGGCAAGGAGCTGCACCCCATGCAGGAGGCGTGGCTGGAGTTCGACGTGGCCCAGTGCGGCTACTGCCAGCCCGGCCAGATCATGGCCGCGGTCGCGAAGGTGCGGCAGGCCCGGGCGGCCGGGCACGAGATCGGCGACGCGGACTTCGACGAGATCCGCAACATCTGCCGCTGCGGCACCTACCACCGCATCCGTGAGGCGATCACCGCGGCGGCGAAGAACTTCTGACCGCTCCTGACCGCCCAGCCGCCCCCTGCCCCACTGGTACACCGTCGTTCCGGAAGCCGTTGACGCCTCGCGTCGACGGCTTCCGCTTTTGTCCCACCAACCCCATTCGACCTGCGTGTATCACCGCCGATTGGGTCCTCCGGGTCGGGGGCGTTCCAGTCTTGTGACGGTATTCTGTCATGTATATGATGGCATACCACAAACCAACAACGGTCCGGGCGAGGACGTACGCATGCACAAGAGACCATTGATCCTTTCCGCGCTCACCGCGGCGGCCCTGGCCGCCATCGAGCTGCCGGGGGCGTCCCCGGCGATGGCGGCCACCGTCACCATCCAGGACACCCAGGCCGGCACCGGCATCAACCAGGTGGAGTACACCGGGAGTTCCTGGACCCGGTGCGGCGGCTGCTCGCCGGCCACCGACGACGCCTCCTTCTACTACGGCTACACCGTCGGCGACAGCTTCACCCTGCGCTTCAACGGCACTCAGATCGCGGTGTGGGGCCCGACCGACAACGGCGGCGGCATCGCCGACGTCACGGTGGACGGCGCCGCGGCGGGCACCGCGGACTTCCAGGCCGCCGGCGGCGCCCCGGCCGACACGCAGGTATGGACGTCGCCCGCCCTGGCCGCGGGTGAGCACACGGTGGTGTTCACCATCAGCTCGGCCACCAACAGCGGCGGCTCCGTGGTGCCGCTGGACAAGGCGGCGGTCACGACCGACGTCCTGTCCACCGGGCCGCAGCTGCCCCCGGACCCGTCCGCCCACACGAAGAACCCGACGCCGATCCGCCCGGACCGGCGGGACCGTTCGCCTCCCCGGGTGTCGCGCTCACCTCGCCGGCCATGCCAGGACACCTCCGGGGCGTTCCCCGCTTCCGCGGCGGGAGACTGGGCGGCCAGTACTATGTCACACCTCATTGGCGCGCACAATGAACTGAAGGGTCCTCACCCGCCCGTCCCCGGCGTCCCCGCCCAGGCCCTCGCGTGCGGCTCAGCCGCCCAGGCCGGCCGAGCCGATCTCCGGGCCACCGGTGCCGTCCCCGCCGGCCGCCTCCGCCTCCTCGGGCCGCCCCGCCCACCAGCCGAGGACGTGCCCCACGTGCCGCGTGGTCAGGCTCTCGGCGCCGGGCCCGTCCCCCGCCGCCAGCAGGTCCAGCAGGTCCAGCAGCAGGTGGTGCTCGCCCGCCGACGCGTCGAGCTCGCGGGGGCCGACCATCCGCGCGAGCCCCACCATCCGCGTCTGCGCCCGCAGTTCGGCCACCACGCCGACCAGCCGCCGGTTGTCCAGGAGGCTCAGCAGCCGCAGATGGAAGGCCAGGCCGGCCTCCAGGTAGCGGCCGAGGTCGCCGGATCCGGCGCCCCGCACGATCTCGTCGGCCAGCCCGCGCAGCTCCGGCTCCCGCTCCGCCGGGAAGCGGCCGGCCAGCGTCCGCATCGCGGGCGCCTCCAGCATCCGCCGGATCGCGACGATCTCCCGCAGCTCCCGCTCGCTGACCCCGGTGACCTGGAAGCCCTTGTTGCGGACGGTCTCCACGAACCCGCGCTTCTCCAGGTTGAGCATCGCCTCGCGCACCGGCGTCGCGGAGACGCCGAACCGGGCGGCGAGGGTGGGCGCGGAGTACATCCGTCCCGGCGGCATCTCCCCCGACACGATCGCCGCGGCCACGATCCGCTCACCCGCTCCCGGAGGCTGGCCGCCGGCCGCAGCGGCCGGTCCGCGCCCACGGGCGCATCCGCCACCGTCTCGTCCGCACCCACCCGAGCCACCCGCATCCCGCGCCCGCCGGCTCCCGCCGACGCTCTCCTCCCCCATCCTTTCAGCATCCCGCCGCCCGGTTCAGCAGCATGAACGCGGATTTGACATCGCCGATCCGCCCGGAATTCACGCCAATGCGCCCTTTGGGTGCCTGTGCTCTACTGGGCCACGTGGAGCACAAGAACCCCATGCAGCGAATCCGGCACGCCGGGCGGACCGGCCGGGCGGGCCGGGACGACGAGCGCGCGCGGCAGGCCGAACGGGTCCGCCGCCGGATCCAGCTCATGATCGGCATCACCGTGCGGCCCGGCGCCTATCGCAAGGGCCTGACCGCCGCGGCCGGCCGGCTGAGCCCCGAGGAGGCGGTGGTCCTCAGCGACCTGGAGCGCAACGGGCTCCAGGTGCCGCAGCTGCACGACGTCCTGTGCGGCGGCCACGTGCTGGTGGACGACCCGGACCTCTACGACTCCTGGCGGTCGGCCAAGGGCAGCCACCCCCGGCTGTCCAGCCACCACCGCGACATCGACAAGGACCGCTACCCGGACATCGGGATGCGTGGCATGGTGGTGCGGGAGAAGCTGCACGGGCGCACCGCCCAGGGCACCTGGGTGCAGCTGGAGAAGACCCCGGCCGCCTTCGGCGGGCGCAAGCTGCCCAGCCTCAACGACCTGCGGCACCTCATGGACTACGTGGTCTACCGGGTCACCCGCAGCAACGTCGGCCCGTGGGGCCTGTCCCGGACGACCGAGCGGCGGCCGATGTACCTCGCGCCGGTGCTGGCCGTACCCACCTCGCTGACGCCGCCGGTGGCGCGGTCACTGACCAAGGCCCTGCACGAGATCGACGAGGCCGACGACACCACCGCGGTGTCCGAGGACCTGGCGGCCCGCTTCCCCGCGCCCGACCGGCCGGACCTGGCGGGCGAGTTGGGGCGGACGCTGTCCGGCCGGGCCGGGCGCGGCCTGTTCGGCAGCTCCGACGTGTGGGTCACCGAGACACCCTCCACCGGTGCGGCGGAGGTGTTCCAGGACAGCCGCAAGGCACCGGCGCGGGCCGGTCGATGGACGGAGGACGAGCGGTCATGAGCGACGATCGGCAGCACACTCCGCCGTCGGCCCCGCGGGAACCGGGCGCGGCGGCCGTACCCGAGGGCCTGGTCTCGGCCGTGGTCAACCTGGTGCACACCGGACCGGTCATGCTCGGCGCGTACACCATCGCCGAGCTCACCGCGGTGGACGCCATCGTGGACTTCCTGGAGGCACGTCCGCCGGAGGACGTGCTGGCCGAGGCGGTCCGCTCGCTGGCCGCCCGGCAACTGCTGGTGCCGGGTTCCTCCAGCGACCAGGTGCAGGTGCGCGGCGACCTCGGCATCGCCGTGGCCTTCCAGCAGCGGGCCCGCAAGGTGCTCGACGCCCGGACCACCGGCACGGAGCCGGGAGAGCCGTGGCGGATCCTGATGCTGCCGCAGCCGGAGGACATCTGCCTGATGGTGCGGATCGACGCCCTCGGCATCCACCAGATCGGCCTCTACACCGCCGAGGACGCCCTGGACATGCTCACCGAGTGGCTGCCGAAGGGCCGCAGGGCCGGTCGCAATGAGACGCCGAACTCAGAGGGGGTAAACGCACTGCTCGACCGCTCCGAGCGGTCGGCGCTGGTCACCGTCACCGACTACACGGCGCAGGGGTCGGCGGAGGTCGCCGGCGACTCCACGGACCTGGTGCTGGCCCGCGACGACGGGCGGCTGCACGTCCTGTTCCGCGATCCCGGCGACGGCCGGCGGCTGGTGCCGGACCCGGCGGTGGACGAGGAGTACGAGGTGCACGACAGGATCGCCGATCTGCTGGCGGCCTGAGACGGCCGGAAGGTGTGCCGCGCGCCGGGTGGCCCGGCGCGCGGCACACGCGTGCGCTGCCGTCAGCTCCAGGGGCCGGCGGCGATCCAGGAGGTGTCGTCGGCCCACGAGTTGGCGGAGTCGAAGGTGTTCGACCCGCCGTCGCTGGCCACGTAGACCGTGTAGTTGTAGTGGCGGATGTACTTGCCCGGGTAGTTCGCCGACTGCAGGGAGACCCCTTGCCCGCTGTTGCCGGGCTGGGCGCAGAAGGTGGCGTCCTGGGCGAACTGCGAGCTGCCGTCGTTGGGTTGCAGGTGCAGCTGGAAGTTGTAGTGCCGCAGGTGCGAGCCGGAGGCGTTGGCCGCCTGGAAGGACACGCACGAACTGTTGGACAGTCCGGCGGTGACCACCCAGGTGGCGTCGGCCTTGTCCGTGGCGGAGCTGCCGGAGGTGACGCCGGCGATCACCACGTTGTCGTCGGACGCGTCGTGCTGGACGTAGTCCGCGGTGCAGCAGGAGGTCGTGGCCTGCAGGGAGACCCGTGACCCCGGCGTCAGCCCGGTGGAGCCGGATCCGGACGACGTGCTGTAGCCGGCCGCGGTGATGTTGGCCTGCACCGAGTTCTCGGTGGCGTCCGACGGGTAGCCGGAGGTCATGACGCCCTCGTAGAAGGTGCCGGCCGAGCCCTTGCTGTTGTCACCGCCGATGCCGAGGATGATCGCGCCCTCCTTGTGCATCGGGTTGTAGCCCGAGACGTTGGGGCGCACGCCGTCGTAGAAGGTGGACAGGCCGCCGGACTGGGCGTTGCCGCCGCGGATCGCCCACTGGTTGGGCTTGCCCTTCACGATGGCGGTGGTGTACCGGTAGTTGATCGTCGGGTCGCCGGAGTTGAGGTGCTGGTTGACCCCGGAGAACAGGCCGTTCTCCAGATCGGCCATGATCCAGGGGCCGTTGCCCGAGCCGTAGCCCCAGACCTTGATGTTGCCGAAGTAGATGGCCTCCATGTGGCCGTTGCCGGTGTCGTTGTTGCTCGTCTCGGCGTTGCCGTAGTCGAAGCAGCAGCCGCCGTTGTAGTGGGTGCCGTCGAAGACCGCGTACTCGCCCTCGGCGTTGTCGCCGGTGGCGATGCCCGAGGTGTGGTCGTTGCGGTAGCCGGTGCCCGGGGCCACGAACACGCCGTACGCCTTGTGGCCGCCGACCGTGGTCGGGGCGGAGGTGGCGTTGGCGAGGTTGTCCGGGCCGCCGGCCGCGCCGCCGCCGGGCGCCTGGGTGAGGTTGTTGCCGTGCCCGGACTGGTCGTAGATGACGGTGATGACGCAACTGGTGCCGGAGCAGAACGAGTCCTGCGTGGCGGCGTTGGCGTAGCCGCCCGCGCTCAGCAGGCCGATGTCCTTGGTGGCGTTGTCCGAGGCGCGCCTGACCTGGTAGAGCGCGCCGTTGTACGAGCCGTACAGCGCCCGGGTGGTGCTGTGCGCGGCCACGCAGGGCGTGCCGCCGGCCTGGTAGATGTCGCAGGGTCCCTGCGTGGCGGCGTGGGACGCGGGGGCGGCGCCGATGGCGAGGAAGGCGCAGGCCAGGGCCGTGCCCGTGGCCATCAGCGCCAGCCGGGCGCGGCGGATCCATGATCGGACGATCACGATGAACTCCTATGGTCACTGATCGACGTCGGTCGTCCCGGGTCGGCGGACGGCGCCGCCGGCCGGAACGGGCCGAACCGCCCGGAGCGCGGGCGGCGCGCAGCGTCGAGCGGCGGCGCGGGGCACGGGCTCCGGTGGCGATTTTGTTAGCGCTAACAATTCAGGGTTTCCTGAGTGGGGGGACTTCTCCTCACGGACGCCGGGGAGTGGGAGGTGTGACGAGCCATCACTATCGAGGCGGCCCGAGGTCGCGTCAAGATGTCGGGACAGCCTTTTTGTGAGCGCGAACATGATCACAGAGCGACGGCGAGGCGTGCGTGGCGCCGCGACCCTTGACGCACTGTCACGGCCCGGTCATAGTGAGGGCCGTCGCCCCCGGGCCGCCCTCCCCCGCCTTCGCCGGCCTCCCCCCACCCTCCACGACCCGTCTCGTGCACGGCGGTTGCCGGAATGGTTGTGAGCGCTCACTCGGCGGTTCGGGCTGCCCGACCGCCCAGCGGCTCACGGCGCCCAAGGGCGCGTGGCCCGACCGCTCCCGCGCTCAGAGGTCGAGCAGGAGGTCGCCTCCCGGGTGAGCGCAGCAGATGAGGACCTCGCCGTCCGCCGGCGGTTCGAGGGGCTCGGGGGCGTACCTGGCCTGCCCGGACATGAGCGGGGTGACGCAGGTGTGGCACACCCCGGTGCGGCACGACCAGCGGGTCGGGATGCCGCAGTCCTCGGCCAGTTCGAGCAGCGAGGCGTAGCGCGGCGACCAGCGGGTGGCCAGGCCGCTGCGCACGAAGGTGATCCGCGGTCCGGTGCCCTCCGGGCCGGACGGCCGGTGGGGCGCGGTCGGGGCGGCGGCGCCGGTGACCCCGGGGTTGATGGCGCCCAGGGCGCCGAAGACCTCGGTGTGGATCCGCTCGGCCGGCAGCCCGAGTCCTTCCAGCGCCGCGTGGACGTCGTCCATGAACGGGACCGGACCGCACAGGTACGCGTCGCCGTCCGGCGGGAGGCCCAGGCCGGCCAGCGCCTCGGCGGTCGGGCGGCCGCGGATCACCGCGGGTGGCGCGGGAGTGTCCGGGTCCGGCGGCGCGGTGTGGAAGACGTGCTCGTGGCCGTCGGGCAGGTCCGCCAGCAGGGCGTGGGCCTCGGCGGCGAAGGCGTGCTGGGCCGGGCCGCGCGCGGCGTGGACCCACCACACCGGCCGGGCGGCGCGGTGCGCGGCCAGTGCGTGCAGCATGGCCAGCACGGGGGTCGCGCCCACCCCGGCGGAGACCAGGACGACCGGCCGCGTGCCCTCGTCGTCGAGGACGAACTCCCCGCGCGGGGCGGCCGCCTCCACGGTTGCCCCAGGCCGCAGGCGGGTGTGCAGGTAGCCGCTCACCTGCCCGTGCGGCTCGCGCTTGACGCTGATGCGGTAGTGGTCGGCGCCCGGCGCGGACGACAGGGAGTAGCTGCGCACCCGGGCCGGAGTGCCGGGGGCGTCGCCGGGGACCCGGACGGTCAGGTACTGGCCCGCCCGGGCCGCGGGCAGCGGGCCGCCGTCCGGGTCGGCCAGCGAGATCGAGGCGACCGTGTCGCTCTCCGGGACGATCCGGGTGACCCGCAGCGGCCGGAAGCCCTGCCAGCCGGGGCCGGTGTCCGCGCGGCCCTCGCCCGCCTCCGGGCGGTCCGCCTCGTCGGCCAGCTCCTTGAAGGACTGCCGCCAGCCCGGGCTGAGCGCGTCGACGGCCAGCGCCGTGCGCAGCTTCGCGGGGTCGCGGCCGGGCAGGTAGAGCAGCGCGTCGGTGTCGGCGACGCTCAGGGCGCCCGGGCCCCGCCGGACCCGGGTGATCGCGTCGCCCGCCCGCACCCGGCCCTCGGTGAGGACCCGGCAGTAGAAGCCGGGACGGCGGTGCGAGACGAGCAGCGCGGCCATGGTGGGTTCGCCCAGCCGCATTCCGACCCGATAGCAGGTGACGCGCGGCTGGGTGACCTCGAATTCGGCCCCGCCGATGCGATAGCGGTCGCCGATGCACACCTCGTCGTCGGGAAGTCCGTCGACGGTGAGGTTCTCGCCGAACATCCCGAATTCGAGGTCCGGCCGGCCGAGGAATTCCCGCCAGTGGTCGTAGGACTGCGCCTGGTAGACGAGCACGGCGCGCTGTTCCCCGCCGTGGCCGCCGAGATCGCCCTGGCCGTCGCCGTCGATGTTCAGCCGGCGGACCGTGCGCGGGCCCTCCACCGGCGCTTTCCACGCGCCGGTGTGCACGGTCCGGCCGTTCCAGCGCACGTCCTTGGGCATTCCGACGTTGACCGACAGCAGCGTCGCCATCGCTGGTCCTCCTGGCTGGGAACGGCCGGTGAATTCCCGGTGCACCGATGAGATCACGCCCGCGCCGTGCGGCGGTGCGGGAAAAGGATTCGCTTTTCCTTCCCTGATCCTCCAGATTACGCATACCGGGCCGGTGGCACCGCGCGACCCGGTGGCCGATGATGGCGCGATGGAATACGCGCTCGAAGTCGTCCTCCTTCCGGTGGGTGACGTGGATCGGTCCCTGGCCTTCTACACCCGGCGGGCGGGCTTCACCCTCGACGTCGACCACGCGCCCCGCGAGGGGTTCCGCGTCGTCCAGCTGACCCCGCCCGGCTCGGCCTGCTCGGTGCAGGTCGGGGTCGGGCACACCGACACCGAGCCCGGCTCCGTCCGCGGCCTGCACCTGGTGGTCGCCGATCTGGAGGCGGCGCACCGCGAGCTCACCGGACGCGGGGTGGCGGTCGGCAGGATCCGGCACAAGTCCCGGGTCACGGACTGGCAGGGCGGATTCCAGCCGGGCATCGACCCCGGGCACCGCGACTACGCGAGCTTCGCCGACTTCGCGGACCCCGACGGGAACACCTGGACCCTCCAGGAGCGCGGCTTCCCCGGCCGCTGACGGTCGTGCGGGGGCCGTCCCGCCCGCCGGAACGGCCCGAGGGGCACGACCCGCACGGCCCCCGGACGGCGGCCGAACCCCTCGCGCGGTGGATCGTTCCCGGGGCTGGGTTAGGTTCTGGGAATGGCTACCTTGCGGGCACTGGAGTGCCTGGTCGCGCTGGTGGACGAGGGTTCGGTGACCCGGGCCGCCGCGCTGCTGCACATGTCCCAGCCCGCGCTCTCCCACCAGATCGCCGGGCTGGAACGGGAGTTGGACACGCCCGTGGTCGAGCGGATGTCCCGGGGCGTACGGGTGACCGCGGCCGGACGGGCCGCCGCCGAGGAGGCCCGGATCGCCCTGGACGCCGCCACCCGCGCGGTGGAGGCGGGCCGCCGGGTCGGCGCCGGCGAGGCCGGACGGCTGCGCATCGCCTGCGCCGAGACCATGACGGTCTGGCTCCTCGTCCCGGTCCTGCGCCGCTGGAAGGCCCGGCGGCCCGAGGTCCAACTGGAGCTGATGGAGTTCACCAGCGCCGACCGGATGGTCGAACACCTCACGGCGGGCGGCTGCGACCTCGTGATCGGCCCCGAACCGACCGCCACCACGGCGCACACGGAGTCGCTGGGCCGCGAGGAGATGGTCGTGGTCTGCTCGGCCGCCCACCGCTTCGCCGCGCAGCCGTCGGTGACCGTCGCCGAACTCCTCGACGAACCGTTCGTCCACTACCACCCCGAGAACGGGATGGCGGTGTGGGTGGACCGGTTCATCGCCTCCCGGCAGGCCCGGGCGCTCACCCCCGTCCTGCGCACCCGCAGCCCCCGCACCGCCGCGCAGCTCGCCGGGGCCGGCATGGGCGTCACCCTCGTCCCCGTCTCCGCCCTCGCCGGACGGCCGACCGTCGTGGTACGCCGCCTGGAACCGCGCGTCCACCGCGACGTCGTCGCCCTCACCATGGCCCCTTCCGACGCCCTCGTCCGCCGCTTCGTCGCCGACTTGCGGCGCCGGGGCATCCCGCGCGTCGACACGGCGGCACCGGCCGGCCCGCCCGCGCCCTGACCCGCCCGGCGGGCGCTCCCGCCGACCGACCCCGCTGAGCGATCCCGACCGTTCCCACCGACCGCCGTCGGGCGGGACGTCAGTCCGCGGTGGTCGCGCGGACCCGCTGGTAGTGGCGGCGGGCCTTCATCCGGTTGCCGCAGACCGCCATGGAGCACCAGCGGGCCTTGTTCGGCTTGCTGCGGTCCAGCAGGAAGAGCCGGCACTCGGGGTTGGCGCACGGCCGCAGCCGGCCCGGGCGGGTCCGCCGGAGTTCCCCCCACGCGAGCACGGCCCGTACCGCGGGGGCGCGGTCGGCCGGGGCGTCCAGCGTCCAGTCGATCCCGTCGCCGCCGACGACCGGGCGGTGGGTGACTCCGCCCAGCAGCCTGGCCAGCGAGCCGGGCTCCGCCTGGCCGCGGACCACTTTCTGCAGCGCGTCGCGGGCGGCCACCAGGGCGGTCCGCTCCTGTTCGCCGCCGGTGCCGCCGTGCGCGCGCTGCCACGCGCGGGCCTCCTCCGGGTCGGCGAGCCGGTCCTGCGGCACACCGTCGACGACGGGCGTGGTGTTGAGCAGGTCCAGCAGGGCGTCCTCCTGCGCGGGATCGATCACCATAGCCGCTCCTAACTGGTCTCTGCCGGTTGACAGGTTACATCGGGCTTCGGGCGGACGATCCCGCCCACCCTCACCATTCTAACCCTTACACAGGCACTTGACAGGTTAGACGCGCGATGCTGGACTGGTCGTCGTAACCAGAAAACGCAATCAAAGGGGTTAGACATGAACACCGGCACCGTCACCCACCACCGCACCGCCACCGTCGACGGCCTGGAGGTCTTCTACCGGGAGGCGGGCGACCCGCAGGCTCCCGCGGTCGTCCTGCTGCACGGCTTCCCGACCAGCTCGCACATGTTCCGCGGCCTGATCCCGGCGCTCGCCGACCGCTACCACGTGATCGCGCCGGACCTCATCGGCTTCGGCCGGTCCGCGATGCCGCCGCTCGACGCCTTCCCGTACACCTTCGACGCGCTGACCGACGTGACGGCCGGCCTGCTGGAGCGGCTCGGCGTGGACCGGTTCGCGATGTACGTCCAGGACTACGGCGCCCCCGTCGGCTGGCGACTGGCGCTGCGGGACCCGGAGCGGATCACCGCGATCGTCACGCAGAACGGCAACGCGTACACCGACGGCTTCGTCAAGCCCTTCTGGGACGGGCTGTTCGCCTACGCTCAGGCCCCCGGCCCGGACACCGAGGAACCGGTCCGCGGCGCGCTGACCGCCGAGGCCACCCGCTGGCAGTACGTGAACGGCGTGCCCGACCCCAGCGTGGTCAGCCCCGACACCTGGGCGCACGACCAGGCGCTGCTCGACCGGCCCGGCAACGACGCGATCCAGCTGAAGCTGTTCCGCGACTACCCGACGAACGTGGAGCTCTACCCCGCCGTCCAGCGGTACTTCCGCGACTCCCGGGTCCCGCTGCTGGCCGTCTGGGGCGCCAACGACGAGATCTTCGGCCCCGATGGGGCCCGCGCGTTCGCCCGCGACCTGCCCGACGCCGAGATCCACCTGCTCGACTCCGGCCACTTCGCCCTGGAGAGCCACCTCGACGCCATCGCCGGCCGCATCCGCGGCTTCCTCGGCCGCGCCCTCGCCTGACGTAAGGAGGCGGCCCGGCTGCGTACCCCCGCCTGCCCGTCCCCCCTCGCCTCCTCGTGCCCCTCGTACGAGACACCCCCCGGTCCGCCTCGAGGCGCCGGAACAGAAAGGAAGAGCCATGGGACTGTCATGGCAGCAGGGCCCGCTCTCGCCCACCGCGATCGGCCGGTTCCTGACTCCCGAACCCCTCCCCCGGCGGCTGCTGTTCGCCGAGCGGCTGCGCCGCCGGATGCGGGTGCGCCTCGGCGGCGAGTGGATCGCCGACAGCGAGGACGTCGTGCTCCTGCACGAGCCGGGCCGCTACCCGGTGGCGTACTTCCCGCGCGCCGACGTGCGGGCGGACGCCCTGGTCGACACGGACCGGGTCACCCGGCACAAAGACCTGGGCGACACCGCGTGGTTCGCCGTGCGGGCCCGCGGCCGCACCGCCGAACGCGCGGCCTGGGAGTTCACCGGGCTGCCGGAGCACGCGAGCGAGCTCGCCGGACGGATCGCCTTCGCCTGGCGGGCGATGGACGCCTTCTACGAGGAGGACGAGCGGATCCTCGGGCACGCGGCCGACGCGTACCACCGCATCGACATCCGCGGCACCTCGCGCGCCCTGGAGGTCCGCTCCGGCGACCGCGTGGTGGCCCGCTCCGCGCACCCGGTGGTGCTGTACGAGTCCGGGTTCGCACCGCGCTGGTACGTGCCGCGGGCCGACATCGACGAGAGCGCGCTGACGCCCGTCGAGGGGCGGACCTTCTGCCCGTACAAGGGCCTGGCCGACTACTACGACATCGGCGACGCGGCCAAGGCCGCCTGGTCCTACCGCCGCGCCTACGCGGAGGTCGGCCGGATCGAGGACCTGGTCTCCTTCGAACCGGACGAGGTCGAGGTGTTCCTCGACGGCCGGCGACTGGAGGCCGAGCCCGGCCGGCGGGTGACCCCGCACGGCATCGACCGCGGACTCGACGCCGACGAGGTCCGTGACCGCTGAACCGCCCGCCGCGGCCGCGGGACGCGGTCCGGCCGGTGCCCGCCCCGGCCCCCGCGCGGCCGCCTCCGCGGACCCGCGCGGCACCCCCGCCCGACCCATGCGCGAAATCTCGCTTCACCCCCCGGAAGTTTCATGCAAGGAAACTCCCGTGCCCCGGCACCCCGTTCTAGCCTCGAGGCGACAAGATCGAAGGAGACTCCCGTGACGACATCACTGCAGGACAAGACGGTTCTCGTGGTCGGCCGCGGCAGCGGCATCGCCCGCGCCGTGGCGGAGGCGGCGCTCGAAGCAGGCGCCCGGGTCGTGGCCGCAGGGCGCGACGCCGCGGCCCTCGAAGCGCGGTACGCGGACCGCGCGGACGCCGGTGTGACCGTGCGCTCGGTCGACCTCACCGACGAGGCGTCCATCGCCGCGCTCGCGGCGGACCTCGGGCGGGTGGACCACGTGGTGTCGGCCGCCTCGGCCCGGGCCCGCGGCCTGGTGGCCGACCTGACGCCGGAGCAGCTGATCCTGTCCTTCCGCACCAAGGTGGTCGGCCCGATCATGCTCGCCAAGCACTTCGCGCCGCGGATGCCCGCGGACGGCTCCTTCGTGCTGTTCTCCGGCGTCGCGGCGGTGGAGCCCGACCCCGGGTTCCTCGCGGTGGCGGCGACCAACGGCTCGGTCAACACCGTCGTCCGCTCGCTGGCGGTCGAACTCGCGCACGTTCATGACCGGAGTCACGGTCCCCGTCGACGGCGGCCAGCCCCTCGTCTGAGCGGCCCCTGCCCCGAGGAGCCCGCCCCCGCGAGCCGCGGCCCCTTGAGGAGAACGGCGGCTCGCGGTGCCGGCCTACCCGCTGCTCCTCCCCCCCTTCGACACCCAAGGACCCGTCATGCAGCAGCCGCTCGTCCTGGATCCCACCGCCCGCAGCCGCCGCGCGGAGGAAGCCGCGCTCCAGCAGGCGCCGGGGCCCGTCCTCGTCGACATCCTCGGTGAGATCGCCTGGGCGGTGGGCGATCCCGACCTGCTCCGCACGCTGCTGACCGACCCGCGCGTCTCCAAGGACCCCCGGCAGCACTGGCCGCGCTTCACCGCCGGGGAGATCGAGGGCAAGTGGCCGCTGTACCTCCAGGTGTCGGTGGACAACATGTTCACCGCCTACGGGAGCGCGCACCGCCGGTTGCGGCGGCTGGTCGGGCCGGCCTTCACCGCCCGCCGGACGGACCGGATGAAGCCCTCGGTCGCGCGCAACACCGCCGACCTGATCGCCGCGCTCGCCGCCCGGTCCGGCGGCACCATCGACCTGCGCGACGCCTTCGCGGCCCAACTGCCCATCCGGGTCATCAGCGACCTGCTCGGCGTGCCGGAGGACATGCGGGCCCGCTTCCGCGGCACCCTCGACCGGATCTGGGACACCACCGCGACCCCCGAGGAGGCCGTCGCCGCCACGGCGGACGTCTACCGCGTGCTGGGCGCGCTCGTACGGCTCAAGCGGAAAGCGCCCGGGGACGACCTGACGAGCACGCTGATCGCCACCCGCGACGACGACGGGGACGGGACCGCGCTGACCGAGCGCGAGTTGGTCGACACCCTCCTGCTGGTCATCGCCGCCGGGTACGAGACCACGGTCAACCTCATCGACAACGCCGTGACCGCCCTGCTCGACGACCCGGCCCAGCTCGCCCACGTCACGGAGGGCCGGGCCGGCTGGGCGGACGTGGTGGAAGAGGCACTGCGGTTCGCCGCGCCAGTCAGCCACATGCCGATGCGCTACGCCGTCGCGGACATCCCGTGCCCCGGCGGGGTGACGATCCGCCGGGGGGACGCGATCCTGCCGTCGTTCGGCGCGGCGAGCCGGCACCCGCGCGGGCAGGACGGAACCGCCGGGCGCTTCGACGTCATGCGCGAGGACAAGAGCAACGTCTCGTTCGGGCACGGTGTGCACTTCTGCCTGGGGGCGCCGCTGGCCCGGTTCGAGGCCGAGACCGCGCTCGCGGCGCTCTTCGGCCGCTTCCCCGGAATCCGGCTCGCGGTGCCCGCGGCCGAACTCACCCCGTTGCCCAGCATCCTGGGCAACGGGCACCGTTCCCTGCCCGTCCTGCTGGCCTGACGGGCGGCCCGGCCCGGCGGCGGGCGCGCGGGCGTTCGGCCGGGGACGCCGGTCCGCGCGCCCGTTGCCCGTCGCCCAAGAGACGCCGGGCTGCGCTGAGTTGTCGGACGGTGGCAGACTGTGCGCATGATGGGGCACATTCCGCCGGAGACGACGAGTTTCGTCGGCCGGGGACCGGAGTTGGCACTCCTGGCCGATCTGCTGGCCACCGAGCGGCTGATCACCGTGACCGGGGTCGGAGGGGTGGGCAAGACGCGGCTGTCCCGTCGGGCGGCGGCGCAGGCCGACGCCCGCTTCGCGGACGGCGCCTGGTGGGCCGACTTGTCGACACTGACCGACGCCGACCTGCTGCTGGCCACGATCGGCGACGCGGTCGGCCTCAGCGACCACTCGCCGCGGATGCCGGCGCAGGTGCTGTGCGAGTGGCTCGCGGACAAGCGCCTGCTGCTGGTCCTCGACTCGTGCGAGCATCTGCTGGAGGACTGCCTGCACGCCGTCGGCGAGGTCCTCACCGCGGCGCGGGGCGTCAGCGTCCTGGCCACCAGCCGGCAGCCGCTCGGCTCGCACGCCGAGGCCGTGCTGGAGCTGGAGCCGCTGCCCGCCGACGGCGAGGACGCGCTCGCCCTGTTCGCCGCCCGGGTCGCCGAGCCAAGTGCGCTCCATCGGCCGGGCGCGGGAGCGGCCGCGGCCACGCTGTGCCGCCGGGTGGAGGGCGTTCCGCTGGCGATCGAACTGGCCGCCGCGCAGGTCGGACCGGCCTCCGTGGCGGAGGTGTCGGACCGGCTCGGCTCGCGGCTGGAGGTGCTGGCCCGGGCCGACTTCGTCTGGCCGCGCAGGCACCAGGCGCTGCGGACCACCATCGGGTGGAGCCACGAGCTCTGCGCGCCGCTGGAACGCCTTTTATGGGCCCGGCTGAGCGTCTTCCACGGCCCCTTCCACGCCGACTGCGCCGCCCGGGTCACCTCCGGCGGCCCGCTCTCCGCGGAGGAGGTTCCCAAGCTGCTGGAGTCGCTGGTCCGCCAGTCCGTGCTGGGGCGCGAGGGCGGCGACCGCTACCGGATGCTGGGCGTCATCCGCGAGTACGGGCGGGAGTGGCTGCGCGAGCTGGGCGAGACGGAGAAGCTCGCCGACCGGCACGCCGACTACGTGGTGCGGCTCGTGCGCTGGGTGGAGGCCAACTGGCTGGGCAGCGGGCAGCTCCAGTGCTACCGCAAGGTCGAGGAGGTCCACGCCGACCTGCGGATCGCGCTGGACCGGCTGCTGGCCACCGACCCCGCCCGCGCGGCCGACACCGTCGGACGGCTGGTCTTCTTCTGGACCTGCTGCGGCCACGTGCAGGCCGCGGCCTCGTACCTGGAACGGGCGCTGGCCGCGCACCGGACGCCCGGCCCCGAGCGCACCCGGGCGGTGACCGCGCTGGGCGTGACGCTCACGCTGCGGGGGGAGTACGAGCGCGCGGACGGCCTCGGCCGGGAGGCCGCCGCAGCCGCCGCCGCGGACGGGGACAAGGAGGCGCGGCTGGCCGCGGTCTACATGACCGGCCTGCTGGCGCTCCTCACCGGCCGGCCGCGGGAGGCCCTGAGCACGGTCGAGGAGGCGCTGGCCGCGGCCCCGGGGTTCGCCTTCGACTCGGCCTCGCGGCTGCGCTGCCACCTGGTGAAGGTGTTCGCGCTGACCGCGCTCGGCGAGGTGGCCGACGCCCACACGCTGGCGCTGGGCCTGCGCGAGCACTGCGCGCTGACCGACGAGGTCTGGACCCGCTCCTACCTGGACTACCAGCTCTCGCTCATCGCGCTCAGCCGGTCCGCGCCGGGCGAGGCGGCCCACCACGCCCGGCTGATGCTGCGCGGCAAGCAGGACCTGGGGGACACCTTCGGCACCGCCCTGGGCCTGGACCTGCTGGCCGCCGCCCTCGCCGCCGACGGGCACACGGAGACGGCCGCGTCGGCCTACGGCACCAGTGAGACCCTGTGGCTCAGCGTCGGCCACCCGCAGCGCGGCACACCGGAGTTGAAGGCCATCCGGGACCGGTGCGAGGCGACCGCGCGGGCGGCGCTCGGCGACGCCGGCTACGCCCGCGCCTACCACCGCGGCGCGGCCGACGCCTCCCGCGAGGCGGTCACCGAGCTGGCCGAGGGCGGCGGTTCGTGAGGCCCTGACCGGGGCCGGGGGCGGCATCCGGTCTGGCCGCGTGCCGGCATACGATCCGACCGCGCGTGGCGACGGAACCACCACGTCCGCAAGGATGTCGTCCATCGCGACAGCGGCTGACGGGGCAGTCGGCGCGAAGGGTGAGCAGGGCACGACGAAGGGACGACTCAGGGTGCTCGAGGCACTGGGATTCGACTCGACGATGGCGGCGGTCTACCGGCTTGTGCTGACCGGACGCTCCTGGCGGCCGGCCGACCTGGCCCGCCGCCTGGACCTGCCGGAGCCCGACGTGCGGGCCGCCCTGGACCGGATGGTCAACCTCGACCTGCTGCACCGCTCCCCCCTGGGCGACGAACTCCAGCCGGTCAACCCGGCGATCGGGCTGCGGGACCTGCTGGACCGGCAGAAGCAGGAGCTGCGCCGGCGGCAGGACACGGTCGACCGCTCCGAGGCGGACCTGGTGGAGCTGTCCGACGCCTACAGCCAGGCGTACGACGGCTACACCCCGCACCCCACCGAGCACCTCATCGGCCTGGACGTCGTACGCCGCCGGATCGAGGACCTGAGCGCCACCGTGGTCAGCGAGTGCCTGACGTTCAGCCCCGGCGGCGCCCAGTCGCCCGAGTCGCTCCAGGCGAGCAAGCCGCTGGACCAGGCCGTCCTCTCCCGGGGCGTCAAGATGTGCACGCTCTACCTCGACAGCGTGCGCAACGATCCGGGGACCACCAAGTACGCGGAGTGGCTGCGGGGGTTGGGCGGGGAGGTGCGGACCGTCCCCTCGCTGCCGATCCGCATGATCATCTTCGACCGGAGGACGGTGATCACCCCGGCCGACCCGGAGAACACCCGTCTGGGCGGGGTGCAGTTGACCGAACCCGGGGTGGTGGTCGGCCTGTCCGACCTCTTCGACCGGATCTGGGCCTCGGCCACGCCGCTGGGCCTGGGGCAGGAACCGGACACCCGCGGGCTCACCCGGCAGGAGCAGGAGTTCCTGCGCCTGCTCGGCAGCGGGCTCACCGACCAGGTGGTGGCCCGGCGCATGGGCGTCTCGCCGCGCACCACCCGCCGGATGATGGTGGACCTGATGCAGCGCCTGGACGCCAACAGCCGCTTCCAGGCCGGCCTCCAGGCCGCCAGACGGCAGTGGGTGTGAGACGTATGAGACCGTCCGACTGGTCCGCGGACCGCATCCGGCTGGTGCGGCGGGCACACCGGTCCGGGCCGGGCGCGCTGCTGGCCCGGCTCCGCTTCGACCCGGCGGCGCACGGACTGCCGACCCGCGAGCGCCTGGACCCGCGGCGGGCCGGGCCGCCGCCGCCCGTCTACCGGGTCAAGGAGCGGCTGGCGATCGCGGACGAGGCGTGGGAGGGCGACTGGCGGGCGGCGGCCGCGTATGTGGACGCGGCCGGGCAGGACTGGGACGAGCGGTGGTCGCGCGTCGAACTCCTCCAGGAGATCGCCCGCCGGGACGACGCGTGGCTGGCCCGGTGGCGCCGGGCCCGGCCGGACTGCTGCGACGCGGCCACCCTCAACGCGCTGCGGCTGGTGCACCGCGCGTGGGAGGTCCGCGGCAGCGGCTACGCCCACGAGGTGACGACCGCGCGCATGGCGCGGTTCCGTGAGCTGCTGCCCGCCGCCATCGACACCGCCCGCTCGGCGGCCCTGCTGAACCCGAAGGACCCCGGCCCCTGGGTGGCCATGATCATCGCCGCCCGCGGCGCCCGCTACTCCCACGCGCCGTTCGGGGAGTTGTGGGACGAGCTGGCCGCCCGGGCCCCGCACCACTACGCGGGGCACTGGCAGGCGCTGCAGTACTGGTGCGCCAAGTGGGCGGGCTCGGACCGGATGATGATGGACTTCGCCGCCCGGGCGGTGGCGCACGCGCCGGCCGGCAGTCCGCTGGCCGGGCTGCACCTGGTCGCGCTGCACGAGTTCGAGACGCAGCACGGGGGGCCGGCCCCGGTCACCGCCGAGCGGCGGGCGCTGCTGGCGGAGGTGGGCCGTTCGCTCGGCCGCGTGCCGCCCGACGACGAGCGGCTGCCCCGGCTGCGGCACCTGCTCGCCTACCACCTGGGCGCGGCGGGCCTGCACGCGGCGGCGCTGGAGCAGTTCCGGCTGATCGGCCCCTGGTGCGGGGCGGAGCCGTGGACGGACGGCGGCGACGCGGTCGCGGCGTTCGACCGGGCCAGGGCCGTCGCCGCCCACAAGGCGCGGCGGGCCAAGCCGGCACCGGAGGCACCCGGCTCCCCCGCGGGCGGCTGAACGCCGGACGCCCGGCGGCGGATCCGGCCCCGCGCGTCACCCGTGGGGGTGGAGGAGAGCAGCGACACACCCGCGGACGGAACGCACCGCCCCCCGCGCCCCTCTAGCCCTACGGACATGCGGGAGCAAGGGGACGCGACATGAACCTCACCAGTTGGACGACGGCATACACGCTGGCCGCGGCGGCCGCCGCGGGCGTGCTCCTCACGGTGTGGGTGTGGCCGCGACTGGCCCGGCCCGGGTGGTCGCCGGTGCTCGGGCGGCTGGCGGCCCTGGTGGTGACCCAACTCCTCACGGTCACCGCCCTGCTGGCCGCCGTCAACGCCGACTACCAGTTCTACGGTTCCTGGGGCGACCTGTTCGGCACCGCGCGGAGCGCCCCGGTCGGCCTGAGCGGCACCGGCTCCTCCGGCTCCGCCGCCACCGTCGGCAGCACCGGCACCCGGCTGATCCAGCCCGGCGACACCTCGCTGCTGGACCACGTCACCGGTATCCCGTCCGGCCCGGCCGCGGTGGCCGGCCGGGTGGAGTCGGTGCGGGTGGTCGGGCGGCGCACGGGCGTGATCGACCCGGCGTTCGTCTACCTGCCGCCGCAGTACTTCCAGAAGGCGTACGCCCGGACGCGGTTCCCGGTCGTCGTGGCGATGAGCGGCTACCCGGGCAGCATCTTCAACCTCGCCCAGGGGCTGCGGGTCTGGCAGTTCTCCCGGCAGCTGACGCGGGAGGGCAGGATGCAGCCGACGATCGTGGTGGAGATCCGGCCGACCATCGCCCCGCCGCGCGACACCGAGTGCGTGAACGTGCCGGGCGGCCCGCAGACCGAGACCTTCCTGGCCCGCGACCTCCCGGAGGCGCTCAAGTCCGCCTACCGGGTGGGCCACAGTCCCACCGCCTGGGGCGCCCTCGGCTACTCAGCGGGCGGCACCTGCGCCCTCCAGCTCACCCTGCGCGACCCGCACGTGTACACCTCGGCGGTGGCCCTGTCCCCGGACTTCGCCGTCAAGGACGACCTGACGACGGGCAACCTCTTCGGCGGCGGTCCCGGGCGGCAGGCGCGGATCGACTCCCACGACCTGTTCTGGCGGCTGCGGCACCGGCCGATCCCGCAGGTGTCCGTCCTGGTCGCGGCGAGCCGGCACGGCGACGAGGGGATCTACCCGAAGGCGCGGGAGTTCCTGCGGCTGGCGAAGGCCCCGATGCGCACCGCGTCGATCTTCCCCGACCACGGCACGCACAACTTCGGTACGTGGACGAGCGAGATGCCCGCCGCGCTGGCCTGGCAGAGCCAGCAGCTGGTCTTCCCGCAGGACGTGGCGCCCCGGCCGCCGGCGAAGGGCGCGCACCGGAAGGCGCGCGGCCCGCACCGGAAGCCCACGCTCCGTGCGGCGGGGGCGCCCTCCCCCGCCGTCGCCGCGCGTCCGCGCAGGCCGTAGACCCCGGGCCCCGGCCGCCGTTCGCGGTTGTGTCCGGCGGTCCGACGCGAGCATCCGCGGGCGACAACGACCGATATGCAAGGTCTTTCGGTCAATAAATCCATATGCCTGACGGGGCTCCGGCCGGCCTCCTACCGTCGAAGGCGTGACGCCGTACCGCCGTACCGCTCCGCACCACCGCGCGGTGCGTGCCGCAGCCGCCGCCCTGCTCTGCGCGTTCGCGTCGGCGGGCCTCACGGCGCTTCCGGGCCGCGCCCAGGCCGCCCCCTCTCCCGCGCCGTCCGCCGCGCCCGGCCCCGTCTCCCGGGTGTGCGCGGGCGGGTCGGGGTCCGGGGGTGGCGGCTGCGCCCGGTCGGTCGTGGTCTGCCTGGGCCCGGGCCTGGGCGTGGTGATCGTCGAGGTCGGCGGAGTGCTCGTCACCATCGGCCTCCCGTGCACGCCCCGGCCGACCACCCCGCCACCGCCGCCACCCCCGCCGAGCAGCGCCCCGCCGACGACGCCGGCCACCCCGCCCACGCACCCGGCGTCCCCGACCACCGCCCCGCCCCCGCGGTCCGGCGGCGCACCGTCCACCGCGCCCGCCGGCGCCCCCGCGCCCCCTCCGGCCGGCCCGCGTCCGGCGGCGAGAACCGCCGGACCGGAACCGGCCCGGTCGGCACCGTCGACCCTGCCGACCCCATCGGCCACGACCCGCCCGCCGCGCCGGACCGCGACCGCCGCCGGCACCCCGCCGCTGCTCGCCGTACCCGAACCGCCGCGCCCGCGCGGCGCGGACGAGTCCGCGCGCTGGCTGCTGTTCTCGCTGCTGGCGGTGATGCTCCCGGCGGCCGTCGCGGCGGCCCTGCCGCGCGGTGGCCGCCGCCACTGACCCTCCTCCCCACGGAGTGCCATGTCTGCCATCTCCACGTACGTGAGTTCACTGCTGGCCACGCTCAGCGGCGTCGCCCTGGCCTTCCTCGTCGGCCGCTTCATGGCACCGGGCCGCCGCGCGGCCGAGGCCGCGGAATTCAACGGCCAGGCGCTGTCGCTGATCGGCGGGGTGCTGCTGAGCTCCTTCATCCTGCTGACGGGCTTCCAGGTCGCCGGCGGCTGGTCGGCGCTGAGCACCGCGCGGTCGGGCACCTACGACGAGGCCCGGGCGCTCGGCGACGCCTACTGGGCGGCCGGCAGCCTCGCGCCCGCCGACCGGGCCCGGGTGCGGACGCTGCTGCGCGGCTACACCGACGACGTGCGCACCGAGGAGTTCCGGGACCTCGCGCACGGCCGGACCAGCCCGGTGGCCTGGGGCGACCTGGACCGGGTCCGCACGGCGGTTGGCGCGGCCGACGCCACCGGCACCACCCGGCAGAGCGCCAAGGCGTCGGCGCAGACCGCGCTGGCCGTGGTCTACCAGGCGCGCACCGACCGGGCCGCCCGGGCCGGCGCCCGGATGCCGCGGATCACCTGGCTGGCCATGCTCGTCGCCGGCGGCTTCCTCATCGCCTTCCCGGTCCTGCTCGGCCTCTCCCCGGCCCGGCGGCACCTGCTGGCGCTGTGCTTCGTGGGCGCCGCCGTGGCCTTCGCGGTCACCCTCGCCGCCCAGCTCGACAACGCCTTCCGCCGGCCGCTCGGCGTGCGCTCCACCGCGTTCGCCCTCGCCGAGACCCGCTTCCACCAGATGGACGAAGAGTCCCCCGGCACGGCCCGCCGCCCGTAGAAACGCGCAGGGGGCGCCGGGATGGTTCCCCGGCGCCCCCTCGGGGACGCGGTCCGCGCGGTCGGGCGGTCAGCCCAGGGCGACGGCGAAGACGTGGATGCCGCTGTCGGCGGGCAGGGTCACCGTGGCCACCGTCTTGGCCGGGTCGATCGCCCCGCCGGAGGTGTAGAGGCTCACGGCGTGGTTGCCGAGGGTGTCGTTCGGCGGCCGGTTCCAGTTGGCGGTGGTGACGGCGAGCCGGCTGTTGCCGCTGGCCGCGTTGCCGTACCAGTCGGGGAACGTCACCGGCAGGTCGGCCGTGGTGCCGTCGGTGTAGGTGACGGTCACCGTGCCGGCGTGCGCGGAGCCGATGCCGGTGCCGAGCAGTCCGATGCGGCTGCCCTGTCCGGGGACGTCGATCACCTGGCCGGCCGCGGCCACGTTGTCCGCGAGACCCGGCCGGACGTCGGGCCAGGTGTACGCCAGGCCGTCCGCGGTGACGGTCGCGCCCGGGGTGTAGCCGACGGCGGCGAGCTGCGTCGCGGAGAGGCTGTAGCCGCCCGGGTCGAGGTTGCCGACGCCGGGATCGCTGTCGTCGGTGACGCCGATGTTGTCGAACGCGTCCGCGAGTTTCGCGTACGGCACGAGAGTGGTGGCACCGGCGCTGCGGGACTGCTTGCCGTCCAGGACGAAGGCGGCGCGGCCGGTGAGGGTGGCCGCGCCGGGCGTGGCGCCGGCCGGGGCGGTGACCTTCCAGCCGGTGCTGACCGAACCGTGCGGCGGCACGTCCGCGGGCGCGCCCGCTCCGGCGGCCGGGGCGACCGTCCACCCCTGGGGCGCCGACAGCGACAGCGCGAGCTCGCGCACCGCGGTGTCACCGGTGTTGGTGAAGGTCTGCCGGACCGTCTGGGTGCTGCCGGCCTGGGTGGTCGGCGCGGCCGTCACGGCCGTGTACTGCGTGCCGAGGGTCTTCTTGACCGTCACCGAGGTGGTCAGCGGGGTGTCGGCGGAGGACTCGCCGACGTAGACGGGGTAGGCACCGTCGAGCACGGTCCAGTCGTGGGCACCGCTGTCCCAGATCCGCAGGGCGTCGGCGTCCAGGGTGAGGATCACCTGCTTGGTCTGCCCGGCCTTCAGGGCGACCTTCGCGAACGCCTTGAGCTCCTTCGGCGGTTCCCCCGCGCTCTGCGGGTGGCCGACGTACACCTGCACGACGTCGGAGCCGACCCGCCGGCCGGTGTTGGTGACGTCGACGCTCAGCGTCACCCGGCCGCTGGTGCCGGCCCCGGCGGTGACCTTCGACATCGAGCTCGTGAGGTGGGAGAGCTTGAAGGTCGTGTACGACAGGCCGTAGCCGAACGGGAAGAGCGGGGTCCGGCCCTGGTCCTGGTACCAGCGGTAGCCGACGTCCAGCTTCTCGCTGTAGTCGTAGACGCCGTCGACCGCCGGGTAGCGGCCGGGCGCGGCGGCCACCGCGGTCTGGGTGTCGGTGCGCGGGAAGCTGACGGGGAGCCGGCCGCCGGGCGAGGCGTCGCCGGTGAGCAGCGCGGCGAGCGCGGCGCCGTCCTCCTCGCCCGGGTACCAGGTGTCCAGCACGGCCGGCACCCGGTCCAGCCACGGCATCAGGACGGGCGCGCCGGCCCGCAGCACCACCACGGTCCGCGGGTTGGCGGCGGCGACGGCCTCGATGAGCGCGTCGGTGTCGCCGGGCAGGGCCAGTGTGGCGCGGTCGGAGCCCTCGCTGGAGCTGTCGCCGACCACCACCACGGCGGCGTCGGCGGACTTCGCCGCGGCGACGGCCGCCTCGATGCCCGGGTCGGGCAGGCCGGGCGCGGACCAGCCGACGCTGAGGGACGCGTCGCCGCCGTTCTCGTAGTACTCGATCCGCAGGGTGTGCGTGTCGCCCGCGGTGAGCTGCACGGGGGTGCTCTTGACGGTCTGGGCGGCGTGGTCGCCCCAGTTGTCGACGATCAGCTTGCCGTCCAGGTACAGGCGGCTGCCGTCGTCGCTGGTGGCCGAGAAGGTGTAGGTGCTGGTGGCCGGCACGGTGAGGGTGCCGGTGTAGCGGGCGGAGAACCCGTCGGCGGGGATGCCCGCGGCCGGGGAGCCCACGCCCCAGTCGAAGTCGACGCTGCTCTCGTCGCGGGTGAGGGCGGGCGTGCCGGACAGCGTCGTGTTGGTGAAGTACTCACCGGACAGGCCGCTGAACGCCGAGGCGGGGATGGCGGGTTGGCCGGTGGCGCTGCCGGCCTTGACGTAGTCCACGTCCACCGCGTCGCCCAGCCGGGCCTTCAGGCCGCTGACCGGGTCGACCCGCGTGTAGGGCGTGACGGCGGAGCTGCCCCCGCCGCCGGTGACCGCGGTGTCGGCGTTCGGCCCGATCACCGCGAGGGAGGAGAGCTTCGCCGGGTCCAGCGGCAGGGTGCCGCCGGTGTTCTTCAGCAGGACGCTGCCGTCCTCTGCGGCGTGCTCCGCCACCGCCGCGTCCGCGTCGAAGTCGGCGCCGGCCTGTTTCGGCGGGTCGAACAGCCCGGTGCGGAACTCCAGGCGCAGGATGCGGCGGGCGGCGTCGTCCAGCACGGACTGCGGGACCCGGCCGGCCGCGACCGCCGCGGGCAGCTGCTTGAAGTACGTGGTGCCGCTGAACTCCTGGTCCAGGCCGGCCAACGCCGAGGCCACGGTGGAGTGGTTGGCGGGGTAGTCGGTGGCGATGACGCCGTCGAACTTGAAGGTGTCGATGAGGACGTCCCGCAGGATCTGCGCGTTCTCGCACGCGTAGACGCCGTTGACCTTGTTGTAGGCGCACATGACGGACCAGACCTTGCCGTCCTTGACCGCCTTCTCGAAGGCCGGCAGGTAGATCTCGTGCAGCGTCCGCTCGTCGATGTTCGAGCTCGACGTCATGCGGGCGTTCTCCTGGTCGTTGCCCACGTAGTGCTTGACCTGCGCGGCGACGCCCTGGGCCTGGATGGCACGGATCTCGGAGGAGGCAAGGTCGCCGGCGAGTTCGGGGTCCTCGCCCATCGTCTCGAAGTCGCGCCCGCCCAGCGGGGTGCGGACGATGTTGGCCATCGGGCCGTAGATCACCTGGTAGCCGCGGTACCGGGCCTCGGTGCCGAGCACCTTGCCGTACGCCTCGGCCGTGTCGGTGCTGAAGGAGGCGGCCAGCGACACCGGGGAGGGCATCGCGGTCTCCGGCTGCCCGTCGCGCACACCGCCGGGGCCGTCGGTGAAGCTCAGCCCGGGGATGCCGAGCCGGTCGATGCCCGGGATGTAGCCGGTCGCGTGGGAGCCGCTGGGGTCCCCGACCGACGTCATCAGCGTCGCCTTCTCCTGGTTGGTCATCCGCTGGAGCAGGAGGTCCACGCGCTGGTTCAGCGGGAGCGAGGTGTCCATCCAGGGCCGGCCGGGGTCGGGGCCGGCCGCCCCGGCGGGGCCGGAGGTCGCGAGCGGAACGGCCGTCGCCGCGATCACCGCGGCGACGGCCGTCATACGGGCCAATCGAGCCATACGCATACAGGTACTCCAACGACGTGTGCGGACCTGCGGGTTGGCGGAAACGTTCGCGGGGGGATGCGGTGGCCCGCAAAGGACGGGGCGAACCGGTACCGGCTTCACAAGATGAATGCAGGGTCAAGCAAGCGTGGCTCAGTCTGTTCCGGAGCCGACAGTGCGTCAATACGCTGTGCGCGACTGCTTCCCGGGCCGTCGGACGGGCCCCCGGGCCTGCCTGCCGGCCTGCGGCGACACCCGCGCTGCCTTCATGACCGGAAGGCCACGGATTCACTGGTGTCCGCCGGAACACTTGACGAACACTGTGTTTCAGGTCTTGAATCCGCACCGCGCACCCTTCGCCCGTGTTGGCGTGACTTGGCGTTCAGGTCACGCGCCGCCGTGAGGCGCCTGCCACCCCCCACCCGGCAGGCGGCACAAGGAACCCGAGAAGGAGACGACCGTGCCCCCACGTCCGGTCCGGCGGTGGCGTACCGCGCTCACCGCACTGGCGTTACTCGCAGGCTCCTCGGGCCTGCTGACCGCTGTATCGGCGCCCGGCGCGCAGGCGGCGGTGCCCGCGGCCTGCCCCTGGGTGCATTCCACCGCCCCGATCCCGCAGCGGGTCGCCCAGGTGCTGGCGAAGATGACCACCGCACAGAAGGTCCAGCTCGCCACCGGTTCCGGCGATTCGAGCTACGTCGGCTTCACCCCGGCGATCGGGTCGCTGTGCATCCCGCCGCTGAACCTCCAGGACGGTCCCGCCGGCGTCGCCGACGGCATGACCGGCGTGACCCAGCTGCCCGCCCCGGTGTCCCTGGCGGCCAGCTGGGACACCGCCGCCGAGCAGCAGTACGGCGCCCTGATCGGCTCCGAGGAGGGTGCCAAGGGCACCACGATCGACCTCGGCCCGACCATCAACATCGACCGCGACCCGCGCTGGGGCCGGGCCTTCGAGTCCGTCGGCGAGGACCCGTACCTCAACGGGCGGATGGGCGCGGCGGACATCCGCGGGGTGCAGTCGACCGGCGTCATGGCCCAGGTCAAGCACCTGGCGGTCTACAACCAGGAGACCCACCGCAACACCACCTCGGACAACGCGGTGATCGACTCCAAGGCGCTGCAGGAGATCTACCTGCCGGCGTTCCAGGACGCGGTGCAGCAGGGCGCCGCCTCCTCGGTGATGTGCTCCTACAGCACGGTGAACGGCACCTACGCCTGCCAGAACCCGACGCTGCTGAACTCGGTGCTGCGCCAGCAGTTCGGCTTCCAGGGCTTCGTCACCTCCGACTGGGGCGCCACCCACGCCACGGCCGCCTCCGCCAACGCCGGCATGGACCAGGACATGCCCGGCAACGACGGGTTCTACGGCTCGGCGCTGACCAGCGCCGTCAACTCCGGCCAGGTCAGCCAGGCCACGCTCGACACGATGACCGGACGCGTACTGACCGAGATGTTCGCCTTCGGGCTGTTCGACAAGGCGCCGACCGGCGCACCCGGCCAGACGGCCACCTCCGCCGCGCACCAGACGGCGGCCACCCAGCTCGCCGCCGAGGGCACGGTGCTGCTGAAGAACAGCGGCAGCCTGCTGCCCCTCACCGCGGCCACGAAGTCCATCGCCGTCATCGGGGCGGACGCCTCGACCAGTGTGCAGAGCGCGGGCGGCGGCAGCGCGGCGGTCACCTCCAGCGGCACCGTCACCCCGCTCCAGGGCATCACCGCCCGTGCGGGCAGCGACGTCACCGTGCGGTACGACAACGGGTCCAGCACGTCCTCGGCGGCGTCGGCGGCCGCGGCGTCCTCGGTCGCGGTCGTCTTCGTCAGCGACTTCGAGTCCGAGGGCAGCGACCTGAGCGGCATCGACCTCCCGTCCTCGGCCACCAACCTCATCTCCGCCGTCGCCGCGGCGAACCCCGACACCGTCGTGGTGCTCAACACCGGCTCCGCGGTGACCATGCCGTGGCTCGGCTCGGTCAAGGGCGTGCTGGAGGCGTGGTACCCGGGGCAGGGCGACGGCACCGCGATCGCCTCTCTGCTCTTCGGCGACACCAACCCCTCGGGCCACCTGCCGGTGACCTTCCCGACCTCGCTCGCGCAGGTGCCCGCGCACACCGCCGCGCAGTGGCCCGGCAGCGGCGGGACCGTGCAGTACAGCGAGGGCGTGGACGTCGGCTACCGCTACTACGACGCCAACCACCTCACGCCGCTCTTCCCGTTCGGCTACGGGTTGTCGTACACCGGCTTCTCCTTCAGCGACCTGCACGTCGGGACGCTCCCGGCCGGCGGCGCGGCCACGGTGACCGCGACCGTGACGAACACCGGCTCGCGGGCCGGCTCCGACGTCGCGCAGCTGTACGTCACCCAGCCCGCCGCGTCAGGCGAACCGCCCCGGCAGCTCCAGGGCTTCGCCCGGGTCACCCTCCAGCCCGGCGCAAGCCAGACCGTCAGTTTCCCGCTGACCGCGCGGAACCTGTCGTCCTACGACGCCGCGGCCGGCTCCTGGACCGCGAGCGCCGGCGGCTACGGGATCGCGGTCGGGGACTCCGACGGCAACCTGCCGCTGACCGGCACCCTGACCGTGACGGCCGCGCAGCTCGCCACGCCGCTGAAGGTCACCGCGCCCGGCGCGCAGGAGGGGCCGGCCGGCACCGCCGTCTCGCTCCAGATCGCCGCGCAGGACTCCACCGGCGGGCAGACCCCCGCCTTCACCGCCGCCGGGCTGCCCGCCGGGACCTCGATCTCCTCCGACGGCCGGATCACCGGCGCCCCGACGCAGGCGGGGACGTACACCGTGGACGTCACCGCCCGGGACGGCGCCGGCGCCCAGGCGACCACCACCTTCCTGTGGACGGTCGTGCCCGCCGACGCCGCGCAGGCCCACCCCCTCGTCGGGTACCAGGGCGTGTGCCTGGACCTGCCGGGCGCGGCCAACGCCGACGGCACGCCGGTGGAGATCTACTCCTGCAACGGCACCACCGGGCAGCAGTGGGCGGTCGGCGCCGACGGCACCGTCCGCGCGGCGGGCAAGTGCCTCGACGTCGCCGCCGCCGGCACCGCCAACGGCACGAAGGTCGATCTCTACACCTGCAACGGCACCAACGCGCAGCAGTGGACGGCCGGTTCGGACAACACCCTGCGCAACACCGGCTCCGGCCGCTGCCTGGACGACCCCGGGAACGCCACGGCCAACGGCACGCAGGTGCAGATCTACGACTGCACGGGCGCGGCCAACCAGAAGTGGACCGATCCCGCGGGCACGTCCGGCTCGGGCACCGGCTCCGGCACCGGCCCGGTGACCGGCATCGGCGGCAAGTGCGTGGACGTGGCCTCCGCGTCCACCGCGAACGGCACCGCGATCCAGCTGTACACCTGCAACGGCACGGGCGCCCAGCAGTGGACGGTCGGCACGGACAACACCCTGCGCGCCCTGGGCAAGTGCATGGACGTCGCCTCGGCCGGCACCGCCAACGGCACCAAGGTGCAGCTCTACGACTGCAACGGCACCGGGGCGCAGCAGTGGACCCGCAGCGGCAGCGCGCTGGTCAACACCGGTTCCGGCAAGTGCCTGGACGACACGGGCAGTTCCACCGCCGACAGCACCCCGCTGCAGATCTGGGACTGCACCGGGGCCGCCAACCAGCAGTGGACCCTGCCCACTTCCTGACCCGCCTCCCCCACGGCCCCCTGCCCACCCCCACTGGGCAGGGGGCTCCTTTTCTGTCGGCTGCCGGCGCCGCGTCGCTGCGCCCACGACAGGCCGTTCCACACGGACCGAAGGCCCTTCGGCGGCACACAGCCAGGCGAGAATCCGACCCACCTGAAGGAGGTCCTCTTCAACGAGGTGAGGAGCAGCGCTACCTTTGCCGTCCCGTCCTCGCATCCGGCCCACAAGGCCCTGGCCCGGGGACGGGTCACGGAGGGGGCTCGGTGATGATCGGCACGAGCACACAACGGCAATCCCTGTCCGGCGAACCCGACCTGCCGTCGCTCTTCCGCCGGACCGACGCGGCCGCGATCCGGTACCAGCGTGCCACCCTGGTGTGGCTGCGAAATCAGGTGTCGCTGCTGGTCCTGGCCGCGATCTGCGCGGGCGCCCCCGGTCGGCTGCCCGTCGGCCCGGTCGACCTCCCGTCCCTGGTGAGCGCTGCCGCGTACATCGCCGCGCTCTGGTACACCTGGCTGACGGCGCATCATCGGCCCAAGGACAACTGGCAGTTGCAGCGCAGCGCGGCCGAACTCGTGCGGTCGCACTGTTGGCGGTACGCCGTCCGGGGAGCGCCGTACGGTGCGGACGCGCGGGATCCGGACGGCGCCTTCGAGGCTTCGGTCCACGACGGCCTCCAGCAGTTGGAGACGATCGGCTGGCGCGAGCCACCCGGGGACGGCTCCGCGGGCCGCCCCAGCCCGCTCATCACCACGGCCATGCGCCAACTGCGCGCCAAGCCGTACCCCGTGCGCCGCGAGACGTACATCCAGGAGCGGGTGCAGGAGCAGCAGGACTGGTATCGGCGCAGGTCATCGGAGTCCCGCCGAGCTGGGCTCCTGTGGCAGTTCGTCACGGTGCTGGGCACCCTGGCGGCGTTGGCGGCGGCCATCGCCAAGGCTCTGGAGTGGGGCACCTCGATGGACTTGGCCGGCATGGCCTCAGCGGCGGCAGCGGCGAGCGTGGCCTGGAGCGAGGTACGCCAGTACCAGCCCTTGGTCGCCGCGCACGCGCTGGTCGCCCAGGAACTGGGCACCCGGGTCTTCGCCCTGCACCATGTCTCGTCCGAGTCGGTGTGGGCTGCCAACGTGGAGGCGGTGGAGGAGATCATCTCGCCGGATCACACCGCCTGGCTGGCCCGGCACCGCGGATGACACGGCCCGGCTAAGGGCGTTCGACCCCAGGCTTCCAGATCACCACGACCGGTGTGCCGATCAGGCGGGCATAGGCCACCACGTCCGCGGTGCCACCGTGCCCACGGGAGGGTCGGCCGTCCCAGACGGCGAGCACCACGTCCGACCGGTCCACGATGTAGGCGCCCGCCGCGTAGTAGGCATCGTCGTCCACGACGGGAAACCGCAGACGGACGTGATCGTGGGCGCGCTTGCGCAGGCGGCGGAATTCGGCCAGTTCCCCGGGGGTGAAGGTGGTCTCGTAATCGCCGCCCGGGGAGACGACCGTCAGTCTCGCACCGCTGTCGAGAGCCAGCTCGGCGAAGATCTGGTCGGCTCCCACCGCGAGAGCGCTCAGTGCCTCGACCCTTCTGGACCGCCGAGCGGCGCTGGACAACTCGGCCGCCAGCGCCGAACGCACCTCCTCCACCGCCTCCTCTGGGATGCTGCGGTGCCCGGTGATGCCGAGGGTCACCACGTCGTCACCGGGACCGGCCGAAGGTCTGGGCATGCCGTCATTCTGCCAGCGCCCGGCGGCGGAGGGCACGGTTCGGCCGACTGCCCGTCCGACTGCTATTCCTTACCCCATGGAGACTTCTGCTCCGGCCCCCGATCACGGACCGGACAGGACCGGAGGACCGGCCACTGAGACCCACGCGGCGCTACTGGCAGGGGAGTTGGCGGCGCTCGGGGTGCCCCGAGGCGGGGTCCTGCTCGTCCACGCGTCCTTGCGCAGCACGGGTGGGGCGCCGGCGCGGACGGTGCTCGACGCACTCCGGCGTGCCATCGGACCGCTGGGGACCTTGGTGACGCCGAGTTTCACGCCCGAGAACTCCGACACCTCGCGAGCCCACCTGGCCCGAGTGCGCGGGCTGGGCCCGCAGGAGCGGGCCGTCTTCCGGGCCTCGATGCCGCCGTTCGACCCGGCGTCCACGCCTGCGCCGACCATGGGCACGCTGTCGGAGACGCTGCGCAAGGCCCCCGGCGCGGTCCGCAGCGCCCATCCCCAGACCTCCTTCACCGCGCTCGGTCCGCTGGCGACCGCCCTGATGAGCGGGCACGAACCGGACTGCCACCTCGGCGAACGATCACCGCTGGCCGCCCTCTACCGGGCACGGGCGCAGGTGCTGCTCCTCGGCGTCGGCTTCGATGCCTGCACGGCGTTCCACCTGGCCGAGTACCGCGTGCCCGATCCTCCGCGCCGCACCTACCGGTGCGTTGTTTCCACGGCAAACGGCGGACGGCGCTGGTGGGAGTACGAGGACGTGGCCCTGAGTGATTCCGACTTCTCCGACTTGGGCTCGGCCCACGAAGCCTGCGGCTCGACGCGCCGCGGCCCGGTGGGTGGCGCGCCGAGCCGGCTGCTGGACCTGCGCGACGCCGTGGATTTCGCCGTGCGTTGGATACCGCGACAGCGCGGAGGCCCGGTCGGTCCGACGGTCACCTGAGCGGATCCAGGAAGGTGCTGCGACTGAGGAGTTGCAGGTCGTGGCGTACGGCGGCGGGCAGCCTGGTCATGTCGACGGCCGCGCCTGACAGGTAGTCACGCAGGCCGATGTCCCCGCCGTGGGACATGATGTACGGAGGCACCGAATGACGCGTGAGTACCAACGGCCCCGGTCGGACGAAGGGTTCGACTTCCGCGAAGATCATGCGCACCCCGTAGAAGTGGCGTTCCTGCAAACCACCGATGTCGATGACCACCGGCGAGGCGGGCGCCTGGGTGCCGCACACCTGGTCCAGCGGGACCCGGTCATGGTCGTGCAGCAGCACGTGTGCGGCGGCGTACTGCAGCGTCTGGTGGTCCGACAGGCTCCCGCCCTTGCCATGGAGCCGCTCGGCGATGTCCTGGCGACGCCGCTCGTCGAGCCGTTCGATGAGATCCTCGGTGGCTTCCTCGCCGGCCGGCACGGGACGGTTGACATACACGCCGTAATGAACGGCGACCTCGCTCTTGGTGAGCACACGGTCGAGACAGTCGGCCAGTAACCGGCCCTCGTCCGCCACGGTCGAGGCCGGCAATCCGTTGATCCGGCCGCCCAGCGCCCCGATGTACAGCACCTGCACGTACGGGGTCTTGCCCGTCACCGCCCTGATGCGGACCGCCATACCGACCGCCGGCAGCACGTAACTTAGGGCGCGCAGCGGCATCTCCACCGTCGCGCCGAACACGACCCGTAACACCAGCGGCGACCGGACGGCCCGGCCGACTGCTTCGAGCAGCGGCTCGACCCCGTGATCGGGCAGACCGAGGATGTATCCGTGCAATCGGGCAACGGGGCCGACCACCGCGTCGAGCAGCTTGGGTCGCAGCGGGTTCGCCTTTCCCGCGGCTTCCTTGTCCTCGACGAGCGGGAACTGTGCCAGGCACTTGCGGACGTCCGCCTCCGCGAACGGCACCATGTGATGCCGCCCCATCAGCGGAATCCCGCGCAGCACGGCCGTCAGCAGATTCCCCTGCCGCTTTCCCAGCCCGGCCCGTGGAAGAGCCGACAGGGCATCAGGACGGACAGTGGCGGGATCGACACCATCCGTCGGTGTGTTGCGCATTAAACTAAAACCAGCCAGCTGCACGGTAGAAGCGGAACGGAACGCCTCGGATTCTTCCACGACGCACGGAGTGCTCAGTGCCATCGCCATTCGTTGCGAATCGATGCGAACGGGGGAATTAGTGCATACGAGTCATCAGCACACGTATGCGATCAGTTACCTACACGGCAGGGACGAAGCCTGGGTGGCCCGCTTCCTCGACGATCTCGACCGGCGGCTGAACCAGATGTCGCCAGCCCGCTTCGTCCGCTGGCCCGTCGGCAGCGGAGGTGACCAGTTGTCGCCCGGGGTGGCCGACGCGGACCGCGTCCTCGTGCTGTGCTCTCCCGCGTACTTCACCGAGGGCCCGGCGGAATCGGACTGGGCCGTGCTCTCCCAGCGCACGAGCCTGGAGCGGGCCCGCGGCCGCGCCGCGCCCACAGTGCTGCCGCTGCTGTGGGAGCCGATCACCCAGCGTCTGCCGGACGTCGTTGCCGAGGCGGACCTCTTCACCTCCGCCCAGCCGCACGAGTATCGGTCCGTCGGCCTGGCGCTGATGACAATGCAGGCCGCCCGCCACCGGGCTGCCCTGGACCGGGTCCTCGGCAACCTCACGCGGTGGATGACGGAGGGGCCGGGGCCGGGAGTCCGCCCGGCCGTACAGATCTCTCCTGTCGAACTCCCGTCGGCCCTGGCCTCCGACGACGCCAGGTTCACCCGCGAGTTCCGCTCGACGTCCGTGAAGGCCAACCGCCCGCCCAACACCGCGCCCACCCGTCGGCTGCGATGGCCGGACGGCTCCTCTCAGCGGCAGGCGACCACCGCGGAAATGACCACCGCAGGACGGCGACTGCTCGTCATCGGCCCGGCTGGCTCCGGCCGCAGTCTCGCACTGCGCTCCCTGGTGGAACAGGTGCTCGCGGGACCCGCGAACAGCCCCTGGAACTGCAGGGTGGCATTCCACCTGGAAACCGCGAGCGGCGCGCTGCCGTCGCTGGACGGGCTCGTCTCCTCCGTCGCACCCGACCTTGTCCCGCACGAGCCGGCCGGCTGGGCGGCGCGCCAACTGCGCGGCGGATGGGCGCTGCTGGCCGTGGACGGCCTCGATCGCGCGCCCGCCCGGCTGCGGCCCGCCGCCTGGGAGTGGCTGCTGCGCACAGCGGCGGCCTTCCCGAAGGCGGTCTTCCTCGTGGAGTGCAACGGCGTCTCCGTCCCGTGGCACCGCGTCGGAGGGGTGTTCACCCCGGTGTACCTCGAGCCGCTCGACCCCGCGGAGCGCGCGACGTTGACCGTACCGGGAAGGGCCCCGTCGCAGGGCCTGGGCAGCGCGCCGACGGACGCCGAAGGCCCTCTGATCGACGACAGCACGTCGTGGCCGTCAGCGGCAGAGGCGGTCCGGCGGACGGCGGCACGTTCCGGACAACTTCAGCCTGTGCGGACGGAGTTGCTGCGCGCAGCTGTCACAGCGGCCTGGCGGTCGGAGACGGATACCGACACCCGACACCGGGTCAGCGACAGCGTCCTGCGCGCCGCCGCCGGCGGCCTTGCCGTCGCAACCCTCCACTTGGGCCCTGCGGCCATCCCCACTTCCACCGCCCTGACAGCGCTCGACGGGCTGCGCGCCGGGGGCCCGGACGGACCCGTGCCTGCGGAACGGCTGCTGTCCCATCTCGCCGACAGGGCCGGACTGCTGTACTCGCCGGGCCCGGGCACCGTCGCCTTCCCGCAGGACGCCGTCCGGCTCTTCCTCGCCGCCGAGCACCTGGCCGCGCACCCCGGCACCGCCGCTGACCGGATCCTCACGGCCCACGCCGAGCAGACCGGTTCCTCCGAACTGGGCCGCCTGGTCGCGGATCTGGCCACTGCCCAGCGCCCGGCGGCCGACCTGGCGGGCCTGCTGGGTCACGGCGTGACCGGCCGCCGCCTGACGGCCGCACCTCTGCCGACGCCCGGCACCGACGTGCCGCGCCTGGTGCGCGCCGACGCCGACCTACGGCTGCTGACCGACGAGGGCGGTCTCGCGGAAGTGTGGTGCCAAGGGCCGGTGGAGGATCTGGAAGGCACCCTGCCGGCGATCCGCGGGCTCCGCGCACTGGTGATCGCCGACAACTCCCGTCTGTCGGCCGTTCCCGATCTGAGCGGTTGCCCGGCGCTGCGCTCGCTGCGGCTGCTCAACTGCCCGGATCTGCGCGATCTGGAGGCGGTCGCTCGGTCCGGGCTGATGTTTCTCGGCATCGATCCGTGGCTCGAGGGCACTGATCTGTCACCGCTCGCCCGAGCCCGGTGGCTGCGCCGACTGGACCTGGGGATCGCGGGCTCCGACGAACGGGCCGGCTCGTCGGCTTCGGCCGCCCTCGCAGGTTCTCGCATCGAGATCCGCCAGTACGCGGCGGACGGTCGCACGGTGGATCCCTCCACCCTGTAGATGAGCGGCGTCGCGTTTCGTTACAGTGGCGCCACAGCACGTGGCGGCCTGAGCTCCGAGGGGGCACATGCGGTACGTATTCGATCCCGACGCGCTCGGTGCGGGCGATGTTTCGGACCCCGATCGGACCTCCGACCGCCAGGACGACCAGATCTACCTCTTCGACGGCGACACGAAGCTCGCCGTCAACATCGCACTGGTGACGCACCGTCCGCTCCTCGTCCTCGGACCGCCCGGCTCGGGCAAGTCGACGCTCGCCCCCAACGTGGCGCGCCTGATGCGCTACCGCTTCTACGCCGAGGTCGTCACCGCCCGGACCGAGGCTTCGGACCTGCTGTGGCGGGAGGAGCCGTTTCGGCAGTTGAACGATGCCTACCGCGGCGAATTGGGCGCCCCGGGTGACGCGCCTTACCACCGGCCGGGACCGCTGTGGAAGGCCCTTGACCCCGACAAGGACAAGATCGTCCCGCCCGTTCTGCGCGGGCGTCCGGCGGTTGTGCTCATCGACGAGATCGACAAGGCGGACCCCGACCTGCCCAACGCCCTGCTCGACCCGCTGGACAACCTGCGCTTCGAAGGGCCGGACGGCTCCCCGGTGACCGTCCGTCCGGACATCGGTCCGCCCCTGGTGGTGATCACCAGCAACGAGGAGCGGGAGCTGTCCGCGGCCTTCCGCCGGCGCTGCATACCCCTGCGATTACGTGTCCCCGGGCGCGAGCACCTGCTGGCGGTGGCACGGCTGCACATGGGTGAGGAGTTCGACCCCGAGCTCAGCCGCGAGGTGGCCGAACTCCTCCTCTCCCCGGATTCCGGGCCGGACCAACCGGCCATGGCGAGCACCGCGGAATACCTCGACACCCTGCGTGCCTGCCGGGAGATGGACCTGTCCGCCGATTCCGCGATGGTACGGGAGGTCGTGCGGTTCGCCATGGTGAAGGACACCGCCGAGCCGACGGCGTTCGCGTGAGCCGCGGGCCGGTTCACGCAGGGGACGTGATTCGGGCCGCCGGGGCGCTCGGTGTCGAGGACGCCGCGGATGTCCTGGCCCTGCGACGGGCCATGGGCCTGCCCGAACCCCGGGCGTGGCGGGACGACCCCGGCACCGCCGCGGACCGCCGCCGGCCGAGGCCGCTACCGGAACCGGACCCCGAGCCCGGTCCGCCGCCCTCCGGGCCCGAACCCTCGCGCCAGGGCCCTGGCTCGGGCCCGAGCCCTGCACACCGGGCCACCCCTCCGCCCCGCGGCACCGTTTCACCCGCCGACCGGCCGCGGTCCTCCGGCGGTTCGCTGCTCACCTTCCCGGCACCGGTCGGGCCGGACGAGGCGTCCGCCGCGGGCGGCGAGCCGCCGTCGCTGGAATCGGTCCTCTTCCACCGCCCGGACGACCCGCCCGAGCAGCGGCCAGCACCGCCGTGGAACCCCCGCACCGAGCGGGCCATCCTGCTCGCCGTGGCGGCGACCGAGGCGGCCGGCCGGGAAGTGGACCGGCGGCGACTGGTGCAGCTCGCTGTCCGCGGGCCGGGGTGGAATCGGCCTGTCGGCGGCCGGGTCATCCCCTACCGGCCGCGCGCCACCACCCGGGCCGGACTCCAGTTGCTGCTCGACCGCGGTCCCGCCATGCGGCCGTTCCGGCACGACCACCAGTGGATCGTCCAGCTCGCCCACCGCGTCCTGCCGCCGGACCAATTGCGGGTGCTCGATGTCCGGCCCGCCCAGGCGGTCGGCGCCGACGGCGGCCGCGCCTGGCTGGCGAAAGCGCGTCTCGCGCCCGGCGCGCCCCTGTTGCTCGTCTCCGACCTCGGGCACCTCCGGCTGCCGGTGGCGCTCCGCCATCAGGTCTCAACAGCCGACTGGCTCGCCTTCGTCACGCGGCTGCGCCGTGCCGGCCACCCGGTCGCCTGCCTGACACCCTTCCCTCCCGAGGCGTATCCCCCGGCTGTCCGCCGGGCGGTAGCGCTCGTGCCGCTCGACCGCCGGACCTCCGTGTCGTCGGCGCGCGACAGCGTCCGGCAGCTGCGCCGCCCAGGACGCCTGGGATGACGCCCACCCCCGAACAGCTGTCGACCTCGCGGCTGATCGCCGAACAGCGGGCCGATCAGCCCGACATGGTGAGGCTGGCCCAGTCCCTGAGCCTGGCCGCACAAGCGGAGGCGCATTTCGTACGCGGGGCGCGGCTTCGGTTCCTGCCGCACAGCAGCACCGGCCTGGAGGCCAGGCTGTGGTTCTCACCGTTCGTCGAGGCCGCCGACAGCAGGACTCTGGTGCTCGCCCCGGCCGTGGCGTCGGCGTTGCGGCGCGAACTCGCGGCCGGGAGCCGAGCCCTCCTGGACTCCGTCCACGACTTCACCGAGCAGGCCCACAGCGACGCGCCACTGGCGGTGAGGGCCTTCGAGAGCCTGCTCTGGACCGCGACCCTGGACGCCGTCCCGGCCGAGAGCCGGGTCAGGCAGGTGCTGGCTCCGTTTCTCTCCCATGTCCTGGCGGGCGGTGACATGGCCTCGGAGGCCAGCCGCTGGGCCATGCGCTACCTCCCGCGGCTGCCGGCCTCCATCCGCGACTCGCCACCGGCCCGCCGGCTGCGGATCGTCGCCGCGGAACGCCTCGGGCTGGAGTTCGAACCCGCTCCGGGCGCCGACACGCAGGAGACGCGGACGGCCCGCCGACTGGTGCACGGCGACATCGACATCGGTGTCCGCCCGGATGCCGACGGCGTCGCGCTGAGCAGGCCGCCGGAACGCGACGCGATGGTGTGCCAGGTGAGCGGCGCGGCACGGGCCAGGCTGCGGGTGCGTGCGGCCCTGCCCGGCGCAGCCTGGCACGATCTGGACCTCCACGACCGCCGACGAGCCGCGTTGCGCCTGGACGTCTTCGCCGCGGCGCGGCTGGACGGCACCGTGGACAGCGTGCGGGCCGAGCCGGGCGACGCGGTCCGGTGCGCCTGGTCGGGGCAACACGGTGCCCTGGCACTGACCACCGCCGGTCGGACCGAGGTGCGGGTGGACACCGGCGCGGAAGTGTTCGTCACGGAACTCCCCGTTGGCCCGGAGCTGTTGACGGTCGCCGACTCCGGCCCGGCGCGCGCAGCCGCCTCCGACTCCTCCGGGCTGCGAGTGGTGACCGGGGCACTGGACGGCTCAGGCGAGGTGGCCTCGCACCGATGGGTGCCGAGCCCGACCGGGTTGGGCTGGTCGGCAGTCGCCGGCCCCGGCGGGCCGCGGACCGTCCTGTGCGTCGCCGACGGCCCCCGGGTCCACGGGCTGGAGGAGGGAGACCTGGGAAGGGTGCTGCTGCGCTTGGTCTACAAGGCAGACGTCGTGTGCCTGTGGAGTTCGGTCCGGGCCGCCGCACTCGCGGTCGCCGATGCCGACGGCCGTGTCCTCGCGCACCGTGCCGCCCCCGACGGCGGGATGTCGGAACAGCAGCTGGCCGGGCCCGGGCCGCGCGTGACGGCCCTGAGCGGCGACCCGTCGACCGGAGCCGTCGCGTGGGCAACCGAGGACGGGTTCGTCCGCCTCTGCTCAGGCGGCGCCGGCGCGGTCACGCTGGGCAGGCTCGCACGGCCGGCGACCTCGCTGGCCCTGTCCCCGTCCGCGGACACGGTGACCGCCGCGGACGGCGGACGCCACGTGTACCGGCTGCCGTGGCCGTCGGCGGGGAGCACGCGGCCCCATGCCGAGCCGTCGCGGACGACACGCCTCCCGTTCCTCGTCCGCGAGGTGTTCGCCGTCCATGACGACCGGCTGATCCTCGCGGGGTCCGGCGGACCCCTGGAGATCCGTTCGGAGGACGGCCGCGTGCACTTGATTCTGCCGGACCCGGCCGCCACCCCTCCCCCGGCCCCGGGCCCGCCCTGGCTGAGTGGGTCGACGGGCGTCGCGCTCCCACCGCACTCGGCCGAGGCGCCGTCGGTCGACCTGCTGCGAATGGCTCGCCGCAGCGGTGTGGGCCACCTGTTCCTCCCGCCGCCCCTGCTGGAGGGCGCCGAGGCCCTGGCCGCCACCGTGCGGCGGGCCCACGATGCGGGGGTCCGCCTCATCGCCGATCTGCCCGAGCCGTCGCCCGGCCGGACCTCCGATCTCCTGGCCTGCGCCCACCACCTGCTGGACGCGCGGCTCGACGGTCTGCGGGTGCGCAACCCCGGCCGGACCGAGGGTCTGCTGTCTGACCTGCGGCACTTGGTGGACGCCTACCCCGAGGCGGCGCTGATCGCGATCGCCCGCCCGGTGAACGGTGCCGGACCGTCCTCGACCCCGGACCCGGACCGGACCGCCCACCTGTGGCTGGACCCCCCGCCGGACCCGCGGGTTCCCGCGCTCCCCCGCGCCCCTGGCCGGGCCTGGGCGCTTCCCGATGGTCCGTTCCTGAGGAGCCGTCAGCTGCTCGCTCTTCCCGGGTGCCAGGAGATCTCCTGGGAGCTGCTGACCTCGGCGGACCCCCAAGAGGTCGCCCTGCGGGGTCTGCTGGCCGCCAGGAGCCGTCAGTCGGCCCTGGTGCACGGCGATGTCGATCCGGCCTCCCTCTCCATGCCGGCCCCCGGTGTGACGGCCGTGTGGAGACGCTACGGAAGCGAGTCGGTGCTGTGCCTGACGAACGGCTCCGGCGCGGAACTCACGGTACGGGCCCGGGCCCGACCGGACGAGCCGGAGCTGGTGGAGATAGCCGCGTGCCGGCCCGCCCCACCCTCGCGGCCGGCGGGCGCCGAACCCCGCCGCCCGCTGACGGTCCGCGCGGTGGACGGGGACTACGCGATCCGAGTCGGGCCCCACCAGACCCGCTGGCTGAACGCCTGGGATCCAACCGCCAACGCCCCGCGGCCGACCGTCCCCTGACCGCTCCCCCGACAGCCGGACGGCCCGCCACAAGCCGGCCACCGGTCGGCCGGGTTCCGTACGACCGAGGAGTGCGATGTCCCGTCCTCAGGTGTTCCTCAGCCGAAGCGAGCGGCCTGACTGCGCCTGTACGTGCTGGCCGGCCCGCCGTGCCGTGGTGCGACTGCTGCGGGACGCGGGCTGCGAACCCATCGTGGTGGACAAGGAGTCCTTGGTTCCCGGACAGGAGTGGATGGAGGCCATCTCCGACGGCATGGGCAGCGCGCACGGCATGGTGCTGCTCGCGTCTCCCCACGCCGTGAAGTCGCCGCACGTGCAGAACGAACTGGCGATGGCGGAACTGCGCAACCGGTACGGCGGCTTCCCGATCATCGTCATCCTGCTTCCGGAGGTGGACCTGGAGGAGTTGGAGAGCAGTCGGCTGGGCTCGCTGAGCCCCACGCGGCGACAGAATGTCGAGTGGCCCGGCGGGGGCGATCTCACCGACGTCGTACGGGACATCGCGCCCCAACTGGAACTTATGCGGGCCGAGCTCAACGACTCGCGGGTCCATCAGCGGGTGGTGCAACACCTGCGGGGTGTCGACACCCCGAGTCTGAGCCGCGCAGGGGACCGGCTCGGGGTGCCCAAGGAGACGCTGCTCCCGCTGATGCAGCACCGGCTGGCCGCGGAACTGCTCGTCGAGCGCCGCAGCGAGCCGGAGGACGACCCGCTGCGCGCTGCGCTGACCGAGATACTCCCGCTTCCGGGGGCCTCGGGGTCGCGGGAGGTGATCGAGCTGAGCGTCACCCATGCCAGGGTCCCCTCATCGGACTCACGACGGATCCACGAGGTGCTGGAGGAACCCGCGGTGCCGAGGGCCGCGATACTCCCCGCACACTCCACCGAGACCGCACAGCGGTTCATCCACCGGGCCAGCGAGCAGCCCGTTCCCTGGGACCACTTCGTGGTGCCGATCGCTGCCGGCGTCGGTGTCGCGGACGGCCTCGTCCGAGCTGTGCGCGAGCAGCTTGTCGACGTCGACGTGTACGACCTGGAGACCTCGCTCCAGCACGAGCGGGACTTCGGTCCGGTGGTGGTGATCGTGCCGCACCCGCCGGATCCGGAGCTCGTGGCCCGGCTCGGGACGGAGTTCCCCGCCGGGGTGGTGTTCCTGTTCGTGGTGGACGGCGGCCCTGCCACCGGACACGCGCCCGACTCGCTGCCCCGGTTGCAGGGGCTTCCGCGTCCCCACGAGGACGAGCTGAACCGCACCATCCGCACGTTCGTCCGCAGGTACGCGGCGCCGGGCAGGATCTGAGCGGCGGGCCGCCACACTGGGCGCGGCCCGCCGGACCGGCGACGCCACGGGATCAGACCGGCGGCATCTCCAGTTCGAAGTCGATCCGCCGCCGTTCCTCCATGGCCCTGATGGTCGGGTGCGTGTCCCCGAACCGTGCGGCCGCCCGGTGCTCGATCTCGCGCACCGTATTCTCCGCGTCTGCTTCGCCGAGGTGCACCCGGTCCACCGCGAGGTTGTACTCCGCGCACAGGGCTCGCGGGTGCGCGTCGCCGAACAGCCCCAGGAAGTACTCGTGAGCCTGCTCGTCGGCCACGAGTGCCTCGTCGTACCGCCCCAGCTGGGCCAGCACTCCGGCCACGTTGGCCCGGCAGGCGACCGCCGCCGGATGGTGGGCGCCGACCCGTCGTTCCAAGGCGGCCAGCGTGGGACGGCCGAGGTCCAGCGCGGCCAGCGGTTCGCTGTCCAGTCGCCGGGCGATGATCAGGTTCGTCCCCGAGGCGTGGGTGAACGGATGGTCCTCGCCCAGCACCGACTGGTAGTTGGCGTGGTTGCGTTCGGCGAGTTCCCGCGCCTCGCCGTACAGCTCCGGATCGTCGGTGCCCAGTGCCAGCAGGTCGCAGCAGAGGTTGGCCGCGCAGGCCAGGGTCTCGGGGTGCCGGGAGCCGTACCGGCGCCGGTACTGGTCGTATGTGGTGCGGCTGAGGGCCTCCGCCGCCCGGTACTCGCCGAGGCGGCGCCGGGTCACGGACAGGGAGGCGTCGGTGCGCAGCACTTCGGCCGACTCCTCGCCGAAGAGTTCGACGGTGCGCTGCCGGGCCTCCAGGAGCAAGTCCAGGGAGCCCTGGTAGTTGCCCGTCTCGCGGCGGTCCAGCGCGGCACCGCGGGCGAACGACCAGGTCATGCCGCTGCGGATGCCAAGGATCTCGCGTGCGGTGCTGTACGCCTCCTCGGCGAGCGCCAGGGCATCGCGCGGACGCCCGATCAGGTTGAGGGAGACACCGTAGTTGTTGACCGCCCGCAGCGTGTCCGGGTGGTCGCTGCCCACCGACCGGCGGTAGCGCTCCAACGTGTCGGCATCGGACTCGCATGCCTCCGTGTACCGGCCCAGACCGTTGAGATCGGCGCCGCAGTTTCGTGCTGTGATGAGCGTGTGCGGGTGGGTGGGGCCCAGCGCGGCATGAGCCCGCTGGCGCCGCAGGGTGTCGGAGTCCAGTTCGTACGCTTCCTTGAACCTGCCCAGAGAACGAAGCGGGTTGGCCAACTGGGCGGCCAGGCGCAGGGTCAGGGGGTCGTTCTCGCCACGGCTGCTCCGCCAAGTGCGCAGGGCACGGCGTCCCAGGCCCACGGCCGCCCGGTGGTCATTGATCTTCCAAAGGTTCCGGACCTGCCGAACCACCCACTCGCCCACCTCGGGGTCGTCGCTCTCGATCGCCCCCGAGGGTTCGAGATGCGGCCGCAACTCGGCGAAGCGCTGCCGAGAGAGGGAACTGTCCTCGTCTTGGGCGGCGGAGGGGAGCGCGCTGGCGAGTACGAGATGGGCCTCGCTGCGGGTGCGGGCCAGCGCCTGCTGGTTCTCCCCGATCCACTCCCGGACCAGGGCCTGGAGCAGCCGGTGTACCTGGAGGGACTTGCCCTCCAAGTGGGCCAGCGCATAGCGGCCGAGGTGGCTGACCAGGTGGCCGACCATCATGTAGTCCTGCAACGAGGGGTCGAACTGCGCCAGTTGGTCGCGCATCGCCTTGCTGTAGAGCAAGGAGTCCGCGATCGGCTCGGGTGAGAAGAAGGAGCACAGCTCCAGCAGCCGAACGGCCGCCGGGCGTTCTTCGCGCAGCTGGTCCACCGAAACCCGCCACACGGCGGGCAGCGACGGCTGGGCCCCGTACTCCCCCGAGGGGTCGGCGGTCAGCGCCTGGCTCACCCGGTTCCGGACTTGCTCCAGGTAGGTGTCGACCGGGATTGCGGTCTCCCGTAGCCAGGCCGCCGCCATCTCCACCGCCATCGGAAGGTCGCCCAGTTCCTCCGCGATCCGGTCGGCGTCCTCGTGCGAGAGCCCGTCGATCCTGCGCCGCAGCAGGGCGATGCTCTCCGGGCGGCTGAAAGCCTCCACCTCGACAGCGGTCAGGCCGCGTGCCTGCGAGGAGTGGCGTGCGGTGATGATCACGTGCCCGGGCCCCATGGTGGGTACGTACTCCTCAAGGCGCCGGGCACCTTCGGGGAGGAAGCCAGAACTCTCGGCGTTGTCGAAGACCAGCAGCCACTTACCCAGCCGGCCGGTCTGCAGTGCCTCGACGGTGGCGAGCGCCAGATCGTCGGCGGTCTCTCCGGGCAGACCGAGACGAGTGCCCAACGAGGCGAGGCTCTGCGGCACAAGGTCGATCTGCTCTGCCGGGATCCAGTGCACAAGATCATATTGAGCGCCGAACCGGTGGACGTACTCCAGGGCGATCTGGGTCTTGCCGATGCCTCCGAGCCCGTAGAGGAAGAGCGGGCCGACCGGACTGTGGGCGTCGCCCAGGGAATCCTGGCCGAGGTCGTCCCAGAATTGGCCCAATTGCTCGTCACGGCCGGTGAACAGGTTGTTCCTGGGCGGGACGTTGAACACTGCCGGCGCGTCGCCCGGGTACCGGGTGCGCCCGGAGACCGGTCCGGTGGGCACCGGGACGCCAACCTGTGCGCCGACCGCCTCGGCGACCTCCTGTGCGGACATACCAACCAGGGAGAAACCCGGCAGATCGGTCAGCACGGTGTTCGCCTTGAACTCGCGGATGCGCAGGCCCACGATCCTCGATACGGGAACGCGCTGGTCCTCGTCGGAGACCAGCCCGGCCAGTTCCTCGGCGACGGAGGTGTTCACGAAGTCCGGGGACAGCAGGGCCACGACGGTGTCCGCGGCGGCCGCCGGCACCGGCACCACGGTGGAGGGGCCGGTGGGCCGCAGCGTGACCGTGGCTCCGCCGGCACGCAGCTGCGTCGAGATCCACTCGGCCCACAGCCGGTCGCGCAGCGCGTAGTCGATCCGGATCCGGGGGGAGACCATCCCGGGGACCTGAACCCGCTCGAACCGCTTGGCCAAGGCACTGCGCTGCTCCTCCGGCATCGGACCCAGCGAGGCGACCTCGCCGTGCGTGATGAGGGAGGTGAGTCGTTCGTAGGCCGCCAGCAGCGTGCCCTGGTTGTGGATCGGATCCTTGAGGGTCGCCAGGACCTCTTCGTAGGCGTAGTAGGGCCGATAGGGGATCTCCGCGTCGCCCCAGTAGCGGTCCGGGTCCAGGTGGACCGAGGTGTCGAGAAACTCCTGGAAGCGGGTGCGAGCGTGGTTGCGCGCGGTGTCCAGCCGGTCCTGCTCACCGGAGTCGACCCGCATCGGAACCGGCAGGATCCGCACGTGCGGTGCGTACTGCTTGACGTCGCGGGCGACGTTCGCGCCTCCATCCACCGACTGGACATTGAGGGTGAAGCAGTTGACGAGTACGTCGGGCAGCAGCAGCGTGGTGATGCCCGAGGTGTCGCTGAAACCGGTACGACTGTCGATGAGGGCGTAGTCGTACCGGGAGAGCATGTCCTCACGCAGGGCGTGCAGGAACGCCTTGCCGTCGCGGTTCTCGTAGAAGCCGCGCCAGTCGTAGGTGTTGACGCTCTCGGAGTACTCGGGGGTGCGGCGACCCGAGGACACGAACTCGATGAAACCGCCGCCGGGGAACGTGCTGCCCAGCGAGTGGGCGTAGCGGTCGACCCGGGCGTGACCCCGCAAACCGCCCAGCGGACGGGGGCTGAGCAGTTCGAAGTCCCGGACAAGGTCGATCACGCCCGAGGTACTGGTCAGTTCAGGATCGCGCAGGAAGGGGGCGAAGTAGCGGTGCAGGCCGGGAGCCTCGAGGTCCCAGTCCATGGCCAGGACCCGTTTGCCGTTGCTGGCGAGAATCCACGCCACATTGGCCATGGCCATGGTCCGGCCGGTGCCGCCCTTGAAGGAGTAGAACGTCACTACGGTGCCGGACCCCTGGGCGCCGAGGCCACCCATGTCATGCGTCATGAGGAAGACCTTCCGAGCAAGGGGAACGATTCGAGGCCGCCGGGAGGCGAGGGCAGGCGCTGTTCGGCCTGGGAGGACTTCATGGCGTCGTTCTGCGCACGGACCAGTGCCTTGCGCAGGGCCGCGGTGAACGTCTCCACGTCGGGCAGGTGCCAGCGCTCCAGTTCCGTCGCGTGCCCGCGCAGCCGCGGCAGCGCGCGGTCCAGGACGGCGTCGAGTACCTCGCCGTAACGCGAGGACTGGGCGTCGTCGCGGTTGCGGGGTTCGAGCACGGTCGTGGCGTCGGGCATGGTCGCATCGAAAGAGGCCAGCAGCGTCTGCTGGCCGTCCATCTTCGCCACCCACGCATCCACCAGCAGCACAACCAGTTCCTCGGCGCTCGTCCGGTCGCCGGCCCAGTCCACCGTGCTCTCGTCGAGGGCCCGCACGGAGGGCGCCAGGTCGAGGGCAGCCGCGGTGTCACACACCAGGGAGGCCAACACACCGGGATGGGCCGGGGCGTAGGGGGCCCAGTCGACGGGCGCGGCGCCGTAGAACTCGGTCGCCGTCCGCTCCTCGGGCAACTCGCCCATGGCGGGCGCGGCCATGATGAACCGGACCGTCCGGCGACTCTCCGTCCTGGCGGGTCCGACGACCGGGACGGAGGCGAGGTCGAATCCGGGGGCGTCGGGCAGCTGCCGCCAGCGGGCGGCCACCACCCGGTCCGCCAGGGCACCCAGCACCTGCCGGTAGTCCTCGGCGTACCGCGCCTTCAGGCGCAGCAGGTGCAGCAGTCCCTCACGCTCGTATGCGGCGGAGCCTGCGGACAGAGTTCCGTACCGGCGCACCGGGGCCGGCAGCGCTTCCCGCGGGGGCGCCCACATCACCGGGATGATGGCATCCGCGCTGCCGCCGGTGCGCGACCACAGCACCTCGGCGCGCTGCTCGAAGTAGGACCACTCCGCGGCGCAGTAGGACTGACTGAAATAGCCCGGTGCGTACAGGGCCACCAGGGTCGAGGCACCACGCATCTGCTCCAGCCGCGTGTCCAATGCGCGGAACGTGCCGCGCGTCCCGACGGCGTCGGTCTGCTCACCGGTACGGGCGGCTACCGCCAGGCTGAGGTCTCGGAAGAGGGTGGCCGTCCACTCCTCGTCCGCCCCCTGGATATGGCTCAGGTAGAAGCGACTCATGGTGACTCCGTCATGCGTGCCGGGACGCTCCGCGGCACGCACGGCCGTGGAGACGACTCGATAGGGGCCAACAGAACGTCACAGGCGGCACTATTCGAACAATAGTGGATGAATACCACAAGCGAGCGGCTTGAAGCGGTCCACATCAGCATCGCCGGCCCTTCCTCATCGGGGTATCCGTACCGTCCACCGGGGCGTTCGCCAGCCGCGTCCGCCCGCCGTTCCGGGGCATGGGAGACGGACGGAGCCGAATGACGGAGGCCCTCGCCGGGGCCGGGGAGTCTTGGTGGCCACCGTCGGGATATGGGGCGAGTTCACTCGAACGAGAGCCGACTCTCGGCCGGACGGACCTACCGCAGTGGGGCGGGCGCGCGCTCATGACGAGCGTCCCATCAGAGCGCGGGCATCGGCCGTGACGCGGTCCCTGATGTGTTCGGTCAGCAGCTTCAGATCGGCACAGTAGACGCTCGGGTTGGAGAACCCGGAACCGGGACGATAGCGGTGGGCCCGCAGACCGCCGCCGCACAGCCGCACCACCGGGCAGGCCCGGCACTCGGCACCGAGGGCCGCCAGCCCGCCACCGGCCGCGCGCAGCAGCGGGTGGGCGGCGGCCGCGTCGAAGTCGTCGACGACGATGTCCAGGCCGGTGGCCGGCGCGCCGTCGTAGGCGGCCTTGAGCGAATCGGGCTGTTCGATCGCCCCGTCGGTATCCACGACCACGAACGACGGGGTGTCCAGCCCCACCGATTCGGCCACCGCTGAACCGCCGAGCGCGAGGTCCATGATCGTCTCGAACATCCGGACGCGGGTCTCGCGGACGGGCGCGGAGTACCAGCGGTCGAAGACGGCTACGAGCCAGCGGCCGTAGGGTGCGGTCAGCGGGTCGTGGCCGGGCGGCGGGAACTGCCAGGTGGCGTGCGGCAGGAGCAGGTCGATGCCCGGCGGGTGGTGGCGCACCAGCGACTCGTAGACCGCGAGCGGGTCGTTCGCCAGGTCCACTGTGCACAGCAGACCGCTGAATAAGCCGTCGTTCACCTCACGCCTCAACTCCCCGATGGCTCTCTCGACGGCGTCATGGCTGCTGCGACCGCCGTGCGTGCGCCGGTGCCGATCGCTGGCCTCGGGACCGCCGTCGAGACTCACCCCGACGCGGACACCGTACTCGCGGAAGAGGGCCGTCCATGCGGAGTTGAGCAGAGTCCCGTTTGTCTGTACAGCGATCTGCAGGTCCGTCACATCGCTCGCCGCGGAGCGCAGGGACGACAGGATGTGGCCCACCCGTCCGCGACCGGCCAGCAGCGGCTCGCCCCCGTGCAGTACGACCCGGACAGCGGGCAGCCGGTGCCGCCGGGCGTGCTCGGCGATCCGTTCGGCAAGCCGGTCGGCGAGTTCCGTGGACAGCACCGCGGGCTTGCGCTGCCAACTACTGTCCCGCAACTCGTAGACGTAGCAGTAGGCGCAGGCGAGGTTGCATCTTCCGTGCACCTTCACCACGAACTCACGGAAAGGCCGGGCGACTTCCACTACTCACCTCCTTCAGGCCCTCCCCCCGTGGACCCCGCGCCCCCTCGCGCGCGGTCATAACGCCGAACTGAACCCGGGCTCCACGTCCTCGGCCCGGCCCGCCCGCTCGTCCCCAAGACGGCGCAGCGATTCGACCAAGGCACAGGGCGACTGCGTTTCAAGAAGTTCGGGTGCCACCTTGTGCAGGTGCATGACATCCGCGTGTGCGTCACGTGGTGCCGTTTCCATCGAAGCTTGCCCCCGGTGCCATTTGCCGCTCACGCCTGACGACACTCAGCCGGCGCGGGCGGAAGCGGATGTGACTGGAGCCCTGGGCGTACCGCCGCCTCCCCCGTGAGACCTGAAACCCACTCGTACGACCCCCTCCCGGGGGAAGCACAGAGACACAGACCGGGCCAGATTCCATGACACAGGGCGATCGGCGGCATTAACAAAGGGCCGTGCGCCTGATCGGCCGAATCAGGTCGAACAACGACCGGATGACGCACCATGGGCGGCTCAGGCGGACGAGCGTCGCCACGGGAGGTGCGGCGAGCGGCCGACGGTACGCGCGCAAAAACGAGTAATCATACCGGACTTTGACGCGCAATGGACTGTTGTCATGGTCTAGTCAATAGCTACAGTCCGCTCCGTGATCTCACTCGCGCGGAGACTCCGCATCCTCTCGCTCACGGTCGTCGCGATCCTCGTCGCCGCCCTCACGGCCGTGGTCGCCTCCCCCGCCCAGGCGCATCCGGCTGTGACTATTGGGACCACCGCGGCCGCCGTGCACGCGGCCGCCTCGCCGGCCGACAGCGGCACGCAGCCGGTCGACTCGTACGCCAACGCCATCCGGCAGTCCGTGTGGGTGAACACGGGGCTGGACGGCGACGCCAACGGCAAGCCGGACCGGGTCGCCGCCGACATCATCCGGCCCAGCGAACCGGCCGCCGCCGGCCAGCGGGTGCCGGTGATCATGGACGCGAGCCCGTACTACTCCTGCTGCGGGCGCGGCAACGAGTCGCAGGTCAAGTCGTACGACTCCAGCGGGAACCCGGTCATGTTCCCGCTCTACTACGACAACTACTTCGTCCCGCGCGGGTACGCGGTCGTGCTGGTGGACCTGGCCGGCACCAACCGGTCCGACGGGTGCGTCGACGTCGGCGGGGCGTCCGACATCACCTCGGCCAAGGCGGTGATCGACTGGCTGGGCGGCCGGGCCACCGCGTACACCACCCGGACCGGGACCACCCAGGCGCAGGCGACCTGGGCCAACGGCTCGGTCGGCATGATCGGCAAGAGCTGGGACGGCACCGTCGCCAACGGCGTGGCGGCGACCGGGGTGGACGGCCTGAAGACGATCGTGGACATCAGCGGGATCAGCTCCTGGTACGACTACTACTTCGCGCAGGGCGCGGCGCTCTACAACTCCGGCCCGGACGCCCTGGCCGCCGACGTGGAGAGCAGCACCGCGGCCTCGCACTGCTCCGCCGAGCAGAGCGCGCTGCGCAGCGGCGCCCCGCGCAACGGCAACTGGACCACCGCCTGGCAGCAGCGCGACTACGCGGCCGCGGCCGCCAACGTCAAGGCCAGCGTCTTCGTGGCACAGGGCATGCAGGACCTCAACGTCCGCACCAAGAACTTCGGCCAGTGGTGGAACGCGCTGGCCGCGAACAACGTGCCGCGCAAGCTGTGGCTGTCGCAGACCGGGCACGTGGACCCGTTCGACTACCGCAGGTCGGTGTGGGTGGACACGCTGCACGCGTGGTTCGACCACTACCTGATGGGCGTCGCCAACGGCATCGACACCGCCCCCATGGCCGACATCGAGCGCTCCCCCGACACCTGGACCACCGACTCGGTCTGGCCCCCGACCGGCACGGCGTCGACCACCGTCAGCCTGCGCACCGGCAGCGCCAACGGGCAGGGCACCCTCGGCCTGACGGCCCCGGCGGCCGGCAGCACCGAGACCTTCACCGACAACGCCTCGCACAGCGAGGACACCTGGGCGTCGCAGGCCACCACGGCGACCTCGGACAAGGTCGCGTTCACCACCGGCGCGCTGACGCAGGACCTGCGGCTGTCGGGCGGCGGAACGGTGACGCTCACCGCGAGTTCCTCGACCACCAGCGCGCACCTGTCCGCGGTGCTGGTGGACCTCGGCTCCGCGACCATCCGCGACTACGAGGGCTCCGGCGAGGGGATCACGACGCTCGGCACCCGGTCCTGCTGGGGCACCAGCACCTCCGGCGACAGCGCCTGCTACCTGGACACCGCGGCCGACACGGAGAACGTCGGCGCCACGGTCTTCAGCCGCGGCTGGGCCGACCTCGGCCATTACGACCCGTCGCTGGTCGGCGTCACGCTCACCCCGGGCAAGGCGTACACCATCACCATCCAGCTGGCCTCCAGCGACCACGTCGTCCCGGCCGGGCACCGGCTGGCGCTGATCGTGGCCGGCACCGACAACGGGCTGATCGTCGGCCCCGGTTCGACCCCGAAGATCACCCTCGACCTCACCCACTCCAGCGCGAACCTGCCGGTGGTGGGCGGGTCGGCCGTGTTCCCGCAGACCCGCGCCGGCCGCTGACGGCAGCCGCCGCACCGCACGACGGAGGAGCCCCTCACGAGGGGCTCCTCCCCTTTGCGCCGACCGCGCCGCCCACCGGCCGGCACGGCCGCGCACCGGCCAGGCCCCCGCCCGGCCGCCCGCGCGTCAGGACGCGGGCGTGCGCCGGGTCTTGACGGATCCACCCGACGCGGGGAGTCTCCTGAGCAGAGTGAGAGCGCTCTCAGAACCGGGCGCCGGCCCGTGGTCCACCGCACCGGCACCCGCGCACGCACCTCGACCCGACCGTGTCCCCCACCGCAGAAGGGTTCTCCTCATCATGCGCGGATCACCTGTCGCATCCTCGTCCGCCGGCGCTCCGCCGGGCCGCCGGCGGCTCCGCCGCCTCGCCCTGCTGACCGCGCTGCTGCTGCCGGTCGCCGGGATGCTGGGACTGGCCGCCTCGGCCGGCACCGTCGCCTCGGCCGCGCCGGCCGGCTCGGTCGCGCCGCACACCGTGCCCGGGCCGCCGTCCGGCTGGACGACCGTGTTCAGCGACGACTTCAACGGCGCCGCCGGCACCGGCCTGAACACCTCCAACTGGTTGTACGACACCGGAACCGCCTACCCCGGCGGCGGCGCGGCCGCCTGGGGCACCGGCGAGGTGGAGACCGCCACCAACTCCACCGCGAACGTCTACCAGGACGGCAGCGGCCATCTGGTCATCAAGGCGCTCCGGGACGGCTCCGGCAACTGGACCTCCGGGCGGGTGGAGACCCAGCGCACCGACTTCGCCGCCCCGGCCGGCGGCGAACTCCAGCTGAGCGCGTCCGTCCAGCAGCCCAACCCGGCCACCGGGCTGGGGTACTGGCCCGCCTTCTGGGCACTGGGCGCCGCCGCCCGCCCGGTGGCCGCGACGAACTGGCCGGGCATCGGCGAGTTCGACATCATGGAGGACGTCAACGCGCTCAGCCAGCACTCCACCACGTTCCACTGCGACGTGTGGGGCGGGCAGTGCCACGACCCGGACGGCATCAGCAGCGGCCTCCAGGCCTGCTCCGGCTGCCAGACCGGCTTCCACACGTACTCGGCGGTCATCGACCGCACCAACACCGCCGCCGAGCAGCTGCGCTTCTACCTCGACGGCTCGCTGACCTACACCGTCAACGAGAACCAGGTCTCCACGTCGGCCTGGCAGGCCGCGATCGACCACGGCTTCTTCGCCATCTTCGACCTCGCGATCGGCGGCTCGTACCCCGACAAGGTGTGCGGCTGCACCTCGCCCTCCTCGGCCACCACCTCCGGGGCTGCCATGAGCGTCGACTGGTTCGCGGCCTACGAGACCACCGGCGCCGGGACGAACGGCGGCACCACCGCCGGGACCAGCACCGGAACGACCTCCGGCACCAGCAGCGGCACGACCACCGGGACCAGCACCGGGACGACCACCGGCTCCACCGGCGGCGGCACGGGCGGCCCGGCCACCTGCCCCGGCACCGCGACCGCGGACTTCCCCGCCGACTGCTACGCCGGCGCGAACCTCGGCTCCGCCACGGTGAGCGCCACCTCGGACGCCGTGCCCGCGGGGGCCGACGGCAAGCAGGTCGCCCAACTCTCCAGCGGCGCCTGGCTGGAGTACACGGGCGTCAACTTCGGCAGCGGCGGCTCCGGCCAGTTCGACGCCAGAGTGGCCTCCGGCGCGGCCGGCGGGGTCAGCGGCCTGGTGAACGTGGTGCTCGACAACCCGGCCAACGCCCCCATCGGCTCCTTCGCCGTCGGCAACACCGGCGGCTGGGACTCCTGGCGCACCGTCCCGGCCAACATCACCCGCACCACCGGAACCCACACCGTCTACCTCGAGTTCTCCTCCGGGGTCGCCGGGCAGCCCTATGTCAGCCTGCACTGGTTCTCCTTCCCGGCGAGCTGAACCCCCGCTCCACGGCGACGGTTCCGCCCCGACGCGGACCCGTCGCCGACGAAGGCGCGTCGCCGCACCCCCGTCGCCGGGGCGGGGATCAGTCCGAGTCCTCCTCCTGGAGGTACTCCTCGTACTGACCGGCGGTCAGCAGCTCCGAGAGGTCCTGGCCCTCGGCGAGGCGGATCTCGACCATCCAACCGTCGCCGTACGGATCGGTGTTGACGTCCTCCGGTGACTCGGCGAGGACCTCGTTGACGGCCGCGACCGCTCCGGTCACCGGCATGTAGATCTCGGTCACCGACTTGACGGACTCGACGCTGCCGAAGGGCTGGCCGGCCTCGCAGCGCTCCCCGATCGACGGGAGTTCGACGAAGACGATGTCACCGAGCTGCCGCTGCGCGAAATCCGTGATCCCCACCGCCATCCGGTCGTCGCCGAGGGAGCGGACCCACTCGTGGTCCCTCGTGTACCGCAGGTCCTGGGGGACTGGGTCATGAACGCCTCCGTAGTCGTGATGCGGTGCCGTCGCGTGCCGGCGACCGTCTGTGGCCTCGCCCCATCCCGGGCCGGCCGGGCGGAGGTCCACCCGGTCCGCCACCGGCCGCGCGTCCGCGGGGCGGACGCACCGGGTACAACGACCCCGGCCCCGTCACGTCACCCGTTCGGGCGAATATCGTGCGGCCGAACGAGTGCCGCGGGCCGGGGCGTTCCGCATCGCGGTGCGCGCGGGACCGTCCGCCCGCCCCCACCTGCGCACGACGCCCTACCGGCGGCCGCCGGGGACCACTACACTTGCGCCTGCTTGTCATGTACGCGCTAATCACACGGATCTCCCGCAGGCCGCCGGCCCCTCGGGCCGGCGGCCTCCCCGCAACCGGAGGAGCACGATGCTCAGTTCGACGAAGACCCGCGCCACCCTGGTCATCGCCGCGAGTGTCCTCGCCGCGGCGATGACGACGGCCACCGGCGCCGCCGCGGCCGCCCCCCACGGCGCCACGGCGGGCACCTCCGCCGCCCGGGTCGCCCGGCCCTCGGCCGTGCGGCCGTACCTGGACCCGAACGGCTACCCCTGGCCCAACGTCGGCGCGACCACGTACATCTCCGACGGCTACGGCTACTACGAGGGCGAGTGCACCTCCTTCGCCGCCTGGGCCGTGCGCAACGACGGCCTGGCGGACAGCAGTTCGCCCAACTACCTCGGCAACGCCACGTCCTGGCACGCCGCCACCACCGAGTCCACCCCGCACGTGGGCGACGTCGCCCAGTGGGACGCCAACCACAACGGCGCCGGCAGCACCGGCCACGTGGCCTACGTCTCCGCGGTCTACGGCGACGGCACGATCCAGGTGCAGGAGTACAACTGGCTCTCGGCCGCGAACAACTACACCGGCCACCGCTACAACACCCGCCAGATCTCGGCCTCGACGCCGAGCCGCTACCTGAAGTTCTGACCTCCCGACCCTCTTTGACGGCCGCCGCAGGCCCGGAGTCCTCCCCGCGGCGGCCGGCTCGCGTCGCGTGCCCCGGCCCCGTGCCGTCCTCCCACCCTCCGGCGGGAGGTGCCGGATCGACCCTCTACGGTGGGAGCAGGAACGAGAGGACTCCCGCCAGATGAACACCTTCCCGGCCGGCCGGACGGTACGGCTCGGCACCCGCAGCTCACCGATGGCCATGGCCCAGGCCACGATGGTGGAGGGCCTCCTGCGCAAGGAGGATCCGGGCCTGCGGGTCGAACTGGTCCCGGTCACCACCGAGGCCGACCGGTGGCAGGGCGAACTGGCGAAGCTCGGCGGCAAGGGCCTGTTCGTCAAGCAGATCGACGTCATGCTCCAGCGCGGCGAGGTGGACCTGGCGGTCCACTGCCTGAAGGACGTCCCCGGCGACACCCCGATGCCCGAGGGCCTGGTCTTCGCCGGCTTCCTGCCGAGGGACGACGTGCGCGACGTCCTGGTCCTCCCCGAGGGCTCGCCGCTGCGGACTCTCGCCGACCTGCCGCCCGGTGCCGCGGTGGCCACCTCCGCCGTGCGCCGCAAGGCGCAGATCGCCCGCGTGCGCCCGGACCTCGACGTCGTACGGGTGCGCGGGGCCGTCGGCAGCCGCCTCGACAAGCTCGACGGCCGCAAGGAGGCCGGCACCAGGATGGACGCCATGATCCTGGCGTCGTCCGGGCTGGAGCGGCTGGAGCTGTCCCACCGCGCCGGGCAGGTCTTCTCCGTCGAGGAGTTGCTCCCCGCGGTCGGCGCCGGCGTGCTCGGCCTGGAGTGTCGCGAGGACGACGACGCGGTGGCCGGCCTGCTGGCGCGCCTCAACCACGAGCGGACCATGGCGGAGGTGACCGCCGAGCGGGTCATGCTGCACGACCTGCGCGGGCACTGCAACAGTCCCATCGCGGGGTACTGCGCCACCGGGCCCGACGGACGGCTCTCCCTGCGCGGCATGGTCTTCTCCGCGGACGGCTCGACCTTCGTCCGCGCCCACTTCGAGGGCGGCTCCGGCGACGACCCGGGCACGCTCGGGGCGCGCGTCGCCGCGGAGTTGCTGCGCCAGGGCGCGGGGGAGATCATCGCCGCCATCCCCCACTGACCGGCGCTCACGGTCGGGCTCAGCCGGAGCCGGGGACCCGGTACGTCGCCTCGTCGACGTCGGCCGGCCGCCCCGCGCCGGTGAGGTCCCAGACCCACAGGCCCACGAAGGCCCCGGTGCAGCCGAGGGCGCGGATGCCGCCGGCGTCGGCCTCCTCGGCGTGCTCGTCGGACAGGACGGTCGTGTCGAGCGGCGGGCCGACGGGCCGCGGGCCGGCGCCCGAGTCGTGGCGGAACCGCAGGGAGCCGCCGTCGAGGTCGAGGCCCAGGCGCAGGCGCGGGGAGTCGCCGAGGGCGACTTGGCCAGCCTCGTCGAGGGTCGTCACCCCGCGATCGCAGGCGGCCAGCCGCAGGACGCGGCGGCCCCTGTCGTCGGCGGTGACGTGCAGGAAGTACCAGTTGCGCGTGTTGTAGTACGCGGTGACGCCGGCCAGGTGCTGGAAGGAGCGCGGCCGGAACTCGAGGACCGCCTCGAAGGAGCAGCGGGCCGCGGTCACCGGCCGGGCCACGAGGCTGGGGCCGACCAGGCTGCGCGGGGAGCGGCCGCCGCGCAGCCGCAGGTGCGAGGGGCGTTCGGTGAGGGAGAGCCAGTCCGGGGCGGCGGGGCGGCGGGGCGGCGCAGCGTCGACCACACGGGCGCCAGTGCGGCGGAGTCGAACCCGTCGGTGCCGCCGGAGGGTTCCCCGGACTCCGCCGCAAATACCTCCGCGTCCGCCTGGAGCACCGGCGCCGGCACCTGCTGGGCGGGCACCCCGCCGGGCGTGCGGGGCCATCCGTCGGCGGTCCAGCCGACGGACGCCAGCGCGGTCTCCCGCCCCAGGACGCACGGCCCGCGGCTGCCGTGCGGGCGGGCGACGAGGTGGGCCAGGTAGGAGCGGCCTCGGGCGTGTCCACGAGGCTGCCGTGCCCGGCCTTCTGCAGCGGCAGTTCCGGGCGGTGGCGTGCGGTGATCAGCGGGCCGCCGGGGTCGCGCTCGTAGGGTCCGGCCGGCGAGCGGGAGCGGGCCGCGGTGACCTGGTGGTCGTAGCCGGTGCCGCCGTCGGCGGTGAGCAGGTAGTACCAGGGGCCGCGGCGGTAGAGGTTGGGACCCTCGATCCACCCGGCGGCGTCCGGCAGCCGCAGCCCGACGGGGTCGCCGGTCAGGCGGCGCGCGACGCGGTCCCAGCGGGTGGCCTCCAGCCCGGCGCTGCCGCCGTGGCCGGGCCGCCAGTCGTGGACCAGGTTGAGCAGCCGGCTGTCGGGGCCGTCGTGGAAGAGGGAGGGGTCGAACCCGCGGGCGTGCAGCGGGACCGGATCGGACCAGGGCCCGTGGATCGACGGGGCGGTGACGAGGTGGTCGGGGCAGTCGGTGAACCCGCCCTCGTACGTGGAGACGTTGCTGTACACGAGGTGGAACAGGCCGTCCGCGAAGGTGAGGTTCGGCGCCCACACCCCGCCGGAGTCCGGGCAGCCGGTCAGGTCCAGCAGCCGCGGGCCGTCGAGGGCCCCGCCGAGGGCGCGCCAGTGGACGAGGTCCCGGGAGTGGTGCAGGCGCACGCCCGGGCACCACTCGAAGGTGGAGGTGGCGAGGTAGTAGTCGCCGCCCACCCGCAGGACGGACGGGTCCGGGTGCGAACCCGCCAGGACGGGGTTGCGGATCGCCCCCCGGTCCTGCTCCATGCGGCTCCTCCTGTCCGCCCGGGTCCCGCCCCGCGCGGACCTCGTCTCCGCCCTCCGGGGGCCGGGCGAGCCGAACGCTAATTTCGAACGGGTTCGCACGCATTGGGCGTCCGGTGCCGCCCTTCGCGCCGGGCGGGCAGGCGCCCGATGCGGTCCGTGACGGAGGACCCGCGGGGGCCGGCGGCGGGCCAACCGCCGCGGCAAGGTGCCAAATTGCCCTCTGACCAACCCGGACGGCCGCCCCGGCACGGCAGTTCGGACACGGCCGCGAGACTGGTGCCGGTCACTGGGCGAGTTGTAATGTGTTCACCTCGTCAGCGGGCTTTCCGCCGGGGGCGCTCCCGCCTGCGGGCGGGCGTGGCCATAGGTTCAGGCAGGGGGACGCCGGCAAATGCGTCGTGTCGCGCACACTGATCCGGTGGAACCCCGGCCGCCCGCGGAGGGTGTGCCGGAACCGTCGGCGGATCTGCCCGCCGCGGTGTTCGCCACCGACCTCCGCGGCCGGGTCACCGGCTGGAGCGCGCCCGCCGCCGCGCTCTTCCGCCGCTCCCCCGCCGAGGCCCTGGGCCTGGGCTGGGAGTCCCTCTTCGACGTGGACGCGGCAGGCCAACTGGCGGAGGTGCTGGACGGGATCGCCCGCGGCCGGTTCAGCGACGAGATCCTGCACGTCAAGGTCGAGGGCGGCCGATTACTGCACCTGACGGTCACCTGTGCCCCGCTGGTCGACGCCTCGGGGGAAACGGTCCTGGTCTGGAACGTCAGCGACATCGAGCACGACCGCCGGGCCGAGACCCGGGCGGCGTTCATGGACGAGCTGATGGAGAAGTCCCCGGTCGGCCTGGTGATGTTCGACGAGGAACTGCGCTACGTGCTGGTCAACGACGGCCTGGCCGCCATCAACGGCCTCCCCGCGCAGGCGCACCTCGGCCGGCGGGTGCGGGACGTGGTGCGGGCCGAGGACGACGGGGCGTACGAGAAGCGCCTGCTCGAAACGCTGCGGACCGGCGAACCCCAGCTCGGCCTGATGGTGAGCGGGCGGACGGCGGGCCGCCCGGACACCGACCGGGCCTGGTCGGTGTCCTTCTTCCGGCTCACCGGCCGCGAGGAGCAGGTGCTGGGCCTGGGCGGCGTCGTGGTGGACGTGACGGACCAGCAGACCGCGCTGCTGGAGGCGTCCGCGGCCCGCCAGCGCCTGTCGCTGGTCAACGAGGCCAGCACCCGGATGGGCACGACGCTGGAGCTGCCCGAGATCGCCCGGGAGCTCACCGCGGTGGCGGTGCCGGGCTTCGCCGACCTGGGCGTGGTGAAGGTCCGCGACGACCTGCTGGGCGACGCCGTGCCCGACATCCCGTCGGTGCCGCTGCGGCTGCGCCGACTGGCCGGCAAGAGCACCATGAACAACGCCGCCTCGGCCGAGATCTACCGCACCCACGGCCAGACGGCCGACAAGCCGGCGCCGCTGCTGGCCGAGTGCATGCGCACCCGCCGGGCCCGGCTGCTGCGGACGATCGACGACGAGGCGGTGGCCGGTCTGGCCCACAGCGCCCACGACGCCGAGCTGATCCGCAGGTCCCGGATGGGCTCCATGATCGTCGCGCCCTTCGTGGCCCGCGACCGGGTGCTGGGCGTGGTGATGTTCGGCCGCCGCGCCGACCGGGCCCCGATGACCGACGAGGACCTGCACACCGCCCTGGAGCTGGCGGCGCGCACCGCCACCTGCCTGGACAACGCGCTCGCCTACCGCAACGAGCGGCGGATCGCGGTCGCGCTCCAGCGCAGCATGCTGCCCGAGGACGAGGTCATCCCGCAGCCGCCGGGCCTGGAGATCGCCCACCTCTACCGGCCGAGCAGCAACGCCGCCCAGGTGGGCGGCGACTGGTTCGACGTGATCCCGCTGTCCGGCCACCGGATCGCCCTCGTGGTCGGCGACGTCATGGGCCACGACATCCACGCCGCGGCCAACATGGGCCAGCTCCGTACCGCCATGCGCACCCTGGCCCGGCTGGACCTGGAACCGGCCGACCTGCTCACCCTGCTGGACGAGACCGTCCAGAAGGAGACCACGATGCAGTACGCGACGTGCGTGTACGCCGTGTGCAACGTGGTGACGCGCGAGTGCAGCATCGTCAGCGCGGGCCACCCGCCGCCGGTGCTGCGGTACGCGGACGGCAGCACGGAGGTCGTCGCGGTCTCGCCGGGCGTCCCGCTGGGGGTGGACGTGGGCGACGCCGAGTTCACCGTCACCGACCTGCAACTGCCGCAGGACAGCACGCTCGTGCTCTACACCGACGGGCTGATCGAGTACCGCGACGCGGACCTCGAGGTCGGCATCGAGAACCTGCGCGCGGCGCTGGCACCCGAGGCGTCCTCCGCGCACGAGCTGTGCGAGCGGGTCGGGACGGGGCTGGGCCGGTCGGCCACCGAGGACGACCTCGCGGTGCTGATGGCGCGGGTGCCGGCCGGCTTCGACCACGGGTTCGCCACGTGGAAGCTCGTCCCGCACCCCGAGTCCGTGCCGCGGGCGCGCTCCCTGATCCGGCAGACGCTGCGCTCGTGGTGCCTGGAGGAGCTGGAGGACGTCACGACGCTGCTGGTGAGCGAGCTGGTCACCAACGCGGTCCGGTACGCCGAGGGCGACATCGAACTGCGGCTGGCCAAGGGCGGGGTGCTGGTGTGCGAGGTGGCCGACGGGGACGTGCACGTACCGCGGCGGCGCCGCTCGCACCCGGACGAGGAGGGCGGGCGGGGACTGACCATCGTCAGCGAGTGCTCGCGCGCCTGGGGCACCCGGCCCGTCTCCTCCGGCAAAGTCGTCTGGTTCGAGCTGGACCTGCCGGAGGCGTAGGGGAGCCCGCCTCTTCGTACCGCCCGGGGGTCGCGCGCCTACTTCGCCCGGGCGGTCAGCGCGGTGAGGGCGGTCAGCGCGGTGAGGGCGCGCAGCGCGGCGGCGCCGGCGCCGACCGCGAGGCCGACCGGCGGCATCACCCAGCGCGCCACCGTGCGGCGCACGTCCGGGTCGACCTCGATGGTGACCCGGACCCAGCGGCTGCTCACGGTGGTCACGTTCGGGGTGCGGGAGCCCTGCCGATCCGGTTCGCGGCCCAGGGCCGCGCGGTAGCTGTCCTTGCGCTGGTTCATGCGCTGGTTCATGGATTTTCCTGACGTTTGACGAGTTCGCGCGCGAGGTCCATGTACGCCGTCCCCCGGACGCGCACCGGACCGCCGAACGACTGGGAGTACAGGTCGAGGCGGGCGATCTGCGTGTCGAGCACGTCGAACCCCCGTTCCGTGAGCGCCTCCCGGGCGTCGGCGTCGGGGCCGGTCCGGGTGGCGTCGGGGCGGTTGGTGCGGTTCAGCAGCACCGCGGTGCGGGCCGGCTCCGGGCGCAGCGACTGCACGTCGGCCATCTCGGCGCGGATGGGGGCCATCCGGTCCAGCTCGATCGGGGCGGGGGTGACGGGCACGACCCACTCGTTGGCGTGACGCATCACGCCGCGGGCGATCCGGGCGTGGTCCTCCAGCTGCGGGGCGTCGAACACCACCGCCCGCCGGCCGCCGAGGAAGTCGCCGACCCGGCGGTGCACGTCACCGACCGGCAGGGCGATCACGGGGAAGGGGAAGCCGCCCGCCAGCTCGCTCCAGCGCAGCGCGGAGCCGGCCGGGTCGCTGTCGACCAGCAGCGGGGGCAGCCCCGACTCGTCCAGCGCGTGGGCCAGCCACACCGCGCTGGTCGTCTTCCCGACCCCGGGCTTGAGATTGACGAACGCACAGCTCAGCAGCACACCCGCCACCGTACGGAGCCCACCCGCCGCGGGCGGTCCGGCGCGCGGGAGGGGCGCCCGGGTTCACTCCGGGGGACGGGTGGACGGATTGGCGGCGGCCGGAGCGGACAGACGGACCGGAGCGGGGGCGCCGGTACCCACCCCCATGCCGACCGGCGCCCTCCGCGTACGGACAAGCCGCCGCCACCGCGCGTGGACCGGCGGGTGGGGCAGTACAAGGAGGTGATCCACCATGGCCGCGTCCTCTCAGGACGCCGCCGGCGACGGCATCGTCACCACCGACGTACCGGGGCGGCTCGACCGCCTGCCGTGGTCGCGTTGGCACTGGATGATCGTGATCGGGCTCGGCACCGTCTGGATCCTGGACGGGCTGGAGGTCACGGTCGTCGGCAACGTCGCCGGGCGGCTGTCGGAGCACGGCAGCGGACTGGCCGTCAGCGCGTCGCAGGTCACCGGGATCGCCGCGGCCCTCTACGTGGCCGGGGCGTGCTCGGGCGCGCTGTTCTTCGGGTGGCTGACCGACCGCTTCGGGCGCAAGAAGCTCTTCATGGTCACGCTCGCGGTGTACCTGACGGCGACCGCGATGACCGCGCTGTCGTTCGCGCCCTGGTGGTTCTTCCTCTTCCGCTTCCTGACCGGCTTCGGCATCGGCGGCGAGTACGCGGCGATCAACTCCGCGATCGACGAGCTGATCCCCTCCCGGTACCGCGGCCGGGTCGACCTGATCATCAACGGCAGCTACTGGCTCGGCGCGATCGGCGGGTCGCTGCTGTCCGTGGCGGCGCTGAACACCGACGTGTTCGCCAAGAACGTCGGCTGGCGGCTCACCTTCGCCCTCGGCGTGGTGCTCGGGCTGGTCGTCCTGCTGGTGCGGCGGCACGTCCCGGAGAGCCCGCGCTGGCAGTTCGTGCACGGGCGCGGCGAGGCGGCCGACGAGCTGGTGGCGCGGGTGGAGGAACAGGTCGAGGAGGAGAAGGGGGCGCCGCTGCCCGAGTCCCGCGGCGAGATCTCGCTGCGCGAGCGCGCGAGCACCGGCTTCGGCGCCATCGCGGCCACCGTCTTCGCGCGCTATCCGCGCCGGGCGGTGCTCAGCCTGGCGCTCTTCGTGGGGCAGGCCTTCCTCTACAACGCGGTCACCTTCGGCTTCGGCTCGATCCTCACCACCTTCTTCGGGGTGTCCACCGGGCACACCGGCTACTACTTCGCGGTCATCGCGGCCGGCAACTTCCTCGGGCCGCTGCTGCTGGGCCCGCTGTTCGACACCGTCGGCCGCCGGGTGATGATCTCCGGCAGCTACCTGCTCTCCGGTGTCCTGCTGTTCGCCACCGCGTGGCTCTTCCACCGCGGCTCGCTGGACGCCACCACGATCACCCTGTGCTGGTGCGCCGTGCTGTTCTTCGCCTCGGCGGGCGCGAGCAGCGCCTACCTGACGGTGTCCGAGGTGTTCCCGCTGGAGACCCGGGCGATGGCGATCGCGTTCTTCTACGCGGTCGGCACCGCGGCCGGCGGCATCAGCGGTCCGCTGGTCTTCGCCGACCTGACGCAGTCCGGGGTCGTGGGCGACACGGTGCTCGCGTTCTGCGTCGGCGCCGCGCTGATGTGCGCGGCCGGGCTGGTGGCGGCGGTGCTCGCGGTCAACGCCGAGGGACGCTCCCTGGAGGACATCGCCGCCCCGCTGTCCTCCGCGACGAAGCCGGCGGGCGGCGGCTCCTCCGGCTCCCGGGGCCCGCGGGGCCCGCGCCCGGCGACCGGCACCGCGGGCGTCTGAACCTGCGGCGCCCGCCCTCACCCGCCGCTCACGGCGGCCGGCCGGCCCCGTCGCGGTGCTCGCCCAGCAGCGCGTCGAGGTCCGCCAGCCGGTCCAGGCCGGAGACCGCCCGGGTCATCCGGGGGTTTCCGGCCAGCCGGGAGCGGTGCCGGTGCAGGAAGGCCCAGTAGCCGCGGGTGTAGGGGCAGCCGCGCTCCCCGGTGCGTTCGGTGGGCCGGTAGGCGCAGCCCCCGCACAGGTCGCTCATGGTGTGGATGTAGGAGCCGCCGGAGGTGTACGGCTTGGTGGTCATCAGGCCGCCGTCGGCGTACTGGGACATGCCGACGACGTTGGGCAGCATCACCCAGTCGTAGCCGTCGACGAAGCCGCGGTGGAACCAGTCGGTGACCGCCGCCGGGTCCCAGCCCTGCTGGAGGGCGTGGCTGCCCAGCACCATCAGGCGGGGGATGTGGTGCGTCCACCCGGTGTCGCGGACCTGGGCCAGGACGGTGGACAGGCAGCGGGCGGTGACCGCGTCGGCGTCCAGGCCGGTGAACCAGTCTGGCAGCGGGGCACGGTGGCCGAGGGCGTTGCGGCGGCGGTAGTCGGCGCCGAAGTGCCAGTACAGCTGCCAGACGTACTCGCGCCAGCCGGCGACCTGGCGGACGAAGCCCTCGACGCTGCCCAGGGGCGCGCGGCCCTCCCGGTAGGCGGCCTCGGCCCGGCGCACGCACTCCTCGGGGTCGAGCAGGCCCAGGTTGAGGGAGGACGAGAGCAGGCTGTGGCTCATCACCGGGTCGGCGGCGAGCATGGCGTCCTCGTGCGGGCCGAACCCGGCCAGCCGGGTGTCGACGAACCGGCGCAGCGCGTTCAGCGCCTCCCGGCGGGTGGCCGGGAACAGGCGCGGGCCGTCCCGTCCGACGAAGCCCACCTCGCCGTCCCGCTCCCAGCGGTCCAGGTCGCGGCGGACCTCGGCGTCGATGTCGTCCTCGCGCGGACGGTACGGCGCGGGGGCACCGAGGACGTCGGCGCCGCGCGGGGGCGGCTCCCGGTTGTCGTGGTCGAAGTTCCAGCGCCCGCCCGCGGGTTCGGCCCCGTCCATGAGCAGGCCGTGGGTGCGCCGGACCCAGCGGTAGAAGTCCTCCTGCCGCAGGTGCCGTCCGCCGTGCCCCTCGGCCCACCGCCCGAACTCGCCGTGCGGCACGAGGAATCCGCGGGCGGGCAGCACCCGGATGCGGTCGCTTCCGGTCACGAGCGCGAGGGCGGCGCGCGAGGTGGGGTGATGGACCGTCAAAAAGTTTTCGGGCGCGGCCTTTTGCAGCCCCTCGTGGTAGGTCTCGGCCTTGATGTAGCGGACGCGGTCGCCGAGTTCGGCGGCGCGGTGGCGCATCGCGGACAGCACGAGGTGCGCCTTGGCGCGGTGGAAGCGGCGGCGGCGCAGCACCGAGCGCGCCTCGATCATCACCACCGGGCTGTCCCGGCCGGGGCCACCGCTTGGGCCCGGAGTGAGGAAATGGGGGCCGAGCTGGTCGCCGAACAGCCAGTGCGGATCTGCCACCTGGTTCCTCCTGCGGGGCTGGTGTGGGTCCAGGATGGCGGGCCGGGGCCGGGGACCCGCGGCAGGCTCGGCGCGGGTCCCCCGTGTGCGCGCGAGGTCCCCCGTGTGCGCGCCGGGCCGGCCGTCACACAGCGTTCACAGACCGCAGGGTTGATCGTCGGGGAGGCGGGGAAGGTAGCCCGCCGAAACATCGCGAAAGAGGAGATGGGCGCATGGTGATCGGCCGCAGACAACTGCTCGGCACCGGAGGGAGCCTGGCACTGACCGGCGCCCTGGCGGCCGCGTGCGGATCGAACACCGGACGCGGTGACGGAGGTGGCGGCAAGAGCGGCCGGGTCACCCTGCAGCAGTGGTACCACCAGTACGGGGAGGCCGGCACCGAGCAGGCCGTGCGCCGGTACGCCGCCGCGTACAAGAAGGCGGACGTCAAGGTGCAGTGGCGGCCGGGGAACTACGACCAGCAGACCGCGGCCGCCCTGCTGACCGACTCCGGGCCCGACGTCTTCGAGGGAAGCCCGTCGCTGGACCAGATCCAGGGCCACCAGGTCGCCGACGTCACCGACCTGCTGGCGGCGGTGAAGGACGACTTCAACCCGGCGGTGCTGGCGCCGAAGACGTACGACGGGAAGATCTGGGGCGTCCCCCAGGTCATCGACATGCAGATGCTCTACTTCCGCAAGAGCATGCTCGCCGAGGCACACGTGGCGCCGCCCCGCACGCTGGACGAACTGGTCGACGCCTCGGCGAAGTTGACGAACAAGAAGGTCAAGGGCCTGTTCCTGGGAAACGACGGCGGGGCCGGCGTGCTGGGCGGCACCCCGCTGTACGCGGCCGGGCTGAGCCTGGTCACCGCCGACGGTCGGGTGGGGTTCGACGACCCGGCCGCCGCCAAGACCCTCGGCAAGTTCCACCAGCTCTACGCGGACAAGTCGCTGCTGCTCGGCGCGCCGACCGACTGGTCCGACCCGTCGGCGTTCACGCAGGGCCTGACCGCGATGCAGTGGTCGGGGCTGTGGGCGCTGCCCGCGATCCAGAAGGCGCTCGGTGACGACTTCGGGGTGCTGCCCTTCCCCCAGGACGGGGCGGCCGGCAAGCCCACCGTGCCCGTGGGCGCGTACGGCTCGTGCGTCAGCGCCCGCAGCAAGCACCAGGCCGAGGCCAAGGCGTACGTGAAGTGGCTGTGGGTGGACGGGACCGCCGACCAGGAGGACTTCGCGCTGTCCTACGGCTTCCACATACCCGCCCGGATCTCGCTGGCGAAGAAGGCGGCGAAACTGCGGGTGGGCGCGGCGGCCGACGCCGTGTCGTACGCCACCGAGCACGGGTACGCGCAGCCGCTGCTGTGGACGCCGGCCAGCCAGACCGCGTACCAGGACGCGTTGAGCCGCATCATCAAGGACGGCGCGAACCCGGCGACGGAGTTGAAGGCGGTGGTGCGGAAGACGACGGCCGAACTCCAGCGGGTGCAGAGGACCTCGTGAGACACCGCACCCTGTGGTTCTGGGTGTTCGTCGGTCCCTTCGCGGCCGGGCTCGCCCTGTTCACGTACGTGCCGCTGCTGTGGAGCGTGTACCTCAGCTTCTTCGACGCGCACAACACGGTCACCCCGCACCACTTCGTGGGGACGGCCAACTACGCCTCGATGCTCCAGGACCGCGCGTTCACCGACAGCCTGCGCACGTTCGGGCTCTTCACCCTGTTCATCGTGCCCACCACGTACGTCCTGTCGCTGGGGCTGGCGCTCATGGTGAACCGGCTGCGGTTCGCCCAGGCGTTCTTCCGGTCGGTGTTCTTCATGCCGGCGGCGTGCTCGTACGTGGTGGCCGCACTGGTCTGGAAGCTGTCGATCTTCAACGGGGTGCGCTTCGGCCTGGCGAACACGGTGCTGGGCTGGTTCGGGGTGGACCAGACGGCCTGGCTGTCCACGACCCACCCGCCGCTGTACTGGCTGGTGATCGTCACCGTGCGGCTGTGGCTCCAGGCCGGGTTCTACATGGTGCTGCTGCTCGCCGGGCTGCAGCGCATCCCCACGCCGCTGTACGAGGCGGCGGCCGTGGACGGCGCGCGGCCGGGCTGGCAGGTCTTCCGGCACATCACCTTCCCGCAACTGCGGGCCACCTCCGTGGCGGTGGTGCTGCTGCTGGTGATCAACGCGTTCCAGGCGTTCGACGAGTTCTACAACCTGCTCAGCGACTCCCGCGGCTACCCGCCGTACGCGCGGCCCCCGTTGGTGTACCTCTACTACACCGCGCTCGGGCAGGGGCAGAACCTCGGCGAGGGCAGCGCGGGCGCGGTGATCCTGGCACTGATCATCGCGGTGGTGACGGTGGGGCAGGCGAAGTGGTTCGGACTCGGCAGGAAGGAGGAGGGCTGAGATGGAGCAGGCGTTGCTGAAGTTCGGGCGCGCGGTGCGGGTGGTGCTGCTCGTGGTGCTCGCGCTGCTCTTCCTGATCCCGTTCTACCTGCTGGTGCGCAACGGGCTGTCGACCGAGCGGGACATCACCTCGCCGGACTGGACGTTCTTCCCGTCCCACCTGCAGTGGTCCAACGTCCGCGAACTGTTCGACGACCCGGCCGTGCCGATGGCGCGGGCGCTGCTGAACTCGACGCTGATCGCGGTCTCCACCACGCTCGGCACCGTGGTGCTGGCCTCGACCGCGGGCTACGGTCTGGCCCGCATCCCGTACCGGTACGCCAACCAGGTCTTCTACGCGATCCTGGGCACGCTGATGGTCCCGGCGGCCGTCACCTTCGTGCCGAGCTTCGTGCTGGTGTCCTCGCTGGGCTGGGTGTCCACGCTGCGCGGCCTGATCGTCCCGACCCTGTTCTCGGCGTTCGCGTGCTTCATCTTCCGCCAGTACTTCCTGGGGTTCCCGGGCGAGTTGGAGGACGCGGCGAAGGTGGACGGGCTGGGCTACTGGCGCGTCTACTGGCGGATCGTGGTGCCCAACTCGCTGCCGGTGTTCGCCGCGGTGTCCACCATCGTCTTCATCGGCGCGTGGAACTCCTTCCTGTGGCCGCTGGTCATCGGCCAGGACGAGTCGTCGTGGACGGTCCAGGTGGCGCTGTCCACCTTCACCACCGCCCAAGTGGTCAACATCCACGAGCTGTTCGTGGCGGCCGCGGTGTCGATCGTTCCGCTGCTGCTGGTGTTCCTGCTGCTGCAGCGGCACATCGTGGCCGGGGTGGAGCGGTCCGGGATCGACGACTGAGCCCGCGGGGCCGACGCGCCCCACCGGGTCGCGGTCGCGGCCGCCTCGCGCGGCCGCGACCGCCGGTTCAGGGCCCGGTGAAGAGCAGCACGGCGTTCTGGCCGCCGAACCCGAAGGAGCAGGAGACGGCCGTGTCCCGGCCCACGGGACGGGGCCGCCCGGCCACCACGTCGAGCTTGTGGTCCCCGTCCTGGCCCTCGAAGTTGGCGATCGGCGGGACCAGCCCGCGGCGCAGCGCCAGGACGGTGAAGGCCGCCTGGATCGCTCCGGCGGCGCCCAGCGCGTGGCCGATCACGCCCTTGGCGGCGGTGACCGGGGGCGCGTCGCCGGCGAAGACCCGGGTGAGCGCCGCCGCCTCGGCCGCGTCGTTGAGACGGGTGGAGGTGCCGTGGGCGCTCACGTGGCCGATGTCCCGGGGCAGGCACCCGGCGTCCTCCAGGGCCGCGCCGATGGCCCGGGCCGCGCCCGCGCCCTCGGGGTGCGGCGCCAGCGGGTGGTGGGCGTCGGCCCCGGCGCCGTAGCCGCGCAGCAGGGCCTGCACCGGCGCGCGGCGGGCCCGCGCGGTGGACAGCCGCTCCAGGACCAGGACGGCCGCGCCCTCGCCGAGCACGAAGCCGTCGCGGGCTGCGTCGAAGGGCCGGCTGGCCAGCTCCGGCCGCTCCCGGCGGGTGGACAGCGTCCGCATCCGTTCGAAGCAGGTGGCCGTCATCCGGGACCGGGCCGACTCGCTGCCGCCCGCCAGCACCACGTCGCAGGCGCCGGAACGGAGCAGGTCGCGGGCCACGCCGATGGCCGTCGCGCCCGAGGCGCAGGCACTGGCGGTGGTGAAGTTGGGGCCGCGGGCGCCGAGGTCGATGGCCACCTCGCCCGAGGCCATGTTCGGCACGCTGCGGGGCAGCGCGAGCGGGGAGACCCGGTGCGCCTCGTCCGCGCCGAGGTGGCCGAACTCGACGGGGTAGGTGCTCAGGCTGTTCGACCCGACGCCGAGGACGACGCCCACCCGCTCCCCCTGCCAGCCGGCGGGGTCCAGCGCGGCGTCGGCGACCGCCCGCCGCGCGGCCACGACCGCGAACTGGAGGAAGGGGTCCAGCCGGCGGGCGCGGGAGCGGCCGAGCTCCTCCGCCGCGTCGAACCCGGTCACCCGGCAGGAGAAGTCGACGGGCAGTCCGGCCAGTTCGGGGTCGGGGGCGGCCAGCGACCGGCCGCCGCACAGCGCCGCCCAGCTGGCCGCCGCCGTGTGCCCGGCCGGGGTGACCAGCCCCAGGCCGGTGACGGCGACGTCAGGCCGCACGGTCGAGCACCCGGGCCACGTCGCCGAGGGTCGAGGCCGCGGAGAGGTGGATGTTCTCCCCGGTCAGCAGCACCCCGAACTCCCTGTCGGCGGCCACCACCAGGCCCATCAGGAAGAGCGAGTCCGCGCCGAGGCTCTCGAACGTCGTCTGCGGGGTGAGGTCCTGCGGGCTCACGCCCGGGTCCAGGTGGTCGATCAGCAACGCGACGAGCCGCTCGGGGAGCGCGGGCGGCGCCGTCGGCTCAACTGTGTCTGCCATGCGGGTCTCCTGTGGGCCGGGCGTCACCGCGGGGCCGGTGTCGGTGGGAGCCGCCTCGTTCGGTGGACGGCGTCCCGGGGCATCGGTGCGCCCTGTCCAACGCCGACCATGATCATCGGGTACGCGAAGTCACTCGTCCGGAGCCGGTGCGGTGCCGGGCGCCCGGGAGGTGGCGGGGCGTCAACCCGGGCGCCCCGACACGCCGCGCCGGTGAGACGGTCCCGGGCGGGCGCGGCGGCGGCCGGTAGGGATGGGCCGTTCCGGCGACGCGGCACCGCATCTCCCGCTGCCCCGCGTCCGGCGCCGCACGGCCCGCACCGTCCGTACGTCCGCCTCCCCGTCCGGCCGCCACCCCCACGTCCGTTTCCCCGCACAGACAAGGACACCGGCTCCCATGACCGCCGCCGCCGAACCGCACGCCGCGGACTCCCCCGCCGAGGCCCGCGGTGCGCACCGCGGTGTCGTGTTCTCCATGTGCCTGGCGCTGGTCCTGGTCGCCTCCTCGATGTCCGCTTTGAACCTGGCCCTGCCCGCGCTCGCGCTCGGCCTGTCCGCGTCGAACACCTCGCTGACGTGGATCGTCGACGGGTACACGGTGGCGCTCGCCGGGCTCGTGCTGCCCCTGGGCGCGCTGGGCGACCGGGTCGGGCGCCGCCGGGTGCTGGTCGCGGGCACGGTCGTCTTCGGGGCCGCCGCGCTGGCCGCCTCCACGGCCGCCGGTCCGGCCGCGCTCGTCGGCTGCCGGGTGGCGATGGGCCTCGGCGCCGCCATGATCATGCCCGGCACGCTGGCGACGATGACCTCGGCGCTGCCCGAGGAGGGGCGGTTCCGGGCGGTGGCCCTGTGGGCCGGGTGCGCCGCCGCAGGGGTGATGATCGGGATGCTGGCCTCCGGAGCCCTGCTGGAGTGGTTCGGCTGGCGGTCGATCTTCGCCGGGAGCGCGGTGGCCGCGCTCGGCACCGCGGCGGCGGCGCTGCTGCTGGCCCCGGAGACGAGGGACCCGCGCCCGCGCCCCTTCGACGCGGTGGGCGCGGTGTGCACCGCGCTGGCCCCCGGTGCCTTCGTCTACGCCCTCATCGAGGGCAACGACCGCGGGTGGGCGCAGCCGCGCGCGCTGGGGGCACTGGCCGTCGCCCTGCTGGCCGTCCTCGTGCTCGCCGTGCACGGGCTGCGCGCCGAGCACCCGCTGCTCGACCCACGGCTGCTGGGCGTTCCGGCCTTCCGGGCCGGGGCCGTCACCCTCCTCGTGCAGTTCATGGCGGTGTTCGGGTTCTACTTCGTGGGTCTGCAGTACGTGCAGCTGGTCCTCGGCTACAGCCCCTGGAAGTCCGCGGTCTCCCTGGTGCCGGTGGCCCTGGTCGTGGTGCCCACCTCGCAGACGACCCCCACGGTCGCGGTCTACCGTCCCACCGCGCATCCGGGCGCGCGGGCCCCGCACGTGTGGCTGCGGGGCCCCGACGGGCGGCAGGTCGCCCTCGCCGACGCGATCGGCGACCGGTTCACCGTGCTGACCGGGCCCCGGGGGCAGGCGTGGGAGGGCGCCGCGGCCGAGGTGAACCTCCGACGCGGCCTGGACGTCGGTGCGCTGCGCATCGGACCGGGCTGCCCCTGGACGGACGACGACGGGCGGTGGCAGGAGCTGTACGGGGTGGGTCCGTCGGGCTGCGTGCTCGTCCGACCGGACGGCCATGTCGCGATGCGCCGCCCGGACGGCCCCGGCGGCCCGGCCGCCGCGGTGTCCGTGCTCGACCGCACGCTGACCGCCGTCCTCGCCGGGGAGCTGTCACCGGTCGGGTGAGTGCGCGCACCCCGGGCGCGGCCCGGGTGGCACCGGACAGCACCGGACAGCACCGGTGGAGAACGCCGGCGGCACCGGGGAGGGGGAACCGCCGGCGGGATCAGGAGGGTTATTTGATGCCGGTGGTGGCCACGCCCTGGGAGATCTGCCGCTGGAAGAGCAGGAAGACCGCCACGAGCGGCAGGAACCCGAGCACCGAGGACGCCATGACCTCCGCGTACTGGATGTTGCTGGGGCTGATCAGGGACGCCAGGCCCACCGGGATCGTCTGCGCCTTGGTCTGGCTGAGCACGAGCAGCGGCCACAGGAAGGCGTTCCACGAGCTGATGAAGGTCAGGATCGCCACCGCGGACGTGGCCGGCCGGCAGATCGGCATGCAGACGCCGGAGTAGATCCGCCACCAGCTCGCCCCGTCCAGCCGGGCCGCCTCGATCAGCTCCACCGGTATGCCCTGGAAGAACGCGCGGAAGACGAACACCGACACCGGGGCGGCGACCGAGGGCAGCATCACCGCCCAGTAGGTGCCGAGCAGGTGGAACTGCCGGTACTCGACGAACTGCGGCAGCACCAGCGCCTCGGTGGGCAGCATCAGCCCGGCCGCGACCAGCGCGGTGACGGCGCCGCGGCCGGGGAACCTCAGCCGGGCCAGCGCGAAGCCGGCCATCGACGCGAACGTCACCGTGAACACGACCGCCAGCGTGGAGATGACCAGGCTGTTCACGTACCAGGAGCCGATGGGGTAGTTGTCCCAGGCGTAGCTGTACGCGTGGAAGGACCAGCCGCCGGCGAACGGCGCCATGGGGTGGGCGGTGATCGAGCCGTCGGAGCGCAGCGAGGTGACCAGTGCCCAGACGAACGGCACCAGCCAGAGCAGGGCGAAGAGGGTGAGGCACACCGCGCACAGCCGGTTGAACAGCCGGGCTCCGTCGGCCGCCGCGGCCGCCCGCCCCGCCGTCCCCCGCCGCGGTCGCATGGCCAGGGTGCTCATGCCGCCCTCCGTTCGGTCCGCGGCCCGGCCGCCCGACGGCGCCGCAGCGCGTACCAGGCCGCCGAGATCACGACGATGACGAAGAAGTAGATCATGGTCGCGGCGGCCCCGTAGCCGCCGCGGTAGGAGGTGAAACCAGTGTCGTAGATGTACTCGATGACCGGCCGGGTGGACTGGTCGGGCCCGCCGCTGAGCAGCAGGTAGATCTGGTCGAAGACCTTGAGCGAGGCGAGGATCTGCAGGATCAGCACCAGACTCGTGGTCGGGTTGAGCAGCGGCACGGTGATGTGGCGGATCTGCTGCCACGGACCGGCCCCGTCGATGGCCGCCGCCTCGTACACCTCCGCGGGGACGTCCTGGATCGCGGCGGTGAAGAGGATGAAGTTGAAGCCGAACGTCCACCACAGCGTCATCAGCGTCACGGCCGTCCAGCCGCCGGAGGTGCTGCCGATGAAGTCGGGCGCGCTCAGCCCGACCGCGTCGAAGAGCTTGGGGACCAGGCCGACTTGAGGGGTGTACATCCACAGGAAGATCAGCGCGACCACGGCGGACGGCACGACGTACGGCGCGAAGAAGGCCAGCCGGTACAGGACTTGGCCGCGCCGCAGCCGGGCGGCGAGCACCGCGAACGCGAGGCTGAGGAGGACCAGCGGCGGCGTGGTGAAGAGGGTGAAGAGCGCCGAGTGCCACATCGCGTCCCAGAACTGCGGGTCGTGCAGCACGTTCGCGTAGTTGGACACGCCCACCCAACCGCCGAGCCCGCTCCTGACGGTGGTGGTGTTGAAGAAGCTGAGGACGACCCCGACCAGCAGCGGGCCGATCATGAACAGCGCGTAGACGACGAGGAAGGGGGCGCCGAGCAGCAGTCCGGCCCGCCGCTCGGAGCCGGGCGCCCGTGCCTCCGCCGCCGGCCCGCGGACCGCGGGCGCCGGCCGCGCCGTGGCGAGGGTGGTCATGGTGGCAGCCTCCTAGTCGACCTTGACCGGCGGTCGGGCGGTGGTGAAGCGCTTCAGCGCCGAACGCATGCGGGAGACACCGTCCTTGGGGCTGCTGCGCCCCGCGACGACCTCGATGACGACGCCTCCCACCACGCTCTGGAAGTCCGAGCCGGCGCCGGTGTACCAGGCCACCGGGTCGTACACGGCGTCGAACGCGGCCCGCACGTAGTTGCGTTGCGGCGACTGGTCAAGGAACGCCTTGCTGCGCTGGGTCACCAGCCAGGCCGGCACGTGGCCGCCGTGCGCCCAGACCGCGCTGTCGTCGAGCAGGCTCTTGGCGAACAGCGCCGCGTTCCGGGTACGCGCCGACGACCGCCGGGAGTCGCGGGGGAAGACCAGCGCGTGCGAGTCGGCGTACGCCACGGGGCGCGGCCCGAGCAGCGCGGGGAAGGGCACCACGTTGAAGCGGAAGCCCTTCACCAGCCGGTAGGACGGGATCTGCCACTCACCGTCGAACAGGAAGCCCGCCTTGCCGGTGCTGAAAAGCGCGTTGGCCCCCGCGCCGGTGAGGCTGCTCGGCATCAGGCCGCCCGCGGTCAGGCTCTGGAGGAACGCGAACGTCTCCTCCAGCGCGTGCGCGTCGATCGCGATCCGCGTGCCGGAGTCGGTGACGATCGGGCCGGCGATCCCGGAGTAAACCATGCTGAAACAGCGCCAGGCGGTGGACGGGTCGGCGGTGATCGACATCACCGCGCCGTACCGGGCACCCGCGTCCTTCATGGCCTTGAGCGCGTCCATGAAGGCCGCCGCGCCCTTCATGGCCACGAGGCCGTCGCCCGCGGGGTTCAGCAGCCCGGCCTTGCGGGCCAACTCCTCGTTGTAGAACAGCACGAAGGGGTGGGTGTCCAGCGGCAGCGCGTACACCGTGCCGTCCACGGTGGCCTTGTGCCAGGCGGCGGGGGTGAACTTGTCGGCGGTGACGCCGAGTTCGGCGACCCCCGTGTCGCGCACGGGCTCCAGCAGGTCGGCCGCGGCCAGCAGCGGCAGCCGGGACAGGTGCGCGATGGCGACGTCGGGCGGAGTGCCGCTCGCCGTCGCCAGCGCCAGCTTGGTGTAGTACGGGTTTCCCCAGGACAGCACGGTCGCCTCGACCGTCACCCCGGGCCGCGTCTTGCGGAACGCGTCCTCCATCAGCACCATGTTGGCGCCGTCGCCCCCGGTGAACAGGTTCCAGAAGATGACGTCCGCGGTGGCGGGCTGGGTGCCCAGCAGGCCCGAGGCCACGGGGGACGAGCATCCGGTGAGCCCTCCGGCCACCGCGAGACCGCCGCCCAGAGCCAGGAAACGGCGGCGCGCCAACTCTCCGCTCATGGGGGTACTCACCTCGTCACGTCGATGTGAACCCGATGGCGGAGACCCTGACACACGGTTTGCAACGATGCAAGAGAAGCGGCGCGCTCAGTGCGACGAGGTACGACCGGGGTGACGGCGGAGGTGGCGGCCGGTGCGAACCCCGGTGCCCGCGGGCCGTGTTGCGGCAGTGCGGCCGGTCCGGGCGAGGGGCCGGACAAGGAACCGGGCAACGAGCCGGGCGGGGCCGGGCGGCGAACGGTCAGCCGGGCGGCCGCAGTTCGGGCCGCCGCAGCGAGGACTCCCGTGCCACGAGCCGGAAGGGCGTCTCCTCCAGCCGCGCCGCTCCGCGCGGTTCGGCGGCGACGGCGCCCCCGCCCGCCGCCGGCCCGGCACCGTCCGAACCCCGCATCCGCAGGTCGAGCAGGGCGAGCGCGCGCTCGGCGATCGCGTCCAGGTCGGGCGCCACGGAGGTGAGCGGCGGATGGGTGAAAGCCGCCTCGGGGATGTCGTCGATCCCGGCCACCGCGACCTGCTCGGGCACCCGGACCCCGGAGGCGTCCAGCGCCCGCAGCGCCCCGACGCCGAGCGCGTCGTTGAACGCGAACACCGCGTCCGGCAGCGGCCCCTGGCCCTCCAGGAGTTGCCGCACGGCCGCGTACCCGGCCGGCCGGGTCCACTCCTCGACCGGCACGACCAGCCAGTTCACCCGCCGCACGCCGGCCGCGGCCAGCGCCTCCTCGTACCCCTGCGCCCGCTGCCGACTGCTCTCGCCCTGGTTGAGGCCGAGCGCGACGATCCGCCGGCAGCCCTGGCCCAGCAGGTGCTCCACCGCGGCGCGGGCGGCGGCCACGTTGTCGATGCCGACCCGGGGCAGGTGGTCGCCGATGTCGTGCTCGCCCAGCATGACCAACGGGAAGTCCGGGGCGGCCCGTTCGGCGTCGTCGGACGGCACGGTCAGGGCGCTGAACAGCACGCCGTCGGCCACGTTGGTCAACCCGCCCGCCAGGATGCGCCGTTCGGCTTCGGCGTCGCCGTCGGTGGACTCCACGAGCACGGTCAGGCCGCGCCGGGCCGCGGCCCGGATGACGGCGTGGGCGAGGGCGGCGAAGTAGGGCTCGGCGAGGAACGGCACGACCAGCGCGACGAACCCCGTGCGCCCCGAGCGCAGGCCGCGGGCCAAGTAGTCCATCTTGTAGCCGAGTTCGTCGAGCGAGCGCTGCACCCGCTCGCGCGTCGACGGGCTGACGTGCGGAAAGCCGCTGACCACGTTGGACACGGTCCGCACCGAGACTCCGGCGTGTTCGGCCACGTCGCGCATCCGTACTCTGGCCACCGGGCCGCCCCCTCGGGTCGGGTCCTGCTCTCACGTGCTCCCGCGGCCGGGCTGCGTGGTCACGCTCCTGACGGGCGATCCTTGCATCGTTGCAAACGATAACCCATCCTGATCGGGGTCCGAGTATACGAAGGCCCTGACGGGGCGGGCGGGAGGAGGGGCCGTGCGGGCGAGCGAGCAGGACGGTTCGTACCCGAGGCCGATGCTGTGCCGGGAGCGGTGGCACAGCCTGGACGGCGTCTGGGAGTTCGGCCACGACGACGCCGGTGCCGGGGAGCGCAGAGCGTGGTTCGCCGCGGGCGGCGGCGGGTTCGACCGGGAGATCGTCGTCCCCTTCCCGCCGGAGTCCCCCGCCTCCGGGATCGGCGAGACCGGGCGCCACCCGGTGGTCTGGTACCGCCGCCGCGTGCCGCACGACGTGCTCGTGCCCGGGGCGGGCACCTCCGGGCCGGACGCCGCGGGCGACGCCGGGTCCAGGACACTCATCCACTTCGGCGCCGTCGACCACCGGGCCCGCGTCTGGCTGGACGGGCACCTGGTGGCCGAACACGTGGGCGGGCAGACGCCGTTCACCGCCGACGTCACCGACGCCATGGAACCCGGCGCCGCCGAACACGTCCTCGTCGTCCGCGCCGAGGACGATCCCGCCGACCTCTGCCAGCCGCGCGGCAAGCAGGACTGGCAGGAGCGCCCGCACGCCGTCTGGTACGAGCGGACCACCGGCATCTGGCAGAGCGTGTGGACCGAGACCGTCCCCGCCCAGCACCTCGCGGACCTGGCGTGGACCCCCGACCCGGCCACCGGCGTCCTCGCCGAGGTCACCCTCGCGCGGCCGGCCGTCCGGCCGCTCGCCGTGCACATCGTGCTCCGCCTCGGCGACCGGGTGCTGGCCGAGACGTCCGCGCTGGTCGAGGGCCGGCGCGGGCGGATCCCGGTCGCGATCCCCGCGCTGGGCAACGGCATCGACCGCGAGGACCTGCTGTGGCGGCCCGAGACGCCGACCCTCCTCGACGCCCGCGTCACGCTGCGCGACCCGGCGGCGCCCGAGGACGGCCTCGACACCGTGGACAGCTACCTGGGGCTGCGCTCCGCCGGGGTCGGCGGCGGCGCCTTCCTGCTCAACGGCCGCCCGTACTACGTGCGTTCGGTGCTCGACCAGGGCTACCGGCCGCGCACCCACCTGGCCAACTCCGGGACGGAGGAACTGCGCCGCGAGGTGGAGCTGATCAAGGCGATGGGCTTCAACGCGGTCCGCGTGCACCAGAAGGCGGAGGACCCGCGGTTCCTGTACTGGGCCGACCGGTTGGGCCTGCTGGTGTGGGGCGAGACCGCGGCCGCGTACGAATTCGGCGCGGAGGCCGTGGAGTTGCTCACCCGCGAGTGGCTCGACCTGGTCAGGCGCGACCGCAGCCACCCCTCGATCGTCACCTGGGTGCCGCTCAACGAGAGTTGGGGCGCCTCCGACATGGCCGACGACCCGGCGCAGCGGCAGTTCGCCGTCGCGCTGGCCGCCCTCACCCGGGCGGTCGACCCGAGCCGTCCGGTGCTGTCCAACGAGGGCTGGGAGCACGCCGACAGCGACATCCTCGGCGTGCACGACTACACGGCCGACCCGGAGCGGCTGACCGAACGCTACGGTGACGCCGACCGCTTCGCGCACGTGCTGGCCGGCCCCGGACCGGCGGGCCGCGTGCTCGCCCTCACCCGCGCGCAGACCGACCGCTTCGCGGCGGGCGAGGCACCGCTGATGATCACCGAGTTCGGCGGGCTGTCGCTGCGCGGCGACGACGGCGAGTTCTTCTACACCCGCGCCGGCTCCGCCACCCAGTACGCGTCCTTGCTGCGCGCCATGTTCGACGCCCTGCGGGCTAGCCCGCTCGTGGCCGGCTTCTGCTACACGCAGTTCATGGACACCGCCCAGGAGACCAACGGCCTGCTCTTCTGCGACGGCACCGGCAAGCTGCCGCTCGACGTGATCCGGCGGATCGTCACCGGCGAGGGCGACGGGATTCCCGGCGCGGAGGAATAGGGTCGGAGCCGTCGGCCGACGGTGGCCGGGGGGTCGGTCTGTCGGGAGGGTCCGTGGCGGACGGTACGGAGCTGGTGGGCGAGTTGGAGCGGCGGGTGGACCCGGGCCGGCTGCGGCGCCACGTCGAGACCCTCGCCGCCCAACCGCGCAGCCGGCGGCGGGCGCCAGCGGCCATGGACCGGGCCGAGCGGTACGCGGCGGAGCACCTGCGGGCGGCGGGCTGGCGAGTGGAGCGGCAGCCGTTCGACGTACGGGCCCAGGTCGGGGCGACGGACCGGCCGGGCCGCCGGACGCCGGGGCTGAAGCCGCGGCTGCACCGGCGGCTGCGGGGCGCCAACCTCCTCGCCACGCTCCCCGGTGCCGGTGCGGGACCGTGCGTGCTGGTCGGCGCGCACCTCGACACCGTGGACGGCAGCCCGGGGGCCGACGACAACGCCTCCGGCGTGGCCGTCGTGCTGGAGACGGCCCGGCTGCTGGCCGGGCTCCGCGAGCCGCCCGCGGTCACCCTCGCCCTGTTCGACATGGAGGAGCTCGGCCTGATCGGGTCGCGCTTCGCCGCCCGCGAGCTCAGCCGGAGCGGGCGGCGTCCGGCCGGGATGATCTGCCTGGAGTCGGTCGGCTTCTTCGCCACCGCCCCGGACACCCAGCGCCTTCCCGCCGGGTTCGCCCCGGTGTTCCCCGCCGTGGCCGCCGACCTGCGCTCGCGCGGCTTCCGGGGCGACTTCACGCTCGTGGTGCACCGGCGCTCGTCCGCCGCTGCCGCCGGCGTGTGGCAGCGGTCCGCCGCCGCGACCTCCCTCGAACTGCCGGCACTCCTGCTGCGCGACCCGCGCCCGGACGGGCCGCTCGGGCTGCTGGCCGGACTCGCCGTGCCACCGGCCAACCACCTCGGCCGCAGCGACCACGCGCCGTTCTGGAACCAGGGCGTGCCCGCGCTGATGCTCACCGGCACGGCCGAGTTCCGCAATCGCCACTACCACCGCCCGACCGACACCCCGGACACCCTCGACTACCCCCGGCTGGCCGCCGTCACCACCGCCACCGCGGTCACCGCCGCGACCTGGCCGCGGCGGTGACCTGGCCGCGGCCGTGACCGGGCTTCGGCGGGGAGGAAGGCCGTCGGGGTGGCCGGGCTCCGGTCTCAGCGGCCGGCCGGCACCGGCTCGGGTTCCGGGGCGGCGGCGACGAGGGGCCGCAGGGTCCGGGCGGCGATGCCGATGCCCTCCAGGGTCCGGTCGAGCGTGCCGCCGTACGTGGGATCCTCGTGCTCGACGGCGATGTCGCCGGTGTAGCCGGCCGCGCGCAGGGCGCCGATGATCGCGGTCCAGTCGAGCTGTCCGAGCCCGGGGACGCGGTACCGCCACCAGCCGACGTCGGTGGTCGAGGTCCGTCCGGCGGTCCTGCCGAAGATCCCGTAGCGGGTGCGGGCCCGCGGGTCGATCTCGATGTCCTTGGCCTGGACGTGGCCGACGATCCCGGCGCCGAGGGCCTGGTGGAGGGCGTCGAGGGGGTCGATGCCGAGCCAGGGCAGGTGGGAGGGGTCGTAGGTGAGGCCGAAGCCGAGGCCGGCCATCCACTCCCACAGTTCCGGCGAGTAGGCGAGGTTGGCGGGGTAGCCGTCGGGGTGCCAGCCCTCCATCGGGCAGTTCTCCACCAGCAGGGTCACGTCGCGGTCGGCGGCGTACCGCACGAGCGGCGGGAGGTGCCGCTCGGCCTCCTTGAGGTTGTCGGCGACGCTCAGGGTCACGTCACGGCCGATGAAGGTGGTGACGTTGCCGACACCCAGAGCCGCAGCCGCGTCGACGCAGGCTCGCAGGTGGCGGTGGACGCGGGCGCGTTCGTCCTTGTCGCCGTGCAGGTTGTTGCCGCAGTAGGTGACCGCGGAGACGGTCAGGCCGTGGGCGTCCATCAGGCCGTGCACCCGGGCGGCGTCGGCGCCGGTGAAGCCGGCCGCGTCCAGGTGGGCGGCCTGGTGGACGTGTTCGCTGCCGACCGGCCAGGCCGCGATCTCCAGCGCCTCGTAGCCGGCCCTCGGCGCCCAGGCGGCGATCTCCTCCAACGGCATCTGGCCGAGGGCGGCCGTCAGCAGGCTGAGTTTCATGGTGGTGCCTCCGTTGTTGTCCGTGAGGGTCGGGGTGTTGTCCGCGGGGCGGCCGGGAGCGCTGTCGGGGGCGGCCGGGGGGTGTTGTCGGGACGTGGCCGGGCCGGGCGTCCGGCTCCGGGGATCAGCGTTCGAGGCCCTTCGCGTCCCGGATGGCGTGAAGGCGGCGCAGGCGCCGGTTCGTGTCGAGGATCATCGGGTGGACCGGTGAGGGCCATTCCCGTTGCATGCGGAGGATCTCTTCGAGGCCGCGTATCGCGTCGCCGACCACCCGGTCGTCGCGCGGTTCGACCAACGCCTGTGCCACGAGGCGGTACTTGAGGCTCTCCAGGACGTCCGGATGGGTGTCGCCCTGGATCCGCGCGCGCAGTTCGGGGAGGAACCACAGGGCGGCGAGCGCCTGTTCACCCCGCCCGGCGAGAACGTGGACCTTTCCCAGGGAATGCCGCGCGTCGAGGAGGTCGGGATGGTTCTCGCTCAACGACCGGGCCCTGCTGGAGATGACCCGGGTGTAGCCGCCCTCCGACTCGTCCTCGCCGCCCAGGCGTCCGACCACGTAGGAGTTCCTGCACCGGACGTGGGCCAGTGTGTGCGCGCCGGATTCGCCCGAGCCGGCCAGTCGGCTCTCCAGCCGGCTGAGTCCGTTCCTGGCGTCCACCAGACGGCCCTGGCCCGCCCGCGCCCAGTGCAGCAGCATCAGGCTCCGGGGGTGGGCGTGACCGTACGGCCGGCTCCTCTCCCGCGCGGTCAGCCGCAGCAGCAGGTCCACCGCCGCGTCGTGGTGGCCGAGTTCGGACAGCGCCTCGGCGTGCGCGCGCAGCACCTCCGGTCCGGGGTGGCCGGAGCGCGGGTCCAGGTGCGGGAGGACGGCCCGGGTCAGCGCCGCGGCGGCGAGCGGGTCGCGGTCGGCGATCAGGGCTTCCGCGTGCGCGGCCACGTTCTCCAGGACGGTGTGCAGGCCGTCGCCGCGCAGCGTCCCCTCCGGGCGTGCGCGCAACTCCGCGGTCAGGGCGGTGGCGTCGTGCCGGAGCTGTCGGCGGTCGTCGGGGCTCACCGTCCGCAGGTCCCGGCCGGGGACGAGCAGCGCAGCCGCGCGGGCGACGATGCCGTCCGCGGCCGGCCTCCCCTGCCGCGGCCTGCCGTCGCCCTTCGGCGCGGGCGGCTGTCCGGCCTCCTCGGCCGCCGCCCGGTAGAGGTCGTACCACTGGTCGCGGGTCGGAAACGGCGGCGAACTTCCGCTGTCCGGCCACCCGTTCCTCAGGAAGTCGACGATCCGCTCCAGGTTGGGCCACGTGGGCACTTCACGGCCGCGCAGGAACAGCGAGATCCTCGACTCGCTGATGCTCGCGGCGCGGGCGATCTCCTTGTTCTTCGTCCCCTTCGGCTTGAACGTCCGCAGGCCGGTGACCAGTTCGCGGCGGGCGGGGGGAACGTCCGCCTCGACGGGGCCCGGCGGGCGGCCCGGCGGCGGCGTCATACGATCCCCATCGCGTGGCCGACCGCGAGCGCGGTGATCACGGAGGCGGACTGGAAGGCGAAGGCCGCGAGGGGATTCGTGAGGTGCCGCGCCGTCTGTCTCGCGTCCCGGTCGGGATGCTGCCTGCCTTCCAGCGTCTTGGCGTTGCTCTGCAGGCTGAAGCCCTCCTCGCGCAGGAGGTCGCCCACCGTGTCCGCGCAGATCCTGTGGCCCTGCCGGGTCAGCTGCTCGGCGAGCTTGCGGGTGGATTTGGTGGTCCAGCGCAGCGGTGACATGGGATCTCCGCGGACGTCGGGCTCGACCAGCGTGAGGAGTGCCTCCCGAACGGCCGGGTTCCGGTCGACCACGCGTTTGCGGCCGGCACCGGGTCGGCGGATGCGTCCCAACGCACCTTCCCCGGAGTCGAGTTCCCGTGCTCCGGCAGACACAGTGGCCTCACGGACACCGGCGGCACGGGCGACTGCTCTGATCCCGCCGTGGCCGAGGGACTGGGCCTCCGCCCCTATCAGCAGGCGACGCTGCCGCTCGTCGAGGTGCGGCAGAATCGCCTCGAACTTGGCTGCCAGCACGGCCCGCTGCCCATCCAACCCGCTCATGCCCGACCAACGAACCACCGAACGGAAAGCCACGAGTTAAAGATCTGCACGCCCTTACCGAACTTTTCAGAATGGCCCTGCGTCAGGCTCCGCCGCGCGTGAGGCGGGGTCCCTTAGCCGGAAGGCACGCGAACTGGACCGATTCATGACTCGCTGAGCAGTCGCAAGCCCTCGGCGCGGTCCCGATCCCTCATGCGCAGAAGCCTCGCGGCCTCCTCGCAGTCCGTGTGGGAAGCGGAGTCGCGGTCAGATCTCCTCTTCGCTGCGACGGCGGTGGAAAGCGAGTCGGGCCGTGTCGACGTCGACGATGTCGAGAAGGTCGTCGACGTCGCTGTGGGTCACCGCATCATGAGGGGCCGTGAACTCGCGGTACAGCAGCCACAATCCGTCGCGCAGGGTCGCGACACATCGCCGGTACAGGCTGTCGTCGACCGTCGCACCGTCCACTTCACCGGCCGCGAAGGCCGAGATCAGCCAGGCGAGGCCGGGAACGTGGTCCGGCGGCACCCCGTCCGCCAGCATCGCCATGACGACCGCGCAGACCGCCGGCGCGGGAGGCATGAGGATCGAGCTGATGAGGGCATGGTCGTCCATGGCGCGGAAGGCACCGGGCACGTTTCCCGCGATGGCGGATTCGAGCAACGGGACGAGACGACGCGCGCTCTTCCCGCGGCCGCAGGTCAGCAGATCCCAGTCGTGCCGATCCAATTCCACCTGAGCCAGGCCCATTCTGTCCCCCCTCGCCGAACAAGCCGCAGGCACGGTGGCCCTCGCCCCTGGCACACTCGACCGCATGCCCGAACGGCCTCCCGGTGCAACGCCTGCCGATCCTATGCACGCGTACGCAACGCTCTACCCGGAGGCTGTCCAGGCGGGTTCCCTGCGGAACGCGCTGCAAGCGACGGCCGATCGTGCCGGCCTCGGGCTTGAGGTCGAACTGACGTCCTCACCGGGCTGGCGGTACGTGGCCGCGCGGGCGGAAGTCGACGGCCGGTCGACGAATGTCGTGATGGCCGGTTGGAGGAGGCGGACGGTGCCGCGGAGGCCATCGCTTTGATCGTGGACGGTCTCCCCGACGATGTGGTGGGCCGATCCACGGTCCAACGTAGAAATGCGAGGGCGTCGTCATGGCTGGAGGTACCGGTGGGTGAGAGGGCCGCGTACGAGGTGTGGGCGGGGGAGTCCCTGGTCGGGGAACTCCGGGACGTGAGGGTCGATCAGCCGTGGTTCCGGGGCCGGTTCGTGCCGGGGGCGGCGTGGGACGAGTTCGGTGCGCTGTTCGCCGCGCAGGAGGAAGCGCGACGCGAGGGCTACCCCGACCATCTCGTCGGAGCACTCGGCGCGGTGAAGGATCTCGGTGTCGAACTGCGGTCGGTGAGGGGCGGCGAGACGATTCGCCCCTTGATGATCCACCTCTGCGAGGGCAAGGGGAGCTTCCGGTACTGATCGTCGGAAGGGCGCTCACGTCACCGCTCGGGAAGGCCGAGGAGGGCCGGGAGGGCCGCGATCGAGTCGATGACGTGGTCGGGGGTGCCGGAGGCGGTGCGGAGGGTGTCCGGGAGGAACTTGCCGGTGCGGACGAGGACGCCGGTCAGGCCGCTCCGCTGGGCGGCCAGGACGTCGGACTCGACGTCGTCACCGATCATCAGGGCGTGCGCGGCGTCCACGCCGACCCGTTCGAGGGCGGAGGCGAAGAAGGCGCCCGACGGCTTGCCGGTCACCTCGGCGTCGACGCCGGACGCGCGCTCCAGGCCGAGCAGGAAGGCACCCGCGTCGAGCCGGAGGCCGTCCTGGGTGCGCCAGTAGAGGTTGCGGTGCATGGCCACGAGGTGCGCGCCGGCGCGGAGGTGGCGGAAAGCGCGGTCGAGGGCGTCGAAGCCGAACGCGGGGCCGGCGCCGCCCAGGACGACGACATCGACGTCGGGGTCGTCGGGGCCCACGAGGGTGATCCCGGGCAGGTCCTCGCTGATGTCGTCGGTGGTGAGGAGCAGGCACCTCGCGCCGGGGTGGTGCCGGGTGAGGTACGCGGCGGTGGCGACGGGCGCGCTGAGGATGTCCTCGGCGGTGACGGGGAACCCGGCCTCGCCGAGGCTCCGGGCGAGGGAGGCCCGGGTGAGGGAGGTGGTGTTGGTGACCAGCGCCACGGCCACACCGCCCGCGCGCAGCCGCTTCAGCGCGTCCACGGCGCCGGGCAGGGGCTGCCAGGAGACCGTGAGCACTCCGTCGATGTCGATGAGGGCGGCGCGGATCCCTTCCATGGCCCGACCGTATCCGGTTTCCCCGCGCGGGCGCGCGCCCACGGACCAGGCGCGACCGCCTGTTCGCGGGTGAGGCCGCCACCCGGGGACCCGGCGCCGGTCCGGACCACCGCCGTGCTCGCTTCCCCGCCCGTCCGCGCGCCGCCTGCCGAGCCCGCCGCCACGGCTCCCGCGTGGCCGCCTCCCCACGCGCCCGCACGGCCCGCCGCGCCTCCCCTTGACCCGCCCCAGCGCCCCTCCCGTATGATCGACCCTGATAGAAAGCGCTTACCATCCCCGTCCGGCACCGCCGTCCAAGGAAAGGCCGGACGGCTCCCCTCGCCGTACGGACGCGACGTGAACGGACACTGCCCATGACGGGGACCTCGCCCCAGCAGCCGGCCGAAGGCCCCCGCCCGCTCGGGGAGTTCGGGCCGCGGACCGACCCGCGGTTCGTGGCGGCGCTGACCGCCGCACTGGACCCGCACGTCGGCGAACTGCTCGGCACCGACGGCCGGGACACCCTCCAGCACCGGGTACTGGGCGCGCGGATCAAGGCGTTCACGACCGCCTACCTGCTGCCGGGCTCGCGGTGGCACGGCGACGGGTCGCTCCTCGCCGCGGCCCGGACCCAGTTGACGCCCCTGGTCGCGCTCCAGGGCGCGGACGGCCTGTTCGGCGGCGACAACCTGGCCTCGCCGCCGGACTCCGCCTTCACCGTCAACGACCTGTGCGTCACCGCCGATCTGATCCGCCGGGCGGGCCGCCCGGAGTTGGACGAGGTGCGGGACGGGCTGGCCGCGATCCTGGCCGCCATCACTCCCCCGCTGCTGACGGGCGGCGTGCACACGCCCAACCACCGCTGGGAGGTCTGCGCCGCGCTGGCCCGGCTGCACCACCTGGCGCCCGACCCGCGGCTGGTCGCCCGGGTCGACCAGTGGCTCGCCGAGGGCGTCGACATCCAGCCGGACGGCATGTACTCCGAGCGCAGCCCGCTGTACGCGTCGGCGGTGACCAACCCGTCGCTGATCGCCGTCGCCGACGTCCTGCGGCGGCCGGAACTGCCGGCGACGGTGCGGCGCAACCTCGCGGCGTTCGCGGGGCTGTTCGACGAGGACGGCGTCGTGGAGTCGGTGCACTCGCGCCGGCAGGACCAGCGCAAGCCGTTCGACGGGGCGGGATTCCTGGCGCACTACCGGCGGTTCGCGCTCAGCGACGGGCGGGCGGACTTCGCGTCCCTGGCCGAGGGCATCCTCGCGCGGGGCGTCGGCGGCGAACTGGCGGCCGACGTGCTGGCGACGGTCCTGCTCGACCCGTCGCTCGCCGACCGGCTGCCGGAGCCGGCCCGCTCCGGTCCGGCCCCCTCCGGTCCGGCCGACGGCGGTGCCGTGACGACGCTGCTGGCCGACTCCGGCCTGGCGCGGGTGCGTCGGGGCCGGCGGAGCCTCACGGTGTACGGGGGCAGCGACCTGCCCCGGCACTCCCGGGTGGTCTCGGGGCTCGCGACCAACCCCACGTTCCTGCGGTTCCGGCACGGCGACGCGCTGCTGCGCTCCGTGCGCCTGGGCGTGGACTTCTTCTCGCTCGGCCCGTTCCGCGCCGAGGGCCTGCGGGTCGAGGGCGACCGCTTCCTGCTGGCCTCGACCAGCACCGCCCACTACTACCAGCCGCTGCCGCCGGACGCGCGCAGGGCCGACGGGGCCTACGAACTGGGCTCGGAGGGGCGGTACTTCGCGGCCATGGACTTCGCCCGGCGGCCGGCGGACGAGCACCGGCTGCGGGTCGCGGCCGAGGTCGTCCCGGTCGATTCCGGCGCGGAGGTACGGCTGTCGCTGGAGGGCGTACCCACCTCGTTCGCCCTCGAACTGGCCTTCCGCCCCGGCGGCGTGCTCACCGGGGCCGAGCAAGTGCCCGGCGCGGAGGGGGTGTTCGAGCTGGTCTCCGGCACGGGTTCGTACACGGTGGGCGACAGCGTGATCCGCTTCGGCCCGGGCAACGGTTCGGGCCCGGAGCGGCCGCCCGCGATCGACCCGGGCGAGCTGTTCACGTACCTCGGTGCGGACGACGCGGCGGAGGGCACGAGGGTGTACGTCACCGGCCGCGTCCCGGGCACGTACACGCTGACCCTGACCGGCGCAGACGTCGGCTGAGACCGCGCCCGGCCGGAAGCCCGGCCGGGCGCACCCTCAGGGGGCGAGTGCGACGGCCTCGGTGTAGCGGACCTCCCCGAAGCAGGCGACCTTGGCCAGCGCCCACCACCGCCGGCCGGGGTCGACCGCGGGCCCGCAGGCGACGCCGTAGCGGAGGCTCGCCGTCTGCCCGGCGGCGAGCCGGAAGCCCTGGGTGCGGGGGGTGAGCGCGAGGTCGTCCCCGGGCGCGCCCCACGTCCCGAACGGGCTGATCAGCTGGGCCTCGCCGCGCAGTTCGGAGCGGGCCCCGCTACGCAGGCGCAGCACCAGATCCCCGGTGGCGGCGTCGCGGGCCAGGTGCGCCGTCAGCGGCACGTCAGCCGGCGCTCCCCCGACGGCGACCGGCAGCGCGTCCTCCAGCGTCTGGCCGAGGTCGTCGCGGATGCGGGCGGCGAGGACGTACGTGCCGGGCAGCGCCCCGTCGGCCGGGCGGACCACCAGATCGAACTCGGTGTGGCCGTGCGGGCGCAGGTCGTACGCCAGGTCGTGCGGTCCGGGCACGACGAGCCCGGCCGGGACGTCGAGGTGGACGGTGCCGCGGGCCGGCCGGGTGGAGGTGGCCACGGTGATGCGCACGGCGGTCTCGGAGATCCGCTCGAGGTGGACACCGGTGGGCAGGCAACCCAGCGGCGCGGGGCCGGAGTTGTGCCGCCAGTAGCGGGTGTACACCGGCTGGACGGGCTCGCGGACGGGCTCGGCGCGGTCGGGGCCGGGGCGCGGCCCGGCGCCGAGCGGCCGCGCGGTCACCGTGACGACGTCGGCCGGCCCGAGGGGGACGTGGATCGTGCCGTCGTCCTCCGCCGGGAGCGGGCCCGCCGCGCGCCGCTCCAGCAGGTCGGCCCGCTCGGGCGCGGTGAGCCCGCCGTGCAGCCGGACCCGCGCGGTGGCCGGGCGGCCGGTGCTCTCGTAGAGCCGGACGGACAGCCCGTCGACGGCCGGGTCGGTGTCGCCGGGCCGCCCGGAGGCGAGCGGGTTGCCGCGCGGCTTCAGGGCGCTGAGCAGCACCTGCGCGGACGGTTCCACGGTCAGCAGCGGGGCGAGCGGCGGCAGGGGGCCCGGTCCGGGGTCGGGCAGCGTGTGCAGGAGGGGGTGGTTGGCCTCGTGCCCGGCCCGGGTGAAGCCGTTGTCGCGCCAGTCGCCCGGCCCGGCGACGAGGCTGTAGCGGAAGTCGTGCGCCCAGTGCTGGTGGGCGAAGCCGCTGCCGTCGGGGGCGGTCCGGCGCGGCCCGTCGAGCCAGACGCCCGAGGGCCAGTCGGTGCAGGCACGCATGAGGTTGAGGCAGAGCGTGCCCTCGGCGGTGGCCACGAATCCGGGGGTGCCGTGGTTGACGAGGGCGGCGGCGTAGTCCGGCGCAGGGTCCGCGGTGGTGGCCAGGCCGGGCGGGACGGTGACGTCCACGACGCCGTCGGCGAGGTCGTCCGCAAGGCTGTCGTCGTGCACGACCAGCACCGGCAGGTCGCGCGGTCCGCTCAGGTCGGCGCCGGGCCGCCAGGTCTCGCGGCGGGTCCGCAGGGCCGGCACGAACACCCGGCCGTGGGCGGCGAGCGCCTCCCGGTAGCCGGGTCCGGCGGCGTCCAGGACCGCTTCGGCGAAGGCGTTGTCCGTGCCCAGTGCGACCCTTATGTCCGGAAGGTTGGAGTCCGCGTCGAGTGACCCGTGGCGCGGACCGCGGGGGTGCGTGCTGGTCGCGGTCACCCCCTGGGCGACGAGCCGGGTCAGGAGGGGGCGTACGTCATGTCCTTCGGGAGCCACCACTTCGGCGACGCCGATCGCGTGGGTCAGGGTGCGGCCGCCTGGGCCGTGCAGGGCCAGGCGCGCGGTCGTGCCGAGGCCGGCCCAGGTGTGCGCGGGGTTGTCCAGGGTCCACAGGTGCTCGGCCGCGTCGGCGTCCGGGAAGCCGAACGACCGCCCGACCGCGGCGAACCCGACCTCGCTGACCGGCAGGGCCCCGGGCAGGTCGAGGGCGAACCGCACCCGCAGCAGCCGGTCCTCGCCGATCGACCCGTCGACCCGGGTGCGGAAGTCCACCCGCGCGCCGCCTTCCCACAAGGTGGCCCGCGTGGTGAGGCGCAGCCCGCCCAGCTCCGTCTCGGAGGTGATCCGCCGGCCGAGGTCGCAGCGCTCGACGCGGACGGCGGCCGGCCGCTCCCCCGTGCCGGCGCCCGGGCCCTTCGGCAGCAGGTGCCAGGGGCCCTCGCCCCACACCGGGTGCGTGGAGTGCTCGTCCTGGAGGGTGAGTTCGGCACCCAGCCCACCGGGCCGCAGCAGGTCGCGGCCGGTGCGCAGGTCGGTGATCCGGGTCAGCGCGCCGCCTCGCGCGGGGTCCGCCTCGATCCGGAAGAAGCCGTTCTCGGCGGAGGTGGCGCCGGGGACGGTGAGCCAGCTCGACGCGCTGCCGGGCACGAGCCGGTGGACGCGGTGGCCGAGCGGGGGGACGCCGGCCGCGCGGAAGGTGAGCCGGCCGTGCTCGGCGACGCAGGGCACCGGCCGTCCGTCCGCGTCGCGCACCCGCGTGCCGGGACCGGCGGCCACCGTCACCATGCCGTCGCGCTCCCAGGACAGGGTGTTGGCCACCAGCACCGGCCGCCCCTCGCCCCGGGTGTCGGTGCCGGCGGCGATCTGCCGCAGCGCGGCCGCGCGAACGGTGTCGCCGAGTTCGTACGCCTCGCGCCAGCCGCCGACCAGGTCCGCGTACACCTGGTCGGACTCGGTGCCGGTGACGGCGTCGTGGTGGGCGCCGTAGGCGAGCAGCCGCCACGCCTTGTCGATCGCTTCGGCCGGGAAGCGCGTGCCGAGCAGGGCCGCGGCCAAGGTGGCGAGCCGTTCGCCGTCGAGCACGGCGGTCTCGGCCGCGCGCTGCGCCTGCTTGGTGTCGATGTACGACACGTCCTTGCCGGTGAAGACCGGGTTCATGTCCCGGGTCTGCGGGGTGAGCGGGGCCGCGCCGCCGCCCGGCCCGGTCTCGCGCCGGACGGCGGCGAAGAACTCCCGGGGCAGGCCCATGGTGAAGCGCGGCCAGACGTACCGCTCGGCCCAGCGGCGGTGGATCTCGGTGCACCACCGGGAGGGCACGTTGTGGTCATGGCCGACCGGCAGCAGCACGTTGCGGGTGGCGGCCACCTGCTTGAGCTCGGCGAACTGCGTGTGGGCGGCGGCCATCGCCGCGGGCAGCGAGTCCGCCCGGTGGATCGCCCATCCGGCCGTGTAGTGGCCGGCCATGTAGTGGGTGAGCACCCCGCGCCCGCTCGGGCCGATCCACTCGAACTCGGAGGGGAACTGCATGCGGGTCACGTCCCCGGTGTGGCCCTTGGGCCCGGAGTTGTGGAACGGCCCGCGGGCCCAGGCGCTGGAGTCCAGCCCCGCGTCCGCCATCAGCCCCGGGTGCGCGGGGTCGTGCCCGAACACGTCCAGCAGCCAGCCCGAGCGCGGGTCGCCGCCGAGCACGTCGCGCTGGTAGCCGATGCCGAGCACGGTGTTGCGGATCGTCGACTCGGGGTGCGTCAGGTTGGTGTTGGGCTCGTTGTAGGCGCCGCCGACCAGCTCGACCCTGCCCTCCCGCAGGAAGCGCCGCAGGTCGGCGCGGTCGCGCGGGAAGGCGTCCCAGTGCGGCTTGAGGTAGTCGACCTCGGCGAGGACGAAGCGGTAGTCCTCGTCGTGCCGGGCCGCGTCCAGGTGGGCCCGCACGAGGTCGAAGGCGCTGCGCGCGTGCGGCGGGCGCAGCCGGTCCACCCAGGGCACGTCGGGGAGTTCGTGCCGGATCTCGGTGAAGCCCGCCTGGGTGTTCCACCACACCGGGTCGTAGTGGAAGTGCGAGACCATCCACATCGTCCAGCCGGTCGCGGCCGCCCGCACCACGCCCTCGGCGGTGGCCCGCGCGCCGGGGCGGGGCTCGCCGGGGCCGGCGGGCTCGGCGAGCGCGGTGACCCGGTGCGCGGACCCCTCGGCGGCGGGGGCGGCGACGAGGACGCCGACCTCGGCGGTGCGCTCCTCACCGGGGCCGAGCGGGCCCGCCTCCGCCGGTTCGGGCGTGGTGACGGTCGGCCCCTCCACCCGCAGCCGCACGGGCCCGGGTTCGCCGTGCGCTCCGGCCCGCAGGGTGACGCGGACGACCTGGCGGGGTGCCTGCGCGGTGCCGACGAACAGGTCGGTGGACTGGACGGCGGTGATCCGCATCGTGCTCGGGCTCCTCGGGTGGTACGCCGGTCACCAGGGGTGGGCGGCCAGGTGGGCGGTCACGCGCGCGGCGTCCCACCGGCCGTTCGCCACGACCAGGCGGTAGCGCAGGTCGAGCGTGGCGCCGTCGGCCAGGAAGAGCGGCTCGTGGAACGCCAGCGAGGGGTTGACGAGGGGTTCGGTGGAGCTGCGGACGAACCAGCGGCCGTCGGGGACCGGGCGGGCGGACTCGTCCCGGAAGACCAGCGTCGACTCCCGGTCCACCTCGTCGTGCTCGGCGGAGAAGGCCAGCCAGTCCGCGGTCCGGCCCATCATCTCCTCGCCGGTCCCACGGACTTCGCTGCCCTCGCCGGCTTCCCCGGCCTCACCTGCCTCGGCGCCTGGGCCGCTCCGCCCGCCCGGGCCGCTCGGGCCGAGGACCGTGCCCCCCGTGAAGTCCCGCGGGCCGCGCCAGAAGAAGCCGGAGTAGCCCGCGTGCGGGCGGCCCCGGGTGGTGGGGCTGCCGAACTCCAGCTCCTGTCCGCGCACGTTGGTCAGGCTCGTGGCGAAGTCCAGGCTCCACGCGTCGGCGGTCACGTCGCGGACGGCCACCGTGCGGCGCTCGTCGATCCAGTGCTCGCCGGCCATCGTGACCCACCGCAGGTCCTCGGCGAAGTGCGGCGTGCCGGCGTCCGTCCCCAGCGCGGCGAACCCGGTGTGCAGCACGCTTCCGGTGTTGGGCAGGGCGACGTAGCGGCCCTCGGGCTCGCCGTGCACGTAGGTGTTGCCGCCCCAGAAGTTCTGGCCGGAGAGGTACGTGACGGTCATCGCCAGGCCCTTGTGCCAGCGGTGGTCGTGCGGTCGGTGCCCGGTGACGACGTCCCCGGCGAGGGTCCGCAGCGGGTGGAAGTACGGCATCGGCGACTCGAACGGGGGCAGGTCCACGCCGTAGGTGTAGGTGAGCAGGTCGACCCCTCCGGCGCTGACCGTCAGGCCGCGGCCGAGGGTGTGCGTGGTCCGCAGCGCGGGGCCGGTCACCGGGCCGGCTCCGGTACGCGGGCCGGCATGGGCGCGCCCGACGGCTCAGCCGACACGGTGGCCGGCCATGCTCTCGTAGAAGAGGGTGCCGGGGGCGACGTCCTCGGGGGTGACCGGGCGGGCCGCGGCGGCGGAGGCGTACACGGCCGTGACCAGGGCGAGGGTGCGCCGCGACTCGGCGAGCGCCACCGGCGGCGGGGTGCCGTCGCGCAGGCTGGAGAGCACCAGCTCGAACTGGGCGCGGTGCCCGCTGCGGGTGCCGGGGCCGGCGAGACCGTCGGCGTCGCCGTTCGCCCCGCTGCTCCCGGAACCGCTCCCGTTACCACTCCCGTCGCCCATCCCGTTGCCGCTCCCGGGGACCACCCGTCCGGAACGCCAGGCGGCGAGCACCTCCTCGTGCCCGGGCGCGGGGGTGACCCGCCAGTCCTCGTCCCGGTAGCCGTACAGGTGCGTGACCTCCACGGTGGCGTGCTCGAAGTCGTAGCGCAGGTAGGACTCCTGGCGCGGCGAGACGACGCTGTTGACCACGGAGGCCACCGCCCCGCCGGCGAAGGCGACATGGGCGAGCGAGACGTCCTCGGTCTCGGTGCGGCGCGCCTGCGTCCGGGTGACCGCGCGCACCTCGGTCCAGTCGCCGAGCAGGTCCACCAGCATGTCCATCTGGTGGATGCCGTGTCCCATGGTGGGCCCGCCGCCCTCGGTGTCCCACCGGCCGCGCCAGGGCACGTCGAAGTACTTCTGGTCGCGGAACCATGTGGTGTGGCAGACCGCCAGCAGCGGGCGGCCCAGCAGTCCGGAGTCGGCCAGCGCCTTGAGCCGGGCCTGCCCCTCGCCGAAGCGGTGCTGGAAGACGGTGGCGAACCACGGCGGGCCGCCCGCGGCGGCGGCGATCTCGTCCAGTTCGCGCAGCGACATCGCGGGCGGCTTCTCCGCCAGCACGCTGACGCCCGCGCGCAGGCAGGCAAGCGCCTGGTCGCGGTGCAGGCCCGGGGGCGTGCACAGGTAGACCAGGTCGGGGCGGGAGCCGGCCAGCAGCTCCTCGATGTCCTGGTAGCCGTCCGGGGTCCGGTGCGCGGTCATGAAGGCGTCCAGCCGCGCCCGGTCGGTGTCCGCGGCGGCCACGATCCGCCCCGTCACCGGGCCGGGGGCCGTCAGCGCGGCGGCGTGGGACATGGCGACGTCACCGGTGCCCACGACCGCTATCCGTATCGCGTCGTCCATCACTCACGCTCCATCCTGGTTGGGCCGGTCCGACGGGTTCCGGCCCGGCGGCGAGCAGCCGGCGGCCCGGCGCTCGGGCGCGCCGACGGGCCGGGCCGGGCAGGCCGGGTGGGCCGCGCCGGCGCCCCGGTCCGGGGCGGGCGCTGTCCGTGCGGGTGCGGCGGGTTCATGCGAGGTAGGTCGCGGTCCGGGCGTGCTCGATCGTCAGCGCGCTCACGCCGGTGATCGCCGCGTCGAAGCCGAGGTCGCTGACGGCGATCCGCGGCACCCACGGGATGCGGCCGACCAGGCGCCGGGTCAGCTGCTCGGCGGACTCCGCGCTGTACTGCGCGAACGCGCCCGCGAGCACGATGACCTGGGGCGCGAGGACCACCGAGAGGGCGACGAAGGCGAGCGCTATCGAGTCGAAGAACTCGTCGCGGGCCCGGTCGGCGTCGGCGTCCCCGGCCCGGCTGTGGGCCATCATCGCCCGGAAGGCCGGGCCGATGCGCCGGCCGTGCAGGCCCTCGCGCGCTGCGAACGGCAGCACCTGCGCGGCCAGGCTCGACTCCACGTCGCCCTGCTCGGTGAAGTAGCGGGCGAAGGAGGCGCTGGAGGTCAGCAGGAAGCCGATCTCGCCGGCGGCCGAACGGTCCCCCCGGTACAGCCGCCCCTCGTTGATGATCCCCGCGCTGAGCCGGGCGCCGAGCACGAGGGCCACGGCGCTCTGCGCCTGGGCGAGGGCGCCGCTCGTCCACTCGCCGTATGCGGTCGCGTTGGCGTCGTTCTCGACGTGCACCGGAAGGCCGCACCGGGCCGAGACGATCTCGGCCAGCGGCAGCTCCTGCCAGTCGAGTTCGACCGCCTTGGAGACGACCCCGTCGTGCACGATGCCGGGCACGGTGATGCCGACGGCCACGATCGGCGAGGTCACCCCGGTCCCGGCGGAGGTCAGCCGGTCGACCAGCCGGAGCAGCCCGTCGATGCGGGCGGCGCCGGCGTCCCCGCCGTCGGTGTCGAAGGCGAGGCTCTCCTCGTACAGGGTCGCGCCGCCCAGGTCGACCAGGCGGCCGCGGGCGGTGCCCTCGGTGACGTCGACCGCGATGACGGCGCGCGAGGAGGAGGCGAACCGCAGCAGGGTCGAGGGCCGGCCGACCGAGGAGCGGAGCTGGCCCGCGAGTTCGACCGTGCCCTCCTCCAGCAGCGCCGAGCACAGCCGCTCGACGGTGGCCGAGCCGAGCCCGGTCCGCCGTTGGATGTCACGCCGGGAGAGCGGCCCGTGGTCCCGCAGGACGTCGAGTATCGCGGTCCGGTTGATCTCGGTGACATGTCGTGTCGTCGCGGTCCGCGGCGCCGCCCCTGGTTTCACAACGCCCCTCTACTGCCCCAATAGCCATCGGATTGAAGATAACTACCGCTCGCTCACACACGGCTGGTGACCGGGAGACTAGCAGCCCCCGCCGTCGGCCGACAGCGCCCAGGGCGTCAGATCCGCAAAGAGATGCGAACAACCCTTGTACGTATTTAATCACAGTGATAGGAAACGGAAACCTGCTACTGCCGGCGGCCGGCGCGTACTCCGTCCGCTGTGACCGAAGGGATCGAAGATGACCTGTGTGGGTGTGCGACGCCCCCGCCGGCTCGGCCGCGCCGGAGTCCGTCGCATGGCGTCCGTCACCGCCCTGGCCACGGTGGCGGCTCTCCTGCTGTCCGCCTGCGGGTCCGGGTCGGGCTCCGGCGGCACCTCGAAGTCGCTGACCTTCTGGCTGTCCACCAGCTCCGCGCAGCAGTCGGGCTGGTCCAAGCTGATCGACCAGTACAAGAAGGCGACGGGCGTCAGCGTCAAGCTCGTCAACATCCCCTACAGCGGCTACGCCACCAAGCTGCACAACGCGGCCCAGGCCAACGCCCTGCCCGACATCGCCGACGTGCCCGCGCTGGACCCGATCTGGACGAACAAACTCATCGACCTCGACTCGATCGTGAAGGACCCGGCCAACCACATCGCCGGCTCCTTCGTGGCGAAGGACACCTCCGGGAAGGTGCTGTCCATACCCTCGGACATCACCGCGTCCGGCATGTTCATCAACGAGTCGCTCTTCAAGAAGGCCGGGGTGCCCTTCCCCACCGCCCCCGCGCAGACCTGGACCTGGGACGAGTTCATCGCGGCCGCGAACAAGGTGCGGGCCGCGACCGGTGTGAAGTACTCCCTCGTCTTCGACTCCTCGCCCTCCCGCCTGCGGGCCATGGAGTACGAGTTCGGCGGGCAGGGCGTGCACGCCGACGCCGGCGGGAAGTTCTCCACCGACAGCGCCACCGAGAAGGCCGTGAACTTCTTCGTCGGCCTCAACGACGACAAGGTGATGCCGAAGTCGGTGTGGACCAGCGGCGCCGACCCGTCCGCGATGTTCCAGAGCGGCGACGTGGTGGCCTACTGGTCCGGCGTGTGGCAGGTGCCTGCCTTCGCGTCCAGCATCACCAAGTTCCAGTGGGCGAGCGTCCCCTCCCCCGCCCAGCCGGTGCAGGCCAGTGACGTCAACAGCGGCGGCATGATGGTGGCGATCAACAACAACGGCGCCGCCGGCAAGGCCGCCAAGGCGTTCATGGCCTGGCTCTACCAGCCGGCCCAGTACCGCCAGTTGGTGGAGACCTCCGGCTTCCTGCCGGTCGAGACCGGCCTGAACCCGAACTACCCCTTCACCTCCCAGGCGGCGCTGGCGGCGTTCAAGCTCTACAACGCCGAGATCCCGCTCTACGCGCCGATCTCCGGCTACTTCAACAACGCCCAGACCAACTGGGTGCTGAAGGGCAAGAGCCTGGCCACCGACCCGACGGTGACCGAGCTGGGCAAGGCGATCAACCACCAGCAGTCGGTGGGCGACGCGCTGAAGAACATCGTGTCCGGCTACAACCAGCAGGTGGGCGGCAGCTCCTGAGCCCCGGGGCCGGGCGGCGCGCACCGAACCCCGCGCCACCCGGCCCCGGCCCCCGCCCGAGCCACCCCCACCCACCAGCACGGAGCAAGGAAGATGACCACACGCGCCTCGGACACATCCGCGCGCCCGGCCGGGAAGCGCGGCCGCCACACCGTCGCGCCGCTGATCCTCGTCGCGGCGAACGTCGTGCTGTTCGGCCTGTTCTTCGTCTGGCCGGCGGTGATCGGGCTCGTCTACTCCTTCACCGACTACACGGGCGTCGGCCCGTTCCGGTTCGTCGGACTGTCCAACTACCAGGACCTCTTCGGCGACCACACCTTCTACGCGGCCCTCACCCGGACGCTGCTGTTCGCCGTGTTCGTCGTGCCGCTGAACTTCGTGCTCTCGCTGCTCGTCGCCAACCTGCTGGTGAACGAGAACGCCAAGGGCCGCACGGTCGCCCGGGTGATCTTCTTCGTCCCGTGGCTGATCTCGCCCATCGTGGCCGGCGTGCTGTGGCGGTGGATGTTCGGCGAGAACTTCGGGCTGGTCAACTACGTGGTGGAGAAGCTCGGCGGGCACGCGATCCCGTGGCAGTCCAACGCGAACCTGTCGCTGGCCGTGGTGGTGCTCGCCACCGCCTGGGGCGGAACGGCGTTCTCCATGCTGCTGTTCGTCGCGGCGATCAAGAACGTGCCCAGGTCGTACTACGAGGCGGCGGCGCTCGACGGCGCGGGGCCCTGGCGGCAGTTCCGCAGCATCACGCTGCCGTGCATCGCGCCGACCTCGTTCATCGTCGTGCTGCTCGGCACCATCGGGGCGATGAAGGAGTACGCGCTGTTCGTCTCCCTCAACAACGGCGGGCCCGGCACCACGAACAACCTGCTCGTCCAGTACATCTACCAAACCGGCTTCAACCGGGGCCAGATCGGCTACGCCAGCGCCGCGTCCTTCGTGCTCATGCTCATCCTGATGGCCGTGGCGGTCCTGCAACTCGTCGTCAACCGGCGGATGGAGAAGCGATGACCACCCAGGACACCACGCGGCCGGCCGCCCCCGGTGCCCTCCGCGGTCCCCGCCGCACCGCGCGCCGCGGCGGCCGGCCCAGTGGCGGGCTGCGGCACGCGATCTCGGCCACCACGCTGCTGTGGGTGCTCGCCTTCCTCTACGGCTTCCCCGTGCTGTGGTTCGTGCTCAGCTCCTTCAAGCCCGCCGGGGAGCTGTTCTCCTATCCGCTGACGATGTTCCCGCACCACCCCACCACCTCCGGGTACGTGAGCGCGTGGCGCAGCTTCGACTTCTACCGGTACTTCACCAACACGATCCTCGTGTGCGTGGTGACCACGGTGCTCACCGTCGGGGCGAGTTGCTGCACCGGCTACGCGCTGGCGAAGTACGACAACCGGTGGCTGAAGGCGCTGTTCCTGGGCATCCTGGCCACCACCATGCTGCCCACCGAGGTGATGCTCGCGCCGGAGTTCCTGGTGGTCCGCGACCTGAACCTCTACAACTCGCTGGCCGGGATCATCCTGCCGTCAGTGCTCACCGCGACCGGGATCTTCATGTTCCGCCAGTTCTTCCTGACGGTCCCCGACGACCTGGTGGAGGCCGCGCGCATCGACGGCGCCCGCGAACTGTCGATCTTCCTGCGGATCATGGTGCCGATCTCCCGGCCCATCATGCTGACGCTGGCGATCCTGTCCTTCCAGTGGCGGTGGAACGACTACATCTGGCCGCTGCTGGTGCTCAACGACCCGACCAAGTTCACCATGCAGATCGGCATCGAGGGCATCGTGGGCGCGCAGAACATCAACTGGTCGGTGCTGCTGGGCGGTTCGGTGATCTCGATGGTGCCGCTCATCCTCATCTACGTGGTGTTCCAGCGGTACGTGATGAACGCCGACATCACCGCCGGGCTGAAGGACTGACCGGGCGGACGACCGAGGCGATCACGGCGGCCACCGCGAGCAGCGCGGCGACCGCCGTGACGGCGTGCCGCACCCCGTGCGCGTGCCCGAGGAATCCGATCAGCGGGGGCCCGCCGAGGAAGGCGCAGTACCCGATCGAGGCGATCACGCTGACCCGGGCGGCGGCCCGCCGGGGGTCGTCCGCGCCGGCGCTCATGCCCACCGGGAAGCCCAGCGAGGTGCCCAGCCCCCACAGCAGCGCGCCGCCGAAGGCCGCGGCGATTGTGGGCCCGAAGGCGAACAGCACCACCCCGCCGGTCGCCATGACCGCGAGCACCCGCACCACGGGGGTGCGGCCGTACCGGTCGAGCGCCGACGTGCCGAACCACCGGCCGGCGGTCATCGCGGCCAGGAAGACGGCGAAGGCGAGCGTCCCGAGCGCGGCCGACGCGTGGTAACCGTCGATGACGGCGACCCCGATCCAGTCGTTGCCGGTCCCCTCGGCGAAGGCGAAGGCGAGGACGAACAGCCCGATCAGCAGGGTGCGGGGGCTGCGCCAGGCCGCGAGCACGCTGGGCCTGGCCGCCCGCGCCGACCCTTCCGCTCCCTCTTCACGGGACTCGGCGTCGCTCTCGTCGTCGGCCAGCATGCCCCGGGCGGACAGCGACACGCACAGCGCCACCGCCACGCCCACGCCGATCAGGTGGGCGGTCACCGGCACCCGCAGGGCCACCATCGCCACCCCGATCAGCGCGCCGGCCACCGTCCCCAGGCTGAAGCCGGCGTGGAAGCGGGACATGATCGACCGCCCCAGCAGCCGCTCCACCAGCGCGCCCTGCACGTTCATCGCGACGTCCCAGGCGCCGTTGGCGAACCCGAAGAGGAAGAGGCCGGCCACCACCGGGGCCTCGCCGGCCAGGTAGCCGAGCCCGATCAGCACGAAGGCCACGCCCAGCAGGCAGGCCATCGCGACCACCGTGCGGCGGGAGCCGAACCGGTGCACGATGTGCCCGGACACCGGCAGCGCCAGCACCGAGCCGACCGCGATCGACAGCAGCACCAGCCCGAGGGCCGAGTTGTCCAGCCCCAGGTGGTCGCGCACCTGCGGGATGCGGGCGGCCCAGCTCGCGCCCGCGAGCCCGGACCCGGCGAAGGCCGCGTACGTCGCGGCGCGGGCGCGCCGGACCGCCCCGTCGGGTATGCCGGACGGGGTCGGGCCCGGGCTCGCGGTGGTCGGGGGCGACGGGTGCGGCGGTCGCGAAGGGCTGTCCGCGCCGTGCCGCTCGTGTCCGGGTTCAGGCATGGAGCGAATCTACTGAACCGGGGGTGCCGCCCCTCCGGAGAGGGGCGCCGCTACGCCGTCGGACGGGCACCGCCGGACACCGACTTGGGCTGCTCTGCGGGGGCGAGCTGCAACCGGAGCAGTTCCGCCGGGGCGATGTGGCAGCGGTACCGGTTGCCGTCCTCGCTCTCCTGCCACGGGGGTTCCTCGGTGCGGCAGACGTCGCCGAGGCGCCGCGGACAGCGGGACTCGAAGCGGCACCCGGCCGTCGCGGCGGACGGGACCGGCGCGTCCTCCGCCAGCCGGATGCGCTCCCGCTCGGTCTCGGGGTCGAGCGAGGGGGCCGCGGAGATCAGCGCCTCGGTGTACGGGTGGTGGGGCGGGGCGAAGACCGCGTCCGTGCTGCCGGTCTCCACGAGCTGCCCCAGGTACATCACCCCGATCCGGTCGGCGATGTAGCGCACCACGGCCATGTCGTGCGAGATGAAGACGTACGACACGCCCTTCGCGTACTGGAGGTCCACCAGCAGGTTCAAGATCGCCGCCTGCACCGACACGTCGAGCGCCGAGACCGGCTCGTCGCAGACCACCAGGGACGGCGTGCCGGCGAACGAGCGGGCGATGACGACCCGCTGCTTGAGCCCGCCGGACAGCTGGGACGGGCGGACGTCCAGGTGGCGCGGCTCCAGCCGCACCGAACGGGCGAGATCGGCGGCCCGCTCCGCGCGCTCCGCGCGGCCGGCCACGGCGTCGTCGAGCAGTGCCACGGCGCGGCGCAGGATGTGGCCGACCGAGTGGCGCGGGTTGAGGGCGGTCTCGGGGTTCTGGAAGACCATCTGGATCTTGCGGCGCACCGCGCGCTGCCGGCGCCGGCCGCGCACCGCCGAGCCGCCCGTCAGCTCGGTGTCCTCGAACCGGATGGCGCCCTCGGTCGGGTCGACCATGCCGACCAGGCACTTGGCCAAGGTGGTCTTGCCGCTGCCGGACTCGCCGACCAGCCCGAACACCTCGCCGCGGTTGACGTGCAGCGACACGTCGTTGACGGCGGCCACCTCGCGTCCGCCCTGCCGGTAGCGCTTGGTCAGGTTGGTGATCTCCAGCAGCACCTCGGGCGTCCCCGCGGCCGGGGCGGGGACCGGGGCCGCGACGGAGCCGAGGGTGTGGACCTCGTCCTGCCGGAAGCAGCGGGCCTGCCGGCCGGGCAGCACCGGCTCCAGCACCGGGGCCTCGGTGCGGCAGCGGTCCTCGGCGATCGGGCAGCGCGGCGCGAAGGCGCAGCCGGCCAGGTCCTCGCCGATCGCGGGGAGCGATCCGGGGATGGAGTCCAGCCGGCCCGCGGCCTTCATCCGCCCCCGGCGCGGCGCGGCGTCGAGCAGGCCGCGGGTGTAGGGGTGCCGGGGCTCGGCGAAGATCTCCCGGCAGGGGCCCTCCTCGATCAGCCGGCCCGCGTACAGCACGCCGACGCGGTCGCAGATCCGGGCGACCACACCCAGGTTGTGGCTGATGAAGAGCACGGCGGTGCGGTACTCGGCACGCAGCGCCTCGACCAGGTCGAGCACCTCGGCCTCGACGGTGGCGTCCAGGCCGGTGGTCGGCTCGTCCAGCACCAGCAGGTCGGGGTTGACCGCCAGCGCCATCGCGATCATGACGCGCTGCTGCTGTCCGCCGGAGAGCTGGTGGGGATAGCGGTCCAGGACGGCCTCGGGGTCGGGGAGGCGGACCTTCGCCAGCATCTCGCGGGCCGCCTCGCGCGCCGCGCGCGCCGCCAGTCCGCCGTGCACCCGGTAGGTCTCGGCGACCTGGGCGCCGACGGTCATCGAGGGGTTCAGGGCGCTGCCCGGATTCTGGTAGACCATGGCGATCCGGTTGCCGCGCCAGTCCTGGAGGGTGGCGCGGTCGGCGGCCAGCAGGTCCGCGCCGTCGAAGCCGATCCGGCTCGCCTCGTCCACCACGGCGTTCTCGGGCAGGTAGCGCATCAGGGACATGGCGACCGTGGTCTTGCCGCAGCCGGACTCGCCGACCAGGCCGTACGCCTCGCCGGGCCGGATGGAGAAGGAGACGTCGTCGACCACGCGCAGGAGGCGCGTTCCTCGCCGGTAGCCGATGCTGAGGTGCGCGACGTCCAGCGTCGGGCGGTCGGAGGGTCCGGCCATGGGGTTCGCCTCCCGGGCGGTCGTGGTCATGCCTTCCACACCTTCGACAGGCTGTCGGCGACGAGGTTGACGGCGACGACGAGGGTCGCCAGCGCGAGCGCGGGGAACAGCACGATCCAGGGCGCGACCTGGAGGTAGACCTGGCCGAGCGAGATGGTCAGTCCCCAGTCGGGCGAGGGCTGCTGGATGCCCAGGGTCAGGAAGGACAGCGTCGCCGAGGTGAAGATCGCGTAGCCGAGCCGTACGGTCCCCTCGACGACGATCGGCCCGACGATGTTGGGCAGGATCTCGGTGAACATCACCCGCGGTCCCGACTCGCCCGCCAGCCGGGCGGCGGCCACGTACTCCAGGTCGCGCTGGGAGAGCACCGCCGAGCGCACGGTGCGGGCGACCGGGGAGGTGAAGACGGCCGCGATCAGGAGGATCACGTTCAGCCGCGAGGAGCCGAGCATGGTGAGCGCCAGCACCGCGATGATCACCAGCGGGAAGGACATCACCGCGTCGACGACCCGCATCACGACGTCGTCGAGCAGCCCGCGGTAGTAGCCGGTCAGCAGCCCGACGACGATGCCGCCGGCCAGACCGAGCGCGGTGGCCGCGGGCGCCACGGTGAGCACGGTGGACGCGCCGGCCAGCAGCCGGGACAGCACGTCGCGGCCGAGGTTGTCCGTGCCGAGCAGGTGGTCGCCCGACGGGCCGCGCAGCGTGCCGGGGAAGACCTTCTGCGGGTCGTCGGGGGCGATGACCCGCCAGAAGACCGCGTCGAACACCCAGAACAGCAGGATCACGGCGCCGACCAGGAACGTCGGCGAGCGCAGCAGCCCGCGGGCGATCTCGCGGCGCCGCTGCCGGCCCGTACCGCGGAGCGCGGGGCTCGCGCCGGTCGGATCGGTGGGCGGTACGGCGACGGCCTGGGTGGAGGTCATCGGGGTCCCCTCTTCGTCGACGCGGTCATCCGTCGGCCAATCGGATACGGGGGTTGAGCACGCCGTACAGCAGGTCGGCGCAGAGGTTGGCGAGGGTGTAGATCACGGCGATCATCAGCACCGACGCCTCCAGCACCGGCAGGTCGTGCCCGGTCGCGGAGGTGTAGACGAGATGGCCGACGCCGGGGTAGTTGAACAGCTTCTCCACCACGACCAGCCCGCCGATGACGTAGCCGGTCTGCGCGCTGATGACGGTGATGGACGGCAGCAGCGAGTTGCGCAGGACGTGCCGGAGGACCACCCGGCGCCGGGGCAGCCCCTTCAGGACGGCGGTGCGCACGTAGTCGGACGCCAGCGCGTCGACGGTTCCGGCCCTGGCCATCCGGGCGATGTACCCGAACAGCACGAACATCAGCGGGATCGAGGGCAGCAGCAGTTGCCGGAAGACGTCCGGCACGTCGGCGTGGGGCACCGCGGAGGAGACCGGGAACCACTTGAGATTGACGCCGAACACGACCAGGAGGACCGTGCCGGCCACGAACTCGGGCAGGGCGATCAGCGAGAGCCCGGTCACCGAGATGATCCGGTCGGTGGCCCGGTCCTTGCGCAGCGCGGCCAGCACCCCGAGCCCTACGGACACGGGGATGATCAGCGCCATGCCGAACGCGCCGAGGATCAGCGAGTCGCCGAGGTGGCGGAGCACCAGCGGGCGCACGGGCTGTTGCAGCAGGTAGGACCGGCCCCAGTCACCGCGGACGAATCCGCTCATGTAGTCGAGGTAGCGCACTACGGCAGGTCGGTCGGTGCCCAGAGTGTGGTCGAGGTGTGCGACCTGGGCGTTCGTGGCGTACGGTCCGAGGATCGTCCGTCCGATATCTCCCGGAAACACCTGGGAAACGCAGAAGACGATGATGGAGACGAGAAGCAGGGTGACAAGACTCAGGGCGAGTCGCCTGGCGATGAACGCGCCCATGGGTCACCCGAGCTCGTCGGTCGCGGACCGGAGCCGGCAAAACACCTGATCATCCATGGAGGAAACCCCATTCAGGGTGCGGCGTCGCCTCGGCGGCTGCGCCTGCGGTCTGGTGGCGGAGGGATGCGGAGAAGGAGCGGGAAGGAGCCGGCGGGAGGCAGGGGAAGCGGAAGCAGTCGATGCCGTCGGCAGTCGTGCCGCCGCTTCTTGGCGCGGTGCCCCGGGAGCGGTCGACGGTGACCTCGGGCCCGCAGGCGCTGATGGCGGCACACGATATTTCGTATGGCGGCGGCTGGCAAGCGTTTCGACGACCGTCCGACAGCCGTTACAGCGACGAAACGCGGCCGAATCCCCGGCCATAGAGCCTCATATCCGGACAGAAGAACCTGCCTGGCGTGAGCCATTGCCGAGTCGAGGTCCTTCGGATACTTTATCTGGAATATTAGATCTCGGGCGCAGCGGTCGTCGTGGACCGCGCAGCCCCCGCCGTCGCCGACCCGCACCGGTGACCGGCACTGCTCTCCACACCCCATCCCCATCCGCCGTGAGCGGCCGGCCACGGACATCCGTCCCCGGCGCCGTCCACGTTCACCGCCGCCGAGGTGTCCCCTCGGACCGGTCCGGTATCCCGAGTGAGGCCAGACATGGATGAGTACGAGTACCACCTGCTCGAAGAGCTCCGCGCGCGCCGGATCAGCCGGCGGCGCCTGCTCGTGCGGGCCAGCGTCATGGGCATCGCACTGCCCACCGTCAGCAGCATCCTGACCGCCTGCGGCCAGGGCGACAGCGCCACCGCCAAGCCCGCGGCCGCCGGCTCGGGCAAGCCCCGCCGGGGCGGCACCGCCAGCGTGGCCATCACCAAGCCGGCCGCCGTGGTGGACCCGGTCACGCTCTACAACCAGGGCGGGCAGACCACCGCCCAGATCGCCGGCGAGTACCTCTGCTTCCCGCGCGCCGACTACACCCTCGACCCGCGGCTGGCCGTCTCCTGGTCCGCGAAGGACCCCAAGACCTGGACGTTCGTGCTGCGCAAGGGCGTGAAGTGGCACGACGGCAAGGCCTTCACCGCCGACGACGTCGTCTACACGATGAACATGCTCACCGACCCCAAGGTCAACTCCTCGGCGCTGTCGGCGTTCAAGGGGATCTTCTCGCACGGCAACATCGAGAAGGTCGACGACCACACGGTGACCTTCCACCTGGACGAGCCGTTCGTGGACTTCCCCTACCTGGTGTCCTCGTTCAACTTCAACGCGATCATCCTGCCCAACGGCTACCAGAACGGGCAGTTCGCCAAGGGCCGGGTCGGCACCGGCCCGTTCATCATGACCGAGTACCAGCCGGACACCGGCGCCACCTTCGTGCGCAACCCCGACTACTGGGACCCGCGCTACCCCTACCTCGACGGCATCAAGCTGACGTACTACTCGGACGACAGCACCATCGCCCTGAACATGCAGGGCGGCAAGGAACAGGTCTGGCCGGTCGCCCCGTTCCAGGACTCCCAGGCCCTGCTGCACGACCCGAACCTGAAGATCATCAAGGGCGAGTCGAGCGAGTACCGGGCCCTGCACATGCGCACCGACCAGGCGCCCTTCGACGACGTGAACGTGCGCCGGGCGGTGGCCTCCTGCATCGACCGCGAGGCCCTGGTCAGCTCGCTGCTCGGCGGGTTCGGCGTGGTGGGCAACGACCACTCCTTCGCCCCGGTCTTCCCGCTGTCGAAGCAGGCGGTCTCCAGCGTGCCGCAGCGCAAGCAGGACTACGCGGCGGCCAAGGCGGCGCTGGCCAAGGCCGGCCACCCGCGCGGCCTGTCGGTCACGCTGACCACCGAGCAGTACCTGGAGATCCCGCAGTACGCCGTCCTGATCAAGCAGGCGTGCAAGCAGGCGGGCATCGACGTGAAGCTCAACGTCGAGCCGCAGAACACGTACTACGGCTCCGGCGACAACCAGCCCTGGCTCCAGGTGCCGATGGGCATCGTCGACTGGGGCGCCCGCGGCGTGCCGAGCCAGGCGATCCTGCCCGCCTACACCTCCGGCGGCATCTGGAACTCCGCGCACTGGAAGAACCCGCAGTACGACAGCCTGTTCAGCCAGCTCAACGCCTCGCTGGACGAGGGCACCCGGCTCGGCGTCGCCAGCCGGATGGCCGCGCTCCAGAACGACCAGGTGCCCGCCGTGATCGGCTACTGGATCAGCAACCTGCGGATCACCAGCGCGCAGGTGAACGGCCTCGCGGACGGCCCCGCCGACCACTTCGACCCGCGCACCCTGTGGATGTCGGCGTGACCTCGGCCGCCCCGCCCCCGGCCCGGATCGCGGTCGTCGGGCTGGGCTGGATCGGCGAGTCGCACCTCGCCGATCTGGCCGGCCGGCCCGACGTGACGGTCGCCGCCGTCTGCGACCTCGACCCCGCCCGGGTGGCGTCCTGCGCGGAGCGCTTCGGGGCGCGCGGCCACACCGACCCGGACGCCCTGCTCGACCAGGAGGACTTGGACGCGGTGTGGATCTGCACGCCGCCCCAGCACCACCGCGCGCCCGCGCTGCGGGCGCTGGAGCGCGGCCTGCCCGTCTACCTGGAGAAGCCCGTCGCCCGGGACCTCGACGACGCCCGCGTGATCGTCGACGCGGTCGCCGCGAGCGGCCTGGTCTGCGCGGTCGGCTACCAGTGGCACGCACTGGAGGTCCTCGACACGTTGCGGGCCGAGCTGGCCGGGCAGGACATCGCCTACGTGCTCGGCCACAGCATCGGGCCGACCACCGCGCGGCCGTGGTTCCTCGACCGCGGCCAGGGCGGCGGCAACCTGCTGGAGCGCGGCAGCCACCACATCGACCTGATCCGCGCGGTCGCCGGCGAGGTGGTGGCGGTCCAGGCGACGGCCAGCGGAGTGCGGCTGCACCGCCCGCAGGCGCCGGGCCAGGACATCGACGACGCGCTCACCTTGGTGCTGCACCTGGCGAACGGCGGGATCGCGACCGTCGCCATCGCCTGGACCCGGGACGACGCCCCCGGCAGCTACGGCCTGGACGTCGTCGCGACCGAGGGCACCCTGCGGCTGGACCTGGACCCGCACTTCCGGCTGACCGGACGCAGCCGCGGGGCCGAGGTGGACACCACCGCCCGGCACACCCCGTTCACCAGCTCCAACAGCCGTTTCCTCGCCGCCGTCCGGGCCGGCGACCCGAAGGCGGTGGCCTGCACGCCCGAGGACGCGCTCGGCACCCTGCGGGTGGCGCTCGCCGGGGAGGCGGCCCTCGCCGGCGGACATCGGGTCGAGGTCCGGTGAGCGCGCCGCCCGGCCGGACGGTCCTGGTCACCGGCGCCGCCTCCGGCATCGGCCTGGCCGTCGCCGAGGCGTGCCTGGCGCACGGCGACCGGGTCGTCGGGCTGGACCGGGACGGCGACGGGCTCGCGACCGCCGCGGCACGGCTGGGCGGACGGTTCCGCCCGGCCGAGGCCGACGTGGCCGACGAGGCGTCCGTCGACCGGGCGCTGGCCGCACTCGGCACCGAAGGCGCCGGGCCCGAGGGGTTCGAGGGTCTCGACGGGCTGGTGAACTGCGCGGGCGTCGGCGGCTACACCGGCGACGTCACCGAGACGGCGCCCGCCGACTGGCACCGGGTCCTCGGCGTCAACCTGACCGGCTGCTACCTGGTCTCCCGCGCCGCGCTCCCGCTGATGCGGGGCCGGCCGGGCGCCGCCGTCGTGCACGTCGCCTCCCAGTACGGGCTGGTCGGCGGGGCCGGCTTCCCGGCGTACTGCGCCGCCAAGGCCGGTGTCGTCGGGCTGACCCGGGCCATGGCGGTCGACCACGCGCCGGACGGCATCCGGGTCAACTGCGTGTGCCCGGGCCCGGTCGACACCCCCATGCTGCGCCGGTCCGCCGGTTCGCCCGGCACCGCCCACCGCGAGGACGAGCGGGTACGGCTGCGCAGCCTGCTGCCCGCGCCCGCCGACCCGGCGGACGTGGCCGGCGTGATCACCTTCCTGCTCACACCCGCGGCCCGCCACCTGACCGGCGCGGTGCTGCCGGTCGACGGGGGCTGGACCGCCGGATGACACCGGGGCCGCGCCCGTCGGCCCGCACCCCACGGGCGCACGTCCGCCCGCCCCCGCACAGAGCCGCACCGTACAGAGAGGACAGACATGCCCATGTCCGCGACCACGGCCGCACAGGCGACCGGTTCGGCGCCGGTGACCGGCATGCGACCGAGGGACTTCGTCGGCTACGGCCAGCACCCGCCCCAGGTGCGCTGGCCGAACGGCGAGAAGCTCGTCGTCAACATCGTCGTCAACTACGAGGAGGGCGCCGAGTACTCGATCCCGGACGGCGACGGCCGCAACGACGGCTGGGGCGAGTACGACTACGAGATCGACCCCTCCGTCCGGGACCTGGGCAGCGAGACCCACTACGAGTTCGGCAGCCGGGTCGGGGTCTGGCGGCTGGCCCGGCTCTTCGAGCGGTACGGCGTGCCGGTGACCTGGGGGGTGTGCGCGGTCGCCCTGGAGCGCAATCCGGAGCTCGCCGGCTGGATCACCGGGCGCGGCGACGACGTCATCGGCCACGGCTACCGCTGGCTGGAGTACAACCGGGTGAGCCGGGAGGAGGAACGCGAGCACCTGCGCCTGGCCGTCTCCTCCATCGAGCGGCTGACCGGGGAGCGTCCGCTCGGCTGGTACCTGCGGTCCTTCCCCAGCGAGCACACCCTCGAACTCCTCGTCGAGGAGGGCGGGTTCCTCTACGACTCCGACCCCTGCAACGACGAACTGCCGTACTACACGAAGGCGGGCGGGCGGGACCTGCTGATCCTGCCGTACTCCAAGGTCTACAACGACACCCGCTACCTGCTGAACCCGACCTACGGCTCCCCCGCGCAGTTCTTCGAGAGCATGCGGCTGGCCGTGGACTACATCTGCGACGAGGTCGACCACGGCCTGGGCCCGCGGATGATGACCGTCGGGCTGCACCCGCGCTGGAGCGGGCAGGCCAACCGGGCCTCCGCCGTGCGCGACTTCATCGCCTACGTGCAGGAGAAGGACGGCGTGTCGTTCATGCGCAGGCTGGACATCGCCCGCTGGTGGGACGCACACCACCGCGAGTGGTCCGTGACGGGCGGCGATCAGTGACCCCGCCGCCCCTCCCGTCGCCCTCCCCGTCCTCCCCGTCCTCTTCCGGTGCCGAGGCGCCGACGCGATGGCTGCTCGCCGTGGCCAGCGCCGCACTGCCCGGATGGGAGCCCGGCCGGCTGTGCGCGGCCGCCGCGAACGCGGGGCTGCGCGGCGTCGAATGGGGGGCCGGCCGCGGCCAGGCGCTCCCGCTCGACGCGCCGGACCGGGCGGTGGACGCCCTGGTCCGGGCCGCGGCGGCCGACGGCCTGGCCGCGTGCGGGCTCTCCGTGCACGACGACCGCGCCCTGGAGAGCCCGGTGGAGGTGTGGGAGCGGCTGGCCGCGGCCGCCGTCGCTGTCGGCGCCCCCCACGTGCGCGTGTACGCACCGCCCGTCCTCGACGAGTCGGAGTCCTCCGGCGCCTTCCCCGAGGCGTTCGCCCGGCTCAAGCGGCGGATCGCGGAGGTCGCCGCGGTCGTGGCGGCGGTCGGCCCGCGGCTGCTGCTGGAGCCCGCCCCCACCACCTTGGTGCCCGACCCGGTCCTGGCGGTACGGGCGTTGTCGGCCGCCGACCAGGACCGGGTCGGCGTGGTGTACGACCCGGGGAGCCTGGCCCGCGAGGGCTGGCTCGACCCGTTCCTGGCCACGGACGTGCTCGGACCGCTGCTCCGGCACGTGCACGTGAAGAACGCCTCGCCGGTGCGCGGCGCCGACGGGACCTGGACCTGGCTCCGCTCCGTGCTGGACGCCGGGATCGTGGACTGGCCGCGGGTCTTCCGCGCGCTGGACCGGACCGGATACGAGGGCTGGCTGGTGCTGGACCACCTCGACGCCCACACCGGCGAGAGCCTGGCGTCGGAGGCGGGCTGCCTGCGCAGGCTGGCGGAAGGAGGCGGCCGTGAGCACTGAACTCGGCGGGAGGACCGCGATCGTCACCGGCGCGTCGTCCGGCATCGGCCGGGCGATCGCCCTGCGCTACGCCGCCGCCGGGGCCGCGGTGGTGATCGCCGACATCGCCCCGGCGCCCTGGCACGGCGGCGAGCCGACCACGCGGGTGATCCGGGAGGCCGGCGGCACCGCGGAGTTCGTCCCCTGCGACATGGGCGACCGGGCGGCGGTGGAGGCGTGCCTCGCCCGGGCGGCGGAGCTGTTCGGCGGGATCGACATCGTGGTCAACAACGCAGCGGTCAGCGCGGGAAAGGCGCTGACGGACACCGGCGACGAGGAGTGGGACCACGTCATCGGGGTCAACCTGACCGGGGTGTTCGCGCTGTGCCGCGGCGCGGTGCGGCACATGCTGACCCGTCCGCCGCGCGGCGAGGTCAGGGGGCGGATCATCAACATCACGTCCCAGCACGGCATCGTGGCCGCCCCCGACGACGTGGCCTACGGCGTGTCCAAGGCGGCCGTCGCCCAGCTGACCCGGCAGATCGCCGCCGGCTACGCGGCCGACGGCATCGTCTGCAACGCGCTCGCCCCCGGCAAGATCGAGACCGGTCCGACCGAGCGCTCGGCCGACCCGCGGTGGCGGGAGTACTGGACCTCCCGGACGCCGTGGCCCCGGCTGGGCCGGCCGGAGGACGTGGCGGGCGCGGCGCTCTTCCTCGCGGGCGACGACGCGTCCTACCTGACCGGCGCCACCCTCATGGTGGACGGCGGCTGGACGGCCAACTGACGGCGCGCCGGGCGGAGGGGGGCCGCCGCGGCGCGCGCGAGGTCGGGCGGGGGTCGGCGGGGACCTCCGCCCGGGTCAGAGCGCGTCGGAGAAGTGCGCCCTGATCTCGGCACTGACGTGCCGTACGTGCTCGCTCATGAACGCGACCGCCTGGTCGGTCTGCCCGTCGAGCAGCGCCCCGGCGATCTGCATGTGCTGGGCGGCGCACAGCGGCGACGCGTCCAGCCCGGGCAGGTCGCGCTGGCGCAGCGCGGTGATCAGCGCGTTGGTGTCGTCGATCATCCGGGCCAGCTGGTGGTTGCCGCCGGCCTGGGCGATGGTTCCGTGGAACGCGTTGTCCGCCTCGCGGTAGGCGGTGTTGTCCCTGCGGTCGGCGGCGACGACGGTCCGCTCGGCCTCGCGCCGGGCCGCCAGCAGCAGGCCGCGGTCGCCGCGCTCGCCGGCCAGCCGGGCCGACGCGCACTCCAGCGCCTCGCGGACCTCGTAGGTGTCCCTGATCCGGTCGAGCGAGGGCGAGACGATACGCCCGGCCATCGGGCCGTCGGACTCGATCAGCCCGATGTCCTTCAGCCGCAGCAGGGCCTCGCGCACGGGGGTCTTGCTCACCCCGAGCTCCTTGGCCAGGCTCGCCTCGGTGGGCTTGGTGCCGGCCGGCATCCGGCCGTCGATGATGGCCTGCCGGAGCGTGTTGTACACCCACAGGGCGAGGCTGTCCGGACGGCCGCCCACCTGGGCGGGGCCGAAGGTGGCCGGCGAGGCGGTCTGCTGCCCCGTCACATCACTGGTGGTCATGACTGCCCTTGTTCCTTCCCGGCACCAACAGACGGCCGGACTCGACGGGTTCGGCCGGCTGTCCGTCCTCCACCAGCACACGTCCGCGCAGCGACACGAACCGGATCCACCCCTGCACCTTCCTCCCCAGATAAGGACTCGTGCCGGTGCCGTCCTCGAAGGATCCGGCCTCGACGGTCCAGCGTCGCTCCGGGTCCCATACTACGAGGTCCGCATCGCTTCCCACGGCGATCCGGCCCTTGCGCGGCCCGTATCCGAACGCGTCGGCCGGGCCGGTGGACAGGACGTGGGCGAGCCGTTCGATCGGAACGCCGGCCCGCGTGCCCCACGAGAGCAGCATCGGCATCCGGGCGCCGATCCCGGCGATGCCGTACTGCGCGTCGGCGCACGGGCAGATCCGCCCGTCGACCGGGGTGCGCTGCTGGGAGTGGTCGGAGCCGACCGTGTCGAGGGTGCCGTCGAGCAGGGCCGCCCGGACCGCCGCCACGTGGTCCGCGGTGCGCAGCGGCGGGGCAACCAGCAGCTGGTCCGCGGCCGGCCCCTCGTACTCCCCCAGGTCGAGCAGCAGATGGTGCAGGCACGCCTCGGCGCTGATCCCGCGCTGTCCGGCCGCGCGGGCCCGCTGGACGTGGCCGATGGCGTCGGCGCTGGACAGGTGGGTGATGTAGAGCCGCGCGCCGGTCAGTTGGGCGGCGGCGAGCGCGCGGCGCACCGCCACCTCCTCCAGCACCGGCGGGCGCACGCCGGCGAAGGTGAGCGGGCCGGTGCTGCCGAGCGCGGCCGCGTCCTCGACCAGCGCCTCGATCAACTCGCCGTCCTCGCAGTGCACCTGCACCCGCAGGCCGTGCCGGGTGGCGGCGGTCATCACCCGGTGCAGCCCGTCGCCGGTGGCCATGATGCCCAGCTCCGGGTAGGCGAGGAACACCTTCACCGCGTCGGCGCCGAGGTCGGCCAGCTGCTCCACCTCGGCGGAGGTGAGCAGGTTGGGCTGGTAGCACATCGCGTGCAGGCCGATGTCGATGGCGGACTCGCCCGCGGTCACCTTCGCGCGGGCCCGGCGGAAGGCGGAGAGGGTGTCCTCGCCGTCCTCGGGCAACGAGAACGACAGCGCGGTGGTCGTGCCGCCGAGCGCGCCGGCCCGCGAGGCGTCGCCGAGGCCGGCCATCAGGTGGCAGTGCGGGTCGACGCCGCCCGGCAGCACGAAGCAGCCCTCGGCGTCGATCTCGCGCAAGCCGGGGGAACTGCGGAAACCTGCCCCCGCGCCGGGACCGATGGCGACGACGACCCCCGCGGCGACCGCGACGTCCGCGTCCACCACGCCCTTCGGGGTCACCACCCGGCCTCTGCGGATGATCATGTCCACGGCATTCACGGATATGACTCTACAGGAACGACAAGGAGCGTGTACATAAGATATCGTATTCCGCATCGACTAAGGATGGGAGGATCGCGTGGACCTCGGACTGGCTGGACGCGTCTACATCGTCACCGGCGGCACCTCGGGACTCGGGCGGGCGACCGCCGAAGCACTGGTCGCCGACGGCGCCCGGGTCGTCGTGTCGTCACGTGATCCGCAGAGGGTGGCGGAAGCGGCCGAGGCGCTCGGCCCCGGCGCCGTCGGCATAGCCATGGACAACGCCGCGGAGGACGCCGCGGAACGCCTCACCGCCGCCGCGCTCGACGCCTTCGGGCGGATCGACGGCGCGCTGGTCAGCGTCGGCGGGCCGCCGGCCGGCACGACCACGCAGATCTCCGACGACATCTGGCGTCGCGAGTTCGAGACCCTCTTCCTCGGCGCCGTGCGGCTCGTCCGGCATCTCGCGCCGCTGCTCGACACCGCGACCGGCCGCGAGGACGGCGGCGCGATCGCGTTCGTGCTGTCGAGTTCCGCGAAGACCCCGATCCCGCGCCTGTCGGTCTCCAACGGGCTGCGCGCCGGACTCGCCATGCTCACCAAGGACCTGGCCGACGAACTCGGGCCCCAGGGCACGCGCGTGCTCAGCCTCATGCCCGGCCGGATCCTCACCGCGCGCACCCTCCACCTGGAGGGCGGCGACAAGGAGGCCCGCGCACGCAGCGAGGCGGTCATCCCGCTGCGCCGGCTCGGCGACCCCGCGGAGTTCGGCCGCATGGCGGCCGTGCTCCTGTCCCCCACCGCGTCCTACGTCACCGGCTCGGTCGTCGCGATCGACGGCGGCATGATCAGGGCGCTCTGACCCGCGCGGTCGCACCACCGGCCGCGGTCGTACCGGGCCGAACGCGCCCGGGCCGGGCGGGTTCCCCTCCGAGGACCCACCCGGCCCGGGAGTACGGCCGGTAGCGTTTACGGACCCTGGACGCAGGGACCGGATCGCGGGATCAGACGGCGGTGCCGTCGCTGTAGGACGTCATGTTGAACACGCCGAAGCCGTTCCGCACCGGGTCGCCCGAACCGTTGATGCAGTGCAGGATGCCGCCCCCGCCCGCGCCGTTGAGGCAGACGGTCATCAGGTCGGTGAAGACGACGCCCGGGGTGTCCGGGACCTCGTACGCGCGGTCGGTGTAGACGTCCGCGTCGAGGTTGAAGAAGCAGTAGCTGCCCAGGCCCCACGCGTGGTGCTCGGTGACGTGGTCGCCGACCTTGTAGGCGGCGTAGCCGTTGGTCGTGCCGTGCACCCAGGCGCTCTGGGTGGGCACGTCGTACGGGTGCTCGTTCTGGAAGAAATAGGTGCGGCCGTGGTTGCCCTGCCAGAGCACCTCGTAGTTCTGGTAGTGCTCGACGGCCAGCGCGTACGCGGTGACGTGGTCGCCGTTGACGAGGATGCCGGTGCCGGCCGGGTTCACCGCCCAGCCCACGGTGCCGTCCAGGCCGTGGTCGGCCCGCCACAGCCACAGGTTGTCGCAGATCACGTCGTTGCTGTCGACCCGCACGCTGACGTCCGCGCCGCCGGCCAGCGCGCCGCCGATCCGGGCGTAGACGTCGAACAGCGCGGTGGGGTCGGCGGTGTGCCGCACCCTGCTCGGGCCGTGGCCCACCCGCAGCAGCACCGGGGTGTGCGCCGAGGCCGCCTCGAAGAGCACGCCGGCGACGGAGACACCGTCCACGTCGGCGACCTCCATGACGGTGTTGCCGTGCGTCGACTGGAGCGTCGCCAGGCCGAGGCCGAGCACGACCGTGCCGGGGCGGGTGACGCGCAGCGGCGAGGAGACCTGGTACACGCCGGGGGTGAGCAGCAGGTGCAGGCCGCGGTCGAGGGCCTGGTTGAGGGTGGCGGCCGAGTCGCCGGGCCGGGCCACGTGGAAGCGGGACAGCGGCAGGGAGCGGCCGGCGGCCCGGCCGTGCGCCCAGGTGGTGCCGGTGCTGTCCCGGCGGAGGGCGGGCACGAAGACCTGGTGGTCGCCGTGCCGGTCCACGGTCAGGAACGGCTTCTCCCGCACCACGGGGGTGCGGTCGACGGTGGTGTACGGCGGCGTCGGGAAGGACTGGGCGGGCGCGCCCTGCACGCCGACGAAGACCATGTTCCAGTTGGAGCCGGTCCAACTGCCGAAGGTGTCGTTGCGCGACAGCCACTGCTGCTGCGAGCCCGACTCCACGTTGCCGTCCACCACGCTGTCGGCCAGGAAACCGCCGCTGGACCACTGGTTGCCGGGCGGGCTCGGCCACAGCGTCATGTTGCCCTTGACGTGCACCCGGCGCATCGGGCCGGCCTGGGCGACGGCCCAGCGCTCCAGTCCGTCCGGCGGCGCGATGCTCAGGTTCTCGGCGGACCGCCAGAAGTTCTGCGTGCCGTTGCCCTGCAACCACTGGGCGTCGACGGTGACGTGACCGTTGATCACCACGTCGTCGGGGCTGTCGCCGAGCCCGAGGACGTGCGTGTAGAACCCGACGTTGACATCGACGGCGTACGTGCCCGGCATGAACGCCAGGGCGTACCGCTCGGTGCCGAACTGGTTGGACTGCTGGCTCGCGAACACGGCGTCGAGTCGCGCCTGGATCGCGGCGTCGCCCATCGACGGGTCGAAGACCAGGACGTTCGGGCCGAGGTCGCCGGCGCCGTGGCCTCGGCCGTTCGCTGAGGTGGCGGACTCCGGCGTCGAGGCGACGGCGGTTCCTGCGGAGATGCCGCCGGCCAGCGGCACCGCGGCGGCGGCTGCCGCCCCGCGGAGCACGGCACGGCGGGTGGGTATCACGGACACGGCTCTCCCTGGACGTGGTGGAACGGGGCACCGCGGCTGGTTCTCAACCGCGGGAGAGCGCTCTCAGGCACGAAGTGAATCATTGCGGGTATGCAGCGTCAATAAGCGCGCGGTGGCTATACCGGGTCTTGACGGGGCGGGCCGGGCCGGGCCGCCGCCTCCTGCCCGGGCGCCTTGCGCGAGGAGGCGTCAGGCCGCACCGGCACGGTCAACCTCCGCTGAGATCAGGGGATTTGGGGGGTGGCGGGCGGCTGACGTGCGACGCCGTCAGGTGAGGTGAGGGCGGCGGCGTGGAGCGCCGTCGGGTGGCCCGGGGCGTCGGAGGGTGGCTGGGCGCACCGGCGCGCAACCGCCGACCGGGCCGGGACAGTCCCCGGATACGCGAGGCGGGCCGGGGGGAAGAAGGAGGCCATCGTGGGCTGGCGGCATCTGCTCGGCAGGGAGTTCCCCCGCGTGGGGGACGAGGGACAGCGGCAGGGGGCGCCGCTGACCCCTGCGGCCCTGAACCGGCAGCTCGTGCGGGCCGTTCGGGCCGACGCCCGTGCGGCACGGAGGAGAAGGACCCCGCTGAAGGGCGGTCCGGACGGCCCCGACGGCCCGGCGGTCGTGGCACCGCGCACCGCGGCGCTCCTCGCGCGGCTGGCCCCGGGGGAACGGCGGCGCGTCGCGGTGCTGATCCAGGACGAGCGGGTCGGCCTGCTCGGACGGGACCGCGAGCACGAAGTGGGCGACCTGCTGGCCGGGATGGAGTGCGAGTGGACCCTCCCGGAGGTCCGCCGGATGTTCGAGCGGACGCTCCAGCCGGGACCGTCGCGGCAGCGCGTGACGTGGGGCGCCGGCGCCGAACAGGCGCTGCGGATCCCGCTGGGCGCCGCCCGTCAGTTGCCGCCGGGCGACCGCGCCGAGCTCACGCCTTACCTGCGCCGCGTGCTCGTGCTTGCCCTCGGGCACAGGGGCCCGGCCGGCCGGGTGGAGCGCGAGCACGTGGAGCTCACGCCCTATCTGCGCGGCCTGCTCGCGCGGGTCCTCGGGCACCAGGGCGAGGCCGACCGGGGCGCCCGCGACCGCGTGGCCGCGGCGGCGTACACGCTGCTGGACCTGTCCCCCGACGTCGAGGACGTGCTCCCGCCGGACCGCGGCCCGTACGCGAGCGGCGCCCGCTGCGCGCTCGGTGCCGCCTTCTACCACCCGGACGTGCTCGCGCTGCTGGCGCTGGCCGCCCGGCCGGTCGGAGTGCGGCCGGACTACGCGTGGCTCGGGTCCGCGCACGAACTGCTGGCGCGCTCACGCCGGGCGCGGGAGGCGCTGCCGGTGCTGCTCACCGCGGCCGGCGGACGCGCCTGCTGCACCGCGGGCAAGCCGGTCACCGAGCCGCTGGGCGAGCGGGACGCGGCGCTGCTGGGCGCGCTCGCCTGGGCGGCGTGCGTGTCCGGGCAGCAGCGGACCCTGGACGCGCTGGCCGACGCGCTGCGCCAGCAGGGCGGCGCGCCGCCCTCGGACACCCCGGGGTGGCAGGGGGACTTCCTGCGCTCCGGACTGGCGGCGCTGTCCGCGCTGGCCGGGCAGCCGGAACCCGGCGCCCACCACCGGGTCCTGCCCAAGAACCGCCCGGCGGAGGCGGGTTGGGCCCGCCGGACGCTGGACGAACTGCGGCTCCTGCCCGGTCTGCCGGACACCGGCTCCTTCGCGTACCCGATCGCCGGCTACACCGCGGTCCTCACCGTGCGCGGGGACGGGCACGTCCAGCTGCGCTTCCGCAACGCGCAGGGCCGCCTGCTGTCCAAGGTCCCCTCCAAGGTGCGCCACCAGCCCCTCGCCTACGCCGCGCTCCGGGCCCGCGCGGCCGAACTCCGGGCCCGCGTCACCACCCACCTCGGCTCGCTCACCGAACGCCTCGCCGCCGACCCCGGCCTCCCCGCGGACCAGTGGTGGACCTCCCACCTCGACGACCCGGCCCTCACCCCGCTCACCCGCGCGCTGATCTGGCAGGCCGACACCCCGCGCGGCCCGGTCGTCGGCATGCCCGTCCGCCGCAAGCGCACCACCTCCTGGATGCTGCGCGACCTCGGCGGCGGCTTCCACGAACTCACCGAGGCGACCCCCGTCCGCCTCTGGAACCCCCGCCTCGCGGACACCGCCGAGGTCGCCTCCTGGCGCGGGGAACTCACCCGCCGCCACATCACCCAACCCGTCCCCCAACTCCCGCCGCGGTCGTGACGGGCCGGGCCGCGCGCGGTCCCGGCGGCAGTGCGCGCGGCCATCACCGGGGCTCCAGCGGGCCGTGGGGCGGGTGAGGTCGGGGGTCCCGACATGCGGCGATTCTTCCGGCGGCGGCGTGGAACCCTGGGGGCCGGATCGGGCGTCGAGGCTGACGACCGCGTGGATGCGGGGGACGGCTCCCCGGCCGGACGGATGGGTCCGGACGGGAGGGGAGGGCCGTCGGCCGCGCAGGAGGGAGACGGCAGGGCGATGGACGACAACGGCGGTCCCGGCAGATCCGGGGACGGCGGGGCGGGCGCGGGCGGGGACGACGGGGCCTGGGCGGTCCCGGGGTACACGCACGAGCGCGAACTGGGCCGGGGCGGGTCGGGGCTGGTGGTGCTGGGCCGGCACGACGCGACCGGTACGGCGGTGGCCATCAAGTACCTGACCGGGCCGGCCGGGCGGGACCGCAGGTTCCGGGAGGCGTTCCGGGACGAGGCGCAGCTGCTGGGCGCCCTCGACTCGCCGTACATCGCGCGGCTCTACGAGTACGTGGAGGACGGGCCGGACACGGCGATCGTGATGGAGCTGGTCGACGGCATCGCGCTGCGCACCCTGCTGCGCGAGGAGGGCGCGACGGACCCGGAGCCGGCGCTGGCCGTGCTGAAGGGCTCGCTGCTGGGCCTGGCCGCCGCGCACCGCGCGGGCGTGGTGCACCGCGACTACAAGCCGGCGAACGTCCTGGTCACGACCGAGGGCGAGTCCAAGCTGGTGGACTTCGGCGTGGCGGTGCGCAGCGGCGAGAAGGGCGGGGTCGCGGGCACGCCCTCGTACATGGCCCCGGAGCAGTGGGCGGGCGGCCCGGCCACGCCGGCGACCGACGTCTACGCGGCCACCGCCACCTTCTACGAGTGCCTGACGGGCACGAAGCCGTTCTCCGGCTCGACCGTCTACGAACTGGCCCTCCAGCACAGCGAGGCGGCCATCCCCGACGAGCGGGTGCCCGAACCGGTGCGGCCGCTGATCCTGCGCGGCCTGGCCAAGACCCCGCCCGAACGGCCGCAGAGCGCCGCGGACTTCGTCGCCGAACTGGAGGCCGTGGCCAGCGGGGCGTACGGCGCGGACTGGGAGGAGCGCGGGCAGCGCAAACTCGCCGCTCTCGTCGCCCTGCTGCCGCTGCTGCTGCCGTACGGCGCCGGGGGCGCCTCGGGGACGACGGCGCTGGCGCACACCACGCTCGGCGAGGGGGCGGGCGCGCTCGGCGCGGGCACGTCGGCGGGCGGCCTCGCGCGGCGGTCGCGGTTTGGGCGGCGGGCCAAGCTGGTGGCGGGCGCGGTCGTGGCCGTCCTGATCACCGCGGGCCTGGCGGTCACGGCGGTGGCCACCTCGGGCCGCGGCCCGGTCGCGGAGGCGGCCGCCACGCCCACGGCCCTGACCTCGCTGACCTCGGGGCCGCCGGTCGCCCCCGTGACCGGGCCCTCCGGCAGCGCGTCACCGTCGGCGACCGCCTCGACCGGGACGCCGAGCACGACGCCGACCGCCACGACGACGGACCCGACGGCCACCACCACGCCGACGGCCACGGCCACGTCGACGAGCAGTACGGCCACCACCATGGTGCCGACGACGACCCCGCCGACGACGCCGCCGCCCCTGCACGTGATCTCGGTGGACATCCCGGCCTTCGGGTGCAGCCCGAACACCGGGTACACGGCCGCCGGGACCGTCACCGTGCGGAGCGACGGGGCCGCGGACGGCACGCTGACGCTGTCGTGGTTCCACAGCAGGAGCAAGAGCCTGCGCGGCTCCGAGGTCGTGGCGTCCCAGACGGTACGGCTCACCGCGGGCCAGTCGTCCTACAGCGAGTCGTTCTCCCACGACTTCGACTCGACCGACCCCGAGCCGTACTGGGGTCTCCAGGTCAGCACGAGCCCGGCCGCGGATTCCGGCGACGGCTCCTACCAAGTGGTCGGCGCCTGCGGCCCGATCATCTTCTGACCCCCCGGCGCGGCGCACCGCCTTCCGGGCGCCGCCCGCGGGGTCCACGCCGCCGAGCACCGCCGGCCCCCTGCCCGCCGACCGCGCAGAGCCTTCCGAACACCCGCCCTCCGCCTGGGAAGACACGCATGCCGAACCGCCCCGACCCCCGCCTGTCCTTCGCCGGGCAGCCCCCTCTCCCCGCCGAGGCCGCTGCGGACGACGCCACGGTCCGGCTGGACGGACCGAGCCCGCCCGACGCCGATGCCACGTTCCGGCTCGACGGGCCCGCCGCGCCGGACCCCGACGCCACCGTCCAGATGGACGGTATGGACGACACGGACGGCGTGAACAGCATGACCGCCGACGAGTCCACGCAGGCGACCGCCCTGGATCCGGACTCCTGGTCCACGTCCTCGGCGGGCTTCGCGTCCACGCCGTCGGCCACGCCGTCGGCCACGCCCTCGTCCCCGTCCACTCCCCCGCCCGCCTCCTCCGGCGCGTTCCCGTCCGGGCCCCCGTCCGCGTCCCCGACCTCCCTCTCGAAGGACCCCGAGCCCGCCGCCGACCCGCACACCCCCGGCCTGCGCCGGTTCGGCCCCGGCGTGCCGGTCGACCCGAACGCGTCCGGCGGCACCCCGCACACCGCGGCCGTCTGGCACGGCACCGTCCCCCCGGGCGAGCCCGTGCCGGTGCCCGACGGGCCGCGGCGCCGCGGGCGGGCGCTGCGCGGCTGGCTGCTGCCGGTCCTGGTGCTGCTGGCCGTGCTGGCGTACCTGGGCTGGGAGCGGCTGCCGACCCCGGTGAAGATCGAGGGCGTCTCGGTCCGCAACGGGACCGAGGTCCAGGGCTGCCACAGCACGGCGAAGGTGATCGGCACCGTGCGCACCAGCGGCGGCCCCGGCAGCCTCCACTACCGGTGGCGGCGCAGTGACGGCACGGTCTCCGACGAGCTGACGCAGCGCGTGACGAAGGGCCACCACAGCACCGACGTCGTCCTGCTGTGGACCTTCGACGGTCCCGGCTCCTACACGGCGATCGCGACGCTGGACGTCCTGGGCGCCCAACCCCGGTCGTCCTCGGTCACCTTCCTGTACCGCTGCGCGGGCTGAGCGCGCCGGACGGGCGGAATCCCGGGCGGAATCCCCTTGGGCGGGAACGGATTTCGGCGTACGCGGGAACACACGAGCGAACGGCCCGGCTAGAGTGTGGGCGCCCGCCGCGCCCCGGCGACCGCGCCCCCGGCCGGACCAGGGGACCGTCGACGCCGTACGGGCGGCCGCCGCTCGTTCCCGCGTCACCCGTCACGTCAGGAATACGAGGTCAGCCCGATGCCCGCTGCGGCCCGCCACCGGTCCCGGACCCCCTGGTACGGACGGCTCACCCGGCACCCGCTGGCGGCCGTCCTCGCGGTGTGCGCGGTCCTGCTGGGAGCCGTCGCGGCGTGGACGCAGCTGCGGGGGCCCGCGGCGCGTCCCACGGCCGACGCGCGACCGCCGGCGGCGAGCACGTCCCCGGCCACTACCGCCGCGTCGCCGCTGGCCCGCGCCTCGCACCGCGCCGCCGCGCGCAAGGCGACCCGTACACCGTCCCCGCACAAGAGCGCGTCCGCGCCGGCGGCCGGCGGCTCCGGCTGCCAGGTCGCCCCCGCGGACAGCATCTGGCGCACGAGGGTGGACACCCTGCCGGTCGCCTCGCGTTCCGCCGCCTACGTCTCCGCCATCGGCGCGGGTGCCCACGTCCACGCCGACTTCGGCTCGGGGACGTACGACGGCGCGCCCTTCGGCATCCCGGTCACCGACGTCCCGCCCGGCACGCCGGCGGCCAAGGTGTCCTTCGACTACGCCGACGAGAGCGACCCGGGGCCGTACCGCATCCCGGCCGGCGCGCTGGTCGAGGGCGGCGTCCACGCGGACGGGGACCGGCACGTCATCGCCTTCGACAGGAGCGCCTGCCGGGTCTACGAACTCTACGGCGCCGAGCAGGAGTCGGGTTCGTCCTGGCACGCGGGCTCGGGGGCGGTCTTCGACCTGCGCTCGGACCGGCTGCGGCCGTCCGGCTGGACCTCCGCCGACGCCGCCGGATTGTCGATCTTCGCCGGGCTGGTCCGCTACGACGACGTCCGCACCGGCGTCATCGACCACGCGCTGCGCATCACCGTGCCGCGCACGCAGAGCGCGTACCTGTGGCCGGCCCGCCACCAGGCCTCGTCGAGCGGCGACGCGGACCTGCCGCCGATGGGGCTGCGGCTGCGGCTGAAGGCGGACGTGGACATCTCCGGGCTGCCCGCGCAGGCCAGGATCGTGGCGCAGGCCCTCAAGACGTACGGCGCGATGGTGGCCGACAACGGTTCGGCCTGGTATGTCTCCGGGACCCAGGACGACCACTGGAACAACGACGCCCTGCACGCGCTGGGCGCGCTCACCGGTTCCGACTTCGAGGCCGTCGACACCTCCGCGCTGCGGATCAGCGCGGACTCCGGCGCGGCCCGGCGGCCCTGACCCGGAGCCGGGAAACGAGGGTACGGGGGCCGGGGTACGAGGGTACGGGGGGCCGGGGGCGGGGGGCCGGGGGGTACGCAGCCCGGGCCGATGACCCCATGACATCGTTGACATGTCCACGGTCAATCGGAATCCTGACGGGATGACCTTACGCCGATGGCTCTCCGGCGCCGCCGCCCTCACCCTGATCGGCGCCCTGACCGCCCTGCTGTCGCTGGCGAGCCCCACGCCCGCCCTGGCGACCCAGACCAGCATCCACAACGCGGACCCCAGCGTGATCCGGGTCGGCAGCACCTACATCTCCGCCGAGTCGACCGGCGGGGGCATCTCCGTGCGGGAGGCGTCCTCCACGGCCGCCCTCGGCTCGGCGTCCCCCCGGCAGGTCTGGTCGGACACCCACGGACGCGGCGAGGTCTGGGCCCCCGAGATCATCGTGGACAGCGGCCGCTACTACATCTACTTCAGCGCCGGCGCCGGTACGGCCCACCGGATGTTCGTGATCAGCTCCGCCACCGCGAACAGCGGCTACTCCGGCGAGACCCAACTGGCCCTGCCGGACGACAAATGGGCCATCGACGGCAACATGTTCACCTTCAACAGCCAGCGCTGGTTCGTCTGGTCCGGCTGGGCGGGCGACACCAACGTCGAGCAGAACCTCTACATCGCCCGGATGAGCAGCCCGACCACGCCCACAGGCGCGCGCTACATCATCTCCCAGCCGCGCGAGAGCTGGGAGCGGGTCGTCGGCAACCCGTACATCAACGAGGCGCCCGCGGCCATCAAGGACCCCAACGGCCAGCTGCACATCGTGTACTCCGCCAACGGCAGCTGGAGCGACCAGTACTGCCTGGCCGACCTGCGGCTGCGCGCCGGCGGCGACCCGACCTACGTGTGGGACTGGTACAAGTCGAACGGCTGCCTGTTCGGCTCCAACCGGGCGACGATGATGGCCGGCTGGGACCCGACGCTCTACGTCAACGGCCCCGGCAGCCACAGCTTCGTGCTGCTCAACGGCGACATCAACACCAGCCCGCCGGCCGGCCCCACCTTCCCCCTGATGTTCCACGCGGTCCCCAAGGGCACGACGTACTCCTGGGGCAACCGCTACTGGTACACCGGTTCGTTCTGCTGGTGGGGCAACACCACCTACAGCCGCGCCAACGTCCCCGGCGCGACCTCCGACACCGGATGGGGCCTGAAGTTCTTCGAGTAGCCGACGGCATCGGCCCGTTCCCGGCGGAGCACCGCACCGATCCGCCGGGGACGCGGCGGGTTCCGGGAGGCCACGCCCCCGCTCCGGTCAAGGATGCCTTCGGGCGCCCGCCGAGCGAATTCCGCGCGGCCGGCCGGCCGTTCGTCGACCTCCCGGACCGGCTGCGCCCGCTCGCCGCCCATCTCAACGGCATCCTCTGACGCCGCCCGTGAGCGGGCATGCGGCACGCCCTCCGCGGAGGGGGATGACGGAGGGCGTGCCGGGGTGCGGCCCAGGTCGGAAGGGGGCCGCGGCCACCGCGGGCCGGACGCGTCAGGCGACGTCCAGCAGGCGGCGGGTCATGTCGCGGTAGCGGACCAGGGCGACCCGCAACCGCTCGGTGTCCTCGGCCTCGCGGCCGCTCCAGCTGTCCCGGAGCAGCGCGCGCCGCTCGTCCAGGAGCCGCGCCAGCCTCCGCGCGGTCTCGTCCAGGACGGCGTCGGCCTCGCGCACGGCCGCGTGCGGGTCGTCCACGAAGGTGCCCACGGCGTGCTCGATCCGGGCGGTGAGGCGGTCGGGTTCCTTGTCCCCGCCGTCGGCCGAACCGGTGTCCTCCGCATCCGCTGTGGCGGCCGAAGAGCCCACCCCCGGCGCCGACGTGGGCCGCTGCGGCAGGCCCGCACCGGTGACCGGGTACCCGTCGGCCGCGTCGGGCTCCACCGCGTCCTCGCGGTTCGCCGCGTAGGCGTCGGGAATCCCGCCGGAGGAGCGCTCCGCCCGGGGGCCGGCCCCCGCACGACCTGAGGCCGCACCGGAACCGGACGCCGCCGAACCGTCTGCGGACGCCGTGTCGCGCCCGGCGGCAGGGCGGGGAACCGTACCCGTACTCGATGCCGCCGAACCGTCGGCGGAGGCCGTGTCGCTGCCGGCCACCCGGCTCCGGAACGCGTCGTCGGATCCGTCGGCGGAGGGACCGGCCGCACCGGCGGTACGGGGGCGCCCCCGCGCCTCACGGTCCGCCGGATCGGGGTCGTCCTCGTTCGCTGAGGACACGTCACCTCGGGCATCAACTGACGTACCGGGGGACGGTACGCGGCCGGCGGCCGCGGCGGTCTCGTCGCTCGGCGGGCGCGGGCCCGGCACCCCGCCGGCGGCGCCGGACGCGGACGCGGCGGCGGTGTCGTCGGAGCTCCGCTCGGGGGCGTCCGGCGGCAGGTCGGTGCCGCGGCGGTTCGTCCGGTCGTCGGGTGTGTGGCTGTCGTGTCTCTCGCTGGTCATCGTGACCGCCTCCTCGGGGACTGCGCGGTGGTGCGGGGGACGCGGGGCGGGGCCGGGTGGGGACGTTCCGGGTGCGTGTAGGCGCTCATGCGTCCGCGTGGTCCTTCCGCCCGGAGCCGGTGAGGGCGGCGAACCGTGCGCTGAGCGAGCGGTGCTCGGGCGGGGCCGCCTTCTCGTCGTCGGGGCCGCCGTGCTTCACGTCCGTGTCCGTGTCGGACGCGGTACGGGCCGGCGCCGTGGCGGAGGTGTCCGCACCGGACGCCCCGGAGGTCGCGGGAGCCACGGACGGCTCGCGCGCCTCGCTCTTCGCGGACGGGGCCGGGCCGTTGCCGCCCGGCGCCTTGCCGTCGTCGGCGAGCAGTTCCCGGAAGAGGTGCCGCGCGGCGACCAGCGCCTGGCGCAGGTCCTCCGTGGCGCCCTGCCCGCCGGCGTGCGCGTGTTCGGTCAGCGCGTGGGCCTGGCGGTACCCCTGCACGTGGTGGGCGTGGTGGACGGACAGCGCGTCGAAGTGCTCGGGCGATCCCGCCTCGGGGAACCCGCGGTCGGTGGCCAGTTCGGCGATCAGCCGGTCGGCCTCGGCGACGGCCGCGGCCGGCTCCTCGACGAAGTGCGCCTGGACGGCGCCCCAACGATCGGTGTAGCGGTCGCGCTCGGCCGACGGGAGCGCCTTGCGCTCCAGCGTGCCGAAGCGCTGCACGCGTGCGGCCAGTTCCTTGCGGGCCGCCTTCTCGTCGCCCTGGTGGCGGGCGAGACTGCGGTCGTACTCCGGGCCGAACCGGTGCTTGAGGCGGCCGGCGCTCGCGCCACCGCGCGCCGCCAGCACGGCGACGACCGCGATCACGACGAGGACGACCACCACGATTGCGGCGACGACTCCTGTGGACATCTCGGGCCTCCATTTCCTCAACGGGCACGCCTTGCCCGGCCCGCGCGCCGCAAACCCGCCCGGTCACGAACGGCCCCGGACGGCCGAGGACGGTCCGGAGCGGCCCGAACGGCTCCGACCGGCCCGAACGGCCCCCTACCGCCCCGGCCGGGCCGCCGCGAGGTCAGGCCCGTGCGGCGCGACCGTGAGGAGGGGCCGGTAGGTGTCCGCCGGGTGGGGCTCGTCCACGGGGACCCCCTCGGCCTCGACCCACGCGTGGGCGGCGAACGGGTCCACCCGCACGCCGGTCCGCCAGGTCGGCCACACCCCGCGGAACCGGCACAGCAGCGCGGTGGCGATGGACCGTTGGAGGCAGCCCTCACCGGTGCACCGCACGCTGACCGCCAGGACCGCCTGCCGGGCGGCGCTGGCCTGCGCGTACGTGGCGGGGGCCGCGCCGGCACTGGCCCGGGTGAGCAGGGCCTTGATGCTCTTGGGCGGGCGGCGCTCCACGATCCGGGCGATCCCGACGGCCGCCCGCGCCAGCAGCCGGAGGCGCAACGGCGGCCGGGCGCCGTCCCGGGCGACGACGGTGGAGACGCTCATGCGCCGGTCCGCACGATCAGGCCGGTCGAGGAGAGCCGGTCCAGCAGCGCGTCCACGTCGGCCGCCGCCCGGTCGGCGCCGACCGCGTACCGTTCTGGAGCACGGCGACGGCGCCGGAGTGCCCGGCCCCGTCGAGCAGTCGGTGCAGCACCACGGCACCGGTGGCGTTCATCTGGAAGTACGTGCCGGCGCGCTCGTCCAGGAGCACGAGGCCGGTGTCGGTGTCCGTCATCGAGACGTCCGCCCGCAGGGAGTAGCTCATCGGCGGCCTTTCACGTCGGTCACGGGAAGGGGGATCGGGGCGGCGGTCGTGGCGCGCAGGCCGGGCCTGTGCCGAGTGCCCGCACGGGTCGGGTCGGCCAGGGGCCGTTCAGGGCGACGGCCTCGCCCTGCGGCACGCCGGGGTCACGTACGCCGTCGCCGTCCGGGGGCCGGGCAGCCTTCGGGGCCGGCGCCGACGGCCCGGCGGTGACAGCGCCGTTCACCCTGCGCGCGGCCGTGACCTCGCAGACGGAGCTGCGACGGAACTCGCCGTCGCGGGCCGGTTCCGCTCGGGCGTGCACCCGAGCGGACGGCCGCCTGGCGCACGCCCGAGGAGCACCTGACCCGTAGCGTCCGCGCCGATCCGCGCGAGGAGCCGGTACCGCCCGACCGGCCGCGGGTCCTCCGGTTCGAGGACGTCGAACGCGGTGTCCCTCCCCCGCACGCGACGCGGTGCTCCCTGGTGCCTGACAGGGCATCACGCCGGACCGTAGGGCGTCGTCCCGGGGCGGCGGACGTCCCGGCACCCCGCCGGAGCGCGTTCTCCGAACCCGGGCCGGGCTCCTCTGCGGGCCCGCCCAACCGTCGTCGTCGCGAACCGTATTGCAACGACGGCCCGTTCAGGTGCGCCGTGCCGCCCACACCGTCCGTTCCGTGCGGACCGCGAGGTCGTCGCGGCGCAGGACGCTGCCGGGGCCGCCGGTGTCGAGCAGCCGGTCGAGCGCGGCGACGTCCTCGGCGGGAAGGGCGTGCGCGGCGCCGTCCCGCAGGCGGCGCAGGCTGCTCACCGCGTATGCGCCGACGGCCTCGTCCCGGGCGGCGCCGACGTGCACGGCGACAGTGCGCTCCGCCTCGACCGTGAGCCCGGCCGCGGCCAGCCGGGGACCCCAGTCGGCGCCCCGGTGCGGCATGCGGGCGGCGTGCCGCTCGGCGAGGACGGCGTGGCAGCGCTCCTCCAGGCCGGGCCGTTCCTCCGGCGCGGTGGCGGGCAGGAACCGCGGGAAACCGGCGAGCTCCACGACGGCGAACAGGCCGCCGGGCGCCAGCAGGTCATGGACCGCGCGCAGGGCCCGGTCCGGGTCGGCGAGGTGGTGCACCGAGGCCGAGGCCCACACCAGATCCGGCGCGCCGAGGTCGGGCCACCGCGCGTCGAGGTCGGCCCGGACGGCGTCGACCCGGTCGGTCACCCCCGCCGCGCACGCCTTCTCGCGCAGCCGGCTCAGGTGCGCGGGCGAGGCGTCGACGGCGGTGACGCGCGCCTCGGGGTGGCGGGCGAGCAGCGCGAAGGTGCCCGCGCCGGTTCCGCAGCCCAGATCCACGATGTGCCGCGGGGAGGTGGCGAGCGGCAGCCACGCGGTGAGCGAGGCGAGGTGCTCGGCCAGCGCCCGCTCCTCCAGGTCGAGGAAGTCCGCCTGGCCGTCGGGCTCGTCGGGGGCCCGATGGCAGGAGGGGTGCGGCTTGGTGGGCAGGGGCGCCGTGCGGTGCGTGCGGGGATGCGTGGCTCATGACCGCACGCTAGGACGGCCGCGCGCTCGGCGCGTGGCGCGTTCCCGGACGCGCAAGACGATGGCCCGGCGTGCTGCCGGAGACGCAAACGGCCGCAGCCGGGGCCGTCACCGCCGGGGCGGCTCGGGCTCCTGGTCGGGGCGCCGGTGGCCGCGCCGGGCGTCGCGGTCGAAGATGCCCAGCGTCTCGCAGGGCCCGCCCACGGCGCCGATGGCGTGCGGGAGCATGGTGGGGAACTCGGCCGCCTGGTTGGTCTCGACGCGGAAGCGCCGGTTGCCCAGCAGCAGGAGTGCGGTGCCGGAGAGCACCACCAGCCACTCACGACCGGGGTGGGCGCGCATGCGCGCGGGGTTGTCCGGCGGCGGCTCGGTCATCCGCTGCCGCACGACCGTCAGGCCCGGATCCGCCTTGACCGGCCAGCGCATCGTCGCGTGGGCCGCGTCGATGACCGGGCTGGTGACCACGTCGTCGGTGGCGGTCTCGACCAATTGGTCGAGCGAGGTGTCCAGGGCACGGGCGAGGGCGACGAGGCTGTCCAGGGCGAGGCGGCGCTGACCGTTCTCGATCCGGGACAGGGTGGACTGGCTGAGCCGGGCGCGGGAGGCGAGCTCCGCCAGCGACCAGCCCTGCGCCACCCGCAGCGCCCGGATCCTCTTGCGCACCAGGCTGTCAAGCTCACCGTCGTCTTGCGTCATGCGCAACATCGTATGCCTTCTCGGCAAAGCGCGCTTAGCGTCGCACGTGTACGGCACCCGGCACGGGCCGGGTCCCGCGGAGGAAAGGCTGACGTCATGGCTGCGACGAACCCCGCCCGCACGACCGGCGACCGACCGGCCGACACCCTGCCGGCCGAGACCGTCGACGCCGTGGTGATCGGCGGCGGCCCCGCCGGGCTGAACGGCGCGCTGATGCTCGCCCGCTCGCGGCGCGCGGTCGTCGTGATCGACGGCGGCGACCCGCGCAACGCGCCCGCCGCGGGGGTGCACGGCATGCTCGGCCTCGACGGCGTGCCGCCGGCCGACCTGCTGCGCACCGGCCGCGCGGAGGTGCGGCGCTACGGCGGGCTGGTCGTCCCCGGCGAGGTGGCGTCGGCCGTCCCCGCCGCCCCGGCGCCCGGCGGCGACCCGCGCTTCACCGTCACCCTCGCCGAGGCCGCGTCCTGACCGCCCGCCGCCTGCTGGTGGCCACCGGCCTGCGCGACGAACTGCCGGAGGTGCCGGGCCTCGCCGAGCACTGGGGGGACCACGTCGTCCACTGCCCGTACTGCCACGGCTGGGAGGTGCGCGACCAACTCCTCGGCGTGCTGGCGGTCGGTCCGGCCTCGATCCACCACGCGCTGCTGTTCCGGCAGTTGACCGACGACCTCGTCTACTTCCGCCGCGGCACCGACCTCGACGACGACGTCCGGGAGCGCTTCGCCGCGCGCGGCATCCGGATCGTCGAGACCGGGGTGGAGCGGGCCGTCACCGACGACGGCGGGGCCCTGGCCGGAGTACGGCTGGACGACGGGGAGTTCGTGCCCCGGCGGGTGCTCGCGGTCGCCACCCGGCTGCGGGCCCGCACCGACGGCCTGGCCGGGCTCGGCCTGCCGATGGAGGACCTGCCCGGCGGAATGGGCCGCCGCTTCACCGCCGGCCAGGCCGGCACCACCGGCGTCCCGGGGGTGTGGGTGGCCGGCAACGCCACCGACCTCACCGCCCAGGTCGGCGCCTCCGCCGCGGCGGGTGCCCTGGCCGGCGCGCACATCAACGCCGACCTCGTCACGGCCGACACCGAGGCGGCCCTGGCCTCCGCCCACCCCGCCGGGGCCGCGTCCTGACCTGCCGGTTGCCGCGGGCGCGGGGTGGGGCGGCGCCCGGGGTTCAGCCGCCGAGGGTCGGGAAGGGTCCCGTGGCGCTGACCGTTCCGCCGGTGTCCATTCCGGTGGGGTAGAAGGTGGAGCCGGGGACGGTCGGGTCGGGCAGGTGCCGGTCCACGGTGGGGGTGTCGTCCGCCACCACCCGGGCCCGGACGTGGCCCGCGGCGAACTCCAGCCGCAGCCGCCATTCGCCGGTGCCGTCCGGTCGTGGCAGGTGGAGGGTGCGGTGGAAGGGGAGGCGCACGTCCTTCAGCCGCGTCCAGGTGCCGTTCAGGGCGTACGCGAGGTCGGTCAGCGGGCCGTCGCCGGTGATGGTCAGGTCGAGCGTGGACGACGCGGGGGTCGGTGTGGGGTCGCGGCGGGGGCCGGCGGGGTCGGCCCGGTGGTGGTGACGGTGCTCGCGGGCGCGGTGCCCTGCCGCTTCGGGGTGGCGGGCGGCCCGGCCGCGGAGGACGAGGAGCCGTGCCCGTCGAGGGCGAGCGCGGCGGCCGTTGCCGCGCCGCCGGCCACGAGGGCCGCGGCGCCGAACAGCAGCAGACGGCGGCGCGGGGTGGTGGGGCGCGGGGGCGATGCCGGAACGGGCGGCGGTGCGGGCAGCGGCGGGTGGTCCGCTTCGCTCGCGCTCGCGGCGATGGCCGTGACGATCCCCGTCGGCAGCCAGTCGGCGGGGTCCGCCGTGCCCTCGGGGTCCTCCCCCGCCGGGGCGAGCCGCCGCACCACCTCCTCGGCGGTCGGCCGGGAATTGGGGTCGGGCCGGCGACAGTCGGCGACCAGTGCACGCAGGAGGGCGGCGTCCCCGTCGTCCGGTCCCGCCTGGGCCGCGGCCCCGCCCCAGGCGTACTCCAGCGTCGAGCCCAGCGAGTGGACGTCGCTCGGCGGCCCCGCCCGACCCGCCACCTGCTCCGGGGACATGAAGCCCCACGAGCCCGCGAGGCCCGTCGCGCCCGCGCCGGCGGCGATGCCGAAGTCGATCAGGCGCGGCCCGTCCGCGGTCAGCAGGACGTTGCCCGGCGTGACGTCGAGGTGGACCATCCCGGTGCGGTGCAGGCCGGCGAGCGCTTCGGCGAGGCAGCGCCTTCGGGCTCAACAAAGCCGCAGCGCGGGCCGGTTCGCGCCCGAACCCCGTACAACCAGACCAACGCCGCATTAGCCCCAGTGTGCTCTTCACCCAAGCCGTGGTCTGGCGGCCCCAACGGAACCCGCACGCGGGCCGCTTCGGGCGGGACGCCGTACGGTCAGGCCAACGGCACGGTCCCAAGTAGCCGCACTCGGTGCGCTATTCACCCCAAGCCGTTGCGAGACGTGCTCAACGCAGCCGCAGCGCGGGCCGGTTCGCGCCCGAGCCCCGTACAACCAGATCAGCAGCGCACAGCCCTGAGGTGCCCTTCACCCGAGCCGTGGCCCGGCGGCCTCAATGGGGCCCTCGCGTGGGCTGGTTCGTGCCATGGCGCCGCATCCGCCGCCGGGCCGCGGGCGCTTCGGCCGAGTGCGGCGGAGGAGAGGCCCCCACCGGGACGGGTCAGATCACCGCCGTTCCCTTCGTGCCGCCCGGCGGGCTGACCGCCTCGATGTAGCCGCCGTAGGTGCCGAGGAGGACGAGGCCGTTGGAGGTGAGGGCGGCCGAGCCGGCGTCGATCGCGTCGCTGCCGTCGCCGGTGGAGTCGGCACCGTAGGTCCAGAGCACGTGGCCGTCGGCCGCGTCGAGGGCGGCGGCGACGGTGCCGTTCACCGTGGAGGTGCCCACCCAGACGGCGCCGTCGGCGCAGCCGAGGACGGTGCAGCCACCGAACGGGGCGGAGCGGCCCTGGCCCGGCGGGTGGGCCCAGGCTTCCTCGCCCGTGGCGGCCCGCAGCGCGCGGACGTGGCCGTCCTGGTCGTCGAGGAAGAGCATGCCGCCGCCCGTGCGGCTCACCGACGTCCGGTAGTCCAGGGTCTTCCTCCAGGCGGTCCTGCCGTCGGCGGCGTGGAACGCGGACAGCACGCCGTAGTTGTCGCCGCTGATGACCAACCCCTCGCCGATCAGGGCGAATTGGGGCGGGTCGGCGGCCTTCCGGCTCCTCCAAGCGGTGCGGCCGCTGCCCAATTCGAGCGCGGTCAGAGCACCGTTCGCGGGAACGACCACGAGCCCGTGCCCGGCGGCCATGAACTGGATGTCCAGCGAGGACGGCCTCGCCTGCCACCGCCGGTGCCCCGTCCTCGAATCCAGCGCGGTGACGGCCGAGTTGGCGACCACCAGGGCCGTCGTACCGGAGGCCGCGAGTTGCCAGACGAAGTCGAGTTCCGGCACGTGGTAGGTCCACCGAACCGCCCCGGACAGCGGGGCGACCGCATGGACCAGGGACGTGGCGCCCTTCGGCTCCTCGACGAGGTACACCGCGTCGGACCCGACGGCGATCCGCGTCTCGGGCGCGACGTCGATCGGGTGGCTCCACAGAATCCTCCCGGTGCGCGCGTCGATGCCGCGGGCGTGGAGCGTGTGCGTGGTGTTCGCCGTGACGACGACCCCGGACGTGGCGTAGAGGTCGGGGAAGCGCTCGGTGTCGTCGTCGGCCTTCGTCCGCCAGCGCAGCACGGCGGTGGGCGGCGCGGTGGGCCGCGGCGGCGTGCTCGGGCCCGCCGCGCTCGGCGCCGAGGAGTGCGGGGACGCCGCCGCTCGACGGCCCGACGGCGACAGCGCCTCCCGCAGCGCCAGCGCGGCTCCGGCGGCGAGAGGGACGGCCGCGGCCGCCACCAGCATCCGCCGTCGCGTGAGGCGCGTCCGCGCCGAGGCGTCGCCTGACGGCGTCCCGGAGGTGCCGTACCCCCGTGAACCGGCGGCCCCACCGGCCGTACGCGCGCCGTTCGCTGCCGACGACCCCTCCACCGTCACGGCCCCCTGCGAAGAACCGGCCCCCGCACCAGCCGCGTACGAACCCGCCCCCACGTCCGCCGCCCCGCGCGGGCCCGGCACCGCGTCCGCCGTCACCGCCGCGTGCGGATCGGGCCACCCCGGCGGAACGTCCGCCGTCACCGCCCCGAAATGGCCGGGCGGCGAACCCTCCCCCGTCTCAGCGGCGTACACCGGGGCCCCGCCGGGCGGCGGGTCGGCGGTCGTGCGGCCCGCGAGCGCGGGCGGCGTCCGGGGCGGCGGAGGCACCGACGCCCAGCCCGCCCCGGGCGGCGCCGCCCGGCGCTCGACCGCCTCGGCGAGCGCGGCCGGCAGCCACCCGGCGCCGCGCACCGAGGCCGCCGGCTCACCGGCGCGCGGCCCCCGCGGGGTCGGCCGTCCGGCGGCGCCGCAAGCGGCGTCAACTCCTCCCGCCTGCCGCAATACCACATGTGTACCGGCCCTCGACCGGTTCTCGAACTGCCCGCTCCTAACGTTCTTCTCACAGCCCCAGTGGCCGCACCCCCCGGTGCTTCCCCGGACGAGAAGGAGACGATCATGACCGACGCCATCGAGCCCACCCCCGAGACCGAAGAGAACGACGTCGAGGGTCACAGCGCGAACCCGCTCTCCCTGCAGGAGCTCGAGGGTAAGGACGGCTTCACCAGCGAGCCCGTCATGGGCGACGGCAGCACCGTCAGCCTGGCCGCCTGCGCCTGATCCCCGACGAGCCGGTGGAGCGCCCGCACGGGCGCCTCACCGGCTCGCGGCTTTTCCGGCCCGGTCGGCTCAGGAAGGCCCACCGGCCCGCGGCCCGCCGCACCCGCCGCACCAAACCGCTCTGGAGAATGCCGATGAACCTCCCCCTCCGGTACGCCGTGGCGGACAGCGACTACTACGCCCCGCTGGAGACCGCGAGCGACCGCGGCCAGGTCTACACGCCGCCCGGGGTACCCGCGGACTGGAAGCTCGCGGAGTCCGGCGTGTGGAGCATGTGGTACCGCGAAGGTCTGCTGCGCGGTGTCGGTGAGGGGTGGAAGGTCCACGTCTCGGCCCGGCCGGGACGCCAGCAGGCGGTGCTCGACGTCGTCGCCGGCATCTGCTTCGAGCGGGAGATCGCCTTCAAGCACCTGTCGTGCCACCTCTTCTACTGGTGGGCCCACCACAAGCAGGCGGCCCGCCCGCAGAGCGGCAAGTTCGTCGCCGCCTACCCGACGAGCGCCGAGGCCGCCCGCGAACTGATGGAGGCGCTGAGCGCCGCGCTGGCCGACGAGGAGGGTCCGTACATCCTCACCGACCGGCGGTACCGCGACTCCCGGACGGTCCACTACCGCTACGGCGCCTTCGCGCCGAAGGACCGGCTCAACGCGGACGGCACCCGGACGCCCCTGGTGCGCACGAGCACCGACCGGTGGGTGGAGGACCGCCGGGGAGTGGCCTTCCACCTGCCGGAAGGGGTGACCGATCCCTTCCTGCGGGCGAGGACGCCGGCGCGGAAGACGCCCGCGCCGGAGGCGAAGACCGCCGCGCCCGCGACGAAGGCACCCTCGGCGAAGGAGCCCGCGGCCAAGAAGTCCATCCGCTTCCAGGGCTTCGCCTTCGACTCCTCCATCCGCTTCTCCAACGCCGGCGGCACCTATTCCGGTCACCAGGAGGCCACCGGACGCGAGGTGTTCCTCAAGGAGGCACGGGCGCACTGCGGGGTCGGCGAGGCGGACTCCCCCGCGCCCGAGCAGCTGCGCGCCGAGTGGGAGATCCTGCGCGCCCTGCACGAGCGGGACCCCGGCCTGGCCCCGGAACCCCTGGCCTTCTTCCGCCAGGGCGAACACGACTTCCTGGTCACCGAGTTCATCGACGGCCAGCCGCTGGGCAGCTGGATGGCCAAGCACCAGCCGATGCTCGGCGTCGGCCGCACCAGGCAGGACCACGAGACGTACTACGCGCGCTGCCTGGAGTTCCTGGACGGGATCGAGCGCGCGCTCGACCGGCTGCACGCGCTGGGCTACGTGTTCGTGGACGTCAGCCCCGGCAACGTCCTGGTCACCGAGGACGGGCGGATCCGGCTGATCGACTTCGAGGCCGCGCACCGGCTCGGCAGCGGTCCGTTCCGGCTGATCGGCACGCCGGGTTACGTCGCCCCGCCCGAACTGGTCGGCGACGACCCGCGGATCCACGACGACTACGGCCTGGCCGCGCTCGCCCTGCTGCTGCTCGGCCCCTTCCACCAAGTCGTCCGGCGCAACCGGGCCGCGCTGCCGCACCTGTACGCCGAACTGTCCGAACGCGCCCCGGTGCCGGACGAGTTGTGGGACCGCGCCACCCGCTTCCACCCGCAGGCCGCACCGGCCGGGGACGTCACCGCGCTGCCGTCGCCGGAGGAGGTCGCCGCCGAACCGCTGCGGCACCTGGCGGAGTTGCGGGACCGCACCGGGGACGCGCTGCTGGCGATGGCCCGACTCGACCGCCCGGACCCGGTGTTCCCCACCATCCCCGAGGGATACCAGACCAACCACCTGTGCCTGGCGTACGGCACCGCGGGCGTCGTGCACGCGCTCGGCAGGGCCGGCCGGGACCTGCCCGACGGGCTGGTGGACCGGCTGAGCGACGACGCGCTCGGCGCGGTCGGCACGCTGGCCCCCGGTCTCTACTCGGGATCGGCCGGGATCGCCCTGGTGCTCGCCGGACACGGGCGCCTCGCGCGGGCCACCGAACTGCTGGCCGCCGCCGACCGGCACCCGCTCACGACCGCGGGCGCGTCGGCGACGATGTTCGGCGGCACGGCCGGCATCGCCATGGCGCACCTGGCGCTGTACGGCCACACCGGCGACGACCGCCACGTCGACCGGGCGAGGGAACTGGCCGCCGCGCTGCCGCCGGACGGCGAACTGGCCGGCCACCTGGGCGCCGACGACGCGACCGGCCTGCTGCACGGGCGCACCGGCATCGCCCTGATGCTCCAGCAGCTCGCCGCCGTGACGGGCGAGCGGGACCTGCTCGAACGCGGCACCCGGCTGCTGCACGCCGAACTCGACCGGGCCACCGACCCGGAGGGCCCGGGACTCACCTTCCCGGTCTCGGCGGCCGACCGGCGCACCCTGCCCTACCTCTTCGCCGGCTCCGCGGGAATGGTCCACACCGTCACCCGGCACCTGCGGATGGTGGACGACGAGCGGCTGGCCGAGGCGCTGCCGCGGCTGCTCGCCCCGCTGCGGACCACGTTCACCGTGATGTCCGGGCTCCACCAGGGCCTGGCGGGGCTGGGGTTCGCGCTGGCCGGGCACGCGGAGCTGACCGGCGACGAGGACAGCCGCCGCGACGCGGTCCGGGTGGCGCGCGGGCTGTTCAAGTTCGCGGTGCCGCACCCGACCGGAGTCCGGTTCCTCGGCGACCAGTTGATGCGGTTCAGCGCCGACCTGTGGAGCGGTTCGTCCGGCGTGCTGCTGTTCCTGGCCCAACTGCTCGACCCGCGTCCCGATCCGCTCTTCACCGTGGACGCGCTCGCCGCCCACCCCGCCGTGGCCCCGTGAGGTGTTCTGATGGCCCACCCGCACACCACCACCGCCGAACCGGCCGAGGGAACTCCCGCGCCGCCCGCCAGCAACCGCCGTGACCTCAACCTCTACTGGACCGGGCAGACCACGTCCGCGTTCGGCTCGGTGTTCAGCACCATCACGCTGCCCGTCGTGGCCGTCGTCACGCTGGGTGCGTCGGCGGGCGAGATCGGCCTGATCAGCGCCTCCACGACCGCCCCGATCCTGCTGCTGGGCTTCCCCATGGGCGCCTTCGCGGACCGGATCAGCCGTCCGCGCCGCGCGCTGGTGCTGCTCGACCTGGTCGCCGCGGCGGCCACCGCGGTGGTGGCGCTGACCCTGTTCCTGCACGTGGTGTCGGTGCTCTGGCTGATCGCGCTCTGCGTGGTGATGGGCAGCGGGTCGACGCTGTCGTCCGCCGTGTACTTCCTGCACCTGCGCCAACTCGTGGGCCGCGAGGGCATCGGCTCCGCCCGCGCCCGGCTCCAGGCGGGCACGTACGGGGCCGCGCTGGCCGGCCGGCTGCTCGCCGGTCCCGCCATCGCGCTGCTGGGGGCGGGCACGGCGCTGACCGTGGACATGGCGAGCTACCTGGTGAGCGCGGCGGCGCTGCTGTCGATGCGGTCGCCGGACCGGGTGGAGCGCGGCCCGGCGCCGTCGGTACTGGAGACGGTCCGGGGCGCGGCGGCCGGGATGAACGCCTTCCGGGGCGACGCCTTCCGCCGCGCGCTGGGCGTGTTCATCGTGGTGCCGGTGACCGCGCTGGCGGGTGTGAGCACGCTGACCGGTCCGTTCCTGCTGCGGAACGTCGGCCTGCCGACCTCGGCCTACGGCTCGATGTTCGCGCTCTCCGGTCTGATGGGGCTCGCCGGTTCCGCGGTGGCGGGGAAGGTGATGACGCCGGGGCGGGACGCGCGGCGGGTGATGCTGGGCGCCTTCAGCGTCGCGATGCTGTGCAGCCTGCTGCTCCCGGTGGCCGCCGGACCGCTGCCGCTGGCGGCGACCTGCGCGGCCCTCGGGATCGGGACGCCCGTGTTCTTCGGGGCGATCGCGAACGTGGCGATCAGCTCCGTGCTGGTGTCCGGCATGTCCGAGGAGGTGCTGGGCCGCGCGATGTCGGCGATACAGGTGTGCGCGGCGCTGGCCGGGCTGGTGGGAGCGCTCGGCGGCGGCGTGCTGGGCGACTGGCTCGGCGTCCGGGGCGCTTTGTGGGCGCTGGGCCTGGCCGCGCTGGCCGCGCTCGCGGCGGTCCTGCCGCCGGCGCTGCGGGCCGCCGCGCGGGCGAGGCGGGCGGAGGAGGCCGAGGCGGCGGACGCGGCGGCGGGAGAGGTGGTCGGCGCGGCGTCGTGACGGCGCCGTGGTGACGGGTCCCGACCGGCAGGCCGCCGGGGGCCATTGACACCGTCTGGGCAGGATGTTACTCCAGAGGCGAAAGGACTAGACCTTTCACGCCTACTCCATCAGGGAGCGGAGGAACCCCCCACATGCTCAAGCTCTCCCGATTCCTCACGGCCACCGCGGCGGCCTGCCTGGCCGGCGTCGTCGGCATCCTCGGCAGCACGCCCGCGGCCGCGCTGGACAACACGGTCGCGCCCGGCGGCAACTTCGACCTCTCCACGTGGGAGTTGCAGGAGCCGGTCGGCTCGCCCGGGTCGCCGACCACCATCTCGCCGTCCCGCCTGGAGGGCCCGAACGGCTTCCAGGACTCGTACTTCTACACCGGCTCGGACGGCGGGATGACCTTCTGGGACCCGGAGGCCGGCGTCACCACGCCCAACTCCAACTACGCCCGTTCCGAGTTGCGCGAGATGAACTCCAACGGCAGCGCGGCCGACTGGGCGCTCAGCGGCAACCACCAACTCGTCGCGCGGGTACGGGCGATCTCCGTCACCTCGAACGTCTGCGTCGGCCAGATCCACCTCGGCTCGGGCGGAACCTCCACCAAGCCGCTCGTCGAGCTCTACTACCACTCCAACGGCGACATCGTGGCCGGCACCGAGAACTCCCCGTCCGGCGGCCAGACCCTGCACACCCTCGGCAACGTGCCGGTCGGCAGCACCTGGGGCTACACCCTCGCGGTCAGCAACGGCACCACCTTGGTGATCACCGTCAACGGCACCACGACCAGCTACGCCATCCCGTCCTCGTTCAACCAGTACCACCAGTACTTCAAGGCCGGCGACTACAACCAGACCTCGTCGACCAGCACCACGAAGGGCGCCCGCGTCGTCATCTACCAACTCCACGTGACCCACGGCTGATCCGCCCCGACGAGCCCCGCCCCGCACCCCGGACGCTATCCTCCGCGGTGCGGGGCGGTGGCGTCCGCCCACAAGGCGAGCAGGCGGATGTACTCCGCCGTGCGTGCGGCGCTGCTGGGACGGCACATCAGCCGCCGGATCCGTGAGTTGATCACTTCCGCTGTACAGCGTGCGGCGTCGCCGTGGGAGGGCGGAGACACTCCGCGACCCTACGCGTTCGGGATAAACGTCCGATATACGCGAAGGTCATGACAGAAGGTGCGGCCGGCTCCCGCCGGGTCCGAGGAGGCCAAGGGCACTGTCGTACCCGGGTGTCAGAGTGTCGGGGACGGACGCGCCCGTCGTTCAGCGCGAAGTCGAGTCGGGCCCGAATGCCGGGCCCGGCTCGACGGACGTCCGTCGGTGTCGCCGTCCGCGCACTCATGGGCCCGCCCGGCTCGGGTAGGGTCCCGTTCGGCCGGAGCTCGGCGGGTGAGGAAGGACGGGACGCGGCGGTGGCGGTGCTGATCGACACGGTGGCATGGGTGCGGATCGAGAAGGGCCGCATCCTGTGCGCGCGCCCGCGCGGCAAGGACGTCTTCTACATCCCCGGCGGCAAGCGCGAGGGGGCCGAGAGCGACGTGGAGACCGTCCTGCGCGAGATCCGCGAGGAGTTGACCGTCGAACTCGACCCGCGGACGGCCGTCCACGTCGGCACCTACGAGGCCGGCGTCCCCGGCCTCCGCGAGGACACGGTCGTGCGGATGGCCTGCTACACCGCCGAGTTCACCGGCGAGGTGTCCCCCAGCAGTGAGATCGAGGAAGTGGCGTGGTTCTCCTACGGGGACCGCGAACGCGTGCCCCCGGTCGACCAGTTGCTCTTCGACGACCTCAACGCGGCCGGCGCGCTGGAGTAGGCGCCGGCCGCGCGGAGGTCCCGTGCGCGCGGGGCCCGTCGCGACGGCCCGTCGTGGAAGAAGCCTCCCGGGCGGTGCGCCTGCCGAGTTCCCGGGAGAACTCCAACAGCCCGTCCAGCGGCCGGTGACGGATGGCCACGTGCGCGATCTCCCCCGCGGGGTTGCGGGTGAGCACGGTGACGCCCGCCAGTTCGGTCCCGTCCGCCGCGGTGGCCTCCCACTCCAGGTAGGTGCGGGGGCCGTTGGTCGCCTCGTGGGTGAAGTCGAGGCGCGCGTAGGAGGCGGCGGCCGCCCGCATGACGGTCCCGACCTGCTCGCGGCCGCGCAGCGGCGCGCGCAGGGCCGACGCCTCCAGGACGACGTCCTCGGCGAGGACGGGCCCGGCCGGTGCGGGGCCGCCCTCGGTGAGCTGCCGCGTCCACCCCGTACTGCCGTCGGCGCCGGCGCCGTTCACGGCCGCTCCTCCCGTTCGACGGCGACGGACGCGATGTCGAGGCGACCGCCAGAAGAAGAGCTGCGCGGCCGAGCCCGTCACGGCCGCCTGAGCGCGCGGCCGACGGCGTACGGTCCGGCCCCACCGCCCTCCCGGCCGACCCCGCACCGGCCCCCGCCGGCCCTCACCGCTCGTCCGACAGCAGGTTGAACAGCTCGAAGAACCTCCGCGCCCTGCCGAGTTCACCTTCCACGCCCAACTCCCCCTTCTCCACCGCCCCGTCCACGGTCTCCCGGCCCCCGGCGAGGGCGGTCAGGGTGTCGTCGGCGCACGTCAGCCGGAGCCCGGGCGCCAGGGGCGCGGGCCCCCTCCGCAGCCGGACCCGCTCGCCGTCGCCGTGCATCCAGAACACCTCGTCACCGACCTCGAGTTGGGTGAGGGTGTCGAACCGCGCGGCTTCCTCGGAGGCGGTCAGCCGCATCGCCGTCAGACGTGAGGCGGCCCGCGCGGTGTACCCGTGCGGAGGGTCGCCGAGCCCGGCGCCCCAGTCGGCCAGCCCCGCGAGGATCGGCGTCAACGCCTCGCCCCGGTCGGTGAGTTCGTAGGCGGCGACCCGTCCGGCCCCCGGGACCGCGGTACGGCGCACCACGCCGTTGGCCTCCAGGTGCTTGAGCCGGGCGGCCAGCAGGCTGTTGCCGATGCCCGGGAGCGCGTCGAGGATCTCACCGAAGCGGCGCGGCTCCATGGCGAGCTCGCGCAGGATCAGCAGCGTCCAGCGCTCCCCCAGGATGTCGAGCGCCCGCGCGATGACGCAGCGCTGCTCGTAGGACCGGGTCACGGGATCACCCCTCCCGCCTTCGAACGGCGGCCCCGCCCGGGCGAACCCCACACCCGCGGCGGCAGGGGATCGGACAGCGCGACGCCCCGCAGTTCGTCGGGCACGATCCGCTGCACCCGCACCTGGCGCGAGAGCAGGCTCACCCCCGACTGCTCGCAGCGGCGCACGCACTCGGCGTCGGCCTGCGCGACCACGGCGGAACAGGCCGCGTCGCCGTCGGAGCGCGCCTTGACCACGTAGACCCGGCGCCGGGACCCGGTCTCGCACGTGAACCTGACGTCGACCGGCCAGTTGCCCTTGCGCCCCATCGATCCATCCTCCTCCCGAATTGTGTGGTTCTGTCCCCAGTCATCCACGCTACTCCTTTTTGCACCATCCACGTCGAGGCTGACTAGAGTTTTTCAGAGCCAGGACGGTAGCCTTCCTGGCTATGGAATCCAATAGTCAGCTGGCACCCGTCTCCCCCCGCACGGCCGCCGCGACCGGGGACACCGGCCCGCACGGCGGCCGGCGCCGGTGGTTCGGCCTGCTGGTGGTGTGCCTGGGCGTGATGATGGCCTTCGTCGACGTGTCCTCCACCATCACCGCCCTGCGGCAGATCCAGGACGACCTGCACGTGGCCGCGAGCACGCTGGTGTGGATCACCAGCGCGTACAGCCTCGCGGTGGTGACCCTGGTGATGTCGGCCGGGACGCTCGGCGACCTGGTGGGGCGCCGCCTGGTGTTCACCGCGGGCGCCGCGGTCCTCGTGGCCGGGAGCCTGCTGGCCTTCCTGTCCGGCAGCCCGGGCGCGCTCATCACCGGTCAGGCGGTGATGGGCGTCGGCGGCGCCGCGCTGCTCCCGACGAGCCTGGCCATCGTCAGCACCACCTTCACCGACCCGCACGAGCGCACGACGGCGATCAGCATCTGGGCGGCCTGCTCCGGCCTGGGCCTGGCCATCGGCCCCGTGCTCGCCGGCGCCCTGCTGGAGCACTTCTCCTGGCACTCCGTCTTCCTGATCAACGTGGTCATCGGCGTCCTGGCACTCGTGCTCGCCCCGCTCCTGGTGACCGAGTCCAAGCACCCCACCCGCGGGCTGGACCCGGCCGGACTCGTGCTGGGCACGGTGGCGACCGCCTCGGCGACCTACGCGATCATCCAGGGCGGTGCCACCGGCTACGGGAAGGCGCCGATCGTCGCGATGTACGTGGTCTTCGCCGTCTCGCTGACGCTGTTCATACGCGTCGAACTGCGCCACCACGACCCGATGCTGGACCTGAGGCTGTTCCGCGGCGCGTCCTTCTCCGCGGTCATGGGCGTGGCCACGGCGACCATGTTCGGGTTCGTCGGGATCTCGCTGCTCGCCGTGCTGTTCATGGAGCGGGTGGGCGGGGTGAGCCCGCTCGGCGTCGGGGTGCGGATGCTGCCCATGTTCGGCACCTACATCGCGATCAGCGCGGTGGCCTCACGGCTGGTGCGCAGGATCGGCTTCACCGTCATGCTCACCGCCGGCCTGGCGCTGCTCGGCGCCGGGGCGCTGGTCCTGATGGCCGCGGGGCCCTCGGGCGGCTACGGGTCCCTGTGGCCGGGGCTACTGGTGGCCGGCGTCGGCTCGGGCCTGCTGACCGCTCCCTCGACCGCCGCCGCGGTCAACAGCGTGCCCGTGGTCCAGGCCGGCATGGCGGCCTCCGCGGTGAACATGGCCCGTCAGCTCGGCGCCGTCCTCGGCCCCAGCGTGCTCGGCACCATCGTCACCAGCCACTTCCCCCGCAACCTGCGCGACCGGCTGCTCGACGCCGGCGTGCCCGGGCCCGGCGCCGACCGGGTCGTCACCGGCGCCTCGCACGGCGCGAGCGCGGCGGGCCTGCCCGCGGGTCTGGCCCGCACGGTCGGCGCGGCCGTGCCGCCGGCCTTCACCGACGCCGTGCACCTCGGGCTCCTCGTCGGCGGCGTCGCCCTGCTCGTGACGGCCGTGCCGACCGCGCTGTTCGTACGGCACCGCGGCGCGGCCCGGTAGCCGCCGCTCAGCCGGCCGCGTCGGCGGACGGCTGGTCCGCCGGCGCGCGACGGACCAGCCGTGCCTCGGTGTCGGACATCCCGACCCGGTGCCCCTCGTCGCAGCACACCGTGGCGCCGAGGCGGCCGCCGCACCCGGCGTGGACGAACTCCACCCCCGACGGGCGGTCCTTCAGGCCGCCGCCCCACTCCATCAGCGCGACGAGCACGGGGAAGAGCCCCCGGCCCCGGGCCGTCAGGACGTACTCGTGCCGGGTGCGGACGCCCGGCTCCCGGTAGGGCCGCCGGGCGAGGAGGCCGTCGGCGACCATCTGCTTGAGCCGGCCGGCGGTGGACGCCTCGCTCAGCCCGGTGCGCGCGACGAGGTCCTCGAACCGGGTGGCTCCGAAGTACACCTCGCGCAGCAGGATCATCGACGACCGGGTCCCGACGACCTCCAGCGCGCGCTCGATCGAGCACCACCGCTCCGTCGACCAGGCGTCGCGGTCGGCGAACGCGCCGGAGAGGGCGATGACCGCTTCGCTGTCTGCTGCGTTCCTCAGGGCATCGGCCATGCCCCTCATCCTACGACCTGGCTTTGGCCACACCTAGCCAGGGGGCCGGCCCGCTGCGGTGGAGCCTGCTGCCCGGGCTGAGCGGGCCCCTGCACGACCGCGTGGCCGCCGGGGACCTCGATGTCGCCGTCGTCACCGACGCGCCTCCCGGGCTGCCCCAGGACGCGCGGGTCGAGCGGCGGTTCCTGGGGCTGGACGAGATGGTCGTCGTCCTGCCGGCCGGCCACCCCAGGGCCGGGCGGGGTCCGGTGCCGGTCCAGGAGCCGGCCGAGGAGACCTGGGTCGAGGACGACGACGGCTCGGCGGCGCTGCTGCGCCGGCACGCCGCCCGCGCCGGGGTCACCGCGCGCATCGACCTCGCCGCGGCCGATCTGCCCGGCAAGACCGCCCTGGTCGCGACCGGCCACGCCATCGCGCTCGTCCCCGGCGTGCTGACCCGCGCGCTGCGGGCCGACGTGACCACGGTGCCCCTCGTGGATCCCCCGACCCGGGGCATCTACGCGATCACCCCGCGCCGCGACCCCCACCCCTGCGCCGGGCCCCTGCTCGACGAGCTCGCGGCCGCCTTCGACCCCGAGGGCCGGCCGCCCACCCCTCCCCCGGGGTCGGAAAAGTTCACGTGAGAGGCTTTTCACCCGCTATATCAGCGTTATTCTGGAAAGTGGCCTGCACGACGGGCCAGGGAGTTCGACCGGAGCGGCCGACTCGGGCGGAGCACGTATCCGCCGGGGCCGACTCCGACGGTCGGGCTGAGAGGCCGGAAGGTCGAAGGACCGGACGGCGACCCGCACCACCTGATCCGGACAATGCCGGCGAAGGGAGCCCGTCGCGCAGGTTTCCGCATGCCCGGATCCGGCGGCTCCCAAGCGACTCCCGACAACTCCCGGCGGCCTTCCCGGGCGGGGATTACCCCGCCGCACCACCCGTCCCAACTGCGGTTCCTGTGCGCCTTCTTGACGCCGGGAGGACGGACCTCTATACAACTCCTTTACTGAGAGAGCGCTCTCACCCGAGCGAACCCTGCACGCGGTCCCCCACCCGGTCAGGAGAGAAAGCGATGCCGTCCGGCTGTCCGACGCGAGGCCCGCACGCGTGCCGTAAACGGTTACGGCCGCGGTGGGTCAGGTCGGTACGCCCTTCCGGACCCGGGCTCCGGTCCGCGCCGCGGGCGAGCGGCTCCCTCAGGTCACCGCGCACGGGGCACCCCCACCTCGGCCTCATACGGGACAGGAGAACGCATGCCCACCGGACAGGCAGCACAGCACCGCAACGAACCGCACGACCCGGGAAGCGGACCACGGCGCGCCCGGCGCGGCAGGGCCCGGCTGGCGCTGGCCGCGCTCGCCGTGAGCGCGCTGAGCCTGGCGGGCCTGACCGCCGCCGCGGGCACTGGCGGAGCGGCCACGCCCGCGGCGCCGGCCGCCCTGGCGCCCGCCGCGGCGCCCCACACCGTCCCCGCCCCGCCGGCCGGCTTCACCACCACGTGGAGCGACGACTTCAACGGCGCGTCGGGCACCGGCGTGCCGAACTCCACCTGGAAGTACGACACCGGACCGGGCAGCAGCTTCGGCACCGGTGAGATCGAGACGATGACCAACAGCACCTCCAACGTCTACGAGGACGGCAACGGCCACCTCGTGCTGAAGGCGCTGCACTCCGGCTCCGACCCGCGCTCGGGGTGGACCTCGGGGCGGATCGAGACGCAGTCGTCGTCCTTCGGCGCGCCCGCCGGCGGCGTGGTGATGATGCAGTCCTCCATCCAGCAGCCGAACCTGAACACGTCCAACGGGGCCGGCTACTGGCCCGCGTTCTGGATGCTCGGGTCCACGCTGCGGTCGGGGGTGACCTGGCCGACCTCCGGCGAGGTGGACATCCTGGAGGACATCAACTCCCGCAGCTCGGTGTTCGGCACGTTGCACTGCGGCACCAACCCGGGCGGCCCCTGCAACGAGTCGACCGGCATCGGCTCCGGTGAGCGCGCCTGCTCCGGCTGCCAGACGGGGTACCACACCTACGCGGTGCAGATCGACCGCTCGACCTCGCCCGAGCAGATCCGGTGGTACCTCGACGGCGCCAACTACTTCACCGTCAAGGCCAACCAGGTCGACGCCACCACCTGGGCCAACGCGGTCGACCACCCGTTCTTCATCATCTACGACCTCGCCATGGGCGGCGGCTTCCCCGACGCGTTCGGCGGCGGCCCCAACGCCAGTACGGTCTCCGGCGGGCAGATGAACATCGACTACGTCGCGGTCTACAACAAGGCGCCCGGCGGCTCCACCACGCCGCCGGCCGGCAGCGACCTCGCTCAGGGCAAGACCGCGACCGCCTCGTCCTCGGAGAACGCGACCTTCCCCGCCTCCGCGGCGGTGGACGGCAACAGCGGGACCCGGTGGTCCAGCGCGTTCAGCGACCCGCAGTGGCTGCAGGTGGACCTCGGCAGCAGCCGCACCCTCAACAAAGTGACGCTGAACTGGGAGGCCGCCTACGCCAAGGCGTTCCAGATACAGGTGTCCAACGACGGGACGAACTGGACCAGTTGCTACAGCACGACGACCGGCACCGGCGGCCTGCAGAACATCGACGTCTCGTGCAGCGGACGCTACGTCCGGGTGTACGGGACGCAGCGGGCGACGCAGTACGGCTACTCGCTCTGGGACTTCCAGGTCTTCGGCAGCTGATCCCCCGCTCCCCCCGCGGAGGGCCGCCCCGAACGGGAGCCCTCCGCGGCCTTTTGGGGCCGTCCGTTCCTCACGGCGGCGGCCCGGCCACGCACGTGGCCGGGCCGCCGCGCGCGGGGGCGGACCCCCGTCAGCTCAGGGACGAGCCGTCGAGGACGGGGTGGCCGGAGCCGAGGAAGAAGACGCCGGGGTAGCCCGGGGTCGAAAAGCCGTGGCTCGGGTTGGAGCGCCCGGTGGTGCCGGTCAGTGTGAGGGTGCCGGTGCGGTCGTTGCTGACGAAGAACACCGCCCCACCGCCCTCGCGCGCGTCGTTGTGGCTGATCAGGGAGCCCGCGAAGCGCACGGTGTAGCGGTTGCCGTCGGTGTAGAGGGCGCCCCCGCTGCCGCCGCCCGGGGTGCCCGCGCGGGCCGGGTTGGCGCCGGAGCCGACGGCGGAGTTGTAGCTGAACAGCGAATCGGTGATGACCCAGGACACGCCGATGCTGCTCAGGGCGCCGCCGTTGGAGCAGACACCGCCCTGACCGGGGGCGCCGCCGAAGGTGCTGTCGGTGATGTACACCGGCAGGTCCTGGTACTGGTCGAGGACGCGGACGGCGGCGCCGCCGAGGTCGGGCCCGCCGGCGTCGCACCGGTTGCGCACGAAGGTGGTGCCGACGGCCTTGAAGCGTCCGCCGCGGACGAAGACCGCTCCCCCGCCCCCGCCGTCGGTGGTCTCGCCGGTGGCGTTGCCGTCGGCGAACGTGAGGTTCTGCACGGTCAGTTGGGGGCTGCTCTGGTCCTGGCAGTGCGAGGTCGTCCAGCCCTGGGCCTGGTCGCAGGTGTCCATGTACAGGATGCGGCGCTTCCCGCCGCCGCTGAGCGTCACCAGGCCGCCGCCGTCGATGACCACGCGCGCGGAGGCGTTGCGCACCTTCGCCGTCGCGGTCAGCGTGATCACCACCGGGTGCGGCCCGCAGGAGAAGGTGATCACCCCGCCGGCCGCGACCGCGGCGACCACGGCCGCCGACGTGCACCCGGCGGGCGTGCCGTGGCCCACCACCCGGGTGGGGTGCGAGGTGTCGACCGCCCGCCCGTCGGCGGGCACGGCCGCGTGCCCCTGCGGATTTCCGGCGCGCGGCCGCGGGGCGGCGGGCGCGGAGGTGCGCGGGGCGGCCTTCTTCCGGCTGGGCGAAGGCTTCGAGACGGCGCTGCCGATGACCGGGCCGGGGCTGCCCGCCGCGCTCGACGTGGCACCCGCCGCGGGCGACGAGGATGCCGTGGACGCCGCCGAGCCGTCGGACCCGCATCCGGTCGACGCCCCCAGCAGCACGGCGCACACCGCGGTGGCCGACAGGAACTGGCGTAGGGAGGGCACCGGCAGATGCTAGCGGTCGTCAGGGGACCGACGGCACCGGGGCGGGACGCGGATCCCGCCCCGGTGACCGCCCGGCCGCCGCGGCTAGTTCGTGCGCAGCCCCAGGTCGGCGGCCACCGAGTCGGCCCGGGCGAACACCGACACCGGGTGCTGGTCGTCGCAGTACTTGTTTCCCGAGGACACGATCCCGATCAACCTGCCCCCGATGACCAGCGGCCCGCCGGAGTCGCCGGGGCAGATGCTGTCCCCCGGGGCGGCGGGGGACAGCCCGCACAGCTCCAGCGCCGGGGAGTCCCCGGGCAGCGTGTACGGGTCGCACGCGGGGAGCGGCGACAGGGTCAGCCGGAGCCGCTTCAGCCGGGTGCCGGCGGTGTCCGGCCCGGTCCGGCCCAGCCGAGGACGGTCGCGGTCCGGCCGTCCGCGTACAGCGCCGCGTCCTTCGGCCCGGCCGGCGGCAGGGTCCGGTACGGCATCGGCCGCTTCAGCGTGATGACCGCCCCGTCGTGCGCGGCGGTACCCGGGCTCCAGCCGGGGTCCACCCGGTACGAGGCGACGTGCCGCACGGTGCCGCCCGTGTCCGACAGCCTCGTCCGGCCGCCGATCACCAGCAGCGTCATCGGGTCGTCGGCGTTCCGCACGCAGTGCCCCGCGGTGAGCACCTTCGTCGGCGCGATCAGCGTCCCGCCGCAGAACTGCGAGCCGTCGGCGAGTTCGATGAGCATCGCGTACGGCCGCGCGTCCGTGCGGGCGGGGCCGCCGCCCCGTACGGCCGCGGCCGGCCCCGCGCCGGTCAGCAGCGCGGTGGCCGCCAGTGCGGCGGCCGTGAGCGTGGAGACGATCGCCGCGGCGGGGCGGCGGATGAAGCGTACGGACATGTCTTCCCCCCGGTTTCGCGGTGCCCGGCCCCTCGTGTCCCGGGACACCTCGTTCCTCGCGCCCGACAGGTCGTCAACATCTGTCCTATATGGGGCCGTTCACCCCACCGTAGGCCCTCGGGCGGTGCGCGCCGGGGTGACCGGCCGGGGCCCCGCGCGGTCAGGGCTCAGCGGGCGATGAGGTCGAACTCGTTGCCCTCGGGGTCGGCGAAGGTGGCGTAGTGGAAGGGGGTGGTCACCTCGTTGAGCTTGGTGGCACCCAGCCCGGTGAGCCGGGTCTCCTCGGCGGCGAAGTCGGCGGTGGCCAGGTCGAAGTGGAGGCGGTTCTTCACCGTCTTGCCCTCGGGGACCCGGCGGAAGCCGACGCGGGAGCCGGGAACGGCCGGGTCGGGCTCGACGGCGGCCGCGGCCTGCGTGGCGCCCTCGGCGAGGGCCGGCCCAGGGCCGCGGCCCAGAAGGTCGCGGCCGCCCGGGCGTCGCGGGCGTCGAAGGTGATGCCGAACAGCGTGCTGGACATGGTGTCTGCTTTCCTCCGTGGTCAGGGCCGCGCCGCCATGAAGACGGCGAGGTAGTGACCGTAGACGAGATCACTTCATTTTTACAAGTGAACTTTTTTATTCAGTTCTCAGATCATGAAGCGAAGTTTGCTACCGTTTTCACCATGACGCGTCGCGATTTCGGGCAGTACTGCGGCCTCGCCCGCGCCCTGGAAGTGGTGGGCGAGCGCTGGTCGCTGCTGATCGTCCGCGACCTCGCCGGGCGGCCGCAGCGGTACACCGATCTGCAGGAGGGACTGCCGGGCATCCCCTCGAACGTGCTGTCCACCCGGCTGAAGGAGCTGGAGCAGGCGGGGGTCGTCGAGCGCCGCGTCGCGCCGGCCCCGCAGCGGGGGGTGCATTACGCGCTCACCGAGTCCGGGCGGGGGCTGGAACCGGCCGTCCTCGCCCTCGGCCGCTGGGGCTTCGCCGAGTTCGGCGAACCCCGGCCCGGCGACATCGTCCCCCCGTCGTCGGTGGTGATGACTTTCCGCGCCGTGTTCGATGCCGCCGAGGCGGCCGGGGTGAGCGCGTCCTGGGAGATCCGCTCCCCCGAGTTCGTGCTGCACGCCGTCGTCACCGACGGGCGGCTGGAGGCCGGTGTCGGCCCGGCGCCGGGCACGCCCGACCTCGTCATCACCTTCGCGACCGACGAACTGCCCTCCTACCGCGCCCTGATGCGGGCCGCGGCCGCCGAGGACGTCACGCTGGAGGGACCGCCCGCGCTCATGGACACCTTCCTGCGGGTGTTCGCCCCGCGGCCGGCATGACCTCCGGGCCGCGCCCCGAGCCCGCCCCCGGCCCGCGGCGGGTGGCCGTGCTGGTGCTGGAGGGCGCGAAGCCGCTCGACGTCGGCATCCCCGCGCAGGTGTTCACGACCCGCGCGAGCATGCCGTACGAGGTGCGGGTGTGCGGGGCCTCCCCCGGCCTCGTGACCGGCGGCGACGGCCTGTCGTACTGCGTCGCCCACGGCCTGGAGGCGCTGGCCTGGGCCGACATCGTCTTCGTGCCCGGCTACCGCTTCCCCGACCGCGACGACCCGCCCCGGGCCGTCCTCGACGCGCTGGTCGCCGCCCACGACCGGGGCGCGCGGCTGGCCGCCATCTCCACCGGCGCCTTCGCGCTCGCCGCCACGGGCCTGCTCGACGGCAGGCGCGCCACCACGCACTGGCACTACGCCCGGGCGCTGGCGCGCAAGCGCCCCCTGGTCCGGGTCGACGAGAACGTGCTGTTCGTGGACGAGGGCAGCGTGCTGACGTCCGCGGGCGCCGCCTCGGGCATCGACCTGTGCCTGCACATGCTGCGCGGCGACCTGGGCGTGGCCGCCTCCAACCACGCGGCGCGCCGGCTCGTCGCGGCCCCGTACCGCAGCGGCGGCCAGGCGCAGTACGTGCCGCGCAGCGTGCCCGAACCGCTGGGCGAGCGGTTCGCGGCCACCCGGGAGTGGGCGCTGCACCGCCTCGGCGAGCCGCTGACCCTGGAGGCACTCGCCCGGCACGCGGCGGTGTCCCCGCGGACGTTCTCGCGGCGCTTCGCCGAGGACACCGGGTACACCCCGATGCAGTGGATCATGCGGGCCCGCATCGACCGGGCCCGCGAGCTGCTGGAACGCTCGGAGCGCGGAGTCGAGCAGATCGCGGCCGACGTCGGCCTCGGCTCCGGCGCGAACCTGCGGCTGCACTTCCAGCGGATCCTCGGTACCACCCCGAGCGAGTACCGGCGGACCTTCACGCGGGGCGAGTAGGGCGGCCGCTGGCCCACTGGCGTGATCCTTGCGAATCATGGCACCCCGGCCACTGCCGGCGGCCGCCGCGGCGGGCGAGGCTCGAAGGGACTCCCTGGGGGGAAACGGAAAGGACACCTCCATGACCCGCATCGCCATCAACGGATTCGGCCGGATCGGACGCAACGCGCTGCGCGCCCTGCTCGAACGGGGCAGCGCCCTGGAGGTCGTGGCCGTCAACGACCTCACCGAACCCGCCGCCCTCGCCCGGCTGCTCGCCTTCGACTCCACCGCCGGCCGCCTCGGCCGCCCAGTGGCCGTGGACGGCGACACCCTCGTGGTGGACGGCCGCCGCATCAAGGTGCTGGCCGAGCGCGTGCCCGCCGACCTGCCGTGGGCCGAACTCGGCGTCGACCTCGTGCTGGAGTCCACCGGCCGCTTCACCGCGGCGAAGGCCGCCCGCGCCCACCTCGCCGCGGGCGCGCGGAAGGTCCTGGTCAGCGCCCCGTCCGACGGCGCCGACGTGACCCTCGCCTACGGCGTCAACACCGGCGCCTACGACCCCGCCGCGCACACGATCGTCTCCAACGCCTCGTGCACGACCAACGCGCTCGCCCCGCTGGCGTCCGTCCTCGACGACCTCGCCGGCATCGAGCACGGCTTCATGACGACCGTGCACGCCTACACGCAGGAGCAGAACCTCCAGGACGGCCCGCACCGGGACGCCCGCCGCGCCCGCGCCGCCGCGGTCAACATCACGCCGACCACGACGGGCGCGGCCAAGGCGATCGGCCTCGTGCTGCCCGGCCTGGAAGGGAAGCTGTCGGGCGACTCCATCCGTGTCCCGGTCCCGGTGGGCTCGATCGTGGAGCTCAACACCACCGTGCGCCGGGACGTGACGCGCGAGGAGGTGCTGGCGGCCTACCGTGCGGCGGCCGAGGGACCCCTCGCCGGCGTCCTGGAGTACTCCGAGGACGAGCTGGTGTCCTCCGACATCACCGGCAACCCCGCCTCGTCGGTCTTCGACTCCGCCCTCACCCGCGTCGACGGCCGCCACATCAAGGTCGTCGGCTGGTACGACAACGAGTGGGGGTTCTCCAACCGCGTCATCGACACCCTCGAACTGCTCGCCGGCTGACGGGAACGGGCCGCGGCCGCGGTGTTCACGGCGAGCCGCCCGTTGACGCCGGTGCGGAACTGGCCGGCCGTCTCGCGGATCAGGGTGGACTTCCCGGAGCCCTCGGCGACGCCGTTGTAGCACTGGGTCCCGTAGCCGTGCGGGGCCGAGGCGCCGCCCGTGGCGCCGAAGCCGTCGAAGCAGACCTCGAAGTCGGTGCCGGGGGTGAGGTCGGCGAGGGCGTAGTCGCCCTGGCTGTCGGTGGTGGTGTGGAGGAACTCGGCGGCGTAGCCGGCCGGGTCGCCGCCCGAGACGCCCTCGGCGGTGACCAGGACGCCGCTCAGCGGCGCGCCGGCGGTGTCGGTGACCTTGCCGGAGAGGGCGGCGCCCCGGCCGATCCGGCCGTTGAAGCCGCGGTCGGTCTCGCGGGCGGTCACCGGCACGGTCCACTGCGCGGCCGACAGCGGGTCGCCGCCGTAGCAGGAGGTGGCGAAGCCGGTGCCGTCCGGGTAGGAGGGGTAGGCCGACCCCATGAAGCACAGGGCGTACGTGCCCTGGGGGATGCCCTTGATGGTGTAGGTGCCGTCGGAGCCGGTCCAGTCGCCGGGGTCCCGCGACGGCACGAGTCCCGTCATGCCGGTGAGCACGCTCGCCCAGGCGTCCCCGTAGTCCAGCGGCTGCCCGTCGGGGCCGTCGACGACGCCGGTGATCGCCCCGCCCGCGTCGACCACGCCGCCGACGCCGGCGGTCGTCCGGCCCGCGGTGACGACCACCTCGTCGGGCGGGCCGCCGCCGTCGAGGTCCTGGCCGAAGCAGGTGAAGACGTAGCCGGTCGCGTCGGAGATGCCGCCGGTGGCGTTCGACGGCTCGAAGCAGACGCCGTAGTCGCCGCGGGGCGGGACGTCGGTGAGGGTGTACGTGCCGTCGGCGGCGGTGGAGGCGGTGGCGGCCGGCGGCGCGGCCCCGCAGCCGCACGGCAGGGCGGTGACCGTCACGTTCGCGAGCGGATGGCCGTGCGTGTCCGTGACGCGGCCGCTGATCGCGCCGGTGGTGGGCGCGGCGCCGCCGGAGTAGACGGTGAGTGTGCCGGGGGCCTGCACGGTGTGCCCGTGGGTGTCGGCGAAACGCAGGGTGAAGGAGAAGGCGCCCGTGGCGGTGGGGGTGCCGGAGACGGTGTAGCCGGACAGCCCCAGCCCGGGCGGCAGCGACCCGCCGGCCAGCGACCAGGTGCCGGTGCGGTGGTCCGCGGTGGTCAACTGGGTGCTGTAGGCGTGCCCGGTGGTCGCGTCCGGCAGGTGCGTGGTGGTGATGACCGGCGGCGAGCCCGTCGCGCCGCCCGACGCCTGGGCGAGCGTGGTGGACCACAGGTCGAAGCGGGCGCTGGCGTCCACGTGGAGGAACAGCACGTCGATGTGGAGGGCGGCGTCGGCGGCGAGTGAGAAGCCGAGGGTCCACCAGGGGGAGTCCGCCGGGTCGGCGTGCAGCGACAGCGTGCCGGTGACCGACGCCTCGGGGCCGGCGATCCCGTAGAGCTTCCCTTCGAGGTCCCCGGCCAGCGAGAGCGAGGCGTCCGCCCGGGCCGCGCCGACCGAGGGGCCGGTGCGCGTCGTCTGCTGGGTGACCTGGTGGTACGGCGTCACGGCGCCATTCGCGTACCGGATGCCGGCCTGCGCGTCCAGGGTCTGGCTGACCGAGGCGCTGAGCGTGGCCGAGCCGGTGGCCCGGCCGGTCATCGTCAGCGTGAACACCGGGACGACGACCACCGGCACGCCGCCGACCGCGAACTCCACCGGCCGGAAGGTGTACGTGGCCAGCTTCGCGCTCCAGTCGCAGGTGATCCTGCCGCCGAAGGACACGGTGAGGCCGGTGTGCTCGTCGAGGTCGACGCCGGCCCGCGCGGTGACGGTGGGGGTGAAGCCGGAATGGCCGAGGGCGGCCTCGAAGACGAGGGTCGGGGTGAAGGACGCGGTGACCGAGGCGCTGGAGCCGCTGTCCCCGGCGCAGGGCTGCGAGCCGGAGGCGTTGATCGGACCGCCGGTCCCGTGTCCCCCGACCCGCGCCCGGAGTTGGGCCGGGCCGATGGCCGGGACGGCGGCGTGCCGCGGGCGCGCGGCGCCGCTCGCGGGCCCGGCCGTGTCGGTGCCCACCACGTCGTCCGCGCCGAGCGGCGCCGCCAGCGCGATGTCGCTGTCGCCGAGCGCCTCCTGGAGGGTGGCGGGCCGCACGTCGGCGACCGTGGCGCCGGAGGAGTCGGTGCCGACCGAGGTGACTTGCGCCAGCAGGCCGTCCGGGGTGGTCGGCGTGACGCCGGAGGCGAGGATCTGGCCGACCCGCGGGGCCGTGGCGCCGAGCGCCACGGTGACCTGCCGGGGGCCGCCGTCGGTGCCGGCCGACACGGCGGTGATGGCGCCGTCGGGGGCGGTCACCGTGGAGGACGGGGTGTGCACGTCGCCGATGAAGTACCCGGCCAGGTCCACCAGGACGGCCGTGTCACCCGCGTGGTTGTAGACGTCCACCGCGCCGTCGACGCCGAGTCCGGGAAGCGCGAGGTTGGGCACCGCGCGGTGCGGCGGCGCGTTGAGGTCGGAGGTCGGGGGCAGGGCCGCGAGCGAGGGGTACACCGAGAGGTAGGTACTCGACTCCCCGGCCACCGCGGTCACCGTCAGCACGGCCGCCGTCGGCGGGGTGTCGGCGTCGGCCGCGGGCAGGCCGTCCACCCCGGCCACCTGGACCGGGAGCACGCCGCCCGGACTCACCGGCGCCTGCGGGGCGCCCAGGCCGCTGCGGGTGTCGACCAGCCGATGCGGGCTGACCGCCACGTAGTACGAGCCGCCGGCGGACGGGTCGGACCCGTCGGTGTACCAGCCGGTGACGTCGGCGACGACCTGGGCGGTGCCGGCGTGGTTGTAGAACGAGACCCGGCCGCCCGTGCCGACGGGGACGACGACCCGGTTGGCGATCGTGGCCCCGGCGACGAAGTTCACCGACGAGGTGGTGGGGCGGGTCTTGCCGGTCGGCCAGACCGTCACGTAGCTGTTCTCGGTGGGGCGGGTGACGGTCGTGTCGAGCACGACGGCCGACACGCCCGTGGCGGGCACCGGCCCCTCCCCCGTCACCTGGAGGTTCACGGTGCCGCCCGCCTTGGGCGCGCTGCCGCCGAGGCCGCTGCGGGTGTCGAGGAGGCGGTCCGGGGCCAGGGCGTGGTAGCGGCCGGCCGCGGAGGACGCGGCCTGCGTCGTCGTCCAGTAGCCGGACACGTCGGCGATCAGCTGGGTGCGGGCGGTGGCGGCCAACTGGACGGCCCCGCCGTCGCCGACGGGCACCACCACGGCGTTGGCGACCGTCTGCCCCTGGGCGTAGTTGACGTTCGAGGCGGTCGGCAGCGGCTGCCCGGCCGGGTAGGCCGTCACGTGCCCGGCCCCGGTCGGAGAGGTGACGGTCACGTTCAGCGCGACGGCGGACACGCCCGTGGCGGGCACGCCGCCCCGCCCGGCGACGGTGAGCCGGACCGAGGTCGCCGCCCCCTTCGGCGCGCCCAGGCCGCTGCGCGTGTCGAGCAGGCGGGCGGGGGTCAGGCCGGCGAACGAGCCGCCGGGCGCGGCGATCCGCACGGTCGAGGGCGCCGCGACCGGGGTGCCGTCTCCCGCGGCGGTGACGGCGGCGACGGCGACGGTGTACGCCACGCCCGGGCGCAGGTCGGTGAGCACCGCGGAGGTCACGCCGGCCGGCACGGTGACGCCCGACGACCGCGGCGAGGTGGACACCGCGTATCCGGTCACGCCGGTGGCGTCGCCGTCCTGCCAGTGGACGGCGGCGTTGAGGCCCTGCGCCGCCGCCGTCACGGAGACCGGATCCACCGACGCGGCCCGGGCCGCCGGGGCCCCCGCCACCGCTCCCGCGCACACCGCGGTCAGCATGGCCAGTGCCGTGCCCACGCACGCCACCGCGCGTCCGAACGTGTAGCGGCCCATCGGTATCTCCCCCTGCCCCCGGTGTCCCCGCCCCGCGCGCTCCCCTGAGCGGCACGCCGCCGCGCGCACGCCGGCGGAGGCCACAATGTAGCTGTTTCGCAGGCGAGTTGGGCGAGAACGGGAACACCGGGCGGCCCGGACAGACCTGGTTGAAACACGTGGGGTGCGGGAGGAGGCGAGAGGCGGCCGTGCAACGTCCGGACGGGGTTCGGGGGTGTTAGTCAGCGAATCCCGATCCTTCCCGGAGGTACGCATGCCACGTTCCCTGAGACAGTTACTGCGAGGCCGCCGGTACCTGGGCGCGCTGGCGGGGGTGGTCGCGGGGGCCATGGCCGCCGCCCTGCCGGCCGCCGCCTCGGCCGACGCGCCGTCGACTCCGTCCGCGGTCTCGGCGACTCCCCTGGCGGGGACCACCGCGCGGACGGTCACCCTCGTGACCGGGCAGCAGATCACGGTCGTCCAGCGGGGCACGGGCCCCGCGTCGTACCGGCTGCGGCCGTCGGGGCGGGGGGACGACGGGGTCGTGTCCTTGCAGCTCGGCGTCGACCGGGACCACTACGCCGTGCCGGTCGACGCCCTGCCCTTCCTGGGCAAGGGGCTCGACGCGTCGCTGTTCGACGTGACGGCGCTCGCCCGGAACGGCACGGCGGACGCGGCCCGGGTTCCCGTGACGCTCGCCTTCGCCGCCGGGGCGCGGCCGGCGGCGCCGCCCGGGGTCACCCTGACCTCGGTGGAGGGCGCGAGCGCGCGGGGATACCTCGACCCGGGCGCCGGAACGGCGTTCGCCCGCGCGCTGCGCGCGCGGATCGGCGCGGACGTGGCGGCGGGGCGGCGGCCGGGCAGCACCCCGCTGTTCGGCGGCCTGGCGTCCATGGCGGTCACGGGAACGGCCGCGCCGCGCACGGTGGCCCCGCACTACCCGATGCACGTCCTGCAGATCCACGCCACCGACGCGCTCGGCGCGCCCGGGGAGCCGTACGTCTTCGCGATGGACAACGACTCGATCACGCGGGAGGCCGCCAACGTACCGATGGCGGACGGGCTCGGCCGGATCGCCGTGCCGGCCGGCGACTACACCGTCTCGGCCCTGTTCCCGAGGTGGGACGACCAGGGGAACTTCTCCGAGTTCCGGGTGGTCGACGACCTGGACGTGACCGTGCCCGAGACGGCGGGGGTCACGGCCGAGGCCGCCCTCGACGCGCGGACGGCGACCTCGGCCGTCACCTTGAGCACGCCGCGCCCCTCCGTGCCCGAGGTCAGGGCCGTGGACCTCGCACGGGTGGACGCGACCGGGCAGGGCGGGGCGAACATGGGCTTCGACACCTGGAGCCCGGTGCCGATCGCGGTGTCGCCCGCGTCCGTTCCGAGCGTCGGCCGGTTGCAGGCCCGGTTCCGGTTCGACGCGGTGTCCGCCGACCCCGGCGACGGCTACCGCTACGACCTGGCGTACAGCTCCGACCACATCGACGCCGACCAGTCGTACACCGCCGACCCGGCGCGACTGGCCACGCTGCACCACCACTTCTCCACCGACCCGGCCGCTGCCGGTCAGACGGCCTCGCTGCTGGCCGGCCCGTCGGACGACGGGTGGCCGTTCGGCACCGAACTGGTCTCCGGGTACACGGCCCTGACACCGCCGCAGGACCTGACCGAGTACGTGCAGACGTACCCGGGAAGCCTGTGGTCCGAGGAGATGGGCGGGCCGGGGTTGGACCTGCACGCCGAGTCGCGCGCGTTCCGGGGCGGCCGGACCTACGACGTCGACTGGGGGCACGGGCCGCTCGCGCCGACGCTGGGCACGCACCACGGGGAGGCCTACGACTGGGGCTGCCTCATGTGCACCGCCGGGTCGTCGGCCGTGCTGGCCTTCGAGACGCTCGGCGACAGCACGCCGGACCACTTCGGGTTCTCCTGGAACCAGACCTCCGACCTGGCCCTCTCCGTCGACGGTCAGCCGGTCGCGACAGGTGAGGGCGCGAGCGGCGCCGTCGTCACCGGGGTGCCCACCGGGGCGGCGACGTACCGCGCGGTCCTCACCACCGACTCCGCCGGGGACCCCTCCTGGAGACAGTCCACCCACGCGGTGACCGACCTGACCGTGAAGGCGCCGGCGACCGCAGACCCGAACAGCGCGCTGCCGTCGGGGCGGTTCTGCGAGGCGGCCTCCGACGGCTCGCCGTGCCGGATCCTTCCGGCGCTGACGATGTCGTACGACCTGGCCACCGACCTGACCAACACCGGCCACGCGCCGGTGCAGGCCATGGCGCTGACCGTCGGCCACCTCAGCTACGACGGCAAGGGGTCCACGGCCCCCATCACCTCGGTCACGGTGAAGGTGTCCTTCGACGGCGGAACCACCTGGAAGACCGCCACCGTCGCCGGCGCCGCCGGGCACTACGCGGCGCTGTGGGCCAACCCCGCCTCCGCCGCGGGCACTTCACCGATGCTCCAGGTCACCGCGAAGGACAGCGTCGGCGGATCGCTCACCCAGACGATCACCCACGCCTACACCGTCGCCCCCACCACCGCCGCCGCCCGGCACTGACCCCACCCTGACACCCGTGCGGGCCCGGGCGTCCGGGCCCGCACGGCACCCAAGGAGAACCCGTGCCACGGCAAAGAACCACCACCGCACGCCGGTTGACCGCCACCGCCCTCGGCCTGGCCACCGCCGTCGGCCTGCTGCTGCCCGCGACGGCCCATGCCGCACCCGCCCCGTCGGCCGCGGCGCCGCACGCGGGCACGGTCGACGTGTGCGGCACCGCCGCACCGGGCTTCGCCCGCTGCCTCGCCAAGGTCCGCACCGACGTCCACGGCGGACACGGCCTGCGCGGCCGGGCGGCCGGAAACGACTCGGCCCCGCCCGACGGACTGGGACCGGCCGACCTGCGCGCGGCCTACCAACTGCCCACCACCGGCGGCCAGGGACAGACCGTCGCCGTCGTGGACGCCGGCAGCTACCCCAGCGCCGAAGCCGACCTCGCCGTCTACCGCACGACCTACGGCCTGCCCGCCTGCACCACCGCCAACGGCTGCTTCCACCAGGTCAACCAGACCGGCCAGAACGCCCCGCTGCCCCCGGACTACGGCTGGGGCATCGAGATCGCCCTCGACCTCGACATGGTCTCGGCCGCCTGCCCGGCCTGCCACATCCTGCTCGTCGACGGCGACAGCAACGCCGACACCGACCTCGCCGCCTCCGTCGACACCGCCGTCGCCCTCGGCGCCACCGAGGTCTCCAACAGCTACGGCGGCGACGAATCGGGGTTCTCCTCGGCCCTCGCGGCCGACTACGCCCACCCCGGCGTCGCGATCCTCGCCTCGTCCGGGGACTACGGCTACACCATCCCCAGCGCCCCCGCCGTCTACCCCAGCGTCATCGCCGCCGGCGGCACCTCCCTGACCCGGGACCCGTCCACCGCGCGCGGCTGGACCGAGACCGCCTGGAGCGGAGCGGGCAGCGGCTGTTCGGCGTGGTTCGACAAACCCGCCTGGCAGAGCGACCCGAACTGCCCCGGCCGCATGACGTCCGACGTCTCCGCCGACGCCGACCCGCGGACCGGCCCCTCCGTCTACGTCACCGACCCGTACGGCGGTGGCGGCCTCGGCTCCCCCGCCGGTGACTCCGGCGGCTCCGGCTGGACCGTCGTCGGCGGCACCAGCGCGGCCTCGCCCTTCGTCGCCGGCATCATCGGCCTGGCGGGCAACCCCGGCCAGTACCCCGACGCCTCCGCCTTCTACACCCACACCGCCGGCCTCAACGACATCGTCGCCGGCTCCAACGGCCCCGACTGCGGCGGCGACTACCAGTGCGACGCCCTCCCCGGCTACGACGGCCCGACCGGCCTCGGCACCCCCAAGGGCATCACCGCCTTCTGACCACCGCGCCGGCGGCCCCTCCTCCCGGAGGCGGGGCCGCCGGCTTCGTGCGAACGTGTTTCTTTGGTACGGACCTTGACGCCCAATCAAACACCACCGCACACTGACGCCCAACTTCCCAGGACGGCCCGGTCGGTCGGCGCGGAGGAGCGCGCGCGCAGGAAGCGGGGCCGCCCCGCCGAGGCCGTCCTTCCCCCCACAGGTGAAGGACGTCAGATGCAACGAGCGAGAAAGCTCAGCGCGTTGTGGATCCTCGCGCTGCTGGCCGCCTTACTGTCGGTCGGCACGCTGCCGGCCCGGGCCGCCTCGGCCACCACGATCGCGGTCGACGGCGGCCAGGGCGGCCGGACGTTCGACGGGATCGGCGCGATCAGCGGCGGCGGGGGCAACTCCCGCCTGTTGCGGGACTATCCCTCGGCGCAGCAGGCACAGATCCTGGACTACCTGTTCAAGCCGGGCTACGGCGCGAACCTGCAACTGCTGAAACTGGAGATCGGCGGGGACGCGAACTCCACCGACGGCTCCGAGCCCTCGATCGAGCACACCAAGGGCCAGATCAACTGCTCGGCGGGCTACGAGTTCTGGCTCGCCGAGCAGGCCAAGGCCCGCGATCCCGCCCTCAAGTTCTACGGGCTGGCCTGGGCCGCGCCGGGCTGGATCAACGGCGGGTTCTGGTCCACCGACACCATCGACTACCTGATCTCCTGGCTCGGTTGCGCCCAGCAGCACGGCCTGTCGATCAGTTACCTCGGCGGCTGGAACGAGCGCGGACACGACGCGAACTGGTACGTCCAGCTGCGGTCGGCGCTCAACAGCGCCGGGTTCGGCTCCGTGCAGATCGTCGCCGACGACTCCGGCTGGGGCGTCGCGGACGACATGGCGGCCGACCCGTCCTTCAACAACGCCGTCTCGGTCATCGGCGCGCACTACCCCTGCGAGGGCGGCGACGGCGGCAGCGCCGACACCTGCTCCAGCACCACCACGGCCAAGAACAACGGCAAGCCGCTGTGGGCCTCGGAGAACGGCTCGCTGGACATGGACGCCGGAGCGCCCGCCCTCATCCGCTCGATCGTGCGCGGTTACGTGGACGCGCGGATGACCGCCTACCTCAACTGGCCGCTGGTCGCGGCGATCTACCCCAACCTGCCGTACGCGACCGTCGGGCTGGCGACCGCGAACTCGCCCTGGTCCGGGCACTACACGATCGGCGAGGACACCTGGGCCACCGCGCAGATCACCCAGTTCGCCCAGCCGGGCTGGAAGTTCGTCGACTCCGCCTCCGGCTGGCTCGGCGGGGCCGAGTCCAACGGCAGCTACGCGACGCTGAAGTCGCCGAACGGGTCGGACTACTCCACCGTGCTGGAGACCACCACCGCCGGCGCGGCCCAGACCGTGAACGTGCACGTCCAGGGCGGCCTGTCCACCGGCGCGGTGCACGTGTGGGCGACCCGGGTGAACAGCCCGAGCGCCGCGACGGACTTCGTGCACACGCAGGACATCACCCCGAGCGGGGGCTCGTACTCCCTGACCCTCCAGCCCGGCTGGATCTACACCGTGACCACGACCACCGGGCAGGGCAAGGGCGCCGCCGCCGGACCGGCCGCGCACGCCCTCGCGCTGCCGTACTCCGACACCTTCGACGGCGACGCGTCCGGCACCGAGGCCGCCTATCTGTCCGACATGCAGGGCTCGTTCGAGGCCCGGGCGTGCGCCGACGGCCGGTCCGGGCAGTGCGTGCAGCAGGTGACGCCGGTCAAGCCGATCGAGTGGCAGGACGACTCCGACGCGTTCTCGCTGCTCGGCGACACGACGTGGAGCGACTACACGGTCAAGGCCGACGTCGACCTCCAGCAGGCCGGGACCGTCGAACTCCTCGGCCGGGCGGGCACCCAGAACCGTCCGCAGAGCCACCAGGCGGCCTACGAACTGCGGGTCGCCGACACCGGCGCCTGGTCGATCGCCAAGTCCTCGGCCGGGGGCAGCGTCACCACCCTCGCGTCGGGCAGCCGCACCGCGCTGGGCACCCACGCCTGGCACACCCTGGCGCTGGGCTTCTCCGGCGACCGGATCACCGCGACCGTGGACGGCGCCGCGCTCGGCAGCGCGGTCGACGACTCCTACTCCGCGGGCCAGGTCGGGATCGGCGTCGCGGGCTATCAGACCGACCAGTTCGACAACCTGTCGGTCACCGCGAACCCGCCGGGCAACCACGGCGGCATCCTCAAGGGCCGGCAGTCCGGGCTGTGCGCGGACGTGCCCGCGTCGAGCCAGGCCAACGGCACGCAGGTCGCGCTGTGGGACTGCAACGGCGGCGGCAACCAGGCGTGGACGCTGACCCCCGCCGGGCAGTTGACGATCTACGGCGGCGCGAAGTGCCTCGACGTCGACGGCGGCGGCACGGCCGACGGCACGGCGGTGCAGATCTACGACTGCAACGACACGGCCGCCCAGCAGTGGACGGTGGGCAGCGACGGCACCGTGGTCAACCCCGGCTCCGGCAAGTGCCTGGACGCCACCGGGGGCGGCACCTCCCCCGGCACCCTCCTGGAGGTCTGGGGCTGCAACGGCGGCGCCAACCAGGCGTGGGCGCGCGGCAGTACGACGGGCGCGATCCGGGGCCGGCAGTCCGGCCGCTGCGTGGACGTGCCCGGGTTCAGCCAGACCGATGGCACCAAGCCGACGCTGTGGGACTGCAACGGAGGCAGCAACCAGACCTGGACCTCCACGGCCACCAACCAGCTGACCGTCTACGACAGCAAGTGCCTGGGCGTGGCCGGCGGGGCCGCCGCCGACGGCAGCGCGGTGGAGATCAACGACTGCTCGGGCGCCGCCGCCCAGCAGTGGCGGGTCCGCTCCGACGGCACGATCGTCAACGTCGCCTCGGGCACCTGCCTCGACGCCACCGCCAACGGCACGGCCAACAGCACCCCCCTGGACATCTGGTCCTGCGACAACGGGGACAACCAGCACTGGCAGCTGTCCTAGGCGGTGTCCGCCACGTCCCGCCGGGTCCGGACCGCCGGGCCCGCTCCGGCCACGGGCCCGGCGGGGACGGCGTTCGGCGCGGGCGTGATGGGCACGGCAGGCGCGGCCGGGTGGTCCAGTCCGGCGAGCACGATGTCGAGCACCTGCCCCAGGCCGGCCCGCGAACCGCCTTCCGGCAGGGCGCGCGGCGAACCGTCCACCGCGAGGAGCGCCACGCCGTGCACCACGGACCACAGCGCGGTCCCGGCCTCGGGGCGGTGCGGCGGTTCCGGGGCGCCGCCGGCCGACGGGGCGAGCCGGTCGGCCATCAGGTCGCGGACGGCGTCCGCCCCGCCGTGGCAGGCCATGGCGAACAGTCCCGGGCACTCGCGGGCGAACGCGAGATACCCCTCGGCCGCGGCGCGCGGCAGGTCGGCGCCGGCCGCGGCCGCCCGGAGCGCGGCGGCGTCGACGCGGTCGGCCAGCATCCTCAAGGCCCGGACCCGGACCGCTTCGAGGAGTTCGTCGGCGGTGGCGAAGTGCCGGTAGACGGCGGTGGCCGTGATCCCGACCTCGCGGGCGGCGGCGCGCAGCGTCACCATCCGCGGTCCGCCCCTTCGCGCGAGGTCCAGCGCCGCCCGGATCAGCGCGGCGCGCGCGTCGCCGTGGTGGTAGGTCGAGCGATAGGACGCCATGGCCGCTCCCGCGCCGGTGCCTGGTCACGCGGCGATGCCGCACCACCGCGGGAGCGCGGTGGTGCGGCATGCCGTTGGGGTGCCGATGCCTTCAGAGGATGTGGTCACGCCAATCAGCCGTGGCCTCCAGCCGCCGGTAGGCGCCGGCGTAGAACAGCAGTGCGTCGTCGTCGGCCCCGTGCCCGAGACTCACGATCTCCCCGAGGAAGATCGAGTGGTCGCCGCCGTCGTGCACGGCGGCCAGGGAGCACTCGAACCAGGCCAGCGCGTCGGGCAGCACCGGGGTGCCGGTGCGCGGGCCGGGCATGGACTCCACCGCCTCGAACTCCTCCCGGCCACGGGGCCGTTTGGGGTTCGCGAAGTGGCGTGCCACGTGCTCCTGCCGGTTGGACAGGACCGACACCGCGAACGCCTGGTGCTGCGTGATCGTCTCGTGCATCGAGGCGTCGCGCAGTACGCAGACCAGGATCATCGGCGGATCGAGGGAAACCGACGTGAACGAGTTCGCGGTCATCCCGCGCGGCTCGTCGCTGCCTGCCGTCACCACGGTGATCCCGGTGGCGAAGCGACCGAAGATGCGTCGCAGCTCCCGGGGCTCGCTCGGAACGGTCGTGGCGTCCTTCGTCGTCATGCCCTGCGCCACGGTGCTCAGCTCCCGTCTGAGCGCACACCGGCCAGGACCGGGGACGCCATCGGCCGGGCGCCGCGCATCGCGTAGTGACTGAGCGCCCTGCGCAGCGGTTCGGGCACCGGGGTCGGCCGGGTGTCGGTGTTGGGGCCGCGCATGCACGCCACCCGCTGCCGGCCCCGGGCGATCAGGTCCTCGGCCCCCTCGCGCAGCCGCACGTAGTCGAAGGCGAACCCGATCTGCGTCTGGGTCAGGTCCTCCAGCCTCATGCGGATCGACAGCTCGTCGAACGCGGTGATCTCGGACAGGAACTCGCAGTCCACCTTGAGGGTGAACAGCTTCAGGTCGGCCGCGATGTCGGCGACGACCTCCGGCGCGTGCTCCCGCAGGAACATCTCCCGGCAGCGTCCCTGCCAGCGCAGGTAGTTGACGTAGTACACGTTCCCGACGAGGTTGGTCTCCTCGAAGCCGACCAGGTGCCGGTACTCGTAGTAATCCCGTGTTCCGCTCACTCCGCCTCACTTCCCTCGATGGCCGTCGACATCGTGAACACCAGCGGCTCGGCGACGCCGTGCACGGTGGTGACGAACGACGCGATCCGCCGGCCGCCGCCGCGCAGCGCCGCCCACGGTCCGGTCGTGGCGCCGCCCACGGTGTCCATGGTCAGGTCGGGCCGGGCCAGCCCGGCCTTCCGCAGGCACTCGATCGCGCCCCAGACGCGGGTCGCCGCGACCGAGTAGTCCTCCTTGCGCTCGGCGGCCAGCACCGCGGTGAGCGCGGCCCCGTCCGGTCCGAGCAGCCCGGCCCAGTCCTCCTCGCTGCGGGCCTGGACCGCCTCGACGTCGCACTCGGCCGGCGTGCTGCCGGGCCGGGCCACGGCGAAGGTGATCCCGGCACTGTGCGAGGACGAGACCTCGTACCCCTCGACCAACGGCTTCCCGTCGGGCCGGTGCCCGACCTCGGTCCGCCGGCCGAGCGCCCAGCCCACCGCCCGGTCGGTGCGGCCTCGGCGGGCCGCCACTCCGGAGCCGTTGGCGTCGGCGACCTCCGGCACGGCGCCGTCGGCCAGCACGCAGGTGCGCAGGCCGGTGTCGCCCAGGACGGGCTCGGCGTTGCGCTCCAGGTACGGGGTGAGCAGCTCGGGCAGCCACGGGCCGGTCCCGTCCTGCTTGCGCACCGCCTGGAGGGTCAGGCCGTCCCACTGCTCGATCAGCACGCCGTCGTCGTCGCGGACTTCGACGTCGTAGATGTAGGTGTCCCCGTTCCGCGACCGCTCGGCCGCGTGCAGGGTCACCTCCTCCAACTGCCCGGCCCGGTCCGGGTCGGCGAGCCACAGCCGCTCGACCGAGGCCGGCAGCAGCGTGGCGTCCGGCACGCAGCACTGGATCGAGTGCATGAGCGCGTCCCGGGTGCCGGGGTCGGCGAGCAGGCGCTCGGCCGGGTGGAAGGCGCCGAACCAGTCGTTGCGCGCGGTGTTGGAGATCCGCGCGACACACCCGCGGGCCTCCAGCGCGTGGTAGCCGAGCAGGCGCTGGAACCGGTCGCCCTGGAAGAGGACCGGGCCGTAGAGTTCGCCGGCCGGGTCCAGCGGGATCTCCGGGATGGTGTCCAGCGGCACCGGGCGCGGCTCGCTCTCCGGCAGCGGGAGGTCGTAGCGGAGCGTGGCCCGGAAGTGGTCGGCCTGGAAGCCGGTCTCGCTGGAGCGCAGGACCGCGCGCACCGTGTCCGGGCCGTCGGCCAGGACCGCGACCCGCAGCGTCGTGCGCCCGTCCACGGGCACGACGATCGGCCGCAGGAACTCCATGTCGGTGAGCGTCGGCGCGCCGGTGCGGCCGGTCACCGCCGCGGCGGCCTGGGACATCGCCTCCATGCCGAGGACGGCCGGGAACAGCAGGTCGCCGTCGAGCAGGTGGTCGCCGAGGTAGAGGTCGTCCGAGGCCGACAGGTCGGCGTCGACCACCAGTTCCACGCCCGGGTAATAGACGCGGGGCCGCTCCAGGAACCGGCCGAGCGGCAGTTCGCGCTGTTCCATCGTGATGGTGTCCAGGCCCTCGGCGCGGCCGGAGACGACGACCGTGCCGGGCGTGGCCGGGTCGGCGAGCAGCGCCTTGAGGGTCGCGACGCCCTCGGCGACCGGGATCGGGGAGATCCCGTCGCGCATCAGCGCCTCCAGGACGCCGAGCTTGTCGCCCATTCCCGCCCCGGACCACACCGACCATTCCAGCGCCACGCACCGGCAGTCGGGGTTCTCCTCGGCGTAGCGGCCGGTCAGGTCGGTCAGCCAGTCGTTGGCCACCGAGTAGTCGCCCTCGCCACGCAGGCCCGCGCGGCCGATGATGCTGCCGAAGGTGACCAGCAGCTTCAGCGGGGTGGCGGCGGTCGCGGCGAGCACCGCGCGGAGCCCGTCGAGCTTGGGCGCCAGGGTGCCGCGGAAGGTCGCCTCGTCCAGGTCGACCAGGCCGCGCGGTTCGTTGCGGCCGGCGCCGTGCAGGACGGCGGTGACCGGGCCCAGGGTGCGGTAGACCTCCTCCACCGCCTCCTTGACCTCGTCGGCCGCGGTCACGTCGGCGCGGACGTAGCGGAACTCGATGCCCTGTGAGCGCATCCGCTCCAGGTTCATCGCCAGCTCCGGGTCCCGCGCCGGGTCGGAGCGGCCCATCAGCGCCAGGGAGGCGCCGCTGTCCTGGGCCAGGGCCAGCGCCGATTCGGCGGTGATGCCCTTGCCGCCGCCGGTGACCAGCAGGACGTCCTCGGGACCCAGGACCGGGTCCTCGTCGGTCACCGTTGCCAGCGGACGCAGGACGGGCACGGTGCGCACCCACTCGGCGTCGTAGTGGACCTCGGAGAAGTCGGCCGTGGCGGCGGCGTCCGCGATGATCCGCGTGACGGCCTCGCTGATCCGGTCCTCGGGCTCCGCGTCGGGGTCGGCCAGCACCACCACGGTCGTGGTCACCGCCGGGGTCTCCAGGTGGAGGGTCTTGGCGATGCCCGCCGCACCGCGGCGGCCGCCCACGGCGACGAACCGTACGGGCGCTTTCCGCACCCGCGCCAGGGCGGCGCGGACCGCCGCGATCATCAGCCCGGTGTGCTCCTCGTCGGCCACGACGGGCAGGCACAGCAGGACGCCGTCGCCGATTCCGGCGGTGCTCAGCGCCTCCCGCAGCGGCTCGGCCAGCGGGTGCCCGCCGGTCGCGAACACCTCCCAGTCCGCGGCCGCGTGCCGCAGCACCGCCGGCGGCACCGGCCCGGTGGGCACGAGGTCGACGGCGAAGGAGCGGACCCACGGCGCCACGCCGGACACCTGCTCGGCCGAGGCGTCGTCGGCCCGGTCGGTGGCGGCCAGGTTCTCCAGCATCTCGGCCAGTTCGGCGAGGCTGGAGGTGGCGTAGGCGGAGGTCGCCAGGACGGCGGTGACGCCGAGTTCCTTGGCGGCCTGGGTGACGATCTGGCCGACGGTGATCGAGCTCAGGTGCAGCTCGTCGATCGGGTTGCTGTCCGGGCTGATCGTCTCCATCGGGAGTTCGGCGCGCTCGGCGGCCAGCCGGCACAGCACCGACAGCGCGTCGGCCGGGCCCTCGGACCCGTCCGCGGCGGCCGGCGCGGCGGCGGCTTGGACGCCGGCCGCGGCGAGCGCCCCGCCGGGCCGGTCCGCCATCGCGGCCTTGACCACGGTGAAGTCGGCCTCGGGAGCGGACTCGCAGGGGCTGGCCAGGAAGGAGAACTCCTTGTCCAGCGGCAGCGGCTTGACGAAGCGGTCGCGGAACAGCTCCTCGTGCTCGATCGGGGTGCCGAGCACGTACGCCATGGCGACGGCGTGCAGGAGCCCGGCCAGCGAGAGGCTGTCGGACTGGATGGACACCGTCGGCACCGCGGGGGCGATCTCGGTGGCCAGGCCGCGCAGGATCCGCCCGGGCCCGACCTCGATGAAGGCGTCGCAGTCCTGGGCCAGTTCGGCCACGGCCTCCTGGAACCGCACCGGGTTCAGGATCTGGCGGGTCAGCAGGTCGGCCACGTCCGCGTCGGCCGGCAGCGCGCCGCCGGTCACGGTGGAGGCGACGGTGCGCTCCAGCGGCTGGAAGTCCTGCTGGGCCAGGTGCTCGCCGAACCGCTCGGCGGCCGGGGCGACCGCCTCGGAGTGGAAGGCGTGCGAGACGGTGATCCGGGTGACGGTCAGCCCGAGCTTCTCGCCGCGGGCCATCACGCGCTCCACGGCCTCGGCCGGACCGCTGACCACGGTCTGGGACGGGCTGTTGTAGCCGGCGACGACCACCGGCTCGCCGTCCAGCAGCGCCTCGATGTCGGCGGCCGGGGCGGAGATCCCGGCCATGGCGCCGCCGCCGGCCGAGGCCTCGTCCATGGTCCGGCCGCGCTCGGCGGCCAGCCCCAGCAGAGCGGACTCGTCCATCGCGCCGGCCCAGTGCAGCGCGGTGAGCTCGCCGAGGCTGTGCCCGGCCGCGCAGCTGGCGGTGATCCCCAGCGCCGACAGCACCCGCATGCCCGCCACCGAGCCGGCGACGATACGGGGCTGGGCGACGGAGGTGGTGACCTGGTCGCCGCCGGTCGGCAGGGCCAGGGTCCGGTAGAGGTCGTCCACCGCGGAGAACCGGCGGCGCATCGCTCCGCCGTCGGCCCGGCGGCCGGCGCCCTGTCCCGGGAAGAGGAAGCCGATGCGCGGCTTGCGCCCGGACATGCCGAGGAACACACCGCCGGCCGGGTCGAGCGCCTGGCGGGCGCCGCCGTCCAGCAGGGACAGCAGACGGCCGAGCCGCTCCTCGGCCTGCTCCGGGGTGGAGGCGACGATCGCCGCGCGCAGCGGCTGGCCGCTCAGCTCGCCCGACAGGGTGGCCGCCAGGTCGCCGAGCTCGGCGAAGGACAGCTGGCGCACGAAGCCGGCCAAGTGGGCGACGCGGCCGCGCAGTTCGGCGACGCCGACCGCGTCGAGCAGGAGGATCTCGCAGTCCTGGCGCGAGCGCACCAGGCGCGGGATCACCTTGCCGAGCGAGCGGCGCTCGCTGCCGTCGGCGTGCTCCACCACCAGGTGGGCGTTGATGCCGCCGAAGCCCATGGAGGACACGCCGGCCCGGACCGGAGCGCCCTTCGGCCACATCTCCGCGGCGTCCGGCACGCGCAGGGCGGCGTCGTCGCGGGTCAGCACCGGGTGCGGGTCGTAGTGGCTGGTGCCCGGGGGGATGACCTGGTGGCGCACCGCGAGCACGGCCTTGATCAGTCCGGCGACGCCGGCCGCGCCCTTGGTGTGGCCGAAGTTGCCCTTCACGGTGCTGATCGCCGCGGGGCCCGCCTCGGGTCCGGCGGCGGCGCGGCGGGCGCCGCTGATCGCCTCCAGCTCGGTGGCGTCGCCGACCGCGGTGCCGGTGCCGTGGCCCTCGAAGTAGCTGACGGTCTCGACGCCGAAGCCGGCGGTGGCGTAGGCGCGGCTGATGGCCAGCCGGTGGCCGTCGGCCTCCGGACGGGTGATGCCGCCCTTGCCGTCGGAGCTCTGGCCCCAGCCCGCGATGGTCGCGTAGCGGAACTTGCCCTCGGCCTGGGCGTCCTCGTCCCGCATCAGGACGAGCATGCCGCAGCCCTCGCCGGGCCAGAACCCGTTGGAGCCCTTGTCGTAGACCTTCATCTCGGACTTGGCGAGCGCGCCGGTCTTGGCGAAGCCGATGACCTCGAACGGGTCGATGCTCAGGTCCACGCCGCCGGCCACGGCCGCGTCGACCTGGCCGCTGGCCAGCGCGTTGCAGGCCGTGGCCACCGACAGCAGCGAGGAGGAGCACGCGCCGTCGACGGTGTAGCCGCCGCCGCCGAAGTCGAAGTAGTTGCAGATGCGGCCGGAGATGGTGTTGGCCAGTCCGCCGGCCAGCGAGTCCTCGTCGATCGCCGGGAACGGGGCCTTGTACCGGGCCTCCAGCGCGGTGAGGAACTCGCCGAGGGCCGCGTCGTCCCAGCCCTGCTCGCGCAGGGCGGCGCCGACGGTGCGCTCGACGTACGGCCAGCGCAGCCGCATCACGTTGGCGCGGCTGAACTCTCCGGTCAGCGTGTTGCCGATCACCACGGCGGTGGACTCGCGCGGGAGTCCGTCGCCGCCGGTGAAGCCGGCGTCCTCCAGGGCCCGCGCGACGGTGTCGAGCGCGAGCCAGTGGGTCATGTCGGTGGACCGGAAGGTGCTCCCACCGATGCGGTAGCGGACCCGGTCGAAGTCGAACCCTTCGAGCACCGCGGCCATCTTCGAGTAGTGCCGGTCCGGTGCCGTGTGGTCGGCCGAGTAGTAGCTCTCGGCGCGCATCCGCTCGTCCGGCAGCCGGCGGAAGGCCCGCCGTCCGGCCAGCACATTGCGCCAGAGTTCCTCGGGACTACCGGCATCGGGGTAGCGCAAGCCGATCCCGACCACGGCGATTCTGGTGCCTGTCACCTCGCCACCTCCCCTTCGATACGGTCCGCCATGGTGCGGTGTGCGATCGGCAACACCGTGATCTCCCTCCATGGGCGTGAATGCGGTTCGTTCGTGCGTTGAGGTTGCTGACTCCGCGAGACGCCGTTCCCGGGTGCCCGGGCAGAGGCCCGCGATGAGTCGAGTATTCGGCGCGGATCGCGGCGCCTACTTCTCCATCCGTGCCTTACGCTCGCCGTTTGCCGACGTCAGCGCGGTGGGCGGCCGATCCCGGCAATCTCGGAGAAGGACCGGGGGGTACGCGGCCGCGTTCGGCGTACCCGGGCACGCCGAACGCGCCCCGCAGCCCCGGACGGGTGGTCGCCCGCGCGCGGTGCGCGGTGGGCGGCGGGACCCGGTCCGTAGGGCTGGAGGCGGCGTTCGGCTGTATACGGTCGCCCGTCGGCCTGTCGGCCTTGTGTGCTTGCCTGCTTGCCTGCTTGCCTGCTTGCCTGCTGCCGGCGGGGCGTCAGGCCCGCCGGCCCGCGGCCATCTTCTCGGCGGCCTCGGTGAGCATCGCCGGTTCCGGGGCCGGCGGGATCGGGTTCCACAGGTCGCCGTGCGCGCTCATGGCCGGCGGCATGTGCGCCCACTCGTTGTTGTCGGCGAAGAGGATGTCGCGGATGTCGGCGGTGCCGCGGCGCCAGCCGTTGCGCGCCGCGTCGGCGGCGAACTTCATGGCCTCGCGGGCGTAGGTGGTCAGCGGGAAGGTGCAGTTCTCCTTCCACGCCGGGCTGCCGTGCCGGCGGTACCAGGTGACGTGCCGGGCGCCGCTGAGCAGCGTGAACGTCGCGGTGGCGCCCTGGTTGGGGTCGCCGAAGCCCATGTAGGGCGGTACGAAGTCCAGTGCGCCGAGCCGGGCGAAGATCCGCCGGCCGGCCTCGGCGTGGGTGATGTCCCCGCGGGTGGCGGCGGAGATCTCGTCCCGCGACCCCTGCATCGTCTCCACCACGTGGGGCAGGTGGCTGCCCAGCACGCCGATCCGCCCCGGCTCGGTGGTCTTCTCCAGGAACGAGCGGTCGCCGGACTTGAGGTAGCGGACCAGCAGGGAGAGCGGCCCGAAGGCCCCGAGCATGTTGCCCAGCGCCCAGTTGCGGTTCCACGCGTTCCAGGTGTCGTAGCTGGCGAACGAGTCGAAGGCCGAGGACACCATCATGTCGTAGTGGTCGAAGCCGGTGTTGACGACGTCCTCGATGAACTGGAACCGCTCGGTGGCGAAGTCGTCCTCCGCGACCGCCTTGAGCAGCCGCTCGGCGATCATGTCGACCGCCACCGTGAGGACGGACATGCCGCTGGAGAACAGCGGGTCGACGAACGCGGCCGCGTGCGGCAGTTGGAGCACGCGCGGGCCGAGCAGGTGCGGCGAGGAGTACTGCAGGCGCCCGGAGCCGATCCACGGACGGGCGGCGACCGCGCTGTCGAAGTGCCGCGCGACCGTGGGGAACTGCGAGATGATCTTGCGGAACTCCTCCTCCGGCGGGCCCTGCGGGTCCGGGTACTTCCGGCGGTCGAGCATCATCCCGATGCTGGTCAGCGGGTTGGTGGCGAACCGGTGGTTGTGGAACGGGATCACCCAGATCCAGCCGCCGTCGAAGATGTGGTGCATGGTCGCCTGGCCCAGCGGCGAGGGCACGCCCTTCGGGCGCGGGTTCGCCAGCAGCAGGTCGGCGCTCTTGACCCCCATCATGTGGGTGTAGAGGGTCCGGGTGTCGGTGCGGAAGCGCGGCGTCTCGTCGCGCAGGCCGAGCTGGTCGGAGATCATCGAGCGCATGCCGGAGGCGTCGATGAGGAACTTGGCCCGGAAGGTCTGCCCGCCGGACGCGCGCAGCTCGACCTCGTCGTCGCCGAGCTTGATGTCCTCGATCCGGGTCTGCTGGCGGAGCGTGGCGCCGTACTGGGTGGCCAGAACCGCGAGGTAGGCGTCGACGTCCTGGCGGAACAGGTGCGAGTCGGGGCCGATCGGCGGGGTCAGCGTGGGCAGCTGGTTGATCTCGTTCTCCCGGTGCTCCTGACCGGCGCTGTGGTACATGAAGCTGAAGGAGCGCTTGGTCCCGCAGTTGCTGCTCACCTTGTCCCGGAGGTGGTGGAAGGCGCCGATCCAGCCGATCTCCGGCACGCCGTACTTCTCGCCGATGATCCGCAGCCGGATCCCCGTCTCCGGGATGAGGGACTCGCCGATCGTGAACCGCGGGTGCGTCGCGCCCTCCAGGAGCAGCGTCCTGACACCGTGCTTGGCCAGGATGCACGCGAGCATGGAACCGCCGATCCCCGATCCGAGGATGGCCACTTCATAACGGTCGTCGCTCACAGATACCTCACTGTTCACGTAGTGGCAGGGACGGGTCGCACGGACCTCGCCCTTCCAGCCTGACAATCGCGCAGGTCGGCGCCTTCTCCGGCGTTGCCGAGGACTGGGCACGTTCGAAGAAGCGGGGGGCGGTCAGCCGCTGCCGCGGCCGGCCGCCGCCGGGCGGCGCGAGAGCGGGGCGAAGAGGTCCGGCACGGTCAGTTCCTCGGCGGAGGGCAGGAAGGGGCCGGCCATCGCGGTGGTGATGAGGGCCATCACGACCATCATCGTGAACATCCGGGAGTCCAGGACGCCGAGCGCGACACCGGTGTTGAGGATGACCAGCTCGGTCAGTCCCCGGGTGTTCATCAGCAGGCCCAGCGCCCACGACTCGCGCCAGGGCAACCGGAGCAGGCGGGCCGGGGTCATCGTGCCGGCGATCTTGCCCACGCACGCCACGGCGACGATGGCGGTCAGCTCGACGAAGTTCGCGACGCTCAGGCTGCCGATGTCCACGCCGAGGCCGGTGACGATGAAGAAGACCGGCAGCAGCACCGCGGAGACGTGCTCCATCGCCTTGCGCACCTCGAGGACCGGCTTGCTGGTGTCGCGCGGCATGATCAGGCCGAACATGAACCCGCCGAAGATGGCGTGGATGCCGATCCACGTCGTCGCCCAGGCCGACACGAAGGCGCCCGACGCCAGCAGCGCCAGCAGGGCGGCCGTCTGCCCGCGGTCGGCCAGGGCCCGCACCGCCCGGTTCAGCAGCGGGCGGACCGCCACGAACATCACCAGGAGGTAGCCGGCGCTCAGCGCGAGCACCTGGAGGAAGTCGCCCGTGCCGCGCGAGGCCACCATGGCCGAGACATAGGCGAGCATGCACCAGGCGAGCAGGTCGTCGGCCGCGGCACTGGCCAGGGCCAGGGTCCCGGCCCGGGTGTGGGTCAGCCGGTTGTCGGTCAGGATGCGCGCGAGGACCGGGAAGGCGGTCACGGACATCGCGGCGCCCATGAAGGCCGCGAACTCCGAGAAGGCGATGTGGTGTCCGGCGACGGTGGCGTGCCGCGGGTAGAGGAAGTACGACAGGCCCACGCCGAGCGCGAAGGTGACGGCGATGGACGAGGCGGACACCGCGCCGGCCAGGGTGCCGTGCGGCCTCAGCAGGCGCTTCTCGAACTCCCAGCCGATCATGAACATGAACAGCGCCAGGCCGATCTGCGACACCGCGGACAGCAGGGGCCGCACGTCGGAGGGGAACAGCCGGTCCGGCAGGTGGCCCGGCAGCAGCCCCAGCACGCTGGGCCCCAGCACGATGCCCGCGATCACCTCGCCGACCACGGCGGGCTGCTTGAAGCGGCGCGCGAGGGTGCCGAGCAGCCAACCCGCCAGGAGGATGCAGGCCAGGCCGAGGAGCATGAAGGCGGACTGGAGGTCGGCCGGCGTGGCGTGCGATCTGAACGCGGACAGGGGCATCCGGAACTCCCGCGGGGTGCGTGACGGCTCTGACGTGGGGGCGCGCGGCGCAGGTCCCTCCGGGACGGGACCGGTCGAGCGCCCCCGCCCCCGGGGGCGTGCGTGGTGCCGGACCTCGGACCGGCCCCGTCGGGCCGGGGATCAGTGCCCCGGCACCGTCCGAGCGTGCCTCGTCAACCGGTTGTCCCGCTTCTCCGAGCCTGCCTGCGCGCCACCGCGCCGGAGCGCTACGCCATCGTCGCCACGGCCGGCTCGCCGCAGCTCAGGAGCCCGGGCAGGGCGAGCAGCATCGGCGGATCGGTGCGGCGGCAGGTCCGCATCTGCAAATGCAGCGCCGTCCGCTGGCCGCGGACGCTCTTGACCGGGCCCTCCCGGCCCACCAGCCGGGCCACCCGGGCCCCGTACTCGTTGGTCGACACGTCGAAGGGGTCGACGGCGGCGGCGAACACGTACCACTCGCCCTCGGGCACGCCCTCCAGTTCGAGCTGGAAGTCCGTGTGGCCCTCCAGCACCGCGCAGGAGACGGGTAACCGCTGGACGATGGGCCCGTCGAAGACCCCGACGTACAGGCGCATCGGCGGCAGGTCGGGGGGCAGCGTCATCGGGCCGGCCAGCGAGCCGACCGCCGAGGGCTCCCGGCTGGAGCAGTCCTCCTCGACCTTGACCAGGTCCGCCTGTCCGGACATCCGGAACTGCAGCGGGGTGACGCCGACGCTCTTGGTGAAGCGGCTGGTGAAGGTGCCCAGGCTGTTGTAGCCCACCATGTAGGAGATGTCCGTGACCGTCAGGGAGGTGCTCATCAGGAGCCCCTTGGCACGGTGCAGCCGTATGGCGCTGAGGAACCGTCCCGGTGAGACGCCGGTGACCTCGCGGAAGGTCCGGGCGAAGTGGAACTGGCTCAGGAGTGCCACGTCGGCCATGTCGGCCAGTGAGATCGGCTGATCGTACTGTTCGTGCAGGTACTCCACCACGCGCTCGACGGCCTCGTTCAACACTCCTCCTACGGTTGCGGAATCCCGCTCACCCCGGACACCGCCCGTGATCCGCTCAAGCCGCCGCCGAAGGCTGCGGGAGCGGCACGGGCCATGCATCCGGCATTGTTTCAGGAGTTAACGGCCGTCGGCTTCTTCCCAGTTGCCACTCCTCCCGCACGGGCGGCCGACGGACCGTCACGAAACATGAACGGCAAGTCAGCAAGGTCGAAGAAACACACAGGTCGGCACTCGGAGATGCTGGATACTGACGCGACCGATCCGTACCCATAGATCCGCAATGCCCGATTGCGGGCCGAGCGGCGGGACGATCCGGACCGCCTTCCGGCGGACGGCTCCGCACCGACGAGCCGGCGAACCCCCTCGCCTCGCGCCACGAACACCCCTGAGCAGCCCCATCCGACGAGACCCCCGTGGAGACGACCAGTGTTCGACCGCTTAGCCAGTCTGGCGTCCCGCTGGCCGAAGATCATCGTCGCCTTCGCGGTGATGTTCATCGGCCTGACCTTTGTGTATGGCGCCTCAGTCAGCAAGCATCTCAAGGACGGCGGCCAGAACGCCAGCTCGTCCCAGTCCGCCCGGGCCGAGTCGCTGCTGGAACGCAAGTTCCCCAGCGGGCAGCCCAACTTCGTCATGCTGGTGACCGCCCCCCAGGGGGTCGACGACCCGGCGGTGGCGGCCGAAGCCCACACCCTGGAGGCCAAGCTCGCCGGCCGGCCCGGGGTCACCGGCGTGAGCTCGTACTGGAGCACCCACTCGCCCCTGCTGAAGGCGACCAGCGGCCACTCGGGGCTGATCGCCGGCTACGTCAAGGGCACGCAGACCAAGCAGAACGACTTCGTCAAGGACTTCGGCCCGAAGGTCGACGGCAAGCAGGGCCCGGTGAAGGTCCAGCTCGGCGGCAGCGCGGTCATCAACCAGGTCTCGGTCTCCATGGCCAAGGACGACCTGGCCCGGTCCGAGGCGATCGGCATCCCGCTGACCTCGATCGTGCTGATCCTGTTCTTCCGGAGCTTCCTGGCCTCGGCGCTGCCGCTGTCGATCGGCATCATGTCGCTGATCGGCACCAACGCCGTCCTGCGCCTGCTCACCACCTTCACCAGCGTCTCGGTCTTCGCGCTCAACCTGGCCACCGGCCTGGCGCTGGGTCTGGCGTCGGACTACGGCCTGTTCATCGTGAAGCGCTACCGCGACGAGTACCACGCGACCGGTGACGTCAAGGGATCGGTCCGCGTCGCGATGAACACCGCGGGACGCACGGTCCTGTACTCCGCGACCACCGTGGTCGGGGCGATGGCCGCGATGATGGTGTTCCCGCTGCCCTTCCTGCGCTCGGTCGCCTACACCGGCATCACCGTCGTGGTGCTGTCGGCGCTGGCCGCCCTCATCGTGCTGCCGGCCGGCCTGGTCCTGCTGGACAAGTACGTCGACGCCTGGGACATCGCGAAGATCCCCGGCTGGGTGCTGCGCAAGACGGTGCTCCGCGGACGGCCGCCGAAGGTGGCCAGGGTCAAGGAGAGCGGGGCCGTGTGGCGGAGGATCGGCGAGGCGGTCATGCGCCGTCCGCTGGTCTACACCGTGGTGGTCGGCGCGGGCCTGGCCGTCCTGATCGTGCCGTTCCTCAGCGCCACCTACGCCCTGTCCGACGACCGCATCCTGCCGACCAAGGTCGAGTCGCACGTGGTCCAGCAGTCCCTGCGCACCGACTACGACGGGCAGATCGCCAACCAGCTCGACATCGTTGCCGACGGGATCGACCCGACGGCGAAGGCCGCCCAGATCGGCGACTACGCCACCCGCCTGTCGAAGGTGGGCGGCGTCACCCGCGTCGAGGCGGTCACCGGTGTGTACGTCAAGGGGCAGCAGGTCGCCCCGGCCGGACCCGCGACCGCAGGGTTCGCCACCTCCGACGCCGCCTACCTGACCGTGGCCTCGTCGGCGAACCCGACGTCCTCGGCGGGCAAGGACCAGGTGAAGGACGTCCGCGCGGTCCAGGCCCCGTTCAAGGTCCTGGTCGGCGGGGCGAGCCCGGACCTGGTGGACACCATGCACGCGATCAGTTCCGCCCTCCCGGTGGCCATCGGCATCATCGTGGTCATCACCTTGCTGCTGATCTTCCTGTTCACCGGCAGCGTCCTGATCCCGTTCTCCGCGCTCCTGATGAACGTCCTGACGCTGACCGCCACCTTCGGCGCGCTGGCCTGGGTGTTCCAGGACAACCACCTGCACAGCCTCATGACCTTCCCGGACACCGGCTACCTCGACGTGTCGCTGCTGGTCCTGCTCTTCTGCGTCTCGTTCGGTGTGTCGATGGACTTCGAGGTCTTCCTGCTCTCGCGCATCAAGGAGGAGTACCGGCGCACCGGGGACAACCGCAGCGCCATCGCCTTCGGCATCCAGAAGACCGGCAGCGTGGTCACGGCGGCCGCGTGCATCACCTCGGTGGTGTTCGCCTCGATCGCCGGCGCGGCGCACCTGCAGAACATCAAGATGTTCGGCGCCGGCCTGACGATCGCCCTGCTGCTGGACGCCACCGTGATCCGCTCGGTGCTGGCACCGGCGCTGATGCGCCTGTCCGGTGACGCCAACTGGTGGCGGCCGAGGTTCCTGAACGGCTTCTACGAGCGCTTCAAGCTGCGCGACCACGACTCGTTCGCCGCGCAGCCGGCGACCGCGGGCCGGATCGTGGCGGCCGGAGAGCCCGTCGAGGCCAGAGCGACCGCGTACGACGCAGAGTAGTCGCCCGCGCCGGGTCGCGTGGCGGGGCACGCGACCCGGCGCTTTCCGCAGAGAGAAGACAACGCAGATGGCCTTTGAGGTGCCGATCGATCGGCTGAGCGACCGATCGGGCAATCCGTTACGGCTGCTGATGGTGCACGCGCATCCGGACGACGAGACGACCACGACCGGCGCCACCGCCGCGCTCTACGCCGCGGAGAACATCGGTGTGCACCTGGTCACCTGCACCAGGGGGGAACGCGGCGAGATCCTCGACGAGGACGTGCGCCGCGTCGTCGACGCCGCCGAGGACGGCGAACAGGCCCTGGGCGAGATCCGCGCCCGGGAACTGGCCGCCGCCACGGGCGCGCTGGGCTTCGACGGGTTCCGCTTCCTCGGCGGCCCCGGCCGCTGGTGGGACTCGGGGATGGCCGGCGCGGCCTCGAACAGCGACCCGCGCTCCCTGGTGGCCGCCGACCGCGAGGAGCAGGTCACCGAACTGGCCGCGGTCATCCGTGACGTGCGCCCGCAGGTCCTGGTCACCTACGACGCGCGCGGCGGCTACGGGCACCCCGACCACATCCGCGCGCACGAGCTCAGCATGGCCGCCGTGCAGCGCGCGGCCGAACCGGGCGCGCCGGACGCGTGGGCCGTGACGAAGGTCTACGCGGCCGTCGTCCCGCACCGGGTCCTGCTGGGCGTGGCGCGCAGCCTGGGCACCGACGGCGACGGGGACAACCCCTTCGTCGGGCTCGTCGAGGCGCTGGACCGCGGTGTGCCCGAGCACAGCATCGAGTTCCCCTTCGGCGTGCCCGACTACCTGGTGACGGCGCAGATCGACGCGCGGGACTGGCTGCCGGCCAAGACCGCCGCCATGCGCGCCCACCGCTCGCAGATGGCCGCCAACGGCTGGTTCTTCAGGCTCGCCGCGGGCCGGGGCGGCGGATTCGGCGTGGAGTACTTCCAGTTGCTGCACGGGACCCGCGGCCCCGTGCTGGAGGACGGCCTCGAAGCCGATCTGTTCGCGGGAGTGCGGGCGGCCGACGACCCGGGCTGCGAACCGTGCTTCGAGTGGTTTCCGCGTGAGGAGCCCCAGGACTTCCAGTAAGCCGCTCTCCGATTGGGCGATCTGGAAGAAGTCGTGCGCCTCCCGGATTCCGCATTATTCCGAGCGTAGGCCGCCCGCAGAATTCTCGAAATGCCCTCTCTGGTGCCCCTCTGCGGGACGTCGTCCGATCGGAGTGGATTATGGTTCACACGCGGCACAAGGATTTCACCCGGCATGCGCTGGTCATCGGTGCCGGTGTGTCGGGGCTGACCACAGCCCTGGAACTGCGCGCGGCGGGAATGCGTGTCACCGTCGTCGCAGAGAAGTTCGCGCCCGACTGCGTTTCGGTGGTCGCCGGCGCATTGTGGGAGTGGCCTCCCGCGGTGTGCGGCTACCACCGGGGACAGAAGTCCCTGCAGCAGTCGAAGGATTGGTGCATGGTCTCCTTCAAGCGTTTCCGCGAGATGGCGGACGCGGGTATTCCCGGCGTTCATCTCCGTATGTCCAACTTCTACTTCACCGAGCCGGTGGAGGCCGATCCCCGCAATCTGGACAAGATGAAGGAGATCGAGGCCAACGTCCCCGGCTTCGCACGCCTGTCGGAGGTGTCGGAGTCCGACGGGATCGACCCCGGGTTCGGCGTGGTCGACGGCTACCGGCACCTGGCACCGATGATCGACACCGACGCCTACATGGTGTGGCTCAAGGAGGAGACGCTCCGGGCCGGTGTGCGGATCGAGCAGCGCCGGATCGACGGGCCGCTGCGCGACCAGCGGGCCAAGCTGCTCGCGGAGTACGGCGCGGACGTGCTGATCTGCTGCGCCGGCCTCGGCGTCGCGGAACTGCGGATCACCGAGATGTACCCGCTGCGCGGCGCCCTGGTGCGCGTGAAGAACGACGGCACGAGGTTCCCGCGGGTCACCGAGGCGCACTGCGTCTCGCACGTCCAGGGCTCGGGCCGGCAGGACATCGTGTTCATCGTGCCCCGCGGCGAGGACATGCTGGTCCTCGGCGGGCTCACCGAGCCCGACGAGTGGGACACCGACCTCTCGCTCGACTACGCCCCGGTCCGCGAGATGTACGAGCGGTGCCTGGCGTTCATGCCCGCCCTCGCCGACGGCGAACTGGACCCGGCCGAACCGGTCCGGACCGGACTGCGCCCCTTCCGGCCGGCCAACGTCTGCGTCGAGTACGACCCGGACGACGACGTGATCTACAACTACGCGCACGGCGGCTCCGGATTCACCCTCTCCTGGGGCTGCGCCGGGGAGGTGGCCGGACTGATCGGATGAGTCCGGGTCGCGCTGTTTGCGCGCCCCGGTTCCCGTCGGTAATTTCTGAACCGAATGACCCTGGCGGCGCGCGATCTTGACGACACGTCAGGTCGCGCGTCCGCCGGTACCGCCACGTATTCCCCCGAGCTGCCGAGGACGCACCAGCAGATGACCACCGACATGCCGTACGCCACGGGCTCCACGCGGGAGCGCATCGAACGCGCGCTCCTCGACGCCGGGCTCTCGCTCGACTCGCTGAACCCGTCCGACCTCGACTTCGTGGAGGAGTTCCACATCCTCGGCCGCCTCGCGACCGACTCCCTGGTCCGGCTCGCCGAGGTGAGCGCCGAGGACCGGGCGCTCGACGCGGGCAGCGGGGTGGGCGGCACCGCGCGCTACCTCGCCCGGCAGGTCGCCTGCCACGTGGACGCGGTTGACCTCACCCCCGAGTACTGCGACACCTCGCGCTGGCTCAACGCGCTCACCGGCCTCGACGAGCTGATCGACGTCCACGAGGGCGACGTGCTCCACCTGCCGTTCGAGGACGGCGCCTTCGACGCGGTGATCAGCCAGCACGTCCAGATGAACATCGCCGACAAGGCGGGGCTGTACGCCGAGGCCTGGCGGGTCCTGGCCCCGGGCGGCCGGCTGGCGCTGTGGGACGTGACGGCCGGGCCGGTCCAGCCGCTGCACTTCCCCGTCATGTGGGCCGAACGCCCCGAGCTGAGCCACCTGGTGACGCCGGAGGAGCTGCGCGAGGTGCTCACCGCGACCGGGTTCGAAGTCCGCGCCTGGAACGACCTGACGGCGGACTCGCTCGCGTTCATGCGGGCGCTGCTGACCCAGCCGCTCCCCCCGGTCGGCCTCCAGGTGTTCGTCCCGGACTTCGAGTCGAAGCTGGACACCTACCTCGACAACCTGGAGCAGGACCGGGCCCGGCTGATCCAGGCGGTCCTCGTCAAGCCCGCCTGACCGGCGCCGGCGCGACCCGCCGGCTCCCCCACCGCCCCGACGACGGCGGCGCCGAATCCCGGCGCCGCCGTCGTTTCGCGCAAGCGGGCAACGAGTGAGAAGCGGCACCGGGGCCGGGGATCCGATCATAAGAGCGAGCGGCCGCACCCGCGGCCGTGAGCCGCGGAAACCGGCTTTTCACGTTTCCCCTGTGCGCAACGGGAGAGGCAGGTTCATGTCCGCCGTGTTCGGTGCGCTGCGCAAGCACGCCATGGCTCCGTCCATGGAGGAAGTGACATTCGCCAAGCGCGGCTTTCCCGCGCGGGACACGGCCGATGCCAGGAACCTCCAGAGCATTCCCCAGCATGTGATCGCCGGTTTCGAATTCGGCATCGAATACGGGGACCGTCCCGACTCGCTGAAGCGGCTCGACATGATCGAGCGGGAATTCCGCGGCTTCGCGTACGAGGGCGCCACCATGGCCTTCACCCTGCTCGACGTGATGCCCGGCCGGCGCTCGGACCGGACCAGGAAGTTCCTGGACGGGCACGGGGCCCCGCACCTGTTCCTCGCCTACATCGGCATCGGCTTCGCGATGTCCCACCTTCCGCAGGTGCTGTGGTCGAAGGTGCTGCCCGACCTGCGGGAGACCCGCTGGCACCCCACGGTGAGCTGGCTGGCCGTGGACGGCTACGGCTTCGACCGGGCCTACTTCCACACCAAGAAGTGGATCCACGAGCAGTACGTGCCCAAGCCCTACCCGTGGCAGGGCGCGCCCGCGTACTTCCCGCGCGCCTGCGACCAGGGCATCGGCCGCGCGCTGTGGTTCATGCACGGCGCCGACCCGGCCGGCGTGACCGGGGCCGTCAACGCCTTCGCCCCGCACCGCCACGCGGACCTGTGGAGCGGGGTGGGCCTGGCCGCCGCGTACGCCGGCTCCGGCGACGCGGAGGTGCTGGGGACCCTGCGCAAGTCCGCCGGGCAGTACCTGCCCGAGGTGGCCCAGGGCGCGGTCTTCGCGGCCAAGGCCCGCGCGGAGGCGGACCTGGTGGTCCCGCACACCGAGGTCGCGGCGCACGTGCTGTGCGATCTGACCGTCAAGGAGGCGGAGGCGCTGACCGAGGAGGCGTCGAGCTCCTTCACCCCCGGAAATTCCGTTCCCGACTACGAGATCTGGCGCGGCCGGGTCCAGGCCCACTTCCGCTGAGGGCCCCCGGCAATTCCGGCGGCAGCGGCGACATTCGCCCTGCCGCCCTGATCAGGCACGCCCCGCACCGGACGGAAAAGGCCAGGACCGATCGCGTCCAGGCAACTCCAAAGAAGCGGCCCGGGTGCGGCGGCGGCCATGTTTGTCAGGTACGTCAGGTACGTCAGGTACCAGCAATCGAGACCTGGAGGGTGCGCTCGTGCTGCGCGGAAGACTGCGAAAAATGATCCCGGGGATTACCGCTGTTCTTGCGGTCCTCACCGTGTTTCTGGTGGTCGGGAATCCGTCCGCTGCGGGCGAGGCCTCCCAGACCGCCGCGAAGTACTCCTTCAAGGAGATGCCTATCGCGATGCCGCCGGGTTACAACGACCAGAAGATGAACACCATTCGTACCGTCAACCCGGCCTACTACAAGATTCGTTCCTGGATGTCCGCGGTCGGTGCCAGTGTCGCGATCAACGACCTGACCGGCCACGGCCGCTCCGACGGCATGTGTCTGGTCGACACCCGCACCAATGACGTCGTCGTCACCTACACGCCGACCGCGGCGCCGGAGGACCGGTTCACGCCCTTCGTGCTGAACCCCAAGCCGCTGCCCGTCGACGCGACGATGGCCCCCACCGGCTGCATGGCCGGCGACTTCACCGGTGACGGCCGCATCGGCCTGCTGGTCTACTACTGGGGCCGCACCCCGATCCTGTTCCTGCCCAAGGCCAGCGCCACCACGCTGACCCCGGACGCCTACTGCCCGCAGGAGCTGGTGACGGGCGTGGACGAGGACGGCCACTACGCCGGTCCGCAGTGGAACACCGACGCGGTCGCGATCGCCGACCTCAACGGCACCGGTCACCCCTCGATCGTGATCGGCAACTACTTCCCGGACAGCGGCATCCTGGACAAGCACGGCCAGAACAACATGGTGATGCCCGACTCCCTGTCCAACGCCAACAACGGCGGCGGGCTGCACTTCCTGCGCTGGACCGGCGCGACCACCGGCGACAAGCCGATGGTGAAGTACACCGAGGACCGCGGCGCCATCCCGTTCCACGACAGCACCGGCTGGACGCTGGCCCTCGGCACCGCCGACCTGACCGGTTCGGGCAAGGCCGACGTGTACGACGGCAACGACTTCGGCCACGGCCACCTGCTGTACAACCGGTCGACCCCGACCAAGCTGAGGTTCACCGAGGCCAAGGGCGACCGCGGCCCGACCACGCCGAAGTCGTTCGTCATGGGCGACGGCTCCTTCAAGGGCATGGGCGTCGACTTCGCCGACATGAACGACAAGGGCCACTTCGACTTCATGGTCAGCGACATCACGCAGAACTGGGGCCTGGAGGAGAGCAACTTCGTCTTCCGCAACGACACCTCGTCGAACGCCGAGATGACGCAGAAGCTCGCCGCCGGCAAGGCGCCGTTCACCCAGCGGGCGACCGAGGAGGGCCTGGCCTGGAGCGGATGGGCCTGGGACGTGAAGATGGGCGACTTCCTCAACAACGGCCAGCAGGACGTGGTGCAGGCCCTGGGCTTCATCAAGGGCAAGATCGACCGCTGGCCGTGGATGCAGGAAATGGCCACCATGAACGACGACCTGCTCTCCAACCCCGCGATGTGGCCGAACTTCCAGCCCGGTGACGACGTCTCCGGCCACCAGCCCTTCGCGTTCTTCGCCAAGAACTCCTCGGGCAAGTACGTCAACATCGCCAAGAAGCTCGGCTTCACCGACGACACCCCGACCCGCGGCGTCGCGATGGCGGACACCACCGGCAGCGGCCACCTGGACTTCGCCGTCGCCCGCCAGTGGGGCGCGCCGGACTTCTACGCCAACACCGCTTCGGTGGGCAAGTCCGTGACGCTGAACCTCTACCGGCCCTCGACCGACGGCAAGGCGAACACCGGCCTGGAGGGCATCGGCAGCCCGGCGTACGGCGCCACCGTCACCCTCAACACGCCCGGCAAGCCGCAGATCGCCCAGCTCGACGCCGGCAGCGGCCACGACGGCTACCGCAGCTTCCAGGTCCGCTTCGGCCTCGGCGAGCAGTCCGGTCCGGTGCCCGCCACCGTCCAGTGGCGCGACACGGCGGGTGCGCTGCACCAGCAGAAGATCACCCTCACCCCGGGCACGCACAACCTGATGCTCACCGACACCGTCAAGGAGGTTCCGCAGTCATGACCACGACTGTGCCCGATCAGCGTGCTGCCGGCGCCCCCGGGGCGCCACCGCAGGCGGCCCCCGCGGCCAAGCCCAAGGACGTGCACTACATCGCGCTGCGGAACTTCGCCCTCTCCATCAGTATCTTCAACACCTTCGGCTACACCCTGCTCGGCTTCGAACAGGCCTGGATCTTCCCGCTGTTCGCCGTGCTCACCGCCTACGCCGCGGACCTGACGCTGGAGAGCATCCAGGCATGGGCGCAGCACCGGACCGCGCGCTGGCGCGGCCGCGGGATGCGGGGCGTGTACGAGTTCCTGCTGCCCGCGCACATCACCGCCCTCGCGGTGAACATGCTGACCTACACCAACGACAAGATCGGCCCGGTGCTGTTCGGCGTGCTGTGCGGCGTCGGCGGCAAGTACGTCCTCCAGGCGCCGATCGCCGGCCGCATGCGCCACTACATGAACCCCTCGAACTTCGGCATCGTCTGCACGCTGCTGGCGTTCAACCAGTGGGTCGCGGTCGCGCAGCCGTACGAGTTCACCGAGAACGCGAACACGTACTTCCGCGTGATGATCGCCATCATCATCCTGACGGCCGGCACGGTGCTCAACACCGCGCTCACCAAGCGGACGGCGCTGATCGTCGGCTGGCTCGGCGGCTTCGCCATCCAGGCGTTCCTGCGGCACTGGCTCTGGGACGTGTCACTGTTCTCGGCGCTCGGCGTGATGACCGGTGTGCCGTTCGTGCTGTTCAGCAACTACATGATCTCCGACCCGGGCACCACGCCGTCCAAGGGCAAGAACCAGTTCATGTTCGGCGGCTCGGTGGCGATGGTCTACGGCGTGCTGATGGTCGCGAACGTCGTCTACACGCTGTTCTTCGCCACCGCGATCGTCTGCGGCATCCGCGGCGTCGGCTGGTGGGTCACCCACCACTACCAGAAGCGCAAGGCCGCGAAGGTCGCCTCGGAGACCTCGTCCCTGACGTCCACCGCGTCCGTGCCTGCCGCGGCGTAAGCGACGACCGGACGGCTCGACGCCCTCACGGGCGCGCACGACCAGGCGGTGGAGCCGGGCCCGGACACGGGTCCGACTCCACCGCTTCCGCGTTCCGGCGCAGGCCCCCCGGGCCCGAATCCGCGCGGATACCGAAGGGTTATTCCACCGGCGATGACCGGCAACATCGGAGAAGCGCAGGTGAACGCGCGGGACCCATCCTCGGAGGTGAATACATTCGGTGGCGCTTCTGCCTGTCAGGACTTCGCAGCGGACCACCGGTCCCGAGAATTCGTGACGGCCGTCATTCGGCTGTCCGTTATGGTGAAGGAAAACTGATGGCAGCGACACTCCCCGGGTCGTTCCGCAAACGATTTCTCGCACCGGACACGTCCGACGCCGAATTCGCGACACTCGGTTTCGCGCTCGACGACGCCCCCGCCCGGGCCCAGTTGGAGCACGGTGCGCTCCAGCTCCTCATGGGCTTCGAGTTCGGGATCGAGCAGAAGGACCACGACTCCCTCGTGACGCGGCTGGAGACCCTCCAACGGGAGTACCGCGGCTTCGCGTACGAGGGCGCCGCGATGGCACTGACCATCAGGGACGTGCTCTCCCCCGTCCCCGGCAACGGCCTCACCGAGTCCTTCCTGGCCGGCCCCGGCTACGACGACGGCCCCGGCTCGAAGCACATCTTCATGGCCTACATGGGCATCGGCTTCGCCCTCGGCCGGCTGCCCCGGATGCTGTGGAACCGGGCGCTGCCCGACCAGGGCAAGCTGGCCGACCACCGGTGCCTGCGCTGGCTGATCGTCGACGGCTACGGCTTCCACATGGCCTTCTTCGACCACGAGAAGTGGGTCGACCAGCAGTACCGGCCCCGGTCGTACGGGTACCCGGGGCCGGTCGACTACACCCACCGGGTGGTGGACCAGGGCATCGGCCGCGCGATGTGGTTCGTGCACGGCGGCAACGTGGAAAGGCTCCTGAAGGCCGTCAGCGGCTTTCCCCCGGCCCGGCGGCCCGATCTGATGGCCGGAGTGGGCCTGGCCGCCACATACGCCGGAGGCGTGGACGAGGAGGCCCTGGAGACCCTGGTACGGGACGCCTCGGAATACCGCGCCGAGATCGCCCAGGGGGCCGTTCTCGCGTTACGCGGGCGGGTGGTAGCCGACCTGTGCACCCCGCACAACGAAATGGCCGCGCGCGTGCTTTGCGGCCGTACGACCCAAGAGGCGGCCGACATCGCCCTCAAGGAGATCGACGGCCTGCCGGAGGACGGCCGGGTCCCGGCTTACGAGGTGTTCCGGCAGCGGATCCAGAAATGGTTCCGGTGAACTCCCGTCCGGGTACCCGGCGGTAGCCCGGCGAAGTCCGCAAGGCGGAAGAACCACCAGGCCAGCAAGGCGCGGACGATGGCTACGTCGCCACCGGGCGCCACATCTTTTCTCACCAAGGATCAATTGAGGAGCTGATCCATTTGCTCTCCATAAGAATGAGCTGGCGGCGGGGCTTGTCGATAGCCAGTGCCGCGGCCGCCGTCATGCTCGTCGGTGCCACCGCCGAGGCCAGCGCCTGCTCGGCGACCGCCACCATCACCAGCGGCACGGGCACGATCTTCATGACCAAGACGTACATCAACCAGATGGCGTCCCAGAACGTCCTCGTCACCGCGCAGACGCCGATCTCGGTGACCGACGAGGGCAGCTTCACCACCACGATCTGGAACACCAAGGGCGGGGACGCCGACTTCAAGAACTGCACCGGCGAGGTGGACCTGTACGCCGGCTCCCTGGTGCAGAACACCGTCACCGGCGCGGGCGTGCTGCTGGACGACATCCGGCTCGACCTCGCCACCGACTCGATCCACTACACGGTGCACACCCCGGACGGTGACGTCACCATCCAGGGTCTGAAGCTGGCCGGTGTCCAGGGCGGGTACGTCCACGGGAACACGGTCACCTACAGCGCGGAAAAGCTGCTGATGACGGACACCGGCGCTCAGGACCTCAACACCGTGACCGGCACCAACGTTTTCACCGCCACCGCGCCGGTCTTCGGCGCCTTCTCCACCACCTTCAAGCTCAGCCACAACGCCTCCTACTCCGGGTTCGTCAACTGCGGCTGATCCGCGGCGGACCGGCACCCGGTCCCTGATGACCGCTCCACCCAGGGCGCCCCGGCGCCCGCACGGGCCGAGGCCCGGCGTGTCCTCCCACCGCCGGCCCTCGGCCCGGCCAACCCCAGGTCCCGAGCACCCCCACCGCGAGCCGAACGGCGCCGAAACCTCCGGACCCGCTCGGTGTCTCGCGTCTTCCGTACGACCCAGGTCGGGTCACCAACTCGGAAAGGCTTCGGTATGGACACCGAATCTCTCGTCAAGCCCCTGGTCTCGCCGGCGGAACTGGACGCCTTGATCCGAGGCGGCGAGAACCTCGTCGTCATCGACACCCGAGCTCCGGAGGCGTACGCGGTCGGGCACCTGCCGGGCGCGGTGAACGTCCACGAGATCTTCACCTACCTGGCCACCTCGACCCCGGAGGGGCTGGAGACGCTCAAGAAGACCTTCAGCGACCTGCTCGGCGCGGCCGGAGTCGGCGGCGACGAGACCGTGGTCATCTACGAGGACTCCATGAACACCGGCTACGGCCAGTCGTGTCGCGGCTGGTTCCTGCTGCGCTACCTCGGCCACACCCGCACCCAGATCCTGCACGGCGGGCTCCAGGCCTGGAAGGCCGCCGGACTCGAGGTCACCTCCGAGACCACGAAGGTCACCGCGAAGGAGTTCGCCCCCGAGGTCGACGCCGCCCTCATGCTGACCTGGCAGGACGTGCTGGCCGGTCTGGACCAGGACGTGGTCATGCTCGACGTGCGCGACCGCGACGAGTGGATCGGCGAGAGCTCCTCGCCCTACGGCCGGGACTTCGCGCCGCGCAAGGGCCGCATCCCCGGCGCGGTGTGGATCGAGTGGCACAAGCTGATGCGCAGGGACTCCCTGGTGCCCATGTTCGAGGACACCGACGAGATCCTCCGCACCTGCGCCGAGGCCGGCATCGACCAGGACTCCGAGGTCTTCCTCTACTGCTTCAAGGGCGCCCGCGCGGCCAACACGATGGTCGCCCTCAACGAGGCCGGCATCCGCAACGTCCGGCTGTACTTCGGCTCCTGGAACGAGTGGTCGCGCGACCCGGCGCTGCCCATCGACGAGGGGCTGCTGGACGACACGGCCGCGCAGAATCCGTCCCGGGCATGATCACGGCGGGAGAGCACGAGCGCTCCACCGCCGACCTCCTCCCCCTACTGCCGGTGGTCGGGGCGGATCTCGCCGTCCCCCTCGTGACCAGGGGCACCGCCCGCTACGCCAACCTCGACTACGCCGCCTCGTCCCCGGCGCTGAAATCGGTCGCCGAGCGGGTCCGGGAGTGCCTGGCCACCTACTCCAGCGTGCACCGGGGCGCGGGCTGGCCCTCCATGGTCAGCACGGCGCTGTACGAGCAGGCGCGCGACACCGTCGGCGCGTTCGTCGGCGCCCGGTCCACGGACGCGGTGGTGTTCACCCGGAACACCACCGACTCCCTCAACCTGCTGGCCTCGGTGGTCCCGTCGGACTGCCACGTCGTCCACCTCGACTCCGAGCACCACGGCAACCTGCTGTCGTGGCAGCCCTGCCGGCACACCACGGTGCCGGTGGCCAGGACGGTCGCCGAGACGCTGGCCGCCCTGGAGTCCGCGCTCGCCGCCGCCGCGGGGACCGGCGCCGCCCGCCGGCCGACCCTGCTGAGCATCGCCGGCGCCGGCAACGTCACGGGCGAGGTCCCGCCGCTGAACGAAGTGGTGGCCCTGGCCCGGGCGTACGGGGCCCGGCTCGCCGTGGACGGGGCCCAGCTGGTCCCGCACCGGCGGGTGGACATGGCCGCGCAGGGTATCGACTACCTCGCGTTCTCGGGGCACAAGATGTACGCCCCGTTCGGCGCGGGGGCCCTGATCGGGAAGCCGGACTGGTTCGACTCCGGCGCCCCGTACCTGCGCGGCGGCGGCGCCGTGCACGAGGTCAGCGCCGTCGAGGTCGAATGGGCCGCCGCACCGGCCCGCCACGAGGGCGGCACCCCCAACCTCGTCGGAGCGGTCGCGCTGGCCGCCGCGTGCGAGGCCCTGGCCGCGCTGCCCGCCGACAGCTTGCGCGACCACGAACTCGCCCTGCTCGACCGCCTCGACACCGGGCTGGCCGACCTGCCCGAGGTCGACTCGCTGCGGGTGTGGCCCGGGGACGAGGTGGACCGGGTCGCGGTGCGGGCGTTCACCGTCCGGGGCCGCGATCCGCAGCTGCTCGCCACGTACCTCTCCGCCGAACACGGCATCGGGGTGCGCAGCGGACGGTTCTGCGCCCACCAGTTGGTGTCCCGGCTGGTGCCCCGGGCCGTCGGCGACGGGCCGGCCGGGACTCCTCCCCCGCAGGCTCTTCGGGCCAGCATGGGCGTGGGGTCGTCCGGCGCCGACGTCGACCGCCTCGTGGACGCCCTGCGCGAGCTCCTGGAGAAGGGCGAGGCCTGGAACTACACCCAGCAGGACGGGCAGTGGGTCCCGTCGCCCGACCCCCGCTCCTGGGGACCGGCGCACTCCCCGTACCACGTTCCGTCGCCCTGCGGAACCTGACGGTCGGCCGCCGCCCGCGGCGGCCGACCGTGTCCGCAGACTCCACAGCCCGGGTCGCATGCGACCCGGGCCGTGGAGTGTGCCGGCGGACCCGCCGGACGGGCGGTCAGACCCGCGCCGCGGCCCGCAGCACCGGGCGCCCGGTGCGGAAGGCCTCCTCGACGATGTCGGCGGCGCGGTTCACCCCGTTCAGGCCCCGGATGGTGTCCTGGAGCTTCTCCGCGTTCTGCCGGTAGGACGGGGTCGAGCACACCGTCCGGATCAGCTCGCGCAGCTTGCGCGCGGAGGCCCTGCGGACCGGGACGAACTCGGCGACGCCGATGTGCTTGGCCCGGGCGGAGACGCCCGGCTGGTCGGTCGCCGCGGGCATGAGGACCATGGGCACGCCGTAGGCCAGCGCCTGGAGCACGGTGTTCTGCCCGCCGTGGCCCACGAAGAGGGTGGCCCGCTTGAGGAGGTCGAGCTGGGGCGCGTAGCCCACCACGATCGGGTTGCCCGGCAGGTCCGTCGGGATCGGGGCGTCCCGCCGGCCGAGCGAGATGACCAGCTGCGCGTCGAGGTCGGCGCAGGCCTCGGCCATGGTGCGGAAGACGCCCTTCAGCCGGTTCTGGAGGGTCCCCATCGTCCCGTAGATCAGCGGTCGGCCGTCCAGCCGCTCCCACGGGAAGGGCACCGGGTCCGCGGCCTCGAAGTCGTGCATGGGGCCGGTGTGGTGGAAGCAGTCGGGCGCGTTCTTGCGGGGCCAGTCCAGGACTTCGGGGATCTGCGCGATCTGCGCGAGCGGGGACAGCGACGCGTCCACGTCCGTGGGCTCCAGGCCCCAGCTGCGCTCCCACCGGTTGGCTTCCTTGATGATCGGCCGCTCCACGAGGGCCTGGATCCGGTAGGCGATGGTGTTCTGGACCCGGGCCTGGTTCGACTCGGAGTAGGGCCAGGGCATCATGAACGGCGGCACGCTCACGTCGGCGTTGAGCGGCAGCAGGCTGTTCAGGTTGACGTACGGGCGGCCGGTCTTGCGCGCCACGACGCTCGTCCCCGGCAGGAGCGGGTCGGCCACGAAGGCGTCGACCCCGTGCCGCTCCACCGCGTCGAGCAGTTCGAGCGAGTGCGCGTGGGTGATCGCCACCAGGTCCTTCATGATGAGGCGGAAGGCCGGGATGCCGGTGAGCTTGCCCTGCCGGTCGGTGAACCGCTCCAGCGAGCCGACCGGGAACTCGGCCGCCCCGATGGGGATGAACTCCAGACCGTTGCGGACGGCCGCCTCCTGCGCGTCCGGTGTGGCGATCACCGAGACCCGGTGCCCGCGGCGCAGGAGTTCGCGCCCGAGGTTGACCATCGGGTTGAGGTGACCGGTGTAGGCCGGTGTGACGAGAGCGATATGGGACATTGGGCGCCCTTCAGGAGGAAAGAGGAACGCATGCCGCAGCGTCCTGGGGCGCTGCGGCATGCGACACGTCGTCGGTTCGCTTTCGTGTGGGGGGATGTGAGGTGCGCCACCGGGCGACGCCTGCGGCGCCGTCAGGTCGCCGAGTCGACCGCCGGCTCGGCGGACTCCGCCTTGGCGGCGGCCTCGGGCTGTGCGGGGCCGGGGCCCGGGAGCCCCAGCGCGATGACCGCGCCGACCGCGACCACGATCGCCCCGACCCAGATCGCGGGCTTCACGCCGTCCACGAAGTCCTGCGCGGAGGCGTAGCTGCCCTTGGCGGTGAACACCGCGGTGAGCACGGCGACGCCGAGTGCGACACCCAGCTCCCGCAGCGTGTTGTTGACGCCGGATGCCTTGCCGTGGTCGGCCTCCGGCGTGCTGGACAGGACGACGGTGGCCATCGGGGCCAGCGTCATGCCCAGCCCGAAACCGGCGATGATGAACGGGATGACGAGCGTGGAGTAGTGCACGTGGACGGAGTTGACGCTCGCCACCCAGCCCAGCGCGATCGCCTGCAGGGCCAGGCCGACCGAGACGATCACGCGGGCGCCGATCTTCCCGATGAGCAGGCTGGACACCGGCGCGGTGATCATCGGCACCATGGTCCACGGCAGCGTGCGGATGCCGGAGTCCAGGGGCGAGTGGCCCTGCACCACCTGGAAGAACTGGGCGAGCAGGAAGACCGAGCCGAACACGCCGAAGGCGAAGATGACCGCGCTGAGGTTGATGAAGGAGAACGCGCGGTAGCGGAACAGCCGCAGCGGCATCAGCGGGGTGGCGGTCTTGTGCTGCCAGAGCACGAAGACCACCAGCAGCGCGATCCCGATGAACAGCACGCTGAGGATCTCTCCGGAGCCCCAGCCCTTGGAGTCGCTGCGGATGATCGCCCAGATCACCGCGAACACGCCGGCGGCGGCGAGCAGCAGTCCGAGTGGGTCCAGTGACTTGTCGGGGCCGTACGACTCCTGGAGCGTCTTCCACATGTACGGCAGCACCAGCAGGCCGAGCGGGACGTTCAGCCAGAAGATCCACTGCCAGGACAGGCCCTGCACGACGGCGCCGCTGACCAGCGGACCGGCCGCGATGCCCAGGCCGCTGACGCCGCCCCAGATGCCGATGGCGATGTCGCGGAAGTCGGGCGGCACGGCCGCGCCGAGCAGGGTCAGCGACAGCGGCACGATGGCCGCCGCTCCCGCGCCCTGGACGATGCGGGAGATGATGAGCACCGTGGTGTCGCCCGCGAGGGCGGAGGTGGCGGAGGCCACCGTGAACAGCACGATGCCGATCGCGAAGAGCTTCTTGCGGCCGAACCGGTCGCCGAGGGCGGCGGCGGTCAGCAGGGCCGCGGCGTAGGTGAGCGTGTAGGCGTTGACCACCCACTGCATGCTCTCGACCGAGCCGCCGAGATGCTTCTTGATGACCGGAAGGGCGAAGATGACGACCAGGTTGTCCAGGGTCGCCATGAGCAGCGGGATCGACGTGATGACGATCGCCGCGCCGATCGACGGTCGTAGCGTGGGGGCTTCTTTGGTTGCGGTCATGGGCTCGGCTTCCTTTGAACTCGTCTCATGTGGTGGGTCCGGTGGTGTGCGGTCGTGGGGGCTCGTGGAGCGGTCATGCCGCAGGTCGCATTCGCTCCGGGCGTCACCGCCCGGCGTTCGGGACGGACTTGGCGCCCGCGCCGGGCATGCGGGCGCCTTCGCGCAATCCACTCCGCGACCCCGCGGGCCGGAAAAAGGACCGGGACCAGGAAGACCGGAAAGACCGGGACGGCAGGAACGACCAGGGCGACCGGAACAACCGGAAAGGGGTCACCGTATTGCCCGCGCCCTCATCCGCGCCGCTTCCACCGAAATACCACATGAGATGACTTCTCAGTCCTGACCGTTTACCAAGGCCATTCCGTTCCAATTTTGCGGAAGCGGGGGTGAACTCGCTCGGATTCGCGCGTTTCGCCATGGTAGCCGGGCCGGACCGGCCGTCCTTCTTCGAAACTGCTGCCCCACAGGCCCCTCACGTCCGGCCCGCTCCCCACGGCGGTTCGGGGAATCGGCACCCGTTACCGGGAGACGGCTGCCAGCATCGGGTTGGCGCCGCTCTTCACCGGCCGGTCGACGGGCCGGTCCTCGCGGGGCGCCTCGAAATTGTCGAGCTCGGGCAGGGCGAGCAGGATCGGCATGTCGAGAATCGTCGCCTCGCGCATCCCCAGGTCCTGCTTGATGACGGCCCGCTCCGGGCGCACGGAGACCTCGTCGCCCGCGCCCAGGAACTCCGGTTTGCGCACCCACGGCCGCGGGTCCGCCTCCCCCAGGTCGATCGCGGCGGCCCGGACGTACCAGTTGCCGGCGGGCACCCCGCGCAGGGTGTACGTGCCGGGACCGTCCACGATGTCGCAGGAGATGGGCAGGCCCTCGATCGCCGGGCTGGAGAAGAGGCCGATGTACGTCCGCAGGGGTGCGTGGTCCTCGGACTCCGGTATCACCACCGAGCCGGTCACCTCGCCGGTCCAGCCGGTCGGCGCCGGGCGCGCCATGTCGAACACGCAGTGCCCGCCGGCCTCCGACTTCGCGCGGTAGCGGCCGGGCGAAGCCCCCACGCTGCGGCCGAACCGGCTGGTGAACGTGCCCAGGCTGTTGTAGCCGACCATGTAGGCGATGCTGGTCACGCTGATCGGGGTCTGCAGCAGCAGGTGCTTGGCCTTGTACAGCCTGACGGCGGAGAGGAAGCGGCCGGGGGAGGTGCCGGTCATGGTCCGGAATACGCGGGAGAAGTAGAATTTGCTCATGATCGCGGAGTCGGCGATGTCGTCCAGCGATAACGGTTCGTCATACCGCTTCCACATCGTGGCAATGGCTTGCTCGATCGCGAGCTGTGTAAGATCCACTGTCTGAAGTCTCCCGTGTCAGGCGAGGACTCACTTCAGGGCGGCTCACCGCCGAGCCCAGCGGGTTCCCCGTGTTAGGTCTTCGGTGACCGGACGTCGACGAAGCCGACCGGCCACCGGTGCGAGAATGGATCGACAACTGTCCGAGGGCGTCGCGCGCCGCGGCGGCTCTCGGGTGTTCCGGCGACCGCGGGCGGTCAGGTGAGCGGGACGAAGTCCTCTCACGACCCTCCTTCGCCGACTGCCGGGCGATCCGTAAGCTTGGCCGAACATCGCGGGCGGGGTCGCCGCAAGAATCTTGGAATGTCATGGCGCCTCCGCATTCGGCGCCGCTTCCAGACTTTCTCGGGCAGGGTTCCGCCGTTCCCGAGTATCAGCGGGCTCTCGAACGCCTGGCTTCTCTCGCATTGCCCAGCCTGACAGCCCGCACATCAACCGCTGCCGTCCGTTACCACCGCTGGTATTGGCATGTGGCAAAGACTGATTACCAGCAGTTGACCCGTGTGCCGGGGCACGCTCCGGCGTGCGCCGCGGCCGGCGGAAGCGCCGTGCGGGCAGAGCAAGCCAGAGGTAGCTCCGCCCCCCGGGCCGCTGACACGCTCACGAGCACGCCAAGTTTCGATGCGAGAGTGGTTCGAAGGGAACAGGCATGTCCAAGGAACCGGTTCTGGTCACCGGAGCAGCGGGCGGCACGCCGTTCGGCTCGACCGGCAGGCACGTGGCCGAGTTGCTTCTCGAACGGGGCACGCCGGTGCGTGCCTTCGTACGCTCCGACGACGACCGGGCCGCGGAGCTCCGCGCGAAGGGCGCCGAGGTGTTCGTCGGCGACATGCGGGACCTCGCCGACGTGGACGCGGCCCTGAAGGGCGTGCGCCGCGTGTTCTTCACGTGGCCGGTCGACTGGGGGCTGCTCGACGCCGCCGGCGTGTTCGCCGTCGCCGCCAAGCAGCACGGCGTCGAGCAGTTCGTCAACGTCTCGATGCTCGTGGCCGCCGCCGACGGGATGACCCCCCGCATGCGCCAGCACTGGGTCTGCGAGCAGATCCTGGACGGGGCCGGCATCGGCGCGGTCCACCTGCGCTCCGCCGTCTTCAACGAGATGATCGTCCCGCTGACCATGGGGACGCCCGAGGCACGCCAACTGGTCGTCCCGCTGGGTGAGATGAACACCTTCGTGCCGTTCGTCGGCGCCCGGGACATCGCCGGTGTGGCCGCCGGCATCCTGTCCGCGGAGCAGCCGATCGACCCCGGCTTCCTGCGGATCGTCGGCGAGAGGGCCACCGTGGCCGGCATCGTCAAGGACTACACCGAGGTGGTGGGCGAGGAACTGGAGTACGTCGACCCGGGCATCGACCTGTGGCGCCTGGGCGCACTGGAGTTGGGCCTGACCGAGCACGCAGCCGACCATCTGTGCGCGCTGTGGACGATGTTCGCCACCGACAGCCCGGACGCGATCGACCGTCCCGCGGTGGCGGTCACCGACATCATCGAGCGGTACACCGGCCGCAAGCCGGAGACGCTGCGCGACTTCCTCGCCGAGAACCGCGAGGCCCTGCGCGCCCGTTCCTGATCAGCGCGGCCCCGCGTACGCCGGACCGGCTCGGCCCCGTGGCCGGGCCGGTCCGGCTTTCCGGGCCCGCTCCCCCGGGCCCGCACCCCCGCTCGCTCCCCCGGTACGGCAATACGGGAGAGGCGCGCCCGGGACGGCGCGCGGACCATGGCGGGACACCAGTTCGCGCTTCCCCAGGGGGACGACGATGCCCGCAGTGCCCGGTCCGGTGCGCCGCCCGTCCGCGCGGCGCGGCTGACATGGCCTCGCGCATGACGGCCGAGGAGCGCCGGGAGGCCGCCCTGCGCGCCGCGGTGGGCGAGTTCGGCCGGCGCGGTTACGAGGCCACGTCCACCCACGTCATCGCCCAGGCCGTCGGGGTCTCCCAGCCGTACCTCTTCCGGCTGTTCGCCTCGAAGAAGCGGCTGTTCGCCGCCACCGCCGAGTGGGCGTTCGGGCAGGTGGCGCTGCTGCTGCGGCAGGCGGCCCTGCGGGCGGCGCCGGGGCTGGAGCTGGAGAGCTGCACCGAGGTCTTCACCCGCCCCTCCCCCGCCGGGCGCGAACTGCTGCGCTTCGAGCTGGCCCTGTGCGGCGCGGCCGCCGATCCGGAGCTGGCCCGCACCGCCCGCCGCCACTTCGGCGCGCTGCGGGCGGAGGTCGCGGAGGTGACCGGCGCCCCGGAGGAGGAGGTGCAGGCGTTCGTCGCCACGCTGTCGTGGATGATCGTCAGTTCCCTGATGGACGAGACCCACCGCACCGCCGCACGCGCGGCCGGCAATACCTGACGGCCGATCGCCTCCGCTTTTCCGCACGAACACGCGATACGCACGCTTTTGCGCGGCCGACCGGTACGACCGCCGCGTGTATATGCGCGTGCTCTTCCGCCGTTGATTTTTCCGGACGTGATTTCGGCGGGCAACTTCGGAGTAGGACCCACTTGTTCGGACCTGCGACGATCGGCTGGACAATCGCGCCGGTCGGCCACTGGAAGGAGATGAGTGTGACCAGTTGGCTGCGGTCGCTGCGGCGCCGCATACTCACGCCCAATGATTCCGAGACGGAAGTGTCCGTACGCGGCTTCCATGTGAAGGACGAGACGTCCAGGGAAATCCTGGAAACCGTGGGGCGTTACTTCCTGCGGGGTTATGCGTACGCGGCCGAGGCGGGCCACCCGGTGGAGGCGGAGGAGAGTCTGGAGCAGATCCCGACCCGCTTCCGCGGCTTCGCCTACGAGGGCGCCGGGATGGGCTTCGCCGTCCGCGACGGCCTGCCGGGAGGCCGGCACGACCACGTGGAGACGTTCCTCAAGGGGCGCGCCCGCGACCACGTGTACATGGTGTACGTCGGCGTCGGCTGGGCGATGGCCCGCCTGCCGCGCTTCCGCTGGCCCAAGGTGGACGTCAAGGACCCGGTGCTGCGCTGGCTGGTGCTCGACGGCTACGGGTTCCACCAGGCGTACTTCAAGCCCGAGAAGTACGTGCACCAGCAGTACCGCGAGCCGAACTTCCCGTGGCCGGCGGACGGGCCGAAGTGGTACGCCGACCGCGTGATCGACACCGGGATCGGCCGGGCGATGTGGTTCATCGGCGGTACCGACCCGCACCGGGTGGCCGACCTCATCGACGCCTTCCCCGAGGAGCGCCGGGCCGACCTCTACAGCGGCGCGGGCCTGGCCGTCACCTACGCCGGCGGCGTGCTGGAGCAGGAGGTGCTGGACTTCCGCGACCGCTGCGGGCCCCACCTGCCGCAGGTCGCCCAGGCCTCCGCCTTCGCGGCGACGGCCCGGGTCGAGTCCGGCCTGCTCGTGCCGCACACCGACATGGCCACCCGGATCCTGTGCGGGGTGTCGGCCAAGGAGGCGCAGGAGGTCTGTGCCGGCACCCGCCCGACCCCTCCGTTCACCGGTGACCTGCCGGCGTACGAGGTGTGGCGGCAGCGGATCGGCTCGGCCCTGGTCCCCGCGGCCGAGGAGCGCCGGTGAGCGCGGCGACGACCGACGGCGCCGTGACGACCGGGCGTCCGCTGCCCGGTCCCGGTCTCGCCCAGGCGCCGGCGATGGCGCGCCGGATGCTCAAGAACCGGCTCGAGGTGATGTACGACGCCGCCCGCAAGTACGGCGACGCGGTCGTGCTGCCGCTGGGTCCCAAGAAGCTCTACCTCCTGAACAACCCCGATTACGCCAAGCACGTCCTGGCCGACAACGCGTCCAACTACCACAAGGGCATCGGCCTGGTGCACGCCCGCCGCGCGCTCGGCGACGGGCTGCTGACCAGCGAGGGCGAACTCTGGCGCAAGCAGCGCAAGACCATCCAGCCGGTCCTCACCACCAAGCGGATCAACGCGCAGCTGGGCTCGATCGCCGAAGAGGCCGCGGGCATGGTGAAGCGGCTGGAGCAGCGGATCGGCCAGGGCCCGATCGACGTCCGGGAGATGATGACCGACCTGACGCTGGGGGTGCTGGGCCGCACGCTGCTGGACGCGGACCTCAGCGAGTTCTCCTCCATCGGGGCGGACTTCGAGCAGGTCCAGGACCAGGCCATCTTCGAGATGATGTCGCTGAACGCCGTGCCGGCCTGGCTGCCGCTGCCGCGCCAGCGCCGCTTCCGCCAGGCACGGAGCAACCTGGAGCGGGTGGTCGCCCGACTGGCCGCCGACCGCACCGCGCACCCCTCGGCGACCGGCGACGACGTGGTGTCGCGGCTGCTGCACTCCACCCGCGACGAGACCGACCGGGCGGCCGCGCTCACCACCATGCGCGACGAGATGATCACCCTGCTGCTGGCCGGCCACGAGACCACCGCCAGCACGCTGAGCTGGGCCTTCCACCTGGTCGACCAGCACCCGGAGGTGGCGAGGCGGCTGCACGAGGAGGCGTGCCAGGTCATCGGCCCGGAACCGATGCAACTGGCCGACCTGCACCGCCTGACGTACACCTCGCAGGTCATCGAGGAGGTCATGCGGCTGTACCCGCCGGTGTGGATCCTGCCGCGCATCGCGCAGCAGGACGACGTGATCGGCGGCTACCGGGTACCGGCCGGGGCGGACGTGCTGGTGTGCACGTACACCCTGCACCGGCACCCGCGGTACTGGCCGGACCCGGACCGGTTCGACCCCGAGCGGTTCGCGCCGGGCACCTCCACGGACCGGCCGCGCTACGCCTACATCCCCTTCGGCGCCGGGCCCCGGGTCTGCATCGGCATGAACCTGGGGCTGATGGAGGCCACCGTGGTGCTGGCGACGGTCGCCCGGCACCTGCGGCTGACGGTGGCGCCCGGGCACCGGGTGGAGTCGGAGCCGATGCTGACACTGCGGATCAAGGGCAGCCTGCCGATGACGGTCCGTCCGGCCGGCTGAACGGAAGGGTTGTGCGTCACGTCCGGGCCGCGCGGTCGCACCGCGCGGCCCGGACGTGTGCCGAGGGCCGTGGACGCGGACCTCACCGTCCGCCCCCACGGCCCCCGTGCTCGCGGGGCGCGCGGCCTCACATCGCGACGCCGCCGTGGGCCGTTGCCGTCCACGCGCCGATCCGGCGGGCGGCGGTGAAGGCCCCCCAGGCCACCACTCCGAGCAGGTCGGTGTCCCCCGGGTGCACGACCCGGTAGGCCGCCACGTCCTTGGGCGTGACCTGGTACGGCGTCAGGGCGCACAGCAGCGCGAGGCGGGCCGCGGCCCGGTCGGGCGCCGCCAGGCCCTCCAGCGGTTCGTCGGCCCAGGCCGCGCTCGGCCCGGGCGTTTCCCCGTGCCACTGCTCGACCGCGCGCTGCACCACCTTGCGGGCGGCCTCGGACATCGCGCGCTCGCCGGCGCGTGTGACGGCGGTGTCCAGCCCGGCCACGGCCGCGGCGATCGTGGCGGAGGGCGCCGCCCACGCCAGGTCCGCGGACAGCGGCCGGGTGGGGGCGGTCAGGCCCACCGCCTGGCCCGGCGCCGCGACGGCCGCGATGCGCCGGGCCAGCGCCTTGCCCGCCAGCCGGCGGGCGACCCGCCGGGCCCGCTCGGAGCCGGGCAGGAAGGTGCCCTCCAGCAGCACGTTGATCGCCCGGGTCAGGAAGTGGAAGTACACCAGGACACCGAGGAACTCCGGTTCCTGCTCGGGGGTGTAGGGCGGACGCCCGGACACCGTGGCGGCGGTCGAGGCGTCGCCGGCCCAGCGGGCCACGGCCTGGTACTCGCCCCGGATCGCGTCCAGGTCGGTCCCGTCCAGGAGTTGCCCGGCGAAGTCGCCGGCGCCCCCGCCGTACAGCATGACCGCGTGGGCGTCGACGCAGAACGGGCACTCGTTGAGCCGGGAGACCGTCGCGGCCACCGCCTCCTTTGCCATCCGCGGGACGTGGCCGGCCGCGAGCAGCGGCTCCCGGAAGGCGGCCCACCCGGCGGCGAGCAGCACCGGGTCGGCGGAGAACATGGTCACCGCCTCGACCAGGCGGCCGACCTCGCGGCGCGACTGGTCGTACACCTGGCCGACGACGCCGACGGCCACCTTGGGCGGAATGACTGCCACGTACTTGACGATGTCGGGCATCCGGTTGTCCTTTCGTGTCCCGGCCCTCTCCCGGCCCTTGTGCCGGTGCCGCGCCGGTGTGTCCCGGCCGACGCGGGTGGTGCGGCCCGTTGCCCGGCCGCACCGCGTGTGCCTCGGGCGCTGTCCGGCCCTGCCGCCACGTCGACGGCACGTCCCGGCCGGTCAGCGGAATCGCTGCTGGATGCGCCGGCGGAAGACCTCGTAGTCCGGCTCGGGGCCCCCGACGGGCAGGTCGACCACGCACTCGGCGGCGATCCGCGCGGCGGCGTCCGCCGACATGCCGCAGAAGATCCGCGCGGCCAGCTCGTTGTGCTCGGTGATCAGCCCGGCCGTCTCGCGGGCGCGCAGCGCGAACACCGCGCCCTGGGCCACCTCCGGCAGGTGGTCGCCGGCGCCCAGCACGAACGACTGGAGCTGGTCGGCGTCCACGCCGCCGGCGTAGGTGGCGGCCAGCGCGGCGCCGGACATCAGGTCGGCGTGCCGCCGCGGCGCGAAGCCCTTGATCACGGACAGCAGCCGCTGCACGTCGCCGCCGTAGACGAACCACATGCCGCGCCCGATGCCCTGGTCCACCACGCGCTGGGTGTACGCGGGGTCGCCGGGCCAGGCGTAGCTCTCCGGGACGTACTGGGCGTCCACCCACCGCCGGTGGTCGAAGAAGGCCTGGTGGAAGCCGTACCCGTCCATCGCCAGCCAGCTGAGGGCGGGGTGGTCGGCCAGTGTGCGGACGTCCGGCAGGGCGCGCCGCCACAGCGCCCGGGGCAGCCGGGCCAGCGCGAACCCGACGCCGATGTAGGCCATGTAGATGTGCCGGGACCCGGGCCCGTCGTCGAAACCGGGCCCGGCCAGGAAGCTCTCCACCAGCCGGTGGCGCGGCCGCGGCGACAGCGCGTCACGCAGCGTCAGCGCCATCACGGCGCCCTCGAAGGCGAACCCCTGGTACTCGCGTTCCAGCGAATGCAGCCGGGCGACGATCTCCTCGTGCCCGGAGTGCTCGACGGCGAACTCGAAGCCCACCAGGAACTGCAGCGCGCTCATCTCCAGTTGGACCCTGGCCTCGGTGTCCAGCGCCTCGAACCCGCGGACGGCGAAGGTGATCTCCGAGGTCCGCGGGGTGAGCAGTCGTTTGCGGAGCCAGCCCGCGATCGTCGTGGACACCGGCCCACCTCAGGCGAACTGCCCGGGCCGGCGTCCCTCGCCGGCCGGGCCGGGGAACGCCTGGGCGAGGTCCAGCCACGGGTCGGCCAGGTCCCCGGTGGCCTTCAGGCCCAGGTCGTCGCGGTGCCTGCGCCGGGTGACCAGGAGGCAGAAGTCCAGCGCGGGGCCGGTGACGCGCTCCTCGGACTCGGGCGGCCCGAAGGCCCACACCTCGCCGGAGGGCGCGGTCAGTTCGAAGCGGAACGGCTCGGCGGGCACGGCCAGGCCGCGCGCCTCGTAGCCGAAGTCCCGGGTGCGGGTGCCGAACCAGGCCACGTGGCCGATGCGGTCGGTGGGCTCCCGGCGCAGCCCCAGGGCGTCCAGGACGTCCTGCCCGTGGGCGAAGACCTCCATCAGCCCGGCGGCGGCCAGCATGCCGGCCGGCATCGGGCCGGCCACCCAGGGCACGTCGGCCCCCTTGGGCAGGGCGGCCAGCGCGGCGGCCGCCGCGGCGCGGGCCTCACGCCAGCGGGCGAGCAGAGCGGGGACCGGATCGGCCAGGTACCCGGCGAGTATGGCCTCCACCGCCGCCTCGATGTCGTCCCTGGCCGGAGCCACGACCGCCTCGAAGCCGGCGGGGTCGTCCACGGCCAGCCGGACCATGTCCGCGATGAAGGTCAGGTGCCCGATCTGGTGGGCGATCGTCCAGCCGGGGGCGGGGGTGCCGCGGTGCCAGTCCTCCGGGGGGAGGGCGGCGACCACGGCGTCGAGTTCGTCACCTTCCAGGACCAGGTCTGTGAAGACGTCATGCATTGCGGTCACGTTTTATCTTCCTCGGGCGTGAAGGCGAAGGGAAGTAAGGGCGGACAGGCCCCAGCGGCCAATTGCCGGTGCTTGGATTCGGCAAAAAATCCCCGCTGTCCGATTCTCCCGGGACGCGGCGATGGAGGCTTCTCTGTGCTTGCTTAAGTCCGTGCGGATGCCGGGCGGACGGCGGATGGACGGCGCGTGGATGCCAGGCGGAGCCGCGGTGGCGGTCCGCGCGCCCCGCGGGCCCGTCGGCCGCGGCCGGCCGGCCGGGCACCGACCGGCCGGCCGCGCCGGGGCGGGCCCCAACTACGTGAACGTTGAACCACATAGGTTGTCCTGGCAGCAGGTCCTCGTCGCAACTGCGGCCGGCACGACCGGATACGACTCGCAGCCGCGAGGGCCGGAGGAGGCCGAGGGAGGCCGAGGGAGGCCGGGACGACGGCCGGAACAAAGGCCGGAATCCGCCGTTCCGCCGGAAGGACGCGCGGAAGACATGATACCGGGGGCTTCGGCGGACCCACCGGGATCGCGTCACCGACGGTGACGGAGCGTCGGAAACCCCCGACAGGACACCACGCGGGGACACCGCGGCATTCGGCCCGGTGCAATTGCACCCGGGCGCCGGTGGTGGCGCGCGGGCCGCCCGCGGGTGCCGACTCGGCGAAGTGACGGAAAAATATCGGTGGTGAGCATGATTCAGGGGACGAACGCTTGTGCTTAATTATATTGTGTGGCGACGACATTTCCCAAGATCACGTCACCGAAGATCGCACGGGCGAAGATCGCTTTCTCGACCGACCGCAGTACTCGACCCACCGGGACGGGGCGCGCCCCGGAGCTCCAGCCGGACCTGTTCCTCACGCACCGCCACCGCGCACCGCGCGGCCGGCGGGCGGACGGCGGGGCCGGGCAGCAAACCGCGGAAGTACACCGGATCAACCGGCGTCCCACCTGAACCTGCGGGAGCCGTTCGCGCACCGGCGATCGTCGGCCGGTGCTCGCGAGGCAGAGCACGGAGAGGCAGTTCGCACCACCGCACGAGTCCGAATACGCAATCGCATATATCCACGGTTGGGGGAAGCCGGATGCAGATGGCGGCAGCGGTAGCGATCGAGCGAACGATCGACATCATGTGGAACCGCTATGCGGAACCACTCACCCTCGAGGAGCTGGCGGAAGCGGCGATCTTCAGCAAGTTCTACTACTCGCGTGTGTTCCGCGACCTCACCGGGACCTCCCCGGTCCGATTTCTCAGCGCGATCCGCATCTTCATGGCCAAGCGCCACCTCCTGGAGACCTGCGCGAGCGTCACGGAAGTCTCCTACCGCGTCGGATACAACAGCCTGGGCACGTTCACCAGCCGCTTCACCCGTAGTGTGGGCATCTCGCCGGCCCGTTACCGCTTCCTGGCCGAGTGCGGCATGCCGCCCATCGACGCCTACGAGTTCCCCTGTACCGACGGGGAACTCGCCGGCATCACCGGCCGGTTACGGGTACCCGCGAACCGCGGCCCGGTGCGGGTCTACGTCGGCGCGTTCAACACCCCGATCATCGAGGGGCTTCCGCAGTCGTGCGACGTGCTCGAAGGCGCCGGCACGTTCCATCTCGCCGTGCCCGACGGCGAGTGGTTCATCCGCGCGGCGGCGGTGACTCCCCTGGGCGCCGGTACCGGTCCCCGGGTCCGGATGCCGCAACTGATCGGCCGCGCGCTGCCCGTCAAGGTGCTCGGCGGACAGGCGTACACCACCGAGGACATCAGGCTGCGGCCGACCGGACCGCTGGACCTGCCCATCCTGCTGGCGCTGCCGGAGCTGGACTGCCGCGACGCGCCGCAGCTGGTGCACACGGCCACCTGAGGGCCGCGGCCGTCGGCGGTGTGGTGACGGCGCGCCATACGTCGGACGTCCTGGACGGCGGAGCGGCTCGATTCCGCCGCCCGGGACGACCGGCGCTATTCCGCCGCCCGGGACGGCGGCATGAACGGACCCCAGCGGAACGCCGGGAGCCAGGTCGAGGCGTCCTCGCTCCACCCCAGGGCCGAGATCTGGCCGTGACTGCGCCGGCCGGCCAGCGAACGCACCAGGTCGTGGCGGCTCGCGCTGAGCCTGGCGACGGGGCTGCCGCTGCCGACCGTCCAGCTCGCGCCCTCCGTCACCAGCTCCAGCGCGGGCAGGCCGTGCTCCACCACGGACTCGGAGAAGCCGCCGGCCACGATGTTCATGGCCGTGGCGTAGGCGGGGTGCTCGTCGGGCACCGGCTCGCCGAGCGCCCGGCGGATGTCGAGTTCGTGGGTGAAGGCGTCCATCACCATGATGCCGTGGCGGCCGTGGGCGGCGCGCGCCAGCAGGTCCTCGGCGAGGGCGGCGGCCTCGTCCCACGCCTTGAGCAGCGGTTCGACGTCCTCCCCCCGCCGCGCGCCGGGTGCCGGCTCCAGGGTCCGGCCGGCCGGCAGCCCCGCGACCCTGCGGCAGATGCCGTTCAGGTGGGCCACCGCGTCGCGGACCGACCAGGCCGGGCAGGCCGGCACCCCCAGGTCGGCCGCCTGCGGCCGGTCGGCCAGCAGGGCGGAGATGTTCTCGCGGCAGGCGCGGTAGGCGAGGTGGTGGGGCACCGGCGCCCAGTCGTACGCGGTCAACTGAACTCTCCTCAGGGGTAGTCGACCCGGCGCACGCCGGGAAGTCCTCGGGTCCCGGGCCGTGAGGGGCGGGGCCGGGTCGGGCTCAGGCGGCGACGGCGGCACCGGCCTGACGAGCGGTGAGCTCTCCCGTGGAGTGCATCCAGCGCACCGTGTCCCCGAGGCTCTGGCGCAGCGTGCGGGCCGGTATGCCGAGGGTGGGCGCGTCGGACGCCACCCGCGCGTCGCACACGCAGGTGTACACCGCACCGTACGCGGCCGGGATGCGCCAGGGCCAGACCCTCTGCAGGACGTCGGCGGCGCGGCCGACGGGCAGCACCGCGGAACCGGGGAGGAAGACCGCGGGCAGGCGGCGGCCGGTCACCGCGCGCAGGGTCTCGACGTACTGGCGGGTGGAGACGTGCCGGCCCGGTCCGAACACCCGCCGGTGGGCGGTTCGGCAGCCGGTCAGCGCCAGGGCGTGCAGGGCCGCGGTGTCCCGGACGTCGCCCATCGGGAAGCCGCCGCGCGGCCACATCGGCATCAGCCCGCGCAGCGTGTCGCGCAGTCGCGTGGCCTGGTCCCCGCGGTGCGGGTCGTACGGTCCCAGCAGGGCGGGCGGGCAGCTGATCGTCAGGGGCGCGCCGGCCTCGCGGTGGCGCAGGGCGACCTCCTCGGCGGCGGCCTTGGTGGCCGCGTAGACGTCGCGCGGCCGGCCGATCGGCGTTCCCGCGTCCAGTGCTCTGCCGCGGGACGGGAAGAGGGCGGCGACGCTGGAGACGTGCACCATGCGGCGCACTCCGGCCCGCACGGCTTCGTCCAGCACGACCTCGGTGCCCGTCACGTTGACGCGGCGCATCTCCCGCGCGCGTCTGCTGTCGAAGGAGTACACGGACGCGGCGTGCAGCAGGCCGTCGGCCCCGCGCACGGCGTCCGCCACGGCCGCCCGGTCGCAGACGTCGCCGACGCGCACCTGCACCGCGCCGGGGTCGATCCCCAGCGGGCCCAGGGCCCGGTCCACCTTCGCGGCGTCGCGCACGAGCAGCCGGACCTCGCAGCCCGCCCGGACCAGCGCGGCCACTGAATGCGAACCGACGTGGCCGGTCCCTCCGGTGACGCAGACAAGCACGGTCTCCCCCCTCCGCGACGTGCCGAACTCGGCCCCCGGCGCCGCGCCGAGAGATCGAGTGTCGCCACATTCGGCCCGTCGAGGCTTCTTCGACACTGCTCGATCACGCGTCCCACGCGGAACTCAGGCCGTGCGGCATCCGGACGGGCAGGTGCACGGTGGCCACCGGCGGGCCGGCGAAGTCCTCGGAGTCGAGGATCAGCAGTTCGCCGAGGCCGGTGCGCAGGTCGTGCACCGGGACCAGCAGCCAGCCGTCGCCCTCGGGCGCGCACGCGCCGCGCGGGACGAAGACCGGGGCGCCCGCCTCGCGTCCGGCGCCCAGTTCGTGCGCCTCGGTGCGCATGGTGAGCAGGTCGTGGCGCAGCAGCCGCGGTCCGGCCAGGGCCGCGCCCTGCTCGGCGTGCAGGCCGACCGACCACACGTAGCGGTGCTCCCCGGCGGCGTACCGCTCGTCGATGCAGGGGAACTCCTCGGCGCTGTCGAACAGTTCGCGCTCCTCGACGGTGCCCCCCGCCGGGTCGACGGTCCAGCGCCACAGCCGCGGGGTGGACTCGCTCGGGTGCAGCCGGTCGCGGTCGAAGACCCGCTCGTGCCGGATCACGTCGACCACGATCCGGTCGCCGTGCTCGTAGGCGTTGACGGGGTGGAAGACGTAGCAGGGGTCCACCGACACCCACAGCACCTCGGACTCGCCGCGCCGCATGATGCCCAGGCGGGCGTCGTGCCCCTCGTCCCAGGAGTAGGGGACCGGGGAGCCGGCCGCGGCCTCGTCCGGGTCGTAGGTCACCGGCAGGTCGTAGAAGATGACGTGACGGTCGGTCAGGGACAGCGCGGACATCAGCGGCACGCCCTTGACCGTGACGGCCTCGCTGTGGGTCACCCGGCCGCTGTCGTCCAGGGTGAGGTAGTGCACCTCGTCGGGCCGGGAGCCGGCGGAGACGGCGTGCAGCTCGTCGGTGAGCGGGTCGACGACGGGGCGCGGGCACAGGCCGCCGGGCAGGGCGCCGTCGAAGTCCACCCGGTCCAGGGTCTCCAGCTGCGGCCCGATCCGGTGGGGCAGCGTGCCGGCGCCGCCGAGCGCCAGGACCCGGCCGGCGTGGCGGACCAGTCCGGCGCCGGGGTCGCCCGTCATGCCGTGGCGCGGGCCGGGCGTGCGCAGCTCGTCCAGGGCGTCCGCGACGGCGTCGCCGCGCACCCAGCGGTTGCGGTACCAGGTGGCCTCGGCGTCGCGCAGTTCGATGCCGTGCACCATCCCCTCGCCGCCGAACTGGTGGTCCAGGGCGGGGTCGTAGGCACCGAGGCGGTTGGGCCCCAGGTGCAGGAAGCGTCCGTCGAGCCCGGCCGGCACGGTCCCGGTCACCTCGGGGCGCAAGACCGTGGACTCCTCGCGAACCGGCTGGTAACCGCTGGTCAGAAGGTGGTTGGTGGTGTGGGATCCGCTGCTCGCAGTCATGTCCGCTCCTCGAATATCGTCGTTATATAACGCTGTTGTTTTACAGGTTGGCAGCGGCGTGGAATCATGTCAAGCGTGAGCCCCCGTCAAGTCGACCCCAATTTGGGCGACCACCTCATCGAAGCGGCGGCACGACTGCTCGCCGAAGAGGGGCCGCAGGCGCTGTCGACGCGTCGGCTCGCCGCGGCCGTGGGCGCCTCGACGATGGCGGTGTACACGCGCTTCGGCGGCAAGGACGACCTCGTGCGCGCCATGGCCCGCGAGGGCTTCCGGCTGCTGCACGAGCGGATGTCGGCCGTCGAGGTGAGCTCCGACCCGGTGCTGGACCTGATCCGGCTCGGCTGGGCCTACCGGCGGAACGCGCAGGAGCACCGCAACCTGTACGGCGTGATGTTCGGCGGTCCCGGCCTCGACGGGTTCGCCCTCACCGACGAGGACCGCCAGCACGGCAGGTACACCCTGACCAGCGTGGTCGGCGCGGTGGAGCGGTGCATGGCCGTGGGCCGCTTCCGCAACGGTGACGCGCTGCTGGTTTCCCACCAGATGTGGATCGCCCTGCACGGGCTGGTCGCCCTGGAGTTGGGCGGCTACTTCCTCGCGCCCTACGACGCGGACACCTGCTTCGAGGCACAGGTCTGCGGTCTGCTGGTGGGCGCCGGCGAGAACCCCGTGGACGCGGTCATGCTGATGAAGCGGGCCCGCGAGGAACAGACCGAACAGGTCGAGCCGGACGAACAGGGCTGACACGGCGGGCCGTTGAGCCCGCCGGGGCCGCCGATCCGGCCCCGCGCACACGGGGGACCCCGGCGGATGCTGACCGCCGGGGTCCCCTTCTTCTGCCTTCTGCCGCTTCTCGGGTTGCTTCGGTTGCTTCGCTGACGTACGGGTGCGGCTAGGCGTTCCAGGGGGCGGTCGGCCACCACAGGTAGCCCAGCCGTCCGAGCACGCGCAGTTCCCAGTAGGCCAGGGTGAACACGCCGGCGATCAGGAACGCCGCCGCGGTCACCCTGGCGATGCGGCCGGCCTTGGCGCCGAGCCACTCCCGCAGCCGGCCGCCGGTGCCGTAGGACAGGATCAGGAACAGGACGGCCATCACCACGATGTTGCCGACGGACTGCAGGGAGAAGGCCAACGCTCCGTAGAACGGGTTGTGGTGCTCGGCCGCGGACCGGAACAGGTTGCGGAAGAGCGGGTAGGGGCGGCCGATGAGGAAGCCGCCGATCAGGGCGCCCATGACCACCAGGGGCGAGTTGGGGAAGCGCCGCGAGAGCCCGGCCAGCGGATCGCGGACCACTCCGGCGGCGGCCAGGCCGAGCACCACCATGGCCAGGCCGACCAGCCCGAAGGCGATCATCGACTGGGCGGTGCGCGGGGTGATGCCCGAGCCCTTGGCCGTGGAGAACTGCGGCATGCGGGTGCCGACGAAGGCCACCAGCACGCCGTACGAGGCCGAGACGGGGATCATGCCGGCCGCCACCCAGCCCAGCGGCCGCATCGTGCTCATGAAGCGCGCCCGCCGGGACTGGCCGCCGACCAGGGGTCCGACGGCCCCGAAGGCCGCGATGTTGCAGGCGGTGAAGGAGCCCGCCATGCCGGAGACGAAGGCGAACACCACACCGGAGGCGATGCCGCTGATGGGTGCCTGCGGGTCGTGGCCCAGCACGGTGTCCGCCGTGTTGACGCCGATCTGGTCGTCCACCAGGTCCGCGGACCAGGCGTAGGCGACGAAGAGTCCGGCGACGAGGCTGAGCAGGAGCACCAGCCATCGGCGACGGGGGAAGTCCCCGGTGACGAACAGGGACGTCTGCGGGGCGGGAGCGGCGCGCACCGCCGGCGCCGTATTGATTTCGGTCACAGTCCATTGCCTCCTCGGCCGTTCGCACACAGGACAGGAAGGGGTCGCGCAGGACATGCGTGGGTGTCGCACGGGGCGTGCGGGGAAACCCGCGGGGCGCCGCCGCGGGGCGGGCACACCGGGGGGGACTGCGTGCCCGGTACACAGCACGGGGGAACCGTGCACCGGGCACGCGACTTGGGGGGTCGCGGTGGGCGCGGGCGCCTACACCGCGGGTTTGCGTGGGTGGAACAGCTCGCCGCCGGTGCGCGCCACCGACCCGGCCACGAAGCCGAGCGGGTGTTCGAAACCCTTCAGAGAGCGGTGCGCGTACGTCCGGGCGGTCGCCATCGCAGGTCTCCGGTGGTCAGTCGGCACGATGCGCCGTCGGTCACCGGCGTCGCGAGCATCATGCAGCCCCCGCCCATCTCCTGACTTCTCGTAAATTGCCCATGTCCCATCCATCCCCCGCGCCCCCGCGGACCCGGCCGTCGCCTACGGGCGGTCGGGGTCGGCGAGCGCGGTGAAGCGCCGGTCCAGGCGGGCCGCCGCCGAGGAGAGGCGGGCGCGGTGGGCGCGGAGGGTGGAGGCGTCCCGGGCCAGGAGGTCGCGGTGGAGCGGACGCAGAAGGCGTTCGACGGCAAGTTGCGGGCGCGCACGCGCCCAGGATCACCACGGATGTGACGGGTCGGCAGGACGGCCCGGTACGGGAAGGAGAGGGGGACGGCGACGGCGACGGTCCGCGTGCGGGAGGTGGCCTGTTTGGCCGGCGTCTCGGCAGCTGAGGCAGGGGCGCGGCTCGACCATCGCGCACATCGTGCCCGGCATGGACAACCCCTCCTTCGGCGCCGTGGCCAACGGCATCGAGCAGCGGGCCTCGGAGTCCGGGCTGTCGGTCTTCCTCGCCAACTCCCAGGGCGACCCGGCCAAGGAGCGCGCCTACCTCGACCTGTTCGAGGAGCACGGGGTGCGCGGCATCCTGGCCCCGTCCCGCGGACCGGTCGAGGGCCGGCTCGCGGTGATACGCGAGCCACAGCCCGTGGCAGGTGGGGTGGTAGGTGACGGTCTGCGGGAAGTACGCCCCCCATCGGTGACCCCCAGCACGTCGACCAGGAACCAGCGGCTCCGCCTGGCGCCGGTAGCCGGTGTTGTAGTGCGCCTGTCCGCAGGAGGTCTGGCCGAGCGGGAAGTCCACCTCGACGCCCAGCCGGTTCAGGAGGCGTACGACGGCCCGCCCGGTGTCCGGGAAGAGCGTGTCGTTGGCGCAGGTCAGGAACAGGGCGACCCGCATCGCGGCTCATCACTGTCCGACCCGTCGGACCCGCCGGACCCGCCGGAAAGGTCGAAACCGTCGAAACTGCCGAACGACGGTACCGGGCGGGGGCGATCGGCGGCCTCGGACGCCTTCATGCGCGCACGCGCCGCTCCGCCGCCGCCCACGCGGCCGCGTCGTCTGCGGGCTCGTAGCGGGTCAGCGGCTGGGTGCGGGCCAGCAGCGCCCGCATGCCGGCGCGGTCGGCGACCAGGCCGCGGGCCCGGGCCTGGACGAGGACGTTGCCGAGCGCGGCGGCCTCGGGCGGGCCGGCGACCACCGGCAACCCGCAGGCGTCGGCGGTGAGTTGGCACAGCAGAGCGTTGCGCGCTCCCCCGCCGACCACGTGCACGACGTCCACCGGCCGGCCGGCGAGCCGCTGGGCGTCCCGCACCGCCCGCCGATGGGCGAGGGCGAGCGAGTCGAGGATGCACCGGGTGGTCCCGGCCGGCGTCTCCGGTACGGGCTGGCCGGTGGCGCGGCACGCCTCCGCGATCCGCCCGGGCATTCCGCCGGGTGCCAGGAAGACGGGGTCGGAGGCGTCGACGACCGACCGCGGCCCGGGGGCCTCGGCCGCGTCCCGCAGCAGCGGGCCCACGTCCTGGACGTCCCAGGCGCGCATGCACTCCTGGAGCAGCCACAGGCCCATGATGTTGCGGAGGTAGCGGATCGTGCCGTCGACGCCGATCTCGTTGGTGAAGTTGGCCGCCCGGCTCGCCTCGGTGAGCACCGGCGCGTCCAGTTCGAGGCCGGCCAGCGACCAGGTCCCGGTGCACACGTAGGCGAACCGCTCGCCCGCGGCGGCCGGGACCGCCGCGACCGCGGACGCCGTGTCGTGCGAGCCGACGGCGACCACCGGCACCGGGCCGTCGAGGCCGGTCCGTTCGAGCACGTCGGGCAGCAGGAACCCGGCCGGCTCGCCCGGGGCCCGCAGCGGCGGGAACAGCCCGAGGTCGATGCCGAGCGGCTCCGCGACGGCCCGCGACCACCGGCCGGTGCGCGGGTCGATCAGCTGCGTGGTCGAGGCGTTGGTGACCTCGGTCCCCGACTCGCCGGTGAGCCAGTGGGAGAGCAGGTCGGGGATGAGCAGCAGCCGCCGGGCGGCGGCGAACTGCGCCGATCCCCGGGCCGCGAGGAGCTGGTAGAGGGTGTTGAACGGGACGTGCTGGATGCCGGTCTCGGCGTACAGCTCTCGGCGGGGACGGTCGCCCACGTCTTCTCGGCCACGCCCTCGGTCCGGGCGTCGCGGTAGTGCACGGGGTTGCCCAGCAGCCGGCCGTCCGCGTCGAGCAGGCCGAAGTCCACCGCCCAGCTGTCGATCCCGACCGAGTCCGGCCGGCCGGCCGCGGCGCCGGCCGCCCGCAGCCCCTCCAGCACGCCGTCGTACAGCGCGAGGACGTCCCAGTGCAGCGTGCCGCCCACCCGGACCGGCCGGTTGGGGAAGCGGTGGGCCTCGGTGAGGTCCAGGCGGTCGGGGCCGACGCGGCCGACCATGACGCGCCCGCTGGACGCGCCCAGGTCGGCCGCGGCGAAGGTGCCCGTGGCCGCGCTCATCGCAGGAAGGCCGCGGCCACGCCGGCGTCGACGGGGATGTGCAGGCCGGTGGTGTGGGTGAGGTCGCCGCCGGTCAGCGCGAAGACGGCGTCGGCGACGTGCTCGGGCAGCACCTCCCGCTTGAGCAGGGTGCGCTGGGCGTAGAACTCGCCGAGCTTGTCCTCCTCCACGCCGTAGACCGCCGCGCGCTGGGCGCCCCAGCCGCCGGCGAAGATGCCGGAGCCGCGGACCACCCCGTCCGGGTTGATCGCCGTTGACCCGGATCCCGTGCTCGCCCAGTTCGGCGGCCAGCAGCCGGACCTGGTGGGCCTGGTCGGCCTTGGTCGCGGAGTACGCGATGTTGTTCGGGCCGGCGAAGACCGCGTTCTTGGACGCGATGTAGACGATGTCGCCGCCCAGCGCCTGCGCGGATCATCACCCGGGCGGCCTCGCGGGAGACCAGGAAGGAGCCGCGGGCCATGATGGCGTGCTGGAGGTCCCAGTCGCTCGCGGTGGTCTCCAGCAGCGGCTTGGAGATGGAGATGCCGGCGTTGTTGACCACCAGGTCCACGCCGCCGAAGGCCAGCAGCGCGGTGTCGAAGGCCGCGCGCGATCTGCTCCTCGTCGGTGACGTCCGACGGTGACCGCGACCGCCCTGTCCGGCCCACCGAGTTCCTCGGCGACCGCTGCCCGCACTGCCGGCGGTCGATGTCGGCGACCACCACGCACGCGCCCTCGGCGGCGAGCCGGTGGGCGATGGCCCTGCCGATGCCGGAGCCCGCCCCGGTGACCAGCGCGATCCGGGTCGGCCAGCGGCTTGGGCGGCGGCATCCGCCGCAGCTTGGCCTCCTCCAGCTCCCAGTACTCGATGCGGAACTTCTCCGACTCCTCGATCGGCCGGTAGCGAGGAGACCGCCTCGGCGCCGCGCATCACGTTGATCGCGTTGACGTAGAACTCGCCCGGCCACCCGCGCGGTCTGCTTGTCCTTGCCGTAGCTGAACATGCCGACGCCGGGGACGAGGACGATCGCCGGGTCGGCGCCGCGCATCGCGGGGGAGTCGGGCGCCGGCGTGCCGCTGGTAGTAGGCGGCGTACTCCGCGCGGTACTCCGTCGTGCAGCTCCTCCAGCCGGGCGACCGCCTCCTCCAGCGGGGCCGTCGGCGGGCAGGTCGAGGACCAGCGGGCGGACCTTGGTGCGCAGGAAGTGGTCCGGGCAGGAGGTGCCGAGCGCGGCCAGCCGCGGGTGCTCGGCGCGGGCGAGGAAGTCCAGCACGACGTGTCGGAGTCGGTGAAGTGGCCGACCTGCGGTGCGGTCCTGGGAGGCCAGGGCGCGCAGGACGGGCGCGAGGGCCGCGGCGCGGGCTCGCGGCGCTCGCGCCTCGGGCAGCGGCTCGTAGCCCGGCAGCACCGGCGCCGAACGGCTCGGCCCTGCCGCGCTGTTCGCAGGAAGGCCTCGGCGGTGCGGATGACGTGCAGCGAGTTGCGCTCGCACTCCTCGCTGGTGGCGCCCCACGCGGTGATGCCGTGGCCGCCGAGGACGCAGCCGATCGCCCGCGGGTTGGCCTCCTTGACCGCGGCGATGTCCAGGCCGAGCTGGAACCCGGGCCGCCGCCACGGCACCCACACCACGCTGTCGCCGAAGCACTCCTTGGTCAGCGCCTCGCCGTCGGCCGCGCAGGCCAGCGCGATCCCGGAGTCGGGGTGCAGATGGTCGACGTGGGCGGCGTCCACCAGGCCGTGCATCGCGGTGTCGATGGAGGGCGCCGCGCCGCCCTTGCCGTGCAGGCAGTAGTCGAACGCGGCGACCATCTCGTCCTCGCGCTCCGACCCCCGGGTAGACGTCGGCCAGCGCCCGCAGCCGGTCCAGCCGCAGCACGGCCAGCCCGGCCTCGGTCAGGGTGCCGAGGTCGCCGCCCGGAGCCCTTGACCCACATCAGCTCGGTGTCGGCGCCGGTGACGGGGTCGGTGCGCGGTGCCCTTGGCGGAGGTGTTGCCGCCCGCGTAGTTGGTGTTGCGCGGGTCGGCGCCCAGCCGGTGCGAGCGCTCCAGCAGCGCGCCGACGGCGGGATGCGGGCGACGGAAGCCATGATGCGGAAGTCCTTTGCGGTACGGGAGGAAGGGGAGCAGCGGACGTCGAAGGACGGGCGGCATCGAAGGAGGGTCCGGGACAGCGGGGGCTCGGGTCAGGCGCCCCAGCCGGCCTGTGTCGCCGCCGACCCGCTCCGCGACGATCCGCTCCGCCCAGCCGGTGGCCCGGTAGGCGGCCACCGGGTCCGGCGTCCAGGCCCATCTCCTCGCGGACCTCGGCCAGCAGCGGGCGTACGTCGGTGTTGTAGGCGTCCATCAGCACCGCGTTGGCCTCCAGCACGTCGCCGCGGTGCTGGGCGGCGGCCAGCGCGGCGCCGTCGACCAGCAGCGCCTTGGCGGTGGCCTCCTGGACGTTCATCACCGAGCGGATGATCGCCGGGATCTTCGCCTCGATGTTGTGGCACTGGTCGAGCATGAACGCCACGCCCGTCTCCGGTGCGAAGCCGCCGTTCTTGACCACCTCGTGCATGATGCGGAACAGCTGGAAGGGGTCGGCGGCCCCGACCATCAGGTCGTCGTCGGCGTAGAAGCGGGAGTTGAAGTCGAAGCCGCCGAGCTTCCCCTCGCGCAGCAGCAAGGCGACGATGAACTCGATGTTGGTGCCGGGCGCGTGATGGCCGGTGTCGACCACCACCTGCGCCTTGGGCCCGAGGTTCAGGCAGTGCGCGTAGGCGGTGCCCCAGTCGGGCACGTCGGTGGTGTAGAAGGCCGGCTCGAAGAGCTTGTACTCCAGCAGCATCCGCTGGTCGCCCGCCGAGCCGCTCGTAGACCGCGGCCAGCGCCTCGGCCAGCCGGTCCTGGCGGCCGGCGATGTCGTCCTGGCCGGGGTAGTTGGTGCCGTCGGCGAACCACAGCTTCAGGTCGCGCGAACCGGTGGCGTCCATGATGTCGACGCACTCCAGCAGGTGGTCGAGCGCCTTGCGGCGCACCGCCGGGTCGGGGTGGGCGACCGAGCCCAGCTTGTAGTCGTCGTCCTGGAAGACGTTGGCGTTGATCGCCCCCAGCGTCAGCCCGCGCTCCTGCGCGTACGCCGACAGCGCCGCGTAGTCGCTCCACCCGGTCCCAGGGGATGTGCAGCGCCACCGCCGGGGCGACGCCGGTGGCCGCCTGCACCCGCGCCGCGTCGTCCAGCTTCTCGTACGGGTCGCGGGGCACGCCGGCCTGGGCGAACACCTTGAACCGGGTGCCGGAGTTGCCGTACGCCCACGACGGCGTCTCGATCCGCTGGGACTTCAGCGCCGCCTTGACGGCCGACAGGTCAGTCATCACAACCTCAATGAATCGTTTCATCCGTGCCGTCACTGTAGCAGGAGCAGATGCGGTGTCAACCCACCACGTCACTGTGCGTCGGCTCCGCTCACAGCGAGCGCCCGCCCGCGGGGCGCCTCCGGGGCCGCGCCGATGGCGGACTCCGTTATTGAATCGTGTCACCGACTGCCCCTCACAGGCGGGAGCACGCCCCGCGTCGCATCCTGCGGCTCCGGCGCGCCGAACGGGTCTCAGATGCGCCGACAGGCCCCCTTGACGCTCGGCCAGCTCACGGCTACGGTCCCCGGCAACCCATTGAAACATTTCACCCGACGCGTACGACCGGGAGACCCAGGAGACATCCATGACCGACCCCGAACCGGAACGGACTCCGGTCCTCGCGCTGGAGGGGGTGAGCAAGTCCTTCGGCGCGGTGCGGGCGCTGCGCGACGTGTCGTTGGAGCTGTCCGCCGGGGAGGCGCACGCCCTCGCGGGGGAGAACGGCGCCGGCAAGTCGACCCTGATCAAGATGCTCGCGGGCGTGCACCGGCCCGACGCCGGCACGGTGCTGCTCGACGGCGCGCCCGTGGTCTTCCACGGCCCGGCCGACGCGCGCGAGGCCGGTGTGGCCGTCATCTACCAGGAGCCCACGCTCTTCCCCGACCTGTCGGTGGCGGAGAACATCTTCGTCGGCCGCCGGCCGCGCCGCTCCTTCGGCCGGGTCGACCACCGGGCGGTCCGGGCGGCCACCGCGGATCTCTTCCGCCGCCTCGGGGTGGACCTCGATCCCGACCAGCCGGCCCGCGGCCTGTCCATCGCCGACCAGCAGCTGGTGGAGATCGCCAAGGCGCTGTCCTTCGACGCCCGCGTCCTGATCATGGACGAGCCCACCGCCGCGCTGACCGGCAGCGAGGTGGCCCGGCTGTTCGGCGTCGTGGGGGCGCTGCGCGCGTAGGGCGCCGCCGTGCTGTTCATCTCGCACCGGCTGGAGGAGGTCTTCGCGCTGTGCCAGCGGGTCACCACCCTGCGGGACGGCGGGCTGATCGCCACCGAGCCCGTCGAAGGGCTCACCGAGGACGACCTGGTGCGCCGGATGGTCGGCCGCGACCTCGACGAGCTGTACCCGAAGCAGCCCACCAAGGTCGGCGAGGTCGCCCTCGGGGTGCGCCGACTCACCCGCGAAGGCGTCTTCACCGACGTCTCGTTCGACGTCCGGCACGGCGAGATCGTCGGCCTGGCCGGACTGGTGGGCGCCGGGCGCAGCGAGGTGGCGCGGGCCGTCTTCGGCGTGGACCGCTGGGACGCGGGCGAGGTCCGGGTCGACGGCCGGCCGCTCAGGGCCGGTTCGCCCAGCCTCGCGATGGCCGCCGGGCTCGCCCTCGTCCCGGAGGACCGCCGCGCGCAGGGCCTGGTGATGGACCTGTCGGTCGAGCGCAACATCAACCTGACCGGGCTTCGCGGCCACCAGCCGGGCCGGGCTGATGAACCGGTCGGCCGAGCGCAGCCGCGCGGTGGACTGGTCGGTGCGGCTCCAGGTGAAGTACGCGCGGCTGGCCGACGCCGTCGGCACCCTGTCCGGCGGCAACCAGCAGAAGGTCGTGCTCGCCAAGTGGCTGTCCACCCGGCCCCGGGTCCTCATCGTCGACGAGCCCACCCGCGGCATCGACGTCGGCACCAAGGCCGAGGTGCACCGGCTGCTGTCCTCCCTCGCGGCCGAGGGCATGGCCGTGCTGATGATCTCCTCCGACCTTCCGGAGATCCTCGGCATGGCCGACCGGGTGCTGGTCATGCACGAGGGGCGGCTGACCGCCGAGATCCCGCGGGCCGAGGCCACCGAGGAGTCGGTGATGGCCGCCGCCACCGGCCGGACCAGGAGCGCCGCATGAGCATGATCACGAAACCGGTGCCCTCGGCGGCGACGGCCACGAGTTCCCCCGGCAGCGGGCTGCTGGACCGGCTGCTGAGGATCCGCGAACTGGCCATCCTGGTCGTGCTGGTCCTCATGCTGTTCGCCACCCAGCTCGACAACAGCGCCTTCCTGTCGCAGCAGGGCGTCAAGGACCTCCTGCTCAACGCGACGATCCTGGTGCTGGTCGGGGTGGGCCAGGGCATGGTCGTCATCACCCGCAACGTGGACCTGTCGGTCGGCTCGACGCTCGGCATCACCGCGTTCGCGGCCGGCGACATCCTGCACGGCGGCGGCAACCCGGTGCCGGCCGTGCTCGCCGCGGTCGCCCTCGGCGCCGGGCTCGGGGTCGTCAACGGCCTGCTGGTCGGCCTCGGCCGGGTGCCCGCCCTCGTCGTCACCCTCGGCACCCTCTACGTCATCCGCGGGCTGGACTCGATCTGGGTCGGCTCCCGGCAGATCACCGCCGACGACCTGCCGTCCGGCTTCACCGACTTCGGCCACGACGGCCTGGGCCCGGTCCCGTACCTCGCCCTGCTCACCGCGGTGGTGCTGGTCGCGGCGGCGACCTACCTGCGCGACTACTCCGGCGGCCGGGACCTGTACGCCCTCGGGTCGAGCCCGGAGGCCGCCCGGCTGGCCGGGGTCCGGGTGCGCGCCCGCGTGCTGACCGCCTACGTGGCCTGCGGCGCGCTGGCCGGACTGGCCGGCGCGCTCTACCTCGCCCGCTTCGGCAACGTGGACTCCGGCACCGGAACGGGCTACGAACTCACCGTCGTCAGCGCCGTCGTGGTCGGCGGCATCGCCTTCACCGGCGGCTCCGGCAGCGTGTACGGGGCGGCGCTCGGGGCGCTGCTGCTGACCTCCATCAACAGCGTGCTGCCCGCCATCGGCGTCAGCTCGGTCTGGGTGCAGGCGATCGACGGCGTGCTCCTGCTGCTGGCCATCGCGGTCGACCGGGTGGTCGCGCTGCGGGTCGCGCGCCTGCTCCGCAAGAGGGCCGCACAGACAAGGAGTGCCCACCATGACTGACCTCGTGCCCGCTCCGCGCGGCCACCGGCTGCGCGACGCCCTGCGCTGGGACACGGTCGTGGCCGCCCTGCTGGTCGTCCTGCTGCTGTGCTCGTTCTCCTTCGTCGACAACTTCGGCAACGCGCTCAACCTGTCGTTCCTGATCGGCAACACCCTGCCGATCGCGCTGATCGCGCTGCCCATGACGATGCTGGTGGTCTCCGGCGAGATCGACCTGTCGGTCGGCTCCACCGCGGGCCTGGCGGGCGCGGTGATGGGCCGGCTGTGGAACGCCGGCATGGCCATCGAGACGATCATCCCGCTGTGCGTGCTGCTCGGCGTGGTGTGCGGGCTGGTCAACGGGCTGCTGGTGACCCGGCTCGGCCTGCCCTCGCTCGCGGTGACCATCGGCACCCTCGCCGCCTACCGCGGCATCGCGCAGATCGTGCTCGGTTCGGACTCCGTCACCGACTTCCCGCAGAACTACCTCGACTTCGGCTCCGGGCGGATCGGCGACACCTTCGTCCCCCGGGCGGCCGTCCCGTGGCTGGTCCTGCTGCTCGCCGCGGCGGTCGTGCTGCACGCCACGCCCGTGGGGCGCTCGCTGTTCGCCGTCGGCGCCTCGCCGGAGGCCGCGCGCTTCGCCGGGGTGCGGGTGAAACGGCTCAAGCTGTCGATGTTCGTGGCCACCGGCACCGTGTCCGCGCTGACCGGCGTGTTCTGGGTGCTGCACTACGCCAGCGCGCGCTACGACAACGCCACCGGCCTCGAACTGACCGTCATCACCGCGGTACTGCTCGGCGGCATCGACTTCGACGGCGGCCGGGGCACGCTCGTCGGCGCGGTCGCCGGGGTCTTCCTGCTCGGCACGCTCCAGAACGTGATGAGCCTGGTCAACGTCTCCGCCCAGTCGCAGACCCTGATCACCGGCGTGCTGCTGGTGGTCTCCGTCCTCGCCCCGCGCGTCGCCGGCCAGGTCCGGGGCGCCCGGGCCCGCCGCAGATCCGCGCAGGTCCCGCCCGCCGCCCTCAAGGCGGCCTGACACTCCTGCCTGCCGCGCCCGCGCGGCAGCGAGAAGAAAAGGGAAATCCGCATGTTCCACGCAGCAGCCCCCTCCCGCCGTGCCACGGCCGCGGTCGTCCTCGTCACGGTGGTGGCGCTCGGCGCCGCCGCGTGCGGCGGAACCACCAAGAACTCCGGATCCGGCGACTCCTCCGGCGCGCCGGCCGCCTCCGGCAGCGCGAACCCCGGCGCCGCCGCCAAGAAGGGCCTGACCATCGCGTACCTGCCCAAGCAGGTCAACAACCCGTACTTCACCATCTCCGACAACGGCGGCAAGAAGGCCGTCGAGGCCCTCGGCGAGAAGTACAAGGAGGTCGGCACCAGCAGCGGCACCGACACCGCGGGGCAGGTCAACTACGTCAACACCCTCACCCAGCAGCGGGTGAACGCCATCGCGGTGTCCGCCCAGGACCCGGGCGCGCTGTGCACCGCGCTGAACCAGGCCCGCAAGAACGGGGTCAAGGTCGTCACCTACGACTCCGACACCAAGCCGTCCTGCCGGGACGTCTTCGTCTCGCAGGCCAGCTCCGAAGACCTCGGCCGCACCGAGGTGCAACTGCTGGCCAAGCAGATCGGCGGCAAGGGCCAGATCGCGATCCTGTCGGCGGCCCAGACGGCCACCAACCAGAACGCCTGGATCGGCTACATGAAGGACGAGCTGAAGAAGCCCGCCTACAAGGACATCAAGCTGGTCAAGACCGCCTACGGCAACGACGACCCCCAGCAGTCCTTCCAGCAGACCCAGGGCCTGCTCCAGCAGTACCCGGACCTGAAGGGGATCATCTCCCCGACCACGGTCGGCATCAAGGCGGCCGCGCAGTACCTGTCCGGCTCCAAGTACAAGGGCAAGGTCCAGCTCACCGGCCTCGGCACGCCCAACGACATGCGCGCGTACGTGAACAACGGCACCGTCCAGGGCTTCGAGCTGTGGGACCCGGCCAAGCTCGGCGCGCTGGCCGGCTACGCCGCGGTCGCGCTGTCCTCCGGGCAGATCACCGGCGCGCCCGGCCAGTCCTTCACCGCCGGCGACCTCGGCAGCTACACCGTCGGCCCCGACAGCACGGTGGTGCTCGGCAAGCCCACCGTCTTCGACAAGTCCAACATCGCCCAGTTCGACTTCTGACCGCGCCACCGCACGACCGGCAGCCCGCCGCCTCCACAGGCGGCGGGCTGCCCTGGGAGAGATCAGTGCACCGTATTTGCTTCCTGCTCAAGGTCCGCCGGGACCGGCTCGCGGAATACCGCGAGCGGCACGCGCACGTGTGGCCCGAGATGCGCGAGGCGCTGTCCCGGACCGGCTGGCACAACTACTCCCTCTTCCCGCGGGAGGACGGGCTGCTCGTCGGCTGCCTGGAGACCGAGGACTTCGACCGGGCGCGCGCCGAGATGGACCGCACCGGGGTCAACGCCCGCTGGCAGGCGGAGATGGCCGGGTTCCTCGAATCCCTGGACGGCGCGGCGCCCGACGCCGCCATGGTGCCGCTGCGGGAGGTCTTCCACCTCGACTGATCGACCGGGGAAAGCACGCACGCCATCCTGTGTTTGAATAGATTCAATGGCACGAACCCGTTCGTTCGGCCGACCCGCGCAGGACCGTGCGGCGCCCCCGGAATGTCGGGCCAGAGGCAGGAGTGAACCGTCCGATGATCGGAATCAAGGACGTGGCGCGCGAAGCCGGTGTCTCGGTGGGCACCGTCTCCAACGTCATCAACCGCCCGCACACGGTCTCCGACGAGACCCGGGCGCGCGTGCAGTCGGTGATCACCCGGCTCGGCTACGTCCGCAGCGAGTCCGCCCGCCAACTGCGCGCCGGGGCCAGCCGGATCGTGGCGCTGCTCGTCCTCGACATGGGGAACCCGTTCTTCGTCGAGGTCGCCCGGGGCGCGGAACGCGCGGCGCGCCGGGCCGGGCTGCGGGTCATGGTCTGCAACAGCGCCCAGCAGGTCGAGGACGAGCTGGAGTACATAGCCCTCTTCACCGAGCAGCGGGTGCGGGGCGTGCTCGTCACCCCCGCCGACGCGACCGGGCAGAGCCTGGAGGCCCTGCGCCGCCAGCAGATCCCGTACGTGCTGGTCGACCGGGTCTCCGCGGACGCGGCCGCCTGCTCGGTCTCCGTGGACGACGTGGCCGGCGGCCGGCTGGCCGCGCAGCACCTCATCGACGCCGGCCACCGCTCGCTGGTGTACGTGGCCGGTCCCCCGGACCTGCCGCAGGTCCGCGACCGGCGGGCCGGCGCCCTCGCCGCGCTGGCCGACGCCGGGCTGCCCGCCACGGCCCTCGTCGACGTGGCGACCGAACGGCTGGACGTCGGCGCCGGGCGCGACGCGGGCGCCCGCCTGCTCGGCCTCGCGCCCCGCCCGACGGCCGTCTTCTGCGCCAACGACCTGCTCGCGCTCGGCGTGCTCCAGTCCCTCTTCGCCGCGGGCATCAAGGTGCCCGGCCAGATGGCCATCGTGGGCTACGACGACATCGAGTTCGCGGCGGCGGCCGCGGTGCCGCTGACCTCCGTCCGCCAGCCCTCCGCCGCCATCGGCCGGATCGCCATGGAACTGCTCGCGGAGGAGACGCAGCTCGAAGGGCTCGAGGGCTCCGGGCACCAGCACCGCCAGATCGTCCTGCAGCCCGAACTCGTGGTCCGGAACTCCACTTTCCACGCGATGTGACGCTCCCGCCGGCCCCGGGCGTCCGCCCGGCGGGTGTGCGGCGCGGGCGACGCCACCGGCGCGGGAAGGGTCCCGCCGCTTCTGAGCGGCGGGACCCGGTCGCGCGGGAGGTGCGGGACGTCAGCTTCACCGTGGCGCCCGGCGAGATCGTGGGGCCGGCCGGGCTGGAGGGGGCCGGCACGGCCGGCCTGCTCGGCGCCCTGTTCGGCACCCGGCGCCTGGACGCCGGCACCATCTCCTACCCCGACGGCGGCGGGCCGGTCCGCTCGGCGACGCAGGCGGCCCGGCGCGGCATCAGCCTGGTGCCCGCCGACCGCAAGCGGCAGGGCCTGATGCTGGAGCAGTCGGTGCGGTGGAACACCGCCCAGGTGAAGGTCGGCGCCGTCGGCACGCGCTGGCGGGTCAGCGGCAAGGAGATGCGGGAGGCGGTCCGCCGCCGGACCGAGGGCATGAACACCAAGGCCCGCGACCCCGAGGTGGCCGTCGGCACGCTCTCCGGCGGCAACCAGCAGAAGGTCGTCATCGGGAAGTGGCTGGAGATCGCGCCCCGGGTCCTCCTGCTCCGCGCGCCGTCAGACGCCCGGCCGGGGGCGGAGGTCGTCGGGGCCGGCGGGGTGGCGGAGGCGGCGGCGGGGGGTCGCGGTGCGGCGCCACCGGGAGCCCGGGACCGGGTCGAGGCGGTAGAAGGCCAGCAGGGCGAGGGCGACGCCGGTGAAGCAGCACAGGCCGTAGGCCACGTCGACGGCCTGGCCGCGCAGGAAGGCGACGAAGAGCAGCGAGACGGAGGCGGCCGCGAAGATCCGGCGGGCGCGTTCGTCGGCCACGGTGGCGGCGACGGGGAGCAGGCCCCACAGGAAGTACCAGGGCTGCACGGCCGGGGCCAGGACGACGACGGTGAGCAGGGCCATGCCGAGCGCGCCCTCCGAACCGAGGCGCGGCATCCGCCGCAGCCAGAAGCCGATGCCGGCCAGTCCCGCGGCCGCCCCCAGCAGGCCGACCACGGTGGTGACGGTGTGCGGGACCGCCGGGCCGAGAGGCCGCAGGAGCGCGCCGAGCAGCCGGCCCAGGTCGGAGGTGAGCGACAGGACGCCGGCCCCGGCGGCCGGGGTGTCCAGGGTGGAGAGCCAGCCGTAGCCGAAGCCGAGCACCGCGGTGGCGGTCACCGTCGTCACGGCCGCGGCGACCGCCACGGTCGCGGCGCGGCGGGCCCATCCGGCGAGGCCGCCCGGTGCGCCGGGGACCAGGAACAGCAGCGCGAGGCCGGCCGGCGCCTTCACCAGCATGGCCAGCGTGATGAGCACCGCGCCGAGGGCCGGCCGGCCGCGGCGGGCCAGCAGCAGGCCGCTGAGCATCAGCCCGAGCATGACCGCGTCGTTGTGGGCGCCGCCCACCAGGTGCACCAGGACCAGCGGGTTGAGCACCGACAGCCACAGCGCGCGGGTCTGGCACACGCGGGTGGCCAGGGCCAGCCGGCGCACGGCCCAGGCGACGACGGCGAGGCTGAGCACCGCGATCGCGCGCATGCCCACCACGGCCGCGAGGACGTGGTCGCCGGTCACCCGCACCACGCGGTCGGCCAGCCAGACGAACACCGGCCCGTACGGCGCGGGGGTGTCGCGCCAGAGCGCGTCGACGGCGGCGTCGAGCGGGCCGCCGAGGAGCGAGGGTCCGGCGGTGTAGACGTCCATCCCGCGCGCGGCCATGGCGCCCTGGGCCACGTAGCTGTAGACGTCGCGGCTGAACATGGGGGCGCTGAAGGCGAGCGGGGCCGCCCACCAGCACAGGGTGACCACGATCGTCCGCACCTCGGCGGCGCCGGACGGGATCAGCCGTCCCAGCCGCCACCAGGAGACGACCAGCACGATCAGCCCGGCGTAGCCGACCGCCGCGGCCGCGAACGTCACCGCGGGCTCGCGGACGTGCCACAGGGACATCGGGTGGAACACCGGGAGGGCGCCCGCCCAGTAGCTGGCCACGCTCAGCGCGAGCGCGCCGGCGCCTCCCATCCGCCGCAGGCGCGACAGCTCGCCGGAGTCCTTCTCGGCGGCCCGCGCGGGAGTTCCCTCGGGTGCCGGGGCACCGGGTCCCCACGAGGTGTCGGCCATCGGCGTCCTTCGGTTGAGCTTGCGTGCGGGCCCCGACCGGTCCGGCGCGGCGCGCCGGAGGGGCCACCCGCCGTGGTCGCACGGCGGGCCGTCCGAGCACACCTGTTCCGCGTTTCGGGGACGGGAACGGCGTCCGAAGTTCCGGCGGTGCCCCGGGGAAGTCGTCGCCTTCCGGCGGCGGACGGGCGGGCCGGGCCGTCGCGGGGAGGTGCGGGGAGGTGCGGGGACGCGCGGAGTTGGCGTGTTCTGTGTTCGCGGGGCGGGCACGGGGGTGGCCGGAAAGGGCGAAACGGCCCGGACCCGCGGCGGCGCGGCGGGCTGCGCGATGGTGAGGGGGCGGCGCGCGGGGTGGGCGGGGCGGGTGGGAATGCCCAGCCGCCGCGCCCCGGGGGCCGTTGACGCGGTCCGGGGCGGCGCACGTCGGAGCGCGTGCGGGTGCCGCCGGGCCCGGGCCGGCGGGATGCGGCGCGGGGAGGGAGTCCGGCCACGGCCCGCGCGGCGCAATCCGGACATCCCGCCGGGTTCCGATTGACGCTGTGTCCCGGCTCGCGCACGATGAGTACGCGCCGGAGGGATATGCCCCTCGCGCGAAATTCGTCCCATGCATGACCGTTCACCTGCGGCGACGTCACCTGGGGAGAGGTGCGGACGCCGCTCGCGGCCCCGCCGCCCGCGCTCGCCCGCACACCTCGCGCCCGGCCCGTGCCGGCCGCGGAGCGCGCCGGCGGGCCGGCGCACGCGCGGGCCGGAACCGCGCACACCGAACAGCCACCGTACGCACGGGCACCCGTGTGCCCGTCACCACCGAGGAGCCGTCATGACGTCCGAAACCCCCACGCCCACCGCCCGCCGAGCCGCCCGGCGCCGCGGCGCCAAGCTGCTGGGCGGCGCCGCCGCCCTGGCCATGGGCGCGGTTCTGACCGCCGGAGCCACGGCCGGAGCCGCGAGCCCGTCGGCGTCCGCGCACCACGGGCAGGCCGCGACGCTCTGGCCGACCGCGCACATGCCGTCGGCGGGCGCGGTGACGCCGATGACGACGCTGACCGTCAGCCACACCCTGACCGTCTCGCCGTTCGCCACGGTCACCTGCACGCTGAACCCCAGCAACCCGTTCCGCTACTACGGCGGCCCGTACGGCGGCGGCGAGGAGGGCCTGTCGAGCGTGCAGTGCAGCTACACGACGACGGAGATCGACCACCAGGTCGGCCTCTACAAGGGCACCACGCTCGTCGCGGCCAGCGCGGTCCGCTCCGTCTACAGCGGCTACCTCAACACCGTGGACACCGAGTACCCGGTCTCCCCCGGCAGTTACCAGACCGGCTCGGTGGCGGCGGTGCAGTTCACCGACGGCTACGTCTACAACTTCCCGGAGGCGTACAGCTCCGTCGTCAGCATCACCTCCTGACATCCCGCCGGACGTCGTGACGCCCGTCCGGCCGGCCACGGGATCCGCGGCCGGTTGGGCGGGGCGTTCAGTCGGCCTTGCGGAGCACGAAGGTGACCGGGGCGGTGGACTCCGGGCCCCACTGGGAGTGGAAGAGGGAGTTCCGCTCCGGGCCGTACATCGCGACGAACCAGAGCTTCGGGGCGCCGGGGACGCCGGAGCGGTTGTAGTTCTCCAGGGTGATGCGCGTGTCGCCGTCGAGGGCCACGACGGTCGCCAGGTGATGGTCCCACTTGGAGCCGCGCTCCTTGGACTCCGCGGGGGTCGCGGGCCGGGTGGCGGCCGTGACGAACACCTCCCCGATCCCGGGGGCCGCCGCCTCGTTGACGCCGAACCGGGCGGCGATCGTGGCCAGTTGCGGGACGCCGGCCTCGTCGTAGTCGGGATGGGGCCGCTTCAGCCTGTCGCGCGCCTTCTCCAGGAGGCCGTCCAGGACACGCTCGATCTCGTCGGCGTCGGTGAGCGCGCCGAAGCCCTTCGGAAGTTCTCTGACGACCTCCTGCTGCACCGCCGGCCGGGAGTCGATGTTGGTGTCGATGAAGTCGATCAGCCCGCTCGCCACGGGCTGCGGCACGCCGCCGCTGACGAGTTGCAGGAGGGCGGCCCGGGCGGCGTCCGACAGCAGGTCGCCGCTGTCCTCGCCGTCGCCGTCGCCGCCATCGCCGCCATCGCCGCCGTCGGAGGCCGTCGACGGGTCCGCGCCGGACGTGCCGTCGTCCGCGCCGGCGTCCGTGCCTTCCTCTGTGGCGCCCGGGGCCTCCGCCGCGTCGACGTCCACCCTGACGCCGTCGAGGTCCCAGGTGAAGAGGTAGCGGGCCTCGTCGCCGCCGATCCGCGCCACGAGGTCGGCCGGGCCCGCGGCCTGGCCCAGGCGCGTGAACAGGCGGGAGAGGACACCGAGGCTCTCGGCACGGGCCGCCGGAGAGGTGTCCACCTTGAAGTCGGTGCTCGCCTCCGCGCCCGTCGGGGACCGGAAGACCGCGCGCCACCTCGTCGTCGCGAGGATCTCCGCGGCGACGTTGGTGCACTCGGTCTGGCCGAGCAGGTCGTTGCCGCGCCGCTCCCGGCCGCCGACCTCGCGGAAGACCGGGACGAGCCGCAGCAGGCCCTTGTCCAGGAGTTCGGCGGGTATGCCGTCCGACGGGCCCACCTCGAAGCCGATCCGCGCACCCGTCCTCGCCAGCGCGAGGTTGGCCGCGTCAAGGATCTCCCGCGTGCCGAGCAGCTCCCGGGCCTCCACCCGGGCCACCGTGACGCCTTCGGCCGCCTGGTGCGCCGGCGCGGTCCTGACGGCGGTGCGGCCGCTCGGCGAGAGCCACCATTCACCGCGGCGGCGGTCGCTCCGGCCTGCCGCGGCCGGACCGGAAGTCGTCGGGGAGTGGAACAACGGGTCACCTCTCGGGGATGGGGCGGCACCGTCCGGCGCCGGCGGGACATCGCCCCACTCTCGCATCGAACTGACGTCGTATCAGGAAAATCAGGGAAATCAGGAAAAGGGTGCACAGGTCCCGACACCACCTCCGGCGCGCGGCCCGCGGGGCCCGTTCCACCTCGGGACGAAGGGGACGGGCCGCCTCCCGACTCTTGACCGCATTGGTCCAGTCCAATACCTTCGGGACCGCCCAGAACCCTGCAGAGTGCAACACGCCCCCACCCCGTCGCGGCCCGCGGCGGGCGTCATCCCTCGGGAGGGCCTGTGGTTTCCCGTCGTTCCTTCCTCGCCGCGGCCGGCACCACCGGCGCCGCGGCCCTGCTCGCACCCCTGTCGCCGTTCGCCCCCACAGCGACGGCGGCCAGCGCCCCACTTCCGGTGTCGCTGGCGAACAACTCCGGCAGCAACACCGTGTACGCGTACATCTCCGGCTCCGACACCAGCGGCTGGCCGGTGTTCGTCACGGCGGACGGCGCCCTGCACCGGCTGCCGAACCCGTCGTCGACGGTCACCCCGATCGCCGACTACTCCATCCCCCTGGGCGCCTCCGGCTCGGCGGCGACCCGGCTGAACCTGTCCGGCTTCGTCATCGGCGGCCGGGTCTGGTTCTCGATCGGGAAGAAGCTCCAGTTCTTCGTCAACCCCGGTGCCGTGCCCGGCCTGGTGCAGCCCGCGCTCGTCAGCAACGACCCCAACTGGGGCACCAGCTGGACGTTCTGCGAGTTCACCTTCAACAGCGCCAACCTCTACGCCAACATCTCCTACGTCGACATGGTCGCCCTGCCGGTGTCCATGGCCAGCACGGGCAGCGGCGGCAACCAGTCGGTCAGCCCGCTGCCCAGCGGCGCGCTCGCGTCCATCGCCTCGGGCCTCCAGGCGCAGCACGCCGCCGACGGCGCGCCCTGGGACCGGCTGGTGGTCACCGACTCCTCCGGCTCCGTGCTGCGCGTCCTGTCGCCCTCGCACGCGCCGGTGGACTTCGGCGGCTACTGGAACGACTACCTCGACCGCGTCTGGTCGCACTTCGCGTCCACGCCCCTGACCGTCAACGGCCAGGGCGGCATCGGCTCCTACACCGGCACCGTCTCCGGCAACGCCATCGTCTTCGCCGGGCTGAACACCAACGGCGTCCCCTTCACCAAGCCCAGCGCGGTCGACATCTTCGGCTGCGCCTCCGGCCCGCTGTACAACTCCGGCGCGGACGCGCGCGGCGCCGTGGCGGCCCGGCTGGCCGCCGCGATCAACCGCAGCAGCCTGCTGGTCTCCGGCGGGAACAACCAGCCGGACGGCGTCGCACCGTCGGGCTACTACCAGGACGCGATCACCAACCACTACGCGCGCCTGGTCCACCAGCACGCGAGCATCGGCTACGCCTTCCCCTACGACGACGTCGGCCCCACCGGCGCGGCGCCCGTCGACGGCCACATCCAGGACGGCAACCCGACGTCCTGGACCATCTCCCTGGGTCCGGGCGCCGGTTCGGGCACGGGAACGGGCGGGGGCACGGGCGGCACCGGCGCCTACGGGACGATCCAGGCCGAGTCCTGCTCGTCCCAGAGCGGCACCACCACCGAGAGCTGCACGGACTCCGGCGGCGGGCAGGACGTCGGCTACATCTCCGACGGCGACTGGCTGGGCTACTCCGCGATCGACTTCGGCTCGTCCTCGCCGAGCCAGTTCGTCGCCCGCCTCGCGTCCGGCGCGGCGGCCGGGATCAGCGGCGCCGTCCAGGTCCGGCTCGGCAGCACCACCGGCACGAAGATCGCCGAGATCGACTTCGCCAACAACGGCGGCTGGCAGGCATGGCAGTCCGTGCCCGCCAACGTCACCTCCGCCGTGACCGGCGTCCACGACGTCTACCTGGTGTTCTCAGGCAGCACGTCGGACTTCGTGAACATCAACTGGTTCACCTTCACCAAGTAGCGCCGCTCCCGCGACCCCCGTCCCCCGCCCGGCCGCACGTCACGCCGGAAGGGGGCGGGGTTCGCGTCACCGGGCGTTCGCGTCAAAGGAGTTCGCGCCACCGGGTGCGCGTCACCGGGCGAGGTCCCGGACCAGGCCCGGCACGTCGTTGCTGATGATCGCGTCCACGCCGAGGCGGACGAGTTCCGCCCGCCGGACCGGGTCGTCCACCGTCCACGTACAGACCCCGAACCCGCGCCCGTGCCAGTCCCGGACGGTCGAGGCGGTCACGAAGCGCTGCTCCGGGTTGAGGTACTGCGGGCGCACGGCGGCGAGCGTCCCCGGCCCGGGCGGGACCGGGTCGTTCCAGCTCAGCAGGAGCGTCGCCCGCCCGCTCCCGGCCCGGACCTCGGCCAGGGCCTCCGGGGCGCCGCAGAACCACGCGTCCGTCCCGAGCCGGCCGAGTTCGGCCAGCGCGGCGAGCGCCACCGCCGGTTCGGCCACATCGAGGACGAGGGGCACGCCGCGGCCGTCCCGGGCGGCCAACGCCTCCTCCAGCGTGGGGACTTGGGGCACCAGGGCGCGCAGCTGCGCGAACGTCAGATCCGCCACCGCCTCCGGACGGTCCCACAGGCGGTCCAGCCGCGGGTCGTGGTGCAGCACCACGACCCCGTCCGCGGTGAGCCGCAGGTCCACCTCGATCGCGTCGGCGCCCAGCCGCGCCGCGCGGGCGACGGCCTCGACGGTGTTCTCGACCGCCCCGCGCGGATCGCCCCGGTGGGCCACCGCGAGCGTCATGCCGGCTTGTCGGCCGGCGCGGGCGCCCCGGTGACCAGCACGCCGTCCCGGTAGACCAGCGCCCGGTCCACCACGACCCGCACGCTCTCCCCGACCGCCGGCGCCCCGCTCCCGGTGTAGGCACGCAGCGGCAACCCGGCGACGTCCAGGTGGAGTTCGGTGAAGTGGCCGCGGGGCAGCACCCTGGAGACGGTGGCCGGCGCGCCCTCGAGGTCGTCGGCCGCCAGCAGCCGGACCTCCTCGGGCCGCACGCCGACGGTCACGCCCGAGCCTTCGACCGGCGCGTCCGACGCCAGGGCCCGGCACGGGAGTCCGCCGCCCTTGGTGCGCAACCACCCCGGGGCGAGCGTCACGTCGTCCAGCCGGTTGAGCCCGCCGACGAACTGTGCGACGAAGAGCGTGGCGGGGGTGCGGTAGAGCTCGGCGGGCGGCGCGTACTGCTCGATGCGGCCGCCGTTCATCACCGCGATCCGGTCGGCGACGGTGAGGGCCTCGTCCTGGTCGTGGGTGACGAACAGCGTGGTGATGCCGAGGCGTTGCTGGATCTCGCGGATCTCGTCGCGCACCCGCTCGCGCAGCTTGGCGTCGAGGTTGGACAACGGCTCGTCCAGCAGCAGCAGTTGCGGACGGGCGACCAACGCCCTTGCCAGCGCGGCCCGTTGCTGCTCGCCGCCGGAGATGCGCGCGGGGTGGGAATCGGCGTGGTGGCCGAGCCCGACCATCTCCAGGACCTCGGCGACCCGGCGGGCCGCCTCCGCCTTGGGCACCTTGCGCATCTTGAGGCCGAAGCCAACGTTCTGGGCGACCGTCATGTGCGGCCACAGCGCGTAGTTCTGGAACACCATGGCGGTGGGGCGGCGGTCGGGCGGGACGTCGGCGTAGTCGGTGCCGCCGATCTCCACGCGTCCGGCGTCGGGGGCGATGAACCCGGCCGCCATGCGCAGGGTCGTCGTCTTCCCGCAGCCGGAGGGGCCGAGCAGGCACACCATCTCGCCGGCCGCCACCCGCAGGTCGAGGCGGTCGACGACGGTGCGGCCGCCCAGCGTCTTGGTCAGGCCGTCGAACGTCAGCCCCGCGGCGGGCGGAGCGTCGGGCGTCGCTTCGGTGGTGGCCGGGTGCGTCATCGCAGTTGGAAGCCCTCCGCGAGGTGACCGCCCATGACGTACTTGCGCACGCTGAACATGAGCAGTGCGGACGGGATGGACAGCAGCAGGGAGAACACCGCCGCCACCCCTTCGGGATAGTTGGTCACCATGCTGTACATCGCGATCGGCATGGTGGTGAAGGTCGGACTGCCGACCAGCAGCGTGCCCTGGCTCTCGTCGAAGGAGGCCAGGAAGGACATGATGACCGCCACCAGGATGCCGGGCCGGGCGATCGGCAGCGTGATGCGCCAGAACACGGTCAGCGGACGCGCGCCGGCGTCCCGGGCCGCCTCCTCCAGGCTGCGCGGCACCGCCGAGAACGCGGCCGCCGGCAGCCACGTCATGAAGACCACGGTGCTCAGCAGGTGCACGATGACCACGCCCCAGAACGTCGTCATGAGGTTCAGCGTGTAGAACAGCGAGGCCATCGCCACGTACAGGCCGATCTTCGGGAACGCGTTCGTGGAGAACAGCGCGACGAGGAAGACGCGGCGCCCCGGGAACTCGAAGCGGGAGAACGCGTAGGCGGCCGGCAGGCAGATCGCGGCGGACAGAAAGGTGGTCACCGGCGCGAAGACCAGGCTCAGGCGCATCGCGCTGCGCAGGTCGGGGTTGTCCGCCACCTGCCGCCACCAGCGCAGCGTCCACCCCGAGGGAAGCAGGTCCGGGTAGCGCCACGTGGCGGCGAAGGCGTGCACGAACAGCCACAGCAGCGGCCCGAGCACGAACAGCGCCAGCAGCGCGACCAGCAGGGCGGGGGCGGCCCGGCGGCCCACCGCCCGCAGCACCGCGGTGGTCGTCCTGTTCACGGCGTTCTCCTTCAGCCTTCAGCGGGCGGCGGCGCTGCGCCGGGCCTGGCGCACGTTGGAGCGGATGTAGACCGCGCCGATCATCGAGGCGAGGGCGAAGACGACCACGGCCATCACCAGCGACTGCTGCGGCTTGTTGTACGCCTGGAAGGTGTTGGTGAGCTGCACGCCGAGCATGTTGGGCGCCGAGGGGCCGGTCAGGTACGGCACGGTGAAGCTGCCGAGCACCGAGATCGTGGTGAAGCTGGCCACGATCACGGCGGGTCCGGACGCCATCGGCAGCAGGATGCGCAGCACCACCTGGTGCAGGCGCGCCCCGCTGTCGCGGGCCGCCTCGATCAGCGCGTCCGGCACCGCGGCCAGGCCGGAGGTCATCATCAGCACGGCGAACGGCAGGTTGGTCCACACCTGGCCGATGACCACGGCCCAGATGGTGTAGCTCAGCCGCGGCGCGGAGTCCCAGCCGAAGGCGTGGGCAGCGGTCCGGACGAAGCCGTCCCCCGCGTAGAACTCCAGGATGGCGTACGAGCCGATGACGGCCGGCAGGAACAGCGGGGTCACGGCGAGCGCCGTCATCGCCCGGGCCGTGCGGTTGGCCGCGAGCCGGGCGTACAGCGCGACGGCGAGCGACAGCGCGAAGACCAGCGCCACGCTCAGCACGGCGACCTCGACGGTGGTGCGCAGGCTCTGCTGGAAGGAGCGGTTGGTGAGCACGTCGCGGTAGGCGCCGAAGGTGCCCCACCAGTGGTCCGCCTTGTGCTGGTGCAGGCCCAGGACGGCGACGGTGGAGTTGAGCCCGCCGAAGTGGCCCAGGGTGTAGAGCACGCCGGAGACGATGGGGATGCCGACGAACAGCGCCACCACCAGCAGCGGCGGCGCCGCCATCAGGCCGCCGAGCCACTGCCGGGCCGGACGGGCGGACCGGGCGGCGGCCGCGCGGGCGCCGGCGTCCCGGCTCGCGGCGGCCGGGCCCGCGGTGTCCGTCACTGGCCGGGCACCTTCTGCTGCCACAGGTCGTTCAGGTCGCTGGTGGTCTTCCCGGAGTAGGCCGAGCGCAGGTGCCGCACGTCGACGCCCGGGAACAGCTTGGCCACCGAGGCCGGCAGCTGGTCCAGCGGGATGACCGGGTAGGAGTCCATCCGCTGGACCATGGCGGCCTGTTCGGCGGGCCGCAGGATGAAGTCGGCGAGCATCAGGGCCGCCTTCTGGTGCTTGCTGTCCTTCGGCACGGCGATGTAGTTGGCCCCGCCGGTGAGCGAGGGCTGCGTGATCTGGCCGGTCCTGATGTTCGCGCCGAGGGTGCCGTCCTGCCGGGCGGTGAGGAACATGTCCGACCACACCGGGGCGAGGTCGATCTCCCCCTTGCCGAGCAGGTCCAGCACGGCCTGGTTGCCGTTGGGGTAGACGCCCTTGCCGTAGACGTCGTGGTCGAGGGCCTTCAGGTCGGCGAAGCCGGCGTCCCAGCCCTTCTCCTTGTCGGGGGCGTAGCCCTGCTGGAACGTGGCGATCGTGGCCGCGTCCAGGTGCCGGTCCAGCGTGGTCTGCACGAAGGACTGGCCGGAACCGCCGGTGGCGGGGCTGTTGTAGGCGAAGCGGCCGGGGTGCGCCTTGATCCAGGCGATCAGGTCGTTGTACGTGGTCGGCGGTTTCGGCACGGTCTTCGCGTCGTAGGCGAGGATCACCGCCGAACTGCGGTACGGCACCGCCGAGCCGCGCACCGGGCCCAGCAGGCTCGGGTCGACCGCCTTGAGGCCCGGCACGTTGGCGGTGGAGACGTTGATCAGCAGCCCGGCGTCGGCGGCGTCCTTGGCTATGCCGGAGTCGATGACGTCGATTCCCGAGTCGTGCCCGGTCTTCTTGGCCGCCTGCAGCTTGGCCAGCGTCGCCGCGTCGGCCACGCCGTGCGCGGAGTACACCAGCTTCACGTGGTAGCCGGGGTTGGCCTTCTCGAAGCCGGGGATGATCGTGTGCTGCCACAGCCCTTCGACGTTCGTGTCACCGCCGACGTACGCGGTGACGGTCTTGCTCGAACCCGAACCCCCGCCCGAGGTGAGTCCGCAGGAGGACAACGCCAGGGTGAGGCCGCCGGCGCACAGCACCAGGGCGGTCCTTCGGAAGGCAGACATGGGCGACTCCGGGGGCACGGGACAGGCCGAACGGAAGCTACGGATGGGACAACTGAGGAGACGATCAACCAGCGGGAGTCAAACGGCTGGTGTGACGCACTGTCAAGTGTTCATCTGCGGTGCCCGGGCGGGCCCGGCGGGTCAGGAGGCCGGGGCGGATGAGGCGGCAGACGAGTTCGGGGGTCAGGAAGAGCCGGACGGTGTGCAGGATCGGGACCACGGGGCCCTTCCGGCGGGAACGGGGCTGAGACCGGTCAACCTCGGCGGATTCCGGTCCGATTCGGCAACTGTTGCGAGCTGACTACTTGTGAAGGCCGTTGCCCCATGGTGCTCTTGTGACTCACGCGTCCACTGAGGCCAAGGAGGGCCACGAGTCCCATGATCAAACGAATAGTCGCCATGGCGGCACTGATCCCGGCCATGCTCGGTACGACGACCGGTGTCGCCGCGGCGCACACCGCACCGAAGGCGTCCCCCGCGGCGGTGGTCACTCTGACCTACGACGCCAGTCGGGCGGGGACGTGGGCGAGCGCCATCACCCAGGGCGTGGCGAACTGGAACAGCGTGCTGCACAACGTGCACCTCGCGAAAGCGACCTCGTTCAGCTCCGCCACCTTCGTCTACGTGGCGACCAGCGGCTGGCCGCAGACGACGCTGGGCCCGTTCTTCCCGGGCGAGCGCGGCGAGGTCGAGCTCGGCCAGGAGGCGGTGACCGAGGGGTACGACAAGACCCGCATCGCCGCGCACGAGACCGGGCACATCTTCGGACTGCTCGACGACTACAGCGGCCCCTGCTCGGAGCTGATGTCCGGCCACGGCCCCGGCACCTCGTGCACCAACGCCATGCCCTCCGCCGCCGAGGCCGCGGAGGTCGACGACAACTACGCGAGCGGCGCGGCGGCCGCCCGTCCGAACCACAGCCAGATCGTGATCGACGTCTGGTCCGGCCGGGCCACCACCCGCGCACGCTGACCCGCCGCCGTACGGCGGGGCCCGGAGGGGGCGCGGGTCGGGGCCGATCGGTCCCGACCCGCGCGCCGTCACCCCAAGGGGCGCCCGGCCTCCCGCGTCCTTCTTCCACAGAAAGTCACCCTCCGTGTTCGCTCTGCGGTAGGCTTTACGGGCAATGCGGCCGCGAGTGGTATTCAATGAAGAGAGTGGTCTGAATTCTCGGGGCTTCACCGCACGGATTCGGGTTCGACTCCGGCCTCGCGCCGGGGCCGGCCAGTGAGCTGGAAGAACCGCATGGACTCACCCTCTCCCTCGTCCCCCTCGTCCTCGGCGTCGTTCGATCTGGTCAGCCGGGCCCTGGGGGACTACATGCCGCAGGACGGACCGGCGGCCGCCGACGTACCCGGCCCGTCCGGCCCCTCCGGTGTGCCCGCGACGCCCGAGCACGGCCGGGACGACGCGCCGGGCGCCGCCTCCGCGGGCACCAGCGGCTCCCAGGAGCAGATCCTCGGCGCGGTCAACCTCGACCGTGAGCTGCGCGTCACCCGCCGCAACCTGACCGCACCGGCCTTCGCGGGCATGACCGTCGAGCCCGGGACCCCGTTCGTCGACCTGCTGCCGCCCGGGGACGTACCGACGGTGACCCGGCGGCTGCGGCAGGTCATCGAGACCGAGGAGGCGCACGTCGCCCGCGTCCAGCGGCTGCGCCGGGACGACGGCTCCGAGCTGGTCGTCTCCATGAGCATCCTGCCGGCCGCGGCGCCGCAGGACGGCCTCACCGTCTCCCTGATCGCGATGGCCAAGCGGCTGCACCTGTACGCCTCCGAGACCGCGATCGGCACGTCGCTGGACATAGGCGAGACCACGCAGTCGCTCGCGCAGTCCCTGCTGGCCTGGGGCGACGTGGCCGCCGTCGACCTGGACTACGCGGTGTGGACCGGCGAGGCCGTCCTCGGGCAGGACCAGGGGCGGATCCTGCTGCGCCGCGCGGCCCTGGTGCCGGACCGGACGTGGCCCGAGGGCTACCTGACGCCCGGCGAGGACCTCCCCGGCGAGGCCAACCGCCTGCTGTCGCTCGCGATCAGCCACGACGAGGAGGGCGTCGCGCAGGCCGTCGTCGTCCCCGACCGGGAGTCCATCGAGCGCACGCTCGGCGATCCGGGGCTCGTGCGGGCCCTGGTGCCGGGCGACCGGCAGGTGAGCGTGGCGTGCATACCGCTGGTGCTGGAGGGCGCCGGCGGCAAGCCGCCCGTCGTCCTGGGCGTGGCCGAGGTGTGGCGGCGGCCGGACCGCCCCTTCCAGGACAGCGAGCTGCTCGACCTCCAGGAGCTGGTGACCAGGACGGCCCACCACGTGGACCTGGCCCGCCAGCACCAGCGCGAGCACGCCCAGGTGCTGGCGCTCCAGCGCAGGCTCCTGCCGCGGGCCGGCGGCGACACCATAGAGGTGGCCAGCGTCTACCAGCCCACCACGCCCGACAGCGCGGGGGTCGGCGGGGACTGGGTGAACAGCTTCCCGCTGCCCGGCGGCCGCACCGCCCTGGTGGTCGGCGACATCGTCGGGCACGGGCTGGGCGCGGCCGCGGCGATGGGCCAGATCAGCATGGAGGCCCGCGCGCTGCTGTCGGCGGGCCTGGCGCCCGACGAGGTGCTGGAGCATCTGGACGAGACCGTCACGATGCTGGACGACGCCGACGCGGGGCTCGCGGCCGGCTACAGCGCGCTCGGCTCGACCTGCTGCATCGCGGTGTACGACCCGGTCGGCCACCAGGTGGTGGTGTCCAGCGCCGGCCACCTCCCGCCGGTCCTGGTCCTGCCCGACGGCAGCAGCGAGACGCTGGCGGTGCACCCGCACCCCGGCCTGGGGGCCGAGTTCGCCCTGCGGGAGCCCTTCGACGTGCACACCTTCGACGCGCCCCCGGGCTCGCTGCTCGCCCTCTACACCGACGGCCTGGTGGAGGACCCCGCGGTGGCCATCGACGAGGGCATCGCCAGGCTGCGGCACGCGGTGAGCCGGGTGCACCCGTGGGACGACCTCCAGTGGGCCGCCCGGCGGGTGGTCGGCGAGCTGACCCCGCCGCGCCGCCCCCGCGACGACGTGACGCTGCTGCTCGCCCGCACCGCGGGGGTGCGCAACCCGGACACCACGGTCTGGCGCCTGCCCGCCCGCGACGACGCACCCGCCCGCGCCCGCGCGCTGGCCGCGGAGATCCTGGGGGCGTGGGGCACCGCGGGGGACCTGCGGGACAACGCGCTCCTGGTGGTCAGCGAGCTGGTCACCAACGCCGTGCGCTTCGCCACCGGGCCCGTCACCGTGCGGCTGATCAGGTCCGGCCACCGCCTGCTGTGCGACGTCGGCGACACCGGCAACGGCCGGCCCCGGCTGCGGCACGGCGGCCCGCTCGACGACCGAGGGCGGGGCCTGCTCGTGGTCCACAAGCTCACCCGCCGCTGGGGAGTGCGGTGGACCGACACCGGCAAGGTCGTCTGGGCGGAAGTGGCCCGGTAGTGGCCCGCTGACCGGCTACAGCCACTCCCCCTCCACCGCCGTGGCCGTGAGCCCCGGCGCCGCCGCGTACAGCACGGTGCGGCTGCCCGCCTTCGGGCCGGCGTCGTGGGCGCGGCGCAGGATGTCGAGGACGGCGGCGCCGCCGCGGTTGCCGCTGGTGTAGCTGTCCCGGCTGTGGGCCAGCAGCCCGGGCGGCCAGTCCCCGGGCATGGTCTGCTCCATGTACTCCAGCACCCGGGTCCCGCCGGGGTGGGCGAGCAGCAGGTCGGGGTGCCAGGGGTGGGCGTCGTCCTGGTGCCGCAGCCGCAGCCACTCCCACATCGCGGCGACCGTGTCCTGGACGGCCCGCGGCCCGCGCCGGTCCATCACGAAGTGCGTGCCGTCGGCCCGCGTCTCCAGCCGGTGCAGGTCCTGGGTGCCGGGCAGGCTGTGGTGCCAGGCGGCGTCCAGCCGCAGCACGGACTCCGGCCGCGGGCGGCCGGTGACCACCACGGCGACCGCGGTGTCCGCGAACAGCAGCCGGACGATCAGGGACTCCAGGCTGTCGTCGGAGGGCTGGTAGGTGGTGCTCAGCGCCTCGGATATCACCACCAGGACCACCCGGTCCGGATCGGCGGCCACCAGGTCGGCGGCCAGCGCCAGGGACCGGGTGCCGGCGATGCAGGCCCACTGGGTGGCCGGCAGGAGCAGCGTGTCGCTGCGCAGGGGGAGCCGGTTGGCCAGCGTCACGTCCAGGCCGGGCAGGGCCGGGGTGGTGGAGTGACTGGTGATCAGGCAGTCGACGTCGGCGGGGTCCAGTCCGGCGATCTGCAGGGCCCCGCGCGCGGCGCGCTCGCCGTACTCCTGCACGGCCTCCCAGGCCGGCGCGGTGCGCTCCTCGATGGTCTGCGGCGCGGGTATCGCCTCCAGTGCGGCGATCACCCGGTCCACGTCCTGCCCGGCAAACCCGTCGCGGGCCAGCGCGTCGCGGGCCGCCGGGGCGCCGGGGGCGCCCAGGCCGTTGCCGGCGCCGGGGGCGACGACGGTCTCCAGCGGCACCATCCATCCGCGGGAGGTGATGCCCGTGCCGGCGGCGATGCCGTCGATCCGCGTCAGCCACGGGGCGTTGGGGTGCCGGTCACGTACTTCGGCCAGGATCTGGCCGGTCTCGACGGTGTTCTCGCCGTGTATCACCGCAGGCGGACACAGGTAAGCGGACATGTTTCGCACCTTTCTGCACAGAAGGACGGGATGCCGCGAACGCCGTGACGCGGGTCACTTCGCGATTGGCCCTCAAATAGGTGTCAACGCACTCTACTTCGGACTTCCGACATCCGGACCGACAATGCACGTAAACGGACATTTGCGCTGTGACTCACGCAACTCATGTGAATTGAGGTGCATGTGAGACGAAGCACACCGCCCGTCAGCCTGGATTGACACACACGGGATGTCAGCCCAGACTGACAGACATGGAAACGGGAGATCTCTCACAACGCCTCAGGTCGTGCGACCCCTCGGTGGGGCTGCGGGCCGTGAGCGCCCTGCACCGGCTGGCCGAGCAGGTCGAAGCGGCCTCGGTCGCGCGCGCCAGGGAGCAGGGATGGTCCTGGGAGCAGATCGGGGACGCGCTCGGCGTCTCCCGGCAGTCGGTGCACGCCAAGTACGGGAAGTGAGTCGACCATGTTCGAACAGTTCGCAGCCAGTGCCCGCGCGGCCGTGGCCTCCGCGGTGGACGAGGCCACCCTGCGCGGCGACCGCCGCATCGGAACCGAGCACCTCCTGCTGGGAGTGCTCCACGACGCCGGGCCGGCCCGGGCGATGGGCACCGGACCCGAGGCCGCGCGCGCGGCCCTCGACGCCCTCGACCGGGCCGCGCTGGCCCTGGTCGGCATCGACGTCGAGGGCGTCGAACGGCCGCGGGTCCCCGCCTCGCGCAAGCGCACCCCGCTGACCTCGGGTGCCCGCGCCGTCGTCACCCGCGCCCTGGGCGAGACGAAGAAGGCGGGCAGCCGGCGCATCGCACCCGAGCACCTGCTGCTGGCCCTGCTCGACTGCGAGGAGCCGGATCCCGCGGCCGACCTCATGACGCAGCTCGGCGTCGACCGCGCCGCCGTCCGCGACCGCGTCCGGCGGGCGGCCGCCTGAACCGATGCCAGCCACCGCCCCCGACGGCCGCCGGTTTGCCCGCGGGGCAACGCGCGACGTGCCGCCCGGGGCGGCGGGTCAGCCTGGCCGCGGCCGCCAGGACCGTACGCGGTCAGGAGCGTGGGGATCACGATGGACGCACCGCCGCGGCCGACCGCCGCACACCTCGCCGCCGCACCGCCGGGCGGTGACGGCCCGCCGCTCGCGGCCCTCCCGCTCCCCGCCGTCGACGGCGGGGACACCCCGGTCGTCGGCCCGGCCGCTGCGGCCGAGCCCATCACCGCCCCACCGCCGGACGCCGGCGTCCGGCCGCACACGGGGGCGCCGGGCTGCGTGGGGGCGCCGCCGCGCGGCCACCGCGCCCGGCGGGGCGGTTTCCACTGGCAGCCCCCGTGGGCCCTCGCGTCGGGCCTCGTGTACGCCCCGGCGCCGTGGGACGCCGGCGGCCCCGGACCGCGCCCGGCCGCCGACCTGGGCTTCTCCGGCAGCGACGACCCGCTCTTCCGGGCCGTCGCCGAGCGGCTCGGCAGGGACGGCCGCGCCCCGGTCGAGCACTTGGACATCCAGCTGGACCTGGACGCCCTGACCCCGGAGCCCGGAGCCCGGCCCCGAACTGGGCCTGCCCTCAGGCGAGTTGCTGGTGGGCGTTGCGGACGGCGGGGGCGCCCCGCTCCTCTACGGCTGCGCCCCGCACGGCGGCGACATCTCGCTCACCCACGACGGCCCACGCCTCACCTGGGAGCCCGGCACGGCCCTGCTCGTGGAAGACCTGCCCCGCACCTCGGCGGACGCCCTGCCCGCGGGGTCCTTCACGGTCGTCCGCTCCAGCGCCGCCGACCCGGCCGACGCGCTGCGCCGGGAGGGGTTCGTGCTGCTGGGCACCCGGTACCACGGCGACGTCCCGCCACCGCCCGAGGACGCGGTTCCGGCGGACCCCGCGTGGCGGGAGGGCGGGGGAGCCGGCGGGTGCCGGCCTGTTCACCGACGTCCGCGACGCGCTGGCGGTCTGGCGCGCGACCCGCGCCGAACTGCGCGCCTACGAGGCCGGGCTGCTGGAGTGACGCCCGGCCCGCCCCGGCGGTAGGGGCGGCACCGCGGCCGGCGGCCGGGTCAGAAGCTGCGGCCGGGCAGGCGGACGACCTGGACGAAGAAGTCGTCGATCTGGCGCACCGCGGCGATGAACTGCTCGAGGTCGACCGGCTTGGTGACGTACGCGTTGGCGTGCAGCTTGTAGCTGCGCAGGATGTCCTCCTCCGCCGCGGAGGTGGTGAGGATGACGACGGGGATGTGGGACAGGTCGTCGTCGGACTTGATCCGCTCCAGGACCTGGCGGCCGTCGTACTTGGGCAGGTTGAGGTCGAGCAGGATGAGGTCGGGGCGGGGCGCGCCGGTGTGGTCGCCGCGCTGGTAGAGGAAGTCGAGGGCCTCCTCGCCGTCGCGGACCACGTGCAGGGTGTTGCCGATCTTGTTGTCCTCGAACGCCTCGCGGGTCATCAGCTCGTCGCCGGCGTCGTCCTCCACGAGGAGCACGTCGATCGGTCTCGCGGCGGAATGGGTCATGTCAGTGCCGTTTCCTCGGTCGGGGCGCCGATGCCCGGTTCGGCCGCGGCGCCGCTCTCGCTCTGGCTGTCGCTCTCGACGGCCGGAAGGGTGAAGCATACGCGGGCGCCCTCGGCGTGCGCGGTGTCGATCCAGATCCGGCCGCCGTGGTGCTCGACGATCTTCCGGCACAGGGCCAGGCCGATGCCGGTGCCGCCGTAGGCGTCCCGGCTGTGCAGCCGCTGGAAGATGACGAACACCTTCTCGGTGAACTCCGCGGGGATGCCGATGCCGTTGTCCGTGACGCACAGCCGCCAGGCGCCGGGTTCGGCGTCCGGGTCGGCCTCGCAGGTGACGGTCACCTCGGGCGCCCGGTCCGGGTGCCGGAACTTCAGGGCGTTGCCCAGCAGGTTCTGCCACAGCATCGCCATCAGCGTCGGGTCGCCGACGACCTCCGGGAGGTCGTCGGGCACCTCGATGCGGGCGCCGGTCTCCTCGGCGGCCACGGTGAGGTTGGCCAGCGCCTTGTCCACCGCCTGGCCCAGGTCGATCGTCGCCCGCTCGTCGTGCAGGCGGCCGACCCGGGAGAAGGTCAGCAGGTCGTTGATGAGCACCTGCATGCGCTTGGCACCGTCCACCGCGAAGGCGATGTACTGGCGGCCGCGTTCGTCGACCTTGTCGCCGTACCGCTTCTCCAGCAGCTGGCAGAAGGAGGCGATCTTGCGCAGCGGCTCCTGGAGGTCGTGCGAGGCCACGTAGGCGAACTGCTCGAGTTCGGCGTTGGAGCGGCGCAGTTCGGCGGCCTGCGCGTCCAGGTCGGCGGTCTGCCGGGCGAGGATCTCCTCCTGGAAGCGGGCGGCGTCGAGTTCGGTGACGATCCGGCGGCGCATGTCCTCCACGTCGTCGGCCACCGCGGCCAGGTCGGCCGGCCCGACGGGCTCGATGACGTGGGCGAAGTCGCCGCCCGCCACTCGGCGGGAGGCCGTGCGCAGCGCCTCCAGCGGCCGGACCACCAGGAAGCGCACGAGGACGGCGAGCGCGACGCCGGTCAGCAGGAAGGCGGCCACCAGGCCGATCATTACGGAGTCGCGCACGGTGCGTTCGTGGGCGAGCCGCGCCCGGCCGTCCGCCACCGACTGGGCGAGGCCGTCGTTCTGGCGGATCCAGGTGGCCCGCACCCGGTCGAACTCGGTCTTGCCGCGCTCGGAGGTGGCCGCGTCGAGCGTCCTGAGCCGGCCGGGGGTGACGGACCCCGCCAGCGGCTCGGCGTAGCCGTCGCGCCAGTCGGACGCCGCCCGTTCGACGGCGTTGAGGTCGGCGAGCAGGTCGGGGCGGTCGGCGAGCAGGGCGCGCAGCCGGGCGACCGCGTGGACCTCGTCCCGCTTGCCCTGGGTGTAGGGGGCGAGGAACTGACCGTCGGCGGCGATGGCGTACCCGCGCACGCCGGTCTCCTGGTTGACCTGGGCGTCCTGCAGCCGGTACGCCTGCGTCTGGGCCGGCTCCAGGTGCTGGAGCAGGTCGTCGGTCAGCTGGGAGGTGCGGCCGAGCATGCTCGCGCCTATGAGGGTGCCGACCACCACCAGCAGGAGCATCAGCGCCAGGGTCAGGTAGAACCAGCCCTGCACGGTCAGCCTGCCGCCGATCCGCGCGCCGCCCTTCACGTCCGTCACCGTCTGCTCCGACCGCCCCATCGTGTTCCGTCCCGTCCTGTGCCGTCCCGCTCCCGTGCCCCGTCCGTCCCCGGTCCGCCGCCTGTCGCGGCCGCCGGGCCGGCTCAGTTCCAGTGCAGGTGGACCACCGCCACGTCGTCGGCGAGTCCGCCGCGCGGCTCGGCCAGCCACTCGGCGCGCGCGATCAGGCCGTCGACGAAGTCCTCGGCCGGCAGGTCCGCGTGTTCCCGGGCCAGTTCCAGCAGGCCCGCCTCGCCGAGGCGTTCGGGGCCCGTGCCGACGTGGCCCTCGAACAGCCCGTCGGTGAACAGCACGAGCGAGGTGCCCGGCGACACCTCCAGCTCGGTCTCCGGCCAGGACGACCCGGACACCAGGCCCAGGCCCGGGCCGCCGGGGACCTCCACCCAGTCCACGCCGCCGCCGCGCACCAGCAGCCCGTGGTGCCCGGCCCGCACCACGCGGGCCGTGCCCCGGCCGGGCACGGCGGTGAGGCTGACGAGCGTGGTGAAGACGTCGTCGCGGACCCGCTCGGCGATGAGGATCTCCTCCATCCGCCGCACCTGCTCGCTGCCGGTCACGCCGCCCAGCACGAGGGTCCGCCAGGCGATCCGCAGCGCGACCCCGAGGGCCGCCTCGTCCGGTCCGTGCCCGGACACGTCGCCCACCAGCGCGTGCACGGTGCCGTCGTCGCGCTGCACGATGTCGTAGAAGTCGCCGCCGAGCAGCGCCTGCGCGCGCCCTGGCCGGTAGCGGGCGACCACCTGGACGCCCTCCCCGCGCAGCAGCGGGCGCGGCAGGAGCCCGCGTTCCAGGCGCGCGTTCTCCTGCGCCTGCACCTGGCTGATCTGGAGGGCCGCGGCGGCCTGCTCGTGCTGCTTGCGGGCGATCGCGTACCGCACGGCCCGCCCGAACAGCTCCGGCTCCACGCGGCCCTTGACCAGGTAGTCCTGGGCGCCCGCGGCCACGGCGGTCAGCCCGGTCTCCTCCTCGGCCAGCCCGGTCAGCACGACGACGGCCACGTCCTCGGCGCTGACCCGCAGCAGGGAGACCGCCTCTATGCCCTGGGCGTCGGGCAGGTGGAGGTCCAGCAGCACGCAGTCCGGGACCTCCTCGGCTATCGCGGCGGCCGCCTCGGCCATCGACCGGACCCAGCGCAGCCGTATCTTCAGCGCGCTGTCCACGACCAGTTCCTCGACCAGGAGCGCGTCGCCCGGGTCGTCCTCCACCAGCAGGACCGCCGGCTCGCCCGAGAGCCAGGCCCCGCCCGCGGTCGCGGCTTCCAGTGGCGACAGATCGTCGGCCCACGGCTGCGACGTCACCATGTCCTCAACCCCTCCCCCACTCGCCGGTGTCCACGTTGGTTCCCTGTCCGACAACGCCCGGATGATACCTGTGGTGATATGCGAACCTCCCTGGGGCGGGCGATCCGCCGTCCGGCGTGGCCGCTCTCCCCGCCCCGCCCGGCCCCGGTCGCGGGCGGGCCCGGGCGGTGTTTCCCCCTGGGGCGGACGTGGCTGAGATCGCCTCCTGAGTCGCCCCCGGCACCCGGGAGTTCGCACGGAAGTCGCCGATCCGGCACGGCCCGGACCCGGGCGCGGGCGAGCCGTCGCGGACGGGCGGGTCACTGTGACGCTCTCCTCGGTCGGGCCGTGGCCGTCTCCCGGCCTCGTCCTCGTCCTCGCCCTCGCGCGGAACTCACGAGGGGCCTCCCCCGAGCCGACGCCCCTGCGGGCCTGAGTCGGTCCCGTCGCGCCCGAGCGCGACTTCACGGCCGCGCCCGCGGGCCGGCGGCGCCGCGACGTCCCGACCGCCGCGGCGCCGTCACAGGGTGCTCACGCAGGGGGAGCCGAACCGAGGTGCTCCGGGAAGGCGACGCCGGTGAGTTCCTCGGATGCCTCCCACAGGCGGCGGGCCGCGACGGGATCGCTCGCCCGCTCGGACCGCCCGACCAGGGTCGGGGCGCCGCGCCACCCGCCGAGGCCGTCGGGGCCGGCGTACGACCCGCCGGGCAGGTCCTCCACCGCCGCGTACAGCGTGGGCAGCGCGCCGGCTGCGGCGGTCTGCGCGACGACGCGGTCGCCGAGCCGCGCGGCCGTGCGCAGGCCGAACGTAACGCTGTGGGTGGCGAGGTTGGTGGCGGAGTAGCCCGGGTGCGCGGCCATCGCCCGGACCGGCGAGCCCGCCTCCTCCAAGCGGCGCTGGAGTTCGAGGGTGAACAGCAGGTTGGCCAGCTTGGACTGCCCGTAGGCCGCGCCCGGCGAGTACGCGCCGGTCAGGTTCAGGTTCTCGAAGTGGATCCGCGGCCGGCCGGGGAGTTTGTGCGCGTTGGACGACAACGTCACCACCCGGTCGGTGACGTGCGGCAGCAGCAGGTTGGTCAGCGCGAAGTGGCCCAGGTGGTTGGTGCCGAACTGCGTCTCGAAGCCGTCCTTCGTGGCCGACTCGGGCAGGTGCATCACCCCGGCGTTGTTGATGAGGAGGTCCAGCTCGCCCTCCCAGTCCGCCGCGAATTGACGCACCGACGCGAGGTCGGCCAGGTCGAGCACCCGGACCTCCAGCTCCCCGCGCACGCCCGCGAGGCCGGCCGCCGCGGCTTCCCCCCGCGCCCGGTCCCGCACGGCGAGCACGACCCGCGCGCCGGCCCCGGCCAGCGCCTCGGCCGTGGCCAGGCCGAGCCCGCTGTTGGCCCCGGTGACCACGGCGGTGCGCCCGGCCAGGTCCGGTAAGCGGCTTGCGTTCCAGCGCGAGGTGGATCTCTGCGGTCTCATGCCCCCACGGTATTGCCGCCCCGGCCTCCGGGTGGCCGAAAGCCCGTTGCGGCGGGAGCCCGGCGCGGGCCCGGGAGCGCGCCGGGATCCGGCGGCCCGGCCCGGGGCCGGGTCAGGCGTGGTCGGTGGTGACGGCGATGTGCCGCCAGGCGTCCATCTCCTTGCGGACGGCGTCGAGTTTGGCCTCGACGGCCTGGAGGGTGTCGGTGCCCAGCTGGAGCCGGAGCGGCGGTTCAGGGGTGCCGCCCAGGTCGACGATGGCGCGGGCCGCCTTGACCGGGTCGCCCGGCTGGGTGTGGTTGAGCGAGGGGACGGCGTCGCGCATGGCGCCTGAGGTGGCGGCGTAGTCGTCGATGACGTGGACGCCGGTGTCCAGGCTGGTCGGGTCGAGGAAGTCCGTGCGGAAGTAGCCGGGTTCGACGATGGTCACGTGGACGTCGAGGGGGGCGAGCTCGTCGTGCAGGGCCTCGGTGAAGCCCTCGACGGCGAACTTCGTGGAGGCGTAGACGCCCCAGCCCGCGGCGCTGGCGAACCCGCCCACCGAGCTGATGTTGATCACGTGGCCGAACCGCGCCACCGCGGCGTCCACGGCCGCCGCGACCTGGCCCTCGTCGTTGACGTCCAGCGGCACCGCCAGCAGCGCGTCGCCGGCGTCGGGGAACAGCCGGGAGACCTTCTCGGGGGTGCGGGCGGTCGCCACCACCTGATGGCCCGCGGCCAGCGCCGCGCGCGTGATCTCCGCGCCGAAACCGCGGGAAGCCCCTGTCACGAACAGACACTCATCGTTCTCTTCTCCTCTTGCCCGGCGACCGCGGGGCCGCCTGGCCTGGTCGGGCACGGCCTCGGGTGCCGTGCGACGTACTGCCTTTTCGTACGGGAATGCCACGCGATGGCGGCGTTGGTCCCGTCGATTCCAGTCAACCGCTCATCGGGCGCCGCCGGGGCGGCCGGACCCGGTCGGTGCGTCCCTGGTCCGCCGTCCCCGGTCGGCGGTCCCAGGACGCCCCGGTCCCCCTCATCCCCCGGAGCCGCCCCGGGCCCCCGGCCGGACGGCCAGGACTCCCTCCACCACGGCGAGCGCCGCCATGAGCAGCGAGAACCCCGTGAAGGCCGCGGCGACGCCGCACCACGAGGCTGCGGCACCCAGCGCGACCACCGGCACGCTCACCGCCGTGTAGACCAGCGCGAAGTACCCCGGCAGGAGCCGGGCAGCCCGGCGTCGAGCACCGCGGCCGTCACCGTGCTCGTCGCGCCCGTGAAGCACAGGCCGAAGCCCGCGCCGGTGAGGGCCGCGCCGAGGAAGAACACCGCCGCGACGCCGGTGTCGTAGCCGGCCACCGCGCCGCCGAGGCCGGCGACGAGCGACGCGCAGCCCGTCACCGTGGCGGCCCTCGCGCCGAGCCGCCGCGGCAGGGCCGACGGCAGCCCGCCGCAGCCCTGCACCACGAGGATCACCAGGGAGGACAGCGCCCGGTCCGTGGTGTGCAGCAGGTCGGCGACCAGGTCCACCCCCAGCGCCAGGTACGTGCCGACCACCGCCCAGGACGCCGTCGCCAGGGGCGCGACCCGCAGCAGGAGGCGGCGGGAGCGAGCCCCCAGCCGCGGTGCCCGGGGGCGCCGGGGACCGGCCCGTTCGGGCATGCGCCGGCCATCACCCGCACCAGGCCGAGCCCGGCGAGCGCGAGCAGGGCCAGCACGGCGTACGGGGTGACCAGCGGTGCCGGGGCGAACCGCGCGGCCAGGCCCGCGCACACCGCGCCCAGCGCGACGCCCGTCGTGGTCGCCGCGCTGATCGCGGCCGAGGCCGCGTGGGGGCTGCGGTCGCGGTGGAGGTCGGTAAGAGCGGGGCCGAGGCCGCGAATTCGGTGCGCGGCGACCCGGCGCCTCGGACGGCCGGTCGACTGCGGCGGCCCCCGATTCGGAAGACCGCCCCGCGCCTCTCCATCGTGGGAGCAAAACCGCAGGTCAAACAGGGCGAGCTTGAACTGGGGCGGCCTGCCTGGGACCGCCGGTACCAGGCAGGCGGTCCCAGACAGGCCGGCGCGGCCGCGGTCCTGCCGCACACCGAGGGCACGGAAGGCCCCTGGTCAGGGCGTGCGGGCCGGCCGGTCGCCGGGGGCGGCGCGGTCCTCCCAGGACCGGGGGGTAGCCGGGCGCAGCCTGGCGCGAGTGGAACGAGCGGTCCGAGCGCGCGCACGGCGCCGGGCTCTGAGGCCGGGCCGCGGCGCCGTACGCCGGGTGACGGGCTCAGCAGCAGCGGTCGATGTCGAGGACGGCCACCTCGTCGCCGCGGACGAGGAGCACGTAGGCGTACTCGCCGTCGTCGTCCTCCTCCTCGCCCGGGTCCGCAGGGGGCCACTCCGTCGGCATGTACCCGTTCACCGCGACGAGCGCGCCCTCCATCCGGCCCTCGATGACGTCCACCAGGTCGTCGACGAGGTGCGGCACCACATGCCCGGCCGGGATCTCGGGCATCTCCTCGATGCCGCTCCACGAGCCGTCCCAGATGTCCACGAGGGACATCCGGGCCTCGTGGTGGAGCGAGGTGCGCAGCGCGGCGAACGTGGTCGGGCGGAACACCCGCACCTCGTCGGCGTACTCCTCGGCGTCCTCGCGGGTGGCCGACCACCAGCGGGTGGCGGCGGCGAGGCGGTCCTCCGGGGCGTCGCCCGTCCCCTCGGGGAGCGTGCCGGAACGGAACCGGAAGTCGACGGAGTTGTTGTTGTTCACCATCAACCGGTCGCTCAGCAGTGTGGCGAGGCAGGCGATCCGGGTACGGAGCGCGCCGTCGGCGCCGTCCTCCGCGAGGACCGGCGGCTGCCGCACGGAGGGCGCCGGCGCGAACGTGATCCGCGCCGTGCCGTAGTAGTCCCGGTGCAGCAGGTGCAGGGCCGGGCCGTCGTCGGCCGTGACCAGGCGCAGCAGGTCGTCGTACGGGCCGGTGGCCTCCTGCGCGAGGTACCGCACCAGCGCCGACCCGCGCACGTCGTCGGCGTGCACCGCCCCGGCGATCAGCGCGACCAACTCCTCGGGCGGTGCGGTGCGCTCGTCGTCGCCATCCTCCGACTCGACGGCGACGTACGGCACCGCACCGGTCACCTTCGGCAGGTCCGCGATCTCGGCGAGCCGCTCGACCGGGGCCGGCCACGGCTCCGCCCGGCGGTCGCGGCCCCCGCCGAACACGAACGTCGGCTCCCACCCCGGCGCCGGCCGCGGCGCCCACGCGGCGAGCAGCCACACCGCCGACACCAGCACCCAGTGCCCGTTCGACGGCCGCGCCTCGGCGGGCCGCCCCTCCGGGTCCGGCTGCCGGTGCCACGCGTCGTTGAAGGCCGTGGCCAACTCCACCCCAACCACCTCCGTCACGGCCCGCCCGCCGACCCCCACGACCGACCACCCCACGAACCGCGCCACACCGTATCCGACTCCGGTACTGCCCCACCTGCGGCCGCCCCGCGCGAGCGATCACCGCTCGGCGGCGGACCGCCCGGGCTCACGGCCCGCCTCATCGGACGGGCGGGAACAGACAGACCTGTCTGTCTGTTCGAGAGGGGAAGGAAAGCACGGCCCGATCCGGAAGGACCCGGCCCCATCCGGAAGGAAAAGCCATGGCGCCCCGCACCCTCCTCGTCCTCGCCCACCCCCACCTCGACCGGTCCCGGATCAACGCGGGGCTCGTCGAGGCCGTGCGCGGGCTGGGCCATGTGACCGTGCACGACCTCTACGCGCGGTATCCCGACCACCGGTTCGACGTCGCCGCCGAGCAGGCGCTGGTGCGGGAGCACGACGTGATCGTCTTCCAGTTCCCGCTGCACTGGTACTCCGTGCCGGGGCTGCTCAAGGAGTGGCTGGACGAGGTGATGCTGCGGGACTTCGCCTACGACTCCGGGCCGCTGCTCACCGGGAAGACGCTACAAGTGGTGACCTCCGCCGGAGGGGTCGAGGACGCCTACCGGCCCGGCGGGTTCCACCGCTTCACGGTCGCGGAACTGCTCCGCCCGCTGGAGCAGACCGCCCACCGCATGGGGCTGGCCTGGGCGGAGCCGCTCGTCCTCCACGACAGCCGGGGCACCGGCGACGAGGAGCTGGCCCGGCACGCCGCCCGCTACCGGGCCCTGCTGGCCGGCGACCTGGAGCCGGCGGCGGTCTGACCGGCGCCGGAGCGCTCAGGGCTGGACGGTGCGGCTGATGCCGAGGGGGTTGGCGTCGCGCAGTTCGAGCGGGAGCTTGTCGTCGGGCCAGTCCTGGTAGGCGACGGGCACGATCCACCGCCGGACGGCCGTCGCTCCCACGGAGGTGTGCGCCGGGACGGTGGCGGCGGGCCACGGCCCACCGTGGTGCATGCCCCGGCAGACCGCCACGCCGGTGGGCCAGCCGTTCATGATCAGGCGCCCGGCCACCCGGGCGAGCGGCATGCGGACGGCGTCCACGCCGGCGGAGTCGGCAGCGTCCGCGAGGTCCGCGTGGACCGTCGCGGTCAGGCTCACGGTCAGCCCGGCGAGCACCGGGACGAGTTCGGCGACGGTGTCGTAGGTGACGACGAGCCCGGCCGGGCCGAACCGCTCCACGTCCAGTTCCGCGGCACGCCGGGCGAACGGGGCCTCGACAGCGGGTACGAGGTCTACGGCGGCCGGGGCGGGGGTTCCACGCCGGCCTGCGCGCCTTCGACATCAGCGACCCGTACCGGCCGCGGGAGGCGGGGTACTTCGTGCCGTCGCCGCCGGAGCGGATGGTGGACCCGCGGCCGGGCATCGCGCCGGTGCCGCACTCCAGCGACGTGTTCGTCGCCGAGGACGGCCTGACCTACGTGACCGACTACAACGCGGGCCTGCACATCCTGCAGTGGCTCGGCGCCTGAGGAGGGGCCGGTGTACTCCCTGGTGGGGACGTTCGACGCGGAGGGCGTCGAACAGGCGCGCGCGGAACTGCGTCCCGCGCACCTGCGGTACCTGTCCGAGCACGTGTCCCTGCTGCTCGCGGCCGGCGCCGAGCTGGACGACGACGGGGAGCGGGCGCACGGCAGTGTGTACGTCCTCGACGTGCCGGACCGGGCCGCCGCGGAGGCGTTCCTGGCCGCCGAACCGTTCGTACGCGCCGGGGTGGTCGGCCGCTGGACCGTCACCCGCTGGCGCAAGGGCTTCTTCGACCACCGGCGCGCGCCGGAGGAGGAACGTTGAACACCGGCACCACGACGGCATCGCGGCCCCGCACGGTGGGCGTGCCGCACCCGGGCGAGACGGGGTGCGCCGTCGCCGCGGAACTGGTGCGGGCCGGGCACCGCGTGCTGTGGGCCTCGCAGGGGCGCGGCCCGGCCACCGCCGAGCGCGCGGCGGCCGCCGGTCTGGAGGACGCCGGCTCACCGGCCGCGCTGGCCGGGCGGAGCGAGGCGGTCCTGTCGATCTGCCCGCCGTCGGCCGCGGTCGCGATCGCCGAGTCGCTGCCGGGCTTCGACGGCGTCTACGTGGACGCGAACGCCGTCGCCCCGGACACCACCCGGTCGATCGCGCGGATCGTGACGCAGCGCGGGGCCCGCTTCGCCGACGGCGGCATCATCGGGCATCCCCCGCGCGAGCCGGGCGACGTGCGGCTCTACCTGTCCGGTCCCGCCGCCGAGGTCGCGGACCTCTTCCGCGGCACCGTGATCGACGCCCCGGTGCCGTCCGGCGGTGTCGGCGCGGCCTCGGCGCTCAAGCTCGCGTACGCCGACTGGACCAAGGGGTCCATGGCACTGCTGCTCGCCGTGCGCGAACTGGCGGTCGCCGAGGACGTCGAGGAGGACCTGCTCGCCGAATGGCGGCTCTCGCTCCCGCGGTTGGAGGCGCAGTGCGCGGCCGCGCGGAACGCGGCGCGGACCAAGGGCTGGCGCCGGGTGCACGAGATGGAGGAGATCGCCGGCGCGATGTCCGCCGCGCGGCTCCCGGAGGGCTTCCACCGCGCGGCCGCCGAGGTGTTCGGTGCCGCGGAGCGGCAGAACTGAGACGGCCCCGGCGACCGGCCGCCCGGCCCAGAGAATAGGCGCGGGCGGCCGGACGGGGGCCGGGTGCGGGGGCCGGGTCAGCTCGCGGGGACGGTGTCCTTGAAGGCCGTGCCGGCCGTGCGCAGGGCGGAGACCGCCGACTGGACCTGGGCCGGGGTGAGCACCTGGTCCTTGACGTAGTAGACGTAGTCGACCTGCTCGTTGTACGAGCGCGGGGTGCTGCCGGTCTGGCCCGCGGTGTCGATCAGCCAGTGGTTGAAGTCGATCCACTGCGGGGTCTCGGGCAGGTACGGCTCGCCGTGCTGGGCGACCTGCTGCCCGTCGATGTAGTAGGTGATGTTCGTGTTGTCGATGGTGATCTGCAGGTTGTGCCAGCCGTCGAGGCTGCCGTACTGCTGGCCGTGGGTGTTGACCGCGTTCCACGGGTCCGGGTTGTAGGTCTCCCAGGACGTCTCGTACATGATGTTCTGGGTCTCGCCCCAGCCGCCGTTGGGCAGGTACTCGAAGTCCTGCTCGCTGTAGTCGGGGTCCATCGGGGCGTTGAGCGGGGTGAAGGTGAAGAAGGTCTGGTTGACGTGGTCGCCGTCCGGGCCGCCGGTCGGGGTGTCGTTGAACCTCACCCGGGCCGCGTAGGTGCCGAATCCGAACATGGAGTCGGGGGACTTCTACGACCTGCTGCGCGACAGGCACGGCGTGCGGGTCCACGAGGCCGTGCAGTCCATCGAGCCGACGGTCACCAACGAGGAGGAGGCGCGGCTGATCGGCGTGCCGGTGCTCTCCCCCGCGCTGCTCTTCGAGCGCCTCACCCGCGACGCGACCGGCCGCCCGGTGGAGTACGTGCACTCCGTCTACCGCGGCGACCGCTACCGGATCATCTCCCGGCTGGCCCTGGACACCACCGCCGCCCCGGCACCGGCCGACCCCTCCGCCCGCGGCCACCACCCCGGCATCCCGCCCGGCGACCTCGCCGGGCGCGGCGAGATGCCGGCCCGGATGGTGGGTGACGTGCAGCCGGCCCCGTGAACCGCCAACTTCCCTACGCCTGAAGTCAGTTGAGATGACGTCAGCCCGGGACGGGCGGACCTTGTGAAGCTTTTCCGGTGTCCGATTTTTGACGAGACACGGACAAGTTCGATGTCGTTTACTTCTCCGGATCGCGGTCCACCGGGACCGCACTCACTCTGGAGGATCACGTGGGTCGTCGGACTCTCGCCGGTCTGGTCGTCTCGGCATCCGCACTGCTCGCCGTGGCCGGCGCCGCGGTGCCCGCCTCGGCCGCTCCGGCGGACAAGCCGCAGGTCCTGTCGAGCTGGACCCAGACGAGCGCCTCGAGCTACAACGCCTGGCTCTCGGCCCGCAACAACCAGGGCGCGTGGGCCGCCTACGGCTTCAACTGGTCCACCGACTACTGCTCGGACTCCCCCGACAACCCGCTGGGCTTCCCGTTCCAGCTCTCCTGCGCCCGGCACGACTTCGGCTACCGCAACTACAAGAGCGAGGGCGACTTCGCCGCCAACAAGCCCCGCCTGGACAGCATGCTCTACTCCGACCTCCAGCGCGTCTGCACGAACTACTCCGGCGCCACGAAGAGCGCGTGCGACGGCCTCGCCTGGACCTACTACCAGGCCGTCAAGAACCTCGGCAGCTGACCGGTCTCCCCCGTGCGCGGGGCCCGCGGACCCCACCCCCGCGGACCCCGCGCACGCCCGCCGGATGTGCCGCTTCTCACCCCTCCGGGCACGGGTGATTCGCCCTCGTCTGAGCGGACTTGGCAAAAACTCGGAAGCCTTTGCCCCGTCAACCGCGCAACGATTCCTCTCCTTCGCAAGTCTGTGTGGTGAAATACGACCACAGCACCCGATCGGGTGATTGCCAGGGGGGCAGGGGATGAGGCGCCGCACGGCCATCGTGAGCGGCAGCGGGGCAGCCATCGGCGCCCTCACGTTCGCCGGCATACGTGCGGCGGTGCGGGAGTCGGGCGGCGGCGAGGTGCCGCGCGAACTGGCGGCGCGGGACCCGCGGGCCAGTCCCGCGGCGGTGTCGGTGCACCGGATGCTGGCGGACCACGAGAACGCGGCGCGGGCCGGCCGGGCCACGACCACGGTCATCGGCCAGCACGTGGAACTGCAGAACGAGCTCTACAACGCCGACTACGGCGACTACCGGGGCGTCAAACAGCCCGGGTACTACTACCGCAAGGCCGCCGACATCACCGGCAAGTTCCCCGGCTTCCTGGAGGTCGACCTCGGCCCCGGCTACGGCAGCCCCTCCTGGGGCGTCGGCCACGCGCGGACCTACTCCGTCGCCACCTGGCCCAGCGGGCAGGACGCGTGGGCGTACACGGACGACGCGGTGGACCTGATGGCCGGCGTCTGGCTCGGGCTGCCCCGCGAGGCGGACGGCACGTACAACCCGGACGGGACGCAGCCGCGGGCGAGCGGGGCGAAGAGCCACCTGCCGCACAACGGCGGGGTGCCCGCCGGGATCGTCGGCATGTCCTTCCACCAGCCGTACCCGGGCAGCCCCGTCAAGGGCTACCAGCAGACCCTGTACCGCAACGCGCCCGGCATGAAGGACCCGAAGTGGATCGACCGGGTGCTCACCGCGGGCAGCGCCGAGCACCAGGCGCTGCTGCTGGACCTGTCCTTCCTCGCCGACCACCTCAGCTACCTCGCCGACCACGACATCCCGGTGCTGCTGCGCCCGTACCACGAGATGAACGCGCCGACCGCCGTGGGCTTCTGGTGGTCCGCGCTGACCCCCGAGCGGTACAAGGCGCTGTGGCACACGCTGTACAGCTACCTCGTGGGGTCGCGCGGCCTGCACAACCTGATCTTCGTGTGGGCGCCGGCCGCGTGGGACGGGGAGCACGGCCACGAGCCGTGGGACTACTACCCGGGTTCCGGCTATGTGGACGTGGTCGGGGTCGACGACTACAGCGGTTCGCCCGCCCGTCCCTACGGGGGCGGTACCTGGACGAAGCAGTGGTACGACGGGCTCGCCGACTACCGCAAGCCGCGGGTGATGGCGGAGTCCCCTTTCGTTCCGGTCAACGCCTCGCAGCCGCACACCCTGTCCGACACGCCCTGGGTGATGTGGACGGTGTGGGGCCAGAACCTGACCCGGCACAACGTCTCGGCCCCGCAGGGCGCCAACACGCTCACGGACGTGCGCCGCACCTACGGCTCCGCACGCGTGCTGCACGGCGGCCGCTCGGCCCTGGGGGGCTTCTCGTGGAGGTCGCTCCAGCCGACGTGAGGCGGAGCCCGAAGAACCAGCAGACCGTAAGCCGGACGACACGCGGGCGTCGCGTGCGCACGGCAGTATCCGACGATCCACCACCGGGGGCGCGACGCCCTCCGGAGGACAGACGAGGTGAGGGCAATCTCAGGCTCCATGACATCGGTTCTGGGGAACCGGTCCGCGGACGTGCGCGGCGTCCACCGCGCCGCCGCCTACACCGCTCTGGCCTGGTCGGCGGTGCTGCTGGCCTGGGCGGTGTACAACGCCTTCTGGCAGGTCGGCGTCGGGGACTTCCTGCGCGGCATCTTCTACTACGGCACCGGTGACGACACCGGCCGGGCGGAGACCGCGAACCTCAACTACGGCGTGGTCTACATCGCCGCCGCCGTGCTGATCCTGCGCGGCAGCGCCTGGGGCCGGGGCCTCGCGACGGGCGTGGCGCTGATCGAGGGCTACAACCGGCTGCGCAGCCTGACCGGCGCGCTGTTCGACAGCCGCCAGCAGGAGTACTTCCGGCACACCACCGAGGGCGAGTTGAAGCTCGTCACCTTCGCGCTGGGCTTCCTGGTGACGGCCGTGCTGGTCCTGCTGCTGGTCCGCGGCGTTCCCGAGCACGAGCCGTGGACGCCGCCGGCCAACCCCTGGACGCAGTTGGCGCAGCAGGCGAACCAGAACCCGTACCAGCAGCAGGGCTATCCGCAGCAGGCCGCCGCCCCCGCGCAGTCGTACCCGCCCTACCAGCAGGCCCAGCAGCCCGCCTACCCGTACCAGGCGCAGCAGCAGCCGGCCCCGCAGGCCCAGGCCCAGGCCGCCCAGCCGGCCCCGGTCGCCGGCCCGCCGCAGCCGGGCACGCCGCAACTGCCCGCCGGGCAGCAGCCCGTACCGCCGCACGGGCTCCAGCCCGCGCCCCAGCAGCCGCAGCCGCAACCGCCGGCGAACTGGCAGCAGCCCCCTTCCCCGGGTCAGTGACCCGCGTCCGCTTTCGGAGAACCCGTCCTCATGACCAGCGCCACTCACCCTTCGGAGACCGCGCTCTCGCGCCAGGCCGCCAAACTGGAGCAGCGCCACGCCCAGTGGATGCCGGGCGTCCTGCCGTTCCTGCTGCCCTTCACGGCGCTGCTCGCCCTGGGCCTGTGGTCCTACCTGCCCAACGACTCGCCGCTCGGCTGGATCCTCACGGTCGTGTGGTCGCTGCCGGTGGTGGGCGTCCTGGTCGGCCTCCAGGGCGGCCTGCTGATCCGGCGCCGGGTGCGCCGTTCGGACGAGATGGTGCCGCCGGCCCCGGTGGAGGACGACTTCCTCATCGTGCTGGTGCCGACCATCGGGCGGCACGACACCTACCCGGCGCTGGAGCGGTCCGTCCTGTCGTACGTCGAGCACCTGCCGCGGTTCTTCCCGCGCATGCGGGTGGACGTGCTGACCGAGGAGGGCTGCGAGGCGGGGCAGCGGATCGCCGAACTGGAGCTGCGCGACCCGCTGATCCGGGTGGTGACGGTGCCCAAGGCGTACGTCACGGCCAACGGCACCCGGTTCAAGGCCCGCGCGAACCACTACTCGCACGAGCTGCGCATCCACGAGGGTGAGGCGCTCGACGACGTGTGGGTGCTGCACATGGACGACGACACCGCGGTCGGCCCCGACACGGCCGCCGCGACCGCCCAGTTCATCAACCGCCAGCGCCGCGCCGACCCCGGCTCCCGCAAGCACATGGCGCAGGGGATCCTCACCTATCCGCGGGAGAACGCGGTCAACCTCTTCACCTGGCTGGCCGACGCGGTCCGCCCGGCCGACGACATCGCCCGCTTCCGCGCGCTGACCGGGCTGGGCACCCCGGTCGCCGGCGTGCACGGCGAACTCCTGCTGCTGCGCGCGTCCATAGAGGCAACCATCGGCTGGGACTTCGGTCCCAAGGCCATCGTGGAGGACGCGCAGCTGGCGCTGAACTTCTGCCGCCGCTACCCGGGGCGCAGCGACTGGTTCAACGGGCGCTGCTACGGCGCCTCCCCGGCCAGCGCGCGGGACTTCGTCAAGCAGCGGGAGCGCTGGGCCTGGGGCCTGGTGGCGCTGTGCTTCAACCGGACGATCCCGCTGCGCTACCGCTGGTTCCTGGCGATCTGCGTGGCCACCTGGATCCTCGGGCCGCTCCAGCACATCGGCGCGGTCCTGCTGGTGGCGTGGTTCACCGGGAACATGAACACCTCGCCCGTCGCCCAGTCGGTGGTGGTGCTGTGGGCGCTGAACTTCGCCTACGTCATCTGGACCTACTGGGAGGGGCTGCGGCTGAACGCGCTGGTCTCGCAGAGCGGTCGGCGCAGGTGGTGGGAGCCCGTGGTCGTGGTGGCGCTCATCCCGGTCTTCTCCGTGCTCGAAGGACTCGGCGGCTTCCGCGGGTTCCTGAAGTTCGTGCGCCGCGAGGAGAACAAGTTCGTCGTCATCGCCAAGCCCGCCTAGCCCGTCCCGTCACCGCGTCCCGCAGGAAGAACACCGATGAAACGCTCCAGGATCCCCCTTCTCGCGATCTTCCCCGTGACCGTGCTCACGGGTGTGATCGCCGTGCCGTTCGTCCTCGGCACCTACCCGCTGCGGTGGGAGGGCGGTTCCGTGCTGCCGCGGCTGGTGACCGGTGATCCGACGCCGTCGGCGACCACCCGGCCGGTGGTGGCGGCCAAGGACACCGGGCAGCCGGCCGAGCCCGTGCCGGACGACGCCGGGCTGCGGGTGGCCAAGCCGTGGAAGCCGGGGGCGCCGCAGTGGGGGGTGCAGCTGTACTGGGAGGACAACCGCAAGCAGTCGCCGGCCTACCTGACGCGGAAGGCGCAGGCCCAGGCGAAGTACCTGATCGGCCTGAAGGCCAACTCGGTGGCCCTGTCCTTCCCCTTCTACACCGGCACCGTCACCTCGACGAAGATCGCCGCGGGGGACAGGACGCCGACGCCCGAGCGCCTGGGGGCGGTGCTCCAGGTGTTCGAGGACGCCGGGCTGCGCACCACGGTCCGCCCGCTGATGGACGAGACGTCGCTCGGCGGCCTGCCGGAGTGGCGCGGCACGCTGCGGCCGTCCGACCTGGACGCGTGGTTCGCGGACTACAAGAAGTTCATGGGCCCGTACGTGGACGTCGCGCAGAAGCACAAGGTCGCCACGTTCACGCTGGCCACCGAGTTCAACTCGCTGGAGGGCGACCCCCGGTGGGAGTCGCTGGTGCACGGGGTGGAGAAGCGGTTCTCCGGCGAGGTCGGCTACGACGCCAACTGGGACAACTACGTCAAGGGCCGGATCGACATGCCGGTCACCACGCTCGGTGTGGACGCGTACTTCCCGGTGAAGGTCCCCGACAGCGCCCCCGTCCAGGACCTGGTGGACGGCTGGAACACGTGGCTGGACAAGAAGTCGACCGGCCCACTGCCCAAGATCGTGTTCTCCGAGGCGGGGATCGGCGCGATGGACGGCGCCTACCACGCCCCGGGCAACTTCTACACCAAGAGCAAGGTGAACCCGACGGTCCAGGCCCACTGGTACACCGCCGTGTGCAAGGTGGTGCGGCAGCGGAAGATGAGCGGCGTGTACTGGTGGTCGATCTACTTCGACAGCAACCCGTTCGCGCCCCCGCCCGCGAGCGCCTCCCGGCTGGACTTCGCCGGACGGCCCAGGAGCGAGCAGGCGGTCCGCTCCTGCTTCGGCTCCGACTACGCCGGACCCGGCAGTGCCTCGGCATCTTGATCGTCCCGACCGTCCTGACCGTCCGGACACCGCGATCACGGAACCGAAAGGGGACGAGGCCCGATGAGTGAGGCCATCCTGCTCGTCGGCGGCAAGGGCACCCGCCTGCACCCGCTGACCCGGCACACCCCCAAACCGCTGCTGCGGGTGGCCGGAGTGCCGCTGCTGACCCACCAGTTGGCGCGGGCCGCGGCCGCGGGCGTCACCCGGGTGGTGCTGGCCACCTCCTACCTCGCGGAGCTGTTCCGCGAGGAGTACGGGGACGGGTCGGCGCTCGGCCTGGAACTGGTGCACGTGGCCGAGGAGACGCCGCTGGGCACCGGCGGCGCGATCCGCAACGCCGCCGCGCACCTCACCTGCGGGCCGGACGAGCCGGTGATGGTCTTCAACGGCGACATCCTGTCCGGCCTCGACATCGCGGCGCTGCGCGCGGACCACGTCGCCTCGGGCGCCGAGGTGACGCTGCACCTGATCAGGGTGCCCGATCCGCGGGCCTTCGGGCTGGTGCCCACCGACGGCCGGGGGCGGGTGCTGGCGTTCCTGGAGAAGCCGGAGACGCCGGAGCAGATGGTCACCGACCAGGTGAACGCGGGCTGTTACGTCTTCACCCGCTCCGCGCTCGACACGATCCCGGCCGGCCGCGTGGTGTCCGTGGAGCGGGAGACGTTCCCGGGCATGCTCGCCGCGGGCGCCTTCCTGCGCGGGGTGGTCGACAGCTCCTACTGGCTGGACCTCGGCACGCCCGCGGCCTTCGTCAAGGGGTCCGCGGACCTGGTGCGCGGGGTGGTGGACTCCCCCGCCCTGCCCGGCCCGCCCGCCCAGGCGCTGGTGCTGCCCGGCGCGGTGGTGGACCCCCGCGCGGTGCTCAGCTCGGGGACGGTGGTGTGCGAGGGGGCCGTGGTCAAGGGCGCGGCCGTGGTCGAGGGCAGTGTCGTGCTGCCGGGGGCGCGGATCGCCGCCGGGGCCCTGGTGCACCGCTCGGTGGTGGGCCGGGACGCGGTGATCGGGGTGGGCAGCACCCTGCTGGAGGCGGTCGTGGGCGACGGGGCCGAGGTCGGGCCGGACAACCAGCTGCCGCCGTCGGTCCGGGTGGACTGCGGGGTGCGGCTGCCCGCGCAGGCGGTGCGGACCTCCGCCCCGGTCGGCGTCTGACCTCAAGGCGCCTGACGGCGGGTCACGGGGCCGGCCGGGACGGGGCCCGGCGCGCTACTTCTTCTTCGGGGCGGGCAGCACCGCGCTGATCTGGTCCTGGAGCCACGGCGCGAGGTAGTCCATGCCGGCGTGGGTGAGGTGCACCCCGTCGCCGTCGGGGTAGAGCCGCTTGCCGGAGTCGGTGCTCTCGCGGCAGTCCGAGCCCGCGCACAGGTAGTGGTCGATGTCGACCAGCGTCACCTGGGCGGGGGCGGTCTTCGCGTACTCCCCCACGACCTTGTTGAAGCAGTCGCCCCACTCGGCCGTGATGGCGCCGTTGACCCGGCGCTCGTTCATCAGCAGCACCTTGGCCCTGGGCGCCTCGGTGGTGACCACGCCGATCGCGGTGGACAGCTGCTTGAGGTACCGGGTGCGGTAGGCGGCGTCGCACGGGCTGAGCCACTTCCCGCCGACCTCCTGCTCGGTGGCGTCCCAGCCGAGGTGGATGAGGACGGCGTCGGGCCGGGAGTCGTCGAGCCGGTTCTGCCAGAAGCGCTGCCAGTTGCGGCACGCGGGCCAGTTCTTGAGGACCTTGTTCACCCGGTCCCGGGCCGCGTCGGGGGACATCACCCCGCAGCCGCCCTGCCCGCCGTCGACCACCGCGTAGCGGCCGCCGTGGTCGGCCAGCGTCGTCGCGAAGTCCTCGGCCATCGAGTCCCCGAGGGTGAGCACCAGTTGCTTGCCGTCCGGCCGCATCTGGTGCTCGATGTACGTCGGCAGGTAGTACGCGCCGGCGCCGATCACCAGGCCGGCCACGGTGAACAGCGGGATCGCCCGGGAGGCCCGCCAGTCGCGGTGCCGCACCTGCTCGATCTGGTAGTGCATGATCATCGCCAGCAGCCAGGTCGCCCCCGCGCCGAGCACGAACAGCGCGTACGGCTTGAGGTCCGGCCACGCCTGCAACAGCAGCCAGTAGACCGGCAGATGGAGCAGGTACATGCTGTACGAGATCTGGCCGACCTCGGCGAGCGGCTGGTAGGACAGCACCTTGACCACCGGGCCGCGGTTGACGCACAGCGAGGCCGTGAGCACCGCGACGAGCGTGGCCACCAGGGCCAGCCCACCCTTGTAGAGCCGGGGGTCGTGGTAGGTGTCGACCTCGACGCTGCAGTAGACCACGGCCGCGAAGGTGACCACGGCCAGCAGGTTGAGCACGGTGACCGCGCCGTTCCCGGCCTCGGCCTCGCGCCGGATCAGCCGGCGCTGCGCCAGGTGCACCACGAAGGCGGCCAGCGCGCCCGCGACGAACGCGACCGCCCGGGTGTGCGTGGCCAGGTAGAGCCTGTCGCTGTTGTCGCCGTTCCACAGCAGCGGGGCGACGGCGGCGGACCCGGCGAACAGCAGCGCGGTCAGGATCGCGACGGGCAGCACGCGGCGCCGGAAGACGAAGAACGCGACGCCCAGCACGAGCGGCCACGCCACGTAGAACTGCTCGGTGATGCTCAGCGACCACATCGCCGACAGCGGGCTGATCGCCCCCGACTGGTCCCAGTAGGCGTCACCGCGGGCGATCTGCGCCCAGTTGGCGACCTGGAGCAGCGCGGCCAGGCCCTGGTTCTTGATCTGGATCGCCTCGCGCAGCGGGCTGAGCAGGTAGCCGAGCGCGACGACGAGCCCGAGGGTCACCGTGAGGCCGGGCATCAGCCGCTTGAACCGCCGGCGGAAGAACCGGCCGACCGCGATGCGCCCGGTGCGCTCCAGTTCGCGGATCAGCAGCAGGGTCACCAGGAAGCCGGAGAGCACGAAGAAGGCGTCGACGCCGAAGAGCCCGTTGGTGAACCAGTTGGTGTGGTACAGCAGCACCGAGAGGATCGCCACGCCCCGCAGCCCGTCCACCGCGGGGAACCGTGTGCGCGCGACCTCGTCCCGGCGGGCGCTCCGGCGCTCCTCGCTGCTGACTTCGGCAGGCGCGAGGGCGTCTGTCTGCCCGATCATGAGCCGATTCCCCCTGGGCGGCGGCCGCTTGGACCGACGGCCGAGAGATGAAGTGGTGCCGTTTATATCAAATGAATGTTCGTCACAGCAAAAACACCTTTTCAGGTGAGGGGATTGAGAAGCCGACAGCGAGGAGCGGTGCGCGCCCCGAAAGGCGGAGCGCCGAATTCCGCCTTTCGCGGCCCGGAGCGGACACGGCGCCGCGTCCGGGCCGCGGGTCCGGCGCTACGGCCGCTCGTACGCGAGCGTGTAGACGTGATGGCCGGGGGTGAGGCGGATCGCGGCCCGCTGCGACCGGAAGGGGACGGCCTCGGATCCGGGGACGCCCGGGGCGCCGGCCGCGATCGCGTCGTGGTAGGTGCTGACCATGGTCACCCCGGCGGCGCGGGCGGCCTCCACGGCCGGCCTCCAGGTCTCCGGTTCCATCCGCCAGAACCGGATCTCACCGGCGATCAGCAGGATCCGGCGGGACCCGACGTGCAGGAACCCGTCCTCGATGACGACGCGGCTCATCCCTTGACCCCTCCGGCGGTGTTCCCCGCGACCAGCCGCTTCTGGATCACGCCGAACAGGATGATGCTCGCCCGGCATCGTGCAGGCGTACACCGTCCTGCTCGGCGAGTCCGTCACCGACCGGCACCCCGGGCAGAAGTTCTTCTCCGAGCGGTTCGCCGGCCTGCGGGACATGGTCAGCAGCGCGGTGGCCGACGCGACCGGCCGCTCGGCGCAGGACGCGGCGACGCTCACGGCCGCGAACGCGATCATCGCCACGATGGACGGCCTCCAGACGCAGTGGCTCCTCGACCGCGACGCGGTGGACATGCGGGAGGCCGTCGACCTGGTCATCCACGCGCTGGTGAACGAGCTCAAGAAGTCCTGGAGCCCGCCCCGCGGCCACCGGCGCGCGGCATGCGACGTGCGGGCCGGGCCGGGCCCGGCCCGGATCCCTCGGGTGACCCCTAGCCGCGCTCGGCCGCCAGCGCCGCCAACTCGCGCTCCACCGCCGCCCGGTGGAGGTCGGCGTCCTCGCGCGCCCGCTTCGGGCGCCACCTGCCGGTCATCAGGAAGACGAAGGGCAGGAAGAGCACCTGCCCGCCGACGCACACCCACCACCAGTCGCGCCACTGCCCGGGCCCGTCCGCGGCGGCCTTCTGCACCTTCGCGCCGTAGGCGGTGAGGACGGCGAGCTGGGGCTGCGCCTTCTGCACGAGCGCCAGGTCGGCCGGCCCGACCTCCCGGACCGCCCGCGCGGTCAGCGCCGCGGGGGCCTTGCCGGGCGGGTACGCGCCGAGCTCGGCGAAGAGCTGGGGGTGCGCCTGGACGACGGCGAGCGCGGGGCCGGCCTGCCGCTGGGCCGCGGCGACCTGCGGGCCGTGGTCGACCAGCGGGGTCACGGCGGTGACGACCACCGGGACGAAGGCGGCCGAGACCGCGACCACGACCCGGATCGTCCAGCCCCACACCGCCAGGCCCGTCGCGGTCGCGGCCGGGTTGTGCTTCTCGACGGTCTCGGTGAAGCCCGCCATCCACGGCCCGTACGCGACGCCGCTGAAGACGCCGATCCCGACGAACAGCCACGCGAAGGTGTAGTAGCCGGTGCCGGGGTGGGTGGCGCGGGTGGCGAAGACCGCGGCCGTCACGATCGACCCGACCGCGCCGACGATCATGAAGGGCTTGCGCACCTTGAGCCGGTCGGAGAGCAGACCCACCACGACCAGGGCGACGGCGTTGGCCGCCCAGTACCAGTTCGCCACCGCGTTGGCCCGCTGCTCGCTGTAGCCGTAGGTGGTGGCGAAGAAGACCACGAAGTTGCCGACCGCGGCGAAGTACAGCAGCAGGTAGAGCGAGATGGCCAGCGCCGACCCGGCCACGTCGGGCCGGAGCATCTGCCGCCACTCGCCGCGCCGGGCCGCCGCCGGGTCGATGCCCTTGGCCCGCGCCTCGACCAGCGCCCGGTCCCGCAGGCTCACCATGATCTGGTCGCGGACGGCCGGCGACAGCTCCCGGAGCGCGAAGACCGCGACGGCGAAGACGGCGAACCCGGCGATGCCGGAGTAGCGCACCTCGTCCTGCCAGCTGGAGCTGTCCAGGGTGTTGCTGGTGACCGTGGTGACGACGAGGCTGCCGACCACCGGGCCCATCGTCCAGGCGCCCATCGCCGTGGCCCGGCCGAGCTGCGGCGAGAAGTCCCGGATCAGCGCCGGAGTGGCCACCAGCACGATCCCCTCGATCACGCTGACCAGGGAGAACAGCACCAGGTAGGTGGTCTTGCCGCCGGCGTTGGGCAGGCCGAGGAAGACCAGCAGGGAGGCGATCAGCAGCCCGTACACGACCATGTTCGCCCGGCCCCAGCGGTCCGCCAGCCCGGCCGCCAGCGAGGCGAACGCGCCGACCGCGTTGCCGATCACCGAGACCCACACGAAGTAGCGGTACGTCATCCCGAAGTGCGTGATGATCGAGGTCGCGACCGCGTACTGCACGTAGAGCATGTAGTAGAGGACGACGGTGGTGACCACCACGATGGCCAGGTAGGCCATCCGCCGGCCGGTGGCGGGGTAGCCGGGCAGGTCGCGGCGGTACAGCCGGCGCAGGACGGCGCCGGGGGCGGCGCGGCCGGGTCTGCCGGCTTCGAACGATGTCGGGGTGGCGGACATGTGGCTCCTCCTGAGGTGCGGGACCTGGTGAGGTGCGGGCCTGAGGGGTGGGGCTTCGGGGTGCGGGGCTTACGCGCGGGCCGGGACCACGGGGGCGGGTCCGGGGCCGAGTGCGGGAAGGGTAGTACCGACCGGTCGGTATGCCTAGGGTCCGCGCACGACCCCGACCCGGCGAAAGGGGCCCGGTTCATCAGCGCTGCGCGACGGGAGCGACACTCCGGGTCGCCGTCACGGGGGTCCCGTGTGACCTCGCCGGTATAGCCCAGATCACAAACTAAGCGCGGTAGTACTCCCGGCGACGGGAGAACGGCGCCGTCACGCGGATCGGCGCGACCCCCTCGATCCTCCCCGCCCTCGCTACGGAAATGTCCGTAGCGAGAGCCTTTGACCGTTGAGTCCTGTTTTGCCAAGACTGCACGGGTCCCCAACGGAAGAGGTTTGATCCGCGATGCAGTTCCCCAAGGTCACCAGGAAGCTCCTTGCCGTCTCCCCGTCCGGCCGACTCCCCAAGCGCCGCAAGGTCGTAGCCGTCGGCGCCACCGCCGCGGTCGCGGCTCTGGTCGCCACCGCGGGCGTGCAGGCGGCCACCGGGTCCGGACCGGCAGCCGCGACCGGCGGCCACGCCACCGGGTTCCGCGTCACCTCCGCCCAGGAGGCACAGCAGCTAGGCACGCACCCCGCTGCCCCGGGCACCGCCCAGCACAAGACCGACGTCGCCGCGGCCGTCCACACGCACCCGGCGAAGAGCCCGGCCAAGCCGGCCGCCAAGGCCCCCGCGGCCGCTCCGGTGGCGAAGGCCACCACCGAGCACCACGCCGCGCCGCGCCCGGCCGCGGCCCACCACGCGAAGGCGCCCGCCGCCGCGCCGCACAAGGTCACCCACCACAAGGTGACCCACCACAAGGCGGCGAAGCACACCGCGAAGAAGACCTACTCGAACAACCTGGACGGCTGGATACGCCAGTCGCTGGCGATCCTGCACTCCAAGCACATCCCCGCCAGCTACGACGGCATCCACCGCAACATCATCCGCGAGTCCAGCGGCAACCCGAAGGCCATCAACCTGTGGGACATCAACGCCCGCAACGGCATCCCCTCCAAGGGTCTGCTGCAGGTCATCGACCCCACCTTCCGGACCTACCACGTGTCCGGCACGTCCTGGAACATCTACAACCCCGTGGCCAACATCACCGCGGCCTGCAACTACGCGGCCGACCGCTACGGCTCCATGGACAACGTCAACTCCGCGTACTGATCCCCGCTTCCACCCCGGCCCCACCCCACGCGCCGCGGGCCGCCCGACACCGGGCGGCCCGCGGCGCGTCGTGCTGCCCGCGCCCGGCGCGTCCCCGCCATGCGTGCACACGCCACCGATCCGACGGGGGCGGCCGCCGGGCGCGGGTATCGACGGATACGGCCGCCGCCGCACGTGCTTCGACGTGGACGTGCGGGCCGTCGGCCGGAACGCACGGATACCCGTCATCTGACACAGGGAGGTACCGATGAAGCTCGTTCGGTTGATCAACAGGTTCCGTCCGGAGAAGAGCCTCAAGGCGTACGCCTGGTACGGCTGGATCTAGGTCCGGCGGCTCTCCAACGGTCCGTGCCGGCGGTGGTCCGGCCGGCACGGACCTCCCCCACGGACCGGAGGCCCCCGTATGACCCAGCGACGCGCCGCCGGCCGGACCCGTCCGGTGGAGTTCGCCCCGCGGATCGAGGCGCTGCTGACCGGCCATCCGTCCGCGCCCCTCTTCCGGTTGGAGCCCGACACCGTCGGGGTGGCCGGGCCGGAGCTGATGGACGGCGTGCTGCGCGCGCGGCCCGCCAACGCGGCGGAGCGGCCCACCTTCAAGCCGGTGCTGGGGCGGACCGTGCCGCGCGCCGAGGCCGCCGGCTTCATGCAGGCGGTGGGCGCGGACGTCCGCGCCGCGCTGCGCCGCCCGCCGGAGGACCGCGTCGACCTGACCGGCAAGTGGCCGCACGTGCCGCACCAGTACCTGCGCGACCTGGTGTTCGGTGACGAGAGCCTGCGGTTCCGGGTGCTCGTCGACCGGCGGCTGGAACTGACCCCGAAGGTCACGTGGTCGGCGGTCGCCTCCGGGGCCGCGTTCCTGGGCCGGCCCCGCGGCGGCGCCCGGCTGTCCCATCTGGCCGCGCTCGTACTGGAGTCCGCGTCCTACGCCGACCGGCGCCACGCGATGTACCTCTACCGGCGGGTGGCGGCGCCGGTGTGCTTCACCGTGGCCGCGCTGGTCACCAACGCCGTGTGGCTGGGCTGCCCGTTCGACGACGGCGTGCCTGACCGCCACGTCATCCTTGAGGCGCTGCGGCTGCTCCCGCCCTCGTGGAACATCCTGCGGGTGGCGTCCCCGGAGTTCCCCGCGCTGGACGGGCGGATCGGGCCCGGCGACGACCTCCTGCTGCTGCCGCTGCTCAGCCACCGCAACCCCGAACTCTGGGACGACCCCGGGGAGTTCCGCCCCGAGCGATGGGACGGGCTCGACAGCGAAACCCACCCGGGCTACCTGCCCTTCGGGCCGGCGAGCGAGCGCTGCTGGGGCCGCCACATGGTCCTCCCGCTCGCCGAGCGGCTGCTGGCCCTCGTCCGCCGGGACGGCCTGACGGTCAGCCCCGACCAGACCCGGGCGAGGGTCGAACTCGACGGGCTCATGGAGGTGTCCGAGGTGCGCGTCGTACGGCCGGTCGGCCCGTACGCGCGCGGCTGAGACGGCCGCGCGGAGCCGCCGACGCCACCCCGCGCGACCGCCGCGCCCGGCTCACCCGCTCTTCGGCGCCGCCTGCTGCACGACCTCGAATGACCACAGGGTGGCCCCGGTCGCCGCCGGCTTGGGCCGCTCCCCGCCCTGGCCGCCCCCGCCCCCGTGGCTCGCCGCCATGTTGCCCTTCATCCATGCCTGGAAGGACTCCTCGTCACGCCAGCGCGTGTACACGAGGTAGGTGTCGGTGCCCTCGACCGGCCGCAGGAGCTCGAACCACTCGAAGCCGTCGGAGTTCTCGACGGCCTGGGCGCGGGAGGCGAACCGCCGCTCCAGCACCTCCCGCTGCTCGGCGGGAACCGTCAGTACGTTGATCTTGACCACGCTCATGCCACCATCCTGCCGCACGCCCGCACGCCCGCACACGCGCCGCCGTCGCCCGACCGCTCAAGTCCCGACGCACGGTCACGGCCGGTCGACGGCCAGGGGGACCGTGTCCTCGACCACGGGGTGACCGTCCTGCGGCGAGTTCCAGTACGCCGTCAGCGTGCCCTCGCCCGGGGCGGCGGGCGCGCGGCAGGGGACGGTCACGTCGAACGTGCCGCGGGTTCCGGTGCCCGAGGAGGCCGTGACGGGGACGTCGGCCAGTGTGCGGCCGCCGGCGTCGGTGATCCTCAGCCGGAACGCCGCCTCGAACGTGTTGGCGCTGCCCCGCACCCGGACCGGGCCGCGCACGCCGTCGCCGATCAGCGGCGACTCCACGAGGACGAGGGGCGCCACGTCCTCGAAGTCGGCGCGGCCCACCGGGTGGTCGAGGACGACGCCCTCGGCGCCGAAGGACGTCACCGGCCGCCCGTCGAGCGCGAACCGGACCTCGTGGACGGCCGGGAAGGCGGTCGCGGTGAAGACGACCTGCGCGAGCCGGGCCCGCAGCGACCGGCTCCCGCCGCCGTCGTCGTCGTACCGCCCGGACAGGTCCACCGTCGCCACGCCGGCGCGGACCACGACCGAGCGCAGCGCCGTCCCCGACGGTATGGCCGTGGTGCGGCCGTGGCGGCGCTCGGACGGGGCGGGTCCGGCCAGCAGGGCGCGCACGGCGCCGGCCGCGGTGGTGGGCGCGGTCACGGTGCGCGGGGCGGGCGAGACCTTCCCGCCGTGCAGGAAGTACACCGAGGTGCGCACCCGGGAGCGCCCGTCGGCGGGGGCCGCCGCAGGATCCGTCGCGGCGCTCGGACGGGCGGTCGGCGCGGACTGCGGCGCGCCCGGCCGGTCGGTGCGGGCGGACGACGGGCCCGGGGAGCCGCTGCCGCCTCCGCACGCCGCCACGACCGGCCCAGCCAGCACAGCCAGCACGGCCGCCGCGGCCATCACCCCTGCCCGGCGCAGCCGGTGGGACCCGCGGCCGGCGAGAACCCCGGCGGATGTCCAGATGTCCATGGCGACCTCCACCACGCCTTCGGGGCGATTTCTCCGGAGCGACCGCCGCGCGCGCCGTCCGGGGCCCGGCGGGTGGGCCGTCCGCCGCCCCGGGGTCCACACGGCGGTGCGGGTGCAGCGCCATACGAAGAGCGTAGTTCGCGTGTCAATATCCGATTCCTGCCGGATGCCGCCCGGACCGGCACCCGGGCCGCCTGCCGAGCCGCCACCCGAGCTCTCGGCGGCCCACCGGACCGCCCGGACGGGCCCGTTGTGCCGGGTATCGCGGGCGTATCGGGAAGCGCATACGCCACGGCAACGGCCGTCCGTCTTCGATGGCGGCATGGACCACAGCGCAGCACCGACTCCGCCGGCCCCTCGTCCGCGCAGGATCGTGATCGGCGCGCTGGCGCTCCTCGGTGCGGCGTTCCTCGTGGGCGGCCCGGCCCGGGTGCTGCTGAGGATGCTGTCGATGCCGCTGCACCGGACGGGGTGGCGGGTCTGGCTCACCACGTTCAACGGCGTGGCCCTCGTCGCCGTGGCGGCGCTGCCGTTGGCCGCGGCCGCGGCGTGGGCCCTGGCACGCCGCAGGAGAGCGCGCGGCGTCCCCGCGGCCTGGCGGATGTCGCTGGCCGAAGTCGGCATCGTCCACGGCACGGCGCCATGGGTGTGGATCACCATGCTGCCGGGCTCGGACGCGGGCGCCGTCCCGGGCCGGGTGAGCCTGGTGCCGCTGCGGGACCTGCACGCGACCCTCGCGGCCGGTTCGACGTTCGAAGTGGTCGGCAACCTGCTGGTGTTCGCGGCGCTGGGGCTGCTCGCGCCGCTGCGGTTCGCCGCGCTGGCTTCCCTGCCGCGGGTCCTCGCGCTCGCGGCCGGCTGCTCGGTGCTGATCGAGACGGCGCAGTACGTCCTGCGGCTGGACCGGGTGTCCTCGGTGGACGACGTCCTGCTCAACGCCGCCGGCGCCGGGCTGGCCGCGCTGGCCTCGCGCCCGTGGTGGCGAGCCGGGACCGCGGCCGCCGGGGCCGCGGTTCTCGATACGCCGGCCATACGCGCCGACTCGTAGCATCCAGGCCATGCGCGTGCTGATCGTGGAGGACGAACCCTTTCTGGCGGAGGCCATCCGCGACGGCCTGCGCCTGGAGGCGATCGCCGCGGACCTCGCCGGTGACGGGGACACCGCCCTGGAACTGCTCGGCACCCACGCCTACGACATCGCCGTCCTGGACCGCGACGTCCCGGGGCCGTCCGGGGACGAGATCGCCGCACGCATCGTCGCCTCGGGCAGCGGCATGCCGATCCTCATGCTCACCGCTGCCGACCGCCTCGACGACAAGGTCTCCGGATTCGAGCTCGGCGCCAACGACTACCTCACCAAGCCGTTCGAGCTGCGGGAGCTCGCGCTCAGGCTCCGGGCGCTCGACCGCAGGCGCCCCCACCACCGGCCCCCGGTGCGGGAGATAGCGGGTCTGCGGCTGGACCCGTTCCGCCGGGAGGTGTTCCGCGACGGCCGCCACGTCGCCCTGACCAGGAAGCAGTTCGCCGTGCTCGAAGTCCTCGTCGGCGCCGACGGAGGGGTGGTCAGCGCGGAGGAGCTGCTGGAGCGCGCGTGGGACGCGAACGCCGACCCGTTCACCAACGCCGTGCGCATCACCGTCTCGGCCCTGCGCAAACGGCTCGGAGCGCCCTGGATCATCGCCACCGTGCCGGGCGTCGGCTACCGCATCGACCCGCGACCGGCGTCCGGACCCGCGGGAGACGGGCGTGGATAGGGCACCGGGGTTGAGCGTCCGCGTCAAACTCACCCTCAGCTACGCCGGGTTCCTCATGCTGGCCGGTGTCCTGATGCTCGCGGCGGTGTGGATGTTCCTCCTGCGGTACGTCCCCGAGCGGGCGCTCATCGTCCCCACCGGCACGACGCCCACCCACGGGGTCTTCCCGGTCCGGTCCAACCTCCTGCACGTGTTCGCCCCGAAGGCGGCGGCGGTGGCGGCCTTCCTGCTGGTGTTCGGCGTCGTGGGCGGGTGGATCCTCGCCGGGCGGGTGCTCAGGCCGCTGACCCGCATCACCGACGCCACCCGCCTGGCCGCCGGCGGAACGCTCTCCCACCGGATCCGGCTGCCGGGCCCCCGGGACGAGTTCCGCGAACTCGCGGACGCCTTCGACACGATGCTGGAGCGCCTCGAAGGGCACGTCGCCGAGCAGCGCAGGTTCGCGGCCAACGCCTCCCACGAGTTGCGCACCCCGCTGGCGACCTCGAAGGCCCTGCTCGACGTGGCCCGCGCCGATCCGCACCACGACCCCGGCGAACTCCTCGACCGCCTCCACGCCGTCAACGCCCGGGCGATCGACCTCACCGAGGCGCTGCTCGTGCTCAGCCGAGCCGGCCAGGGGGCCTTCACCCGCGAACCCGCCGACCTGTCCCTCCTGGTGGAGGAGGCCGCCGAGACGCTGCTCCCGCTCGCCGAGAGGCACGGCGTCACCGTCGAGACCTCCGGCGGCGTCGCCCCGGCGCACGGCTCGCCCGCGCTCCTGCTGCGCCTGACGACGAACCTCGTGCAGAACGCGATCGTCCACAACCTGCCCGAGCGGGGCTCCGTGTGGGTGAGCACCGCCGTCCGGCCGGGGACCGTGGTGCTCACCGTCGAGAACACCGGCAAGGACGTCCCCGCGCGGCTGGTCCCCACCCTCACCGAACCGTTCCGGCGCGGCACCGAGCGCGTCCGCACCGGCCACGCCGGCCACGCCGGGGTCGGCCTCGGCCTGGCGATCGTCAAGACCGTCACCCACGCGCACGGCGGCACGCTCACCCTCGCTCCGCGCGCCGCCGGCGGGATCCGCGTCACCGTGGAGCTGCCCGCGGCGCCCCCGCACGCGGACGGTTGACTCCCGGGCGAGCCACGCGGGCCGCGCGAGAACGTCAGTGCTCGGCCGGCGCCCGGGGACGGGCCCCGTCGTCCCGCGCCCCGTGCCCGCGGCCGGCCGGCCGGCCGAGTTCGGCGGCGAACTGGGCGCCGGCCAGCAGCGCGAGGTGGGACAGCCAGAGCCAGACGAGGAACACCACGGAGCCGGCCAGCGATCCGTACAGGCGCCCGTAACTGCCCAGGTAGGAGGCGTAGAGCGAGAAGCCGGCGGAGGCGACCAGCCACAGCAGCGCCGCCAGCACCCCGCCGGGAAGGGCGTGGTGGGCGCGTTTGGCCTGCGGCGGGCCGGTGCGGAACAGCACGACGACCAGCCCGGCCACTAGGCACAGCAGCACCGGCCAGCGCAGCAGGTACCAGGTCGTGGTGACGGCCGTGCCCAGGCCGGTGCTGCGGCCGACCGCCGTGACCAGCGGGTCGGTGAGGACCAGGACGAGGGCGCTCGTCACGAGCAGCAGCAGGAGGCTCAGGGCGGTCAGGATGATGAGGTGCAGCCGGCGCCACATGGGCCGATGGTCCGGCACGCCGTACATGGCGTGCAGCGCCCGGCGGAACACCGCGAGGTAGCTGGTCGCCGACCACAGGGAGCTGACGGTGCCCGCGACGGCGATGGTCAGCGCCGCGGAGCGCTCGTCGGCCGCCTGGGTGAGCGCCTTGCGGAGCGCGTCGCCGGACTGCGCGGGAACCAGCGTGGTGACGTTGCTGATGAGCCGGGCGGTCAGCTCCGGGCTGACCAGTCCGATGAGGGACACGGTCACCAGGAGCGCGGGCACCACGGCCAGCACGGCGTAGTACGTCAACGCCGCGGCCCAGTCCGCCGTGTTGTCGTCCCACATCGCCACCGGGACGCGTCGCAGCGCCGCGGGCCACGCGCGTACCGCGGGCCGCCGCGGGGCCGCGTGGGCGGCGGAGGTGTCGAAGGCCAAGGCGTCTCCAGGTGTGTCGGTCACCGATCTGCTCTCAGTCGTCGTATGCCCCTTCCCGGCCGCGGCGTGCCCTTTTCGCCCGATGACGGCGCCCGCCCGCGGCGGTTCCGACTGGCCCCGGCATCGCGGCGGGTGGATGACGGGTCCTGGGATGTGTGCTCATAATCGCCCGCATGGACGAGTACGGCGACCGTCCAGCGGGGCATCCGGGCACTGGAGCGCAAGCTGGGCGTGAAGCTGACCGAGCAGGCCGGCCGCCGGGTGCGCATGCTGCACACCGGACACGTCCTGGTGCGGGAGGCGCACGCGGTGCTGCGGGCCCGGCTGGACGCGGTGGACACCACGCGCGCGGAGTTCGGCCGTCCGCACCGCAGGCTGCGGATCTCGCACACGAAGTCGGCCCCACCCCGTCCTGACCCACCCCGCCCGACGCCGTACGCCCGCCCCCGCGTACGGCGTCGGCGGGCCGCAACCGCACCGTGTTGCCGCTCAGCGGCGGGTGTAGTGGGCGATGATCACGCCCTTGCCCGTGGTGACGGTCCCGGTGAGGTCGAACTCGGTGAGCGGGGCGGGCCCTTCGAAGAGCCGGGTGCCCGTGCCGAGGGTCAGGGGGTGGATCAGCAGCGTGTAGTGGTCGATCAGGCCGGCCGCGTGCAGGCTCCGCACCAGGGACGCGCTGCCGATGACCGACAGGTCGTTCCCGGGCCGGGCCTTCAGTTCGGCCACCGTGCCGGCGGCGTCGCCGCGCAGCAGGACCGAGTTCTGCCAGGCGTCCGCGTCCGCCAGGGTCCTGGAGACGACGTACTTGGTGGCCGCGTTCATGTGCGCGGTGAAGGGGTTGCCGTCGGTCGCGCCGGCCCACGCGGTGAAGAAGTCCTGCCAGGTGCGGCGGCCGAACAGCATGTCGCCCGGCCGGCCCATGCCCTCGGCGAGCTCGCGGCTCATCACCTCGTCGTTGAACCGCGGGCCCCAGCCTCCGTACGGGAAACCGCCGCGGGTGTCCTCGTCCGGGCGGCCGAGCCCTTGGACGACGCCGTCCAGCGTCACGAACATCGTGGTGGCGATCGCACGCATCCGCCTTCTCCTTCCGTGGGTCGGACCGCTGTCGCGAGGTCCGCACGGATGGGTGGACCGCCGCCGGCCGCGGAACTCATCGCCGCGCGGCGCGGGGAACGGTCGGAGGACCTCGTGCTCCCCCGGGGACGGGGGTGTTGGGGCGGTTGGGCCCGTTGGGGTGTCGCGGACGGGAGAGGGTCCGCTGTACCGTCGGCGGGCGAGATCGTGGTGCCGGTTGCGCGCCTGAGCCGTCATCACGGCACGGAAGGCCATCCCCCCGACGTCACCGACCAGGGAGAGACGTGAACCGTCGCCTGCTGCGCGGCCTGATCGCGCCCTTGCTCATCGTGCTGACCACCGTGGTCACCGGTATGACCGGCCAAGCCCATGCCCAGGTCGCCGGTGACGGCGACGGTGACGGGCTCTCGGACATGCTGGAGGACACCCTCGCCACGCAGTTCTTCCCGTGGATCTGGTTCGACAGCGGCGAGAACCCCGGCTGCACCGATCCGGCGACGCCCGGCAACCCGGGCACCGTGCTCGCCCGGGTCCGGCCCCACCCCAGCGACCCGGGCAAGATCGCGATCCTGTACACGGTCCTGTACCGGCGGGACTGCGGGGACTGGTTCGGCGGCTCGCACTCCGGGGACGTCGAGCCGTTCGCCGTGACGCTCACCCCGCAGGCCGGCTGCGCGACCGGGTGGGCCGCCTACTCGCTCAAGACGACCTCGCACGAGGGCACCCTCTTCGAGCACACCGACGAACGCCTGCTCGGCGACGACTGCTCGTGGGGCCGGGCCGCCGGCGGCTCACCGGAGGTGGCACGGGTCTACTCGGCCGAGAACAAGCACGGCAACTACGCCTCCCTCGACTCCTGCGAGGCGGGCGCGCTCGGCAACGACCACTGCTCGGAGAGCTTCACCCTGCCGTACAACGTCTACAACGTGGGCGAGGACAACGCGCGGCGCATCGACGAGCTGTCCGCCTACCAGTTCCCCGGCGAGTACGCGTGGAGCGCGGTCCCGTTCAGCGGGAGCCTGGACCGAGGCAGTGACGCGGGGATGATCCGCACGAAGCTCGTCAGCGACGACCTCCTGGCCCGGGCCGACTGACCCCTCCCGCTCCCCGAGGGCCCGGTCGCGTGACGGGGCCCTCGGACCCTCCTCCGCGCCTCCGTGCCTCCGCGCCTCGGGGCCGACGCGCCGAACGTCGTAGGACCGAAGACCGAGCGCCGACCGGACCGCGGCCAGAGGCAGCGGGCAGGTCCGTCACCTAGCGTCGGATGCGGGGCGAAACCTACGAGGAGGGGGATCCCGTCATGCGCGCGATCGTCATGCGGAAGTTCGGCGGACCGGAGGAGCTCCGGCTGGAGGAGGTGCCCGATCCGGTGGCCGGCCCGGGCGAGGCGGTGGTGAAGGTCGAGGCCGCCGGGATCCAGTTCGTGGAGACGCAGATCCGGACCGGGAGCCTGCAGGGGAGGTCCCCGATCGCACCGGCAGGGTTGCCGTGGACGCCCGGGCGCGAGGTGGCCGGGGTGGTCGAGTCGGTCGGGGAGGGCGTCGACCGGGCGTTGATCGGGCGGCGGGTGGCCGGACAGACCGCCGCCGGCGGCGGGTACGCCGAGCGGGCCGCGCTCGCGGCGGCCCACCTGCACCCGCTGCCCGAGGCCCTGGCGAGCGCCGAGGCGGTGTCGCTGCTGGGAACGGGCCGGACGGCCGTCGCCCTGGTGGAGACCGCCGGAATCGGCCCGGGCGACACCGTGCTGGTGGAGTCCGCCGCCGGCGCCGTGGGCACGCTGGTCCTCCAACTCGCCCGCGCGGCCGGCGCCGAGCGGCTGATCGGGCTGGCCCGCGGCGAGGAGAAACTGGAGCTGGTGCGCTGGTTCGGCGCGGACGTCGCCGTCGACTACACCGAGCCCGACTGGCCCGACCAGGTGCGGCGGGCCGCTCCGGCCGGGGTGACCGTGGTCCTGGACGCGCTCGGCGGGGCGACCGGACGCAGCGCGTTCGAACTGCTGGCGCACGGCGGGCGGTTCGTCGTCTTCGGGTTCTCCAGCGGGACCATCACCGCGCTGGACCCGGCCGCGGTCGCCGAGCGCGGTGCCACCGTGTCGTCGTACTTCGGCCCGCCGACCGGTGATCGGGGCCCCGAGGTGCAGATGCGTCAGACCCGCGAGGCGCTGACCGCGGCGGCCGAGGGGCGGCTCCGCCCCTTCGTCGGGCAGCGCTTCGCCCTGGCCGACGCCTCCGCCGCGCACACGGCGATCACCGCCCGGGCCACCGTCGGGAAGTCCGTGCTCGTCCCCTGACGTGCGCCGGCCCGGTCCCGTTCCCCCGGACGGGACCGGGCTGCTCGGGCTGCTCGGGCTGCTCGGGCCGTCCGCACGGCACGCGTTCTCCGGTACCGACCGCCGGACGGTATCTTGCAGGAGCCGTGCCGGAGGGGACGACCCGCCGAACGGGTCGGGTGGGGCGGTGCGCCCCGCGCGGCTCGCCGCCGCGTCGGATCAGGGCGCGCGCACCGATCGCGGGCCGGCGCCGGCCCGGGCAGTCCGGACGAGAGGGACCACACGTGACGACGACCGAGACCGTGGCAGCCGTGGCCGACTTCCTGCGGGAGCGCCTGGAGGAGGACGCCGAGCGGGCCGCGGCGGCACAGGCCCAGGCGGCGCAGTACGCCGACGGCAAGTGGTTCCGCTCCGGCGACCTCGTGCGGGCGCTGCGCATGGAGGAGGTCGACGCGGTGATGGTCGAGGTCCACGCCGATCCGGAGCGGGTCACGCGCGAGGTCGAGGCCGCGCGCGGCGTCCTCGCGCTCTACGACCGGATGACCGCCGACCTCGACTCCCCCGACCTCTTCACGCACGACTCCGCGCCCGCGGCGATCTCCGTGCTCTCCCCCGTCCTGTGCCACCTCGCGCGGGCGTACGCCGACCACCCGGGCTACCGCGCCGACGAGTGGACCCCCGAGCTCTGACCCGGCCGCCGCGCGAGCGCGGCGGCGTCAAGAGGGCCCCGGCGGGGCTCAGCTGACGAGGGTGCAGCTGCCGAAGAAGTCGGTCGGGATCCCGGCCGAGGGGTAGCCCGTGAGCGTCTGGCAGGAGACGACCCGGTTGGGCAGGGTGAGCCAGACGATGGTCCACGTGTTGGTGATCGGGTTCCAGACGGATCCGTAGGTCTGGTACTGGTCGACGCTGACCGTCCAGGGCGCGCTGCCCGCGAAGGCGCCGCAGCCGCTGAACGAGGAGTACGGGCTTCCCGAACGGCCCCCGGTGCAGTGCCCCGTGCCGTCGGCCTGAGCCGTGCCGGCGGTGAAGGAGAGGAGCGCGGCGACGGCGAACGCACCGGCGGCGGCGCGGGCGAGGAGTCTTCGGACGGGTACCACGGGTAACACGGACACGGTGCCTCCTGGTGGGCGGAAGGCTCCAGTGTGCGGGCCGGGCGGAGCGGAAGGAATACCGCCGCCCCTCGCGGCGGCGGCCGAGCGCGAGGCCGCGGTGTCGGATCGCTCAAGTATCCTTCCGGCCACCGCACCCCGACTGGGAGGACCCAGAAACTTGACCAGCCTGTCCGCTTTCCCGCTGCCCTTTCAGACCTCCCGTTCCCGACCGTTCGCGGCACCCAGAACGCTGCGGGAACTCGAGATGATGCGGTGCAGCTCGCACATCCGGGAGAAGGAGGGGTGGTTCAACAAGAGGAACGACGCCGAGATCGTCGCCCGGTGGACGCGCGAGGCGGTCGCCCAGGGCCTCACGGAGGCGCAGGTGGGCTACGTGCTCGCCGAACTCGCGCACTACGCCGCGCTGCGGGACCCGCGGACCGGCATCGAGGTGTCCGCCGTCGACGGCGTGTGGCAGTCCGACACCCTGGTCGACGACGGGCTCAGGTCCCGGCTGCGCGAGGCGGTCCGGGCGCTGGAGGAGGTCCCCGAAGCCGAGAAGGACTGGCATCCCGGTTCCGGCGGCCAGGTGCTGGACCTGGTGCACCCCTCGCTCTTCTGCCTGGTGAAGGGGGTGAGCGGCGCGCCCGAGCGGGCCTGGAAGAACCCGACGGACCGCTGGTCGAAGTACGAGTTCTCGGAGAAGTTCCAGTGGCTGCCCACGGACGTCGTGGTCGGCGACGACGGCGAGGTCACCTTCGACTCGTACGTCAACAACGTCCATCCCGAGGCCCATCGCGAACTGGCCGCCGTCCTGCCGGACGTGTTCGGGCGCATGCGCCCGCTGCTGGAGAACGTGCTCACCGATCTGCGCAATCCGCGGCCGCGGCGGATCAAAGTCGATCCCTACGGGTGGTACGACTCGGAGCCGCAGTACCCGGACAAGGCGTCCTTCGGTGACGACACGGCCGCCCACTCGGAAGCCGTCCGCGCGTACGAGGAGGCCCAGGACGACTGGTGGGAGAACCGCCGCCCGGTCGTCCCGGACGCCCCGGCCTTCACCGCGCCCGAGCCGCCCGACGCGTCGGACCGGGTCGACCTGCGCGGCCGCCGCCTCCAGGTGATCGTCAAGCTCGCCACCATCCACCTCACCGAGGACGAGCCCGAGTACCCCGGCGGGTCCTGGCACGTGGAGGGGATGCTGAACGAGCGGATCGTCTCGACCGGCATCTACTACTGGGACAGCGAGAACACCACCGAGAGCCGGCTGGGCTTCCGGACGGCGCTCGACGACCCGGAGTACGAGCAGAACGACGGCAACGGCCTGCGCGAGGTCTTCGGCCTGGAGGACGAGGACGCGCTGAACCAGCTGCTGGGATCGGCGTCGACCCCGGCCGGCCGCTGCCTGGCGTTCCCGAACGTCTACCAGCACCGCGTCAGCCCCTTCCGCCTCGCGGACCCCACCCGCCCCGGCCACCGGAAGATCCTCGTGTTCTTCCTGGTCGACCCGTCGCAGAGGATCGTCTCCACCTCCGACGTGCCGCCGCAACAGCCCTGGTCCGGCACCTCGACCATGACCCTCGAAGCGGCCAAGGACTACCGCGAACAGCTCATGCGGGAACGCAAGTTCTTCGTCGACGAGCACAACGAGCAGCTCTACGAGCGCGAGTTCTCCCTCTGCGAGCACTGACCGACCCCGCCGCACCCGCGGGTACGGTTCCGGGGCCACGCTGTCAGGGGGTGTGTCAGAGTCTGCGGATGCTCGAGATCGTGGTGAAGACGGAGAACGGTGAGCGGCACGTCCGCGTGTCCCCCGGCGCATTGGCCGACCTACCCGCCGCATGGGACCGCGACCCCGGCCGGGCCATTACCGTCACGCCCCTGGACTGGCGCCGCCGCCTGATCGGCTAGCGGGATCGCGCGGAGGGGCGTCGGCCGGAACCCGGCTCGTCCGGCGTGCGATCGCGCCTCGGGCTCGATCGAGGGGCCCGGGGTCAGGGGTGGGGGCGGCGCGGGGGGACGCGGCCGGGCCGGCGGTGGACAAGGGAGGCGGGCGGCCGCAACCATTTGCGTGTCTCGTGGGTCACACCTCCCGAGCACGGTGTGCCGGGACCTACCGGCCCGCGGGGAAAGGTTCGGTCAGATGGCACGAAGATCAGGGGCACGCGCGGTCGCGACGGCGGCGGCGGGCGCGGTGGCGCTGGTGGTGGGGGTGTTCGGCACGGGTCCGGCCCACGCCGACACGTCACGACGGATGACGGTCCAGTTCGCCGAGCACCAACTCTTCATGGGGACGGACCCCGACGGCGCGGCCCTGTCCTACCGATGGAAGGTCACCGGCGGCGGCGCGGCGCACAACGTGCACCTGACCGTCGACCTGTCGGGGGTGGCCGCCTTCGCCGAACCGGACAAGTCCGAGCACTGCGCGGGAAACCTCTGCACGCTCGACCTCGCGTCCGCCACCTCGGACTTCCACGCCTTCACCATGCTGGCGAAGCCCGGTGCGCCCGTCGGCGCGAGCGGGACGGTGACCGTCTCCGGCACCGCCTCGGACGCCACCGTCACCGGCGACAGCCTCACCCTGACCAACGGACGGACGCAGCTGGGGGTGTCCGCGTCCGCCGAGAAGCTGCACCAGGCGCCCGGCGACACGCTCTCCTTCCCGCTCGACGTGTGGAACCGCGGCCAGCTCCCCGCCGCCAAGGGGGTGGAGCTGCGGATCGACACCACCGCCGGGCTGCTCCCGCAGGGATCCTGGGCCAACTGCCGCAGCGTGCCGCCGGTCAACCGCGGCAGGCACATCGTCCACGAGACCCTGTGCGACTTCCCCACCCCGGTGGAGCCCGGCCTGAAGTACGCGCTGTCGTCGCCGCTGCGGGTCACCGTGGGCAGTGAGGCCCTGCGCGACAAGATCTTCTACGAGTTCACCCCGCTGACCGGCGCCCCCGCGGCGAACGGCCCCGGGAGCGCGCTGACCCTGGTCCCGGACGGTTCGGTGCCGTCCGACGGGAACATCGACCCCTACTTCACCACCTACGTCGACAGCGTCAACCACGCCGACTTCGCCGTCACGGGGGACAGCGTCACCGGGCGGCTCGGCGGTCACGCCACGCTGCGCGCCACGGTGGTCGACCACGGGCCGGCGCTGGTGGAGGACCTCCTGGACGACGACATCATGCTGTCGGTCCTCGTCAAGCTGCCGCCGGGCACGACGGCCACGAAGATCCCCGCCAACTGCTCCCCGCCGCCGACGGACGACGGGTCGGACCCCGGCCCCCGGATGGGCCGGTCCGCCTACGAGTGCTACTTCGGCGATCCCGCCCCGGGGGACAAGCACGACCTGTCGTTCACCGTCGCGATCGGCCCCCACACCCCGGCCGTCTCCACGGGCCGGATCAGCACGCTGGAGCTCCTGAAGGGGCTGGACCCCGACGCCTCCAACGACAGCGCGGCGCTGACCCTGCGGCTGACGCAGGCCGGATCCGGGAGCGGCTCGGTCTCGGGCGGCACTTCGCCGGACTCGGGATCCCTGGCCGCCACCGGCTTCGGCGGCGCCTGGATCGCCTGGGCGGCCGCCGCACTGCTGCTGGCCGGCGGCACGACCATGGCCCTCACCCGGCGCCCCCGCACCAAGAACTGACCGCAGCCGTCCGGGGGTCGGGAGGCCCCCGGACCCGTCAGCCCCGCTCCGGCTGAGCGGGAGCGTTGGTGCGACCGCTGAACGTCGCCGCCAAGCGCGGCAGGTCACGGACCGCTCTTCGCCTTCTCGGCCTTGCGCCCCAGTGAGTACCCGGCGCCGATGGCTGTTGCCGTGAACAGGAAGCGGATGACCTTGTCGTCCGTGGTGATCGCCATGACGAAGGCCACAACGACGTAGGCCGCGTGCCAGCCCATCCCTGCGTGCCGCCCGGACGACGTACGCACTCGGCCGCCCTTTCAGAGGCGGTCGGCGTCGAGCTGGACGACCGGCGTGCTGTCCCGGCTGACGAGGAAGGACGGCCTGACGGGGTGCGCCGGGGCGTTGGTGACGCGGTTGTAGGTGATGAGCAGGACGCAACGGCGCTGCGCGGAGGCGTTGTTGGAGGAGGAGTGGATGATGCTCGGGTGGAAGGCGACGGCCGTACCGGCGGGGCCGGTGAGCCGCTGCACGCCGAGGGTGCCGGCCAGCCGTCCCGCGACCTCGTCCGGTACGACGTACTCCAGCTTCGCCGAGACGTGGCGCCGCCAGTCGTGGCTGGGCTCGCGCCCCGACCGGGCCTCGTCCTCGATGATCCCGGCGTGCTGGCTGCCGGGGATCACCTCGAGCGGACCGTTCTCGTCGGTGACGTCGTCCAGGAAGATGGCGATGTTGACGGCGTCGGGCGCGCCCATGCCGTCCTCGTGGTGCCAGAACGCGAAGTCCTGGTGCCACGGCCATGCGGCGCCCTCGTGCGCCTGCTTCATGTTGACCTTGAACTGGTAGACGTACACCGGGCCGCCGAGGAGCTGTTCGGCGAGGCCGACGAGGGCGGGCAGCCGGACGAGCCGGGCGCAGACCTCGTCGAAGTCGTGGCAGCCGTGCAGCGCCCGGACGGCCGACGAACCCTCCTCGTGGACCACTTCGGGGCGCCGCTCCGCGCTGATCTCCTCGATCCGATGCCGGAGTTTCGTGACGTCGGGATCGCTGAGGGTGTGGGGCAACGGCAGCCACCCGTCCCGGCCGTAACGCACTTTCGCATCGAGCGAGGGTATGGACACAGACATGGTGGGGCCTTTCCTCGAACGGAAACGGATTCGGGCCGTGCGGCCGAGGGCGACGGCGAGACCGCGGGGGCGACTTTCGGAGATCGCTTCGGGGATCGCATCGCAGATCGCTGCGGAACCAGGCGCTGCGGCCAACCGTAGAAGTTGCTCGGCCGCCACCACAACCGGCCCGCTCCAAGGCTGCTTGAGGCCGACTCGAGTGCTGACGGAAAAAGGGAAACGACAGGGAATCGTCAGGGAATTCGCTGAACGCCGTAAGGCGATTTCAGGAGCAGGTCGAGGGGCCGGCCCCGGGTGGGAACGCAGCGGCCCCGGGTGACGCCCCTCAGAACGGCGCCGCGTAGGAGGCGAGTTCCGCCGCGAGCGGCGCGTCCACCTTCGCCCGGAGGCGCGTGCCGTTCTCGTCGTGCGCCTCCGCGAGGACCTCGCCCCTCTCGTGGACCAGGGACACCAGGTGCCCGTGCGTGTAGGGGACGAGGACCTCCACCTCGACGTCAGGCCGCGGCAGGGCCTCCTCGATCCGTGCCATCAGGGCGTCGCGCCCCTCCCCGGTGCGCGCCGAGACGACGACGGCGCCCGGTTCGGCCTCCAGGATCCGGCTCAGCGCCTGCGGGGGCGCCGCGTCCGCCTTGTTGGCCACCACGATCTCCCGCACACCCGCGCCACCGATCTCCCCGATGACGGCGCGGACCGCTTCGATCTGCGCCTCGGGGTCGGGGTGCGTACCGTCCACGACATGCAGGATGAGGTCCGCCTCGGCGACCTCCTCCAGGGTGGAGCGGAAGGCGTCCACCAGTTGGTGCGGCAGGTGCCGTACGAAGCCGACGGTGTCGGTGAGGGTGTAGGTGCGGCCGCCGCCGGTCCGGCCGCGGCGCACGGTGGGGTCGAGCGTGGCGAACAGCGCGTTCTTGACGTGGACGTCCGCGCCGGTCAGGCAGTTGAGCAAGGAGGACTTCCCGGCGTTGGTGTAGCCGGCCAGCGCGACGGAGGGCACCCGGTTGCGCCTGCGCTCCATGCGCTTGACGTCGCGTCCGGTCTTCATCTCGTCGAGTTCGCGGCGCAGTGCGGAGATCTTGTCCCGCAACCGCCGCCGGTCCGTCTCGATCTTCGTCTCACCGGGGCCGCGGGTGGCCATGCCGCCGCCCCCGCCGCCGCCCATCTGCCGGGACAGCGACTGCCCCCAGCCCCGCAGGCGGGGCAGCATGTACTGCAGCTGCGCCAGCTCGACCTGCGCCTTGCCCTCCTTGGAGACGGCCCGCTGGGCGAAGATGTCCAGGATCAGCGCGGTCCGGTCGACGATCTTCGCCTCGACGGCCTCTTCGAGGCGTACGAGCTGGGCCGGGCTCAGCTCGCCGTCGCAGACCACGGTGTCCGCCGACCATTCCTCGACGATGTCGCGCAGCTCCCGCGCCTTGCCGGAACCGATGTAGGTGGCCGGGTCGGGCCTGTCCCGCCGCTGGATGACGCCGTCGAGGACCAGGCCGCCCGCCGCCTCCGCCAGAGCCGCCAGCTCGGCCAGGGAACTCTCGGCCTCGGCGAGCGTGCCGGACGTCCAGGCACCCACGAGGACCACGCGCTCGGGTCCCGCCGCCCGCTGCTCGGCGGCGGTCTCCTCTCCCGGCCGCGAGGACAGGCCCGGCACGCGGCGCAGCCCGTTGTCCGGGGGTGCGTCGAAGGCGTCGAGCGCGTCGGCGAGACCGAAGGGGCGTTCGGGGGAGGGCATGCGGTTCCTTCCGCGAAGGTGGCCCGACCGGGCCGGAGGCCGGGCGAAGGTGACCTTCAAGCATGGCAGCGGGGCCTTGAGAAAGGCTTGACGGTGACTCGAGCACCGGTGTTCTCAGGCCGTTCTCAAGCATTTCCCTACCGGCTCCGGGAAGGGCGGTGAGGGTCTTCCGAGGCGGCGTTGACACGGCCGAGGCGACTCCGTTTACTCGGCGGGTGAAAACATCCGGCCGGGATGTCGAAATCCCTCGGAGAGGCCCGCTGGATACATCTCGAGAGGTTCGCTGGAACACCGTTCTCGTACTCCTGGAGAAGGCTGTGAAGTTCAGAGTCCTGGGTCCCACCGAGTTGTACGACAACGTCCGTCAACGTCGTATACCGCTCAACAGCCACAAGCAGCGCGCCCTCCTCGGCGCGCTGATCGTGAAGTACGGATCGATCGTCTCCGCCGAGAAGCTCGGGGAGGAGGTCTGGGGCGAACTCACCCCGAAGTCGGCCAACGCGCTCCAGGCACAGGTCTACCGGCTGCGCCGGCTCATGGACCGGGTCGAGCAGGAAGGCCCCCGGCCGCAGCAACGGCTGATCACCCGTGACTCCGGTTACGGTCTGCGCGCCGATCCGGAGCAGATAGACAGCGAGCTGTTCATGCAGGCCGTGGACCGGGCGCGCAAGTGCGCCGACAAGGACCCGGTGCTCGCCGAGAAGACCCTCCGCGGCGCGCTGCGGCTGTGGCGCGGGGCCGCGCTCCAGGGCAGTCGCGGCCCCATCTGCGACGCCGGCGCCACGATGCTGGAGGAGTCCCGGCTCAGCGCGCTGGAGCTGCTGTACGACGTGTCGCTGCGGGCCCAGATGCATCAGAACGTCATCGCCGAGCTGGAGGAACTCACCATCGGCCACCCGCTGCGGGAACGTTTCTACGACCAGCTCATGGTGGCGCTCTACCGTTCGGGCCACCAGGCGCAGGCCCTCGGGGTGTACGAACGGGCCCGCCGGCACCTCGCGGACGCCCTGGGCATCAATCCGGTCCCGGCGCTGAACAAGCGCATGCAGCAGATCCTGTCGCACACCCCCGAACTGTTCGATCCGCAGGCGGGCACCGCAGCGGAGGGCGGTGGACCGCAGCGGGTCGCACTTCGGTCCGTACCTCAGTCGCCGGCCCCGGCCGTGTCACCGGCTCCCCCGGTGCGGCGGCAGCCGGCGGTACCGCCCCAGCGGTCCTTACGGGCGCCGGCCGGCGCGCCGGTGTCCGCCCCGGGCGGGGCGGGCGGGCCGATCGATCCGGCGGCGCTGGGCGGCGAGCTGCGGCAACTGCGCTCACTCGTGCAGAAGCTGACGAGCCAGCAGCAGGCGCTGGTGTCGACGGTGCGCCACCTGTCGGACCAGCTGGAGGAGGCGATCAGGGCCGGAAAGCCCTCAACACCGGTTCCCGCGGCCGCCAGGCAGCACCGCCGGGCCGTCGTGCCGCAACCCGGCTGCCCGTAGCGGCATTTCGGGCGGGCGTTGCCGCGATCCGGCCCCCGCGGCCGAGGACACGCGCGGCCTCCGAGGACGTCGGGGGCCTCTGCGACGTGCCGTCGCAGAGGCCCCTCCTCGGCTTCCTTCTCGACTCAGGCCGTGCGCCCGCCGGCCACCTGGTCGAGGTCGGACGCGGCCGCGCGGGCCTCCTCCTCGGCGACGCGTACGCGGTCGGCGCGGTCGGCGCGCAGCAGCAGCGCGCCGGCGAGCCAGCCGCCCAGGAGGACCGCCGCCGCTCCGATCAGCTGACTGACCATCAGGGAATCGGCGAAGGAGTCCCGCACCCGGGAGACCAGCCCGCTGTCGTCGCCCGCCGCGGCGACGGCCGCGGGGAAGGACTCGCCGGCCGCCGAGCCGAGGCCGCCGGGCAGCTTCTGCGAGAAGGCGGCGACCAGCACCGCGCCCAGCACACCGACGCCGAGCCCGCTGCCGAGTTCCTGGAGGGTGTTGTTGACCCCCGAACCGGTGCTCGCACGCTCGCGCGGGATGGAACTCATCAGCGCGTTCGCGACCAGCGGCCCGGAGATGCCCGCGCCCCCGCCGAGCAGCAGCAGCCCGGCCGCGAGCACCAGGTACCCGTCATGAGGCGCCAGCGCCACCGTGAGCAGACCGGCCGCGGAGCAGGTCACGCCCAGTGCCACACCCTTGCCGATACCGAGCTTCTTCACCACCCGCGGGCTGATCAGCATGCTGCTGATCAGGACGCCCACGGCCATGGGGGTGAGCTGTGCGCCCGCCTCCAGCGGTGCGTACCCGCGCAGGAACTGCAGGTCCTGGGTGAGCAGGAACAGCGAGCCGGCCATGCCGAAGGCGCTGAGAATGCCTCCGAACACTGCGCCGCGGAATTTCGGGTTCGCGAACATCGCCATGTCCAGCATCGGGTCCGCCACCCGCAGCTCCCAGCGGACGAAGACCACGGCGCCGACGATGCCGAGCAGGCCGAACCCGAGGGTCTCAGGGTCGAGCCAGCCCTTGCCGGGGACGGAGATGACCGCCCACACCAGCGCGACCACCGACACGGTGCACAGCACGGCGCCGAACAGGTCGGGCCGGGCGTTCACCGGGTCCTTGGACTCGCGCAGCAGCACCGCCATGGCGATCAGGCCGACCACGGCGACCGGAACGTTGATCAGGAAGGTGACCCCCCACCAGAAGTGGTCGAGGAGGAACCCGCCGAGCACCGGCCCGAGTGCCATGCCGGTGGACGAGACGGCCGCCCAGACACCGATGGCCCGGGGGCGTTCGTCGTTGTCGAAGGTGCGCACCAGCATGGCCAGGGTGCCGGGCATCAGGAAGGCCGCACCGACACCCATCAGGGCCCGGGCACCGATCAGCACCTCCGGCGAGCCGGCGAACGCGCCGATCGCGGAGCCCGTGCCGAAGACCAGCAGACCGAGCATCAGGGACCGCTTGCGGCCGAGCCGGTCGGACAGGCCGCCGGCGGTGATGAGCAGTCCGGACAGCACCAGGGTGTAGGCGTTGAGCGTCCACTGGATCTGGGCGGTGCTCGCGTGGAGCTGCTCGGTGATGGAGGGGATGGCGACGTTCAGGATCGTGTTGTCCAGCACGATCACGAACAGGGACGAACACAGGACGGCGAGAATCCACCAGCGGCGGGGATCGCGCTGCGGAGGTGCCGGCGACAGCGGGGCTGACGCTGACGGTTGCTGGGACATGACTGCTTCTCCTGAGCGGGGTCGGGACGTCGGATGTGCACACCAACCTGACCGCCCGTCTCCTTCGGCCCACCGCCCCGAGCGCGCCCGGAGCGCACCACGGTGTCCCGCGGGTCCGGGCTCGTGCCTGGACGCACGGGGGCGAACCGCCGCGGGTACGGCGGTGGAGTGGAGGAGGCCCGACCGCATGGCGCCGTCGCGGGAACGTCACGTTCCGCGGCTGACGGCGAGGAGCGGGGTGACGGGCCTGCCGAAGAGAAGGGCAGCGCCCACGACTCAGTAGATCACCCGACCAGGCTTCCACTCGGCCGGGCCGCCCGTCAACTCCGCTCCCGCGCGACGGCCGCGGAGGACCGGTCCACGACATGGCACCAGTGGTGAGTGTCGGGTGTCTCGCCCCGGTGCACGGCGGCCAGGAGGCCGGACAGCCGCCGGGTGAGCGGCCCCGGCACGCCCTCGCCCACCGTCCACTCGCCGTCGCCCGCGAGGACCCTGCCCACGGAGGTGACGTGGGCCGCGGTGCCGCACGCGAACACCTCGGTGATACGGCCCCGCGCGCAGCCCTCCCGCCAGTCCGCCAGCGACACCGGGGCCTCGGTGACCCGCAGGCCGCGGTCGCGGGCCAGCGTGATGAGGGTGTCCCGGGTGACGCCGGGCAGGATGGTGCCGGTGAGCGGCGGCGTGACCAGTTCGGCCCGCTCGCCCTCGCCGTGGACGAAGAACAGGTTCATGCCGCCGAGTTCCTCGACATAGCGGTGTTCCACGGCGTCCAGCCACACCACCTGGTCGGCGCCGCGCCGGGCCGCCTCCTCCTGCGCGAGGTAGCTTCCGGCGTAGTTGCCGCCGCACTTGGCCGACCCGGTGCCGCCCGGCGCGGCGCGCACGTACTCCTCGCTGACCGCCACGGTCACCGCGCGCGGCCCGCCGGCGAAGAAGTTGCCGGTGGGGAAGGCCAGGAACACGAAGAGATAGGAGCGGGCCGGACGCAGGGCCAGGTGCGGCTCGTCGGCGAACATCACCGGCCGCAGGTACAGGCTCTGGTCCTCGCCCTCGGGGATCCAGTCCAGATCCGCGCGGACGAGGGCCTCGGTCGCGGCCACGAACAACTCGGTGGGCATGGGGGGCATGGCCATCCGCCGGGCGGACGCCGCGAGCCGGCGCCCGTGGTCACCGGGGCGGAAGACCACCGCCCGGTCCTCGTCCCTGCGGTAGGCCTTGAACCCCTCGAAGACGCTCTGCCCGTAGTGCAGGCCGACCGCCGCCGGACTCATCCGGATCGGCGCGAAAGGCTCCAGGGCCGCCCGGTTCCAGCCTTCGCCCGGTGTCCAGCGGGCCGTGACCATGTGGTCGGTGAACACCTCGCCGAAAGGCGGCTCGGCGAGCAGCGCACGGCGCCGGGCGGCGGGGGTGGGGTCCGGATGGGGGCGCAGTTCCACGACCGGGGCGGCGGAGGCGGCCGCGGGCGCGGGGCGGTCGGCCGCGCGCGCGGCGGTCGGCCCGGTCATCAGCGGTGGGCGAGGAAGAGACGGCCGGTGGGGAACGCCAGGGTGATGGCGCGGACATCGGAGAAGCCGGCCCCGCGCAGCCGCTCCAGCCACTCCTCCTCGCTCTGCAGCCGGCGGCGCATGAACTCGCCGTGGTAGTAGGAGACGGCGGCGCTGAACCGGCGTTCGCGGTCGTTGCGCAGGTACGGCACCGCGTCGGTGATGGCGAGGAAACCACCGGGGGCGAGGGCCTCGCGGCAGTTGGCCAGCACCTGGTCGCAGACGTCCTCCTCCTCGGGCAGCATGTCGTGGAAGACGAAGCCGGCGTGGATGACGTCGGCGTTCCTCAGGATGCCGGGGTCGGTGGCGACGGACTGGATGGTGCGCTCCACCACGGTGAGCCGGTCGGTCATCCCGGCCTGTTCCACGGCTTTTTCGGCGGCGCGGCAGGCGTCGGCCGCGAAGTCGAGCCCGACACCGGAGGAGCCGGGGACCGCGCCGAGCACCTCGATGAGCAGCCGGCAGGTGCCGGCGCCGAGGTCGACGACCTTGCGGGGCTTGGCGTCGATGATGGTCGCGAAGGCGGCGGGGTAGAAGGCCTGCGATCCCATCCACTGGGAGCTGACGGCCACTTCGCGGAAGTCGCGCTCGTGGGTGCGGGCGGCCTTGTCCCAGTCGATGAAGAAGTTGCGGGCGTTCTCGATGAAGGGCCGGTTGGCGTTCATCGTCCAGGAGATGTATCCGGCCTGGTGGCGGATGGTATCGAAGTCCGGGCAGGCACGGTAGCGACCCTCGCCCTCCCGGATCACCAGGCCGGCGGACTCCACGGCGTCGAGGTAGCGCACGAGCGCCGGCTCGGGCAGGTCGAGGGCGGCGGCGACCGTGGCGGTGTCGAGCGTCCGGTTGGGGTCGAGGTGGGCGACCACACCGAGCCGGTCGCCCATCTCCAGGAAGGCGGCGGCCGCGGCCAGGTCCGGTGCGGGGCCGCTGGCGACGATGCCGTCCGCAAGGTGCTTCGCCGCGATGTCGTGGGTTGCCATGCGTGTCTCCGATTCCCTTGCCGGGTGGGGCGCCGGTGTCCAGCGGCGCCGCGTGCTCCTTTGGACTGTATGAGGGGGCCATGACGATGGGCTCACGCTTCTCTGACGGTCCCTCGCTCCGGTGCGCACGGCGGCCGTCAGCGGTCGCGCCAAGCGGCCTCCAGGGCTTCGATGTCGCTCTGGTCGAGATCGACCAGCGGGAGGTCGGAAGGCGTCCAGCCGCCGGCGTCCGGCCGCCGCACGTGGTCGACGAGGGCGGTGAGGGCCCGGGTCCACACCGCGGCGAGACCGGCGGCGGCGCCATGGGTGAGCAGTGCCCGCGGCCAGCTGAGGACGGCCCGCAGCCGGGGTCCTTCGGGCCCGTCCAGCGTCACCGCGTTGACCTCCAGGACGTGGCCGGCCGGCATGGCGGGATCGGCGCCCGCTCCCGCCAGGTCCCGTTCGTCGGGCACGGCGCTCCACCGGGCGTCCTCCGTGCGCAGGCGGCCCAGGTAGTTGAAGGCGACCGGCGCACGGCCGAGGTTCTCCAGGACCGGCGCGGTGCGGTCGTTGAGGTGGCGCAGCAGGCCGTAGCCGGTGCCCTGGCCGGGGACCGCCCGCAGCGCCTCCTTGACCTGTTTGACGGCGTGGCCGAGCGCGGGGCCCCCGGCGAGGGCCTCGTCGGTGTCGGTCCCCGCGAGCGGCAGGCGCAGCGGATGGACGGTGGTGAACCAGCCGACCCCCGTCTCCAGGCCGGGCACCGCCGCCGGGTCGTCCCGGCCGTGCCGCTCCAGGTCCAGCAGGACGTCGTCGGCGGCCCGCCCGTGCCGCTCGGACGCCCGGTGGGCCAGGGCGACGCCGAAGGCGGTCAGCAGCGGTTCGAGGACGCGGCAGTGGAAAGCGGCGGGCACCTCCGTGAGCAGTGCCCGGGTGACCGGCGCGGGCAGTTCGGCGGTGAGGTGGTCCATGGACCCGTACGTGTCGCGCACCGGGTCCGGTTCGCCCTCGCCGGGGCGGACGTGAGGTCCGGACAGCACCGTGGACCAGTAGGGGAGTTCGCGGACGGTGCGCCGCTCGGCCGCCGCCTCGGCGAGACCGGACGCCCAGGCCGCGTAGGGGTGGGCGGCCGGGCGCGGGGGCGGCGCGGCGCCGGCGGCCAGCGCCTCGTAGGCCGCGCGCAGGTCCGGCAGGAGGACCCCCCAGGAGACGGCGTCGACGGCGAGGTGGTGGACGACCAGCGCCAGCCGCCCGTCCCGGTCCCCGGCGTCGAACCAGACCGCCCGCACCATCGCGCCCCGCCGGGGCGCGAGTTCGCCCCGGGCCCGGTCGACGGCTTCGGCGTGCACGTCGTCGGGTACGGCGGCTCCGCTCACCGGGACGCGCCGCAGCAGTCCGGTGGCGTCCGGCGTGCCGGGGGGCGTGGTGCGCAGGAGCAGGCGTGCCGCGGCCGGGGCGTCGGCGGCGCCGTCCACCAGCGTGGTGCGCAGCGCCGCGTGGGTGTCGATCACGTGCCGCAGCGCCTGATGGAGCAGGGCCGCGTCGTGGATCGGTGGGACGGTGACGGTCATGGTCTGGCTGAACCGGTCGGCGCGGGCGCCAAGTTCGCTGAGCCAGTGCGCCATGGGCGGCGCCGGGAAGCTGTCGCCGTCGGTCGCGCGGCGCACGGGTCGCGGTGGCGGCGCGGGGACGGCGGCGCGCTCGGCGAGGGCCGCGGCGGTGCGCCGCTCGAAGACGTCGCGCGTGGTCAGGGAGAGCCCGCGGGCGCGCAGCCGGCTGACGAGCCGGATGGCGATGATGCTGTCACCGCCCAGTTCGAAGAAGTCGTCGTCGGGGCCGGCTGCCGCCAGGCCCAGGGTCTCCGCCATCACCTCGCACACGATCTGTTCGGCACCGGACCGGGCGGGGCGGGCGAGACGGTCGAGACGGTCGGACACAGCCTGGGTCGGGTCCGGGGCCGGGAGCGCGGCGCGGTCCAGCTTTCCCTGCGGGGTGACGGGCAGCAGGTCGAGCGTGACGAACGCCGCCGGCACCATGTGGGCGGGCAGCAGGGCCGCCAAGTGGCGCCGCAGCTCCGGCGGGTCGGCGTCGGCGGCGCCGGGAACGACGTAGGCGACCAGCCGGCGGTCGCCGGGCTCGTCCTCGCGCACGACGACGGCGCAGCGCCGTACGGCGGGATGCGTGGCGAGCGCCGTGGCGATCTCACCGGGCTCGATGCGGAACCCCCGGATCTTCACCTGGTCGTCGGCCCGGCCGAGGTACTCCAGGGTGCCGTCGGCGCGGCGGCGGGCCCGGTCCCCGGTGCGGAAGGCCCGGCTGCCGGGGGGACCGCAGGGGTCGGGCACGAAGCGTTCCGCGGTCGCGCCGGGCCGGCCCAGGTAGCCGTGGGCGACACCCGGGCCCGCGATGTAGAGCTCGCCGGGCACCCCGGTCGGGGCGGGGCGCAGCGCGTCGTCGAGGACGTGCACGCGCAGTCCCGCGATCGGGGTGCCGATGGGCACGGGACCGCCGGGGACGAGGGGGGCGCTGGTGGTGGCGCAGGCGGTGGTCTCGGTGGGGCCGTAGGCGTTGACCATGCGCCGGCCCGGCGCCCACTGCGCGACCAGGGCGGGCGGGCACGCCTCGCCGCCCACGACCAGGGTGCGCAGCGCGGGCAGCGACTCCGGCGGGACTCCCGTGAGCGCGGTCGGCGGGATCAGGGCGTGGGTGATGCGCTCGTCGGCGAGCACCTGGGCGAGGTCCTCGCCGACGAGCGGGCCGGGCGGGGGTACGACGAGGGTGGCGCCGGTGCCGAACGCCATCAGGAACTCCATCACCGAGGCGTCGAAGCTGGGCGAGGCGAACTGGAGCACCCGGCTGTCCTCGGTGACGGCGAAGCGCGCGGCCTGCGCGGCGGCGAGCGCGGGCACGCCGGCGTGCGGCACGACCACGCCCTTGGGGCGGCCGGTGGAGCCCGAGGTGTGGATGACGTAGGCGGGGTCGCCGGGGTCGAGGGGGCGGCCCCGTTCGGCGTCGGTGACGGGAGTGTCCGGCAGAGCGGCCAGCGCGCCGCGCACGTCCGGCGCGTCGAGGACGATGAGGTCCCGCGGGCCCGGTGGCAGGGCCGGGGCGTGCTCGGCCGAGGTGGCCACGGGCGCGCCGGGGCCGGCCGCGTCGAAGAGGTGGCGGAGGCGTTCGGCGGGGTAGGACGGATCGGCGGGCAGCGCGGCGGCACCGGTCTTGAGGACGGCGAGCCAGACGACGGCCGTCTCCGCCGAGCGGGGCAGGGCGATCGGCAGCACCGTGCCGCCGCGCACACCGCGGCCGAGCAGCAGCCGGGCGAGCCGGTTGGTGCGGGCCTCGAGTTCCGCGTAGCTGAGGACCGTGCCGTCCGCCTCCAGGGCGGGGGCGTGCGGACGGGCCGCGGCCCGTGCGGCGAACAGCGCCGGCAGGTGGGGGTGTGCCGGGGGCTCGGCGGCAGGGTTCCAGACCGTCAGCGCGGCCCGTTTCTCGTCGGGCGAGAGCAGGTCGATGTCGGCGACGGGTCGGGCGGGATCGTCGCAGACCGCCCGCAGGACGACGAGCAGCCGGGCGCCCAGGGCGCGGGCGGTGGCCTCGTCGAACAGGGCCGTGGCGTATTCGACGTCCCCGGTGATGCCGCCCGCCGCGCCGTCGCCGCCGCGCCGTTCCACCAGGTTGAGGGTGAGGTCGAACTTCGCCGCCGCCAGGTGGACGGGGCAGGAGGCGGTGTGCAGCCCGGGCAGGTCGAGCCGGGGCTCGAAGTCCTGGAAGGACAGCACCACTTGGAACAGCGGGTGGCGTCCGAGGGAGCGTTGCGGGGCGACGGCGTCGACGATCCGGTCGAAGGCGACGCCCTGGTGGTCGTAGGCGGCGAGGTCGGCGCGGCGGACCCGGTCGAGCAGTTCCCCGAACGACGGGCGGCCGCCGGTGTCCACGCGCAGCGGTATCGGGTTGACGAAGAAGCCGACGGCGTCGTCGAGTTCGGGTCCGCCGCGCCCGGAGGTCGGGGTGCCGACGACGATGTCGGTGCCGGCCCCGGAGGCGGTGAGCAGGCCGGCGAGGGCGGCGTGCAGCACCATGAACACGGTGGCGTGGTGGCGCCGGGCGAGCACGCGCAGCCGTTCGTGCAGGTCGGGCCCGATCTCCAGCGGGACGCTGCCGCCGTCGGCGGCGACCACGGCGGGACGCGGGCGGTCGGTGGGCAGCGGGATCTGCTCGGGCGCGCCGTCGAGGCTCCGGCGCCAGAACCGCAGGAGTTCGGGGGCCGCGGACGTGTGCCGCTCGCGGCGGACGTGCTCGGCGTGGCGGGGCGCGGGCAGGCGCCACTCCGGAGCGTGGCCGCCGGCCCGTGCGGTGTAGGCGTGCGCCAGGTCGTGCAGCAGCGGTCCGAGCGACCAGCCGTCGCCGGCGATGTGGTGCAGGACGAGGAGCAGCGCATGGCGGGGGCGGCCGTCCGGAGCGTCCGGGAGGGCGAACAGGTGGGCGCGCAGCGGCGGCCGGTCGGCGAGGTCGAACGGCAGGCGGGCGGCCTCGGTCAGACGGTCGGCCAGCGTCTCCTCGGTGGCGGTGCGGGCGCGCAGGTCCACCGGCCCGGTCGCGTGCGGGGGCAGCACCTCCTGCACGGGCTCGTCGCCGGTGTCGGGGTAGCGGGTGCGCAGGATGTCGTGGCGCCGCACGACGTCGAGCAGGGCGTCGCGCAGCGCGGCGCCGTCCAGCGGCCCGCTCAGGCGCACGGCGCACGGGAGGTTGTAGGTGGCGGCGGGGCCGTTCAGCCGGTGCATCGCCCACATGCGGCGCTGCGCGGCGGAGAGCGGGAGGTGCCGCGGCGCGTCGTCCGGTTCCGGCCCGCTCCGGCTCCCGGCGGCGGCCGGGCGCACGTCGTCGCTGCCGCTGCCGGTGGGGCGCGGAGTGCGGTCGGCGGCGGGGGCGAGGAGGGCCGCGAGCTGTGCCGGGGTGGGGGCGTCGAAGACCGCTCCGACCCCCAACTCGGTGCCGAAGAGCGCACGGACGCGGCTCACCAGGCGGGTCGCGAGCAGGGAGTGCCCGCCGAGTTCGAAGAAGTCGTCGTCGGCGCCGACCGGGCCGCGGCCGAGCACCTCCGCGAACAGCGCGCACAGGCGCGTCTCGTCCTGTCCCCGCGGGCGGCGGCCGGCGGCCCGGGGGCCCGGTTCGGGCAGCGCGTCGCGGTCCAGCTTCCCGTTGGGCGTGAGCGGCAGCGCGGGCAGGACGACGACGGCGCCCGGTACCGACTGGGGCGGCAGCCGGTCCTTGAGCAGGTCCCGCAGGGCCGCGGGCTCCGGGTCCGCCCCGGGGGCGGGCACCACGTAGCTGACCAGCCGCCGGTCGGCGTCGCCGGCGCCGCGCAGGACGGTGGCCGCGGCGGACACGGCGGGCAGCCGGGTGAGTTCGGCGTCGATCTCGGCGGTCTCGATCCGGAAGCCGCGCAGCTGTACCTGGTCGTCGGACCGGCCCAGGTGCTCCAGTTCGCCGTCGGCGTTGTACCGGGCCAGGTCACCGGTGCGGTACATGCGGCTGCCGGGCGCCCCGTAGGGATCGGCGACGAACCGGCCGGCCGTCAGGGCGGTGCGCCCGAGGTAGCCGTGGGCGAGGCCCTCGCCGGAGACGTACAGCTCGCCCGCCGTGCCGGGTACGGCCGGCCGCAGGGCGGAGTCCAGCAGGTACAGGCCGAGGTCGGCGAGCGGCAGACCGATCGGGCTGCCGGTGGCGGTGTCGGCGGTGCGGCGGTCCAGCGGCCGGTACGTGACGTGCACCGTCGTCTCGGTGATGCCGTACATGTTGACCACGAGCGGCGCGTCGTCGGGGTGACGTGCGTACCAGTCGCGCAGCACGCGCGGGTCCAGGGCCTCGCCGCCGAGGACGACGCGGCGCAGGGCCGGGCGGGGGCCCTCGTCGTGGAGTTCGGCGTCGGCCAGGACCAGCTGCCGGAAGGCGCTCGGGGTCTGGCTGAGGACGGTGACCCCCTCGCGGGTGAGCAGCCGCAGCAGCCGGGCGGGGGTCCGCACGGTGTCGTGCGGCACGACGACGAGACGTCCGCCGTGCAGCAGGGGGCCCCAGATCTCCCAGACGGAGAAGTCGAAGGCGTAGGAGTGCAGCAGCGTCCACACGTCGTCGGGGCCGAAGCCGATCACCGGCCGGGCGGTCCGGAACAGCCGTACGACGTTGTGGTGCGGGACCAACACGCCCTTGGGGCGGCCGGTCGAGCCGGAGGTGTAGATGACGTAGGCGGGGTCGCCGGGGCGCGGCGCCACCCGGTCGGCGTCGGTCAGCGGGCCGTCGGACAGGGCCCGCAGGGCGGAGTCGGCGGCCGACGTGCCGAGCGCGACGCGGGTCAGGTCCTCCGGGAGCGCGCCCGCGTCCAGGGCGGCGGCGTCGGTGAGCAGCACGGCCGGCCGGGCGTCCTCGACCATCAGGGCGAGCCGGTCGGCGGGGTAGCCCGGGTCGAGCGGCAGGTAGGCGGCGCCGGTCTTGGCGACGGCGAGTACGGCGACCGGAAGGATCGCCGTGCGCGGCAGCGCGAGGGCCACCAGGCGGCCCGGGCCGGCGCCGTGCGCGCACAGCAGGCGGGCGAGGCGGTTGGCCCGCCGGTCGAGTTGTCGGTAGGTCAGGCACTCGTCGTCGGCGGTCACGGCGGTGCGGTGCGGGGTGTCGGCCGCCTGCCGCTCGAACAGCGCGGACAGGGTCGCACCGGGGGTCGTCGGCGGCGCGGGAGCGGGAGAGGGCGGCACCGGCCGGTGGGTGCGGCGTTCGGCACGGGTGCGGACGTCCAGCCGTGCCAGCGGCCGGCCGGGGTCCGCGGTGAACTCGGCCAGCAGCCGGGTGAACCGTTCGCGGTGGCCGTCGAGTTCGCGCTGCGTGTAGCGCTCCGGGTTCCCGTCGAGGTCGACGGGCAGGGCGCCGGCACCGGCGTCGTAGCAGGTGAACTTGAGGTCGTCGACGGGGCCGTTGGACAGGAAGCGCAGCCGGGCGGGCAGGCCCCCGAACGTCGGGCCCGGGGCCCGCATGAGGTTGACCGTGGGGCCGTACAGGGGGCGGCGCGCTCCGACGCCGCCCAGGTCCCGGCGCAGTTCCTCCTGCGGGTAGCGCTGGTGGCGCAGGGCGCCGCGCAGGGCGCCGGCACTGCGCGCGACGAGTTCGGCGACCGTGAGGCCGGGGTGGACGGCGAGCCGCAGCGGCACGACGTTGGCGACCATGGCGGGGGTGCGGCGGGCGGCCGGGGTCAGCCTGGCGTTGACCGCGAGGCCGAGGACGATGTCCGTGGCGCCGGTCATCCGGTGGACCAGGGCGGCGACGGCGGCGACGATCGCGGCGGGCCGCGCGCTGCCCTGCTGGGCGGCCAGTTCCTCCAGGGCGTCGGCCGGAGCGGCGGGCACCCGGCCCGAGGAGCGCAGGAAGGCGTGCGAGGCGACGGCGGGCACCCCGCCCAGGGACAGCGGGACGGGCCGGTCGGCCATGACCCGCTGCCAGTGGGCGCGGTCGGCGGCGTAGCGCTCGGATTCCCGGTAGTCGGCTTCTTCCCGCCACAGCCGGGACAGCGGGTCGGCCGGGTCGTCGGGCACGGGGGTGCCCGCCCGCAGCGCGCGCAGCACGGCGTCCGCGCGCCGCTGGAACAGCCACAGGCCCGTGCCGTCCAGGAGCAGGTGGTGCGCCCGGTGGTACCACAGGTGCCGGTCCTCCCCCACGCGGAAGAGCGCCTGGGCCGAGAGCGAGCCGTGCGCCGGACCGGCGGCGGTGGCCAGTTCCTCGCGCATCCAGCACAGCGCGGTGTCCTCGCCGAGACGGTCGGGCGGGCCGTCGGGCAGCGCCAACCCGGGGCGGGCGGCCGGGTCGAGGTGCTGGCGCGGGCCCTCGTCCCCGTGGTCAGCCCCGGCGTCCTCGGTGACGACCAGGTGCAGCGCGTCGGTGTCCGCGACGGCCCGCCGGACCGCCTCGGCGAGGACCCCGGTGTCGAGGGGGCCGCGGATGTCGAGGTATGCCGCGCCGCTGTGCAGCGGGTTGCCCGGATCGAGCCGCTGGGCGTACCAGATGCCGCGCTGCGCTGCGCCGAGCGTGGCCCGACCGGTCGGGTGAGCTGTCTCTTCGAGCACCGGGAACGCCCCCTGGATCGCCGGAACAGGTGCGGGCGCCGCACCCGCCGCGCGGGGCGGGAAGGCGTCCCGCGGGCCATCGTCACCGGACGCTCTGGCGGACCGCTGACGAACGTCTGACGGATCGTCCGGGGTGCGGTGGGGCACGGTCCGTGGGGTCAGCCCGTCGTCAGCCGGTCGTCAGGGGCGGGTGCGCACACTGGCCGGACGGGACGCACGTCCCGCCGTCGGAGTGGGAGGGCCCGTCAGGCCCGGTGAAGGAGGCGATGGCGCCGTGGTGACGCGTCCGGACACGGCCGGCAGGGCGATCTTCCCGGCGAGGCGGGTGTCCCGCCCGGAGGTCCGGCTGTTCCTGTTCCACCACGCCGGCGGGTCCCACGTGGCCTTCCGCGACTGGGCCCGGTACTTCCCGTCGGACTGGGAGATCTGTCTGACGGACGCTCCGGGGCGCGGCACGCTGACGGACGAGACGCCGGTGCGGGACACGGAGACGCTGGTGCGGACGTTCCTCGACGAACTGCTGCTGTGGCTCGACCGGCCGTTCGCCTTCTTCGGGCACAGCATGGGCGCCCTGGTGGCGCACGAGCTGACCCTGGCGCTGGCGGCGGCCCGGCTGCCGGGGCCGGTCTGGCTGGGACTCTCGGCGCGGGGCTGTCCGCGCGCGGTGAGCGAGCGTCCCACCGCCCTGCACCGGCTGCCGTCCGGGCGGTTGCGTGCCGAACTGGCCCTCATGGGGGGCACCCCCCGACAGGTCCTGGACGACCCGGAGCTGTGGGGGCTGCTGGAGCCGGTCATCCGCGCGGACTTCGGCCTGGTGGAGAACTGGCGGCCCGCCGCGGGACGCGACCTGGACGTACCGGTGCCGTTCACGGTGTTCGGGGCGGCGCGGGACCCGTGGGCCTCCCCCGCGGAACTGGCGGGGTGGGACGCGTACGGCGAACACTTCCGGGGCTGCCGCATGTTCGAGGGCGGCCACTTCTACTTCGCCTCCCGCGGGGGCGAGATACCCTCCCTGGTCGAGCGGGAGGTGCGGGCGGCCATGACCGGCACGCCCGCGCACCCGCGGTCATGACGCCGCGGTGTCCCGCGCCGGCCCGAAGGCCGGCATCACCTCGCGCGCGAACAGCCGCATGGCGGTGACGGCGCGGTCACGGCTGAGCGCGCCCGGGCTGAACTGCAGGCTGAGATCGATGTCGCCGCCGAAGACGTCGCGTATCCGGGCGATCTGCTCCCGTACCGCGTCGGGGTCGCCGGCCAGGACCTTGTCCGCCTTCAAGGAGGTCGCGAAGTCGTATCCGGCCGCCTTCTCGGCGAACTTCTCGTAACCGGGGTAGTCGGCACCCGCGCCGCCCGCCAGCGGGGCCACCGCCCGGGCCATGTGCGCGACGTAGTTGCGCTCCCAGCGCTCGGCCAGTTCCACCGCCTCGGCGTGCCGCTCGGCCAGGTAGACGGTGTACTTGATCTGGATCCGGTGCGCGCCCGGGGCGTGCCCCGCCCGCGTCCATGCCTCGCGGTACGCGGCGAGCATCCCCCGGAGCTGTTCGGCGCTGGTGACCGACGGCACCACCTGCAGGTGGTGGCCGGCGGTGCCCGCGGACGCGCAGGAGTCGGCGCTGGTGGCGGACGCGACGAAGACGGGCGGGTGGGGGCGCTGGTAGGGGCGGGGCAGGAGCGTGACCGGTCCGAAGCGGTGGAACCGCCCCTCGAAGACCAGGTTCTCCTCGGTCCACAGCCGCCGGCACGCCTCGAGGCCTTCGGCGAAGCGGGCCCGGCTCTCCTCCATCGGTACCTGGAAGGCCGCGAACTCGCCGGGCAGGAACCCCCGGCCGAAGCCGACGTCGAGGCGCCCGTGGGAGAGGTGGTCGAGGACCGCCAGCTTGCCGGCGAGTTTCACGGGGTGGGTGAACGCCGGGATCACGGCGCCGGTGACGATGCGGACCCGGCGGGTGCGGGCCGCCAGCGCGGTGAGGAGGGTGACGGGGTCGGGGCAGTAGCCGCCGTAGGGGGAGAAGTAGTGCTCCACGGTCTGCACGTGCTCGTAGCCCAGTTCGTCGGCCAGTTCCCCGAGCTCGCAGACGAGGTCGTAGCACTCAGTGGCGCTCCTCTCCTGGGGGTCGACCACGGGGAAGAAGTTCACACCGAATTCCATCGCCGCATCTCCGCCTTCCGATCGAGCACTGCCGCGCATGAGGGGACCTGTTTCCAGGTCTAGGAGACAGGATGCGCGTCCCGCAATGACGAACCGACCGGCAAAGTCGTCGCGGCTGAATTCCGCCGTCAGCACGTCAGCGGTTCGTCAGCGGGGCGCCAGAACAATTGCCAGGAAGTTCCGCAGACCATACTGTCGGAGCTTCAGGGAGGTCGTCCGGCCGACGGCGCATGTGCTCGAACGGCCGGTTCAGGATGTGGCGATCAAGCTCCACCAGTGCCCGATTGTCGGCGCGTCGATGAATTCCTGGGACGGACACGCCAGCCCGGCGCGACGCCAGGAGTTGACGAGCATGAGCGTCGTGACCGAGTCGAGACCCAACTCGAACAGAATACTGTCGTCCTGCAGATCGGCCGATTCCATGCCTATGAGCCCGGCAACCACTGCACGGAGTTCCTCGTGCGTCTGCGGAATGGATTTGTCCATGCCCGGCACTGTAGCAGAGTAATTCAAGAACAGGGAACGAGAGACATTACCCGAGAAATGGTGAACTCTTTTTCCCGTCGCCCCCGCACCGGCCCCGTACCGGCCCCCGTTCAATCCGCCCGAATCCGGAATTCCGCCGGTGTGCCACCGCGGTGCGCGAACACACCTGATCCGTCGTCGAAGGAGCCGATGTGCTTGAGGGATGCGTCGACTGGCCGCAGGAGACGGCCGAGAGGTACCGGAAACTCGGCCTGTGGCGGGGTCGAACGCTGGGCGGGGAGCTGCGCGACTGGGCCGGCCGCCACCGGGACCGGGTGGCCCTGGTGGGCGCGGACCGCCGGCTGACCTACGGTGAACTGGACGCGTGGGTCGACCGCCTGGCACGAGGACTGCGGGCGCGCGGTGTCGGCCGCGCCGACCGGGTCGTGGTCCAGTTGCCCAACCTCGTCGAGTTCGTGGCGCTCAGCTTCGCGCTCTACCGCATCGGCGCGCTGCCGGTGCACGCGCTGCCCGCCCACCGCCGCAGCGAGATCGAGCACCTGTGCGCGCACGCGGAGGCCGTCGCCTACGTCGTCCCCGACCGGTACCACGGCTTCGACTACCGTCCGCTCGCCGGTGAGGTGAAAGCCGCGGTCCCGTCGTTGCGCGAGGTGTTCGTGGTGGGCGATCCCGGCCCGTTCACCCCCTTCGACGCGCTCGGAGCGACGGACGAGGACGCGCCGGCCGCCGAGCACGGGCCCGGCCCGCGGGACGCGGCGTTCTTCCTGCTGTCCGGGGGCACAACGGCTCTGCCGAAGCTGATCCCCCGCACCCACGACGACTACCTGTACCAGGTCCGGACCGCCGCGGAGATCTGCGCGGTGGACCGGGACTGCGTGTACCTGGCGGTGCTGCCGCTGCCGTTCAATTTCACCTGGGGCTGCCCGGGCGTGCTCGGGGTCCTCGCGGCCGGCGGCACCGTGGTGCTGGCCACCGGCACCGGTCCGGAGGAGTGCTTCGACCTGATCGAGCGCGAGGGCGTCACCCTCACCTCCGTCGTCCCCACCATCGCCCACCTGTGGCTGGACGGCGTGGAGTGGATCGACCGGGACCTCTCCTCCCTGCGCACCCTGCAGATCGGCAGCGCCAAGCTCCACCTCGAGGTTGCGCGACGCGTCGAGCCGGCGTTCGGCTGCTCCCTGCAGCAGGTGTTCGGCATGGCGGAGGGGCTGCTGTGCCTGACCCGCGCGGGATACGACGACGAGCGGACGACGACCGTGCAGGGCAGCCCGATCTCGCCCGAGGACGAACTGCGCGTGGTGGACTCCCAGGGGCGCCCGGTACCGCCGGACACCCCGGGCGAACTGCTCACCCGCGGTCCGTACACCCTGCGCGGCTACTACCGGGCCGCCGAGCACAACGCGACGGCCTTCGACGAGGACGGCTTCTACCGCACGGGCGACCTGGTCCGGCTCACCGAGCACGGCGACGTCGTGGTCGAGGGACGGGTCAAGGACGTCATCATCCGCGGCGGCGACAAGGTGTCGGCGACCGAGGTGGAACGTCATGTCGGCGCCCACGAGCGGGTGCAGCAGGCGGCGGTCGTACCGGTGCCCGACCCGCTGCTCGGCGAGAGGGTCTGTGTCTGCGTCATCCCGGAGGGCGAGCCGCCGACGCTGGCGGAGCTGAAGGCGTTCCTCACCGCGCGCGGGGTGGCCGACTTCAAGCTGCCCGAGCGGCTCGTGCTGGTGGACTCCTTCCCCCTGACCGGGCTGGGCAAGGTGGACAAGAAGCGGCTGCGCGCCCGGACCGGTGGGTCGGAGGGCTGAGCCGTGGCACATCACCGATCCGTCTCCCCGACCCGTTCCTCCGCCACGCCACCGGCGGGACCGGCGCACCGGCCGCAGGGCCCGCCGCCGGCCGAACCGGTGGCGCGCTACGTCGTCCCCGCCGCCCACCGGGGCAGCGTGCTGGGCGACGCCGAGGCCGCCGCCCTGTCCGGACTGGTCACTTCATCGGCGCCGCTGTCCTCGGGCGAGCAGCGGCTGGAGTTCGAGCGCCGGTTCGCCCGGCACACCGGCGCGCGCCACGCGCTGTCGGTGACCAGCGGCACGGTCGCGCTGGAGCTGGCCGTGCACCTGCTCGACCTGGCGGAGGGCGACGAGGTCATCGCCACCCCGCAGACGTTCCAGGCGAGCGTGCAGCCCCTGCTCTCCTCACCGGCCACGGTGCGGTTCTGCGACGTCGACCCCGTCTCGCTCAACGTGGATCCCGACCGGCTCCAGGAGCTGATCACCGATCGAACCCGCGCCCTCGTGCTCGTGCACTACGGCGGCTGGCCCGCGGACATGGACCGGATCATGGCGCTGGCCCGGCCGCGGGGCATCACCGTGATCGAGGACTGCGCCCACGCGCTGGGCAGCCGCTACCGGGGCCGTACCCCCGGCTCGCTCGCCGACATCGGCTGCTTCAGTTTCCACGCCTCGAAGAACATCACCACCCTCGGCGAGGGCGGCATGATCACCCTCGACCGGGACGACTGGGCGGACCGGGTGGACCGGCTGCGTTCCAACGAGGTCGACGGGCAGTTCCTGTCCGTGGAGGCGCCCGGCGCGCCGGGACTGCTGCCGTGGATGAAGTACTCCTCGTCGGTGTACGCGAAGAACTGCACGTCGATCCTGCGGCACGGCACCAACGCCACCCTCTCCGAGGCGGCGTGCGCGGTCGGCACCGTGCAACTGGACCGCATGGACGCCCTGGTGGCCCGTCGGAGGGCCATCTCGGCCCGGCTCGACGAGGTCCTCGCCCGTTACCCGCACGTCCGGGTCCAGCGTCCCGGCCCCGGCATCGAGCACGCGCACCACCTGTACACGTTCTTCGTCTCCGCCGGGCCGGAGGTACGGGAGAAGCTGGTGCGCGGACTCGACGAGCGCGGCGTGCAGATCGCCCTGCGCTACTTCCCCATGCACCTGCTGCCCGAGTGGAAGGCCCGCGGCCACCGCGCCGGGGAGTGTCCGGTGGCCGAGCGGCTCTGGTTCGAGGAGCACGTCAACCTGCCCTGCCACCCGGGCCTGAGCGACGAGCAGTTCGACCACCTCGTGTGGGCGCTGGACGACGCCCTCGCGTCGGTGGCGGCCGCATGAACCGCACCGCACCCCACCGCACGCCCACCACACGAGGGGACGTTCACCGCCCATGCCACTGATCGAGGTCAAACTCTTCGAAGGCCGGCTCAAGGACTCCGCCACGGAGGCGGAGCTGATCGCGGAACTCACCGACGCCGTGGGCCGGGTCCTGGGCGACGACGCCCGGGAGCAGACCTGGGTGGTGCTCCAGGGAGTGTCGCCGGCCCGCTGGGGCGTGGCCGGCCGGCCCGGCGCCTGACCGCACCCGAGCGCACGCCGGTGCCCCCGCCCCGTCCGGGGCGGGGGCACCGGCGTGCGGCACGCCCCGAGGCGCCGGTCAGCGGCCCCAGTTGCGCTCCAGGTTGTCGAAGACGGCCTGGCTGTAGGCGCAGTGGGCCTGTTCGCGCGCGTAGTTGGCCATGTAGGCGCGGAACGTCTCCAGCGGTTCGCCGGCGATCCGCATGGCCCTGCGGTTGGCCAGGACGCTGGACAGGCCGGTGGCGCGCAGCCCTTCGACCGCCCGGTCCGTCGCCGCCTCCATCTCCCCCGCCGGCACGGTGTCGGCGACGACCATCCGCCCTTCCGGGCTGCCGACGGGGATGTCCCGGCTGAACAGGACGGCCTGCCGGGCGATGGCCTCGCCGACGAAGCGGGGCAGCCGCATCACCCCGCAGCCGGGGATGATGCCCTCGCGTCCGGCGGGCAGGTTGATGTAGGAGCCGTGCTCCGCGACCACGTGGTCCATCACGAGCAGGAACTGGCAGCCCCCGCCGATGGCGAAGGAGTCCACCGCCGCGATCCACGGCTTCTCGCGCAGGCTGCGCGGCTCCCGTTCCCCGGTGAAGTCGCCCGGGTGTCCCCGGTGCATCTTGTTCACCGCGCCCATCTCCCGGTCGAGGAAGAAGTCGACCAGGGATATGCGGCCCTGGCGCAGGTGCGTGAGGTTGATGCCGGCCCCGAAGACGCGCCGCCCGGCCCACTTGGGGTGTGTCGCGACGCCGCCGCGCAGTACGCCCACGTCGATGCGGTCGTCGAGCAGGACGAGGTCGACGGCGATCTCCAGCGCCTGGTTGGAGGCGTCGTCCTCGGCGTTGAGGTACCGGTGGTTCTGGAAGACGACGTAGCCGACGCCGTTCTTGTGGTGCACCGCGACGGGGCCGAGGTCCACGGTGTCCTGCTGCCGGAACTCGTCGAGCAGGAGCTCGGCCCGTTCACGGGGCCGGGCCATGGAGTGCAGGAGGTGACGGCCGCTGACCGGATCGTCGAGGACCTGGCCGATGAAGACGCCCTGGTCGATCTCCCAGCCCTCCTTGTCGCGCTGCGCCTTGCCGCGCTCCTCGGCCAGTTCCGCCGCACCGGGGACCAGGCCCGGATAGCGTTCCGCGGCGGCGGAGAGCAGACCGGACACCCGCAGCGGGATGCGCAGGTGGTCGGTCAGCCGGGCGTGGACGTCCCGCACGTGGCACCCCAGGAACTCCTCGCGGGCGGCCCGGCCGTCCGCGAGGAGCCGGCGTGCCGTGCTCTGCTCGGTCGGTGAGCGGACGGCCTTGCTCGGCAGCTGATCCAGGCGGCGGCGGAGCGCGTCGAGGTGGGCCGTGAGGCGTTGCGCGTCGTGGTCCAGGGAGGGGGACGACACAGCACGGGGTCCTGTCATGAGGCCGCCGCTCCCCCGTCCGCCGCGCCCGCGCCGGCCAGGCGGGAGATCAGGCTCTTGGGCCTCATGTCGGTCCAGTGACCCTCGATCCAGTCCAGGGCCGCCTCCCGGCTGTCCTCACCATGGGCGACGGTCCAGCCCTCGGGCACGTCGGCGAAGACCGGCCACAGGGAGTGCTGGCCCTCGTCGTTGACGAGGACGAGGAAGCGGCCTTCGGGATCCTCGAACGGGTTGGTCATGGTTCTCCATACCTTTCCTGGTGGGACACCGGGGCGGTCAGTCAGCTGAGTCGAGATGGTCGGCCAGTGCGGTACCGACGACCCGGATGTGTTCCGGCTCGACCATCTGGGCGTGGGAGCAGGCCAGGTCGTGCACCGTGAGCGCGCCCGTGGTGTAGCGGCGCCAGCGGTCGGCGCCCGGGGCGCCCTCGACGCTGCCGCGGGTGGCCGCGAAGAACAGGACGTCACTGCGGACGGCTCCCAGGGGCGGGTCGAACATCATGCGGCTGCAGTGCACGAAGACGTCCGTGAACGCCTCGACGCGGTCCTCGTCCATCAGGCCGGCCAGGGCCGTGCCACCCTCCTTCAGCAGCGCGACGACCTCGGCACGGTCCAGGTCCCGGCCCTCCGCGCGGGCCGGGTCCACGCCCGCCTCGGTGAGCAGCACCTGGTGGATGCCCCGGGTCAGCTCCCCCGGGTCCTGCCCGCCGGCGGGCCGTTCGATGTCGGGGTAGGCGTCCATCAGCGCCAGGGTGCCGACCTTCTGTCCCTGCGCCTCCAGGGTGACGGCGACCGCGTGTGCGAGCAGCCCGCCGAGCGACCAGCCGAGCAGGTGGTACGGCCCGGCCGGCTGCACGGCCCGGATCTCCCTGACGTATTCGGCCGCGAGTTCGGAGATGGTCGCGGGGGTGGCGCCCGGCTGCGTCAGGCCGCGTGCCTGGATGCCGTACACCGGCCTGCCGGGATCGAGCCAGCGCAGCAGGCCCGAGTACACCCAGCTGATGCCGCCGGCCGGATGCAGGCAGAACAACGGTGCCCGGTCGCCGCCGCGGCGCAGCGGCATCACCACGTCGAAGGCGTCGGATCCGTCGGACACGCCCGACCGTTCGGCGAGCCCGGCCACGGTCGGCGTCTCGAACAGGGCGCGCACGGCGAGTTCGATGCCCAGCGTGACCCGGACCCGGTTGATGAGCCGGGCGGCCAGCAGCGAATGCCCGCCCAGGGCGAAGAAGTCGTCGTCGACGCCGACGGAGGGCACTCCGAGCACTTCGGCGAACAGCGCGCAGAGCACTTCCTCCTGCGGGGAGCGCGGCGGCCGTCCGGGAGCCGAGGTGCGCCGGCCCACCTCGGGCAGCGAGCCGTGGTCGACCTTGCCGTTGGGGGTCAGCGGCAGCCGGTCGAGGACCGCGAAGAAGCCGGGGACCATGTACTCGGGCAGGCGCTCGGCGAGATCGGCGCGGACCCTGGCCACGAGTGCGCCGTGGTCGTCGGCCCGCCGCGGGTCACCGGCGTGCGCCCACAGGGGCAGCGCCGCGGCCTCCGCCGAGGCCCGGTACCGGCCCAGCGGGGCGTGCTCCTCCGTGCCGGGCAGCAGCGTCACGTCGTACTCGCCCGGCTCGCCGGGAGCCGGCACCAGGGCGGCGCGGTGGCCGAGGCGTGCCGCGGCCCGGTGGAAGTCCTCCGGGCCGGGCAGCCCGGCGGGCGCCGGACCCCGTAGCCGGGCGAGGACCACTTCGGGGTCGCTGCCGTTGTCGAGGGCGGTGGCCGCGGCCAGGTGCGCCGCGGTCCGGGCGTCGGGCACCCGGACGATCCGCAGGCCGGTGCCGTCGCCGAGGGCGTCGGCGAGCTGGTCGAGCCCGGTGATGTCCCGGCCCCAGCGCAGGGTGGGCACCTGCGGCTGTCCGGCGTCGGCCGCCTTGTCGGTGCGCAGGACGACGTCGTAGCGGTAGCAGCTCAGCTCGTTGTGGTGCACGGAGCGTTTGAGGCCGATGTCGGCCCCCGTGAGGGCGGGGATCTCGGCGCGCAGGCCGGCGAAGAAGTCGGGGGACAGGAGGAGTTCGTTCTCCAGCATCACCTCCCGTTCGACGGCCGTGCGCAGGCCCGCGAGGTCCGCGGAGGCGTCGGCGCCGTGCAGGGCGACGGCCGCGGCGAAGGTGCGGTGGTGGCGGAGGTCGCGGACGTCGCCGATGAAGATCCGGCCGCCGGGGGCCAGCAGGCGTACCGCCTTGCGCAGCACCTCGACCGTGTACCGCGCACCGGGGAAGTACTGCACCACCGAGTTCAGCACCACCGTGTCGAAGAACCCCTCCGGCAACGACTCCGTCTCCACAGCGGACCCGACCCGCAGCTCCACCCGCCCGGCCCACGGCTCACCGGAGATCGCCCGCCGCAGCCCCTCCACCGCGACACCGGACAGATCCGTACCCCAATAGCACTCCGCCCGCCCCGCCAACTCCCGCAGCAGCAGACCGTTCCCCACCCCGATCTCCAGCACCCGACCCGGACCCAGCGCACGGACACGCCCCACCGCACCCGCCCGCCACTCCTCCATCTCGACCACCGGAATCGGCTCACCGTCATAACTGCTGTTCCAGCCGGCGAAGGGCTCCCCGTCCCGCTCCCGGTAGAGGTCGTCGTAGATGCCCTGCCACTCCTGGACGCCTTCGGCCTCGGTGGGCAGGTCGCGGGCGGCGGAAGTACCGGACCCGTCGGCGGGCACGACGTAGGCGACCAACTCGCGGTCGCCGGGCCGGTCCTCGCGGACGGTCACGGTGGCCTGGGCGAGTTCGGGGTGACGGACGAGGGCGGCTTCGATCTCGCCGGTCTCCACCCGGAAACCACGGATCTTCACCTGCCCGTCCACCCGACCGGCGAACTCCAGCACACCGTCCGCCCGCCACACCGCCACATCACCCGTCCGATACATCCGCCCACCCGCACCACCGAACGGATCAGCGACAAAACGCTCCGCCGTCAGACCCGCACGCCCCCCATAACCACGAGCCAACCCCGCACCCGCCACATACAGATCCCCCCGCACCCCCACCGGCACCGGCCGCAACCCACCATCCAGCACATACACCCGCGTATTCACCATCGGACGACCCAGCGGGACGGTGGTCTCGACGCGGTGCGGGTGGCGCATGGGGTACTGGGTGGCGCACAGGGTGATCTCGGTGGGCCCGTAGATGGCGGTGACCCGGGTGTCGGGGCAGGTGTCCAGGACGCGCTGGACGGCGGCCGGGGACACCACGTCCCCTCCGGTCCACACCTCGCGCACGCCGGTGAAGCTCTCCGGACGCTCCTCGGCGATCAGCCGGAACAGGCCCGCGGTGTAGAGCACGCCGGTGACCCGTTCGTCGGTCATGACGCGTTCGAGGGTGCCGAGGTCGAGTTCGCCGGCCGGGGCGACCACGACGCAGTGGCCGTTGAGCAGCGGCGCCCAGAGTTCGAAGGTGCCCGGGTCGAAGGCGTACGGGGCGTGCATGAGGACCCGTTCGGCCGAGCAGCGCGGGTTGGCGCAGGCGCGGGCGTCGTCGTCGCGGGGGCCGTGCCACACCGGGTCGAACGCGAGGTCGAGGACGTCCCGGTGGGTGATCTCGACGCCCTTGGGCTCGCCGGTGGAGCCCGAGGTGAACATGGTGTAGGCCAGGTCGTCGGGGCCGCCCGCGACGAGCGGATCGGAGGTCGGCAGGCCGGTGCGGTCGTCCTCGTCGACGACCACGGTCGGACCGTCGTGCCTCAGGTCCCGCTCGCGCATGGCGCGGTCGGTGAGCAGGAGGCGGGCCCCGGTGCGCGCCATCGCCATCCGCATCCACGACGCCGGATAGCCGGTGTGCAGGGGCACGTAGACGCAACCGGCCTTGACGACGGCGAGCAGGGACACCACCAGGTCGGCGGAGCGCTCCTGCAGCACGGCGACGGCGCTCTGCGGCCGGGCACCGAGCGCGATGATGCGGTGCGCCAGCCGGTTGGCCCGCTCGTCGAGCTCCCGGTACGTCAGGCCCCGCCCGTCCGCGCGGACCGCGATCGCGTCGGGGGTGGCCGCGGCCTGCGCGCGGAAGGCCGCCTGGAGGCTGTCCGGATCGGCGCCGCGCGAGCGTGCGGTGGCGTTCCAGCCGGCGACGAGCCGGCGGTGTTCCTCCTCGGCCAGTATGTCCAGGGCCGAGACGCGTGCGCCGGGGTCGGCGACCGCAGAACTCAGCAGCCTGGCCAGTCGTTCGAGAAGCGCGACGACGCTCTCGCGGTCGAACAGGTCGGTACTGAACTCCGCCAGCATGTCCAGGCCGCCGACGCCTTCGCCGCGTTCGAAGCAGAACAGGGAGAGGTCGAAGCGGGAGGCGCCGGCGGTCAGCGGGATGTACTCGGCGCGCGCCTCGGACAGCCGGAAGTCGGCGTCCGGGGTGTTCTGGAGCGCGAGGACGACCTGGACGAGGGGGTTGCGGGACAGGGAGCGCTGGGGGTTGAGTTCCTCCACGAGGCGTTCGAAGGGCACGTCCTGGTGGGCGTAGGCCGCCAGATCGCCCTCCCGGACCCGGCCCAGCAGCTCACCGAAGGACGGATCACCCGACACATCGGTCCGCAGCACCAGCGTGTTCACGAAGAACCCGACCAGATCGTCCAGCGCCTCGTCCGTGCGGCCGGCCACCGGCGACCCCACCGCCACGTCCGCCCCCGCCCCCAGCCGGGACAGCAACGCGACCAGACCCGCCTGCACCACCATGAACAGCGTCGCCGACGACTCACGCGCCAACGACACCAACCCCGCGTGCAACTCCGGCTCCAACCGGAAAGCCACACTCCCGCCCCGGTGCGTGAACACCGCCGGACGAGGCCGGTCGGTCGGAATCTCCAACTGGTCCGGCAACCCCGCCAGCCGCCCCCGCCAATACCCCAGCTGACGCGCCATCTCACTTTCGCCGTCGGACTCCTCCCCCAGCAGCTCACGCTGCCAGACCGCGTAATCGGCGTACTGCACCGGCAACGCAGCCCACCCCGGCGCCTCACCCCGGCACCGCGCCTCGTACGCCACCGCCAGATCCCGCCCCAACGGACCCAGCGACCACCCGTCCCCCGCGATGTGATGCAACGTCAGCAGCAACACGTGGTGCTGCTCGCCGAGGACGAACAGGTCGGCGCGCACGGGCAGTTCGGAGCCCAGGTCGAAGGCGTGCCGGGCGGCTCGGTCGAGGGCGTCGCCGAGTCCGGCTTCCGTGACGGTCCGCACGGTCAGCTCGGGGGCCGCCGCCTCCGGAGCGAGGATCCGCTGGACGGCGACGCCGTCGCTCTCCGGGAAGACGGTGCGCAGCACCTCGTGGCGGACGACCACGTCCCGCAGGGCGGCCCGCAGGGCCTCGGGGTCGACCGGTCCCGCGAGCCGCAGGGCGAGCGGGATGTTGTAGGTCGGGCTCGGGCCCTCCATCTGGTTGAGGAACCACAGCCGGTACTGGGCGAAGGACAACGGCAGCGCACCGACACGGTCGGCCGGACGCAGAGCGGTCCGGGCGGCACCGGCCGCGTCCAGATGACGCACCAGCCCCGCCGGAGTCGGACTGTCGAACAGCGACCGCACCGCCAGCTCCACACCGAACACCGAACGCACCCGGCTCACCAGCCGCGTCGCCAGCAGCGAATGCCCGCCCGCCTCGAAGAAATCGTCGTCCCCCGACACCGAAGCCACACCCAGCACCTCGGCGAACAGACCGCACAGAATCTCCTCACGCGGCGAACGCGCCACCCGCCCACGCCCACCACCGGAGAACTCCGGCACCGGCAACGCCGCCCGGTCCAGCTTCCCGTTCACCGTCAACGGCAACCGCTCCAGCACCACGAACGCCGCCGGCACGAGGTGGCCCGGCAGGGCCTGCACCGCCTGGGCGCGCAGGGTGTCCGTGGTGACGGCGCCGCCGGTACGGACCACGGTGTACGCGACGAGGCGCTGTTCGCCGACCTGGTCGCGCACCGCGGTGACGACGGCTTCCCGGACGTCGGGCAGCGCCGTGAGGACGGCCTCGATCTCGCGGGGTTCGATGCGGAAGCCGCGGATCTTGACCTGGTCGTCGCGACGGCCGAGGTACTCGATGCTCCCGTCGGCGCGCCTGCGGACCAGGTCGCCGGTGCGGTACAGGCGGCTGCCGGGCGCCCCGAAGGGATTGGCCACGAAGCGTTCCGCCGTCAGGCCGGGCCGGTTCAGATAGCCGCGGGCCAGGTGGAGTTCGCCCGCCAGGTACAGCTCACCCGCCGATCCCGGGGGCAGGGGGCGCAGTCGGTCGTCGAGGACGTGCGCGCTGACATTGCGCAGCGGGCCGCCGATGGTGGGTTGCCGGTCGTCGTCGGGCGACAGCTCCGCCCGGGTCGCGTACACGGTGGCCTCGGTCGGGCCGTACACGTTGAGGACCCGGCAGCCGGGCATGGCCGCGCGGGTGTCGCGGACGAGCGCGGCGGTCAGCGCCTCGCCCGCGTAGAGCAGCGTGTGCGCCCGCAGCCGCAGGCTCGGGTCGGCGAGCAGGGCGGCCATGGCGGAGGGGACGGTGCTGACCAGGCCGCTGCCGCCCGCGCCGCCGTCGGTGTCCCGGGCCAGGGCCAGCACGTCGTCCACCAGGTCGACGCGTCCGCCGCTCAGCAGGGGGCAGAACAGCTCGAAGACCGAGACGTCGAAGTTCAGGGAGGTACCGGCGGTGACCGAGGCCAGACCGCCGGCGCCGAACTCCCCGGCCGCCCAGGCCGCGAGGTCGGCCACGTTGCGCTGCGGGACGACCACGGCCTTGGGCCGGCCGGTGGAGCCGGAGGTGAAGATCGCGTAGGCCGCGTGGCCGGGGAGCAGCGGACGGAGCCGGTCGGCGTCGGACAGGTCACCGGGGTCCTCGGCGGCCACGCCCGCGCGGACGCCGGGGTCGTCCAGGGCGAGGCAGCGAGCCGCGTCCGGCAGAACGGCCGCGCCGTCGAGGGTGGTCAGTACGTACGCCGGGGCCGCGTCGTCGAGCATGAGGGTCAGGCGCTGCGCCGGGTAGCCGGGGTCCAGCGGGACGTAGGCGGCACCGGCCTTGAGCACGGCCCATACGGCGACGAGGAGTTCGGGGGTGCGCGGCAGGGCGATCCCGACGAGGTCCTCGGTGCCGACGCCCGCCCGGACCAGGTGCCGGGCGAGCCGATTGGCCCGGGCGTTGAGGTCGGCGTAACCGGTGTCCGTGCCCGCGTGGCGCACCGCCGGCGCGTGCGGGGTGCGGTGGACCTGGGCCTCCAGGAGTCGGGGCAGGGTCTCGATGACGGGGGCCGCGTCGGTGTCGTTCCACCGCGCCAGACGGCCGCGCTCGGCGGTGGTGAGCAGTTCGGCGGCGCTGATGGGCTGTTCGGGGTGGGCGACGACCTGCCGCAGCAGCGCGGTCAGCCGGTCGGCGAGCGCGCGGACGGTGTCGTGGTCGAACAGGTCGGTGCTGTATTCGAGGACTCCGTCGATACCGCCTTCCCCTCCGTCGGCGCCGCGGCTCTCCCGCAGGTGGAAGGAGAGGTCGAACTTGGAGATGCCGATGTCGAGGGGTTCGGGCCGCACCCGCAGCCCGGGCAGGGCCACTTCGGCACGAGGCATGTTCTGCAGGGCGAGCATGACCTGGACGAGGGGGTTGCGGGACAGGGAGCGCTGGGGGTTGAGTTCCTCCACGAGGCGTTCGAAGGGCACGTCCTGGTGGGCGTAGGCCGCCAGATCGCCCTCCCGGACCCGGCCCAGCAGCTCACCGAAGGACGGGTCGCCCGACACATCGGTGCGCAGCACCAGCGTGTTCACGAAGAACCCGACCAGGTCGTCGAGCGCCTCGTCGGTGCGGCCGGCCACCGGCGAGCCCACCGCCACGTCCGCCCCCGCGCCCAGCCGGGACAGCAACGCGACCAGACCCGCCTGCACCACCATGAACAGCGTCGCCGACGACTCACGCGCCAACGACACCAACCCCGCGTGCAACTCCGGCTCCAACCGGAAGCGGACCAGGGCTCCGTCGTAGCCCGCGACGGCGGGACGGGGGCGGTCGGCGGGCAGGGTGATCTCGGCGGGAAGCGCGGCCAGGTTCCGGCGCCAGTGGTCGAGCTGGCGTGCCATCTCGCTGCCGCCGTCGGACTCCTCGCCCAGCAGGTCACGCTGCCATAGCGCGTAATCGGCGTACTGCACCGGCAGCGCCGTCCATTCCGGCGACTCCCCCAGACACCGCGCCTCGTACGCCGTCATGAGGTCGCGGGTCAGGGGTGCCATCGACCAGCCGTCGCCCGCGATGTGGTGCAGGTTCAGCAGCAGCACGCATTCGGTGGGCGAGACGCGCAACAGGTGGGCACGGAGCGGCAGTTCGCGGGCGAGGTCGAACCCGGTGCGGCCCCCCTCGGTGAGCGCGGCCTGCAGGTCGTCCTCGGTCGTCCGCGCCACGACGAGCGGCACACGGGCCCGGTCGGCGGGGACGATCTCCTGGCGGGGTGTGCCGCCCTCGTCGGGGAAGACGGTGCGCAGGCTCTCGTGGCGGGCCACCAGGTCGTTCAGGGCCGCCCGCAGCGCGTCCTCGTCGAGACGGCCGGACAACCGCAGGGCGAGCGGGATGTTGTAGGTCGGGCTCGGGCCCTCCATCTGGTTGAGGAACCACAGCCGGTACTGGGCGAAGGACAACGGCAGCGCACCGACACGGTCGGCCGGACGCAGAGGAGTCCGGGCGGCACCGGCCGCGTCCAGATGACGCACCAGCCCCGCCGGAGTCGGACTGTCGAACAGCGACCGCACCGCCAGCTCCACACCGAACACCGAACGCACCCGGCTCACCAGCCGCGTCGCCAGCAGCGAATGCCCGCCCGCCTCGAAGAAATCGTCGTCCCCCGACACCGAAGCCACACCCAGCACCTCGGCGAACAGACCGCACAGAATCTCCTCACGCGGCGAACGCGCCACCCGCCCACGCCCACCACCGGAGAACTCCGGCACCGGCAACGCCGCCCGGTCCAGCTTCCCGTTCACCGTCAACGGCAACCGCTCCAGCACCACGAACGCCGCCGGCACGGTGGGTGCGGGCAGCCGGTCGCGCAGGTGGTCGCGCAGGGTGCCGACGAGGGCGCCGGTCAGGCCGGCGCGGCGAGGGCTGTTGGTGAACGCCAGGGGGTCGGCGGACCCGCTCGCCGCCGGGCTGTACAGGCCGTCGATCACCGGGCCGACGGGGGCGGTGCCCGGCGTCGCCGTGGTGAACAGCACGTCCAGGGCGCCGTCCGAGGAGGTGGCGGACCAGGTCGCGGCGGTGCGGTAGCCGAACCGTGCGCCGAGCTCGTGCAGCGCCTCGGGATCGACGGCGTCCGGCACACCGGTGCCGTCGCGGACCGCGCGCCGGGCGGCGTCGAGGTCGCCCGCCCCGTCGAGCAGCCGCAGGGCGGTCGTCTCCCCGGCCAGCCGGGCGTTGGGCACGTCCTCGACGCGCAGGACGGCGGGTCCGTCGCTCAGGAGGCGCTCCAGGGCGAGAATCCCGCCGAGGTCGCGGGGCCACGACACGGTCAGGCCGGAGCCGGCCGCCGGGGCGGCGGGGCCGCCGCGCTTGCGGAGCACCACGTCGTAGCGGTGCCGGCTGAGCTCGTTGTGGTGCGTGCCGCGCTTGACCCGTACGTCGACGGCGTCGAGGTCCGGCAGGCGGGTGCGCAGCGCCGGGAAGAACTCGGGGTCGGCGAGGAGTTCGGTCTCCAGCAGCACGCCCTGGTCGACACCGCGGGCCACGCCGGCCGCGTCGGCCGTGTCGTCGGCCTGGTGCAGCCGCACCGCCGCGCTGAAGCAGCGCAGCAGCCGCTGATTGCGGACGTCGCCGATGAACAGGTGACCGCCGGGGGCGAGCAGGCGCAGCGCCCCCTCGATGACGTCGACGAGATAGGCGCCGTGCGGGAAGTAGGGCACGACGGAGTTGATGACGACGGTGTCGAAGTGGTTCTCGGGCAGACCGTCGGTGACGTCGGCGGCCTGGACGCGCAGGTGGACCCGGGACCGGGTGGCCGGCCGGCCCTCCAGCTGGACGCGCAGCGCCTCGACGGCGGCGGCGGAGAAGTCCGTGGCCCAGTAGCTCTCGCAGTCGTCGGCGAGCTGGGACAGGATCAGCCCGCTGCCCACACCGATCTCCAGGACCCGGCGGGGGTCCAGCTCGCGGATGCGGTCGACGGTGGCCGCGCGCCACTCCCGCATCTGCGGCAGCGGAATGGGCCGAGAGTCGTAACTGCTGCTCCAGCCGGTGAAGTTGGCCCCGAACTCGGCCGTGGCCGCGTCCTGGTAGACCTCCTGGTAGACGTCGTGCCACTCCGCGACCTGTTCGGCCTCGCCGTCCCGGTCGCGGCCGGTGTCCTCCCCCGGCACCACGTAGGCGACGAGCTGCCGGTCGCCCGGCCGGTCCTCGCGGACGATCGCGACGGCCTGGGCCACTTGCGGATGGCTGCGCAGGGCGGTTTCGACCTCACCCAGTTCCACCCGCAGACCGCGCAGTTTCACCTGGGAGTCGGCGCGGCCGACGAAGTGCAGCCGGCCGTCCCGGTCCCGGCGGACCACGTCACCGGTGCGGTACAGACGGCCGCCGGCCCCGCCGAAGGGGTCGGCGACGAACCGGGCGGCGGACTCGGCGGGCGCCCGGAAGTAGCCGCGGGCCATGCCGGACCCGGCGATGTACAGCTCACCGGGCACACCCACGGGGACCGGGGAGAGGCGGTCGTCGAGGACGTACAGCCGCATGTCGTCCAGCGGCACGCCGATGGGGACGGGCAGTTCGGGGTCGCACGTGCCGCGGAAGGTGTGCCGGGAGGCGTAGACGGTCGTCTCGGTGGGGCCGTACCCGTTGAGGACGGCGGTGTCGGGGCAGTCGGCGGCGAGGCGGGCCGCGGCCGCCGGGGACAGCACGTCACCGCCGGTCCACAGCGCGGTCAGGCCGGCCAGCCAGTCGGTGCGGTCGTCGGCGACGGCGTTGAAGACACCGGTGGGCAGCAGCAGTCCGGTGATGTCCCAGCGGGTGACGAGCCGTTCGAGGACGCGCAGGTCGAGCCGTCCGGGCGGGGCCGTCACCACGTGGCCGCCGGCCATCAGCGGCAGCCAGAACTCCATGTTGAAGGCGTCCCAGGCGTGCGCGGAGTGCAGCAGCACCCGGTCGGTGCTGCCGGGCACCCAACAGCGGTCGTGGCGCAGGCACTCGATGCCGCCGTGGGTGAGCGCGACGCCCTTGGGCTCGCCGGTGGAGCCGGAGGTGTACATGATGGCGGCCAGCCGCTCGGGGTCCGTGACCGGCGGCAGGGCGGCCGGCTCCCCGGTGAGGGGCGGCAGCTCGTCGAGGACGATCAGCGGGAGGCCGTACCCCGCCGCCTCCTCCTTCAGGGCGCGGTCGGTGAGCAGGACCGGCGCCGCGGTGCGGGCGAGGACGAGGGCCTTGCGGGCCGGCGGGTGGTCGGCGTTCAGGGGCACGTAGGCGCCGCCGGCCCGCAGGACGCCGAGGACGCCGACGGCGAGGTGGGCTCCGCGTTCGGTGAGCATGGCCACCGGGGTCTCGTCGCCGACGCCGTGGTCGCGCAGGAGGTGGGCGAGCCGCGCCGAGCGCCGGTCGAGTTCGGCGTAGGTGAGCGTGGTGCCGTCGGCGGAGACGGCGGGCGCCTCGGGCGCCCGCGCGACGAGTTGCGCGAAGCGGGCGGTGAGGGTGGTGGGCGCCGGGACGTCGGGGCGGGCCGTGTCGTTCCACTCGCTCAGCACGCGGTGGCGCTCACCGGGCTCCAGCAGGTCGACCGCCCCGATGCGCTGGCCCATGTCGTCGACGCAGGCGCGCAGGAGCGCGAGGAGACGGTCGGCGAACCGCTGGACCGTCTCCTGGTCGAAGAGGTCGCCGCTGTACTCCACGAGGCCCCACACGCCGTCGGGGTCGCCGTGGTCGGTGTGCGCCTCGGTGAGGAAGACGGCGAGGTCGAAGCGGGAGACCTCGGGCCGGATGCGCTCGGGTTCGATGATCAGGCCCGGCAGCCGGAACGCCGCCTCGGCGGTGTTCTGCAGGGCGAGCATGACCTGGACGAGGGGGTTGCGGGACAGGGAGCGCTGGGGGTTCAGCTCCTCCACGAGGCGTTCGAAGGGCACGTCCTGGTGGGCGTAGGCCGCCAGATCGCCCTCCCGGACCCGGCCCAGCAGCTCACCGAAGGACGGATCACCCGACACATCGGTCCGCAGCACCAGCGTGTTCACGAAGAACCCGACCAGATCGTCCAGCGCCTCGTCCGTGCGGCCGGCCACCGGCGACCCCACCGCCACGTCCGCCCCCGCCCCCAGCCGGGACAGCAACGCGACCAGACCCGCCTGCACCACCATGAACAGCGTCGCCGACGACTCACGCGCCAACGACACCAACCCCGCGTGCAACTCCGGCTCCAACCGGAAAGCCACACTCCCGCCCCGGTGCGTGAACACCGCCGGACGAGGCCGGTCGGTCGGAATCTCCAACTGGTCCGGCAACCCCGCCAGCCGCCCCCGCCAATACCCCAGCTGACGCGCCATCTCACTTTCGCCGTCGGACTCCTCCCCCAGCAGCTCACGCTGCCAGACCGCGTAATCGGCGTACTGCACCGGCAACGCAGCCCACCCCGGCGCCTCACCCCGGCACCGCGCCTCGTACGCCACCGCCAGATCCCGCCCCAACGGACCCAGCGACCACCCGTCCCCCGCGATGTGATGCAACGTCAGGACGAGGAGGGCCTGCTGCTCGCCGTAGGGGAACAGCTCGGCGCGCAGGGGTGGCTCGGTGGCCAGGTCGAAGGGGGCGCGGACGGCGTCGGCGACGGCCTCGTCCAGGTGGTCGGCGGCGACGTGCGTGACCCGCAGGGGACAGGGCGGGGCGGGGTCGATGATGTGCTGGGCGGGTCGCCCGCCGGGCGCGGGGAAGACGGTGCGCAGGCTCTCGTGGCGGACCATCAGGTCGTTCAGGGCCGCGCGCAGGGCGTCCTGGTCCAGCGCTCCGGAGATCCGCAGGCCGAGCGGAAGGTGGTAGGTCGGGCTCGGGCCCTCCATCTGGTTGATGAACCACAGCCGGCTCTGCGCGAACGACAGGGGCTGTTCGCCGTCGCGGTCCCTGGCCCGCAGCACGGGCCGGCCCGCCCGGCCCTCTTCGTGCAGCAGCGCGGCGAGCCCGGCCGGGGTGGCGTGCTGGAAGAGCCGGCGGATCGGCAGATCCACGCCGAGGGTGGAGCGCACCCGGTTGATCAGCCGGGTGCCGAGCAGCGAGTGGCCGCCCAGGTCGAAGAAGTTGTCCGTCGGGCTCACCTGGGGCAGGCCGAGGACGTCCGCGAAGAGGGAGCACATGATCTCCTCCTGCGGGGTCCGGGCGGCCCGCCCGGTGCGGGCCAGGGGCTTCGCGTCGGGCAGGGAGCGCCGGTCGACCTTTCCGTTGGCGGTGCGCGGCAGGGCGTCCAGGACGGTGAGGGTGGCGGGCACCATGTACTCCGGCAGGCGCTCGCGGAGGTAGGGGCGCAGCTCCTGGGCCAGCGCGGGGGCGCCGGCGGTGCGCAGCGGGTCGTTGGTGAGCCCGCCCCCGGCGGGCTCCGTCCCGGCGGGAGCCGCGGGGCACAGGTCGGCGTAGAGGGGGGCCGGGCCGGCGTCCACGGGCGTGAAGACGGCGTCGAGGCTCGACGTGGGGCCGGTGGCCGACCACCCGAGGCAGAGGTGGTGCCCGTGCCGTGCGGCCAGCGCGACGAGTTCGGCGGGGTCGGGGACGCCCGGTTCCCCGGGCCGGGACAGGGCGCTGTGGGCGGCGCTCGGGTCCTCGCCGTCCTCGAGCCGGGCCTCGGCGGCGAGTTCGCCGGCGAGGCGGGGGTTGGGCAGTGCGGTGACGCGCAGGGGGGTGCCGCCGGCCAGCAGGTCGGCGAGCGCGCCGGTGCCGGTGACGTCGGTGCCCCAGACCAGGGCGGGCAGCTCCGCCGCCCTGGGAGTGGCGTCGTCGGCCGTGTGCAGGACGACGTCGTAGCGGTGGCGGCTGAGCTCGTTGTGGTGCACACCGCTCTTGACGCGTACGTCGACGCCGTCGAGGGCCGGCACGACCTCGCGCAGGGCGCTGAAGAAGGCGGGATCGAAGAGGAGTTCCTCCTCCGCGGCGACACCCCGTGCGACGGCGGCCCGGACGGCCGCCGCGTCGGTGCCCTCGCCGGTGCGGGCGGCGCGCTCCAGTTCCATGGCGGTGCGCAGCGTGCGGTGGTGGCGGAGGTCGCGGACGTCGCCGATGAAGATCCGGCCGCCGGGTGCCAGCAGGCGTACCGCCTTGCGCAGCACCTCCACCGTGTACCGCGCACCGGGGAAGTACTGCACCACCGAGTTCAGCACCACCGTGTCGAAGAACCCCTCCGGCAACGACTCCGTCTCCAGAGCAGACCCCACCCGCAGCTCCACCCGCCCGGCCCACGGCTCACCGGCGATCGCCCGCCGCAGCCCCTCCACCGCGACACCGGACAGATCCGTACCCCAATAGCACTCCGCCCGCCCCGCCAACTCCCGCAGCAGCAGACCGTTCCCCACCCCGATCTCCAGCACCCGACCCGGACCCAGCGCACGGACACGCCCCACCGCACCCGCCCGCCACTCCTCCATCTCGACCACCGGAATCGGCTCACCGTCATAACTGCTGTTCCAGGCGGCGTAGGGCTCGCCGTCCCGGTCCCGGTAGAGCCGGTCGTACACCTCGCGCCAGCCGAACTCCCGGTCCTGCTCCCGCTCCTGCTGCGCGGAAGGGGCCTCGCCGGCGGCCGCGGGCACGACGTAGCCGTCCAGGCGCCGGGTGCCGTCCGGCTCGGCACGGGCGACGACGACGGCCTCGGTGACCTGCGGGTGGGTGCGCAGGGCGGCTTCGATCTCGCCGGCCTCCACCCGGAAACCACGGATCTTCACCTGCCCGTCCACCCGACCGGCGAACTCCAGCACACCGTCCGCCCGCCACACCGCCACATCACCCGTCCGATACATCCGCCCACCCGCACCACCGAACGGATCAGCGACAAAACGCTCCGCCGTCAGACCCGCACGCCCCCCATAACCACGAGCCAACCCCGCACCCGCCACATACAGATCCCCCCGCACCCCCACCGGCACCGGCCGCAACCCACCATCCAGCACATACACCCGCGTATTCACCATCGGACGACCGATGGTGACGGGGGCGCCGGGGCTCAAGGGGGCGGCCGTCGACCAGATGGTGGTCTCGGTGGGCCCGTAGAGGTTGATCACCTCGGCGGCGGCGCCGGTCAGTGCCGCCGCCAGGTCGTCCGGGAGGGGCTCGCCGCCGGTGAGGACCCGCAGGCCGCGCAGCGCGTCGGTGTGGTCGTCGGCCAGGGTGCGCCACAGGGTCGGCGTCGCCTGCATGACGGTGGCGCCGGAGGCGGTGATCGCCTCCGCCAGGGACGCCGGGTCCAGGACGGTGTCCTGGTCGGCGAGGACGACGGTGGCGCCGCCGGTCAGCGGCAGGAAGATCTCCAGCGCCGCGATGTCGAAGGACACGGTGGTGACGGCCAGCAGCCGGTCGCCGGGGCCCATCGGCACCCGCTCCCGCATGTCGGCGAGGTGGTTGGCCAGCGCGCGGTGCGGGACGACCACACCCTTGGGGCGGCCCGTCGAGCCCGAGGTGTGGATGACGTACGCGGCCTGCTCGGGGTGGGGCTCCGGCCAGGCCGCGGCCGGTCCCTCCTCGGCGCCGCCGGCCTCCTCGTCCGCGGGCAGGTCCGCGAGCCGCAGCACCGGGACTCCGGCCGGCAGCGGCGGGGTGTCGGTGCCGCCGGTGACCACGCACACCGGGCGGATGTCGTCGAGGACCCGGGCGATCCGCTCGGCCGGGTGCAGCGGGTCGAGGGGGGCGTAGGCGGCTCCCGTCCGCAGGACGGCGAGCAGCGTGGCCGGCAGGTCCGTGGTGCGCTCGACCATGACCGCGACCCGCTGTTCCGGTCCCGCGCCCAGCGCGGCGAGCCGGCCGGCCAGCAGCGCGGACCGGGCGTCCAGGCCGGCGTAGGTCAGCTCCCGCCCGCCGGCGCGCACGGCGACGGCGTCGGGGTGCTCGCGGACCTGCTCGGCGAACAGCTGCGGCACGGCCGTGCCGGGCACGGGGCGGGCGGTGTCGTTGCGCGTGACCAGCAGATCCCAGCGTTCGGCCGCGGAGAGCACGTCGACCGCCGCGGCCGGGCGGTCCAGGTCGTGGGCGAGGAGTTCGAGGAGGGCGGTGAGCCGCTCGGTGTACCGCGCGACGGTGTCCTGGTCGTACAGGTCGCTGCGATAGCTCAGCCTCAGGCGCAGCCGGGCCCCGGGAAGCACCATCAGGCACAGCGGGTAGTGCGTGGCGGCGTGTTCGCTGACCTCGGTGAGCCTGATGTCGCCCGCGGTGGCCTGGAGGGTGTCCGGGTCGAGCGGGTAGTTCTCGAAGATCACCATCGTGTCGAACAGCTCGGCGGGCTCGACCAGGCTCTGGATGGTGCTCAGCCCGAGGTGCTGGTGGGGCATCAGCTCGCCGCGCCGGTCCTGGAGCCGGTGCAGCGCCGCGGCCATGGACTCGCCGGGCGCGGCGGTCAGCCGTACCGGCAGCGCGTTGGCGAACATGCCGATCATCGTCTCGGCGCCGGACAGGTCGGCCGGGCGCCCGGAGACGATCTCGGCGAAGGTGACGTCGCTGCGGCCGGTGAGTCCGCCGACGAGGAGTCCCCACGCGCCCTGGACCAGGGTGTTGAGGGTCAGGCGGGCGGACCGGCCGCGCGCCACGAGGGCCGCGGTCAGTTCCTCGGACAGATCGGTGACGAGTTCGGCGGTCGCCCCGGTGGCGCGGCCGCGTTCCTGGCCGGCGACGAGCGTCGGTTCCTCGACTCCGGCGAGCGCGCGGCTCCACGCCTCGCGGGCCGCCGCGTCGTCCTGCCGGGCCAGCCAGCCCAGGTAGTCGCGGTAGGGGACGGTGGTGGGCAGTTCGTGCTGGCCGGCGGGCCGCTCGTACAGGGCGAACAGCTCTTTGATGAGCAGGCCCATCGACCAGCCGTCGAGGAGCAGGTGGTGGTGGGTGAAGACCAGGCGGTGGGTGCGCGGGCCCAGGCGCATCAGCGTGAACCGCATGAGCGGGGGCCGCGCGAGGTCGAAGCGGCGTGCCCGGTCCGCCGCGAGCAGCCGGTCCGTCTCGGCGACGCGTTCGTCCTCGGTCAGGGCGGACAGGTCCACCTCCTCCCACGGGAGGCGGACCGTGCGGGGCACGACCTGCACCGGACGGCCCTCGCGGCGCTGCTGACGGAAGCCGGCCCGCAGGTTGGGGTGGCGCACGAGCAGGCTCTCGGCGGCCGCCCGCATCCGGCCGCCGTCCAGGGGACCGTCGATGTCGAAACGGAACTGCACCACATAGACGTCGTCACTGCCGCTGTCGTCGTACCGGGACAGGAACAGCAGCCCTTCCTGGAGGGGGGAGAGCGGCAGTACGTCGTCGATCCGGGACCTGGTCACTGCGTCGCCTCGTCTTCCTCGCCCAGTTCGCTTTCGAGCAGGTCGATGTCCGTCTGGCTCAGTTCCACCATCGGCAGGTCGGAGGGGGTGCGGCCGCCCGCCCCCTGGGCACCGGTGTGCCGCACGAGCGCTCCGAGCACCGTGAACCAGCCCTCGGCCAGCTCCTCGATGTCCTCGCGCGTCCACAGCGCACCGGGCCATGACCACAGGGCCGTCAGCCGCGGCCCGTCGGCGTGCTCCCGGGCGAAGGCGTTGAGGGTGAGCGACCGTCCGAACGGCAGGCGGGGATCGACGCTGCCGCCCAGCGGTGGCGCCTCGGGCGCGGGCGACCAGTCGGTGTCGTCCGGTTCCGGGAACCGCCCGAGGTAGTTGAAGAGCAACTGCGCCCGGGCCCCGTCGGCCAGGAGCGGCGCGGTGTCCTCGTTCAGGTGGCGCAGCAGACCGTGACCGACTCCCCGGCCCGGCACGGCGTGCAGCTGTTCCTTGACGCGCTTGACCGCGCGGCCGAGCGCGGGGCCGCCCGCCCGCAGTTCCCGGTGGTCGACCCGGCCGATGTCGAGGCGCACCGGGTGCAGACACGTCAGCCAGCCGACGGTGCGGGACAGGTCCACGTCGTCACCGACCGCGTCACGTCCGTGCCCCTCGATGTCGACGAGCAGGTCGGTCGCGTACGAGCCGCGACTGCGCCGCCAGTCGGTGACCGCCGCCGTCAGGGCGGTGAGCAGGATGTCGTTCATGCCCGCGTGGAACGCCGCCGGCACCGAGGTGAGCAGCGCCCTGGTGAGGTCGGCGGGCAGTTCGGCGGTGACGAGAAGGGCGGTGCCCGCGACGTCGCGCTTCGGGTCCGGCGGCACCAGGGACGGCAGGGACTCGGCCGGCCGGGCCAGCCGGCGCCAGAACGGCAACTGCTCGCGCTGGACGGGGCTGTGGGCCAGTTCGTCGAGCCGGTGCGCCCACCGCCTCAGAGGCGTGGCGACGGGTTCCGGCTCGGGCGGGCGTCCGGCGGAGACGGCCGGCCAGGCGGCGGCGAGATCGGCGAGGAGGATCCGCCAGGAGACGCCGTCCACGCAGAAGTGGTGCACCGTCAGCAGTAATCGGCCCGCGCGGTCCCCGGCGTCGCACCAGACCGCGCGCAGCACGTCGCCGAGCGCGGGGCGCAGCAGCCCGTCGGCCGCGGCGCCCTCCTTCTCCAGCACCTCGCGCAGCGCCTGGGTGCCGAGGCCGCGTACGTCGACCCGGCGGATGCGCGACGCGGCGTCCACGGAGCCGACCGGCAGGATCTCGGGCGCCCAGGTGCCGTCGGGACGGGTCGTCACGCGCATCCGGAGCGCCTCGTGCCGGTCGACCACGGTCTGCAGCAGGGCGGCGAGCCGGGGCTCGTCCAGGGCCGCCGGGACGCGCAGGACCACGGACTGGCTGAATCCGTCGACGGGGCCGTCGAGGGTGCGGAACCAGTGCATGATCGGCGTCACCGGGAAGGGGCCGGCGCCCTCCGTGTGCGACGCGCCGGCCGGCCGCGCACCCGCGGCGCGGTCCTCGGCCACGGCGGCGCCGGCGGCGAGCCGGGCCGCGGTGCGCCGTTCGAAGACGTCGCGCGGGGAGAGCTCCAGGCCCGCCTTTCGGGCCCGCCCGGCGAGCTGCATCGACATGATGCTGTCGCCGCCGAGGGCGAAGAAGTCGTCGTCCACGCCGACGCCGCGGACGCCGACCACCTCCTCGAAGAGCCGGACGAGCAGCGCCTCCCGGGCGTCGCGGGGCGCGGGTCCGCCGGCGCGGTGGCCGGCGGCCGGGGCGGGCAGCGCCTGCCGGTCGATCTTGCCGTTGGCGTTGCGCGGCAGTTCGTCGAGCACGACGCAGGCCGCCGGGACCAGCGCGGCGGGCAGCGTACGCGCCAGTTCGTCGCGCAGCCCGGCCGGGTCGGGGCTGCGGCCGGGCGCGGGAACGGCGTAGGCGACCAGCCGCTTGGCACCGGGGGTGTCCTCGCGGACGAGGACGCAGGCCTGCGCGACGTCCGCGAGGCGCTCCAGGGCGGCGCGGGTCTCGCCGGGTTCCACCCGCTGGCCGCCGATCTTCACCTGGTCGTCGGCGCGGCCGAGGAAGTCCAGGGCGCCGTCGGGGCGCAGCCGCACCAGGTCTCCGGTGCGGTACAGCCGGGCTCCCGGCGGGCCGAAGGGGTCCGCGACGAACCGGGCCGCGGTCAGACCGGGCCGGCGCAGATAGCCGCGGGCGAGCATCACCCCGCCGACGTAGAGCTCCCCCGCGACACCGGGAGGCGTCGGGCGCAGCCACTCGTCGAGCACGTACAGCCGGGTGTTGGGCACGGGCGTGCCGATGGGCACCTCGTCGGGCCAGCCGTCGGGGTCGCCGGCGAGGACCGCGGCGGTCACCACGTGCGTCTCGGTGGGCCCGTAGAGGTTGTGCAGACGGCGGCCGGGATGTCCGCGGAAGAGCCGCTTGAGGTCCTCGCCGGGGGTGAGGGCTTCCCCGGCCTGGACGACCTCCAGGAGTTCGGGGAGGTCCCGGTCACCGGTGGCGGCCGCGTCGGCGAGGGCCTCCAGGACGGTGTGGGTGGTGTAGAGGTGGCGGGCGCCGTCCCGCTCCAGCCAGTGGAGCAGTTCCTGCGGGTCGTGGCGGGCGAGGTCGCTCGCCACGGTGACGGTCTGCCCCTGGGTGAGGGCGCAGAGCATCTCCAGCGGAGCGGGGTCGAAGGCGAGGGTGGAGAACTGCGAGACCACGCTGCCGGCCGGGCCGGGTATCGCGCGGGTGTACCAGGCCATCAGGTTGAGCAGCGGCTTCGCGTGCATGACGACGCCCTTGGGCCGGCCGGTGGAGCCGGAGGTGTACAGCGCGTAGACGGGGTGCGCGGTGGTCAGCGGACGCAGCCGGTCGGCGTCGGTGAGGTCGGTGTCCGGCAGGGCGGCCAGTTCCCGCGCGCACGCGGGGCCGTCCAGGACGACCGGGTCGGTGCCCGGCGGCAGCAGGTGTGCCTCGGCGGCGGTGGTCACGACGGCCGCCGGCGCGGCGTCGGCGAGGAGGAAGCGGACGCGCTCGCGCGGGTAGGACGTGTCGATGGGGGTGTAGGCCGCGCCGGCCTTCAGCACGGCGACGAACGCGACGACCTGGTCGGCGCCGCGCGGGAGCGCGAGGGAGACGAGGTCCTCGGTGCCCGCGCCGCGCCGGACGAGGAGCCGGGCCAGGCGGTTGGAGCGGGAGGCGAGCTCCCGGTACGTCAGCCGGACGTCGCCGTGGACGACCGCGGTGGCGTCCGGGGTGAGCGCGGCCTGGCGGTCGAGGAGTTCCGCCGGCGTCCGGTCGGGGAAGGGCCGTTCGGTGGCGTGCGGCGTGGGCAGCACGGCGGCGCGCTCCTCGGCGGACAGCAGGTCCACGCGCGCGGCGGGGACGTCGAGGTCGCGGGCCATGGTGTGCAGCAGGCGGCCCAGGCGCGCCGCGAGGCCCTCCGCCACCTCGGGTGCGCACCGACCGGGATGGTGTTCGACGCGCAGGCGCAGCCGCGGTCCGGGGATGGCGACCAGGCTGAGCGGGTAGTGCGTGGCGTCCCGCACGTCGAGGCCGTGCAGCCGCACACCGGCGGCCGCCAGGTCGAGGGCGTCGGCCTCGAGCGGGTAGTTCTCGAAAACGACGAGCGTGTCGAAGAGTTCCGGGAGCCCGGCCGCGCGCTGGATGACGGGCAGGCCGGCGTACTGGTGGTCCGTCAGCCGCGCCTGGGCCTCCTGGAGCCGCCGCAGGCTGTCGGCGAGGCTCCGGCCGGGGTCGACGCGCACCCGTACCGGCACGGTGTTGATGAACAGGCCGACCATCGTCTCGGACCGCTCGACCTCGGGCGGCCGGCCGGAGACGACCGCGCCGAAGGTGACGTCGTCGCTGCCGGTGAGCGCGCCGAGCAGCAGCCCCCACGCCCCCTGCACCAGGGTGTTGAGGGTGAGGCCGTGGCGCCGCCCCCCGGTGACGAGGGCCGTGGTCGCCGCCTCGTCGAGTTCGACGTACTCCTGCCGGAAGGCGGGGGCCGCGTCCCGGTCCGCCAGGTCGGCCCGGTCGGCCGGAACGGGGGTGCGTGCCACCGTGGTCGGCTGGCCGAGCCCGGCCAGTTCCTCCCGCCAGGCGCGGGTGTCGGCGGCGGTGTCCCGGGCGGCGAGCCAGGCCAGGTGGTCGCGGAACGAGGCCGGCGGGGGCAGCGCCGACTCGTCGCCGCCGTTGCCGTACAGCGCGAACAGGTCGGCGAGCAGCAGGGGCATGGACCAGCCGTCGATGAGCAGGTGGTGGTGGCTGAGGACCAGCCGGTGCTCCTCGGGTCCGAAGGCGACCAGGGTGCACCGGGTCAGCGGCGGACGCGCCGGGTCGAACCGGGTGGCCCGGTCCGCCGCGAGCACCCGCTCCAAGGCGGCGGACCGTTCGGCCGCCGGCACCTCCGTGGCGTCGTGCACGGTCCAGGGCAGCCGCACGGTGCGGGGGATGACCTGGACGGCGCGCTTCATGCCCTCCTGCCAGAAGCCCGCCCGCAGGTTGGGGTGACGGCGCGGCAGGGCCTCGACGGCGGCCCGCAGCCGGTCGGCGTCCAGGGGTCCGCGCAGGTCGAGGACGAACTGGACGACGTACACGTCCGCGGCCCGCTCGTCGTACAGGGCGTGGAACAGCAGACCGTTCTGAAGCGGTGACAGCGGAAGCACGTCCGTCAGTCCCGTACCCGTCACTACGTCTCCTCAAGTCGCGTGCCCGAGCGGTGCGGACCCGTCTTCGCTCCGTTCCCAGAATTCCGGCCGTCCGTAGCTTGACAAAGGGATCTGACCCCTCGCTGACAGACGGCTGACGAAACGCCGCCGCGGACGGGGAAGCCGCCGCGCACACCTTTTCCGGCCCTTTCCCGCCGAGAACCGGCTGCTAGTCTCCGAAATGACGGGGCGGCCGTCGCGGCGGCCCGCCGAACCCCCTGCCGACGAATCGCCGGCACGCCGCTGCTCCGCTCCGGCCGTTCAGGTTTCCCTCGCCGCGGTCTGCGCGTGCTCACCGCGGGACTTCCCGCCCACCACGGCAAGTGACCGGACTCTATGGGGTGAGGACCATGCTCAAGAATGCGCGGAAGACAGCTGGAGAACCACGCGAAGGCTTTTATGAACCGCCTGTCGTCGAATCCCGCGGGCACGCCGTCCCGGAATTCCCGAAGCGGAAAACGCGCGCCGTTCCGGCACGTGGGCGGCGCGGGAGAACTTCCGCGGTCACGCGGCCGTCGGCCGCGGCACGCCGGGGGCTGTGAATGCCCGGCATCGAGCAGACCCACGCGGCGCGCGGCGCCGCCGCACCGGCGACCTGGAGGCCCGGTGCGGCGGGACCGCTGCGTGATCCCGCGCCTTTGCTCCCGGACGACGCACCGGTCCGTGTGATCGGCACCCCGGCCGCGGCCGGCACCGACCCCGCACTGGCCCGGCTGCTGCACCGGTCGCTCGTGCGCGGCAGGCGCTTCAACGAGCAGGCCACCGCGCTGGCCCGGCAGGGACGCCTGGCCGTCTACCCGTCGTCGGCGGGTCAGGAGGCGTGCCAGGTGGCGGGCGCGGCCGCCCTGCGGCCGGCGGACTGGCTGTTCCCCACCTACCGCGACACGCTCGCGGTCCATCTCAGGGGCGTGCCCGTCGCGGAGGCCCTGGCCCTGCTGCGCGGCTCCGAGCACAGCGGCTACGACCCATTGCGGTGGCGCACCGCCCCGCTGTGCACCCCTCTTGCCACCCACCTGCCGCACGCGGTGGGTCTGGCGCACGCGGCCCGTCTGCGGGGCGACGACACGGTGGCGCTCGCCCTGGTCGGCGACGGCGGTACGAGTGAGGGCGACTTCCACGAGGCGCTCACCTTCGCCGGGGTGCTGCGCGCGCCGGTCGTCTTCCTGGTGCAGAACAACCAGTTCGCCATCTCCGTGCCGCTCGCGCGCCAGAACGCCGCGCCGAGCATCGCCCACAAGGCGGTGGGCTACGGGGTCGCCGGCCGACTGGTGGACGGCAACGACGTCCTCGCGACCCACCAGGTGGTCGCCGACGCCCTGGCGCGGGCCCGCGGCGGCGGCGGGCCCGTCCTGGTGGAGGCGGTGACCTACCGGACCGATCCGCACACCAACGCCGACGACCCGCGCCGCTACCGCTCGGACGCCGAACTGGCGGCCTGGCGCGCGCACGACCCGGTGGAACTGGCGGAGCGTCATCTGCGCGCGGCCGGACTCCTGGACGAGGAGACCGCGTCCGCCGCGGCCGATGCCGCCGAGCGCACCGCCGGTGAGCAGCGCGCCGCGTTCCCAGGCGCACCGCTCCCCGGCGGCCCGGAGGAGCTGTTCACGCACGTGTACGCCCGTCCGACCACCCAGTTGCGCGAGCAGGCCGAGGCCGCCCGGTCCGGGGCTGCGGCCGCACCCCGGGGGGTCCGCGCATGACCACACTCGAGGACGCCGGATCCCCACGGGGCGGTGTCGCGGGCTCCGCGCCGCTCCCCCACCCGCCCGGACCGGCCGCCACCGCGACGGCGCGGGCCCTCAACCAGGCGCTGCGGGACGCGATGCGCGCCGACGCCGCGGTCCACGTGCTCGGGGAGGACGTGGGCGCCCTCGGCGGGGTGTTCCGGGTGACCGACGGACTCGCCGAGGAGTTCGGCGACGACCGCTGCACCGACACCCCGCTCGCCGAGGCCGGCATCCTCGGAACCGCCGTCGGCATGGCCATGTACGGCCTGCGCCCGGTGGTCGAAATGCAGTTCGACGCCTTCGCCTACCCGGCGTTCGAGCAGTTGGTCAGCCATGTGGCGAAGATGCGCAACCGGACACGGGGCACGATGCCGCTGCCCCTGGTGGTACGGGTGCCCTACGGCGGCGGGATCGGCGGGGTCGAGCACCACAGCGACTCCTCCGAGGCCTACTACATGGCGACGCCGGGACTCCATGTCGTCACCCCCGCGACGGTCGCCGACGCCTACGGGCTGCTGCGCCGGGCCATCGCCTCCGACGACCCGGTGGTCTTCCTCGAACCCAAGCGGCTGTACTGGTCCAAGTCCCCCTGGTCGCCCGCGGCGCCGGACCCGGTCGCGCCGATCGGCCGCGCGGTGGTGCGGCGCACGGGACACAGCGCCACGCTCCTCACCTACGGGCCGTCCCTGCCGGTGTGCATGGAGGCCGCCGAGGTGGCGCGGACCCGGGGCCTGGACCTGGAGGTGGTCGACCTGCGCTCCCTGGTGCCCTTCGACGACGAGACGGTGTGCGCCTCGGTACGGCGCACCGGCCGCGCGGCCGTCGTCCACGAGTCGTCCGGTTTCGGCGGCCCGGGCGCGGAGATCGCCGCCCGGGTGACCGAGCGCTGCTTCCACCACCTGCTGGCACCGGTGGCGCGGGTGGCCGGGTTCGACGTCCCCTATCCGCCCCCGCTGCTGGAGCACCACCACCTGCCCGGGGTGGAGCGGGTGCTGGACGCCGTGGCGCGGCTGCAGTGGGAGCAGGGGTGAGCGCCGTGCGGCGGGAGTTCCCGCTGCCGGACCTCGGCGAGGGCCTCACCGGGGCGGAGATCGTCCGCTGGCTGGTGCGGGCGGGGGACCGCGTCGAGGTGGACCAGCCCTTGGTGGAGGTCGAGACGGCCAAGACGCGGGTCGAGATCCCGAGCCCGTACGCGGGCGAGGTCCTGGAGTGCCGGGGCGCGGCCGGCGAGGAACTGCCGGTGGGCGCGCCGCTGGTGGTGATCGCGGAGGAGGCCGGCCCCGGGGGCGGTGCCCCTGCGGACGGGCCGGTCCCGGGAGGAGCGGGCTCGCGGGAGCCGGCGCCGGTGCCGGGAGGAACGGGCCCGAGCGGGACTCCCCCGGCGGAGCCGGCCCGGGAGGAAGCGGCCGGGGCGGAGCCGGTGCTCGTCGGCTACGGCACCAGGGGTGCCGCCTGGGCCACTTCGGCTGCCCCTGCCCCGGCCCCGGCCGCGTCACCGCCCCGGGAAGGGCCGGTGCCGGTCGTGTCGCCGCTGGTGCGCCGCCTCGCCCGCGACCACGGCATCGACCTGCGGACGGTGTCCGGTACGGGTCCGGCCGGGCTCGTGGGACGCTCGGACGTGCTGCGTGCCGTCACCACGCCCGGCGGGCCCGCGCACCGTCCGGATCCCGGCGGCACGCCGTCCGCCCCGTCCGCCCTGCCCGCCGCCTCCCGCGCCCGGCCCGGCGAGGACGTGCTCGTCTGGCACGGGGCCCAGCGCGCGGCGGCCACGAAGGTGACGGACAGCCACCGTGAGATCCCGGCCGCGACCTGCTGGCTGGAGGCCGACGCCACCGGCCTGCTCGACCTGTGCCGCGCGAGCGCTGACGCCGCGTCCGGTCCGCGCGTCGGAGTCCTCGCTCTGATCGCACGGATGTGTGTGGCGGCCCTCGGGCGCCACCCCGCGCTGGGCTCCCGGGTGGTGTACGACGCGGACGGTAGGGCCGTGGGCGTCCGGCCCCCGGAGTCGATCGGGCTCGGTATCGCCACCCGTACCGACCGCGGCGTGGTCGTCCCCGTGGTGCACGACGCCGCCCGGCTCACCACCGCCCGGCTCGCCGAGGAGATCGCCCGGCTGACCGCGGGCGCCCGGAACGGCACCCTCGCCCCGCACGAACTGACCGGCGGCTGCTTCACCCTCAACAACCACGGCGTGCTGGGCACGGACGGCGCGGTGCCCCTGATCAACCATCCGGAGACGGCCATGCTCGGGGTGGGCCGCATCGCCCGCAGACCGTGGGTGGAAGGCGACGCGGTGGTGGCCCGCAGCACCGCCCCGCTGTCGCTGACCTTCGACCACCGGGTCTGCGACGGGGCCACCGCCGCGGACTTCCTGCGGCTCGTGGCCCGGGCGGTGACCTCCCCCGGCACCCTGGCAGTGCACCTTTGACGTCCTCCGCGGAGCCGTTGTCGCTCTGCGGAGCCGGCCGCTACACTGAGAGACATGATCTTCTGACCGGTCGGCGGGATACCCCAGTCCACCACAGCCCCCACCCCTGCGGGCGCGTCCACCGCGCCGGAGCCGCACAGCGGCCGGGGCCCGGCTGTGACGTTCCCGTCTCCGGAGGAATCTCCGCGCATGCCTTCCCAACTCACGCTTTCCCACGTCTCCAAGGCATTCGGCGACCGTCCCGTGCTCGACCAGGTCTCCTTGAGCATCCGTCCCGGCGACACCGTCGGCGTCGTCGGCGAGAACGGCGTCGGCAAGACCACGCTGCTGCGCCTGATGGCGGGCATCGAGCAGCCCGACGAGGGCACTGTCACCGTCGACACGGAGGGCGGTGTCGGCCTGCTCGGGCAGACCCTCGACCTGCCCGCCCACTACACCGTCCAGGACGCCGTGGACTGGGCACTGGCCGAACTGCGGGAGACCGAGCGCCGACTGCGCTCCATGGAGGCCGGTATGGCCACCGCGACCCGCGCCGAACTCGACGCCTACGGCGAGTTGCTCAACCGTTTCGAATCACGCGGCGGCTACACGGCCGATGCCCGAGCGGCGTCCATGCTCGACGAACTCGGCATCGGCCACATCCCGTTCGACCGTCCGCTCGGCGCGCTGTCCGGCGGCGAGCAGAGCCGCCTGGCCCTGTCCTGCATGCTCGCCACCGAGCCCGGCCTGCTGCTGCTCGACGAGCCCTCCAACCACCTCGACGACCGGGCCATGGCCTGGCTGGAGAACCGCCTGCGGGACTTCCCCGGCACGGTCGTCGCCGTCTCCCACGACCGCGTCTTCCTGGAGCGGGTCACCGCCACCATCCTGGAGGTCGACGGCGACCGGCGCACCGTCAACCGTTACGGCAACGGCTACACCGGCTATCTGGAGGCGAAGGCGGCGGCCCGCAGGCGGTGGGAGGAGGCGTACCGGAAGTGGCTCGACGACATGGAGTTCCAGCGGGTGCGCAGCCTGACCACCGCCCACCGCGTGGGCTACGCCGACCGCTTCCACTCCAACAAGCTCCAGTACTTCAACCACGGGCTGCGGGCCGAGCGCCAGGTCGGCAGCCGGGTCCGCAACGCCCTGGAGCGGCTGCGCCGGCTGGAGGAGGACCCGGTCCCCCGCCCGCCCGAGCCGCTGCGGTTCACCGCCGGACTGTCCGGCACCGGCCGGACGTTCGAGACACCGCTGGTGACGCTGACGAACGTGGTGGTCGACCACCGCCTGCGGGTCGACTCGCTCAGCATCGGCCAGGGCAGCCGACTGCTCGTCCAGGGGCCCAACGGAGCCGGGAAGACGACCCTGCTCAACGTCATCGCCGGCGTCCTGGAACCCGATGAGGGCGAGGTGGTGCGGCAGGGCCGCATCAGCTACCTGCCGCAGGAGGTGAGCATCAGCGGGCCGCACCGGCCGCTGCTGGCGGCGTTCGCCGAGGGCCGGGTGGGCACGGTGGAGGAGCACCGCGAACGGCTGGCCGCGCTCGGCCTGTTCGACCCGGACACCTTCCACGTGCCCGTGGGCGCGCTGTCGGTGGGACAGCAGCGCCGACTCGTCCTGGCCCGCCTCGTGACGGAGCCCGCCGACCTGCTGCTGCTCGACGAGCCCACCAACCACCTGGCGCTGACCCTGCTGGAGGAGCTGGAGGACGCGCTGGCGCTGTTCGAGGGAGCGGTGGTGATCGTCTCGCACGACCGCCGGCTGCGGTCGCGGTTCCGCGGCGAACCGGTGGAGCTGGAGGACGGGGTGCTGCGGGGCGCGCGGGTGGCCGGTGCGTCACCGTCCTCACCCGACGCGTGAGGCGGGGCCGCCGTGGTCCCACCGGTGGTCCGGTGAACGCCGCCGGCCGGTGCGTTGGCCGGGGGACGAGCGGGGTGCCCGCGGGTCCCGCCCCGGTCAGCGCGGCGTCAGCCGTACCAGTTCGCCGCTCTCCGTCGCCGTCCAGACGGTGTCCGGCCCGGTCGCGACGATGCCGTGCGGTTCGCTCACCCCGAGGGGCAGGTCGTACGTCCGTACCCGGCCGGCCGGGGTGACGCGGCCGACCCGGCGGGTCGCCCACTCGGTGAACCAGCAGCCGCCGTCGGGCGCGGCGGTGATGCCGTGCGGCCGGGTGCGGGCGCCGCCGGGCAGCGCCACCTCGTCCACCTGGCCGTCGCCGGTGATCCGCCCGATGCGGCCGACGCCGTTTTCCGTGAACCACATGGCCCCGTCGGCCGCCGCGGTGATGTGCACCGGCCGGGCCCCGGGAGTCGGCAGACGGTGGAGGCGGACGGAGCCGTCGGTGTCGATGCGGCCGATGGCGTCGGCCCGGCTCAGGGCGAACCACAGGCCGCCGTCGGCGCCCGCCGTGATGCCGGCGGCGCCGACGGCCTCCCCCGGCAGCGCGAACTCCTCGACCGCCGGGGGACCGCCGTCCGGCCCCGGCCCGGCGGGCCGGAGCCTCCCGATGCGGTCCGCGTTCAACTCGGTGAACCACATGGCCCCGTCCGGCCCGGCGGTGATGCCGTAGGGTCCCGCACCCCGGTCCAGCGGCACCCGCACCGTGCCGCCGTCGAGGTCGATGCCGGTGACGGCGTCGCCGAGGAACTGGGTGACCCATATGGTTCTCGCGTCGGGTCCCGGCGCGACGATCGTGGGCCGGGCCGAGGGACCCCCGGCCGGGTGGATCAGGGCCGGCTCCCCGTCCCTGATCCGCGCGATCTCGCCGGAGCCGGCGAGCGTCACCCACAGCGCCCCGTCGGCGTCGGCGGCGACCGCGTAGGGGCCGTCGCCCGGGACGGGCACCACGGCGGTCTCGCAGGCGGAGGGCGGCTCGCCCGGGGGCGGCGGGACGACGGCACCGGCGCCGGATCGCTCGGTGGGCAAGGCGGTGGATCCCCTCGTGGTGCGGCGGCCCGTCAGGCGGCGCGCGGGAGTGCGCCGCGCTGCCGTGCGGGCCGTGTGCTGATCGCGCGATCATGACCGCTGCGCGCCGCCCCGCGACACCACGCTCACCCCGAGGGGTGAGACTTCACGGCGGATTCACCCGACGGTGTCAGTGCAGTGCGGCCCGGTCGGGTGAGGCGAAGTCCAGGGGCGTACGGGGCACCGCCCCGGTGACCATGTCGCTCAGCGCCTCGCCGATCCCGGTGGCGTGCTTGAAGCCGTGGGCGTTGCAGCCGCCGGCGAGCACGAGCCGGGGGTCGCCGCCGGGGCGGCCCAGGACGAACTGGCCGTCGGGGGTGGCCGTCAGCATGCACACCGACACCTTCGCGGGAGCGGTCTCCAACCCGGGCAGACGGGTGTCCAGCACGGCCGCGAGGTCCGTCCAGTCCTCGGCGACGACGGAGCGGTCGTCGGTCCGGGGATCGAAGGGCCGGCCGGGTCGGCCGTGGATCTCCAGGCCGAGTTTGACGTGGTGGGGACCTTCACTGCCGTTGCCCCACAGGACCTGCCCGCCGGGCAGGTCGCGCATGAACACCGGGAACCGGTCGAGGGTGTGGCGGCTGTCCCCGGTCCGGGAGCGGAACCAGGTGATGGGCATGCGCAAGGTGCTCAGCGGCAGCCCGGGGACGAGTCCGCCGAGCCAGGACCCGACGGTGACGACGGCTTGGCGTACGCGCAGGGTGCGGGCGGCGGTCCGCAGTTCCACGCCCCCGGGGACCGGGTTCACCTCGTCCACGCGCGTGCCGGTCAGCACGGAAGCGCCGGCGGAACGGGCCAGGCGGATCGCGGCGCGGACGGACTCCTCGGGCCGGAGGATGCCGGCGGACGGTTCCCACACGGCGACGTCCTGGGGGTCCAGAGCGGCGTGCTGACCGTGGCGCTCGGTCAGTTCGCCGTGGGACAGCCGGTGCACGGTGATGCCGTGCCGGTGGGCGGCCCGGAGGGTCCCGCCGACGATGCGGCCGTCCTCGGGACCTATGAGCAGTCCGCCCCGGTTGTCGAACAGGGGGGTTCCCGCGGCGTCGGCGAGTTCGTGCCACAGGTCGAGGGAGCGCCGGGCGAGGGGGACCAGGCCGGGGTGCTCCAGGCACGTGATGCGGAACATCCGCGAGCCGCCGTGCGAGGAGCCGAGGGGATGGCCGGGCTCGAACTGCTCGATGCCCAGGACGTCCACGCCCCTGCCGGCCATCCGCCACAGGGCGCAGGCACCCCACGCGCCCAGGCCGACGACGGCGACTTCAGCGTCCCAGTTGCTCATGCCCGCTCTCTCTTCGGCGGTCGGCCCCGCCGTTCGGGCGGCGGAGGCGGCACGGGTGTTCCGAGGCTGGTGCGGAGTCGGGCGCTGTCGGCGGGAGTTGGCCGCCGCAGGGGAATCCGGGGGCGGTCCGCGCCCTCGCTTCCGGGCCGACGGATCGCCGGCCGGGGTGGCGGCGGGTACGCCCGCACCACCCTCGTGCGGGACGGGCTGTTCGGGGTCCGCCCGGAGGATGGAGCGCTGCAGGCTGCGCAGGTGGGCGGACGGCTCCAGGCCCAGTTCCCGCACGAGGGTGCCGCGCAGGTGCTGGTACGTCTCCAGTGCCTCACCGCGCCGCCCGGAGCGGTGCAGGGCGATCATGAACTGGGCGTTCAGGTTCTCGTGGGTCGGGTGGCGGCTGACCAGGACGCTCAGTTCGGGAAGCAGCTCACGGTGCCGGCCGAGCCGCAGATCGGCCTCGATGCACTTGTCGAGGGCGCCCAGCCGGCTCTCCTCCAGCCGGCGGATCTCCGTCTCCAGTTGCGATCCGGCCTGCACATCGGCCAGCGCCGAGCCCGACCACAGGTCCAGGGCCGCCCTCAACTGCTGTGACGCGCGCGGGAAGTCCTCGGCGTCCATGGCGCGGTAGCCCACGCCGACGAGCCGGTCGAACTCCTTGACGTCGTTGGCCCCGTCGCCGGTGTTCAGTTTGTATCCGCCCGGCGAGGTGACCAGAACGTCCTTGGGGCTGCGCCGCTCCCCACCGGGCGCCGGCTCCTGCCCACCCCTCTGCCTCAGCGCCTTCGCTATCAGCTCGCGGATCTGCAGGACGTACGTCTGCAGCGTGGTGCGCGCACTGCGTGGCGGAGCATCGGCCCACAGTTCCTCCGTCAACACGGAAACCGGCACCACGCGGTCCGCGTGCAACGCCAGCAGGGCGAGCACCTGTCTGGGCTTGGGAGCCGTCGGTGTGATCGAGAGCCCGTTCTCCCGCACCGCCAGCCCGCCCAGTAAGTCGATGTCCACGTTTGTCTCCTGATGTCAGGGTCAGGATGCGTCGAACCACCCGCCACTTTGACCACTCGCTACAATACGGTGATCACCCGTACCGTTTCCCACCGTCAGCACCGCGAAACACACGGTCACCACCCGGGGGCGCTGGTGGATGCCGGCGGATACTCCGCGGGGGCGGCGACCAGCCCGGGCGGCCCAGCGTCTTCCCGCTGCAACGCCTCCCGCCCACCGCCCCGAGGGCAGCAGGCATGGAAGCTTTGCGGGCGTTTTTCGTCTCCCGCCTGTCACAAGCGCCCGAGGCCGTGGTACAGGCCGCTCTCGAACTTCCCGTAGAGCGACACGACGCCTTCGTCGAAGAACGGTCGGACCTGCGTGAACAGGGCACGGGTTCGAACTCGGTCGAGGGCGCCCCCATCGAGCAGTGCCTGAAGGACCCGAAGGTAATCCTGCGGCGTACTGAACGCACCCCCGCCACCCATGAAGAACTCGGGACGCTGCGGAATCTCGAAAGACTCGGGCTTGAGGCTGCCGTCAGGCTGACGGGCGGCCAGTGTGGCGACTCGGTCCCGCTGGTCGGTTCCGATCAGGAAACCCGAGTCCTTCATGCCGAGCGGCTCAAAGATGAGAACTCGATCGGTGCGCCGAAAGCGGCGTTCTGGCAGGTAGTGACGTCCTGAAGCCCCGTTGCGCCCTCGTATCGGGTCAACGCCTCACTCCAGTCGGCGTAGGTGTAGCCGGAGGTGTGAGTGAGCAGATGGCGAACGGTTATCGGCCGCTTCGCCGGCCGCAGGATCGGCACCCCACGGGAATCGAACCCTTCCAGGACCTTGGGCGAAGCGAGCTGCGGCAGAATGTCGCTCGCCGACTGCTCCGGATCGATCCGGCCCTGCTCGACGAGCTGCATGCACGCGATGGCGGTGAGGTTCTTCGTCATGGACGCCAGCCAGAACACCGTGTCCGGTGTCATCGGGGTCCTCGTCTGGACGTTGGCCTTGCCGAAGAAGCCCTCATACGCGAGCCCCTTCGGCGTGGCACCCATCGCTGCCACGCCCAGTACCGTTCCGTTGTCGACGGAAGCACGCAACGAAGCGTCGATCGACCCGAACCTCTTCGCTTGGCCGCGCCGCCGTCCCGCAAGGCCGCGAGCCGACGCCGGAGGCGCTTCCAGTGCCTGCACACCGAGCGACCCCACAGCGGCTCCAGCGGCCAGGAGCCCACCTCGTGCAAGCACACCACGGCGGCTGATATCAGGCATTGCAAAACCCCTTCGCGATGAACGAGAGCTATCGACTGCTGGTTCGGAATACGGCGGGGAGCCCGTCGAGCAGAAGGGGCCCGTTTGAGAACTACCGGGCGTCGCCGGACGGGTGCGGACAGGCGTGTCCGGGGCGGCGGCACGGCAGGGCGGCGCGCGAAAGGACGACGCTTACGGTGCGGCCCCGACCGGCCTCGTCGAAGGCACCGTTACTTCGCGTCGCCGGCCGCGACGACGGAGAAGTCGTCGTCCCCGTGACCCGCGCGTACAGCGGTCTGCAAGGATTCGAAGGCCACGGCGACGGCGGGCAGTGCGTACTGACTGCTGTGCAGCATCAGGCGGATGTCCTTGGCCAGCAGGTCGGCGGAGAACTGCGTGCCGTCAAAGGTGCCCGCGCTGATCGCGTCGCCCTTGAGCGCCTTCATGCCGGCGAGCATGGTCAGGTCGAGCGTCGACAGGATCTCCTCGGTGCCGAGGTCGTTGGAGTGTCCGAGGCGCAGCGCTTCGACCATCCCTTGCATGCCCAGGGCCACCGTCATGTTCGCGATGAGCTTGGCCGTCGCGGCCTTCGCGGGGGTCTCGTAGGTCTTGACCTTCGCATCGTCGGCCCATACGACGATCTCCTGGGCTCGGGCCACCGCTTCGGGAGCGCCGCCGAAGAGCACACCGAGCTTCCGGGCGCGGGCGGGCGCCAGTGAACCGATGACGGGGGCGTGCACATAGCTGAGGCCCTGTCCCGTCGCCCAGGCGTGGAACGACGTCGCGTCGGCGGGGGAGATGGTCGTGGCATCGACCCACAGGGCGCCGGGGTGGAGGGGGAGTTCCGCCTCCACTACGACCTGACGGACCGCGTCAGGACCGAACAGGGCCGTGACGACGACTTCCGCACCGTCCACCGCGTCGTAGGCCGTCACCGCGGCATGGGCGCCCTGATCGATCAGCGCGACGGTCGCGCTGCTGGTCCGGTTCCACACCGTGACGTCATGACCGTCGGCAACAAGATGGGCGGCCAGTTCGCGGCCCATACGGCCCAGGCCGAGGAATGCGATCTTCATCGGTCAAGTCCCTTCAGGAAATCGGAGTTGCCTCCGGGGAGGAGGAGCGGTCAGCCGGCTGACCGGGCGCGGGTCCACCCCATGCGGAAGCCCGCCGACTGAAAGGACCGCTGAGACGTGCGAGCGGTCACGCCATCACTCTGGCGCCGGCCCGTCCGCGGTGTCCAAGACCTCATCCGCCCTCTGTGATGCCGTCAAGGTACTGACGGAATGGAAAGAACGGGGACCCGCACCGACGGCTCGGAAGGAGCCGCGGACTCGCCATCGGTCTCGCCCGACTCGCCTTGTTCGCGTTCGTCGGCCCAGACCTTTGACCACTACCGCTGCCTTACCGCCGCGGTGCTCCGCCTACTCCGTCTCACTCCGGGTGGACGGATCGCCCTGGAAAGGGTGGTACTTGGCGGCGATGTCCGCGAACTCGCTGATCAGCGGACTCCGACGGCTCGCGTCCCATGCGAGGCCGACGCGGTTCGGCCCGATGTCGTGAATGTGGAGGTACGCGAGGTCCGGCCTGCGGTAGAACAGCGCCGCCGATTCAGGCAGGACGGCGATGCCTCGATTGCGGGCCACATGCTCAAGTTTCTCCTCGACGGTGTAGGCGTTGTCCCGTTTTTTCCGAGGATGGTTCTCCTGCATCTCCGTCGCGACGTCCCGCCATTCCGGGACGGCGTCAGGGTGCTGGAGCAGATGTTCCTCCGCCAGGTCCTTGATGCTCACCGACTCCCTCCCGGCAAGCCGGTGGTCGTTCGGCAGGACGGCGACGCGCGGCTCGGCGAACAGGTCGACGACGTGCAGGCCGCGGGAGTTGACGGGCTGCCGCACGTAGCTCACGTCGACCCGCCCGTTGCGCACGATCTCGGTCTGGTCATCCCAGCCGCTGCGGACCACGTCGACGGACAGGACCGGATGAGCGGCTTCCAGTGCGCGCACCGCCGACGTGACGATCAGTCCGGGCATGAACCCCACCGTGAAGACCTCTTCACCCCTGGCCGCTATGTTCGCCCGGCGCTGCAGAGCCTTCGCGCCCGTGAGCAGGGGAGGCGCGTCCGACAGCAGTTGCCGGCCGGCGGGGGTCAGCTCGACGCTCCGCTTGTCCCTGAGGAAAAGCTGGACATGCAGTTCGCCTTCCAGTGCCCTGATCTGCCGCGAGAGCACGGGCTGGGCGATGTGCAGCGCTTCAGCGGCCCGACCGTAGTTGAGATGCCCGGCCAGCGCCATGAAATAACGCAGCTTGCGCAGGTCCAGGTCCATTCCCTCTCCTTTTCTCCGGACGCAGCTTTACCCGGGCTGCGGCTGCGCGGCTTGCGGGCTGTGGGTGCGCGGTCGCACGCGATGTCCATGGCGGAGGTCATGCCCGCCGGGCGGCTCTGCCGGCGTTCCGTACGGCGTCCACGACCGGCATGAGGGTGGCACGGTCCTTCCTCACGTGCGCGGCCCCGCTGAGGACCGTACCGACCTGGCGAACGCCGGCGGCCGGCGCCTTCGACGGGCTCAACGATGGCCGACGCCACCGTGCGGCGTCCAATACCCATCCGCGCGAGCGTGATACCCGAGAGGTATCGGTCTCGGGGCCCTGGGCTGCCGGGATGCGCGATGGGCCCCCCGGCGCACGGTGGCCTCAGTTCATGGCACGCTCCCGCCGCACGGGTTCCCTCACGGCATGCGGCCCCCGCTGGGCGAGGTGGGTGCGATCCTCCTCGGCGGCGCGGGCGGCCAGGCGTCCTCGCCCAGGCTGATGTCCTCGCGGCATGACGGCCGACCGAAGAGGTCTTGGACGCGAAGGCCGCGCCACCTCGACGGTGGAAGGGCGAAGGAGACGGCCCGACAGCGGGCCCGTCGACACCACGATCGTCTGGAAGGCTTGATCACCATGGATCTCACCGGGCAGCGCGCCGTTCTGCTGGGCGGCACCTCGGGCATCGGACTGGCGACGGCGCATGCTCTGAGCGCCAGGGGTGCCCGGGTCGTTGTCGCCTCAAGTCGGCAGGCGAGCGTCGACAAGGCCCTCGCGGCGCTGCCGGGCGGAGCGGAGGGGTACGCGGTGAACCTCGCCGACGCGGACGAGACGGCGGCCTTCATCGCCGGCCTCGGAGACTTCGACCACCTGGTCTACACCGCGGGCGAGCCCCTCGCGTTGATGCCGGTCGACGCGCTCGACATCGAGGCGGCGCGGTCCTTCTTCACCCTGCGCTTCTTCGGCGCCCTGAACGCGGTGCGCGCCGCCGCCCCGCGTCTGCGGCCGGGCGGCTCGATCACGCTGACGACCGGAATCGCCAAGGACCGTCCAGGCCCGGGGTGGGCGGTCGCGGCCAGCATCTGCGGCGCGGTGGAGGCCCTCACCAAGGCGCTCGCGGTGGAACTGGCCCCTCTCAGGGTCAACGCCGTCTCTCCCGGCGTGGTGCGCAGCCCCCTGTGGTCGGGCATGGACGAAGCCGATCGCGAGGCGATGTACGAGGGCATCGGCAAGTCCCTGCCAGCCGGCCGCGTGGGCGAGGTCGAGGACATCGCCCAGGCGTACGTGCACCTCATCAGCCAGTCGTACACCACGGGCACTGTGCTGACGATCGACGGTGGCACGATTCTCGTCTAGGTGCAGTGACCGCACAGGTCCACCGGGGATGCCGGGCGGCCCGAACCCGTCGAAGGCGAGAACACGGTCGGGCACGTGCTCCGGAACGTACTCGATGCGGTCGCGGCAAACCGGCGAATCAATGCGGTCGCAGCGCGGATTCCCTGCGCTTGCGTCGGGGGGACCACGGCGGAACTCAAACCGCAGTATTTCTCCCACAACCCGCCCTCCGCCGCCGACGCGGGTCTGCCATGAAGGTGCTCGAATCCGCTGTGACGGAATGAACTCGGGATGAATTCGCGCGGGACTGGAATGCGTGTTGGGCGTGATGTACGGTGACCGCGGAGGTGGAATTATGCACGTTTTCAGTCTCGGTCGCGAACAAGTGTGGGATCCGGAAAAACACGTAGAGAAGATACTGGGCAGATTCGAGGAGGGCGACGTCGCCGTCGCCTGCTGGGAGCCAGGTCAGGTCAGTCCGAAGCACTGCCATCCCGAGGCGGTGGAGATCTATTTCTGCTTCTCCGGAAGCGGTGTCATGAGAACCGCCGACCAGACGGTCGACGTCATTCCCGGTGCTTTCGTCGTCCACTCGCCCGGCGAGGTGCACGAATTCGAGAACGGGAATGAGCGGACCCTGCTTTTCCGGGTCCGCTACGGTGCCGATATGCGTTATCACTCCGTCGACTGGCGGGGCCGTCCGGGATGGACGCAATCCGCTGAGGACCGGGCCTATTTCGACGCCCATCCATTCGAGTGACCGATCAGGCCGGCGGGACATCGCGGGGCGGGTGACGGTACGACCGTCACCCGCCCCGCGGGGCTGCCCGCCCTGCCTGAGACGGCACCCGTCAGTCCTCGGAGGGAATGACGGGGAGCAGCAGGTACGGCCGCCGGCCCGGAGCGCTGACCAGTGTCGTCATTCCGTCGAACGCGGGCAGGTCCCGGTCGCCGGGGTGCTCGTGCCAGTACGGACCACTGCCGAGCAGTTCGCGGCCGTAAGCGACGTGGTGCTTGCCCGGGAGCCCGTGCTCGTAGTCCTTGCCGGACACCGACAGTCCCAGGGTGTACCCGGCGGGCGCGAGGATCGACGTCGGCCAGATCTCGACGTCGGCCTCGTAGGTCCTGCCCGGCTCCAGCGGCTCCGCGCGCACGTGCGGGTGGTAAGGGCGGTACGGCAGGCTCCGCTCCGCATCCGTCTCGCGGTGCGACATCCGCAGCCAGCCCTGGGCGAGCGGCGCCCGCGGCTCGAACGCCGTGGTGAACAGCTCCTCGGTGCCGTCCGGGGCGAACAGGTGGACGGTGGCGAAGAGGTCGGCGTCCTCGGTGGTCGAGGCGGCGAAGAGCTTCAGCGCCGCGGGTCCGGTGATCTCCAGATCCTCGGTGAGCGGCGCGGTGCGCAGCAGCAGCCCGTCGCCGCGCGCCGCGAACGACGCGTCGGTGGAACCCTTCGGCTCGTCGCCGGACAGCGCGGCCACGTCCAGGTCGAGGTAGAGGCGGGTCCACCGGGTCCTGGCCAGAGGCCACTCCTGCTCGTCGCGTCGGGTGAAGCCGTCGAGGGTACGGAGCTTGAGCTGCACCGGCGCGCTGGTGTCCCAGCCGTTGTCCTCGCCCTTGAGGAAGTGGCCGAAGAAGCGCCGCTGCACGTCGAGGCCGTAGGAGGTGTAGAACTCCGTCCAGTGCTCCAGGCCGTGCACCTCCAGCCACTTGTCCTTCGAGCCGGCCCGCAGGAACCCCTCGAAGTTGCCGCGCGAGTGCAGGCCCAGGCCGCCCCAGTTCGACGAGGACAGCACCGGGACCTCGATGTCCTCCAGGACGGCGCCGCGCTCGCGGTAGTACTCGTCGTCGAAGGGGTGCTCGTTGAAGACCTCGCCGATCCGGATCAGCTTCCGGGCGAGTTCCTCCTCACTCAGGGCCTCCGGGCCGGTGACCGGGCGGCCGTTGTTCGGGTTGACCGGGGATGCCTCGCCGAGGCCGTGCTGCACCGTCTTGACCTGGTAGGGCATCCAGCTCGGCATGAACTCCGAGACGATGCCGCCGTGGTGGGTGAACTCGCGGTAGTAGTCGGAGGCGCCCTCCCACGGACAGATCGCGGCGAGGTGCGGCGGGCGGAGCGCGGCCACCTGCCACTGGTTGGTGGCGAGGTAGGAGATGCCGAGCATGCCCACCTTGCCGGTGCTCCAGGGCTGGGTGCCGGCCCACTCGACGCAGGTGTAGAGGTCCTGGGTCTCGCGGGGGGAGAAGAAGTCCACCTCACCCGGCGAGCCGCCCGTGCCGCGGGTGTCGACCCGCACGCACACGTACCCCTCTGGCACCCAGCGCTCCGGGTCGGCGTACTCCCAGACCTGGTAGGCGCCGGTGGAGCCCTCCAGCACCTCGGGGTGCTCGGTGATCAGGCTGGTCCACTGGTGCGGGTAGCCCTCCGCGAAAGGCAGGCCCTTCCCGTACGGGCCGGCGGCCAGCAGGACCGGATGCGGCTGGTCGTCGTCGGGGCGGAAGACGTCGGCGGCCAGCCGGGTGCCGTCGTCCATCGTGATCCGCACGTCCCAGTCGATGCGCATGCCGTCGCGCACTTCACTGAAAGGCTCGTTCATCGCTCTCGTCCTTGTCCACTGTGCCGAACTCACGTTGGTGCTTGCCGGGTGATCCGGGTGCGGATCACGCCCGCGCGTGCCGCACGGCGCGGGATCCGGCGTACCGCGGGCCCATCACCGCCATCCCGATCAGTCCCACGACGCACGGGGCGCCCATCACGATCGCGCCCGCGGTGGCCCATCCGAGGCCGCCGACCGCCGTGGCGAACAGGTACCCGGAGACGCTCGCCGGGACGTACAGCGACGCAAGGAAGACGCCCTGGGCCCGCCCCACCAGGCTGGGCGAGACACTGCGCTGCATGAGCGTGCTGGTGTTCGTGTAGATCACGCCGGTGAACGCCACGCCCATCAGCACCGTCAGCGCCATCTCCACCCCCTGCACGGCTGGAACCGTGAAGATCACGATGCCGGTCCCCATCAGGAACAGCAGGCCCACGACGTTGAGCAGCCGCTGGCTGACGCGGTCCGCCAGCTGGCCGCCGAGCAGCGCGCCGAGGGCGCCGATGCCGAACATGCTCGCGGTCAGACTCGCCTGGCCCCGGGAGAAGCCCAGCGACTCGCGCAGGAACGTGGGGTACAGGCCGAGGAAGGCGTTGAGCGCGAAGCCGGCTCCGACCGCCACGACGGCCGAGCACACCATCGTCCGGTTGAACAGCCGCTCGGAGGCGACCACGTCCATGCTCTGGACGACGGACCCGGTCTCGCCCTTCGCGCCGTAGTCGGCCGCCTCCCGGGGCACCCCGAGAAGGACGGCGACGGCGACGACCGCGCCCAGCAGGCCGAAGACCACGAACGGCGTCTCCCAGTGACCGGTGAGGTCGACGAGCCAGTTGCCGAGGAACGGGCCGGTGAACGCCCCCATGCCGTAGGCGGCGCTGAGAGTGCCGATGGCGAGCCCGCGCCGGCGGTGGAAGTACGAGCCGGCCGCGGCGAACAGGGCGGCGTTCTGCAAGCCCTCGCCGACACCGGAGACCACGCGGTAGGTGCCCATGTCGAAGAACCCGACCGCCACCGCTTGCAGCGCGGTCGCCGCCGAGAAGATGACCAGACCGGCCAGGATGACGTTCTTGCGTCCCAGCTTGTCGGTCAGATAGCCCGCCGGTATGCCGGCGAGCCCCATCCCGAGGGTGAAGATCGTCGCCAGCAGACCGATCTGGCTGTCGCTGATGTCGAGGGCCTGACGGATGTCGGGAACGAGCACGGGGAACAGCTGCCGGTCCATGGCGTTGTTGCAGTACGCCAGGTCCAGGATCAGGAGGATGACCAGGCCTGCCCCCACAATGGGGCCGGCCTGCGCGGTACGGGAAGGGTCTGCTGGCTTCGTGGCTGATGCCATGGTGCGGCTCCCTGATCAGTGGCATGAGGGTCGGCTCCGGAGCGCCTGAAACATACGCGAAACGGACGGCGGCCCACTTCCTCGTGAATGAGGAATGTCGCGCCCGCAATTACTCCCCTTCGGCGGAGTGGCCGCGCCTGGTGAGTCGTGTAGGGTTATCGGCCGTTCGCGTGGCCTGCCGTCATGCCCGCGGGCTACCAGGGCGGCGGGTGGGAGCAGGGACCCGCATACGCCCTGTTCTCATAGCGTGGGACACGGCAGCCGGACACCCGGCCCCCCGCGGCGCCGCTCGGTCCGGCCGCCCCGGGTGGACGGCACCCCGGCGGTGATCCACCGCACGCCACAGGCCGGCCCGGTCACCAGACCGGCCGGCCCCGGGTTTCCGGCAGCAGCAGGGTCCCGGCCACTCCCAGCACGGTGAAGGACGCCATTACCGCGATCGCCACCCCGAGGTCGCCGCCGAACCAGCTCACCGCGATGGTCCCCGCCACCAGCGGACCGGGCGCCGTCAGCAGCCGGCCCACGGCGTTGCTGGCGGCCAGCGCCGAAGCCCGCACACTCGTGGGGAACAACTCGGGGAAGCACACGAGGTTGCCGCCCAGCGCCCCGAAGATCCCGAAGCCCACCAGGGGCAGCAGCCACAGGTGGGCGGTGTATCCGCGTCCGAACGGGTAGAGGGCGCCGATCCCTGCGGCGGTGGCGGCGAAGCTGACCAGGAAGGCGCCGCGGCGCCCGATCGCGTCGGCGACGAAGCCCCAGCTCGCGTAGCCGAGGACCCCGCCCAGGTTGAGCATGGCCGTGGCCCGCGCGACCTGTGCCACCGCGTGGGGGCCGGGACCGCCGGACAGACCGGTGATGATCTGCGGTGTCCAGGTCGTGGTCGACCAGAACACCACCAGCGCGCCGGTCGCGATGAGCAGGCAGGGAACCATGCGGCGCAGCAGCGGCGGGGAGAACAGCCGCCACAGCACGAAGCGGTCCTCGGAGGACCGGGCCCCTCCGGCGGACCGGCGCGCCGCCCGCCGGTCCCGCGCCTCGGTCAGCGCGGCCGGTTCCCGGACCCCGCGCCGCACGAAGAGCACGAGGGCGGCCGGCACGAGCGCGACCGCCAGGGTGACGCGCCAGCCGTGCCCGCCGATCGCCCCGTAGACCAGGGAGGCGAGGAAGTAGCCGACCGCGTAGCCGGAGGCCATGACCCCGATCGCCCGGGCCCGGTGGCGGGGGTGCCACGTCTCGGCGATCAGGGCCGCGCCGACCGGCGCCTCGACGCCGGAGCCCAGCCCGGCGATGAAGCGCACGACGGCGAGCTGCCAGTACTCCTGGGTCAGGGCCGAGGCGGCGGTGAAGACCGCGTAGAGCAGGACGCCGGCCATCAGGACCCGGACCCGGCCGAAGTAGTCCGACAGCAGGCCGAACAGCAGCCCTCCCAGGGCCCAGCCGCCGAGAAAGAGGGAGATGGTCAGCCCGGCGTGGAAGGCGATGTCCGCCTCCGACGCACCGTCGCCGAGCAGGTCGCGCATCGCGGCGACGAGGACGAAGGTGAACAAGCTGGCGTCGAAGCCTTCCAGCCCCCAGCCGGCGGCGGTACCCACGAGGGCCTTCCACTGGACACGGGTGATGCGGGGGCCGGCCAGCCCCCGCATCCCGTCGCGTCGTTCAGGCTCCACCTTCTGTGGTGCTCCTCGGGTCCGGCCCGCGATCCCGGATCAGTCGGTGAACCGGTGCCCACTCCAGGAGAGCGGGGCGCCGGTGTACTTGGCGTGGCGCACGTCCCCTGACCGGGCGTGCCCCTCGAACAGCTCCACCCGGGCTGCCCTCCCGCACAGTTCGCCCAGCTGGGCACTGCTGGCGGTATCGGTGACCTCCTGGTAGGTAACCGTCTTAAGGTACTTGCCGACCCACAGTCCACCCGTGTAACGCGCCGCGCCGCGGGTGGGGAGCACGTGGTTGGTGCCGATGACTTTGTCGCCGTAGCTGACGCAGGTCCCCTCGCCGAGGAAGAGGGCGCCGAAGTCGCGCATCTTCTCCAGGGCGAGCCGCGGCTCCTCGGTGAGCACCTGGACGTGCTCGGAGGCGAAACTGTCGGCCAGGGCGTACGCCTCGTCGAGGGTGTCGACGACGTGCACCTGCCCGTGGTCACGCCAAGCCGGGGCGGCGAAGTCGCGGGTCGGCATGTCCGGCAGGATCCGCTCGATGTGGGCGATCGCCTCCCGGGCCACCGTCTCGGAGGTCGTCACCAGGACCGACGGAGAGTCCGGGCCGTGCTCGGCCTGGCTGAGCAGGTCCACCGCGACGACGAACGGGTCGGCGCTCCCGTCGGCGATGACCAGCGTCTCGGTGGGGCCGGCGAACAGGTCGATGCCCACCTCGCCGAACAGCTGCCGCTTGGCCTCGGCCACATAGGCGTTGCCGGGGCCGGCGATCAGGTTGACCCGCCCGATGGTCTCCGTGCCCAGCGCCAGCGCGGACACCGCCTGCACACCGCCGAGCAGGTAGATCTCGCCGGCGCCTGCCAGGTGCATCGCGGCCACGGTGGCGGCCGGGATCTCCCCGCGGATGGGCGGGGTGCAGGCGGCGACGCGCGGCACGCCGGCGACCTTCGCCGTGACGATGGTCATGTGCGCCGAGGCGGTCAGCGGGTAGCGCCCGCCGGGCACGTACGCGCCGGCTGCGGCGACGGGGATGTGCTTGTGGCCGAGCCGCACGCCGGGCAACGTCTCGATCTCCACCTCCGACAGGGACGCCAGCTGCGCCTCGGCGAACCGCCGCACCTGGGCCTGGACGAAGATGATGTCGTCGATGACCTGCTGGGGGACCCCGGCGATGATCCGCTCGATCTCGTGGGCGTCCAGCCGGAAGGAGTCCGGCGACCAGTTGTCGAACTTCTGCGAGTACTCGCGCACCGCCGCGTCACCGCGCGTGCGGATGTCGTCGATGACCGAGGTGACCATCTCCTGGACCGGCCTGCGGTCGGCGGTGGCGGCCGTACCGGTCGCGTCCTTCAGGATCCTGTGCGTCATGTCAGCTCCCGGATTCGGTGTCGAGCAGGGCGACGGCGCGGGTCGGGCCGCCGTGGCCGCCGACGAGCTTGAGCGGGAACCCTGCGAAGGTGAAGCGGCGGCCGATCAGCCGGTCGAGATTGGCGAGGTTCTCGTAGTGGGTGATGCCGTTGGCCCGGCACATCAGGTGGCAGGGGTAGATGCGGCTGGTCGGGTTGTCCGGCGTGGGGCTGTCCACGCCGAACGTCTTGACGCCGCGCCCCGCGATCCAGTCGGCGCCGGACTTGCCGAGGCCGGGGAAGTCGGTGAGGTAGGCGGGCTCGCCCGCGTGCCGGCCGTGGGTGCCGGTGTGCAGCAGCAGGATGTCGCCGACCTCCACGGTCACGTCCACCGCCTTCTCGGCGGCCTCCAGGTCCTCGGCGGTGATGTCGGTGTGCGGCGCGACGTGGGAGACGTCCAGACAGACGGCCGGGCCGTAGAACAAGTCCAGCGACATCTGGTCGATGGTCTGCGCCTGCGGGTCCGGGTCGAGGTGGGAGAAGGAGTCGACGTGGGTCGGGCCGTTGTCGTTGATGATCAGCCCCTTCGTCTGGAAGGAGAAGGCGCTGTCGAACCGCTCGGCGGTCTCCTCGTGCGTGGCGTGGTCGAACACCACGGTCTTCAGATGGCCGGGGTAGACCATCATCCCCTGGTAGATCTCCTGGGAAAGATCGATTATCTGCATGGTTCTTCCTCGGTTTGTCGCGGACATTCAGTGCATGACGAGGCCGGCGGAGACGTTCAGGTCCTCACCGGTGACGGAGGCCGACGCGTCGCCGGCCAGGAAGGTGACGGCCCGGGCCACGTCGGCGGGGGGAACGAGCTTCCCGAGCGGGGACTGCGACAACATCTCGGCGCGGGCCGCCCCGGCCGAGATCCCCCGGCCGGCCGCCTGAGCGGCGAAGACCCGCTCCATGCGCTCCCCCTCCAGCGGGCCCGGTGAGACGAGGTTGACGCGCACGCCGTGCGGGCCCGCCTCCAGGGCCAGGGTCCGCACGAAACCGATCAGCGCGGTCTTGCTCGCCGCGTAGGAGGTCCGCCCGTACAGCGGCCGCTTGCCGGTCATCGACCCGATGACGACGACGCTGCCGGAGCCCTGCGCCACCATGGCCGGCAGCACCGCGCGGCAGCTGAGGAACACCCCGTGCAGATTGACGTCGACGGTCTCCTTCCACTGCTCGGGCGGGGTCTCCCACAACGGCGCGGTGGGTCCGGCGATGCCGCTGTTGTGCACCAGGACGTCGATGCGGCCGAAGACCTCCAGGGCGTGGGCGGCCATCGCCGTGAGGGCCGCCTCGTCACGGACGTCGCACAGGAATCCGCTCACCGACCGCCCTCCGGGGTCCAGCGAGCGCACCGCTTCCGCCAGCGCCCCCGGCTCGCGACCGGTGATCACGACGTCTGCGCCCGCGTCGAGCAGTGCTCCGGCGGTCACCTGGCCCAGTCCCCGGCAGCCGCCGGTCACGATCGCGGTCCTCCCCGAGAGCATCCCGGGTCGGCTCGCCGCCTCGCGCGAAGTGTCCACGTGTCTCTCCATTACCGTTGCCGCCCCGGGAGATCTCCCGTGCCCGGCACCTGGGGATAACGGGACGGACATCCGGGGCTGAAGTGTGAGAAACATAGACTGGGCCGAAGTTCCCGGGCTTCCTCGGTGCCGAGGAAAGCTCACGGATTCATTGCTTCGAATGAGGGAGGCGGTGGCAGGCGGTGACGGCGACGATCGCGGAGTTCGTCGGCAGGATGGGCGCCGGGGTGTCGACGGGGCCCGTGGCCGCGGACGCGGGACGCACCTTCTCCAGCGTCGGCGTCTGGGACTGTGCCGACCCCGAGCCCCCCGTCCCGCACGCCCTGCTGTTCGCCGCCGGGGTGACCGCGGACTCCTCCGGGACCGTCTTCGGCGTGGCCCGGCAGGCGAACTGCGCCGCCGTCGTCCTGCGCGAACCGGCCGACGCGTCGCTGCGGTCCGCCTGGCTGGACAGCGCGCGCGGTCACGGGATGCCGCTGGTCCTCCTGCGGCGCTCCACGTCATGGCTGGCCGCGATCGACGCCGCCGCCGAACTGGCCTCGGCGGGCCCGGGTGCCTCCGAGGCGACCGGCGGGGCGGGCGTCGGCGACCTGTTCGCGCTCGCCGACGTCTTCGCCGGCATGGTCGGCGGACCCGTCATCATCGAGGACGCCACCTTCCGGGTGCTGGGGTACTCCTCGTTCACCGGCGACATGGACAAGGGCCGCGACACCGCGATCCTCGGCCGCAGCATCCCGGCGGAATGGCTGGACTACCTTGAGGAGACCGGGAACCTGGAGCGGCTGCGGAACACCGCCGACGTGGTGGATCTGGCATCCGGCCCCTGGCAGGCCCACCGGCGCCTGATCACCTCGGTGCGCTCCACCGGCCAGCTGCTGGGCATCCTGTGGGTCGCGGAAGGCGGCCAGCCGCTCCCCCCGCAGGCCGACGAGGCCCTGCGCCAGGCGGCCGAGCTCGCGGTGCCCCACTTGCTGCGCCACCAGGAGGACCACCGGGCGCAACGGATGTGGCGGGGCAACCTGGTGCGGTCCCTGGTCGAAGGCCGCGGCCAACTGCACCGGCACGCTGACGAGTTGGCCCTGCCGAGGATGGCTCCCCTGGTGGTCCTGGCGTTCGTGCCCCTCAACGACGAGGCGCTGCCGGACGAGACCTGGGACCGGATCGTCGACCACGTCGGAGTGACCTGTGAGGCGTTCCGGCGGCACGCCGCCGTCGCCCGGGTCGGCGGCACCGTCTTCGCGGTCGTCGCACTCCCCGAGGGCGCGACCCCGCAGAGCGTGCTGCGCCTCGGCCAGGAGATCACCGGTCGGCCGGTGCCGGCGCTGCGCGAGCACCTGTGCGGAGCGGCCAGCACCATCGGCCCGGGGCTGGGGCAGATCAACAAGCGCCGGGTGGAGGCCGAGGACGCACTGAACATCGTGCGCCGGGCCGGTCCCGACCACCCCCGCTTCGTCGGGTACGGCGACGTCCAGGCCTCGGTGATCCTGCGCGAGGTGGCCGCGATCCTGGACCAGCGCCCCGAACTGCGGCTGCCCGGTCTGCGAACGCTGGCGGAGGAGGACCGGCGCCGTCGCAGCAACCATCTCGCCACTCTGCGCGCATACCTCGCCGCGGGGCGCAACGCCGGCGAGGCCGCGCGGCGGATGGACATCCACGTCACCACGCTGCGCTACCGCCTGTCGCGCATCAGGGAGATCAGCGGTCTCGACCTCGATGACCCGCCGGTACGCCTGGCCTGCGAATTCCTGCTTCGCGCCGATCTGATCTGAATACTGACATATCATCTCTTTGTCCTAGAGTGTGAGTATGCCCAGTGTCAGTCGAGGACGGCCTACGGAGCCGGACGTGGTCGATGAAGGCTTCGGGTCCACGGCGGGGCCGGAAGACGTGAGGGTGCGGATGGCGACGGCCGCCATCCGCGGGCGGGACGAGTCCGGTCTGCTGCCCTTCGCCCTGCAGCAAGCGGTGGCCGGCCTCGGAGGCCTGGCAGGCGCGGCCCACCTGCGCGACGGCGACCGGCTGTGGCTGGCGGCCGTCAGCGGCTCGCCGACGGAGGCGGCCGCGGCCTGGCGGGACCTGAGGGTGGACGACCCCGAAGAAGCCGCCACCGCCTTCCGCGAACGGCGCGCCGTCTGGCTGCCACCCGCCCCCTCCGGCACCGCGATCGGCGGTGTCATCGCGGTCCCGATACCGGGCCCCGAGCAGCCGTTGGGCACGCTGAGTGTCCTCCTGGACCGCTCGGGGCCGCCCTCCGGCTCCGAGCGGGAGTTCCTCGGCGAACTGGCGGCCCTGACCGGCCCCCGCCTGCGCGATGACGGCGCCGAGGCTCGTCCCCGGACCCCGCCGCCCCCGTCCCGCTCCCGCCTGCCGGAGGCTCTCCGGGAGATCAACGCCGGGATCTGGGACTGGGACCTCCGTACCGGCCGGATCATCGCCGACCCCGCCGCGCTGGAGACCATGGGACTGGACCGGGAGACGTACGACGAACGTGCCGCCACCTGGATCTCCGCGGTACACCCCGACGACGCGGGCGCCGCCCTCGCCGCGGTCGAGCGAGCGCCGGCCGACGGCACCTTCACCTCCGAGTACCGCGTGCGCCGCCCGGACGGCGGGACCGTCTGGATCGAGGCGCGCGGCCACGTCACCCCCGGCCCCGACAGCAGGCCGGCCCGGTTGACCGGGACCGTCTGGGACATCACCCGGACCCGCACCACCCGCGACGCGACCGAACGAGCGCTGCGGCACATGCCCGACGGCTTCCTCGCCCTGGACGACCGCTGGCGGGTCGTCTACGGCAACGCCGAGGCCGAACGGCTCTTCGGCGACGGTAGCCTCATCGGCCGCGAACTGTGGGGACTCGCGCCCGCGATCGCCGCCGTTCGCGGCAGGTTCAGGTCCGCCGCCGCGTCAGGGGAACGGATGGGGGCCGACATCCGGGCCCCCGCCACCGGGCGGTGCTACCGCATGCGCCTGGTGCCAGGACCGACCGGGCAGACGGCCTACTTCACGGACGTCACCCGGAAACTGGCCCAGGAAGCCCGGCAGGTGCGCGCGGCCAGGGAGTCCGAGCAGCGTGCCGCCCTGATCGGTGAGCTCACCGAGGGGCTGGCGCAGGCGCTCACCGTCCAGGACGTCGTGGGCGCGATGGCCGACCGCCTCCTCCCACTCTTCGACGCCGCCGGCCTGGTGACCGCGGCCATCGAGGGGCGGCGGTTGCGCGTGGTCGGTTCCTACGGTTATCCCAAGGAGTTCATCGAGCAGTTCGACGCCCTCGATGTCGACGCCATGTCCCCTGCCGCGGAGGTCCTGCGCGACCGCGCCCCGATGTTCGTCCCCTCGGCGGACGAGTACGTCAGGCGGTACCCCCACCTGGCCGGCCTGCGGGCCCGCGGCGGCAAGCAGGCCTGGGCCTTCCTGCCCCTGATCGCCTCCGGCCGGCCCGTCGGCTACTGCGTCCTGTCCTTCGACACGCCCCGGGCCCTGAAGGACGGGGAACGCACGCTGCTGGTCACCCTCACCGGGCTGGTCGCCCACGCCTTCGAACGGGCCCGGCTCTACGACGCCGAGCACTCCCGCGCCCAGAAACTCCAGCGCGGCCTGCTGCCCCGCAGCCTGCCGGTTCTCCCCGCGGTCACCTCGGCGGCCCGCTACGTCCCGGCCGGCCCCACAGCTGAGGTCGGCGGTGACTGGTACGACGTCATCCCGCTGTCCTCCGAGCGCGTGGCCCTCGTCATCGGCGACGTGATGGGCCACGGCGTCTCCGAAGCGGTCACCATGGGACGCCTGCGGGCCGCCGTGCGCACCTTGGCCGACCTCGACATGCCGCCCGACGAGCTGCTCACCCGCCTCGACAGCCTCATCAACACCCTCGGCGGCACCACCAGCGCCACCTGTCTGTACGCGGTCTACGACCCGACGAACGGCACACTCGCCTTCGCCAGCGCCGGCCACCCGCCGCCGGCGATCCTGCACCCGGGCGGCGGCGCCTACTTCCCGCCCCTCGACCCGAACCCGCCGCTGGGCGTGGTCCAGCCGCCGCTGAACACCGTGGAACTCGTGCTGCCGCCGGAGAGCCTCGTGGTGCTGTACACCGACGGGCTGGTCGAGTCACCCGCGACGGACATCGACGCGGGGATGGCGGGTCTTGGCCGTTCCCTCACCAAGGTGGCCTCCGGCCGGACGGACGGCGCGGTCCCGGGTCCGGCGGGCGCGGACGGTGACGCGGGGCGGCTCGACGCCCTCTGCCACGACGTCACCGCCGCCCTGCTGCCGCCCGGCGAACCGCACCACGACGACGCGGCCGTGCTCATCGCGCGCACGCACGCCCTGGACCCGCGGGACATGGCGTCCTGGTCGCTGCCCGAAAACCCCCTCGCGGCCCGCCAGGCCCGCGAACTGGTGCGCGCCCAGCTGGCCGCCTGGGACCTGGAAGAGCTCTCGATGACGACCGAACTCCTCGTCAGCGAACTGGTCGGAAACGTGATCCGGCACGCCGACGGACCGCTCAATCTGCGTCTGCTACGCGGCCGGAACCTGGTCTGCGAGGTGTCGGACGGCAGCCCGACCACCCCCCGCATCCGCCACGCCGGCGACAACGACGAGGGCGGACGCGGACTCCAGCTGGTCGCCGCGCTCTCCTACCGCTGGGGTGCCCGGTTCACCGCGACGGGCAAGTACATCTGGACGGAGCAGCGGCGCCCCGACCTCCCGGTGCCCGCGTAGAGGGGGAAGCCACGCCGTGACTTTCCGTCGGGCAAAGGAATCCGAGCCGACCGCAGCGCCCTACGGCGGCGCGCTGCCGGAACCCGCGAGCACGGGCCCGGTACGGATTCACGCGTGCCGTGCGACGAAATCGGCCAGATCTGTGATCTCCCGCCCGGCCACATCATGCGTCAGGCCCGCATAGACATGCGTCTCGGCGCTGGTGTGGCGTGATGTCCATTCCGCGGTCCTGGCGATCGCGGACGCAGGAATGACGTGATCCCGTTCGCCCCGCCCCCAGAACACCGGAGGACGCGAACGAGCCAGCCTCGCGTCACCGGGAAGGCCGCCGGCGACGACGAAGCCGCCCAGATTCACCGCATAGGCGAAACGATCAGGCGCGTGCCTCATCAACTGGAACGCCACCGCGCCGCCCTGGGAGAACCCCATCAACCCGACGGACGAAAAGCCGGTGAGCGTGTCGAGCCACGCCATGACATCGTTCACCGCGTCGTCCGCCACGCGCGGCCGCGGATTCCCGATGGGATTCCCGGCGCTCGGGAACCACGCGTACCCACCCGCCTCCGGTCTCCGCGCCCGAAGCGAAGCCACCACCACCTTCTCCGGCATCCGAGGAGCCAACTCGAAAAGGTGTGTCTCGTCATAGCTCCAGCCATGCATCATGACGAGCAACGGCCGCCCGGCCCGCACTCTTTCGTCCGCCGACCACAACACCGCTCCGCCATCGATTCCCACGGCCCTCTTTCCCACGTCTCGCCCGCTTCCCGGCGCAATGTCCACTGAAGAGCGGCCCCTGTTGCCGCAGACCGCTACGACTTCAGCTTCGCCCCCTGGTTTGTCACCCGTCCAATACCTCATCCCGAGGATGTGACACTCCATGGGCATCACAGGGGCGCAGCGTCTCCGTGCGGGCGGTGGAACGCCGTGTGGGGGTCTGTACGGTGATCGGCGTGTCTGACGAGGTCGAGGGCGTCGGGGATCTCCTCCAGGAACAGGTTCTCGTACTTGAGGGAGCCGAAGCCGCGCTCGCGTGAGCCGTTCTGGCCCGGGGTTCGGACTCGGGTGCGGACGTGCCGCAGTTCAGGTCGGGTGGCGATGAACGCCTCGAACCGGAACGAGCGGAACGGGCCTCCGTTGTCGGTGACGATGGTGACCAGCGGCTGCACAGCCCTGTCCGCGTCGCACGGTGCCAGCTCCAGCAGTGGTCGGCCCGCCAGCGCCTCGGCCTGCTTGATGGCCTCACCATGATCGATCAGACTCCTTCAGACAGCAGGACCCGCCAGAAACGAGCCCTGCCACAAAGTCTGACGCGCGACACACCCAACAAAGCGACGACCCATCGGCCACCGACCTAGCCTCCGCTTTTCGGTTGGGGTGGGCTGAGCTGGGCTGATCGCGTTTGGGCGTTGGTGCGGTCTGCTTATTGACGGGCGGGTGTGGCTGGGGCCCGACGCTGGGGTCGGGTGCTCCAGGGGTTCCTCGGGTCGTGGTGGTCGGGCACGGTGTCGAGTGTCAGGTGGCTGGTCGGGGCAGGGCCGCGAGGCGGGCGAAGGCCCTGGTCAACTCGTGGCGCCAGGGCCAGGTGGTGGGGATCCGGAGGTGGAGGCGGCGGCCTCCGCGGGTGAGGCGGGCTGCTGCGTGCAGCAGGCGGTAGCGGAGCTTCTTCGGCTCGGCGGTGGCCAACTCGCCGTCCAGCAGGAGGGTCTGAGCCCAGGCAAGTAGGTCGATGGCGGTCAGGGCCAGCTCGAGCCACGCTGTGTTGATCTGGAAGTGGCGGGAGGGGAAGCGGCCGAAGCCGGTGGTCTTCCCGCAGCGGATGCGGTCCTCGACGCGGGCGTGCCCGCGGTGGCGGACTTCCAGGAACTGCAGGGAGCCTTCACCGAATGGGGTGTCGGTGAGGAACGCCTGGTGGCGCATGCCCTCGTCGAGGTCGAACAGGGACAGTTGGGCGCCGGGGTGGGGGCGTTCGCGGCGGACGATGACCCTTGTGCCGTCGGGGTGTCCGGTCAGGTCGACCATGTCGGTCAGTTCGGCGACCTCGGCGCCAGCCCGCAGGGTTCCGTCCTGTTCGAGTGCGGGATGCCAGAACTGGTCGGGCACGGCCCGGATCGCCTGGCGAACGGATTCGGTGACCGGGTATCCGACGGAGAAGGACGTCTGGATGCCCCGGTCCCGCAGGGCTCGCAGGTGCGCGAGGAAGGATTTCGCGCCGCCGGCACTGTCGGCGCGGACCAGGATCGGGGTGCCGTGGCGGTGGGCGTCGGGGATCTGCGCGAGGGCCTGGTCGAGGACGGTGATGTGATCACTGGCGGTGTTGGCGCCGGCGTTGCCCGCCCTGAGCAGTCCGGCCAGGGCTTCGCCGGTGTTGTCCAGGAAGCACAGCAGCGGGTGGTAGCCGAATCCGCGTTTGTAGGTGGGTGCGGCCTGTTCCTTCTCGGAGTGGCAGGTGACCAGGGTGGCGTCGATGTCCAGGACCAGGCCCGGCAGGTCGCGGCCGCCGGCTCGGGCTGCGGGTGTGCCGGCTGTGGTCTCGGCGGCCTGGAGCCAGGCGACTTCCCGGGCGGCGGCCCTGGCCGAGCGCAGCCGGCCAAGTGTGGCCGGGTCGAGGCCGGCCAGCAGGCGCCAGGCCGTCGGCGTGGAGGCGACCGGGCCGAACACGCCCGCCTGATCGCGCAGCAGGGCCAGATCGGAGATGGCCTGTCCTCCGTCGGCGAGCATCACCGCCAGATCGACCGCGATTCTGCCCGGGTCGTGCCCGGTGCCGCGTGGCCGAAGACGGCGCAGCGCGTCGCTGACGGCCGCTGTCAGGCCGGTTGCATCGGCGAGGTCGGCCAGCAGACGCGAGCCTGCGTGGCTGACCACCCCGCGACCATCGGCCGAGACGACGACTTGTGGGCGTGACCCGGTAGTGTGCACGCAGAAAGTGCCTTCTCGCTGTGGTGACAGAAGCCCTAGACAAGCCTCATCATCCCAGCTCAGAAGGCACTTTCGCGTTCCCGATCAAGATCCGGACACCACAGCAAATGAAACGCGGAGGCTAGGCGGTGCGGCCGTCGCGGGATCGATTTGGTCGAGGGCTTCGTGGGACCGGTGGTGCTGCACCACGCCTGTCCCAAGCGGGACGAACTGCACCGACATCGGTGAGTCGCCCGATGGACCGTGGGCTTTGAAGCCGCAGCCCCGTGAGGTGCGCATCGTCCCCTCCGCCGCACCTGATGATCATGTGGTGCGACGGTGTTGAGAGCCGGCCCCTATGTCGATGATCCGTTCGAAGAAGAACTCGTGTTTGAGGAAGGACACGTCATATTCGTGCCCCGGATAGGGCGGGATCAGCTGAGCCGCCTGGATCAGGCGCCAGCCATCGCAAAGCGCAGCAACCCCGGACTCGTACGGCGGCTCGTCGCTGTCCCCCGTGGTGGGCGAGGTACGTCCGGTACCGTCGTACAGCGACCAGCCGACGACGTGGGAGTCCAAGGCCGAGTTGGCCAGGTACAGCACGAGTATCTGCTGTCTCGGCATCGCCGCGGCAGCGGTCGGAGCCATCTGGGCCGGGAGAGACGAATCGGTGGTCATGCTGCTGCCTTCCGGGGTCGGTTGGAGACTCTGGTGACCCAGTGATCGAGATCGAAGCTCTGGTCGTCGGTCAGAGCCCGCCACAGCAGGATGCGGTTGTACCGTTCCAGGCGCCCCGTCGCAGGCTCGTACCAAGGGAACGTCGCGTCCAACTCGGCGGCGACTCGCGGGTCGTCCAGGTCCGAGGTGTCCCACAAGCGCTGCTGCCGCACAGCCGGATTGAAGCGGATCTTGAACATGTAGCGGATCGTGTCGCTGTCGTTGCGCCGGCCGCCGTGCCAGAGACCGTGGTGCAGAAACACCACCGTTCCGGCCGGGCAGACCAGCCGGTCCTGGCCGCGCAGGTTCTGGTAGCGGCCGGTGTCCGATTCGTTGATACGGCGGAGGTGACTTCCCGGCACGCTGAGGGTGCCGCCCATCTCCAATGTCACCGCCTGCGGGTAGTACATCAGTTGTACGTCGAAGGCGTCCGGCCGGACGTCGATGATGGCGTCCCCGTGCAGCGGCTGAGCGTCTCCACCGTGGGGCTCTCGGATGTGCACGAAGTGGTGGTCCACTGTCGGGGCGGGGCCCACCAGACTGCGCAGTGCGCCTGCCACCTGCGGCACTTCCAGCAGCCGGCGGACGAACGATCCTTCCGCGTACGCCTGCGGAAGCGGCGTACCGTACGGTACTGGCGGCACACCGCCGCCGAGCACCGCCAGGCCCTCGGCGTTCATCTCCGCCGGGATCACTGCGTCCAGCCGCAGCGACCCCCGCGCCACGAATCTCGCCATCCGCACCGAATCAAGCAGTACTTCCCTGTTCTCCATGAGCACCACGCTAAAACGCGCCTGTCGGCCACCGGGTGGGTCACGTTCACTCTTCGCTGGTCGATTCTCACCATGCGTCCGCCTCGGGCGCCGAGGCATCCGCTTCAGCGCGAAAGAGCGGCACTTCGTGCTAGAACTCATGTCATGCGCACCGTCCTCGCGCGTCTGGACGCGCCTCCCAGGCTCGCAGCCGTCGGCATCGGCGTGCACGGTCCCGCAGGACAGGTGGACGAGTTCTCGCTGCCCGACCTGTGGCAGTTCCACCTCTACGGCTATGAAGCCGATCTGACCGTGGCCGGGACAACGCATGCCATCACGCCCGGCAAAGTCAGTCTCGTTCCTCCCGGAACGGATGTTCGCTACCGCTACCGGGGCCGCTCCGAGCACCTCTACGTGCATCTTCGCCTAGGAGCGTCCGGAGCACCCCGCAACGTTCCGGTGATCCAGGACGCCGGTCCCGAACTATCCTCACTCACAGTTCAGTTGAGGCAGGCGCTGGCCGCCTGGCCGAACACTCCGGCGAGAGCGGCAGCCGAGGTGTGGTCGGCCCTGTGGCGAGTGGCGCAGCTAGCCCCGCCGGCGGCCCGGAGCCCGCAGACAGCTCACCCCGCGGTCGCCGTTGCGGCAGCGCTGATCGAGGCACGGCTGGCGGAACCGCTGACCGTGCCCGAGATCGCGAGAGCGGCGGGCGTCTCGCACAACCATCTGACCCGGCTGTTCCGCGCCAGCACCGGGGAGACGGTCATCGGCTACATCCGCACCCGCCGGATGGAGCGTGCCCGTCACTTCCTGCGGGCCACCACGATGTCCATCCCCGCCGTGGCGGCCTCCGTGGGCATTCCCGACCTGCAGGCGTTCAACAAGACCTGCCGCCGTGAACTGGGCGCGGGCCCGCGGAGCATCCGCGCCGCCCAGTCCGCCACGAGGAGGGGCCAGGTCTGACGAGCAGGTCCGATCACGGCGTTCTGCGACATGGAGAAGGAGCCCGAATTCGGTTCGGTTTCCGGCTCCGACAGGCTCTCAGCGGCAGGCCTTGCGGCCACCGGCCGCGCTTCGCTCACCCCCATCCGCAGCGAACGTTCCCGTATCCGCCCGTCAGCCGGGCAACCCCGGCGTCACACCGCACCGAACAAGCTCGACGCGATTTCGCCGAAGGGCTCCCTGTCAGGCCAGGGGAGTGAGAGTGAGGGCGAATTCCGCAGGCCTGACCTCGAGGCGGTACTGGGGCAGCACGCCCGGACCCACAGCACCGGAGCCGATTCCCTGCACAGCGTGGTCGGTGTGCAAATGGACCACGGGCCCGGCAACCAGGTCGGTCTGGTGGCGC
>CAVWOS010000014.1:0-155360 GCA_963756705.1 uncultured Actinomycetota bacterium | reverse complement strand
CACAACTTCAGCGCCCCCGCGTACGGCGGGTTCGCCCCGGGCGGCGCGAAGGGCGTGTTCACCGCGATCTCCACCGCCGGGATCACCTTCTCCTTCCTCGGCTTCCGGCAGGCGGTGGAACTGGCCGGTGAGACCGACGACCCGAAGCGCAACGTGCCGTTCGCGATCATCGGCGCCGTAGGGCTCACCGCCGTGATCTACATCGCGCTCGAGGTCGCCTTCCTCGGCGCCGTACCCGGGCACGACCTGAAGTCCTCCGGCGGCTGGCTGTCGCTGCAGTTCGCCAACGACTTCGGCCCGCTGGCCGCCATCGCGAGCACGATCGGCCTGGGCTGGCTCGCCTACCTGCTCTACGTCGACGCCGTCATCTCGCCCGCGGACACCGGCCTGATCTACACCACCGTCACCGCCCGGATCTCCTACGCGATGGCGCAGAACGGCAACGCGCCCAAGCAGCTCTCCCGGACCACCCCGCGCGGCGCGCCGCTCATCAGCCTGGTCGTCACCTTCGTGCTCAGCCTGATCGTCTTCCTGCCCTTCCCGTCCTGGCAGCAGCTCGTCGGCTTCATCACCTCGGCCACGGTGCTGTCGTTCGGCTCGGGGCCGCTGGTGCTGGCCGCGATGCGGCGGCAGGTGCCCGAGCACGACCGGCCGTTCCGGGTGCCCGGCGGCGACGTGATCCCCTTCCTCGGCCTGTACGCGGCGAACCTGATCGTCTACTGGGCCGGCTGGAACACCAACTGGAAGCTCTTCGCCACCATCGGCATCGGCTTCGTCCTGCTCGCCGCCCTCCAGCTGACCGCCCGCTTCACCGGTACGCGGCTCCCTGACATGGAGTGGCGGGCGGGCGCCACGTGGGTGCTCCCGTGGCTGGTCGGACTGACGCTGCTGAGCTGGGCCGGCGACTACGACGGCGGCCGCGGCTGGATCGGCCTCGGCTGGGGCTTCCTCGCCAACCTCGTCCTGGCCGCGCTCGTCTACCTGCTGGCCCTGCGCGCGAAGCTGCCCCGCGCCCTCGTGCTCGACCACATCGCGCACGCCCGCGAGGAGGCCGACACCGAGCAGGCGGAACTGGGCGCCACCCCGTAGGCCCTCGGGGCGGAAGGACTCCGCCGGCCGCGCGACGGGAGGTCGGGCGGCCGGCGGGCTCGTGCCGGCGCCGTCAGACGACGGTGGTGGTGATGCGGGTGTCGCCGGTGATGGCGCGGTGGACCGGGCACTTGTTCGCGATGTCGGTCAGCCGCCGGAGCTGGTCGGCGTCGAGGGGGCCCTCGAACGTGATGTCCCGGGTGATGTGGTCCACCAGCCGGTGCGTGCCGCCCTCGTCGGCGGCCACGCGCTCGTGGCGCAGCGCGACGGAGATGTGCTCCAGCGGCCAGCCCTTGCGGTCGGCGTACATGCGGACCGTCATCGAGGTGCAGGCGCCGAGGGCGGAGAGCAGCAGGTCGAACGGGTTGGGGCCGGTGTCGGAGCCGAGCGGCGCGGGCTCGTCGGCGGTCAGGACGTGCGGGCCGGCCGTGACGCTCTGCCCGTAGGGGCGCGTGCCGTTCTCGGCGACGACCACGAGGCGCTCGGGCTCGGGGGCGGCGGGCGCGGCGGGGACGGTACCGGTCGGCTCGGTGCCGTCGTGGAGTTGGGACACGGGTCTCCCTCGGTGCGGTGGAACGGTGCGGTGCGGGGGCGGCTTCGGCGGACGCCGCCGGCCTCCTCCTGTCCGTGGCCGGGGCGTCCTCGCGGGGGGACGGGAAAGATCGTGCAAGGGGGCTTCCTTCGCCGTCAAACCGCCCACCGGCGGCGACTCGGCGCGCTCCCAGGGAGGGTCAGTAGGAGTCGGGGTGGGCGGTCAGTTCGGTGGCGTAGTCGCAGAGGGCCGTCCGGTGGGGCTGGCCGGTCTTCGCCAGCAGGCTGGCGACGTGCTTCTCGACCGTGCGGGCGGAGATGAAGAGCTTCTCGGCGATCTCCTGGTTGCCCGGTCGCGAGACGAGCAGGACGAAGACCTCGTACTCGCGGGCGGTCAGGCCCTGGCGGCGCAGCAGGGGCGGGACGTTGGAGGTGCCGCCGCGGCGCTGGGGCACGGTCGCGCCCGCCTGGCGCAGGAGTTCACGGCAGGCGCTGGCCACCGCGGGGACCGAGGCGTCGTGGAAGTACGTCTCGGCGCCGCGCAGCCAGGTCACGGGATCGCCCCAGCCGTCGGCGAGGGCGGCCTCGGCGACCAGGCGCCGGCCGAGCGCGAAGGCCATGGGGAAGGGCTGGGCGGCCTCCCACGCCTGCTCGGCGGCGGCTTCGGCGCGGTCCCGGTTCCCCGCGCGGCCCTCGTGCACGGCCAGGCCCAGCCGTTCGAACTGGAGGTTCCAGCGAAGGGAAGCCGCCGGGTCGGTGGCCACCGCGTCGTGCTCGGCGCGGTCGGCGTCGCCGGACAGCGCCCGCAGCAGGGGGCGCAGCCCGTGCAGCCCGTTGAGGTAGAAGACCGAGGGGTGGCGCAGCTCCCACTCCAGGGCGCGCTGGAACTCCGCCAGCGCCCGCTGCCGGTCCTCCTGGAGCAGCGCGCACACCGCGCGGCTGCCGAACATCACCGGGACGTGCAGCGACTCCTCGCCGCCGCCGCGCCGGAAGTCGGCGAGCGCCCGGTCCATCGCCCGCTTGTTGCCCTGGTGGGCACCGAGCATCGCCCGGGTGAGCAGGACGAAGCGGTGGACGTCGGCGTTGCGCAGCCGCGCGGTGGCCGGGCCGCAGCGGTCCGTCAGCTCCTGCGCCCGGGCGAAGTCGGCGCGCAGCACGGCCTGCATCGCCAGGGTCGCCTCGGCGTTGTGCATCTGCACCAGCGCGCCGCGGCCGAGCGCCGCGCGGTGGGCCCGCTCCAGCAGTTCGGACGAGCCGCTGCGCATGAAGTCGTTGGTGCCCAGCCGCAGCAGGAGGCCGATCCGCCAGGTGGGCAGGTGGTGCTCGGTGGCGAGGGCGAGCGCGCGTTCCAGGCAGGCGTTCGCCGCGTCGAAGCCGTGCCGGCGCTCCAGCAGCGCGAGCAACTGCCATGCCTGGCAGGCGACTTCGGGCAGCCCGGCCTGCTCGGCCTGCTCCGTGGCCTGCCGGGCCAGCCGCTCGGCCCGCGCCACCCGGTCCGCCGCCTCCGTCGCCGGGTCGGCGAGCACCAGGTGCGCCTCGACGACGTCGACCGCCGGCCGCAGCGCGGCGCCGTCGAAGCGGCCGAGCAGCGACCGCACGGTGTGCATGCGCGCGGTGGCGTCGTCGTAGCGCGCGGCGGTCACGGCGGCCCAGGCCAGCCGGGAGTGCAGCGCGGCGCCGCCGGGCGCGTCCAGCGCGCCGGGGCCCGTCTCCGGCAGGGTGTCGGCGAGCATCAGGGCCCGGTCGAGCCGCCCGGTCTCCACCAGGGCGAACACCAGCCGCTCCACCACCGGTGTCCGCTGCTCCACGTGGTCCGGCCCGCCCAGCAGGTCCTGGGCCCGTTCGAGCATCGACACGGCGGTGTCCACCGCGCCGTCGCGCAGCGCGTCCCGGCCGGCCTCCGCGTAGTGCAGGGCGGCGGCCCGGGGGTCGCCGGCGGCCAGCCGCAGCTCCGCTACCTGGTGCCGCCACTGGCCGTCGAGGTCCGGGTGGGACCGCTCGATCGCCTCGGCGGCCTGCCCGGCGATGTCCGCGCGCTCGGTGGGCAGCAGCGCGGCCAGCAGCGCGTCGGCGGTCAGGGCGTGCCGGAACTCGTACCAGTCGGCGACCGGGCCGCTCGGCGAGATGAGCTGGGCGTCGATGCCCGCCCGCAGGTGGACCAGGAGGTCCCGGTCGTTCAGGCCGGTGACGAGCTTGAGCACGGGCAGGGCGAACCGCCGGCCCAGCACGGCCGCGGTGTTGAGCAGGGTCCGGCCGACCGGGCTGAGCCGGGACACCCGCTGGGCGACGCTGTGCACCACCGTCGTGGGCACGTCGATGGCCGGGTCGCCGCGGACCTGCCAGTCACCGCCCGGGCCCCGGCACAGCACGTCGGCGCCGATCATGCCGCTGAGCAACTCCTCGACGACGAACGGGATGCCCTCGGCGTCCCGCGCGAGCCGCTCGGCCACCGTGTCGGGCAGCGTCCTGGTGGACCGCGGGCCCGGCTGCGGCGCCACCGCGGCCAGCGCGGCCTCGGCCATCGCCCGCACCTGGTCCGTGCTGAGCGGCGGCACCTCGCTGAGCACCGCGTCGCGCCGGCTGCTCACCGCGCGGGCCAGTTCACCGGCCGGGCCGGCCTCGGGGCGCAGGGTCGCCAGCAGCAGGACCGGCAGGCCGGCGATGTTGTCGCACAGGTACTCCACGACCGCGAGCGTGTCGGGGTCCGCGTCGTGCAGGTCTTCCAGCACCAGCAGGCAGCCGGGGCTGTGGTGCCGGGTCAGGTCGGTGCCGACCGAGGCCAGCACCCGCAGCACCGCCTCGGCCGTCTCGATCAGGGCGGGCGGCTCGCCGGGCCGCTCGCCGCCGCGCCACTCGGGCAGCATGCCGGCGAGCGCCGAGCGGTACGGGGCCAGTTCCGGGTCCTGCGGCGGCCCGCTCACCCGGAACAGCGACAGCAGCGCCTCCGCGATCGGCCGGAAGGGCATGGCCCCGCCGGTGGCGCCCGAACGGCCGCGGAGCACGGCCAGTCCGGCGGTGAACGCGCGGTAGGAGCACTCGGCGGCGAGCCGGGACTTTCCGATGCCTGCCTCGCCCAGCAGGAACACGGCCCCGCCCCTGCCCTGCCGGGCGGACTCCAGCGCGGCGTCGAGCAGCCCGAGTTGATCGTCCCGTCCGATCACCACCGGTGACGCAATGAGCATGGCCGGAGGCTATCTCCGGTTCCCGGAGGTGCCAAGACGGCCTCCCCCGGTAGGGGGGAAGGCCGTCCCGGTGCCGCCGCGGTCAGATCAGGCTCAGGCTGAACGACGTCTCGATGATCGTGCTCTCGTCCTGGGCGATGCCGTCCAGTCCGGCCAGCAGCCGGGCCCGGCGGCCGACCGCGGACTTGTCGGGGAGCCGGATCTCCCCGGCGGGGTGGTCGGCCCCGGGACGCACAGCGGGGTCCGTCCAGCCGGTGACGCGTATGTCGTTGCTCATAGGTCTCCTCCTTCGAGGGGTGGGGATCGCCGGCACTCTCACGCGCGCGGCGGCTTGAGCAGCAGTACTGAGGGCACCCGGGCTCCGAAGCCGAGTCGGAGCAGGCCGTAGCCGATGCCCGCCATGCCGGTCAGCAGCCCCGGGCTGCCGACCGCGTCTGGGGTCCCGCAACGCGGGCCGAACCGATCGAGCGCCGCCAGGAGAGCGCCCGCCCGGCGGTGCAGCGCGCCCGGGCCGGTCCGGCCCGCGGCGGTCGCGGTGAGCAGGAGGTCCAGGGCGCCGGTCTCACCATGGCACAGGCTGTGGTCCCCGGCCTCGGTTTCCGCTGAGACCGCCCGCTCCAATAGTGCGGCGGCCCCCGGCAGTTCGTCCGCGCCCGGGCTGTCGGCGACGGCCAGCGCCGTGCCGGACAGGCCGTCGCACCACCCGGTGCCGAGCGGGCCCGCGCCGTACCGGGCGGCCGCCGTGCGCAGCGCCGCGCGCCCGGCCGCCGCGTGCCACGCGGTGCCGCCGCCGTCGGCGAACCGCAGCAGCGCCCAGCCGATGCCGGCCGCGCCGCGGTCGAAGCCGCCGTACGGCAGCGCCCACGACTCCAGCGCCGCGAGCCGGTCGGCGCAGAGTTGGGCGGTGGCCGCGGCCCGGGTCGAGCCGGTCGCCGCCCGGATCGCCGTCATCGCGGCCAGGCAGCCCGCGTCGCCTTCCAGCACGCCGGGCTCCTTGCCGAACTCGGCGGCCACCGAAGCCAGTTCGACCGCCGTGTCGGCCCACGCGGCGATCCGCCGGTCGTCCAGCAGCACGGCGAGCCGGCCGAGCGCGTAGGCGATGCCGCCGAGCCCCGCCAGGCCCGCGCCCACCGTCGTGACGTCGGCCGGGTCCTCGCCCAGCGCGGCGAGCAGCCCGGGAACCGGCGCCAGCGCCCGCCGGGCCACCTCCGCGTACCGGTCGATCCCCGCGAGGTCGGCGATTTGCGCGAGGAACAGGGCCGTGCCGCAGTACCCGTGCGGAAGCCCGGCCCCCTGTGGCATGACGGCCCACACCCGGTCGTCCAGCGGCTCCAGGCCGAGCCAGTTCACCCGCCGCCCGTTGTCCTGCGCGGACGCCAGGATCCGATCGGCGATCCCGCACGCGGCGGACAGCAGCCGCTCCGGATCCGCCACGACGGCGGCCCCGACGGCGCTCGGCGCGCCGAACGCATGGGCCCCCGCGGCGCCGCCCCGCGGGAACGGCGGCCAGGCCCCGGCCCCGCCCCGCCCCGCGCTCGCCCCCTGCGAACCGGCGGGTGCGGCGGCTGCGTTGGCCACGAGGGCCGCGGGCGTACGGTCCCGCGCCTCAGCGCTGTCCGTGCCTGCGCCCTGTGAACCGGCGGGCGCTGCTGCTGCGTTGGCCACGAGGGCCGTGGGCGTGTGATCCTCCGCCGTGGCGCTGTCCGCGCTTGCGGGCTCGCCCGCTGCTCGCGAACTGCCGTTGGCCACCAGGGCCGTGGGCGTACGGTCCTGCGCCGCCGCGCCCCGCGCGGCCTCGGATTCCGCTTCCGCCGGCGAACCGCCGGGCGCCGCCGGGCCGTTCGCCACGGCCGCGCCGGGCGTACGGTCCGCCGCCGTCCCGGGGTCCGGGGCCGCGGGCGCCGGTTCCGTGCCGGGCGCGGAAGCCGGGGCGTTCGGCGAGGTGGGGTGGCCCGGGGCGGGGTGGCGGGTGGCGAGGGAGGCGCGGATCACCCATTCCTGGTCGAGGCGGTCGGTGCGGCTCATCGCGGCGAGCCGGCGCGCGGCGAAGGACAGGCCCGTCTCGGCGACGAGGCCGCGCGCGTGCCGGCCGCCCACGGTCAGCACGGCCGAGCCGGGGCGGCAGCCGATCAGGGGGACGTCGCCCGCCCACAGTTCGGCCAACTCGTCCGTGACCAGGGGGCGCAGCACCGCGTCGGCGGCCGACTCGCGCCACAGGATGTCCAGCAGCCGGTCGCGCGAGGGCGCGTCGCGCAGCACGTCCGGGTGGAGGGACTCGTCGAGCAGGGCCGCGTACCAGCGGGTGTTGCGCAGCACGGCCCGGGTGCCGTCGTCGGCGAACCCGGCCAGCAGGCCGGCCGGCCCGGTGAGGTCGGTGCGGTGGGCGGCGATCACGTCGTAGGCGGCGCGGAAGCCGGCGATCAGGTCGTCGGCGTACGCGCCGGGGTCGGCGTCCTCGCCGCCCAGCCGCGGCCGGTTGGCCGCGCCGCGGAAGACGCCGGGCGTGCGGATCAGCCGCATCTCGTCGGTGGCCGGCGCCGCCCAGCCGGTGACCTCGTTGGGCAGCGGGTTGTCCCTGTCCCCGCCCAGCGCGGACAGGTCGAGCACGCCCTGCTCGCCGACGACGAAGGACGGCAGCAGCGCGGTGCGCCGGACCGAGGACTCCAGGGCGGCCAGCGCCGGGTCGGCCGCGGCCGCCCGGGCCGGGATGGGGTGCAGGAGCGTCTCCAGGTCCACCGGCACCGGCTGGTCCGCGCACGCGATGAGGTTCTCGGCGTGCAGGTCGGTGCCGCCGAGGGAGTGCACGAGGGCGAGCAGCGCGCCGGTGCGCCAGTAGAAGCGGGACACCTCGGCCCGCTCCGCGCACGGCGCCGCGGCGACGTACTCGACCCAGCCGTAGCCGGGCCGCTCCAGCACCCGCAGGATCCGCGGCGACAGGTCCGGCAGGCGGGAGTCCAGCCAGCGCAGCACGTCGTTGAAGTGGCGGTGCACCCCGACCGGCCGGGGCTTGAGCACGACCCGCGCGCCGCCGGCGAACCGCAGCAGGGCCACCGACCGCCCGCCCTGGTGCTGGTCCCCGGCGCCGTAGGAGATTCCGCCGAGCAGCCCCGGGTCCTTGCCCGCGAACATCGATCCGACCAGTGCGGGCCGGTCCTCGGCGAGCCGGGCCAGCACCTCGCCCCACGCCTCGACGCCCTGCTCGCAGGTCTGCGCCAGCAGCCGGGCCAGCACCGGGTACTCGGTGAGCAGCGCGCGCAGCCCGTCCCGCGCCGAGCACCGGCGGACGAAGTCGGCGAACCGCTGCTCGGGGGTCGCCCCGGCCAGCCGGCCGCCGACCCGCGCGACGTTGAGGTGGAGCACCAGCGTCCGGCGGGCCAGCAGCACCAGGCGCGCGCTCAGCTGGTCGGTGAAGCAGCGCCGCACCGCGGGCATGTCGGCGACCTCGTCACGGTCGGCCCGCATGGCGCGCCGCACCAGCCGGTCGGCGGCGAGCTCGGTGAACGGGGCCAGGATCCGGGCGAACCCCGCGTCCCAGGAGAGGGGATGGGTGATTCCCGGCGGGTCGGCGGGCGCCGCGGCCAGGACCCGCTCGGCGGTCGCGGCCCAGGAGGGCCGGCGCATCCGGGCGGCCAGGGCCTCCGCTGGCTCGGCGAGCAGGGCGCGCAATTCGTCCTCGTCCAGCCCCGACTCGGCCAGCCGCTCGTGGAAGAGCGCGGCGGACGGGTAGTCGGAGCGCCAGGCGGCCGCCGGATCGGCTCCGGCCTCCTGCCGGTCGCAGGGCTGGTCCGCGGCGCCGCCGGCGGCGGGCAGCGGCCCGGCCCCGCCCGCGCTCCGCGCAGCGCGCGCGGACCCGGCCGAGGGGAGGGGCTGACGGACCGCCACCCGTTCGGCCAGCGTCACGGCCGGGGCCCACCACGCTTGCGCTGAAGTCACCGCGTCAGCATGTCAACGGGCCCGCCCGTACGGCGATGGGGGCCCGCCCCCATATTCCCCGGCCCCCGCATCCCATGGGAGCGGCCCCCTGCCCCCGGGCGCGGAATGCGGGGGGCCGCTCCCATGGGATGCGGGGGCCGCCGGGCGCACGGTAGCGGAGAGGGGGGTCGGCCGCCCGTGGCGGCGGCGCGGCCGGCCCCGCCGCACCGCCGCCGCGGCCCGCCGGGCCGCGGCGGCCCGAAGCCCATGGTCCGCCCGGGACCGCGCGGTACCACCCGGCCGGACCGATCGAGCACCGGACGGCACGGCGGGTCCGGAGGGAAGAGGCGAGGCAATGGCGGTCGGTCAGCGGATCGGGTACGGGCAAGGCCTGAGACCGGGGGAGTGGCGCGAACAGGTCCTGCGGCCCGTGCCGGAGCAGCCGGCGGGCCCGGGCGAGGCCCGGGGCGGCCTGCGGGCCGTGCACCCGCCCACCGCCCCCACCGGCCTCGGCTTCCGCGTCCTCGGCCCGCTCACGGCCGAGCACGCGGGACGGCCGCTGCACCTCGGGCCGCTCAAGCAGCGCCTGGTGCTGGCCGTCCTGCTGTGCCGGGCCGGCACGCCGGTCACCGTGGACACCCTGGTCGAGGCGGTGTGGCAGGGCGAACCTCCGTGCAGCGCGCGCAAGAACCTCCAGGTGTACGTGTCCGCGCTGCGCAAGCTGCTGGACTCCCCGCAGGTGCCCGGGCGGCTGGTCCACCACCCCGCGGGCTACGTCCTCCAGGTGGATCCGGCCGAGCTGGACCTGCTGCGGTTCCGCGCCCTGGTCCGGGACGGCCGGGCCGCTGCCGCGCGCGGTGAGGCGGCCGGGGCCGCCCGGCTGCTGCGCGAGGGGCTCGACCTGTGGCGGGGCGTTCCGCTGCCCGAACTGCACACCTCGGGGCCGGTCCGCCGGGAGGCCGCTCGGCTGGAGGTCGAGCGGGTCGCCGCCTACGAGGACTGGGCCGAGGCGGAGTTGCGGGTGGGCAACGCGCGGGTCGTGGCCGACGACATCGGCCCCACGGGCCGGCGGCACCCGCTGCGCGAGCGGCTCCAGGCGGCCCGGATGAGCGCGCTGCACCAGGCCGGGCGGCGCGCCGAGGCCCTGGCGGCCTACGAGGAGGTCCGGCAGCGGCTGGCCCGCGAACTCGGGCTGAGCGCCAGCCCGCAGCTGGAAGGGCTCTACCAGTCGATCCTGGCGGACGGGCCGGCCGTGGTCGGACTCCTCGAGGACCCGGCCCGGTCCACCTGCCTGCTGCCGCCGGACCTCGCGGACTTCACCGGCCGGGCGGAGGACCTGCGCCGGCTGGACGAGGCGCTGCGGCCGGAGTGGAGCCGGGCCGTGGTCCTGGTCGGGCCGGCCGGCGCCGGCAAGACCGCGCTCGCGGTGCACGGCGCGTACCGCCGGGGCGACCGGTTCCCGGACGGCCGGCTGCTGGTCGGGCTCCGCACCGAGGACGGCCGGCCGCGGCCCCCGGCCGCGGTGTTCGACGAGATCGTGCGCACCGCGGGCCTGGCCACCCGCGTGCCCGACGACCCGGCCCGGGCGGCGGCGCTGTGCCGTGCCTGGCTGGCCGAGCGCAGGGTCCTGCTGATCCTCGACGACGCCCCCGACGAGGTGGCCGCGCGGATGCTGCTGCCCGGCGGGGGACCGGGCCGGGTGCTGGTCACCTCGCGGTCCCAACTGGTCGGGCTCGCCGGCGTGCACCGCGTCGACCTGCCCCCGTACACCGCCGCGGAGGCGCTGGACCTGCTCGCCCGGATCATCGGGGCGGACCGGCCGGCCAAGGACCCGGTCTCGGCCGGGCGGATCGTCGTGGCCGCCGGGATGCTGCCGCTCGCGGTCCGGGTCTGCGGCATGCGGCTGGCGGTGCTGCGGCACCTGCCGCTGGCGGAGTACGCGGCCCGGCTGGCCAACGGCGGCGCGGTGCTGGGCGAACTGGCCGCCGGGGACGTGGCGGTGCGGCCCCGCCTCGCGGTGAGCTGGCGCGACCTGTCCGAGCCGGACCGCGCCACCCTGCTCCTGCTGGCCGGTCTCCCGGTCGGGGTGCCCTTCACCCTCACCCAGGCCGTCTCGGCCCTGCGCTGCGGCCCGCGCGAGGCGCAGCGCGACCTGGAGCGGCTGATCGAGGCAGGCGCGGTCAGCTCCCCGCAGGAGGAGACCCCGGCGTTCGTCGCCCGGTACACCCTGCCCTGCCTGCTCCACCTCTACGTCCGCGAACAGCAGGTCCGCGCCGAGCCGGTCACCCCGGCCGGGACGGGCTGAGCGGCGGCCCGGCCTGCCGCGTGCGCCACGGAGGCCGCCCCGCTTGCGCTCATCGGTATTATGACGGCTGTCATAATCGGGTGGGCCGAGCTCGGCCCGAGCGGGGGAAGACACGGAGGTGCGGTCGTGCGCGTGGGATTCGTCGGCCTCGGGCTCATGGGACAGCCGATGGCGCTCAACCTCGTCCGGGCCGGCGCGCCCCTGATCGTGTGGAACCGCACCGCCGCCCGGTGCGAGCCGCTGCGCGAGGCCGGCGCCGAGGTGGCCGGCGGTCCGGACGAGGTCTTCGCGAAGGCCGGCGTGGTCATCCTCATGCTGGCCGACGAGGCGGCGGTCGACGCGGTGCTCGCACGGGGCACGGCCGACTTCGCCGCACGCGTGGCCGGGCGGGTCGTCGTCCACATGGGGACCACCGAACCGGAGTTCTCCCGCGGCCTGGAGGCGTCGGTGCGCGCGGCCGGCGGCGGATACGTGGAGGCGCCCGTCTCCGGGTCGCGGGTCCCGGCGGAGCAGGGCCGGCTCGTGGCGATGCTCGCGGGCGCGGCGCGGGACGTGGACGCCGTGCGGCCGCTGCTGGCGCCCCTCTGCCAGGAGACGTTCACCTGCGGCGCCGTGCCCGACGCGCTGCTGACCAAGCTCGCGGTGAACCTGTTCCTGATCACCATGGCGACCGGCCTGGCCGAGGCGTTCCACTTCGCCGACCGGCACGGGCTCGACCGGGGCCGGTTCCTGGACGTCCTGGACGCCGGGCCCATGGCGAGCGCGGTCTCCCGGATGAAGGCGCCCAAACTGCTGACCCGGGACTTCACCGCGCAGGCGGCGGCCGGGGACGTGCTGAAGAACAACCGCCTCATCGCCCAGGCCGCGCGGCGGGCGGGACTGGCCTCCCCGCTGCTGGACGTCTGCCACGTCCTGTTCCACGAGACGGTCGCGGGCGGCCACGGCGGCGAGGACATGGTGGCCGTCCTGCGCGCACTGGAAGCACGCACCGACCGCCCGGCGCCGCTGCCGGGCGCCGGGTAGCGGAGCGCCCGCGGGCCGCGGGGCCGCGGCCGGCCCCCTCGCGGACCAGGACGCCGGGATCTACGTCCGGGCCGGTTTCCTGGTGGCCCTCGGTGTCGCCCTGCGGGCGGTCAACAAGGCTGTGCTGAGGGCGCGCTGCGAACAGTGAGGCCGCGCGGCCGTCCGCTGCCGGGTGCGGCCGTGCTCCGGCGCGCAGTCCGCGGGAGGGTGGTCGCCGCGGAAGGCAGGGTGCTCGACCAATCGCCGTACGTACGACCACAGGTGCAGGCGGGCGGCGGCGCCGCGCAGGGCGTCGGCTTCGAGGTGTTCGAGGGCGGCCCACAGGTCGACGTCGGCGGCGGTGAGGCGGTCGCCCAGCACGTAGGGACCCGTCGCCAAGTGGTCGTCGAACAGGTCCAGGACGGCGTCGTCCGAGGGGCGGGCGTCGAGGAGGGCGCGCAGGTCGTCGATCCGGGCGGCCAGTTCGGCCGGGCGCAGGCGGGGCCGGCGGGCGTCGTCCGGGCCGGCGAAGTGCAGGGCGAGGTCGTCGAGGATGTCCGGGGTGTGGTTGCTGACGACGCGTCCGCTCCACCGGTCGCACAGCGCGGGCGCGGTCAGCGGGCCGTCGTAGTGGTGACGGGTCGTCTCGTACGCGGCGCGCAGGGGCGCGAGGTCCTCGGGGGAGTCGGTCGCGGGCGGCAGGAAGGTGGTGCCGATCGCGTCGTCGAGGTCGAGCAGGCGCAGGGTGATCATGATGCGCTGCGAGCGCGGACAGCCGCGTGCGAGGTACAGGTGGTAGCGGTGCGGCGCCGGATAGAAGCCCCCCGTCAGGTCACTGCCGATCCGGTCGCGGAAGGGCGGGGACGGGCGGGACGCGGGGGTCGTGGACATGGCTGCCTCCGTGGGAGTGAGGGGGCACCGGTGGCTTCGTCGGCGCCGGTGGCCGCGTGAGGGTCGGTCGGGCGGTCCAGATCGGCGGCAAAGGGGGGGAATCGAAGAGGCGGGGCGGCGGGGCGCTGGGGGTGGTGGGGGAAGGAGTCGGGGGCTGACGGGGGTTCGGGGCAGGGCGAAGCACCGCTTCGCGCGCGGCGGCCGGGGCGCGGGCCGGTCAGTGGCGGACCGTGGGCCGGGGGGTGGCCGGGCCGCCGGGACACAGGGCGGCCGCCACCCGCTGGAGGTCGATGTGGCGCCGGGAGAAGGTGCGGAGGGTTCGCGGGGGCGTGCGGCCGGTGGTGCGCGTGCGCCGACAGCCGGGGTGCCTCACCGCGGTTCGCCCTCCCTCTCGGTCGGCCCGAACTGCTTCGGGTCCGCGCTTGCGGGGACCGGTCGGCCTCCGCCTGGTCATCACCTGGAGCACCCCGCCGCGAAGGGAGGGTTGCCGGTCAGCGAGCCAGGGCTTGACGCTGACACTCATAACCTGGCGGCACGCTATATCCCATTCGGTGGCTCGCACAATCCCCTATTCCGTGATGTGCACAACATGGCACCCATGACAATCATGTGAATGGCGGGCCACGTGGGGCACAACAATGTCCGGGGGATTGTGGAAGGGCCCGTCGAGCCGTTACCGTTGGTGGCGGTTTCGAGCGTCAGCGTCAAGCCCTGGCTTGCTGGCCGGCAACCCTCCACCGCGGCGGGGTGCTCCAGGTGTGACCGGACAGGACACGTGTCCCTGTAAGCGCGAGGCCCGCAACGGGCCGGAAGGAGTGGGTGGTTGTGATGCGGAGGGCCCCCGCCGGCGACACGCCGGCCGCCCGTGCTGCCACCCGGTCCCTCGTCAGACGGCGTCACGTCGACCTCCTGCGCGTGAACAGCGCGCTGTGTCACCGCCCGCGTCGCTGACCCGACCCCCAATGACCCCGGCCCACCAGGTGTTTCACGCTTTCCGCACGGGGACGGAGCGGCCTTTTTCGTCTCGTTATTAGCCGTTCGGTGCCCACTGAATTCGGGCTGCCGAATTACGCGTTCTCCCGGTGTCCGCGGTGCCGTGCGGTTTTACGTTCTCATTGTTGCGCCTTTCACTGTTGCACGTTGTAGGAGTTCGCGCCCGAACGACCCGACGCCAGGTGTCGGGGAGACACCTGGCGTCGGGTCGCGTCGAAGCCGCGGGGTACCGGCGGTGGTCGGTGGGCGGGGTCCGCCCGTCACCGCACGGTCTGGGCGACCGGGTGGGCCGGGGACGGGGCCGGCCGGTGGTCCAGGTCGTCGAGGAGCGCCGTGCCGGTGGTGCGCGGGCCCAGCAGCCCGATGATCGCGATGATGGCGGCCATCGCGCCGGCGATGAACAGGAACACCGCGGTCGACCCGTGGTCCTCCAGCAGCGGGAGCAGCACGTACGGCATCGCCGCGGTGGCCAGCCGGCTCAGCGAGTACGCGCCGCCCGCGCCGGTCGCCCGCAGCGCGGTCGGGTACAGCTCGCTCTGGTACACGTGGTAGGCGTTGGAGAACAGGTTGCTGCACACCGTGTAGAGGAAGCCGAGGACCACGATGGCCGTGGTCCCGTCGCAGTAGCCGAACCCGAGGCCGAAGCCGAGCATGCCGAGCGCCGACAGCATGATCAGCGTCTTGCGCTCGATGCGTTCCAGGACCGGGACCGACAGCAGTGAGCCGATGGGGTAGCCGAGGAAGGTCACCGCGCTGAACCCGACGCTGTGCACGAAGTCGTAGCCCTTGTCGGCCAGCACCAGGGGGACCAGCGTGCCGAAGCCGTAGTACCCGAAGACCTGGAGGATCTGGAAGGCGCCGAGCATGTACGTGCGCTTGCGCCACCGGGGCTGGAAGAGGGTGCTGATCGGGGCCGGGCGGACCGGACGGCTCGGCACGGTCTTCGGGGCGGGAGCGCCCGGCGCGGCGGCCGGGGCGGGCTCCGCGACGGCCGGACGCTGCCCCGCGGCCGCCTCCAGCTTCTCCACGACGGCCTCCGCCTCGGCCTGCCGGCCGACCGCCGCCAGCCAGCGCGGCGACTCCGGCAGGGACCGGCGCAGCAGCCAGCACACCGCGGCGCCCAGGCCGCCGATGACGAACATCCAGCGCCAGCCGTCCACGCCGAGGAAGCTGCGGGGCACCAGGCCGAGGGCGAGGAAGCCGGCCGCCGGCACCCCGCAGAAGCCGACCGTGTACGCCCAGCCGATCAGCCGACCGCGCACCCGGGCCGGCAGGAGGTCGGACAGGTAGGCGTCGCACAGCGGCAGTTCGCCGCCGATGCCGAGGCCGGCCAGGAACCGGCAGACGATGAGCATCTGGACGTTCGGGCTGAAGGCGGCCAGCACCGAGAAGACCGAGTAGACCGACAGCGTCAGGAAGAACGCCCGGCGGCGGCCCAGCCGGTCGGCGATCCGGGACAGGATCACCGCGCCCAGGAACATGCCGACGAACGCCGAGGCCAGCAACGGCTTGAGGTCGTCCTTGGTGACGCCGAAGTGCTTGGTCAGCGCGGTGCTGACGGACCCGGCGAGAAAGACCTCGTACAGGTCGAAGAACATGCCGACGCCGACGACGGCGATGGCGAACCAGTGCAGCCGGGTGAGGGGCAGCCGGTCCAGCCGTGCGGCCACCGACCCGTCCCCGCTCCCGCCGGCCGCGAGCCCGCCGCCGGTCTTCGGCACGGCCGCCCGTTCGGGCTCTTCGGGTGTGTCAGGTGTGGCGATGGTCTCCGGGTTGTCCACGGGGCTGTCCTCCCGGGGTTGAGGGTGAGCCGACTCACGGGAGGCAACCCACCATGTGGTTTGGGGACCCATACTGTAGGTGTTGTCATGACGAAGTCAATGGCTCGTTTCCGTTGGATGACGGCGGAATCCGGCCGGTCGCCGCGGGTGGGCTATGTTGAGGGCGACCGTGGAGGAGTCCGGGAGGGGCGATGGAGAACGCAGGCACGAAGGGCGGAATGCCGCCGATCCTCGTGCTCCAGAAGATCCGCCAGATCCTCGAGTGCTTCACCATCGAGCGGCCGGAGATGAGCCTCCAGGAGATCATCAAGGCCACCGGGCTGCCGTCGAGCACCTGCCAGCGCCTCGTGCACAACCTGGTCAGGGAGGGTTTCCTCGACCGCGACGCCGACATCTACCGGATCGGGCTGGGCCTGGTGCGGTGGGCGGCGCCGGGCACCTTCGGCCTCGACATGGTCCGGCTGACCCGCCCCTCGCTCCAGCACCTGCGCGACTCCACCGGCGAGACCGCCTGCCTCTACGTGCGCGACGGGGCGTTCCGGACGGTCGTGGCCCTGGCCGAGACCCATCATGTGGTGACCCGGCTCTTCATGGTGGGCATGGTGATGGCCCTGCACGCGGGCTCCGCGGGCAAGGTGTTCATGGCCTACGACCCGACGGCCCGGTCGGCGGCGGTGGGCCACGGGCTCAGCCGCCAGACCGCGCGGACCGTCGTCGACATCGACCTGCTCGACCAGCAGCTCGCCGAGATCCGGGACCGCGGCTTCTCCGCCTCGTTCGAGGAACGCGACCTCGGCGCCGCCTCGGTGAGCGCGCCGGTCTTCGGCGTCACCGGCGAACTGGTGGCCGTGCTCGGCATCGGCGCGCCGACCCAGCGGCTGACCCCGGCCGTCGTCCCGGAGCTGGTCCCGGCGGTCGTCGAGGCCGCCGCGGACGCCTCCCGGCGGCTCGGCTACCGCCCCGGCGCCCACCAGTCCGAGGGCTCCTGACGATCCTTCGGGCGGCGGCCGGCCGGCGTGGCCGCCACCGCGCGCTCACCCGCCCGTGACCGGGCGCACGGGCACCGCCGGGACGGCCGACAGCGCCGAGTCGAGCCTGCGGCCGAGCAGCGCGCGCAGTTCGTCCCGCACCCGCACCAGCCGTTCGCCGTCGATCCCGGTGGCGATCCCCGCGCCGTGCAGCATGTTCACCAGGTCGTCGGTGGCGAGGTTGCCGGCCGCCCCGGGCGCGAACGGGCAGCCGCCGATCCCGCCGAGCGAGGCGTCGAACCGGCGCACCCCGAGCCCGACCGCCTCCCACGCGTTGGCCGAGGCCATGCCGTAGGTGTTGTGCAGGTGCAGCCCGATCGGCTGGTCGGGGAAGGTGTCGCGCACCGCCGAGACGGTCCTCCGGATGTCGGCCGGGCCGGCCGCGCCGATGGTGTCGGCCAAGTGCAGCACGGTCACCCCCATGCCGATCAGCCGCCGCGCCACCCGCAGCACCCGGCCCGGCGGCGTCCGGCCGTCGAAGGGGCAGACGAACGCGGTGGCCACGCACCCCTCGATCCGGACCCCGGCCGCCCGCAGCAGCGCGACGGTGGGCTCCAGCCGGTCGAGCGCGGCAGCGGTGTCCACACCGGCGTTGGACACGCTGTGGCCGTCGCTCGCGGAGACCACCAGCCGCACGTGGCGGGCGCCGGCCGCCACCGCCCGCCGCGCGCCCCGCTCGTTGAAGACCAGGGTGTGCAGGGCGGTGGTGCTCTCCGGCAGCAGCGCGGCCAGGACCTCGTCGCTGTCTGCCATCTGCGGCACCTTGCCCGGGTGCACGAAGGAGCCGACCTCCAGGGACGTCAGGCCCGCCTCGATCAGCCCGCGGCCGAGCCTGATCTTGTCGGGCGTCGGCAGCACGACCGGCTCGATCTGGAGTCCGTCCCGCAGCAGCACGTCCGTCACGAGCACTTGGCGCACCGGCTCGGCGGGCGCGGGTCCGATGCCGCTCACAGCACCCCCCGTGCCCGCAGCTCCCGGCGCCGGGCGCCGTCGACGCCGATCCCGTCGAGCACGCTGTCGGTGTGCTCGCCCAGGTCGGGCCCCAGCCAGCGGGTGCCGCCCGGCGCCTGCTCCAGCTTCGGGACGATGCCGGGGAAGACGACGTCCGCCCGTTCGCCGTCGGCCAGTTCGACCGGATGGCGTTCGTGCATGCCGCGGGCCGCGTAGTGCGCGTCGCCGACGATGTCGGCCGCGGTGTAGATCGCGCCGCTGGGCACCGCGGCCGCCTCCAGCGCCGCCAGCACCTGCGCGCACGTCAGGCCGGCGGCCCATTCGCCGATCACCGCGTCGAGTTCGCCGGCCCGGGCCACCCGCCCGGCGTTGTCGGCGAGCCCGGGGTCCTCGGCCAGGTCGGGGCGGCCCACCACCCGCATCAGGCGCCGGTAGATGCCGTCGCCGTTGCCGCTGACGACCGCGTACCTGCCGTCCGCGCAGCGGTAGGTGTTGGAGGGCACGATGCCGGGCAGACCGCTTCCGGTGCGCTCGCGCTCGACGCCGAAGGCGTCGTAGTCCGGCACCAGGGACTCCATCAGCGAGTAGACGCCCTCGTAGAGCGCGACGTCCACCACGTCGCCCCCGCCGCCGGCGTCCCGGCGGCGCAGCGCCATCAGCGCGCCGATCACCGCGTACAGGCCGGCGAGGGAGTCGGCGAGGCTGATCCCGACCCGGGTGGGCGGGAGGTCGGGGTAGCCGGTGAGCTGCCGCAGCCCGCCGACCGCCTCGGCGACGCCGCCGAAGCCCGGACGGTCGCGGTACGGCCCGGTCTGCCCGTAGCCCGAGATGCGGACCACGACCAGGCCGGGGTTGTCGGCCCGCAGCGTCTTCGGGTCCAGGCCCCAGCGCTCCAGCGTGCCGGGCCGGAAGTTCTCCAGCAGCACGTCGGCGCCGCGGACCAGCTCCCGGCACACCTCGCGCCCCTCCGGTCCCGCCAGGTCCAGCGTCACGCTCTTCTTGTTCCGGTTGATGGTCCTGAACAGCAGCGATGTGTCGCCCTTGTGCAGGCGCCAGCGGCGCAGTTCGTCCCCGCGGCCGGGCCGTTCGACCTTCACGACCTCCGCGCCGAAGTCCGCCAGCAGCCGGCCGGCCGACGGGGCGGCGATGAAGTTGCCGAGTTCAACGACCTTCAACCCGGTGAGCGGCCCACGTGGCTTGTCGGTCACCATGATCCATCACGGCTCACTATACGAGTCATGGACTCATGATGTGGGTTTTGCTGTGGACGGGTCAAGGCCGGTCCGTCTGCTGGACGGCGGAAGGGGCGCGGGGCCGCCGGAACGCGGCGCGGGGCCGCCCCCGGCCGGGATTGATCGGCCGGGGGCGGCCCCGAGGGCCCGGGCGGAGGGGTCAGGCGAGCTGCCAGAGGTGGTCGGCGGTGCCGTTGTCGTCGAACTGCACCACGTTCGCGCTGTCGGCGGTGGACATCTGGTCGACGCCGAGCACCTTCCCGGAGTTCTTGTTCCGCAGCCGGAACCAGCCGTCGCCGTTGTCGACCGGCTGCCAGAGGTGGTCGGCCGTCCCGTTGTCGTCGAACTGCACCACCTGCGCACTGTTCGCCGTCGACATCAGGTCCACGCCCAGCACCTTGCCGGAGTTGCTGTTGCGGACCCGGTACCAGCCGTCCCCGTTGGGGACGAACTGCCAGAGGTGGTCGGCGGTGCCGTTGTCGTCGAACTGCACCACGCGGGCGCTGTTCGCGGTGGACATCACGTCCACGCCCATGACCTTCCCGGAGTTGCGGTTGCGGATCTTGAGGTACCCGCCGGTCGGCGTCCACGGGTGGCCGCCGGTGGTCGCGGTCGGGAAGGCCGAGATCCGCAGCCGGGCCGCGCCCATCGGGATCAGCGTGACGGTCTCGACCGCCGCGCCGCTGCGGGCCGGCGAGGTCTGGAGCGGCGCGACGACGTGCTGGCCGTCGTCCTGCCACTCGGCGATCCGGCGGGCCGGCGCGGTGACGTGGACGGGCGTTCCGTCGTGGGTGAAGGGGTTGTCGGCGAGCGCGCCGCCGGCGCGGGTGAAGGCGGGCGAGCCGGAGTCGAGCGCGAGGCCGTAGTTCCAGTTGCTCGTCGCGTGCACCTCGTACTGCGGGAACTGGGCGCTGCCGCCGGTCTGCACGTAGTTCTCGCCGACGGACAGGGCGTAGGTGAGCGGGCCGTGGTCGACGCTGACGGCGCCGTGCTGGGCGGACCACGTGCGTACGGTGGTGTTCTGCGGCAGCCGCAGGACCACCGTGTCGCCGTTGTTCCAGGTGCGGTTGACGGCGGTGAAGGCCGGGCCGGCGGGGGCGGCGACGGCCTTGCCCGCCACGGTGAGCTGCGGGGCCGAGCACCAGCCGGGGATGCGCAGGTAGAGCGGGAAGGCCAGCGCGCGCGGGGTGGCGACGGTCAGCGTGATCGTCTCGTCGAACGGGTAGTCGGTGGTCTCGGTGAGGGTGACCGACGTGCCGTCGGCGACCTTCGCGGTGACGGAGCTGGGCGCGTACATCGCCGCGGCCAGGCCCTTGTCGGGCGTGGCCAGCCACAGCTCCTCGGTGAAGTAGGGCCAGCCCATGCCGTAGTTGTGCGGGCAGCAGCGGTACTGGTCGACGCCGGCCATGTACGCCTGCATCGCGAAGCCGTTCTGGAACTGCCCTTGCGACTTGGGCGTGTTGTCCAGATCGACGCAGTTGGCGCTGGTGATGTAGTGGATCGCCTTGCCGGCGGGGTCGAGCGCGGCGGGCAGGGAGTTGAAGGCGAGGTCCTCGCAGCGGTCGGCCCACACCGGGTCGCCGGTGATGCGGCCGAGCAGCTGGTGGCTGGCCATGAACTCCACGATGCCGCAGGTCTCGAAGCCCTGCCGGGGGTCGCCGAAGCCCGGCCGGGCGTTCTCGTCGCCGGCGAACCCGCCGCCCGGGAACTGCCCGTAACTCCCCATCACCGAGGCGTAGTTCTGGTAGGCGGCCTGGGTCAGCGCGGTGGACGGCGAGCGCAGGGCGTACTGGGCCGGCTCGCGGAAGCCCTGCGCGATGTTCACGTTGTGCAGGGTCGGCAGGTTGTTGACCCAATTGGCGCCGTTGGCGTGGATCTTGTCGGCCAGGGAGAGCAGCGAGGCGTCGCCGGTGCGGTTGTAGAGCCAGAAGACGCTGTCCAGGCCGTCGCCCCACCGCACCGACACCCAGCTCTGGTTGAAGGCCGAGGGGCCCTGGGCGTTCATGTAGCCGAAGAAGCGGCTGAGCATCGGCACGATCCGGCTGTCGCCGCTGTACTCCTGCCAGTTGCGCAGGGCCCAGGTCAGCGGGAGGTACGGCCAGAAGTCCGGCCCGCCGCCGAGCGAGGTGCGCAACGCGGTCGGCCCGAAGAAGCCGTCGGACTGCGCGGTGGCGAGGATGGCGTCGACCCACCGCCCCACGGTCGCGAGCGCCGTGGCGTCCTGGGTGAGCACGGCGAGGTCCACGTAGCCGCGCAGCCAGTACGGGACCTCCTCCCATCCGGTGAGGCTGGGGTGCGCCCAGCCGCTGGCGCTCATGTTCAGGAAGTGCGAGGTCGACGCGTACTGGCCGCACAGGCCCGCGAGTTGGCGCCGCAGTTCGCCGTCGAGCCAGCCGCGGGCGGTGACGGAGCCGGGCGGCAGCCGCAGGAAGGCGGTGGGGGCGAGCGGCGCGGCGTTGGGACTGTAGAGCCCGCCGGCGGCGGGGGCGACCCGGTCGACCGCGCGGCTGGCGGCCTGGGCGCTGCGGGCGAGCGGAAGGGTGAGGGCGAGACCGGCGGCGCCGCCGAACGCGGCGCGGGCGAAGTCTCTGCGGTTCAGGGGCATGGGGGTGGCCTCCTGGCGCTTCGTGGGCATTCCAACGTTGCAAATCGTGGTGCCATCGGCATGACAGCACCGGTCGCCCGAAGTGTCCAGAGTCCCCGCACAAGTTGGGGCGGCCGGGCGGGAGCGGATCCGTCCAACGTTGGAAAAATCGCGCGGCCGCTCGGGGCCCCACGCGCCCTGACCGTGCGAACGGCCGCGGCCCGCCGCCCGGATCGGGCGACGGGCCGCGGTGGGCCGCTGCGGTGGTGCGCGGCCGTCCGCGCGGGTCGGTTCGGTCGCCCGCGAGGTCGTCCGCGGGATCGCCCGCGCGATCCTCCGCGCGGTCCTCAGCCGGAGAAGGCGTCCAGTAGGGCGCGGGTGTCCGGGGTGTCGAGGCGGACGAACACCGGGGTCTCGCTGAGGTCCGCGGCGTAGCCCGTCAGGGCGGCCGGGCCGTGGACGGTCCGGCGGCGCAGCACGTCGTACCAGCGGCCGGGCGGCACGTGGATGTTCCGGCGCGGCTCGTCGCTGAGCAGGGGGGCGGCCATGACGGAGTCGCCCAGCAGCCACTGGTCGTTGATCGGGTAGGTGGCCTCGTCCTCCGGGTGGTTGAAGAACAGCGGCTTCATGATCGGCTCGCCGGTGCGCACCGCCCGCGCCGCCTGCGCCCGGATGTAGGGCGCGAGGCCCTCGTGGGTGCGGACCGCGGCCGTGTAGAGGGCCACCGTCTCCTCGTCGTACTGCTGGCTGCCGCCCTGGTTGGACACCCCCAGCGGTGAGGTGGAGGAGTACATCAGCGGCATGAGCGCGGCGGCCTGCGCCCACCGCACCAGGACCTCCTTGACCGGCGGGGCCTGGCCGAGCGAACCGCCGACCATGTCGGTCTCCACGAACGGGTAGCCGACCGTGGTGATCGCGAGGTTCTGCGCCACCGCCGTGCGCAGCGAGGACCAGTCGGTGCCCTTGTCCACCTGGCGGATGACGAAGCCGTACTTCTGCGAGCCGGTCCAGTGGATGCGCACGCCGGCGCCCTGGAGGTCGAACTGGTCGCACAGCTGGGCGCCGAGCTGGATGTAGTCCAGCGCGGTGTGGCCGGGGTAGGGCGCGCAGGTCTCGTCGAAGAAGCGGGTGTCGAACTTGAACCCGTCGACGCCGTAGGTCCGCTGCAGGCTCGTGAGGTTGCCGACGTACCAGTCGCGGGCGTCGGGGTTGGCCAGGTCGACGATGCCGGCCGTGCCGTTCCACCAGGTCACCAGGCCCGGCTTGGTCGGGTCGGTCTTCGACTTCAGCAGGTAGCCGTGGTCGGCGGCGTAGCCGAAGTTGTCGGCGTCGGTGTTGATCCACAGCGTGACCCAGACCCCGAAGCCGTAGCCCATCGCGTGGATCTCGTCGGACATCGCCTTCGGGTCGGGGAACTTGCCGTTGAAGGTGAAGTCGCCGTAGTGGCTCATCCAGCCGTCGTCCATCTGGATCGTGTGGCCGGGCACGCCCGCGTCGTGCAGGCCCTTGGCCCAGGCCAGCAGCGAGTCCTGCGAGACGGCCGTGTAGAACTGCGCCCAGGAGTTCCACAGCGGCTCGGTGTACTGCGCCGCGCTCGCGTCGCTCTTGGCGGGCGTGCCGGTGATGCCGACGTAGTCCTCGTACACCTCGCGCGCGGTGCGCTCCACGAACACGGTGGAGTCCATCGCGGCGCTCTGGGTGAGGGTGTAGCCGAGGACGCCCTCCTCCTCGTCGTTGATGGACACGTCCATGACGTCCTCGGTGTCCACCCACAGGCCGGTGCCGCGCTGGGTGAACCAGAACGGCTCGGTCATCAGGTACTCCGCCGGGGACATCGCGGTGTCCCGGACGGTGCCGGAGTCCAGCGGCCAGGGCTGGTCGGTGTACGGCGCGCCGCTCGCCGTGACCGCCTCGCCGTGCCCGTACCAGTGGCCGGCCGACGCGAGCAGGTAGTGGGCGGCCACCTGCGCCGCGGCCGCGCCGCCCTCGACCGACCAGGTCAGCCGGTACCGGTCGGTGTCCGGCGCGATCCGGTAGGCCACGGTGGAGCCGGGCGCGGTCGTGGCCAGCGTCAGGTCGAGCACGCCGTCGTGCCACCGCGAGCGCACCACCGAGGTCGCCGCGGCCCACTCGCCGTCGGCCGCCTTGAACGCGGCCGGCCCGGACGAGCCCGCCCCGCCGGCGGTGGTCCGCAGCACCGTCTTCCCGTGCCGCAGCGTAGTGATCCGGAACGCGGCCTTGTCCACGGCGACCGTGTACCCGGGGCTGGTCGCGGTGGCCGCCACGGTCAGGCTGAGCCGGTCGTGGTCCTCGTGGAACCGGGTCCGGGCGGCGCTCCTCCCGTCGGCCGCGTCGCCGCTCTGCGCGGCGGCCCGCCCGTTCGCCAGCAGACCGGCGGAGACGGCCGCTCCGCCGGCGACGAGGAAGCGTCTCCGGTGCATACCTGTCGCATCAGCCATGGTGCTCCTCCTAGGGACAGCGGCGAGTCGCCGAGTCGGACGCCCCCGGGGCCCGTCGAAACGCGGAGCCGACCGCGCCGGCCGGCCTGACGATGCTTCACCTGCGCACTGCACGGCCCGGGGACCCGGCGAACAGCACCGAGCCCAGGGCCGATCGGGCCGCCACACGCGAACCCCGCGCACGACCCGGTCACCGCGCAGCGAGGCTAGCCAGTCCGCTTGGATGAGCGCAAGAGCTTGAAACATGCTCGTATCGAGCAACATTGCGCAAGATCCCTGGCTCTTGGTGCATCGCGGCCCTCCACGGGGCGGGCCTGACCGCGGACATGACGGAGCGTCGGAGGCGCGTGGGAAGCGCGGGTCAGAACCAGGCGACCGTGTGCGGGGTGCGTTCGGCGGCGAACAGGAGGTCGGCCGCCGGGGCGGCCGCTGGGTGGGCGGCGTGGACGCGGCCGGCGGCGACGAGGGTGCTCGGGCGGACGCCGCCGAGGTAGAGGGAGCCGAGGTCGGAGACGTCGAGGGCGAGGTCCGGGGCGCGGTCGGTGGGCTCGCAGCGGGCGGAGCCGTCGGTGACGGTCAGGGCGAAGCGGCCGGAAGCGCAGCCGTGGAAGCGGTCGGTCACGTCGAGGACGAGGGCGCCGTCGGTGAACCAGCGGCGGGCGCGCAGCGCGCGGGGGACGTCGAGCACGCGCACCCAGAGCCAGTCGGAGTCCTCGACGACCTTCACGGCGCGGTGGTCCTCCAGCCGCCAGCGCAGCCAGTGCTCGCGGGGGAGGGTCTTGACGACGGTGTCGGTGACCAGGTCGTGTTCGAGCAGGTACCGGAACAGCGCGAAGGCGGCGGCGTCGTCGGTCGCGATCACCTCGTCCGCGGTCAGGACGCGCGCCTTGGTGACCGGGTCGGGCTGCCCGACGGCGTAGGAGGCGTACCCGTCCGTCCGGCCGTCCTCGTCGTGGTGGACGGCCACCAGCCGGGGCGTACGGGCCACCGGCGGCTGCCCGGCGCCCCTCTCCCACCAGGTGGCGGGGCGGGATATCGCGCCGGGCTGGGTGCGCCGGTAGGTGTCGTAGATCTCCGCCAGCGTCGTGAAGCACTCCTCGCGCCGCGTCACCCGGATGCTGCCGGTCGCGGTGCGGTCGGCGAGCGCGGCCCGGTGCCGGGAGAAGGACACCCGCTGCGTGAACGTCGCCGGACCGTAGCCGAACCGGCGGTAGATGCCCGCCTCCGAGGCGAGCAGGACGGCCAGGAACTCCCCCCGCTCCCGCACGTCGTCCAGCAGTCGGCGCATCATCGCGGTCAGCACGCCGGCCCTGCGGTGGGAGGGCAGCACGCCGACCGCGGTCACGCCGGCGACCGGCACGCCCGCGCCCCCGGGCAGCGTCAGTTCGAAGCTGTACGCGCCCGCGGTGCCGACCATCCGCCCGTCCGCCTCGGCGACGAGGCAGCGGTCCATCTCGAACGCCGACCACCACGGGTTCGTCCCCGGGGCCGGCGGGTCGGGCAGCATGCCGAACGCGGCCAGCATCGTCTCGACGAAGCGGTCGCGGTCGCTCTCGCGCGTGGAGCGGACGTCCATGGTTCCCCCCTGGGTCGCGGCGCGTGGGCGTTCGGGCGGGGCCGCCGCCGTCGCGCCGCCCCGCCGAAGGGGCACGCCGAGGGCCATCCTGCACGGACCGGCACCCGTTCCACCAGCGGGAAAGCCCCTTCCCGGGGCGGAGGTGGAGGCACGGGGCGGACGACGCCCCTGGACCTCGTCGAGCCGGAGTGCGCCGCGACCGCCGCCGGCGGGCGATCGGTGAGCGGGCCCGGGTCCGGGACGCCGTCGAGCAGGCGCTGCGCGGCGGGCGGACGCGGGTGCGCCGAGGGCGTGCCGAAACGGTCGTCCGGCGCCCGCGTCCTCCCGGCGGTCCCCGGTGTCTCAGCCGTCCGCGGCGGCCCCGGGGGCCCGGTCGTCCGCCGCGGCCCCGGCCCCGTCCGTTCGCCCGGCCTCCCGCGCGTTGCCGTCCCGCAGTTCCCGCTGGGCCGCCCGCAGGACCTCCCAGCCGTCGGCCACCGGGCCGACGTGGGCGAGCTTGTCGGGGTTCATCACCGCGCGGATCATCCGCACCCGGCCGTCGAGGATGTCGAGCGCGAGGGCGTTGACGACCTTGCCGTCCGCCGCGCGGATCAGCGCGCCCGGCTGCCCGTTGACCGGCCGCGGCTCCACCACGCCGCCGATCCGGACGAACGACGGCATGAGCGTGGCCAGCAGCCGCGCCACCTTGTCCGCGCCGGTGACGAACGGCTTCCACTGCGGGGCCTTGCCGCCGCCGTCGCCCACCATCTGCACGTCCGCGGCGAGGAGCTCGCGGAGTCCTTCGACGTCCCCCTCCCTGAAGGCGTCGAAGAAGCGTCCGGCGAGCTCCTCGCGTGCGAGCCGGTCGGCCTCGAAACGGGGCCGGCCGGCGTCCATGTGGCGGCGCGCCCGCACCGCGAGCTGGCGGCAGGCCGCCTCCGACCGGCCCACCGCCGAGGCGATCTCCGGGAAGCCGAAGGCGAACACCTCCCGCAGCACGAACACCGCGCGCTCCAGCGGGCTGAGCCGCTCCAGCAGGAGCAGGGCCGCCATCGACAGCGAGTCCGCCAGCTCGGCCGAGCGCTCCGGGTCCTGGTAGGGGTCGGAGAGCAGTGGTTCGGGGAACCACGGGCCGACGTACGCCTCGCGCCGCACCCGCGCCGAGCGCAGGACGTCGATCGAGATCCTGGTGACCACCGTCGACAGGAACCCCTTGACGGACGCCGGCTCGGTGGCCGAGGACTCCCAGCGCAGCCAGGTCTCCTGGACGGCGTCCTCCGCCTCGCCCACGCTGCCCAGGATCCGGTACGCGATCGAGAACAGCAGCGGCCGCAGCTCCTCGAACTCCTCGGCCCGGCTCACGCGAGCACCTCCCGGAAGCCCTGCCGCCAGGACGGGTACCGCAGCCGCCAGCCCAGCTCCCGCTTGGCCTTGGCGTTGGAGAAGCCGCGGCCCTCGGTCATCATCATCACCGGCACGTCGCCGGCCAGCAGCCGGGCCAGCCACACCGGAACCCGCAGCGGCTTCTTCGCGCCCGCGCACTCCGCGAGGTACGGCAGCCACTCGGCGGCCGGCGCCGGCTCGTCGTCCACGATGTTGAACACCCCGGCCGCGCGCTGCTCCACGGCCAGCACGGTGGCGGCCGCCGCGTCGTCCAGGTGCACCCACGAGGCGTGGCCGGCCGCCCGGCCGACCAGCGGGAACTGCCGCCGCCGCACCATTTCGAGCTGGTCGTCGACGGCGTCGGGCCCGTAGAAGCCGCCGTAGCGCAGCACCGCTCCGCCGGCCCGCGGTACGACGTCCTCCAGGTGGCGCAGCGCGGCCATCGCGGTGTGCGCCGCGGTGCCCTCCATCAGGTCCAGCGGGTCCTCCTCGGTCTTCACCCATCCCCCCTCGCGCCGCCCGTTCCAGTTGGCGTACCCCTGCGCCACGAAGTGCGGCACCCCGCTCGCCGCGGCGGCGGCCAGCAGGTGGTCCGTGCCCTCGGTGCGCAGCCGGACGGTGGGGCCGAACCAGCGGTCGAAGTGCTTCATGTCGGGCTTGCCCGCGTGCGCCGACGAGATCCCGGTCATCTGGTGCACGATCACGTCCGGCCGGGCCCCGGCCACCGCGCGGGCGACCGACTCCGCGTCCAGCCCGTCCATCACGACGCCCTCCGCGCCCAGCCGCTCCGCCACCGCGAGCCCGGCCTGCCGCGTCGTCGTGGCCGTCACCTGGTGCCCCCCGGCCACCAGTCGCGGCACCAGCCGCCGCCCGAGCACTCCCGTCCCCCCAGCCACGAACACGCGCACGACCATCACCCTTCCGATTCCCGGTGCCTTCCCCCTTGGGACGGGACAGCGCCGCCCGCTGTGACATCGCGGCGGCCGCGCGGGGGCCCCAGGGCCGCAGAACCGGACGATTCGTGACGGGGGACGGACAACAACGGGCGGAAGCCTTCTCTTTTCCGCGGCGATGCCTTGTCATGGACACGTTTACTCCATGCATCACGCACCCCACTGGCCCCTCCTGAGAGGATCACACCAGCGTGAGAAGTCTCAAGTCCACGGCTGCCGCCCTCGCCGCCGCCGCGGCCATGGTCCTGGGCACCGGCATCGGCACCGCCGCCGCGAGCCCCGCGCACGACACCGTGAGCCCTCGGGCGGCCAGTTGCAGCTCCGCCGCCGTCTCCGGCCAGACCGTCCGCGGCGCGCTGTCCCCGTCCGCGGTCCACCGCCAACTCGCCCCCCTCACCGCGCAGCACCGGGCGGCGTACGGCCTGCCGAGCAAGGGCGCCCTCACCACCGGGGTCGCCGCCAAGGCCGTCAAGCCGCTGGTCGACATCCACCCGGCGCAGGGCACCTCGTTCAAGTCGCTGGCCGGCGCGGACGGTTCGTGCGCCACCCAGTCGGTCACCACCGCCTTGTCGGTGAAGGACGGCTACACCACCATCTACACCCCGACGATGTACCCGCCCGGCGGCTCCTGTGTCGAACTGGTCACCGTCTACACGCAGTCCGTGCGCGAGGTCGCCGCGTGGGACTGGTGCCAGAGCGTCAACTTCGCCGCCGCGGTGACCATCAACAGCTCCTTCCTGAGCACCTACACCGGTGGCACCGGCGCCTACACCGGCCGCGTCATCAAGACCAACGCCGCCTCCAACACCTGGACCGCGGCGCTGTACAACTACAGCACCGGCCACTGGGACACCCTGTTCTCGCAGTCCGGCACCAACCAGTCCGGGCGCACGGACGGTTGGGACATCGAGGAGCTCTACTCCACCGTCGGCAGCAACGGCCAGGCGTACTCCTGCGGTGACATGGCCGGCCTGACCTTCGAGTCCAGCAACATCTCCGTGCGCAACAACGGGACCTGGTCGTCGGCCACTTCGGCGAACTCCGACACGCACTACGACCAGCCGAACAGCGCGTTCTACTGCCCGACCCGCAGCTACCAGATGATCAGCGCCTACACCCATTGGAAGGCCGTGGGCTGATCCCCCCGACGTGCCCCGCCGCGCGCGGGGTACGGCCCCGCCCGCCCGTCAGGGATCGGCCGGGCGGGCGGGGCGCACCAACTCACCGGCACCGCCGGAGGTTTGTCCGGAAATCGCGGCTCGCGCGTACAACCCTCGGGTCGCGCCGGAGGTCTCACCGGCACACGGCTGCCGCCGGTCACTCGCCGCCGGCGGGCCGTCACGTCGACGGGAGACCCCTCATGCCTGGACACAGACGCTTCCCCGCGCGCTCGGTGGCGCTGGCCGCCGCGGTGGCGGCCGCCGTGAGCGGCGGCCCGCTGCTGCCCGCCGGCGCGGCGCACGCGGCGGCACACACCGCGCCCGTGGTGGACTTCGACGGGGACGGCCACGCCGATCTCGCCGTCGGCGCGCCGGACGGGACCGCCGGTGGCAAGGCGGCCGCCGGCTACGTGTCCGTGGTGTACGGGGCGAGCGGCGGGGTGAACCCGGCGCGGCACAAGGTGTTCAGCCAGGACACCGCGGGGGTGCCCGGCGCCACGGAGGCGGGCGACCGGTTCGGCGCGCAGGTCGTGCCCGTCGACGTGGACCACGACGGCTACACCGACCTGCTGGTGGGCGCGCCCGGCGAGGACGTCGGCACGGTCACCGACGCGGGCATGATCACGATCCTGTGGGGCGGGCCGACCGGCCTGTCCGCCGCCACCGCCGTCGACACCGGCGCGGCCCAGGGGGCGCAGGCCGGCAAGACGCTCGCCGCGGCCGACTTCGACGGCGACGGGACCACCGACCTCGCGTACGCCACCGGCCTGGACATCGAGGTGTTCTCCGGCCTCGGCCGCACCGGCGTGCCCGCCGCCCACGGCACCATCGTCACCTGGGAGGTCGACCAGGCGGCCGGCCTGGTCGGCTTCGACCTGGCCACCGGGGACGTCAACGGCGACGGGGTCACCGACCTGGTGATGGCCTCCCACGACTCCGAGGACGCCGACTCCGACCAGATCCCGCTGTTCCTCGGCGGCTCGCACGCCGACGGCAGCGTCGGCGGCCTGGAGTATCACGGAGACCTGATCGCGCCGCAGGACACGCCGGGACGCAGCATGTGGCTGTCCGGCGCCTCGGTGGCGGTCGGCGACGTCAACGGTGACGGGTACGCGGACGTGGTGGCCGGCCACATCCACGAGGGCTACTACTCCGACGGCCTCATGCCGTCGAAGGGCGGCGCCGTCGGCGTGGTGTACGGCGGCCCGGACGGCCAGAGCACCACCGTGCCGGCGGCGTGGATCTCGCAGGACAGCCCGGGCGTGCCGGGCGTCGCCGAGGCCGGGGACCAGATGGGCGCGGACGTGGCCGTGGGCGACGTCAACGGCGACGGGTACGCCGACGTGGTGGCCGGGGTGCCGGGCGAGGACTTCGACGGACTCACCGACCCGGGCTCCTTCCTCGTGCTCAAGGGCTCCGCGCAGGGTCTGACCGGCACCGGGGCGCAGGTCTTCAGCCAGAACTCCGACGGCCTGCCGGGCGTCGCCGAGGCGCACGACCGGTTCGGCGCGAAGGTGACGGTGCTCCGCGCGACGGCCGCCGACCGGGCCCAGGCGGCGGTCGGCGACCCGGACGAGAACGCGGGGAACGGCGCGGTCTGGGTGCTGCGCGGCGCCGACGCCGGGCTCACCGGCACCGGCACGGGGAACTTCGGCTCGGCGACGATGGGCGCGCCGGCGACGGGGGCGGGGTTCGGCAGCCAGCTCGGCTGAGGGCTCGGACAACGGCTCGGATGCCCGCAGGGGCGCCCGCGGGCCGGTGAGGGACGGGAACGGTGTCCCTCACCGGCCCGCGGGCTTTTCGCGTGCCGCTCTCGTGCCGCTCACCAGCGGGTTCGCACGGATTTCCCGTGGTGGGCGGCGATTCCGCGGGGCTCTCCCACCCGGCGAGGTGCGGATCGCTCCTCCCCGGGTAGGGGAGCCGTAGACCCGAAAACCGATGAATGGGGTGATTCGCGTGCCTGCGGGTTCCAGTCCCAAGAGGGAGCGCCAGTACGAGCGCATCAAGCAGAGCGCGCTGGACCGGGGGGAGAGCGGGCGGCGGGCCGAGGAGATCGCCGCGCGGACGGTGAACAAGGAGCGGGCCCGGGCCGGCGAGGCCAGGACCGCGAGCCGGACGTCCGTACGGGACATGTCCTCCGGCCGGCGCGGCGGACTGCGGTCCGGCCGCGGCTCGGGCGGGCCGACCTACGACCAGCTCTACAACGAGGCCCGGCAGCGGGGCGTCGACGGCCGCTCGCACATGAGCAAGGCCGAACTCGCCCGCGCGCTCGGCAAGTAGACGACCAGGCCATGCGAGGAGCGGACGGACCGGTGACGAACCGTACCCACGCGCACGACGGGCCGGACACGCCCCAGGGCCCCGCGGTCCTCGGCGTGTACCTGAACGACCACTTGGCCGGGGCCACCGCCGGCACCGACCTGGCCCGCCGGATGGCCAGGTCGCAGCCGGACCGGGCCGGCGGGGGAGATCTCGGCCGGCTGGCGGCGGAGATCGCCGAGGACCGAGGGGCCCTGCTGGAGATCATGCACGTGCTGGACGTGCCGGTGCGGCAGTACAAGGTCGCCGCGGGCTGGGCGGGCGAGAAGCTCGGCCGGCTCAAGGCCAACCGCCGCCTGGTGCGCCGGTCCCCGCTGAGCACCCTGCTGGAACTGGAGACGCTCCGCCTCGGTGTCGAGGGGAAGGCGTGCGGCTGGATCCTGCTGCGCGAGGTCGCCGAGGACGACCCGCGCCTCGACGAGGACCTGCTCGACCGGTTGATCGGGCGGGCCCGGCGGCAGGCGGAGTCCCTGGAGGACCTGCGGGTCCGGCAGGCCGCCGCGCTCTTCCGGCCGGGGCGCCTGGCGGGGGCGCGGTGATTCCGGTGGTCGGAGCGGTGCCCACGGTGCTTCCGGTGCCCCCGGCGGAGGGCGGGTGGTCCGGTCACCGCGGGTTCCGGCGCGGGTGCGGGGTGCGACGGCCGGGGAGCCGGGATGCGCTCCCCGGGAAGGCGTCCAGACTGGGAAGTGAGCCGCCGCACGGTCCGGGTACGCCCCCGGCGGGACCACGGGCCGGAACGGACGGGCGCTGCGCGCCCGCCCCCTACCGCGGCGCAGGCCCGGTCGCACTCGACAGCGAGAGGGCGAACAGCGATGGGTGAACAGAGCAACGTCGGGATGGCGGCGGCTGTGGCCGGCGGCTACCTGCTCGGACGTAGGAAGAAGACCCAGGCGGCGATCACCACTGCCGCGGTCCTGCTGGGCCGGGGGCTGCGGCCCCGCGACCTCCTTCCCGGCGGCGGGAAGGACGCGAAGGACGCGACGGAGGAGGACACGTCCAAGGCGTCCGGCGGCATCGCCGGGCGGGCGGTCCGCCGCGCGGCGGCCGGAGTGACCAGCCGGCCCCTGAACCGCCTCACCGAGGCCCTGCACGAACGGACACTGGCGCTGACCGGCGACCAGGAGGGCGAGGACGGCGGGGAGAGCGAGGCCGAGGCCGAGGAGGCGGCGGAGCCGAAGCCGCGGGGCGGTCGGCGCGCGAAGTCGTCCGCCCCGGCCGAGAAGCCCGCCGGCGGGAGCGGCACCGCGAAGAAGGCCGCTCCGGAGAAGACCCCCGCGAAGAAGGCGGCGGCGGAGAAACCCGCGGCCAAGAAGGCCGCTCCGAAGAAGGCGGCGGCGAGGAAGCCGGCGGCCAAGAAGACCGCGGCCGGCAAACCCGCGGCCAAGAAGGCACCCGCCAAGAAGGCGCCGGCCAAGAAGGCGCCCGCCGGGAAACCCCCGGCGAAGGGTTCGGGGGCGAAGCGCGGCCCCGCCCCGAAGGAGGGCCGGCGCACGTCGGCGGCCTCGCGTTCCGCACGGAAGAGGTGACACGTGATGGCGAGCGATCAGAAGAGCGCGGCACCCGAGCAGGGCCCGCTGGCGCTGCTGCGACGGGAGGTCGGCCAGTACCTCAGCGCGCGGGCCACCCACATGGTGCGCAACGCCGGCGGCAAGCTGGCGGACGCCACCGAGCGGCTGGCCGGCGACGGAGAGGACGGAACCCTCGCGAACGTCGGCTCCAAGATGCTCCGCGGTGAGGAGTCCGTCGGGGGCGCCGTCAAGGACACGGTCAAGGGCACGGTCTCCGACAAGGCCAAGGGCGTGAAGGACAAGGCCAAGGGCGCCACCGACAAGGCGAAGGAGGCGCTGCCCGGCGGCGACGATTCGCAAGGCGGTGGGGGCGGCGGCTCGACCGACCTCAAGGCGACCACCATCATCGAGGAGATCGACGTCGGCGTGCCGCTGCGCACGGCGTACGACCACTGGACGGAGTACGAGAACTTCAGCGGCTTCACCAAGGGCGTGCAGGACGCCAAGCGCGGCGACGACGCGACCAGCGAGTGGCGGGTCAAGGTCGGACCGTCCACCCGGACGTGGAAGGCCACCGTCCAGGAGCAGATCCCCGACGACCGCATCGTGTGGACCTCCGAGGGCGGCCAGGGCACCACCGAGGGCGCGGTGAGCTTCCACGAGATCACGCCCACCCTCACCCGGATCATCCTCGTGCTCGTGTACCACCCCACCGGGTTCGTCGAGAAGACCGGCAACATCTGGCGGGCGCAGGGCCGGCGGGCCCGGCTGGACTTCAAGAACTTCCAGCGCTACGTGACCTTCGCCGACGAGGAGGCGGAGGGCTGGCGCGGCGAGATCCGCGACGGCGAGGTCGTCCGCAGCCACGAGGACGCCATGGCCGAGGAGAAGGAAGAGGAGGGGTCCGAGGAGGAAGAGGCCGAGGACACCGAGGAGCCCGAGGACGAGGAGTACGACGAGGAGGACGAGGACGAGGAGCCCGAGGACGAGGAAGACGAGGGCTGACCCGAGCACCGCCACCGGGCACGAGGGGCCGGACACATGGACCACGACGACAGGGATGTCAGGAACAACGGGTACGACGGGCATGACGGGCACGACGGCAGTGACGGGCACGACGCCCGGCGGCCGGACCCGGCGCAGAGGCCGGACGGCGACCTCGACCGGGTCCGTGAGGCCCGCGCGGACGCCGCCCGCGACGACCCGGACGTCTACCTCGACGTCCCCACCCTCAAGGTCGACGAGGTCGATCTCGAAGTGGAGGACCTGCGGGCACGGGTGTCCCTGACGGCCGAGGTGCTCGACCTGCTCAAGCTCAACGTCGGCGTCGACGTCGTCCTCGGCAAGGTCAAGCTCGACATCACCGACGTGGAGGCCCAGGCCCTCCTCAAGGTCCGCCTCGACCACGTGGCCGAGATCGTCGGCGACGTCCTGCGCACCATCGAGCACAACCCCCAGATCGTCGAACAGGTCACCCGCCCCCTCGAATCCACCGCCCAGGCCCTGGAGGGCGGCGCGGGCGAGGCCGTCGGCGAACTCGCCCGCGGTACGGGCGAGGCCGCCAAGGGCGTGGGCGAGACGGCGAGGGGCGCGACCGAGGCCGCCGGCTCCGCGGCGGGCGGCGCCGCGAAGGATGTCGGTGCCGCGGCGGACGACGCCGCGAAGGACGTAGGCGGGGCCGTCGGCTCCGCCACCGGCGGCTCCCCCTCCCGCGGCCGTCCCAGGAAGCGCCGCGGCTCCTCCTCCCGCCGGACCGCCGCTGCCCGCCGGCACACCGCCCGCGCCGGGAAAGGCGACCGCTCGGGCGGCTGAAGCGGCGGAAAGCCCTGGTCAGGGGCGCTGTCGGACCGGGGTGGCATCATGACCGGGGTGAGCAGCAGAGCCGGGGCGGGACGGCAGGCGCGGGACCTCGCGTTGCTGCGGCAGGTGCGGGACCGGATCGACCGGGAGTACGCCAAGCCGCTGGACGTGGAGGCGCTCGCGCGCGGGGTGCACATGTCGGCGGGCCACCTGAGCCGGGAGTTCCGCCGGGCCTACGGCGAGTCGCCCTACGGGTACCTGATGACGCGGCGCATCGAGCGGGCGATGGCGCTGCTGCGCCGGGGCGACCTGAGCGTGACGGAGATCTGCTTCGAGGTCGGCTGCTCGTCGCTGGGCACCTTCAGCACCCGCTTCACCGAACTGGTCGGCATGCCGCCGAGCGTGTACCGCAAGGAGGCCGCGGGCGCCGTGGCGGGCATCCCGTCGTGCGTGGTCAGGCAGGTCACCAGACCGGTCAGGAATCGAGAAGCGCGCTCCCCGGGGCGCACTTAGGGTGACGGCCATGGACATCAGCATTCACTACACGTTCCTCCCGCACACCGACTACGAGGCCACGCTCGGCTTCTACCGGGACCTTCTCGGGTTCGAGGTCCGCAACGACGTCGGCTACAACGACATGCACTGGATCACTGTCGGTCACCCTTCCCAGCCCGACATGAGCATCGTGCTGGAGCCGCCGGCCGCCGACCCCGGCATCACCGACGACGAGCGCCGCACCATCACCGAGATGATGGCCAAGGGCACCTACGCCCGCGTCACGCTGGGCACCCCCGACCTCGACGGGGTCTTCGAGCAGCTCCAGGCCAAGGGCGTCGAGGTCGTCCAGGAGCCGACCGACCAGCCGTACGGGGTGCGGGACTGCGCCGTCCGGGACCCCGCGGGCAACCTGATCCGCATCAACCAGACCGGCTGAGCCGGCCCCGCGTTGCGACCCGCACCACCCGACGACCGCGGGAACCACCCGCCGCCCACCGCCCGTACAAAGGGAGAGACAGCCGCATGACCCCGAGGACGGACCCGCGGTCGCCGCAGCCGCACACCGCCGACCGCCACGACCTGATCCGCGTGCACGGCGCGCGGGAGAACAACCTCAAGGACGTCAGCATCGAGCTGCCCAAGCGTCGGCTGACGGTGTTCACCGGCGTGTCCGGCTCGGGCAAGAGCTCCCTGGTGTTCGCCACGATCGCCGCCGAGTCGCAGCGGATGATCAACGAGACCTACAGCGCCTTCGTGCAGGGCTTCATGCCGACCCTGTCCCGGCCGGACGTGGACGTGCTCGACGGGCTGACCACCGCGATCATCGTCGACCAGCAGCGGATGGGGGCCGACCCGCGCTCCACGGTCGGCACCGCCACCGACGCCAACGCGATGCTGCGCATCCTGTTCAGCCGGCTCGGCAGGCCGCACATCGGCCCGCCCGGCGCGTACGCCTTCAACGTCCCCTCGGTCCGGGCGGCGGGCGCCATCACCGTCGAGCGCGGCGACCGCAAGGCGGTGAAGGCCACCTTCACCCGCACCGGCGGGATGTGCCCGCGCTGCGAGGGCCGGGGCGCGGTCTCCGACCTCGACCTCACCCAGCTCTACGACGACTCCAAGTCGCTCAACGAGGGCGCGCTGACCATCCCCGGCTACAAGTCGGGCGGCTGGAACTACCGGCTCTACACCGAGTCGGGCCTGTACGACCCGGACAAGCCGATCCGCCGCTTCACCAAGAAGGAGCTGCACGACTTCCTCCACATGGAGCCCACCCGGATGAAGATCGCGGGCATCAACATGACCTACGAGGGTTTGATCCCGCGCATCCAGAAGTCCTACCTGGCCAAGGACAAGGAGGCGATGCAGCCGCACATCCGGGAGTTCGTGGAGCGCGCGGTCACCTTCACCACCTGTCCCGACTGCGACGGCACCCGGCTGAGCGAGGCGGCCCGCTCGTCGAAGATCGGGCGGGTCGGCATCGCCGACGCGTGCGCGATGCAGATCAGCGACCTCGCCGAGTGGGTGCGCGGGATCGACGAGCCCTCGGTGGCGCCGCTGCTCACCGCGCTCCGGCACTCCCTCGACTCGTTCGTGGAGATCGGCCTCGGCTACCTCTCCCTGGACCGGCCTGCGGGCACGCTGTCCGGCGGCGAGGCCCAGCGGGTCAAGATGATCCGCCACCTCGGCTCGTCGCTCACCGACGTCACCTACGTCTTCGACGAGCCCACCATCGGCCTGCACCCGCACGACATCCAGCGGATGAACGAACTGCTGCTGCGCCTGCGGGACAAGGGCAACACCGTGCTGGTGGTGGAGCACAAGCCGGAGGCGATCGCGATCGCCGACCACGTGGTCGACCTCGGGCCCGGGGCCGGCACCGCCGGCGGCACGGTCTGCTACGAGGGCAGCCTGGCGGGCCTGCGGGCGGCCGGCACCATCACCGGCCGTCACCTCGACGACCGGGCCGCGCTGAAGGACAAGGTGCGCGAGCCGGTCGGCGCGCTGGAGATCCGCGGGGCGTCCGAGCACAACCTGCGCGACGTCGACGTGGACATCCCGCTCGGCGTGCTCACGGTGGTCACCGGGGTCGCCGGCTCGGGCAAGAGCTCGCTGGTGCACGGCTCGCTCAGCCGGCAGCCGTGGGCGGCCGACGCGGGCGTGGTGGCGATCGACCAGAGCCCGATCCGGGGTTCGCGGCGCAGCAACCCGGCCACGTACAGCGGGCTGCTCGACCCGGTCCGCAAGGCGTTCGCCAAGGCGAGCGGGGTGAAGCCGGCCCTCTTCAGCGCCAACTCCGAGGGCGCCTGCCCGGTCTGCAACGGCGTCGGCGTCGTCTACACCGACCTCGGCATGATGGCCGGCGTCAGCAGCACCTGCGAGGAGTGCGAGGGGAAGCGCTTCCAGGCGGCCGTGCTGGAGTACAGGCTCGGCGGCCGCGACATCAGCGAGGTGCTGGCGATGCCGGTGACCGAGGCCGAGGAGTTCTTCTCCGCGGGTGAGGCGCACACCCCGGCCGCCCAGCGCGTCCTCGCCCGGCTCTCCGACGTGGGGCTCGGCTACCTCAGCCTCGGCCAGCCGCTCACCACCTTGTCCGGCGGCGAGCGGCAGCGGCTCAAGCTGGCCACCCACATGGGGGACAAGGGCGGCGTCTACATCCTCGACGAGCCCACCACCGGCCTGCACCTGGCCGACGTCGAGCAACTCCTGGGCCTGCTCGACCGGCTGGTGGACTCCGGCAAGTCCGTCGTCGTGGTCGAGCACCACCAGGCCGTCATGGCGCACGCCGACTGGATCATCGACCTCGGCCCCGGCGCCGGGCACGACGGCGGCCGCGTCGTCTTCGAGGGCACCCCCGCCGACCTCGTCGCGGACCGCTCCACCCTGACCGCCCGCCACCTCGCGGAGTACGTCGGCGCCTGAGGCCCTGAGGCCCTGAGGCCCTGACGCCCCGGTACCCCGCCGTCCGGCCGCCGGCCCCGCACCCGTCCGCCCGGGTGCGGGGGTCGGGCGCGCGGACCAGCAGCCCCGCCTCCTCCAGGTGGTTCAGCAGGAGCACCACGTCCTTGGCGTCGATGCCGAGCCTGCGCACCAGGTCCGCCTGAGCCGGCGGCCCCTCCTCGGCCACGGCCGCGAGCACCGCGTGCTGCGTCAGCTTCAGCCCCTCCGGGGCGAGGGCCTCGGCGACCAGTTCCCGGCCGCGCGCGGCCACCCGGACAAGGCGGAATTCGCCCGCGCGCTGGGCGCCGACGAGGTGATCCGCTACCCGGACCCGGACGCCGAGGGGGACCGGCGCTTCGGCACCGACCCCGTCGACGTCGTCCTGGACGGCGTGGGCGGCGACCTGCTCGGCCCCGCCGTGCGCGCGCTCGCCCCGGGCGGCCGGCTGGTCGCCTTCAGTTCGGGTGGCGGCACGATCGAGGCGTACGAACTGCTGGCCCGCGGCGCGCCCGCCATCGGCTTCCAGGTGGCCGCCGTCGCCCGCGACGAGCCCGGCACGTACGCCCGTTGGCGCGACGACCTCTGGGAACGGCACCGCCGGGGCACCCTGCGCGCCGTCGTCCACGGCGAGGTGTTCCCGCTCGCCGGGGCCGCGCGCCCACGCGCTCATGGAGTCCCGCCGCAACCTCGGCAAGATCGTCCTCGTCCCGTGAGACCCGGCCCGCGGGCGGCCGTTCAGTACAGTCGTCGGGGCCCCGGCCGCCGGGCGCCCGTACCGGAGGGGGACGCGCATGCCGATCGATTTCCACCACGACGCCAACCGGCTCACCTACACCCGGCGCCGGGCCGGTGAGGACTGGGCGCGGGCCGTCGGCTCGCTGGTGGCGGCGGAGGGCGCGCGGGTGGTGGACGTCGGCTGCGGCGGGGGAGTCTACTGCGAGGCGTGGCTGGACCTCGGCGCCGCGTCCGTGACCGGAGTGGACTTCTCCGCCGCCATGCTCTCCGGGGCACGCGAACGCCTCGGTGACCGGACCGGTGTGACGTTCCGCCAGGGCCGCGCGCAGGACACCGGCCTGCCCGCGGGCGCCGCCGACGTCGTCTTCCAGCGCGCCCTGATCCACCACCTCGACGACCTGACGGCGTGCTTCGCCGAGGCCCGGCGGCTGCTGGCGCCGGGCGGCACCCTGCTGGTGCAGGACCGTACGACCGAGGACGTCGAGCACCCCGGCAGCCCCTCCCACCTGCGCGGCTACTTCTTCGAGCGGTTCCCGCGGCTGCTGGACGTCGAGCGGGCCCGCCGGCCGTCGGCCGACGCCGTGGCGGCCGCCGCCCGCGCCGCCGGCTTCGCCGACGTGCGCGCGCTGGCCCTGACCGAGGTGCGCCGGGAGTACGCCGACCGCGAGGAGGTGCGGGCCGACCTCGCGGCGCGCACCGGGCGGTCGATCCTGCACGAACTCACCGACACCGACCTCGCCGACCTCGCCGACCACGTCGTCGGGCGGCTCCCGGCCGGGACGCCGATCCGGGAGGCGGACCACTGGACGCTGTGGGCCGCCTCCGGCGACCTACCCGACGGTGTCCAGCGCGGCCACGGCGTCCTCGGGTAGCTCCAGTTCCGCGGCGGCGACGTTCTCCCGCAGGTGCGCCACCGAGGACGTGCCCGGGATCAGCACGATCGCGGGGGAGCGGCGCAGCAGCCAGGCCAGGGCGGTCTGCTGCGGGCTCGCCCCGATCCGCCCGGCCACCTCCGTGAGCGTGCGCGACCGGAGCGGGGAGAAGCCGCCGAGCGGGAAGAACGGCGCGAAGGCGATGTTCTCGGCCGCGCATCGGTCGACCAGGGCGTCGTCCTGCCGCCGGGCGAGGTTGTAGAGGTTCTGCACGGTCACCACCGGCGCGATCCCCTGCGCCTCGGTGAGCTGGGCGGCGGTGACACCGCTGACCCCCAGGTGCCGGACCAGGCCCTGCTCGCGCAGCTCGGCCAGGGCCTGGAACTGCTCGCCCAGCGACCCCTCCGCCGGTCCCTCGGCGGGGCCGACCCGCAGGTTCACCACGTCGAGCGCCTCCACGCCCAGGTGCTGGAGGTTCTCCCGCACCTGCGCCCGCAGGTCCTCGGGCTCCAGCGACGGCACCCACCCGCCCCGCTCGTCGCGCCGCGCGCCCACCTTCGTGACGATGCGCAGGTCGGCGGGGTACGGGTGCAGGGCCTCGCGGATGATCTCGTTGACCACCGCCGGGCCGTAGAAGTCGCTGGTGTCGATGTGCGTGACGCCCAGGTCCACGGCCGTGCGCAGCACCGCGACGGCCTCGCGCCGGTCCTTGGGCGGGCCGAAGACCCCCGGGCCCGCGAGCTGCATCGCGCCGTATCCCATCCGGCTCAGGGCCAGGCCGTCGGCCGGGGTGAGGGTTCCTCCGGGAGGCGTTGCGGACATGGGTCGTACTCCGTTCGTCGTCCCGCCGGGCGGCGGGTGGCTTTTCCTGCGGGCCGGGCGGCGGGTGGCCTCCCAGGGCTTCTCCCGCGGGCCGGGCGGCCGCCGACGGCGTCCGGCGCGGGGCAGGGCGTGGTAGGAAAGCGCAGTTCAGGGCAGGCCCGTCCGCCCGGGCGGCCCGGGCGGACGGGCGGGGTCGTTCACCGGTCCTCGGAGGTCTCCTGCGGCTCCCGTACCGGGCGGGCGGGGCCCGGGTCCGCGCCGCGCGCGTGCAGGCTGCCGAGGATGCGCAGCAGTTCGGCGTCGCGGCTGCCGGGAACGGCGTGGAAGACGACCAGGAGCAGGCCGCCGGTGCCGGGCAGCTCCAGCTTGTCCGAGCGCAGGTCGATCGGGCCGACCTGCGGGTGGTCCAGCCGGCTGGTCCGGCCCCGGCGCGGGTGCACGTCGTGCCGGGCCCACAGCAGGCGGAACCGCTCGCTGCGCACCGACAGTTCGCCGACCAGCTCCACCAGCCGCGGGTCGTCCACGTCCGGACCCGCGTTGGCCCGCAGCGCCGCCACGCCCTCCTCGGTGACCTCCTCCCAGTCCCGCCGCAGCCGCCGTTCGTCCTCGTCGAGGAACACCGCCCGCAGCAGGTTCACGCCGGGCGCGTAGTGGGGGGAGAGGGCCGCGGCCAGGGCGTTGACGGCCAGCAGGTCGGTGAAGCGGTTCTGGACGTACGCCGGGGTCTCCGTCCAGGTGTCCATCAGCTCCAGGACGCTCGGCGGCACCTGCTCCGGCGGCCGCGCGGTCCCGCCCGGCCGGGTACCGCGGGCGGGGCGCCGCTCGGCGGGGGAGCGGCCGTGGACCAGCCCGATCAGGTGCGCCGTGGCGGCGGCGTCCAGCCGCAGCACCCGGGCCAGCGCCTCCAGGATCTGGACCGACGGGTTGCGGTCGCGCCCCTGCTCCAGCCGCAGGTAGTAGTCGGCGCTGACCCCCGCCAGCATCGCGACCTCCTCCCGGCGCAGCCCGCCCTTCGGCAGGCCCACCTCCTCCGGCCCGACCAGGGCACGGCGGGCGCGCAGGAAATCGCCCAGGGCGTTCGTCGCTTCCATACGGCCACCGTAAGTCGCCGGGCCACCCGGTGCGTGGCCCTGCCACCCCCAGGAAGAACGGGGCATCCCCGCGGCGGCCGCACCCGGCGCACGGTCGATCCCGGACGGACCGGTCCGGCCCCGCGCCGCGGCCGTCCGCCCCCTCGCACCACGCATCACGCATCAACTTACGGAGAGACCCATGACCGTCACCCTGGTCACCGGAGCCAACAAGGGGCTCGGCCGCGAGACCGCCCGCGCCCTGGTCGCCGCCGGCCACACCGTCTACGCCGCCGCCCGCGACGAGCGGCGCGGCCGGGAGGCGGCCGAGGCCGTCGGCGCGCGGTTCGTCCGGCTCGACGTCACCGACGACGCCTCGATCGCCCTGGCCGCCGCCGAACTCGCCCGAGCCGAGGGCCGGTTGGACCTGCTGATCAACAACGCCGGCGTCTACGAGGGCGCCGTGAAGGCGGGGGACGTCACCGGCGACCTCGCCGCGGGGATCTTCGACGTCAACGTCGTCGGGGTCATCCGGGTCCTCCACGCCTTCCTGCCGCTGCTGCGCTCCGCCGTGTCGCCGGCCGTCGTCAACGTCGGCAGCGGGCTGGGCTCCTTCACGGCCGTGCTCGACCCGCGGCGCAACGAGTCGCACCACGCCGTGCCCGTCTACGCCGCCTCGAAGGCCGCGCTCAACATGCTCACCGTGCAGTTCGCCCGCGCCTTCCCGGACATCCGGGTCAACTCCGTCGAGCCCGGCTTCACCGCCACCGACCTCCACGGCCTGTCCGGACCGGGCGTCCAGCCGGTCGAGTACGGCGCCGAGGCGATCGTCGCCCTCGCCCTCGCCTCCTCCGACACCGCGACGGCCACGACCGGGGGCTTCCACACCCACGGCGGCACGCTGGGGTGGTGAACGCGCCTTCGGCCCGGCCGGTCCCGCAGCCCCGTTACGAGAGGTGCGGGCCCGGCGGGGGCGCGGGGAAGGCCGCCGCGAACGCGGCGCGGGTCGGGGAGTCCGGGCGGCGGTCCAGGATCGCGAACACCGCCTCGTCCACGGCCTGGCGGAAGCGCCCGCCAGGGGCCAGCAGCCGGGAGAAGGCGGCGGCGACCCGCGCCGGGTCGTTGCGGAACACCCCGCAGCCCCACGCGCCCAGCACCAGCCGCCGGTAGCCGTGCGCGACGGCCACCTCCAGCACGCGCTCGGCGCGCTCGTTGAGGGCCGGGCCGATCTCCGGCACCCGCTCCGGCGCCGTCCGTGCGATCACCCCCGCGTTGGGCGCGGGCGAGGTCAGGAAGCCGACGGCGAACGGCGCGTCGAGCAGCCGTCCCCCGTCGTCCCGGAACACCGGGACGGCGGGGGAGTGCATGACGCGGTGGCTGTAGAAGGTGTCGCGGTCCGCGCGGTGGTGCTCGTAGTACGCCGGCGCCCGCAGCAGGCAGGGGTACAGCGCCGAGGCCCGGCACAGCGCCTCCTCCTGCGCCTGTGCCCCGCGCACGTAGCCCCCGCCGGGGTTCCGGGCCGAGGCGAAGTTCAGCACCGCCACCGGTCCGCCGCCCGCCGCCACCAGCCGTGCGGCCGCGAAAGTGCTGCTCTCCGGCGTCACCGAGCAGACGGTGCCCGGCCCCCTCACGGTCTCCGGCACCCCGACCGGGTCCGGCCCGTACAGCCGCGTGCCGTCGGCCGCCGCCCCCGCCCCGGACAGGTCCACCCACCCGCCCGACGGCCCCTCGTACCCGCCCGCCTCGATGATCCGCTCGTTCTCACCGGCGATGTTCCGCAATCGCGCACTCACGAGCGCTCAGGCTAGGCGCAGTCCAGCTCCCGACGCGACCGATTTCCCGCCACCACGGGCCTATCGGCCGCCGACAGCCCGTCAAGCGCCCGGCCACGCTGACGAGTCGGGCTGGGGCCGGTACCGGGGCGACGGCTCTCAGACGACGTCGAATTCGTTGCCCTCGGGGTCGTGCAGCGCGGTGGCGTAGAAGCCTATGTCCGGCTCGTCCTTGATCCGCAGGACGGCGGCACCGGCCGCGACCAGCCGTTCCACCGTGTCCTTCACCCGCAGCGTGCGGACGTCCAGCGGAACGTCGCGGCCCCCGCCGACCTTCAGGTCGAAGTGCCAACGGTTCTTGGCGATCTTCGGCTCGGGGACCTTCTGGAACCATACGCGCGGGCCGCGTCCCGCGGGATCGACGATCGACTCCGGAGTGTCCCCGGCACCGGGCGGCAACTCCGCCTCGGGCACCCCCGTCGCCGCCCAGTAATCACGCCATGTGGCGTGGCCGCCCGGCGGGGGCTCGGGCACGTAGCCCAGGGCCTCCGTCCAGAAAGCCACCATTCTCCGCGGATCGGCACAGTCGATCGTCAGCTGCAGCGTCATCTCCATGCCCGGAGCCTCCCAGGCGGGTCCGACAGTCGATGCCCTCCGCGGGTGGGTCCTACGCCCGGTCGCCCGTGACGATCGAGGCGAAGCGGAGGGCGACCTCGTGCCAGACCTCGGTGGCGGCCGGTTCGTTCACCATGGCGGTGCGGTGGAGGGCGGCGCGGTCGGCGCCGTGGCGGGTGAGCCGGTCCTCGGACCACTCGGGGATGCGTTCGGCGGCGGCCTCGGGGTGGAACTGGACGCCCCACGCGGTGTCACCGACGCGGAAGGCCTGGTAAGGGCAGCGCTCGCTGCTGGCCAGCCAGGCGGCTCCGGCGGGGAGGCGGACGATCGCGTCGACGTGGTTCTCGATCGCGGTGGGCCGCGCGGGCAGGTCGCGGAAGAGCGGGTCCTGGCCGGCCTCGGCGCGCAGCGCCAGCTCGATGCTGCCGAACTCCGGCTCGCCGTGCTCGCCCGCGACGGCGCCGCCCGCCACCTGGGCGAGCATCTGCCCGCCGAGGCAGATCCCGAAGACCGGCACCCCGCGCTCCAGGGCCTGGCCCATCAGCGCGCGGGTGCCCGCGAGCCACGGCGCCCGCTCGTCGTCGTCCGGCAGGTACGCCCCGCCCAGCACCATCAGCGCCTGGTGCTCCAGCCGTTCCGGCAACGCGTCCACGTCACCCCGGACCACGTCCGAGGCCACCCCGCCCTCCGCGAGCCACCCGGCCCACCGGCCGGGGCCGCCGCTCGGCCCGTTCTGCACCACCAGCGCCGTCGCCATGCTCCCCATCGCCCTGCCCCGCCCCTTCATCCGCTCGCACTCGCCCTCCCGTTCTACCAGCGCGGGGGTCCGGTCCCGGTAGGGGGTGTCGCGTCCGGCGGTTCACCGTCTGGTGAGAGGGGTTGTGCGGGCCTGCGGCGTGGGTGGGGGGATCTGCGTCGCCGCGACGGGTCGGGGCCCGGCCCCCGGTCTCGGGTGGGGTCATTGCCCTGCGAGGGTGTTCGCGAGGCTGGTGGCGAAGAGGGTCGTGCCCGCCCCGCCGCGCGGGTGGACGTGGTCGATCCACAGGAGGTCCAGGTGCGGGGCGACGGCGGCGTACCAGTCGTCCAGGAGCACGTCGGGGTGGCGCCGGTGGTAGTCGCGTACGACGGTGTTGACCTCGTCCTGCCAGGAGAAGGGCCCGCGCACGGTGGTCAGCACGAGCCGCCGCGGGCCGATCGCCGCGCGCACCGCGTCCAGGTCGTCGGAGCCGAACTCCGCGTTCGTGCCCAGCGCCAGCACGACCGTGCCGCGCAGCCGGTGCTCGGCCAGCAGCCGCGCGCAGATGCCGGGCGCGGCCTGCATCATGCGGCCCACCTCGGCGTGCAGTTCGATGCCCGGCAGCACGCGGTGCAGGTCCGGGGACGAGCCCAGGGTGACGGAGTCGCCGATCATCGTCACGTCGGCGCCCTCCCGGGCGGCGCTCGGCGTCGGGGACGTACTCGCCCCGGAGGACGGCGTCCCTCCGGAGGACGGCGGGGCGGCGTGCGGGTGGCTGTCGTCGGTGGCCAACCGGTCCTCGTACGCGGCCGCGGCCCGCAACTGGCCGCTCAGCGCGCTCGGCGCCGACAGCGGGCTGACCACGATCGCGGCGACGCCCGCCAGCATGGCCGCGGTGGCCGCGGGCAGGGCGGCCCGCTTCCGCGGCGACACGGCCCGCGCGGCCGACCGCGCCCGTCTCGCCCGCAGCGCCGCGGCCACCGGCCGCTGGACCAGGTGCCCGCCGGTCGGCGCGAGCAGGAACGGCCCGGCCAGCTCCAGGGCGTGGACGGCCGGGGTCGGCGCCGGGCACAGCGCCGTCACGGCGACGATCACCGGCCAGTGCCACAGGTACAGGCCGTACGAGTGCCGACCGACCGCCCGCAGGGGCGCGCTGTTCAGGACCCGCGGCCCCACGCCTGCCGCGCAGCCCGCGCACACCGCGGTGGCCGCCACCGCGACCGCCGCGAACCCCCAGCCGTCCATCACCGCGTCCCCGGGCCCGGCCACCCCGAAGCCGGCCAGCACTCCCATCGCGCCCCACCACACCCACCGCCCGCGCCGCGCGCCGACCGCGGGCGCGGCCTTCTCCCGGCCCGCCCAGCCGTCGGGGGGACGCGGCCCGACCGGGCTGCCCACCCCCGCCGCACCCGTACCCACCCGCCGCGCCGCGCCTCCTCCCACCAGAGCCGTACCCGACGAGCGCCGGGCCCGTCCGGTGCGGAGCTGTAGCACCAGAGCGGCGGCGCAGCCGGCGAGGAGGGGTCCGCTGTGGGAGTCCGTGCCGAAGTAGGCGCGGGAGCCGCCCGCGGGGGAGTGCCCGAGGACGTGCATGCGCCAGAGGGAGGCGCCCGCCCCGGCGCCGGCGGCGAGGGCCAGGAGGACCAGGGACGCGGCGGCCGGCGGCCGGCCCCGCCGGGGACGGGACAGCGGCAGGAGCGCGGCGAGCAGCACCGGCCACAGCAGGTAGAACTGCTCCTCGACGCTCAGCGACCACAGGTGCTGGAGCAGCGGCGGCGGGCCGAGGTGGTGGAAGTAGTCGGCCCCCTCGTGGATCTGCCACCAGTTGTTGACGAAGGCCAGCGACGCGAGCGTGTCGGCGCGCATCCCGTCGCCGATCCCGGTTCCGCCGGAAGCGGTGAGCCGGGCGGTGACCGCGCACGCGACCAGCACCAGGAGCAGTTCGGGCAGCAGCCGTACCGCCCGGCGGCGCCAGAACCCCCGGAGCGCGATCGCGCCGTGCGCGCGGTGCTCGGCCACCAGCAGATGGGTGATCAGGAAGCCGCTGATGGCGAAGAAGAGGTCCACGCCGAGGTAGCCGCCCGGCAGCCAGCGGGGGTTCACGTGGTAGACGACGACCGCGGTGACGGCGAGCGCGCGCAGGCCGTCCAGCCCGGCCAGCCGCGGGACGGCGCCGACCCCCGCAGGGGCCGCGGTTCGGGCCGCGCGCACCATGAGCGCTCCCTTCGACGAGTCCGGCCGGGTCCCGCGCCGCCCGCCCCGGGGCCACCCGCGCGGCGGACGGACGACGACACGCTCACCGTAGGAAGCCCCCGGCCGGCCCGCGCGCCGGAAGGGACCAAACGGACCAAACCGATCACCACACCGTCACAACGGAGGACTGACGGCTCATCAGACGAGCTCCCGGGGCGGCCCCGACCGTGGCCGGCGGGGCGGAGGGGGTGTCAGGCCCCGCCCCCGTGCGCCTTGTTGCGGAAGTGAAAGGAGAGGCGATTTCACTTTTCCGCGCATGGGCGCCGGGCGCTTCTGAAAGACTGGGTAAGCGGGCTTACCGGGACGGTGGGCGGAGGTTGAGCGGTGGAACAGGACGGGGAGACCGGGGACGCCCGCGCGCAGCGCCGCGACCGGCGACGGGAGCGGCTGCTGTGCGCGGGCCGCGACCTGTTCGCAGCTCAGGGCTATGACCGGACCACGATCGGCCAGGTCTGCGCCGCCGCGAAGGTGTCGACGCGGGCGTTCTACGAGGAGTTCTCCGGCCGCCAGGCGCTGCTGCTCGCGATTTGCGACCAGGTCGCGGGCGCGGGCATGCTCGCCGTCGCCTGCGTAATGCAGGAGCCGGATATCGACGGGGTCGACACCGCGACGAGAATCGGTCGGCTGTTCGCCGGCTACATCGCCGCGATCACGCGGGACCCGGCGGCGGCCAAGGTCGCCTTCGTCGCGGCCCACGCGGCGGGCCACGCCGCCGAGGAGCAACGCCAGATGTGGCGCTCGATGTGGTCCGGCTTCCTCGGCGCGGAGGCGGGCCGGGCCGTCGAACGCAAGGAGGCCGCCGACCGGGAGCACACCCTGGGCCTGATCGGGCTGGTCGGCGCCGTGAACGAGCTGATGGCCCACTGGTGCCGCGCGGCACCCGGCGCGGCGCCCGCGCCTTCTGTCCTGTCCGAGGAGTTGACCCGGCTGGCGCTGGCCGTGCTCGGGTCGCGCGACTGTGAGGAGTGGTGACGTGACCTCGCACTGGCGGCGGTTGCTCCAGCACCTCAACGACCCCGGGCAAGGGGTCGACCCCGTGGTGGCCGCCCGCGCGGCCGCCGACATCGTGCTGGACGAGACCCCCTCGGCGCCCGACCTGGTCGAGGCCGTCATGAGCACGGCGGCCACCACCTTCGCGGCCGCGGTCACGGCCGTCCAGGCCCGCCACGCCCTCGAACAGGCCGGCACCGTCCCGAGTCCCCGTCCCCGCGCGCGCCCGCGTCCGGCCAACTGAGCGGCGGGCGGACCCGGTGCGGCGGCGGGACGGGTTCCCGCGCGCGCCGCGGCCGTCCGTCGATGCCCCCGGCGGCCGGGCCGGTCGCGACGGCGGCTCAAGCCCTCTGACGGTGGCCCCCGCCTGGCTATGCTCCGCCGTATGAGCCGATCCACTCCCGCCGGCGCCACGGAGCGCACCGACGACGCGCTCCACTGCGCCGACGCGCTGTACGGAGTGCTCTCCTCGCTGCTGCGGCGGCTGCCCCGGGACCTGTCCCTGACGTCGATGTCCGCGCTCAGCACCCTGGACCGCCTCGGCCCGCGCCGCGTCACCGATCTGGCCGCGAGCGAGGGGGTGGCGCAGCCGTCGATCACCTCGCTCGTCACGGCGCTGGAGCGAGCCGGTCTCGTGGAGCGCCGCGGTGATCCGGCCGACCGGCGCGTGGTCCTGGTGGCGATCACGGCCGCCGGCTCGGAGTACCTGAACGCCCGCCGGCTGAAGCACCTCGCCTCGTTCGCCCAGCTCATCGACGAACTCCCGCCGGCCGAACTGGGCGCGCTGGCGGCCGCGATCCCGGCCCTCCAGCACCTGCGCGACCTCGACGAGCACCGCCGCAACCCCAGGCCCTGACCCGTTCGGCACCGAACTCCGGTGTGCGGCCGCGCAGTTGGCCGGATTGGAGCGGCGCCCGGCCCGTTCCATAGATACCCTATATAGATGCACGATACAAAGAACGGGGGAATCACCACGGCCCGGAAGAACACGTTTGACCAGGGATAACAGGAAGAAGAGGTCATGACCCAGACCGTCAGCGGCACGACCACCACGGACGCCACCGACCCCGCGCGCTCGTCGGACGCACTCCCGTCCTACCCGATGCCCCGGGCCGGCGGCTGCCCCTTCGACCCGCCGCCCGCGCTGCGGGAGTTCCAGGCCGAGGGCCCGGTGACGAAGGTGCGGCTGTGGGACGACAGCACACCGTGGCTCGTCACGCGGTACGAGGACCAGCGCGCGCTGCTGGCCGACCCGCGGATCAGCGCGGTGACCAGCCACCCGAACTACCCGCACCAGTCGCCCGCCACGAAGGCCCGGCGGAGCGAGGCGCAGACCTTCATCACCATGGACGACCCCGACCACGCGCGGCTGCGGCGGATGGTCACGGCGCCCTTCGCCATCAAGCGGGTCGAGGCGATGCGGCCGGCCATCCAGCAGATCGCCGACCGGCTGATCGACGAGATGCTGGCCGGCCCCGCCCCGGTGGACCTGGTGTCCGCCTTCGCCTTACCCCTGCCCTCCCTGGTCATCTGCGAGTTGCTCGGGGTCCCGTACGCGGACCACGGCTTCTTCCAGGAGAACAGCCGGGTCCTGCTCCGCAGCGGCGCCGACCCCGACGAGGCGCTGGCCGCGCAGCGCCGCCTGGCCGGCTACCTGGAAGCCCTCGTCGACGAGAAGGTCGCCCACCCCGCCGACGACCTGCTGTCGCGGCTGGCCGCCGAGTACCTCGCCACCGGGCACCTGACCCGGACCGACGTCGCCCAGACCGGCGTCCTGCTCCTGGTCGCCGGCCACGAGACGACCGCCAACATGATCGCGCTCGGCACCCTCGCCCTGCTGCGCCACCCCGACCAGCTCGCGGCCGTCCGGGACACCGACGACCCGAAGCTGATCGCCGGGGCGGTCGAGGAACTCCTGCGCTACCTCACCATCGTCCACACCGGACGCCGCCGGGTGGCCCTGGAGGACATCGAGATCGGCGGACGGGTCATCAGGGCCGGCGACGGCGTGATCCTCTCCAACGACGTGGGCAACCGGGACGAGACAGCCTTTCCCGGTTCCCCCGGTTCCCCCGGCTCCCTGGGCCCCGACCAGCTCGACGTCCACCGCGACGCCCGCCGCCACGTCGCCTTCGGCTTCGGCCCGCACCAGTGCCTCGGGCAGCCGCTGGCCAGGGTGGAGCTCCAGGTCGTCTACGGCACCCTCTACCGGCGCCTTCCGTCGCTGCGGCTGGCCGTCCCGTTCGAGGACGTGCCCTTCAAGCACGACGGGCTCGTCTACGGCGTGTACGAACTGCCCGTCGCCTGGTGACCGGGCCGGCGGGCGAACCGACCGCGAGGACACCCCGACGAGCACACCCCGACAAGGAGCGGCCATGCGCGTGATCATCGACCAGGACAAGTGCGTCGCCTCCGGCCAGTGCGTGCTGGCCGCGCCCGACGTGTTCGACCAGCGCGACGAGGACGGTGTCGCCGTCCTGCTCGCCGAGCGGCCGGACGAGGACCGGCTGGAGGACGTACGGCAGGCGGTCGCGGTCTGCCCCGCGCTGGCCATCGCCCTCGCGGAGTCCTGACCCGCCGCGCCGGCCGCCCCGCCCGGCGCGGGCACACGCCGGGAGCCGGCCCCCACCGGCTCCCGGTCCCCGCCCCCGGCGGCCCGTGGGCGCCTACTGCGCCGGGGCGAGGGCCGGGGTGACGCGGCCGGTGACGGAGCCGAGGCCGAGACGGGTGCCGCCGGGCCCCGGGGCGGTGGCCGTGACGGTGACCTCGTCGCCGTCGGCGAGGAAGCCGCGGGTGGTGCCGTCGGGGAGGGTGAGCGGGTGCCGCCCGTTCCAGGTCAGCTCGATCAGGGCGCCGCGCGTGTCGGGCTCGGGGCCGCTGACCGTGCCGGAGGCGAAGAGGTCGCCGGGGCGCAGGCTCGCCCCGTTGACCGTCAGGTGCGCCAGCATCTGCGCGTAGGTCCAGTACATCGTGGCGAACGGCGGCCGCGAGACCAGGTGCCCGTTGATCCGGACCTCCAGGGCGAGGTCCAGCCCGCAGGGCTCGGGCGCGCCGCGGTCGTCGAGGTACGGCAGCGGCTCGGTGTCGCGCGGCGGCGGGGCGGTGCGGGCGTGCGCGAGGGCGTCGAGCGGGACGACCCACGGGGAGACCGAGGTGGCGAAGGACTTGCCGAGGAAGGGCCCCAGCGGCACGTACTCCCACGCCTGGACGTCCCGCGCGGACCAGTCGTTGACCAGGCACACCCCGAAGACGTGCGCGTCGGCCCCGGCCAGCGGCACCCGCGACCCCCGCGCGGAGGCGCCGCCCACCACGAAGCCCACCTCGGCCTCGAAGTCCAGCCGGACCGACGGGCCGAACACCGGGGCCGCGTCGCCGGGCTCCCTGCGCTGCCCGCAGGGCCGCACCACCGGCGTGCCCGACACCACCACCGTGCCCGCCCGGCCGTGGTAGCCGATCGGCAGGTGCTTCCAGTTCGGCGGCAGCGGCGCGCCGTCGGGGCGGAAGATCCGGCCGACGTTCGTGGCGTGGTGCTCGGAGGCGTAGAAGTCGACGTAGTCGGCGACCTCGAAGGGCAGGTGCAGCGCCGCCTCCGCGCGCGGGACCAGGCACGGCGCGACCGCGGCCCGGTGCTCCTCGGCGGTCAGCCAGGCGGTCAGCGCGGCGCGCACCCGGGTCCAGGCCGGGCGGCCCGCGGCGAGCAGCGGGTTGAGCGAGGGCGCGTCCAGCAGCGCGGCCAGGTCGGCGGGGGCGCCGGTGGCCCGGGCGGCCGCGCCCGCGTCCAGGACGTGCTCCCCGTAGGCGACCCCGAGGCGTCGGCGCGGGTCCGCGGCCGTGCTGAAGACGCCGTAGGGCAGGTTGTGCACCCCGAACAGGTCGTCGTGCGGGACGGCGGGCGGGCTCACGGCGCTCAACGGGCCTCCAACGATCGGCGGTGATCGGCAACCGACCCGAGGGTAGCGCCGGGCCGTGCGGGCGGCGGGCGACCGGTCCGGGTTTGGAGCTGCCCGTGGGGCAAACGTAAAGTTCGCGGCGAACCCGGGCGCAGGTGCGCCCGGCCCGACACGGAGAGCGGCAGCACGCATGACGGCGACCACGCAGGACCCGCACGACCTCGGGCTGAGCCCGGCCACCGGCGGGGCCGGGGCGGACGGCCTCGCGGCGGACGCGGTTCCGGCGGGCGGAGCGTTCACGGACCCGGCTCCGGCGGACCGCGCCCCTACGGACGGGTCCTCCAGCACGCCCGCGGCCGGCGCCCCCGCCTTCGACGCGGCGGCCGGGATCGACCGCGCCCGCATGGAGATCTGCCTGTCCGTGCTCGCCGAGCTGGACGGCCTCCCCGTCGACCACCCCGACGCCATCGCCGTCCGCCGCGCCACCGCGGGCATCTACCGCACGGTCAAGCACCGACGCCGCCAGGAGCGCCGCGCGGCGAAGACCGCCAACGACAAGGCCGTCACCGAGGCCACCGCGACCGGCGCCGCCGACCGGATCGACGACGAGACCCTCGGCGTACGGCTCAAGTCCTCGGTCAGCACCGAGATCGCCGGGATCCTCCAGCGCCCCCGGTCCTGCTACGTCTGCAAGGACCGCTACGTCGAGGTGGACGCCTTCTACCACCAGCTGTGCCCGACGTGCGCGGCGGAGAACCGCTCCCGGCGCGACGCCACCACCGACCTCACCGGGCGGCGGGCCCTGCTCACCGGCGGCCGCGCGAAGATCGGCATGTACATCGCGCTGCGCCTGCTGCGGGACGGTGCCCACACCACCATCACCACCCGCTTCCCCAGCGACGCGGTCCGCCGCTTCAAGGCGATGCCGGACAGCGACGCGTGGATCCACCGGCTGAAGATCGTCGGCATCGACCTGCGCGACCCGGCCCAGGTGGTCGCGCTGGCCGACTCCGTGGCCGCCGCCGGGCCGCTCGACATCCTCATCAACAACGCCGCCCAGACCGTCCGCCGCTCCCCGCGGGCCTACAGCGAGCTGATCGCCGCCGAGTCCGCGCCGCTGCCGGCCGGGGAGCTGCCCGCCGCCGAGGTGATCGGTGCCTTCGGCTCCGGCGCGATGACGGCGGCGGCCCTGCCCTCGCCGCGCGGGGAGGCGCTCACCGCCGACGACATCACCGGCCTCGCCCTGGTCAGCGGCTCCGCCTCGCTCGCCCGCATCGAGGCCGGCACCGCCATCGACGCGGGCGGGCTCGTGCCGGACCTGGACGCCAGCAACACGTGGGTGCAGACCGTCGGCGAGGTCGATCCGGTGGAGCTGCTCGAAGTGCAGCTGTGCAACATGACGGCGCCGTTCATCCTGGTCAGCAGGCTCCGCCCGGCGATGGCGGCGGCCGCCGCGCGGCGCAAGTACGTCGTCAACGTCTCGGCGATGGAGGGGCAGTTCGGCCGCGGCTACAAGGGCCCGGGCCACCCGCACACCAACATGGCCAAGGCCGCGCTCAACATGCTCACCCGCACCAGCGCCAAGGAGATGCTGGAGAGCGACGGCATCCTCATGACCGCGGTGGACACCGGCTGGATCACCGACGAGCGGCCGCACCCGGACAAGGTGCGGCTGGCCGCCGAGGGCTTCCACGCGCCCCTCGACCTCGTGGACGGCGCCGCCCGTGTCTACGACCCGATCGTGCGCGGCGAGCAGGGCGAGGACCTCTACGGCTGCTTCCTGAAGGACTACGCCCCCGCCGCCTGGTGAGCAGGCCGCGCCGCGGCTGCGCTGATCCGTAGGCCGCCTCCGTTTATGGGCGCGGCTCCGGGCTCCGTGGACCCGCGCGGCCCCGGGCCGCGCGGCGGGGCGAGGACATGCGGGCGGCGGACCGGCCGCGCATGCTGGATGGGAACCGGCAACCAACCGGGAGGCAGGCATGTCGACCAAGATCTTCGTCAATCTCCCCGTCAAGAACCTCGACCGCTCCAAGAACTTCTTCTCCCACCTGGGAATGTCCTTCGACCCGCAGTTCTCGGACGACAAGGCGGCGTGCCTGGTCATCTCCGACGACATCTACGCCATGCTCCTGACCGAGCCGTTCTTCTCGTCGTTCACCGGCAAGGACATCGCCGACACCTCCACCGCCACCGAGGCGATCGTCTCGCTGGAGCAGGACAGCAAGGCGGAGGTCGACCGGATCGGCGACGCGGCCGTGGCGGCCGGCGCGAAGGTCGTCAGGGAGACCGCCGACCAGAGCCCGATGTACACCCGCAGCTTCTACGACCCCGACGGCCACCACTGGGAGATCTTCACCATGGACCGGGCCGCGATGAAGGGCTGACCCGGACACCGCGCCGCGCGCCCTGCCCGGGCCCGCGCCCGGCTCCCTACCGTGGGAGCGGCCGAGATGGGTCGCGGGAGGAGTTGCTGACCGCGCGGGACGGCGGCGACGCCGAAGCGGCCGGCGACGTCGAGGCCGATTGGCGCACCCGGCTGCGCCGCCTGCCGCGCTCCGACCCGGCCGCCGCCGAACCGCGCGAACTCCTCGACGAGTTGGCGCCGCAGGCAGCAGGCGGCGCCACGGTGGTCGTGGTGCGGAACTCCATCGACGGGGTCGTGAACGGCTCGGCGGTGCAGGGCCGTGACTTCTCCGGGGGCGTCGCCTTCCACGACACCGCCTCCCGGCCCGCCCGGGAGGGGCGCGAGGGCTGAACTTCCGTGCGTGCAGGCGGTCTTGTCGACAAGGCGACGGGGGCGGAGGGTTGGGGGATGCCGCCGCCGAGGGCGGCGGGGAAAGGGAGACGCCGGTGGCGATCGACATGGCAGTGGGCGCGTGGGAGTTCAGCGACGACCGGGGCCACCGGGTGACCCGGAACCGGCCGCCGCGGCGCGTGGTGGCGTACGTCCGCGCGGGCGCCGCGCTGTGGGAGTACGGGATCCGGCCGGTGGCGGTCTACGGGTCCGGGCACGACAGCGGCGCCGGCCCCGACCCGGCCAAGGCGGGCGCGCTCGACCCGGCCACGGTGCCGTACCTGGGCCCGGGGGCGGCGGTCAGCGAGGAGACGCTGCGGGCGCTGGCGCCCGACCTCATCGTGGACGTGACCTACGACGGGAAGGGCCCCTACGCCCTGGCCGAGCCGCTGGCGGAGGCGGTCGGGGCGGCCGTGGTGGCGCTCGGCGTCGGCGGGGACGCCGACCTGGCGCGCATCATGGGCCGGTTCGGCGAGCTGGCCGCGTGCCTCGGCGCCGACACCGGTGCGGCGGGGCGCGAACCGGCCGCCGCGGAGGAGGAGTTCCGTACGGCGCTGGCGCGGGCGGAGGCCCCGCAGGCCGTCGCCCTGTCGCCCGCCGGACCCGACCAGGTGCACCTGGCCCGCCCCGGCACGTGGCCCGAGCTGCGCCATCTGGCCGCCCTGGGGCTGCCGTTGACCGACCCCGGGGAGGGCCCGGGCGTCAACTGGCTGACCACCGACTGGGAGCACGCCCTCGACGTGGCCGCCGGCGCCCGCCTGGTGCTGACCGACACCCGTACCAACGCGACGCCCGTGTCCGCGCTGGCCGGTCTCCCAGCCTGGCAGCGGCTCACGGACGGCGCGGCCGTGCTGCCGTGGAACCCCGAACTCCCGCCCTCCCCGGCCGCCTGCGCGCGCTTCCTCCGGACGACGGCGGAGGGGCTGCGGGGCCTGCGCTGACCGCCGCGCACTCCTGAGGGGCGGGCCTTCCCGAGGCGGGAGGGCCCGCCCCTCCGCCTGCCTGCCCCGACCGGCCCGCGCCCGCGCGCATCCCGCCCGCCCCCACGGGACCGGTTCAGCCGTGCCAGGCCCAGTCGGCGACCTCCGGCAGGTCGGTGCCGTGCTCGCGGATCCAATCGTGGTGGCGCAGCCGCGCGTCGGCCAGTGACTGGCGGATCGCGGCGGCCTGCACCGCCAGGCCCGGCACGCGGTCGATGACGTCCATGGCCAGCCGGAAGCGGTCGAGGTCGTTGGCGACGACCATGTCGAACGGCGTGGTGGTCGTGCCGATCTCCTTGTAGCCCCGCACGTGCAGGTGGCCGTGCCCGGCCCGGCGGTAGGCGAGCCGGTGGATCAGCCACGGGTAGCCGTGGTAGGCGAAGATCACCGGCTTGTCCGTGGTGAACAGGGCGTCGTACTGGGCGTCGGACATGCCGTGCGGGTGCTCGCCCTCGGGCAGCAGGCGGGCGAGGTCCACCACGTTGACCACCCGCACGGCCAGCCGCGGCAGTTGATGGCGGAGCAACTGGGCGGCGGCCAGCACCTCCTGCGTGGGCACGTCGCCCGCGCAGGCCAGCACCACGTCGGGCTCGCGCCGCCCGTCCTCGGTGCCGGCCCAGTCCCAGACGCCGGCGCCGCGGGCGCAGTGGGCCCGCGCCTGCTCCAGGTCCAGCCAGTCGAAGCAGGGCTGCTTGCCGGCCACCACCACGTTCACGTAGTCCCTTGAGCGCAGCACGTGGTCGGCCACCGCCAGCAGGGTGTTGGCGTCCGGCGGCAGGTAGACCCGCACCACCTCGGTGGACTTGTTGAGCACGTGGTCGATGAACCCGGGGTCCTGGTGGGAGAAGCCGTTGTGGTCCTGGCGCCACACGTGCGAGGTGAGCAGGTAGTTCAGCGACGCGATGGGGCGGCGCCAGGGAAGGCGCCGGGTGGTGCGCAGCCACTTGATGTGCTGGTTGACCATCGAGTCCACGATGTGCGCGAACGCCTCGTAGCAGGAGAACAGCCCGTGCCGCCCGGTCAGCAGGTAGCCCTCCAGCCAGCCCTGGCAGGTGTGTTCGGACAGGATCTCCATCACCCGGCCGTGCCGGTCGAGGTGTTCGTCGACCTCCAGGGTGCGCTCCTGCCACGCCTTCCCCGTCGCCCCGTAGACGGCGTCCAGCCGGTTGGAGGCGGTCTCGTCCGGGCCGACGATACGGAAGTCGCGCCGCTCGGCGGTGTCCAGCATCAGCTGCCGGAGCAAACCGCCCAGGACCCGGGTGGGTTCGTGCCGGGTCATCCCGGGCTTGTCCACGTGCACCGCGAAGGCGCCGAGTTCCGGCACCGGCAGCTCCCGCAGCAGCAGGCCGCCGTTGGCGTGCGGGTTCGCCCCGAGCCGGCGGGCGCCGGACGGCACGCAGGCCAGCACCGCCGCCCGCGGCCGGCCGTCCTCGTCGAACAGATCCTCCGGGCGGTAGGAGCGCAGCCACTCCTCCAGCTGCCGCAGGTGCTCCGGATTGGTCCGCACCTCCGGCAGCGGCACCTGGTGGGCCCGCCAGGTGCCCTCCACCGGCAGCCCGTCGACCTCGGCGGGGCCCGTCCAGCCCTTGGGCGTGCGCAGCACGATCATCGGCCAGCGCGGCCGCTCCCACCCGGTGTCCGCGCCGCCGTCCGCCCGCGCGGCCTGCTGGACGGCGGCGATCCGGTCCAGCGCGGTGTCCATCGCCGCGGCCATCGCCCGGTGCACGGTCATCGGGTCGTCGCCCTCGACGTGGATCGGCTCGTGGCCGTGGCCGCGCAGCAGCGCGTCCAGGTCCTCGCGCGGCAGCCGGGCCGGCACGGTCGGGTTGGCGATCTTGTAGCCGTTGAGGTGCAGGATCGGCAGCACCGCGCCGTCGTGCACCGGGTCGAGGAACGCCGTGCCCTGCCAGGAGGCCGCGAGCGGCCCGGTCTCCGCCTCCCCGTCCCCGATCACGCAGGCCACCAGCAGGTCCGGGTGGTCGAACGCGGCACCGTAGGCGTGCGCGAGGGAGTAGCCCAGCTCGCCGCCCTCGTGGATCGAGCCGGGCGTCTCCGGCGCCACGTGCGAGGGCACCCCGCCGGGGAAGGAGAACTGCCGGAAGAGCCGGCCCATGCCCGCCGCGTCCCGGGTCACGTCCGGGTACGTCTCGGTGTACGAGCCCTCCAGCCAGGAGTTCGCCAGCACCGCCGGGCCGCCGTGGCCCGGGCCCCACACGCAGATCGCGTCCAGGTCGCGGGCGGCCACGACCCGGTTGAGGTGGGTGTGCACCAGGTTCAGGCCCGGCGTGGTGCCCCAGTGGCCCAGCAGCCGGGTCTTCACGTGCTCAGGGCGCAGCATCTCCCGCAGCAGCGGGTTGCCGTCGAGCAAATAGATCTGGCACGCGGCCAGGTAGTTCGCCGCCCGCCAGTGGGCGTCGAGCGCGGTCAGTTCCTCGTCGGTCGGGCCGGTGGCAGTGTCGGCCATGACGTCCTCCGTACGGGTCGGCTGCGTCCGCCCTACACCGCCTACCCCGTCCCGGCCTCGGCTTCCCGGCGCCCGCCGGGGAGCCCCACGGATGGCCGCCCCGGCACCGGCCGGCCCGCGGCTACGAGGCCGCTGCCCCGCCGCCCTCCCGAGCGGCGCCGTCGCGCTCCTCGTGCGCCTCCGCCACGTCGAACGGCACGATCGTGGCGACCACGTCCGGCAGCCGGCCCACCGCGCGCGCGATGTGGTCGGCGGTGCGGCGGTGCAGCAGCCGGCCCAGCACGGGGGAGTAGTTCCGCTCCGGTATCAGCAGCGTCACCTGGGCGCGCTGCTCGGCGGTGCGCCGGTTGACCAGCTCCAGCACCGCGCGGCTGATCCGGCGGTCCGGGCACTCGACCATCTCCAGCGGCAGCTCGCCCACCTCCGTGCGGTCCCACTGCGCCGCCAGCCGCCGGGCCTCCAGCGCGTCCACCCGGACGTGCACCGCCCGGATCTCGGTGGGCCGCAGCGAGCGGGCGTAGCGGATGGCCTTGAGCACCGCCAGGTCCACCCGGTCGACGAGGATGTACACGACCTGCCGGGTGGTGCGCGGCTGGGTGGTGTCCGCGGCGGCCGCGGCCAGCGCCGCCGACTCCTCCCGGTAGCGCTGGTTGACCTTGATCAGCGCCCACACGCCGATCGGGAAGATCAGCACCACCACCCACGCGCCCTCGGTGAACTTCGTCACCGCGAAGATCAGCGCCACCAGCAGGGACACCCCGCAGGCCGCCCCGTTGACGCCCACCTTCACCCGCCAGCGGCCCTCCCGCCGGGTCCAGTGGTGCTTCACCAGCCCCGCCCCGGCCATGGTGAAGCCGGAGAACACCCCGATCGCGTACAGGCCGACCAGCGCGTTGAGGCTGCCGTCGGTGGCGATCAGCAGGGTCAGCGAGACCACCGTCAGCACGATGATCCCGTTGGAGAACGCCAGCCGGTGTCCGCGCCGGGTCAGCTGCCGCGGCAGGAAGGAGTCCTCCGCCACGAAGCTGGCCAGGAACGGGAAGCCGTTGAACGACGTGTTCGCGCCCGTGTAGAGGATCAGCGCGGTCGCCAACTGCACGAAGACCAGCCCCGCGGTGCCGTACCAGCTGTCGCCGAACGCCCAGCTCGCCTCCTGCGAGACGACGGTCGGGGTCTGCGCCAGGTACGGGGTCGCGTGCGTGATGTGCGCCAGCAGGGACACCCCGAGGACGCCGGTGCCCAGGACGCAGGACATCGCGACCATGGTCCGGCGGGCGTTGGGGCCCTGCGGGCTGCGGAAGGCGCTGACGCCGTTGGAGATGGCCTCCAGGCCGGTGAGCGACGAGCCGCCGTTGGCGAAGGCGCGCAGCAGGATCAGCAGCGAGGCGCCGTAGAAGAAGCCGTGGGTGTCGCCGCCCAGCGGGAGCATGTCCCGCGCGTGCGCGATCCGGTCGTGGTCGCCCAGCAGGAAGCGGGTGAGGCCGGTGACGACCAGCAGCGCCATCGCGCCGATGAACAGGTACGCCGGCAGCGCGAAGGAACGGCCCGCCTCCCGGATGCCGCGCAGGTTGCCCCAGCACAGCAGCAGCACCACGGCGACGGTGATGTACAGCTTGTTGTGGTCCAGCCCGCCGAACCGGGAGTCGCCCCACAGCAGGTGCACCAGGGACACCAGCGCGTCGGTCCCGGCGGCCGCCTGCACCGCCACGGTGACGATGTAGTCGATGAGCAGGGCGACCGCGGCGACCTGGGCGATGCGCGGGCCGAAGTTCTCCCGGGCGACGATGTACGAGCCGCCGGCCCGGGTGTAGGCCATCACCACGTTCCGGTACGACAGCGTCAGCAGGAGCAGCACGCCGAGGATCGCCAGCGTCAGCGGGATCAGCGCGGTGAAGGCGGCGACGCCGATCGCCGGGATCAGCACCACCAGCATCTGCTCGGAGCCATAGGCCGTCGAAGAGATGCAGTCCGAGGCCAGGACGCCCAGCGCGATCGGGTTGGACAGCCGCTCCTCCGCCAGCTGCTCGGTGACCAGCGGCTTGCCCAGCAGCACCTTCTTCACCCGGTAGCCCTTGCTCTCCGGCAGCGCGGGAGCGGCGCCCTCGGAAAAGGCCGCCGGGGCGGCGCCGGGTCTCCGGCTCCTCCCGGCGTCCTTTCCCGCGCCCTTTCCGGTGCCGGTGTCCGGGCCCGGGCCGCCGGAGCCCGTGGAAGTGGTCGCCATGAATCGTCCGATCGGGTGAGGGGTGAACCTCCACATCACTACTGCAATGAGGCGGGGCGGATCGGACATCCAGGTCCCGGGCGCCGGGATCTTAGCGGGACCTTAACGCCCGTCGTCGCCGTCCCCGCGGGCCCGCCGCCGGGCGCCTCCACCAGCCCCTTCCACCCGGTGCCCCGTCCCGGCGGGCGGGGCGGGAGGCCGCTTATGCTCGGTGGTGCCGCGGCCCCGCGCAGGGCGCGCCGCGGCCGACAGGCGAAGCGGAGGAACCAGGATCGGTGCCCATGTCGCACGGAAGTCTGCGGATCTACCTCGGCGCCGCCCCGGGCGTGGGCAAGACCTACGCGATGCTCAGTGAGGCCCACCGCCGCGCCGGGCGGGGCACGGACGTCGTGGTCGCCTTCGTTGAGGACCACGGCCGCGCCCGCACCCGCGCCCTGCTCGACGGCCTGGAGGTCGTGCCGCGCCGCAGGGTCGTCCACAGCGGCGCGGAGTTCACCGAGATGGACCTCGACGCCGTGCTCGCCCGCCGCCCCCGGATCGCCCTGGTCGACGAGCTCGCGCACACCAACGTCCCCGGCGGCGGCCGCCACGCCAAGCGCTGGCAGGACGTCGAGGAACTGCTGCGGGCCGGCATCGACGTGATCTCCACCGTGAACATCCAGCACCTGGAGTCCCTCGGTGACGTGGTGGAGGGCATCACCGGCGTGCGGCAGCGCGAGACGGTGCCGGACGAGGTGGTCCGCCGCGCCGCCCAGATCGAACTGGTCGACATGGACCCCGAGGCGCTGCGCCGCCGCCTCGCCCACGGCAACGTCTACGCCCCCGACCGGGTCGACGCCGCCCTTTCCAACTACTTCCGGCCCGGCAACCTCACCGCGCTGCGCGAGCTCGCCCTGCTGTGGACCGCCGACCGGGTCGACGAGTACCTGCTGCGCTACCGCGCCGACCACGGCATCGCCGCGACCTGGCAGACCCGCGAGCGCATCGTCGTCGGGCTCACCGGCGGCCCGGAGGGCGACGCCCTCATCCGCCGCGCCGCCCGGATCGCCGCCAAGGGCTCCGGCACCGAGCTGCTGGCCGTGCACGTGGTCCGCTCCGACGGGCTCGCCAGCCCGGCCTCGGACGACCTCGGCCGCCAGCGCAGGCTGGTCGAGGACCTCGGCGGCACGTACCACACCGTCCTGGGCGGAGACGTGCCCGCGGCCCTGCTCGACTTCGCCCGCGGGGTCGACGCCACCCAGATCGTGCTGGGCTCGGGCCGCCGCAGGATGTGGCGGTTCCTGCTGGGGCCCGGCACCGTCGCGACCGTGGCCCGCGCATGCGGCGACATCGACCTGCACACCGTCACCCACGAGCAGGCCCCCGCCTCGCCCCGGCCCCGGCTGTCCGGGTGGCTGCCCATCGGGCTCGGCCGGGTCCGGGCGGTGTGGGGCTGGCTGCTCGGCCTGGCCGGCCCGCCCCTGCTCACCCTCGCCCTGACATCCGGCACCGGCGACCCGGGGCTGATCACCCCGCTGCTGCTCCTGCTCGCCCTCACCGTGGTGGCCGCGCTCGTGGGCGGGGTCTTCCCGGCCATCGCCGCGGCCCTGCTCGGCTCCCTGCTGCTCAACTTCTACTTCACCGCGCCCACCCACACCTTCAACATCTCCGACCCGGAGAACCTGCTGGCCCTGGCGATCTTCGTGGCCGTCGGCATCTCGGTGTCCTCCGTGGTGGACCTGGCCGCGCGCCGGGCCCAGCAGGCCGCCCGCGCCCGGGCCGACGCCGAGATCCTCAGCTACCTGGCCGGCAGCGTGCTGCGCGGCGAGGACAGCGGCGCCCTGCTCGGCCGGCTCCGGGAGACCTTCGCCGTGGACTCGGTGGCGCTGCTGGAGCAGGTCGACGACGGCAAGGGGGCGCAGCGCTGGCGGGCCGCCGCCTCCGTGGGCGCGCACCCGGTCACCGAACCCGACCGGGCCGACGTCGAGGTCCCGGCCGGCCCCGGCCTGGTGCTGGCCCTGCACGGCCGGGTGCTGCCCGCCGAGGACCGCCGGGTGCTGGTCGCCTTCGCCGCGCAGACCGCCGCGCTGCTGGAGCGCCAGCGGCTGGCCCAGCAGGCCGCCGAGGCCCGCCGGCTCGCCGAGGGCAACCGCATCCGCACCGCCCTGCTCGCCGCCGTCTCCCACGACCTGCGCACCCCGCTGGCCGGGATCAAGGCCGCCGTCACCTCGCTGCGCTCCGACGAGGTCGACTGGAGCCCCGAGGACGAGGCCGAACTGCTGGCCGGCATCGAGACCGGCGCCGACCGGCTCAACCACCTCATCGGCAACCTGCTGGACATGAGCCGGCTGCGCACCGGATCGGTCAGCCCGCACCTGCGCGACCTCGCCCTGGACGAGGTGGTGCCGGCCGCGCTCGCCGACGTCCCCGCCGACGCCGTACGGCTGGAGCTGCCGGAGGGGCTGCCGCTCGTCCGCACCGACGTGGGCCTGCTGGAACGGGCCGTGGCGAACGTCGTCGAGAACGCGGTCAAGTACAACCCGCCCGGCGCACCCGTCCTCATCCGGGCCGGCGCGCTCAGCCTCCCGGAGGGCGCCCGCGTGGAGGTCCGGGTCATCGACCGCGGCCCCGGCATACCCGCCGAGGCCAGGGAACACGTCTTCGAGCCCTTCCAGCGGTACGGCGACGCGCCTCGCGGCGGCACCGGCGTCGGGCTCGGACTCGCCGTCGCCCGAGGCTTCGTGGAGGCGGTGGACGGCACGCTCACCGCCGAGGACACGCCCGGCGGCGGGCTCAGCATGGTCTTCACCCTCCCGACGGCCGGGGCGCTCCCCGAGCCCCCGCCCGGGGAGGAACCCCCGCGGGGCGGCGCCGCGCCCGGCTCCGACCCCGCCCAGCGAAAGGCAGTGCCCGACCAATGACCCGGGTCCTTGTCGTGGACGACGACCCCCAGCTCGTCCGCGCCCTGGTGATCAACCTCAAGGCCCGCCACTACGAGGTGGACGCCGCGCCGGACGGGGCCGGCGCGCTGCGGCTGGCCGCCGCGCACACCCCCGACGCCGTCCTGCTCGACCTCAGCCTGCCCGACATGGACGGGGCCCAGGTCATCCGCGGGCTGCGCGGCTGGACCCGCGTGCCGATCATCGTCCTGTCGGCCCGGCACGCCTCCAAGGAGAAGGTCCAGGCGCTCGACGCCGGAGCCGACGACTACGTCACCAAGCCGTTCGGCATGGACGAGCTGCTCGCCCGCCTGCGGGCCGCGGTCCGCCGCGGCGAGCCCGGCGGCGGCTCCTCCGACCCGGCCGTCGTCACCACCGAGTCCTTCACGGTCGACCTCGTCGCGAAGAAGGTCCGCTCGGCCTCGGGCGGCGCGGACGTCCGGCTCACGCCGACGGAGTGGCACCTCCTGGAAGTCCTCGTCCGCAACCCCGGGCGGCTCGTCACCCAGACCCAGCTGCTCCAGGAGGTCTGGGGCCCCTCCTACCGCTCCGAGACCAATTACCTCCGCGTGTACTTCGCCCAGCTCCGCCGCAAGCTGGAACCGGACCCGTCCCGGCCGCGCTATCTGATCACGGAGCCGGGGATGGGTTATCGCTTCGAACCCTGACGGGCGGTCAGTCGGGATAGTGCTCGGCCAGCACGCGCCGGGCCCGCAGGCGGAGGTTGGGTGGAAGGGCGCCGAGGACGGCGGGGGTGAGGCGGGCCGCAAGGGGCCTCCGTTCCACGTCGGAGGCGAACATGTCCATCAGGTCGTGCTCGTGCAGCTCCACCCACGCCTCCCAGTAACGCGAGCCCGCCCCGTCTTCACCGGGTAGGCGCGTCGCAATGAATGGGGAGAGGAAGCCCCGATCCGGTGCGGCCGGCGCCGCGATCAACGCGTTCACCGCGATCAACAGTGCCTCTTCGTCAAAGGGTTGGAAGCCGAGGTCGATGGGGCTCTGCAGTACACGGCTGAGCAGCGCCGGCGGAAGACGCCGGGAGTCATCGGCGAGGAGGCCGTAGATGAGGCTCTGCTCGAGCACCGTCCATGGGTCCCTCATGAGGCAGCGTTCGTATGCCGCGGCCAGCAGCTCCTCCGAATGCGCCAGTCGGCTGCTCAGCATGAGGTCGAGGAGCCTGTGGGCCGACGACTTCGCGGTGCCGTCCGCTCCGACGCTGAACGCCATGACCTCGGACCCAAGATGCTCAAGGACGGGCTCGAGCGCGAGCCGTATGACGGAATCGATGGTGCCTGCGGTCACGTCCATCTTGTGGGCCACCTCGGGCCAGTACGTTCTTTCCCAGAGGCTGCCGGTTTCCTGGTTGTACAGCCAGCGGGCGTCGACCGGTTCGGGCTCGACCGGGCGTGCGCCGATGGGCTGGGCCTTGACCACCAACTCCCGTTCCGCGCCGTCCCACGTGCGTTCCAGGCGGAGCGAGAGCGCGAAGTCGGTCCACTCCGGCTCGGTGAAGGAGGAGCGCCACAGCAAGGCGCTGCGGTGCCAGCTTTCCGCGGGGTCGTCCGACTCGGGGAAGAGCTGGGACGCCGTGACGCCGCCCGTGAGGGCGATCAGGAGGAGGACGAGGTTGGCCTCGTAGACGCCGTGGCGGGACGCGGTGGTGCGGGTGGAGTCGGGGCCGTAGTCCGCGTATTCGTGCGTGGTCCGAAACGCCGCTGCGGGCCGGAGGGCGAGGAGGAGTTCGGCCAGCCGCTCTCGTTCGGCGGAGGGGATCCGGGCGACCCGCGCGTGGACGAAGCGCAGCATCTGCCGGGAGGAGAACGGCACGTACGACAGCAGAGCGTAGAGCAGGTCGTCCGGGACACGGGCGGGGCCGGACATGAGGGCGGGGCGACGGCCGAGCAGGTCGTGCAGGACGTTCACGGCGAGCCGGACGGCCAGGAACTCGCCGAAGGTGGCGTGGAGGAACTCGTAGGTGGCGAGCCGCTGTTCGTCCCGCAGGGCCTGCGCCCGCTGGATGAAGAAGAAGCGGCCGAGGGCGATCTCGGCCTGGTCCAGCGGCGCTCGGAAGCCGGACTCGACGGGGGAGGCGCGGCCGAGGAGGGCCGTGAGGTCGCCCGCCAACTCCTCCCCGGTCACCCACTGGCGGCGCCGGTTGAGCATGGAGAAGGCGACGAGCGAGAGCCGTTCGAGTTCCTGCTGGACCCGGTCGTGCGCCTGGCCCGGCCGGCCGGTGTGGGCGGACTTGCCGATCTCGCGGGTGGCGAAGGAGGTCAACAGGTCCTCGTAGAGCCCGGCTTCGTCGAGCGGGCCGTCGTCCCGCTGGAGCGCGTTGTCGGCGGCGTCGTAGAGGGCGAGCATCAGCAGCAGGAGCGGCTGGGCGGCCAGGTCCCGCTGGCGCTCGATCGTGGCGGCCGGCAGCGGGCGGCGGCGACTGGCGTTGAAGTAGGCCGCGTTGACGCGGTTCCACATCCCGACCCAGGTGCGGGTCTGCTGGCGGTTGAAGGGTTCCAGCCGCAGGGCGACCGAGCCCTCGGGGTAGCGGGCCCGGTCGGCGACGGCGGTCCGCGTGGTGACGAGGGCGACCACCGGGCGGCCCTGGTCGGCCTCGCGCTGCTGGAAGGCGGCGACCCGGGTCAGGAAGTCGGACTGGCTGACGCCGGTGGCCTGGAGGAGTTCGTCGAAGCCGTCGAAGAGGAGCACCGGGGTGGTGCCCGGGGCGGCCCGGACCAGGTCCGGCCAGGTGGCGCGCTCGCCGGTCGCGGACCGGATCGCGTACTCGACCTGGTCCTGCACCGCGGCGTCGGCGGGCACCTCGCGCAGGACGATCCGCACCGGGAGGAAACCGGCGGCGGGCAGGCGGGCGGCGAGGACCCGGGTCAGCATCGACTTGCCGGCGCCCGGCTGGCCGAGGACCACCAGCGGCGCCGTACTGGCGTCCGGCCCGGTGAGCGCGCCCGCCAGGAACTCGCTCAGGTCCTCCCGTACGGCGGTCGGCGCCCACCACTCCTCGTCGGCCGGGCCGCCGCCCGCACCCACGGCCCGGACCCGGAAGCGCGGGTCGAGGTAGCTCTCGGCGACCGAGGGGAGAACGATGCCGCTCGGCGCGTCGCCCTGGGCGAGGATCGGCCGGTCCAGCGCGGCGCGGTAGCCGGTCGCCAGCGCCCCGGCCACGTCCACCGGGGCGTGCGCGGCCGACAGCCCGGCGAGCAGCGACTCGACCCCGCTCAGTGCCTCCCGCACCGCCGCCCGCGTCGCCTGGTGCTCCACCTGTCCGGTCCAGAAGCCGAACTCGGGTATCCCGGCGGCCAGTCGGGCGTAGAGCTCCTGGTACCGCCCGACGGCGGAGACGCCCACACCGTCCAACACGGCTGTGGTCCGCTCGCGTTGGTCCTCGCTCATCTGCTCCCAGAGGGCCAGGCCGCGCAGGAATCGCAGCAGCCGGGCGGACAGCAGCCCGTACCAGTCGGTGAGGTCGCGCAGCACCTGTTCGTACGGCCGGTGCGGGGCGGGCAGCGGGGCGCCGGTCGAGGCGAGCTGCCGCGCGAAGTCCCGTGCGGCGTCGGCTGCTTGGGCGCCACCGGCCAGCGTCAGCTGCTCCTGACGGGTCAGCCGCACCTCGTCCCGGCCGAACGGCAGCCGTGTGCCGTCGAGTTCCTCGAAGAAGGCGGTCACCACGAGGACGGTGTGGGCCGCCGCCAGCCGCTCGGTGCGGGCGGCCCGGTCCGCGCTCCCCAGCGATTCCCGCAGCCGCCCCACCGCCGCGCGGCCCAGCCGCAGGATCCGGCCCTGCGCGCCGACCAGGTTGAGCACGGTGTCGCTCGTCCCGCCGGTGGCCAGCCCCAGCAGGTTGCCCAGCGCGGTGTCGAGCGACGCCAGGCCCGCCGGGTCGCCCCCTAACAGAGCCACCGCGTCGGCGTACCCCACAAGCCGTCGTGCTCCCATGCCCCACCCCTCAACTCCCGCCCGAGGCACCACCTTTGCACGACTCCGGCCCGGTCCGTGGCCGTCTTCGGACCGGGGGAGAGGCCGGGGGGAGCGGCCGGGCCACCGATCCGGCCCGGCCCCCCGGAGCACCGCGCGCGCCCGACCGACCGGGGCCTACTCCCGTACGCAGAGCAGCAGTTCGGTGTCCCCCGGCCACTCCCACAGCAACCCGCCGGGCGCGTGCGCGAGCAGCAGCTCCCGCAGATCCGCCTCGAAGTCGCCGCGCCGGTCCCCGAACAGCCGGGCGGCGGAGAAGGACGTGGAGTACAGGTAGGCCAGCACGTCGCCGGGCGTGCGGACCAGGTCCTCGCGCCCCGGCAGCACGATCCGCTCGGGCCGGCCGAAGGGGCTCCCGGCCAGCACCTCGGCGTGCGGGGCGGGGTCGCGCGCGTCGCGGACGTTCCACGCGCGGCCGAGGTAGCGGTCCAGCAGCGCGTCGATCGCGTCGTGCGGGATCGGCGGGCGCCCGGGGCCGGTCGGCGCGGGCCGCTCCTTGACGGTGTGCTTGACGACCGCCAACGCGCCGCCCGGGCGGGTGCGTTCGTACAGGATCTCCGCCACCGCGCGGCGGTCCACCCAGTGGAAGGACTGGCCGAACGTGGTGAGCCGGAAGCCGTCCAGGCCCAGCGCGGGGATGTCCTCGGCCCGGCCGCGCACCCAGCGCACGCCCTCCTGGGCCGGTCCGGTCGCCTGCCGCCGCGCCTCGGCGAGCATGCCGGGCTCCGGGTCCAGGCCGATCACCTCGTCGAACGAGGCGGCCAGCGCCCGTGCCAGCACCCCGGGCCCGCAGCCCGCGTCGAGCAGCCTGCCGGTGCCGTCGAGGCCGAGCCGCGCGCGCAGGGTGGGCACGAGCGCGGCGGAGTACGGGGGCCGGGCGCGGACGTAATGGGGCGCGGTGCCCTCGAAGGGCCGGAGGGCGGGCGAGCCCGGAGCGGAAGTCATCCCCGTACCGTCGCGGCGGCCCCGCCCGGCCGCAACCGGGTTACCCCCCCGGCCCGCACGGAGCGGGCGAGCGGCGGGTACGGCGCTCCCGGCGCGATTGTCCCGCCGTGGACCGGGCAGGACGTGAAGGTACTGGGCACGCCCGGCCGCCACTCCAAGGAGGACATCCCTCTCCATGCCCGAACCCCGCCACATCCCGGAATGGTTGTTCGACGCCGTCCTGTACCAGATCTACCCGCAGAGCTTCGCCGACTCCGACGGTGACGGCATCGGCGACCTGGCCGGCATCAGGGAACGCCTGGACTACCTCTCCTGGCTGGGGGTCGACACCCTCTGGCTGAGCCCCTGCTTCACCTCGGAGTTCGGCGACGCGGGCTACGACGTCGAGGACTATTTCGGCGTCGCCCCGCGCTACGGCGGCAACGAGGAGGCCGCCGCGCTGATCGAGGCCGCCCGCGGCCACGGCATACGGATCATGCTCGACCTGGTGCCCGGGCACACCTCGCACCGCCACCCCTGGTTCCAGGAGTCCGCGCGCAACCCCGACGACCACCGCTACATCTGGTCGGACCGGATCACCTCGCCGGCCCACAACTGGATCCCCAACCAGGGCGCCCGCGGCGGCTTCTACCTCGCGAACTTCTACCCGATCCAGCCCGCGCTCAACTTCGGCTACGCGCGCACGGACCCGGCCCAGCCCTGGCGGCAGCCGGTCGACGCCGAGGGTCCGCGGGCCAACCGGGCCGCGCTGCGCGAGATCATGAGCCACTGGTTCGACCGCGGGGTGGCCGGCTTCCGGGTGGACATGGCCTCCTCCCTGGTCAAGGACGACCCCGGGCACATCGAGACCGGCCGGCTGTGGGGCGAGATGCGGGCGTGGATCGACCGCGCGTACCCCGACCGCGCCCTGCTGTCGGAGTGGGGCGACCCCCGCACCTCCATCCCGGCCGGCTTCCACTCCGACTTCTTCCTGCACTTCACCGGCCGCGCGCTGCGCTCGCTGTGGGACAACGGCGCGGGCAGCCAGGGGAGTTGGGCCGACGGCAAGCCCTGCTACTTCGACCCCGAGGGCAAGGGCTCGACCGGGGAGTTCCTGGCCTCCTGGCGGCTGGCGGAGGCCGCCGCCGACGGCCACGGCTTCGTGGCGCTGCCCACCGCCAACCACGACTTCTCCCGGCTGACCTGCGGCCCGCGCACCCGCGACATGGTCGCGCCCGCCTTCGCCTTCCAACTGACCTGGCCCGCGCTGCCGGTCGTCTACTACGGCGACGAGATCGGCATGCGCTACGTGCCCGGGCTGCCCGACAAGGAGGGCAGCCAGCTCGGCACCGAGGCCCGGCAGGGCTCGCGCACCCCCATGCAGTGGGACGACGGCCCCAACGCCGGCTTCTCCACCGCCCCCGCCGAGGACCTCTACCTGCCGGTCGACCCCGCCCCGGACCGGCCCACCGTCGCCGGCGCCCGCGCCGACTCCGACTCGCTCGCCCACCACGTGCGCCGGCTCGTTCGCCTGCGCAAGGACACCCCCGCGCTCGGCACCGGCGGAACGGTACGGGTGCTGCACGAGGACTACCCGTTCGTCTACGTCCGCGGCGGCACCCACCTGGTCGTCGTCAACGGCCGCCGGGACACCGCCCAGGCGACCGCGGCCGAGCTGGTCGGGGTGCCGGCGGGGGCGCTGGCGGACGCCCGGCCGCTGGCCGTGCACGGCGTGGAGCTCGCGGACGGCTCGATCACGGCCGCCGGATTCTCCTACGGTGTCTACGAACTGGCGGCCCGGCTCGACTGACCGGGCCCGCCGCGCGGACCGCGCGGAACCGCCCGGCGTCCAAGTCCGCGTGGACGCCGGGCGGTTGACGGTGATCCCCGATCCCGGGGGAATCCGGGATCAGCGCGAGAAGACGTAGAGCGCGTCGGCCAGGAAGTCCGGCTGCTCGATGCGGGTGCGGCCGTCGGCCACCGTCACCTCCACCCGGTCGCGGTCGCGCGCGCCCAGGTTCCAGCACTCCACGTCCCACCCGGACAGGTCCGTGTCCAGGGTGACGGCGAACGGGTGCGGCAGCCAGACCACCAGCCGCTCCGGGGAGTCCTGGGCGCCGACCCGCACCCCGTTGCGGGCGTCCGGCACCAGGTCCTGGCGGGCCGCGAGGTCGTACAGCTCGTGCCGCTCCACCAGTTCGCGCAGCAGGCCGACGTCCCAGGCGCCGGGGAAGTCCAGCGCCAGCTCGGCCGGGAACGGCGTGCCGGAGAAGTGCTCGCCGTTGAACGGCTCGCCCTGCCGGTGCCAGGACCACACCCCGTGGGCCCCGTACCCCAGCCCGGCCCCGGAGCCGGCCAGCACCGAGCCCCAGGAGGCCCGCCGCACGTGGGCCGCGGTGTGCCGGCCGGACCCCCTGCCGTAGCCGTGGCCCTCGTAGCAGGGCTCCATGCCGACCACCGGGCGCCGCACGGGCATCGCGCGGAAGGCGGCGGCCTGCACGTGGGGCTGCGCGTCCCAGTCGTCGTCGTGGCCGGCCTGGTAGGAGTAGTAGTCGATCAGGTCGCCGTCGGTGAGCGACGGCGGCTGGGTGACGATCACCGCCGGGTGCAGGGTCAGCAGCGAGCCGGGCGTCCTCTCCCGCAGCCTGCGGGCGGCCCGCTCGTAGCGGTCGCAGGAGACCGGGTCGGTGAAGTTCTCGTCGCCGCTCACCGCGAAGAGCACCCCGAGGTCGGCGAACGTGTCGACGACGAGGTCGACGTACGCGTCCGTCTGCTCCTCGGTCATCACCAGGTCCGGGGTGAGCGCGGCGCCCCAGGTCCCCGGCACGTAGTTGCACCACAGCACCACCAGGACCGGCACGATGCCGTGCTCGATCGCCGCTTCGGCCAGGGCCCGGGCCCGCCGGAAGTATCCCGCCGCGGGCCGGCCGAGGTCCCAGCGGCCCTCGGCGTCGGCGGCGAAGGGCTCGTGCTCCTCGTGGGAGGTGCTGCGGTCGTGGGCGATGGGCAGGACGCTGACGTTGACGGCGTTGAAGCCCTGGCGCCGCCGCCTGCGCAGGAAGGCGCGCCACTCCTCGTCGGTGGGCCGGTTGAAGGCGCACCACAGGGTGTCGGCGAGCAGGAACCGCGGCTGCCCGTCGACGAGGAAGCGCGGGGCGGTGGGATCGAGGGTCACGTGGGCACGGGCCATGGCCGTGGTCGCCTTTCCGTCCGCGCCGGTCTCCGGCGCGGCACCGTTCTTGCCGATGTCGCTGTTCTTGCCGGACTTGCCGGACTTGCCGTTCACGCTGTGCGAGCTGTTCATGCGGGTCACAGGTCGAGCGGGCCGAGGTCCGCCCGCAGGGTCGTGCCGGCGCGCTGCCAGGCGTCCAGGATCGCCTGGTAGCCGGCCTCCTCGGCGGGGTCGGCCGCGGGCGGGCCGCCCGCGGCCGGCAGCCGCGACAGCCCGGCGGCGATGCCCTCGGCCCAGCCGATCCGCGGCCGGAAGTCCAGGTCGCGGGCGGCCGCCGAGCAGTCGAAGACGTTGTCGTACTGGAAGTTGCGCACGCACCACTCGGCCATCCTGGGCGCCACCGCGCCCAGCACCGCGGTGGGGATGTGCACGAAGTGCGGGGTGACGCCGAGCGCGTCGGCCACGGCCGTCCAGTACGCGTTCCAGGTCAGCAGCTCGTGCCCGGTGACGTTGTAGGCGCGGCCGGAGCTCGCCGGGCGGTAGGCCGCCTCCACGAAGGCGTGCGCCACCTCGTCGCGGTGGCAGGCCGCCCACAGGCCGGTGCCGTCGCCGTGCAGGATCACCGGCTGCCCGGCCAGCAGCCGCCGCAGGGCCAGCGGCCAGCCGCCGAGGGAGGGCACGGCGTGGTCGAGGTAGGTGGCGGCCGGGCGCAGCACGGTCACGTCGAGCGCGCCGGAGCCGTGCGCGGCCAGCAGCACCTCCTCCGCCTCGGCCTTGCCGGCCGCGTAGCCGAACGCCGGGTCGGGCCGGCGCTCGTGCTCCTCGGTGACCGGCAGTTCGGCGGCGGGCTTGGTGTAGACGTCCACCGTGCTGCACAGCACGTACCGCGCCCCGCCTCCGCCGAAGGCCTCCACGGCCGCGCGGGCGTCGGCGGCGGTGAAGCACAGCATGTCGACGACCACGTCGTGGCCGTCGCCCCACGCCGCCGCCAGGGCGGCCGGGTCGCGCCGGTCGCCGAGGACCGTGGTGACCCGGCCGGGGTGGGCCGGCCGCCCGGTGCCGCGGACCAGGTGGGTCACCGCCGCGCCGCGGTCCAGCAGGTGCGCGGTGATGCCCGCGCTGATGAGTCCGGTGCCGCCGAGGATCAGTACCCGCACGGTGCCACCGCCTTTCTGACGTCCGTGTGCCGCGGCCGGCGGTCCGGGCGGGCCGCCGCCCGCCCGGACCGCCGGGGTGTCACCACTGCTGGAGGTAGGCCGAGGAGGAGAGCGGGTTCTGATCGGGGTTGTGGAGCGCGTCCTGGATGTAGTCGGCCGGCTCGTTGAAGTAGGCCTCGTAGCCGATCTTCGACCAGTTGTCGACGAAGAAGTCGTGCATGTTCTGGATGTACTGCGGGTCGTCGCCGTAGCCGGCCGTGCTGCCCGGGTACAGGCCCCACTCGGGCACGGAGAAGTACTTGTTGTGCGCCAGCGCGAAGTTGACCCAGTACTGCAGGCCGTACGCCCCGTTCAGCTGGGTGTTCCAGTCACCCCACTGGTCGTAGTTGTCGACCCCGACGAAGTCGACGTAGGCGTCGCCCGGGTAGGCCGAGAGCACCGAGTCGTTCGGCATGCCCGCGCTGGAGCCGCGGTTGACGTTCCAGTCGAACTTCAGGTTGGGCGCCACCGCCCGGACGGTGGTGACGATCTGCCGCTAGCACGAGGCGAAGGTGGCGGGGTCGCCGCCGCCCCACACGTACCAGTTGCCGTTGAACTCCCAGCCGAGCCGGATGATGGACGACCCCAGGCCGAGGTTCTGCATGGTGTGGCCGAAGGTCGTCCACTCGCTGTTGTACGACCCCGCGGCGCACCCGGCCATCGTGGCGCTGCCGTCCTCGGGGATCGGCGGGATGCCGAAGACCCCGGTGAAGTTCTGGCCCTGGAAGGCGGTGTAGGCACCGCTGGTGTTGACGAAATCACTCCAGTGCGTCCGGGCCGGCCAGGTCACGGCCACGTCGATCGGCCGGCCCCGCCAGGTGCCGAAGTCGTTGTCGGTCGAGGCGCTCCAGCCGTCGTTGTAGACGCCGCTGGCCCACTTCAGTCCGGAGTGGATCGGCGGTTGCCAGTTCGCCGCGTGCGCCGGCGCGGAGCCGACGGTCAGCGCCATCGTCGCCGCGGCCAGCGCGACCGCCAACCTCCGCCATCGGCGCGGCGAGTCACCGCCACGATGAGCTCGGAACAGCTTCATGAACGCGACCTCCTGCTGAGCGTGTAGTGAGGGGATTTTCGGGCGATTTCCCACGAACCAAAGAGAAATCACCCGGTCGGCATGCTGTGTGATGCCGACCACTTGACGCCCGTACGATGGTATGCCGCATGCAGCATGTCAATGGAGTCAACCGATTTCCTTACCGGGAAAACGGCGGCGTGGGACGTGCTGGGGGATTTTGTTCGACGGGTTGTGCGTATCCGTGGGGAGCTGGGGAGAGCGGCGTGCCGGGACGCGAAGGGGCCGGGCGGTCAGCCCTCCAGCGGCTCCCACGGCGGGACCCCGCGGTAGGCCCGGCCCACCAGCGTCACCCAGCGGTGCACCGCGTCCTCGTTCGGGGCGAACGGGCCGGGCCGGAAGTGCGGTGAGGACAGGCCGCGTTGGACCGACTCGCAGGCGGCCCAGTCCTGCCGGTTGGTGCGGTCCCAGAACTCCACCGCGTACGAGGCGTCCGCCACGCCCTCGGGCACGTACCAGGAACAGGTGATCAATGTGCGGTCGGGCGCCTCGGGCACGAGCAGGTGCGTCATCACGTAGTCCGGGTGCAGCGAGAGCAGCAGGTTGGGGAACAGCGCGAGGTAGAGCACCCGGCGCCGCTCCGCGCCCTCGATCCCCTCGATGAACGCGCCCTGCGAACGGCCGCTGAACGACATCGTCTCCGCGCCGTCCCGCAGGTCCATCGCGCCGCCCACCCACGCGCCCGGCAGGTCGTAGTTGTCACCGCTGGTGGGCGGCGAGACCGCGCACAACTCCGGGTGGATCAGCGGGCAGTGGTAGCACTCCTGGTAGTTCTCGACGACGACCTTCCAGTTGGCGGCCACCGTGTACGTGTGCCGGTCCGCCTCCACCAGCCGCCCCGGCGCGTAGGGGGCCGCCAACTCCGCGAGCCCGCCCAGGTGTTCGGCGAACGGCGCCGCGTCACCGGCGGCGTTGGCGAACACCCAGCCGTGCCACTGCTCGACGGGCAGCTCCAGCAGGCCGTGCGCCGCGCGGTCGAAGCCGGGCACCTGCTGGAAGCCCGGCGCCCGCCGCAGCGAGCCGTCCAGGCCGAACGCCCAGGCGTGGTACGGGCACGGCACGAGGTCCCGGCCGCCGGTGCCGCCCTCCGGCAGCAGTTCGTGGCCGCGGTGCCGGCAGGTGTTGGCGAACGCGCGCACCGGCCCCTCGCCGTCCCGGGTCAGCAGCACCGGGATGTCGCCCACGACCAGGGCGCGCTGGGTCGCCGCCGCCCCGTCCGGCCCGGTGAACAGCTCCTCGGCGCGGCCGAGGCAGGTCCACGTGCCCGCGAACAGGTGCCGCCGCTCCCAGGCCAGCACCTCCGCCGAGGTGTACGCCTCGCCGGGCAGCATCGTGGACGAGCCGAACGGCCGCAGCGCGCGGTCGAGCGGGGCGGAGGGCAGTGGGGCGTGGGGGAAGACGGCTCGGGCCAAGGCACACCTCCGGGCGACGCGACGCGGGACTTGATACCGGGGTGTCCGCATCGTACGTCCCGCGGGCGCCGCCGTATCAGGCCCCGGAGCGCCGAACTCCCGCGCGGGCCGGGGTCACAGGGACATCACATTCGTTCGGTCGCGACAGGATTCCGATAAAATCGCTCCCGGTGCGCCGGGAAGTCTGGTCGGCACGGGGAGAGAACTGCCGCCCGCGGCAGCGACCCCGTCTCGTGATCAGGGGTTCCGCAGATGCGCGCAGTGGCCACCGTCCTCTTCCTCGTGGTGCTGGCCACGGCCGTGGCGACCTTCGCCCGCAGCCGGCGCATCCCCGCCCCCTCGCTGCTGGTCCTCGCCGGGCTCGCCGTGGCGCTGATACCCGGGACGCCCGAGGTGCGCGTCCCGCCGCAGACCATCGCGCTGGTCGTCCTGCCACCGCTGCTGTACGCCTCCGCCGAGGAGTTGTCGGTCCGGGACCTGCGCGCGGTGTGGCGCCCGGTGACCGTGCTCGCCGTCGGCCTGGTGCTGGCGTCGGCCGCCGCGGTGGGGTGGATCGCGGTCGCGCTCACCGGACTGCCGCCGGCGATGGCCTTCGTGCTGGGCGCGGTGCTGGCCAGCACCGACCCGGTGGCCGTCACCGCGCTGGGGCGCCGGCTCGCGCTGCCCGGGCGGGTGCAGGTGCTGGTGCAGGCCGAGAGCCTGTTCAACGACGCCACCTCGCTGGTGCTGTTCAAGGTCGCGATCGGGGTCGCCGTGACGGCCGGCGCGGTCGACTGGGCGGGCGCGGGCGGGCAGTTCGCGGTGCTGGCGGGCGGCGGCAGCCTGGTCGGCGGCTGCGTGGCCGGGGTGGTCGCGCTGATCCGCCGGCGCACCGAGGACCCCGTCCTGGAGACGGTGATCGCGCTGGCGACCCCGTACGGCGCCTATGTGCTGGCCGAGGGGGCGCACACCTCGGGCGTCACCGCCGTGGTCGTCACCGGGGTGCTGCTCGGCCGCTCCGGCGACCGGCTCTCCGACGCCCGGATCCGGCTCCAACTCCAGGCCGTCTACGCCGTGGTGGTGTTCCTGCTGGAGAGCGTGGTCTTCAGCCTGATCGGGCTGACCCTGCCCGCGCTGGTGCGCGCCCTGCCCGAGGGCACCGGCTGGTGGCCGCTCCAGGCGCTGGCCCTGGCCGCGGCCCTGGTCGCCATCCGGGTGGTGTGGATGCTGGGGCTGTCCGCGGCGGCCGGACCGGCCCGCGGCCGGCCCTCCTGGCGGGCGGCCGCGGTCGTGTCGTGGGCGGGCACCCGCGGGGTGATGCCGCTGGCGGCCGCGCTGTCCATCCCGCTCGCCGCCGACGGGCGGCCGCTGCCCGGGCGGCCGCTGATCCTCGTCCTCACCACGGCCGTCGTCGTGTTCACCCTCGTGGTCCAGGGGCTGAGCCTGGCCCCGCTGGTCAACCGCAGCGGGCTCGCCCTGGAACCCGAGCACACCGCCCGCGAGGAGGCCGAGGCGCGCGACGCCCTCAACCGCGCCGCCCTGGCCCGGGTGGACGACCTCGCGCTACTGGAGAGCCAGCCCGAGCCGGTGCTCGAACGGCTGCGGCGCGGCCTGGCCACCCGCCTGGACCGTACGCCCGACGACGGCGGCAGCACCCTGGACGCCGCCTACCGCGCCCTGCGGCACGAGGTGATCGCCCTGCAGAACGCCGAGTTGCGCCGGCTGTACGACGAGCACCGGATCAGCGCCGCCACCCGCAGGAACCTCCAGCACGACCTGGACCGGGAGGAGACGGCGCTGGACCGCGAGGGCTGACGGGAACGCCGAAGGATTTTCGCCCCCATTGAAAGCGCCGAAAGCGCCGAAAGCGCCGAAAGCGCTGAACCCGCGCCCGGTGGTTGACCCCGGCAACCGCCGGTCAGTAACTTACCGATGCTGACCTGCACTTGGTGAACATTTTTCGAACCGGGGCGCACGCCGCCCCCGACCGCCGTTCCCGACCCCCACCCCGCCTTCTCCGCCCGCCCCTACGGACGAGGTTCCCATGCGGATTCCTGCACTGACCGCAGCCGTCGCGCTGCTCACCTCCCTCACCCTCTCGCTCGCCGGCGGCGCCGCCGCGACCCCGGCCGCGCACCACCACGGCCACGGCGACGCGGGCCGGTTCGACCGCCCGTACACCGGCTTCGCCCCGGCGAACACCGTCCTGCACCCGGGCACCCCGGCCAAGGCCGGGCTCGACGCGGCCCCGATCCAGGCGTTCGAGAGCCAGATGGCCGGGTGGGAGGACCCGACCGCCGGCGCCAACTACCTGTTCCCCGGCGCCACCACGCTCATGGCGCACGACGGGGTGGTGGTCGAGCGCGGCGCGGGCGGCTACGCGGTGAAGTACGCCGACACCACCACCACGCTCCCGCAGGACCAGTGGATCCCGGCCCGCACCGACACGATCTACGACCTGGCCTCGCTGTCGAAGCTCTTCACCTCGATCGTGGCCATGCAGCAGCTCGAAGCCGGCCGGATCGACCTCGACACGCCCGTGGCGCACTACCTGCCGGGGTACTCCGCCAACGGCAAGGGCGACATCACCATCGAGGAACTCCTCACCCACACCTCGGGGCTGGACGCCGACCCGGTCCCCTCGCTGTGGCAGGGCTACTCCGACATCCCCTCCCGTGAGCAGGCCGTCCTCGACGCCAAGCCGATCCACCCGGCCGGCACCACGTACCTCTACTCCGACCTCAACATGCTCAGCATGCAGCTGGTCCTGCAGAAGGTGACGGGCAAGCCGCTGGACACCCTCGTCCGCGAGGGCGTCACCGGCCCGCTGCACCTGACCGACACCGGCTACAACCCGCCGGCGGGCAAGCTGAGGCGGATCGCGGCCACCGAGTACCAGACCAGCCCCGCGCGCGGCATGGTGTGGGGCCAGGTGCACGACGAGAACGCCTGGGCGCTGGGCGGCGTGGCCGGCCACGCGGGAGTCTTCTCCACCGTCGACGACCTCGCGGTGCTCGCCCAGACCATCCTCAACGGCGGTACGTACAAGGGCCACCGCATCCTCAGCCAGAACAGCGTCCGGCTGATGGAGGAGAACTTCAACCAGGCCTTCCCCAGCGACTCGCACGGCCTCGGCTTCGAGCTCGACCAGATCTGGTACATGGGCGGCCTGTCCGGCCCGCAGACCCTCGGGCACACCGGCTTCACCGGGACCTCGATCGTCATCGACCCGCAGTCGCGCTCCTTCGCCATCCTGCTGAGCAACCGGGTGCACCCCACCCGCAACACCCCCTCGACCAACCCGCCGCGCCGCGCCATCGGCACGGCGCTGGCCCAGGCCATGCGGGTGGCGGCGCCCGGCGGCGGCCCGCTGTGGTACTCCGGCCAGGCCGGCGGCACCACCAGCACGCTGACCACCGGCGCGCTGACCGCCACCGCCCCGGTGGACGTGGACTTCTCCACGCTGGTCAACACCGAGTCCACCGACCGGCTCTTCCTGGAGGACTCCACGGACGGCGGGGCCACCTGGCACGCGCTGCCGCTCACGGTCACCGGCCAGGGCGCGCCCACCGGCACCCCGACCTCGCTGTCCGGGCAGACCGTCCGCGCGTGGTGGCAGGCGCACACGGAGATCCCGCAGCCGACCGGTGCGCTCCAGCTGCGCTGGCGCTACACCACCGACCCGGTCTACGAGGGCCGCGGCGTCGACCTCGCGCACCTGTCGGTGACCTCCGCCGGGCAGCCGGTGGCCGGCTCGGCCGACCTCGCGCCGTCCGGCGCGTGGCAGCAGCTGCCGGCCGCGTCCGCCGGGCACTGAGGCCGATGGGGCCGTCCGCCGTGACCCGGCGGACGGCCCCGACCGGTCCGGCGGCGGGAGTCGCCGCGGGGTCGCGGAGCCGGCGGCACGCGCGGTGCGGCGACCCGCGGTCGCGCAGCCCGTGGCCAGGTGACGCCGCGGGGCCGCGGAACCCGCGGCCCGGAGCCGTGGCCGAAGGACGCACCCGCCCCGTTGATCGGGGCGGGTGAGCCGCGCGGACCCGTTGACGTGGGGGCTCGACGGGGTTCGCGCGCCGGTGGCGCCGGGGGTCGGCGTGGATCACGTTGACCCCCGGCGATCACGGTGGGTACGTTTCCCCCGTGGCAGTCGCCGATTCCCCCGAGGCCCACGAGGCGAGCCCCCTCGTGCGTATCCGCTCGCTGATGCCGGACCTCGCCCCGGCGGAGCAGCGCGTCGCGACCGCCGTGCTCGCGAACCCGGCCCTGGTCGCGCGCCGGAGCATCACCGAGCTGGCCGGCTCGGCCGCCACCAGCGAGACCACGGTCATCCGCTTCTGCAAGGCCATCGGCCTGCGCGGCTACCCCGAGCTGCGGATCGCGCTCGCCGCCGACGCCGCGCGCGCCGAGACCCGCGACGACCGGCGGCTGGGTGCCGACATCACCCCCACCGACGACCTCGCCGAGGTCGTGGGCAAGGTCGCCTTCGCCGACGCCCGCGCGGTCGAGCAGACCGCGCAGCAGCTGGACGTCGACACGCTGCGCGACGTGGTCGCGGCCGTCGCCGCCGCGGGCCGGGTGGACATCTACGGCGTGGGCGCGAACGCGTTCGTCGCCGCCGACCTCCAGCAGAAGCTGCACCGCATCGGGCGGGTGAGTTTCGCCTGGAGCGACACCCACATCATGCTCACCTCGGCGGCGGTCCTCACCGAGGGCGACGTGGCGATCGGCCTCTCCCACACCGGCGCCACCGCCGACACCGTCGAGGCCCTGCGGGTGGCCCGCCGCCACGGCGCGACCACCGTGGCCCTCACCAGCTTCCCGCGCTCGCCCATCCGCGAGGTCAGCGACCACCTGCTCACCACCGTGGCCCCCGAGACCACCTTCCGCTCCGGTGCCACCGCCAGCCGGATCGCCCAGCTCACCGTCATCGACTGCCTCTTCGTCGGCGTTGCCCAGCGTCACCTGGACAGCGCGCGCAAGGCCCTCAAGGCCACGTACGAGGCGGTCGGCGACCACCGGCTCGACCCGCGGCCGGAGGAGCCGCCGGCCGGGCGGCGCGCGCCCCGCTGACGTACCCCGACTCATCCGCCGGGCCCGCCGGGTCCGTTGATATGTTTCTCCCATGAACAAACGCGGGGCGGACGGCAGCGCGGGCGACACCGACTACGGCGTCATCGGCGCCGGCTACTCCCGCTACCGCCGGCCCGACCCCCGCATCGCCGCCGCCGTCCGGGCCGCCCTCGGCGACGCCCGCACGGTCGTCAACGTCGGCGCGGGCGCGGGATCGTACGAGCCGGAGGACCTCGACGTCACCCCCGTCGAACCCTCCGCCGCCATGCGCGCCCAGCGCCCGGCCGGCCTGGCCCCGGCCGTCGACGCCGTCGCCGAGCGACTGCCCTTCCCGGACGGCTCCTTCGACGCCGCGATGACCACCTTCAGCGTCCACCAGTGGAGCGACCCCGCCGCCGGCCTGCGCGAGACGCGCCGGGTCACCCGAGGTCCCGTCGCCGTCCTGACCTGCGACCCCGCCGCCGTCCGCGACTTCTGGCTGTACGCCTACGCGCCCCTCGTCCTGGACACCGAGGCCCGCCGCTACCCCGCGCTCCCCGCCGTCGCCGACGCCCTCGGCGGCCGCGTCACCGTGGCCCCCGTCCCCATCCCCGCCGACTGCACCGACGGCTTCAACGAGGCGTATTTCGCCCGTCCCGAACTCCTCCTCGACCCCGGCGCCCGCCAGGCATGCTCCGCCTGGAGCTTCGTCGACCCCGCCACCGCGGCCGATTACACCGACGACCTCGCCCGCGCGCTCGCCGACGGCAGCTGGGACGCCGCCCACGGCCGGCTCCGCGACCTGCCCCACCTCAACGGCTCCCTGGTCCTCCTGCGCGGCACGCCGGAGTAGGACGGTCCCCGAGGACGCGCTCCTCCCCGAGAGAGGCGGTCGGGCTCCGGCCCGGCGGGAGAATGGACGGCATGACGACCTCTCCCGCCGCTCCGGGCGGCAAGCCCGGGTACCTCCTCGACAACGCCCAGCCCGAGGCCGGGGCCCGGTTCGGCGCGCTGGGTTCGCTGTTCGACCCGTCGACGTTCCGGCATGTCGAGGAGTTGGGGATCGCTCCGGGGTGGCGGTGCTGGGAGGTCGGGGCCGGAGGGTCGTCGGTCGTGCGGTGGCTCGCCGACCGGGTCGGGCCGGACGGACAGGTGCTGGCGACGGACATCGACACCTCGTGGGCCGCCGGGGCGGCGGGCGGCGGCGTCGAGGTGCTGCGGCACGACATCGGCCGCGACGAGGCACCCGAGGGCGGCTTCGACCTCGTCCACGCGCGGCTGGTGCTCGTGCACGTCGCCGACCGGGAGCGGGCGCTGCGCACGATGGTCTCCGCCCTGCGCCCCGGCGGCCACCTCCTGCTGGAGGACGCCGACCCCGCGCTGCAGCCGCTGATCTGCCTCGACGAGTACGGGCCCGAGCAGGCCCTGGCCAACCGGCTGCGCTCCGTCTTCCGTTCCCTGCTCGCCGCTCGCGGCGCCGACCTCGGCTACGGGCGCAAGCTCCCCCGCCTCCTGCGCGAGGCCGGCCTCGCCGACGTCACCGCCGACGCCTACTTCCCCATCACGTCCCCGGCCTGCGCGGCCCTCGAAGCCGCCACCGTCCTCCAGATCCGGGACTCCCTCCTCGCCTCCGGCCTCGCCACCTCCGAGGAGATCGACCTCCACCTCGCCAACGTCGCCTCCGGCCGCCTCGACCTGGCCACCTCCCCCATGATCTCGGCCTGGGGCCGCCGGGCCCGACCGGCCGGACTTGGCGGCCCTCAGGACGGGCGCACGGCTCGGTAGTAGCCGATCCGGCCCATGACGCGGTGCGGGTGCGCGGCCACTTCCTCGCACGCGAAGCCGGCGGCGGTCAGCAGGCGCGGGATGCCGTCCTCGGCGCCGGCCATGTGGCCGGACCTCAGCATCCGGGTCAGGAACCCGTGCGTTCCGCCGGGCCGCCCGGTCACGTCGACCAGGTGCAGGCTGCCGCCGGGGCGCAGCACGCGGAACGCCTCGGCGGCGACCGCCTCCTTCGTTCCCTGGTCCAGGTGGTGCAGCATCAGCGACGACAGCACCCGGTCGAACGCGGCGTCGGCGAACGGCAGCCGCTGCCCGTAGCCGCGTTCGAAGCGGATCCCGTCGAGGCCCCGGGCCTTGCGCCGCGCGCGGGTGAGCGCGAGCGGATCCGGGTCCAGCCCGACCAGTTCCGCGACGGGGCCGGAGCGTCGGGCCCGCACGGACAGGCTGCCGGTGCCGCAGCCGATCTCCAGCACGCGGTGGCCGCCGGCGAGGCCGGCCTGGTCGATGAGCGCGCGGTGGATCCCCGGCACACCGAGCACGGCGGTGAGCAGGTCGTAGAACGGCAGGAACGCGTCGCGCCCGGCGGCGGGCAGGTAGTCGTGGCGGGGGCCGCGGCCGTCGTCGTGCCGGGGGTCGTGGCGGTGGTCCTGACGGGGGTGGCGGTCCGCGATGGGACGATGTTCTGTCATGCCTCCCATGCTGAGCGCTCGCAGACACGGGAAGTCGGCCGATCCTCGGCGAAAGCAGGACTATCTTCGGTTCCGTGACGGACATGGCGAGGCAGGTCCACCGCCGGGGCGGACTCCCGGTCTACGGCTACCGGACCGCGCCCGGGACGCCGCCGGTGGCCGTGCTCCGGCTGAGCCCGGGATCCCTGCCGAGCCACGGCCGCCGCCACATCCACGCGTTCCCGGTGCTGCTGTACATCGAGCGGGCCGGGCCGGCGGACCCCGACGGCGCGCCCCCGCGGCTGCGGGACGGCGACGCGTGCGTGCTGGCCCCCGGCGAAGTGGTGGACCCCGCCGTCGTGGGCGCGGTCGACGCGGGGTGGGCGGCCTTCTTCGACCCGGTCGCCCTCGGCGGTGAGGAGCGGGCGCCGTGGTCCTCCTGGCGCGCCCACCCGCTGCTGTTCCCCTTCCTGCACGGCACCCCGGGCGGCCTGCTGCGCCTGCGCGTGCCGCCGGCCCGCAGGCCCGTGTGGGCGGCCGCGATGGCGGCGATCGAGGCGGAACTCGCCGGGCGTGAGGAGGGCCACCGGCAGGCCGCGCTCGCGCACCTGACGCTCCTGCTCGTCGAGGTCGCCCGGCTGGCGCAGGACGTGGTGGGGGACCTCCGCCGCAGCGACGAGCCGCTGCTGGCCGAGGTGTTCGACGTGATCGAGCGGCGGTTCGCCGAGCCGCTCTCGCTGCGCGACGTGGCCGCGAGCGTCGGCGTGACGCCCGGGCACCTGACCACGGTGGTCCGCCTCCGCACCGGCCGCACCGTGGGGGACTGGATCACCGAGCGCCGCCTGGTCCAGGCCCGGCGGCTCCTCACCGAGACGGCTCTGCCCGTGGGCGAGATCGCCCGCCGGGTCGGACTGCCCGACCCCGGCTACTTCGCGCGGGTGTTCCGGCGCGGCAACGGGATGACCCCGCGCGACTGGCGCCGGCGGTCCGCCGACTGATGGTCCGTTATCTGCGGTGCCTCACCGCGCAGTTGTGCGCAGATCGCGTGCGTGAGGGAGCGTGACGAGGCCCGGTCCGGTACCGGCGGCAGCGAGCCGTCGGTACCGGACCGGGTGGGGCAGGTCAGTCCCCGTCACGCGATCTGCCGTGCTGGGGCTGCCGGTTGTCCCCGCGGCGACCGGCAGCGGTCACGCGGGTCAGGTGTTGTTGGCCAGCGCGAGCAGCCGGGTGTGGTCGCCGTTGAAGCGGTCGCGGTCCACGGCGCCCGAAATGCCGCTCACCGAACCGGAGTCGGTGTACTGCCAGACCGTGGCGACCGAGAAGCCGGTGGGCAGCGTCGGGTTGGCCGCGGTGGTCCAGCTGGCCGCCCACAGCGGGCTGCGGGAGGCCATGCCGCCCCAGCCGCCGGTGCAGGAGTTCCACCAGCCGGCGCTGGTGTAGATGACGACGTCGCGCGTGGTCTTGGCCTTGTACGTCTGGTAGAAGTCCAGGATCCACGACTGCATCGCGCTGGCGGACTTGCCGTAGCAGCCGCCCTCCAGGTCCAGCATGCCGGGCAGCGTCAGGTTGTCCTTGGACCAGCCGCCGCCGTTGTTGGCGAAGTAGGTCGCCTGCGTCGCGCCGGAGGAGAGGTCCGGGTGCGCGAAGTGGTAGGCGCCGCGGATGATGCCGTTGTTGTAGGCGTGCGTGTAGTTGGCGCTGAACTCGGAGTCCTTGACCGAGGTGCCTTCGGTGGCCTTGATCCAGGCGAACTTGATGCCCGCGGACTTCACCGAGGCCCAGTTGATGGTGCCCTGGTAGTGGGAGACGTCGATGCCCGGCTGGGGGGTGGAGGAGAAGTTCGGGCTGATGATCTCCGGCGTGCTGAGGTCGACCTTCCGGGTGTCCGGCTTGAAGTCCTTGGCGTCCGCCAGGTAGCCGATGCCCGCGTACCCCTGGCCGAGCGGGACGTTGCCGCCCGACGGGGCCGCGTGGGCGGAGGCGGGGCCGGCGGTCATGGCCGTGGTCAGCGCGATGCTCGCGCCGAGGACGCCGAGCGCGAGCAGCTTGTGGCGCGTCGCGCCGGTGGTGCGGATGCGGGAGAACAAGGGGTTTCCTCCTGGCACTTGGTGTGGGGTGGTGCGGGGTGGGGCTGGGCAGGCGGGTGCCTCTTCACCGGGTGTTCTACGCGCGTAGCCATGTGGGTCGCACGTGCCACGACTCACCGATGTCCGCAACGGTGCGGTGCGTTCGCGTCGAACACCCTCGACGGTGGTTCCGGTGGCGGGACGCCCGGGGCGATCGGGCCGCTCACGCTCTCAGGGGAGGCGTCCCACCGCCGCTTGCCCCGGGCCGCCGCGCGGGGCCGTCGGCGGTCGCCGAGGTGGGGAGAGCCGCATCGGCGGCCGCTGCCACGGCGCACCTCGCGGGTCGGCCTCTCGGCGTGGCTGGTCTGTGAGAGAGCAACGCTTCCTCCTGGGCGCGTCAGCGGGTGCGGGGGCGTGCGCGGTGGAGCTGCGCGGAGAGCGTGTCCCCCTGACGTGATCGCGTCATGAGTTAGCCATGAATGCCCCTTGAAGGTAAAGGGGATGCACGAAGTCCCAGTGGTCGAGTCCACCGGGCAACTCCCGGAACTGCGGTGATGGCCGCGGGGCGGGCCGAATTTTCAGCGCGTGAAGTTCAACTGCTTCGCCGGTCACCGATGTTGCGGCGCAGCCCGGGCGCCCGGGGCCGGCGCCGCCGCCCGCGGGCACCGGCTCGGCACGGCCTTGACAGCGGCCAGGCATGCGGCGTGCAATATATTGCATGCCGGTACCGCGGAGCCGAGGGCTCGTCTCCAGGTCGCTGCTGCGCGACAAGTCCTACCAGGCGATCCGGGACGCAATCGTGGACGGCACGCTCGCCCCCGGGGAGCGGCTCAACGACGCCGACCTGGTGGCGTGGCTCGGCGTCAGCCGGACCCCGGTGCGCGAGGCGCTGGCCCGCCTCGAACAGGCGGGCCTGGTGCGGACGAAGCCCGGACGCTCCACCGTCGTCAGCCCGTTGGACTTCAGGGAGGCGCGCGACGCGCAGGCGGTGACGGCGGCGATGCACGAACTCGCCGTGCGCGAGGCCGTGCCGCGGCTGTCCGCGGCCGAACTGGAGGCCATGGCCGAGGCCAACGCGCGGTTCGCGGAGGCGCTGCGCCGCAACGACGTCGCGGCGGCGGTCGCGGCCGACGACGACTTCCACGGGGTGACGGTGGCCGCCTGCGCGAACGCGGCCGTCGCCGCCGTGCTCGAGCAGTTCACGCCGGTGCTGCGGCGGGTGGAGCGGCTGCGCTTCTCCTCGCTGAGCGGCCGGGGCTCGGTCGCCCAGCACGAGCGGATCATCGCGCTGTGCGCGGCGGGGGACACCGACGGCGCCGTGGCCGCCACCCGCGTCAACTGGCAGACCCTCCTTCCGCTGCTCGACGCGCAAGCGCACCCGGGGGTGCCCGGCGACGCCTCCTGACCCGCACTCACCCCGGCCCGAACGGGCCCGTCCCCGCGAGGAGTTCCGCGATGTCCCTGGATGACTTCGAGCGCTACCCCCTGCTGTTCGGGCCCAGCCCGGTGCACCCGTTGGACCGGCTGAGCGACCACCTCGGCGGCGCCCGGATCTGGGCCAAGCGGGAGGACTGCAACGCCGGGCTGGCGTTCGGCGGCAACAAGACCCGGAAACTGGAGTACCTGCTCCCCGACGCCCTCCGGCAGGGCGCGGACACGCTGGTCACCATCGGCGGCGTGCAGTCCAACCACACCCGGCAGGTGGCCGCGGTCGCCGCGAAGGCGGGCCTGAAGGCCGTGCTGGTGCAGGAGAGTTGGGTGGAGTGGCCGGACGCGGTGAACGACAAGGTCGGCAACATTCTGCTGTCGCGCATCATGGGGGCCGAAGTCCGCTTGGTGCGGGCAGACTTCGGGATCGGCGTCAAGGACAGCTGGCGTCAGGCGCTGGAGGACGTCCGGGCGGCCGGCGGCACCCCGTACGCGATCCCCGCCGGTGCCTCCGACCATCCGCTGGGCGGCCTCGGGTTCGCCGAATGGGCGTACGAAGTCCAGCGGCAGGAGCGGGAGTTGGGCGTCTTCTTCGACACGGTCGTGGTGTGCGGCGTCACCGGGAGCACGCACGCGGGGATGGTCGCGGGGTTCGCCGGTCAGGACCGTCCCCGCCGGGTCATCGGCATCGACGCGTCGGCCAGGATCGAGGAGACCCGGGCGCAGGTGGCCAAGATCGCCCGCGACACCGCCGAACGCATCGGCCTCGGCCGGGAGCTGCGGGACGAGGAGATCACCGTCCTGGAGGGCTGGGCCGGCGACCTCTACGGGGTCCCCGTCGCCTCCACCGTCGACGCCATCCGGCTCACCGGCCGCCTCGAAGGCGTGATCCTCGACCCGGTCTACGAGGGCAAGTCCATGGCCGGGCTCATCGACCTCGTCCGCGGCGGGGACATCCCGAAGGACTCCACCGTCCTGTACGCCCACCTCGGCGGCCAGCCCGCCCTCAACGCCTACAGCGGCGTCTTCTGACCCCCGCGAACCCGCGCCGGAGCGGTGGGCTCAGCGGTGCTCGGGGTTCTCGTAGTCGTGGCGGCAGCCGGCGTCCCAGGCGCTGCGCCGGTTGCCGTACGCGGGGACCCCGCCGGCGTCCTTGAGCATCCTGGCGAGGTGCAGGAGGTTCCAGGTCATGAAGGTCGTGTTGCGGTTGGTGAAGTCGTTCTCCGGTCCGCCCGAGCCCGGATCGAGGTAGGAGGGTCCGGGGCCGGCCTCGCCGATCCAGCCGGCGTCCGCCTGCGGCGGGATGACGTACCCGAGGTGCTGGAGGCTGTAGAGCACGTCCATGGCGCAGTGCTTGACGCCGTCCTCGTTCCCGGTGATCAGGCAGCCGCCGACCCGGCCGTAGAAGGCGTACTGGCCGTCGTCGTTGAGCTCGCTGGAGCAGGCGTAGAGCCGCTCGATGACGCGCTTGGTGACTGAACTGTTGTCGCCGAGCCAGATCGGTCCCGCGATCACGAGGATGTCGGCCGCCAGGACGCGGGGGAAGATCTCCGGCCAGGCGTCGGTCTGCCAGCCGTGCTCGGTCATGTCGGGCCACACCCCGGTCGCGATGTCGTGGTCGACGGCCCGGATCTCCTCCACGTCCACGCCCTGCGCCCGCAGGATGCGTGAGCACCGGTCGACCAGCCCCTGGGTGTTGCTGCGCTCCGGCGACCGCTTCAGGGTGCAGTTGACGATCATGGCGCGCAGGTCGTCGTAGCGCGCGGGCGGCGGCCCGTCGGGCGCGGGGGAGTCGGTCACGGGTCACTCCGGTCGGCTGGCGGCGGTCAGGTCTCGGGGCCCATCCTCCGGTCGCCCCGCGCTCCGGCGGCCGACCGCTGCGCGTCCGCGCACCGACGATCACCCGCCTGGCGCACGCACGGCGGAACGGGCGGGGCCGCGCTCACCCGGTCGGACCGCCTCGGCGAACTCCAGGGGCCCTTCCGACCGGTTCCGGCGGGTGGGTCGGCGACGCCGTGCTCGGCCGCGACGACCGGGCGGCGGCCGGGGCGGGAGGCGGTACAAAGGGTCCCATGCCCAAGCGCGCGCCGGCCGTGTCACCGTCCTCCGCCACCCAGGACCCGGGGAGCGGTGACGTGGACGCGGTGGTGACCGCCGTCCTGACCGCGTCCCGGCTGCTGCTCGCGGTCACGGCGCGGTCGCTCGCGGCGGTGGAGGACAGCCTGACGCTGCCGCAGTTCCGGATGCTGGTCGTGCTGGAGACGCGGGGGCCGATGAATATCTCCCGCCTCGGCGAGCACCTGGACGTCATCCCCTCCACCGCGATGCGCATGGTCGACCGGCTCGCCGCCGCGGGCATGCTGGAGCGCGAGGCGAACCCCGTCGACCGCCGCGAGATCCGCATCACCCTCAGCGGCAAGGGCCGCACCGCCGTCCACCGGGCCACCGAGCGCCGCCGCGCGGAGATCGCCCGGATCGTCGCCGCCATGCCCGCGGCCGAGCGGGCCGGCCTGGTCCGCGCGCTGGACGCCTTCGCCGCCGCCGGTGACGAGCCGCCCGCCCAGCAGCGGCCCGGCCGACGCGGCGATCCCGGCCATCGACCCCCACAGCCCGAAGGCCCGCGCGCGGCGCGCCGGCCGCGGGTAGGCCTGCTGGAGCAGCGCGAGCGAACCGGGCACGATCAGCGCGGCGCCCTGTCCCTCCACCAGCCGGGCGGCGACGAGGGCGGGCGCGTTCGGCGCGGCCGCGCACGCCGCCGAGGACGCGGTGAACACCGCCACGCCCCAGCAGAAGACCCGCCGGTTGCCGAGCCGGTCGCCCAGCGCGCCCCCGGTCAGCAGGAACCCCGCGAGGACGAGGGTGTACCCGTCGGTGATCCACTGGACGGCGGTCAGCGACGCGGACAGCTCCCGTCCGACGACCGGCACCGCGACGTTGATGACCGTCACGTCCAGGATCACCATGAAGTACCCGGCGCACACCGCCAGCAGCGGCCCCCACCCCCGCCGGCCGTCCCCCGGCCCGGAGCCCGACACCGCCACGACCGCCTCTTCCGTTCCCCCGGTTCATCCGCTCCTCGCGAGCGCGACTTCAGGGGCGAACAGGGAAAAGAGGGACAACCGCACGGGCATCGCGGAGCAAGTCGCCCGGCTTGGGACGTACCGCCGGTAACCAGGCGCCGGAACTGACAAGATCATGCTCCGCGCGAGCAGGGAGGCCCGGGCCGTGCAAGTGCCGCTGCGCGCGGGTCTCTCCTGTGGATGCGCGGGGCCGGCGAGGAGCCTTCGGGTGATGGGCGCCGGTCCGAAAGGCGGGTAGCGTGAAAATTATGCGGCGGGTCTCCGGCCATTGGCATTCCCTGGGGTTGCCTCGCCGCCCATGGACGATCGCCACGACGCTGATCGTCATCTTGGCGGCGTTGCTGGTCGTCGACGGTCTCGGTGACGTGGTGCTCGTCGAGGGGCTGATGCTCGGGTTCCCCGCGCTGGCGGCGATCTTCCTGCGGCCGTTGCCGGTGCTGGCCGTGACCGTCATGACGGTGGCGAGCACCGTGGCCGCCCAGAGCATGAACGGCGACTGGGGGGACGGGGACGCGACCGCCGACGTCGTCGGCGCGTGCCTGGTCGGCGTGGCGGCCGTGGTGGCCAGCGCCGCGCGGATGCGCCGTGTCCACAAGCTCGCGGAGTCACGGCGCGTGGCCGAGGCGGCGCAGCGCGTCCTCCTGCGCCCGCTGCCCCCGCGCCTCGGCCCGCTGCGGATCTCCTCCCTCTACCTGGCCGCCGACGAGGAGGCCCTGGTCGGCGGCGACCTGTACGCCGCCGCGCTCGTGGACGGCGTCCCCCGGGTCATGGTCGGGGACGCCCAGGGCAAGGGCACCTCCGCGACGGAACTCGCCAACCGCCTGTTCGGCTTCTTCCGCCGGGGCGCCCGCGAGCGCATACCCCTGGCCGCGCTGCCCGCCTTCATGGACTCCTGCCTGCGGGACGACCTGGCCGACGCGGCCGAGTGGGAGGCCTTCACCTCGCACGCCACCCGGGACGCCCAGCGCCTCCTGGAGGGATTCGCCACCGCCGTCGTGCTGGACATCGCCGAGGGCCGGATCGACGTGGCCAACTGCGGGCACCCCTCCCCGCTGTTGCTGTGCGAGGGCAAGGTGCACGAACTCTGCGCGACCTTCCCCGCCCCGCCGCTGGGCCTGGGCGGCCTCGGCCCCGACACCTGGCAGGTCGACCGCTTCGCCTTCAACCCCGGCGACCTGCTCCTGCTCTACACCGACGGCGTCACCGAGGCCCGCGACGCGGCGGGCGTCTTCTACCCCCTGGTCGACCGCCTCGCGGACTGGGCCACGCTCACCCCGGAAGACCTGCTGGCCGCGCTGCGCGCCGACCTCGCCCGCCACGCCGGCGGCCGGCTCGCCGACGACGTCGTGATCGTCGCCATCCACCACGAGGGCTGATCCGGCCCCGGCGCCGGGACCGCGGGGTCAGCGGTCGGGGCCCGCACCGCCCGTGGGGAGAGCGGCGTCGAGACTGGGCCGCAGGTCCAGGAGGGCGTCGGTGCCGGTGAGCCTCAGCAGGCGCCGGGCCTGGGCCGGCGGACCGGCCAGGACGAGGGGGACCTCGGCGGTGCCGGCGATCAGCCGCGTCTCCAGGAGGGCGTTGAGGAGGGTGGCGTCGCAGAACCCGAGGGCGGACAGGTCGATGACCAGCAGCGCCGGGTCGTCGCCGACGGCCGTGCGCAGGGCGTCCCGCAGCGGTTTGCGCTGATCCACGGTCGCCTCGCCGGACAGCCGCAGGACCACGGTGCGGTCCGGAAGGGGGGTCGTCGTCACCCGGAACCGGTCGGCCGGGGGAGTGCCGGTGGAAGCGGGGTGGCGGTGGTGCGACGGGAACATGGCCCGCCCCCTCTCGGGAAGTCTCCCTCGATCATCCCTCCGTTCCCCCGGCGACGGCATCCGGAGCGGCCGACGCGCTTCCCTTTCCGCGCGTCGCGCCCCCTTTTCCGTGCGCCGCCTGTTTACCCCGCACCTCCGCCTTGCGTGCTCGCCCGGCCCCGGGCTCAGTGCGTTCCGGGGCCCGGACCGAGGTCCTTGGCGTCCGGCATCGGCGCCGCGTCCCGGGTCTGCCCGTCGTGGCGGTGGCCCGGCGCGGGGGCGGTGTTGACGCGCGGCAGGGCGTAGGGGTGCTCGCAGCGCAGCCAGTCGATGAGCTGCTCGCGGACGATGCAGCGCAGGTTGAAGATGTCGTCGGAGTCCTTGGCGGTGACCAGGGCCCGCACCTGGATGGTGGTCGGAGTGGTGTCGATGACGACCAGGCCCCACGCCCGGCGGTCCCACTCGCCGGCCTGCTCCAGGATCTCCAGCAGCCGCTTGCGCATCTGGTCGACGGGCGCGGCGTGGTCGAGGTGGAAGTAGACGGTGCCGGTCATCCGCGGGTCGCCGCGCGACCAGTTCTCGAAGGGCTTGCTCGTGAAGTACGACACCGGCATGGTGATGCGCCGCTCGTCCCACGTGCGCACGCTCAGGAAGGTGAGGGTGATCTCCTCGACCACGCCCCACTCGCCGTCCACCACGACCGTGTCGCCGATGCGCACCATGTCGCCGAAGGCGATCTGCAGCCCGGCGAAGAGGTTCCCGAGGGTGGACTGCGCGGCCACACCGGCGACGATGCCGATCAGACCGGCCGACGCCAGCATCGACGCCCCCACGGCGCGCAGTTCGGGGAACGTGAACAGCATCGAGGCCACCGCGATGACCCCGACGATCGCGGTGAAGATCCGCTGGATCAACGTCAGTTGGGTACGCAGCCGGCGCACCTTCGGGATGTTGCGGGAGGTCGCGGCGTACCGGGCGTAGGAGGCGTCGATCACCGCGGCGGCGACCCGCACCATCAGCCAGGCGCAGGCGGCGATCAGGACCAGGGTCAGCCCCTGCCCTATGGCCGCGGCGTGCCGGCCCTCCAGCCGGACCTCCCGGTGGCCGCCGCGCAGCAGCCCCGCGCACAGCGCCACCTGGAGGGGGAGCCGGCAGCGCCGCAGCAGGTCCCACAGCGGGGTCTCCGGGTGCCGCGCGTCGACCGCGCGCAGCGATCTGTCGACGGCCCATCCGGCGGCGAGGGTCAGCAGGGCAGCGGCGCCGATCACCACCAGCGGTCGCAGCGCGCTTTCCATGGATTCACCTCGGGATTCGTCGGTCGTCGGGTCGTGGTCGGATCCTTCGTGCCAAGAAGGTAGCTGGCACGCAGGACCGCGTACCCGGCAGGTATGCCGGGAAAGCCCCCGGCCGCCGGGTTCCGCGCGTTCGCGGTGGTCCGGGCCGCGTTCCGGCGGGGATCGGCGGCAGGAAAGGGGGTTCCGGGGGTAGACGCCCCGAGGAACACGTATCCGGGCCGGAGGAGGGACGATGTCCGACTACTCGTCGCTGCGGGCTGTGGGGTGGGCGCGCTCGCTCCCTCTGGACTGCGGGCCGAAGGTCGCCAGGGACTGGACCCGCGCGCACCTGGCCGCGATGGGGTGGACCCGGTCCGCCCCCGACACCGTCGACGCGGTGCTGCTCACCGTCTCGGAACTGGTCACCAACGCGCACCTGCACGCCGGCAGCGGAGCCCAACTGCTGCTGACCCGGGACCACGAGTGCCTGCACGTGACGGTGCACGACGCGTCCCCGGTGCTGCCCCGGCCCCGTGAGGCCACCGACGACGGGTTGAGCGGGCGCGGCATGCTCCTGGTGGACGCGCTGGCCGACACCTGGGAGGCCCACCGCTGCCCGCGCGGCAAGGACGTCATCGCCTGCTTCCGGCCCCGGGCCTCGCAGCCGTCGGGATGATTTCCGGATGACCTGCCGACGTGGTGCAACGGATCCGGTGCGTACCGGGGTTTGAACGGGTGGCGGGTCACGGCCGTTTCGGCCGCACCCGTCGATCCGCCCGTACCGGCACTGCACAGGAGCCATGTCTTGACCCACCGCACCCTCGCCACCAAGCGCCGTGTCCTCCTCGCCTCAGCCGCGCTCGCGGCCGCGGCCCTCGTCCTGCCCACCGCCGGCGTGGCGGGCGCCGCCCCGGCGACCACCGCCGCGGCCCCCGACTACGCCGGCCTCCAGCAGGCCCTGAACGCCGTGGTCGGCGCCGGATCGCCCGGCGTCTACGCGCGCGTGAGCGACCGCGACGGCCACGGCGGCACGGCCAGTGCGGGCACCGGCGACCTCACGACGAACGCGCCCATCGACCCGGAGGGGCAGTTCCGGGTCGGCAGCATCACCAAGAACTTCACCGCCGTGCTCACCCTGCAACTCGTCGCGCGGCACCAGGTCGACCTCGACGCCCCCGCCGCCGGCTACCTGCCCGACGGCGTGCTGCCGGCCGACTCCCCCATCACCGTGCGGGAACTGCTCGATCACACCAGCGGCCTGTACGACTGCAGCAACGACCTGCCCGGCATCCTCGTCGGCGACACCGTGACCGGCTACCAGCAGTGGCGCTACAACACCTACGCGCCGGCCGACCTCGTCGCGGGCGCGCTCTCGCACGGCTCGCAGTTCACCCCGGGCAGCCAGTACCAGTACTCCAACACGAACTTCGTGGTGCTGGGCATGATCGTCGAGCACGTCACCGGGCAGCCGTTCGCGACCGTGCTGGGCGACCGGATCCTGCGGCCGGCCGGCCTGGTCCACACCCGGTTCATCGTGCCCCGCACCGACATCGGCGGCCCGCACCCGATCGGCTACCTCACGCAGGACGACCGCTCCGAGCCGCTGTTCGACGCCACCGAGCAGACCGCCTCGTGGATCTGGACCGCCGGCGCGGCCATCTCCAGCACCGCTGATCTCAACCGGTACTGGCGGGCGCTGATGTCGGCGCGCTGCTGCCGCCGGAGCAGCTCGCCGCCATGGAGGCCATGGTCCCGGTGGACGCGACCGGCACCTCGTTCTACGGACTCGGCATGCGCGCGTACACCCTGTCCTGCGGCACGCGGGTGTTCGGCCACGACGGCATCGTGGAGGGCTACCAGTCCTACTCGTACACCACGCAGGACGGCTCCCGGCAGGTGACGATCGCGGCGAACGCCTCCAACAACGGCAGCGTCTTCGCCGCCGAACGGGCCGCCCTGGACCCGGTGTTCTGCGGCGCCCCGGCCGCTCCGGCCGCCCAGCGCAAGGCCGCCGCGGCCGCCGGCCACGTCGCTCGGGAGGAGACCGCCGGCCTCGCGCCCGAGCCGGTGCGCCGGTAGGACGGCGAAGCCGCCGGTGCGGGCACTCCGGGAGGAGCGCCCGCACCCGCCGCGCTCCCTACGAACGCGCCGCCGTCACGGGGCTGTTGTAGCCCCCGACCTTGAGCACCGGGCGCCCGGTGAGGGCGTACTCGGGCCAGGAGACGGTGACCTCCCGGGTCTCTCCGGGCAGCAGCCACAGGTAGTTGTCGCCGTAGAGCGTCGGCAGCACCCGCTCGCCGTGCTCGTCGAGCAGCGAGAGCCGGACCATGGCGGCGACCGCCGAGCCGGTGTTGCGCACGGTGGCGGTGAACTGCCGCCGGCCGCCGGAGCCGGTCACCGGGCCCAGCACGGTGCTGGTCCTGGTGGCGCGGGCCTTGTTGAGCGCCTGCATGGCGGCCGGCGTGCGGTAGCGCCAGTAGGTGTTCTCCGACAGGGTCCGGCCGCGGCCGTCGGCGAGCGTGAGCCGCAGCAGGTGGAAGTCGGGCAGCCCGGCGCCGAAGTCCGCGGAGAACGAGGGCACGGCCGTGGAGGAGGGGAGGTCCAGCCGGGCGGTCGTGGCGGCGCCCAACTGCTTGCCGTCCAGGTCGTAGGCGCGCGCGGTGACCGTCGTGCCGTTGACCGGCCGCGCGGTGTGGTTGACGGCCGTGACCTTCCAGCCCGAGGTGGGGTCGGCCTGCACGTGGAGGGCCTCGCACGCCTTGCGGGAGCCGTAGTAGAGGCCGTTGACGTCGAAGTCGTAGTCGTAGGTCTGCCACACGGTGCTGTGCCAGGCGGGGTGCGACATCCAGAGCATCAGGCCGCTGGCGTCGTCCCACAGGTGGGCGCTCCACGCCTCGAACATCGCCCGGGAGTTCTCGTAGTTGACGAACTGCGCCTTGGCCGCGAGGTCGTCGAGGTCCCGGACGGTGCCCAGCCGGGCCTCGATGGCGGCCACGTACGTCTGCGGCGCCTGGTTCCCGTGCTCGCTCCAGTCGTGGTAGTACCACGGGCCGCCGATCGGCCACTCGGGCTGGTCGCCGACCATGGTGCGCAGGCTCTCGGCGGTCGAGACCACCGGCATGCCGATCTCGGTGTGGAAGCCGAAGCTGTGGCTGCCGTAGGACCCGGTGTCGTAATAGGCGGTCGGCTCCACCCAGTTGTAGGGTCCGCCGCCGTTGATGATCCCGCCGGCGGAGTTGTTCTGGTACAGGACGCCGGGCGCCTGCGACTGCACCGCGTCGCGCATGCCGTCGTCGATCGCCTGCGGCGGGTTGCCCTCGTTGGCCCCGCACCACACGACCACGCTCGGGTGGATGCGGTAGCGCAGCACGGTGTCGCGCGCGATCGTGTTGAAGGCGTCGTGGTCCGGCGGGTCCATCCCCCACGCGTTCGGGAAGTCGTTCCAGATCAGCAGCCCGTAGCGGTCGGCGGCGGCGAAGAACTCCTCGCGGTCGCTGCACCCGACCCAGTTGCGGATCATGGTGAAGTTCATGTCGCGGTGCATGCGCATCGCGGCGTCCATCCGCTCCTCGGGCATGCGGCGCAGCAGTTCGTCCCAGCCCCAGTTGCCGCCGCGGGCGAACACCCGCACGCCGTTGACGCTGATCTTCAGCGGCTCCGGGGTGTTGTTCACCGTGGCGAGGTCGGTCCAGTCGCTGCCGTTGTCGGAGGACTGGATCGTGTACGTCTTGGGGTACGCCGCCTCCCAGAGCACGGCGACCTGGTCGAAGGTCCGCGAGGAGCCGAGGTCGACCTGGATCCACTGGTCGTCCAGGTACTGGCTGGACCAGCGGCTGTTGCCGTTGCCGTCGGTGGCGTTGGCCGCCGGGTTCGACGGGTCCTCGGTGGAGGCGGTGACGTCCTTGTGCAGCGCGAGGTCGGTGCCCGGATCGCCGCTGTCGAGGACGGAGAGCGTCCACAGCGAGTTGCCCCAACTGGTGTTGCGCAGCCCGCAGGACAGCCGCACGTACCGGGCGGTGGTCACCGGGACCGTCTCGACGCGGAGGCTGGCGTCGCCGCTGTTGAAGGGCAGCGGCACGGCGGTGTTGTCGACGGACTGGGCGTCGGTCCAGTCCTGCCCGTCGGTGGAGACCTGCACCACGTAGGTCTGCGCGTACGCCTGCTCCCAGGTCAGGTCGACCCGGTCGAACGACCGCACCGCGCCGAGGTCCACCTGGACCCACTGGTCGTCGTCGTAGGCGGAGGTCCAGCGGGTGGTGGCGTCGCCGTCGGTGACCGCCGAGGGGCTCGTGCCGTCGGCGACCGTGGAGGAGGTCGCGGCGCCGTGCAGGGCCAGGTCGGTGTCGGGGTGTGCGGAGTCCAGCACGGCGACGGTCCACAGGCTGAAGCCCCAACCGGTGGCCCGCTTCCGGCAGTTGACGCGGACGTAGCGGGCCTGGCGGGCGCCGAGGGCGACGGTCTGGGTGTAGGCGTCGGCGGACGGCGTGAACGGCAGCGTGATCTTGTAGTCGTAGCCGAACTGCCGGATGCCGAACCGCGTGGTGCGGCGGTCGCTGGTGCGGCCGTCGACCGCCGCGGTCAACTCCAGCGCGTGCAGGGCCGGGTCGCCGTAGCCGTTGGGCCACCACAGCTTCGGGTTCCGCACGGTCAGCTGGGCGTAGGCGTCGGGGGTGAAGACCACGTCGGCGGACTTCCCGGCGCCCACGGCGACGGTCCTGGCGACCTTCACCCCGTCGAACTCGGCGGTGACGGTGACCTGGTGGTCGGCGGTGTCGGCGTTGCGGACCGGGACCACGACCGTCAGCCGCGCCGTCGAGGTGTCCGGCAGGTTCGGGAGTTCGGTGTCCACCCGCGGGTCGCCGATCACCGCGTGCCCGGTGGAGCGCAGCCGGACGTGGTTCCAGATGCCCGCCGCCCGGTCCCGGACCGCCGGCATCCAGTCCCAGCCCGAAGCCGCCAGGTAGGTGGGGGAGTTGAGGTTCATCTGCTGGGCGCCGGCGTCGACCCAGGACTCGCCCGCCGCGCCCTTGTCGCCGGGGCTGCCCGGAATCGGCATGGGGGCGATCTTCACGGCCAGCGCCTGGGCGCCCTGGACGAGCCGGTCCGTCACGTCGTAGGCGGCGCGGGCGAAGGGGTAGGTCATCGTGCCGACCTGCCCGCCGTTGAGCCAGATGTCGGCCCGGTGGTTGATCCCGTCGAACTCCAGCCAGACGTGGCGGCCCGCGCCGGTGTCCAGGCCGTGCGGCAGCTCGAAGTCCCGCTTGTACCACCACGCGTGGCGCGACAGCGCCTCCGGCACGTGCAGGTTGCCGAACCCGGCCACGGGGTCGGGCAGCTTGCCCTCCTCGACCAGCGCGCCCAGCACGGTGCCGGGCACGGTCGCCGGCAGCCAGGTGCCGGTGTCCACGGTCGGCCGCGACAGGTCGGCGCCCTCCGCGCCGGCCCAGTCGTCCATCGTCAGCGTCCAGCCCGACTCCAGCGGGACCGTGCCGTCCGCGGCCTGCTTCAGCGCCGGCGCCGCCTGGTCGTGCCGGCCCCAGTCCGTCCAGCCGGTCGCGTGCGGGCGCTCGCCCTTCGCCGTGCCGTAGACCTCGAAGCCGTTCAGGCCGAGGGGGTTGGCGGTCGAGCGCTTGGTGGCGGTCAGCCGTACCCAGCGGGCGGTGGCCGGGGTGTCGAGCGCGATGTCGACCACCCCGCCGGTGCCCGCGGTCGTCCGGTACACGCTGGACCAGGTGCGGTGGTCCCGGGAGGTCTCCACCACGAACTCGGTGGCGTAGCTGGAGAGGATCTCCTGGCCGGTGGTGCCGTCGGACCAGTTGCCGGAGGGCGCCGGGAGGAACACCGGGTCGCCCGCGGCGGCTTCGAAGGTGAGGCGGACCGAGGTCACCTGGCACACGGACTGGAGGTCCACGGAGATCCACTGCGGGTCGCCGGCGGCGGCCCGCCAGCCCGAGCCCTTCACCCCCGGGGAGCTCAGCCGGTCCACGGCGAACTCGGCCGGCACCGGCGCGTAGTCCGTCGAGGAGACCTCGACCGGGCGGTAGGCGGCGAGCTCGGCGGCCGCCGTGGGCGGGGCCGGCTGCCCGGCGGGCGTGGTCGCCGGCGCGGCGGCGCGGGCCGAGCCGGGCAGGGCGGCGGCCAGGCCGAAACCGGCCAGCAGGGTGGAGCCGGTGGTCACGACGGAGCGCCGTGACGGGCGGGGCGGGGGAGCGGGAAGGCTGGTCATGGGGTGAAGTCCCATCAGACGTGCGGACGGAGAGGGTTTTGGGACGACTGGTTTACGCGGACATGTGGGGATAGCGTCCGACGCGTTGACAACGTTGCCAACGGTGGAGTGGACGGGCCTTCCTGTCAAGGCTTTGGCTCGGTCCGCGCCGTTCCCCGCCCCTCGTCAGGCGGGTGCGGCCGGGGTGCGGGAGGCCGCGGTCCGGCGGGGCCGCGGACGCGCCGGCTTCAGGGAATGAACGTGATCCCCCGCCGTCTGTGTGGACAACTGCACATAGTCGAACAGTCCTTGACGCGATCGAACGGCTGAGCATAGCTTCTTCCGGGCTGCACGGACTTGATCGATGGAATACGACTCGGCTTCGATCAAAGGAAGTACGCATGGACGCTCTACGACGACGCAGCGTGCTCGCCGCTCTCGGCGGCACCGTGGCGACCGCCGGAGTGGTCGGAAGCGGGACCGCGCAGGCGCAGGCCGCGCCGGCGGTCGACGACGGACCCTCGACCGCGCCGGCCACCTCGACCGCGACAGGAGAGGCGGGGCACGCGGGCCCGTACGAGGCCAGGATCCAGGACCTGCTGCGCCGCATGACGGTCGAGGAGAAGCTCGGGCAGCTCCAGCAGCTCTCCTGGAACGGCGACACCGGACCGGGCGGAGGGCAGAACGACCAGGCCGTGGCGCTGGCGCGCAGCGGCCGGCTCGGGTCGGTGCTGAACCTCACCGGCGCGAAGAACACCAACGACCTCCAGCGGATCGCCGTGGAGGAGTCGCGGCTGGGCATTCCCGTGCTGTGCGGACTGGACGTCATCAACGGCTACTGGACGACGTTCCCCACCTCGCTCGCGGAGGCGTCGAGCTTCGACCCGTCGGTCGCCGGGCGCGAGGGCGCGATCGCGGCGAAGGAGGCGCGCTCCAACGGCATCCACTGGACGTTCACGCCCATGATGGACGTCACCCACGAGCCGCGCTGGGGCCGCAGCGTGGAGGGCATGGGCGAGGACCCGTACCTGGCCGCGGCGTTCGCGGTGGCGAAGATCAACGGCCTCCAGGGCCCGGACTACGGCGCCGGAGACCGGATCGCGGCCTGCGCCAAGCACTTCGTCGTCTACGGCGGCGTCGAGGGCGGACGCGACTACAACACCGTCGACGTCTCCGAGGCCCGGCTGCGCAACCTCTTCCTGCCGCCCTTCAAGGCCGCCGTCGAGGCCGGAGTGGCCACCGTGATGGCGTCGTTCAACACCATCAGCGGGGTGCCGGCGCACGGGAACACCCACACCCTCACCGACATCCTCAAGCACGAGTGGGGATTCGACGGCTTCGTGGTGAGCGACTGGGCCGGCGTCGACGAGATGATCACCCACGGCTTCGCGGCCGACGGCGCCGACGCGGCCCGGCTGGCGCTGAACGCCGGGGTCGACATGGAGATGGTCAGCACCGATCTCGCCGACAGCGGCAAGCAGTTGCTCAAGAGCGGCCGCATCGGCAAGGACCGGCTGGACGAGGCCGTCGCGCGCGTCCTGCGGGTCAAGTTCCGGCTCGGGCTGTTCGAGCACCCGTACGTGGACGAGGCCGCCGCCGTCACCGGGCCCACGCCGGCGACCCGGGCCGCGGCCCGCGACGTGGCCGGACGCTCCATGGTGCTGCTCAAGAACGACAAGAGCGCCCTTCCGCTGGACCCCGCGGTCCGCTCCGTCGCCGTCGTCGGCCCGTTCGCCGACTCGCCCGACCTGCGGCGCGGTTGGAGCGGACCCGGCGGCGGGATGCCCGCGGTCACCCTGCGGGCCGGCGTCCAGGCGGCGGCGCCGCACGCCGAGGTCACCTACGCCCTCGGCGTGAACGCGGACGGCGACGACACCAGCGGCATCCCCGCCGCCGTGGCCGCGGCGAAGGCGGCCGACGTGACCGTCGTCGCGGTGGGCGAGACCCCCGGCATGGTCGGCGAGGCCAGCTCCCGCAGCGACATCAGCCTGCCCGGCGAGCAGGAGCGGCTGATCACCGCGATCGCGGCCACCGGCAAGCCGTTCGTGGTCGTCCTGGTCAACGGCCGTCCGCTGACGATCGGTTCGTGGCTGGACTCCGCCCCGGCCGTCCTCGAGGCGTGGCAGCCGGGCGTGGAGGGCGGCAACGCGATCGCCGACGTGCTCTTCGGCACGGTCAACCCCGGCGGCAAGCTCCCGGTGTCCTTCCCGCGGACGGTCGGCCAGGTGCCCGTCTACTACAACCACGAGAACACCGGACGGCCCGCCAACCCCGACGACTTCTTCACTTCGAAGTACCTCGACCTGCCGGACGGCCCGCAGTTCGCCTTCGGGTACGGCCTGAGCTACACCGCCTTCGAGATCGGCGATCCCCGGCCGAGCAGCGACAAGATCAAGGCCACGGCCCTCCGCAAGGGGGACACCCTCACGGTCACGGCCACCGTGCGCAACACCGGCGACCGCGCGGGCGACGAGGTCGTGCAGCTCTACGTCCACGACCCGGTGGCGTCCGTGGTCCAGCCGGTGCGCAGGCTGCGGGGCTTCCGCCGGGTCGCCCTCGACGCCGGGAAGAGCACGACGGTCCGCTTCCAACTCGGCGCGGAGGACTTCGGGTTCTGGACCAACGACACGGGCGGGGACTTCGCGCTCGAACCCGGGGCCGTCGAGATCTACGTGGGCGACAGCTCGCTCGCGCAGGGGAAGTGCACGGTGACGATCGACTGAGCCGGCCGCCGTGAGGGCGGGAGCGGGGGTGGGTCCTCAGGGGCCCATCCCCGCTGCCACCTGGAGGGCGGCGGCCTCAGCCGACGACCAGCCGCTGCCTGCCGTCGATCAGCTCCCGCACCGCGTCCAGGTGCCCCGCGTGCGTGGCGGTCTCCGTCAGCACGTGGACCATGACCTCGCGAATGGTCTCGTACCGCCAACCGCTGAAGAAGTCCGGCCACCACGCGGTGGGAGCGTCCAGGTCCACCCCGGCGAGCACGGCGTCGGCCCGCTCGCACTCCTCGCGGTACCGCCCGAACACCTCCGCCCCCGTCAGCTCCGGCGCAGGCTTCCAGGCGTCCGGCGACGCCAGGATCTCCTCGATCGCCGCGCGCTCGCCCGCGACCACGGCCCTGAACCAGAACTTCTCGACGTCCAGCGCCAAGTGGTGCACCAGGCCCAGGCAGTTCCACCCCGACGGCAGCACCGGCCGCCGCAGCGCCTCCTCGTCCAGGCCCTCCAGGATGCCCAGGACGTGCTCCCGCTTCTTCCGCTGGAAGCCCAGCAGTGTCGTCATCTCGCTGTCGCCCATCTCGCGGCACCCTCCCGTGCGTCCCCGCACGCTCGTACACAATTTCGAACAGGTGATCGGCTCAGCGTAGCCGAACCCTGCGTCCCGCCTTGGTGGTTCGACGCCAAGAATGGCCCGTCCGCCGGGCGTTCGGCGGGCGATCGGACGCGGTGGCGTGCGATCGGGTCCCCCGCGGTCACCGTCCTGTTCCGAAACCGTGGGCGAGGAGGCTCTCGGCGGTGTCGGTGATGGTGTCCTCGATGGGGCGGGCCCGCCACCCCAGCAGCCGCTCGGCCTTGGCGCCGGTGGCGTCGAGGTCCCGGCCGAGCTGGTGCCTCAGGAGCCGGAGCTCGGGGTTCACGCGGCCCAGCGCGCGGGCCAGCCACACGGGCATCTCGCGGGTCGGGGCCTTCGCCGCGCGTTCGCCCAGCCGCTCGTGCAGGACGCGGGCGATCTCTACGACGCGCATGCTGTGCCCGGCGATCGCGAGGAACCTCTCGCCGGCGGCCGCCGGGTCGGTCATCGCGCGCAGGTGCAGGTCCGCGACGTCGCGTACGTCGACGTAGCCCATACCGAAGGGGGGACACGCGGGGACCCGGCCTTCGAGCATCCGGCGCACGAGGCGCAGCGACGGCGGGTCGTCCGGGCCGAGCAGCGGCCCGAAGACGCCCACGGGGTGGACCGCCGAGAGTTCGAGGCCCCCGCCCTCCTCCGCGACGAACTGCCAGGCGGCGCGCTCCGCGAGCGTCTTGGACCGCTGGTAGGGCGGGATCCCGGCGTCGACGTTCGTCCAGTCCTCCTCGGTGAACGGGGTCGAGCGCGGCGGGTGCCCGATCCCGATCGCGCCGAAGGCGCTCGTCAGGACGACGCGGCGCACGCCGGCGTCCCGGGCGGCGCGCAGTACCCGCAGGACGCCCTCCCGCGCCGGGACCACCAGCTCGTCGTCGTTCGCCGGCGTGCGGCGCAGGGTCGGCGAGGCGACGTGGAGGACGTACGCGCAGTCGGCGACGGCCTTGTCCCACCCCTCGCCGCTCTCCAGGTCGGCGGGCGCGACGGTGAGGCGTCCGTCGTCGAACGGCGTGGCGGCGTGCAGCCAGGACCGCAGGGCCGGTTCGCGCCGCAGGTCGCGGACGGTGGTCCGCACGTCGTGTCCGGCCTCCAGCAGTGCCAGGACGCACCAGCTGCCGATGTAACCGGTGCCGCCGGTGACGAGTACCTGAGCCATGGGTGTTCACCTTGTCCGTCGGTGGGTGGCCGCGATCCCGCCGGTCTCCCCGCGGGCGGTGCGGCCGCGCGGGGAGGCGCGCGCGGGGGACCCCTGACGGGGGCGCGGAAGCAAACGGAGATTTCTCCGGATGGCTCGCATCGACGATAACGGAGACCTCTCCGTATCGCAAAGCCCGGCTCCGCGGGAGGCGTCCACGACCGGCGCCCCGCCGGTCAGGAGGGGGATGGACCGGGGCCGGTCCCGCGGCGCCGGTGGCGGCGGATCACCGGGCGCGCGCGGCCCGGGCGGTGAGGACGTCACGGGCGGCGCGGGCGCCGGAGGCCAGGGCGCCCTGGACGGACGCGGTGGCGCGGTGGTCGCCGCACACGTGGCGACCGGGCGAGTGGCGGGTGGGGCGCGACAGGGGCCACGGGGGAAGCATCGCGGGCAGGGCCTCCGGGACGCGCTGGACGCCGACCGTCTCCCAGCCGCTCGCGTCGGTGTCGTAGAGCTCGGACAGCACCGCGCGGAGGCGTTCGTCCTCGCCGGGACGGGCGTCGGCGCCGAGCACGGAGGTGGCGACCAGCGCCCGGCCGGGCGGGGCGTAGGTCGGGGTGACCTCGGTGAGGACCACGGTGTTGAGCACCCGCATCGCCGTGTCCGCGAGGAGGGTCGGCTCGGCCAGCGGGGAGGCGGGCGCCGCGTGGTAGTACGTGGTGACCGCGCGGGTGGGCGGGACCTGGAGGCCGGGCAGGAGACGGGCCGCCGCCGAGGAACCGGTCGCCACGACCACGGACTCCGCCGGGTGCTCCGTGCCGTCCTCGGCGAGCACGCCGTCGTCGGTGAGGCTCGCCACCGGCTGCTCCAGGCGTACGGTGCCGGGCGGCAGGGCGTCGGCGAGCGCCTGCGGGACCGCGCCGACCCCGCGGGCGGGCAGGCAGAGCGTGCCGCGCAGCATCGAGCGCCACACGAGGTGGAAGAAGCGGCTGGAGGTCTCCAGCTCGTCCTCCAGGAACACCCCGGACAGGAACGGCCGGAACAGCGTGCCGACCAGGTCCTCGCTGATCGCCGCGTCGGCCAGCGCGGTGCGGGTGGTGCGGTCCGCCGCGGTCTTCAGCAGTCGTGGCGGGGCGAGCAGGTCCCGGCCGCTGAGCAGGGCCAGCGCGGCGAGGTCGCGCGGGGACGCCAGCCGGCCGGACACCAGGTCGGCGGCCTGCCGGGGCAGCCGGGTGGGATCGGCGAAGCGCAGGCGCCCGCGTGGGGTGTGCAGCAGGACGCCCGGGGTGAACCGCCGCAGGTAGAGGTCCGGCAGCCGTAGACGTCGGCGCAGCTGCGGGTAGGAGGTGTTGACGACCTGGAAGCCGCGGTCGAGCCGGAAGCCGTCCCGCACGTCGGTGCGCATCCGGCCGCCCACGCCGTCCGACGCCTCCAGCACGCGTACGGTCAGGCCCTCCGCCGCCAAGTCCTGCGCGCACGCGAGGCCCGCCAGCCCCGCCCCCACCACCACGACGTCCGCCCTCTTCGCCATCTCCGGCCCGTCCTTCCGTTCCGCCGATCCGCTCCCGCGGCCCGGTGCTTCCGTGGGTCGCCGCCGCGCGGGTGCGCCGGCGGTCCTGCGCTCATCCGCCGACGGCCGGGCGCGGCATGCTCCCGAGGACGCCTACCCGATCCCGTCGGCGATCTCCGGTGTGGCGGAGGCTGCTCGGTTTTCGGCCGCCGCGCGGCTTCCCGCCCGTGGGCGCTTCTCGGGGGCCGTCCGCCCGGATGCCGTCGGCCGTCTCCGGTGCGGCGTACGTTCGTCCGGCGGTTGCCGTCCGCCCGGATGCCCTCCGCCGCCCCGAACGCGTCCCGGCGCGAGGGCCGTTCACCGCGGACGTACGGGTCAGCCCGGGAAGCGCCCGGTGCTCCGCAGGTGCCAGCGGCGCTCCGCGTACGCCAGGTCGTCGCGCCACAGGCGCCCCGCGGCGGCCCGTATCAGCGGCCGCAGCGCGGACGCGGCGAACCGGGCGGCGGCGAAGCCCGGGCGGTCGCTGGTGGCCAGGACCGCCTCGACGACGGCGGTCCGCGGCCGGTCGTGCCCGTCGGGCCGCAACGGCGTGGCGTGCGTCTCGACGACGGAGCCCGCGCCCTCGCCGTGCGTGATCCGCATGACGACGGTCCGCGGCCCGGGAGCGGTGAACACCGCGCGGACCGGGACCACCAGCCGCCCGGCCAGCCGGAAGGACACGTCGACGGTGAAGCCGGCGTCCTCGGGGGAGCCGACCGGGTCGGGCGTCCGCCCGGGGGCCACGGTCAGGTCGACGAAGGAGTACGGGTGCAGCCAGGCGCCGTGCCAGGGGTCGAGCCGGTTCGCGACCACGTCCTCGGGCTCGCAGCGGCCCACGCCGGTGTAGACGGCGTCGACCGTCCCGCCCCGGTCCGGGCGCGCGGGCACCGGCGGTGCGGGCAGCGGCTCCTCCGCGCCGACATGGTCCAGCCGGACCCAGACGAGCACGCCGTCGTCGTGCACGGGGTACGGCCGCCAGCCGGCGAACGGGCCGCCGTCCAGGCCCAGTCCGTGCCAGTGGCAGCGCAGCGTCCCGCCGCAGACGGGGCCGTCGCGCAGCGGCGCGCCCAGGTGCGGGCAGGCGCCGGGGCCGCCGACCGGCCGCCCGGAGCGGTCGCGCCAGACCACGATCTCCTCGCCGGCGACGGTCCGGGCGAGCGGGCGGGCGCCGAACGTGTCGCGGGCGGCGCCCACCACGTACCAGTTCCCCGTGGGACGGGCCTGCGCCTCCTTGAGCGCGGCCTCGATCAGCGCCGGCCGCGCCTCCCGCCACGTCGGACGCTGCCGCCCCCAGGGCACCGGCCGCCGCCGCACCCGCAACGGATAACGGGCCGGGCGCAGGCGGTCGTCGCCGTTGCCCGCGCTCACGCCGTGTCCCCGGTGGGACGCGCATCCGCCGCGCCGCTGTCCTGAGGTGCGTAGGGGGCCCGAGCCGCGCCCCGCGCCGGTCCGGCGGGGGTGTGCCGCGGGGTGAACGTCCCGGTTCCGTACGGCGGGGGCGGTGCGGTCGGCGTCCGGCCACGGGGGTCGTCGCGCGAGGTTTCGGGCGCGCCGAACGTCCGGGTGCCGTACGGCGTGTCCCCGGGCGGCCGGAGCGCGTACGTTCGCGCGCCGTTCGACGGTTCGCCCACGTCGGGCGCCCCGTGCGGCGGGCGCGCGATCTCCCGGGCGCGCCCCGTCCCGCCCGGCGAGCAGGCGGCGCGGAGCCGGGCCGCGCCGACCCGCAGGGCCCCGCTCGCGGCGACGGCCGCCCGCCGGGGCCGGCCGACGGCGGAGCGGCGGTGGACGACGGCGTACCCGTCGTCCGCGATCGCGTCGAGGATCCCGCGGTAGAGGACGAAGGCCGCGCGGATGCACGGCCGGGACACCGGATCGAGCATCGCGACGCCGGGTTCGGCCTCGCGGTAGACCCCGCGGGTGAGGTCCTCGGCGGCCCGGACGGCGGCGGTGACGCGCGGGTCGGTCCGGCCGGTGCGGCGGCACCACTCCAGCAGGGCGCGGTCGGCGCCGTGGGCGGCGAGCAGGTCCTGCGGGAGGTAGACCCGGCCGCGGTCGAGGTCCTCCCCGACGTCGCGCAGGAAGTTGGTGAGCTGGAAGGCGACCCCGAGGGCGGCGGCGTGCGGCGCGGCCTCCTCGCGGGGCGTCACCGTACCGAGCACGGGCAGCATCTGCAGGCCGATCACGGCGGCCGACCCGTGCATGTAGGCGCGCAGGTCCCGGTAGGTGGGGTAGTCGGTGACGGTGAGGTCGGCGCGCATGGACGCGAGGAAATCGGTGAAGTGCCGGTGCTCGATGCGGTGGCGGGCGGCGGTGTCGGCGAGGGCGCGGACGACGGGCTCCTCGGCGCGCCCGGTGCGCAAACCCTCGTGCAGGCACCGTTCGAGCGCGGCCAGGGCCTCGGCGGACCGCTGCGTGGAGGCGGAGACGGGGGCCGGGGCGGCGCCGGTCCCGTCGACGATGTCGTCGGCCCAGCGCGCGAACCCGTACAGCGCGTGCACCGACGGCCGCTGGGCCGGCCGCAGCAGGCTGGTGGCCAGGAAGTACGTCCGGCCGTGCCGGGCGTGCAGGTCGCGGCAGACCCGGTAGGCCGCGCGCAGCGCGGGGTCGGTGACACCCGCCCGGTTCAGGGCGCGTTCCATGGCACGGGCGGTCATGTCCGGCTCCCGGTCGGTGCGGTGGGGCGCGGGGCGCGGCGGCGGGGGCGGGCGGGCGCCGTCGTCCCGGTGACGCGGGCGGCGGCGAGTTTGCCGGAGATCAGCACGGTGGGGATGCCGACCCCGGGGGTCGTGCCGCAGCCGGCGAGGACGGCGTTCTCGGTGCCCCGGGGCAGGTTGCGCGGCCGGAACGGCCCCGTCTGCGCGAAGGTGTGCGCCACCGAGAACGGGCTGCCGGCGCCGTACCCCCGCGCCTGCCAGTCCGCGGGCGTGACCAGGCACTCCTCCTCGATGGACGCGGCGATGCCGGTCAGCCCCCGCCGGTCGAGCTCGCGCAGCACGCTGTCGCGGTAGCCGGGCGCGAGACGCGCCCACTCCCGGGCGCCGGGCCCGACACGGGTGTTGGGGCAGGGCGCGAGCACGTAGTGCAGGTGGCGGCCGGGCGGCGCGAGGGAGGGGTCGTGCGTCGTCGGCCGGGTGACGAGGAGCGACGGGTCGCTCATCAGCCGCCCGGTGCGGGTGAGTTCGTCGAAGGTGGTGCGCCAGGCCGCGCCGAACAGGAGCGTGTGGTGGGCGAGTTCGGGCCAGGTGCGGTCGGTGCCGGCGTGCAGCACGACCGCCGAGGGGGAGTGCCGCAGCGGTGCCGGGCGGCGCGGGGTCCGGCCGAGCAGCCGGTAGGCCATGGGCAGGTCGGGAGTCAGCACCACCGCGTCGCAGGGGATACGGCCCCGGTCGGTGACGACCGCGGTCACCCGCGCCCCGCGCCGCTCCAGGCGGAGCACGTCGTGCCCGTAACGGAGGTCGGCCCCCGCGTCCCGGGCCGCGTCGGCCATCGCCCGGGGCAGGGCGTGCATCCCGCCGCGCGGGAACCACACCCCCGCGACGGTGTCCATGTACGCGATCACCGCGTAGGCGGCGAGCGCCCGGGCCGGCGGCACCCCGGCGTACAGGGCCTGGAAGGTGAACACCCGGCGCAGCCGCTCGTCGCGCAGGTGGCGGTCGACCCCCGCCTGCCACCGGCCGAAGCCGCCGAGCGCGGCCAGCCGGGCCAGGTCGGCGTTGAGCAGCCCGAGCGGCGAGTCGAAGTTGGCGTCCACGAAGCGCCGCATCTGCGCCCGGTACAGCCGCTCCAGCCACGTGCGCAGCCGCCGGTAGCCCTCCGCCTCGCGCGGCCCGGCGAAGCGCCGCACCTCGGCCTCCATCGCGTCGGCGCAGGTGTGCACGTCGAGCGCGGTGCCGTCGGCGAAGCGGGCCCGGTAGGCCGGGTGGAGGGGGATCAGGTCGAGCCGGTCGGCCAGCCGCTCGCCGACCGCCGCGAAGGGTTCCTCGACCAGGTCGGGCATGGTCAGCACGGTCGGCCCGGTGTCGAGGTGGAACCCACCACGAACCGTCCGCCCGGCCCGCCCCCCGGGCCCCGCCTCCCGTTCCACGACGGTCACCGCCCGCCCCGCCCCCACCAGGTGCAGCGCCGCCGCCAGCCCGGCAAGCCCCGCCCCGACCACGACGACGTGATCCGTACGACCGGAAATGACCCGGGTCACGGCGTGCCCTCCCCACAGGGAGGTGCGGGTGGCATCGCGTCTGCGGGCGGGCCGGTTTCCGGGAGGCCGGGCGGCTCGGGGAGGTTGGCTGTGCAGCCGGGACGGGTGCGGGTCGCGGCGTTCCCCCGCCGTCGTCGGGAGGTGCGGTCGGCGAGCCCCGCACTCGCCACCACGACGTGATCGGTGCGGCCGGGGAGGGCGCGGGTCATGGCGTCCCCTCCCCACGGGGAGGTGCGGGGGGCAGGCCGGCGAAGAGGTCGGAGAGAGGGCCGGTCTCCGGAGAGGGGGTGGCCTCCGGGCGGCCGGGCGCGGGCGTACCCGGGAGTCCGGCGACCGCGGCGATCAGGTCGGCCAAGTGGCGGCAGGCGGCGGGCTCCAGGGCGGCACGGGGGTCGCGCAGGTGCCGCAGGGCCCGCTCGGTCAGCGCGGTCACCGCCGCCTCGACCGCGCCGCGTGCCCCCGTGGCCGCCAGGACGCGCAGCACCTCGGCCACTTCGGGGTCGGTCCGGTCGGGCGCACCGGGTCGCCGGTCGAGGACGTCCAGCGCCGCGCGGTCGCCGCCGTCCTCGGCGAGTCGTACGGCCACGGCGACCAGGAAGGTGGGCTTGCCCGCGCGCACGTCGGCGGCGGGCGGCTCACCCGTGCCGGCCGTGCCGCCGAAGGCGTCGGTGAGGTCGTCGCGCAGTTGGAAGGCCAGCCCGGCGCAGCGCCCGGCGGCGGCAAGGGCGCGGTCGGCGACGGGGGCCGCCCCCGCCAGGGCCGCGCCCAGCATCAGCGGCCGCTGCACGGAGTACAGCGCGCTCTTGAGCAGCGCGGTGCGCACGGCCCGCTCGGTCGAACGGCACGCGGTGGCCTGCCCGTGCAGGTCCAGGTACTGACCGGCCGCCATCTCGGCGCGCAGCGCACGCCACAGCGCCCGTACCCGCTCCGCGCGGTCCGCGGGCACCTCGGCCGCCGCCACCGCGTCGTCCGCCCACGCCAGCGCGAGGTCCCCGGCGACGATGGCCGCCGATTCGCCGAACGTCGGCCGGTGCGGCGGACGTTCGGCTCCCGGGCGAGGCACTTCCGGGTGGGCCGCTTCCGGAGAGGCGGCCTCCGGGTGGGCGGCGTCCCACGCGGCGTGGAAGGAGGGACGCGAGCGCCGCACCGGCGCGCCGTCCATCACGTCGTCGTGGATCAGGGCGCAGGTCTGGAGCAGTTCGAGCGCGGCCGCCACCGGCAGCGCGGCCTCCGGTACGGGACCCCCGCACGCCCGCAGGCCCCACCACAGCAGCCGCGACCGCATCCGTTTGCCGCCCTCCAGCACGAACCGGGCGACGGGTTCGGCCACGTCACGGCCGAAAACGGGGTCGAGGTCGGCGGCCTCCGCGACGCGCCGCCGCAGCAGGTCCTCCAGGACGGCGCCGACGGCGGCGGCCACGTCGCCGTCGACCCGGGCGGGGTCGGTCCTTGAGACGTGCCCGCCCGGGCCGGCTCCGTCCGTGTCGGGAGCGAGGTGGTCTGCGGGACGATGCGCGTCCGTGGTGGCCCTTTCCGGCCCGGGGGTCGTGCCGCCGAGGCTGGTCGTCGGTGGGTGCGGGTCGGGGGACGGGCGGCCGGACCGGCCGTGCCGCGTGCTCTCCGTCCGGAACATCGCCCCTCCCTCCCTCCCTCGGCCGCGGTCCGGAAGGCCAGCGGACCATCCGCCGGTGCCCGATCGCCGCTGCCACCCGCCCCGGTCACCCGATCGGCCCGCTTCCTGCCGCCGTCCGCGCACCCCGCACCCGCCTCCGCACCCGAGTCCCCAGACGAGTCCGCACCGGAACCCGCCGGAACCGCCGGATCCCTCCCCGCCGCGCCTGCGCCCCTCGCGGGCCGGCGCGCGGAATGCTGGGCACAACGGAGCACAACGGATCACAACACGGCGCACCACCCACACATATGGAAAACGGGCGGTACGAGGCGCGGCCGGCGGCACGGCGGCACGGCGGCACGGCGGCACGGCGGAGGAGCGTACGGGCGCGATGACGGCACGGTGAGGGACAGCGACATCGCCATCGTCGGCGCGGGCGCGGCGGGCCTCTCGCTCGCCCACGCCCTCACCCGGCGGCCCGAGCGCGGCCCGGTGCCCACCATGGTCCTGGTCGAACCCCCGCCCGGCCACCGCCCGCCGCCGCGCACCTGGTGCTTCTGGGAACCGGACGGCGGACCGTACGACCCGGCCGTGACGGCCGCCTGGCGCCGGCTGCGCGTGCACGACCGGTACGGCCGGGCCACCGTCCGGGACATCGACCCGCTGCGCTACAAGATGCTCCGCTCGCCGCGCTTCGAGGCCCTGGTCGCCGAGCGGCTGGCCGCCTTCCCCGGGGTGCGGCGCCTGGACGGGCGGGTCGAGCGCGTTCGCGCGGTGCCCGGCGGCGCGGAGGCGCTGGTCACCACCGGCGCCGGCGACCCGCGGACCGTCCGCGCCCGCTGGCTCTTCGACTCCCGCCCACCCCATCGGCTGCCGCCCGCCCGCACGCTCCTGCTCCAGCACTTCCGCGGCTGGTTCGTCCGCACCCGCGGGGCGGCCTTCGACCCCGAGGTCGCCGACTGGATGGACTTCCGCACCCCGCAGCCGCCGGACGGCACCTCCTTCGGCTACGTCCTGCCGCTCGGACCGCACGAAGCGCTGGTGGAGTACACCCGCTTCTCCGCCGCCCTGCTGCCGCCCGAGGAGTACGAGGCCGCGCTGCGCCACTACACCGACGACGTCCTGCGGCTGGGCCCGTTCGAGGTCACCGGCACCGAGAGCGGCGTCATCCCGATGACCGACGCCCGCTTCCCGCGCCGGATCGGCCCGGCCGTCTTCCGCATCGGGACGGCCGGCGGTGCCACCCGGCCCGCCACCGGCTACACCTTCGCCACCGTCCAGCGGCAGAGCATCGCCATCGCCGACGCCTACCGGGCCGGCCGCACCCCGCTGCCGCCCCGCCCGCACGGGTGGCGGGCGCGGGCGATGGACGCCGCCCTGCTGCACGGCCTGGCCGACGGCGCCATCACGGGTGCGGACTTCTTCCCCCGGCTCTTCCGCGAGGTGCCCGCCGACCGCCTGCTGCGGTTCCTCGACGGGCGGACCCGCCTCCACGAGGACGGGGCCGTCGGCCTGCGCGCCCCCGCCCGGGCCATGCTGCGGTCGGCCGCCGCCCTCCCGGCGCTGCCCCGCCGCCGCTTCCCGCTCCCGGCCCACCCGCCCGCGGAGGGGCCGGTGCCCCCCGCGAACCGAGGAGGAACGTGACCACCCTGCTGCGCGGCGCGGAGCTCGCCGTCGCCTTCGACCGCGCCTCCCGCACGTACGACGCGCTGGTGGCCGCCAACCCCGGCTACCACCGCGAACTGCGCCGCTCCGCCCGGCGGTTGGGGCTGCCGGACGGCGGCGCGGGGCTGCGGGTCCTGGACCTGGGCTGCGGCACCGGCGCCTCCACGGCGGCGCTGCTGCGCGCGGCGCCCCGCGCGCGGATCACGGCCGTGGACGCCTCGGCCGGCATGCTGCGGCGCGCCCGCGCCAAGCGGTGGCCGGACCACGTCGACTTCGTGCACGCCGCCGCCGAGGACCTGCCGCTGCCCGCGGCGCGGGGTCCGTTCGACGCGGTCTTCGCCGCCTACCTGTTCCGCAACCTCGCCGACCCCGACCGGGTGCTCGCCGCCGTCAGAGCCCTGCTGGCGCCTGGCGGCCGGCTCGCCGTCCACGAGTACGCGCTCAGCGGACGGCCCGCGCACCGGGCGGTGTGGACGGCCGTCTGCAAGGGCGTCGTGCAGCCGGCCGGCACACTCACCGGCGACCGCGCGCTCTACCGCCACCTCTGGAGCAGCGTGGCCGGCTTCGACACCGCCCCCGCCTTCGCCGCGCGCCTCGCCCGCCACGGCTTCGCCCGGACCACCGTCCTGCCCGTCGCCGGCTGGCAGACCGGAATCGTCCACACCTTCGTCGCCCACCGCCCCGGTCCGGCCCCGGCGGGGGAGGTGTGAGGAGCCTCCGCGCGCCTCTTCCCCCGGCGGGGGAAGCACGCCGTGCTCGCGCCGGGGGCGTGATGGGTCGGCCTCTCCGCCGCCGGGGGCGCGTGGTCCGGGCCGCGGGAGTGCGTACGGCGACAGGCGCCGGACTCCTCGCCGGCCGCCCTGGGCGCGAAGGCGTGGCGCCGCTCGCGCGGCGGGGGCGTGATCCGCGCCGGGCGCGCCCCCGTACGGCCGGCACCGTGGTCTCCCGGGCCGTGCCCGAGCGTCGACTCCGGCCCGCCGGGAGCGCGAGGAGGCGGTTCTGTTCGTGGGGGAGTGGGCCGGAAGGCGTCGACCGCGGGCCGGGGGAGGGCGGATGACCCCGGGGCGGCCTGGGGGATGGGGGCGGGACCGGCGGTCGTGCGTGGTGCCGGGGCACGGCGGGGCGCCGCGGGTCGCGGGCGGCCGGACGGCGGCGGTCGTCGGCGGCGGGATCGCGGGGCTGACGGCGGCCACCGCGCTGGCCGAACGCGGGGTGGCGGTCACGCTCTACGAGCGGGAGCCGGTGCTCGGCGGCCGGGTGGCCGGGCGGCCCGTGCGCCTGGCCGACGGCAGCGCGGCCACGATGAGCCGCGGCTTCCACGCGTTCTTCCGCCAGTACTACAACCTGAGGGCGCTGCTGCGGCGCACCGACCCGTCGCTGTCGGGGCTGACCGGCCTGCCGGACTACCCGCTCCAGCACAGCGGGGGCCTGCGCGACAGTTTCCGGCACGTCCCGCGCACCCCGCCCCTGAGCGCCCTGGGCTTCGCCGCACTCAGCCCGACCTTCACCCTGCGCGGCCTGCTGGGGATGCGTCCGGCGGCGGCGCTGCCGCTGCTCGACGTCCGCGTCCCCGACGTCTACCGGCGGCTGGACGACGTCAGCGCCGCGCAGCTGCTGGCCGCCATCCGGTTCCCGGCCGCGGCCGACGGGCTGGCCTTCACCGTCTTCTCCCGCAGCTTCTTCGCCGACCCGGCCGAACTCTCCGCGGCCGAGATGGCCCTGATGTTCCACATCTACTTCCTCGGGTCCAGCGAGGGCCTGCTGTTCGACGTGCCCGCCGCCCCGTACCCGCGCGCCCTGTGGGACCCGCTGGAGGCGTACCTGGCCGCCCGCGGCGCCGAGGTCCGCGCCGGCGACCCGGTCCGGGCCGTCGCGCCCGAGGCGGGCGGCGGCTTCACCGTGGCGAGCGACGGCGCCGGGCGCCGGTTCGACGCGGTGGTCCTCGCCCTGGACACCGCCGGCCTGCGCGCGCTGGTGGACCGTTCGCCGGAGCTCGGCGACCCCGTGTGGCGCGAGCGGGTGGACCGCCTGCGCACCGCGCCGCCGTTCCTGGTCTCCCGGCTGTGGCTGGACCGCCCGGTCGCCGCCGACCGCCCGGGCTTCCTGGGCACCAGCGGCTACGGCCCGCTCGACAACGTCAGCGTCCTCGAACGCTGGGAGGACGAGGCCGCGGGCTGGGCCGCCCGCACCGGCGGCTCGGTGGTGGAACTGCACGCCTACGCCGTGCCGTGCCGGGCCGATCGAACGGCGGTCGAGCGCCTGCTGGTCGACGAGTTGCACCGGGTCTACCCGGAGACCCGGGCGAGCCGTGTGGTCGACGCCCGCCACGAATGGCGGGCGGACTGCCCCCTGTTCACCGTCGGCGGCCACCGGGACCGGCCCGGCGTCACCACCCCGCACCTGGGCCTGGTGCTGGCCGGCGACCTCGTCCGTACGGACCTGCCGGTGGCGCTCATGGAACGCGCCGCCACCACCGGCTTCCTCGCCGCCAACGTCCTGCTGCGTGACTGGGGTGCCCGCGGGCACGCCCTGCGCACGGTTCCCGACCGCGGCCGCAGCGCCCTCCTTCGTGCCGCCGCGGCCCGCCTCACCTGAGGGCCGTGGCCTCCGAGGGCCGGGCCGGCCCCGTCACAGGTGGGTGACCAGGATCGCGACGGCGAGGCCGAGGCAGAGCACCCCGAGGCCGCGTTCTAAGCGGTAGTCCCGTCTCGCGGACGGGTCCGCGCCGTGACGGCGCCTGTTCCAGTCCTCCCGCTGCGCGGAACGGTGCGTTCCCCACAGCACCTTCGGACGGACTACCTGGACGAGCCCCATGACGATCATGAGGCAGGTGATCGCGATGAACACGAGAACTCCTTGATGTCCGGTCGGGAACCCGATTCCCGACCCCGATTCCTGTTCGTCCGCCTTCCCCCGCCTTTCCACCCGAAACGGCGCCGGACCGCGTTCGCGCGGCGATCGAGCCATCCAACGCCCGTGCGCGGACGGTCTGTTGACGGCTCGCCACCCCGGTGGTTGAGTGGCTGAGCCACTGGACCATGGGAGGGCGGCATGGAGGCACTGCCTCGCGACACCATCGTCGACGTGCTGGAGAACCGGCTGCGGGAGGACATCCTCGCAGGGAGGCACCCGGTGGGCGGCCTGCTGCCGCCCGAGCGGCGGCTCGCCGACGGCTACGGCGTCACCCGGACGACCCTCAAGCACGCCTTCGGCAGGCTCGTGCAGGCCGGGCTGCTGGAGACCCGGCACGGCGTGGGCACCCGGGTCCGGGACTTCGTCCGGCTCGGCGGCGCCGACCTGCTGCCGATGCTGGTCCGGCACAGTCCGGACTGGGTCGGCGAGATCTTCGAAGTGCGGTGCTCCATCGGCGCGTTGATCGCCGAGCGGGCGGCCGGGCGGGCCCGGCCCGAGCACCGGGCCGAGCTGTACGCGCGGCTGGCGGACGTGCGCGCCGCCAAGGACGCCGACGCGGTGCAACTCGCGGACGTCGAGGTGCACCGCACCCTCGCCCGGGCCACCGGCAACCGGGTGTACGTCCTGCTCACCAACACCCTCTTCAACGCCTACCTGCCGGTGCGCGCCGCCCTGGCCGGGCCGTTCACCGACCCGGAAGTCGCGCACCGGCGGCTGGAACCGGTGGTCGACGCCGTCGCGGCGGGCGACCCGAGCGGGGCCCGGGCGGCCGCCGAGGCGTACCTCAACGAGACCGAGCGGCTGATGCTGGCCGGGCTGGCAGCCAGGGAGGAGTCGTGAGCCGGGGCACGCGGTTCCGCGAGACCATGGCCGGCACCGTGCGGCTCGCCGAGAGCGGCCGGATCCGCCCGGTCCGGCTGGACCTGCGGGCCGGCGCCGACCGGGTCCTGCGCCCGACCGGCACCACGCGGGCGGACGTCGAGGGCCGGCTGCGCATCCACGGATTCGCCGACGACCCGCGCGTGCGGGGCGAGTTGGAGATCTCCCCGCTGACCGCCCGGCGGATCCGCTACCGGCTGTCCTTCACCGCGGGCGGGCGCCGGATGATACTGGACGGCTGGAAGTCCGTCACCCCGCGCCACCCGGTCGCCTCGATGACGGTGCTCCCCTTCACGCTGTACGAGGACGACCGGGTGGTCGGCACCGGCACCCTGCGCTTCCGCCTGGCGAGCGCGCTGCTGCCGTTCCTCGCGAGCTTCCGCTTCCCGCGCGGCGAGGAGCACGCCGAACTCACCGCCGCCCGCTGGCACGGCGACCCCGGCCGGACCGAGGTCTGGTACACCACGGTCACCGACCCGGCGACCGGCACGGGGCTGTGGCTGCACCACGAAGTGGTGGCCCCCGCCGACGGGTCCGAGCCGTACGCGCACGGCTGGGCCGCGGTCTTCCCCAGGGGCGCGCCGGTCCGGCACACCCGGTTCGGGCCCGTCCCGTGGACACCCGGCGGCGACGGGTTCGAGGCCGACGGCGTCCGCGCCGCGCCCGGCCGCCTCTCCGGCGCGGCCGGTCCGATGAGCTGGGACCTCGCCGAACGGGCCGCCGACGCCCCGCTGTTCACCTTTCCCCGGTGGTCCTGGCGGCGCCCGCTGCTGCCCGCGGCCCAGATCCTGCCGGCCGCCCGGGCCACGTACCACGGCACCTTCCGCGACGAGGACGGGACGATCGAGCTGGCCGGCGCGCCCGGTGCCTCGGCGCGGATCTACGGGCACGGCAACGCCCGCCGCTGGTCGTGGCTGCACGCCGACCTCGGCGGCGGGGACGTCCTGGAGATCGTGGCCGCCGTCTCCATGCGGCCCGGACTGCGCCGCCTGCCGCCGCTGGTCTTCCTCCGGCTCCGGCGGGGCGGGCGGACCTGGCCGCGCCGCCCGGAACGCTCGGCCGCCGGGTGGGCCGGCGCGCTGCGGTTCCGCGCCGACGTCGGCCTGCCGACCTGGACCGTGACCGGGCGGGCCGGGCTGCGGCGGATCCGGGTCACCGTCACCCAGCCCGAGGAGCGGACCCTCTCCCTGGAGTACACCGACCCCGACGGATCCCGCGCCACCTGCCGCAACAGCGAACGCGCCGACGCGGAGATCCGTTTGGACCGCTGGTGGGGCCGCTGGCACCGCGAGGCCGAATGGCACCTCGACGGCACGGCCCACGCAGAAGTGGGCACCCGATGACCCCCACCCGCCCCCGGCGCCAGCGGGTTGGGCCGCCGACCGCCCGGGCCGGGGCGCGCACGGTGGCCTTCGTACGGTTACGCCCGTCGCGACAGGGCGGTCCCCGCTTCGGGGAGGCGCCCCGAGTCGTCGGCCAGCCGCCGGTTTGTGGCGGGATCCGTGTCGGCGGGCGTGTGCCGAGGGCCGGTCGCGTGCGGCTGGACGGGTCGGGACGGTGCGGCCCCCACCGCGGGAGGGCCGCGCGGGTTGGTGTCCGCGCCCCGCGAGGGCGGGGCGGGTCGCCGGTCGCCGTGCCGCCGGCTGTCCGGGTCGTGGTCGGCACAGCGGCGCATGCGCTCGTATCCGTTCTCGTGCGGCTGCGTCTGCGCGGACCGTGCGGTCCCCGCTGCGGGGAAGCGGCCCGAGTCATCGCTCGCGCTTCGCTCCGGCCGAGTGGGATGCCGGTCGCCGGTCCGTCGCCCGCTCGGGCCGGGAGGCGTGCCCTGGGCACCGGTTTCGTGGGGGTGCGCCTGCCGGGGCAGGGCGATGCCCGCTGTCGGGAGGCGGCCCGAATCGTCGGCCGGCCGGGCGTCGTGGGCGGGACGTGTGCGGCGGGGACAAGTTCGTGGGGCGGGGGGTGGGTTGATGGGGCTTGAGGGGTTTGTGGCGGCGCTGTTGGCGGCGGACGGGTCCGAGGAGTGGATGGCGCGGACGCCGCATCGGCTGGAGGGGGTGCTGGCCGCGGTTCCGCTGCCGGCGCGGGCCGGGATCCGCACGGCGGCGCACGTGCTCGACGCCTACGCGCTGGTCCGCACCGGACGCCGGCTGGCCGGGCTCACCGCCGCGGAGCGGGAGGCCGTCATGGCCCCGCTCGGGGAGCGGGCGGGCCTGCGGCCGGTGCTGGACCTGCTCAAGGTGCCGGTTCTGCTGGCCGCCGGGACCGAACGGCTGCCCGCCCGGGCCGGAGCGCCGCTCCGGCCCGTCCGCGCCGATCCGCCGCTGGACTGCACCCCGGCCCACGCCTGGCCGCGCCGCAGCACCGCCGACGCGGTGGTGATCGGCTCCGGCGCGGGCGGCGCCATGGCGGCGCGGACCCTGGCCCGGGCCGGCGCGCGGGTGGTCGTCGTAGAAGAGGGCGACCACCACACCACGGCCTCGTTCGGCCGCCGCGCGCCCCTGGACCGCTTCACCGACCTGTACCGGGACGGCGGCGCCACGGCGGCCGTGGGCGACCCTCCGCTGCTGCTGCCCGTGGGGCGGGCCGTCGGCGGCACCACCGTGGTCAACTCCGGGACCTGCTACCGCACCCCGGACCACGTGCTGACCCGCTGGACCGAGGAGTTCGGCTTCACGGCCGCCGAGCACCTCGGTCCCCACCTGGACGAGGCCGAGCGCACGCTGAACGTCGGCCCCCAGCGCACCGACGTCCTGGGCGCCAACGGCCGCCTCGCGCTCGCCGGCGCCGAGGCACTGGGCTGGCGGGCCGCGCCACTGCTGCGCAACGCGCCCGGCTGCCGCGGCTCCTGCCAGTGCGTCGTGGGCTGCCCCACCGGCGCCAAGCAGAGCGTCCAGCTGTCCGTCCTGCCCGAGGCGTGCGCGTCCGGCGCGCGGATCGTCACCGGCGCCCGGGTGCTGCGCGTCCTCGTCGACCCCGACCGGCCGGGCGGGCCCCGGGCGGCCGGCGTCCGGGTGGCGGTCGCCGGGGGCACGGGCGAGGACGGCGAGTTGGAGATCCTCGCCCCGCTGGTCGTGGTCGCGGCCGGCGCCCTGCACTCCCCGCCCCTGCTGCGCCGCTCCGGCCTGGGCCGGCACCCCGGCGTGGGCCGCAACCTCAGCGTGCACCCGGCCACAGGTGTGGCCGGACGCTTCGCCGAGCCCGTCACGGCGTGGGAGGGCGTGCTCCAGAGCGTCGGCGTGGAGGAACTCCACGGGCAGGGCATCCTCATCGAGGCGACCGCCACCCCGCCCGGCATGGGCTCCTTCGTCCTGCCCGGCGTCGGACGGGAACTGCGCGCCGAACTGGAGGACGCCGCGCGGCTCGCCACTCTCGGCACGATGATCGCCGACCTCCCCTCGGGGCGGGTCCTCGGCCGCAACCGCGTCCTGGTCCGCTACGACCTGGCGCGGCGGGACGCGGACCGGCTCCTGCGCGCGGTGCGGGCCATGGGCCGGCTCCTCTTCGCCGCGGGCGCGCACGAGGTCCTCACCGGCATCCCGCGCGAGCCGCGCGCCCGCTCCCTCGCCGAGCTCGACGCCGTCCTGGCCCGGACCGGCCCGCGCCACCTCCACCTGTCCGCCTACCACCCGACCGGCACCGTGGCGGCCGGCGCCGACCCCCAGCACGCCCCCGCAGACCCCTCCGGGCACCTCCGCGGTGTCCGCGGGGTCCTGATCGCCGACGGCTCGGTCCTCCCGTCCTGCCCCGAGGTCAACCCCCAACTGAGCATCATGGCCGCGGCCCTGGCCGTCACCGGGGCCCTGGTCCGCGGGTGATCCGGGGCGGCATCTCCTGGGAGCACGGCACACCGGGGAGGCCGCGGCTGGGTTCACGGGCGCGCCGTCCGCGGGAAGGACGGCGCCCGCCCGTCCGGGCGGACCACCATGGACCCATGAGCGAGCACCACGAGAACCACGGCCCGGACCACCGCCGTCCGCCCGGCGTGTCGGACGCGACGGTCGAAGCGCTGGGCGCGCTGTCCAAGGCGCTGGAGACCACCGAACGCGCCCGCGGCCACCTGTACGCCTTCCACCAGCTGACCGGCAGCGCCGACTTCGAGCTGGACCGGGCGGTGGAACTGCTGCGGGAGGCCGGCCACGGCGCGTGGGCCGAGCGGGTCCGGCGGGAGATCCTGGGCCGCAACGTCGTCCCGGGACACTGGACGTTCCAGCTCGTCGAGGCGTACAACGCCACGTACTACGAGCCCTTCCGGGCCATGGAGGCGCAGGCGCGCGGCGAACTCGCCGACGGCCGGGACCACTTGTACGAGGCGGAGCTGAAGGAGCGGCGCCGTACGGCCGGCCACCCGGACCACACCGCCGGGCCGCAGTCGCCCGGCGGATGAGCCCGCGACCGCGGCTCAAGCCGAGCCAATCCGGGCTCGCGCTCGTCAGCCGGTCACCGGTGCCGTGAACGGTCACCGCCCGCCGCCTTGGACCCGCGCCGGATCCTGCGGACCACCAGCCGGACGAAGACGGCCAGCGCCAGCGCCCACGAGATGGTGAAGCCCCACAGCAGCAACGGTGAGGTGAGTGCGGCCGCCGGGACCAGCAGGGCCACGAAGAGCATCAGCAGGGCGCTGACGGCCACCGTCAGCAGGAGCCGGTGTCTGCGTGGACCGCGGGGCGGCGGCGCCTCGCTCATGTCGCGAAGCCACTGGTCGAGGGCCGGGTCGTCTTCGGTCAGGTCGCGCTCGATGCGTGCGAGGGTCTCCTGTTCCGCGCGTGTCAGCGGAATCCTGTCCACCTCGTCACCTCCTTCCCGCCACACACCGCGAGGGCCGGGCCCCCGGTGTGCGGGACCGCAGGATGAGCGGGGCCACATCAGTGCGACTGCCCCTCGCCCCGCGGGTGAATCCCTTTTGCGGCATTTATGCGCAATTCGGCGCCGCCGGGCCCCCGAAAATGCGGCCGCGCGCGGCGTCGCCCGGCCCGGGGACGGCCATTGCGCCATCCGGCGCAATCCCGGTTGCGGCCGCCGCGCCCCGGGTACCTGTCGGCTCCCCGCACGTCCTGCTGCCCGCCGGAGGCCACCGTGTCCCTCTTCGCTCCGTTCGGGGCCGCGAGCGGAGCCGACCTGTCCGGAGCGCGGGCGCAAATGGGCTTCTCCCTCGCCTGGCACATCGTGCTGGCCTGCCTGGGGGTGGGACTGCCGCTGATGACGCTGATCGTCGAATGGCGGGGCTGGCGCACCGGCGACCCGGCGCTGCGGCTCCTCGCGCGCCGCTGGGCCCGGGCCATGGGGGTGCTCTTCGCCGTCGGCGCCGTCTCGGGCACCATCCTGAGCTTCGAACTGGGGCTGCTGTGGCCGGGCCTCATGGGCAGGTACGGGCAGGTGATCGGGCTGCCGTTCGCGCTGGAGGGGATCGCCTTCTTCATCGAGGCGATCTTCCTGGGCCTTTACCTGTACGCCTGGGACCGGCTCTCCCCGGGCCGGCACCTGCTCACCGGGGTGCCGATCGTCGTCGCCGGGATCGCGTCGGCGTTCTTCGTCGTCTGCGCCAACGCCTGGATGAACCAGCCGCGCGGCTTCCGGCTCTCCGGCGACGGCAAGGTCGTCTCCGTCGACCCGTGGGCGGCGATGCTCAACCCCGCCGCGCCGCCGCAGACCACCCACATGATCCTTGCTGCCCTGATGGTGGCCGCGTTCCTCACCGCGAGCGTGTACGCGGTGGCGCTGCTGCGCGGCCGCCGGGACCGCTACCACCGGGCCGGGTTCTTCATCCCGCTCACCGTCGGGGCCCTGGTCACGCCGTTCCAACTCGTCGTCGGGGACTGGGCCGCGCGGTTCCTCGCCGACTACCAGCCGACCAAGCTCGCCGCGATGGAGGGCGTGTACCGGACCGGCTCCCACGTGCCGCTGACGATCCTCGGCGTCGCCGACGGACACAGCGGCCTGAAGTACGGCCTGGAGATCCCCAGCGGCCTTTCCCTGCTGGTCGGCTACCGCCCGAGCACCGTGGTGCAGGGGCTGAACGAGGTCCCTCGATGGCAGTGGCCGGCGGTGACCGGCGTCCACCTGGCCTTCGACACGATGGTGGGCGCGGGCCTCTTCCTGCTGGCGCTCGGCCTGTGGCTGGCGCTCGCCCACTGGCTGCGGCGCCGGTCCGGCGGTGACGACGTGCTCGCCGTGCGCGGCACCCGCCCGTTCCTGTTGCTGGCCGCGCTGGGCGGCCCGGCCGCCGTCGTCGCCCTCGAGTGCGGATGGGTCGTCACCGAACTGGGCCGCCAGCCCTGGATCGTCTACGGGCTGATGACGGTGAGCGACGCGGTGAACCCCGCGCCCGGCCTGCTGAACGGACTGTGGCTGGTGCTCGTCGTCTACGCCGGGATGACGGTGGCCACGGTGTACGTCATGCGCCGCCTCGCGCGGGACCGGCCGGTGCCGATCGCCCCGCAGGAGAGCGACCTGCGCCGGAACCCGGTCACATGAGAGGGGGAGGGCCGTGCTCGCGGACCTGACGCTGGCCGTCATGTGGGTGGGGCTGACCTGCTACGCCCTGTTCGCCGGCGCCGACTTCGGCGCGGGGCTGTGGGACCTGCTGGCCGGCCGCAGCAAGCCCGGGGAGCCGCGGCGCGCGCTCATCGAGCACACGATCGGGCCGGTGTGGGAGGCCAACCACGTCTGGCTGATCTTCGTCGTGGTCCTGCTCTGGGCCGGATTCTCCCCGGTGTTCGCGGCCGTCATGTCCACCCTCTACATCCCCCTCACGCTGGCCGCCCTCGGCATCATCGCCCGCGGCGCCGCCTTCGCGTTCCGCAAGGCCAGCACCGAGCTGTGGCAGAAGCGCCTGTTCGGCGGGTGCTTCGCGCTGTCGTCGGTCGTGACCCCGTACTTCCTGGGTACGGTGGCCGGCGCGGTCGCCTCCGGCCGCGTCCCGCCGGGGCTCGCGGCCGGCAACACCGTCACCAGCTGGCTGAACCCCACCTCGGCCCTCGGCGGCGTCCTGGCCGTCGCCGCCTGCGCCCACCTGGCGGCGGTCTACCTGCACGCCGAGGCGGTACGGCTCGGGCGGCCGGAGCTCAGCGCGTGGTTCCGGGCCCGGGCGCTCGGGAGCGGGCTCGCCGCGGGGGCGGTGGCCCTCGCCGGCATCGGCGTCCTCGCGGCCGACGCCCCGGACCTCTTCGACGGGCTGACCCATCGCGCGCTCCCGCTGGTGATCCTCAGCGCCGTCGCCGGTCTGGCGGCCATGTGGCTGCTGGGCCGGAGCCCGGCGCGGGCCCGGCTGACGGCGGCGACGGCGGTGGCGGCGATCGTGTGGGCCTGGGGCGCCGCCCAGTACCCCGCGCTGCTCGAACCGGACGTCACCGTCTCCGATGCCGCCTCCACCCGGTCCGTCCTGTCCGCCTGCCTGATCTGCCTCGCGGTCGGCGCCGTCCTGCTCGTGCCGTCCCTGTGGTGGCTCTACCACGTCTTCCAGCAGGGGCCGGAGGACGGGCGCGCCGCGGAGGGACCCGCCGACTGAGCGGGGTCCGGCGCCCGACGCACGCGAAGGCGAACCCGTTGCCGACGGCGCTTGAACCTCACCCGGCGTGAGGATGCATCGTTGCTCCATGACCACTTCTGCGACCTGGAAGGTGGGCCCGCTCGCGGAGGCCAGCGGGCTGACCGTACGCACGCTGCACCACTGGGACGGCATCGGCCTGCTCAGCCCCTCCCGGCGCACCGGGGGAGGGCACCGGGAGTACACCGAGGAGGACCTCGTCCGGCTGTACCAGGTGCTCGCCCTGCGCAGCCTCGGGCTGGACCTGGAGACCATCGCCGCCTGCCTCGACGCCGGGATCGACTCCGGGCGGCTGGTGCGGGACCACCTGGCCGGGGTGGAGGCGTCGATCGCCGCCCTCGGCGCCCTGCGCGACCGGCTGGTCCGGCTGTCCGACGAACTGGCGGCGGACCGGACCCCGACGGCCGCGCACCTGCTCGACGCGCTGCGGGCGACCGGCCGCGGCGCGGAGGGCGACCACGTGCTGGCCCGCCACCTGGACGAGGACCAGCTGCGGACGCTGCGGGTCCGCGCCGCAGCCCTGGGGCCCGCGCGGCACTACCTGCTGGAGGTCGAGTGGCCCGAGCTGTACCGCAGGGCCGAGCGGCTGCGTGCGGAGGGCGTCCCGCCGTCCGACCCTCGGGTGCGCCGGCTGGTGGCCCGGATGGACGAGATGGGCGCGCTGTTCAGCGGCGGCGAGGCCGGGATCTCCGCCGGGGTGAGGGCCGCCTGGCACGACGATCCGGCCGCCGTCTCCGGCTTCCCCGACGCTCCGGCCGACGAGTGGCGGGAGCTGGCGGAGTACCTCGAACGCTCCCGCAACGGCCCGGCCTGACCGGCCCGTGACCCTCCCCCCCCTCAACCGCCCAAGGAGTCCGCCCGTGAACCGCCGAACCCGTGCGCGCGTCGCACTGGCCTCGACCTTCCCCACCCTCCTCGCCGTGCCGGCCGTCTGCCTCATGGCCGCGCTCGGCGCCGTGCCGTGGGACCTGCTCCTCGCGCTGCCGTTCGCCCTGGCCGCGCACGCGGCCGTCACGTTCTTCCGCCTGAAGCCAGGACCGGTCTCCGGGTAGGCCGTGCCGGGCGGGGCACCGGGACGGCGCCGGCTGGAGGTTGCAGGGTCGCTGCGCGCCCGGAGCCGTCCCGGCGTCCGGGTCCTACCCGCGTGGACGCGCGTGAGCCGCCCGTCCACACGATCCCGACAGGCGGTCCACACTTCGCCGCGAATGTGAAGTGTCCCCACCGGCCGTGCCGGTGGGGACATCGATGTGACGGGCACCCATGCCCGGGTGCCGCTACCAGCGGTACCAGCGGTTGCGGCTCCCGCTGGAGTGGGTGCCCCGCATGACGAATCCGAGCAGCCAGACCACCAGCACGATCACGGCCACCCACCAGAGAACCTTCAGCGCGAAGCCGAGGCCGAAGAGAATCAGCGCGAGCAGAAGAACGAGAAGCAACGGTCCCATGGCTATCAACCTCCGACGGGCCGTCTGCCCCGCCTTCCTGCAACCATGCCCCGGTGGGGATTCCCTGCCGGGGCGGGTACGGGCCCGGGGGCCGGACGGACGACCGGGGCAGGGGCGTACGGGCGCGGGAACGCCCCTCGCGCGGCGGAGCGGTCGTACGGTCGGGGGATGGACGAACGACACGACGGTGACGAACGTGGTGGGCTCGGCGGGGCGGTGGCCGGGTGAGCCGGATCCTGGTGACCGGGTCGGCGGACGGGCTGGGGCGGGCCGCGGCCGACGCCCTGCTGGCCGAGGGGCACGAGGTGGTGGTGCACGCCCGCAGCCGGCAGCGGGCGGCCGACCTCGACGACCTGGTCGGACGCGGGGCGCGGGTCGTGGTCGGCGACTTCGCCGAGCGCGAGGACGTGCGCCGCGTCGCGGCGGAACTGGACGGCGCCGGGCCGCTCGACGCGGTGATCCACAACGCCGGTGTCTGGAGCGGGCGGACGGTCATGCCGGTCAACGTCGTGGCGCCGTACCTGCTCACCGCCCTGCTGCCGGGCCCGCGCCGGCTGGTGTACCTGAGCAGCGGCTCGCACTTCGGCGGACGGCCGTCGCCGGACGGCGTCGACTGGCGGGGCCGGAGCGCGGGCTCGTACGCCGACAGCAAGCTGTTCGTGACCGCGCTCGCGGCCGCCGTGGCGCGGCTGCGCCCGGGGGTGCCGAGCAACGCGGTCGATCCGGGCTGGGTGCCGACGAAGATGGGCGGCCCCGATGCGCCGGACGACCTCGAACTCGGCCACGACACCCAGCAGTGGCTCGCCTCCAGCGACGAGCCGCGGGCGCTGACGACCGGCGGGTACTGGTACCACCGCGCCTTGGCGCAGCCGCACGAGGCCGTCCACGACGAGGCGTTCCAGGACCGGCTGCTGCGCGCGCTGGCCGAGGAGACCGGCACCCCGCTCTGACGGAACGCGGCGGGGCGGGAACCCCGGCCGAGCGCCGCGAACGGCCGGGCGGGAACCCGGGCCGACAACCCCGGCCGAGAACCCCCGGCCGCACGCGCCTTGACGGCGCAGCACGCGGAAGCGAGCATGTGGGAGCGCTCCCATTTCGGCCCCGGGCGGTTTCGGCCGCGGGCGGGCCGCTCCCCCCACTCCTGGTTCTCCCGAGGAGGACGCGCGTGTTCACCCTTCGTACCGCACCCCCGGGCCGCATCCGGCCCCGCGCGGTGGCGGCCGCCGCCACCGCCCTGCTGATGTTCGCCGGCGCCGGGGCGTTCGGCGCCGCGCACGCCGCGTCGGCCCGGACCGACGCGGGCGCCGCCTCGTACAACTACGCCGAGGCGCTGCAGGATTCGATGCTCTTCTACGAGTCGCAGCGCTCCGGGGCGCTGCCGGCCGACAACCGCGTGAGCTGGCGCGGGAGTTCGGACCTGAACGACGGCAAGGACGTCGGCGTGGACCTGACCGGCGGCTACCACGACGCCGGCGACGAGGTGAAGTTCGGCTTCCCGATGGCCTTCTCGATGACCATGCTCGGGTGGGGCGGCGTCGACGAGTCCGCCGGCTACGCCGCCTCGCAGCAGGGCACCTACCTGCTGCGCAACCTGCGCTGGGGCGACGACTGGCTGCTGAAGGCGCACCCCTCGGCGAACGTGCTGTACGCCCAGGTCGGCGACGGCTCCAGCGACCACTCCTTCTGGGGACCGGCCGAGGTCAACCCCGAGCCGAGGCCCGCCTACAGGATCGACGCCTCGTGCCCCGGCTCCGACCTCGCCGGCGAGGCGGCCGCCGCCCTGGCCTCCTCCAGCATGGTCTTCAAGGCGAGCGACCCGTCCTACGCCGCCACGCTGCTGACCAACGCCAAGCAGCTCTACACGTTCGCCGACACCTACCGCGGCACGTACGACAAGTGCGTCACCGCGGCCCAGGGCTACTACAACTCCTGGAGCGGCTACTGGGACGAGCTCGTCTGGGGCGCGCTGTGGCTCTACCGCGCCACCGGCGACAGCACCTATCTGGCCAAGGCGGAGACGTACTACGCCCAGCTGCCGAAGATGCAGCAGACCGCCACGCCCGAGTACAACTGGACGCTCGCCTGGGACGACAAGTCCTACGGCGACTACGTGCTCCTGGCCGAACTCACCGGCAAGCAGGTCTACATCGACGACGCCGAGCGCTGGCTCGACTGGTGGACCACCGGTGTCAGCGGTCAGAAGGTCGCCTACTCGCCCGGCGGGGAGGCGTTCCTCGACACCTGGGGTTCGCTGCGCTACTCCGCCAACACCGCCTACGCGGCCCTGCAGTTCTCGTCGTGGCTGACCGCGCAGGGCAAGGACGCGGCCAAGGTGTCGACGTACCACGCCTTCGCGGTGCGGCAGATCGACTACATCCTGGGGGACAACCCGCGCCACGCGAGCTACGAGATCGGGTTCACCAACTCCGGTACGAACACGGCCTGGCCGCAGAACCCGCACAACCGCACCGCGCACGGCTCGTGGGACCAGTCGATGACCGATCCGGCGGCCACCCGCCACCTCGACTACGGCCTGCTGGTCGGCGGACCGGGCTCGGCCGACGACCAGTTCTCCGACGACCGCGCCAACTACGGCGAGACCGAAGGGGCGTTGGACTACAACGCGGGCTTCTCCGGCGCGCTGGCCGCCCTCGCCGGGGAGTACGGCGGCACCCCGCGGGCGAACTTCCCGCCCAAGGAGACGCCCACCGGCCCGGAGGAGTACGTGCAGGCGGCGCTGAACACCTCGGGCGCGAACTTCTACGAGATCAAGGCCCAGGTGGTCAACACCTCGGGCTGGCCGGCCCGGCACCTCCTGCACGGCTCGTTCCGCTGGTACTTCACCCTCGACGCCGGCGTCAGCCCCTCCCAGGTCGCGCTCAGCTCCCCGTACAACCAGTGCGCGGCGCCCACCGGGCCGACACTCTTCTCCGGCAACGTCTACTACCTGACGGTCAGTTGCGAGGGCCAGGACATCGCGCCCGCCGGGCAGTCGGCGTACCACCGCGAGGTGCAGTTCCGGCTCACCTTCCCCGGACCGCACGACCCGGCGGGCGACTGGTCGTACCAGGGCGTGCCGACGACCGCCGGGGCCACGCCGGTCACGGTCGGCGACGTCGTGCTCTACGACGGCACCACGCAGGTGTGGGGCAACGCCCCTGGCGGGGGCGGGGGAACGGCCGCGGGCGGCACGTCGAGCGGTACGTCCGGCGGCGGTTCGGCGGGGACGACGCAGGGCACCTCGTCCGGCACCTCCGCCGGCACGACCTCGGGCACGACCTCGGGCACGTCGGCGGGGACCACCTCCGGCGGCAGCGCGGGCAGCACCGGCGGTGCGGCCGACGGCGGTACGGGCACCCCGACGCCCGGGGCGGCCTGCCGGGTGCTCTACACCGTCTCCAGCCAGTGGTCCGGCGGGTTCCAGGCGGACGCCAAGGTCACGAACACCGGCACGACCTCGCTGAACGGCTGGACGCTGACCTGGACCTTCGGCGGCGACCAGCACATCGCCAACGCCTGGAACGCCACCGTCACCCAGTCCGGGCAGCAGGTCACCGCGCACGACGCCGGCTGGAACGCGGCGCTGCCCTCCGGCGGCTCCGTGGACATCGGCCTCACCGCCACCTACGGCGCGAGCAACGCGGCGCCGCACGACTTCGCCCTCAACGGCACGGCCTGCACGACGGGTTGAGCCGTCGCGGCCGGTGCGCGGCGGGCGCGGGAGGAATCGCAGCGGTCTGTTCGGGGGCCGGAGAAAAGGCCGCGCCCGAACACCGGCGACTTCGAAGGCGGTGGCGACGACAGGACCCGGCGGTGGCGGCCGCCAGGTCCGGCCCCTGACAGGGGAATCCGGGCCGGAAGTTCAGAGGCGGGGGGCGGCCGCGCCGCGCCACACCTGGACGTAGCCCTCGCGCAGCGGCCCGCCGAGCTGCGTGAGGAGCGCGCCCACCGCGTCGGTCATGGGGGCGGGGTCACCGTTGTCGACCAGCGCGAGGTGGCCGTCGAGCAGGGCCCGGCCGAGCACCGGGTCCGCGGCGAGCAGTGCCCGCGGCAGCCACTTGCCCTGGCCGCTCCACGCGGCCCGCAGGCCGCACAGGCCCATCATGCTGTCGCGCAGCAACCGGTCGGCGATGGCCAGTTGCTCGTACCGGTTGGCGCTGTGCCGGGTGATGTTGACCAGGTCGTCGAGCAGGTGGGTGACCCGGTGCCGGGCGAAGGTCCGCTCGCGCTCGCTCAGTGGGGCCGGACCCTCCTCGACGACGGCCCGGGCCTCGTCGCGGACCGCAGCGCCGTGCCCGTCCGGGTCGACCACGGGGACGGAGTGCGCCCAGATGGCCAGCACGATGCGCTGCCGGTTGACCCGCTCCACGTCGAACAGCGCCCGCAGGTCCGCGCGGGTGTAGAGGAACACCTCGGCGGGCCGCCCGTGGTGCACGAGCGACTCGCGCCGGCTGGTGTCCCCGTCGGGAAGCAGCACCGCGATGTCGAGGTCGCTGGCCGGCGTGGCCTCGCCGCGCGCGCTGGATCCCCCGAGCATGGCGGCGAGTGCCTCCGGGCACGTCTCGGCCACCAACTCGGCGGCCTGCGCCACGTGTTCGGCGACCGAACGTCTGGGGGGATCCTCGGCCGCGGCCGACACAGGGGATTGCGTAGGCAATGTCATGACTGAGGATTATGCAGTCGCCACCTGGCGGTACGGCGGCCTCTGGCCGGATCCCGTCACCCCCGGGGGTACGCCGGAGACCCGCCCCCGGGCCGTGCGCGTCCCGTGCTCGTCCCGTGCTCGTCCTGTGTACGTCCCGTGATGAATGGGGCGGAATCGGCCCCTCGTCCGAAGCCGTCCGGATGGCCAGGAAGGAGCGGGAATCCGGGCGAGTTGCCCGCTAACGTACAGGCGACCACCGAACCCTCGGGTCGGCGGAAGTCGGAAGGAGTCCTGCCTGTGACAGACGACGCGTTCCCACGGCCGGCGGCACGGTTGGCCCGGCGAAGATTCCTCACCGTGACCGGCGCGGCCACCGCGCTCGCCTTCGGGGTCGGCGTGGCGGCGGCGGAGGGGGCGGGCGCCGCCACCCCACTGCCCGGCGATCCGTTCACCCTCGGCGTCGCCTCCGGCGACCCGCTGCCGGACGCCGTCGTGATCTGGACCCGGCTCGCCCCCCAGCCCTACGAGCCGCTCGGCGGCATGCCCTACAACGCCGTGGGCGTACGGTGGCAGGTCGCCTCCGACGAGCGGTTCCGGCACGTGGTCCGCTCGGGCACGGCGAGCGCGCGGCCGGAGTACAGCTACAGCGTGCACGTCGACGTCCGCGGGCTGCGGCCCGACCGGCACTACTGGTACCGCTTCAAGGTCGACGGCCACCTCAGCCCGACCGGCCGGACCAGGACCGCGCCCGCGCCCGGGCAGCGGGTGGACCGGCTCAGATTGGCCGTCGCCTCCTGCCAGTCCTTTCCGGACGGCTACTACACCGCGCTCGCCCACCTGGCCGGCGAGGACGTCGACGCGGTCGTCTTCGTCGGCGACTACATCTACGAGTACGGCGTGTCCGCCGGCGGGGGCCTGCGCAACCTCACCGACCCCGTCCCGGACCAGTTCCGCACCGAGGCCGACACCCTCGACCGGTACCGGCTCCAGTACGCCCTCTACAAGTCCGACCCCGACCTGCGGGCCGCGCACCTGAACACGCCGTGGATCGGCACCTGGGACGACCACGAGGTGCAGGACAACTACGCCGGCCTGACCTCCCTGCACAACGACCCGGTCGAGGACTTCACCGTCCGCCGGGCGAGCGCCTACCGCGCGTACTGGGAGCACATGCCGCTGCGCACGCCCGCGCCGCAGGGCCCGGACTACATGCTCTACCGCCGGCTGACCTTCGGCCGGCTCGCCGAGCTCAACGTCCTCGACACCCGCCAGTACCGCTCCGACCAGGCCGACGGCGACCTGTGGAAGCCGGACAACCCCGGCCGCAACGACCCGGCCCGCACCTTCGCCGGCGCCCAGCAGCAGAGCTGGCTGTTCGACGGGATGAGCCGGTCCCACGCCACCTGGAACCTGCTCGCCAACCAGGTCGTGCTGAGCCGGATGGACCTGGACGCCAAGGGCACCCCCACCTACAACATGGACGCCTGGGACGGGTACACCGCCGAACAGGCGAACATGCTCGCCGGGCTGGCCGCCCTGCGCAGCCGCAACCCCGTCGTGCTCACCGGCGACGTCCACGCCTCCTACGCGATGGACATGAAGAGCGACTTCGACGACCCGAACGCGCCGACCATCGGCGTCGAACTCGTCTGCACCTCCATCAGCAGCGGCGGCAACGGCACCGAGGTCTCCGCCAACGGCCAGAACTTCCTCGACCACAACCCGCACCTGAAACTGGTCAACGAGCGGCGCGGCTACATCGTCGTCGAGCTGACCCCGGACGAACTGCACGCCTCCTACCGGGCGGTGCCGTACATCGACCAGCCCGGGGCACCGGTCAGCACGATCAAGGAGTTCACCGTCGAGGCCGGGAACCCCGGCCTGAACCCGGCCTAGGGGGACCGCCATGCCGATCACGTCCATCAGGGCCGTCCGCGCACCGCTGCGCCACCGCGGCCTGGTGCTCCTCGCCGCGGTCGTCCTGCTCCTCACCCTCGGCTCGGCGGCGCCCGCCGTCGCCGCCGGCGGCGGAAAGGCGCCCCAGCAGCAGCTCACGCTCGGCTCCGACGTCGACCACGTGGAGGTCCAGCCGGTGCCCTGCGTCGTCCAGGGCTTCCAACTGCTGTTCGGCAACGCCGGCGGCTCCGCGGTCTACGCCGACGCCTTCATCGACGCGCCCGCGCCGCTGACGGTGTCCCGGTCGCTGGTCTCCAGCTACCTGCCCGCCGGCTACACCCTCAAGGTGAAGATCGGCGTGAGCGCGCCGCGCTCCACCCCGCCCGGCGCGTACACGATCACCGTGCACGCCGGCGACCAGCAGATGTCCCTGCCGGTCCAGGTCGAGCCCGCGCCGGTGAACGACACCGGGAACCTGGTCCGTTACATGCCGGTGTCCGCGTCCTCGGAGAACCTGCCCACCTACCCGGCCTGCGGCGCGGTGGACGGGGACCGGGACTCCACCCACTGGGCCTCCACCACCGGCTGGAACGACGCGACCAAGGGTTCCTTCCCGGACTGGCTCCAGGTCACCTTCGACCAGCCGGTCGAGGTCGGCCGGGTGGACCTCTACACCCTGGACTCCGTGAAGTACCCGGCCGCCCGTTACGGCCTGTCCGCCTGGGACGTCGAACTCCAGGTGGACGGCGCCTGGCAGACCGTCGCGCAGGTCCGCGACAACACGGTGGGCGAGGTCAGTTCGGTGTTCGCCGCGCAGACCGCGACGGCGCTGCGCGTGGTGACGCTCGCCAGCAACGAGGGCGTGACCTACTCCCGGATCGTGGAACTGGAGGCGTACGCGTCCTGACGGGCCCGGTCCGTCCTGCCGCCGGCGCCCGGGTCCCCGACCCCGGGCACCGGCGGTGGCCCGCGGGGCGCAACGGGTCCAACGGACGTTTCAGGTGGGCACGTTGTACGCCATCAGGGACACCTGTCCCCGCGCGACCCGCAGTTCGGTGATCGCGCAGTTGCGCAGCCCGGGAAGGATCCGGCGGTAGTCGCTCTCCGGGAGGCCGAGCAGCCGGCACAGGGCAAGCCGGAGCAGGGTGTTGTGCGCGACGGCCAGGACCCGTGGGCCCAGCCCTCCGTCGGCCGCCCGCAGCAGCGCGGCGGTGCCGCGGGCCGCCGCCGCCCTCGGGTCCTCGCCGTCCGGCAGCGGGTGCGCCGCCGGGTCCCGGCGGAAGGCGGCCGCCTCCCGCGGGTGGGAGAGCTCCAGCTCACCGAGGGTCCGGCCCTCGGCGATCCCGAAGTCCAGCTCCAGCAGGCCCGGTTCGACGACGGGGACGAGGCCGGTCGCCCGCGCGGCGGGCGCGGCGGTGCGCCGGGCGCGGGACATCGGGGACGTCACGATGGCGTCGAGTCCGGCGGACGCCGCCCACCGGCCGAGCGCCTCCGCCTGGTCGAGGCCGAGGGGCGTCAGATCGACGTCGCTCACCCCGGCGTAGCGGTTCTCCGCGTGCCACACGGTCTCGCCGTGCCGGGCGAGGAACAGGGTTGTGGCAGTTGCGGCAGTCGTAGCAGGCACGGTCATCCGTGCTCCCGCGCGAAGGCGGCGGTCTCCGCCGGGAGCCAGCCGCGGCCCTCCCACGCGTCCACGAGCGCCGCGAAGGGCTCGTCGAACCGGCGGCTCACCTCGGGCCGCGGCTCCACCGTCGTACGCACCCGCACCATCGGACGCAGGGCCGACAGTCCCGGCACGCCCTCGCCCGGGCCGCGCGCGGAGGTGACGCCGTACGCGGCGAGTACGGCCATCCCGAGGGCCGAGTCGGCCTGTTCGGGGACGGTGGCCGGGCGGCCCAGCACATCGGCGCGCAGCTGGTTCCAGTACATGCTGCCGGTGGCGCCGCCGGTGAACGCGAGGGGCCCCTCGATCCGGGCGCCGAGGAGCCGTACGTACGCCAGGCACAGCCGTTCGACGAACGCCACGCCCTGCAGCAGGGAGGCGTGCAGTTCGCCGTCGCCCGCCGGCGTCCCCAAGGTGAAGGGCTCGGCGCCGGGGGCCAGGAACGGGAAGCGCTCGCCGCGCGACACCAGCGGATAGGAGAGCACCCCGGCCGGCTCGTGGCGGGCGGCGGCGCGGTCCAGGCGCGCCAGGTCGGCCCCGGGGAACGCCCGGGTCAGCGCGCCGGCGCCGACGCTGGACGCCCCGCCCGGCAGCCAGTTCCCGTCGGCCGAGCGGTGGTTGTAGAGCACGCCGGCCGGGTCCGTGAGCGGGCTCGCCGTCACGCCCTTGACGACGAGCGTGGTGCCGAGGACGGTGTTCCACTGCCCCACGTCCCAGGCGCCCGAGCCGAGTTGGGCCGCGCAGCCGTCCGTCATCCCGGCGACGACCGGGGTCCCCTCGGCGAGACCGGTGAGGGCCGCCGCCTCGGCGCAGACCGTGCCGAGCACCGTGCCGGGCGCCACCACCGGCGGGAAGCCGAGCCCGGACAGGCCCAGCCGCTCGTGCACCGCGCGGGGCCAGGTCCGACGGTGCAGGTCGTAACCGGACTTCAGCGCGTGGCTGGAGTCGGTCGGCACCGGCCGCCCGACGAGCCGGCCGGTCACGAAGTCCGCCTGGTGGCAGACCCGGGCGCCCCTCGGCGCCCCCGTCCCGCCGTCCCCCGCACGGACGAGCCACAGGATCTTCGCCAGGGCCCAGCTCGGCTGGATGCGGAAGCCGAGGGCGTCCCACACGTCGGCGCCGGTCTCCTGGGCGTACCGCGCTTCGGCGGCCGCCCGGCCGTCGTCGTACATCAGAGCCGGCGTCAGGGGCGTGCCGCGGGCGTCCGTGAGCAGCACCGTGCCGGAGGTGGCGCAGACCGCGAGTCCCCGCACCCGGGCGGACGGCAGGGGGCGCAGCGCCGCGCGGACCGCCAGCCCGAGGCCGTCCCACCAGTCCGAGGGGAGTTGTTCGTGGCGGTCGCCGTCCCTGGTTCCGGTGAGCGGGGCGGAGCCGCGGCCGAGCACCCGGCCGTCGTCCGTCACGGCGAGGGCGCGCACGCCCTGCGTCCCGAGGTCGATCCCCAGCCACAGGTCCTGGTCGCGGGCGTCCGTCACCGGCTCCCGTCCTCTCGTCTCCGCGCGGTGGCCCGGGAGTGCCCCCAGCGGTTCGGCCACCTCGATCGGCCCCGGTCCGGACCCGCGTCCGCCCGCCCGGCCCGCACTTGTTCACATCTCAGCATGTTATTACCACAGTTCGGAATGTTAGAATCGACCGACGGATCGGGACGGGACCGAGGGATGCCGCAGAACAAGAACCGCCGGGGGCCGTCGCAGCGCCGTCGCGAGATCTCGGACCACGTGCTGGCCGAGGGATCGGCCTCCGCGTCCGACCTCGCCGAGCGGTTCGGGGTGAGTCTGATGACCATCTACCGCGACATCGACGAACTGGAGCGCGACGGCATCCTGCGCAAGTTCCGCGGCGGCGTCACGGCCCAGCCGTCCGGGGTGTTCGAGAGCAACGTGGCCTTCCGCAAGAAGGCGATGCCGGCCGAGAAGCAGGCCGTCGCCGCCCGGGCGGTCACGCTGATCGAACCCGGCATGTCCGTCATGATCGACGACTCCACGACCGCGCTGGAACTGGCCCGGCTGCTGCCGGGCATCGACCCGCTGACCGTCGTCACCAACTTCCTCGAAGCCCTCAACCTGCTCGCCGACGAACGCGGACTGCACCTGATGGCGCTCGGCGGGGACTACGACCGGCTGCACGACTCCTTCCTCGGCGTGCCCTGCGTCGAGGCGATCGAGGCGCTGCGGGTGGACCTGTGCTTCGTCTCCACCTCCTCGGTCGTCGGCGGCTTCGCCTACCACCAGGAGCAGCGCATCGTCGCGGTCAAGCGCGCCATGCTGAAGGCGGCCAACCGCAGCGTGCTGATGATCGACCACTCCAAGCTGGGCCGCACCGCGCTGCACCGGCTGGCCCCGCTCACCGCCTTCGACCTCGTCCTGGTCGACGACCGCACCCCGCCCGACGCCCTGCGCTCCCTCAAGGAGAGCGGCGTCCCCTGCGAGACCGCCACGACCTGAGCACCCGAAGGAGACCCCTGGCATGAGAATCCTCGCGGCGGGCGACCACTTCGTGACCCCGGAACTCCTCACCCGGGAGCTGACGGCCGAGATCGGCACCGGCCACTCCATCGAGGAACTCCGGCTGCCCTGGCCGCTCACGCCGTTCGGCCCGGTCGCCGAGGTCGACGAGGCGTCGGGGGACGAGGACACCCTGCGCGCCGCGCTGCGGGGAGCGCGGGTGTGCGTCACGCAGATGGCCCCCGTCACCCGGAGGATCCTCGAAGGGGCTCCCGGCCTGCGGCTGGTGGTGATCGGCAGGGGCGGCCCGGTCAACGTCAACCTCGAAGCGGCCAGGGAGCACGGCGTCCAGGTCTGCAACGCGCCAGGTCGCAATGCGGCCGCCACCGCCGAGTACAGCGTCGCGCTCATGCTCGCCGCGATGCGCCGCATCCCCGAGACCTCCGCCGCGCTCGCCGCCGGACGCTGGGCCGGCGAGTTCTACACGTACGACAACTGCGGCCCCGGCCTCGACGGCGCCACCGTCGGGCTGATCGGCTGCGGGGCCGTTGGCAGCCGGGTCGCGCGCGCCCTGACCGCGTTCGGCGCGCGGGTCCTCCTGTACGACCCGTACGCCGATCAGCGGGTGCTGCGCGACCTCGGCGAGCCCGTCGCCGACCTCGACGACCTGCTGCGCGCCTGCGACGTGGTCTCGCTGCACGCGCGGCTGACCCCGCGGACGCGCGGCCTGCTCGGGGCCCGCGAACTCGCGCTGCTGCCCGAGGGCGCGGTCGTCGTCAACTGCGCCCGTGGCGCGATGCTGGACGAGGAAGCCCTGTGCGACGCCCTGGAGTCGGGCCGCCTCGCCGCCGCGGGGCTCGACGTGTTCGCCGTGGAGCCCCCACCGCCCGGCTCGCGGCTGCGCACCGCGCCCCGGCTGGTCATGACGCCCCATCTGGCGGGCGCCAACACGTCGGTCGCGCACAACGCCGCCCGGATCGCGGCGGCGGAGGTGGGCCGGTTCCTGCGCGGCGAGCCGCTCGCCCACCGCGTCGCCTGAGGTCCCCGCCCTTCCCCCACCGTCCTGTGCCGGGACCCGCCGGCCGCTCTTGCGCGTACTGCCCCGTCCACCGCCAGGAGGCACCACGTGACCAGCACGCCCACCGCACCCCGCGTCCCCGCCACCGCGCGCCGGCCCCGGATCGGCCTCGTGGCCGGGGGACTGGGCGCGTACTGGCCCCAGTTCCCCGACCTGCTGCCCCAACTCAGGCGCTCCGCCGCCCGGGTGGCCGAACGGATGGCCGCGTTCGACGCCGACGTCGTGGACGTCGGCTTCATCTCCGACGCGCAGGAAGGCGCACGCGCCGCCGAGGAACTGCGGGCGGCCGACTGCGACCTCATCGTGGGATTCCTGACCACGTACATGACCGCGACGATGCTGGTGCCGATCGCCCAGCGGTCCGGCGCGCCGGTGCTGCTGATCAACCTCCAGCCCACCGAGGCCATGGACCACGCGACCTTCGACACCGGCGCGTGGCTGGCCTACTGCGGGGCCTGCTCCCTGCCCGAGATGGCGAACACCTTCGAACGCTGCGGCATCCCCTTCCGGTCGGTGTCCGGCCACGTGGAGGACGAGCGGGCCTGGGAGCGCATCGGCCGCTGGATCCGCGCCGCCGGGGTCCGCTCGGTGCTCAGGAACGGCCGCCACGGCCTGATGGGCCACCTGTACCCCGGGATGTACGACGTCTCCACCGACCTGACCATGGTCACCGCGAACCTGGGCGGGCACGTCGAGGTGCTGGAGTTCGACGACCTGCGGGTGCGGGTGGAGAAGGTGACCGACCAGGACGTGTCGGCCCAACTGGACGCCGTGCGGGACGTCTTCGACCTCGACGACACCGTGGTGGACGAGGACCTCAGGTGGGCGGCCAGGGTTTCCGTCGGGCTCGACCGGCTGGCGGGCGACTTCGACCTCGACTCGCTCGCCTACTACCACCGCGGGCTGGACGGGGAGACCCACGAGCGCCTGGGCGCCGGCATGATCCTGGGCGCGTCCCTGCTCACGGCCCGGGGCGTGCCGGCCTGCGGCGAGTACGAGCTGCGCACCTCCCTGGCCATGCTGATCGCCGACCGCCTCGGCGCGGGCGGCTCCTTCACCGAGCTCCAGGCGCTCAACTTCCGGGACGGCGTGGTGGAGATGGGACACGACGGTCCGGGTCACCTCGCCATCAGCGAGCGCCGGCCGCTGCTGCGCGGGCTGGGCGTGTACCACGGCAAGCGCGGCTGGGGCGTGTCGGTGGAGTTCGACGTACGGCACGGGCCGGTCACCGTGGTCGGCCTGGGCCAGAGCAGGGACGGACGCTACAAGCTGGTCGCGTCCGAGGGCCGGGTCGTGGACGGGCCGCTGCTCCGGATCGGGAACACCACCTCCCGGGTCGACTTCGGCCGCGACCCGGGCGAGTGGACCGACCTGTGGAGCGGTACGGGCGTGGCCCACCACTGGGCGCTGGCCACCGGCCATCTGCTGCCGGATCTGAGGGCCGTGGCGGACCTCACGGGTCTGGAACTGGTGACCGTCGGCGAGTAGACGCGTCGGCGGCGGGGCATTTTCACATGCAGGCGTGAGGGAATCACGCCGCTTCTACCACCGGCGCGTCCCGCGTCGTTCCCGGTGCGAAGGGAGGAGGTGCCCGTGTCCGCACTGCGGCCCTACGCCTTGCGGTGCGACCACCGCGTCACCCCGCTCGGCATCGACGAGGGCGCGCCGCTGCTCTCGTGGCGGCTGGCGTCCGACCGCCGCGGCGACGACCCCACCGCGTACCGGATCCGGGTCGACGAACGGCCCCAGGAACTGGCCGACGGCGGCAGGCCCCACTGGGACAGCGGGCGGGTCGAGGACCCCTCCTCGATCGGCGCCCTGTACGCGGGACCCGCCCTGCGGGCCGGGACCCGCTACCACTGGCGGGTCGAGGTCTGGGCGGCCCCGAACGGCGCCCCCGCCGGCGCCGAGTCCTGGTTCGAGACCGGGCTGGCCATGGCGCCCGGTCCGGCGGGCGGGTCCGGCGACTCCCCGTGGCGGGCCTCCTGGATCACCCACCACCAGGACCCGATCGACGTGGTGGACGCCCCGACCGAGGGCGAACTCGCCCTGGACGACCACGGCCTGGCCCCCTGCCCGCTGCTGCGCCGTGTCTTTCCCGGCGCTCCCGGCGCGTCCGGCCCGCCCCTCGTCCGGGCCCGGCTCTACGTCAGCGCGCGCGGCCTGTACGAGGTCCGGATCAACGGCACGCGGGTCGGCGACGCCGAACTCGCCCCGGGCTGGACCGACTACACCCGCCGGGTGCAGTACCAGACGTACGACGTGACCGACCTGGTCGGCCCGGGGGAGAACGTCCTGGCGGCGACCGTCGCCGACGGCTGGTGGAGCGGCTTCGTCGGCTTCGAGCCGCGCCGGGCGGGCGCGCACTACGGCACGTTCCCCCAACTCCTCGCCGAACTGCACCTCCTGGACGCCGACGGCGGCCTCCGCGTCGTCGCCACCGACGGCACCTGGGCCACGCACACCGGGGCGATCCGGTACGCCGACCTCCTGATGGGCGAATGCCACGACCTGCGCCGGGCGGCCGACGGCTGGGACCTGCCCGGCTTCGACGCCCGCGGCTGGTCGCCGGCCCGCGTCGTCGACGCCGAGCACCGGCTGCTCGTGGCCTGCGTCGACGAGCCGGTCCGGGTGACGGCCGAGGTCCGGCCGGTGTCCGTCACCCGCGTCGCCCCCGGCACGCACGTCGTCGACTTCGGCCAGAACCTCGCCGGCCGGGTACGGCTGAGCATCGGCCACCTCGCGCCGGGCACCCGGGTGGCCGTCCGGCACGCCGAGGTGCTGGACGAGCAGGGGCGCCTCTACACGGCGAACCTGCGCACGGCCGCGGCGACCGACGTGCTGATCGGCGACGGCCGCCCGCGCATCGTGTTCGAGCCGCGGTTCACCTACCACGGCTTCCGGTACGCGGAGATCAGCGGCCTGCCGGAGCTGGGCGCCGCCGACGTGGTGGCCGTCGCCCTGCACAGCGACACCCCCTGGGCCGGCTCCTTCGACTGCTCGGACCCCGACGTCCGCCGGCTCCACTCCTGCGTGGAGTGGGGCCAGCGCTCCAACTTCGTCAGCGTGCCGACCGACTGCCCGCAGCGCGACGAGCGGCTCGGCTGGCTGGCCGACGCGCAGGTCTTCCTCCCCACGGCGGCCCTCAACGCCGACGTGGCGGCCTTCTTCACCAAGTGGCTGCGCGACGTCGAGGACGCCCGTACGCCCGACGGCGGCTTCACGAACGTCGCGCCGCGCCTGGCCGGAGTCGCCGACGAAGGGGCCCCGGGGTGGGGCGACGCGGGGGTGATCGTGCCCTGGCACCTGTACCGGACCTACGGCGACCCGCGGTTCCTCTCCCGCGCGCTGGACGGCATGCGCGCCTGGGTCGCCCTGATCCACCGCCGCAACCCCGACCTGATCTGGCGGCACCGCGTGGGCCCGCACTTCTCGGACTGGCTCGCCCCCGGCACCCCCACCCCGCGCGAGGTCGTCGCCACCGCGTACTTCGCGCACAGCACCCGGCTCACCGCGCGGGCCGCCGACGTACTGGGGCACCACGACGTGGCCGAGGAGCACCACCGGCTGGCGGACGGCATCGGGTCCGCCTTCGTGGAGCACTTCGTCACCGGTGGGGAAGCCGGCGCGGCGTCACGGATCGCGGGCGACACCCAGACCGGCTACATGCTCGCGCTCGCCTTCGACCTGCTGCCCGAGCACCTCGCCGCCGGCGCGGCCCGCCGCCTGGCCGAACTCGTCGAGGAGGCCGGGCCCGCCCTGCGGACCGGCTTCCTCGGAGTGGCCCTCGCCGCGCCCGTCCTGTGCGCCCACGGACGCGCCGACCTGGCCCACGCGCTGCTGCGCCGCACGGAAGTGCCCTCGTGGCTCTTCCCGCTGCGGCACGGCGCCACCACCGTCTGGGAGCGCTGGGACGGCTGGACGCCCGACGGCGGCTTCCGCGCGCCGAAGATGAACTCCTTCAACCACTACGCCCTCGGCTCCATCGGCGAGTGGCTGCACCGGGGCGTCGCCGGCGTGGACCAGGCCCCGGACTCCGTCGCCTACCGGCGGCTGCTCGTCCGGCCCGAACCGGGCGGCCTCGCCTGGGCGGGCGCGACCTACGAGTCGGCGCGGGGCACGGTCGCCGCCGAGTGGCGGCGCACGGGCGACCGCCTCAGCCTGCGGGTCCGGGTGCCGCCCGGTGCAACCGCCGAGGTCTTCGTGCCCACCACCGACCCCGGCTCGGTCCGCGAACTCGACGTACCGGCCGCAGCCGATCGGGCCGACGGCCGCGCCACGCTGATCGGCACCGGTCCCGGCCGCGCCCGCTACCGGGTCGCCTCGGGCGCCTACCACTTCACCGCGGCCTTTTCACCGGCGGCGCGACCGCCCGCCGGTCCCCAGGAGGAGGACACACCATGAGCATGGGTTCCCGCAGCCGGCCCGGCCAGGGCACGGTGAGCCGCCGGGGATTGCTCCGCGCCGGTGGAGCGGTCGCGGCCGCGACCGCGCTCCCCTCGTTGCTCACGGCGTGCTCGGGCTCGACCGGCGGCTCGGGCGGCAAGGTGCGCCTCGTCGGGGTCGCCGACGAGCAGAAGCCCGTCACCGACCTGCTCGCCGCCTACCGCAAGAGCCACCCCGACGCCGCGTTCAGCACGTCCTTCGCGCCCACCGACCAGGTGCAGACGGTGGTGCGCACGCAGCTCGCCGGCGGCAACGCCCCCGACGTGCACGTGCTCTACCCCGGCAGCGGCAGTGCGATGTCGATGGTCGAGCTGGCCAAGGCCGGCCTGCTGGCCGACCTCGACGACCAGGCGTGGACCCGGACCATCCCGAAGAGCTTCGACGCGGCCTACCGCAGGGACGGCAAGACCTACCTGTACTCCGCCGGCAGCAGCGTCATCGGCGCCATCCACAACAAGAAGGTCTTCGCCGACGCCGGGGTCGAACCGCCGAAGACCTGGGACGAACTGCTCGACGTCTGTGCGAAGTTGAAGGCCAAGGGCGTCGTGCCGATCGCGCTCGGCGCGCAGACGCCCTGGGTCACCCAGCTGATCACCTACGCGCTGGTCCCCAACGCCGTCTACGCCAAGGACCCCACCTTCGACGACGACATGGCGGCCGGGCGGGCGAAGTTCGTCGGCTCGGGCTGGGCCGACGCCATGGGCAAGTACCTTGACCTCCAGAAGCGCGGGTTCTTCAACGACCACCCCGACGGGACCACGTACGAACAGCAGACCGCGATGGTCGCCACCGGCAAGGCGGCCATGGCCGTCCAGGTGTCCGCCGTGCTCTCCGTCTTCCGGGACGCCACCAAGTCCCCCGACGACCTGGGCATGTTCCCCTTCCCCGGCGGCGACGACCCGGCGAAGCTGTGGATCCCGGCCGGCATCGTCGTCGGCCTCGGAGTATCGGCGCGGGCCGAACACGCGGCCGAGGCACGCCAGTTCATCGAGTTCCTCGGCAAGCAGGAGAACCTCAACGCCTGGGCGGCGGACGTCGCCGCCATCCCCTTCAGCCGCGACGCGACCACCAAGCTCGACCCGGTGCTGTCGGAGTTCCTGCCCATCATCGACGACAACCGGGCCGTCCCCTTCATGGACCAGCGCTGGCCCAACGCCGAGGTGCAGCCGGCCCACTTCGCCGCCGTGCAGGACCTGCTCGCGGGGCGGACCGACGTCAACGGCGCGCTGGCACAGATGGACAAGGCCTACGGGCAGAAGTCGTGAAAGCACCTCGTGCCGGGGGAGCCCGGCCCGGCCGCCGCGACCCCACCGTCCCGCCGTGGGTGTTCGTCGCCCCCGCGCTGGCCGTCTACGCGATCGTCGTCCTGTACCCGAGCATCGCCGGCGTGGTCTACGCGTTCACCGACTGGTCCGGCATCGGATCGTTCTCGTTCGTCGGCCTGGACAACTTCCGCACGCTGCTCCACGACGACCGCGCGCTCGCCTCCGTCACCAACACCCTGCTGCTCACCGTCGCCATCGTCGTCGTGCAGAACGGGGTCGGGCTGCTGATGGCGCTCGGCGTGCACACCAACATCAGGGCCAAGGCCCTCGTGCGGGTGATCTTCTTCGCGCCCGCGGTGGTCAGCCCCGTGATGGTGGCGTTCCTCTGGAAGTACGTCTACAACCCCGACCCCCACGCGGGCCTCAACGGCATCCTCGGCGCCGTCGGCCTCGGCGGCCTGCGCCAGGACTGGCTGGGCGACCCGTCGCTCGCGCTGTGGTCGGTGGCGGCGATGGTCGTGTGGCAGTACGCCGGCTACTCGATGGTGATCTTCCTGGCCGGCCTCCAGGGCGTGCCCGCCGAACTCCACGAGGCGGCGCGGATCGACGGCGCCGGCGCCTGGCAGCGGTTCCGCTACGTCACGTGGCCGCTGCTGGCGCCCGCGCTGACCGTCAACCTGATGCTGTCGACCATCGGCGGCCTCAAGCTCTTCGACCAGGTCTACGCCGCGACGAACGGCGGACCCGGCACGTCGAGCGAGACGCTGTCCACCGTGCTCTACAAGGAAGCGTTCGTGTACGGGAAGTACGGCTACAGCACGGCCGTGGCACTGGTCCTCGCGCTGTTCGTGGCCGCCGTCTCCCTGGTCCAACTCCATTACCTGCGCTCCCGGGAGGTCGCCGCGTGACCACCGCCACGGCCGGGGTCGAGGCCGGCACCGAACGTCCCGGCACCGCGCGCCGCACCCGGCGGCCGGGGTACGGGCGCTACGTCCTCGAACTGGTGATGATCGCGGCCGCCGTCGCCTTCCTGTTCCCGGTGTACGCCCTGGTCACGCTGGCCCTGAAGACCCCCGCGCAGATCGCCGACGCGCCACTCGCGCCGCCGACCTCGCCCACGTTCCGCAACTTCGGCCACGCCTGGACGTCGGCCTCCCTCGGGCCCGCGCTGCTGAACAGCACGGTCATCACCGCCCTCAGCCTGCTGCTGCTCGTCGTCCTCGGGTCCACCGGCGCGTACTACCTCGCGCGGTGCGCGCGCGGGCTCGGCTACGGCCTGTACGTGCTCTTCCTGCTGGGGATCGTCCTCCCGTTCCAGCTCGGGATGATCCCGCTGTACAAGCTGGTCGACGACCTCGGCTGGCTCGGCACCTACCAGGGCGTGATCCTCTTCTACACCGGCATCCAACTGCCGTTCACCGTCTTCCTCTACACCGGGTTCATCCGCGCGCTGCCGCCGGACTACGCCCAGGCCGCGCTGATCGACGGCTGCGACCACCGGCAGGCGTTCACCCGGGTCGTCTTCCCGCTGCTGCGGCCGATCACCGGCACCGTGATCATCCTCAACGCCGTCTTCATCTGGAACGACTTCTTCACCCCGCTGCTGTACCTGGGCGGCTCCGGCAAGGAGACCGTGCCGGTGGCGATCTTCTCGTTCGTCGGGCAGTACGTCTCCGACTACGGCATGGTCTTCGCCGGCCTGGCGCTCGCCGCGCTGCCGATCCTCGTCGTCTTCCTGCTGCTCCAGCGCTACGTGATCAAGGGGTTCGCCGGTGGCCTCAAGGGGTGAGGGCGCGGCGGCCGGCGGCGGCGGTTCCGGCGGTCCCGGCGGCCCGGGCGGTTCCGGCGGTCCCGTCCTCCCGGCGGACATCGCCGCGATCCTCGCCGCGCCGCCCCGGGCCTTCTCGCCCACCGCCATCTGGTGGTGGAGCGGGGAGCCCCTGGAGCGGGCGCGGTTGCGGGCGCAGCTCGAACGGTTCGCCGAGGGAGGGGTGTTCCAGCTCGTCATCCTCGATCTGGCGCCCTCCGGACCGCTGTTCGGGTCCGACGCCGACGATCCGGCCTTCATGAGCGACGCCTGGTGGGCCCTGCTCGACGGCGTGTGCGACGACGCGGCCCAACTGGGCGTCCAGCTCTGGTTCTACGACCAGTTGGGCTTCTCCGGGGCCGACCTTCAGGCGCGCCTGGTCGACGAGCGGCCGCGGTACGCCGGGCGCAGGCTGGAGCGGGTGCGGGCGGTGGTCGGTGGGGACGGTGGAGACGGCGGGGACGGTTTGCCGGACCGCGCGGCGGACGGCGGGCTGCGCTGCCCGGCGGACGGCGAGCCGATCGGCGGGCACGCGGAACCGCTGGACGGGGAGGGGCGGGTGACCGGCCCGGCCGTACCGCTCCCCGTCGAGGGGCGTGCCGTGCGCGCGCCGGGCCCCGGGCGCTGGCGGCTGACGCTCCACCACCACGTGGCGCGCGGCTTCGACTACCTCGGCGCCGAGGCGTGCGCCGCGCTCCTCGACCAGGTGCACGGCGCCTTCGAGCGGCATCTCGGCGACCGGCTCGGCGCCGTGGTCGTGGGGTCGTTCCAGGACGAACTGCCGTCGCTGCCCACCTGGTCGGCGCGGTTCGCCGAGGGCTTCCGGCGGCTGCGCGGGTACGACCTCGTGCCGTGCCTCGACGCGCTGTACGCGGACTGCGCGCGCCCGGACGCCGGGCGGATCCGTCACGACTACCAGCTGACCCGGGCGGAACTGGCCGAGGAGGCGTTCTTCCGGCCGCTCGCCGGCTGGCACGAGCGGCACGGGCTGCTCGTCGGGTGCGACCAGCAGGACCCCGCACGCGCCGGGCACCCCGTCGGGGGCGTCGCGCTGTACGCCGACTACGCCAGGACCCACCGCTGGTTCTCGGCGCCCGGGTCCGATCACCACGGCGACGCCCGGATCCACTCCTCGCTGGCCCACCTCTACGGCGGCCGGCGGACGTGGATCGAGGCGTTCCACTCCACCGGGTGGGGCGGCACGCTGGAGGAGACGTTCGACTGGCTCCTGCCGTGGCTGCGCGCCGGGGCGACCCTCTACAACCCGCACGCGGTGTACTACACGACCAAGGGCGGCTGGTGGGAGTGGGCGCCGCCGGGCACCGACTGGCGCCAGCCCTACTGGCGCCACTACCGGGTCTTCGCCGACGCGGTGACCCGGCTCTGCGCGATCCTCAGCCTCGGACACCACCTGTGCGACGTCGCGGTGCTGGCGCCCACCACGACCGCGCAGGCCGGATCGGCGCTGGACGGGGTCTCGGCCGCGGCGGTGCGGGCGCAGGAGACGTACCTCGAACTCGTCGGGGACATGACCTGGTTCCACACCAGGCCGGGGGTGCTGGACCGGCTCGGCCGCGACGCCGACGTGATCGACGACGCGTCCGTCGCGCGGGCGCGGGTGTGCGGCGGCGGGCCGGGCCCGGTGCGGCTCCGCGTCGCGGAGGAGCGGTACGCGATGGTGCTGCTGCCCGCGTGCACGGTGCTCGAGGCGGAGACCGCGCGGCGGTTGGTGGAGTTCGCGTCGGCGGGTGGGTGTGTGGTGGCGGTCGGGGCGATGCCGGAGGAGGTTGTCGGGGGCGGGGCCGGGGCTTTTGGTGGGGGCGCGGTTGGGGGCGGGACGGGGAACGGGACGGGCCCCGCGACCGGGACCGGCGCTGACCTCGCTGCCGGGATCGGGGCCGGCCTCGGCAGCGGCACCCAGGCTCGCACCGGGGGCGAAACCGGGACCCCGAGCGGCGCCGGGGCCGGCATCGGTGACGACGACCTACTGGACGCGCTGCGGGCGTGCTTCGCCGACGGCCGGGCCGTGTTCGTCCCCTCGGCGGATCGGTTGGGAGACGCTCTCGGGGGGCAGCGCCCAGCCGTCGAGGCGACGGTTCCCGTACTCGCCCGCCGGGTGGAGGACGCCACGGTGCTGTTCCTCACGGCGGCCGCCCCGCGTGCGACCCGGGCTGCGGTCGCCGCGCCCGACGAACGGGGCGCCGCGCTGGGCTGGCTCGACGCGCGCTACGACTTCGACCCCGGCCGCTACGCGCCCGCCGCGCGGGTCCGGGTGCGGGCGGGGGACGGGGCGGGCCCCGCCGTCCTGCTCGATCCGTTCGGCGGCGTGCCCCGCACGCTGCCGGTCCGCGCCGTCGACGGTGAGCCCGGGTGCCGCGAGGTCGTCGTGCCCTTCGACGCCGGGCCGGCGGCGGTCCTGGTCCTCCCCGCCGACTCCGGGCCACTGGAGCACGTGCCACCGGCCGCGCCCGCCGCGGCCGTCGACGTGGTGGCGATCCCCGCCGACGCGGACTGGGAGATGCGGCTCGTGCCGACGGCCGACAACACGTGGGGCGACTTCGACCGCCCGGCGGGCGATCCGGACGCACTCGCCCCCTCGGACGGCTTGGTGCGCACCGAACTGCGGACGTTCCGCCACCGGGTCGAAGGTCCCGGCGAGGACGGCCTGCGCGACGGGTGGGCCGCGCCGGGCAGCCCCTTCCGCCCGCCCGAGCCGTTCGCCCACGCCACGTTCGGGCCGCACGCCGTCGTCAGCGGGGCGGCGGGCCCGGAGGGGGAGGCCGGGGAGGCCGGCGTCAGGATCCTGGAGTGGTCCACCTCCCGGGGCATCCACAAGGACCCGGTGCACCGTCCGGTCCTGGGCCCCAAGGGCCACGTGCCCGAGGAGTTCATCCACGTGGGCCCGTCGCCGGCGGGGATGACCCGGCGGGTGGCGGTCGACCTGCTGCTCGCCGAGGTCTTCGACGGGCATCTCGCGGTCGGCGCGGCCGCCGCGAAGTCGGTCCGGCTGGCGGGGCGGCCGGTCGAGCTGGAGGACGGCGGGCATCTCGCCCTCGGCCGGGTGCGGTCGAGCCCCGGCCGGCAGCTCCTGGAACTCGACCTGACACCCGATCAGGACGTCGATCTGCGCGCGCACGTGGCGCTCGTGCGGGACGCCGGGCGCTACCGGCGCCCCGAGTGGATCTCCGCGGGCGCCGCTGCCGGTCCCCGTACGGCGGGCGGGGGCGCCGCACGCGTCGGCACGACCCTGTCGCTGGCCGGGCCGCCCGTGCGTGCCGTGGTCCAGGTCGCCGCGCGCGGCCGGTGCGTGCTGCGGGTCAACGGCCACGTGGTGGGCCGGCAGGGCGGCTTCGACCCGTACGCCGAGCACGCCGTGCCGCGCGTGCGGCGGCACGACGTCACCACGGCCCTGCGGGTGGGCCGCAACGAGCTGTCGGTCGAGATCGCGGACGGCGACGACCCCGCCGTTCTGGTGGACGCCGTCGTCCACGACGCCGGCGCGGCCCTGCTCGCGACCGCGCACAGCGACGCCACCTGGTGGGCCGAGCGCGACGGTCGACGGGTGCCGGTGGCGGTGCGCCGCGAGCCGGTGGGCGACCCTGCGGCCCTCTACCTGCGCCGCAGGCCGCACCCGCTGCCCGGCGCCGCCTGGCTGGACCCGGACGCCGACGACGGCACGGTCGTCCCCGTCGGCTTCGCCGTTCCCGGCGCCCGGCCGCAGGTGGAGTGGCTGTGGTGCGAACTGCCGCCCGGCGCTTCACGATTGACGGTCGAGGTGCACGGCGGGGCCACGGCGTTCGTCGACGGCGTGGAGCGCGGCGGCACGGCCGGCACCGGCAAGCCGCGCATCCTGACCGTCGACCTCGCGGACGGCGACGCCACCCCGGGCGTGCGGTCCGCCGCCTTCCGGCTGGAGCCGGACCCTGGCCACGAGGGCGGGGCCGCCTTGGCCGGGCCGCTGCGGTGCGAGGTCGGCCCCGGCCGGATCCGAACCGGCGACTGGGAGTCCCACGGCCTCGCCGAGTACAGCGGCGGCGTCCGCTACCGGCGGGTCGTGGAGGTGCCGGCCGAGGCCGCGACGGGCAGCGTCCGCCTCGACCTCGGCCGGGTGCGGGGTACGGCGGAGGTGTCGGTCGGCGGTGTCGCGGCCGGGCAACGGGTGTGCTCCCCTTACGTGTTCGACCTGACCGGGCTGACCGTGCCGGGCGCCAACACCGTCGAGGTCACCGTGTTCGGCACGCTCGCGCCCCGGCTCGACGCGACGAGCCCGACGCACTTCGTCTTCCCCGGCCAACGGGTCACGGGCCTGCTGGGGCCGGTGCGGCTGCTCCTCGGTCCTGCTGATCCGGCTGCCGGATGAACCGTCCGGCGCCGTGGGCGGCCGGTCGCGGTTCAGGCGCCCGCGGGACCCCGCCGGCGTTCGCGGGCGTGCGCGACCCGGGCGAGGTAGCCGGCGTACGCCTCGTCGTAGAAGGCGACCCCCGCCGGATCGGGGTCCACCACCGACTCGGGGGCGGTCCACTCCGCGACGTCCAACCGCCGCCCGAGGGCGTCGCCATGGGCGGCCACCGCGGCCAGCACCGCCCCCCGCGCGCCGGGCTCCGGACCGCGGGCGACCCGCAGTGGACGGCCCAGGACGTCGGCGAACAGCCGTAACCAGGCGGCATTGCGGGCACCGCCGCCGCAGACGGCCAACCGGCCCGTCAGCCCGGCCGCCTCCAGGCAGTGCCGGGCCGCGAAGGCGATCGCCTCGCACATGGCACGGACCACGTCGGCGCGCGTGGACCGCAGGTCGAGCCCGGTGAACTCGCCGCGCGCCGCCGGGTCGACGAACGGCGCGCGCTCGCCGGACGGCGACAGGTACGGCAGCGCCTTCACCCCCCGAGCGCCGCGCGGGGACGCGTCGAGCAGATCGGAGAGCCGGCCGTGCGTCGTACCGGTGAGGCCGAGCACCCAGTCGAGCGCCGCGGTGCCGGTCATCGCGGGCAGGGCGCGCAGGGGGCGGTCGGCCCGGGCCGTGGAGAGATGGAAGCCGACCGGCTCGTCGTCGAGCGCGACCCGCTCCACGACGACCTGGCAGGCGAGGGTCGTCCCGACGGTGAGCAGCCCGTCGCCCGGCTCGGTCACCCCGGCCCCCGCCGCGCAGGCCGGCAGGTCGTACGGGCCGGAGGTGACGGGCGTCCCGCGCGGCAGCCCGTCGGTGCGCCCGTGCGCCTCCCCGTACGGCAGGGTCGCGGCGATGGGCGGCAGCAGACCGGCGCGGTGCTCCAGGCCGAGGGCGGCGAGCGCGTCCGGGGAGTAGGCGCGGGTGCGCGGGTCCAGGAACGGCACGGAGGCGTCGGAGAGGTCGGTGCCGCGTTCGCCGGTCAGCCGCTGGTGGATGACGTCCTTGCAGCAGGCCGCCGTCGTGGCCGCGTCCAGCGACGCCGGCTCGTTGCGGTCGAGCCAGGCCAGCAGTGGCCCGGCCGATCCGGGGAACAGCACGTTGCCGGTCAGCCGGTAGAGCCGCTCCGCCGTACCGTCGGCCATCCACCCGGCCACCAGCCCGCCGGCCCTGCCGTCCATCCACGACATGGCCGGCCGCACCGCCCGCCCCTCGCCCTCGACCAGCCACAACCCGTCGCCCTGCCCGGTGATGGCGACCAGTTCGGGCTCCTCGCCCCCCGCGACCGCGGCGATGACGCCCGTGGCCGCCCGCACCACCTCCTCGACGTCCTGCTCGACCCGCTCCCCCCGCCCCCCGAGTGCGATCGGCGTCGACTCGACGCGCAGCGTCCTTCCGTCCTCGGCGAAGGCCGCCGCCTTGGCGACGGAAGTCCCCATGTCCAGTCCGACGAGCACCATGCGTTCCTTCCCTCGTCCGGAAGTCCGCCGGCTACGAGAAGGCGGCGCCGCACTGCCGCGCGCTCTCCCCCGTATCCCTACCCACCCCCACAGGAGCCGCATTCGGACGATCACCCCTCTCCTCGCACGGGCGCCCGCCCCACGGTGTCGGTCACAGCACCCGCCAGCGCACCAGCAGCGGCTCTGCTATGAGTTGCCGGACTTCGACCAGGGCAGAGCCTGTTTCGACCTCGACCACCGCTTACCGCCGAGGCAGACTCACGGCGTCCATAGCTGGGAACCCGCGCTCATCGCCGGTGAGTCGGACAGCAGCGACATCACACCCCCGGGAACACCGAGTCTCCCCAAAGCCCAATTGAGCACACCAGCTTCGGTATCGCACATTCTGGCAATCAGGCTCGTCTGGTCAGGGAGAATGATGCGCCGCGGGATCACGATCGTCTCGCGGACCCGGTCGAGAGGCAGCCCTCGTCGGAATCCCTGCCCGGCGGGGCGGAGGGCGTCCCCGTCCTGCGGGAGAGGCAGGCATCGGCGGCCCGCGTTCGAGACGATGATCCCGGCGACGTGGGCGTACTCGTGAAGGATCGGCCCGAACAGGTCAGCGAGCGCGTCGGTCTTCGCCGCTAGTGGCATCCCGGCGAAGGGCGTCGGAAAGCGAAAGAGGCCGCTGTGGTCCTCCACCCAGATCCAGGCGGTGCCCGCTCCGCCCGTCTTGGCACACTTATCCCGCACTCTGCTGAGGAGCCGTGCGCCCTGGTCGCTTTCCACGGTAGCCCCAGACAGGGTGGTGCCCCGGGGAGCTTGCCCGGGGTACACAGTAAGCCGTCTCCCCGCATTGCTGAGGACGTCGACCGCGAGATCGGACACCACACACAGTTGAGCGGCATCCTCGGTCCGCTGCTTCCATGTCTCGAAGGCGTCGCCGTTGAGAAGTTCGGGGAAGTCGCCCTCCCAGTAGATGTCACGGCCGAGGTTCAGGGCGAAGAGGTGATTCCGGCATCTCTGGCGGAACTTTTCGTAGTCCTGGAGCTTCTGGTCCTCGGCGAAGGTGACGACCTCGATGAAGACGGGACCGATACGGACGTCGCCCGGACCCCCGCTGTCCTTCGTCGGCTCCAGTTCAACGGGGAGTCCGCGGGCCGCCCCCATGAGCGCGAGCCGGGCCTGCGTCTAGGTATGCAGGAACCGGGACAAGGTGACATCGTGGCGCGCATCCCGCTTGACCGAGGCAAGGCCGGGCACCCCAACTTCCTCCAGAAAGGCGTACGCGGCCCACCACCGGACCGCCTCCACCCACGCTCCCCGATCGGCTCCGTTCATGATCTGAAGTACTGGGGAGGCTCTGCCCAGGCCAACGAAGGTGTCACTGGCCCTGCCTGGGGCGATGGAGGGAGTCACGGCTTTGGGCAGCCAGCGGCTGTCGAAGAACTCGGTGAGGCCGGCCACCGCTCGTGCGGTCAACTCATGACCCATGGGGGAGAGATAGTTTGCGCCCTCCGGGCAACCGAACCACGCCTCCCAGTCGATCGCCCGCCATATCTCTTCGTCACGAGGGTGCATGCGCGTCAGCATGAACTACTGACGTTCAAAGGGTGGTGTCGGCAGGGCTGACGGTCCATGATCCCTGCGGTATGCCGACTTCATGAGGTATGCGCAAGGAGGCGGGCTGACCGAGGAGCGGCGGGCTTTCCGCGAGAAGTTGAGGATGAAGGCGGCCGAGCGGTTCGCCCTGGGCGACGAGAGCGTGGTCATCGCGCACGACCTGCGGGTCAGCGTCCGGTCGGTACAGCGCTGGCGCAAGGCATGGTTACTGGACGGGCCCAGAGCCCTGGCCTCGAAGGGTCCTGCGTCATTGCCGCTGCTCAGCGACGAACTGTTCGCCGTGCTGGAGCAGGAGCTGGCCAAGGGTGCGGTGGCGCACGGCTGGCCGGACCAGACCTGGACCCTGTCACGGATCAAGACCCTCATCGGGCGTCGGTTCCACAAGAGCTACACGGTGCAGGGTGTTGCCGTGCTGCTCAAGCGGCACGGCTGGAGCTGTCAGGTGCCTGCTCGCCGGGCGGTGGAGCGGGACGATGCCGCGGTGGCTGGCTGGGTGAAGGAGACCTGGCCGGGCGTGGAACGGCCGTGGCGGCGCTCGGGGCCTGGCTCGTCTTCGAGGACGAGGCCGGCTTCTCGATGACGCCGCCGACCGCCCGCACCTGGTCCCCTCGCGGCCGCACTCCCATCGTGCGCGTGCGGGGCCGCTCCCGCCGCCGGTTATCCGTCGCCGCCCTGGCCTGCTACAAACCCGGCGAGCGCTCCCGGCTGATCTACCGGCCCTGCCCCGACGCCCGGCCCGACGGACGCAAAAGCTTCTCCTGGAAGGACTACCGCGACCTGATCCAGACCGCCCACCAGCAGCTCGGCGGACCGATCGTGCTGGTCTGGGACAACCTGAACACCCACCTGACAGCCGGGATGCGCCGCTACATTGCCGAACGGGACTGGCTCACCGTCTACCAACTTCCGCCCTACGCACCCGACCTCAACCCAGTCGAGGGCATCTGGTCGGTACTGAAGCGCACCACCACGGCCAACCGCGCGTTCGCCGACCCACACGACCTGATCACCGCCGTCCGGCAAGGCTTACGACAGCTCCAGTACCGCCCCGACGTCCTCGAAGGATGCCTCACCGGAACCGGACTGACACCCGCCCCACCATGACGACATCACGCATTCAAGGTCAGTAAGTGCACACGATGGCGCAGGGATTTTCCCTGCTTACCTACTGCCGAGACGAAAGAGGTGCGGGCGGGTGCGCAGTCAGCGCTCAGGCGGGTTTGGCGCTACTGGGTGTTCACGCATCGCGCTGGCCCGCGCTGCTGCTCGTGTCTGGGGAACACCTGCACAGGGCGCCACACGACTCGAGCAAGGCTCCTCGATCAGGGGTTTGCCGGGGCGGCACCAGGGCTGGTGGTCGACACTGAGGGTGCGCTGGCCATCCAGGCGGTGTCGAACTGCTGAAGAGCGATTGAGTACAGGAGCCCGGGGGACCGTGCGTACAGGCATGGGGAGTTCCTGCCGTGCGCGGTGTCGCTGTAAAAAGTGAGATAGGCGGCCCGGTCCGTTGCGATCACGCGGCAGGTGTTGGGCAGATTGAATCCTCGGAGTTCGACGTTGCGTTGTGCGCGGCTCACGTGGGCGAGGTAGTCCAAGTTCGCCCGGACCTGATTCCTGAGCAGCTCGGATGTGATTCCGGGGTCGAACCTGGACACCTCGTACGAGCGTCGGTCGAGCCAGGACTCTCCCGGGGTACGAGGGTCCGGCAGGAGTATCTGCACGAACTCCGGGGACAGTTCTCCCGACCACACATGAGAGAAGACCTCGCGGGTGAGCACGTTTCCTCGCCCTGCCAGAACCTTGATCCAACGAGCCCGGCTCAGGTCACGCGCAATGTCTTGCTCTGCGGACGATTGATGACGGTATACGCGGCCGAGTCCGGTTCCGGTGTATCGGGAGCACACGGCGACCAGCCACCACAGCGGGCGTGAGCCGCGGAGGATGCCGAAAACAAGCGCGATCGCGCTGGTTGTCAGGGAACTGAGGATACCGAACAGAAAAGCCGTCATACGAGCCATCTCCCTATGCTTGGGTGATCTCGACTTGCTGGCCTGGTGGTTAGCAGAGATAGGGAAGGAGTCGCCGCAGGATGTGTGCGGCATTTCGGGCCGCGAGCTCGTGATATCCGTGGCCCTTCTCCTCGTCGGCGTTGTCGGACACGCCCCGGATCACGATCCAGCCGGGGTTGACCCCACTGTGGACAGAGTTCTCCTGCCAGTACTGGCTCAGTCCGCCGGCTTCCATGTCCACCGCCAGAACCTTCTCGTGGTAATCCATGAGGTACCTGCGGATGTCGCTCTCACCGTCGGCTATGACGGCTTCGCCGGACCCGATGACTCCCGGGTAGACCTCGAACTCCTCCGAGGTGTGGGCGGAGAGCTGGCCCTGTACGTGTGCTGGAGTCCCGTGATCGGTGAAAAAGGCGTTCACCGCGTGGACGACCGCTGCCGGGGCCTGCCTGTGCTCCCCGCGGCGGCGGACTTCCCCACGGGGATTGATCTTGCGATTCTCGTAATAGACGACCTCGGTGGAGACGATGACGTTGCCGATGCGGGCGTGCTCGGCGTGGATTCCTCCGCCGACACCAACCAGGGCCCACAGTCGCGGCGTGTAGTGGCGGCGTAGGTTGTCCAGGGCAGCCATCGCCGACCGTTGTCCCTGGCTCTGGCTCTGGGTGGCCACTATGCGGATGGTTGATTCCGACGTGCTGTGGCTGCCCTGGTAGAAGTACAGTCCGCCCGGTGCCTTATGGCGCGTCAAGTTCAACTCGTCTATCACGGAGCGCAGTTCCTCGCTGAGGATCGTGACCACGCCAATGTCCCATGTACTCGTCCCTCCTTCGTCGGCTGCGCTGTCGGTAGTGGCGCCTGTGGGGCCAACGGCCGGGGCGGCCGCGGAGACTTGGGCGTGTTCCCCGATGGCGTTGCCGCTGAAGTTGTTGTTGTCGCCCTGGCTGATGATTCCTCGGTTGGTGTTCACTGACTTCCTCCACTGCTGGGATTGCCGGAGCCTGCCGACTGGTTCGCGGAGACGGCGACCTGAGCTGCGTCGCCCGTTGCGTTGTTGCTGAAGTTGTTGTTGTCGCCGAAGTTGAAGATGCCGCTGTTGATGATGTTGAGCGCGCGGTCGGTGAATTCGGATATGTCCACATCCTTGGAGGCCAGGAAGTCACTGGTGGCTCGGAGCAGCCTCCGCTCGATTGTCTTCATCCGGCCCAGGATGTCGCTCTTCTCTAGTTGGATCTTGGACCATGCCTGTGCTGATTTCTCCCGTATGCTCACACGACTGCCGATCAGGACGTTGCGGACGGGTGCGGAGGTGAGGTCGCGGGGAAGTACGGCTGCCTTGCCCAAGCAGTAGAAGTAGCGGGCCGCTCGCCATGAGTTCTGGATCTCCGAAGGCATGGCGATCAGTTCACGGAAGGCTGCCCATATGACGGCCATGGCCCCGTGGTGGCCGAATTCCGCGGTGCGCTGGAACGATCTCGGCGTGTGAGCGAGGACGCACGCTGCCGTGGAGATGCTCAAGGTGCGTCCCTGCAGGCTGACATGCAACAAGACGGTTGCCATGTACTCTGATCCCGCAGCGGGCGTGGTGACTTCGAGGAAGTGGTGCTGCTTGGATCCGGGCGTGTTGATGATGTCGCGGAGATTTTGTTCGCCGAACGCGGTCGGAAGGAGGGAATGGTCCGCCGCCACGTCGGTTTCGGCCACGTATACGCGGTCGCGCACCTGTGTGGGGAGCCGGACGTCCTGGCTGTCGGAGTCCAGCATTTGAACCGCCGCGCGCAGGTGGTCAACTAGTTCGTGTGCCTGGAATGGCGGTACGGAGTGCTCGATTTCGTGGAGCGGTGCGTCGTCGTCGCTTTTCCTCAGCAGTTGGATGCTCATGGGAGGATTCCACTGGTAGACGAGTTCGCCGGCCCCGATGAACGGTGACTCGTCCCCGAAGAGCGTGAACATGGTGAGGTCGTCCTCATCCTCGTCATCGCTGTGGCGGGGGCGACGGTATACGGCACAGGCGTGCCGCTGCTGTAGGTCCGCGGCGCGTTGCCGACCAGACAGTCGTGATGGCCGAAGATCCGGCGTGCGAAGGATGCGGTTGAGTATCAACTGGCGTGTGGCTCCGA
>CAVWOS010000013.1:422500-462595 GCA_963756705.1 uncultured Actinomycetota bacterium | reverse complement strand
GCTTCTTGGAGCTTCCCGGACCAACGCCAGCGCCTGCTCGGTGAGTTCCTTTCCGCGGGTGGTCAGCCAGTGGACGCGCGGGTCGCGCCGGAACCACGATTCCTGTCGCCGGGCGAACCGCTTCGTGGCCCGTACGGTCTCGGCGCGGGCCTCGTCCTCGGTGCACTCCCCCGCGAGGGAGGCGAGCACCTGCTGGTAGCCGAGCGCGCGGGAGGCGGTGCGGCCCTCCCGGAGCCCCTCGGCTTCCAAGGCGCGCACCTCGTCGACGAGTCCGGCCGCCCACATGCGGTCGACGCGAGTGGCGATGCGCTCGTCGAGCTCCGGCCGCGGCACGCCGACCCCGATCTGCACGGTGTCGTAGACGGACTCGTGTCCGGGGAGGTTGGCGGTGAAGGGCTGCCCGGTGATCTCCACGACCTCCAGTGCGCGGACGATGCGGCGCCCGTTGCCGGGCAGGATCTGCCGCGCCGCCTCGGGGTCGACGGCGGCCAACTGGGCGTGCAGCGCGCCGGAGCCGCGCAGTTCGAGTTCGGCCTCCAGCCGGGCGCGGACGGCGGCGTCGGTGCCGGGGAAATCCAGGACGTCCAGGGCTGCGCGGACGTACAGGCCGGACCCGCCGACCAGCACCGGGACCCGCCCCTCGGCGTGCAGCCGGTCGATCTCGGCCCGCGCCAGCCGCTGGTAATCGGCGACGTTGGCAGCCTCGGTCACATCCCAGATGTCCAGCAGGTGGTGCGGCACGCCTTGGCGTTCCCCAGTGGTCAGCTTGGCGGTGCCGATGTCCATGCCCCGGTAGAGCTGCATGGAGTCGGCATTGATCACCTCGCTGCCAAGGGCGTGGGCCAGGGCCACGCCGAGATCGGACTTCCCGGCCGCGGTGGGCCCGACGACGGCGACGACATGCTTGTTCACGCTGCCAGTCTCCCAAATGCCGGTGGCCCGTCCCGATCGGGTGATCATCATGCCGTATGCGGGCGGGAAGCGGTTGTCCACAGGCCGTGACGGCTGCCCACGCGAAACCCCGGAGCCCCGAGTATGGTCGTGTGAGGAAGGGGTGAAATGCGGCCGTACCACGCTTTTCGCCCTGATCAGCGGGTGTGACGGCACACCCCGGCCCTCCCTTGGCCGTCATCCGCGGGGGAGCTTCGAGGGAATCGAGGGAACTCGAGGAAAGGTGCCTGATGAGCTTCATGACCACGCTCAAGGAAAAGCTCGGCATGTCCAAGGACAAGGCCGGTGACCTCGCGCGCCAGCACGGGGACAAGATCGACCAGGGACTGGACAAGGCCGGCGACACCATGGACAAGAAGACCGGCGGGAAGTACGGCGAGAAGATCGACTCCGGCGTGGAGAAGGCGAAGGGCGCCGTCGACGACCACGGGAAGAAGAGCGACGGCTCCTCCTGACCGCTCCTCGCCGCCGGCCAGAGCCGCCCCGCCGCCCCGCGGTATGGGCGGCCGCCCGGTACCGGACGGCCGCGGTCCTCCACCAGCCGCGGCCCGTCCACCGCGCCGGATCGGGCCGCGGACGGCCCGTGCGGCACCGGTGTCGGACCTGACTACGTCCAGGTCGCGACGAAGTAGCCGACCCCGTACGGCGCCGAGTCGTGGAGCAGTTCGCCCTTCAGGCCCGCGCCCTCGGCGGCACCGGCGAGCACCTGCCAGGGCGCGCGGCCGGCGGCTTGGAGGGTATGCGCCAACTCCGGGTCGAGCGAGGCCAGTCGGTGCGTGTCGGCGGCTCCGAGCGCCGTTGCCACGGCTGCGTCGAAGGGCTCGGCGCGCTCGTCGAGATAGCCGGGAGCCTTGACCGTACGACAGGCGCTGCCGTCGCCCATCACCAGCAGCGCGACCCGGTTCGCGGAGCCGGCGATCGCCCGACCAGCGACGGCGCACTGCTCCTGCTCCAACTGCTCACCGACGCCCAGGCCCTCGACCGGCGCGGCGCTCCACCCGCGCAGCAGCCACGCCCCGACAGAGAGCGAGGGCGGCAACGAAGGCACGTCGTCGGGCTCGGGGCTCTCGTCGGTGTCGCCCGCGGGCTCCTGCGGGCTGCCGAGGGTCACGTCGAGGGCGACCCCGAAGGAACGGAAGGAGCCGGGCGCACCGGGCGGGAAGACCCCCCGGCCCGGGCGTTCGGCCGGGCCGATCACCACCAGCCGCTCGGGGCGGGCGGCGGCGAGCACCCCGACCGCGTCCGCGCAGGCCGCGCGCAGGGCGTCGAGTTCGGGCGCGGCGCCGACCGCCACCTCGGGCACGAGGAGCGGCGGGCAGGGGCAGACTGCGGCGGCGACCAGCATGCCGGAACCCTATCGGCCACCGTGCACCGTCCTCACCGGACGGGGCCGGCGGCGTCCCCGCACCCGCGGCCATCACGGGGCGCGGCCGAGGTGCACGGGTGACGTCCGTCCGGCGCACTCCTCCGGCCCCGGGCCGCCTCCGGCCTCAGTCGCAGGCGCAGCCGCCCGCGCCGGCGGGTACGGCGCCCTGCGACGGCACAGGCGCGCCGATCGTCGGCAGGCCGAGCATCACGCCCTGGGGCTTGCTCTCCGCCGCGCCCTGCCGCGCCTCCCAGGCGTCCCCGGCGCGGGTGCGGCGCACGCCCAGGGCGGGCCGCTCGGAGAGCAGGTGGTGCGGGGCGGCGTAGGTGATCTCCACGGTCACCATGTCGCCGGGCCGGACGGGCTGTTCGGGGCGCTCGAAGTGAACCAGCCGGTTGTCGGGGGCGCGCCCGGACAGCCGCCGGGTGGCGTCGTCCTTGCGCCCCTCGCCCTCGGCGACCAGCACCTCCACGGTGCGGCCGACCTGCTTCTTGTTCTCCTCCCAGGAGATCTCCTCCTGGAGCGCGACCAGCCGCTCGTACCGCTCCTGGACGACGGCCTTCGGGATCTGCCCGTCCATCTCGGCGGCGGGCGTGCCGGGCCGCTTGCTGTACTGGAAGGTGAAGGCCTGCGTGAAGCGGGCCTCGCGCACCACGTGCAGGGTCTGCTCGAAGTCCTCCTCGGTCTCGCCGGGGAAGCCCACGATGATGTCGGTGGTGATGGCGGCGTCCGGCATGGCGGCGCGCACCTTCTCGATGATGCCGAGGTAACGGTCCTGCCGGTACGAGCGGCGCATCGCCTTCAGCACCCGGTCCGAACCGGACTGGAGCGGCATGTGCAGCTGGTGCATCACGTTCGGCGTCTCGGCCATGGCGGCGATCACGTCGTCGGTGAAGTCGCGCGGGTGGGGCGAGGTGAAGCGGACCCGCTCCAGCCCCTCGATCCCGCCGGTGGCCCGCAGCAGCTTGCCGAACGCCTCGCGGTCGCCGATGTCCGAGCCGTACGCGTTGACGTTCTGCCCCAGCAGGGTGACCTCGATGACGCCCTCGGCGACCAGGGCCTCGACCTCGGCGAGCACGTCGCCGGGGCGGCGGTCCTTCTCCTTGCCGCGCAGCGCGGGCACGATGCAGAACGTGCAGGTGTTGTTGCAGCCCACGGAGATCGCGACCCAGGCGGCGTAGGCGGACTCGCGGCGCGAGGGCAGCGTGGAGGGGAAGGTCTCCAGTGACTCGACGATCTCCACCTGCGCCTCGTCGGCGATCCTGGCCCGCTCCAGCAGCACCGGCAGGCTGCCGATGTTGTGGGTGCCGAAGACGACGTCGACCCAGGGGGCGCGCTTGACGATGGTGTCGCGGTCCTTCTGCGCCAGGCAGCCGCCGACCGCGATCTGCATGCCGGGCCGGGCGGCCTTCCTCGGAACCAATTGGCCGAGGTTGCCGTAGAGCCGGTTGTCGGCGTTCTCCCGGACCGCGCAGGTATTGAAGACGACGACGTCGGCGCCCTCGGCGTCCTCGGACGCCCGCACATAACCCGCGCCTTCCAGGAGGCCGGCCAGCCGCTCGGAGTCGTGGACGTTCATCTGGCACCCATAGGTGCGGATCTCGTAGCTTCGCTGGCGAGCGGTGTCCTGCGCGGTCATGCACCCAGGGTAGGCGCTGCCCCGGACATCCCGAACCCGGATACCGCCCCGGGACGCCCGGCCATGGCGCCGGGCGCCCCGGATCGCACCTTCCGTCCGGTGCGCCCGGCTGGCAGGATCGCGGGGCATGGACCTCTCCCCGCTCGGCGTGCGCCTCCGCGACCAGCTGCGCGGGCGGCTGATCGGGCACACCGGGGGCGGACTCGGCACCCGCCGCACCCTCCAGGTGGTGCTGGCCACGGCCTCAGCGCTGGCGCTGCTGCTGTGGTGGCTGATGCCGTCGGACGGCCCGTCGTACCCGAAGCGGCCGATCTCGCTGGCGACCGGCGCGCGCGACGGCGTCTACGAGAAGTACGGGATGTTGCTCAAGGCGGACCTGAGGACCGCGCTGCCCGGCGTGCGCGTCGATCTCGTGCACACCGTGGGCTCGGTGGACAACATCGAGCGGGTGGTGACCGGCCGGGCCGACTTCACCATCGCCGCGGCAGACGCCGTGGCCAGCTACACCGGGCCCGGCCGCAGCGACCTGCGGGCCTGCGCGCGGCTGTACGACGACTACATGCAGCTGGTCGTGCCGCGCGGCTCCAAGGTCCGCTCGGCCCGGGACCTGCGGGGCCTGCGGGTCGGCGTCGGTCAGGCGGGCTCCGGCGTGAACCTGATCACCCGCAGGCTGCTGACCGCCGCCGGCCTCGACATCGACAAGGACCTCACGGCCGAGCCGGTGGGCATCGACCAGGCGCCTTCGATGCTGCGCGACGGTCGGCTGGACGCGTTCTTCTGGTCCGGCGGCCTGCCGACGGCAGCGGTGGGCGCGATGGCCGCCCAGGGCGAGATCCGGCTGGTGCAGCTCGGCGACCTCGTCGCCCGGCTGCATGCCATGGGGCCCAAGATGCAGTACTACCGGCAGGCGATGATGCCCGCCGACGCGTACCCACGGGCGCAGAACGGGCAGGCGGTGGAGACCATCGCCGTGGCGAACCTGCTGGTCACCACGGTGCACGCCGACGCCGGTCTGGTGCAGCGGCTGACCCAGGCGGTCATCGACAGCCGCGACTCGATCGGCAAGGTGGTGCACGCGGCGCAGCTGGTGGACCTGCGCACTGCCGTCTTCACCGATCCACTGCCACTGCACGTGGGCGCCGAGCGCTACTACCGGTCGGTCAAGCCGTAGCGGCGGAGTCGTAGCGCCTCGGCAAGGGCGGGGCGGTGGCGGCCGTGCGAGGTCGCACCCCAGGCGTCGCACCAGGTCTCGCCGGGCCCCACCGATCCGTCAGACCGTCACCGGCGCCGTGCGCGGCACCGTCAGGGTGACCTCCAAGCCGTGCGGCTGGCGGCGGGCGAAGCGGATGGCGCCGCCGCCCCGGCGGAGCAGGGAGCGCGCGATGGACAGCCCGAGGCCGGAGCCCTGCACGTTCTGGTGGCGGGTGCTGCGCCAGAAGCGGTCGCCGATCCGGGCCAGTTCGTCGTCGGTCAGGCCCGGGCCGCCGTCCGCCACAGCCACTACGACGTGTTCACCGGCCACCGAGACCGCGGTCGCCACCATCGACCCCTCCTGCGTGAACTTGATCGCGTTGTCGAGCACGGCGTCCAGGGCGCTGGACAGCGCGACCGCGTCGACCCACCCGGTCGCCGATCCGTCCGCCGGCCCGGCGAACTCCAGCATGACCCCGGACTGCTCGGCGACCAGTCGCCAGGCGTCCACCCGGGCGCTGGACAGCTCCGCGATGTCGGTGAACTCCGTGTGGCTGCCGGAGTTCTCGGCCACCGCCAGGCCGAGCAGGTCGTCGAGCACCCGGGCGAGCCGGTGGCCCTCCTCCTTGACCGACTCCGCCTCGGTGTGGCCGGCCGGCAGCTCGAGTCCGAGGAGCTCGATCCGCAGCAGCAGCGCGGACAGCGGGTTGCGCAACTGGTGGGAGGCGTCCGCGACGAAGGCACGCTGCTGCTCCAGGACGGCCTCGACGTTGTCCGCCATCTCGTTGAACGACCGGGCCAGGCGGCGGAGTTCCGGTGGACCGCCGGAAGCCCGCACGCGGGACTTCATCCGCCCCGTCGCGATGTCGTGCGTGGCGCGGTCGAGAGTCCTCACCGGCAGCAGCACCCATGCGGTCAGCCGCACGGCGAAGAGCAGCGCGATCGCCATGGCGGCGGTCTCCCCCGCGATCAGCAGCAGCCAGCCGTGCAGGATGCGCGACCGCAGCGCCCCGGTCGGCGAATCGGTGACGACCACCGCGACCACGTCGCCGTCGCGCACGATCGGCGAGGCGATGGCGAGCAGGCGGTGCTGCCAGGGCCACACCTGCCGCGGGTTGTGGACGCGCCGGCCGAGCAGCGCCGACTCGTAGGCGTCGTACAGCTCGCCGGAGGCGGGGACGGTCCAGCCCCCGGGGGCTGCGGCCATGGCGGTGCGGTCGCGGTAGAAGACGCCCGCCTTGATGCCGTACAGCTGCTCGTAGCGGGCAAGTTCGGTGCGCAGGGTGTGCAGGCGCTCGTCGTCCGCCGGGTCACCGTCGGACTCCTCGTAGCGCGCGGTGACGAACTGGGCCAGGGCGGCGAAGCGGGTCGTGTCGTCGATCCGGTCCACCACCACCCGCTGCTGCTGGGCGGCCGCCTGGCTCGCGGCCAGCGGGAAGCCGAGGGCCAGCAGGACGCCGGCCATCAGCACGATGAGCAGGGGGAGGAGTCGTGCGCGCACGTGGGTGTCCGACCGCCGCCGTCAGCCGACCGGGACGACGAGGCGGTAACCCACTCCGCGCACCGTCTCGATCATGGCCGGGGTGTGCAGCTTGGAGCGGAGCGAGGCCACGTGCACCTCCAGGGTGCGGCCGGTGCCCTCCCACGCGGTGCGCCACACCTCACTGATGATCTGCTCGCGGCGGAAGACGACGCCGGGCCGCTGGGCGAGCAGCGCCAAGAGGTCGAACTCCTTGCGGGTCAGCGCTATCGGGTCGCCGTCCACGGTGACGCGGCGGGTGGGCAGTTCGATCGCCACCCGGCCGAGTTTCAGCTTCTCCTCCTCGGCGGGCGCCGCCGGTTCGGGGGCGGTGTCCGTACCGGCCGGAGCGGAGGCGGTGCTCCCCGCGGGCGAGGCCGGGCGCAGCGGCGGGCGGCGGCTGACGGCGTGTATCCGGGCGAGCAGTTCGCCGGTGTCGTACGGCTTCACGACGTAGTCGTCCGCGCCGAGGTTGAGGCCGTGGATGCGGGAACGGACATCGGCCCGGGCGGTCACCATGATCACGGGTGTGGACGCGCGGCGGCGGATGCGGCTGCACACCTCGAAGCCGTCCTGGTCGGGCAGGCCCAGGTCGAGCAGCACGCAGTCGTACTCGGGGCCGCCGTCGGGCAGCAGCGCATGGATCGCCTCCTCGCCACTGCGGGCGTGCCGCACGTCGAAGCCGTGCTTGCCGAGCACGGCGGAGAGGGCGGCGGCGACCCGGTCGTCGTCCTCCACGAGCAGCAGGCGCATGCGTCACCTCCTCCGATGTGCGGTTGTATCCGCTTGCGACCGGCTTGGAACCGTTCCATCCGCTCACGTACCTGGACGCTGGTGGTGCGCGCGGTTGACCGGTGCGATGATCACACTGGAATCGGTGCGCGGACCTTCCGACGGAATCCACTCCGATCGGGCCCCGGTGCGTCAAGGGGGTACAGGCTCACGCGCCGGACCGTTATCCACCCGGTACGCTTCGCGGGCGCCGTCCGGTGCGCTCGGTGTGCGCCGGGTGTGCCGACAGCGCACCGCGCCGACGTGGGACCGTCGCTTGACGTGGGCAGGCGCAATGAGTTGCATACGCTTTGTGACCGCACTTCTTCCGGGGGCTGCTGCGTGGACCCGGTGATCGTCGTTGGAGCAGGCCCGGTGGGCCTGCTCCTCGCCCTCGCCCTGGCCCGCCGTGACGTGCCCGTCATCCTGCTCGACGAGGCCGACGTGCCCGCCGACGCCGAAGCGCTGCGGCCGGTGCGCACCGCCGTGCTCGGCGCGGCGACAGCGGCGCTGGTGGAACGCCTCGGCTACCGTGGGGTGCGTTCCGAAGGCGCGACCTGGACAGGCTGGCGCACCCTGCGTCGGCGCGCGGAGGTGCTGCGGATCGACTTCGGGCCGGACCGGGCCGAGGCGCCCGTCCACATCCCCCAGCACCTGCTCGTCCACGGTCTGCGGACGGCCCTGCTGAACTGCGGTTCGGTCCGCGTGGAGACCGGCTGCCGGGTGGACGCGGTCGAGCAGGACCCGCGCGGCGTCACCGTGCACACCAGCGGAGCGCAGGAGACCTGGTGGCGCGGCAGCTACCTGGTGGGGTGCGACGGTCCGCGGTCGACCGTCCGCAAGCTGCTGGGCGTACGGTTCCCCGGCCGGACCGCCGTCGACCGGCTCGCGGTGACGACCGTGCGGGCCGAACTGCCCGAGCCCGGCGTGGCGTTGCTGCACCGCGACCCGCCGGGCGCCCCCGCCGGCCAGGAGATCACGGCCCGGCCGCTGCCGGGCGGACTGTGGCGGCTGGACTGGCTGCTGCCCGTGCCGGGGCGGCAGGTCACCCCCGAGGCCATGGCCGAACGCCTCCGCGCCGCGCTGACCGCCTGGTGCGGTCGTGTGGTGCCCTACGACCTGGTGGGCGCGGCGGACTACCCGGTGCACCAGCGGCTGGCCCGGCGGTGGCGGTCGGGGCGGGTCTTCCTCGCGGGGGACGCCGCGCACCTGATGGGCGCGCTGGGCGCGCAGAGCGTCGAGGAGGGGCTGCGGGACGCCGAGAACCTCTCCTGGAAACTGTCTCTGGCCTTTCACGACGGCGCCTCCGATCTTCTGCTGGACAGTTACGAGGCCGAGCGGCGCGGTGCCGTCGGCGGTCGGTTGCGCGCCACCGACCAGGCGCTCCCGCTGCTGCGGGCGAACGGTGCCTGGCAGACGGTCCGCCAGACGCTGCTGTCCGGCTCCGCCCGCGGGCAGACGGAACTGCTGACCGACAGCCACCTCGGGCTCGGTGCGGTCGCCGCCTCATCGGTGTACAACCGCTCTCCGCTGGCCGTGCCGGCACCGCGTGGTGCCTCGGGCGGGAAGTCCGGAGCCCCGCCCCTGGTGGCGGAGTGCGACACACCGCCGGGCGGAGTGGTCGGCGACGTGCCGGTGACGGCGCTGGACGGCACGGTGGGACGGCTGCGCGACCGGCTCGGGCGCGGGCTGGTCGTGGTGCTGGTCGCACCGGGCACCGGGGTGTGGGCGTCACGGCACTGGCTGACGGCGGGTCTGATGCCCCGGCTGGCCTCCGCCGTGGCGGCGTTGCCGACCCGGGCCGAACTCGTGGTCGCCGAGACCTACCCGGGTGCCACCGCGCACACCGTGCTGCTCATCCGGCCGGACGGGCACCTGGTGACGGCCATGGTGGGCTGCCGCCCGGCCGAGCTGTACTCCTACGCGGACCTGACACGGGGCGGGCCGCCCGTCGCTGTCGGGTCCGGCGGGGAGGGCCACGACCACCCCGAGGGGGAGGACGACGGCCCCGACTCCGGCGACGGTGGCACGGCGGGGCGGAGGGTCAGCGGGCGCACCCGGTGAGGGACGGCGAGCCCGGTGCGCCGGCTCTCGCTATTCGCTCTCCCATGTCCATGGCTCCTCCTCCCCTTCCTCGGCGACGCTCTCCTGGGCGAGGGCGTCACGGACCACTTTGAGGGCCAGGCCCTCCGGGTATCCCTTGCGGGCCAGCATGCCCGCGAGGCGCCGGATCCTCTTGTCCCGGTCCAGGCCGCGGGTGCCCGGGAGCCGTCGGCGTATCAGCTCGCGGGCGGTCTCCTCCTCCTGCTCCGAGTCGAGCAGCCCGACGGCCTCGCTCACAAGCTCCGCGTCCACGCCGCGGTGGCGCAGCTCGACGGCGAGGGCGCGCCTGGCAAGGCCGCGGCCGCGATGGCGCGACTCCACCCAGGCGTTGGCGAACGCCTGGTCGTCGATGAGGCCGACGTCCTGGAACCGCTCCAGGACGTGCTCCGCGGCCTCGTCGGGGATCTCCTGCTTCCGCATGGCGTCGGCGAGCTGCCTGCGGGTGCGGGGCGTCCCGGTGAGCAGGCGCAGGCACAGCGCCCGCGCCCGCTCCTCGGGGTCAAGCGGCGGCTCTTGCGAGGCCCTCGACTCGGAAGAGCCGCCGCGCTCCTGGGACCTGCGCGTCATGACGTCAGGCCTTCGCGGCGGTGGCCTTGGTCGCCTTCTTCGGAGCCGGGACCTCAGCCTTGGCGGCATCGGCCTTGACGACGTCGGCCGGCACGCCCGCCGCATCCGCTCCCGGCTGGGCCCCCGGGGCCTCCGTCCTCGGCACGCCGACGCCGAGCTTCTCCTTGATGCGCTTCTCGATCTCGTCCGCGAGGTCCGGGTTGTCCTTCAGGAAGTTGCGGACGTTCTCCTTGCCCTGGCCGAGCTGGTCGCCCTCGTAGGTGTACCAGGCACCGGACTTGCGGACGAAGCCGTGCTCGACACCCATGTCGATCAGGCCGCCCTCGCGGCTGATGCCCTGGCCGTAGAGGATGTCGAACTCGGCCTGCTTGAAGGGCGGCGCGACCTTGTTCTTGACGACCTTGACGCGGGTGCGGTTGCCGACCGCCTCCGTGCCGTCCTTGAGCGTCTCGATCCGGCGGATGTCGATCCGGACCGAGGCGTAGAACTTCAGGGCCCGGCCACCGGTGGTGGTCTCCGGCGAGCCGAACATCACACCGATCTTCTCGCGCAGCTGGTTGATGAAGATGGCGGTGGTCTTGGTCTGGTTGAGCGCGCTGGTGATCTTGCGGAGCGCCTGGCTCATCAGGCGGGCCTGCAGACCCACGTGGGAGTCACCCATCTCGCCCTCGATCTCGGCCCGCGGCACGAGGGCTGCCACGGAGTCGATCACGATCAGGTCGATCGCGCCGGAGCGGACCAGCATGTCCACGATCTCCAGCGCCTGCTCGCCGGTGTCGGGCTGAGACAGGATCAGGTTGTCCGTGTCCACGCCCAGTGCCTTGGCGTAGTCGGGGTCGAGGGCGTGCTCGGCGTCCACGAACGCCACGGTGCCCCCGGCCCGCTGGGCGTTGGCCACCGCGTGCAGGGTGAGGGTCGTCTTGCCGGAGGACTCCGGGCCGTACACCTCCACGACGCGGCCGCGGGGCAGCCCGCCGACACCGAGCGCGACGTCCAGGGCGGTCGACCCGGTGGGGATGACCTCGATGGGCTCGTTCGGCCGGTCGCCGAGTCGCATGACGGCGCCCTTGCCGAACTGCCGTTCAATCTGTGCGAGCGCGGCGTCGAGCGCCTTCTCGCGGTCGTTTCCTGCCATGGGTTCCACCCGGGATGTCTGGTTCGATCGCTTCACGTCCATGACGCTAGCGCCTGCCACTGACAGAGCGCCCGACGTCGGCCCCGGACCTGTGGACAACTCCGGTGGGTCGGGCGAAATCCGCAGGGAAACCGTCCCACCGCCGCGGAGAATCCGCCCGGTTCCCCCTATAAGAATGGATGTTCGAATTTCGTGTCAAGCGACCCGCCGCGCGGGTCCGCGGCGGACGGAGGCTTCGCCGACCCCGCCGATCATCCGCCGATCATCCGTCGATCACCCGTCGGGCCACGGCCCTCCCGTCGCCGAACTCACGGCCGCCCACGGACGAAGACGCGCCGTCACGCCTTTCTGCCGACGACCTCGTAGCGCCGGACGTATGCGGTGAGGAAGCCCTGGAGGGTGGCGGTGGCCGGGATGGCGATGAGCGCGCCGACCGCGCCGAGCAGGGCAGTGCCGGCGACGACGGAGCCGAAGGCGACCGCCGGGTGGATGTCGACGGTGCGGGCGGTGATCCGCGGTTGGAGCAGGTAGTTCTCGAACTGCTGGTAGACCACGACGAAGCACAGCACCCACAGCGCGTCCCAGGGATCCTGGGCGAAGGCGATGAGGATCGGCAGCGCGCCGGCCAGGTACGTACCGACGGTCGGGATGAACTGCGAGACCAGGCCCACCCACACCGCGAGCGCGGGCGCGTACGGCACGCCGAGCCCCTGCAGCAGGCCGAAGTGGGCGAGGCCGGAGATCAGGGCCATCAGGGCGCGGGAGTAGAGGTAGCCGCCGGTCTTGGCCACGGCGATGTCCCAGGCGCGCAGCACCTCCGCCTGGTGGGCGGGCGGCAGCATCGAGCAGACGGTCCGCCGCAGCCTCGGCCCGTCGGCGGCGAGGTAGAAGGTGAACAGCAGCACGGTGAAGATCTGGAAGACCGTCCCGAGGACCGTCGCCGAGATGCCCCACACGCTGGCCGCGCCGCTGGCCAGGTAAGTGCGGACCCAGTCGGAGTGCAGGACCCGGTCCTGGAGTCTGCCGGTGTCGAGGTGGGTGCCGAAGGTGCGGTTGATCCACCGCACGACGTCGTCCACGTACTGCGGCAGCTCGCGCGCGATGGTCCTGACCTGGTCGACGAGCAGGGAGCCGAGCGCCAGGAGGAAGGCGGCCGCGGCGAGGAACACCACCAGCATCACCAGGCCGGTGGCCAGCCCGCGGCGGACCCGGCGCTGCGCCATCCAGTCCACCGCGGGCTCGATCGCCAGGGCGCAGAAGAAGGAGACCAGGACGTTGACGAACAGGCCGACGAGCCGGTCGAAGACCCAGTGCGCGAACTCGTACGTGGCCACCAGGGCCAGCGCCAGGACGAGGGCGCGGGGCAGCCAGCGCGGCATCCGGGAGCCCGCCGCCGCACGGGGCTCGCCGCCCGGCGGGCGGGCCGCCGGGTCGGGGGTCTCGCCACTGCCTGCCACAGAGCAAGTCTGGGGCTGATCGGGCGGCAAGTCCTGATATCAGTGCATTAGCGCACCCCGAGCCGGTGCGCCGTGGGGGTGACGGGCGGTCAGCGCCGTGAGGAGGGCACGTCCATGGCGGCGCAGACGGCCCGCCACACGTCCTTGGCCTCCCAGCCGTCGTCCAGCGCCTGGATCACCGTTCGGCCGCCCAGCTCGGACATCACGTGGTCCCGGGCGAAGGAGTCGGCGTAGACGTCGCCGAAATGGGCGCGCATCCGCTCCCAGAAAATGGTCAACCGCATGGGTGCCAGTATTGCGCGCACCGGGCGGTGACCACCGCCTGCCAGGGATGCGGTCCTTACCCGGGACTCCGGCCGACCCTGCGTCACCTCCCAATGCGCCCACCTGCACGCCTCACATCCCGGCCAGCGCCCGGGTCGCCGCCGTCACGAGCACGGCCGCCGCGACGACGACCAGGAAGGGCACCCGCAGCAGCAGGGCGACGGCCGCGGCAACCAGTCCGGCCGACCTCGCATCGATCGTGAGCCGCAGCCCCGTGCCGAAGGTCTGCAGGGCGGTGAGCGCCGCGAGCAGCGCGATGGGCACCAAGGCTGCCAGTCTCTTGACCAGCGGCCGCTCCAGCAGCCCCGCGGGCACCGACAAGCCGAGCAGTTTGGCTCCGTAGCAACCGAGAGCCGTCACCGTGACGGCGATCCAGGCGTTCGCCGACGAACTCATCGGGCCGCCTCCCCACGTGTCTCGTCCGGGGTGTCCGCGGCGACGGGCCCACCGGCGTCGGCCGACGGCGCCCTCCGGCGGCCGGCCACCAGCACCAGAGGCGCGGCCACGACGGCAATCAGCACCGGAACCCCCGCGGGCAGCACCGGCAGGCACCCGATGGCGAGCACGACCGCGGCAACGGCCCGCTCGGTGCGGCCCTTGACCATGGGCGCGAGCAGGGCGAGGAAGACGGCCGGACCTGCCGCGTCAAGCCCCCAGGCGTCTGGGTCACCGAGCGCGGAGGCGCCCAGCGCGCCGACCAGCGTGGTCAGGTTACACAGCGCGTAGAGGCTGGCACCGGTCACGGTGAAACCGAGCCGGGCGTCGGAGGTGCCCCGCTGGGCGAGGGTGACGGCGGAGGACCACGCCGCCCGCGCCCGCCGTCTCCCGCCCGCCCGGCAGGCCGATCCCCTGAACGCCGCCGGTGACCGCCGCGATGACGTAGCCGTCGTGGGCGTGCCGGGCGAAGGTGTGCCGGACGTAGCGGGCCCGCAGCAGGTCGACCCCGGGCAGCCCGGGGTGTTCCCAGTGCCGGGCCTGCTCGCGGGAGGTCATGGGGCCATTCTGGCGTGCCCGCGCCAGGAGTTTTCCACAGGCCGCCGGGGCGGGCCCGGCACGATGTCGGTCCGGCGAGGGAGGATGGGGCCATGTCCGGAAACAGCAGTCTCGACACGTTCTCCCCCGCCACCCGCGCGTGGTTCACGGGGGCGTTCCGCGAGCCCACCGCGGCCCAGGCCGGGGCGTGGGCGGCCATCGCGGAGGGCTCCGACGTGCTCGTCGTCGCGCCCACCGGGTCGGGCAAGACGCTGGCCGCGTTCCTGGCCGCGCTGGACCGGCTGGCCGCCACCCCGCCCCCGGCCGAGTCCCGCCGCCGCTGCCGGGTGCTGTACGTGTCCCCGCTGAAGGCCCTGGCGGTGGACGTCGAGCGCAACCTGCGCAGTCCGCTGGCCGGGCTGCGGCAGGAAGCGGTGCGGCTGGGCCTGCCGGAGCCTGAGGTGCGGGTCGGCATCCGGTCCGGCGACACCCCGGCGGCCGAGCGGCGCGCCCTGGTCACCCGCCCTCCGGACATCCTCATCACCACGCCCGAGTCCCTCTTCCTCATGCTCACCTCGGCCGCGCGGGAGGCGCTGAGCGGGGTGGAGACGGTGATCGTGGACGAGGTGCACGCGGTGGCGGGCACCAAGCGCGGGGCGCACCTGGCCCTGTCGCTGGAGCGGCTCGACCGGACGCTCGACCGGCCGGCCCGCAGGATCGGGCTGTCGGCCACCGTCCGCCCGGTCGACGAGATCGCCCGTTACCTCTCCCCGCAGCGCAGAGTGACGATCGTGCAGCCGCCCTCCGAGAAGCGCTTCGACCTGTCGGTGGTGGTGCCGGTCGAGGACCTGGGGGAGCTCGGTGGCTCGCCGGTGACGGATCTGGAGGAGCACACCGGACCGGCCGCCGGCGCGGCGCAGCGCCCGTCGATCTGGCCGCACGTGGAGGAGAGGATCGCCGACCTGGTGCAGGCGCACCGCTCCACGATCGTCTTCGCCAACTCCCGGCGGCTGGCGGAGCGGCTGTGCAACCGCCTCAACGAACTGGGGCACGAGCGGGCCGAGGGCGAGCCGCTGCCGGAGGCCCACTCCCCCGCCGAGATCATGGCCGAGTCGGGCGCGGCCAGGGGCGCCCCGCCGGTGCTGGCCCGCGCCCACCACGGATCGGTGTCCAAGGAGCAGCGGGCGCTGGTCGAGGAGGACCTCAAGGCGGGCCGGCTGCCCGCGGTGGTCGCCACCTCCAGCCTGGAGCTGGGCATCGACATGGGGGCGGTGGATCTCGTGGTCCAAGTGGAGTCGCCGCCGTCGGTCGCCTCGGGCCTCCAGCGGGTCGGCCGGGCCGGGCACCAGGTGGGCGCGGTGTCCACCGGCGTGGTCTTCCCCAAGTACCGCGGGGACCTGGTGCAGTCCGCGGTGGTCACCGAGCGGATGCGGGAGGGCGCGATCGAGTCGCTGCGGGTCCCGGCGAACCCGCTGGACGTGCTGGCCCAGCAGATCGTGGCGATGACGGCCCTGGACACCTGGGACGTGGACGAGCTGCTCTCCGTGGTCCGCCGCGCCGCTCCCTTCGCCTCGCTGCCGCACTCGGCCTACACAGCGGTGCTGGACATGCTCGCGGGCCGGTACCCGTCGGACGCCTTCGCCGAGCTGCGCCCGCGCCTGGTGTGGGACCGGGTGGCCAACACCGTCACCGGCCGCCCTGGCGCGCAGCGGCTCGCCGTCACCTCCGGCGGCACGATTCCGGACCGCGGGCTGTTCGGGGTGTTCCTCGCCGGGGCCGACCCGAAGAAGGGTGGCGGCCGGGTCGGGGAGCTGGACGAGGAGATGGTCTACGAGTCCCGGGTGGGCGATGTCTTCACCCTGGGCACCACGTCCTGGCGGATCGAGGACATCACCCGGGACCGGGTGCTGGTCTCGCCCGCGCCGGGCGTGCCGGGCAGGCTGCCGTTCTGGAAGGGCGACCAGCTCGGCCGCCCGCTGGAGCTCGGGCGCGCGCTGGGCGGCTGGCTGCGTGAGGTGGGCGCGATGCCGCAGGAGGCGGCGCGGGAGCGCCTGTCGGCGGCGGGCCTGGACACGTGGGCGGCCGACAACGTGCTGGCGTACCTGGGAGAGCAGCGGCAGGCGTGCGGCCACGTGCCGGACGACCGCACGATCGTCGTGGAGCGGTTCCGGGACGAGTTGGGCGACTGGCGGGTGATCATCCACTCCCCCTTCGGCGCCCAGGTGCACGCGCCGTGGGCGCTGGCACTCGGCGCCCGGCTCCAGGAGCGCTACGGCCTGGACGCGCAGGCGATGCACGCCGACGACGGGATCGTGCTGCGGCTGCCCGACGCGGACCTGATGGGCCTGGACCTCCTGGACTCCGACCCGGGGCTGCGGGGCGCGGAGTTCGACCCGGAACAGGCACCGGTCGGGGCGGCGGACGTCGCCTTCGACAAGGGCGAGGTCGAGCAGCTGGTGACGGACCAGGTGGGCGGGTCCGCGCTGTTCGCGTCGCGGTTCCGGGAGTGCGCGGCCCGGGCCCTGCTGCTGCCGCGCCGCAATCCGGGCAAGCGCACCCCGCTGTGGCAGCAGCGGCAGCGGGCGTCCCATCTGCTCCAGGTGGCCTCGGAGTTCGGGTCCTTCCCGATCGTGCTGGAGGCGGTGCGGGAGTGCCTTCAGGACGTGTTCGACGTACCGGGCCTGGTGGAGCTGATGGGCGACATCGAGTCGCGCCGGGTGCGGCTGGTGGAGGTCAACACCCAGGAGCCGTCGCCGTTCGCGCGCTCGCTGCTGTTCGGGTACGTGGCGCAGTTCCTGTACGAGGGGGACTCGCCGCTGGCCGAGCGCCGGGCCGCGGCCCTGTCGCTGGACTCGCGGTTGCTGGCCGAACTGCTGGGCCAGGCCGAGCTGCGCGAGTTGCTGGACGCGGACGTGCTGGCCGATCTGGACAGCGAGTTGCAGTGGCTGACGGAGGACCGCAGGGTCAAGGACGCCGAAGGGGTCGCCGACCTGCTGCGGCTGCTCGGGCCGCTGACCGGCGCGGACCTCGCGGTGCGGGGCGCCGAGCCGCGGTGGGCCGAGGAGTTGGAGCGCACGCGGCGGGCGATCCGGGTGCGGATCGCCGGTGAGGAGCACTGGGCGGCGGTCGAGGACGCCGGGCGGTTGCGGGACGCGCTGGGCACGGCGCTGCCGGTGGGCGTCCCGGTGGCCTTCACCGAGCCGGTGAAGGACCCGCTGGGCGACCTGCTGGCCCGGTACGCGCGCACGCACGGGCCGTTCACCACCGGGGAGGCGGCGGCGCGGTTCGGGCTGGGCGCGGCGGTCGCGGACGGCACGCTGCACCGACTGGCGGCATCGGGCCGGGTGGTGCAGGGCGAGTTCCGGCCGGGCGCGGCGGGCCAGGAGTGGTGTGACGCCGGGGTGCTGCGCCGGCTGCGGCGCCGTTCGCTGGCGGCGCTGCGGCAGGAGCTGGAGCCCGTGCCGCCGGCGACGCTCGGGATGTTCCTGCCCCAGTGGCAGCATGTGGGCACGCACAGCCTGCGCGGGATGGACGGGCTGGCGCGGGCGGTGGAGCAGTTGCAGGGCGCGGCGGTGCCGGCGTCGGCCCTGGAGAAGCTGGTGCTGCCCTCACGGGTGACCGGGTACACCCCGGCGATGCTGGACGAGCTGACCTCCTCCGGCGAGATCCTGTGGGCGGGGGCGGGATCACTGCCCGGGAAGGACGGCTGGGTCTCCCTCTACCTGGCCGAGACCGCGCCGCTGCTGCTGCCGGACCCGCAGCCCCTGGAGCTCACCCCCCTGCACGAGGCGGTGCTGGCCGCGCTGTCCGGCGGGTACGGGCTCTTCTTCCGGCAGATCGCGGAGCAGGTCCGGGCTGCGGGGCAGGAGACGTCCGATCCCCAACTCGCGGACGCCGTATGGGATCTGGCCTGGTCGGGCCGGCTCACCAACGACACGCTGGCACCGCTGCGGGCACTGCTCGGCTCCGGCCGCACCGCGGGTTCCACCGCGCACCGGGCACCGCGGGCCGTCCCCCGCGGCCGCTACAGCGCGTTCGCCTCGGCGCGGGCACCCCGGTCGACCGCCTCCCGGTCGGGACCGCCCACGACCGCCGGCCGCTGGTCGCTGGTGCCCGCCGCCGAGCCCGATCCGACGCTGCGCGCGCACGCCCTGACGCACGCCCTGCTCGACCGGCACGGCGTGGTCACCCGGGGCGCCGTCGCGGCCGAGGGTGTGGAGGGCGGCTTCTCCGCCGCCTACCGGGTGCTGTCCGCGTTCGAGGAGACCGGGCAGGCGCGGCGCGGCTACGTGGTGGAGGGGCTGGGCGCGGCGCAGTTCGCGATGGACGGCGCCGTGGACCGGTTGCGGGCGCTGAACACGGCACGAGAGCGGGCGGAGGAGCCCAACGGGAAGTCCCGCACGGTGGTCCTGGCGGCGGCCGACCCCGCCAACCCGTACGGCGCGGCGCTGCCCTGGCCCGAACAGCCCGCCGGGGTCACCCACAAGCCCGGGCGCAAGGCGGGCGCTCTCGTCGTGCTCACCGACGGGGAGCTCGCCCTCTACGTCGAGCGGGGCGGCAAGACGCTGCTGTCCTGGCCCGTGGAGGAGATACGGGTGCAGGCCGCGGCGGACGCGCTCGCGCTGGCGGTGCGCGAGGGCGCGCTGGGCCGCCTCACGGTGGAGCGGACCAACGGCGAACCCGCGCTCACCTCACCCCTGGGCCGCGCCCTGGAAGCCGCCGGCTTCCACGCCACCCCGCGCGGCCTCCGCTTGCGGGACGGCTGAGCTCGGTAGGGGTGCGGGAGGTGCGCAAGCCCTGCGCCTTTCGCCGAACCCGTCCGCGTAGGCACCTCGCGCATACCGCCACCCGCGGCCGAGCCCGCACTCGCGCCCCGCCAACGCGCGGCAGCGCACCCGCCCCACCCCACCCCGACACCGGATCCACGCGTCAGAATGGAGGAGTGCCTGAAGGAGACACGGTCTGGCTGACCGCGCAGCGGCTGAACGCGGCGCTGGGCGGGCAGGCGTTGGTGCGGGCCGATCTGCGGGTGCCGAAGCTGGCGACGGTGGACCTCGCCGGACGGCACGTGCTGGAGGTGGTGGCACGCGGCAAGCACCTGATGGCGCGGGTCGAGGGTGAGCTGACGCTCCACAGCCATCTGCGGATGGACGGTTCGTGGCACCTGTACGCGCCCGGGGAGCGCTGGCGCGGCGGGCCGCAGCACCAGGTGCGGGCGGTGCTGGAGACGCGGGCGCGGACGGCCGTCGGCTACCGGCTGCCGGTGCTGGAACTGCTGCCCATGGCCGAGGAGGAAAGCGTCGTGGGCCACCTGGGTCCGGATCTGCTGGGCCCGGACTGGGACCCGGCAAGGGCGCTGGCCGCGCTGGCCGCTGTTCCGGACCGCCCGGTCGGGGAGGCGCTGCTGGACCAGCGCAACCTGGCGGGGGTCGGCAACGTGTACGTGGCCGAGCTGTGCTTCCTGCGCGGGGTGACGCCCTGGACGCCCTTCGGGGAGGTGCCGGCGCCGGAGAAGCTGGTGGCGCTGGCCCGGCGGCTGCTGGAGGCGAACAAGGCCCGCCCGGGCCACGTGACGACCGGGGACGCCCGGCGGGGCCGGACGCACTGGGTCTACGGCCGGGAGCACCAGCCGTGCCTGCGGTGCGGTACGGCGATCAGGTCGGCCCGGCACGGCCGGGCGGAGGAGAGCCGGGTGGCGTACTGGTGTCCGCGCTGCCAGCGAGGTCCGGGGCCGACCCAGACCCCGGCACCGGCCCCGGCCGCGGCACCGACCGAGGGCTGACCTCGGTGGCCTGAGAGCCGGGCGGGACGGCGGGCGCCGCCGACCGACCGGGCGCGCGCACCGCGTGGACGGGTATCAGCCCGAGGCTCCAGCCGCCGGCGGCGGTCACGCCCGTCCAGGCCCCGCCGCCACCGGGCCGCAGGCCGAGCCGCAGCACCGCCCACCACCACAGCCCCCCGCCCAGAAGAGCGAGGAGCGTGCGGCGGCGGCCGGTGCGAAGGTCACGGGGACCGGCGCGGGCACGGACGGCGGCGCGAGGAGGGGCAGGAGCGGCCTCCCGTATCGCCTCGGGTTCGCGCACGGCGCCTCAGACGTTCTCCGCCTGGAACATCCAGTGATGCTTCTCCAGGTCCGCGGTGATGCCCATGATGATGTCCTGGCTGACCAGGTCGGCGTCGTCGGTGGCGGCGATGCGTTCGCGCATTCGAGTGATGATCGAGTCGAGCGCGTTGACCATGGCGTCCACGACGTCGCTGTCCTTGATCCAGCCGTCGGTGACGGTGTCGATGCCGCTGGTCTTGGACACGGTGAGCGGGCGCCCGTCGGGTGTGACGCCGATGGCCGCGGCCCGCTCGGCGACGGTGTCGGAGGCGTTCCGCGCGGTTTCCACGACCTCGTCGAGTTGGAGGTGGATGGTGCGGAAGCGGGGGCCGATGACGTTCCAGTGCACCTGCTTGGCCAGCAGCGACAGGTCGATCAGATCCACGAGGGCACCCTGAAGGGCCTCTCCGACGATCTTGCGGGCCGGTGCGGGCAGCGGGCTCTTCACCACAGTCATGCGCTTGTCTCCTCGCGGATCGACGCCATCTGGTCTGATTGGTCCCGTCCTGACCTTCTTCGCCTACCCTGCCTCGCCGCTCTACACATGGCAAAAGACGGCCCGCGCCACGCCCGGGCCGCGATTTCCCCGTCTTCCGGCACCGCGCTTGGCGACACGCCCGGGGGCGGGATCCGGCGGCGAAAGGCCGGCGAAAAGGCCCTGCCCCCGGGACGGATCCCGGGGGCAGGGCCTGCCGCGCGCGTGCTCGCGGGCGGCTCGGATTCAGGCGGCGACCACGTCCACGGCCTCCGCGGACTTCTTGGGCGCCTTGATCGTGATGCGTTCGTCCGACGCGGACGGAACGGCTGTGACGGAGGTGACGGACGTCACCGAGCCCAGCAGCGGTCGCATCGGCGCGGCGGCCGGGGCCTCGACCGTGGCGGACTGCGACAGCTCGGCGAGCGACAGATCGTCGCTGACCTCGCGCATCACCTCGGACATCGGCACGTCCAGGGCGTCGCAGATCGCCGAGAGCAGCTCGGAGGAAGCCTCCTTCTGCCCCCGCTCCACCTCGGAGAGATAGCCGAGCGAGACGCGGGCCGACGAGGACACCTCGCGCAGGGTGCGGCCCTGGCGCTGGCGCTGCCGACGCAGCACGTCACCAAGCAGGCGACGGAGCAGGATCATCGGTGGCTCCCTCCTCGGACCGCGAAACCGCAACCTTCTCGCCCCACCGTACCGCCTCGCGCGCCAGCCGTGCGGGGAGCGTCGACGTGTTCACTCAGGGCTGCAAACATCCCTTCCCCCCGTCTTCTTCCCTATCCCCCGCCCCTGAACTCGTGCCAGGACCGTTATTCCGAGAGCTTCCGCCGGCGAGCGCCGGATCGGACTCCGGACCCGCAACCGTACTCCTCCGGAGCTCTGACGCGAGCAGTTCCAGCACCGCGGTCACCGAAGCGTGCCGGATCGAGGTACGGTCCCCGGTCAGCCTCAGCGGGGCGACGACGGTGCCGTCCCGGCCCGCCACGGCCACGAAGACGGTGCCGACCGGCCGCCCGTCCTGCGGGTCGGGACCCGCGACCCCCGTGGTGGCCGCCCCCCAATCGGCGCCGAGCCGGTCACGCGCGCCGCCGGCCATCTGCCGCGCCACGTCCGGGTCGACCGCGCCCCGCGCGGCCAGCAGGGCGGCGTCCACCCCGAGCAGTTCCCGCTTGAGCGCGGTCGCGTACGCCGTCACGGACCCGCGGAAGGACTGGGAGGCGCCGGGCACCCCCGTGAGCTCCGCGGCCACGAGGCCGCCGGTGAGGGATTCCGCGACGGCGAGCGTCTGCCCGCGCTCCCGCAGCAGCCGCAGGACCTCGGCGGCGGGGCTCATGCGCCCTGCTGCCTCTCCCGCTCCGTGGCTCCGGGCGCGACCGCCGGTTCGATCACCGCCGAAGCGCCGCCCGCACCCGCACTGGCACCCGGCACCGCCGGCTCATCCGGGCCACCGGCCGCAGCGGCCTGAGCGCTCTCGGCGACCCCAGCCCCCGCCCCGGCCACAGCCCGCGCCCGCCGCTCCGCCGCCAGCCCCGCCCGGCGCAGCACGACGGCCTGCCGGATGTAGTCCACGCCGGTGCCGACGGTCAGCACCACGGCCACGCCCATGATCCAGGCCCGGGTGGTGGCCAGCGGCCCGGTCAGCACCAGGACGTACATGCCCACGGCCACGCCCTGGGTGAGCGTCTTGAGCTTGCCGCCGCGGCTGGCCGGGATCACGCCGTGCCGGATCACCCAGAACCGCAGCAGCGTGATCCCCAGCTCCCGCACGAGGATGACCGCGGTCACCCACCACGGCAGGTCGCCGAGCGCGGACAGCGAGATCAGGGCCGCGCCCATGATCGCCTTGTCGGCGATCGGGTCGGCGATCTTGCCGAAGTCGGTGACCAGGCCGTAGCGCCGGGCCAGCTCGCCGTCGAAGAGGTCGGTGATCATCGCGATCGCGAAGGCCGCCCAGGCGAACGAGCGCCACGCCGGGTCGTGCCCGCCGTCGTGCACGAGCAGCAGCACGAAGCCGGGCACCAGCACCAGGCGGGTCATCGTCAGCAGGTTCGCGACGTTCCACAGCCCGGGCACCCGCGGCACGGACTCCACCCGGGTCGCGCCGGGCGGCACCACGGCGGGGACGGGAGGCGGGGTGGTGTCTCCCGTCATCTGTCCGCCCCCTCGGTACACGCGGTCCCCGGCAGCGGCTCGGCGATCAGGTCGACGCCCTCGGTGCCGGTCACCTTGGCGTGGACGAAGGTGCCGACCGCGAGCTCGGCGCCCTCGGGCAGCGGGGTCAGCACGACCTGTCCGTCGGTCTCGGGCGCCTGGTGGTCGGCGCGCCCGGTGACCTCGCCGGTCTCCTCGTCCACGGCCTCGACGAGCACCCGGACGGTGGCGCCGAGGCGCTCCTCGGCGCGCTGCGCGGTGAGTTCCTCGGCCAGCCGCGAGACGCGGGCCAGGCGGGCCGCGACCACGTCGTCGGGCAGCTTGTCCTCGAAGCCGGCCGCCTCGGTGCCGTCCTCGTCGGAGTAGCCGAAGACGCCGATCGCGTCGAGCCGGGCGGCGGTGAGGAAGCGCTCGAGCTCGGCGAGGTCGTCCTCGCTCTCGCCGGGGAAGCCGACGATGAAGTTGGACCGCACCCCGGCCTCGGGCGCCTTCGCGCGGATGGCGTCGAGCAGTTCGAGGAAGCGGTCGGTGTCGCCGAAGCGGCGCATCGCCCGCAGCACGCCCGGCGCGGAGTGCTGGAAGGACAGGTCGAAGTACGGCACCACGCCGGGGGTCCCGGTCAGCACGTCGATCAGCCCGGGCCGCATCTCGGCCGGCTGGAGGTAGCTGACCCGGATCCGCTCGACGCCCTCGACGGCGGCCAGTTCGGGCAGCAGCGTCTCCAGCAGCCGGATGTCGCCGAGGTCCTTGCCGTAGGAGGTGTTGTTCTCGCTGACGAGCATGACCTCCTTGACGCCCTGGCCGGCCAGCCAGCGCGTCTCGCCCAGCACGTCGGAGGGCCGGCGGGAGATGAACGACCCGCGGAAGGAGGGGATGGCGCAGAAGGTGCAGCGGCGGTCGCAGCCGGAGGCGAGCTTCACCGAGGCGACCGGGCCGGAGTCCAGCCGGCGCCGCAGCGGGGCGCGCGGGCCGGACGCGGGCGCGAGGCCCTCGGGGAGGTCGGGCACGTCGGCGGACGTCGCTCTGGCGGCCTCGTCGGACGTATCGCCGGCCGCCTGGGGGGACGCGGCACCCGCCGCGGCCTGGCCGTGACCCGGCAGCGCCACGCCCGCGCCCTGCCGCTGAGCCGGGCTGACGGGCAGCAACTTTCGGCGGTCGCGCGGGGTGTGGGAGGCGTGGACGCCACCGGAGAGGATCGTGGTGAGGCGGTCGGAGATGTCGGCGTAGTCGTCGAAGCCGAGGACGCCGTCGGCCTCGGGCAGCGCCTCGGCGAGTTCCTTGCCGTACCGCTCGGCCATGCAGCCCACCGCCACGACGGCCTGGGTGCGGCCGTGCGACTTGAGGTCGTTGGCCTCCAGCAGGGCGTCCACCGAGTCCTTCTTGGCCGCGTCCACGAAGCCGCAGGTGTTCACCACCGCCACATCGGCGTCGGAGGCGTCCTCGACCAGGCGCCAGCCGTCCGCCGCCAGTCGGCCGGCGAGTTCCTCGGAATCCACCTCGTTACGTGCGCATCCGAGCGTGACGAGGGCGACGGTACGGGGTTCGGGCATGGACCCAGGGTACCTGGCAGGCGCCCCGCCACCGGTACGCGGCGGGCGCCCTCGCACCCGCCGCCCGGACCGGCCCGGTCAGCCCTGAGTGGGGTCGCCGGGGGTGTAGGAGAGGTGGGCGACCTGGCCCTTGGAGCCGGCCACGCCCAGGTCCTTGCCGTTGACGAACAGCTGCACGGCGCCCGCGTTGCCGACCGTCAGCTTGATCTTCTTGTCGTCGCTCCAGGTCTTGGACTGACCCTGCGCGAGGGAACCCTGGAAGAGCTGCTTGCCGTTGCTGTCGGTGGCCAGGATCCAGCTGGTGCCGTCCTCGGCGGTGGCCTTGACGACGACCTTGCCGGGCGGGGCCGCGGCGACGGCGCTGCCGGTCGGCTGCGCGCTGGGCCCGCCGTCGCCCTGCGGGGTGGGCGAGACGGTGGCGGAGGCGCTGGTGCTGACGGGCGGGGTGGTGGCCTTGGCCGCGGTCTTGTCGCCGCCGCCGGAGCCGCTGAAGAGGGTGAAGCCGACGAAGCCCACGACGGCCACGATCGCGGCGACCATGGCGGCCGTCCAGTTGGGACGGCGCGGCTCGGACCGGATCCGCTCGGCCTCGTACAGCGGCGCGACCGGGACGGGGGCGCGCGAGCCGCCGTGCTCGGCGCTGTACCGCTCGATCATCTCCTCCGGGTCGAGCCCCACCGCGCGGGCGACGGCCCGGATGTGGCCGCGGGCGTAGACGTCACCGCCGCAGCGCGAGAAGTCGTCCCGCTCGATGGACTGCAGGATGGGGACGCGCACCCGGGTGCTGGTGCTGACCTCGTCGACGGAGAGCCCGGCCGCGACGCGGGCCTGGGCGAGAGCGCGACCGACCGAAGGCCGGTCGTCGGGGGGCGAGTTGCCGATGGACACGAGGGCGCCTTTCGAGCATGCAGCCACCTGCTGGAAATTCAGTCTAGGGGCGGTACAGAACGCGGGGGCAATCGGACAGCCGCTTCGTCGGCCACTCGGGAACGAGGGGGCGACAGTCCGGTTCTCACAACTTGACGCACGAACAGGAGAAACGGTTGCCCCTGAACGTGCCCCGGGAGGGGCAGTATCACACGTCCCGGTAGCTCACTTGTGACACCGGGCGGAAAAGCCCGCCGGGCTCCCCCGATCAGGCCGCGCGGGGAGCGCCGGGCGGCCCAGTCCGGCGCCGCTCCCGCGGTGGCGCGGAGCCCGTCCGGGGCCGGTCAGGGCCCCTCGCCACCCCGTATCACGGCCAGCACACCGTCCAGATCGTCGGCCTTGACCAGCACGTCCCGGGCCTTGGAACCCTCACTCGGGCCGACGATGCCGCGCGACTCCATCAGGTCCATCAGCCGCCCGGCCTTGGCGAAGCCGACCCGCAGCTTGCGCTGGAGCATGGAGGTGGAGCCGAACTGCGTGGAGACGACCAGCTCGGCGGCCTGGCACAAGAGGTCCAGGTCGTCGCCGATCTCCTCGTCGATCTCCTTCTTGGGGCCGCTGCCCACCGTGACGTCCGACCGGTAGGAGGGTGTGAGCTGAGCCTTGCAGTGGTCGACGACCTTGGCGACCTCGTCCTCGGTGACGAAGGCGCCCTGCATACGGATCGGCTTGTTCGCGCCCATCGGCAGGAACAGCCCGTCGCCCTTTCCGATCAGCTTCTCGGCGCCGGGCTGGTCGAGGATGACCCGGCTGTCGGCGAGCGAGGAGGTGGCGAAGGCCAGCCGGGACGGCACGTTGGCCTTGATCAGGCCGGTGACGACGTCGACGCTGGGCCGCTGGGTGGCGAGCACCAGGTGGATGCCGGCCGCCCGGGCCAGCTGCGTGATGCGGACGATGGAGTCCTCGACGTCGCGCGGCGCGACCATCATCAGGTCGGCCAGCTCGTCCACGATCACCAGCAGGTACGGGTACGGCGTCAGCTCCCGCTCGCTGCCCTCGGGGGTCCTGGCCTTTCCGGAGCGCACGGCGGCGTTGAAGTCGTCGATGTGCCGGAAGCCGTACGCGGCCAGGTCGTCGTAGCGCAGGTCCATCTCGCGCACCACCCACTGCAGGGCCTCGGCGGCCCGCTTGGGGTTGGTGATGATCGGGGTGATCAGGTGCGGGATGCCCTCGTAGGCGGTCAGCTCGACGCGCTTGGGGTCGACCAGCACCATCCGCACCTCGTCCGGGGTGGCGCGGGCCATCACGGAGGTGATCAGGCAGTTGATGCACGAGGACTTGCCGGATCCGGTGGCGCCGGCCACCAGGACGTGCGGCATCTTGGCGAGGTTGGCCATCACGTAGCCGCCCTCGACGTCCTTGCCGAGCGCCACCGTCATCGGGTGGTCCTCGCCCGACGCCTCGGCGGAGCGCAGCACGTCGCCGAGATTGACCATCTCACGGTCGCTGTTGGGGATCTCGATACCGACCGCGGACTTGCCGGGGATCGGGCTGATGATCCGCACGTCGGGGCTGGCCACCGAGTACGCGATGTTCTTGGCCAGCGCCGTGATCCGCTCGACCTTCACGGCGGCGCCCAGCTCCACCTCGTAGCGGGTGACCGTCGGGCCGCGGGTGAAGCCGGTGACCACCGCGTCGACCTTGAACTCGGTGAACACCTGCGTCAGGGAGGCGACCACCACGTCGTTGGCGGCGCTGCGGGTACGGCCGGGCCCGCCGCGCTCCAGCAGGTCCAGGGAGGGCAGCGCGTAGGTGATGTCGCCGGAGAGCTGCAACTGCTCGGCCCGCGGCGGCAGCGCGTCGCCGGCGGCCACGGCGGGCTTGGTGAGGTCGGGCACCGACCCGCCGCCCTCGGTGTCCTCCGCGCGGGCGGCGGGCACCTGCTTGGTGATCCGGCTGGTGAGGTCGGCGACCAGCGGGGAGGGCTGCACGCCGTGCAGCACCGCGCCGTCGAGCGCGGCCGCCGCGGCGGCCGCGATGTCCACCGGGTCCGGCTCGCCCGACGCCGAGGCGGGCGGCGTCTCCGCCTTGCGGCGGGGGCGGCGGCGCGGCTTGGGCTCCTCCGGGCCGGAGCCCAGACCCTCCTGGCCCTCCCCGACCTCCCCGTCGATGTCGTACGGTTCGGCGCCGGCGCCCCCCAGAGGTCCCTTGGTGAAGCGGTTGGACACCCGCCGCACCGGCGACTCGTCCTCGGGCCCGACGAGGTCGTCCGGCTCCTCGAAGAGGTCCTCCAGCGGTACCGCGTCCGGGTCCGGCGGCGGCGCGTAGAGCCCGAGCCGGGTGCCGGCGGCCCGCAGCCGCTGCGGGATGGCGTTGACCGGGGTGGCGGTGACCACCAGCAGCCCGAAGACGGTGAAGAGCGTCAGCAGCGGCACAGCCAGCGCCGCGCCGACCGTGGCCAGCAGCGGGGAGGCGGCCGCCCAGCCGATGAGCCCGCCGGCGTTGCGCAGCGCCTCCGCGCCCTGGTCGCGGCTGGGCGAGCCGCAGGCGATGTGGATGAGGCCGAGGACGCCGAGGACGAGGGCGGACAGGCCGATCACGATCCGTCCGTTGGCCTCGGACTGCTCCGGGTGGCGCATCAGCCGGACCGCGACCGCGCCGATCAGGAACGGCACGAGCAGGTCGAGCCGGCCGAAGGCGCCGGTGATGAGCATCCGGACCAGGTCGCCGACCGGGCCGTCGAGGTTGGACCAGGTGCCGGCGGCCACCACGAGCGTGAGGCCGACCAGCAGCAGCGCCAGGCCGTCCTTGCGGTGCGCCGGGTCCAGGCCGCGGGCGCCGCGTCCTATCCCGCGGAAGACGGCGCCGATGCTGTGGGCGATGCCGAGCCACAGGGCGCGCACCAGGCGGTAGAGGCCGCCGGTCGGCGAGGGGGCGGGTTTGGGCGCCTGCTTGGCCGGGGACTTCGCCGGTCTGGCCGCCGCCTTCTTGGCGGGCCGTTTCGCGGCAGCCTTGGCAGCCGCGGGCTTCTTCGCCGCGGCTTTCTTCGCCGCGGGCTTCGCCGGGGCTTTCTTGGCGGTGCCGGACGTACGGGAGGCCATGGTGCCGAGGTTACCGCCCCTGTGATCGACGGACACGCGTGCGCGCCCATACGCCCGTTCGTGTCGGACCGGGTGGATCAACTGACTGACGCCCGGTCAACACGGACGGCGCCGCTCATCCTTTGCGGTGACGTCAGGCGGACGGTTGACGCGCGGGTCCGGCCGGCCCGGTGGAGGGCCACGGTCACCGCGCGCTCACACGGCCGCGGTCACCGCACGCTCACTCCGAGGGGCTCTGCTTGCCGATCCCGCCGCCGTTGCCCGGGTCCAGCGCGTCCAACGCCCGCCGCAGCCCGGTGAGTTTGCGCTCCAGGTGGGCGGCGGTGGCCACCGCCGCGGCGTCCGCCGTGCCGTCGAGCTGCTTGCTGAGCGCCTCGGCCTGCTCCTCGACCGCGGCCAGCCGCGCGGACAGCTCCGCCAGCAGCCCGGTCGACTCGCGGGACCCGCCCGACTCCGCGCCGGCCGGCACGCCCTGCTCCAACTGGAGCCGCAGCAGCGCCGCCTGCTCCCGAAGCTGGCAGTTCTTCATGTACAGGTCGACGAAGACCGACACCTTCGCGCGCAGCACCCACGGGTCGAACGGCTTGGAGATGTAGTCCACCGCGCCGGCCGCGTACCCGCGGAAGGTGTGGTGCGGGCCGTGGTTGATCGCCGTGAGGAAGATGATCGGGATGTCCCGCGTCCGCTCCCTGCGCTTGATGTGCGCCGCCGTCTCGAACCCGTCCATACCGGGCATCTGGACGTCGAGCAGGATCACCGCGAAATCGTCGGTGAGCAGCGCCTTGAGCGCCTCCTCCCCGGACGATGCCCGTACCAGGGTCTGATCCAGCGCCGAGAGGATCGCCTCCAGCGCCAGCAGATTCTCCGGCCGGTCATCGACCAGGAGGATCTTGGCCTTCTGCACCATGGCCCGCCCTCCTCGCCCCGGCTGTGCGCCGGTCGCCGCCCCCGGGGACAGCTTCGTCATGCCGCCCGTCCTTGTGCCGGTCATGGTAGCCGCACCCCGCCGTTCGCCACACCCTGTCACCGCCACGTCACTCACCACACATCCGAAACGCAGGCGGAGACCCTAAGGTTCCCAGATAGCGACACCCTCACACCTCAGCAGGCACACGAGTCGGCCAAAGATCCGGTCAGCGGGCGTGCATCCACTCTTCCATGAGGACCAGAAGATGGTCGGTGTCCACCGGTTTCGTGACATAGTCCGACGCCCCGGAGTCGATCGCCTTCTCCCGGTCGCCCTTCATCGCCTTCGCGGTCAGCGCGATGATCGGCAGCCCGTGGAACTGCGGCATCTTGCGGATCGCCGACGTCGTCGCGTAGCCGTCCATCTCCGGCATCATGATGTCCATCAGCACCACGGCGATGTCGTCGTACTGCTCCAGGACCTCGATGCCCTCCCGCCCGTTCTCGGCGTACAGCACGGTCAGCCCGTGCTGCTCCAGAACGCTGGTCAGCGCGAAGACGTTGCGGATGTCGTCGTCGACGATCAGCACCTTCTCGCCACTGAAACCGCCAGAGAAGGCCGGGTAGGCGTCGCCGCCGGACTCCTCCACCCACGAGTCGTCCGCCCGGCCGCCCTGCGCGCCCTGGACGGCGCCCCGGCCGCCGTGCGGCCCGTGCCCGTTGCCATTGCCGTTGCTGCCGTTGAGGTGGCCCTGCATCGCGGCCGTCGGCATCGCCGGCTGGGCGGAGCGGCGGCGCAGCCGCGCCAGGCTGCTGCCCGGCCGGGTCCGTCCGTGGCCCCGCTCGGCGTCCGTGTCCTGGCCCGACGGCAGCTGCGGCGCCGCCGGGGGCACGTCGCCGAGGCTCAGCGGCAGGTAGAGGGTGAACGTGGAGCCGCGGCCGGGCTGGCTGTCGGCGTGGATCTCGCCGCCCAGCAGCCGGGCGATCTCGCGGCTGATCGACAGGCCCAGGCCCGTGCCGCCGTACTTGCGGCTGGTGGTGCCGTCGGCCTGCTTGAACGCCTCGAAGATCACCCGCATCTTGCTGGCCGCGATGCCGATGCCGGTGTCGGTGACCGAGAAGGCGATCAGCGGCTGGTCGGGGGCGCGCAGGGTGCCGGCCTCCAGCAGCTGTTCGCGGATGGACTGCGGCACCTCCGCCCCGGCCCGCCGGATCACCAGCTCCACCGAGCCGCTGTCGGTGAACTTCACCGCGTTCGACAGCAGGTTGCGCAGCACCTGGAGCAGGCGCTGCTCGTCGGTGTGCAGGGTCACCGGCAGCTCCGGCGAGACCCGCACCGAGAAGTCCAGGCCCTTCTCCGCGGTCAGCGGCCGGAAGGTGGCCTCCACGTAGTCGACGAGCTGGACCAGGGCGATACGGGTCGGCGAGACGTCCATCTTGCCCGCCTCGACCTTCGACAGGTCCAGGATGTCGTTGATCAGCTGGAGCAGGTCAGAACCGGCGCCGTGGATGGTCTGCGAGAACTCCACCTGCTTCGGCGACAGGTTGCCGTCGGCGTTGTCGGCGAGCAGCTTGGCCAGGATCAGCAGCGAGTTGAGCGGCGTGCGCAGCTCGTGCGACATGTTGGCCAGGAACTCCGACTTGTAGCGCATGGAGACCGCGAGCTGCTCGGCGCGCTCCTCCAGCACCTGCCGGGCCTCCTCGATCTCGGTGTTCTTCACCTCGATGTCGCGGTTCTGCCGGGCCAGCAGCTCGGCCTTCTCCTCCAGTTCGGAGTTGGACGCCTCCAGGGCGCTCTGCCGGTTCTCCAACTCCGCCGAGCGCTCCTGGAGTTGCTCGGTCAGCTCCTGGGACTGCTTGAGCAGTCCCTCGGTCTTGGTGTTCACCGAGATCGTGTTGACGCTGATCGCGATGACCTCGGTGATCTGGTAGAGGAAGTCCTTCTGGATCTGCGTGAACGGCTGGAAGGCGGCGAGCTCGATGACGCTGAGCACCCGGCCCTCGAAGAGCACCGGCAGCACGATCACGTGCGCGGGCGGCGCCTCGCCGAGCCCGGAGACGATCTTGAGGTAGCCGGGCGGCGCGTGCTCCACCAGGATGGAGCGCTTCTCCACCGCGGCCTGCCCGATCAGGCCCTCGCCCGGCGCGAACACCGAGGACATCGTGCGCTTGGAGAACCCGTAGCCGCCGATCAGCCGCAGCTCGTAGTCCTCGCCCTCCTCCGTGGTGTCCTCGGCCAGGTAGAACGCGCCGTGCTGCGCGGACACCACCGGGGTCAGCTCGCTCATGATCAGCGCGGCCACGTCGCCCAGGTCCCGGCGGCCCTGCATCAGGCCGGAGATCCGGGCCAGGTTGCCCTTGAGCCAGTCCTGCTCCTTGTTCGCGAGCGTGGTCTCGCGCAGGCGGACGATCATCGTGTTGATGTAGTCCTGGAGCTCCAGGATCTCGCCGGCCGCGTCCACGTCGATCCGCAGGTTCAGGTCGCCGCGGGTCACCGCGGTGGCGACCTGCGCGATGTTACGGACCTGGCTGGTGAGGTTGTTGGCCATCAGGTTCACGGACTCGGTCAGGTCCTTCCAGATGCCGGAGACGCCCGGCACCCGCGCCTGGCCGCCCAGCCGGCCCTCCGTACCCACCTCGCGGGCCACCCGCGTCACCTCGTCACCGAAGGCCGACAGCTGGCCGACCATGGTGTTGATGGTGGTCTTGAGCTCCAGGATCTCCCCGCGCGCGTCCACGTCGATCTTCTTGGACAGGTCGCCGCGGGCCACCGCCGTGGTCACCTGCGCGATCTGCCGCACCTGACCGGTCAGGTTCGACGCCATGCCGTTGACGGACTCGGTGAGGTCCTTCCATGTGCCCGCCACGCCCGGTACCCGGGCCTGGCCGCCGAGGATGCCCTCGGTGCCCACCTCACGGGCCACGCGGGTGACCTCGTCACCGAACGCGGACAGCGTGTCCACCATCGTGTTGATGGTGTTCTTCAGCTCCAGGATCTCGCCCCGGGCGTCCACGTCGATCTTCTTCGTCAGGTCGCCGTTGGCCACGGCCGTGGCGACCGAGGAGATCGACCGCACCTGGCTGGTGAGGTTCGAGGCCATGCCGTTCACCGAGTCGGTGAGGTCCTTCCAGATGCCGGAGGCGTCCCGTACCCGGGCCTGGCCGCCCAACTGGCCCTCGGTGCCCACCTCGCGGGCCACCCGCGTCACCTCGTCACCGAACGCCGACAGCGTGTCCACCATCGTGTTCACGGTCGTCACCAGCGCCAGGATCTCGCCCTTGGCGTCCACGGTGATCTTCCGGGACAGGTCGCCCGCGGCCACCGCGGAGGTCACGTCGGCGATGTTGCGCACCTGGGAGGTCAGGTTGTTCGCCATGAAGTTGACGGACTGCGTGAGGTCCTTCCAGGTGCCGCTCACGCCCTTGACCTCGGCTTGGCCGCCCAGGATGCCCTCGGTGCCCACCTCGCGGGCCACCCTCGTGACCTGCTCGGCGAACGAGGACAGCTGGTCCACCATCGTGTTCAGGGTGTTCTTCAGTTCGAGGATCTCGCCCTTGGCGTCCACGTCGATCTTCTGCGACAGGTCACCGCGCGCCACCGCCGTGGCGACCTGCGCGATGTTGCGCACCTGGGCCGTCAGGTTCCCGGCCATGAAGTTCACCGAGTCGGTCAGGTCGCGCCACACGCCGGCCACGCCCGGCACCTGCGCCTGGCCGCCCAGCCGCCCGTCGGTGCCCACCTCGCGGGCCACCCGGGTCACCTGATCGGCGAACGACGACAGCTGGTCCACCATCGTGTTGATGGTGTTCTTCAGCTCCAGGATCTCCCCGCGCGCGTCCACGTCGATCTTCTGCGACAGGTCGCCGCGGGCCACCGCCGTCGTCACCTGGGCGATCTGCCGCACCTGGGAGGTCAGGTTGCCCGCCATGAAGTTGACGGAGTCCGTGAGGTCCTTCCACGTGCCCGAGACGCCGTCCACCCGGGCCTGACCGCCCAGCCGGCCCTCGGTGCCCACGTCCCGCGCCATCCGGGTCACCTGCTGCGAGAACGAACTCAGCTGGTCGACCATCCGGTTCACGGTGTTCTTCAGCTCCAGCATCTCGCCGGAGACGTCCACCGTGACCTTCTGCGTCAGGTCGCCGTTGGCGACCGCCGTGGTGACCTGGGCGATGTTGCGCACCTGGGCCGTCAGGTTGCGGAAGGCGGTGTTGACCGAGTCCGTCAGGTCCTTCCACGTACCGGCCGCGCCCAGTACCTGCGCCTGACCGCCCAGCTGGCCCTCGACGCCGACCTCGCGGGCCACCCGCGTCACCTCGGAGCCGAACGCCGACAGCTGGTCCACCATGGTGTTCACGGTGTTCTTCAGCTCCAGCATCTCGCCGGAGACGTCCACCGTGACCTTCTGCGACAGGTCACCGCCGGCCACCGCGGTCGTCACCTGCGCGATGTCCCGCACCTGCGCGGTCAGGTTGCGGAAGGCGGTGTTGACCGAGTCCGTCAGGTCCTTCCACGTACCGGCCACGCCCGGCACCTGCGCCTGACCGCCCAGCTGGCCCTCCGCGCCGATCTCGCCCGCGACCCGGGTCACCTCGTCGGCGAAGGTCCGCAGCGTCTCGGTCATCGCGTTGATCGTCTCGGCGAGCTGCGCGACCTCGCCGCGCGCCCCGATGGTGATCTTCTGCGACAGGTCGCCGTTGGCCACCGCCGTCGTCACCTGGGCGATGTCGCGCACCTGGGCCGTCAGGTTCCCGGCCATCAGGTTGACGGAGTCGGTCAGGTCCTTCCACACGCCCGCGACGCCCGGCACCTTCGCCTGGCCGCCCAGCTCGCCCTCGATCCCCACCTCGCGGGCGACCCGGGTCACCTCGGAGGAGAAGGACGACAGCTGGTCCACCATCGTGTTGACGGTGTTCTTCAGCTCCAGCATCTCGCCGGCCACGTGCACGGTGACCTTGCGCGACAGGTCGCCCTTGGCCACCGCCGTCGTCACCAGCGCGATGTCCCGCACCTGCGCGGTCAGCCGGTACGCCATGGTGTTGACCGAGTCCGTCAGGTCCTTCCAGGAGCCCGACATCCCGCGGACCTTCGCCTGGCCGCCCAGCTTGCCCTCGGTGCCGACCTCGCTGGCCACCCGCGTCACCTCGTCGGTGAACGCCGACAACTGGTCCACCAGCCCGTTGACCGTGCGGCCCACCTTCAGGAACTCCCCGCGCAGCGGATGCGCCGAGCCGTCCGCGTTCTGCGCCCGCAGGTCCATCCGCTGTTCCAGGTCGCCCTCGGCCACCGCCGACAGTACCCGGCCGACCTCGGACACCGGCCGCACCAGGTCGTCGACCAGCGCGTTCGCCGCCTCGATCGCCGCCGTCCAGGCACCCTCGCCGGCCCCGGTCTCCAGCCGCTCGGTGAGCTTGCCGTCCCGGCCGACCACGCGGCGCACCCGGGCCAGCTCCCCGGTGAGGTGCTGGTTACGGTCCGCGACCTCGTTGAAGACGAGAGCGATCTCCGCCATCACGCCGTCGCCGCTCACCGGCAGCCGCTTGCGGAAATTGCCGTCCCGCATCGAGGTCAGCGCCCCGAGCAGCTTCGTCAGCGCCGCCGTGTCGACCTCGACGGTCCCGCTCCCACGGGATCGTCCGTTCTTCGTACGCGTGACCGTGCCCCGCGCCGATGCGCCCGACTCCACCGTGTCCCTCCTGGAGGGTTGACCGACCCGCAGATGTGCAAGGTTGCTGCCTTGAGAGCTACACCAGTCTTCCACTGCTGCCCCGCCCGGCCATAACGGTTCGGCAGCATCGGCCGAGACTCAGGGCGCGTTCGGGGTGGAAACACCAGTAACCGCCGCACGCACCCACCCCTCGGGTAAGTAACCTGACTGTGTTGTCGGGGGTTGTCGGGGCCCTCCCCGACGGGCCGAATACCTCAGGGGAGCCGCCGGTGGCATGGGAGCAGCGCCGCAACGCGTCGCCCGTCACGATGCGCGCACCCGATCACACAGCAGCAGTGGGGAGTCCGGTGATCACCGCGCGCGCAGCGGCCAGTTTCGATCCGGTCGGGCGGTCCGTCGCGGTCGCCCGTGCCTTCGTCCGCGACACCCTGCACGGCTGGGGCTTCGCCGACGTTGTCGACGACGCCGTCGTCCTCACCAGCGAGCTGGTCACCAACGCCGTCGTGCACGCCGGCACCGCCGCCGACGTGCAGTGCCTGCGGTACGAGGCCGCCGTACGGGTCGAGGTCGCCGACCACTACCCCGAGCGCGAAGTGCCGATGCAGACCCGCGGCCGGGCCTTCCGTGACACCGACAACGAGGGCGGGCGCGGCCTGCTGCTCTGCGCGGCCCTGGCCAGCCGGTGGGGTGTGGAGTACACCACGGCGGGCAAGCAGGTGTGGTTCCAGCTCGAACTGCCCGAGCGCCCCGCCGGCACCCGCCACGCCGGGCCCCTCCTGCCCTCCGCCGACCTTCCGCTCGCCGACGAACGGGTCCGGGTCGCCGTCGTCCAGGTCGACCGCCAGGCCTGCATCACCCGGTGGAACGACGACGCGGCGGACCTTTTCGGCCATCCCGCCGGCGCCGTGCTCGGCAAGTCACTGGCCGACCTCACCGCGTGGCCGCAGACCCCCGGCACCGGCATCGGCCTCGCCGACGCCCTCCAGCTCTCCCGCTGGGAGGGCACCTACGGCCTGCGCGACGCGGGCGGGCGGGTCCTGCCCGTCTACGGCTCCCACCTGCGGGTCCGCGACAGCGCCGGCGAGCCCTCCACCGTGTGCCTGCTGGTGCGCGCCGAGGAACGGGCCGTCCTGCAGACCCCGCACCGCGGTTCGGCCGGGTCCGACGGCGCGGTCCACCGCGGCAAGTCGGTCGACGCCTTCGAGGTCTTCATCGGCTCCCCCGCCCCCGACGACCTCGACGGCCTCCTCCAGCGCACCGTCGAACGCGCCCGCGACATGCTCGACGGCGACGCCGCCTACCTCCTGCTGGCCACCGACGACGAGACGGAGCTGGAGGTCCGCGCCTCCACCGGCCTGCCCTCTGCCCGCCAGCGCTTCGCCCGTGTCCCGGTCGAGGCCGGCACCGGCCGCTACGGCAGCGCCCGGATGCCCGCGGTGCACGAGGACCTCACCGCCGTGCCCGGCGCCGTGCCGCTGCTGTCGGGGACCGGCATGCGCTCGGTGGTCACCGTGCCGCTCAAGGTCGAGGGCCGCCTCACCGGATCGCTCGGCGTGGCCGCGGAGACGCCCGGCCGCTACTCGAACCAGGAGGCCCTGCGGCTCCAGTTCGCCGCCGACCGGATCGCGCTGGCCGTCGAGAGCGCCCGCCTCACCGAGCTGGAACGGCTGCGCCGCGACTCCCTGTCCTTCCTCGTCGAGGCCTCCGACCTGCTCGCCGGCACCCTCGAACGCGACCAGACCCTCGCGCTCATGGCCCAGATGACCGTCCCCACCCTCGCCAGCTGGTGCGCCGTCTACACGATCGCCGAGCAGTCCGAGCCCGAGCTCGCCTTCGTGCTGCACGAGGACGAGGACCGGATCGACGGCATCAAGGCCCTCCTCCAGCACGTCCGGCCGCCCGACCCCGACCCCACCCCCGGCGCGCGGATCTGGAACGCGCCCTCCGACGCCGCCCACTCCAGCGCCCTACGGGCCTCCCTGCGCAGCCTCGGCGTCGGCAACTCCCCCAACCGCCCGCAGACCACCCCCGGCGTCGCGCTGGCCACCGCGGCCGCCGTCGGAGGAGAAACGGTCGTGCTGCCGCTGGTGGCGCGCAACCGCGTCATCGGCATGCTCACCCTCGGCAAGCCCTCCGACGAGCGCTTCCGCCAGGAGATCCTCGAACTCGCCGAGGACCTCTCCCGCCGGGCCGCCCTGGCCCTGGACAACGCCCGCCTCTACAGCGAGCGCACCGCCATCAGCCAGGCCCTCCAGCGCAGCCTCCTGCCGCCCGAACTCCCGCACGTGCCCGGCGTGGAGGTCGAGGTCGTCTACCGCGCGGCCGGCGAGGGCAACGAGGTCGGCGGCGACTTCTACGACCTCTTCCCGATCCGCGAGGGCTGCTGGGGCTTCGCCATCGGCGACGTCTGCGGCACCGGGCCCGAGGCCGCCGCCGTCACCGGACTGGCCCGGCACGCCCTGCGCCTGCTCGCCCGCGAGGGCTTCGGCGGCCCCGCCGTCCTGGAGCGCCTCAACGCCGCCATCCTCGACGAGGGAGCCCGCAGCCGCTTCCTCACCCTCCTCTACGGCGAGCTGTGGCCCCGCACGGACGGCAGCGCCGAACTGCGCATGGTCTGCGCCGGCCACCCGCTGCCGCTGCGGCTGCGCCCCGACGGCCGGGTGGAACCCGCCGCCGAACCACAGCCGCTGCTCGGCGTGATGGACGACCTCGACCTCGTCGAGCAGTCGGTCGTCCTGGACCCGGGCGACGTCCTGCTGTGCGTCACCGACGGCGTCACCGAGCGCCGCGAGGGCTCCCGCATGCTGGGGGACGACGGCCTGGCGGACGTACTCGCCGCGTGTACGGGGCTGACGGCCGGCGCCGTGGCCGCCCGGATCCAGCGGGCGGTCGAACGGTTCGCGGCCGACGCGCCCTCGGACGACATGGCGATCCTCGCGATGCGGGTGCCGATCCCCGGGCCTCGCGGCGCGTGACACCCCGCACCGGGTGACGGACCCGGACATGCGAAGAGGCCCTCGCCGACAGCGGCGAGGGCCTCTTCACTGCGAGCCCCAATACGGAATCGAACCGTAGACCTTCTCCTTACCATGGAGACGCTCTACCGACTGAGCTATTGGGGCGCGTCAACGGGAAGATCGTAGCCCATCGACAGGCTGATGGGAAAACCGAATTCGGCTGTGTCCTTTGCGTCCCTTACGTCGTCCCAAACGTCCCCGATGGGCGTCAGAACAGCCCGCCGAGCCGGTTGCAGGTGTCCGCGAGGTGCGTCAACTCCCGCTGGGTGAGCGCCGAGTGGACCGGCAGGGACAGGCTGTCGGCGGCCACCAGTTCGGTCTGCGGAAGCAGCGGGCCGCCGACCGACCGGTGGGCCGGCAGGCGGTGCACGGGTACGGGGACGCTGACGGTGGTCCGTATCCCGCGCACGGCCAGGGCCCGGGCGAAGGCGTCCCGGTCGGGCCTGCCGTTGCCGGGGACCCGCACGGTGTACCGGTGGTACAGGTGGTGGGCGCCGGGCTCGGTGTGGGGCACGACGACGCCGGTCAACGCCGAGTTCAGGAAGCGCGCGTGGGCCCGGCGACGGGCGACGGCTCCGGCGTCCTCGACGGCCGGCGCCGCCGTGACGACCGCGAGGCCGTACCGCTCGGCGATCGCGTGCAGCAGGGCCAGCGGGGCGGGGTGGCCGAAGACGTCGACGGGGAGGATCGCGGCCGTACGGGCGGTCACACGGTCGGCGACGGCGGCCGGGTCCAGGCAGAAGGTCCGGGGGTCGATATCGGCGAACACCGGGGTGGCGCCGGCCAGTCGGGCCCCGTCGGCAGGAGCTCCGGGACCGTAGGACGGGACGACGACCTCGTCACCGCGGCCGATTCCGATCCGGGACAGGGCCTCACCGATCGCGGTGGCCGTCAACTCCGAGGCGACTGCGTGCCGTCGCCCGGCGGTCGTCATCTGCGTCATGTCTCCGCACCTCCTCCTGTCGGGAGGCCCAGGTTCCCGGGAGGACGTGAACATGAGGGTAACGAACAGCAAAAATGGCTCGACCCCCGAAACAATGTCGGGGGTCGAGCCATATGAAAAATTGTTCGGCGGTGTCCTACTCTCCCACAGGGTCCCCCCTGCAGTACCATCGGCGCTGAAAGGCTTAGCTTCCGGGTTCGGAATGTAACCGGGCGTTTCCCTAACGCTATGACCACCGAAACACCATGAAACAACACAGTGTCCTGGTTGCCTCAGAACTACACAGTGGACGCGTACAACTATGGACAAGCCCTCGGCCTATTAGTACCGGTCAGCTCCACCAGTCACCTGGCTTCCACATCCGGCCTATCAACCCAGTCGTCTACTGGGAGCCTTACCCCATCAAGTGGGTGGGAGTCCTCATCTCGAAGCAGGCTTCCCGCTTAGATGCTTTCAGCGGTTATCCCTCCCGAACGTAGCCAACCAGCCATGCCCTTGGCAGAACAACTGGCACACCAGAGGTTCGTCCGTCCCGGTCCTCTCGTACTAGGGACAGCCCTTCTCAAGACTCCTACGCGCGCAGCGGATAGGGACCGAACTGTCTCACGACGTTCTAAACCCAGCTCGCGTACCGCTTTAATGGGCGAACAGCCCAACCCTTGGGACCGACTCCAGCCCCAGGATGCGACGAGCCGACATCGAGGTGCCAAACCATCCCGTCGATATGGACTCTTGGGGAAGATCAGCCTGTTATCCCCGGGGTACCTTTTATCCGTTGAGCGACGGCGCTTCCACAAGCCACCGCCGGATCACTAGTCCCTACTTTCGTACCTGCTCGACCCGTCAGTCTCACAGTCAAGCTCCCTTGTGCACTTACACTCAACACCTGATTGCCAACCAGGCTGAGGGAACCTTTGGGCGCCTCCGTTACCCTTTAGGAGGCAACCGCCCCAGTTAAACTACCCACCAGACACTGTCCCTGATCCGGATCACGGACCGAGGTTAGACATCCAGCACGACCAGAGTGGTATTTCAACGATGACTCCACCATGGCTGGCGCCGTGATTCAAAGTCTCCCACCTATCCTACACAAGCCGAACCGAACACCAATATCAAGCTATAGTAAAGGTCCCGGGGTCTTTCCGTCCTGCTGCGCGAAACGAGCATCTTTACTCGTAGTGCAATTTCACCGGGCCTATGGTTGAGACAGTCGAGAAGTCGTTACGCCATTCGTGCAGGTCGGAACTTACCCGACAAGGAATTTCGCTACCTTAGGATGGTTATAGTTACCACCGCCGTTTACTGGCGCTTAAGT
>CAVWOS010000013.1:0-417500 GCA_963756705.1 uncultured Actinomycetota bacterium | reverse complement strand
ATCCGGGACAGGGCGGCCATGGGTTCGCCCTGCGAGCCGGTGCAGACCAGGACGACCTGGTCGTCGGGCAGGTCGTCGAGCACCTTGATGTCGACGACGAGACCGCCGGGGACCTTCAGGTAGCCGAGGTCACGGGCGATGCCCATGTTCCTGACCATCGAGCGGCCGACGAAGGCGACCTTGCGGCCGCGTTCGTAGGCGGCGTCGAGCACCTGCTGGATGCGGTGGACGTGGCTGGCGAAGCTCGCCACGATGATCCGCTTCTCGGCCTTGGCGAAGGTCTGCCGCAGCACCTGGGAAATGTCCCGCTCGGGCGGGACGAAGCCGGGGACTTCGGCGTTGGTGGAGTCGGCGAGCAGCAGGTCGATGCCCTCCTCGCCGAGCCGCGCGAAGGCGGGCAGGTCGGTGAGGCGCCCGTCGAGCGGGAGTTGGTCCATCTTGAAGTCGCCGGTGACGACGACCATGCCCGCGTCGGTGCGGATGGCCACGGCCAGCGCGTCCGGGATGGAGTGGTTGACCGCGACGAACTCGCAGTCGAAGGGCCCGATCCGCTCGCGGTCGCCCTCCTTGACCTCCAGGGCGTAGGGGCGGATGCGGTGCTCCTGGAGCTTGGCCTCGATCAGGGCGAGGGTGAGTTTGGAGCCGATGAGCGGGATGTCGTCCTTCTCCCGGAGGAGGAAGGGGACGGCGCCGATGTGGTCCTCGTGGCCGTGGGTGAGGATGACGCCCACGACGTCGTCGAGGCGGTCACGGATGGAGCTGAAGTCCGGCAGGATCAGGTCGACGCCGGGCTGCTCCTCCTCCGGGAAGAGGACGCCGCAGTCGACGATGAGCAGCTTGCCGGCATGCTCGAAGACCGTCATGTTGCGGCCGATCTCCCCGAGGCCGCCGAGCGGGGTGATGCGCAGGCCGCCCTCGGCGAGAGCCGGCGGGGGACCGAGTTCGGGGTGCGGATGACTCAAAGAATTTCTCCTTACCGCGCACGCCACAGGGCCCCTCGTGAGGGGCTGTGGCCGACGCGTCTCTGCGTAGTGTCGTTGGTCGTGTGCGGATATCCGTTCCGTGTCCGGTTCCGGCATCCGCCGGTATTCAGTTGTGAAGTCTGTGTACTCAAAGGGATACCCCGCCGGCGGCGAGGTCCTTCCTGAGCTGCTCGGTCTCGGCCTCGGTGAGGGCGACGAGCGGGAGCCGGAGCGGGCCGGCGGGCAGTCCGCGCAGCGCGAGGGCGGTCTTGGTGGTGACGACGCCCTGGGCGCGGAACATGCCGGTGTAGACGGGCAGCAGCCGCTGGTGGATCTCGGTGGCCTTGGCCACGTCGCCGCTGGTGTGGGCCTCCAGGAGGGCGCGCAGTTCGGCGGAGACGATGTGGCCGACGACGGAGACGAAGCCGGTGGCTCCGACCGACAGCAGCGGGAGGTTCAGCATGTCGTCGCCGGAGTACCAGGCCAGGCCGCTGCGTGCGATCGCCCAGCTCGCCGCGCCGAGGTCGCCCTTGGCGTCCTTGTTGGCGACGATCCTGGGGTGGGCGCCGAGCCGGACCAGGGTCTCGGTGTCGATCGGGACGCCGCTGCGGCCGGGGATGTCGTAGAGCATCACGGGCAGGCCGGTGGCGTCGGCGATGGACGTGAAGTGCTGGTACAGGCCCTCCTGCGAGGGCTTGCTGTAGTACGGCGTCACCGTGAGCAGGCCGTGAGCGCCGGAGGCCTCGGCCTGGCGGGCGAGGGCGATGCTGTGCGCCGTGTCGTTGGTGCCGACTCCGGCGACGACGTGGGCGCGGTCGCCGACCGCTTCGAGGACGGCGCGGACCAGGCGGTCCTTCTCGGCGTCGGTGGTGGTGGGCGACTCCCCGGTGGTCCCGTTGACGACCAGGCCGTCGTTGCCTGCGTCGACGAGGTGGGCGGCCAGCCGCTGGGCCCCGTCGAGGTCGAGGCCTCCGTCGGCGGTGAAGGGCGTGACCATGGCGGTCAGAACCCGCCCGAAGGGGGCCTGGGGGGTGGAAGTCGGAGCCATGGGCTCCACGGTACTGGGTACGGGTCCCGGGGGCGCAGTCGGAGGGACCGTGGTGAGGACGTCGGCGCTGCCTGCTCGGGGGTTCAAGCAGCACCGGCGTCCATCTCAGCAGGGTAGATGAACTTCTCGAAAGCCTGCAATCCGAACACTTCGGACATTTCTCAGGGGGCGACTCGGCCGTTCGCGTTGAAAGCGGCGTACGTGAGCGGCATCAGCTCCGCCCACCGCGCCTCCATCTTCTCGCCGACCATCTCGATCTCCCGCTGCGGGAACGACGGCACCCGGGCCAGCTCGTGCTGGGTCCGCAACCCGAGGAAGTGCATCAGCGAGCGAGCGTTGCACGTGGCGTACATCGACGAGAACAGCCCCACCGGCAGCGTGGCCCGTGCCACCTCCCGCGCCACCCCCGCCGCCAGCATCTCCTGGTACGCCGCGTACGACCGCGCGTAGGACTCCTCCATCGCGGCGACCACCCCCTTGCGCTGCTCCTCGCTCCCGTGCACGAACTCGTACTTCCCCGGCCGCCCCTGCTGCACGAGCTTCCGCTCCGCCCCCGGCACGTAGAACACCGGCTGCAACTCCCGGTAACGCCCGGATTCCTCGTTGTAGGAGTTGTGCACGACGATGCCGTTGGCCAGGAAGTTGTGCCACGGTCCGGCGACCGACAGGTCGTACGTCATCTCCTCGCCGTCGTCGGCCACCGCGACGACGCGGTCCGGTACGGCCACCGCGATCTTGCCGCCGCCCTGGGCGAGCGCCTGCTCCCGCGCACTCTTCGTCGCGTGGCACTCCTGGCAGGCGGGGGCCAGGTTCTCCTCGTCGAGGGCCCTGGTCAGGTCGACGGCGACCGGGGTCACGTGGTCCAGGGCCAGGTCCGCCCGCGGGAAGGTCCGCCCGCACAGGTGGCAGGCGTCGGTCTCACCGATGAGGCGGTCGCGCTGCATGGAGGTCCACACCCCGATACCGCGCCGCAGGCTCGGTGGGACCAGGCCCACCGAAGGGCGCACCGCGGTACCCGCGACCATGACGGCGTCGTTCGCCGCCAATTCCCCCGCCTTGCGCCAGCCGTCGGGCGTGAGGATCGCGTGGTCCACCGAGCAGCGCAGCACCCGGCCGGACGCGGTGGTGATCCGGATGAGCTGCTTGACCCCCGACTCCATGACGTCCACGATCCGGGCCCGCTGCGCCCGGAGCGTCTCCTCGTCGTAGCAGCGCACGTGGTTGCGGCGCACCGAGTCGAGCCGCGTCAGCCGCGTGCCGGGGTGGTCCTCCCGGAACTCGGCGACCGCGCTGTCCGCGGCTTCCCGGCTGTCGTACAGCCCCAGGTAGTGGTTCCCGCCCTCGTGCCGCACCTGGGCCATCCACCGGCCGGCCTCGGCATGCCAGGTGGCGTCTCCCGCGAGGACCGGCATGCGGTCCCGTACGCCGTGGTGCCAGTGCTGGTAGAGCTCCTTGATCGGCCGGCGGCGAAGGTTGCCCGCCTCGCTCTCCAAGGTGATCTCCGTGTCGCCCGCGAGACACCAGCCGACGCGGTGGCGCATGAATTCGCGGAAGACGAAGATCGGGGCGCTGATGAAGAAGGTCATCGAGTTGTGCTCGAAGGGGCTGCCATGGCGGTCCCGCATCAGGTAGTTGATCAGGCCCTTGGAGCGCTCGGGGTCCTTGGTGAGTTCCGCGAGGGACTGCTCGCCGAGGGTGGAGACGCGGGCGGCGAACAGGACGTCGGCGTCGGACGCGCTGTGCTTGACGAGGTCGACGGTGACGTCGTCGCGGAACTGGACGGCCGGGGCCGTACCGGGGTGCGGGTCGGTGGACACCGGCGGGTCCTTCCTGTTGTCTTGCGTACGCCGACCAGCCTAGGCGGTGGGTCCGACGGCGGGTCGCAGGCGGCAGGGTGGAAACCCGGAGCTTGGCCCGGCCGGGCCGGTCCGGATAGCCTCACCCGTCATCAGCCCGCACCCCCTGACGGAACCGAGAAGGATCGCCTCGTGCCCCTGCCCTTCCACACCGCCACCGGCGTGTCCGAGACGTACGAGACCGGGCGCCCGCTGCCGCACGACATCCGCGACCGCTGGATGCGGCCCTACCGCCCGGGGCCCTGGCGCGTCGGCACCGCCGCGCTCGCGCTGATGCTGGCCTCGTACCTGATGTTCGCCGCGCTCATCATGGCGGCGGCCGCCAACCCGCAGGGCGCGGTGGCGCTCGTGGTGGTGGCGGCGCTGGTGATCGCCGCCACGCTGCGGCTGCTGCGGGTCGGGGTGTGGCTGAGCGGCAAGGGGCTGCGGAAGGTGAGCTACTTCATGACGACCACGGTGCCCTGGCAGCACGTGGTGTCGGTGCGGACGACGCAGCAGCCGGTACAGGTGCTGGGGCTGCCGCGCAGTGTGATGGGCCAGGCGCTGATCGTGGCGCGGCAGGGCTCGGGGGCGCTGCCGCCGCTGATGACGGACCACAACGCGGACTTCCTGGGCCGGGTCGAGGCGTTCGACATCGCCGCGGACGCGATCGAGGACTGGGCCGGCCAGTTGCGCTGATCCGGCCCGGGGCACCCGTACGGCCGGGCGCCCCGCGTGCTCACAGGGCGGGGTTCAGCGGCGCCCGGCGTCGTGCAGGCTGATGGCCTTCTGCATGGCCTTGCGGGCCCTCGGTGTGTCTCGGGCGTCGAAGTAGGCGACGGCGAGCCGGAACCAGGTGCGCCAGTCGTCGGGGGCGGCCTCCGTCTCGGCCTTGCGCCGGGCGAAGACGGCGTCGGCCGAGGCGCGGTCGATCCGGCCGCTGGGGGTGCGCTCCAGGTCGTCGACCGGCAGGCCGCCCTCGGCCTCCAGCTCACGGCCCAGCCGCCCGGCGTTGCGGGCGAACTGGGTGGTGTGCCACAGGAACCAGGCCCCGATGAGCGGCAGGACCAGCACCGCCGCGCCGAAGGCGACGGTGACCGGCCGGCCGTCCTGGATGAGCAGCAGCCCGCGGTCTCCGACCAGCACGAAGTAGAAGATCAGGGCGACCGCGGAGACGGTGTAGCCGAGCCTGGCGCGCACCTCGTCAGGCCCCTTCCCGGTCGAGGAAGTGCTCCAGGCCGTAGGTGAGCCCGGGGACGCCGGGGACGGTCCGTACGGCCAGCAGGACGCCGGGCATGAAGCTGTTGCGGTGCAGCGTGTCGTGCCGCAGGGTGAACGTCTCCCCGGTGCCGCCGAACAGCACCTCCTGGTGGGCGAGCATGCCGCGCAGCCGTACCGCGTGCACGGGCACGCCGTCGACGTCGGCGCCGCGGGCCCCCTCCAAGCTGTGGGTCGTGGGGTCGTGCTGGCGCCCGAGCCCGGCCTCGGCGCGGGCCGCGGCGACCAGTTCGGCGGTGCGGGTGGCGGTGCCGCTGGGCGCGTCGGCCTTGTTGTCGTGGTGCATCTCGATGACCTCGACCGAGTCGAACCAGGGGGCGGCCTCCCGGGCGAACCGCATGGTCAGGACGGCGCCGATGGAGAAGTTCGGGGCGACGAGCGAGCCGGTGCCGGGCGAGGCGGCCAGCCAGCCCTCCAGGGTGGCCAGCCGCTCGGGGGTCCAGCCGGTGGTGCCGACCACGGTGTGGATGCCGTGGCCGACGCAGAACTCGAGGTTGCCCAGCACGGCGTCGGGGTGGGTGAGGTCGACGGCGACCTGGACACCGGCCTCGGTGAGCGTCTCCAGCCGGTCGTCCCGGTCGACGGCGGCGACCAGGTCGAGGTCGTCGGCGCCCTCGACGGCCTGGACCGCCTCGGAGCCCATCCGTCCCTGTGCGCCGATGACGGCCACGCGCAGCTTGCTCATGTTGGTACGGTCCTCCAGGTCATCGGGGGTCGGGCGTCCGGGGCGCGGTACGGCGCCCCGGACGGGGTACGGGCCTACGCGACGGATTCGTGCAGGATCGCGGCCTGCTTGTCCTTCACCGGTCCTATCACGGCGAGCGAGGGACGCTGTCCCAGGATGTCCCGGGCCACCTGCCGCACCTCGTCCGGGGTGACGGCGGCGATCCTGGCGAGCATGTCGTCGACCGACAGCTGCTCGCCCCAGCACAGCTCGCTCTTGCCCACGCGGTTCATCAGGGCGCCGGTGTCCTCCAGGCCCAGCACGGTGGATCCGGACAGCTGCCCGATGGCGCGGAGCAGTTCCTCGTCGGCGAGGCCGTGCTCGGCGACGTTGAGCAGTTCGTCGCGGCAGATCTTGAGCACCTCCGGAACGCGGCGCGGCTGGCAGCCGGCATAGACGCCGAACATGCCGCAGTCGGCGTAGGAGGAGGTGTAGGAGTACACCGAGTAGGCAAGGCCGCGCTTCTCGCGCACCTCCTGGAAGAGGCGGGAGCTCATGCCGCCGCCGAGCGCGGTGTTGAGCACGCCCAGCGCCCAGCGCCGCTCGTCGGTGCGGGACAGGCCGGGTGTGCCGAGGACGACGTGCGCCTGTTCGGTGCGCCGGTCCATGATCTCGACGCGTCCGGCGGTGCGGATGGTGCGCGCGCCGCCGCGGGGCGGCTGGGGCACGGCCTCGGCGTCGCGCAGGGCGCCGGCCCGTTCGAAGGCGCGGCGGACCTGGCGGACGACCGTGGCGTGGTCGATGTTGCCGGCCGCGGCCACCACGAGCCGGGTGGGGTCGTAGTGCTTGCGGTAGAAGCGGGCGACCTGGTCACGGGTGAGCGCGTTGATGGTCTCCACGGTGCCCAGCACCGGGCGGCCGAGCGGCGAGTCGCCGAGCAGCGCGGTGGTGAAGAGGTCGTGCACCTGGTCGCCGGGATCGTCCTCGGTCATTGCGATCTCCTCCAGGACGACCCCGCGTTCCGCGTCGAGGTCCTCCTGCCGGATCAGCGAGCCGGTGAGCATGTCGCAGACCACGTCGATGGCCAGTGGCAGGTCGGTGTCGAGCACCCGGGCGTAGTAGCAGGTGTACTCCTTGGCGGTGAAGGCGTTCATCTCGCCGCCGACCGCGTCCAGGGCGGCGGAGATGTCGAGCGCGCTGCGCCGCCTGGTGCCCTTGAAGAGCAGGTGCTCCAGGTAGTGGGTGGCGCCGTTGAGCGCCGGGGTCTCGTCGCGGGAGCCGACGGCGGCCCAGATGCCGAAGGTCGCCGAGCGGACGGTCGGCAGGGTCTCGGTGACGACCCGCAGTCCGCCGGGCAGCACGCTGCGCCGCACGGTGCCGGTGCCGTCGACGCCGGGCAGCAGGGTACGCGTGCGGACGGCCCGCCCCTTGGTGGGGCGGGCCGTCACAGCGGTGGAGCGGGTCGTCACTTGGCCGACTCGTCCTTCGCGTCGCCGTCCGAGCCGCCCTCGGACTCGCCCTCGATGACCGGGATCAAGGAGAGCTTGCCGCGCTGGTCGATCTCGGCGATCTCGACCTGCACCTTGGCGCCGACGCCGAGGACGTCCTCGACGTTCTCCACGCGCTTGCCGCCGGCGAGCTTGCGGATCTGCGAGATGTGCAGCAGTCCGTCCTTGCCGGGCATCAGCGAGACGAAGGCGCCGAAGGTGGTGGTCTTCACGACCGTGCCCAGGTAGCGCTCGCCGACCTCGGGCATGGTCGGGTTGGCGATCTGGTTGATCACCGCCCGGGCGGCCTCGGCCTGGGAGCCCTCGGTCGCGCCGATCAGCACCGTGCCGTCGTCCTCGATGGAGATGTCGGCGCCGGTGTCCTCCTGGATCTGGTTGATCATCTTGCCCTTGGGGCCGATGACCTCACCGATCTTGTCCACCGGGATCTTGATGCTGATGATCCGCGGCGCGTTCGGGGACATCTCGTCCGGGGAGTCGATGGCCTCCATCATCACGTCGAGGATGTGCAGGCGGGCGTCGCGGGCCTGCTTGAGGGCCGCGGCCAGCACGGAGGCCGGGATGCCGTCGAGCTTGGTGTCGAGCTGGAGGGCGGTCACGAAGTTCTTCGTGCCGGCGACCTTGAAGTCCATGTCGCCGAACGCGTCCTCGGCGCCGAGGATGTCGGTCAGCGCCACGTAGTGCGTCTCGCCCTCGATCTCCTGGGAGATCAGGCCCATGGCGATGCCGGCGACCGGGGCCTTGAGGGGCACACCGGCGTTCAGCAGGGACATGGTGGAGGCGCACACCGAGCCCATGGAGGTGGACCCGTTGGAGCCGAGCGCCTCGGAGACCTGGCGGATGGCGTACGGGAACTCCTCGCGGGTCGGGAGCACCGGGATGAGGGCGCGCTCGGCCAGGGCGCCGTGACCGATCTCACGGCGCTTGGGGGAGCCGACCCGGCCGGTCTCGCCGACGGAGTAGGGCGGGAAGTTGTAGTTGTGCATGTAGCGCTTGCGCGTCTCGGGCGAGAGCGTGTCCAGCTGCTGTTCCATGCGGAGCATGTTGAGGGTGGTGACGCCCAGGATCTGGGTCTCACCGCGCTCGAACAGCGCCGAGCCGTGCACGCGCGGGATCGCCTCGACCTCGGCGGCCAGGGTGCGGATGTCGGTGACACCGCGGCCGTCGATCCGGACCTTGTCGCGGATGACGCGCTGGCGGACCAGCTTCTTGGTCAGCGAGCGGTAGGCGGCGGAGATCTCCTTCTCGCGGCCCTCGAACTGCGGCAGCAGCTTCTCGGCGGCGAGCTCCTTGACCCGGTCCAGCTCGGCCTCGCGGGCCTGCTTGCCGGCGATGGTCAGCGCCTGGGCGAGCTCGTCGGTGACCGCGGCCTCCAGGGCCTCGAACACGTCCTCCTGGTAGTCCAGGAAGATCGGGAACTCGGAGGTGGGCTTGGCCCCCTTGGCGGCCAGCTCGGACTGCGCCTTGCACAGCACCTTGATGAAGGGCTTGGCGGCCTCCAGACCGGCGGCCACCACCTCCTCGGTCGGCGCCTCGGCGCCGCCCTCGACCAGCTTGATCGTCTTGTCGGTGGCCTCGGCCTCGACCATCATGATCGCGACGTCGCCGTCCTCGAGCACACGGCCCGCGACGACCATGTCGAACACGGCGTCCTCGAGCTCGGTGTGGGTCGGGAAGGCGACCCACTGGCCCTTGATCAGCGCGACGCGGACGCCGCCGATCGGGCCGGAGAACGGCAGGCCGGCCAGCTGCGTGGAGCAGGAGGCGGCGTTGATGGCGACCACGTCGTACAGGTGGTCGGGGTTCAGCGCCATGACCGTGCAGACGACCTGGATCTCGTTGCGCAGGCCCTTGACGAAGGACGGGCGCAGCGGGCGGTCGATCAGCCGGCAGGTGAGGATGGCGTCCTCGGAGGGCCGGCCCTCGCGGCGGAAGAAGGAGCCGGGGATGCGGCCGGCCGCGTACATGCGCTCCTCGACGTCCACCGTGAGGGGGAAGAAGTCGAAGTGCTCCTTGGGCTGCTTCGAGGCGCTGGTGGCCGACAGCACCATGGTGTCGTCGTCCAGATAGGCCACGGCGGAGCCGGCGGCCTGCCGGGCCAGCCGGCCGGTCTCGAAGCGGATGGTACGGGTGCCGAAGACGCCGTTGTCGATCACGGCTTCGGCGTAGTGGGTCTCGTTCTCCACTATGGAAAATCTCCTCGTCCTTGCCCGCAGGGCGTGTCCCTGCCGGGCCGTCGGTGGAGGGGCGTCCCGCCGGGTGCCGGTCTTCGATCGAAGCCTCCGGGGGTTCTGCCACCCGGGGGCCACTACCGAGGACCGGCGTCTGCGGCGAAGTAGGAGGACGCTCCTCCTCGTTTTGTCAACAGCCCCATTGCACCAGACCCGGCCGGGGTCGCGCACGTCCTGTGCGCGGCCTGTGGACCGAGGGGCGGGATGCCGTTCTGTTTTCCGTTACCGATCCGCGTCACCGTGTAACCGCGCGAGCGGATATACGGTTCCTGCGGATATACGGATACTACGCAATCCGGGATACCGGACAGCGGACATACGGAAAAGGGAGCGGTCCCGTTTTCCGACGGGAACCGCTCCCCTGGGTGCGTTCCTAGCGGACGCCGGCCGCACCGGCACGGATGCCGAGGCGCTCGCGGAGCTCACGGAAGCGCGTGATGTCCTTCTTGGCCAGGTACTGCAGCAGGCGGCGGCGCTGGCCGACCAGGATGAGCAGACCCCGGCGCGAGTGGTGGTCGTGCTTGTGGGTCTTGAGGTGCTCGGTCAGGTCCGAGATCCGGCGCGACAGCAGGGCGACCTGGACCTCGGGGGAGCCGGTGTCGCCCTCCTTGGTGCCGAACTCGGCGATGATCTGCTTCTTCGTCTCGACGTCGAGCGACATACGGACTCCTCAGGGTGTCATGGCCCGCGAGCGCCCCCGGTCTTCAGCGCGGGGGAATCTCAGGTGACTCGCGAGGCGGGCCCGCACGGTGTGCACACACGCGGGGCCGTCACCCAGCGTACCAGCCCGTGGCAGCGCCCCTACCGGCGGGTCACCGCGGCCTCCGCGCAGCCACCGCCCGGCCGCCGGCGGCCGGAACACGGGCCGGGCGGAGGGGCCCCGGGCCTGTGGACGGACCTGACACCGAGAGGCTACCGGCGATTAGGCTTGCTCCGACGGGGAGGGGGATCGGCCATGGCGTGCCGGGCAACAGGCGTCGCGGGGCGATGGAGTTCAGCAGACCTGGAGGCATTGTGAGCAGCGATCGGGACGAGAACCGCGCGGGCGGGCCCGGCCCTGTCGAGGAGCAGTCGGAGATGGACCTGACCGGCGAGTTCAGCCTCGGACCGCGGCTCTCTGCCTGGTACATGCGGGACGATGCGCCTTCGCTCGACGAAGAAGAGGAAGCCGAAGGAGCAGAGGAAGCGCAGGGGGCAAGGGAAGCGGAGTCCGACAGGTCGGCGGAGGCGCAGTCCGCACCGGCCGACGACGATTCCCTTGCTTCCGGCGGCACTTCGAGCGCGTTCGGCGACGGTGGCGACGCCGCGGGCGGCTCGGCGGGCGAGAACGGGGAGTCCACGCCGTCGTGGTCGGGGTCGGCCACCTCGCTTCCGTCGCTGCCGCCCATGGCGCCGCCGCAGGCCCCCGCCGAGCCGGCCGGGTCCGCGGCCGATCTCCCGTCGTGGTCGCCGTCGGTCGCGCCGGAGGAGCCGGCGCCGTCCTGGTCCGTCTCGTCGGTGTCGTCCGTTCCGCCGATCACGGTGCCCGAGCCGGCCGCTGCGGAGGGCGGTTCGGAGCGGGACGCGGGGACCGCGGAGGACGAGGAGCCGGCGCACGAGGAGGCCGAGCACGCGGAGTCGGCCGCCGAGCCGTTCGCCGACCGGCCGTCGTGGCCGGAGCCGGACCCGGCCGAACCCGTGTGGTCCGCCACCGCGGTGCCGTCGATCCCGGAGCTCCGGGCCGCCGAACCCGAGGAGCCCGCCCCGGCGGAGCCGGAGGAGAGCGCGACGTCGTGGTCGGCGGACGCGCTGCCGCCGCTCCCTCCCATGCCGCCGCTCCCGCCGCTGCCCTCCTTCTTGTGGGAGGAGACGGCCGCCCCGGCCGCGGAGGAGCCGGAGGAAGCGGCGGAACCGGTACGGGAACCGGCGTCGGCCGAGCCGGAAGTTCACCCGGACGAGGACGCGGCGACCCCTCAGCACGCGGTCCCGCCGGTGGTACCGCTGCTGAAGAACCCGCTGGGCGCGCCGGAGCGGCCGGCCGAGCCGCCGCAGGTGGCGGACTGGGAAAGCGGGGCGACCGGAGCGACCGAAGAAGCCTCCGAGGCCGTCGAAGCCATGGAAGCCGTAAGGACGGCAGACGCCGAGGAGGCCGCGGAAACGGCGGCACCCGCAGTGGAACCCATGGACGCTGAGCACGCGCACGACGCGGAGAAGACGAAGGACGCCGAGGCCGGCGACAGCACGCAGGCTCCGCCGGCAGCGGCGCCGCGGGAGTACGCGACGATGCGGTTCTCGGCGGCGGCGCTGCACCGGGAGATCGAGGAACGGTCGGGCGAGAAGGTGGAGGACGCGAAGCCCGTGGACAAGCAGCCGGAAGACGCGAGGCCGGCCGCGGCGGGTTCGGACGGCGAGCCGGAGGACGCGAAGCCGGAGAAGCGGGCGCCGGTGTGGACGCCCCTGCCCGGGGCGCCGACCGCGCCCCCGACCCCCTGGACGCCGGGCGCGCCGAGCGGACCCGTACCGCCGCTGCCGCCGCAGTTCCAGCGAGCCGAGGACCCGCAGGCGCCGCCGCAGCCCGGCGGACAGCCCCATCCCCCGCGCGCCTCCGAGCCGTTCGCGCCCACGGCGCAGCCGGCCGAGGCGCCCCACCCATACCCGGCGCCGTCCGGGCCGCCCGTGCAGCCCGGGCCGCAGGGACCGGGGCTCAACTTCCCGCCGCCGACCGGCCAGCCGGTGGTCCCGGCACCGTACGGCCCGCCGGTGCCGCAGCAGGGCGGCTACGGCTTCCCCCAGCCGCCCGAGCCCGCGCAGCCGCAGGACCGGGTGCCCGCCGCGGGTGGTTACGGCTTCCCGGGCCAGCCCGGACCGGCGCAACCTCCGGCCCCGGAGGCCGCACAGCCGCAGTCCGGTGCGCCCGGCGGATACGGATTCCCCGGACAGCCGGGACCGGCCCAGCCCTCCGCCCCGGAGGCCGCGCAGCCGCACGACCGGCTTCCGGCCGCGGGTGGTTACGGCTTCCCGGGCCAGCCCGGACCGGCCCAGCCGCCCGCTCCGGAGGCCGCCACGCCGGGCGGGTACGGCTTTCCGGGTCAGTCCGGCCCGCCGCAGACGGCTCAGCCCCCCGCTCCGGAGGCCGCCGCGCAGTCGCACGACCGCGTCCCCGCGTCCGGCGGGTACGGGTTCCCCGGTCAGCCGGGAGCGGGCCGGCCCGGCCCGGCGCAACCGCCGCAGGTGCCCCAAGCGCCGCAGCCCGCGGGCCCGTTGCCGGGGCAGAGCGGGTACGGGTTCCCGCAGCCGCCGGCGCCCGAGGCGGCGCAGCAGGACGACCGGCTGCCCGCTCCCGTCCCGCCCGCGGCGCCGCAGCAGGCCCAGGGACCGGGCGCGCACGGCTTCCCGCAGGTGCCCCAGGCGCCGCACGTACCGCAACAGGGCAATCAGCCACCCGCTCCCGTGGGCCAGGAGGGCGGGTACGGGTTCCCGCAGCAGGGGGCCGTCGCCGGTCCGCCGCAGACCCCGGCGCTCCCGTCCGGGGAGGAGCGGCCCGCGCACGGGCCGACACCGGTGCCGACCGGGCTGCCGCACGCGCCCGTTCAGCCGGGCGGAATGCCTCCGGGCGCTCCCGGCGGGTACGGCTTCCCGGGCCAGCCGGGCCAGCCGCAGGGCGAGGCGACGCCCCCGGCCGCGCCGTTGCAGCCGCTCCCGCAGCACGGGGCGTACGGCTTCCCGCAGCCCGCGCAGCCGGGCCAGCCCGGTCAGCCGGGTGAGGCCGCACAGGCCGGATTCCCCGGGCAACCGGGTCAGCCCGGGCAGCCCCCGCAGGAGGCCGCCGGGCCGGTCGACCCGCGGGCCGGCGGCTGGCCGACCGTCACGCCGGACCAGCGTCAGCGCACCGCGCAGGGCGGCGCCCCGCTCGGCTACACCGCCGCCGTGGAGCTGTCCTCGGACCGCCTGCTGCGCAACCAGCCGAAGCCGCGCAAGCCCGGGGCGAACGCCCAGCCGTCCCGCTTCAAGATCGGCGGCAAGAAGGAGGAGGCGGAGCGGCAGCGCAAGCTCAGCCTGATCCGTACGCCGGTCCTGTCCTGCTACCGGATCGCGGTGATCAGCCTCAAGGGCGGCGTGGGCAAGACGACGACCACGACCGCGCTCGGCGCCACCCTGGCCAGCGAGCGGCAGGACAAGATCCTCGCGATCGACGCCAACCCGGACGCGGGCACCCTCGGCCGCCGGGTGCGGCGCGAGACCGGCGCGACCATCCGCGACCTGGTGCAGGCGATCCCCTACCTGCACAGCTACATGGACATCCGCCGCTTCACCTCACAGGCACCCTCCGGTCTGGAGATCGTCGCCAACGACGTGGACCCGGCGGTCTCCACCGCGTTCAACGACGAGGACTACCGGCGGGCGATCGAGGTGCTGGGCCGCCAGTACCCGGTGATCCTCACCGACTCCGGCACGGGTCTGCTCTACAGCGCCATGCGCGGTGTGCTGGACCTGGCCGACCAGCTGATCATCGTCTCCACCCCGTCGGTCGACGGCGCCTCCAGCGCCAGCACCACCTTGGACTGGCTGTCGGCCCACGGCTACGCGGAACTGGTCTCGCGCAGCATCACCGTCATCTCCGGGGTCCGCGAGACCGGCAAGATGATCAAGGTCGAGGACATCGTGGCGCACTTCCAGACCCGCTGCCGCGGGGTGCAGGTCGTGCCGTTCGACGAGCACCTGGCGGCCGGCGCCGAGGTGGACCTCGACATGATGCGGCCCAAGACCCGGGAGGCGTACTTCAACCTCTCCGCGATGGTGGCCGAGGACTTCGTCCGCGCCCAGCAGGCCCAGGGCCTGTGGACGCAGGACGGCGCCAACCCGCCGCCGGTGCAGGCGCCTCCGATGCCGGGGCAGGCGGGTCCGCCGCCGGGCCAGCCGGGGCCGATGCCGGGTCAGCCGGCTCCCTACGGCGGCGCTCCGGGTCCGTACGGCCGGCCGCCGCAGCAGCCCGGCCCGTACGGGGCCCCCGCGCCGGGCGGCTACCCGCCGCAGCAGGGCGGGCAGCCGGGGTACCAGGCGGCGCCGGGTGCTCCGGGTCAGCCCGGTCCGGCCGGGCAGCACGAGCAGCCGGGCCAGCACGTCCCGGCTGGGCCGCCGGCCCAGCCGGGCGAGCCCGGACCGTACGGACAGCCGCTCCAGCCGGGACAGCCAGGTCAGCCGTTCCAGGCGGGACAGCCCGGTCAGCCGGGCCCGGCCCCGTACGGCCAGCCGCCGCAACCCGGCCCGTACGGCCAGCCGATGGCGCCGGGTCAGGTCGCGCCGGGCCCGTACGGGGGGCCGCCGCCGGGCGCCCCGGGCTTCTACCCGCCGGGGCCGGCGCAGGAAGGTGGGGTTCCGCAGCCCTTCCAGCCGCAGTCCGCCCAGCCGCAGGCGCCGCAGCCGATGCAGGGCTGGCCGCAGCAGGAGCCGCCGCCTCGGCAGCAGCAGCCCGACCCGCAGCAGGGGTACGGCTTCCCGCCGCCGCCCCCGCCGCAGCAGTAACGGACCGGGGGCGGGCGGAGCGTCAGGCCGCCCGCGCCGCGGGGAAGTTGGGGCCGTCGTCGCGCGTTCGCGCGGCGGCGGCCCCTTCGCGTGGGGCCGTCCGCGCCCTTCGGTGTACGGCCCGCGCGTCCCGTACACCGGCGGTCGTACGGAGCGTCACTCCGCGGACGCACCGCTCCCGGGCGGGAGATACCTCCGTGGGCCGTCGTGCCGGAAGGGCGCGCGGCAGCACGATGAGGTCATCCCCGACCGATTCCACCGGCCGTACGGCCAGAGGACCTCAGATGATCGAAGCCCACTGCCTGACCAAGCACTACGGCACCCGTGCCACCGTGCACGACCTCAGCTTCACCGTGCGGCCCGGCGCCGTCACCGGATTCCTCGGGCCCAACGGCGCCGGGAAGTCCACCACGATGCGGATGATCCTCGGCCTGGACGCGCCCACGTCCGGAACCGTCACCGTGAACGGCCGGCGGTACGCCGACCACCGCGCCCCGCTGCACGAGGTTGGCGCCATGCTGGAGGCACGCGCGGTGCACACCGGCCGCAGCGCCTACCACCACCTGCTCGCCCTCGCCGCGACCACCGGCATCCCGCGCCGCCGGGTGGACGAGGTGATCGACCTCGTGGGCCTGCGGGAGGCGGCCCGCAAGCGGGTCGGCGGCTTCTCGCTCGGCATGGGCCAACGGCTCGGCGTCGCCGGGGCGCTGCTCGGGGACCCGGCCACGCTCGTGCTCGACGAGCCGGTCAACGGGCTGGACCCGGAGGGCGTTCTGTGGATCCGCATTCTGCTGCGGGAGTTGGCGGCCGAGGGGCGCACGGTGCTGCTCTCCTCGCACCTGATGTCCGAGATGGCGCTGACCGCCGAGCGGGTGATCGTGATCGGGCGCGGCGAGCTGATCGCGGACACCACGGTGGCGGAGTTCGTGCGCGGGGCAGCGGGCGAGACCGTACGGGTGCGGACGCCGGAGGCGGCGCGGCTGCGTCCCCTGCTGGCCGGGCCCGGGGTCGCGGTGGCCTCGGAGGAGTCGACGGTCCTGGAGGTGTCCGGGCTGAGCAGCGAGCGGATCGGCCGGATCGCGGCCGAAGCGGGCATCGCGCTGGCCGAACTGACCCCGCAGCACGCCTCGTTGGAGGAGGCGTTCATGGAACTGACCCGGGGCGCCGTGGAGTTCCAGGTGCGCGCGGACCGAACCCCGGAAGGGCGGGCGGCATGAGCGCGGGCGGAGTGACGACGACGGCGGCGAACCGCGCGGCGCGCGGCGGGAGCGCCGGTCACGGCGAAGTGACGCAGCTCAGGGCCCTCCACGCGGAGTGGATCAAACTGCGCACCCTGCGCTCCACGTTCTGGACGCTGGCCGGGGCGACGGTCGCGCTGGTCGGCTTCGGGCTGCTCTTCTGCGCGATCGCCGCGAGCCGGTGGCCGCGTCTGTCGGCACACGAGCGGGCCCTGTTCAACCCCGCGCAGACCAGTCTGCGCGGCTACTTCCTGGCGCAGCTCGCGGTCGGCGTGCTCGGCGTGCTCACCGTCAGCGGAGAGTACGCGACGGGCATGATCCGGTCGTCGTTCGCCGCGGTGCCGCGGCGGCTGCCGGTGCTGTGGGCCAAGGCGGCGCTGTACGCGGCCGTGGTGTGGGCGCTGATGAGCGCGGCGGCGCTGGGCGCGTTCCTCGGCGGCCAGGCGCTGCTCTCCCCGCGGCACGCCGGGCTGTCGCTCGGTGATCCCGGAGTGCCGCGGGTGGTCCTCGGCACGGCGCTCTACCTCACGGTGGTCGGGCTGCTCGGGGTGGCGATCGGCGCGCTGGTGCGGAACACGGCGGGCGGGATCGCGGTGGTCTTCGGGGTGCTGCTCATCCTTCCCGTGCTCGCGCAGGCGCTGCCGGACGCGTGGTACGACCGGGTGGACCCGTACCTGCCGGGCACCGCCGGGCAGTCGGTGATGGCTCTCGACCACGTGCCGCACACGCTCCAACCCTGGCCCGGGCTGGGCTTGTTCGCGGTCTACGCCCTCGCCACGCTGGCCGCGGCCGCGATGCTGCTCAGGCGCCGGGACGCGTGACCGTGGGCGGCCGGGGGCGTGCCGAGCGCCTCCGGCCGGACCCGCGGCGGCTCGAACGAACGCGTCACCGTCCGGCGCGGCCCTCCGGCGTCACACTCCCGTGGCGCCGTCGAGCCGTTCGCGCAGCAGGTCGGCGTGGCCGTTGTGCCGGGCGTACTCGGCTATGAGGTGGATCATCAGGTAGCGCAGCGACATCTCCTGGCCGGTGACCAGGGAGCGGCAGGTCGCGTCGAGCGAGGGGGCCGCGGCCACGACCTCACGGGCACGGTCGCACTCCGCCCGCCACAGGGCGAACGCCTCCTCCACGTCGCCGTCGATCCACTCGAAGTCCTGGTCCGGGTGCTCGTCGGAGTAGTGGAGCATCGGCAGGTCCTCGCCCGCGAAGTGCTGCCGGAACCACCACCGCTCGCACCCGGCGAGGTGCCGCACCAGACCGTGCAGGCTCAGGCCGGACGGCGGCAGGGCCCGGTCCGACAGCTGCTCGGCGGCCAGGCCGGCGCACTTGAGCGCGAAGGTGGCCCGGTGCCAGTCGAGGAACGCGACCAGCGTCTCGCGCTCACCGCCCAGCTTGGGCAGTTCGGGGCGCTCGCCGCCCTCCCAGCGGGGCGAGAGGCTCACGTTGGCCGCGGGGGGTGCGTACTCCTGTTCGGTCATGCCGTGAGTCTCGCACCGACCACTGACATCGTGCTGGTACTCGGGTTCCGGTGGCCGTGGCTCTGCCACTGACTGGCGTCCTGCTGGGCTGCCTTCGGCTTGTTCTGCCCGGCCACCGGAACCTGTCCTTACGGCTCCGGCCGGGCGGAACATGACCTGATAGGAGCTTGGCAAGAAGCCCCCTCGATGTCCTGTCTGCTCCGCCCGGCCGGGTCTACCTCCGGTCGGGAAGGCATCTTCAGCATGACATCAGCAGTCGAGGCGGATACTGCGGACCAGGAGGTGTTCGGCGGGGTCGACTCCCATGCCGACACCCTCCACGTCGCGGTCATCAGCGACAACGGAGGTCGTCTCGCAGACGCGCAGTTCGCCACGACCACGGCCGGATACGCCGCGGCCCTGGCCTTCCTGACCGCCCACGGCAACGTGACCGCGATCGGGGTGGAAGGCACATCCTCCTACGGGGCCGGCTTCACCCGCGCCGCCCGCACGCACGGGCACCGGATCATCGAGGTCAACCGACCCGACCGGGCAGAACGCCGCCGCATCGGCAAGTCCGACCCCATCGACGCCTACGCCGCCGCCCGCGCCGCACTGTCGGGGCGGGCCGACGCCGAGCCCAAGGACGACAGCGTCGCCGGCATACGCGCCCTCCACAACGCCGCCCGCTCTGCGGTCAAAGCACGCACCGCAGCACTCAACCAGATCACGCACATCCTCATCACCGCCCCGGGCACCATCCGGGCCAAGTACGGGCAGCAACTCAAGGGCACGCAGCGAACCCAGGCCCTGGCCCGGCTGCGCCCGACCGGCGACCCGGTTCACGTTGCGGTCCTGACCGCGCTCAAAAGCCTCGCCCGACGCGTCACGGAACTGACCACCGAGCACGAGGCCCTGACCCGGGCACTGGACGAAAAGGTCACCGCCTGCAACCCCGGGCTGCGGGCCGCCTACGGTGTAGGCCCCGACACCGCCGCCCAGCTCCTGGTCACCGCAGGCGGCAACCCCGAGCGCTTGCGCAGCGAGGCCTCCTTCGCGGCCCTGTGCGGAGCCGCACCGGTCCCCGCCTCCAGCGGCAAGACCAACCGGCACCGCCTGTCCAGGGGCGGCGACCGAGCCGCCAACGCCGCCCTCTACCGCATCGCCCTCGTCCGCATGGCCAGCGACCCGCGCACCCGCGCATACGTGGCGCGGCAAACCGCCGCAGGCCGGACGAAGAAAGAGATCATCCGACTGCTGAAACGGGCCGTCGCCCGGGAAATGTTCCGCTGCCTGACCACCACTGTCACCGTCCCCGACATCGCCGACCTCCGACCCTTGCGACAGTCCAAGAACATCACCCTCACAGCGGTCGCCGACCACTTCGGAGTCTGGCCAGCCGTGATCTCCACCCTCGAACGAGGAACACGCCGCAACGACACCCTCACCAACGCCTACCGAACCTGGCTCCAAACCGCTTGACGATCAATAGGAGCATCAATGCCTATCGGCGCCGTCCCCGTGCCGTCCGCCCAGGCCGTTCGCGGCCCCTCTGCTCAGGCCGGTCGCGGCCGACCGCAGGCCCCGGGGGGGTCAGTGCTCGGGGGCCTCGGTGGCCTCGACGAGTTCGCGGGCCCGCTTCACGTCGTCGGCCATCCGCTCCAGCAGCGCGTCGATCGTGTCGAACCGCTCCATCCCGCGCAGGTAGGCGAGGAAGTCGACGGCGACGTGCAGCCCGTACAGGTCGAGTCCGACGCGGTCGATCGCGTACGCCTCGACCGTGCGGGCGGTGCCGTCGAAGGTGGGGTTGGTGCCGACGGAGATCGCCGCGGGCATCGCCTCGCCCTCGACCCGCAGCCAGCCGGCGTAGACGCCGTCGGCGGGGATCGCGGTGTGCGGGAGCGTCTCCACGTTGGCCGTGGGGTAGCCGAGTCCGCGCCCGCGCTGGGCGCCGCGCACGACCACGCCCTCGACCCGGTGCGGCCGTCCGAGCACCTCGGCCGCGCCCTCGACGTCACCTTCGGCGACCAGCCGCCGGGTGAGGCTGGAGGAGAACGGCTCTCCGCCGCCGGCCTCGCCGCGCACGAAGAGGTCGACGACCTCCACCTCGTAGTCGTACTTCAGGCCGAGGGCGGACAGGAAGTCCACGTCGCCGGCCGCCTTGTGGCCGAAGCGGAAGCTGGGGCCCTCGACCACCTGCCGGGCGTGCAGGCCGTCCACGAGCACGGTGCGGACGAACTCGCCGGGCGTCAGCCGGGAGAACTCCCGGGTGAACGGCAGGATCAGCAGCGCGTCGACGCCCAGGGCGGCCATGAGTTCGGCCCGCCGGTGGTGCGCGGTCAGCAGCGGCGGGTGGCTGCCCGGCCGGACCACCTCGCTGGGGTGCGGGTCGAAGGTCACCACCACGGAGGGCAGGCCCAGTTCGCGGGCCCGCTGCACGGTGCGCCCCATGATCAGCTGGTGGCCGCGGTGCACACCGTCGTACGAGCCGATGGTCACGACGCTGCGGCCCCAGTCACCGGGAACGTCCTCCAAGCCCCGCCAGCGCTGCACCTTGACGCTCCGCTTCTTGTGTCGCCGGACGGCGGTCCGGCCGCTGCGCGGTGCGCGCGGCCGGACCGGCCCGGTCGTTCTGTCGCCGTTGTCTCGCCGTTTGGCCGCGGCCCTCGTGCGGCGGGCACCTGGTGCCCGCCGAAGGCCGCACCCCAAGCCTGCCATGTCCGGGCGCGCCGGTCTCCACTGGCACGGGCGCGCGGGGCGGCGGCAAGGCGCGGCCGGCGGGTGAGGCGGTGACCGGCGTCACACGCGGCGGGGCGTCACAGGTACGAGGCGATCCGCCGCGGCGCGTGCAGGATTCGGCAGCCCGCTGCCGTGCGGGCGCCGCCGGATCCGTCGCCGGTGACGGCGTTGACCAGGACGTGGTCGTAGCGGCCCTCCACCGGGTCCGCGCCGAACATCACACCGCCCGCGGCCGCCTCCGGCATCGGCCGCACCAGCACGACCATGCCGTGCAGCGAGTGGCCGGAGTCCGGGCCGGGGCCAGGGCCCCACGCTCTTCGCGGAGTCCAGGACACGTCCGATGGCGGCGGTGAAGGCGTCCCAGCCGCGGACGTCGAGCACAGAGGTGAAGCGGTCGGCCATCGAGGACGCCTCGGTGCCCTCGTGGGCGGAGGAGGAGCGGACGACCAGGGGCCGGTCGGCGCCGAGCCGCCGCCACGCCTCGGGGCTGGTGGGAAGGCCCGGCGCGGCCCGGTCGGTGGCCGTAATCACGAAGCCGGGGAGGACCGGCAGACCCTCGGCCGCCGCCCGGGCGAGGCTCACGGCCCTGGCCCCAGCCGGCCCGAGATCGCGGGCCGCAGCAGCCCCCAGCGGCGCCACGGCGAACGCCACGGACTCGATCCCCACCGCCCACTCCTCCCCGCAGCGGCGGCCGCTCGGGCGCCGGCCCCGGGTCGGCCGACCGGGCCCGCCGGCCTCCCCCTTGGGCATGCCCAGCCCGTGACCCGGGGTGACGCAGAGGCCACGCACGGGCTTGCCTGAGGTGGCCCACTGGCACGTCGGTAAGGGGCGAGGAGTTTCTGGGGAACGTTCGGTGGTCACGGGCGCGACGGGGAGGTCGCCGGGCGGGGCGGCGGGGTGGGCCGGGGGACGGCGGCGAGGTTGCGGTGGGCGCTGGGGCCGAGGAGGACGTCCCAGGGGTGGGTGTCGGTCAGCCAGCCGCGCAGGAGGCGCGCGAAGGCGGGGTACGCGCCGGCCAGGGCGACGGTGCGGCGGTCGAAGCGGGCGGCGCCGTGCGGGGTGCGGCCGAGGAGGAGGGCGAGGCGGTGCACGAGGTCGCGGGTGAGCAGGGGGTGCCGGGCGGTCGCACCCTCGGCGGCTGCGGTCAGCAGGGCGTCCAGGACGTCGAGGTCCCGCTCGGCGTCCAGGACGGTGTCGAGCAGTTCCTGCCGCAGCGGGCGGGAGGGCGGGCTGCCGGGGGCCACGAGGACCGGGGCCAGGACGCAGCGGACGGCGGCCGGGTGGTCGCGCAGCAGCGCCTCGGTCAGCGCGAGGAGCGCCGGGCGCGCGGCGCGGCCCTGTTCGAGCCGCAGGTCCAGGTAGCGGGCGACGGCCGGGGCGGACTGCGGGCAGGCCCGCAGGTGATCCTCGACCAGGGCGCCCACCCGCCGGGCCAGGGCGGGCTCGGTGACCGCCGCCAGCTCGGCCAGGGCGTCCTCGGCGCGGGAACGGGCGGAGGGCACCGGTCCGGCCGCCGTGTCCGGGGCCGCGCGCAGGCGGTCGCGGAAGGCGGCCAGGACGGCCTCGGCGTCGGTGGCCAGCGCGGCGGCCATCGCGCCCGGCGGCGGGCCCGGCTCGCCCGCCGCGAACGCCTCCAGGGCGGCCGGCAGGTAGCGCGCCCTGGTCCGCGGGTCGTGGACGAGCAGCCCGAGCGCGGAGCCGTGCAGGCTGCGCTCCCCCGGCCGGGCCAGGGTGGCCAGCGCCGCGTAGCGCAGCAGCTCGCGGTCGGCGCGCGAACGGACGAAGGGCGCGGTGCGGGCGCCGTACGTGGCGGCGGCGACATGCCGCTCCGGGCGCGGGTCGTGCGCCCAGCGGTCGACGGCCCGGCACACGGCCGAGGGCTCGTCCTCGGCGAGCGCGGTCAGCACGGCGTCGGCGGCGGGGTGAGCGGCTGCGACCAACGCCTCGGCGAGGTCGTCGACGGCGAGCCGCCGGTGGGTGTGCAGCAGGGCCTGCGCGGCGGAGGCGACCGTCAGCCGGGGCCCGTCGGGGGCGGCCTGGAGCGGGCGGTCGTCGTCGAACCAGCCGCACACCACGGGCAGCGTGCCGGCCGGGTCGGCCCGCAGGATCTCCGCCACGGGGCTCAGGAACCGCTCCCCGGAGCCCGGCGGCGGGCCGTCGGCCGGGAGCAGCAGCCGCAGCAGATCCAGCCGGTCCGGCGCGCCCAGCGGGACCCGGCGCCAGAACCAGGGGCCGAACTCCCCCAGCCCGCCAAGTCGTTGTCGTTGCGGTACGAAGCCGCCCGCCGCCACCGACCGGACGACGATCCGCCCGGCCAGCGCCCGCAGCACCTCCCGGTACGGTGCCGCGTCGGCGACTCCCAGCAGGGCCTCGCGCAGCAAGTGGGCGGCCCACCAGCCGGCCTCCTCGCGCCGCGCGGCCGACCCGTACGGCTCCCCCGCCGGGACGCCCGCGGCCGGCGCCCCTGCCCGCGGGCCCGCCGCCCGTCCGGTGCGCGGAGTGGGCACGGTGTCGGTGTCCAGGGTGTCCGGAGCGTCCTGATCCGCCGCGGCCGGTGGGGGCGGCACGGACGGGACCGGCCCCGGACGAGGCGGGGACCACGTCCGGCCGGGCCGCACCACCGGGCCCTCGTCCAACGCCTCGACCAGCGCCATGAGGTGGCCGGCGAGCACTCCCGGCGGAGCGTGCAGCAGCGCCCGGACCACCGGCCCGGCCCGGTGGCGGGGGACGGGCAGCGAGCGCGGGTACCCGGTCGGCGCGACCGGCGGGGCGGGCGGGACCGGCGGCGGCTGCCCGGCGCGCTTCCCGGAACGGGTCGGCAGCCGGACGGGCGCCTCTCGGCCGTCGGCCCCCGCGACAGCGGTCGGACCCCCGCGGACGACACCGCCCGGCACAGCGGTGCAGGCCGTGCACCGCTCGGCGGCCGGAACCGCCGTCGGACACTCCGGGCAGCCGCACGGCCGGGTAGGCGTGGCGGGCAGGACCAGCCGGGACGGCGGGTACGCGGTCGGGACGCACCAGCGGTGGACGAGGGCGTCCAGCGCCGAGGGCAGGTCGAGGTGGAGCGACTGGAGCCAGTCACCGACCTCCTCGTGGGCGAAGCGGTACCCGGCGCCGGCCGGCACGAGCAGCCCTTCGCCGAGCACCGCCGAGGCCCAGCCGGTCCGCCACGGGAAGAGCTCCTCGAACGCCTCCCGGCCCAACTCCCCCTGTCCCGGGCCCAGGCAGCGCCGCGCCGCCTCGTGGACGCGCCCGGCCGTGCGGGCCGCCAGCCGCCGGACGGCGCTGCCGCGCACCGGGGGTTCGGACCCGGCGGCCACCCGCTGGGCGATCCGCAGGCACACCAGGTCCAGGTGGGCGGAGAACACCTCCTCGCGGCGGGGCGGATCCCCCGCCTCCTCGGGCTCCTCGGACCCGAGCGCCGCCCGCACCTCCGACAGCAGCCGCAGCGCGAGTGGATGGGCCGCGTCCGCCGCCGGGAGCGCGTCCGCGGGCAGTCCGTGGCGTGCCCGCGCCGCCTCCGCCTCCCGCGGCCGGAGGTCCCCGAGCCGTACAGACGGCGGCAGCGGCCGTCCGCCGTCGGTGTCGCTCGCCGCGTACAGCACGTCCGGCGGGAACGCGGCGCCCGCCTGCTCCCAGAACTCCGGGCGGGCCGCCACGACCAGGCGGGTGCGGCTCGACCGCAGCCAGCGGGCCGTCCCCGCGGCCCACTCGGGCAGCGCGTGCGCGAGGACGGGCGGCAGCTCCTCGGGCGCGTCGAGCAGCACCAGCAGCGGCCGGCCCGCGGCGCGGCCCAGGCGCGCCACGCCGTCGGCGGCGGACTCGGGGCGGGCCGGCCCGGTCGGCGGGGCGTCGTACAGCGCCCCCGTGGCACCGACGGTCCGGGCGGCCGCGCACAGCGCGCGCTCCACCGCGTCCTTGATCCCGCCGTCGCCCGGGCGCAGGTCGGCGCCGCGCAGCCGCAGGGTGGGGGCCGGGCGGTCGCCCTCGGCGCGGCATGCGGCAAGAGCTGCCAGCTCCGTGCTGCGGCCGCTGCCGGGCTCGCCCACGAGGCCGAGCACGAGGGGCGCTCCCTCGCCGCCGCTGAGGAGGAAGTCGGCCAGGGCGTCGGCGACGTGCGGCCGGGCGACAAGCTCGCGGCACGGCGAACCGCCGGCGGCCGATCCCGGTGCCGCGCCCGTCAGCCGCAGGGCGCCCGCCAGGTTGAGGTGCGGCCCGTAGGCGGGCACGGTGGCCGCGTTGCGGGCCAGGAGGTCGGCCAGGGGCGCCGGTGCGCCCCGCGGGCGCACCGGCACCGCGAATCCGCCGGCCCGGTGCCCGGCGTACAGCGCGGTGGCCACCACGCCGAGCACCGCGCCGGTCGCGGCGTCGAGCACCGGCGCGCCCGACCCGCGCGGGCCGGCGGCGTGCGCCCCCGCGGGATCGGACTCCGCGCCGTCGAGGGCCAGTTCGTACACCTCCCCGATGAGGTGGAACCGGTCGGTGGCCGCGTAGGTGGCCGCGGAGGCGCCCGTCACGCGAGCCCCCGAGGGGCGGGTGAGGCCCGGCAGGCGCACCCGTCCTTCCGGGTGGGCCGGGCCGCAAGGGGCCACCGGCAGTGCGGGCAGGTCGAGCCCCTCGGTGGCGACGAGGGCGAGCCCCAGTTCGGGCAGCGGGGTCACGGCGGACGCCTCCACCAGGCAGACCTGGCCGCCGGGCGCGTGCAGCACGAGCCGGGCCAGCCCGTCGACCGCCTCGTGGCTGGTGACCATGGTGCCGTCGCAGTCGGCGAGGAAGCCTGTGCCGCGGGGGCGCCCTGCCAGGTCGCAGAGCCGGATCAGCGCGGTGTCCGGGCCGTCGGCCCACCCGCCGTCGCGTGCGCCGCCGTGCGCGGGCCGCCCTGCTCGAACGGCCCGTCCCGCTCGCGTCGCTTGTGCTGCCTGTGCTGCTTGTGCTGTCGCCATCCCGGCACGTCCCCCGCTCCCGCGCAGTCCCGTCGTCCGCGCCCGGAGCCTGGGCAAAGGCCCCGGTTCGCCCCGGTTCGACGGTAGGCCGGAAATGATCTCCCGCCTAGATCGCGCAGCGAAAGCGCCCCCCTGCGCTCCCTCGCTTCACTCCGAGCGCCCGGCCATTGGAGTGATGTTCGGGTTCCAGGTGGATAAAGACAGGTGAGGGGGCTGGAGGGGATCGTGCAGCGGGGACGTTCAGGGGACGACGACCCCGCTGCACGGCGGTGGACCCGCGCGGCGCGGGTCCACCGACACGGCTATGCGGAGAAGCCCGCCACGATCTTCGCCTGCCCGCGCTCTTCCTCGACCAGGGCGAGGAAGCGCCCGTCCGGCCCGAAGACCGCGTGCAGGCCGCTCCGGGCGAACGCGGGCGCCTTGATCCGCACGCCGTGGCCGAGCAGCCGGGCCTGTTCGTCGTCCACGTCCCAGCGCGGGAAGGCCGCGGCGGCCGCCGCCTCGATGGGCAGCACGTCGAAGGTCTCCCCCAACTCCTCCAGCGTGCGGGCCTGCTGGAACGTGTACGGCCCGACGCGGGTGCGGCGCAGCGCCGTCAGGTGGCCGCCGACGCCGAGGCCGGCGCCCAGGTCGCGGGCGAGCGCGCGGATGTACGTCCCCGAGGAGCAGACCACGGTGACGTCCAGGTCGAGCACGTCGGGGACGTCCTCGGGCACCCGGATCCCGCCCAGGGTGAAGGAGTGCACGGTCACCGGACGGGCGGCCAACTCGAACTCCTCGCCCTCCCGCACCCGGGTGTACGAGCGCACCCCCTGCACCTTGATCGCGCTGACCTTGGAGGGCACCTGCTGAATGGGGCCGGTGAGGGCGGCGATGCCCTCGTCCAGGGCGCTCCGGACGATCCCCGAGGCGGACGCGGAGGCGGTGATCTCACCCTCGGCGTCGTCGGTCAGGGTGCTCTGGCCGAGCCGGATGGTGGCGGTGTACTCCTTCTCGGTCAGCGCGAGGTGGCCGAGCAGCCGGGTGGCCTTCTCCACGCCGAGGACGAGCACTCCGGTCGCCATGGGGTCCAGGGTGCCGGCGTGCCCGACCCGCCGGGTGGCGGCCAGCCGGCGGACCCGGGAGACCACCCCGTGCGAGGTGAGGCCCCCGGGCTTGTCCACGATGACCAGGCCCGAGGGGCCCGCGGGTTTGGCGGTCATGCCTGCGCCGGACCGCCCTTGCCGGAGTCGGAGGCAGAGTCGGGGCCCGAGCCGGTGCCGTCGCTCCCGGCCGCGCCCTCAACCGCGTCCTCCCCGTCGACCTCGTCCTCGTCCTCGGACGGCTTGCGGTACGGGTCCGCGTCGCCCGCGTACTGCGCGTCCGTGGCGGCCTTGCGGACCTCCTCGTCGGCGGCGCGGGCCTTGGCCAGCAGGTCGTCGATGGTGCGGGCGTTGTCCGGCAGGGCGTCGGCCACGAACGCCAGGGTCGGGGTGAAGCGCACCCCCGTCTGGCGGCCGACCTCCGAGCGCAGCACGCCCTTCGCGCTCTCCAGGGCGGCGGCGGAGGCGGCGCGCTCCTCGTCGTCCCCGTAGACCGTGTAGAAGACCGTCGCCTCCCGCAGGTCACCGGTGACCCGGGTGTCGGTGATCGTCACGTAGCCCAGCCGCGGGTCCTTGATCCGCCGCTGCAGGGTCTCCGCGACCACGACCCGGATGCGGTCGGCCAGCTTGCGCGCCCGCGCGGTGTCGGTCATCGTCTTCTTCTCTCTGTGTCTTCGGGTCTTGCGGTGCTCTTCGGTCTGCGGTGACGGCGCCGGGGATCGGCCGCCGCGCGGGGCGGGCCCGCGGGTGTCAGTCCTCGCCGCCGTGGATCTGCTGCCGCACGGACAGCAGGTCCACCTCGGGCCGGGCGGACATCCACCGCTCGCACCGGTCCAGGACGTCCTTGACGTGCCCGAGATCGCCGGACACCACCGCGACGCCTATCTCGGACCTGCGGTAAAGGTCCTGCTCACCGGTCTCGGCCACACTCACCGCGAACTTGCGGTGCAGCTCGGCGACGATCGGACGGATGACGGACCTCTTCTCCTTCAGTGACCGTACGTCGCCGAGCAGGAGGTCGAAGCGGAGCGTTCCCACGTACATGAACATGAACGGTACAGGCGACGGCCGGGGCCGATCGACGGTTTTTCACACCGTCGACCGGCCCCGGACCGATGTCGCCCGGGCCGGGGGCCCGGGCGGGCGGAGGTCAGCCGCGCGGCTTCTCCCGCATCTCGTAGGTGGCGATGACGTCGTCGATCTTGATGTCGTTGTAGTTGCCGAGGTTGATACCGCCCTCGTAACCCTCACGAATCTCGGTGACGTCGTCCTTGAAGCGGCGCAGGCCCTCGATGTTGAGGTTCTCCGCGACGATCTTGCCGTCGCGCACCAGGCGGGCCTTGGTGTTGCGGCGGACCTCGCCGGAGCGCACCAGCACACCGGCGATGTTGCCGAGCTTGGAGGAGCGGAACACCTCGCGGATCTCGGCGGTGCCGAGCTCCACCTCCTCGAACTCCGGCTTGAGCATGCCGCGCAGGGCCGCTTCGATCTCCTCGATGGCCTGGTAGATCACCGAGTAGTAGCGCACGTCCACGCCCTCGCGGTCGGCCATCTGCGTGGCACGCCCGGCGGCGCGCACGTTGAAGCCGATCACGATCGCGTCGGAGCCGGTCGCCAGGTCGATGTCCGACTCGATGACCGCACCCACGCCGCGGTGCAGCACCCGGATGTCGACTTCCTCGCCGACGTCCAGCTGCATGAGCGCGGACTCCAGGGCCTCGACCGAACCGGACGCGTCGCCCTTGATGATGAGGTTGAGTTCCTGCACCTCGCCGGCCTTGAGCGCCTCGTCCAGGTTCTCCAGGGAGAACCGGCGGCCCTTGCGGGCGAACGCGGCGTTCCGCTCGCGGGCGGCCCGCTTGGAGGCGATCTGCCGGGCGGTGCGGTCCTCGTCGACGACCAGGAAGTTGTCGCCGGCGCCGGGCACATTGGTCAGGCCGAGCACGAGGACGGGGGTCGACGGGGTCGCCTCCGCCACGTTGTCGCCCTTGTCGTCGAGCATCGCGCGGACCCGGCCGTACGCGTCGCCGACCACCATCGTGTCGCCGACCCGCAGGGTGCCGCGCTGGACCAGGACGGTCGCCACGGCGCCGCGGCCGCGGTCGAGGTGGGACTCGATCGCGATGCCCTGCGCGTCCTGCTCCGGGTTGGCGCGCAGGTCGAGCGAGGCGTCGGCGGTGAGGATCACGGCCTCCAGCAGGCTGTCGATGTGCAGCCCCTGCTTGGCGGAGATGTCGACGAACATCGTGTCGCCGCCGTACTCCTCGGCCACCAGCCCGAACTCGGTGAGCTGACCGCGCACCTTGACCGGGTCGGCGCCCTCGACGTCGATCTTGTTGACCGCGACCACGATCGGCACGTCGGCCGCCTTGGCGTGGTTCAGCGCCTCGATCGTCTGGGGCATCACACCGTCGTTGGCCGCGACCACCAGGATCGCGATGTCGGTGGACTTGGCGCCGCGGGCACGCATGGCGGTGAACGCCTCGTGACCGGGGGTGTCGATGAAGGTGATGCGGCGCTCCTCGCCGTTGACCTCCGTCGCCACCTGGTAGGCACCGATGTGCTGGGTGATGCCGCCGGCCTCGCCCGCGACCACGTTGGTCTTGCGGATCGCGTCGAGCAGGCGGGTCTTGCCGTGGTCGACGTGACCCATGACGGTGACCACCGGCGGACGGGAGGCGAGCATCTCCTCGCCGCCCTCGTCCTCGCCGAACTCGATGTCGAAGGACTCGAGCAGCTCGCGGTCCTCCTCCTCCGGGCTGACGATCTCCAGCACGTAGTTCATCTCGCCGGCCAGCAGCTCCAGGGTGGAGTCCGACACCGACTGGGTGGCGGTGACCATCTCACCGAGGTTGAGCATCACCTGGACGAGCGACGACGGGTTGGCGTTGATCCGCTCCGCGAAGTCGGTGAGCGAGGCACCGCGGCGCAGCCGGACCACCTGGCCGTTGCCGCGGGGCAGCATCACACCGCCCACGGACGGGGCCTGCATGGCCTCGTACTCCTGGCGCCTCTGCCGCCTGCTCTTGCGACCGCGCGCCGGACGGCCGCCGGGGCCGCGACCGAACGCGCCCTGCGTGCCACCACGGCCGCCCGGACCGCCGGGACGACCACCGAAACCACCGGCACGGGGCGCGCCGAAGCCGCCGCCACCGCCACCGGGAGCACCGCCACCGGGACGCGGGCCGCCGAAGCCGCCGCCACCGCCACCGGGACGGCCACCGCCGCCGGGACCGGCCGGACGGCCGGCGAAGCCGCCGCCACCGCCGGGACGCCCGCCGGGACCGCCCGTGCGGCCGCCGGGGCCGGGACGGCCCGGACCGCTCGGCCGCCCACCGGGGCCGCCGGGGGCGGAGGGACGCTGCGGCATCATGCCCGGGTTCGGACGCGGGCCGCCGCCCTGAGGCCGCGGCATGCCGCCGGGCGTGGGACGGGGACCGCCGGAACCGCCGGGCGCGGCCGGACGCGGGGCGCCGCCGGGACGCGGAGCGCCGCCGCCGGGAGCCGCCGGACGCGGACCGCCGCCCTGGCCGCCGCCGGGACGCTGAGTGCCGCCCGGACGGGGCATGCCGGTGGAGCCGGACGTGAAGGGGTTGTTGCCGGGACGCGGGCCGGCCGGGCGCGGGGCGCCGGGACGGGCACCGCCCTGGCCGGAGGCCGGACGCGCACCGCCGGGACGCGGAGCGCCACCGTCGCGCTGGCCACCGTCGCGCTGGCCGCCGGGGGCCGGACGGTTGCCGCCGGGACGCGGAGCGCCGCCGTCACGCTGGCCGCCGTCACGCGGACCGCCGTCGCGCTGGCCACCGGGGGCCGGACGGTTGCCGCCGGTCGGCGGGGACTGCGGGGCGGGGGTGGTGGGTGCGGGCGCGGGGGCGGCCGGCGCCTGGAACTCGGCGGCGGGCACCGGAGCCGCGGGCTTGGGCCCGGGCGTCGGGCGCGGGCCGGGACGCGGGCCGGAGCCCGGCGCGGCAGGCGCCGCGGGACCGCCGGCCGGCTTCGGCGCCGGGGCAGCCGGACGGGCCGGCACACTCGGGGTCGGGCCCGGCGTGGGGGCACCGCCCGGGCGCCCGGCCGCGGGGGAAGGCGGCGCCGCCTTGCGCGGTGCCGAGGGCCTTGCTGAGGGCTTGCCGGCGCCACCGCCGGGTCCCTGGAATGCGTCAGTCAGTTTGCGGACGACCGGCGCCTCGATCGTCGAGGACGCCGAACGGACGAATTCGCCGAGTTCCTGGAGCTTGGCCATGACGACCTTGCTCTCGACTCCCATCTCCTTGGCGAGTTCGTATACCCGGACCTTAGCCACTTCGCTCCTTTGAGGTCCGGGGTGATCGTCCACCGGACCGTCGCTACTTCATGGGCGTACTCATCGCGTACTCATCGAGTGCTCATCGCAATCTCGACCTACTTCCATCTCGCGAGGTACCTGACCGCACGGTGGCCCGTGCCGTTCTCTTTCCTACGGTGCTGCCCGCTCGACATACCGGCGCAACTCCGCGCTGTCGGACGTCACCGGTCCTCTGAAGGCCCGGCCGAACGCCCGACGGCGGACCGCCAGGTCGAGGCAGGCAAGGGCGGGATGCAGATAGGCACCCCGACCGGGCAGCGTACCGCGAAGATCGGGAACGCATGCGCCCCCGCTCACCGCCACACGCAGCAGTTCGCTCTTGGCCGCTCGCTGACGGCAGCCGATGCAGGTTCGCTCCGGGCATGCTCGGGCCAGCGTCCGACCAGACATCTTTTAGTCTACCTCCCCGTGCGGACCTCACTCCTTCGAGTGCGGCCACGCACGGTTGTTCGCCTGTTGTGCGCCCCTGATTCGTCCGATCGTGCCGGGGCGGTTGGCCGGATTCAGCCGGTCAGCTGTCGGACTGCTCGGTGTCCGGCCGGATGTCGATCCGCCAGCCGGTGAGACGGGCGGCGAGGCGGGCGTTCTGGCCCTCCTTGCCGATCGCCAGCGACAGCTGGTAGTCGGGCACGGTCACCCGGGCGGACCTGGACGCCGAGTCCACCACCTCGACCTTGGCCACCCGTGCGGGGGACAGCGCGTGCGCCACCATCTCGGCCGGGTCCTCCGACCAGTCGACGATGTCGATCTTCTCGCCGTGCAGCTCGGACATCACCGCGCGCACCCGGGCGCCCATCGGGCCGATGCAGGCGCCCTTGGCGTTGAGGCCCGAACGGGTGGAGCGCACCGCGATCTTCGTTCGGTGGCCGGCCTCCCGGGCGATCGCCTCGATCACCACGGAGCCGTCCGCAATCTCCGGGACCTCCAGGGCGAAGAGCTTCTTCACCAGGTTCGGGTGGGTCCGCGACAGCGTCACCGACGGGCCGCGCACGCCCTTGGCGACCCGCACGACGTACGCGCGCAGGCGGGTGCCGTGCCCGTAGTCCTCGCCGGGGACCTGCTCCTGCACCGGCAGGATCGCCTCCAGCTTGCCGATGTCGACCAGGATGTTCTTTGGGTCCTTGCCCTGCTGGACGACACCGGTGACGATGTCGCCCTCCCGGCCGGCGTACTCCCCGAAGGTGACGTCGTCCTCGGCGTCCCGCAGCCGCTGGAGGATCACCTGTTTGGCGGTGGAGGCGGCGATCCGGCCGAAGCCGCCCGGCGTGTCGTCGAACTCGCGGGGCTCGGCGCCCTCGGCGACCTCCTCCGCCTCTTCGGTCGCCCACACGGTGACGTGGCCGGTCTGCCGGTCCAGTTCCACCCGCGCCCGGCGCCGGCTGCCCGGCTCCCGGTGGTACGCGATGAGGAGGGCCGACTCGATGGCCTCGACCAGCAGGTCGAACGAGATCTGCCGCTCGGTGACCAAGCCCCGCAGGGCCTTCATGTCGATGTCCACGGCTACGCCTCCTCAGCGCTCTCGTCGGCGTCGGCGCCGAGCGGCTCGGCGTCCTCGATCACGTCGTCCCCGTCCAGGGTGGGGTCGCCGTCCGCCTTACGGTTGAACTCGATCTCCACCCGGGCCGATTCGATCTCCGCGAAGTCGGCGCGGGCGGGCTTGGGCCGGCGGCCCTTGACGCCCGGGACCTCCAGGTCGAGGCCGGTGTCGTCCACCGTCATGATCCGTGCGATCAGCTCGCCGCGCTCCTTGAGGCGCAGCTTGACCAGACGGCCGGTGTTGCGGCGGAAGTGCCGGGGCTGGGTGAGCGGGCGGTCGGTGCCGGGTGAGGTCACCTCCAGCACGTACTCGCTCTCGCCCATCACGTCCGAGGCGTCGAGGGCCTGGGACATCTCCCGGCTCAGCTCGGCGACGGTGTCGAGGTTCACGCCCGCGGTCGCCGCTGTGGCGTCCCCCTCGTCCTCGGGGTCCGCCGTGTCCACGACGACGAGGAGCTGGCGCCGCCGGCCCGCGGCGGTCACCTTCACCTCTTCCAGTTCCAGACCCGACTTGGCGACGAGCGGCTCGAGCAGCGCGCGCAGCCTCTCGCTCTGGGTGGTGCTCATCCGGGTGACTCCTCGGCCGCGTCTGCTGTTGTCATGGAAAGGGCTCAAGTAACCCCGACTTTACCCGAGCGCGGACCCTCCGGTTCGCCACGCCCGCCCCGCCCGCGCGGGACGGGCCGTGTCGCCGCCGGTGGGGCCGCCGGGAAGCGCGTCCCCGGAGCCGGTCAGTGGGACGCGGTGGTGAGCAGGAGGACGTGGGTGGCGCCGGAGGCGGCGACGGAGGCGAGCAGACGGGCGAGGTCGCCGGGGACGCCGAGGAGGGCGGTGGCGCGGCGGTCGGCCAGGGAGCGCTCGGCGGCGGCCAGGTCGGCGAGGGCCCGCGCCGGGGTGGGCGGTACGGCCGGCCTGGTGGTCGGGGCGGTCGCGGTCGAAGCGCGCGCAGTAGACGCAGACGGCGTGGCCGATGAGGTTGCCGCGGGCGCCCGGCCGCCGAACGCCTCGACGTGCCGGGCCGTCTCCGCGCGCAGCGGCGCCAGCCTGGCCGCCAGCACGGGGTGGGCAGCGGCCACGGCGTCGTACCGCGCCACCAGCGCCGCGCTGTCCCGGATCGCCCGCTCCTGCTCCACCGCGCCGGGCGGCGGCGCGGCCGCCCTCCGCGGCGCCTTCTCCGCCGCCCGCCCGCCGCTGCCGGAACACCCTGCCAGCAGGCCGACGGTCGCCATCGCCACGGCGCCGCGCCGGGTCAGCTTCGGGATCATGGCGCGAGTGTATGCGGTGTGACCCACGGGGCTGCCGGTACGACGGACGCGGCCGCCGGTGGGTCCGGCCCGGGACACGCGGCACCACGCTCCTCCAGCGGCGCGGGCAGCCTCGGCGGCGGCCCGACCCGGCACGGGCGGCCGGCCTCCGACGGTGGGGGGGAAGTTGTCCACAGGTCCGGCCTTCCCGGGGAGCGCCGGGAAGTCCGGACGCGGAAGAATCAGCGGTGTCGGGTGGCGTGGGGCCGGCCGGCGGAGCCTGATGCGGAGAAGCGGGACATGAGCACTGTCATCGACGCGGCCCAAGCGGCCCTGGCCGCCGAGCACGCGGCCGTGTACGGGTACGGCGTGGTCGGGGGCCAGGCCGCCCCCGGGCGGAAGGCGGAGGCGATGCGGGCGTACGACGCGCACCGGGCGGGGCGGGACGCGATGGCCCGGACGGTGGTCGATCTGGGCGCGGCCCCGGTCGCGGCGGCGGCCGGCTACGCGCTGCCCTTCCCGGTCGCGGACCCGGCCGCGGCCGTCCGGCTGGCCGCCTACCTGGAGGATCACGTCGCGGGGGCGTACGGCGACCTGGTGGGCGCCTCGATCGGCGGGATACGCCAGGACGCGGCGAGCGCGCTGCGGGAGGCGGCGGTGCGCGCGGTGCGGTGGCGGGGCGGCAGCGTAGCCTTCCCGGGGTTGGCGGCCGAAGGCTGAGCACCTCTTCGCCGGCCACGGGGACCGCTCACGGAGGGACGCGACACGATGGGTTCAGCGGCGCACGGTGACCTGCCCGGGGGCCTGAGCCTCCAGCCGCCGGAACGGCTGGCGCGGACGGTCGCCGCGTGGGAGGGCGAGGCGGGCCGGGAGTGGCTGGCGGCGCTGCCGGCGAGGGTCGCGGGCTACCTGGAGCGGTGGGGCCTGACCGCCGAGCGGGTCTTCGCGGCGGGCGGCCAGATCAGCATGATCGTGCTGGTCCGCACCGACGACGGGACGCCGGCCGTGCTGAAGGTCGGCATGGTCACGGAGGAGACCGCCGAGGAGCCCGCGGCGCTCGCCCATTGGGACGGCCGGGGCGCGGTCCGCCTGCTGCGGGCCGAGCCCGAGGAGGGCGTGCTGCTGCTGGAGCGGCTGCGGGCCGACGTGTCGCTGCGGTCGCTCGCCGAGCCGAAGGCGATGCTGGAGGCCGCGGACGTCCTCCAGCGGCTGTGGATCGAGCCCGCCGACGGCCACGGGTTCACCACCGTCGCGTCGTACACCGCGGGGCTGGCCGGGTCGCTGCGCGCGCGGCGCGAGCACGGCTATGCCCGGGACGCGCTGCCCCTGGTCGACGAAGCCCTCGCGCTCCAGGCGGAGTTGGCGGCCGACGCGCCCGAGGCGGTGCTGCTGCACGGCGACTACCACCACGGGAACGTACTGGCCGGCGAGCGGACGCGCTGGCTCGCCATCGACCCCAAGCCGCTCGTGGGCGAGCGGGCCTACGACCTGGCCTGGCTGGCCCGGGACCGGCTGTCCACCTTGGCCGCGCAGCCGGGCTCGCGGGCGGCGGCCCGCCGGAGGCTGTCCGCCCTCGCCTCCTCACTGGAGGTCGATCCCGAGCGGCTGCGGGCCTGGTCGGTGTTCCGGGCCGTCCAGGCCGGCGTCTGGTACCTCTCGGTCGGCGGCCGGGAGGACGGCGAACTCCTCCTGGAATTCGCCACCTGGCTCTGACCGCCCCTGCAGGGAAGGGCCCCGCTACGCCCGCGCCGCCGGCGTGAGCCTCCCCAAGGCTTCGTCGAGGGGCATCTCCTGGGCCTCGCCCGTGCGGCGGTCGCGGAGTTCGACCACGCCGTCGGCGGCGCGGCGGCCGGCGATCAGGACGTGGGGGACGCCGATGAGTTCGGCGTCGGTGAACTTCACCCCCGGGGAGAGGGAGGCGCGGTCGTCGAGCAGGACGCGCAGGCCCGCGGCGTGCAGGGCGTCGGCGGCGCGTTCGGCGAGTGCGACGGCGGCCGCCTTGCCCGCCGCCACCACGTGGACGTCGGCGGGGGCGACCTCGGCGGGCCAGCACAGCCCGCGCGCGTCGGCGGTCTGCTCGGCGAGGGCGGCGACGGCGCGGGAGACGCCGATGCCGTAGGAGCCCATGGTGACGCGGACGGGCTTGCCGTCCTGGCCGAGGACGTCGAGCTGGAAGACGTCGGCGTACTTGCGGCCGAGCTGGAAGATGTGGCCGATCTCGATCGCGCGGTCCAGGGCCAGCCCGGCGCCGCAGCGGGGGCAGGGGTCGCCGGGCCGGACGGTCACCACGTCGAGGTGGCGGTCCACCGTGAAGTCCCGGCCGCACACGACGTCGGCGGCGTGCCGCCCGGCCTTGTTGGCTCCGGTGATCCAGGCGGTGCCGGGGGCGATCCGGGGGTCGGCGAGGTAGGGGATGCCCAGGCCCTGGGGACCCACGTAGCCGCGCACGAGATCGGGGCGGCCGGCGAAGTCCTCGGCGGTGACGAGTTCCACGGTGGCGGGCGCGAGGTGCTCCGCGAGCTTGCCGAGGTCGACCTCGCGGTCGCCGGGCACGCCGACCGCGGTGATCTCGCCGTCCACCCGGACCAGCAGGTTCTTCAAGGTGGCCGACGCGGGGACGCCGAGGTGGGCGGCGAGCGTCTCGATCGTGGGGGTGTCGGGGGTGTCGAGCTCCTGTACGGGGCCGGGATCCACGGCCGCGGGCACCTCCGCGGCGAAGGTGACCGCCTCGGTGTTGGCGGCGTAGTCGCAGGCCGGGCAGTCGGCGAAGGTGTCCTCACCGGCCGCGGCGGGGGCGAGGAACTCCTCCGACGCCGGGCCGCCCATCGCGCCGGACACCGCGGAGACGATCCGGAAGTCCAGCCCGAGCCGCCGGAAAACGCGGATGTACGCCTCCCGGTGCAGCCGGTACGCCTCGGCGAGGCCCTCGGGCGTGGTGTCGAAGGAGTACGCGTCCTTCATCTGGAACTCGCGCCCGCGCAGCACCCCGGAGCGGGGCCGGGCCTCGTCCCGGTACTTCGTCTGCACCTGGTAGACGATCACCGGCAGGTCGCGGTAGGAGGTCACCTGGTCTTTCACCAGCTGAGTGAAGACCTCCTCGTGGGTGGGCCCGAGCACGTAGTCCGAGCCCTTGCGGTCCTTGAGCGCGAAGAGCAGGTCGCCGTACTCGCTGGCGCGGCCGCTGGCCTCGTACGTCTCGCGGGGCAGCAGCGCGGGCAGCAGCACCTCCTGGCCGCCGATGGCGTCCATCTCCTCGCGCACGATCCGCGTGACGTTCTCCAGCACGCGCTTGCCCAGCGGCAGCCACGACCAGACCCCGGCCGAGGTGCGGCGCACGTAGCCGGCCCGGACCAGCAGTTTGTGGCTGGCGGTCTCCGCGTCGGCCGGGTCGTCGCGCAGCGTCTTGAGCAGCAGCCGGGACATGCGCACGATCATGGTGACTCTCCGTGGATTGCTCGTCGCGTGAGGGTCCGGCGAGGATATCCGGCCGTCCGCGCCGGGCCGTAGCGCTTATCCGGCGCCGCCGGGCCGCCCCCGGAGCGCACCGCCCGCGGGTGCCGGACCGCTCAGCGCGCGGCTGTGGCGCCGCCGGACGGCCGGGGGCGGCGCAGCAGCGGCAGGGGCGCGCCCATCACGGCGTACGGCCGCAGCGCGCTGGGGAAGTGCACGGGCCGGGCCAGGTCGCGGTAGCCGAGCGAGCGGTACAGGTGCCGGGCCGGGCTCTCGCCGTCGATCGCGGACAGGATGCTGCGCGGCTCGCTCGCGGTGTCGGTGATCTCCGTGATCAGGCGGCGCCCGAGCCCGCGGCCCTGGAAGGCGGGCAGCACGTGCAGCTCGGTGATGACGAAGGAGTCCTCCAGCCAGCCCTCCAGGCCCTGGCGGCGCAGGTAGGGCTCCACCACGCTGGACCACCAGTGGGCGCGGTCGTTGGGCTGGCCGTAGACGAAGCCGACCATCCGGCCGTCCTCGGTGGTCGCGGCCAGCGAGCGGGCCCCGGGGTTGGTCAGGTGCCGCAGCACGATCTGCCGCCGGATCGCCACTTCCTCGGGCCCGAGCCCGAAGGCGAGCGCCTGGACGGCGAGGGCCTCGTCGACGCGCGCCGCCAGGTCGCAGGGCCCGACGACCACGCTCGCCGCGTGCGCTGCGTTGGCTGGCTTGTCCATATGCCGACGAGTCTACCCGCGCTCAGAACAGGACGCTCATGAAAGCCCCGACCTCCGCGAAGCCGACCCGGCGGTAGGCGGCGCGGGCAGGGGCGTTGAAGTCGTTGACGTAGAGGCTGACGACGGGGGCGACGTCCCGCAGGGCGTAGTGCAGCACGGCGGCCATGCCGGACTCCGACAGCCCGCGGCCGCGGTGCGAGGGGGCGACCCACACGCCCTGGATCTGGCAGGTGTGCCGGGTGACGGCGCCGATCTCGGCCTTGAAGACCACCTCGCCGTGCTCGATCCGGGCGAACGCCCGCCCGGCGGAGACGAGTTCGGCCACCCGGGCCTGGTAGAGCAGCCCGCCGTCGCCGGCCAGCGGCGAGACCCCGACCTCCTCGGTGAACATCGCCACGCACGCCGGCATGATCAGGTCCATCTCGTTGCGCCGGACCCGGCGGACCTGCGGGTCGGGGGCGACGGCGGAGGGCAGCGCGCGAGTGGCCATCAGCGGCTGGTGGGAGCGGACTTCGCGGGCCGGCCCCCAGTGCGGCGCGAGCTGCTCCCACAGTTCACCGGTGGGTCCGGCCGGGCCGACGATGGACGAGCAGCGCCGGCCGGCCCGCCGGGCCCGCTCGGCGAACGCCCGTACCGCGTCCGGGGTGGCGCAGATCGGCACCAGGTTGGCCCCGGCGTAGCACAGCGAGGTGAGCCGGCCGCCGGAGTACCAGCCCCACATCTCGCCGCCGAGCCGCCACGGGTCGAGCCCGGCGACGTTGACCCGGGAGGTGACGAACGCGTTGGCCACCGGGTCGCGGTCCAGGACCGCCAAGGCGGCGTCGAGGTCGCCGGGTTCGAGGACTCGGGCAGTGGGGTGGGTCAGCACGAGGGCACCTCACCGAACGGGCCGCGGGCGACGGCGGAGGATGGCATGGGCACCTTACCGCGCCCCCGCCCGCCGCGTGCCCGGCGGTCCGGGCCGCTCCCGTCGCCCGGCGGAAACCCGCCGGTCAGGAGACGTTCACCTGCGGCTCACCGGAGGCGATGCCGGCGGCCTCCATCTGCTCGGCGAGCTTCATGGCCTCCTCGATGAGGGTCTCCACGATCTTCGACTCCGGCACGGTCTTGATGACCTCGCCCTTGACGAAGATCTGCCCCTTGCCGTTGCCGGAGGCGACGCCGAGGTCGGCCTCGCGGGCCTCGCCCGGGCCGTTGACGACGCAGCCCATCACGGCGACCCGCAGCGGCACCTCCATGCCCTCCAGGCCGGCGCTGACCTGGTCGGCGAGCTTGTAGACGTCGACCTGGGCGCGTCCGCAGGACGGGCAGGAGACGATCTCCAGGCGGCGCTGGCGCAGGTTGAGCGACTCCAGGATCTGGATGCCGACCTTGACCTCCTCGGCCGGCGGCGCGGACAGCGAGACCCGGATGGTGTCGCCGATGCCCTCGGCCAGCAGCGCGCCGAAGGCGACGGCGGACTTGATGGTGCCCTGGAAGGCCGGCCCGGCCTCGGTGACGCCCAGGTGCAGCGGGTAGTCGCACTTCTGGGCGAGCAGCCGGTAGGCGTTGACCATGACCACCGGGTCGTTGTGCTTGACGGAGATCTTGATCTCGCGGAAGTCGTGCTCCTCGAAGAGCGACGCCTCCCACAGCGCGGACTCCACCAGTGCCTCGGGGGTGGCCTTGCCGTACTTCTCCAGCAGCCGGCGGTCCAGCGAGCCGGCGTTGACGCCGATCCGGATGGGGACGCGCGCCGCGGACGCGGCCTTCGCGATCTCCTTGACCTTGTCGTCGAACTGCTTGATGTTGCCCGGGTTGACGCGCACGGCGGCGCAACCGGCGTCGATGGCCGCGAAGACGTACTTGGGCTGGAAGTGGATGTCCGCGATGACGGGGATCTGCGACTTGCGGGCGATCGTCGCGAGCGCGTCGGCGTCGTCCTGCGTCGGGCAGGCGACACGCACGATCTGGCAGCCGGACGCGGTCAGTTCGGCGATCTGCTGGAGGGTCGCGCCGATGTCGGAGGTGCGGGTAGTGGTCATCGACTGCACGGACACCGGCGCGTCGCCGCCCACCGCGACGCTTCCCACCTGAATCTGACGGCTCTTGCGGCGTTCTGCGAGTCGGGTCGGAACATCCGGCATACCGAGCGAAATCGCGGTCATCTGTGTGGCATCCCCAAGGGTGTGGAACCAGGTCCCGTCGCGGGCGGGCTACGGCATCGAGACTACGGCACACCGCCCGCGACGCTGACCCGGCTCGGGGCGTTACGAGCTGAGTTTGACCGGGTTCACCACATCCGCGATCAGGACCAGCAACGTGAACGACACGAAGATCCCGGCGACGACATAAGCGATCGGCATCAGCTTCGCCACGTCGAAGGGCCCGGGGTCGGGGCGGCGGAAGACCCGGGCCAGGTTCCGCCGGATCGACTCCCACAGCGCGCCGGCGATGTGGCCGCCGTCCAGGGGCAGCAGCGGCAGCATGTTGAACAGGAAGAGCGACAGGTTGAAGCCCGCGACCAGGAAGACCATGGTGGAGATCCGGTCGATGGCGGGTTCCTTCATCGCGAAGACCTCGCCGCCGACCCGCGCCGCGCCCACCACGCCCATCGGGGAGTCGGCCTTGCGCGGGGCGTGGTGGAAGGCCGCGTTCCACAGGTCGGGGATGCGCTCGGGCAGCGACAGCACGGACTTCACGCCCATGCGCGTCATGTCGCCCATGTGGTCGACGGAGTCGCCGAGGCTGAGCGGCTGGACCTTGGTGGCGGCGCTGAAGCCGAGGAAGCCGGCCTTCACCGTGCCGTCGACGTAGTCGCCGTCGCTGTCGGTCTTGGAGACCACGTTCTCGGTGATGGTGGGGTGCAGGGTGACGCGCTTGCCGTCCCGCAGCACCACGATCGTGGCGGCCCCGATGCCGGTGCGGATGTCCTCGGACAGCTGCGCCCAGTTCCCGACCGGCTTGCCGTTGAACTCCACGAACCGGTCGCCGGCCTTGAGCCCGGCGGTCTTGGCCGGCGCGACCGGGTCGGTGGACCGGCAGGGGTTGTCGGGGTCGCGCTTGGAGGTGTCGGCCTGCGAGATCACGCAGTCGCTGACCTGCCCGACCACGGGGGTCTGCCGGTTGACGCCGAAGCCCATGAAGACGGTGAGGAAGAGCGCCACCGCCAGCACCAGGTTCATGAACGGCCCGGCGAACATCACGATGACCCGCTTCCACGGCGCGCGGGTGTAGAACATCCGCGTCTCGTCACCGGGTCGCAGTTCCTCGTAAGCGGCGGAGCGGGCGTCCTCGATCATGCCGCGCCACGGCGAGGTGGAGCGGGCGGTGATCCGGCCGTCCGGACCGGGCGGGAACATGCCGATCATGCGGATGTAGCCGCCGAGCGGGATGGCCTTGAACCCGTACTCGGTCTCGCCCTTGTTGCGGGACCACACGGTCGGCCCGAAGCCGACCATGTACTGCGGGACGCGGATCTTGAAGAGCTTGGCCGTGGAGAGATGGCCGAGCTCGTGCCAGGCGATGGAGATCACCAGGCCGACGGCGAAGACGACTATGCCGAGGACCGTCATGAGAGCCGTCATACGCCTGCTTCCTCCGATGCTTGCGCCAGTCCCCTGGCCCGGGCGCGCGCCCAGGTCTCCGCTTCGAGGACGTCTTCGACCGTCAGCGAAGTTCCCGTGCGCGGGGTGCCGTGCTCCTCCACGACCCTCGCGACGGTGTCCACGATCCCGGTGAACGGCAGCCGGCCGGCGAGGAAGGCGTCGACGCACTCCTCGTTGGCCGCGTTGAACACCGCGGGCGCGGTGCCCCCGAGGCTACCGACATGACGGGCCAGCCCGACGGAGGGGAACGCGTCATTGTCGAGCGGGAAGAACTCCCACGTGGACGCCTTCGACCAGTCGAAGGCAGGCGCCGCGTCCGGCACCCGGTCCGGCCAGCCCAGTCCGAGCGCGATCGGCATCCGCATGTCCGGCGGGCTGGCCTGGGCGATCGTCGAGCCGTCGGTGAACTCCACCATGGAGTGGATGAAGGACTGCGGGTGGACGACGACCTCGATCCGGTCGAACGGGACGTCGTACAGCAGGTGCGCCTCGATCACCTCCAGGCCCTTGTTGACGAGGGTCGCGGAGTTGACGGTGATCACCGGACCCATGTCCCAGGTGGGGTGGGCGAGCGCGTCGGCCGGGGTGACGCCGGCCAGTTCGTCCCTGCTCCTACCGCGGAACGGGCCGCCGGAGGCGGTGACGAGCAGCTTGCGGACCTCCCGGCGGCTGCCGCCGAGCAGTGCCTGGAAGAGCGCGGAGTGCTCGGAGTCGACCGGCACGATCTGGCCGGGCTTGGCGAGGGCCTTCACCAGCGGGCCGCCGACGATCAGCGACTCCTTGTTGGCCAGGATCAGCACCCGGCCGGCCTCCAGGGCGGCCAGGGTGGGCCGCAGCCCGATGGAGCCGGTGATGCCGTTGAGCACGGAGTGGCACTCCAGGGCCGCCGCCTGCGTGGCGGCCGTGGGCCCCGCGAGGATCTCCGGCTGCCGGCCGGCGCCGTAGCGCCCGGCGAGCGCCTCGCGCAGCGGTCCGACGGCGGACTCGTCGGCGACCGCGACCGTGTGCACGCCCAGCCGGTGCGCCTGTTCGGCGAGGAGTTCGACCCGGCCGCCCGCCGCGGAGACCGCGACCACGCGGAAGCGGTCGGGGTTGCGCAGCACCACGTCGACGGCCTGGGTGCCCACCGAGCCGGTGGAGCCGAGGATCACGATGTCGCGGGGACCGTCGCCGGGGGTGGAGGCGACGTGGGGTCGGTAGTGCGGGTCTGCGAGAGCGTCCGTCATGGGGTCATTCTGTCCTGCCCGGACACGTGCTCACGCACGGGCCCGGGCGGGACGCGAGGGATTGCTGATGCGGTTGTGCCGGCCGTCCGGAGCGCCGGGGCTCAGTGGATCCGGAGCGCCGGGCTCAGTGGACGGGACGGTGGACGTTGTCGGTCGAGGACGGGCCGGGGGTGGCGTCGGCGATCCAGGGCCCCTCGCGGCTGGGGTCGATGATGCCCTCCTCCAGCCAGGTGACCGATCCGGCCAGCACGGCCTTGGCGAGCCGGCGGTCGCCGTCGTCGGTGTTGGTCCACAGCCGGTCGAACAGCTCGTCCACCCGGATCCGGGACTGGCGGCAGAAGGCGTCGGCGAGCCGGCGGGCCTGCGGGCCGTGGTCGGTGGTGGCCGCCAGGTGCTGGGCGCGCACGCAGGCGGCGCTCATGGCGAACAGCTCCGCGCCGATGTCCACGATCCTGGCCAGGAAGTTCTGCTTCAGCTCCATCCGGCCCTGCCAGCGGGACATGCCGTAGAAGGTGCTGCGGGCGAGCTTGCGGGCGGACCGCTCGACGAACCGCAGGTGGCCGGCGAGCGGGCCGAACTCGGCGTAGGCGCCCGGCAGCTGGCCCGGTCCGGCGACCAGCTTGGGCAGCCAGCGGGCATAGAAGCCGCCCGCCTTCGCACCGGCCCTGGCCTTGTCCTGCAGCGAGCGGTCCGGGTCGATCAGGTCACCGGCCACCGACAGGTGGGCGTCGACCGCCTCGCGGGCGATCAGCAGGTGCATGATCTCGGTGGAGCCCTCGAAGATCCGGTTGATCCGCAGGTCGCGCAGCAGCTGCTCGGCGGGGACGCCGCGCTCGCCGCGGGCGGACAGCGACTCGGCGGTCTCGAAGCCGCGGCCGCCGCGGATCTGCACCAGCTCGTCGGCCATCTTCCAGGCCGCCTCGGAGCCGTAGAGCTTGGCGAGCGCGGCCTCGATCCGGATGTCGTTGCGGTCCTCGTCGGCCATCTGCGAGGACAGGTCGAGGACCGCCTCCAGGGCGAAGGTGGTGGCCGCGATGTAGGCGATCTTGGCACCGACCGCCTCGTGCTCGGCGATGGGCTTGCCCCACTGCTCGCGGGCGGCGGTCCACTCGCGGGCGATCTTCAGGCACCACTTGCCGGCGCCGGCGCAGGCCGCGGGCAACGACAGCCGGCCGGTGTTGAGGGTGGTCAGGGCGATCTTCAGGCCGGCGCCCTCGGGGCCGATCCGGTTGGCGGCGGGCACCCGTACCTGGTGGAGGCGGGTGACGCCGTTCTCGATGCCGCGCAGGCCCATGAAGGCGTTGCGGTGCTCCACCGTGATGCCCTCGGAGGCCGCCTCGACCACGAACGCGGTGATGCCGCCCTTGTGGCCCTCGGACTTCGGCACGCGGGCCATCACCACGAGCAGGTCGGCGACCACGCCGTTGGTGGTCCACAGCTTCACGCCGTCCAGCAGGTAGTCGTCACCGTCGGGCACGGCGGTGGTGGCCAGCCGGGCCGGGTCGGAGCCGACGTCGGGCTCGGTGAGCAGGAAGGCGCTGATGTCGGTGCGGGCGCAGCGCGGCAGGAACGCCTCCTTCTGCTCCTTGGTGCCGAACAGCTTCACCGGCTGGGGGACGCCGATGGACTGGTGGGCCGAGAGCAGGGCGCCGAGGGCGGGGCTGACGGAGCCCACCAGGGCGAGCGCCTTGTTGTAGTACACCTGGGTGAGGCCGAGGCCGCCGTAGGACTCGTCGATCTTCATGCCCAGGGCGCCGATGTCCTTGATGCCCCTCAGCACGTCGTCCGGGATGCGGGCGTCGCGCTCGATCACCGCGGGGTCGACCTGTGTCCGCAGGAAGTCGCCGAGGCGGGCCAGGAAGGCCTCGCCCTTCTGCACGGCCTCTGGCGTGGGCTGCGGGTGCGGGTGGATCAGATCGAGGCGGAAGCGGCCGAGGAAGAGCTCCTTGGCGAAACTGGGCTTGCGCCAGTCGCTCTCCCGCGCGGCCTCCGCCACCTGGCGGGCTTCGCGCTCGGAGACCTTGCGTGTGACGGGGGGTGCGGACACGGCTGTGTCACCTCCGGGTAGAGCGGGCTACCGACGGGTGCTACTTGTCCGTACTACCCGATATCCGCTGATCACACCAGAGATGTTCGCCCGTCCGCCGACGGGGAAGGAGGATTGGTCACCCTGCGTGCGGCCGGGGCCAACGGGCCCCGGCCGCAGGGGGTTTCCCGCGCCCGGCTACAGGTCGAGTCCGGTCAGGACCAGGACCCGCTCGTAGGTGTAGTCGTCCATGGCGTACTTCAGGCCCTCGCGGCCCTTGCCGGAGTCCTTCACCCCGCCGTACGGCATCTGGTCGGCGCGGTACGAGGGCGCGTCGCCGACGATCACGCCGCCCACCTCCAGGACCCGGTGCGCGCGGAAGGCGAGCCGCACGTCATGGGTGAACACGCCGGTCTGGAGGCCGAACCGGGAGTCGTTGACGGCCGCGAACGCCTCCTCTGCGCCGTCCACCCGGTGCAGCGAGAGGACCGGGCCGAACGCCTCGGCGCAGGCCAGGATCGCGTCGTCCGGCAGGTCGGCGAGCACGGTCGGCTCGAAGCTGGCACCCTCGCGGGTGCCGCCGGTGAGCAGCTTGGCGCCCTTGGCGAGGGCGTCCTCGACCCAGTCGGCGACCCGCTCGGCGGCGGCCTCGCTGACCAGCGGGCCCACGTCGGTGGCGTCGTCGCCCGGGTCGCCGGTGACCTGCGCGCGGACCTTGGCGACGACCTTCTCGGCGAGGGCGTCGTAGACCGAGGCGTCGGCGATGACCCGCTGCACGGAGATGCAGGACTGGCCGGCCTGGTAGTTGGCGAAGGTGGCGATCCGGGTCGCCGCCCACTCCAGGTCCTCCTCGCTCGACCAGTCGGCGAGCACGACCGCGGCCGCGTTGCCGCCCAACTCCAGCGTGACGTGCTTGCGCGGCACGGAGTCCATGATCTGGTAGCCGACGGTGTCGGAGCCGGTGAACGAGATCACCGGGAGCCGCGGGTCCGCCACCAGGGCGGCCATCCGCTCGTTCGGGACCGTCAGGATGCTCCAGGAGCCCTCGGGCAGCCCCTCGGTCTCCGCCAGCAGTTCGCCGAGCAGCAGCGCGGACAGCGGGGTGGCCGGGGCGGGCTTGAGGATGATGGGCGCCCCGACGGCGACGGCCGGGGCGATCTTGTGCGCCACCAGGTTGAGCGGGAAGTTGAAGGGCGCGATGCCCAGCACCGCGCCGTGGGTGAAGCGGCGGGTCAGGGCCAGCCGGCCGACGCCGCCGGGGTCGGTGTCCAGACGCTGCGCCTCGCCGCCGTTGAAGCGGCGGGCCTCCTCGGCGGCCCACCGGAACACCGAGACCGCGCGGCCGACCTCGCCGCGCGACCACTTCATCGGCTTGCCGTTCTCGGCGGTGATCAGGCGGGCGATCTCCTCGGCCCGCTCGGCGAGCCGCTTCGATATGTGGTCCAGGGCGGTGGCCCGCACGTGGGCGGGGGTCGCCGCGAAGGCGTCCTTCGCGGCGGCGGCCGCCGCCACGGCCTCCTCGACCTGTGCGTCGGTGGCGGCGGCCACCTGGCCGATCACCGTGCCGTCCCACGGGTTGGTGACGTCGAACGTCTCCTCGCCGGTGGCCGGCCGGCCCGCCAGCCAGAACCCGTACGGGGCTGCGCCTGTGGTTGTCACGGGGGGTCCCGCCCTTCCCTGGAACTACTCCGGATCGCTCGCTCCTGCCACGGTAGGAGGCCCGTCCGCCCCTCCCCGTTGTCCACACCGGCGCACGCGCCACCCTCCACGCTACGGAATGGCCATCTCCGGAGGAAAGCACGCGCCTCCGGATGTGGGCCCGCACCCGGCAGCGAGCGCGGGGTGCCCTCGCGGAGGGCGGTTCTTCAGGAGCGGCGTGCCCTCTCGGACGAAGGGCAACCATCAGGGGCGCTGGGGGTACCTCCCACGCCCCTGGCCGGGCAACCCCACTCCGCGGGGAGCGCGGGTCGACCGGGGACGGGTCGTCGTCTTACGCCGGCGCGAGCGCTAGTGCTCGGCTTTGAGGGCGAGCCACAGCTCCATGCGGACGTCCGGATCGTCCAGGGAGCGCCCGAGGATCTCCTCGACCCGCCGCATGCGGTACCGCAACGTGTGCCGGTGAACGCCGAGATCGGCGGCCGCGGCGTCCCACTGCCCGTGGTGGGACAGCCACGCCGACAACGAGGCGACCAGGTCCCCACGGGAAGTGGCGTCGTGCTCGCGCAGGGGCCGCAACAGCCCCTCCGCGAACGCCCTGACCGCGTCGTCGGCGAGCAGCGGCACCACGGACCCCGATGCCGACCTCGCCGTGCTCCACGACCCGCAGCCCGCGGCGGAAGGCGACCGCGAGGGCCCCCTCGGCCTGGCGGTGGGCGGTCGGCACGTCCGCCGGATCGACGGGCGAGGACAGCCCGGCGGCCAGCCCGTCCTCGGACTCGACCAACTCCGCGGCCGTGCCCAGCGCGGTGGCCCCCTCGGCGGCGAGCAGGACGAGCCGCTCGCCCTCCCGGACGGCCAGCAGCGGCTCGCCCGCGCGCTGCGCGACGCCCTCGGTCCGCTCGGCGAGCAGTACGAGGGGGCCGGCGCCGGCGTCCTGCCCCCGGCCAGGCGGCACGTCGGAGGTGCGGGACGACGGCGGCGCGGCCGGGACGGAAGGGCCGTCGGCCGTCTGCACCATCATCAGCCGGACCGGGGCCTCGAACAGCGTGCCGTACAACCGCCCGCCGACGCCCCGGGCGTGCTCGTCCTGGCCCGCCAGCAGCATCCGCAGCAGCGCGGCGGCCGAGTCGGCCCTGCGCGTCCTGGAGGGCGCGGGACTGTTCCAGGGAGAGCGTGAGGAGGGCGACGGCGGCGTGCACGACGTAGCGCGCGGAGGTGTCCAGCCGCTCCTCCGTGCCCACGGCGAGGTAGCCGCGCGGGCGGCGGCCGGTGCCGAGCGACTGGAGCTCGACCCGGTCCTCGCTGCCCTCGGGTCCGGCCACGGCGGCGCTGGACGGGGCGGGCTTGTCGCGCAGCCGGTCGATCTCGCCGGTGAGCCGCGCGGCCCGGCGGCAGGCCCACTCGGGGGCGGCGGCCAGCACCGCGCCCGAGGCGTCGTAGAGGGCGGCCCAGCCGTTGAGGTGGGCGGCGAGCCGGGCCAGCAGGGCGGCGGTGCCCTCGGGCGCCAGCGCGGCCCTGGTCAGCTCGCGCTGCGCCTCGAACCCGGCGGTGACCGCCTTGTACTGGTCGGCCGCCACCGCCGCGGAGACGGCCTTGCTGATGGCGATGAACGGGGTGGCGCGGGGCACCTCCAGCAGTGGCAGCCCGGCCGCGGCCGCGGCGGCCACCAGGTCGGGCGGCACCTCGCGTGCCCGAGGCCGACGCCGAAGCCGAGCCCGACCACGCCGGCGGCGGCCAGCCGCCGCACGTACGCGGCGAGCGCGGCCGGGTCGCCGTCGTCGAGCTTGAGACCGGTGGTGAGCAGCAGTTCGCCGCCCTCCAGGTACGGTCCCGGGTCGTCCAGTTCGCTGGTGTGCACCCAGCGCACCTCGGCTCCGAGCCGGTCGCCCCCGGCGAGGACGGTCAGCTTCAGCGACGAGTGCTGGGCGAGGGACGCGAGGGTGAGGGGCATGCGGTCCTGGTACGGGGAGAGGGCCGGGGCGCGGCCCCGACGCGTGCCGGCCGTCGGCACTGGTGCTGGGCCGCGTCCGAATCATCCCGCCTGTCCGGCGGTGTGCCGGACACGTCCCAGTCCCGCACGCTACCGCACCGGCTCACTCCCGCAGGTCGAGCAGCACGGGCGGGGCGTGCTCCCCGCTCGTCGTCGTCAGCGACAGCACCGCGTGCCCCGGCGGGAACCCCGTGCGCCAGATCGGAAGCCGACCACCGCTCCCGCTCCACGCTGCGCACGGTGACGGACTCGGTGGTCGCGGCCTCGCCGGTGAACAGCCGCCGCACGCCGCGCGGTGGTGCGCCGCATCAGCCCGCCCGACTGGTCGGGGGTCCGCGTCACGTCGCGGGCCTCCACCCATGTCGTCCCCCAGGACTCGGCGAACCGCCGCCCGTCCCACGTGGTGACGCCCGGACAGCGCCATCCGGCAGCCGACGGCGCCGAGCAGGGCGCTGCGCAGCGTCTCCGGCACGTCGTCGAGGGTGCGCAGGGTCAGCACCGCCCCGGCGTTGGCCGACCGCAGCCGCGGCCAGGCCGCGCACGGCGTCGGCGGTGACCGTGTGGGCCGCGTCGTCCAGCACCAGGCAGGCGAACAGCGACCGGTCACGGCGGGCGGTGACGGCGGCGGTGAACTGGGCGAGCACCAGCCGGGCCAGTATCCGGGACGGCCTCGGCGTGGCCGCGCTCGGGCAGGTCGATGCGGACCCGCAGCGGGTGCTCCAGCGCGTGCATCGAGAACGGCCGGGTGCGGCCGGTGACGTCGAAGAACCCGGCGAACGCGGGCCGGTCGAGCAGGGCGACCCGGTCCGCGAGCGCGGGACCCGATGTCGCCGGGGCGGCCCGCCTGCCGCTGCGCGGGCGTCGAGTTCGCGGACCATGCCGGGCTGCGCCGGCCGCGTCCAGGGCCTCGCGCAGGGCGGCGAAGGCGTGCGGGGTGCCGTCGAGCAGTTCGCGCAGCTCGCTGACGGCGGGGAAGCGGCCGTGCGCGGCGGCGAACGGCCCGAGCAGCTGGCTGAGCGCGGTGGTGGCCCGGCGCAGCTCGCCCTCCTCGCACGGTGTGGCGCGTCGAGCAGGGCCTCGGCGAGGGTGCCCGCCGCGGTGTCCGGGTCGGTGCTCCGCCGTACAGGTCCAGGTCGTAGCGGGAGGTGGGGTCGCCGAGGGTGATCACCACGTCGAAGCGCGTCGGCGGGGCCGAGGTCCGCGCCCGCGGCGCCGACCGCGACGACCGCGGCCTGTCCGGCCAGTGCCTGGAGGCCCAGCGACTCGACCACCGGCCGGACCACCTGCCGGGTCTTGCCGGACCCGGGCGGCCCGACGGCGAGCAGCCCGGTGCCGAGCAGCGCCGGGTCGAGCGCGATGCCCGAGCCGCGGTGCTGGTAGGGGTTGCGCTCGTCGTCCTTGCCCACGCCGATCCGCACCTGGCGCGGCAGCAGGTCGTGCGGGGCGCCGCGGTACGGCAGGTCGCGCTCGCCCGAGGGGTGGCCGCAGGCCGCGGCGCCCTGCCGCAGCACGGCGTCGGTGAAGGCGTCCAGCCGGGCCGGGTCGTGCCGCACCCCGGTCCAGGCGCGGAGGATGCGGGTGTAGTCCACGTCGTTCATCCGCCCGGTGCGCACCTCGGCGGCGAGCCGCTCGGCCAGCGCGTGCTGGTCGCGCCTCCCGCAGTTCGGGCCACTGCACGAGGTCGGGCGTGCCGTCCTCGCGGGGCGGCGCCCGGGCGCGGTTCGTCCCACAGCGCTGCCCAGGGCGGGCCGCGCGTAGCGGCGCCACAACTCGGCCCAGCTGCCGAGCCGGCCGAAGATGCAGGCGAGCAGCAGGGCGAACAGCACGTAGTAGACGTTGGAGGCGACGGCGAAGGCGTGGGCGTTGCCGGTGCCGCTGCGCCAGTCGTCGGGGGTGAACCAGATCAACGGCCAGATCCAGAACGGCAGGTAGCCGTTCCAGCACAGCGACCACACCAGCAGCCCGGTCAGCAGGGACAGCACGGCGCCGCCGACGCAGCCGGCGGGCGGGCAGCCGCTCGGGGTCCGGCCGGGCCGCGGGGTGTGGCCGTAGCCGTAGATGCCGGGGGCGTCCACGGTGCGGGGGGTGCGCAGCCAGATCTCCAGCGCGGACGCGGGGGGCGCCTGCGCGGGCATGGGCGGGGGTGGCGTGCCGGCGGCGCGGGACCGGCGCGGTCGCGGGCTTGCGCGGGGCGCCTCCCCGGCCGTCCCAGCCTGCCCCGTACCCCGGGGCCGCGGGTGGCTTCGTGCCTTCGTGATCCATGGCATCCATGGCGCGTCCGCCCCTCGCCTTCGACGTCCTCGACGTTGCGCTCAATGTAGTCGAGCCGCTACCGGGGAAAAAGGATCTTGGCCGGACCGGAAGCCGGGTCCGCACTGGCCGGTGCGGCGAAGAGCGGACGGGGGATGCTACCTATCGGCGTATGCGGGTGGGCCGCACCCCGGCCTAGCCTGCGAAAAGAAGTCCGTGCGTATGAGGGGATCGCCCGCCATGACCGAAGTGCCCCAGGAGCCGCGAGCTGGTCACCGCCGTGCCCGGCCCGAAGTCGCAGGAACTGCTGGCCCGCAAGTCCGCCGCGGTCGCCGACGGGGTCGGCGTGACCCTGCCGGTGTTCGTGCGCCGGGCCGGCGGCGGCATCGTCGAGGACGTCGACGGCAACCGTCTGATCGACTTCGGCTCCGGCATCGCCGTGACGTCGGTCGGCAACAGCGCGGAGGCGGTGGTCCGCCGGGCGTCCGCGCAGCTCGCGGACTTCACCCACACCTGCTTCATGATCACCCCGTACGAGGGGTACGTGGAGGTCGCCGAGCAGCTCGCCGAGCTGACCCCGGGCGACTTCCCGAAGAAGTCGGCGCTGTTCAACTCCGGCGCCGAGGCGGTGGAGAACGCGGTGAAGATCGCCCGCGCGTACACCAAGCGCACCGCCGTCGTGGTCTTCGACCACGGCTACCACGGCCGCACCAACCTGACGATGGCGCTGACCGCGAAGAACATGCCGTACAAGGAGGGCTTCGGCCCGTTCGCGCCCGAGGTCTACCGGGTGCCGCTGGCCTACGGCTTCCGCTGGCTGACCGGCCCGGAGCACGCGGCCGAGGAGGCGGCGGCGCAGGCGATCGACCAGATCACCAAGCAGATCGGCGCGGAGCACGTGGCGGCGATCGTGATCGAGCCGATCTCCGGCGAGGGCGGCTTCATCGAGCCGGCCAAGGGCTTCCTGCCGCGGATGGCGAAGTTCGCGAAGGACAACGGGATCGTGTTCGTCGCCGACGAGATCCAGACCGGCTTCTGCCGCACCGGCCAGTGGTTCGCGTGCGAGGACGAGGGCGTGGTGCCGGACCTGATCACCACCGCCAAGGGCATCGCGGGCGGCCTGCCGCTGGCGGCGGTGACCGGCCGGGCGGAGATCATGGACGCGGCGCACTCCGGAGGCCTCGGCGGCACCTACGGCGGCAACCCGGTGGCGTGCGCGGCGGCGCTCGGCGCGATCGAGACGATGAAGGAGCTGGACCTGGCGGGCCGGGCCCGGCGGATCGGCGAGATCATGGTGCCCCGGCTGCGCGCGATGCAGGAGAAGTTCCCGGTGATCGGCGAGGTCCGCGGGCGCGGCGCGATGATCGCGATCGAGCTGGTGGAGCCGGGCACGAAGGAGCCGAACGCGGCGGTGACCGGCGCGGTGGCCAAGGCGTGCCACGCCGCCGGCCTGGTGGTTCTCACCTGCGGCACCTACGGCAACGTGTTGCGCTTCCTGCCGCCCCTGGTCATCGGCGAGGATCTCCTCAACGAGGGTCTGGACATCATCGAGGAGGCCCTCGCCAAGGTCTGAGACCAGGGCGGGAACGAGGGGGAACCGGGGTCGTGAAGAAGGTGTGCGGGCCTAATGCCGGGATGGTGATCGGCCGCCTTGATCGGCTCCCGGTGTCGTACGGTTTCCGAGGAACACCCCGCACGCGGCGGAATCCTCCGGAGGAAGCCGCAGGCGACACCGCGCCGATGAATCCCCATCACCGGCGCAGCAGTGCCCTCGCGCACGAAACCGCCGGGTCCCCTGGCCCCGGCAATCCTCGCCGATCGGTCGGCCGTTCGTCCCAAACCCCCCGGGACGGACGGTGCGGCGATCGCCTTGGCCGCCCCGGAACTCTCCCCCCTGTTCCGGGGCGGCTCATTTCTGCTCGTGTCCTCGTTGTCCTAGCCGCCCTCTTCCTGGCCGGGATCGCCGCCTTCGCCCTGCTCACCTGGCAGGTGGCCGCCCACGGCGCGCTGGTCGGCCCGGACGGCTGGCTGCTGCGGGCCTTCCGGCGGGCGGCCGCCGCCCACCCCGATCTGGACGGCCCCGCGCACGAGCTGTGCCGGCTGGGGAACATCGAGGCGGCGGTGCCGGTGCTGATGATCGCGCTGGTGGTGGCCGCCGCTCTGGGCCGTCGGGCCGCGCTGCCGCGCTGGTGGCTGGCCCCGGCGGCCGCGGCGCTGGCCATGGCGCTGCTGCCGGTGGTGGTCACGGTGGTGAAGGCGGCGGTGGACCGCCCGGCGCCCGGCCGGGTGCGCCCCGACCCCGACTACGGCTACTTCCCCTCGGGCCACACCGCGACCTCGGCGGTGGGCTACGGGCTGGCGGTGCTGGTGCTGTGGCCGTTCCTGCGGCGGGCGGCGGTGCGCGCGGTGGTCGCCTCGGGCACGGCGGTGCTGCTGCTCGCGGTCGGCGCCGCGCTGGTGTGGTGCGACTACCACTGGCCGCTGGACGTGCTGGGCAGCTGGTGCCTGGCGGTGTCGCTGCTGTCGGCGGTGGGGGCCGCGCGGACGCTGCCCGGCGCGGCCCCCGGTTCCGTCAGCTGTTCGTCGGGAAGCCCAGGTTCAGACCGCCGTGGGAGGGGTCGAGCCACCTCTGGGTGACGGCCTTGGTGCGGGTGAAGAACTTCACGCCGTCCTCGCCGTAGGCGTGCGAGTCCCCGAACAGGGACGCCTTCCAGCCGCCGAAGGAGTAGTACGCCACGGGCACGGGGATCGGCACGTTGATGCCGACCATGCCGACCTCGACCTCCTGCTGGAAACGCCGGGCGGCGCCGCCGTCGTTGGTGAACACCGCCGTGCCGTTGCCGTACGGGTTGGCGTTGATCAGCTCCAGCCCCTCGTCGTAGGAGCCGACCCGGACGACCGAGAGCACCGGGCCGAAGATCTCGTCGTCGTACACGGACATGCCGGGCCTGACGTGGTCGAAGAGGGTCGGGCCGAGCCAGAAGCCGCTGCCGGACGTGCCGGTGAGGGTGTGGTCGCGGCCGTCGACGGACAAGGTGGCGCCGTCGGTGACGCCCGCGTCGAGGTAGCCGGTGACCTTGTCCCGGTGGGCGCCGGTAACCAGCGGGCCCATCTCCGAGCCGGGGGCGCAGCCCGGGCCCACGGTGAGGGTGGCGATGCGCTTCTTGATCCGCTCCACCAGCTCGTCGCCGACCGGGTCGACGGCGACCAGCACGGACACGGCCATGCAGCGCTCGCCGGCGGCGCCGAACCCGGCGTTGACCGCCGCGTCGGCGGCCAGGTCCAGGTCGGCGTCGGGCAGCACCAGCATGTGGTTCTTCGCGCCGCCCAGCGCCTGCACGCGCTTGCCGTAGCGGGTGCCGGTCTCGTAGACGTAGCGGGCGATCGGGGTGGAGCCGACGAAGGACACCGACTTGATGTCGGGGTGCTCCAGCAGCCGGTCCACGGCGGGCTTGTCGCCGTGCACGACGTTGAACACGCCGTCGGGCAGCCCGGCCTCCTTCCACAGCGCCGCCAGGAAGTTCGCCGCCGACGGGTCCTTCTCCGACGGCTTGACGACCACCGTGTTGCCCAGCGCGATCGCGAGCGGGAAGAACCACATCGGCACCATCGCCGGGAAGTTGAACGGCGAGATGATCGCGACCGGGCCGAGCGGCTGGCGGATCGAGTACACGTCGATCCCGGTCGATGCCTGCTCGGAGTACGCGCCCTTGGCCAGTTGGGCGACGCCGCAGGCGTACTCGACGACCTCCAGGCCGCGCGCGACCTCGCCGAGGGCGTCGGTGTGCACCTTGCCGTGCTCGGCGACGATCACCGACGCCAGTTCGTCACGGCGCGCGTTCAGCAGCTCCCGGAACGCGAAGAGCACGCCGGTCCGCCGGGCCACCGAGGTGTGCCGCCACGCCTGGAAGGCGTCCAGGGCGGCGCTGACCGCCTGGTCCACCACCTCGTGGTCGGCGAAGTCCACCTGCCCGGTGACCTCGCCGGTGGCCGGGTCGTGGACGTCACCGCGCCGCTCGGCGGTGCCGGTCCACGGCCGTCCGGAGATCCAGTGGGTGATGCGCTCGGTCGTCACAGGCTGACCCTTCCGGTCGTCGCTGTCCGCTGGTGGTCTGGTTGTCGTGCCGGCCCCCCACGGCCAGTGTCACCACGCGACGGCCGGCGCCACAAGCAGCAGAGTGTCGGCGGACGGCCGATCCGCCTTACAGGCCGTAGGGTGCGGCGCCCGCGGGGCCGGCCGCGGGGACACCGTCAGCCGCCGGCGAGCCTGGCCGCGGCCTCGTGCATGGCCAGTTCCAGCACCACGGGGTCGGTGAGGTGCCCGGTGCCGTCCGGCGGCACGAGCCAGCGCACCCCGCCGGTCGGCCGGCCCGGGTAGGGCACCACGATCCAGGTGCCGCGGCCGACCGCCCGCACCCCGCTGCCGAGCCAGCGGGCGGCGGTGCCGGGCGGCACGAAGAAGCCCATCCGGGCGTCGCCGAAGTCCGCGAGCACCGGGCCGGGCCGCTCCACCAGCCGGGTCAGCACGTCCAGGGTGGGGTAGCCGAGATCGCCGCCGAGGATCAGCACGTCCCAGAGCAGCCCCGCCGGCAGCAGCGTGACCCCCAGCGGGTTGCGCTCCCACTCGAAACGGCAGCCCTGCGGGTCCTCCGCCACCGACACCAGCCAGTCGACCGCGCCCTTGGCACCTTGGTTCGCCATGACGCCCCTCCGTCTCCCACGCGACCTCCCACGCGACGCGACCGCGTCACGGGGGAGACACGGATGGGCCGGGGGTCTTACGCGGCTTCGACGCATCCGTGACAGTGACGCGCGTCACGTCGTGGCGGAGCACCGTCACGAGTCGAAGCCCAGGCCGACCCGGTCCATCGTGCGCAGCCACAGGTTGCGGTGGCCCTCGGAGGCGTCGGCGCGGGCCAGCGACCAGCGGGTGAGGCCGATCCCGGCCGAGGCCAGCGGCTCGGGCGGGAAGGGCAGCGGCTTCCTGCGCACCATGGACAGCCGGGTCCGCTCGGTGCTCTCCCCCGCCAGCAGGTCCAGCATCACCTCGGCGCCGAACCGGGTCGCGCCGACCCCGAGCCCGGTGTAGCCCGCCGCATAGGCGAGCCGCCCGTCGAAGGCGGTGCCGAAGAACGCCGAGAACCGGGTGCAGGTGTCGATGGCCCCGCCCCAGGCGTGGGTGAACCGCACCCCCTCCAGTTGCGGGAAGCACGCGAAGAAGTGCCGGGCCAGCCGCAGGTACGTCTCCGGCCGCCGGTCGTAGGCGGCGTCCATCCGGCCCCGGCGCGGGTAGATCGCGTCGTAGCCGCCCCACAGCACGCGGTCGTCGGCGGTGAGCCGGAAGTAGTGGAACTGGTTGGCGCTGTCGCCGAGCCCCTGCCGCCCGCGCCAGCCGATCGCCGCCCGCTGCTCGGCCGTCAGCGGCTCGGTCGTCAGCGCGTAGTCGTAGACGGGCACGGTGTAAGGGCGGACCCGGCGCACCAGGGACGGGAAGACGCCGGTGCCGAGCGCGACCCGGCGGGCGAACACCCTGCCGTACGGGGTGCGCACCGCCAGCCCGCCCCCGCTGCCGCCGCGGCGGACCGGCGCGGTGGCCGGGGTGCGCTCGTAGATCCGCACGCCCGCGGCCAGCGCGGCCCGCCGCAGCCCCCAGGCGAGCTTGGCCGGGTGGACCAGGGCGACGCCGCGCCGGTCGTACAGCCCGCCGTGGAAGGTGGGCGAGCGGACCTCGGCGCGCACCCGCTCCCGGTCGAGCAGTTCCAGCTCCAGGCCGTGCCGGGCGGCGGTGGCGTGCGCCGCCCGCAGGTCGTCCCACTGGTAGGCGGCGGTGGCCACGTCGATCTCGCCGGTCCGCTCGAACTCGCAGTCCAGCCCGTACCGCCGGACCGCCTCCTCGATGGCGTCGAGGTTGCGGTCGCCGAGCTCGCGCAGCAGCGCGAACTCCTCCGGCCAGCGGGCCAGCCCGTTGAGCGCGCCGTGGGTGAGGCTGGCGGCGCAGAAGCCGCCGTTGCGCCCGGAGGCGGCTGCGCCGATCCGGTCGGACTCCACCAGCACCACGTCACGGGCCGGGTCGCGCTCCTTGGCCAGCAGAGCCGTCCACAGCCCGCTGTAGCCGCCGCCCACCACGAGCAGGTCGCAGTGCTCCGCGCCGGCCAGCGCGGGTCCGGCCGCGGGCCGGCCGGGGTCCTCCAGCCAGAACGGGGTCGGCTCGGCGTCGGCGAGGCTGCGGGCGGGGTCCATGAGTTCTTGTCTGCCTTCCACGTCCGACCCCGGCCGCCCGGCCGCCGCCCGACGGGATCGGGCGCCGCCGGGCGGCCGGGGCGCTCAGCGGCGTACGGTGCGGGCCCGGTTGAGGATCTGCGAGACCGCGATGATCGCCATCGTCACCAGCAGCATCATCGAACCGATCACGTCGATCTGCGCGGGATAGGCGCGCTGGACGGACCCCCAGATGTACATCGGGAAGGTCTCCAGGTTGCCGGCGGTGAAGACGGTGATGATGTAGTCGTCCACCGACAGGGCGAACGACAGCAGCGCGGCGGCGGCGATGCCCGGGGCGACCAGCGGCAGGGTGACCTTCAGGAAGGTCTGCACGGGGGTGGCGTACAGGTCCTGCGCGGCCCGCTCCAGGGTGGGGTCCATCCCGGCCAGCCGGGACTTCACGGTGACCACGACGTAGCTCATGCAGAACATCACGTGGGCGACCGTGATGGTCCAGAAGCCCAGCGAGCCGGGGCCGATGGTGTTGAAGAACAGCGCGGTCAAGGTGGCGCCCATGACCACCTCGGGCGCCGCCATGGGCAGGAACAGCAGCGAGTTGACACCGGCCCGGGCGCGGAAGCGGTGCCGGACCACCGCGAAGGCGATCATCGTGCCCAGGATCGTGGCCGCCACGGTGGCGACCAGGCCGATCCGCACCGACAGCGTCAGGCTGCTGCACATCTCGTTGTTGGCGCAGGGGCTCTTCCACGCCTCCAGCGAGAAGGTGTTCCAGGTGTAGTTGAACTTGCCGACGGGCTTGTTGAAGGACATCCACAGGATGACCGCGTTGGGCGCCAGCATGAACACGAAGACCAGGAAGGTCACGGCGGCCAGGGTGTGCTCACGCAGCCAGGCCGACAGCCGGCGGCCGGGCCCGCGGCGGGGCGCGGCCGGGGCGCCCGGTTCCGCGGAGGCCAGGGGGGACCGCGAGGGCTGCGAGGGCTGCGGGGACGGGGTCGTGGTGGTCATCAGATCAGGTCCTCCGTGCCCGCCCGGCGGATGTAGAGCAGCACCAGGATGAGGGTGCTCACCATGAGCACCACCGAGATCGCGGAGCCGGTCGGGTAGCCGGAGCTCTGCCGCAGGAACAGGTCCTGGATCTTCTGGCCGACCACCCCGGTGTTGGGATTGCCCAGCAGCTGCGCGTTGATGTAGTCGCCGACCGCCGGGATGAAGGTGAGCAGGGTGCCGCCCACCACGCCGGGCATCGACAGCGGCAGCGTGATCCGCCGCCAGGTGGTGAAGGGGCCGCAGTACAGGTCGCGGCCGGCCTCGTGCAGCCGGGGGTCGATCTTCTCCAGCGACGTGTACAGCGGCAGGATCGTGAACGGCAGGAAGTTGTAGACCATCCCGCACACCACCGCGGCCGGGCTGGCCAGTACGTGGTCGCCCACCGTCCAGCCGAGGGCGCTGGTCACGTGCAGCACGCCGGCCCGGTCCAGCGTGTGCACCACCGGCCCGTTGTCGGACAGGATCGTCTTCCAGGCGATGGTGCGGATCAGGAAGCTGGTGAAGGACGGCACGACCACCAGCGCCATCAGCAGGCCCTTCCAGCGGCCGCCGCGGAAGGCGATGAAGTAGGCCACCGGGTAGCCCAGGGCCAGGCAGAAGACCGTGCACAGCACGGAGTACAGCAGCGAGTGCCCGTACTGCGGGCCGTAGTCGACCAGCGCGTGCCGGTAGTTCGACCACTCCCAGGTCAGCTGGTAGCCGTCGTCGGAGTTGCCGGTCTGCACCGAGGCGCCGACGGAGGTGAGGATCGGCACCAGGAAGAAGGCGATCAGCCACAGCACGCCCGGCAGCAGGAGCAGCCAGGGGGTCAGCGACCGGCGCGGGCGGTCCGGGGGCGCGTCCTGGCGCGGCGGGGCCGTCGGCTCGGCGGCCGTGCCCGCGCTCATGCGGCGCTCTCCTCGTCGCGCTCGGCACCCGCCTCGATGTCCTGCGCGCCGTCCAGGCCGAAGCCCTGGGCCGGGTCCCAGTGCACGGCCACCTCGGTGCCGGGCCGCTGGATCTCCCGGCCGGTGTTCTGCTCGAAGACCGCCAGCTCCTCCCCGGAGGGCAGCTTGACCAGGTACTGGATGGACACGCCGATGAAGGAGGCGTCCGAGACCACGCCGGTGAGCCGGTTGGCGTCGGCCGGCACGTCCGCCTCGGCGGCGGCGATCTGCACCTTCTCCGGGCGGACCCCGAGGATGACCGGTCCCGAGGTGACCCGGCAGCGGGCGGCCGGCACGGTGAGCGCCCGGCCGTGCGCGGTGACCTCCACCAGGTCGCCGCTGACGCCCTTGGCGGTGCCGGGTATCAGGTTGGACTGGCCGAGGAAGTTGGCGACGAAGGTGGTGCCCGGGTTCTCGTACAGCTCGGTGGGGCTGCCCATCTGCTCGATCCGGCCCTGGTTCATCACCGCGATGGTGTCGGCCATCGTCATGGCCTCCTCCTGGTCGTGGGTGACGTGCACGAAGGTCAACCCGACCTCGTCCTGGATGCGCTTGAGCTCGATCTGCATCTGGCGGCGCAGCTTCAGGTCCAGCGCGCCCAGCGGCTCGTCCAGCAGCAGCACCTGCGGCTGGTTGATCAGCGCCCGGGCCAGCGCGATGCGCTGCTGCTGGCCGCCGGAGAGCTGGGCGGGCCGGCGCCTGGCGAGGTGGCCGAGCTGCACCAGGTCCAGCATGGCCTCGACCTGCTTGCGTACATCCTTCACGCCGCGGCGGCGCAGGCCGAAGGCGACGTTCTCGAAGACGTCCAGGTGCGGGAAGAGGGCGTAGTTCTGGAACACGGTGTTCACCGGCCGCCGGTACGGCTTGCGGTCGGTGACGTCCTCCGCACCCAGGTGGATGCGGCCCGCGGTCGGCTCCTCCAGGCCGGAGATCATCCGCAAGGTGGTGGTCTTGCCGCAGCCCGAGGCGCCGAGCAGGGCGAAGAACGATCCCTGGGGGATGGTCAGGTCGATGCCGTCCACCGCCGTGAACGCGTCGAACCGCTTGGTCAGGCCGACCAGGCGGAGGTCACCACCTTCGGTGCGACCGAGTACGTCGTTGGTGCTCATCCGAGCCTTCCTTCGGGTGTGCTGCTGACGGGTCCGGTCGCGCTACTGTCCGGTGACCTGCTGGAAGCGGCTGGTGTAGTCGTCCAGCTGGGCCAGGCTGACGGACATGAACCCGCGCGCCTTGGAGGTCATGGCGGCACTGGGGACGATCAGCGGGATCTTGGCCGCGTCCGGGTCGATCTTCTTCAGCTCGTCCACCGCGCCGGTGACCACCGGGATGTACTCGATCCAGTCGTCCAGGGTGGCCGCGACGGTGGGCTGGAGGTAGTAGTTCATCAGCAGCTCGGCGTTCTTCTTGTGCCGCGCGTCGTTGGGGATGACCATGTTGTCCGACCAGGAGAACAGCCCGTCCGTGGGCAGGGAGACCGTCACCAGGTTGGGCTTGCCGAGCTGGGCCACGTCGCCGGAGTAGGCCATGGTCACGGCGGTGTTGCCCTGCTGGAAGTCGCTCAGGTAGTCGTTGCCGGTGAAGGCGCGGATCTGCCCGGAGTCCTTGGCCTTCTTGACGTAGTCCAGCGCCTTGGCGAACTGCGCCTCGGTGAAGTGCGACGGGTCGAACCCGAGGGCGAACAGCGCGATGCCGATGGTGTCGGCCAGCTCCGAGAAGAGCGTGACCTTCCCCTTGAGGTCGGGGCGGGTGAACAGCTCTCCGTAGGAGGTGATCGGCTTGCCGACGAGCTTGGTGTTGTACGCGATGGTCGTGTAGCCGTACGCCCACGGGGTGGAGAACTGCCGTCCGGGGTCGTTGGGGTAGTCCAGCACCTGCGGCAGGATGTTCTTGTGGTTGGGGATGTTGGCCAGGTCGAGCTTCTGTATGTAGTTGTAGTGCCGGTACTTCGGCAGCATGTAGTCGCTGACCACCATCACGTCGTACCCGGTGTCGACGCCCTTGACCAGTGACGGGTTGATCTTGGTGTACCAGTCGTTGTTGTCGTTGATCACCTCCAGGTACTTGACCTGGATGCCGCTCTGCTTCTCGAAGTCGTCGAGGGTGGGCCGCTTGTTCGGGTCCTTGTCGTCGACGTCGATGTAGGCGGGCCAGTTCGCCCAGATGAGCTTCTTCTCGGTGTCCGAGTAGTCCTTGCCGGCCACGCCGATCTGCGGCTTGCCCTTGGCCGCCGCCTTGTGGCCGCTGACGCCGCAGGCGGCGAGCGCGCCGGCGCCCGCCGCCGTCAGACCTCCGGCCACCACCCCGCGCAGCAGGGCGCGCCGGCTCATCGCGGCGGAAGTGGACCGCAGGCGGGTGCGGTTGACGTAGCGCGCGGGGTCGAACGAGGGGTTCGAAGAGGAAGGAGTGGAAGGGAAGAAGGGGGAGTCCGACATGCGAACCGGCCTTTCGTGAGGGTGCGGTCTGTACGGACGGCCGCGGCGCGTCCGCTCCGGACACAGTGTGGTGGGGTCATCCGCCTGCGAACACCGTGCGGTGCCACTCCTTCCGGGCGACCGCGGAGATGTCGTACATGACGTGTTTGACCTGGGTGTACTCCTCGAAGGAGTACACGGACATGTCCTTGCCGTAGCCGGAGGCCTTGGCGCCGCCGTGCGGCATCTCGCTGACGATGGGGATGTGGTCGTTGATCCACACGCAGCCCGCGGTGATCTCGCGCGCGGCCCGCCCGGCCCGGTACACGTCCCGGGTCCAGGCGGAGGCGGCCAGGCCGTAGGGAGTGTCGTTGGCCAGCGCGAGCGCCTCGTCGTCGGTGTCGAAGGGCAGCGCCGCCAGTACCGGGCCGAAGATCTCCTGCCGCACGGCCTCGCTGTCCTGCGGCGCCCCGGCCAGCAGCGTCGGCCGGTAGTACGCGCCCCGGGCCAGCGCGCCGCCCGGCGCGGCCCCGCCGGTGACCACGGTGGAGTAGGCGCGCGCCCGCTCGACCACGCCCGCGACCCGGTCGCGGTGGGCGAAGGAGATCAGCGGGCCGAGGTCGGTGGCCGGGTCGAAGGGGTCGCCCAGCCGCACGCCGGCCATCAGGTCGGCGACCGCGGCCACGAAGGCGTCGTACAGCGGGCGCTGCACGTACGCGCGGGTGGCGGCGGTGCAGTCCTGACCGCTGTTGATCAGCGCGGCGGCGACGGCGCCGTGCGCGGCCGCCTCCAGGTCGGCGTCGTCGAACACGACGAAGGGCGCCTTGCCGCCCAGTTCCAGGTGGAGGCGCTTGGTGCCGGCCGCGGCCAGGGCGGCGATCCGGCGGCCGACGGCGGTGGAGCCGGTGAACGAGGTCATGGCCACGTCGGGGTGGGCGACCAGGTGCTCGCCGGCGACCGGTCCGGTGCCGGTGACGATGTTCAGCACGCCGGGCGGCAGGCCCGCGTCGGTGGCCGCCTGCGCGAACATCAGGGCGGTGAGCGGGGTCAGCTCCGACGGCTTGAGCACGATGGCGTTGCCCGCGGCGACGGCCGGCAGGACCTTCCACGCGGCCATCTGCAGCGGGTAGTTCCAGGGGGCGATCGAGCCGACGACGCCGACCGGCTCCCGGCGCACGGACGAGGTGTGGTCGGGGCTGTACTCGCCCGCGGCGCGGCCCTCCAGGTTGCGGGCCGCCCCGGCGAAGAACTCGGTGTTGTCCACCGTGCCGGGCACGTCGAACCCGCTGCTCAGCCGGATCGGCTTGCCGCACTGGAGGGATTCGGCGCGGGCGAAGTCCTCGGACCGGTCGGCGAGCAGCCCGGCCAGCCGGCGCAGCACCGCGGCCCGCTCGCCGGGACCCACCCGCGCCCAGCCGGGCTGGGCGGCCCGGGCCGCGGCGACGGCGGCGTCCACGTCCTGCGGCCCGCCGGTCGGATAGGTCCACACCGTGGTTCCGGTCGCGGGGTCCACGACGGAATGCGTGGCGCCCCCGGTGCCCTCGCGCAGTTCCCCGGACACGTACTGGGCCGTGGTGCCGAATCGCTCCCCCACCTGCCCCGACCGTCCCATCCCGCCTCCTCGCAACCGTCCTGCAGCGTGGCCAAACCATGGATTGATGGCTGATCCTGGCAGAGTAGCCTTCCCCCAACAAGGGATTCCGTTGTTGCCTTTTGGTTACGCGACGAAATCTGTGGAAGGGCCATCGAGCACCACGTCCGGCCCCCGGCGCACGCAGAACGGAGGTCCCGCTCATGCCGCCCACGGTCGCGGAAGTACTCGGACTGGAGGCGCTCCGGCGGGGCGCCCCGTTCGTCGCGGCGGGCGCGGCGGGCCTGCGGGCGGAGGTGCGCTGGGTCCACATCAGCGAGCTGACCGACATCGCCACGGCGCTGCGCGGCGGCGAACTCGTCCTCACCACCGGCGTGATGCTGCCCGACGCCCCGGCCGCGCTGAGCGCCTACGTGGACACGCTCGCCGAGGTGGGCGCCGCCGGGCTGGTGGTGGAGCTGGGCCGCCGCTACCCCGACCACCTCCCGCCGCCGCTGGTACGGGCCGCCGACCGGCGCGGCCTGCCGCTGGTGGCCCTGCGCAGCGAGGTGCGCTTCGTCGCCGTCACCGAGGCCGTCCACGCCCTCGTGGTGAACGCCCAGTTCACGCAGCTGCGCGCCTCGGAGGCGGTGCACCAGACCTTCAACGAGCTGGCCGTGGAGGGCGCCGAGCCGGCCGACGTGGTGCGCGAGGTGGCGCGGATGGCCGGCGCCCCGGCCGTCCTGGAGAACCTCGCCCACCAGGTACTCGCCTTCGACCCGGCCGCCCAGGACCCGGGCACCCTGCTCGACGGGTGGGAACGCCGCTCCCGCGCGCTGGCCCCGCCCGGCCGCACCGGCCACGACGAGCGCACCGGCTGGCTGGTCACCGCGGTCGGCGCGCGCGGCAACGACTGGGGCCGGCTGATCCTGCTCGGCCCCGGCGCGGGCCGCGCGGCCCCGCACCACACGGTGCTGCTGGAGCGGGCCGCCGCCACCTTGGCGCTCGGCCGGCTGCTGGACCGGGACCGGGAGTCGCTGGAGCGGCAGACCCACCGCGCGCTGCTGGCCGGGGTGCTCACCCACTCGCTGACCGTCTCCGACGTCGGCGTGCGGGCCCGGGCGCTGGGCGTGCCGCTGGAGGGCCGCAGGCTGGTCGGCGTGATGCTGCGGCAGGCCGACGGGCCGCCGTCGGCCGCGCTGGAGGCCCAGGCGCGGCTGCGGGACTTCACCGAGGCGGCCGCGGGCGCCGTCCGCTCCCGGGGCCTGACCGCGCTGGTCGGCGCGCTCGACGACGGCGGGGTGGGCGTCCTGGTCTCGCTCGGCCCGCACGACGAGGAGCGGGCCGCGCTCGACGCGCTGGCCGCCGCCCTCAAGGGCGGGCCGCCCTGCGTGATGGCCGCGGGCTCGTCCGTGGGCGCGCTGCGGGACGCCCGCCGCACCCTGCTGGAGGCCGCGCAGATCGCCGACGCGGCCCTGCACGCGGGCGAGGGCGGCGGCTCGCGCGGCTACTACCGGCTGCCGGACATCAGGCTGCGCGGGCTGCTGCACCTGCTGCGCGACGACGCCCGGCTCCAGACGTACGTGGAGCGCGAGCTCGGCGCGCTGCTCGCGCACGACGCGGAGCACGGCACCGACCTGGTGCGCATCCTCGGCGCCTACCTCGCCTGCGGGCGCAACAAGTCGGCCGCCGCCGACGCCGCCCACCTGTCCCGGCCGTCCTTCTACGACCGGCTGCGCCGGGTGGAGCGCGTGCTGGGCGTGGACCTGGACCAGGTGGAGTCCTGCCTGTCGCTGCACGTGGCACTGCTCGCGCTGGAGGCCGTGCGCCGCTGACGGCGCCGACGGCTGGAAAAGGCCCCCTCTACGATGAACGGGCACCGCCACACGCACCGGCCACACGCCACCGCACCGCTTCCCGGGAGGACCCCCGCATGCCCGACACCGCCACCGGCCAGATCCCCGGCCAGGCCCCCGGCACCGCGCCCGAGGGCGGGCCGGACGCCTTCATCGCCGGGCTGCCGAAGGCCGAACTGCACGTGCACCACGTGGGTTCGGCCTCCCCGCGGATCGTGGCGGAGCTGGCCGCGCGGCACCCGGACTCCCAGGTGCCGACCGATCCGGCGGCGCTGGTGGACTACTTCACCTTCCGGGACTTCGAGCACTTCATCCAGGTCTACCTGTCCGTGGTGGACCTGATCCGCGACGCCGAGGACGTCCGGCTGCTCACCTACGAGGTGGCCCGGGACATGGCCCGGCAGGAGATCCGCTACGCCGAGCTGACCGTCACCCCCTACAGCTCGACCCGGCGCGGCATCCCCGCGCAGGCGTTCATGGAGGCCATCGAGGACGCCCGCAAGGCCGCCGAGGCCGAACTCGGCGTCACGCTGCGCTGGTGCTTCGACATACCGGGCGAGGCGGGGCTGGTCTCGGCGGAGGAGACCGTCCGGCTCGCGACGGAGCTGCGGCCGGAGGGCCTGGTCTCCTTCGGGCTGGGCGGGCCGGAGAGAGGGGTGCCGCGGCCGCAGTTCAAGCCGTACTTCGACCGGGCGCGGGCGGCGGGTCTGCACAGCGTCCCGCACGCCGGGGAGACCACCGGGCCGCAGACGATCTGGGACGCGCTGAACGACCTGGGCGCCGAGCGGATCGGCCACGGCACCAGCGCGGCCCAGGACCCGGCGCTGCTGGCGCACCTGGCCGAGCGGCGCATCGCGCTGGAGGTCTGCCCGACCTCCAACATCGCCACCCGCGCGGTGGCGCACCTCGACGAGCACCCGATCCGGCAGTTCGTCGACGCGGGCGTGCTGGTCACCGTCAACAGCGACGACCCGCCGATGTTCGGCACCGACCTCAACACCGAGTACGCGGTGGCCGCCCGGCTGCTCGGCCTGGACCACGCCGGGATCGCCGCGCTGGCCAAGAACGCGGTGGAGGCGTCGTTCCTCGACCCTGCGGGCAAGGCGCGGCTCGCGGCGGAGATCGACGCGTACACCGCGACCTGGAGCTGACGCCCGTGGCATCCCGACACGTCGCCGCCGTCGCCCACCGCGGCGACCCGTACCACCACCGGGAGAACACCCTGCCCTCGGTGCGCTCGGCCCTGCGCAAGGGCGCGGACGCGGTCGAGGTCGACGTCCGCCTCACGGCGGACGGGGTGCCGGTCCTGCTGCACGACCCGACGCTGGAACGGCTGTGGGGGCACCCGGAGCCGGTGGCCGACCTGACCCTCGACGAGCTCTTCAAGGCCACCGGCGGCGGCGTGCCGACGCTGGCGGAGGCGCTCGCCGAGCTGGTGCGGGACGACGGCCCCGCCCGGCTGTTCGTCGACCTCACCCGGGCCGACCAGGCGGCACCGGCCGTCGCCGAGGTCCGCGCGGCGGGCGCGGCCGAACGGGTCTACTACTGCGGCGAGTTGGTGGCGATGCGGGCCATACGCGCGCTCGACCCGGACGCCGAGATCGCCATGACCTGGAAGACCTCCGTGCGCCCGGCCGACTCCCTCCTGGCCGAACTCGCCCCGCGCTGGCTCAACCTCCGCTTCGGCCTGGCCGATCCGTCCACCGTCGCCTGGGCCCACGACCGGGGCCTCCTGGTCTCCGCGTGGACCGCGGACTGGGAGCGGTCGATGTCCCGCCTGATCGCCGCGGGCGTCGACGCCATCACCTCCAACCGCCTCGCGGCCCTGCGGCGGGTCATCGCCAGGCGCGCGTAGCGGCGGGAACGGCGGAAGGCCGGCCGCGGGGCCCCGAGGAGCGCCGCGGCCGGCCTTCCGCCGGATGTGCCGGCCGATCTCAGCCGACCGCCGTCGGCCTCAGCCGAGCGAGGTCATCACGTGCTTGATGCGCGTGTAGTCCTCGAAGCCGTACCCCGACAGGTCCTTGCCGTAGCCGGACTGCTTGAAGCCGCCGTGCGGCATCTCGGCGACCAGCGGGATGTGGGTGTTGATCCACACGCAGCCGAAGTCGAGCGCCTTGGACAGCCGCATGGCGCGCCCGTGGTCGCGGGTCCACACCGAGGAGGCCAGCGCATAGTCCACGTCGTTGGCCCACGCGATCGCCTGCTCCTCGTCGGAGAAGGACTGCACGGTGATCACGGGGCCGAAGATCTCGCGCTGGATCGCCTCGTCGTCCTGCTTCAGGCCGGACACCACGGTGGGCGCGAAGAAGAAGCCCTCCTCGCCGACCCGGTGGCCGCCGGTCTCGACCTTGGCGTGCCCGGGCAGCCGCTCGATGAAGCCGGTGACCTGGGCGAGCTGGTTGGCGTTGTTGAGCGGGCCGTAGAGGACGTCCTCGTCGTCCGGCAGCCCGGTCTTGGTCTCGGCGGCGGCCTTGGCCAGCGCCGCGGTGAACTCGTCGTGGATCGACTCGTGCACCAGGACCCGGGTGGCGGCGGTGCAGTCCTGCCCGGCGTTGAAGAAGCCGGCCACCGCGATGTCCTCGACGGCCTTGGGGATGTCCACGTCCTCGAAGACCACGACCGGCGCCTTGCCGCCGAGCTCGAGGTGGACCCGCTTGACGTCCTTGGCGGCGGAGCCAGCCACCTCCATGCCGGCCCGGACCGAACCGGTGATGGAGGCCATCGCCGGCATCCGGTGCTCGACCATCAGCCGGCCGGTGTCGCGGTCGCCGCAGACCACGTTGAAGACGCCCTTGGGCAGGATCTCGCCCATGATCTCGGCGAGCAGCACGGTGGAGGCGGGGGTGGTGTCGGACGGCTTGAGCACCACGGTGTTGCCCGCCGCGATGGCCGGGGCGAACTTCCAGACGGCCATCATCATCGGGTAGTTCCAGGGCGCGACCTGCGCGCAGACCCCGACCGGCTCACGCCGCACGAGGGAGGTCATGCCGGCCATGTACTCGCCCGCGGAGCGGCCCTCCAGCATGCGGGCGGCGCCGGCGAAGAACCGGATCTGGTCGACCATCGGCGGGATTTCCTCGCTCGCGGTCAGCCCGATCGGCTTGCCGGTGTTCTCGCTCTCCACGGCGACCAGCTCCGCGGCCCGCGCCTCCACGGCGTCGGCCACCTGGAGCAGCGCCTTCTGCCGCTCGGAGGGGGTGGTGTCGCGCCAGCCGGGGAACGCCGCCTTCGCCGCTGCCATGGCGGCGTCCACGTCGGCCTGCCCGGACAGCGGGGCGAGTGGCGTAGGCATCGCCCGGTCACCGGGCTGACCACCTCGGTCGTACGCCCGTCGGCGGCGTCGCGGAACTCTCCGTCGATGTAGTTGCGCAGAGTACGGAGTTCGGTCACGGCGCTAGCTCCCCTGGGTCCATGTCCATGTGCGGAATCCACTGCTGAGACAGGGTCCAGCTTAGCGCCAGAACTGCCGTATTCGGCACACCCGCCTCATCGGAACAACCGAATCGGTGTTACAAGCGGCTTAACGCGACGGAATTCATCGTGAAGGGCTTGCGTGACCGTCGACCTCTCCTGCACAGTGGTGCCCGTGGCCACTCGTGACAGGAACGGCGGCTCCCCGTCCATAGACGCGGTGTCGAAAGCGATCATCGAACAGCTCCAGGAGGACGGCCGCCGGCCGTACGCGGCGATCGGCAAGGCGGTCGGCCTTTCCGAGGCGGCGGTCCGGCAGCGGGTGCAGAAACTGCTCGACCAGGGAGTCATGCAGATCGTCGCCGTGACCGACCCGCTCACCGTGGGCTTCCGGCGGCAGGCGATGGTCGGCATCAGGGTCGAGGGCGACCTCGACGCCGGTCGCCGAGGCGCTGGCCGCGATCGACGAGGTGGAGTACGTGGTCGTCACCGCGGGCTCCTTCGACCTGCTGGTCGAGATCGTCTGCGAGGACGACGACCACCTGCTGGAAATGATCAACAAGCGGATCCGCGCGCTGCCCGGCGTCCGGTCCACCGAGAGCTTCGTCTACCTCAAGCTCCGCAAGCAGACCTACACCTGGGGAACCCGATAGCCATGACGTCCACCAACGCTGACCTGTCCGCGAAGCGCCTACGACCACCTGTGGATGCACTTCACCCGGATGTCGTCCTACCGGGACGCCCCGGTGCCGACCATCGTCCGCGGCGAGGGCGCGCACATCTTCGACGACCGCGGCAAGCGGTACATCGACGGGCTCTCCGGCCTGTTCGTGGTCAACGCCGGGCACGGCCGGCACGAGCTGGCCGAGACGGCCTACAAGCAGGCGCAGGAGCTCGCCTTCTTCCCGGTCTGGAGCTACGCCCACCCCAAGGCCGTCGAGCTGGCCGAGCGGCTGGCGCACTACGCGCCCGGCGACCTGAACAAGGTCTTCTTCACCACCGGCGGCGGCGAGGCCGTGGAGACCGCCTGGAAGCTGGCCAAGCAGTACCACAAGCTGACCGGCAACCCGACCAAGTACAAGGTCATCTCCCGGGCCGTGGCCTACCACGGCACCCCGCAGGGCGCGCTGTCCATCACCGGCCTGCCCGCGCTGAAGGCGCCCTTCGAGCCGCTGGTGCCCGGCGCGCGCAAGGTGCCCAACACCAACATCTACCGGGCGCCGCTGCACGGCGACGACCCCGAGGCGTTCGGCCGCTGGGCCGCCGACCAGATCGAGCAGGAGATCCTCTTCGAGGGCGCCGACACGGTGGCCGCGGTCTTCCTGGAGCCGGTGCAGAACGCCGGCGGCTGCTTCCCGCCGCCGCCCGGCTACTTCCAGCGGGTCCGCGAGATCTGCGACCGGTACGACGTGCTGCTGGTGTCGGACGAGGTGATCTGTGCCTTCGGGCGGCTGGGCACCATGTTCGGCTGCCAGAAGTTCGACTACGTGCCGGACATCATCACCTGCGCCAAGGGCATGACCTCCGGCTACTCGCCGATAGGAGCGTGCATCGTCTCCGACCGGCTGGCCGAGCCGTTCTACCAGGGCGGCAACGTCTTCCTGCACGGCTACACCTTCGGCGGGCACCCGGTGTCGGCCGCGGTGGGCCTGGCCAACCTCGACATCTTCGAGCGCGAGGGGCTGAACCAGCACGTGCTGGACCTGGAGGGCGCCTTCCTCGCCACCCTCCGCAAGCTGACCGACCTGCCGATCGTCGGCGACGTGCGCGGCAACGGGTTCTTCTACGGCATCGAGCTCGTCAAGGACAAGGCGACCAAGGAGACCTTTGACGAGGAGGAGACCGAGCGCGTGCTCTACGGCTTCCTCTCCAAGGCGCTCTACGACAACGGGCTTTACTGCCGCGCCGACGACCGCGGCGACCCGGTGGTCCAGCTCGCCCCGCCGCTCATCTCCGACCAGGCGCTCTTCGACGAGATCGAGTCCATCCTGCGCGGTGTCCTCACCGAGGCGTGGACCCTGCTGTGACCGCGCGCTGAACCCGCCGCCAAGCCGCTCCCGCGTCCCGCCTTCGCGCCGCGCGACCGAACCCTTCACCCGGACGGACGGTCCGTGGGCGCGGCAGCGGGATTCGGGGGCGGCGGGCCCCCTACCGTGCCGAGGGAACGACTCGCGACCAGCGGGAGGTACGGCATGGCGGCCCCGCCTGAAAACGACGTGCTCTGGGCCCGCGCCCTGCGCTACGACCACCAGGGCACGCCCGCCCTGCTCGGTGTCTCGCTCGAGGTCCGCCGCGGGGAGATCCTCGCCGTGGCCGGACCCCGCGGCGCCGGCAAGACGACGCTGCTGCGCTGCCTGTCGGGGCAGCTGGTCCCGGCCGAGGGCGAGGTGTGGTTCGAGGGCGGGCCGGTGCACCCCCTGGCCGAGGCCGCCCGCGAGCGGCTGCGCCGGGAGCGCTTCGGCTGGATCGGCCCCGACCCCCAGCTGCTCCCCGAGCTGAACGCGTGGGAGAACGCGGCGCTGCCGCTGCTGCTGCGCGGTGAGGGCAGCCGGTCGGCCCGGGCCGCCACCAAGGAGTGGATGGAGCGGCTGGACATCGGCGGGATCGCCCGCAAGCGCGTCGCCGAGCTGCACCAGGCCCAGCGGCAGCGCGTCGCGGTGGTACGCGCCCTGGTCGGCTCGCCCGCGGTGGTCTTCGCCGACGAGCCCACCGCGCCGCTGCACCGCGCCGACCGCGCGCCGGTGCTGCGCACCCTGACCAGCGCGGCCCGCTCGCACGGCATCACCGTGCTGCTGGCCACCTGCGACGGCGAGATCGCCGCGCACGCCGACCGCACCCTGACCCTGGTCGACGGCCGGCCCGGCACCCCGGCGCCCGCGCGGGACCGCGACCTGACCGGCCCCTGGCCGGCGGCCGTATGAGCGGCCGGATGGACGGCCGGACGACCGGCCTGACGAAGGGGCGCGCCGACGCGCCGCGCGGGGCGGTGGCCGGGTGCTGAGCCTGCGCGTGCTGCGCGGGGCGGGCACGGCGGCCCTCCTGCGCTGGCTGCTGGTCGCGGCCGCGTCCTGCGGCACCGGCCTGCTGCTGCTCGCCGCCCTCGGCTGGGCGCTGGACCACCCCGGGGGCTCCTCGTCCCACGCGGTGGTCCGGCTGGGCTGGTGCGTGGTGCCGGTGGCCGTCACGGTGCAGCTCGCGGTCGCCGTCGGCCGCTCGCAGCCGGCCGGGTGGCCGCGCTCGGGGCTGGCCGCGGTCGGGCTCGGCCGGGTCGGGGTGATCCTGCTCGCCGCGGTCACCGCAGCCGTGGTCTGCGCGCTGGGCAGCGCGGTCGCCCTGCTGCTCTTCCTCCAACTGCGCGGCGACGTCACCACCTCCCCGTACCACGGCGTCGGGCCGGGCCTGCTGGCCGCGGGGAAGCGGCTGCCGCCGGCCGGCTCGGCGACGCTGCTGGCGCTCGTCCCGCTCGCCGCCGCCGCGGCCACCGCGGCCCGGCTGCGCACCGACCGGTCGCCCTCGGCGCATCCGCCGGCCGGCCTGCCGTGGGGCGTGGCCCTGATCGCGGTGGGCCTGGCCATCGAGGTGACGGCCCCCGACGGCAGCTCCGTGCCGCTGCCCAGCGGCCTCGGCTCGGTCCCGCCGGCCGTGGCGGGCGGCTGGATCGTCACCACCGCCGGCCTGATGCTGGCCGGGCCCGGCGTGCTGCACCTGTGCGGGCGGGCGATGGCGTCCTTCCGGCCCGGGGTCGTACGGCTGCTGGCCGGACGCGGCCTCCAGCACGAGGCCCTGCGGTTCGGCAGGCCGCTCGGGCTGCTCTGCGCCACGGCCGCCGCGGCCGTGTCGGGCTTCGCCCTGCGCCAGGACCCCGGCAGCGCGCTCGGGCCGGTCACCGCCTTCGCGGGCGGCCTGGTCGCCGTCTGCGTGGTGGCCACCGCGTCCATGGCCGCCGTCGACTCGCGCCGGAGCCGCACCACGGCGGCCGCCGCGCTGCGCGACCTGGGCGCCTCCCCCTCCACTCTGCGCACCGCCGCCACCGTCCAGGCCTCGGTCCTCCTCGGCGCCTTCCTGGCCGCGACCGCGCTGATCGCCGCGCTCTCCCCGCTCCCGTGACCCGGGCCCCCGGCGGAAGGCGTCCGCCCGCCCACCGCCCCGGTGCGCGGGCGGGGGATCGGGCCGGGCGCGGACTTCGGCGCGGACGGCCCCACCCGTCACCCCGGGCGGCCGGGTCGCGGGGGCGGGGGGATACGGTGACGGGGTGTCAGAACAGGTGTCTTCCGCCGACGGGCCGGCGTCCGAGGCGGGGTACGCGCGGGTGAGGCGGGTCGAGTCGGTCGAGGAGTTCGACCAGGTCGCGCTGACCGGGTCGTTCGCGGGCTGCCGGGTGCAGGCGGTGGACCTGACCGAGCGGACGTTCGCGCTGCTGGTCACCGACACCTCGCGGGCGGTCTTCCTCGGCTGCCCGATGGAGCCGCAGGCGCTCGCGCACGTGCGGGCCGGCGGCGCGCTGGTCCTCCCGCCGGACCCGGACCTTCCCTTCGACCCGTTCCGCTCGACGCCGTACGGGCCCGACGAGCTGTACGCGGGGCTGGTCGAAGGCGGGTACGGCGGCACGCCGGACGCGCGGACGTACGCGTGGTCGCGCCGGACCTCCGCCGGCGGGGACGTGTACGCGTCGATGCTGCGGACCGTCCACGACGACTCGCTGTCCGACGCCCTGGGCGACACGCTGCGCGGACGGCAGGTCGTCGGCGTGATGGGCGGGCACGCGGTGGAGCGCGGCACCGAGGCGTACGAGCGGGCCGCGCTGCTGGGCCGCGAGCTGGCCCGTTCGGGCCTGACCGTGGCGACAGGCGGCGGCCCGGGCGCCATGGAGGCGGCCAACTTCGGGGCGTACGCGGCGCCGTACGACGACGTGATGCTCGGCAAGGCCCTGTCCGTGCTGACCCGCACCCCCTCCTTCGAGCCCTCCGTGGACCGGTGGGCGGCCACGGCCTTCGCGGTCCGCGAGCGCTGGCCCGACGGCGGCGACTCCTGCAGCCTGCCGACCTGGCGCCACGGGCACGAGCCGCCGAACGCCTTCGCCGCGCACATCGCGAAGTTCTTCGCCGACACCGCCCGCGCGGACGGGCTGCTGTCCCGCTGCGACGCCGGCGTGGTCTTCCTGCCGGGCTCGGCGGGCACGGTCCAGGAGATCTTCGACGCGGCCACCCGCCACTACTACGGCTCCCGGGGCGAGCCGACCGCCCTCGTCCTGGTCGACCGCGCCCACTGGGCCACCCGCCTCCCGGCCTGGCCCCTGCTGGAATCCCTCGCCCGCGACCACCCTATGTCCCACCGCATCACCCTGGTCGACACCCCCGCCGAAGCCCCCGCCGCCCTCGCGACCCTGAGAGGCTGACCAAGGGGGTTCCCCCGCCTCGGCCGCCCCGCCCGGCAACCACCGCGGGCAGCCCGGGATCCGCTAGGCCGGCCCCGACGGCCCAACGCCTCGGCCGCCCCGACCGCCGTTCACCGCCCTTGAGGCGCGGCCACCGCGCACCGCCCTCGCCGTCCGGGCCGAAGATCCCGACGCCCTTGCGGCCCTGACGAGCTGACCGAGGGCGCTCCCACCGCGTCGGCCGCCCCGACCGGCGGTCACCCGCCCTCGTCGCCCGGGCCGAAGACCCCGCCGCCCCACCCCCGCGGGAGCGCCCGCGCTCAGTCCGTGGTGAGCAGGACCACCTCGCCGGGGTCGAAGGTCACGCCGACGCGGGCGCCGACCTCCGGGGTGGCTCGCAGGGCGCACTCCGCTTCCAGCAGGGGGCCGCGGGCGGGGCGGAGGGTGACGGCGACGTGGCCGCCGCGGAAGGTGCGGGCGGTCACCTCGGCCGTGAGGTCCGCGCCCTCGGGAGGACCGGTCAGGACGCCCGCGGGGCGGACGAGCACGCGACAGGGACCGTCGGCCGACCCGGCCGGGAGCGGCACCTTCCCCCAGGGCGTCTCGGCGAGCGGGCCGGCGACCCGGCCCTCGGCGATGTTGTCGAAGCCGAGGAAGCGGGCGACGAAGTCCGACCCCGGCCGCTGCCAGACCTCCAGCGGCGTGCCGGACCGCTCGATCCGCCCGTCCCGCATCACCACGACCCGGTCGGCGAGCGCGAACGCCTCGCCCTGGTCGTGCGTGACGGCCAGCACGGTGGTGCCCAACCGCCCGAAGAGTTGCCGCAGTTCGGCCACCAGCCGGTCGCGCAGCGACCGGTCGAGCTGGCCGAGCGGCTCGTCCAGCATCAGCAGCCGCGGCTCGGGCGCGAGGGCCCGGGCCAGCGCCACCCGCTGCTGCTCGCCGCCGGACAAAGTGGCCACGTTCCGCTCGGCGGCTCCGGGCAGGCCGACCAGGTCAAGGAGTTCGGCGACCCTGCGCCGGCGCTGCTCGCGCGGCACCTTGTGCATGCGCGGCCCGAAGGCGACGTTGCCGCCGACGTCCCGCTGCGGGAAGAGCTGGTGGTCCTGGAACATCAGCCCGACCCCGCGCCGGTGCGGCGGCACCGCGTCCTGGTCGGCGCCGTCCAGCAGCACCCGCCCGCCGTTCAGCGGCTGGAGCCCGGCCACGGCCCGCAGCAGCGTGGACTTGCCGCTGCCGCTGGGCCCGAGCAGGCACACCGTCTCGTGCGCGGCCACCTCCAGGTCCACCGCGTCCAGCGCGGCGCGCGCCCCGAACCGCACGGTGGCGGCGTCGAGCCGGAGCAGCGCGGGCGCCGGCGCGGCGCGGTCCGCGGCGACGCGCGCGAGCGTCCCGTCAGCGGTCATCGGGCGCCTCCGATCGTGAACTCCCCGGCCGCGCCGGCCGGGCGCAGGTTCTCCAGCACCAGCAGGGAGGCCGCGCACACGGCCATCAAGATGGTGCTCAGGGCCATCGCCTGGCCGTAGTCCATCTCGCCGGCCCGGCCGAGCAGGCGGGCGACGGCCACCGGCAGCGTGGGACTGTCGGGCCGGGCGATGAACACCGTCGCCCCGAACTCCCCCAGCGACACCGCGAAGGCGAACCCGGCCGCGACACCCGCCGCGCGCCCGACCATCGGCAGGTCGATCTCCCGCCACACCCGCGCCGGGGAGGCGCCGAGCACGGCGGCGGCCTCGCGCAGCCGGTGGTCCACTGCCCGCAGCACCGGAAGCATCACCCGGACGACGAACGGCACGCCGACCAGCGCCTGGGCCAGCGGCACCAGCAGCCAGGAGTCCCGCAGGTCCAGCGGCGGCCGGTCCAGGGTGATCAGGAAGCCGAACCCCACGGTGACCGCGGAGGTGCCCAGCGGCAGCATCAGCAGCGCGTCGAAGCCGCGCAGCAGCCGCCCGGTCCGCCGGGTCAGGGCGGCCGCGGCCGAGCCCCCGACCACCAGCGCGATCAAGGTGGCCGCGGCGGCGTACCGCAGCGAGTTGCCGACCGTGTGCAGCGGCGAGACCAGGAAGGTGCCGTCGTCGCCGACCGAGCCCAGCGCCCGGTAGAACGCGAACCCGTAGCCGTTCGGGCCGTCCAGCGAGCGGGCGGCGAGCACCCCGAGCGGGAGCAGGATCAGCAGGCCGACGACGGCCAGCACGCCCGCCAGCAGGGCGCGTTCGCCGCCCCGCGGCCGGTGCGCGGTGCGCGCGGGGTCGACCAGCCGCAGCGCGGACTCGCGGCGCCGCGCGGTCCAGCCGTGCAAAGCCAGGATCGCCAGCACGGCGGCCAGTTGCAGCAGGGTGAGCACCGCCGCGGTGGGCAGGTCGAAGATCTCGGCGGTCTGCCGGTAGATCTCGACCTCCAGCGTGGCGTACTCCGGTCCGCCCAGGACCTGGATGACGCCGAAGGAGGTGAAGGTGAACAGGAAGACCATCACGGCCGCCGAGGCGACGGAGGGGCCGAGCGCGGGCAGCGTCACCGTGCGCCAGGCGGCGAGGCGGCCCGCCCCGAGCATCCGCGCGGCCTCCTCCTGCCGCGGGTCGAGCTGCGCCCACAGCCCGCCGACGGTGCGGACGACGACCGCGTAGTTGAAGAAGACGTGCGCCACCAGGATCGCCCACACCGAGGTGTCCAGCCGCACGCCGAACAGGGCGTCGGTGAAGCCGTTCTGCCCCAGCAGCGCCAGGAAGGCGGAGCCGGCCACGACCGTCGGCAGCACGAAGGGCACGGTGACGACCGCCCGCAGCAGCCGCTTGCCGGGGAAGTCCAGCCGGGCGAAGACGTACGCCCCGGGCAGCGCCACCGCGAGTGTCAGGGCGGTGGAGGCGGCGGCCTGCCAGCAGGTGAACCACAGCACGTGCCGCACCGACCCGTCGGCGAGCACGTCCGCGATCCGGCCGAGCCGCCAGTGCCCGGCGGGCCGCAGCCCGCGCCCGACGATGGCGGCCACGGGGTAGGCGAAGAACGCGGCGAAGAAGGCCAGCGGAAGCGCCGTCAGGGCGAGCCGGCCCGGGCCGCCGCCGATCCGGGTCCGGGCGGCCGCCCGGACCGTCGTCCGCGGCCGCCGCCGGATCTCCTCCGGAGGTGCGGCTACAGGACCGCCGACGTCCACGCCTTCACCCATTCGTCCCGGTGGGCGGCGATGTCGTCCGGCGGGAGCGTGGTCGGGTGGTCCACCCGGGCGCCGTACTTGACGAACACCGGCGGCTCGGTGGCGTCCTCGCGCACCGGGTCCACGTACATCTGCAGCGGCATGTCCTGCTGGAAGGTCCGGCTGAGCATGAAGTCGATGAACGCCTTGCCGCCGGCCGGGTTCTTCGCGCCGTGCAGCAGTCCGGCGAACTCGATCTGCCGGAAGCAGGTGCCGGTCGACACCCCGACGGGCGACTGGGCGGGCATCGGGTCCACGCCCACCACCTCGGCGGGCGGGCTGGAGGCGTACGAGACGACGAGCGGCTTGTCGCCCTTGGCCTTCTTCCCGGCCGAGGAGCCGGAGAAGCGGTCGTCGTAGGCCTGCTCCCAGCTGTCCACGACCTCGACGCCGTTGGCCTTCAGCTGCTTCCAGTACCCCTGCCAGCCGGACGGCCCGTAGGTGGCGACGCTGCCGAGCAGGAACGCCAGGCCGGGCGAGGAGGTCGAGACGTTCTCGGTGACCAGCAGGTTCTTGTACTGCGGCTTGACCAGGTCGGCGAAGCTCCGCGGCGGCGCGAGGTGGTGGGAGGCGAAGTACGCCCGGTCGTAGTTGACGCAGACGTCACCGGAGTCGATGGGGGTGACACGGTGCTTGGCGGCGTCCAACTGCACGTCGGCGGACACCTGGTCGAGGCCCTTGGCGGTGTACGGGTCGAACAGGCCGTTGTCGAGGGCCCGCGAGAGCAGGGTGTTGTCCACGCCGAAGAAGACGTCCCCGCGCGGGTGGTCCTTGGTCAGGATGGCCTGGTTGACGGCCGCGCCCGCGTCCCCGCCGCGCAGGACCTTGACGGTGTAGCCGGTCTCCTTGGTGAACTGCGCGAGCACCGACTTGGAGGCGGCGAAGGAGTCGTGGCTGACGAGGGTGACGGTCTTCGACGGCTTGCCGCCGCTCTTGCCCGAGTCCCCGGAGCCGCCGCCGCAGCCGGTGAGGGCGCCGGCGCACGCGGCGGCCAGGACGAGCGCGCCGACGGCACGCAGACGGGTGGTGTTCACGTGTGCTGACTCCCTACGCCGGTATGACCCGGATCAGGTGGGAGGGTCTGCGGCCTCGGACGTGGTGTCCCGCCGCACTCTCAGCGCCGTCTCAGGCGCTCCCCTGTCGAATATTTCGGTTGTTCAGTTGTGCAGTTGTTCGACTGGTCACCGGATGGTGCGGATGCACCGTACCAGCCGTCGTGTCACCGTTCGGCGGCGGCCAGCTGTCCGCAGGCGCCGTCGATCTCCTGGCCGCGGGTGTCCCGCACGGTGACGGGCACGCCGTGCGACTCCAGCGCCGCCACGAACGCCCGCTCGTCCTCCGGCCGGGAGGCGGTCCACTTCGAGCCGGGGGTGGGGTTGAGCGGGATGAGGTTGACGTGCACCCGGTGGTTCTTCAGCAGCCTGCCCAGCCGGTCGGCGCGCCACGCCTGGTCGTTGATGTCGCGGATCAGCGCGTACTCGACGGACACCCGGCGTCCCGACACGTCGGCGTAGTGCCAGGCGGCGTCGAGGACCTCGCGGACCTTCCAGCGGGTGTTGACGGGCACGAGGGTGTCGCGCAGCTCGTCGTCGGGGGCGTGCAGGGAGACCGCCAGGCGGCACTTGAGGCCCTCGTCGGCGAACCGGTGGATGGCCGGCACCAGGCCCACGGTGGAGACGGTGATGCCGCGCTGCGACAGCCCCAGCCCGTCCGGCTCGGGGTCGGTGAGCCGGCGGATGGCGCCGATCACCCGCCGGTAGTTGGCCAGCGGCTCGCCCATGCCCATGAAGACGATGTTCGACAGCCGGGAGGGCGTCGCCTCGGCCGCGGCGCCCGTCCCGGGCAGCTCGCCGTCCCGCAGCGCGCGCATGCCCGCGACGATCTGGTGCACGATCTCCGCGGTCGACAGGTTGCGGTCCAGGCCGGCCTGGCCGGTGGCGCAGAACGGGCAGTTCATCCCGCAGCCGGCCTGCGAGGACACGCACATCGTGACCCGGTCCGGGTAGCGCATCAGCACGGACTCCACGAGCGTGCCGTCGAACAGCCGCCACAGCGTCTTGCGGGTGGCGCCGTCGTCGCAGGACGCGTGCCGCACCACCGACATCAGCTCGGGCAGCAGGTCACCGGCGAGCCGGGCGCGGGAGGCCGCGGGGATGTCCGTCCACCCCGCCGGGTCGTCGCTGTAGCGGGCGAAATAGTGCTGGGACAACTGCTTGGCGCGGAACGGCTTCTCCCCGAGCGCCGCCACGGCCTCCTTCCGCTCCGCGGGCGAAAGGTCGGCAAGGTGCCGCGGGGGCTGCTTGGCCCCGCGCGGCACGGCGAACGTCAACTCTCCGGGCACAGGCATGGTCCTACCAGTGTCTCAGACTTTTTTCGCCGCTCTCCCGGGCCGGTGCGCGGCCCGCGTCACCCCTGGCCGACGAACGCGACCAGCAGCAGCCAGACCACGGGCGCGGTGGGCAGCAGGGAGTCGAGCCGGTCCATGATGCCGCCGTGGCCCGGCAGCAGGGTGCCCATGTCCTTGATGCCGAGGTCGCGCTTGATCATGGACTCGCCCAGGTCGCCGAGGGTGGCGCTGACGGCCGCGGACAGGCCCAGCAGCAGCCCCTGCCACCAGCGGCCGCCGTCGATCAGGTACTCCATGAGCAGCGCCCCCGCGACCATGGCGAAGGCGATGGCGCCGGCCAGGCCCTCACGGGTCTTGCCGGGGCTGATCCGGGGGGCCAGCCGGTGGCTGCCGAACCGCCAGCCGACCGCGTAGGCGCCGGTGTCGCTGATCACGGTGAGCAGCAGGAAGACCAGCACCCGGCGGGGGCCGTCGTCCGCGGCGAGCATCATCACCACGAAGGTGGCCAGGAAGGGCACGTAGAAGGCGGCGAACAGGCCCGCCGTCACGTCCCGCAGGTAGTCCTCCGGCGGCTGGGCCATCCGCCAGACCAGGACCGCCAGCGCGGTCAGCGCCATCGCGATCCATGCCCCGTCCGCGCCCCGCAGGTAGCCCGCCACGACCATGGCGACGCCGCCCACCGCGAGCGGGACCAGCGGCGCCCGGATCTGCTTGCGCTCGGCGAGCCGCGAGGTCAGCTCCCACAGGCCGACGACGACCGCGACCACCACCACGCCGAGGAAGATCTCCTTGACGACGAACAGCGACGCGATGATCACCACACCGAGGGCCAGGCCCACCCCTATGGCCGCCCGCAGGTCGCGCCCGGCCGACTTCTTGGCCGGAGCCGGTGGCGGGGCGGGCGTCGGGTCCTGGGGGGGCGGAGGCGGCGGCATGGCAGAAGTCTTCCCCCTGACCCCGGACTCCGGGGCGGAACCCGCCGCATGACCGGCGCGTGGCGAAGCGCCCCAGGAAGAATCGTTCACGGAGCGTCGCCTCGCGTCGTCGTCGGGTGATGGGCCGGAGCCCCGGGGGACGGGGCGACCGGAAACCGGGGGAACCGCGGAGGCCACGCGCCGGAGCGGCGGCCGCCGGGAGGTCAGACCTCCAGCAGCTCCGCTTCCTTGTGCTTGAGCAGCTCGTCGACGTGGCCCACGTACTTCGACGTGGTGTCGTCGAGCTCCTTCTCCGCGCGGCGCACCTCGTCCTCGCCGGTCTCGCCGTCCTTGACCAGCTTGTCCAGGGTCTCCTTGGCCTTGCGGCGGACGCTGCGGATGGAGATCTTCGCGTCCTCGGCCTTGCCCTTGGCGACCTTGATGTACTCCCGGCGGCGCTCCTCGGTGAGCTGCGGGAAGACCACCCGGATGATACGGCCGTCGTTGCTGGGGTTGACGCCCAGATCCGAGTTGCGGATGGCCTCTTCGATGTTGCGCAGGCTGGAGTTGTCGAACGGGGTGATCACGGCCATCCGCGGCTCGGGCACCGCGAAGGAGGCGAGCTGCATGATCGGGGTGACCGCGCCGTAGTACTCGGCGACGATCTTGTTGAACATCGCCGGGTGCGCACGGCCGGTGCGGATCGCCGCGAAGTCGTCCTTGGCGACCTCGACGGCCTTCTCCATCTTCTCCTCGGCCTCGAGGAGGGTCTCTTCAATCACCATGTGCTCCTGGTATTCGGTAGGCAGAGCCTGGCCCCTGCGCGGGTCTTCCTGCACGGTGGAGGACCGGGCAGCCTGTTGTCCATACCGGTTGCCGGGCTCCGGTCACCCGTCGCCCGGATTCTCCTTACCGGTCACGCCTGTTGCGCCTGTTACGCCCGGGTACCCCGGTCGTTGACCAGCGTGCCGATCTTCTCACCCTTCACGGCCCGGGCGATGTTGCCTTCGGCGAGCAGTTCGAAGACCAGGATCGGGAGCCGGTTGTCCTGGCACAGGGTGATCGCGGTCAGGTCGGCGACCCTCAGTTCCCGGGCGATCACCTCGCCGTACTCCAGCGCGTCGAAGCGCACGGCGTCCGGGTTGTGCTTCGGATCGGAGTCGTAGACCCCGTCCACTCCGTTCTTACCCATCAGCATCGCCTCGGCACCGATCTCCAGCGCGCGCTGGGCGGCGGTGGTGTCGGTGGAGAAGTAGGGCATGCCCATGCCGGCGCCGAAGATCACGACGCGGCCCTTCTCCAGGTGCCGCACGGCCCGCAGCGGGATGTAGGGCTCGGCGACCTGGCCCATGGTGATCGCGGTCTGCACCCGCGTCTCGATGCCCTCCTTCTCCAGGAAGTCCTGGAGGGCGAGGCAGTTCATCACCGTGCCCAGCATGCCCATGTAGTCCGAGCGGGCCCGGTCCATGCCGCGCTGCTGAAGCTCGGCGCCGCGGAAGAAGTTCCCGCCGCCGAGGACGACGGCGATCTCGTACCCGTCCCGGACGACGGCGGCGATCTCCCGGGCGATGGCGTGCACCACGTCGGGGTCCACACCCAGTCCCCCGCCTCCGGAGAACGCCTCGCCGGACAGCTTGAGCAGGTAGCGGCGGCGCGGGGCACGGGTACCGGTCGCGTTGTCGGAGTCGTGGGGTCGGTCGGCTCGGGGCTCGGAGGCGCCGTCTTCCATGGGAATCTCCTCGTGCACGTACGAAGGAGGCCGTTGCCGCGGGTCCTCTGGGGTTCCCTCTACGGCAACGGCCTCCTTCACATCTGCGGTCGGCCGGCGTCCGGCCGACCGCGTACGACCCTAGCGGGGCCGTCTGTCTTTCGCCGGGCGCCCGCGGGGCGCGGTTGCCCGGGCGGCCGCTCGGGTGCGGCCGCTGTCCGGACCGGTCAGACGCCCACGCGGAAGCGGGCGAACGCCTTCAGCGTCACACCGGCCTCCTCCAGCACCTTCTGCACGGTCTTCTTGGCGTCCTTGGCGAACGCCTGCTCCATGACGACGTTCTCCTTGAAGAAGCCGTTCACGCGGCCCTCGACGATCCGCGGCAGGGCGGCGTCGGGCTTGCCCTCCTCACGGGCGGTGGCCTCGGCGACGCGACGCTCGCTCTCGACCGTCTCGGCGTCGATCTCGTCCCGCGAGAGGTACTTCGGGGCGAACGCGGCGATGTGCTGCGCCACGTCCTTGGCGGTCTGCGCGTCGGCCTTGTCCAGCTCGACGAGCACGCCGACCTGCGGCGGCAGGTCCGGGCTGGTGCGGTGCAGGTACGACGCCACGTAGCCGCCGGTGAACTGCGCGAAGCGGTCCAGCACGATCTTCTCGCCGAGCGTGGCGTTGGCCTCGTCGACGAACGCCTGCACGCTCTGGCCGTCCTTGATCTCCGAGGAGAGCAGCGCGGAGATGTCGGCCGGCTTGGACGCGGCCACGTGGGCGGCGATCGTGTCGGCGACGGCGACGAACTTGTCACCCTTGGCGACGAAGTCCGTCTCGCACTTGAGCTCGAGGAGCACGCCCTCGGAGTTGTCGTCGGCGATCAGGGAGACCACGGCGCCGTTGGAGGCCGAGCGGCCCTCGCGCTTGGTGACGCCCTTCTGACCCTTGACGCGGAGGATCTCGACGGCCTTGTCCAGGTCGCCTTCGGCCTCGGTCAGGGCGTTCTTGCAGTCCATCATGCCCGCGGCGGTCAGCTCGCGGAGCTTCTTGACGTCGGCGGCGGTGAAGTTCGCCATGGGTTAAGTCTCTTCCCGAATGGTCGGTGGATCTACGGGTGAACGGCGGGGGCGCGTGGCCCCCGCCGTCGTCACGCGTCGTTCGCCGGTTCCGCGCCGGGCATCACTGCCGGTGCGGGGCGGCCGAACGGTGCTGCACGCTGCCCGAGGGCTCAGGCCTGCTCGGTGCCCTGATCGGCGGCCGGAGCAGCCTCGGCGGGAGCAGCCTCGGCCGGAGCAGCCTCGGCGGGAGCAGCCTCGGCCGGAGCGGCGGCCTCGGCGGGCGCCTCGGCCGGAGCCTCGTCCGCCTTCTTCTCGCCCTGCAGCAGGTCCCGCTCCCACTCGGCGAGCGGCTCGGCACCAGTGCCGGCCTCGGCCTTCTTGTCGCCCACCGCGGCGCCGGAGCGGGCGATCAGGCCCTCGGCCACCGCGTCGGCGATCACGCGGGTGAGCAGCGTGACCGAGCGGATCGCGTCGTCGTTGCCCGGGATCTTGTAGTCGACCTCGTCGGGGTCGCAGTTGGTGTCGAGGATCGCGACGACCGGGATGCGGAGCTTGCGCGCCTCACCGACGGCGATGTGCTCCTTCTTGGTGTCGACGATCCACACCGCGCTGGGGACCTTCTGCATCTCGCGGATGCCGCCGAGGGTCTTCTCCAGCTTGTCCTTCTCACGCGAGAGGACCAGCAGTTCCTTCTTGGTGAGGCCGGACGAGGCGACGTCCTGGAAGTCGATCTCCTCGAGCTCCTTCAGGCGCTGCAGGCGCTTGTAGACGGTCGAGAAGTTGGTGAGCATGCCGCCCAGCCAGCGCTGGTTGACGTAGGGCATGCCGACGCGCGACGCCTGCTCGGCGATCGCCTCCTGCGCCTGCTTCTTGGTGCCGACGAACATGATGGAACCGCCGTGCGCGACGGTCTCCTTCACGAACTCGTAGGCACGGTCGATGTACGACAGCGACTGGAGCAGGTCGATGATGTAGATGCCGTTGCGCTCGGTGAAGATGAAGCGCTTCATCTTCGGGTTCCAGCGCCGGGTCTGGTGCCCGAAGTGGACGCCGCTCTCCAGCAGCTCCCGCATCGTGACGACGGCCATGGCCGCACTCCTAGATGTACTCGGTTGTCCGCGGCCGCCGGACAGTGGCCGCGCCTGACGCCCCGGCGCGCCGTGCCACGAGGACCGAGGGGCGCGGCCACCACCTCGTGAAAGAGGCCGGTGGCGGGGCGTGCGAAGTCGACCCGGTGACCCGGATCGCCAGGGAAAGTGTACGGGACCCGTGGAGCGCCGGGCGACACCCGAGTTGTCCACAGGCCGCCTACCAAGATCATCGCGGGTCGCGGCAGTTGCGCCAGGCTGAGGTCATGAACACGAACGGGGCGATCTTGTGGTGGGCGGTGGTCGCCGCCGTGGTGGCGGCGGTGGCGCCGGGTGTCGCGCGGGGCGCGGCCGGAGCGGCGCCGAGCGGGGCGGGCGGCCCGGCCGGAGCGGGTACGGGGCAGGTCGGGCGGGGGCTTCCCGCCGGCTGTGCGGGGCCGGCCGGACCGGCCGGCCGGTGCTGGCCGGTGGCCGGGGCGGGGCCGCGCGGGCGGCCCCGGGTGCTGCGCGGGTTCGAGCCGCCCCCGACACCCTATGCGGCGGGTCACCGCGGGGTGGATCTGGCGGCCGGGCCGGGGGCCGAGGTGCGGGCGGCGGCGCCCGGCGAGGTGGCCTTCGCCGGCGCGGTGGGCGGTGTCCCGGTGGTCGTGGTGCGGCTGGCGGGCGGGCTGCGCACCACGTACGAGCCGGTCCGGGCCACCGCCTCGGCCGGTGCCGAGGTGGCCGCGGGCGAGCGGGTCGGACTGGCCGTGCCCGGCGGGCTCCCGCACTGCCCCGGCGCCTGCCTGCACTGGGGGCTGCTGCGCGGGCCCGTCTACCTGGACCCCCTGATCCTGCTCCCGGCGTCCCTGCGCCGCTCCGGCCCGTCCCGGCTGCTGCCGCTGGACGGCCCGGCGGGTGCGGTGTCCACGTGGGCGCACGGACCGCCGGCGGCCGACCGGACCGGTTGGGCCGCATTGGCCGCCTGGGCCGCTTGGGCCGACTGCCCGAGTGCCTACGGGGCCGGAGTCGCGGCCGGGGCTCCGGCCGGGCCCGCGCCGGTCGTGCCGCGCAGCGCTATCGCGACGGCCGCCTCGACGATGGCGGTGGGCTGCTCGGCCGCGCCGAGGTCGATACGCCGGACGGCGGCGTCCACGATGCCCTGGAGGAGCATGGCGGTCAGCCGGGGCTCGGCGTGGCCGAGGTCGCCGAGCGCGGCGACCACCATGGCCACCAGCCCGCCGTGCGCGGCGCGGATCTTCTCCCGGGCGCCCTCGTCTAGCTCCCCGGCCGAGATCGCCACGACCGAGCGGTGCCGCCGGTCGCCCACGAGGGTCAGCTGGGTGCGGACGTACGCCTCGATCTGTGCGGCCGGGGTGCCGGCCACCTGCATGGCGGCCTCGACCTCGGCCGCCCAGACCGGGAAGTCCACCGCGCACAGCTCCTCGACCACGGCGGCGCGGGAGCGGAAGTACTCGTAGACCGAGGAGCGGGCCAGGCCGGTGCGCTCGGCGAGCGCCGGGAAGGTGAGGGCTTCGGTGCCGCCCTCGGAGAGCAGGGCGCGGGCGGCGTCCAGCAGGGCGCGGCGCTGCATCGTCCGGTGTTCGGCCACCGAGGCCGCTCGAATTCTCGGCATCCCCCCACTGTAGACAGTCCGGGCCCCGCCGAGGAGCGAACGGGCACCTCCGTCAGCGCGCTCCTATGTCGGCCAGTTTGGCGCGCAGTTGGAGCACGGACTTGGTGTGGATCTGGCTGACCCGGCTCTCGGTCACCCCGAGCACCTGACCGATCTCGGCCAGCGTGAGGCCCTCGTAGTAATAGAGGGTGACCACCGTCTTCTCCCGCTCCGGCAGGGTGTTGACGGCCCGGGCGAGCAAGCGGCGCAGCTCGCGGTCCTCGGCGATCTCCACGGGGTCGTCGGCGCCGGTGTCCTCCAGGGTGTCCACCAGGCTGAGCCGGTCGCCACCCTCGTTGCCCACGTGCAGCAGCTCTTCCAGCGCCACCACGTTGGCCAGGGACAACGCGCTGAAGACGCCGTGCAGTTCGTCCAGTCCCACCCCCATCTCGGCGGCCACCTCGGGCTCGGAGGGCGTGCGTCGCAGGCGGGCCTCAAGGGTGGCGTAGGCGCGCTCGACCGCACGGGCCTTCTGCCGCACCGAGCGCGGGATCCAGTCCAGCGCGCGCAGCTCGTCGATCATCGCGCCGCGGATGCGGGTGATCGCGTAGGTCTCGAACTTGATCGCCCGCTCCGGGTCGAACTTCTCGATGGCGTCGATGAGTCCGAACACCCCGGAGGACACGAAGTCCGCCTGCTCCACGTTCGCCGGCAGGCCCACGCTGACCCGCCCGGCCACGTACTTCACCAGCGGCGAGTAGTGCAGGATGAGCTGCTCGCGCAGGCGGGCGTCCCCCGTGGACTTGTAGGTCCGCCACAGCGCGTCGAGCGAGGTGGGCGCGGGCCGTGGGGTGGCCCGGGCGGCGGTCACGGCCGTCGCCCGTTCGGACCCGGGGGTGTGCTGGGGCATGCGTCGTTCTGAGCCGTTCTGCCTTGACGTGGGCGGGAAATCGAGCCTCCGCGAGCGTAGCGTGACCATAGTGTCGCTGATTGCTACGGCATCCGTGTGGGACATGCGCAGATACGTTCCTCTACGGGTGCGGTCCGATCCGGCGGCGAGGGGACCCGTTCGCGGTCCGGAACGGGGAGCACTGTGCAATATTGCGCGGCCCGGCCCGCCCTCACCGCCGCTCCCGCGGTCCTCCCTGGTCACGGCGTTTTCCTGTCACCTGATGGTGTGTCGGCGGCGTCAACCGGGACCGTCCCGACGACCGTCCCCATCGGTACGGACCAACCTCCACCCGTCCTCCTCCCGGGTCACGAAGCCCAGGGCCTGCAATTCGTGCAGCCGCCCGAGCGTGTCGGCTCCGGTCGCGCCCGCCGCCGCGGCGATCTCCTCCGCACCGGCCGCGCCCTGTCCCGGCAGCGCCTCCAGCACCCGGGCGGCCGCCGGGCCCAGCCGGTCCCTGGGCAGGGCGGGCCCGCGCCGGACCGGGGCCAGGTCGGCGCCGATCTCGCCGACCAGTTCGACGACCTCGGCCGCGTCCGTGACCACCGCCGCCTCCCCGCGCAGGAGTTCGTGCACCCCTTCCGACAGGCCGCTGGTGCACGGGCCCGGGACGCCCATGGTGATCCGGCCCAGCGCGGCCGCCCGCCGCGCCGTGATCAGGGAGCCGCTGCGGTAGCGGGCCTCGACCACGACCGTGCCCCGGGTCAGGGCCGCGATGACCCGGTTGCGCAGCACGAACCTCGCCCGGGTGGGATGCGCACCCGGCGGCAACTCGCCGACCAGCAGGCCGTGTTCCGCGATCCGGCCGATCAGCTCGGCGTTGCCCCGCGGGTAGGCCACGTCGATCCCGGCCGCCACCACGCCGACGGTGGCGCCGCCCGCCCTGAGCACGGCCGCGTGCGTGATGCCGTCCACCCCGTACGCCGCCCCGGAGACCACCACCCATCCCGCGGCCGCGAGCCCCGCCCCGAGCGCGGCCGCCATATGAGCGCCGTAGTCCGTGCAGGCGCGGGCCCCCACCACGGCGACCGAGCGCAGTGCCCACAGCCGTAGCGAGGCACTCCCCCGCACCCACAGCCCGTAGGGCCGCTGGGTTCCCAGGTCGTCGAGCTGGCCGGGCCAGTCCCCGTCCCCCGGGCAGAGGAAGCGGCCCCCGGCCCGGTGCGCGGCGGCCAGGTCCGCCGCCGGGTCGGCCCGAGCGGCCCGGATCGCATAGCCCTCGGTCCGCCGCTCCCCCGCACCCGGCAGCCGCCGCCCGTCCCGCGCCGCCCGGAGCGCGTCGAGCGGACCCACGTCCCGCAGGGCCCGGCCCATCACCTCGTCCCCGGGGTCGGCCACCCTCGTCAGCGCCACCCGGGCCAGCCGCTCCTCCCACGGCGCCGCCGCGGCCAACCCCTCCGTCCCGGTGAGCGCCCCTGCCTCATACGCCGCCCGCACCTGCGCCCCGATCCGTAATCCCTCTTCCCCGTGCACCCCCTCGCCGGTCCACGCCCCGCTCTCCTCCGGCTCGGGCGCGGCCCCCCTCCGCATCACCCGCCTCCCGTCACGGCGGCCACTCCCCTGCTCACGCCCGTGCGCAACTGGAGTGCGGTGAGGACGTGTTCGGAGGTGGGGCGGTCGCCGCCGGCGAGGTCGGCGAGGGTCCAGGCGACGCGCAGGACCCGGTCGAGGCCGCGGGCGGTGAGCAGCCCGCGCTCCATGTCCCGTTCGACGGCGTGCAGGGCGCCGGCCGCCACGTGCCACCGGGTGCGCATCTCGTGCCCGGGCACCTCGCTGTTGAGCCGCCACGGCGTGCCGGTGTAGCGGTGGGCGGCGCGGGCGCGGGCCTCCCGGACCCGGGCGGCGACCACGGCCGTGGACTCGCCCCGCGCCCCGGGTCCGCCCAGCCCGATCAGCTCGGACCGGATGACCGCCTCGACCTCGACCCGCAGGTCCACCCGGTCGAGCAGCGGTCCGGACAGCCGGGCCTGGTAGCGGCGCACGGCCGTGGGCGAGCAGTCGCAGCCGCCGCCGAGCAGGGAGTGCCGCCCGCACGGGCACGGATTGGCGGCCAGCACCATCATGAAGCGGGCCGGGAGCCGTATCACCCCGGCGGCCCTGGCCACGATCACGTGCCCGGACTCCAGCGGCTGCCGCAGCGCCTCCAGGGCCTTGGCGCTGAACTCAGCGGCCTCGTCGAGAAAGAGCACTCCTCGATGCGCCAGGGAGACCGCGCCCGGCCGGGGCAGTCCGCTGCCGCCGCCGACCAGCGCGGGCATCGTGGCCGAGTGGTGGGGCGCGCAGTAGGGCGGGGCGTCGACCAGCGGGCGCCCCACCGGCAGCAGGCCCGCGACCGAGTGGACGGCGGTGACCTCCAGCGACTCCTGCCGGGTCAGCGGGGGCAGGATGCCGGGCAGCCGCTCGGCCAGCATCGTCTTGCCCGCGCCCGGCGGGCCCTTCAGGTAGAGGTGGTGCCCGAACCGCGCGGTATTGCATCTGATGCATGATCAGAAGGGGCCCCAAGCCGCTGATCTCGGACAATGCCCGGCGCCTCCGTCACGGTACACCAAGGCTGCGACCTGGACGTTTGCTGTACAGTTCCCGTTTGTTGCAAGATTCATGCACTTGGCGGGAAGGGCCTTAAGGTGTCGAACAGCGCAAAACCTCCTATCGCAGGGGCGGCCCGCCTGGAGCTGGTGGACGGGGTCGCCCTGCTCCATCCCGAGGAGGCGGTCTTCGAGGCGATGCTCGCGGGTTTCGCCAAGCAGCAGCGGGGCGGCCGGCGGCTCGACAAGAAGACCGTCAAGGGCCGCGACGGCCAGCTGCGTCGGTTCGCGCTGTTCACGAACGAGTACCCGTGGAACTGGACGGCCTCACACATGGACGAGTGGATGGTGTCCCTGATCAGCGAAAAGGGGCTGGCCCACTCGACGCTGCGGTCCTACCAGCTGACGGTTCGGCTGTTCTGCGACTTCCTGATCAGCCCGGCCTACGAGTGGGCGGCCGAGTGCGAGAAGCGGTTCGGCACGCACCCGGTGCAGATCTGCCACGAGTGGAACACCGCCCAGCACCTGACCGACTACGAGGGACAGGCCAAACGGCGGCCGTTCACCCGGGAAGAACTGCAGAAGTTCTTCGACTACTGCGACGACCGGATCGACATCGCGGCCCGCAGCCGGCGCAAAGACGCCCTGGCGGCCTACCGCGACGCGACACTGTTCAAGGTGCTCTACGCCTGGGGCCTGCGCCGGAATGAGGGCTGCAAGCTCGATCTGGTGGACTTCCACCGCAACGCCGCCGCTCCTGAGCTGGGCCGGTACGGGATGCTGCAGGTCCGCTGGGGCAAGGCCACGAAAGGTTCGCCGCCGCGGCGGCGGAACGTCGCTACGGTCATGCCGTGGGCAGCGGAGGCCGTCGAGGACTACGTGGTCAACATCCGGCCGCGGTTCGGCGTCCCGGACCACCCGGCTTTGTGGTTGACCGAACGAGGCGGGCGTCTGCAGCCGCGTGAGGTCAACGACCGTTTTACGGCCTACCGCGACGCGATCGGCCTGCCACCCGAGCTGACGCCCCACTCGCTTCGCCACAGCCACGTCACGCACCAGATCGAGGACGGCGTCGACCCGAAGTTCGTACAGGACCAGGTCGGCCACCGCTACGCGAGCACGACGGCCATCTACACGGCGGTCAGCAGCGACTTCATGAACACAATGATGCGGAAGGCCCTGGACCGGGCCTTCGAACGGGACGCAGACATGGGAGACACCGGATGACGGCCAAGCTGGACTACACCTGGCGGCTGCGCGAAATCATGGCCGAGCAGGGCATGTTCACCACCGCTGCCCTGCAGCCACTCCTGGCCGAACGTGGGGTGACCCTGTCAACCAGCCAGGTCTACCGGCTGGTGACGGAGAAGCCGGAACGGCTCAGTCTGAAGGTACTCATGGCTCTGGTCGACATCTTCGGCTGCCCGATGGACGATCTCATCAAGCCGACCGTCTCCGCCAAGGCCACCCGCTCCAAGCGCACGGCCGACGGCACCGAGGCGGGCATCGGCACGCTTCGCCCGCCGCGGGCACGCATCACCGGCCCGGAGAAATGACCTCTGCACCTCTCGCCCCGACGCCCGAACCGGACGACATCGTCGTCTCCGTCATGGCCGGCGTCGAGCCGGGCCTGACCGAGGAAGTCATACGACAGGCGACCGCGGACGCGGCCGCCTCCCGGGCCAAGCGCCGTCGCCTGGCCCGGGCTCTGACCGACGATCCGGACCTGCTGACCTCTGGCCGCCCGGAGGGCCCGCCCGTGGTCGGTGACTTCATCCGTTCTCTGCTCGCGCAGGGCTCCCGCCGGGCCGTGCTGCCGCAGTGCGCCGACTGCGGCAGTACGAAGAAGCTGCCCAGCCTGCGGGCCGACGGCAGACGCGTCTGCCAACCCTGCAACCACAAGACCCGCGCCGCGTCACTGCTCTGCACCGAGTGCTCCCGCCCGGCTCGCGTCTATCGCCGCACCCGCACCGGCGAGGCGATCTGCCGTGGCTGCTGGCGGCTGCCCGACGGCGACCCGGTCACCCTCATCACCGCGGCAGTCACCGCCGTCGCCCCGCAGGCCAAGCCGGCGGCCGTCCGCCAAGCCGTCGAGTCGATCGCCCCGGTCGGCAACCTCTACCTGATGTTCAGACTGCTCTGGGAGATCGAGGACTCGCCCGGCCTGCTGACCGGCGAGGGAGCCAAGGCGTCCGCGCGGGCCGCACGGCTGATCACAGCGCTTTCCGCCGCCGGCGTCTCCGTCACCGCCCCGGCCTGCCGCCACTGCGGCGAGGTCCGGCCCCTCACCCACGTGCTCGATGATCTCCGCTGCTGTCTGCCGTGTTATCGCAAGGCCAACGCTGCTGCCTGCGGACGCTGCGGGCAGGACAGGGCGATCGCGACTCGTCGTCCGGACGGGACGCCGCTGTGCTCGACCTGCATGCGCCACGAGGCCGACCATCTGATCACCTGCGTCCTCTGCGACCGGATCCGCCCCGTCGGGCGCCGCACCAAGGACGGGCCGCTCTGCGGCGCCTGCTACCGGCCGACTCTGCAGACCTGTTCGTTCTGCGGCAAGGGACCCCGCCGCTGCTACCGGGCAGTCACCGGCATGCCCCGCTGCGACACCTGCTCACGCGCCCGACGGCACTGCGTCGGCTGCGGCAAGGAAAAGTACGCCGCGGCCCGGACCGAGGACGGCCACCTCTGTGAGACCTGCTGGCAGAAGAACCCGATCTCATTCAATCCCTGCCGACTCTGCGGGAAAGTTGAGTATCTGCACAGCTACGGCCGCTGCCACAGCTGCGTCCGTGACCAGCAGGTCCGCGACACGCTCTCCCGCGGTGGCGTCCTGCGCCCCAGCCTCCGACCGGTCCACGACGTCCTGGTCTCCGGTGGGGCCAGGGCCGGCATGCAGTGGCTCGGTCGGTCCAGCTCCCGCACGATCGTCGACGCGCTCGCGGAAGGCACCTGCCCGCTCACCCACGAAGGCCTGGACACGCTGCTGCCGAACAAGTCAGTGGCCTTCCTGCGGGCCGCCCTGGTCGCGGCCGGCGTCCTGCCCCCGCGTGATGAGCGGTTCGCCGCATTGGAGCAATGGATCACCTCGGCGACCGAGGCGGTCACGGACGAGGGCGAACGCAAGCTCGTCCGGCGCTTCGCGACCTGGCATCACCTGCGGCGCCTTCGACGCGAGGCCGCGAAGCACCCGGTCACCTCGACCCAGGCAACAGCGGTCCGGGCCAGCATCCGCGCCGCCGTCGCCCTGCTGGTCTGGCTGCGCGAACACGGCACCGAACTCCAACTCTGCACCAAGGCTCACCTGGACGAGTGGATCGACGGCGGGGCCACGACCCGATACGACGCCCGCGGATTCGTGCAGTGGTGCCGCACGAACCGGCACATCGGCAAGAACCTGGAGATCCCGGTCCGCGAGAAGCTGAGCCACGTCCGGCCGACGGACGAAGAGGAACGCTGGGCAGTCAGCCGTCGTCTCATGCACGACGCCGACCTCGCCATTGAGGACCGGTTCGCCGGGCTCCTCGTGCTGCTCTATGCCCAGCCCCTCACGGTTGTCTCGCAGCTGCCGGTCACGGCAGTGGTCGTCGAAGGCCCGCGGACGTCGCTGATGCTGGGCGACACTCCCCTGCTGCTGCCTGATCCTGTCGACAAGCTCGCCAGGCGGCTCCTCACACGACGACGCGGGCATTCCGCCATCGGCACCCCGGCGGACTCGCCCTGGCTCTTCCCAGGGGCCTTCGCGGGCCGCCCTCTCGGCAACCACCAGCTGGGAGCCCGGCTCGCCCGGCTGGGAATCTACTCCCGCCCGGGCCGCACCTCCGCTCTGATGGGGCTCTCCACCCAGCTGCCGGCGGCAGTTCTCACCGAGCTTCTGGGGATCAGCCCGGAGACCGCCACCGCCTGGACGCAGTCCGGCGGCAACTGGGCCCGATACGCAGCGGAACTCCACGGCCGTCCCAACCCCAGGCTGCGCTGAGCCGCTCAGCGGGTGCTGGCGAAACCCCGAGCGCTAGACGTTCCAGCGGTCCTATCGTCTCGGCCATGGATTCAAAGCAGTTGAAAAGTTCATCACAAAGGTGGATGAATGCCGCACTGGCAGCCTTTGTCGAGGGCCCCGAGAGCTACGACTTCGCCGTTCACCACGCCGGAGTCGCCACGGAGCACCTGCTCAAGGCATACCTCGCCGGGATCCATCCAGCTCTGATCGTCGACGGTCGACACTTCGACTCGCTGCTCCATGCAACAGGTCTGGGCTCCAAGGCGGGCCCGCTGACCAAGATCAAGACCATCGGTCTCGTCGAAGCCCACGAGCGGGTAGTCAAGCTCCTTCCCCGGAAGATCCCGATCAACAAGACTGCCCTCGAACCCCTCGCGGATGCCCGCAACGGGGTCGCACACAGCGCGATACACGACTCGACACAAGCCGAAGCGGTATTCACGATCTGCTTGCGGGTGGTCGACCCCGTTCTCGAGGAACTGGAAGTCGACCCGACCGGCTACTGGGGCCCCTACCTCGTCCTGCACAACAAGCTGGTCGATGAACAGGTACGGCAGGAACGCGTTGCGGCAGAAGCCCTGCTGGTCAAGGCCCGCTTGCTGTTCCAACAACGCTTCGGTCACATGTCGGGCACCGAACGTGATGTGGTTCTGGCCGCGATCACCAGCCAACCGATGATCACTATGACCCGGGAAGCACCGAAGGAGTGCCCTGCCTGCGGTTCCCAGGGCTGGGTGGCCGGCGAGCCGCACGCCTTCGCCCATGGCGGCGCCGGCCCGGAAGGGGTCTACCTCGTCCCCTACGGGTTTCACTGCTCAGCATGCGACCTCGAAGTAGGCAGCAAGCTCCTTATCCACATTGGCGACCTGGACGAGGAAGTCCTGCTGGATGACGACCCCTACGACTACATCGGAAACGAACCTCCAGTGGACGAAGACCTCTACAGAGACCGTTGAGTCCCACCGCCTGCCCCTACTCCGCAGGTTCTGTTAGCCGCAGTTACCAATACCGGCCGCGGCGACCTCCAGGGCGAGCCGGGCGGCACGCTGCCCGGCCACGTCGGCGAGGTCGAGCGGGTCTCCGGCCGAGCCGGCCGGCGCGGGGGCGCCGCCGAAGCCCATGCCGAGCCCCGTGCCGAACCCGGTGCCGATCCCGCCGCCGGGGACGGTGAGACCCGCCAGCATCGGATCGGGCCGCCCGTCCCGCTGGTGCTCGTCGTCCTCCTCCTCGGGCACCGTCTCGTCGTTGAGCACGGCGACGAGTTGGCGCAGGCTGCGGACGCCGAGCACGGCGACACCGGGGACCAGCGCGGCCTCGGCGGTCATCCGCTCGGGCACCACCACGTGCCGGTAGCCGGCCTCGGCCGCGGCCAGCACCGCCGGCAGCACCCCGCGGACCGGGCGGACCCCGCCGTCCAGGCCCAGCTCGCCGATCATCATCAGGTCGGCGATCGACTTGGGGGCGATCCGGTCGTTGGCGGCGAGCACCGCGCACGCCACGGCCAGATCGAATCCCGATCCGCCCTTGGGGACGGACGCGGGGCTGAGGCCGACGGTGAGCTTCTTCTGCGGCCAGGTCTCCCCGCTGTTGACGATCGCGGCGCGCACCCGGTCGCGGCTCTCGGTGAGGCTCTTGTCGGGCAGGCCCACCAGGGCGAAGTTCGCCAGGCCGGGCTCCAGGTCGGCCTGGACCTCGACGACGACTCCCTCGACGCCCACCAGCGCGACCGAACAGGTGCGGGCGAAGCCCATCACGCCACCCCCCGCGCGTGCTCGACGCGGGGGGCGCCCCGGGCCGGCACGATGACGCCGATCAGGTCGATCCGGACCCCGCCCGGCGGTGCCCCGCCGTGCTCGGCGGTCCACCGCTCGGCCAGCGACCGGAGCCGGGCGGCCTTGTCCGTGCCCACCGCGGCCATGGGGTGCTGGAAATCACCCTCCCGGCGGGTCTTGACCTCGCACACGACCAAGGCGTCCCCCACTGGTAAAGGGACAGTGTTCGAACCCTGCGCTATTCGACCGCCTGACGCACGATCTGACCCGTGCAGGAAGCACGGCAAAGCCCCTTGCCTCGTGAGGTAGGGGCTTGCCGTAGCACCGCGCGGTCAGTGCCTGACGCGGGTCGGGGTGAGCGCGGTTCCGGTTCGGGTGGTCTTCTCCCAAGGCTTGCACTGGTCGACTACGACCGGCAGCGCGAGGCGGAGTTGGGTGTGAGCGACGATGGCGAGCCAGGTCCACCGGTCCACCGCCTGCGGGTCGCGCAGCCAGGGGCGGGTCCAGCCCAGGGACTGCGGCCTTCCCTGTGAACTCCTGCACCTCGTCGCAGAGTTCAGGATCACGAGGAAGGCCGCCCCATACCCTGCGATCACTCCAACGAGTGACCACGCGGAAGCCGTCGATCACGAACGAGAGTGGGGAAACTGCTTCAGGATCTCGACGGCAGTGTGGAGGGCTAGCGTCGCCTCCGGAGTGGTGGCCGATGGCCTGTCATTGTCCCGCTCCAGCCGAACCAGCCGTTCTACGGCCAGATCCAGGCACACGACGGCCACTTCCCACAGAGTGGAGTCATCGATGCACTGGCTCACAGTGTCGAGACGACCGCTGACGTCCTCGTCCACCACGAGATTGCCGCGATGAGCCAGGAGTTGCCTTGCTGCCTGGACCATCGCGGCATACGGCAAGTCCTCGCGCTCGGCCTCATCTGGAGCAGAAATCTGACGCTCGAACAGTGTCTGGGCAGCCTCAAGCAGACGGGCAACGTCCTCGACGGAGTGACCGTCAGCGATCATCTCGGCGTCGCCAAGGTATAGGTGGAAGGTCTTCTGCTTGTTCCGATCGGCCAGTGCGCGGATGGCGGTGCGGAGTGTCAACCACACTCCTGGCGCCGCGGCCAGGACAACGGTCACGTACGCCGGAACGTCGACACGCAGATAGAGCGGCCTTGGCAGGGGGACGGTGCCAGCCCTCTGTAGCTCCGCCTCCAGCCCCTCATGGAGATCCCGTGAGACCTCCATGACCACTACCCCAGGGACGTTCTGCGGAGGCAGCTTATAGTCCTCCGGTGTCCCACGCTCCGGCGCCCAGATCCAAAGATTGCTCACCTGTTGAGAATTCACGACGATGACGTTAGCCACTGCACGTTCGCGGTTCCAAGGAGGTTAGGGAGGTTAAGGAGGTTAAGGAACAAGCTCTCACCCAGTCTTTTAACCTCTGCTCCGTCACGGCAGCTGTAGTTCCGGATTCTGTGCTGGTGGGCGGCTTGCGGGGTCGGGTGTAGGTACAGGTACGGCCACCGTCCTGCGTTCCGCGTAATTCGGCTGGTCTAGAGGGTCCGATGCGGTGAAGTGCCTGGTCAGCGGGTTCGGTGGTGCTGCACGGGCCGAAAGCACCTAGAGAAACGCTTCCAGTATGATGGCCAGTCACTGCATGGGCTAGACGTGTAGGCTCTAGAGCGATGTATGTGAAGACGACGAGTCGGAAGACCAAGACCGGCACGGTCCGCTACCTGCACCTGGCCCACAACACCTGGGACGCGGCGGCGGGACGGTCAGTGCCGAAGCTGCTGTACGGCTTCGGCCGCGAGGACCAGCTTGACACCGACGCGGTGCGCCGCCTGGTCGGCTCGCTGTCCAAGCTGCTCGATCCGGCTGACGCGCTGGCGGCCACCGCCGAGGCGAACACGGATCTGGACTTCGTCGAGTCCCGCCCCTTCGGCGGCGCGTATCTCCTGGACCAGCTGTGGCACCGGCTGGAACTCCCGCGCATCGTGGCCGCGTTGGGCACCCCGGGCCGAGGCCGTCCACGAAACGTCGAGGCCACCGAACGCGCTCTGTTCGCCCTGGTCGCCAACCGCGCGCTGGCCCCGTCCTCGAAGCTGGCCGCTGCCGAGTGGGTCAACCACGACGTGCACATCGCCGGTCTGGACCGCATCGACGACGATGCCTGCTACCGGGCGATGGACTGGCTGCACCAGATACGCGAGAAACTGGAGCGGCAGGTCTTCGACTCCGCCGCCCACCTGCTCAACCTCGAAGTCGACCTGCTGTTCTTCGACACCACCAGCACCTACTTCGAACTCGAGGACGCCGACCTGCCCGTCGCCCGCGACGAACACGGCATCCCCCTCCCCGAAACCGGCGACGGCGACGGCGACGGCGACGGCGACGGCGACGGTGTGAGCATGGGCGGGTTCCGGACCTGGGGGAAGTCGAAGGACTCCCGCGATGACCTGCCGCAGATCGTGATCGGGATGGCGGTGACCCGTGACGGGATCCCGGTGCGGGTGTGGTGCTGGCCGGGCAACACCGGCGACTCCGCACTGATCCGCCAGGTCAAGGACGAGATGCGGGACTGGACCCTGTCCAGGATCGTATGGGTCGCCGACCGGGGCTTCGCCTCCGCGGCCAACCGCCGCTACCTCCGCTCCGGCGACCACCACTACATCATCGGCGAGAAGCTCCGCTCCAACTCACCGGAGATCAAGGCGGCGTTGTCCCGGCAGGGCCGCTACCAGGACATCGCGCACAACATGCGCGTCAAGGAAGTGAAGATCTCCGAGGCTGAACGCTTCGTGATCTGCCACAACCCCGAAGGCGCCACCCGCGACGCGGCGATCCGCACCCAGCTGATCACCCAGCTCACCGGGCTGATCGAGGGCAGCGACGCGCTGACGGACTACAAGCGCGGCGAGTTGCGCGGGAAGATCGCAGCGAAGCCCGGCCTGAACCGCTACCTACGCGCCACCCCGGCCGGCAAGCTCCGCATCGACGCCGCCAAAGCCAAGGCCGAGGCGAACCTGGACGGGAAGTACCTCCTGCGCTGCAGCGATCCGAAACTCCCGGCCGAGGACATCGCACTGGGCTACAAACAACTCCTCGAAGTCGAGCGCGGCTGGCGCGACATGAAGCAGATCCTCGATCTCCGCCCGGTCTACCACCGGCTCGAAGAACGCATCCGCGCCCACGTCATCCTGTGCTGGCTCGCCCTGCTGCTGATCCGCATCGCCGAGACCACCACCCAGGCGACCTGGCCCACCATCCGCCGTGAACTCGACCGGCTCCACCTGGGCACCTTCACCGGCCCAGCCGGCACCTTCCGCCAGCTCACCGAGCTCACCCGCACCCAGCGCGACCTGCTGAACAAACTCGACATCCCCGCCCCCAAGAAGATCGTCGAGCTCACCCCCGAAACCCGCTGACCAGCCACAACCCCCGCGCCTAGAGACACGCCCCCACCGCGTGTCCAGACGCATTTCCCCAGGTCACAGCACGATTCGACGCTCTAGGCACCGCGAATTATGCGGAACGCAGGACCGTGATCATGAACGTTTGTGACGACGTTTCAGGATCAGGTGGCCGTGGAGGCCACGATAGCCCGGGCTGCGTGGGGCAGGCTGTTCGGGGCAGCGATGGATGCGATCGCGGGCTGCTTGGCCCGGCGGGAGACCCGTGCCACGGCGGCGGAGATGGTCACCGGGCTGCTGGCGGAGGTGGACACGCGCAACTGCTGGACGCTGGCTGAGGCCCTCGGGCATCCAGGCCCGCACCGGCTGCAGCACCTGCTGTCACGGGCGAGGTTCGACCACGACCGGGCCCGGGAGGAGATCGCCCGCCTGGTCGTCCGTGAACTGGCAGGTCAGGAGGTGGTGCTGGTCGCGGACGAGACCGGGGACGCGAAGTCCTCGACCGACTGCGTCGGCGCCGGACGCCAGTACTCCGGCGCGATCAAAGGCGTCGGACTGTGCCAGGTCGCCGTTCACCTGGCCGCGGTCACCGAGTCGGTGCGCGTGGTCATCGACCGGGCCCTGTATCTCCCCGCAGACTGGGCCGCGGACGAGGAACGCCGTCAAGCGGCCGGCGTCCCGGAAGAGATCATGTTCGCCACGAAGCTGCAGCAGACCGCCGCCATGGTCAAGAACGCGCTCAAGCTGGGCATCCGGGCCCGCTGGTTCGCCGGCGACGAGGTGTATTCGGGTCGTGGACTCCGACAGAGTCTGCGGAAGCTCGGCCTCGGCTACGCGGTCGGCGTCTCCCACACCTACCCCGTCACGGACGGAGCCGGCCGCCGGTGGATGGCCCGTCAGATGATCAACAAGGTGCTGCCGCACCAGTGGATGCGCATGCGGACCGGACACGGAACGAAGGGCACCCGCGAGTACGACTGGGCCTGGCTCGGTGTCCGCGCGGACGACACCCCCGACGGACACCCAGACGACGGCACCAGCGTCCTGGTCGCCCGCCGGCACCGGTACACCGGCGAGATCTCCTTCTTCCGCTGCTGGTCGCCCGCGCCTGTCACCCTCGCCCAGCTGGTCGAAGTGATCTGCCGACGGTGGCGGATCGAGGAGACCTTCCAACTCGGCAAGAGCTTCACCGGCCTGGACGAAGGGCAGGTGACCTGCTGGAACTCCTGGATGCGCTGGTCGCTGTTCTGCCTTGTCGCATCCGCCGTCCTCGCCCTGACCACCACCGCCACGACCACCACAGGCCCTTCCGGACCGGTCTGTCTCGTCCCGTTGACCTGCCCCGAACTCGTCCGGCTCCTGCGGGCGTTCGTCCTCACACCACCAGCCCGAGGCGCGGAACACCTCCTGCACTGGATGGCCTGGCGCCGCCATCATCAAGCCATCGCACGAGCCTGCCACCAGCACCGACACGCTCTCCAGGACCAACCCTGACCAGAACTACAGCTGCCGTGTCCGTCGAGGGCTACTCCGTGGCCGCGAGGGTGAGCGGGTCCAGGCTGGCGAAGTGGTAGTTGAGGTAGGCAGCCAGGATCGAGAGGACGGCCGCCTGTCGGCTGCGAGGATGCTGGCTGACGTGAGCCCAGGCTCGCTCCGGCTCGCCGTGCATGCTCAGTTGGATGATGTCGTGCGCCAACTCGAAGATCTCCCCCGCCCAGCGGTAGGACAGCGGGGCCCGGCCGGTCTCCTCGCATACGTCGAGCGTCGCTGTCCCGGCGGGTGCCTTGCGGCCGGTGAGGAACAGTGGGCCGCGGGTGCGCCCGGCGATGAGGCGGGGCAGCAGTTGGGCGGTGCCGGGCTGCCAGTGAATCCACTCGGTCGCCCCGCCCTTGGATGTGATCTTGCCGCGTTTGTCCTGCGGGTACAGGTCTTCCAGGTTCAGGCACAGTACTTCATCGGCGCGGGCGGCGGACTCGTAGAGCATCTTCCAGAACGTCTTCTCCCGCAGGGCAACGTCGAGGCGCCACAGGGCTGCGATCTGGTTCTCGGCCAGGGCCTTGGTGCGGTCCGGCGGTGCCGGCCGCCGCTCGATGCCGATCGTCGGGTCGCCCACGATCCAGCCTTGGCGCTGCCACCAGCCGATCGCCTTGCGCGCGATGGACAGTTCCCGGTTGACGGTGTCGGCGTCCATCTCGTCAGCCCGCGCCGCCGCCAGTTCGGCCGGGGCCTCCGGCAGCGCCGGGTCGTCGATCGCGGTGACGGGGAAGACGGGCGGCTTCGCGCCTCGGCGGGCGGGTCCGGTCGGCGCGGGTTCGCCGGCGAGCATCCAGCCCCACGTCGTGAGCGAGATCCGGTAGATCCGTGCGAAGGACTTCGCGATGCCCGCGCCGGTGAGGTACCGCTCGACCGCCGCGGTGTACGACGCAGGCGGGGCGGACAGGGGCACCACCCGGGCGCGCGGCAGCCGGAGCGCGCCCCCGCTCCCGAGTTCGGTCACCGGTTCGATCGTCATGTCCGCTCCGCCCTCCCAATGCTGCCGCAGTAAATGCGTACACCTCACCCCGGCGGCCGGAATGCCCCGCCGCAGGTCGCGATGATCACGGTAGGGGCTCCGCCGCAGTAAATCCGACATTTACTGCGGCAGTAGCGTCACGCATGGGCGAGATCAGGCCGAGGCGAACTGTTCCACGGTGGTGGACTACAGAGTCTTCTAACGTTCCGTCATGGACGTATCGTCGGACTTCCCATCGCTGGAACGTGACCCCTTTAGTCGGTGCTGTGCCTGCCGCGAGGATCGGTGATCTGTGGCAAGGGTGGGGATAGGCGGCCGAGGGCATCGGCGTCGGTGGATGTGGCTGGGCTTCAGCGGTGCGGCGTTGCTGGTAGCCAGTCTGGTATATGCGGTGCCGCAGTTGCTGGCTGAGCCCAAAGGCATGTCTGCTGCGGATACGGCCGGTCTACTGGGGCTGCCGGTCGGTGTGGCGGCTTTGGTGGTTTCGGTGTTGGCCCTGCGTCAAGCCCCGGAGGGCGGCCTGGCGGATCTTGCACGTGGATGGGCGGCCACCTTGGCGGCACAGGTTAGGGAGACTGAGGAGCGGCAGTGGCGGCAGCTTTTGGGAGACGACACCCAGCGCATTAATCTCGCCTTCACCGTGCGGATGGCACCGGCCCGCACCGCGACGGTGCCCGCTGATGCGGGGCGTCTGTTCGATGGCACTTCGACCATCCCGGACGTGGTCACCTACTACCGCCAGACGCACCCGCGTCGTCTCGTAGTCACCGGTGCCGCAGGGGCCGGCAAGACCGTGCTGGCCCTGGAGGTGATGCTGGCCCTGCTCGAAGAGCGCGGCGCGGACGACCCGGTACCAGTACGCCTGTCCCTGGCCGAGTGGGACACCACCATTCCTCTGCGTGATCTGCTGGTCCACCAGCTCATCGACGTCTACGACTGGCCCGCCGCCATGGCCGCAGCACTCGTCCGCCACAACCACGTGCTCCCCGTGCTGGACGGCCTTGACGAGATGGATCCCACCCAACCGGACGGCATACCCTCGGCGGACGCCACACGCGCCCTGGCAGCACTGCGCGCGCTTAACGCCTACCAGGAAGGTCGCAGCGCCGGACCCCTCATCCTGACCTGCCGCACCACCCACTACGACGCCCTTACCTCGCGGACGCGACTGCTGGACGCCGCGCGCATCGACATCGACCCTGTTCCCGCACAGGACGCCCATACCTACCTGCTGCAACGCGCTGACGACCCCACGCGCTGGGAGCCCCTCCTGGAGGCGCTGCGCGATGACCCTGCCGACCTGCTGGCGACCACGCTGTCGACTCCCTGGCGGCTGTGCCTCGTGGCGACCGTGTACGCCCGCGACGGCGCCCCCGCCGACCTCCTCCGGCACAGCACCTCCGACGAACTCGACGAGCACTTGCTGGCCCGGTTCATCCCCGCCGCCACCGCCCTGTACCCCAACCGATACGACGCCGCCAGGACACACCGGTGGCTCGCACGCCTCGCCGCTCACCTCAACGCCCCAAACCCCGGGCCCGGGCTGAACTCTCCTGCCGACTCACGCCCGGGCACCGACCTGGTACTCCACCAACTCTGGCCGCTGGCCGGACGTTACCGCGTCCGCGTCGCTGATGCCCTGCTTACCGCTTTCGCCGTTCTTCTGCCGCCGCTCTTGCTCACCCTGCTCCTCTTCGCTGTCCTTCCCGAGGAACAGACAGCCCCTTTGCTTCTCTCTCCGCAGCAGGCCAACCTCGCAGTCCCGGTCAGCGTGGCGCTGGTCTCTGTCTTCGCGGGGCTTAGTGTTGCAAGATCGAGGCAGCGCGCTCCTCGGCACATGCAGTGGCCGTTGTTGTGGACACGTGACGGAATGCGCCGCTTCGCGGCACGGATGCGGCGTGGTGTGCTGACAGGGGTCCTGTGGGGACTGGCCGGCGGTTGTGCCCTCGACCTATTGGCCTGGAGCTGGGAGGCTCTTCCTGAAGAGCAATACATCAAGATGATCGGCTTCGGCGATTCCCCGGATCTGCCAGGCTGGTTGGGGCTCCCCTTGATCCTCCTCGGGCTCGGAGTCCTGAGCGGGTTCGCGGGCGGCATCCTGGGGGGACTCGTGGACGGAGCCTCAGGTGAGCCCTCCACGGCGAACCAACCGCGCAGGATCATCCGGGGCACGCTCCCGCACGGCACCTTGGCCGGCCTGGCAAGTGGTTTCACCGGCGGGCTCGTAGGATTTCTCCTAGCGAGCCTCATGATGTTGGTCGACGCCGACGCAAGCGGTAACGGAGCAGGTGCTGACATCCCTTTGGGGTCGGTCCTCAGGCTCTTTCTGACCGGTGAATGGGCGGATGTTTCGACGGCACTGGGCGGGGCGCACCCAAAGATCAACGGACTGTCACGGCAGCTGTAGTTCCGGATTCTGTGCTGGTGGGCGGCTTGCGGGGTCGGGTGTAGGTACAGGTACGGCCACCGTGATCATGAACGTTTGTGACGACGTTTCAGGATCAGGTGGCCGTGGAGGCCACGATAGCCCGGGCTGCGTGGGGCAGGCTGTTCGGGGCAGCGATGGATGCGATCGCGGGCTGCTTGGCCCGGCGGGAGACCCGTGCCACGGCGGCGGAGATGGTCACCGGGCTGCTGGCGGAGGTGGACACGCGCAACTGCTGGACGCTGGCTGAGGCCCTCGGGCATCCAGGCCCGCACCGGCTGCAGCACCTGCTGTCACGGGCGAGGTTCGACCACGACCGGGCCCGGGAGGAGATCGCCCGCCTGGTCGTCCGTGAACTGGCAGGTCAGGAGGTGGTGCTGGTCGCGGACGAGACCGGGGACGCGAAGTCCTCGACCGACTGCGTCGGCGCCGGACGCCAGTACTCCGGCGCGATCAAAGGCGTCGGACTGTGCCAGGTCGCCGTTCACCTGGCCGCGGTCACCGAGTCGGTGCGCGTGGTCATCGACCGGGCCCTGTATCTCCCCGCAGACTGGGCCGCGGACGAGGAACGCCGTCAAGCGGCCGGCGTCCCGGAAGAGATCATGTTCGCCACGAAGCTGCAGCAGACCGCCGCCATGGTCAAGAACGCGCTCAAGCTGGGCATCCGGGCCCGCTGGTTCGCCGGCGACGAGGTGTATTCGGGTCGTGGACTCCGACAGAGTCTGCGGAAGCTCGGCCTCGGCTACGCGGTCGGCGTCTCCCACACCTACCCCGTCACGGACGGAGCCGGCCGCCGGTGGATGGCCCGTCAGATGATCAACAAGGTGCTGCCGCACCAGTGGATGCGCATGCGGACCGGACACGGAACGAAGGGCACCCGCGAGTACGACTGGGCCTGGCTCGGTGTCCGCGCGGACGACACCCCCGACGGACACCCAGCATAAACGAGGGCCTCCAATTCAGCAGCGGCTTGGTGTTGGGGCTGACCGCCGCGCTCGCTGCCGGGTTGATCAGGCTCGGCCTCATCCGCCGGTACCTTGTCTTCCTGATGTGCGCCCGCGGCAAGCTGCCGTGGCGTCTTGGCGCGTTCCTCGACTGGTGCTGTTCCGCCGGGATGATGCGTCTGTCGGGAACCGCCTACCAGTTCCGCCACCGCGAACTTCAGCAGTGGCTCGGCGATCACCCGAGTCTTGCCGATGACAGGGCTGACCAGACAGGCATGCCAACACAATGACTCCGAAGGCCCAGGGGAAATCCTCTGGTGCCCCAGTGCTGGTCCTGGGCAGCTTCTGGCCTAAGCACTGGGACTCACTGGGGTTTTCTCAGTGAGGTTTTCTCAGCGAAATAATCTTCAGCGGTGTGGGGCGGGCGGATCGGTATGGATCGGGCGTGCGGTGCTTGATGGCAGGCAAGCGTGAAGCCCCTGGTAGGACGGTTCTCACCACAAGATCGTCCGCTGAACCAGAGGCTTCACGTTGGTCACCTATGCTGCCACGCTCGACGTCCCGCGCCAGACCGTCGAGTTCCTCGCAGTCCTCGCCAGCCAAGCCCCGGACCTGCACGAAGTCTTGAACCGCTGCTGGCGGCAGGGCATGACCCACGTCATCTTGGACGGCACCCTCATCGCCTCCGACCGCCTCGCGGGAGTTCGCGAGAACGGCAACGACCTGGTCGTGATCCGGGCGCGGACCGGAACCTGCGGGATCTGCTCGGTGAACGAGCGGCGCGGGCAGGCGGTTCGCGGCACCACCAGCGGCGCTTGTCGGCGTACGGCCTCTTGGCCCTGGCAAGGGTTTCGTGACCGAAGACCCCTCAAATGACTGTCCACAGCCGGATGGTGTCGTCTTGGCCGCCACTGGCGAGGGTTTTGCCATTGAGGGTGAATGCCACCGAAGTCACAGGTTGGGAGTGGCCGGTGAGGGTGGCGGTCTTGGTTCGGGTGGCGACATTCCACAACTGGACGGTGTTGCCGTTGCTGCCGCTGGCGAGGATTTTACCATCAGGGCTCAGTGCCGCCGAAGTCACCGGATCATTGGCGTTGTGTCTTAGATTTGCGATGCTGGTTCGGGTGGTGACATCCCACAGTTGTATGGTTTCGCCGCTGCTGACGAGGGTTTTTCCGTCGGGGCTGAACGCCACCATGGCGCAATCGAAGCCAACAGCGAGGGTACTGTGCGTTTTATTAGTGACGTCCCACAGTCGGACGGTTCCGTCAAAGCTGCTGCTGGCGAGGATTTTGCCGTCGGGGCTGAATGTCACCGAAGTTACGAGTTCGGTGTGACCAGCGAAGGTGACGGTTTTGCTTCGGGTGGTGATGTCCCACAGTCGGATCACCCTGTCATCGCCGCCGCTGGCGAGGATTTTACCATCAGGGTTGAACGCTACCGAAATGGGGCCATCACCGTGGCCGGTGAGGGTGGACCACAGGAGCCGGGCCTGCGTGCCGCCCGACGGACGTGTGCTGGTGCTTGGGCTCAGGTTTGGATTGCCGTTCGGTGTATGGCCGTCGGTACCGTCGGCGAGTCGTAGTCCCATGAGGGCTGCACCCGCGGCTGCGGCCGTTGTGGTGAGGCCAATGACGATGTGTCGGCGTCGAAGTCCGGGGGGCGTGTTGGGCGCGGCTGCTTCGGAGTCGTCTGCAGAAGAGGGACCTGGCGGTGCCGAGACTGAGGGTACCGTCGTGACACCAGCTTCGGATGGGGGTGTCTTTCGTCTTTCGAGCGGGGCTGCCGGAAAATCAGTGTTTCGGGCTAGGATGAAGCGGTCCGCGTCGTGTCGGACCGACCGCGTCGGCTCCGGTAGATGGTCGCGAGCCAAGGCATCGGCCGCCCGAGCATAAATGGGGCCCAGCGGTAGACCCTCAGGATAGCCGGGGATCCCCTGCTCGATCGCGTCGACCAGGTATTTGGTGAAGTATGTTTGAGCGTTGGATGCCGACTCGGCTTCAAACCAGGCGGTCCGGTATGCGCCGCTGGCGGCCAACGTGACGGCGCCGGTCCCGAGAGTCTTGTTGACCACGTTCGTGGAAGCGGACGCCAAGGTGTGCTCAGGCTGGGCTGCGAAGCCGGCGAAGCAGCAGTCCAGGATCACGATCTTTGTCTGCGCGTCACATGCGCGTAGGGCCGCGCGCACATCAGAGAACGGGAGTCCAACAGTTGTGCGTCGCGGGCCGCTCTCGGGTGATTCCCGCAGAGCCAGGCACAGTTCGTCCTCGTGTAGCTGCCCGTGCCCCACGAAGTAGAACAGGGCGACATCCTCGACGCCATCGAACAGTCCCATCAACTGGTCGGGAATGCTGTCGCGGCGTCGGACGTTGCGCAGAACCTCCACCCGCTGCTTCGGCCAGCCACATAATGGGCCGGCCAGCAGTCTCGTTATCCTGTCCATGCTGTTGCGCGCCGACGGCACTGCTGCTAGATGAACGTAATCCCAGGCACCGATTAACACCGCACGTGAGCGCGAATAGTCGTGCAGCGGCCCGGGGTCAGTCATCGAGCAGCCGTTCCAGGAGAGGCATCACCTCGTCGATGTTGGTCGCGTCCAGAACGAACGGCTGCCCCTTGACAGTCGTCTCGATCCGGAAGCCGGAGCGCCGCGAACGGATGAAGTCCGGCAGCGTCTTGACCGCTCCCACCACACCACTGCTACCGGCGACCACAATTAACACATCTAACGCACCGAGTTCACCCGGCTCCAGCATTCCGTGGACTATAGCAACGTCGACGCCAGGCTGGTCTCTCATCCAGTCACGCAGCGCCAGCAGCTGCGCCTGGTCGCAGACTGTGAGCGCGATTTCGTTCGTCGCGTGTGAGTCCTCGTCGGACGGCACAGTGCCCCCTTCAATCAGCGTCAATGCCAGACCAGCATCGTCCCAGAAAACCGGTCTTTCCGTAAATGAAGTGGTAGAAGGGCCCCGTGCCCGCTGGGGGCGAGGAGGACCTCGACACCGCGCGGGCCGGCGGGGCCCGCGGCCGAAAAAGCGGTCGACATCAAGGAAGTTGCCGAGCCGGGCGTCGACACCGCGCGGCCAACAGCCGGCGGCCGAGGCACCCGTGGTCGAGCCGGTAGCCGAGCCGACGGCCGATACCGAGCGCAGGACGGCGGCCGAAGGGTTGCCGTGCGCGGGTCGGGACGGGCCCTACCGGGTCACCCGCGCCGTATACGGAAACTCACCGCTGCTCCGGTCGGCGGGCGGTCGGCCTGCCGCGGGCGCCCCGGTTCGGTGCGCCCGCATCGCGGGGGTGGGGTGTCGCCAGGGTGCGGGCACTGCGGGGGTCAGCTTCGCCCGCATCTCTTCCGCCGGCGTTGTCACGTTGCTCTCAGTGAAGATCACTTCCGGACTCCGTTGAGGACGAGGGCAGCGCGGGCGATGTCGCCGATCCGGCTGGGGCTGAGGGTGACGTGTTTGAGTGCGCGCCAGCGTTCCTTGAGTTCGGCGGCAGCACGTTCGCCGAGTGCACGGATACCTCTGATCAGGGCGTTCGTCGTTCGGTGTCGGTGTGGAGAGCCTGCTCGGACTGGCCCTTCGGGCGGCGGACCGGCACGTGTATGCCGATTCCGGCGCCGATGTAGCCCTTGTCGGCCAGGGTCGGCAGTCCGTCGGCGGCGGCTTTGTACAAGGCGGGCAGGGCGTGGATGCGGGCGGCGAGGACGTCGATGCCTTCGTGCAGGTAGCGGTAGCCGGTAGCCTGGGAAACGCCAGCGTCGCGGACCAGGCAGTGCACACAGCCGCGCTCACGGAACCAGCGCAGCACCAGCACTGCCTGGCAAAAGGGGCCCAGCGCCCGTGAACCCCGCGGAGTACGCAGCCCCTGCCGGTGGGCGGCCAGCAGCCGTGCGAGGAACTCGACGGTCTGGCGCGGGACGTCGAGCGTGGCAGCATAGGTGACCAACATGAAACCTCTGGTTCAGCGGACGATCTTGTGGTGAGAACCGTCCTACCAGGGGCTTCACGCTTGCCTGCCATCAAGCACCGCACGCCCGATCCATACCGATCCGCCCGCCCCACACCGCTGAAGATCATTTCGCTGAGAAAACCTCACTCAGATCCGTAGTCGTGGCCTGGGGAGAGGACCGTCTCCAGGACCTCGTGCGTGATCTGGCCCTCCTTCAGTGCCCGGAGGACGATGTAGGGCTTGATAAGGGGGCTGACGAAGCGGTAGCGAATGGTCTTGCCCGCGCCGACCTTCACGAGAAGGGGGCCGCGATCTTTGGAGAAGTCGTTCAGATGGGGTGAGTACGCCGGAATCTCGTATGACTTCCCGGTGATCACCTTCAACGGCACCCGCAACGCCGGCGAGCTGAAGAAGCCCTTCGCGTCGGCAGCCGCGCATGCACAGGCGAGCGCCACCGTCTTGAACAACGTGCCCGGCTTGGAGGAGAAGACCGCCGAGTCATAGACGGTCGAGATGCTCTCCAGGTTCTTCTCCACCACGATCTTGATGGCCTCCTCCACGTCCACCGTGGTGACGGCGTAGGAGCCCCGCTTCAGGGCCGCGAACCCGGACTGCTGGCCAAGCTGATGCACGATGGCTGGCATGCCCTGGCTGAGCAGTGGGACCCGGACGTAGACGTCGTCATCGGCGGTCATGCCCGCAGCTGAGTACCCCCGCTTGACGATCTCGACCTGCTCCTCGGCACCCATCCGGGGCATCGCGACCTCGGCCAACACGCGCTGGACACTCGCATGGTCGGCGATCAGCTTGTTCACGTCCTCGGCCACTCCGACGAAGACCACCGTGACGCCCACACCGTGGTCGGAGAGGATCTTGATCAAGTTGGCGAAGAGGGGACCGTCGGGCGACTGTGCGATGACGTCGTACTCGTCAAGGAACACCACCACCGGCGCGGTGAGGCTGAGGACCTTAAAGGCGAGCCGCACGTCGTCAGGCGCGACAGTCTCCCCGTTGAGCAGGTAGGAGGCGTCAGTCTCGATCTCCTCGCCGGTCTCGTCCGCATAGGTCACCTCGATCTCGCGGAACACCTGACGCCAGACGCTGGCGAAGGTCGAGGTGCTGTCACAAGTGATCAGCGAGGTGAACAAGCCCTCGCTGCGGGCGATCCCCTGAGCCACCATGGCCAGAGAGGTTTTGCCCACCCCTCGGTCGCCGTAGATCACCGCGTGCTGTCCGGTCTGCCACATGGCATCCTGCAACGCCTCAAGCTGATCACGCCGCCCCGCGAAGACCTCGCTCTGCTTGATCGGCGTTGCCGGGCTGAACTCCGTCAGCAACAACTTCCGTGTCGCGCCCGCCGAGTCCGTCGGCGCCTCGCCCCAAGATCCCATATTCCACGCCCCTTGATCACCCATGGCCCTATCGCTTAAGTGGGCCTACTTCGCCACGATAACCTCTAAATATATGGCGCACCACCCTCGCCCACATCGCAACATCAAGAAGAGCCGGTGTCTCAGCCCTGCACTATTCGGTGGCATGGACGGCTTCGAGGTACTCCGACCAGCTGTTCTGCGCGAACTGGGCCCATCCGTAAGCAGTGCTGGGATGGAGGCCGAAGAGGTCGCTGACCACGATCGGGGGGAGGTCGGTAATCGCTTCCATCATGGCCGTGTTGCGGGCGCCGATGCCCGGCAGGCCGTGCCGTCGCATGTAAGAGTGAACGGTGCCCGGATGCCGGGGCCGGCTCGGCGGCCGGCCGGGAAAGAGGAAACCAGGGGTACCGTCGTATGGCTGTTGGAGGACGGAGGTGCGGCGGTCAGGACTGGTGATCTGCTGCTCAATGAGGACGGCGAGCCTCGGCGGGAGAAGGACGGGATTCCGGTCGAGCGTGAGGTAGGCATGGTCGCCTTCCCGGTGGAAACGGTCGGTCGTGAGCTGGACGATGCGGGTGGTGGGCATGGCATAGAGGCTGATCAGACAGCCAATGATGCGGGCTTCCATGGGAAGGCTCTCGTCGTTGAGGCAGCGCCGCAGCTGATGGTCGAGCTCGCCGTCGGCCAGGAAGCGTGAGGGCAGGCCGGTCTTTCTCGACGGGATGACCACGTTGCCGGTCAGACGGCGGGCGACTGCCCAGCGGACGAATGCCGCGATCGTTCGGTGCTGGGAGGGATAGGTGGTCAGCCAGAGGTCGAGGTCTTCCTGACGCAGATCGGCGAGGGTGATCGCGTTCTCGTCCAGCCAGGCCAGGAGCTCGATCGCGGTGCGGATGTCCCTGCGGTCGGCGGTGGCGGCGCCGTCGGTGTAGGGGCCTTTGTCTGCCCGACGCCGGGCGTCGCGCAAAACACCCCACTCGGCGAACGGGCGGATGACCGCGGCCTGGTGCGGTGGCAAATCCGCCAGGGTGTCCCTGGCCCAGAGTCGGAGCTGGGCGAAGTTCTCCTGCCGCTTGGGCAGGATGCCCGCTGAGACAAGAAGTTCGCGGATGTAGCGGGTGCTGCGGTCCTGGGTCAGGCCGTCGAGGAGGTCGTGGCTGATCTCGCGGTGCTGTACGGCCAGGCGCGCGAGTAGCTGGGCCGCATCGCTACGGCGGGCCCAGGTGAGCACGGACCAGGGCTCCCGGGCGGCAGCGAGTTGTTCCCAAAGCGGCTTCAGCTGAGGATGCAGGGCGCCGTCCTCGTCGCTGAGGAGATCGCGAACACGGTCCTTGGCGACGCAGCGGGTGCAGCCGTCGTCGGCATAGATTGCACCGGCCTGGCCGCAGCGGCCGCAGGCGAAGCCGATGTCGACGCCCGCGCAGGGACCGCAGATGTCCGCCCCACCCGGCGAACGTCCGACGAGCGTGCGAAGGGTGCCGCACTGGCCGCAAGACGCCGGGGTGCGTTTGCGGCGGTTGTAGCAGGAGTCACAGAGCGGGCCGACAGGCCAGTGGGCCCGAACTTGTCTAGTCCGGCCGCAGTCGGCGCAAGGAATCGACCGGCGCGGGCGGCAGGACGCGCAGAAGAACTCCCCCTCCCGGCGCGTGAAACTGTGGCGAAGACGCCCACAGGTCAAGCAGGTCCGCTTGGGCCCGCGGTAGCAGTCGCCGCAGATCATCGGACCGCCCTCGGTCCTGCGGATGCCGATCGGTTTGACCTCCTGGCAGAGATCGCAGAGCCGCAGCGGAGCGTCGTAGCACTTCTGGCAGATGGGACCGTCATCGGTGAGGAAATGCGCCGGGCGGACGTTCTTGCAGCGGACGCACTCGCCCTCGGGCTTGGGGCGGCACTGGCCGCAGAGGAAGGTGCCGTCCCCGCGGCGGAAGGCGGGAGGACGGTTCCGGCCGCAGGCGACGCAGTCCTTCCGGAACAGCTCGTCCTTGCGGTAGCAGGGGCGGCAAATCGGCCCGTCGTCACGGTGGGTGACGATATGGCCATCCTTGCCGCAGCGAGCACAGGGCCGCAGTTCGGTCCGGGCAACGCACCAGTCGCAGCAACGTCCCTCCGGCGTGTTCCGCGAGAGTCGTCGGCCGGTGCGGCGACAGCGGACGCAGGCCAGCTGGGTGACGGCATCACCGTGCCCGGCGGCTTCGAGGTACTGCAAGATGCGACTCAGGTGAACAGGAGCGTGGGGAGACGGCGCGGTCAAGGCGTCCGGATGCTCGATGAAGTACTCGTCCAGAACCCTGGTCTGGACCGGCCCCCAGGCCCTGGCCTCTTCCAGGGCCGCCTGCGCCGCCCGCTCGCTCAGCGCCGGGACTGTCTCCCGCAGGAAAGCGATCAGCCTCGCGCGGGCCTCGCCGAGTTCGAGCCGGCGCCTGTCCGGGTCCTTCACGACTGCCCGGGACGCCGGATGACCGTGCGGCGGGCCTTGAGCTCGGCCGGGGCCGCGTCCCCGTCTGCGGTCTTGCGGACCTGGATATTGACGACTTCCGGCTTGATCAGGTCGTTCGGGGTGCACTGCAGGATGTCGCAGAGCGCGACCAGGGTGTCCATGCTCATCCGCTGTGGCGCCTGTGTCACCAGCCGATAGACCTGCTCGCGCGAGAGCGTGACGCCTCGCTCGGCCAGCAGCGGCACCAGGTCGGAGGTCTGGAACATCTGACGCTCGGCCATCAGCTGCCGCAGCTGCCACTGGTAGCCCATCTTCTTGATCACGAGATCACCTCCCAGTCCTCGCCCAGCCGATTCTTCATCGAAGCTGCAAGCAGCGTGTTGCGGTACTCGTTCGACACCCCCATGTAGATCGCCGTCGTTGACGCATGGGAGTGACCAACCTGTTCCTGGACGAACCGAGCCGGATAGCCGAACTCCGTCAAGTGCGTGATGTAGCTGTGCCGCAGGCAGTGCAGATCGAGGTCCTCATCGAGCCCGGCGGCCTCGCGGGCCGTGACGAACGCGTCATTAAGCGAGCGCGGGGATATCCGCCCAACCCGCTCGGTCACCCAGAGCGCCGGATGCCGTCCCGGCGAGAAGTGCGGCCTGATCTCGGTCACCCATTCGTCCAGAACATCGACCGCCCAGTCCATCTCCGGGACCATCAGCACCGTGCGGCGCTTGGGCGGCGCGCCCTTCGACGCCTTGCCGTAGCGGACCATCATGTTGCCGTAGCTGCGGAACTGCGGCGCCTTCCGGCTCCGCCGCAGGTCCGTCAGGTCGACCCGCGAGGACTCCGTCCGCCGCGTGCCGAACGCGTAGATCGTCTTCAGGGCCGCTGCGTCCCGCAGCGCGGTCAGCACCCCCTTGCGGCCCTGACTCTTGATCTTGCCCGGCCGGGCGTCGGCGGCGTCGAACAGGGCCTGCACCTCGTCGTAAGTCAGCGGCCGCCGCCGCGGGTCACCCTCGTACTCGACCGTGTGCAGGACCGAGTTGCCCTCGTGGAACACCTGCTGCGGGACCTCGCCAAACCGCTCCAGACAGGCGTCGATCCAGCCGTAGCGGGCATCGAGCAAGTACTCCAGGAACAGCTCAATCGTCACCTCGTAGGCGCGGGCCGTCGACAACTGGATCGGCTTCTTCCCGCTCCGCAGATGAGCGATGAACGCCTCACCCTCCGCCGGAGTCCACTGCCATGGATACAGGCCCGTGAACTCCCCCAGCCGCTCGATCAGCCGCAGCCGCGGATCGATCGTCGACGCCTTCAGGAACCGGGCCGACTGCTGTCGGGCCCAGCCCTCCTTCATCGCGTCGCAAACAGCCGGGGCCGGGTCGAGATGTACGACGTTGCGCGCGAGGACAAGGCGCGCCGATCCAGGAGCCGGAGTGGTCACAACCCATGTTGTATCAGATACAACATTGTTGAGTCTGATGTTAGAGTGCAGGTCGGTAGCCGGGGGCCTCCGGCTACCGACGCCCAGTCGGGCCTACAACCAGCAAGAACAGCAATCCTGACAACACGAGGCATGTTGCACCTAATGCAATTCCTCCTGTTTCTCGGCCGCGAGGATGTCGATCTCTCCCCGCCGGCCGCACCGCCAGTTCCGTGCCAGCACCGTGAGACCCGCGTCCCGCAGTGTGCGGGCGGCCACGTCCTCTCCGTACCGCCCCATCGCTCCTCGCGCGTTCATTGCGCACCACCTCCGTCACTCAATGTGACAGAGTGCGCACCCCGCGCGATGATCTTGACATACGGCCTGTGGATAACTCCGCGGGCGCCTCCCGCGGCGGCCCCGGGCAGTGCGCCCGGACACCGTCGGAAGGGTCAGCCGTTGAAGCCGGAATCGTCGGACGGCAGGTCCAGATCCGCCTTGTTCAGCTCCTCGATATTCACGTCCTTGAACGTGAGCACGCGAACCTGCTTGACGAAGCGAGCCGGCCTGTACATGTCCCAGACCCAGGCGTCAGCCATGGTGACCTCGAAGAACACCTCACCCTGGACCGAGTGCACCTGCATCTCGTAGTCGTTCGTGAGGTAGAAACGCCGCTCGGTCTCGATCACATACTTGAACAGGCCGACGACGTCGCGGTACTCCCGGTAGAGCTTCAGCTCCATCTCGGTCTCGTATTTTTCGAGGTCCTCCGCGCTCATGGCATGTTCCCCTTCAGCCGTACGTGCACCCCATTGTGCGCCACGCCGCGACCGGCCGAACCGCACACCGCCGTATCACCGCGAGCCGCGCCGTTCGAAGAGCGCGGCCACCGGACCGTGGGCCGCCCCGCCGAAGATCAGCACGGCCCCGGCGACGATCATCGCCAGGATCCACCCCAGCGGCCCCGACGGGGACGCCCCACCTTCCGGCAGCCCGTCGAACGCGGAAGTGCGTGAGAGCCGCCCCACGCGCCCCAGGGGCCACGCCGTGGCGTCCACCCGGGCCCGTACGTCGCCGACCGGGACGGAGCCCTGCTGGGAGTCCTGGAGGTGGACGCGCGAGTCCAGCGAGACCGCCCGGTTGTCGCCGACCAGGAAAAACTCGCCCTCGGGCACCTTCGTGCTGAACGACGTCAGCGAGGCAGGGCCCGATCCGCGCAGGTAGGGCTCGTCGATCGGCTTGCCGTCCACCGTCATGCGGCCCTGCTTGTCGCAGCAGGCCACCGTGTCGCCGCCGACCCCGACGACCCGCTTCACCATGGGCAGGTCGCCCCACAGCGCGTCCTTGAAGACCACCACGTCGCCGCGGTGGACGTCGGACCCGGAGACCTTCTGGGCCAGGACCTTGTCACCGGGGTTCACGGTGGGCCGCATGGAGTCGGTCGGCACGGTGTAAGGGCGGTAGGTCACGGCGCCCCAGCCGAAGCCGCCCAGGAACAGCACGCACCCGAGGGCCACGGCCAGCCCGGAGACCGTACGCCCCAGGCGGCCGCGGCCCCCGCGCGCCGAACCGCTCGCCCCGCTCGGACTGCTGACGCCGCTCGTGCTCGTCACACTCATGGGGCCGCACCCTACCGGGCGGTACGCGCCCCGGTCAGCTCGCGGGTCCCCCGTCGATCGGGGAGGAGGGCAGGTCGCGCAGCAGCCTGCGGCGGCGCAGCACCACCAGGGGCACCGCGCCCGCGAGACCGCCGGCCAGTGGGAGCGCCCCGCCGGCCGCGTTGATGCCCGGCTGCGAGAAGGTGCCGGGGATGCTCAGCCAGTCCCAGCGGGTGACCGGCCAGGCCACCACGATGGCGCGGCCGACGACCTGGTTGTTCGAGACGGTGCCACCGCCCGGCTTGTCCATGTGGAACCGGGAGTCCAGCGAGTCCTGCCGGTGGTCGCCCATCACCCAGATCCGGCCCTTGGGCACATGGACGGTGAAGGGCATGTCCGGGCTGCACGGGGTGTTGCCCGGGTAGACGTAGGGCTCGTCGAGCGCCTTGCCGTTGACCGTCACCGGGCCGGTGCCCTTGCAGCTGACGGTGTCGCCGCCGACCCCGATCACCCGCTTGATCAGGTCCTTCTCCTCGGCCGAGGGCATCAGGCCGATGAAGCTCAGGCTCTTCTGGATCCCGCGGACCACCGGGTTGCCGCTCGGCGGCGGGTTCTCGGGCAGCCAGCCGCCCGGGTCGTGGAAGACGACGACCTCACCGCGGGTGGGAGTGGCCCCGAACCAGGGGGTCAACTTGTCCACCAGCACCCGGTCGCCCACCTGGAGGGTGTTCTGCATCGAGGCGGACGGGATGGAGAACGCCTGCACCAGGAACGTCTTGATCAGCAGCGCCAGCACCAGGGCGATGCCGATCAGCAGCGGCAGCTCCTTCCAGAAAGGACGCTGCTGCCTGCGGGGCGCGGCGCGGCCCGGCTCGCCGGACGATCCGTCGTCCGACCCGTCGGAGCCGCCCGGGCCGCCGGGCCCGCCCTGCTCCGGCCGGTGCGCGTCCTCCGGGTCGCCGCCGGGTCCGCTCACGCCGTTCACCCCACCGAAGTCCTCCGGGCGGGTGACCGGCACACCGGTGTACCCGGGCCCGTACCCGTCGTGCCCCGCGGCGGGCTCAGCGGAGCCGGCCGCGCTCGCCTGCTCGGGACCCGGGACGTGCCCGTTGCCGGACGGCGCTCCAGGGCCGGAGCCGGCCGCACCACCATTCACCGGAGCGGACTCCGCGGGGACCGCGCCATCGGCCTCCGTGCCCCCGACCGGGGGCTCGTGCACGTCCCCCTTCTCGGGCTCGCCGGATCCGGACCGCGCGCCGACCACCAGGTCCCCCACGTCCACTCCTCACTCGTCGTCCTCGCCCGCCCCGGAATCGGCGCAGGCCCACCACTCCCATAACGAGCGGGAGTTCCGCAGGAGTCGGCAGTTGATCGATCCTTTGACCGTCGTTGGCCGAGCCCACGATAGTGGCCCTTCCTGTGGGCCCCGCGGCCGCGTCCGGCGGGCCCCGCGGGCCCGGCACGGCCGAGAACGTGCCCGGCTCCTTCAGCCGCTCCCAGTGGCCCACCGGCCAGGCGATCACGAACGCCCGCCCGACCACCAGGCTCTCGGGGATGGTGCCGCCGCCCGGTTTGTCCCGGTGGAAGCGGGAGTCCGCCGAGTCGGAGCGGTGGTCGCCCATCACCCACAGCCGGCCCTTGGGCACGTGCACGCTGAACTTCATCAGCGACGGCGGGTTGCCCGGGTAGAGGTACGGCTCGTCGAGCGGCTTGCCGTTGACCGTCAGCCGCCCCTGGGCGTCGCAGCAGGCGACGGTGTCACCGCCGACCCCGATGACGCGCTTGATCAGGTCCTGCTCGCCGGAGGCGGGCAGGAGCCCGATGAAGGACAGGAAGCCTTTGAGCTGCTTGACGCCGACCGGGTCCGGCGCCGGAACGGGCTCGCCCTGGAGCCAGCCGCCGGGGTCCTTGAAGACGACCACGTCGCCGCGGTGCGGCTCGGCGCCGAACCACGGGGTCAGCTTGTCCACCAGCACCCGGTCGCCGATCTTGATGGTCTGCTCCATCGAGCCGGACGGGATGACGAACGCCTGGACCAGGAAGGTCTTGAGCACCAGGGCGATCACCAGGGCCACCACGACCAGCAGCGGCACCTCGGTGGCCAGCGACCTGCGCCGCTTGCGCCGCACCTTGCGGGCCAACTGGCGGCGCTCGACGCGGGTGCCGCCGGGCACCGGGCGGGGCGGGTCGTCCACACCGCGCGGCCGGCCGCGGTTACCCATGGGCACCGGTCGCGGGCGCGGGTACGGCGTCGAAGGCGGCGGGGCGGCGCAGCCGGGTCCAGTGGCCCACCGGCCAGGCGATCCACTCGGCGCGGCCGATGACCCGGCCGACGGGAACGGTGCCGCCGCCGGGGTCGCCGAGGTGGGCGCGGGAGTCGGCGGAGTCGTCCCGGTGGTCACCCATGACCCACAGCCTCCCCTCCGGGACGACGATGTCGAACGGCTCCCGGGAGGGCACGTCCCCGGGGTGGAGGTAAGTCTCGTCCAGCGGGTGACCGTTGACGGTGATCCGGCCGCGGGTGTCGCAGCAGGTGACCCGATCGCCGCCGACGCCGATGACGCGCTTGACGTAATCGGTCCCGCCGCTGGTGGAGAAGGAGTCCTTCCCGTCGAACACGATCACGTCCCCCCGCCGCGGCGAGCCGCCGAAGCGGTACGCCAGTTTGTCCACCAGCACCCGGTCGCCGACCCGGAGCGTGTCGCGCATGGACGAGCTGGGCACCTGGAAGGGCTCGACCACGAAGTGGCTGACCAGCAGCAGGACGAGGCAGCAGCCGACGGCGGGCAGCACCGTACGGCGCCACTCCGACCACCAGCGGGCGAACGAGCGCGGCGCCCGGCGGCCCCGGTCCTCCGGGTCGTCGTCGGCTCGTGGGCCCGCGCCGTCCTCGCCGTCCTCGCCGTCCTCGCCGTCGTCGGCGTCCTCGGCGTCGTGGGCGCCGGAGCCGGCCACGCAGGAACGCGACCGCTCCTCCGGATCCGCCTGGTCGGCGGCGGGGGAACGATCGCGTTCCGGGGTCATCGCTTCGCTGCTGTCCATCGGGGCGGAATCTTAACCGGCCCGTCCCAAGGGAAGGTCAAGCGCTCAGCGCTCGCGCTTCTCCTTGATCTTCGCGGCCTTGCCGCGCAGCTCACGGAGGTAGTACAGCTTCGCGCGGCGGACGTCACCGCGGGTCACGACCTCGATCTTCTCCACGATCGGGGTGTGCACCGGGAAGGTGCGCTCGACGCCGACGGAGAAGCTGACCTTGCGGACCGTGAAGGTCTCGCTGACGCCCGCGCCCTGGCGGCGGATGACGACGCCCTTGAACTGCTGCACACGGGAGCGGTTGCCCTCGATGACGCGCACGTGGACGTTGACGGTGTCGCCGGGGCGGAAGGCCGGGATGTCGGTGCGCAGGCTCGCGCCCTTGACGGCCTCAAGAAGGTTGCTCATGATCGTGTCGCTTCCTCGCCGATGCCACAGGTCATCGACGGCATGTCGTTTACGGGTGTCGGTGCTCTCCGGTGCGCGGAGGTCCGCGACCGGCCGCCGGCGGTACGGTCGGCGTCGGTCCCCCTGTGGCAGGGGCGCGCGGCACACCGGCAGCAGCGGGTCATTCTTCCACGGCGTCGGGGTTCGGCCCAAATCGGCCGTCCGGGCCCGGCTGCCAGCCGAGGATGCTGAGCATCTCGCGGTCCTTCTTGTCGAAGGCGGCCGGGTCGGCCCGAGCGATCAGGTCCGGGCGCAGGGCGACGGTCCGACGGAAGGCCTCGTCTCGCCGCCAGCGGGCGACCTTGCCGTGGTGGCCGCTGAGCAGCACCTCGGGGATGCCGCGGCCGCGCCACTGCGGGGGCTTGGTGTAGACCGGGCCCTCCAGCAGGTCGGCCATGACGCCGGGGGCGAAGGAGTCGTCGGCGTGCGACTGGGCGTTGCCCAGCACGCCCGGCAGCAGGCGGGCCACCGCCTCGGTGACGACCAGCACCGCGGCCTCGCCGCCGGCCAGCACGTAGTCGCCGATGGAGACCTCGTGGACCGGCATGCGGGTCGCGTACTCGGCGGTGACCCGGGAGTCGATGCCCTCGTAGCGGGCCGGGGTGAAGATCAGCCAGGGGCGGCGGGAGAGCGCGACGGCCGTTTCCTGGGTGAAGGGGCGGCCGCTGGGGGTGGGTACGACGAGGACGGGTTCACCGGCGCCGGCCTCGTAGCCGTCGGCGATCACGTCGTCGAGGGCCTCGCCCCAGGGGCCGGTCATCATGACCATGCCGGGCCCGCCGCCGTACGGGGTGTCGTCGACCGTGTTGTGCCGGTCGTGCGCCCAGGCGCGCAGGTCGTGGGTGTGGACGTCGAGCAGCCCTGCGGCGCGGGCCTTGCCCACCAGGGAGACGTTGAGGGGTTCCAGGTACTCCGGGAAGATCGTGACGACGTCGATCCGCATCTCAGCCGCCCTCCCCGGGAGCGTCCGGCGCCTGCTCGGCGTCCTCCGCGGCCTCGCTGTCCTCGACGGCCTTGGCATCCCCGCCTTCGGGCACCTCGTCCAGCAGCCCCGGCGGCGGGTCCACCACCGCCCGCTGCTGCTCCAGGTCGATCTCGGGCACGATCTCGGCGACGAACGGGATCAGCACCTCGTCGCCGTCCGGCCGCTGCACCACCAGCAGGTCGTGGTAGGGCAGGTGGGAGATCTCGGTGATCCGGCCGACCTCGCGGCCGTCGACGGTGACCACGTCGAGGTCGATCAGCTGGTGGTCGTAGAACTCCTCGGGGTCCTCCGGGGTCTCCTCCGGATCGACCTCGGCGATCAGCAAGGTGCCGCGCAGGGCCTCGGCCCCCGTGCGGTCGCGGACGCCCTCGAACCGCAGCATGAGGCGGCCGCTGTGCACGCGGCCGGTGGCGATGGTCAGCGGCCCGGTGGCGGCGGGGTCGGTGGCGAGTACGGCGCCGGGCGCGAGCCGCGCCTCCGGCTCGTCGGTGCGCACCTCCACGCTGACCTCGCCCTTGATGCCGTGGGCGCGGCCGATCCTGCCGACTACCAGTTGCACGTGCGGCTCCACTCGCTGGATCACGAATCCGGCGCACGCCCCCGGTCTCACGGACCGGGGCGCGAACCCTGACCGCGATCCCGGAACAGCCACCCGGGATCGCCAACGCACCGGGCCGGAGACGGCGGTTGCCGCCTCCGGCCCGGTGCGCCGAAAACACAGACTTGACGTCACGCCGACGCCGGGGCTGCGAGCGCCCGGATCAGCGCACCTGGTCGACGTCCACCAGGTCCACCCGGACCCCGCGGCCGCCGAGCGCGCCGACGACGGTGCGCAGCGCCCGGGCGGTGCGGCCGTTGCGGCCGATCACCTTGCCCAGGTCGTCGGGGTGCACCCGGACCTCCAGCACGCTGCCGCGCCGCAGGCTGCGCAGGTCGACCTGCACCTCGTCGGGGTTGTCGACGATGCCTTTCACGAGGTGCTCGAGGGCCTCCTCCAGCACGCTCAGGCCTCGGTGGACTCGGCCGCGGCGGTCGCCTCGGCGTCGTCGGCCTTCTTGTCGGACTTCTTGGCCTTGGGGGTGATCGCCTCACCCTTCGGCTCGTCCGCGGTGTCCTTGGCGGCGGCCTCGAACACGACGCGCTTGTCGGCCTTCGGCTCGGGCTGGAGCAGCGGCGCGGGGGCCGGCTCGCCCTTGAACTTCTGCCAGTCGCCGGTCAGCTTCAGGATGGCGAGGACCGGCTCGGTCGGCTGGGCGCCGACGGAGAGCCAGTGCTGCGCGCGGTCGGAGTCGACCTCGATGCGCGACGGGTTCTGCACGGGGTGGTAGAGGCCGATCTCCTCGATGGCCCGGCCGTCACGGCGGGTACGGGAGTCGGCGACGACGATGCGGTAGTGAGGCGAACGGATCTTGCCCAGACGCTTCAGCTTGATCTTGACTGCCACGGGAGCGGGTTCTCCTGGTGTTGACGTGGTTGGGCACGGCGTACGGCCACGTGGGGTGGTGGTGTCGCGCGCCCGACGGACGCGTCAGCCGAAGGAGAGAGGGTTCCTGCACGGCTGTCGAGTTCTCAGCTGAACATTCTGCCACACTCGGCCGACACCCATGAACGGCCCCCGGGAGCCGTGGTGCCGGGGGCTGCCTCGGCCGCGGTCACCGTCCCCCGCGCCTCAGCCGACCCCTACGGTTTCTTGGATTTCCTGGTTTTCCGGGATGCGGAACGGCTGGCCGCACGCGCCGCACATGATCGGCGCCTGGGCCAGCACGGACGGGACCACCCGTACGTTCCGACCGCAGTCGCAGACCGCCTTGACGCGCACGCCGCCGCCGGAGGAACCGTGCCGGGCGGCCGGTCCGCGGAAGGAGCGGGCGGTGTCGTCGGTGGTGGCCACCGTGTGGGCCTTCAGCGCGCGCTGGAGGCGCTCGATGGTGGCCCGATATCGCTTACGGGTGTCGGGCCGCATTCCCACGAGCGAGAAGCCGCTGCTGGGATGGGGCTCCTCGGCGTGGTCGAGGCCCATCTCGTCGGCGATCGCAAGGAAGCGGCGGTTGTGGTAGCGGCCCGCGCGCGAGGTGTCACGGATACCGCGCGAGGCGGCGATCCCGTGCACGGCCTCGTGCAGGAGCCTTTCGAAGGAGAGTTCCGTGCCGCAGGCGGACGAGGACTCTCCGATCAGGGATTCCGGCGCGGCCAGATCGGGCAGCTCGGGGTGGTGCCGCTGAATGTCGGCCCACGCGACTGCCAGCTCGGCGGCGAGTACAGGTGGTGTCGTGCTCACGCCGTAACAACGAGCCGGAGCCGCCAGGTGTTCCGAATCCGGGCTAGCCCATTTAATTTGTACGGATCGGTCAGTTCCACATCGATGGACACCGAAGCGCACGACGAGGGGCGGGTGCGGAGGGACCCCGGGAAACAGTGGGAAACCCGGGAAACCAGTGAACACCGGAGAAGGCGCGCACCCACCCCTAAGCGTGGACGTACGGCGTATTCCGTACAGCGACTTTCGGTCAGCGGACGCTCAGTACGCCCGGGCCACGATCGCCAGGGTGCCGGGGGCGTCCTCGGAGTCGGGCACGGAACCGTCCTCGGCGACCAGGCAACGCACGGAAACGCCCTGCTCGGCGAGCTTCGCCTCGCCCTCGGCGCCCAGGTCGGCCCACGGCATACGGGCCCAGCCGGTGGCCGCGGCCTCGGCCGCCTCGGAGAGGGTGCGCACGTCCACAGTGCGGGACGTCCGGCGCTCGCGGGACTCCTGGAGCAGCCGCTCCTGGTCCTCCTCCAGCACCTTGGGCACCAGGGCGTCCAGGGCGTCCAGCGCCACCGGCTCCTTGCCGCCGGGGATGCGGCGGGCCAGCATCGCGGTGCCGTTCTCCAGGTCGCGCGGGCCGATCTCCACCCGCAGCGGCACGCCCTTGAGCTCCCAGTCCACCGCGCGCCGGCCGAAGGGGGTGTCGGTGCGGTCGTCCACCACGACCCGCACCCCGGCCGCCTTCAGCTTCTCGCCGATCTCGCGGACCTTCGCCACGACCGCCTCGTCGTCCTTGATCGCCAGCACGACGACCTGGACCTGGGCCAGCCGCGGCGGCACCCGCAGCCCGTTGTCGTCGCCGTGCATCATCACCAGGGCGCCGATCATGCGGGTGGTGCTGCCCCAGGAGGTCTGCCAGACGTGCTCCTGGGCACCGTCCTTGGACAGGTACTGGGTGTGGAACGCCTTGGCGAAGTTCTGCCCGAGCTCGTGGCTGGTGCCCAGCTGGAGCGCCTTGCCGTCGCCCATCATCCCTTCGAGGGTGAGGGTGTTGATGGCGCCCGCGAACCGCTCCTTGGTGGTCTTGCGGCCCAGCACCACGTCCATGGCCAGCACGTTGGTCATGAAGTCGCCGTAGACCTCGTGCTGGATGCGGGACGCGAAGTCGCGCGCCTCCTCGTAACTGGCGTGCGCGGTGTGCCCCTCCTGCCACAGGAACTCGGTGGTGCGCAGGAACAGCCGCGGCCGCAGCTCCCAGCGGACCACGTTCGCCCACTGGTTGATCAGCAGGGGCAGGTCGCGGTAGCTCTGCACCCACTTGGAGAAGTACTCGTTGATGATCGTCTCGGAGGTGGGCCGGACGACGATCGGCTCCTCCAGCTCCTTGCCGCCCGCGTGCGTGACCACCGCGAGCTCGGGCGCGAAGCCCTCCACGTGCTCGGCCTCGCGGGTCAGGTACGACTGCGGGATGAAGACGGGGAAGTACGCGTTCTGCGCGCCGGCCGCCTTGATCCGGGCGTCCATGTCCTGCTGCATCCGCTCCCACAGGCCGTAGCCGTACGGCCTGATCACCATGGTGCCGCGCACCGGACCGTTGTCCGCGAGTTCGGCCTTGTTGATCAGGTCCTGGTACCAGCGCGGGAAGTCGTCCGCCTGGGGGGTGAGAACGGGAGCCTTTGCCATGGGGGTGATGGTACGGCCCGCCACCGCCCGAACGTGAATCGGTCCCGCCGCGCGGACGGGCCGCGGACGGACGGCGAAGCGGGCGGGAAGTCCGGCGGAACACACGGCGGGCCCTCTGGACGGAGGCCGCAATCAGCAGTTGTCTGACTCCCGGGACGAGTGCGGCACGACCAGGACGGCCTGGAGCACGGGGGGCGAAGGGCGACACCCGGCTGAGGGGAGCTTCCATGGCACCGACGCTCTATCGCGGATCCCGGCCCGGCGCGGAGGGCCGGGCGCGGGACTGGGCCGAGATCCAGGAGCGGATGCTCGTCCCGCTGTACGAGAAGGTGTACGACCGGCTGGAGGTCGGCGCCGGCACCCGGCTGCTGGGCCTGGGCTGCGGCACCGGGCTGGCCCTGCTGCTGGCGGCGGCCCGCGGCGCCGCCGTCACCGGCTGCGACCCCGACACCGGCCGTCTGGCGCTGGCCCGCGAACGGCTCGCGGTCGGCGCCGGCCGCCGCGGCCCGGCCCCGCGGCCCCGGCTGGCCGACGACGACCCGCGCGCCCACGCCCTGCGCGGCGACTACGACGTGGTGACGGCCCTCGACCCGGTGACCCCCGCGGCCGAACTCGTGCCCGCGCTGGCCGCGGTGGCCACCACCGCGCCCGGCCGCGGCACGGTGGTGCTGGCCGGCTGGGGCCCGCCGGAGCGCTGCGCGACCTCGCGGGTGCTCGGGGCCGCCGCACGGCCGACCGGGCCCCGGGGCGAGGCGGCCCCGCGGCTGCGGCTCAGCGGCCGGGACGACCTGGAGGAGCTGGCCCGCGCGGCCGGGCTGCGGCCCGACGGCTCCGGCCGGGTCTCCTGCCCGTTCGGCTACCCCGACGTGGCCAGCGCCGTGCGCGGGCTGCTGTCCACCGGGCTGTTCGACCCGGCGGTGGCGGCGACCGAGCCGCGCCGGGTCGGCAACGAGCTCGCCGAGGCCCTGCGCCCCTACCGGCGGCCCGACGGCTCGGTGCGCATGGAGAACGTCTTCCGCTACCTCATCGCCCGGGCCTGACCGCGGCGCGCGGGCGGCCCGGAAACCGGTTGGCCGCCCGCGCCGGGTTCCGGGAGGGTGGGGCCATGCCCACCCCGCTGCCCGCGCACTCCCCCGCCGTCGTCCGCCTGGTCAAGGCGGGCCGCGAGAAGATCCGCTACGACGCCACGGTGGTCGGCGACGACGGCGAGCGCGTCACCGTGACCGCCCCCTGGTCCCTGCCCACCGTCCGGGACTTCGGCTTCGTCCGCTTCGAGCCCGGCGACGTCTTCACCGAGCACTACTGGCGCGGCCGCTGGTACTCCGTCAAGGAGGTGCGGGCCGCCGACGGCACCCTCAAGGGCTGGTACTGCGACATCGCCCGCCCGGTCGCCGTGGCCGGCGCGACCCTCACGTCGGAGGACCTCGACCTGGACCTGTGGGTCTCCGCCGACGGCGCCGACGTACTGCGGCTGGACGAGGACGAGTTCGCCGCGAGCGGGCTGGCCGACCGCGACCCCGAGGCGGCCGAGCGGGCCGTTCGCTCCCTGGACGAGCTGGAGGCGGTCGCCCGGCGGGGCGCGCTGCCCGCCCTCACCGGGCCGGCCTGACCGGGACGTGCCCGACCGGGTCCGGCCGGATCAGGACCGGGCGCCTTACGCGTGCGGCCCGTCCCACTCCTCGACGGTCATGGCGAACCGCTCGTGGTCGCGCCAGGCGTCGTTGATGAAGAGCATCCGCGGCGAGGAGCCCTCGTGGCGGAAGCCCAGCCGTTTGGCCATGGCCAGCGAACGCTGGTTGTCCGGCTGGACGTTGATCTCCAGCCGGTGCAGCCCGAGCCCGCCCGGACGCACGGTGAAGCAGCGGCCGACGACCAGCCGCAGCCCCTCGGTCATCCGCCCGGTGCCCGCGTACGGCAGGTAGCTGTCGTAGCCGAGCGCCGCGTTGCGGAACCGGCCGCGCACGATGTTCGCCACGTTGCAGGTGCCGACCATCCCGCCGTCCTCCTTGTCGAGGATCAGGTACGTCCGCAGGTCCGTGCCCTGGCGGCGCATCAGGTCCGGCAGGCCGTCCGGCTCCACCGGGTTCCACGGCCGCAGGTGCTCCACGGACCGCAGGACCGCGGCCCGGTGCGACTCGACGTCGCCCGGCCGGGGCTCCCGGATCATGACGCTGATGGTCCCGGGGTTCATCCTCGTGCTCTTCCCGTCCCTCGGCTGCTCGGTCCCCCCTGGGCCCCCTCGGGCGGGGGCGCTCACTACGGCGGGGGCCCTCACTTCGGCGGCAGGAGGTCCTTGAACTCCGGCGGCAGCTCGAAGTCGCCCGGGTCCGCGCCGGCGCCGAAGGGGCTGCCGGCCTGCCGCTCCTCGCGGCGTGCGGCGGCCTCCTGCTCCTCCTGGAGCCGCTTCATCGGGTTGCCGCTGCGGCGGCTGCCCTTGCCCTTCTTCTGCTGCTTCTTCTGCCTGCCGGGACCGCCGCCCATGCCCGGCATCCCCGGCATCCCGGGCATGCCGCCGCCCTGCGCCATCCGCGACATCATCTTGCGCGCCTCGAAGAACCGCTCCACCAGGTTCTTGACCGCGCTGACCTCCACGCCCGAACCCCGGGCGATGCGGGCCCGGCGGGAGCCGTTGATGATGTGCGGGTCGGCCCGCTCGCCGGGCGTCATCGACTTGATGATCGCCGCGGTGCGGTCCACGTCCCGCTCGTCGAGGTTGTTGATCTGGTCCTTGATCTGGCCCATGCCCGGCAGCATGCCGAGCAGCTTGGAGATGGAGCCCATCTTGCGGACCTGCTCCATCTGGGCCAGGAAGTCGTCGAGCGTGAACTCCTTGGGGCCCTTCGCCAGCTTGGCCGCCATCTTCTCGGCCTCGGCCTGGCTGAAGGTCTGCTCGGCCCGCTCGATCAGCGACAGCAGGTCGCCCATGCCCAGGATGCGCGAGGCCATCCGGTCCGGGTGGAAGGCGTCGAAGTCGTCCAGCTTCTCGCCGTTGGACGCGAACATGATCTGCTTGCCGGTGACGTGCGCGATGGACAGCGCGGCGCCGCCGCGGGCGTCGCCGTCCAGCTTGGAGAGCACCACGCCGTCGAAGCCCACGCCGTCGCGGAACGCCTCGGCGGTGTTCACCGCGTCCTGGCCGATCATCGCGTCGACCACGAAGAGGATCTCGTCGGGGTGGACCGCGTCCCGGATGTCGGCGGCCTGCCGCATCATCTCCTGGTCGATGCCGAGCCGGCCGGCGGTGTCCACGACCACGATGTCGTACTGCTGGGTACGGGCGAACTCCAGGGAGTCCTGGGCGACCTTCACCGGGTCGCCGACGCCGTTGCCCGGCTCGGGCGCGAAGACGGCGACGCCCGCGCGCTCGGCCACGACCGACAGCTGGGTCACCGCGTTGGGCCGCTGGAGGTCGCAGGCGACCAGCAGCGGGGTGTGGCCCTGCTTCTGCAGCCACTGGCCGAGCTTGCCCGCCAGGGTGGTCTTGCCCGCGCCCTGGAGGCCGGCGAGCATGATCACGGTCGGCGGCTGCTTGGCGAAGCGCAGCCGGCGCGTCTCGCCGCCGAGGATCTTGACGAGCTCCTCGTTGACGATCTTGATGACCTGCTGGGCCGGGTTGAGGGCCTTGGAGACCTCCGCGCCGAGGGCCCGCTCCTTGACGCTCGCGATGAACGCCCGGACCACCGGGAGCGCGACGTCGGCCTCGAGCAGCGCGATGCGGATCTCGCGCGCTGTCTCGTCGATGTCCGCCTCGGTGAGACGACCCCGCCCGCGCAGGTTCTTGAAGGTGTTCGCAAGGCGATCGGAGAGGGTATCGAACACGGTGGTCGCAAGTCCTCGGTGTCGGGGGCGGAGACGATCGCCTTCCAGGGTATCCGGCCGCGGTGGGAAGGCGTCCCTGCCCGCCCGAATCGGCCGCCTCAGCGCAGCGCGGTCTCCACCTGGCGGGCCACCTCGGCGGCGTCGGCGGGGGGCAGCGGCAGGCCGTCCTTGCCGACGACGTAGAAGGCGTCGACCGCGTTGGCGCCCAGGGTGGAGATGCGGGCGGAGCGGATGGTGACGGCGGTGGCCGCCAGCGCAAGGCCGATCCGGTGCAGCAGCCCGGGGGCGTCGTGGGCCCGCACCTCCAGGACGGTGGCGGTCTGCGAGGTGCGCCCGGGCGCCACGGTGACGCGGGGCGGCGGCGGGGTGGTGCCGCGCCGCCGCGGGTAGGCCGCCTCCCGCTCGGCGAGCCGGGCCTCGATGTCCAGGGAGCCGTCGAAGGCCCGGGCCAGGTCGGCCCGCAGCCGGGACGCCTCGGGCAGCGCCCCGTACTCGGCCGAGACCCGCCAGCTCAGCAGCGCCACCGGGCCGGCCCCGGCGGGGTCGACGGAGCGCAGGTCCGCGGCCCGCACGGCGAGCCGGTGCAGGGCGAGGACGCCGGCCGCCCGGGCGACCAGACCCGGCCGGTCGGGCACCGCGAGCAGCAGTTCGACGCCGAGCGCCTCTTTCTCCTGTTCCTCCCGCTGGTCCCCGTCGCCCCCGTCGGTCGCGGGTTCGGCCTGGGCGCGCAGGGAGAGCACGGGCCCGCCGGTGCGGGCCGCCTCGACGGCCAGCCGCTCCTCCTCGGCCGTGGGGGCGCGGTCCCCGCTGTCGGGCAGTTCCCCGGTGTCGAGGGCCCCGGCGACCCGCTCGACGAGGTCGGCGAGCAGCTGGGCGCGCCAGGTGCTCCAGGCGGCCGGGCCGGTGGCGAGCGCGTCGGCCTCGGTGAGGGCGGCGAGCAGTTCGAGGGTCGAGGTGTCCCGGACGGCCTCGGCGACCGCGCGGACGGTCTCGGGGTCGTCCAGGTCGCGGCGGGTGGCGGTGTCGATGAGCAGCAGGTGGTGCCGCACCAGCAGGGCCAGGGTGTCGGTGTCGGCGGGGCCGAACCCCATCCGGGCGGCCAGGTCGCGGGTGAGGGCCTCGCCCCGCACGCTGTGGTCTCCGGGCCGGCCCTTGCCGATGTCGTGCAGCAGGGCGGCGGTCAGCAGCAGGTCGGGGCGGTGCACCCGGCGGGTCAGGCCGGAGGCGCGCACCGCGGCCTCCACCAGGTGCCGGTCGACGGTGAAGCGGTGGACGGCGTTGCGCTGGGGGCGGCAGCGCACGTACTCCCACTCGGGCAGGAAGCGGGTGATCAGCCCCTCGGCCTCCAGCGCCTCCCAGACCGGCACGGCGGCCTCTCCGGCGTCCAGCAGCGTGACGAGCTGTTCGCGGGCCTCGGCCGGCCACGGCACGGGCAGCGGCCTGCTCTCGGCGGCCAGCCGCCGGACGGCGTGCGTCGACAGCGGCAGCCCAGCCTGCGCGGCGGCCGCGGCGGCGCGCAGCGGCAGGACGGGGTCGCGGTCGGGCTTGGCGGCCAGCGCCAGCACGGCCTCGCCCTCCTGCTCCACGACGCCCTCGGCGAGCGGGACACGCTCGGGCCCGGTGGGGGTGGCGGCGCGGCCCCGGCCGAGCAGGCCGCGCCGGCGCGGGCGGGACGCGCGGGCGCGCAGCACCCGGCCGACCTCGCGCCAGGTGACGTCGGAGGCGTAGGCGATCCGGCGGGCGGCCTCGTAGACCTGGCGGAGCAGCACGTCGGCGTCGGGCAGCCCGAGGGCCTCGGCGACCTGGTCCTGGTCCTGGAGGGAGAGCCGGTCGGTGGCGCGGCCGGTGGCCAGGTGCAGCGCGTCACGGGTGTCGAGCAGGCGGGTACGGGCCTCCTCCAGGCCCTCGCGCGGGGCGTCGGCCAGCCAGGAGGCGGCCACGGCGCGCAGCGCGGTGGCGTCGCGCAGGCCGCCGCGGGCCTCCTTGAGGTCGGGTTCGAGGAGGTAGGACAGCTCGCCCTGGCGTTCGGCGCGCTCGGCGCACAGGGCGCGGAGGGCGGGCAGCCGCTCGGGGGCCTGGTTGCGCCAGTCCGCGTAGACGGCGCCGCGCAGGGCGGAGGTCAGGGCTCGGTCTCCGGCCAGGTGCCGGGCGTCCAGCAGGCCGAGCTGGACCTTCAGGTCGTCGGCGGCGGTGGCGCGGGCTTGCGCGGGGGTGCGCACGGAGTGGTCGAGGGCCAGGCCGAGGTCCCACACCGGGTACCAGAGGGCGTCGGCGAGGGCGGCGGCATCCTTTGACGTCCACCCGGGCTCGTGCAGCAGCAGGAGGTCGAGATCGCTGCGGGGGGAGAGCTCACCGCGGCCGTAGCCGCCGACGGCGACCAGGGCCCAGCCGCCCGCTCCGGCGGCGGCCCCGGTGGCCCCCGCCGCCTCGGCGGCCAGGTCGGCGAGCCACTGGTCGGTGAGGGCGGCCAGGGCGGCGCGCCGCGGCGGCCCGGCCTGCCCCTCCTGGGTGAGGAGGCGCAGCCGGGCCGCCGCGTAACCGTGGCCTTCTGCTTCGACGCTGTCGGTCACTCGTGCTCCAGCGCTTCGGTGGTCGTCGGGCCGTGGCCGGTGCCGCGGGCGGTGAGCCCGCGGGGGCCGGTGCTCAGAGGGCGTCAGGGCCGCGTTCGCCGGTGCGGACCCGTACGGCGGTCTCGACGGGCACGGCCCACACCTTGCCGTCACCGATCTTGCCGGTGCGGGCGGCCTTGACGACGACGTCGATGAGCGCCTCGGCGTCGGAGTCCTCGACCAGCACCTCGATGCGGATCTTCGGGACCAGGTCCACGGTGTACTCGGCCCCGCGGTAGACCTCGGTGTGGCCGCGCTGCCGGCCGTAGCCGGCCGCCTCGGTGATCGTCAGGCCGGCCACCCCGAAGGCCTGGAGCGCTTCCTTGATCTCGTCGAGCCGGTGCGGCTTGACGACGGCGGTGATGAGCTTCACACGTCCACCTTCTTGATGGAGGAGGCTGCGACCTCGCTGCTGGTGTCGATGGAGCCGAGGAGGCGGGCGCCGCCGCCGACCCCGGTGTAGTCGTAGGCCGTCTCGGCGTGCTGGGCCTGGTCGATGCCCGCGATCTCGTCGTCCTCGGTGACCCGGAAGCCCATCACCAGGTCGACCAGCTTGGCAAGGATCGCCGAGGCCACCAGGGAGTAGCCGAGGACCGCGCCGACGCCGATGAGCTGCAGGCCCATCTGGTGCCAGCCGCCCCCGTAGAAGACACCCTTGGCGGTCTGGCCGACACCGCCGGTGGCCAGGAAGCCGATGGACAGCGAGCCGACGATGCCGCCGACCATGTGGACGCCGACGACGTCCAGCGAGTCGTCGTAGTTGAAGCGGTACTTCAGGCCGACCGCGGCGGCGCAGATGACGCCGGTGACCAGGCCGAGCAGGATCGCGCCGAGCGGCGAGACCGAGCCGCAGGCCGGGGTGATGGCGACCAGGCCGGAGACCGCGCCGGAGGCGGCGCCCAGGGTGGTGAAGGAGCCGTGCCGCAGGCGCTCGTAGATCAGCCAGCCGATCATGGCGGCGGCGGTGGCGACCTGGGTGTTGGTGAAGGCCACGGAGGCCACGCCGTCGGAGGCGAGCCAGGAGCCGGCGTTGAACCCGAACCAGCCGAACCACAGCAGGCCGCAGCCGAGCATCACCAGGGGCAGGTTGTGCGGGCGCATCGGGTCGCGCTTGAAGCCGTGGCGCTTGCCGATCACCAGGATCACGCCGAGGGCCGCTGCGCCGGCGTTGATGTGCACCGCGGTGCCGCCGGCGAAGTCGATGACGCCCTTCTTGAACAGCCAGCCGTCCGACGCCCACACCCAGTGCGCGACCGGGAAGTACACGATCGTGGCCCACAGCGTGATGAACAGCGACCAGGCGGTGAACTTCACCCGGTCTGCCAGGGCGCCGCTTATCAGGGCCGGGGTGATGATCGCGAACATCAGCTGGAACACGGCGAACACGTAGATCGGGATGCCGTAGCCGGGCCACAGCTCGTTGATCCCGATGTTCTGCATGCCGAACCAGTGGGTGCCGCCCATGAACCCGGAGCCCGAGTCGAAGGCCAGGCTGAAGCCGTACAGGGTCCACAGGATGCTGATGATGCCCAGGCTGATGAAGCTCATCATCAGCATGTTCAGGACGCTCTTCACCCGCACCATGCCGCCGTAGAAGAAGGCGAGACCGGGTGTCATCACCATCACCAGGGCGGCGCTGATCAGCATGAACGCCGTACTTCCAGAATCGAGCTTGGGCGCATCAGCGGCCAGCGTCATGATGGCTGGTGCCATCGGCGTCTCCTCGTCGTCCGAACGGCCCGCGCGGGGCGTGTCAGGGTGGGCCGGTTGTGTCTCCGAGGTTCGCCGAGCCGGGTTTCGGTCGATGCCGTGCGGTGTTTCACCACCGTGACGAAGAAGTCGTCCGTGTTACGCGGAGGTGAACCACCCGGCGCTTCGGTAAGGGCTGTATACGGGGGGGACCTGGGCCGATCGCACCGGTCCCGAGGGGTGCACGGGACGCGGCGGGCCCGCGCTCTCAGGCGGATTCGGCGACTTCCGGGAGTTCCTCGGAGAGCCGGTCGGCCAGGCTCGCGACGGCGGGGACGTCGCCGAAGTCGCGGACGGCGGTCTGCGCGGTCTTCCGTATCCGGGTGTTGACCCGCTCGGAGCGGACCCGCTTGGCGACGCTGATGGCGCGGTCGGTGAAGTCCGCGGCCTGCTCGGGCTCGCGCATCAGCAGCTGGACGGTGCCCATGCCGACCAGGTTCAGCGCGTAGGCGCGCTGGTGGACCGGGTCGTCCCGGAACCCGTCGACGGCCGCCTGCATCTTGTCGCGGGCGAGGGAGCAGTAGGCGGGGCTGCGGCCGGCGACGTAGGACAGGTCACGGTAGGAGTGGGCGTTCTCCGCGTGCAGCTCGGCCTCGGTGAAGAAGCTGATCCAGGGCGGGTCCGCGGTCGGGTCGGAGTCCTCAAAGGTGTCCTCGGCCAGCCGGACCGCGCGGTGGCACTTGTTGACCTGGCCCATGTTGGCGTAGGCGCGCGCCTCCAGGGCGTGCAGCATGGCCTGGGTGGTGGCGCCGGCGGAGTCCCGGCTGCCGTACTGGGCGAGGTGGATCAGCTCCAGCGCGTCGTCGGGCCGCTCCAGGTGGATCATCTGGCGGCTCATGGACGACAGCACGAAGGCGCCCAGCGGCCGGTCCCCGGCCTCCTTGGCCGCGTGCAGGGCGAGCACCAGGTACTTCTGGGCGGTGGGCTGGAGCCCGACGTCGTAGCTCATCCAGCCGGCGAGGGCGGCGAGGTCGGCGGTGACCCGGTACAGCCGGCGGGTGACGGAATCGGGGTGCTGGTCCTGGAGGAGGTCGGTGACCTCGTGCAGCTGGCCGACGACAGCCTTGCGGCGCAGCCCGCCGCCGCACTGGCTGTCCCACTCCCGGAACATCACGGCGGTGGACTCCAGCAGCTCCAGCTCCTGCTCGGACAGCCGGGAGGGCCGCCCGCCGAGGTCGCGCGGCGCGAAGGCGGCGGCCGCGAGGCCGCCGGAAGAGAAGCCGGCGGCGGAGGGACCGGGCCCGGTGGGCACCAGCCAGCGCTGGAGGGGTTCGAGCAGGGCGGGGCCGGCGGACAGCGCGAGGGAGGCGCCGAGGAAGCCGCGGCGGCCGAGCATCAGGTCGCTGCGGGAGAACTCGTTGATGAGCTGCACGGTCTGCGGGCCGGCCCAGGGCAGGTCGATGTCCCCGCCGGAGGGGGGCTGGTGGGCGGAGCGCAGACCGAGGTCCTCGACCGGGATCACGCAGCCGAAGCGCTCGGAGAACAGCTCGGACAGGATCCGCGGGATGGGTTCGCGGGGCTGCTCGCCGTCGAGCCAGCGGCGCACCCGGGAGGTGTCGGTGCTGACGTGGTGGGCGCCCAACTGGCGGGCCCTGCGGTTGACCTGACGGGCGAGCTCACCCTTCGACCAGCCGCTGCGGACGAACCACGACGTGAGGTGCGCGTTGGGCTGCTTGTCCGGTGGGCCGACCCCCTCCGGCTTCATGGTCGCGCCCCCGTCCCGCTTCTCCTCGGCCGCGCCTGCTCGATCCGCTGGTGGTGCCGACGACGTCGAGCACGGGCGAGCGCCGGCGGACTCCGGTAACCTCCGGATGAACACAGACGCTTCACCGGCCGTTCGCGAGCCGATCCACGGGCCAGGTCCATTCGGCCTCAACCGTAAAATAGTGCCCCGCTCACCCCTGCCGCGACCGATGTTGCGGAAACGCCACCATTCGCCACCCCTTTGAATGAACTCGGCTGCCCCCGCAGGCGATTCACTTGACACATGCCGGTGGGACCGGCTCGTGAGGTGGCGTAACCATCGGCGCGGCGATCCGTTGGAGGGGTCATGGTGTTCACGATCGGCAGCATGCGCGCGACGAGGCGGCACCGGACCGGAGCACGGGCCCTCGACACGGCCGACCGGGTGGCGGCCCTCCCGGGGATGCGCGCCGTCGTCCGGCGCCGGACGCGCCTGGCGCTGTGCGCGCTCGTGGCCGAGTACACCGCGCGGTGCGGCTGGGCGGTCGTGCCCGGGGTGCGGGCCGAGCGCGACGGGGCCTGCTCGTGCGGCGACCGGGCCTGCAAGGAGCAGGGGCGGCACCCGGTGGACCCGGAGGTCGAGGTGCCGGCCGGCGCCGGGTTACGGCAGGCCGCCGAGGTGTGGGAGCGGATGCCGGGGGCGTCGGTGCTGCTGCCCGTGGGCCGGACCTTCGACGTGATCGACGTGGCGGAGGCGCCCGGGCGGCTGGCGCTGGCCCGGCTGGAGCGGATGGGGCTGCGCCTCGGGCCGGTGCTGCTGACCCCGTCCGGGCGGGCGCAGTTCTTCGTGGCGCCCGGCGCGGCGGCCGAACTGCCGTACCTGCTCTACCGGATGGGGTGGGACGACGCGCGCCTGGACCTGCGCTGCATGGGCCGGGGCGAGCACGTCGCCGCTCCCCCGTCGGAGGTCGCCGGACTCGGCCCGGTCGGCTGGCTGCGCGAGCCGTTCCTGGGCGCCGTCCCCCAGCCGCCCGAGGCCCGCCTGCTGCTGGGCACGCTCGCCTACGTCAGCCACCGGGACCACCGCGACCGGCAGCGGGAGCGCTCCTACGCGTAGCGCGGGTGGGACGCGTAAGGGGCGCCCCACCATGGAGAACGCCCCCGACGCGTAAGGGGCGGCCGCCCTGGTGACCACCCCTTACTCCGCACCTCTGCTTGCTCCGCGCCCTTCCGGCGAGGGCTACTCCCCGATCAGGGCGTCCACGAACGCCTCCGGCTCGAAGGGCGCCAGGTCGTCCGCGCCCTCGCCGAGGCCCACCAGCTTGACCGGCACGCCCAGCTCCCGCTGCACCGCGATCACGATGCCGCCCTTGGCGGTCCCGTCCAGCTTGGTGAGCACGATGCCGGTGATGTCCACGACCTCGGCGAAGACCCGGGCCTGCACCAGCCCGTTCTGCCCGGTCGTCGCGTCGAGCACCAGCAGCACCTCGTCCACCGGGCCGTGCTTCTCCACCACCCGCTTGACCTTGCCCAGCTCGTCCATCAGGCCGGTCTTGGTGTGCAGCCGGCCGGCGGTGTCGATGAGCACGGTGTCGGCGCCCGCGGCGATGCCCTCCTTGACGGCGTCGAACGCGACCGAGGCCGGGTCGCCGCCCTCGGGCCCGCGGACCGTGCGCGCGCCGACCCGCCCGCCCCAGGTCTCCAGCTGGTCGGCGGCGGCGGCCCGGAAGGTGTCGGCAGCGCCCAGAACGACGCTGCGGCCGTCGGCGACCAGCACCCGGGCCAGCTTGCCGGTGGTGGTCGTCTTGCCGGTGCCGTTGACGCCGACGACCAGCACCACCGCGGGCGTCTCCTCGCCGCTCTCGGTGTGCAGCGTGCGGTCGAGCTCGGGGTCGATGAGGGCGACCAGTTCCTCGCGGAGCAGGGTGCGCAGCTCGTCGGGCGTCCGGGTGCCGAGCACCCGCACCCGGGTGCGCAGCCGCTCGACGAGTTCCTGGGTCGGGGCCACACCGACGTCGGCGGTGAGGAGGGTGTCCTCGACCTCCTCCCAGGTGGTCTCGTCCAGGCGCTCCCGGGACAGCAGGGTGAGCAGCCCCTTGCCGAGGGAGTTCTGGGAGCGGGAGAGCCGGGAGCGCAGCCGCACCAGCCGGCCGGCGGAGGGCTCGGGCCGCTCGACCTCGACCTCGGGCAGCTCCTCGACCAGGGTGTCGGGAGCGGGCGCCGCCCCGGGCGCCGCGACGTCCTCGACGGTCCGGCGGGCCTCCTCCTCCCCGGTGGCGGCCTCGTCCCCGACGTGCGGTTCGGCAGGCGGTTGGGTGATCGTGGGGGTGGCCGACGGGGCTGCTGGTCGGCCAGTCGGCTGCTGCCGCTTGCGCCGCCGGCCGACCAGCAGCCCCCCGGCCCCGATGACCACGACCAGGGCGATGACAACGAGGACAAGGATCAGGTATTCCATAACGCTCCCAGTATCAGCCTTCGGCCGTTCCTGCCTAGCACGGCCCCCGCGGCTCGCCGTGGAGCGCGCGCCGGGTCAGCCCATGTCCTCCAGTGCCTTGCCCTTGGTCTCCTTGACGAAGAGCAGCACGAAGGGGATCGAGAGCAGGGCGAAACCGGCGTAGACGACGTAGGTCGCCGACAGGTTCCAGTCGGCCAGGCTGGGGAAGCTGGCGGTGATCGCCCAGTTGGCGATCCACTGGGCGCTCGCGGCGACGCCGAGGGCCGCGGCGCGGATCCGGTTGGGGAACATCTCGCCGAGCAGGACCCAGACCACCACGCCCCAGGACAGGGCGAAGAAGAGCACGAAGCAGTGCGCGGCCACCAGGGCCACGGTGCCCTGGGTGTCGGGCAGGGTGTCGCCGCTGCGGGAGGAGAAGGCCCACGCCTCCAGGGCCAGGGCGACGGCCATGCCGGCGGAGCCGATCAGGGCCAGCGGCCGGCGGCCGACGCGGTCCACGAACAGCATCGCGATCACCGTGCCGACGATGTTCACGATGGAGGTGGTGAAGGAGTAGAAGAACGAGCTGTTGGGGTCGACGCCGACGGACTGCCAGAGCGTGGCGGAGTAGTAGAAGGCCACGTTGATGCCGACCAGCTGCTGGAAGGCGGACAGGCCGATACCGATCCAGACGATCGGCAGGAAGCCCCACCGCGAACCCAGCAGGTCGCGGAAGGACGCCTTGTGCTCGCGGTGCATGGCGGTGCGGATCTGCTCGACGCGGGCGTCCAGGTCGGTGCCGCGGCCCTCGACGTCGGCGAGCACGGCCCGCGCGTCGCGCTCGCGGCCCGCGGTGAGCAGGTAGCGCGGGGACTCGGGGATGACGAAGGACAGCAGCCCGTAGACGAGGGCCGGGACGACCATGACGCCGAGCATGACCTGCCACGCCTCCACGCCGAGCAGCGAGCCGCGCTGGTCGCCGCCGGCGGCGTGCAGCAGGCCCCAGTTGACCAGTTGGGAGACGGCGATGCCGAGCACGATGGCCGCCTGCTGGAAGGAGGCGAGCCGGCCGCGGTAGACCGGCGGGGAGACCTCGGCGATGTAGGCCGGGCCGATCACCGAGGCCATCCCGATGGCGAAGCCGCCGACGATCCGCCACATGGCCAGGTCCCACAGCGCGAACGGCAGCGCGGAGCCGACCGCGCTGGCGGTGAAGAGCACCGCGGCGATGCGCATGCACGGGATGCGGCCGATGCGGTCGGCGATCCGGCCGGCGGTGGCGGCGCCGATCGCGCAGCCGATCAGAGCGATGGCGATGACCTGGGCGAGGGCGGCCGAGCCGACGTCGTACCGGTCGCGGATCGCCTCGACGGCGCCGTTGATGACGGCGCTGTCGTAGCCGAAGAGGAAGCCGCCCATGGCGGCCGCCGCGGCGATGAAGACGACATGCCCCAGGGGGGCGGTGGACGGGGCCGGCTCCGCGGTCCCGGTACGTCGCGCGGTGCTGGTCACGTGCGGCTCCTCCGTCTCGGCGGCGAGCCCTCGTGCGAGGGTCGGGAACTCCTAGTGGTCGGCCGACGCCGTACCGGCCACCACCACTTGTGGAGATCCGTCTTCCCCCGGTCGGGGAACCGATGCAGTCCGGCTGCCGCGCTTGCCCTCCCGCAGCCGCTGGCTGATCACCTTGGACACGCCGTCGCCCTGCATGGACACGCCGTACAGCGCGTCGGCGACCTCCATCGTGCGCTTCTGATGGGTGATCACGATCAGCTGCGAGCTCTCCTGGAGCTCCTCCATGATCCGGATCAGCCGCTGGAGGTTGGTGTCGTCCAGGGCCGCCTCGACCTCGTCCATCACGTAGAAGGGGCTCGGCCGGGCCTTGAAGATCGACACCAGCATGGCCACGGCGGTCAGCGAGCGCTCGCCGCCGGACAGCAGGGAGAGCCGCTTGACCTTCTTGCCGGGCGGGCGGGCCTCCACGTCGACGCCGGTGGTGAGCATGTTGTCCGGGTCGGTGAGCAGCAGGCGGCCCTCGCCGCCGGGGAAGAGCCGGCTGAAGACGCCCTCGAACTCGCGGGCGGTGTCGTGGAAGGCCGCGGTGAAGACCTGCTCCACCCGCTCGTCCACGTCCTTGACGACCTGGAGCAGGTCGGCGCGGGTGCGGCGCAGGTCCTCCAGCTGTTCGGTGAGGAACTTGTGCCGCTCCTCCAGGGCGGCGAACTCCTCCAGCGCCAGCGGGTTGACCTTGCCCAGCTGGGCGTACGCCTTCTCGGCCGCCTTCAGCCGCTTCTCCTGCTCGGGCCGCGCGTACGGGCGCGGCTGGTTGCGCGGGTGCTCCGGGTCGGCGGGCAGCTCCTCGCCCTCGGCCGGCGGGGAGGGCGGCACGGGCTGGTCGGGGCCGTACTCGGCCACCAGGCCGGCCGGCTCCATGCCGTGCTCCTCCAGCGCCTTGGTCTCCATCTGCTCGATCCGCATCCGCTTCTCGGCGCCGAGCACCTCGCCCTTGTGCACGTCGCCGGTCAGCCGGTCCAGTTCGGAGGTCAGCTCGCGGCCGCGGCGCCGCTCCTGGCCCAGCTCCGCCTCGCGCTCGGCCCGGGCCCGCTCGGCCGCGGCCCGCTCGTCCTCGGCGCGGCCCAGGGAGACCTCCACGCAGGCCAGCAGCCCGCGGGCGCCGGTGAGCACGGCGGCGGCGACCGACGCCTCGTACGCCAGCCGGGCCCGGCGGCGCTCGGCCCGGGCCCGGGTCTCCCGCTCGGCGCGGGCCGCCCGGTCCAGGCCGTCGGCGCGCCCGGCCAGGCCCTTGACCCGCTCCTCGTGGGTGCGCACCTGGAGCCGGGCCTCCATCTCGGTCTGCCGGGCGTTGGCCCCGTCGGCGGCGAGCCGGTCGCGGGCGAAGGTGTCGGGCTCCTCCTCGCCGGGCTCCTCCTGGGCCTCGCCGAGCCGGTAGGACAGCTCCTCCAGCTCCTCGCGGGCGGCGGCGAGCGTCTCCTGGGCCCGCAGCACGGCCGCGGCGGCGCGCTCCGCCTCGCCGGCGGCGGCCCTGGCCTGCCCGCCGAACCGGCCGAGCCGCTGGGCGACGGACGCCTTCTCCTTCTCGGCGGCCCGCCGGCGCTGCGCGAGCTCGTCCACCGCGCGGGCGGCGGCGGCCCGCCGCTCCTTGGCCGCCTCCTGACGCTCCGCCAGCTCCTCGCACTCCGCGCCGAGCCGCTCCGCCTCCGCGGCGGCCTCGTCGACCTGGGCCTGCACCTCCAGCAGGCTGGGCGCCTTGGCGCTGCCGCCGACCGCGGTGTGCGCGGCCAGCAGGTCGCCCTCGGCGGTGACGGCGGTGAGCGCGGGGTGCCGGGCGACCAGGTCCTCGGCGTCGCCGAGCGAGTCCACGACCACCACGTCCCGCAGCAGCCGGTGGACCGCGGGCCGCAGGACGCCGTCCAGGTCGTCGGCCCGGACGAGGTCGACGGCGTACCGGGCGCCGGCGGGCAGCTCCCCGGCCGGGACGGCGGGCGGCCGGCCGGACGCCGGATCGGGCGCTTCGGCGAGGAGGAGCGCGGCCCGGCCCGCGTCGTCCTTGCGCAGCAGGCGCAGGGCGTCGGCGGCCGCGGCGGGGCCGCTGACGGCGACCGCGTCGGCGGCGGCGCCGAGCGCGGCCGCGACCGGGATCTCGTAGCCGGGGGCCACCCGCAGCAGCGCGGCGGCCGAGCCGAGCACGCCGGCGGTGCCCAGCAGCGCGCCGGTGCCGTCCTTGCGGCGCAGCGCGGGCGCGAGGGCGTCGCGGCGGGCGGCCACGGCGGCGCGCCGGCGCTCGGCGGCGGTGGCGGTCTCCCGGGCGGCGGTGAACTCCTCCTCGGCGGCCGACTGTTCGGCCCGCGCGGCCTCGAACCGGGCGTCGAGTTCGGTGTCGTCGGAGTCCAGGCCCTCGACCTGGGCGTTCAGCTCCTCGTACTCAGCCTGGGCGGACTCCGCGCGGTCGCGGGCGTCGTCCCGGGCGGCCGACAAGCGGTTTATCTCCGCCTCGGCGGCGGTGGCCTTGGACCGGGCGGCGCTGACCTGGCCGCCGAGCCGGGCCAGGCCCTCGCGGCGGTCGGCGATGGCGCGGGCGGCGGCCTTGAGCCGGGTCTCCTCCTCGGTCAACCGGCGCTCCAGCTCGGCCCGGTGGGTGACCGTGTCGTCCAGGGCGCGCTGGGCGGCGTCGAGCGCCTCGGCCAGTTCGGCCTCCTGCTCGCGGATGCGCGCGGCCTCGCGCTCCATGTCCTCGGGGTCGCGGCCGCGCCGCTCGTCGGCGGGCTGGCCGGTGGCGTGCCGGTGCCGCTGCTCGGCCAGGCCGATGGTGCCGCGGACCCGCTCGGTGAGCTGCGACAGCGCGTACCAGGCGGCCTGGGCCTCGGTGACCCGCGGGGTCAGCGCGCGCACCTGCTCCTCCAGCCGGGCCTCGCGCCGCTGGGCCTCGGCCAACCGCTCCTCGACGGCGTCGCGCCGGGCCTTGAGCGCGGCCTCGTCGGCGACCTCGGCGCGCAGCGCCTCGCGCAGGGTGACCAGGTCGTCGGCGAGCAGGCGCAGCCGGGCGTCGCGCAGGTCGGCCTGGATGACGGCGGCCCGGCGGGCGACCTGGGCCTGGCGGCCGAGCGGCTTGAGCTGGCGGCGCAGTTCCCCGGTGAGGTCGGTGACGCGGGCGAGGTTGGCCTGCATCGCGTCGAGCTTCCGCAGCGCCTTCTCCTTGCGCTTGCGGTGCTTGAGGACGCCGGCCGCCTCCTCGATGAAGGCGCGGCGGCCCATCGGGTCGGCGTGCAGCACGGAGTCGAGCTGGCCCTGGCCGACGATGACGTGCATCTCCCGGCCGATGCCGGAGTCCGACAGCAGTTCCTGGATGTCCAGCAGCCGGCAGGTGTCGCCGTTGATTTGGTACTCGCTGCCGCCGTTGCGGAACATGATCCGCGTGATGGTGACCTCGGCGTACTCGATGGGCAGCACGCCGTCGGAGTTGTCGATGGTCAGCGACACCTCGGCGCGGCCCAGCGGGGGGCGGCCGGTGGTGCCGGCGAAGATGACGTCCTCCATCTTGCCGCCGCGCAGCGACTTGGCGCCCTGTTCACCCATCACCCAGGACAGCGCGTCCACCACATTGGACTTGCCGGAGCCGTTCGGCCCGACGACGCAGGTGATTCCGGGTTCGAAGCGCAGAGTCGTCGCGGAGGCGAACGACTTGAACCCGCGCAGGGTGAGGCTCTTCAGGTGCACGCCGGTCGACTCTACCCGCCGAGCCCGGTTTCACCGAGGAATGTGCAGGGCACATCAGACGTAGAGCGGACACCGTGACCGGCGCGTGCGGGCGCGGGGCGAAGAGATCAGGGGAGGGTGCGAGCGGCTGCGGGACCCACGAGCGGAAAAGGCGGGGAACTACAAAGGGACGCCGAAGCGTCCCTTGAAGTTGCCCTGGCGGTGTCCGAGGACTCCCGTCCGACGATGTGGTGTTGTCCCACAGACGCCGGATCAGGCGAGCACGGGCTCCGCGCGAGTTACGTCGATGCTGCTGAGCAGCGACTCTTCACGCGATGCGACAGACAGTGCGTCATTTTCCGCCTGCATGCGGAGAAGCTCGGACTCCAGGTCCTGAACGCGCTGCTGAAGCCTTCGCATCTCGGAGAGGAGTCGCGGGTCGGGACCGCCGACGTAACCGAGAAGCGCCTTTGCCATGATGGATGGTCCTCCACGCTGAGTGACCGACCGGAGCGGGTGGGTCGTGGGTGAGGGTTACGCTCCCGCGCAGGTGGCGACCCCGTGGCCGCTCATATCATTCTTTGGTGCCACGATGTGCGGGGCTTCCAGCGTCTCACCAAAAGGGATGACGGTCAACACGATCACAGCCCAGCGGTCCGGGTCCGCCTCAGAATCACGGCGCGCACGGGCGCCGCGGGCTACCCGCGTGGAAATAAGAAGGTCTGCAGATGGAGAGAGATCATCTGTGCTGGGGGCAGCCTGACACGCCGATCGTCATATGGCAACGGGTTGTGCTCATCGAATCTCGAAACCCTCGTACCCGCCCCGCGGGACCCCCCAGATTTCGGTCACTCCGTCGACACGCCCGGGCGTGTCGCCGTGGTCCAGCCACTCCAGCAGGCGCTGGCAGCCCTCCCGGGGGCCCTCGGCGACGACCTGGACCCGCCCGTCCGAGAGATTGCCCGCGTACCCGGCCAGTCCGCCGATCTCCAGCGCGGTGGCGCGGGTCCACCAGCGGAAGCCCACCCCCTGCACCCGGCCGCGCACCCACGCGGTGAGCCGGACATTTTCGTTCATGTGCGCACGCTATCCCTTGGATTAGGCGCGCATCACATCGCGCGCGCCCGCAATTCCGCTACAGTCGCCCCCCAGCAGGCGTTCATCCGTTCGGGCCAGCCGGATCTCGATGGCGTAGGGCCCGGGCTCCCGCTTCACAGGCGAGCAGTGAGGAGTGCGGCACATGGGGCGTCACAGCCGTCATGAGCAGCCCGCGGCCCCGCAGCCCGGCCCGCGCGGCCACCGCGGCCGGCGCAGGCACCATCCGCTGCGGACGGGGCTGGTGGCCTCGTCGGCCGCCATGGCGGTGGGCGCGGTCGCCGCGTCCTCCGGGCTGCTGTCCCAGGTGGGCGGCGACCTGGACCGGATCACCGGGGACGGCCCGACGACGACGGCCGACGGTCCCGGGCCCGCGGTGACCGGCAGCGACGCCCCCTCCCCGCTGGGCGGGACCTACACCCCGGCGCCGGACGGCACCACGGCCACCGCGGGCACCCCGTCTGCGGGCAGCCCCTCGGCGAAGCCCACGGCCACCGCGACCCGCACCGCGACCCGTACGGCCGCGCCGACGCCGACCCGGACGACCGCGGCGCCCACCACCCCCGTGACGCGGGTCGCCCCGCACACCGCGACCCCCTCCACCTCGAAGGCGACCGACGCGGTCACCGCGGCCCGGGCGCAGATCCTCACCCTGGTCAACCAGCAGCGGGCCACGGCCGGCTGCAAGCCGCTGACCGCGAGCTCGTCGCTGAACACGCTGGCGCAGAACTTCAGCGACGAGATGGCCGCCCGCGGCTTCTTCGACCACACCGACCCGGACGGCAACGACCCCTGGGACCGTGCGGCCAAGCTCGGCATCAGCAACCTCGGCGGCGAGAACATCGCCATGGGCCAGCCCGACGCCCAGGCCGTGATGGACGCCTGGATGAACAGCCCCGGCCACCGGGCGAACATCCTCAACTGCCAGTACACGACGCTCGGCGTCGGGATCCACTTCGGCAGCGGCGGCCCGTGGTGGACGCAGGACTTCGGCTACTGAGCCCGGACGGGCGGGGCGCCTGAGCGGGCGGCCCGCCGCGGGCCCGGGGCGGCCGGAGCGCGCTCACTTTTCGAAAGCGCTGCCTCTCGGTGAGCGCCGTGCGCGGGTATATTGCGCCTCATGGGCCAGGTGACCGGGGGGACGCCGCAGCACGCGGAGGAGAGCACGGAAAAGAGCGCGGCGCAGGACGCGTCGGAGGACGCCTTCTGCGTCTTCGCTCGCGACTGCCCCTCGCGCGGCGTGCTGGAGCACGTCACCGGGCGCTGGGGCGTCCTGATCATGTCCGCGCTCGCCGAGGACACCCTGCGCTTCAACGAGCTGCGCCGCCGGGTGGACGGCGTGAGCGAGAAGATGCTCTCCCAGACGCTCCACGCGCTGGAGCGGGACGGGCTGGTGCTGCGGCACGCCCGCCCGGCCAACCCGCCGCACGTGGAATACCGGCTCTCCGCCCTCGGCCAGGAGACCGCGCGGCGCCTGCTGGCGCTCATCGCGCACGTGGAGGGCCGGATGCCCGACGTGCTCGCCGCCCGGGAGCGCTACGACGCCGGGCGCGGCACCGGCTGGCAGCGCGGGCAGAAGTAGCTGGAGCGGTTCATCCAGGCGCGGCGCCGGATCGGGGTGCCGCACCGGCGGCAGGGCTCGTCCTCGCGGCCGTAGGCGTCCAGCGAGCGGTCGAAGTAGCCGGACTGGCCGTTCACGTTGACGTACATGCTGTCGAAGCTGGTGCCGCCGGCGGCCAGCGCGTCGCCCATCACCTCACGGATGTGGGTGAGCAGTTCGGCGGTCCGCGGGCGGGTCAGCGCGGCGGTGGGGCGGTCGTAGTGCAGGCGGGTGCGCCACAGCGCCTCGTCCGCGTAGATGTTGCCGACCCCGCTGATCAGGGTCTGGTCGAGCAGGGCCCGCTTGATCGTGGTGCGCTTGCGGCGCAGGGCGGCGTGGAAGGCGTCGTCGTCGAACTCCGGGTCGATCGGGTCGCGGGCGATGTGCGCGAGCGGCTGCGGGAGGCCGTCGGGGTCGCCCGGGAGCGTGTCATGGAGCGACAGGCCGCCGAAGGTGCGCTGGTCGACGAAGCGGCAGTCGGTGCCGAGCTCGTCCCGGAAGGTGAGCCGCACCCGCAGGTGGGTCTCGGCGGGCGCCGACTCCGGGCGGATCAGGAACTGCCCGCTCATGCCCAGGTGGGCGACCATCGAGGTGCCCGACCGCGCCGATTCCAGCGGGATCCACAGGTACTTGCCCCTGCGGCGGGGCGTGCCCAGGGTGACGCCGGTGAGCCGCCGGGCGAAGTCCTCGCCGCCGGCCGCGTGCCGCCGTACGGCGCGCGGGTGCAGCACGGCGACCTCGTCCACGGTGCGGCCCGCGGCCCAGTCGGCCAGCCCGCGCCGGACGACTTCGACCTCGGGTAGCTCGGGCATGGTTCCTTCCCCGGTACGGAGAAGGGCGCCCCCGGTGGCTCGGAGAGGTCCCCGATGCCCCGAGGGCGCCCTGACGGGCTTCTCGGCGGACCCTAGGCCGATGTCTCGGCGGAAGGGGCGGCCGTCTTGCGGATGGCGCGCCAGGCCGCCTCGGCGGCCTGCTGCTCGGCTTCCTTCTTGCTGCGGCCGGTGCCGGTGCCGTACTCGACACCACCGACGCGGGCGGCAGCCGTGAAGGTCTTCTCGTGGTCGGGACCGGACTCGCTGACGACGTACTCGGGGACGCCGAGCCCTTCAGCGGCGGTGAGCTCCTGGAGGGAGGTCTTCCAGTCGAGCCCGGCGCCGAGGTTGGAGGACTCCTCGATCAGTGGGTCGAACAGCCGGTGGACCAGTTCGGAGGCCGCGTCGAGGCCCTGGTCCAGATAGACCGCCCCGATCACCGCCTCGAGCGTGTCCGCGAGGATGGACGCCTTGTCCCGTCCACCGGTGCCCTCTTCGCCCCGGCCGAGCCGGATGAACGCGCCCAGGTCGAGCCCGCGGCTGACGCCGGCCAGCGCCCGGGAGTTGACCACCGCGGCCCGCAGCTTGGCCAGTTGGCCCTCGGGCAGGTCGGGGTGGGTGCGGTAGAGGGTGTCGGTGACCACCAGGCCGAGCACGGAGTCCCCGAGGAACTCCAGCCGCTCGTTGGTGGGCAGCCCGCCGTTCTCGTACGCGTACGAGCGGTGGGTCAGCGCACGTACCAGAAGGGCGGGCTCGAGGGTGTACCCGAGCCGCCCTTCCAGAATCGTGTGGGACGAGGCATGGTCCGTCGCGGCCTTCTTCGACGCCGTCGCGTCGGGTGTCGAAGCTGTGGGGGACGTGGAGGACACGGGGCCTGTCACCTGCCGATCAGACCTCGAGGACCTGACGACGGTTGTAGGTCCCGCAGCTCGGGCACGCGATGTGCTGGAGCTTGGGCTCGTGGCAGCGCTCGCAGGCCACCAGGGACACGGGCGCAGCCTTCCACTGCGAACGGCGGTGGCGCGTGTTGCTGCGCGACATCTTCCGCTTCGGAACAGCCACGGCTACTTCTCCTGGTTCTCGTCGGCGCCGGGTGCGGCACCGTTCTGCTGGTTCAGGTCTTTGCTCAGGTCCTGCAAGGCCGCCCACCGGATGTCGGTGACCTCGTGGTGGTGGTCCGGGTCGTCGACCAGCCGCGCTCCGCACTGGGAGCACAGGCCCGGGCAGTCGTCCTGGCACACCGGCTGCATGGGCAGTGCGAGCACCACCGCGTCCCGCAGCACGGGTTCGAGGTCGAAGAGATCGTCCTCGAGGCACAGCGTGTCATCGTTCTCGGCGGCTTCGGCGTCGTCACCGGCTTCGTCCCTGCGGGCGGTCCGGGTGTCGGCGTCGGGGTAGGAGAACAATTCCTGGAACTCCGCGTCGAGCTCGCGCCCGACCGGCTCCAGACACCTTACGCACTCCCCCTCGACCGGTGCGCGGGCGGTGCCGGTGACCAGCACGCCCTCCATCACCGATTCCAGGCGGAGCTCCAGCTCGACGTCGGTGCCCTCGGGCACCTCGATGACCCCGGCGAGACCGAGGTCCTTGGGGGCCGACACCGTGCGGGAGACCTTCTTCATCGCACCAGGACGCCGACCCAGCTCGTGCGTGTCGAACACGAGGGGGTTGCGGTGGTCGAGGCGGGTGTTCAGGGCTTCCTGCTTTCTGTGTCGAGCGGGTGCCGATCGACAGTCCCTCGGATGCGGACCGCCCGGCGCCCCTTGCGGGCGGGCAGCCCGAAGCGCCGGAGTGTCACACGGCTGGAGCTGACAGGATACTGGACGCGCCGCCCCCGCCCAAACACGGCGGTTGCGGGCACCGGCACCGGCCGGGGCCGGTGCTCACAGGCCCTGTTCGAGCTCCCGCAGCCGGTTGAGGTCGATCATCGAGGTGTCGAAGAGGCTGGTCTCGTCGAGCGCGGCCGACTGCTGTTGCGAGTAGTGCTGCCCCTGCTGCTGGTACGGGATCTGCGCGGGGTACTGCTGCGGGTAGCCCTGCTGGCCGCCGTACGGCTCGGCGTAGCCCTGGCCGGGGTCCTGCGGGTAGCCCTGCTGGCCGCCGTAGGTCTCGGCGTAGCCGGCCTGCTGGACGTACTCCTGCTGCTGCGGGTAGCCCTCGGCGTCGTAGCCGCCCTGCGGGTAGCTTTCCTGCGCCTGGTAGGCGTAGGCGGGGTCGGGCTGCTGCTGCGGCGCCGCGGGGGCGGCGGCGGGCGGCTCGTAGCCGTACTGGGTCAGGTCGGCCCGCTCGGCGGACGCCGGGGCGGCCAGGCCCGCCAGGTACTCGGCGTCGGACTGGCGGTGGACCTCCGGGCCGCCGCCGGCCGCGTCGGCGGCGGCGATCTGGGCCGCGAGGTCGTCGATCGGGTTGTGGCCGGTGAGCTTGAGCCGGCCGCGGCCCACCGCCTCCAGGGTCTTGCTGAGCACGGCCTCGAAGGCGCGCATCTTGGCGTCGACGTACTCGTCGGCGCGGCGGCGCAGCGTCTCGGGGTCGGAACTGCGCTCGGGCGCCTCCGGGTCGTCCTCGGCGTACTGGCCCTCGGCGGCGTACGGGTCGCGGCCGAGCAGCTTCTCCCGGCCGCGGTCGACCGAGCCGATGGTCTTGGTGAGGACCACCTCGAAGTTGGCCAGCTTGCTGTCCACGTAGTCGTCGGCCTCGGCGCGGATCTCGTCGGCCTCGCGGCGGGCCTCGGCGAGGATGCGCTCGGCCTCGTCCTGGGACCGCCGGGCGACCTCGGTGTCGGAGACGAGCGAGCCGCGCTCGGCGTGCGCGGAGTCGATGATCCGCTGGGCCTCGACCTGCGCCTCCTGGACCATCTGCTCGCGGCCGCCGAGGAGTTCGCGCGCCTGCGACAGCGAGTCGGGCAGCGCGGCGGAGACCTCATCGAGCAGCGCGAGCAGCTCGGCCCGGTTCACCACACAGGAGGCCGACATCGGCATCGACCGGGCACTGCCGACCGTCGCCACGATCTCATCGAGCTTCTTCTGGACGTCCACAACGGGAAGCCTACTGCTGCCGGAGCTTGGCGTTGAGCGCGTCCAGAACCGGTGGGGGCACCAAGTGCGAGATGTCACCGCCCCATTGGGCGACTTCCTTCACCAGGCTGGAGGACAGGAAGCTGTAGGTGGGGTTGGTGGGGACGAAAAGGGTCTCCACCCCGGACAGGCCGATGTTCATCTGGGCCATCTGGAGTTCGTAGTCGAAGTCGCTGACGGCGCGAAGGCCCTTGACGATGGCGGGGATCTCGCGCTGCTTGCAGAAGTCGACGAGCAGGCCGTGGAAGGCCTCCACCCGCACGTTGCCGAGTTCGCCGGTGACCTCCTCGATGAGCGCGATCCGCTCGTCGATGTCGAACAGGCCCTTCTTCGACTTGTTGATCATCACCGCGACGTACACGGTGTCGTACAGCCGGGACGCGCGGACGATGATGTCGAGGTGTCCGTTGGTGACGGGGTCGAACGACCCCGGACAGACTGCGCGGCGCAAGACTGGCTCCTCGCTCTCCGTACGGGTGTGACGGGTGCTGGTGCTCGGGACGGGCTCGTCGCACGAACGCGCCGGCCGGCCCGGGCTCATGACCCGGTGCCGGGAGCGGCGGCGCGACCGTACCAAAGCGTGGCCTCGCCGTACCGCCGGGACCGCACGTCGTCGAACCCCCGTGGCCAGCCGAAGACGCCCCCGCGGGTCGCCCGCTCCACGGTGACGAGCGCGGAGTCGGCCAGCCAGTGGTTGGCGGCGAGTGTGAGGAGGATCTCGCCCAACTCGTCGGCGGGCACGTCGTAGGGCGGGTCGAGGAAGACGATGTCGTACGGCTCGCCGGGTGGCGGTCCCTCGACGGTCCGCTCGGCGCGGGCGGCCCGGACCTCGGCCCCGGGCAGCCCCAGCGAGGCGGTGTTCTCACGGACGGTACGGGCGGCGCGCGGCTCGGCCTCGACCATCAGCACGTGCTCGGCGCCGCGGGAGAGGGCCTCCAGGCCGACCGCGCCCGAACCGGCGTACAGGTCCAGCACCCGGGCCCCCTGGAGGGTGCCGCGCAGCGACTCCCAGGTGGAGAAGAGCGCCTCCCTGGCCCGGTCCGAGGTGGGCCGGGTCCCGTTGCCCGGAGGGACGGCCAGCCGGCGGCCGCCGGCCGTGCCGGCGATCACGCGGGTCATGAGCTGCTCACGGACCGACCCTACCGCCTGGGGGTGCGGGCGGCCCGGACCGGGCGGGGCCCCGGACCTCCTCCCCCGGCGGTCCTCCCCCGCCGGCCCCGCGGCGCTTCGGCCGGGCGGTCAGCCCTTGTCGAGGTACTCCTCGCGGTCGGCGTCGAGCAGGCTGTCCAGCGCGCTGCGCAGGTCCGGGTGACCGTCGAGGTCGGGGTCGGCGGCCACGAGGGCGGTGGCCTCGTCCCGGGCGGCTGCGATGACCTCCTCGTCGTCGATCACCGCCAGCACCCGCAGGCTGGAGCGGGTGCCGGACTGGGCCTGGCCGAGCACGTCGCCCTCGCGGCGCTGTTCGAGGTCGATCCGGGACAGCTCGAAGCCGTCGAGCGTGCGGGCCACCGCGTCCAGCCGGGTGCGGGCCGGGCTCGCCTCGGGCGCCTCGCTGACCAGCAGGCACAGCCCGGGCGCGGTGCCCCGGCCGACCCGGCCGCGCAGCTGGTGGAGCTGGGAGACGCCGAACCGGTCGGCGTCCATGATCACCATGGCGGTGGCGTTGGGCACGTTGACCCCCACCTCGATCACGGTGGTGGCCACCAGGACGTGCGTCTGCCCGGCCGAGAAGCGGCGCATCACGTCGTCCTTGGCCTCCGGGGCCATCCGGCCGTGCAGCACCTCCACCCGCAGCCCGTTCAGCGGGCCCGCGGCGATCTGCTCGGCGATGTCCAGGACGGCCAGCGGCGGGCGGCGCTCGCCGTCGTCGTCCGGCTTCTTCTTCGACTCCGAAAACCGGGGTGCCGTGCTCTCGGGGCCCTCAAGGTCCCCGACGTCCCCGCCACCCCTGGCGCCCCCGTCTTCGGAGTCGCCGATCCGCGGGCAGACCACGTACGCCTGGTGGCCGGCCTGCGCCTCCTCGCGCACCCGCTCCCAGGCCCGGGACAGGAAGTGCGGCTTCTCCGCGGCCGGGACGACGTGGGTGGCGATCGGCGAGCGCCCGGCGGGCAGTTGGTCGAGCACGGAGGTCTCCAGGTCGCCGAAGACCGTCATCGCGACCGTGCGCGGGATCGGGGTGGCCGTCATCACCAGCAGGTGCGGCGGGCGCTCGGCCTTGGCCCGCAGGGCGTCGCGCTGCTCCACCCCGAAGCGGTGCTGCTCGTCCACGACGACCAGGCCGAGGTCGTGGAAGCGCACCTTGTCCTCGATCAGGGCGTGGGTGCCCACGACGATCCCGGCCTCGCCGGTCACCAGGTCCAGCAGCGCCCGGCGACGGGTGGCGGTGTTCATCGAGCCGGTGAGCAGCACCACCTTGGTGCCGACGTCGGAGCCGCCGAGCATGCCGGACTCGGCGAGGTCGCCCATCATCTCGGTGATCGAGCGGTGGTGCTGCTGGGCCAGCACCTCGGTGGGGGCGAGCATCGCGGCCTGGCCGCCGGCGTCCACCACGCCGAGCATCGCGCGCAGGGCCACCATGGTCTTGCCGGAGCCGACCTCGCCCTGGAGCAGGCGGTGCATGGGGTGGTCGGTGGCCAGGTCGGTGAAGATCTCGGCCGACACGGCGCGCTGGCCGTCGGTGAGGGTGAAGGGCAGCTTCGCGTCGAAGGCGGTCAGCAGGCCGTCCTCCACCGGCACGCGCGGCACGGCGGACAGCGCGGAGTCCGCCGCCCTGCGCCGGGCCAGCGCGACCTGGAGCACGAACGCCTCGTCCCACTTCAGCCGGTGCCGGGCCTCGGCGATGTCCTGCTTGGACCGCGGCCGGTGGATCTTCTCCAGCGCCTCGGGCAGCCCGACCAGGCCGCGGCCCTCGCGCAACTGCTCCGGCAGCGGCTCCCCGACGCCCTCCCAGCCGGTCGCCGACAGCGAGTCGATCGCCGTGTCCACGGCCTGGGCGATCCGCCACGAGGTGATCTGCTTGCACGCCGGGTAGAGCGGGATCAGCCGGTTGGCGAAGGCGTCGACCGCCTCCCGGGCGTCCTCGCCGTCGTCCGCGTCGAGCAACTGGTAGTCGGGGTGGGCCAGTTGGCGGGTGCGGTTGAAGACCGAGACCTTGCCGGAGAACATCCCGCGGCGGCCCGGGATCAGCCGGTGGGCGTGCGCGTGCGCGGCCTTGCTGAAGAACACCAGCGTCAGCGAGCCGCTGCCGTCGGTGACCACCACCTCCAGCCGGACCCCCGAGCCGCCCCCGTACGTCCGCTTGTCGGCCTTCGCGATCTGCGCGACCACCGTCACGTACTCGTCCACCGGCAGGTCCGCCAGCCGCGTCAGCTCGCCGCGCTCGGCGTACCGCCGCGGGTAGTGGTGCAGCAGGTCGCCGGTCGTGCGCAGCCCCAGATGCTCGCCGAGCACCTTCGCGGTGCGGTCGCCGACGAGTTTGCGCAGCGGATCGTCCAGCGGGTTCTTGGTCGTCATCGCCCCCAATCCTCGCGCATGGGGCCGACAACCGGTGGGACCCGCCCTATTCGACCCCGATGAGCAGGGGCGCGGCGTCGGTGCCGCCGTCGTAGGTGACGGTGTCCACCGCGAGGTGGTGTTCGAGGACGTGGGTCCGTATGCGGGTGGCGAGGTCGGCGGGGGCGGTCGCGCCGAGGACGAGGGTGACGAGTTCGCCGCCGGAGGCGAGCATCCGGTCCAGGACGGCGACCGCGGTCTCGGCGAGGCCGGCGCCGATGACGGCGACGTCGCCGTCGATGAGGCCGAGCACGTCGCCGGCCTGGCAGACGCCGGCCATCGTCCACGACTGGTGCTCGGCGACGGCGAGTTCGGCGTAGCGGGTGGCGCCGGCGGCCGCCGTCATGGCGACCACGTCCTCGTCGAAGCGGCGGCCGGGCTCGTGGACGGCGAGGGCGGCCAGGCCCTGGACCGCCGAGCGGGTCGGGATCAGGGCGACCCGGACACCGTCCGTACGGGCCTGCTCGGCGGCGGCCCCGGCGGTGTGCCGCAGGTCGGGGTCGTTGGGCAGCAGGACGACCTCGCGGGCGTAGGCGCGGCGGACGGCGGCGGCCAGTTCCCCGCTGCCGGGGCGCTCGCCGGGGCGGACGGCGACCACGGTGGCGCCGGCCTGCGCGCACAGGTCGGCCAGGCCCCCGCCGGGCACCACGGCGACCACGGCCCGGTCGGCCCGCTCGCGGCGCGGCCGCCCGGTCTGGTCGCCGAAGTGGGTGACCTTGATCCGGTGCGGGCGGCCCGCCTCGATGCCCGCCTCGATCGCGGCGCCCACGTCGTCGACGTGCACGTGGACGTTCCACAGGCCGTCACCGCCGACGACCACGAGCGAGTCGCCGAGGGCGTCCAGGCGGCGGCGCAGGGTGCGCACGGGGCCGTCGTCGGCGGCTTCGAGCAGATAGACGACCTCGAAGGCGGGTCCGTCGCCGTCGGGGGGCGGCGGTTCGGCGCAGAGATCGGCGGGGTCGGCGGGCTCCGCAAGATCGGCGGGTTCGATGAGTTCGGTGCGTTCGGGGTCGCCCCCCGGGTCCTCGGCGCCGGGGTGCGTGTGGCGGAAGGACGTGCCCGCGCCCGCGGCGGACGGGGGGCCGGGGTCGGCCGGGGGCTCGCCGGTGACCGCCTGGCACAGCGCGCCGAGCACCGCGACCAGCCCGAGCCCGCCGGCGTCCACCACCCCGGCCCGCCGCAGCACGCCGAGGTGGCGCGGGGTCTCGGCGAGGGCGGCCAGCGCCCCGGCGTGCGCGGCCCGCACCACCTCGGCGAGCCCGCCGGCCGAGGACTGGGCGGCCTGCGCCGCGCCCGTGGCGACGCTGAGCATCGTGCCCTCCACGGGCCGGGCCACCGCCTCGTACGCCGACCCGGCCGCCACCCGCAGCGCCCGGCGCACGTCCTCCGCGTCGAGCAGCTGCGCCTCGGAGCCGTCGACGGCCGGCGGCAGGGCGCCGTTCATGCCGCGCAGGAGCTGGGCGAGGATCGTGCCGGAGTTGCCGCGGGCGCCGATCAGGGCGCCGTGCGCGAGGGCGCGGAACGCCTCGGCGAGTGAGGGCGCGGGACCGTCGGCGGCGGTGGCGTGCGCGTCGAAGACCGCGTCGACGGCCTGGGCCGCGGACTCCACCGTCAGGTAGAGGTTGGTGCCGGTGTCACCGTCGGCGACCGGGTAGACGTTGATCGCGTCGATCTCCTCGCGGGCCCGCCCCAGCGCCTGGAGGGAGAGTCGGCACCAGGCACGCACCGCGGCGGCGTCGAGCGTGGACGGCAACAGGTCCTCCTTGCGGCACCGTGGAGCGGGGGCTGCCCGTGAGCGTACTGCCGACCCGGCGGTGGGCCGTGGTCGTCCGGCCGGCTCCGCCCCGGCGTCGAGGTGCCCCGCCGGAGGCCCCGGGAGCCGGGGGCGGGGCGGAGGGGGTCCCCGACCATGGTAGTTTCGTTGTACGGAAGCGGCCGTTGTATGCTGCTTCGGTTGTCCGGGGCTCTCCCGGGCCGTTCCCGTACATGCATCTGAAGTCTTTGGAGTGACCCGTGGCTGCCAACTGCGACGTCTGCGGCAAGGGGCCGGGCTTCGGCAACAGCATCTCCCACTCGCACCGCCGTACCCCGCGCCGTTGGAACCCCAACATCCAGCGCGTGCGTGCGGTCGTCGGGAAGACGCCGAAGCGCCTCAATGTCTGCACCTCGTGCATCAAGGCCGGCAAGGTCTCGCGCTGAGCGAGTGACTGCCCCTCTCCGTGTGAGCGGAGACGAGCCTGTCGCGCGTTGAGGCAGCACGTCTGCCGTAGCAGCGCAGCCCTTACGGTTGCTGGAAGCCGGTCCACCTCGCGGTGGACCGGCTTCTTCGCGTGCCCGGGGCGTCAGCCCTTCCCCCGATCCGCCGGCCCCCACCCGTGGTGCACCGGCCCGATCCCCTCACCGAGCGGGAAGCCGGCGGCGATGGCGCCGCTGACGTACTCCTTGGCCCGGCCGACCGCCTCGGGCACCTCGCAGCCGCGGGCGAGGAAGCTCGCCACGGCGCTGGCCAGCGTGCAACCGGTGCCGTGGGTGTGCCGGTTGGGGTGCCGCGGGGCGCGGAACCAGTGCTCGGCGCGGCCGTCCGAGAGCAGGTCGACCGCGTCCGACGGGCCGGGCAGGTGCCCGCCCTTGACCAGCACCCAGCGGGGCCCGTACCCGAGCACCGCGCGGGCGGCGGCCCGCATCCCGGTCTCGTCGGCGACCTCCAGGCCGGTCAGCCGGGCGACCTCGTCGAGGTTCGGGGTCACCACGGTGGCCAGCGGCAGCAGGCGGTCGCGCACCACGTCGACGGCGGCCGCCGACAGCAGCGGGTCGCCGTGCTTGGAGGCGAGCACCGGGTCGACGACGACGGGCGCGTCGAGCCCGGTGAGCAGGTCGGCGACGGTGCCGGCGAGCAGCGCCGAGCCGAGCATGCCGGTCTTGACCGCCCGCACCCCGGCGTCGTCGGCGACCGCGCGGAACTGGGCCCGCACCGCCTCCGGGGGCAGCTCCCAACTCCCCCGCACCCCGAGCGAGTTCTGCGCGGTGACGACGGTGATGACGCTCATGCCGTGCACGCCGAGGGCGAGCATCGTCTTGAGGTCGGCCTGGATGCCCGCGCCGCCGCCGGAGTCGGACCCGGCGACGGTGAGCACCGCGGGCGGCGCGGGCGGCGCGGTCACGAGCCCGCGCCGAAGTGGTCCCAGCCGCCGGCCTTCTCCCAGGGCGCGCCGTCGACGGTGACCCGGGGGCTGCGGCCGGCCGGCGGCTTGCCCGCTTCGCCGACGACCCGCCAGCGCGCGGGCAGCTTCGCGTCCGGCGGGAACGCGGCGACGATGGCGTGGTCCTCGCCGCCGGTGAGCACCCAGTGCAGCGGGTCGACGCCGACCGCCTGGCCGATGTCGGTCATCTGCGCGGGCACGTCGATGTCGGCGGTGCGCAGGTCGATGTCCACGCCGCTGGCCGCCGCGATGTGGCCGAGGTCGGCCACGAGCCCGTCGCTGACGTCGGTCATGGCGGTGGCGCCGAGCTCCGCGGCGGCCGGACCGGCGTGGTACGGCGGCTCGGGGCGGCGGTGGGCCTCGACGAAGGCGCGCGGGGAGCGGAAGCCGCGGGAGAGCACGGCCAGCCCGGCCGCGGACCAGCCGAGCCAGCCGGTGACGGCGATCACGTCGCCGGGGCGGGCTCCCGAACGGGTGACGGCGGGCCGGTTGCGCAGGTCACCCAGAGCGGTGATGGACACGGTGATGGTGTCGCCGCGCACCACGTCGCCGCCGACCACGGCCGCGCCGGCGACCTGGCACTCGTCGCGGATGCCGTCCATCAGCTCGACCGGCCAGGTGGCCGGCAGTTCCGCGGGCACCACGAGGGCGAGCAGCACCGCCGTGGGCACCGCGCCCATGGCGGCGATGTCCGCCAGGTTCTGCGCGGCGGCCTTGCGGCCGACGTCGTAGGCGGTGGACCAGTCGCGCCGGAAGTGGCGGCCCTCCAGCAGCACGTCGGTGGTGGCCACCACCCGGCGGTCCGGCGCGGCCACCACGGCGGCGTCGTCGCCCGGGCCGAGCAGTACCGCGGGGGTGGAGGTGAGCCCTGAGGTCAGTTCCCTGATGAGCCCGAACTCCCCCAGCTCGCCCACAGTCCCCTTCATGTTGTCGTCCCCTCGATTCGGGGCCCCGGTGGCTGCCGGGCCCGTTTCCACTGCCTGTTTCCCGTCAATTGCGGGGGTCCGGTACCGCGCGGGTCTCCCCGCTGTGCGCGACGACGCGATAACGTGGCGTCCCCCCTCCCCACATGATCCTCGAAGCCGCCCTGGAGGTTCCGTGGTACAGGCGTACATCCTGATCCAGACCGAGGTCGGGAAGGCATCGGCAGTAGCGGAGGTGATCTCCAAGATCGAGGGAGTCATGCAGGCCGAGGACGTCACGGGTCCCTACGACGTCATCGTCCGGGCCCAGGCGGACACGGTCGACGAGCTCGGCCGGATGGTGGTGGCGCGCGTCCAGCAGGTGGACGGCATCACCCGCACCCTCACCTGCCCGGTCGTGCATATCTAGCCCCCCAGCCGGGCCCGCCGAACGGGCCGCCCTATGCTCGGTCGGTGAGGTTCTACCGCCGAGCCGTGCTGATCACGGTGTCCGCCGCCGCGTGTGGATCCGCGGCGGCGGTCTACGCCTTCGCTCCGTCGGGTACGGACGACCGGGTGGCCGTTCCGGTTCCTGGTGCCCGGGTCGCTGGCTACTGCGCCGCGCTGCACGCGCGGCTGCCGGACCGGGTCAACGGGCTCCCCCGGCATGATCTCAGGCCCACGTCCCCGCTGACGGCGGGGTGGGGGAATCCGACCATCGTGCTGCGCTGCGGGGTGCCGCGGCCGGCGGTGGACGGCGACTTCAACACGCCGGCCGCCGAGGTCGACGGCGTGGACTGGTCGTACGAGCAGGGCCCCGACGGCAGTACCAAAATGACCACCACGCTGCGCAAGGCGTACGTGGAGTTGACCCTGCCCAGGAAGTACGCGCACGACGTGACCCCGCTGACCGAACTGGCGGCGGCGGTCAGGGCGACGATCCCCCCGGGGATCTGACCGCCTGGATCCGACCGCCGGGACCCGGCCCGGGGGAATGGGCTCACCGGGATCCGACCGGGCCGGTGCGGGCCCGGTCGGTGCGCCCGGGAGGGAGCGCTCGCTCAGCGCAGGCCGGTGGAGCGGCGCAGCGCCGCCTGGAGCAGCAGGTCGATCAGCTCGGGGTAGCCGACGCCGCTCTCCTGCCACATCCGCGGGTACATCGAGATCGGGGTGAACCCCGGCATCGTGTTGACCTCGTTGATGACGAACTCGCCGCTGTCGAGCAGGAAGAAGTCCGCGCGGACCAGCCCCTCGGCGGAGACCGCCTCGAACGCCTCGACCGCCAGTCGCTGCACCCGCGCGGTCTGCTCCGGGGTGAGCGGGGCGGGCACGATCCCGTCGGCGGAGTCGATGTACTTCGCCTCGAAGTCGTAGAACCCGTGCGCGCTCACCGGCGGGATCTCGGCGGGCACCGACGCGCGCGGGCCGTCGGCGAACTCCAGCACCCCGCACTCGATCTCGCGGCCGTGCACGGTGGCCTCGACGACGACCTTGGGGTCGTGCCGGCGGGCCTCGGCCATGGCGGCGTCCAGCCCGTCGGGGCCGTCGACCTTGCTGATGCCGATGGACGAGCCGGCCCGGGCGGGCTTCACGAACAGCGGCCAGCCGTGCTCGCCGGCGAACTCCTCGATCCGGCGGCGGGCGGCCGCCCGGTCCTGCTCCCACTCGCGGGGGCGGACCACCGTGTACGGGCCGGTCCGCAGCCCGAACGAGGTGAAGACCCGCTTCATGTACTCCTTGTCCATGCCGACGGCGGAGGCGAGCACGCCCGCGCCGACGTACGGGACGCCGGAGAGTTCCAGCAGGCCCTGGAGGGTGCCGTCCTCGCCGTAGGGCCCGTGCAGCATGGGGAAGACGACGTCGACCTCGCCGAGCACCTTGGGCACGGTGCCGGCCTCGGTGTAGACGACGTCGCGGCTGGTCGGGTCGACCGGGAGCAGCACGGCGCCGTCCTGGTCGACGACCTGCTCGACGCTGGGCATCCGGCGGTTCTCGATCGCCATCCGCTCGGGCGCGTCGGCGGTCAGCGCCCAGCGGCCCTCGGTGGTGATGCCGATCGGCAGGACGTCGTACTTCTCGCGGTCGATGGCGCTCAGCACGCTGGCCGCGGTCACCACGGACACACCGTGCTCGGAGCTGCGGCCGCCGAAGACGACGGCGACGCGCGGTTTGCGGCCGAGGCCGGGCCGCTCGGGCCGCTCGGGGGGCGGCGTCGGGCTCTGGGGCGCGGGAAGGTTGCTCATGTCGCGTGTGACCTTACCGTTCCGGCTTCGCGGAGCGTGACATCAACTCTTTCACGGCCACGACGGGCGGTTTCCCGTTGTGCACGATGTCGACCACGGTGTCGGTGATCGGCATGTCGACGCCGTGCTTACGGGCGAGGTCGGCGACCGACTCGCAGGACTTGACGCCCTCCGCGGTCTGGCTGGTGACGGCGATGGTCTCGGCCAGGCTCATGCCGCGGCCGAGGTTGTGGCCGAAGGTGTTGTTGCGGGACAGCGGGGAGGAGCAGGTGGCCACGAGGTCGCCCATCCCGGCCAGTCCGGCGAAGGTGTGCGGGTCGGCGCCCATGGCCAGGCCCAGCCGGGTGGTCTCGGCCAGCCCCCGGGTGATCAGCGACGCCTTGGTGTTGTCGCCCATGCCCATGCCGCCGGCGATGCCGACGGCCAGCGCGATCACGTTCTTGACCGCGCCGCCGAGCTCGCAGCCGACCACGTCGGTGTTGGTGTACGGGCGGAAGTACGCGGACTGGCAGGCGGCCTGGATCCGGCGGGCGGCGGACTCGTCCGCGCAGGCGACGACGGAGGCGGCGGGCTGCCGGTCGGCGATCTCGGGGGCGAGGTTGGGGCCGGACAGCACGGCCACCCTGCGGGTCACGTCCTCGGCGGCGGTCGGACCGGCCGCGGTGACGACCTCCGCGATGACCTCGCTCATCCGCTTGGTCGTACCGAGTTCGACGCCTTTCATCAGGCTGACCAGCACCGCGTCGGGGCGGAACAGGGGCGCCCAGGAGGCGAGGCCGGCGCGCAGCGACTGGCTGGGCACGGCGAGGAAGACCAACTCGGCGTCGGCGGCGGCGCGCGCCGGGTCGGCGGTGGCGGTGACGGCGGGCGGCAGCGTCAGCCGGGGGTGGCACTCGGTGTTGCGGCGCTGGGTGTTGATGGCGTCCACGAGGTCGGGCCGGCGGCCCCACAGCGTGACCTCGCAGCCCGCGTCGGCCAGGACGGCGGCGAAGGCGGTGCCCCAGGAGCCGGTGCCGAAGACGGCGCAGCGGGCTGTCATGCGGCCCCCCTGCCCTTGCGGGGGTCGTACAGTCCTTCGGGGGCGGGTTCGGCGCGCAGTTCGGAGAGAAGTCGCTTCACCTCGGACATGATGGCCTCGGTGACCTCGCGAAGCACTTCGGCGGTGATCTCCCTGCCGTACCAGGCGCTCAGGTCGACCGGCGGACCGACCAGCACGTGGTGCGTCTTGCGCGGCAGGGCGTCGATCTTCTTCGCGTACGGGGCCAGGAACTCGTTGGCGCCCCACTGCGCGATCGGGATCACCGGGGCCTTGGTGAGCAGGGCGACGCGGGCGATGCCGGTCTTGCCGACCATCGGCCACAGGTCCGGGTCGCGGGTGAGGGTGCCCTCGGGGTAGAAGGCCACGCACTCTCCCTTGTTGACCGCCTCGACGGCGGCGCTGAAGGCGAGCGCGGCGTCCGTGGTGGCGCGTACGACGGGGATCTGGCCGGTGCCGCGCATGAAGTTGCCGACGAAGAACGGCGTGAACAGCGAGGCCTTGGCGAGGAAACGGGGGACGCGTCCGGTGTTGTACTGGAAATGCGCGTACAGCACCGGGTCGAGGTAGGAGTTGTGGTTGACCGCGGTGAGGAATCCGCCCTCGGCCGGAATGTTCTCCATTCCGCGCCAGTCCCGCTTGAAGAGCACAATGAGCGGCGGCTTGACGATGGCGGCCGCCAAGCGGTACCAGAAACCGATTCTGCGGCGGGACACCCTGACTCCTCTTCGTTGCCGGTGCGCCGCTCAAGCATCGCGGCTGAGGAGAGGTTAACGCCAGCGGTTGCCGCGCGACGGGGCACCTCTGTTACCGGGCCGCGGGGTCTTCCGGCGGGTTCGCGGCGGGCCCCGAGCACAATGGACCGGTGGACGATGCGAGGTGGTCACTGGTCGTGCCGTTGAAGCCGCTGTCGCTGGCCAAGAGCCGGTTGGCGGCGGCGGCGGGGGGCCTGCGGCCCGCGCTGGCGCTGGCGTTCGCGCTCGACACCGTGGCGGCCGCGCTGGCCTGCCCGGCGGTGGAGGACGTCACCGTGGTCACCGACGACCCGCGGGCCGGGGCGGAGCTGGCGGCCCTCGGCGCGTTCGTGGTGGCGGACACCCCCGCGGCGGGGCTGAACGCGGCGCTCGCCCACGGGGCGGAGACGGTGCACCGGCGGCGGGGCGGCGGTTCGGCCGCGGTCGCGGCGCTGAACGGCGACCTCCCGGCCTTGCGGGCGGTGGAGCTGGCCGAAGTGCTCGCGGCCGCCGCCGGGGCGCCGGAGCGGGCTTTCCTGGCCGATGCGGCGGGCGTGGGGACAACCTTGCTCACCGCGGCGGCGGGATCGCCGCTTTTCCCCGCCTTCGGGGGCGCCTCGCGGGCCCGGCACCTCGGGTCCGGCGCGCGGGAGCTGACCGTGCCCGCGCCCTCGGTCCGCCGCGACGTGGACACCCCGGAGGACCTGCGCGCGGCGCTCGCGCTCGGCGTCGGCCCGGCCACCGCGACGGCCGCGGCCGGGCTGCTCATCGCGGAGTAGCCCCGCCCCGCGCGGCCCCGGGGTTCCCAGGCTGCGGTCCGGCGGCGCCCATTAGGGTGGGGCCATGCAGGCCACGTCGTACACGTTCGATCCCGAGACCCGCGCCGGCAGCGTGCTGCTGGACGACGGCACCCCCCTGCCGTTCGACGCGCCGGCCTTCGACGCCGGGGGGCTGCGCCTGCTGCGCCCGGGCCAGCGGGTGCGCATCCGCACCGAGGGCACGGGCGACTCCCGCCGGGTCTCGTTCCTGACCCTGGTCACCCTCCCGGACCCCCAGGACCTCTAGCCGCCGGCGGCGGCCGACAGCCCCCGCACTCTCCGTGCCGGACGACGGGCCGGGCTCCCGAAGGTGGGAGTCCGGCCCGTCGCGGGTGGGGCCGTGGGGACGGCCGGTGGAAGGGGGCGGTTCTATCACCTGGCGGTGGCGCGCTTCGCGGTCTTGCGAGCGGTCGCACGCTTGGCGGTGGAGCGCTTGGCCGGAGCCTTCTTGGCGGTGGCCCGCTTCGCCGGGGCCTTCTTGGCGGTGGTCTTCTTCGCCGTGGCCTTCTTCGCGGCCGTCTTCTTGGCGGTGGTCTTCTTCGCCGCGGCGGTCTTCGTGGTGGCCCGCTTGGCGGTGGCCTTCTTGGCCGCGGCCTTCTTCATCGTCCGGCCCGCGCCCGAGACACCGCCGGTGAGGCTGCCCTTGGGCGCCTTCTTGACCGAGACCTCGCCGCCGCGCGGAAGCTTCTTCGCCCCGCTGACCAGGTCCTTGAAGCCCTGCCCGGCGCGGAACCGGGGCACGGAGGTCTTCTTGACCCGGACCCGCTCCCCGGTCTGGGGGTTGCGAGCGTAGCGGGCGGGACGCTCGACCTTCTCGAACGAACCGAAGCCGGTGACCGACACCCGGTCCCCGGAGACCACCGCGCGGACGATCGCGTCGAGAACCGCGTCAACCGCTTCCGCGGCGGCCTGTCGGCCGCCTACCTTGTCGGCAATCGCTTCTACGAGCTGCGCCTTGTTCACGTCTTCCCCTTCGGAAACTTGCCCGGCGAATGAGTTCGGGCTGATTTCGCACGCTAGGCGGATATATACCGCAAATCAAATACGAAACGGGCGAATCACCCTTGTGCCGCAACGAACTCGGCGCCCCGCGCGATCAGCGATCGGGGATTCCCAGCTCGTCCAACTCGGCCGTCACCACGTCCAGACGCCGTGCCGCGTCGACGAGATCGTGCTTCGCCACGGCGGTCACGGCGAGCAGCCGCCGACTCAACTCCCGCCGTGTCCCATCTGGGACTTCGGCATTCGCCACGCGTGTGTGCGCCTGCTTCAAACGCGCGGCCAACTCCCCGTAGAGCTGGAGTTGGCCGTCGGGTTCCATGCGTCGATTGTGCCATCTGCGGCGAGTTGTCGGCAGGGACAGGGCCAACCGGGTGTTCCGGGCCCCCGCGACGGTACCCATGGCGGACCGATGTCCGGGTCCGCCCTTCATGGGGTGACCTGGGGCGTCATGGGGCTTGCGGGGCTTTGCGGGGCTCGCGGCGGGGGCCGGACACGCCGAAGCGCCCCCTGCGGACGGGCAGGAGGCGCTTCGGAGGTGCGGGGGAGGACGGGGAACCGGCGCGCGGCCGGCCCGGAGCCGGGCCGTGAGCGGCCCGAGGGCTGCTCACGACCTGCCCCGTACGGGCCCTGGACCGGCGCCGGGCCGGTCCGCGGCGGGCTCAGACCTGGACGGTGCTGGGCTTGAAGGAGGGGCGGGTGGCCTCGAAGGCCGCGATGTCGGCCTCGTTGGCGAGCGTCAGGCTGATGTCGTCGAGCCCTTCCAGCAGCCGCCAGCGGGCGTTGTCGTCGAGCTCGAAGGAGGCGGTGACCCCTTCCGCGCGGACCTCGCGGGCCACCAGGTCCACGGTGATCTCCGCGGCCGGGTCGGCCTCGACCAGCTCCCACAGCCGCTCCACGGTCTCCTGCGGCAGCACCACGGTGAGCAGACCGTTCTTCAGCGAGTTGCCGCGGAAGATGTCCGCGAAGCGGGAGGAGATCACGGTCTTGAACCCGTAGTTCTGCAGCGCCCACACGGCGTGCTCACGGGACGAGCCGGTGCCGAAGTCGGGGCCGGCCACCAGCACGGTGGCGCCCGCGCGCTCGGGCGCGTTGAGCACGAAGGACGCGTCCTTGCGCCAGGCCTCGAACAGCCCGTCCTCGAACCCGTTGCGGGTGACCTTCTTCAGCCAGTGCGCCGGGATGATCTGGTCGGTGTCCACGTTGCCGCGGCGCAGCGGAACGGCCCGGCCGGTGTGCGTGGTGAAGGCTTCCATGGTGCTCAGGCCTCCTGGGCGGTGGTGGCGGGGCCGGCCGGGGCTGCGGCCAGGTCGGCGGGCGAGGCGAGGTGGCCCAGCACCGCGGTGGCGGCGGCCACCTGCGGGGAGACCAGGTGGGTGCGGCCGCCCTTGCCCTGCCGTCCCTCGAAGTTGCGGTTCGAGGTGGACGCGGAGCGCTCGCCGGGCGCCAGTTGGTCGGGGTTCATGCCCAGGCACATCGAGCAGCCCGCGTGCCGCCATTCGGCGCCGGCGGCGGTGAACACCTTGTCCAGCCCCTCCTCGACGGCCTGGAGCGCCACCCGTACCGAGCCCGGCACGACCAGCATGCGGACGCCGTCGGCGACCGTACGGCCCCGTACCACGCCGGCGGCGGCCCGCAGGTCCTCGATCCGGCCGTTGGTGCACGAGCCGACGAACACGGTGTCCACCGCGATCTCGCGCAGCGGCTGCCCCGCGGCCAGCCCCATGTACTCCAGCGCCTTCTCGGCGGCGAGCCGGTCGCTGGCGTCGGCGTAGGACGCCGGGTCGGGCACGGACGCGCTCAGCGGCGCTCCCTGGCCGGGGTTCGTGCCCCAGGTGACGAACGGCGCCAGTTCGGCGGCGTCGATCCGCACCTCGTGGTCGAAGACCGCGTCGTCGTCCGTGCGCAGCGTCCGCCAGTAGGCGACGGCCGCGTCCCAGTCGGCGTCCTTGGGGGCGTGCGGGCGCCCCTCCAGGTAGTCGAACGTGGTCCGGTCGGGGGCGATCATGCCCGCCCGGGCACCGGCCTCGATCGACATGTTGCAGATGGTCATCCGGGATTCCATCGAGAGCTTCTCGATGGCCGAGCCGCGGTACTCGATGACGTAGCCCTGGCCGCCGCCGGTGCCGATCCTGGCGATCACGGCGAGGATCAGGTCCTTGGCGGTCACGTCGGCGGGCAGTTCGCCGTCGACGGTGATGGCCATGGTCCGGAACGGGGCCAACGGCAGGGTCTGGGTGGCCAGCACGTGCTCGACCTGCGAGGTGCCGATGCCGAACGCCAGCGCGCCGAAGGCGCCGTGGGTGGAGGTGTGGCTGTCACCGCAGACGACGGTCGTGCCGGGCTGGGTCAGGCCCAGCTGCGGGCCGACGACGTGCACGACGCCCTGCTCCACGTCGCCCAGCGGGTGCAGCCGGACGTCGAACTCCGCGCAGTTCTTGCGCAGGGTCTCCAGCTGGGTGCGCGAGACCGGGTCGGCGATCGGCTTGTCGATGTCGAGGGTCGGGGTGTTGTGGTCCTCGGTGGCGATGGTGAGGTCGGTGCGGCGGACCTGCCGGCCGTTCATCCGCAGCCCGTCGAACGCCTGGGGGCTGGTCACCTCGTGCAGGAGGTGGAGATCGATGAAGAGCAGATCGGGCTCGCCCTCGGCGCGGCGGACGACATGGTCGTCCCAGACTTTTTCCGCGAGTGTCCTACCCATCGCTGTCCCTCCGGCCCGCCTCGTCGCGGGGCCTGCTCGGTGTCGGCTGCGCTGTCCCACCAGCGTGACGCGTTCCGCGCGATTATGAACTTGCGTTTCATAGTGTGAGACGCGAATATCGTTTCATGGACAACTCTAGCGGCGTCGGCGTTCTCGACAAGGCGGCTCTGGTGCTCAGCGCTCTGGAGTCCGGTCCGGCCACCCTGGCCGGGCTCGTCGGCGCCACGGGCCTGGCCCGCCCCACCGCGCACCGCCTCGCGGTCGCCCTCGAACACCATCGCATGGTGGCCCGCGACATGCAGGGCCGCTTCATCCTGGGCCCGCGCCTGGCGGAGCTGGCCGCGGCGGCCGGCGAGGACCGACTGCTGGCCGCGGCCGGCCCGGTGCTCACCCACCTGCGGGACGTGACCGGGGAGAGCGCGCAGCTCTACCGGCGGCAGGGGGACATGCGGATCTGCGTCGCCGCGGCGGAACGGCTGTCCGGACTGCGGGACACCGTGCCGGTCGGCTCCACGCTGCCCATGAAGGCCGGCTCGGCCGCCCAGGTGCTGATGGCCTGGGAGGAGCCGGAGCGGCTGCACCGCGGCCTCCAGGGGGCCCGCTTCACCGCGACCGCGCTGTCCGGGGTCCGGCGCCGGGGCTGGTCCCAGTCCGTGGGCGAGCGCGAGCCCGGCGTCGCCTCGGTCTCCGCGCCGGTGCGCGGCCCCTCCAACCGGGTGGTGGCCGCGGTGTCCGTCTCCGGGCCGATCGAGCGGCTGACGAGACACCCGGGCCGGATGCACGCCCAGGCCGTGGTGGACGCGGCGGCGCGGCTCACGGAGGCCCTGCGGCGCACCGGCTGAACCCCCGAACGCGAAGAAGCCCGTCGCGGATGCGACGGGCGACTGCGTGCTCGATGATGCGTACCCCCGACCGGATTCGAACCGGCGCTACTGCCTTGAGAGGGCAGCGTGCTAGGCCACTACACAACGGGGGCCCAGTACCCCCGACCGGATTCGAACCGGCGCTACTGCCTTGAGAGGGCAGCGTGCTAGGCCACTACACAACGGGGGCGCGCACTTTCTTGACGTGCAGCTGGGGTACCAGGACTCGAACCTAGAATAGCTGAACCAGAATCAGCCGTGTTGCCAATTACACCATACCCCATCAAAACTCAACCCCACGGGGAGTCTCGTTCGGATGGCGCCTCCGTCCGGCCCTTTCGGCCTTCTTGGCGGCGCAGGAAGAACATTACCCGATCCGGGACACCGCTCCAAAACGAGTATCCCCCCGCAGCACTCCGGGGAGTTCGGCCAGACTCGTGATGCGCAGGAGGTCCGGCCGGCCGCCGATCCGCTCCCGGTCCAGCCAGATGCCGAGCAGCCCCGCCTCGGCCGCTCCACGGGCGTCGATGTCCGGTTCGTTGCCGACGTAGGCCACCTCGGCGGGGGCCAGCCCCAGCGCCTCGCACACCGCCCGGAAGGCCGCCGCCTCCGGCTTGGACACCCCCAGCTCGGCGGCGCACAACACCACCTCGAAGCGGTCCCGTACGCCCAGCGTGCGCAGCTTGCGCTCCTGGTGGGCCAGCGCGGAGTTGGACAGCACGGCGTGCCGGTAGTCGGCGGCGAGCAGGTCCAGGGCGGGCACGGTGTCGGGGAAGAGCGACCAGACGGCCTCGTAGTGGGTGACGTGGCCGGCGAACCAGGCGTCGGCCTCGTCGTCGGTCATCGCGGGCCGGCCGGTGAAGTCCCGCACCCGGTCCCTGCGCTGCCCGGTGAAGTCGCACTCCCCCGCGGCGAACCGGGCCCAGTGCGCGGTGGTGAGCTCCTTCCAGCGCAGCAGCGCCTCCCCCACCCCCGCGATCCCGGCCGGCAGCCCGACCTCGCCCAGGTAGCGCCGCATCCCCTCCCGGTCGGCGCTCGCGTAGTCGAAGATCGTGTCGTCGACGTCCCACACCACGGCCCGGATCCCCATACCGGGCACCCTATCCGCCCGGCCCGCGCCCCGGCCGGGCTCCGGGCTACGCGCTTCTCGACCCGCTGCTAGCGCAGGCGCGCCATCAGGGCGTGCTCGACCAGGGTGATCAGCGCGCTCTTGGCGTCGGCCCGGCGGCGGGCGTCGGTGGTGATGATCGGCGCCTCGGGGCCGATCTGCAGGGCCTCGCGGACCTCCTCGGGCCCGTAGGGCTGGTGCCCCTCGAAGCCGTTGAGCCCGATCACGAACGGCAGGCCGCTGTTCTCGAAGTAGTCCACGGCCGGGAAGCAGTCGGCCAGCCGGCGGGTGTCCACCAGGACGATCGCCCCGATGGCGCCACGCACCAGGTCGTCCCACATGAACCAGAAGCGGTCCTGCCCGGGGGTGCCGAACAGGTACAGGATCAGGTCGTCGTCCAGCGTGATGCGGCCGAAGTCCATGGCCACCGTGGTGGTGGTCTTGTCCGGGGCGTGCGTGAGGTCGTCGATCCCCGCCGAGGCGGACGTCATGACGGCTTCGGTGCGCAGCGGGTTGATCTCGGAGACGGCGCCGACGAACGTGGTCTTGCCCACGCCGAACCCGCCGGCCACCACGATCTTCGCGGAGGTGGTGGCCCGGGCCGGACCGCTAGAGCTTGCGAAGTCCACTGAGCACCCTTTCAAGCAGCGTCACGTCGGGCTGGCCGCCGGCCGACTCGTCACCGCCGGGCTGGTGGATCGCCACCAGGCCGGCCTCGGCCAGGTCGGCCACCAGGATGCGGACCACGCCGAGCGGGATCGCGAGCAGCGCCGAGATCTCCGCGATCGACTTGACCTCCAGGCACAGCTGGCAGATCCGCTGGTGCTCCGGCAGTTGGCCGCGCAGCCGCTCCGGATCGGCGGCGGTGCTGACCAGCGCCTCGATGGCGAGCTGGTACCGCGGCCGGGTGCGGCCGCCGGTCATCGCGTAGGGCCGCACCAGGCCCGAGGGCGTGCGCGGGCGGCCGGTGGCCGGGCCGCGGCCCGGCTGCTGGTGTCCGCCGTGGCCCGGCTGCGGCTGGGGCGCCTGCGGGGGCGCGAACGGCTGGACGCGCGGCTGCCGGTAGGGCTGCTGGTCGCCGTGGCCCGGCTGCTCGGGCACGGCTGCCGAGGGGTAATACGGATTCGCGGGCGGTTGCTGCGGACTGCCGTACGACTCCGCACCGGGGGGTGTGCTCAACGGGCCCTCCTCCTGATCCTGCTGCTACGTCCCGTCCGCGCACCGGCGAGGTGCCCGGACGGGTCGCACACCACGTTAGTTGAGCAGGCTGCCCTGCAGTTCCGCCCGGAGGTCCGGGGTCAGTACGGTGCCGGCCCGGTCGACGAGCAGCGCCATCTCGTACCCCACAAGACCGATGTCGCACTCAGGGTGCGCCAGCACCGCCAAGGACGAACCGTCGGACACGGACATGATGAAGAGAAAACCACGCTCCATCTCGACAACCGTCTGATTCACCGTGCCACCCTCAAAAATACGGGAAGCACCCGACGTCAACGACGTCAGCCCAGAAGCCACCGCCGCCAACTGATCAGCACGGTCACGCGGGAATCCGTCGGACATCGCGAGCAGCAGGCCGTCGGCGGAGACCACCACCGTGTGGGACACCCCCGGGGTGTTGTCCACGAAGTTGGTGATCAACCAGTTCAGATTCTGTGCCGCCTGGCTCATCGCACTCAACTAGCGCTCCTGGTTCTGGGGGCCGCCGAAACGGCTGTCGGTGGCCTGTCCGTTCGTGTCAGTTCCAGCAGTGCGCCCCTGCTGGACTCCACGTCGCAGGTTACTCAACCTGCCACGCACGTCCTCAGGTGCGCGGGAGACCTGTGGGCCGCCCTGCGGGGTCTGTGCCGCGGCGCCGGGGACCAGATTGGCCCGGGGCACCCGGCGGGGCAGGCCGGAGGGGGTGACCCCGCCTGCCTTGGGCTCACGGACCTGCTCGGCCCGCTGCCAGTGCTCGTCGTTCGTCGACCGCCAGTCGTCGCCGTCCGGCTGGGGTGATTCTGGGGGTGCGGAGGAATCCTGGACGGGCTGTTCCTGCGGGGAATGCGAGGTGTGCTGAGGCTGCGGGGACTGCGGACTGCTCTCGGAACGCGCGGACTGCGAGGTGGAACCGGGCTGCTGCCGTTCGCGTCGCGGCAGGCCCGCGTCCGTCAGCGAAGGCGAGACTACGCTCTCCGACGGCCCCTCGGGGAGGCGCCGGGAGGATTCCGTTACCTGCGGTTCGGCAACCGGCCATCCCTCCTGAGCAGGAGCGTGACCGGTGAATTCCGCTCGGTGACCGTCCGGCGGCTCCTGCGCGGCGGCCCCGCCGAACTCCTGCTGACCACCGTAGGCGGCCGCGGGATCGTACGGATCCTGGTAGCCGCCCCCGTACGGCCCGCCGGTGAAGCCGCCGCCCTGGTAGCCCTGGTCCGGGTAGCCCGCGGGCTCCTGATACGCCTGCTGGGGGTACGCCTCCTGCGGATATCCCTGCGCGGGAAAGCCCTGCCGGGAGAAGTCCTGCGGCGGGGCGTCCTGGGGGACGAATCCCGGCTGTCCGCCCGGCGCGAAGGGCTGTCCCAGGTCGGCCGGATCGTTGCCCTGGCCGTCGGCCGCGGCGGCGGCCGGCTGGGGCTGCGCGGGTTGCTGCGGTTGGGGCCGCGGCTGCGGCTGCGCCCGGCGTGCCTCGCGCGTCTGCGAGCGGCGGGAGCGGCGGACCGGGTCCAGCCGGGGAGCCTCGGCGGTCTGGGGGCCGTGCGGGTGGTGCTGGTCCCGCTCGTACCGCGAGTCGTCGAAGCCCAGTTCTGCGGCGGCGCGGCGGCCGGCGTCGACCTCCGGGTGCAGCGGTCCCGGCCCGGCGGAGGGCACGAGCCCGGCGGGCGGCACGGGCCGGTCCCGCTCCTCGGGGGCGATCTGCGCGACGGTGAAATCGCTGTCGGCCTCCGGCAGTTCGTCGCCGCCACCGCCGCGGGTGATCGGCTCGGGCAGCATCACCAGCGAGGTGGTGCCGGCCTGCTCGCCGGACGGGCGCAGCTGGACCCGGATGCCGTGCCGGTCGGCCAGCCGGCCGACCACGAACAGCCCCATCCGCTTGGCGATCTCCACGTCCACCGTGGGCGGCTGGGCGAGCTTGTGGTTGATGTCCGCGAAGTCCTCGGCGGTCAGGCCGATGCCCTTGTCGTGGATCTCGATCATCACCCGCCCGTCCGGCATGCGGGTGGCGGTGACCCGGACCCGGGTCTGCGGGGAGGAGAACGAGGTGGCGTTCTCCAGCAGCTCGGCGAGCAGGTGCACCAGGTCGGTGACCGCGCTGCCGTGGATGTCGGTCTCCGGGATGCCGACCAGTTCGATCCGGTCGTACGCCTCGACCTCGGAGGCGGCCGCGCGCAGCACGTCGACCAGGGGCACCGGCTGGTTCCACTGGCGGCCGGGCTCCTCGCCGGCGAGGACCAGCAGGTTCTCACCGTTGCGGCGCATACGGGTGGCCAGGTGGTCCATCCGGAAGAGGTTCTCCAGCTGGTCCGGGTCCGCCTCGTTGTTCTCCAGCTCGGTGATCAGGGCGAGCTGGCGCTGGATGAGGCCCTGGTTGCGCTGGGAGAGGTTGGTGAAGATGGCGTTGACGTTGCCGCGCAGCAGGGCCTGCTCGGCGGCCAGCCGGACCGCCTCGCGGTGCACCTGGTCGAAGGCGCGGGCGACCTCGCCGATCTCGTCCCGGGTGCTGATCGGGATGGTCCGCACCTCGGTGTCCACCCGGCCGGGGTCGTGCCGCGAGAGCCGGTCGACCAGCTCGGGCAGCCTTTTCTCGGCGATGTCGGCGGCCGCGGCGCGCAGCCGGCGCATCCGCCGGGACATCCCGCGGGCCATCAGGGTGGAGACGATGAACGCGAGGATCACGGCGACCACCACGACCGCGGAGTTGACGAACGCGGTGCGGCGGGCGTTTGCGGCCAGCCGGGAGGCGTCCTTGGCCGCCTGTTGGGCGAGGTGCACCTCGACCGTGCGGTAGGCGTCGAAGGAGAGGGTCGCCGCGGCCGCGTAGGTCTGCGGGGTGATGCCCTCGGCCGCCAGCTTCTGCGGGGTGGAGGCGGGGTCGGCCACCTCGGTGACCATGGTGGTCAAGGTGGGCGGCACGACGAAGGCGGTGCCCGCCGACCGGGCCTTGGCCTGCGCGGCGGCGACCTGGGCCTTGCCCTTCTCCTCCGCGGCCGCCTGGGCCGAGCTCAGCCGGGCCTGGTCGTCCGCGGTGCCGCCGCCCGCGTACTCCTGGACGGCGATGCCCTCCAGGTACTGGTACGAGCCCAACGCGGTTTTCTGGACGGCGAGTTCCTTCGCCGACGGCGACTTCTCGACCAGGATGTGGGTGCCGATGGACCGGGTCAGCGACTCGGCGGCCTTCGCCAGTGAGACGGCGTAGAGGGTGCGGCCGTAGGCGGCGCTGTTGCTGGTGCCGTAGCCGAGTTCGTTGGCCAGCTCCATCAGCGGGTGCTGGATCTTGACGTACCACTCCTCCGTCTGCACGCCGGAGAGCTGGCCGGTGTAGGCGGCCTTGCGCAGCGAGGGCAGCTGGGGCTCGACGGCGCGGAAGCTGGCCATCCGGCGCCGCAGGTCGGACGGCTCCGGGATGCCGACGGCGGCGCGGTCGAAGGCGCGGGCCGCGTCGTCGGTGGCTGCGTAGGCGGCGGCCACCTCGGGCGCGTCGCGCCGGCCGGTGAGCAGCGGCACCGCGGTGGAGTCGCGTTCGTTCTCCAGCGCGTTGCTGTAGGAGGTGGCGGCCCGGACCAGGTCGGCGATGCGCACCGTGTCGTCGGCGCGCTGCCAGGTGGCGACCGCGCTCTCCACCTGGAACCCGCCGAAGACGAGGGCGAGCAGCACCGGGATGAGGAGGATCGCGTTCAGCCGGGTGGCCACCCGCCAGTTCCGCATCCGCAGGCGTCCGCCCTGGTCGGGCGGGGCGGGGACGTCGTCGCCGCGGGCGCCCTTCGGGGCCGGATCGGCCTGGGCGTGATGGGACGGCGTGAAGTTTCCCCGTGGGCGCTGCTGCCCACCTGCCTCAGCTCGCCTCGTGTTCGTCACTGGACCAACAACCTCTCGGCGACGGCGCGCCGGCGGCCGCCGTTCCTACGCTCGGGTCCTGGGCATTCCAGCACGGGGTCCGGCCGACGGCCAAACGTTCCCGGGCTCTCGTTCGAATGTCCGAAGGCTGGTGATAAAACGGTCATAAGACCAAAGTCTGTGGAAACCATAGGACAGACGTACGCGCTGTGACACCGGCTGAGCGCAAGCGGTGTCCGCGACCCCCCTCGAGTCTCTCGAAAACTCTGTCGAAATGTTATGAAGAAAATAGGGACCCGCGGTGTCCTTCGACACTGCGGGTCCCCCGACCCCCCTCGTCGGCAACAGGCCGACGGCGACGGCTACTTGAGCCGTGCCAGCAACGCGTGCTCGACCAGCGTGATCAGCGCGCTCTTCGCCTCGGCGCGGTGCCGGGCGTCCGTGGTGATGATCGGCGCCTCGGGGCCGATCTGCAGGGCCTCGCGGACCTCCTCCGGGCGGTACGGCTGATGGCCGTCGAACCCGTTGAGGGCGATCACGAAGGGCAGGCCGCTGTTCTCGAAGTAGTCCACGGCCGGGAAGCAGTCGGCCAGTCGGCGGGTGTCCACCAGCACCACGGCGCCGATGGCACCGCGCACCAGGTCGTCCCACATGAACCAGAAGCGGTCCTGCCCGGGGGTGCCGAACAGGTACAGGATCAGGTCGTCGTCCAGCGTGATGCGGCCGAAGTCCATGGCCACCGTGGTGGTGGTCTTGTCCTGTACGTGGCTGAGGTCGTCGATCCCCGCCGACGCCGAGGTCATCACGGCCTCGGTGCGCAGCGGATTGATCTCCGACACCGCACCGACGAACGTGGTCTTGCCTACGCCGAAGCCACCCGCCACCACGATCTTCGCGGAGGTGGTCGACCGTACCGGCGGCGCGCCGTACGCCGGCTGCGGTTGCGGCCTAGAGCTTCCGAAGTCCACTGAGCACCCTCTCAAGCAATGTCACATCAGGCTGGCCGCCCGCCTCGCCGCTGCCCGGCTGGTGGATGGCGACCATACCGGCCTCGGCGAGGTCGGCCACGAGAATGCGGGCCACGCCGAGCGGGATCGCGAGCAGCGCGGAGATCTCGGCCACCGACTTGATCTCCCGGGTCAGGTGGCAGATCCGCTGGTGTTCCGGCAGCAGCCCCGCGTACTGCGCCGGATCGGCGGTGGTGCTGACCAGCGCCTCGATGGCGAGCTGGTAGCGCGGCCGGGTGCGGCCACCGGTCATGGCGTACGGCCGCACCAGCGGCTGGTCGCCTTCCACCCCGTACGGCGCGTGGTGGGGCGCTCCGTACGGGCCCGGCGAGGCGGGTGGCGGGGTCATGAGGGTCCTCCGTGTCCGGGCAGTGCTGGTGCGGAATGACGGGAACGTTCTGTTCGGTGGAGTACGGGTCGGTGACCTTCGGATCTCAGTGCATGAGGCTGCCCTGGAGCTCGGCACGCAGATCCGGGGTCAGTACGGTGCCGGCCCGGTCGACGAGCAGCGCCATCTCGTACCCCACAAGACCGATGTCGCACTCAGGGTGCGCCAGCACCGCCAAGGACGAACCGTCGGACACGGACATGATGAAGAGAAAACCACGCTCCATCTCGACAACCGTCTGATTCACCGTGCCACCCTCAAAAATACGGGAAGCACCCGACGTCAACGACGTCAGCCCAGAAGCCACCGCCGCCAACTGATCAGCACGGTCACGCGGGAATCCGTCGGACATCGCGAGCAGCAGGCCGTCGGCGGAGACCACCACCGTGTGGGACACCCCCGGGGTGTTGTCCACGAAGTTGGTGATCAACCAGTTCAGATTCTGTGCCGCCTGGCTCATCGCACTCAACTAGCGCTCCTGGTTGTTCATGCCGAAACCATGGCCGTCGGTGTGACCACCGTTGGCCTGGCGGCCTTGCTGGATACCCCTGCGGAGGTTGGTCAGACGTCCGCGCACCGCGTCGGGGGCCCGGGAGACCTGGGGGCCGCCCTGGGGTGCCTGCTGCTGCGTCGCGCCGCCGGCCACGAGGTTCGCCCGGGGCACGCGGCGGGGCAGGCCGGCCGGCGTGACGCCGCCGGCCGAGGGCTCGCGCACGGCCTCGGCCCGCTGGCGCAGCGCGTCGTTGGGCGAGGTGCGCCAGTTGGGCGTCTCGCGCGGCAGCGGCTGCGCCCCGGCGGGGGCACCCGGGGCGCCGGCGCCCGTGGAGGCGGGCTGTGCGGCCTGCTGCGGGCCGTTCCCGGGCCGCTGCGGCCCCGGGGCGGGACGACGCTGCGGAGGCGCCGTACGGCCCACCGGGCGCGGCGGCGGGGCCTGCTGGCCGCGTGCGCTCTGCTCGACGTGGATCTGCTGCATCCGCTCGGCCTGCCCGGTGCGGAACCAGTCCGACTCGATCGACGAGAAGATCGGCGTCGGCTCGTCACCGCGGGACGGGGCCGGCGGCAGCGCCATCGGCTCGCCGTTCGGGTTCGGCGCGCCGCCCTGCGGGCCCTGCGGCCGCGGGGGCAGCGGGTCGGTGAGCGGGTCCCCCTGCCGCGGGGGCACCGGGAAGGAGCCCGTGTCGCCCGTCCCGCGCCCGGGAACGGGCTGCGCGCCGGTGTCGTACGGCGAGGGGCCCTGGCCCTGCTGCGGGTGCCGGCCGGGCCGCCCGCCCTGCGGGGGCATCGGGAAAGAACCCGTGTCGCCCGGACGCTGCTGCATCGGGAAGGACCCGGTGTCGCCCGGACGCTGCTGCGCCGGGAACGAACCGGTGTCCCCCGGACGACCGCCCTGCGGCGCGAAACCGTCCTCCCGCACCGCCGGGAACTGGCTGGTGTCACCCGGACCGCCCGGGAAGCCGTCCCCGCGCACCGCCGGGAACTGGCTGGTGTCGCCGGGGCCACCGGGGACGCCCGGGCCGGCCTGGCGCTGCATCGGGAAGGATCCCGTGTCGCCGGGCTGCGGGGGCATCGGGAACGAGCCCGTGTCGCCGGGGCGCTGCTGCATCGGGAAGGACCCGGTGTCGCCCGGACGCTGCTGCGCCGGGAACGAACCGGTGTCCCCCGGACGACCGCCCTGCGGCGCGAAACCGTCCTCCCGCACCGCCGGGAACTGGCTGGTGTCACCCGGACCGCCGGGGCCCGCGGGGCCGCGGAAGTCGTCCTGCTGCGCGCCGGGGTTCCAGCCGGGGGAGCCCTGGGGGCCGCGCTGGGCGCGCTGCGGCAGGCCGGAGGCGGGACCGCCGGGGGCGAAGTCGTCGTCGCGCACGGCCGGGAACTGGCTGGTGTCGCCGGGACCGCCCTGCTGCGGGGACCGCGGGAACTGGCCGGTGTCGCCCAAGCCGCCGCCCTGGCGGGGCATCGGGCCGGAGCGGCCGCCGAAGACGTCGGAACGGAAGCCCTCGGGGCCGGTGTTCTGCGGCTGCGGGGGCGGGAATCCGCCCTGGCGGCCGGGGCCAGGCTGCTGCGGACGGGGGCCGCGGCCGGGCTGCTGGAAATCGGCGCGGGGGCCGGCCGGCAGGGGGGCCGCACCGCCGGAGGCGGGGGGCTGGTCGAAGCCGTTGAACGGCGACGGCGACTCAGTCTCTTCGTGCCCGCGCGGGGTGTCCTCCTGCGCGGCCGCCCAGCGCGGGCCGCCGGGCTGGGGCGCGCCGCCGGGGCCGCCCTGGCCCGGGCTGAGCGCGGGGCGCTGGGCCGTGCTGCCGACCTGGCCGCGCTGCGGCGGGGCGGCGGCCGCGGCCTGGCGCGGGGCGTTGCCGAAGGCGTTGGCGATGCCGGAGCCGCCGCCCGCGCCGGGGACGCCCGGCCGTCCGGCACCCGGGCCGGCGTTCCTGGCGTTGGCGCCGCCCTGGGTGACGTCGACGGGCAGCATGACCAGCGCGGTGGTGCCGCCGGAGTCCGACGGGCGCAGCTGGATGCGGATGCCGTGCCGCAGGGACAGCCGGCCGACCACGAACAGACCCATGCGGCGGGACACCGAGACGTCCACCGTGGGCGGGTTGGCCAGCCGCTCGTTGATGTCGGCGAGGTCCTCGGGCGACAGGCCGATGCCGGTGTCGTGGATCTCGATGAGCACGCGTCCGTCGGGCAGCGAGTGGCCGGTGACGCGGACCTTGGTCTGCGGGGAGGAGAACGAGGTGGCGTTCTCCAGCAGCTCGGCGAGCAGGTGGACGAGGTCGTTGACGATGCGGCCGGTGACCTCGGCGGCCGGCACGGAGGTCAGCTCGATCCGCTCGTACTGCTCCACCTCGGACGCGGCGGCGCGCAGCACGTCGACCAGCGGGACCGGGCGGGTCCACCGGCGGCCCGGCTCCTCACCGGCGAGCACCAGCAGGTTCTCACCGTTGCGGCGCATACGGGTGGCGAGGTGGTCGAGCTTGAAGAGCGAGGACAGCTGGTCCGGGTCGGCCTCGCGGGACTCCAGTTCGGAGATGAGCGAGAGCTGGCGCTGGATGAGGCCCTGGCTGCGGCGCGAGAGGTTGGTGAACATCGCGTTGACGTTGCCCCGCAGCAGGGCCTGCTCGGCGGCCAGCCGGACGGCCTCGCTGTGGACCTCGTCGAACGCGCGGGCCACCTGGCCGATCTCGTCGCGGCTGTTGATGCCGATCGACTCCACGGACGCGTCGACGTCCTGCGGGTCGGTCTCGGACAGCTGCTTGACCAGGTCGGGCAGCCGCTTCTGGGCGACGTCCTGGGCGGTCTGCTGGAGCCGGCGCAGCGAGCGGATCATGGAGCGGGCGACGACGAAGGCGCCGACCACCGCGACGCCGAGGACGAGCAGGATGATCGCGCCGGAGATGAGCGCGTCCTGCTTGGCCTCGCTCTGCAGCTCGAGCGACTTCTGCTGCATCTCGTTCAGCAGCGAGCGCTCGATCTGGTTCATCGCCTGGATCTTGGTCTTGGCGGCGTCGTCCCAGTCGAGGTACGAGCTGTGGATCTTGGTGATGGCGTTCTGCGACCCGGCGATGCGCTCGCGCACGCTCTCGTGGTCGCTGATGGTGATGTTGCCGCCCTCGATGGGGGCCAGCAGGTCGGTGGCGCCGTTGCCGTAGACCTTCTCGAACCGGGTGAGGGCCGTGCTCTCGTTGGAGGAGGCCCACTTCACGGTCTGGTAGTCGTTCGGGCTGAGCTTGCCGCCGGAGGCGAACGCGGCGCTGATCACCGCGCGCTGGATCGACTCGTACTCCTTGGCGGAGGAGAAGGCCGCCAGGGCGCGGGTCGCCTTGATCATCTGCGGGTTGTTGGTCGCCTGCGCCATGTCCTGGGACAGCGACAGCAGCGAGGTGACCAGGCCGTCGTACTCGGAGACGGTCTGCGAGATGCCGGTGTCGTGCGAGTACGCCTCGTTGCGGATCTCGGCGAGCTGGGCCAGCTGGCCGCCGATGGCCACGAGGGTGGCGCGCACCCCGCTGAAGACGGGGTCGTGGTCCGAGACGTTGTCGGTGGCGGCCTTGTAGAGGTTCATCTCGCGGTCGGTGTCCTGCCGCGAGGCGGTGACCGCGTCGAGATCGCCCTTCTGACCGGCGGCGAGCGGGCCGGCCGAGCTGTCGCGCTCCTCCTGGAGGGCTGCGGCCAGGTCGGTGGCGTGCTCGGTGATGTCGGTCAGCGTCTTCATGTGCTCCAACTGCTGGATGTTGTCCAGCGAGTTGTGGATGCGCATGCCGCCGAGCGCCGAGGCGGTGACCACCGGAAGGGCCAGGAGGGAGATTAGCCGGGTGCTGATGCGCCAGTTGCGCATGGCTATTCGGGGGCCGGGCTTGCCGTCGAGGCCGGTGATCCGGCCCGCCTCCATACCGCTGGGCAAGTTCACACGAGTCGGGGCCGCACCGGGTCCCGGCGTGGCGCTCCCGGAGTCCGCCGCCGCTTGGCGGGCGCCGTTTCCGGCCCCGCCGGGCTGCTCCGGGTCACCCGCAGCGCCGCTGTCCCTCTTGAAACGTCCCTGCACTAGCGTCGCAACCTCTGGACCAGGCGTCCCCCGCCGAAAGGCGGACAGGACGGTGTCGAGTCATGGGGGCTCAGGCCACCCCGGGTCACGGGAAGGCATGCCCTGCACCGTCGCTCGTGGTTCCCACGCGCCCCCTGCGCGCCGGGTCGATGTGATGCGGCGGTCCGGGGAATTCCAGCACAGTGCCGGATCTCCCAACAAGGCCCACAGCGGACCAGTTGGAATGTGTCACTCGTCGCGATGGGGCATGCACGGAGTGTGGAGGTCCGGGTCGGTGATAACGGGCGATTCCGGACCGGGACGGTGACAGCTCGAAGTCGCGTTCGCGCGCACGGACCCGGCAACCGACGGGTGAAGTGCGGTCGTTCGCACCCGATGTCCCTTTTCATAAGGGGAGGAAACCCGAGAGAAGGGGCCCGGAATTGGGCACTATGCGCCACCGTTCGTGAGCAAAATCACATGCCGTCAGATGTTCTCGGCCCACCGTACGGGGAATGGGCGCCACTAGCCTTGTGCTTTACAAAAACGGCATAACTGTCCACACACCCACCACCGTCCACCGAGACCAGAGGTCCCCACGGCCGATGAAGACGACCCTGATGTTCCGTCAGATGACCGCCAACCCGCGGCGCACCACGCTCGCCCACGTCAAGGACCTGTCCGAGCTGCGCACCGGGGAGGCCGCGGCGGCGGTTCCGGCCGCCTCCGCCGAGGTCCGCGAACTGCCGCAGCACACCGCGAACCCCCGCCGTACGGTACTGAGCCACCTGCCCGAAACTCCGGTCGCCCCCTGACCGGCGCGGCGGCCCGCTGGTCCGGCAAGGGCTGACCTGCGGGTATTCCTGGTGAGCGCGCAGCGGCCCGGACGCTAGGCTGAGGCCATGCGCATCGCCAGGTTCTCCATCGACGGCAACGTCGCGTTCGGGGTGGTCGAGGGCGACCCTCCCCCCGCCTCAGGCGGGGGGACCCCCGGCGGCACGGACGGGCTCGTCGTGAACATCATGAAGGGCGTCCCGTTCGCCGACTTCGAACTGTCGGGCACGAGGGTGCCGCTGGACCAGGTGCGGCTGCTGCCGCCGGTCCTGCCGAACAAGGTCGTCGCCATCGGCCGCAACTACGCGGCCCACGCCGCCGAACTCGGCAACGAGGTCCCGGACGCGCCGTGGGCGTTCTTCAAACCGTCCACCTCGGTGATCGGCCCCGGCGACCCCATCGTGTACCCCTCGTTCTCCCAAGAGGTGCACCACGAGGCCGAACTGGCCGTCGTCATCGGCCGGTTGTGCCGCGACGTGCCGCGCGAGCGGGTCAAGGACGTGATCCTCGGCTACACCTGCGCCAACGACGTGACCGCGCGCGACACCCAGCGGACCGAGAAGCAGTGGGCGCGGGCGAAGGGCTTCGACTCCTCCTGCCCGCTCGGCCCCTGGATCGAGACCTCGATCGACCTGGCCGCGGCCGGCGACCTCGCGGTCACCGCGACCGTCAACGGCGACCTGCGCCAGGCCGGCCGCACCGGGCAGATGGTCCACTCCATCGAGGACCTGATCGTCAACATCACCGAGGCGATGACGCTGCTGCCCGGCGACGTGCTGCTCACCGGCACCCCCGCGGGCGTGGGCCCGCTGCTCCCCGGCGACGAAGTCGCCGTCACCATCGAAGGCATCGGCACTCTCACCAACAAGGTGATCTCGCGTGGCTAGCGCAACTCCTTCCTCCTCCGCCTCCCCCGCCCCCTCGGGCGTCCGCGCCCGCTTCTGCCCGTCCCCGACCGGCAACCCGCACGTCGGCCTGGTCCGCACCGCCCTGTTCAACTGGGCCTTCGCCCGGCACCACCAGGGCACCTTCGTGTTCCGGATCGAGGACACCGACGCGGCCCGCGACTCCGAGGAGTCGTACGCGCAGCTGCTGGACTCGATGCGCTGGCTCGGCCTGGACTGGGACGAGGGCCCCGAGGTCGGCGGCCCGCACGCGCCCTACCGGCAGTCGCAGCGCATGGAGGTGTACGCGGACGTGGCCGCGCGGCTCCAGGAGGCCGGGCACGCCTACCGCTGCTACTGCACCGCCGAGGAGCTGGAGGAGCGCCGGGCGGCGGCCCGCGCGGCAGGCCGTCCCTCGGGCTACGACGGCCACTGCCGCGACCTCACCGCCGAGCAGGTGGCCGGCTACGAGGCCGAGGGCCGCGAGTCCATCGTGCGCTTCCGCATGCCCGACCGGACCATCACCTTCACCGACCTGGTGCGCGGCGAGCTGACCTTCGCCCCGGAGAACGTGTCGGACTACGGCATCGTCCGGGCCAGCGGCGCCCCGCTCTACACCCTGGTCAACCCGGTGGACGACGCGCTGATGGGCATCACGCACGTGCTGCGCGGCGAGGACCTGCTGTCCTCCACCCCGCGCCAGGTGGCCCTGTACGACGCGCTGATCGAGCTGGGCATCGCCAAGTCGGCGCCGAGCTTCGGCCACCTCCCGTACGTGATGGGCGAGGGCAACAAGAAGCTGTCCAAGCGCGACCCGGAAGCCTCGCTCAACCTCTACCGCGAGCGCGGCTTCCTGCCCGAGGGGCTGCTCAACTACCTCTCCCTGCTGGGCTGGTCCTTCTCCGCCGACCAGGACGTCTTCTCGATCGAGGAGATGGTGGCGAAGTTCGACATCGACGGCGTCAACGCCAATCCGGCGCGCTTCGACCTGAAGAAGGCCGAGGCGATCAACGCGGACCACATCCGGCGACTCGACGCGAAGGCGTTCGCGACGGCGTGCGAGCCGTGGCTGCGCGCCCCCTTCGCCCCGTGGGCGCCCGAGGCGTTCGACGAGGCCGCCTGGCAGGCCATCGCCCCGCACGCGCAGACCCGGCTGACGGTGCTCTCCGACATCACCGCCAACGTGGACTTCCTCTTCCTGGCCGAGCCGGTCGAGGACGAGGCGGCCTGGGCGAAGGCGATGAAGGAGGGGTCGGACGCGCTGCTGCGCACCGCCCGGGAGAAGCTCGAGGCGGCCGACTGGTCCTCCCCGGAGGCGCTGAAGGAGGCCGTGCTGGCGGCCGGCGAGGCGCACGGCCTCAAGCTCGGCAAGGCGCAGGCGCCGGTCCGGGTGGCGGTCACCGGGCGCACGGTCGGCCTGCCGCTCTTCGAGTCCCTCCAGGTGCTGGGCCGCGAGCGTTCGCTGGAACGGATCGACGCGGCGCTGGCGAAGCTGGGCTCTCCCGCCGCGTGAGCGGGGCTCCGGGCCGGCGGGCGTGCGCCCCCGGCCCGGAGGCACAGGGGACAGGGCACAAGGCACAGGCCGCCGGGCACAGGGCATCGGGCACTGGGCACGGCCAGCCAAACGCGTGAAGGGGCGCCGGGGATCTCTCCCCGGCGCCCCTTCACGTGGACACCTCGTGCGGGCGGCGCGCCGCCCGCCGGACCTCAGCCCTGCCAGGAGTGCGGGGCCCTGAAGCCCGGGGTGCGCTCCAGGCGGCGCCAGCTGGCCGTGGAGCGGACCGTGCCGGAACCGTCGGCGGCACCGGAACCGCCGGCGGCGGCGCGGGCGAGCAGGAGGGCGGTGAGCGCGGCGACTTCCTCGGGGTCGGCGTGACCCTTCTCGACGCGCACCAGGGAATCGGCGGGAGTACTCACAGTGGTCTCCATGGGGGTGGGCTTACTGAGGCGGGTTGCCGTGCTTGCGGGACGGCAGGTCCGCGTGCTTGGTGCGGAGCATCGCCAGGGAGTGGATGAGCACCTCCCGGGTCTCGGCCGGATCGATGACGTCGTCCACCAGGCCGCGCTCGGCCGCGTAGTACGGGTGCATCAGCTCGGCCTTGTACTCCTTGACCATCCGCGACCGCATCGCCTCGGGGTCGTCGGCCCCGGCGATCTGGCGGCGGAAGATCACGTTGGCCGCGCCCTCCGCACCCATGACCGCGATCTCGTTGGTCGGCCACGCGAAGGTCAGGTCGGCGCCGATGGACTGGCTGTCCATGACGATGTACGCACCGCCGTACGCCTTCCGCAAGATCAGCGAGATCCGCGGCACCGTCGCGTTGCAGTACGCGTACAGCAGTTTCGCGCCGTGCCGGATGATTCCGCCGTGTTCCTGGGCCACACCGGGCAGGAAGCCGGGTACGTCCAGAAGGGTGAGGATCGGGATGTTGAAGGCGTCACACATCTGGACGAAGCGGGCGCCCTTCTCCGACGCCTCGATGTCCAGCACGCCGGCCAGCGAAGCCGGCTGGTTGGCGATGATGCCCACCACGCGGCCGTCGAGCCGGGCCAGCGCCACGATGAGGTTGGTCGCCCACCGCTCGTGGATCTCCAGGTAGTCGCCCTCGTCGACGATCTCCTCGATCACCTTGTGCATGTCGTAGGACCGGTTGCCGTCGGCCGGCACCAGGTCCAGCAGCACGTCGCCGCGGCGGTCGGCCGGGTCCTGGCACTCGACCTCGGGCGGGTTCTCCCGGTTGTTCTGCGGCAGCATCGACAGCAGGTAGCGGACCTCCTCCAGGCAGGTCTGCTCGTCGTCGTAGGCGAAGTGCGAGACGCCGGAGATCCCGGCGTGCACGTCGGCGCCGCCGAGGCCGTTCTGGGTGATCTCCTCACCGGTGACGGCCTTGACCACGTCCGGGCCGGTGATGAACATCTGCGAGGTCTCGCGGACCATGAACACGAAGTCGGTCAGCGCCGGCGAGTAGGCCGCGCCGCCCGCGCACGGGCCGAGCATCACCGAGATCTGCGGGATGACGCCCGAGGCGCGCGTGTTGCGCTGGAAGATCCCGCCGTAGCCGGCGAGGGCCGAGACGCCCTCCTGGATCCGCGCGCCGGCGCCGTCGTTCAGCGAGACCAGCGGGGCGCCCGCGCTGATCGCCATGTCCATGATCTTGTGGATCTTCGTCGCGTGGGCCTCGCCCAGCGCACCGCCGAAGATCCGGAAGTCGTGTGCGTACACGAACACCGTGCGGCCGTGGACCGTGCCCCAGCCGGTGATCACGCCGTCGGTGTAGGGGCGCTTCTCCTCCAGGCCGAAGCCGGTCGCCCGGTGCCGGCGCAGCGGCTCCACCTCGCGGAAGGAGCCCTCGTCCAGCAGCAGGTCGATCCGCTCACGGGCCGTCAGTTTGCCCTTGGCCTTCTGGGCCTCGGTCGCCTTCTCGCTCGGACCGCGCCGCACCTCCGCGCGGATCGCGTGAAGTTCGGCGACGCGCCCGCGGGCGTCGTTCGCCGTCACGGGCACCTCTTGCGATGTGGTCATGCATCGACAGTACGAGCGAAGGGGCGTGGAACGGGCCATCTACTTCGTACAGTGTCCCGTCAATCTTCATGGTGGGTCCCGACAGTACGGCGGCCGATCGGGGCCCGCGCCCCCCGGCCGCCGGGGTCCGCCGGCGGGCCGTCCCCGCCGGTCGGGGGCGGCCCGCAGGTCACCGGCCGGCCACCGCCGCGGCCAGCGCGAGCACCCGCCGTGCCTCCTCGACGTGCAGGTTCTCCACCATTCTGCCGTCCACGGTGACCACTCCGCGCCCCTGTGACGTGGCCTCTTCGAAGGCGGCGATGATCCGGTGGGACCGCTCCACCTCCTCCGGGGCCGGGGCGAAGATCCGGTTGCAGGGCTCCACCTGGCGGGGGTGGATGAGCGTCTTCCCGTCGAAGCCGAGCTGACGGCCCTGCCGGGCCTCGGCCTCGAAGCCCGCCAGGTCCTGGACGTCGTTGTAGACACCGTCCAAGATGACCTTGCCCTCGGCGCGGGCCGCCAGCAGGGCCATGGACAGCGCCGTGAGCAGCGGGGCGCGGCCGGGCACGTGCTCGGCGTGCAGTTCCTTGACGAGGTCGTTGGTGCCCAGGACGAGGACGGTCAGGCGCTCGCCGGCGGCCGCGATGGCCCGGGCGTCGAACATCGCCGCCGGGGTCTCGATCATGGCCCACAGCGCGGTGCGGTCCGGGGCGCCGGCCGCCTCCAGCGCGGCCTCGATCTCGCGGACGGTCCGGGGCGAGTCCACCTTGGGCACGACCACCGCGTCGGGACCGGCCTGGGCGGCGGCCCGCAGGTCGTCGGCGTGCCAGGGGGTGCCGGGGGCGTTGACCCGGACGGTGACCTCCCGGTGGCCGTACTCCCCGCTCGCCGCGGCGGCCGCCACGCGCTTGCGGGCGTCCTCCTTGGCGTCGGGCGCGACGGAGTCCTCCAGGTCGAGGATGAGGGCGTCGGTGGGGAGCGTCCTGGCCTTCTCCAGGGCGCGCTCGTTGGCGCCGGGCATGTAGAGGACCGAGCGGCGCGGGCGCGGGTCGGCGGTGGTCATCGGGAGGTCTCCTCACGGGCGGCGGCGTACGCGCGGGCGAGCTCGGGGTCGCGGGCGGCCAGCGCGTCGGCCAGGTCCGCGACCACCAGGCACTGCTTGTAGGTGGCGTCGTCCTGCATCTTCCCGTCGATCATCACCGCGCCGGTGCCGTCGCCCATCGCCCGGATCACCCGGTGGGCCCAGGCGACCTCCTCGGGCGCGGGCGAGAACACCCGCTTGGCGATCGCGATCTGCGCCGGGTGCAGCGACCAGGCGCCGACGCAGCCGAGCAGGAAGGCGTTGCGGAACTGGTCCTCGCAGGCGGTGAGGTCCTGGATGTCGCCGAAGGGCCCGTAGTACGGCAGGATGCCGTGCGCCGCGCAGGCGTCGACCATCCGCGCGAGCGTGTAGTGCCACAGGTCCTGCTGGTAGGTGGGCCGCGGCGCGTCGCCGGTGGGGGTCCCCCCGCCGGTGGCAGGCGGAGGGTCGGCCCGGACCAGGTAGCCGGGGTGGCCGCCGCCGACCCGGGTGGTCTTCATCCGCCGGCTCGCGGCGAGGTCGGCCGGGCCGAGCGACAGGCCCTGCATCCGGGGGCTGGCGCCGGCGATCTCCTCGACGTTCGCCACGCCGGTCGCGGTCTCCAGGATCGCGTGCACCAGCAGCGGGCGGGTGAGTCCCGCCTTGGCCTCCAGCTGGGCCAGCAGCCGGTCCACGTAGTGGATGTCCTGGGCGCCCTCGACCTTGGGCACCATGACGACGTCGAGCTTGTCGCCGATCTCCGTGACGAGGGTGACCAGGTCGTCCAGCGCCCACGGCGAGTCGAGGCTGTTGACCCGGGTCCACAGCTGGGTGTCGCCGAAGTCGGTGGCGCGGGCGATCTTCACCAGCCCGGCGCGGGCGGCCTCCTTGCGGTCGGCCGGGACGGCGTCCTCCAGGTTGCCCAGCAGCACGTCGGCCTGCGGAACGAGGGCGGGGACCTTGGCGGCCATCTTCTCGTTGCCGGGGTCGAAGAAGTGGATCATCCGCGACGGGCGGAACGGCACCTCGGCCACGGGGGCGGGCGCCCCCACGGCCAGCGGGCGGAAGAAGTCCTTCGCCGAGCGCATGCGGTCTCCCGGTGGTGAGGGGTCGAGAGCGTTCAGGGACGCCGCACTCACCCTATGACCGGCGCACACCCGTTGTTACCCGTCGGTACGTGTGCCTTTGGTCACCGGGGCCCAGCGCAGCGTCATGTCCGGCTCGTTCTCCATGTTCCTCGAACCGTCGTTGAGATCCACCACCGTGAAGCCGTGGCGCGCGTAGAAGGCGCGGGCGTCGGTGTTGCGCTGGAAGACGTGCAGCGACAGGCCCTCGGGCCGGTGCGCCCTCGCCCGTTCGAGCAGCAGGGTGCCGGTCCCGCGCCGCCGGGCGCCCGCGAGCAGGTACAGGTGCTCCAGCCACTCCCCCTCGACGGCCGCGTACCCGACGACGGCGCCGGCGGCGTCCTCGGCGACCCACACGGCGCAGTCCACCAGGACGACGTCCCGCACCCAGCGGACCACCTCGTCGTCGCCGCGGGTGCGCGGCGGCAGGTAGGGCATCGTGACCTCGCGGGAGGCGATGTGCACGTGGGCGATGGCGGCGGCGTCGGCGGGCAGGGCCGGACGCACGGTGATCTGGTTCACGGTCTCGGTCACAGCCCGCACAGTAGAGCGTCCGCCCCGGCTCTTCGACCGGTTTTCGGGCCCGCACGCGCGCGGGGGACGCCGGGAGGTCCCGGCGTCCCCGGACGTGCGGCGGCCCGGCGGGTCAGCAGCCGCAGGTGTAGTACAGGGCGTCCCAGTGGGTGCCCTCGTCCGCGTAGATGTTGCCGGAGGCGGCCTGCCACTGCGGGTAGCCGTCGCCGCGCAGCCCGATGTAGGTGAACGAGTTGTGGACGTAGTTGTTCAGGCAGGTGTTCTTGCTGTAGTCGAGCTTGTAGCCGTTGTAGTGCGAGTACGTGCCGCTGGCGTGCCCGACCTCGGTGCCGCCGGTGATGTTGATGGCGCAGCCGGAGGCGTTCTTGAGGGTGACGGCACCCTGGGCGGTGGCCAGGTTGAGGCCCTCGAAGGACGTGCACGTCGAGTTGCTGCGGGTGGTGCAGCCGCCGGACGACGACCAGGTGATGCCGGCGGCCCGGAACATGCTCTCCGCCTGGGCCTGGGTCAGCTTGGTGACGGCGTAGGCGCTGTGCGAGGTGGCCAGGCCCACGCCGGGGGCGAACAGCGCGGTGAGCACGAGCGTGAGGACGCTCAGCGCGGCACGGGCGCGGGGCGGGAGTCGCAGGGCGGCGGACGAGGGCCGGCTCATGCGGATCATGCTGTTTCCTCCTGCGGGCGACGGCTGGTGCCGTTGGGAACGGGGGTGTGCAGGTGGCTCAGGAGAAGAGTCTGCCCCACGATCTACGCGCGTCGCCAGGGGCGTGCGGCCCCCATTTATGTGCCTTCCCTGTGTCTCCCCCGTGCCTCCCCCGTGCCTCCCCCGCGACCGGCCGGTCGCGGGGGAGGCACGGGCGGCTACTCCTGGGGCTCCAGGCCCGCCCGCAGCAGGCCGAACGCGTAGGCGTCGTCGAGGGCCTGCCAGGAGGCGGCGATGACGTTGTCGGCCACGCCGACCGTGGACCACTCGTTGGCCCCGTCGGTGGTGGTGATCAGCACGCGGGTGGTGGAGTCGGTGCCGAACCGGCCCTCCAGGATGCGGACCTTGTAGTCGACCAGCGCAAGGCCGGCCAGCTGCGGGTAGATCCGTTCGAGGGCCACCCGCAGCGCCCGGTCGAGGGCGTTGACCGGGCCGTTGCCCTCGGCGGTGGCCACGATCCGCTCGCCCTTGGCCCACAGCTTCACCGTGGCCTCGTTGGCGTGGGTGCCGTCCGGCCGGTCCTCGGTGATCGCCCGCCAGGACTCGGTGCGGAAGAAGCGGCGGGCCCGCCCCTCGACCTCGGCGCGCAGCAGCAGCGCGAAGGAGGCGTCCGCGGCCTCGTAGGTGTAGCCCTTGAGCTCGCGCTCCTTGACCCGGTCCACGACCCGGCCGACCAGTTCGCGGTCGCCGCCGAGGTCGATGCCCAGCTCGCGGCCCTTGAGCTCGATCGAGGCGCGCCCGGCCATGTCGGAGACCAGCATCCGCATGGTGTTGCCCACGCGCTCGGGGTCGATGTGCTGGTACAGGTCCGGGTCGACCTTGATCGCGGAGGCGTGCAGGCCGGCCTTGTGCGCGAAGGCGGAGACGCCGACGTAGGGCTGGTGGGTGGACGGGGGCAGGTTGACGACCTCGGCGATCGCGTGCGAGATCCGGGTCATCTCGCCGAGCGCGCCCGGCGGCAGCACCCGGCGGTCGAGCTTGAGCTCCAGCGCGGCCACCACCGGGAAGAGGTTGGCGTTGCCGACCCGCTCGCCGTAGCCGTTGGCGGTGCACTGCGCGTGGGTGGCGCCGGCGTCCACCGCGGCCAGGGTGTTGGCGACCGCGCAGCCGGTGTCGTCCTGGGCGTGGATGCCGAGCCGGGCGCCGGTCTCGGCCAGCACCTTGCCGGTGACCTCCCGCACCTGGGCGGGCAGCATGCCGCCGTTGGTGTCGCACAGCACGACCACGGAGGCGCCGGCCTCGTGGGCGGCCCGCACGACGCCGGTGGCGTACTGCGGGTTGGCCCGGTAGCCGTCGAAGAAGTGCTCGCAGTCCACGAAGACCCGGCGGCCCTGCTCGACGAGGTGGGCGACGGTGTCCCGGACCATCTCCAGGTTCTCGTCGAGGGTGGTGCGCAGGGCCAGCTCCACGTGGCGGTCGTGGGACTTGGCGACCAGCGTGATCACCGGGGCGCCCGACTCCAGCAGCGCCTTGACCTGCGGGTCGTCCGCGGCCCTGCCGCCGGCCCGGCGGGTGGCGCCGAAGGCCACCAGGGTGGCGTGCCGCAAGTCGAGCTCGGCGGCGGCACGGGCGAAGAACTCGGTGTCGCGGGGGTTGGCGCCCGGCCAGCCGCCCTCGATGAACCCCACCCCGAAGTCGTCCAGGTGCCGGGCGATCGTCAGCTTGTCGGCGACGGTGAGGTTGATGCCCTCGCGCTGCGCGCCGTCGCGCAGCGTGGTGTCGAAGACATGGAAGCTGTCGTCCAGTGCGGCGGTCATGGGTGTTGCAACTCCTGTCGGGTGAGGGGCGGCCTCCGGACCGCGTCGTGCCGTGCCGGCGCGCGAGCCGCGCCCGGCTGTTCCCGCGACTGCTGTGCGGCGGTACCGCTGCCTGTCCGGTCGCTCGTGGCGTTGCCGAGCAGCGGGGGTTCCGGAGATTCCGACTCCACATGCCCCCAGGGCCCCGTGCGCTCTCGCCTCCGGTGTGGGTGCTCCGGGAAACGAAAAAACCTCTCGCGGATGCGAGAGGTCTGCACGCGGGTCTGGGACACGGTGACGGTTCCACTGGGGTCAGCGGAACGGTCACTGCGGACCGGCGTGCCTGCTGCCAATAATCATCGCGGCGTACGAGGACACGCCAGCAGTCTTGCACAGGATGTCCCGCGCGGAATCCCCGTCTCACGATATGAGCGGATGGTCCGATCCGGGGGCGCCGCCGGGGCGCCCCCGTCGCGGGGACCGCCGCGGCGTCAGCCGCCCAGCGGGTGCATCCAGCCGTGGGTGTCGGCGGCGCGCCCGGTCTGGATGTCCAGCAGGGCCGCGCGCAGTCGCGTGGTGACCTCGCCCGGCTCGCCCGAGCCGACCGTCCAGTTCGCGCGGGTGGACTTCACCGAGCCGACCGGGGTGATCACCGCGGCCGTTCCGCAGGCGAAGACCTCGGTGAGCGAGCCGTCCTCGTTGCCGCGCCGCCAGTCCTCGACGCTGATCCGCCCCTCGCCCACCTCGTAGCCGAGCTCGGCGGCGATGGCCAGCAGCGAGTCACGCGTGATGCCGGGCAGCAGGGAGCCTGACAGCTCGGGGGTGACGATCCGGTCGCCGTAGACGAAGTACAGGTTCATGCCCCCCATCTCCTCGATCCAGCGCCGCTCGATCGCGTCCAGCCAGACCACCTGGTCGCAGCCCTGCTCGGCGGCCTGGGCCTGCGCCACGAGGGAGGCGGCGTAGTTGCCGCCGGTCTTGGCGGCGCCGGTGCCGCCGGGGGCGGCCCGCACGTACTCCTCGGAGAGCCACACCGACACCGGCCGGACCCCGCCGGAGAAGTAGGCGCCCGCCGGGGAGGCGATCACCAGGAACAGGTACTCGTTGGCCGGGCGCACGCCCAGCCCGACCTCGGTGGCGAACATGAACGGGCGCAGGTAGAGCGACGCCTCGCCCTGCGAGGGCACCCACGCCCTGTCCTGCGTGACGAGCGCGTCGCAGGCCTCGATGAAGGTCTCCACCGGCACCTCGGGCATGGCCAGCCGCCGCGCGGAGGACTGGAAGCGGCGGGCGTTCGCCTCGGGCCGGAAGGTGGCCACCGAGCCGTCGGGCTGCCGGTACGCCTTGAGGCCCTCGAAGATCGTCTGCGCGTAGTGCAGGGTCATGTTCGCCGGGTCGATGGACAGCGGCGCGTAGGGGACGAGCTGGGCGTCGTGCCAGCCGCGGCCGTCGGTCCAGCGGATCGTGACCATGTGGTCGGTGAAGTGACGGCCGAATCCGGGCGCGGCCAGGATCGCCTCGCGCTCGGCATCGGACAACGGATGCGAGGAGGGCTTGAACTCGATCGTGGGCGTCGTCATGTCTCTGGTCCTGTTCTCCACCGTTGTCGTCCGGGCATCCGCCACCGAAGGGTGCTGGGACGTCCGACATTCCCGCCGCACACCGCGGCCCCGACACTGATTATCGCAGTGGCGGGGCCGTGAACCAGGGGCGACCAGGGCTGGATGCCCTCAAACCCGTGCGAAGGGCCCGCCGGGTCAGCCCGCGACCCGGGCGGCGAGGGCGTCGCCGATCTCCACGGTGCTGCGGGCGGGGCCCCCGGTCCGCTCGGCCAGGTCCGCCTGCACGGCCGCGTCGATCCTGGCCGCCTCGGCCTCGTACCCCAGGTGCTGGAGCAGCAGCGAGACCGACAGCACGGTCGCGGTCGGGTCCGCCTTGGACTGGCTGGCGATGTCCGGCGCCGAGCCGTGCACCGGCTCGAACATCGACGGGAAGACGCGGTCGGGGTTGATGTTGCCGCTCGCGGCCACGCCGATGCCGCCGGAGACGGCCGCGGCGAGGTCGGTGAGGATGTCGCCGAAGAGGTTGTCGGTGACGATCACGTCGAACCGCTCGGGCTGGGTGACGAGGAAGATCGTCGCCGCGTCCACGTGCAGGTAGTCGGTGTCGACCTCGGGGAAGTCCCGGCCGACGGCCTCGAAGACGCGGGTCCACAGGTGGCCGGCGTGCACCAGCACGTTGTTCTTGTGCACGAGCGTGAGCTTCTTGCGCGGGCGGGCCTGGGCCCGGGTGTAGGCGTCGCGCACCACGCGCTCGATGCCGAAGGCGGTGTTGAGGCTGACCTCGGTGGCCACCTCGTGCGGGGTGCCGGTGCGCAGCGAGCCGCCGTTGCCGGTGTACGGGCCCTCGGTGCCCTCGCGGACCACCACGAAGTCGATCTCCGGGCTGCCGGCGAGCGGCGTCCCCACGCCGGGGTAGAGCTTGCTCGGGCGCAGGTTGACGTGGTGGTCGAAGGCGAACCTCAGCTTGAGCAGGAAGCCGCGCTCCAGCACACCGGACGGCACCGAGGGGTCGCCGATGGCGCCGAGCAGTATCGCGTCGTGGGTCTTGAGTTCCGCGAGGTCGGCGTCGGTGAGGGTCTGGCCGGTGGCGTGGTACCGCTTGGCGCCGAAGTCGTAGAACTTCGTCTCCAGCTTGGTCTCCTGCGGAAGGGCCGCGGACAGGACCTTGAGGCCCTCCGCGACGACTTCCTGGCCGATCCCGTCACCGGGGATCACTGCGAGGTTGAGGCTGCTCGACATGCTGGGCACCCTACTCCGCGTCTTGCCCTGTGACATGGCCTGTCCGGATGCCGGGACGGCCGGCGGTCGGGCGGGGAGCAGGGTGCGGGTGTCCGCGCAGGTCGCGCCGGGCAGGTGGCGTGGCTGGGCCGGCCGGGGCTAGTGACGCTCGTGGCCGGTGCTGCCGCCGTTGTCCCGGCGGTCGAGGCTGCGCTGGAGGGCGCGCAGGGCGTTCTGGCGGGCGTTCTCGTCCATGGGGGATCAACTCCAGGTCGGAAGAGTGGAGATGAGGGGATGCGGAGCGAGGTACAAGGGGAGCCGGGAACGTCGGCGGTCGGCGGCGCCGCGGGGGGTGACCCGCACGAAGGGCGCCTGGCGCGCATCCGCCGCTCACTCGGTGGAGCGGACACGTTCGGCTTGTCTCCACGCTAGGACACCCCGCCCCAGCTGTCTCCACAATTACTCGGACTTCCTACTATCTGAGACGAGCGATCACCCGATCGTGCGGCCGCCCCCGTCTCCACGGGGGGCGGGAGACGGGGGCGGCGGTCGAGGCAGCGGGCGGGGGCGCGCACCGGCAGCGCGTGCCGGTGCGGGCGTCAGCCCTGGTGGGGGTAGCGGTAGTCGGTCGGCGGGACCAGGGTCTCCTTGATCGCCCGGGTGGACGTCCACCGCATGAGGTTCTGCGCGGCGCCGGCCTTGTCGTTCGTCCCGGAGGACCGGCCGCCGCCGAAGGGCTGCTGGCCGACCACCGCGCCGGTCGACTTGTCGTTGATGTAGAAGTTGCCGGCCGCGTACCGCAGCCGTTCCATCACGTGGACGGCCGCCGCCCGGTCGCGCGCGATCACCGAACCGGTCAGCGCGTAGTCGGAGACCGACTCCATCTGCGTCAGCACGTCCTCGACCACCTGCTCAGTGCTGTCGTCGTAGACGTACACCCCGAGGATCGGGCCGAAGTACTCCTCGCGGAAGATCTCGTTCTCCGGGTCGGTGGAGACCAGCACCGTCGGGCGGACGAACCAGCCGACCGAGTCGTCGTACGTGCCGCCGGCCAGCACCTCGACGGTGGGGTCGGCCTTGGCGCGGTCGATCGCGGCCTTGTTCTTGGCGAAGGCCCGCTCGTCGATGACCGCGCCGATGAAGTTGGACAGGTCGGTGACGTCGCCCATGGTGATGCCCTCGACCTCGGCGGCGAACTCCTCCTTGAAGCCGCCCTCCCACAGCGAGCGCGGGACGTAGGCGCGGGAGCTGGCCGAGCACTTCTGGCCCTGGTACTCGAAGGAGCCGCGCGTCAGCGCGGTCTTCAGCACCGCCGGGTCGGCCGACGGGTGGGCGAACACGAAGTCCTTGCCGCCGGTCTCGCCGACGATCCGCGGGTAGGAGCGGTAGCGCTCGATGTTCTCGCCGACCGTCCGCCACAGGTACTGGAAGGTCTTCGTGGAGCCGGTGAAGTGGATGCCGGCCAGGTCGCGGTGGTGCAGCGCCACCTCGGAGACCGCCAGGCCGTCGCCGGTGACCAGGTTGATCACGCCGTCGGGCAGCCCGGCCTCGCGCAGCAGCCGCATCAGCAGCACGGCGGAGTGGGTCTGGGTCGGGGACGGCTTCCACACCACGACGTTGCCCATGAGGGCCGGGGCGGTGGGGAGGTTCCCGGCGATGGCGGTGAAGTTGAACGGGGTGATGGCGTAGACGAAGCCCTCCAGCGGGCGGTGGTCCAGCCGGTTCCACACGCCCGGGGAGTTGGCGGGCGGCTGCTCGGCCAGGATCTGCCGGGCGTAGTGGACGTTGAACCGCCAGAAGTCGACCAGTTCGCAGGGGCTGTCGATCTCCGCCTGCTGCACGGTCTTGGACTGCCCGAGCATCGTGGAGGCGGCCACCGTCTCGCGCCACGGCCCGGCCAGCAGCTCCGCGGCCCGCAGCAGGATCGCGGCGCGGTCGTCGAAGGCCATCGCGCGCCAGGCGGGGGCGGCGGCCAGGGCGGCGTCGACGGCGTCCTGCGCGTCCTGGGTGGTGGCGTTGGCGTACGTGCCGAGGCGGGCGCCGTGGTTGTGCGGCTGCACGACGTCGAAGCGCTCGCCGCCGCCCATCCGCTCCTCGCCGCCGATGAACATCGGGAGGTCGGCCGGGGTGCCGGCCAGCTCCTTGAGCTTCGCCTCGAGCCGGGCGCGTTCCGGGCTGCCGGGCGCGTACGTGCGCACCGGCTCGTTGACCGGCGCGGGGACCTGGGTCACAGCGTCCATGGAGCGTGTCTCCTCGGGGTGTCGGTCGCGGGAGGTGGGACTGGGTGGAACCGGAACCGGAACCAGGATCGGAACCGGGATCGGGCCCGGGCGGGCGGTCGGCCGCGCCCTGACCCCTCCGGTCAGTTGCTCGGGGCGAAGGAGCGCAGGAAGAAGGCGACGTTCGCCGGGCGCTCCGCGAGGCGGCGCATGAAGTACCCGTACCAGTCTGCTCCGTACGGCACGTAGACGCGCATCCTCGCGCCGCTGTCCGCCAGCCGCCGCTGCTCGGCGGTGCGGATGCCGTAGAGCATCTGGAACTCGTAGCTGGTGGCGGCGCGGTGCGTGCGGGCGGCCAGCTCCTGGGCGATGGCGATCATCCGCGGGTCGTGCGAGCCGACCATCGGGTAGCCCTCGCCCTCGAAGAGGATCCGCAGCACCCGCACGTACGCCCGGTCCACGGCCCTGCGGTCCTGGTGGGCCACCGAGGCGGGCTCCTTGTAGGCGCCCTTGACCAGCCGGACCCGGGACCCGGCCACGGCCAGCTCGCGCGCGTCGTCCTCGGTGCGGAACAGGTACGACTGGAGGACGGCGCCCGTGCCCGGGTGGTCGCGGCGCAGCTCGCGCAGCACGGCCAGCGTCGAGTCGACGGTGGTGTGGTCCTCCATGTCGAGGGTCACGGTGGTGCCCATGGCGCTCGCCAGCTCCGCGACCTCGCGGACGTTGCCGAGGGCGATGTCGTGGCCGCCGTCCGGGAGCGCCTGGCCGAACGCGGAGAGCTTGACGGAGACCTCGGCGCGGGTGGCCAGCTGCTCCCGGCCCAGGCCCTCCAGCAGCCGCAGGTAGGCGTCGCGGGTGGCGCGGGCGGTGCTCCGGTCGGTGACGTCCTCGCCGAGGTGGTCGAGGGTGACCTCCAGGCCGCCGGCGGTCAGCTCGCGCACGACGCCCATGGCCGTGTGCAGGTCGTCGCCCGCGATGAAGCGCTGCACCACCGGGCGGGTGACGGGTGCGGAGGCGATGACCCGGCGCATACGGTCGTTGCGCGAGGCGGCGAGCAGCACGGGGCCGAACACGAGGTCCTCCTGGCGGGCGAGTCGATTCCTCGGCGGCCTCCGGACGAAAGCCGCCACCGTGGTTTCCGCGGCACGGGGCCGCCGTCACCGTGAATGTAGGTACCGGCTACCCCGTGGGGCCATCGACACCTGTCACGCATCCGGGTGCTCCCCCTCATACAGATGTATGAGACGGATGGTGGACAATGGGTGGGTGGCCGCTGAGTACGGAGAGTTCCAGGAACTGGTGGACGAGGTGTCGGCGCTGCTCGGAGCGCCCGCGACCCTGGAGGACCGGGACTTCCGGCTGATCGCCTCCGGGGTGCACGACAGCGAGGACGACTCGGCGGTCGATCCCGTGCGCACCCGGTCCATCCTGACCCGCCGCTCGACCGCGGAGGTGCGCGCCTGGTTCGAGCGGTTCGGCATCGCCCGCGCCACCGCCCCGGTCCGCATCCCGGCCGAGCCCTCAGCGGGCGTCTTCCGCGGCCGGCTGTGCCTGCCCGTCCGGCACGCCGGGGTCGCCTACGGCTACGTCTGGCTGCTCGACGAGGCCGACCACTCCCCCGGGCAGCTCGGCGCGGCCATGGCGGTCGCCGACCGGATCGGCGACCGGCTCGCGGCGGGCGCCCGCACCGGCAGCGAGATCGCCCGGGCGCTGCGCGGGCTGCTGACCGCGGTCTCCCGGGCGGCCCGGGACGAGGCGGAGGACGCGCTGCGCACGGCGCTCGGCCCGGACGCGGACGAGCCGCACGCCCTGGTCTGCGTACGGCCCCCGGGGCCGGCCGGGAAGCGGGTCGCCCCGCCGGTGGGCGGCTCCGGCGGCGCGGACGCCTCCGCGCATCTCAACGGGCAGAACGGCCGGAGCGACCACGGCCACAACGGCCACGGCGGCCTGAACGGTTCGGCCCCGCACGGACTGACCGAGGCGGGCGACGACCTGCCCGGGCTGCGGACGGTGCCCAGCGCCGCCGCCATCGTCCGCATGCCGGGCTGGGGCCGCGGCGGCACGGTCGCGGTGCTCGTCCGGCTGCGCTCCCCGCACGTGCTCGCGCCCGCCCGCACGGCGGCGACCCGCGTGCTGGCCGCGCTCGGCGGTCCGCAGCCCGCCGCCGGGTCCGAGCCCGAGGCCCCCGCGGCCGGGGTCAGCGACTCCCGCACCAGCCTGGCCGAACTCCCGGACGCCTGGCGGGAGGCGACCGCCGCGGCCCGCGCCGCCCGGGCCCAGCCGCTGCTCGGCCCGGTCGCGAAGTGGTCCGGCCTCGGCCCGTACCGCCTGCTGACCGCCCTGCCCGCCGACACGCCCCCGGACCCGGCGGTGGCCCCGCTGCTCACCGCGCCCCACCGCGAACTCGCCCACACCGCCGAGGTCTACCTCGACCACGCCGGGCAGGCCGGCCGCGCCGCCACCGCCCTGGCCATCCACCGCCAGACCCTCTACTACCGGCTCTCCCGGATCGAGCAGCTCACCGGCCTCGACCTCGCCGACGGCGAGTCCCGCCTGCTGCTGCACATGGCGCTGAAGGCCGCCCGACTGTGAAAAGCGCGGCGCCGCCCCTCGCGGAAGCGGGGGGCGGCGCCGGGTCGGACCTGCGGGGAGGGCGGACGGTCAGTCGGTGAGGTTGACCGGGCGGGCCGAGGAGGCGCCGATCTCCGAGGCGATGTCGGCGAGGACACCGGCCGGGATGGTGGAGTCCACCGTGAGGGCGACCAGGGCGTCGCCGCCGGCCGCGGACCGGGCGACCTGCATGCCCGCGATGTTCACGCCGACCTCGCCGAGGATGCGGCCGACGGTGCCGACGACACCCGGGCGGTCGGTGTAGCGCAGAAAGGCCATGTGGTCGGTCAGGTTGAGGTCCACGTCGTACTCGCCGACCGCGACGATCTTCTGGAGGTGCTTGGGGCCGGCCAGGGTGCCGGAGACCGAGACCTCGCTGCCGTCGGCCAGGGTGCCGCGCACGGTGACCAGGTTGCGGTGGTTGGGCGACTCCGAACTGGTGGTCAGCCGCACCTCCACCCCGCGCTCCTGGGCGAACAGCGGCGCGTTGACGTACGACACCGTCTCCGCCACCACGTCCTCGAACACGCCCTTGAGCGCGCTGAGTTCGAGGATCTTCACGTCGTGCTGGGTGATCTCGCCGCTCACCTCGACGTCCAGCCGGGCGGCGACCTCGCCGGCCAGCGCGGTGAAGATCCGGCCGAGCTTCTCGGCCAGCGGCAGGCCGGGCTTGACGTCCTCGGCGATGACACCGCCCTGCACGTTCACCGCGTCCGGCACCAGTTCGCCGGCCAGCGCCAGCCGCACCGACTTGGCGACGGCGATGCCCGCCTTCTCCTGCGCCTCGTCCGTGGAGGCGCCCAGGTGCGGGGTGGCCACCACGTTGTCGAACTGGAAGAGCGGCGAGTCGGTGCACGGCTCCTTGGAGAAGACGTCCAGGCCCGCGCCGGCCACCCGGCCCTCCTTGAGCGCGGAGGCCAGCGCCTCCTCGTCCACGATCCCGCCGCGCGCCGCGTTGACGATCCGCACCGAGGGCTTGACCTTGTGCAGCGCCTCGTCGCCGATCAGACCCAGCGTCTCGGGGGTCTTGGGCAGGTGGACGGTGATGAAGTCGGAGGTCTCCAGCAGCTCGTCGAGCGAGAGCAGCTTGACGCCCATCTGGGCGGCGCGGGCCGGCTGCACGTAGGGGTCGTAGGCGACCACCTTCATGCCGAAGGCCGTCATGCGCTGGGCGACCAGCACGCCGATCCGGCCCAGGCCCACCACGCCGAGGGTCTTCTCGCTCAGCTCGACGCCCGTGTACTTGTTCCGCTTCCACTCGCCGGCCTTGAGCGCCGCGTTGGCGGGCGCGATGTTGCGGGCGGTGGCGACCAGCAGGCCGCAGGCCAGTTCGGCGGCGGTGACGATGTTCGAGGTCGGCGCGTTGACGACCATCACGCCGGCCTTGGTGGCGGCGGACACGTCCACGTTGTCCAGGCCGACGCCGGCCCGGGCGACGACGCGCAGTTTGCGGGCGGCGGCCACGGCCTCGGCGTCCACCTTGGTGGCGCTGCGGATCAGGATCGCGTCGACGTCGGTGATCGCGGACAGCAGTTCGGCTCGGTCCGCGCCGTTGCAGTGCCGGATCTCGAAGTCCGGACCGAGCGCGTCCACCGTGGCGGGCGAGAGCTCTTCGGCGATGAGTACGACAGGCTTCTGGCTCACGTGGTCCTCACTAGTCCTGCGGGGGCGGCCGGTCCCGTGGGGCCGCTCCGGGGAGGGCGGGATGGCATGCCGCGTAATAGACGCACGACGTTGTGGGCCTGACGCGCTTGTTAAGGGAGTTTATCGGCGCTGTGTAACCGCGCCATCGCCGAAATGGAAGGATCACCCGGAGGGGTTGCGTCGCTTCGTACAAAGGCAGAACCGACGCAACCCCCGGACCAGCGCCTACGCCTCTTCGTCCACCCAGCTCATCAGCTTGCGCAGCTTGCGGCCGGTGGTCTCCAGCAGGTGCTCCTGGTCGGCCTTCTTGTACTCGTTGTACTTCGGCAGGCCCGCGTTGTACTCGGCGATCCAGTTGGTGGCGAAGGTGCCGTCCTGGATCTCGCCGAGGATCTTCTTCATTTCGGCCTTGGTGCCGTCGTTGATGATCCGCGGGCCGGAGACGTAGTCGCCCCACTCGGCGGTCTCGGAGACCGACCAGCGCATCTTCTCCAGGCCGCCCTCGTACATCAGGTCCACGATGAGCTTCAGCTCGTGCAGGCACTCGAAGTAGGCGATCTCCGGCTGGTAGCCGGCCTCGACCAGGGTCTCGAAGCCCGCCTTGACCAGCGCGGCGGTGCCGCCGCACAGCACGGCCTGCTCGCCGAACAGGTCGGTCTCGGTCTCCTCGGTGAAGGTCGTCTTGATGACGCCCGCCCGGGTGCCGCCGATGCCCTTGGCGTACGACAGCGCGAGCGCGAACGCCCCGCCGGTCGCGTCCTGCTCCACGGCCACGATGCACGGCACGCCGCGGCCCTCCTCGTACTGGCGGCGCACCAGGTGGCCCGGGCCCTTCGGGGCGACCATGCACACGTCCACGCCGGCCGGCGGCTTGACGAAGCCGTACCGGATGTTCAGGCCGTGGCCGAAGAAGATCGCGTCGCCGTCCTTGAGGTTGTCCTTGATGGACTCCTCGTACACGCGCGCCTGGATCGGGTCCGGCACCAGGATCATGATGACGTCGGCCTCGGCGGCCGCCTCGGCCACCGACACCACGCGCAGGCCCTGCTCCTCGGCCTGCGTGCGGGACTTGGAGCCCTCGTGCAGCCCGACGCGCACGTCGACGCCCGAGTCGCGCAGCGACAGCGCGTGGGCGTGGCCCTGGCTGCCGTATCCGATGACCGCGACCTTGCGGCCCTGGATGATGGACAGGTCGGCGTCGTCGTCGTAGAACAGCTCGGCCACTTCGGGTCTCTCCTTGGTTCGGTTGGTACGGCCACCGTACGTCGGACGCGCGGCGGCGGGATCAGGGGTCTTGCCATGCGGGACCGCTACGCGGAGCGGTCCAGCGCGCGCAGGCTGCGGTCGGTGATGGAACGGGCGCCGCGGCCGATGGCGATCGTGCCGGACTGCACGAGCTCCTTGACGCCGAAGGGCTCCAGCATCTTGAGCATCGCCTCCAGCTTGTCGCTGGCCCCGGTCGCCTCGATGGTGACGGCCTCCGGGGAGACGTCCACGGTCTTGGCGCGGAAGAGCTGGACGATCTCCACGATCTGCGAGCGCGTCTCGTTGTCGGCCCGCACCTTCACCAGAACGAGTTCACGGGCGACGGCGGCGGACGGGTCGAGCTCCACGATCTTCAGCACGTTGACGAGCTTGTTGAGCTGCTTGGTGACCTGTTCGAGCGGCAGCTCGTCGATCACGTTGACCACGATCGTGATGCGGGAGATCTCGGGGTGCTCGGTGGTGCCGACGGCGAGCGAGTCGATGTTGAAGCCGCGGCGCGAGAACAGGGCGGTGATCCGGGCCAGGACGCCCGGCTTGTTCTCCACCAGGACGGAGAGGGTGTGCTTGGACATGTCTACGGTTCCTTCGCGGATCGTCGCTGCTCGCGGCTCAGTCGTCTTCGTTGTCGCCGAAGTCCGGGCGGACGTCGCGCGCGGCCATGATCTCGTCGTTGGAGGTGCCGGCGGCCACCATCGGCCAGACCATGGCGTCCTCGTGGACGATGAAGTCGACGACGACCGGCCGGTCGTTGATCGAGTTGGCCTTGGCGATCACCGCGTCCAGGTCGGCGGCGGACTCGCAGCGCAGGCCGACGCAGCCCATGGCCTCCGCCAGCTTGACGAAGTCCGGCACGCGGGTGCCGCGGTTCTGCACCGAGCCGACGCCCCGGGTGGAGCCGGGCACTCCCTCGGCGCCGTCGTGCAGCACCGTGTTGGAGAACCGCTCGCCGTAGAAGAGGTTCTGCCACTGGCGGACCATGCCCAGGGCGCCGTTGTTGATGATGGCGACCTTGACCGGGATGTTGTTCAGGGCGCAGGTGACCAGTTCCTGGTTGGTCATCTGGAAGCAGCCGTCGCCGTCGATCGCCCACACGGTCGCGTCGGGCCGGCCGGCCTTGGCGCCCATGGCCGCGGGGACGGCGTAGCCCATGGTGCCGGCGCCGCCGGAGTTGAACCACGTGCCGGGCTTCTCGTACTTGATGAACTGCGCGGCCCACATCTGGTGCTGGCCGACGCCGGCGGCGTACAGCGTGCCTTCCGGGGCGAGCTGCCCGATCCGCTCGATCACCTGCTGCGGGGACAGGCTGCCGTCCTCGGGCAGCTCGTAGCCGAGCGGGTAGGTGTTGCGCCAGAAGTTCAGGTGCGACCACCACTCGGTGTAGTCGCCCTTGCGGCCGGCCTCGTGGTCGGCCTGGACCGCCACGATCAGGTCGGCGATGACCTCGCGGGCGTCGCCCACGATCGGCACGTCGGCGACCCGGTTCTTGGAGATCTCGGCCGGGTCGATGTCGGCGTGCACGATCTTGGCGAACGGCGCGAAGGTGTCCAGCCGGCCGGTGACCCGGTCGTCGAAACGGGCGCCGAGGGCGACGATCAGGTCGGCCTTCTGCAGGGCGGTGACCGCGGAGACGTCGCCGTGCATGCCGGGCATGCCGACGTGCTGCGGGTGGCTGTCGGGGAACGAGCCGAGCGCCATCAGCGTGGTGGTCACGGGCGCGCCGGTCAGCTCGGCCAGAATGCGCAGTTCCGCGGTGGCGCTGGCCTTCATCACGCCGCCGCCGACGTACAGGACCGGGCGGCGGGCCTCGTTGATCAGCCGGGCGGCCTCGCGGATCTGCTTGGCGTGCGGCTTGGTCACCGGGCGGTAGCCGGGCAGGTCCTGGTGCGGCGGCCAGACGAAGGTGGTCTCGTTCTGGAGCGCGTCCTTGGCGATGTCCACCAGCACCGGGCCGGGGCGGCCGGTGGCGGCGATGTGGAACGCCTCGGCGATCGTGCGCGGGATGTCGTCCGCGTCGGTGACCAGGAAGTTGTGCTTGGTGATCGGCATGGTGATGCCGCAGATGTCCGCCTCCTGGAAGGCGTCGGTCCCGATCGCCTTGGAGGCGACCTGGCCGGTGATCGCGACGATCGGCACCGAGTCCATGTGGGCGTCGGCGATCGGCGTGACGAGGTTGGTGGCGCCGGGGCCCGAGGTGGCCATGCACACACCGACCTTGCCGGTGGCCTGCGCGTAACCGGTGGCGGCGTGGCCGGCTCCCTGCTCGTGCCGCACCAGCACGTGCCGGACCTTGGCGGAGTCCATCAGCGGGTCGTACGCCGGCAGGATCGCTCCCCCGGGGATGCCGAATACGGTGTCCGCGCCGACGGCCTCCAGCGCGCGGATGAGGGCCTGCGCGCCCGTCATGCGCTCTGCGGGTGCGGCGTGTGCCGCGTTGCGGGTCCGCGGCTGCGGATGGTGGGACCCGGGGGCCTGCTCGGTCATCTGCGTTCTCTTCTCTCGAAGATCAGGGTGAATCGGGGGAGATCGAGGGGGAGGGGAGTGGGAAGGAAGGGAAGGATGTGTGGTTTGTCTGGGCACCGGACAACAAAAAACCCCTCGTGCCGGGAGGCAAGCGAGGGGAGCGCGCCGGGTGGGACGCGAGGCGGAGTGAGGAGCCCCGGTCAGCCGACGCGCTTTCCAAGTACGAGAATTCGGGTGCGCATGGAGCCGACCCTCCTCCCGTCCCCGGGGAAGTGTCAAGCCGGTGGGACGGGCGTCTCAGCATTTGAACACCTGGAGGGCACCGGCAGGGCCCTCGGCGGGACCTGCTCCCGGGGCGTCTCCCTGGGCGTTTCCCGGGGTGTCTCCCGGGACGCGTCACGGGGAACCGGGTAACCCCCGCGGCTGAGCGAGCCCCGCAGCGGGCTCTCCTCCAGGGGCCCGGCGAAGGCCGTCCCCAGCCCATGGCCGCAGCCCATCTCGCGCATCACCTGGAGCTGCTCCGGGCGGTCGATCCCGTCGGCCACCGCGCCGATGCCGAGGTCGGCGGCGATGCCGAGCAGTCCGCGGGTGATCTTGCGCAGCCGGCCGGACTCCACCACGCCCTCGGCGAACGTGCGGTCCAGCTTGATCACGTCCACCGGGAGGGTGCGCAGCACCCCCAGGGCACCGTACCCCGCCGCGAAGCCGCCGAGCGCGATCCGCACCCCGAGCCGGCGCAGCCCGCTCAGCCGGCGCTCCAGCTCCTCCGGGGCCACCCCGGGGTCGCCCCCGGAGAGCTCGACCACCAGGCCGCCGGGCGGCAACTGGTACCGGGCCAGCAGGGACTCGATGCCGGCGGCGGGCAGGTCCCGGTGCAGCAGCCGGCGGGCGGAGAGCCGTACCGTCACCGGAACGCGGTGGCCGGCGCCGTGGCGAGCCGCGGCCTGCTCGACCGCCTCCTCCAGCAGCCAGCGGCCCATGTCCAGTCCCCGCTCGGTGTCCTCCATGGTGCGCATGAACTCGGCGGGGGTGAAGAGTATGCCCTGGGCGGAGCGCCAGCGGGCGCGCGCCTCGACGCCGGTGATCCGGCCGCCGTCCAGTTCGACCACGGGCTGGTGCAGCAGCGTGAACTCGCCGTCCGCCAGCGCCTTCCGGACCCGCCCGGCAAGTTCGGTGCGGCGCACCGCGTCGGCCTGGAGGCGCGGGGCGTACAGCTCGACGCGGCCCTTGCCGCCCTGCTTGGCCCGGTACATCGCCAGGTCGGCGTGGCGCATGATCTCGCCGGGGGTGGCGCCGGGCTCGGCGAAGGCGATCCCGATGCTGGCGCCGACCCGGACCTCGATGCCGTCCACCCGGTAGGGCTCGGACAGCACGCTGCGCAGCCGGTCCGCGATGTCCAGGATCCGGTCCGGGGAGGCGCCGCCGTCCGGGCCGGAGTCGGCGGCGTGCGAGTCGGGGCCGTGCGGGCCGGGGCGGGGGCCGTGGCCGGGCGCGGCCTCCGGGTCGGTCTCCACGGCCGGGGCCCGCCCCGCGTCCGGACCGCAGATGAGGGCGGCGAACTCGTCCCCGCCGAGCCGGGCCGCGGTGTCACCGGACCGCAGGGTCTCCCGCAGCCGGCGGGCGGCCTGGACCAGCAGGTCGTCGCCCGCCTGGTGGCCCACCGTGTCGTTGACCTCCTTGAAGCCGTCGAGGTCCACGTAGAGCACGGCCGCCCCGGCGTCCCCGGCCCGGCGACCGCCGACCACCCGGCCGAGGCGTTCCAGGAACAGCGAACGGTTGGGCAGGTCGGTGAGCGGGTCGTGCGAGGCGTTGTGCTGGAGCTGGGCCTGGAGCCGGACCCGCTCGGTGACGTCCCGGCTGTTGAAGATCAGGCCGCCCTGGTAGCGGGTGACGCTGGACTCCACGTTGAGCCAGCCGCACCGGCCCTCGCGGGCGCGGCCCTCCCCGCCCTGGTCCCGCTCGCGGGAGTGCCCGGAGCGGATCCGGCACTCGATCCGGGTGGCCGGCTCGTCGCCGGGGGGCGCCGCGAGGAAGCGGCGCACCTCGTGCAGGACCCGGCCGATGTCCTCGGGGTGGATGTGGGCGGCGAGTTCGGTGCCGACCATCTCCTCGGGGTCCCGGCCGTAGACCCCCTGGGCGGCGGGGCTGACGTAGCAGAGCACTCCGGTGGGGGCGGCGATCATGATCACGTCGCTGGACCCCTGGACCAGGGACCGGAAGTGGTTCTCCTTCTGGGCCAGTTCCTGGGTCAGGGCGATGTTGTCGAGCAGCATGATGCCCTGCCGGACCACCAGGGCCATCGCCACCGTGCAGCCGGTGAGCAGCACCACGCGGTCGGCCTTCTGGCCGGTGATGACGTCGTAGAGGATGCCCAGGGTGCAGACGGCGGCGGCCAGGTAGGGCGTCAGCGCGGTCAGTGAGGTGGCCACCTTGCGGGTGGCGGCGCCGGCCGGCCGCGGCGGGTGCGGCCGGAAGCCGACCCAGGGCGCGTACGCCATCAGCATGCTGCCGGCGAACCAGCCCGCGTCGAGCACCTGGCCGGAGCGGTAGTGCTCGCGCAGCAGCGGCGAGGTGAACAGCGCGTCGCACAGCACGGTGATGGCCAGCGCGGCGATCGCGGTGTTGACGGCCGCCCGGTTGGCCGCCGAGCGGCGGAAGTGCAGGGCGAGCACCATGCTCACGAGCACGATGTCCAGCAGCGGGTAGGCCAGCGAGAGCGCCATCCGGGCGGTGCTGGGCCCGTCGATGGTCGCGGTGCGGGCCAGCGCCAGGCTCCAGGACAGGGTCAGCAGCGAGCCGCCGATCAGCCAGGTGTCGAGCCCGAGGCACACCCAGCCCGCCTTGGTCACCGGCCGCTTGGCCAGCACCAGCAGTCCGATGATCGCGGGCGGCGCGAACATCAGGAAGCAGAAGTCGGCGGCCGAGGTCTGCGGCACCGGGCGGCCGAGCACCACCTCGTACCACCCCCATATGCCGTTGCCGAGCGCGCTCATGAGGGAGGACAGGGCGAACAGCAGCCAGGCCGGGCGGTCGGGGCCGGCGGACCGGCGGGCGTACAGCAGCGCGGAGCAGGCGGCCACCGCGGCGGCCACGGAGAGCCCGAAGTCGCCCATCACCAGGGCCACTTCGGAGCTTCCCCAGCCGAGGGCCGCGCCCGTGGTGTAGCCGCCGCAGACCAGGGCGAGCAGGAGTTGCGGCAGCAGCCAGGAGCGGCCGTCCGCGGCGGGCTTCGCCGCGGTGAGCGCCGCCCCGCTCGCGCTCACGACCGGGCCCGGCGGACGGCGGCGCCGGGCCGCCGGCCGGCTCGCCAACGACCGCGCCGGCTACGTCGATCGCCTGCAGTGGTGCGCTGGGGCCGCGTGATCGGGTTTCCCCGCTGCTCGTGCATGCCCGTCGCCCCCCTTCGTGACTCACGTACTGGTCGTTCCGCACCGCCGCGGCCGTGTCACCCGGTCGCAGCGTGCCCCCGTACCGCGACGATACACCAGAACGGTCACTCAGGGATAGGGGTTTTCTACTGAGTGTAATCAACGGGGGGTTGACGGCCACGGCCCGGAGTCACCGGGTGCCGCGGGCGCCCCCCTCGGGGCGGTCGGGAGTCCGAAGCCGCGGTACCGAGCGGCCGCGGCCCGGTCGCGGCCGGGGGCCGGGCGGCCCCGCCTCAGCTCGTGGCCACCACGTTCACCAGCGGCTCGCCCGCCTCGAATCGCCGCAGCTGGGCGACGATCAGCCGCTTCGCGCGGGGCAGGAAGGCGGAGGTGCTGCCGCCGACGTGCGGCGAGATCAGCACGCCCGGCGCGTGCCACAACGGGTGGCCCGGGGGCAGGGGTTCGGGGTCGGTGACATCCAGTGCCGCGGTCAGCCGCCCCGACTCGGTCTCGGCGAGCAGCGCCTTGGTGTCCACCACCGGTCCGCGTGCGACGTTGACCAGCAGGGCGCCGTCCTTCATCGCGGCCAGGAACGGGGCGTTGACCAGCGACCGGGTCTGTTCGGTGAGCGGGGTGGTGAGGACGACCACGTCGGCGGACGGCAGCAGCCGGGGAAGCTGGTCGAAGGCGTGCACCGGGCCGCGCGGCGAGGGCCGGGCGCCGCGCGCGACGCGGACCACCTCGCACTCGAAGGGCGCGAGCCGGTCCTCGACGGCGGCGCCGATGGAGCCGTACCCCACGATCAGGACCCGGCGGTCGGCGAGCGCGGGGTAGAAGCCCGCGTACCACTTCTCGTTGTCCTGGCCGCGCACGAAGCGGGGGATGCCGCGCAGCGAGGCCAGGACGAGGGCGAGGGTCAGCTCGGCGGTGCTCGCCTCGTGCACGCCGCGGGCGTTGCACAGCGGTACGCCGGGCGGGAGGTCGCCCAGGTGGGGCTCGATGTTGTCCACACCGGCGCTGAGCGTCTGGACCACGCGGACGTTGCGCATCCGGGCCAGCGGGAGGGCGCCGGCGGTGGGCCCCTTCATGTAGGGCACGACGTAGAAGACCGCGTCGGCCGGGTCGGCCGGGAAGTCCTCCGTGGTGCCGTCCCAGAACACGTAGTCGAACGCGTCGGGCAGCCCGTCGATCTCCTCGGGCGGCACGGACAGCCACACCTGGCCCCGGCCCGCGGGTCCGGTCGGCGACTGCTGGCCGTGGGTGCTGTGGCTTCGGGTGGTGTCGGTCATGGTCAGGAGGCTATGACACAGTGGGGCGGCGCAAGAGAGGCAGGGGATGCGTGGAGCGCAGGAGGCTGGGCGCCGCGGCGCTCGACGTGGGCGCGATCGGACTGGGCTGCATGCCGATGAACTGGGCGTACAGCACCTCGCGGCAGAGCGGCGAGGAGTCGCTGCGGGCGGTGCGCACCGCGCTGGACCTGGGCGTGACGCTGCTCGACACCGCCGACATGTACGGCCCCTTCACCAATGAGCTGCTGCTCGGACGGGTGCTGAAGGAGCGCCGCGGCGAGGCGTTCGTGTCCACCAAGTGCGGGCTGCTGGTGGGCGAGCACCACCTGGTGGCCAACGGCCGTCCCTCGTACGTGCGCCGGGCCTGCGACGCCTCCCTGCGCCGGCTCCAGACCGACGTGATCGACCTCTACCAGCTGCACCGGGCGGACCCGGAGGTCCCGGTGGAGGAGACCTGGGGCGCGATGGCGGAGCTGGTGGCGGCGGGCAAGGTGCGCTCGCTCGGCCTGTGCGCGGTGGGCGCGCGGGGCGCCCGCAGCAGCCGCGCCCGCCCGCACGACGGGACGCTCGCGCTGCTGCGCCGGGTCCAGCAGGTCTTCCCGGTCTCCTGCGTGCAGGCCGAACTGTCGGTGTGGGAGCAGGAGGCGCTGGACGCGCTGCTGCCCTGGTGCACGGCGCGGGGCGTCGGCTTCCAGGCCGCGATGCCGCTCGGCAGCGGCTTCCTGACCGGCACGCTCACCCCGGGCGGGGGCTTCGAGCGGGACGACCCGCGGGCCCGCCACCCGCGCTTCACCGCGGAGATGATGGCGGCGAACCAGCCGATCGTCGCCGGGCTGCGGCGGGTGGCCGAGCGCCACGGGGCGACGGCGGCCCAGGTGGCGCTGGCCTGGACGCTGGCGCAGGGACCCTCGGTGGTGCCGGTGCCGGGCACGAAGACGCCCAGGTGGGTGGCGGAGAACGCGGCGGCGGCCGGGCTCGCGCTGAGCGCGGCCGACCTGGCCGACATCGCCGCCCTGCCGCCCGCGCGGGGCTCCTGGGACTGAGCCGGGCGGCATCGCGGCCTGGAAGCCGGCGCCCCGTCATCAGGCGTTGGCCGGTGGGGGGTTGCCCCCGGCGGCCGGTCGGGACGAGAGTGTGCGCGATCAAGATGCCTGCCTCTTCAGGCTCTTCAGGCTTCTGGAAAGGAATGCGTTCCGTGCGTCTGCGCAAGCTCCCCCTCGCCGCCTCGGCGGTGACGGCGATCGTCTCGCTGGCCGTGACCCTCCCGTCCGCCCAGGCGAGCTCCCACGGCGCCGGTGGCTCCGGCCACGGCGGCTCCGGACAGGCCTGCTCCCAGTATGCGAACATCACCGGTTTCTCGGACAAGCTGGACAAGACCACGTTCGACGGTGTGCCGGTCTCCGAGCTGTCCGGTCTGACCTACGACACGAACGGCAACCTGCTGGCCGTGGACGACGGTTCGTACCTGTTCACCCTCGACCCGCGGACGCGGGAGCCGATCGGCGTCCAGCACCTGGCCTACCCCGACGGCTCGATCCTGGACTCCGAGGCGGTGGCGGTCGACCGCGACGGCACCCGGCTGGTGACCGACGAGACGCAGCCGTCCATCCAGCGCTTCTCCCGGTCCGGCCGGATCATGGGCAGCCTGCCGGTGCCGGACGCCCTCAAGGTGGCGCCGGCCGGCCGCGCGGGGGTCAACGTGACCTTCGAGGGCCTGGCGCTGCTGCCCGGCGGCCACACCCTGGTCGCCTCGATGGAGGGCGCGCTCTCCGGCGACGGCGCCTCCGTGCGCCGGATCCAGACCTGGCAGCGGGTGGGCGGCACCGACACCTTCCGGCTCGGCCCGCAGTACGCCTTCCAGGCCGACGCGGGGCTGAACATCTCCGACATCACCTCCACGGGCGACGGCCGGCTGCTGGTCCTGGAGCGCGGCTACACCCCGAACGTCGGCAACACGGTGCGGCTGTACGTGGCCGACCTGCGGCACGCCTCGGACGTCGGCGGGACCACGTACGTGTCCGACGACCAGCCGGGCGTGCGGTACGCGGCCAAGGCGCTGGTCGCCGACATCGGGCAGTGCCCGTCGCTGGGCGCGACCGCCAAGCAGCCGCAGCCGAACCCGCTGCTGGACAACATCGAGGGCGTGACCGTCACCGGTCGCGGCCACGACGGGCGGCTGGACCTGCTGCTGGTCAGCGACGACAACGAGAACCCGGTGCAGATCACCCGGCTGTACTCGCTCACCGCGCGGCTGCCCCGGGTCTGACGGACGCCCCGGCGCGACCGGACGGCTCGCCCTGCGGGGGCGCTCCGGCCGGGCGCGCCCCGCGCGGGGCCGTCCCTTGATCGGGAACGCGCGCGGGGCGGGCGGGATGTGTGGTGTGCTGGTCGGGTGAGGACCGTCAGTCGAACCCTTCGCCGCCCCGCCCGCCGCCGCGCGCTCGGGCTCGCCGCCGCGTCGCTGATCCTGGCGGCCGGGTGCTCCTCGGGCGGCGACGGGAAGCAGTCGCCGCTGCTGCCCACGAAGTCCGGCAAGCCGTCGGCGACGGCCGGCGCGCCCTCCGCCGCCCCGAGCACGTCCGCCTCCCCGGGATCCTCGGCCCCCGCTGCGCCGGCGAAGGGCACGGCGAAGGTGACCGGCACGGTGGCCACCGGGCTGCGCTCGCCGTGGGGCCTGGTCCAGCTGCCCGACGGCACCCTGCTGGTGGCCTCCCGGGACAGCGGGCGGATCTCGCGGGTGGACCCGGACAAGCACACCGTCACCGAGATCGGGATGGTGCCCGGGGTGTCGCACACCCAGGGCGGGGAGAACGGCCTGCTCGGCCTCGCCCTGTCCCCGGACTTCGGCACCGACCGGCTGGTCTACGCGTACTTCTCCACCGAGTCCGACAACCGGATCGCGCGGATGCTGTACGACCCCTCGCGGGCCGCCGGTGAGCAACTCGGCGCGCCCGACACGATCCTGCGGGACATCCCCACCGGCACCCTGCACAACGGCGGGCGGATCGCCTTCGGCCCCGACGGGATGCTGTACGCCGGCACCGGCGAGACCGGGCAGGGCCCACTGGCCCAGAACCCGTCCTCGCTCGGCGGGAAGATCCTGCGGATGACGCCGGACGGGCAGCCGCCGGCCGACAACCCCACCCAGGGCTCGCTGGTCTACTCCCCCGGCCACCGCAACGTGCAGGGCCTGGCCTGGGACGCGGACGGCCGGCTGTGGGCGTCGGAGTTCGGGCAGGACACCTGGGACGAGCTCAACCTGATCGAGCCGGGCAAGAACTACGGCTGGCCGGCGGTCGAGGGCATCGCGCACCGCTCGGGCTTCGTCGACCCGGTCGAGCAGTGGCACACCGACGACGCCTCGCCCAGCGGCATCGCCTACGCGGCCGGCTGCATCTGGATGGCCGGCCTCAAGGGCGAGCGGCTGTGGCGCATCCCGCTCGACGGGACCAAGGCCGCCGCGGCGCCGCAGTCCTTCTTCGACGGCAAGTACGGCCGGTTGCGGACGGTGGTCGCGATCGACGACCACACCCTGCTGGTGACCACGAGCAACACCGACAACCGCGGCACGCCGAAGCCGGGGGACGACCGCATCCTGCGCGTCTCCGTCACCTGAGCCGCGCGTCCCGGGGCCGGCCGGCCCCGGGGGGTCACTCCGCGACCGGCACCAGGCCCAGCCGCAGGGCCAGCGCGGCGGCCTCGGTGCGGGTGGAGACCTCCAGCTTCGCCAGGATGTTGGAGACGTGGACGCTGGCGGTCTTCGGCGAGATGAACAGCGCCTCGGCGATCTGCCGGTTGGTGCGGCCTTCGGCGACCAGCCGCAGCACGTCCCGCTCGCGGGCGGTCAGCGGGACCGGCCCGGCGCCCTCGGCGGCGGGGGCGGTGCGCAGCCGGGCCCGCTGGGCGACCTCGGCGATCCGGGCGGCCAGCCGGACCGCCCCCGCGGTGCCGGCCGCGGCCCGGGCGAGATCCAGCAGCCGCCCGGCCTCCTCCCGGGCCTGCGGGCCCGCGGCCAGCAGCGCCTCCGCCCACCGGCACCGGATCGCGGCCAGCTCCACCGGCCGCTGCTCCGCCGCGAAGGCCTCCGCCGCGGCCGCCCACGCCCGCGGGTCGGCCGGGTCGAGGGCGGCGTCGACGAACAGCGCGTAGGCGCGGGTCAGCGGGGTCGGGCGAGGAAGGTCCCGCGCGGTGGCCCGGACCAGCTCGGGATCCACGGCCGCCCCCGCGGCCAGCAGCGGCCAGGCGAAGCGGGTGGTGCCGGGCGGGAAGCCCTTCTCGACGGCGGCGGCCAGTTCGGCCCGGGCGTCCCGGGTCCGGCCCTGCGCCAGGGCCAGCTCCAGTCCGAGCATCCGCAGCGGGATCCGGTGCTGGGGCTGGGTGTCGCGGTGCGCCAGCGCGGCCGCCCGCCGGTGGTGCCCGGCGGCGGCTTCGGTGTCGCCGGCGCCGAGCGCGCGGAAGCCCAGCTGGAGTTCGACCCCGGCGTGCAGGAAGTTGCCCTGGACCAGCCGGAGGGCCTCCTTCAGCGGCACGGCGGCCTCGGCGTACCGGCCGGTGGCGACCAGGGACTCGGCCTCGTTGGTGAGCAGCCAGGAGCGCGGCGACCCGGTGGCGAGGTCGCCGATCAGCGTCAGGCCGGTGCGGGTGGCGTGCAGGGCCTCCGCCGAGCGTCCGGCGCCTTCGAGCACGGACGACAGGTTGCCGTACACGCGCGCGCCGATGACGGGGTCGGGCGGGTCGCCGGCCGGCCCCAGCACCTCGCGGATCTCGGTGAGGCCGGCCTCGGTGTCGCCCAGGTCGGCCAGGAGGATGCCGAGGGTGACCCGGGCCTGGAGTTCGGTGTCGCGGGCGCCGCTGAGGCGGGCGAAGCGCACCGCGTGCTCGGCGGCGACGACGCCCTCGGTGCCGGGCCGGTGGACCATCATCCAGCCGGCGACGTGGCCGAGCACGTCCGCGTGGGCGGGGGACGGCGGCAGCCCCTCGACGAGTTCGCGCGAGCGGTGCAGTTCCTCCCAGCCGTCGCCGCGGCCGAGGTCCTCCACCAGCCGCGAGCGCAGCGACCAGAACCATGCGGCCCGCAGCGGGTCGTGCGTGCCCTCGCGCTCCATCAGCACCAGCGCGCGCTTGGTGACGGCGTAGGCGCGTTCGCGTTCACCGCCCAGCCGGGCGGCCTCGCCGACCTCCGCGAGCAGGTCGAGGAAGCCCAGCGGCGCGTCCGGGTCGCCGCCGGGCGGCACCTGGTACGCCTCGGTGTGGTCGGCGGCCCGCAGCCCGCTCCGTACCTCCTCGGGCGCGGCCTCCCACAGCTCCAGCGCCCGCTCCAGCAGGCGGTACTGCTCGGCGTACGCGTGCCGGTCGCGGGCCTGGCAGGCGGCCCGCAGCACGGCGGGCAGGGCCTTGGCCGGGTCGCGGGCGGCGTACCAGTAGCTGGCCAGCCGGGCGGCGCGCTCGTCGGCCCGCACCAGGGTGGGGTCGGCCTCGACGGCCTCGGCGTAGCGGCGGTTGATGCGGCTGCGCTCGCCGGGCAGCAGGTCGTCGCCGACCGCCTCGCGGACCAGGGAGTGGCGGAAGCGGAAACCGTCACCGCCGTCGGTGGGCCGCAGGATGTTGGCGCCGACCGCGCTGCGCAGGGCGCCGAGCAGGACGTCCTCGTCGAGCCCGGTGATGGCCTCGAGCAGGCGGTACTCCACGGAGTTGCCGCCCTCGGCGGCGAACTTGGCGACGAGCTGGGCGTCCTCGGGCAGCGCCTCGACCCGTACCAGCAGCAGGTCGCGCAGGGACTCGCTGATCCCGGCGGCGCAGTCGCCGCGGATGCTGCACGCGAGCTCCTCGACGAAGAACGGGTTGCCGTCGGAGCGGCCGAACACGTCGTCCACGACCGCCGGGTCCGGCGGGACGGCGAGGATCGAGGCGAGCTGGCGGCGCACCTCGTCCCGGCTGAAGCGGGCCAGTTCGACCCGCTCGACCGTACGCAGCCGGTCGGTCTCGGCGAGGAAGGGCCGCAGCGGGTGACGGCGGTGGATGTCGTCGGTGCGGTAGGTGGCGACGATCACCACCCGGGCGCGCTGGAGGGAGCGGAAGAGGTAGGCGAGCAGCTCCCGGGTGGAGCGGTCGGCCCAGTGCAGGTCCTCCAGCACCACCACGAGGGTGCGGTCGGTGCCGAGCCGCTCCAGCAGGTGGGCGGTGAGCTCGAACAGCCGGACCCGGCCGTCCTCGTCGTGCGGGTCGCGGCGGCCCGCGGCGCCGGCGCCGAGTTCGGGCAGCAGCCGGGCGAGCTCGGCCTCGCGGCCGGCCGCCGCCGCGGCGAGTTCGGCGCCCAGGGCGCGGTGGAGGTCGCGCAGCGCGGTGGAGATCGGGGCGAAGGGCAGTCCGTCCGCGCCGATCTCCACGCAGCCGCCCACCGCGGTGACGGCGCCGGCCGCGCGGGCCGCGGCGAGGAACTCCTCGGTGAGCCGGGTCTTGCCGACCCCGGCCTCACCGCCGAGCAGCACCGCCTGGGGCGCGCCGCCGTCCGCCTCGGCGAGAGCGGCGGTGAGCCGGGCCAGCTCGGTGTCGCGGCCGATGAACACCGGGCTCAGGGACTGCGTCTGCACATCGCCGAGCATCGCACGTCCGGGCCGCGCCGCGACACCGAAAAGGCGGGCGGTCACGCCGCGCGGCGCCGGCGCAGCGCCAGGTCGAGCCGGGCGAACGGGCCGGCCGCCCGACTCCGCGGGGAGGCGGAGCCCTCGGCGTCGTGCCGCGCGGCGGTACGGTCCTGGGTGCGGCGGGCCCGGCCCCGGCGCTCGGCGGCGCGGGCGCACCGGGCCTCGCGGGCCAGCCGCCAGTCGTCGGCGCGGCGCTGGAGCTCGGCGTGGCGGGCGCGGTGCAGTTCGTAGGCGATCATGGTGTCTCTCCTTGGATGTCGTGGCTCCTTGCTGATACTCAGCGTGCTCTCCAAGGCGGGTCGGTCACATCGGGCACCTTCCCGAACTTCCGGCGCCGCGGGGGCCTTAGACGAGGCGCCCGAGCGGGACCGGGGGCCTTAGACGAGGCGCCCGAGCGGGACCGGGGTCCTTAGCCGGGCGGCCGGGGACCTAAGGCACCGGCCGCGTGCCGCCCCCGTTGTGGCAGGTGGGCCGCCGCGTGCCCGGTTCGGTCCGGGTGTGTCACGGGCAGGCAACTCCGCTTGACCGGTTCGCGCCGCTCACGGCAATCTGAACTCCCCCTGAGCGCCGGTGTGTTGTGGTCACCGGGCGGGGTGAAGGGGAGGGGAGTCAGCGGACGTGGACACCGGTCTGTACATCGGTCCTGACAACGCGCCGGACCGTTACCGGTTGCTGCGGTCCATCGGGCGGGGCGGCGAGGCCGTCCTGTACCTGGCGGAGTTGGAGCTGAGCGGGGCGAGCGAGCCCGTCGTGGTCAAGGTGCTGGACGCCCGGCAGACGCTGTCGCAGGAGATGTTCAGCCGGATCAGCGCCAAGTGGCAGGAGCAGGCGGAGCTGCTGCGCTTCGTGCACCGGCTGGGCGTGGTCGGCATCCGCGAGCACTTCGAGGGGCCCTCGGCGCATCCGGCCGGGCGGTCCACGGAGGAGGGCGCGTCCGGCGGGCGCGCGCTCTACCTGGTGATGAACCACGTGGAGGGCCTCGACCTGCGCGACTGGCGGGCCGAGCGGTCCCTGGAGGCGCCGGTCGAGCGGCGGGAGGCGGTGCGCTGCCTGGAGCAGCTCGCCGACGTGCTGGACTGGCTGCACAGCGGCGCGGCCACACCGTCGGGCCGCACCGTGGTGCACGGCGACCTCTCGCCCGGCAACGTCATGATCGACGCCAACGGCCAGGCCACGCTGGTGGACTTCGGCCTGAGCAAGCTCACCGCCGACCACCAGACCGCCGAGGTGTGGTTCACGCCCGGCTTCGCGGCGCCCGAGGTCTTCGAGGGCAAGCGCACCCCGGCCAGCGACCGCTACGCCTTCGGCGCCATCGCCTACTTCCTGCTCAGCGGCGAGTCCCCCGCGACCATGCCGGAGACGCTGCGGGCGGCGCTGCTCGACCTCCCGGAGCTGGTCGCGCTCGGCGAGGAGAAGGCCGCGCGGATCGCCGCCGTGTTCGCCAACGATCCGGCCGCCCGGCCGGACTCGCTGGCGGCGTGGGTCAAGGAACTGCGGCCCGCGGTGATCTCCACGACCACCCGGCAGCCGAAGGGCGCGGCGAAGTCGGCCGCAGGTGCGGCCGCCGCCGTGCCGCCGCCTCCCGCGCACGCGCCCGGGTCCGCGCCGACCACGGCCGACCCGGTCCCCCCGCCCCAGCCGTCCACTCCACCACCGCCGATCCGGCCGCCGGTCGGCGGATACGGCTACCCGCCGAAGCCCGCCCAGGACGCCCCGCAGGCGGCCGGGGCCGTACCGCCCGCCGGGGCCGGACCCGCCGCACACCAGCAGCCTGGGCACGTACCGCCCGCGGCGGCAGCGTCCGCCGCACCCGCGCCGCCCGGTGGAGCCGCACCGGCCGGACACCAGCAGCCCGGCCACGCGTCCGCGCAGCCTCCGGCCGAGGGTTACGGCTACCCGCCCCAGCACACGCCCGCAGCCGCCCCGCAGCCCGGCGCCGTACCGCCCGCCGGGGCCGGACCCGCCGCACACCAGCAGCCTGGGCACGTGCCACCCGCGGCGGCAGCGTCCGCCGCACCCGCGCCGCCCGCCGGAGCCGCACCCGCAGCACACCAACAGCCCGGCCACACCCCCGCGCAGCCCGCGCAGGCCCAGGCGCCCGGCCACGTAACACCCGCTGCGGCGGCGTCCGGCCACGGACCGGCGGCCGGCGCCGTACCGCCCGCGGGAGCCGCGCCCGCGGCGCACCCACAGCCCGGGCACGCGTCCGCGCAGCAGCCGCAGGCCCAGCCGCCCGGCCACACCCCCGCGCAGCCCGCGGCCGGCGGGGGTCAGGAGGCCGGGGACGGGTCCTCGGGGCGGGCCGGTGCCGAGGGGTCGGGGACCTCGAAGCTGCCGCCGTCCGCGTACGAGCCCGGGCGGGCACCGCTGCCGCCGTCGCCGTACGCGCCGCAGCCGTCCTCGGCCGGGGGCGGGGAGAGCCGGCCGACCGTCGTGCTGGGCGCGGACGCGCCGGGAAGCAAGGGCGGTGGCGGCAAGCGCCGCGGCCGCAAGCCGCAGATCGTGCTGGCGGCCGTCGTCGCGCTGCTGCTGGTCGGCGGCGGCGCGTACGCGGGCGTGAAGCTCTCCGGCGGCGGCTCGAAGGACGACGCCGCCTCGCACGCCCCGACCCGGACCCAGAACCCGCCCGCATCCCCGGCCACCTCGGCCCCGGCCACCGCGCCGGTCGACGGCACCTCCGGCGACGGCGGGACGCCGTCGGACGGCGCGACCAGTGTGCCGACCATGAGCCCCGGCACCACCGCGGCGCTCACCGGCCAGGACCCGGCCGACAGCAGCCAGAACCTCGTCACGCAGGACGTCGCCGTCAACGGCAAGCAGTACTTCGACGCCCTGGTCACCGAGGACTGCTACGGCGGCTACGCGGAGTACGACCTCGGCCGCAAGTGGAAGACGTTCAGCGTGGTGCTGGGCGTGGACGACGCGGGCAAGGACGCGCCGGTGCGGTTCACCGTGAAGGCCGACGGCAACCAGCTCTTCCAGAGCCAGGTGGCACTCGGCAAGCCGTCCTCCCAGCGGCTGGACGTGACCGGGGCCCTGCGGCTGCGGATCGAGTGGGAGGTCACCGACGACGAGGTGTGCGGCACCGGCGTGCTGGCCGACCCGCAACTCAGCAACTGACGAAGCCGGTCAAGGCCCGCCCGGCTCGTCGGGACGCGGAGGAGGGCGGCACCCGCACCGGGTGCCGCCCTCCTCACCGCCCAGGAGCGGGCCGGCTCAGCCCTGCACGCCCAGCTTCTCCAGCACGAGCTCCCGCACCCGCCGGGCGTCCGCCTGGCCGCGGGTCAGCTTCATCACCGCGCCGATGAGCGCGCCGGCCGCCGCGAGGTTGCCGCCGCGGATCTTGTCGGCGATCGCCGCGTTGTCCGCGATGGCCCGGTCGACGGCCGCGCCCAGCGCGCTGTCGTCGGAGACGACCTTCAGCCCGCGCCGTTCGACGACCTCGTCCGGGTCGCCCTCGCCGATGAGCACGCCCTCGATGACCTGCCGGGCCAGCTTGTCGTTGAGGTCGCCGGCCGCGACCAGCGCCGAGACCCGGGCCACCTGCGCCGGGGTGATCGCCAGCTCGGCCAGCTCGGTGCCCGACTCGTTGGCGTGCCGGGCCAGTTCGCCCATCCACCACTTGCGGGCCGAGGCGGCGTCCGCGCCGGCGTCCATGGTGGCCGTGATGAGGTCCAGGGCGCCCGCGTTGAGCACGGACTGCATCTCGTGGTCGGAGATGCCCCACTCGCCCTTCAGCCGCGCCCGGCGCACGGACGGCAGCTCCGGCAGACCCGCCCGCAGCTCCTCGACCCACTCCCGGGCCGGGGCCACCGGCACCAGGTCGGGCTCGGGAAAGTAGCGGTAGTCCTCGGCCTCCTCCTTGATCCGGCCGGAGGTGGTGGAGCCGTCCTCCTCGTGGAAGTGCCGGGTCTCCTGCACGATCGTGCCGCCGGAGGACAGCACCGCCGCGTGCCGCTGGATCTCGAACCGGGCGGCCCGCTCCACGCTGCGCAGCGAGTTGACGTTCTTGGTCTCGCTGCGGGTGCCGAACTTCTCCCGGCCCAGCGGGCGCAGCGACAGGTTCACGTCGCAGCGCATCTGGCCCATCTCCATCCGGGCCTCGGACACGCCCAGCGAGCGGATCAGCTCGCGCAGTTCGCGGACGTACGCCCGGGCGACCTCGGGCGCGCGCGCCCCGGCCCCCTCAATCGGCTTGGTGACGATCTCGATCAGCGGGATGCCGGCCCGGTTGTAGTCCAGCAGCGAGTGCGAGGCGCCGTGGATCCGGCCGGTCGCGCCGCCGATGTGGGTGGACTTCCCGGTGTCCTCCTCCATGTGGGCGCGCTCGATCTGCACCCGGAAGACCTCGCCGTCCTCCAGCTGGACGTCCAGGTAGCCGTTGTAGGCGATCGGCTCGTCGTACTGGGAGGTCTGGAAGTTCTTCGGCATGTCCGGATAGAAGTAGTTCTTCCGGGCGAAACGGCACCACTCGGCGATCTCGCAGTTGAGCGCGAGGCCGATCTTGACGGCCGACTCGACGCCCACCTCGTTGACCACCGGCAGGGCGCCGGGCAACCCCAGGCAGGTCGGGCACACCTGGGAGTTGGGCTCCGCGCCCAACTCGGTGGAGCAGCCGCAGAACATCTTCGTCCGCGTGCCGAGCTCCACATGGACCTCGAGGCCCATCACCGGGTCGTACGACTCCAGTGCGTCCTCGTAGGACAGCAGATCCGTGACGGTCACTTTCGCTCTACCCCTTCGTCCGTCAGATCAGCCGGACAGCACGTCGTCGTTGTTCATCCGGCGCAGCTCCCGGACCAGCAGCGCCATACCGGTGGCGATGGCCGCGGCACTGACGAGGGCGTCCACCAGCTTGAGCGTGTCGCTCTCGCCGCGCGCGGTGCGCGCCCGCTTGATGGTGGTGAACGCGCTGATCGCCGAGGTTCCCAGGGCGAAGTACGTGCCGGGCTTGCTCTTCTTAAAGTTCTTCGCCTTCTTCAGCGTGCTCTTCTTGTCGGCGCCGGAGTCGGCGTCCTGCACGCGGGCGATGCTCGTGTGGCTCTCGGTGCTCTTCGACTGTGTGCTCACAGCTGCGGTGCCTCCTCAAGCAGCGGGTGGCCCCACTTCGACACGAAGGCGGCCTCGACGGCGGCGCCGACCCGGTAGAGCCGGTCGTCCTTGAGCGCGGGCGCGATGATCTGCAGGCCCACCGGGAGACCATCCTCCGGCGCCAGTCCGCAGGGCAGTGACATCGCCGCGTTGCCCGCCAGGTTGACCGGGATGGTGCACAGGTCGGCCAGGTACATCGCCAGGGGGTCGTCTGCCCGCTCGCCGATCGGGAATGCCGTCGTGGGCGTGGTCGGCGACACGATGACGTCGACCTGCTCGAAGGCCTTCTCGAAGTCCCGGGTGATCAGCGTGCGCACCTTCTGCGCGGAGCCGTAGTAGGCGTCGTAGTAGCCCGAGCTGAGGGCGTAGGTGCCGAGGATGACGCGGCGCTTGACCTCGGCGCCGAAGCCGGCCTCGCGGGTCAGCGCGGTGACCTCCTCCGCGGACCGGGTGCCGTCGTCCCCGACCCGCAGGCCGTAGCGCATGGCGTCGAAGCGGGCCAGGTTGCTGGAGCACTCCGAGGGCGCGATCAGGTAGTACGCGGCCATGGCGTAGGTGAAGGACGGGCAGGACAGCGGGACGATCTCGGCGCCCAGCTCGCGCAGCAGCTCCACGGACTCGTCGAACCGCTGGACGACGCCCTCCTGGTAGCCCTCGCCGCGGAACTCCTGGATGACGCCGATCCGCAGGCCCTCGACGCTGCCGCTGCGGGCCGCCTCGACCACCGGCGGCACGGGGGCGTCGATGGACGTGGAGTCCAGCGGGTCGTGGCCGGCGATCACCTCGTGCAGCAGCGCGGCGTCCAGCACCGTGCGGGCACACGGGCCGCCCTGGTCCAGGGAGGAGGAGAAGGCCACCATGCCGTACCGGGACACCCCGCCGTAGGTGGGCTTCACCCCGACGGTGCCGGTCACCGAGGCCGGCTGCCGGATGGAGCCGCCGGTGTCGGTGCCGATGGCCAGCGGGGCCTGGTACGAGGCCAGGGCCGCGGCGCTGCCGCCGCCGGAGCCGCCCGGCACGCGGGTGAGGTCCCACGGGTTGCCGGTGGGGCCGAACGCGCTGTTCTCGGTGGAGGAGCCCATCGCGAACTCGTCCATGTTCGTCTTGCCGAGGATCACCACGTCGGCGGCCTTCAGGCGCCGGGTGACCGTGGCGTCGTAGGGCGGGATCCAGCCCTCGAGGATCTTGGAACCCACGGTGGTGGGCACGCCCTCGGTGGTGAAGATGTCCTTCAGCGCGAGCGGCACGCCGGCCAGCGGGCCGAGCGGCTCGCCCGCGGCGCGCTTGGCGTCCACCGCGCGGGCCTGGGCGAGGGCCCCCTCGCGGTCCACGTGCAGGAAGGCGTGCACCTTCTCGTCCACGGCCTCGATCCGGGCCAGGTGGGCCTCGGTGACCTCGACGGCGGTGAGCTCGCCGGAGGCGATGCGCGCGGCGGTCTCGGCGGCGGTGAGCCTGATGATGTCGGTCATGCCGGTCAGTCCTCCCCCAGGATCTGCGGGACCTTGAAGCGCTTCTGCTCCTGCGCGGGAGCGCCCGACAGGGCCTGCTCCGAGGTGAGCGACGGCCGGACGGTGTCCGGGCGCATCACATTGGTCAGGGGCAGCGGGTGGGAGGTCGGCGGGACGTCCTGGCCGGCCACCTCGGAAACGCGGGCTACGGCGCCGATGATGTCGTCGAGCTGTCCGGCGAAGTGGTCCAACTCTTCGCCGGACAGCTCCATCCGTGCCAGCCGGCCGAGGTGGGCGACCTCCTCGCGCGTGATGCCAGGCATGCGGTCTCGATCCTCTGCGGGGGTGGAGATGTGGTGGCCCCAATCCTATGGGCCGCCCCGCCGTGGGCCGAAACGCTTACCCGGCGCCCCGGGCGGGGGCGGAGGGCTGCGGGCTGTCGGCGGCCGGGGCGTGCTCGGGCTCCGGCTCGGGGCCGGATTCGCGCACGGCGACCGCGACCGCGCCGCGGGCGGGGCGCTGCCAGCCGCGCTCGCCGCGCGCCAGCAGCCACGGGTGGTCTCCTCGGCCGGCATCGCGGCAGCCACCAGCCAGCCCTGGACGGCGTCGCAGCGCAGGTCGCGCAGCCGCTCCCAGGTCTCGTCGTCCTCGACGCCCTCGGCCACGACCATCAGCCCGAGCGAGTGGGCCAGGTCCACGGTGCAGCGGACGATCTCGGCGTCCTCGGTGTCGGCGACGAGCCGCGCCACGAAGGACCGGTCGATCTTGAGTTCGCTCACCGGCAGGCGCCGCAGGTGCACCAGCGAGGAGTACCCGGTGCCGAAGTCGTCGAGCGACATCTTCACGCCGTGGCCGGTGAGCCCGTTGAGGGTGTCGGCCGCCCGCTGCGGGTCCTCCAGCAGCACGTGCTCGGTTATCTCCAGCTGGAGCGAGCCGGGCGGCACCTGGTGGCGGGCCAGCCGGGCGGCGACGGCGCCGGCGAAGCCGGGGCTGTGCACGTCGCGCGGCGAGACGTTGACGGCGACCGGCACCTCCAGGCCCATCTTGCGCCAGCGGGCGATCTGGGCCAGCGCGGTGTCGAGCACGTACTCGGTGAGCTGGGGCATCAGGCCGGAGGTCTCGGCCATGGTGATGAACTCCTCCGGGCTGACCCGGCCCGCGCTCCGGGTGCACCCAGCGCACCAGGGCCTCCAGCCCGGCCACCTGGCCGTCGAAGCGCACCTTGGGCTGGTAGTGGAGTTCCACGTCGCCGGTCTCCAGGGCGCGGCGCAGGTCGCCGAGCAGCCCGAGCCGGTCGGGGGTGTTGCCGTCGCGGGTGGCCTCGTAGACCTCGGCGCCGCTGCGGTCCCGCTTGGCCTGGTACATCGCCACGTCGGCGCGGCGCAGCAGGCCCTCGGCGTCCAGGGCGTGGTCCGGGATAGACGCTGACCCCGGCGCTGGCCTCCAGCACCAGGGTCAGCCCGTCGAGGCTGAGCGGTGAGCCGAGGGCGGCCACCAGGGTCCGGGCGACCCGCTGGGCCCGGGTGGGCGAGTCGCAGGACGGCAGCAGGACGGCGAACTCGTCGCCGCCGAGCCGGGCCGCCTCGGCGCCGCGCGGCAGGGCCAGCCGCAGCCGGTCGGCCACCTGGAGCAGCAGCCGGTCGCCCGCGAGGTGGCCGAGGGTGTCGTTGACCGACCGGAACTTGTCCAGGTCGATGAGGATCAGCGCGACCCGGTCACCGCGCTCCTTGGCCGTGCCATCGCGCCCCAGGCCCGCTCCAGCAGCCACTGCCGGTTGGGCAGGCCGGTGAGCGGGTCGCGCAGCTGCTCCTCGGCCCGGGCGTGCGCGATCCACAAGGTGGAGTCGAGCGCGATCAGTGGGACGCAGAACAGCGGCAGCAGCACCGGCTCGTCGCAGGCGGTGGCCAGGATCAGCGGGGAGATGCCCAGCAGGGCCACGCCCACCAGGCCCTGGCGGACCAGCGCGGTGCGGGCCACGGTGGGCAGCCCGCCGCCACGCGGGGCGAAGGCGCACCACAGCAGCGCGCGGCTGGCGGCGAGGTAGGCCAGGGCGGTGAAGAAGACGGCGGGGGCGGCGGCCCAGGTCCAGGTCTCGGGGTCCCAGGGGTGCTCGACCGACGGGCTGTCGCCGAACAGCGACAAGGTCAGCGCGCTCGCGCCGATGCCGAGGATGTCGATGGCGCCGTGCAGCGCGGCCTGCCGCCAGCGGTGCCGGCGGGCGGTGCCGACCAGCACCACGACGGCGAGGCTGATCAGCACGGCGGGCACCCAGCCGAACAGCAGCAGCATGGCGAGCACGAGGGCGGCGCCGGATCCGGTGCCGCCCCACCAGCGGTCCCGCCCGATGGCCACCAGGTGGCCGACGATGATGCCGGTCAGCAGGGCGAACGACCAGCCCACGGCGCCGCCGGGGAAGAGCGCGTGTCCACCGGCCAGCACCCGGACCATGCCGACGGCGAGCGCGGTGCCGGCCAGGCCCGCGACCGTCCAGGCGACCACCGGCGCCGGGCTGGCCGGGAGTACGGACGCGGTCGCGCTGCAGGGCAGCGGCGCCGCTCCGGCGCTCTCCGTCGGTTCCATGCCCGTCCCTCTCACAGCGGGGTGGTAAGCAGGCGCGCCGTGCCGGCGGGGCCCGCGAAACCGCGGAGCCACCGCGATGTTGATGCTCCGGCAGGAGCGCCCCTCAACAGTAGGCCGCGCGGCGCGGCTACGGGCACCGATCCGCCGCCATTGGCGAAGGCGACCTGGGAGATCGCGGTATTCCGATATCGGCTGATCGGGTGACATGTGCTGGTTATTCAGTCTGATGCGCCGTCGGCTGGTACGGGATTGACCGCCGCTTCCCTGGCTGCTTCGGCACCTTGTTCGAGGAGTACTCCGAATCCGTCCTCGTCCAGAACCGGGACCTTCAACTGCACGGCTTTGTCGTACTTCGATCCGGGGTTGTCACCGACCACCACGAAGTCCGTCTTCTTGGAGACCGAGCCGGTGACCTTCGCGCCGCGGCTGCCCAGGGCCTCCTTCGCGCCGTCCCGGGTGTGGCCGGTCAGCGTGCCGGTCACCACCACGGTCAGTCCCTCCAGTGGCCTCGGCCCCTCGTCCGAGCCCGGCTCGGTGAAGGTGACCCCGGCCTCCTGCCACTTGCGCACGATCTCCTGGTGCCACTCCTCGGCGAACCACTGCTTCACGGAGGCCGCGATCGTGGGTCCCACGCCCTCGGCGGCGGCGAGCTGCTCCTCCTCGGCCGCCCGGATCCGGTCCAGGGTGCGGAACTCGCGGGCCAGCGCGGCCGCCGCGACCGGTCCCACGTGCCGGATGGACAGGGCGGTCAGGAAGTTGGAGAGCGGGCGCTCCTTGGCCGCCTCGATGTTCTCCAGCATGGCCAGCGCGTTCTTCTTCGGCTCGCCCTTCTGGTTGGCGAAGAAGGTGACGACCTTGGGCTCGCCGGACTCCGGGTCGCGCTTGGGCAGGCCCGTGTCCTGGTCGAGCACGTGGGAGCGGATGGGCAGCAGCTGCTCGACTGCCAGCGAGAAGAGGTCGCCCTCGTCCTTCAGCGGCGGCTCGGACGGCTCCAACGGCTGGGTGAGGGCGGTGGCCGCGACGTAGCCGAACGCCTCGATGTCCAGGCAGCGGCGCCCGGCGAGGTAGTAGATCCGCTCGCGCAACTGGGCCGGGCAGTAGCGGGCGTTGGGACACCGCAGGTCGATGTCCCCCTCCTTCATGGGCTGGAGGGCGGTGCCGCAGTCCGGGCACTCGGCGGGCATCACGAACTCCCGCTCGCTGCCGTCCCGCAGGTCCACGACCGGGCCGAGGATCTCCGGGATCACGTCGCCGGCCTTGCGCAGCACCACGGTGTCGCCGATCAGCACGCCCTTCTTCTTCACCACCTCCTGGTTGTGGAGGGTGGCGAACTCGACCTCGGAACCGGCGACGTGGACCGGTTCCACGACCGCGTACGGCGTCACCCGGCCGGTGCGGCCGACGCCGACCCGGATGTCGACCAGCTTGGTGTTGACCTCCTCGGGCGCGTACTTCCAGGCGATGGCCCAGCGCGGGGCGCGCGAGGTGGAGCCCAGGCGGCCCTGCAACGGGATCTCGTCGACCTTCACCACCACGCCGTCGATCTCGTGCTCGACGTCGTGCCGGTGCTCGCCGTAGTAGGCGATGAACTCCCGCACCTCGTCCAGGGAGCCGGCCACCTTGTTGTGCTTGGCGGTGGGCAGGCCCCACTCGCGCAGCAGCTCGTAGGCGTGCGACTGGCAGTCGATGTCCAGGCCGACCCGGGCGCCCAGCCCGTGCACGACCATCCGCAGCGGGCGGCCGGCCGTGATCCGCGGGTCCTTCTGGCGCAGCGAACCGGCCGCGGCGTTGCGGGGGTTGGCGAACGGCTTGTCGCCGGCCTCCAGCAGCCGCACGTTGAGCTCCTCGAACTTCTCGCCCGGGAAGTACACCTCGCCGCGGATCTCCACCAGTTCGGGCACCCGCTCGCCGGACAGCCGCTCCGGGATGTCGGCGATGGTCCGGACGTTGGGGGTGATGTCCTCGCCGGCGCGGCCGTCGCCGCGGGTGGCCGCGCGGGTCAGCCGGCCGTCCTCGTAGGTGAGGTTGACGGCCAGGCCGTCGACCTTGAGCTCGCACAGGAAGTGGTACGGGGCCCGCTCGTTGTCCGGCGGGCCCAGTTCGGCGGCGATCCGGTCCGCCCAGGTGCCCAGCTCCTCCTGGGTGAAGGCGTTGTCGAGGGAGAGCAGGCGCTCGCGGTGCTGGACGGAGGTGAACTCCGTCTCGTACGCGCCCGCGACCTTCTGGGTCGGCGAGTCGGGGGTGCGCAGGCCCGGGTGTTCCTCCTCGAGCGCCTCCAGCTGCCGCAGCAGCCGGTCGAACTCGGCGTCGCTGACGACCGGGGCGTCCTTGACGTAGTACCGGAAGCGGTGCTCCTCGACCTGCTCGGCCAGGCGCGCGTGCCGCTCACGGGCCTCGGCGGGGATCTCCGCCCCTGCTTCCTCCACGGCTGCCACTTCTGCGTCCCTCCTCGATCCGGTCACCCGGCTTGTCCGGCCCCGCTGCGGGCCGCGTTCAGGCGTCACTCAGGGTTGTCGGCGAGCGAACGCGCCGCTCTCGCGCAGTGCGTGAGCGCGGCGCGGGCGTAGGCCGGTGAGGCCCCCGCCAGACCGCAGGACGGGGTGGTCGCGACCGAGGTCCCCAAAGCCCCCGGAGCCAGCCCCAACCTGCGCCACAACGCCCGAACACCACTGACGCTACCCCCAGGGTCCGACAGTGGGGCGTCCGTACCGGGCACGACACCGGCGAAGAGTGCGGTGCCGGCCTCGGCGGCCTCTCCGAAGGCGTCCCAGTCACGCTCGGTGAGCAGTGTGAAGTCGAAGGAGATGCCGGCGACGCCGGCCCGGCGCAGCAGCGCGAACGGGACGTCGGGGGCGCACGAGTGGACGGTGACGGGGACGCCGGCGGCACCGGCCCGGCCGACCAGGTCGCGCAGCGCGCCCTCGACCACGGCCCGGTCCACCGCGCGGTGGGTGCCGTAGCCGCTGGCGGTGCGGACCTGCCCGCGCAGCACGCCGGTGAGCGAGGGCTCGTCGAGCTGGAGGACGGGGCGGGCGCCCGGGATCCGGCGGCGGAGGTCGGCGAGGTGGGCGGTGAGGCCCTCTGCGAGGGAGGCGGTGAGGTCCCGGCAGGCGCCCGGGTCGCGCAACGCGGCCTCGCCGCCGTGGAGTTCGACCGAGGCGGCGAGGGTCCACGGGCCGACGGCCTGGATCTTCAGCGGGCCCTCGTAGCCTTGCGTGAACTCCTCCAGGGCGTCCAGGTCCTCGCCCAGCCAGGCCCGGGCCCGCCTGGTGTCCCGGCCGGGCCGGTCGCCGAAGCGCCAACCGCTGGGCTCCACCCGTGCGTACAGGTCGATCAGCAGGCCCAGGGTGCGGCCGATCATGTCCGCGCCGGGCCCTCGGGCGGGCAGCTCCGGGAGGAACGGCAGGCCGGCGACGGCCTCGACCGCCACCCGGGCCGCCTCCCGTGCGTCGGCGCCCGGCATCGAGCCGACGCCGGTCGCGGTCGCCTCGGGCAGGGTGAACGAATTCGTCGTCTCGGTGTCCACGCCCGAAGCGTATTCGCCTCCGGCGCGGTCCCCCGCCGCCCCGAGCGTCGGCACCCCCCTCAGGGGCGCGAGGAACTGCACGAGCAACCCACCGCCGGCCGGTGGTCGCAAGGCGACAGAAACAGCCCCTTCGGGAGCGAGACGACCCGCGGCCCGCAGGATGGCTGAGCGCGCAGTTCCGCCCCCAGAGGTCGTCTCGCGCCCGAAGGGGCAGTCACTGTCGCACCGCGGCCACCGGGCGGTGGCCTGCTGAGCGCGCAGGTACTCGCGCGCGTGGTGGGGGCCCCTTTCCGGGGTCAGGAGGTGGGGCGGAGGGTGAGGTCGGTGACCTCGGTGTCGTGGGGGAGGTCCAGCGAAGCGAGGAGTGCGGTGGCGACGGACTCGGGGTCCATCCAGCGGGCGGGGTCGTAGGGGCGGCCCTCCTGCTGGTGGACCTTCGCCTGCATGGGCGTGGCCGTGCGGCTGGGGAAGACGGTGGTGACGCGGACCCCGCAGGCCCGCTCCTCCGCACGCAGGGCGTCGGCGAGCGCCTTGAGCCCCGCCTTGCTGGCCCCGTAGGCACTCCACTCCGCCGAGGCGCCGAGCGCGGCCGTGGAGTTGACGAACACCACGTGCCCCTGGGACAGCCGCAGTTGCGGCAGCAGCAGCCGGGTCAGCTCGGCCGGGCCGACGAGGTTGACGGCCAGCTGCTCCTGCCAGATCTTCGGGGTGAGTTCGCCCACACCGCCGAGTTCCACGATGCCGGCGACGTGCAGCAGGGAGTCGAGGCGGTCCGGCGGCACCTGCTGGCCCAGCGCCCAGGACAGCCGCGCGGGTTCGGCCAGGTCGCCGACGAGGGTGTGCGCACCGGGGAACGCCTCGGCCAGCTGCCGGGCCCGCCCGGCGTTCCGGGCGAGCAGCCACAGTTCGTCACCGCGCGCCAGGAGGCGGCGGGCCACCGCGCTCCCTATCCCCGAACCGGCCCCGGTGACGAGGTGGATGCTCACACGTGCTCCCGCAGGTAGGCCAGGGCGGCGGCGCCGTCCGCGGCGAAGTGGACCAGGTCGGACAGGGGCAGCGGCAGGAAGCCCTCGGCCTCCATCCGGCGCAGCTGGAGTTCGAGGCCGTCGTAGAAGCCGCCGCTGTTGAGCAGCACCACGGGCTTGCCGTGCAGGCCGTGCTTCTTCAGCTCCAGGATCTCCGTGGCCTCGTCGAGCGTGCCGACCCCGCCGACGAGGACCACCAGGGCGTCGGAGCGGCGCAGCAACTCGGCCTTGCGCTGGGCGAGGTCGGGCATGACGACCATTTCGAGGGTGCCGTCGGTGTCCTCGCGGGCGACGCCCTTGAGGAATTCGGCCGTGACGCCCACCAGGCGCCCGCCGGCCTCGTGGACGCCGTCCGCGACCACCTTCATCAGGCCGGACTCCGAGCCGCCCCACACCAGGGTGTGGCCGCCCTCCCCCAGGAGCCTGGCGAACTCGCGCGCGGGCACGGTGTACCGCTCGGGCAGGTCGGCGGCGGACAGGAACACGCCGATGTGCAGGGGGCGGTCGGTCACGCGCGCACCGCCGGCCGCGGGGCGCGCGAGGTGCCGGCGATGGTCGCCGAGCCCACCACGCGGGTGCCGTCGTAGAGCACCACCGCCTGGCCGGGGGCGATGCCGCGCACCGGCGCGGCGAACTCCACGTGCAGCCGGTCGCCGTCGGGGCGGGCGGTCACCGGCACGTCCTCGCCGTGGGCGCGGGTCTGCGCGGTGTACGCGGCCGGCCCGGCCGGCGGCGCGCCGCACCAGCGCGGGCGGATCGCGGTGAGCGCCACGACGTCGAGGGCGTCGGCGGGGCCGACCGTGACGGTGTTGTCCACCGGGGAGATGTCCAGCACGTAGCGCGGCTTGCCGTCGTCGGCGGGCACGCCGATCCGCAGGCCCTTGCGCTGGCCGATGGTGAAGCCGTAGGCCCCGGTGTGGGTGCCGACCCGGGCGCCGCTCTCGTCCACGATGGCGCCCTCCTTCGTGCCGAGGTGCCGGGCGAGGAAGCCCTGGGTGTCCCCGTCGGCGATGAAGCAGATGTCGTGGCTGTCGGGCTTGCGGGCGACGGCGAGCCCGCGCCGCTCGGCCTCGGCGCGGATCTCGCCCTTGGTGGTGAGGGTGTCGCCGAGCGGGAACATCGCGTGGGCGAGCTGCCGCTCGTCGAGCACGCCGAGGACGTAGCTCTGGTCCTTGGCGGCGTCGCTGGCGCGGTGCAGCTCCCGGCCGCCGTCGGGGCGGGTGACGACGGTCGCGTAGTGGCCGGTGCAGACCGCGTCGAAGCCGAGCGCGAGGGCCTTGTCCAGCAGCGCGGCGAACTTGATCTTCTCGTTGCAGCGCAGGCAGGGGTTGGGGGTGCGGCCGGCCGCGTACTCGGCGACGAAGTCGTCCACGACGTCGGCGCGGAAGCGGTCGGCCAGGTCCCAGACGTAGAAGGGGATGCCGATGACGTCGGCGGCGCGCCGGGCGTCGCGGGAGTCCTCCACGGTGCAGCAGCCGCGGGCGCCGGTGCGGAAGCTCTGGGGGTTCGCCGACAGCGCGAGGTGGACGCCGGTCACCTCGTGCCCTGCCTCGGCCGCGCGGGCCGCGGCCACGGCGGAGTCCACGCCGCCGCTCATCGCGGCCAGCACGCGGAGCCGTCCGGGACCGGCGTTGGGGAAGTCGCTCACCGTCCCAGCCTAACGGCGCCCCCGGCCGGCCCCTCCCCCCATTTCCCGCACCCCGGTTCCCCGCCCCGGGACAACCGGCCCCCACGGGGAAGGAGCCACCGGGAATAACGAGCGCTTGCTTAGGGTTCGGGCTGATGGACAGGCGCCACCTACCGATGGGTAACATACCGGCCATGGCATATGCAGCAGCGACGACGCCCGCGACGATCGGCGACAGCGAGTTCGACCGGGACACCGCGGTCGCGCCGCGGCAGGGCGAGCCGGGCACGTATGACGCGGACCTGTCCGCGGGATGGACGATCATCTCCGCGGTGAACGGCGGCTACCTGCTCGCGGTGGTGGGCCGCGCCCTGCGCGGGGAACTGCCGCACGAGGACCCGGTCACGATCACCGCGCACTACCTGACCGCCTCCCAGCCGGGCCCGGCGGTGGTGCGCACGCAGACCGTGCGGGACGGCCGGAGCCTGTCCACCGGCCAGGCGTCCCTGTTCCAGCGGGCGGCCGACGGCCGTGAGGTCGAGCGCATGCGGGTCATCGCCGCGTACGGCGACCTGGCCGCGCTGCCCGACGAGGTGCGCACCTCGGCCGTCCCGCCGCTGATGCCGCCGTACGAGGAGTGCCTGAGCACCGCCGACGCGCCGGAGGGCGGCCCGGTCACCGGCTCCACCGCGATCCTGGAACGCCTCGACCTGCGGCTCGACCCGGCCACGGCCGGCTGGGCGGTCGGCGCGCCCTCCGGCGCGGGCGCCATGCGCGGCTGGCTCGGCCTGGCCGACGGGCGCGACCACGACCCGCTCTCGCTGCTTCTGGCGGTGGACGCCCTGCCGCCCACGTCCTTCGACCTCGGCCTGAAGGGCTGGACCCCCACCCTCGAACTCACCGTGCACCTGCGCCGGCGCCCGGCCCCCGGCCTGCTGCGAGTGTCCCTCGTCACCCGCAACCTCGCGGGCGGCCTGCTGGAGGAGGACGCGGAGGTGTGGGACGCCGAGGACCGGCTCGTGGCCCAGTCCCGCCAGCTCGCCCGGGCGCCGCGCGGCTGAGGCCGGCGACGACGCGCACCGCGCCGGCCGGTCACCGGCCGGCGACCGACGGACTTGAGGGGACGACGGATGGCCGACGGCGGCGAAAGGGCGTGCTCCGCGCCATACGCCCTTCGGAGCGGCGACCGTAGAATCGGGGCCATCATGGCCTACTTCGACCACGCCGCCACCACGCCCATGCTCCCGGAGGCGGTCGAGGCGATGACCGCCCACCTCGCGGTGACCGGGAACGCCTCCGCGCTGCACGCCGCCGGACGGCGGGCCCGGCGCACCGTGGAGGAGTCCCGGGAGGCGCTCGCCGCCGCGCTCGGCGCCCGCCCCAGCGAGATCGTCTTCACCGGCGGCGGCACCGAGTCGGACAACCTCGCCGTGAAGGGCCTGTACTGGGCCCGCCGGGCGGAGGACCCGCGCCGCGTGCGGGTGCTGTCCAGCCCGGTCGAGCACCACGCGGTGCTGGACACGGTGTACTGGCTCGCCGACCACGAGGGCGCGACCGTGGAGTGGCTGGAGGTCGACGCCCACGGCCGGGTGCACCCCGAGGCGCTGCGGGCCGCCGTCGAGCGTTGCCCGCAGGACGTGGCCCTCGTCACCTCCCTGTGGGCCAACAACGAGGTGGGCACCATCTCGCCCATCCGCGAACTGGCGGCAGTGGCCCGCGAGTTCGGAATCCCCATGCACTCCGACGCGGTGCAGGCGTTCGGGCAGACCCCGCTGGACTTCGCCGACAGCGGGCTGGACGCGATGACGGTGACCGGGCACAAGGTGGGCGGTCCGTACGGGATCGGCGCGCTCGTGCTGCGGCGCGAGGACACGCCCGTCCCGCTGCTGCACGGCGGCGGGCAGGAGCGCAGCCGGTCCGGCACGCTGGACGTGCCGGCCATCGCCGCGTTCGCCGCGGCCGGCGCGCTGGCGGCTCAGCGCCGGGAGGACTTCGCCCGCGAGGTCGGCGCGCTGCGCGACGAGTTGGTCCGCGGGGTGCTCGCCGCCGTGCCCGACGCCGTGCTCAACGGCGACCCCTCCCCCGCCGGCCGGACCCCGGGCAACGCGCACTTCACCTTCCCCGGCTGCGAGGGGGACGCCCTGCTCCTGCTGCTCGACGCCCAGGGGATCGCCTGCTCCACCGGCTCGGCCTGCACCGCCGGGGTGGCCCAGCCCAGCCACGTGCTGCTGGCCATGGGCCGCTCGGCCGAGGACGCCCGCGCCACCCTGCGCTTCTCCCTCGGGCACACCTCCACCCGGGAGGAGGTCGCGGCCCTGGTCGAGGCGATCGGCCCGGCCGTGACCCGTGCCCGGGCGGCCGGGCGGACCTGACCGCCCGGTCGGCACCCGCCCGTCGCCCCGCAGACCCGGCGGCCTGGCGGCCAATCAATGGAGCGTCACACCGCCACCGGCGGCGTCATCCGCTCCTCGGCGGCGATGATCTGCTCGTCGGCCCACGACGGCACCACGCGGTGCACGGAGGTGTGCAGGTCGCGCCGGCCCACCCGCAGCACCCGGCCGTTGGGCAGCGGCTCCCAGGGCAGGGAGGGGTCCTCCCAGCCGCTGGAGGCCACGACCACGCCCTCCGGGCCGATCCGGTAGCCCATGGTGTACGTGGCCACCGGGTCCCGGCCGGAGCCGGTGGGCCGGGACGCGTCGAAGGAGGAGAACGCGTACAGCGCCTCGTCCGTCAGCATCAGGCAGTTGAGCGCCTCCACCCGGGTCAGCGCGTTGATCCGGTGGCTGACCCCGGTCAGCGCCACCTCGGGCGCCACCGAGCGCAGCGCGGCCAGGACGAGGCCGAAGTAGCGCTCGCTGTCCGTGGTGCCCCCGCACGGCGGACCGCCCGCGCGGGCCAGCTCCGCGTCGAGGACGGCGGTGTCCTCGGCCCAGCCGTTGTGCGCGAAGACGACCCGGCCGTCGGTGAACGGGTGCGTGTTGATCTCGGTGTTGACCATCCCCGGGGACGCCTTGCGCAGGTGCAGCACCGCCGCGTCGGTGCGCGCCTCCTCCAGCGCGGCCCGGTAGCCGGCGCTGGTGCGCGCGGTCTCCGGCGCCTTGCGCACGGTGTACCCGCCGCTCCCGTCGCCGTACCCGAGCCCCCAGCCGTCGCAGTGGTCGCCCGACAGCGCGGTGAAGTGCTCCAGGTCCTCCCGGAGCGAGGCGGTCAGCGGCTGGGCCGAGGCGGAGACGACCCCGAGCAGTCGGCACATGGAAACACCGTCCGTCCTGACGTAGTGACCGTGAAAGAGGTGGCCGTGCGGAGGTGGCCCGCGTGGGCGCCCCGGTGCTGCCCGGGGTCCGCGTGGGCGCCCCCGGCGCTACCCGCCGCCGAGTACGTCCGCCTGCGCGGCTTTCAGCGTGGGCAGGACGCCGGCGGCCTTGCCGGTGTCCCGGGCCCGGGGCCGCCGCCGTGCCCGCCGCTCCAGCGCGTGCGCCAGCTGCGACAGCGCCGCGTTGAGCAGGACGTAGACGACGGTGACCACCAGGTAGCTCTGTACGAAGTCGTGGGTGTAGGAGCCCAGCACCTTCCCCTGGTTGAGCAGTTCGGGGTAGCTGACGACGTAGCCGAGCGTGGTGTCCTTCAGCAGGCTGACCATCTGCGACACCAGGGTCGGCACCACCAGCCGGACCGCCTGCGGCAGCACGACCAGCCACATCACCTGCCGCCGCTTCATGCCCAGCGCGTAGGCCGCCTCCGACTGGCCGCTGTCCAGGGCCAGCACACCGGCCCGGAAGACCTCGGCCAGCAGCGCGGAACTGCACAGCACGATCGGCAGCACCAGCTTCCAGAACCCCGGGAAGTTGTACCCGGCCTGGGGCAGCGCCAGCAGGAAGACGTACAGCACCAGCAGCAGCGGCACCGAGCGGAACAGCTCGACGAAGCCCGAGCTCAGCAGCTGCGGCAGCCGGCGCGGGGACAGCCGTCCCAGGGCCAGGAAGGCGCCCAGCGGCAGCGAGATGACCGCCGCCACGGCGGCCGCCTTCAAGGTGCTGCCCAGGCCGTTCAGCAGGAACCGCTGGTACCCCCACCACGACAGCCAGACCCACTTGTCGTGGGTGAGCTGGCCGTGGTCCGCGAACTGGCGCACGCCCAGGGCGATCACGGCGGCCACGGCCAGCACCGACAGCACGGTGAGGACGCGGATCCGGCGCAGGGCCCTGGGCCCCGGCGCGTCGAAGAGCACTCGGTTGTCCGTGGTCATCGGCGCACCGCCATCCGCTTCTGGACCCGCCCGGCGACCACCGCGAGCGACAGCGTGACCAGCACGTAGCCGATGGTGGCCAGCGTGAAGAACGGGATCGGCTCGTCGTAGTGGAGGTCGAGTTCGTGCACCCGGTAGGTCAGCTCGTTGACGCTGACCGCCGCGCCCAGCGACGAGGAGAGCACCACGCCGATGAGGATGTTGGCCAGCGGCTGCACCATGGTGCGGAACGCCTGCGGCAGGATGACCGAGCCCAGCGACTGGGTGAAGGTCATCCCGATCGCCCGCGCCGCCTCGGCCTGCCCCACCGGCACCGCGTTGATCCCCGCCCGCACCGACTCGCACACGTAGGCGGCGAAGTACATGCCCAGGCAGAGCGCCTCCGACGTGAACAGCGAGAAGCTGATCCCGGCGTCGGGCAGCCCGAAGACGAACAGCACCAGGAACGCCAGCAGCGGGACGTTGCGGAACACCTCGACGTAGAGGGTTCCGCACACCCGGAGCGGGACGATCGGACTGACCCGCATGACCGTCAGCACGGTGCCGAGGACCACGGCCCCCGCGAAGCCCAGCAAGGAGAGCTCCAGGGTGACCCCCAGCCCTCCGAGCAGGACGTCGATGTGTTTCAGGGCTTCATGCATGACGGCTCGTCAGGAACCGGCGGCCGAGCCGATGACGGGCGTGGCCGGCGGGTCGCCGGCGACCTTGGTGCCGATGGTGGCCTTCCACAGCTTCGCCCACTCCCCGTCGGCGAAGACGGTCTTCAGCCACGCGTCCACGAACGCCTTCGCCTCGGGGTCGTTCTTCGGCAGGCCGATGCCGTACGGCTCCTGGGTGAAGGGCTGGCCGACCACCTTCAGGGTCGGGTCGTTGACCGCGTCGCCCAGCAGGATGCCCTGGTCGAGCACATAGGCGTCGGCGCGGCCCTGGGTGACGGCGGCCACGCACTCGCCGTCCTCGTCGAACAGCAGCGTCTTGGCCCCGGGCGCGAACTTCTTCAGGTCCAGCGCGGCGGTCGAGTTGCTCTCGGTGGCCACCTTCTTGCCGTTGAGGTCGGCGGGCTTGGTGATGGTCTTGTTGCTCGCCTTCACCAGGATCGCGTCACCGGACTCGTAGTACGGGCCCGCGAAGTTCACCTTCTGGGCCCGCTGCGGGGTGATGGTGTAGGTGGCGAAGACCGCGTCGACCGACCCGTTCTGGAGCATCGTCTCGCGGGTGTCCACCGAGGTCAGCGAGAGCTTGGTGCTGGGCTTGCCGATGATGTACTTGGCCAGCATCTGCGACAGGCCGGCGTCGAAGCCCTCCAGCTTGTTGGTGCTCGGGTTGCGCTGGGAGAACATCGCGCCGGAGTCGGTGCCGCCGACCTCCAGGGTGCCGCGCTTGCGGACCTTGTCCATCCAGGAGCCGGGGGTGATCGCCGAGGCCGGCGCGACCGGCGCCGCGGCCACCACCTGGTCCTGCGTCATGGCGGACGGCTTGCCGCCGCCGGACTTGGCACCGGGGGACGACGGCAGCGACGACCCGCCGCCACCGCAGGCGGTCAGGGCGCCGGCCAGCGCCGCGACGGCGCCGACGGCGCGCACCCAGCGCACGCTGCGGACCGGGCTCTTGCCGTACTTCTGGGCGGACATGGAACTCCTTCGCGAGTGGAGCGGACGGTGCGCCGCCGGAGCGGGAAACGGGGTACGGGGTACGGGGTACGGGGAACAGAGAACGCTGAGCAGGGAACGGAGTACGGGCTACGAAAAGGTTGAACGGAGAACGGCGAACCGGAAGAGGGGACGGGCCGCCGGTCAGTGCTGGAGGATCGTGGAGAGGAAGTCGCGGGCCCGTTCGGTGCGGGGTTCGGTGAAGAACTCCTCGGGCGGGGCGATCTCCACGATCTGCCCGGCGTCCATGAAGACCACCCGGTCGGCGGCCTGGCGGGCGAAGCCCATCTCGTGGGTGACGGCGACCATCGTCATGCCGTCCCGGGCCAGGCCCACCATGACGTCCAGGACCTCGCGGATCATCTCCGGGTCGAGGGCCGAGGTGGGCTCGTCGAAGAGCATCAGCTTGGGGTGCATGGCCAGCGCGCGGGCGATCGCCACCCGCTGCTGCTGGCCGCCGGACAGCTCGGCCGGGTAGCGGGACTCCTTGTCGCCCACCCCCACCCGGTCCAACAGCGCCCGCGCCTCCTTGACCGCCGTCTCCTTGGGCACCTTGCGGACCCGGGTCGGACCGAGCACCACGTTCTGCAGCACGGTCTTGTGGGCGAAGAGGTTGAAGGACTGGAAAACCATGCCCACGTCGGCGCGCAGCGCGGCCAGTTCGGAGCCCTCCTGCGGCAACTCCTTGCCGCCGAAGGTGATCCGACCGGAGTCGATGGTCTCCAGGCGGTTGATGCAGCGGCAGAGGGTCGACTTGCCGGAGCCGGAGGCGCCGAGGACGACGACCACCTCGCCCTCCCGCACTTCGAGGTCGACGTCGCGCAGGGCGACGAAGTCGCCGAACCTCTTGTTCACCGACTCGATGCTCAGCAGCGCCCGGCCGGCGCCCGCTGGTGACATGTCCGCCTGATCAGCCATGGCCATGAAGATAGGACCCCGGGGCCGCCAAAGACTAATAGAGTCTTTCTCGTTAAATCGAAGAAGCGGTTATACAAGAAACTTCGCCACTCATGGCGGAAATTGGCCGGGATCACGCAATGCGTCCCGATTCCCGGCGTGATGGCGCACGTCACGGTCCGATCACCGGCCGGTCCGCCGGCGGCTTGCTCACCTACGCTGTGCAGCATGTTCGACCCGCGCCATCTGCGGCTGCTCCAGGAGATCGCCCGCACCGGATCGCTGTCCGCCGCGGCGTGCGAGCTCGGCTTCAGCCAGCCGGCGGTCTCCTACCAACTGCGCAGCCTGGAGCGCGAGGTGGGCACCGTCCTGGTGGTGCGCAACGGCCGCGCCACGCGGTTGACCCCCGCCGGCGAGGCGTTGACCGCGCACGCCGACCGTATCCTGAGCTCGATCCAGACCGCCGAGCGGTCCCTCGCCGACATCGTCGGCTCGCAGGCGGGGTTGGTGCGGATCGCCGCCTTCCCCAGCGGCTGCGCCACCATCGTGCCGGCCGCGATGGCCGCGATGCGGCAGGAACGTCCCAGCGTGGAGGTCCAGTTGCGGCAGGCCGAGCCGCCGCTGGCCGAGGCGATGGTGCGCCGCGGGGAGACGGACCTGGCCATCTCCTACCGGTACGAGACGCAGCCGCCCGGCCGCCGGCCGGCCCCTGCCCGGGAGACGCCGCTCCAGCGCATCTGCCTGCTGGAGGACCCGGTCCGGCTGGTGCTGCCGGTCGACCACCCGCTGGCCGACCGCCCGGAGATCGAACTGAAGGACCTGGCGGACGCCAACTGGATCATGAGCAGCGAGAACTTCGAGGGCCTGCTCCAGCGCACGGCCGCCGTCTGCGGGTTCACCCCCATGGTCACGATGGTGGGCGACGACTACGTGGCCATGCAGGCGCTGGTCGCGCACGGGCTCGGCGTCACCATCCTGCCCAGGCTGGCGCTGGTGGCCCACCGCGACGAGCGGGTGGTCTACCGCCCGGTGCACGGCTGGCCGCCGCGCTCCATCGACATCGAGCTGTGGCCCGACCGCATGCGGGTCGACGCGGTCGAGGCCATGCTCCGCGCCCTGCGCACGGCCTGCGCGCAGCACGCCCGGCTGCCGGTCTGAGCCGGCCGCCGCTTCCGGGCCCCCGGCCGCGCAGGGCCGCCGAAGCGGGCCCCGCGGCCCTACGGCCCTACGCGCTCGCCTTGGCCTCGGACAGCAGGACGGTGTCCTCCGGGCGCTGGTCCTCCGCGTTCTCCGGGTGGTGGCAGGCCACCTGGTGGCGCGGGCCGAGCTCCAGCAGCGGCGGCGCCTCCGTCCGGCAGACCTCCGTGGCCTTCCAGCACCGGGTGTGGAACCGGCAGCCGGGCGGCGGGGCGATCGGCGAGGGCACGTCTCCGGTGAGGAGGATTCGCTCGCGCTGCTGCTTGCGCTTGGGGTCCGGCACCGGCACCGCGGACAGCAGCGCGTTGGTGTACGGGTGGAAGGGCGCGGCGTACAGGTCCTCGCGGTCGGCGACCTCGACGACCTTGCCCAGGTACATCACCGCGATCCGGTCCGAGACGTGCCGGATGACCGACAGGTCGTGGGCGATGATGACGTAGGTCAGGCCCAGTTCGGACTGGAGGTCGTCCAGCAGGTTGACCACCTGCGCCTGGATCGACACGTCCAGCGCGGAGACCGGCTCGTCGGCCACCACCAGCTTCGGCTTCAGCGCGAGCGCGCGGGCGATGCCGATGCGCTGCCGCTGGCCGCCGGAGAACTCGTGCGGGTAGCGGTTGTAGTGCTCGGGGCTGAGACCGACCAGCTCCAGCAGCCCCTGCACCTCCTTCTTCACCCCGTGCTCGGTGGCCACCTTCTGCAGCCGGAAGGGGGCGCCGACGATGGTGCCGATGGTGTGCCGGGGGTTCAGCGAGGAGTACGGGTCCTGGAAGATCATCTGCACGTCGCGCCGCAGCGGGCGCATCTGCCCGGGGCTCAGGTGCGTGATGTCCCGGCCCTCGAACTCGATGGTGCCGCCGGTCGGTTCGAGCAGCCGGGTGATCAGCCGGCCCATGGTGGACTTGCCGCAGCCGGACTCGCCGACCACGCCGAGCGTCTCGCCCGCGCCGACCTCCAGGTCGATGCCGTCCACGGCCTGGACGGCCCCGCTCTGGCGGCGCATCAGTCCCGTGGTGATCGGGAAGTGCTTGACCAGCCCGCTCACCTTCAGCAGCGGCTCGCCCGAGCGCTTGCCGCCCGGGTCGTTCTTCTCCAGCGAGGTTTTCGCCGACGAGTCAGTCACGGCTTCGTCCCGGCCCTTCACAGCTTCGGTTCGATCTCTTCGGTCCAGATCCGGGCCCGCTCGTCCTCGGCCAGGTGGCAGGCGACGACGTGTCCGCCGGTCACCTCGCGCAGCTCGGGGACGACCGACTCGGAGGAGCCGCCGGTCAGCGCGGCGTACGGGCAGCGCGGGTGGAAGGCGCAGCCGGACGGCACGTTGATCAGGCTCGGCGGGGTGCCCTTGACCGGGTTGAGCCGGTCGGTGCGCTCCCGGTCCAGCCGAGGCATGGAGCCCAGCAGGCCCCAGGTGTACGGGTGCTGGGGCTGGGTGAAGACCCGTTCGGCGCTGCCGCGCTCGATGGCCCGGCCGGCGTACATCACCAGGAGCTCGTCGGCCAGCTCGGCGACCACCCCGAGGTCGTGGGTGATCATGATGACCGCGGAGCCGAACTCCTTCTGGAGGTCGCGGATCAGGTCCAGGATCTGGGCCTGCACGGTCACGTCGAGCGCGGTGGTCGGCTCGTCGGCGATCAGCAGCTCGGGGTTGTTCACCAGGGCCATGGCGATCATGGCGCGCTGCCGCATGCCGCCGGAGAACTGGTGCGGGTAGTCCCGGAACCGCTTGCGCGGCTCGGGGATGCCGACCCGGTCCAGCATCTCCATGGCGACGGCCGAGGCGGCCGCCTTGGACACCTTGTGGTGCACCCGGTACGCCTCCACGATCTGGGCGCCGACCGTGTAGTAGGGGTGCATCGCCGACAGCGGGTCCTGGAAGATCATCGCCATCTTCCGGCCGCGCAGCCGCCGCACCGCGTCCGGGTGGGCGCCGATCAGCTCCTCGCCGTCGAGCCGGACCTCGCCGCTGATCCTGGCCCGGGCGGTGCGGTGCAGGCCCATGATGCCGAGCGAGGTGACCGACTTGCCGGAGCCGGACTCGCCGACGATGCCGAGGGTGCGGCCGCGTTGGAGGTCGAAGCTCAGCCCGTCCACGGACTTGACCAGGCCGTCGTCGGTGTCGAAGTGGATGTGCAGGTCACGGACGGACAGGTACGCCGACCCGTCGCCCAGGCCCGGGGAGGCGGCCGCCTCGGGCTCGCCGACCACGGCGGTGTCCCGCGGCTCCGGCTGGTGCGGCACGGCCTGCTCGGGCACGGCCTTGTCCGTCGCCTCGCTGCTGCTGCCGTCGGTGCTCACGAGTACCTCACCCGGGGGTCGATGGCGGCGTAGAGGACGTCCACCACCAGGTTGCAGAAGACGATGAAGACGGCGGCGACGAGGGTCACGCCCAGCACGATCGGCAGGTCGTTGCCCTGGATGCCCTCGACGGCGTACTCACCGATGCCCTTGAACGAGAAGACCGTCTCGGTGAGGACCGCGCCGCCGAGCAGCAGGCCGAAGTCCATGCCGAAGATGGTGACGATCGGGGAGAGCGCCGCCCGCAGGCCGTGCTTGCCGATCACCGTCCGCTCGGCCAGGCCCTTGGCCCGGGCGGTGCGGATGTAGTCCTCGCCCATCGTCTCCAGCATGCCGGCCCGGGTGAGCCGGGCGTACAGCGCGGAGTAGAGGAAGGCCAGGCTGATCCAGGGCAGAACGAGGTTCCACGCCCACTGCCCCGGATTCTGGGTGAAGGGCACGTACTGGACGTTGTCCCAAACGGTCCACTTGTAGGAGAACAGGCCCAGCAGCACCATGCCGGTGAAGAAGATCGGCAGGGAGACGCCGGCCAGCGCCACGCCCATCGAGAGGCGGTCGACGATCGAGCCGCGCTTGAGGGCGGACACGACACCGATCGCCACGCCGGAGATCACCCAGATCACGGCCGCGCCGATCGCCAGCGACAGCGTGATCGGGATGCGCGCCTTGATCTGCGGCCACACCTCGATGTGGTTCTTGAAGGAGTAGCCGAGGCAGGGCGCGTGGCACTTGGCGGCGTCGGGACCGAACTTGTAGTTCGCGCCCACCACGACACCCTTGATGAAGTGCCAGTACTGCTCGTACAGCGGCAGGTCGAGGCCGAGGTTCTTCTTGACCGCCGCGATCGACGTGGGGTTGGCGTCCTTGCCCACGTACTGGGTGGCCAGCTGGGTGGTGGTCTGGCCACCGAGTTTCGGCACCAAGAAGAAGATGACGAAGGTGACCGCGGTGACGACAAGCACCAGGAATATCGCGGCGATCACGCGTCGGATGATGTACGCAGTCACAGCGGATCGGCGCCGGGCCCGCCGGACCGGGTGAACCCGAGGTCACCCGGCCCGGCGGACGCCGATGCCTTCACCTGCCTTCCGGTGAGAAGTGTTACTTGGAGGAGCTCAGCAGCAGGTAGTCGTACATGCCCAGGTAGGCCTGGGTCACGGTGACGTTGGTCGCCGACTCCGGACGGTAGAGCAGGTTCTTGCGGTAGATCAGCGGCACCACCGTGGCGGTGTCGACGACCATCTTGTCGATGTCGCCCCACGCCTTGGTGCGGGCCGCGGAGTCCGTGTTGGCGATCGCGTCCGACAGCGCCTTGTTGATCGCCGGGTCGTTCAGCTCCTGGAGGTTGTTGCCGCCGGACGGCTTGATCGCGGTGCCGTCGACGATCTGGTCCAGGAAGCCGAAGCCGGTCGGCCAGTCGGCGCCCCACGCGGTCATCATCAGGCCGAGCTGGTGCGCGTGCACGTAGCTCGGGACGCCGGCGAAGTTCGAGAAGTACTTGCCGGAGGGGTAGGCCTTGATGTTGGCCGTGATGCCGACCTTCTTGAGCGAGTTCTGGATCGCGGTGGCCGCGGCCATCTCGGTCGGACGGTCGGAGCGCGCGGTCAGGTTGGTGCTGAAGCCGCCCGGCTTGCCGCACTTGGCCAGCTCGGACTTGGCCTTGCGCCACGTCGCCCTTGTTGCCCGGCGTCGGGTACTCGTCGAACTTCGTGTAACCGTTGACGGTCGGCGGGAGCAGCGTGGTGGCCACGTCGCCCTTCACGTCACCGCCCTGCGCGGTCTGCACGGAGACCTTGTCGATCGCGTACTCGATCGCCTTGCGGCAGTCCGCGTTGTTGAACGGCGCGACGTTCGGGTTGATCGCCATGTAGGAGGTGGCGCCCGCGTACGAGTCGTCGGTGTTCTTCGCGTACTTCGGGTTGAGCACCTTGGCCTGGGTCTGCGGGCTCACGCCCGTGCCGCCGGAGTCCACGGTGATGTTGTCCGCCAGCAGGTCGTTGTCGACCGTGGTGGCGTTGATCTTGAAGTTGATCTTGATCTCGTTCGGCAGCGCCTGGCGCACCGGGTCGGACGCCTTCGACCACTGCGGGTTGCGCACCAGGTCCGCGCCCACACCGTCGGTGTACGACTTGAACATGTACGGGCCCGAGGAGACCATGTGCTTCACGTAGTCCGCGCCGTCGTCCTTGGCCTGCGGCACGGGGGCCGTCTGCGAGAACGTCGCCAGGTAGTCGAAGTCGGCGAACGGCTTGCTCAGGTGGAAGACGATCGTGGTGTCGTCCGGGGTCGCGATGGACGCGATCCCGTTGGGGTTCTTGTCCTTGTAGGGACCCTGGTACTTGTCACCGCCGTCCAGGTACGCCTTGAAGTACGTCGGACCGTTGGACAGGGCCTCGGGCGCGAAGTTGCTGCGCTCGATGCCGTACTTGATGTCCTTGGTCGTGATCGGCGTGCCGTCCTGGTACTTCAGGCCCGAGCGGATGTGGTACGTCCAGGTCTTGGCGTCCGCGCTGGGCTGGCCGAGGCCGGTGGCCAGGTCGGGCACCACGGTCAGCCCGTCCTTGCCCGCGGCGGGCTTGAAGGTCAGCAGGGTGCGCGCGTACAGGCGGGAGAAGTTCTGCACCCAGCCGTAGTACGTGTTGCCGGGGTCGAGGGAGTCCGGCACGTCGGTGTTGTCCATGACGACCGTGCCCCCCTTCGACGTCGAGGGGTTCACGATCCCGTTGAGCGCGGCGTCCTTGACCGCGGCGACGCCGGAGGAGTGGCCGCCCGGACTTCTTGTCGCCGTTGTTCGAGCTGCTGCCGCAGGCGGATGCTCCCAGGGCCAGTGCCGTGGCAAGCGCCAGCGCCGCTGTCGCTTTTTTGCTGTTCATGCCGAGGAAAGCCTCCTCAATCGTTGGATGCGGCCCGCTCGGAAGAATCCGCGCCCGGGCACGTGTGATGCGGTCGTACGTCACTTGGCGCGGGGGTCCAGAGCGTCCCTGAGCCCGTCACCCAGCAGGTTGAACGCGAGGACCGTGATGAAGATCGCGAGGCCCGGCACCACCATGTACTGCGGGTCCGCGTAGAAGAGGTCGACGGCCGAGTTGAGCATGCCGCCCCAGGAGGCCTGCGGCGGCGCGATGCCGACGCCGAGGAAGCTCAGCGCGGCCTCGAAGAGGATGTTGGTGGGGATCAGCAGCGTCGAGTAGACGAGGATCGGCGCCACCAGGTTCGGCAGGAGCTCGCGGAAGAGGATGAACGGGCCGCGCGCGCCCAGGCTGCGGGCCGCCTCCACGAACTCGCGCTCGCGCAGGCTGAGCGTCTGGCCGCGGATGATCCGGCCCATGTACGGCCAGTTGAAGAAGCCGATCACGAAGATCAGCACGGAGATCCGCAGCGGCAGGCCGTTCATGCCGAACGCCCCGTCCTGCAGCGAGGCGGAGATGGAGATGGCGAACAGCAGCAGCGGGAAGGCCAGGAAGGTGTCCATCATCCGGCTGATGATCGTGTCGGCCCAGCCGCCGTAGTAGCCGGCCACCACGCCCATCACCACGCCGATGGCCACCGACAGCAGCGTGGAGCCGGTGGCGACCAGCATCGACACCCACGAGCCCTCGATGATGCGGGACAGCAGGTCGCGGCCGAACTGCGGGTCCACCCCCAGCGGGTGGGACCAGCTCATGCCGCCGAAGCCGCCCTTGGGGGCGACCTTCACCGGGTCCACCAGGTTCTGGTGGAACGCGTTGGGGTCGAGCCCGAAGATGTGCTCGATCGGCTTCGCCAGGATGGCGAGCAGCACCAGCAGGATGACGACGACTCCGCCGCTGACGGCTACCTTGTCGCGCTTGAACCGCGTCCAGGCGATACGGCCGAGGGAGCGCCCCTCGATCATCCCCTGCCCGGCTCCGCTGAGGACGGCCTCGGGCTGCGCCTCGGCCATCCCGGGAGTGGTCTCGATCGGTGCGGTCATGGAGTAACTGACCCCTCTCGCCGGCGGGTAACCGGCGCGCGCCCGCCGCTGTAGCGGCTTGTCCCAGTCGTCCTGCGTGTGGTCGTGCGCCGTGGGTCACGCGCGTGCTACGCGCGTTGCGGACGCTCCGCCTCGTGTGCACGAGAAATTCCCACGGGTCCCCTGTGGTGGGGATTCTTGTGCTGGTCGGCGATCACCCGCCAGACCTCCCGGAGAAGGGATGCTCAACTGTGATGTGGTGATTCCTTCTCCGTTACCCGCGCGTACGGCGTTGTACGGTCGGGTGATGGACGAGCGTCTGCGCGCCGTGTGCGACCTGATGATGGCCCAGGCCCGGGAGATGTCGGGCCTGCACGAATACGACGGACGGGTCCAGGACCTGTCCCCGGACGGGGTGCGGCGGGCCCTGTCCGCGCTGGACGCCGCGCGGCGCCGGGGCCCGCTGGACGACCCGCACGAGGAGGCCCACCTGGCGGCCTTCGAGGAGTCGATGCGGGTCCAGTACGGCGACCTCGAACTGCACCGCCGCGACCCGTACCCCCACCTGTCCAACCTCGAACTGGCCTGCTACGACCGCGAGTACGCGCCCCACAAGGAGCGGGCCGCGGCTCGCCGCCGACACCTGGCCCAGTGGCCCGACGCCGTGGACGCCGCCCTCGCCTCCCTCGATCAGGTGAAGGCGCCGGTCGCCGAGTCCCTGCTGGGCGCCGTGCACGGCCTGGCCGCCGACCTCGACCCCGACGACGGCCCCGACGAGAAGGCCGCCGTGCGCGCGCACGGCCGGCTGGTCAACCACGTCCGGCTCGCAGCCGAGCACGGCGACCCCGACCCGCGGCTGGGCGGCGAGGCGCTGGCCGCGCTGATGGGCGCCCAGGAGGGCATGCGGGTGGATCTGTCCGCGCTCGCCGACGAGGCAGCCCGGGAGCGGACCCGGCTGACCGCGCTGCTCACCGACTCCTGCCACGCCCTGGACCCGCACCGCGCGGTGGACGACCTCATCCCCGAACTGCTCGCCGACCACCCCGACGCGGACGGCGTGATCGCGGAGGCGGCCCGGCTCACCGACGAGGTGATCGCCTTCACCCACGAGCGCGGCCTGGCCCCGTACGTGGACGGCGAGTGCCTGGTCGGCCCGGCGCCGGCCTCCCGCCGCTGGGCGATGGCCATGATGACCTGGGCCGCGCCCGGCGAGTCCGAGGCGCCCTCCTGGTACCACGTGACCCCGCCGGACCCGGATTGGGCGCCCGAGCAGCGCGAGGAGTGGCTGACCGTCTTCAGCCGCACCAGCCTGCCCTCGATCACCGTGCACGAGGTCGCCCCCGGCCACTTCGCGCACGGCCGCGCGCTGCGGCGGGTGGCCGGCCCGGTCCGCCGCATACTGCACAGCGTCTCCTTCGCCGAGGGCTGGGCCCACTACGTCGAGGAGATGTGCCTGGAGGAGGGGTTCCGGGCCCGCGACCCGCGGTTCGCCATCGGGGTGGCCCTGGAGGCTCTGGTCCGGGTCACCCGGCTGACCTGCGCGATCGGCCTGCACACCGGCGCCCTCACGCTGGAGGACGCCACCCAGCTCTTCATGCGCGACGCCCACCTCTCGCGGGCCGCCTCCGTCTCCGAGGCGCGCCGCGGCACCTTCGACGCCGGTTACGGGCGGTACACCTGGGGCAAGTTGGAGATCCTGCGGCTCAGGGAGCGGGCCAGGGCCCGGTGGGGCGCGGACTTCACCCTCCAGCGCTTCCACAGCGCGCTGCTGGAACTGGGCAGCCCGCCGCTGGGACTCATGGACGCGGTGCTCAACCCTTAGGACACGGAGGTGCCCGGGCCCGGTGCCAAGGCCCGGGCGGGGGCTCAAGCGCGGGCTCGGGCTCGGGCTCGGGTTCGGGTTCGGGCTCGGGGGAGCCTCAGTAGCGCTCGAAGAACGGCCGGCCGAACGCCCGCATCCACAGCGCCACCGGGTCGTACGGGTCGCCCATCGCCACCGTGGAGACGGCCACCCCGTCGGGCACGCCGGCCACCGCCTGCTGCATCATCAGGCGCACGCCCTCGACGCCGGGCGCCGCGCCGTCGTACAGCTCGACGCCGATGGCCAGGTACGGCTCGCCCAGGACCGGCTGCACCCACGCCTGGCGCAGCGCCCGTACGCCCGGCGTGCGGTGCGCCGCCTGCGCCAGCAGGGCATAGAACTGCGGGAGCTGGAGGGAGGGCTCGCCGATCTGGAGCGGCCCCGCGGGCAGCAGGTCGAGGCCGACCGCGATCCGGCGCAGGTCCGCCCAGGGCACGCCGACGCCGCCGCCCGCGACGTGCGGGTTGAGCCACAGCCCGGCCCGGTCGGGGTAGAGGGTCAGCGCGATGTCCCGCCCGGAGACCACCTCGTGCTCGCGGTTCCACCCGCTCGCGGCCATCTCCCGCGGCGAGGTGAAGCAGGGCGCGTAGGCGTGCCCGGCGACCTCCATGGAGCCGTACTGCGCGTCGGCGGACCCGGCGCCGCCCTGCCACAGCAGCATCCACACCTGGCCCTCGGCGAGTGACGCGAGCAGGTTCTCGTACGCGTCGTAACGGCCGGGCGCCACCTGGAGCAGCATCTGCTCCACATGGCCGGCCGCCGCCGCACCCCCTTGCGCGCCCGCGATCACGTGCGACCGCCCCTTTCCCCGTTGTCGGTTGTTCGCACGACATCAAACCAGGTCGAGTGTTCCGGGTGGAACGCCGACCGACTCAAGCGGTTCCCGCTATATGACGCGTATACGGCCCGTGAACGGGTGCCGCGGTGCTCGGGCCGCGGCGCCCCCGCGAGGGTCAGTCGCGGGCGAAGAACGGGTGCACCGACTCCAACATCCAGTCGCCGACCGGGTCTTGGGCCACGTCCAGCAGGATCAGGTGGACCTGCCAGGGCACCGGGACCGCGCCCAGGGCCCGGCCGAGCGCGTCCATCGCGGCGGCCCGGTCCTCCTCCTGCCAGCGGTCGAGTTCGACACCGACGAACAGCGCGGTCGGGTCCTCCTCGACGGCGGCCAGCGCGCGCCGGGCGGTCAGCACCACCGGGGTCACGGCGAACTCGCCGGCCGCGGCGGCCAGGAAGTCCACCGGCTCCTCCGCGTGGCCGGGCTCCCACAGCCGCACCCGGGCCCCGGAGGGCGCGTCGGCGCCGCGCACCTGGCCGTCGCCGACGCGGTCGCGGCACAGCTCGGCCACCACGGCGGGCGGCAGCGGCAGGCCCACCGCGCCGCCCGGGTTGACGGCCACCCCGACCATCGGCGGCAGCCCGCGGACGAACTCGCGGACCGGCGCGACCGTGCAGGACATCCCCTCGGCCGCCTGCCGGAACTGCTGCTCGGAGCTGAAAACCGGAACGTACGGCGCGCCGCCGAGCTCCAGCGTGGGCAGGTCGAAGCCGGGCGCGTCGGGCGAACCGCCGTTCGGCAGCGGCACCCACACCTGCGACCGGCCCAGCACCTCCAGCAGCCTCGGTGTGGCCGAGGGGTTGCCGAGGCTCGCGCCGAGCACCTCTTCCAGCTCGTTCGCCGGCCATATGTACGGTGCCGGATTGTCCATGTCCACCCTTGTCGGCCCATGTGGCACCGTCCGTCGTACCACCGGGCAAAACCCTAGCCGCTGCCGGCGGCCGGCGGGCATGCAATGATGAGCGGCACAACATGCATACCGGCCGTTGGAGGCCGCGCGGGAGAGACCCGGACCGGCTGGAGCACTCCAGGCGGCGGCCGGGCGCCGAAGGAGCAAGCCCTCCCTTGAATCTCTCAGGCACAGCTACCGCGCGGACGAGGCAGATCTGAAAAGCGGACGGGCCCCCGCGGGCCGTCCCACCCAAGGTGCAAGCCGTGTTCCCGCGCGTCGTACGGTCGTACGACGGGGGTCACGGTGAACCTCTCAGGTTCCGATGACAGATGGGGAGGCCGGAGCGAGCGACCACCGTCCTCGGTCCGGCCCGTTTCACCGTTCCCTGCCCGCCTGTCCGTCCGCACGTCCTGACCTGGGAGCCCCTGACCGATGAGCGATTCCCGCCGTACCGCACTCGACGCGCTGCACCGCGCCCTCGGCGCGACCATGACCGACTTCGCGGGCTGGCAGATGCCGCTGCGGTACGCCAGCGAGCGCGAGGAGCACCAGGCCGTACGGACCCGGGCCGGCCTGTTCGACCTCTCCCACATGGGCGAGATCACCGTGACCGGGCCGCAGGCGGGCGAGGCGCTGGACCACGCGCTGGTCGGGCACCTGTCCGCACTGGCGGTGGGCCGGGCCCGCTACACCATGATCTGCGCGCCCGACGGCGGCATCCTCGACGACCTGATCGTCTACCGGCTCGCCGACGAGGAGTTCATGGTCGTCGCCAACGCCTCCAACGCGCAGACGGTGCTCGACGCCATCGCCCTGCGCGCGGCGGACTTCACGGCGCGGGTGCGCGACGACCGCGAGGCGTACGCGCTGCTGGCCGTGCAGGGCCCGGCCGCGCCCGGGATCCTCGCCTCGCTGACCGACGCCGACCTGGACGGGCTGCGCTACTACGCCGGGCTGCCCGGCACGGTCGCCGGGGTGGACGCGCTGATCGCCCGCACCGGCTACACCGGCGAGGACGGCTTCGAGCTGTTCGTGTCGCCGGCCGACGCCGAGCCGCTGTGGCGGGCGCTGACCGAGGCCGGGGCCTCCGCCGGCCTGCTGCCGTGCGGCCTGTCCTGCCGCGACACGCTGCGCCTGGAGGCGGGCATGCCGCTGTACGGGCACGAGTTGACCGCCAACGTCACGCCCTTCGACGCCGGCCTCGGCCGGGTGGTGAAGTTCGACAAGCCCGGGGACTTCGTCGGCCGGGACGCGCTGGAGGCCGCGGCGGAGAAGGCCGCGCAGACCCCGCCGCGCAAGCTGGTCGGGCTGATCGCCGAGGGCCGGCGGGTGCCGCGCTCGGGCTACGCGGTGACCGGCGCCGACGGCGCGGTGATCGGCGAGGTCACCTCCGGCGCGCCCTCCCCCACGCTCGGTGTCCCCCTCGCCATCGCGTACGTGGACGCGGAGCACGCGGCCCCGGGCACCCCGGGGGTCGCGGTCGACATCCGCGGCGCGCGGGAGCCGCACAAGGTGGTGGCGCTGCCGTTCTACAAGCGCGAGCGCTGAACGGTTGAACTCCTGGGGCTCCGCCCCGCCGCCCGTCCCTCCCCCTCCCGTACCCCGTACGGATCCGTCCTGCCCTCCGTCCGACCTCCCCGACTCCCCCGGCGCCGCGCCCGCGGGCACGCCCTTCGATCCTGGAGAATTGCGTCATGAGCATCAACCCTGAGCAGCTGCGTTACAGCAAGGAACACGAGTGGCTCTCCGCGGCCGAGGACGGTGTGTCCACCGTGGGCATCACCTCGCACGCCGCCGACGCGCTCGGCGACGTGGTCTTCGTCCAGCTCCCGGAGGTCGGCGCCACCGTCACCGCGGGCGAGAGCTGCGGCGAGCTGGAGTCCACCAAGTCCGTCAGCGAGCTGTACTCGCCGGTGTCCGGCGAGGTCACCGCGGTCAACCAGGACGTGGCGGACGACCCGTCGCTGGTCAACTCCTCGCCCTTCGCGGACGGCTGGCTGTTCCAGGTGCGGGTCTCCGGCGACGGGGCGGAGCTGCTGACCGCCGCGGAGTACGACGCCTTCATCGAAGGCTGAGGCCCGCGCCATGTCGATCCTCAACCAGTCCCTGCACGTCTTCGATCCGGACGTGGCCGCCGAGATCGACGCCGAACTGCGCCGCCAGCAGTCCACGCTGGAGATGATCGCCTCGGAGAACTTCGCTCCGGTGGCGGTGCTGGAGGCGCAGGGCTCGGTGCTGACCAACAAGTACGCCGAGGGCTACCCGGGCCGCCGCTACTACGGCGGCTGCGAGCACGTGGACGTCATCGAGCAGTTGGCCATCGACCGGGTCAAGGAGCTGTTCGGCGCCGAGGCGGCGAACGTGCAGCCGCACTCGGGCGCGCAGGCCAACGCGGCCGCGATGTTCGCGCTGCTCACCCCCGGGGACACCATCCTGGGCCTGGACCTGGCGCACGGCGGGCACCTGACCCACGGGATGAAGATCAACTTCTCCGGCAAGCTCTACCGGGTCGCCGCCTACCACGTGGACGCGCAGACCGGGCTGGTCGACATGGCGGAGGTCGAACGGCTCGCCAAGGAGCACCGGCCGAAGCTGATCGTGGCCGGCTGGTCAGCCTACCCGCGGCAGTTGGACTTCGCGGAGTTCCGGCGGATCGCCGACGAGGTGGGCGCGTACCTCATGGTCGACATGGCCCACTTCGCCGGCCTCGTCGCCACCGGGCTGCACCCCTCGCCGGTGCCGTACGCGGACGTGGTCACCACCACGACCCACAAGACGCTCGGCGGTCCGCGCGGCGGGGTCATCCTGTCCCGGGCCGAGCTGGCCAAGAAGATCAACTCCGCGGTCTTCCCCGGCCAGCAGGGCGGCCCGCTCCAGCACGTGATCGCGGCGAAGGCGGTGTCCTTCAAGGCGGCGGCCACCGAGGAGTTCCGCGACCGCCAGGTCCGCACCCTGGAGGGCGCGCGCGTCCTCGCCGAGCGCCTGTCCGCGCCCGACGTGGCCGCCGCCGGTGTCTCCGTCGTCTCCGGCGGCACCGACGTGCACCTGGTCCTGGTCGACCTGCGGGACTCCGCGCTCGACGGCCAGCAGGCGGAGGACCGGCTGCACGCGGTCGGCATCACCGTCAACCGCAACGCCGTACCGAACGACCCTCGGCCGCCCATGATCACCTCCGGGCTGCGGATCGGGACGCCGGCACTGGCCACGCGGGGCTTCGGGGCCGAGGATTTCCGCGAGGTGGCGGACATCATCGCCGAGGTGCTCATGGCTGCGCCGACGCTTCCCGAGGAGCAGGCCGAGGCCCTGCGCACCCGCGTCACCACCCTCGCCACCCGCCACCCCCTCTACACGTAGGACCAGGCGCTGGGGGTGCCCCTCAAGGGGCGCGGGGAACTGCGCGAGCAACCCACCACCCGCCGGTGGTCGCGGAACGACAGGAACAGCCCCTTCGGGAGCGAGACGACCTGCGGCCCGCAGATGGGCCGAGCGCGCAGTTCCCCGCGCCCCTGGTGGTTGCCGTCTCCCGCAACGGGACCCCGGCACCCGGGAGGGGCACCGCAGCCCGCAAGGGCACCGCCGCCCCCGGAAGGGGGAACCCCACCTCGCGGGGTGCGGGATCAACCCCGCGCGTGCCCAGCGGCAGCGAAAGGCGCAAGCTTGTCCCCGAAAGGGGGTACACCGGCGTACCCCGTGACTTAGGAGAGCAAGAGACCCGTGGCAATCTCGGTCTTCGACCTGTTCTCGATCGGCATCGGCCCGTCGAGTTCCCACACCGTCGGCCCCATGCGGGCAGCCTCCCTCTTCGTCCACCGGCTGAAGAACGAGGGCCTGCTCGCCCACACCGCCTCGGTCCGCGCGGAACTCTTCGGCTCGCTGGGCGCGACGGGCCACGGCCACGGCACCCCGAAGGCCGTCCTGCTCGGGCTGGCCGGCCACTCCCCCCGAACGGTGGACGTCGACGCGGCCGACGACGAGGTCGCCCGCATCCGCTCCACCGAACGGCTCAGCCTGCTCGGGGCGCACGAGATCTCGTTCGACCCCGACACCCAGATCGTGCTGCACCGCCGCCGCTCCCTGCCGTACCACGCGAACGGCATGACCCTGTTCGCCCACGACGACGCGGGCGAACCGCTGCTGGAGCGGACGTACTACTCGGTCGGCGGCGGCTTCGTGGTCGACGAGGAGGCGGTCGGGGCGGACCGGATCAAGCTGGACGACACGGTGCTGCGCCACCCCTTCCGGACCGGCGACGAACTGCTGCGGCTGGCCCGCGACACGGGCCTGTCGATCTCCGCGCTGATGCTGGAGAACGAGAGGGCGTGGCGCTCGGAGGCGGAGATCCGGGCCGGGCTGCTGGAGATCTGGCGGGCGATGCAGGCGTGCGTGCAGCGCGGGATGTCCCGCGAGGGCATCCTGCCCGGCGGCCTGAAGGTACGCCGCCGCGCCGCCCAGTCCGCCCGCCAGCTGCGCGCCGACGGCGACCCGGCGGCGCACGCCATGGAGTGGGTCACCCTCTACGCGATGGCCGTCAACGAGGAGAACGCGGCGGGCGGCCGGGTCGTCACCGCCCCCACCAACGGCGCGGCCGGCATCGTGCCCGCCGTCCTGCACTACTACCTCACCTTCGTCTGCCCGGCCTCGGCCTCGCCCGCCGACCGGGAGGACGCGATCGTCCGCTTCCTGCTGGCCGCCGGCGCCATCGGCATGCTCTTCAAGGAGAACGCCTCCATCTCCGGCGCCGAGGTCGGCTGCCAGGGCGAGGTCGGCTCCGCCTGCTCCATGGCCGCGGGTGGCCTCGCCGAGGTCCTCGGCGGCACCCCCGAACAGGTCGAGAACGCCGCCGAGATCGGCATGGAGCACAACCTCGGCCTCACCTGCGACCCGGTCGGCGGCCTCGTCCAGATCCCCTGCATCGAGCGCAACGGCATAGCCTCCGTCAAGGCCGTCACCGCCGCCCGGATGGCCATGCGCGGCGACGGCCGCCACCACGTCTCCCTCGACAAGGTCATCAAGACCATGAAGGAGACCGGCGCCGACATGAAGGTCAAGTACAAGGAGACCGCCCGCGGCGGCCTCGCGGTCAACGTCATCGAGTGCTGACCGCATAGGTCCTGACCTGCGACTTCCCCTCTTTCAGCTCTGTCGGAGCCTTCCCCGGATGCACGGCGGAACGTCCCTCGGAAGTCCCTCCGACAGAGCTGAAGGTCCCTGAGAAATCCCTGGGATTTCCGCGCCGGGCTGGCTTCCACCAGGCGCTACAGCGGGATCTCCCAGCTCACGAAAAGGCGCGCGGTCAGTGTGCTCACGGTGCCAGGATGAAGCCGACTCCTGCGGAAACAGCCACGCTCCAAGCGTCTGCCGGGTTGTCAACTTGAAACCGAGACCTACGCATTACGAGGTCGTGCGGTTATAGACGGCCACCGGCAGCACCCGCCCGGCCAGCGGCCGACACCACGGCCGACCCTCCCAGCCGCGCACCTTCCGGCGAGATCCCCGGTTACATCGTCGCGGTGCCGGGCGACCGCAGCGGCCCCGGCACCCCTGTGTGGTTCTCCCGTGCAGTTGAAGGTCCCGGTGCTGGACGAGGAGGGATTCGAAGTACTCCTCGAACCAGGGGCGCGGCGGCCCGACGAAGGTGGTCTCATGCTGGAGCGCGTCCTTGGCGGTGTCCAAGCACCGGGCCGGCCGGTGGCGGCGATGCAGAACGCCTTGGCGGTCGTGCGCGGGATGTCGTCCGCGTGGGGGACCGCGACCCAGGCGGCAGCCGTCCCGGTCGCGGTCGGGCGTGAGGTCGACGGCGGCGACCAGGCGGCGTGCGATGTCGCTCCGCGCCACAGACCTTGACGCTCCCTCTGGCCTTCGGCCCCACGAACCCCACCTGGTATCCGCCTTCTCCATCACTTTGACCGCGGGCCCGGCGTGCCGCCATGGTCGACGGGTGACGTCACTTCACAGCATGGAGCGGTAGATTCCGTCGGAGTCGTCGCGCGCTGTCTTGGCGTAGTCCGCGAACTCCAGGTTGGCAACCCGCAGATCGGCGTCGATCTCGAACACACCCGCCGGCTCGACTCGGAACGCGGAGAACGGGCCCTCGCGGTCGCCTTGGATTTCCGCGGCGTCCTCGGTGTCCACCGCCAGCAGTGCGTGCCGATCGCTGTCCATCGTCATCCGGTCGGCCACAAACACCACGCTGAGGTACTCATCGTCGGCAACCGCCGCGAGCACGTCAGCGACACCGGCGCCAGCCCAGGCCGGATCATCGACGAAGTGGACACTCGGCTCGTAGCCGTCGCTTCCCTGCGGCGCCAACAGGGCGGCTCTGACGGCCTTCCAGGACTCGTCGTCCGAGTAATCTGTCCTGACGATCAAGGAATCGCATTCCCCGCGCCCGGCCATCGCCAATGGCATGTCTCCCCTTCCGCATTCATCACCGCCGGCGCGCTGGGCGTCGCCGCCAGCAGTGGTCGCAAGCAGAACGTGGACCCAGTCGGTCCGGCCGCCCGGGCAACAGCAGCACCCGAACGACACCCCCAACCCCAAAAGAGAAGGAGGCTCCGCGTGTTCTTCGGCATCCCGAGCGAACTCGAAGCCGCTCTGATGGGCCTTTCTATCCCGACGTGGAAGCTGGACGGCCCGTTCCTGGCGAAGTCCACCATGGAGCGGTACCGGAGCGAGTTAACTGCCATCCCGCGGTTCGAGGAACCGCCGCGACGCTGCGCCACGCGCTGGCCGGAGAGGGCGGCGGACACTCCGTGCTCCGCCTGGGAAACGTCGCAAGGTCGCTGGGGGCCGACGACGACCGGTTCCTGCGGCTGGTGACGGGCTTCGCTGCCGAGGTGGCCGTCCCCTTCTCGCCCTTCCCGCGGTGGCCTCTCTCGAAAGACGTCAGGGTCAAGGTCGACAAGGACCCCGGCAGGTCCGGCGGCATCGGGTACAACGCGTTCCACACGGACCTGGTGAACGGGACCCTGCCCCCGGGCTACACCACGCTTCCGTGTGTACGGCCCGATCCACTCGGCGGCGGCCCCAGCATCCTCTCCGACGCCCACGCGGCGGTGGCACGGCTGTCGGAGGACCGCCGCGCCCTGCTGGCCGAGTCGGCCTACCACTACGGGACGTTCTTCGACCTGTTCGGAGTGGGCGAGGAGTACAAGCCGTTTCCCATCCTGGAGGGCTCCGGCCCCGGCGAGGGGTTCGTCCGGTTCACCGCCAAGATGCTGGAGAGGTCCGAACTCGGCCAGGCGCACGCCGAGGCCGCCAGGGAGTCCGCCGAGGAGCTCGTCCGTGGGCAGGTCTCCTTCATGCTCCAGCCCGGGGTACCTCATCGTGAACCAGCGCCGCTTCCTGCACGGTCGGGAGGCGCTCCACAGCGGTCAGGAGACCGTCCCGGCTGCCGACCGTCGGCTGCTCCTCCAGTTGTTCCTGCGCGCGTCGGCCAGCGCCGACCCGGCCGCGTAGTCGGCGGACGGCGCTGGTGACCCACCGAGTCCCACCTTTGGGTCCAGCCCCCGAGCACGCGGCACGGCCGCGTGGCGGGGCCCGGTCGGGCACGCCCGGAAACAGTCGCGCACCGGGCTCCGCGGGCCCGGGCTCGGAGTTATATGCGCGAGTTGCGCAGCGACTGCCACACAGCGCCGGTCAGGGCCCGGGTCGCCCGTGGGACCGACAGGTGCTCGTGCTCGCGGTACAGGGCCCAGTTGTATTTCACGAGCGAGAGCTTGTTGGAGGACAGCGATCCCGCCTGATGGGCCCTGTACACCGCGAGCGGCTCCGCCAGGCCCCGGGCGTCAGCGCCGTCCCGCATGATCGACAGCCACAGCGCGTAGTCCTGGCGCTTGAGCATCTCCGGCATCAGCCGCGTGCCCAGGGCATTGCGGTCGTACATGGCGGTGAGAGCACCGATGTGGTCCTGGACCAGCATCGCGCGGTAGTCCACGTGCTCCCGCGCACGGATCACCCGCCCGTTCGGAACCCAGTCGGTGCTCTCGCCGTCGTAGTCGGCGTCCATCTTGAAGTACGAGGTGAACGTCAAAGGCGCAGTGGCCTCAGCTGCGAAGGCGAGCTGCTTCTCGGTCTTCTCCGGCAGCCACATGTCGTCGCTGTCGAGAAAGGCGATGTAGTCCCCGCGGGCCCGCTCGATCGCGAGGTTTCGGGCCCGGCCCGCACCGCCCCGTTCGGGTGCCGACTCCGGCAGGACGCGCTTGTCCTGCTCGGCGAACTCGCGGAGCAGGTCCATCGAGCCATCGGAGGACTGGTCGTCGGTGACCAGCAGCTCCAGGTCGCCGTGGGTCTGGGTGAGCACCGATCGAACGGCTGCGCCGAGGGTGGCCGCCGAGTTGTACACGGGCATCACGACAGACACCAGGGGCACAGCGCTTCTCCTTGCCAGATCAGGAACGACGGTCCATTCAAGCACCGCAATCGAGTAGGAGCTGCCATGCAGATCGTTGTCGCTGGTCAGGGCTACGTAGGACTTCCACTGGCCGTACGCGCCGCGGAGGTGGGTCCGACCGCAGATGCCGTGCGGGCCGGACTGCAGGAGCGATACCGACTCGCCGTGGACCTCGGGCTCGGCGAAGAGGACTTCGACTTCGAAGAGCGCCAGCGCAAGCCGATCACGGTGCGGCTCGTGCTCAGCTCATCACACGGCCTCCGGATCAGCTACAAGACCTGGAACGAGGGCAGCTGGAAGCCGGCACTCGCGAGCGCCGGCGTGCTTCGCGAGGTCGGCCGGAAGGTGGAGCAGCACGGTGCGCGCACCCGCCGTCATCCCGTCTTCGAACGCTCTCGGCGGGACATGTTCCACGTCCTGCGGCACACCTACGCCAGCGTGCAGCTGGAGGCGGGCGAGTCCATCGTCAGCGTGTCGGCCTGGTTGGGGCACTCCTCGCCGAACATCACGCTCGATCACTACGCCCACTTCATGCCCGGGGCGGGCCAGCGGGGTCTGGCCGTGATGGACGCCTGGCTGGCGTGCGACCAGCAGCGGAAAGTCCCTGAGAAGTCCCTGGCGCCCTCGTGACTCACCCCGGAGTCGCTGAAGCCGCAGGTCACAGCCGCTGCATGGGGCGGAGCCGACATGAAGGTCAAGTACAAGGAAACCGCCCGCGGCGGCCTGGCCGTCAACGTCATCGAGTGCTGAATCCCGCCCCCCGGCTCAGATTTCGCTCGGCGCCGGCTACCAGGCCCCGGACGCGCACCGCGGGTCCGCGCCGGACCGCGACAAGCCCCTGCCGTACAACCACAACCGCACCGGGATCCCGGGGGTTCGGCTCCTAGCGGCCTACGCCCATGGGACCTACCCCGGCCGCGGTGCGAGGTAGACGCGGTAGCCGGGCGCGCCCGTGCGGGTGGGGAGGGGGGACGGGGGCCAGCCGCGGGCGAAGGCGGGCGGCCGGACGCCGGGGGCGACGAGGACGCCGACGGGCCGGGTGCGGGCTGCGGCGAGGATGCCCGCCGGGGTGATGCTCCGGTCCGGCCCGCCGGTCTGGCGGGACGCGCACCCGGTGTAGAAGGCGACCGGCTGGGCGCCCGCGCCGGAGAGCAGACAGGGCGGCCGTACCCCGTAGGAGTGCAGCCGGGCGGCCACGGCGTCGTACTCGGCGCGCTGCGCGCGGTTGTTGGCGGCCGTGGTGTGCAGCACGCCCGCCTGGATGGCCAGGTGGCCGCACAGCGCGAGGACGACCGCGGCGACCGCCGCCGGGCGCGGGCGCCCGTCGGCGCGCCGGACCAGCCACCACAGGCACTCCGCGACCGGGACGGCCAGCAGCGCGTAGGCGGGCAGGAGGAAGCGCGGCGCGGCGTAGTCGATGGTGAAGAGGTAGGGCAGGGCGAGGACCGTCCCGGCGAGCAGGGAGACCCGCACCGCGGCCCGGCGGACCGGGGGCGCCACGGCGGCGCCGCCCGCGGCCGGCAGCGGCAGCGCCCACCACCACGCGGCGGTGGACCGGTGCCGCCAGGGCACGTCGCAGGGCCGGCACAGCGTCCGGCCGTCCAGCGCGCGCACCTGGTCGTCCACGGCGAGGTGCCAGCCGAGGCCGCCCTGGATCTCGCTGGCCCGGTGCAGCCGGGCCGACAGCCCGCCGTAGTCGGCGTACGCCTCGACCACCCACTCCGCGCAGCCCAGCACCAGCCCCGCCGCGAGGGCCGCGAACACCGCCGGGCGCCGCCACCGGGCGCCCGCGAGCGCGACCGCGGCCAGCGCGAGCACCAGCCACACCGCGTCCGGCGGCCGCATCAGCCCGACCACGGCCACGCCCGCCGCGAGGCCGTAGGGCGCGGCCCGGTCCGGCCGGCCGCGCTCGGCCCGCAGGAGGCAGCCGACCGCGGCGAAAGCGCCGTACGCGCTCCACAGGTTGGGCATCACCTGCGAGCCGTACAGGAGGGTGATCCACAGGCCGGCGAAGAGCCCGCCGGCGAGCACGAGCACCCGGACGGGCAGCAGCGGCCGCCACACCCGCAGCACCAGGTGGAGGCCGATCCCGGACAGCACCGCCAGGTAGAGGCGCAGCGCGAGCGTGGACGCGGTCAGGGCGGCGACCGGCGCGGCCAGGAACGACACGCCCCGGGCGCGCGGGGCGCTGAAGAAGGCGGCCGGGGCGTGCCCGCTGACCTGGCTGGTGTAGATGCTCTCGTCCCAGCCGAGCCCCGCCCCGGGGACCACCAGCACCAGTTGGGCGGCGACGAACATGACGCAGAGCAGGGCGGCCCAGGGGACGGAGCGCGGGACCACGCCCTCGAACGGGCCGGTGCGGGGCCGCGCGCCCCGGGTGGCGGCGGACGTCCGTTCGAGCATCGGTGACCTCGGCAGCGGTCCGGTGACGGAAAGGCGGCATGCACTGACACCGTGTCAGTTCCCGCTGGCCCGGGCCACTGTGACGCGCCATCCGGGGACACCGGCGCCCGCGCGGCGACCTGCGGTGATCGCTGCGTCACCGGTCTGCGGACGGGTCCGAAAGCGGGTCCAGCGGCTAAGGTTTCGTCCAGCAGGCGCACATGGCGGAGTCGGACTCTCCGCAATCAGCTGTGACGGGTTCACGACATCTTGTCCCCCTCGAACGGCGACGCGGGTCCGGCCGGACGGGGTGAAAGAAGGACGCCGATGAGGCGCGGGGTGATCCTGGCGGGACGCTACGAACTGACCGGCCCGATCGGCCGGGGACCGACCGGCCGGGTCTGGCGGGCCGAGGACCGGGAGCTCGGGCGCCCGGTGGCCGTCAAGTTCCTCCCCCGCGGCACGGCGTTACCGGGGTCCGACCGGGCCGGTGCGGCGGCGCCGTCGCACCCGCACATCGCCGCCGTCCACGACACGGGGCAGGCCGTGCACGACGGTGTCCTCCACGGGTACGTGGTGTCCGAACTGGTCGACGGGCGGCCGCTGGCGGCGGTCCTGGCGGCGGGCCGGCCGGAAGTGCCGGCCGCGCTGGGCTGGGCGCGGCAGATCGCGCTGGCGCTGGAAGCCGCGCACGCGCCCGGCGTCGGCGCGGTGCACGGCGACCTGACGCCGGGCAACGTGCTCGTCGGCGAGGACGGCCTGGTGCGGATCACCGACTTCGGCGCCCCCGCCCGCACCCCCGCCTACCTGGCCCCGGAGCAGTGCCTGGCGCTGCCCGTGGGGCCCCGCACCGACCTGTACGCGCTGGGCTGCCTGCTGTACGAGATGGTGACCGGCGCGCCGCCGTTCGCCGGCGGCTCGGCCGAGGAGGTCGCGCACGCGCAGGCCCGGACGGTGCCCGCCGCGCCGAGCGCCCGCAACGACACCGTCTCCCCCGAACTCGACCTGCTGATCCGGGACCTGCTGGCCACGGACCCGGAGCTGCGGCCGGCCGACGCGTCGGCGGTCTACCGCCGGCTCGGCGTGATCGCGGCGGCGCACGCGGAGGCGTCGGCCGGGGCGTTCCGCCTCGCCGCGGGCAGCGCCCACTGCCGGCCGGCGGCCCGCACGCCCGTGAAGGACCTGCGGTACGCGGAGCTGCTGAGCCGGTTCGCCGGCCCGGACGCCCTCGTCGTCGAGGACGAGCCCGAGACGGCGCTGCGGCTCTGGCAGGCCGCGGTCGCCGAACTGACCGCCGAGCTCGGCCCGACCCACCCCAGCACGCTCACCGCGCGCCGGGCGCTGGCCTGGCACACCGGCACGGCCGGCTACCACGCGGAGGCCATCGCGCTGTGGACGGCGCTGATCCCCGACGCGCGGGCGTCGTTCGGCCGCTTCCACGAGGCGGGGTACACCGCGCAGCGGATGCTGGCCTGGAACGCGGGGGTGGCCGGCCGCCACGACGAGGCCGTACGGCTCCTGACCGGGCTGCTCCCCGGGGCGACCCGCCTGCTCGGGCGGCGCCACCCCGATGTCCTGGAGGCCCGCCGCTTCCTGGTCTGGTACACCTCGGCGCTCGGACACCACGCCCGCGCGATACGCCTGTCGCGGCGGCTGCTGCCCGCCCTCGCCGCCGCTCTCGGCCCGACCCACGAGCACACCCTCGAAGCACGCCGCATCCTCGCGTGGAACCTCGGCCAGTCCGGCGACCTGCGCAAGGCCGTCGCCCTCCTGCGCGAGCTGGTGCCCGCCGCGACCCGCACCTTCGGCACCGCCCACCCGCAGACCGCGACGGCCCTGCGCCTGCTGGACCACTACACCCGCTGACCGGCGGCCCGCCGCGGCGCCGCCCCCGCGACGGGCCCTCCTACGGGAGGGTGAGGACGCGGGGGCCGTCGGCGGTGACGGCCACCGTGTGCTCGATGTGCGCCGCGCGGGAGCCGTCGGCGGTGCGGAGCGTCCAGCCGTCGGGGTCGGTGGTGTACGCGTCCTTGCCGCCGGCCATCAGCATGGGCTCGATGGCGAGGGCGAGGCCGTGGCGCAGGGGGTAACCGCGGCCGGGGCGGCCCCGGTTGGGGACGGACGGGTCCTCGTGCATCCGGCGGCCGATGCCGTGGCCGCCGAAGTCCGCGGGCATCCCGCAGCCGGCGGCCTCGGCGACCTGTCCGACGGCGTGCGCGATGTCGCCGATCCGGTGGCCGACGGTGGCCGCGGCGATCCCCGCGTCCAGGGCCTCCTGGGTGGCCGCGATGAGCCGGACGTCCTCGGGGCGCGGCGTGCCGACGGTGAAGCTGATCGCCGCGTCGCCGGTCCAGCCGTCGAGTTCGGCCCCGCAGTCGATGCTCACCAGGTCGCCGTCGCGCAGCCGGTACCCGCCCGGGATGCCGTGCACGATGGCGTCGTTGACGGACGCGCAGATGACGGCCGGGAAGGGGGTGGGCGCGAAGGAGGGGCGGTACCCCAGGAACGGCGAGCGCGCCCCGGCCTCCGCGAGCACCGCGCGCGCCACCTCGTCCAGGGCGTCCAGCCGTACGCCGACGGCCGCCGCCTCCCGTACGGCGGCCAGCGTGCGGCCCACCACCCGGCCCGCCTCCCGCATCGCGTCCAGTGCCGCGTCCGTCTTGATCTCGATCATGAGCCCCCGCGCCTTCCCCATTCTCATACCGGATAACTATCCCGGTATTAGTATCACGTCCATGGTGAGGAATCCCCTGACACCCGAGGAACGGGCCCGCGGCGAACGACTCGGCGCGATGCTGCGCGCGGCGCGGGGCGAACGGAGCATGACCGCTGTCGCGGCGGCGGCCGGGATCTCCGCGGAGACGCTCCGCAAGATCGAGACCGGGCGCGCGCCCACCCCGGCCTTCTTCACGATCACCGCCCTGGCCGCGGCCCTCGGCCTGTCCACGGACGCCCTGGCGGCCGGCTGCGCCCTGGCGGCCGCGGACGCGGAGCCCGAGGTCCCCCTCTCCGCCTGACCCGCGCCGCAGGAAAGCGATCGCCCTCATCCGTCCCGCGGACGCGAAGGCCCGCCCCACGGGGCGGGCCGGTCCGGCGCGGGGCCGCTTCTACGCTGCCGCCGCCGCGCCCGCGACCTCGTCGGCCGTGGGGGCGAGGCGGGGGGAGGCGAGGGTGACGGCGATGGCGACGAGCATGAAGGCAGCGGAGACGAGCAGCCCGCGGTGGAAGCCGGCGACGAGGGCGTCGGTGCGGGTGCTGCCGGAGGCGAGGGCCGAGGTGGCGCGGGAGGTCGAGAGGGTGGTGACGACGGCGAGGCCGAGCGCGCCGCCGACCTGGTTGAACGCGGTGACGACACCGGACGCGGCGCCCGCCTCGTGGTGGGCGACGTCCACGACCGCGGCGATCTGCGCGGGCACGGCGAGCCCGATGATGCCGGCGCCGAAGAGGATCAGGCCGGGCAGAAGCCGGGACGCGTAGGACCCGTGGGCGTCGGCGCCGGCCAGCACGAGCAGCCCGATCACGCCCACCACCGCGCCGGTGGTCTGCACGGGCCGGGTGCCGAAGCGGGTGACGAGCGGGGTGGCCGCGGCCGCGGTGAGGATCGCGGCGGCGCCCATCGGCAGGAACTCGACCCCGGCGCGCAGCGCGGACCCGCCCCGGACCTGCTGGAGGAAGATCGCGGTGAGGAAGAACATGGACAAGAACCCGGCCCCGTTGAGCGCCAGCGCGCCGCCGGCCGTGCTCAGCGCGCGGGACCGCAGCAGCCGCAGCGGCACGAGCGGGGCGGCGGCCCGGGACTCCACGACGACGAAGCCGGCCAGCATGGCCGCGCCCGCCGCGAGGCAGCCGATCACCTCGGCCGAACCCCAGCCGACGGGCTCGGCCCGCACGACACCGAGGACGAGGGCGAGCAGCCCGCCGGTGCCCAGCAGCGCACCGGGCAGGTCGAAGGAGCGGTTGCCGGCGTGCGGCGGGAAGTGGCGGACGATCAGCGGGGTCACGGCGATCAGGGCGATCACGATGGGCACGTTGACGATGAAGACCCAGCGCCAGCTGAAGGAGTCGACCAGCAGGCCGCCGGCGACCACGCCGAGCGTGCCGCCGAGCCCGGCGAGCCCGCCCCAGACGCCCATGGCGATGTTGCGGCGCCGCCCGTGCTCGAAGGTGACGGTGAGGATGGACAGCGCGGCCGGTGAGAGCAGCGCGCCGCCGAGGCCCTGCACGGCGCGGGCGGCGATCAGCAGTCCGGGCGACCCGGCCAGCCCGCCGAGCAGCGAGGTGGTCCCGAACAGGGCCAGGCCGGCGATGAACATCCGGCGGGAGCCGAGCAGGTCGGCCGCGCGCCCGCCGAGCAGCAGGAAGCCGCCGAAGAGCAGGGTGTAGACGCTGATCACCCATTGCAGGCCGTCGGTGCTGAAGCCGAGGTCGGACTGGATGTCGGGCAGGGCGACGTTCACGATCGTCACGTCGAGCACCACGATGAACTGGGCGAGGGCCAGCACGGTGAGCGTGGCCCAGGGACTGCGTCGCATGGATTCTCCGCACAGACGAGAGACGGGTGGGGCGAGAGGGGTCGGGGGACGCCGAGGGGCGTCGAGCCGGGTCCGGGCGCGCGGCAGGCCGCCCGGATGTGTACAGCGTATGCTTACGAAAGAACCATACACGAGGTGTGTACGACGTATACAAGACCCCCGGCCCCCGTTTTCCGCCGCCCCGGCGGCCGGACCGGGGTGCGTACGATGGGCACAGCCGGAGCGAGTCGGAAGGTGGAGGGCATGGCCGCGCAGAAGCGCCTGAACCGGGACGAGTTGATCGCCAGCGCGCTGGCCGTGTCGGACGCGGAGGGTCTGGACGCCGTGACGATCCGGCGGGTCGCCCAGCTCCACGAGGTGACCCCGATGGCCCTCTACCGGCACTTCCCCGACAAGGAGGGGCTGCTCGACGCGGTCGCCGAGCGGCTGCTCGCCGGCGCGCGGGTGCCCGAGCCGGACGACCGGCCGTGGGACGTCCAGCTGCACGACGTGCTGGCCGGCGTGCTGGACGCGCTGCGCCCGCACCCCAGCGCCGCCGTGCTCCTGCTCACCCGGATCGTCGCCTCCGAGCCCGGGCTGGTGCTGACCGAGCGGGTACTGGCCCTGCTGTCGGCGGGGGGACTGACCGTCGAGGAGAGCGCGGAGGCCGCGTCCCAGGTGCTCAACTCCCTGGTCACGCTGGTGATCAGCGAGCCGGGCCGGGCCTACGGCGCCGATCCCGAGGCGCACGAGGACGCGGTGCGCGCCAAGCGCGCCTACCTGATGTCGCTGTCACCGCGCCGGTACCCGCACATCGTCGCCGCCGCCGGTCCGCTGGCCGAGTGCGCCAGCGAGGACGCGTACTACCGCCGGGGTGTGGAGATGATCGTCACCGGCCTGCGCGGGAACCGCGACACGACCGCCGCCGCGGCCGGCTGACCCCGGTGGACGCGCCGGCGGACCTGGACGGAGGAGCGGTGGGGACGACCACGATCACGACGGAACGGCTCGTGCTGCGCCGCTGGCGCGAGGAGGACGTGGTGCCCTTCGCGGCGATCAACTCCGACCCCGCGGTGATGCGGTGGATCGCCGACGGTTCGGTGCGGGACGAGGAGCTCACCCGCGCGAACATCGCGGCGTGGGAACGCCATTGGCGGGAGGAAGGGTTCGGGCTGTTCGCGGTCGAACTGCGGGACACCGGCGAACTGGCCGGGTTCACCGGGCTGGCGGTGCCGCACTTCATGCCCGAGGTGATGCCCGCCGTCGAGGTGGGCTGGCGGCTCGGGCAGGCGTTCTGGGGCCGCGGGCTGGCCACGGAGGCGGCCCGCGCGGCCCTGCGCTTCGGGTTCCACGAGCGCGGACTGGCCGAGGTGGTGAGCATCATCCAGGTCGGCAATCACGCCTCGGAGCGGGTGGTGCACAAGCTCGGCATGCGCCTGCGGCGGGAGTTGACGCCCGGCGGCTCGGGCCGTCCCACCCGCGTCCACGCACTCACGCGCCGGGAGTACGACGCGGCCTCGGACGGCTGAAGGCGTCCGCGGGCACGGGCGGCTGATGCGTCCACCGCCCGAACAGCCCCTGCGGAAAAGCCCGTTCCCCCCGGCCCGTGCGGACCGGGGGGAACGGGCGGGGAGCGTCAGCTGTAGTAGCCGAACAGGTCGGCGACCACGTTCACCGAACCGGTGTTGACGTGGAAGTCGACCTTGCCGTCGATGACCGGGACGGTGACGAGGTTGGCGATCGTCTGCCCCTTCGACCAGTTGAGGTTGGACGACGTGGGCAGCGACTTCCCGTCGGGCCAGACCGTCAGGAACGCGCTGTCGGCCGTGCCGCCCACGACCGTGACGTTGAGCACGACCGCGGTCGCGTGCGACAGCACGTTGCCGTCGTTCAGGCTGAGCGACAGCGAACCGGTCGAGGTCAGCGCGCCCGCCTTGGGCGCGCCGGTGCCGGTGCGGGTGTCCAGCAGCCGGCTCGGGCCCGCCGCGTGGAACGTCGAACCGCTGGTGTCGGCCGCGTAGTAGCCGAAGACGTCCGCCACGAAGTGCACCGTGCCGGAGCTGGCGTTGTACAGGTCCACCTTGCCGTCCGCGCCGACCGGCAGCACCACCAGGTTCGGCACGGTCTGCTTCGCCGACCAGTTGATGTTCGACGAGGTCGGGCGGCTCGTGCCGCTCGGGTACGCGATCAGGTGCCCGGCCTGGGTCGGCTGGGTGGCGGTGACGTTGAGGACCACCGCCGTGGCGCCGGTGGCGGGCACGCCGCCGGCGCCCGCGATCGTCAGCGCGACCGCGGAGTTGGCCTTGACCGGGGTCGTGGTGCCGACGCCGATCTTGGCGCGGGTGTCCAGCACGCGGGCGGGGCCCGCGGGGTGGAAGGTCGCACCGGTCGTCGCGGTGGAGAAGTAGCCGAAGACGTCGGCCACGAAGTGCACCGTGCCGGAACTGGCGTTGAACAGGTCCACCTTGCCGTCCGCGCCCACGGGCACGATCGCCAGGCTCGGCACGGTCTTGCCGGCCGGCCAGTTGAGGTTGGACGAGGTGGGCCTGGTGGTGCCGTCCGGGTAGGCGGTCAGGTGGCCGCCCACGGTGCCGGAGACCGCGGTCAGGTTGAGCACGACCGCGGTGACGCCGGAGTTCGGCACCAGGCCGCCCGCGCTGCCCTCGACCTGGAGGGAGACGGCGGTGTTGGCCTTGACCGGCGTCGTGGTGCCGACGCCGATCTTGGCGCGGGTGTCGAGGATGCGGGTCGGGTTCACCGAGGTGAAGGTGCCGGCCGGCGACTGCGGAACGGCCTTGCACAGCGCGGGGATGATGCTGCGCGCGTGCGGGGTGCCGAGTCCGGTCGTCAGGTCGTAGCCGGTGCCGACCTTGTAGGAGTCGGCGGGCGACGCGCCGGTGTAGTCGAGGTAGTTGTTCGCCAGGCCGCTGAACTCGTTCGCGCCGGTGACGTCGCGGTAGGCGCTCGACGGCAGCTGGTACAGCGTCGGGTTGACGAAGCCCACCGGGCCGCCGGCCGCGCACGACGGGTCGAGGTCGGCCTGCGCGGCGAGCGCCGCCCAGGTCGGCGAGGCGCCGCTGGTGCCGCCGATGGGGAACCAGCCGTCGTTGTAGATCATGTACCCGGTGGCGGGGTCGGCGAGGGCCGACACGTCCGGCACCTGGCGGCACTTCTGCGCCGCCGTGGCCGCGCAGTTGTTCGTGTAGCCGGTGCCGTTGACCCCCGCCTGGTAGCCGGTGGTGGCGTCCAGCGCGAAGTGGTCGGATATCGCGCCGCCGGTGGCATCGACGCCGTCGTTCCAGACGGTCTGGGTGCTGCCGCCGGAACCGGTCATCTCCGTGCCGCCGACGCCGAGGACGTAGGGCTGGCCGGCCGGGTCGTCGGCGGCGAGCACCGAGCCGTTGGGCGCGTCACTGACGCCGTCCTGGTTCGGGTCGTACCAGCAGTCGGAGGAGCCGCTGTCGCCGGCCGCGGCCGTGACCGTCTGGCCCTGGGCCGCCGCCTGCTCGAAGACCAGGTTCTCCGCGTCCATGAACGCGGGGGGCGTGTTGGGCTCGCAGCCGCCCCAACTGGTGGAGATCACCTGGGCGCGGTTGTCGTCGACCATCTTCTGGTAGACGTCCAGCACGTTCTGGTACGTGGCGTCCCCGGCGTCCGGGCCCTGGTAGACGAGCAGGGACGCCTGCGGGACGAGGCCGATCAGGTCCTCGATGTCGAGCGCGGACTCGGTGCCGACGAACTCGTCCGCGTTCGGCGGCTCCGTGGCACCGCCGTCCACCTTGACCGCGCTGACCGGCACCTTGGTGCCGTAGCAGGACTGGTAGGCGGCGATGTCGCCGGTGCTGTAGTTCTCCAGCTCGAAGATGCCGACGGTGACGCCGGTGCCGACGTTCGGCTCGTCGGCCATGCCGTAGGCAGTGGCCAGCGACCGCGCGCTCCAGTAGCCCTGGGTGTCGGAGCCCCAAAAGGCCATCTGCGAGGTCGCGCCGGCGCACGCGCTCGGCGTCTTGCCGTTGATCCGCGGCGTGACGGCGTCGGAACCGCTGACGGCGCCCTTCGCGCCCGCCGCGCCCTTCCGCGCGGGCACCTTGAAGTGCGTGTGCAGGTCGGCCGTCGTGGTCAGGCCGTTGATACCGGTGATGGCCGGGGCGACGGCCGAACTGACCGACGGGGCCGAGGTGTTGATCAGGCCGGTGCGGCCGTCGGCGGTGCGGAAGCCGGTGAAGCCGGTGTGGAACGCCTTGGCGGCGGCGCCGACCGTGGTGTGCACCGGGAGGGTCAGCCCGTCGGCGTCCAGCTTGCCGGTGGTGAGTCCCTGCGCCTTCAGGGCGTCGCGCACCCGGTCCACCGTGGCGGCGGTCGCGCCGAACGCCGGGCCGAACTCGCCCGTGCCCAGGTAGTGGTGGTACAGCGGCGAGCCCGGCGTGGAGACGTCGGCGACGAACTTCTTCAGCCCGGCCGGGTCGCGCGGCGAGAGCACCACGCTCATGTCCAGCGGGGTGCCGTCGGCCGGGGCCGCGGTGCGGACGGCGCCGCCCGGCAGGTGCGGCGCGGGGCCGATCCGTTGCTGCGTGGGGGCCGGCGCGTTGTCGGCCACGGCGACGGGCACCGCGGACGCGGTCAGCGCCAAGGCCGCGGCCAGCACGCCGCCGACCCCGGCGGCGGTACGACGCAGGGAGGGAGTGCCCCTCCCCGGTCTGTGGAACACCTGGGCAGAGCCCATGCGCAGTCTCCTTCTCGTACGCGTCAACAGCCGTGCGGGGCGGCGCGTACCACGGAGGGCGCCGGCCGTCATCGGGGACGGCGGCGGACGAATGTGTTTCCCCCCGGGCGCGACAACGGTCGGCGCCCTGTACGTAAAACCCCCCGGCGGTGCCACTCGGGAAGGACGGCCCGTCCTTCCCGCCCGCACGGCCAACGATGCTTTCTACCAGGTGGGACACACGTGCGGCGACCGAGGATGTAGGCGACCGCGGGACTTTACCTGAACTTGACAACCGACATCCGCGACCGGTTCCCGCGCCGGTCGGGCCGCCCCTCGCCCGACCGTCCCAGGCCCGACTGCGGTCCGCTCCGGGCACGTTCCCGGCCCGGCCCCGGACCGCCCCCGCCCCGACCCGCCGTGCGGAACGCCGGACTCCGGACGGTGCCTGGTCAGGGGGAGCATCGAGGTACGGCCCACCAGAATTAACCCGAAACACCTTCTGCAAGCGGGTCTACGCGCGTATCTTGAGCGCGATCGCGCACGGCCGCGTCCACCCACGAGGAACGGGCCCGCCGTCCGCCCCAGTTCATTCATCGCACCGAACGACCGCACGAAGGAGATCCCCTCCGGTGTCGCACTCCTCTCAGGCCGGCTCGCGCCCCGCGAGACCTGCTACGACGGGGCGTTCCGCCCTGCTGCGCAAGCGCGTTCTGCCGTTCGGCGTAGCCGGCGCCGTCGTCCTGGCGGGCATGACCGTCCACTCCGCGTTCGCGACTCCCTCGGCCGACGCGGTGGTCGCCGAGGTGTATGGCGGCGGGGGCAACTCCGGCGCCACGTACACCAACGACTTCGTCGAGCTCGCCAACGCCGGCGGCTCGGCGCTGGATCTGAGCGACTACAGCGTGCAGTACCTGCCCGGCACTCCCTCGGCGAGTTCCACCTGGCAGGTCACCAAGCTCACCGGCTCCCTCGCGGGCGGCGGCCGCTACCTGGTCGGCGAGTCCGCCGGCACCGGCGGCACCACCGCGCTGCCGGCCCCGGACGCCAGCGGCACGATCGCGATGTCGGGCACGTCCGGCACCATCGCGCTGGTGGCCGGCTCCGACCCGCTGACCTGCGTGACCGCCGCGGACTGCGCCGCCGACCCCAAGGTCAAGGACCTGGTCGGCTACGGCACCGCCGTGGTGCACGAGGGCAGCGGCGCCGCGGCCGGGGCGAGCAACAGCAACTCGGTGGCCCGCGGCGCCGCCCTGACCGACACCGACGACAACGCGGCCGACTTCACCGCCGGCCCGGCCACCCCGCAGAACTCGGGCGGCACCGGAGGCACCGGCGGTGGCGGCGGCACCACGCCGCCCACCACGCCGCCGACGACGCCCCCGACCACCCCGCCGGCCGCCTCGGCGAAGATCCACGACATCCAGGGCGACACCCGGGTCTCGCCGTACGCGGGCAAGCTCGTCAAGGACGTCACCGGCATCGTCACCGGCGTGCGCGACTACGGCTCCTCGAAGGGCTTCTGGTTCCAGGACCCGAACCCGGACAACGACCCGCGCACCAGCGAGGGCGTCTTCGTCTACACCGGCTCCTCCCCCACGGTCACCACCGGCGACAGCGTCTCCGTCGCCGGCTCGGTCTCCGACTACTACCCGGGCGGGCAGGACACCGGGGTGCAGGCGGTCACCGAGATCTCCAAGGCGACGGTGACCAAGGTCTCCAGCGGCAACCCGCTGCCGGCCCCCGTGGTGCTCGACAGCCGGAGCGTGCCGGACGCGTTCGTGCCCTCCGCGGGCGGCGGCTCCATCGAGAACCTGCCGCTGCGCCCGGCCGACTACGCGCTGGACCTGTACGCCTCCCTCGAGGGGATGAACGTGCGGATCGGCTCCAGCCGGGTGGTGGGCGCCACCGACCCGTACTCGGAGCTGTGGGTCACCGTCAAGCCGAACCAGAACCCGACCAAGCGCGGCGGCACCCTCTACACCGGCTACGACAGCCCCAACTCCGGCCGCCTGATGGTGCAGTCGCTCATCCCGACAGCCACCGCGGCCTTCCCGACCGCGAACGTCGGCGACACCCTCAAGGGCGCCACCGAGGGTCCGCTGGACTACAACCAGTTCGGCGGCACGTACGCGATCCAGGCCCGCACGATCGGCACGGTCCAGAGCGGCGGCATCACGCCCGAGGTCACCGCGAAGGCGGCCGCGAACCAGGCCACGATCGGCACGTACAACGTGGAGAACCTGGCGCCGGACAACGCGCAGTCGAAGTTCGACGCGCTCGCCAAGGGCCTGGTGACCAACCTGCGGTCGCCCGACATCGTTGCGCTGGAGGAGATCCAGGACAACGACGGCGCCACGGACGACGGCATGGTGGCCGCCGACCAGACCCTGGGCAAGCTCACCGCGGCCATCAAGGCGGCGGGCGGCCCGGCCTACCAGTGGCGTGAGATCGACCCGGTCAACGACAAGGACGGGGGTCAGCCGGGCGGCAACATCCGATCGGTGTTCCTGTTCAACCCCGACCGGGTGAGCTTCGTCGACATCCCCGGCGGCGACTCGACCACCTCGGTCGGCGTCACCGGCACCGGCGCGAGCACCGCGCTGACCGCCTCCCCCGGGCGGATCGCGCCGAACGACCAGGCGTGGGACGCCAGCCGCAAGCCGCTGGTGGGCGAGTTCACCTTCCGCGGCAAGAAGCTGTTCGTGATCGCCAACCACTTCGACAGCAAGCTCGGCGACGAGGGCATCGACAGCCGCTTCCAGCCGCCGGTGCGCAGCTCCGAGGTGCAGCGGGTGCGGCAGGCCATCGTGGAGCACGACTTCGTGCAGCAGCTGGAGACCGCCGACCCGCACGCGGACGTGGTGGCGCTCGGCGACCTCAACGACTACCAGTTCTCGCCGGCGGTCACCTCGCTGACGGGCAACGGCACGGTGCTCACCGACCTGGTCAACACCCTGCCGAAGGTGGAGCGCTACTCCTACGTGTACGAGGGCAACTCGCAGGTGCTCGACCACATCCTGGTCAGCCCGGCGCTGAAGAAGGTGGACTACGACGTGGTCCACATCAACTCGGAGTTCGCCGACCAGACCAGTGACCACGACCCGCAGGTCGTCCGGCTCACCCCCTGACCGGTACCGGTCCCACCGGGGCGCCCCGCTCGGCCGAGCGGGGCGCCCTCGCGTTGTCGGCCGGGCCCGCCAGGGCCACCCGGTCCCGGGTGAGCGGGACGCGCGCCACACGGACGGGCACGACCGGCACCGGCCGGCGGGCCGGGCGCGGCCGGGCGAAGACGACGCAGCGCAGCAGCAGGAAGCGGGCGAGGCCGGCCGCGCCGGACGCCGTGAGGTAGACGCCCTGGCGCAGCAGCGCCCCGCCGCCGGGGTGGCAGGCGTCGAAGGCGAGCAGCGCGCCCGTGGTGAAGAGGTACGACAGCAGCACGGTGAGCCCGCTCGCCGCGTGGTCGCGCCAACTCGCCGATCCCCGGCGGAAGGTGATCCGCCCGTGCAGCTCGGTGGCGATCATGGTGGTGACGACGGCGACGACCGCGTTGGCGAGGGCGACCGGCGCCCGGTCGCCGATCAGCAGCAGGGCGCCGCTGCCCAGCAGCGTCACGCCGCCGCCGCACACCACGAAGCGGAGGAACGCCGCCACCGGACCGCCGCCGCCTGCCATCGGGATCTCCTCGGAAATCGTCACCCCACGACTCTCCCGTGCGCGACCGCCGCGCTGTATCCGGTGGGACCCCCAATGCGTATGGGGGCTACCCCCACTCCGCCCTCGGGGGTGGACCCCGACGCCCTGGTCGGGGCTCCCGGTACCGGCTGCAAGCGCTCTCTTCATGAGAGGTCCATGAGAGTTCTCAGCCATAATTTAGAAGGCGGTGGCGGACATCACCCTTGGTTTTCTCGAACGCCCGCCGGAATCGCCGCACTTCTCCCGAAAAGCCGGTTTGCCCGGCCCGGGCGTTCCGTGGCACAGTCGAGAACGACGGCAGGCGCCCACGCCGGCGCGGCCGTTCCCCGTGCGCCGCGGAACACCCCCCCTTTTCCGCGGCGCTGCGAAGGGGCCCTTCCGATGCCGTCCCCCCGGTCGCGAAGGGCCCCTTCCCTTTTGTGCGGCGCCCCTTGTGCCCGGCTTTCCCTGTGCGCGGCTTCCCTTGTGCGCGGCGAACTAGCGGTCGGCCACGCGCAGTTCGAACCACGTGGTCTTGCCGCGCGGGAGCAGGTCGACGCCCCACCGGCCGGAGAGCTTGTCGACCAGGAAGAGCCCGCGGCCGCTGGTGTCCATCTCGCGCACCGGCATCAGGCACGGCAACGCCCGTGAGGGGTCGCGGACTTCGACCCGGATCCAGCCGCGCCGCTGCTGCATGCGCAGGCCGAAGGTGCGGGCGCCGGTGTGCCGCACGGCGTTGCCCACGAGTTCGGAGACCAGGAGTTCGACCGTCTCGGAGAGGTGGACCAGCCCCCATTTCCGGAGCACCGCGAGCGCCAGCCGGCGGGCGGTGGAGGCCGATTCGGGCCGCGAGGTGAGCCGGACCTCGCCCTCCGACGGATCGCCGAGGGCGGCCAGGATGCGCGCGGCCACCTCGTCGGGGTCGTCGGCGGGCCCGAGCACGCACTCCTCGGCGCCGCACCCCGCTGCCTCGTGCTCCCCGGCCGCAACGCCGTCCTGGCGGTCGCCCGAACCGCCGTCGGGGCGGCGCCCGGGGCGCGCGGCGCGGTCGGGGCCGGCCGGGTGCCGGCAGGGGGCGAGGGCGGCGTAGTGCCCGGAGTCGTCGGCGAGGATCGGCACGAACCCGGGCGCGGCGTCGGCCCGCCCCGGCTGTTCCGATCCTCCCCGACCCGCCATGTCTTCATGATGGCCGTTACGGAAGCGTTTCGCCGGGTAACCCTGTGAATTCACCAGGACGCCTGAACCGGCGTCCGGTCAGGCGAACTTGGCCTTCCCGGGGCCATCCTCGACGAAGCTGCGCATGCCCGTCTCGCGGTCCTCGGTGGCGAACAGGGCCGCGAACAGGGTGCGTTCGAGTGCGAGCCCGCTGGTCAGGTCCGTCTCCAGGCCGTGGTCCACCGCTTCCTTGGCGGCCCGCAGCGCGTAGGCGGGCCCGCGGGCCAGCCGCCGCGCCCACTGCGTCGCGGCGTCGTGGACCTCCTCGGCGGGCACCACCTTGTCCACCAGCCCGATGGCCAGCGCCTCCTGCGCGTCGACCATACGGCCGGTGAAGATGAGGTCCTTGGCGCGGGACGGGCCGACCAGCCGGGACAGCCGCTGGGTGCCGCCCGCGCCCGGGATCAGGCCGAGCAGGATCTCCGGCTGCCCCAACTTGGCGTCCTCGGCGGCGATCCGGATGTCCGCGCACAGCGCCAGCTCGCAACCGCCGCCCAGTGCATAGCCGTTGACGGCCGCGACGACCGGCTTGGGGATGCGGGCCACCGCCGTGAAGGCGTCCTGGAGGCCCCGCGAGCGGTCCACCATGTCCTGGTAGGACATGTCCCGCATCTCCTTGATGTCCGCGCCCGCGGCGAAGACCTTCGCGCCGCCCCACACCACCACGGTCCGCACGTCGGGCCGCTCGGCGGCCTCCTCGGCGAGTTCCCTGAGCCGGTCCTGGGTGGCGCGGTCCAGCGCGTTCATCGGGGGACGGTCCAGCCGCAGCGTGCCGACGCCGTCGGCCACTTCGAGGGTCACAGTCATGGCCGGAGCGTACCCCCGACCCGGCGGGCGCCAACCGGGCCCGCCGGGGCCGCCGATCAGGACACCCACGTGCTCCAGGGCAGGTTCCAGCCGTTCAGGCCGTTGTACCACTGCACGGTCCGGTCCTTGGAGTTGATCACCTGGACCACGTCGCCGATGATCGAGTGGTCGTAGAACCAGGCGGCCGGGGTGTCCGGGTCGCCCGCGCCGCGCACGTCCCGCAGCCCCACGCAGCCGTGGCTGGTGTTGCTCGCCCCGAACACCGAGGGCGCGGCCCAGTAGTTGCCGTGGATGAAGGTGCCGGAGTCGGTCAGCCGCATCGCGTGCGGCACGTCCGGGATGTCGTACTCGCCGCCGAAGCCGACCGTGTCGCCGTTCATCCGCGTCTTCACGTACTTCTCCGAGATCACCATGATCCCGTTGTACGTGGTGTGCTGCGGCGCCCCGGAGGAGATCGGGAGGGTCTTGATCAGCTGGTTGTTCCGGTAGACCTTCATGGTGTGCTGCGCCGCGTCCACGACGCTGACCTGGCGGCGGGCCACCGTGAAGTGCACGGACTTGTGCTGCTGGCCGTAGACCCCGGGCGCGCCCTGCACCCCGTCGAGGTTCAGCGCGAGGGTGACCTTGGTGCCGGGCGCCCAGTACTCCTGCGGGCGGAAGTAGAGCCGGGTGTCGCCGTTCCAGTGCGCGGCGACCGGCACCGACGGCTCGGCGGTGACGGTCAGGCCCTTCTCGACGGCCTCCTTGTCCGCGATCGGACGGTTGAAGTTGAGCAGTACCTCCATGCCGACGCCGACGACGGAGCCGTCCTCCGGGGTGAAGAACCCGATGAAGGTGTCCTTCGGCACCACCGTGGTGAACGACGCGTGCTTGTCGGACTCCCGGCCCGCCGCGTCCTTGGCCACCGCGTCCACCGTGTACCGGGTGGAGGTGTTCAGGTGGCCGTCGGGCGTCCAGTTCAGCCCGTCCGCGCTGATCGTGCCGGGCACCGCGGTGCCCTTGTCGTCCTTGACGGCGACCGCGGACAGCCGGCCGTTCGACGCGGCGACCTTCAGCACGCCGGTGGTGGCCACGCCGCTCGCCCCGTCCTCGGGGGCGATGTCGACCGACGCCTTGGAGACGGGCGCCTGCGACGTGGTCGTGACCGGGTCGCCGCCGCTGCCGGGCGCGGCACCGTCGTCGTTCGGCCCGCAGCCGGCCAGGGCCAGCAGCAGCCCGCCGACCAGGGCGGCCGCGAGCGCGCGGCCGGACTTCCTCGGACCGGCACCCGTCCGGGGACGCCTGCCGCCCCCCGTGTCGTTTCCGGCACCGGGTGTCCTCGTTCCCTGAGCACCCGGTGCCGCAGCTATCGGATTCAACGTCCTGACTCCCCTACGGCCCGGCCCACCCGGATTCCCCCGGTGCGGCCAGGAGACCACAGGAATTACCCGTTCCGGTTCACCGATATGTCACCGTTCCGTGCCAAATCGCTGCTCACAGCGCGGAGCCGGCCCGCCACCGCGCCCAGCTGAGGTTCCAGCCGCCCATGCCGTTGTCCGGGGCGACGGTGCGGTCCGGTGAGTGCAGGACCCGCACGGAGTCGCCGATGATCGACTGGTCGTAGAACCAGCCTGCCGGGGTGCCGACGCCGCCGCCCTTGCGGTCCTGGAGGCCGACGCAGCCGTGGCTGACGTTCTGGGTGCCGAAGACCGACGGAGGCGACCAGTAGTTGCCGTGCACGAAGGTGCCCGAGCGGGTCAGCCGCATCGCGTGCGGCACGTCCGGGATGTTGTACTCGCCGCCGAAGCCGACCGTGCTGCCGTTCATCCGCGTCTTCAGGTACTTCTCCGAGATCACCATGATCCCGTTGTAGGTGGTGTGTGCCGGGCTGCCCGCGGAGATCGGCAGCACCCGCAGCACGCGGCCGCCCCGCACGACCGTCATGGTGTGCGCCGTCGCGTCCACCGTGCTGCGCTGGTCGCGGGCGACGGTGAAGGAGACGTCCTTGGACTGGACGCCGCGCACGCCGGGCGCGCCCTCCACGCCCCGCAGCCGCAGGTGCAGGGTGACCCGGGTGCCGGGCCGCCAGAAGCCGGCCGGGCGCAGGTCGAGCCGGCGGTCGCCGAACCAGTGCCCGGCCACCTCGACCGGCGGCTGCGCGGTGACGGTGATGCCGCGCTCGACGGCCGCCCGATCGGTCAGCGCGTGGGTGAAGTTCAGGCTGATGATCATCGCGGTGCCGACCGTCGAGCCCTTCTCCGGGGAGAAGATGCCGAGATAGATCGGGGGTTCGGTGGACGCGCGGCCGTGCCCGGCCGGCTCGGCCTTGCCGTCCGCGCCCGTACCGCTCCCGCATCCGGCCGCGAGCGCGAGCGCCGCGAGCGCGGCGGCCGTCCGGAGGGCCACCGGGACCCGCGGCCGGGACGCCGTACCCGGCCGGGCCGTCGGCCGCCCCTGGACCGCGGGCCACGACCGGTCCGCCGCCCGTCCCGGGGCCGCCCCGGCCCGTGCCCGGCCGCCGGCCGCGGCCCTGCCGGCATCCGGCACCGGCGGTCCGACGCCGTCCCGAGTTGCGATCCGACCCGGCGCCTCGCGCCTCCCCGCGCCTGCCGCGCGCCTGTCCACACCTGTCACACCCGGTCAACGACGCCGGAGCGCCGAGGTGACTGCGCCGCGTTCAGGGGGGTGACTCCCCGCCGCCGCTGGGAACAATGCCTCAAGGGACGTCAGCGATCACCAGGCACGGGGACGCCGGCCGGCCGCCGGGCACGGGACGCCGGGCCGCCGCCGGGACCCGGGCCGAGCCGCGAGAGGAAGTCACGTGTCCGAGACGCGCGAGTCCGGCGCCGCCGGACGGGCCGAGGCGGTCCCGGACCAGGCGCGCGGAGCCGGTGCCGCGCCGGGAGTCCCGCGCGGCGGGCGCCCGGCCGGCCCGCCGCCGCCCCGCACCGGCCCGGAGGGCTCCCCCGCCGGGGGCCCGGAGCAGCCGCCCGTCACGGTGTGGCCCGGCTCCCCGCAGCCGCTCGGCGCCCGCTTCCGCACCGGCCCCGACGGGCGCGTCGGCACCAACTTCGCCCTGTGGGCCGGGGGCGCGGAATCCGTCGAGGTGTGCCTGTTCGCCGACGACGGCACCGAGTCCCGGGCCCCGCTCACCGAGCTGACGCACGAGGTGTGGCACGGCTTCCTGCCCGGCGTCCGGCCCGGCCGGCGCTACGGCTTCCGGGTCGGCGGCCGCTGGGACCCGTGGACGGGGGCGCGCTGGAACCCGGCGAAGCTGCTGCTCGACCCGTACGCGCGGGCGGTGGACGGGTCGTTCGCGATGGTCCCCGAGGTGTACGGGCACGTGCGGGACTGGCCCGAGCCGGAGGTCGCCGACACCGTGCGCGACGACCGCGACTCGGCGCCGTTCGTCCCCAAGGGCGTGGTGGTCGACGATGACGACGACTGGCGGGACGACCGCCGTCCCAAGACGCCGTGGTCGGACACGGTCATCTACGAGCTGCACGTGCGCGGCTTCACCATGCGGCACCCGGAGATCCCGCCGGAGCTGCGCGGCACGTACGCGGGGCTCGCCCACCCGGCGGCGATCGCCCACCTGACCCGGCTGGGCGTCACGGCGGTGGAACTGCTGCCGGTGCACCAGTTCGCGGACGAGGAGCACCTGGAGCGGCGGGGCCTGCGCAACTACTGGGGCTACAACTCGATCGGCTACTTCGCGCCGCACGCCGGCTACAGCGCGGGCGGCAGCCGCGGGCAGCAGGTCGGCGAGTTCAAGCGGATGGTGCGGGCGCTGCACGCGGCGGGGATCGAGGTGATCCTCGACGTCGTCTACAACCACACCGCCGAGGGCGGGCAGGGCGGGCCGACGCTGTCGCTGCGCGGCATCGACAACCGCGGCTACTACCGGCTGCGCGGCCGACCCGCGCGGCTACACCGACTACACCGGCTGCGGCAACACGCTCACGGTCGTGCAGCCGCACGTGCTGCGGCTGATCACGGACTCGCTGCGCTACTGGGTGACCGAGATGGGCGTGGACGGCTTCCGGTTCGACCTCGCGGCGGCGCTGGCCCGCTCGATGCACGACGTGGACATGCTCTCCCCGTTCCTGGCCGTGATCGCCCAGGACCCGGTGCTGCGCCGGGTCAAGCTCATCGCCGAGCCGTGGGACGTCGGCGCCGGCGGCTACCAGGTGGGCGCCTTCCCGCCGCTGTGGACGGAGTGGAACGACCGTTTCCGCGACACCGTGCGGGACTTCTGGCGCGGCGCCGCCGAGCGACGTGCGCGACCTCGGCTACCGGCTGTCGGGGTCCAGCGACCTGTACGACTGGGGCGGCCGGCGCCCGTACGCCTCCGTCAACTTCGTCACCGCGCACGACGGCTTCACGCTGCGCGACCTCGTCAGCTACGACGCCAAGCACAACGAGGCCAACGGCGAGGACGGCCGGGACGGCACCGACGACAACCGGTCCTGGAACTGCGGGGCCGAGGGCGCGACCGACGACCGGCGCGTGCGGGCGCTGCGCCGGCGGCAGGCGCGGAACCTGCTGGCGACGCTGCTGCTGGCGACCGGGGTGCCGATGCTGGTGGCCGGCGACGAGATGGGCCGCACCCAGGGCGGCAACAACAACGCCTACTGCCAGGACAACGAGACCAGTTGGGTGGACTGGTCGCTGCTGGACGATCCGCGCTGGCGCGCGCTGTGCGACCTGACCTCCCGGCTGATCGCGCTGCGCCGGGCCCATCCGGTGCTGCGCCGCGGCGGGTTCTTCTCCGGGCTTGCGCTGGCGCCCGAAGGACTGCGGGACGTGGCCTGGTTCGGCGCCGCGGGGCGGGAGATGGCCGAGCGAGGACTGGTTCGCGTCCTCCGCCGACGCTGGGGATGTACCTGTCCGGCCGGGACATCCCGCAGCGGGACGCGCGCGGCGAGCCGGTCGTGGACGACAGCTTCCTGCTCATCGCGCACGCCGACCACCGCGCGGCGGGGTTCGTGCTGCCCGGCCCGCCGTGGGCGTCGTCGTACGAGGTGGTGCTCGACACGGCGGAGGAGGGCGGCGGCTGCGGGGACGGCGACGGGGCGGTGGTGCCCGGCGGGGAGAGTGTGCGGGTGGCCGCGCGGTCGCTGCGGCTGTACCGGGTGCGGACGTGAGGCCGCGGGCGGGGGGACGGGGGTGGGGTTCGGCGTGATTCCCGGCACGCGGTCTCGGGGCGACGGCGGGTGACCGCGCGTCAGGGGCGGAGCGGTGTCCGGCGGGTGGAAGCGGATGGACGCTGCCGAGTGGTCCAGTCCATATTGACCCGGTGAGTGCTTCCCCCTCCCGTTCCGCCACCGCCGACCCGGCGGCCGGGACCCTGCGGCCCGTCCCCGGCCGCCTGTGGTCCGCCAACTTCCGGCTCTACTTCACCGCCCGCTCGGTCGCCATGCTCGGCGACACGATGCTGCCGGTGGCCCTCTCCGCCGGCCTGCTCTCGTACGGCTACTCGGCCGGCGACATCGGCCTGGTGATGGCCGCGTCCACCGCCTGCTTCGCCGGCTTCGTCATCTTCGGCGGGGTGTTCGCCGACCGTTTCAACGCGCGGGCCCTGATGATCGGGGCGGACCTGATCCGGGTCTGCTCGCAGTCCACCGCCGCCTACCTGTTCCTCTCGCACCGGGTGCGGCTGTGGGAGATGGCGGTGATCGCGGTCGTCAACGGGACCTGCGCCGCGATGTTCCAGCCGGGCGTGGCCAGCACGGTGGTCCGGGTGGCCACCGACGTGCAGGGGGCGAACGGGGTGACGCGCACGGCCGAGTCGATCGCCGGGCTGGCCGGGCCCGCGCTGGCCGGCGTGCTCGTCGGCTTCACCGCGCCCGGCGCGGTCTTCGCCGTGCACGCCTCGACCTATCTCACCAGCGCGGTGTGCCTCATCGCGCTGCGGCTCGCCCCCGCCCGCGGCCCGGCCCGCGAGCGCCGCGGCTCCACCTTCCGGGCCGATCTGGCCGAGGGCTGGCGGGAGTTCAGGTCCCGGACCTGGATGTGGTCGGTGATCGTGGTGTGGATGGTCTTCATGGTCGGCATGGTCGGGCCCTACACGCCGCTGGCCGCCGGGCAGATCATCCCCGCGCACGGGGCGGGCGCGTACGGCCTGGTCAACTCCGCGCTCGGCGGCGGGACCGCGGTCGGCGCGCTCACCGCCATGCGGATACGGGCGGCCCGTCCGCTGCGGGCCGGCTCCCTCGCGCTGTTCCTCACCGCCCTCATGCCCGCGTCCGTCGGCCTCGGCCTGCCGGTCTGGGCGATCGCCGGCTGCGTCTTCCTGGCCGGCTGCGGCTGGGCCTACTGGGGCGTCAACTGGGCGACCAGCGTCCAGACGCAGGTGCCCGGCATCATCCTCAACCGCATCCACGCCTACGAGGTGGCCGGCTCCGTCGCCATGGTCCCGGTCGGCCAGGCCCTCGCCGGCCCCGCCTCCGCCGCCTTCGGCTCCCCCCACGTCCTCCTCACCGGCGCCGTCGTGGCCCTCGCCGTGGCCGCCACCCTCCTGTCCGTCCCCGCCGTCCGCACCCTCCGCCGCGCCCCGACGGCCTGACCGCCGCTTCCCCGTCAGGGCTCCAGCACCTCCCCTGTCTGCCTCCGCGTCACCTTGTGCGCGACCCGGGTCGACAACCGCTCCAGCTCGGACTGCCCGAGACCCCGGGCGCCGAGGACCCGGACGGACTCGGGGTGCGGAGGGAGCAGCGAGAGCAGCCACGCCAGTCCGGCGAGGGCCGGCAGGTTGTACGGGTCGGATGCCCCGTCGTCACGGCCTCCGCCCTCGGCGGCGAGCTCCAGCCATGAAGTCACGCGGCGCCGGACCGCCTCCTCCCCCAGCGGGTGGGCCAGGGCCAGGGCGCGGCGGTCCCACGCGGCCGAGGGACGCCCCACCCGTGCGGCCAGGGCGTGCTCCACCAGCCCGCACCAGGGCTCCCCGAGCCCGGGCAGTTCGGCGAGCACCTGGTCGGCGCAGCGCTCGCCGGGATCGAGTACGAGTCCGCGCACCCGCCCCACCACGGGCGCCGTGCACTCCCGCGGCCATGCGTCCGACAGCGCGGACCGGCGCAGCAGGCCGACGACCTCGCCCGGCAGCGTCCGGCCCGCGTCACCCCGCCCGGCCAACTCCCCTACGTACGCCACCCGTTCGCCCGACCCCCAGGGGGAACCACCACATCCATGACGCCGAGCCCAGGCGCGCGCCGCGCGGAGTCTCAGGACGGCTTCGGTGTCGGCGCTCCGCGCGGGCGTCGGCCCGTTCGTCGGACAAATTCGGTACCGGGCGGGCGGAGTGCCGTGGTAGACAACCGCGGTGCAGAACATCTTGGAGTTCCCCGAGGTCCTGCGGCTGATCGAGGACCGCTCGGACGCTTTCCGCGCTGCGATCGCGTCCGCCCCGGACCTCGACGTCCAGGTCGCTGCCTGCCCGGACTGGACGCTGCGCGAGCTGGCGCAGCACCTCGGTGACGGGCGGCGCCGCCAGGCTGCCATCGTCGCGGCGGGCCCGGGCGCCGAGCCGCCGGCGAAGACGGACCCGAAGGGCGCCCCGACCGCGCCCCGCGACCGCGAAGCCCTGGACGCCTGGCTCGCCGAGTCGACCGAGCTCATGCTCGACGCGATGCGCGAGGCCGGCCCGGACCGCGGCTGCTGGACCTGGTGGGGCCGTTCGCAGGCCCCGCAGACCAGCGGAGCCGTGGCCCGGCACCAGGTCCAGGAGATCGCCGTCCACACCTACGACGCCCAACTGGCCCAAGGCGCCGCGCGGCCGCTGCCGACGGAGGTCGCGGTCGAGGGCGTCGACGAGTTCCTGACGACCGTCTCGGCGACGAACGTCCCCTGGCCGTTCAAGCCGGCGACCATCGACCTGCACACGACCGAGGGCCGCTCCTGGCGCCTGACCCTCGACAGCGACGGCGTCCGCTGCAACGACCTCGCCGCCGACGCGGAGCCGGGCGACATGGCGATGCGGGGCCCGGCGAGCGAACTCGTCCTCTACTTCTACGCGCGCGTCCCGCTCGACGGTCTGGAGACCACCGGCAATCCCGCGCCGATGGAGCAACTCGCGGACTGGGACCCGAACGCATAAGACGCGCACGTGTGACGCATCCGTCCGGCGCGCGCTCCCGCAGGCGCCTCGCGCGGCGGCCGGGCGCGGCCGCCCGTCGGACCCAGGCGAGGTGGGCCGCGCGCAGGCCCGCCTCGAACCGGCTGTGCGCGTCGAGGCGTTCCATCAGGTCGGCCATCATCCGGCGGACCGTGCGCGGGGAGATACCGAGGCGCTTGGCCGCGGCCTGATCCGTGAAGCCGCGGCCGAGCAGCCGCAGCAACTCCCGTTCCTGGGCGCTGAGTCCGTGGTCGTCGCGCTCCCGGGCGCATCCCAGCGGGGAGGCCGACGCCCAGACCCGGTCGAAGAGGTCGGCCAGGCCGGCCACGATCCCCGGCTCCGCCACCTGGACCGCTCCCGCGCGGGTGTCGCGCGGGTCGAGGGGCGTGAGGATCGTCGTCCGGTCGAAGATGATCATGCGCACAGGGAGCGAGGGGACCGTGCGCACCTCTCCCCCGTGCTCGTTCAGCCAGGCCGCGTAGGCGGTGGTCGCCCGGTCGTTGCGCACGCTGTCGAGGTACACCGTGCGCATCCGCACGCCCCGTTCGAGCGCCGCCAGGTCCAGGGGGCGGCCGGCCTCGTGGGCCTCGGGCGACTGGGCGCCTCCCGGGGTGAAGGTCAGGCACTCCTCGGTGACGTCGCGGGCCCGGTCGCCGATGCGGCGGCGGACCACGTCGAGGCCGACCAGGTGCTCGGTGGCGGGAGGGGCGTATCCGCTGTGGGTCCGGCTGAACACGCCCGCCAGTTCGGCCAGTTCGCCCTCGCAGTGCTCCACCGACTCCTGGCGCCTGCGCGGTTCCCGCTTGCGGCGGTCGAGCAGTTCGCGCAGCCCGACCGCGGGGTTGAGGGGACGCGGCAGGCCCTCCCGCACGACGGGGTCCAGCAATCCCAGTCCCGTCAGCGCCTCCAGCGCCCCGCGCACATCCGCCTCGCGGACGCCGAGCCGCCGGGCCGCACCGCGGACGTCCTCCGCCTGCCGGGTCAGGAGCAGCCGGTAGACCGCTGCCGTCGTCGGGTCGAACTCCAGCGCTTCGAGCAATTCCCCGTGGTCCCCTCGCCCCACGGCGACCGGTCCGGCGGCCTCCCCTCCCGGGGTGCCGTCACCCTGGGGCGCACTCGGCCGAAGAGCGGGCGCGGCCGCCGACGCGTACACCAAGATCGTACCCGGCGGCTCGGCGCGGCTCCCGGGCGTGGTCGGACGCTGCCGAGCGGCGGACGGTGCGTGCCACGTCCGCCGCGGGCGGCAGGTTCAGCAGTCGGGCGGGGTCTTGGCCTGGTGGGCGATGTTGGCGGCCGAGGTCCATCCCGCGCCGGCCGAGAGGCCGTCGCCGGAGACCCGGTCCCACACGTTGCCGTAGACGTTGGTCGTCTTGCACGCGATGTACACGCTCGCGGCACCCTGGGCCGAGCTGAGGACCGAGCACTGGCTCGCCGGCTCGGCGTAGAGGTTCCAGTGCGTCGAGATCGACTTCATCACCGCCAGGACCTCGCCGTTGACGTTGTGCGCGACCGAGTCGCACGCACCGGCCGTCGGCGGGTCGGTCGTGGCGGACGCGGTCCCCACGGTGGCCACCATCGTGCCGACCGTCAAAGCGGCGGCGGCCAGCAGCACGCCCGCGGTCCTGCGCCCCCGCCGGAGCCGGAACCGGTTTCCCGCATTCCCAGCATCGTCATTCCCATGTCGCGCTTCACACTCTCTCATCGACGCATCGCGTGGCCACTGAATCCATCGCCACGTCGCCCCGAGTTCCCCCCGGTGCTCTTGGATTCTCGCATCCCCCATTCGCGTGCGGCGGCGCTGCGAGTGGCCGGAATCGGCGCTGTCCTAAAGTGGCATGACGACCCGCCGGACCGGCCCTTCCCGGGCGGTCCGGGGGAATTCACGGTGCGTTGTCAAGCGAATTGCGCGACGCCGGAGAACCGCCGCCGATTCCGCCGGATTTCGGGTCCCGAAGGAGCCGGCGAAGGGGCCGTTCCGCCCCCGGTCAACCGGAGAGCAGTCCGCGGCCCAGCCAGTCGGCCCGGTCGCGCACACCGGGCAGGACGAAGAAGTAGCCGCCGCCCACCGGTGAGATGTAGTCCACCAGGGGCTCGTCGATCAGCCGGGTCTGGGTCGCCTCGAACTGCCGCAGCGGGTCCTGCTGGTAGCAGCAGAAGACCAGGCCCATGTCGAACTCGCCGACCGCGTCCACGCCCCGGTCGTAGTTGTAGCCGCGGCGCAGGATCCGGGAGTCGTCGGTCGACGCGGTCCGCGGATTGGCGAGCCGGATGTGCGCGTCCAGGGGGATGGCGTTGCCCTTCGGGTCCTTGGCGTAGTTCGGCGCGTCGGTCTCCCGGGCGCCGTCCAGCGGCGCGCCGGTGTCCTTGCGGCGGCCGAACATCTTCTCCTGTTCGGTGAGCGAGACCCGGTCCCAGAACTCCACCAGCATCCGGATGATCCTGATCACCTGGTAGCTCCCGCCGGCGGCCCAGGCCGGTTCGCCGTGCCGGCCGTCGACCCAGACGAGCCGGTCCATCTCGCGCGACGAACGCACGTCGGGGTTGACGATGCCGTCCTTGAAGCCGAGCAGATTGCGCTGCGCCCCGGCCGGGCGGGGGGCGTTCTGGAATCCGTCGACGCGCCACTTGATCTGCAGGGCGCCGCGGGTGTGCCGGGCGAGGTCGCGCAGGGCGTGCAGCACGGTGTCGGTGCTGCCGGCGCAGATCTGCAGGGACAGGTCTCCGTGGGACTGGCCGGCCTGGAGGTTGTCGTTGGGAAACGTGCGCATCGGCGTGAGGCGGTGCGGTGCGGCCGCGGCCAGGCCGTACCGCTCGTCGTCGAAGAGCGAGGCTCCCACTCCGACGGTGACGGTGAGGGCGTCGGCGGGCACGACCGGGCCGAGGATGCCGCTGTCCGAGGGCGGAGCGCCCACGCCCAGGTCAGCGGGTTCGCCGCCGCGGGTGAGGAACCGGGCCCGCTCGGTGAGGGTCCGCATCAGGTCCGCCAGGTCCTCGCGGGTGTCGGCGATGACCGTGCAGGCCGCGAAGGCGGCCGCGGCCGGCTGCGGGGTGACCACCCCTGCCTGGTGGACGCCGTGGAACGGTACGGCCGGCGCCTGGCCCCGCGGTGCGGAGTCGGCCTGGGCGGTGCCCGTGCTCGCGGCGGTCGTCAGGGCGAATCCGCCGCCGGCCAGGGCGGCGGCCCCGGCGCCCGCGCCGATCGCGTTCCTGACGAACGATCGGCGGCCGGTGCCGAACGGGCAGGACGCGCGGTCGGCCGCCTGGCCCTCGGAGGTGCCGGAGATGTCGGTGGGCAAGGGTGGGCCCCCTTCGAAGCGCTGGGAGTCGTCGGTGTTCCGGCGGGGGTTCATCAGGCGGACTTCCTGATCTCCAGCAGGTCCGGTACGGGCGCGAGGTCTTCCAGGAGTTGACCGGTCGCGCCGTTGATCCTGGCCCGGGTGGTCGCGTCGAGCGAGCCGACCGGCGTCCAGGTACCGCCGGTGCGGGCTCCGTCGAGGAGGGTCCGCAGCCGGGCGGTGTCGGCGTCGACGACGGGCAGCCGGTGCGGATCGCGGCGGGTGATCAACGGGCGGAGGACATCGATGAGTTCGACGGTCCCGTCGAGGTTGGCCCGGGCCGTCGCCAGGTTGCTGCCGCTGCCCTCGTCCGTGTCCGCGGTGAGTTCGAACTGGAGGGTGTTCTCCAGGATCTCGTGGCTGCGCAGCGGAAGGTCCGCCGGATCGAAGTCCTGGTGGGGGAACGCGGCCCGCAGAGCGGTGACGTCGTGCTGGAGCTTCACCGCGTACGGCCGTATGCGGGCTGCGGGGCTGCCGTGCCACAGGCCGTGCTCGATGCGGAGGAAGCCGGTGAATCCCGGGTCGTCGACCCCGCCGGGCAGCCCGTCCGCGCGGCCGTTGATCGCTTTGTCGTAGTCGGCGAACGTGCCGTAGGCCGCGCCGAGCGAGGAGTAGGTCAGATGGGCCGTCAGCCAGTCGGTACGGGCGGCGGCGAGACGGTTCGCCTCGACGTCGGCGCGGAGCACGGCCGTCTGGTGCTGAAGGGTGGTGAGCCCGGCGCCGACATAGGCGCGGTAGGACGCGAGCGCGGGGAGCAGTTCGGACTCGGACAGCGGGACGACCGCTGTCGTGGCGCCGCCGCCGCTGACCCTCACGGAAGGGGAGGTGACGGGCCTTCCGCCGGTGGGCACGCAGCGCCACGCGTACGAGCCGCCTCCGATGGTGGCGACGAGATCGCGGGTGGTGCCGGGCGCCAGGCCCTCGATCTCGCCGTAGACGGCGTTGCCGACCGGGTCGATGAGGTAGACCTCGGACACCTTGTCGCCGGTGTTGCGCATCTGGAAGGTCCGCCGGCCGGGCTCGGGCGCGGTGAAGCCCCGACCGCAGTCGCTCTCGGAAACGGTGACGGTCTGCGCCGCGGCGGGCTTGCCGTCGGCGAGGGCGACGACCAGTGCGGCGACGACGGCGGGGACCGCCACCACGGCGGTGGGGACGACCCACCCGGGCCGCTTTCGAACGACCCATCCGGGCCGCTTCCGTACGAGCGGGCGCGCCGCCCGGCCGTCAGGTGCGGCCGGGGACGGCGCGGCGGACCCGATGCCGCGGACGAACAGCGTCATGACGACGGCCAGGTACCCGGCGTACCCGGCGACCTGGAGCGAGGTCATCGCCGGAGTGAGGTTCAAGGTCCCCTGCAGCAGCGCCGCGTACCAAGAGCCGGCGTCCACGTGCGCGCCCAGGTCGAAGGCGAAGGCGGTTCCGCCCGGCAGCGCGCCGCCTTCCTGGAGGTCGCGCAGCCCGTAGCCGAGGACGCCGGAGGCGATGACGATCAGAACGACGCCGGTGGCGGTGAAGAAGCGGGTGAGATTGATCCTGAGCACCCGCCGGTACAGGCCCCAGCACAGGCCGAACGCCAGCACCAGGCCGAACGCGGCGCCCAGCAGCGGCCCGGAGGATCCGCCCGCGGCGCGGCCGGTGGTCCACAGGAACAGCGCCGTCTCCAGCCCTTCCCGGCCCACCGCGAGGAAGGAGGTGAGGATCAGCATGCCGCCGCCCATGGTGAGGGCGGCGGTGACCTTCTGCTTGATCTCCCCCGACAGGTGCCGGGCCGAGCGCCGCATCCAGAACACCATGGCCGTGACGAAGGCGACGGCGACGACGCTCAAAGCGCCGCTGAACGACTCCTGCGCGGTGGCGGAGAGACTGGCCGCGGTGAAGGTGAGGACCGCGCCGAAGCCCAGCGACACGGCCGCCGCGGCCAGCACCCCCGTCCAGACCTGCGGCAACCGCGACCTGGCCTCGGCCCGTACCAGCGTCGCGATCAGGAGGGAGACGACCAGCCCGGCTTCGAGGCCCTCCCTGAGACCGATGAGGAAACTGGGAAACGCGTCCTGCCACATTCCGCTGGTCCCACTTCCCGTCGGCGGCCTGACAGCCGACCCCTGCTCAACTTAGCCAAGGCTTACCTTAGTCGGACCGAACGGCGCATGTCTACAGCGATGTAGTCGGCTGGTTGTCGTCGAGGGAGGAGAGCGCGGAGGAGCCCGGGCGGCTGGTAGCGGAATCGGCGCCGGCCATCGGCGTCCGGGTGGCCGAGTCGAGTCGGTGCCGCGCGGCCAGCACCGCCACCAGAACCGCGATGAGAGCGGTCAGGACCAGGCTGACCGGACCCGTCCCCCAGCCGAGGCCGCCCCGGTGGACCGGCGCGCCCATCCAGTCCGCGAACGAGGCTCCCAGGGGGCGGGTGAGCACGTAGGCCGCCCAGAAGGCCGCCACCGCGTTCAGCCCCCTCGACAGTCCGCCGATGGCGGGGACGGCGATCAGCAGGGCGAACGCGATGCCCGAGGAGAAGTAGCCCAGGTGCAGGCCGCCCGCGGTCAGGTCGCCGACGGCGGTGCCGAGGGCGAAGGTGGCCAGCACCGTCGCCCAGTAGAAGGTCTCACGTCGCCTGGTGCGGATGCTGTGGATCGACAGCGTCCCCTCGCTGCGGTACCAGGCCACCAGAATCACCGTCAGGACCACCGCGAACGTCACGGTGGACACCGCGTAGGGGACCCCCGCGACCACGTGGACCACGTCCGCGGCCATGGTGCCGAACACGCTCACCATGACGATCGCCGACCAGTAGGTCCACACGGAGTAGCGCGGGGAGCGGAACTGGAGGGCCAGCAGGACCACCAGGCCGACGAGTCCGAGCGCCCCGGCCGCCACGGGGCCGAGCACCCTCGCCAGGAAATCCGAGGTCGTCTCGCCCATCCCCGTGGTGAGCACCTTGGTCACCCAGAACAGCGCGGTCACCTCCGGCACCTTGCTGAGTCCCACCCGCGCGGCCCCGCCGCGCTCCTGCCGGGCGCCGGCGGTCCGCACCGCCGCTCCGCCCGGCGCCCCGGCGCCCGCCTCCGGCCCGACCGTGCCGCTGTACCGCTCCACAGAACCGCCACCTTCCCGGCGTGACCCGCCGATCCGTCCGTTCCCCGTGATCGTCTACAGGACTGTAGACGATCACGGGAGGGCCGCCGTTCCCGGTGGTCGGTCGCGGGGCGCGCGACCGCGGATTCGGCCCCAGGGCCGGCGCCGGCGGTCACGACGGGCCGAGGAGCGGGCGCAGGCGGCCGGCGCGCAGGTGCGCGACCACCGGTTCGCCCCAGCGCGCGGCCAGGGTCAGCGGCCAGGCGACGAGCGCCCCCACCGCGACACCCGCCAGGACGTCGTGGGGGTAGTGGACCCCGATCCAGACCCGGGACGCGGCCACGGCCAGGGCGAGTGGCGCCGCGATCAGCCCGAGCCTGCGGTCGGTGAGCAGGAGGGCCACGGCCGCGGCCGCCGCAATGGCGGCGTGGTTGCTGGGGAAGGAGAAGTCCCCGAGGGCCGGACACGCCTCCACCGTGCCGGTGACGTGCAGCGTCCGGCAGGGACGCTGCTCGCCCACCAGCGTCTTGATCACGTCGTTGGCGAGATAGCCGACGACCACGACCAGCGGCACGGCGAGAGCCCTCGCCATCGTGTGCGTGTCGGCGCGCCGCGCCCGCCACCAGCCGCAGAGCATGAGCAGCGCGAAGAGGGCGAGGCCGTAGTCGCTGAAAATGCGGATCGTGTCGTCGAGGGGCCCCGGGGTGTGCTGCGAGAGGCGCACCACCCAGCGGTACCAGCCCGCGTCGACCCCTGAGCCGATCATCGCGCTCATCGACCCTCGCGTTCCGCACCGCGGGGCCGGGCGCCGTCCGGGTCGTCCTCCGCTCGCGCCGAGGGAACGGAGCCGCCGCGGGCCCGCCGGACCTCCAGGGCGAGCGGGACCAGCGAGGCCGCGACGATCACGGCGATCACCGGCAGCAGGTAGGTGTCCACGCTCGGCACGGACGAGCCGAGCCCGTATCCGGCGAGCACCAGCCCGACCGTCCAGACCGCCCCGCCGGCGCACTGCCACACCGCGAAAGTGCGCGCGGGGACATCCAGCGCTCCGGCGAGCGGATTGATCACGGTGCGCACCACCGGGATGAACCGTGCCAGCACCACCGCCTTCGCGTGCCCGTAGCGCTCCAGCAGGTCGCCCGCCCGCACCGCACCCTCGTGCAGCCGCCGGGCGCGGCGCGCCGACAGCAGCGCGGGGCCGGCGTGGCGGCCGAGCACATACCCCGTCTGGGCGCCGAGCAGCGCTCCGGCGACGGCCGCCACCAGCGCCTGCCACAGCACCAGGTGCACCGCGCGCGAGTCGCCGGGCGCGCACAGCAGGCCCGCGGTGAAGAGCAGCGAGTCGCCGGGCAGGAAGAAGCCCACGAGCAGACCGGTCTCCGCGAACAGCACGGCCGCGACGCCGAAGGCTCCGAACGAGGACAGCAGCGACGTGGCGTCCAGCGGATTCAGGGCCAGCGCGGGTTCGGGCAGGGGCATGGCAGGGTGGCCTCCCATAATGGATTCGGGGCAGGCCGGAACGACCCGACCGACTACAGTCGTGTAGACGGTCTACAACACTGTAGACGCTCGAAGGGGAAGGGGCGATCGACCCATGCACGAGGCGAACGCGGGTCGCCGGCCCTCGGGGGAGCTGGAGGCGAGCGTCCTGGCCGCGCTCTGGGCCGCGGGCGGGGCCGCTCTCACCCCCGCCGACGTGCAGCGCGAACTGGGGACCTCCCTCGCCCGCACCACGGTGACCACGATCCTGACGCGGCTGCACGAAAAGGGCGCGGTCAGCCGCACCCGGGCCGGCCGCGGCTACGCCTACGTCCCCGTCGCGGACTCGCCCGGGCTTGCCGCCCGCCGGATGCGCACCGAGCTGGACAAGTCCGCGCAGGACGACCGCGGCACGGTGCTGGCCCGCTTCGTCTCCGAACTCGGCCCGGCCGACGAGCAGTTGCTGCGCGAACTCCTGGTCCAGGCCGACGCGCCCGAGAACGGCGGCACCCCGCCGCGGGACGGCCGCCCGCCGACCGGCGACCGGCCAGCGGGTGAGCGGGACACGGACTCCGGGGCCGCCGGATGATCTTCGCGGTCTGGGTTCCCCTGCTCCTCCCCCTGGTGGCCGCCCCGGCGGCCGGGCGGCTCGCCGCCGCGGTGCCCCCGCGGGTCGCCGCCTGGGTGCTGGTCGGCACGGCGGTCGTTCCGGCCGTGTGCAGCACCGCCGCGCTCGGCCTGCTGGCCGGCGCGGGCGCGCTGCGGCTCCCGCCGGTGGCCGCGCTCGGCCACCTCGTGCTGCCGGTGGTCGGCGACGAGGTGACGGTGCCCGCGGCCTGCGGGGCGACCGCGGCCCTCGCGGTGGTCGCGGTCGCCTTCGTGCGGGCCGTGCGCGTCCACGTCCTCTTCGCCGCGCGGGCCCGGCGCACCGCCGACGCGACCGGAACCGCGGCGGGCGACCTCATCGTCCTCGACGACCCCGGGCCCGACGCCTACGCCCTGCCGGGGCTGCCCGGCCGGCCCGGGCGGATCGTGGTGACCTCGGGGATGCTGCGGGCCCTCGGTCCGGGTGAGCGGCAGGCGCTCCTCGCCCACGAGCGGGCGCATCTCGCCGGGCGCCACCACCTCTTCGTCACCGCGCTCGCCCTGGCCTGCGCCTGCCATCCGGCGTTCCGCGTCCTGCGCGAGCCGCTCTCCTACGCGCTGGAACGCTGCGCCGACGAGTCCGCGGCGCACGTGGTCGGCGACCGGCGGCTCACCGCCCGCGCGATCGGCCGCGCGGCGCTCGCCGGGCGTCCGGGGCCCCGCCCCGAGGCGGTGCTCCCGGCCGCCGCCGGTCCCGTGCCCCGGCGGGTGGCCGCGCTCCTCCAGCCGCCCGCCCCTTCCCCGCTGCGGGGACGGGGGCCTCGTCTGATCGCCATGGTCCTCGTCACCGCCCTCTCCCTCTCCGCGGGCGCGGCACTCCACGCCGCGTACGACCTGCACACGGCGATCGAGATCGCCCAGGGCGGCTAGCCCGGCACCCGCTCCGCCGAACGCGAACCCCTGAAGGGGAGGCGTGGAACCCCCTGCGGACTCGGTGGCGATCACGGCCACTGCCGTGCCGACGGCTGTGTTGTGGGCGTCGCTGGCCTCGTCGCGGGCGGCCAGGGCGGGCAGAGCGCCGCCGCATTCGTCCAGGATCGCGTCGACTACTGATGGAGCAAAGGGAAGTTCGCGGATGCCGCGTAAAGCCCGTCGGGCGAGGACGTGGAGTTCCTGTCCGCGGGTGCGGGCTTGCTCTGCCACCGATGCGCCCAGGATCTCTCGATTGACGGCGAGTTGAGCGGCCAGGACCGCCCCGTCGGGCGGCAGAGCCGGGGCGGGAGACTCGGTAAGCGCGTATCCGCAGCGGATGGCACGTCCGGTTTCGGTCGCGTGCAGGCAGACGCCGGGAGACGACGGTCTGCCCCGTCCGCGGGTGCTGACCAGCGGATGATGCCCGCAGGCCGGGCAGTAGTCACAAAGCAGCAGCTCGTGGTGGACGCAGGCGAACGACCACGGCAGCCGCCAGGACAGCGGCCACCGCCCGTGGTTGTCGGCCAGGCAGGCGGGACAGAACCGGCTGCGTGAGCCGTAGTGCCGCCAGGCCGGAGGTCTGCCCATGGTGCGTTTGTCCGGGTCGATGGCCACGGTGACACCGTCGAACCGGTCGAGCGTCATCGCGGCCAACGCTTCGGGCGTGAGCCCGGTGCGTCGGGCGAGGGTGTCGCATTCGTGTGTCGGTCAGCCTGCGGACCATGAACCTGCGGGTCCGTCCCGGACAGCCCGAGAAACCGGGTGAACTCTCCACCGCTGACGGTCAGCCTGCGGGCGTATGCCTCGATCCAGCTGTCGAGGGCTTCGCCCTCGACCGGCGGAACCCACAGCGGGATCCGCTCGTCGGTCCACCGTGTCATGCCGACTTCCTGCGGCGCTCAGCCGGGGACGTCGGGCGGGTGGTGAGCAGGCCGGCTTCAATCGCGGCTTCGAGTTCCTTGCGGGCTTCCTCTGCGGCGGCGTCGTTCTTCACCTGGTTCATCAGCTCCTCGTCGAGGCGTTCGCGGCCGGAGCGGATCGCGCGCAGGCAGCCGCGGTTGATCAGCGCCATGAGGGAGGCGAAGTGCCCGGTGGAGCGGGCGTAGAGGTAGTCCGAAAGGTCCCGGGCGAGCATTCCGGGGTACTTCTCTGCCAAGACGAGTTTCTGTTCGATCGTCTTGAGCAGCGGTGCTGCCAGTGCCAGGCGGCCCCCGTCGTCCTCGATCTGGAACGGTCGGCAGCGTCAGCGGGGTGGTGCGGCGTCCGAACTGGGCGAGTTCGGTCTGCTTGCCGGAGAAGCCCTCGCGCAGGACGCCGCGCTGCTGGACACCGACGCCGACGTAGATCAGAGTGACCGGGAAGACGTTCGCCAGGTACTTCAATTGGTTCGCCATGCGGACCGAGTTGGAGTTCGCTCCCGGCGAGGAAGTGGATGTCGTCGATGATGATCGCGGCTGTCTTCATGGACAGCACAGCGTCCACGGCCCGCTCGGCCAGGGCGTCGGCGTTCCCGGACGTCGGTCAGCCCGTAGAAGCGGCAGATTGCGGCGTTCAGGCCCTTGTATCTGCGTGTTTCCGCTCAGCGCGATGTAGATGACCGGGACCCGGCGGTCGCCGCTCGGTGTCGTCTCTCCGCGCAGGGCGACCTGCTTGCGGAACAGCTTGCGGCCGTAGTCCCGCACCGCCGTGCTCTTGCCGAGTCCCGGATAGGCGTCCACCAGAGCCGCAGGTTTGGTCTTGTCCCCGTCCTGCCGGTTCGACTCGACAATCTCCTCCAGGGCATCGTGCAGCGCGAGGAGCTGGGGTGTGTCGATCGGGCCGATGTTGGCGTGCCAGACCTCCCGGTTGTCGTTGTGCACCAGCAAGTCCCGCGGCGAGAGATCGGCGAGCTGAGTCCGGGTGAACTGCGCGAGGCTGGGTGCGGTCCTGGGCCGTTGACCTCCTGGAGCCAGCCCGGAAGCCGAGTGGGCGAGTACTGGCGGTCATCGCCCTCGAACGGCTCGATGCCGTCCGCCGTACTCAACGGCTCTCCCAGACATCAGCGTAGTACTCGTCCTCATCGACCAGGACGGCGGTCTCCTCGTCTGCGGGGACGGCCTCGCACTCCTCGTCCTCGTCGTCGTCCCCGCCCAGGTCTTCATCCGCAGACGCGACCACCCGCAAGTCCGGTGCCGCCTCCTGGCCGGCTCCCGCGTCCGGCGAACTGAGCGCCGCCAGACGGCGCACGGAGGGAAGCTCGGCGATCTCGTCGACCTCGGAGTCGCCTTCGCCGACCATCCGCAGACGGTCCTGCGACAAGCGCACCGCCATGCGCCGCTCGGTCCGGTCCGCGGTCAGCCCGGCACCCCAACGCTCCAGCAACTCGATCAGGGCGCGTTTGGTGTCCGGGAAACGATGGGTCTTGGCCGCGATCCGGCGCGCGTACTTCAACGCCTCCAAGCTGGCCGGCCCGTTCAATGCCGGGGCATGCTCCCAGTCCAGGGTGTGCCACAGGTGTGGCTGCTTCGGATCCTGGAAGTAGATCTTCCGGATGTCGGCGCGGTCCACCGTGACCGGCCACTTGCCGGCGTGTTCACCGCGGTGCGGGCTGATCTGATTGCGGTAGTCGTCGAGCCCGTCCCCGTTGTAGCGAAGCCCGTTGATCTCCACCCCGTAGTGGTGGATGGGGCACCACTCCTCTTCCAGGAACTCGAACGCGAGGCCCGGCCTGGCCGGGATGCGCAAGGGTCCCGCCCGGTTCACTCCGTGTTCGAACATCTCCAGCGGGCTCAGCTTCAGTCCGGGGACCTCCGGGATGGTCAGACCCCGGTGGTGCCGCCTGTGATAGATGGAAGTGATCCATTCGCGGATGATCGCCTCAAGCTCGTCCAGGAAGAAGTACGCCTCGTTCTCGACGTTCTCGCCCCGGCTGTGCACGTCCGGCCCTTTGTAGCCCGGCAGAGCCGCCAGCAGCCCCTGGTTCAGCGTCTTGAACCACCGTTCCACCGGCTTGTCGGTGGGCGTATAGGGACGAGCTGGCTGCAAGGAGATGTCGAGCTTCGTGCAGACGCTCGCGATGTGGTTCGAGACGTAGATCTTGCCGTGGTCGTAGATGATCGTCTCCGCGGCGACAGGCGGCAGCAGCGGCTGCCCGTCCGCGTCCACCAGCTTCTCCGCGTCGAACAGCACGGTGGAGGGAACTCCGCAGTACGGAAACGGCTCGCCCGTGCCGGTGGATACCTCCCGTGGACGAACCGTCTCGAACAAGACGCCCGCCACGTCGGTCGACTTCGTCGATACCGGCGTCAGCCGCAGCCCGGTGATCACCTTGCTGTAGAGGTCCATCGCGACCGTGAGCTCACATTGCACCCACCGGCACGTCACCGGCTCCATCGCGAAGACATCCAGACTGTTGGTGTCCAGCACGATGTACTCACCCGGCCGCGTCGCCCGCAGCCTGCCGAAGACCCCCTGCGGGCGGTTCGCGATGGACCGCTTCCCCTTCGTGCTGCCATCGAACGCGTTCGTCCCCCGGCTGAGCTCCTTCAGCAGCGCGTACCCCTTCGTCTGCTTCGGAATACTCACCACGCCAGGGCCGTACTCCTTGACCAGCACGCTCCTCGATCTCCATCAGCACCAGCCCACGAACCGGACGGCTGGACTTCTCAAGGCCCTTGATGACCGAGCGGGCTGTCTCCAGCCAGCGCGGATCCACGCGGTCCAGCACGCTCGTGGGCTGGCGCTTGCTCACCAGGCCCAGCCGGCCCCGAGTCCTCCACCAGCGCCACCCACCGCCGCACCGTGGTCACGCTGACGCCGAGCTCCGCAGCCTTCGCCTTGTACCGGTGCATCAAGGGCACTCCCGGCGCGTAGTCAGGCCGCGGTTCACCCTCCAACGCCATCTCGGCAGTAGCCCAACTGGTAGCCGGACCGCACCTCCTGGACATGCCGGAACCGGGTGGTGAGCGCGTCGTCTCTCCGCGGTGCTGAGCTCGCCCAGCACCGCTGCGCCGCCGGCTGTGCAGGAGGAGTTTCCACGAGGAACTCGGTGGACGGATGGGCCATCAGCACTGACAGATCAATCTGCCGCCACGTGGGACGGCCGTCCGCCGAGATCTGCTGCAGGAGAATGCGGCGGCCTTCGATCTCCGCGATGGTGAACTGCTCGCCGTCATAGGTCAGCTGCAGGCCTGTCCGAAGCGGCGTGGTCCAAGTGTTCACGCGGACCTCCGCAGGACCCAGTCGCCGCTCAGCGGACGGGACAGATCGGTGGTCAGCCGTCCTGACCACACCAGAGCGAGCAGCGCGTGGTCGTGCCTCGTAGTCGGGGCGCCCTGCGGCCAGACGGCGCTCAGCGTCCGCCAGCTGGTCCCCGTCCCGCACCCTCTCCCAAGCCCGCTCGATCTCGGCCCCGGGGACCACCCCGGGGCGGCGGTATGCCTCCAGGAAGCGGACGTTCTCCAAGAGCACACGATCCGCCCCGGACCAGATCTCGTACTCCCAGCCATGCCGCTCGATCAATTCCCCCGGCCAGGCCAGCGCCTCCACGATCTTCGGATCCGGCGAGCCGATCCGTCGGCTTGACGTTCACCACCCGCACCGTCCCCGACTCCATGACCAGCAGAAATCCGGAACATGTCGACGAACGCGATCGTCCGACCCGGGCCGTCAGATGACACAGGTTGAGCGTAGATCCCACATACCGCAGGATCCATGTCGGCCAGGAGCAGCCGCGCCAATTCCAGTCGGCTCTCGTAGACGACGGGCCAGCCCATCGTCGTCGATGCGTATCGCCCCGAGTGGTGCGTCTGGCCGTGTACGGAGCGAAACCTCCGCCACGGCACCGACCAGGTGAAATCCGCTAACCGCAGATCCCTGAAAGGGACCTTCCGCACCGACGCGTCGTCGTACCGGATCGATGCCGTGGGCTGCGCGCTCCTCCTGCCGAGCAGCGCACTGGACTCTCAACGACCATACGCATGACCGTAGTCACTCATCCGCAGCCAATGCCCACCGAATCGCGAAAATGCCCATTCTCTGTCCATCTCGCATGTCTATTGCGCATCAGAACGCGGAACCTACACGGACACGCCCTAGACCAGGCTGTCCCTCCATGCCTGGTGGAGGCCGGCGAAGTGGCCCTGGTCGGCGATGAGTTCCGCCGGGGTGCCGTCCTCGACGACGTGGCCGTCGCGCATGACCAGGACGCGGTCGGCGATCTCGACGGTGGAGAGGCGGTGGGCGATGATCACGGCGGTGCGGCCGCGCAGGACGGTCATCATCGCGTGCTGGACGGCGCGTTCGCCCGGGATGTCGAGGGAGGACGTGGCCTCGTCGAGGATCAGGACGGCCGGGTCGGCCAGCAACGCCCGGGCGAACGCGATGAGTTGGCGCTGGCCCGCGGAAATCCGGCCGCCCCGTTTGCGGACGTCGGTGTCGTAGCCGTCGGGCAGCGCCGCGATGAACTCGTGCGCGCCGATCGCCCGGGCGGCGCCCTCGACCTCGGCCCGGGTGGCGTCGGGCCGGCCGATGGTGATGTTCTCCGCCACGGTGCCGGAGAACAGGAACGCCTCCTGCGTCACCATGACCACCCCGCGCCGCAGTTCGGCGCGTTCCAGGTCGCGCAGGGACACCCCGTCGAGCAGCACCCGGCCCTCGCTCGGGTCATAGAAGCGGGCGAGCAGCTTGGCGAGGGTGGACTTGCCCGCGCCGGTGGCGCCGACCACGGCGACCGTCTGGCCGGCCGGCAGCCGCAGGTCGAAGCGGGGCAGCACCTCGCCGCCGGTGCGGTAGGCGAACCGCACACCCTCGAAGGCGACCTCGCGCCCGGGCAGCCCCCCCTCGTCCCGCGAGGGCAGCGGCACCGGCCGCTCCGGCTCGGGCACGGTCGGGTCCTGGGCCAGCAGCCCGGCGATCTTCTCCAGCGACGCGCCCGCCGACTGGTAGGAGTTGAGGAACATCCCGAGCCGGTCGATCGGGTCGTACAGCCGCCGCAGGTAGAGCACGAAGGCGGCCAGCACGCCGAGCGCCATGCCGCCCTCGGCGACCCGGTAGGCGCCCCACAGCACGATGCCGGCGATGGTGATGTTGGCGATCAGCCGGGAGCCGACGACGTAGCGGGCCATCTCCAGGATCGCGTCGCCGTTGGCCCGGTAGTGGCGGTGGTTGAGCTCCGCGAACGCCTCGTCGTTGGGCTCCTCGCGGCGGAACGCCTTGACCGGGCGGATGCCGTTCATGGTCTCGGTGAACTTCACGATCACCGCGGCGATGGCCGTCGAGCGGTTGCGGTAGGCCGCCATCGCCCGCCGCTGGTAGGAGCGCACGGCCACGTACAGCGGCCCGTACGAGACGAGGGTGATCAGGCCGAGGCGCCAGTCGAGCACGAGCAGCAGCACGGTGATGAAGACGCCGGAGAGCATCACCTCGATCAGCTCCTCCAGGCCGTCGTTGAGCAGCTCGCGGATGGACTCGACGTCGGAGGTGGAGCGGGAGATCAGCCGTCCGGAGGTGTAGCGCTCGTGGAAGTCCAGACTGAGCGACTGGGCGTGCCGGAAGATGCGGCCGCGCAGGTCCACCAGGACGTCCTGGCTGACCCGGGCCGCGGTCCGGATGAACGTCCGCTGGAGCACACCGGCCGCGATCCCGCAGCCGATGTAGCCGCAGGCGACGGCGATCAGCGGGCCGTGCCGCCCGTGCCGCAGCGCGGGGATGGCGTGGTCGATGGCGTAGGCCACCAGCAGCGGCCCGACCTGCACGGCGGCCTGCTGAACGAGCAGCAGGACCGCCGCGAACCAGACCCGGCGGGAGTGCGGGCGCAGCAGCGAGCGCAGCAGGGTGAACTGAGCGTCGGGCGGCGCCGGGAGGACGTCCTTGGCGAAGGGGTCGTCGGCGCCGCCGGCCGCCTCGGCCGCCCGCTCCTCGTCCTCGCGCTCGTCCTCGCTGCGTTCGGCGACGGACGTCATCGGGCCTCGCTCCTCTCCAGTTCGACGGACTCGTCGCGCTCCTCGGTGCCCGACATCAGATAGCGGTACTCCGCGCTGCCGGCCAGCAGTTCGGCGTGGGTGCCGACGGCGGTGACCCGGCCGCCGGACAGCAGCGCCACCCGGTCGGCGAGCATCACGGTGGACGGCCGGTGCGCCACGACCAGCGCGGTGGTCTCGCGCAGCACGTCGCGCAGCGCCGCCTCGACCAGCGCCTCGGTGTGCACGTCCAGCGCGGACAGCGGGTCGTCCAGCACCAGGAAGCGGGGCCGGCCGACCACCGCCCGGGCCAGCGCCAGCCGCTGCCGCTGCCCGCCGGACAGGCTCAGGCCCTGTTCGCCGACCTGGGTGTCCAGGCCCTGCGGCAGGGCGTCGACGAAGCCGCACTGGGCGACGTCCAGCGCCCGGCGCACTTCCTGCTCGCCCGCGCCGCCGGGTCCGGCGCCCATCGCCACGTTCTCCCGGACCGACGCCGAGAAGAGGGTCGGCTCCTCGAAGGCGACCGCGACCAGTTCGCGCAGCCGGCTCACCGGCAGGTCGTCGATGTCCTCGCCGTCCAGGGTGATGCGGCCGGCGGTGGCCCGGTGCAGCCGCGGCAGCAGCGCGGTCAGCGTGGTCTTGCCGCAGCCGGTGGCGCCGACCAGCGCCATCGTCTCGCCGGGGCGGATGTGCAGGTCGACGCCCCGCAGCAACTCCTCGCCGTCCGGCGGGGCGTCGGGGTAGCGGAAGCGCACCCCGGACAGGCGCAAGCCGTCGGGGCGGGTGCCGGACTCGGTGCCGGAGACGTCGGGCCGAGGGGTGGTCATCACCTCGAAGTAGCGGTCGGCGGCGGTGGCGGCCTCGTTGCTCATCGCGAGCAGGAAGCCGATGGACTCCACCGGCCAGCGCAGCGCCAGCGCGGTCGACAGGAAGGCGACGAGGGTGCCCGCGGACAGCCGGCCGTCGGAGACCCGCAGCACGCCGAGGACGAGGGCCGCGCCGATCGCGATCTCGGGCAGCGTCATGATGACGGCCCAGATGTCCGAGAGCAGCCGGGCCTTGCGCATCTCGATGCGCCACAGCTCCCGGGTCTGCTCGCGGAAGGCGGTGGCCTGGCTGCGGTGCCGCCCGAACGCCTTGATGATGCGGATGCCGAGCACCGACTCCTCGACCAGGGTGGCCAGGTCCCCGGCCTGGTCCTGCGCCTGGCGGGCGGCGAGCGCGTACCGGCTCTCGAAGTACGAGCACAGCACCATCAGCGGCGCGGCCGGCAGGAGCAGCAGCACGCCGAGCAGCCAGCTCTGGAGGAACAGGATGACGAAGCCGATGACGACCGTGGCGGTGTTGACCACGAGGAAGACCAGCGGGAAGGCCAGGAACATCCGCAGGATCTGGAGGTCCATGGTGGCCCGCGACAGCAGCTGGCCCGACGCCCACCGGTCGTGGAAGTCCACCGGCAGCCGCTGGAGCTGTTCGTAGAGGTCCTTGCGCATGGCCGCCTCGACGCCCGCGAGCGGGCGGGCCACCAGCCACCGGCGCAGGCCGAACAGGCCGGCCTCCAGCAGCCCGAGCAGCAGCACCAGGCCGCCGCCGAGCCACACCCCGCCGGTGTCGTGGTGGGCGATCGGGCCGTCCACCATCCACTTCAGCACCAGCGGGATGAACAGCGACATGCAGGAGGCGACCACCGCCACCGCGGCGGAGATCCCGATTCTGGCCCGCACCGGCCGCACGTACGGCCACAGCCGCAGCAGCGAGTGGACGGAGGATCGGTGGCGGACGTCCGCGGCTCCCTCGACGGCCGGAGCCCCCTCGGGCGCCGGGGCCCCGTCGGTCGAGGGGGCCGAGGGCGTCAAGGGGGCCGAGGGGGCTTCGCGGGCTCGGTCGGCGTCGGCGGCTTCGGCGTCGGGGCTCGTGGCAGGCATCACCATCCGACCCTAGGCCCACCCCCTGACAGCCCTCATCCGGTTTTTGGCCGTCCCGGACGTGGCCGGGCCGCAGGCGCGGAATACCATTTGTCGCTTTTCTTCGGTGTGGGGTGATCATTCCGAGGCGCCCGATTCCGTACAGTTCGGAACGGTAACCGCACCACCCGTAGGAGATGGAACATGGCAACCGGAACCGTTAAGTGGTTCAACTCGGAAAAGGGCTTCGGCTTCATCGAGCAGGACGGCGGCGGCTCCGACGTCTTCGCCCACTACTCCAACATCCTGGCCACGGGATACCGGGAGCTGCTGGAGGGCCAGAAGGTGGAGTTCGACGTGACCCAAGGCCACAAGGGCCCCCAGGCGGAGAACATCCGCATGCTCAACGGCGCCGTCTGACCACCACCCGTGGCCGAAGCGGCTTTCCGCGGCCTGCCGGAGGCCCGCACCGATCGGTGCGGGTCTCCGCCGTGTTCGGTCCCGGCCGGGCCCCGTCCGCGGGGCCCGGCGGTTCCGGCGGCTACCGCAGCATGCCCGCCGTCATGCCCTGGGCGTCGGCCGGGAAGGCCACCAGGCCCAGCTCGGCCGGGGTGGCCAGCAGCGGGTGGGAGGGCAGCACCCGCACGGTGTAGCCGAAGGCGCCCGTGCGGTCGAGGGTGAGCGGTCCCTCGAAGGAGTAGCGGCCCGCGACGTCCGCGCGGGCCACCGGTTTGAGGGACACCGTGCTCGGCGCGGCGAGCCGGTCGGCGGCGTCCACCCGCCCGGACAGCAGCTGGACCTCCACGTCGGCGGGGTCGAGCCCGCCGAGCGACACCCGCGCCCGCAGCGACAGGGTGCTGCCCAGCTCCGGGGCGGCCTCGGACGGGCCCTCGGCGAAGGACGCCTCCACATGGTCCACCTCCACCTGCGGCCACTGCCGGCGCACCCGGCTCTTCCACTCGGCCAGTTCGGCCGCGGCCGGCCCCCTTATGGCGCGGTGCGAGCGGGCGGCCGGGGCGTAGAGCCGGTCCACGTAGTCGCGGACCATCCGGCCGGCCAGCACCTTGGGGCCGAGGGTGGCCAGGGTGTGGCGGACCATCTGGATCCAGCGCTGCGGCAGTCCGTGCCGCCCCCGGTCGTAGAAGCGCGGCGCGACCTGGTGCTCCAGCAGGTCGTAGAGCCCGGCGGCCTCCAGCTCGTCGCGGCGGTCCTCGTCACCGACGCCGTCGGCGGTGGGGATGGCCCAGCCGTTCTCTCCGTCGAACCACTCGTCCCACCAGCCGTCGAGCACGGACAGGTTGAGGCAGCCGTTGAGGGCGGCCTTCATCCCGGAGGTGCCGCACGCCTCCAGCGGGCGCAGCGGGTTGTTCAGCCACACGTCGCAGCCGGGGTAGAGCAGCCGGGCCATCCGCATGTCGTAGTCGGGCAGGAAGACGATGCGGTGCCGCACCGCGGGGTCGTCGGTGAACCGGACCAGTTCCTGGACCAGCCGCTTGCCGCCGTCGTCGGCCGGGTGCGCCTTTCCGGCGACGACGATCTGGATCGGCCGCTCGGGGTGCAGCAGCAGGGCCGCCAGCCGCTCACGGTCGCGCAGCATGAGCGTCAGCCGCTTGTAGGACGGGACCCGGCGGGCGAAGCCGATGGTGAGCACGTCGGGGTCGAGCACCTGGTCGGTCCAGGCCAGTTCGGCGTCCCCGGCGCCGCGCTGCCGCCAGGAGGCGCGCAGCCGGCCGCGGACGTCGTCGACGAGTTGCTCGCGCAGGGTGCGGCGCAGCTCCCACAGGTCGGCGTCGGAGACCTCCTTGGGGTCGGCCATGCTCTCCCAGCGGCCGCTGCCGCCGATCATCAAGGCGTCCTCGGCCTGCTGGGCGCCGAACTGCCGGGCGCCGAGCCGCTGCACCTCGGGCGCGACCCAGGTCGGGGCGTGCACGCCATTGGTGACCGAACTGATCGGCACGTCCTCGGGGTCGAAGCCGGACCACAGGCCGGCGAACATCTCCCGGCTGACCGCGCCGTGCAGGGTGGACACGCCGTTGGCCCGCTGCGCCAGCCGCAGGCCCATCACCGCCATGTTGAAGAGGTTGGGGTCGCCCCCGCGGTGGGTCTCGCGGCCGAGTTCGAGGATCCTTCCGACGTCGACGCCGGGCAGCTCGCCACCGTCGCCGAGGTGGCGGGCGACCAGTTCGCGGTCGAAGCGGTCGATGCCGGCGGGCACCGGAGTGTGGGTGGTGAAGACGGTCCCGGCCCGGACGGCCTCCAGGGCCGCGTCGAAGTCCAGCCCCTCGCGGGACAGCTCGCTCATCCGCTCCAGGCCGAGGAAGCCGGCGTGGCCCTCGTTGGTGTGGAAGACCTCGGGCTCGGGGTGGCCGGTGATCCGGCAGTAGGCGCGCACGGCCCGCACCCCGCCGATGCCCAGCAGCATCTCCTGAAGTAGCCGGTGTTCGCTGCCTCCGCCGTACAGCCGGTCGGTGACGTCGCGTTCGGCGGGCTGGTTGGACTCCACGTCGGAGTCGAGCAGCAGCAGCGGGACCCGCCCGACCTGGGCCTTCCAGATCCGGGCGGTCAGGGTGCGGCCGCCGGTGAGCCGGAGTTCGACCCGGGCCGGGCCCCCGTCGGGCTCGCACAGCGCGGACAGCGGCAGCGAGTTGGGGTCCAGCAGCGGGTAGTGCTCCTCCTGCCAGCCCTCCCGCGACAGGCTCTGGCGGAAGTAGCCGTGCCGGTAGAGCAGCCCGACGCCGATGAGCGGGACGCCGAGGTCGCTGGCGGCCTTCAGGTGGTCGCCGGCCAGGATGCCGAGGCCGCCGCTGTACTGCGGCAGGGCCGAGGTGATGCCGAACTCGGGTGAGAAGTAGGCGATGGCGTCCGGCAGATCGCTCTGCTCCTGGTACCAGCGCGGGTTTCCGGTGTAGTCGGCGAGGTCCTCGGCCACCGCGGCCAGCCGGCGCAGGAAGCGTCTGTCGGCGGCGAGCGCGGACAGCCGCTCCTTGGACACGGCGCCGAGCAGGCGGACGGGGTCGCCCTGGGCTGCCCGCCAGCCCTCGGGATCGACGCTTTGGAAGAGGTCCCGGGTCTCCTGGTGCCAGGACCATCGTAGATTCCGGGCCAGTTCCCCCAGCGGGCGCAGAGGTTCCGGCAGGACGGTGCGCACGGTGAATCGACGAATAGCCTTCACCCTTCGACCGTAGCTCCGCCGGTGCGGGAGCCGGGGCGCGCTGTCCGCGATCCCGCGCCTCAAACGCTCGAACGGAGGTGCCGGGCGGGCGCAGTGGAGCGCGGGTCCGCCGCGTACGGGAGCCGTCCGCCCGCCCTCCGCGCTATTACGGTCGGGGAAGCGGGGAAGGCTGACCAGGGACGCGGCCCGCCCCCGGGAGGGGGCGGGCGCCCACAAGGGTGAACGCGCTGCGGCGGGGTGGTCCGGGCGAGCCGGTTCCGCCAAGAACGGTTAAAAAAAGATAGCCGCCCGGTCGAACGGCCGCTCCCGACCCCGCGGGCCCCACCGCCGTCCGTGCCGTCGGTGCCGGCGCCGAGCAGTCGGCGCCGCCTGGAGCAGTCCGAGCAGTCCGAGCCGTCTTAGCAGTCAGGGTGAGGCAATGATCGGTCGTATTCCCGTCCTGGACGTCCGTCCCGCCGTGGACTGCGGCCGCAGACCGGCCAAGGCGGTGGTCGGCGAGACCTTCCTGGTCACCGCGACCGTCTTCCGGGAGGGGCACGACGCGATGGCCGCGAACGTGGTGCTGCGCGATCCGGCCGGCCGCTGCGGGCCCTGGACGCCGATGCGCGAATTGGCGCCGGGCACCGACCGGTGGGGCGCACGGGTCACCCCGACGGCCGAAGGGCGCTGGACCTACGCGGTGGAGGCGTGGTCGGACCCGGTGGCGACCTGGCGGCACACCGCGGGCATCAAGATCCCGGCCGGCATCGACACCGAACTGGTGCTGGCCGAGGGCGCGCTGCTGCACGAGCGGGCGGCCGCCGAGGTGCCCAAGAACGACGGGCGCGCGGCCGTGCTGGCGGCGGCGGACGCGCTGCGCGACAGCGGACGGGCGGCCTCGGCCCGGCACGCGGCGGCGCTGGCGGCGGAGGTGGTGGAGGTGCTCGACCGGCACCCCCTGCGCGAGCTGGTCAGCTCCTCGCCGCCGATGCCGCTGCTGGTGGAGCGGGAGCGGGCGCTGTTCGGGTCCTGGTACGAGCTGTTCCCCCGTTCGGAGGGGGCGGTGGTGGAGGAGGGCCGGCCGCCGCGCTCGGGCACCTTCCGCACCGCCGCCGAGCGGCTGCCCGCGGTCGCCGCGATGGGCTTCGACGTGGTGTACCTGCCGCCGATTCACCCGATCGGCGCATCCTTCCGCAAGGGCCGGAACAACAGCCTGGAGGCCGGTCCGGACGACGTGGGCTCGCCGTGGGCGATCGGCTCCCCCGAGGGCGGGCACGACGCGGTCCACCCCGACCTGGGCACGATGGACGACTTCGACCACTTCGTGCGGCGGGCCCGCGAGCTGCGGCTGGAGGTGGCGCTGGACTTCGCGCTCCAGTGCTCGCCGGACCACCCGTGGGTGGCCAAGCACCCGGAGTGGTTCGCGCACCGGGCCGACGGCAGCATCGCCTACGCGGAGAACCCGCCGAAGAAGTACCAGGACATCTACCCGATCGCGTTCGACGAGGACTTCGCCGGGATCGTCAAGGAGACGCTGCGCGTCCTGCGGCTGTGGATGGCGCACGGGGTGCGGATCTTCCGGGTGGACAACCCGCACACCAAGCCGGTGGCGTTCTGGGAGAAGGTCATCGCGGACGTCAACCGCACCGACCCGGACGTGATCTTCCTGGCCGAGGCGTTCACCCGGCCGGCGATGATGAGCACCCTGGGGAAGATCGGCTTCCAGCAGTCGTACACCTACTTCACCTGGCGTAATAACAAGGCCGAACTGACCGATTACGTACAGGAGTTGAGCGGGGAGACGGCAGCCTGGATGCGGCCGAACTTCTTCGTCAACACCCCCGACATCCTGCACGCGTACCTCCAGGGCGGCGGCCGCCCGGCCTTCGAGACCCGAGCCGTGCTCGCCGCCACCCTCTCCCCCAGCTGGGGGGTGTACGCCGGGTTCGAGCTCTGCGAGGGCACCCCCGCGCACCCCGGCAGCGAGGAGTACGCGAACTCCGAGAAGTACGAGCTGCGCCCGCGGGACTGGGCCGCCGCGCAGTCGGGGGGGCACTCGATCGCCCCGCTGATCACCACGCTCAACCGGCTGCGCCGCCGGCACCCGGCACTCCAGCAGCTGCGGGACACCACGTTCCACCCGGTGGACAACGACGCGCTGCTGGCCTACTCCAAGCGGCGCGGCGAGGACGTCGTGCTGGTGGTCGTCAACCTGGACCCGTTCCACACCCAGGAGGCCACGGTCTCGTTGGACATGCCGGCACTCGGGCTGTCCTGGCACGAGTCCTTCCCGGTGCGCGACGAGCTCACCGGCGTCACCTACCACTGGGGCAGGGCCAACTATGTGCGCCTTACGCCGGGCCACGCGCCCGCGCACGTGCTGGCCCTGCGACCGTCTCCTTCGATCGGAGGGTCACTCAGTTGATCGTCAACGAACCCGTCCCTGACACCTTCGAGGACACCCCGGCCACGGACCGCGATCCCGACTGGTTCAAACGGGCGGTGTTCTACGAGGTCCTCGTCCGCTCCTTCCAGGACAGCAACGGCGACGGCGTCGGCGACCTGAAGGGGCTCACCGCCAAGCTGGACTACCTGCAATGGCTCGGCGTGGACTGCCTGTGGCTGCCGCCCTTCTTCGCCTCCCCGCTGCGCGACGGCGGGTACGACGTGTCCGACTACACCGCGGTGCTGCCGGAGTTCGGCGACCTGGCGGACTTCGTGGAGTTCGTGGACGCCGCCCACCACCGCGGCATGCGGGTCATCATCGACTTCGTCATGAACCACACCAGCGACCAGCACCCGTGGTTCCAGGCCTCCCGCCGCGACCCGACCGGGCCGTACGGCGACTACTACACCTGGGCCGACGACGACAAGCAGTTCGCCGACGCCCGGATCATCTTCGTGGACACCGAGACGTCCAACTGGACCTTCGACCCGGTCCGCAAGCAGTACTACTGGCACCGCTTCTTCGCGCACCAGCCGGACCTGAACTACGAGAACCCGCAGGTGCAGGAGGAGATCCTGGCCGCCCTGCGGTTCTGGCTGGACCTGGGCATCGACGGCTTCCGGCTGGACGCGGTGCCCTACCTGTTCCAGGCGGAGGGCAGCTCCTGCGAGAACCTGCCGCGCACGCACGAGTTCCTCAGGCGGGTCCGGAAGGAGATCGACACCCACTACCCGGACACCGTGCTGCTCGCCGAGGCCAACCAGTGGCCCGAGGACGTCGTCGACTACTTCGGCGACTTCCGCGAGGGCGGCGACGAGTGCCACATGGCCTTCCACTTCCCGGTCATGCCGCGCATCTTCATGGCGGTGCGCCGCGAGTCCCGCTACCCGGTCTCCGAGGTGCTCGCCAAGACCCCGGCGATCCCCGGCAACTGCCAGTGGGGCATCTTCCTGCGCAACCACGACGAGCTGACCCTGGAGATGGTCACCGACGAGGAGCGCGACTACATGTACGCGGAGTACGCCAAGGACCCGCGGATGCGCGCCAACATCGGCATCCGCCGCCGGCTGGCCCCGCTGCTGGACAACGACCGCAACCAGATCGAGCTGTTCACCGCGCTGCTGCTGTCCCTGCCCGGCTCGCCGATCCTCTACTACGGCGACGAGATCGGCATGGGCGACAACATCTGGCTCGGCGACCGCGACGGCGTGCGCACCCCGATGCAGTGGACCCCTGACCGCAACGCGGGCTTCTCCTCCAGCGATCCGGGCCGGCTGTTCCTGCCGACGATCATGGACCCGGTGTACGGCTACCAGGTCACCAGCGTCGAGGCGCAGATGAGTTCGCCGAGCTCGCTGCTGCACTGGACCCGGCGGATGATCGAGATCCGCAAGCAGAACCGTGCCTTCGGCGTCGGCTCGTACACCGAACTGCCCTCCAGCAACCCGGCGGTGCTCGCCTTCCTGCGGGAGGACGGCGACGACCTCGTGCTGTGCGTCAACAACTTCTCCCGCTTCGCCCAGCCCACAGAACTCGATCTGGCGCACTTCGCGGGCCGCCATCCGGTGGAGCTGATCGGCGGCGTGCGCTTCCCCGCGATCGGCGACCTGCCCTACCTGCTCACCCTGGCCGGCCACGGCTTCTACTGGTTCCGGCTGCGCCGCGACCCGTCCTGACCGCGGCGGGACCCCCGGAGGACGGCCGTCCTCCGGGGGTCCCGGAGGCGGGCGCCCCGCCCCGCCCGCCGGCCGGCGGGCCCGAACTACCGGCCGGGTGCCCCGAGGTGCGGGGGGACCGCTCCTTTGGGACGATCGCTCCAAGCACCCCCGCAGCAGCCCGTACGGCGGTTTCCTGTCACCCGCCCGGGGCAGGCTCCCCGTGTCGCCGGACAGCCCGAACCCGTCATCCGGGAGGCTGGCGCCCCCGCCGCTCGTCGCAGCGGCCGGGTGCGCGACTCCCCGGGGAAAGGACGTCATGTCGGACACTTCCCGGACCCGTGTTCCCGCCGCGACCGAGCCCGGCCTGCTGGCCTCCCTCGACCCCCTGCTGCGCCGATGGCTGCCCCGCCAGCGCTGGTTCGCCGGCAAGGGGCTGCCGGTCGGCGGCTTCCGGCTGGCGGCCGCGACCGAGCTGGTTCCCCCGGGTGGCCGACTGGGCCCGCTCGGACTCCTGCACCTGCTGGTCGACGTCGAACAGCCCGGCCGCCCGCCCGACTGCTACCAACTGCTCCTCGGCGCCCATCCGCTGCTGCCCTCCGCCCTGGTGCGGGCCGCGCTCGGCCCGGCAGTCGGCGGCCCCTACGACGGGCTGACCCTCTACGACGCCCCGCACGACCCCCGGATGGCCGCACTCCTGCTGGAACGCCTCCGGCTGCCCGGCCGCATCGGGCGCCTGATCTTCACCGTGGATCCCGGCGAGCGGTTCCCGCCCGCGCTGGCCCCGCGGGTGTCCACCGCCGAGCAGTCCAACACCTCGGTGGTCTACGGCCAGGCGTACATCCTCAAGCTCTTCCGCCGGGTCTCCCCCGGCGCCAACCCCGACCTGGAGCTCTCGCTCGCGCTGGCCCGGGCCGGCTCGCGGCGGGTGGCCGAGCCGGTGGCGTGGTTCGAGGCGCTGGCCGCGCCGCGGGACGGCGCGGAGCCGGGCGCGGCCCCCGCCGAGCCGACCACGCTGGGTGTGCTCCAGCGCTTCCTGCCCGGCTCCTCCGACGGATGGTCGCTGGCCCTGGCGTCGGTGGCCGAGGACGGCGACTTCCGGCCCGAGGCGGCCGCGCTGGGCCGGGCGACCGCGGAGGTGCACGCGTCGCTGGCCGAGGCGCTGCCGGTGCACCGGCTCGGCGGCGAGGCGCTGGAACGTATCGCCTCGGGCATGGCCCGGCGGCTGGACGAGACGGCGGCCGAGGTGCCGGCCGTGCGCCCCTACGCGGACGCGCTGCGCACCGCCTTCGACGACCTGGCCCGGCTGGGCGCGGACGGCGACTCCGCCGATCCGGCGGGCGTGGCGGCCCAACGGGTGCACGGCGACCTGCATCTGGGGCAGGCGCTGCGCGGCCCCGACGGCGAGTGGACGCTCATCGACTTCGAGGGCGAACCGGCCCGCCCGCTGGCCGAACGCCGCCGCCCGGCGCCGCCGGTGCAGGACGTGGCCGGGATGCTCCGCTCCTTCGACTACGCCGCCCACCACAGCGCCAACGGCCCCTGGGCCACCCGCCACCGCGACGCCTACTGCACGGGATACGCGCAGGTCGCCGGGACCGACCCGCGCGACCAGCCGGTCCTGATACGGGCCTTCGAGACCGACAAGGCGGTGTACGAGGCCCGCTACGAGGCCCGGCACCGCCCCGCCTGGCTGCCCATCCCGCTGTCCGCCCTGGCCCGTCTGTCGACCTCGGCGGTGTGACCTGCGCACTGGATCGAACCGGCCCGCCGGCCGGCCCCCACCCGCCACCGACCCCGCCCGAGGAGACCCGCCGTGATGCCCCGCAAGCCCGAGCCCGATCCCAGTCGCCGCCCTCCGGCCATCGGCGGGACCCCGGCCGGACCGCCCGCGTCCGCCGCGGAGCGGGGCGCGACCGGTCCGCCGCCCGTCGGCGAGGCGGCCGCCCGCGGCCACGACCCGGCCGCGCCGCACCCGCCCGCCTCCGGTACGGCCCCGCGCCCGCGCCGGGCACCGGAACCGGAGCCCCGGCGCCGGCCGGAGCCGGCCCGGCCCGCGGCCGGCGGTCCCGGTGACCCGTCCCCGGCAGGGTGGGGCACGACGCTGACGGACGAGGAGCGGTGGCGGCTGCTGAGCGGCGAGCACCACGACCCGCACGCGCTGCTCGGGGCGCACCCGGTGGACGGCGGGGTGCGGTTCCGGGCGCTGCGCCCCTACGCCCGCGCGGTGGCGGTCGTGACGGGTGAGCCGGGCCAAGGGTCCGGGCGGCGCGAGGAGCTGGCCCCGGAGGGCGACGGGCTGTTCGGCGCGGTGCTGCCGATGCCAGCCGTACCGGAGACGTACCGGCTGGTGGTGACGTACGACGACGGCGAGCACGTGCTGGACGACCCGTACCGCTTCCTGCCCTCGCTGGGCGAGTTGGACCTGCACCTGATCGGCGAGGGCCGGCACGAGGAGCTGTGGAAGGCGCTCGGCGCCGTGCCGATGACGCACGGCGGGGTGACCGGGACCCGGTTCGCGGTGTGGGCCCCCAACGCCCGCGGGGTGCGGCTGGCCGCCGACTTCACCTACTGGGACGGCACCGCTCACCCGATGCGCTCGCTGGGCTCGACCGGCGTGTGGGAGCTGTTCGTACCGGATGTCGGCCCGGGCACCGCCTACAAGTTCGAGATCACCGGCCCGGACGGCACGCGGCGCATGAAGGCCGACCCGATGGCGCGGGCCACCGAACCCCCGCCGGCCACCGCGTCGGTCGTGGCGCGGTCCTCGTACGCGTGGGGCGACGACGCGTGGATGGCGCACCGGGGGGACGTCCCGGCGCACCGCGCGCCCTTCTCGGTGTACGAGGCGCACCTGCTGTCCTGGCGGCCGGGCCTCGGATACCGCGAGCTGGCCGAGCAGTTGCCCGCGTACGTCAAGGACCTCGGCTTCACCCACGTGGAGTTGATGCCGCTGGCCGAGCACCCCTTCGGCGGGTCGTGGGGCTACCAGGTCACCTCGTACTACGCGCCCACCTCCCGGCTGGGCTCGCCGGACGACTTCCGCTTCCTGGTGGACGCGCTGCACCGGGCCGGGCTCGGCGTGATCATGGACTGGGTGCCGGCGCACTTCCCGAAGGACGACTGGGCACTGGCCCGGTTCGACGGCCGCCCGCTGTACGAGCCCGCCGACCCGAGCCGGGCCGAGCACCCGGACTGGGGCACCCTGGAGTTCGACTTCGGCCGCACCGAGGTGCGCAACTTCCTGGTCGCCAACGCCGTGTACTGGTGCGAGGAGTTCCACATCGACGGGCTGCGGGTCGACGCCGTCGCCTCGATGCTCTACCTCGACTACTCGCGGCAGGCCGGCGAGTGGACGCCCAACGCCCACGGCGGGCGGGAGAACCTGGACGCGGTCGCGTTCCTCCAGGAGATGAACGCCACCGTCTACCGGCGCTGCCCGGGCGTGGTCACCATCGCCGAGGAGTCCACCGCCTGGGACGGGGTGACCCGCCCCACCCACCTGGTCGGCCCGACCGGCTTCGGCGGTCTGGGCTTCGGCCTGAAGTGGAACATGGGCTGGATGCACGACTCGCTGGAGTACGTCCAGCACGATCCGGTGCACCGCCGGTACCACCACGACGAGATGACGTTCTCGATGGTGTACGCGTACAGCGAGAACTACGTGCTGCCCATCTCGCACGACGAAGTGGTGCACGGCAAGCGGGCGTTGGTGAACAAGATGCCCGGCGACTGGTGGCAGCAGCGGGCCACCGACCGCGCCTACCTCGGCTGGATGTGGGCCCACCCGGGCAAGCAACTGCTCTTCATGGGGCAGGAGTTCGCGCAGGGCGCGGAGTGGTCGCACGACCACGGCCCGGACTGGTGGCTGCTGGACGAGACGTACTCCGCGGCCGGCGACCACCGCGGCGTGCGCGACCTGGTGCGCGCCCTCAACGCCCTCTACACGGACACGCCCGCGCTGTGGCAGCGCGACACCGACCCGGCCGGCTTCGAGTGGATCGACGGCGGCGCCGCGGAGGACAACACCTTCTCCTTCCTGCGCCACGACGCCGTCGGCGGCTCGCTGCTGTGCGTCAGCAACTTCTCGCCCGTGGTCCGGTACGAGCAGCGCTTCGGCTGCCCGGAAGGGGTGTGGACGCCGGTCCTGAACACGGACGAGGCGCGGTACGGCGGCTCCGGCGTGGAGGTCGGGGGCGCGCTCAAGAGCGAGCCCGTCCCCTGGCACGGCCGACCGCACAGCGTCTCGCTCACCGTCCCGCCGCTGGCGACCGTCTGGCTCCGGCCGGCGTAGCGGGAACCTCCCTCCTCCGCGGCGGCGGGGCCGAGCACCGGGGAAAGCGCCCCGCGGCGGCCCCGCCGCCGTCCGGCCTCGCCTCGCGTCGCAGGGGACAGATGTCCACGTAGGGTGAGAAAGAACAGAAAGGTGACGAAAAGAGCGGAGAGGAGGGCGGTGCCATGGAGGTGCTGGCCACCGGAGTGCAGCGCGACGAGCGACCCCTTCTGGAGCGGGCCTTCGCGCCGCGCCACCAGGTCCGCTGCCTGGAGACCACCCTGACGGCCGACACCCTGCCGCTGGCGGCGGGCTACGAGGCGGTGTCCACGCACGTCAACGCGGTGCTGGACGCCCCCGCGCTGGAGACCCTGGTCCGCGGCGGCACCCGGCTGATCACCCAGCGGTCCACCGGGTACAACAACATCGACCTGGCCCACGCCGAGCGGCTGGGCCTGACCGTCACACGGGTGGCCCGCTACTCTCCGTATTCGGTGGCCGAATTCGCCTGGACGCTGGCGATGGCGCTGAACCGGCACGTGGTGCGCGCCGCCAACCGCACCCGGGACCTGGACTTCCGCCTCGGCGGCCTGGTCGGCCGCGACTTCCGCGGCCGCACCGCCGGAGTGATCGGCACCGGCCGGATCGGCACCGCGTTCGCCGCCATCGCCCGCGGCTTCGGCATGCGACTGCTCGCCTGGGACATCGCGATCAACCCCGCGTGCGAGGACCTCGGCGTGGAGTACGTCGAACTGGACCGGCTGCTGCGGGAGTCGGACCTGATCAGCCTGCACGTGCCGCTCATGCCCTCCACCCACCACCTGCTCGGCGCCCGGCGGTTGGCCGAACTGAAGGACGACGCGATCGTGGTGAACACCAGCCGCGGCGCCCTGATCGACTCCGACGCGCTCGTCGAGACGCTGCGCCAGGGCCGGCTCGGCGGGGTGGGCCTGGACATGTACGAAGAGGAGGCGGGGGTCTTCTTCTACGACAAGGCGCTGGAGGTGATGAACGACGACACCCTCGCCCAACTGCTCACCTTCGGCAACGTGCTGGTCACCTCCTACCAGGCGTACTACACGGTCGACGCGCTCGAGGAGATCGTCGCCGCGACCGTCCGCAATGTGGACGACTACCTCGCCGGGCGGATCACCGAGTGCACGCTGATCCCGAAGTCCCCGTGAAACCGTCCCGCGTCCCTTCCCGTCCCCCTGGAGACGTCGCCCCATGCGCATCGGAGTCCTCACCGCCGGAGGCGACTGCCCCGGCCTGAACGCCGTCATCCGCTCGGTCGTGCACCGCGCGGCCACCGGGCACGGCGACCAGGTCATCGGCTTCGAGGACGGCTTCGTCGGCCTGCTCGAAGGCCGCTTCCGTACCCTCGACCTCGACTCCGTCAGCGGCATCCTCGCCCGCGGCGGCACCATCCTCGGCTCGGCCCGGCTGGAGCGGACCCGGCTGCGCGAGGCCGCGGACAACGCCGAGCAGCTGTGCGCGCAGTACGGCATCGACGTGCTGCTGCCGATCGGCGGCGAGGGCACGCTGACCGCGGCCCGGATGCTCGCGGACGCGGGGATGCCGGTGGTCGGGGTGCCCAAGACCATCGACAACGACATCAACGGCACCGACCGCACCTTCGGGTTCGACACGGCCGTCACCGTGGCCACCGAGGCGATCGACCGGCTCAAGACCACGGCGGAGTCGCACCAGCGGGTGATGGTGGTCGAGGTGATGGGCCGGCACGCCGGCTGGATCGCGCTGGAGGCCGGGATGGCCAGCGGTGCGCACGGCATCTGCGTGCCCGAACGGCCCTTCGACCCGGCCGACTTGGTGGCGATGGTCGAGGAACGCTTCGCGCGCGGCAAGAAGTTCGCGGTGATCTGCGTGGCCGAGGGGGCGCACCCGGCCAAGGACACGATGGAGTACGGCGTCGGCGAGATCGACAAGTACGGGCACGAGCGGTTCACCGGGATCGGCACGACGCTCGCCGCCGAGCTCGAGCAGCGGCTCGGGAAGGAGGCGCGGCCGGTGATCCTCGGGCACGTGCAGCGCGGTGGCGTTCCCACCGCGTACGACCGCGTGCTCGCCACCCGGTTCGGCTGGCACGCGGTCGAGGCCGCCCACGCGGGCAGCTTCGGTCACATGACCGCGCTGCACGGGACCCGGATCTCCCTCGTCCCCCTCGCCGACGCGGTCACCCACCTCAAAACGGTCCCCGAGGACCGCATGCACGAAGCCGAATCCGTCTTCTGACCCGCGCCTCACGGGCGAAGGGTGCCCTCGCGGCAGGCGACAACCCCCCAAGCGCCGCCAGGGTGCCCTTGCGGGCAAACGTTCACCTTCAGGGGCGCTGGATGTACCTCCCAGCGCCCCTGAGGGTTGCCCTTCGCCGCGAGGGCACCCAAGCGCCCGGCAGGGTGAACGCATCCCGTGAGGGCACCCCCGGGGCGGGTGGGGGTCATCCGTGGGGGCGACCGCGGTCTCGGCGAACCGTCGGAGACAGGTAGCTTCGGAGGGGTACACGCACAGGCCGCTGGAAAGGATCGGGTGCAGGGGTGACGCGGAGCGTCTATGTGACGGGGGTGGGCCGCGGCGACGGCCGCCAAGCCGTCGAACTGGGCATCATGGAGCTGCTGACGCGGCAGGTCGACCGGGTCGGCCTCTACCGCCCGCTGGTCCACGACACCCCCGACCGCATCTTCGAGCTGCTGCGCGGCCGCTACCGCCTCACCCAGGACCCGGCGACCGTCTTCGGACTGGGCTACGAGGAGGCGGCCGCGCTCCAGGCGGAGCAGGGCCAGGGCGCCCTGACCGCCCGGCTGGTCGACGGGTACCTGCGGGTCGCCGAGGAGTACGACACCGTCCTGATCCTCGGCTCGGACTTCGCCGGCACCAACCTTCCGGCGGAACTGGGCGTGAACGCCCGGCTGGCCAACGAGTGCGGCGCCTCCGTACTGGCCGTGATCGGCGGCCTGGAGCAGAGCGCCGACTCCGTGGTCGCCGAGGTCCGCAACGCCTACCACGCCTACCGCAACCTCGGGTGCGACGTGATAGCGGTGATCGCCAACCGGGTGGACCCGGCCCAGGCCGCGGCCGCCGCCGAGCAGCTGCGGCCGAACGGCAGGGGCCGGGGCAAGGGGGGCCCGGACCTGCCGGTGTACGTCCTCCCGGAGGAGCCCGCGCTGGCGGCGCCCACGGTCCGGCAGATCGTGGAGACCCTCGACGCCGAGGTGCTGCTGGGCGACGACGCGGGGCTGTCCCGGGACGCCCTGGACTTCGTCTTCGGCGGCGCGATGCTCCCCAGCTTCCTGCCGAAGCTGACGCCGGGCTGCGTGGTGGTGACCCCCGGCGACCGGGCCGACCTGATCATAGGAGCGATGGCCGCCCACGCGGCCGGCTCGCCCTCCATCGCGGGCGTCCTGCTGACCCTGGACGAGAAGCCCGGCCCGGACATCCTGGCGCTGGCGTCCCGGCTGGCCCCGGGCACCCCGCTGCTCGCGGTGCCCACCGGCTCGTTCCCGACCGCCGCCGAGCTCTTCCGGCTGGACGGGAAGCTGGGCGCGGGCACCCCGCGCAAGGCCGAGACCGCGCTGGGCCTGTTCGAGACGCACGTGGACACCGCCGAGCTCACCGGCCGGCTCGCCGTCGCCCGCTCGGAGCGGGTCACCCCGATGATGTTCGAGCACGCTCTGCTGGAGCGGGCCCGGGCGGACAAGCGGCGAATCGTGCTCCCGGAGGGCACCGAGGAGCGCGTCCTGCGCGCCGCCGAGGTCCTGCTGCGCCGGGGCGTGTGCGCGCTGACCCTGCTGGGCGACCCGGACGCGGTCCGCAAGAAGGCCGGCGACCTCGGCATCGCGCTGGACGACCCGGCGCTGGACCTGGTCGACCCGCAGACCTCGCCGCTGCGGGACCGTTTCGCCGCCCGCTACGCCGAGCTGCGCGCGCACAAGGGCGTCAGCCACGAACTGGCGTACGACGTGGTCGCGGACGTGTCGTACTTCGGCACGCTGATGGTCCAGGAGGGGCTGGCCGACGGCATGGTCTCGGGCGCGGCGCACTCCACGGCGGCCACCATCCGCCCGGCCTTCGAGATCATCAAGACCCGGCCGGGCGCGGCCATCGTCTCGTCGGTGTTCTTCATGTGCCTGGCCGACCGCGTGCTGGTCTACGGGGACTGCGCGGTGAACCCGGACCCGGACGCCGAGCAGCTGGCCGACATCGCGATCCAGGCGGCCGGCACCGCGGCCCGCTTCGACGTGGAGCCGCGGATCGCGATGCTCTCGTACTCCACCGGCACCTCGGGCTCAGGCGCGGACGTGGACAAGGTGCGGGCGGCCACCGAGCTGGTCCGCAAACTGCGGCCGGACCTGCTGGTGGAGGGCCCGATCCAGTACGACGCGGCGGTCTCGCCGGCCGTCGCGGCCACGAAGCTGCCCGGCTCGCAGGTGGCCGGCCGGGCGACCGTGCTGATCTTCCCCGACCTCAACACCGGGAACAACACCTACAAGGCCGTGCAGCGCTCGGCGGGCGCGGTCGCGGTCGGCCCGGTGCTCCAGGGGCTGCGCAAGCCCGTCAACGACCTGTCGCGCGGCGCGCTGGTCCAGGACATCGTCACCACGGTCGCCATCACCGCGATCCAGGCCCAGGACGGTGGCGCGTGAGCGGGCCGGAGCGGGCCACCCGCGTCCTGGTGCTCAACTCCGGCTCGTCGTCGGTGAAGTACCAGCTGCTGGACATGGCGGAGGCCGCCGCCGGGACCGACCGGGGACGGCCGGCGTCCGGCGTGGTGGAGCGGATCGGCGAGGAGGGCGGGGCCGCCGACCACGACGAGGCGCTGCGCCGGGTCGCCGACGAGCTGGCCGGGCGGGGCCTGGGACTGGACTGCCCCGAACTGGCGGCCGTGGGGCACCGGGTGGTGCACGGCGGCACCCGGTTCACCGCGCCGGCCCTGGTCACCGACGAGGTGCTGGCCGCGATCGAGGATCTCGTGCCGCTCGCGCCCCTGCACAACCCTGCGAACATCACCGGGATCAAGGTCGCCCGCGCGCTGCGCCCCGACCTGCCGCAGGTGGCCGTCTTCGACACCGCCTTCCACTCCACCATCCCGGAGGCGGCGGCCCGTTACGCCATCGACGCGGCCACCGCGGACCGCTACGGCATCCGCCGCTACGGGTTCCACGGCACCTCGCACGCCTACGTCTCCCGGGCCACGGCCGCGCTGCTCGGCAAGGAGCCCGAGGACGTCAACGTCATCGTGCTGCACCTGGGCAACGGGGCCTCGGCGTCCGCGGTGCGCGGCGGGCGCTGCGTGGACACCTCGATGGGCCTGACCCCGCTGGAGGGCCTGGTGATGGGCACCCGCTCGGGCGACGTGGACCCGGCGGTGGTCCTCCACCTGGAGCGGGTCGGCGGGATGGGCACCGACGAGATCGACACCCTGCTCAACAAGCGCTCGGGACTGCTCGGCCTGTGCGGGGCCAACGACATGCGGGAGATCACCCGCCGGGTGGACGAGGGCGACGCCTCCGCCCGGCTGGCCTTCGAGGTGTACGCCCACCGGCTGCGCCGCTACATCGGCGCCTTCACGGCGGTGCTGGGCCGGGTGGACGCCCTCGCCTTCACCGCCGGCGTCGGGGAGAACTCCGCGCCCGTGCGGGCCGCGGCGCTGGACGGCCTGGAGGGGCTGGGCTACGCACTGGATCCGGGGCGCAACGCCCTGCGCTCCCCGGGGCCCGGCTGATTTCCGCTCCGGACGCGCGGGTGGCCGTCGCGGTGGTCCCCACCGACGAGGAGCTGGAGATCGCCCGCGATACTTACGCACTGGCCCGCGAGCGGACCGACCGGGACGACCGACGATGACGACGGTTCGACCGCCCGTCACCGAGCTGCCCCAGATAATTCCGGATCGGAACAAACCGATAGGATAGCGCCCATGCGCCGAGCCAAGATCGTCTGCACCCTGGGTCCCGCCGTCGACTCCTACGACCAGCTGAAGACGCTGGTCGAGGCCGGCATGAACGTGGCCCGCTTCAACTTCAGCCACGGCAGCCACGCCGAGCACGAGGAGCGCTACCAGCGCGTGCGCAAGGTCGCGGCGGAGACCGGCCGGGCGGTCGGGGTGCTCGCCGACCTCCAGGGGCCCAAGATCCGGCTCGGGAAGTTCGCCGACGGCCCGGTGGAGCTGGTGGCGGGCGACGAGTTCACCATCACCACCGACGACGTGCCCGGTGACCGGTCGGTGTGCGGCACCACCTACAAGGGACTGTGCGGTGACGTCTCCCAGGGCGACCCGATCCTCATCAACGACGGCAACGTGGCGCTGCGCGTGATCGAGGTGGAGGGCCCGCGGGTCCGCACCCTGGTGGTCGAGGGCGGCGTGGTCTCCGACCACAAGGGCATCAACCTGCCCGGCGCGGCGGTCAACGTGCCGGCGCTGTCCGAGAAGGACATCGACGACCTGCGGTTCGCGCTGCGGATGGGCGTCGACATGGTGGCGCTGTCCTTCGTGCGCGACGCCAAGGACGTGCGCGACGTGCACCGGGTGATGGACCAGGAGGGCCGCCGGGTCCCCGTCGTCGCCAAGGTGGAGAAGCCGCAGGCGGTGGCCAACATGGAGGACGTCGTCATGGCGTTCGACGCCGTGATGGTGGCCCGCGGCGACCTCGCCGTGGAGTACCCGCTGGAGCAGGTGCCGGTGGTGCAGAAGCGGCTGATCGAGCTGTGCCGGCGCAACGCCAAGCCGGTGATCGTGGCGACCCAGATGATGGAGTCGATGATCACCAACTCCCGTCCCACCCGCGCCGAGGCGTCCGACGTGGCCAACGCGATCCTGGACGGCGCGGACGCGGTGATGCTGTCGGCGGAGTCCTCGGTCGGCAAGTACCCGATCGAGACGGTCAAGACGATGTCGCGGATCGTGGAGGCGGCCGAGGAGGAGCTGCTGTGCCGCGGCCTCCAGCCGCTGGCGCCGGGCAAGAAGCCGCGCACCCAGGGCGGCGCCGTCGCCCGGGCCGCCGCCGAACTGGCCGACTTCCTGAACGCGAAGACGCTGGTGGCCTTCACCAAGTCCGGTGACACCGCCCGCCGGCTGGCCCGCTACCGCGTGCCCGAGCCGGTCGTCGCCTTCACCACCGACCCGGCGACCCGCAACCAGCTCGCCCTGACCTGGGGCGTGGAGACGTTCGTCGTCGAGCACGTGGACACCACCGACGAGATGGTCGAGCTGGTGGACCGCGAGATGCTCAAGCTCTCCGAGTACGCCGAGGGCGACACCGTGATCATCACCGCCGGCTCCCCGCCCGGCGTCCCGGGCACGACCAACCTGGTCCGCATCCACCACCTCGGCGACTGACCCGGGCACGGAACGCGCGCCCGGACCGGCAGCGGGCGGCAGTACGCCGCAGCACGCAGCCGGACGCAGCCGGACACAGCACACGGCCCGCCCCCGGGAGGGGACGGGCCGTTGTCGTGTGCGGGGAAGAGCCGCCGTCCCGCTACGGCTGGTTGGGCAGCACCTGCATGCCCGGGACGTGGAGGTCCCCGCCGAACTGCCCCGCCTGGACGACCGTCACGTTGGTGAAGACCGTCTCCGGCAGGGTCACCGGCGGCGGGAAGTCCGGGGAGAAGGTGATCGGCACCAGGCCGAGCAGGTTGCCGCTGATCGACTCGGTGTACATCGTCACGGTCCCGTTGCGGATCGTGGACGTGGAGCCGGAGGCGGCCTTGACCTCGGTGTGCGAGCTGTCGGGGCCCTCGACGAACTGGTCGAGGTCGCCGATGTCCACGCCGCTGGCGGTGAACTTCAGCACGTCCTTGACCGTGCCGCTCCAGGTCCGCACCTTGACGATGCCGTGGTACTTCAGGCCGTGCAGGGTGAGCCTGCTGCTCTTGAGGGTCCACGGGGCGTCCGGCAGCAGCGGGATGCCGCCCTCGACGTCGGCGTCGGCGAGCGCCTGCGCGTCGTGCGACGGGCAGGGGTACGCGTTCGGGTCGCCGCCCGCGTCCGTGGACGCCCCTGAGGCGGCCTCTCCGGTCGCCGGCGGACTCGCGGTCCCGGCGGCGTCCGTCAGGGCCTTGGTGACCTTCTTGAGCGCGTCCCCGGGGCTCTTGCCCGTGTCGCCGCCCGACGCGGACGGCGAACTGCTCGGCGTCGGGTCGGATTTGGGCGCGGTGGTGGGGTTCGCCTTGGGCGCCTGCGTGGTCGGCGTGGGCGTCGGAGTCGACCCGCCGCCGAGCAGCCCGTTGAGGAGCCCGCCGAGGCCCAACAGGTCCGGACTGGAGGACGTCGGACTCGGCTTGGGCGTGGCCGGCGCGGTCGTCGCGGGGGCCTTGGGCGTCGTCGTCGCCTTGTGCGTCGGCTCGCCCGTGGGCGCCCCGGCGGTCGCCGTCGGGTCGGGACGGTCGCCCGCGCCCGGACTGGTCGTCGGCGTCGGCTGGTCGTCCGTGGAGGATCCGGCCGCGTCCTTCTTGCCGTCCGTCGGGCTGTCGGACTGTGTGACGCACGGGCCCGGCTTGAACGGGTTCTTGGGTGCGTCGGCCTGCGCGAGGTGCGGTGTGAACCCCATGCCCATCAGCACCGCTGTGGGCATGGCGGCCAGCGCGACCGCCTTCCCCGCGGGGACGTGCATCTTGGTCAGCAGCGACTTGCGGGGGCCGCGTGGCGCGGTCCCGAGATCGCCCTGGCGGGGGACCTGTCGCCCTCGGCCGGCTGAGCTTCGTCACCCAGCACGGTGCCTCCCGTTCTCCTCGGTGGTCTCTTCGTCGGAACGCGCGCCCGCCCGCACCGGCTCGGGCCAGAAGGGGTCCTCCACCCGCGCGGCGGGCACGGCCGGCCGCTCCGGCAGGTCCCCGGCGGGTCCGCCCGCGGCGTCGCCGGACGCGTCGGGCGCTCCGTCCGGCAGTTCGGCCTTGTCGCCCGGCTCGTCGGCGGCCGGCGTGCCCGGTGCCCACGCCAGCGCGAGGGCGCCGCCGATGAGGGCGAGCACGAAGCCGATCCCGAGGCCGCCGAAGTTGGACTTCACCAGCGACACCAGCGCCAGCATGATCGAGGCCACGCCGGAGAACACGCGCACGGCGTGCTGGAACCACATGGTCAGCCCGAGCACGATCAGCAGCACGCCGATGATCAGCGACTCGGAGCCCGTGGTGGTGGACATCCGCACGGTCAGCTGGCCGAACGTCAGGTTCGCGTAAGGGAAATACGCGATGGGCAGACCGGACAGCAGGGTCAGCAGTCCGGCCCAGAACGGGCGCTCCCACCTCCAGTGGCGGAATGCCAGCCGGATGTAGCGGACGCGGGCACTCAGTCCTGTCGACTCGGCGCTCATGGAAAACGGCTCCCTGGGACTGACATTGCAGTTGGATCTGTGGATCGAGGGGCACCCGGGCGAGCCGCGTCCCGCGCGGCTCGCCCGAGGGTCACTCAAACGCTGGTGCTCAGTAGCACTCGACCCCGGCGCCGGAACCCTTGTGCAGGCGCAGGCTGAGGCCGGCCAGCTTGAAGGTCCCCGCGCTGGTCGCCCAGGCCGTCTGCTTGACGTCGGTCAGGTCGGCCGCGGTGGCCTCCTGGGCGAAGGTGCTCGGGTCCGCCTTGTCCCCGGTCTTGATGCCGGGGCCGTCGGTGGTCGACCCGGCCGCGACACCGATGTTGATGTTGGTGAAGGTCGCGTCGGCATCGAGCTGGTCGAGGTCGATGTAGAGGTTGTGCGCCTTGACCTTCTTGCCGCCGTTGCCGGCGGTGAGCTTCACCGTGACATCGCCGATCGGCGTAGGCACGACAACCGATTGGCACAGACCGGTGATGGTGGCGTCGGTGAAGGCCGACACCGCGACCGGCACCGGGCCCTTGCCGCTGGGAACGTCGATCGAGCCGTACTGCTCGAACCCTTCACCGTGCAGCGTGTCGGCGGTGACCTTGAACTGCTGGCCGGACACGGCGAACGAGGCCGCCAGCGCACCCTGGGCCAGCGCCACGCCTATCGCGGCCGTGGCCGCGACACTCGGCACCATGACGACGGCGAACCGCCGCCATCTGGTACCGCCACGAACGTGGGACTCCATACTTCCTCCTTCTCGGACGTACATCTCCGGCCCGGTTCGTCAGGCCTGGGATGGGAGAAGTGCTACGTCCTCGGGAAGGAGAGCGCCGGCGATCGGCGGAGCCGTCCCTCCCGGGGGGAGTACGGACGGCATTGTCCGATACGTCGGCGATCACCCCCGAGCGACAACCACTGGCCACGCTCTCGCGCAACCTGCGGGACAGGCTCCGTCCGGGGTGGACGAAGACCCCCCTGTCCCCGGGCTCGTGGCGGTTGCCGCGAGCCCCCGCCCGGTGGGGACCCGTAACCCTCGCGCCGACTGGCTGCCGTGCTACGGCTACGGACCGAGCGTGGCCGATGGTGGTCCATATACGGCCCGGACACAAGGGGGATCATTACCAGCCAGTAACGGAACCCTGGGGCAGGGGTGATCACAGAGCGGGGTGTGATAACTCCCCGTGACGAATACGGGGGCTGGGGAATCCGGCATTTGCCGCCATCGACCGCCAAAACGGGACCGCGTTCTTACCGGAAGTAACAGCGGCCGCTCTTTATCACGGTTTGATAAAGCGCGGCCGCGTGTCGCTAAATCGTCGATGAAACCCGGCGCGGAGCGCCGGTCCGACGGGGTGTCAGAAGAGGACGCGGGCCAGTGCCGTACGGGCCGACACCACCCTCGGGTCGTCCGGACCGATCACCTCGAACAACTCCAGCAGCCGCAGCCGGACCCGGTCGCGGTCCTCGCCGGCCGTGCGCCGCACCGCCTCCACCAGTCGCCCGAAAGCGTCCTCGGCGTGGCCGCCGACCAGATCCAGGTCGGCCGCGGCCAGCTGCGCCGCCACGTCGCCGGGCGCGTCCGCCGCCGCCTGCCGCACCTTCTGCGGGTCGGCGCCCTCCACCCGGCTGAGCAACTCGGCCTGGGCCAGGCCCAGCTTGGCCTCGGCGTTGGCCGGCTCGGAGGCCAGCACGTTCTTGTACGCCTGGACGGCGCCGCCCAGGTCGCCCGCGTCCAGCGCCTCGTGGGCCGCGCCGAGCGCCAGCTCCTGCGGGGTGGCCGGGCGCTCGGGCGCCTCCTCGGGCGCCGGGACCCCGCCGGGGTCCACCTCTTCGCCGACGATGCCGAAGCGCTGCTCGGCGACCGCGATCACCTGGTCGAGCACCTCGGTGATCTGGTCCTCCGGGGCCGCCCCCTGGAAGAGCGGCATCGCCTGGCCGGCCAGCACCGCGAAGACCGCCGGCACGCCCTGCACGCCGAACTGCTGGAAGAGCATCTGGTTGGCGTAGACGTCGGCGGTGGCGAGCACGAAGCGCCCCCGGTACTGCGCCGCGAGGCGCTCCAGCACCGCGTTGAGCTGCTTGCTCTGCGCGGCCTGGTCGGCCCAGAAGCTGATGACGACCGGGACCTCGGCGGAGCGCTGGAGGACGTCGCTCTCGAAGGTCTCCTCGGTCACTTCGATGACGAGCGGTCCGGCGGAGGCCGCCCCGGGGCCGGCGTCCTGCCGCTGGGCCCGGGCCTGCTCGGCCTTCGTCTTGGCCTCCGCGGCCGCCTTCACCGCGGCGAGGTCGACCACACCGCTCATGGACATGTTCCGTGGCTGCATGGTGCCAATCCTCCCCCCTTTGTGACGCCGAGCGCGCACAGACCCCGGTTCCCGCCGGATTGCGAGGGCCGGGGTCGCTCGTGCCGTGGTACGGATCCCCATCCGCACGGTGGTTGTCGCGGGCGGTCGGCCGCGGCGTTACGCTACGGGCCGTAGCGTAACTGCGGAAGACCCGGCGCGCATCGGCGCCGGATGTGACAACCATCACTCGTCGGCCTAGCTACCGGCCGGTATGGTCCGCCCTATGTCCCACTCCCCCTCCCCCTCCTCCTCCGCGCGCAAACGCGCCGGGCGCCCCCGCAGCGCCGACGCCGACCGCGCGATCCTGGCGGCCACCCGCGCCTCGCTGGCCGAGCAGGGGTGGGGCGGGCTGACGCTGGGCGACGTGGCGGCCCGCGCCGGGGTCGCCAAGACCACCCTCTACCGGCGCTGGCCGGGCAAGAACGAGCTGGTGGTGGACGCCATCGCGGCCCTGTTCGAGGAGCAGCTCGACCTGCCCGACAGCGGCGGGCTGGAGGCCGACATCGAGGGCGTGGTGCTGCGCTGCGCGGAGCTGCTGGGCCGCCCCGACACCGGTACGGCGCTGATGGCGGTGCTCGCGGAGGCCGGCCGGGACGAGGCGCTGCGGCGGCGGATCCGCTCGGCGATCGTGGACCGGCAGAAGCGGCTGGTGCTGGTCGGCCGGGTCCGGGCCCAGCGACGCGGCGAACTGCCGCCGGACGACGGCCCCGCCGACCCGGCCCGGGACGACCTGATCTTCGACGTGGTGGCGGGCGCGGTGGTGCACCGGGTGATGGTCAGCTCGCAGCCGGTCGACGCCGAGTGGGCGGGCCGGCTGGCCCGCCTCATCGTCGTCGGACTGTCCGGGCTGCACGGCGGGGCCGGCGGCCGGCGCGGAGGGTTCAGCCCGCCTCCACCTCCGGCCCCGCCACGAAGTGGTCGAACTCCCCCGCCCTGACCCCCTTGACGAACGCGTCCCACTTGGCCCGGGTGGTCACCGCCACCACCTCCGGCTGCTCGGTCTCGCGGATGTAGATCATCCCGTCGTCGCCGACGGTCGCTTCGAGGGACACGCGGTTCCTTCCTCGGAGAGCCGGTTGGGGGTGCGTAGAGACTACGAGGTCGCGGCACCGCCATGATCAACTCGGCTCTCCGGGAAGGTCAGAACCTCGCCGGCTCGGTGTACGAGCCCCACTCCTCGCGCAGCACTCCGCAGATCTCGCCGAGGGTGGCCTCGGCGCGCACCGCGTCCAGCATCGGCCCGATCATGTTGGCGCCGTCGCGGGCGGCCGCCAGCATGGCGTCGAGCGCCGCGCGCACGGCCGCGTCGTCCCGGGCCGCCTTGCGGTCGGCCAGGGTGCTCACCTGGTCGCGCTCGACCTCGTGGCTGACCCGGAGTATCTCCAGGTCGCCGGTGACCGAGCCGGTGTTGCGGTTGACGCCGACCACGCCCTTGTCGCCCTTCTCCAGGGCCTGCTGGTAGCGGAAGGCGGACTCGGCGATCTCCCCGGTGAAGTAGCCGTCCTCGATGCCGCGCAGGATGCCGGAGGTGATCGGGCCGATCGGGTGCCGGCCGGTCGGCACGGCCTTCGCGCCCAGCTCCTTGATCCGGTCGAAGATCTTCTCCGCGTCGGCCTCGATCCGGTCGGTGAGCGCCTCCACGTACCAGGAACCGCCCAGCGGGTCGGCCACGTTGGCCACCCCGGTCTCCTCCATCAGCACCTGCTGGGTGCGCAGCGCGATCTCGGCGGCCTGCTCGCTGGGCAGCGCCAGGGTCTCGTCCAGGGCGTTGGTGTGCAGCGAGTTGGTGCCGCCGAGCACCGCCGACAGCGCCTCCACCGCGGTGCGCACCACGTTGTTGTACGGCTGCTGGGCGGTCAGCGAGACCCCGGCGGTCTGGGTGTGGAAGCGCAGCCACTGCGCCTTCTCGGAGGTGGCGCCGTAGGTGTCGCGCAGCCAGCGGGCCCAGATCCGGCGGGCGGCGCGGAACTTGGCGATCTCCTCGAAGAAGTCCAGGTGCGCGTCGAAGAAGAAGGACAGCCCGGGCGCGAAGGTGTTGACGTCCAGGCCGCGGGACAGGCCCAGTTCCACGTAGCCGAAGCCGTCGGCGAGGGTGTACGCGAGCTCCTGCGCGGCCGTCGACCCGGCCTCGCGGATGTGGTAGCCGGAGACCGACAGCGGCTTGTAGGCGGGGATGGCGGCCGCGCAGTGCTCCATCAGGTCGCCGATCAGCCGCAGGTGCGGGTCGGGCGCGAACAGCCACTCCTTCTGGGCGATGTACTCCTTGAATATGTCCGTCTGGAGGGTGCCGTTGAGCACGCCGGGGTCGACGCCCTGCCGCTCGGCGGCCACCAGGTACATGCAGAAGACGGGGACGGCCGGGCCGGAGATCGTCATGGAGGTCGTGACGTCGCCGAGCGGGATGTCCCGGAACAGGACCTCCATGTCGGCGGCCGAGTCGATCGCCACGCCGCAGTGGCCGACCTCGCCCAGCGAGCGCGGGTCGTCGGAGTCGCGGCCCATCAAGGTGGGCATGTCGAAGGCGACCGAGAGCCCGCCGCCGCCGGCGGCCAGGATCATCTTGTAGCGCTCGTTGGTCTGCTCGGCGTTGCCGAACCCGGCGAACTGGCGGATGGTCCAGGTCCGGCCCCGGTACCCGGTGGCGTACAGCCCGCGGGTGAAGGGGTACTCGCCGGGCCAGCCGATCCGCTCGAAGCCGGGCACCTCGGCGCCGGGCGGCGGCCCGTACACCGGCTCCACGGGATCCCCCGAGAGCGTGGTGAAGTCGGCGTCCCGCTTCCGCGACGCGTCGTAGCGCGCCTGCCACCGCTTGCGGCCTGTCTCGATCTCGTGGGCGTCCATGCTTCGAATTTACTAGGACGTCCAACTAAATGTCGATCGGAGGGGGCCTTCCGGGTGAGTGACACACGTCTCACACTGCGGAACCCGATGCGTACATGCGTTCGTTTCAATGGCCCGGAAAGGCCCGCCGGCCCGGGGAGGGCGGGCGGGCGCGGGATCAGGCGTTCGCGGGCTCCGCGGGCTCCGACTCGGGACGCACGACCGTGGGACCCAGCTCCCGGGTGACGCGGCGCTCCACGAAGAAGGCTGCGGTGGGCACGGTGCCGGCCAGCAGCACCCACGCCATCCGGCCGATCGGCCACTTCGCCTTGGCGCACAGGTCGAACGCGAACACCAGGTACACGACGTACAGCCAGCCGTGGGCGAAGCCCACCACGCCGGTGGCGGCGCTCGCGCCGTGGAGGTGGAGCACGTACTCGGCGATGACGCAGAGGGTGAGCGCGACCAGCAGCACACCCGTCACGTAGGCCATCACCCGGTAGCGGGTCAGCACGCTGGATTTCATGCGTACGAGCGTAACCGCCCGGAAAATCCCCCCGTACCCGGGGCGGGGGGCGTGGGTGCGCTCGCTCGTCAGCCCACCAGATTGTCCGGTCGAGCTTCCTCCTCGTTCACTCCGCGCCCGGCCCTCGTCCCTCGAACCGGCCACTACGTGAACTCGCTCGTCAGCCCACCAGATTGTCCGGTCGAGCTTCCTCCTCATTCACTCCGCGCCCGGCCCTCGTCCCTCGAACCGGCCACTACGTGAACTCGCTCGTCAGCTCTCCGAGAAATCCCCCGCCGCTATCCGCAGCGGACGCAGCAGCGCGAAGATCTCGCCGCACTCCTCCCGGTCGTACACGCCCAGCCCGAAGTCCATCGCCATCAGGTCGCGGGTGGCCGACTCGACGATCTCGCGGCCCTTGTCGGTGATGGACGCCAGGGTGCCGCGGCCGTCGTTGGGGTTGGGGCGCTTGTCCACCAGGCCGGCGACCACCAGCCGGTCCACGGTGTTCGTCACGGACGTGGGGTGCACCATCAGCCGCTCGCCGATCTTCGACATCGGCAGCTCCCCCGCCTGGGAGAAGGTCAGCAGCACCAGCGCCTCGTAGCGCGCGAAGGTCAGCCCGTACGGCTTGACCACCGCGTCGACCTGGCCCAGCAGGATCTGCTGGGCGCGCATGATCGAGGTGATCGCCGCCATGGACGGAGCGCCTCCCCAGTGGCGCGTCCACAGCTCGTCCGCACGGGCGATGGGATCGAAGGGCAGGCTCAGGGGCTTCGGCACGCGCACGAGCCTACCCGGCGGGCCCGCCCGCCCCGGGCGGGCCGGATCGCGCCGGTCCCGGCCACGCGCGGCCCGGGACCGTCTCGGTACGGCCTACGCGGTGCGGGTCCGGCGCAGGTGCTCGGCGACCGGGACCAGCGCCTCGTGGTACGAGGCGAGCGAATCGGCGGGGATGAGGTCGATGAAGTGCGTCCGGACGGAGGCGACATGGTGCGGGGCGACCTTGCGCATGGTGGCCCAGCCCTCGTCGGTGAGCACCGCGTACAGGCCGCGCCGGTCGGACTCGCAGTTCTCCCGGCGGACCAGGCCCGAGCTCTCCATGCGGGTGATCTGGTGGGAGAGTCTGCTCTTGGACTGGAGCGTGGACCTGGCCAGGTCGCTCATGCGCATCCGGCGGTCCTCGGCCTCCGAGAGGTTGACCAGGATCTCGTAGTCGTTGTTGGTCAGTCCGAACGGCTGGAGGTCGCGCTCCAGTTGGTGCATCAGCAGGCGGCTCACGTCGAGGTGGATCCGCCAGGCCCGCTGCTCTTCCTCGGTGAGCCAGGTGGTCACGCGGTCCGGGGTCTCGGTGTCCATGTGTGCGTTCCTCAATGTGGTTCAAGCGTGGATGATCGTCAGGGTAGCCGTCCGGTCACGGCCGGTACTCCAGTGCGGCGGGAGCCGCGGTCACGTGCCGGGCTGCGGGCCGGCGCCGGTGGCCCGTTCGGCCAGGACGGATTCGGTGGACTGGAGCAGTACCTGCCCCGCGCCGACGAACTCGAACTGGTGCTCCTCGCCGGAGGCGCCGCCGATCCCGGTGAGCGCGCGGATGCCGCCGAGCACCCCGCGCAGGTAGGCGTGGTCGTAGTGGTGGCAGGGGGAGGGGCAGTCGGCCCACCCGACCAGCGCCTGCGGGTCCACCCGGATCGGCGGGTCCACGAAGTGCACGGCGCCGTTGGAGGCGGCCACGAAGGTGCCGGTGCCGATCAGGGTGAGGAAGCCGGGGATGATCGACTGCTTCAGCGCCAGTCCGGGCTGGAAGGCGAGCAGGTTGCCCGAGCGGATGGTGAGGTTGCCGTTGTCCAGGTCGTAGGAGTTGATGTCGTACGAGCGGTCGGCGAGCAGCATCTTGCCGCGGCCCTGGGCGACGACCCAGTCGGCGGCGTGCATCGGCGAGTGGAAGTTCTCCGCGATCAGCCGGTCCAGCGCGCCGACGCCGATGGCCTGGAAGTCGACCTGCCCGTAGTAGGCGATCATCTTCCCCTTCTGGAGGAACCACTGCCCGTCGAGCTCGACGCTGAAGGCGTACGGGTTGACGTTGTCGTTCACCGGCAGGCTCCAGGCGTCGAAGACGACCGGCCCGCCCGCGCTCGCCCCACTCACCTCGCTCACAGCTTCTCCTCCGACGCCTGCACGTACACCATTCCCTCGCCGGACAGCTCCAGTTGGAACGCCTCTCCGGAGCCGCGGCCGACCATCTCGCGCCAGCCGAGCGCCGCGGTCAGCCGGTTGCGCACCTCGCCGCGGTGGGCCACGTAGGCCTGCGGGTCGACGTGCACCGGGCCCTGCGGGCGGATCGGCAGCTCGATCACCCCGCCGTGCGCCAGGAAGGCGACCGAGCCCTTGCCCTGGAGGGTGGTGGTGAACAGTCCCTGCCCGGTGACCTGCCCCCTCAGGACGCCCATGACGCCGCCCTGCGAACCCATGAACATCGTGCCCTGGCGCAGGGAGCCGTCGAAGGCCAGCAGCCGGTCGGCCTCCACGTAGAGCGTCTCGCCGGTGAGGTCCACGGTGTGGATGTGGTGGCCGCCGTGCCCGAACATCACCGAGCCCTCGCCCTCCACCACCATCAGCGGAGTGGCCTCGTTGGCGACGCGCCGGCCGATCATCGACATCACGCCGCCCTGGCCCCCGGTGATGCTCGGGGTGAACGTCACGCGGCCGCGGTAGGCGAGCATCGCGCCGCGCTGGCTGAACATCCGCTGCCCGGGGTGGACGGGCGCCTCGACCATCTTGGAGTTGATCCGGGTGAAGGGCATGGCTACAGCTGCCCTCCCACCGTGGTGCGCTCGCTGGGCTGCACGTACACCAGTCCCTCGCCCTCGAACCGGATCTGGAAGCTCTCGCCGGAGCCCTCGCCGATCAGGGTGCGCCAGCCGACCGCGCTCTGGAGCTGCTGGCGCAGGTTCCCGGTGTGCGCGACGTACGCGCCGGGGTCGACGATCAGCGGCGTCTGCGCGGTCACCCGCAGCACGATGGCGGGGCCGTCGGACATGATCGCGGCCTGGCCGCTGCCCTCGACGGTGGTGGTGAACAGCCCGTTGCCCTGCGAGGCGCCGCGCAGACCGGTGAAGGTGGTGCCGGTGCGCAGCGCGGGCTCGGTGGCCAGCAGGTTGCTCGCCTCCACGTAGAGCTTCTCGCCGGTCAGCCGGACCAAATTGATCTCGGTGGCGCGGTCGGCGAAGTAGCAGGTGCCGCGGCCCTTGACCTCCATGACGGCCATGGCCTCGCCGGTGATCCGGCGGGTGACCAGGCCCCGCAGGCCCTCGCCGCCGCCGGTCATCTTCTTGAACGTCATCTCACCGTCGTAGGCGACCATCGCGCCGTTCTTCGCCTTGACGGCGTCACCGGCGAGGTCGACGGCGAGCACGCGGGTGCCGTGCAGCCGGAAGGTCGCCATGGGTCAGCCGCCGTCCGCGGCCGTGGGTGAGGAGGCTGCCGAAGAGGCTGCGGAAGGAGCGGCAGGGGCCGGCAGCGGGGAGGCGGCCGAGCCGGACCGGGGGCGGGAGGGCAGCGGGTCGGTGCGCCGGCCCGCGGACTCCTCGACCTCCAGCAGCGACGCCCCGCGCCGCTCGGCCTCGAAGGCCGCCGCGCCGCCGCGCAGCCCGAACAGCCGCTTGGCGAGCAGGATGTAGAGGACGGCGAGCACGTTGAGGGCGAGCGTGCCGATCTTGAACCAGCTGGTCTTCTCGGTGAGTTCGTAGACCTCGATGGGCAGGAAGGCCGCGGTGGCGACGACCGTGAGGTACTCCGCCCAGCGCTTGGCCCACCACAGGCCGAAGCCCTCGATGATCTCGATCAGCGCGTACGCCAGCAGCCCGCCCGAGACGAGCTGGAGGGTGGACTTCTTGTAGTCGAAGGTCTTGCGGATGGTGTCCACGACCGGCGAGTGGTCCAGGTCGTAGTGAAAGTGGACGGCCACCGGCTTGAGGCCGGTCAGGTCGTCCTCGAAGAGCTTCTGGACCGCGTCCTGGGAGTTGGAGAACTTCCACACCGCCCACGCGGCCACCACGATCAGCAGCCCGCGCAGCACCCGCTCGATCGCGAGGAAGCGCAGGATGAACAGGTCGCGCAGCGCCTTGCCGCGCGGCACCAGCGGGGCGCGGTCGGCCGGCCCGGAGGCGTGCGGCTCGCCGACCACGAAGTCCCCGCAGCGCAGGCAGCGCCACGCGGTACCCACGGCGGTGCTCGCCTGGAGCCTGGCGTGCAGTCGCGGCTCGTCGGGCGCGTAGGTGATGTGTCCCTTGCGGGCGCAGTGTCTGCGGTCCCAGTCGATGCTCATCGGTCTCGGTCCCCGTGGGTGGTGATGCGCGGTGCGGACGGCGAGGTCGCGCGGCCGTCCGCCGGACGCGCCGGAACGGCGTTGTCCGTGGAAGGGGACGTTATCGCCCCGCCGCTGGTTGCCGACCCCGGAGGGCCGCCATCGATACGGTCCGGTGATAATGGGTACGGGCTTGTGATCGTCTTCACAAGGTTTCACGGGCCCTTACGAACGATCGTCGACTGTGAGGTTCCCGTGGACCTGAAGACCGCCGCCGCCCTGCGCAGGCTTCGCCTGATCTCCACCCCTGAGGCGGCGTCCTTTCTGATCCTGCTGGTCTGCTCGGTGCTCAAGCGCACCACGGACTTCAACGCCGTCCCCGTGATGGGGATGGTGCACGGCATCATCTTCGTCCTGTGGGTGGCGCTGTGGGCCTGGGCCTGGTCCCGGGCGCGCTGGTCCGCCGGCCGGGGGCTGCTCTACCTGCTGCTCGCGGTGCTGCCCACCGGCGGCTTCTTCGCCGACCGGATGCTCTCGCGGGAGTCGGAGGCCGCCGTCGAGGCCGCCCGCGCCGGCGCGCAGGCCGAGCCGGTCGCCACGGCCTGAGGCCCTCCGCCTCCCCCGCGCGCGGGTCGGGCGCCGTCGCCGGTCACGCCAGGCCGCCGCCGGCCACCGCGACCCCCAGCGGCGTGCGCTCGTAGAGCACCTGGTGCCCGTAGCGGCGCGACCGGAGCAGGCCCGCGTCCCGCAGCACCCCGAGGTGGGCGGAGACCGACGACATGGCCATGGCGTGCCGGTGGGCCAGCGCCGAGGTCGTGGTGGGCACGTCCAGGCCGGTGAGGATCGCCGCGCGGTTGGCGCCGAGCAGCCGGACGAGCGCGGTCGACGCGGTCGGCCCGGTGCGCATCCACAGGCCGCCGACGCCGCGGGCCGGGTAGACGACCGTCGGCTGCCAGGGCGGGTCGAAGGCGCTGCCGGCCTCCGGCCAGAAGAAGACGCTGGGCACGAGCACGAGCCCGCCGCCGAGGTCGGCGCCCAGGTCGCCGCCGGGGCCCGGCGGTGGCGGCGTGGTGTGCCCGGCAGCGGTGAGCGCGCCGTCGGACCAGCTCAGCTTCGGGTGCAGCCCGGTGAACAGCCGCTGCATGCCGCCGTCGGCCAACCGCCGCGCGTGGTAGGCGACGTCGGCCTCCAGCACGGCCCGCAGCCGCGGCCAGTGCGGGGCCAGCAGCGTCGTCCACGCCTGCTCGTACAGCTCCACGAGCCGCTTCACCGTGCCCTCTGGGTCGGCGAGCATGCCGCGGCCGCGGCCGGAGCGCTCGGCGCCGGGGGTCTGCGCGAGCGCCCACGCGATCTGGAGCCGCACCACCTCGGGGTCGGTGGTCCGGATCGCCTCCAGCTCGTTCTCCAGCGAGGCGAGCGGCACTTCGGGCACCGGGTGCAGGAAGTCGGGGCCGTAGCCGTTCTCGGGCGCGAGCAGCCAGAACGGGGTCAGGTCCAGCCCGGCGGCGGCGCTGCGGACCTGACGCAGCCAGGGCAGGTGGTATCCGTGCCGGTCCGGATGGGACAGCGTGCGGATCGCACCTTGCGTCTCACGGAGCGGGGAGATCGCGAACCGGCAGCGCAGCAGGTCTTCAGCCGCAAATCGCATGCGAAACGACATCATGCCCCCCAAGATTCGGCTCCAGCCGAAAGACTACGACGGGTGGGGCCAATGCCACCAGTGTGATGTCATGACAACGGACAGCGAGCACCCTCCTCGCGAGGACACCCCTCCTTCGCCGGCCGAATCAGAGGACGCTCCCACCACCCCCGGGAGCGGGAACGAGGCCATCGGTTACGGGGCCGTCTTCGCGATCCGGGAGTTCCGGGCGATGTTCGCCGCGCATGTCCTGTCGATCCTCGGCACGGTCTTCTCGACCGTCGCCCTCGCCGCGCTGGTCTTCGACCGGACCGGCTCCGCCCTGCTGACGGCGCTGGTGTTCGCGCTGACGAACCTTCCGTACGCGCTCAGCGGCGTGCTGCTCTCGGGCATCGCCGACCGCTATCCGGCACGGATGGTCCTCGTCACGTGTGACGTGGCGTCCGCGCTCTGCGTCGGCTTGATGATCATACCGGGAACACCGATCGCCGCGCTCCTCGTTCTGCGCACCCTGGTGTCGATGATCTCGCCGCTGTTCACCGGGACCCGGTCGGCGAGCCTGTCCGACATCCTGGAGGGCGACCGCTACATCCTCGGCCGCTCGCTGATCCGGATCGTCTCGCAGACCGCGCAGATCGTCGGATTCGGCGTCGGCGGCCTGCTGCTGGTGTGGATGTCGCCGCGCTCGGCGCTGACCGTCACCGTCTTCACCTTCGCCGGCTCCGCGGCGCTGCTGCGGTTCGGCACGCGGCACCGGCCCGCCCGGCACTCCGGCAGCGGGGCGCTCATGCGGGACTCGCTGGGCTCGGCGGGGCAGTTGCTCGCGCACCCGCGGATCCGGGCGCTGCTGCTGATGTGGTGGGTGCCGCCGATGTTCTTCACCCTCGCCGAGGGGGTGGCCGCGCCCTTGGTGCACGACGCGTCGGCCGGGGCGCTGGGCTTCGGGATCTTCCTCGCCGCGATGCCGGCGGGCACGGTGCTCAGTGAGGTGCTGGCCGGGACGGTGCTCGGGCCGGAGGCGCGGGACCGGATCGCGATCCCGCTCGCCGCGGTGTCGCTGCTGCCGCTGGCCGCGTTCGCCTTCCACCCGCCGCTGCCGGTGGGAGTGGCGCTGCTCTTCCTGTCCGGGCTCTGCGCGGCCTACGCGCTCGGTATGGACCGCTGGTTCGTCACGGAGGTGCCCGAGGAGATGCGGGGGCGGGCGATGACGCTGCTCGGGGCGGGGCTCATGACGCTTCAGGGTGTCGGGATGACCGTCGGCGGGCTCGTCGCCGACTGGGCGCCGCCGTACGCCGTCCTCGGCGGTGGCGGCATCCTCGGCACCCTCACGGTCCTCGCCGTCCTCCGCAGCGTCCGCAGCACCGGCCTGGCCGTCGCCACCCCCGCGTAGCCCTGCGGGGCTCAGCCCGAACACCCCGCGTGGCGCCCCCCGGCGGCATGCGCTCACCCCTTCCCGGGGTCGGGGCCCTCGCGGGAGGCGTTCACCCCTCCCGGGCGCCGGGGTGCCCTCGCGGGCGGCGGTCAGCCTCAAGGGGCGCTGGGGGTACCTCCCAGGCGAAGCTCTGGGGGCGGGACGGCGCGCTCAGCAGGCCGGCGGCCGGTGGTCGCGATGCGACAGCAATTGCCCCTTTGGGGGGCGGACGACCTGCGGGCCGCAGATGGCTGGTCGCGCAGTTCCCCGCGCCCCTAACGGGGCACCATCTGCCCCACGGGGGCAGCACCCCGAATCCCGGCCGGTGGCCGGTTGCCCGCGCAGTTCCGCCCCCAGAGCTTCGCCTGGGAGGTACCCCCAGCGCCCCTGAGGGTTGCCCTTCGCCCGCGAGGGCACCCGCGCGCCCCTGGGGGGTGATCGCCGCCCGCGAGGGCACACCCGCGCCCCTGTGGGGCACCCCGCTCCCGGGGAGGGCCCTCCGCGGGTCAGGCGGTGAGGTGGGTGAGGAGGGTGTCGGCGGCCGTGTAGGGATCGATCTCGCCGGAGGCGACGCGGGCCGCGAGGCCGTCGAGGTGGACGCCCCCACTGAGATCCCCCATCCGCTCCCGCAGCGCGGTCACCGCGATCGTCTCGACCTCGTGCGCCGCACGGGCCTTCCGCCGCTCCGCGAGTATCCCGTGCTCGTCCATCCACGCCCGGTGCTTGTCGAGCGCGTCGACGACCTCGTCGATGCCCTCGCCGCGCGCGGCGACCGTCTTGACGATGGGCGGCCGCCAGTCCCCCGGCGCCCGGCTCTCGCCGAGCCCGAGCATGTGGTTGAGCTCGCGCGCGGTCGCGTCCGCGCCGTCCCGGTCGGCCTTGTTGACGACGTACACGTCACCGATCTCCAGGATGCCCGCCTTGGCCGCCTGGATGCCGTCGCCCATGCCGGGGGCCAGCAGCACCACGGAGGTGTCCGCCTGCGCGGCGATCTCGACCTCGGACTGCCCGACGCCGACGGTCTCCACGAGGATCACGTCGCACCCGGCGGCGTCGAGCACCCGGATCGCCTGGGGCGCGGCCCAGGCCAGCCCGCCGAGGTGGCCGCGGGTGGCCATCGAGCGGATGTAGACGCCGGGGTCGGAGGCGTGCTCGGACATCCGCACCCGGTCCCCGAGCAGCGCCCCGCCGGAGAACGGCGAGGACGGGTCCACGGCCAGCACCCCGACCCGGCGGCCCGCCTTGCGGTAGGCGGTCACCAGGGCGGAGGTCGAGGTGGACTTGCCGACTCCGGGGGAGCCGGTCAGCCCCACCACGTAGGCGTTTCCGGTGAGCGGCGCCAGCACCGACATCACCTCGCGCAGCTGCGGGGACGCCCCCTCCACCAGCGAGATCAGCCGCGCCACGGCGCGCGGCCGCCCGGCCCGCGCCTGCTCGACCAACCCGGGGACGTCCACCATCAGCTTCTCCGTCCTGTGCGGGGCCGGTTCGCCTCCGGGGCGCGCGCACCGGCGCGCCCTTCGGCCCACCCGCCCGTGGTTGCCGTTGTGTCAGTTGCCGGGTACGCGGATGATCAGGGCGTCGCCCTGACCGCCGCCGCCGCACAGCGCCGCCGCCCCCGTACCGCCCCCGCGCCGCTTCAGTTCGAGCGCGAGGTGCAGAACGATACGGGCTCCGGACATCCCGATGGGGTGGCCGAGGGCGATCGCCCCGCCGTTCACGTTCACCTTTTCCGGTGTCACGCCCAGGTCCTTCATGGACTGCACGGCCACGGCGGCGAACGCCTCGTTGATCTCGATGAGGTCGAGGTCGGCGACGGTCAGGCCGGCCTTGCCCAGCGCGTGGTTGATCGCGTTGGAGGGCTGGGACTGGAGGGAATTGTCGGGGCCGGCCACGTTGCCGTGCGCGCCGATCTCCGCGAGCCACTCCAGGCCGAGCTCCTCGGCCTTGGCCCGGCTCATCACCACCACGGCCGCGGCCCCGTCGGAGATCTGCGAGGCGGTGCCGGCGGTGATGGTGCCGGAGCCGTCGGCGGTGGGGAAGGCCGGGCGGAGCCGGGAGAGCGACTCGGCCGTGGTCTCCGGGCGGATGCCCTCGTCCTGGGCGAAGACGACCGGGTCGCCCTTGCGCTGCGGGATCTCCACCGGCACGATCTCGGCCTCGAACAGGCCGTTCTTCTGCGCGGCGGCGGCCCGCTGGTGGGACTGGGCGCCGAACGCGTCCTGCGGGGCCCGCTCGATGCCGAGCCGGGTGTTGTGGGCCTCGGTGGAGGCGCCCATCGCGATGTGCTCGAAGGCGTCGGTCAGCCCGTCGTGGGCCATCGAGTCGAGCATCTCCACCGCGCCGTACTTGTGGCCGGCGCGGGAGTCGGGCAGCAGGTGCGGCGCGTTGGTCATGGACTCCTGGCCGCCGGCCACCACGATGTCGAACTCGCCGGCCCGGATCAGCTGGTCGGCCAGCGCGATGGCGTCGAGCCCGGACAGGCAGACCTTGTTGACGGTCAGCGCGGGGACGCTCATCGGGATGCCGGCCTGGACGGCCGCCTGCCGGGCCGGGATCTGGCCGGCGCCCGCCTGGAGCACCTGGCCCATGATCACGTACTGCACCTGGTCGCCCGCGACGCCGGACCGCTCGAGCGCCGCCTTGATCGCGATCCCGCCGAGGTCCGCCCCGGAGAAGCCGCGCAGGCTGCCCAGCAGCCGCCCCATGGGGGTACGGGCACCGGCGACGATCACGGACGTGCGTGGTTCCTGGCTGGTCATGGTGCGGCCCCTTCGGCTGAAGAGAGGTTAACGATGGTTATCACCAATGTACTGACCGGTAGCGAGTCGGTCATCCGGCGGAACGTGTGATGGCGCGCACGTTGCGTAACCACCGGGGTGTGCGGTGGACTGTGCCCATGCTGACTCGCATCGACCACATCGGGATCGCCTGTCACGACCTCGACGCGACCGTCGAGTTCTACCGTGCCACCTACGGCTTCGAGGTGTTCCACACCGCGGTCATCGAGGAGCAGGGTGTCCGCGAGGCGATGCTGAAGATCAACGAGACCTCCGACGGCGGCGCCTCCTACCTCCAGCTCATGGAGCCGACCCGGGAGGACTCGGCCGTCGGCAAATGGCTGGCCAAGAACGGCGAGGGGGTGCACCACATCGCCTTCGGCACCGCGGACGTGGACACCGACTCCGAGGCCATCCGCGACAAGGGCGTCCGGGTGCTCTACGAGCAGCCGCGCACCGGGTCCATGGGCTCCCGGATCACCTTCCTGCACCCGAAGGACTGCCACGGTGTGCTGACCGAGCTCGTGACCGCCGCGAAACGGCAGGACACCCAGGAAGGCGCCGATCACACCCCGCAGGAGGCTCAGGACCACTGACCCAACCCCCGTGCGTCCCGGTAGAGTGGCCGGGTCGGCCGGGGTGGGCAGGGTCCGGAGCACGCTCCTCGCGCATTCCCGCCCGGCGACGTTGATCTGACACCATTCTTCGTATAGCTGTGTTTCCCGAGGTTGTCTCGAAGTTGTCCCGAACGGAGCAACGCGAAGCAACACGGAGCGACACAGCGACGGAGCATCTCACCCGGTTGGCGGGTGAGCACGCCAGGAGACCGATGGGACCGCGGAGTGCGGGGGAACGACAGCTACCGGGCTGACGACCAGCTCTCTCGGCTCGACGCCGAGATGGAGCGGCTGCGTACCGAGCGCGGCAAGGCCGTCGACCACGCCGACGACCTCGGTTACCAGGTCGAGGTGCTGCGCGCCAAACTGCACGAAGCGCGCCGCAACCTGGCCAATCGTCCCTCGTACGACAACATCGGCCACCAGGCCGACCAGCTCCTGCGCAACGCCCAGATCCAGGCCGACCAGCTGCGCGCCGACGCCGAGCGCGAACTGCGCGAGGCCCGCGCCCAGACCCAGCGGCTGCTCCAGGAACAGGCCGAGCACCAGGCGCGGTTCGAGGCCGACTGGCACGCCGAGGCCATCGCCCGCCGCCGCCAGCTCGACGAGGAACTCGCCGAGCGCCGCGCCACGGTGGAGACCCACGTCAACGAGAACGTGGCGTGGGCCGAGCAGTTGAGGGCCCGCAGCGAGTCGCAGGCGCGGCGGCTGCTGGAGGAGACCCGGGCCGAGACCGAGGCCGCGCTGGCCGCCGCCCGGACCGAGGCCACCCGGGTGGCCGAGCAGACCCGCCAGCGGCTGGTCGCCGACGCCGAGGCCGCCCGGACCGAGGCCGAGCAGCTGCTGCGCCGGGCCCGCGCCGACGCCGAGCGGCTGCTGACCGCCGCCTCCGCGCAGGCCACCGAGGCCACCGCGCAGGCCGAGCAGCTGCGCGCCTCCACCCGCAGCGAGTCCGAGGAGACCCGCTCCCGCACCGCCGAGATGTCCCGGCTGGCCGAGGAGCGCACCCGGGAGGCCGAGGAGGCGCTGCGCACCGCCCGCGCCGAGGCCGAGCGGCTGCGCGAGGAGGCCGCCGCGGGCGCCGCCAAGCGGCTGGCCGCCACCGAGACGGAGAACGAGCAGCGCACCCGCACCGCCCGGGCCGAGATCGCCCGCATGGTCGGCGAGGCCACCAAGGAGGCCGAGAGCGCCAAGGCGGAGGCCGAGCAGACCGTCGCCGACGCCCGGGCCGAGGCCGACCGGATCCGGACCGAGACGCAGGAGAGCGCCCGCGCCAAGGCCGGCGAGGAGGCCGCCGCGCAGCTCGCGCAGGCCGCGCGGTCGGCCGAGGAGATCCTCACCAAGGCGTCGGAGGACGCCCGTTCCACCACGAAGTCCGCCGCCGAGGAGGCCGAGCGGATCCGCCGCGAGGCCGAGGCGGAGGCCGACCGGCTGCGCGCGGAGGCCGAGGCCGCCGCGCAGGAGCTGCGGGGCGCCGCCAAGGACGACACCGAGGAGTACCGGGCCCGGACCGTCGAGCTCCAGGAGGAGGCCCGGCGGCTGCGCGGCGAGGCCGAGCAGCTGCGGGCCGACGCGGTCGCCGAGGGCGAGCGGATCCGCGGCGAGGCGCGGCGCGAGGCCGTCCAGCAGATCGAGGAGGCCGCGAACAAGGCCGAGGAGCTGATCGCCAAGGCGACGGCCGACGGCGACGAGGTACGGCAGAGCGCGGCCACCGAGGCCGACCGGATGCGCACCGAGTCCGTGGAGCGCGCCTCGGTGCTGAACACCAAGGCCGAGGAGGCGCTGCGGCAGGCCCGCGCCGAGGCCGAGGAGCTGCACAAGGAGGCCGAGCGGCAGGCCGCGGCCTTCACCGAGGAGGCCGAGCGGGCCGCCCAGGAGCGGCGGGACGAGGCCGACACGCTCGTGGCCCGGATGCGCGAGGAGGCCGAGGCCGACCTCGTCCGCCTGCGCGAGGAGGCCGAGCAGCGGGTCACCACCGCCGAGCAGGCCCTGCGCGGGGCCAGCGACGAGGCCGACCGGATCCGGGCCGAGGCCACCGAGGAGGCCGAGCGGCTGCGCGCGGAGACCGCCGAGCGGGTCCGCGTCCTCCAGGAGCAGGCCGAGGCCGAGGCCGTACGGCTGCGCGACGAGGCCGCCGCGGACGCGGCGCAGAGCCGCGCCGAGGGCGAGGCCGTGGCCGTGCGCCTCCAGGCGGAGGCCGCGGCGGACGCCGAGCGGCGCCGGGCCGAGGCCCAGGAGACCGCCGACCGGCTGCGCGCGGAGGCCGCCGCGGCGGCCGAACGGCTGGGGGCGGAGGCCGCCGAGGCGCTGGGCGCCGCGCAGGAGGAGGCGGCCCGCCGCCGGCGCGAGGCCGAGGAGCTGCTGGGCGGTGCCCGCACGGACGCCGAGCAGGAGCGGGCCCGGGCCCGCCAGGAGAGCGAGGAACTGCTCGCCGCGGCCCGCAAGCGGGTCGAGGACGCGGCCGCCGAGGCCGACCGGCTGGTCGCCGAGGCCGAGCAGCGGGCCACCGACATGGTGGGCGCCGCCGAGAGCACCGCGCAGCAGGTGCGCGACTCGGTGGCCAACCTGCACCAGGAGGCCCAGGAGGAGATCACCGGCCTGCGCTCGGCCGCGGAGCACGCGGCGGAGCGGCTGCGCGCGGAGGCGCAGGGCGAGGCCGACCGGCTGCACGCCGACGCCAACTCCGAGCGGGAACGCGCCTCCGAGGACGCCGACCGGATCCGCCGGGAGGCCCAGGCGGAGGCCCAGGACGCCCGCCTGATGGCCGATCGCACGGTCAGCGAGGCGATCGAGGAGTCCGACCGGCTGCGCGGCGACGCGCGCGAGGACGCCAACCGGATGCGCACCGACGCCGCCACCCAGGCCGACCTGCTGGTCGGCAAGGCGCGCGAGGAGGCCGAGCGGCTGGGCACCAAGGCCAGACAGACGCTGGAGTCCGCCGAGCACGACTCCGAGCGGACCCGCGCCGAGGCCCAGCACGTGCTCGACGAGGCGCGCGAGGCGGCCAACAAGCGCCGCAGCGAGGCCGCGCAGCAGGCGGACGGGCTGATCGCCCGGGCCCAGGACGAGGCGATCAAGGTCCAGGCCGCCGCGGAGGAGCAGGCCGACACGATGGTCGGCGCGGCCCGCGCCGAGGCCGACCGGATCGTCACCGAGGCGACCGCGGAGGGCAACGGCATGGTCGAGCGGGCCCGTACGGACGCCGACACGATGCTGGTCGAGGCGCGCGAGGACGCGATCGCCACCAGGGAGCGCACCGCCGAACTGCGCAACCGGGTCGAGGGCGAGGTCGAGGAGCTGCACGAGCGGGCCCGCAAGGAGGCCGCCGAGGCGATGAAGACGGTCGGCGAGCGGGTCGACAAGCTGGTCACCGCGGCGACGCAGCAGCTGGCGGAGGCCGAGGCGAAGGCCGCCGAGATCAAGTCGACCGCCACCTCGGAGGCGAGCAAGGTCCGGATCGCCGCCGTCAAGAAGGTCGAGGGTCTGCTGAAGGAGGCCGAGCAGAAGAAGGCCGACGTCGAGCGCGAGGCGGACCGGGTCACGCGGGAGGCCCGGGCCGAGGCCGAGCGCATCGTCGCCGAAGGCAGACGCGAACTCGATACCCTGGTACGCCGCAGAGAGGACATCAACGCGGAGATCTCGCGCGTCCAGGACGTGTTGGAAGCCCTGGAGTCGTTCCAGGAGCCGAGCGGCGGGCCGGCCAAGAGCACGGTCGCCGCTGGTGCGGGCGCCAACTCGACCCGGCCGAGCGGCAAGCGCATCGACGAGGCTCCACTCGATTGAGCGGACATTCTCCATTGCTAATCTGCAATGGCTCGGTGACACGCCGCCTTGCCCCCTAGGATTCCCCCTATCACCTCACCGGTCTGAATCATCGACAGGAACCCCATGAGCGACACTTCCTCCCCTTTCGGCTTCGAGTTGGTGCGTCGCGGATACGACCGCGGACAGGTGGACGACCGCATCACCAAGCTCGTCGCCGACCGTGACAGCGCACTGACCCGCATCACCGCGCTGGAAAAGCGCATCGAGGAGCTGCACCTCGAAACACAGAACGCCCAGGCCGCGGTCAGCGACTCGGAACCGTCCTACGCCGGCCTCGGCGCCCGTGTGGAGAAGATCCTCCGCCTCGCCGAGGAGGAGGCGAAGGACCTGCGCGAGGAGGCCCGCCGGGCCGCCGAGCAGCACCGTGAGCTCGCCGACGCCGCCGCGGCCCAGGTGCGCAGCGACGCCGAGGCGTACGCGGCCGACCGCAAGACCAAGTCGGAGGACGAGGGCGTCCGCATCGTCGAGAAGGCGAAGGGCGACGCCACCCAGCTGCGCGCCGACGCCCAGAAGGACGCGGCCGCCAAGCGCGAGGAGGCCGACGCCCTCTTCGAGGAGACCCGCGCCAAGGCCGCCCAGGCCGCCGCGGACTTCGAGACGAACCTCGCCAAGCGCCGCGAGCAGTCCGAGCGGGACCTGGCCTCCCGTCAGGCCAAGGCCGAGAAGCGGCTGGCGGAGATCGAGCACCGCGCGGAGCAGCTGCGCCTGGAGGCGGAGAAGCTGCGCACGGACGCCGAGCGCCGCGCCCGCCAGACGGTGGAGACCGCGCAGCGGCAGTCCGAGGACATCGTCGCGGACGCGAACGCCAAGGCCGACCGGATCCGCAGCGAGTCCGAGCGCGAGCTGGCGGCGCTCACCAACCGCCGCGACAGCATCAACGCCCAGCTGACCAACGTCCGCGAGATGCTGGCCACGCTGACCGGTGCCGCGGTCGCCGCCGCGACCTCGCCGGCCGACGACGAGCCGGTGCGCGGCGTGCCGGCCCAGCAGTCGCGCTGACGCCCGCCTGACGTCCGCGCGGTCCGCCGCGCGGACAGGCCGGGTGACCCGCCGGCCCGGTCTCCGCTGCTGATGACCGGCGCCGCGGGACCATCCGGGCGACGATGCACGATGGAACCCCCGTCCCTCCTCGGACGGGGGTTCTGTCCGTTATCACCTGGATTAGCCTCGGCTCATGATTGAGTTGCAGGGGCTCACCAAGCGGTACGGGGACAAGACCGCCGTCGACCACCTGACCTTCACCGTGCGGCCCGGCGTGGTGACGGGCTTCCTCGGCCCGAACGGCGCCGGCAAGTCGACCACGATGCGGATGGTGCTGGGGCTGGACGCGCCCACCAGCGGGGACGTGCGCATCGACGGCAAGCACTACGCCCAGCTCAGCGATCCGCTGACGTACATGGGCGCGCTGCTGGACGCGAAGTCCGTGCACGGCGGGCGCACCGCCTACCACCACCTGCTGTGCCTGGCGCAGGCCAACCGCATCCCCCGGCACCGGGTCACGGAGGTGCTGGAGACCGTCGGCCTGACCTCGGTGGCGCGCAAGCGCTCCAAGGGCTTCTCGCTGGGCATGGGCCAGCGGCTCGGGATCGCCGCGGCCCTGCTCGGCGACCCGCGGATCCTGATGTTCGACGAGCCGGTCAACGGCCTCGACCCCGAGGGCATCCACTGGGTCCGCAACCTGATGAAGGGGCTGGCCGCGCAGGGCCGGACGGTCTTCGTCTCCAGCCACCTGATGAGCGAGATGGCGCTCACCGCCGACCACCTGATCGTCATCGGCCGCGGCCGGCTGCTCGCCGACACCTCGATGTCGGACTTCATCGAGCGCAACTCCCGGTCCTACGTGCGGATCCGCACCCCGCAGGTGGAGCGGCTCCAGGAGGTGCTGGCGGCGGCCGGGCACCGCCCGGTGCCGACCGGCGACGGCGCCTTCGAGGTCGCCGGGACGGATGCGGCCGAACTCGGCGAACTGGCGGCCCGGCATCAGCTGGTGCTGCACGAACTCAGCCCGCAGCGGGCGTCGTTGGAGGAGGCGTTCATGCAGCTCACCGCGGAGTCGGTGGAGTACCACGCGAGCGGGGCGGCCGGCCCGTCGGACGTGGGAGAGCCCGCCCCGGCGCCGCCGCCGGAGGCCGTGGCACCCGGCGGGGAGCCCGCGGCGCCGCAGGAGCGGTGGGGCGCGGGCTGGCGCGAGTCCGGTTCGAAGAAGGGACGCTGAGATGCCTTCCGCCACGGCCGTCCTCCAGTCGGAGTGGACGAAGATCCGGTCGGTGCGCTCCACGGTGTGGACGCTGGCGCTGGCCTTCCTGGTCACGTTCGTCCTCGGCGGCGTGATCTGCCTGGTGTTCAACAACACCTTCGGCTCGCTGTCCGCCGAGGACCAGCTCACCTTCGACCCGACGAACACCAGCTTCTTCGGGATGTCGCTCGGGCAGCTGGCGCTGATCGTCTTCGGCGTGCTGGTGATCGCCACCGAGTACAGCACCGGCATGATCCGCGCCTCGCTGGCCGCGGTGCCGCAGCGCGGGGCGTTCTACGTCTGCAAGGTGGCGGTGGCCGGTGCGCTGGCCCTGGTCGTGGGCATGGTCACCAGCTTCCTGACCTTCTTCCTGGGGCAGGCGCTGCTCGGCCCGCACCGGGCGTCGATCGCCGACCCGGGCGTGCTGCGCGCGGTGTTCGGCGCCGGCCTGTACATGACGCTGCTGGTGCTCTTCTGCGTCGGCACGGCGGCGATGCTGCGCGGGCCGATGCTGGGCCTGGGCATCCTCATGCCGTTCTTCTTCCTGGTCTCCCCCATCCTGGCGGCGGTGCCGAAGGTGCGGACGGTCGCCCGCTACTTCCCCGACCAGGCCGGCCAGAAGATCATGCAGGTCGTCCCGAACACCGACGACCACACCTCCTACGGTCCCTGGGGCGGCATCCTCATCATGGCCGCGTGGGTCGCCGCCGCCCTGGTGGGCGGCTACGTGGTGCTGCGCGAACGGGACGCCTGAGGGCACTTTCCGGCCATCTCGGATGAGGCGGTACGCTGCCGGGACTCACGGGGCAAGGACCCCCGGTTCTCCGAGGGGGCGGCGCATGATCGAAGCAGTGGGCCTGACCAAGCAGTACGGCGCGAAGACCGCCGTGCACAACCTGTCGTTCCAGGTGCGTCCGGGCACCGTCACCGGCTTCCTCGGCCCCAACGGGTCCGGGAAGTCGACCACGATGCGGATGATCCTGGGCCTGGACGCGCCGACGGCGGGACGGGTCACGATCGGTGGGCTGCCCTACCGCCAACTGCCCAACGCCCCGCGCCGGGTCGGGGCGCTGCTCGACGCGAAGGCGGTGCACGGCGGCCGCAGCGCCCGCAACCACCTGCTGTGCCTGGCCCAGTTGTCGGGCATCCCGGCCCGCCGGGTCGACGAGGTGCTGGGCGTGGTCGGGCTCCAGGACGTGGCCGGCCGCCGCTCCAAGGGCTTCTCGCTCGGCATGGGCCAACGCCTCGGCATCGCGGGCGCGTTGCTCGGCGACCCCGAGGTGCTGCTGTTCGACGAGCCGGTCAACGGCCTCGACCCCGAGGGCATCCACTGGGTCCGCAACCTGATGCGCAAGCTCGCCTCCGAGGGGCGGACGGTCTTCGTCTCCAGCCACCTGATGAGCGAGATGGCGCTCACCGCCGACCACCTGATCGTCATCGGCCGCGGGCAGATGCTCGCCGACATGAGCGTGAAGGACTTCATCGCCCGGCACTCCACCGGCTACGCGCTGGTGCGCACCCCGGCGGAGGCCGGCCAACGCGACAAGCTGGCCAAGGCGTTGACGGACGCCGGCGCCACGGTGGCCCCCGAGGACGACGGCGCCCTGCGGGTGATCGGCCTCGAACTGCCGCGGATCAGCGACGTCGCGTACGACGCGGAGGTGCGGCTGTGGGAACTGTCCCCGCACCAGGCGTCGTTGGAGGAGGCGTACATGCGCCTGACCAGCGGCGCGGTGGACTACCGCTCCACCCAGGACCCGCGCCAGGGCTTCCAGCAGCCCGCGTACGGCGTCCCGGGCGCGCCGCAGCCGCCCGCCTGGGGCTACCCGCAGCCCGGCCCCGCGCCGCACCAGCACTACGGGCCGCCCGGGTACGGGGTCGCGCCCGTGCCGCCGGTACCGCCCGCGCCACAGGGGTACGGCACCGCGCCGGTCATGGCCCCGCCGCCGGCCGCGGCCGCGCCTCCCCCGGCGGCGCCGCCCGCCGTACCGCCGACCGCTCCCGCCGCTCCTCCGGCCGCCGCGCCGAATCCTCCTGCCGTACCCGCCGCACCGGCGCCCGCCCACCCCCAGTCCGACAGCGAGGCCACCCGATGACCGCCCCCGTCCCCGCCCCCGCGCCGTACGGCTTCCAGCAGCCGCAGTTCGCCTCGCAGGTGTCCGTGGAGCGGGTCGGGCTCGCCCAGGCGATCGGCTCGGAGTGGACGAAGATCCGCACCGTCCGGTCGACCCTGTGGACGCTCGGCGTGATGCTGCTGCTCACGATCGGCATCAACCTGCTCGTGCTGATCCCGATCACCAACGAGCACGACACGACCGTCCCGGTACTCGCGCCCGGCGTCTTCGGCCTGCTGCTCGGGCAGATGGCGATCCTCACCCTCGGGGTGCTGGTGATCACCTCCGAGTACGGCACCGGCATGATCCGCACCACCTTCACCGCCTGCCCGCAGCGCTCCCGGGTGCTGGCCGCCAAGGCGATCGTGTTCTTCCTGGTGTCCTTCGTGACGACGACCGTCGCCTGCACGCTGACCGCCGTGTTCAGCAACATGGCGTCGGCCGGGCAGCGGGTGTCCCCGGACCAGGGCGACCTGCCGGGCGTGGTGGTCAAGGACGGCCTGACGGCGGCGAGCGGCGCGGAGTGGGCGGGCGCGACGGTCGGCGTCGGCCTCTACATCGCCCTGCTCGGGCTGCTGGCGCTCGCCGTCGGCACCATGCTGCGGCACTCGGCCGGGGCGATCACCGCGATGATCGGGGTGGTCCTGCTGCCGATGCTCGTGGCGCTGTTCCTGCCGGCGAGCCTGCACTCCCTGCGCAGCCACCTGGTCAAGTACTCCGCGCCCAACGCGCTGGCCTCGCTGTACCACTTCCCGATGGTGGGCGACGGCGACCAGAACGGCGTGCGGCAGCTCGTCATCCTCGCGATCGTCACCGTCGTGGCGCTGGGCGCGGCCTTCGCCACGCTCAACGCGCGCGACGTCTGACCGACGGTGGGCCCGCCCGCGGCGGGTCAGTAGCGCGGCGCGTTACGGGACCGGTGCACCTTCGTGGTGCGCCGGTCCTTCGCGTTCCAGCACGCCCGGTGCCAGTGCCGCCGGTCGTCGAGCCCGTCGTGCTCGCGCCAGGCGACGACGTGGCCGACGCCGGGCGGGATCTCCTGGTCGCAGCCGGGGCAGCGGTAGTGCTTCCCGGAGGCGCTGCCCGCGACGGGCCGCACCACCCAGTCCTCGCCGCGCCACTCCTCGACGTTCCCGTGGCCGACGCCGGACGGGCGCTCCTCGTCGTCCCGCTCCCGCTTGTGCGGGCGGTTTCGTCGCGGCGACACAGCACACCTCGCGCATCTGCTCGGCTGGGGCGGACGGCCCGTCGGACACGGACCGTCATCAAGGTTACGGGTACGGAGGGGCGCGGCGGCCCTCCGCCCGCGCACACGCCCCTCCCGGGTCAACGCCCGTACGTGGGAGTCAATCGGCGGCTGCCCGGCACAGCCCGGCACGCCGCGGCGAGGACCCGGCACGGATCCGCAATACGGCCGTCACCCGCAGCAATCCCCCCGCACTCCCGCGCGTTGCCGAAAATCATGAAAACACCCGTGAAACCCGTGCCTTTGGCACGTGCCAAGCGTTAGAAGGGGTGGAGGGAGTGAGCGATGCGCGTTGGGACGTTCGTGATCGCGGCCCAGTTCCCCGGGCAGGGCCAGGGCGAGGCGCTGCACCGGGCGATATCCGCGGCCGAGGCCACGGAGGCGGCGGGGCTCGACTCGGTGTGGCTGGCCGAGCACCACTTCGTGCCGTACGGGGTGTGCCCCTCGGCGGTCACCCTGGCGGGCCTGCTGCTGGGCCGCACCTCCCGGATCGGCGTGGCCACCGCGGTGAGCGTGCTGCCGACCCAGCACCCGGTGGCGCTCGGCGAGCAGGCGGCGCTGCTGCACCTGGCCTCGGGGGGCCGCTTCACGCTCGGGGTGGGCCGCGGCGGGCCCTGGGTCGACCTGGAGGTGTTCGGCGCCGGACCGGCCGCCTACGAGACCGGCTTCCCCGAATCGCTCGACCTGCTGCTGCGCTGGCTGAGCGAGCCGGCGGTGGCCGGCTCCGGGCCGCGCTACTCCTTCCGGGAGGTGCCCGTGGTGCCGCGGCCGGACGAACTGGACGGCGTGCCGGGGCCGCCGGTGGTGGTCGCCTGCACCTCGCCGGGCACGGTCCGGCTGGCCGCCCGGCGGTGCCTGCCGATGCTGCTGGGCATGCACTGCGGCGACGAGGACAAGGCCGGAATGGTCGCCCTGTGGCGGGACGAGGCGCTGGCGGCCGGGCACCCGCCCGAGCGGGTGGCGGCGGCGGAGCACGTGTCGGCCGGTGTGGTGCAGATCGCCGACTCCCGGACCGACGCGGAAGAGGCGCTGCTCAAGGCGATGCCCGGCTGGCTGCACCGCGGTCTGACCGCCCACCGCACCTACGACGGCACCCCCCGTACGATGCGCGACCCGCGCGCGTACACCGAACTGCTCATCTCCCTGCACCCGGTGGGCCCGCCGCGGCTGTGCGCGGACCGCCTGGCCGCCACCGCCGAGCGCACCGGTATCACGCGTTTCGCACTGCTCGCCGAGGGCTCGGGAGATCTCGCCACCACGCTGGAGAACGTGGCCCGGCTCGGCAAGGACGTGCTCCCGGAACTGGCTTGAAGGGGTCCGGTGCAGCTGGTTTCGGGAGCACGCCCCATTGCGTGGAGCGCCGTTGATCGTCACGAACCGCGCGCCGCTCGCGACCGCCCCCGAAGTCGCCCGCCGTGGCCGCGGATGCGCTCAGCAGTCCCGCAGTTCCGGGGACTGGTTGAGCAGTTGGGCCCGGACCGAGGTGAACCGGCCGTAGGTCGCGTCCACCGCGGGGTCGAGCGGGAAGACCGCGACCCGGTGGCAGTTCTGGAAGGCGAGCCGCACCCCGAAGTGCCGTTGCAGCGCGCCCCGGATGGCGTCACTGGCCAGGGCGCGCAGCAGCTGGCCGCGCTCCCCCTCGCTCGCCGGCGGAACCTGGTTGTCGGCGAAGTCGCCCCCGTCGACCTTCAGTTGGGCCACCAGTGAGCTGATCATCTCCCACGCGTAAGGGAGGGACGTCCGGACGCAGTCGACGAACTCCTGCTCGTCGACCTCGCCTCGCTCGGCCTGTTCGAGCAGGGCCGGTGAGACGTCGAGCGACATGGGTTCTCCTCTCGTGACCGCGCGCCGGTGGGGGCGGGGTCGGCGGGCACCCCCATGCCGACGGGGCCACAGAGGTGATACGGCAGGGAGCCGCTCGGGTGTTCGGTCATGTGGGCTCCGGGTTTCAACCGTAGGCTCCTGCGGCGCGGGCGCACCAGGCGGCAGCGCCCACAACCAGCCAATTTTCCGGGCGCGGGCGGGGTCGAGTAGCGTGCCCACCATGCGTCTTGTCATCGCCCGCTGCTCTGTCGACTACGCGGGACGGCTCTCCGCCCACCTGCCCTCGGCCACCCGCCTGCTGCTGATCAAAGCTGACGGCAGCCTCTCCGTGCACGCGGACGACCGCGCCTACAAGCCGCTCAACTGGATGTCGCCGCCCTGCACGCTGAAGGAGACCGAGGAACGGCTCTGGACGGTCACCAACAAGGCCGGCGAGCAGCTGATCATCTCCATCGAGGAGATCCTGCACGACTCCTCGCACGAACTCGGGGTCGACCCGGGCCTGATCAAGGACGGCGTCGAGGCGCACCTCCAGGAGCTGCTCGCGGACCGGATGGAGGTGCTCGGCGAGGGCTGGACGCTCATCCGCCGCGAGTACCCGACGGCGATCGGCCCGGTGGACATCCTGGGCCGGGACGCGTCCGGCGCGACGGTGGCCATCGAGATCAAGCGGCGCGGCGAGATCGACGGAGTGGAGCAGCTCACCCGCTACCTGGAGTTGCTCAACCGCGATCCTCATCTGGCGCCGGTGAAGGGCGTGTTCGCCGCCCAGGAGATCAAGCCGCAGGCGCGGGTGCTGGCCACCGACCGGGGCATCGACTGCGTGGTGCTGGACTACGACGGCCTGCGCGGCATCGAGGACGACAAGCTCAAGCTCTTCTGAGCCCCCGACCAACCGCAGCCGCCTCGCCCCCCCTTCTTCCCGCGCCCCTTCTCTGCCTCCCCGCGCCACCTTTCCCGGCTCCCACGGCACCTTTCCCGGCCCCCCTTTCCCTCGTGTTCCTCTCGTTCCCCAGGGTTGACCACCCCGTTCTCCCTGGGGCTATGAATCATGGCCAAAGCCTTGACGCGGGGTGACCGGCACTGCTTAATAAGGCTCACTTCTGGTCGTTCCTGTTGACTACTGATAGGTCATGTGCGATTCGGGCCCGTCCTCGCGAACGAGTGCGCCGAGCCATCACCCAGTCGTCGGCGCGTCATCATTCAGGGGAAGAAGCATGCGAAGACATCTCGCCGCGCTCACCGCGGGGCTCGTCATACTCGGCGCCGCCCCCGTGGCGCTGATCACCGCCACCACAGCCACCGCCCAGGACAACGGACTCGCTCTGACCCCGCCGATGGGGTTCAACGACTGGAACGCCTTCGGCTGCAACACGAGCGAACAGCTCATCGAGCAGACCGCGGACACGTTCGTCTCCTCGGGCCTCAAGGCCGCCGGCTACCAGTACGTCAACATCGACGACTGCTGGCAGACCAAGCAGCGCGACGCCGACGGCAACCTCGTCCCGGACCCGGCCAAGTTCCCCGACGGCATCAAGGCCGTCGCCGACTACGTCCACTCCAAGGGCCTCAAGCTCGGCATCTACGAGGACGCCGGCACCACCACCTGCGGCGGCTACCCCGGCAGCCTCGGCCACGAACAGCAGGACGCCGCGCTGTTCGCGTCCTGGGGCGCGGACTACCTCAAGTACGACCAGTGCAACATCCCGTTCGCCAACTGGCCGGGGCAGACCCACCAGCAGATCGACACGCAGCTCTACACCGTGATGTCGAACGCGCTGAAGGCCACCGGCCGCCCGATCGTCTTCAGCATGTGCAACGGCACCGACGCCGCCGCGCTGCCGTGGCTGTGGGGCGCGCCGGTGTCCAACCTGTGGCGCACCACCACCGACATCCAGGACAACTACGGCAGCATGCTGAGCCTGGTCCGGCAGAACGCCCAACTGGCCCCGTACGCCGGCCCCGGCGCCTGGAACGACCCGGACATGCTGGAGATCGGCAACGGCGGCATGTCCGACCTTGAGTACCGCTCGGAGTTCTCGCTCTGGTCGGAGATGGCCGCCCCGCTCATCATCGGCACCGACCTGCGCAAGGCCACCCCGGCCACGCTGGCCATCTACACCAACCCCGACGTCATCGCGATCGACCAGGACAGCCTGGGCAAGCAGGGCGTGCTGCTCTCCTCGGCCGGCGGGCACGACGTATTCGCCAAGCCGCTGGCGAACGGCGACGTGTCGGTCGCGCTCTTCAACGAGACCGACTCCGCCGCCACCGTGGCCACCACCGCCAAGGCGGTCGGCCTCAAGAACGGACCCGCGTACCAGCTCAAGGACCTGTGGTCGAAGAAGGTCACCGAGTCCGCCGGGGCGATCAGCGCGTTCGTGCCCGCCCACGGCACCGTGATGTACCGGGTCTCCGCGCCCAAGAACCCGCTCACGACGCTGGCCGCCGCGCAGAACACCACGCTCGCGGTCACCGACAGCGCGGCCCAGGTCGCCCCGGGCGGCAGCGTCGACGCCCAGGTGACGCTCACCAACAACGGCCTGCTGCCGATCGCGGCGGCCCGGCTCTCGCTCACCGCGCCCAGCGGCTGGACGGTGCGGCGCACCGACCACGCCGCGCTCTCCGGCCTGGTGGTCGCAAAGGACCACAGCGCCACCGCCACCTACCAACTGACCGCCCCGAAGACGGCCCCGCCGATCTCCGCGGCCGCCCTGGCCGGGTCGGCGGACTACCTGGCGGCCACGGGCGCGGCCAGTGCGCAGTCCACCCTCGACGTGCCGCTGGTCTCCCCGGTCGGCGCGCCCTACCTGACCGCGAACACCACCGGCGTCCCGGCCCTGTTCGGCCAGTCCGGCGACGACTTCGCGATCTCCGCGGCCGGCGCGGGCGTGGCCGCGGCCACCACCCGGGCTGCGGCCACCGACCAGTACGGCGCCGTCTACCGGCACGGCGTCACCGACGGCTCCACCGTCCAGACCACCGTCACCGCCCAGTCCGGCACCGCGCGCGGCGCCAAGGCGGGCCTGATCATCCGCAACGACGCCACCGCGGCGGGCGGTTCGCCCGAGGGCGTGGTCCTCTACGTCACCGGCACCGGCACCCTCGGGATGGCCTGGAGCGCCGGCGGCGGCGCCACGGTGGACACCACCTCGGCCACCGCCGGAGCCCCGGCCCCCGGCCTCCCCGTCCACCTGCGGCTGGTCCGCAGCGGCACCACCTACACCGGCTACTACTCGACCGACGGGACCACCTGGACCCAGGTGGGCACCGCCACCGTGAACGCGGCCGGCGCCGCGGCGACCCAGGACGCCGGCCTCTTCCACACGTCGGCCTCCGCCTCCCCGACCGAGGCCGACTTCACCGGGCTCGACCTGTCCTAACTCCCGGCCAGGGCCTCGTCCCGCAAGGGCTCCTCGCCCGCCACCGGACCCGCGGCGGTCCGGCGGCGGGCGAGGGCGCCCGACACCAGGTAGCCGGCGATCATCAGGCCGACGACCACGACCGTCTCGGTGGTCCCCCACGCCCAGGTGGACAGCGCGGCCTCCTTCTGCGGGAGCCGGGGCAGGTCGTCGAGCTTCAGCGGGGTGCCGGAGTGCTCGGCGGTGTCGGCCTGGAAGGCCTGGTTGCGGGCCGAGCCGTGCAGGAAGGGCGCGACGAAGAGCACGGCCATCCCCAGCAGCGTCTCGACGGACACCACGATCGGGAACTCCCGGACCAGCAGCCTGCGCAACGGGCGCCGGTCACCGGCCGCCCGCAGCGCCTCGACCCGCGGGTGCAGCCAGAACTGGTTGAAGACGCCGAGCAGCAGCAGGGCGCCGAAGATGAGGATCTTCACCCCGAGCACGCGGCCGTACATCGTGGTGAACAGCTGCGAGGGGCCGTCGACGTGCTCCCAGTACAGGAAGAGCCCGGACAGCGTGATGGCCGCGACACAGCCCATGGCGGCGACGGAGAACCGGCGGATCGCCGGGCCCCAGAACGCGCCCCGGTCGGCGGCGGCGAGCGCGCCGGGCAGCGCCAGCAGCGCGAGGCCGGCCAGCCCGCCCAGCCAGACCGCCCCGCCCATCAGGTGCAGCATCCACATCAGCGTCTCGAAGACGGTACGGCCCCAGTCGTCGGGCTTCTCGTCCGGGAACTTGGTGGTGCCGAGCGCGACCGCGCCGGCGGCCAGGCCGGTCGCCAGCAGCCACGTCCGGGCCGCGCCCGCGGCCACCCGCCGGGCGGCGAGCGGCACGACCAGCAGCGCGCCGACGAGGACGAGCGTCACCTCCAGTCCGGAGACCCGGCCGCCGTTGCTGCCGTCGTACAGCCCGTTCCACGCGGCGGACCAGTCGTAGCCCTTGCCGTCCTCCGAAGCGCCGTGGGCGAGGTCGGTGAGCACGGCCGGCACGGCCAGTACCCCCACCACCGCGGCGGCGCGGGCGAGTCGAGCGGTCACCGCGGCCAGCGGGACGGCGCCGATCCGGCGGGCCGCGGGCCCCGCGGCCACCAGGGCCAGCGCGGTCAGGCCGACGAAGCCCATCAGGGTGACCCAGGTCGTCCAGGCCACGGCGCTGTCCTCGAAAGGGCCGAGCGGAGTGGACGGCGCCGTCGCGGCCAACGGCACGGCGTCGGTCAACGAAGGGGGCAGGGGCATGCTGGCACATCCTCAGGCATGAAGGTTGAACGCCGAATGAGAGCAACTTAGGTTAGACATACCTAAGTAGGGGGTCAATGCCGTCCCGCCGACTCGAAGGTGTCGGACGGGTGGCGTGCGGGTGCCGGACGGGTGGCGTGCGCCACGGCCGGAAAAAGACGTCGGCCCCCGCACCGGAGCGGTGCGGGGGCCGAACGTTTGAGGGGGCGTCACCAGCCGTGCGACGGCCGGGGCGTGGACGTCACACGGTGGCCGACTCGGTGGGGAGGTCGGTGGGCGCGGCGGGCGACGGGCTGCCCGTCGAGGGGGCGCTCGCGTCCGCGGCCGGGTCGGTGGTGGCCGGGTCGGAGGTGGGAGCACCGACGGTGGCCGTCTGGGTCATGGGACTGGTCGGGGTGCCGGTGTCGGTGTCCGTGGGGGACGAAGGGGTGTCCGTCGGCGTGCCCGGGCTGCTCGGGGTGCCGGATCCGGTCTTGGTACCCGTCGGCTTCGTCGTCGTCGGGTGACCGCCGTGCGTCGGCTGATGCGTGGTCGTCGGCGCCCCCGGCGGCGACGTCATCCCGCCCACCGGCGACGTGACCGGCACGTTCGGCATCGTGGGCGCGACCGGCGTGCCCGACGGCGCGGTCGTGGACGAGGACGCCGCGGGCTTGCCGATGGACGGCGCGGTACTGGAGCCGTCCTGCTGCGAGGCGACCGTCGAGGGGTCCTCGGGCGCGTCCTGCTGGATCGACTCGATGGGCTTGACCTGGTCGTCGGGGTTGTCGCCCCCGGAGGTCGCGCCGAGCGTCACGATCGTGCCGAGCACGGCCGCGAGCACCACGCCGGTGCCCGCCGCGACCAGGTTGCGGCGCGAGCCCACGACGGCCAGCCGCCGGGCGCTGGAGCCGGATCCGCGCGACCCCGCGGCGGACTTGCTGATGACCACCGCCGCGGGCGGCAGCGCGAGCGTGGGCGAGGCCGAGGAGTCGCCGGGGGCCGGCATCAGCTCCAGAGGCCCCGACTCCGTGCCCGCCACGTCGTTGACGAGCGCGAGGTTGCGCCGGCCCACCACCGTGCCCTGCCGGTCGGCGAGCGCGCCGCGCAGCGCGATGGACGCCTCCAACTCGGCCCGCGCCCGCGCGGTGTTGCCGGTGCACAGGGCGAGCACGCCGAGTTCGTGCAGGAAGTACGCCTCCTCGGCGACCTCCCCCGACAGCCGGGCGGCCTCCTGGCCGATCCGCAGCGTCCGCTCCCAGGCGCCCCAGTGCAGGGCCGCGGCGAAGGAGGAGGCGACCGTGCGGGCGAGCAGGACCGCCGCGCTGGCGTGGCCGCCGTCGCGGCAGGCGGCCATCGCCGCGAGGATCGCCTCGGACTCCGCGGCGGCCCGCTCCGGGGTCACCGAGGGGTGGCCGGTCCACCAGGCGTAGTGGAGCGCGGCCGTGTGCGCCTGGACGTCGGTGAGGTCGCCGTCGGCGGCGAGCGTGGTGGACAGGTGGGCGGCCACGCCGGCCGCGAGCCGGAAGTGCGCGGCCACCGGCACCGCGAGCCCGACGGCGGTCAGTTCGCCGAGGGCGGCGTCGCCGTGGGTGTCGCCGACCAGCGCGGGCAGGTGGGAGGCGTGCGGGCACTCCCCGTCGAGCGCCACGGCGAAGGCCAGGGCCTCGCGGGCGGACTCGCCCAGCCGGGAGGCCAGCAGGTCGGCCGGGGCGGCGCTCTCCGCGAGCGAGGGCAGCGGCACGGTGGCGGACGCCTCGGGCAGGAGCGTGCCGCCCGACGCGTCGAACCCGAGGGAGCCCTTCTCCCACACCGAGTCGTCCCAGTCCGGCCGCTCGGCGGCGCCGCGCAGCACGTCCCGCTGCCGCAGCAGGGCGCCGGCCTGCACGAAGCGCAGCGGCAGCCCCTCGGACTCGAACCACAGGTCGGCCGCCCACGCCGTCTCGTCCTCCTCCAGCGGCCGTCCGGCGGCCAGTTGGAGCAGGTCCACGCAGGCGGCCCGGGTCAGCCCGGACAGGAAGACCTCTTCGACCATGGAATCGGCCGCGGGCGCGGGGACGTCCGGCGTGGCCGCCATCAGGAAGGCGCACTCCGGCGCCACCGACAGCAGTTCCTCAAGCCCGGCTCCGCCGAACTCCAGGTCGTCCAGGATCACCACGGCCCCGACCTCGCCGAGCAGCGCCGGGAGTTCGCCCCGGGTGGGGCGGTAGCCGCGGCCGGCGTAGACGAGGGCGTAGAGGTCCTGGAGGAGGTCGGCGGGGGTGTGGCGGTAGCCGGACAGCCGCAGCACGCCCTCGGGCGCGAGGTCGGCGCAGGCGTTGGACACGGATTCCAGCAGCGAGGTGCGGCCGGAGCCGGACGGGCCGGTGACGCGCACCGAGCGGCCCCGGGACAGCAGCCGGACCAGCCGCTCGCGGTCCTCGTCCCGCTCCAGCAGCGGCAGTTCGGGGGCCGGCGGACCGGGCGGCGGGGCGGGCCGGGCCGAATTCATCCGGGCGGTCCGCTCGGCGCGGGTGCGGCGCACCGGCGTCGGGCGCTCCGCGGCCGGGCACGGGGATATCTCGGTGCCGTCCACCGGGTTGACGCTCAGCAGGTAGTCCCCCGCGACGACCCGCTCGACGCGGCTGCCGCCGCTGCTGCCCGGTTCGGGCGCGAAGGGATCGCGGGCGGGCCGGGTCACCTTCGGCACGGGGGCGCCCGACTCGAAGAGGGACGCCTCACGCGGGGTGCGCAGTACGGGCAGCGCCGGATTGTCTGCGGCGGAGGGGCGTACCGCGCCGGCGGCGAAGGCGTCGAAGCTGCCGCCGGACGCCGACGAGGGCGCGGCGGGCACGGGGGCCGCCCCGGAGGACCCAAGGAGCAGTTCGCCCGCGCCGCCGGGCGACGTGCCCGTGCCGAAGGGGTCGAAGTCGTGCGGGCCGGCGGGCGGGAGCGCTCCGGCCGCCTCGGGTGCGGGCAGGGCCGGGTACTCCAGCGCCGCGCCCGGTCCGGTCCCGGGCCGGGACCCGTAGACGCCCGCGCCCGAGCCGAAGGGGTCGAACTCCTCGTGCCCGTCGTCGGGCTCGTCCTCCCCGCTCACGCCACGTGCGAAGGCGTCCTCGCCCGGGCCCTCGCCGGAACCGAAACGCTCGGTGTCATCCATGTCGTACGCCCCCAAGGTGCGTCCCACGTGGGGGCCTGCCTGGGCGGTCGCGGAGACTCGTGCACGGACGGCCGCCCGGTTCCCCATCTGCGGCGCACACGCACTGGCGCGCCAACTGGCCATCGATGCGGAAACTCTAAAGGGTCGCACACCGTCCATAAAAGTGGCGGGGGTGGCGCACCGCCCCTACGTCACCTTTCGGCCTCGATTGCGAGGATTCTGTGCAGGCGGGTCGCGACCAGGAGGCGCTGCATCTGCGGCGGCACCCCGCGCAGCACGAGCCGGCGGTTGACCCGGCCCGCGCGCCGGTGCGCGCCCATGATGACGCCGAGCCCGGTCGCGTCCCACGAGTCCAGCTCGGTGAGGTCCAGCACGAGGTCGCCGTCCCCGGAGTCGACGGCGGTGTGCAGGACCGTACGGGCGTCCGCCGCGCTGCGTACGTCGAGGCGCCCCCCGACGACCAGCTCGGTGTGGTCGCCCCTGATGTGCATAGTCACTCCCCGACAGTGCTGGTGTTGACGACATTGCTGGTTGCCGGCACGGACCCGTTCTGTCTTCACACAACTGACGGTCCGTCGTACAGAGAAGTTGCCGTCTGTGAGCGAACCGATACCGAAATCACCCCATGGAGTGACTTCGGTTAGTACGTGTAGAACCCCTGCCCGCTCTTGCGGCCGAGGTCGCCCGCGTCGACCATCCGGCGCATGAGCTCCGGCGCGGCGAACTTCTCGTCCTGGGACTCGGTGTAGATGTTGCCGGTGGCATGCAGCAGCACGTCCACACCGGTCAGGTCGGTGGTGGCCAGCGGGCCCATCGCGTGGCCGAAGCCGAGCTTGCAGGCGATGTCGATGTCCTCGGCGGTGGCCACCCCGGACTCGTAGAGCTTGACGGCCTCGACCACCAGCGCGGTGATCAGCCGGGTGGTGACGAAGCCGGCCACGTCCCGGTTGACGACGATGCAGGTCTTCCCGGTGTTCTCGGCGAACTCCCGGGCCCGGGCGAGGGTTTCGTCGCTGGTCTTGTAGCCGCGGACCAGCTCGCACAGCTGCATCATCGGCACCGGCGAGAAGAAGTGCGTCCCCACGACGCGCTCGGGCCGGGAGGTCGCCGCGGCGATCTTGGTGATCGGGATCGCGGAGGTGTTGGACGCCAGCACGGCGTCGTCGCCCACCAGGCGGTCGAGCGTGCGGAAGATCTCCTGCTTGACGTCGATCTGCTCGAAGACGGCCTCCACCACCAGGTCGGCGTCGGCGACCGCGTCCAGATCGGTCGTGGTGGTGATCCGGGCCAGCGCCGCCTCCGCGTCCTGCTCGGCGAGCTTGCCCTTGGCGACGAACTTGGCGTACGACGCGGCGATGCCGTCCCTGCCGCGGGCCAGCGCCCCGTCCGTGACGTCCTGGAGCACCACCTCGTAACCCGCCTGCGCGGACACCTGCGCGATGCCGGAGCCCATCAGTCCGGCTCCGATGACGGCGAGCTTCTTCGTCACGGCTCACACCTCTCCCTCGGGGTATCTTGCCGGACCTTAACGCCCGTTCACCGTCGAGCGCAGCAAGTAAGGGGCGGGTCACGATGTGTCCTTGGTCGCACGACTACGCTCGGGGGCATGGTCAATCTCACCCGCATCTACACCCGTACCGGCGACGACGGCACCACCGCGCTCGGCGACATGAGCCGCACCGCGAAGACCGACACCCGCATCGCTGCGTACGCCGACGCCAACGAGGCGAACGCCGTCATCGGCACCGCCCTGGCGCTCGGCGGCCTGCCCGAGCCGGTGGCGGCCGTGCTGACCCGCGTGCAGAACGACCTGTTCGACGTGGGCGCCGACCTGGCCACTCCCGTGGTCCCGGACCCGAAGTACCCGCCGCTGCGGGTCGAGCAGTCCTACGTGGACCGGCTGGAGGGCGACTGCGACACCTTCCTGGCCGACCTGGACAAGCTGCGCAGCTTCATCCTGCCCGGCGGCACCCCGGGAGCCGCCCTGCTGCACCAGGCGTGCACGGTCGTCCGCCGCGCCGAGCGCTCCACCTGGGCGGCGCTCGAAGAGCACGGCGACACGATGAACCCGCTCACCGCGACCTACCTCAACCGACTGTCGGACCTGCTGTTCATCCTCGCCCGCACGGCGAACAAGGAGCGCGGCGACGTGCTGTGGGTGCCGGGAGAGAACCGCTGACGCGGCTCAGGCCACGTTGACCCGCTGCCCGGGCGGGGCGGCCTCCAGCCAGGCCAGGAAGCCCGTGAGGGCGTCGTCGCTCATGGCCAGCTCCAGGTGGACGCCGCGGTGGGAGCAGGACAGCACCACCGCGTCGGACAGCAGCGCCAGTTCCTCGGAGCCCTCGGGCTGGCGGCGCCCCTTGACCTCGATCGCCGGCCGCTCCAGCACCCGGCGCGGCCGGAAGGCGTAGGAGAAGACCCGGAACCACTCGACCCGGTCGCCGCTGTAGCGGGCCACGCCGTAGACCCAGCCCTTGCCCGTGGGCTCCGCGTCCGGCGCCGGGGCGAGCCGCAGGCTGCAGTCGAACGTGCCGCCCGGGCGCTGGATCAACCGTCTGCGGAGCCCGATGAGGAACAGCCCCAGCAGTGCCGCGGCGAGAATCGCGCCGCCCACTTCGAAAGCGAGGATCACCTCCACCGACCTCCTCGCCTGTCGATCCGCCTCGCGGACGCCATGAATGCTGCCCTTGCTGTGCCGGTGCCGCGGACCGCCCCTCAGGGCGATCCGCGGCACCGTGGTCCTGCTGGTCCTGCGTGGTCACTGCCGTACTGCTGTGTCCTGCCGCATGGGGCGGCCTTCCCCGGCGTCCCGCCGACCGGTCCCGCACCCGTGGCGGGCGCGTGGCCGGTCAGGTCAGCGCGCGCCCGCCGCCGCGGCGAGCCGGACCTCCGCGCGGCGCTCGGCCGACGCGTCGTCCTCGGACTTCGAGCGCTGGAGCGCCCGCTCGGCCCGGTCGACGTCGATCTCCTCGGCGAGCTCGGCGACCTCGGCGAGGATCGACAGCTTGTTGTCGGAGAAGGAGATGAACCCTCCGTGCACGGCGGCCACCACGGTCCCGCCGTCGCTGGTCCGGATGGTCACCGGACCGGACTGGAGGACCCCGAGCAGCGGCTCGTGGTTGGCCATGATGCCGATGTCACCCGACATGGTGCGGGCGACGACCAGGGTGGCCTCGCCGGACCAGACACTGCGGTCCGCGGCGACCAGCTCGACGTGAAGATCGGCCAAGACGGCTCCTCGGGTTGGCACCCTCCGTTCGCGGTGGATGCGTGGAACGTCAAACACAGAATAAGGGGTGCGCGAGGGGGCCGGGCGCCCCGGGGCTCCGCCCGGGTACCCTGCCCCCTCACACGCGCGGCGCGCACGCCGCTGTCGTCCGGCCGGCTCCGGCCGTGCGACGGACGCACGGCCGGTGAACGACCGGCGGTGAACCGCCGATCGTCAGCTGACGCCGAGCTTCTTGGCGTTGGCCTTGAGGTCGTCCAGGCCACCGCACATGAAGAACGCCTGCTCCGGGAAGTGGTCGTAGTCGCCGTCGGCGATCGCGTTGAACGCCGAGATCGACTCGTCCAGCGACACGTCCGAGCCGTCCACACCGGTGAACTGCTTCGCCGCGTGGGTGTTCTGCGACAGGAAGCGCTCGATGCGGCGGGCGCGGAAGACGGTGAGCTTGTCCTCCTCGCCGAGCTCGTCGATGCCGAGGATGGAGATGATGTCCTGGAGGTCCTTGTACTTCTGCAGGATCCCCTTGACGCGCGAGGCGCAGTCGTAGTGCTCCTGCGAGATGTAGCGCGGGTCCAGGATGCGGGACGTGGAGTCCAGCGGGTCCACCGCGGGGTAGATGCCCTTCTCCGAGATCGGCCGCGAGAGCACGGTCGTCGCGTCGAGGTGGGCGAAGGTGGTCGCCGGGGCGGGGTCGGTCAGGTCGTCCGCGGGCACGTAGATCGCCTGCATCGAGGTGATCGAGTGGCCACGGGTCGAGGTGATGCGCTCCTGGAGCAGACCCATCTCGTCGGCCAGGTTCGGCTGGTAGCCCACCGCGGAGGGCATCCGGCCGAGCAGCGTGGAGACCTCGGAACCGGCCTGGGTGAAGCGGAAGATGTTGTCGATGAAGAACAGCACGTCCTGCTTCTGCACATCGCGGAAGTACTCCGCCATGGTCAGGCCGGCCAGGGCGACCCGCAGCCGGGTGCCCGGCGGCTCGTCCATCTGGCCGAAGACGAGGGCGGTCTGCGGGAGCACGCCGGACTCGGCCATCTCCTCGATCAGGTCGTTGCCCTCACGGGTGCGCTCGCCGACGCCGGCGAAGACGGAAACGCCCTCGTGCAGCTTGGCCACACGCATGATCATTTCCTGGATGAGCACGGTCTTGCCCACGCCCGCGCCGCCGAACAGGCCGATCTTGCCGCCCTTGACGTACGGGGTGAGCAGGTCGACGACCTTCAGGCCGGTCTCGAACATCTCGGTCTTCGACTCGAGCTGGTCGAAGTCCGGGGCCTTGCGGTGGATCGCCCAGCGCTCGGAGACCTCGGACTCGGCCTCCGGCTCGTTGAGGATCCGGCCGAGGGTGTTGAAGACGCGGCCCTTGGTGACGTCGCCGACCGGCACCGTGATGCCGTCGCCGGTGTCGACCACCTGCGCCTGGCGGACCAGGCCGTCGGTGGGCTGCATGGAGATCGCGCGGACCATGCCGTCGCCCAGGTGCTGGGCGACCTCAAGGGTCAGCGTCTTGGTCTCACCGTCCGCGGACGGGTCCGAGACCTCGACGTGCAGCGCGTTGTAGATCTCCGGCATCGCGTCGACGGGGAACTCCACGTCGACGACCGGGCCGATGACCCGCGCCACGCGACCGGTGGCCGTGCCACTCTGGGCGGCGGATTCTGCAGTGGTGGTCATAGTGGTCAGTCACTCCCCGCGTTCGCGTCGGCCAGGGCACTCGCACCACCGACGATCTCGCTGATTTCCTGGGTGATGTCGGCCTGTCGGGCCGCGTTGGCAAGCCGCGTGAGCGACTTGATGAGATCTTCCGCGTTGTCGGTCGCCGACTTCATCGCCCGTCGGCGGGCCGCGTGCTCGGAGGCGGCGGCCTGCAGCAGGGCGTTGTAGATGCGGCTCTCGACGTACCGCGGCAGCAGCGCGTCCAGCACGCCCTCCGCCGACGGCTCGAACTCGAACAGCGGAAGCGCCTCGGTCCTCGCCTTCCCCGCCTCGACGCCGTCGGCCGGCTCGCCGTCCTTCTTCAGGGCGAGCGGCAGCAGCCGGCGGTCGACCGGGGTCTGCGTCATCATCGACACGAACTCGGTGAAGACGATGTGCAGTTCGTCCGCACCGCCCTCTTCGGTGTCGGTGAGGATCGACGCGATCAGGGGCTCCGCCACGGTCTTGGCGTCCGCGTACGACGGGCTGTCGGAGAAGCCCGTCCACGACCCCGCGACCTTCCGGTCACGGAACGTGAAGTACGCCACGCTCTTGCGGCCGACCAGGTAGACGTCGACCTCCTTGCCCTCCGCGCGCAGCCGCTCGGTGAGCCGGTCGGCCGCCTTGATCGCGTTGGACGAGTAGCCGCCGGCCAGGCCGCGGTCGCTGGTGATCAGCAGCACCGCCGCCCGACGGGGGCTCTCGGCCTCCGTCGTCAGCGGGTGCCGGGTGTTGGAACCGGTCGCCACGGCCGTCACCGCGCGGGTGAGCTCGTCCGCGTACGGGGACGAGGCCGCCACCTGGCGCTGCGCCTTGATGATGCGCGAGGCGGCGATCATCTCCATCGCCTTGGTGATCTTCTTGGTGGCGGTGACGGTCTTGATCCGGCGCTTGTAGACCCGAATCTGTGCACCCATGCGATCAGCCCTCGACCAGCAGCGCGCCCGAGGACGTCTCGAACTGCTTCTTGAAGGCGGCCACGGCTTCGGTCAGCGCCTGGATCGTCTCGTCCGGCAGCTTGCCGGTCTCGACGATCGCGGTGAGCAGCGACTTGTGCTCGCGGTGCAGGTAGTCCAGCAGCTCGCGCTCGAAGCGGCGGACGTCCACGACCGGCACGTCGTCGAGCTGGCCGGTGGTGCCGGCCCAGATCGAGACGACCTGGTCCTCGATCGAGTACGGCGCGTACTGGCCCTGCTTGAGCAGCTCGACCATCCGCTGCCCGCGCTCCAGCTGCGCCTTCGAGGCCGCGTCCAGGTCGGAACCGAAGGCGGCGAACGCCTCCAGCTCGCGGAACTGGGCGAGGTCCACGCGCAGCCGGCCGGCGACGCTCTTCATCGCCTTGATCTGCGCGGAGCCGCCGACCCGGGAGACCGAGATACCGACGTTCAGCGCGGGACGCTGACCGGCGTTGAACAGGTCCGACTCCAGGAAGCACTGGCCGTCGGTGATGGAGATGACGTTGGTCGGGATGAACGCCGACACGTCGTTCGCCTTGGTCTCGACGATCGGCAGGCCGGTCATCGAGCCCGCGCCGAGCTCGTCGGAGAGCTTCGCGCAGCGCTCCAGCAGGCGGGAGTGCAGGTAGAAGACGTCGCCGGGGTATGCCTCGCGGCCCGGCGGGCGGCGCAGCAGCAGCGACACGGCGCGGTAGGCGTCGGCCTGCTTGGACAGGTCGTCGAAGACGATCAGCACGTGCTTGCCCTGGTACATCCAGTGCTGGCCGATGGCCGAGCCGGTGTAGGGGGCGAGGTACTTGAAGCCGGCCGGGTCGGACGCGGGGGCGGCGACGATCGTGGTGTACTCCAGCGCGCCGGCCTCCTCCAGCGAGGCGCGCACGCCCGCGATGGTGGAGCCCTTCTGGCCGATGGCGACGTAGATGCAGCGGACCTGCTTCTGCGGGTCGCCGGAACGCCAGTTGTCGCGCTGGTTGATGATCGTGTCGACCGCGAGGGCGGTCTTGCCGGTCTGCCGGTCGCCGATGATCAGCTGACGCTGGCCGCGGCCGATGGGCGTCATCGAGTCGACGGCCTTCAGGCCGGTCTGCATGGGCTCGTGCACCGACTTGCGCTGCATGACCGTGGGGGCCTGCAGTTCCAGGGCGCGGCGGCCGTCCGTCTCGATCTCGCCGAGGCCGTCGATCGGGTTGCCCAGCGGGTCCACGACCCGGCCCAGGTAGCCCTCGCCGACCGCCACGGACAGCACCTCGCCGGTGCGGCGCACCGGCTGTCCCTCCTCGATACCGCTGAACTCGCCGAGGACGATCGCACCGATCTCGCGCTCCTCGAGGTTGAGGGCGAGGCCGAGGGTGCCGTCCTCGAACTGCAGCAGCTCGTTCGCCATGGCCGAGGGCAGGCCCTCGACCTTCGCGATGCCGTCTCCGGCAACGCTGACCGTGCCGACCTCCTCGCGCGAGGCGGCGTCCGGCTGGTACGACTGGACGAACGTCTCCAGCGCGTCCCGGATCTCCTCCGGCCGGATCGTGAGCTCCGCCATCTGGGTTCCCTGCTCTCCTTGTTGGGCCCTGAATTCTGGGGGATCTGGGGGATCCCCCCAGAGGACACTGTTCGGCCCAACTCGGGCCGCCTACATGCTTGTTGAGTTGGTGACCTGCTCAGCCGGCCATGCGGCGCGCGGCCTCTTCCAGCCGGTCCGCCACGGAGCCGTTGATGACCTCGTCGCCGACCCGGACCCGCACCCCGCCGAGGACCGCGGGGTCCACGTCCAGGTTCAGGTGGACCGGTCGCCCGTAGAGCCGGGTCAGCGCGGCGCCGAGGCGCTGCTTCTGCGACTCGTTCAGCGGGACCGCCGAGACCACTTCCGCGACCATCCGGCCCCGACGGGCGGCGGCCAGCTTGGACAGGGACTCGATCCCGCCTTCCAGGCTACGTCCTCGCGGCGCGGTGACCAGCCGCACGACCAGCCGCTTCGTGACCGGGTGGACCCGGTCGCCGAGCAGCGTGTCCAGCAGCGTGGCCTTGGCGGCGCCGCCGGCCACCCGGTCGCCCAGGGCCGCCCGCAGCTCGCTGCTGCCGGCCGCGATCCGGCCGAACCGGAAGAGCTCGTCCTCCACGTCGTCCAGACCGCCGGCCCGCTGGGCCGCGATGAGGTCGGCGCAGTCGGCCAGCTCCTCCAGGGCGTCCACCAGGTCGCGCGACTGCGACCAGCGGGACCGGACCATGCCGTTGACCACGTCGAGGGCCTCGCCGCCGAGCCGGCTGCCGAGCAGCCGCCGGGCCAGCTCCGCCTTCGCCTCGCCGGGCTGCGCGGGGTCGGTCAGGGCGCGCCGCAGCGTGCCCTCCCGGTCGAGCAGCGCGGTGAGGGCGGCCAGCTCCGCGCCGAGGGCCTCGGCGTCCACCGACGTGCTGTCGGTGAGCGCGTTCAGCCGGTCGCGCGCGGCGGCCAGCGCCTCCACGGCTCGCACCGTTCATCGGGCGGCCTCGGCGGCGTCGGCGCTCTCCTCGAGGTTGTCGAGGAAGCGGTCGACCACGCGGGACTGACGGGCCGCGTCCTCCAGGGACTCGCCCACCACGCGGCCGGCCAGGTCGGTGGCGATCCGGCCGACTTCCTGGCGGAGGGTGACCGTGACCTGGCGGCGGTCCGCCTCGATCTGGGCGTGGCCGGCGGCGATGATCGCCTCCCGCTGACGCTGGCCCTCCTCGCGCATCTCCGCGATGATCTGCGCACCCTGCTCACGCGCCTGCTCGGTGATCCGGGCGGCCTCGTGACGGGCACCGGCGAGCTGGGCCTTGTACTCCTCCAGCGTGCGGTTGGCCTCGGCCTGCGCCTTCTCCGCGCGCTCCAGGCCGCCCTCGATCGCGTCGTGCCGCTCCTCAAGGGTCTTCTGGATGCCCGGCAGGAGCTTCTTGCCGAGGAAGCCGAAGACGATGAAGAAGCACAGCAGACCGATGATCAGTTCCGCGGTGTCGGGGATGAGCGGGTTCTGCGCCCCCTCCTGCGCGAGGAAGGTCATCATGTCCGAACCTTTCGTCGAGTGTGGCTATCGGTGAGGACAGCTCAGCTCTGGAAGATGAAGGGCACGACCAGACCGAGAAGCGCGAGCACCTCACAGAGGGCGAAGCCGAGGAACATGTTGGTGCGGATGATCGGCATGGCCTCGGGCTGGCGGGCCATGGCCTCGATCGAGTGGCCGAAGACCAGACCGATGCCGACGCCGGGGCCGATGGCGGCGAGACCGTAGGCGACGGCGCCCAGACGGCCAGCGGTGGTGGCGGCGGCGAGGTTAACGATCTCGGCAGACATTTCCCTGTCTTCCTTCGTTATGGGGTCCGCTGGTGGGTTTCCCAGCGGAAGTCGGGTGGTGGGTCGGAGTGGAGGTCCGTGCGGTGCCGCTCGGGTCAGTGACCCTCTTCGAGCGCTCCCTGGATGTAGATGGAGGCGAGCAGCGTGAAGATGTACGCCTGGAGGAACTGGATCAGCACTTCCAGGGCGGTCAGCAGGACCGCGACGATGAACGAGCCGCCGGCCACCGCCGAGAAGAGGGAGGGGGTCAGCAGGTACCAGGTGGCGACGCTGAACATCACGATCAGCATGTGGCCGGCGAACATGTTGGCCCACAGCCGCACCGCGAGGGTGAACGGCCGGAGGATGACGTTGGAGAAGAACTCCAGCACCACGATCAGCGGGACCAGCGGCTTGGGCAGCCCGCCGAGCCAGACCAGGTTCTTGATGCCGCCGCGGAAGCCGTGCGTCTTGAACGTCAGGTACATGTACGTGATGTAGACCAGCGCGGCCAGGCCGACCGGGAACGCGAAGCGCGAGGTCGCCGGGAACTGTGCCAGCGGGATCACCGACATCACGTTCATGATCCACACGAAGAAGAAGATCGACGTGAGGAAGGGGACGAACTTGTCGCCCTTCTTGCCGATCACCTCGCGCGCGATGCTGCGGGCGACGAACGTGTAGCCGATCTCGCCGACCAGCTGCAGCTTGCCCGGGACCAGCTTGGGCTTGCGGAACGCGGTCCAGAAGAAGCCGACCACCAGCAGCATGCAGATGACCGCGAGCAGCATCGGCTTGGTGAAGTCGAAGCTGCCGATGCTGAAGATCGGCTTGAAGTCGAACGAGTGGAGGCCCGGCGCGGGGAATGCGCAGTCGTGCTGGATGTGGCATCCAGCCTCAGCGAGCAGCGTGTGGGCACTCACCCGTGACTCCTTCGTCGTGACGCATAAGTAACGGCAACCTTGTGTGTCAGCGCGGCTGGTGGGGCCGCTGTTCGGCGCTTCGGGGGTGGTGTGGCCGGGCCTCCGCGGTCCGCCGAGAGCTCGCATCCGGCGGCGGGCACTCGTCCGCGCCGCGAACACGGCACCGGTTCCGAATACACCGCAGGGCGCGGGGGCATGACCCTCTGCTTCCCAGAGGGGCCCTCACGTCCGGATGCGACTCCGGACGATAGCAGACCTGCGTGAAGGGCTTTTACCCTCCCCTTACGTTGCATCGCGCGATCCCGTCGACACCGCGCCCGCCTCCTGCTTCCGCGGCGGGACCGACGGTTCGGGATCGACGTAGAGCATCTTGCTGGTCAGTGTCTGCTTGATCTGGCCGCCCACCCAGGCGAGCGCGGTCACCACGAGGCACAGCCCGAAGGCGCGGCCGCTGAAGGCGGTGGTCCCCTTGAAGAGGATCACGAAGACGCCGATGAGCAGGATCTGCACGGCGTAGACGAGCATCCCGGCCGACATCGCGAGCTGCGGGCGGTCCTGGGTCAGGCGCATCAGCGTCCAGGAACCGCCGGCGAAGAACACGGCCACCACGCCCAGCGCCACCAACCCGGCGATCAGGCCCTTCTCACCTGCGACGAGGGCGCTGACGACAGTGGCCACCACCCCTGCCGGCCCGGCGACGATGGCCGAGCCGCGGAGAATCCGGGCGTCGTTGGGCTGCATGATGAGCGGCTCCTCCGGCGGGAGTTGGGGCGAACGGATGTCGTCGGAGACGAGCTGGCGCGGGGACGAGGGTGTGCCTCTCGCCGGAAGACCGTCTCTCTCAAGGTCTTTCGGCCGGTTCCCTGCTTTCGTGAACGGTATCACAAAGTTTTTGATGCGGTCTTTACCATGAAGATGTGCTGCCTGTCACACGCGCGAGGTAGCGACACGCCGTCCCATTTACGGGAATTGCCGAGTTTACCGGCGCCGCTGCCGACCGGCCGTTGGTCGCACCGCGTCCACGATCCACCACAACGAGTGTCCGGGCTCAGCGCGTCGTGCTGTCGGCCGTGCGCCGCTCGGGCAGCCGCGGCCGATCGCCCACGGCGGTCGCGCCGTTGAGCGCGGGCCGGTCGGCGGAGCACATCTCGCGCTCGGCGGCGGCAGCGGCGGCGGCCAGCCGGCGCCGGCGGCGGCGGAACCGCGGCGGGACCACCGACTCCGCCCAACGCGGGGCGTGCGGCGTGAAGGTGGGCAGCATCAGCACCACCAGGCCGACCGCGCTCAGCACCACGATCACCAGCACGATCCACAGGCTGGAGGAGTTGACCGAGAAGGCGACGGCGGAGAAGGCGAACAGCGCCGCCCAGAAGTACATGATCAGCACCGCCCGGCTGTGCGAGTGGCCGATCTCCAGCAGCCGGTGGTGCAGGTGGCCGCGGTCGGCGGCGAACGGCGACTGCCCGCGCCAGGTGCGGCGGACCACGGCGAGCACCAGGTCGGCCGCCGGGATCGCGATCATGGTCAGCGGCAGCAGCAGCGGCATGTAGACCGGCACCATGAAGTGCACGGTCTCCCGGGTCGACCCGGTGAAGTCGGTGATGGCGTCCGGGTCGACCTGGCCGGTGATCGAGATCGCGCCCGAGGAGAGCACCAGGCCGATCAGCATCGAGCCGGAGTCGCCCATGAAGATCCGGGCCGGGTGGATGTTGTGCGGCAGGAAGCCCACGCACATACCGATCAGGATCGCCGAGAACAGCGTCGCGGGCGCGGCCGCCTCGATGCCGTAGCCGTACCACATGCGGTACGCGTACATGAAGAACGCGATGGCGGCGATGCACACCATGCCGGAGGCGAGGCCGTCCAGGCCGTCCACGAAGTTCACCGCGTTGATGGTGATGACCACCAGGGCGACGGTGAGCAGGGTGGACTGGATCGGGGTGAGGGCCACCGTGCCGATGCCGGGCACCGGCAGCCACAGGATGGTCAGGCCCTGCAGGACCATCACGCCGGCGGCGATCATCTGCACGCCGAGCTTGATCAGCGCGTCCACGCCCCACTTGTCGTCCAGGACGCCCAGCAGCCAGATCAGGCCGGCGCCGGAGAGCAGGGCCCGCGGCTCGTTGGAGAGGGCGAAGACGTCGCCCAGGTTGGCCAGGTGCGCGGCGACCAGCAGACCCGCGCACAGCCCGCCGAACATCGCGATGCCGCCGAGTCTCGGCGTCGGTTCGCGGTGCACGTCGCGGTCGCGGATCGGGGGCATCGCGCCGGCGGCGATGGCGAACTTCCGCACCGGGCCGGTCAGCAGGTACGTGACCGCCGCGGAGACGCACAGGGTCAGCAGATACTCGCGCACGCGCAGCCTCCGACGTTTTCGGGGGCGCAGCGACGCAGCGCACACGTCCGGGGGAACCTCACAGCGTCACACCCTAGTGGTGGCCGGGCCGAGTCGGCGAACACCTCACAAGACTCACAGCGTGCCCGAAGGGTTGCGACGGGGCTGTAGCGGGCAGGTAACGGAGTCGGTCCGAAACGCCAACAGCCCTTTCTCAGGCGGTAGTTGGGCTTCAACCGGGGTGCATCGCGGGATATACCCGGACGAACCGCCCCCGTCACGACCGTCGTCGCACCCCCCGGCCCCCTCACCCCGCCGCGGCCGCCCGCCGGTCCGGGTACGGCGGAAATCGCCGGACGAGTTCGGCGACCGCCCCGCCCGTGGCGGGGTCCTCGCGCAGCGCCCGGCCGACCAGCGCCGCCACCGGTGCCATCTCGGTGTCCGCCATGCCCTGGGTGGTGACCGCCGCGGTGCCCAGCCGAAGGCCGGAGCAGCCGTCGTCGCGGCGGAAGTCGAAGGGCACCCGCCACTTGTCGAGCACGATCCCCGCGGCCGCGCACAGCTCGCGGGCCCGCAGCCCGCTCAGGCCCGCGGCGGAGACGTCGGCGGCGATCAGGTGGGTGTCGGTGCCGCCGGTGAGGACGTCCAGGCCCTCGGCGGCCAGCCCCGACGCCAGCAGCCGGGCGTTGGCGACCACCTGGTGGGCGTAGCCGGCGAAGGCCGGGCCCGCCGCCTCGCCGAACGCGACCGCCTTCGCGGCGACGCTGTGCATGTGCGGGCCGCCCTGCGCGAACGGGTAGACCGCCCGGTCGATCCGCTCGGCCAGCTCCGCGCCGCACAGGATCAGGCCGCCGCGCGGCCCGCGCAGCGTCTTGTGCGTGGTGGCGCACACCACGTCGGCGTACGGCACCGGGCTCGGGGCGGCCCCGCCGGCGACCAGGCCGAGGGTGTGGGCGGCGTCGGCGACGAGGTAGGCGTCCACCTCGTCGGCGATGGACCGGAAGGCCGCGTAGTCCAGGTGCCGCGGGTAGGCGATGCCCCCGCACACGATGGCCTTCGGCCGGTGCGCCAGGGCCAGGTCGCGCACCTGGTCGTAGTCGACCAGACCGGTGTCGGCGCGCACCCCGTAGCCGACGAACGTCGAACCAGCGCCCGGAGAAGCTGGCCCGCGAGCCGTGGGTGAGGTGGCCGCCGTGCGGCAGCGCCGCGGCCAGCACGGTGTCGCCGGGCACGAGCAGGGCGGCGTAGGCGGCCAGCATCGCGGAGGAGCCTGAGTAAGGCTGCACGTTGGCGTGCTCGGCGCCGAAGAGCGCGGTGGCCCGCAGCACGGCCAGCCGCTCGGCGGCGTCCACGAGTTCGCAGCCCGCGTGGTGGCGGCGTCCGGGGTAGCCCTCGGCGTACTTGTTGGCCAGCGGTGAGCCGAGGGCGGCGAGGACGGCGGGCGAGGTGAAGTTCTCCCCCGCCATCAGCTGGAGGCTGCCGCACTGCCGCTCCAGCTCCCCGAGCAGCACCTCGGCCAGCTCCGGGTCCTGGTGCCGCAGCGCGGCGAACCCGTCGGGGAAGGCGCCGGGGAACGCGTCGGGCAAGGGCGCAGGGGCCTGCGCGGCGGTGTGGGGCGCCGGCGGGGGCGCGGCCGGCGCGGACTCGCCGGGCGGCGGCTCGGGGGCCGGGGCGGGCGCGGTGAGCGGCACGGCCGGCGGCTCCGTGAGCGGGTGCGGCCGTGCGGGCTCGGTGAGGGCGACGGCGGCCTCGTCTCCGTCTGCGAATGCGGACGGCGACACGGTTTTTCCTGCGACCGGCATGGCGGGCTCCCGGCGGGCAGAGGTGGTACCGGCCTCCACTGTAGGGTCGCCGACCCCGGATCGGCCCGCCCTGGCACGGCCCGGTTGGGCTAAACGGTGGCCGGGATTCCGGTCAGCGCGGTGACCACGGGGTCCAGCGCCGCGTGGATCTCCTCGCCGATGCTGCGGAAGTACGTGACGGGGGCCCCGTACGGGTCGTTCACCTCGTCGGCGTCCGGGCTGGGGGCGATCAGCCAGCCGCGCAGCGCGGCCGCGGCCCGGACCAGGGAGCGGGCCCGCTCGGTGACGCTGCCCTCGGGCAGGGTGGCCGGGTCTATCGCCCGGACCAGGCGGGTGAACTCCTTGAGCGTGAAGGTGCGCAGGCCGGCCGCGTGGCCCATCGAGATGACCTGGGCCCGGTGGTCGCGGGTGGCGGTGAGCACCAGGTCGGCGTCGATGACGTGGTCGTCGAGCAGTTCGCGGCCGATGAAGCCGGCCGCGTCGGCGCCGTACTCGGCCAGGACGGTGGCCGCGTGCGCCTCCATCGGCGCGCCCTCGTGGCCCCACGTGCCCGCGGACTCCACCAGGATCGCCGCCGCGGCCCCGCCCAGGCGCTGGGCGAGGCCGTGCCGCATCAGCCGCTCGGCCATCGGCGAGCGGCACACGTTGCCGGTGCAGACGTGCAGGACCCTCAGGACGTCCATGCCCTGCGGCGGAACGGGGTGGGCCGCGCCGGTGCCCCGCAGGACGTCCGGCAGGCCCGCGCGACCCCGTATGGCACGCCCGTCGGGCGTCGTCAACGGCGCTCCTCCAGGTCGGGTACGACCTTGCGCAGTTCGTCCGCGCTGATCGCCCCGGCCCGCAGCAGCACCGGCGTCCCGCCCGTGACGTCCACGATGGACGAGGGCACGGCGGCGGGGGTGGGGCCACCGTCGAGGTAGACGGCCACCGAGTCGCCGAGCATGCCCTGGGCCGCGTCGCAGTCCTGCGGCGAGGGCATCCCGGTGAGGTTGGCGCTGGAGACGGCCATCGGTCCGGTCTCGGTGAGCAGTTCGATGGCCACCGGGTGCAGCGGCATGCGCACCGCGACGGTGCCGCGGGTGTCGCCCAGGTCCCAGCGCAGCGACGGCTGGTGCTTGGTGACCAGGGTCAGCGCGCCGGGCCAGAAGGCGTCGACCAGCTCCCACGCCTGCTCGGAGAAGTCGGTGACGATGCCGTGCAGGGTGTTCGGCGAGCCGACCAGCACCGGCGAGGGCATGTTGCGGCCGCGGCCCTTGGCCTCCAGCAGGTCGCCCACCGCGTCCTTGTCGAAGGCGTCCGCGCCGATGCCGTAGACCGTGTCGGTCGGCAGCACCACGAGCTCGCCGCGCTTGACCGCCGAGGTGGCCTCGCGCAGGCCGGTGGCCCGGTCGGCGGCGTCCGAGCAGTCGTATCGCCGTGCCATGAGATGACCTCCAGAAACTGTCCTGCTGCCGTTACTCGCCGGCCCCGCGGGCCGTCGTCCTGCCATCATCCGCCGCCACGGCACCGCTCTGCGCGCCGAGGTGCCGCCGTCCCCTCGCCGCCCCCGGTAGACCGCCGGGACCGTCACGGCATGGCCTTGCGCGCCGAGGTGAAGCGGGGGCGGTTGTTGAGGTCGGGGTGGTCGGCCGCGTCCGCCCAGCCCGCGTCCTCCTTGAAGATCCACGGCACCTGGCCGCCCTGGGAGTCGGCGTGCTCGACGACGACGGCGCCGCCGGGCCGCAGCAGGCGGTGCGCGGTGCGTTCGATGCCGCGGATGGTCTCCAGGCCGTCCTCACCGGAGAACAGGGCGAGTTCGGGGTCGTGGTCGCGCGCCTCGGGCGAGACCATACTCCCACTCGGTGAGCGGGATGTAGGGCGGGTTGGAGATCACCAGGTCGACCTGGCCGTTGAGGTCGGGGAACGCGGTGAGCGCGTTCCCGTGCCGCAGGTCCACCTTGCTGCCCGCGGTGTTCTTCACGGCCCACTCCAGGGCCTGCTCGGAGAGCTCCACCGCGTGCACCCGGGACCGGGGCACCTCCTGGGCCAGCGCCAGCGCGATCGCGCCGGAGCCGGTGCACAGGTCGACGATCCGCGGCTCGGCGACGTCCATCGCCCGCACCGCGTCTATCGCCCACTCGACCACCGTCTCGGTCTCCGGGCGCGGCACGAACACCCCCGGCCCGACCTGGAGTTCCAGGTAGCGGAAGAACGCGCGGCCGGTGATGTGCTGGAGCGGCTCGCGCGCCTCCCGGCGGGCCACCGCCTCCCAGTAGCGCGCGTCGAAGTCCCCGTCGTCCACCCGGTGCAGCTCGCCGCGGCGGACGCCGTGGACGTACGCGGCCAGTTCCTCGGCGTCGAACCGGGGCGAGGGCACCCCCGCGTCGGCGAGCCGCTGGGCGGCCTGCGCCACTTCGGCGAGCAGCAGGTTCACTTCCGGGCCTCCTCGTCAGCTGCCGTCGCCGGCCGCGGCCAGTTTCGCGGCGGAGTCGGCGTCCACACACGCCTGGATCATCGCGTCGAGGTCCCCGTCGAGCACCTGGTCCAGGTTGTAGGCCTTGAAGCCCACCCGGTGGTCCGAGATGCGGTTCTCCGGGAAGTTGTACGTCCGGATGCGCTCGGAGCGGTCGACGGTGCGGACCTGGCTGCGCCGGGCGTCGGACGCCTCCCGCTCGGCCTCCTCCTGCGCGGCGGCCAGCAGCCGGGAGCGCAGGATGCGCATCGCCGACTCCTTGTTCTGCAGCTGGCTCTTCTCGTTCTGGCAGGAGACGACCAGGCCCGAGGGCAGGTGGGTGATGCGGACCGCGGAGTCGGTGGTGTTGACCGACTGGCCGCCGGGACCGGACGAGCGGTAGACGTCGATCCGCAGCTCGTTGGCGTTGATCTCGACCTCGACCTCCTCGGCCTCGGGGGTGACCAGCACCCCGGCCGCGGAGGTGTGGATGCGGCCCTGCGACTCGGTGGCCGGCACGCGCTGCACCCGGTGCACCCCGCCCTCGTACTTCAGCCGCGCCCACACGCCCTGGCCGGGACTCTGTGAGACCCCCGAATGGGAACGAGGGGCCTTCACCGCGACCTGAACGTCCTTGTACCCGCCGAGGTCGGAGGCGTTGGCGTCGAGGATCTCGGTCTTCCAGCCGACCCGCTCGGCGTACCGCAGGTACATCCGCAGCAGGTCGCCGGCGAACAGCGCGGACTCCTCGCCGCCCTCGCCCGCCTTGACCTCCAGGATGACGTCCTTGTCGTCGCTGGGGTCGCGCGGCACCAGCAACAGCCGCAGCCGGTCGGTGAGTTCCTCGCGCTGCTTCTCCAGCTCCTTGACCTCGGCAGCGAACTCCGGGTCGTCGGCGCCGAGTTCACGGGCGGTCTCGATGTCGTCGCCGGTCTGCTTCCAGGAGCGGTAGGCGCCGATGATGGGGGTGAGCTCCGCGTAACGCTTGTTCAGCTTGCGGGCGTTGGCCTGGTCGGCGTGGACCGTGGGGTCGGCAAGCTGCTTCTCGAGGTCGGCGTGCTCGCCGATCAGATCCTCGACCGCCTCGAACATGGTGGGTCCCTGAAGGAGTAGTGGCTGCCTTGGGCTGGGGCCGGCCCGGGACACCCGCCGGCTCCACCGGCCCGGATCCGGGACGACAAAGCGCCGGTCCGGTCACCCTGGGCAGGGCGACCGGAGTCCGGCGCTCGCAGGTCGCTACTTCTTCGCGGACCCGGCGTTCTTGCCGAAGCGGGCCTCGAAGCGGGCGACACGGCCGCCGGTGTCGAGGATCTTCTGCTTGCCCGTGTAGAACGGGTGGCACTCGGAGCACACGTCGGCACGGATCTGGCCGCTCGTCTGCGTGCTGCGGGTGGTGAACGAGGCGCCACAGGTGCAGGTGACCTGGGTCTCGACGTACTCGGGGTGGATGTCGCGCTTCAAGGGTGCTCCTAGGTTCGGGAGGGCGCCGGGTCGCCCGCGCGGGTTGCGCGTGCGTGAACCGGGGCCAGCGGACCAGTCTGCCAGGACTGCCCGCATCTCCCAAAACCAGGGCCGCCCCCCATTCATTCCCGGGTCACCGCTCAGGCTCGGACCGGTCCGGCCGGGGCCGCGACGAGCGGGCCCTCGGGTCAGCGCGGCGACGGCGGAGGGGTACGGGCGGGCGGCTCCTGGACCACCCCGGAGCCGTCGGCGTCCGCCCCGGCCGTGCCGGCGGTGGCCGCGGCCGGGATCGGCCGGTCGGCCCGCATCGCCGCCCACACCAGGTCCGCCTGCCGGTCGACCGGCTCCACCCGATTGGGGTCGTCGGGCGCGTAGCGTACCGGCAGCGTCACCATGTGCACGTTCTTGGCGCCCAGGTGCTGCACGCTCTCGGCCAGGCCCATCAGCTTGTTCACCGAGCCGAGCCCGGTGTCGGTGGTGACGGCCTTGGTGGCGGTGTCGGCGACCGAGAACAGCTTGGTGGGGCTGCTCAGCACGCCCAGGCCGTGGACGCGGTCCATGAGCGCCTTGAGGAACGCCTGCTGGAGCTGGATACGGCCCAGGTCGCTGCCGTCGCCGACGCCGTGCCGGGTACGCACCAGGCCGAGCGCCTGCTCGCCGTCCAGGGTGTGCCGGCCGGCCGGGAGGGTGAGGTGACTCTTGGGGTCCTGGATCGGCCGGGTGGTGCTCAGCGGCACCCCGTCCATGGCGTCGACCAGGCGCTTGAAGCCGGTGAAGTCCACCTCGATGTAGTGGTCCATGCGCAGCCCGGTGAGGTGCTCGACGGTCTTGACCGCGCACGCCGGGCCGCCGGCCTCGTACGCCGAGTTGAACATCACCTGCTGGACGGCCGGCTCGGCGGCGCCGTGGCTGTTGGTGCAGGCGGGCCGGTCGATCAGCGTGTCGCGGGGGATGCTGACCACGCTGGCGGAGGTGTGGCCCTTGTTCAGGTGCACGATCATCGCCGTGTCGGAGCGGGCGGTGCCGTTGTCCCGGCCGTAGGAGCGGTTGGCCCCGGAACGGGAGTCCGAGCCCAGCACGAGGATGTCCATCGCGCCGTTGCCGAGCGGAGCCGGGCGGTTACGGCCCAGCGCCCCGTCGATGTCCACGCTGTGGATGTTGCTGTTGAACCGGTGGTACAGGTAACCCGTTCCCGCGCCGCCGGCCAGCACCGCGGCCGCCGCGGTCCAGGCCGCGATCCGCAGAGCCCTGCGGCGGCGCCTGCGGCCCTCTCCGGCCCCGCTCGGGCTGGATCCGGTCGCCGGCCGCTCCTCGTCCGGCATGGCGGCACCTCGGCTTCCTCACGTCCGTGATCACGTACGACCTCGGACGTTCCATCGTGCGCCCGGACCTCCGCGGGCCGCCATTCGGGCGATTCCCCGGCGGGCCGCCGCGGACGCCGAAGCGCCCGCGTATCCCCAGGTCAGAGGGGTTACGCGGGCGCTTGCGCAGATCGGGTGACGGCTCAACCGGGGGCACTTGGGTGAAGCGTCAACCAGTCGGCCGGGTCCGGTGGGCCGGCCGGGCCGCCGGCACCGCCGGATCAGTCGTTGTTCTGACCCGGGGTGGTCTTGGCGATCTGCATCAGGAACTCGGCGTTGGACTTGGTCTGCTTCATCTTGTCCAGCAGCAGCTCGATCGCCTGCTGCTGGTCCAGGGCGTGCAGCACCCGGCGCAGCTTCCAGACGATGCCCAACTCCTCGCCGCCGAGCAGGATCTCCTCCTTGCGGGTGCCGGACGCGTCGACGTCCACCGCGGGGAAGATGCGCTTGTCGGCGAGCTTGCGGTCGAGCTTGAGCTCCATGTTGCCGGTGCCCTTGAACTCCTCGAAGATCACCTCGTCCATCCGCGAGCCGGTCTCCACCAGCGCGGTGGCCAGGATGGTCAGCGAGCCGCCGTCCTCGATGTTGCGCGCGGCGCCGAAGAACCGCTTCGGCGGGTAGAGCGCCGTGGAGTCGACACCACCGGACAGGATGCGGCCGGAGGCGGGCGCCGCCAGGTTGTAGGCGCGGCCCAGACGGGTGATGGAGTCCAGCAGGACGACCACGTCGTGGCCCAGCTCCACCAGCCGCTTGGCCCGCTCGATGGCCAGCTCGGCCACCGTGGTGTGGTCCTCGGCCGGGCGGTCGAAGGTCGAGGAGATGACCTCGCCCTTCACCGACCGCTGCATGTCGGTGACCTCTTCGGGCCGCTCGTCCACGAGCACGACCATCAGGTGGCACTCGGGGTTGTTGGTGGTGATCGCGTTGGCGATCGCCTGCATGATCATGGTCTTGCCGGTCTTCGGCGGGGCCACGATCAGACCGCGCTGGCCCTTGCCGATCGGCGACACGAGGTCGATGATCCGCGTGGTCAGCACGCCCGGGTCGGTCTCCAGGTGCAGCCGCTCCTGCGGGTACAGCGGGGTGAGCTTGTTGAACTCCGGACGGCCGCGGCCGGAGTCGGCGCCCATGCCGTTGGCGGAGTCCAGCCGGACCAGCGCGTTGAACTTCTCGCGCCGCTCGCCGTCCTTGGGCTGGCGGACCGCGCCGGTGACGTGGTCGCCCTTGCGCAGGCCGTTCTTGCGGACCTGGGCGAGCGAGACGTACACGTCGTTGGGCCCGGGCAGGTAGCCGGAGGTCCGGATGAAGGCGTAGTTGTCGAGGATGTCGAGGATGCCCGCGACCGGGATCAGCACGTCGTCGTCGGCGACCTGCGGCTCGCCGGCGCCGAACTCCTCGCGCCCGCGGCCACGGCCCCGGCGGTCGCGGTAGCGGCCCCGGCGACGGCCCCGGCCCTCGCCGAACTCGTCGTCGTCCTGCGGGCCGCCCTGCTGGCCCTGCGGCTGGCTCTGCTGCTGGCCGCGCTGGCGCTGCTGCCCGTCGGCGTCCTCACCGCGGTTGCGCTGGCGGTCGCGCTGCCGCTCGCGGCGGTCGCCGCGCTGGCCGCGCTGCCGGTCCTGGCGGTCGTCGCCCGAGCCGCCGCCCTGGCCCTTGCCGTCGCCGCCCTTGGCCTCCTTGGCGTCGGTGCGGCCCTCGGCGGTCTCGGTGGCGGCCTCGGCCTTCGCCTTCTCCGGCGCCTTGTCGGCCTTCTCGGGGGCGGTCTTGGTCTTCTCGCCGGCCGGCTGGCCGGGGATCTCGATCTGCTGCTTGGCCTCCGGCGGCGCGACGGCCGTCACGGTGCCGCCCTCGGCACTGTCGCCGGCCGCCTGCTCCAGGCGGGCCCGCGAGGTGGCGCGGCGCTTGGGCTTCTCCGCCGGGGCGTCGGCGACGGCCTGCGGGGCAGCGGCCCCGCCGCCGGCCTGGCGCTCCTTGATGGTCTCGATCAACTGGCCCTTGCGCATCCGCGCCGTGCCCTTGATGCCGAGCCCGGCGGCGACCTGCTGAAGTTCGGCCAGCACCATGCCCTCCAGACCGGTACCGGACCGGCGTCGCCGTGAGGCACTGGTCGTGGCAGCACCGGTGGCAGGCGCGGCGGCTTCGGACGCGGCGACAGTGTTGTCTGCGCGCACGCCCATCAGATCGGTGGTGTCGCTCACGAAGGGTCCTTCCCTGGAGCGGACGTCGGCCTGTCTGGCTCGGCGACCGGTCGTGCTGTCCGGATCTGGCGTTCCCGCTGTTCAGACCCGGGGCGGTGGTCCGCCTGATGGCGGCAGAAATGCATACGTGCTTCCGGCACGGAGAACTCGTACCGGATCCGGAGCGTGCTCGACACTGCTCGGACGGACTGACCGATTCTCTGACGTATCGGCCGGATCGCCTATGCGGTGTGGGAGGCTCCCGGAAGAAATGGCGTCCCCCGTTGGGGACACAGCCGATCGCGCCCATCGGGCGGCGAATGCTGGCTTGAGGTTAACACTACCCGGTCCAACAGATATTCCCCCTCTCCTCGACCGGCAATCGTGTCACTGCCCACCTGCGAGAGGCAGCACACTCGCCCCGGCGGCGTCCAGGGCCAGGCGGTTCGCCGCCCAGCCCCCGCCCGCGAGACGCGAGACCTTGTCGGCGGATCCCTCGTCGGTGAGCGCGAGCACGGTCGGCCCGGCACCCGACACGACAGCAGGGACGCCTTCCGCGCGCAGACGGTTCACCAGGGCGACGGTTTCCGGCATCGCCGGGGCCCGGTACTCCTGGTGCAGGCGGTCCTCGGTGGCCGGCAGCAGCAGCTCGGGACGCCTGGTCAGCGCCTCGACCAGCAGCGCGGCCCGGCCCGCGTTCGCCGCGGCGTCCACATGGGGGACGGTCCTCGGCAGCAGCCCGCGGGCGGTCTCGGTCAGCAGCGGTACGGCCGGCACGAAAACCACCGGAACCAGCGACTGCGCGGGGTCCATTCGGACCGCGCGGGCCGCGCCGCCCTCCGTCCACGCCAGGGTGAACCCGCCCAGCAGACACGCCGCGACGTTGTCGGGGTGGCCCTCGATCTCGGTGGCCAACTCCAGCAGCGCGGTGTCGTCGAGCACCCCGGGCCCGCCTATGGTCACCGCGCGGGCCGCGATGATGCCCGCGCAGATGGCGGCGGAGGAGGAGCCGAGGCCGCGGCCGTGCGGGATGCGGTTGGCGCACACCACCTCCAGGCCGCGCGGCTGGCCGCCGAGCAGATCGAAGGCGGTCCGCAGCGAGCGGACGACCAGGTGTTTCTCGTCCCGGGCCAGCGTGTCGGCGCCCTCACCCGCGATGTCGACGTGCAGACCGGCGTCGGCCACGCGGACGACCACGTCGTCGTAGAGCCCCAGGGCGAGCCCGAAGGCGTCGAAGCCGGGGCCCAGGTTGGCGCTGGTCGCGGGGACGCGCACTCGTACTGCGGCAGCGCGGAACGCGGGACCGGCCATCGTTCGAGAAATCTCCTTGGTACGGGGTAGCCCTGCGGGCACGGCGAGGACGCCAGGCACCGGGGCGGGGAGCTGCGGTTTCCACAACCGCGCGGGGCGGCACGTCGGCGCCGCTGGGTCCAGCGTATCGAAACAAGGTTCCACCGCGACATAGGGCGCACGTACCGCGCGTGAAGCGTGTCGCCCACGGCACGTGCGCCCCCGGCCCCAGGGGGAAGGGGCACCCTCTCCCCTGGGGTGCCCCTCCGCGGGGCCGGGGCATCCCTCCGGGGAGGGCATACGCCCGTACGGGTCAGGCGAGGCCGAGGCTGGCGGCGGCCGCGTCCGCGTCGACCGGGACCGTGACGGGCCGGGGCGCGCCGGCCACCGCCCAGTCGGGGTCCTTGAGCCCGTTGCCGGTGACCGTGCAGACGATCCGCTGGCCGGGGTCGACCAGGCCCTCGTCCGCGGCCTTGAGCAGCCCGGCCACGGACGCCGCCGACGCGGGCTCCACGAAGACGCCCTCGCGCGCGGCCAGCAGCCGGTAGGCGGCCAGGATCTGGCGGTCCGTCACCGCCTGGATGAGGCCGCCGGACTCGTCCCGGGCCTGCTCCGCCTGCGTCCAGGACGCCGGGTTGCCGATCCGGATCGCGGTGGCGATGGTCTGCGGCTGACGGACCGGCGCGCCGTTGACGATCGGCGCGGACCCCGACGCCTGGAAGCCCCACATCCGCGGCCGGCGGGTGGCCGGGCCGTCGGCGGCGTACTCGCGGTACCCCTTCCAGTACGCGGTGATGTTCCCCGCGTTCCCGACCGGCAGCACGTGCACGTCGGGCGCGTCGCCGAGCGCGTCCACGACCTCGAAGGCCGCGGTCTTCTGCCCCTCGATGCGCGCGGGGTTGACCGAGTTGACCAGCGCCACCGGGTACTTCTCGCTCAGCCCGCGGGCCAGGTCGAGGCAGTCGTCGAAGTTGCCGTCGACCTGGAGGATGCGGCTGCCGTGCACCAGCGCCTGCCCCATCTTGCCGAGCGCGATCTTGCCCTGCGGCACGAGCACGGCGCACACCATCCCGGCGCGCACCGCGTAGGCGGCCGCGGACGCGGAGGTGTTGCCGGTGGAGGCGCAGATGACGGCCTGGGCGCCGGCCTCCTTGGCCTTGCTGATGGCCATGGTCATGCCGCGGTCCTTGAACGAGCCGGTGGGGTTGGCCCCCTCGACCTTCAGGTAGACGTCGCAGCCGGTCCGCTCCGACAGCAGCTGCGCCGGGACGAGCGGGGTGCCGCCCTCCAGCAGCGTGACCACCGGGGCGTCCGCGGCGACCGGCAGCCGGTCGCGGTACTCCTCGATGATGCCGCGCCACTGGTGGGTGCCGGACATTCGGGGCTGGTCGAGCTTGAGGTTCACTGGGATCTACTCCCCTTCCACGCGCATGATGCTGGCCACTCCGCGAACGGTGTCGAGCGTCCGCAGCCTGGCCACGGTCGCCGAGAGGGCGGCGTCCGGCGCCCGGTGGGTGACGACGACGAGCGACGCCTCGCCGCCCGTCCGCCGACCCCCGCCGCCACCGGCGCCCGGCTCGAAGCCGTCGTCGCCGCCCTGGTTCCTGCCCTGCTGCCGCACGGTGTCGATCGACACGTCGTGCTCGGCGAACACCGTGGCGACCTGGGCCAGGACGCCGGGCTTGTCCGCCACGTCGAGACTGATGTGGTAGCGGGTGACCACATCTCCCATGGGACTGACCGGCAGTTGCGTGTAAGCGGACTCACCGGCTCCGGTGGTCGCCGCGAGCTTGTTGCGGCAGGCGGCCACCAGGTCGCCGAGGACGGCGGAGGCGGTGGGTGCACCGCCCGCACCAGGACCGTAGAACATCAGCCGCCCGGCCGCCTCCGCCTCGACGAAGACGGCGTTGTAGGCCTCGCGCACGGAGGCCAGCGGGTGGCTGAGGGGGATCATCGCCGGGTGCACCCGGGCGGTGACCGAGCGGCCGTCGGCGCTGCGCTCGCAGATGGCGAGCATCTTGACCGTGCAGCCCATCTTCTTCGCCGAGGCGATGTCGGCGGCCGTCACCTCGGTGATGCCCTCGCGGTGCACGTCGTCGATGGTGACGCGGGTGTGGAAGGCGATCCCGGCCAGGATCGCGGCCTTCGCGGCGGCGTCGAAGCCCTCCACGTCGGCGGTCGGATCGGCCTCCGCGTACCCGAGCGCGGTGGCCTCGTCCAGCGCCTCGCTGTAGCCGGCGCCGGTGGACTCCATCTTGTCGAGGATGAAGTTCGTGGTGCCGTTGACGATGCCCAGCACCCGGTTGACCTTGTCGCCCGCCAGCGACTCGCGCAGCGGCCTGATCAGCGGGATGGCACCGGCGACGGCGGCCTCGTAGTACAGGTCGACCCCGTGCTCGACGGCCTTGGCGTGCAGGCTCGCGCCGTCCGCGGCGAGCAGCGCCTTGTTCGCGGAGACCACGGAGGCGCCGTGCTCGAAGGCGGTGGTGATCAGGGTGCGGACCGGCTCGATCCCGCCGATGACCTCGACGACGACGTCGAGGTCGCCCCGTTTGACCAGCGCGGTCGCGTCGGTGGTGAGCAGCTGCGCGGGCACGCCCTCGCGCACGCGGTTGGGGCGGCGGACCGCGATGCCGACCAGCTCGATCGGGGCACCGATCCGAGCGGCCAGGTCGTCCGTCTGCGTCGTCATGATGCGCGTGACCTCGGAGCCGACCACACCGCAGCCCAGGAGCGCCACTTTCAGCGGACGCGTACGCATCATCCGACCTCGTTTCTCGTACTTCTCCGGGCACGCACCTTGTCGCGGCGGCGCGCGCACCCTGTTGGCGACACCAGTCTCACCCACCGGACGGGGGAAACCACACGTTGTCCGGATCGCGAGACCCTTCGGGCGAACCGTGAGATCTTGCGGCGGATCTTTCGTCCGCCCGGCGATCTTGCCCGCTTTGCGGCCGTCCGCGCGGGGCGGCTGTACGGGGTGGGGCGGTACGGGGTGGCGGCGCGGAGCCCCGCGCCGCCGCTGTGCGGATCGCGGCTAGCCGACGTCGAGCCGCAGCAGATCCTCCTCCGTCTCGCGGCGGACGATCACCCGGGCCTGCCCGTCGGCCACGACGACCACCGGCGGCCGCAGCGCGTGGTTGTAGTTGTTCGCCATCGCCCGGCAGTACGCGCCCGTGGCCGGCACGGCCAGCAGGTCGCCGGGGGCGAGGTCGGCCGGCAGGAAGGCGTCCTTGACCACGATGTCGCCGCTCTCGCAGTGCTTGCCGACCACCCGGCTGAGCATCGGCTCGGCGTCGCTGCGCCGCGAGGCCAGCGACACGCTGTACTCGGCGTCGTACAGCGCCGTACGGATGTTGTCGGACATCCCGCCGTCGACACTGACGTACGTGCGCAGGCCCTCCAGCGGCTTGACGGTGCCGACCTCGTACAGCGTGAACGCCGTCGGCCCGACGATCGCCCGGCCCGGCTCCACCGACAGCCGCGGCACCCGCAGCCGCGCCGCTTCACACTCACGGGTGACGATCTCGCCGAGCGACTTGGCGATCTCCTGCGGCTCGCGCGGGTCGTCGCCCGGAACGTAGGCGATGCCGAGGCCGCCGCCGAGGTCTATCTCGGGCAGCTCGACCCCGTGCTCGTCGCGGACGTCCGCCAGCAGCGACACCACCCGGCGGGCGGCCACCTCGAAGCCGGCCATGTCGAAGATCTGCGAGCCGATGTGGCTGTGGATGCCGACCAGTTCCAGGCTGTCGAGCCGCAGGACGCGCCGCACGGCCTCCGCGGCCTGCCCGTCGGCGAGCGCGACGCCGAACTTCTGGTCCTCGTGCGCGGTCGCGATGAACTCGTGGGTGTGCGCCTCGACGCCCACCGTCACCCGGATCTGCACCTTCTGCCGCTTGCCCTGCGCGGCCGCCTCCGCCGCGACCCGGGCGATCTCCTGGAAGGAGTCGAGCACGATCCGGCCCACGCCCTCGCGCACGGCCCGCTCGATCTCCGCGGCGCTCTTGTTGTTCCCGTGCAGCGCCAGCCGCTCGGCGGGCATGCCGGCGTCCAGCGCCACGGCCAGCTCGGTGCCGGAGCAGACGTCGAGGTTGAGCCCCTCCTCGTACAGCCACTTCACGATCGCCCGGGACAGGAACGCCTTGCCCGCGTAGAACACGTCGGCGTCCTGCCCGAAGGCGGCCCGCCAGGCCCTGCAGCGGGCGCGGAAGTCGGCCTCGTCGAGGAAGAACGCGGGCGTGCCGAACTCGGCGGCGAGGTCGCGGACGTCGAGCCCGGCGATCTCCACGGCGCCGTCGCCGTTGCGGCCGACGGTGCGCGACCAGACGCGCGGGTCGAGGGAGTTGAGGTCGTCGGGCGGCCCTGCGTAGTGCCCTTCGGGCAGTACGTCGGCGTGGCGGGGGCCTGCGGGGTGTGCGGAGCGGCTCACGTGGGTCTCTCTCGGAGGTCGGCGGCGGTCGGCGGTCGGGAGTTCGGGGGCGTTTTCCGGGCTGTCCGGGGTTTCCGGCGCTTCCGGGGATCTCGGGATGCGGATCCGGATCTCGCGGTACGGACGGCGGAGCGGGGCCGTGACGGGCGGATCCGATCAGGTCCGGTCAGATCCGGCCCGGGGCACCGATGCCCAGCAGGCGCAGGCCGTCCGCGAGCACGATGCCCGCCGCGTCGGTGAGGCGGACGCGTGCCGCGTGGACGGCCGAGGGTTTCTCGTCGCCCTTGGGCAGCGGCGGGCACTCGTCTTGGAACCGGAAGAACGCGTCGGCCAGCCGCTCCAGGTGCCGGGCGACCCGATCGGGGCCGCGCCGGCGGGCGGCCGACTCGATGACGCGCGGGAAGTCGGCGATCAGGCCGAGCAGTTCGGTTTCCGCGGGGTGGTAGGGGTTGGGGTACGGGTCCGATTCCGTGGTCGGGTCCGGGTCCGGGCCCTCTTCCGTTGTCGGGTCCGGGATCCGGGTGGCGGGCGTCCCGGCATCCGGGATGTCGGAGACGTCCGTTGTGTCGAGAGTATCCGAGAGGTCGACGCCCAGGTCGTGGGCGTTGCGCAGCAGCGCCCGGGTGCGGGCGTGGGCGTAGCGGACCCGGAACAGCGGGTTCGCCTCGCGCTGGGCGAGGAGCGCGGCGGCTTCGGGCCCACCGAGGCGGGGGGCGTCCTCGGCGGGGGGCCGCAGGAGGGCCCAGCGGGCGGCGTCGGGGCCGAGGGTGTCGAGGGCGTGGTGGAGGGGGGTACGGGTGGGGGCGGCGAGGGGGCCGGGGGTGGCGAGGGTGGCGGCCGAGCCGGGACCGTCCGACGAGTCGGCACCGGCGGGGGCGTCCGCGGCGAGGACGGGCTCGGCGACGGTGAGGCGCTCGGGCGGGCCGCCGGGCCGGGCACCGGCGTGGACGAGCAGCAGGTTGACGACGTCGGCGACGAGCTGCCCGCGGACGGCCCCGGGTTCGGCGACCACGGTGACCCGCTCGCCGGTGAGCCCTTCGCCGCGGCCGTACGCCGCGCCCTGGGCCCGTACCCGACGGACGACGTCCCCGTACGCGCGCGAGCTGAGCGTGATGTTCAGGAACCCGGCGCCGGCGATCTCCACATCGGCGATCCCGGGCTCACGGGCGAGCCGCCTGCGCAGGATTTCGGCCACGTCGAGGGGCGGCCGGCCGGCCGGACCGGCGAGCTGGAACGCGATCCCGGTGGCGTAGTCCGCCCGCCCGTGCCGCGGCGGCCGCTGCACGACCACCTTCTCCGGCACGTCCACCGCCAGCTCCGCCGCGTCCACGGCACGGCGCACCGTCATGAGGACAGCGCGGGAGAGCTCAGCGGGTGTCACGGGGAAAGCCTAGGCGAGCAGGGGGGAGATCCGGCCAGCGGGTTTCCCGGCGTCACGCCCCGGGAGCGACCGCGGCCTGCCCCTGCGGCTGTTCGGGCGGCGGCACGGCCCCCCGCCGGACCAGGCCCCGCACCGTCTCCACGAGCTCGGCCGGCTCGAACGGCTTGGCCACGTACGCGTCCGCCCCGCCCGGCCCGCCCACCCCGTCCGACAGGCTCCCCGCGCTCACCATCACGATCCCCACGTGCCGCGTCCGCGCGTCCGCCCGCAACCGCGCGGCCGTCCGCACCCCGTCCAGCCGCGGCATCACGACGTCCAGCGTCACGACGTCCGGCCGCACGGTGTGCACGATGTCCAGGCACTCGGCACCATCGGCCGCGGTCACGACCTCGAAGCCCTCCAGCTCGAGGTTGACCCTGATCAGCTGCCGGATCACCTTGTTGTCGTCCACAACAAGCACCCGGCCGGACGCGCCCGCCACACCGAAATCGTAGGCGCCCCCTTCTCGAACCGTCCGCGTTTTGCCCATTTCTTCCCCGCCGCGGGTGAACCCCCCTCCCCACCCGCGGCCCGCCCCACCCCACCGAAACCCCGTCACGGCCGCCCTCCCCAACCTGCTAATGTTCTTCCCGTCGCCCCCGTAGCTCAGGGGATAGAGCAACGGCCTCCGGAGCCGTGTGCGCAGGTTCGAATCCTGCCGGGGGCACTACGCAGAAGGTTGCAGGAGAGAGATCATGATCGATCTCCTCTTCCTTCGCGTGGTGCTTCATACGATCTCCCTCGATTGATCCCATCGGGACGATGGCAGCCTCATGAGCTGTCCGGGAGACGGCGTCGATCGTCTCTCCGCTCAGCGTGATGGTGCAGACCGCCTCGTTCGTTCTGCCGTCGTAGCGGATCTCCAGCCTCAGAGCCTCGAACAGCCGACGTGAGATGTCGTCCGGCATCTGCGCCAGGTCGATCGGCGTCACCGGCAGATGGCCTAGAAGTCCCGGGTTCGGAGCCGCGTGAACCTGCTCCTCCACCTCGTCAAGCTGCTGCTGGAGAGCTTCACGCTCCGCTCTCAGCTCCACTCGGCGCCTGTTGATGTCCTGAATGAACTCCTCGTCCGGTTCATCCAACACCTCGACGTTGCGGATCAGCCGCCGGCTCCTGGCCTCGGTGTCCGCGATGGCCCGGCGCAGTGCTCCGATGCGCTCCTCACGTTCCTTCCCCTGGGTTTCGTCCAGGTCTCTCAGGTTGCGGTCGAGCAGGTGGTACCGGACTTCGCCGAAGACGCGGTCGCACAGGAAGGCGTTGAGGCCATCGAGCAGTCCGTCCTCGCGGACCCAGTAGCTGTTCGGGTGCCACTGATCCCTGTATGCCTTCTTCGGGCTGCACACGTAGTACGGCGTGTCGTGCGTGGTCTTGCCGTAGTACCGGCGCCCGCACGGCACGCAGAAGAGGTAGCTGCGGAGCTTGTACGTGCGCTTGGCCGCGGGGTGCCTGTTGACACCGGAGGCTGTACGGGAGCGCTGCCGCTGCTCGGCGATCTGCTGGGCCTGGACGAAGGTCTCCAGATCGATCAGGGCCTCATGGGTCGGCTCGGCCGACCACACCCACTCCTCCACCGGGTTCGCCCGGTTCTTCCCCTTCCCCTTGCGCGCCCGCCGGTTCCAGACCATGTGCCCGGTGTACTTGGGGTTCGTGAGGACGTCCCGCACGTTGGAATAGGTCCAGCGCCCCACCGCACGATCCGGGTCCACGGGCGTGGGCGGCGGGTTCATGATGAGGTCGAGGTTCAATCGGTCCGCGATCGCCTGGTAGCTGAGGCGTTCGACGACCCGCCACTCGAAGATCTTGCGGACCACGTGGCACTCGACCGGGTTGGCCTCCAGCAGGGTCTTCTTGATGCCCTTGGCGCGCTTGGCCGGCACCGGGTGCGGGACGGGCTTGGCCCGGTAGCCATAGCACGCCTTGCCGATGTTGTACCCGTGCTCGGTGTGCACCTCGAAGCCCGCCCACGACTTCTCCAGCATCTCGGTGACGTACCACTCGGCCACGCCCTGCTTCACCCGGCGGGTCAGCACCTGCGTGGCCGTCCTGGCCTTGCGCCGACCACCGTCGAGGTTGATCGGCTCGTCCGAGGCCAGCAGAAGCACCCCGGCTCGCTCAAGGCGGTGTTCGATCTCGGTCGAGAAATAGGTACGCCGGGAGATCCGCTCAATAGACTCGCAGATCACCACGTCAAATCGGCGATCCGGTCGGGCGGCCTCTTCCAGTAGATCTTGAATCCCGCCGTCGCGCAGGATAGGGATTTGGAACTTCTCGTGCGCGTGCCCGCGGCCCCGGTCCGCCAGATCCATCCGGCCGGACTCAATGTCGTAGAAGTGTGCGACGATCACCGCGTGGTCGGGCAGCGCTCTTTGACTGCTGCGGAGTTGCCGAGGCAGAGAAAGGGTGGGGTCCTGTTGATCATCCGTAGATGTCCGACCTGCAAAGGCAACCCGGATGAGTTGAGTCCCGGGATCAAGAACTCCTAGTGATCCGTCGATCTGGCCAAGCGCGCCTACGCGACGGTTTTCCACCCAGGCTCTGATTGTCTCCGGGCTACCCATTCAATTACCTCTCGTATCGCCCGAGCTTGTTCCTTATCCAGTTGCTCTGCCTCGGTACCGTCTAGAGCACGTATGTGAAACTCCATGCGAGGCGGCTCTTCAGGCAGGCTTCGCCCGCGATTGCGGCGGGGGCCCATTCCAGATCGTGCCGCCATCCGCCCTTGAGCCGAGGAGCTCCCATCCGGAGAGGACTCACGGGCCAGATTCGCCAAATCGTCGGAGCGGAGACGGGACCAACTTTCCTGTTTCTCCAGATGGCTCCGTTCAATCTCAGTCATGGCAGCCACCAGATCCGACGCTAACAAGAAGGATCGCTCCGGAGAACAGCTTTCTGTTCAGCTGGCTGGGAAGCGGCGTGATGTTCGCCACGCGGCTGGTTCGTCAAGCCGCGCATGCGACTCCCTCCAGCTCGTCTGACATTGCGGGGACCGGCTTTGTGGAGCGCACGCGGGGCAAGTTCTTTACCGCACTCGCAATCGGCCGGGTCGGAGCGCGGAAGATCAGCACATCGTGAAACTCCGCACCGACGGCGCCGGTAGCAGGTGACCGGAGCTGGTTGGCCGGGGGCGGGATCAGGCGGTCACCGCGCAGCTGCCCGGCCAGCGCGATGCATTGGTCAAGCAGAAGGAGTCCGGTGTCCTGTCCGGCTGCCACCGCGTCGTCCAGCGGGTCGGTGAAGCTCTGCTCGTCGTAGGTCGCCCGCAGGGCGACGACCGCGTACGCGCCGGGCCGCAGCAGGGGCAGGCAGTGCCCGAGTGTCCGGCGCAGGGCGTCGGTGGGGCCGAGGGCCGGGGTGGGGCGGAGGCTGGTGAGCAGGAGGTCGACGGTGCCGGTGGCGCCGGTGAGCTGTCCGGTGGCGCGGCGGGGGGTGCCGTCGAGGAGGAGGGCGTCGGTGGTGGTGCCGGCGCGGCGGGTGGCGGTGATGTTCGCGCGGGCGACCGGCCACCAACGGCGGTCGTCGGTGATCGCCGATGGCGTTGCGGCCTTCACGGAGGGCTTCGATGAGAACAGTGCCAGCTCCGCAGTCCGGGTCGAGGACGGTATCGCCAGATGCGGTGAGGTGGTCGATGGCGAGGCGGGCGACCGCGGGCGGCACGCGGTCGGTGTCCTGCGCGGTGGCGGCGATGTACGGGCCCTGCCGCAGTTGTCCGCGCGGGCTGTTCTGGCCGGTGGCCCAGACCGATCCGAGGGTGGTCATCGACATGCTCCCGTCACGCTGGCCCGGTCGGCTCGGGGTGTGGTGAAGAGGAAGAGGTCCGCGTGGTAGCGCGGCCAGGGCGGGCCGTCGTGCTCCACGAATCCGGTCGGCCGCTCCGGGGCCAGGGCGCCTTGGCGGATCGGGACTTCGAGGAGCGGGATGCGAGCGATCTGGACCAGCCCGGCCGCCGCGGCTGATCGCTGTATCTCCGTGCCGAGGTGCCCCGCCCTTCTCCCAGGATCGTAACTGTGCGTGATGACGGCCAGGATCCCGCTGGCGTTGAGGAGGTGACTCCACGTGATGTCCGGCACTGCGGCAGGTGCGGGCGCGTCGGCGATGACGATCACCATGTCGAACCGGTCCGCTGCCTCGGTCTCCCGGTCCGACATGGATACGGCGGACCGGTCCGAGACGTCGCGGAAGCGGACTGCCGACGGTCCGGGGTGCGCTCCGGGATCGGACGCCGAACGTGGGGTCATGCGAGGCGCGGGGGCGCGATGGGAGTCGTGGTGCGGTCCGGTCGGGGCATCGACCGGTCCGGACCCGGACTGGTCGTGGAGGCGGACTTCGAGGTGGCGGCCCAGCCGCGCACCGACGGCGGCGATTTCCATCAGCGGGATCATCCGGCGGCCCCGCCGGCGCGCCACCTCGCCGTCGTTGGGTATGCCCCGGTTTCCCTTTCGTTCCGGGAGAGAGGCGGCGAGGATCAGATACTCTGCCGCCGGCCGGGGAATAGCGTTCCACGATTCTTTCGGTGGCGTTGAGCATCCAGGTCTGCGTGACCTGCGATTCATGGTTTGCGGATTGCGCGACATTCCACACGCCATTCCCCACCCACGCGTTCGCCCGTTCCGTGGTAGCTGAGGCGTGGGTTTCCGGTTCGAGTGGCCGATCCGGCGTTGCGTTGGCTGGGGTGGTTGTTGGGCGGCGGTGGGGCATCGGGTGTCCTCCGGTGTGCCGTTGTTGTACTGGCACTCCAAAAGACGCCGTTTCGAGCTCTTTTTGGACACGCCGGGGTCGAAAAAGTTCACCGACTGGATCTGCGGTCGTTCCAGTGGTCGGTGGTGCAGGGCTTGCGCGGGCCCGTTTAGCGCGGTTTAAGCGTCCAGCGGGTCGGCAAAGCGGCAGCGCGCCCCGGGGCCGCACGGGCTCCGGAGACAGGTCGGGGATGCGCCGACGCCCGGCGCGGCACGGCGGTCCGCAGCACACTGGGGTCCGGTCGGTTTCGCTCGGCGCCGGCACTTAAGAGACGACTAAAACCGCAGACCAGAGGCTATTAAAGTCCTCCTCCCGGGCCCCTCTGCGTGCCCCGGCCCGAGCGTGTGGTGAGGGCAGCCGTCCAAGATCACCGCCCCGACCTTTAAGCGTTTCTTGTCACCAGTCCCCGTGACCCGAATGGGGCCTTGTTCTTTTCTTGTTCTTTTCTTGTCGGTGGACTGGCTTGCTGGTCGGCGTCACAACTCCTTCGCTCTGGAGAGGCGCCCAGCATGAACATTCGCCACACCCCGACTCGCGGAAGCGGCGGGCGAGATCAGCAGTTCCCGCTCGACGTGGCGCGGGATTCCTTCGCCGCTCTGACCGCCGGCCCATCTCCCACCGCCGTGGACGGCCGCGAGTTCCCCGGTCTGCAGAACCGGGCCATTCCGCTGGATGAGCTGCGGGACCGACTGCTCAGCCGGCACTGTTCACCGACAACCCGGGACGCGGTCTGGCGGTATCTCGTCAACCGTTCCCGCGAAGAGGGAGCGACGTGGACGCTCGCGTGTGTGGGAATGGCGTTGCCCGCGCTGGCCGGTGTGGCGCAGTGGCTTTCGGCGCGGTTTCCCGGCGAGGTGTACGACGTTCACGCGGAAGTGGTGGCGGGATTCTTGAACGCGCTGACGACCGTGGATCTGGACCGGCCGCGGGTGCTGGTGCGGCTGCGGTGGTCGGCCTACCGGCGGGGACTGGCCGTGCTGACCGAGGCGCTGGGCGCCCCGGCTCCGGCGCGCCAGGAGTTCCGGTCGGCGCCGCCGCGGCCTCCGTGGGGTCATCCAGACCTGGTGCTCGACAAGGCGGTCGGGGCGGGAGTCCTGACCCGGATCGAGGCGGACCTGATCGGCGACACCCGACTGGACGAGGTCTCGATCAGCGACTGGGCGGACCGGAACCACATGACCGGCGGCGCGGCGTACAAGGCGCGGCGGCGGGCGGAACTGCGGCTGGCTGCCTACCTGCGGGCGGAGGCCCGCGACACCGATGGTGACGATCCGGTCGCCGCCCAGGCGATGGACACCCTGCTCGCGGATGCCGGACGGAACCCCGTTTCATCACCTGGTGTGACGGTGATCGGCTGCGGATCGGGCGAAGAAGTTGCGGGGGTGGTGTCCAAAACGGGGCCGGATTCCGGTCTTTTGGGGTGCGGGGGCAGTGCGCCCGCTTCGACGCCGGAACCGGACTCGGAGGTGCGCCGATGCGCCTGATACGTCAATCCCACCGACCCGCCGGGACACTCGTCCCCTTCACGATCATCTGCCGCCGCAGGCTCGCCCGGCTGATCCGCCGGTGGCACCGTCCGCTAACGCTCACCGTTCTCGCCGCCCTGATCACCCTCGCCAACGGTGCCTCGGCGCATGCCGCGACCGGGCACGAGGTGCTGGCGATCGCCAGTTCGGTGAGCGCGATCCTGACGAACATCCGCAACTGGATCATGGGCATCCTGGCCGGCCTGGCCACCGTGTTCCTCACGATCGGCGGTGTCCGGTATCTGATGGCCAGTGGAGACCCGGGCGAGGTGGAGAAGGCCAAGACCGCGTTCCGCAGCGCCGGCTACGGCTACGCGCTCGCCGCGCTGGCCCCGCTGGTTGTCCAGGTCCTCAAGGGCATCGTGGGTGCCTGATGCCACCGGCCCCGTTCCGCTCGGGACGCCACCGGAAGGCGTTCGTCCTGGTCCTCACCGCGACTACGGCGGTGGTGGTGTTGGCGTTTCCTGCCCAGGCGGCTCCACCTCAGCCCGCCCCGGTCGTCGGTACGACCGCAACCGCGGCAGCCGCTCCCTCTCCAGGCGCCCCTCGTTCGTCGGCCCCGGCCTCCACTGCCCCGGCGTCCCCGACACCCCAGCCGACCGGCGACTCATCCAGCGATTCCGGCGGCGGCATCTCCGGCTGGATCGCCGGGTCGATCGTCGACGCGATCAACTCGTTCTTCAAAGGCGTGGTCGCCGACGCCCTCAACCCTCTGCTCACCCTGCTCGGCCGGACCCTGCTGACCACGCCCACGCCGGACCAGCTGCCGCGGATCAGCGAGCTGTGGAACACCTCGTGGGACATCGTGCTGGCCAGCTACGCCCTGCTCATCACCATCGCCGGCGTCGTCGTCATGGCGCACGAGACCGTGCAGACCCGGTACTCCATCAAGCAGCTGGCCACCCGTATCCCGCTCGGGTTCATCGCTGCGGCCATGTCGCTGTTCGTCTGCGGCCAGGCCGTCGTCGTCGCCAACGCGTTGTCCCGCGCGGTCATGGGGCCGGGAGTGGATGAGAACACCGCGAGCACGACGCTGCGCAACATCATCCTGTCGCCGGTCAACTTCCAAACCGGCGGCCTGTACCTTGTCCTGCTCGGCGGTGTCCTGGCGGGCCTGCTGGTCGCGCTCCTGGTCGTCTACGCGGTGCGTGTCGCCCTGACCGTGATCCTCATCGCGGGCGCCCCGCTGGCGCTGATGTGTCACGCGCTGCCGCAGACCGAGGGGATCGCTCGGTGGTGGTGGAAGGCGTTCGGCGGCGTCCTGGCCATCCAGGTCGTGCAGTCCCTGACTCTCATCACCGCCATGCGGGTCTTCCTCGGCCCCGGCGGGTTCACGATGTTCGGCACAACGCGAAGCGGCCTGGTCAACCTGGTCGTGGCGCTCGCGCTGGTCTACATCCTGTTCAAGACCCCGTTCTGGGTCCTCGGCGGCATCGGCCTGAGCAACAAGGGCAACTTCGCCAGCAGCCTGGCCCGTGACTACGTCGTGGCCAAGTCCATGGGCATGCTGAAGACCGCCGCCCCGAAGCGGCAGCCGCAGAAGGCCAACCGCTCGGCCTCGGCGACCACGGCTCCGGCCAGGCGGGTGCGCACCGCCCTCAGCACCCAACGCCAAGGGCCTGTCCCCGCAGCCCCGCGCCGCCGGCTGCCGCCGCCCGGACAGCCGCTGTTCTTGTCCCCGGTCCCCACTCCGGACAGCGCGTCCCGCCCGGCGGAACGCCCCTCCGGCCCGCCGCCACCCGCGGTGTTCCAGGAACCGGGCAAGCCGCCCGGCAGACCTGCCGACAACAAGCCGATCGGGCCACCGCGTCCGACCCGGCCGCCCGGCCCGCCGGTCTTCCGCCCACCGGACGCAACCCCGGGCAAGCCACCCCGGACCGGTCCGCGCCCCGCACCCCCGGCCGCCACGTTCAGCTCACCAAACCGGCCCCCCACGCCGGCCCCGCGCCCGTCCGGTCCACCGCCCGCCGCCACTTTCGTGCCGCCCGCCGCCCCCGCCACGTCGTCGCCCTCCCCGGCCCGGCGGCCCCGGCCACCGGCCACCCCCACCTTCAGCTCGCCCCGCCCCGCCCAGCCCGCCAAGCCCCCGCGCGTACCGCCACCGCCGCCGCGCCGGTCCCGCGCCGACCCCAGGAGGTGAACCCCGATGAGCCACCCCGTTCGCATCCCCGCCGACGTCGACCGCGAGGACAAGGTGCTGGGCAGCCTCACCGCCCGCCAGCTCCTCATCCTCGTCGTCGCCGGAACGCTCCTGTACGGCGGCTGGTCCGCCACCCGCGCCTTGGTGGCGTTGCCGGTCTTCGCCGCCGTCGCACTTCCCGTCGCCGTCGTTGCCGTGCTCCTGGCCGTCGGCCAGCGCGACGGGCTCCCGCTCGACAAGCTCATCCTCGCCGCCCTGCGGCAGCGGGCCGCACCGCGCCACTGGGCTCACCGCACCGGAGGGCGTGCACCCGGCACCCGCCTGGCTGGCCGAGCGGGCCGTGGTCGAACCCGGCGCCGCCCCGGCCGCGCCCGCACCGCTGAGCCTGCCGGCCGAAGCCGTGGGCGAGACGGGGGTGATCGACCTCGGTGATGACGGGGTGGCGCTGGTCGCGGTGTGCAGCACGGTCAACTTCGCCCTGCGCACACAGGATGAGCAGGAAGCACTCGTGGCCTGCTTCGGCCGCTACCTGCACTCCCTCACCGCCCCCGTCCAGATCCTCATCCGCGCCGAACGCCTCGACCTGTCCCGCCAGATCGCCGACCTGCGCACCCAGGCGACCGGCATGCCGCACCCGGCGCTGGAAGCCGCCGCACGCGAACACGCCGACTACCTCGCCCAACTCGCCGGAACAACCGACCTCCTGCGCCGCCAAGTACTCCTTGTCCTGCGAGAACCCGTTCACCCGTCCGGGCCGGTGGACGGGCTGGGCGGTGCGTCGCCGGTACGCAGGCGCCGACGTAAGCCCACCGGCCGGAGCGAATCCCTGCGCAGGGCGGCCGAGGCCCGACTCGCGCAGCGGCTCGCCGAGGCAGTCGACCTGCTCGGCCCCGCCGACGTCACCGTGACACCCCTCGACCCCGGCCAGGCCACCGCTGTCCTGGCCTCCGCCTGCAACCCCGACAGCCTGGTACCGCTCTCTCCCGCACTGGCCAGCGCCGACGAGGTGATCACCTCGCAGGGCGGCGACGACACCTACGGTGACTGGGGGCAGCCGTGAAACGCACCCCGCGCCGCGCCCCGCAGACCACCACGAGTGCCTTCGCCCCCGACGCCCTCGCGGTCGGTGCCCGGCATCTCGAAGTCGGCGCAGAACAGGTCGCCTCGTTCGCGGTGACCGGCTACCCCCGCGAGGTCAGCGCCGGATGGCTGCAACCGCTGCTCACCTACCCGGGCCGGGTCGACGTCGCCCTGCACGTCGAGCCGATCGACCCGGTCACGGCCGCCAACCGGCTCAAGCGGCAGCTGGCCAAGCTGGAGTCCGGGCGCCGGCACACCAGCGAGAAAGGCCGACTGCTCGACCCGCACGTGGAGGCCGCGACCGAGGACGCCTACGACCTGTCCGCCCGCGTCGCCCGCGGCGAGGGCAAGCTGTTCCGCGTCGGCCTCTACCTCACCGTCCACGCCACCAGCGCCGACGACCTCACCGACGAAGTCGCCGCCGTCCGCTCCCTCGCCGCAAGCCTGCTGCTGGACGCCAAGCCCACCACCTACCGGGCGCTTCAGGGCTGGGTGACCTGCCTGCCCATGGGCCTGGACCAGGTCCGCATGCGCCGTACCTTCGACACCGCAGCCCTCGCCGCGGCGTTCCCGTTCACCAGCCCGGACCTCCCGCCCGCCGATCCCACCTCGGTGGCGGCGCCGGACGGTGTGCTCTACGGCTACAACATCGGCTCCCAAGGGCTCGTGCACTGGGACCGGTTCGCGCTGGACAACCACAACTCCGTTGTCCTGGGCCGCTCCGGCGCCGGCAAGTCCTACCTCGTCAAGCTGGAACTGCTCCGCGTCGCTGTACCGGGGCATCGAGAACTACGTCATCGACCCCGAGGACGAGTACGCCCGCTTGGCCGGAGCGGTCGGCGGCACGATACGTCCGGCTCGGCGAACAGGGCGTACGGCTCAACCCCTTCGACCTGCCCGTCCGCACCCGCCCGGACGGCCGCCGCACCGCCCCACCCGACTCGTTGGTGCGCCGCTCGCTCCACCTGCACACCGTGCTCGGCGTGCTCCTCGGCGAACTGCCTCCGGCTGAACGGGCCGTCCTGGACGAGGCGATCACTGCCACCTACGCACGGGCCGGGATCACCGAGGACCCGCGCACCTGGACCCGCCCGGCTCCCGTCCTCGATGACCTCGCCACGTCCTGCGGGCGTCGGCCAACCGCACAGCGAAGAACCTCGCCTCACGGCTGCACCCGTTCGTCCGCGGTGCGTTCTCCGGCCTGTTCGACGGGCCGACCACCACCCGCCCGGCCGGTCACCTCGTCGTCTTCTCCCTGCGCGACCTGCCCGACGAACTCAAACCCGTCGGCACCCTGCTGACCCTCGACGCGGTCTGGCAGCGGATCTCCGACACCGCCGACCGCCGGCCCCGCCTGGTCACCGTGGATGAGGCGTGGCTGCTGATGAAGCAGCCCGCCGGCGCGGAGTTCCTGTTCCGCATGGCCAAGGCCAGCCGGAAACGCTGGGCCGGTCTGACCGTAGCCACCCAGGACACCGCCGACGTCCTCGCCACCGACCTGGGAAAGGCCGTCGTCGCCAACGCGGCGACGCAGATCCTGTTGCGCCAGGCTCCGCAGGCCATCGCGGACATCAGCCGCGCGTTCAACCTCTCCGACGGCGAACGGCAATTCCTGCTGTCCGCCGAACGCGGCCAAGGACTGCTCTCCAGCGGAACCCACCGGGTGGCCTTTCAAGCGATCGCCTCACCCACCGAACACCAACTGGTCACCACGAATCCCGCCGAACTCGCGGCGCTCGGAGAACTCCCGGCCACCGGGCCCGGCTCCTCAGCAGCTGAGCAGTACCCGTTGTCGGCCGACACATCGGAACTCCTCACCGACGACAACGGCGAATTCTTCCTCGACGCCGCCTGACCGTCACACGCCCCCGGCAATACCCCCGATCCGCTCCAAAGGGTGAACCATGCCTTTTTCCGATCCGCCCCCGATCCGGCCCGCCCGACTGCTCACTCAAAACCGGCGGCTTCGCGCCATCGGTGTCTGGAATTGGACCCTTCCCGCGTGGGCCGGCCGATTCCCCGACGGCCGCACCTACAACACCTGTCCATCGGCTGGGGTATGCCGGGAAGCTTGCTACGCCCGACATGGCACGTACCGGTGGCCGAATGTTCTCGCCCGGCATCAGGCGAATCTGCGGTTCGTCCTGGACGACCTGCCCGGCTGGGAACGCGCTATGAGCACGGAACTCGACCTGCCGAAATTCCGGAACCGGTGGGTCCGGGTTCACGATGCCGGGGACTTCTTCTCCGACGCCTACCTGATCGCCTGGCTGCGGATCGTCCGGGACCACCCCGACACCTGGTTCTACGCATATACGAAAGAGATCCGGCGTTTCCGGGAACTGGTCGAGGGCCGGGCTCCGGAGAACTTCCGGTGGGTCTACAGCTTCGGCGGCACGCAGGACGCCGATCTCGACCCGGAACGCGACCGCGTCGCCGACGTCTTCCCCGACGAAGCCGCAGCCACCGCGGCCGGGTGGCACTCCCAGGCCGCCAGCGACCTGCTGTCCGTCCTCGGCCCCCGCAAGGTCGCCGTGTCCGGCCAACCGCATACCCGGTGCCCTCGCCCAGCTCGGCGACCGCACGTTCCGCCAGTGGCAGGCCGAAACCGACGAACAGCGTCACGCCCGCCGCACGCCGCCGGTCCGGTGCATCGGCCGCCGTGGTGCAGCTGCCCGTTCAGTCGACCCGCCGCGACGACGGCAACGGCCTGGCCGGCGAGAAGCAGGCGGCCTGATGATCACACCCGTTCTGCTCGCCTCGCTCACCGATCCCCGTTCACCCTTCAGCCGGTATCTGCGCGACCCGGGCGGCGCTGTTCACGCCCTGCTCGGCGGAGCTCGGCCACGCCATGGTCACGTGGGGTCCAGTCGCGGGCCCAGCGCTCGCCACTAGTCGCGGCCGGGCTGTTCGCGGCGCGGTCGTGGTGGTGGTCGCGGTGCCGCCGGCCAGCTGGCGGCCGGGTGCTCGGCTGGTGGAGATCCTGCCGCCGCCCGCCGCCGACCCCAACGGTGCGGCGGCGCTGTGGTCGAACCTGGTCGGCGTGCTCCGCCCGGCGTGGCGCCGCGCCCTGACCGGGCAGCCGCACCTTGCGTGGGAGTACGTCTTCGACCGCGAGACCATCCGTATTCGCATCTGGGTGCCCGGTGTCATCCCGCCTGGCCTGGTCGAGCGCGCCATCGAGGCCGCGTGGCCCGGCGCCCACACCAAGACCACCGCCGCCCCGCCGCTGACCGCCGCGCCGGACCCCGTGTCCGCGGGCGGCGAATTGCGGCTCGCGCGCAGCGAGGCGCTGCCGATCCGCACCGACTTCCCGGCCGATCCGATCCGCGCGTTGCTCGGCGCACCGGCCGGGCTCGGGGCCGGGGAGAAGGCGGTGGTTCAGGTGCTGGCCCGGCCGGTGACCGGGCGCCGGTTGAAGACGGCCCGCCGGGCCGCCCGACACCTGCGCGCGGGGCGGGCTGCCACCCAGGTCGGCCGGCTGCTCGACCTTCTCACCCCCGGCCCCCACCGCCACCCGCGCCGCCGCACCACCGCCCCGGCGCTGGACCGACAGACCACCATGGAGAACGCGGCAGAGGACCGTGTCATCGTCGCCAAGCAGCGCGGCACCCCGTTCGAGACCTGCGTCCGCTACGCCGTCTTCACCACCACGGCCCCGGACGCCGCCGCCCGGCAGGCCACCGAGGACAGCCTGCGCGGCCGGGCACACGCGATCGCTTCGGCGTTCGCCGGGTTCACCGAGCACAACTACTACCGCCGCACCCGGCTGCGCCGACCGCTCGCCCACCTCGGCGAACGGCGCCTCGACAAGGGCGACCTGCTGTCCATCCCGGAACTCGCCGTGCTGGCCCATCTGCCGTGGGACGAGGCGATCCCCGCACTGCAACGCGCCGGCGCCCGCGCCGTCCCGCCCCCGCCCGGCGTCGCCACCTCCGGCCCCGGCGTCCGTCCGATCGGTGTCATCGACACCGGCAACCCCCGCCCCGTCGGCCTGCGCATCTCCGACGCCCGGCACCACCTGCACATCCTCGGCGCGACCGGTTCCGGCAAGTCCGAGCTGATGGCCCGGATGATCCTGGACGACGCCGAAGCCGGGCGCGGCGTGGTGGTGGTCGACCCGAAGGGCGACCTGATCACCGACATCCTGATGCGGCTGCCCGAAGAGCTGGCCGGGAAGGTCGTGCTGTTCGACGCGGACGACCGCACCCGCCCGCCGATCCTCAACCCCCTCGAGGGCGACGACCCGGCCCGCACCGTCGACAACCTCGTCTCGATCTTCTCCCGCATCTACGCCTCGTCCTGGGGACCGCGCACCGACGACATCCTCCGCGCCGGCCTGCTCACCCTCCGCGCCACGCCCGGCACGCCGGTGCTGACCGACCTGCCCAAGCTCCTGCTCAACCCCGCTTTCCGGCAACGCGCCCTCGAACACGTCCACGACGACGTCCTGCGCGGCTTCTGGACTTGGTACGAGCACCTGTCCGAACCCTCCCGCGCCCAGGCCACCGCCCCGCTGATGAACAAGATCCGCGGCCTGCTGCTGCGCCCGTTCGTCCGATCCGCCATCGCGGGCGGCCCCTCGACCGTCGACATGGACGACGTCCTCAACGGCGGGATCTGCCTGGTCCGCATCGCCAAGGACGCCCTCGGCGCGGAGACCGCCCACCTCATCGGCTCCATCGTCGTCGCCAGCACCTGGCAGGCCGCCACCCGCCGCGCGCGCATCCCCCAGGCCCAGCGCCGCGACTCCAGCCTCTACGTCGACGAGGCGCACAACTTCCTCAACCTCCCGTACGCCCTCGAAGACATGCTCGCCGAAGCCCGCGGCTACCGCTTCTCGATGACGCTGGCCCACCAGTACCTGCGGCAGCTGCCGCGCGAACTCGAAGAGGGCATCAGCGCCAACGCCCGCACCAAGGTCTTCTTCAACGCCTCGCCCGAAGACGCCCGCCACCTCGCCCGGCACACCGAACCCCGGCTGACCGCGCACGACCTGTCGAACCTCGACGCCTTCCACATCGTCGTCCGCCCCGTCGTCAACGGCGCCGAAGCCCCGCCCTTCACCGCCCTCACCCAGCAGCTCCCGCCGGCCATCCCCGGCCGCGCCCAGCTCATCCGCACGGCAGCCCGGCAGAACGCCGCACCCCGCGCCGCCGCCGTCCCGCTCGGCAAGGACACCGGCCGTTCCGCCGATCCCCGCCGCCGCCCCACCACCCCCGACCCCACTGAGGACTCCGCATGATCACCAACCCGACCCCGCAACGCGCCCTGCGCGGCCACCGCCCCGAACGCCCCCGCCCCCGCCTCGCCGCCAGCGGCGAATACACCGCCCGCCTCGCCAACCCGGCTCACCGAACGCGACCGGTGGCTGGCCCACATGCTCCACGAGCACAAGGTGCTGACCAGCAGCCAGATAGCCGCCCTGGCCTGGCCGTCCCTGCGGGCGGCGAACCTGCGGCTGCTCCAGCTGTACACCTGGCGGGTCATCGACCGCTTCCAACCGTTCGTCACCTACGGCACCGCCCCCATGCACTACGTCCTCGACGTGGCCGGCGCCGCGATCCTCGCCCGCGAGGAGGGCATCGAACCGGCCGCGTTCAACTACAAACATGACCGGGCCATCGGCCTGGCGCACTCCCTGCGCCTGGCCCACACCGTGGGCGTCAACGCGTTCTTCACCGCCCTGACCCATGACTCCCGCCGCGCCGACGCCTCGGGGCAGCTCATCGACTGGTGGTCCGAGGCGCGGTGCACCCGGCACTACGGCGACATCGTCCGCCCCGACGCCTACGGCCGCTGGCAACAACACACCGGCGCCGAGTTCGAGTGGTTCCTCGAATTCGACTTCGGCACCGAACGCCCCGAACGCGTCGGCGCGAAACTCGCCGGCTACGCCAAACTCGCCGCCACCACCGGAATCATCACACCGGTACTCGTGTGGATGCCGACACCCGACCGCGAACTACGCGTCCGCCGGGCACTCAGCGACGCGCTCGACGCGCTCGACGATCCGGAATCCGTACCGATCGCCACCGCCAGCGGCGACCTCCACGAGGCAGAAACCGCGCCGGCCCCGGGAACCTCCCGGTGGCTGCCACTCTTCCCCAACCGATCCGCCAACCGCCGCTCCCTCACCGACCTCCACCGCGCCTGGCCGCAACTCCCACGCCTCACCGCAGACTCCACCCCCGGGCAGGACACCTCGGCACACACACACCGGCCGTTCCGAGTCCCTGGCCGCCCCGCACCTCTGCACGTCGCCCCGGTCGGTGAACCGGAGTGGGGAAGATCGTCGCCGCGGTCGTCGGACTCGTGACCCTCCTTATCCTCCTGGCCGCCGCCGGAGCCGGCAGCCTCCTCACCGGCTTCGGAGGCGGCACCCAGCAACCCAACTCCACCGCTCTGACCGACATCCCACCCGACTACCTCATCCTGTACCGGGCAGCCGCCGCCTGCCCCGGCCTGCCCTGGTCCGTCCTCGCAGCCATCGGCAAGGTCGAATCCGACCACGGCCGCTCCACCCTCCCGGGCGTCCGCAGCGGCACGAACTCCGCGGGTGCTGCCGGCCCCATGCAGTTCCTGTTCCCGACGTTCAACGCCGTCGTGCGCCACTTTCCGCCACCACCCGGCGGCACCACGCCGCCGTCGCCCTACGACGCGCACGACGCGATCTACGCCGCCGCGGCCTACCTCTGCGTATCCGGCGCCCACGGTGGCAACGACATTCCCGGCGCCATCAAGACCTACAACCACGCCGACTGGTACGTCGCCGAAGTCCTCACCCAAGCCCAGGCATACGTCAGCGCCGTCGGCCTCGGCGCGGAGACCGCCCCCGGCGCCGCGGCCCTCGAAGCGATCAACTACGCCGAGGGCCAACTCGGCCTCCCATACGAGTGGGGCGGCGACGGCCCCACCGTCGGCGACACCGGCTTCGACTGCTCCGGCCTCACGAAAGCCGCCTACGCCGCCGCCGGCATCACCCTGCCCCGCGTCGCCCAGGCCCAGTACGACGCCGGCCCCCACGTCCCCGCCGGCCAGCCCCTCGAACCCGGCGACCTCGTCTTCTACGGCACCCCGACCGACATCCATCACGTCGGGCTCTACATCGGCGGCGGCCAGATGATCGACGCCCCGAGGCCGGGGAAGCCGGTGCGGATCGAGCCGTACCGGTACGCGGGGGACGGGTATGCGGGGGCGACGAGACCGACAAAGATGTGATCTCCGTCTCGTATTTGCAGAAGGCATGCTCCAGAGAAACTGTAAAGGGCGGTACAGGAGTCATGGAGCGAACTGAGGCTCACAAGGCGCCAGGCCAGATTCGCGTCCGCTCTTTACAGTTTTCGGCTTCAAGGTTTCGGCTTGCTCCGAGTCCACTCCGGCTTGCACTTGAATCCGAAACGCCGTCAATCTGATGTCCCGTCGAGGCGCCCGGCGAGCACACCAGATGATCTCGTTTTGGAGGACCACCATGTCCACCACGCCCATGGCGATATCCGCAGTCGCGGTCTGTCTCGGCGTTTTGCTCGCGTCCGACCCGTCCAGCCCCTGCGGCCTGCACCCGACCCGCGAGGCCACCACCGTGATCGACCACGTCGCGGCCATCGTGAACCACACGTACGCCGCGCTCATGCTGATCGCGGAGCGCTACGGCACCAACAAGCAGGAGTAGACAGCCAGCTCAGTCGTCCTCGGTACTCATCAGGAGCGCGAGCAACTTTCTGCCGGGCATCACGTTCCGTGCTTGCACCGGGACCTCGAACACCTCCGGGTCGCCGAAGATCGGCTCTCCGTTTGGCCGGCGGCCGACCGGCACCAGGCCGTAGTCGACGCCGTCGCCCGCGTCGTAGGACATCCATGTGATGACCTCGTGCTCGCCCTCCCGTAGAGGGAGGTTCGAGACGGCGCGGGAGGCGACGCCTTCTTCGATGATGAGCCAGACCTGCGGCACCGCGAAGACGAACCGCTGGACACCAATCGCGCGGGCCTGTTCGGCCGCGCGGTGCTCGAAGGCGGTCGCGGTCTCGTCGTCGCGGAGGTAGTCATACTCCTCCATGGTCACTGTGCGGTCGCCGTCCAGCTTCACCACCGCCGGGCAGTCCCGTTCCCTCACAGCACGTTCCACACGGCCGACGACGTCAAGGAGAAGTTCACGGCACGCGTCATTCACGGCGTGCATCTCCTTCCTGCTGGACGTCTCGCATCTTGAAGTCGTAGTAGACGTCCATGGTTTGAACGGAGGCACGGTCTCCGAAATGCGGCGCACGGAGGAGGTTCCGGACGCCCGCCCGGGTTGGGGTCTCGTCCACCTCGCGGCCGTCCAGCCTGGCCAGGTCTTCCGCGCGTTCCGCGGCCGTCTGCCGGGCCGCGCTCAGGTCGATGCGCACGCGTTCCTCCTGGATGGGATGGACGGTCGCAACCCTAGCCCGGAGGACAGCAGCGCGCAGTCAGCGACCCAGGGCGGTCGGCGCCGCGAAGTCACTGCTCGGGCAGCGCGACGGGGAAGCCGGCCAGGTACTCGACACGGTGCTCGGGCGGGATCGGGTCGCCGGTCACCGGATTGGTGCAGTGAGCGGAGAACACCTCGGCCGCACTCAGCGGGCGCAACCAACCCTCGCTGATGGTCCAGCCGCGGACCACCTCACCGGCTTCTCCTCCTGCGTCCGTTGTCCGGGCCGAGATGCCAGTGGCGCCTCCGCTCCGGAGCGCAGCCGCGACGTGAACGGTGAAGGCCAGCGCGTCATCCTCGGACACAAGGGGCACGCCGTCGTTGCTGCGCATCGCGTGGAATCTGGCCACCAGGGGCTCAGTCTCGTCCGCGACGATGCACATCAGGTGGTGCTTGCCGTTCCCGAGGCCGTGGAGCAGCTCTGCAACAGCCGCCCTCGCGCGATCCAGGAACTCGTAGGGAGGGACTCCTCCGAGTGACGACGAGCCGATGATCTCGAAGGCCCTCTTGAGGTGCAGCCGCTTTCCCAGCGCATCCATGAGGTCGTCGATCACGTCGGTGACCTCGTCGCCTTCGTACGGGAGCCCGACACAGTGGATGGCGCTGCCCGCCGCGTACCGGGACCGGCTGCTCGGTGAGTCGGGTTCCAGCCCCTCGCGGGCGCAGAACGCCGCGAAGGCGTGCGGGTCGAACAGGGTGACGTATGCGCCGGAGGTCTCTACCAGGGAGTTCAGAAGGATTTGCATCTGGTTGAGGTAGGCGTAGTAGTCGGCGAATCGGAACGAGGGGTACTGCTGGCGCATCGTCTCGAAGTCATCAGGTGTGGCCAACAGGGCGACCACGTTTCCGGCGTCCTTGCGTACGCGGCGCAGGATGGCGGCCCGGGACCGTGCCGTCTTCTCAGTGGCCGAGGTGCTCACGTCTCCTCCTGACGGGTTCCGAAGTCCGCGGAGAAGAAGACGAAGGGCTCCTGCCCGGGGTACTCGACAGCGACGAGGCCGGGACCGACGGCGACCCGATGGCCTTCCGCCGCGTAGATCCCGGCCAAGCTCCTGAACGAGTGCCGGCGTAGTCTCTTCCATGTACTGGGCGTGGTCGAACGGCTTGAACCAGCACGTAGCGCTCAGGGATGCGCATGCCTGAGCGACCTCTTCGGCGTCACGGCGGCCCCAGTCCAGCGCGAGGGGCACAAGCGTCGCGTAGGGCGTGCCCTCGTGCAGCAGGCGGACGGGGACGAGAGGTCGTGCCTCTCCGCGTGGTTCAGGCACTGCCTCGCCGTATCCTCGTTGAGCAGCTGTATCCGGTATTTCGGGTCGTACGACTCGTCGTGGTGCAGCAGGGCGAACCAGCGGCGGGTTTCCATGACTACTTCTTTCTTTCGGGGGAGCCGGCTGAACGGCTGGGGGTTGGTAGAGGCTCGGTAGCTTCCCGGCTCGGACGGTGGGGCAAGGCTCCGGCGGTGGTTGCGGCGGGGCTCGAACCCGCGACACGACGCTTATAAGTGCGCCTGCTCTGCCAACTGAGCTACGCAACCGGGTAGTTGGGACGGCGCCGGTTCGATTGGCCGGTCATGGAAGGGTGCGGTGACCGTGCCCGGTGTCAGTGCTCGGCGTCGAAGTGGAAGGTGTAGGAGAAGACCACCCGGGTGGGGTCGTCCTCACTGAGGAAGTGCAGCGTGTTGCCCTCGACCCGGGCCAGCGGCGCCTTCGGCCAGTCGGCCCACCAAACCCCGCTGTTCTCGGCACGGGTGGCGAGCCGACGGCTTTGGACCCGGTCGACCGTGCGTTCCCCGGACAACCGGGGATACAGGTTGTTGACCACGGTGACCCGTTGCCCGACCGCAACGCGCCTCTTGAAGGCCGCCAGGCTCACCACGGCCCCCTCTCCGGGACCGGGCCGCTTCGGGTGCGGGGGTCGTACTTCGACAGGTGCATCTTCATGGAACGGTTCCTTTCAGGTGGGGTGCGTGGGTCGGCGGGGTATCACCCGGCCGACCCGCACCGTGGTCGTTCACAGCAGCCGCTGTCCGGCAGCGGACACTCCGTAGTCGTCGTCGCCGGGGAAGTGCCCTTTCGAGTCCGGCCAGACCGCTTGCCACGCGGGCGGGTCGAAGCCGAAGAGGGCGCCGACGATGCCGAACGCAGCGGGGTCCTGGACTTGGCGGAGCTTGAGGTCGTAGCCGGCGATGATCCCCGGGACCCGCAGGTCCGCAGCCGGCCGAACCGCCTCGCCGCGCAGCTGCTCGGACAGGTTGTGGAGGACCGCGGCCGTGGTGGTGGCGTCGAGGCCACAGACGGCGAGTTCGTAGCCGTCGGTCTCGTGCAGGCCCACGGTGTAGCCGTACGGCGCGGCACCCGTGACGGGATCGCCAAGCACGTACTGCATGGCGTATCCGTGGCGCTCGATCCGCTCGCGGAGCATGAGGAGGTAGGTGTCGTACGAGTCGTTCACGCTGTGCCCCTTCAGCGCCGGGTCTTGAGCATGAGGCGGCGGTGGGCAGTCGACTTCACGTCGTCGTCCGTGCCCTCGATCAGCCGCAGCCCCCGCGCGCCGAGCGGGTCGCCCTTCAGGCCGGACGCCGCGCTGGGCCGGATCGGCGCGAGGTGGTCGAGGTAGTCGGTGACGGCCCGCTCAGCGGCATATGCCGTGCGCCCGACGCGCTCGCTCTCCTGGGCGAACACGCCGCGCAGTTGCTCCTTGCGGTTGGCCGCGGTCTTGAGCACCCGGGTGGTGGCGGTCGGGTCCACGGGCCACAGACCGTCCACGAGCTTGGTGAACTCGTCCACTGCCAGGTCCGTCCGGGCGAGAGCGGTCTCTTCGCCGGCCCACTGCTCGAAGTAACGGACGGACAGCCCGAGCGTCCGCCGCGCCTCGCGCACCTTGTCCGTTGCGTTGCGGGTGTGCCGCACCGACCAGCTGGTGACCGCGTCGCGCAGAGCGAAACGCTCCGTGTTCCCACAGACCGGCCGCCACGGTGTGACCACCGCCCGGAACGACGAGGAGCCGTCGTGCGAGTTCACCGCCACGACGAACGGCACGATCTGGTCGTTGATCCCGTCCGCGTCCACCGTGACGTTCTCAGGCAGGCGCAGGGACACGAAGGTCTTCTTGCCGTCGCGCAGTGCGCCGGCCGACTCCCACGTCACGTGGTAGTCGTTCACCAGCTCCTGAAGGAACTCGAACGCCTGTCGGTTCTGGATCACCTGGTAGTTCTCGCCGACCACGCCCAGCGCGGCGCCGGTGTCGGTGCGGACGGTGTGCCGCTGGCCGGGGTGCACGCGGGTCCCGTTGCCCCAGGGGTACAGAGCGGGCACGGTCTCAACCTGGTAGTCGATGCCGCCGAGTTCCAGGACGGTGTCGATGTCCTGGACCCCGCCCGGTATGACCTGGCCCAGGCCGTGCCAGGCCGGCACCGCGGAGTACAGGGCCGCGCTGCCCAGGGACATGTCGAGCCCGTGCTGCGGCTGGCCCGTCGAGGTCAGGATCTCCCCAGCGTCCCAGCCGTTCAGGACCCGGTACCTGCCGTCGGGCAGGCGCTCCACCGCGCCGTCGGTGATCCGCTGCTGGAGTTCGGCCTCCCAGTTCCGGGCGGCCTCGACCTGTCCGGCCCGCTCACGGGCGAACACGTCGTTCACGTCGATCATGTGGAATCCTCTCGTGGTTTTACGGCATGCCTGTGAACGCCGCGAGGCGTTGAAGGGGCGGTACTTAGATACGGAACTCGAACACGCCCGATTCCCGATCATGCGGTAAATAGGTAGGAGCTTTCAGTTTTCCTCGGTGGCTTGCTTGGAACCGCCGAAGATGCGCACCGCGTATTCCTGGTCTTCTTCAAGGAAGTGAAACGGAAGCTCGGCGCCCCCGTCCCGCACGGCGCGGGCGAGCCGGTGCCATCCGTCGATGAGGAGCACTAGTCCTCCGACGTCGGCAATCCGAACGAGGATGAGCGGGCGCCGGAGGTCGACTGCGTCAAGGTGGTCGTCATCGAGCGCGATGATCCCCAGGTGCTTCGACCAGTCGCCGACGCTCAGTTTCCCGATCGGGAGGTCTCGGGCGATTTCCTGGGCCATGGTCACGTTCCAGCGGTAGGACAGGAACTGGAAGTACTCGTTGTTGTCGTTCATCTCCCCTTCCCGGGGTTGGTGAGCGGGTCAGTCCAGCCGTAGGGGATCGCCGAACACAGTTGCCTTCTGCTCGCGCATCCACCGGCGCGGGGCCCCGGGGTTCTCCGGTGCCGCCGTCGAGGGTTTGGCGGTCGGGTCGGACGGGCAGCGGGCTTCATCCGGGAACCGTGCGGTGCAGTCCGTGCCGGCGATTCGGAAGTCGGTATCGAGCCCTTCGCTCCGCACGACCCACGGGCGCGGGTCCCTGGGCGACCGCGGCGCGTACCGCACCGGCAGGTTCGTCCGGCCCCCCCGGATCTCCGCCCCCAACTGCTGCGCCTTTCGCAGCGGCTGTGTCCTGCTCCTGCTCACGATGTTCTCCTTCGGTAGCTGCGATGCGTCCTCAAGTTCCCTTGCGGCTGCGGGAAGGCGGCGAAAGTCCGGTGGTACGCGCGGATCAATCTGTTCTTCGGCCATGGACACGTCGCGCTTTCCTTTCCGATGAAAGCCCGCGCCCCCAACGGGGGGAGAAACGAGGGGGCGCGGGAGATTGAGGGTGGCGCCAAGGTCAGTAGTTGCGGCGGGACTCGAACCCGCGACGCGACGCCTATAAGTGCGCCCGCTCCGCCACTGAGCTACGCAACCTCGTATCGCACCGCCGCCCGATGAGGCGATGGGGCGGTGAAGCGGTTGGAGCTCGACTTAAGGACAGCCGGAGAGAACAGGTTGGAACCCGCGCCCCCTCCTACGGGGGAGTATCGAGAGGGCGCGGGAGTCTTAGTCCAATGAGCGAAGGGACTTGAAGTCAGGGGCGTTCAACGGGTAGGAGGCGACCATCTTCACCGGCCAATACTCCGGTTCGGCTCTTGCGCGATCAGCGAACCGTCCTTGGTCGTGCGGCGCGCGCTGAAAACCGCGGTAGACCTCCAGTTGGGACGTGTCGAAGTTGACGATGTATCCCCACTCCGCGAAAAGGGAGTCCATGGGAAACTCTGATGCGTCCTCAATGTATCCGCATGCGAGTATTCGCGCGGGGGCGCCTTGTGAAAATCGAAGAAGGTCGTACCAATGAACCGCTTCCCTGGGCATTGCAGCAGGGTCGATTCCGTTGAAGACCTCAAGAGCCTTGAAGTCTTCAACCGTTGGAGGCACGTCGTCACTCACGACCCTTAGCGCGCGGGCCGCTTTGGCGGCTGATTCCAGATCGGTCGAGGCGGCCCAGGCCATCACTTCGACGCCCAACGCCTCTGGGTAGCTGTCCATGTGGTTGTACGAGATCTTCTCGACCCCGTCGACCACGAAGCCGATGAAGCCGCGTGTTCCCATAGCTCAGCCTTTCTTATCCCTGTGGCGGCGCTCGTTGGCCCGGATCGAATCCCGGCGACGGCGTCAGCGTGGTGCAGGCGGGCACTTCATGCCGCGCCGACGAGCGAAAGAATCCTGACTTCTTCCACATCACGTTCGGTCACCGACAGTGTGACGTCGCAACCGCCAGTGATTGGCAGGTCGTCAAGCCACAGGTCTTCGTTCTCGATGAGATGGCCCATCAATTCGTCCTGGTCGCCGGCCACGGCAAGGGGAACCTCAACGTCGATAGGGAATTCGTATGTCACCACTTCCGTAACGGTCATCTCGACCTTGACCTCGGTCATCTCCTCCGCGTTCACCTTCTCGTCTCCCCTTTCGAGGCATAAAAGGCCGTAGGGCCTCAAAGCTCCGCTGTGCGCGGAGATTCAGTGCGAAGCGCCGACCAGAGCGAGGACGCTTTGCAGATTGCTGTTTCCGTACTCCGCCACCACCCAGGCAACGAGCGCAGCTCCAAGTGCCCCCGCACCCGAAATGACGAGGCGACGGAGAGAGGCGAGCATCCGTGCGCGGTCCGCGTAGAACTTGACATCTATGACGACCGTGCAGCCGAACAGGCTTGGTGTGAACTCGCGGTGGATGCGTCCCAGCCTGGGGTGTGAGCGGGTGCAGTGGATTTTGTGCCCGTCCTCGTGCGGGGTGATCTTCTCGTAGCGCCATGCCTTTCCAATGGAAGTCCCGGCGGACATGTGGATGGTGGTTCCGGGATCTATGGTGCGTCCGGATTCGATGTGCATGAGCCTTTGCATGATCTCTCCCCTTATGGATCATGTGCCTGTAACGGACGGGAGCCGCACTCCTGTTGGAGTGCGGCTCCCATGCAACGCGGCAGGCTGATGTCGGTTCAGCGGGGCGAGCAGCGCGCGAAGCAATTCTGCGTCACTTAAATACGGATCACAGAAGGCCCCACATCCCGATCTTGGTAGAAGCTTCTCAAGTTTCCGGGAGGCCACGATGCGTGCACTCCCACGGAGTGCGCCGCAAGCGCGCCCCCGTGCGACCGCTCATCTAAATACGGACCGCCAATCGCCACAATTCCCGATCATGAAAGCCCCCGTTCGAGATTTTTTCCGGCACCGGGGGCGGGCAAATCCGGCGGCTTAACGGGGCCGCACCTTGATACGGCCCAGACGGCACCCCAATTACCGATCTTGGGCCGGAAACAACTTGTGCCCTGGCGATCCCCCAAGGGGACACCAGGGCACAGAAACCGGGGGTCAGGAACCGTCGGCAGGAGCCACCGCGCCCCTGTAGACCAAGTCATCCCGCACGGTGTCCAGAGACGCACTCAGGGCTCGCCACTCCCGCCTCGCTGCATCCTTGGTCCGCTGGACCTTGGACGACGAGTTACGCGGACCCCCGTGGATCGTCTGGGCAGTCTCGCCGATGACACATGCCCGTCCAAGATCATCAGCGCGACCGGCAACGCCCAGCATCACCCGCAGCGTCGGGTACTCCGCCCCGTCCACCCACGCGGATTTGAAGATCACTTCGCTGTTCCCGGACAGGTAGGGGGTCACGGCGAGCGTTGGCAACTTGTCCGCGTGCGGGACTCCCCGCATCTGCTGGGCGCCGGGCGTGGCGTCCAACTCGTCAGGCTTGACGTCCAGTCGGTACCCGTTGCGGGCGGCGGCATCCCGCACCGCCCAGTACTGGAGCGTCTTACGCGTCACGGTGATCGTTTCGCCGTCCCGGCGGACGTACTGCCATGCCGACGGCTCCCGGGTTGCCACGGTGACGGCGGAGACATCCGACGACGCGGAGACCTCCCGGAGCCTCTTGGCGAACATCAGGACCGCGTCTTGCGTCACGTCGTCGCTGACGTCGTCCGTGCCGTACAAGGCGGCACCGTTCCGCACGGCGGTGGCGCTCCCGTTCATGCGCTTCCGCGACCGGGTGGAGTCCACCGCCCGGCAGTACCCGCGCGCTATCCGCTGAATCTCGGTGAAGTCCTGCGAGGTGATGAGCTTCATGTCTTCCGCCGTAACCTCAGCCCGGCGAACGCTGGCGTTCTCGTTCATGTTTCTATTCCTTGACGATCTCGACGCACACCTTTCCGTGCCACGCCCGATGCATTCATTTTCTATGCTCCATCCTTCAATTCAAGCCCAGGTCATCACATTTTTCCAAATCTTTATCGATGCGATTTTCCGCCGCCAGCCAGTTTGCAATGACACAAAGGCAGGCGACATCATCCCGGATTCATTGGCCCAAATGAAATGCGGCCGAATCCGGATCACGGGAGACAATAGGATGGCAGGAAGAATGAAATACAGTAACGATGCAAAGGCATCAAGGATTAGCCGCGGGGAACCCTCCCCCACGGCCGGCCCGTCTGACATACCTGCTCACGCTGTATCCAGTTGCGGGACCCAGAGGAAGCACCAAGAGGCCACCGACCTGCTCTTTTGTCGCCTTGAGGGGCTTCCGATCTAGCGGGTAGCGGGGCTGGAAGCCCGTCTGGCAGCAGCAACGGAAGGCCACTGGGCCCACAGCGCCCGGCGCCGCAAAGTTGCCGACTTCCGGGGATGTGGTGACCATGGTCAGAGCGGAGGAGGTGGCGCGGCGTGTCCCAAAGCGACGACATTGGAAAATACGTGGACCGCAGGAGCCAGGCTTCGCCACTCGGCAATGACCGGAGCCGTTATTTGCTGTGCGTCCACGACCTCCGCCGGCTGCTGAACGGCGAATGGGTGTGGGATGTTTTGGTGTCGCTCCACTCCGGCCCTATGCAATATACCGGACTGCTCGCCGCAATACGAGAACGGTCTCTGATAAACGGTTGGCCGGGACGAAGGCATGCATATCTTCAGGACAACACTTTGAACCGGACCCTACGCCGACTTGAGGAGGCCGAACTCGTAGATCGGTCGAGAGAAGGCATGTTTCCGTATCGGACCACGTATCGGTTGACGGAGCCGGCGCGTCAGCTACTGGTCGCTGCCATACCCCTCATCGACTGGGCCGAGGCGCATTCCGGGCTGCTGGACCGCGCACGCCAACGCCGAAACAGCAGCGCCGGCGACTGAGCGGGAGCAGGAGCCGTCCTCACCGTTCCCAGACATCTGGTCCGCCGCCTCGCCAGTCGAACAGCTCGTCGTCGAGCTGAAGGACATCCGGATCCAGACCGGCCCGGCGGCAGAATTCGAGGACGTCGTGCGTGCTGGTCGCGACGCCCAGTGCCTGAGTGCCGACGCGGACGCGCCGCCGCCCATCCTCTGCCGGGGGCTCTATGACCACGCGAAGCTGTGCGCTCTCCATACCCCCAGCTTGGTGCCGCCGCCCAGAACCCGATCACCGGCGCCAGCATCCCGCCCCAAGCGGTCCCTCTCTGAGTCCATGGCCGCTTACGCCGACTGCTGTGGTCCCGTAGCCCGCCAGCTCCGTCTGTGTCCCCCAAGGGACTCGAAGAGCGCGACCGTCTCGGGGGCGGGCTCATCGTCCAGCTCTGCCAGGGTGCTGGTGAGCAGGGCGTACGTCCTGGCGACCGAATCGGACTGACCCAACTCAGCCTGGACCTCAGCGATGTCGCAGTAGACGGCCTCGTTGTAGCGGTCGAGCGTGCGGGCGTGTTCGAGGAGGGCGAGGGCGCGGTCCGGAACCTCATGCCGAAGGACACGGGCGCCGCTGGTGACCGCGTCGAGGACTTCGCGACGAAGAGCTTCGCGGGGGACGTCGAGCCATTCCGCGGAGACCTCGGGCGCCAGATCGCCCCCGTAGGTGTCGAGGACGTGCTCAAGGACGGCGTCGTCGGCCCGGCCGGCGCGCAGGGCATCTTCGAGGTCCCAAAGGTCGACGCGGATCTGCTCGGGGTCGAGAGAGTAGGCGCCGTCCTTCTGCTGGGGGACCTCGGTGGTGCTATCCGCGGTGGCGGTACGGACAGCCTTGCGCATCTGGCTGATGGTGGCGTGAAAGCTGTTATGTGGACGGTCGCGCCGAGCGTCAGGCCAGAGTGCGACTGTCAATGCGTCGCGGCGAGCACCGTTCCGGTGCAGGGCCAGGAAGGTCAGGATCTCGCGGTGCTTCGGTGCGAGGGCAGAGGTGACGTCGACCTCATCGTTCGTCCCGTCGGGGTGGTGCACCAGTCGGATGCGGCCCAAGACGGAGAGAGTCATGGCGTGCACGTGTTCCGGAGGCACCAGGTCCGCTGCATCGGGTGGAACAGGCTGGGTCTTGAGGGCGCCGTACAGCCGGTGCGGGTCTTCCGCCGTTGTACCGGGCTTGTCGGGGGGGCTTGGGCGAGTGGTGCTCCGGACGGTGATGGACGCCTGGGCACCGCGTGGCGGGGCTCCGGCCGGAGGCATCCGTTCGTCCATCGGCTGCTGGAGATCCTCCACCTGTGTCCTTGAGTTCGTTGACCGGCCGAACTCTTGTGGTTCCTTCGACTGTGCCCGTTCGGCAGCAGGGCTGGCGGCCTCGGTCAGCAGCTCCAGCAAGGCACGGGTGTCGGCCTCCGGAAGCGTGAACAGCCGGGCGCCAGTCAGCTCGCTCTCCGGGCTGGTGGCGGAAACCGTTCCGTCGGGCCGAACGTGGGCCGTCGTTCCGGCGCGCCACTGGCCGAGGAGGATGCTGGCGACGCCGAAGTCCGCGCCGTTCTCCAGCACGGCTTGCGTCCGGCGGCCGGCCCACTCTGCCGGGGTGGCGATGAGCATGACCTGCCGGTCGGACTCGGTGGTCGCAGGGGCCAGCCGCGCGGCGCGGTCGAGGAGTTCGTGCTCCAGGAGGTCCAAGGCGTCGTTCAACGTGCCGACCACTCGCAGCCAGGGCGGCCGGGCGGTGAAGTCCTCGCCGAGGAGGAGGTGAGCGTCGGACTCGGGCATGAGCACGTTCACCGGGACGAGCGTTGAGTCCAGGTGCTTGGCGAGCTGGCCGGTGAGCAGGGCGCGGGCGGCGTCGAGCGAGCCGGGGCCGACGAGTCCGAGGCCGCGGGTGGCGGCGAGATCCCAGGCAAGTTCGCGGCCGTCGCGTTCGCCGACGACAGTTCCGTACGGAGCGAGTAGCGGCGGCACGGCCGCTGGAACAGAAACTGGGGGCGGGAACCCGTGGCTCTTCGGGGTGTCCGCGTCGGCTGCCTGGTTGTTCAGCGTGATGTCGTGGGCGATCCGAAGCGCGCGGACAACCGGTGCGATCGTCAGGTCGCTGCGGTCACGGCTGCCCGGCCGGTACTTCCTGCGGTGGCGGAGCCGGACGGTGAGGAGGGCGGCGGAGATCAGGGCGGCAAGGCCGATGCCGACGTAGCCGCCTGACGGCAGTTCGACGCCCTGCGCATGAGGTGAGCCCGACGGCTGCTCGGGCGGCACCGCACGGCTGGGCGCCGGCCGGGCGGTCGATGGCGTAGTCGAGGTGATCTGCGGAGACGTCGGAGTCCGGGGCGCGGGTGCCGGCGAAGAGCGTTGCGTCGGCACCGTCGTCCGACTCGGCCGCGCGATCGGCTGGTGTGGCGAGGGCACTTCATGCTCGTGGCCCGGCAGGCGGAAGACCCAGCCGGGGCGGATGAGGTTCGGGTTCGTCAGTGCCCGGCCGTCGGCCTGGGTTACGCCGCGGTTGAGGCGGTAGATCTCGGGCCAGCGGTCGCCGTGGCCGAGGGAGCGTTGGGCGATGCGCCACATGCTGTCGTACACGCCGCCCTCCGGCGGTCGGACTTCCACCGTTCCCGGTGCGACCGGGCGTTGCGCGACATCGAGCGTGGTCATGGATTCCGGGAGCCTCATCGTCGCGGTGACGGCCGACCGCATCGGGACGGCATCGACCGCTTGGTGCCCGGCCGCCGCCACGAGCGACGTGCCGGGCCGGGACAGCAGCGAGATAACGGCGGTAGCGACGAGCGCGGCGGCGAGAGCATGAACGGGCCCGAGGCTCGGCCGCCTGACCCACGGGCCGCCGTGGACAAGGTCAGCGACGCTGCGGGCGACGTCCCAGGCGAACAGCGCCCACACCGGCCAGAGCACGCAGGCCAGCAGGCGCAGGAGGAAGAGCGTGGACATCGGGCTCAGCAGCACCGTCTCGACATCGGACCAGCCGGGCACGGTGTGCGGCAGCGGCCAGCCGACGAACCGCACGAGTCCCCAGGGCAGGCCCACAAGCAGCACGGCAAGCACGACGAGGGCGAGCAGGCTGCGTACGAGCGCGCCGATCATGTCAGCGAGGCGGCGCGGTGCGATGGGTCGGTCGGGCATGGCGTTCCCTCTCTCACGGGTCCGGGGTGTCGATGCCGCGCACGGGGTGGGCGGTGCCGGTGCCGGTGACCGTCAGGGTGCTGAGGCCGAGCAGGCGCAGGAGTTGGGTGTGCTGGTGAGCGGTAACCGTGACGGTCACGGCGTTCGTCGTAGCGATGACGATGCCGGTGTCGGTGGTGTGGGCGAGGTAGCTGCGGGCGAGGGTGCGGGCTGTGGCGGGGACCAGGTGGACGGTGCCGTTCTTGCGGTAGGCGTTGAGGTCGAGGGCTTCGGCTCCGGCACGGGCGGCTTCCTGGGCTTCGCCGATGGCGCGAACCTTGGCGGCAAGGGCGAGGCCGCCGTCCAGGACGAGGCCGGTGAACATCACGATCGCGGTGGCCAGGATGACGATGAACGGCGTGACCTGGCCGGCCTCGTCCCGCGCGAGCCGGCGCAGGCATCGGGCGACGGCCCCGTTCATACAGCCACGCTCCCCGGGTCGCCGCCGTCGGCTCCCCGGAAGACGTCGACGACGGAGGAGAACGTCGCGGTGATGACGGTCTGACCAGGGACGTGGAGCAGCGCCAGGTCGTGAAGATCGACAGTGCAGTGGACGGTGACCGTGACGGTGGAGCCGGGCCGCATTGTGCCCGCGGTCTCGACGGCGAGGTCTTCGCAGGTGACTCCGGCCTCGCTGAGGGCCGAGGCGGCGGCCGAGTGAGCGTCGGTGGTCGCGGTGGTGAGGGTGCGGTCCAGGGTCGCGGCGCGGGCGGCCTGATGGGCGGCGTCCTCGATACGCAGCCGGCTGTCGGAGAGCCGGCCGCAGTAGACCATGAACCAGAGCATGAGCAGCAGCACGCCGACGCTCAAGACGAGTTCGACTGTCGCCGAGCCGCGGTCGTCATCGCGGAGCCGTCGCAGTGCGGCGTTCATGGCGTTTCCGAGGCGGCGGGCCGGAACTGCTCGGTCGGGCCGGCGGCGCTGACGTGGATCGGGAGCTTGAGGAACGGCACGACGCTGCTCGCGGTGCCGGTGATGCTCACGGTGGCGTGATCGGCATCGCGCGTAACCGCGATGTGCGCGCCGTTCAGCGGGCTGCGGCCGAGCTGGTCGAGCATGCGGTTCGCCTCGGCCTGGCCGCCAGCGGACGTGCCGTTCTGCTCCCGGGTGACAGCGAGGGCGTCGGCCGCCGTCGCCTGGGCGACCTGAATGCCGTGTGCCCATACCGCCATCTGGGCGAGCAGCAGGATGACGGAGAGCAGCACAGGCATGACGAGGACCTGCTCGGCGGTCACGGAGCCGCGTTCGTCCCGCGCCAGGCGACGGCTGGCGTCGGCCGCCCGGATCGCCAGGAGTCGCGGGAGAGCGCGGTCGAAAGGCACGGCGGTGGCCTACTGGAAGCTGACGGCTTGGGCGGCGGCCAGGATCTTCGGGCCGAACAGTGCAGTGATGGTGAGCGCGAGCGCGGCCAGCGCGGCGATCCAGATGACGTGCTCGGTCGTCACACCGCGTTCGTCGTCGGCGAACCGCCGGACGGCGGCCTCGAACCGTATCCACAGGGAGGTCAGCATCGGTATTCCTTTCGGCCGGGACTCGGCGCGATCACAGGGAAGCGGTGATCTGGGTGAGGGCGGGATAGAAGACGAAGATGATGAAGCCGAAGGCCATGAGCATCCCGGGCAGTGCCATCCGCTCGGTGGCGGCATTGGCCTTGCCCTCGGCCTCGGCGCTGCTGCGGCTGCGCATCGCCGCGGCCTTCGCGGCCAGGGAGAAGCGCACCCGCGCGCCTTCAGTGCCGGCCAGGGAGAGCGCGGCGGCGAGTTCGGCCAGTTCGCCGACCTCCAGCTCCTCGCCGAGCTGCTTGAGCGTCGTCCACGGCGACGTCCGTGTCAGCCGCGCTGTGGTCAGGGCGCGGCGCAGTTGCTGGACTGACCAGCCCTGGCCGATCTCAGTGGCGTAGGCGAGGGCGCCGTCGACGCCGGCGCCGCCGGCCAGCAGGATGTGGATGAGGTTGAGGTACGCGCTGAGGGCGTGCCGGAAGGCCGCCCGGCGCCGGTCGGCCTCGGCCCGGACCATGAGGTCAGGCAGGACGAAGCCCGCGACCGCGACACCGATCGACACCGCGAGCGGCAGCTCCCACGGCAGCGGTCGTCCGCCGATCGTCAGCACGCCAGCCACCGCGGCCGGCAGCAGCAGGCCGATGAGCGTGAGCGCCGCCTTCTCCGCAAGGAAGGCGTCGATGGACCGCTCGGTGACGGCGAGGTCCTGGCGCGTGCGGTCGTTCGGCAGGCCGAGCGCGCGCAGCCAGCCGTTGAAGGGCGAGCCGATCCGTACCGCCCACCCGCTACCGTCTGCGGTGAGCAACGGCGGCGGCACCGGGGCGGATTCGAGGCGGGCGATCAGATCGGACAGTCGCCGTCGGGGCGGGAACAGCCAGATCACCAGCGCCCACAACCCCAGGCCGACGCAGGCCGCCAGCAACGCAAGCACGATCACGCGGACACCTCCACGCCTCGGTCGACCGTTTCGAGGGTCGGGGCAAGGAATCGTTCCGGTTCCTCCAGGCGGGCCATGCGGCGCAGCCAGGTGAACGCGACGGTGAACAAGCCGCCGATCACCAGCAGCACCAGTTGCCCGGTCACGCTGTCGTAGGGCTTCAGGAACTCTGGGTTGAGGAGGATCAGGCCGAGCGCGAAGCCGAGGGTGGTGACCGTAACAACGCGCATGGTGGTACGGGTCCGGGCGCGGCTGGCCTCGACCCGTTGTCGCATCTCGACTTGGGAGCGGGCGGTGGCAGCGAGTTCGCCGAGCAGCATGCTGAGCTGCCGGGCCTGGTGCTCGGCAGCCAGAAGCAGCGCAGCGAGAACGAGGTCCGCCGTCGGGTCAGCAAGGTCATCGGCAAGCTGCCTGAGCGCGTCGGACAGACGCTCCCCGCGCTCCAGACTGGCGGCGAGCTGCAGGACGTACGGGCGGAGGGACTTCGGCGCGGTGGGGGCGGTCGCGATGATGGTCTGCTCCAGACCGGCCGCCGCGGCGAGGGTGTCGCGCAGCATCTCCGTCCACCCCGCGATCCCCTCGATCCGGGCCGTTCGCTCTTCCTCGCCGGAGGCGGAGCCGAGGCTGCGCGGCAGGCTCCACGTCGCCATGGCCGCCAGCAGCCCCCCGACCACCCACCCGGTGATCACTCCGAGGAGCAGCCCGGCCACCCCGGACAGCAGCAGCCACCGCCGCGCGTGATCGCGCCGAAGCCCGGCGAACGGAGAACGCTTCCCCGCCGGAGCCGCCGTCCGGCCCGACGTCCGGGCGCCGCCTCCCAAGACGAGAACAAGCCCGAGACCGACGCCAATACCGCACAGTCCCAGGAGAGCCACGAGTGCGGTCATCGTCACCACCGCCCTGTCGGCCGGATCAGGTCGGGGTCAAGGCCCGCGGTCTCCAACTCCTCCACAGTCTCGGTGCGCAGAGGCACGCCGGGTACCGCGCGCAGGTCGGGGCCGGGGCGGAAGACCTCGTTGGAGACGATCTGGGGTCCGTCGGCGTCGATCACCTCGCGGATGGACGACACCACGCGGCTGCCGTGCCCGCCGCGTGGCCTGTCAAGGTGGACGACGAAGTGCAGGGCGGAAGCGACCAGGAGGTTGCTGGCCTCGATCGGCAGCCGCTCCGGTCCCTGAACGGCGTACGCGGCGAGCTTGGTGAACGCGCCGGCACTGCTGGAGGAGTGCAGCGTGGCCATGCTGCCGTCGTTGCCCTGCGACATCGCGTTGCACATCGGGATGACCTCGGCCCCGCGGACCTCGCCGACGATGACGCGGTCCGGCGACATCCGCAGGGCCCAGCGCACCAGTTCGGCCTGCGAGACCGCGCCCTGCCCCTCGATGTTCGCCTCGCGAGCCTGCATCGCTACGACGTCGGGGTGGGCGTCGGCGTCCTCGTCCAGGCCGAGTTCGAAGGTGTCCTCCACCGTGATCAGCCGTTCCCACGGTGGAATCTCCGAGGCCAACGCCCGCAGCATCGTCGTCTTGCCGATGCCGGTGCCGCCGGTGATCACCATGTTCTTCCGCGCCCGGACCATCGCGCCGAGCAGCGTTTCCAGGGGTTGGTCGACGGTGCCGGAAGCGCGCAGCTGCGCGAGGGTGGCCCGTCTGAAGCGGTGCCGACGGATCGACATCGATGGCCGCGCGGTGACTGCCATGACTGCGAACACCCGCTCGCCGGACGGCAGCTGGAAGTTCACGCCCGGACTGCCACGGTCGAACCGGCGCTCCTCCAGCCCTGACCGGGAGGCCAGGTCCCGGATCAGTTGGACGAGTTCGCCGTCGGACCCGACGATCGGCGGCAGCTGCTCGCGGGTGCCGTCGGCATAGCGGACGAAGACGCGGTCGCCGGTAACGTTGATGTTCTCGATCTCGGTGTTCCGCAGCAGGGGCTCCAGGCCGGCCAGGCCGAAGACCTCGTCCAGCACCGAGGCGATGACCTGCTTCTCCACCTGGGGCGTCACGATGCTCGCGCCCAGGGTCAGCTGCTGGTGGGTATGGGCCTCGGCGGCGTCGGCGAGGATGCCCTCCGCCGCCGCCCGGCGCTCTTCCGGTGTCATGCCGGGGCGGCCAGCGGCCTCGTACGCGCGCAGGCGCTCGGACAGCTTCACCGACAGCTGCTGCCGCAGACTCGCGCGGAGCTGTTCGGCCGGCGCGTCGGTGCGGATGCCGACGGCGGACAGGTCCGCCGGGCCCGGGAGACGGCGCGGCGGCGTGGTACGCCAACCAGTCGGCGGCTCGTCCTGCCGGGCCTGGGCTTCGTTGAGCGACGTCATCGGGCGCCTCCGTTCGCTGAAGCCGCACGGACCTTCTCCGGTTCCGCCGTTCGCGGTCCGGCTGACTGGTGCGCGGGTTTTGGTGATTGCGCCGCAATCACATGGCTCAGCTCGGCCGCTGCGCGGCCAAGCGCCGACCGCCGAACTGCGCGGCGCTTGCCGTGTCCGCCGAGCGCCGCAGCCCCCTTCGGGTCGTGCGGCAGCCGGGCCGTCACCGGTACGCCGAGCGCGGCGGCGACCTCGGCGGTCGGATAGCCCTTCCCCACCAGCACAAAGCACGACCGCGTCGACCACCTCGCCAGTGTCGGAAGCCGGGTCGCGACATGGGCGAGGGCGTCGTCCGTCGCGCGGGCGACCAGCACAGTGACATCGGCCTGCCTGACCACCGCCGCCGCAGGCGACCCCGCGTCGATCCGCCCGCAGTCGGCGACCACGACCGCGTCCCGCTCGTCGGCCGTCAAGCGCAACGCTCCGACGTTCGCGGCGATCTCGCCGAGCGCGGCCGTGGCCTGCTCGGCCGACGGCGGCCCGACGACCACCGGCAGGCCGCCGGGCAACTCCTGGACGTGCTGCCACAGCACCTGCGGGTCTGCGGATCGCCGGACAGCCGCCGCCAGGCTGACCAGCCCCGGGGACGTCTCCAGCCGGAACCGCGCCAGCAGGTCACCGCCGGCCGGATCGCACTCCACCAGGACCGCCCGGCCCCCACCCGGCCAGCGCGCCGCGAGACTGAGCGCGGTGGTCGTCGTTCCGGGAGACCCTTTGAAGCTGCACACCGCGACGAGCGTCATTGGCCGTCCCCGCTCGTCTCGACCAGGTTGACTTGCCCGGCCGGTACCGCCGCGAGCTGCCGGGCGTCCTCGACGGCCATCTGCATCGAGACCACCGTCGTCTGGTCGGTCGAGTCGTCCTTCACATCCGTGACCACCGCGTCCCACGACAACGACGGAGGCGCCGACGACTTCCCCGTCACCACGTTGCTGTCCGGCTCCACCACGACCGTGACGTGGTTGCCGGGCTGGAGCCCCGACGGGACCTGCCCGGCCTTCAACCCCACCGCGGCCACAGCCTGTCCAGCCGGCGGAACCTGCGCGGCCCCGAGAACCTGCCGCGTCAGCAACGTCCCCGCCGGCAGGCTGTAGGCGACCGGGCGGCCGACCACCTGCGTCAGCGACCGCGCCGGGATCACCGCGAGCCCGGTCCCCGCCGACACGTCGACCTCACGGACGTCCTCGGCGGTAAGGACTTGGCCGACGGAGACCGGCCGGGCGATTTCCAGCACCGAGGCGCGGTGCCCGAGCCGCAGCGCGACCACGACCCCGGCGGCGGCGCAGCCCAGGACCAGCAGGATGCCCACCAGGAGGTACGGCACGCGGCGCCGCCGCGGGGCGCCGGTAAACCGCGCGGGCGCGCCGCTTTTGCCAGCGGGCGTCCAGTTGCCGGGTGCGGAGCTGGTGGCCGCGGGGACGCGAGTACTGCTCACTCGAACCTCCGGTGAGGGGATCGGGGATCGCGCGCCTCGGTGCGCGCTACAGGGGGGCGGGTCAGCCGCCAGAGCCGACCGACTGGCTCTCCGCGACCCGGAACGCTGCCGTCGAGGTCGTCGTCATCGCGGGGAATGTGCCGGCCCGGCCCGCGCCAGTCCACGTCACCGTCCACCGCACCGTCGCCGACACCGCGAACGCCTCGCCGGGCTGCCCGGCGGAAGACGAGGGGAAGGTGTAGCCGCACGTCGGCGACGCGCTCTTCGGATTCCCGGAGGTCGCCGAATACGCGGTACCCGGCCCCTTGCACGTCACCGTGTGGCCGTCACCCATCATCCAGGTCACCGACGTCGGCTTGGCCCTCGCGGTGACAGAGATCCCCGGAACCGAAGCGGTCGCGGAGACAGTCCTCCACTCGGTCTGGTCCAGCCACAACCACGTCGGCAGGCCCACCAGTTGCTCGGCCGCCGGGTTGGCCTCGATCGCGGGCGACGGCAGACCCAGCTCATTGCGCGCGACCTGTGCCAGTTGAGCCGGCGTCGGCTTATTCGTTCCCGGCTTCGCCGCCGGTATCCAGATCGGCGGGTGGTAGTAGGCGTCGACCTTGCCGTTGCCCGTGCACTTGTAGACGTACCAGGCCCCATCACCCTGCCCGGCCGTCGAGTCCGCCAGCGGCACAATCCCACTGTTCACAGCGC
>CAVWOS010000012.1:0-127600 GCA_963756705.1 uncultured Actinomycetota bacterium | reverse complement strand
CGTGTCCACACCTGGAGGAGGGTGGCGGTGAACAGGCCGTTGCGCAGCCCGTCGGCGGCCAGCTGGTTGTCCTGGCAGGCCGAGATGAGCACCGCGCTGGCGCCGAGCTCCCGGCTGTCGCGCGCGTCCAGCTCGCGCTGGAGCTGGTCGAAGAACTCCCGGTCGCGCTGGTAGATCTGGTCCTGCTGCTCCAGCGGCATCAGCCGGGAGGTCGTCTCGACCATGGCCGGGTCGGCGGTCTGGAACTGCTCCTCCAGGGCCTCGGGCGTCATGACCTCGCGCACCCGCAGGCCCGTACCGCTGTGGCAGCAGTCGTGGAGTGCGAGCACCCGCACTCCCTCGGCGAAGCCTTCGAGCTCCTTGTAGAGCTCGTCGTCGATGAACTCCCGGTCGTAGAAGCACATCGTCTCGTCCAGGCGGTCCGGCTCGTCCTCCGGGCCGTTGATGTCGGGCACCTGGCCACCGTGCCCGGAGTAGGTGAAGAGCAGGATGTCGCCGGCCGCCAGCCGCTTGGCCGCCTTGCGCAGCTCGGCCGTCACGTGCTTGACCGTCGCGTCGCCGGTGAGCAGCGTGGTGCGGTCCTTGAAGCCGGCGTGCGCGGCCAGCTGCTCCATGTCGCGGGCGTCGTTCTCGCAGGCGATGAGCTTGCCGTTCCAGCCCCCCTACTTGGCGGGATCGACGCTGTTGAGTCCGACGTGAAGGGAGATGCCGTGGACCATGGGAAGCCTCCTGCCGTGCGGACGGGCTGTGCTTTCGGGTGCGTCCGGGAGCGTGGTTCCCCCGTCCCACCCCATCACCGGTGGCGGCCGATGGCTCGGATCTGTTCCGCCGAACGGGTGACCGTGTCCGGCCGCAGGCGTGTCGGTGCCGAGTGCGCGGTACCCACTGGACTATGGGCACTGCCGCGGATCCGGTTCCGCTCCCGATCGTCTACGTGCGGGGGTTCGCCGGGGACACCTCGGGGATCGACCGCGTCGTCCAGGACCCGTTCTACGGGTTCAACGAGGGCTCCACGCACGTCCGCGTCGGACCGGACGGCCGGCCCGGATTCCACCAGTTCGAGAGCCCGCTGCTGCGGCTGCACCTCGACCACGGCTACCGGATCCTCGTCGACGGCGACCAGGAGCGCTACCTCGACGCGCACGACGACGTGCCGCCCGCGAGCATCTGGGTGCACCGCTTCTACGACGTGTCGGCGAGCACCTGGGGGCGCCACCCCCGGGAGTTCCGGCTGGAGGACGCCGCCGCGGACCTGCTGCGGCTGATCGAGAAGCTGCGGGCCAGGACCGGCGCACCGCGCGTGCTGCTGGTCGCCCACTCCATGGGCGGCCTGGTGTGCCGCTGCCTGCTGCAGAAGGTCCTGCCCGACCTCGGCCGCCGGCCGGCCGACTACGTGGACAGGCTGTTCACCTACGGGACCCCGCACGGCGGCATCTCCTTCGACCTCGGCTCCGGCCTGCTGGAGCGGCTGCGCGACGCCACCGGCATCCACGGGGCGGACATCTTCGGCCCGCAGCGGATGTACGAGTACCTGACCCCCGAGGCGGACGTGGACCCGAACGGGCGCCCCGACGGCTGGAGCGCGCGCGAGATGCCCGACTCCCCCGACGCCTTCCCCCGGCACCGGGTCTTCTGCCTGGTCGGCACCGACCCGGAGGACTACGAGGTCGCGCACGGCCTGTCCTCGGCCGCGGTCGGCGCCCGCAGCGACGGGCTGGTGCAGATCGACAACGCCTACGTCCCCGGCGCCCACCGCGCCTACGTCCACCGCAGTCACAGCGGGCGCTACGGCCTGGTCAACTCCGAGGAGGGCTACCAGAACCTGCGCCGCTTCCTGTTCGGCGACCGCGCGGTGGAGGCGGCGCTGGTCGGCCACCGGCTCGCCGCGGGCGACGACGTCACCTGGCAGGCCGAGGTGCAACTGTCCGTACGGGGCCTGCCCGTGGTGATGCACGAGCGGCTGGCCGCCCACTGGTGCCCCCTCCCCCTCCCGTCCGGCCCGGACGGCGGGAACGGCTCGAACGACGGGAGCGGCGCGAACAGTGGGGCCGACGGGGCCGGAGAAGACACGGCCGCGCCCGTCCCCCTCGTCACCACCTTCCTCAACAGCGACCTCTCCCGCCCGCCGGACACCGCCACCATGCGCTACGCCCTGCGCCTGCGCGTCCTCTCCCTGCGCGAGCGGCACGGCTTCCTGAGCTTCGGCGACCACCTGGAGCAGACCCCCGACGTGGACGACGTGCTCGTGGTCGACGTGGGCACGGCCCTCGGGGCTCCCGGCATCTGGGCCACCTGGAACTCCCTCATCCCCGGCGCCATCCGCGACCACGCCCCCGACGGCCCCCCGCTCGGCGACGAGGACCCCGCCGACGGCACCTGGGTCGCCCACATCCCCCTCCCCGCCACCGCCGCCCCGATCCTCGGCGACGCGGCCCGAATCCGGCTCACCGTCACCCCCTGGGCGTGACAGGGGCGGGCTCCGCGCGTCCGGGACGGACTTGCACGTCCGTCGGCCCGACGGGGAAGTTAGGCTTGCCTAAGTGCGCCCGGCGGCCGGGCGCGCGGTGACGAGAGGACGGGGTGCATCCATGGCGGAGGCACAGCGCGGACCGGTCGAGCCGGACGGCCGGGACGGGGGCGGTTCGGCGGGCGGGCCGCGGGAGCGCGGGGCGGCGCAGGGGCCGCGGCCGGAGCGGCGCGGGCGGGTTCCCAAGCGCGCGACGGTGCTGCGCTCGGAGCGGGTGACGCCGCACATGATCCGGGTGGTGCTGGCGGTCGATCCGGCCGCGCCCATGGAGGCCGGCGCGTTCACCGACCACTACGTGAAGCTGATCTTCCCGCCGGCCGGGGTGACCTACCCGGAGCCGCTGGACCTGGAGGCGGTGCGGCGCGACCTGCCGCGCGAGCAGTGGCCGACGACGCGGACGTACACCGTGCGCGCGTGGGACGCCGCCAGCCGCGAGATGGCCGTGGACTTCGTGCACCACGGCGAGGAGGGGCTCGCCGGCCCGTGGGCGGCCCGGGTCCGGCCCGGCGACGTCATCCACTTCAACGGGCCCGGCGGCGGCTACGCGCCCGACCCGGAGGCCGACTGGCACCTGCTGGCCGGCGACGAGAGCGCGCTGCCCGCGATCGCGGCGGCGGTGGAGCGGCTGCCGGCCGGGGCGCCGGCGAAGGTCGTCGTGGAGGTGGCCGGGGCCGAGGAGGAGCAGAAGCTGGAGTCCGCGGGGGACGTGGAACTGGTCTGGGTGCACCGCGGCGGCCGTGAGGTCGGCGCGGGGCTGGTGGCCGCGGTGACGGCGCTGGACTTCCCGGCGGGCCGGGTGCACGCGTTCGTCCACGGCGAGGCCCACGCCGTCAAGGAATTGCGCCGGCACCTGCGGCTCGAACGCGGGGTGCCGCTCGACCGGTTGTCGATCTCCGGCTACTGGCGGCGCGGCGCCGACGAGGACGGCTGGCAGTCCTCGAAGCGGGAGTGGAACGCGCGGGTCGAGGCGGAGCAGGGCCGCTGACGGGGAGTCCGGGACCGGGACCGGCCGCCTGGGGAGCGGCCGGACCGCGGTCCTGCGGGTCAGAGGTTCTGGGGCTCCCAGACCGGCAGCCAGACGTCGTTGGGCGCGCCGTCCGCCGTGCAGTCGTACTGGATCAGACGGCGCCCGGCGCCGACGCCCCCGGCGACGTTGAGGCACTTGCCGCTGGACTTGACGACGATCTGGTAGCCGATGCCCTTGGGCACGAAGCGCCACAGCTCGTTGTCGGAGTTGCCGCAGGTGTACTGGATGACGTCGGTGCCGTTGACGGTGCCGCCGCCGCGCACGTTGAGGCACTTGCCGCTGTTGACGGCCTTGAAGCGGTAGTAGCCGCCCAGGGCCGAGTCCGCCTCCCAGCGCTCGTTGGTGGTCCGCGACAGCGGGTACTGGATGATCTCGGCGCCGTCCTCCGTGGAGGCCCCGCGCACGTTGGCGACCTGACCGGGGTCACTGGCCAGCCGCAGCGTGAGCTGCTGGACCACGATCGACCGGGGCTTGACCGCGGTGCTGCTGGCGGCCGCCGGGCTCATCGAGCCCGCCGCCAGCCCCGCGCACAGGGCCGCGGCGCCCGCGCCCATGACCCACCGGATACTGCCCATGTACTGCCTCCGATTCGCGTATGGCTCATGCGCGAAGATGTCGCACATCGAAACCATCTCGCCACAGAGAGTAGCCACAGGGTACGTGCGGCAGCGAGGCACACGAGGTGGGGATCACCCGCCCGCCGTACTCCCGCACGCCCCTGCGGCGTACCCGCGTCGCTCCCGCCGCGGGTACGCCGGCGGGTCAGACCGCCTTCTGGTACGAGCGCAGCGTGCGGGTGGACAGCCACACCGCCGCCAGCGCGAGGGCGAGCAGGGCGCCGCCGCGGCCTGCCACGAGGCCCCAGTCGGGGTGCGCCGACATCGCCGAACGCCCGGTCACCAGCGCCCAGTTGACGGGGTTGAAGGCGGCGAGGTGCCGCATCCACGCGGGCATCAGGGCGGGCGCCATGAAGGCGGAGGACAGGAAGGTCAGCGGCAGCAGCAGGAAGGTGTTGACGCCGATGATGCTCTCGCGCTGCCGGACCAGCATGCCCAGCGCGTTGGAGAGGGCGCCGAACACCGTGCCGAGCAGCACCGCCGCCACCACCAGCAGCACCATGCCGGCGAGGCCGCCCGGGTAGTGCGCCCCGCCCAACTTGCCGAGCAGCACGATGACGACCGACTGCACGACGGTGCTGAACCCCTGCTGGATGACGTTGGCGTTCATCAGCGCGGAGCGGCTGACCGGGGTGATCAGGAAGCGGTTGAGGGTGCCGCGCTCGATCTCCTCCAGCGTGCCCATGCCCGCCCACATGCTGGAGGACACGGCGCTCATCACGACCACGCCGGGCACCAGGTAGTCCAGGTAGGAGCCGGCGCCGAAGCCGGGCAGCTCCACCACCTTGCGGAAGAGGGAGCCGAACAGGAAGAGCCAGATGCAGGGCTGGATGAGGGTGATGACGACGAAGACCGGCTGCCGGAGGATGCCCAGGAGCAGGCGCTGCGTCATGAACCAGGTCTGGCCGAGGACCTGGCCGCGCGGCCGGCGGGCGGTGCGGACGGCGGGGTCGAAGGTGGAGGTGCTCATCGGGCGTCTCCTGCCGGGATCGCGTGCGGGTCGGGAAGGGCGGCGGCCGCGGCCGGGGCGGTGTCGGCCTCGGAGAAGCGGCGGCCGGCGTACCGCAGGTAGACGTCGTCCAGCGAGGGCCGGGCGACGGTCACGGCCGCCACCGAGGCGCCCTCGCGCTCCAGTACGGCCAGCACGTGCGGTACGGCGGCGGGCCCGTCGTCGGCGCGGGCGCTGACCCGGCGGCCGTCGAGCACGGTCTCCCGCACTCCGCCGAACTCACCGAGCGCGGCCGTCAGCAGCTGGGCGTCGACCGGGCCGGGGGCCTCGCGCAGCTCGATGTGCACCGCGTCGCCGCGCAGTTCGCCCTTGAGCTCGTCGGGGGTGCCCTCCACCACGACCCGGCCGCGGTCGACGATCGCGATCCGCTCGGCGAGCCGGTCGGCCTCCTCCAGGTAGTGCGTGGTGAGCACGATGGTCAGGCCCTCCTCGCCGGCGAGGCGGGCGATCTCGTCCCACATCGCGGTACGCGCCTCGGGGTCGAGGCCGGTGGTCGGCTCGTCGAGGAAGAGGACCTCGGGGCGGTGCACCAGGCCCAGCGCCACGTCGAGCCGGCGCTGCATGCCGCCGGAGTACGTCCTGACCATGCGGCGCCCGGCGTCGGTCAGGTCGAAGCGGTCGAGCAGCTCGTCGGCCCGGCGGTTCAGGGCGGGGCCGCGCATGCCGTACAGGCGCCCCTGGAGGATCAGGTTCTCCCGGCCGGTGGCCACGGGGTCGGCGCCGGAGCGCTGGGCGACCACGCCGATGGCGCGGCGGACCCGGTCGGGGTGGCGCAGCGCGTCGTGGCCGGCGACCAGGGCGGTGCCGGAGTCGGGACGGGCGAGGGTGGTGAGGATCTTGACGGTGGTGGACTTGCCGGCGCCGTTCGGCCCGAGCAGGCCGAAGACGGTGCCGGGGGTGACGGTCAGGGTCATGCCGTCGAGCGCGGTCACCCCGCCGGGATAGGTCTTGGTCAGGCCGTCGGCCGCCACGGCGGGCGGGTGTGTGCTCATGGGTGCGGTTCCTCCGGGGAATCGGTTCGCGTCGTTGCGCGGGGGCACCCTTCAGCGGAAAGGGGCCGAAGGAGCCCGCGCCGGGACGCCGGACAACCGGCAGGGACCGGGGAGGGAACCGGGCTATCGTGGGTGTGCTGCACCTCGATCGCCCGACGCCCGCAGTCCGCTGCGGAACCCCGCGGCCCGAAAGGGCTCCGGGGACGTCCGGTCGGTGGTTCGCGTCCGGCGTCCGCTGTTGCCGCAGCGGACGCCGGTCTCGTCAACTGCCCTGGAAATCCAGGGGCTTCGTGTGCTCGGGTCGGTGCTGTTCCATCTGCTCCTTGCGCGTGTGCGGGTGGTCGTCGTCCGAGGGACCGGGGCGCCGCAGGGCGGGCCCCTACGGTTCCTCGAAGGCCTTGACCTGGTCGTCCAGGTCGGTCCAGTGCTCGGGCACGGAGCCGGTGTCGTGCCAGGCGCGCCACTCCTTGGCGCCGCTCAGCGTCTCCGCCGCCAGCTCCTTGAGCAGGCCGCGCACCCAGGCCGCCTCCGCCTCGATCATGTGCAGCTGGTACTCGGTCTCGACGAGGAAGACGCGCGGCATCTCGGCGGTGAGCTTGGCGAGCACCGCGCGGAGGGCGGCGACGTGCGTCTCCAGGGTGTGCGCCCGTTCCCCCAGGAGCTCCCTCACCTCGTCCGGGTGCAGGGGGGCGATCAGCGAGAGCGCGGTCGCGAACAGCGGGTACTCCTGGGCCGGTACGGCCACGAGGTCGGCGAGCCAGTCGTGCGTCTCGGCGTGGCCGGCCGGGGTGAGGCCGTAGACCGTCCGCTCGGGGCGGTTGCCCTCTTTCTGGACGCCGGCCACCTCCACGAAGCCGTGCTTCTCCAGGTTCTGCACGACGGTGTAGAGCGAGCCGAAGTTGATCTTGATCGTGTGTTCCTTGCCGCGCTGGCGCAGCAGCCGGGCGATCTCGTACGGGTGCATCGGGCGCTCCTTGAGGAACACCATCACCGCGAGTGCCAGCGGATTCGACAACTTCCGCCGCTGCCCCACCGCCCCCACCTCCCCACCCGACGCTCGCCGCCGTATATCCGTAGCCGAACATATCGCGTCTCCCACCCGCGACACAACCGCGATGTATCGCGATTCTCCGAACGCCGCCTCCGGCGGTGCGGAAGACTGGGGCGCGATCGCGTACGAGCGAGGTCAGGGGGCCGGATGGAAGCGTCACGGATCGCCGGGGCCGTCGTCGGCTCCGCGGTGGGGGACGCGCTCGGCGCGCCCTTCGAGTTCGGCCCGCCCGGGGCGCTCACGGCCCGCTTCCCCACCACGGGCGACGAGATGTGCGGCGGTGGCGGCTGGGACCCGGGCGAGGCGACGGACGACACGCAGATGGCCGTCCTCGTGGGCGAGTCGCTGCTCGAACGCGGCGGTCTGAACCCGGCCGACGTCTTCGCCCGCTTCCAGCGGTGGGCGGCCGCCGATCCCAAGGACATCGGACTCCAGACGGAGGACGTGCTCACCAACGGCCTGCCCTGGGACCGGGCCGCGGCCGAGCACTTCCGGATCAACTCCCGGGCGGCGGGCAACGGTTCGCTGATGCGCGCGGCCACCTCGGCGGTGTGGTTCGCCCGTGCCGGGCGGCGCGCCACGATGGACGCGGCCCGGACGATCTCGGCCCTCACGCACGGGGACCCCGCCGCCGGGGAGGGCACGGCGCTCCTGCACGAGCTCCTCCGGGTCGCCCTGCACGGCGACGACCCGCTGGCGGCGATCCCCGGGGCGCTCGCCGAGGTCCACCCCGATGAGCGGGCCCGCTACGCGGTCGTGCTCGCCCCGGACTGGCACCCGGACGCGGCCACGGAGTTCAACGGCGCGGTCTGGCCATGCCTCGGCTCGGCGGTGTGGTGCCTGCGCGGCACGCGCGACTTCGCGGGGGCGGTGCGGGCCGCCGTCGACCGCGGCGGGGACACGGACACGGTCGCCGCCGTCACCGGTGCGCCGGCCGGGGCGGTGTACGGCCTCTCCGGGGTTCCGGCGCGGTGGCGGGCTCTGCTGCACGTTCCGGTGCCGGGGACGGGGCGGGTGCTGCGGGAGGCCGAACTCATCGCGTTCGCACGGGAGTTGGCGCGGGGTGGGGGCGGAGGGGGCGCAGAGGGATGCGTGGGGCGCGGGAGGGGCTCCTGACGCGCGGGGAAGGGGTCCCTACACTGTGCGCACTGATCGTCCAGGAGGGGAAAGGACACGGCGGATGCGGCGGACAAGGGCGTGGACCGCGGGGATGCTCGTGGTGGGGATGGGGATGGCCGTGCTGACGGGCTGCTCCTCCTCGGGCAAGAAGGACAACGCGGACTCCGGGAAGCCGTCGGGGTCGGCGGCGGCCCCGAGCGCGACCGGCTCCGGGAACGGTTCCGCGCCGGCCTCCGCGCCGGCGCCGACCACCACGGCGCCGGCGGGGAAGGGGCACCTGGACTACTCCGGGGACCGCAGCGGGGGCTTCGACGCCGACGACACGACGTGCGTGACGGCCGGCGGCCGGCTCGTCGCGGTGACGACACCGAACGCGCAGCGCCTCAAGGCCGGTGACGGGCCCGGCTTCACCGCGACCCTCTCCGCCGGGTCCGCGGTGGTCACCCTGGTCACCGCGGACCACCACACGTACGTGCAGACGAACAGCACGGCCGTCAGGGGCCGCAAGGCGGGAGACGCGTACGTCGTCCTCGTGGCCGGCGCCAAGCTCACCGCCGCCGACGGCGGCCGGTCCGTCACCGTGAACGGCACCCTGTCCTGCATCCATCTCAAGGGCGTCTGACCACGGTTCGGCCCCGCCTGCCGTCAGGCGCTCACCCGGTGCCGCTGGGTGAGCGCTCCGGCGCGGGGACGGCGACGCCGCCGACGGGCGCCGCTGCGACCGTCGGCACCGTCCGCACCGCCGGCCGCGGCCGGAACCGGCGGCAGGGCTCCTCGATGAGGAAGTGCGAGGCCGTGGCCATGATGAAGGTGGCCAGCAGCGTGGACGGGAACAGCATCCGGTCCACGCCGAGATCGGACAGCAGGTGCATCAGCGGGTAGTGCCACAGGTAGAGCCCGTAGCTGAGGTTGCGGCCCACCCACGCCAGCGGCAGCAGCGACAGCACCCGGCCGAGCGGGGCCCGGGGCAGCAGGTCGAGGGCCGCGATGAGCACCACGGTGAGCAGCGCGATGACGAGGAACCCGACGGTGTAGACGACCGTGTTCCAGCCGCTGGCACCGATGATGGGCACCTGCCAGGCGATCAGGGCGAGCAGCGCGAACGCCGGCCCCCACAGCCGCCCGGCCCAGATCCGCAGCCGTTCGCGCCGGGGGCTCCCGGCGTGCAGCCGGGCCAGCAGGATCGCCAGCACGGCGCCGACGAGGAGCTGGTCGGCGCGCGTGTCGGGCCCGTTGTAGATGCGGTGGGCCGCGGCGTCGTTCCACAGGTGGATCCGCCACAGCACCGGCAGCAGCGCCAGCCCGCCCACGCAGACCAGCACCGCCCGCCCGCCCATCCGCCGCAGCACGGCCAGCAGGACCGGCGGCCACAGCAGGTAGAACTGCTCCTCCACGCCGAGCGACCAGGTGTGTCCCAGCGGCGCGGTCACTCCGGAGTACGCGCCGGGCTGGGCGGCCCGCACGATGTTGACCAGCGAGGCCGCCGCCAGCAGGGCGGCCGACCAGCCGTTGGAGAAGCTCTGCACGGGCGCCAGGGTGAGCACCGCGGTGAGCGCGCACACCACGAGCAGCGCGGGCGCCAGCCGCAGCCAGCGCCGCCGGTAGAAGTTCCGCAGTCCGATGTCGCCGGTCCGCGCGTACTCGGCCAGCAGCAGCCGGGTGATCACGAACCCGCTGATGGTGTAGAAGACGTCCACCCCGATCGACCCGCCGGGCAGGGCCTCCGGCTGGAAGTGGTAGACGATGACGAGCATGACGGCCAGCGTGCGCAGTCCGTCGATGCCGTCCACGCGGGCGCCGGCGGCGGGGGCCGCCGAAGGGAAGTGGCGCCGGGGGTTGGGCCGCGTTCCGGTTCCGGAACGCCGTCCCGGATTATACGAATTGTTGGGTTTGTGCGATGCGTCGGATCTCGGACCGCTGATCACCTCGTCTTCACTGTCGTCGGGCCGGCTGGTGGTCGGGGGTTGGCTGCTCACGCAGGTACCGCTTCCCGGCTTTCGCCTGTTGATGGCAGGTACAACCGCTTCAGCCAATCACCGGCCGGGTAGGCAAACAGTAAAGCGGAACGCATGATTCACACGATCTGCACAGGTCAGGGACAGGATGCCGACCGTACCGGAGCCATTGCCCGGGCATACGAACGGGCCCCGCCGCGCTCAGCCGCGGCGGGGCCCAAGGGCCTCACGGGTGGTGCGGTCGGCCGACCGACCTCAGCCGACGGAGGAGTACGCCACCACCCCGCGCAGCAACCCGTCGACCGCCTTGTGGGCGTTGCGCCGCACCGGGCTGCCCTCGGGCGCGGCGTTGCCGATCTGCCCGAGCACGTCGATGAGTTGCTTGCACCAGCGCACGAAGTCACCGGCGGGCATGTCCGCGTCGGAGAGCACCGAGTCCAGGGTGTGGCCGGACGCCCAGCGGTACGCCGCCCAGGCGAAGCCCAGGTCGGGCTCGCGCTGGCCCACGCCCTCGGTCTGGTTGATCCGGTGGTCCTCCTCCAGGGCGTCGAGACGGCCCCAGATGCGGACCATCTCGCCGAGCGCCTGCTTCGCGTTGCCGGTCGGCAGCTTGGGCGAGAACTCGTCGTCGGGCTGCCGGGACTCGTAGACCAGCGCCGAGGCGCACGCGGCAAGTTCGGCCGGTCCGAGCCCGTCCCACACCCCGTGCCGCAGGCATTCGCTGGCCAGCAGGTCCAACTCGCCGTACAGCCGGGCCAGTCGGCGCCCCTCAGGGGTAACCGCGCTCTTCGCGTCGCCGGCGCTCCGGTCCAGGTAGCCGAGTTCGGTCAGCACCGCGCACACCCGGTCGAAGGTGCGGGCGATGGTGTTGGTGCGCCCCTCGATCCGCCGCTCCAGCTGCTGGGTGTCGCGGCGCAACCGCTGGTAGCGCTCGGCCCAGCGGGCGTGGTCCTCGCGGTCGTCGCAGCCGTGGCAGGGGTGCGCCCGGATCTCCGAGCGCAGCCGGGCGATCTCGGGGTCGTCGGCGGCGGCCGAGCGCTGCTTGCGGTGCCGCGCGGGCGCCGCCCATCCCGCGGTGCCCGCCTTGCTGCGCATCGCGGAGGCGAGGTCGCGGCGGGACTGCGGGCTGCGCGGGTTGAACGTCTTGGGGATGCGCATCCGGTCCAGCGCCTCCACCGGCACCGGGAAGTCCAACTGGGCCAGCCGCTTGACCTGACGCTCCGCGGTGAGCACCAGCGGCCGCGGCCCGTCCTGGTATTCCTCGCCGCGCCGGTGGCCCTGGGACCGGCCGGCCGGCACGCCCGGCTCCAGCACCAGCGCCAGCCCGGCGTACTTCCCGGCCGGCACGTGGATGATGTCGCCCGGCTTGAGCTTCTCCAGCGCGTCGATCGCCGCGGCCCGGCGCTGCGAGGCGCCCTGCCGGGACAGGTCGGCCTCGCGGTCCTTCAGTTCGCGGCGCAGCCGCATGTAGTCGGAGAAGTCGCCGAGGTGACACGTCATCGAGGACTGGTAGCCCTCCAGCCCCTCCTCGTTGCGCTGCACCTGCCGGGAGATGCCGACCACCGAGCGGTCGGCCTGGAACTGCGCGAAGGAGGTCTCCAGCAGTTCCCGCGAGCGGTGCCGCCCGAACTGCCCGACCAGGTTGACCGCCATGTTGTACGACGGCTTGAAGGACGAGCGCAGCGGGTACGTCCGGGTGCCGGCCAGGCCCGCGACCGCCGACGGGTCGAAGCCGCGCTGCCACAGCACCACCGCGTGGCCCTCGACGTCGATCCCGCGCCGCCCGGCCCGCCCGGTGAGCTGCGTGTACTCGCCGGGCGTGATGTCGGCGTGCGTCTCGCCGTTCCACTTGACGAGCTTCTCCAGGACCACCGAGCGCGCGGGCATGTTGATGCCCAGCGCCAGCGTCTCGGTGGCGAAGACCGCCTTGACCAGCCCCTTGACGAAGAGTTCCTCGACGACCTCCTTGAACGTCGGCAGCATGCCGGCATGGTGGGCGGCGATTCCGCGCTCCAGCCCCTCCAGCCACTCGAAGTAGCCCAGGACGTGCAGGTCCTCGTCGGGGATGGCGCGGGTGCGCTCCTCCACGATGGCCCGCACCCGGCCGCGCGCCTCCTCGTTGTTCAGCCGCAGCCCGGCGTACAGGCACTGCTGGACGGCCGCCTCGCAGGCGGCCCGGCTGAAGATGAAGGTGATGGCGGGCAGCAGGCCCTCGGCGTCGAGGCGGTCGATCACCTCGGCGCGGCTCGGCGTCCAGATCCGGCTGCGGGACCGGCGCTCGCGCTCGCGGTCGGCCTCGCGGCCGCGTCTGCCCCGCGCGGCGGGCCGCTGGTTCTCCGAGCGGGCCAGCCGTTCGAGGTCGGGGTTGACCTCGCGGCGCCCGACCGGGGCGGGCGCCTGACCGGCACCGGACTTCTCCTCGAACAGGTCGTACATGCGGCGGCCGGCCAGCACGTGCTGCCACAGCGGCACGGGCCGGTGCTCGGAGACGATCACCTTCGTGTCGCCGCGGACCGTGTCGAGCCAGTCGCCGAACTCCTCGGCGTTGGAGACGGTCGCCGACAGCGAGACCAGGGTCACGGACTGCGGGAGGTGGATGATCACCTCCTCCCACACCGCGCCCCGGAAGCGGTCGGAGAGATAGTGCACCTCGTCCATCACCACGTAGCCGAGGCCGTCGAGGGCGGCGGAGCCCGCGTACAGCATGTTGCGCAGCACCTCGGTGGTCATGACGATCACCGGGGCGTCGCCGTTGACGCTGTTGTCACCGGTCAGCAGGCCGACCTTCTCGGCGCCGTAGCGCTTGGCGAGGTCGTTGTACTTCTGGTTCGACAGCGCCTTGATCGGCGTGGTGTAGAAACATTTGCGGCCCTCTTGGAGGGCGAGGTGGACGGCGAACTCGCCGACGATGGTCTTGCCGGATCCGGTGGGGGCGGCGACCAGGACGCCGCTGCCGGATTCCAGCGCCTGGCAGGCCTCTATCTGGAAGGGGTCGAGGCCGAACTCGTACAGCTCGCGGAACTGAGCGAGTGCGGTGGCGTTCTCTGCGGCGCGACGACGGCTGGCGGCGTAGCGCTCGGCGGGCGACATCTCTTCGGTCATCTCGCCCAGAGCCTACCCGGGGGCACCGACACAGTGCGTGATCTTTACCGCCGAACCGGGCCTCCCCCGGCTCGGTACGGGGTCGGTACGGGGGCGGGGTCCCCTGCTCGGGCCCGCTCAGACCAGCAGCCGCAGCGCCCCGGGCACGGTCTGGGCGGTCAGCGGCAGCGGACCGATCCGCTCCCCGTCGGCGTACCCGGTGACGTCCTCGGCGGCGAGCCGGACCCGGGCCGCGCGGTGCACGGTGACCACCGGGTGGCCGGGGTGCGTGCCGCGGTAGACCCGGGGGAAGACCCGCAGCAGGGTGGAGCGGCTGCACGGCCCGACCACGCACACGTCGAACAGCCCGTCGTCCATCTCGGCGTCGGCGCAGATCCGCATGCCACCGCCGTAGGAGGAGCCGTTGCCCACGGCGATCAGGGTGGCCTCGATCTCCCGCTCGTCGGAGTCGTCGAGGGTCAGCCGGAAGGGGATGGGGCGCAGGGCGGCCAGTTCGGCGAGCATCGCCACGTCGTAGCGGAACCGGCCGCCGGGCCAGCGCATCCGGTTGCCCCGGTCGTTGACCCGCGAGTCGAAGCCGGAGGCCATCACCGTGCCGAACCAGCGCACCCCCACCCGGCCGAGGTCGAGGCTGCGGGTGCGGTCCTGCTTGAGCGCGTCCGCGATCACGGCCGCGGACGCCACCGGGTCGCGCACCGGCAGCCCGCAGACGCGGGCGAAGTCGTTGCCGGTGCCGGCCGCGACCACGCCCAGCGGGGTCCCGGTGCCGGCCACCGCCTGGAGGGCCAGGGAGACCATGCCGTCGCCGCCGACCGCGACCAGGGCGCTCGTCCCGTCGGCCACCGCCTCCCGCACCCTGGACAGCGCGTCGAGGGCGTCCTCTCCGACGACGGTACGGACGCCGTACCCGGCCTCCCGCAGCGCGCGGGCGGCCGGCTCGGCGGCGCGGGCACCCCGGCCGCGCCCGGCGGCGGGATTGACGAAGAGGATGATCTCGCTGGTCACCGGGGGACCCTATCCCGAATCGGGTCGGTCAGGTCAGGTCGCGTCGTCGAAGTCGTCGTCGGCGGCGCGGCGTTCGGCCTCGGCGTCGAAGTCCTGGGCGCCGACCTGCTCCGGGACGTGGGTCAGGCTGGACGCCTCGTCCGGGTCCAGCGCGAAGTCCGGGTCGGCGGCGCGGCGGCGGGCGCGGCGGGAGTCGTTGATCAGGGAGATGCCCACGGCCAGGAAGTACAGCAGCACGATCGGGGCGGCCAGCAGGGTCATGGTGAGCGGGTCGCCGGTGGGCGTGGCGACCGCGGCGAAGACGGTGATCGCTATCACCATGGCGCGCCACCAGCCGAGCATCCGGCGGCCGGTGATGACGCCGGTGAAGTTGAGCAGCACCAGGATCAGCGGCAGCTCGAAGGCCAGGCCGAAGATGACCACCAGCCGCAGCACCAGATCGATGAACTGGTCCAGCGGGACCAGGTTGACGGTGTTGTCGGGCACGAAGCCGATCATCACCTTGGCGCTCTGCGGCAGGATCAGGTACGCGAGCACCGCGCCGGCCGCGAACAGGGGCACGCCGGAGGCGACGAAGGCGAGCGTGTAGCGCTTCTCGTTGCGGTGCAGGCCCGGCGCCAGGAAGGCCCACAACTGGTACAGCCAGACCGGGGAGCTGACGATGAGCCCGGACATCAGGGCCACCTTCAGCGCGACCGAGAAACCGCCCATCAGGCCGGTGACCGTCAGCTGCGCGCACGCCTTGCCCTTGGCCAGGTGCTCGGCGCCGTTCGGGCAGCCGGCCGCCTTCAGGATCGGGTGCTGGAATATGTTCAGGATGTCCCGGTAGAAGAACGCCGCCACGATCGTGACGACGAGGATCGCCAGAACCGATTTGAACAGCCGGTTGCGCAGCTCGCGCAGGTGGTCCGCGAGCGGCATCCGCCCCTCGGGGTCCTTCTCCTTCGCCTGCGGCTTGCGGGCAGCAGTCTTGAGCACCCACGTCCTCGTCTCGTGCGGCAGCCGCCACCGTGTGTCGGCTTGGTCCTTCACCTACGGGCACCCTGCGGTCCGGCTCCCCCGGATGGCGCTCCGGGACGGCCGGGCCTGGTCGTACTCCCGGCTCAGCCCTGGTCGCCGGTGTGCTCGGGCTCGCTCACCGGGCGGGCGCTGGCGGTGTCGCCGGGCGCTGCCTGGATCGTGCGGGCCGCGGTCGCGCCGGGGGCGGGGTCCGCCTTCTTCGCGTCGCCGCCGTCGTTCTTCATCGCCTTGGCCTCGCTCTTGAGGATGCGGGCCGACTTGCCCAGCGCCCTGGCCGCGTCCGGGAGCTTCTTCGCGCCGAACAGCAGCACGACGACCAGGAGGATGAGGCCGATCTCCAGGGGCTTGAGATTGCCGAGCATAAGGGGTCTACCTTCTCACCTGGACGGTGTGGTCCTTGCTGCCGCGATCGGCCCCGGCGTCCGGACGGTGGCCCCGTCCGCCGCGCCGGCTGCGATCGTAGCGTGCGGAGGTGGACGCCGGAGAGTGCGCCGGTGTCCACCACGTGCACAGCCCACCCGGTCCCGGTCGGGTGGCCCCGGCCCGGGCTCCGATGCGAGCCGCCCGGCCAGCGTACCCTCACCCGCGGCGATCACGGCAGGCTCAGCGGCGGCCGATCTCCCCCGCCCGCTCGGCGACGGGGCGCGCGGCGCGCTGGAGCCGGTCGCTCGCGGCGTTCAGCGCCGCGCTGCTCGCGGCCACCTGGCGCGCCAGTTCACGCACCGCGAGGAAGACCCGTGCCGCCGCCACGGCGATGACCGCGAGGCCGGCCGTCGCCAGGCCCACCCAGAGGAATAGCCACCACATGACCCGCGAGCCTATCGGCCGTGCAGGCGGATCGTGCGGACACCGCCGTCGGTGAGCAGCTCCACTATCCGGTCGCCGGCCGGCTTGCGGACCGGCTCCGCGCACTCCGGACAGGTGAAGGAGTAGAAGGTGGTGCGGGCGGAGGCGCCCACGGCCAGCCGCAGCGCCTGCGCGTCGAGCTCGAAACTGGTGCGGCAGTGCGGGCAGTTGGCCCGGAAGATCACCGGGCGTGCGGCGGGCGGGGGCACGGCGGCAGTCGTCACGGGTGTCCCCTCACTCCGCGTACCCGGCCAGCGCGGCCACGGCCGCGTCCCGGACGTCCTGGGCCAGGTCGGGCGGGGAGACGATCCGGCCGTCCCGGCCCAGCCGCAGGGCGAGCCGGCGCAGCGAGCCGGGGTCGGGCGTGCGCAGGGTGATCCGCAGGCCGCCGTCGGGCAGTTCCTCGGCGCGATCGTGCGGGTAGTACTCGGCCACCCAGCGCCCGCCGGGGCCGACCTCGATGACCACCTCGGGGTCGTCGCCGGCCGGCTGCACCAGGCCCTGGGACAGGTCGCGCGGCTCGATGCGCGGCGGGTCGGAGGGCTCGTCGAGCAGGCGGATCTCGGCGACCCGGTCCAGCCGGAAGGTGCGCCGGTCCTCCGACAGGCGGCACCAGCCCTCCATGTAGGTGTGGCCCACGGTGAACAGCCGGATCGGGTCCACCTCGCGCTCGGTCAGGGCGTCGCGGGCCGGGGAGTAGTAGCGCATCCACAGCCGGCGGCGCTCGGTGATCGCGCGGTCCACGGTGGCGAAGACGCTGCCCTCGGCCTCGAAGGTCACCGACAGCTGGGCGCTGGCCCCGGCCACCTCGCCGGCCGCGGCCTCCAGCTTGGCCGCGGCGCGCTGGAGGGCCTGCCGGTCGCTGTCGCGCAGGCCGGGCAGGTTGGCCACGGCGCGGGCGGCCACCAGCAGCGCGGTGGCCTCGTCGGCCGCCAGCCGCAGCGGCTGGGCCACGTCGTCGGCGGTGCCGGGGTTGTGCCACCAGATCCGCTCGCCGTCGGTGTCGATGTCGAGCAGGTCGCCACCGCGGAAGCTGGTGCCGCACAGCGGCAGCACGTTGAGGTCGCCGATCAGCTCGGCCTCGGTCACCCCGAAGGCCCGCGCCACCTCGCTGACCCGGGCACCGGGCCGTTCGCGCAGGTAGGTCACCAGCGACAGCATCCGCCGGGTCTGGTCGATCGCGTTGCTCATGCGCCCATCCGTTTGCCGTGCCCCGGGCGCCGCCCGGAGGTACCCCCACCGGCCGCACGGCAGATCGCCGCGGCCCTCGTCGTCCGCCGTCCGGCGGTCTCGCGCGCGTCGCCCACGGGTGCCGCCCTCAGCCCTTGGCCACCGCGCGCAGCCGGTCGAGCACCCCGGCGCGCAGCTCCTCGGGCGCCAGCACCACCGCGTCCGGCCCGAACTCGGCCAGCCAGGCGTCCAGTCCGTGCCCGTACGGGACCTCCAGCTCGTCCCAGTCGGCGTCGACCGCCGTGGTGGTCACCGCGCGGGCCCGCAGCGGGTAGCCGCTGTCGCGGCGCAGCCTGATCCGGGCGGTGGCCACGGTGGCGCCCTCCCCCGCCCAGTGGGCGACGGTCTCGCGGACGTCCACGTGGTCGGGCACCGGGGCGGTGAAGGCGCCGCGGGAGCGGACCTTGCCGCTGATCCGGGAGAGCCGGAACACGCGGACGGCGCCGCGCTCGCGGTCGTGCCCGGCGACGTACCAGTGGCCGCGCCAGCACTCCAGCGCCCACGGCTCGACCAGCCGCGGCTCGGGCCGCACCGCGTTGGCCTTGCGGTAGTCGAAGGCGACGGCCCGGCGTTCGCGGGTGGCGAGCATCAGCGCCTCGAAGGCGGGCTCGGGCGCCGGGATGCGCGGCTCCAGGACGCCGGTGGCGTCCTCGTACGGCACGCCGGCCGCGCGCAGCTTCTGGAGCGCCCCGCTGGCCGCCTCGGCGAGCCTGGCCTGCTGCCAGACCTTCGCCGCCAGGGCGAGGGCGGCGGCCTCCTCGGGGTCGAGCGCGATGTCGGGGAGGCGGTTGCGGTCGCTGCGGGCGAGGTAGCCGAACTCGCCGTCGATGCTCTCCACCGTGTCGATGACCAGGCCGAGTTCGCGCAGGTCGTCCTTGTCCCGCTCGAACATCCGGTTGAAGGACTCGTCGGAGGTGACCTCGTGGTAGGCCTCGATGGAGGCGCGCAGCTCGCGCTTGCTGACCGGGCGCCGGGTGTTCATCAGGCACAGCGCCAGATTCATCAGCCTCTCGGCCTTGGCAATCGCCACTCCCCGCACCCTTCGTCCACGCCTCGATCGCCGACCGTATCGCCTTTTGCCGCCCGTTCGCCTCCGGGCCCCGGCATGACGCCGGGGCCCGGAGGCGAACGAACACTTCCGATCAGACGCCGACGAGGTCGCAGACGAAGATCAGGGTCTCGCCGGGCTTGATCGCGGCACCCGCGCCGCGGTCGCCGTAGGCGAGGTTCGGAGGGATGATCAGCTGGCGCCGGCCGCCGACCTTCATGCCCTGCACGCCCTGGTCCCAGCCGGGGATGACCTGGCCGACGCCGAGCTTGAAGCTCAGCGGGGTGCCGCGGTTCCAGCTCGCGTCGAACTCCTCACCGGTGGAGAACGCGACGCCGACGTAGTGGACGGAGACCATGTCGCCCGCCTTGGCGACCGGCCCGCTCCCCTCCTGGATGTCCTTGATCTCCAGGGCCGTCGGCGGCTCGCCGCCCGGGAAGTCGACCTCGGGCTTGTCGATGTTCACGTGGGTGCTCCTTGTGCTGTGCGATCAACGTGGATCAACGGCCCAGTCTTGCAGACGTCAGAGGATGGCCAGGATGTCCAGGGTGAACACGAGCGTGGAGTTGGCCGGGATGCCGTTCTGCGCCTGGGCCCCGTAGGCGAGGTCGGGCGGGGTCACCAGCATCACCCGGCTGCCCGCCTTCTTGCCGGCCAGGCCCTCCTGCCAGCCCTTGATGAGCTGGGCGAGCGGGAAGGCGGCGAGCTGGCCGTGGGCGTAGCTGGAGTCGAACTCCTTGCCGGTGGTCCACAGCACGCCCTTGTACTGGAGCAGCAGCGTGTCGCTGGCCTTCACGGCCGGCCCGTCGCCTTCGAGGACGTACTCGGAGACGAGCTTGCCCGGGGCCTTGGCGCCCTTGGGGACGGTGATCGAGGGCGCCTTGCCGTCGGTGTTGGTGCCGACCTTGGGCAGGCCGCTGTCGCTCTGCTCGACGGCCTTGCCGCTGACGGAGCTGGCACCGTTGAAGCGGTTGAGGACGTCGATGACGAAGACCAGCGTGTCGGTGCCCTTGATGCCGGCCTGGGAGTTGCCGGAGTTGCCGTAGCCGAGGGCCGGCGGGATGGCCAGCTCCAGCCGGCTGCCGACCTTGCGGCTCAGCAGGCCCTGGTCCCAGCCGGGGATGACCTTCCCCTGGCCGATGATGTTGGTGTACGGGCCGCGGCCGAAGGAGGTGTCGAAGACCTTGGCGCTGTCCCAGATCTGGCCGAGGTAGTTCACCTGGACGTAGTCGCCGCCGGCGATGGCCGGGCCGGTGCCGGCGACCAGGGTCTTGACGGCCAGGTTCGGCGAGGGCGCGGACGTGCCCTTGGCGACGGTCGGCTTCTGGTTGACGCCCTTGCCCGCGGTGAGGTCGGGCACGGGGCCGTCGACGATGCCGGCGGTCGGCGTGCCCGAGGGGGTCGGCCCGGACGGGGTCGCGCCGGAGGTATGCGGCGCGGCCGCGTCGCTCTTGGAGTCGTCGCTGCCGCAGCCGGCGGCGGTGAGCAGGAGCGCGGGTACGGCGAGCAGAGCGGAGCGTCGGCGCACGGGTTCCTCGTTACGGTCGTCGGTGTGGGGGCGGTGCGGGCTGGTGGAGGGCCGTGGTGGCCCAAGGGTGAGCCGTACAGATGCTGTACGAACCCACACCCTACGGCGTGCCGCAGGCCCCGTACGAGTTTCGCACGGGGCCTGCGGAGGGCTGACGCACGAGTTCCCGGAGTGGGCGGGCGAGGAGCGAGCCCACCCGCGAAGGGAACGAGCAGGAAGACCGACCAACAAGCAAAAGAGGAGGTCAGCCCGCCCGCCGGGGCTACATGCCGGCGATCAGCTTCTCCACCCGGTCGTCGACCGAGCGGAAGGGGTCCTTGCACAGCACGGTGCGCTGCGCCTGGTCGTTCAGCTTCAGGTGCACCCAGTCGACCGTGAAGTCGCGGCGCTGCTCCTGGGCGCGGCGGATGAAGTCGCCGCGCAGCCGGGCCCGGGTGGTCTGCGGGGGCACCGACTTGGCCTCGAAGATCTTCAGGTCGCTGCAGATCCGCTTGGCCTGGCCCTTGCGCTCCAGCAGGTAGTACAGCCCGCGGCGCCGGTGGATGTCGTGGTACGCGAGGTCTATCTGCGCGACCCGCGGGTGGGACATCGAGATGTTGTCGCGGTTCCGGTACCGCTCGATCAGCTGGTACTTCATCACCCAGTCGATCTCGGTGCCGATCTTGGCCAGGTCGCCGCTGCCGATGGCCTCCAGGCTGCGGCCCCACAGCTCCAGCACCTGGTCGATGACGCCGCTGCGGATGCCGCGCCGCTCGCAGAACTCGACCGCCTTGGAGTAGTACTCCTGCTGGATCTCCAGCGCGGACGCCTCGCGTCCGGAGGCGAGCCGGACCTTGCGGCGGCCGGTGATGTCGTGGCTGACCTCGCGGATGGCCCGGATCGGGTTCTCCAGGGTGAGGTCGCGCATCACGGTGCCGGCCTCGATCATCCGCAGCACCAGGTCGGTGGCGCCGACCTTCAGCAGCATCGTGGTCTCGGACATGTTGGAGTCGCCGACGATGACGTGCAGCCGCCGGTAGCGCTCGGCGTCGGCGTGCGGCTCGTCGCGGGTGTTGATGATCGGGCGGGAGCGGGTGGTGGCCGAGCTCACGCCCTCCCAGATGTGCTCGGCGCGCTGGCTCACGCAGAAGACCGCGCCGCGCGGGGTCTGCAGCACCTTGCCCGCGCCGCACAGAAGCTGCCGGGTGACCAGGAACGGAATCAGGATGTCGGCCAGCCGGGAGAATTCCCCGTGCCGGGCGACCAGGTAATTCTCGTGGCAGCCGTAGGAGTTGCCGGCCGAGTCGGTGTTGTTCTTGAACAGGTAGACGTCGCCGGCGATGCCCTCCTCGTGCAGCCGCCGTTCGGCGTCGACCAGGAGTCCTTCGAGGATGCGCTCCCCGGCTTTGTCGTGCGTGACGAGTTCGGTGACGTTGTCGCACTCGGGAGTGGCGTACTCCGGGTGCGAGCCGACGTCGAGATAGAGGCGGGCCCCATTGCGGAGGAAAACATTGCTGCTGCGGCCCCATGACACGACACGGCGGAAGAGGTACCGCGCCACCTCGTCAGGGGACAGACGCCGCTGTCCCCTGAACGTGCATGTGACGCCGTACTCGTTCTCCAGCCCGAAAATGCGGCGGTCCATGTCTGAACATTACGCCTGAGGCGAGGTGCTGAAACGAGGTTCGACGGCACGGTCTGGATCTTTTTCCGCACCGGTTTCGAGGTTTGGCGGCGCGAGGATATGCCCGGCGGCCAGCAGGACGGCCAGCGCGACCACTCCGCCGGCCGCGCAGACGCCGAATCCGGCGGTGCCGCCACCGTGCTGCGCGGCCAGTCCGGCCACGGCGGTGCCGACCGCGGTGCCCACGCACATGGCCGTCACCACCCAGGAGAACGCCTCGGTGACGGTGCCGGCCGGGGCGTGCCGGTCCACGACGAGGAAGGCGCAGGCGAGGGCGGGGGCGAGGAAGAAGCCGGAGAGCGCGCACAGCGGCAGCATCCAGCCCAGGGCGGGCACCAGCATCAGCGGCGGGTAGCACAGCGCGAGGCCCACCATGAGCACCCGCAGCCGCCGCTCGGGGACGCCCGCCCACGAGCGGGCGCCGTAGGCCAGGCCCCCGGCGAGCGCGCCCGCCCCGTTGGCGGCCAGCACGTAGGCGGCGGCCGGGCCGCCGCCGTGGTGGTCTCCGTAGGCCACGGCGGCCAGCGCGAAGGCGCCCAGCGCGAGGCCGACGAAGAAGCAGGAGGCGAGCAGGACGGCCAGGCCGCGCGAGCGCAGGGCGCCGAGCCAGTGCGCCTCGCGGTGGGCGGCCCGCCAGCTGCGGGAGGGCGGGGCCGTGACCACGACCAGGGTGCCGGCGACGCTCAGCAGCCCGCACAGCAGCAGGGCGGCGGGCCGGCCGGCGCCGGCCATCGCGGCGGTGACCAGCAGCGGCCCGAGGGTGAAGAGCACCTCTTGGGCGGCAGCGTCCAGCGCGTAGGCCCGCTGGACCTGCTCCTCGCCGGCGAGCACGGCCGGCCACAGGGCCCGCAGCCCGCCCTCCAGCGGCGGGGTGGCCAGGCCCGCGAGCAGCACCGCGGCGACCGCGACCGGCAGCGGCGAGGCGCCGTTCGCGGCCAGCAGCCCGAAACCGGCGGCGGTCAGCAGCGCGGCGGCGAGCATCACCCGGGGCTGGCCGCGCCGGTCCACCGCCCGTCCGAGCAGCGGCTGCCCGATCGCGAGGGCGAGCCCGTAGAGCGCCGACAGGGCGCCCGCCACGCCGTAGCCGACGCCCTGCGCGCGCAGGAAGAGCACGATCGCCAGGGCGGCCATGGCGTTGGGCAGCCGCCCGAGCAGCGTGCCGCTCAGCAGCCGCATGGCGTGCCGTGCCCTCAACAAGTCCCCGTAACCGCCGGCCATGCGCCCTCCCCGCTCACGTGTTACGTATAACGTCATCGGAATACGTACCATGTCGCCAGCCCGCGGGTCCACCCACGGGGCGGGGCCGCAGCCGGACGCCCCCGTCCGAACCGGCCCCACCGACGACCACCGGAAAGGCGGCGAGCCGTGCACCACGCGCCCGCACCTCGTGCCCGGCCGCCCGCGGCCGACGCGCCCCCCGCCCCGGACATCCCCCGCGGAACCACCCGCCCGTCCGCGGGCACCGGAGCCGAAACGCGCGGCCGCCGGGAAGCTCGGCCACCGGCTGCACCTGGCACCCCGCGGCGTGGTCCGGCCGCCGCCACGCGCACCACCCGCCCGCACTGGACCCCGGGAGCAGGCCGTTGACCGCACAACTCGTCGCGTGGGACCCGCCGTCCAGCGCGCATGCCGCCGCCCCGGCAGCGGCGGCGGCCTCCAGGCACGCGAATCCCGGGAGCGGCCCGTACGAGGCCGCCCGGGCAGCCGGGCCGGCCCGCACGCACACGACTCCGGGAGGCCGCCCGTGACCGCGCTGCCCACCCCGGGGGAGCCGCGGCCCACGTCGCGGGACGTGGCGCGGGTGGCGGGGGTGTCGCAGGCGACCGTGTCGCTCGTGCTCGGCGAGAAGTGGCGGGGGCGGGTGTCGGAGCGGACCGCGCGGGCGGTGCGGGAGGCCGCCGGGGAGCTGGGGTACCGGCCGAACCTGGCGGCCCGCAGCCTGCGGCTGGGCGCGACCAGGACGGCACTGCTGGTGGTGCCCGCGCTCTCCCACGACTACTTCGCCCGGGTCTACGCCGGCGCCGCGCGGGTGGCGGCCGAGCACGGCTTCGGGCTGGTGCTCTACCCCTCCCCGGAGGGCATCGGCCCGGCCCGGGACCCCTTCGCCTCGGCGCGGGCCGTGATCGACGGCGTGATCGCCTCGTCCATGGCCGCGGACGCGCTCGCCGGCATCGGCGGCGGAGGGCTGGACGGCGGGCTGCCGCTGGTCATGCTGGACAGCGGCCCGGGCGCGCCGGGCGGCCCGCCGACGGTGGACCTGGCCGTCGCGGACGGGATGCGCCAGGTGGTCCGCCACCTCCTGGCGCTCGGGCACCGCCGGATCGCCCACCTCGCCGCCGACGTGGACACCTGGACCTTCCGGGTCCGTGCCCGCACCGTCGCCGCCGAACTGGCCGCCGTGCCGGGGACGCGGCTGAGCACCGAACGCTGCGCCCTGGACCCGGGACCGGCCCGCGAGGCCGCTCTGCGGGCCCTGACGGGGCCGGGGCCGCGCCCCACCGCGCTGCTGTGCGACGACGACATGCTCGCCGCGGGGGCGTGCAAGGCCGTCCGGGGGCTGGGCCTGCGGGTCCCCGACGACGTCTCGGTCTCCGGGTTCGACGACATCACCCTGGCGACCGCGCTCGACCCCGAACTGACCACCGTCCGCCTGCCGGCCGAGGACGTCGGCGCGCACGGCATGTCCGCCCTCCTCGCCCTCCTGCGCGGCGCCCCCGTCCGCAGCGCAGAACTCCCGGTCGAGCTCGTCCCCCGGGCCTCCACGGCCCCGCCCCCGCGGGGCGCGGAGGGCTGACCGGCCCGCCACAGCACCGCGGCCCCGAACCCGGCGAGGGGTTCGGGGCCGCGGCGCGGGCGGGAGGGGACTACTTGTCCTCGGACTCCTCGTCGGAGGCGTCATCGGTGTCCGTGCCCTCCGCGCCCTCGGACTCCAGGAGGCGGGAGAGCTGACGGCCGAGGATCCGCTTGAACTTCCGCTGCTGCGGGCGGGTCCGGTCCAGGGTCGCGACCTCCAGCTGCTCGGCGGTCAGCTGCCGGTCGCTGTTGCCGTTGGCGTCGCGGGTGAGGGACTCGACGGCGAGGGCGAGGGCCTCCGCCAGGGTCATGCCGTCGCGGTGCCGCTGGTCGAGGTAGCTGCCGATCTGGTCGGAGTTCCCGCCGACCGCGACCGCGCCGTGCTCGTCCACGATCGAGCCGTCGTGCGGCAGCCGGTAGATCTGGTCGTCCTCCGGGGCGGAGCCGACCTCGGCGACGATCAACTCCACCTCGTACGGCTTCTCGCCGACGCTGGAGAAGATGGTGCCCAGCGTCTGCGCGTAGACGTTGGCCAGGCCGCGCGCGGTCACGTCGTCCCGGTCGTAGGTGTAGCCGCGCAGGTCGGCGTAGCGGACGCCGCCGATCCGCAGGTTCTCGAACTCGTTGTACTTGCCGACCGCCGCGAAGGCGATCCGGTCGTAGATCTCGCTGACCTTGTGCAGGGCCCGGGAGGGGTTCTCGGCGACGAACACGATGCCGTCGGTGTACTGGAGCACCACGACGCTGCGGCCGCGCGCGATGCCCTTGCGGGCGTACTCGGCGCGGTCGGCCATGGCCTGCTGAGGCGATACGTAAAAGGGCGTGGACACCGGCTAACCGTGCCTTTCTGCTGTCGCGGACGTCGGACGACGGCCTGTCGCGTGACCTGCGCTCACCTGATCCGCCGTCACAGCACCTCGGCCCGCGGTCCGTCGGGGTGTTCGAGCCGCCCGTCGAGGACCGAGCGGGCGATGGCGGCGACCTCGGACTCGGGGAGCCGGCGGAACCCCTCGTCGCTGATCACCGTGACGATCGGGAAGATCTTGCGGGTCAGGTCGGGACCGCCGGTGGCCGAGTCGTCGTCCGCCGCGTCGTAGAGCGCCTGGATGACCGCGGTGACCGTCTGCTGCTCGGTGAGCTCGGGACGGTAGAGCTTCTTGAGCGCACCCCGGGCGAAGACGGAGCCGGAGCCGGTGGCCGCGAAGCCCAGCTGCTCCTCGCTGCGGCCGCCGGTGACGTCGTAGGAGAAGATCCGGCCCTTCTGGCGGTCGGTGTCGTAGCCGGCGAAGAGGGGGACCACGGCCAGGCCCTGGAGGGCCATGCCGAGGTTGCCGCGGATCATGGTGGACAGCCGGTTGGCCTTGCCCTCCAGGGAGAGCGTGGCGCCCTCGATCTTCTCGTAGTGCTCCAGCTCCAGCTGGAAGAGCTTGACCATCTCGACGGCCAGGCCCGCGGTGCCGGCGATGCCGACCGCGGAGTACTCGTCGGCCGGGAAGACCTTCTCGATGTCGCGCTGGGCGATCATGTTGCCCATGGTGGCGCGGCGGTCACCGGCGAGCACCACGCCGCCGTCGAAGGTGGCGGCCACGATCGTGGTGCCGTGCGGCAGCTCGACGGCGCCCTTGAGGGCCGGCAGCGTGCGGTTGCCCGGCAGCAGGTCGGGCGACAGCTCGCCCAGGAAGTCCAGGAACGAGGACGAGCCGGGCGTCAGGAAGGCGGCCGGCAGTCGCCCGGGCTTGCGAGAGTTGGCTTCCACGCGATTCCTTCCACGCGATCATGGGATTCGGTACGGACCCTACCCGTCGCCCGGAAATCCATCCGCCCCGCGGTCCATGGGGCGCGGGGCGGATGATCGGGGCGAGCGGCTACTGGCCGCCCTTCTGGACGAACGAGCGGACGAAGTCCTCCGCGTTCTCCTCGAGCACGTCGTCGATCTCGTCCAGCACCGAGTCGACGTCGTCCGAAAGCTTCTCGTGGCGTTCCTTGAGGTCGTCGGCGGCCTTGGCGTCCTCCTGGACCTCCTCGACCTCGTCCGTGGAACGCGTAGCCCGCTGCTGTCCGCCGTCGGTGTCCTTGGTAGCCATGTCCCTCACCCCGCTCGGTTTGCGTGCCTACAAGATCAGACCCTAACAAGGAGGGTCCGTCCGTGGTCCTCGAATACGTAACGTCCGAGTGCTACCGGATAGATTCCCGGATCCGGCCCGTTTCAGCCTCCGGACAGGACGCGTACCAGGTCCTCGGCCGTCTCGCACCGGTCCAGCAGCTCTTTCACGTGGTTGCGTGTACCGCGCAACGGTTCCAGGGTGGGGACCCGCTGGAGGGAGTCCCGGCCGGGCAGGTCGAAGATCACCGAGTCCCAGGAGGCGGCCGCCACGTCGTCGGCGAACTTCTCCAGGCAGCGGCCCCGGAAATAGGCCCGGGTGTCCTCAGGCGGCTGCTGGACGGCCCTGAGAACCTCCTCCTCGGTCAGCAGGCGCTTGATCCGCCCGCGCTCCGCCAAACGGTTGTAGAGCCCCTTCTCGGGCCGCACGTCGGCGTACTGCAGGTCCACCAGGTGCAGCCGGGCCGCGTCCCAGCCCAGCTTGTCCCGGCGCCGGTACCCGTCGAGCACCTCGCGCTTGGCGACCCAGTCCAGCTCGCCGGCCAGGCTCATCGGGTCGTTCTCCAGCCGGTTGAGCACGTCCTCCCAGCGGGTCAGCACGTCCCGGGTCTGCTCGTCGGCGTCCGCCCCGAAGCGCTCCTCGACGTACTTCCTGGCCAGGTCGAAGTACTCCATCTGGAGCTGCACTGCGGTGAGTGTCCGCCCGTTGCGGAGCGTGACCAGCTGCCGCAGGTCGGGATCGTGGGAGACCTCGTGCAGGGTGCGGACCGGCTGGTCCACGGCCAGGTCCACCTTGATGAAGCCGTCCTCGATCATGGACAGCACCAGCGCGGTGGTGCCGAGCTTGAGGTAGGTGGAGATCTCCGAGAGGTTGGCGTCCCCGATGATCACGTGCAGCCGGCGGTACTTCTCGGCGTCGGAGTGCGGCTCGTCCCGGGTATTGATGATGGGCCGTTTGAGGGTCGTCTCCAGCCCGACCTCGACCTCGAAGTAGTCCGCCCGCTGGCTGAGCTGGAAGCCGTTCTCGTGGCCGTCCTGGCCCACGCCCACCCGGCCTGCGCCGGTGACGACCTGCCGGGAGACGAAGAACGGCGTCAGGTGGCGGACGATCTCCGAGAACGGGGTCTCCCGCTTCATCAGGTAGTTCTCGTGGGTGCCGTAGGAGGCGCCCTTGTTGTCGGTGTTGTTCTTGTACAGGTGGATGGGCTGGGCACCGGGCAGCTGGGCCGCGCGCCGGGCGGCCTCGGCCATGATCCGCTCCCCCGCCTTGTCCCACAGCACCGCGTCGCGCGGGTTGGTGACCTCGGGCGAGGAGTACTCGGGGTGGGCGTGGTCCACGTAGAGCCGCGCGCCGTTGGTGAGGATCACGTTGGCCAGGCCGATGTCCTCGTCGGTCAGCTGACTGGAGTCCGCCGCCTCCCGCGCGAGGTCGAAGCCGCGGGCGTCCCGCAGCGGGTTCTCCTCCTCGAAGTCCCAGCGGGCGCGGCGCGCCCGGTGCATCGCCGCCGCGTAGGCGTTGACGATCTGGGACGAGGTGAGCATGGCATTGGCGTTGGGGTGGCCGGGCACGGAGATGCCGTACTCCGTCTCGATGCCCATTACTCGCCGTACGGTCATGCGGCCCTCCTTGCCCGGCTCCGGCCCCGTCCGAGCCGGAAACACACCGGCTGCGGGTACCCCTGGTCGGGACCCCGCAGCCGGAGGGTGGATCAAAGATACTGTCCGGTGTTCGCCACGGTGTCGATGGAACGCCCGGTGTCCGCCCCTTGCTTTCCGGTCACCAGCGTGCGGATGAACACGATCCTTTCACCCTTCTTACCGGAGATACGCGCCCAGTCGTCGGGGTTCGTGGTGTTCGGCAGGTCCTCGTTCTCCTTGAACTCGTCGACACATGCCGCGAGCAGGTGGGAGACGCGCAGGCCCCGCTGGTCGTGGTCGAGGAATGCCTTGATCGCCATCTTCTTGGCCCGGTCCACGATGTTCTGGATCATGGCGCCGGAATTGAAGTCCTTGAAATACAGGACCTCCTTGTCACCATTGGCGTAGGTGACCTCCAGGAAGCGGTTCTCCTCGGTCTCGGAGTACATCCGCTCGACCACGGACTGGATCATGGCGTCCACGGTGCCCGCCGTGGAGCCGCCGTGCTCGGCGAGGTCCTCGGAGTGCAGCGGGAGGCTGTCGACCAGGTACTTCGAGAAGATGTCCTTGGCCGCCTCGGCGTCCGGCCGCTCGATCTTGATCTTCACGTCCAGGCGGCCGGGCCGCAGGATCGCGGGGTCGATCATGTCCTCGCGGTTGGAGGCGCCGATCACGATCACGTTCTCCAGGCCCTCCACACCGTCGATCTCGGCGAGCAGCTGGGGGACGATGGTGTTCTCCACGTCCGAGCTGACGCCGGAACCACGGGTGCGGAAGAGGGACTCCATCTCGTCGAAGAAGACGATCACCGGAGTGCCCTCGGAGGCCTTCTCCCGGGCCCGCTGGAAGACCAGGCGGATCTGCCGCTCGGTCTCGCCGACGTACTTGTTGAGCAGCTCGGGACCCTTGATGTTCAGGAAGTAGCTCTTGCCCTGCGGCTGCCCGGTGACCTCGGCGACCTTCTTGGCCAACGAGTTGGCCACCGCCTTGGCGATGAGCGTCTTGCCGCAGCCGGGCGGGCCGTAGAGGAGCACACCCTTGGGCGGGCGCAGCTCGTACTCCTTGAACAGGTCGGCGTGCAGGTAGGGCAGCTCCACGGCGTCGCGGATCTGCTCGATCTGGTTGCCGAGCCCGCCGATCTGGCGGTAGTCGATGTCGGGGACCTCTTCGAGGACCAGCTCCTCGACCTCGCTCTTGGGCACCCGCTCGTAGACGTACCCGGAGCGGGGTTCCAGCAGCAGCGAGTCGCCGCTGCGCAGGTTCCCGTCGAGCAGGGGCTCGGCGAGGCGCACCACGCGCTCCTCGTCGGTGTGCCCGATCACCAGCGCGCGCTCGCCGTCCTCGAGGATCTCCTTGAGGGTGACGATGTCGCCGATGAGCTCGAACCTCATGGCCTCCACCACGTTCAGCGCCTCGTTGAGCATCAGCTCCTGGCCGCGCTGGAGGGTGTCGAGTTCGACGGACGGGCTGACGTTCACCCGGAGCTTGCGCCCGCCGGTGAAGATGTCCGCCGTGCCGTCGTCGTTCGCCTGCAGGAACACGCCGAAGCCGGCCGGCGGCTGCGCGAGCCGGTCGACCTCCTCCTTGAGGGCCACGATCTGGTCGCGGGCCTCGCGGAGGGTGCTCGCCAGTCTCTCGTTCTGGGCGGACACTCCGGCCAGATTGGTCTGAAGCTCGACGATCCGTTCTTCAAGGATCCTTGTGTGCCGCGGAGAGTCGGCGAGCTTGCGTCGCAGGACGGCGATCTCCTGCTCCAGAAAGGCGACCTGGCTCATGGGGTCTTCCGAACCACGAGCGGGTCGGCCGCCACGGTTGATGTCGTCGTCGTGGGCCGCCACGGTCCTCACCTCCTCCAAGGGGAGCTGGACGTTTCCAGACCCTACCTGGGCCAGTGGGGGTTGAAACCCCTAGATCAGAAAGACGGATGCGGTGTGTCCGATCTTCACCCTTGCGTACGTCCCTCCGCCACTGAGATACCCGCCGATCTCCATCCGAAAGCCGCCGGTTGTATCGTCGTTCCGGTCAACAGCCGTGAAGAGCGGTTGCTTCCCGAACGAAGAACGGCGGGGATGGGTTTCCGTGAACGACAGCGCCGACACGGCCGAGCCGCTCGAGGTGTGGATCGACCAGGACCTGTGCACCGGTGACGGGATCTGCGTCCAGTACGCACCCGAGGTGTTCGAGCTGGACATCGACGGGCTCGCCTACGTGAAGGGACCGGCCGCCGACGGCGGGGAGGCCGAGCTGCTCCAGTCCCCTGGTGCCACCGTACCCGTACCGCCCGACCTGCTGAGAGACATCGTGGACTCGGCCAAGGACTGCCCCGGCGAGTGCATCCACGTGCGGCGGTCGGCGGACCGGGTGGAGGTGTACGGCCCGGACGTGCCGTAGCGCGGGGCGCGACCAAAGCGTAACCTTCCGTAACCGCCGGGCGCCTCGACGCCCTCCCCGCGCGGTCCGGGGCGGGGCGACTTCGTGGCCGATATCGATCGCCACGACCGCCGGCGAGGGTCACCGCCGGTCCCCGCCCGGTCGCGACGGCCAAGCCGACCGCGGCGACGGCCGCGGCGAGGAACTGGACGGTGGCGCGCCGGGCCGGCAGCCCTCCGGCATGTGCGGGACATCGCCGTGCTGCGGCCGGAGAACCGCCCCGGTGTGCCGGCCGCCGAGCGGACCGTCCGGTGACCGCGGTACCGCACCGGCGGACGGGCGCGAGATCCACTTCTACGACGGCCTCCCCGGTCGCGTGCACACGGTGTCCGACACCGGCGACCTCCCACCGGTCGGATCCGGTTCCGAACCGCGCTGGGACCCTGTCCGCGAGGAGCGGGTCGTCATCGCGGCGCACCGGTCCCGCAGGCCCCCGCCGACGGCGCGGGCTGCCCGCCCTGCCCCTCCTCGGACGGCGCACCGACCGAGATCCCCCTGCCGCGGGGCTCCTCCGGCTACGGTGCGTCCGGGGCGAGCCGGCCCCGTTCCGCCGCGAGTGCGCGGCCCGGAAAACGGCTTCGCGCGCCGAGCCGCTCCATCAGAGAGTTCCCGGCCCCTTCTCCCCCGCGTGCAACTCGTTGCGGCAACTTCCATGAAATCGATCTTCGACCCTTCGCAGCACCTCCGAGCATGTCAATCATGGCCCCATGGGTGCTGCCCCATCATTCGTCCATGCGGCGGAGCACGCCGAGGACGGGCCGAGGCAGGCCATGGCGATCGATTCACGCCAGATTCTGAAAGCATCCCTGAAAGTTCCTTCAAGACCTTGCAGTCGTATGCGCCCCCTGCTTCACTCGGACGCCGTTGATCACTGGCCGACTGGGGGGTTTCGGGATGGCGCAGCCGCTTGTTGTCCCGTCCGGGGTGCACTCCGACGACAACGGCTTCACCCTCCGCGCGCCGGAGGGGACGACCTACCGCGTCGACCTGGTGGACGACGCGCTCGACCCCGGGAACACGCAACTCGCGGCCCACTGCGCGGGGCGGCGGACGGTCGCCTTCTGCGGCCCGACCGTGGACCGTCTGCACGGAAGGCGGCTGCGCGCGTACCTCGACACGCACCTCGCGCCGGGCAGTTGGAGCGTGGTGGTGCTGGAGGGCGGCGAGGGCAGCAAGACCATGCGGACGGTCGAGGAGATCTGCGCCCAGGCGAAGCTGGCCGGCCTGGACCGGCGCGGAATGCTGATCGCCGTGGGCGGCGGGGTCACCTGCGACCTGGTCGGCTTCGCGGCGGCGATCTACTGCCGGGGCGTGGACTACATCAAGGTCAACACCACCCTCGTCGGCCAGGTCGACGTGGGCGTGGGGGTGAAGACGGGTGTCAACGCCCTGGGGACCAAGAACATGCTCGGCGCCTACCACCCGGCGTACGCCTCGATCAACGACCCGTCCTTCCTGCGCACCCTGACGCCCCGTCACATACGATGCGGCCTCGGCGAGATCGTCAAGATGGCCGTGATCCGGGACGGGTTGCTGTTCCGGACGCTGGAGGAGTGCCCCGAGGTGTTCCGCGGGCCGGTGGCCGCGCCGCGTGCGCTGCGGGAGCGCGGCCTCGCGCGGCACGGGGTCGAGGACTACGTCCTGCGCACCTCCATGGCGTCGATGATGGAGGAGCTCTGCCCCAACCTCCACGAGCACTCGCTGGCCCGGCTGGTCGACTTCGGGCACACCTTCGGCCCGCTGATCGAGACCGCGAGCGGGTACCGGATCGCGCACGGGGAGTCGGTCGCGCTCGACATGGCCCTGTCCAGCCAACTCGCCCGGGTGCTGGGCCTGCTGGACGCCGACTCGTGCGAGCGGGTGCTCGCGCTGCTGACCACCCTCGGCCTGCCGGTCCACGACCCGGAGACTTGCACACCCCAGCTGATGCGCCGGGCCCTGGAAGCGGCCTGGGAGCGCCGCGGCCGGCGGCTGCACCTGGTCGTGCCGGACGGGATCGGCTCCGCGGTCTTCCTCGACGACCTGGACGACGTTCCGGACTCGGCCCTGTCGGACGCGCTGCGGGCCCTGGCCTCGCGGACGCAGGACCGTCCCACCGCCGTCGCCGCCGCCCGCTGACCCCCGGAGCCGTAGCCAGATGAAGCCCACCCCGGAGACGAACCCCACCCCGGCCCGTACCCGCGTCACCAACCTCCACGACGGCCTGTTCCGGGAGATCACCGGCGACCACGGCGGCATCGGCACGATCCTCGCCCACCGCCTCCACCACCAGGAGGGCGCCCCGGCGCCGGTGGCCTTCGTCGACCTGGTGGTCCTGCCGCCGCACACCTCCATCGGACTGCACCGCCACGCCGACGACATGGAGACCTACGTCATCCTGCGGGGGCGGGGCCGGATGGTCCTGGACGCCGAGGAGTTCGACGTCCGCGAGGGCGACGTGATCCCCAACCGCCCCTACGGCGAGCACGGTCTCGCCAACGATTCGGACGACGAACTGCGGTTGCTGGTCTTCGAGATCGGCCCGCTGGACGGCGCCCGGTGACCGGGCCGCTCCAGGCCGGGCACCTGGACCGGGAGGCACGGCGGCTCGCACCCGGCGCCTCGGAGGAAGCCGCCCTGGGGCAGCGGGTCTTCGCCGAGGGCCGCGGCGCGGTGCTGACCGACCTGGACGGCAACCAGTACATCGACCTGGCGGCCGGCACCCTCACCCAGTCCCTGGGCCACTGCCATCCCGAGATCGTCGCCGCGCTCACCGCCCAGGCCGAACGCCTGTGGAACGTCCACGACTTCGCCACCGCCGACCGGGCCGCGCTGTGCGACCTGCTGGCCGAGTTGCTGCCCGAGGAACTGGACACGTACGCGTACTTCTCCACCGGCGCCGAGGTCGTCGAAGCCGCCCTGCGCACCGTCCAGGCCGTCGCGGAGCCCGGCCGCAACCGCGTCGGCGCCCTGCGGTACGGCTTCCACGGCAAGACCCAGGGCGCGCGGGCGCTCGTCCACTGGGACATCGGACACCAGTCCTTCGCCGGCAACAGCGTGCTGGGCTACTCCCCTTACTGCTACCGCTGCCCGCTCGAACTGGAGTACCCGTCCTGCGGGGTGCGCTGCGCGTCCCTGGTACGGCGCCACATCGCCGAGAAGCCGAACGTCTCCGCGCTGTTCTTCGAGCCGGTGCTCGGCGCCGCGGGCGTGATCGTGCCGCCGCCCGGCTACTGGGAGCAGATCGGCGAGAGCTGCCGGGAGCACGGCGTGCTGCTGGTGGCCGACGAGGTGCTCACCGGCGGCGGGCGCACCGGCGCCTTCCTCGCGAGCGAGCGGTTCGGCATCGAACCCGACCTCGTCGCCCTGTCCAAGGGCATGGCGTCCGGCTTCCCCTTCGCCGTGCTCGCCGGGCGCTCCGAGGTGCTGCGCCACCCGCGGGCCGGCCTCGCCGGGTCCACGGCCTCCACGTACGCCAACAACCCGCTGGGCATCGCGGTGGCCCGGGCCACCCTGGAGGTCGTCCGCCGCGACGCCCTGATCGACCGGGTGTCCGTGCTCGGCGCACTGATCGACGAGCGGCTGGCCGAACTGCGCTCACGCCACGAGGTGCTGGGCGACGTGCGCGGCATCGGCCTGCTGCACGGGCTGGAGTTCGTCCGCGACCGCGCCACCCGCGAGCCCGCCCCCGAGATCGCGCAGGCGGTCTACCGGCACGCCCTCGACCTCGGGCTGCGCACCGCCCTCGGCGGTCATGTCCTGCGCCTGGCACCTCCGTTCACCATCGACCTGCCGCTGCTGGAGGAGGGCCTGACGCTGCTCGGCCGGGCGCTGGAGCTCGCCACCGGGGGCGCCCGGTGATCCTCGCGGAGGAACTCGTCAAGGAGTTCCGGGTGTACGAACGCAAGCCCGGACTGGTCGGCAGCCTCAGCAGCCTGTTCAGCCGCGAACACCGGCTGGTGCGGGCGGTGTCCGGGGTCTCCTTCGAGATCCCGGCGGGCACGAAGGCGGCCTACGTCGGCGCGAACGGGGCGGGCAAGTCCACCACCGTCAAGATGCTCACCGGCATCATGACCCCCACCTCGGGCCGGGCCCTGGTGGCCGGCCTGGAGCCGTACCGCGAACGGCGGCGCAACGCATCCAACATCGGCGTGGTCTTCGGCCAGCGCAGCCAGCTGTGGTGGGACCTGCCCGTGCTCGACTCCTTCCGCATCCTGCGACGCATCCACGACATCCCCGACCCGGTCTACCGCCGCAACATGGCGCTCTTCCAGGACCTGCTCGACCTCGACGCCCTGGGCAGCACCCCGGTGCGCCAGCTCAGCCTCGGTCAGCGGATGCGCGCCGAGGTCGCCGCCTGCCTGGTGCACGACCCGAAGGTGGTCTTCCTCGACGAACCAACCGTCGGCCTCGACCTGTTCCTGAAGGAGGCCGTGCGCACGCTGGTCAACCACGTCAACGCGGAGCTGGGCACCACCGTGCTGCTGACCAGCCACGACATGGGGGACATCAGCGCCATCTGCGACCGCGTGCTGGTGGTCGACCACGGTGAGCTGGTGCACCGGGGCAGCGTCCAGGAGCTGCTGCGCACCGCGGACACCCGCGCGGTCGAGTTCGAGTACGAGGGTCCCCCGGCCGACCCCGGCCGGGCCGTCGCCGTCGTCGAGGCCGGGCTGGACGGAGCGACCGCGGTGGTGCGGGACGGTGCCCGGATCCGGGTCGAGTACCCGTCACGGCGGTGGACCAGCCGACAGGTGATGGGCTTCCTGCTCCAGCACTTCGAGATCACCGACTGCGTGGCCCCGGAACCGGACCTGGAGTCGGTGCTGCGCCGGATCTACACCTCCGGCCGCCGCCCCGCGCCGAGCCCGGAGGCGGTCGGGTGAGGGCCGCCGTCGCCCGGGCCCGCCGGCCGGCCGCGCGCCTGCGCTCCTACGCGCCGTTCGCGGCGGCGAGCCTCCAGGGACTGCTGCGCTACCGCTCGACCTTCCTGGTCAACGCGCTGACCGCGACCACCGCCGTCGGCGTCCAGGTCTTCCTGTGGCGCGCGGTGTACGCGGCCGGCCCCGACGGCCTGCCCGGCGGCTACGACCTGCCCCGGCTGACGACGTACGTGCTCCTCGCGCAGGTGCTCGGTCTGATGCAGGCCACCCGGGTGGACGAGGAGGTGGCCGGGGAGGTGCAGCGCGGCGACATCGCCGTCTCGCTGCTGCGCCCCGTCAGCTACCCGCTCTCCCGCTTCGCCGCCGGGCTGCCGGTGTCGCTGACCAACACCGTCCTGGTCGCCGTCCCCGTGGTTCTGCTGTACGCCCAGCTGCTGCCGCTCACCGCGCCCGACCCGACCGGCGCCGCCCTGTTCGCCGTCTCCACCGCGCTCTCGCTGGTGATCGGCTTCGGGGTGAACCTCCTGGTCGGGCTGGCCGGGTTCGTGACCACCAACATCTGGGGCGTGCGCATCGTCAAGGACAGTGTCGTCGCGTTCTTCGCCGGGCAGGTCGTGCCGTTGGCCCTGATGCCCGGCCCACTGGCCGCGGTCGCGCGCGTGCTGCCGTTCCAGGGAATGGTCGACGGGCCGCTGCGGCTGCTCCTCGGCCGCTACCACGGGACGCTGGGCGCCGCCGGGATCCTCGGCACGCAGCTGGGCTGGGCCGCCGCGCTGAGCGCGCTGGTGGCCCTGGCCTGGCGGGCGGCCGTACGCCGGGTGGAGGTGCTCGGCGGATGAGCCCGCTCACCACACTCGTCCGCTACGCGCGGCTGACCTGGCAGCTGAGCGCGGTCAGCCTGCACCGGCTGACCGAGTACCGGATGGACTTCCTGCTCGGGGCCGGCGGGCTGCTGCTGCGGGTGGCCTGCCAGGTCGCCGTGATCGGCATGGTCTTCCGGCAGGTCCCGCTGATCGGCGGCTGGAACTACGGCCAGGTGCTGTACCTGCTCGGGTTCTCGCTGCTGCCGCGCGGCCTGGACCGGATGTTCACCGACCAGCTGTGGATCCTCGCCCGCAAGCTCGTGCAGAACGGCGAGTTCTTCCGCTACCTGATCCGGCCGGTGCACCCCCTCTTCTCGCTGCTGTCCGAACGGTTCCTCTACCCGGACGGCTTCGGCGAACTGCTCACCGGGGCCGGCCTGCTCTGGTACGCCACGGACCGGCTCTCCCCCGCGCCGGACGCCGGACGCCTGCTGGTGGCCCCGGTGCTGGTGCTGTGCGGCACGCTCATCCTCGCCTCGATCAAGACGCTGTTCGCCTCGCTCTCCTTCTGGACCACGAACAGCTTCCCGGCCCTGTACGCCGCCAACCAGCTGGGCGACTTCGCCGGTTACCCCCTCGACCTCTACCACCCCACGCTGCGGTGGCTGCTGACCTGGCTGCTGCCCTACGCGTTCACCGCCTACGTCCCCGCCTCCTACCTGCTGTTCGGACGGACCCGGCTGCTGCCCTGGCTCTTCGCGGTGACCGCGGGCCTGGTGGCACTCGCCCTGGTCGTCTGGCACCGGGGAGTCGACCGCTACGAGATGACCGGGAGCTGACCTTGGACACCCTGCTGTCGGGCGCCCTCCCGCCCGCCACGGCCGCACTCCTGCGCGCCGCCCCCTGGCTCGACGAGACCAGCCGCCGCGCCGAGCGCTTCGAGGTGCTCGACCAGGCCGTCCTCGGCGAGGTCCGGCTGCTTCTGGTGGCCGCCGCGGGCGGCGGGCCGGAGGGCGCCGGCCGGGACCCGCGCTGGTTCGTCCCCGTCCTGGACGCCGACCCGGGACGGAGTGCGACGACCACCGAAGCGTACGACCGGGCGCTGGTCACGGCCCTGCGCGAGGGACTGCTGCTGCCCACCCTGGGCGGCAACCTGATCGAGTTCCGCGGCGAACCCCCCGGCTACCGCGGCCAGTTGCCCTTCGACCCGGGCTGGTGCTCGAACACGCTGTCGCTGCTCGACCTCGACGGGGTGCCGCACGCCCACAAGACCTACCGCCGGATCGGCGAGGGCACCCGGGAGCCGGAACTGCTGCGGCTGATGAACGGCAGCGGGCGCACCCAGCGACCCGTCGGCGACTACAGCTACGTGGACGTGACCACCGGCCGGCGCCAACCGCTCGGCGTCGTCTACCGGTTCGCCGAGGGAGAGGGGCTCAACGTCCCGCTGCGGGCCGGGATCCGGGCGCTGTGGCCGCTGCTGCGCACCGGCGCCGACCCGCGGGACGCGGTCACCGCGTCCCAGCGGGCCCTGGTCGAACCCCTGCGCGCAACCGGGCAGTTCCTGCGCGGCTTCCACCAGGACCTGGCCCTGCGCCTCGGCGCCCACCCGGAGTTCCCCTCCGACGGCTGGCTCGCCGAGACCGGCGAGCGGCTGGCGGCGCTGACCCCGCTGATCCGCGCCGACGCGCGCTACCCCGTCCCGGTGCGGGAGGCGGTCCTGAGCGGTCTGACCGCCGAGCTCGGCCGGGTCGCCGAGCTCACGCGGTCGGCATGGCCGAGCGGACCGTGCCACGGCGACCTGCACCTGTCGCACCTGGTCCGCCGCGAACAACCCGACTCCTCCTGGGAGTTGTGCGTGATCGACCTGTCCACGAAGTGGCTGGACCCCGCCGACCCGGCCACCGCGCAGTCCCCTTGGCAGGACCTGGCCGCGCTCCGCCGCGGGGTGGAGATCTTCACCGCCGACGAGTTCGCCGACCAGGCCGCGGAAGCGCTGGGCATGGACCCCGAGGACACCTGCCGCACCGCCCTGCTCCAGGCGGCGGGCGCGGCTCCGGACACCCCCGGCTGGACCGGGGAGCGGCTGACGGGGCTGGAACGGCTGCGCCGCGCCTCCGGGCTGTGGGCCGAGCGGGTCGGCGACCTGCTCGTGGGCGGCGACCCGCGGCTGCCCGGGCACCCGGCCTGGCGGCTCTTCCGGCTGCGCCGGCTGCTGCACGAACTGGACTACGCCTACGCGCACGACCGCGCGTACCACGCCGCGATCAACCTGCGGCACGCCGTCGAGGCCGGCGGGCCCACGGCCGCCCGGTGAAGGAGCGACACCCGTGCACGTCATAGAGACCTACTTCGAGTGCGGCGGCTTCGACCACCGCTTCCTCCAGGGCGGCATCTCCGTCTACCTGTGGAACCTTTCCAGGGAGATGGCGCGGCAGGGCCACCGCGTCTCCGTGGTCACCCCCGCCCACGGCAGGCTCGACGAACTGCGCGCCGCCTACGACCTGGAGACCCTCGACTACGAGGACGCGTACACGCTGCCGCTCGTGCTCGATCCGGCCACCTGGGGGCGGGACTTCCCGGCCCGGGTCGGCGTCCCGCTGACCACGACCGCCCACCGGCTGCGGCTGGACGGCGTCGACCTGTACTTCCTGTCCAACCGGCTGCTGGACGAGCTGCCCGACCGCTTCTACCCGCCCTACGGGAGCAAGGGCCGGGACCTGGTCTTCTTCAAGCCCCTCGGCTACCAGGTGGACACCGTCCGCTTCGTGCGCGGCTGGTTCGCCGGCGAGCGGGCCCTGATCCACGCCCACGAGCCCTACTACCACTACCTGCTGCCCGCCGCCTTCCGGAACGACCCCGACAAGCTGGTGGTCGGCACCGTGCAGAGCAACATGCCGATCACCAAGAAGGTCTACCGCCCCAAGGTGGAGCGGCTGCTGGACTTCCTCGGCGCCCCGCTCACCCTCCCCGCCGAGGACGAGGCCGCCGAGCGCCCCCGCAGCCGGCACGAGGAGATCGTCAGCGCCTACCAGCAGCGCACCCACCTGCACTACGAGTACGGGCCCGGCCACGTGCGCGTCTACGACCTGGTGGCCGACCACGCGGACCTGGTCGACTTCCTCTCCCCCGGCCACCTCGACTTCTACACCGCCTTCGCGGACACGCCCTTCGAACGGCTCTTCGACCGCCTGCCGGTGCGGGACACGGTGGCCCGCAACGCGCACAAGAGCTTCGTCGGCGGCTGCGCCATCGGCGACCGGTGGACCGCCGCCGGGCCGTCCGGCACCGGCCGCGCGGCCGTCCTCGGCGGCCTCGGGCTCGACCCCGTGCTGCCGACCTTCTTCCACAACGCCCGCTACGCGGTGAACCACAAGGGCCAGGTCGAGCTCTTCCGGGCGGTGGAGCGGGTGCTCGACGAGGGCGTGGCCGCCAACTTCGTGGTGCGCTGCCTCAGCGACGGCGGCATCGACGACCCGTACCTGAGCGGCGTCGCGGAACGCCACAAGGCCCACCTCCACCTGGAGACCGAGCGAGTGCCCGAGCAGCGGCTCCTCGCGTACGCGGCTGCCTCGGACTTCTGCCTGTTCCCCTCGAAGTTCGAGATGGACACCTTCCTCATCGCCCAGGGCGAGGCCATGGCCGTCGGCGCCGTCCCGATCGCCACCGCCCAGCTCGGCATGGCCCACTTCGGGCACGTCGCCGACCCCGTGGACGGCCCCGACGCGGCCGGGGCCACGGGCTTCGCGGTCAACCGCTCGTTCACCGAGGACGACGCGCTGCTGACCGACGCGCTGGCCGACCGCATCCGCGCGGCGGTCGCCCTGCTGCGCGACCGCCCGGAGGAGTACCGCCGCCTGCGGGCCAACGCCGTGGCGAACGCCAGGCAGTTCACCTGGGACGAGGTCGCGCGGCGGCACCTGGACGCCTTCGTACCGCTGTGGGAGGGAAGGCGCCCGGAACCGGACGTGGAACTGCCGCTGCGGCACGGCTGGTTCGACCGGCTGCCGCCGGAGGCGTACCGGGACCACCGGGACGAGGTGGCCGAGGCGGCCCTGCGGTTCGGCGACGCCGCGGCCTACGCGCGCTGCCGCCCCCTGGACCGGGCCGCGGCCGGGGCGCTGTTCGAGGCGGCCTGGGCCCGCGCCGACTTCGACCGCTGCGCGACGGCCGCCGCGGCCGATCCCGCGCTCGCGGCCCGTCTGGCCGGCCGCCGCACCCTCGCCGGCGGGCGGATCACCTACCGCCTGCCGCACGCCGAGCGGGTGCGGGTCGTCGGACTCGCGCCGCGGGGCGACGGCCGCCGCGAGGTCACGGTGCGGGACCTGGTCCGCACCGCTGCCGGCGAGTTCACCGGCGACCTGCCCGAGGGCGGTGCGTCCGAGCCCCCTGGAGGAGAAGTGACCCTGTTGCTGACCCTGGCCGACGGCCGCTCCGCCTGGGACGTGGTCCGCCATGACTGACGGGGTGCGCGCCGCGCTGCTGGCCGGCGGCGAGGGCCGCCGGATGGGCGCTCTGGGCGCGGGTCGGCTCAAGCCGCTCGTCCCCTTCGCCGGATCCTGCCGACTGGTCGACTTCTCCCTCGCCAACGCCCGGGCCTCCGGCTTCGGCGAGGTGCTGCTGCTGTCCCAGTACGAGGAGCGGCAGTTGATGGACGACCTGCACCGCACGTGGTGGCGCCCCGGCTTCCGGGTCCACTTCGGTCCCTACGACGCGGGGTACCGGTCCGGCGACGGCTACCGGCCCCCGGACCGTCCGCACCCGGCGGAACGGGGCACCGCCGACGCGCTGATCCGCAAAGCCCCGTACGTGTTCGGGCCGGGCACGTCCGAGGTGCTGGTGCTGCACGCGGACCACGTCTACCGCTTCGACTACCGCCCGCTCGTCGCCGCCCACCGCGGCAGCGGCGCCGCCCTGACGGTGGCCTACCAGCGCATCGACCCCGCCTACGTGCACCTGTTCGGCATGGTGGAGTTCGACGCCGCGGGCCGGCTCACCGCCTTCGTGGAGAAGCCCGCCGAGCCCACCAGCGACCTGGTGTTCGCGGCCTTCTGCGTCTTCGACGCGGCCCGCCTGCACCACTACCTGGAACTCCTGGACGGCACCGGCTGGCAGCACGACATCAGCCGGGACGTCATCCCCGCCATGCTGGCGGGCGGCGAGCTGATCCTCGGCCACGAGGTCGGCGGGCACTGGGAGGACATCGGCACCGTGGACCGCTACCACCGCGCCCATCTCGCCCTGGTCGCCCCGGAGCCGGCCCTCCGCCCGGAGGAGCTGCCCCGCACCATCCGGCCCGAGGTGCCGCGGCTCATGGTGGACGCCGCTCCCGGAGTCACGCGCAGCCTGGTCGCGGCCGACCTCGCCAACGACGGGTTGGTGGAGCGGTGCGTGGCCTTCCCCGGCGTGCGGATCGGGGACGGGGCCCGGGTGAGCCGCAGCGTGCTGCTGCCGGGCGCCGCCGTGCCCGCGGGAGCCGAGATCGACCACGCGATCGTCCTGGAGGACGGCACCGTCCAGCAGGTGGCGCCGCGGGGAGCCGCTCGTGTCTGACACCGCGTTCACCGTCGTCGACCTGGGCGGCACCACCATGCGCGTCGCCCGGTACGAGCACACCACCGGCACCCTCTCGGACGGTCTGCGGACCCCCACGGAGGGCCTGGCCGTCCACCCAGGCGCCCCCGTACCGGAGCTCCAGGACAAGGTGGCCCGGCAGTTGGCCGACCTGGCCGCCGCGGCGGTCGCCCGGCACGGCAGCTCCGCGCTCGGCGTCGCCTTCGCCGGGCCCGTCACCGCCGACGGACGGGTGCTGGCCGCGCCCACCGTCTGGGGCGGGCGCGGCGCGCCGCTGCCGCTCCGCCTGATGCTGGAGGAGCGGCTGGGCCTGCCCGTGGTCGTCGTCAACGACATCACCGCCGCCGTGTGGCGGTACGTCTCCGGCCCCGACGAGCGTCCGTTCTGCCTGATCACGGTGAGCTCGGGCGTCGGCGCCAAGGTGTACCGGGCGGGCGAGGTCCTGCTGGACGCCGAGGGCCACGGCGGGGAGATCGGCCACTGGACCTGCGACGTCTCCCCGCAGGCGCCACTGTGCGAGTGCGGGGGCCGCGGTCACCTCGGCGGGATCGCCTCCGGCCGGGGCATGCTCGCGGCGGCCCGGCGCGCCGCCCACGCCGACCCGGCCGGGTACGCCCGCTCCGCTCTCGGCCGGCTCGCCGCCGACCCCGAGCGGCTGGACAACCCGGGGCTGGTGGCCGCCGTCCGCGCCGAGGACCCCTTCGCCACGGCCGTCCTGCGCGGCGGACTGGTCCACCTCGCCTCGGCGATCAACGCGATGTTCACCTCGATCGGGGTACGCCGGTTCGTCCTGATGGGCGGCTTCGCCCTCGCCGTGGGCCCCCGCTACGTCACGCTGCTCACCGACGAGTTGGAGCGCATGGGCTGCTTCGGGATGGAATCCGCCGAGGTCCGCCGGATGGTGACGCTGGGCCTGCCCGACGACGACCACGGCCTGATCGGCGCCGGACGGCTGCTGGCGGCGCGCGGCGCCGGGGTGGTGACCGCGGTATGACGACCCTCGCGACGGGCCTGCGGCCGGACCCGGGGACCACGCTGATCGTCGGCAGCGGCTTCATCGGCCGCGCCGTCGCGGCCCGGCTGATCCGCGACGGCGGCCACGCCGTCCTGGCCTCCCGCCGGCCGCCCGCCCAGGAGTGCGGCCCGTGGGTGTGCCTGGACGCCGCCGACCCGGCGGCCTGCGCCGGTGTCGTGGAGCGCGTACGTCCCGACCGGCTGGTCCTCGTGCACGGCCCCTCCGACGTGACGTGGTGCGAGGAGAACCCCGCGCGGGCCGAGGAGCTGCACACCGCCGCCGCGGCGAACCTCACCGCCGCCGCGGCCGGCCGCCGCATCGTCCTGATCTCCACCGACAACGTCTTCGACGGCTCCTCGGCGCGGAACGGCGAATCGGCCCGCCCGGCCCCCGCCAACGCCTACGGCCGGGCCAAACTCGCCGCCGAGCACGTGGTCGGCGCCGGTGGGGACAGCACCGTGCTGCGGGTCAGCCTGGTCTACGGCTGGGAGCGGCCCGACACCCCGAAGTGGCTGAACTTCTTCGCCGCCTGCGCCCACCGGCTCGGCGCGGGCGAGGAGGTGACGGTCCCGTACGACCAGTGGACGACCCCGGTCCTGGTCGACGACGTCGCGTCCGTGACGGCCGCGGTGCTGGCGCCCGGCGCGCCCGGCCTGCTCCACCTCGGCGGCCCGGACCGGGTCTCGCGCGCCGCGTGGGCCGAGGCGATCGCCGACGGCCTGGGGGCGCCGCGCGCCCTGGTGCGCGCCGCCTCCCGGGCCGAGGGCCGCTACGCCAGCCGCCCGGCGAACACCTGCCTGACCAGTTCCCTGCTGGACGGCTTCCTCGCCGGGCACGGGCTGCGCGTGCGCGGCGTCGCCGAGGGGATCCGCGACCTGCTGGAGGCCCGCCCGTGATCCGCCCCGTTCGCTCCCGCGAGGTCTACCGCAACGCGTGGATGACCGTCCGCGAGGACACCACCGAACTCCCCGACGGCCGCCCCGGCCTGTACGGGGTCGTCGACAAGCCCGACTACGCGCTCGTCGTCCCGCGCGAGGAGGACGGCAGCGTCCACCTGGTCGAGCAGTACCGCTACCCCGTCGGCGACCGGTACTGGGAATTCCCGCAGGGCTCCTGGCCGGAGGGGCACCAGGGCCCGGCGCCGGTGGACCTGGCCCGCGCCGAACTGCGCGAGGAGACCGGCCTGAGCGCGGCCCGGATGACCTACCTCGGCCGGCTGCACGTCGCCTACGGCTACTCCAGCCAGGGCTGCCACGTCTTCCTGGCCGAGCGGCTGACCCCGGGCCCGCCCGACCGGGAGGCCACCGAGTCGGACATGCGCCAGCGCCGGGCCGACCCCGCCGAGTGGCGCGCGCTGCTCCGCGCCGGCCGGATCACCGACGCGGCGACGGTGGCCGCGTACACGCTGCTGACCCTGCACGAACAGGAGGGCCGATGACCGCCCCGCCCCGCTTCACCGTGGTCGCCACCGACCTGGACGGCACGCTGCTGCGCGGCGACCTGACGGTCTCCGCCCGCACCCGCGCCGCGCTCGCCCGGGCGCAGGCGCGGGGCGCCCGCCACCTGGTCGTCACCGGCCGTCCCGCCGGCGGCTGCCGCACCCTCTTCGAGTCACTGGGCTACCAGGGGCTGGCCGTGTGCGGGCAGGGCGCCCAGCTGTACGACGTCACCACGCGGCAGCTGCTGTCCACGGCCACGCTGGACCGTCCGGCCGTGCGCCGCCTGGTCGACCGGATCGGCGAGGTGGCCGGGCCGCTGGAGTTCGGCGTGGTCACCGCCGGCCTCGACGGGGAGTTCCTGGTCACCCGCGCCTTCGGCGAGCGGGTGCGGCACGGCTGGCGGCTGGTGCGGGACGAGGCGGAGCTGTGGGCCGGCCCCATCGAGAAGGTGCTGATCCGCGCCCGGGAGCTCGACGACGACCGGCTGGCCGCCCTGGCCACGGGGATCTGCGCCGACCAGGTGTCGGTCACCCACTCCGGGGAGGGCATGGTCGAGCTGCTGCCCGTCGGGGTGAGCAAGGCCCGTGGCCTGGCGGCCGCCGCCCGCGTGCTCGGCTTCTCCCCCGCCGCCACCGTCGCCTTCGGTGACATGCCCAACGACCTCCCGATGCTCGCCTGGGCCGGGCACGGCGTGGCCATGGCCAACGCCCACCCGGACCTGCGGCGCCTGGCCGACGAGATCGCCCCCAGCAACGAGGAGGACGGCGTCGCCGCGGTCCTGGAGCGGCTCTTCCCGCCCGCGGGCCTCCCCACGGAACCGGACCTCAGCCATGTGCCGATCCACTGAGGGCGACCGCCACCTGACCGCGCCGGCCGGCCACCACGGTGGAGCGCCAGGACGCCCCACCGGCCCGGGCGAGCCCGCCCCGCGCCGCTTCCCCGCCCGTACCCCCGCGTGCCGGCTCGGCGTCCGGCCCCCGGGCACGGAGGGCGAGCGGCGCCGGCGAGACCCGTCCGGCACTTCCCACGCGTATCCCGACGGACGGCTGCCCGTGGCCGATCCGCGGGGACGGCAGTTGGCACGGCGGGACGTACGCGCCCGTCGGGGACCGCGCGTGATCGCCGGCCCCCACCGTGACCTGGAACGCCCACTCCCGAAAGGAACTTTTCCGTGAGCGCTGAGACCGATGTCCTCGTGCTGGGCGGTGCCGGCGTGGACACCGTCGTCCACGTCCCCGAGCTGCCGCTCCCGTACGCCGACAGCTACATGATCCGTCCCGGCATCGTGACCCGCGCCGGGCAGAGCGGCGACTTCGTCGCCGTCGGGCTGAGCGCCCTCGGCCTGCGCGCCCACCACCTGGACCTGCTCGGCGACGACCCCGAGGGGGAGCTGGTGCGGGCGCTGCACCGCGACCGGGGCGTCCCGTTCACCACGGTCCCCTCCACCGGCGGCACCAAGCGCGCGGTCAACCTGGTCGGCCCGGACGGCCGCCGCCTGTCGCTCTACGACGACACCCGTTCCCGGGCGGAGGACCGGTTCCCCGACGAGACGGTGCGCGCGCTGGCCGCCACCGCCCGGCACGCCCACGTGGTGATCACCCACCCGTGCGCCCTCGCGCTGCCCGCCCTCCGCGAGGCCGGCCTCACCATCTCCACGGACCTGCACAACTGGGACGGCGCCAACCCGTACCACGAGCCCTTCGCGCTGGGCGCGGACCTCGTCTTCCTGTCCACCACCGCGCTGGCCGACCCGGAGTCCACCATGCGCGACATCACCGCGCGCGGCGCGGCACGCGTCGTCGTCGCCACCGCCGGCGCCGACGGGGCGTACCTGCTCGCGGACGGGGAACTGACGCACGTCCCGGCGGTCGCCCCGCCCGGCCCGGTCGTGGACAGCAACGGCGCCGGCGACGCCTTCGCGGCCGGCTTCCTGCTGGGCTGGCTGGCCGGCGAGGACCCCTTGCGCTGCGCCGGCTACGGGGCGGTGGCCGGCGCCCACGCCTGCACGGTCCCCTCGACCCGGACCGACTCCATCAGCCGGGACGAACTCCTCGCGCGGGTCGCCGCGCCGGTGCCCGGAGGGAGCGGCACGTGACCGGCCACGACGTGCTGATCCTCGGCGGCGGGGTGGCCGGCTGCGTGCTCGCCGCCCGGCTGAGCGAGGACCCGGCCCTGCGTGTCTGCCTGGTGGAGGCCGGTCCCGACCACGGCCCCGACCCGGCGGGCTGGCCCCGTCCGCTGCTCGACGCCCGCGCGCTGCCGCGCACCGAGGTGTGGGAACGCGGCGCCGCCGTCCACCGCATCCGCGCCCGGGTGCTGGGCGGCTCCTCCTGCGTCAACGGCTGCTGGCACACGTGGGGCTCGCACGCGGACCACGACGAGTGGACCGCCGCGGGCGGGCCGCGCTGGTCGGCCGGGGCGATGGCCCCGTACCGGGACCGCGCGGTGCGGCAGATGGGCCTGCGGGCCGTCCCGGAGCGGGAGTTGTCCGTCTGGGCCGGAGCCGCTCTGGCGGGGGCGGCCGAACTCGGCCTGCCGGAAGTCGACATGGCCTCCCCCGGCGCCCCGGGCTACGGCACCCCGCTGCTGAACGCCCACGACGGTCTGCGCCGGAACGCCGCCCTCGCCTACCTCGGCGTCGGCACCCGCTCCCGCCCCAACCTGACGGTCCTGGGCGACGCCACGGCCGAACGGCTGGTTCTGCGCCGGGGAAGGGTCACGGGCGCCGAGGTCGTGGTGGCCGGGGAGCGACGGACGCTGACCGCCGACACCTACGTGGCCTCCTGCGGGGCGTTCGGCTCCCCCGCGCTGCTGCTGCGCAGCGGTGTCGGGCCCGCCGGTCACCTGCGGGAGCACGGGATCCGGCCCGCGGCCGACCTGCCCGGGGTCGGCGCCAACCTCACCGACCAGCCCGGCGTGTTCGTCCCGCTCGCCCCCGCCGACGGGCTCAACTCCGCGCTGGCGGCCAAGCAGCGGGCCGGGGAGCTCTACGTCAGCCGGATGCTGCTGCGGGTCGCCGGCCCGCACTGCCCGGCGGGCGTCTGGGACCTGCACATCCTCCCGTCCGCCGGCGATCCGCTCTTCGGCCGCCTGCCCGCCGGGCAGTACGAGGCCGGCATCTCCGCGTTCCTGATGAAGCCCGCCTCCCGCGGCAGGGTCCGGCTGCGGTCCGCGGACCCCGCCGAACCGCTCGACATCGACCCCGGCTTCCTCACCGACCCGGCCGGGCGCGACCTCGCGACGCTGCGCTCCGGCCTGGCCGTCGTCGAGGAACTGGCGGCCACCGCGGCTCTGAAACCGCTGCTCGCCGCCGGTGCCGACCGTCCTTCCGCCGCGTCGTCCGACGCCGAACTGCGGTCCCGGCTCGGCACCTACTGGCATCCGGTCGGCACCTGCGCCATGGGGCCCTCCGGCGACCCGTCCTCCGTCGTGGACGGCGAGGGGCGCGTGCACGGCGTGGCCAACCTCAGGGTCGCCGACGCGTCCGTCCTGCCGACCGTCCCGGCGGCCAACACCCAACTGCCCGTACTGGCCGTCGCGGAACTGCTCGCCGACGTGTGGAAGGAGGCCCTCCGATGACCGGCTCGACCGACTCGACCGACTCAACCGGCCCAACCGGTTCCGAGCGCCCCGAGGACCGGCTCGTCTACGGCTGCATGGGGCTCGGCGGCGGCTGGGACCGCACGCCCTACACCCCCGCGGACGTCGACCGCGCCGAGGCCGCGATCCAGGCCGCGCTCGAATCCGGGATCACCTGCTTCGACCACGCCGACATCTACCGGCACGGCACGTCCGAGGAGGTCTTCGGCGAGGTCCTGGCGCGCACCCCCGGGCTGCGCGAGCGGATCACCCTCCAGACCAAATGCGGCATCCGGCTGGCCGAGGGCGACCGGCCCGGCCACTACGACCTGAGCGCCCGCGCCATCGTCAGCCGCGTCGAGCAGAGCCTGGCCCGGCTGCGCACCGACGCCGTGGACTGCCTGCTGCTGCACCGGCCGGACCCGCTGGCCGATCCGCGGGAGGTCGCCGGGGCGCTGCACTCCCTGCACCAGCGGGGCCTGGTCCGCCGGGTCGGGGTGTCCAACATGAGCGCGGCGCAGATGGCCCGGCTCCAGGCCCACCTCGAACTGCCGCTGACGGTCAACCAGTTGGAGATGAGCCTGGCCCGGCGCGGCTGGGTCGAGGCGGGCGTGCTGGTCAACACGCCGGGCGCCGCCGCCGACGGCTTCCCCGAGGGCACCGTGGAGTACTGCCTGGACCACGGCGTCCGGCTCCAGGCGTGGGGCGCGCTCGCCCGGGGCCGCTACACCGGCGACGCGACCTCGCCCGCCGCCGAACTGCTGCGCCGGCTGGCCCGGGAGAAGGCCACCACGCCCGAGACCGTGCTGCTGTGGTGGCTGCGCCGCCACCCCGCGGGAATCGTGCCGGTCATCGGCACCACTCGCCCGGAGCGGATCCGGGCCTGCCGGGACGCCGCCGTCCTGGAGCCGGACCTGACCCGCGAGGAGTGGTACGCGCTCTGGATCGCCGCCCGCGGCGCCCCGCTGCCCTGACCGGCGCCCCGCTCCCCCCCGTCCGCCCTTCACCGTCCGCCCTTCACCCCTACCGTCGGAGAGACCCAGTGACACCGCACCCCGGTACCGCGGCAGCCGCTCCGCAGGAACGGCTCCAGTCCGCCCGCTTCTACATCACGTTCCGCTGCAACTCGCTCTGCGGCTACTGCAACGTCTGGCAGGACGACAAGTTCAAGGGCTACGAGGAGCTCACCCTCGAACGGGCCCGGCAGATCCTGGACGAGCTCCACGAGATCGGGGTGCGATACGTCGACTTCACCGGCGGCGAGCCGGTGCTGCACCCGCACATCGACGGCATCGTGCAGTACGCCTCGTCGCTCGGCATGAAGGTCGAGATCACCAGCAACGGCATCCGCTTCGCCAAGCACATCGACGCGATCGTCCCGTACGTCGACACCATGAACGTGTCCCTGGACACCCTGCGCCCCGACCGGTACCGGCAGATCCGCGGGGTGCCCACCCTCGACCGGGCGCTCGACGTGATCGAGAAGGTGATCGCCACCGGCACCGGCAACCTCAAGCTGATCTGCGTGGTCACCCGGGAGAACGTGGACGAGATCCCCGACCTGCTGCGCTTCGCCCACCGCAACCGGATCACCGTCTACTTCTCCGGCATGTTCGACTACTTCGACGAGCAGGACACCGTCCGCGACACCAATCGGACGGCCCGCAAGCTCAAGCTGATCGAGCAGAACGGCCGGCCGCTCGCGACCCCGACGGGCCGCGCGGAGCGGATGGACGCGTCGGAGCCGACCGGTGAGCGCATCGCCGACGAGCTGATCGGGCTGCTCCACCAGCCCTTCGCGCTGATCAACCTGCACTTCCGCAAGTACGTCGAGCAGCTCGACCCCACCGCGCCCACGGACTGCTACGCCAACAAGCGGATCCTGACCGTCGGCCCCGACGGGCGCCTGGTACTGCCCTGTTACCACGCCTTCGACAACTCCGTGGCCTGGGACCGCCCCCTGCGCGAGCTGGTGCAGGACCCGGAGTTCCGGCGGGTGCGGGACGAGGAGGTCGGGCACCGCTCGGAGTGCCGCAGCTGCACGGTCTTCCCGTACATCGGGCTCTCGTTCAGCTACCGCTTCGACAAGATCTTCCTCTACCAGGCGCTCTCGGAGGAGATCGCGAAGATCAAGACACGGTTCGCCGACCCGCTGCACCCGCGGATCGCCGTCGACCGCCCGGCCCTGCGGGCCCGTTACACCGAGCTGGAGCAGCTGATCGACCACGCGCTGGCCGCTCCCGGGGCGCCGCTCAGCGCCGACCACTTCTACCGCTTCGAGGCCACCGGCACCGGCGTCCGGGGCGGGTTCACCCGGGGCGAGCTCGCCCTCGCCGAAGTGCTGGGCGACCACGCGCAGGAGGAGTGCTGGGGGATCCAGCGCTCCCCGCACGCCTGGATACGCCTGGTCTACCGGGACCTGGTGCCCGCCCTCAAGGAGGCCGCCGACGCCGGACTGCTCGCCCAGGAGTCCTACGAGGCCGCGATCGGCGGCCTCTACGAGGTCCACCTCGCCTGGTGGCACGCCTACCTGGCCCGCTTCTACCAGGGCTGCGCGGACACCGACGCGCGCCGGCCCCTCCAGGTGGTCGCGCGCTTCCTGGAGCGCGCCTGCGCCCTGCTGCCGCCGCACGCGCCCGGGGCCGACCGGGTGCGCGAGATCCTCCTGCACGCCGGCTGCGTCCTGGGGCTGCCCGCGGAGCACCTGGCCCCGCTCGCCGTCCACCACGCCTTCCCCGAGGCCGACCTGGTCGCCAAGCACCTGCTGCTCACCGCGGACGATTCCGAACTCGCCGCCTACGCGGCGCTGTTGCCGGAATCAGCCGCCGAGCCGCTGCTGCGGGTGGCCCGGGACCCGGGTGGCGCGGCCGAGCCGGCCCGGCACGATCACGTCGACCCGGAAACGGCCCGCCTGCTCGACTGCGCGGACCCCTCCGCCGACCTCGACCAGGCCACCGCCCACCGCCTGGTCGACGCCGTCCTCGCCCTCCCACCACACCTGCGCGTGTCCCTCCCGGACCGGCTCCTCGCGCACGAACTCCGGGCCCCTCACACCCTTCGCCGCCGCGGCGCCGAGCTCCGCCCGCCCTCCCGGCTCCCCCGGTGACGCCCTCCGACGCGGCCCGGGGTCCGGCCCGGCCGTCATCTCCCCCGGTTCCCCCGGTTTCCCCCCGGCCGCCGCGAAACCGTCAGATGGTGCCCGGCGCGGGCCCCGGAAGGGCCACGTAGCGGCCGTCCCGCCACTCCCAGGCGTAGTCGCGCTTCATGTCCGGGCAGCAGCGCGGGGTGTCCTGGCTGGAGAAGCCGAGGACGGTGGCCTTGACGCTGCGGCCGTCCAGCCGGAAGTCGGCGATCTCGCGGTCGTCCTTGGGGTTGACCAGCATCTGCACGATCTTCGGGCGGCCGCCGGGGGTGGCGGACGGGGACAGGATGTACACGCCGCTGGGCGGGGTGCCGGTGTCGGAGTGGCAGCGGACCACCACGACGGTCTCGGGGCGGCCGTCGCCGTCCAGGTCGCCCGACACGTGCGAGATCACGTCCACCGCGGCGCCCGGGGCGCAGGTCAGCGGGTAGACGGCGGCGTGCGGGTCGGGGGCGGGCACGGGGGGTCCCGAGGGCTTCGCGGCCGCGCCGGCGGCAGGGGAGGCGTCGGCGGGCTCCACCACGGCCACGCCGGCCACCACGGCGCCCAGGGCCACTGCGGTGGTGATCCAGTGCACGCTGCGCGCGCGGGTGTGCGGAAGGGCCGGGCCTGCGGACGGCTGCACGCGCCTGTCTCCCTGGTTGTTGATCGCTGGGATGGCCAGCATCGTGCCACACGTCACACCCGGGCGGAACGGCGGGGGCGCGGTGTCGCGCGGCGCGGCGCGTCTTCCCCGGCGCCGGTACGACGAACGCCGCCGCCGGCGTCCCTGAGGACAAACCGGCGGCGGCGCGGGGAAGTTGGCCGAAAATCCGCCCCTGGGGCCCGGCGGAAGGCGTCACGCTCCGGAGTCGGCGGCTCCGCTCGAACCGCCGGGGCCGGCGTAGTCCTCACCGTAGGCGCCCTTGGCCGGGCGGCGCCGGCGCAGCGGCGGCTCGACGCCGTCCGCCAGCCGGCGGGCGGTGAGCAGGAAGCCGGTGTGGCCGATCATCCGGTGGTCCGGGCGGACGGCCAGGCCCTCCACGTGCCAGGTGCGCACCATCGTCTCCCAGGCGGCCGGCTCGTTGAACGTGCCGTGCTCGCGGATCTCCTCGACGGTGCGGGCCAGCTGCGTGGTGGTGGCCACGTAGGCGCACAGGATGCCGCCGGGCACGAGCGCCTTGGAGACGGCCTCCAGGCACTCCCAGGGCGCCAGCATGTCCAGGATCACCCGGTCGACGTCGGTGTCCGAGAGGTTGTCCTGGAGGTCGCCGACGGTCAGCTGCCAGGCCGGGTGGGGTCCGCCGAAGTAGCGCTCCACGTTCTGGGTGGCGATCTCGGCGAAGTCCGCCCGGCGCTCGTAGCTGTGCAGCATGCCCTGGTCGCCGATCGCCCGCAGCAGAAAGCTGCTGAGCGAGCCCGAGCCCACCCCCGCCTCGACGACCCGCGCGCCGGGGAAGATGTCGGCCATCGCCAGGATCTGCCCCGCGTCCTTGGGGTAGACCACGGCGGCGCCGCGGGGCATGGACAGGACGTAGTCGGGGAGCAGCGGGCGCAGCGCGAGGTACGCGACGTTCCCGGTGGTGCGCACAACGGTGCCCTCGGGCGCCCCGATCAGCTCGTCGTGCGGGAAGGCACCCTTGTGGGTGTGGAACTGCTTCCCCGCTTCGAGCGTGAACGTGTAGTGGCGTCCCTTGGGGTCGGTGAGCTGGACCTGGTCCCCGACTTTGAAGGGCCCGCGACGGCGGGCTGCACCGGTCGGTTCGGACATACCCTCACCCTACCGGGTGCATCAGGACCCCCCGCCCACCAAGCCCCGCCGCTCCGCGGGCCGCTGGCTCCGTGGAGACGCGAGCGAGCCAAAGGGTCCCGAGCGCCCGGGGGCGAGCGAGCCCGAATCAATCGGCGCGGGACATCGCGGAGATGAAGGCCTTCTCCACGTCGGCGGTGGAGAGCACGCCGTAGATCTCGCCGGTGGGCTCCACGACGAGGTACTCCGTGGAGGGGGTGGCCCGGAGGGTTTCGAGGAGTTCCTCGCCGGTGAGTTCGGCCGAGACCCGCATGCCGGGCGTGAGGTCCTGGGCGAAGCCGCTGACGGCCACCCAGGGGCGGCGGTGCACGGGCACGGACATCGCGGCGGCCTCGCGGACCAGCGCCGTGGGGTCGCCCCGCCCGTCGACCACCACCAGGGCCCCCGCGCCGGCCTCGTCGGCCCGCCGGAACGCCTCGGACAGCGGCGTGTCGGAGTTCACCGGCACCGCCCGCCGGGTGAGGGCGCGGGCCCGCAGCGAGGGCAGCCGCTCACGCAGCCGGGCCTGCCGCAGCGCGTTGCCGGCCCCGGTCCAGATGATGGCCGCCAGGATCGCCGCGAGCAGGGCGTCGGTGAGCGAGTCGGCGCTGCTGCCGCCGCGGTCCCCGGTGACGCCGCCGGAGTACGACAGCAGCGGCAGGCCGATCAGCACGGCCAGGGCGAGCCCCCGGCCGACCCAGGCGGCGGCCACGGTGCCGGTCATCGGCTTGCCGGTGATCTTCCAGACCACGGCCCGCAGCATCCGGCCGCCGTCCAGCGGCAGCCCGGGCAGCAGGTTGAAGATCGCGACGATCAGGTTGCTGAACATCAGCCCGGCGAGCAGCACCCCGGGCACGGTGCCGCGCTCCACGAGCTGCATGCCGCCGAAGAAGACGCCCGCCAGCGCCAGCGAGAGCAGCGGCCCGACGAAGGCCAGCACGAACTCGCGGCCTGGCGTGTCGGACTCCTTCTCGATCTCCGAAACCCCGCCGAAGAACTGGAGCTGGATCCGCCGTACGGGCAGCTTGAAGCGCAGCGCGGCCACCGTGTGGGCCAGCTCGTGCACGAGCACGGAGGCGTAGAAGGCCACGGCGAAGAAGAGCGAGACGAGGTAGCGCACCCCGCCCAGCCCGGGCAGCACGGTGTCCAACTGCCCGCCGAACACCCAGGTGATCAGCGCGGCGACCAGGAACCAGCTCGGCGCCACGTAGATGGGGACGCCGAAGAACCGGCCCACCGGGATGCCGCCGCCCGGCTCCCGCACGGGCTTGTCGTGGCCGTCGTGACCGTCCGGGCCGGGGCTGCGGGTGCTCTGGGACGGCGGTCGACCGCTCTCGCTCACAAGTTCCCCTCGTTGAGAAACAGACCCCCGAACCGATGCGCGCGGGACGAGGGGTACACCCTCATGCTATTGCCCCGGCGGTCGTACCACACAGCGGTCTGTCGGTGGCAGGCCGTAAGGTCTCCTGCCATGGGGACCCCCACCGAGAGCACACAGCCCGACATTCCGCACGCCCGCACGCCGCCGCGCCCGCCCGACTCGCTGTCCCCGTCGCGCGCGGCCGATTTCATGCGCTGCCCGCTGCTGTACCGGCTGCGGGTGATCGACCGGCTGCCGGAGAAGCCCAGCGAGGCGGCCACCCGGGGCACCCTGGTGCACTCGGTGCTGGAGCGGCTGTTCGACGCGCCGGCGGCGGAGCGGACCGTCGAGCGGGCCCGGTCGATGGTCCCCGGCGCCTGGGAGCGGCAGCTGGCGGCCCGCCCGGAGCTGGCGGAGCTGTTCGCGGCGGGCGGCGAGGGCGGGGCGGCGGTCGATCCGGCGGCGCTGGCGGACTGGCTGGAGAGCGCCGAGCGGCTGGTGGAGCGCTGGTTCACCCTGGAGGACCCCACCCGTCTGGAGCCCGCCGAGCGCGAGCTGTACGTGGAGACGGTGCTGGAGTCGGGCCTGACGCTGCGCGGCTACGTGGACCGGCTGGACGTGGCCCCGGCCACCGGCGACCTGCGGGTGGTGGACTACAAGACCGGCAAGGCCCCCCGCCCGGAGTACGCGGACGAGCCGCTGTTCCAGATGAAGTTCTACGCGCTGGTGCTGTGGCGACTGCGCGGGGTGGTGCCGCGCCGGCTCCAGCTGGTCTACCTCGGCAGCGGCGACGTGCTGACCTACGACCCCTCGCCGGCGGACCTGCGGCTCACCGAGCGGCGGCTGCTGTCGCTGTGGGAGGCGATCCGCGCGGCCACCGCCAGCGGGGAATGGCGGCCGCGCCGCACCCCGCTGTGCGGGTGGTGCGACCACCAGGCGCTCTGCCCGGAGTTCGGGGGCACTCCCCCGCCGTACCCGCTCGCCCGCCTCGCCCCTGAGGCCGCCGGCCAGGGCGCCGAGCAGGGCGCCGCGGTGGGCGCCGCGGTGGGCGAGAATGGACCGGTCTAGCGAAGGAGTGCCCGTGGCGATCCGCGTCCTGCTGGTGGACGACCAGCCCCTGCTGCGTACCGGTTTCCGGATGATCCTGGAGGCCGAGCCCGACCTGGCCGTGGTCGGCGAGGCCGGGGACGGTCAGCAGGCGCTGGAACAGGTGCGGGCGCTCCAGCCCGACGTGGTCCTGATGGACATCCGGATGCCCCGGATGGACGGCGTGGAGGCCACCCGGCAGATCACCGGGCCGGACCGCTCCGGACCCGCCAAGGTACTGGTGCTGACCACCTTCGACCTGGACGAGTACGTGGTGGAGGCGCTGCGGGCCGGGGCCAGCGGCTTCCTGCTCAAGGACGCGCCGGCCGTGGAGCTGGTGCAGGCGATCCGGGTGGTGGCGGCCGGCGAGGCGATGCTCGCGCCGAGCATCACCCGGCGGCTGCTGGACAAGTACGCGGGCCGGCTGCCGTCGGGTGAGGAGGCCGTGCCGGCGCCGCTGCACGCCCTCACCGAGCGCGAGGTCGAGGTGCTCAAGCTGGTGGCGCGCGGCCTGTCGAACGCGGAGATCGCCGCGGAGCTGTTCGTCAGCGAGACCACGGTGAAGACGCACGTCGGGCACGTGCTGACCAAGCTCGCGCTGCGCGACCGGGTGCAGGCGGCCGTGTACGCCTACGAGAGCGGCCTGGTACGCCCCGGCGCCGGGTGACGGTGTCACCCGGCGCCGGTGGGCGGGCCTCTTCGAGAGGCCCGGGTCGGCCGCTCAGCCGGAGGCGCCGCGGCCGAGCTCCCAGAACTGGGTGGTCTCGGAGGCGTCGAGCGCCCACTCCGTGCCCGTGATGTTGCTGCGGGCGGCGATGTACTGGTTGGACTGCCACAGCGGGAGCATCGGCACGTCCTGGGCGACGATCTTCTGCGCCTGCCCGAACGCGTCGACCGTGGAGCTGCGCTCGGCCTGGCGGCGGGTCTCCGGCAGCAGCGTGTTGATGATCTGCGGGCTCTGGTAGGGCAGGTTGAGGAAGTTGTCCTTGTCGAAGAACGGCGCGATGTAGTTGTCCGGGTCCGGGAAGTCCGGCAGCCAGCTCACCGCGAAGATCTCGTACTTGCGCTCGGAGGCCGCCTTCAGGAAGGCGTTCCACTGCTCGCTCTGCACGTGGACGTCGAACAGGCCGGAGGAGTCGAGCTGCTTCTCGATCTCCTCGGCCTCGGCTCTGTTCATGGTGCCGCCGGTGTCGCGGCGGAAGTTGATGGTCAGCGGCACCTTCTCGGTGATGCCGGCCCTCTGCAGGGTCTTGCGGGCCTCGCTGACGCTGGGGTTGCCGTACTCGTCGAAGAACGAGTTGACGTGGCTGGTCATGCCCTGCGGGACCACCGAGTACAGGGGCACCGCGGTGCGCTGGTAGACGTCGCGGGTGATCGCCTGGCGGTCGATGACCTGCGCCATCGCCTGCCGGACCGCCTTGTCCTTCAGGTCCGCCGAGGCGGTGTTGAGGAACAGGTAGCGGGCCTCGCCGCCGGGCGACTGGGTGAGCTTGAACTGCGAGCTGGTGCTGTCCTGGAGCTCCTGGATCTGGTCCGGCGCGAGCTGCCGGGTCATCACGTCCAGCGAGCCGTTCTTCAGGGCGGCTTCCATGGCCTTGGAGTCGGCGTACAGCTTGAGCTTGACCCCGCTGTTGTGCATCTTCAGGATGCCCTGGTAGTGCGAGTTGCGGGAGAACTCCGCCTCTTCGGCCCGGTAGGCGTCGGAGCCCTTCTCCTTGGCCTGGCTGAGGGAGTTCAGGGTGTAGGGGCCGGACCCCAGCAGCCGCCAGCCGGTGTACGGCTTGTCGGCCGGGTACACCTGCTGGTCCACGATCGCCGCCGCGGGCGTGGCCAGCTTGTACGGGAAGGTCGCGTCGGGCGACTTGAGGTGGAAGACCACGGTGAGGTCGTCGGGCGCGTCCACGGACTTCACGTCGGATATCAGGGAGGCCGGGCCGGTCGCCCAGTTGATCTTCTGCATCCGGTCGATGGAGAACTTCACGTCCTGCGCGGTGAGGTCGTCACCGTTGGAGAACTTCAGTCCGGTCCGCATCTTGCACTGGTAGGTGAGGCCCGAGGCATCGAGGAAGCGGCAGTCCTTGGCCGCGTCGGGGGTGGGCGTGGTGCTCCCCCGCGGATACGTCAGCAGCATCTGGAAGGTGTTGAAGAAGATGTTCCAGGTGGCGCTGTCGTAAGAGGTGGCCGGGTCCACCGGGGCCGGGTTGTCCTTGGTCAACTCGATGCTGTCGGTGGTGCCGACGACGATCGGCTTGCCGCCGCCGCTCCCTCCGCCGGCACCGCCGCACCCCGTGATGACGGGGGTCAGAGCGCCCAGCAGCGCGGGCAGCACCAGTAGCTTGCGGTTCATCGTCGTCGTTCTCCTCATTGCGCATGTACCTGTGATGCTCGTGGCGGGGCCCGCGCAGCCGAACACGCCGTCCGTGCACCCATGTTGCGGGGACGGACCAACGGCGGAGATGGACGTGCGGGTACGGCTGTGGACGCCTCGTGACGCGGTCAGCCGACAGGTATTCCAGCACATCCGGCGGACACGCTTCGGCGACGATACCGAGATTGTGTGCGAACGGCACCAGCGGGTTGCCAAAGTTTCCCCTGCGTCACAAGGGAATTGACAAATCCGGGCACGCTCAGTGAATGCGCGTATTCAAAGAGCGCAGAAAGGGCACGCTCAACTCTTCCAGCGAGCGCACCACGGTCCGTCCCGGAGCTGGGGGAATGGGCACCACGGAAGGCACCGCGACCACGTGGCAGCCGGCCGCCTCGGCGGACGCGACGCCGGTCAGCGTGTCCTCCACCACAACGCACTGCCGAGGGTCGACTTCCAGCCGCGCGGCGGCGGCCAGATAGGGATCCGGGTGCGGTTTGGTGCGGGCGATCTCGTCGCCGGCGAGGGTGAAGGCGAAGAACTCCGGGCCCAGGGAACGCAGCATCACGTCGATCGTGGTCCGGTGCGAGGCGGAGACCAGCGCGGTGGGGACGGCGTGGGCGGCCAGTTCGGTGAGCAGCCGCCGGGCGCCGGGCATGAGCGGGACGCCGCGGGCCACCAGTCGGGTGAAGCGGGCGTCGATGGCGAGCATCAGCTCGGCGAGGGTGGCGGCCACTCCGGTGACCTCCATCAGATGGCCCACGCTGCGGGCCATCGGCCCGCCGACGACCACCGCCCGGTGCGCCTCGTCCAGCACGTGCCCGAGCTCCGCGAAGATCTCGGACTCCGCCGCCCACCACAGCCCCTCGGTGTCCACCAGGGTCCCGTCCAGGTCCAGGAGCACGGCCCGCGGGCCGGGTCCCGGCTCGGTGCGGGTGTCGACGACGGGGATCGTGCTGGTCATAGGCCCCACTCCTCGGTTCCGGGGGACACAGAGGCCGGTCGCACGTCCCCGCGAACCCGCGGGGAGGCGACCGGCCTCTGCCGGATCAGCCAGTCTACGTCGGCCGGCCCGGAAGCGCCCGGCCATTCACCGGAGGGCCGCCGGGGAGGTCACCGGGCGTTGAAGTACTTCGCCTCCGGATGGTGGATGACGATCGCGTCGGTGGACTGCTCCGGGTGCAGCTGGAACTCGTCGGAGAGCTTCACCCCGATGCGCTCGGGCTCCAGCAGCTCGGCGATCTTGGCCCGGTCCTCCAGGTCCGGGCACGCGCCGTAGCCGAGGGAGAAGCGGGCGCCGCGGTACTTCAGCGCGAACATCTCCTCCATCTGCTCGGGGTCCTCGCCCGAGAAGCCCAGCTCGGAGCGGACCCGGGCGTGCCAGTACTCGGCGAGCGCCTCGGCCAGCTGCACCGACAGGCCGTGCAGCTCCAGGTAGTCCCGGTAGGAGTCCTTCGCGAACAGCTCGTTGGCCGCCTCGGAGATCCGGTTGCCCACGGTGACCACCTGGAAGCCGACCACGTCGGTCTCGCCGGAGTCCTCGGGCCGGAAGAAGTCGGCCAGGCACAGCCGCCGCCCGCGCCGCTGGCGCGGGAAGGTGAAGCGGGTGCGCTCGGTGCCGTCCTCGTGCAGCACGATCAGGTCGTCGCCCTTGGACACGCACGGGAAGTAGCCGTAGGTGACGGCCGCCTCCAGCAGCCCCTCGGACTGGAGCCGGGTGAGCAGTCCGCGCAGCCGCGGCCGGCCCTCGGACTCGACCAGCTCCTCGTAGCTGGGGCCGCCGGCCCGGGCCTGCTTCAGGCCCCACTGGCCCTTGAAGAGGGCGCCCTCGTCCAGCCAGGAGGCGTAGTCGGCGAGCTGGATGCCCTTGACCACGCGGGTGCCCCAGAACGGCGGGGTGGGCACCGGGTTGTCCGTGGCGACGTCGGAGCGGATCTGGCCGAGATTCGCCGCCTCGGCCTCCTCCTCCGGCTGCTCGCGCTTGGGCACCCGGCGAGCCTTCAGCTCCGGCAGGGCGGCGCCGGGCACGCCCCGCTTGACGCCGATCAGCGCGTCCATCAGCCGCAGGCCCTCGAAGGCGTCCCGGGCGTAGCGGACCTCGCCGGTGTACAGCTCGTGCAGGTCCTGCTCGACGTAGGCGCGGGTGAGGGCCGCGCCGCCGAGGATCACCGGGTAGCGGGCGGCCAGCCCGCGCTGGTTGAGCTCCTCCAGGTTCTCCTTCATGATCACCGTGGACTTCACCAGCAGGCCGGACATGCCGATCACGTCGGCGCGGTGCTCCTCGGCGGCCTCCAGGATGGCCGAAACCGGCTGCTTGATGCCCAGGTTGACGACGTTGTAGCCGTTGTTGGACAAGATGATGTCCACCAGGTTCTTGCCGATGTCGTGCACGTCGCCGCGGACGGTGGCCAGCACGATGGTGCCCTTGCCGCCGCTGTCGTCGCTCTTCTCCATGTGCGGTTCGAGGTGGGCGACGGCGGTCTTCATCACCTCGGCCGACTGGAGGACGAAGGGCAGCTGCATCTGGCCGGATCCGAACAGCTCGCCGACCACCTTCATGCCGGCCAGCAGGGTGTCGTTGACGATGTCCAGGGCGGGGCGGTCGGCCAGCGCCTCGTCCAGGTCGGCGGTCAGGCCGTTCTTCTCGCCGTCGATGATCCGGCGCTGGAGCCGCTCCTCCAGCGGCAGGGCCGCGAGCTCCTCGGCGCGGCCGGCCTTCATCGACTTGGTGTCGACGCCCTCGAAGAGTTCCATCAGCCGCTGGAGCGGGTCGTAGCCCTCCCGGCGCCGGTCGTGGACCAGGTCGAGGGCGACCTCGCGCTGCTCCTCGGGGATGCGGGCGATGGGCAGGATCTTGGCGGCGTGCACGATCGCCGAGTCCAGTCCGGCCTTGACGCACTCGTCGAGGAAGACCGAGTTGAGCACGGTGCGGGCGGCCGGGTTGAGGCCGAAGGAGATGTTCGACAGGCCGAGTGTGGTCTGCACGTCCGGGTGGCGGCGCTTGAGCTCGCGGATCGCCTCGATGGTGGCGACGCCGTCCTTGCGGGACTCCTCCTGGCCGGTACAGATGGTGAAGGTCAGGCAGTCGATGAGGATGTCGGACTCGCGGATGCCCCAGTTGCCGGTGAGGTCGGCGATCAGCCGCTCGGCGATCTCGACCTTCTTCTCGGCGGTCCGGGCCTGGCCCACCTCGTCGATGGTCAGCGCGATCAGGGCCGCGCCGTGCTCGGCGGCCAACTGGGTGACGCGGGCGAAGCGGGACTCCGGACCGTCGCCGTCCTCGTAGTTGACCGAGTTGAGCACCGCGCGGCCGCCGAGCTTCTCCAGGCCGGCCCGCAGCACGTCCACCTCGGTGGAGTCCAGCACGATCGGCAGGGTGGAGGCGGTGGCGAACCGGCCGGCGACCTCGGCCATGTCGGCCACGCCGTCCCGGCCGACGTAGTCCACGCACAGGTCGAGCAGGTGGGCGCCCTCGCGGATCTGCTCGCGGGCCAGCTCCACGCAGTCCTCCCAGCGGCCCTCCAGCATCGCCTCGCGGAACTTCTTGGAGCCGTTGGCGTTGGTGCGCTCGCCGATGGCCAGGTACGAGGTGTCCTGGCGGAAGGGGACCGTCTGGTAGAGGGAGGCGGCGCCGGGCTCGGGGCGCGGGGTGCGCGCGGTGAGCTCGTGGCCGCCGACCCGCTCCACGACCTGCCGGAGGTGCTCCGGCGTGGTGCCGCAGCAGCCGCCGACCAGCGACAGCCCGTACTCGCGGGTGAAGGTCTCGTGGGCGTCGGCCAGCTCGCCGGGGGTCAGCGGGTAGTGGGCGCCGTCCTTGCCCAGCACCGGCAGGCCCGCGTTCGGCATGCAGGACAGCGCGGTACGGGCGTGCCGGGCCAGGTAGCGCAGGTGCTCGCTCATCTCGGCGGGGCCGGTGGCGCAGTTCAGGCCGATCATGTCGATGCCGAGCGGCTCCAGGGCGGTGAGCGCGGCGCCGATCTCGGAGCCCAGCAGCATGGTGCCGGTGGTCTCCACGGTGACCGAGCAGATCACCGGCAGGCTGACACCGGCGGCGGCCATCGCGCGCTGGGCGCCGATCACCGCGGCCCGGGTCTGCAGCAGGTCCTGGGTGGTCTCCACCAGCAGCGCGTCGGCGCCGCCCGCGATCAGCCCGGCCGCGTTGGCCTGGTAGCCCTCGCGGAGGGTGGCGTACGTGGTGTGGCCGAGGGTGGGCAGCTTGGTGCCGGGGCCCATCGAGCCGAGCACGAAGCGCGGGCGGCCGTCCGCGGCGAAGCCGTCGGCGACCTCGCGGGCCAGCCGGGCGCCGGCCTCGGACAGCTCGTGGATGCGCTCGGGGATGTCGTACTCGCCCAGCGCCGAGTGGTTGGCGCCGAAGGTGTTGGTCTCGACGCAGTCCACGCCCACCGAGAAGTACTCCTCGTGGACGGACCGCACGATGTCCGGACGGGTGACGTTGAGGATCTCGTTGCAGCCCTCGAGCTGCTGGAAGTCGTCCAGCGTGGGGTCCTGCGCCTGGAGCATGGTGCCCATCGCGCCGTCGGCCACCACGACACGGCTGGCGAGGGCGCTGCGCAGCGCGGTGACCCGGACGGGGTCCACCGCGGAGGGGGCGTGGGCGGACGAAGGGGACGGCGAGGCCATGGACTGCTCCCTGGGATGCGACGGCTGTCGGCTATGCGCGCTCCGTCCGGGTCCGCCGGAGTCCTGGTCGGGACCGTCGGCGCCCCTCGACAGCACGCGCACCCCGCCAGGGTAGCCGCAGGGCGCGTCGGCGGCTCGGTGCATTCCGAAAGGCGGACGAGTGGTGCGACACTCTTGTCTGCGAGGATCGGGGTCGACAATGTCGACCCGGCGTCGACCCCTGCCACCCGTCCGTTTCCTTGGAGCGTCCGCCATGCCAGGTTCCATCCAGTCCCTGGAACGCGCGGCGGCGATCCTCCGGCTGCTGGCCGGCGGCGAGCGCAGGCTCGGCCTGTCCGACGTGGCCGGCTCGCTGGGCCTGGCCAAGGGCACCGCGCACGGCATCCTGCGCACCCTGCACCAGCAGGGGTTCGTCGAGCAGGACCCGGTGTCGGGCAAGTACCAGCTGGGCGCGGAGCTGCTGCGGCTGGGCAACAGCTACCTGGACGTGCACGAGCTGCGGGCCCGGGCGCTGGTGTGGACCGACGACCTGGCCCGTTCCAGCGGCGAGGCGGCGTACCTGGGCGTGCTGCACCAGGGCGGGGTGCTGGTGGTGCACCACGTCTTCCGCCCCGACGACAGCCGGCAGGTGCTGGAGGTGGGCGCGATGCAGCCGCTGCACAGCACCGCGCTGGGCAAAGTGCTGGCCGCCTTCGACCCGGTGGCGCACCGCGAGGCCGCCGAGGGACCGCGGCCCGCGCTGACCGCGCGCACCGTCACCCGGGCGGCGGACTTCGAGGACGTGCTGGAGCTGGTCCGGGCCCGCGGCTGGGCCGCCGACCTGGAGGAGACCTGGGAGGGCGTGGCCTCGGTGGCCGCGCCCGTCCACGACCGGCGGCGGATGCCGGTCGGCGCGGTGGGCGTGACCGGCGCGGTGGAGCGGGTCTGCGACGGCGAGGGCATCAGCCCGCGGCTGGTGGCGGCGGTCCGGGACTGCGCCCGGGCGGTCTCCCGCGACCTGGGCGCCGGGCGGTTCTGAGTCCGCGTTTCCCGTGCGCCCCCCTTGACCCACCAGACCCCCGGAGTCACACTCTCGTCCAGCGGTCGACATTGTCGAACACGGGACGGAGCCGGGGGCGGCTGCCCCGGCGGGCTCCGGGAACCGAACAAGGGAGTCGCTGTGTCCCATGGCCACATAGTCATCGGCGAGATCTTCGGTACGGCCGTCCTCATCCTGCTCGGCGGCGGCGTGGTGGCCGCCGCGACGCTCTCCAAATCGAAGGCCCAGGGCGCGGGCTGGGTCGCCATCACCTTCGGGTGGGGGTTCGGCGTCCTGGGCGGCGCCTACATCGCCAACGGCTACTCCGGCGGCCACCTCAACCCGGCGGTGACGCTGGGCATCGCCATCAAGACCGGCGAGTGGAGCGCCGTGCCCTACTACCTGATCGGCCAGATGGCGGGCGCGATGATCGGCGCGTTCCTGGTGTGGGTGGTCTACATGGGCCAGTTCACCGCGCACCTGACCGGCGAGGGCAACCCCGGCGACCCGGCCGGCCCGGTCACCCACGACACCTCGCTGCCCGGCGGCCCGGTGCTCGGGGTCTTCTCCACCGGCCCGGAGATCCGCAACCCGGTGCAGAACCTGCTCACCGAGATCGTGGCCACCGCGGTCCTGGTGCTCTTCATCCTCACCGAGGGCATGACCAAGGGACTCGCCCTCAACGGCCTCGGCATCCTGCTCACCGCGCTGCTCGTGGTCGGCATCGGGCTGTCGCTCGGCGGGCCCACGGGGTACGCCATCAACCCCGCCCGCGACCTCGGCCCGCGTATCGTGCACAGCCTGCTGCCGCTGCCCAACAAGGGCGGCTCCGACTGGAGTTACGCCTGGATCCCGGTCGTCGGCCCGCTGGTCGGGGCCGCCGTGGCCGGGGGCCTGTACCGGCTCGCCTTCACGTAGAGCGGCGCCCGTACCCGGCCGCGAACACGGGCAGGCTCGTACCCGGGAGAGCAGACCCGTCCCGGGCACGGCCCGCCCGGACCCGACAGCGCAGATCCCCACGAGGAGCAACCGTGACCGACACCCCGTCCGCGCCCGTCCCGCCGGCCAGTTCGCACGGCTCCGGCCCCTTCATCGCCGCGATCGACCAGGGCACGACGTCGAGCCGCTGCATCGTCTTCGACCGGGACGGCCGGATCATCGCGGTCGACCAGAAGGAGCACGAGCAGATATTCCCCAAGCCCGGCTGGGTGGAGCACGACGCGGCCGAGATCTGGGCCAACGTCCAGGAGGTGGTGGGCGGCGCGATCCGCAAGGCCGCGCAGGACATCCCCGGCTTCACCCCCTCCGACGTCAAGGCGATCGGCATCACCAACCAGCGCGAGACCACGCTGCTGTGGGACCGGCACACCGGTGAGCCCGTGCACAACGCCCTGGTCTGGCAGGACACGCGCACCGACGCGCTGTGCCGGGAGCTGGGCCGGGACGTCGGCCAGGACCGCTTCCGCCGCGAGACCGGGCTGCCGCTCGCCTCCTACTTCGCGGGACCGAAGATCCGCTGGCTGCTGGACCACGTGGACGGCCTGCGCGAGCGGGCCGAGGCCGGCGACATCCTCTTCGGCACCATGGACTCCTGGGTGATCTGGAACCTCACGGGCGGGGTGGACGGCGGGGTGCACGTCACCGACGTCACCAACGCCTCGCGGACCCTGCTGATGAACCTGCACACCCTCGCCTGGGACGAGAGCATCCTCGACGCCGTCGGGGTGCCCGCGGCCGTGCTGCCGGAGATCCGCTCCTCCTCCGAGGTGTACGGCACCACGGGGGTCGGCGGGCTGGCCGACGTGCCGGTGGCCTCCGCGCTGGGCGACCAGCAGGCCGCGCTGTTCGGCCAGACCTGCTTCGCCCAGGGCGAGGCGAAGTCCACCTACGGCACCGGCACCTTCATGCTGATGAACACCGGCGGCACCCCGGTCGCCTCGCACAACGGGCTGATCACCACGGTCGGCTACCGGATCGGCGCGGACGCCCCGGTGTACGCGCTGGAGGGGTCCATCGCGGTCACCGGGTCCCTGGTGCAGTGGATGCGCGACCAGATGGGGCTGATCAGCACCGCCGCCGAGATCGAGACGCTCGCCTCCTCCGTCGAGGACAACGGCGGGGCCTATTTCGTGCCCGCGTTCTCCGGCCTGTTCGCCCCCTACTGGCGCGACGACGCCCGCGGCGTGATCGCCGGCCTGACCCGCTACGTCACCAAGGCCCACATCGCGCGCGCCGTGCTGGAGGCGACCGCCTGGCAGACCCGGGAGATCGCCGACGCGATGACCAAGGACTCCGGCGTCGAACTGACCGCGCTCAAGGTCGACGGCGGCATGACCTCCAACAACCTGCTGATGCAGACCCTCGCCGACGTCCTGGACGCGCCCGTCGTACGCCCCATGGTCGCCGAGACCACCTGCCTCGGCGCGGCCTACGCGGCCGGCCTCGCGGTCGGCTTCTGGCCGGACGTCGAAGCACTGCGCGCCAATTGGAAGCGCGCCGCCGAATGGACCCCCGACATGGCCGCCGCCGACCGCGACCGCGAGTACAAGAACTGGCTCAAGGCCGTGGAGCGCACGATGGGCTGGAGGGAAACCCAGGACTGACACACGAGTTCCCGCAAGGGGCCCTACTGGCAAGGCGGCGCGGGCCGCGGCGTGCTCGGAGCGCGGCGCGGCCCGTACCGATCTCGCCCTCCCAGACCGCCGGGTCGGCCCACGCGGCCACCGCGCGGTCCAGGCGCCCGGCGTACGCGGCGGCCCAGTCCGGCTCGGCGGTGAAGTCACGGGTGGCGAGGTCGTCGGGGTAGGACTCGCGGCGGGCCCGCAGTTCCATCCCCACCCCGGTGTAGGCCACGAGGTGGTTGATCAGGGCGCGGGTGTCGTACTCCGGGCAGGGGGTGGGGGCCGGTGAGCCGCTCGGTGCCGATGCCGGCCGCGATCCGGGCCGCCTCGGTCGCGGCACCGGCCATCTGTGCGTGGAAGTTCATGCCCCCGACGCTAGGCCCGGGCCCGGCCGCCGGTCTTGAACAAACGCGACAGCGCGGGCGCTCCGGGGGCCGCGTTCCCCGCCTGACGTGCGGTCTCTCACTGCGCGGGCGGCCCCGGGGCGGTTGACGCCGCCCCGACCACCACGTAGAAAGTAGTCCATAGCTTATAGGCTATGACGCAATCAGGCGGATCGGCTCCTCCGGCGGGAGCGTCCGAGAGCACCGGGAAAGGGCGGGTTCACCGCGATGAGAGTGCTGGTACTGCCCGGGGACGGCATCGGTCCCGAGATCGTCGAACCCACCCTGGAAGTGCTCCGGCAGGCCGACGCCGACCACGGGCTCGGCCTCGAACTGGAGAGCGCCGACATCGGGTTGGCCAGTCTGGCCGCCGAGGGCACCGCACTGCCGCAGTCGGTGCTCGACCGCGTCCCGCGGGTGGACGGGGTGATCCTCGGCCCGGTCTCGCACTACGCCTACCCGCCCCGCGCCGAGGGCGGGATCAACCCCTCGGCCGAACTGCGCACCCGCTTCGAGCTCTTCGCCAACATCCGGCCGAACCGGTCGCGCGCGGGCCTGAGCGTGCTGCGCTCCCCCATGGACCTGGTGATCGTCCGCGAGAACACCGAGGGCTTCTACGCGGACCGCAACATGTACGCCGGCTCCGGGGAGTTCATGCCCGACCCGGACAGCGCCTTCGCCATCCGCAAGATCACCGCGCGCGGCTGCGCACGGGTCGCCCGCGCCGCCTTCGAGCTCGCCCGGCAGCGCCGGGGCAAGGTGACGGCCGTCCACAAGGCGAACGTCGTGAAGCTGACCGACGGGCTGTTCCTGCGCGAAGTGCGCAAGGTGGCCGAGGAGTTCGCCGACGTGGAGCTGGAGGAGCTGATCGTGGACGCGGCCGCGGCGGCGTTGATCCGCCGGCCGGAGAGCTTCGACGTCATCGTCACCACCAACATGTTCGGCGACATCCTCTCCGACGAGGCCGCCGAACTGTCCGGCAGCCTGGGGCTCGGCGGCTCGCTCAACGTGGGCCACGACATCGCCGTCGCCCAGGCGCAGCACGGCTCCGCGCCGGACATCGCCGGCCGGGGCGTTGCCAACCCGACCTCCCTGATCCTGTCCGCCGCGATGCTGCTGGAGTGGCGCGGGCGGCGGGACGGGAACCCGGCGCTGGCCGCCGCCGCCCGGGCCATCGAGTCCGGCGTGGACGCGGTGCTCGACGACCCGCTCACCCGCACCCGCGACCTTGGCGGCCGGCTGGGCACCGCCGAGTTCGCCGAGCGCGTGGTGGCGGGGCTGCGCGCGCACAAGGCGCCGGCCGGTGCGGCCTGAGCCGCCGCCCGTCCGCCCGAGCAGGCGCGCCCGTCCCCGCAGAGCAGGCGCCGCCCGTCCGCCCCGAGCACCCCAGAACCAGAGCACCGCTGAAGGAGAAGGCATGCCCCTGTCCGTCAATCCGGCGACCGAGGTCCGCCTCGGGGAGTACCCGGTGGCCTCCCCCGAGGCGGTCGACGCCGCCCTGTCGGCCTCCGTCGCGGCGCAGCGCGCCTGGCGCGCGACCCCGCTGGCCCGCCGGCTGCCGCTGCTGACCGCCGTCGCCGGCGAACTGCGGGCCGACCGGGAGCGGTTCGCCCGGCTCATCACCGCGGAGATGGGCAAGACGATCACCGAGGCGCGGGCCGAGATCGACAAGTCGGCCTGGACGCTGGACCACTACGCCGAGCACGCCGAGGGCTACCTGCGGCCGGAGAACATCGCCTCGGCGGCGACCCGCAGCACCGTGGTGCTCGAACCGCTCGGCGTGCTGCTGGCCGTCATGCCGTGGAACTACCCCTGCTGGCAGTTCGTGCGCTTCCTCGCCCCCGCGCTGGCTGCGGGCAACGGCGCGGTCCTCAAGCACGCGGGCAACGTCTCCGGCTGCGCGCTGCTGCTGGAGGAGATCGTGCGGCGGGCGGGCGCGCCCGAGGGCCTGTGCACCACGCTGCTGGTCGAGGCGGACGCCGTCGCGGGCCTGATCGCCGACGACCGGATCGCGGCGGTCACGCTGACCGGGTCGACGCAGGTGGGCGCGATCGTGGCCGCGCAGTCCGGCGCGCACCTGAAGAAGCACGTCCTCGAACTCGGCGGCTCCGACCCGCTGATCGTGCTGGCCGACGCCGACCTGGAGGCGGCGGCCGCGGCCGCGGTCCGCTCCCGCTTCAACACCGCGGGCCAGAGCTGCGTCAACGCCAAGCGGCTGATCGTGGTGGAGGAGGTGGCCGACCGGTTCGTCCGGCTGGTGGTGGAGCGGGCCGGGGCGCTGGTGGTCGGGGACCCGCTGGAGGAGTCCACCGACATCGGCCCGCTGGCCCGGGCCGACCTGCGCGCCACGCTGCACGACCAGGTGGAGCGGACGGTCGCGGCGGGCGGGGAGCTGCTGCTGGGCGGCGAGCCCGTCGAGGGCCCGGGGTACTTCTACCCGCCGACCGTCATCGACCGGGTGACGCCGGAGATGGCCGCGTTCGCCGAGGAGACGTTCGGGCCGGTGGCCGGGGTGACCCGGGTCGCCGGGGTCGAGGAGGCCGTCGAGCTGGCCAACCGGACCGCCTACGGGCTGGCCGCCGCCCTGTGGACGGCGGACCTCGACCTGGCCCGCCGGGTCGTGCCGCGCATCGACGCCGGCGCGGTGTTCGTCAACGGGGTGGTGGCCTCCGACCCGCGGCTGCCGTTCGGCGGGATCAAGAAGTCCGGGTACGGCCGCGAGCTGGGCGGCCACGGGATCAGGGAGTTCGTGAACGTGAAGACGGTCTGGTTCGGTCCGGCGGTGGCCTCGTGAGCGGCGCGGCGCGGCCGTGGTCGGTGCTGCGGCCCGGTGAGCTGCCCGCGCGGGACCGCGGCGCGGGGGCCCGGACGGTGCCGCTGGTGACCGCGGCGCGTGGGGCGACCGGGTTCCTCAACGGGATGACGCTGTTCGCGCCCGGCGCGGCGATCGCCCACCACACGCACAACGTCGCCGAGTCGGTGGTCGTCGTCGAGGGCGCGGCGGTGGTGGACATCGACGGGGTGCGGACGGAGCTGGCGCGGTTCGACACCACCTTCGTGCCGGCGAACATCCCGCACCACTTCGAGAACGCCTCGGCCGACGAGCCGATGCGGATCTTCTGGACCTACGCCTCGCTCGACGCCACCCGGACGCTGGTGGAGACCGGCGCGCACGGGCGGGTCGACGCGGAGGACCCGGGCGGCGCGGGCGGCTCGCCCCTCGTGCACGAGGTGGCCCGGATCCGCGTGCGGGAGGGCCGCGCCGCGGAGTTCGAGGCCGCGGTGGCCGAGGCGGCGCCCCTCTTCCAGCGGGCCGCCGGCGCCCGGACGCTCCGCCTCGAACGGTCCCACGAGGATCCCCTGGACTACCGGCTCGTCGTGGGCTGGGAGTCGGTCGAGGACCACACCCACGGCTTCCGCGGCTCGGCGGACTTCCAGGCGTGGCGCCACCTGATCGCCGACTCCGTCGCGGACCTCCCGGAGGTCTCCCACTTCCGCAACGTCCTGACCGCCTTCTGACCCCTCCCCCCACCCAACGGCCCGGCCCCGCGCGACGCGGGCCGGGCCGTCGCGGTGTGCGGGCGCCCCGCCTCCCGGCGAAGGCGCACGGGCGGGCGCTCGCACCACCCGAGCGTTCGGCGTGCGCGGGGCTCGCGGGCCGGCTCGCCTCGGCCGCCACAGGCGCGTGGGCGCGCGAACCGACCGAGGGGTTGGGGCGTTCGCCGTGGGCGCGGCAGGCCGCCTCGCGAGCCGGGTCAGCCACGCGCCGAGTGGGGGCGTGAACTGCTGGACGGGTTCGATCGCTCGCCGAGGGGCGAGGGCACACCGCCCCGCGAGCCCAGGCCGCCACGCACGGGCGGGCGCTCGCGCCACCTAAGCCTCGATCCGCCGGGCAATAGCCGGTCCAGGGCTTGGACATGAAGGCGCGGATGCCCTCTGAGCTGGGACGATGGGACTTCCTAGGGTTCCATGTCCACAGAATTGGAGTGCATCCGCGAGATGCAATCTTCCCATGCCGCTTCGGCGGTGTCCGCCGCGTTCGATGACACGAATCTGGTCGCGTATGCCGGGCTGGTCCCGGTGATGCGGCTGGCCGAGCGGTGCGGGCTGCCGCGGCTGGTGACCGAGAAGGTGAAGCTGACCGGAGCGAAGAACGGCGCGGGTGCGGCGGCGGACGCGAAGGTCACCAGCATCGTGGGCGGCATGGTCGCGGGCGCGGACAGCATCGACGACCTGGACGTCCTGCGGCACGGCGCGATGCCCCTGCTGTTCGGAGGTCTGCGTGCCCCGTCCACGCTGGGGACGTTCCTGCGCGCGTTCACCCACGGTCACGCCCTCCAACTCCAAGCCGTGCACCGCCGGTTCCTGGCCCAACTGGCAGCCCACACCCCGCTGCTGCCCGGCGCGGGTGAGAAGGCATTCATCGATGTCGACTCCACCCACAAACGGGTCTACGGCCGTACCAAGCAGGGCGCCGAGTACGGCCGGTTCAAGGGCATCCGCACCCTGCACCCCCTGCTCGCCACGATCTGCACCCCCACCTCCCGGCCGGTGATCGCCACCGTGCGGCTGCGACGCGGCAAGGCAGCAGACTCCCGCGGCGCCCCGAAACTTGTCAGCCAGGCGCTGGCCACCGCCGTCGAGGCCGGCTGCACCGGCCTGCGCATCCTGCGCGCGGACTCGCAGTTCTACAACGCCGGCGTCATCGCCGCGTGCCGCCGGGCCGGGGCTCACTTCTCCGTCACCTGCGGCATGAACCCTTCCGTCAAACGGGCCGTCCTGGCCATCGACGAAGCCGCATGGCAGCAGATCACCTACCCCACCGCCGTGCCCGACCCCGACACCGGCGAGCTCATCTTCGATGCCCAGGTCGCCGAGATACCCGCCTACACCGCGTTCGCGAGCCGGAAGAAGAGCGAGCAGGCCACCGCCCGCCTCATCGTGCGCCGGGTCCGTGACCTGGCCAAACCCGCCGTCGTCGGTGAGCAGGGCGAGTTGTTCCCCGTCTGGCGTTACCACCCGTTCTTCACCGACAACCCCGCGCCGACGCTCGTGGCCGAGCGGGAACACCGCCACCACGCCGTCGTCGAGCAGGTCATCGCCGACAGCAAAGCCGGAGCCCTCGCCCACCTGCCCTCGGGCCACTTCCATGCCAACGCAGCCTGGCTGATCCAGTGGGCGATGGCCTACAACCTGCTCCGCGCCGCCGGTGCCCTGACCTCGGCCTTCCACACCAAGGCCACCACCGCCACCTTGCGCACCCACCTCGTCCGTGTCCCGGCCAGGATCGCCCGCTCCGCCCGGCGCCTCACCCTGCACCTACCGGACAACTGGCCCTGGCAACACGCCTGGACGCACCTGTTCGACACTGTCCACCGCCCACCCGAAGCAGCCCGACGTTCCTGACCACCTCGCCCGCCAGGGCCCGACCGGAGCCGCATTCGTGGAAGAGCTGGGCAGACCAGCGGATACCCCCTGCCCACCCACGGCCACCGCCCCACACCCAGCTCACAAGCCCCGCAGAAGATCATTCTCGAGCCACGTCGGTGGATCGAGGCTAAGTGTTCGACGTGCGCGGGGGCGACCCGCCTCCCGGGACCGGGCCTACCCGCGGGTGGGCGTGGAGCCCGGTCGGTGAAGGCTCGCCCCGCGCGGAGAGGTCAGGGCTGGAGGTCGGCGATGGCCTCGTGGCCGAGGCTGCCGCGGACGTGGCGGCGCATGACCCGCTCGGCGGTGCGGGCGTCGCCCGCGAGGACGGCGGCGGCGATCGCCGCGTGCTCGGCGCGGACCCGTTCGTGGTCCTCGACGGTGTCCGGGCGGGTCCGCAGCCGGAGTTGGCGGTAGCGGTCGGCCTTGTCCCACAGCCCGTCGAGCAGCGACATCAGCAGCGTGTTGTGCGACGCGATGTAGACGCTGCGGTGGAAGGCGCGGTGGGCGAGCAGGGGTTCTACGCCGGAGGCCGCGCCGAGCGGTTCCAGGCCCTCCAGGGCGCGCTCGACGGCGGCCATGTCGGCCTCGGTGCGCCGGGACGCTGCGAGCTTGGCGGCCATCGGGTCGAGGTTGAGCCGGAGCTCGAAGAGGCTCCGGGCCTCCTCGGCGGTCAGCTCCGTGACCCGGGCGTCGCGGTGCGCGTCGAGTGCGACGAGCCCCTCCGCGTCGAGCCGCCGCAGGGCCTCGCGCAGCGGCGTGGTGCTCAGCCCGAGTTCGGCGGCGAGCTGCTCCTGCGAGATCGTCTGCCCCTGGGCGAGCTCGCCCGCCAGGATGCGGCGGCGCAGTTCCTCGTAGGCGTAGGCGCTCTTGGTGAGGGCGGGGCGGGGGCTGGCGTTCATCGACCTGGCGATCCCTTACGGCATCCGGGGCGGGCCCCGCGGGGGCGGACCGCCGGCAAGCGCAGATCGCTTGCAGACTGCATCCTATGGCGTGTGCGCCCGACCCGGCGCCGGCCCGGGGCCCCGGCCGCCGCCCCCGTCTCAGTCCCTGGCCGCGGCCAGGAAGCGGCGGAAGACGTACGGCAGGACGCCGCCGTGCGTGTAGTGGAGGATCTCCTGCTCGGTGTCGAGCCGCACGGTCACGTCGAACGCGAAGGCGGGCCGCTCGCGCCGGTCCGGCCGGACGGAGACCGTGAGGGTGCCGCAGGGCGTCCGCAGCGCGCCGGCGACGCGGGTCAGGTCGAACGTCTCGGTGCCGTCCAGCCCGAGGGTGTCGGCGCACTCCCCCGGCGCGAACTGGAGCGGCAGGACGCCGAGCTGCACCAGGTTGGAGCGGTGGATCCGTTCGAAGGAGCGGGCCAGCACCGCCCGGACGCCGAGCAGCGCGGTGGCCTTCGCGGCCCAGTCCCGGGAGGACCCGGTGCCGTACTCGCGCCCGGCGAGCACCAGCAGCGGGACGCCGGCGGCCGCGGCGGACTCGGCGGCGATGTGCACGGGCACGAGGGCGCCGTCCCCGGCGAGGTCGGGGGTCAGGCCGCCGGGTGCGCCGGGCGCGAGCCGGTTGGCCAGCCGGTGGTTGGCGAAGCCGCCGCGGACCATGACCTCGAAGTTCCCCCGGCGGGAGGCGTAGGTGCTCAGGTCCCGCTCGCCCAGGGCGGCCAGGTGGCGGCTGGCGCAGCTGTCGGCGGGTACGCGCCCGGCCGGGCTGATGTGGTCGGTGGTGACGGAGTCGCCCAGCAGGAGCAGGGCGCGGGCGCCGGTGAGGTCCGCGGGGCCTCGGGGGTCTCGGGCACCGCGTCCAGGAAGGGCGGGCGGCGCAGGTACGTCGATCCGGCCGGCCAGTCGAAGAGGTCCCCGGGCACGGCCGGCACGTCCCGCCAGCGCTCGTCGCCGTCGCGGATCCCGGCGTAGGCGTCGGTGAACAGGTCGGGCGTGAGGTGCGCGTCGACCACCCGCTGGATCTCCTCGTCGCCGGGCCACAGGTCGGCGAGCATCACCGGCCGCCCCCGCTCGTCGGTGCCGAGCGGTTCGCGGTCCAGGTCGTGCAGGACGGACCCGGCCAGCGCGTAGGCGACGACCAGCGGCGGGGAGGCCAGGTAGTTCAGCGAGACGTCGTTGTTCACGCGCCCGTCGAAGTTGCGGTTGCCGGACAGGACGGCGGCGACCAGCACGTCGCGGTCGGCCACGGCCTCGGCCGCCTCGGGCAGCAGCGGCCCGGAGTTGCCGATGCAGGTCATGCAGCCGTAGCCGACGAGGTGGAAGCCGAGCTCGTCCAGCGGCCCGGTCAGCCCCGCCCGGGCCAGGTAGTCGGTGACGGCCCGGGAGCCCGGGGCCAGGCTGGTCTTCACCCACGGCTTGGCGGTCAGCCCGCGGGCCCGGGCGTTGCGGGCGAGCAGCCCGGCGGCGACCATCACGTGCGGGTTGGAGGTGTTGGTGCACGAGGTGATCGCGGCGATGGCCACGTCGCCGTCGACGATCCGCCCGGCGGGCAGGCCGGCCCCGCCCCCGCCGTCGAGCCGCAGCGGATCGTCCGACCGCACCGCACCCGCCGGCCGCTCCGGACCGTCGGCCCCGACCGGCCCGTCGGCCCCGACCGGCCCGTCGGGCCGGACCGCCCGGCCGGGACGCTGCGGATCCCCCGGACCGACCGAGTCGCCGCGCTCGGCGGTGCCGCTCCCGTGCGGCCGGCCGCTCACTTCCGCGCGGCGCCCGCGCTCGGCGCGGATCCTGCCGATGGCGACGGACGCCCCGGCCGGCACGGCGGCGAGCGCCACCCGGTCCTGCGGGCGGCGCGGGCCGGCGAGCGAGGCGGTGACGGCCGACAGGTCGATGCGCAGGGTCTCGTCGTAGCGGGGGCAGGCGGCCGGGTCGTGCCACAGCCCCTGCTCCTTGGTGTACCGCTCGACGGCGTCGAGGTGCCCGGCGTCGCGGCCGGTCAGCCGCAGGAAGTCCAGGGTGGCCCGGTCCACGGCGAAGAGGGCGGCGGTCGCGCCGTACTCCGGGCACATGTTGGAGATGGTGGCCCGGTGCGAGACGGGCATCCGGGGCACGGCCTCGCCGGTGAACTCGACGAACGCCCCGACCACGCCGTGCGCCCGCAGCCGCTGGACGACGGTGAGGACGACGTCGGTCGCCGTGACGCCGGGGGCGGTCTCCCCGACCAGTTCGACGCCGAGCACCCGCGGCACGGCCAGGCCGATGGGCAGGCCCAGCAGCGCGGCCTCGGCCTCCACCCCGCCGACGCCCCAGGCCAGCACGCCGAGCGCGTTGACCATGGTGGTGTGGGAGTCGGTGCCGGCGCAGGTGTCGGGGTGGGCCCAGCCGTCCCGGCGCTCCACGACCGGGGCCAGGTACTCCAGGTTGATCTGGTGCATGATCCCGGAGCCCGGCGGCAGGACGCGCATGCCGTCGAGGCGTTCGCCCCACTTCAGGAAGCGGAAGCGCTCGGCGTTGCGGGCGTACTCGATCTCGGTGTTGCGCCGCAGGGCGTCGGGCCGGCCGGAGACCTCGGCGGAGACGGAGTGGTCGACGGTCAGGTCGCTGGGCACGCGGGGGCGGACGGCCCGCGGGTCGCCCCGGCGGCGGCGACCGCGTCGCGCAGCGCGGCCAGGTCGGTCAGCACCGGGACGCCGTTGGTGTCGTGCAGGAAGACCCGGGACGGGGAGAAGGGGACGGCGTTCTCGCCGCCGTCGCGGCGGCCGGAGACCAGGGCGGTGACGTGCTCGGCGGTCACCGTGCGGCCGTCCTCGTGGCGCAGCAGGTTCTCCAGCAGGATCCGGTGGCTCAGCGGCAGCCGTTCGGCGCCGGGGACGGCGTCCAGCCGGTGGATCCGGTAGCGCTCACCGGCCAGCTCCAGCCGGTCGAGGCTGCCGAAGCTGTTCGGCGGGGGTGTGCGGGGCGGCGTACTCAAGGCGGCTCTCTGCGTTCTGTGGGGAGGTGCGTCAGAAGCCCAGCTGCTGGCGCAGCGTGGTCAGGGTGTGCGAGGACTCGACCGTGCGCTCCACGTCCGAGGCGGCCACGCCCTGGATGAGGGCGTCGGCCAGGACGATGGTGTTGACCGGCTCGCCGGTCAGCCCGGTCGGGGTGTTGGGCGCGCGCAGCACCACGGAGACGGAGTCGGTGAGCTGCTGCTCCAGTTCGTCGGTGATCAGCACGGCCTCGGCGCCGACGGTCCGCACCCGGTCGAGCAGCACCTCTATGTCGGTCATGAGCCGGCCGGGGGCGAAGACGACCACGACGTCCCCCTGCCCTATGCCGAGCAGGTCGTCGGCGAGGTGGAAGCCGGAGGTGCGGATGACCCGGGCGCGCCGGCCCATCCGCCGCAGCTTCATCGTCATGTGCTCGGCGACCACGAAGGACGAGCCGAAGCCGAAGACGGCGACCTCCCGCGCGCCGAGCAGCAGGTCCACGGCCCGGTGGTACCGCTCGGGGGAGAAGGTCGAGCGGAGCAGTTCGATGCGATCCGCGGCTTCTGCGAGTACTTTGTCCCAAACGCTCTGGCGCGCGCACGTCGCGGCCCTGCTGCGCCGGTACGAGCGGGCGCTGGACGCGCACGGCGACTCCGTCGTCACCGGCCTGAGCCCCAACCGCTACAAGGGCCCGGGCGGCAACGGCCCCGACCCGACGACGCACGAGGTGGAACAGCCCAACCTCTACCGCGGCCGGTACCGGTACGGCGACCCGCGGGCAGCCGCCGGGTACGCGGCCGACGTCGCCCGGCAGGCCGCGCGGCTGACGGCCGAGGGCCGGCCGCCGGCCGCGTTCCTGGCCGAGTCCGTGATGGGCACGGCGGGCAGCCTGTTCTACCCCGACGGCTACCTGGAGCAGGCGTTCGCTGCCGTGCGGGCGGCCGGCGGGCTGTGCGTCTCGGACGAGGTGCAGGTCGGCTTCGGCCGGCTCGGCGACGCCTTCTGGGGCTTCGAGACGCAGGGCGTGGTGCCCGACATCGTGACGATGGGCAAACCGATCGGCAACGGCCACCCGATGGCCGCGGTCGTCACCACCCGGGAGATCGCCGAGGCCTTCGGCACGGGCACGAAGTACTTCAACACCTTCGGCGGCAACCCCGTCTCCTGCGCCGTGGGCACCGCGGTGCTCGACGAGATCGCCGCGGAGGACCTGCAGGCGCGGGCCGCCGGGACGGGCGCGTACTTCCGGGAGGCGCTGTCCGCGCTGGCCGGCCGGCACGAGATGATCGGCGACGTCCGGGGCCGGGGCATGTACCTGGGGGTCGAACTCGTCCGGGACCCGATGACCAGGGAGCCGGCCGGGAGCGAGGCGATGTGGATCAGCGAGCTGATGAAGGACGAGGGCGTGATCGTCTATCCGACCGGCGCGGACAACAACGTGCTCAAGATCAAGCCCCCGCTGACCTTCACCCCCGCCGACGCGGACCTGTTCACGTCCGCCCTGGACGAGGTGCTCTCCCGTGACTGGTGACGTGACCGGTGGCCCGAGCGGTGGCCTGGTCCCTGGCTTGACCGGCGACCTGGCCGGTGTCCTGAACGGCGGCCGCCCGTCCGGCGCGCGCCGCGAAGGGCGGCCGGTGATGGCCGGCGCGTTCGACCCCACCGGCCGGGTCGCGGTGGTGACCGGCGTGGGCGGGCCGCGGGGCATCGGCTTCGCGACGGCCCGGACGCTGGGCGCGATGGGCGCCCGGCTCGTGGTGTCCTCGCACGGCGAGCGGGCGCGCCGGCGGGCGGCCGAACTGCCGCCCGGCACGGTCGCGGTGCCGGGCGACCTGACCGACCCCGCGACCGCCCGGCGGCTGCGGGACACGGCCCTGGAGCGGTTCGGCCGGATCAATCTGGCGGTCAACTGCGCCGGGATGACCTCGGTGACCGCCCCGGACAGCGGGTCCGGCCGGGTGGAGGACCTGACCTTCGCGCGCTGGCGGTCCTGCCTGGCCCGCAACCTGGACGCGGCCTTCCTGTTCGCCGCCGCGTTCCTGCCCGCCCTCCAGGCACGGGGGAACGCGCGGCTGGTGATGGTGGCGAGCCTGACCGGCCCGTCGATGGCGATCCGCGGCGAGGCCGCCTACGCCGCCGCGAAGGCCGGGGTGGCGGGCCTGGTCCGGGGCCTGGCCCTGGACGCCGCCGGGTCCGGGGTCACGGTCAACGCGGTCGCGCCGGGCTGGATCGCCACCGACTCGCAGACCCGGCACGAGTACGCCCAGGGCCTGCGCACGCCGCTGGGCCGCAGCGGCACCGCCGACGAGGTGGCCGGCCTGATCGGCTACCTGTGCTCCCCGTCGGCCGCGTACGTGACGGGCCAGTGCCTGGTCGTCGACGGCGGCAACTCGATCGCGGAAGAACGGGCGTAGGCCGGCCCAGGGCCCGCGCCACGCCATCCACCCACCCTCCGGAGGAACCAGTCCGATGTCCCGCTCCTTCAACTTCTTCGAGACCGGGGCGCTGCCGGTGCCGAAGGTCCCGGCCGCCCGCGCCGAGTCGTTCGCCCGCGACCTGTTCGGTGTCGCGGGCACCGCGACGGAACTCGGCAGCCAGCAGGACGCCAACTTCCTGATCGAGGCCCCGTGCGGCCGGTACGTGCTGAAGGTGTCCAACCCGGCGTTCACCGCGCGGGACCTGGCCGCGCAGGACCTGGCCGCCGCGCACATCGCGCGGCGCGAACCCGGCGTGGAGGTCCCGGTACCCCTGGAGGGCCTCAACGGCGGGACCGTGCAGGAGGTGTCGCTGGACGGGGCCGCGACGGCGGTGCGGCTCGTGCGCTTCGTCGAGGGCGAAGTGCTCAGCCGCGGCGGCCACCTCTCCCCCGCGGTCGTCACCGCGCTCGGCGACCTGGCCGGCCGCGCCTCCCGCGCGCTGGCCGACTTCGACGGGGAGGTGCCGCCGCGCGCCCTGCAGTGGGACCTGCGCCACGCGCGGGAGGTCGTCTCCCGGCTGGCGGAGTTCGTCGACGTGCCCGGCGGGGCCGAGGCGGCCCGGGCTGCGGCGAACGCGGCCGCCGAGGCGCTGGCGCCCTGCCGCGACGCCCTGCCGGTGCAGCTCGTCCACGGCGACCTCACCGACGACAACGTGATCGCCCGCACGGACGGAAACGGCCGGGCCTTCCCGGTCGGGGTCATCGACTTCGGCGACCTGACCGAGAGCTGGGCGGTGGCCGAACTCGCCGTCACCTGCTCCTCGCTGCTGTTCTATGCCGAGGGGGACGTGACGGTGGTCCTCCCCGCGGTCCGGGCCTTCGACCGGGTGCGCCCGCTGTCGGACGCCGAGGCGGGCGCGCTGTGGCCGCTGGTGGTGCTGCGGGCGGCGGCCCTGATGGTCAGCGGCCGGCACCAGGCGGGCGTCGACGGCGACAACGCCTACGCCGCCGGGAACCTGGAGCGCGAGTGGCGGATCTTCCAGCAGGCGGTCTCGGTGCCCGTCCCGGTCGGAACCGCGCTGGTCCGCGCGGCGGTCGGCCGCGCCGGCGCGGCCCCGGCCGCCGACGGGCTGCCGCTGCTGGGCGAGGACGCGGCCGGGCCGGCGGTCGGGCTGGACCTCTCGGCGACGAGCGACGCCCTGCACGACGGCCGGTTCCTGGCCGAGGCGGCGGTGCCCCGGCTGGCCGCCGAGGCGCTGGCCCGTGAGGCGGCGGCCGTCGCCGTCGTCCCGTACCTCCAGCCGCGGCTGACCCGTACCGTCCTGAACCGCGCCGAGCCGCCCGCGACGGTCGGGGTCGGCGTGGAACTCCTCGCGCGGGAGCCGCTGCGGCTGTACGCGCCGTGGGCCGGCACGGTGGAGCGGTACGACGGTGCGGTGGCGCTGCGCGGCGGGGACGGCCGGACGCTGTGGCTGAGCGGGCGGATCGACCAGGTCGCGGTGGCGGCCGAGGGCGCGGAACTGGCCGCCGGGGACCCGATCGGGCAGCTGGCCGGCGCGGACGCCCCGGAGCCCCTGCGGGTGCAGGTCAGCGCGCTGGAGGAGCGCCCGCCGTTCTTCGTGACGGCCGCGACCGCCGAGGCGTGGGCGCGGGTGTGCCCCGATCCGACGCCGCTGCTGCCCCCGTTCGCCGCGGCGGAGGACGGACCGGACGCCGCGGCCGAACTGCTGGAGCGCCGCGACTCCTCGTTCGCGACGGTCCAGGAGCACTACTACGAGCGGCCGCCGCGGATCGAACGCGGCTGGCGGCAGCACCTGTTCGACATGGACGGCCGGGCGTACCTCGACATGCTCAACAACGTGGCGATCCTCGGCCACGGCCACCCGCGGCTGGCCGGGGCGGTCGAGCGGCAGTGGCGGCTGCTCAACACCAACTCGCGGTTCCACTACGGGTCGGTCGTGGAGTTCTCCGAACGCCTGGCCGCGCTGCTGCCGGACCCGCTGGACACCGTGTTCCTGGTCAACAGCGGCACCGAGGCGGTGGACTTGGCGCTGCGGCTGGCCTGGGCGAACACCGGGCGGCGCGATGTGGTGGCGGTACGGGAGGCGTACCACGGCTGGTCCGACGCCACCGACGCCGTCTCGACCTCTGTGGCCGACAACCCGAACGCCCTGGACAGCCGCCCCGCCTGGGTGCACACCGTCGCCGCACCCAACCCGTACCGCGGGCAGTACCGGGGCGAGCAGGCGCACCGCTACGCCACCGACGCGGTCGCCCACGTCGAGGGGATGGCGCGTGGCGGGCGCCCGCCGGCCGCCTTCCTGTCGGAGTCCTTCTACGGCAACGCCGGCGGCATGGCCCTCCCGGACGGCTACCTGGCGGCGGTCTACCCGGCGGTGCGGGCCGCCGGCGGGCTGTGCGTGGCCGACGAGGTCCAGGTCGGCTACGGCCGGCTCGGCCACCACTTCTGGGGCTTCGAGCAGCAGGGGGTGGTGCCCGACGTCGTGACCGTGGCCAAGGCGATGGGCAACGGCCACCCGCTGGGCGCGGTCGTCACCACCCGGGCGATCGCGGAGGGCTACCGCGGCCAGGGCTACTTCTTCTCCTCGGCCGGCGGCAGCCCGGTCAGCAGCGTGGTGGGCCTGACCGTCCTCGACGTGCTGCGCGACGAGCGGCTCCAGCAGAACGCCCGGGTGGTCGGCGACCACCTGCGCCGCCGGCTGCTGGCGCTGGCCGAGCGGCACCCGCTCATCGGCGCGGTGCACGGGATGGGCCTCTACCTGGGCGTGGAGATGGTGCGCGACCGGACCACCCTCGAACCGGCGGCGCAGGAGACCCTGGCGATCTGCGAGCGGATGCGCGAGCTCGGCGTGATCATGCAGCCCACCTCGGACCGGATGTGCGTGCTGAAGATCAAGCCGCCGCTCGGCATCTCGGTCGAGGACGCGGACTTCTTCGCCGACACCCTCGACCGCGTCCTGACCGAGGGCTGGTAGCGGGAGGTGCCGGCCGAGGTCGAGGTCGTCCTGGAGGGCGCCGCGATCCGGTCCGCCCAGGGCAGCACCGGGTTCTGCGGCGTCTACCTGGTCGGCGGCCGGATCCTGTACGACTGCGGGCACGCGGGCCGGCGGCGCGCGCTGCTGGCCGCGCTCGCCGACCGGGGGCTGACGCCGGCGGACATCGAGGTGCTGGTGCTCTCGCACGGCCACTGGGACCACGTCCAGAACGCCGACCTCTTCACCCGGTCCCGGGTGCTGCTGCACCCGCGGGAGCTGGCCTACCTGCGCGAGCCGCCGGCGGGCGACCCGGTGACGCCGCCGTGGACGGCCGCGGTGCTGGCCGGCCTGCGGGTGGGCGAGGCCGTCGAGGGCGACGAACTCGGGCCCGGGGTCCGGGTGGTGGAGCTGTTCGGCCACACGCCGGGGTCGATCGGGCTCGCCGTCGAGACCGACGGCGGGACGGCCGTGCTCACCGGCGACGCGGTGCCCACCGCCGAGGCGTTCGCCACCGGCCGGGCGGTCAACGTGTTCTTCGACGCCGCCCTGGCCGACGCCTCGGTGGCCCGGGTCGCCCGGACCGCCGACGTCGTCTACCCCGGCCACGGCCTGCCGTTCCGCACCGGCCGCCGGTCCGGCCCGGCGGCCCGACCGGCTCCTTCCTGACCGGGCGTTCCCGGCCGGACGCTCCTGGCCAGGCGTCCTGGCCAGGCTGGCGCCATGACCCGGCACTCGATGGGGCGCGGCGTGCTGCGGCCGGGCCTGGCCCGCGGCGGTCGTCGAGCTGCGGCGGCACGCCCCCGACCCCCGGCTGGCGGACCACGTCGAGTTCTACTGGAACCCGCGCTGGGACCTGCGCGGCCGGCCCGGCCACGAGCAGAAGGTGCTCGCGCACCCGAACGTGCACCTGATGTGGGAAGAGCCGGAGCCGCTGGTGTACGGGGTGCAGCGCGGGGTGTTCCGGCGGGTGCCGCGCGGCCGGGGGCAGGCGCTCGGCGTGAAGTTCCGGCCCGGGGCGTTCCGGCCCTTCACCTCCGGGCCGGTGGCCGCGCTCGCCGACCGCGCGGTGCCGGCGGCGGGGATCTTCGGGCCCGAGGCCGCCGCGCTCGGCGGGCGGATCCTGGCGCTGGACGACCTCGGGGAGATGGCCGCGCCGGCCGACCGCTTCCTCCTGGACCGGCTGCCCGAGCGGCCCGACCCGCGGGTGGCCCGGGTCGCCGCGCTGGTGGACCGGATCACGGCCCGCCCGCAGCTCTTCCGGGTCGACGCGCTCGCCGAGGAACTGGACCTGCCGGTCCGGCGGCTCCAGCGGCTCTTCGCGGAGTACGTGGGCGCCTCGCCTGGGGTTCCCCATGCCGAAGGCCAGGGGAGGGTCCTGCGGCGGGCCCGGCTGCACGAGGCGGCGGCGCGGGCGGACGAGGGCACGGACGTGGACTGGCCGGCCCTGGCCGCCGATCTCGGGTACGCCGACCAGTCCCACTTCATCCGCGACTTCACCGGCTCCGTCGGCGCCCCGCCCACCCGCTACACGGCCCCGTGAGCGGATGTACCGGAACCTTGGGCGCCGGCCCGGTCCTGGCTCATAATAAGGTGAGACATCGGATGTCTGGCGAAGCCACACCAGGCAACCCAGGAAACGGGGACAGGGGAGGGCGCTGATGGCGGTCACCGACGAGGCGATCGAGAAGATCAAGGACATGATCGTCTCAGGGGCGCTGCGACCGGGCGACCGGCTGCCCAAGGAGAGCGAGCTGGCCGCGGAGCTGGGGCTGTCGCGCAACTCGCTGCGGGAGGCGGTCCGCGCGCTGTCGCTGATCCGCATCCTCGACGTCCGGCAGGGCGACGGCACCTACGTGACGAGCCTGGACCCGCAACTGCTGCTGGAGGCGCTCAGCTTCGTGGTGGACTTCCACCGCGACGACACGGTGCTGGAGTTCCTCGCGGTCCGGCGGATCCTGGAGCCCGCCGCCACCGGCATGGCGGCGCTGCGCATCCCGGTGGAGGAACTGGACGCACTGGAGGACGGCCTGAACGCGCTCGGGCCGGACCCGTCCGTGGAGGAACTGGTCGCCTCCGACCTGGAGTTCCACCGCGGCATCGTGCAGGCCTCGGGCAACTCCGTGCTGTGCTCGCTGCTCGACGGGCTGTCCGGGCCGACCACCCGGGCCCGGGTGTGGCGCGGCCTGACCCAGGAGGACGCGATCAGCCGCACCCTGTCCGAGCACCGGGCGATCCTCGCCGCGCTCCGCGACCGCGACCCGGAGGCCGCCCGCTCGTGGGCGACCGTGCACGTCGCCAGCGTCGAGCAGTGGCTGCGCTCCACGCTGTAGGGCCGGTCGGTTCCGCCCCGGACGGGCCGGCTCAGCCCAGGCCGTAGACGGCGACGGCGTTGCCGCCCAGCACGGCGGCGCTCTCGTCCGGGGTGAGCGGGGCCAGCGCGGCCTCGGCGAGGCCGAGGACCTGCTCGTAGGTCGCCGCGAGCGTGCAGACCGGCCAGTCGGAGCCGAAGAGCAGCCGCCCGGGTCCGAAGGCGTTGAGCAGGTGCTGGGCGTACCGCAGCACGTCCTCGGGCCGCCACCTGGCCCACTGCGCCTCCGTGACGAGCCCGGACAGCTTGCACGAGACGTTGGGCAGCGCGGCCAGCGCGCCGATCAGCCCGGCCCACGGCTCCCACCCGCCCGAGGCGATCGGCGGTTTCCCGCCGTGGTCGAGCACGAACCGCACCTCGGGCAGCGCCCGCACCGCGTCCACCGCCGCGGCGAGCTGCTCCGGCCCGGAGACCAGCAGGTCGTACACGAGCCCGGCCGCGCCGACGTGCCGCAGGCCCGCGCGGACGTCCGCCCGGTCCAGCCACCGGGGGTCGGCCTCGTCCTGCACCTGGTGCCGGATGCCGGCCAGCGGGCCGGTGAGCGAGGCGAGCACGTCCGGCAGGGCCGGGTCGGTGAGGTCGGCCCAGCCGACGACGCCGGCGATCCGGCCGCCGGACTCCCGCGCGACGGCCAGCAGTTCGCGGGTCTCCGCCGCAGAGGAGCTGGACTGCACGACGACGGTCGCGTCGATCCCGTGCGCGGCCAGCAGCGGCTCCACGTCGGCGAAGGTGAACGTGCGGTTGATCGGGTCGAGTTCGGCTCCGCGCAGCCACGGCTGCGGCCGCCGGCCGAGGTCCCACAGGTGGTGGTGGGCGTCGATGCGCATGGTCACTCCCCCTCGTCGAAGGACGGCCGGCCGGCGGCCGCGTACCGGGCGACCGTGTCGTTCAGCGGCAGCGGCACGTCCTCGTCGAGCAGTCCCCGCTCCACCAGCGCGTGCCACAGCTCGTCGGGGATCGCGCGGCCGAACATGTCCGCGTTGTCCCGCACCTCGGCCGCGCTCGCCGGGCCCACCACGACGGAGGCCACGGCGGGGTGGGCGAAGGGGTAGCGCAGCGCCGCCGCCCGCAGCGGCACCCCGAACTCCCCGCACACCCGGGCCAGTTCCTGCGCCCGCCGCACGATGTGCTCGGGCGCGGCCCGGTAGTCGTAGTACGCGCCGGGCCTCGGGTCGGCCAGCAGGCCGGAGTTGTAGACCCCGCCGACCACGACCCGGGTGCCGCGCCGCTCGCACACCGGCAGCAGGTCGTCGTACGCGGTGCGCTCCAGCAGCGTCCAGCGGCCCGCGCACAGCACCACGTCCACGTCGAGATCGGCCACCAGGCGGGCGAGCACGCCGCTGAGGTTCATGCCGAAGCCGATCGCCCCGACCAGCCCCTCGTCGCGGAGGCGGGCCAGCGCGGGGAAGCCGGTGGCGTACACCTCGGGCAGGTGGTCCTCGACGTCGTGCAGGTAGACGATGTCCGCCCGGTCCAGGCCGAGCCGCTCCAGGGACGCCTCCAGGGTGGCGCGGATGCCGTCCGCGCTGAAGTCCCACTCGCGGGCGCGCGGGGGGACGTCGACGAAGCCCTGGCCGTCGGCCGTCTCCCCCGGCGCCAGGTCGCGCAGCCTGCGCCCGACCTTGGTGGACAGCAGGTAGGAGCCGCGCTCGCGCCCGGCCAGCGCCCGGCCCAGCCGCTCCTCGGAGCGGCCGAGGCCGTAGTGCGGGGCGGTGTCCAGGTAGATCGCCCCGCCGGTCGCGGCGGCGAAGCCGGCGAAGGAGTCGAAGGCGGCCGCCACCGTGGCCGCGGCCTCCTCCTCGGACACCGCGCGGTAGAGGTTGGCCAGTGCGGCGCAGCCGAGGCCCAGCCGGGGCAGCAGCGGTAGGGACATGGGCGGGGTGCCTTTCCTTGGGCTCGTCGCGGGGTGCCGCGGACACGGCCTCCGGCACCCCGCCCGGTGGTCAGTCCTGCTGCTCGCCGCTGGCGAAGCGCGAGATGATGAGCGCCACGATGATGATCGCACCGTAGAGGAACTTGTCCCACAGCGGTGGCACGCCGCCGAGCGTGGTCACGTTGACCACCAACTGGAGGGCGATCACGCCGGTCAGCGCGCCGAAGACGGTGCCCCGGCCGCCGTTGAGGCTCACCCCGCCGATCACCGTGGCCGCGAAGACCTGGAAGATCCAGCCGCTGCCCTGGGTGGAGGAGATGGCGCCGTAGTGGCCGACGTAGAGCACGCCCGCGAAGGCGGCCAGCAGCGAGGCGACGGCCAGCACGACCCAGGTGACGAGGTCGGCCCGGATGCCGGCGGCCCGCGCCGCCTCCTTGTTGCCGCCGATCGCGTAGAGCGCGCGGCCGTGCCGCAGGTAGCCCAGCACGAGCCCGCCCAGCACGAAGAGCAGCAGGCAGATCCAGATCGCCGCCGGCGCCCCCAGCCAGGACGCGCCGCCCAGGTAGGAGAAGGAGGCCGGCACCTCCACGATGGACTTGCCCTGCGAGATGCCGTCCTGGAGCCCGCGCAGCATGGTGAGCATGCCGAGCGTGGCGATGAAGCCGTTGACCCGCAGCTTGAGGATCAGGAACCCGTTGAAGCCGCCGATCAGCAGGCCGACCAGCAGGCAGACCGGGATCGAGGTCCAGCCGGGCAGCAGGCCGATGCCGTGGTAGGTGGCCGAGCCGGTGCCCGGCATCACCAGCCACATGGCGATCACCGGGGCCACGCCGATGGTGGACTCCAGCGAGAGGTCCATCCGCCCGCAGATCAGGATCATTGCCTCGCCGAGCACGAGCAGGCTGAGCTCGCTGCACTGCTGGAGCACGCCGATCAGGTTGTCGGAGGTCAGGAAGGTCGGCGACACGATGAAGCCGATGATGCCCAGCAGGAGGATCACCGGGAGCAGCGACAGGTCCCGGTAGCGGGACAGCCGCGGCCGCGGCGCGGTCCTCGGGTTCTTGGCGGGTGCCGCCGGATCGGCGGTCAGCTGGCTCGCGTCACTCATTCCGCACTCATTCCTCGGCTCCGTCGCCGCCCGAGGGCAGCCCTTCCATTGCCGCGACCAGGTCCCGGTCGCTCCAACCGCTGCCGAACTCGGCGATCACCCGCCCGTGGAAGAGCGTGATCACCCGGTCGCAGACCCGCAGGTCGTCCAGTTCGTCGGAGACGATGACCGCCGCCGCGCCACCGTCGGCGACCCCCCGGACCACGCCGAGCAGCGCGTCCTTGGACTTCACGTCGACGCCCGCGGTGGGCCGGATCGCCACCAGTACCTGCGGCTCGCGGGCCAGCGCCCGGGCGATGACGACCTTCTGCTGGTTGCCGCCGGACAGGTCGGAGACCGGCTGCGCGGGCCCCGAGGTCTTGATGTCCAGCGAGTCGATCATGTGCTGGGCGAACGCCCGGGTCCGGGACGGCAGCACGGTGCCGTACGGGCCGAGCTGGTCGGTCACGGTGAGGGTGGCGTTCTCCGCGACGCTGCGGTTCGGCACCAGCCCCTGGACGTGCCGGTCCTCGGGCACGTAGCCGATGCCGGCGCCCAGCGCGTGCGGCACGCTGCCGGGGCGTACCGCCCGGCCGCCGACCAGGGTCCGGCCGGCGGTGGCCCGGCGCAGGCCGACCAGGGTCTCGCCGAGCGCGGTGTTGCCGCTGGCGGTGGCTCCGGCCAGGCCGAGCACCTCACCGGCCCGCACCGTGAAGTCGACCGGGTCGAAGGCGCCGTCCAGGGCCAGCCCGTCCGCCCGCAGCACGGCGGTGTCCGGTGCGGCACCCGCCCCGACGCCGTCCGCCCCGGCCGTGCCGCCGGGCGCCGCCGACTTCGCGTGCCAGGCCGCCGCGCCCCGCTGCGCCTCGCCGGTCATGGCCTCCACCAGCTCCGACTTGCCGAGTTCGGCGACGGGAGCGGTGACCACGTGGCGGGCGTCGCGGTAGACCGTGACGGTGCTGCACAGGTCGTAGACCTCCTGGAGGTGGTGCGAGATGAACAGGAAGGCCACGCCCTGCCGCTGGAGGTCGCGCAGCTTGGCGAAGAGCCGGTCGATGCCGGCCGCGTCGAGCTGCGCGGTGGGCTCGTCGAGGATGATGAAGCGGGCGCCGAAGCTCAGCGCCCGGGCGATCTCCACGAACTGCCGCTGCTCCACCGTCAGATCGCCGGCCCGCACGGTCGGTTCCACCTCGACCCCGTACTCCGCCAGCAGGTCGCGGGCCCGCCCGCGAAGCGCGGACCAGCGGATGCGGCCGTGGGGGAACCGGTTGAGGAACAGGTTCTCCGCGACCGTCAGGTCCGGCACCACCATCGACTTCTGGTAGACGCAGGCCACCTTGGCCTGCCAGGCGGCGGTGTCCCCCGGCGCCGGCGCGGGTTCGCCCTGGAAGGCCACCCGCCCGGCGTCGGGCGGGTGCAGGCCGGTGAGCACCGAGACGAGGGTGGACTTGCCGGCGCCGTTGCGGCCGACCAGCGCGTGCGAGTCGCCGGCCGCCACGGTGATGCCGACCCGGTCCAGGGCCAGGGTGGCCCCGAACCGCTTGACGACGCCCTCCGCGTGCACCGCGGCGGGACGGACTTCCTCGTTCATGGGTCAGCTCTTCCCGAGCTGGTTGGCCCACAGGCCGGGGTCGTCCACGTTGTCCTTGGTCACCAGCGGGGCGGGCAGCTGGTCCTCCAGGCCGTTGGGGATCTTGATGATGGTGGAGCCGTGGTCGGTCGGGCCCGGCTGGAAGGTCTTCCCCTCCAGGGCCGCCTTGGCGTAGTACAGCGCCCACTTGGCGTACGTGTCGGCGGGCTGGGAGATGGTCGCGTCGATCTCCCCGGCCTTGATCGCCTTGAACTCCTCGGGGATGCCGTCGTTGGAGATGATCGTGATGTGGCCGGGGGTGCCGGCCGGCTTGAGCAGGCCCTTCTGCTTGAGCAGGGCGAGGGTGGGCTGGAGGAAGACCCCGCCGGCCTGCATGTAGAGGCCGTTGAGGTGGGGGTGGGAGGCCAGCGTGGTCTGGAGCTTGGCCGAGGCGGTGTCGCCCTCCCAGTTGGTGGCGAGCGGGATCACCGTGATGCCGGGGAACTTGGCCTTCATGCAGGAGGCGAACGCCTCGGAGCGGTCCCGGCCGTTGATGGAGTCAAGGGCGCCCTCGAACTCGGCGACCTCGCCCTTGCCCTTGAGCTGCTGCCCGAGGTACTCGCACGCCTTCTCGCCGTACGCCCGGTTGTCGGCGCGCACCACCATGTAGACCGGGCCCTTGTCCGGGCGGGTGTCCACGCTGATCACCGGGATCTTCTTCTTCGCCATCTGCTCCAGGGTGGAGACGATGGCGCCGGTGTCCTGCGGGGCTATCACGACGGCCTTGGCGCCCTCGTTGGCGAAGCTCTGCACGTTCGCCACGAGCTTGCCGATGTCGTTCTGCGAGTTGGTGCGCGGGAGCGCGGAGACGGCGCCCGCCTTGACGTCCTTCTCGATGTAGCTGTTGTACGAGTTCCAGAAGTCGCTGTCGGAGCGCGGCAGGTCGATGCCCACCTTGCCCGAGGAACCTCCGGCCTCGCTCTCACTGCCTCTGTTGCAGCCCGCGAGCGCGGTGATCGCGAGCAGCGCGGCGCAGACGGTCACGGTCGTCGTACGCAGTGTCGTCATCGGGTCCTGGCCTTCCGGATGGGGGAGTTGTTCGGGTCAGTCCGTCACCGGGCGCAGCCGCAGCCCCTGCATGCCGCCGTCGACGGCCAGCGCGGTGCCGGTCACGCTCGCGGCGGCGGGTCCGGCCAGGTAGACGATGGCGGCGGCCACCTCCTCGGCGCCGACCAGCCGGCCCATCGGCTGGCGGGCGTTGAGCGCGGCCCGCTCTGCGGCCGGGTCCTCGGCCTGGTCGAGCAGGCGGCCGATCCACGGGGTGTCCGCGGTGCCGGGGTTGACGCAGTTGACCCGTACGCCCTCGCGCACGTGGTCGGCGGCCATGGCCAGGGTCAAGGAGAGCACGGCGCCCTTGCTGGCGCTGTACAGCGCCCGCTGGGGCAGCCCGGCGGTCGCGGCGATGGAGCAGGTGTGGGTGATGGAGGCGCTGCCGGGCCGGGCGGCGGCGGCCGCGCGCAGGTGCGGCAGCGCGGCGCGGGCGGTGCGGACCATGCCCAGCACGTTGATGTCCAGCACCCGCAGCCACTCGTCGTCCGCGTTGTCCTCGACCGTGCCGATCGCGCCGATCCCGGCGTTGCTCACCAGGATGTGCAAGCCGCCCAGTTCCTCGACGGCCCGCTCGACCGCGGCGCGCACCTGCTCGTCCGAGGTGACGTCGGCGGTAACGGGGAAGGTGCCCGCGGGGGCGCCGGAGGGGTCGCGGTCCAGCACGGCGACCCGGGCGCCGCGGGCGGTCAGCAGCGCGGCGGTGGCCGCGCCGATGCCGGAGCCGCCGCCGGTGACGAGGGCGGTGAGCCCGGCGAAGTCCTGGGCGGGCCGGGGGGAGGCGGTCGCCGGGGTCGGGGAGGAGGCGTTCATCGGGTCTGCTCCTGTCGGGCCGCCCAGACCGGGCCGTCGGGGTAGCGGTAGTCGGCGAGGGTCTGCGGCTCCATGCGGGAGGAGAACCCGGGGGCCCGCGGGGCCCGGTAGCGGCCCGCCTCCATCACCACCGGGTCGGTGAAGTGCTCGTGCAGGTGCGGGACGTACTCGATCACGCGGTCGTCGAGGCTGCCGGAGACCGCGACGAAGTCGAACATGGACAGGTGCTGGACGAGTTCGCACAGCCCCACACCGCCGGCGTGCGGGCACACCGGCTTGCCGTACTTGGCGGCGAGCAGCAGGATCGCGAGGTTCTCGTTGACCCCGGCGACCCGGGCGGCGTCGATCTGGACGAAGTCCACGCCGCCGGCCTGGAGCAGCTGCTTGAACACCACCCGGTTGGCGACGTGTTCGCCGGTGGCCACGGGGGTGGGCTGCCCGGCGCGGATGGCGGCGTGGGCGAGCACGTCGTCGGGGCTGGTGGGCTCCTCGACCCAGTACGGGTCGAAGGGGGCCAGCGCGCGCATCCAGTCCACCGCGTCGGCGACGTCCCAGCGCTGGTTGGCGTCCACCGCGATCCGCACGCCGGGGCCGACGGTCTCGCGGGCCAGCCGCATCCGGCGCCGGTCGTCGTCGAGGTCGGCGCCGACCTTCAGCTTGATCTGGGTGAAGCCCGCGGCCACCGCCTCCTTCGCCAGCCGGACCAGCTTCTCGTCGGAGTAGCCGAGCCACCCGGGCTCGGTGGTGTACGCGGGGTAGCCGTCGCGGCGCAGCTCGGCGATCCGGTCGGCCCGGCCGGGCTCGGCGCGGCGCAGGATCTCCAGCGCCTCCTCGCGGGTCAGGGCGTCGCTGAGGTAGCGGAAGTCGACCAGGTCCACCAGCTGTTCGGGGCTCAGCCCGGCCAGCAGCTCCCACACCGGCAGGCCCGCCTGACGGGCGGCCAGGTCCCAGGCGGCGTTGACGACCGCCCCGGCCGCCATGTGCATCACGCCCTTCTCCGGGCCCAGCCAGCGCAGTTGGGAGTCGTGCGTGAGCTGCCGGTAGAGGCCGCCGAGATCACCGGTGACGCTGTCCACCGGGCGGCCGACCACATAGGGTCTCAGGGTCTCGATGGCCCCGGCGACGACGTCGTTGCCGCGGCCGATCGTGAAGCACAGTCCGTGCCCCGCCAGGCCGTCGGGGGCGTCGGTCCGCAGCACCAGGTAGGCGGCCGAGTAGTCGGGGTCGGGGTTCATGGCGTCCGAGCCGTCGAGCTGTTCCGAGGTCGGAAAGCGGATGTCGTAGACGTCGACCCCGGTGATGGTCGGACTCATGCACACTCCCGTCGTCATACATCGGATCTTTGATCGATGATCCGATGTATAGCGGCGCAGAGTGGGTTTCGTCCAGGGGGGAGTCAGAAAAATGTCCATTACTGATCGGATGTCTCGGGTCTTCGCGCACCCGCGCACCCGGCGGGCGCTGCGCTGGCTGAGACGGGCGGTGATCGCGGGAGCGGTGCTGGCCGCGGTGGCCGTGCTCACCACCGCCGGCGCCCTGCGGGCGGAGTACGCCGGGCACCCGGCCGCCGCCGGCCGCACCCGGGGCCGCGACGCGCTCTGGCTCGGCCACGCCTGGTTGGACGGCCGCCACACCCCGGCCGACCTGGCCCGGCTGGCCCGGCAGGTGCGCGACACCGGCATCCGCGACCTGTACGTGCACGCCGGTCCGCTGGAGCACGACGGCAGCCTCGACCCGACGCTCGACCCCGACGCCCGGACGTTCCTGGCCGACGTGCACCGCGCGCTGCCCGAGGTCCGCGTCCAGGCCTGGCTCGGCGACGTCGTGGCCTTCGAGGGCCACCGGGGCCTGCACCTGAACGACCCGGCGGTCCGCGACCGCATCCGCGGCTCGGCCCGGCAGATCCTGGACCTCGGCTTCCAGGGCGTCCACCTGGACCTGGAGCCGGTGGCCTCGGGCAACGCCGGCTACCTGAAGCTGCTGGACTCCGTGCACGCGCTGACCGCCGGGCGCGGGGTGCCGCTGTCCGTGGCCACCCCCCAGATCGACCCGCTGCCGGCCCTGCACAGCTTCGTCGGCCCCGTCACCACCCGCCCCAAGTGGTGGTCCCAGGGGTACTTCGCCCAGGTCGCCCACCGGGTGGACGAGGTCGCGGTCATGGCCTACGACACCTGGCAGCCCGCCAAGTCCCTGTTCGGCGGCTACGTCGCGGAGCAGACCACGCTGGCCCTGGAGGTCACCCCGGACTCCACCGACCTGCTCATCGGGCTGCCCGCCTACCACACCGACGACATCGGCCACCACGCCTCCGCCGAGACCGTCGCCGCCGCGGTGCGCGGCGCCCGGGTGGCGCTGGCCCGGCACGACCGCACCCGGACCGCCTTCGGCCTCGCGCTGTACGTGGACTTCGCGGCCACCGCCTCCGACTGGGCCTCCTACCGGGCGGGCTGGGGTACCCCGTGAGGTGCGCGGACTGCGGCAGACCCCGCCGTACGCCGTAGGCTGGTGCAGCACGAGAAGGATCAGCAGCCGGTGGTACGGGGAGCGGTTTCGCGCCCTGCCCTCCGGCCGGAAGGAGGCGCGGGGTGATCGAGCTTGACGGGGTGCCCGAGCTGATCGACCCGGTCATGGTGGCCGCGTTCGAGGGCTGGAACGACGCCGGGGACGCGGCCTCGTCCGCGGTGGCCCATCTGGACAAGGAGTTCAAGGGCGAGGTGTTCGCGGCCCTCGACGCCGAGGACTACTACGACTTCCAGGTCAACCGGCCCACCGTCTGGATGGACGGTGGCGTGCGCAAGATCACGTGGCCCACCACCCGGCTGTCGGTGGTCCGCATCCAGACGCCGCAGCCGCGCGACCTGGTGCTGGTCCGGGGCATCGAGCCCAGCATGCGCTGGCGCTCCTTCTGCAACGAGATCCTCGGCTTCGCGCACGAGCTGGGCGTGGAGATGGTGGTGGTGCTCGGGGCGCTGCTCGGCGACACCCCGCACACCCGGCCGGTGCCGGTCACCGGCGTCACCTCCGACCCCGACCTGGCCACCCGGCTGAACCTGGAGGAGTCCCGCTACGAGGGCCCGACCGGGATCGTCGGCATCCTCCAGGAGGCGTGCACGCACGCGGGCATCCCGGCCGTCAGCCTGTGGGCCGCCGTGCCGCACTACGTCTCCCAGCCGCCCAACCCCAAGGCCACCCTGGCCCTGCTCAACCGGCTGGAGGACCTGCTCGACCTGCGCGTCCCGCAGGGCGAGCTGCCCGAGGACGCGCGCGCCTGGCAGGTCGGCGTGGACCAGCTGGCCGCGGAGGACACCGAGGTCGCGGAGTACGTCCAGACGCTGGAGGAGGCGCGGGACACCGCGGAGCTGCCCGAGGCGTCCGGGGAGGCCATCGCCAAGGAGTTCGAGCGCTACCTGCGGCGGCGAGAGCCGGGGGACTACGCCTCCAGCGAGGGCACGGACGGCGTGCCCCAGTTCCGTCCCCCGCCGCCGCCCCGCCCGGACGAGACCGAGACCGAGACCGCGACAGAGGCCGCCGAGGCAGAGGCCGAGGACGACCGCCCCGAGACGGAGTGATCCGTCCGTCCCCGGCCGGGGACGGACCGGCGGGGTGGGGCCGCCGCGCGCGGCCCCACCCCGCCGGACGCGGGTCGTCGGATCACCCGGTCACAGGGCGACACCCAGCAGCGCGTCGGCCGCGCGGGAGGCGAGGCCGGGCGCGCCGGTGTCGGTGCCCCCGGAGGCGGACTGGGCGGCGGCCCAGGCGTCGAAGGCGGCCAGCGCCCGGGGTGCGTCCAGGTCGTCCGCCAGTGCCTCTCGGATCTCGGCGATCAGCGGCTCGGCCGACGGCCCGTCGGGACGGGAGACCGCGGCCCGCCACTTCGCGAGCCGTTCGACCGCCTCGGCGAGCACGGCGTCGGTCCACTCCCAGTCGGAGCGGTAGTGGTGGGCCAGCAGGGCCAGCCGCACCGCCGCCGGGTCCACGCCCCCGCGCCGCAGCGCGGAGACGAACACCAGGTTGCCCTTGGACTTGGACATCTTCTCGCCGTCCAGCGCCACCATCCCGGCGTGCACGTACGCCTTCGCGAACGGGTACGCGCCGGTGAGCACCTGGGCGTGCGAGGCGCCCATCTCGTGGTGCGGGAAGGCCAGGTCGGATCCGCCGCCCTGGACGTCGAAGCCCATGCCGAGGTGGTCCAGGGCGATGGCCACGCACTCGATGTGCCAGCCGGGCCGCCCCGGGCCGAGCGAGGCCCCGTCCCAACTCGGCTCGCCCGGGCGGGCCGTCCGCCAGAGCATCGGGTCGAGCGGGTCCTTCTTGCCGGGCCGCTCCGGGTCGCCGCCGCGCTCGGCGGACAGCACCCGCATGGCGTCCGCGTCCAGCCCGGACACCTTGCCGAAGGCCGGGTCGGACTCGACGGAGAAGTAGACGTCGCCGTCCAGGTCGTAGGCCGCCCCGGCCTGCCGCAGCCGCTCGATCAGCGGCACGATGCCGGGTATGGCCTCCACGGCGCCGATGTAGTGCGCGGGCGGCAGCATCCGCAGGGCCGTCATGTCCTCGCGGAACAGGGCCGTCTCGCGCTCGGCGAGAGCGGTCCAGTCCTCGCCGGTGGCGTCGGCCCGCTCCAGCAGCGGGTCGTCGACGTCCGTGACGTTCTGCACGTACTCGATCTGCCGCTTCGTGTCGAGCCACACCCGCTGCACGAGGTCGAAGGCGTTGTACGTCGCCGCGTGCCCGATGTGGGTCGCGTCGTACGGGGTGATCCCGCAGACGTACAGGCGGGCGACAGGACCGGGATCGACGGCCACCAGGCCACCGGTCGACGTGTCGTGCAGACGGAGGGGGCGTCCGGTGCCCGGCAGGGCGGGGACGTCGGGAGCAGGCCAAGCATGCATACCCACGAGATTAACCGGGCCGCTCGGCCGCAAATGGACCGGGATCACCCCTGGCGGCGCGCGGGCCCTCCGGCCCGTCCCGGGCGGGCCCGACGGGCCGTCGCGGGCGGCCCGGCGCGGGTCAGACCGGGGGCCAGGGGATGGACGGCCACTGGCCGCCGGGCGCCGGGTGGACCCCGGTCTCCAGCAGCCGCGCCACCCGGGCCCGCAGCGCGGCCGTCTCCGCCCCGGTGAGCAGTTCGGCCAGCCGCTCCCCCAGCGCGCCGGACAGGTCGGCGGTGAGCCCCTTCAGCACGTCCACGGCCTCGGCGGGCAGCGGCTCGCCGGCCCATCCCCACAGCAGGGTGCGGAGCTTGTCCTCGGTGTGGAAGGTGACGCCGTGGTCGATGCCGTAGATCCGGCCGTCGGCCGCGGGCAGCAGGTGGCCGCCCTTGCGGTCGGCGTTGTTGAGCACGGCGTCCAGTACGGCCATCCGGCGCAGCCGGGCGTCGTCGGCGTGCACCAGCAGCGCCGAGCGGCCGTCCTCCAGCTCCGCCCGTACGACGGCCTTCCAGCCGGGCGCGGGCTCGGCGTCCTCGGTGAGGGCGAGCAGTTCGTCCCCGTCCGGCGCGTCCCCGTCGCCGCCGTCGTCGCCGTCGGCCCGGTCCTCGCCGTCCCTGGCCGGCTGCTCGACCCACAGCTGGACCATGCCCTCGCCGTACGGCCCGTCGCGCAGCACGGTCGGCGGGATCAGGCCCCAGCCGGTGGCCTCGGAGACGAGGTAGGCGGCGACCTCGCGCTGGGCGAGGGTGCCGTCGGGGAAGTCCCACAGCGGGCGCTCCCCGGCCACCGGCTTGTAGACACAGGTCACCGTGGCGTCGCCGTCCGGGATCTCGCAGTACAGCACCGCGTTGGACGCCTCGCGGACCTGGCCGAGGACCTTCAGCTCGCCGTCTTCGAGGACCCGTATCCGGTGGTCGGTCGCGCCCTCGGCCTCGCCGAGGGGGCCGGCGGGGCTCAGGCGGACCTCCGGTACCCGTTCTGGCGCGGGCATACGTGTCCTTCCGGGTCCAGGGGAAGGCTGCACAGCGGGCACGGCGGCCGGCCGGCCGAGACCACGTCCAGCGCCCGCTTGGCGAAGGAGCGGGCCTGTGCGCCCGTCAGGAGGACGCGCAGCAGCGGCGGGCCGTTCTCGTCGTCCTGGAGCATCTCCTCCTCGGCCGCCTCCAGGTCCTCCTCGTCGCCGGCCAGCTCGACCAGCGCCTGCGCCTCGACGACCATGCGGTCGTGCGCTCCGTCCCAGGCCAGCGCCATGGTGCCGACCCGGAACTCCTCCTCCACCGGCACGTCCAGCGGCGCGGAGTCCGACAGCTCGGAGGGGGCGACGGCGGGCACGGGGGCGCTGCCGCCGGAGCGGCGCACCACCTCGTCGAGGAGTTCGTCGATCCGCTCGGCGAGCGCGGCCACCTGGGTCTTCTCCAGGGCCACGCTGGTGGTCCGGCCCTCCGCGGTGGCCTGCAGGAAGAACGTGCGCTGGCCCGGCTGGCCGACGGTCCCGGCCACGAAGCGGTCGGGGTGTTCGTAGAAGAAGACCTGACGGGGCACGCCTTGCTCCGTTTGCTCGACTTGATCGACTGATCTGGTGCTGTGCTCATCGCCCGGGGGCCGCCACGGTGTTCGGCGGACCCGCTGCCGGGCATCCACCCTACTGCGGAAGCCGATCACGGGGCGCCCGTGGCACCGCCCACCACGGCGTCCCCTTCCGCCCCGGGCCGGCCGCTCGCCGCGTCCCGCGGCGGCGGGGGCAGCAGCGTGGTGAGGTCCCCCGTGTCGCCCAGCCGCAGCAGGAAGGGGCGGTGCGGGGTGTAGCGGACCACGGTGACCGAGCAGGGGTCGACGGAGATCCGCTGGAACTGGTCCAGGTGCAGGCCGAGCGCGTCGGCGGCGAGCGCCTTGATGATGTCGCCGTGCGAGCAGACCAGGTAGCGCGCGTCGGGCCCGTGCTCGGCCTCGATCCGCGTGTTCCAGTCCCGTACGGCGTCGACCGCGCGCGCCTGCATGGCGCGCATCGACTCGCCGTCCTCGCCGGGGAAGACGACCGCCGAGGGGTGCCGCTGGACGGTGGCCCACAGCGGGTCCTCGGCCAGCTCGCCGATCTTGCGGCCGGTCCAGTCGCCGTAGTGGCACTCACCGACCCGGTCGTCGATGTGCACGGGCAGTTCGGGGCGGGTGCCGAGCAGCGGGGCCATGGTCTCGCGGCAGCGCTGCAGCGGGCTGCACACGACCGCGGCGAGCGGGATCGCGGCGAACCGGGCGGCCAGCGCGGTGGCCTGGGCCCGGCCTGTGTCGTCGAGGCTGACGCCGGGGCTCCAGCCGGCCAGCACGCCGTCGGTGTTGGCGGTCGAGCGGCCGTGCCGGACAAGGATCACGGTGGGCATGTCCGCCACCGTAACCCTTTCCGGGCAGCGGCGTTGTGCTGGGTGACGGCCGTGGCGGGGAAGATCCCCCGAGCCCCCACCACGGCCGCGGACTTTCTCGTGTTTCCGGCGATCGGCTCCGCGCGGTCCATGCCTCGCCGTCCCACCCCCTGGGTAAGGTGCATCAGGGGGTCGAGGGGGCCTCAGGGGAGCCGGGATCGCGAAGCAGGTGGAGATGTTCAGCAAGGCGACGAGGACCCGCCCGGGGACCGGGGCCGGAGCAGGCACCGCGGGGGCGGACTGGTCGCCGTACGGCCGGCTGGAGGACGCCGCCCAGGTCTACTTCCTCCACCCCGACGTCGCCCTGGAGGCCATCGCCGGCGTGCTCGGCCGCCGCCGGGTGCGCGGATTCACCCTGGAGCGGGTGGTGGACCTCACCGATTCCGGGGCCTCGGTGTGGCAGGAGGCCGCGATCTGCGACGGGCGGCGGCTGATCCTGTGGCACAGCGAGGAGTTGGCGGACGCCAAGGCGCCGGGGGGCACCGTGCTGGACTCCTCGGTGCAGGTCCTCCCGCTGGAGTCGATCGGCCACGTCGGGATGCGGACCCTGGTCGGCCGGGACGACCTGGGCCGACGGGTGGACCGCGGCGTCTACCTGGTGCTGGCCACCGCGATGCCGCACGAGCTCAGCGCGGTGCCAGCCGACCCGGACTCGCCGCTGCCGGTGGCGTCGGCGAAGTTCCGCCCGGAGTCCTTCCGGTTCAGCAAGTCCCTGGACGACGGCGGCGCCGGGCAGATAGCCCGTCTGATCGACTTCGGGCGCCTGCTGGGCCGCCTCGTCCCCGGGTAGACCTCCGGATCCCGCGCCCCTTACGCGATCCGCTCCAGCGCCTCCACGCCCGCCCGCAGCCCCGCGATCCGCTCCTCCAGGGTGAAGCCGGACGGCGCGATCGTCAGGGTGGTGACGCCCGCTTCCGCGTACTCCCGCATCCGGTCCGCGATCCGCTCGACCGGCCCCAGCAGGCAGGTGGAGTCGATCAGTTCGTGCGGCACCGCGCGGGCGGCGGCGTCCTTGTCGCCGGCCAGGTACCTGTCCTGGATCTCCGCGGCCGCCTTCTCGTACCCCATCCGCCCCGCCAGCTGGTGGTAGAAGTTCTGCTTCCGGCTGCCCATGCCGCCGACGTAGAGCGCGGTGTACGGGCGGAAGGTGTCGGCCAGCGCCGGCAGGTCGTCCAGCGCGCCGAGGGCCAGCGGCAGGGTGGGGCAGACGTCGAAGCCCTCCATCGTCAGCCCCGCCTTCTCCCGGCCGGCCCGCAGGTGGCGGATCGCGGTCTCCTCCAGGTGGGCGGCGGACGGGAAGATCAGCAGGGCGCCGTCGGCGATCTCGCCGGTCTGCTCCAGGTTCTTCGGGCCGATCGCCGCGATGTAGAGCGGGATGTGCTCGCGGGTGGGGTGGACGGTGAGCTTGATCGGCTTGCCCGGGCCGCCGGGCAGCGGCAGCGTCCAGTGCTCGCCCTCGAAGGACAGCCGCTGCCGGGACATCGCCCGGCGGACGATCTCGACGTACTCGCGGGTGCGCGACAGCGGCTTGTCGAACTTGACCCCGTACCAGCCCTCGGAGACCTGCGGTCCGGACACGCCCAGGCCCAGCCGGAACCGGCCGCCGGACAGCGAGTCCAAGGTGGCGGCCGTCATCGCGGTCATCGCCGGGGTGCGGGCCGGGATCTGGAAGATCGCCGAGCCGACGTCGATCCGTTCGGTCTGGGCCGCCACCCAGGACAGCACGGTGGGCGCGTCGGAGCCGTACGCCTCGGCCGCCCAGCAGACCGAGTAGCCGAGCCGGTCCGCCTCCTGGGCGACGGCGAGGTTGTCCGCGTCCATCCCGGCGCCCCAGTAGCCGAGGTTGATCCCGAGCCGCATGCCGCTCCCCTTTACCGGTGAGTAACGTCCTTGGTAACCGGGACTTTAGCGTCCGGTCGGGGCGTCGGCGCCTGTCGGGTACGTCACTTGCTGCCCATCCGCCGTCACGGGCGCTAGCCTCAGCGGTCATGGAGCACAGGCACCTCGGCCGTACGGGTTTGCGCGTGTCCCGGCTCGGCCTCGGCACTCTCACCTGGGGACGGGACACCGGCGAACGCGACGCCGCCGATCAGCTCAAGGCGTTCTGGGAGGCCGGCGGGAGCCTGGTCGACACCGCGGACGTCTACGCCGACGGCGGTGCCGAGTACCTGCTCGGCCGGCTCGTCGAGGACCTCGTGCCGCGCTCCGACCTCGTGATCGCCACCAAGGCCGGCAGCGTGCCCGACCCCGACCGGCGCTTCGACGGCTCCCGCGGCCACCTGCTGGCCGCGCTCGACGCCTCGCTGCAGCGGCTCGGCACGGACTACGTCGACCTGTGGCAGGTGCACGCCTTCGACCCCCTGACGCCGCTGGAGGAGACGCTCCAGGCGCTCGACATCGCGGTCAGCTCCGGGCGGGCCCGGTACGTCGGCGTGTCCAACTTCTGCGGCTGGCAGCTCGCCAAGGCCGCCGCCTGGCAGCTGGCCTCGCCCGGCCGGACCCCGCTGGCCAGCACGCAGATGGAGTACTCGCTGCTCCAGCGCGGGGTCGAGCGGGAGGTGCTGCCCGCCGCGATCGACCTCGGGGTGGGGCTGCTGCCGTCCTCGCCGCTCGGGCGCGGGGTGCTCACCGGGAAGTACCGCACCGGCACGCCCGCCGACTCCCGGGGCGGCTCCGAGGGGATGGCCGCGTTCGTCGCGCCCTACCTCGACGAGACCGCGGGCCTGATCGTGGACGCCCTGTCGATAGCGGCCGACGGCCTGGCCGTCTCCCCGCTGCACGTCGCCCTGGCGTGGGTGCGCGACCGGCCCGGGGTCGCCGCGCCCATCCTCGGCGCGCGCAACGCCGCGCAGCTCACGGCGGGGCTGTCGGTGGAGGGGCTTACGCTGCCGGATGAGATCTGCCTGGCGCTGGACGACGTGTCGGCGCCGCTGCACCGCTACCCGGACCACGACTGGACCACGCTCTGAGTCGCGGCCGCACCCGCACCACGGAAGGCCCCCGCGTGACCACCACCCCCGATCCGTCCGACCGCACCCCGACCCAGCGGTCCGGGCCGCCGGCCCGGAAGACCGGACTGGCCGACCTGGCCGGCCTCGCGGCCGCGGTGCGCTCCATCGAGCGGGGGGAGAACCCCGCGGCGCCCGCCCCGCGCGGCGACGCGGCCGCGGCCCGCCGCAAGCGCAAGGAGGCGATGGCGGCGGAGGCGGAGGCCTTCCAGGCCGCGGAGGCGGCCGAGGCCGCGGGGCTGCCCGTGCCGCCGGGCGCCCCCGCCGACGCGTCGGCGGCGACGGGCGGTGTGCCCCGTCAGGCGGAGGCGGGAGGCGAGGACGCGGCCGAGGAGGTGAACGGGCCCACCCGGGACGGCGGTTCGGGGCGTTCCGAGGCGGACCCCGGGCACGATGCCGACTCCGGCGCGCAGCCGGCTCCCTCCGACCAGCCGAACCACAGCGGCGACCACCCGACGGCCGACGCCCCCGCCGAATCGGCCCCTTCGGACGACCGCGCGGCAACCGGCCGGACCGCCGACGAACGCGGGGCGGGCAACTCCCCCGTCGGATCAGCCCCTTCGAACGGCCGGCGCGGCGAAGACCGGGACGGGAACGCCGCCGCACGCGATGCGGGCAACAGCCCCGCCGGGCCTGCCCCTTCGGACGGTCGGCCCATCGACGAAGACGACCACGCGGCAACCGGCCGGACCCCCGGCGAACGAGGTACGGGCAACTCCCCCGCCGGGCCTGCCCCTTCGGAATCGGCCGGCCGGCACGGCCAAGGCGCGGACGGGCCCGCGCCCACCGGCGGGATGACCGCCGCACGCGGTGCGGGCGAAGGCACCGCCGGTCCGGCCTCTTCGGGCAGCCGCCACGGCGAAGACACGGACGGGCACGCCGCTGCCGGCCGGACGCCCGACGCACGCGGTGCGGGCGAAACCGGGGCCGGTGAGGCCCCGTCGGAGCGCGGTCCGCGCCGGGTGGGCGACGGCCCCGTCGGAGCGGGCGGTTCGGGGCGGTCCGGGGCCGGGGCGGGCGGAGCCGGCGTCTCGGTGGGGCTCGGTGGGGCCCAGGGCGGCGCCGGGGGGCGGGGCGAGGTGGATCCCGCGGCCGTGGAGGCGGCGGGAAAGGTGCTGGCGCAGGGCGGGGCGCCCGCGGAGTTGGCCGTGGCGGCCGTGCGGGCGCTCGGCGAGGGCGCGGCCGGGGAACTGCGGGAAGACCCCTGGCTGGTGCTGGGGTTCGAGGGCGTGCGGGTCGGCGTGGAGCAGGTGGACGCGTTCGCGCGGGCCGTGCTCGGCGCGGCCTGCGGTCCGGGTGACGAGCGGCGGGTCCGGGCCCTGGTCGGGCACGTGATGGAGCGGGCCGCCGAGGCGGGCCACACCGCCCTGACGGCCGAGGCGTTGGGCGCCGCGCTGGCCCGGCACGCCGTCCCCGATCCCGCCGACGCGCTGGCCTCGGCCGTGGAGGAGGGCCAACTGCTGGTCTTCGGCGGGGAGTCCGAGGACGGGCCCTTCGACGGGGAGGAGGACGGCGACGGGGAACCCGCACAGGCCGCCGGGCCCGTACTGGTCGCCCTGGACCGCTACGCCCTGGCCGAGGAGAGCCTGGCCGACGGCTGCGTCCGCCTGCTGCGCTCCATCGAGGTCGCCGACGGCTGGGCGGGGGTCGACTGGGAGGGTACTGCCGCGGCCGCGCCGAGCCCTTCCGCGGCCGAGCTGATCCGGGCCGTCGCCGCGCACGCGCTGGTCCTGCACACCGGCGGCGAGGCGGCCCGCGCGGAGCCCACCGCGCTGGTCGCGGCGGCCCGTGCCGCGGGCCTGCGGGCGTACGCGGCGGCGTACACGGAGAACGGCCGCCGCCGGCTGGCCGCGGACCTGGGCGAGGAGGCCGCGCTGACCGTGGCCGGCCTGCTGGCGGGCGGCCGCGCGCCCGACGGGAGCCTGCCGGTCGACCTCGTGGCCGTGCTCGACGCGCCGCAGCTGTCCGTCGAGGAGGCGGCGACCCTCGTGGAGGCCGTCCCGGACGGCGCGCGGCTGGTGCTGAGCGGCGACCCGTACGCCCTGTGGTCCGCCGGGCCCGGCCGGGCGTTCGCGGACCTGCTGGCCGCGAAGGCGTGCCCCAAGGTGACCTCCCGCACGCCGGACCCCGGGCCGATCGGCGAGCTCATCTCCTGCGTCGGCGAGGGCGAGCTGGCCCGGGTGGACGCGCCGGACAAGGAGGTCGTGGTCGTCCCGGCGCACGACCCGGGCGAGGCGGTGCACCGCGCGGTGCAGCTCGTCGCGGATTCCGTGCCGCGGGCGTTCGGGCTGGCGCCGGAGAGGGTGCAGGTCGTCACCACGGCCCACGGCGGCCCCGCCGGGACCCGCGCTCTCAACGCTGCGCTCAAGGAGCGGCTGAATCCCGGGCCCGGGCGGTTCGCCGGGTTCGACCCGGGCGACCGGGTGGTGCACGTACCGGCGCCCGGGCGGGCGTACCCGGGCACGGTGGCCGGCGCCGAGCCGGACGGCCTGCGGCTGGAGTGCGAGTCCGGCCCGGTGCTGGTGCCCCGGGAGGAGGTCGCGGCGACCGTACGGCACGGGTGGGCGCTCACCTGCCACCAGGCGGCGGGGATGCGCTGGCCGGCCGTCGTCGTGGTCGTGCCGGGGGACGCCGGGCCGCTGCTGAGCCGGTCCTGGGTCTACACCGCGTTCGGCCGGGGCGAGCGGCACCTGTCGGTCGTCCAGGGCGCGGACCAGGGGCTGGCCCAGGCCGTGGCGGGCCCGCAGGCCGCCCCGCGGACCACCCGCCTGGCCGCGATCCTCACGGACGCGCCCTGACGGCCCCACACGGTGCTCCAAGGCCCTCTGAGGGCTCCTGAAAGCCCCCCGGCAGCACGAAGGCGCCGTCCCCCGGTGACGAGGGACGGACGCCTTCCGTCGACGACGGCCTTCCGCAGGGCGCGGGTACCGGTCAGTCCGGGTCGAGCATCGACAGGTCGTCCTCGAAGACCGCGCTCGTGTCGAACCGGCACACCGCCAGCTGGGCGTCGACCTGGTCGAAGGGCGCCTCAAGCCACTCCCCGGGCTCGGCGGGCTCCACCGCGGCGGTCACCCAGAGGGTGGAGTCCCCCTCCTCCAGGCCGAACTCCTTGTAGCGCTGGGCGATCTCGTCGGGCTCGTACTCCCCGAAGACCGCCCCGAGCGCCGCGGGAACGGTCTCGTCCTCCCCGCCGCCCTCCGAGGTCCGCCGCGCCTGCGCGAACAGCCGCTCGGGTTCGACGATGGCGTAGTCGCGGCGGATCAGCACGCTGATCGCCTCCGGACTCTCCGGTCCGGCGTACTCCGGCACCCCCTCCCCGGCGGGCACCTCGAACGGAGTCACCTCGTCGTACCTGTCGTACAGCAGCTCGTCGTACGACTCCGCGGCCGAGGCCAGCGCCTCGAACGCCGAATAGACGTCCGGATCGTCCTCACCGGTACGGTTCTCGATCGCGTCGAGGTGACGGTCGAGCGCGGCCTTGAGCCCCTCGACCGCGGCACGGACCTCGGCCGCGGTGGGCTGCACGTCATCAGACATGGTGCGAACGCTATCCGCACCGGGGCGTTGCCCGCACAATAGATGCGATGCCGGAATACGAATTCAGAGAGATGTACGTGCCGCGCGGGGTCTCCCGCAAGGACGCGGCACGTCTGCTGACCGACGAAGCCGAGTACCGACACTGGGAGCTGGACCGGGTCCGGCTCTACCCGGACGGCAGCCGCCGGGTGCGGCTGCGGCGCCGGATCATCCGCCAGGTGCGGGCCACGTGGTGACGCGGCCCGGGCGCGCGCGGAGAAGGTGAACGGCGCCGTCCGACCCGGTGTCGCGGTCGGCGCACGCACCTCACCCGATTGACCGAGCGGACGGGTGCCGCTCGGTCATGGGCCGGCCGGGCCTGTACGTCATCCGGCCCGGCCGGGGAACGGCGTCAGCGGCGGGCGGACCTGCCGCGGCGGTAGAGCGCCACGCCGCCGATGAGCAGCGCGCCGGCGGAGGCTGCGGTCAGCCCCGTGCCCGACGCGCCGGTGTGGGCGAGGGTGCTGGAGCCGGGGCCCTGGTGACCGGTCTGGGTGATCGGGGGGATGCCGGTTCCGGGGGTTCCCGGGGTGCCGGGGTTGCTCGGGGTGCCGGGCGTACCGGGGGTGCCAGGGGTCCCGGGGGTGCCAGGGGTGCCAGGGGTACCCGGAGTACCGGGAGTTCCAGGCGTGCCCGGGGTACCGGGGGTGCCCGGGGTACCGGGGGTGCCCGGAGTACCGGGGTTTCCGGGCGTACCCGGGTTGCCAGGGGTGCCGGGGTTTCCGGGCGTGCCGGGGGTGCCCGGCGTACCCGGGGTGCCCGGGTTGCCCGGGGTGCCCGGGGTGCCGGGCCCGCCCGGGATGCGGGGCCCACCGGGGTTGCGCCCGCTCTCGTGCGCGCACTGGTCCCCGAACACCGGGTTGAGGAGTGCGATCACGTCCACGGTGTCGCCGCACAGGTTGACCGGGGCGTTGACCGGGACCTGCGCGTCGTTGCCGGAGCCGACGCCCGGCGAGCCCGCGGTGCGGCCGGCCGCGGAGGAGCCGGCGGAGGCGTGGCGGCCGCCCGTCGACACGTCGGCGCAGGCGCTGCCGAACGCGGGGTTCAGCGCGGCGATCACGTCGACCGTGTTGCCGCAGGCGTTCACCGGCACGTTCACCGGAATCTGGACGGCGTTGCCCGACGCCACCCCGGGGGAGCCGGCCGCCGTGGCCGCGGCGCCCGCGTCCGCGTGGGCGATACCGCCCACCGCCGCGAGCACCCCGCTCGTGGCCACCACGGTGAGCAGGCCCTTCTTCGCGACCTGTCGCATAGTTCGTTCCTCTGCTTTCGCTTGCTTCGATTGCCGGCGGTTGCCCGGCGGGCGCGCCGCGGTCGCGGCGCGCCGACCCGGGGCGGCCTCGGCGGTCGGAACACCCGTGCCCTCGCCCGTCCCCGGAAATCGCGAGCGGCCCCGGAGCGCGCGAGGCGCCCGGGGCCGACCCGGTGGCCGGCCGTGGGACGGCCGGCCCGGGGACTATTGGTTGACGCAGGCGCTGCCGAACGCCGGGTTGAGCAGCCCGATCACGGAGATCGTGTCGCCACAGGCGTTGACCGGCACGTTCACCGGGATCTCCACGACGTTGCCCGACAGCACGCCCGGGGACTGGACGGCGGCGGCCTGTGCGCCTGAGTGGGCGGCGGCGAGGCCCGCACCAGCGAGCACCAGTCCACCGGCGGTGGCCGCGATGGCGGCGACCTTCTTGATCATCGAAATTCCTCCTCGTGGGACATGTGATCCAAGCCGCGGATCACACCCGTCGTAACGACGCCGGAGGAATTAGAGCTACGAAAGCATTGGACGATTCACCCGTACCGGCGAAGAACACCACCGGTACGGGCAACACGTGAACAAACAGCCGAACTTGTGAACCGAGCCGTCGAACAGCCGGACCGACCGTCAGCAGTTGTCGAGGAAGCGGTCGAGCACCCGCACCCCGAACCTGAGTCCGTCCACCGGGACGCGCTCGTCCACCCCGTGGAACATCCCGGCGAAGTCCAGCTCGGGCGGCAGCTGGAGCGGCGCGAAGCCGAAGCAGCGCACCCCGAGGTCGTCGAAGGACTTCGCGTCGGTGCCGCCGGAGAGCATGTACGGCACGGCGCGCGCGATCGGGTCCTCGGCCTTCAGCGCGGCCTGCATGGCCTCCACCAGGGAGCCGTCGAACCCGGTCTCCAGCGCCTTGTCGGAGTGCAGCGTCTCGCGCCGGACCCGCGGGCCGAGGATGCGGTCGAGGTCGGCGAGGAACTCCTCCTCGTAGCCGGGCAGGAAGCGCCCGTCCACGTGCGCGGTGGCCTGGCCGGGGATGACGTTCACCTTGTAGCCGGCGCCGAGCATGGTCGGCTGCGCGGTGTTGCGCAGGGTGGTGCCGATCATCTTGGCGATGCCGTTGAGCTTGGCGAGGGTGGCGTCCATGTCCTCGGGGTCGAGCTCCACCCCGAGGGCGTCGGACAGCTCGTCGAGGAAGCCGCGCACGGACTTGGTGAGCCGCACCGGGAACTCGTGCCGGCCCAGCCGCGCCACCGCCTCGGACAGCTCGGTGATCGCGTTGTCCTTGTTGGCCATCGAGCCGTGCCCGGCGGTGCCGTCCACGGTCAGCCGCATCCAGTGCATGCCCTTCTCGGCGGTCTCGATGAGGTACAGCCGCAGGTTCTCGTTCACCGTGAACGAGAAGCCGCCGACCTCGCCGATCGCCTCCGTCACGCCCTCGAAGAGGTCCGGGTGCTCGTTGACCAGGTGCCGGGCGCCGAACAGCCCGCCGGCCTCCTCGTCCGCGAGGAACGCCAGCACGACGTCCCGCGGGGGCTTGCGGCCGCTGCGCAGCCGGTCCCGGACCACCGCGAGCGTCATGGCGTCCATGTCCTTCATGTCGACCGCGCCGCGGCCCCACACGCACCCGTCGGCGACCTCGCCGCCGAAGGGGTCGCGGGTCCAGTCCGCGGCGTTGGCCGGGACCACGTCGAGGTGCCCGTGGATCAGCAGCGCGGGCCGGCTCGGATCCTCGCCCTCGATCCGGGCCACGGTCGAGGCCCGCCCCGGGTACGACTCGAAGATCCGCGGCTCCAGCCCCACCTCGGCCAGCTTCTCCGCCACGTACTCCGCGGCCGCCCGCTCCCCCGGGCCGGAGTGGTCCCCGTAGTTGCTCGTGTCGATCCGGATCAGCTCGGCGCACAGGTCGACGACCTCGTCCTCGCCCCTGACCCGCCCACTGTCCGCCCTGCCGGGCACCGACTCGCTCACGCTGTCTCCCTCGCTCGTGTCCGCCGCGCCGAACCGCGACCCGCGTGATCCTCCCTGTCCTCCCCATCCTCCCTCGCCACCCCCCGCCTTCCCACCCCTCCCCGCCGCCCGCTCCCCCGCGATCACCCCTTCCCGATCTTTGCTATCGTTTACGCCGTCGCCCCGGCCCTCGCCGGTCACAGCGACGACCCGGTCCGGGTGGCGGAATGGCAGACGCGCTAGCTTGAGGTGCTAGTGCCCTTTACGGGGCGTGGGGGTTCAAGTCCCCCCTCGGACACACTTTTTGTACGCGCTTCCCATTTTCAGGGCAGCGTTCTTTGGCACCTGTCTCCGGCCTCCGGCCAGGGCGGGTGTTTTTCCGTTCCCGGTCCTCCGTTCTGTTGCTGTGTCTGTGTTCCTGTGTGCGCGGTGGTGGGTTGGTCAGTCGATGGCGATCCTCTCGGTTCTGGGGGTGTCGGCGGTCAGGGTACGGTCCGCCGGGTTGTAGGTGACCGTGGTGCCCGTGGCCCGCAGTTGGACGATCGCGGCGTCCACGGATGGGTGGCGGGCCGATGCCGGTGAGGCGGAGGGCCAGGGCGGGCAGGTGCGGCAGGATCTGGTCCTCGCGGAGAAAGTAGTTGCGGGGCCGGGTGGGGTCGCTGGAGCGGGCGCTGGTGTGGCCGTGCCGGCAGCGGTAGGCGGGGTGGCCGTGGGACCAGCACGATTCCATCCGACGTTGGCACAGATAGCAGCGCAGCAGTCCGGTCAGACGGTAGGTGCGGCCCGGGGAGCTCTCGCGGGTGGCGCGCAGGTGCTGGACGGCGATGAAGTCGTTCGGGCTGACCAGTGCTGGATGTGCGGGGGTGGTGGAGATGATCCATTCTTCGGAGGTGTTCCAGCGCAGCACGTCGCGGTGGCCGAGGGTGGTGTTGTTCGGGTCGATGAGGTCGTGGTCGGTGCGCTGGCGGTTCCAGACCTGGTGGCCGGTGTAGCGGGGGTTGGCCAGGATTGCGCGTACCGTAGTTGTCTGCCACCGCCTTGCAGCTCGGTGAGGGTTGCGACCCGGGTCGGCGGCCGACGGACAGGGAATGTCGGCGTCGTTCAGTGCCCGGGTGATCCGGGCCAGGCTGTGCCCACGGCGGCGCTGGGCGAATATCCAGGTCACGATCGGTCCAGTGTGCGGGTCAGTATCCAGGCGCTGTAGGCGCAGTCCGCGGCGGGCAAGGGCTCGGTTGGGGTGTGGGCCGGCATCCACGAGCCGGTAGCCGTAGGGCGGACGTCCGCCGAGATAGCGGCCCTGGTCGCGAGCTTGTACCGTCATCGCGGTGCGGACCCGGATCCGGGCGCGGACCACTTCCCGTTTGGCGAGGATGCCCAGCAGCACCATCAGCTCGTCGTGGCCCGCGATCGACGGGTCGACTGCGCCGCCGAACTCCGGTAGCCAGATCTGCACCCCGTAGTGCGCGAACAACGGGGCCATCATGGCGAACTGCTGGCCGTAGAAGGCGCGTTCACTGGACCCGATGATGATCGCGTCGAAGTCCCGGTCGGGATCGGCCATCGCCGACAGCAGGGCAGCTGCCTGCGGGCGGCGGGCCCAGGGCAGCACCCGGCTGTTGCCGACGTCGAAGTACTGCGCCACGATCCGGCCGTGTCCGCTGGTGACGGCCTGCGCGCCGGCAAGCTGCCAGGCCCGGGAGGTCACCGGGTCCTGGTGATCTTCGGTGGAGCATCGCCCGTAGAACGCGAACCGCAGCCCGCCTGACCCCGCCGCCCCAGCTACCCGCCGTGACCGATGGGGAACCCGGGCCCACTGTGCCAGCACGCCCGAGTCGGCCGACCGTATCGCCACCCTGCTACCGACGCTCATGGTCATGGCCGGCACCTCCCGCTGGTGGGACCGAGCGGTTCCCTTCTCCCGGTGTGCCCGCCTTCGGGCCCGTGCACCCAGACGCCGCGACTACCAACCCAAACGAGTGAAGATCCCGGGGTGCGGCCCGGCAGTCCGACCGGTGCGATCTTGCCTGATCACGCAGGGCGAGTGGATCGGCGACGCCCCGAACACCCGCAGTTTCCCTCCCACGTGCGTCGTTGGCATTCTTGCGCTCCGCGACAGGGGATTAACCGTCGCTAAGACCGCAGGAGGGCTCACCATGAAGAACGGCAGCAATGCGACGAGAACCCCTCTGTTGTCGCCGTTTGGGACTACGGCTGAGGCCGATGGGGCCGGACCGCTGGCCTGGAATGGCGCCTCGCTGACAAGCGTAGCCCGCGCTCTTCGGCGCGCACCCGCCCACTGGCCTCATGAGAACAGGGTGAGCTGTTCGTCCTCCGGGGCTTGGGCGAGGCCGGGCTCCTCCGCATCCTCCGGGTCCGAGTCGACTGGTTCGCGATCCGCGTCCTCCGCGATCACGCCCAGCGCCGCTGCTACTTGCCGCTCAGTGGCGCTCCACTCCGTCGCGTCAGTGGCCGGCTCTTCCGGGGCGGAATCCTCGCCCTCGCTATCGCCTTCGGCGACGGTGGGCAGTACGTAGTGCTGGGCGAGGCTCGCCAGGTGCAGAGGCAGTGGCAGTGCGAGTGCGTCCAGGTAGTCGGGAGCTTGGCGAAGCTGATGCACCGCGAGGGCGAGGGCTTCGGGCGAGTCGCCCGTATCCATGTGGCAGCCTAGGACGGCGATTTCCACCATCCCGGGGTTCCAAGCGGGGATGTGTGTGTCGATGGTGGGCTTGCCCTTGTTGGGGCCCTGGCGCAGCGGGCGGGGAGCGATCTTGTCTGCCTCGACGGCGGAGTCCCGGAAGGTGCTCGCCTTGGGGGTGGTGCTGTAGAAGATCCGCCCTGAGGACCGGGCTGCGTCTTCGTCTTCTACCCACAGCCCCTGGGGCAGGCCGTTGACTTCGCCCGGAGCGGCGTTCCCCCACCATTGGGGGGTCTCCCGGCCTGCTGCGGTACGCACACGGATCAATCGGAGGTCTGGGTCGAGTCCCACCGGCTGTGCGTGCCCGGTCTTGATTAGGTCTCGTTCGGTGCGGCCGTCTTGGAGCCAGGGCCAGTGCAACCGGCTGTTTTGAGAGTGGGTGAGCAGCACGGTGGACCGATCGCGGAGAGAGCGGACCATTTTCTGGAGGTAGCGGGCGGTGGCCCTGCGTTGTTCGTCCATGCTCTGCTGCCAGATGCGGTACTGCGAGCGCTGTCGGGGTACGACAGGGGCGGTTTCGGTGCCCGTGGTCGTCTCGGTGGTGTCCTCCATGGGCTCGCTGACCTCCGGAATTTCGGCTGTCTTGACCAGGCCGAGCAGGAAGTGCGGGTAGGGGATCCAGCGTCCCGTCCGCTCGTCCCAGCCGGTGACCGCCGCCAGGCCGGTGCCGGGTTTGAGGGGCGTGACCATGACGGCTACCGGGGTATGTCGGGGTAGCCGTGTGGGGCCGTCCTTGCGTCGTTTGACCATGTAGGTGGCGACGTAGCGCAGGTTTTTGGGAAGAGTGTCGCCGTGCGTGTGCTCGGGGAGGACGCGGACACCGTACTGACGCAAGGCATCTTCCCATCCCGATTGAACCCGGTGTGAGAGGTTCTTCTCGGTGTTGTGCCCTTTGGCTTTCTTCGGGACGAGCGCGAACTGTGTGAGGACGCCTGCGTCGGCGCAGCCTAGTCGGATCGCGTACTTGGGGTCGTCCAGCCGGTGGGCGAAGTCCTGGCGGCGATCGATCTCTACGAGTGCGAAGCCAGGGTGGAGCGGGTCGGCTCCGTCTTTGATGAGGAATTTCTCGGCCGCCTTGCGCCGGGTGTTGATGCCTGCCTCAAGGGCCTTGCCCCTTGGCCGCGCTTTGGGGTCGATGCCCAGGGTGTCGGTGATTCCGCTGGTGGTGCGCAGGCAGCGCAGGCGGAGGGTGAGTTCCGGAGACTTCCACTCGAGGGTGACGGGGTTTCCGGGTGTGGCCAGTTCGTACGCCTCTTCTGCGGTAGCGGGCTCTGGACGTCCGCCGTCGCCGTCCAGTCCGAGGACGTCGATGAGGGCATCGATGGCCGCGTCCCGGAATGAAGGGCTCTGCCAGAGCAGTCGCGCTTCGACGAGGGCCGCGTCTCCCGTCCCCTCAACGGCCTCGGCGGGGTCTTGTCCCTGGTTGATCCTGGCTGCCACCGTGAGTGCGGTTCGTCGGGCCAGGGCTTCGCGTTCTGCCTCGGAAGCCTTCTCCGCTGGCTTGGGCTTGGGTCGGGCATTGGCGGGAGTGCTGCTGCCGACGCTCGCCCGGCTGAGCGAGGGGACGCGGCGCATCTGCTCAGGGAGCGCCTGTTCGGCCCACTCGACGATCTGTGAACGTTGGTGCGACATGAGGCCGGGACCGATGCCGTGGGCACCCATGTGTGTGCTGTGGACGACCGAGGCACGGGTGCCGTCCCCGTCGCCGATCCACGCCTCGGGTTCGGTGAGCAGATGATTTGGGTCGGGGAAGGGCCGATTGAGCGCTAGTCTGCCGAGGATCTGGGCGGGTCCGTTGTTCTTCCAGGTGTAGCCCTGAGTGGTGTGGTCCCACGCCAGACGCGCCACCGCGTAGCGATCACTGGTAGGTGTTCCAGACAGCCAGGGGATGCCAGGCAACAGATAGACGGAGGTGTCGCGGCCGTAGGGCAGCCGCAGTGGTTGCTTCTTCGCGCCGAGGCGAGTCGCCCAGCGGCGTACTCCGGTATGCAGGTGGAGACGAGGGCGGGGGTCGAAGGGGACGGTGTGCAGCGAAATGTTGATCAGGATGGAGAACCACCATTGGCGCCCCTTGGCCGTATGCGAGAGGGGCTGTGAGAGGAGTTCCGCTCCTTGCTGGCGCGGCCCTCGCGGAACGGCGCGGAAGTGAAGGCTGCCGGCGCTGTGTTCATAGGGGCCGAGAGCGAGGATGCGCCGGGCCAGCGCATCGGTCGCAAGCTGGTACTGCCGGTCGCGTGGGGCAGCGGTTCCGCCGTCGGTTGTGGGACAGCCGAGGAGGTCGACGGTGACGTCTTGCCACTGCGGCGGGCAGACGCGCAGGGCCGTGTACGTGTCCAGGACTGCCCGGTGGTGTTCAGGCTCGGGACGGAGGTCTTGGAGCCATGCACCGTTGAGCCGGTCAAGGGTGTCCCCAGGCAGGGGATGGGGAACATCGCACGGGGCGTAAAGCCAGAAGTCCTCAGCCAGCTGGTGAGGTTCTCGGGGGCGGCCTCGGACGATCAGATCGGGGGCGAGGCTCTGCAGCACCCCATTGAACCGGGCGACGGGTGCGGCGCGGTACGGCTCGGCGTCGGGGGCGCGGCCGAGGTTGCAGAGCTCCAGGACGTTCTCGTGCCACTGCTCAGGAAAGGGCAGCGCGCGATAGTGAGCGATCCACGGGTCGGCGTGGGGCTTGAGGAGGTAGGCGGCCCGGCTGGTGTCGTGGTATTTGGCGGCCATGGTTTTGACAGGCTCCTTGCTGATTCTCGGCGGTCAGTTTCCGGCACTCAGGCCGCGCAGGGCGTCATAGAGGGGGTGGTAGAGCGTGCGTACCAACGCGGGGTCGGCGGGATTGGCGAACGATTCAGGTGCGGTCTCGTCGTCGAAGTAGGGCGCGAGGACGTCACGGAGCTTGATCAGCAGACCGTCGTCGTTACGCCGGCGCCCGCTCCGGGTCGCCGCGGCGGGTGGGGCTCCGGCCTCGGCGAGGGCCGGGGCGAAGGCCGCGTCGATGAACACCACACGCGCGGGCACTCCTCCTCGCACCAGACGGCCGATGACCTGCCAGATGGTGACGAGCTGGTCCCAGGCGAAGGATGTCTTCTCCGGGTCGCTGAGCCGGGAGTAGATGTAGCGCCGGGACAGAAGGCGGCGCCATTCCTTCCGGGCCGCGAGGCGGAAGGCGAGCCCGGCGGCGTCCAAGTCCGTCGCGTCGGCCACGAGTTTGCCGAATGTTCCCGTTTCGGGGTTCGGCTGGTCGCGGACGAACCTGGTGACCCAGTCGTTGACGGCGAAGACGGCCAGTGAGAGGTCGTCGGGGCGGGGGTGGGGACGGGCAAGGAAGAGTACGGTCCCGAAGGCGGCCTTGTGGCTCTGGTTGAGGATGTTGTGACCGCGCTCGATCGCCATCAGGGGTGCGACCAGGACTTCGGCGTCCTCGTCCTTGGCGAAGGAAGCCAGGTCACCACGGCGTACGGCGGAGGCGCCGGTAAAGTCGCCCGTTGCCGTGTCGCCAGGACCGGAGTGGTCGAGCTCTGCCTTGTCGGAGGCCAGGACTCGGACCTTTCCGCGCCAGCGAGGCATGTTTTCGAGGAGGTCGGCTGCGACTCTGGCGTCCTGGTAGCTGCCGACCAGGAGCAGTGCCCGTCGGCGTTCGCTGTCCTCGATCCGCCGCAGTTCCCTGTCGAGGAGGGACGTACTGCCAGGGGCGGACTTCCCGAGCTGGGTGACCATCTGGGCCAGGACCCGTTCACGGGTGTCGAGTTGGGCTCCGGAGAGGGTGAGCGGGGTTCCTTCGCCGTCGTAGAGAAACAGCGTGGTGAAGGTGGTCCGCCGGATGGAGTCGACGGCGGCCTGGTGGGGTTTGAGGACTGCTTTGACCGGAGCCATGACGTGCGCACGGGTCGATGTCCCGGCCCAGCTGGTGCCGGACATGAGCAGTACGTGCGGTCCGGGGCGGCCGGCGGCGGGATCGGCGCCCAGTGCGGGAAGGTTGAGCAGGAGCTCCCGGCCGACGCCGGCGCACCGGAAGAAGCGGAGGGTGCCGCTGAGTTGTACGTCGCCGTCCGGGCCTCGTTCGGGGTCGTCGGGCAGGTACTGGAATCCCGAGGACATTGCCCATCGGGGCTTCTGGCACTACGGGTGCGTAGTCCAGGGGCGGGCTGCGGGACAGTTCGTTGTCGGCTAGTGTCCAGGTGGAGAGCCGCCTCGGCCTGCGGCCACAGGAAAGTGACGCGTTCGAGGCGCTGATGCAGTGCGGCCAGTACCAAGGTGAACTCAAGCCGCCGTGCCTCCCGCTCCAGCCAGGGCGCGCTCCCCCAGGTATCGGCATGATCACGGGCGGGCTTCCCTGGCCCGGGTGCCTCTTGTCGGAGTGAACCGTCCAATAGGGGAGAACCGGTGAGCAGGGTGTCAAGAACGGAGCGGACGCGTTGGCTAGTTGTAGCTCTGGTCGAGGTTGTGCAGGAGGTCTCCGGCTCTGCGGATCAGGGTGTCGGTGAGGTCGCTGTATGGGCCCCGGTCACCGAGTGGGTCGTCCCGGAAGGCGTCGAGGGCCTTGGTCACTGCACTGCGGCGGGATTCCCACGGCTCTGTGCCCGAGGTGCGCGGGATCGGGTTCGCCGGGCCAGGCTTCTCCGTCGAAGTCGTACACATCCGAGTCTGAGGAGATCCCATCAGGGAGGGATCCATCGGCACGCGGACGGGGATACCACTCATTGACGAGCTTCTCCTGGAGCGTCCAGGCACTGAAGTACTCGATGTCCGCCCACTGACGGAGGTCGTCATCGGTGATCAGCCTGCGATAGAGGCGATTAGCGGCGATGTGGACGAGGTCCAAGGAGGCCGACCAGCGTTCGACATCACGCGCCGAAAGGGGCAGGCGGCCCTGCCTGGCCAGTTCATCGATCTTGTGGATGCCGAGCCGGTCGAGCCAGGATTCCGGACCACGCACGACAAGCGTCGCAGACGGGGCAAAGGCGGTGTCGAGCTGCATCTGTACCCGGTCTGCCTCGTCGACGATGACGATGTCGCTGCGCAGGCACGCAAGTTCAAGGTGCCTCAGACGCTCGGCATTGAGGTGGTTCGGAACAGCGCTCTGCAACAAGCTGGCAGGGTTGGCCACCCAGATCGAGGCGTCGACCAGCTCTCGGTCGGTGGAGTGTCTGGGGCACACACTCCACACAGGACAGCCGTGGTCGGACCGCGAAGCCTCAGGCTCCACTCCCCTTGCGGTCTCCTCCGTGTGACTCGCTGCGTCGTGCTGGTACACAGGCATCTGGATGTTCCCGACGGCGGTCGGAACCGGCTTCTTGACCGGGCGCAGTTCCGTACAGGGGGCGTCGACGTAGCGCAGGGGTTCGGCCGCCTCGAGTCCGCGTTGCGCGTCGAGGACGCACACCGTACTCAGATCGTCGAAGGCCGGATCGTCCTGCTGGAGCAGGGATGCTTGGCCGCGTGCGGCAAGTCGGCGGTGCAGCCGGGAGGCGTGCTGCTCGCGGGTGGTGCCCCCGATGACAGGAGCCGCCAGCAGTCCGAGGTCTCGGAATTGGCCTACCAGGGTGAGCTGTTCGGCGACGTCACCAACGACCAGAGTGGTACGCAACCCCTTACGTGCACCCCATACGGCTATAAGATTCATCAGGGTGCTCTTCCCCGCGCCCACCATACCGACCAGGTGAAGCAGTTGATCCAGGCGCAGCACCGTCGTCGTCTCGAAGCGCAGTCCGTCGGCGGACAGAACATCGAGTTGTAGGTCCTCCAGGCGTCGCACCCATTTCCCGGAGGGGAGGCCGCGAGCGGTCTCGGCCTCCTCCATCCAGCGAGCCGTTTCGGCGAGTTCGGCCAGCGGGATGTCCAGGGACCGGCCTGCGCTTTCCGGGACCTGGCTCAGGTCGTGGCCGGTCGGCGGCGGAAAGCACAATTGCTCAGGGATGGTTACGGAGGCCGGCCGATGTCGCTCGGTGAACCGTGCCTCTCCTGCCGGGGCAGGCGGCAGTGGGCGCTGGTCGAAATCCGGAAGCCGGGAGAGCGCGCGATCGAACCTGTGGAAGCGGTCCCCCGCGACGGTCGGCTCGACCCGCCGCGCCGGCCCTCCTCCCTCGGACAGCCGGTAGCCGCGGAGTCGTTCTGGCAGCTGGGCATAAGTCTCAAGGCACTGGTGCCACATGCGGCGACGACGCAGCTTCCACAGCAGGTGACGTGCCACGTCCAGTCGCGCCCTCTGCGCCGGTGTGGCAGCGATGCCTGCGGCGATGGCGAAGGGGTAGCCTCCCAGGAGGGTGTAGACGCCGTGGGCGTCTCCGGAGGGGTCGAGGCTCTCCATCAGGAAAAGGCCGAGTTCCACCTGGCAGAGCAGGGAAGGGTTTATGCCCTGGTGTTCCTGGGGCCAGAGCGGCTCCAGGGCTTTGGCCAAAGGCTGGTACCACTCGCTGCTGTTACGCACGGGAGGATCCGTTCGTTGATGCGGGAGAGTCCGTCAGGTGGGGACCGCATTCCCCGCGGAGCCGTGCGGTGGCAAGTGCGACGAGTTGGTCGTCGGTGAACAAGGGCAGGCCCTCGGCCGAAGCGGGGCGGTTGCGCCGGTACGTTCCGAGGTAGTCGCGGTGGGCTTCGGCTTGTTCGCGGGGAACCACCCAGCAGGACTCGTGGTAGGGAGGTTCCGGGCGAACGGGTTTCGCGGACCGGCCGAGCAGACCGGGATGCTTCCAGTCCTTGACATCGATGGCCCAGACATGCCCGTCGGGGAAGCTGATGCGCAGGTCGTAGGCATCGAAGCCGGGCCAGAGCTGGACCTCGAGCCCCAGCGCATTCAGCCGGGCCTCCAGCTCGACCTCGGCGCGTCCCGGGCTGGTGACGAACTGCCGTAGTGGTCGGACCAGTTGCAGCAGCCCGGCTGATTCGGCTCCGGCCAGGATCCGTCCGTGCGGCGGCGTTCCCCGGCGCCAGCACCTGTCTCGCTCGCACCACCAGGTACCGCCATCGACAGGCGTGAGCAAGGTCAGGCAGCGACCGCAGGTGACATAGGATCCTTCGAATTCATAAGAGGCAGGGACCTCCGCGTAGCAGTGGTCCAGGAGTTCTTGTACGGGGGCGAGGAAGAGGTCGGTTTCGGTTTCGAACCTTTCCACTCCGGTAAGCACTGGGCGTTCGACCAGGAGCCTTCGGAAGGCCACGTAGGACTCGGGCGACGCCGCGTTGCGGCACAGGCGCATCGCTGTATGGATGACCTCACGGTCGAATTGCGCGGCGCCGGCGTCCTTGCCTCTGATCCACCACTCGTGGCATAGCTGAGTGGGGACCAATGCTTCGGGGTCGACCAGGTAGTCCTCCGGTCCGAAGGCATCCGGCGGCAGATCGAGGGGCCAGTCCTCCAGGGGGCGGCTGTGGCACCAGAAGAGCAGTTCCGGCAGGCTGCGGGGGATCTCCTCGACGCCTCTGAGGAGGCAGGTGAGGACGGTCCGGTCGAGAGCGCGCTGGGCTTCGGACGGGTAGGGCAGGCTGAAGGAGGAGAGCGGCCCCAGGTCGGCGAGCTGGATCACCGCGCCAGCCAGCGTACGGACCAGTCGTACGTCGGGATAGTCGAGCCAGTCGCCACGTTGGGCGGCGTAAGCATCCGAAGCGGTGGTCATCGGGGCTCCTGCTCCGTCGTGGCGAGATGTTCGATCCCTGGGCGGCACCACTCGAGGGCTTCGCAGCTGCCGCAGTGCCGGCCTGGCTCGGCCGGGTAGTCCTCGTCCCGGGCCCAGGGCTGGGCGAGTTGTGCGATCACTTCTCTCGCCTCGTCGACAGTCCCCAGGCGCGAGGGGTCCAGCTCTTCAAAGGTCACGTCGTCGGTGTGCAGGAGTTCAAGCTCCACCCTGGAGCGCCCTGCCTCACCGCCCAAGACACCGGTGGCCAGCATCAGTACGCCGAGAGCCAGTTGGGGGTAACGCTGCAGCAGCGGCTCCCCTTCATAGAGATATCTGCTTGCACCGCGTGCAGACGCTGGAGTTCGGCGCGCAGGCGGTTCCAGGTCTGGCCGGTGGAGGTCTCGGCGACGCGGATCAGCAGCAGGGCGAGCCAGCAGAGCAGGACGTGGGCGCGGATACGGTCCTCGCGGCGGTGGTAAACGGGGCGAAGATCGAGAATTTGCTTCATATCGCGCCAGCCGCGCTCGACTTCCAGGAGCTGTTTGTAACCCAGCGCGATGTCCTCGGCCGACAGCTTCGGATCCGAGGAGCGCAGGAGGTACTTCCCGTCGAGGTTGACCTCGGCGGCGATCTTCTTCTTGTCCACCCGCAGCAGCCCGCCCGGGGTGGTGCGCAAGAACCGTTTCAGGCCGGGCTTGGTGGACAACACCCCAGCCAGCTTGTCGCGTTCGGGCCTGGGCAGCTTGTCCGTTCCCTCGATCGCCTCGGTGAGCTGGGTGACCATCCGCTGACGGATCGCGGCGTCGCGGGTGGCCTGGTCGGGGTTGAAGCAGATCACGAACCGGTCGTCGGTGCCGATGTTGACCTCCTTGACCTGGAGGTTGTCACGCACGGTCGCATAGCGGCCCTGCCGCGAGAGGGCGGCGCGTACTTCGGGTGATCCGGTGCGGAGTTTCTCGCCGATGATGTAGCCGCCGCCTCCGCGCATCAGCGTCCGGCGGTTGGCGGCGGAGGTGAAGCCGCGGTCGGCGACCCACACGATCTTCGACAGTGTCCACTCGCGCAGGTCGTCGCGGACCTGGCGGATCAGGGCCTGGTCACCGGTGTTGCCGGGCCAGGACCACACCCGCACCGGGATCCCGTCGCGGGTGACGGCCATGCCGATGACGACCTGGGGCAGATCGTCGCGGGAGTCCTTGGACTTGCCGTGGGTGCGGAACCCGTCGTGCCGCACCGCGTCTTCGGCCGGCGCGTCGGCGGCCAGGCGCTCGCCGTGTTCGTCGCGGGCGACAGGTTCGTCGGCGTCCTCGGTCTCGAAGTACGTGGAGGTGGTGTCGAAGAACAGCAGGTCCACCTCCAGGTTGAGCAGGTCGGTGACCTGGAAGTACGCCTCCTTGGCCAGGGCGGGCTCGATGGTCAGCAGGTAGTCCATGGCCCGGTAGCAGGCTTCGTCACTGATCGCCTCCAGGCCGTCTATATGGACGTCGTCGGCGATCCACTCGGTCGCGGCGAGCTTGCTGGAGGCGGCCAGGGCCCGGTTGGCGACCAGCGCGAACAGCACCCGCTCGACGCGCGGATCCAGCCGCCGCCCGGCCAGTTGGCGGTGCACGACACCGTCGAGGCCGAGCCGGTGCCAGAGTCCGTCCAGCGCGTGCACCCCGCCCCACGGCCTGGAACTGATCAAGGAGAGGTCTCCCGAGCCGGTCGCGGCCAGCGCGGACGCGGGGTCCAGCAGCTTCGAGAGCGCGCCGACCAGCCGGCGCACCGCCTCGCGGTCGAGCTCGTCCTCCCGGCCGAAGGAGTGCAGCACCTTCGTACGCGAACGCCCCACGGCCGGGTCCCACTCGTTGTGGGCCAGCTGCAGATACCGGACCGTCTGCCCGTCCCTGTTCCGCCGGGACGTCGTCTTCACATACATGCCGCTAGACGATACGCACATCATTCCAGGTCACAGACATGGGGGTGACCACATCGTGCCACTAGGAGTTTTCGGCCTTTCGCGCTAGGTGCAACCGTCTGACCTGCACCGACGCCCTGCCACACCCCCGATAACCCCGCTCAACTGTGGAACGCAGGTTGCGGTCTTGGTTTCCCGCCAGATCCAGCCCCCGCGGCGGGTGTGGAGCAGATCGGGAGTTGCTATCAGGACGAGATCGAGTTCGGGGTCGTAGCAGACTGCCTGGTACTGGACACGCACCTCTTCCTCGGCAGCGAGACCATCCAACGGGCAGTAGAAGGCGTGCTGTTCGAGCATGGCGGCGCCGTCGAGTGCTTCCTGACCGTTCAGGTGCAGTCCGCCCGAGCCCCAGGACGTCGGGTCCGCCGGGCCGGTGAGCGCACCACAGCTCTGATAGGGCGTGCTGCCGTGCCGCTGGTTCAGGATGTCGTCGACCACGCGGCCGCGTCGGACCTCCGGGCTCTCAGGTTTCGAGGAGCGGAGTTTGAGCTGCCGGGTCGCATGGTATTTTGCCGGGCAGTCCCGGTAGGCGCGCAAATCGGTGACCGATACACTGCGCCGGCTCCGGCGTGGCTCCGGCGGCGTGATCTTCAGCAGTTCCGGGGTGCGCGGGAGGGCCTCGCAGCCAGACAGCGCCTTGCAGCCGACGCAGCCGGTTCCGGGGCGGGTGCCGGTGCTGTCGATGGCCTGGCGTAGGGCAGGCCACCCCTCCGCCGTGAAATGCTGCCGCGCCTCCTGCTGGTCCCAGTCGAGCAACTCGATGTGCTTGCCGTCTCCACAGCCGAATTCGATGACCCGCACTTGCCCGGGCGGGGCGGTGCGGTACTGCGGCAGCACGCCGAAGGGTACCGGTGTATGCCGCTGGCGCCACCCTCCGCCCGCCGGCCGCCCCCGTGCCGCGACGTACGCGGCTGCGGCCTTTTCCCCCTCAGGACGACCTTCCTTGGCGCTCCCGAAGGAGAGCAGCCATAGTTCTCTGGTGGAGCCGTCGACGGCCACGTAGCGGCGTCCCCAGGCGGTCATTTCGTAGGTGTCCGCGCCCCGGGTGTCGACCGGTCCGGGATCCTTGCCGACCACCCATGTGTCGCGGACCGGAACGGTCAGCGGGAGACCGGCAGCTTGGCGGGCGTGCTGATCCGCCGCCCTGGCCGCGAGGTAACGCCGTACCGCCTCAGCCGACCAGGAAAGCATCAGCGGATGCGCTTGACGGCGGCGGTAGAGCTCGAAGGTCCCCTTCGTGCGCCGGAGTTCTCCGATCACCCATTCCGGATCCTTGCGCTCGTGTTCAATCAGGTCGAGCGCGTCCATGAAAACCTTGAGCGTGAAGTCCTGTAGTTTTTCGATGAGTTCGGGAGGTTCGGGATCGGCGATCAGCATCGGGCGCGCGTCGCTGCTGCGTTTCGTGGGACAGTCCCGGGAGTTGAGCCGCGCGGCACCGAGATTCGTGCGTACCAGCCTGATGTCACCGCTTGTCCCGGCGGGGCGCGGCCAGCTGCTCATGGTTTCCTCCAAGCGGCACGGCAGGACAGCCCGATGCGACGCCACCAGAGGGCGGCACGCCAGGTTCCGGGCCTCTCCAGCATGACACACGTTGACTGTGAACTCAGTCCATGCACGAAGTTGTCCTCGATCGCTTTACACTGGAGCATCCGCCGCTCACGGTCCGGCGGAACCGGAAACCCCGTCACCCGTCGCGCCTCGCCTGCGTGTCGGACGCGAGATGTCTCAAAGGCAAGGGGAGCATGAAGAAGGACGATGTGCTGGGCGGCCGATACAAGCTGCTCAAGCACCTGGGCAGCGGCGGCCTGGCTGTGGTCTGGCAGGCCACAGACCTGCGGGACCAGAAGCTGGTGGCCGTCAAGTGCCTGCGCACAAAGAACGATCTCCTCGAGTCACTCGACGAAGACGAGGCACACGACGAACTGCGGCGCATGCGTGGCCGCTTCCGGCGTGAGGGTGCCCTGCTCGGACGACTGCGCAACAGGAGCATTCCCGAGCTCTACGACCAGGGCACCCACGGCTCCGAGCCCTACCTCGTGATGCGCTTCGTCGCTGGCAAGCCCATGCACCGCTTCCTGGACCAGTACACCCCCACCATCGAAGTCGCCGCGGCCATCGGGGTTCAGATCGCCGAGGCACTGACGTTTTCTCAACGAAGATCATTTCCAGATTCCGTTGAGGACGAGTGCGGCGCGGGCTATGTCGCCGATGCGGCTGGGGCTGAGGGAGACATGCTTGAGTGCGCGCCAGCGTTCCTTGAGTTCGGCGGCGGCGCGTTCGCCGAGGGCTCGTAGGTCTCTGATCAGGGTGTTCGTGGTGCGGGTGTCGGCGTGGAGGGCTTGTTCGGACTGGCCCTTGGGGCGGCGGACCGGGACGTGGATGCCGATGCCGGCGCCGATGTAGCCCTTGTCGGCGAGGGTCGGCAGGCCGTCGGCGGCGGCCTTGTACAAGGCGGGCAGGCGTGGATGCGGGCGGCGGTGATGTCGGGCGTGGAGCCGGGCTCCACGTCGGAGACCCACAGCGGGGTGCCGTCCGGGGCGGACAGGAACTGCACGTTGCCGCCGAATGCCTTGTGTTTCTGGCTGAACCACAGGTCGTTGCCGTTGTCGCGGACTCCCGCGAGGCGGTCGGACTCGATGAGGGTGCCGTCCAGGATGACGTGTGTCATTGCCTCCCGTCGGCAGCGGTCCAGGACTTCGTGCAGGTCGGGGGCCTGGTCGGCGAGGACGTCGATGCCTTCGTGGAGGTAGCGGTAGCCGGTGGCCTGGGAGATGCCGGCGTCGCGGGCCAGGCAGTGCACGCAAGCCCGCTCGCGGAACCAGCGCAGAACCAGTACGGCCTGGCGGAACGGACCCAGCGCCCGCGATCCCCGCGGGGTGCGCAGCTGCCGCCGGTGGGCGGCCAGCAGGCGGGAAAGGTACTCCACGACATGGCGCGGGACGTCGAGCGTGGCAACATAAGTGACCAACGTGAAGCCTCTGGTTCTGCGGACGATCTTGTGGTGAGACCTGTCCTACCAGGGGCTTTACGTCTATCCATAACCAGGTGGGTTCGCCCGATCCGCCCGAGCCGACGGTTCACGACGTTTCGCGAAGATCATTTCGCTGAGAAAACCTCACTGACCTGCGCCCATGATCTGCCGGTGGTGCACCGCGACCTCAAGCCATACAACTTGATCATCGATGAGAACGGCGTCGTCGTCCTTATCGACTTCGGCATCGCCAAGCCGCTCTGGCCTGGCGTCACGGACTACACACAGCACGGCTCCACCGTAGGCAGCAGGGGTTATGAGGCCCCGGAACAGATTCTCGAACGCCAGATCACCCCAAAGACCGACTTGTACGCGCTGGGCTGCGTCCTCTACCACCTGCTGACCGGCCACCCGCCATTCTCCGGGGACGGCCTGAAAGACCAGCATGTGCATGCCGCGCCAATACCGCCGACTTGTCACATCGGGCACATCCCAGCAGAGCTGGATGAACTGGTCCTGAAGTTGCTGGCGAAGGAACCGGAGGACCGTCCGGAGGACGCTCGCACCGTCGCAGAAATGCTTCGGAGGTACGCGCCCCGTCCAGGTGACGATGCACCATCCCCTCGGCTGGAGCCGGACCCCACACAACCGTTGCGTTTGCCGGATGAGTACGACCTGCCCACACCCGCGACCCCGGCGGCCGCAGCCGGTCCGAGCAGAAGACACCGCAGTTCCGACTTCCTCAGTCGCCGGATGTTCCAGCAGGTCGCCTCCGAGGCTGGGACTGAAGTCGATTGCGGTGAACCCGGGACCGCAGTGGACAAATTGGTGGAGCTGTTGCCAACCGCACGCCGGGACTGGGGCGTCTTCGACCCACGTGTCCGGACGGCGTTGCGTGTGGCCGCGAACGGCATGCGCATCGCCGGGCGTTGCAAGGATGCCATTGCGCTGTACGAGGCTCTGGCCCTCCGGGCAGAGAACGGTGCCGGTCCGGATGAGCTGGCCGACTACCTGGAAGGCACTCTCGGCGCGGCGGAGTGCCGGATCCCCTTCGGTGACCTAGTCCCCGCCGCGGCGGCGCGGGCCATGGTGCTTGAGGAGCTGCCCCGCCTCACAGGCTCTCGCGCTCAGGTGCTGGCCGAGCGGTGCCGCGAGGTCGGCATTGAACTTGAGGAGCTGGACTTCGAAGCCTAGTCGGACGGCCTGATGCGGGTGTCTCCGCCGCGCTCGCCTCGCTAATGCGGGCGACGCGCTCATCGGCGCGATCGGTGCAGCCTGCCCGACGCGAGCCCGTCCCCGATGCCCCGGACGATATCCTCACCCACCGCTGCGACCGAGCGAAGCGACTCCTCCAGTGCCAACAGTTCCCTGAATGCCGCTGCGTACGCCTGCTGTTCGGCCAAGGAAAGCTGGAGCACCTGCAGTTTGCGCACGTCGATACGGGCCGAGCTGGAAGTGTGGGAACCGGCCTGCCGCGCGTTCGCCGGAGCACGCAGGCAGCCTGCGAGGAACCAGGGGTCGAGGAGTTCGCGGTCTGGACGCAGCGCATAAAGCTGGGGCCCGAGTACCAGTGGCGTGCCCTCCTGGACCCAGACGCGATACGCCCGCTCGACACCTGCCACGACGACATCCCCCGGTTCGGCCACGGTGAGTGAGCCGATGCTGGCGCCCTTCTTTACATCGGCCCCGGCGAGCCAGCCACCCGGCCGCCCTCCCTGGACCAGGTCAGGAACGCTCAGGACCGGTACAGCACCATCCGGAAGCCTGTCCCCTTGCATCAGCTCGCCGGGAAGCGTCTGCCCCTGCCGCAGCTTGAGCGCGCGGGCACCGCTCAACTCCGAGACAGTGACCGTGGACGCAGCGTCGCCGCCCGCCGACAGGTCGATCGCCGCGAGGCACCGGGAATGCCCGCGCACCTCGTCGAGTAGGGCATCCAGGCGCCCCCGGGCTTCATGGACCTTGGCTTGAGCCTCCGCCGCCGTCTCCGGTACGTGGCGGGCGGGCGTAAGATCCGTCTGTTCATCGAGCAGGTCCATCACGGGAACGGTGACACACCCCTCCGGCAGTTGCTCCTTGACTCCTGTCTTCCGTTCTCCGGACCAGGGATGCGCGTGTACCGCGTCGAGTACGCGGCCGCTCAGATGCGGCCAATCGATGTTCTGAGCTCCCCGGGCTGCCCTCTGTGCAGTGGCAGCATCGAAGAGGAACAGGCGTTCGCCGGAAGTCGCTCCGCCGTCGGACGCGGGCATCCGGAGGATCCACAATTGGAGCGAGACGCTGTGCGGTTGCGCTGCCCCGGCCGGCAGCGCGATGACTCCCCGCAGCGCGCCCGTGCGCAGCAGCGCCCCGCGGATGCGCCTGCCAGCACGCCGGGAGGCAACCGCCGGCGGCAGCAGGAGTACAGCCACACCATCAGGCACCAGTCGCGCCAGGGCGTGCTCGATCCAGGCGAGTTCGGGCTCAGTTCTCGGTGGCAGGCCGTAGACCCAGCGGGGATCGGTGGCCAGTTCCTCGTGCCCCCAGTCGCGCGCGTTGAACGGAGGATTGCACAGAACGATGTCGGCCCGTACGGCACCGTGTGGATCTGCACGGAGTGAGTCTCCTACCTTGATCTCCGGACCCACTCCTCGCCCTTCTGTGTGGGCGAAGCCGAGCCGCGCCGCTGCCAGCCCCGCAACTGTCGGATCGAGGTCCGTCCCAAAGAGGGTCGGATCTGTGAAGTTAGCTTCGGCCGCCCGCTCCCTCAAGCCTTCACTTGCTGCCAGAAGCAGCCCGCCCACGCCGCACGCTGGATCGAGGACGCTTGTCCGTGCATCCCAGCCCTCTTCCCTTCTGGCCCGCACGGTTAGAGCAATGTCCACCATCAGCCGAGCCAGTGGGGCCGGGGTGGTGCTGACCTGCCGTACATGGGTGTCGAGCCAGCGCGAAAGCAGGAAATGGAAAGTCTCGCGGCCTCCTTCATGACGCCCAGCAACGACGGTCTCGTCCAGCACGCGGCGGGCCTCCTCCGGAAGAGCCGACTGCTCTGGCATGGCTGGGTCGGCGCCTTCCTCAGCGAGGAGGCGACGGCCGGCTTCCGCGAGCGCCGCCCCCATGACTGCACGGTCACCTAGCGCCTCATATCGCGGCCACAACCGCTCACACAGCCCAACCCGCTCGATCTTCCCGTTGGCTTGGAGCCATCGTTCGACGTCGGCGAGGGAGAACTGCGGGCTGGTATCCGTCCCGGAGACGGGCGTCGGGAACGAGTCGTGGCGGCGCCGCCAATTGCTCACCGCCGCTCGACCGACGCCCGCGATGCGTGCGATCCCCGCCAGCGTGACGGGCGCGTTGGTGGAGTCTGACATGTAATTCTCCGAGCTGGGGGCGACTTTCGGACAGCCTGACACGGGCCAGCCTTTACCGTAACTCAGCTACCCCACCCGAGCTAGTCATTGACTTAGTTCACAGACACTTTATCGATCGTGTGTTCTTCTGCTCCCGCCGTCCTTGGCGGTGGGCCGGGCTGGCGATCATGGGCGGAACCTAGCCGTGGCTGGGACATGGCCCTGCATGGCAACTCTGGCGCGGCTCGACCCAACTCCTTCAGTCCCGGGTGGCGGCAGAAACCCCTTACCCTCCGAGGGTTCGGTGATCCCGCCACCGGGAGGGACCCAAAGTTCCGGTCCGAGGACGGCCTGACCAGACGCCGAAGACCGACATCCCAGCAGGGCAAGCGTCAAGTTCCTGTTCGGCGCCCTCAGCCGTAAGTTTGTCGTTGCCGCGAAGTATCGGTCCATAGATGGTCGTCGAGCCTCAGTTGCGGGCATGGGGTGCTCAGGTCTGCTCGGCCATTGCTGCCGTGCGCGGTGGCTGCCGATGATGGTCGAGCACTGCTGCGATGTGACGAAGCTCGGAGAGGAGGGCGCTTGGTGGAAGGTGTGGGTACACCGATGGAGCGGCTCCGGGCGCTGGATCACCTCAGCCCCCGCGAAGCGGCCATGGAGTGGGGCGTGCCGACGAAGGCAATACCTGGCGTCGCACAGCAGATCAAGTACATCCGTCAGGGCATGTGGGGCGTGCTCGCCCGGGACCGGCTGCGCTGCCCGGCACCTGTCACCTCCTTCTACGGCTTCCCTTGCAAACTTCCGGTCGAGGAAGGCGGGGAGGTGTGCTCACTGCACCGGCAGGCCGCTGGCCATCCGGGGCCGGAGCTGGCCGACGAAGCTCTCGCCGTCGTCAAGGCGCATCCGAGCTGGGAGGAGCTGCGCGAGCGGATCTGGCGCCTGGACAAGCGGACTCTGCAGCGCCAGCGGTTGCGCCTGAGCCGCGAACTGGCTGCCGGCGCCTCGCTCACCGAGGAAGACTACCGACTTGCCGCGCTGCTCCTCCCGTCGGATGACCCAGCGACCCAGGGGCGGCGTGCGCTCGGACTGCCCGGCCCGAATGACGGGGTCGGCGACGTGGCCCGACTGCGGGGACTCGGCATCCTGATGGCCGCAGCTGACGCCGCCGTGCTCGGTCTGCCCGTGGCAGCCCCGGCGCGTGCTCCCGTTGGGCGACCCGCAGGGAAGGCGGACACCAAGTCACAGAAGCAGGGGCCACTCCTGTACTCCATCGCCCAAGCCGCCGAACGCCTCGGGGTTGGAGCCTCATGGCTGCGGACGGAGTCCGCCAGCGGGCGAATCCCCCACCGTCAGGTCGGCGCCCATCGGATGTTCAGCGAAGAGGACCTCGAACAGATCGTAAAGGACGCCTATCGGCCCAGCAGCGGAAGCACCCGTTACGGCCGCCGATGACACCTCGTTCTTCGATCGGACATCAAGAACCTGCTGTTCACAGACCACAACCGATCCCCGACGGTGACGGCCCTGTCGTCAGCGCGCTGCCACCGGAGAGCGAACTTCGGCGTGGGTGAAGAGCTCCCCCGCTCTGCACCGCGGACATGCCCACCGGCTTCGTGATCACTCACGGCGTTCATCCAGCCGCAAATCGCCGCTGATCGTGAGCGGCACCGGTGGGTTTATGGTATCGATCCCCCCTCGGACACCACAGGAAAACCCCTCTTCGGAGGGGTTTTCTGCTGACCCGTCGGGGAGGCGGTTGGCGAGCCAGTCCGCCGGCTCCGCCCGATCGCTCCCGCCATCGCCGTCCACCACGCAGCCCAACGCCTCCGCGAAGGTCGCCCCCAGGTGCCAGAGGACGTTGGGCCCCACAGCCACAACGCGCCCGCTCGCCGCGACGTACGACCGGAATCGGGCGGGCAACTCGTGATCGAGAGGTCGCCGAACTCCACCCAGGCGCGGAGCACCATGTCATCGAGCTCAAACCCCTGCACCCGT
>CAVWOS010000011.1:0-81698 GCA_963756705.1 uncultured Actinomycetota bacterium | reverse complement strand
GTCGGCTGGCGGGGTGAGAGTGGAGTCGTGGCTTCTCCGCTGAGGATCATGCCTATGCTCGCGTCGCCGGGCCGTCTGCCGCTGCCGGGTGGTGACGACCAGTGGGCGGCCGAGACCCGGTACCGCGGTGAGCGGGCCATCATCTACGTGCCCGGGGACGACGGCCGGATGCAGATCCTCTCGGGATCGGGAGAGGACATCACCGCGGTCTACCCGTGGCTGTGGTCTTTCGGTTTCGCGCCGCGGCGGCCGGCGGTCCTTGACGGCGTCATCACCCCACCCGACGAGGAGGGACAGCGAGGACGCCTGGTGCTGATCGACCTGATGATGCTCGGCGGTCAGCTCTTGGTCGACCAGCCCTACACCGAGCGGCGGTTGCGCCTGCTCGCGCAGGGAATGGACGGGGCCCTCTGGGGGCCGGCCGCAGCGGTCGGGCGCGGCGCGGAAGCGCTTCATGCCGCACGGGCCGGGATCGTGTGCAAGCGCCTGACATCGCGTTACGAGCCCGGGGTGTCCACGTCGTGGATCAAGATCGATACGCCAATCACCGGAGGCGGGTGAAGCCGCCCGCCTGGCCAGTCGGCACCTCCGTACCCCGCCACGGGGGTTTCGGGGCGGTCCGGCCGGGCGCCCGCCGTGGCTAAGGCCGGTTCTGGGTCTGGGCTGCGGATGCGGTGCTGCCTGATGTGGTGACAGCAGTGGCCCGTTCGTCCTGTGGATGGTCCGTTTCGGACTCGGGGTGGTGGACGCCGAAGGGGCCCCGGCTGCCGGGGGGTACGCCGAGGACGGGGGCGCCTTTGGCACGGTACTGGCCGTAGATCACAGGTGCTCTTCCAGGTCGGGAGTTGGGCGGGGCCGGCTCACCGTATCGGGCGCTGCTGGGGATGGGCCTGGACCGGGCCGGGCTTGTCGCTTCCCGTCCCCGGCACGGGTCAGCGGTGTGCGCCTGTGCGCTGCACACGGGTGGTGGTCATTCAGTTGTCGCCTCCCGCGGGTGTGGTGTGGCAGGGGCAGTCGCACCGGTAGACGCGTACCGGTGGCCAGCACGCAGGGACGCCGGGCGCGCGCAGCTCCGTGTTGCCGGGGCACATGGTGTGCTGCTCCGGCCAGTCGAGTTGTTCGGCTCCGGTGCACTGCGGGGAGATCGGTGCCCTTGTCGCGGCGGCTGCCTGGCCTTCCCGGGTCAGGGCCTGCCGCCGGGGTGGCTGTTGAAGTTCGGGCGCGGCATGGGATCGATCTCCTTGGCGTGGTGGGCCGGTTCGGTCCCGGCGCGCGGTTCCTCGGCCGGCGGCCCGGACGCGCCGGCGCGCCGGGTGGTCGCGTTGCCGCGCACAACTGGCCGGGGGCTGGGCCGGACACGGGCCCGTCCGGAAAACACGGGCGTGTCGCGCGGTCCTTCCGGTCGGTGGGTCGCTCGGTCGGCGGCCGGGGGGGCGGCTCGGCCCGGTGCCCCGGGGCCGGCCGTGCTTGCTCCGGTGCCCGCCCGGCGCGCCCCCGGGTCGCCTGGGTGGACGTCCGGCGAGGGGTGCGGTCTCCCCCGCCGGACGCCGTCGGGGGCGCCGGGGATCGCTGCTGCGCGGGCGGGGGCGGGGCGAGCTGGGGGCAAGCGCGGCGGTCCGGGCCTGGAGCAGGTGCGCCTTGAGCGGTCCGGCGAGGAGGGCACGGGTCAGCCGGAGACGGGCAGGACCGGGCGGCCGGTGGGCGGTGCTCCGTCCAGATGGCGGGCATCCCGGTGGGCCCCGGGCGTGCGGGGCGGGCCGGGGGTGTGGGTCCGCCCTCGCCCGCGAAGCCGGTAGTCGTCAGGCGGATCTGGGACGGCGCCACCACACTGGCAAGTGGGCAATCCATTTGCACCCGTGGCGACGGTGCATCGAGCAGGGAGGTCCCCCATGGCTCAGCAGGATGATCCGCCGCCTGGTGGCCACCCGGATTGGCGCCCGCCCCGGCCGGTACCACGTCAGACGAAGGCGCACCGCCTGCGCTTTCCCCGGTGGCGTGTCTTCACCTGGGTCATTCTCGCCTTCAATCTGGTCATGTTGATCTGGGTCATCGTGGGGATCTCCTCGAATGCCAAGAGTTGCTCCGGTCTGACCGGAAACGCGCTGACCGACTGCCAGGCCGGCAACGTCGGGACCGGGATCGGCGTCGGCTTGGTGTTCACCCTCTGGGCTCTCGGCGATGTCATTCTCGGCGTGCTGTGGTTGGTGACGCGGCCCCGCGCGCGGATATGTCCGGTCTGCGGCAACAACGTGCGCAGGGGCGTGGTGCAATGCCACGCCTGTGGCTACGCCTTCGGTCAGCGCCCGCCGGGCGAAGGCGCGGGCCCGGGGGGCTCTTGACCGGGCATTAACGAACGTGTCACCGACCCTGTAGGGGGTGTTTTCCCTGGTGGAGGGCGTCTGTGACGGGTCTGCGCGGGGCGCAACCGGGGTGTACGGCACGGTCTCGGCAGGGTCGCCGATGCCGCGCGGTATGCCTTCGGGCGGCCGGCGCGGGTGGCGGGGCATGACCAGGCCACGCTGAGCGCCTTGGTCGGCCGCAGCGATGGCTGGGTCGAGAGGATCGAGCCGATGGCGGCCGCTCGGTCGGCGCGGCCGTGGCGGGCGACGGGCCGCTGGAACCGCCCGGCCGCACGCGGCTATGTGCAGGGCCGCCCCGCTGGTGGCTGCTCGGGGCCGACGAGACCGGCACGGTCCTCGGCTGCATCGAGCCCTCTTGCGGCGGTATGCCACGCTCGGGCCGTAGGACACTTGAACCCTCATCCCGCAAGGAGAGACCTGTGACAGCTCAGCCCGAACACCCGGCACCTGACCCGCGGGTCCGCCCCATCCCGCCCACCATCGACGCCGTGGCCGGCGCGCTCGGTTCTGCCAAGCGCATGGCCTTCTACGCCGAGATCGGCCGGGCCGAGGAAGGCGAGCCGATCAACGCCGTCTTGAGGAAGTGGTGGATGGAGGCGCTGTTCGACTCCCGCCCCGGGCGCGAGCAGCGGCTCGCCGATGCCGACGCCGGCCGTGGCCTCGTTCCCCTGCCCGGCCTGGCCGGTGAGCAGTGAGCGGCGGCCGCGGGTGGACTGTCTTCTGCACGGAGGACGCCGCCACCGTCTTAGCCTCGATCCACCGACGTGGCTCGAGAATGATCTTCTGCGGGGCTTGTGAGCTGGGTGTGGGGCGGTGGCCGTGGGTGGGCAGGGGGTATCCGCTGGTCTGCCCAGCTCTTCCACGAATGCGGCTCCGGTCGGGCCCTGGCGGGCGAGGTGGTCAGGAACGTCGGGCTGCTTCGGGTGGGCGGTGGACAGTGTCGAACAGGTGCGTCCAGGCGTGTTGCCAGGGCCAGTTGTCCGGTAGGTGCAGGGTGAGGCGCCGGGCGGAGCGGGCGATCCTGGCCGGGACACGGACGAGGTGGGTGCGCAAGGTGGCGGTGGTGGCCTTGGTGTGGAAGGCCGAGGTCAGGGCACCGGCGGCGCGGAGCAGGTTGTAGGCCATCGCCCACTGGATCAGCCAGGCTGCGTTGGCATGGAAGTGGCCCGAGGGCAGGTGGGCGAGGGCTCCGGCTTTGCTGTCGGCGATGACCTGCTCGACGACGGCGTGGTGGCGGTGTTCCCGCTCGGCCACGAGCGTCGGCGCGGGGTTGTCGGTGAAGAACGGGTGGTAACGCCAGACGGGGAACAACTCGCCCTGCTCACCGACGACGGCGGGTTTGGCCAGGTCACGGACCCGGCGCACGATGAGGCGGGCGGTGGCCTGCTCGCTCTTCTTCCGGCTCGCGAACGCGGTGTAGGCGGGTATCTCGGCGACCTGGGCATCGAAGATGAGCTCGCCGGTGTCGGGGTCGGGCACGGCGGTGGGGTAGGTGATCTGCTGCCATGCGGCTTCGTCGATGGCCAGGACGGCCCGTTTGACGGAAGGGTTCATGCCGCAGGTGACGGAGAAGTGAGCCCCGGCCCGGCGGCACGCGGCGATGACGCCGGCGTTGTAGAACTGCGAGTCCGCGCGCAGGATGCGCAGGCCGGTGCAGCCGGCCTCGACGGCGGTGGCCAGCGCCTGGCTGACAAGTTTCGGGGCGCCGCGGGAGTCTGCTGCCTTGCCGCGTCGCAGCCGCACGGTGGCGATCACCGGCCGGGAGGTGGGGGTGCAGATCGTGGCGAGCAGGGGGTGCAGGGTGCGGATGCCCTTGAACCGGCCGTACTCGGCGCCCTGCTTGGTACGGCCGTAGACCCGTTTGTGGGTGGAGTCGACATCGATGAATGCCTTCTCACCCGCGCCGGGCAGCAGCGGGGTGTGGGCTGCCAGTTGGGCCAGGAACCGGCGGTGCACGGCTTGGAGTTGGAGGGCGTGACCGTGGGTGAACGCGCGCAGGAACGTCCCCAGCGTGGACGGGGCACGCAGACCTCCGAACAGCAGGGGCATCGCGCCGTGCCGCAGGACGTCCAGGTCGTCGATGCTGTCCGCGCCCGCGACCATGCCGCCCACGATGCTGGTGACCTTCGCGTCCGCCGCCGCACCCGCGCCGTTCTTCGCTCCGGTCAGCTTCACCTTCTCGGTCACCAGCCGCGGCAGCCCGCACCGCTCGGCCAGCCGCATCACCGGGACCAGCCCGGCATACGCGACCAGATTCGTGTCATCGAACGCGGCGGACACCGCCGAAGCGGCATGGGAAGATTGCATCTCGCGGATGCACTCCAATTCTGTGGACATGGAACCCTAGGAAGTCCCATCGTCCCAGCTCAGAGGGCATCCGCGCCTTCATGTCCAAGCCCTGGACCGGCTATTGCCCGGCGGATCGAGGCTTAGAGGCGATGCGGACCACCGGCCACGAGGGGCTGCACGACCAGGTGGTGCTCTTCCTCCAGGCGCTCGCCGTGGAGGCCGGCGCCGATGCGGGCAAGCCTCTGCCCGGACTACCGATGGGCGACAGCCGCTTCAACATCGATGTCCCGCAGACCACGGTGCTCATCAGTTACAGCCGCTACCCCGGAATACGCGAGTTCCGCATCACCGATCTGATCTGGCTCGGCTGACCCCGCACGGACCCGAGTTCGTCGTGCCGGCTGCGCCGATGCCGGCCCGCTGTGGTGGGTGCGGGGCCGAGCGCGACGGCCTGGTCGTCGATGCCGTGGGTGAGGCGGTGGAGCAGGACGGTACCGGCCGCCCACACCGGTTCCCGACGGGCGTCGGGCCCGGGCGATGCTGCGGTTCGGACGGCACCGAGGTGCGCACAGCGTGATCTCCTGCGCCCTGACACGGCGGCGCCCCGCCCCCCGCAGGAGGGCGGGGAAGGGGCGCGTGCGATGAGGGTCGGGTCAGCACTTCCACCACGGCTCGCTCGATGCGGCGCACACCGCGTTCCTGGCCGCATCGGCCGCCGCGCCCTGATTCAACTGGTCGATGAGTGTCTGCGCCCCGGCCAGCGTCCCAGGGTCGAAACAGCCCGGATTCTGGATGATGAGGTTCGCCAGCGTCCGTGTCTGCGCGGCGTTGGTCGGGTCGGCGTTGACGGTGGCCATTTGCCTGGTGCCCGCCTGCTGGGCTGCGGCGCATGCCGATGACGACGTGCTCGTGGTTCCGTTGCCGTTTCCCCGGCTTTGGCCCGCCGCGTAGCCGACGAGGCCGGCGACGAGCGCGGCCCCGGCGGCGGCTGCAAGGGACACGCGGGGCAGTGGGCTGCGGGCGGGTCTGGCGGCAGGTGGCGTGTCGGTCATGGTCCCCCCGGGAGTGTTGCGGCGCTGTTGCGGGCGATCAGGCGGGACGCGGCCTGGCGGCGTGGTGCACGAGGGCGAGGGGTCGGGCCGTGGCCGTGGGGAGAGCCGTACGGGTTGGGGACGTTGTGAAGCGATCCTTGGTCCGTATGGCTCTCCCGCATCGTATCCGCCCGGGCTGACAGCGGCGGTGACTCGGCCTGCTCGTCGCGGAGTTGGCGGGCCCGTGGATGTCCCGGCAGGACTCCCGGTTGTGTAAACGCCGATCCCCACGGCTACTCGCGCGCACGCGCATCCTGTGGTTTCTGTTCCTGCATCAGGCCAGTCCTTGGCCACGACGGTGAGCAACCGCGGGAGGAAGAGGGCTTGGTCCAACGGAAGGCCCGCCAGGGCCTGCAGTGGTGCGCGAAGCGCAGGATCATGACCAACGGGATGGTCCAGCGCATCCAAGGCGCTGGCGCGGGGTGGCCGGGGGCGGCGGTAGCCCCCGGCAGTGGATGAGGGTGCGCAGCACTCCGATGGTTCTTGGCGAACTGTGGAATGGGGTTCTCGGCTGTCCTCTTCTAGGAGTCATCGCCATCTTCGAACATGCCTGGTCGGAGGCTCTGGCGTGCGGTTGGGTCGGGATACTCGGGCTGGTCGCGGGCGCAAGTCTGCGGTCTTGATCGTCTGGCAGGTCGCGCCGGGGCGGTTTCGCCGGTTCCTGCGCGTCCCGGCCAGAGGGCCGCCTACGATCCGCTGCATGACGGAGTCCGAGATCGCGGTACGGATCGCCGCGCGGCGCACGGAACTGGACGAACTCGAAGAACGGCTGGTCAAGCAGCTCGACCAGGTGCGGGCCGAGCGTGACGAACTCGCCGTGGCCGAACGGGTCTGGCAGCGCATGGCCGAACAGCTCGCTGCCGAACACGCGGTGGCTGAGGAGGCCGCGCCGGTCGCGGTGCCGGTCGCGGGCCGTGCGGTGCTGCTGGTCCCGCACCGCGAGGGCGGCATAGACGAGAGCGCGCTGCCGCCGGACTACCAGCGGATCATGGCTGCGGTCCACCAGGCCGGAGCTCCGGTGGCGACCCGCGCGGTCGCCGAAGTGCTGGGCCTGGACACCAGCGTGCGGGGCAAGCTGGAGCCGCTGCGCGGCAAGTTGACCAAGCTCGCCGAGCGGGGCTGGCTGCGCAAGCTGCCCGACGGCCGCTTCACCACACGCCTGTGACCAGCACCTGCACCAGGCCGGGTGCGGCATGCTGACCCGTAACCGGGGTGCCCCCGGCGGCTGTTGAGAATGTGTGACCAAAAACAACACGCCCGCCGAGGGCGTCTCCCTTGTCTACCAGTGCCGCCTCAACGTGTCCACGCACACCGTCGAGTACATGGCCGGCCTGCTGCGCGAGCGCCTGAAGGCGATCAAGTCCCCGTTCCGTACGCTGCCGCCGGCCCGGATCGCCCTGCTGGTCCTGGCCAACCTGCGGCACGACCAGCGCGTACTCGACCTGGGCGGCGGCAACGACGTGCCCGAATCCACCCTGCGGCGCTGGCGCGACGAGATGATCGGCCTGCTCGCCGCGAAGGCCCCGCGCCTGGACCGTGCCCTGAAGAAGATCGCGAAGCGCGATGGGGAGGTCGTGCTGCTCGACGGCACCTTGATACCGACCGAGCGCCGCACTGGAGCCGAGGACCGGCGCAACTACTCCGGCAAGCACCACCGCCACGGCCTGCACTTCCTCGCCCTGACCGACGAGAAGGGCCGCCTGATCTGGATCTCGGCGGACCGGCCGGGCCGGACCCACGACGCGAAGGCCGCCCGCCACGAGCACATCGTCGAACACTTGAAGGCCGCCGGCCTCGGGGCACTCGCCGACCTGGGCTTCATTGGCGTGGACAACCCCGACGACCCCGATGACCTGGTCATCGTCACCGGCTACAAGGCCACCCGCACCCGCAAGCTGACCCCCGGCCAGAAGGAGGCCAACCGCGTACTGGCCGCCGGACGCGCCCCGATCGAACACGGATTCGCCCACTTGAAGAACTGGCGCGTGTTGACGAAGCTCCGCACCGACCCCGGCCGCGCCACCGCCCTCCTGCGCGCTCTGCTCGTCCTGACGAACATCGAAGTCAACCGCTGACCGGCGACTGACGGACGATCAAGACCGAGGACTCGCGCCCGCGACCAGCCCGAGCACCCCGACCAAACCGCACACCAGCCCCTCCGACCTGCACGTTCGAAGATGGCGAAGGCTCCATCAACCCCAGCACCGACGGCATCGCACCCTCCTCGATCAACAACGAGCCGTCCGCTGCCTGCCCCTACCCCGTCGCGATCATGCCCCGCACACGAAGAAGCCCCTGCTCACCGAACAGGGACTCCCTTTGCCACAACGCACTGAGCCAGCAGGAGTCGCAGATCGGCGACCTGATCGCCTTCAAGCAGCTGGCCATGTCGCGGATCGCGGCACAGCACCTGGAGATCGAGCGACTGCGGGAGCAGGCCGCCGGGGCGGGGAACGTCCGCCGTCTGCCAGCGGCCCGCACCAGTACGGCCCCCTTCGGGTCGTGCAGCTGAGCCGCTGCCGGCTGCTGACGCCGCCCGGCGGTGGGGCACCGGTTTGAGAAGGTGCCCCACCGCCGGGCGTTCGTGCGATGACGGGGCCGTTCACCCCGCCTCAAGGCAGCGTCGTTCTCGCGCCGTCACCAGCCGATGGTCAGGCGGGTCTCGGGTCGGGTGACGCGGGCACCGGGGGCGAGTTGATCGTCGGGTGTTGTGGCGGGGTAGGCGGTGACTGTGGGCTGTGCGGGCCTTTCCTGGCTCCAGCGGTGCAGGAGGTCGCTGACCTGGCCGAGGAGTTTGCTGCTGTCGGGGCCGTGGGCGGTGATGCCGAGTTCGTTGGCGTCGTCGCTGACGGGGCGGGCAGTGATGTAGACGACTGTGCCGCCGTCGTACAGGCTCGCTCCGGCCCACCGCATGGCCGGGTCGGCCAGGCCGAGGGTGCGGGCGGAGGGACTGACAGAGAGCCGGCCGAAGCGCAGGCCGCCCGGGACGGTGGCGAGCCACAGGTCGAGGTGGGCGGCGGGTTCGTCGTGGCGGACTTCGATCCCGGTCCACTGCTGGTGGGCGGGGTGGGGCAGGGCCTTGGCGAGGGCGGCCTCGTCGGGCAGGTCATCGGCTTCGATCTTGAGGATGACGTCGTCGGCGAGCCGGACGTGGCGTTCGCCCATCTCCGAGGCGCCGCGCATGGGCACGAAGCCGCAGACTTCGGCGTTGGTGCTGAGCATCCGGTCGTCTTGAGTGCGATCGAAAGCGAGCGAGCGGGTCAGGCCGCTGCCGTGCAGGCGTAGCGGCACGACGAGGCGCCCGCCGACGGCGAGCTGCTGCCACCAGGCGGCGGAGACGTCCCACGCCCCGGCGGTGACGATGATCCTGTCGAACACCTTGCCGCTCGGGTCGCCGAGAGCGCCGTCGCCGCGGATGACCTCGACCTGGCCGTATCCGGCGGCGGCCAGGCTGGTGCGGGCGCCGGCTGCGAGGTCGTCGTCGAGCTCGATGGTCACCACCGAGCCCGTCGGGCCGACCAGCTCCGCGAGCAGGGCGGCGTTGATGCCGGTGGCGGCGCCGATCTCCAGGACGCGGTAGCCCGGCTGGACGTCGAGTTGTTCGAGCATGGCGGCCACCATGCTCGGGCTGGAGGCCGAGGAGATCGCGCTGCCGTCTTCGGCCCGCTTGGTCACCACGGGCTTGGGCGCGTAGGCGGTCGCCAGGTCCACACCGGGCAGGAAGACGTGCCGGGGCACGGCGCGGAAGGCGTCCTTGACCCGGGAGGTGCGGAAGCTCCCGAGGCGGTCGATCCTGGCGATGAGGGTCTCGATCAGCTCGTGCGGGTCGAGGGTCGGGGCGTCGGTGGAGTGCATGGTCACGTGCCTGACTGTAGTGGGGTGAACGGGATCGTTATGGCCGCTTTGCGGTGGTGGGCTGGGTATCGGTTCCCGGTGGAAGACCACGCGGCTCGCGGCGGTGGCCAGGGCGCTTTGGTGGGGTGCGGAGATGCCGTGCCGGTTGAAGGCGAACAGCAGATGATCGGTGAGCACGGCCCGAAGTCCCCGGGCGAGGTGCCCACTCCGGGCCAGGTCGGCAAGGGCGGCTCCCGCGTCCTCGAACGCGGCGGGCCACCCGGGCGCCACGGTCAGAGGGCTGTCCTGGTCATCCCTTTCGGCGGTAATAAGAGTCTGCACCGCGGCGAGGGTTCGCGGGGAGGGCTCGATCTGTCCTTCGCTGCCGCGATGCTCGGCGACCTGGGCCCAGATGTCGCCCTGTTCGTAGAAGTCCTGGCCGGCGGCGAGCATCATCCGGGTGGCGAGCCGGATGCCGATTTCGCGGCGCAGGTCTCCTGCCTCCTGCGTACTGGCGAGGTGGTGCAGGATGTGGCGGCTGTCGGCACCGAAGAGGACGTGGGCCACGTGCATCGCTTCCGGTCCGCCGAAGCGGCGGGTCTCCGGCTCGTAGATGACCTCTTTGGCGTGAAGGATGACGGAGCGGCCGGTGAGCGTCGTGGTCAGCCGCGCGAGGGAGGCAGCCGCGTCGCGGTCACCGGCGGGGAGGACGCGCAGCCGCCATGATTCGCCCTTGCGGATGAACCACCAGGCGGTGATGTCCCCGAGCTGTTCCGCCTCGGTCAGCAGCGGCCCGAGGTGGCGGGCGGCCATCTGCTCAGCGGCCTGCCAGGTGTCGCACCACAGGTTGACCTGCCGCCAGCGGGTGTCGGGTTCGGGCATCGTCGCAGTCCAATCGGTGTGCGGCGGCGTTCAGCCGAGGAGAAGGCAGGCGGGCCAGCCGCCGTGCGCGCCGGTCGGGGTGGTGGCGAGGGTGTGCAGGGTCAGGGCGACGCCGGCGCGGCCTTCGATCAGACCGGGCAGGGCCCTGGGCCGGGCGTCGCGGGCATGGGTGAGGAGCGTGTCGAGCAGGTGCGGCAGGTGGGCGGCGACATCGGGGGTGACCGCCTCGGCGGCGGCGTGCCAGGCCGTCATGAGCAGGCCGGCCCAGCCGTGGCACAGCGCGGGGTCGTTGATGCGGGCGAGCTGGACGGGGTCGGCCAGGCACCGGGTGAGGGCGTCTTCGGCCGACTGCTGGCGCACCCGGTCGCCGAGGGCGAGGGCGGCCAGTTGCTGGGCGCGGGCCAGGCCGGGGGTGCCGTAGCACCACGAGGGGCGCAGTGGTCCGTCCTGACAGGGACGGTCGGCCTGGAGTTCGGGCAGGCTGATCCGCTCGGGCCACCACGGTCCCGCCGGTGCCGCTTGCCGCCAGTCCTCCAGCCACCGGCAGATCCGGTCGATGGCGGCAGCTTGCCCGTCGACGCTCACCCCCTGCCGCATGGCCAGAGCCAGGATCGCGAGCAGCCCGGAACACCCGTGCGCTATCCCGAAATTGGCTTCTCCTGCGGCGAAGCCGGGATCACGGTCGCGGGCGGAACTATCGGAAGTCCACCAGCCCGGCGCCCCCGTGCCCGCTTCGTCGGCGGCCTCCACCGGCTCGGTCAGCCGCACCAGGTAGGCCAGGATCTGGCGTACGAGGTCGCCGCCGGGGTCGCGGTTCAGGACGTGGGCGCCGAGTCCGACGAGTCCGCGGGTGAGGTCGAACTCGTACTGTGAGGGGCGCCGTGCGGCGTCGATGCGGGCGTGGGCGGCGTCGAGGCGGGTGCGCACGAGTCGGGCGACGGCGTCATCGAGGCGGCCCGCGGCGCCCGGGTAGGCGTCGGGGGCAGCGACCTGGAGGGCGAAGGCGAGCGCGGGTGCCCCGAACCACAATCCGGCACCTGGTCCGGCGGTCAGATCGTCGCGGGTGGCGCGGGCCAGCCACGTGCGCAGCGGCTTGTCGTCGGCCAGGCCGTGCTGGGCGCGCAGCCCGTGCAGGACGGCGACGCCGGCGGCGCCCTTGGACAGCGACTGGTCGCGCCAGCGGGGGCTTCCCGGGCTGTAGTCGTCGCCGAACTCCGACGGCGGCGGCACGGTCAGGGCCGCGGCGATCTGGTCGGCCATGGCCGCGGCGGCGGTCTGACGCCCGGTATCCAGGACGCTCATCGGTCCGTCCTCTCCTCGGTGCCTCGGCGTGCGGACCAGGCCAGGGCGATGGCCCGTGCGAGTTTGTGCGTCATCGCTTCGGCGTCCGCATCGATGCCGTGTGCGCGGATGTGGTGCATGTGCAGCAGCGAGGTGAGGACCGAGCCCGGCGTGAGGTGGGTGGTCGCGGGGGTGAGGCAGGCGGCATACCGGGCGGCGGCCTGGGCCCGCGCCGCCCAGGCGACCGCGATCTGTGGGCCGCCGGGCAGGTCGTCGAGGGCCTGGCCGCCGGCGATCCGCAGCGTCTGCCGGCGCATGTCGCGATCCCGGATGGGGGCCTGCCCGGCAAGCTGCGGGTGGTCGGTGAGCCAGCGCAATCCGGCGGGCCGGCTGCCCGTCATCGCAGATGCCAGGTCGGCCAGGCTTGCGGCGGTCAGCGCCTGCGGATGCAGGTCACTGGACCGGGACAGCGCGGTGAGCTGGGCCAGGACGGCTGCGGAGTCGGCGGCGAACAGGGCCTCGGCCGCCGTCATGGCGGCACCGGCTCCGTAGCGTCCGGTCTCCGGCTGGTAGGAGTCGAAGGTGATCTCGGCGATGAGGCCGAGCTGCCGCAGGCCGTCCGCCCAGGCCGCCACATATCCGGCGGCGCGTGCGCGGTCCGCGTCGTGCAGCCGGATCCGCAGGTGAGGGGCGGGATGGCGGTAGCGGACGAACCACCACTGTGGTGGCGTGACCCACTGGGCCAGGAGCGCCGGCACATGGTCGGTCAGCAGCGTGTCGAAGACTTCCGGGTGGCCGTACAGCTTGACGTACACCACCTCCTTCCCCGCAGCGGGCTCAGCCAGCGGCAGCGGTGCCGATCCGGTCAGGAATGCGGGCGCAGGGGCGGGAGGCGCGGTCGTAGCGAGCGGGATGACGATCTCGTGGGCCCGGCCGCCGAACCAGCCGTGGTCGGCGGCGGTGGGCGTCTCGGTCAGCGTGACCGGGCCGGTTGCCGCGTCCAGATGCGTACGCAGCAGGTCACGGTCCATGGCCTCGTCCAGGTTCAGCCGCAGCTGCTGGTCCCCGGAGCCGACCGCGATCCAGGCGGGCAGGCGCCGCTGTTCGCGCACCGAGTCGAGGGCCGCACCCCAGTCGCCCGGTCGTGCCGTGGGGCCGGGCAGGTCGGCCGGGCGCAGGTGCCACTGGGCCGGTGCCAGGATGCTGCGTCCGTAGCGCAAGGAGGGCAGGAACGGCAGGCCGGAGGCGGCACCCCAGTCGAAGGACATCACCTGGGGGTGGGCGGAGCGCGGGATCTCCAGCAGCAGCCGGGCCAGGGGCGGCATCGTGTGCCGGGCCCCGGCGTGGGGGAGCATCGGCTCCACCACCCGCCGCCGGGACAGCGACACCACATACAGCCGGTGCTGGTCGGCGGTGACCGCGAGGTCCCGAAACGGGATGCGGCCGGCGGCCGGTTCACCGTATTCGGCCAGGGTGATCATGTCCGGCAGCACGGGCGGAACGCGCTGGACGTTCTCCTGCCGCACCTGATGGGGCGGAAACGACAGCTGGACGGCGAGCGCGCCCGCCACGCCGGTCGGCAGCTCGGCGTTCAGGGCGGACATCTGCTGCCGGTCGGGTTCGTCCAGCAGGTCCAGGAACCGGCCGGTGTTCGCGGCCAGCCGGCCGAACCCGCGCACGCCCAGGGTGAAGTCGCCGCTGTCCAGGGCAGCCGTCGTGGCGGCGCGGACATCAACCCACAGGTCCACCGGCGATACCGGCCGCTGATCTGCCCCGGCGGCCAGCGACTGAAGGCGTTTGCCGTCCAGGACGACCTCGCCGGCGCCGTCCAGCGCGGCCTGTTGGGCCACAGCGAGCAGTTCCTCATCGCGCGGTGACAACTCGCGGGCACCGCCGGGGTGGGTGAAGTGGCGGGGGAAGCCGAGCCCGGTCGTGGGATCGACGAGGTCTTCGGCCGTCACCAGGGTGCCGGGCCCGTACCGGCCCAGGAACCGGCCGTGGTATTCCCGCCATGACGCGCTGCCCATGGGGGCCGGGCTCAGCCGGATGAGTGCTTCGGCCGCCTCGGCTGCTTCTCGCGCCGCCGCCTGCGGCAGCACCACCGTGGCCCCGAGCCGCAGATCCACAGCCAGGGGCTGGTCGACGGCGTCGCAGAGCGCACCCATCCGCGCCGCGATCTGGTGCCGGTCCCGCCCCTGGGGCCAGGGCTCCGCGCGGTCGGCTTCCCGTAACAGGGCGTGAATCGACCGGAGTTCACCGGCCAGAGCGTGCGTCTGGGAAAGGCCGGCAGCGCCCGCCTCCTCCAGCCGGTCCAGGAGGTAGGCGAGGGCGTCGGGGGCCGTCGAGGGGGGACGCAGGCTGCTGATCAGCACGCCCCGCGTCATGAGTTCGCCCACCAGCGCCTCCAGCGCGGGCACGGTCGCGCCGGGGTGCTCGGCGGCGATCTTGCCGGCCAAGGCGCCGACCTTGATCGGGGACGTGGCAACCTCCCGGATCGTCTGCACGACCGGGAGGTGCCGCACCGATACCTCGCCTGGCGGGTGGTCGACGGTGGCGTGGGCGGGCCAGGACACGACGAGCCGCTCGCCGCGGACGACGGCCAGGTCGTTGATCTGCACCGATAACCGGCGCCTCAGATCTGCTTGGGCTTCGAGACGGGCGATCATGTGGGCGAGCCATACCGCGTCGGCCCGGGTGCGGGTCTGGTGGGCTTCCGTCCACCGCACCGAGGTGAGCGGGCCGAAGTATGCGGTGCTCACGCCGGCGAAAGCCCCGAAGGGGGTGGCACGGCTGCGCATCCGCGCCAGGTAGCGGGCCAGAGCCAGCGCCATGCGGCGCATCTGCCCGGCACCGGCCGCCCGGCCGGCGATCACCGCGTCGATCTGCTCGGCCAGCACCGGGCTGGCGATCGAGACGGCCTCGGCGACCGGCCGGTCCGCCCATACCGTGGTGAGCCACCTGCACCACTGCGCGTCGCCGGTATCCGGGGACAGCCCGAGCCAGGGCGCCGCGCCCGCGTGATCGGTGTGCACGCTGGCCCGCAGCATTGCCATCCCGGTCTGCCGGTAGTACGGCGTCCGCTCCGCTGCTCTCACCTCGCCCCTCCCAGGCGGCTGGTTCTTCGTTCGGTGACCGGTGCCTGCGGCGGGAACTCCCGCCGCAGGCACCGTTGCGGTGATCAGGTCAGCAGTCGCCGTCCGTCTTGGTGTCGCAGCCGTCGTCGGTGCTGCTCAGCAGCGCCGCCGCCACGGGCCCGGCGGTGACGATCCGCACGTCCAGGTCGAGGTCGACCGCGTCGGCCACGGGGCCGACGATGGTGCTGGTGTTCATGGCAGTCCTCCTGCTCGTAGGTGTGTCGCTCATTTCGGTGCTGATGGCCCGGCCCCGCCGCACGGAGCGTAGAGACCTGCCCACGCCCCGCCGACGGTTCCCGGCCATCCCCGCACGCGGGCGTTGTGCACCGCGTGCGGAGGTCTGGTGCTGGCCTGCCCGGCTCCGCCGCGAGGGCATCCGGGCCGGGCAGGCCAGGTCGCAGTCAGCCCGAAGCCTGCGGCGGCGGTGTGCCGCGCAGGATCTGGCTGACGGGGACGGTGCTGGTCGGGTCGGACATTGACCGCACGGCCGCCTCCAGGCGCCCCGGGTCGGCGCCGAGGTAAGTCACCGCGGCCTGCGCGAGCTGGTCGGCAAGCCCGCGCTGGAGGAAAGCCTCGTGCCGGTGTTCGGCAACCGTGACCGCGAGAGCCTCCAAGGAGCCGATGGTCCTGCGGCGAGTGGTCTTCTTCGGACCGGCACCGAAGGTCATCCAGACGATGATCTCGCGGCTGTCCATGTCGAAGCCGACCCGGAACGGCAACTGTTCGGCGGCCGGTTCAGGCACAGTTCCTCCCCTGGTAGGGCAGGCGGCAGCGGATCTGCTTGCCGACCGGAGTGCGCTGGATCGTCCAGCCGGGCGCCAGGACGTCCAGGATCCACAGGCCCCGGCCGGACTCCGACCGTTCGTTGTCCGGCCGCATGTGCCCCCGCCGAGGCACTGCGGCCGGCTCGGGGTCGTGGACCTGCACCAGGACCTCGCCCGGCGCCCTGGTCACCTGCACGACCACTGGCGCCCACGGACCGCACAGCCGCACCGCGTTGCCCACGAGTTCGCTGGCCACCAGCCGGGCCGCGTCCGCGACCGTCTCGTCCACGCCGGCCCCGCACACTTCTTTGAACACCCGTGCGCGCATCTCGCGCAGGTGCTCGGGACTGGCGCTCATGTGCAGGTCGAATCCGTCTGGCCCTAAGCCTCGATCCGCCGGGCAATAGCCGGTCCAGGGCTTGGACATGAAGGCGCGGATGCCCTCTGAGCTGGGACGATGGGACTTCCTAGGGTTCCATGTCCACAGAATTGGAGTGCATCCGCGAGATGCAATCTTCCCATGCCGCTTCGGCGGTGTCCGCCGCGTTCGATGACACGAATCTGGTCGCGTATGCCGGGCTGGTCCCGGTGATGCGGCTGGCCGAGCGGTGCGGGCTGCCGCGGCTGGTGACCGAGAAGGTGAAGCTGACCGGAGCGAAGAACGGCGCGGGTGCGGCGGCGGACGCGAAGGTCACCAGCATCGTGGGCGGCATGGTCGCGGGCGCGGACAGCATCGACGACCTGGACGTCCTGCGGCACGGCGCGATGCCCCTGCTGTTCGGAGGTCTGCGTGCCCCGTCCACGCTGGGGACGTTCCTGCGCGCGTTCACCCACGGTCACGCCCTCCAACTCCAAGCCGTGCACCGCCGGTTCCTGGCCCAACTGGCAGCCCACACCCCGCTGCTGCCCGGCGCGGGTGAGAAGGCATTCATCGATGTCGACTCCACCCACAAACGGGTCTACGGCCGTACCAAGCAGGGCGCCGAGTACGGCCGGTTCAAGGGCATCCGCACCCTGCACCCCCTGCTCGCCACGATCTGCACCCCCACCTCCCGGCCGGTGATCGCCACCGTGCGGCTGCGACGCGGCAAGGCAGCAGACTCCCGCGGCGCCCCGAAACTTGTCAGCCAGGCGCTGGCCACCGCCGTCGAGGCCGGCTGCACCGGCCTGCGCATCCTGCGCGCGGACTCGCAGTTCTACAACGCCGGCGTCATCGCCGCGTGCCGCCGGGCCGGGGCTCACTTCTCCGTCACCTGCGGCATGAACCCTTCCGTCAAACGGGCCGTCCTGGCCATCGACGAAGCCGCATGGCAGCAGATCACCTACCCCACCGCCGTGCCCGACCCCGACACCGGCGAGCTCATCTTCGATGCCCAGGTCGCCGAGATACCCGCCTACACCGCGTTCGCGAGCCGGAAGAAGAGCGAGCAGGCCACCGCCCGCCTCATCGTGCGCCGGGTCCGTGACCTGGCCAAACCCGCCGTCGTCGGTGAGCAGGGCGAGTTGTTCCCCGTCTGGCGTTACCACCCGTTCTTCACCGACAACCCCGCGCCGACGCTCGTGGCCGAGCGGGAACACCGCCACCACGCCGTCGTCGAGCAGGTCATCGCCGACAGCAAAGCCGGAGCCCTCGCCCACCTGCCCTCGGGCCACTTCCATGCCAACGCAGCCTGGCTGATCCAGTGGGCGATGGCCTACAACCTGCTCCGCGCCGCCGGTGCCCTGACCTCGGCCTTCCACACCAAGGCCACCACCGCCACCTTGCGCACCCACCTCGTCCGTGTCCCGGCCAGGATCGCCCGCTCCGCCCGGCGCCTCACCCTGCACCTACCGGACAACTGGCCCTGGCAACACGCCTGGACGCACCTGTTCGACACTGTCCACCGCCCACCCGAAGCAGCCCGACGTTCCTGACCACCTCGCCCGCCAGGGCCCGACCGGAGCCGCATTCGTGGAAGAGCTGGGCAGACCAGCGGATACCCCCTGCCCACCCACGGCCACCGCCCCACACCCAGCTCACAAGCCCCGCAGAAGATCATTCTCGAGCCACGTCGGTGGATCGAGGCTAAGGCCAGGTAGAAGCCGCACTCCGACAGGTCCGACGCACGCCTGGACGGCGGATCGGACGGTCCGGGCAGGACCCGTGCATCGTGCATCGCGTGTGCTCCCCAGTGACATGAGCGGGCCCCGGGTCCGGATCCGTCCGGTGGGCCCGCAGAAGCGGGTCGGCACGTCGGCCCTCCGGGCACACCCCGGCAGTCGGCGCACGGCAGCGGCATATGCCACGAAGTGCAACGTTGCCGTCACACTTCGCTACCGCTCGGTCAGCATGCACCCAGACAACTCAGTTAGGCAACATGCCTCGTTGAGATTCCTCGGATTGGTTGTCGGCAACGGCGCCAAGGGCCACACTGTCGCCATGGCCTGGAAGAAGAGTTCCGCCCCCAAGTCCGTCTACCGGCGGCAACTGGCCGCCCAGCTCAAAGAGTTGCGCGACGCCTCGGGCAAGACGATGGCCGAGGTGGCGAGGGAGGTCGAGATCAACCAGGGCTCGCTCAGCCGCATCGAGTCCGGCGACCGCGGCACCACCCCGGTCCTGGTGAAGGCGATGCTCGACTGCTACGGCGTCAGCGACCCCGCTGTCCGGGAGGACATCTTGGACCTGGTCCGCGCCGACCAGGCCCAGAAACAGAAGTGGTGGCGCAAATACTCCGCCGTCATCAACACCACCCAGTACGGCGGCTACCTGGAGCTGGAAGCCAGCGCGACATCGCTGCGCTCCTACGAGCCTCAACTGATCCCGGGGCTACTCCAGACCGCCGAGTACGCCCGCGAGGTCATCACCGCGATGCGCGTCGACCTGGACGCCAAGCAGGTCGAGGCCCTGGTGGCGGTGCGGATGAACCGCCAGGCCCTGCTGGCACGTGACGACGCCCCGAGACTGTGGGCGGTCATCGACGAAGCCGCCCTGCGCCGCGTCAGCGGGGCCCCGGCCCTCCTCAAGAGCCAGTTGGAACACCTGCTGGACCTCGAACCCCGCACCAACATCACCCTGCAACTGCTGCCGTTCGACGCCGGATTCCATCCCGGGCTGTACGGCTCGTTCATGCTGATGGGCTTCCCCGAGCCCAACCCGGACGTGGTGTGGGTGGAGAATCTGACCAACTCGGTGTACTTCGAGGGATCCGACGATGTGGGGCGCTACACCGAGGTCTTCGACCACCTGCGGGCCGCTGCCCTCGCCCCACCCGAGAGCCGAAGCCACGTCAAGAGCATGATCAAGGAGCTGTAAGTGAGCAACACCAAGCCCGACCCCGCCGAACTGGACTTCTCCGGAGTCGCCTGGGAGAAGAGCCCGTTCAGCGGGGGCAACGACAACTGCGTGGAGTTCGGCGTGATCGGCGAACTGGTCGCCATGCGGGACTCCAAGCGGCCCAATCAGACCCCGCTGGTCTTCGACCGCAGCGAGATCGCAGCGATGATCGCCGGAGCGAAGGCCGGGACATTCGACCACCTGGCATAGGACCATCCGTCGGCCGTACTGGCCGGGTACCGAGGACGTACAGCGGCCGGCCCCAAGCGTAGTGGGGCCGGCCGCCGCCGTAATCTTCCCAGACCCGCCCTCTCCGGAGACGGAACGATCCCATTCAGCAGGATCTTCAGCGCCCCGAGAGGCGCGTGGGGCATACGTTCGCCTTGCCCCAACCACCCACTCGTGGCGCTACGGAGCTCCGGCTCGCTACGACTGCTCGCTGTGCCCGTCGGGGTCTACGCCGCCGTCTTCCTCCGCGTCCTCGTCGGGGAGACCGAGGAGAATGTTGCTGAGCAGGCGTTGCAGCCATGCGCCGTTGGTGATCGTCTGCCCCTTGAGCGTGACGGGGTGGCCGAGCAGCGCGGTCGCGCCGATCACGGCCAGGGCGGCCGGCCGTGCGCCGAGCGTGGGGGCCAGCCGCGTGTAGAGCAGCTGCAGTTGTGCGGCCCCGCGAGCCAGGATTTTTCCCTCGAACTGCCAGTCGGGTGTCGTGGCGTCGGCTTCCTCCCGCACTGCTGCCAAGGCATTGGAGACGGCCTCGGGGCTCCAGCTTTCGGGGTAGGCGTTCAGCCAGGCGACGAGGACGGCGAGTTCGTCGTCCTCGTCCGGCGGGACGCCAGGGCCTTCGTTGCGCTCTTCACCGGCGGACTCGGAGAGGGGGTCGGGGACGGTTTCGGCGGCGGGCTCGGGCAGGCTATCCGCGATCTGCCGCAGGCTCGTGGTCAGCGGATTGCTGTCGAAAATGTTGAAGAAGAGGGTGCGGGTCATGGCGGCCGGCCCGTGGCCCTTGATCTCGCCGAACGCCTTGAGCTGCCAGTCGGGGTCAGAGGCCGCCTGCTGGGCGTGGGATTCCAGCTGGTTGACGGCGTGGGTACTCATATGGGCCCGCAGGGCCCGAGGGTTCTTCTGCGCCGCCTCGGCCGCGGCACGGGTCGCCCGCCATACGAGGTTGTAGATCTCGCCGAGCGGCCGGTGCTCGGCGAGTTTGTAGACCGCGTCGCTCAGGCGGGCAGTGTGGTTGTCGGGAACGGCTGGCAGGTGGAGGTCCTCCAGCCGGTTCGTGAAATAGCGCAGGGCCTCCTCGGCGATGAGCTCACCAGCGACCGCCAGCAGGTCGTTCTGGCGTGCGGCCGTCATCCCCGCCGGGTCCAGAGCCGTGGCGAGATGTGCGTCGAGCTGTTCCGCCGCCGTGCCGGCGCTTGTGCCGTGCGGGGCGTAGTAGCAGGCCGAGAGCGGATAGAAACTGCCGGTCAGCTGGGGCGGGCCCACCGCATCGAGCTCGCCGCCGGCCTCGCTCAGCGCTTCCTCGAACGTCTCGGGCTCCCACACGAACGCGGTGACGGGGCTGGAAGGGTGGATGCTCACCAGGCCCGCTCGCACCAACGAACCCAGCAGCGAGGCGACTCGGCTGCTGTTCGGGTGCAGCGGGTCCGGCCAGGTACTGACCTGGGTGATCGGTGAGGTGGTCGGGGCGTACCGCAGCAGTGCCAGGGTGCCGAGCATGTCGCGGACCGGCGCGGTGGGCGGCGTGCGGACCTGACTGGGGAAGTCCGCTGGGTAGGTTTCCTCGACGGTCTCGCGCTGGGACTGCCGCCACGATGCGCGCGCTGTGTCGGTGACCTGCCGGGTCTCGGCTGCGGCCTTGGCCTGGTCGCGCTTGGCTTTACGCGCGGGGTCCAGGACGATCCGGATCGCGGCCAGGAGCGAGTCCGTGCACTGCACGCAGACCGGATCCTGTCCGTCGCAGACCTGCTGGAACGCGGTCCGCGAGGTCAAGCTGAGCGGTCCGGAGCACTTGGTGCAGGTGCGGCCGGGGACGACGGCCCGCACTCCGGCCGCCGCCACCGCGTAGATCTGGCGGCCCCATCCGGCGGTGTCGATGTCCTTGGTCTTCTCGCACCACACCGGTGTGCCGTCGTCGTCGGCGAACCCAGCCAGCGCCCAGTAGCGTTCGCCGATACTGACCAGCTCCGGGTCGGCACCCTCGTCCGGGATGACCGCGGGGATGAGCTGGGACAAGTCCTCCAAAGTGGGAGGCGGTTCGGGAAGATCAGTCACAGTCCATACCTTAAATGGCGGGTATGACGACTGCGCGCGGTCCGTCCCCCTGCAGGCCGCCCAGAGCGTGGCCGTAGTGCGCAAACGAGGTCCGTCCGGCTTGTCCGCGATGAAGGACCAGCGGCTCCCTGGCCCTGGCGGCGGAATGCCGGATGGGCCCGTGCTGGCAGTGATTACGTGGCAGGGCGGGCCGTGTGCGAGTAGGTGGCGAAGAGGGCTCCCGCGGTGAGCTTGGCCCTGTGCCATTCGGCGGCGACGGCCTGTTCATCGCCCCACCGGCCTTGCCCGGTGGCCAGGGCGAGGGCGGCGCCTGCCACCGCCTCGCGCAGCTCCTCGAGTTTGTCCGGAGTCACCACGAGCAGGCCCGGCATGGGCGGGCACTGCTGGTGCAGCGTGCGGCTCGGATGGAGCAGCACCGGCAGGGCCTTGACTCCCGGTGTGATGGAGTCGTGCCAGCGGACGCTGCCGCCGAGCTGATCGGCGTCGTCCTTTGAGATGAAGCCGCTGGTGCTTCCCGTTTTCAGCTCGATGATGGCGTGCCGGTCACTGGTCAGCGCCCACCGGTTGTCCGGGCCGATCTTGAAGGTCTTGTCCGGGCGGTCGCTTGCGAATCCGAGGTGGCGCCCCAGCAGCTCCCACGCTGCTTCCGCATCGTCGGTGCGGTCGGTGTCCCCCCAGACGATCCGGTCGAAGATGTGGCGCACGCCCAGCACCAGCTGCACGCCGTCCGCATAGGTTTCCCGCAGGTAGTCGGCGGCTGCCCGGGCCTGCACCGCGACGGCCTTGATCCCGCGCGGCGCCACGTCATCGACGGGACGCTGAACCACGGGGTTCTCGATGACCGCTGTCGCGAGTGCCTGCTGAGCCGCGAGCGGATCGACCTGGTGGAGGTAGGCCGCCTTCTGCTCCATGAGGTAGCCGCGCAGAGCCTTGTCCTCCAGGTCGTTGATGGCACCCTGCAGGCGGCTCGCGGCCGATTGATACTGCCCGACCGCGGCGAGGTTGAATGCCTGTCGACTGGCGGTGGCCTCAGGGCGGACCGTGCTGGTCTGGTCGTACTGGACATCGGCCAGGGCACGCCGACTCGCTGCCAGCCACTGCGGGTGCCGCTGGAGACAGGCGTCCACGGCCTCCCGGATCTGGCCGAGACCTTCACCGGAAATCTGGTCGGCGATGCTGCGGCTGACCCTCAGCTGCGCGCGGGTAGCAGGGGAGAACAAATCAAGGCGCCGCGGGTCATGGATGGCCATGCCGAGTTCGGCACCCATGAGGAGGACAGCGCAGTAGTCCTCCCTGTCCCGCACACCACGGCCCATGCCCTGCTCGATCCGCTGGATCGCCTGGGCGATGCGGAACCGGCTGTCCGGCAGCGCGGCTGCCTCACGGCGCTCGGCTGCGTCCAGGGGCAGCGGAACGCCGTCGAGGATCAGCAGGCGGCAGGCATCGTCGGGCAGGTCGATGCCGTCGTACTTGTTGACCAGCACGACCAAGCCGACATGCGGTGTCTCACGCAGCTCCCTCACCCCGGCATCCAGTGTCCCCGCCGTGAGGATGCGGTGCGCGTAGGGCGCCCATACGTCGGCACGGTTCCCGCTCGGGACGATCACAACGACGTTGACCGGCTCGGCCTCGCAGTGGCCGTCACCGTCTCGGTCTCCGTCGGCGAACTGCCTCGCCATGCGGCGAACTGCCTCGTCGCCCAGCGAGGGATTCAGCGACAGCGGCGCAAGTATCAGACGATCGCCCAGGTCGGCAGCGCTGCCTGGGGTCACCGGGCGCGCGAGCAGGGCCGGGTCAGCGTCCAAAACCGTGGCCAGCGAGCTGTCATCGGCGAGCGTGGCAGTCACGTAGACGCGACGCTGAGCGCTGGTGAAGGCGGGGATCGCACGGACCGGCGGGCACGGGGGCCGGATCTCCACGCCGCGGCTGGTGACCGACGCCGCGCACAACGGCAGGACGTCTGCGATCAATGGCCACACGTACTTGAAGTCTTCATCGCCGCCGTGCGGGTGCAGCAGATCCATGACCTCTTGATGCCGGTCGGCCCAGGCCCAGAACGGGATGCGCACGAGGGCGGAGTAGTCCCCGGACTGGACATCACGCCACTGCTTGGGGGCATGCCGACGGAGCTCGGCAGCGAACATGTCCATCAGCGCCTTGTGGGCTTCGTGCTCGCGAGGAATGAACAGCTGGAATTGGCCAGTGATCGTGTTCAAGGCCGCGTGGGCGTCGTCGACAACGACCAGGCCGAGTGGGAGGGTCGGACGACCGGTGACGCCGGCCACACCGAACGCCGACATACCATTGAAGAGTTTCTTGAAGTTGGTGACCAGGATGGCCTGTTCGGACTGGAACGTCGGGTCTCTGGGTTCGGTGGTCGTTGCCAAGCCCAGCTTCGCCGCTTCCTTCTGCACCTGACCGGATGCGTAGTGGGTGTCACCGGCCAGGTAGACGGCCTTGCCGATGCCTTCGTTGAGCGTGCTCTGGGCGATCAGCAGGCCCGCGGCGGTCTTGCCACCTCCGGTGTTCTGCTTGATCACCACATCCTTGTCGGTACGGCGCTCGAACCAGCGGTCCAGGACTTCTCCCTGCTCGTGCCGGAGGTACGGCCACGGCCGGGGGCCGGCGGCGTAGATATCCCTCGGACGCAACAGCGGCTCGGTCTCCCCAGCCCCCACCCGGCTCCAGTTCAGCGGCATGGCCCTGCCTTTCAATCCTGTGCTCCCTAGCGGCCATCATCGCCCCGCCGCGGCACAGGCGACGCCACGTTTCCGCACCGTCACCATCCGGGCGCAAGCCTGCCGCCTCCCAGGTCACGCGGCCCATAAACTGTCACTCCCTTCGCAGATGCGGTCGCCGCGAACGCTCTACAGGGCGCTGTCACGTTGGCTGACCGGGTGGGAAGATCTTCGTGTTGATCATGCTGGAGGGGGATCGCTGGTGTCGTCTGTGCCGCCGTCGTACAGGGGTCACCGGTACCCGGTGGAGGTGATCTCCCACTGCGTGTGGCTGTACTTCCGCTTCCCGCTGTCGTTTCGCGAGGTGGAGGAGCTGACGCTCCGGCGCGGCGTGATCGTCTCGTACGAGACGGTGCGCCGCTGGTGCCGAAAGTTCGGGCAGGCCTACGCCGACGGACTGCGCCACCGCCGGCCCCGACCTGGGGACAAGTGGCATCTGGACGAGGTCTTCATCAGGATCAACGGGGAGCTGAAGTACCTGTGGCGGGCCGTCGACCAGGACGGCAACGTTCTCGACATCCTCGTCCAGAGCCGCCGCGACAAGGCCGCGGCCAGGCGGTTCTTCCGCCGGCTGATGAAGAAGACCCGGGCGGTTCCGCGGGTGGTCGTCACCGACAAACTGCGTTCCTACCGGGCGGCCCACCGCGAGGTCATGCCCTCCGTCGAGCACCGCTCGCACAAGGGCCTGAACAACCGGGCCGAGAACTCCCACCAGCCCACCAGGCAACGCGAACGCGCCATGAAAGGCTTCCGCAGCGTAGGCGGGGCCCAGCGGTTCCTGTCCGCGTTCAGCGGCATCTCACCCCACTTCCGACCCCACCGCCACCTGATGACCGCCCACGACCACCGCCTCGAGATGACCATCCGCTTCACCGTCTGGGACCAGATCACCGGCACCACCGCCCAGCCCACCACGGCCTGAACCCGGACCGCCACCAGGCCCCACCACGACCCAACGCACCATCAGACACCCACGCACCCAACAACGTGACAGCGCCCTCCCCAGTTGTCCAGGCCCGCGCGTCCACCCACACCCGCAACTCGGCTTCCGCCTCGGCGAACTCCGTGTACTCCAGGATCTTCCTCAGCTCACGGACGTGGGCCAGCCGGGTGTTCTCCCGTTCCCCGTACGCCTTCAGCGCCGAAGCGTCCGCGATACCGAGCTGCTCGGCCAGGTAGTCGACGACTTCGGCCGGCACGTCGGTCGGGTCGTCCAGGAACACCCCGAGGTAGCGCGCGGTCGTGAGCTGGGCCGCGAAGCCCAGCCGGTTGTGGGACCGCCGCTTGCCCTCGATCAGCTCCCGGTCCGCGTCGTCCAGGAAGAAGAACCGCTCCAACTCCGTACGGGACGGCGCCCCGTCGTACGCCGCGTACGCGGCGGCTTGTGCATCCGTCAGAAACTCGACCGGCATCCCAGACCTCCACACAGTCAATGATCAACACGACTGCTGAAGGCTCCGCCATCGAAGAAGTCCAGGTCAAAGCGCTCTCAGGGGCGCGGGAGGCTTAGCGCCGGTTTTCGTTCCGATGTTCCTCAACCCCCAAATCCTGATAGACCCCACCCCAACGAAGGACCCTCACAGGAACTGCACCCTTCCTCCTTCAACTTCGGGGGGTTGCCATAGAGTGACTCACCGTGAAGACTATGGCGAGTTCGCCTGTGGGGAAGCGATGCGGCTTCTGGGGCTCTGTGCTGCCCGTGGCACGTGCTGTGTAGGTTCCTGCGCAGGTTGCGCGGGATGGAGCGCTGGGGGGATTGCGATGTCAGGTTGGTCCATCGTTCGGGCCGGGACACGGGAGGCCGGCCCGAACGCGGGGGTGTACCAGTCTGCGACGGGCGTACGCGGTGCTTCCTCCCGCCCGGTAGTCAGAACCCCGATAGCAGTCCTCCGTGTGCGGGCAGTCGGTGTTTGACCGTCCGCCCGTACACGGCTGAGGCACGGTTCCCTCCCGCTTCGCCCGGGTGCCGGGTGCCGTGCGTGCGCGGTCGCGCCCGGACGGTTCGGTACTCGGGGGAGTACCCGGTCCGGGAGCCGCGGTGCGGTCCAAATCGTCATGCTCTGCTGAGCATGGCTCGGCGCCCTTGCCTGATCCCGTCATGCTCACGAGTTTCGTGACAAGGAGAAAAGGTGACCAGTTATCGATTAGGCAGCTCGGCAATACTGTTAGAGGAGGTCTCCAGCAGCTGGCGGCCCCTGCGCGAGGCCGGACCGGTTCGGTACGAGGAGAGTCAGGGCCTGTGGCAGGTTCTGGACTACGAGACGGTGGCCACCGTGCTTGCCGATCCGGCGACCTACTCCTCGGACCTCTCCTCCCTCGCCCCCACTCAGGAGGACTTCGAGACCTTCCGGCAGGGCAACTTCGTCGGCATGGACCCGCCGGAACACCGAAGACTCCGCACGCTGGTGAGCCAGGCTTTCACCCCGCGGGTCGTGCAGGGGCTCGCGCCGCGGATCGAGGCCTTGTGCGCGCGGCTGCTGGATGCCGTCGCGGACCACGACCGGTTCGACCTGGTCGACGCGCTGGCCTATCCGCTCCCCATCATCGTCATCGCCGAACTGCTCGGCGTGCCGGCCGGTGAGCACCGGCTCTTCCAGGACTGGGCGAGCGTCCTGTTCAGCGGCGACCAGCTCGGTGAGGCACCCGACATGGCCGACCTGGCGCGAGCGTTGGAGGCCATCGCCCCCACCGTCCGTGAGATGAACGGCTATATGCTGGAGCACATCCGTGCCCGCCGCGCGCATCCGGGGGACGACCTCACCAGCAGGCTGATCGCCGCCGAGGTGGACGGAGTCCGCCTGGAGGACCAGCAGATGGTCGGGTTCGTTGCCCTGCTGCTGGTCGCCGGGCACGTCACCACGACCGCGCTGCTGGGCAATGCCGTGCTGACCTTCGACCGGCACCCCGGCACGGACGCCGCGCTGCGCGCCGACCCCGGACTGCTTCCGTCGGCCATCGAGGAGGTGCTGCGCTGGCTGCCCCCCTTCGCCGAGTTGGGACGCCGCGTCGCCCGGCCCGTGGTACTCGGCGGTCACGAACTTCCGGCCGAGTCCATGCTGATCGCCCATCTCGGCGCCGCCAACCGCGATCCGGCCCGCTTCCACGCGCCCGACGTCTTCGATGTGACCCGCCACCCCAACCCTCATCTGACCTTCGGCCACGGCATCCACTTCTGTTTCGGCGCGCCGCTGGCCCGGTTGGAGGCGATGATCGCGCTGCGCCTGTTGCAGGAACGATTTCGCTCCCTGGCGGTCGCCTCCGACGAGGACGTCGTGTACCAGAACCCGGCCGTGATCCTCGGCGTGCGCCGGCTGCCGGTCGAGATCGTCAGGCCGTAGGCCGCAACCGCCCGTACCGTCGCCCGCACCCCCGGTCGTCCCGCGCTCACCCGCGGCCGACTGTTCAGACCTGCACATGAGAGCCAGTCAACGGGAGTCCCTTCTCATGTCGTACGCCACCGCTCCGGCCCGCAGATGCGTGCCGTTCCCGGCGCGCCGGGAGCTGCAGCACCGACTCGACACCCTCGCCTGTCACCACCGGGTCCCCGGCGCCCAACTGGTGCTGGACACCGGCTCGGAGGTCGTCTCCGTGCACACCGGCACGGCCGACGCCGCCACCGGCGCCCTCTTCACCGAGGACACCGCCGTCCCGCTCGGGTCTCTCACCAAGCCCTACACGGCCGCGCTCGTGCTGCTCCTCGCCGACGACGGCGACCTCGACCTGGACGACCCGGTCGCCGAATACCTCCCTGAATTCCGGGACCTGCCGTATGTGACGATCCGTCAACTTCTGAGCCACACCGGCGGTCTGCCCACCGGACCCGACTCCGACGCCGCCGCCCGGAGCACCGCGGCCCACTACCTGTCGTCGGTATGCACCGCCCGGGACGCGCTGTTCGCGCCCGGGACCGACTTCTCCTACTCCAACGCCGGTTATGTCGCCGCCGGGCGGCTGGTGGAGACGGTGACCGGCATGTCGTGGCACGAAGCTCTGGAAGCCCTGCTCCTCGAATCCCTGGGCACCGTGCCCGCGTTCCTCGGCACGGACGCCGCCGTCCGCTCCGTCGCCGCCGGTCACGCCCTGAACACCGCGACGGGGCAGGTCCGTCCGGTCCGGCAGAACCTGGCTCCGTTGGAGGCGCCCGCCGGTGCCCTGCTGGCGAGCGCCGAGGACCTCGCCGCGCTCGGCGGCGCTCTGGTCGGCCGGACCGCGGCCCTGCCGCCCGTGGTCGCCAAGGAGTTGCGCCACGCGGAACTCGCCGCCGACCCGGGGGCGCTCGCCGACGGTTGGGGGCTGGGGCTGGCACTGTTCCGGCAGGACGAGAACCTGTGGTGCGGCCACGACGGCAACGCCCAGGGCACGTCGTGCCACCTGCGGGTCGAGCCGGACACCGGCGTGGTGGTCGCCTTCACGGGCAACGCCGGTGCTGCCACGGCGCTCTGGCGGGACCTCGCCGACGACCTTGCGCAGATCGCGGGCGTGCGGGTGCCCACCGTGATCGCGCCTGCGGATGCGGGCCACCCGGTGGCGCTGCCCGGCTGCGCGGGCACCTTCGCCAATGGCGGCAGCCGGTATCGCGTCGCGGTGGACTCCGGTGGCTCTCCGACGCTGTCCGTGGACGGCGACCTGCCGATCCCCCTGCTCTGCTACCCCGACCTGTCGTTCGACCTGGTCGACCCGGCTACCGGTCGCCGGGAGTCCGGGGGACGGTTCCGCCGTGACTCGGTCAGCGGCGCGATCGACCGCGTGCAGATATCGGGGCGCACCGCACGCCGCATCGGCCTCGCCTGAGCTCGTAAGCCAGTCAGCCCTTGGTGCCGGAGCGCGCGTCGGGCGTGCCCGGCCGCCCTCCGCTGTCCTCAACCGTTCGCGCCGCCTCCTCCCCGCTCGGAAGGACCTCATCCATGGCCGACCAGCCCGACCATCTCGTCCCCGCGCCCACTTCGCCGCAGGCCGGTGAAGCCGCCGGGGCGCCCGAGTACGAGGCGTCCCCCAAGCAAGGGTGTGCGACGCTCGGCGAGCTGTTCGCCGCCTGGGTGGCCCGCACGCCCGACGCGCCTGCGGTGACCGACGGCCGGCGCACCTGGACCTACCGGGAGTTGGGAGCTCGGGTCGACCTGCTGGCCGGACACCTCGTGCGGCGCGGGGCCGGGCCGGAGCGGACGGTGGCACTGGTCCTGCCACGCTCGATGGAGCTGATCGCGGCGGAGTTGGCCGCCGCCCGGGCGGGCGCCGCCTTTCTGCCCGTGGATCCCGGCTATCCCGCCGAGCGGCGGGCACTCATGCTCGCCGACGCCGCGCCCGCGGTGACCCTGGACGACCCGGGCTTCGTGCGCGCCGTGCTGGACGCGGCGGACGGGGGCGGGAGCGACCTTCCCCGACCGGCGGTCGGCGCCGACCACATCGCGTACGTGATCTACACGTCGGGCTCCACCGGGACGCCGAAGGGTGTGGGGGTCACGCACCGCGGCATCGGCGGGTTCACCGCGGCCGCCATCGAGCGGTACGCGGTGCGACCCGGCGACCGCGTGCTGCAGTTCTCCTCGCCCAGCTTCGATGCCTCCGTCCTGGAACTCTTCGTCTCCGTGCTGTCCGGGGCCACTCTCGTGGTGCCCCCGGGCGGCCCCTGGTTGGGCGACGAACTCGCCGCCGTCCTGGACGAACACCGCATCACGCACGCCCTGATCCCGCCGGCCGCCCTGGCGACCCTCCCCGCCCCCGCGGCGGGCACCGCCCGCCATCTGCGCACGCTGATCGTCGGGGCCGAAGCCTGCCCTCCCGCGCTCGTCGATCGCTGGGCGCCCGGCCGACGCATGATCAACTCCTATGGTCCGACCGAGGCCACCATCGTCGCCACCTGGACCGGGCCGCTCTCGGCCGGCGCCGGCACGCCGACGATCGGCGGCGCACTGCCGCACACCCGGGTGTACGTCCTCGACGCGGCGATGCGTCCGCAACCGGTCTCTGCGGACGGCGAGTTGTACATCGGCGGTGAAGCAGTGGCGCGCGGCTACCTGAACCGCGCCGGACTGACCGCCGCCCGCTTCGTCGCCGACCCGTTCGGAGAGCCGGGCGCCCGGCTCTACCGCACCGGGGACCGGGCACGCTGGAACGCTGACGGGGAGCTGGAGTTCCTCGGCCGGCTCGACCGGCAGGTGAAGCTCCGCGGCTTCCGGATCGAACCAGGCGAGATCGAGGCGGCCCTGCGGCGGCACACCGCCGTTGGCGAGGCCGTCGTCATGGTCCGCGAGGACGAGCCAGGTCGGGAACGCCTGGTCGGCTACGTCACCCCCGCCGACCCGCAGCGGGCCCCCGATCCGGCGGAGCTGCGCACGACCCTGGCCGCCGCGCTGCCGGCCCATCTGGTGCCGTCCATCGTCGTCGTCCTGGCGGCACTGCCGCTCACCCCGCAGAACAAGATCGACCGGAGAGCGCTGCCCGCGCCCGTCCGCCCCGCCGCCGACCGGGTGGTACCGCTCACCGCGCCGGAGCGCACCCTGGCCGCCATCTGGGCGGATGTCCTGGGTGTCGACACGGTCGGGGTGACGGACGACTTCTTCGAGTTGGGCGGTGACTCGATCCTCGCTGCCCGGACCCTGGCCCGGGTCAGGGACGAGCTGGGCGTCCGGCTCACCCTGCGGGACGTCTTCACCGAGCGCTCCGTCGCGGCCCTGGCCCCGCTGCTGGGCGAGCGCCACGCCGTCGCATCGCCGGAGGCGATCCCGCCCGCCCCGCGCGGGGGGCCGCTGCCGCTGTCCAACGCCCAGCGACGACTGTGGTTCCTCGACGACCTCACCGCTGGCGGGACGGAGTACAACACCGGCGTGGCCCTGAGGCTGCGCGGCGCACCGGATCCCGAGGCGCTGAGCCGGGCCCTGCAGCGGCTCGTTGCCCGCCACGCCTCGCTGCGCACCACGTTCAGCACGGTCGACGGGCAGGGTGTGCAGCTGATCGCGGAGCAGGCCGCTCTGCCGCTGCGCACGGCCGACCTCGGCGACCTGCCCGCGAAGCGCCGCGCCGAGGCCGCCGAACAGCTGTTGACCGACGAGTTGAGCCGCCCCTACGACCTCACTGACGGCCCGCTGGCCCGGGCGTTGCTGGTGCGCCTCAGCACCGACGAGCACCTGCTGCTGCTGGGGCAGCACCACATCATCACCGACGGGTGGTCGGTGGGCGTCCTCGTCCGCGAGCTGGCCGCGCTCTACCACGCGGAGGTCTCCGGTGAGCCGGATGCCCTGCCCGTCCCGGCCCTCCAGTACCCCGACTTCGCCGTGTGGGAGCAACGGCGGCAGGCCGCGGGGGGCGGGGCCGAGGACGCCGAGGACCTCGCGTACTGGAAGCGGTGCCTGTCCGGGCTGCAGCACCTGCAACTGCCCACCGACCGGCCGCGGCCCGCGCTGCGTACCACATTCGGTGCCGCACACCGCCACCACCTGCCGGCGGAGCTGGTGGCCCGGCTGCGGCACCTCGCCACCGGACGCGGCACGACGGTGTTCACCCTGTTCGCGGGGGCGTCCGCACTGCTGTTCTCCCGCTACTCCGGCCAGCGGGACGTGGCGTTCGGCACCGTCACCAACGGGCGGGAGCACCGCGAGCTGGAGGAGGTGACGGGCTTCTTCGCGAACACCGTTGTGCTGCGCGGTGACGTGGACGAGACGGTCACCGTCGACCGGTTCGTCGAGAGCATGCGCACGACCGTGCTGGACGCTTTCGTCCACGCCGGGGTGCCGTTCGACCGGGTGGTCGAGGAGCTGGCCCCGCCCCGGGACCCCAGCCGCACCCCGCTGGTGCAGGTGCTCGTCATCCAGCAGGCCGCCGCCACCCTGCCGAGCGCGGGCGGCCTCCGGTTCGAGGAGCACCCGCTGCCGCGTCCGGCTGCGCGCTTCGATCTGGCCCTGGAGTTCTCCTCGGACGCCGAGGGCGGCTGCGCGCTGACCGTCGAGTACAACACGGACCTGTTCGATGCCCGGACCGTGGCCCGGATGTCCCGTCACCTGCACCGCCTGCTGGAGGGAATGGCGGACGGCCCGCAGCACAGGCTGGCCGAACTGCCGATGCTCTCGGAGGAGGAGCAGCGCACCCTGCTCGACTCCTGGAACCCGCCCGTGCACGGCGGGCGGACGGTCCCGGACGTCGCCCTGCCCGAGCTGTTCCAGGCGCAGGTGGCCCGCACCCCCGACCGGACCGCCGTGCTCTGCGGCGCGGTGCGACTGGACTACGCGGAGGTGAACCGGCGCGCCAACCGCCTTGCCCGGCTGCTGATTTCCCGGGGCGCGGGCCCGGAGAAGCTGGTCGCGCTCTGCCTGCCCCGCTCCGCCGAGCTGCCCTCGGCGCTCTGGGCGGTGCTGAAGTCGGGCGCGGGGTACCTCCCGTTGGACCCGGGCTATCCGGCCGAGCGCATCCGCCTGATGCTGGACGACGCCGAGCCGGTGCTCGTCGTCGCCACCCGGCAGACGGCCGCCGCTCTGCCGGAGGGCTGCGCGCCGTTGATCCTGGAGGACTGCGCCGCCCTCGGCGCCGACGTGCCGGGCGCTGACGAGGCTGATCCGACCGGCACCGACCTGACCGACGCCGACCGGCTCGGGCCGCTGGCGCCGGACCACCCCGCCTACGTCATCTACACCTCGGGGTCGACAGGCCGCCCCAAAGGCGTGATGGTCACCCACCGCACTGTCGTCGCGCTCGCCGCCTGGGCAGGAGAGAAGTTCGGTCCGGGCCGGTTGGACCATGTGATCGCCGCCACCTCGCTCAACTTCGACGTGTCGGTCTTCGAGCTGCTGTGCCCCCTGCTGGTGGGCGGGAGCGTCGAGGTGGTCGCCGACCTGCCCGCCCTCGCCGACGCGCCCGGCCGGCGGCAGGTCGGGCTGGTCAGCGGCGTGCCCTCGGTGATCTCCCGCCTGTTCGCCGGGGGTGAGGCTCCGGTCGACGCGCAGACCGTCGTGCTGGCCGGTGAGGCCCTCCCGGCCCAGGTGGTGCGCGACCTGCGGGACGCCATGCCCGGGTGCGAGATCGCCAATGTCTACGGCCCCACCGAGGCCACCGTGTACGCCACCGCCTGGTTCGCGGGCGACCGGCTGCCGGAGCAGGCGCCGCCGATCGGCAGGCCGCTGGCGCTGACCCGGGGCTACGTCCTCGACTACGCACTACGCCCGCAACCACCAGGCGTGATAGGTGAGTTGTACCTCGGTGGCGGCGGCCTGGCGCGCGGCTACCTGCGGCGCCCGGGCCTGACCGCCGCCCGGTTCATGGCCGACCCGTACGGCGCGCCGGGGAAGCGGATGTACCGCACCGGGGACCTGGTGCGGTGGAGCGCCGACGGCGAGCTGGAGTACGTCCGCCGGATCGACCAGCAGGTCAAGGTCCGCGGCTTCCGCATCGAACTGGGCGAGGTGGAGGAGGCACTGCGCGTCTGCGAGGGCGTGGCTCAGGCAGCCGCTACCGTCCACGAGAGCGACGGCAGCCGGCGCCTGGTCGGCTACGTCGTCGCCGTCCCGGAAGGCCGGGTGGAGCCCGAGGCCGTGCGCCGGGAGCTCGCTCTCACGCTGCCCGACTACCTGGTCCCCTCGGCCGTCCTGGTGCTGCCCGCCCTGCCGCTCAACCCCAACGGCAAGCTCGACCGCAGCCGGCTGCCCGCTCCGGGACCGGCCCTGCCCGCCTTACGCCACGTCGAGCCCCGTACCCCCACCGAGCGGGCCTTCGCCGCCATCTGGGCGGACATCCTGCAGGTGGAACGGGTCGGCGCGGACGACAACTTCTTCCAGCTCGGCGGCGACTCGATCCTCAGCATCCAGGTGGTGTCCCGCGCCCGGCAGGCTGGCTTGTCGGTGACCTCCCGGGACGTCTACCAGCACCAGACCGTCGCCGCCCTCGCCCGGTGTGCGGACCTCGCCGGCCGGTCGCGGCCGGCCGCCCCCGCCGTGATCGCCGCCACCGGACAGAGCCCCCTGACGCCCATTCAGCGCTGGTGGTTCGACACGGGTGCCGAGCGCGCCGGCCACTTCGCCCAGGCGCTCTCCGTCCGCCTTCCCGACGACCTGGACCGGGCGGCGCTGGAGAACGCGCTGAACGACCTGGTCGCCCACCACGACGCCCTGCGCTCCGGCTTCCAGGCTGCCGACGGCGCGGGGACCGGCACCGGCGCCGCGGACATGCGCTGGCACATCGAGGAGCAGACGCGCCGGGTCGCCCTGGCCCGGCACAGCGGCGCGGACACCGACACCCCCCACTTCGGCTCCTTCGACCTGCGCCACGGGCCGCTGCTGCGCGCCGTGCTGCACGAGCGAGGGGCCGGGCGGCCGCCGGTCCTGCACCTGGCCGTGCACCACCTGGTGGTGGACGGCGTCTCCTGGCGGGTGCTGCTGGAGGACCTCGACCGGGCCTACCGCGCCCGCCGCGACGGCGGAGCCGAAGCGGTGGCGCTGCCGGCCAAGTCCTCGCCGCTACGGCAGTGGGCCCAGCGGCTGCACGCGCACGCCGCCGGCGGAGGCTTCGACGACGAGCGGGGCTACTGGGCGCAGGCGGTCCCGGACCGCACGAACCAGCTCCCGGCCGACCTGGCGGGCGCCGACACCTACGCCTCGGCCCGCTCGGTGACCGTGCGCCTGAGCCCCGCCGACACCGCCGTCCTGCTGCGCACCCTGCCCGAGACCTACCGCACCCAGGTCAACGACGTACTGCTGAGCGCCCTCGGCCGGGTGCTGTGCGGATGGAGCGGGCAGGACCGGGTGGTGGTGGACGTCGAGGGGCACGGCCGCGAGGAGCTCTTCACCGACCTCGACATCAGCCGCACCGTCGGCTGGTTCACCACCCGGCACCCCGTCGCCCTCGCCGTGCCGGCGCAGGCGGACTGGGACACGGTCCTCAAGCAGGTCAAGGAGCAGCTGCGCGCCGTTCCCCGGCACGGTCTGGGCCACGACGTGCTGCGCCGACTGGGCCGGACAGGGACGGCGGCCCAGGGCCCGACCGCGCAGGTCAGCTTCAACTACCTGGGGCGCATCGCGCTCCCGGACGGACCGGACGGGCTGTACCGCGGCACCTTCCGGCCACTGGAGCTGGACGCCGACCCCCTGGTCGAGCGCCCGCACGTCCTCGAGGTCGTCGGTCATCTCGACGGTGACGCAATGGAGTTCAGCTGGTTCTACTCCGACCAGCGGCACCTGCAATCCACCGTCCAGGCGCTGGCCGGACGGTTCGCCGACGCGCTGGCCGACCTCGCCCGGCACGCGGCCGGGCCGGGCGCGTGCGGCCGCACGCCGTCCGACTTCCCGCTCGTCCGGTTCGACCAGGCCGCCGTGGACCGCGTCGTGGGAGCCGAACCGGGAGCCGTGGAGGACGTCCTGCCGCTGACACCGACCCAGGCCGGCATGCTCTTCCACGCCCTCTCCCAGGACGACAGCGCCGCCTACTTCCAGCAGCTGACCTTCGTCCTGGAGGGTGTGCCCGACCCGGACCGGCTGGCCGCGGCCTGGCAGCGGGTGACCGAGCACACAGAGGTGCTGCGCGGCCGCGTCCTGTGGCAGGACGTGCCGGAGCCGCTGCTGGTGGTCGAACGCCACGCCCCCGCGCCGGTCACCCACCTGGACTGGCGCGATCTGACCGAGGACGAGCGCCGCGAGCGGCTGGCCGACCTGCTGGACCGCGACCGTGCGACCGGCATCGACCTCGCGAAGGCGCCGCTCCAGCGCCTGGTGCTCGCCCGGGTCTCCGACACCGCTGTGCGCGTGGTCTGGTCCTTCCACCATCTGATCCTGGACGGCTGGAGCCTGTTCCAGGTGCTGTCGGACGTCTTCGCCTGCCACGCAGCGCTGTCCGCGTCCCATCCTGCCGCCCTGGACGTCCCGAGCGCGCTGGCGGAGCGCCGTCCCTACCGCGACTACCTGGCCTGGCTGCGCGAGCGCGACTGGGCCCAGGCCGAGCAGCACTGGCGGGAGCGCCTCGGCGGCCTGACCGAGGCCACGCCGCTGCCCTGGGACCGCGAGCCGTGTGAGAGCCACCACGCGGAGTCCAGCCAGGCCGTGCGGGTGACCGTTCCCGCGGTCGCCACCCGGGCCCTGGAGGACTTCGCGAAGACCGCCGGCCTCACCCTGAACACCCTGGTCCAGGGCGCCTGGGCGCTGCTGCTGAACCGTCAGGCGGGCTGCGACGAGGTGGTGTTCGGCACCACCGTCTCCGGGCGGCCGCCCGAGCTCCCCGGCTCCTCGACGATGACCGGCCTGTTCATCGCGACCCTGCCCACCCGCGCCGCGATGCCGGCCGCCGGCACCTTGGTCGACTGGCTGCGCCGGGTCCAGTGGGAGCAGAACGAGGACCGGCGCTTCGACTATGTTCCGCTGACCCGGATGCGGACGTTCACCGGCCTTCCCGAGCGGGCCGCCCTGTTCGACAGCATCGTCGTCTTCGAGAACTACCCGGTGGACGACGAACTCGCCGCCGCCCACGGCCTGCGCCTGAGCGGCCTGGACGGCGTCGAGACCACCAACTACCCCTTGAGCCTGGTGGCCTACCCGGGCCCCGAGCTGGCGCTGCAGCTCTGCTACGACCCGGAGCTGTTCGACGCCGCCACGGCGCGGCGGATGGCCGAGTACCTCACCGTCCTGCTGGCGGGCATGCCCGACGGCGCCCAGCGCCCGCCCGCCCGGCTGCCGCTGCTGAGCGCGGAGCGCCGCGCGCAGGTGCTCGACGCCTGGAACGACACCGCCACCGACCTGCCCGAGCGCAGCGTCGCCGAGCTGTTCGCCGAGCAAGTGCGCCGCACGCCCGACGCCGTCGCGCTGGAAGCCGGCGACGAGCGCCTCAGTTACCGGGAGCTCGACGCCCGCGCCGCCGCCCTGGCCGGCCGGCTGGCCGCGCTCGGCGTCCGGGTCGAACGCCCGGTCGGCGTGCTGATGAACCGTTCGGTGTGGCTGATCGTCGCCCAACTGGCCCTGGTCCGCACCGGCGGGGTGTACCTGCCGCTGGACGGGCGGGCGCCGCGCGAGCGGCTGCGCCGGATGCTGGCCGAGGTCGGCGCCGACCTGGTGCTCACCGACGCCGACTGGGAGCCGGCGGCCCGCGACCTGCGCCCCGGCGACGGCGTCCTGCGCCTGGACGAGCCGGCGCACGACACGGCCGCCCATGACGAGCCGGCGCACGATGCGGCCGCCCATGACGTCGACGACCCGCCAGTGGTCCACCTCGACAACATCCAGTACCTGATGTTCACCTCCGGCTCGACCGGCACCCCCAAGGGCGTCGCCGTACGCCAGCGCGATGTCGCCGCGCTTGCCCTGGACCGTGCCTTCACCGGCCACGACCGGGTGCTTGTGCACTCCCCGCACGCCTTCGACGCCTCCACCTACGAGGTGTGGGCGCCGCTGCTGCGCGGGGGCACGGCCGTCCTGGCCCCGCCGGTGGACCTTGACGCGGCCGTGGTCCGCCGCGCCGTCACCGAGCAGGGCGTGCGCCATCTCTGGCTGACAGCGGGCCTGTTCCGCCTGCTCGCCCAGGAGGACCCCGGCTGCCTGCGCGGCGCCCGGGAGGTGTGGACCGGTGGCGAGGCCGTGCCGGGCGCGGTGGTCCGCCGGGTCCTGGAGGCATGCCCCGACCTCATCGTGGTCGACGGCTACGGTCCGACCGAGACCACCACCTTCGCCACCCGCCGGGTCTTCCGCGCCGGCGACCCGCTGCCTGCCGTGCTGCCCATCGGACGCCCGCTGGACAACACCCGCGTCTACCTGCTCGACGACGCGCTCCAGCCGCAACCACCGGGCATCGCCGGTGAGTTGTACATAGCCGGCGCCGGAGTCGCCCGGGGCTACGCCGGCCGGCCCGGCGAGACCGCCACCCACTACCTGGCCGACCCGTTCGGGCCGCCCGGCGGGCGGATGTACCGCACCGGCGACAGCGCGCGCTGGAGCGACGACGGCGAACTGCACTTCGTGGGCCGGGCGGACGACCAGATTAAGATCCGCGGGTTCCGCATCGAGCCCGCCGAGATCGAGGCGCGGCTCACCGCCCACCCGGACGTCGCCGAGGCGGTCGTGTCGCTATACCAGGACGGCGGGCGCAAGCGGCTGGCCGCCCACCTGGTGCCGGCCGAGGGCGCGGTGGCGCCGTCCGCCACCGCCCTGCGCAGCCACCTGGCGGCCGACCTGCCCGACTATATGCTCCCCGCCGCGTTCGTCACGGTTCCGGAGCTGCCGCTGACGGCCAACGGCAAGGTCGACCGTCGCCGGCTGCCCGCGCCCGACTGGGCGGCGTCCGGCGACAGCGCCTACCGGGCTCCGGTCACCGCGACCGAGCAGGTGCTTGCCGCGATCTGGGCGGAGCTGCTCGGGGTGGAGCGGGTCGGCGTCGACGACAACTTCTTCATGCTGGGCGGCGACTCGATCCTGAGCATCCAGGTCGTCTCCCGCGCCCGGGCCGCGGGGCTTGCGCTGACCCCGCGCGACCTGTTCCGGCGTCCCACCGTCGCCGCACTGGCCGTCATCACCGGCACGGCAGGGTCCGTTGCCGGCACCGAGCCGGTGAGCGGCGAGATCGGCCTCGCGCCGATCCAGCACTGGTTCCTCGACCCCCGTCCGCCGCAGGCCGGCTTCTTCAACCAGTCCGTGGTGCTGGAGACCCCCGGCGAGGTCGACCCGGACGTGCTGCGCCGCGCCCTGACGGCCCTGTGGGCGCACCACGACGCGCTGCGCTCGCGTTTCACCGCCGAGCGGGACGGCACCTGGCGCCAGCACTGCGCCTCGGCGGACGCCCCCGCGCCCGAGCTGCTCGAGCTCTGCGACTTGGCCGGCCTGGACCCGGGCGCGGCCGAGCGGGCCGAGGCCCTGGCCACGGCGGCGGCGCAGGCCGGGTTCCGACTGGAGACCGGCCCGCTGCTCGCCGCCCGCCTGTTCACCACCGGCGGCGCCGGGCCCGCCCGGCTGCTGCTGGCCGTCCACCATCTGGTGGTCGACGGCGTCTCCTGGCGGGTGCTGCTGGAGGACCTGGAGACCGCCTACCGGCAGGCCGCGGCCGGCCGGCCGCTGCGCCTGCCCGCCCGCACCACCTCGCTCCAGGAGTGGACGCGCCGGTTGCGCGAGCACACGGCCGGCGGCGGGTTCGCGGATCAGCGCGCCCACTGGACGGCGGTCGCCCGGCACTGCGCGGCGCCGCTGCCGGTGGACGGTGAGGGCGGCAACACCGCGGCCGATGTACGCGCGGTGACGGTCCGGCTGGACCGGGAGCGCACCGACGAGCTGCTGCGCGCGGTCCCCGGGGTCTACCGGACCCGGATCGACGATGTCCTGCTCACCGCGCTCGGCCGGGTCGTCACGCGGTGGACCGGGCGGGACACCGTCGCCGTCGGCCTGGAGGGGCACGGGCGCGAGGACCAGTTCTTCGAGGACATCGACCTGTCCCGCACGGTCGGCTGGTTCACCACGCTCTTCCCCGTCGCTCTCCAGGTCCCGGAAGGGGACTGGGGCACGGCGCTCAAGTCCGTGAAGGAGCAGCTGCGCGCGGTGCCGGACCGGGGCCTCGGCTACGGCGCGCTGCGCTACCTCGCCCGGGACGCACAGCTCGCCAATGCGGCGCCCCCCGGCATCAGCTTCAACTACCTGGGCCGGTTCGACTGGTCGGACGAGGGCGCCGCCCTCGTCCGCGCGGTCCCCGGCGGCCTCGACGGCGCGGAGGCGCCTGGCACGGCGCGCCCGCACCTGCTGGACGTGGTGGCCCGGGTCCAGGACGACCGCCTGGAGATCAGCTGGCACTACAGCGCCGGCCGCCACCACGAGCAGACCGTCACCGCGCTGGCGGACGGCATGCTGCGCGCGCTGGAGGGCATCGTCGCCCACTGCGCCGACCCGGACGCCGGCGGCCGCACCCCCTCGGACTTCCCGCTGGCCCGCCTGGACCAGGCGGCCGTGGACCGGATCGTCGGGGACGGACGCGCGGTCGCGGACGTCTACCCGCTGACGCCGATGCAGGCGGGCATGCTCTTCCACAGCTTGCTGGACCCGGACGGCCGCACCTACCTCAACCAGGTGCAGCTGGTGCTGTCCGGGGTCACCGACCCGCACGCCCTGGCCGAGGCGTGGCAGCGGACCGCGGACGCCAATCCGATGCTGCGCACCCGGCTGACCTGGGAGGAGAGCGCCGAGCCCCTCCAGGTCGTCCAGCAGCGTGCCGTCGTCCCCGTGGCCCACCACGACTGGACGCGGTGGTCGGCCGACCGGATCGAGCGCGAGACGGCCCGCCTGCTGGCCGAGGACCGGCAGGCTGGCATCGACCTGGGCACGGCGCCGCTGATGCGGCTCGCCCTGATCCGGCTTTCACCGACCCGGGTCCGGATGGTGTGGACCTTCCACCACGTCCTGCTGGACGGGTGGAGCGCGGCCCGGGTCTTCGACGAGGTGTGCGAGCGGTACGCCGCCCTGATCACCGGCCGCCCGCCAGCGCCGACCGAGCGGGCTCCCTTCGGCGACTACCTGCGCTGGCTGGCCGGGCAGGACCTCGCCTGGGCCGAGCGGCACTGGCGCGAGGCCCTCACCGGGTTCCCGGCCGTGACCCCGCTGCCGCAGGACCGGCGGCCCGCCGAAGCCCACCGCGCCTCGTCGTCCGCGTCAGTGCGGGTGGTGCTCGACGGCGACCTGTCGCCGCGGCTGCGCGAGAGGGCGCAGCAGGCGGGGCTGACCGTCAACACCGTCCTGCAGGGCGCCTGGGCGTTGCTGCTCTCGCGCTGCTGCGGCGGCGACGACGTGGTGTTCGGCACCATCGTCTCGGGCCGGCCCGCCGAACTCCCGGGCGTCACCTCGATGGTGGGCCTGTTCATCAACACGCTGCCCACCCGGGTGCGGATCGAGGGGCAGCGCCCGCTGCGGGAGTGGCTGCGCGCTCTGCAGGCCGCCCAGTCGGAGGACCGGCGCCACGGGTTCGTCTCGCTGGCGCAGTTGCAGACCTGGAGCGAGGTGCCCGGGGGGACCAGCCTCTTCGACAGCATCGTGGTCTTCGAGAACTACCCGTTCGACGAGGACGCGGTGAGCCGGTACGGCCTGGCCGTCGAAGCCGAACGCGACGTGGAGCCCACCAACTACCCGCTCTGCGTGGTGGTGGTGCCCGGTGAGGCGCTGTCGGTCAGCCTCGAGTACGACCCGGCCGCCTTCGACGCGGCGACCGCCGAGGCGCTCGGGACGAGCCTGGCGACGCTGCTGGCGGCGATCGCGGCCGACCTCGAACGCCCGCTGGCCGACGTGCCGTTGCCGGACCCGTTGCGTGGATGTGCGGCCGTCGAACGGCTCGCCGCGGCCGTGGCCCCGGCGCCGGAGCGCAGCCTGCGCGAGCCGGTGCGCGCCACCCCGGCCGCGACCGGCGACCGGCCCTCGCGCACCGACACGGAACGGCTGCTCGCGGCGATCTGGTCCGAGGTCCTCGGTGTGCCCGAAGTGAGCCCGGGCGACAACTACTTCGCGCTCGGCGGCGACTCGATCCTGGGGATACAGATCGTCTCGGCCGCCCGCCGGGCCGGGCTCGCGCTGACCCCCCGGCATCTGTTCTCCCACCAGACGCTGGCCGAACTCGCCCTGGCCGCCGAGGAGGCACCGGTCGCGGCGGTCGTCGCCGAGCAGGGCGCGGTGGTGGGCGAGGTACCGCTCACCCCCGTCCAGCACTGGCTGTTCGACACCCTGGGCGGCGATGCCCGCTTCACCCAGAGGGTCTCCTACCAGCTCGTGGCGGACGCCGACGAGACCCTGCTGCGCGCGGCCCTGACCGCCGTCCTCGCGCACCACGACGCGCTGAGCCTGCGGTTCGAACCGGTCGGCCCCGGTCAGTGGCGCCAGTACGGCGCCGCCCCCGGTGGCGCGCCGGTCGGCCTGCGCGTGCACAACCTGCCCGGCGGTGAGCCGGACGTGCTCGCGGCGGCGCTGCGCGAGGCGGCCGACGACCTGGTGGACGGCTTCGACCTGGGCCGTGGGCCGCTGCTGCGCGCCGCGCTGTGCCGCTTCGGCGGCGAGGCGCCCCCGGTCCTGCTGCTGGCCGCGCACCACCTGGTGGTGGACGCGGTCTCCTGGCGGCTGATCCTGGAGGACCTGGAGAGCGCCTATTGCGCCCTGGGTGCGGGCCGGGCGCCCGACCTCGGGGCCAAGAGCACCTCGTTCCGGGCCTGGGCCCGGCGGCTCGCCGCGCACACCGCGGCCGGCGGCTTCGACGACGAACTCGCCCACTGGCAGAACCTCGACGGAGCGGCCGGCGCGACCTCGCTGCCGACCGACCGCAGTGGCGCCAACACGGCCACCGTCGAGGAGACGCTGACCGTCGGCCTGGACGCCGAGGAGACCCGCCGGCTGCTCCAGGACGTGCCGGAGGTCTACCGCACCCGGGTCAACGACGTCCTGCTCTGCGCCCTGGGCCGGGTGCTGGCCCGCTGGACCGGGCGGGACCGGGTGGCGGTGACCCTGGAGGGCCACGGCCGCGAGGAGCTCTTTGACGATGTCGACCTCGCGCGGACCGTTGGCTGGTTCACCACGATGTACCCGGTCGCCCTGGAGGTGCCCCGGGACGCGGACACCGGTGGTGCGCTGAAGGCGGTCAAGGAGAGCCTGCGCGCCCTTCCACGCGGCGGACTCGGCTACGGCGCGCTGCGCCACCTGCGGTCCACCGGCGCCTCGCCGCTGCCGGAGCTGCCGCAGATCGGCTTCAACTACCTGGGCCGGCAGGACTGGAACCACGCACCGGGCCGCCTGCTGCACGCGCCGTTCGGCCCGCTCACCGGCGGGATGGACCCCTCGGCCCGGCGGCCGCACCTGCTCGACGTCCTCGGGCAGGTGAGCGAGGGGCGGCTGGGGTTCACCTGGGCGTACTCCCGTGAGGTGCACCGGCGGGAGACCGTCGCCCGGTTGGCGGCCGAGCTGACGGACGAACTGCGGGTGATCATCCGCCACTGCGCCGAGCCCGGCGCGGGAGGCCGCACGCCGTCCGACTTCCCGCTCGCTGCGCTGGACCAGGCGGCCGTCGACCGGCTGGCGGGCACCGGGCGGGAGGTGGCGGAGATCTGCCCGCTCACGCCCACCCAGACCGGCATGGTCGTGCACGGCCTAGACGAGGCGGGAAGCGGCCTGTACGTCGAGCAGCTCACCTTCGTGCTGGACGGCGCCCGCGACCTGCGACTGCTGGCCGCCGCCTGGCAGCACGTGGTCGACCGCACACCCGTGCTGCGCATCGCCGTGGTCCTGCACAACGTGCCCGTGCCCCTGCAAGTAGTGCACCGGCAGGCGACCCTGCCGGTCACCGAGCACGACTGGAGCGCCCTGTCGGCGCAGCAGCGCGAGGCGGAGCTGGAGCTGCTCCTCACCGAGCAGCGGGGCCGCCCGCTGGACCTGGCCCGGGCCCCGCTGCTGCGGCTCGACCTGGTCCGGCTCGGCCCGGACGCGGTGCGCGTGGTGTGGACCTTCCACCACGTCCTGCTGGACGGGTGGAGCGTCTTCCAGGTCCTGTCGGACGTGCTGGCCGCCCACGCGGCGCTCGTCCGCGGCGAGCAGCCGAGCCTGCCCGAGCGCCGGCCCTTCGCGGACTACGCCGGCTGGCTGGCTACCCGGGACACCGGCCGGGCGGCGGACCACTGGCGGGGCGCCCTGGCGGACCTCGCCACACCCACCGCGCTGCCCTACGACCGCAGGCCCGGTCAGGACGCCACGGCCTGCTCCGGGGTCTGGTTGTCGCAGCGGCTCGGCGAGGCCGAGACGAACCGGCTCCAGGAGTTCGCCCGTCGCCACCGCCTCACCCTGAACACCCTGGTCCAGGGAGCCTGGGCGCTGCTGCTGTCGCGCTGGAGCGGTGAGTCGCAGGTGTGCTTCGGCACCACCGTCTCCGGCCGGCCGGCCGACCTGGTCGGCGCCGACACCATCATCGGCCTCTTCATCACCACCCTGCCCGCCTGCGTCACCGTCGACGGCGGCGTGAGCTGCGGCGGCTGGCTGCGCGCGGTGCAGGAGGCGCGGGCCGAGGACCGCCGGTTCGACCACCTGCCGCTGACCGAGATCCATGGCCTGAGCGAACTGCCGCCCGGAACACCGATGTTCGACAGCCTGATCGTCTTCGAGAACTACCCGGTGGGTGATGCGACGGCTGGCGCGCACGGCCTGCTGATCCGCGATCTGGAGGCCAGGGAGGCCACTAACTACCCGCTCACAGTGGTCGTTTCACCCGGTGACCGGCTCAGCGTGGAACTCGGCTACGACCCGCGGTACTTCGATCCCGGCACGGCCGGCTCGCTGGCCGGCCAGCTGCTGCACACACTGTCCGCTCTGGCCGCCTCGGACGGCACCGTCCGGCTGGACGACGTCGACGTGCTGCCTGCCGGGGAGCGGACCCGACTGCTGCGCGGGCCGGTCCGCCCGCCACTCGACCCGGGACCCTGGGCCACGCTGCCCGCCCTGGTGGAGGCCGCCGTGGACCGCCATCCGAACGCACCGGCGCTGAGCGCTCCCGGCCTGGACCTGTCCTTCGCCGAGGCCGAGGCACATGCCAACCGGCTGGCGCACCGGCTCATCGCGCGCGGCGCCGGTCCTGGCGAGCTCGTGGCGCTTCTGCTGCCGCGCTCGGCGGACATGGTGCTGGCCCAGATGGCGGTGACGAAGACCGGCGCCGCGTTCCTGCCGGTCGACCCCACCTATCCGGACGAGCGGGTCGAGCTGATGCTGCGCGACGCGGCTCCCGCGCTCACCCTCGATGCCAAGGAAGTCGCCGGCCTGCTGGCCGCGCCGGTGGACGGCGCGCCCGACCACCGGCCCACCGACACCGACCGGAGCCGCCCGCTCGACCTGGACGACCCGGCCTACGTGATCTACACCTCCGGCTCCACCGGCACCCCGAAGGGCGTCGTCCTCACCCACCGCGGGCTCGCGGCGTTCGCCGCGGCCGAGGCCGAGCACTACCAAGTGGCCCCCGGCGACCGGGTGCTGGCCTTCGCCACCCCCAGCTTCGACGCCTCTGTGCTCGAACTGTGCATGTCCCTGCCGCACGGCGCCCGGCTGGTGGTACCCGCTCCCGGTCCGCTGCTCGGCGCCCAACTGGCCGAGGTGCTGCGGGACGAGGGGATCACCCACACTCTGCTGCCCCCGGCCGCCCTGGCCACCCTGCCGCCCGACACACCCGGCACGCTGCCCGACCTCAGGACGCTGGTGGTTGGCGCCGACGCGTGCAGTGCCGACCTGGTGGCCCGCTGGGCCCCGCAGTACCGCATGGTCAACTCCTACGGGCCCACCGAGGCCACCGTGGTCGCCACCTGGTCCGCGCCGCTGGAGCCGGACGGCGCCGCGCCGCCCATCGGCCGCCCGCTGCCCGCCACCGGGGCCTACGTCCTGGACGCGCGGCTGCGGCCGGTGGCCGACGGCGTACCGGGCGAACTGTGGCTGAGCGGACCGGCCCTGGCCCGCGGTTACCTGGGCCGGCCGGGGCTGACCGCGGCGCGGTTTACGGCCGACCCGTTCGGGCCGCCCGGCACCCGGATGTACCGCACCGGCGACCGGGTGCGCCGCGACTCCCGAGGGGAGCTGCACTACCTGGGCCGCACCGACCACCAGCTCAAGTTGCGCGGCCACCGCATCGAGGCGGGCGAGGTCGAGGCGGTCCTGGTGCGCCACCCGTCCGTCCTGGACGCCGTGGTGAGCGTGCGGGAGGACGAGCCGGGGCAGCCGCGCTTGGTCGCCCACTTGCTCGCGGCCCCCGGCACCGAACCGCCGTCCGGTGCCGAGCTGCGCGCGCTGGTCGCCCGCTCCCTGCCGGGCTACATGGTCCCCTCGGCGTTCGCGGTCCTGGAGGCATTCCCGCTCACCGAGAGCGGCAAGACCGACCGGGCGGCCCTGCCCGTGCCCGCACCGGTCGAGTGGGAGCAGGCTGGCCACGTGGTGCCCCGCACGCCCACCGAGGAGGCGGTGGCGGCCATCTGGGAGGAGACCCTCCAGACGGCCGTCGGCGCGGAGGACGACTACTTCCTGCTGGGCGGCGACTCGATGCGCGCCCTGCTCATCGCCTCCCGCGCCAACGACGCCTTCGGCATCACGCTCACCCCCCGCGACGTCCTGGTCTCCCGCACCGTGGCCGCCCTGGCGGAACTGGTGGAGGAGCAGGTGCTGAGCGAGCTCGAAGACGCCGCGTACGGCGGCCCCGACGATGACGAACGGTGAGGACCCGACGACCATGACGCCTTCGAAGCGAGACCGCGCCGCCGCCCTGCCCGCGGACCTGCGCGAAGCGCTGCGCCGCCGGCTGGCCGGACAGGTCGGCAGCGCGGGGGACGGCGCCGGGCGGACCGTCCCGCCCGCCGACCGCAGCCGCCCGCTGCCCCTTTCCTTCGTCCAGCAGCGCCTGTGGTTCCTGGACCGGCTGCGGCCCGGCGACCACCGCTACAACAGCGCCCTCGCGGTGCGGTTCACCGGCCCGCTGGAGCGCGGGGCGCTCGCCCGGGCGCTGTCCGCCGTGGTGGCACGCCACGAGGGTCTGCGGACCACCTTCGAGGAGACCGACGGCCAACTGGCGCAGACCGTGCGGCCGGCCGAGCCGGTACCGCTGCCGGTCTGCGACCTGATCCCGCCGGCCACCCTCGACGCGACCCTGCTGGGGGAGTACTCCCGCCCCTTCGACCTGCGACAGGGGCCTGCGCTGCGGGCCCTGCTGGTGCGCGAGTCGGACACCGCGCACGTCCTCCTGCTGACCGCGCACCACATCGTCACCGACGGCTGGTCGATGGGTGTGGTCCTGGACGAGCTGTGCACCGCTTACGCCGCCCTGGTCCGGGGCGCCGCCCCGGAGCTGCCCCCAGTGGCCACGCAGTACCCGGACTTCGCGGTGTGGCAGCGCGAGCAGCTCTCCGGCGCCCGGCTGGAGAAGCATCTCGCCTACTGGAATGGCCAGTTGGCCGGTGCAGTGGCACCTGCGCTGCCATTGGACCGGCCGCGGCGCGGCGAGGAGGCCGGCGCGGGCGCGATCCACACTTTCACCGTCCCCGCGCGGCTGACGGCCCGGCTGCGCGAGCTGGTGACCGAGCAGCACAGCACGCTCTACACCGCCCTGGTCGCCGCCACCCAGGCGCTGCTGGCCCGCTGGTCCGGCCAGGACGACATCACCGTGGGCTCCCTGACGTCCGGACGCTCCCGCACCGACCTGGAACGGGCCGTCGGCTGCTTCGTCAACACGGTGGTGCTGCGCACCCCGGTGGAGCGGTCCTGGTCCTTCCGCGACCTGCTGACCGCCGCCACCACCACCGTCAACGACTCCTTCGTGCACGGTGACACGCCCTTCGAGCGCCTCGTGGAGAGCGTGGGCGCCCCCCGCGAGGCGGGCCGCAACCCGCTCTTCGACGTGATGGTCCTGCTGCATCCCGCCCCGCCCGCGGCCGCCGCTCCCCAGGGGCTGGACGTCTCCCTGGTCGACGTGCCCCGGCAGGCCGCCACCTTCGACCTGAGCGTGGAGTTCGTGCCGGACGGGGAGGGGCTGACCGGCCTGCTGGAGTACCGCAGCGACCTGTTCGACGAGTCCACCGCGCGGCGGATGGCCGACCAACTGCTGCGGCTGCTGGAGGGCGCCGTCGCCGAACCGGACAGGCCGCTGGGCACCCTGCCGCTGCTCTCCGCCGAGGAGGTCCGCCAGGTGACGCGGGAGTGGAACGGCGCCGTCCTGCCCATCGACGACGCCACCTACCCCGAACTCCTGGAGAGCCGGGCCGCCCTGACCCCGGACGCGCTCGCCCTGGTCGCCGGGGACGAGCGGCTGGACTACGCGACGCTCAATACCCGTGCCAACCGGCTCGCCCACCACCTGATATCCCTCGGGGTCGGCCCCGAACGGCTGGTCGCGCTGCTGCTGCCGCGCACCGCCGACATGATCGTGGCGATCCTCGCGGTCTGGAAGTCCGGCGCCGGCTACCTGCCGATCGACCTCGCCCTGCCCGCGGAGCGCGTCCGGTACTTGCTGGACGACGCCCGGCCGGCGCTGGTCCTGGACGAGGACGCGCTGCGCGCCGCCCCGGCCACGGGCCGGGACAGCGACCCCGTCGACGCCGACCGGCTCGCTCCGCTGCGCCCGGCGAACACCGCGTACGTCATCTACACCTCGGGCTCCACCGGCCACCCCAAGGGCGTCGTGGTGGCGCACCGCGCGGCGGCGCACCTGCTGGCGGCCCACCGGGCGGGCTTCGTCGCCGACGCTGGCGGCGGCCCGCTGCGGGTGGCGCTCACCGCGTCGTTCTCCTTCGACACCTCGTTGGAGGGCGTGCTGCTGATGGCCGACGGCCACCCGCTGCACCTGGTGGACGAGGTGACCCGGATGGATCCGGTCGCCCTAGTCGAGTACGTGGTCCGCCACCGCGTCGACTTCCTCGACGTGACCCCCTCCTACCTAGGGCAACTGCTGCCCGCCGGGCTGTTCACCGACCCGCGGCACCGCCCGCGGGTGCTGATGCTCGGCGGCGAGGCGGTCGGCGCCGCCCTCTGGCGAGAGCTGGCCGCGTACCCCGCGGTGGCCGCCTACAACTTCTACGGCCCGACGGAGTGCACGGTCGACGCGCTGGCCTGCCGGATCGCAGACGGTGACCGGCCGCTGGTGGGCCGACCGCTGCCGAACGTGCGGGCCTATGTGCTGGACGACCGGCGCCGGCCGGTGCCGGTCGGCGTCGGCGGCGAGCTGTACCTGGCGGGCGAGCAGCTCGCCCGCGGCTACGCCGACCGCCCGGGGCTGACCGCGGCGCGGTTCACGGCCGACCCGTTCGGGCCGCCCGGTGCCCGGATGTACCGCACCGGCGACCTGGCCCGCTGGACCGCCGACGGGCGCCTGGACTACCTCGGGCGGGCCGACGACCAGGTCAAGGTGCGAGGCCACCGCATCGAACCGGGCGAGGTCGAGGCGGCGCTGCTGGACCTGCCCGCGGTCGGCGCGGCCGCGGTGGTGGCCGTGCCGGACGCGCACGGCCACGCCCGGCTCGCGGCCTACCTGGTGCCCGCCACCGGATGCGTCGCACCGCCCGCCGCCGAGCTGCGGTCGGCGCTGCGGCAGGTGCTGCCCGACCACCTGGTGCCGTCCTCCTTCACCGCGCTCGACGCGCTGCCGCTCAGCACCAGCGGCAAGCTCGACCGCCGCGCGCTGCCGGCCCCCGACCTCGAAGTGGACCGGCAGCAGCGGGAGTTCGTCGCCCCGCGGACCCCGGACGAGGAGCTTCTGGCTGGCGTCTGGGCCGAGGTGCTGGGCGTCACCAGGGTGGGCGTCACGGACAACTTCTTCGAGCTGGGCGGCGACTCGATCCTCAGCATCCAGGCCGTCTCCCGGGCCCGTGCCGCGGGACTGCGGCTCAGCTCGAGCGACGTCTTCCGCCACCAGACCGTCGCCGACCTCGCCGCCGCCGCGGCCCGCCGCCCCACCGCCCAGGCGGCGGTGCGGCGACCGCAGGACGACGGACCCGCGCCGCTGACCCCGGTGCAGGAGTGGTTCTTCGCCACACACGGCCCGCTGCGCCACTTCAGCATGTCGATGCTGCTCGACCTGCCGCGCGACCTGGACGAACGGGCGCTGGAGCTGGCGCTCGAAGCGGTGGCGGCCGCGCACCCGGCGCTGCGCACCCGGTTCACCCGCACCGGCGACACCTGGCACCAGCACCCCGGAGCCGGCCCGGCCACCGGGCTGCTGGCCTGCCACGATCCGGCCGCCCTCGCCGCCGAGGCCGAGGCCGAGCAGGCCGCCCGGTGCCACGCGGCCAACGCCGCCCGCGCGGCCCTCGACCCGGCCACCGGCGCGCTGCTGCGCGCGGCCCTGCTGCGGCCCGCCGGCGACGCCCGGCCCCAGCTGTTCGTGACGGCCCACCACCTGGCCGTGGACAGCGTCTCCTGGCGGGTGCTCCTCGCCGACCTCGCCCGGGCCTACCGGCAGGCGGCCGCTGGCGAGCCGGTTCAACTCGAGCCCGAGCAGACCCCGTTCACCGACTGGGCGCGCCACTTCGCCGAGCGCGTGCGGGCCGGGGAACTCGACGGCGACCTGTCGTACTGGTCGGGCGAGGCCCCGGCCGCGCCGACCCCGCTGCCCGTCGACCACCTCGGCACCCCGCCGGCCGACTCCGTGCGAACCGTCCGGACCAGGGTAGACCGCGCCACCACCGAGGCGCTGCTGCGCCAGGTCCCGGCGGTCTACCGCACCCAGGTCAACGACGTGCTGCTCAGCGCGCTGGGCCGGGTGCTCGCGGACTGGACGGGTGCCGAGCGGGTGGCCGTCGCCTTGGAGGGGCACGGCCGCGAGGAGCTCGGCGGCCCGGCCGGCCACGACCTCGACCTCTCCCGCACGGTCGGCTGGTTCACCACCCAGTACCCCGTCACCCTTGCCCCGGCAGGACCGGCCGACGCCCCGGACTGGGCCGCCACCCTGAAGGCGGTCAAGGAGCGGCTGCGGGCCGTGCCCCGGCGCGGCCTGAGCTACGAGGCGCTGGCCCGCCTCGGCTCGCCCGACCCGGCCGCGGCGGCGCTGCGGGCGGTGCCGCTGCCTCAGGTGTCCTTCAACTACCACGGCCAGTGGGCGGCCGCCGAGGGCGGGGACTTCGCCCCGGCCGGCGAGGCGCCGGGCCGGGACATCGCTCCCGACGCGCCGCTGGACCACCTGCTCGACGTCTCCGCCGTGGTGGCCGACGGCGAGTTGCAGATCACCTGGCACTACAGCGACCAGGTGCACGAGGTGGACACCGTCCAGGGCCTGGCGGACGCGATGACAGCCGCGCTGGCCGCCATCGCCGAGCACTGCGCCCGCCCCGACGCCGGTGGACGCACGCCGTCCGACTTCCCGCTTGCCCGCCTGGACCAGGCAGGCGTGGACCGGCTGGTCGGCGACGGGCGGGCGGTGGAGGACCTGCTGCCGCTCACCCCGCTCCAGGAGGGCATGCTCTTCCACCGGCTGGTCGGCGGGCCTGACGACGTGTATGTCGACCAGGCCGCGCTGCTCCTGGACGGCGTGAGCGACCCCGACGCCTTCGCCGCTGCCTGGCAGCGGGTGGCCGACCGCACACCCGCCCTGCGCACCTCAGTGGTGTGGGAGGGCGTCCCCGTACCGCTCCAGGTCGTGCACCGCTGCGCCCGGATACCGGTGACCCAGCTGGACCTGCGCGCGGCGGGCCCGCAGGAGCGGGCCGACCGGGTGGCCGCCGTGCGCGAGGAGGACCTCGCGCGGGGCGTGGACATTGCCGCGGCGCCGCTGATGCGGCTCACTCTGATCCGCCTGCCCGACGCGCGCATGCACCTGCTGTGGACCTCCCACCACCTGATCCTGGACGGCTGGAGCCTGGCCCAGGTGCTCACCGACGTGTTCGAGGAGTACGCGGCGCTCAGCACCGGCGCCGAACCCCGACCGGCCGCGCGCCGGCCCTTCGGCGAGTACGTGCGCTGGCTGGCCGAGCAGGACGCCGAGGCTGCCCGCGCCCACTGGCGGGGCGTCCTGGACGGCTTCGCCACCCCGACCCCGGTGCCCGTCGACCGGGTCCGGCGCGGGGTCCACCAGGCCCGCTCGGCGGGCGTGCACCCGGCCGGACTGTCCGAGGAGGTGTCGCAGCGGCTGGCCCGCACCGCCCGGCAGGCCGGGCTGACCCTGGGCACCGTGGTCCAGGGCGCCTGGGCGCTGCTGCTGTCCCGCTACAGCGCCGAGCGGGACGTGCTGTTCGGGACCACCGTCTCTGGACGTCCCGACGACCTCCCCGGTGTCGAGTCGATGATCGGGATGTTCATCAACACCCTGCCCACCCGGGTCACGGTGGACGGCGAGCGCACCGCCGCAGCCTGGCTCCGGGACCTTCAGGAGGCGCAGGCCGAGGCCCGGCGCTTCTCCGCGGTCTCGCTGGCCGAGCTGACCGGCATGAGCGAGGTGCCGTCCGGCAGCACGCTCTTCGACAGCATGGTCGCTTTCGAGAACTACCCCTTCGACGAGGCCCGCACGGCGGGCTCCGGCGTGCGACTGGCCGAGGTCTCCTCCCGCGATGCCACCAACTACCCGCTGGTGCTGCGGGCCTACCAGGGGGAGCGGTTCGGCTTCGACCTCGCCTACGATCCCGAGCTGTTCGACGCCGCGACCGCGCGCACCCTGGCCGACCGCCTCTGCCTGCTGCTCACCGAGCTGGCCGGTGACCTGGACCGCCCGCTGCGCGCCCTGGCCTGGACGACCGCCGAGGAACGTCGGCGGATGCTGGTCGACTGGAACGGCACCGCGCAGGGCCGGCCCGATCGGACCCTGGTGGACCTCTTCGAGGCGCAGGCCGCCCGCACCCCGCACGCCGAGGCCGTCAGCTACGGCGACGACCGCCTCGACTACGCCACGCTGGACGCGCGGGCCAACCGGCTCGCCCACCGGCTGGCCGAACTCCACGCCTCGGCCGAGCGGTTCGTGGCCCTCGCGCTGCCCCGCTCAGTCGACCTGGTGGTGGCGGTCCTCGCGGTCCTCAAGACCGGCGCGGCCTACCTGCCGCTCGACCCGGCGCTGCCGCCGGAGCGCCTCGCCCAACTGCTGCGGGACGTCAAGCCGGTGGCGCTGGTGACGCTCACTGAGGAGGCCGCCGTGCCGGCGCACACCGGCGTGCCCGTGCTGGCGCTGGGCGACGCCGAGGTGCGCGCCGACCTCGCGCGGCGCCCGGCCACCGGGCTCGCCCCGGAGCACCGCCCGCTGCCCGAGAGCCCCGCCTACGCCATCTTCACGTCGGGATCCACCGGGCGCCCCAAGGGCGTCGTGGTCCCGCACGCCAACGTGGTGCGGCTCTTTGACCGCACCGAGGAGTGGTTCGGTTTCGGCGCCGAGGACGTCTGGACGCTCTTCCACTCCTACACCTTCGACTTCTCGGTGTGGGAGCTTTGGGGCCCGCTGCTGCACGGCGGCCGGCTCGTCGTGGTGCCCGAGGACACCGCCCGCTCCCCGGAGGACTTCCTGCGCCTGCTGGTCGACGAGCAGGTCACCGTCCTCAACCAGACCCCGTCCGCGTTCTACCCGCTGATTCGCGCCGACGCCGAACGTCCGGAGCTGGGAAGCCGGTTGGCGCTGCGCACGGTGGTCTTCGGCGGCGAGGCGCTGGACGTGGCGCGGTTGGCCGACTGGTACGACCGCCACCCGGACACCGCGCCGCGCCTGGTCAACATGTACGGCATCACCGAGACGACCGTGCATGTCACCTACGCCCCGCTGGACCGCGCCACGGCCAGCGGTGGCGGCCCCGGACCGATCGGCACCGGCATCCCCGACCTGCGGGTGTACGTGCTGGACGCCGACCTGGCGCCGGTACCCCCCGGTGCGGTGGGCGAGTTGTTCGTCGCGGGGGAGGGCCTGGCCCGCGGTTACCTGAACCGGCCGGGGCTGACCGCCACCCGCTTCGTCGCGGACCCGTTCGGGCGTCCTGGCGCCCGGATGTACCGCACCGGCGACCGGGCCCGCCGGCGAGCCGACGCCACCCTGGAGTACCTGGGTCGCGCCGACCAGCAGGTGAAGATCCGCGGCTACCGGATCGAGCCCGGCGAGATCGAGGCCGCCCTCCACGCCCACCCGGGCGTGGGCGCCGCCACCGTGGGCGTGTACGAGGACACGGCCGGCACCCGCCGCCTGGTGGCCCATGTGGTCGGCGGCGATGACCGCGCCGCGGCCCCGCCGTCCGCCGCCGAGTTGCGCGCGCACCTGGAGCGGCTGCTGCCCCCCTACATGGTGCCCGCCGCCTATGTCCCGATGGCAGCCCTGCCGCTCACCGTCAACGGCAAGCTCGACCGGCGGGCGCTGCCCGCGCCGGGCCCGGACGGCTTCGCTGCCGGCCACGACCGCACCGCGCCCCGCACCCGTGCCGAACGGCTGGTGGCGGCGGCCTGGGCGGACGTCCTGGACACCGACGAGGTCGGCGTCGATGACGACTTCTTCGCCCTCGGCGGCGACTCCATCCTCGCCATCCGGGTCACCTCCCGGCTGCGCGCGGCGTTCGGCACGGACGTCCTGCCCCGGCTGCTGTTCAGCCACGCCAGACTGGCCGACCTGGCCGCTGCCCTCGGCGACCCGGCAGGCGAGGGCGGTCTGTCGGCCGACGCCATCCCCGCTGCGGACCAGGACACCGAGCCCCCGCTGTCCTACGCCCAGCAGCGGCTGTGGTTCCTCGACCGCTTCGAGCCGGGCAGCACCGAGTACACCACCATGTCCGTGCTGCGCCTGCGCGGAGCGCTGGACGAGGGCGCCCTGCGCACCGCCCTGGACGCCCTGGTGGCTCGGCACGGGGCGCTGCGGACCACGTTCACCGAGCAGGACGGGCGCGCGCGGCAGGTCGTGCGCCCGCCGCAGCCGGTCGAGCTCCCGGTGGACGACCTCGTCGGGGAGCCCCCGGCCGTCCTCGACGCGCTGCTGGAACGCGTTGCCGCCACCACGTTCGACCTGGCCGCCGGGCCGCTGCTGCGGGCCCGGTTGGCGCGGTCGGCCGAGGACGAGCACGTGCTCGTGCTGGCCGTGCACCACATCGCCACCGACGGCTGGTCGGTGGCCGTCCTCGGCCGGGACCTGGGTGAGCTGTACGCGGCGGCCCACGAGCGGCGCCGCCCCGAGCTGCCCGCACTGCCCGTGCGGTACACCGACTACGCCGTCTGGCAGCGAGCCCGCACCGACCGCGCCGAGGCGGACCTCGCCCACTGGCGGCAGGCCCTGGACGGCATGGAGCCGCTGGACCTGCCCACCGACCGGCCACGCCCCGCCGTCCGCACCCGCGACGGGGCCCTGCTGACCTTCGCCCTGCCGGCCGAGCTGACCGGACGGCTGCGCGAGCGGGGCCGGGAGGCCGACGCCACCCTCTACATGACCCTGCTGACGGCGTGCCAGGTGTTGCTCGCCCGCTGGGCCGGTCAGCAGGACGTCGCCGTGGGCACCGTCGCCTCGGGTCGGGAGCGGCCCGAACTCCACGACATGGTGGGCATGTTCGTCAACACCCTGGTGCTGCGCGCCAGGGTGCGCCCGGAGCTGTCGTTCCACGAGCTGCTGGCCGAGTCGCGCGACACCGTCCTGGCGGCGTTCGCCCACCAGGAGGTGCCGTTCGAGCGACTGGTGGACACGCTCCAGCCGGAGCGCGACACCAGCAGCACACCGTTGTTCCAGGTGATGGTGGCTCTGCACAACCTGGGCACCGAGGCACCCCGGCTGCCGGGCCTGGAGGTGGCACCGGTGGCGCCGCCGATCCGCAGCGCCACCTTCGACCTCGCCTTCGACTTCGTCGAGCGCGACGGCGGCCTGACCGGCTACCTGGAGTACAGCACCGGCCTGTTCGACGAGGCAACCGCCGCGCGGCTGGCCGGATGGCTGCGGACCCTGCTGGAGGCCGTGGCCGAGGACCCGGGCAGCGCCGTCGGCGCCCTGCCGCTGATGACCGCCGAAGAACGCCGGCAGGTGCTCCGGATGGGGCAGGGCGAATCGCTGCCCGTGGCGGACACCACCTTCCCCGCCCTGTTCGAGGCGCAGGCCGCACGCACCCCGGACGCCACCGCCCTGGTCGCCAGGGACGCCATCCTCGACTTCGCCGCCCTGAACGAGCGGGCCAACCGGCTCGCCCACCACCTCGTCTCCCGGGGTGCCGGCCCGGAGCACGTGGTCGCGGTCCGGCTGCCGCGCACCTCGGACGTGATGGTGGCCCTGCTCGCGGTGCTCAAGACGGGTGCCTCCCTGCTCTGCCTGGATCCCGAACTCCCCGAGGAGCGGGCCGCCTTCCTGCTCGCCGACGCCCGTCCGCGGACGCTGCTGACGGCACAGGACCTGCGCGAGGTGCCGTGGGACCGGCTGCCTGCCCACGACCTCACCGACGCCGACCGCATCCGCCCGCTGCTGCCGCAGCACACGGCCTACATCATCTACACCTCCGGCTCCACCGGCCGGCCCAAGGGTGTCGCGGTGGAACACCGCCAGCTGGTCAACCTCTGCAAGGATCACCGCGCGGGACTTCTCGCGCCGCTTCTCACGGACGGGCGCCGACTGCGCATGGCGCTCAGCGCCTCGTTCTCCTTCGACACCAGCTGGGAGGGCCCGCTGCTGCTCGCGTTCGGCCAGGAGCTGCACCTCATAGACGAGGACGTCCGCCTCGACCCGGAGGCGTTCTGCGCCCAGATCGCCGAACGCCGCCTGGACGTGGTCAACGTCACCCCCTCCTACCTGCGCGAACTCACCGCCGCCGGGCTGTTCGCACCGGGCCGCCACCACCCGGGCCTGCTGCTGGTCGGCGGCGAGGCGATCTCCCCCGCCGCCTGGCAGGAGCTGTGCGCGGCGCAGCACGAGCTCGGCGTCACCGCCTACAACGTCTACGGGCCTACGGAGTGCACCGTCGACGCCCTCTACGGCCGGTGCGCTGACCGCCCCGAGCGCCCGGTCGTCGGCCGACCCGGCCGCAACCTGCGGGCCTACGTGATCGACGACGCTCTGCGGCCGGTTCCGCCGGGCATGGCGGGGGAGCTGTACCTGGCCGGAGCGCAGGTGGCCCGCGGCTACCTGAACCGGCCGGGGCTGACCGCCGCCCGGTTCATGGCCGACCCGTTCGGCGCGCCGGGGGCGCGCATGTACCGCACCGGAGACCGGGCCCGCTGGGACGCGGACGGGCTGCTGGAGTTCCTCGGCCGGGTCGACGAGCAGGTCAAGATCCGGGGGTTCCGGATCGAGCCCGGCGAGGTGGAGGCCGCCATGCTCGAGCACCCGGACGTCGCCGAGGCGGTGGTCACCGCCCGCGAGCACGCCGGCCGTCTGATGCTCGTCGGCTACCTGGTGCCCGCCGGGGGCCGGGTCCCGCCCGCCGAGGAGCTGCGGGTCCGGCTGCGGCGGACGCTGCCCGACCACATGGTGCCCGCCGCGTTCGTCCCGCTGGAGCGGATCCCGCGCCACTCCAGCGGCAAGACCGACCGCCGCGCGCTGCCCGCCCCGCCCGCCCAGCCCGACAGCGGCAACGAGTTCGTGGCGCCGCGGCCCGGGACCGAGGAGCGGCTCGCCGCGATCTGGGCCGAGGCACTGGGGGTGGCCCTGGTAGGCGCGCACGACAACTTCTTCGCGCTCGGCGGAGACTCCATCCTCAGCATCCAGATCGTCTCCCGGGCCCGGGCCGCCGGGCTCGCGCTGACCACCAAGGACGTCTTCCGGCACCAGAGCGTCGCCGAACTCGCCCTAGTGGTCGGCGAGCCGGCCGCGCGCCCGGACTCCGGCGGCGACACCGCGCCCGGCGAGGCGCCGCTCACCCCGATCCAGCACTGGTACCTCGAGGGCCGCCGCCCCGGCGACCCGCTGCGTTTCACGATGACCCAGCGGATGGAACTGGCCCCCGGCACGGACCCGTCGGCCCTGGGCCAGGCGGCCGCGGCCCTGGTGCACTGCCACGCGGCCCTGCGCACCCGGCTGCGCCACACCGGCACCGGCTGGCGCCAGGAGGTGCTCCCCGAGGCACCGGACGGCGTTTTCACCGGGCACGAGGTGGCCGACCTCGACCCCGCGGCCCTGGAGGCGGCGGTGCAGGACGCCACGGTCCGGGCCCAGGCCGAACTGGACCCGACCGAGGGCCGGATGGTCCGCGTACTCTTCTTCGACCGCGGTGCGCGGCAGCCGGGCCAGCTCGTCATCACCGTCCACCACCTGGCCGTGGACGGCGTCTCCTGGCGCATCCTGCTGGCCGACGTCGAGGCGGCGTACCGGGCGGTCGCCGCCGGCCGCAGTGCCGAACTGCCCCCGGCGGGCACCTCCTACGGCCACTGGGCCACCCGGCTGGAGCAGCACACCCGCTCCGGTGCGCTGGCCGCCGACACCGAGTACTGGGCACGGACCGCCACGGCACCGGCTGACCTGCCCGCCGGCCGGCCCGGGCCCAACACCCACGGCGCCGCCGCCACTGTCACCGTGACACTGGACGCGGAGACGACCGACGCCCTGCTGCGCCAGGTCCCCGAGGTCTACCGCACCCAGGTCAACGATATGCTGCTCAGCGCGCTGGGCCGCACCCTCTCGCGCTGGTGCGGTCGCGAGAGCGTGCTGGTGGGAGTGGAGGGGCACGGCCGGGAGGACATCTTCGACGACCTGGACCTGTCCCGCACGGTGGGCTGGTTCACCGCCGAGTTCCCTCTCGCCCTGAGCGTCGCCCCCGACGCCGGGTGGCACGAGACCCTCCGCTCGGTCAAGGAGCAGCTGCGCGCCGTCCCGCTGCGAGGGCTGAGCCACGGCGCGCTGCGCCACCTGCTGCCGGGCAGTCCGCTGGCGGGTGCGCCGGCCCCGCAGGTCGGCTTCAACTACCACGGCCGCTGGGACGCCGAGAGCGCCGGCGCGGACGGTCTCTACCGCGACTCGCTGCCCCCGGCCGGCCGCGACACCGACCCGGACGAAGCCCGCCCCTACCTCCTGGACATCACGGGGGTGGTCCAGCACGGACGCCTCGAACTGGGCTGGACCTACCCGGTGGCCGTCTACGACGAGGCCGACGTCCGCCACCTTGCCGAGGAGATGTGCGCCGCCCTGCGCGAGATCGCGGCGCACTGCGCCCGCCCCGAGGCCGGCGGCCGCACCCCGTCCGACTTCCCACTCGCCGGCCTGACCCAGGACCAGCTGGACCGGCTCGTCGGCGACGGGCGGCAGGTCGCCGATGTGCTCCCGCTGACACCGCTGCAGTCCGGGATGCTCTTCCACGGTCTGGTCGACACCGAAGGCGCCTACTTCGACCGGATCGCGGTGCGGCTGGCCGGAGTGGCCGACCCGCACGCGTTCGCCGAGGCCTGGCAGATGCTGGCCGACCGCACACCGGCGCTGCGCACCGGCGTGCACTGGCGAGGTCTGCCGTACCCCGTCCAACTGGTGCTCCGGCATGCCGAGTTGCCCGTCGCCCAGCTGGACTGGCGGCAGTTGCCGGCGCAGCAGCGGGAGGCGGAGACCGAGCGGCTGCTCACCGCGGACCGCGCTGCGGGCATGGAACTCACCACCGCGCCGCTCACCCGCCTCACGCTGGCCGCGCTGCCCGGCGACGAGGTGCTGCTGCTCTGGTCCACCCACCACCTGATCCTGGACGGCTGGAGCACTGGGCAGCTGCTGACCGAGGTCTGTGAGCAGTACGCCGCGCTGACCGGCGGCGACCCGCAGCGGCCCCGCCCGCCGCGGCGCCCGTTCGCGGACTTCCTGCACTGGCTGGCTGAGCAGGACGGGCAGGCGGCCGAGGACCACTGGGCCGAGGCGCTGGCCGGCTTCACCGCGCGCAACCCGCTGCCGTACGACCGCGTGCCCGGCCAGGCCCACCGCGCCCGCTCCGCCGCTGCCGTCCACCACGAGCTGGACCAGGACCTCTCCCAGCGGCTGCGGGAGCGGGCCGCCCACGCCGGACTGACCGTCAACACCGTGATCGAGGGGGCCTGGGCGCTGCTGCTGGCGCGCTACAGCGGCAGCGACGACGTGGTCTTCGGCACCACCGTCTCCGGCCGACCGGCGGAGCTGCCCGGCGTTGAGTCGATGATCGGCATGTTCATCAACACCGTGCCGACCCGGGTCCGGATTCCCGCCACCGGCGGCGTGCTGCCCTGGCTGCGGGAGCTCCAGGAGCGGCAGAGCGACGGGCGCCCCTTCGACCACCTGGCGCTGACCCGCATCCAGGCGCTGAGCGAGGTGCCGGCCGGCGAGGCGCTGTTCGACAGCATGGTGGTGTTCGAGAACTACCCTGTCGACGAGTCCGTCGCGGCCAGGACCGGCGTGCGGGTCGCGGAGGTACGCGCCGACGACGCCACCACCTTCCCGTGGTGTCTGCGCGCCTACCTGGCCGAGCGGCTCGGCTTCGACCTGGCCTACGACCCCGCGCTCTTCGACCGCCCCACCGTGGAGCGCGCGTCCCAGCGCCTGGCCGTCCTGCTCACCGCCCTCGCCGACGGGGCCGACGGTGACGTGGGCGACCTGGAGCTGCTGGCCCCGGCCGACCGGGACCTGCTGGCCTCCTGGCACACCACCGCCCGCCGGGCGGCGCCGCAGAGCCCGGTGGCGCTCTTCGCCGAGCAGGCCCGCCGCACTCCCGATGCGGTTGCGCTGCAGCACGGCGAAAACGACCTGACCTACCGTCAGCTCGCTCGGTGGTCGGACCGCCTGGCCGCCCGGCTGCTGGCCGACGGCCTGGTGCTCGAGGGCCGGGTGGCGCTGGCGGTGGACCGCTCAGTCGAACTCGTCGTCGCCCAGCTGGCCGTCCTCAAGGCGGGCGGCGCCTACGTCCCGGTGGATACCCGGGCGTCCGAGGACCGCCGCCGCACGCTGCTCGCCCGGGCCGGCGCCACCGTCAGGCTCACCGCAGACCAGGTCGCCGCCGCCCGCACCGAGGCGGCCGGGCAGCCCGCCGTGCCCGCGCCGCCGGCCGACCCCGACCGGCTGGCGTACGTGATGTTCACCTCCGGCTCCACCGGCGAGCCCAAGGCGGTGGCGGTCCGGCACCGCGACGTGGCCTCGTTGGCCACCGACAGCCTTTTCGCCGACGGCGGTTGCGACCAGGTGCTGCTGCACTCCCCGGTGGCCTTCGACGCCGCCACCTTCGAGGTGTGGGCACCGCTGCTCAACGGCGGCCGGGTGGTCGTCGCCCCCGACGGGCCGGTGGACGCGGCGCTGTTGCGGCGGCTGGCCGCCGACGGGCTGACGGCGCTGTGGCTCACAGCCGGGCTCTTCCGGTTGCTGGCCCAGGACGCGCCGGACTGCTTCGCGGGCCTGCGCCGGCTGTGGACCGGCGGCGACGTGGTCCCCGCCGCCGCCGTGCGCCGGGTCCTCGCCGCCTGCCCCGGCCTGAGCGTGGTGGACGGCTACGGCCCCACCGAGACAACCACCTTCGCGACCTCCTTCGCCCTCGCGGACCCGGCGGCGGTGCCCGACGCCGTGCCCGTCGGCCACCCCCTGGACGACAAGCGCGTGTACGTCCTCGACGGCCGCCTGCGGCCCGTGCCGCCCGGCTGCGCGGGCGAGTTGTTCGTGGCCGGCGAGGGAGTGGCGCGCGGCTACCTGGGCCGGCCAGGCGAGAGCGCGGCGCGCTTCCTCGCCGACCCGTTCGGTGCTCCGGGGGAGCGGATGTACCGCACCGGCGACCTGGCCAGGCGGCGGCCGGACGGCGCCGTGGAGTTCCTGGGCCGCACGGACGACCAGGTGAAGATCCGCGGCTTCCGTGTCGAGCCCGGCGAGGTGGCGGCCGCGCTCGCCACGCACCCGGGGGTCGCCGACATCGCCGTGGTCGCCCGCGAGGACCGGCACGGCGCCAGGCGCCTGGTGGCGTACGTGGTCGGCCCGGCCGGGAGGGACCTGACGGACCTGCGGGCCTTCGCCGCCCGCCTGCTGCCCGACTACCTCGTCCCCACCGCCTTCGTGCCGCTCGCCGCCCTCCCGCTGAGCCGCAACGGCAAGGTCGACCGCGGGGCCCTGCCGGCGCCGGACGCCGACCACGGCGCCGGGCCCCGCGAGCGCCTCGCGCCGCGCACCGAGGCCGAACGCCGCACGGCGGAGGTCTTCGGGGAGGTGCTGGGCATGGCGCCGCCCGGCGTGGAGGACGGCTTCTTCGAGCTGGGCGGGGACTCCATCCTCAGCATCCGGCTCGCCGCCCGGCTGGCCGAGACGTTCGGCACCGACCTGATGCCCCGCGCGGTCTTCACCTGCCCGACACCAGCCGGGCTGGCCCGGCTGCTCACCGAGGAGCTGAACCGCTCCGGCGGCCTCCCCGCCATCGTCCCGGTCGCCCGCGAAGCGGCGCCGCCGATGTCCTACGCCCAACAACGCCTCTGGTTCCTGGAGGAGTTCGCGCCTGGCGGCGCCGAGTACGTCACCGCGCTCGCGCTGCGCCTGCGCGGCGCGCTGGACCTCGGCGCCCTCGGTGCGGCCCTGAACGCGCTGGCGGCCCGCCACGAGTCGCTGCGCACCACCTTCGACAGCGTCGACGGGCGCGGCGTCCAGCTCGTCCATCAGCCGTGGGAGGTGCCGCTGCCGCTCCAAGACCTGTCCGAACTGCTGGAGCAGGAGCGGCAGTCGGCACTGCGCCGGCTGCTCGCCGAAGAACGCGGCCGGCCCTTCGACCTGCGCCGGGGCCCGCTGCTGCGGGTCGGCCTGGTCCGGCTGGCCGACGGCGATCACGTGCTGGCCCTCACCCTGCACCACATCGTCACCGACGGCTGGTCGACCTCCGTCCTGCTCACCGACCTGGCCCACCTCTATCGGGCCGAACTGGGCTCCATCGAAGCCCAGTTGCCGCCGCTGCCGGTGCAGTACGCCGACTACGCGCACTGGCAGCGCACGGCCGGTGCGGCCGGCACCGAGGGCCAGCTCGCCTACTGGAATCAGCAGTTGACGGGCACCGAGCCGCTCCAGCTGTCCACCGACCGGCCCCGGCCCGTGGTGCGTACCAGCAACGGAGCCACCGCCCGCCTGGATGTACCCGCCCCCACCGCCCGCCGCTTGGCCCGGGTCGGCCGGGAGCAGGGCGCCACCTTGTTCACCACGCTGGTCGCCGCCGCCCAGGCCTATCTCGCCCGGCTCAGCGGGGACGCGGACATCGCCGTCGGCACCGTCACCTCCGGCCGAGACCGGGCCGAGACGCAGAACCTCGTCGGGTTCTTCGTCAACACCCTGGTCCTGCGCTCCCGCGTCGAGCCGGGGCAGCCCTTCACCGAGTTCCTCGGCGGCGTCCGGCACACGGTGCTGGATGCCTTCGCGCACCAGGAGGTGCCGTTCGAACGGGTGGTGGACGAGGTGCAACCGGTCCGCGACACCAGCCGCACTCCGCTCTTCCAGGTCATGGTCGTCCTGCAGAACACCCCGACCGCCGACCTGGAACTGCCCGGTCTCGCCGTCACCGACATCGAAACCGAGCTGGAGCAGGCGGCGTTCGACCTCACCCTGGAGTTCGCCGAGACGGACTCCGGAGCGCTGCTCGGCCTGATCAGCTACAACACCGACCTGTTCGACGCGGCCACCGCCGAGCGGATGGCCGACCAGCTAGGCACCCTGCTGGCCGCCGTCGCCGAGGACCCCGAACGGCCGGTCGGCGCGCTGCCACTGGCCTCCGACGACCAGCTGAAGACCCTTCTCGACCAGGCCCGGGGCACGTCCCTCGCAGCGACCGAGGCGACCCTGCCGGAACTGTTCGAACGGCAGGTGGCCCGCACGCCCGATGCGGTGGCGGTGCTGGACGGCGATCGCGAGCTGACCTACGCGGAGCTGGACCGGGCGGCCAACCGGCTGTCCCACCAGCTCATCCGGCAGGGGGTGGGGCCGGAGCGAGTGGTGGCCCTGGTGCTGCCCCGCGCGCTGGAGACGGTGGTGGCGCAGCTCGCCGTGAGCAAGGCCGGCGGCGCTTTCCTCCCGGTCGACCCCGACTACCCGGCGCAGCGGCGGGAGTTCATGGTGCGGGACGCGGGCGCCTTCCTGGTGCTCGACGACCCAGCCGAGGTGTGGACGGCGGACGGAGCGCCGACGCCGCCCACGGACGCCGATCGCGGCACCGCGCTCAGCACCGCTCACTCCGCCTACGTCATCTACACCTCGGGCTCGACCGGGACGCCCAAGGGCGTGGTGGTGACCCACCGCGGACTGGCCGGCTTCGCCGCGGCCGCCGCGGAGCAGTACGCGGCTGGCGCCGGCGACCGGGTGCTCCAGTTCGCCTCACCCAGCTTCGACGCCTCGGTGCTGGAGCTGTGCGTCTCGCTGCTCAGCGGGGCCGCGCTGGTCACCGGCGAGGAGGGTCCGCTGGTCGGTGAGCGGCTGGCCGAGGTGCTCGCGGACCGGCGGATCAGCCATACGCTGATCCCGCCGGCGGCCCTGGCCACCGTGGAGCCGGCGACGGCCGGCGCACTGCCCGCGCTGCGCACTCTGATCGTCGGCGCCGAGGCCTGCCCGGCCGATCTGGTCGACACCTGGGCCCCCGATCGCCGGATGGTCAACTCGTACGGTCCCACCGAGGCCACGGTGGTCGCCAGCTGGACCGGCCCGCTGGCGGCGGGCGCGGGCACGCCGCCGATCGGCCGCCCCGCCGGTCCCACCAGCGTCTACGTGCTGGACGCCGCCCTGCGGCCGGTCCCGCCCGGCGTGATCGGGGAGCTGTACGTGGCCGGGCCGGGCCTGGCCCGCGGCTACCTCGGCCGCCCGGGTCTGACCGCCGCCCGGTTCATGGCCGACCCGTTCGGCGCGTCGGGGGAGCGGATGTACCGCACCGGCGACCTCGCGCGCCGGCACGAGGACGGTGAACTGCGCTTCGCCGGACGGGTGGACGACCAGATCAAGCTGCGCGGCTTCCGGATCGAGCCGGGCGAGGTCGAGAGCGCGCTGCGCCGCAGCCCCCTGGTGCGGGACGCGGTCGTCACCGTGCGCACCGAAGCACTCGGGGACGGCGCGGGCGCCGGGCCCGCCCGGCTGGTGGCCTACGTCGTCCTCACGAACGGGTCCGCGGACGAGGGAGCCGGGTTCCTGGCTGACCAGGTGCCCGTCGCGGAGCTGCGCGCGCACCTGGCCGGGCTGCTGCCCCCGCACATGGTCCCCTCGCTCTTCGTGCCGCTGGACCGGCTGCCGCTCACCCCGAGCGGCAAGATCGACCGCCGGGCGCTGCCCGACCCCGGGCCCGCCCGGGCCGCCGCCGGGCCACGGGTCGCGCCGCGCACCGACACCGAACGCCGGATCGCCCGGATCTGGTCCGACGTGCTGGGCATCGAGGAGATCGGCGCCGACGACAACTTCTTCGTCCTCGGCGGCGACTCCATCCTGAGCATGCAGGTGGTGTCGCGGCTGCGCCGGGACGGCCTGCACCTGGCGACCCGGGACCTGTTCAGCCATCAGACCGTCGCGGAGCTGGCCACCGTCGTGCGCGACGCGCCGCAGCGCGGCGGCGACGGCGGCCCGGTGAGCGGCGAGGTGCCGCTCACGCCCATCCAGGAGTGGTTCCTCGGCACCCCGCGCGCCGCCCACCATCACTTCAACCAGTCGACGCTGCTGGAACTCGGCGCCGACCCTGACCCGCAGGCGCTGCGTGCGGCCCTGCACGCCCTGCTGGAGCAGCACGACGCGCTGCGCATGCGCTTCACCCGGGACGAGCAGGGCTGGCACCAGTTCAACCCGCCGCCGGCTCCCACCGACGACCTCCTGGTCCACCACGACCTGACCGGACAGTCGTCCGAGCAGGCCGACGCGGCCATCGCGCGGGCCGCCGACGACCTGCACGCCGGATTCGACCTGGCCCGCGGTCCGCTGCTGCGGGCGGCGCTGTTCAGCGGTGACCCCGGCCGGCCGGTCCTCCTGCTCCTGGTCGCCCACCACCTGGTCGTCGACGCCGTCTCCTGGCGCGTCCTGCGCGACGACCTGGAGAGCGCCTACCGGCAGGCCGCGCAGGGCGAGCCGGTCGCACTCGGGGAGCGCGGCACGTCCTTCCGGGAGTGGGCGCTGGGGCTCGCCGCCCACGTCGCCGCGGGTGGCCTGGACGACGAACTGCCCTACTGGGAGCAGGCGGTGTCCGCCGGCTCCGCCCAGCCTGCTCGCCTCGCGGGGGCGGGCGAGCAGGCGACGGTGACCGTGGAGTTGGGGGAGGCGGACACCACGGCCCTGCTGCGGGCCGCGCCGACGGCGTACCGTACCCGCGTCAACGACGTGCTGCTGGCCGCGCTCGCCCTGGCGCTGGCCCGCTGGACCGGGCACGAGCAGGTCCGCCTGGATCTGGAAGGGCACGGCCGCGAGGACGTGCTGGACGGCGTCGACCTCTCGCGGACGGTCGGCTGGTTCACCACCGTCTACCCGGTCGCCTTCCAGGTGCCCGCGCCTGAGGAGTTCGGCCCCGACCGCGACTGGCGGTCCCTGGTGAAGTCGGTGCGCCGCCAGCTGCGCGCGGTTCCGGGGAACGGGCTCGGCTTCGGCGCCCTGCGCACGTTCGGCTCGCCCGAGGTCCGCGAGCGGCTTGCCGCCGGCGGGCAGGGCGAGGTGGTCTTCAACTACCTCGGCCAGTGGGACTCCCGTCCGGAGACCTCCGACCGCGGCCTGGTGCGTGCCGAGTGCGGCTCGTTCGGGCAGGACCACGACCCCCGGGACGGCGGCTCCCACCTGGTGGAGGTGGTCGGCGCGGTGCAGGACGGCCGCCTCGCCTTCACCTGGCACCACCGCCCCGCCGTCCACGACACGGCGAGCGTGCGCCAGGTGGCCGAGGAGTTCGGCGAGGCCCTGCGCCACATCGCCCGGCACGCCCGAGGAGGCCTATGACGGCGCCGAACCCTCCGGCGGGCCGCGGTCCCCCGTGCGCCCGACCGCTCGAAATGACCACCACTGCCGACGAACCCAGCGACGACGAAGGAACGTGACATGGACGAGAACACCCGCTACCAGGTGCTGCGCAACGACGAGGAGCAGTACTCGCTCTGGCCGGTCGACATCGAGGTGCCCGCCGGCTGGCAGACCGTCGGCAAGGAGGGCACCGAAGCGGAGTGCACCGCCTACGTCGACGAGGTCTGGACCGACATGCGTCCGCGCAGCCTGCGCGAGCGTATGGCGAACACCGAAGCCTGACCGGCCGCGTAACAGGGGCGCCGGCCGCGCATCGCCGTTCCGGCGCCCCGCCACCCTGGTACCGCCACCCCGCCCACATCGACCGGAGCCCGCGATGACCGCTGCCCTGCGCATCGAGCGCCTCGACTTCATCCCCTACCGGCCCGAGGACGAGGACGCCTTCGTCGCCCTGCTGCGCATCGAGGAGGTGTGCCACTGGATGGGCCAGGAACTCGTCCCCGAGTCGGAGCTCCGGGTGCTGTTCCGCGCGATCCAGACCGACGTGTACCCCAAGGACATGTTCGACGTGTGGGGCCTGTGGCAGGACGGGATATACGTGGGCCACGCGGAGTTGAAGAAGACCGGCAACGTCGATGGCTACGAACTGATCACCGCGCTCGCCCCCGAGTTTTGGGGCCGGGGACTGGGCAGCGAGGTGGTCCGCGGCCTGCTGCGCCACGCCGCGGACCACTACGGACTCAAGGAGGTGTACGGAATGGTGGGCGCGGAGAACACCGCGAGCCTGGAGATGTGCCGCCGTCTGGGTTTCCGGCACCTGCGCGATGTCGTCGGCGATGACGGCTCGGTGACGAAGCTGCTGGTCGTCTCCACGGAGGATCCGGCGTGACGGGACCGGTCACCGAGGACGCCGCCGACGCGCGGGAGACCAGCCGACCGCCGAGCCTGTGGCGCAACCGCGACTTCAACCTGCTCTGGACCGGGCAGTGCCTCTCGGATGTCGGCAGCGCCATGTCCGACCTGGCGCTGCCCCTCCTGGTGTACCAGCTGACCGGCTCCCCGACACAGGCCGGGCCTGGTCGGCACGGCCGGCCTCGTCGTCTCGACGACCTGCCGGCTGCCGGCCAGCGTCCTGGTCGACCGCTTCGACCGGCGCCGGCTGATGATCCTCTGCGATGTCGTCCGGCTGGCCGTGTACGCGGCCCTCGCCTGCGCGGTCGTCGCCGGAAAGGCCGGCCTGGCCCTGATCCTGGTGGTGGTGGCCGGGAGCGCCGCCGCGTCGGTGGTCTTCACCACCGCCGAGTTCGCCGCGGTCCGCAGCCTGGTGCACCCGGATCAGATCGTCACCGCCGTCGTCCGCAACGAGACTCGCTCGTACGGCAGTTCGCTGGCGGGGCCGCCCCTGGGAGGCCTGCTGTTCGGGCTGGACAGGGCGCTGCCGTTCCTCGGCAACGCCCTGAGCTTCCTGCTCTCGCTGTCGGCCCTACTGTGCATCCGCCGACCCCTCCAGCAGCCCCGACCGGACCCGGCCCTGACCCCGACCCCCGCCCGGGGCGGGGCCGGCCGGCAGGGGCTGCGGTTCGTGCTGGGCAACCCCTTCCTGCGGTCGCTGATCGTGATCGCCGCCCCGCTCAACATGGCCTTCACCGGCATGGTCTTCGCGATGACCATCTCGCTGCGGCGCTCGGGACTGCCGCCGGTCCTGGTCGGCGTGGTCACCATGACCATCGGCGTGGGCGGCCTCCTCGGCGCCTTCACCGCCCCGGCCCTGCAACGCCGACTGCGTCTGCCGACGCTGATCATGGTGATCTGCTGGTCCGCCGCCGCGCTGGTAGCGCTCAGCGTGCTGCTCTCCACCGGCATCTTGGCCGCGGTACCGCTCGCCGCAGCGGTCTTCCTTGGCCCCACCGCCAACGCCGCCCTCTTCGGCTACCAGGCGGCCGTCACCCCGGACCATCTCCGGGGCCGGGTGGTCAGTGTGATCCTCCTCGCCGCCACCTCGGCCACCGCCCTGGCCGCCGCCCTCGCGGGAGTCCTGCTCACCCACGCCGCCAGCCGCACGGCAATGCTGGCCTTCCCGCTGCTGGTGGTAGCCGCCGCGGCGGTCGCCACGTTCAGCACCGGCATCGGGTCCATGTCCCGACGGCCGTGAGGCTGCGCCTGCCGAAAACCTCATCTGCCCTGGTGGGAGCCCTGGTTGGTGGGTGCGCGGGGTCGGAGACTCGGGTACTCGGAATGGGCGTCTCGTACGGCTGGCGACTGCCCCGGCATGATGGTCGGTCGTGCTGTTGCGACTGGCCTGCCTGACCGTGGCGAACGCGTTCGCTCTGCTGCGCCTGCTGCCGATGAGTGGTCGGGACAAGGATGCGGAGATCCTCGCCCTGCGTCACCGGATCACGGTCCTGCAGCGCCAACTCGGCAAGGAGAAGGTACGGTCCACCCCGTACGATCGGGCGTTCCTGGCGGCGCGCGTTCCTGCACCGGCTGCCGGTGAGCCGCGCCGGGTACGGTGCTGCGCCGGCACCGCGATCTGATCGCCTGTCGGGCACCGGCCGGGCGGGGCCGGCCGGTGCCCGGTCAGGGTCGGGCCGCTGGGTCTCAGGTGATGATGAGGGTGTGCTTGGCCGCGGCCAGCGAGTTGTCGCCCACATAGATGTCGATGGTGCCCGGCTCCAGAGTGAACCGGCCGCGCGTGTCGCTGCTCCAGAAGCCGAAGTCGTCGGCGCCGAGCTGGAAGCGCACGGTGCTGCTCGCTCCGGCGGCGAGGGTGACCCTGCGGAAGCCGCGCAGCTGGCGGACCGCCTGAACGATGCTCGCGACCGGGTCATGGACATAGAGCTGGACGATTTCGTCGCCCTCGCGGCCTCCGGTGTTGCGCACCGTGACTGCTACCTGAAGCGTGTCTCCCTTGCGCAGGGCGTCCGCGCTGAATCGCCCCGGGTTTGATGGAGACATCGAAGACCCGGAAGGATCCGATCATGGCTGGCTCCCGTAAGTACCCCGACGAACTGCGTGAACGTGCGACACGTCTGGCGGTCGAGGCTCGCAGGGATCCGGTCGGCAGGGTGGGCGCGATCAAGCGCATCGCGAACCAGCTCGACGTGCACCCCGAGGCCCTGCGGGGGTGGGTGAAGCGGGCCGAGAGCGACGAGGGCATCGTGCCCGGGACCGCCAGCGCCGAGGCCGCCCGGATCGCGGAGCTGGAACGGGAGGTGAAGGAACTGCGGCGGCCGAACGCGATCTTGAAGTCCGCCTCCTTAGATTCAACCGGTCAGAGCAACAGTGCTGGTTGAGGACGGTATACGTGGTGACGGCGGCCGTGGCAAAGTCCAGGTGTGCGGCCAGTCGAGTCCAGGCTGATGGCCACCGGAATTCCAGGTGGATGGCCGTCTGACCTGTGGTGTTCCTGATCGCTTCTTTATCTGGAGGAGACCCCTCCGTCCGGTTTGCTGGTGTTTGCGATCATCAGCTACCGGCCGGAGAGGTCCTGTGACGAAGTCTGACAGAGAGATCATGGAAATCCTTGAGGCGTACGACCTGACCGGAACGGTCTGGTCGGCGGCGACCTTGACGGGGCACGACCCGAAGACGGTCAAGAGGTATGTCGAGGCCCGCAACGGCGGGCGCAATCCCTATGAGCGGGAGCCGCGGCCGAAGTTGATCGACACGTTCCTGGAGAAGGTCGAGGAGTGGGTCGAGCAGTCGAAGGCGACGATCCGCGCCGATGTGGTCCACGGCAAGCTCGTGAAGATGGGCTACCGGGGCAGCGAACGTTCGACGAGACGGGCGGTGAACGCGGCAAAGAGCGCGTGGAAGGCGGGCAAGCGCCGGACGTACCGGCCGTGGATTCCCGAGCCGGGCCGGTGGCTGCAGTTCGACTGGGGCGAGGGCCCGCGCATCGGCGGGCGCCGGACCTGGCTGTTCTGCGCGTGGCTGTCCTGGTCGCGGTTCCGGGTGGTGATCCCGGTCTGGGACTGCACACTGGGCACTTTGGTGGCCTGCCTGGACACGTATGTACTGACCGACAACGCGAAGACGGTCACCGTCGAGCACATCGCCGGGATCCCGGTACGTCATCCGCAGATGGTCGCCGCGGGCCGGCATTACGGCTGCCAGGTGGTCAGTTGCGTGCCCTACGACCCCGAATCGAAGGGCGGCGCGGAGGCCACAGTCCGTATCGCGAAGGCCGACCTCGTGCCCACAGATGCGAACCTGCTGTCCGCCTACGACACCTTCGCCGAGCTCGCCGATGCCTGCCTGAACTGGTGCGATGCGGTGAACTCCCGCCGTCACCGCGCGACCGGGCAGATACCCGCGAACCGCCTGGACATCGAACGCACCACGCTGCACGTCCTGCCCATCGAGCCGCTCGCGGTCGCGCTGGGCGAGGAGAGGCTGGTCGGCTCGGACCGCACCATCAGCTTCAACGCGGTGCGCTACTCGACCCCGCCGGGCTATACCGGCGCCAAGGTGTGGTGCCGGGTGGTCGGCGAGGAACTGTCCCTCACCGCCCGCACCCACTCCGGTGACCTGTCGGAGATCTGGCGCCACCAGCTCTCCACCCCGGGCCTTCCGCAGATCATCGACGAGCACTACCCCGACCATCCCGACGGCCGCAGCATCCACCAGCCCAGGCTGCAGCCCCGCTCGGAAGCGGAGATCGCGTTCGTGGGCATCGGCCCCGGGGCCGGGCGCTGGCTCAAGGAAGCCGGACCCGCCGGCGCCACCCGCATCCGCGCCAAGATGGCCCGCGCGGTCGAGCTGGCCACCGTCCTGGGCAACGACCACGTCGACCAGGCCCTGGGCCTGGCGGCCACGGCCGGGCGCTTCGCCGACGACGATCTGCTCTCGATCCTGGGACACCTCGCCGACAGCAAGCCCGCCGGCGAGGTCGTCCGCGCGGACGAAGCCCACTCCGTCCAGAACGGAACCAGTGGCTGGCAGGCCCTGGGCCGCTGACCCAACGCGCCTCCCACCAGCAAATCCTGACCGAACGTCACCCAAGAGAACGGCACCTCCATGTCCTTTCCCCACCCGCCCGCGCTCCCCGAGGAACTCGACAGACTCATGCGCCGCATGCGCCTGCCCTACATGCGCAAAGCGGCCCCGGACGTGCTGGCCACCGCCCGCGCTCAACGCTGGGACCCCGCCGAGGTGTTGCGGCTGCTGATAGCCGAGGAGGTCACCGGCCGCGACGCGGCCACCCGGCGCCTGCGGCGCCACTCGGCGAACTTCCCCACCGGCAAGACCCTGGGCTCCTGGCGGGCCGAGGACTCCACCATCCCCGAGCCCACCCAGAACTCCCTGACCACCCTGGAATGGATCGGCCGCGCCGAGAACCTGGTGATCGCCGGCCCGTCGGGGACGGGAAAGTCCCACTTCACGGAGGGCCTGGCCCAGGCCGCGATCGAGAAGGACCTGCGGGTGTCCTGGTTCACCCTGGAGACGCTGAGCGCCGCGATCGGCAAATCGAAGGTCGACGGGTCCACCGCACGGACCGTCGCCCGGATCTGCCGCGCGGACCTCATCGTCATCGACGACATCGGTCTGCTGCCCGTCGGCGAGAACGCCGCCGAGGCGTTCTACCGGATCATCGATGCCGCCTACGAGCGCCGGTCCATCGCGGTGACCAGCAACATCCACCCCTCGGGCTTCGACACGATCATGCCGAAGACCCTCGCGGGCGCGAGCACCGACCGCCTCATGCACCACGCTCACCTCGTGACCACCACCGGCGACTCACATCGCCTCGCCGAGGCCCTCGCCGGGAAGGGAGTGGTCCCCTTGAACTGACCCCCCATCCCAGGACCACCACTGGCCACACGCCTGGCTTTCTGATGGCCATCAGCCTGGACCTTCAACGGCCACCTACCTGGGCATCTCAATGACCGTTGACACGGGCCACCGCGACGGGCCTGATGCCGTCCGGGTTCGGTGAGTACGGCGAGTTCGTCGGGGCGAGCTTGGCGCCGATCCGGCCTTTCCCGGTCGGGCTCACCTGAACCGGTGGTGAAGCAACCACGAGGCCGCACTCAGGCTGGTGAGGCTCAGCGTGGCTGTGGCCGCGAGTAGTTTTACGAGCCGGGGCGGTCGGGGACGGTGTTGGACGGTCAGTGTCACCCCGCCGATCTGCAGTCGGGCGTAGGGCCGTCGCCGCGTGTTCATCGGGTCGGTCGCCATTGAGTGCCGGTGGAGGCGGCGGTGGTGGCGGTGGTGGCGCTGCGGGCGGCGCTGCGGCGCCGGTCCTCGCTGCCGATGCGCTTGAGTCGGCGCCGGACCCGTTCCCCTAGGAGTTTGGGGTCTGGGTAGTCCGGTGCTGCCTCGGCGGCCGCTTGGGCCCAGGTCCTGTCGCCGGTCAGGTAGGCGTGGAGCACTGCGCGCTCTTGTGTGCTGAGCAGTGCCTCAACGCGGGGCAGGAGCTGGCTGGGCTCGGCCGCCAGCATCGCGGTCTCCGGACCCGGCAGTGGGTCAGTCCAGGTGGGCATGTGCCGGGCACGTTCGTGGAGGTACGGGTCGCCCAGGTTGGCCAGTACAACGGGTTGGCCGGCGATCTGGCGCCTGCTCAGCGGTGAGGTGTCCGGGCCTGGACCTGCGACCGCCTCCCACAGCCGGGCGCGGACCTCGCTGTCGGGCAGCGGCACGGTTCCGAGGTCACCGCAGTCGGCCACAGCCCTGGCGAGCGCGGCGAGCAGTTCGGGGTGGTGGGCCGGGCCTGCAGCTGAGATCTCTTCCCCGTCCACGATCCAGTCCGCCAGCCAGTGGCGCCGCACCGCCTCCAGATGTACCGGGTGGTCGGGCCAGCGAGCAGCGGAGCGTACGGTGAGCACCGCGGCCGACAGCGAGCGCATCCCTGTGTACAGCAGGCCCGGCCCGAACCGCGCGGCCTCCTCCCACGCCTCCACTGCGGTGCGCCCGGGCTGCCGTTCGAGGATCTTGTCCGCGTAGATGTGGATACCGCGGCCGGCCAGCTCGGCGGCGGCCGCGACGTACGGGAGCTCTGTCCCGGTCGCGTGGTGGCGTGCGATCACGCGGTCCACGTGACGGGCGCGTTCGGCGCTGTCGTCGGGGTAGCCGAAGACGGGGATGTAGGCGGGCAGGTCCGCGACGCGCGCGAACCATGGCGCCCGACCCGAACCGAAGCCTGCGACGGCGGCGTGGGCGCTGACGGCCTGCGCCGCCTGGTGCGCCAGCGAAGCGAGCGCGTGTGTCTGCTGCCCGGCAGCAGGCAGGGGCTCGAACGGGAGTGCCGAGAACGGCATGAGGAACCTCCTGGGCTCGGTACAGGGCCTCTCACTGGTAGGCGACGGCGCGCACCGGAACAGCAAAAAATCTTGGACGAGTCCGACGGCAAGATCCTCCGCGCGTGGCACCCAACTGACCTACTCCTGTTCAGCGGCTCCTGGAGATGCCCGCCCCTGTCGTAGCCGACCACCAACTCGCCACCTGCCAGGGGTGACAACGGCCCCGCAAGTTCGACCCGGCTGCGCCCGCCCGGGGCCGGACTGCTCTGGACTCGTTCCGGCGGGCAGGGGGATAAGGTTCCGCGTGTATGTGCCGTTAGCCTCCGCTTTTCGGTTGGGGTGGGCTGAGCTGGGCTGATCGCGTTTGGGCGTTGGTGCGGTCTGCTTATTGACGGGCGGGTGTGGCTGGGGCCCGACGCTGGGGTCGGGTGCTCCAGGGGTTCCTCGGGTCGTGGTGGTCGGGCACGGTGTCGAGTGTCAGGTGGCTGGTCGGGGCAGGGCCGCGAGGCGGGCGAAGGCCCTGGTCAACTCGTGGCGCCAGGGCCAGGTGGTGGGGATCCGGAGGTGGAGGCGGCGGCCTCCGCGGGTGAGGCGGGCTGCTGCGTGCAGCAGGCGGTAGCGGAGCTTCTTCGGCTCGGCGGTGGCCAACTCGCCGTCCAGCAGGAGGGTCTGAGCCCAGGCAAGTAGGTCGATGGCGGTCAGGGCCAGCTCGAGCCACGCTGTGTTGATCTGGAAGTGGCGGGAGGGGAAGCGGCCGAAGCCGGTGGTCTTCCCGCAGCGGATGCGGTCCTCGACGCGGGCGTGCCCGCGGTGGCGGACTTCCAGGAACTGCAGGGAGCCTTCACCGAATGGGGTGTCGGTGAGGAACGCCTGGTGGCGCATGCCCTCGTCGAGGTCGAACAGGGACAGTTGGGCGCCGGGGTGGGGGCGTTCGCGGCGGACGATGACCCTTGTGCCGTCGGGGTGTCCGGTCAGGTCGACCATGTCGGTCAGTTCGGCGACCTCGGCGCCAGCCCGCAGGGTTCCGTCCTGTTCGAGTGCGGGATGCCAGAACTGGTCGGGCACGGCCCGGATCGCCTGGCGAACGGATTCGGTGACCGGGTAGCCGACGGAGAAGGACGTCTGGATGCCCCGGTCCCGCAGGGCTCGCAGGTGCGCGAGGAAGGATTTCGCGCCGCCGGCACTGTCGGCGCGGACCAGGATCGGGGTGCCGTGGCGGTGGGCGTCGGGGATCTGCGCGAGGGCCTGGTCGAGGACGGTGATGTGATCACTGGCGGTGTTGGCGCCGGCGTTGCCCGCCCTGAGCAGTCCGGCCAGGGCTTCGCCGGTGTTGTCCAGGAAGCACAGCAGCGGGTGGTAGCCGAATCCGCGTTTGTAGGTGGGTGCGGCCTGTTCCTTCTCGGAGTGGCAGGTGACCAGGGTGGCGTCGATGTCCAGGACCAGGCCCGGCAGGTCGCGGCCGCCGGCTCGGGCTGCGGGTGTGCCGGCTGTGGTCTCGGCGGCCTGGAGCCAGGCGACTTCCCGGGCGGCGGCCCTGGCCGAGCGCAGCCGGCCAAGTGTGGCCGGGTCGAGGCCGGCCAGCAGGCGCCAGGCCGTCGGCGTGGAGGCGACCGGGCCGAACACGCCCGCCTGATCGCGCAGCAGGGCCAGATCGGAGATGGCCTGTCCTCCGTCGGCGAGCATCACCGCCAGATCGACCGCGATTCTGCCCGGGTCGTGCCCGGTGCCGCGTGGCCGAAGACGGCGCAGCGCGTCGCTGACGGCCGCTGTCAGGCCGGTTGCATCGGCGAGGTCGGCCAGCAGACGCGAGCCTGCGTGGCTGACCACCCCGCGACCATCGGCCGAGACGACGACTTGTGGGCGTGACCCGGTAGTGTGCACGCAGAAAGTGCCTTCTCGCTGTGGTGACAGAAGCCCTAGACAAGCCTCATCATCCCAGCTCAGAAGGCACTTTCGCGTTCCCGATCAAGATCCGGACACCACAGCAAATGAAACGCGGAGGTTAGGGGTGCGTGCACGAGCAGTTGGGGTGACGTATTGTCCGCGACCGGGACCTTCCTGAACATGTCCGTCGGCCACGGTTACCCGGTGTGCGACGCCCCCGTTGAGCCCTCGGGCCTTGACCCAAGGCCGGGTAGTTAACGCATTCGTGCTGGTGGCAAGGGGTCGTACTGGCTGGTGTACGTGGCCGGTCCGGCTTTGTGGATGAGTCCCTGACTGGCCCATCGGTCGAGTTGTCGGCGCATGGTGCCCAGGGTGACGTCGCCGAGGTGGCGGGCGAGTTCGCGCGGGTGCCAGTGACGGTCGGGTTCTGTGTCGAGGAGGTCCAGGACGCGCTGTCGGCGGCGGTCGTCCGGCGGGGCGTGGCGGTCGTCGTGCGAAGTGACGGGCAGGTCAGGCTCGGGTGCGAGGATGGCGATGGCCAGGTCGGTGACGGTGCGGCTGGTGTCCGGGCGGCCGTCGTTCTGGCGGTCGTGGTAGCGGGAGATCGGCGACTTGACCTTGCGGGTGCTGACGCGGGGCCGCCTGGGTGGCAGGAGCCCGGCCAGGATCCGCTGGCCGATAATGCCGGCCGCACCGCTGGCGATGCCTGCGGCCTGGACGACCAGGTCCCGGGCGGTGTGGAGGGCGATGGTGAAGCCGCAGCGGTCCGGCTCGGTGCCGGGCCGGGACTCGGCGGCCTCCACCATGACCGTCCGCAGGGCCTGGTAGAGCGTGAGCATGGCCCACATCTCCTGCTCGACGCCGGCGGGGTCGCCCGAACGCAGCACTCGGCCCTGCCAGAGGGTGTGCCGCAGCGCGAAATACGCGGACTCGTGCTCCCACCGCTGGTGGTAGAGGGTGACCAGGGCCGAGGCCGGGTAGCGTCGGGCGTCGGTCAAGGTGGTGGCGAGGCGGTAGAAGCCGGTGAACGACGTGCCGTCCTTGCAGGTCACGTTGATCTTCGCTTCGACGATGCGGACCGGGACGGTGCCCAGGACGGACAGGTAAGAGCCGTCGCCGAGGCGGGTCAGGACCGGGGTGCGGCGATTGGCGCGGATCCGGCCCAGGAACTGGGCGCCGGTGCCGGCCACGGCGGCCAGGAAGGCGTTGGCGTCGAAGCCTTTGTCCCATAGGACCAGCATGTCGGGGCGGAGGTGGTGCAGCAGCCGACGGGCGTAGTCGGTCTCACCGACGCTGGTGGGGCCGAACACCGCGCCGATCAGGGCCCGGGTGCCGGTCTCCACGAGGGTCATCAACTCCACCATCGGGTAGCCGCCGCGGCTCTGCGGCCCGAACCGGTCCACATTCCTGCCGCTCTCGGGGACCTTGATGGAACTGCAGCCGTCGAAGGAGACCGTGCGGAACGGCCCGAACCGCACGCCGCGCGTCGTCGGCCGGGCCAGCGGCCCCGCCAGGATGTCGAACAGACGCCGTATCGGGACGGCACCGACCCGGCGGCGCAGGTCGCGCAGGGCCTTCGCGGTCGGCCACGCGATCTCCATCCCTGCCCCTGCCAGGGCTGCGGTCAGCTTCTGCCACACCAGCCGGTAGCCGACCTCCGGGAACAGGCACATCGCGAGTACGAAGTAGACGCCCACCCGAGAGGGCAGGTCCCGCAGTCGGCGTTGCACAGTCAACGTCTCTTCCAGGACGGCGTCGACGAGATCGAACGGCAGCACCTGGGTCAGCTCGCCCAGGTGACCGGGAGCGAACCGCCCCCCGGCCACCGTGAACTCGCGGGACACGGTCGTCAGACCAGGTGGCAGGGCACAATGACGTACAGGCAACGGAGCTCCGTGAGTGGCAGAAGTCTTGGCGGACTACCTGCTCCAACGGGGCTCCGTTGCCCGCGTTCCCTCCGGCGCGAGAACCACCGCCAACCCCCTTGCCACCAGCACGAATGCGTTAACTACCCGGCCTTGGGTCAAGGCCCCTCCGGCTGCGGTGGCCGGCAACTGCCGGGATCGACCAGGTGTCTGAGCCACGCCGATGCCGTGGTGAAAACCGCGTACTTCGGTGGACTCACACCGGGGGCGGACATCGACCACAGCGGCACCGCTATCAGCAGGGCCGATCTCGCGGCGCTCCGCGAAGCGCTGACCAGTCCCGCGACCGGCAGACCCACAGTGGGGAAGGCTGCCTTCCCACGGGCGAAGTTCGCCGACGCGGCGAACGGAATCTGTCAATCTGCTTGAGACGTCAGGCTGCCTGTTCCACCTGTGATGATGGGGTGTCAGGCGGTGTGGCGGGCATCGGCGGGTTGATCCACGCCTTCTCCGGCAGTTTTGGTGGGACGGGCTGACGCCGGAACCGCTCCGGGTGGACGCGATACGCCTCTTGCAGGACCTCGGCCCGCCGTGCCCGCAGCGCCACCGCGCTGCCGTCGTGTACGGACGCGGGCGTGTGCCAGCCGATGCCCGAGTGCCGGTGCTCGACATTGTAGTAGGAAAAGAACTGCGCGCAGAATGCGTTCGCATCCTCGATGGACCCGAACCGCTCCGGGAACGCCGGGCAGTACTTCAGCGTCTTGAAGTTCGCCTCCGAGTACGGATTGTCGTTGCTCACCCGCGGACGGGAATGCGATTGCTCGATCCCCAGCAGGGCATACAGCCCGGCCACGGTATTGGAGGTCATCGAGGTTCCCCGGTCGGCATGGATCGCCTGCGGCATGACGCCGCCGTTCGCGGCGATGGCGTGCTGGATGAATTCTCTGGCCAGGGTCCCCGTTTCGGTCGGCCATATCTCGAAGTGCACGACCTTGCGGGAGAAGATGTCCAGGATCACATACAACTGGTAATACACGCCACGGGCGGGCCCCTTCAGTTTCGTGATGTCCCACGACCAGACCTCGTTCGGGCCCGACGCCTCCAACTCCGGCTTCTTCTTAGCCGGATGGACCGCCAGCCGGCGCCGCTCGCCGGACTGTCCGCGCTCGCGCAGCAGCCGGTACATGGTCGCCAGCGAGCACAGGTAGACGCCTTCGTCCAGCAGGACTGCCCAGACCTGGCCCGGGGACTTGTCGGCGAACCGCGGCGAGTCGAGGACGGCCAGGACCTGCGCCTGCTCCTCCTGCGAGAGCTGGCGGATGGCGGAACGGCCGCCCGCAACCGGCGACCGGTGGTTTCGGATTCCGCTTCCGGTGCAGCGTGGCCCGCGATATCCCCAGCAGCCGGCAGGCCGCCACGGTGCCGATCGCCTTCTCCAGCGGCGGGAGGAACCCGGCAACGGCCCCGGCTACTTCTCGTCGGAGTCCGCACTGCTTGAGATGTCCCGAAGCAGCGCGAATGCTTTTCCCGCGATCTCCAGGGCGGTCTTCGTCCTGTCCAACTCGCCGGCCAGCCTGTCGGCGCGCGCTTCCTGGCGGGAGCTGTCGGCCTTGAGTTTTTTGTTCTCCGCGCGCAGCCGGGCCAGTTCCTCGGCGTCCGTATCGCGGTGGGCTTTTCCGGTGGAGGCCGGGAGCGTTCCCTTCGCCGCCTGCTCGCGCCAGTGCTCGATATGGGAGTGGTAGAGCCGTTCGGTCCGCAGCAGGGCGCCGCGTTCGGCGCTGCCATCGGGCAGGGCGTCGTAGGCCGCCAGGATGCGTGCCTTGTAGGCGGCCGTGAAGGTCCGGCGCTTGGGACGCGCGGGCTTGCCGCCGGCGGGGTCGTCGGTCACCCGACCATCCTGCCGCGCGAGGGCAGCCTGGTCGGAGAAGGTCATCGTCATCGTGCTGTGGGTCCCATCTCGCCCTGGCTTACATCAAACGGAGTCTTGCATTCCGCGTCTCAAGCAAGACTGACAGACAGGGGAACTTCACCAACGTCGATTTCACCGGGGCGGCCTCGTTCCGTGACGCGGTCTTTGACCGCACCTGCGACTTCACGGGAGCAGCCTTCTTTGAGGCAGCCCACTTCGAGAACGCAGAGTTCAAGGAGTCTCACCCTCACAAGGAAGCGGCGACGTTCCGTGAGACGCGCTTCGTAGCTGTCGCTGAGTTCCGTACCGCTCGCTTTGCCGCGAAGGCTGAGTTCGACCAGGCTGTGTTCGAGTCGTCCGCTCTGTTCCAAGACGCGCACTTCGAAGCCATGGGGCGCTTCAGCCGCTGCGACTTCGCAGGCATCACGGAGTTTCACCGGACGGAGTTCAAAGAAGCGGTCTTCGCGGCCGCGGAGTTCCGGGCAGCCCGGGAACTGGGCCCCTTCGTGTCCACAGACACCGCGAACCTCACCGAGGCAAAGTTCCACGCACCCATATCGATCAAGGCAGCTGCCCACCACGTCAACGGCGCGCGGGCAGTCTGGTACTCGTCTGCGTCACTGCTCCTGCGCTACGCGACCGTAGACCTCCAGGAGGCGAATCTCGCAGCGCCGTTCGCCGTCGGGTACGCGCCCGGCCCCTGGGGAGGGACCACTTCCGCGGAGGCTCGCCTCATAGCCGCTCACGCCGGAGCAACCGAGGTTCCGAAGGTCACCTCGCTGCGCGGCGTCGACTGCGCCCACGTGGTCCTCACTGACACTGACCTGGCCTCCTGCCAGCTCATCGGGGCCTTCCACCTGGACCAAGTACAGCTGCGAGGCCGAACCAAGTTCGCTGAACCTCCGAAAAGTTTGAGGTGGACCAGGCGCCGGACACTGGCCGAGGAGCACTACTGGCGCAGGTTGAACTGGCCGGCATGGCAGCCGACCGTCCCCCCACACGCCGTCCAGGATCCGCCAGGGCCGGAGGACGTTGCAGCCCTCTACCGACAACTGCGCAAAAGCCTGGAGGACGGGAAGGACGAGCCGGGAGCAGCGGACTTCTACTACGGCGAAATGGAGATGCGCCGCCACGACACGGCACACACTCCGCGGTGGGTTCGTCGGCTGCTGCGGTGGTACTGGGCGGTCTCCGGCTACGGGCTGCGCCCCTCCCGCGCCGTCGCCACTCTCGTCGTCAGTCTTTCCGCGATCACGCTCGCGCTGCTCTTGTGGGGTGTGCCGAACGACCCGCCCAAACCCGTGACCGCTGGCACGGTTCCGGCTGCCGGACAACAGATGCGTCTGATCACGGACACACCCGATCCTGAGCTCAGCCTGCCCTTCCGTCAGCGGATCACCCCTGAGCGGCTCAGCGAGACCGCACCGGTCGTCGTGAACTCCGCGGTCTTCCGGTCCTCTGGGCAGAACCTCACCACGGCGGGGGTCTGGATCGAGATGGCCTCGCGCCTGTTCGAACCCGCGCTTCTCGGCCTCCTCGCGCTCGCCGTGCGCAGCCGCGTCAAGCGCTGACGGGGGTCAGCCACTGGGGATCGTGGCTGTTGCGGATATGGGAGCCGTGTGAGGACCAATGGCGGCGGGACGTTGTCAACACCGTCTCATGCAACCGGATTGGATCGTCCGCACCCTCGGTAGTCCCCGTGGCGGGAGGGGCCCGGCCGCCGCCTCGGGCGGCGGGAAGAGGGCGGGAGCCGGGCGCGTGATGCCGTTTGCCAGTGTGGGCGTGGTTGCGTGCGGATCGTGTCACGGGGACAGTTGACGAGGTGCGGACATTGCCTGACGCGGGTGTATGTCACGCCCTGGGTCCTGCCGAATGCCGCCCGGGTGTCAAGAGGCTTCGGCTGACTGTAGCTGGCTGGTGGTGGTGATGCCCGAGGTGAGCTGTGCGAGTCGGGTGTAGCGGTGGTTCTGTGCCCAGGCGATGCGCTGGCCCGTCTGTTCTTTGACGGTGTCGTTGGTGATGGGGTGCGGTAGGTGGATGGTGTCGGGGTCTTGCAGGCCGGACAGCAGCATGATGCCGTTGTATTCGCCTTCGGCGCGGGCTCGTTCGCCCAGGACACGCTTGACGAGGTCGCCCAGTGCCTGGTGCCCGGCGGCCTGGAGCTGGTGTGCATTCTCGTGTGTCATGAGGATGTTCTCGTGGTACGAGCGGATGCCGGCGACCGCGGGCTGGATGGCGTTCCTGGTGTAGAAGCCGCAGTAGGCGACGTCGCGGAAGGCTCTGTGCGGCTGGCAGATGTAGGCGCTGTAGCGCTGGTACTCCTCCCACGCGAAGCCCGCCGGGACGATCACCGTGTCGTCCGCAGGGAACACCGGGGTTATGGCCATGGCCGAAGGTTAGCCTTCTGCACGGCTCCAATGTGCGGCTGCCCGGTACGCGTCGGGCAGGCTCGTGCCGAGTGCGCCCTGCTCCAGTTCGCCGCGTATGTCACCGAGGCCAGGGTGCCCTGTGTCTCATCGGGCGGTTGGCCCGCGCCCTACCGGCCTGAGGAACGTCGGTGAAGTGGCTGTGTTTGTACGGGAGCTCAGCAGGCGCCGGCCGAGCGGACTGCTGCCGGTATACGCGGGGGAGGCCGCCGATCGCCGTGGCGCTGCTA
>CAVWOS010000010.1:0-1250090 GCA_963756705.1 uncultured Actinomycetota bacterium | reverse complement strand
CTCCCGGATCACTGATCGGGCTCGAGGCGCAATCGAACAAATTCGTCCCGGGCCCTGCTGACTTTTCGGCGTGGCTAAATTTACCGGTTGAAAGTTGAAGCCGAGCGGCTAAAGCGCCTCATCGTCAGGTTCGGTGCATGAAAGTATGTTTCAGGCGATCGACTTGTCAACGAAATTCTTAACTTGTGGTTCCTGGGCAGCAAAGATCGCCCGCCTGCACGCATTTGCAACAGCGAGACCGGTCGAGCGGGCGCTTGAGACTTGACCATTCCTCAATTATTATACCGGTCGCGACTCAATTTTACGATCGACGAACGACTTGGTGACGATCGAACTCGCGACTTGACGCATCGCTCCGCTCCCGATGCCCGGAGGGTTTCTTGATTCATCTCGGCGTGCTCTCCGGTGATGGCGTCGGCCCGGAAGTGATGGCTGAGTCCTTGGAGGTCCTCGCCTCGATCGGCCAGCTCGAGAGTCTCGAGTACGAGCTCGAGCACTTCGACCTGGGGGGCGAGCGTTTTCTCGCACCGGAGACATCTTGCCCGACGGCGAGCCCACTTGGTTGGCACGCTGCGACGCCATCTTGCTGGGTGCCGTCGGTCATCCCGGCGTCGCCCCGGGAATCCTCGAAAAAGGAATCCTGCTCAAGCTTCGTTTCGATTTTCAGCAATATGTGAACCTCCGCCCGATCCAGCTCTACACGGGTGTTGAATCTCCGATCCGCGGCAAGGGTCCCGACGACGTGGATATGGTCGTGGTTCGTGAGAATAATGAAGACCTGTATGTCGGTGCCGGTGGTTTCACCCGAAAAGGTACACCCGAGGAAGTGGCCATCCAGACTTCGATCAACACCCGGGCCGGCGTCGAGCACGATCCGCTATGCATTCAATCTGGCGCCTGCTCACGCGTTGATCCCCTTGGTGACGACGACGGCCTGGGCGAAATAGTCGTTGGCGAGCTGGACGTTGAGTGGCAGGTAAAAGCGAACGGCACCCTGCCCGACATAAAGGCTGTAGCGGTCGATATCCGGGATCGCCTTTGAGCAGCCCCTCGAACTGCTCCACCTCGTGTTCGGTCGCATAGATCGACGCATCCTGCGGCAGGTTCAGGTCAACGAGCAGTTCCGGGCCGGTCGGAGGCCGGGAAATACTGCTGCTGGATGAAGCCGTAGCCGAACACCGAGGCGGCGAACAAACCGAGGGTGAGGGCGATCACCAGCCAGCGGGCGCGCATGCAGAAGACGAGAACGGCGCGAAAGAGCCGCATGAACCGGCTGGACTCCCCCGTGACCCTCCCCATGCGCCTTCATCGTCTTCGGCAGCACTGAAACGCCGATCACCGGTGCGAACAGAACCGCGACGATCCAAGACGCCAGCAGCGCCCACGCCGATGACCGCGAACAGCGAATAGCAATATTCGCCGGCCCCGCTCTGGGCGAAGCCGATCGGCAGGAAGCCGGCGACGGTGACCAGCGTGCCGGTCAGCATCGGGAAGGCGGTGGTATCTAGGCATAGGTCGCCGCCATGTCGCGGTCGACGCCCTCTTTGAGTTGGCTGACCATCATCTCGATCGTGATCATGGCGTCGTCGACGAGGAGGCCGAGCGCGATGATCAGGGCGCCGAGCGAAATGCGCTGCAGGCTTAATCCGGAATATTCCATGTAACGAAGACCATCGCCAGCACGAGCGGGATCGAACAGGCGACAACCAGCCCGGCCCGCAAGCCGAGGCTCAGGAAGCTGACGGCGAGCACGATCGCGATCGCCTCCCTAGGGCCTTGGTGAAGCCCCCGACCGCCTCCTCGACGACCACCGCTGGTCGGCGACGAGATGCGGCTCGACGCCGATCGGCAGTTGGCGGTGATCCGAGCCATCTTGTGCGCCACGGCCTCGCCGAACGCGAGGTTGTTGCCGCCCGCGCCATCGAGACCGCGAGCCCGATCGCCGGCTCGCCGTTGAAGCGGAACATCGGCTGCGGCGGATCGGCATAGCCCAGGTGATCGTCGCGACATGGCCAGCCGGAAAAATTTGCCGTTGTCGAACAGATTGATCCGCTTCAGGTCATCGGCCGAGGTGAATGAGCCCGAAACCCGGATCGCGAATTTCTCCTTGTCGGTCTGGACGACGCCAGGGGGTCACCTGGTTTTGTTCGCGCAGGCTTTGAATGATCTGGTCGCGGGTGACGCCGAGACCGGCCAACCGTCGGTTGTCGAATTCGAGATAGAATTTCTGGTCCTGGGCGCCGATCAACAGCGCCTTGGCGGCGTTCGGGACGGTCAGCATTTCGGTGCGGATGCGCTCGACATAGTCGCGCAACTCGCGATGGGTGAAGCCGTCGGAGGTGAAGGCGTAGATGATGCCGAAGACGTCGCCAAACTCGTCGTTGAAATTCGGCCCGATAATCCCTTGCGGCAATGTGCCTTTATGTCGGCGACTTTCTTGCGCACCTGAAGCCAGATATCCGTCACGTCTTTCTTCGAGGAGTGTCGAGAAGATTGACGTAGATTGTGGAAACGCCGGGCTTGGTATAGCTCTTCAGATAATAGAGCGATGGCGTTTCCTGCAATTTCTTTTCGATCCGGTCGGTGACCTGCAGCATCGTGTCGTCGATCGTGGCGCCCGGCCACTGGGTCTGCACGATCATCGTCTTGATCGTGAAGGACGGATCCTCCTCGCGGCCGAGTTCGCGGTAGGAGAACACGCCCGCGACGACGAAGATCAGCATCAAATACCAGACGAAGGAGCGATGATTGATCGCCCATTCCGAGAGGTTGAAGCCCTTCATTGTGCCGCGCTCGCCTGCAGCAGGCGGACCTTCTGGCCGGGGAGCAATTTCTGCACGCCTCCGGTCACAACCACGTCGCCGGCGCCGAGACCGCCCCCGACCACGACCGCATCGCCCTGATAGCGATCCACGGTGATCGGCTTCACCTGGACGACGCCGTCCTTCTCGACGACCCAGACCGCGGGCTTTCCGTCCTTCTGGAATAGAGCGCTGCCCGGGATCACGATGCTCGAGCCCTGGTTCATCGTCACGCTGCCGACGACATTGGCGCCGAGCCGCATCTGGCGCGGCGCATCGGGCAATGAGACGCGAACCGTGTAGGTACGCGTGGTCGGATCGGCCTGCGGCGACAGATAGCGGACCTTGCCGCTGGTCTCGATTTCGGGGTTGCTGACGAGCTTGACGGTTACGATCGGATCCTTCGGCGGCGTCTTGAAGGCTGCTTCGGCGACGTTGAAGACCGCCTCGCGCTCGCCCGGCTGAGCCAGGCGGACCACCATCTGCCCGGCGCGAACGACCTGCCCGGCGTCGGCGCCGACCGCGGTGATGACGCCGTCGTCATCGGCTTTGAGTTCGGTATAGCCGAGATTTTCGCTGGCCTGGGTCAGCCGCGCATTCGCCGCGTCGCGTTTGGCGAGCGCGGTCTTGTAGCCCCTGATTGCAATGTCGTACTCGACCTGCGTCGCATGGCCCTTCTTCAAGAGTTCGCCCTTGCGATATTCCTGCCCTTGGCTGCGCGTGACTTCGGCCTCCGCCGCCGCCAGCTCCGACTTGGCGATCTCGACTTCCTGCCGGTACTGTTGCGGGTCGAGCCGGGCGAGCAGATCGCCCTTCTTGGCTGATGGTGCCGACATCGACCGGCCGCTCCAGGATCTTGCCGTCGACCCGAAAGCCGATATCGGCTTGGTAGCGCGGCTGGATCTCGCCGGTCAGCGACACCGTCTCCGCGCTGTCCCGCGGTTCGACCGTGACCGTGCGCACCGGCCGGATCTCCGGCTTCTCGGCCTTCTCCTCCTTGCCGCAGCCCGCGAGGAGGAGCGCGATAATCGCGGCGCCCGCCGCGAGGCGCCGAGCGGAAACCCGGTGCGCGTCAAGAAACCGGCCGAGTGCGTTCATGTCTTGCCGCATCCTAAGGGTTGTCGAGGTGGTTCTGATCGTTCCATAGCAGGATCGCCGGCTCGGACCGATTGTGTTCGTAGCCCAGCAGGCTGAGGCTGGCGGTGCCAAGCAGGAGATGACGGCCTCCCGCCGGTTCGAACCCGAGCCAACGGGAGGCGAGGACGCGGGAGATATGCCCGCTCGAAACGATCAGCACGTCGCCATCAACAGGGCGAATTCTGGCGATAATGCGATCGGCCCGGGCGCCGATTTCGGCCGGCGATTCACCGCTTGGGCAGCCGTCGCGGAACAATTGCCAGTCCGGCCGCTCGGCGAGGATTTCGGCGGTGCGGCGGCCCTCATATTCGCCGTAATCCCATTCCGCCAGATCGGGATCGATCTCGGCCACAGCGCCATAGCCGGCGAGCGCGCAGGTGCGCACCGCGCGTTTCGACGGGCTCGTCAGCACCTTGGCGAAGACTTGGCCACGCAGGCGTTTACCGAGCGCCTGCGCCTGCGCTTCGCCGCGCTCGGTCAGCGGCAGATCGGTCCGGCCGGTATGTTGGCCCGAAAGGCTCCACGCGGTTTCGCCATGCCGCGCGATATGGACGACGGGCAGCGCTTCGCTCATGATTTCCTCCGAACAAGAAGTCTTTCGGTGGGCCGAAGTCGGCGCCATAGGCGGCCGCCTTCGACGATCTGCCAGACGCCGAGCGCCGGCAAGCCGATCGCCAGATCGCGCCCCCGTTTCAGCAGCGACAGCGCGATCGCCATCTCCGGGCTTAAGCCGAAACCGGCGCCGATCAGCACATAAGCGCCTTCCTGCACGCCGACTGCGTTGGGGATCGCGAACGCGACGCTGCGCACCGCATAAACAAGGCTCTCGATGACCATCACGACGCCGAAAGGAAGCGGTTGCCCGGCCAGACGCAATGCGATCCACACCTCGATCGTGCCGGCGACCCAACAGGCAAGATGGAGCAGGAACCCGCCCCACAGCGCCCCCGTCAGCCGATACGTGCCATCGAGCGCGCGATGCAGCGCCGCCGCCCCCGCCGCTGTCCGCTCACGCCCAGCCGCGCCCCAGCACCCGAGCGAAGCGATCGAGCAGGCGCAACCCGCGCCGCTGGATGATTACAAAGGCCAGCGCCATCAGCCCGGCCACGGCAAGGCCGATGACGATCGGAGCGACCGCCGGCGCCTCCGGGCGCAACCGCAGCAACCAAAGCAAGCCGAGCGCAGTGTAGGCGAGCTTGGCAAAAAACTCGACGGTAAGATCGACGATGGTGCTCGCCGTCGCGACGGTCGCCGACACCCCTGCCATCGTCACCGCCCGAACGCCGAGCGCGCAGCCGCCCAATTGCGAGAACGGCAGCACTTCCGAGCCGGCATCGCGCAGCAAACGGCCCCAAACCATCACCCAGGCGCGGGCGCCCGGGACGAGGAGGCGCCACGCGATCCCCATCACGGCGATCAGCAGCAGGTGGATCAAACAGATCGCGGCAAATCCGATCCAGCCGACGGCGAGAAGCGAGTGCCAAACCGCTTTGCCGCCGAATACCCCGACCAGCGCCAGCATGACCGCCACGCCGATGATTGCGGCCGCGACGGGCAGCGAACTGAGCCAGATCCGCCGCCCGCGGCCGCCATCATCCGGCGTCACGCTCCCCGTCAATAGGGCGGACAGTAGTTGGGCGGGGCACAATAATAGGGCGGCGGATAATAATAGCTCGATGCTGCGGCGGCCGTGCCGGCCGCAGCCCCCACCGCGACGCCGGCGGCCACCCCCGCCGCGACCCCGGCGCCGCCGTAATAAGCGCCGCCGTGATAGACCGTGCCACCACCGTAATAGCCGCCGCGCACCGCGGTATTACCGTAGGGGCTGCGGGCCGCGCCGCCGCCATAGGGTCCGCGCACCGCCGCACCGCCATAGGGTCCGCGCACCGCCTCGCCGCCCATCGGGCCGCGATAGGCAGCGCCGCCGCGCGGGCCGCTGACCGCGCCCCAGGCGAAAGCCTCGGATGCCGCCGTCGCGGCAAACAAGCCCGTGAGCGCGAAAACCACGAACCGGTTCATTTCTTGCCTCCCTTGGCCTTGGCCGGCGCCGGGGGCTTCAATTCGATCTGCGTTGCCCCGGCCGGCGGCTGGAACTCAAACTCACTGTCGGCCGGGTGGATCGAAAAATTCCAGTCGGAAAAGGTGGCGATGAAGTTCGGCTCGCCAGGGAGCGACCGGTAGGTCACGATCAGCCGCCGCGGCAGCGCCTGGTCGGTTTTTTCCAGCCACAACTCAAGTTCGATGCCGGGCGGCTGCGAAAAGAACAGATGCAGGCACGGGACGCCGTCGATCGTCACGGTATTCACCACCCGGCCGGACGTGACCCCGGTCAGAAAGGCCTTGTTCGGAGTTTCGGTCAGGAAGTCGGCGAGCGGAAAATCGACGCCCAGCCGCCCGACCACCTCCTTCAGCATCGCGTCGATCGTCCCGTCCGGCACCGGGATGCTCGCGTATTTGTTCTGCGCCGCGGAGAACACGACCGCGGTCTTACCGTCGAACGCAAGCTTGTTCGACCCGTCGTCGCCGGTCACATCGACGAGCAGCCGGTTCGGGCGGTGGACCAAGACTTTCATCGTGTGAAATATGTGCAGCACGTCGCCCCCGGGCTCGGCATAGACGCGAATTGTCCGGGCCTGAAACGCAAATTCGGCTGCGCGCAGGGTCTGACCCATATGCGATACCGCCGCGGCCGCTTCCTCGCTGATTGCCGGCTTGGCTGCCTTGGCATGCTGCGCGGCGACGGCGTCGCCCGCAGCGTGGCCGGCGAGGGCGACCAACGCCGCCAGGATCATGACCCATCGAAGCCTCACAACTACCTCCACCAATGGAACGTTTTATGATCCGGGTTCGGGGCCTCGGAGAACACGATCGGGCTTGATCGATAAGAGGCGCGGGCTACGATCCAAAGATGCCGGCATCATGCATCGGCGAGCGCGAGTTAACGGGCATTTCCGTATTTGACCCAGCTTACCCTTCGGCTTCCAATCCGGCCTCTCGCGCCTTGGGCGATGCTAGTGCCTGGGGCGGCGCTGCGCAACCGACACCGGACCCGCCCGGTTGCCCGCGCGCCGCTTTACCGCGTCGCGTGGACGACCATTGTGGGCTAGGGTCGTCCGTGCGCAACGCACCGCCACCCAGGAACGCTTCGACATTCATGTCCCTGCTCGCCCGCTTCATCGCCGCCAACCGGCGCGTCAGCATGGCCATCGAGGCTTGCTGCCCGCCGCCTTCAAGCGCCACCTCCACACCGTCTACAAATACGAAGTCGCCGCCTTGATAAACCGCCGGCCAGGGCAACTCGCGCTCGACATCGGCGGCGGCAAGGATTGCCCGTTTGTCCCGTTCATCGCAGATTCTGCAGGCACCTGATCGTCGCCTCGATACCGCCGAAGAAGAACCCCGACGCAATCGTTCCGTCGAGGCCAGGATTGTCGCCGATGCGGCGGCGGAGGGGTGGCCGATTTGCGGCGGCGCGGTCGACATTGTGGTTTCTCGTTCGGTCATGGAGCACCTGCACGACAACGCCGCCTTTTCTCGGAAATTCGCACGGGCGCTGCGGCCCGGCGGCGTCATGGTGCACACCTTTCCGTGCAAATTCGCGCCGTTCGCGCTGATCGACCAGCTTTTGCCGAACCGGCGAGCCGCCGCCTGATCGCCGGGTTACAGCCACAATGGCAGGACGATTGCGGTTTTCTCGCTTTCTACGACCGCCTCTATTTTTCGTCGTTGCGGGATATGTTGGCGTCGCACGGGTTCGTGAACGCAAAGTTCACCTTCCGGTACTACCAAAGCATTTACTTTGATTTCTTCTTTCCGCTGTATTGTCGATGCTGCTCTGACCTCGTCGCTGCGTAGGCATCTGAAATCTGGCCTGCGCCATTCTGGTCACCGCCGAGCAGCCCCGGCCCCTCCCGGGATGCGGCGGTATCGGTCCCTCGAAATCTACCCTCTCGGCCGACGGTCGAAAGGCTGCCGGCTCGACCTTTCTTTCGCCGAAGGCGGTATCCAGCAGGTCTTCTCCGGGATTGGGAACTTCGATGCCGAGCGCATCGTCGAGCAGGCGGCCGACCCGGTCGACCTTGGCGCTGGCGCTGAGCGACGGGCTGAGGCAGATGCTGCGGCTGGCCTGAATTACGTCGCGCAGATATCGCGAATATCGCGCTTCCGCGCGATACAGTTCGGCCATGTTGCGGAGATGACGCTCGGATATGCTGAAAAGATGCCGGTTCGCCAGAAGCAAACGGGCCGCGGCATATACAAGAACGCTCGCAACCAAAATCGAGAGCGTGTTTTCGCTGAACTGAAAGACGTGAAACCCGCGGCCGGGAATCGAAATCTGACCAATTTCCAGCACCACTGCGTAACAGATTAGCATCAGGGTTACGCGAACCAGATGGCCTTTGAAGCGAAGGATAAGATAAGCAATCGCCTTTTGCGCGTCAGGGTGCGGTCGGGAAACCCGCGGCCGCGCGCGATCGGTCACGGCGAACAGGACAGCGCCGACCGCAAAGGCGAGCCCCTGAACCGAGGGAGAGGTCAGTTCGAACCGCGCGAATTGCGGCTCGGGAAGCCACATCATCAGGAGCAGGTGCCCGCCCAGATCCAGCAGGCCGCGCGCAACACCCACATGCCGTCCCTTCCAGCGCCTCTCTGCTGCCGCAAACAGATGGCGGATAACTCAATAATATAGCCGAAAGGTTACCAAAACTCAAATGCTGTCCGGGCGAGTTGAGGCCGGCGCGGCCCAAAATTTTGTTAACCATAGTATAGGTTGCTTGCCGTCGCCGATCCGGGTAAATAAAGATGTTTGCGCGCCTTGTGAAGAACCGGATCGCTCGGCGAGAGGTTGTAAATGTCGGCACTTGCAGCCCATTCGGCGAAGCGGTTGGTCGAGACGCCCGCCGCAACCGAAGTTTGCATCACCGTAGACACCGAATTCAGCATTGGCGGCGCGTTCGCCGATCCGCAGCGCTATCGCCCGTTGAGCACCGAACTCGTGGAATGCCGTATCGGCGGGCGCAGCGAGGGCCTCGGGTTTATTCTGCGGACCCTGAAGGAGTCCGATGTCGCCGCGACCTTTTTTGTCGAGGCCCTGCAAGGCTGTTATTTCGGCGATATCCCGATGCGCCGGATCGTCGAGCAACTCGCTGCCGCCGACCAGGATATCCAGCTGCATCTGCATCCATGCTGGCTGCACTTCGCCGGCGATACGCGCGGACTGCCGCAGCCGGCCGATGATTCCTGCGCGGCGCGATCGCAGGACGAACTTTCGCAGATGATCGAGTACGGATATGCCGCCTTCGCTCGGTGGGGCGTGCCGCAGCCGGTTGCTCTGCGCACCGGCGGCTTTAGCTGCGGCCGTGTGGTGCACGAGGCGATGCGACGCTGCGGCTTGCGGGTCGGCTCGAACATAGCGCTCGCCGCCTACTGGCCGGCCGATCCGACGCTGCACCTCTTCAGCGGCAGAGAGGTCTTCGATGGCGTGCTCGAGGTCCCGGCTCTGACTTACGCGACACCGCACTTGCCCTTCGCCTCGCGTCTGCGGACAATGGCGATCACCGCGACCTCTTGGCCGGAAATGGAGACTTTGTTGTGGCAGGCGCGGCAGGCCGAGATCTCGCCCGTCGTGGTGCTTACCCACCCGTTCGAGTTCGTCAAGCGGACTGATTTCCGATACCGGGACATGCGTCGCAACCGGATCAACCAGGGGCGGCTGCGGCGTCTGCTCGATTTTTGCCGCCGCCATCCCGACGAGTTCGTCTTGACGACCTTCGGCAGATCGAGTGCTGGTTGGCGCTCCGCCGGCAGCCGTCCCGGAGCGCTGCTGCGCGTGCCGACGCATCTGGCGTATGGCCGCATGGCGCAAAATCTCGTCAATACGCAGGTGTGGCGCTATTGACCGTCAATCTCTCTCGCGCGATCCGCCAAGACCGGCCGCCGTTGGCACGCCGGTCGGGTCGGTCGGCGCTTCCTGATCTGGTTTCTGGGGATTTGGGACCCGAAATCGCGGATTCTGATCTCGATGTATGCTTTCGTGAAGAGGCCGTCAGGCAAGGCTTCGACCCGGAGCACCCGTGGATTGGAGACTACGTCGATGTCGTGTGGCAAAAGAGCCACTCGTACGTGGTCGCATTGCTGGGTGACATCCATGGCCGGCGCGGTCTGGAGTTTGGCTGCAACGTCGGGGCGACGGCGGTAATGTTGCACCATCTCGGCGCCACCGTGGTCGGGGTCGATTGCGACCCGCGTTGCCCGCCGGTCGCACGCGCGAATGCCGCCCGCTACGGAAAGCATGACATTGAATTTTCCTGCATCCCAGCCGGCGCCGCATTACCACTTCCGTCCGCGCATTTCGACTTCGTCACCTGCCACAGCGTGCTTGAATACGTTGATCCCGCCCACCTGTGGCGGACGCTGAGCGAGATCGACCGGGTGCTGGCGCCAGGCGGCGTCCTCTTGGTGCTCGCCACCAGCAACCGCCTCTTCCCGGTCGAGGTGCATTCGCGGGGCTGGCTGTCGAACTACCTGCCGCGCTCCTTCGACGGTCTGCTCGGTTGCCGCCAGCGTGGCATATTTCCGTGGGAGGTCACAAAGCCGCTGAAAAATTATGTCGACTTGATGCGCGCCGACCGCGGCCAGGCCTATTTCGCGGCGCGCCGCAGCGCCGGCGACGGGACGGCGAAAATCCTCGCGGCTCGGATGCTTGCTGTAGGCGGCCGCCTATGCGGATTATCCTGCGGCGCCGTAACCCCGTCGTTTTCTCTGGCCTTGCGAAAGCCGAATTGACGAAAAGCCGCCGAAGCCTCGCTGACCCTCAAGGTTGATATTCGATGCGTGAATTACTGTTTGTTATCGTGTTCTTCGGAGCGTTGCCGTTTATCTTCCTCAAGACCCCGTTTGTCGGCGTCCTGATGTGGTTCTGGATCTCATTGATGAACCCGCATCAGTTGATCTGGGGCGGCACCTTTTCCACTCTGCCCTACGCGCTGATCGTCGCGGTCGCCACACTGTCGGCTTGGGTGCTGTCGCAGCGTGAACCGAAATGGCCGCCAGCCGATAGGACCACAGTCCTGCTGATCTTGCTGATGGTTTGGGTTTCGATAACCTCGGTGTTCGGGATCGGAGATCAAAAATGGATCTACGATGGCTGGCAAAAAACCGAAAAGATGCTGCTGATGACGTTGGTTGCCTACACCTTGGTCAATTCACGGCAGCGCCTCGATCAGCTGATCGTCGTTTGCGTCCTCTGCATCGCCTTCTTTGGCGTAAAGGGTGGTGTGTTCTCGCTGTTGACGGGCGGAGTCAATCAGGTTCTGGGACCGACCGACTCGCAGATCTTCGACAACAACCACCTCGGCGTGGCGCTGACCATGATCCTGCCGTTGATGTTCTATATCCGCGAACGCTACCGCGACGCGTATCCGCGACTCAAATGGCCGATGTTCGCGCTGATCGGCCTGACATTTCTCGGCGATATCTTCACCTATTCGCGCGGCGCGCTGTTGGCGGTCTCCGCGATGGGCGGGTTGTTATGGGTGCGCTCGCGGCAGAAAATCTGGCTCGGGGTGATGATCGTGGTCGCCGCGGCTGGCGTTTGGACCTTCGCGCCGGAAAAATGGTTCGGCAAGATGGAGACGATTCAGACCTATCAGCAGGATGCCTCGGCCGAGAGCCGTCTCTACTTGTGGCAGCTGTCCTGGGCCATGACGCTCAAGCACCCGATTACCGGCGCAGGCTTTCATTGGTCCTACGATCCGGCGATGGTCAATCGTGAGCTGATCGACAGCGAACTGCCTCGCCTTACTCGGCCGCGCTCAACCCACAGTATATGGTTCGATATGCTGAGCGATCACGGGTTTGTCGGCTTGGCGATTTTCATCGCAATTTTGGCGAGCTTCGCCCTCGATGCCCAGTGGCTGGTCCGACACTCGCGCGGTGATCCTGATCTGCAGTGGGCGAACACTTTGGGGCGATTGTTGCAGGTATCGCTGGTCGGTTTTCTGGTCGGCGGCACCTTTGTCAGCCTGGCCCTCTATGACGGGTTCTTTGCGCTGGTCATCATCACGGCGTCGGCGCGGCAAGTGGTCGCGGCCGAACTCGCCCGCCGCGGAGTGCTGGCCCCCAAGGGCAAATTCCACGCATTGCCGCCCACCGCGCCGTTGCGGCCCCAACCGACCGGGTGAGCGGTGGGCTCGCAGATTAAACGCCGAGCCGCCTTGCCGCCGGCCTGGCCGCGGCCACGATGCCGACCACGAAAGCCAGCCCCAGGCAAACGTTTATGACCACGATTGTCCACAGCGCCGAACCTTGCGGCAATTGCCCGAGCAGGAAAGTTCCCAGCGCCGCGATCGCCATCTGCAAGAACCCGATCAGGCCGGAGGCGGCGCCGGCGATCCGCGGGTAGACGCTGAGGGCGGCGGCGATGCCCGGCGGCTGGCTCATGCCGTTGCCGACCGAACTGAGCGCCATCGGCACGAAGATCGACCAGGCCGACAAATTTCCGATGAGCGGCCAGATCGCGAGCCAGGCTCCCGACGCCAGCGATAGGACAAGACCGTAGCGGAACAGCCGCTCGCTGCCGAGACCCACCGAAAAGCGCGCGACCCCGGCGTTGCCGAGCACGTACCCCGCCATCGGCATCAGGATCATCAGTCCGTAAGTGGTCGGCGGTTCTTGCAGAAGATCGGAGAGAATGTGCGGCGCCCCGGCAAGAAAGGTGAACCATGACGCGCTCGTAAACCCGGTCGAAAACGAGAATGCGAGGAAACCGCGCGAGCGCAATAACACGACAAAGGAACCGAGAGTGCCGGCGAGGTCTAACGGCCCTCTCGCGGTGTGGGTTTCCTCGAGCCTCCCCGCCGTCAGGAGCAGCACCGCAGCGCCGGCAGCGCCGAGAAGCACGAAATTGGCGCGCCAGCCGAACCATTCGGTCAAGCCCGCGCCGAGCGCCGGCGAAAGCGACGGCGCCAGGGTCATCGCCATCGTGATCATCGCGATGGCGCTGGCCGAGCGTTCACGGTCGAAGACATCACGCACGATCGCCCGGCTCAGCACCATGCCGGCGCAGCCGCCGCAGGCCTCGAGGGCGCGGCCCGCGATCAGCACCGGCAGCGACCAGGCGAAGGCGCACACGACCGTCCCGAGGAGAAACAAACCGAGCCCCGCGATCAGCACCGGACGACGGCCAAAGCGGTCGGAAAGCGGGCCGTAGACGAGTTGCCCGACGGCGATGCCGGCGAGAAACGTAGTCAGCACCAGCTGCACCGCCCCGCCCGTGCTGTCGAACGCTACCGCGAGGATCGGCAGCGACGGCACCAGCATATGCAGCGCCGCCGGCGCGATCGCGGTGACGGCCGCCAGCAACGCCAGCGGCGCCCGGCCCGCGTTCGCAACTGGGGCGGTATGCAATTGCGACATGCTCTGCCTTTGTCGGCGAAATATTCGAACGCTTGCCGGGGTGCACGGACCCCGGCGCATTCAGAACGGTCTGGTCCCGCTGATGACGCTGCGGTGCAGAACGCGACGGTCCCTGCCGGTGTCGTAATTGGCGACGGCCCGGTGGAGCAGGCAGCAATTGTCCCACATGATCAGATCGCCCGGCTGCCAGCGGTGCGCGTAGACGAACGGCCGCTGCGACGTGTGCATCAAAAGCTCCTCGAGCAGCGCCACGCCCTCGGCTTCCGGCATTCCCAATACATGCGAAGCGTGATTCCCCAGATAGAGAGCCCGGCGGCCGGTCTGGGGGTGCGTGCGCACCAACGGGTGGACGGCTGCTGGACGCTCGCGGCCCGGCGCCGAGAGGCGATCCGCGCCACGGGCGCGGGCGCCCCAACGGAATACGACGCGCAACCCGGCGATCCGCTGCTTTGTCGCTTCCGGCAGAGCGGCGTAACCAAGCGCGGTGTTGGCAAATTCGGTGTCGCCACCCTGCGGCGGCAATTCGACCGCGGCCAAAGTCGTGAACATCGGCGGCGCCGGGTAATACGCCTTGTCGGTGTGCCAGCGGTAATTGCTGACGGGCGAAGAGGACCGGTCTACCGGATGCCCGTCGGCGCCGAGGTTGGTGATGATATGGGCGACTGCGTGCCGCTTGCCCGTGGTCGCGGCGCCGGAAGCCTCGACATCGCCGAAATTCGCCGCGAATGCGTATTGCTGCTCGCGGGTGAGACGTTGGCCGCGGAAGACGACGACATGGTGCTTCTGTGCGGCGGCCAAAATCCGGCCCTTCAACTCCGGCGACAAGGGTCGCGAGAGGTCAACGCCGGTGACCGCCACCCCACCGGCAAAGGAAAGCCGCGGGCTGAATACCGGACTGCGGTCTCCCGTCTGAAGGCGAGGCAGCGGCGGTTCGGTCATCACCCGTTCCCGCACCGAGCGCGCGACGCGCGCAGGTCATTCAGCATGGCTGCGGCCGAGCCTTTCGCGGGGAGGGGCCGCGGCCCCAACTCAAAAGTCGATGCAGCGGCCGTCGCGCTCCCAATCCCCGTAGCGCGTCGGCTCCGGGCCCTTGGGGCCGCCGATCTCTCGCCTCTGCGCGGCGGGCGGCGGCGTCACCTTCTCCGCCTTGGGCGGTGGTCGGTCTCTGTCGCGATCGGATGGCCGATTATTCATGTTGCCCAATATAGCAGCAGCACGGCGGCGCTCAAGCCCGGCGCGGGTCCGGTCCGCGACCCAGAATTGCCACAACGCGGCAGCAGAGGTGCGGGAACATTCATTGCGGTGCAGCGTTCGACGGGGCAAGTTCACCCGGATGCATTGACGAATAGAAGAACCTTGATGTCCCAGCCGCCTAATGCCCGCAGCGTCGCACTCGATCTGGTCGGCGCCATCCTTCGCCGCAAACGGTCGCTCGACGACGCGATCGAGGAAAGTTCGGCGATGCACCTGCTGTCGGGACGCGACCGCGCATTTGCGCGTCTTCTCGTCGCGACTGCGCTGCGTCGCCTCGGTCAGATCGACGCGCTGATCGGCGATTGCTTGAACACGCCCTTGGCGCCGCGTGCGATGCCGGTCCATGACATCCTGCGGCTTGGCGTCGCTCAGCTGCTGTTTCTGCGCACACCGCCGCACGCCGCGGTCGCCACCAGCGTCGATCTCGCTCACAGCCGCGGCTTCATGTCGCATAAGGGATTGGTCAACGCCGTGTTGCGGCGATTGAGCGTTGAAGGCGCAGCGCGGGCCGAGGCGCATGACGCACCCCTGCTCAATACGCCGGATTGGCTGTGGCGTTCGTGGGCCGCCGCCTACGGCCCGGCGACGGCGCGGGCGATTGCGACGGCGCATCTGAAGGAGGCGCCGCTCGATCTTACCTTGCGCGGCGGCGGCGGGGAGTGGCTCGAAAACCTGGAGGGCAATCTGCTGCCTACCGGGACGTTGCGGCGGCCGGCGGGCGGCTCGGTCATGGCATTGCCGGGCTATGCCGAGGGGGCTTGGTGGGTTCAGGACGCCGCCGCCGCGTTGCCCGCGAAATTATTTGGCGACGTCGCCGGGCGCGAAGTCGTCGATCTATGCGCGGCTCCCGGCGGTAAAACGGCTCAACTGGCGGCCGCCGGGGCGCGGGTGACCGCGGTCGATCGCTCGGCGCGCCGCATCGAACGCCTCCTCGCCAATTTCGACCGGCTGAATTTGCCCGTCGAAGCGTTGGCCGCTGACGCGCTGTCGTGGCGCCCGTCAAGGTCGCCCCCGATGATCCTGCTCGACGCGCCTTGTACGACCACCGGCGCAATTCGCCGTCATCCCGACGTGCCGCATCTGAAGTTGCCCGAAGACGTAGCCCGCCTCGCCGTGGTCCAGGACAATCTGCTGCGGGCGGCGGTCGACATGCTGGCGCCCGGCGGAACGCTGGTTTATTGCACCTGCTCGCTCGAACCCGAAGAGGGCGTGCTGCGGATCGATGCGCTGCTCGGCTCCGGGGCGCCGGTCGAGCGCCGGCCGATCGCCGACGAGGAGCTTGGCGTCCCGCCCGGATGGATCACTTCCAAGGGCGATCTGCGGACCTTGCCCTGCCACCTTCCCGAGCATGACGGCGTCGATGGTTTCTATTGCGCGAGGCTGGTGAAGCGCAGCGGCTCCTTCTGACCCCGCCGCTGCCGAATTCCTGATCGCCAAGCCGCGCCGCCTTGCGGCGTCCCCTGTTCCTTGTTACCAAGCGTCATGAAAAATTGCGCCGTACGCTCGCCGCGGGACCGGCTCTCGGCGTTGTCGATGCGTTCGGTCGGCGCCTTGGCGAGCGGATGAGGCGGGCGCGAACGAGAAGCTTGGGGAGACCCGGGGTGCAGCGTCCCGCCGCAGAGAATTCCGGGCCGCTCAACAGACTGCGGCGCGACCTGCTGCAGCGGCTCGCAGCGAATCGGCTTTATCGTCATACGCTTTTCGGCCGTGTGCCGCCCGATCTGAGACCGCGGGTCGCCCAGCGCTGGCCCGGCGAAGCCAGGCGCGGCAAAGCCATTCTCGCTGGCGAAATCGAGCTCGAGGGCGAGGTGGTGCGGAATCCCGCGCCGCGCTGGTTTGCGGCCGGCGCGGGTGCGGAATGGCTTGCCGCGTGGCACGGCTTCGGTTGGCTGCCGGATCTCTTGAGCGGCGGGAGCGGTGCGCCTGGTGCGGCGCGCGAACTGGTCCGGAGTTGGCTCGCCGAAAGCGGCGGCTGGCACTCGATCGGCTGGCGATCCGACGTTTTGGCGACGCGAATCTGCGCCTGGATCGCCCATCTCGATGAGGTCGCCGGGCGCGACCACGACCATACGTTGCGCCGGGCGATGCTGACGAGCCTGGTCGCCCAGCTGTCGCATCTGGCCCGCACCGCCTCCTGGGAGCAGACCGGCGCGGCGCGCCTGCGGGCGCTGAAGGGCCTGATCATCGGCGCCGCCGTCCTCGGTGGACCCAAAACCCGCTTCGCCAAGGGGCTCAAGGCCCTCGAGCGCGAAATCGCCAAACAGATCCTCGATGACGGCGGCCACGTGTCGCGCAGCCCTTCGGTACAATTGCGAGTGTTGCAGGATCTGATCGACACCCGCGGCACGATGCGGGCGGCTCAGCTCGAAGTTGGCGCGGCGCTCGAGGATGCGATCGCCCGCATGGCGCCGATCTTGCGGCTGTTTCGTCATGGGGATCGCCGTTTGGCGCTGTTTAACGATTCGCTTGAGGAAGACGGTGTTCGGATCGATCTCGTCCTGACCCGGTCCGAGACCAAGGGCAGCCCTCCCGCCCACGCGGCCGATATCGGGTTCGACCGCCTGCAAGCCGAGAACAGCCTCGTTTTCCTCGACACCGGCGCGCCGCCGCCGAGCGGCTTCGACGAGCACGCCCACGCCGGCACCTTCTCGCTCGAAATGAGCCACGGCCGCGAGCGGATCATCGTCAATTGCGGCGCCTATCGCGGTCCGCGATCGAACTGGACGCAGGTCGCGCGCGCCAGCGCCGCGCATTCGGTGCTGGTCGTTGCCGACCGGAACGCGGTCGAGATCCGCGGCGACGGCTCGATCGGCCGCACTCCTCGCGCGATCGCTCGGGAGCGTACCGAACATGATGGCCAGCATTGGATCTCGGTCACTCATGACGGTTATCGCGAGCGCTTCGGGCTGACCTACACGCGGGAACTCTTTCTTGCCGCCGACGGCGCCGATCTGCGCGGCGAGGACCGGCTGGCGGGTCTGCCGGGGGCAGCCTTCGCGGTCCGCTTTCACCTGCACCCCTCGGTCGAGGCGGCGCTTTTGGAGAATGGCGGGGGGGCGCTATTGCGTCTGCCAAGCGGTTCGACCTGGCGGCTGCGCGCCGCCGGCGCCGAGATGAGCCTCGGCGAAAGCATCTACCTCGGTTCGGGAGAGGCGCGAAAGACCCAGCAGGTCGTGCTGAGCGGGGTGGTCGAACCGGCAGGCGCCACGGTGCGCTGGGCATTGCGTCGCGAGCCGAGGGCGTCGGCGGGCGGTTGATACGAAGGGCTTCCTTCATCTCGACACGGCTGTTGCCCTGCTGTCGGCGGCGATCTTGCTGGCGTCCGCCGTCCTCACCGGGATTGCCACCGGCGCTTTGATCCCGTTGCTGCGACGGCGGCAGATCCTCGATCGCCCCAATTCCCGCTCGTCACACTTGGTCCCCACACCGCGCGGTGGCGGCGTCGCGGTCCTGGGCGTCCTTCTTCCGGTCTGGGTGGCGCTCGCCGCAGCCGGAAGCGCGCCGCCTGCGGTCTTTGCCGTCGTCCTGGGCGCAGCCGGTCTGGCCGCGATTTCTTGGCTTGACGATCTCTCGAGCCTGTCGCCGGTGGTGCGGCTGTTGGCCCAGGCCGCGGCGGTGGCGCTTGGCGTCTCGGCCCTGCCGCAGCCCGATCTGCCGATTCACGGCGGCGGCATTGCCGCGGCCTATTTTACTGTCGGCATGGCTTGGCTGTGGTGGGTTAACCTCTTCAATTTCATGGACGGGATCGACGGGCTTGCCGGCGGCGAGGCGGTGGCGATCGGCGTCGGCGTCCTGCTGCTTGCAGCCCTTGGCGACGGCGTCGATCCTCAGACGGCGCCGCTTGCCGCCTCCGTGATCGGCGCGGCGATCGGGTTTTTGCTGTGGAATTGGTCGCCGGCGCGAATTTTCCTCGGCGATGTCGGCAGCGTTCCGCTCGGCTATGTGCTTGGTTACCTGCTGCTCGATCTGGCGTCCCGAGGCCGCTGGTATGCGGCGGCGATCCTGCCGCTCTACTTCTTCGCGGATGCGACGATCACGTTGCTGCGGCGGCTGCTGCGCGGCGAACGCTTCTGGCAGGCGCATCGCGAGCATTTCTATCAGCGGGCGGTTCGCCGCGGGCTGTCGCACGCCGCCGTCGTCGAACGCGTGCTGATCGCCGATCTGTTGCTGATCGGTTGCGCATGGGCGGCAGAAAACGGCGCCGGCGCGAATGCTCTCGCTGCAGCCGCGGCAATAGTTGCAGTCCTGCTGGCGGCGCTGGCGCGCGGCCGCTGAGGGCGGCGGGGTTGTCGGACCCGCCGCGCAATCCTATACCCGCACGATGATCTCCTCCGCGCACCCCATTCGCCGAGCTTTGATCTCGGTCAGCGATAAGACCGGTCTCGTCCCGTTCGCCTCGGGGCTCGCAGCCCACGGGGTGGCGCTCGTTTCGACCGGCGGGTCGGCGCAGGCCCTCGCCGCGGCGGGGTTGCCGGTTCGCGAGGTGTCCGCCGTCACCGGAATGGCGGAATTTCTCGACGGGCGGGTGAAGACCTTGCACCCGGCTATTCACGGCGGCGTGCTCGCCCGGCGCGACCGGCCCGAGCACCTGGACGCGCTCGCTGCGCGCGGCATCGAGCCGATCGATCTTGTTGTCTGCAACCTCTACCCGTTCGCAGAGACCGTTGCGTCGGGCGCCGACGCCGAAACCTGCATCGAAAATATCGACATCGGCGGTCCGGCACTGATCCGGGCCGCGGCGAAAAACCACGACGCCGTGACCGTGGTGACTGATCCCGGCGATTACGAGCGGGTGCTGGGCGAACTCGCCGCCGGCGGGGGCATCGTCGGACAGGAGCTTCGGCGTTCCCTGGCGCGCAAGGCCTTTGCCTATACGGCAGCCTATGACGCTGCAATCGCCGGGTGGCTCGCCCAGGAAGACGGCATCGATTTTCCGGAAACCCTGGTGCTCGCCGGCCGGTTGCAGGAGCGCTTGCGTTATGGCGAGAACCCGCATCAGAAGGGCGCGCTCTACCGTATCGACCCGCAGCAGCCCGGCGCTGCGGCGGCGCGGCAAGTCTGCGGCAAGGAGCTCTCCTACAACAATTACGCCGACGCCGACGCAGCATTTGAAATGGTGGCGGAGTTTGCCGAGCCCGCCGCCGCGATCGTCAAACACGCCAACCCCTGCGGCGTCGCCGTCGGCCGCGAACCGAACGAAGCGTGGCGCAAAGCGCTGGCCTGCGACCCCGTGAGCGCCTTCGGCGGTGTGGTCGCGCTTAACCGGCCGCTCGACGCGACCACCGCCGAGGAGATCGCGCGGTTGTTTGTCGAAGTCGTGATCGTTCCATCGGCGTCGGCGGAGGCCGCTGCGACTCTCGGCCGCAGAGCGGGGCTGCGCCTGTTGGTGACTGGCGCGATGCCGGATCCGACGGCAAATCGCCGGCTTTTTCGTTCGGTATCGGGCGGGCTGCTCGTACAGGACCGAGATTGGCAGTTTTCCCCGCCCGCGGCGTGGCGAATCGTGACGCGCCGCAGGCCGAGCACGTCCGAATTGGCCGATCTCGGGTTCGCCGATACCGTCGCTAAACACGTCAAGTCGAATGCGATCGTCCTGGCCCGGGCGGGGGCGACGGTCGGGATCGGCGCCGGGCAGATGAGCCGCGTCGACAGCGTCCGGATCGCCGCGCAAAAGGCGGCCGAGACCGGCGCCGCGGCGGGTCTCCCCGGATCACCGGCGGTCGGCGCCGTGCTCGCCTCGGATGCATTCTTTCCGTTCGCCGACGGCGTTGAAGCGGCGACTGCGGCTGGCGTCGTCGCGATTATCGCGCCCGGCGGGTCGCGCCGTGATGCGGAGGTTATCGCCACCGCCGACGCCGCCGACATCGCGATGGTGTTTACCGGGATGCGGCATTTTCGTCATTAGGTATTGGTGCCCCGGCCTCATGGAACTATGAGGCCGGCACCTGGGTTTTACACAACGTAAGCCGGCGATGACTACGGTTTCACCCTTAAGTACAGTTGTGGCCCACAGCGAATCGCGATATTGTGTAATCTCTCGTCAAGGTATCCGAAAAATCTGGTAGCAAAAACGGCAAGTTAATGGAGGAAAACAGAAGACCACAGACCATTCTCGTTGTAGATGATGATCCGGACATTCGTCATTATGCAACACTGGTCCTTGAGCAGCACGGTTATACTGTATTGACTGCAGCGGATGGCGTGTCTGCGTTGGGATTGCTGAACGCTAACCAGCAGATCGACTTGTTGTTCACTGATATCGTGATGCCTGACCTTGACGGGATCGAAACCGCCAGGCGCGCACTGCTACAGCTTCCCCGCCTCAAGGTCCTGCTTGCCTCCGGCTACGCGACCGGGGTCGGCGCCGCCTGCCGCCTCTTGCGCAAACCCTATCGTCCTCAGCAGCTGGCCTGCGAGGTGGCTGCGGCGCTCGCCGCCTAGTGTTACCGGCCGGCGAGAAGCGCCATCGCGATCAGATCGACCGGCCAGAACAGCCCAGCCGAAAATGCCACCGCGAATTCCGAAAACTCGATCTCGCCGTCGCCGCCCGTGAGATTGTCATGAAGGTGGAAGCCGGTGTCCGCTGCTGCGGCAAGTGCGTACAGCGACAGCGCCAGAAGCCAGAGGCGATGCCGGGCCGGCGCCGTCAAACGACCCGGACGTTCTTGAACTGCCACGGGTCTTCGTGGTCGAGGTCCTCGGCGAACAGGCGTTCGCGATCGGCCAGAGGCGTCCAGTCGCCGTAGGCGCCGACGACCTCGCCGAGATAGGGACGGGCGATTTCGAGGACGCGTTCGAAATCCATTTCCTCGGGCTCGACGATGCCCTGCCTGGGGTGCTCGAGCGCCCAGACAAGGCCACCCAGCACCGCCGCGGTCACTTGCAGCGAAGTTGCGTTGTTGTGCGGGACGACGCGACGCGCCTCGGCGATGGTCAAGCGCGAGCCGTACCAGTAGACCCCCTTCGCCGCTCCCATCAACAGCACGCCGAGTTCGTCGGTCCCTTGGGATATCTCGTCCATCATCAGCCGCTTGCGGTCCTGCAGCCGCCAGTTCTTGCCGGCGAATTCGTGCAGGCTCAGCACCGCGTCGTCGCACGGGTGGTAGGCGTAGTGGCAGGTCGGCCGGAAATCCAGCCGATCGCCGTCCCAAACGCTCAGATAGTCGGCGATCGAGATCGACTCGCCGTGGGTGATCAGAAATCCGTGATAAGGGCCTTCAAGCGGGGTCCAGCTGCGCACCCGGGTGGCCGCACCGGGCCGCAGCAGATAGATCGCCGCACCGCCGCCGAAATCGTGCCGCCGGGCATCCTTCGGAAAATGCCGCTCGTGAGTTCCCCAACCCAGTTCCGCCGGCTGCGAACCCTCGCTGATAAAGCCGTCGATCGACCAGGTGTTGACGAATTCGCCGGGTTCCTTCGGCAGCGCGGCGACCTGGGTGTCGCGCTCGGCGATGTGGATGGCCTTGATCCCGAGACGTTGGGCCAGCAAAGCCCAATCGCGGCGCGTCTTCGGCGGCGCGTCGGACAGAGCCGAATTGCGGGCAAGATCGACGAGTGCCCGCTTGACGAAATGCGATACGAGACCGGGGTTGGCGCCGTGAGTCAGGACCGCGGTCGGTCCCTGCGGATATCGCCGGCGAAGCGCCAGGGCGCCTTCGCGCAGCGCGTAGTTGGAGCGGGCCGAAGGCGGGAGGCTTGGATCGGTGTACCCGCCCGGCCAAGGTTCAATGCAGGTGTCGAGATAGAGCGCGCCCTTGTTCTGGCAGAATTCGATCAGCGCCGTGCTGGACACGTCGACCGAGACATTCAAAAGCACGTCGCCCGTACCGATATGAGGGTCCAGGACCGCGAGGTAGTTCTCGCGGGTCAGCGCCGTCTGGGTGAAGTGGACACCGTAAGAAGCCGCGATGTCGGCGCCGCGTGGTTCGGCCGTGATGACCGTGATCCGCGCCGGGTCGATCTCGATATGCCGCAGCAGCAAGGGCAATACGCCCTGGCCGATGCTGCCGAAACCGACGATCGTGAGGCGCCCGGGAATCGCCGCGTGCTTGCTGTCGAACATCCTTATCCGGGCCAATTTACGAGCGAAAGACCCCTACGGATGCGGTGCGGCGTTGTCAAGCCGCTGGCGGGTTGGTCACTGTTCACGGCTGTTGCAACGATCGGCGACTTGGCTAGTCTGCGGCGTCATTCGTGGAGATTTTGTCGGATGCCCAGGTTGGCTGCGGCTGTGGCCCTGATCGCGTTCGTGCTGTCCGGCCCGGCCCTTTCTCAGACGAAAACCGCCAAGACCGGCGGATACGACCAACTCAACCTGTTCGGCGAGGCGTTCGGCCGAATTCGACAGGATGCGGTCGAGCCGACCGGCGAGGAGAAGCTGATTGGGGCGGCGATTGCCGGGATGCTGTCGGGGCTCGACCCCTATTCGGCCTATCTCGACCCGGAGGCCTACCAGGCGCTGCAGCACCCTTCGGGCGACCAGGCGGTGGGGATCGGGCTGGCGGCGACGATCGACAACGGACAGTTGAAGGTGATCTCGCCGCGCGACGGCTCGCCGGCCGCCGCCGCCGGGGTCAAGCCCGGCGATCTGATCTACGCGATCGACAAGGAGCCGACCTATGATCTGACCCTCGACGAGGTCGAGCGCAAATTGCGCGGGCCCGAGGGCAGCACGGTGCGCTTGACCTTGCGCCGCGGCAATGGCGGCCCGATCAAGCTCGAGATCAAGCGCGCCGCGGCCGCGGCCCCCGGTGTCAGCGGCCGCCTCGAAGGGCCGAACATCGGCTATCTGCGGATCGCCGGGTTCGACGCCGGCAGCGCCGCCGCACTTGCCGCCACGGTGCAGGATCTGCGGCGGCAGGGCGGCAACAAGCTGATCGGCTACATCCTCGACCTGCGCAACGACCCGGGCGGCGACTTTGCCGCCGCGGTCAAGACCGCGGACGCCTTTCTCGACAAGGGCGACATCGCCATCCTCAAGGGCCGCAAACCCGACAGTCTGAAGCACATCGCCGCCACCCCGGGCGATCTGGCCGACGGGCTGCCGATCGTGGCGCTCGTCAACGGCGGCACCGCGCGCGAAGCGGAACTGGTCGCCGGCGCCTTACAAGACAACCGCCGCGCCGTCCTCCTCGGCGCCAAGACCTTCGGCGAAAGCGCCATCGAAAGCCTCATCCCGCTCGGCAACGGCGCCCCATCCGACTGACGACCGGCCGGTTTGTGACCCCGACCGGCCGCACGATCCACGGCAAGGGGATCGAGCCCGACTTGACGGTCACGCCGCTCAAGGTCGAAAAACTCGCCCAATCCGAGCGCCGCCGGGAGGCCGATCTGCCCGGCGCTCTGAAAAATCCGGATGCGACGACCTCCGCCAGGGGAAAATCTCCGCCCGCTCCCGATCGCGCCGCAGCGCCGCCATCGGCGAAGCCGGGCGTCCTTCCCGCGGCGGATGTCGGCTCGGATGGCGACGAACAACTGAACGCCGCCCGCGACATCCTCCACGGTTTGGCGCAAGTCAGTGGCCGCGCGACACAGTAGATTGCACAACCGGCGCTCATCGATGGCAAAGGGTCGCGGCGCGGCGGAGCGTGCGCACACTGCGGCGGAACAGCCGCCATTGCGGGTCGCGACCTACAACATCCATTCCTGCGTCGGCGTCGACCGGCGCTATGACCCCGCGCGCATCGCCGCCGTTCTGCGCGAGATCGACGCCGACATCACCTGTCTGCAAGAGGTCGACGCCCGCCGCGACATCGCGCCGCACGGCACGCAATGGGCTTACCTCGGAGCGGCGACGGATCGCCGCGCGATCATCGGCGCCGGCGTCGCGAACCGGCCGCGCCGCCTCGGCAACGTCATATTGACGCGTTTTCCGGCGCTGGCGATCCGCACGATAGATTTGACCGTTGCCGGCTTTCCTTCGCGCGGCGCCGTCGATGTCGACCTCCTGGTCGGCGATCGTTTGCTGCGCGTCGTCGCCACCCATTTCGGCCTGTATGCCGGCGAACGATTGCTCCAGGTCAACCGCATGATGAATGTGCTTGCCGCTCCGCCGCTGCGGCCGGCCGCCCACCCTACCGCGCACGCGCTGCTGTTGATGGGAGATCTCAACGAGTGGCGCGGGCGAGGCGGGGCGACCCGGACGCTCGACCGGCGCCTCGGGCCCAGCACCGCGCTGCGGACCTTTCCGTCGTGGATGCCGTTTCTGTCGCTCGACCGCATCTATGCCGACGGGTCGGCGGTCCTTTCCGACATTTCGGTTTATCGTTCGCCGCTGTCGCGCCTCGCCTCCGATCACCTGCCGCTCGTCGCCAGCTTTTTCTGGGAGGCGCAGGCGCCGACCCGTCCGCCGCCCGGACAATAGTCCCGCGGGTCACAGGTACGGCTGCGTTGCATCGCGGGCAGGCAGCGGTCTATCAAGCGCCATGATCTCGAAACGCAACCCGCTCAATCTCAACCCGCTGCAGTTGCGCACACTGACCCTGCTGCAGGAGGCGGCCCGGCTCTCCGAATATTCGCGGCCTGGCGAGGAACCGGGCAGCGTCATTCTCACCGGATTGCCGCACGCGCATGGGGACCATTTTCACCTCGGCGAAGCCATCGTCGCCACGCGCGACGCGACGGGCCTGGGCAACCCCGCCGTCTGGACGGCGCTCGAGCGCAAACGCCTTGTCCAATTCCTGCCGACAGGCGGTACGCTGCTGACGGCGCAGGCGATACTGAGTTGAGTGCGGTGCACGAGCGTTTCGTTCACCGATTCAGCAGGTCGGAGCCGCGGGAGTCGGCGCTTGCGTATATGCGGGGGCTGATAGCTCCGTTGGAGCGGAAGAACGGCTGGACGCTGGCAGAGGAAGCCGGTCACGCCGGTCCGGACCGGATCCATCGGCTGCTGAACCGGATCGAGTGGGACGCCGACGATGTCCTTCAGGACGTGCGTGACTACGTCGTGGAGAACCTCGGCGACCCTGACGCGGTGCTGATCGTGGACGACACCGGGTTCCTGAAGAAGGGCGTCCGGTCGGCCGGGGTTCAGCGGCAGTACTCCGGCACCGCGGGCCGAACCGAGAACTGCCAGGTCGGTGTCTTCCTCGCCTACGCCGCTCCGCTCGGCCGAACGTTGATCGACCGCCGGCTGTATCTGCCCGCTTCGTGGACGGACGACCGGCAGCGATGCCGACGGGCGGGCATCGATGATGAGGTCGGCTTCGCCACGAAGGTAGCCATCGCCAAGGAGATGGTCCGCCGCGCGATCGCCGACAAGATCCCGTTCCGGTGGGTGACCGCGGATGCCGGCTACGGATACAGCAAGGGCTGGCGCTTCGAACTGGAGCAGGCGGACGTCTTCCACGTCATGGCCACCACGAGGCACGACACCGTCGTCACCCGCCACGCCATCGACCATCCTGTCCATGACCTGTTCCCTGGCCTGCCACGGCAGAAATGGCAGCGCCGTTCCTGCGGCGATGGCGCCCACGGCCCGCGTGTCTATGACTGGGCCAGGGTCGAGGTTCGCCCCTGGCACCGGCCCGATCGGCAGCACTGGGTGATAGCCCGCCGCAGTATCGCCCGGCCGCAGGAGATCTCCTACTACATTGCCTACTGCCCGGCCGGCACCACACTGGACGAGCTGATCCGCATCGCGGGCAGCCGGTGGGCCGTCGAGGAGTGCTTCCAGACCGCGAAGCAGGAATGCGGCCTGGACGACTACCAGGTCCGCCGCTACGACGGCTGGCACCGCCACACCACCATGGCCATGGCCATCCACGCCTGCCTGACCGTCCTGCGCGCCCGCGAGCTGGATACCGGGAAAGCAGAAACGGATCCTCCCAGCTCATCCACTACAGCATCGCCGAGATCAGACGCCTGATCCACCGCCTCAACAACCGCCGACCAGCACCCGTCGAGCACATCCTCCACTGGTCGGCCTGGCGCCGAAGACGACAACACCAAGCCCGCACCAGCCACTACAAACGGCGAGGACGCACCCCTCCAACACCTGCCCACCCGTCACGGCAAACACCGTTGCAGTACTAAGCCTCGATCCACCGACGTGGCTCGAGAATGATCTTCTGCGGGGCTTGTGAGCTGGGTGTGGGGCGGTGGCCGTGGGTGGGCAGGGGGTATCCGCTGGTCTGCCCAGCTCTTCCACGAATGCGGCTCCGGTCGGGCCCTGGCGGGCGAGGTGGTCAGGAACGTCGGGCTGCTTCGGGTGGGCGGTGGACAGTGTCGAACAGGTGCGTCCAGGCGTGTTGCCAGGGCCAGTTGTCCGGTAGGTGCAGGGTGAGGCGCCGGGCGGAGCGGGCGATCCTGGCCGGGACACGGACGAGGTGGGTGCGCAAGGTGGCGGTGGTGGCCTTGGTGTGGAAGGCCGAGGTCAGGGCACCGGCGGCGCGGAGCAGGTTGTAGGCCATCGCCCACTGGATCAGCCAGGCTGCGTTGGCATGGAAGTGGCCCGAGGGCAGGTGGGCGAGGGCTCCGGCTTTGCTGTCGGCGATGACCTGCTCGACGACGGCGTGGTGGCGGTGTTCCCGCTCGGCCACGAGCGTCGGCGCGGGGTTGTCGGTGAAGAACGGGTGGTAACGCCAGACGGGGAACAACTCGCCCTGCTCACCGACGACGGCGGGTTTGGCCAGGTCACGGACCCGGCGCACGATGAGGCGGGCGGTGGCCTGCTCGCTCTTCTTCCGGCTCGCGAACGCGGTGTAGGCGGGTATCTCGGCGACCTGGGCATCGAAGATGAGCTCGCCGGTGTCGGGGTCGGGCACGGCGGTGGGGTAGGTGATCTGCTGCCATGCGGCTTCGTCGATGGCCAGGACGGCCCGTTTGACGGAAGGGTTCATGCCGCAGGTGACGGAGAAGTGAGCCCCGGCCCGGCGGCACGCGGCGATGACGCCGGCGTTGTAGAACTGCGAGTCCGCGCGCAGGATGCGCAGGCCGGTGCAGCCGGCCTCGACGGCGGTGGCCAGCGCCTGGCTGACAAGTTTCGGGGCGCCGCGGGAGTCTGCTGCCTTGCCGCGTCGCAGCCGCACGGTGGCGATCACCGGCCGGGAGGTGGGGGTGCAGATCGTGGCGAGCAGGGGGTGCAGGGTGCGGATGCCCTTGAACCGGCCGTACTCGGCGCCCTGCTTGGTACGGCCGTAGACCCGTTTGTGGGTGGAGTCGACATCGATGAATGCCTTCTCACCCGCGCCGGGCAGCAGCGGGGTGTGGGCTGCCAGTTGGGCCAGGAACCGGCGGTGCACGGCTTGGAGTTGGAGGGCGTGACCGTGGGTGAACGCGCGCAGGAACGTCCCCAGCGTGGACGGGGCACGCAGACCTCCGAACAGCAGGGGCATCGCGCCGTGCCGCAGGACGTCCAGGTCGTCGATGCTGTCCGCGCCCGCGACCATGCCGCCCACGATGCTGGTGACCTTCGCGTCCGCCGCCGCACCCGCGCCGTTCTTCGCTCCGGTCAGCTTCACCTTCTCGGTCACCAGCCGCGGCAGCCCGCACCGCTCGGCCAGCCGCATCACCGGGACCAGCCCGGCATACGCGACCAGATTCGTGTCATCGAACGCGGCGGACACCGCCGAAGCGGCATGGGAAGATTGCATCTCGCGGATGCACTCCAATTCTGTGGACATGGAACCCTAGGAAGTCCCATCGTCCCAGCTCAGAGGGCATCCGCGCCTTCATGTCCAAGCCCTGGACCGGCTATTGCCCGGCGGATCGAGGCTAAGGCGTCCGGTTCCGCTGTCTTGGTCGGAGCATCTACGGTGACCATGACCATGACCGCCCCGGCGCGCGCGCCCATTGCGAGTGGAGAACCTGGTGGGCAACGAGGCAGGCGGACTGCCGCGGCTCCAGCTCGATGAGCTGCTGGAAGAGCTGCAGGTCCGTATCGACGCGGTGCGCGGCACCAGGGACCGGGTGCACAGCCTTCTGGAGGCGGTGCTGTCCGTGGGCGGGGAGCTGGACCTCGCACAGGTACTGCGGCGGATCGTGGAGGCCGCGGTGACGCTGGTCGACGCGGAGTACGGTGCGCTCGGCGTCATCGAGGAAGACCGGCTCTCCCAGTTCCTCACCAGCGGGATCTCCGCCGAACAGGCGCGGGCCATCGGCCCGCTGCCGTCCGGGCACGGCATCCTCGGTGAGCTCATCCGGCATCCGGAGCCTTTGCGCCTGGCTGAGATTTCCGGGCACCCGGCCTCGTACGGCTTCCCGCCCAACCACCCGCCGATGCGCTCCTTTCTCGGTGTGCCGATCCGGGTGCGCGAGGAGGTGTTCGGGAACATCTACCTCACCGAGAAGCGCGGTGGCGCGGAGTTCGACGGTGAGGACGAGACCGTGCTGCGCACGCTCGCGGTTGCCGCCGGCGTCGCCATCGAGAACGCCCGTCTCTACAAGGCCGCCCGCGACCGGCAGCAGTGGCTGGAGGCGAACGCCGCAGTCGTGGGCGATCTCCTGTCCGGCGCCGACGAGCAGGCGGTTCTGCGAAGCATCGTCGAGCACGCGGGCCGCATTCTGCACGCCGACCTCGCAGCGGTCGCTCTGCCGGTCAGTGGGAGCACCGATCTGCAAGTGGTCATCGCGGTCGGGGTGGACGCCGAGGACCACCGCGGACTGGTGCTGCCGCTGGAGGGCTCCTTCATGGGAGCGGCTATGGCGGCCGGGGGATCCATCACCACCGGCGACATCCGAAACGACCCTCGGGTGACGGCGGGGCCGCCCCGGTGGCAGGGCCTCGGACCGGTGGCGGCCGTCCCGATGCTGGCGGAAGACGAGGCGCGCGGGGTGCTGCTGCTGGGCCGAGCCGAGGACGCGCTGCCGTTCACCGAAGACGAGATCGCCCCGCTGGCGGCCTTCGCCGGGCAGGCTGCTCTCGCCATGGAGCTGGCCGAGCGCCGCCGGGCCGCTGAGCAGGTGGCACTGCTGGAGGACCGCGACCGCATCGCCCGCGATCTTCACGACCTCGCCATCCAGCGCCTCTTCGCCACGGGGATGACGCTGCAGAGTTCCCTGCGCTTCATCGATCACCCCGAGGCGAGCGAGCGCGTCATGCGGGCGGTCGACGACCTGGACGAGACGATCAAGATCATCCGTTCGACCATTTTCGGCTTGCGGGCGAAGGAGGCGGACCGCAAGCGGCTGAGCCTGCGCGCACGCGCGGTGACCGCGGTCGAATCCGCCGCCCGCACTCTCGGCTTCACGCCGTCCCTGCGGATGGAGGGCCTGATCGACACCGATGTGCCGCAGTCGGTGGCAGAGGATGTGGTGGCGGTGCTGGAGGAGTCGCTGTCCAATGTCACCCGCCACGCACAGGCTACGGCTGCCGAGGTCTCGCTGAGTGTCTCCTCGGGCCGGCTCGCCGTGACCGTCACGGACAACGGCACCGGGCTGCCCGAGCAGGGCCGCCGCAGCGGCCTGCGCAACCTCGCCGAGCGGGCCGAGCACCGGGGCGGCGACATGACGGCGACCGCCCGCGAGGAGGGCGGCACCCGTCTGGTGTGGCGGGTGCCGCTCTCTCCCGCACGGGCCCGGTAGGCACAGGGTCGTCAGCCCTCGGACCCGCTGTCCAGAACGTCAAGGACGGGCCGGCGGGGACAGGCGGGGCCGTCGGGACCGTAGCCGAGACGGATGAGCATCTGGACATGGCCCGTGCCGCCGCGGGGGTCACGCAGTGCCCAGCGGATGTCGGGCCATTCCAGGGCCTGGTGGAGGAGTGAGGCGCGCACGCGGTGCGTGGTGCCGGTCAGCAGGACGTTCTCCAGTGCCTGGCCGGCGCGCAGCCAGTCGGCGCGGCGGTCGTGGCGGGTGGACAGCACCGCGATCAGCGGGTGCGGTTCGAACGCCGCCGCCGGCTGGGCGTAGGCCGGTCGCAGCGCCGAGAAGTCCCGCACGGGCAGGCGCCCGGTCGCGTCCCGCGGGCCCAGCACCGCTCCTGGCAGCCCGTCCGGAGCCCCGTCCCGCGCCCAGGTGCGGTTCTCCGCCTGCCGGTCGGTATCGGTGGCCGTGAACCATTCGGCCTCGGCCGTCAGTTGCAGGATCCGCCGGGTTTCGTTCACGCCCGGGACGACCAGGTCGGCTCCTTCGGCCGCGGCGGCTTCAACGAGTCCGGCGAGAACATCGGCCGGAATCGCCCGGCCGGAGAAGGGCAGGCGGCTGCTGTGCCGGCGCCACACCGCGTCGTAGAGATCCTGTCCGTGTCCTGGGCCGCCGGGCCGTGGGCCCGCCAGGCGTACCGACCCCAGCAGGTCGGGTTCGGCGGGATGGGGCAGCAGCCGTACGACCGGCTCCCAGCCGAAGTGCGCCACCGCCACCCGCAGGTTGAACACCGCCGCGCCGACCGACACGTGCAGCGCCCGGCCCATCGGGTCGGCGTGCCGCAGTGCCCGTTCGGTGGCGGCGCGCACCTCGATGGTGGAGGTGCCGGGATCGAGCCGGTAGCGCCAGGGCTGGGTGTTGTGGAGGGAGGGGGCCGCCACGGCAGCCGCGATCAGCTTCTCCAGAATCGCCGCGTTCAACGTGCTGGTGGTGTGCATGTCGCTCTCCTCGGGCTGTGTCGCTCAAGCGTCGCGGCGGCGGGAGCGGTACGGCAGGGGCAGGAGGTCCCCGGACGGGAGGCCGATCGGCCCTGTGTTCAGCGCCGGTTCCCGGACTCCGTGGTGGTGGCGATGACGGCGGCCTGGACCCTGCGCTCCACGCCGAGCTTGGCCAGCAGGCGCGAGACGTTGTTCTTCACGGTCTTCTCCGACAGGTACAGCTGCTTGCCGATCTGCCGGTTGGTCAGGCCCTCGCCGATGAGGGTGAGGATCTCGCGCTCCCGGGGGGAGAGGGCCGACAGCGCTTCCTGTTCGGGGCCGGCGCCGGAGTGGTCGTCGCGCAGGCTGCTCATCAAGCGGGCCGTGGTCGCCGGGTCGAGCAGCGACTGGCCCGAGGCCACCGTCCGCACCGCCGAGACCAGGTCGGATCCCTTGATCTGCTTCAGCACGTATCCGGCGGCTCCCGCCATGATCGCGTCCAGCAGGGCGTCGTCGTCATCGAACGACGTCAGCATCAGGCAGGCCAGTGACGGCATGGACGAACGCAGTTCCCGGCAGACCGAGATGCCGTCGCCGTCGGGCAGGCGTATGTCCAGCACGGCGACGTCCGGGCGCAGCGCGGGTCCGCGGGCCATGGCGTGACTGGCGGACTCGGCCTCGCCGATCACCTCGATGTCGGGCTCGGCGTCCAGCAGGTCGTGGACACCTCGGCGCACCACCTCGTGGTCGTCGACCAGGAAGACCCTGATCGGGGACTGCGCCGAGAACTGCGGCATCTCACTCATGAGCGAACCTTCACCTGTCGTCTGCCGGCCCGATGCCGTGCTGGGCCCTCGATCATCGCGCGCGGATTCGCCCCGGCACCAGGGCCGAACGGACCTCGGTACGCGACAGGCCGGCCCGGACCGGGAGCGTGGCGATCGTGGTCCGACCGATGCGTTCCGAGGCCGCGCGGGCGGTCCACCGGCGCTCACCGGTCATGTGCTCCCCACGAGAGGCGCGCGGCTTCAGAGCTTGTGCAGCCAGCCGTCGGCGATGCCGTGGCTGGAGGCGGATGCGGGCCGCCGCCTGGAGTCGTCGAGCCGGCCGGTGAGGCGGTTGTCGACAGCGACGACGCCGTCGATACGGGCGGTGACGCCGCCGGCGATGGACACCTCGCTCTCACGCTCCAGCCTGCCCTCCAAAGTGACAACACCGTCACGGACCTTCACACCCACTGCCGGCGGGGTCAGCCCCAGGGTGTTGGCGAGAACCTCCTGGATGACCTCCTCGCGGATGTCGGCGTCAGAGCGGAGGAAGACCTGCAGGACACCGCGCCTGGTGACGATCCCGACCAGCCGGTCCTCCTCGTCCAGGACCGGAAGGCGCTCGACCCGGTGCTCGGCCATGACGCGGGCGGAGAAGGCTATCGAGTCGTCCGCGTGGACGGTCACCGGCGGGGTGGACATCAGCCGGCCGGCCGTCAGTGCCTGCGCCTTGGCCGCCGTACGCCGGGACGCCCAATGCAGCAGCGTCCGGAGTCGCGGGGCCTTCCCACCGGCCAGGGCCTGGCGAGCCATCAGGTCCGACTCCGAGACGATCCCGACCACCTTCTCGTCGTCGTCGACGACCGGCAGCCCGCTGATCCGGTGCTGCGCCAGGAGGGACGCGACCTGCTTGAACGAGGTCGCTTCCCGGACGCGGACGACCTCACTCGTCATGAGGTTTCCGACCTTGCGGTGCTTCATGATGCGCTCCTGTGGATGCGGGTCGACCGCTCGGCACGGTCGACGAGACGGCGTGCTGGTACCGGCGGCGGGTGGGACACCGGTGGGCGGCTGGTCCAACCGACCGAGTGCTCGCCCGGTGGACCGCCGGCTCCACGGTCCGGCGATGCACGCCGCCCCGGCAGGGCTGTCCGGGGTCCTGCCGCCAGGCCGATCGGACCCCGCGCCGGAGGCCGGCCGTCCTCCGGCGCCCGTGTCCGAGACGCCACCGCCGACATGGGCGGAACGGGCCGGACACCGGCGGACGCCGCTGACCAGGTGTTCCACCTGGGACCGGACCTGCCGCTCCACCGCCGGCCACGACCCGCCCCTTCGGGGGACGACGGCGAAGACGTCGGCGCGGCTCGTCGACGCCGGACCGCCCGCAGCGATCGTCGGGCGTCGTCCGGCCCGGCCGAGAGCCGAACGGCCCTGCGCTCAGAGCGCAACGGCCCGTGCACGCGAGGCAAACGGCCCTGCCGCGGACCGGAAGCAGGCGCCAAGGATCGGGCCGGAAACACATCGGACAAAGAGGAGTGGCCATGAGCCCGCCACGTGTGATCGCGGGGATCGACGGATCGGTGACGTCCTTCGCGGCTCTGGATGTGGCGGCTGCCGAAGCGCAGCTGCGTTCCGCGGAGCTCGAAGTGATCACGTGTGTCGCCGACCCCGACGAGGCCGGCCCGGTGCTGCGCGCCGCCGCGGCACGAGTCGCCCGGCGCCGCCCCCGGCTTCCCCTGACCACGGCATCGGCCGTCGGCGACCCCGCCGACGTACTCCTCGAACGTGGCGGCGAGGCAGCGCTCATCGTCGTCGGCAGCCGCGACCTGGGCGGCGTGGCAGGGCTGTTGCTGCACTCGGTGAGCCGTCGGGTGGCGGCACGGACCCTCGCGCCGCTGCTCGTGGTGCGGGGCGCGGACACCCTGCCGGTCACACGCCGGCACCGCACCGGCGGGGTGCTCCTCGGGCTGGAAAGCGACGCGGACGCGGACGCGGCGCTGTTCGCCTTCCGGGAAACGGAACTGCGGGGCACACGACTGGACGTCCGGCACGTCTGGACGTACCGGCAGAACCCGCTGAGCATCCTGGACGCCGACCCCGAGCCCGCGCATGGTTCGATCGAGCGTCCGGCCGGCCCGCTGCGTGCGGTGAACGGCCGGACGCTACGGCGCACACCGTGCCGTGCGCTGATCGCGGCGACCGCGGAAGCGGACATGGTGGTGATCGGCACCCACCCGAAGCGCGGCCGGACCGGCCCGGAACTGGGCCCGGCCACGCTGGCGTTGCTGCGCCACGCGCACTGCCCTGTGGCGGTCGTCCCGGTTCTCGCCGCAGAGAACCGCATGCCCGGGTAGGAAGGCGAGGGACCAGTGGCCCCGGCAACAGCCCGGACGGCCCTGGTCCCACAGGGCGCGGACGGCAGAACGTGGTGCAGGCACGGCCACCGAACCCTTCAGGAGACCCTCATGCCCCCCGTCACGGCAACCCCCGAGCTCAGCGACCAGGAACTGCAGGCCCTCGACGCGCACTGGCGCGCCGCGAACTATCTCGCGGCGGGCCAGATCTACCTGATGGCCGATCCGCTGCTCACCGAGCCGCTGCGCCCGGAACACGTCAAGCCGCGACTGCTGGGCCACTGGGGCACCTCGCCGGGCCTGAACCTGGTGCACACCCATCTCAACCGGGTGGTCAAGGCCCGCGACCTGGACGCGATCTGCGTCTGGGGACCGGGCCACGGGGGGCCCGCGGTCCTGGCCAACTCCTGGCTGGAGGGCAGCTACAGCGAAACCTACCCGGACGTCAGCCGGGACGCCGAGGGCATGGGTCTGCTGTTCAAGCAGTTCTCCTTCCCCGGCGGCGTCCCCTCCCACGTCGCCCCCGAGACGCCGGGCTCCATCCACGAGGGCGGCGAACTGGGCTACTCCCTTTCCCACGCGTACGGCGCCGCGCTGGACAATCCCGGCCTGCTGGTGGCCTGTGTGATCGGCGACGGCGAGGCCGAGACCGGGCCGCTGGCCGCGTCCTGGCACTCCAACAAGTTCCTCGACCCCGTCCACGACGGCGCCGTCCTGCCGATCCTGCACCTGAACGGCTACAAGATCGCCAACCCCACGGTCCTCGCACGGCTCCCGCGGGCGGAACTCGACGAGCTGCTGCGCGGCTACGGCCACGACCCGATCCACGTCACCGGTGACGACCCCCTGGCCGTGCACCAGGCGATGGCCTCGGCGATGGACACCGCTCTGGACCGTATCGCGGCCTTCCAGGAAGCGGCCCGGGAGCAGGGTGCCACCGAGCGCCCCCGCTGGCCGGTGATCGTGCTGCGCACCCCGAAGGGCTGGACCGGGCCCGCCGAGGTCGACGGCCTGCCGGTGGAGGGGACGTGGCGCGCCCACCAGGTGCCGCTGTCCGAAGTCCGCACCAACCCGGCGCACTTGCGGCAGCTGGAGGACTGGCTGCGCTCCTACCGGCCCGACGAGCTCTTCGACGAGGCCGGGCGCCCGCGCCCGCAGGTGCTGGCGTGCGTCCCCGACGGCCGGCGCCGTCTGGGCGCCAACCCGCACGCCAACGGCGGGCTGATGCTGCGCGACTTGCCCGTCCCGGACCTGGGCCGCTTCGCGGTGCCCGTCGACAAACCCGGCACCACGCTGCACGAACCCACCCGCGTCCTGGGCGACCTCCTCGAACAGGTCATGGCCGGCACCGCCGACCGCCGCGACTTCCGCGTCGTGGGACCCGACGAGACCGCCTCCAACCGCCTCCAGGCCGTCTACCAGGCCTCGGGCAAGGCGTGGCAGGCACAGGCCCTCGACGTCGACGAGCACCTGGACCCGCACGGCCGGGTCATGGAGATCCTCTCCGAACACACCTGCCAGGGCTGGCTGGAGGGCTACCTCCTTACCGGTCGGCACGGCCTGTTCTCCTGCTACGAGGCCTTCGTCCACATCGTCGACTCCATGGTCAACCAGCACATCAAATGGCTGCGCACCACCCGCAAACTCCCCTGGCGCCGCCCCATCGCCTCACTCAACTACCTGCTCACCTCACACGTCTGGCGCCAGGACCACAACGGCTTCTCCCACCAGGACCCCGGCTTCATCGACCACGTCCTCAACAAGGCCCCCGAAGTCGTCCGGGTCTACCTGCCGCCGGACACCAACACCCTGCTCTCCGTGGCCGACCACGTGCTGAGGTCCAAGGACTACGTGAACGTCGTCGTGGCCGGCAAGCAGCCCTGCTTCGACTGGCTGTCGATGGACGCCGCCCGCGCCCACTGCGCCCGCGGCGCCGGAATCTGGGAGTGGGCCGGCACCGAGGACGGCCACACCGAGCCCGACGTTGTCCTCGCCTGCGCCGGCGACGTCCCCACCCAGGAAGTCCTGGCCGCCACCCAGCTCCTGCGCCACCACCTGCCCCAACTGGCCGTCCGCGTCGTCAACGTCGTCGACCTCGCGCGCCTCATGCCCCACGAGGAGCACCCGCACGGGTTCCCCGACCCGGAATTCGACGCCCTGTTCACTCCTGACAAGCCGGTCGTCTTCGCCTATCACGGCTATCCCTGGCTGATCCACCGTCTGGCCTACCGCCGTGCCAACCACACCCGCATGCACGTGCGCGGCTACAAGGAGATCGGCACCACCACCACACCCTTCGACATGGTCGTCCGCAACGACCTCGACCGCTACCGCCTCGTCATGGACGTCATCGACCGCGTCCCCGGCCTCGCTGTGACCGCCGCCCCCGTACGCCAGCTCATGGAGGACGCACGGCTGCGCCACCACGCCTGGATCCGCGAACACGGCACCGACCTGCCCGAAGTCGCCGACTGGACCTGGGAGAACTGACCCGCACCGCACACACCGAAGGAGACGTCATCCGGGGCCCGCCAGACACGCCTGGCGGGCCCCGCCGCATGCGGGCCTGACCTTTGAAGCCCGAAACGGGCGAGCCCAACCGGACCCGCGATCAGGGCCGTTCGGCCCCTCAGGACCGGGTCTTGGGCCCCCAGCGCCGATGTCCCCGCGCGCAGGACAGTAAGGGCGTACCGAACAGCCACCCACCGAGCAGGGAGTCACCATGGCCGTCCACAACCACCCCCAGCAGCGCACCGGTTTCCACCTCCCCGCCTGGAAGAAGGCGTTCGCCGCGCCGGTGAACGACACGGCGACCGTCAGTTCAACCGTGGCCGTCCGGTCCCTGGCCACCGTGCGGATCGCCACCGGCTTCATCTTCCTGTGGGCGTTCCTCGACAAGACCTTCGGCTGGCACTACGCCACCGGCTCCGGCAAGGGCTGGATCGACGGCGGCTCGCCCACCAAGGGCTTCCTGTCCGGCGTCTCCGCCGGCCCGCTGCAGTCCTTCTTCCACGACATCGCCGGCAAGGGCTGGACCGACGCCCTGTTCATGCTCGCCCTGCTCGGCATCGGCGCCGCACTCACCACCGGCATCGCCCTGCGCATCACCGCCGTGGCCGGTACCGCCCTGATGGCCATGATGTGGGCCGCCGAATGGCCCCCTGCCCAGCACCTGACCGGCGGCGCCCCGAGCATGTCGTCCAACCCGATCGTCGACTACCACGTCATCTACGCCCTCGCGATGATCGCCTTCGCCGTCACCGCGGCCGGCGCCACCTGGGGCCTGGGCCGCATCTGGGCCCGCCTGCCCATCGTCCGCGGCAACCGCTGGCTCCAGTAACAACACATCGCCCGCCCACCACGGGGCACCGCCCAACAGGCGGTGCCCCTCTCGTTCACCCCGCACCGCCGCCCCCAACGAAAGGAAGGGCCACCCCTCTACGCCACAGAGCGTATTGGTCGCTAGGCCAGGTCTCCCCCGCCTCGCCTCGCCAGGCGGCCGTACCCACCGGGAGCCCCGGGCGCTCGGGGCTCTCGCCTGAGCGGCCGTGCGCGGCATCAGCGTGCGAACTTTTCGATGGCCGCCGGAGTGACGGGGGTGAAGAAGTTGACGAGGTTGCCGTCGGGGTCCCGGAACAACAGCGACCGGTTGCCCCAGGGCATCGTGGTGGGCTCTGTGACGAAGCCGGTGAGACCGTCACGTTCCGGTGAACGCGGTCCACGTCGTCGACGAGGAACTCGGTGATCACGCTGTGGTTGTCCGCCGGGCGGGCGGAGCCCGGGCGAACAGCGGGACCGTGCGGGTTCCGGCGATGGCGAGGGTGGCGCTTGCGGTCCTGAGTTCGGCGAAGTCCTCGGTAGCCCATGTCGCCTGCATCCCCATGGCTCGCTCATAGAACTCGACGAGGCGCGCGACGTCGCTGGTGATGATGCGGATCGAGACGAATCATTGACGACACAGGCTTCGTCAAGAAGGGTGCAGCGCCAGTACTCCGGCACCGCGGGCCGGACCGAGAACTGCCAGATAGGCGTGTTCGCCGCGTAGGCCTCTGCGGCGGGGCGGGCGTTGGTGGACAGGGAGCTGTATCTGCCGAAGTCCTGGACGCCCGACCCTGACCGGTGCGCTGCGGCGAAGATCCCCGAGCAGCGGGAGTTCGCCACCAAGGGTGACTTGGCCAAGGCCATGGTGGTGCGGGCGCTGGCCTCGCCGCTACCGACTGCCTGGGTGACCGCGGATTCCGCCTACGGCCAGGAGTGGCGCACATCGGCCACGCGCTGAGCTGGTCCAGATGGCGACGCCGCCACCAGGCCACCGCACGCCGCTGCCATTACCGCACCCGAGGTCACGAACTTCCCGCACCTGACGGCACATCAGCCCAGTACACTCAGAAAAGCGCCCCTGACCAGCGGCAATAGCGAACTGCAACTGGAGTACTAAGGGTGTCGGGTGTCGTCACCAGCAGGGACGCGCGCAGTGACAGGGTGACGGTTCAGCGCTGTTCGGGGGCCGCTGCCACGTGGGGCAGGCAGGGGGTCTGGCCCTGGGCCGTCATGTTCTCGTTGATCAGGTCGACGCGGGCGCCCGCGATGACGCATCCCACTCCGGTCAGCAGGAGTTCGGAGTACGCCTCGTCGACGTGTCCCATCTTCCAGGACTCCTGGGTGGTGTCGGCGGGACGCTGGGCCCAGACGGTGATGACCGTGGCGGTGCTGTCGTGCAGGTCGGTGTCGATCACCGGGGCGGGGTCGAAGCGCGCCCAGGAGCCGGCGCAGCGGGCGGAGTAGGCGAGGGTCACGGTGCCGACCCGGGTCCCCGTGGCGAGGCGCTCGCCGCGCAGGGTGACCGGTCCCCGGAGCGTGACGGGCGCGGTCGCCAGGACCGTCTTGTCCGTCACGCAGCCGATCGCCTGCGGGTCCGAACCGTCGGGCACCCGCAACGCGGCCGCGTGGGCGTGACCGCCGGAGCCGAAGAGCCCGGCCTTCCACGCCAGGCCCGAGCCGAGGAGGACCACCGCCAGGGCCACCGCGCCGATCGGCCGCCACCCGCGTCCGAACCGTCCCGGCCTTCCGGACCAGGACATCGCCGCTTCCCCGGACGCCTCCGCGTCCCCCGCGTCGTCCCAGGCCGCGTCCCCCACGACGGCCGCCGGGCGACGACTGCCCAAAACATCCACCACGCCTGGGCGGCGCTCCATCACGGCGCTGCCCGGCCGGCGCCGGACATCCTCCCGTTCCGCGGCCGCCTGCTCCCACCGCTCCCGCCAGTAGGCCCAGTCGCCCTGGCAGGCCCGCACGAATTCCCGGGTCACCGTCCGCGACGGCAACTGCCGTCCGGCTGCGGCCGCGGCCAGGGCGCTCTTCGACACCGAACAGCGGCGCGCCATCTTCCAGAACGGCTGGTCGCCCGCCAGCGCCCGTAACTCGCACGCGAACCGCTCCACCGGCCCGCTCCCCGGTGACAGCGGCCGTCCCCCTCGCCCGCCTGGACAAATCCCGCCGTCCGATTGTCCACAAAACTTCCCGCTGGACAATCACCGCCCTACATCTGAGGGAGCGTTCAGGCCGACGCCGCAACCAGAGCCCGTCGGTCCGCCTGGACGGGGAGGCGGTTGTGGGGGACTTCTCGGGCATCGACCCGCAGGCGATGCTCGGCATGATCAGCGCGTACAAGAACGACAAGGAACAGCTGCGCGCCGGCGCGTCCGCGCTGCGGCCCCTCTTCGCCGCGGCCGGTCTCGACACCTCGGCGTTCAGCGAACTGCTCGGCATCTGCGGGTGGTTGGACGACCAGACCCCGATGCTGGAGCGACGCCAGCGGCTGGCCGCGGCGATCGACAAGGCCCACCCGGCCGGCCCGAAGCCCGCGCAGGGCATGGTGCGCGCGCAGGGCCGCATGGTGCGTGTGGCCGAACCGGTGGAGCAGACCTCGGCGCAGGCCCAGCAGAGCGGCAAGGACCTGGCGGACGAGTCCAACAAGGACGACGACGGGGACGGCGCCGAGTACCAGAAGATCGCCCAGCAATTGGCCGAGCACCAGGACGACCCGGACTACTGCGCGGCCTTCTACGCCGAACTGAACCCCGACAAGCTGATCGCCCTGCCCACCTTGCTGGTGCAGAGCGGAGACCCGACGGCCAAGGACGACCTGAAGACCTTCAGCATCGCCTTCGGGTCGGCGACCCGGGCCACCTCTCCACCGGCTGGCTTCGAACAGGCGAAGGACGCGTTCCTCACCCCGGTGGAGAGCAACGGGGCCGGCTGGGACCGGGTGGCGATGCTCCAGTACGGCGACTTCGACTCCTCCTTCCTCGCGCAGGCCACACGGGCGAGCGTGCTCGACCGGCTCACCAAGGACCCGGACCAGGACTTCCGGGGCTCGCTGACGGAGGCCGCCGCGCTCGGCCTGTCGCCGGACACCGTCCTGCTCAACCTCCAGGTCCTCTCGGACCACGGGGACGCCGTCAGAACGGCCTTCGGCCAGGGGACGGACCCGGGCCTGACCGCGGACCTCAAGGCGCTCACGACGTACGTCCAGACGCAGAACGACCCCGCCCTGCTTGCTGCGTTCAAGGCCGACCTCACCGCCGGCTCCGGCGACGTGACCGCCCATGGCCCGTACGGCTCCTACCCGGCGGCCACGGCGCACAGCGCACCGGAAGCCGACTTCGCCGCCGCCGCCATGTCCGCGCTGAGGCAGTCACACGCGGACTACGCCACGTACCAGGACTGGATCGAGAGCACCTTCACCGCCTACGGAGTTCCGCCGGACGCCACCACCTCCGTGGCCGGGTCCCAGGACGCCTTCCTGCTGCGTCTGGCGGTCTCCGCCGACCCGAGCTGGCCGTCCGTACGGCCCGCGATCCAGGCTGTCGCCGACGACGCGGACGCGAGCAAGGACGACCTCGACTACATGAAGGGCTTCTACGACAACGGCGGCGACCGATCAGAGGCGCTGGTGGCGCTGACCCTGCACTCCGAGGACGGCACGCAGATGACCCCGGGTGCCGGCTCCGACGACGGCACGGTGCAGCCGCCTGACGTGGGCACGGTGCTGAACAAGGCGTCGACGGACATCCTGGCCAAGTTCGGCGACAGCCTCGCGGCCGCCACCAAGCTCCAGACGTCGCGGCAACTGCCGGACCTCACCGAGACGTTCACCAAGCCACAGGACATGTGGTCGGCGAGCATGCTGCTCAAGTACGGCCCTGACGGCAGCGATTGGGACCCCACGTTCCTGGGAGCGATGAGCGACGCGGTGCTGCACTGGGGAGCGGACCGCGAGGTCATGCCGCGGTTCAGCCCGCCGGACATCGGTTACGGAGTAACCGAGTTCATGTACAACCCGGCCGACCCGTGGTACGCCGAACTGGGGCTGACGGAGGACGTCCCCGGCGACCCGGATCTCTACCAGCAGATGGCCATAGCACAGACCGTGGCGGACAACGATCCGCGGCTGGCCGTCCTCGCCCGGCTGGCGCAGAACCAGACCGCCGCGCGGGACCTGCTCTCGGGCAGCAACGGCGCGTTCGCCGCAGGCCAACTGGTCAGCAAGCAGTGGCAGCTTCCCGAGGGGTACGGGGACAACTCCGCCACCCCCGCGGCTGTGATCATCGAGGCCACCGACATCACCGGCGACAAGGACCGCGACCTGGCGGCGGCCCAGGACGCCGCCCGCGTCTTCCAGGCGAGCGTGGACAACTACACGCCGGCGGTCGAACCCACCTACGGCTTGGGCGCTCTCCCGCCGAAACTCGCCAACGCCCTGGCCAAGGTCGCCGGCAACTACGCGCCGGAACTCGCCGACAGCGTGGAGAACAACGCCGCCGATCTCGGGTTCACCGCCCTCACCAACGGAGACGGCCGGCCCACGGTCCTCACCAACCCCACCGCACTGAACGTCCTCCTGCACTCCTTCATGAGCGGGAACCCGGCCGCGGCCGGGACCTTCCGGGGCCTGGTGCACGCCGACATCACCACGGTCGCCCTCCATGGGCAGCCGTCCGACACCGCGACGACGGACATCCTCGACAAGCTGGGCCGGCTGGACGGCAGCATCAGCAACGTCATGAGCGACCTCACGTACCGGCCCGCGCAACTGGCCGACGCCCAGGCCGTACAGGACTCGATGTACGTCTGGACCATCGCCGGTCTGGCCGGCCCGCTGATCCCGGCAGAACCGCTGCTCCCGGACGTGGTGAGCAAACTGGTGAGCATGGCCAACGGCGGCGGCTCCGCGTTCCTGTCCTACCAGTTCCCAACCGACCACGCCACCAACGTCGAAATCACCGCCCAGAACGCGGATTCCAAGGAAGAGCGGTACCTGCGCGTCCCGGTCGCCGAAGGCCTCATCAAGGCCGGAAGGATTCCGCCACCGAACGCGACCTGGTACCACGACGGACACATCGACCTGAAGAACGACCAGGACATGCAGGAGTTCGACCGATGGCGCGCCGAACTCCCCAGCGCCGAGAAGACCCTCCTCGACTCCCTCACCACGCCAGCCCAGATGGGCTTCAACGCCGCCACAAAAAGGTCCACCGGGAACACAGACGACACCGACCCGGGCGGTAGCTCGGAGGGCGGCTGAGTCCGCCCGGCTGGGAACTCGCGATCCGGCAGAGCATGCGGGCCTTCCCGGCCGGGCTGCCCACCCCCGGCGGGCACTGTGGAGTGTCGCGAGTGCTGTGACCAGCGCACCCTGCCCCTTCGGACCCATGCCGGCGTGGTCCCCGCGCACCTGGCACAAACCGAGCGGCACGGCCAGTGCGGCGGGTGCAGGGCCTGACTGGCACTGGGGGTAGAGCGGGATCACCGTGTCGACAAATTCCTCGAGTACCGCGCCGGCCGGGAATGTGCCCGGGAGGCCGGACGGAAAGGCGCGCGGCGGCACCGGCGGGACCTCACACCTTTTGATCTGGCGAAGGCCGACGAGCGACAACCATGGCAACTGTTCGGGCTGGACCTTCCGTGGTGCCGGTCGAGCTGGCGGTGCCGATGCTGCTGTCACTGGGGCCGGACATTGAGGTGCTGGCTCCTGAGGAGCTGAGCTGCGAGATCGCGGAGGCTGCGGCAGCTGTGCTCGACCGGTACCGGCCTGCGGGTACATCATGGGCGGGGGCCGGAGACCTCAGCAGCATTCCGGCGGACAGGGTCGCCAGCAGCGCAAGGGCGGCGAGGACCCCAAAGCCGTAGCGCGTGTCACTGTGGTCGGTGACCGTCGCGACCAGGAACATCACCCCGACCGTAGCCGCAAGCCCGCAACCGTTCGCCAGCCCGAGGGCCCTGCCCACTGAGGCCTCGCCGGCCGAGGTCATCAGCACGGTCCGCGAAGCGATCCTGGCTTGCCCGAAGAAGAACGCGCCCAGCGGCACCCCGACGAGAAAGCCGACGATCCCGAACTGGCTCTGTAGTACCAGGCCGACATTGCAGAGCAGAAATCCCACGACGGCGATGCGAAGGTCGGGACTGCGTCTGCTGACGATCCGGTAGGCACCGGTGGCCGCCAGGAAACCGAGGCACCCGAGGGCGTCCACGACACCGAACGTCGCGGCCCCCAAGTGGAGTTCGCCGATGACGGCGGTGGGCAGCAGGGCGTTGAAGACGGTGACGACCACGCTCCCCTGGGCGTAGAGGAGGATGAAACGGCGCATTCGCAGCGGCCCGCGCGGAGGCGCCGGCGTCGGCCCCTCGGCGGCAGTGGCCGTCGTCGCCCGGTCCGGGTGACGCCCCACTGCGGCGACGCAGAGCGCCGAGACGATGAAGGTCCCGGCGTTGAACACCAGCAGCGGCACGGCACCGAACGCCTGGACGGACAGCCCGCCGACCGTCGCCGACAGCAGCATCCCCGCCTGGGTCCCCATCTCGTAGCGGGCGTTGAACCGCCGCAGCCGCCCCGCCGGGACCCGTTCCTTGATCAGCGCGGAGCTTGCCGGAAAGAACAGGGCACCGACCACGGCGAGCGCCAGATTGGCGCCGTAGATCCCGAGCTCTGGGGAGCCGCCGCAGACCAGCCACAGCGGCAGCCCGAGGGCCAGCGCCGCACTGGTGACATCGCAGCAGAGCCACAGGGCCCGCCGGTCGAAGCGGTCGGCCAGACGTCCGAAGAAGGGCGACAACAACGCTTGCGGCCCGGCGACCGCGATGAAGAGCCAGCCGACGGCCGTCATGGTCTGCTGCTCCCTGATCACGAGCAGCGCACCGACGATGAGCTGAACATTGTTGCCGAGAGCCGTGGCGAAAGCAGCGGGCACAAGCAGCCGCTCTGCCCGGCGGGAGTGGTGGCTGACGATCATGGCACCACTATCCAGAGGTTCGCTGACATCTCCTGTCAGTCAAGCTGTTGGGCGTTGGCGGTGATGACGCCGCCGTGCCGAAGCCGGCGGGGCCGGCACCTGCGCCACTGCCAAAGCCCTGACAGGGCCTACAGACTCCAGGCGCCCGGGCGGGAGAGCGTTGGCCCCCGCTGGGGCCCCGCCAGGGGGGTGTTGCTGGTCAGCCGATGCCGGTGACCTGCAGGGTTCGAGGGGGACCGGGCGGAGCAGGCGCCGGCGGCGCGGCAGTTCGTGGTCGCGGTCAGCGCGCTGCGCCGACGAGGGCTGTGTGCAGCGGTCCCTGGCCACCGCTCCGCTGCGCCGGATGCGCGGGGTCTGGCCATCTGGTGCACCGGCGTGCACACCTCCCTTCGGCGCCCATGCCCGGGTGGAGGCCGACGGCGTACCCGTCGGGGAGCCCGACTCCACGGTTCTCTACCGCCGGCTCATCACCGTGCCGCACCTCACCCTCCGGACGGACCTCGGGCACGAAGCACGGCCGGACCGCCGGGGGCACCCCCGGGCCGAAAAGGACCTGGGGTGACGGGCCTGGCTGGCTGGGCTGCCGACGGGGCTTTCGCGCGACGGAACTCAGGTGCGGGCGCCCGGAGACGGTGCGTACCGTGGCCGCGTGAATTACTACGGCTACAACGGTCCGGAGCGGTTCTACGGCGAGCCGCACCTCGCACCCAGGGCCCGCGTGCACTTCGCTCCCGAGAAGCTGTTCGGCGCTCGTGAGCGCCGTGCCGGACGCCCGGTGAACCGGCGGTTGGCCGGCAACGAGGGGCTGGTCGTGGAGGAAGAGGCCACCGGCCTCCTGGTGTGGCCGGAAAGTCTGTGGCGCGTGGACGGGCTCGAACGGCCGGTGCGGCTGCTGCCGGGCAACAAATGGGTGCGCTGCCTGGCCTTCACGGTCGTGGAGCAGGTGCCGACGTGGCTGGTCGCCGGACCGCACGGGGACTACGTGGAGTGGGTGATCTCCCGGGCGCGAACCCTGACCGCCGAGGAGGTCGACGCGCTCGCGGCGCTGCCGGACGAGGACGAGGAGGATCTGTACCGGGCGCTGTGGGCCCGCTGGTCGGAGAACCTCCGCTCGTCCGGTTCCCCGATCGGATGCAGTCCTCTGACTCTCAGCAACGCGGTGACGGAGGCCGCTCGGCGGGCGGGGCCACAGCTGTTCGGTTGGGACGAGGACGACGAGGTCGAGGTACTGAGCGATCCCGAGTGGCTGGGGGCCTCGAAGGCGGCGTACTCGGCCGCGTTGGCGCTCGGCGCACCCGAGCTGGTCTCGCCCAAGGAGAGCGCGGTGCTCACCCGCCGCTGGACCACTGTGTTCGGCCGCCCCGACCTCCCCGGACGGTAGTGCCGAAGGGTTACGGCGTGGCGGCGGAACCCGGCTCGCCGTGCCGCGGCACCTGGTGGGGTGCGAGGCGTCGACCCCGGTCAGCGCATCGTCGGGCGATGACCGTTCTCACCGTTCTCCCCCGCTCCTGGTCGCCGTCGTAGGGTGACCGCGTTGCTGCCATAGCTCAGCCCCGAGATCAAGGAGCATGAGGACTTCATCGCGATCGTCACCGGGCCCGAGCCGGAAAGCTCCCGGCCATCGCCCGACCTCCTTTCAGCCGAGCCCGCCCGTAGAAGGTTTCCAGCCCTACTCCGGCGCGGGCTGCGGCAGGCGTGCGCGTCGGCGGTCGACGCGTACTTCGACGGCGGCCGCGACGATTCCGAGTTCGTGGCCCTCGACGACGTTCTCGGGCCCCGCCGGTGAGCGGCGGGCCGTGGCCGGCCAGGTTTACGGGACAGCCCTTAAAGGGTGTTGCAGAAGGGTTGGTTGCGGGCATTTCTCCTGTATGGGTGGGGTGTTGAAGGCTGAGCGGGTGTGGGTGGAGACGTTCACCGGGTTGCGCATGGAGGCGTTCGGCCGGCTGCTGCGGGTGGTGCGGGAGCGGGGCGGGGAGGGGCCGCGGCTTGGCCGGCCGTGGTGCCTGCCGCTGGCCGAGCGGGTGCTGCTGGTGGCGGTCTACTTCCGCACCAACCTCACGATGCGGCAGCTCGCGCCGCTGTTCGGTGTGCCGACGGCCACGGTGTGCCGGGTGGTGCAGAAGCTGGGGCCGCTGCTCGCGCTGGAGCCGGTGCCTCGCCGAGCCGAGGGTGTCGAGCGGTTGTGGATCGTGGACGGAACGCTGATCCCGGTGCGCGACCGGAGTATCGCCGCGTCCTCCCGCAACTACCGGTTCTCGGCAAACGTGCAGGTCATCATCGACGCGGACACGCGCCTGGTGGTGGCAACCGCCCGCCGGGCAACCGCGCCGACGCGCAGGTCTGGCGGGCCTCCGGCCTGCCTGCGCACTGCCGGGACGCGGTGGTGCTGGGCGATGGCGCGTACATCAACCGGCCTGGTCGTCCCGCACCGCAAACGCCCCGGCCGCCCCCTGCTTCCCGGCGAGGAAGCCGACAACGCCGAGCACCGACGGGTGCCGGCCCGAGTCGAGCACGCCTTCGCCCGCATGAAGACCCACAAGATCCTCCCCGACTGCCGGCAACGCGGCCCCGGCCTCCACCACGCCGTCCAAGCCGTCGCCCACATGCACAACCTCGCCCTGAGCACATGAACAACACCAGCCAGACGCACACACCACCACGCCCACCAGCAGAGATCTGCAACACCCTTTAAGCGCTGCTGCTGGTCACGGGGTCCCAAGGCAGCCGTCGAACCCAAAGAGTGGGTTGAGGAACGACTGGCCGGTGTTGTCGTTGACGTAGACGCCGCCGACGGCGCCGGCTGGTGCTTGGACTTGGTAGCAGCCGGTGGCCATGAGGGTGACGTCGAGGATCGTGGGTCCGCCGCCGTCCTGGGGTCTGGTGTCGACGATGGTGCAGGACCAGTCGTCCCCGGCACCATGGTCGGTGGAGACCGTGGTGGTGGGTGTGGCGCCGCCGCGGGTGCAGTTGGCTTTCCACGGGATGGTGCTGTCGGCGGGGGCGTGGCTCTGCAACTGGTAGCGCACCTCGGCCAGATGGCCGAACGTGGCCGCCATCGAACGGTCGAGGCGGGCTGCGGTCAAGGTCGTCGAGCCGAGGTTCCCCAGACCGATGAACACGGCGGCGAGGGCCGCGAGGACCACGCCGACCCGCACCGTCGCTGTGCGCCGGACCGCAGCGGGGACCTCCGTGCCGGCGAAGTCACGTCGCCGCAGGAGGTACCAGGCGGCCGCGAGGAACACGACGGTGTAGGCCAGGCTGGTCACGGCGGCCTGGGCTACGACCCGGACGCTGGAGGTATCGGTCAGCAGGACGTGCCAGGCCTCGAACGGGGTGGAGAGCAGCAGCGCTCGTGCGATTTGGCCGGTGGCGATCGACTCCAGCAGCTGCAGCACGATCGCGACCAGCAGGGGGCCGAGTACGCCGATGGCGCCGCTGCGAGAGGCGATGGAGAAGAGCAGCCCGAGGGCGACGAAGGCCGTGACGGGCAGCAGGGTGAGCCCCCACGAGGCCAGGACGAGGAGGAAGGCGTGGGCTGGGGTGATGAGCTGTCCCGATAGCCCGACCAGCGGGGCGTGACCGACGATCAGCGTGCCGGCCATGAGGGAGATGACCGAGACAAGTGCGTACATGAGCCAGACCGCGAGGGTGGCCGCGATCGCCTTCCCCATGAACACGCGGGTACGGCTGGTGGAGCGGGTCAGGATCGTCTTCCAGGTGCCGTGGCGGTCCTCGCTGGCGAAGATGTCGCCGGCGAACAGGCCGACCAGGAGCGGCACGCCGTACGCGGCGGCCCAGGTGAGCATCGTCAGCGAGGTGGCGTACCCCGAGGCGGTGGCCCACCGCCCGAACAGGGTGTCGACCGGACGGGTGGAGGCCAGCCGGATCACGAGCGGGAACAGCGCCGGCACGATCACACACAACGCAAGGACGATCCGACCGACCAACTGCGAGGACAGCTTCACGAGCTCCACCCCGACCGCGGCCATCACGCCGGGCTCGGGGCCGGCGTCCAGGTCGGGTGTGAGTGCCGGCGTCGTGGGCGAGGCGCTCTCCCCCGCGGCCGAGTCGGTGGTCGGGTCCGCGGATGGCTGGGTGGTGTTCATGCGACGCTCTCCTGGAGGTCGTCATCGGTCGGGCCTGCGGTCGGGTCGGCGGTCAGTGTGATGAAGAGCGCCTCCAGCGGCGGCACGTCGGGCTCGATTCGGCGCGCCGCGACGCCGGCAGCGGCCAGCCGCAGGACGAGGTCGTCTCGGGCCGCCTCTTCCGCACGGATCACCAGAGGCGCACCCCCGACGCAGGCGCCCGCGTTTGAGCCGGCGCCCGGGCGCCTGTCCTCGATCCTCAGGCCCAGGTCCTGGGCGGTGTCGGCGGCCATGGCGTCGTCGCTGGTCCACAACTGCCACGCCGGCGCGGGCGCGGCATCGTGCAACTGGGTGCGGGTGCCGTCCCAGACCCGGCGGCCACGGTGGATGATCTGGACGCGGTCGCAGATCTCGGCGACCTCGGCCATGTTGTGGCTGGACACCAGGACCGCGACGCCGTCGGCCGCGAGCCGGGTCAGCATTGCACGTACGTCGGCTGCGTGTGCCGGATCCAGGCCGATCGTGGGCTCGTCGAGGATGAGCACCCGGGGCCGGCGCAGCAGTGCCGCCGCGAGGCCGAGCCGCTGCCTCATCCCGGTGGAGAAGGTGCCGACCCTGTCTCGGCAACGGTCGGCCAGGTCGACCAGCTCGAGGGCCTCGTGACTGCTTCGGCTGCCGATGGAGTCGCGGGTTGCGTGGGTACCGTCGAGGCGCGCGAGCAGGTCGAGGTTGCGCCGGGCGGAGAGGTACGGGTAGAGCCGAGGCGCCTCCACGAAACCGGCCATCGGACGCCGCGCCGTCATGTCGCCGGCAGGAGCAGGGTCGCCGAGGACGTGCACCGTACCCGAGTCAGGGGTGAGCAAGCCGAGGATCATCCGCAACAGGGTCGTCTTGCCCGCGCCGTTGCGGCCGAGCAGACCGTAGACGCTGCCGGGATCGAGCCGCAGGTCGACGTGGTCGACCGCGACCCGGTCCTCGAAGCTCTTGGTGAGGTCGCGGACCTCCAGTGCTGGCGGGCGCTTGTCGGCGGAGGGTTCCGCAGGCATCACGGGCTCGTTCCTCTCGTCATGCGACAGGTAGGTGGCGCCGTCCCGGTCGATGAGGACCGGGACGGCACCACCTACTTCATGTGATCCGACAAAGCATTGCTTGTCAGTCGCCGAGCATGTTGCTGGGCAGGTTGCGACCGGGCACCTGGTCGGGAACCAGGATCGAGGCATCTCCCGGGTAGGGCTTGGACCAGTTGGTCGCGGTGTACCAGTCGTACCGGTTCATCTGCGCCGGGTTGGTCGCGTCAGGAGACGCGTTGGGTCCGGTCAGTTTCGGCATGGCCTCGGTCTGGTACCACGCCGTCCACTGGTCGGCCACGGCCTGCTGGGCGGCCGGGACCGTCGGGGCAGCCGGGCCGTTGGTCGCGGTCAACGCCTCGGCCTGTGCCGGGGTGCTTCCGGCCGCCGGGGTGACCGGGATCAGGCCGGTCACGCCCTGGGTGAGCGGCACCTGGTTCGGCAGAACCGTGTACGGCGTCAGGTCCGGGGTGTTGGTGAACGCGTCGTACATCGGAACCGCGGCCTGGTCCATCTGGTTCATCGGCTGGGCCCCGAGGATCTGCTCGATCGTCTTCACCAAGTTGATCTGCGAGTAGTACTGGCTGTTCACGTCGCCGCGCTTGGCGTACGGGCTCGCGATGAACAGCGGGCCACGGTGACCATCGACGTGGTCGTTGCCGGCCTGGGTGTCGTCCTCGACGACGAAAACGGCCGAGTCCTTCCAGAACTGGCTGTGGGAGATGTCGGAGATGATCCGACCGACGGCCAGGTCGTTGTCGGCGTTCTGGGCCGCGCCGGTCGGCGCGCCACCGGTGTGGTCGTCACCCAGGGTCATGGTCGTCAGGGCCGGCAGCTGTCCGGTCTGCTCGGCCTTCTTGAAGTCCTGCTCCCAGATGTCAGCGCGGTACTGGTCGGGGATCGCGGTGTCGAAGTGCGGGTAGTCATGGTTGCTGATCGTGTTCAGCCCCGGCACGTCCGAGACCCACTGGGCCGCCTTCTGGGACACCGGGAGAGCGCCGGTCGCCTTGCCCTCCATGATCTGGGAGTCGGCGTAGTACTGCTGCCACGTGCCCTTCTTGCCGGTCGTCGCGGCCTCGAACTCACCGTAGTTCGCAGCCGTCTTGCCCGCGGCCTGGACGGTGTTCCAGATGAAGCCGCTCCGCTGGTACGACAGCGCGTCGCCACCCGGGTAGGGGTAGCTGCGCGCCCACGCGCTGGCGGCGTTCTGCTCCTGGTAGTCGTTGTTGTCACCCTGCACCAGCCACTGGTGACCGTCCGCGGACAGCATGCCGCTGTCGTAGAAGTTGTCGAACAGCGTGAACGTGTTCGCCAGGCTGTGCTGGTTCGGCGTCACGTTCTCCGGGTAGGTGTTGTACGCCGTGCTGCCGTTGCCCTTGGCGACATCGCCGAGGATCTGGTCGTAGGTCCGGTTCTCCTTGATGATCAAGAAGACGTGCTTGATAGCCGAGGGCTGGCCGAGCTGGTTCGGGATCGCCGGGAACTGCCCGGGAACGTTGCCGCTTCCGGTCGGATGTGCGACGTCCCAGGCGTTGTTCGTGAACACCGTCCGCGTGGTGGTGTCCAGGTTCTTGTCGGCGGGCAGGGCGAACGAGGTCAGCGTGCCCTGGTACCCGTGGCTCGCGTTGGTGCCGTTGGTGCCGACGCCGTACTGGTTGCTGACGATGACCTTGCCGACCTTGGCGTCGAAGGACACCTGGTTCGGGTACCAGTCCGTGGGGATCAGGCCCTTGTAGCCGACCGGCGTGGTCTCGCCGTCGTAGTTGAACACTGCGATCGCGTTGTCACGACCGACGCTGACCAGCATGCGCTTGTCGTCGGCGAAGGTGATCGAGTTCGGCGACGCACCGACCGTGGCGCCGTGCAGCGGCTCCACGTTGACCGTCTGCATCACCTGGTGCGTCACGGCGTCGACGATCGAGATCGTGTCGCTGTTGGTGTTCGCGACGAACACCGCACCATCGTGCACCGTCATCGCCGCAGGCTGCAGCCCGACGTTGATCGTGTCCTTCAGCGCGCCGAAGGTGTAGGTCGTCCGGCTCGGGCCGGCCGGCAGGGCGGCGCTCCAGACCTTGCTGGAGGCGATGCTGACCCGCGCCGGAGCCTCGAACCCGGCCGGGGGGGCAGCGGCGTTGGCGCCAAGCGTCCAGTGCCAGGAGGTGCTCGGCGACGGCTTGCCGAGCGCACCCGAGGCCGGCATCGTCGCAACCCGCTTGCCGTTGACGTACTCGTTCAGGTTCGCGCCGTCCCAGGTGGTGACGACGTCGTACCACGTGCCCGGTACCACGGGCGTCGGGTCGAAGATCTCCTTGTACCCCCCACCGATGTGCGCGTAGGTCATCGCCTCGCCGTTGAGGATGTCGACGCCGATGCCGCCGCCGTTCAGGTCCTCGCACACACCCTTGCCGGCGGTACTCGGAGCCGCGCCGTTCCAGCGGAACTTGCACTCGATGGTGAAGCTCTTGGCGACCTTGCTCCACTGGTCCTGGAACGGGTAGGTGTAGGCGTCGGTCGTGCCGTTGAACGTCGCGACGTTCTTGCCCACCGTCGGGTCGTTGGTGATCGACGGTGCACCGTAGGTCGTCGTCGGCAGGTTCTGCGCGTGCTCAGCCGGGGTGCCGTCAGCGAAGTCGACGTCGATGATGTCGGGCTTGACTGCCGAGATGTCCGGCGCGGTCGGCACCGTGATCGGGTTCTTCACTGTTGGGTCGACGACCGAGACGGTTCCGGTCGTGGAGGCGCCGGTCACCGGGTCTGAGACGATCTCGGTGCCATCCGAGGTGTTGGTGGTGTCACCGGCGACGGCCGGGCGGCCACCACGGTTGGAGACGAACACCTCGTTGCCGACGACCGCGATCCCGGCCGGGGCGTTGCCGACCGCGACCTGTCCGGTGACCGAATCGGTCGCGGTGTCGATGATGGCGAGCTTGTTGACGCCACTCTCAGCGGCGTACAGCGTCTTGCCGTCCGCGGAGATCGCCATGTTGTACGGGAACGTCCCGTCGCCGAGCCCGATGGTCTCCGGCCCCGTCGGATCCGTGACCAGGCCGTCTGCACCCACCGAGTACTTCACGATGCCGGTCAGCGTCGCCGCATACAGCGTCGAACCGTCCGGCGAGTACACCGGCGCCGCGACACCCGTGCCGCCGAACGACTGCAGGACCGAGCCGCTCGCGGCATCGAGGATGCTGAGCTGTGGCTTACCGAGGTTGTCGCCACCGGTCTGAGCCGCGACCTTCGTGCCGTCCGGGCTGGTCGCGGTGCCGATGGTCTGGGCCGAGAACGTGGCGGCGCGCTGACCGAACGGGGTCACCTGCTGGTTGTCCGGCAGCAGCACCGTTCCGTCAGCCTGCGTGCCGACGTGGCTGGTGCCGAATGGGTTGAGGGGGACGACACCGGCCGCGGTTGCGACTCCGATGCCGCAGGTGAGGGCGGCGGTGGCCGCCGTGCCGGCGATCAGCAAGCGACGTCTTCCAAAACGATTGAACATGCTCGCAGCTCCATTACCTCGAGAAACTTGGAGACGTCGCCACGGCGGCGACAACAGAAAGTGGGCGCACCAGTCGGTGCAGAGGACACGCGTGCCGCGCCGTCCTCTGCGCATGAACCGAACGCGAGGATCGCTGGGGCCGGTGAACGGACACCAAACCGTCTGTCAGCAGCGCCTGAATACTGAGCAACTGAGCGCCCTGCGGGTGGTCTGTCCTACTCCTCGCCAAGGACCGCGACAGTAGGACGAGCCGCCCGGCAGGTGCTCCGTTTTCGCGCGCTGAAACCTGCTACTGACCTTCAAAGGGCGGTGTCGGCGGGGCTGACGATCCATGATGCCCGCGGTATGCCGACTCCATGAGACCGCCGACGACTGTTCGTGCTGGCTGCGACCGATACCGACTGAGGTGCCCGAAGCTCCCGCGTTCGGAATCTGGATTGCCCAGCACCGCCTGGCTCAGCGGGTTTCCAGGGGGTCCGCCCGGCCGAGCAACTCCAGGAGCGGGGTACCGGTCCGGGCAGCGACGATGCGGCGGGCGCGGAGCTGGGCGCGGGTTCGGGGGCGGAATTTCGGATCCCGTCGGCAACCACACGGTTCGAAGCCGTCGTAGCGCAGCCCGGCGTTGAGAACTGCCGAGACGACCGACCATGCCTTCCGATTACTACGGCGGGGCGGCGCGAAGTCGTGGCCGGCGCACAGCAGCGGGCCTGAACAGCGCGGGCACGAGTGTCCACCATCGCGAGGATGTCGCTTGAAGCTGATTCGGCACGACACGCAGGCGTCCGATGTCGCTTCGCCACCTACCTGCGGATTCCACCTCTGGGGTGGTGTAGGAGACGCGACCGTGCTTGTCGTCCGTCTCGCCACGACTCGGAAGCCCTGTACAGGGCGGGGACTGCTCCGCTCCGAGCTCGCGTGACGGTGCCACCTGACAGGCGCTGGGAAAGGGACACACGAACGCGGAACGGTCAGAGGGACACGCTGTGCGGAATGCGCGAAGTCCCAGGCTGCAGCGCTGGCGTGTGACACCGAAGTCGGGAACCTACATTCTGTTGTTGGAGGTTCCGCGCTTCGGCTTCCGTTCCGGGCCGTCATGTCCAGTCGATGCCCAATTGGACGAGTCGCATGGAAGTGCCGGCCAGCGCGTTCACTCTTTCGGGCTACCTCGTAGTCGTCGCGGAGACAGCGGTCACGTTGAACCGTCCCGGCGGTACCGGGCCAGCCATTCCAAACTCACGTCGTTTCCCTGCCGGCGCGTGAGCGGCCGCACCGACCGGCCGCCTCGCGCGACCCCCAGGCTGTCCAGGAGCCGGTCCACCACACCTTCCGGGTCCGCCAGCGCGTCCTCGTACGTCACCGTGATCGGCGTGATCCCGCTGTCGGAGAACCGGCGCGCCCACTCCTCGTTCTGCTCCCGGATCATGTGCTCCCAGTGCGCGATCCGGTCGCGGCGATAGGGAGCGTCAGCGCCCACGCCACGAACGTCGTCGGCATACCAGACGTCGGTCTCCAGCGCCCGGTACAGAGACACTGCTTGTGCCGCCGTGTCCAGCCGCCGGTTCCACACATATACCGGGCGGCCGAAGGCGCGCTCGATCACCTCGCGCCAGCTCGCTCCACTCGCGGACTGGTATCGCCGCAGCCCGGCGACGACCTCGTCCAGGTACGACCCCATGAGGATCAGGCCCCACACGCCGTTGGCTGAAGTCCCGATCCGCATCAGCTTTCGTAGCTGGTCCGGCTGCGTCCGGTGCGCCGGACCGATCGGGATGTCCTCACCGTCCAGTTCAGTAACGTGGTTGTACAGATACTCCTGTGGTTTACCCGACAAGCCCGTGCTCTCCAGCAGACCAGCCAGCAGGTGAGTCCCTGCCCTCGGTGTGCTGCAAATGAGCAGGCATCTGCCCGCCGCCGGCGCCATGTCGCTCGCTCGCGCCACAGGTCGCATCCCCTCTTTGGCCGCCTTGACCGTCGCTCGACCCCCCCATAGCGTATTGGTTCCTAGGTCGCACACGTGGGGGGTCGGGGGATGCGCATAGCGATCGCGTTCGATGGTCAGTACGCATCGGCGGCACGCAACATGCTGTCGTCGCTGGCCCGCTGCCTGCCGCCGAAGAGCGGTGTGCGCATCTCGGCACTGATGACAGACGATTCGCCGAGCGCCGACGTCGTCGAGCACGCGATGTCCCGCGGGCTCGATCTGGAGGTCGTCCGTCTGCGCCGCGACCTGTCCGACCTGCCACTGCTGCGCTACCTGACCGGCGCGACGTACGCGCGTCTGTTCCTGCCGGAGCTGGTGCCGGACGACGTGGCGCTGTACCTGGATGTGGACGTCGTGCTGATGCGAGACGTGACAGAGCTGTTTGCGACGGACCTCGGTGACAGACCCCTCGCGGCCGTGCGGGACATGTGGCGTCCCAACCTCCAGGAGGCGCTGGCAGGCGGAGGCAGCGGACGATTCGCGCCCGACGCGCCCTACTTCAATGCCGGGGTGATGCTGTGCAACCTCCGCCAGTGGCGTCGGGAGAGCTTAACCGAGCGGGCCCTCCACTGGCTTGCGAGCCAGGATCAGGTCCCGGTCTGTCTGGAGCAAGATGCGCTCAACGCGCTCACGCACGGTCGATGGATCGAGCTGGATCCGCGCTGGAACGTGTTCCCGATGACTGACTTCCGCGACGTCCCGCCCGAGGCTTGGCCGCCGCGACTGAGTACGGAGTACGACGCTTACCGAGATCAGGAGCGACGTGCCTTCGTGCTCCACTTCATCGGCTCCCGCAAGCCATGGCGTCACCCGTACCCGGACACCGAGAACCTCAGGCGGTATCGTCACTTCACCGCGCCGACCGTCGAGGATGTGACGCCGAACCCCGTCGCCTCGCCGACCGTCGAGGATGTGACGCCGAACCCCGTCGCCTCGCCATCTCGGCCGACCTCCCCGCCCGTCCCGGCGACGCCGTCCCTGGCGCTCACCGGGAGAAGGGGGTCGGCGACATTGCCGACGGCCGTGTTCGGCTACCCAGTCGAGCATGATCGGGATCGACGGTCCCAGCGTCGCAAGAAGACTGGCTTCGTCTGACCAAGAAGTACGCCTACGGCGAGGTCCTCCACGTCGTTTTGGTGGGGCGAAGGCGGCGTGGAGCCAGCGGCGGCTGACGCCGCGCCAGACAACAGCGCACCTACAAGGACCGGCGACGGCCGGGGAAGCCCGGCACCCGCGGCGCCGGAGCCGATCACGGGCCCGGGAGCCGACGTCCTGCGGGCCGTCATGGCTGAGCTGCCCCAGTGGACGCTGGACGCCGGCGCACTGCGGGACCAGGCGCTCGCCGTCGACGGCATGCTCGCCGAAGGGTCCACCCCCGGCGAGATCCGGAACGCCTTCGCCCACCGGCCGCCACCGAACCCGCTCACCCACACCGTGGGCGGACGAGGTCCTCACCGAGGCGGTCGACTCCGCGGTGCTGGCCGGCCTGCTGGTGCTGCGGGAGGTCCGCACCGTATCCGATCCGAGTACGGCGGCGGAGCTCTGCCTGAGCGCTGTTCCCCATGTTTCGCTCGCGGTCACCCCGGCAAGCGCCGACCTGGAGTGATGGCGATCGGCACAACTCGGTGCGTACATGCCTGGCGGCGCCCAGAGCACGGTTCCGCACCGAGGGAGAAGCCTTCAGGGGGCCCTGGAGCGCCCGGAGGAGCGATCCCAGGGGGAGCAGTGGCGGGCAGCAGGGTGCGCGTTGTCAGGGGACTGCGGCATCGCCAGACCTACCCGTATCTCATCCGTTGTGAGGCCGGTTTGCGTCAGCAGCAGCCGAGATCAGGTCGCCGGTGCCGGGGAGAGTACTCCCGTCGACGCCGGGGACCGCGGACTCCTGGGCACCCCGTGTCCCGCCCGGGCCCAGGCGGTAGCGTCCGACGTTGGATGGGGCCGCGTCGAGCTTGAGCAGGGCGAGGAGGGTGGGGGCCGCTTCGCCTTCCTCGCCTTCCTCGCCTTCCGGCTCCTGCCGGCCTTCGCGCTCGTCCTCCTGCGCGCAGAAGGTGAGGACGGCGTCCACTGCGCCGGGAAGCTCCTCGGGGTCGAAGTCACTGGTGACCCGCAGCCCCCGGCCGCTGGGCGACGGCACGCAGCGGACGCGCGCACCGACGTGAAGAGCCGACAGGGTCCGGTCGAACTTCCGCTTGAGCAGGGCGCACAGCCCGGCGACCGACGTGGGCAGTGGCTCGCCCTTTTCGATCACGGTGACGACGACCTCGTCGAACACTCCGCCGGGCACGTCGCTGCTGACCTTGAGGCCGTAGTCCTTGTCGTTCCTCAGCTCGTCGAGCGCGATGTCGCCGCCCACAGTCCCGGTCGCCACGGGCCTGGCGGCCGCGCGGTCCGCAACCGTCACGCTCACCAGGTGCGATCCGCTGTCGGCGTCGCCGACCACCGCCTTGACGTAGCGGGGGCTCGCGGAGTCGACGCTCACCGCCGGGAAGCGTTCCGTCACCCCGCTTCGCAGGTCGGAGACCGTCAGGTTGAACGCCTTGGCGTCCGTCGAGGAAATGCCGTCTTCATCGATGTCGACGACCAGGTCGTTGGCCCAGGCGCCCCGGTTGAGTGCGGTGACCACCAGCGACGCCTGGGCTCCCCGAGAGTTGCTGTCCTTCAGCGTGATCGCGGCCGCGACCGCGTCGGACGCGGGCACTCGAACCACATAGGCGTCGGTTCCGCCGTTCAGGAAGAACTGGTGCACCGCGTAGCCCAGTTCGCTCCGCCGATCGAGCCCACCGAAATGCCGCTCGAAATCCGCGAAGCTGAGGATTCTGGTGGCCAGGTTCTCGGGGCCGCTCGCCGTATGGCCGACGAACGCCGCGATGGACGACGACGTCGCGACGATCGTCCTCGTGCCGCTTTGCAGTTCCTCGAGATAGACGCCTGGACAGGTCGGTACAAGGGCCATGAGCGCGAATCCTCACCTCTCGAATGCCCCGTGTGGCCGAACCGTGTCCCAACGTCAGGCACGACGCGAACACCGGTCACCGAGAGGCAACCCCGATCAGGGCTGGACTCCTCGAGATCAGCAAAACGGCACCGAATGTCAACGACCGGGCACATTCCGTATCCAAGTGTCCGGAGGGCTCCCCCGCAGAGCACGTCGACCGCGCTTCGACCGTCACAGGGCTCCGGCGTCCCGGGCCGTCCAGGCGCTCGGGTGGATCGGCCGGAAGCCGAGTTCCCGGCGGATGCGCTGGTTGGACGTGATCCCGAACCACGGGTCGGGGTCGGTGAGTTCGTGGAGCCCGGCGGGCACCTCGACGCCGTTGAGCCGGTACAGCTCGACCGTCGTGACGGGGGCGTCGTCGGCGATGTTGTAGATCCGGCCGGCGATACCCGGCGCGTACAGCAGACGCATCAGCCCCTGGGCGACGTCCGCGTGGTGGACCATCTGCAGGCGCTGGTGCGGCGCCCAGCCGGCCGCCCAGTGCAAGGAGTTGGCGAGGTGCGGGTCGCCCTCGCCGTAGACGAAGGAAAGCCGCCCGATGCGTACGTCCAGACTCTCCAGCGCGAGCAGTTCACGCTCGGCCTCGGCCTTGGACTCGCAGTAGCCGCCCCACATCTGCCCGCCCGGCCGGCTCCCGTCCTCCTCGGTCAGCGGGCGGCCCCGGCCGACGCCGTACACCATGGTCGTGCTGACCTGCACGAACCGCTCCACGCCGGAGGCCTGCGCGGCCCGGCCCAGGGCCACCGCGGCGTCCCGGTTGACGGCCCACGCCTCCTCGTCCGGCACCCCGCGGAAGGAGGCGGCGACGTTCACGACGGCGTCCGTGCCGACGAGCGCCTTGCCGAGTGTCCCCTCGTCGCGCATGTCTCCCACGGCGACCTGGGCGCCCAGCTGCGCGAAGGGCTCGCCGTGGGCCGCGTCCCGTACCAGGACCCGCACCTGCTCGCCCGGCTGCCGCTGGGCCAGCAGCCTCGGCACGAAGCGGCGTCCTACCTGTCCCGTCGTACCGGTCACCAAAGTCAGCATGATGTGCTCCTCACGCACTGTGTCGCCTGTCGTCGACGACCAGCCTCGATCGATGCGGGGACGACCGGGAGAGACCTCCTCATCCGGGGATCGGGAGTCCCTGGATAAGCCGGCCGCGCTGCCGCACCCTGGAGAGGTGAACCGAGGCGAACTCGCCGACTTCCTGCGCCGCGCCCGCGCCCGCCTGACCCCGTCCGACGTGGGCCTGACCGATGGCGCCCGCCGCCGTACGCCGGGGCTGCGCCGCGAGGAGGTGGCCCAGCTGGCCGGCATGTCCGTGGACTACTACACGCGGATGGAGCAGTCCCGGGGCCCGAGGCCGTCCCGTCAGATGCTCACCGCGCTGGCCCGCGCCCTGCGCCTGACCGAGGACGAACGCGACCACCTCTTCCATCTCACCGGTGAAGAGCCGCCGCGCCAGGAAGCGACCAGCACACACGTGCGCCCCGGTCTGCTCCTGGTACTGGACCGGCTGCACGACACCCCGGCGATGGTCGTGACCGACTACGGAGAAGTCCTGGCCCAGAACACGATGTCGCGGGCACTGAGCGGAGACGTCCTCACCAGCCCGCCCCGAGAACGCAACATGATCCGCCGCTTCTTCCTCGACCCGGCGGCCCAGGAACTGTTCCCACCCGAGGACCGCCCCGAGCGCGCCCGCGAACAGGTCGCCGGCCTGCGAGCGGTGGCCTCGGCCCGCCCCACCGACCCCGAACCCTCCTCCCTCGTCGCCGAACTGCGCGCCGCGAGCGAGGAGTTCGCCCGCATCTGGGACGAACACGAGGTCGCCGTACGCCGCGCCACCACGAAACGCTTCCGGCACCCCACGATCGGCGTCCTCGAACTCGACTGCGAGGTCCTCGCCAACTCCGACCACAACCAGCGGCTCATCATCCACACGGCCCGCCCGGGCACGGAGTCCTACGAACGCCTCCAACTGCTACGGGTGGTGGGCCTGCAGAACCTGACACCGACAAGTCCCTGAACGCGTGCACGCCTTCCGAGTTGAAGGGCGCTGCAGAAGGGGTGGGGCGCAGGTCTGGCGGGCGGGCTCACCGGCAATCCGGTTGCCGACCCGTCGGGCGCTCGCTGACAGGCTCGCGGGCATGAGCGACGCTGAGACGCCGGGCTGTCTGATCGTGACGGGGATGCCGGGGGCGGGGAAGTCCACGGTGACCAGGCTGGTCGCGGAGAAGCTGCCGCGCTCGGCCCGGATGGACAGCTACTTCGTCGGCACACTGGTCGTCGGCGGCTACGTCTGGCCGCTCGGCGAGGCGGCGCGGCAGGTGGAATTGTGCAACCGCAATCTGTGCTCGCTGGCGAGCAACTTCGCCGACGCGGGCTTCACACCCGTGATCGGCGGACCGCATCCTCCACGAGGCGTCCCGTCGAGCCGCGGTGCACTGATCCTGGCCCCGCTGCGGGAAACGCAGCGCCCCCCGGAGGGTCGGCAAGCGGACCGTCACGCACGTGGCATGCGCGGGTGGATGACGGCCAGTCGGCCAGGGGACCCGGCGTTCTCATGGTCCTTAGTTGACTCTCCGTTTGCCGCCTGCCGGGCACACCGCGAAGTACGCTTCCGCGCTGGCCAGCACGGGGGTGGGGCTACCCCCACCAACCGGTGCGTCCAGACGGATACCGCGTCGGCCGAGCACTGCGTAGCGTCAGTGAACATGGAAACCAACGAGCAGACCACGGCCGCCCCGGCCCTCCTCAACAGCCCCCGCGCGCAAGACGCTTTCGGCGCGGCGAAGAACAGCGTCATGGTCTACGGCGCGCTCAGCGTCGTCGCCCTCGTGGCGGTCGTCGTGGTGGCGAGCAGCGGTCACATGGTGAACACGTTCATGTGGGTCCGGGCCATCCTGCTGCCCCTCATCGCTGCGCTGATCTTCCGCATGACCAATTCCGCTTCCCAAGGGTCCCGACGGGACTTCGAGCGCGTGAGTGGTCTCTCCGTGATCATGCCGATCGCGATCATCGTCGTCGACCTGATCCCGGGGATCTGCCCGCTGTGGTACGCCGTGACGCAGATCGTCTGCATGCTGCCCCTCATCCGAACCGCGTTCATCACCCGTGGGCCCGCGCTGCGCGAAGCCTTCCCGAAGTCACGCTGACCCCCTCGGTCGTGCGTGCTTCCGCACCACCCCATCATTCGACGGAGAGAGCGGGCCGGGCACCGTGGCCCGCTCTCCGGTTTCCATGAAAGGCGTCAACTCGGCCTGAAGGCGTGCGACATGTACGCCAGGGGGGTGGGGAAGGCGGAGCCCGTGGGAAGGCCGACGTTCGAGGCACAGGAGGGGCCCGTGGTACCGCTGGCCCTGGCGCCGTGGGAGGCCGGGTGGACGCTGGGCGGGTTCGCCGGCGGCCCGGCGCGCTCGGGCGTGGGGCCTTCGGGAACCGTTCGACGGGGGTGGTGAGTCTGGGCGGGTATGCGCGTGACGATGATCCTTCCGGCCCTCACCGAGGCGACCAGCCCGCTGTTCCGGCCGATCAAGTACTCGCTCTTCCCGCCGCTGGGCCTGGCGACGCTCGCCGGGTACCTCGACCCGGACGACGAAGTGACGCTCCACGACGAACACGTGGAGCGGGTCGACATCGAGGCGTTGCCGACGCCCGACCTGCTGGTGGTCCAGCCGTACATCACCTCGGCGCGGCGCGGCTACGAGATCGCCGACCACTTCCGGGCACGGGGCGCGCACGTGGCCATGGGCGGGCTGCACGCGACCTCCCTCCCGGAGGAGGCGGCACTCCACGCCGACACGGTCTTCACCGGTCCCGGGGAGGACACCTGGCCGCTGTTCCTGAAGGAGTTCAGGGACGGCGCACCGCGCCGGCGGTACGACTCGAAGGAGCGGACGCTGGCCCGACTGCCTCCGGTGCGCCGTGATCTGATCAAGCGTCACCTGTACCTGGTGCCCAACTCGATCGTGGTGTCGCGGGGTTGCCCGCACCACTGCGACTTCTGCTACAAGGACGCCTTCTTCGAGGGCGGCAAGTCCTTCTACACGCAGGCGGTCGACGACGCGCTGGCGGAGATCGAGCGGCTTCCCGGCCGGCACCTGTACTTCCTGGACGACCACCTGCTGGGCAACCGCCGTTTCGCGGAGGCGCTGTTCGACGGGATGGCCGGGATGGGACGGCTCTGGCAGGCGGCTGGCACGGTCAAGTCGGTGCTGGAACCGGGGCTGTTGGAGCGGGCCGCGGAGGCGGGGCTGCGCAGCCTGTTCGTCGGCTTCGAGACGGTCAACGGCGCCAACCTCGCCGAGCGGAGGAAGGAGCAGAACATCGGCCGGGACTACGGGGCAGCGGTGCGAAGGCTGCACGACGCCGGTGTGATGGTGAACGCCAGCTTCGTCTTCGGGCTGGACCAGGACGGCCCCGACGTGTTCGACCGCACGGTGGAGTGGGCGGTCTCGGAGGGCATCGAGACGGCCACCTTCCACATCATGACGCCCTACCCGTCAACGGGCCTCTGGAAGAAGCTGGAAGCCGAAGAGCGCATCCTGCACCGGGAGTGGGACCTGTACGACACCCGGCACGTCGTCTTCCGGCCCAGGGGCATGACCGCGCGGCAGTTGGAGGACGGGTACTGGCGCGCGTACCGCGACTTCTACCGGTGGTCGAACATCTGGCGCGGGTCGTCCGCCCAGCCCGGCCCGCGCGAGCGCCTGCGCCACCTCGCCTACTCCGGGGGCTGGAAGAAGCTCGAACCCGCGTGGGACGCGCTCATCCGTTCGCGCCGGGTGGTCGGGGCCCTCCCGCTCCTGGAGCGCACCCTCTCCGCCTTCGGCGCCCGCGCGCCCCGAACACGTCAACGAAGCCGATGAGGGGTGGTGCGGTGCCGGGGTCGGCACCGCACCGCTTCGTGTCGGCCCGCCGCGGTCAGGAAGAGAAGAGCATGCGGGCGAAACCGTGATTCCCGCCGTGATGGCCCCCGTGGTGCCCGCCGTGATGACCACCGTGGTGGCCGCCGTGCTGGGGCACGCCCCAGACCGGGGCCGCGGGCTGCGGGTAGGACGGCGGCGCGGGGTAGGCCTGGGGCGGCGGGGCCGGCTGGGCCCACTGGCCCTCGAGCTGCGTGAGCGCCTCCAGCTCGCCGTAGTCGAGGAAGATGCCACGGCAGTTGCCGCACTGCTCGATCTGGACGCCGTTGCGGTTGTACGTCTGCATGTGACCGTGGCACTTCGGACAGACCATCACGTCAACTCCTCCTGGTAGAACGGGATTCACTCTAGTTGCGCGATACGGTCGCACGCGGCCAGAAGCCGGCACTCGGCCTCATCGGGTTCCCGCCCGTCCCGCGCGGCCTTCGCCAACGCGGTGGCCGCGCTCTGCACGGCCAAGGCCCGCGCCGGCACGTCCAGCCCTTCCCACGGATCGCCGTCCGGCGGCACGGCCGTCCCGCCCGCTGACCGGTACGCCCCCAGAAACCGCGCCCACTCCCCCGGCCCGAGCAGGCCGGCCCCGAACCACATCGCCGGCCGCGCCAGGTCCCAGGCCGGGTCGCCCAGCCCCAGATCGTCGACGTCGATCAGCACCCAGCCACCGTGGCCGGCGTGACGCGCCAACTGCCCGAGGTGCCAGTCGCCGTGGCACAGGACCGGACGACCGGTGTACGGCGCCTCCCCGCGCGCCCAGGCGGGCAACCGCCCCCAGGCCGCGCGGACGCTGCGGGCGGCGGGACCGGACCCGGCGCCCGCGTCGGCCATCCGGGCCATCGCCGCGGCCGCCTTGGCCGGGCCGCGCATCGAAGGCAGCCGGGCCGGCAGCCGATCCGCCGGGACCGCGTGCAGGCGGGCCAGCAGGGTGCCCGCCTCCTCCCACGGCGCGGCACTCGGCTCACCAGGATCGACCGGGACGCCGTAGGGCCACGTGCTCACCGCACGCCCGCCGACCGTCGCCCCGCGGGCGGCGTCATGGCACGGGGGCAGCAGGATGCCGCGCAGCAACGGGTCCGCGGCCACCTCCAGGCGCACGGCCAGTTCGGCCGGATCGGTCTGGGGCGGGTGCGCCTTGGCCACCAAGGTACCGACCCGTACCACCGTCGCGTCGCCGCGGTCGGCCAGCACCGTGTACGCCTGATCGGGTCCGGCCACCGCCTCCGCCAGAAGTCCCGCCGGCCCCACGACCACACCCACCGTCACCCCTCCCAGCCGCCCGAACCCGGCTCAGCCGCGCCACTCGTCCTCGAGAATGCCGAACACTTCCGAGTCCCGCCAGCCGTCCCGGATCAGGGCGGTGTGACGGAGACGCCCTTCCCGGGTCATGCCGAGCTTGCCGAGCACCCGCGCCGACCCGAGGTTGCGCGGATCGCATGTGGCGTGGACGCGGTGGAGCGAACCGTTTCTGAGGCGAGTGCGCCCACGCCGCGGCCGCGGCGGCCACGAACGTGCGGGTCTGCTCCTCACTGTTCGGACCCCATGCCTGGTAGCGGCATACCTGGGCCGGCGAGGCCCAGGAATGGACGGCCCGCCACTCCGCGAGCTCGATACGCCTCAAGGCCACCGGATCTCCCACCACGGGCCCGATCCTTCCAGACGTATCGCGGCGGCCGGCCACGGGAGACGACGGGTGGCGGTCGTCTACTGCTCGGTGGCTTCTTCCGCTTCCGCGAAGACCTGCAGGGCGATCTGGTAGCTGTCGAAGGCGCGGGCGGCGCCGGCGTAGGCCTCGATGTGGATGAATGCCTCGACGATCTCTTCGCGGGTGACCCCGTTGTTGAGGGCGATCCGAAGTTGGCCGCGGAGGGGTTCGAGGGTTCCGAGGGTCGCGGCGATCGTGACGGAGACGAGGGCGCGGCTTCGGGTGTCCAGGACGCCGGTCCGGGGCCAGGCGTCGCCGAAGGTGTGCAGGGTGGCGAGGCGTTTGAGGTCCGCGCCGTTGGCGGGCTCGCCCGCGCCGGGCCGGAGGAACGGCTCCAGGCGCGCGCCGAGCAGCCGTTCGGCGGTGTCGAGCGCGGCGGAGTAGCTCCGCTCGCCATCCGGATCGCTCACGGTGCTTCCTTCGGGTCGGTGCACGGGGACGGCTCCGTCCCGGCCGGGCGGCCGGGCCGCGCGCTCAGCGTTCCACGTCATCGTCCAAAGGCGGCATCGCACACGCCGGATTACTGGTCGGACCGGTGGGCGAGCACGTCCCGGACCAGGTCGGAGATGTCGTCGGGGTTCAGGCCGGCGCACTGGGGCGGCAGCGAGGGCTCACCGGTGAGCTGGGCGGTGCCGGGGACGTACTGGTCCCGGATCGCCCACCAGCAGGCGGAGGTCGTGGGGTTGATCGAAAGGCTCGACTTCGGGGCGGCCGCCGCGGCGGGCACCGTGGTGGGCACGGCCTTGGGCGGGGCGCTGTGGGCGCCGTGTCCGATGGAGCAGCCGACCAGCAGGATGGTGCCGCCGACGAGGAACGTGGCGGCCGCGGCGCGAAGGTGCGTGTGCTCCCCTGATACGTGGTGATCACAGCATGCCGCGCCCCGGCGGCCGGGCGCCGGATCGGTGATCGAAGGGTGACCCGTCAGCTCCCGGGCCCGGCCGGACTCTTGCGGTCGGCCGGGCCTCGGTCGGCCACGTCACCCTTCACGCGGGGGCCCGAACGCCGGTGTCAGCCCGGCCGCCGCGGCCCAATACCCGTGCCGACCCCGGACGGCTCACGCGGACTTGTCGCGGCCTGAGGACGAGGCGTCCGGGAGCGGGATCCAGGTGTGCGACCAGGCGACGATCGCCTGGAGGACGGGGGCGAGGTCGCGGCCCTTGGGCGTGAGCCGGTACTCGACCTGCACGGGCGTCGTGGGCAGCACGTGCCGCTCGGCGAGCCCGTCCCGCTGGAGCTCGCGCAGCCGCTGCGCGAGCATCGTGTCGCTCACGCCGGGCACCGCGGCCTTGATCTGCGCGTACCTGGTGTGGCCGGTGAAGAGGGCCTGGAGGATCGCGCCGCTCCAGCGCGCGCCGATCATCTCGATCGCGGTGTGGTAGCGCACGCAGACCGGGTGGACGTCGTCGTCCCCCGGCTCCGGGCCGGAGGTCACGACGCGACCGGACTGCGCAGTGGACGCAGGGCGTCGGCCAGGCGGACGATCTCGTCGAGCATCGCCTTGGCGGAACTCTCCATGATCTCGTTGGCGTTGATGCCGTCCCCGTCGAGGAACTGCTGCACGAACGGGATCGAGACGGCCTCCACCACCGGCGTCATCTTCAGCGCGGTCACCACCTGCTTGATCATCTGGGCGGCCCTTGTACCCGCCGAGACGCCGCCGTAGCTGACCAGGCCGACCGGCTTGTACTGCCACTCGTTGTGCAGGTAGTCCAGCGCGTTCTTCAGCTCCGCGTTGTAGCCGAAGTTGTACTCCGGCATCACGAAGACGAACGCGTCGGCCTCGGCGACCTTCGCGCTCCAGTCGCGCGTGTGCTGGTGGGTGTAGCGGGCGAGCCGCGGGTGGTGGGGCTCGTTCATGAAGGGCAGGCCGACCTCCGCGAGGTCCACGATCTCGACCTCGTCGAAGCCGCCGTGCGCGACGGCCTCGGCCTCGATCCAACGGGCGACGCTCGGGCCGACCCGCCCGGGCCGGGTGCTCGCCACGATGATTTCCAGCTTGCTCATGGGACTGCCTCTCCACTTCGACGACCCACTGAGACTAAAACTTCCTTAGTAACTACGCAAAACTTAGCTGTATGCCCGGCATGAGGGCGGGTCAGCCCGTCCCCTGGCCAGCGCTGCCGGGCTGACCCGCCCTCATGCCGGGGCGGCCGTCTCACGCGTCCGGTTCGGCCGGGTCCGCGGGTGCGGGCGCGGCGGGCCGCTCGGCGGGCAGTGCCTCGCGCATCGCCCGCGCCGTCGCCCCCGCGTCGTAGCCCGGCGGGACGCCCTCGACCAGGATGACGTCGCCGTCGATGTGCCGTGAGCGCAGCGGGGCGATCTCCCGGTAGGCGGGTGACTCCCACCACGCGCGGGCCTCGGCGATCCCGGGGAAGCCGATCACCACGACGTGCCCGGGCCACGACCCCTCCTTCACCTCGTGCGGTGTGGCGTGCACGAGGAAACGGCCGCCGTACGGCTCGAAGGTGGCGCTGATGCGCGCGATGTACTCGGCGATCTCCGGGTGTGGGTCGGCGTCCCGCAGATGCGCGATGGCGTAGGCCGGCATGGTGTCCCTTCCGTCGGTGGACCTCCGTGCCGACTACCCTTCCAGCCACGCCCGCGGGGGTCGATTACCCCGCGGGTAAGGGCCCGGTGCCCCGGCCGGACGACGCCCCCGCGCGGACGGCGCGTCCCGCAGGCGTGGGTGGCGGCGGCCCGCGGGGGCGCCCCGGACCGTCAGACGGACTGTTCCGGATCGGCCGGCCGGGTCGGCAGGGACAGCGAGCGGCGGACGGCGACGGCCTCGTCGTGGGCGTCCACGTCACGGCTCATGATGCGGTCCATCTCCCCCGGGTCACTGCTGTCGGCGACCCGCTGCCACAAGGTCGCCGCCCGCTTCACCTTGGCCTCCAGGGCGGCGACCGGGCCCGCCGCGCCCGCGGGCCAGTGGTGGGCGAGCAGCGCGCGCCGCTCCGCGCGGGCCGCCGCGGCCATTGTGCCGCCGAACCGCTGCCAGCCGGAGGTGTCCTCGAGGGTGTTGTCCCGGGGCTTGGCGTGGCCCGCGACGGTGAAGGCGTTGACGGCGGCGAGGTAGGCGGCCTGGTCGGAGGTCAGATCGCCGGCCCGGAGCCGCACCGAACCGGTCGTCCTGGCGGAGTCGACGCCCGTCTCCATCGTGCAGACGACGGTGCGCACACCCGAGCTCCACCCGCTCCGGGTCGGCGTGTAGTACTTCTCGACCACTGCTCCGGGCAGCCGCCAGGTGTCCATCGCGTAGGCGGGCAGCAGCCGGGCGCACTCCTGATCGGCGCGGTCGGAGAGTTGGTCCTGGTCCGGGGCGCCGCCGGTCCACGTGCTCCCGGCGTCCCAGCGCCCGAAGACCTCGCCGTTGTGCGGCCGGGCGCAGTCCGTTCTGCGCAGCACGTCCAGGAACCCGTACCCGCTGACCGGGTCGGGGTCTTCTCCCCCGTCCGGTCGAAGCACCGGCCGACCTTGACGCTCAGGACGCTGTCCCGGTGCGGCGCGCCGCCGCTCGAGGCGTTCACCGCGACCAGTGCGGCCACCACGGCTCCGGTGACCACGGCGTTGATCCTGATGGCCCACAGGGCCTTCGAACGGCCTTCCTCGCCGGTCCACTTGATCTGCCGCAGCGCCCGGCGGCCGGCCAGCACGCCGTAGCCGGGTATCCAGGACTGCCTGAGCGCGGTGACCGCCTGTCTGTTGACGGTCGGCGGCGAAGCTTCCACTCGATGTCCCCCCGGACGGGACACGACGCCGTACCCGAGCGTGCCGGGGCGGCGTCGTATCGGCTGAATGCGTACGAACACCCGTACGCGCGGCCCATATTGAAGCAGATCGCCCGCCGCCGTTCGCACCGGCCGTCACCGTGGGCACCGCCCGCCGCGCCGCCTCGCCCGGAGGTCAGCGCCGGCCCGGGGACGGTTCGGCGCTCAGGCGCGGGAACGGGTGCTGCGGCTGCGGGCGAAGGCGAAGACCGCTCCGCCGAAGGCGAGGGCCGCGGCGCCGGTCCAGGTCAGCAGCATCGTGCCCTTGCCGCCGGTCGACGCGAGCGAGCCGGAGGCGTCGGAGGACGTGTCGGCGCCGGTGCCGGTGGGCCCGCTGTCGTGGGTGACGGTTCCGGTCGTGCCCTGGGGGCCGCCGGAGGAGCCGCTCGCCGGGCCGCCGGTGGGACCGGGGGTCGCGGAGGCGCCGCCCGCCACGCGCACGGTCAGGGTGGCGGTGTCGTTGGCGTGGTTGTCGTCGAAGGGCAGGCCCAGGTCGTAGACCGTGGTGGCCCGGGCCCGGCCGGTGGTGACGGCCCGGGCGTCCGCGCCGATCCTCACGGTGAACGGCAGTTCGCGCACCTGGTGGACGCTGAACGGCCGGTCGACCTGGCAGATGTACCTCGGCGCCCCGAGCGCGGGCCGGCCGGGACCGTCGGTGGCCCAGGGGTTGCAGCCCCGGGGGACCTTCACCGCGGTGGTGCCCGGCGGGATGTCCACCATGACGCCGAGCTGGTTGTCGCTGGTCTCCTGGTCCACCGAGGCGGGGCCGAGGTTGCGCAGCACGGCGGTGAGCACGACCTCGTCGCCCGGGGAACCGTGCGCGTTGTCGCCGCCCGCGGCCAGGTCGGCGGTGTTGTCGGCGTTGATCATCCAGTCCGCCCGGTGGTCGCCGGAGGAGGGGGCGGAGCCGGCGGGGACGAGGGACAGCACGGGCCCGGTGCCGGTGGTGGCCGGTGCGGAGGAGCCGGCGGGCGTCGCCGTGTACCGGACCCGCTCCGAGAGCGCGCTGCTGGTGACGTCGATCCCGAGCGGCGCGGAGAGCCGGTACTTCTTGCCCGGCTCGACCGGTGTGGCGATGTGGCAGACCGCGTCGTTCGTCAGCGTCGGCAGCGAGGAGTCGACGCGGGCCGTGCGGTAGTCGCAGTTGGCGAAGTGCTCGGCGAAGGCGAGGCCGGTGGTGGTGGTCAGCTCCACGTCGACGCCGTCCGCGACCAGTTGGCCGTTGTCGGCGACGCTCAGGGGCAGGTCCAGCGTGCTGCCCGGCTTGGCGTGGTCGGTCCGCGGCAGCGTGTTCACCACCAGTCCGACGGTGCCGACGGTGACCTGGACCGTCACGCCGGTGATCGTGGCGTCCGAGGCGGTGCCGCTGAGCACGGCCGTGCCGGTGCTGCCGAGCGGGGCGTCCGCCTTCGCGTTCACCTCGGCGAAGCCGCCGGTCCCGCCGACCCCGATGTCACCGCGGTCCCACTCGCAGGTGTCGCCCTGGCACGGGCTGCCGAGTTCCGCGAACGACGCGATGCCGGAGACGTCGAGCGTGACGTCCACGTCCTTGACGGTCGCGCCGCCGGGGCCGATGAGCGACCAGCCGATCTGCGGCGCGTCACTCGGGTCGGCCGGCTGCGGCAGCCCCACCTGAGTGTTCTGCACGACCAGGTGGATCGTGGGGTTGTCCGCGTGGGCGGCGGGTGCGGCGGCCAGCGCCCCGCCGAGCAGGACGGCCGCCCACGCGGCCGCGGTGGCCGCCCAACGGCGCCAGGTCTGATGCGACATCTCGCGGACTCCCCCGATTGTGCTGTCCTGCCGGTGCCGACGCGTGCAGGACGCTGTGTGTGACACTTCAGCGGTACGGGCGGTTGCCCCGGCGCCATAACGAAACGGCCTCCGCACGGACCGATTCGGCCGCGGAGCCGGGCCCGTAGTCTACGAGAAGCGGGCCAGTACCGTTACCGAGGGTCCGCGGGCCGCCACGCACGAGCGACGAGGCCGGGGGCCTCCGCCGGAGGCCGGGCCCGGACGGCGGTGCGGGTCAAAAGACGCGCGCTCCCTGGTCGGCGCGCTCGGCCCGGTCGAGCAGGCCGCGCAAGGTGTCCGCCGCGAGCGGCGCCACCGGAGTGGTGCGCAGGTCCTCCAGCCGCTCCAGGGGACCGGCCGCGTAGGGCGTGAGGTAGGCGGCGGTGTCCGGCTCGAAGCGCCAGGACTCGTCGTGGCCGCCGGCGGGGCAGGGGTCAGGGGACGGGACTCAGCGGGCGGGCGGGGTGGTGCCGTAGGACCAGTTGTGGCCGAGCTCCGACTCACGCTCGCCGTGCACGGTCAGCGCGTCGAGGACGGCGATCTCCTCGGCGGTGAGGGTGAGTTCGGCGGCGGCCGCGTTCTCCTCCAGGCGGGAGACGTGGAGGGTTCCGGGGATGGGCACGACGTCGGGGGCCTTGGCCAGCAGCCAGGCCAGGGCGACCTGGCCGGGAGCGGCGTCGTGGGCCCGGGCGATCTCCCGCACCGTCCCGACGGCGGCGAGGTTCGCCTCCAGTGCCTCGCGCGCGAAGCGCGGCATCGTGCGGCGGTAGTCGTCCTCGGGCAGGTCGTCGAAGGAGGTGATCCGGCCCGTGAGCATCCCGCGCCCGAGCGGGCTGTAGGGGACGACGGAGATCCCGAGCTCGCGGCAGACGGGGAAGACCTCGTCCTCGATGTCGCGGGACCACACCGACCACTCGGTCTGCACGGCGGTGATCGGGTGGACGGCGTGGGCGCGGCGGATCGTGTCGGGCGCGGCCTCGCTGAGCCCGAGGTGCAGGACCTTGCCCTCCTTCACCAGCTCGGCCATCGCCCCGACCGTCTCCTCGATGGGGGTCCCGGGGTCGACGCGGTGCTGGTAGTAGAGATCGACGTGGTCGGTGCGCAGCAGGGACAGGGAGCGTTCGACGCGTTCGCGGACGTACTCCGGGCGGCCGTCGATGACCGGCGGGGTGTCCTTCGACGCGCCGCGGACGATGCCGAACTTGGTGGCGAGCACCACCTGGTCGCGGCGCCCGGTCAGGGCCCGGCCGAGGACTTCCTCGCTGTCGCCGTAGCGGTCGGCGGTGTCGATCAGCGTGACGCCGAGGTCCAGGGCGCGGCCGATCAGCGCGTCCGCGGTGTCGTCGTTCGCCTGGTCCCGCGTCTGGCCGTAGGGGCGGGCGAAGCCCATCGCTCCGTAGCCGAGGGCACCGACCAGCGGGCCGTCCGAGCCGAGCCTGCGCTGGGGAATGGGCATGGGAAAGTCCTTGTCATCAGGGGGAACGACCGGCGGACGGTTAAGTCCGCACCTGAGGACAAGCGTATGTCCACGAGTGAGGACTTGCAAGCGACCGCCCACCGCGCGGCGGCCGCGCCTCGTACCCTGTCCCCATGAGCCAAGACCTGCCCGCCGCCCGCGCACCCCGGCGAAGGGACGCCGCGGCCACCCGGGCGGCCATCCTGCGAGCCGCCCGCGCCGCCTTCACCGAGCACGGCTACGACGGGGCCGGGGTCCGCGAGATCGCCCGCGCGGCCGACGTGGACGCCCGGCTCATCGGCAGGTACTTCGGGTCGAAGGAAGGGCTCTTCGCCGAGGTCGTGGACATCGCCTTCGAGAAGTCGATGATGATGACGCCCGAGCTCAACGAGGAAGCCGCGCGGCAGCTGCTCACGGCCACCGACCCGCACGTCCACGACGGACTGCTGCTCACCCTGCGCTCGGTGGCCAACCCCCAGGCCGCCGCCGTCATGCGCGCCAGTCTCGAACGCAACTACCAGGCCCGGCTGGCCGACGCCCTGCCCGGCGAGGACACCACCGGACGGTCGGCGCTGCTGATCGCCATCTGCGCCGGGATGCTCATGAACCGGATGGTCCTCGGCTCCACCGCGCTCAACGCGCCGGACGCGGAGCGGCTGGTCCCGCTCCTGCGCGCGGCACTCGACGCGGTGGCCGACGCGCCCGGCGCCGCGAAGGCCGCGGACGACACCTCTCCGGCAGAGCCGCCGGGCCGGGAGGACGACGCCTGACGCACCGGGCGGCGGGTGCCACCGCGAGACCCGTCCCCTCCCCCGACGGCGGGATCGCGCGGCCACCGCGGCCCGCTGCGGCTCGGAGCCGCGGCTTCGGCTACTCGGGCGGGCCGTCCAGGAGGTTGGACCGCATCCTGTCGGCGAGGCCGCCTCGCACCGCGTTGGCCGCGGGGCTGCCGGGTTTCCGTACGGCTTGGGCCTCGAAGCACGTCAGGAACTGCCCGGCGAGGTCCAGCCGGGGGTAGCGGGCGAGGACCTCGGCGCGGAAGTCGGCCGGGTGGCCGTCCGCGTGCCTGCCGACGATCTCGGTCGCGGTGGCCCGGGCCAGCAGCCGTCCCTCGACGTCCGAGTGCGCCTCGGCGTCCTGCGCCATGTGGCCGACGATGACGGCCGACAGTCGCTCGCGGCGCTGCCGCGGCCACCCGGCGCCCGCGGCGAACACCTGGGCGACGTGGCCGCCGGCCTCCTCGAAGGGGACGGTGTGGCTGTCGAAGGCCGGCACGAGCCCGAGGTCGTGGAACAGCGCGGCGACGTAGAGGAGCTCGGGGTCGAAGGCGAGGCCGTTCGCCACGCCGTCGGCGGCCGCCCAGAGGTACGCGCGCACCGAGTGGTTGAGGAGCGCCGGGGACAGGTACTCGGACGCCACCTCCAGCGCGGCGGCCGAGGTCGCGGTCCCGGGCAGGGGGAGGGCGTCGAGCGAGGGGCGGTTCATCGGGTGCCTGCTTCCGTCGTGGTGGTCGGCACGACGCGGATGATCGTCCGGCCGCGGCCGCGGCGTCCGGGGGCGAACGCCGACGGGGCGTCGGCGAGCGGGCGCACCTCGCCGACGAGGGGGGTGAGCCGTCCGTCCCTCACCCGCCGGGCGAGGTCGGCGAGGCGGGACCGGTCGGGTTCGACCACGAAGAAGACGGCCCGCCTGTCCGCGGGCGTGACGGTGGGCGGCGCGGCGATCGTGACGAGGGTGCCGCCGGCGCGCACCAGCGCCGCCGAGCGTTCGAGGATCTCCCCGCCGATCACGTCGAACACGACGTCAACCTGCTCCGTGTCCTCCAGCCGGTCCGCCTGGAGGTCCACGAAGGTGTCGGCGCCCAGGCCGAGGGCCGTCGCCCGGTCGTCCGCGCGGCCGGTGGCGATCACCCGTGCGCCCGCCTCGCGGGCGAGCTGCACCGCGAGGGACCCGACGCTGCCGGCGGCCCCGTGCACGAGCACCGTCTGCCCGGCCGCGAGCCGGCCGTGGTCGAACAGGCCCTGCCAGGCGGTCAGCCCGGAGATCGGCAGCGCGGCCGCCACGGTGTGGTCGATGTCCGCGGGCAGCGGGGCCAGGTTGCGGGCCTCCACGGCGGTGTACTCGGCCAGCGACCCGTCGCGGGCCCAGTCCGCCAGGCCGAAGACCCGCTGGCCGACCGTGAGGCCGGTCGTGCCGTAGCCCAGCTCGGCGACGACCCCGGACAGCTCGTGCCCGGGCACGCTGGGCGTGCGGTCATGGCCGGCGCGGTCGGTCCAGGTCGCGGGCCAGTCGAGCTCCCCGCGCGTGAAGCCGGCGGCGTGCACGCGCACGACGACGTCGTTCTCGGCGGCGTGCGGGTGCGGCCGGTCGGCGAGGGCGAGTCCGCCGACTCCGGCGTCCCGGTCGTGGACGGTGATGGCTTGCATGGGCGTTTCCTCAGGGGGACTGGGCGGGAGCGATCGAGCACACCGATGCCCGTGGGGGGCGTGCACGGCACGCGCGGGTCATGACTTCGACCGTATGCCCCGACCGGTCCATCCTCCTGGGCCACTTTCCGGGCAGATCGCTGCGCCACTTCCCGCCCGCCGACGTCCCGGCCGGGGCCGGTCCACCGGGCGGTGGCCTGGCCTTCGGGGGCGTCGCGGTCAGTCCCAGTTGTCCAGCATGGCCTCCTCCGTGCGGCCGGTCAGCCGGGAGTTGAGCATGATGGCCTGGGCCTCGGTCAGGGAGACGATGTAGTCGGTCACCGCGCGGCTCACCTTCTGCTCGGGGGTGTAGTCCGTGCGGCCGTAGCGCTCGTCGACGGCGAAGGCGGTGCGGAGGTAGGCGAAGAGGCGGGCGGGGAAACGCCGTTCGTTGAAGGCCGCCCGCCCGTCGGCGATCTTGCCGAGGTCGTGCTGCTCGTCCATCACCCAGTCGGTGAGCCCGTTGTGGAGCTCGCGGATGAGGGCGGCCTGTCCGCGCTGGACGGAGCTGAGGGCCGGCCGCTTGATGACGTAGTACCAGGTCATCTCCTTCAGCAGCTCGACCAGCGTCAGCTGCTCGATGCCCGGCCTGAGCACTCCGCCGTCCAGGACCCGCAGCCCCTCCACGGAGCGTTCGATGAGTTCACCGGCGAACACGTGCAGCAGTTCCCGGTCCTCCTGCGTGCCGCGGTAGTCCTGGTCCGGCAGCAACCGCGCGCACATGTCGTGGAGTTGGGTCCGGGCCTCGTCCTCGCTGATCGCGTGGCCGATCTGGTCGCCGATCCGCTCCCAGGCGTGGGCGAAGAAGGTGTCGCACTCGACTTTGGAGTGCCGCAGCACGTGCAGGGGGATGTAGCCGGCGCGGAAGAAGTCCTCGACGTCGTGGACGGCGTAGGAGATGTCGTCCGCCCAGTCCATGGCCTGGGCCTCCATGCTGCGGTACTCGACGCGCCACACGCCGTAGAAGTCCGTGAGCCGGCCCGGCTCGCCGCCGCGGGCCCATTCCAGCAGCGCCCGCTCCGAGCCGTACGCCCCCCACTTGTGCTCGCGCCGGCCCTTGAGGTGGTCGTCCTCGTCGGCCAGCGGCTCGTCCTTCGTCCAGGGGTACTTCAGCAGGGCGCGCAAGGTGGCCCGGGTGAGGTCGAGGGCGGTGCTGGGGCCGCCCTGGGGGTTGCGCTCGCGGAAGGCCAGCCGGGTCACGATGCGGAAGCTCTGCGCGTTGCCCTCGAAGCTGTCGTGCGGGAGGCGGAACGGCTCGGGCAGGGCGCGGTCGCGCTCCGGCCCGGTGCGCGGGTCGAGCAGCCGCTGCAGCTCCCGTTCGCCGATGTGGCCGAAGGGCGGGTGCCCGAGGTCGTGCGCCAGGCACGCGGCCCGGACCACGCGCGAGTCCATGCCGCCGAAGCGCTCGACGGTCCCGGCCGCCGCGGGGTCGCCGTCGGCGAGTTCGCGCACGCGGTGGGCGATGCGGATGCCGACCTGCGCGACCTTGAGCGAGTGCGTCAGCCGGTTGTGGTAGAGGGCCCGCTCGCCCGGGGGCAGTACCTGGGTGACGCCGCCCAGCCGCCGGAACGACGTCGCGTACATGATGCGGTCGCAGTCCGCCCCGAAGGCGGATTTGGAGTCGCGCCCGTCCGACGCCCCCGCCCAGAAGCGTGCCGCGCGGTCCGCCCGCCCGTCGGTTCCCGCGTTCATCGAGCCTCCCCGGTCCCGGTGCGCCATCGGTTCACGACCTGCCCAGGCCGTCCTTGCCCAGCGCCAGCAGGAGCGGCAGCAGCCCCAGGAACGCCACCGCGTCGGCGCTGGCGTGCCGGCCGAACCACGGGATGGAGACCGCCACCGCCGCCACGACGGCGACGCAGACCACGCTCACCCGGGTCCTGGTGGACCACGGTCCGGCCGGCCCGCGGAAGAGGACCACGGACCCGGCCACGACGGCGAGGAAGCCCAGCGCCTGCACGCCGGTGGACCACCAGCTCACCGGCCCGTCGCCGCCGGCCGACCCCACCCCGCCGTCCGCCCCGGTGCTGATCCCGAACAGCCCGCAGATGAGCACGCTCAGGCCCACCCAGAAGCGCACGCCCGCCCAGTACGCGTGGGTCATCGGGCCGCGCGCGGTGTCGGACTCCCGCAGCAGCACCACCCGTAACGCCAGCCTGCCGTCCGTCAGCCACCGGGGGCTGCGCGCGACCACGCCCAGCTTCGCCAGCCCGTTGAAGTACTTGGCGCTGATCCGCTGGTCGGCCTGCCGGTCCCCGGCGACGTGCGCGCACGCCTCGACGAACAGCCCGAGGAAGGAGTGGTACGAGTCCTGCTGGAGCGACGACGGCGCCGCGGTGTCGTCCTCGACCCCGGTCACCTCGAACTCGACGTCCGCGACGCTCGAACGCCGCCGGTCCGCGCTCGCGGCCAGGGCGGCCGCCGCGCCCAGGCGCCGCCGGCGCTCCGGCGCGCCCGGGTTGCGGTACGACACCCGGTCGTACTTCAGCTTGGCCACGTGCTCCGCCGGGACCGGTGAACCCGGCGCCGGGTCGGGCACCAGCCGCTCGACGACCCACGCCGTCCGCACGATCGACGTCTCCAGGCTGCGCTGGAGCCCCATGCGCGCGAGGACGCCCTCGACCTCCGCCATGCCCCCGGGGTCGCCCTGGGCGGAGATCCCGGTCCGGCTGACCAGCCACGTCTTGATGGCCGTCCAGTTCTCCGCGAACGCGGCGTCGCCCTCGTCGTCCGGCTGGGAGGCCGCGGTGATCTCCTGCTGGAGGACCTGACCGTACCGGGCGTCGTCCGTCATCCGGCGGAACGTCAGCTGCGCGTGGTTCCCCTCGCGCCGCAGCCGCAGGTACCAGCCGAGCTTGAACAGCGCGTGGTGCCTGGTGTCGAAGTAGACGTCGGTCAGGTGGCGGTCGTGGCTGGTGCGCACGAAGCGGTGCCCCTGCACGAACGGCTGGTTGTCCTCCAGGCGGCGGATGACCGCGTGGTAGTCCTCGGGCTGGCCCAGCGTGACCTTGGTCTCCAGCTTGTCGTGCAGGTTCCGGGTCCGGTAGTGCACCAGCCCGCGCTCGAACTTTGAGTCGAAGGCGTCCTCGGCGTCGAAGGACCGCCGCAGTACGGCGGTCAGTTCGGTCAGGGCGGCGGCGTCCGCGTCGTCGACGAGTTCGACCTCCAGCCGGCCCTCGCGCACCGGTTCGCCGGCGCCCGTGGTGTACCGCGAGTCGTCCAGCGCTATCTCGGCGACGTCCGTGCCGGCTTCGTCGGCCGCCAGCCACCTCCTGCGGTCGGTCTCGACCGTGAACAGGTCCTGCAGCCCCAGGCCGAGGAGCGTGCCGGCCGCCCCGTCCCGCAGGATGCGGAAGTCCACGTCCCCGGGCGCCTCGTCCAGCACGCCCTCGGCCCGTAACAGCCGCAGGACCTCGGCCAGCACCTCCCCGAAGGTGCCGTCGCGCCCGCTCTCCAGTTCCTCGCGGACCACGCCCGCCCCGCTCCCGCCGGGTTCCCGGGCCGGCCGCTTCAGCGTCAGGCGGATGTCGTCGGCCGTCCTGCGGATGCGCAGGGACCAGCCCATGGCCTGCAACCGGCCGCCGGCGTCGAAGTACGTGTCGGCGAGGACCCGTCTCTCCGCCGGGCGCAGCAGGTACGCCCCCGCCCTGTGCCGCCGGCCCAGATCCTCCGCGACGCGCTCGATGCGGTCCTCACCGATCAGAAGCCGGGATTCCACCTCGTACGGCATGATCCCCCCAGATCTCCGGGCATCCCACGAAAGGCCCGATTGCTCCTGTGGATTCCCGCCGTTCGGTGGCCGAAACCGCCGGGGCTCCTCCGCGGGCGCCCGGCTCACTCGGTCTCAGCCAGAGCCCTGTCCAGGAGGGGGCCGATGTGCGCGAGGGGGCCGGGGTTCAGGAGGTGGAAATGCTGCGCGGGCACGCCGTGCACGCGCACGGTTCCCTCGACGTGGGGCCGCCATGCACGCGGGTGGTGGGCGGGGTCGGCGCGGTGGCCGGGGACGGCGTGGTCCGCGGTGAACAGCAGCAGGTCGCCGCGGAAGACCCCCGGGATGAACCGGCTGAGCAGCGTGAGGTTGGTGCGCGCGACGTCCAGCAGCGGGGAGGTCAGCGGGTCCCGCAGGAGGTGCTCGGGCACGCCGGTCCGGCGCAGGGCGGCCACCAGGGTGTCGAGGCAGGCGTCTTCCCCGTGGGCGGCGGGCGGCGCGGATCCGGATCGGGGGCCGGGTTCCGCCGGGAAGGAGCCGTCGGCGTCTCCGAGGAGCAGCAGCCACTGCCGCTCGCTGAGGTCGGCCCCGTGCGACAGGACACGGCGGTTGTCGGGGTAGGCGTCGAGGACCGCGAGGACGCCGACCTCCTCGCCCTCGCCCTGTAGCCGGGTGGCCATGGCGTGGGCGACCAGGCCGCCGAAGGACCAGCCGAGCAGGTGGTACGGGCCGGACGGCCGGACCGTGCGGATGCGGCGGACGTAGTCGGCGGCCATCTCCTCCACGCCGGCGGGCGCCGGCTCGGTGGAGGCGCTGAGGGCGGGCGCCTGGATCGCGTGGACGGGCCGGTCCGGGTCGAGGTGGCGCAGCAGTCCGGCGTACGCGCCGCCGAGGCCGCTGCCGGCGTGCACGCAGAACAGCGGGGACCTGTGGCCTTCGGCCCGGAGCGGCAGCAGGGGCGCGAGCCGGTCCGACGCGGCGGGGGCATCGACGGCACGGAGGTCCGCGGGCGCCTCCGTGCGCGCCTGCCGGGGTACGGAACTCCCCAGGTGCTTGGCGAGCTGCGCCACGGTGGGAGCCTCGAACAGCGTGCGGATCGGCAGGTCCGCCCCGAGGACCTCGCGGACGCGGGCCATCAGCCGGGCGGCGAGCAGGGAGTGGCCGCCGAGCTGGAAGAAGTCGCCGTCGGCGGAAACGTCGTCGAGGCCGAGGACCTCGCAGAACAGCGCGGCCAGCCGCGCCTCGCCGGTGTCGCGCGGCGGCTGCGGCTCCGCCGGGGCGGACCGGGCCCGCGGGGCGGGCAGGGCGCCGCGGTTCAGCTTGCCGCTGGTGCGCAGCGGCAGCGCGTCCAGGACGACGAGGTCACCGGGGACCATGGGCCCGGGCAGGACGAGCGCCAGCCGCCGGCGGGCGTCGGCGAGGTCGAGGCCGTCGCGCGGGGCGCCGTCCGCCGCGCGCACGGTCACGTAGCCGACGAGCCGTTCGCCGTCCACCGCCGCCGCGGCCTGCACGACACCGGGCAGGGCGCGCAGGGCGGTCTCGACCTCGCCCAGTTCGATCCTCACCCCGCGCAGCTTGACCTGGTCGTCGGTGCGGCCGAGGTAGTCGACACTGCCGTCCGGCAGCCACCGGGCCAGGTCGCCGGTGCGGTACATCCGGGAGCCCGGGGCGCCGAAGAGGTGCCCGAACGGATCGGCGGGGAACCGCTCGGCGGTCAGGGCCGGACGTCCGTGGTAGCCGGCCGCGAGCTGCGCGCCGGCGAGGTACAGCTCCCCTGGCGTCCCCGGCGCGCAGGGCTGGAGCGCGGCGTCCAGCACGTAGAGCCTGGTGTTCCACACCGGTCTGCCGATCGGGACCGGGCCCCGGGCGCCTCGCACGCAGCGGTGGTGGGTCACGTCGACGGCGGCCTCGGTGGGCCCGTACAGGTTGTGCAGCGCCGCCTGGGGCAGCAGTGCGTGGAACCGGTCGGCGCTCGCGCGGGCGAGCGCCTCGCCGCTGCTGAAGACCTGGCGCAGGCCCGGGCAGCGGGCGGCGCCGGGTTCGGCGAGGAAGGCGTCGAGCACCGACGGCACGAAGTGCGCGGTGGTGACGGCGTGTTCACGGAGGGTCCGGGCCAGGCGGGCCGGATCGCGGTGGGCGCCCGGACGGGCGAGGACGAGGACGGCGCCGCTGATCAGCGGCCAGAACAGCTCCCACACGGACACGTCGAAGCCGATGGAGGTCTTGTGCAGCACGCGGTCCCGGGCGGTGAGGCGGCAGGCGTCCTGCATCCACAGCAGGCGGTTGACGACGGCCCGGTGCGGGACGAGCACGCCCTTGGGCGTCCCGGTGGAGCCCGAGGTGTAGATCAGGTACGCGGGGTCGCCGGGCCGCGCCGCGCGTACGGTCCCGGGCCCGGAGCCCGTGCGCGGCGACGGCAGGGACGCGCCGCCGGGCGGGTGTTCCGCGCCGGTGCGGTCGTCGAGCAGCAGGCGGGGCACCTCGTCCGACGGCGCGAGGGCCGAGGCCGCGACGACGTCGGACCGCGTGACGACGAGCACCGGTGCCGCGTCGGTGAGCATCCGTCCCAGCCGTTCGGCCGGCTCCTCCGGGTCCAGCGGCAGGTAGGAGGCCCCGGTCGTGAGCACGGCCAGCAGGGCGACGACCAGTTCGGGGCAGCGGGGCAGCGCGACCGCGACGTGGCGGCCGGGGGCGGCGCCGCGGGCCGTGAGGACGCGGGCGAGGCGGCGGGCGGCGGCGTGGAGTTCGGCGTAGGTCATCCGCTGGGCGTCCCCGGCCCAGTCCTCGCCACCGTCCCCGTCCCCGTCCGCGATCAGGGCGATGCGGTCGGGGGTGCGTCCGGCCTGCGCCGCGAGCAGTTCCGCGAGGGTGCGGGCGGGTACGTCGTGAGCGGTGTCGTTCCACTCGACGAGCACGCGCCGGCGTTCGCTCGCGGACAGCAGGTCGGCGCCGCCGACGGTGCGTGCGCCGGCTTCGGGAGCGGGGTCGTCGCAGAAGGCGTCCAGCAGGCGCATGAAGCGGGTGCGGTGCCCGGCCAGTTCGGCCTCGGAGTACATCCCGGCCGGCGCGTTGAAGTCGATCCGCAGGCCGGTCCCGTCCGACCGGTCGTACGCCATCACCGCAAGGTCGTCGACGATCCCGTTGGACAGGTTGTGCGCGGTCACCGGGCTTCCGGCGAACGTGAAGTCGTACCCGAACGACATGACGTTGACCTGCGCGCCGACGAAGTCCCGGCCCGCGTCGGGCAGGCGCAGGTCACGGGCCAGGTCGACGCAGCGGTAGCGCTGGTGCCGCAGCGCCCGCCGCGCCTCGCCGGAGACCTGCCGCAGCAGGTCGCGCACGCGCGTACCCGCCGACACCCGCACCCGCAGCGGCACCAGGTTGGCAAGCATGCCCGGGAGGGTGCGCAGCACGGCGTCGGTGCGCGCGGCCACCGGCAGGCCGAGGACGACGTCGCCCTCGCCGGTGAGCCGGTACGTGTACGCCGCCGCCGTCGCGAGCAGCATCACCGACCAGTGCACTCCGGCGGACCTAGCCGCCGCGCGCAGCCGCACGGCCTCCTCCTCGGCCAGGTGCACGGTCTCCCGCAGGACGGCGGCCGGAATCTCCGGCCGGGCGCCACCGCCGAGCCGGGCGGGGTCGGGGCAGCCCGCCAACCGCTCGGCCCAGTACGCCCGGTCGGCGGCCCGCTCCGGTGACGACCGGTAGGCCGCGTCGCGCTCCAGCAGCAGCCGCAGCGACCCGAAGGGGGACCGCGGTGCCGTGCTCCCGGCGGTCGTCGCCGTGTACAGCTCGGCCGCCCGCCGCACCACCAGGGCGCCGCCCGCGCCGTCGGTCGCGATGTGGTGGTAGCTCTGGTACAGCGCGGACCGATCCGCTCCCAGCGTGAAAAGCGCGTAGGCGAACAGCGGTCCGTGGGAGAGATCCATCGGCTGCCGCAGGTTTTCCCGCATCCAGCTTTCCGCGGCCGCGCGCGGATCCGGCGCACCGCTGACGTCGAGCACGGGGAATTCCCAATCGAGCACAGGGTGCGGCTCCTGCCACGGCACTCCGTCCTCCGCCCCGAACCTCACGTTGAGCGGTTCGGCCTCCGAGACGGCCGCGCGGAGTGCCGCCTCCAGCACCTCCGCGCGCACCGGGCCCTCGATCTCCAGGTATTCGCCGATCCGGAACGCGGAGTCGTGCCCGTACCTGACCTGGCTGAACCAGATCTCGCGCTGGCCCGACGACAGGGGCAGGCGGACGTCACGACCGCCGGGCCGGGGAAGGTGATCGGGTCGCACAACACCCCTCAGGAAAGCGCCGGTTCATTATCGTATTGACATGGAAATACACGGGATGCGCCAGGAAATCCCGCGAGTGGCACACGATAACGGAACTCGCGGGGGAACACGGGAGGCCGCGAAATGCGCGCCGCGCACTCCGTTCCGGCGTTATAGAATGCGCACTCCTCGGGGGCATTCATGCGTGCGGCAGCGCGAGGGACCCGGGCCGTGGATCCCCGCCGACCGGTGCGAGACTGTGCCGGTGACCACGGACTCCGGAGCTCCCGAACCCAGCGCGTACGTAGGGCGGTTGCCGATCGGCGAACGGCTGACCCTGCCCGAGGACTCCCTCACCGCCTGGGACGTCTTCCCGTTCGAGGACGACGTGAGGGTCAAGGCGCTGGAGGCGCCGGTCCTGCCCGAGCCCGAGCGCGAGGGCGAGCGAGGTCCCGAGGACTGCGGGGTGTGCGGCAGGCCGCTGGAGGACGCGCTGTGGGCGGACGAGCACTGGAGGCTGGATCCGGTGGGCACCGAGTCCCGGCTGCCGGCCGTCGTGATGCTGTGGCCGCGCGAGCACGGCGACCTGTCGGGCCTGCCGGCCGAACGGGCCGCCGAACTCGGCGTGCTGATCCAGCGGATCGAACGCGCCGTCGGTTCCCTGGACGGCATCGGCCGCGTCCACATCAACCGGTGGGGTGACGGCAGCGCCCATTTCCACCTGTGGTTCATCGCCCGCCCGGCCGGAATGCTGCAACTGCGCGGAGCCCTCCTGCCCGTGTGGGACGAACTCCTCCCGCCCGTTCCCGAGGAGGAGCGCCGCGAGACCCACCGCCGGATCGCCGCGGCCCTCGCCGCGGAGGGCGGCACCGCCTACGCCACCTGACCCGCCGACGGGCCCCGGACGGCCCGGACGACGGGTGTGTCCCGGCATGTTCCCCCCCACCGGCCCCTCACGGCCGGGGCCGGTTCTGGCACCGCGTCAGAACAGCCCCAGGGCGACGAGCGGTGCGGCGAGGAACACGGCGGCCGCGACGACCGAGATGGCGCCGGCGGTGAGCAGGACGAACGCAGCGAAGGCGAGGTCACCGGCGGTGCGCCGGCCGACCTTCGCCACGTCCTCGGCCAGGGGGTCGTACAGGATCTCGACCCGATCCCGTCCACCTCCGTACGGGTAGTCCAATCGGCGGGCGGTGCCCGAGGCGTCCGTGAACGCGTAGAACGGCCACGTGGTCCGGGTGCCCTCGGCGACGAGGCCCCTGCGGCGCAGATCCCACGCCTCCCGGAGGAGTTCCCAGCCGGCGCGGACTCCGAACCGGGAGCCCAGGGTCACCAGGCCGATCAGCCAGAGCAGCGCCGCCAGCCACATCCGGGAGGAGGACTCCCAGGCCGCCCCGGCGACCAGCGCGGCGAGCACCAGGACGTACAGGGCGCCGGCCACGCGGGGAGCGAGGCGGAGCGCTTCCCGGCGGGGCGACGGCGGACGCTTGTCCATCCACCGTGTGCCGTCGGCCCCCGGACCGACGGCCGCGGCGCCTTCGGGCACATCGCATGCGGGCTCGTCGCTCATCGCGGACCTCCGGGGCGGGTTGACGGTCACCCGCAACCACGCTGAACCGCTCGCCTTCGGTTCGCCGGGGAGCCGGTGAATCGGTCCGCCGCGGTGGGCGGCCTGGGCGCGTGGCTACTTCTCGTACGCGGCGAAGCGCTTGGTGATCTCGGCCTTGACCGTGTCGTGGAGTTCGTCCGCGGTGAAGCCGAGGGCGTGGAGGATCCGGGCGGCCGGGGTCTCGGTGAGACGGATCAGGCCCAGGAGCGAGTGTTCGGTGCCGACCCAGTCGTGGCCGAGGTCGGCCGACGCGCGGATCGCCTGCTCGATGGCCTCCTTGCCGTCCGGGTGGAAGGCGATGTGGCCCCGCGGGGTCTTCCGGCCGGCCGGCGGCAGTGCCTCCTCGATCGCGTCGCGGACGCGCTGCTCCGACTCGGTCCTCGCCACCAGGACCTCGTACGCCAGGCCCTGCGGCTCGCCGAGCAGGCCGAGCAGGAGGTGTTCGGTGCCGATGAAGTCGTGCTTGTGGGTGCGGGCGGCCTCCTGCGCGAGCACGATGCTGTGCCGGTTCAGCTTGGTGAACCGCTCGAACGGGGCGGGCGCGTGGCGCTGCTGGGCGGCCTGCTTGGTCACCCCGATGGCGTCGCCGATCTCGGTCCACGACGCGCCGTCCCGCTTGGCCTTGACGACGTAGTGGTTGATCAGCTGGTCACCGAGGTCGGACAGGGTCTGCGCGCGGAGGTGGGCTTCGCCGATGCGGGCCAGCGGGTCGGCGTCGGGGAGTTCGTCGTCGAGACGGGCGATGAGATCGGCCAGGCTGATGTTGAGTGGCGTCATGCGTCAATTTTAGATTGACGCGCCCGGATCGTCAATCCGAAATTGACGATCCGGGCGTGCCCACCGATCCGCCGGCCGCGCCCCGGGCATGCAACCCGCCGGGGAGAAGGCGCGTGTCTCTACGTGAGGGGGCGTCAGAGCGGCGCTCGTCCAGGGAGGGACACGATGAACCAGTTCGCGGGCACCACCAGCAAGGGCAGGACGTTCCGGTCGCGTCTGGCACGCCGGGGGCTCGTCGGGGTGAGCGCGGCCTCGCTCGCCCTCGCCTGCACGGTGGCGATCTCGGGCACCGCCCACGCCGACACCTACGAGCGGGCGTCGACGGCCTCGATCTCGGGCCGGACGATCACCCTCTGGCTCAACGAGCAGACGGGGCAGTGGCACGGCGAGATCAGCGGGGCCAGCGGCGGGGACCGCATCCACCTCGACTACAACGAGTACGTCGAAGCGCCCGTCGACTACGACTACGTGAGCACGACCGTCGCGTCCGGAGCCACCTACGCCAACACCGCGGACAAGGACGCCGTGATCGCGCGGGCCTGCGGCTTCGTCGGCAGCTCCAGCAACTGCACGGCATGGAAGTACCTGAGCCTCGAGGGCTGACCCCGGTCGCCGCAGGGGCTCGAAAGGGCTCGCCGCACGTGGGGGCCCCGGAGCGATCCGGGGCCTCCGCCGTGCCCGGGCACCGCTCGCCGGCGGTTTCCGGCCCGTCGTCATCCCTGCGGCAGGCGCTCGGCGATGCTCCCCGCGACGGTGGCCGCGAACGCGGTGGCGCTGTGGCACAGCTGCCCGGTGGGCAGGGGCGCGTAGACCGTCACGGCGAAAAGCTCGGAGGTGCGCTCGCCGACGGGGCTCGTGTAGGTCCGGTGCGGGGTGCGGACGGTGCAGCTGTCGTCCTCCGCCTCGTTCTGCGTCACGTAGCCCGGCGTACCGGCGACGTCGACCGCCGGGCCGTAGTCGTCGACCTGGGTGTCGCGGTCGAACTGGATCTGCACCTCGCGCTCGCCGTCGTCGCTGGACCAGTCGCACTCCCAGGAGCCGAAGCCCCGGTCCCGGTCCTCCACGCGTACGCCCGGAAGACGGCGCAGGTCGGCGGCGTCGAGCAGGGTGCAGGCGTCGAGCCGGACGAGCGAGTCCGCGGCCGGGGTCGAGGTGCGCCGGGGCACCTGGTGGTCGTCCAGCACCCCGATCACATGGTCGGTGGCGGCGTCGGCCAGGGCGCACGGGTCGGGTGACGGGTGGCCGAGCTGCTTGCCGACGATCCGGATCTGCCGGTCGTCTGCGGTGAGGACGGCCCGCTCGCAGGCTTTGCCGTCGCGCTGGAGGGTGACCACCATGAAGTCGGCGACGAGCCGGGAGGACAGGGCGCCGTCGAAGGTGTCCTTGTGCGCGTCGAAGGTGACCTGGACCTCGGCGTCGTCGTCCCCGCTGTTGTTGCGCACCACGACGTCGCACCGGTTGAACTCCCCGTAGTCCGGGTCCAGTTCGGTGTCGCCGAAGCGGCTGAGCGAGCCCGCGTCGAGCAGTCGGCAGGGGTCCGCGGTGCGGGGGTCGCCGATCGTGCCGGGCTTCGCGGTGGGAGGCGGCTTCCGGTCGCCCGCCCCGGCCGGGCCGCCCGCGTCGGCCTTGCCCTTCGGGCCGGAGGAGCCGGACGGGCCGGACGGACCGAAGAGGACGACCCCCGCGGTGATCGCGCCCGCCAGGACCACCGCGACGGCCGCGACCACCGGCCGGCGGCGGCGTCGCGCCCGCCGCAGGAGCCGAGCGACCGAAGGCACGGGCGGGAGGGACGGCCTCGGCGCGGCGGCCACCCGCTCCAGGACGTGTGCCCCCGGCGGAGTGGCATTCGTCAGCAACTCCCGTGCCCGGGCGGCGTCGGGGCGGCTGCCGGGCTCGACCTCCAGCAGCGCGGCGAGCGGTTCGGCCAGTGGGCCGCCCCTGTGCGCGGGCTCGATGCGCCCCTGGGCGGCGCGGGCCAGGTACGCCATCATGTGCTCGGCCTCACCGTACGGGGAGCGGCCCTCGACCGCCGCGAACAGCGAGGCGCCCAGCGAGAACACGTCGGACTTCTCACCGGCGGGCAGGCCCTTGGCCACCTCGGGGGCCAGGTAGCGGGGCTTGCCCAGCACCCCGCCGGTCACGCTGAGCGTGACGTCCGTCCACATGGCCCGGGAGATCCCGAAGTCGGTCAGCCGGGCGACACCGTCCTCGGTGACGAGGATGTTCTCCGGCGTCACGTCGCCGTGCACCACGCCCCCGCCGTGGGAGGTCGCCAGCGCGTCCGCGATCTGGCAGCCGATCGCCCCGGCCTCCTCGGGCGTGAGCGGCCCGCGGTCCCGCACGATCTGCGCGAGGCTGTGGGAGGGGACGTACTCCATGACGATCCAGCAGGTGCCGTCCTCGTCCCGGTCGATGAAGTCGAAGACGCCCACGATGTTCGGGTGGTGCAGCCGCGCGGCGTTGCGGGCCTCCCCCATGAGCCGGCGCGCGGCCCGCTCGTCGTCGATGCGGGCGTACTTGACCGCGACCGGCCGCTCCAGCCGCTCGTCCCAGGCCCTCCAGACGACGCCCATGCCGCCCCGGCCGATGGGCTCCTGAAGGAGGTACCGGTCGGCAATCCTGTCGCCCGCCTCCGGCGTCACCCGCACAGCGCCACCCCTTGCCCCGCTCACATCCGGCCGTGCCAGGTGACGGATTGTACTTGCCCCTAATCCGCGGGTAGCCCGCCACCACCCGGTTTCACCGGATGAGACGGGCGCCGTCCCGGAATCCTCACAGCCGCGACGACCCGCGCCGTTCACCTGTTCGCCGACCGGGCCGCCCACTACCGTGCGGTGCGGGGGGTCCCGCGCCTGTGCGGGGTTTCCGGCCACCAGTTCGCCAACCCACCGCGGGAGAGTCTCCGTCGATGAGCCGCAAGGACGAGGTCGCCCCGTGCTGGGGGCCGTTGGAAATAGGCGCGGGCGGACTGGGCCGGCAGGCCGCCGGCGTGCTCCTGGCCGCTGTGGTGGGCGTGATCGCGGGGACGGCCGGATCGCACGACTTCCGCCTGCTCTCGGTGTGCGTCGCCGCCGGCCTCTACCTCATGCAACTCGCCCTCTCCTGCGGCCGGATCCTCATGCGGCGGGCGAAGGGCCCACTCGTGCTGCTGGACGACTTCGGGATCACCGTCGTCGGCGAGCGGACCGTGGCGTGGGAGGAGCTCATCGAGGTCCGGGTGTCCAAGCGCAGGGTGGAGGGCGTGGCGTTCGTCCCCCGGTTCGGGACGGAGGTTCCTTCGGCGCCGATGCGGCCGCTCCTGTCCGGCCGGCGTACGTGGGCCGCCCAGATGTCCAAGGCGTACGGCAGCCCCCTGGTCCTGGTCCCCGCCTCCCTGGACGTGTCCACGAACCAGATCCTCGCCGCCGTCCACCGCTTCGGCGGCGGCCTCCCCGTCCGCGACCGCCAGGGGCGGCCCGTCACCGTCTGAGGGAGCGCCGCGGACTCAACGCCCAGCGCGCCCTGTTCATCGGCTCCGCGCAGGAAGCCCTGGCGGTGCTCCGAGGCCTCACTGCCGAGCGGTCGGCCGTAGGTCCGGAACCCGGACACGGGTGGGGCCACCGGCCCTGCCGGTGGCCCCGTCCCGGGTGCGCGGTCGCCGCGCGGTCAGCGGTCGCGGTGGGTGATGTCCTTGACCGCGTCCTTGAGTTTCTCCTTGGCCTCGTGGACGTGTCCCTCGGCCTGGTCGGCGCGGCCCTCGGCCTCCAGCCGCTCGTTGCCCACGGCGTCGCCGGCGGTCTCCTTGACCTTGCCCGCCGCCACGTCGGTCTTGGCCCTGGCCTTGTCGCTGGCACTCATGAACTGCCTCCTGGTCCGAGGACCGGTGCCGGTCCGTCCGATCCGCCGCGGGCGGCCGCCGGATGCTTCTCCCGGCCTCACCGCCCGCTCACCCACCGCCTGCCCCGATCTTCGCGGGCAACGCCTCCGCCCCTGCGGCGGGCGCCGCTCCCGCCGCGCGATGGCTCCTCCGGCCCGCTTACTCCTCGGCCTCGTCGCCGACGGGCGCCGGGCGGCGGGCGGTGTCGCTGATCCGGACGAGGATGCCGACCAGGGCCCAGTTCGCGATCACCGACGAGCCGCCGTAGGCGATGAACGGCATCGTCATGCCGGTGAGCGGGATGAGGCCCGTCACGCCGCCGGCCACGACGAAGACCTGGAGGGCGAACGCGCCGGACAGCCCGCCCGCCAGCAGCTTGCCGAAGGGGTCGCGGGTGGCCAGCGCCGCCCGCAGGCCGCGTTCGACGATGAGGGCGTACAGCACCAGCACCGCCATGAGGCCCGCCGTGCCCAGTTCCTCGCCCACCGTGGCCAGGACGAAGTCCGAGTTGGCGGCGAAGCCGATGAGGTCGGAGTTGCCCTGGCCGAGGCCCGTGCCGATGCTCCCGCCGGACCCCAGGGCCCACAGCGCCTGCATGGACTGCTCGGTGTGGCCGGGGATGCCCTGCCGGCTCTTGAGGTACTCCCCCATCGGGTCCAGCCACGCCCGCACCCGCTGCTGGACGTGCGGTTCGAAGGAGGCCACCCCGCCCGCGCCCGCGGCGGACATCATCAGGCCGAAGACGATCCAGCTGGTGCGCTCGGTCGCCGCGTAGAGCATGACGACGAACATGCCGAAGAAGAGCAGCGACGTGCCCAGGTCGGTCTCGAAGACGAGGATCAGGATCGACACGGCCCACACGACCAGGATCGGTCCCAGGTCCCGGCCGCGGGGCAGGGCCAGCCCGGCGAACCGCCGGCCGGCCAGCGCCAGCGCGTCGCGCTTGACCACCAGGTAGCCGGCGAAGAACACGGCGATGACGATCTTGGCGAACTCGGCCGGCTGGATGGTGAACCCGCCCACCGAGATCCAGATGCGGGCGCCGAAGACGTTCAGGCCCAGGCCCGGCACGAGGGGCAGGAGCAGCAGGACGAGCGCGGCGGCCATGGAGATGTAGGTGTAGCGCTGGAGGATCCGGTGGTCCTTGAGGAACACGACGACGGCGACGAACAGCGTCAATCCGAGTGCGGAGTAGAGCAGTTGGCGGGGTGCCGCCTCCACGAACGTGGAACTCAGCCGCAGCCTCCTGGACTGGTCGAGGCGCCAGATGACCACCAGGCCGAGTCCGTTGAGCAGGGTGGCCAGCGGGAGCAGCAGGGGGTCGGCGTGCGGCGCGCACCTCCGGACGGCCAGGTGCCCGGCCCCGGCGAGCAGGCCCAGCCCCAGGCCGTACTCCAGCAGGCCGGGCGGTAAGGAGCCGTGCAGGGCCAGGCCCACGTTGGCGTACGCGAGGACCGGTACGGCCACCGCGAAGGCCAGCAGCACCAGTTCGGTGTTGCGCCGGGCGGGCGCGCCGACCGCGCCCAGGGTGGAGGTGTGGTGTGTCGCGCTCATGGTGGAGGTCCCCCCGGACGGTGCCTGTGCGGTGCGGGGGCGGAACCGGACGAGCACCCCCGTGATCACGGACACGTCCGGCGCCCCGCCCGGTTCCCCCTCCGCCTCCGCGCCGCCCGGCGCTTCGCGGGCGCTTTCAGCGCTGGGCGTCCTCCGACAGGGCCTGGAGGTCCGCCATCAGGGTCTTGGCGCTCGCGTCGACCGGGCCGAGGCGGGAGACCAGTTCGAGGCTCATCACGTTGTCCGGCGACCGGATCCGCTCCTTGATCTGGGCCAGCGTGTCCTGGAGGCGGGAGCGGTACTGCTCGACGTGGTCCTCGACGGCGTCGATCAGCCGGAGGGCCTGCGCCTCGGCCGCCGCCGCGAAGTCCGTCCGCGCGCGCTCCGCCTGGCTGTCGACGAGCCGCTTGCGCTCGTTCCGCTCCCGCTCGATCGCGGACTCCCGCTCCTTGAACGCGTCCACGATCTTGGCGACCGCGATGGCCGCGCCGACCGACGCGGCGACCGGGAACGCGATCGCCGACAGGCTGACGCCGGCCACGCCCACAGCCACCCCGCCGACGATGGGGCTCGCGACGCCGACCGTCGCGGCCGTCGCCTTCACCAGGCCGTAGACGCCTACGGTGCGGCGCCCGTCGCTGGTGGTGAGGAAGGCGTTGGGGTCGAACGGTTCCGGGGTGACGAGCCGCGGACCGGCGGAGTCCTCCTCCAGCACGACCCGCAGCTCCCTGCGGGCGCTCGCGTCGAGTTCGGCCATCTGCTTCCGCCAGACGGCGTCCGGGCCGTCGGGCGCGGCCATCCAGCGCGCGAAGGTCTCCACCGTGCGGATGTTGATCCGGCTCACGTGGTCGGGCTTCAGGTTGCCCCCGTCGATCAGCGCGTCCAGGTGGTCGTGGAGCACACCGGACAGCTTCTGGAAGGGCTTGTGCACCGCGCGGATCCGCCGCTCCAGCTCCTTGCGCAGGTGCGTGTCGAGCCGCTCCACCGCGCCGGCCAGCCGGTCGATCCGGTTGCTCACGGCGGCCTCCTGCTTCCGCAGTTCCGCGGAGGACACCTGGTGGGCGGCCACCAGGTCCTCGATGGGCCGCTGCCTCCTGCGGACGAGCAGCCGGGCCTCGTCGGCGACCTGGGCCAGGTGGAACTGGCCGGCGCCGCTGTCGATCAGTTCGGTGAGCCGCTGCCGCAGCGCGTCCATCCGGCCGCGCCGGCGGAGCGAACCTCCGTCCCCTCCGTTCTCGTCCTCGAAGTCCGCCTGGGCCTCCCAGGCCGCGGACACCGGGATGAACCCCTCACCGATGAACGACTCGCGCACCCGGGGGGAGCGGGCGAAGTGGTCGCGCAGGTAGGTGTTGTTCGTCGCGAGCACGCTCTTCCAGGCGGCCTGGCCCCGTTCCATCTGCGAGGCCCGGTCGATGCCGGTGAGCACCCACAGCACGCGCTTGCCGGTCTTCAGGTGCTCCGCGTAGAGCTCGCGGATGAGGTCCAGTTCGTCGATCGTCAGCGCGGAGGTCCCCTGGCTGACGTAGATGAAGCAGTCGGCGTCCTTCCACGCCTTCCGCATGATCACGTTGTGCTCCTCGATCACCGATTCCGCGCCGGGCAGGTCGTAGAGCTTGGCGGGCAGGCGGAAGTCGGAGATGAGCAGTTCCATCTCCTCGACGTGGCGGGCGTAGTGCGAGGGGTCGAGCCGGTCCAGCGTGCGGCCGTCGGCGGCGCCGTACGCCGACACCACCGTGGGCGGCAGGCTCGTGCCGATGTCCAGCCAGTCCGCGTCGGAGAAGCGGACGCGCAGCAGCCCGCGGCCGGAGGCGTCCACGGAGGCGTCGTCCTGCACGGGCACGACCGTGGACGGGCACGCGGTGGTCGGGTTGGCCGAGGAGGGGAGGATCCCGAGGTACTCCTCGGAGAAGTCGCCCTCCTCGTCGGTGAACCTGAAGTACTGCAGACCGCCCTGCAGTCCGCTGATGAGGAAGCTCTTCCCGGCCGACTGCCGGCCGAGCAGGCCCACGTTGAGCTGGTTCGACAGCGCCCTCGTGCGCAGGCTGCGCAACTGGGCGTGGCCCGCCGCCAGTTCGGCCGCGTCCGGCGCGTGGTCCGCCAGCCCGTACAGGCCGTCGTACCACTGCTCGACGCGACCGAGCAGGTGGGTCAGCTCCTCGCGGGACTGGTCAATGGAGGTCATAGGTCAAGCTAACGCAAAGCCCACGCCGTCCTCAGTCGGAACGCGCGACCGCCATCGGGCGGTCGCGGTCACGGGGAGGTGAAGTAGCCCTCGGCCACGATGCGTTTGGCGCTCTCGTCGTAGACGGCCGGGTCCGTCGGGATGTCGGTGCCGAGGCAGGTGACGTAGCGGTTGAAGAGGCAGAACGACGCCGCGATCAGGACCGTGTCGTGGATTTCCTCGTCCGTCGCGCCCTCGTCGCGCGCCGCGGCGACGAGCTCCGCCGGGAGGACCCTCACCTCTCCGCGCACCTGGCCGGCGATCCGCAGCAGCGCGCGCATCTTGGGCGTGATCGGCGCTTCGTCGGCGTCGTGCAGGACGGCCTTGACCAGGTCGTGGCCGCCGTCCAGCTGGGCGGCGGCGAAGGCGCTGTGCGAACCGGCGCAGAACGGGGTCTCGTTGAGGTTCGAGGTGTAGGCCGCGATCAGCTCGCGCTCCCCGCGGCTGAGCGTCAGCGGGCCGCGCAGCATCACCTCGGCCAGGTGGTTCAACGGGGCGGCCGTGTCGGGGCGGTTGCGCATCAGCCCGCTGATGCCGGGCAGGTCGTTGTCGAGACTGATGTGGGCCATGTGGGGTCCCCCAGGATCCGTCGGCTGGAACGGTCGGCGTCAGTGTCCGGCACCCCCGTCGCGGCGTCCTACTCCCAGATTGCCCGCCGGACGCGGGGGCCGGACCGTCGCCGCCACCCGGAACGGGGGCATCGGCCAGGATCCCCGGCTGCTGCGGCCCTGACCTGAGCCGCCCCCCGGCGCGCGTACGTGCACCGGGGGGCGGCGCGGGACGACTCCCTATCGCCTATCTTTCGTCGCGCAGACGCGAGGCCAGGGAGGTGAGCGGTCTGGTCTCCTCGGTGCGGCCCAGGGCGGCCAGGCGGGCGACGGCCGCGTCGAGCCGGGTGAGCGCGGGGGCCGTGCGCTTGAGGTAGAGGCCCTCGACGACGCCCGCCAGCCGGACGCACTCGGCCCGCTCGCCGACCCGGCCGTCCCGGGTCGCCGGTGTGCCGAGCAGGCCGAGGGCCTTGTCCAGCGCGGCCAGCGCGTCCTCGTACGCCCCGGCGTAGGCGTTGACCCGGCCGTGTTCGTAGGCGAGGGCGGTGTCCAGGGAACGGCCGCGGGCCTCGAACCCGGCGGCGCGGGCCTCGTCGGCGACGCGGCCGGCGTCGGTGAGGAGGGCGAGGGCGTCGTCGAGGCCGTCGGGTCCCTCCCGCTCGGCGCGCAGGCGGGCCAGTTCGCGCAGGCTGTTGCTCAGCTGCTCGTAGCGGGGGGCGCGGGCGTGGGCGGCGAGCGCCTGGTCCACGGCCTTGCGGGCCCGGTCGAACTCGCCCGCCTCGCCGAGGAGTACGGCCGTCTCCGCGGCGATCATGGCGTGGCTGCCCGGATCGTCGTCCCAGCCGGCCGACTCGGCGGCGAGGGCGACGAACTCCGCGGTGGCGGCCTTGAGGTCCTCCCCCGCGTGCAGCGCGCGGGCGCGGAGCAGGCGCAGTTGGGCCAGCAGCCGGTCGTCCGGTTCGCCCGCGGCGGCGTCCGGTTCGGCCAGCACGGAGTCGAGCAGGGCGATGCTGTCCTCCACGCGGCCCAGGTCGAGGCTGAGGTCGGCGGCGCTGCTGTAGGTGCAGAAGGCGTCGATCCGCTTGCCCGCGCGCAGGTCCAGCTCCGCCGAGCGGATCAGGTGGCGCAGCGCCTCCTCGGGGCGGCCGAGCGGCAGGCACGCCTCGGCGAGATCGCGGTGCAGGCGCGCGGTGTGCACCGCCTCCGCGGGCCAGTCGGCGGCCAGCCGCAGGGCCTCGGTCAGGTCGGCGTGCGCGGCCCGCGCGTCGCGCACGCCGAACAGGATCCGGGCGCGCAGGCCGAGCGCGCGGGGCAGGTGCCAGGCGGGCCCGCGCTCCCGCAGCTCCTCGACGAGGACGTCGGTCTCGGCCCGGGCGGCGGCCAGGTCGCCGCGGACGGCGTGCGTGGTGGCCCGCAGGAACCTGGCGCCGGACATCTGGCTGACGACGCCGTGCCGGGTGGCGAAGGCGTGCAGCAGGTCCATCTCGGCGAGGACCGGCGCGGCCTCCTCCTCGGTCCCCGACATCCGGAACCGCAGGCCGAGCGCGGAGGCCCGCAGCCGCAGCAGGCGGGCCTCCTGGTACGGGGCGAGGCCGGGGGTCTCCTCCTGCATGCGGACGACGGCGGCGTGGACCTCGCCGAGCAGGGCGGACCGGTCCTCCTCCGCCTCCTCCCCGGGCTCCGCCTCCCCGGCCCCGCCCGCTCGCCCGGCGGGCTTCTCCGCCTCGGCGAGCAGGGCGCGGCCGCGGGCGAACACGGCGTCGCCCCGCTCCCCGGCCTCCTCGTACAGGTCGGCCGCCCGCGCGTAGAGGCCGGCGGCGTCGGCGTACTCGTCCTTCTCGTGCGCCAGACTCGCCTCGTCGGCCAGCAGGTCCGCCCGCAGCCGGGCGAGCAGGCCGACGGCCGGGTCGTCGGGGTGCGCGTAGTCCGGTGCGGCGACGAGGGCGCGCAGCCTGGCCCAGCAGGCGGTCGCGTCCGGGTGCCCCTGCTCGTCCAGGGCCCGGGCCCGCAGGACGAGTTCGGGCAGCGCCTCGGGGACGGCGGCGGGCGTACGGGCTGCGGGGGCGGCGGACCCCGCGTCGGTGGCGGCGGCCACGTCGTCGAGGACGCGGGGGCGCAGGGTGAGTTCCAGCGCGTCCAGCAGCGGGGCGCGTTGCAGCCGTCTGCGGCGGCGGTCGGTGTGGGCCGTGGTCCCGTTGCGGGCGTCGAAGCGGGCGGCCAGGTCGTCGGCGCGGCCGCGTACCTCGGCGCGCAGAGTGCCCACCGTCCAGGCGCGGCCGGCGTACCCGGCGGCGGGCAGGTCCGCGTGGCCGAGCGACTCGACCCGCTGGAGGAGGACCTCGACGCCGGTCAGGAAGCTCACCTGGTGCAGCGGCGATTCCACCTCGTCGAACAGGCCGCGGTTCTCGGCGAGGAGTTCCAGGCCGCGGGCCTCGTTGCCGGTCAGCGCGCAGAATTCCAGGTGCCGGCCGACCTCGCCGGACATCGAGGGCTTGCGGCGGGCGCCGCGGTAGCCGGCGAGGTGCAGTTCGCGGGCCCGGTCGGCGCGGCCGGTGCGCAGCAGGGGCAGCAGCGCGTGGGAGATGGAGCCGGCCGGCTCCTCCAGGCAGGACGCCTCCCAGCGCGAGCACCCGCGCGTCCCCCAGCGCGCGCAGCGCGTACGTCCCGTTCCTCGGCCCGGGCGGGGCCGGCAGGGCGTGCGGGTCCGCCGCGGGTCTCTCCGCGCCGCCCCTGGCGGACAACTTGCCGAACATTCCGCGCCCTCCCCTGGTATCGCGTGATCTTCCGGTGCAGGATATGCGCTTCCACCGACACCGTTCGCACACGGATTTCACCGGTCGCGCCCCGGCACAACTCCCGTCGCCCGCCGCCGTTCCTCCGGCCGGCGCCCCGCCTGCCGGCGCCTTCCCGGCTACTCGTAGACCGTGGCCGCGCCGAGCACGAACGCGACGAAGCCCCAGATGGCGGGAGCGTCCCCGGACGCCGGCAGCGGGCCCGCCGACCTTCCGTGGTCCCGGACGCAGGCGGCGGGGGCGTCGAGGTACCGGTCGAGCGCCGGGTTCTCCCATGCGTACCCGCGCTGCTGGAACTCGGCGCCGAGTCGGCCGATGCAACGTGCCAGCTCTTCGCGGCTGGTGACCCCTGGTTCGGTGGGCAGTGTCATGTCGGACACCATCGCGGTCGGCGGCCGATAGGAGGAGGGGATTTTTCCCGGCCGATCCCGCCGGGGGTGCCTGCGTACGCGGGCCGCTCGGCGGCCGCCGGTGCGGATCGACGTCGTCACGGCACGCGGTGCTCGCCCGCGCGGCCCGCCGCGAAGGGCGGCCGTGCCGTCGCGGCCCGGACGGGCGGGGACGGCACGGCCGGAGGTCACGCCGTCTGGAGGCCGGCGTCCTTCGCGTCGGGGCCGCCCTCGCCGTCGGCGGTCCGTGCCAGGTCCTCCACCAGCCGCTGCAACTGGCGGGTGTCGGTGACGCGGACCGGCTCGGGGGAAGCGGCGGTGACGAAGGTGAAGACGACCTTGGGGGTGCGTCCGTCTCCCTTGCTGTCGCGCCAGTAGCGCAGGTACGCGCCCGGGGCGAGCAGGAAGGTCGCGGTGCCGTCGGGGTAGCCCTGCCACCGGCTGCTGTCGGTGAACAGCACCTGGCCGCGGTCGAGCCGGAAGGCGTCGTCGGCCGCCCGGGTGGCAGCGTTGGCGCAGACGACCTTCTGCACCCGCGCGACCCCCTCCTGGACGGTGGCCGGGGCGCCGGCCGGTTCCCCGCCGCGGCGCGGCCCGCGCGGCCGGGGGCCGGCCATCACCCGCAGCGGCGCGATGACGTCCTCCAGGAGGTCCTCCACCCCGACGGCGAAGACCATGGTGAGGACCCCGGCCGCGGCCGCCCGGCCGTACGTCGGCCAGCTGCCCGGCAGCACGCCGAAGCCGACGCAGCCACCGAGGCCGGCCGCGGCCCAGGTCAGGCTGTTGATGCCGAGTTCGGTGAGCGAGGCTCCGAACGCGCGGGCGATCCGCCGAGGTAATGTGATCATGACGAAGTCATACTCCTGCTTCTGGTCGGGGACGGGGCCGGCCCGGGTCGGCCGGGGCGAAGCGTGCGGGCGGGTGGGCGCGCGCCACGGAGCCGCCCGGCCGCACCGCCTCGATGGCGTCGAGGCTCAGGGTCTGCCCGTACGGGCGGAGCGTCTCTCCCTCCCGGTAATGGCGACGGAAGCGGCGTCGCCGTCACCGTTTACGGTCCCCCGGCGGCAGGTTTCCCGCACCGCACGGAGCGCGCTCTCCCGCCCCGCGCCCCGCAGGTTCGTGCCGGCGGCGTCGAGACCGGCCCGCCGCGGCGGACGCTCCGCACGTTTCATCCTCCGGAATCCCATGGTGTGGACGTCCTTTCGCCGATTGGTGACAGAGAAGTGCCGTACGTGCAGGGGTGTACGTACACGCGGCACGCCTGGTTCACCTCAGCCACAGGAATTACCGGCGCACGGAGACTAGTGGCGCGCTCTCAACTCCCGCTTGGGAGGGGCCGTCCGCGGACACGGCCGCCGCCGCCCGCGAAGGGCGTCCGGCCCCGAACCGGCCCCACGCGCCCTAGGGTGAGGGGCATGGGACGAGGGGGTCCGCGGTGATCGGTGAGCCGGAGTTGGAGGGTGAGGACGGCGGCGAGCCGCCGGGCGGGTCCGAGGGGAAAGCGGCCGCGGCAAGGTGGTGGGCACGGCCGTGGGTGTGGGCGCTCGGGGGGATCGTGGCGGCCTCGGCGGTGTGGGCGACGGTGCTGCCGGCGAGCGGCGACACGGCTCCGCGCCTGTACGGCTACCGCCTGGGCGGCAACCCGTGCGACGGGGAGGCGCTCAAACCGCTGACGGACGCCGTGGGAAAGCAGGGTTTCGCCGCGTCCGCCGCCAAGGTGAGCAGGGGACCCGCGCTGGACGAGCTGTCGTGCGTGCTGAGCGGCTCGTCGCCGGCCGGGGACGGGTGGGTGACCGACTGCACGATCACCGTCGGCGTGGAGCTGCACAAGAAGACCGACCCCCGGGACGAGTTCGAGAACGCCCGCCGGGCCCGGGTCTCCACCGTCCCCGCCGACGCATCCGACGGGAGCGTCCTCGTCGCCACGGACAGCAGTTTCCTCCCCGGGACCGACGTGCACCCGGTCACCGGTGTCGGTGACGAAGCGTACTTCGTGGAGCCGAGCGACTCCGACCGGACGCTGGAGGTCCTGCGCGGCGGCGCCGTGCTCACCCTCAAGATCGACGGCTACCGCAGCTGGAACGGCCCGGGCGACGCCCCGGACTCCGACGACCCGCCGGAACTGCCCGACCTCAGGGGGCTGCGCCCGGCCATGACCGAGGCGATACGCCGGCTGATGACCGCGCTCGCCTACTGACACCGCGTCCGACGGGGGCGGCAGCCGCTTCCGGCGGGCGCGCAGCGCGAGTGGGGGCCGTGGTCGCGGCCCCCACTCACACCTCACACGGGTCAGGCGCTCGCCAGCAGAACCTCCAGCGCCTCGGCCGTGGCCGGGTGGTGCCCCAGGAGCACCGCGCCCGAAGGCCCCTCGTCGGGCTCCTGCCAGCCGCCCTCGCAGCCGAGGAGGGCCGCGAGCGCGTCGCAGGTCTCCGGGTGGGCGGGCAGGAGCGCGCAGCCGCGCGGCGCGGCGCCCGTCCGCCGTACCGCCACGGAAGCGGCGGGCTCGGGCTCGGCCCGCCACGGCGGCACCCAGATGTCCAGGTCGGCGAGGCGGCCGGGGAAGACGCGGCCGGCCGCACGGGTCAAGAGGGGTGCCAGGTCGGCGCCGCCCGACCGGAGGGTGGTGATCAGGGTCGGGAGCCACGGCAGGAGGACGGGGTCCGGCAGCCGGGCGAAGGCGTTGGACACCGCTTCCACCACGAAGTCGGTGAGGCCCGGCACCGGTTCGAGGGCGTACAGGAAGCCGCTGAGGTAGCGCGGGTAGGCCGGCACCACGAGGGGGTTGGCGAGCAGGTCGTCGCAGCGTGCCCGCAGTTGGGCGCGGGTCATGTCCCCCAAGTGGGTGCGGGCCGCCCACAGCAGGGCCGTGCGCGGCGGGTCCTGCGGGTGCGACTGGGCGACGGCCAGTTCCAGCTGGGTGCGGTCGCAGCCCAGCGAGAGGGCCAGGGTCTCCATGCTGAAGAGGAAGCCCAGCATCGCCGCGACCTGGCCGGCGGTGGCCTCCTCGTCGGTGAAGGCCGTCGGCAGCAGGGTGCAGTAGTGCGCGTAGCCGGTCTTGACGAAGGACTCGATCCACGGCGGCAGCACGGGCTCGCTGGTGCGGTAGTACGCCAGCAGCCGCCGGACCCGGCGCAGCACCTGCGGGGCGCCGTCGACGGTGCGCTCGGCCGCGAGCACCTCCAGAGCGCGGGTGCCCAGTTCGTCGGCCAGGCGGCGGCTGCCCAGATAGAGCGTGGCGTCCTCGACCGCCTCCAGGACCGTGGCGGTGGTGGCCTGCGGGTCGTACGCGGCCCGGCGCAGCCGCTGTTCGAGGACCTGCTCGATGCCGACGCCCTCGTAGCCGAGCTCGATGAGCGCGCGCTGGTGGGTGCCCAGCGCCAGGTCCCAGGACTCCTGGATCGGCCGCTCCCCCAGGGTCCGCTCGCCCATGATCGGACGGGCGGCGCCGGGCGGCATCAGCCGGCGCAGCATCCACAGCAGGTCGGAGCAGCGCTCCAGTTCGGGTCGGCCGGCGATGTCGAGCAGGGCTCGCTGCACCCCCCGCTGTTCGAGCCTCAGCTCCAGCGGCGCGAGCCGGTCGTGCACGTCGCGGGCGAGCGGCGGCAGCGACTCGTAGCCGACCTGGCCGATCCGGTCGCCGCCCATCATGATCTCGACCAGCCGGCGCACGTCGCGCCGCCCGGGCACGGCGTCCTTCTCGATGCAGGTGACGGCCGCGTCCATGAAGTCGTACGGCGTCGGCCTGGCCCGGTCGCGCATCCCGGCGAGCAGGATCGAGGTCTCGAAGACCGCGATGGCGTCGGCGGTGGAGGCGAGGTAGCCGCTGCGGCGGGCGGCGCGCACGATGTCGACCGACCAGCCGAGCAGTTCGGCCTCGTCGAGCCGGTCGAGCACGGGCGGCTGCCGCAGGAAACCGGTCAGCCGGTCGGCCGGCGTCTCCTGCGGCGCGAGGGCGGCGGGGACGGCCGGGGCGGGGGTCTTGCGCGGCGCCGTCTTCTTCGCGCCCGCCTGCCCGGCCAGCCGGTACGGGCGCACCCGCGCGTGCTTGACGTTCTTCGCCCACACGGTGGCGGCGATCGACACCGAGCCGGAGGCAAGGCCGAACTGCGCCTCGATCGCCGCGTGGCTGGACGGGATCAGGCCGTGCAGCCACTTGGTGGCGGTGGGCGGTTCGATGACGAAGGTGTCGGCGCCCTCGACGCCGAACTCCGCGACGCGGCTGGCGGCGTGGTAGGCCCCGCAGACGTAGAGGCAGTCGGCCGGATCGGTGCCGGTCCCGGCCAGGTGCGCCCGCATCCGCGTCCACATGTAGCGCTCGCGGTCCTCGTCCACCCGCACCCGGTGCGGGTCGCCGGGGGCCAGCCGGCGGAAGAGGCTGCCGATGAGGAACATCGCCTGGCGGTAGGTGTCGTGGTCGCTGCCGGCGAGGGGCAGTTCGACGTACTGGTGCCACCACTCCGACCAGTGCCGGACCCGGCCGTGGCGCAGCAGGTGCTCCTCCAGTTCGGCGAAGCGCGGGCGCAGGTCGCCGATCTCCACGCCGACGGCGTCGCCGTGCAGCGCGGCCTCCTCCGGCTCCTTCGGCGCCTCGGGGTCGGCCGGGGGCCGCGCGCCGGTGGCGTCGGTGGCGTCGGTGGCGTCGGTGGCGTCGGGGCGCCGGTCCCACTGGAAGACGTGGTCCGACGAGCGGTCGACCAGGACGAGCTCCACGCCCGGGGTCTCCAGCGCGTACGCGATGGCCTGGTACTCCGCCGACGCCTCGGTGACCGGGGCGACGACCGACAGCGGGGACCACGCGGGCGGGAACCCGTCGACCTCGGCGGCGAACGCCTGGAGGGCCACGGGCAGCCGGCAGTTGCGCAGCTCGGTCAGCAGCGGCGCCATGTCCTCGCACAGCTCCAGGTAGACGACCTTGGGCTGCTTCTCGCGCAGGCGGCGGGCCATCGCGATCGCGGAGGCGGGCGAGTGGTGGCAGACGGGGAAGATCTCCAGCGGCTCGCGCACCGCCCGGTCGACGTCGTCGACCATGCCCAGCAGGATGCCCTCCAGAGCGTCCGGCCCGTCGGCGAACGTCTCGGCGGCGTCCTGGAGTTGGCCGCGCAGGGCGGTGAAGGTGCCTTCGTGCGGCCCGCTCATGACAGGGTGGCGATCGCGTCACGGCCGCCGGCCAGGAACTCCGGCCAGGACCCGCCCTCCTCCTTGCTGCGCGGCTCGACCACGCCGTGCAGGTACTTGTTGAGGATGGCCAGGTCCTCGGGGTCGCGCCGGGCCAGCGAGCCGACGAGGGATGAGGCCAGCGTGCGGGCGGTCAGGGACCGCTCGCCGAAGAAGTTGCTGTGCAGGACGGCGTCCTCCAGCACGCCGATCTGCTCGGCGGTGGACAGCGCCGACTCCAGCTTCTCGTCGTCGCTGCCGGCCGAGGCGGCCGAGGCGCGCAGGTCGGCGAAGCTCTGGAGCAGCACGTCCAGCAGCGTGGGCGGCACGTCCAGCTCCAGCTCGTGGCGGCGCAGCAGCTCCTCGGTACGGAAGCGGACGATCTCGGCCTCGCTCTTCTTGTTCGTCACCACCGGGATGCGGACGAAGTTGAAGCGGCGCTTGAGCGCGGAGGACAGGTCGTTGACGCCCCGGTCGCGGCTGTTGGCGGTGGCGATGACGGAGAAGCCGGGCTTGGCGAACACGATGCCGTCGCTGTCGAGTTCGGGCACGGAGATGTACTTCTCGGACAGGATCGAGATCAGGGCGTCCTGGACGTCGCTGGTGGAGCGGGTGAGCTCCTCGACGCGGCCGATCGCGCCGGTCTCCATGGCGGTCATGATCGGCGACGGGATCATCGACTCGCGCGACTGGCCCTTGGCGATGACCATGGACACGTTCCAGGAGTACTTGATGTGGTCCTCGGTGGTGCCGGCCGTGCCCTGGACGACGAGGGTGGAGTTGCGGCAGATGGCGGCGGCCAGCAGTTCGGCCAGCCAGCTCTTGCCGGTGCCGGGGTCGCCTATGAGCAGCAGGCCGCGGTCGGAGGCGAGGGTGACGATGGCACGCTCGACGATGCCGCGGTCGCCGAACCACTTCTGCGAGATCTCCCGGTCCAGGCCGTCGGAGCGCTCGGAGCCCAGGACGAAGAGCCGGACCATCTTCGGGGACAGCCGCCAGGAGAAGGGCTTGGGGCCGTCGTCGACGGACTCCAGCCACTCCAGTTCCTCGGCGTACTTGATCTCGGCGGGGGCGCGCAGCAGGTCGGACACGGCAGGGCCTTTCGTGGTGAGGGTGACCGACGGCGGTCCCGCGGGAATCCGTCGGAATGTGGGGAAGGGCTGGTGCGGGGCGCCCGGCCTCAGGTGAGGAACGACTTGAGCTCGTGGACGAGCTTGCGGATGTGACCGGATATCACCGGGGTGCCCAAGGCCTTGAAGCGCTCCCGGAACCAGGGGTTGACCTCCTGGCGGCCGGAGCTGGTCACCGAGCCGACCGGGATGAACTTCACCCCGGAGCGGTGCACGGCCTCGATCCCCTCGAACAGCGGTTGGGAGCGGCTGAACTCGTAGAAGTCCGAGATCCACACCATGGCGGTGTTACGGGGCTCGCTGATCTTCGGGCGGGCCATGGCCATCGCGACCGGCCCGTCGTTGCCGCCGCCGAGCTTGGTGCGCAGCAGCACCTCGAAGGGCTCGTGGACCCACGGGGTGAGGTCGATGGCACGGGTGTCGTAGGCGATCAGGTGGACATCGACCTTGGGCAGGCCGGCGAAGATCGAGGCGAGGATGGTGCAGTTGACCATCGAGTCGACCATGGAGCCGGACTGGTCCACGACGACGATCAGCCGCTGGGGCGTCGTCTTGCGGGCGGTCTGCCGGTAGAAGAGCCGGTCGACGTAGAGCCGCTCCTCCTCCGGGCTCCAGTTGGTGAGGTTCTTCCAGATCGTGCGGTCGAGGTCGAGGTTGCGGAAGACCCGCTTGGGCGGGACCGACCGGTCGATGGCACCGACGGTGGCCTTCTCGACCTGGGTGCGCAGCACTTCGGCGACCTCGTCGACGAAGCGGCGGATGAGCGCCTTGGCATTGGCCAGGGCCACGCCCGAGAGGTTGTTCTTGTCCCGCAGCAGCTGCTCGATCAGCGACATGCTGGGGGTCAGCCGGGCGGCGAGCACGGGGTCGGCGAGGACTTCGCGCAGGTGCATCCGGTGCACCAGGTCGGCCTCGATGGAGCCGAGTTCCGGGCCGATCGCGGGGATCAGCCGGCTGAGGTCGGGGGTGGCGCCCGAGCCGCCGCCGCTCGCGGTGTCCGGGCCGAAGCCCTTGCCCGCCGACGCGCCCGGCCTGCCGCCGCGCAGTTCGCCGGGCCGGCAGCCCAGCGCCCGCTCCAGCCAGTCCGCGTCGGACTGCCAGCGGGCCAGCCGTTCGGCGCTGACGCCGCCGGAGCCGGTGTCGAAGACGTTGAGCAGGACCTTGGAGACCAGCGCGGCGCGGCGGACCTCGGCCGCCCGGTCGCGGGAACCGTCGGCCTCGGGTGCGACGACCATCAACCCGTCGAACTCCTCGGCCAGTTCGGGGTGGCGCTGCACCACGGAGTCGACGGAGGTCTGCGGGTCCAGCAGCGCGGGCGGCAGGCCGATGTCCTCCAGGACGGCGGCACTCGCCGATTCCAGGGCGGCCTGCTCGTCGTGGTCGAAGAGGCGGGCCAGGAGCCGCCAGTACAGGGCTTGGCGCCGGTTGTCGCAGGCCGCGTCCGCGGGACCCGGTGCGGCCGGGGCCGCGGCCGGTTCTCCGGCGGGCGCCGGTACGGCGGTGGTGGGCTCGGTCATTTGCGCAGCAGCCTTCCGGCGCGTTCCCGCAGGACGGCCACGGCGTCGGTGGCGGCTTTCTCGGCCTTGGCGCCCGCCTTGTCGGTGGTGCCCCCGGCCCAGCCGCCGGCGTGCAGGGCGACGGCCTTCTTGCGTACGGTCGCCTCGATGGCGAGCGGCTGGAGCCGGAAGGCGCCGGCGTCCCAGCGCAGCAGTGCGACGCAGGCCGCGGACGCGGCGACGGCCTCGGGGGTCAGCGGTCCGGCGACCGGGAGGCGGTCGGTGTCCAGGGCCAAGCGCTGTCCGGCGATGGTGAGGACCGGCCCGTCCTCCTCCGGCGCGACGGTGTAGCCCTCCACGAAGACGGGGACGGCGATCCGGGCCGGGTGGCGGTCGAGCGGCGCGGTGGCCGGGGCCTGGGCGGTGGGCAGGGCGACGCGGGCGGTGGCGAACGCGTCGGCGGGCTCCCCCGGGCGGGCGTGCGCCTCGCTCCACAGCAGGTCGCCCTCGGCGGTGAGCGGCATGCCCTCCAGCTCCATGGAGCGGCCCTCGCCGACGGCGGCCAGCAGCGACAGGTGCGGGCGCAGCAGCTGCCACAGGCCGGCGCCGACCACGGTGTCCGGCTTGGGCGCGGAGACGGCGGCGCGCACCAGGCGGGGCGCCGACCCGTCCGCGGGCTCGAACACCGCGTGCACCTGGGCCTGTACTGCGGTCGCGTGCTCGTGCAGGTCGACGCCGAGCGGCAGCAGGCGGCCGGTGGCCGTGCCGGCGGGCGGGGCGCCGAGCGCTCCGGGCACGGTCAGCAGCAGGGCCCGCGACCACAGGTCGGCCCAGCGGCGCAGCGGCATCCGCTCCAGCGCGGCGCCCGGGCAGGAGGCGGCCAGTTCGGCGGCGAACCCGTCCAGGAGGGTCGCGGGGCGGCGCAGGGCCGGGTCGGGGAGCATCGCGGAGACCACGGGCGCCGCGCCCGAGACCAGGTCGTGGTCGATGCCCTGCCAGCCGGCCCGGGCGAGGTCGGCGAGCCAGGAGCGGGCGGCGGCGAGCACGTTGGCGTGGGCCGCCTCCTGCCCGCCGGCGGCCGGAGCCTCCTCGGCCCGCGGCCGGCCGGTCGCCTCGGCGATCCGCGCGGTGAGGGCGTCGTGGGCGGAGCCGAGCAGCGCGGCGCGGGAGGCGGCGAGGGCGACGAAGTGGTCCTCGCCCGCGGCGCCGGCCGCGGCCTTCTCCGCCGCCTCGGCGACCCGGTCGGCGAGCGGGCTGCCGGCCACCGCTCCGGCGAGTCCGGCCAGGCCCTGGGCCTGCGCGGGGTGGGGGCGCAGCAGGCCGGAGGCCAGCACCAGGTCGAAGGCGTCGACGGCGGCCATGACCTCGTCGAGGCCGGGCACGTCCTCGGTGAGCGGTCCGACGCGCATCACGCCACCGCCCTGGTCGGCGGGAACCACTGCATCTCGGGCAGCGGCCCGGTGGTGGGGGTGAGTTCGAGGTAGGCGAGGTGGCGCAGGAACCGGCTGAAGACGGTGGCGGCGGCCTTGCCGGGGTCCTGCGACGGCCGCGTGCCGCGCATGGCGTACAGGAGGCCCTGCGCGTGCGGCGTCTGCCCGTCGGGCATCTCCACCCGCAGGTAGCGGGCGACGCGCTCGGCCCCGTACTGGAGCGATGCCTCGTTGATCAGGGCGGTGATGTGGTTGCAGAAGGTGCCCCGCGCGCCGCCGCACGGGCGGTTGTTGTTGGTGCTGCACGCGAAGGCGAAGGTGCCGGCCGCGACGGACGACACGTAGACCCGCTCGATGTCGGAGCCGCTGGACACCACGCCCTGCAGACGTCCGTCGGCCAGCTCGACGAACGGGACCTTGGCGAGCTTGCGCGGCCGGGCGGGTTCGGTGACCCGGGCCGTGCTCGACGTCTCCCAGTCTGACAACGCGTCATCTCCAATGCAGCAGTGGGGTTTCCCGCAAGACGACCGGCGGGACACCACTGAACATAGTGGTGATCACTGACAACGCCGTGTGTCGCCGATCGTGCGGGCCGCTGAGCTGGGAGTTCGCGCTGGGGGAACGTGTGAGGAAGGCTGTGCGGACACGAGGCGGGGGCGGGCCGAGTGGCCCGCCCCCGCTGTGTCACACCGTCGTCGTCAGCTGACGTTGGCGGCGGTGTCGTCGATCACGAAGCTCGTGGCGAGCGAGGAGTCCTCGGTGCCGGTGAACTTCAGGGTGAAGGTCTTGCCGATCTGCGAGGACAGGCTGACCGTCTTCTGGACGTACCCGCTGGAGGCGTTGAGGTTGGAGTACGTCGCCAGGGTGGTGGTGCCGGCCGCGACGGTGAGCTTGTCGTAGGCCGTGGTGGTGGTGGTCTCGTCCGTGCTCACGTACAGCCAGAAGGTGAGCGTGGCGCTGGTGCAGGTGGACGGGACCGTGATCGACTGCGAGAGCGTGTCGGTGTGGGTGGTGCCGTAGCCGTCCAGCCACGCCTTGTACGAGCCGGAGTGCGCCGGGGCGTCGGTGCTGCCGTCGATCACGCCGGTGCTGGCGGTCCACGGGGCGGCCGAGCCGGTCTCGAAGCCGGGGTTGCCCAGGAGCTGGGAGGCGGTGCAGCCGCCGGAGCCGCTGGTGACGGTCCAGGTGAAGGCCGCCGAACCGGTCGCGCCGGTGGTGTCGTGGACGGAGACGTTCACGCTGTACGTGCCCGCCACCGTCGGGGTGCCCGAGATCAGACCCGTCGAGGAGTTGATCGACAGACCGGTCGGCAGGCCCGTGGCGCTGTAGGTCAGCGTCTGGCCCGAAGCCGAGTCACTCGCGCTGATCTGCAGCGACGCCGCGGTGTTCACCTGGGTGGACTTGCTGCCCGGGTTGGTCACCGTGACCGTGTTGCCGCCGGTCGAGCCGCCGGTGCCCAGCAGGGCGTTGGCGAGACCGTCGCCGACCGGGGTGCCCAGGCCGGTGACCTGGTCGTAGCCGGTACCGGCGCTGAAGTTGCCGTTCGAACCGCTGGTGACGTCGTGGAAGGACGCCGCCCGGTTGGAGCCGGCCCCGATCTGGTAGAGCGCGGGGTTGGCGAGGCCGACCTTGGCGTGGCCCGCCGCGGCGGCCTTCTGGTTGACCAGCGCGGTGAAGCCGGCCCACGTGGGAGCCGCCGCGCTCGTCCCGCCGACCACGCCCCAGCTGCCCTGGGAGTACACGGCGAAGCCGGAGTTCGGGTCCGCGTTGGAGGAGACGTCCGGCACCATCCGCTTGGCCGAGCCCGCCTGCCACGACGGGTGGGCGAAGACGGTGGAGGTGCCGCCGCCGCTGCCGCTCCACGCGTGCTCGGAGCTGTAGGTGGTGCCGGAAACGGTCAGCGTGGTGCCGCCGACGCCGGTGCCGTTCGGGCTGGAGGCGGGGAAGTCGACCGCCGTGACGCCCGAACCGCTGGTGCTGCGGGCGCAGTCGTGCGAGCCGTCGTCACCGCTCGCGCTGTACATGCTGATGCCCTGCGCCGCGGCCTGCGCCATGGCGTTGTCGCCACTGGTCATCACCGACGGCGTGGTGTCGGGCTCGCAGGAGCCCCACGAGTTGGAGATGACCTGGGCGCGGTTGTCCGACACGATCTTGTTGAACATGTCGAGCTGGCCCTGGTCGCTGTTGGGGGCCTCGTAGATCAGCTGGGTCGCCTTGGGGGCGACGGCGCGCACGACCTCGGCGTCCAGCTCGACCTCGACCTGGCCGTCACCGGGGCTGCTGTCGTAGTTGGCGCCGTCCACGGAGACGGTGCTGGCGGCCGGGCCCGACAGGCTGTACTGGGTGTTGTACGTGGTGAGGTCGGACGCCTTGTAGCCGTCGAACTCCACGAACGCCACGGTCTGGCCGGTGCCGTCGGCGGACATCTGGTTGAACCGGTAGGCGCCGTCGATCTGGGTCGGTCCGAAGCCGCTGGGCGTGGCGTTCGGGGCGACCTGCTCCGCGGCCAGGTTGGCGTGCCGCGTCGTGTGGTTGTCCAGGCCCGTGATGCCCTGGACGAGCGAGGCGATGCCCGTGGGCAGGGAGGGCGCCTTGCTGTTGGCGTAGAAGTGCCGCTGCTCGGCGGTGTCGAGGTAGTTGACCTCGCTGGTGGCGAATGCCTTCTCCATCTTCGACGTCGAGCCGGTGACGTCGACGACCTGGCGGTTGGCGCTCACCCCGGTGACCTTCAGGCCCTGACCGGTCAGGTAGGACCGGACCTGGTCGACCTGGGCCTGGGTGGGGGCGTACCGGGCGTTGAACTGGGCCGGGGTCAGGTAGTCGCCGTAGAGCGCCGATCCGGGGGTGCTCACGTTGGCGATCAACGTGTCGAGTTCGGCCCTGTTGCGCAGCTTGAGGCTGACGGCGGCCGACAGTTTCTGCGTCCCGGGAACGTCGCTCTGCGCCTTGGATCTGGCCACTGCGGGCGAGAGGCTCTGCGCGAGCGGGGTGCGGGCGGCGGTGTCCGCGGCGGGAGACGCGGACGCGACACCGGCGCCGGCGACCACGCCGGCGGATATCAGGGCGGCGACCGAGAGTGACGCGGTCACAGCCCTACCGAGTCCGCGCCGCGGCGCGGAAGGAGACGAGGACAAGGACATGCCTCCAGGAGGAATTGGGCACGCGCGAGCACGACCCGGTGGGGCCGTTACCGGTTCGCGCCATGCCGGAACAGGGTTACCGCTCACTTGCGACTAGCACTCGACCGGCTGCCCGTCCGCTGCATCGGATCGGACGCCTGGCATGCAGAAACCAGGCAGGCCAAGGGGTATCTTGTCAAGATCACGACAAATCTTGACGCCGAATCCACCCGCGTAGATTGTTGGCGACGTCAGGAAGATAAGGTGAACACAACCCGCAGCACAAGAGTGGTCTGACCCGTTGTCATCGTGCGTCTCACCTGTTGACCATCCACCCGTGCGCAGCAGTGGTCACAAAGTCCCCGACCTGCATCGATCCGGGCACCACAGCCACTTGCAAAGAGTGCGTCAAGGGTCGGCCACGGGGCAGCCGGACGCGACGTTCCGGGCCGACCCGGAACGCAGAGTGACGGTCTCCGACGGTGGGTTCGCACGGCGCCCGTCCGCTCCGCCGGGACGGCTGGACCGAGCACCCCCCGCTGCGGGACTCGGTGCGGCGGCGTCGGCGGCGCGGTGACGGGCGGTCAGGCCGCGGTGAGGAGGTTCAGCAGGTGGTCGACCGTGGCCGGGGACTCGCGGTGCAGGCCGGGGAGGTCGAGGCCCTCGGGGAGAGTGGAGTGGCCAGCGCCGCCTCCCAGTCGTCCTCCTCGACGCGTCCGGACTTCAGCAGCAGGGAGCGGGCGGAGGGAGCGGCCGGCGACTCGACCGCTCCGACGAGTCCGTCGCGCAGGAAGAGCGTGCCACCCGGGCCGCCCTCGACGTCGACCGCGCCGGTGAAGCGCTCGCGCCTCAACTCCGCGAGGAGCGCCGGCGCGTTGCGGTGCTCCCGGCGCTCGGTGTCAGGGGTCATGCGAGCAACTCCTCGGCGGCGGTGGCGAGTCGGCGCGAGGCCAGGGCGAGGTTGGCTTCCGCGCGGTCCAGCACCGTCGAGAGCAGGACGGGGTCGCCCTGGCGGGGCACGACGTGCACGAGGTGGTAGGTCCGGCCCGCGGTCACGACCACGTTCTCGACCTCGCCCTCCGCGCCCGCCTCGTGCAGCCGGTCCTCGATGAGGCCCAGCAGCCGGCGGACCTCGTGCCCGGTTCCGGCCACGGAGCAGTCGCCCGCCTCGGCGTAGGTCAGCCCGGTCACCGCGTCGACCAGGGCCGCACCGGACGCACCTGCGGAAGAAAGGACTTCTCCGAGCACCGACTCCAGTGCGTCCACGGGCACCCCTTCACTTTCGAACACCTGGCAGAGTACTTTAACGCCGAACTCATTCAACTGTGATCGCGCCGGCGGGTTTTGCGCTCACCGCCGGTCCCTCGCCAGTACGGCCCCGGTCAACCGATGGGCCGGACCCGAGCCAAGGGAAATACCTCGTCAACATTGAGTCCGCACCCAAAGAGGCGATGTCCGTCGAAGGCGCGATCGGAGTGGCGCTCGTCGACTACGAGAGCGGCATGGCGCTCGGCACGCTCGGCGGCGGCCGGGGGCTGGACCTGGAGATCGCCGCGGCCGGCAACACCGAGGTGGTCCGCGCCAAGGTGCGCACGCTGTCGATGCTCGCGATCGAGCACGATCGAGACATCCTGATCACCCTGGGCACGCAGTACCACTTGATTCGCCTGCTCAGCAGCAGTCGCGGCTCGCTCTTCCTGTATCTCGCGCTCGACCGCGGCCGCGCCAACCTGGCGCTCGCCCGGCACGCGCTGAAGCGGGTCGAGAGCGACCTGGAGGTCTGATCCGGCGGGCGGACGCGGCCGGACCGACCGCCGCGGCCGCCACGGGGAACACGGACGGACGGAAGACCACGGAAGCGAACGAAAGGGCGCGGCAAGAACAGGGGGAACGGGGAAGAACGGGGCTATCGGCGGCGATCCGGCCGCCGGAATGAGGGAATCCGGATGTACGCGCGCGCGTCGGCGGATAGCATCCGCGCGCCGGAATTCCCTTAACCACCTATTCCATCGGTCCGCCCCTCAGAAAGCACACATCCCACCTGCCACGCGGCCGTCACGTAAATCGAACGAACGGTGACGCCGACTCACGAGGTGGTATAAGTACGCCCCCGCGGCATTTCCGTTTCCGCCCTTCCCGCACTTCACGTCGCCGGCCCGGCTCGGCCCGGCCCACCCGCCCCTTCACCGGGCCGGAGCGATCCTGCGTAGGGTGGCTCCACCTCGAAGTGACTCGGTGAAGTGGTGAGGGCTGATGAACGTCTTCCTGTGGATCGTCGCCGGACTCCTGGCGGCCGTCTTCCTGCTGACCGGCGCCCTCAAACTCGCCCGCACCCCGGAACAGTTGGCCGCCTCCGGCCTCGGCTGGGCCGAGGACTTCAGCGCCGCGCAGGTCCGCGCCATCGGCGCCCTCGAAGTCCTCGCCGCCCTCGGCCTGGTCCTCCCGCCGCTCGTCGGCACGGCCGCCGCCCTCGCTCCGGTGGCCGCCACCGGCCTGGTCGCGGTGATGATCGGAGCCGCCGTCACGCACGGCCGCCGCAAGGAATTCCCGCTCCTGGCCGCCAACTTGATCCTCCTGCTGCTCGCGGCCGCCGTGGCCTGGGGCCGCTTCGGACCGCACGCCTTCGCGTCCTGACTGAAGTGACGACGGCTCAGCCCCCGCGCCGGGTACTCGCCCGCCGCACGAGGACGCCCCCGCCGGATTCCGGCGGGGGCGTCCTCGTGCGCGGCGCTCACGCGCGGCGCGGGTCCTCGGGCTGCCGCCCGGTCACCTCCCGCCGTGGTGCGGACGGGCCGGCGTCACGTGGAAGGTGACGGGCAGCGGGTCGTGGACGTACGGCGTGTCGGTGATGAGGGACAGGGTCGCCGCGTAGGTGCCGGGAGCGGCGAGGACGGACGCGTTCGCGGTCACCCGCACCCGTACCGACTGGCCGGGGGCCAGCACGATCGAGGTGCGGTTCTCCGAGAGCCAGGTGACGTCGTCTCCCCCGCACTGGGTGTAGCCCGGCAGGACGGCCGCGCCGGTCGAGCCCGTGGGGAAGCCGAAGCCGTGGGCGACGGAGCCGCCGACCTGGTACATCCCGCAGCCGGTGCCGCCGCCGCGGAAGACCGGCGAGGGCGAGCTCGGCAGCTGGGACCAGCTGTCGGAGACGGGGTCGTACTGCAGGACCTCGTTGGTGCCCTCGGAGAGGCCGCCGCCGTCGACGACGCCGCCGATGACCTGGAGTTCGCCGTTGGCGCCGCTGGACTGCATGGCCCAGTCGGTGTACGGCAGGTCGGTCACCCGGGTCCAGGTATTGGCGCCCGGGTGGTAGACGTAGGCCGACTTCAGGCCGAGGGTGTGGCCGTCGGGGTCCTTGCTCGCGCCGCCGGCGCAGGCGATCTCGCCGACGAGGCCGGCGCAGGCGCTCCACTGCACGGTGGTCGGGTAGTCGGCCACCCGGGTCCAGGTGTTGTGCGTGGTGGAGTAGCGGTAGACGGCCGGGGTCAGGGACGCGCACACGTTGGTGCAGCCGCCGACGAGGTAGACGTCTGTGCCCAGGACCGCGATGGAGGCGGAGGCCACGCCCACCGGCAGGTCGGCGCGCCGGGTCCAGGTGTTGGTGGCCGGGTGGTAGGCGTACAGGGTGGTCTGCTCGACGTACTCGTCACCCACCGGGCCCCAGCCGCCGGCGACGTACAGCGTCCCGTTGACGAACGCCGCCGAGGGCGCCTCCAGCGGCTGCGGCAGGTCGGCGATCGGGCTCCAGGCGCCGGCCACCGGGTCGTACACGAAGCTGTCGGCCAGGGCCACGCCGCCGATGATCCCGGTGACGCCGCCGACGGAGTACGCCTTGCCCTCGTAGGTGGCGACGGCGTTGTCCATGATCTCTTCCGGGTACTCCGGCAGCTGCTGCCAGGTCCCGGTGCCGGCCGCGGGCACGGTCGGCGCGGCGGACCCGGTCACCGAGGCCCGCGCGGCGCGCGACCCGTCGGCGCCGGCGAGCGGACCGGTCGGGAAGTCGCCCTTGACGCGCGCGACCGGGGCTTCGGAGGCCGCCGCGGACTGGCCCGCGGCGGCGGTGAAGGCGCCGTTCTGCTCGCCGAGCGACACCCGCAGGGGCGCGCGGCCGGTGTTGGTGAGGGTGATGCCCTGGTTCGCCCGCTGCCCGAGCCGGGCGCCGGCGTCGACCTTGCCCGGGGTGACGGTCAGCCGGCCGGCCTTGAGGCTCACGTCGTGGACGGTCACGGCGTCGGCGGCCACGTTCACCCGGCCGGTCGCGGTGGTGTATCGCGGCGCGCTCGTGGTGATGTCGTTGCTTCCGGGGTGGGCGCTGAACATCCAGTAGTAGCCGTCGGACAGCGCTGCGTCGTCCGGGGTCGCGGTGGTGGTCACCGCGCCGAGGGTCGCGGCCGGGTCGGCCACGGTGGCCCCGTCGACCGGCAGGCCGGTGTTGGCGTCGGTGACGGTGCCGGTGACCAGGCCGCCGGTGACGGTGGCGCAGGTGCCCACCGTGACGTCGTCCACCTCCCACAGCGTGGTGCCCTGGCCGGTGAAGTGGAACCGGACCTGGACCTTCTTGTGCCCGGCCGCCGCGGTGAGCGGGAGGGAGACGTGCCCGCCGAACTCGCCGGTGGTCTGCCGCCACAGCGCGGACCACGTGGCACCGCCGTCGACGCTCATGTCCACCTGCGCGGAGGTGTCGTCGGCGCCGAGGTAGGCGGTGTCGAACTCCAGGTTCGCCGGGGTCTGACGGCCGGACAGATCCATGACCGGGGTGGTCAGTTCGGCGTTCTCGGCGGCGCCGGCGTTGTCGTACGGGTCGGCCACGCCGAAGTTGCCCGTCCCGCCGGTGAGGTTCCACTGCTGGGAGCCGAACTCCCAGGCGTGGCCCGAGGTTCCGAGGTCGGTCGCGGTCCAGCCGTGCTGGGAGCCGTTGCCGCTCCAGTCCTCGAAGTCGGCCTGCGCCGGGTAGGAGTAGCCGGGGGCCTTGCACGCGGTGGTGTCGGCGGGCACCGCCAGGTCGCGCCGGACGTCGGAGGCGCCCAGGGCGACGGTGGTGTCCACGGTGGAGTAGCCGGGGTACACGGGCGTCACGTGCAGCGCGTAGTCGTTCTGGCGCGGCAGGTCGACGGAGTACGTGCCGGTCTTCGGGTTGGTGTAGATCGCGCCGTACGGGTACCCGTCGATGGTGATCTTGGCGTACAGCGGCCAGTTGTGGCCCGATCCGTCGGTGACCCGGCCGGTGATCTTCTGGCTGGGCACCTTCGGCAGCGCGAGGTCGGCGGTCGTGGTCGCCCTGACGGTGACGGCGACGCCCGCGTCGGCGGCCGAGCCGTAGCCGAACGTGGAGGCCGTCACGTCGTACACCCCGGCCGGGACGGACACGTGGAAGGCGCCCGACGCGTCGGTGGTCGCGTGGTAGACGAAGCCGCTCTCCTTGCCGGTCAGCACGACGCGCGCGCCGGCCACCGGGGAGCCGGCGGCCTTGTCGGTGACGTGCCCGGCGACGGTGCCGCGCGGGCCGGTGGTGAGCGCGGACACGCCGTCGGGGCTGCCCAGGCCGGTGGGGCCGTCCCAGCCGGGACCGGCCACGCACTGGACGCCGCAGCTGCCGTTGTTGCCCGTGGTCACGTCGAACAGGTGGTTGCCCTGGTCGGCGTAGGGGTACTCCACCGGGTACGTTCCGGCGGCCGGGGTCCCGGCCAGGGCGTACATCGCGGCGACCAGAGGCGAGGACAGGCTGGTGCCGCCGACCTGGAGCCAGCCGGACTGGCCGAGGGTGTCGTAGACGGCCAGGCCGCTGTTCGGGTCGGCGTCGGCGGAGATGTCCGCGGTGGCCCGGTGGGCGCAGTCGGTCGCCACGTCGGCCTGGAAGTCGGGCTGCGGCTCGTACTGCGAGCAGCCGCTGCCGGCGCTGGCCCAGGCGGACTCCGTCCAGCCCCGGTCGGTCCCCGCGGCGCGGGTCAGCGTGGTGCCGCCCACGGCGGTGACGTGCGGGTCGGATGACGGCCACTCCACGGAGTTGGCCTGGTCGCTCGACGCGACGGTCATCACGACGCCGGGGTGGTCGTAGTAGGTGTACGACGTCTCGGCGGGGATCTCCTGCGGCAGGTCGTAGGAGTTCGAGACGAACTTGGCGCCGAGCGCGACCGCGGTGTTCACCGCCGCGCCGAGGTCCTCGGGGCTGGCGGTGTCGCCCTCGACGAGCAGGATGCCGCACTTGGGGCAGGCGGCGGACACGGCGTCGAGGTCGAGCGCGGTCTCCTCCGCCCAGCCGCTGTCGTCGGCCGGGTAGTCGGTGCCGCCGCGCTGGTCGACCTTGCGGAAGCAGCCGTCGGCCGCGGTGCAGGCCGGCAGGCCGAACTGCGCGCGGTAGGCGGCGAGGTCGCTCTCCGCGGTGGAGTAGCCGTTGGCGTCGACGATCGCCACGGTCTGGCCCTGCCCGCCGTCGGGCAGGCGGTAGGCGTCGCGGATGTCCGCCGGGGTGAGGGCGGTGGACGGCGGGGCCGCGGCGTTGGCCCGGATCCGGTGGTCGGACGCGGTGTGGACCATCGCCATGCACCGCACGCGGTTCTCACCGGGGTTGGTGGTGTTGCAGCCGGCGGGGGCGTAGTCGGGCAGGCCGGCGGCCAGCTTGGCCGGCACGGCGGGTCGGCTCACGGCCGGGCCCGGCGCGGCGGGGGCGGCGAGCGCGGGGGCGGCGATGAGCATGCCGGCGCCCAGGAGGCCGGCGGTCAGCAGGGAGACACGTGCGCGTATGCGCCCACGTCTGAACATGGCGGGGGACACCCTTCGATCGGGGGCGTGTGGTGCGGGCCGGTTCACAGGGGTTCGTAGCGGGGCGGCCTCGGGGCGGCCTCGGCCACCTCGGGAGGGGTCGGCCGCTCCGGCTCCGCCTCAAGGGGTTCCGATAGGTCCGGCCCGGCCCCTGCGGGTTCGGGTCGGTCCGGCTCCACCTCGGGGAGTTCCGGTCGGTCCGGTGGCTCCTCGGCTTCGTCGGGCTCGGCGTCAGGGGGAGTGCCCATCCGGCACGGCACCTTTCCTCACAGGGCCCTGGCAGGGCCGCGTCATTCGATATGCCGCGAGTATCGGCCGCCGGCGGGGCCGTTGTGATGGGGCAGATGCCCTAAAGAACCTCACCGGACCACCGGGGGAAACCGCCGCGCCCCCTGTCCGGGGCTGAGAGTTCACATCGTGCCGGACCGCGTCACGCGCACCGCCAGCGCGGTCCGGGAGGACACCCCGTACTTGCGCATCGCCGAATTGAGCTGCGCCGCCACGGTCTTCGGCGAACGGGACAGCGACAGCGCGATCTCCCGGTTCGTCAGGCCCTGGAGCACCAGCCGGACGACCTCCAGCTCCCGCGGCGACAGCTGGTCGCCGTACCCGCGGCGGCCACCGCGCCGGGCACCGTCCGCACCCGCGCCGTGCGCGGCCGACGCGGCCCGCACCCGCTCGGCGTCGGCCGTGGCGCCGAGCGCGGCGAAGTCCTGTCGTACGGCGCCGAGTTCGTCCAGCGCGGCCCGCTCCTCCCCCGCGGCGAGCAGGCACCGCGCCCGGCGCTCGCGGCAGCGCATCGCCCAGTACGGCTGGGGCAGCGCCTGCCAGGCCCCGGCGGCCTCGGCCCACGCCGCGGCGGCCTCCGCGAACTCCTCCCGCCCCTGCGTCAGCAGCGCCTCGCAGGTGAGCAGCGCGGCGGCCGGCGCGGGGACGGTGCGCCCCCGCATGCCGTCGCGGAACGCGGCGACCAGGGACCGCGCCTCCTCCTGCCGGCCCACCGCGACCAGGGCCGCCACGCGCACGGGGACGACGTCCGTGGCCCACAGCCAGATGCCCTTGCGGGTCAGCCTGCGCACCGGCTCGTCGGTACGGGCCAGCGCCTCGTGCGGGTTCCCCGCGTCGAGGGCCAGCCGGGCCATGGCCCCGGCCGACTCGAAGGACTGGTCGATCAGCCCGCGCCGTACGCTCTCCTCCCGCACCGTCCGCAGTGCCTCGTGCGCGGACCGGCCGGCGTCCCCGGTCGTGATCCGCAGCATCGCGCCGACCAGCTGGGCGTCCAGCCGGATCAGCAGCTCGCCCTCCAGGTCGAGCCACCCGTCGACCCGCTCGGCCAGGCCGGTCCAGCGGCCGGTGAGCCAGTCCAGGTGAACGAGCGTCATCATCGCCATGTCGCGTACCCGCTGGTAGCCGTGCCGGGTGGCGACCTCGACGGCGATGTCGAGCCGCCGGCGCGCCTCCTCGTAACGGCCCCACTTCATGGCCGCGTTGCCGGTGTTGATGGCGCCGCGGGCCCGGTGGAGCGCGGCCTGCGGGGTGCTCTCGTCGTCGCCGAGCCGCTCGGCCAGCTCCCAGCCGGACTCCTCTCCCAGGTCGAACAGCGCGGTCATCCGGTCTACGAGCAGCGACAGCCTGCCGTCCGGCGGGATGTCCGGCCCAGCCGCCACCCGCGCCGCGCGGTCCAGCCAGGCCAGGTGCCGCGCGGCGGGCCAGTGCGGGTCGACGGGGACGCCGAGCGCGGTCATCGCCCAGGCCAGTGCGAACGGACGGCCGGTCAGGTCGGGGACGGCGCGTTCGAGCTCGGCGGCGGCCGCGGTGTAGTCCCCGAGGTGGGTCAGGATCCGGGCGAGCTGGTTGCGGACCTCGGCCCGCTGCTCGCCGGAGAGCCGGCCGCTGTCCAGCAGTCCGCGCAGTGTGGACACCACCTCGTCCCGGCGGGTGTAGCCGGTGAAGGCGAGCAGCGGCATCTTCTGCACCAGCGGGGCCACCTCCTCGGCGGGGCAGGCCGGTTCGGTGATCAGCTGGTGGAGGAGGGTGACGGCGGACAGGTGGTCGCCCGAGGCGAGCGCGAGGTCGGTTGCCCGCTCGGCGTAGCCGCGCCACCGCCCGGTCTCGCCGGCCGCCCGGAAGTGGTGGGCGAGCCGGCCGAGCGGAGTGGGCCGTTCGCCTTCGAGGACGTCCCCGGCGCGGCGGTGGGCGGCCCGGCGTTCGGCGCCCGGCGCCCGGTCGTACACGGCCCTGGCGGCCAGCGCGTGCCGGAAGGCGGCCCGGCCGGCGGCGTCCTCCCCGACCAGGCCGCTGCGGACGGCCTCTTCCACCGCCACGGCGGCCCGCTCGGCGGGCAGCGCGGCGACCGCGGCCAGGGTAGGCCCGTCGGCCGGTCCGCTCAGCACCGCGGCGGCCAGCAGGACGCCCTGCGCGTCCGGGCCGAGGCGGGCGACGCGTTCGGCGACGGCGTCGCGGATGGTCGGCGGCACCGCGATCTCGTCCAGGGTGCGCCGCACCCACTCGCCGTCCCGGCGGATGAGGTCCGCCCGGTCCCGCATCAGGCGGACGCACTCCTCCAGGGCGAGCGGCACGCCCTCGGTGCGGCCGTGCAGGAAGGCGGCGAAGGCGCCGGAGACGTGCTCGTCGTCCAGCATCGACGACACCAGGGCGGCGGTGGCGTCCACCGGGAGTCCGCCGAGGGCCAGGCGCAGTTGGCCGACGCCCGTGGGCCGCCGGGAGGACAGCCGCAGCAGCAGGGAGTCCTCGGGGACGTCCTCGGGACGGTAGGTCAGCACCAGGCTCAGCGGGCGCGGGCCGCGGGAGGCCAGGAAGAGCAGGAAGTCCAGGGTCGCCTCGTCCGCCCAGTGCACGTCCTCCACAACCAGCACCTCGACGCCGAGGCGGTCGAGCAGTTCGGCCAGGGCCCGCATCAGCCGGTGCCGGGTGGCCCCGGCGTCGCCCAGTGCCTCGGGCGGGGAGGGCAGGGTGTCGGCCCACTCCGGGAAGAGCGGGCGCAGGGCCCCGGCCAGGGCGGAGAGCCCCAGGTCGGCGACCCCGGTACGGCCCTGCCGGACGGCCTCGACGACCGGTCCGAGGGTCAGTGCCTCGCGGAACGGGGGGCAGACCGCCATGAGGGAGCGCGGGCCGCGGACGCCGGAGGGGCCGGGGCCGTGCGCGAGGTGCGGCGCGCCGGCGGTGTCCACCGCGTCCAGTGCCTCGCGCACCAGCCGGCTCTTGCCGATACCGCCCTCGCCCTCCACGAGGACCAGGACCGGGAGGTCGGCCAAGGCACCGGTGAGCCGCCGCAGTTCGTCCTCACGTCCCACGAACCGGGGGCTGCCGGGCCGGTCGCCCGCCGCTGCTCCGTCCGCCCGCACGTCTTGCTTCCCCTGCACCCGACCGCCTCTCCCCCACCCGCTGGACGGCCCATTCTCGACCGCATCGCGGGTAGAACGCCAGGCAGGAGCGGCGGAAGCCGCCGGACAGGTGCCGTGCCGGGTCGTGGACGGGCGGCCTCGGACGGGCCGCCGGCGCCCGCCGTTCGTCGCACGCGTTGTCCCGCAGGAGACAACGCCCTTCGCTGCAAAGACTCTTGACGCTCCCGGCGGCAGGGACGACCCTTCGGTGGTCGATCCCGGTCAACGAACGGAGGGCCCTTCATGCGCAAGATCACCCGCATCGTCGCCATCTTCATGCTCGCGGGCATCAGCGTGGTCGGAGTGACCGGTACGGCCAGCGCGATCAACTGCGGTCCGTGCTACGGCTGCTGCTAGGGCGCGTCCGCAAGGTCTCGTCTGGTCGGCGACGCCTGGCACGCACTCTCCCCCACGGCCTTCGGCGTGGGAGGTGCCCCCACCAGAGCTGCGCCTGGGAGGTGCCCCCACCGCGTTGTCGGGCTCGTCCGAGTAGGCCCACTACGAGGACGACCCTCCGCCTTGCGATCTGGGGGTACCTCCCACGCCGAAGGCTGTGGTGGGGGTACCACCCAGGCGCAGCTCTGGGGGAAGAGCGCCAGCCGCCGGCCCCGCCCTGCGGGCGGACGACGCGACCTTGCGGACCCGCCCTAGAGATCGTCTTCAAAGGGGTTGGATCCACGGGAGGATGGCGGCGTTGGTGACGGTGGCCTGGTAGGACTCGCGGGTCTTGTCCAAGAGGGTGGCGAGGCCGCGCCATTGCTTGAGGCGGCCGAAGCAGCGTTCGACGACGTTGCGGTGGCGGTGGATCGGCGCCTTTGTCATGCGGTCTGTGATGTACAGGTGGATGAACGCGGGCTCTCCTGAGTCCCTGCGTTCGGAACGTCAACTCGCCGGCGGCTCCTCCTCCTTCTCTTCCTCGGCCGCCCGCTGGACCGGTGCGCCGGCCGGGTCCGCGGCCGCGGTGTCGTCGGCCGTCCGCTGGACCGCGGCGGCGGGCCGGTCGGCCGGCGCGGAGGCCGGGGAAGGGGCCTCCGCGGCCGGAGAAGGCGCGGCCATCACGCGCTCGGCGTTGGCCGCCGCCTCCCGCTCGAAACGGTCGGACGGATCGCTCACCCGGATGCCGCCGGCGGTCTCCGTGCCGTCGACCGGTCCCTGCCGCTGCTGGATGACGTGCGTGAGCTCGTGCGCCAGGGTGGTGCGGCCCCCGTCGGACGCCGTGTCGTACGCGTCGCGCTGGAAGACGATGTTGTTGCCCACGGTGTAGGCGCGGGCACCGACGTCGGTGGCCGAGGCGTGCGCGCCGGAGCCGGTGTGCACGCGCACGTCGCCGAAGTCGGCGCCGAACCGCGCCTCCATGTCGGTGCGGGTGCCGGCGTCCAGGGGCTCGCCGCCGCCCCCGGTGACGACGTCGTGGACGGACGAGCGGGCCGGCGGCTCGTCCTCCTGGTCGCGCTGGAGCACCGCGCCGACCGCGCTGTTGCCGACCAGCCGCTGGAGCACGCCCATTCCGGACGCGCCCACCACATCGGTGCGGCCGGCCACCGCGGCCCTCATGAGGTGGGGCAGGTCCGCGGCCCGGGCGTCGGCGGCCGCGTCGGACGACCGCGGCGATCCGTCGTGCTCGTGTTCGTGGTCCTGGTGGGTGCCGTGCTCGTGCGCGCGCATCCTGGCTCCTTTCGGGGGTCCCGTACGGTTCCGGTTCTTCCGGCGGTGCGTCCTCAGCCGTTCGGCCGACCGCCGAGCAGTCCGGTCAGGGTGCCCGTGACGCCGTCGAGCACGCCGCCGTCGCCCAGGAGGTTCAACCCGCCCGACGGCTTCGGAGTGGGCGCCGGAGCGGGCTTGGTGACGGGGTCGGGCGCGGGCTTCGGCCGCGGCTCGGGCGCCGGCTTGGACGGACTCGGGGTCGGGCGGGCCGGTGCGGAGGACGCCGAGGACGCCGAGGACGCCGAGGACGCAGCCTTGTGGTGCTGCTCGGGGTGCGCTGCCGGGGCGTGCGCCGCGGGCGCCGGCCGGGACCGCGGCCAGTGCACCAGCGCGGGGCCGAGGCCGAGCGGCAGGGCCCGGTCCGGGTGCGGCCGCGCCGGGGCCGGGGCGGGCGATGAGCCGGGAATCAGCACGCGGATGGCGCCGATGTACTCCCTACCGAGGTCGGCCGGGCTGACCCCGACCCGAGTCCCCGACCGCTGCGCCTGCACGACGTCGCCGGCGCCGATGTACATCGTGACGTGGTGGATCGCCCCGCCGCTGTCGCGGTAGAAGAGCAGGTCGCCCGGCAGCAGCCCGGCGAGCCCTTGGGCCGGGGTGATGTGCCGCAGCCCGTCGTGGAGGGCGCGCTTGTAGTACGTGTCGGTGTCCGCGGGGCCGATCAGGTCGCGCCCCATCGCGTCGGCGTAGGCCCAGCGCACCAGGCCGGAGCAGTCGAAGCCGACGGTGGTGGCGGCGCCCCGGCTGGCCGGGTTCCCGTTGAAGTGCCCCGTGGTCGGGCCGGGTTCGGTGCTGTGGCCGCCGCCCCAGCTGTAGGGAGTGCCCTGCTTGCTGCACGCCTCCCGCACCGCTTTCCGCGCGCCGGCCGCGGCGCCGGGCGCCAGGACGGCGCACCGGGCGGTGACGGAAGGGCCGGCCGGCGCGGTTGACGGGGCCGCTCCGGCCGGCGGCACGAGGAGGCAGGTGACCGCGGTCAGGGCCCCGGCCGACACCGAGACGGCGCTCGTCACCCGGCTGCTGCGTGTGCTGAACATCGCTTCTCCCCCCGAGGAAGTCGTGTGCTGGTGCGGGCGCCCGGACCGTTCAGGTCCCGGAGCGGCGGTCACCGGTCTGCAAGGTGCCGCCCAGGAACAGGGATTCGGAGCACTGCGAGGGGACCGGCGCCTTCACCGGGTGCCCGACCTCGCGGCAGTCGACGGAAAGGGTGATCCGGCCACCCGCGGGCACCTCGATCGGTGTGACGAAGTGGTAGTCCGAGGCGCGGAAGTCCTCCAGGGCGAGGCTGAGGATCTGCCCGTCCTGGGTGGCGACGACCAGGGTGCCCGCGTCGCCCTGCGGGTTCTGCACCACGATGTCCGTCAGGCCGAAGCTCTTGCCGCTGCCGACGGCGTACGCGGTTTTGGTCTTCGCGCCGTTGCCCACCGCGTCGGTGACGTGGAGGTTCTTGCTGGCCGGCACGGCGGCGGCGCCGGCGCCGCCGCCCGAACCCCCACCCGCACCGCCGCTGCTGCCGCCGCCCGTCCCGCCGGCCGGGGCGGAGGTCGCCACCGTGCCGGACGAGGGGCCGTGGGCGCCGCCGGAACCGGCCGTGTCACCCGCGGAGGCGCCCGCGGTGTTTCCCGCGGAGGCGGATCCGGCCGGGGCCACCGCGGCGGCGCTGCGGATCGTGTCCGGCGTGATGGCGTCGCGCGCGGCGGACCGCACGGTGGGACGCAGTAGGCCGTACCACAGGCCGACGAGGAGGCCCACGAGCACCACCGCCGCCGCAACGGCCCTGGGCAGCCAGCGCGGCAGGATGGGCTGCTGCTCGAACGTCCCGTCCAGCACGGTCGGTTGGGCCTCCAGGCCCTCGTCGTCCGACCGCGGGGCCAGCATGATCCGGAAGGCGTGGGTGGCGGGCGCACCGCGCCACAGGCGTTTGGCCGGGCGGGCGTTGAGCCGGGCGAGCTTGGTCTCCCCGCCGGGAACGGTGAGTTCGGCCGGTTCGAGGGAGAACCGGGTGCGGTCGTCGGCCCCTTGGGCGGTCAGCGCCACCACGACCGGCGTGTTGCCGCGGTTGTCGACGGCGGCACGGTGCCGCCCGCGCCAGGCGCTGTGCGAGGACAGCGGCACCAGCTCCGCGGCCAGGTCGGTGAACGGCAGGACGGTCAGCGGCCGTTCGGCGACCACCGGCAGGTTGGCGTCGCTGGTGGGCACCACCCGAAGGCCCAGCGTGGTCTCGCCCGCGGCGGTCGCGGGCACGCGCGGCGGACGGACGCGCACCTCGGCGCTGCCCGACGCGCCCGGGTAGAGCGAGAGCCGGGCCGGCTCCACGACGCACCACTGCGCGCACGGGCCGACCGGTTCGAGGCTGAGTTCCTCGACGGTCGTGCCGGAGTTCGCCACATGCACCGACAGAACCGCCTCGCCGCCGGGCTCCACCGCGGCGGCGTCCTCGTCAAAGCTCGCCGAAATACTCATGCGACTCACCGTATGAGCGGGTGCCGCGAACCGCAGTGGCCGTACAGGAAGACTTTCGGGCAGGAATGGGTTCGCTTTGAGTCATCGTGCACCTGACCAATGAATAGCGAGATGACAGAACGGGAACTCCAGGCCCCGGTGGAGACACCAGGGGATTGGGAATCATGCCCAAAATGGGGAGGGAAAGTGAAGGAAATGAGCGGTGATCGCATATTAGTCGATCTCCGGGCCTCCGATCCGATCTCGCACGCGGGAGTGGCCAGTCATTTGCGGCTGCGCCCCGAGGTGCGGCTGATCGACCGCGAGCCGGAGACAGCCGCCGTCGTCGTGGTGGTCGTGGACGGTGTGGACGAGGAGGTCCTGACCGTGCTGCGGCAGATCCACCGGACCGGCAGCGCCCGCGGCGTGCTGGTCATCAGCATCATCGACGAAAATCAGCTGGTAAAAGCCGCGGAATGCGGATTCATCGGCGTGATACGCCGCTCCGAGGCCTCGCCGGAAAAACTGGTCGAGGTGATCGCCGCGGTGGCCCGCGGGGAGGGGCACGTCCCGCCGGATCTGCTGGGCAGTCTGCTGGCGCAGGTCGGGCGGCTGCAGAGCGAGGGACCGAATGCGCACGGGCTGAATCTCACCCGGCTGAATGCCCGGGAGATCGAAGTGCTCAGGCTGGTGGCCGAGGGCTGCAGTACCGCGGACATCGCCCTGAAACTGGCGTATTCCGACCGCACGATCAAGAACATTCTGCACTCGGTGATGACCCGGCTGAATCTCCGCACCCGGTCGCAGGCGGTCGCGTACGCGATGCGCCAGGGGCTGATCTGAGTGGTTCATCCGGACTGAGCCGGCCGGGAGGGGATCTGCTCAGCGGGGTCGTCCCCGGGGACGGCGGCGTCGGCGGCGGGCCTCGGCCCGTCGTCCGGTCGCCGCCGGTCCGTTGTCCCGCCGGTCACCGGCGGCCGAAGAACTCCACCTCCGTGACGGCGACCCGGCGCCCCCGGCCGGCCCCGTAACTGGCGTCCGTGGTCAGGCGGATCCGTACGGTCCCGGACGCGTGGACGGTGAACTTCTGCGGTCCCGCCTGGTCGTCGAGGGAGAGGGTGCGCCGGGTGGTGCGGCCGTCCGAGGAGGTGAGGGTCAGGGTGATCCGGGCGGGCCGCGCCTGGGTGAGGAACGTGCCGTCGTCCACGGAGCAGCCCGGCGTGATCAGGATCGTCTCCAGGCGCACGGAGTGGTGGAATCCGGCCTCCACGTACTGGCCGGTGCCCTTGCCGGGGGCGGCCGGCGCCCAGTAGCGGTTGCTGAACCCGTCGAAGGCCAGCTTCGCCGGGTGGCCGGGGGCGGCGCTGGAGGCCGCGTACGTGTCCGGGTGCAGGGCCGCCTGCTTCGTGGTGCGGTCGTGCACGAGCGTGACCAGACCGGCGAGTTCGTGGCGGGCGAACCAGCCGGCCACCGCCAGCGCCGGCACCACCACCGGCCACACCGCCCGCAGGCGCCGCCGCACCCGGGGCCGTTGGCGCCGGTCGGCCCGGGCGGCCCGTTCCCGGCGGGCCATCCACCACCGCAACCACGGTGTCCGTCCCGCCCGCGCCGGGCCGCCCGCCGACGGGAGCCGCCGCGGCGGCTCCAACGGCGTGCCGCAGCTCGCGCACAGGTGACGCTCCGGCGGGTTGTCCGCCCCGCACCGGGGGCACGCCCGCTCCGGCCGGCCGTCCCCGCCGGTGCTCGGCGGCGCCGGGACGACGGGGACGGCCACCGTGTCCGCCGCCACCCGCGGCGCCTCCTCCCGCTCGTCCGGCCGCCGCGCACCGACGGTTTCCGGCACATCCGTCCGCCCCGCCGCCGCGCCCTCCCCGGTGTCCGGGGTCGGGCCCGAGACGTCCGCGTCGTCATCCGGCACCCGAGGCGGCCGGCCCGTCGTGCCCGTCCCGGTGTCGGGCCGTCGGGACGAGTCGTCCGGCACGGCCCCCCCGTCCTCCGAGCGGCGGGCGGCCGCGGTCTCCGGTACCGCCGTACCGGAGACCGGCGCACCCGTCGCGGCGGCGGAGGCCCGTCCGTCCGCGGCGTCTCCGGCGCCGGCGGTCTCCGCCGACGACGCCCGCTCTCCCGACCGGGGCGCGGGGGACGCCGGAGCGGCCCGCTCCCCGGAGGCACCCGCCGCGTCGGCGTCCCATGCCAGGAACGCCTGGCAGTCGACGCAGAACCGGCTGCCGGCCGGGTTGTCGTGCCCACACGTCGGACAGATCACGGCGGACCTCCCACGGAATCTCGCGGCAGCACCTCGACCCGCCAGCGGACGTGCGCGGGCACCTCCGCCGCGACCAGCTTCTCCAGGGCGGGGCGGTCGAACCGGTCGGGGTGCGGGACGCGCAGGCGGATCGTCACGGCCGGGCCGGGGGATCCGGGCAGGGCCGTGCCGGGGGTCGGCGACCAGCCGGTGGCGCCGTTCTCGGCGATCTCCGGCTCGACCCCGGTGGCCCGGCGGACCGCGAGGGCGAGCCCGCGCCGGGTGCCGCGGACGCGGTGCTGGGCGACGGCCCCGGCGACCGCCTCGCGCCGCTGCTCCTCGGGGCGGCGCGGGTCGGTCTCCACGGCCACCCACTGCCCCAGCCAGTCCAGGAAGTCCTCGGGCGCGGTGCCCGCGGTGAGGTGCGCCGGCAGATTGTCCAGCACGAGCAGCACCGGGGCCAGTACCTCGTCCAAGGCGCCGAGGAACCGGTGCAGGAATTCCTGCTCCTGGTACACGGCGGGCAGCCGGTCGACGAGCGGGTGGGGCGTGGCCAGCCCGGGAACGTCCGCGCGCATGCCGTCCTCACCCCACCCGCACGTCGTGGCGGTAGCTGAACACCAGGGAGTGCGGGGCGAGCGCGATCCGGGCCACCGGGTCGGTGCGCTCCCCGGTGTACGGGTCGGCGGGGAACAGCTTCACGTCCTCCACCAGCTCCACCCCCGGCACCCGTTGCAGGACGGCGAACACCTCGCCGGCGTGCACCGGCCGCCCGAACGGCCAGCCCCGCCCGTCCGGCCCGCCGGTGAGCGGGCTGAAGTGCCGGTACAGCGCCGCCAGCGCCTCGTCCTTCAGCGGCCCGGCCGCCGCCCCGTCGGCGGCCTGCACCCGGGCGGCCACGGTCACCCCCTGGTACAGCGGCGGCTCCACCATCAGCCGGGTGCCCACCGGGCAGCGCTCGTGCAGGTAGGAGGCGATCGCGGCCAGCGTGTCGGCCGGCGGCTCCAGCGCGCGGAACTCGATGCGGCCCCGGTCGTCGCCCAAGCCCGCCGGGACCACCAGCAGCCGCACCCCGCCGGCGGCCCCGCCCGACGCCCCGTCACCGCCCTCGCCGTACTCCGCGGCCGGCACGCACCTGACCCGGGCCACGCCCGGCGCCACCTCGCGGGCAAGCCTCTCGTAGTCCTCGGGCACCACCGCCCGGTGCTGGGTGCGCAGTGTCAGCGGGCCGCGGTCCCGCGCGTTGGCCACCGTCTCGCCGTCCACCCCGCCGACGGCCGCCCGGCGGTTCTCCACCCGGGCCACGAACGGGACCGAACTGCGCAGGATGCGCAGCGCCCCGCGTGAGACGTTGCCGCGCCGCCCGCCGCCGGTCCGGTACGCGCGTACCCGCACCGTGCTGTCCTTGCCGGGCACCGCCCCGAACGACCGCAGCGTGCCGTCCGGTTGGCGCACCGCCGGGCCGAAGTCCACCCGGCCGGAGTGGGGGTCCAGGGTGAAGTGCCGGTCGTCCGGGGCGGAGTAGGCGAAGTCGTCGACCTGGTGCCACCGCGTCCAGCCCGCGCCGTCGGCCACCTCGACGGACAGCGGCGCGCCGGTCGGCTCCACCGGCGGCCGGGCCACGTGGAAGGACTGGCCGGCCACGCCCTCGGAGGCCCCGACGACCTCCTCGGCGACGTCCTCGGCGTGCAGCGCCTCCACTGTGCCGCCGATGGTGAACGCGCTCGCCTCCCGCACGGTCGGCGAGGCCACGTATGTCGGCTGGTCGGGCCTGGCCGGCAGCAGCCGGCAGCGCAGCCAGCCCGCCGTGGCGCCCGCCCGGACGGCGGCCGCATGGCCGGCCGGCACGTGCAGCACGACCTCGCCCGCCTTGTTGAACCCGCCGGTGTCGTCCTTCTCCACCTCGCAGGGCAACCACTCCTCCCCGCACAGCGCCTCCCACCGCAGCGGCGTGTCGGTGGGGTCCACTCCCACGCCGTTGACCCGGCAGTCCAGCCGCAGCACCACCGCGCAGGAGGGCACCGGCGCCGACAGTCCCACGTACAGGCAGTCCCCGGGCCGCGGGGCGTCGGCGAAGCACGGCACGTCGCGCCCGAGGGCGAGTTCGGCCGAGCGGTCGGCCAGGGCGCCGGCCGCGGGACCGGTCGCCAGGTGGGCCCGCTCGCACGGCACGATCGCCAGCGCCCGCACGGTGCTGAAGACCACCGCGGCCTCGGTCTCGGTGCGCACGGTGGCGACCTGCGTGCCGGCGGCGACCCGGACGGCCTCCGGCTGCGGCGCCGACAGCCAGAACGTGACGTCCGCGCGCGCCGCCGTGGGCGGGAACAGCCGGACCCCGATGAGGTCCAGGAAGGCCAGGTAGTTCTTCTCCGGCACCCGGTTGAGCCGGTAGATGAGCTGGTCGACCATGGTGGCGAACGCCTCGATCAGCGTCACGCCCGGGTCGGAGACGTTGTGGTCGCTCCACTCCGGACAACGCCGCTGGACCAACTGCTTGGCCTGGTCCACCAGTTGCTGGAAGGTGCGGTCGTCCAGGTTCGGGGCCGGCAGGGTCATGCGCCCTCCGTAAGTTGTTAGGTGGCCCGGGAGGGCCGGATGTGGCTTATGCGTCCTTGCCTTCAGTGGCTTGCCAGGAGTGGCCGTCCGGCTCTCCGGGGCGCCCTGGCTGCTGATTGAGATGTGCGCGCTTCGTGCGGTCGCTGATTACGGAGATGACAGCGGGGTGTTCCTCGGGCCGACGGCATGCCGTGCGGAGCGAGGAGGAGCGGGTGAGTGAGCGGAAGATCCAGGTCTGGGCCGGTGTCGATGCCGGCAAGGGTCACCACTGGGCGGCAGTGGTCGACGAGACCGGCGCAATCCTGTGGTCGAGGAAGATCGACAACGACGAAACGGCGATCCTGAGCGCGCTCGGCGAGATCCTGGACCTGGCGGACGAGGTCCACTGGGCGGTGGACATCTGCGGCACGTCCTCCGCGCTGCTGCTGGCCCTGCTCGCCGCGCACGGCCAGAGGGCCGTCTACGTGCCCGGCCGGACCGTGAACCGCATGGCGGGCGCCTACCGGGGCGAGGCGAAGACCGACGCCCGGGACGCCTACGTCATCGCCGAGACCGCCCGCCACCGCCGGGACTTCGCCGCCATCGACGTGCCCGCCCAGCTCGCGGCCGACCTTGCGCTGCTGACCGCGCACCGCTCGGACCTGGTGGCGGACCGGGTGCGGATGATCAACCGGCTGCGCGACGTGCTGACCGGCGTGTTCCCCGCGCTGGAGCGGGCCTTCGACTACTCGGCCCACAAAGGAGCCCTGGTCCTGCTGACCGGATACCAGACCCCGGCCGCCATCCGCCGCCGAGGGCGGGCCCGGCTGACGGCCTGGCCGGCCAACCGCAGCGTCCGGGGCGCTGATCCCGTCGCGGCCACCGCGCTTCAGGCCGCCCAGGCCCAGCAGACCGCCCTGCCCGGCGAGGATGTCGCCGGGCAGATCATCGCCGACCTGGCAGCCCAGATCCTGACCCTGGACGACCGGCTCAAGCAGATCGACCAGCAGATCCGCGACACGTTCCGCAGCCACCCCCAGGCGGAGATCATCGAATCCCTGCCCGGCATGGGCCCCATCCTCGGAGCCGAGTTCGTCGTCGCCGCCGGCGACCTGTCGGCCTACGCCGACGCCGGCCACCTCGCCTCCGCAGCCGGCCTGGTGCCGGTTCCACGCGACTCCGGACGCCGCACCGGCAACCTCCACCGCCCCAAGCGCTACAGCCGCCGTCTGCGACGGGTGTTCTACATGTCCGCGCAGACCAGCATCATCCGCGAAGGCCCGAACCGGGACTTCTACCTCAACAAGCGCGCCGAGGGCTGCAAACACGTCCAGGCCGTCATCGCCCTCGCCCGCCGACGGGCCAGCGTCCTGTGGGCACTGCTGCGTGACAACCGGGCGTTCACCCCCGCCCCGCCCGTCACGCAAGCGGCTTGACTTCGTCATTGAGACTCCTGGTGCTGCGGGATCACGTAGAACGGGAAGACGAGGTTGCGCGGGTCGTTGGTGCCCCGCACCGAGTAGCCGATCTCCAGGTAGAGCACGCCCCTGTCGGCCTCGTCGAAGCGGACGGCGACCTCGGAGACGTCGATGCGCGGCTCCCAGCGGTCCAGCGCGAGCCGCACCTCGTAGGCCAGTTGGCCCGCGGTGCCGGCGTCGGCGGGCGCGAACACGTAGTCGCCGAGCGCGCAGCCGAACTCAGGCCGCATCGGGCGCTCGCCGGGCGAGGTCGACAGGATCAGCCGGATCGCCTCGGCGATCTCCCGGTCGTCGCGGACCAGGGCGATGCCGCCGGTGGCGTCGGTGCGCGGCGGGAAGGCCCAGCCCGCACCGATGAACTCCTGGCCCACGCCTCAGCCTCCGATCTGCACGGTCGGGCAGCCGGCCGTCACCGGGGCGCCGCATCCCGCGCTGTCGCCCACCCGCGCCGCCGGGCGGCCGCCGATGAGCACACCGGCGCTGCCGGGCCCGGTGATCGGGGTGGTCCCGTGCAGGGGCGCCGCGCAGGCGTGGGGCGTGCCGACGGTCGCCGCCGGCCGGCCGCCGATCAGGACGGTGGGCACGCCGGGGCCGCTGACCACTCCGCCGTGGCCGGTGGGGTCCCCCACCCGGGCTGCCGCTGCCATGAGCTCCTCCTCGTCTGCCTCACGGGCTTGCTGATGGTTCGTCACGTCCTGTCACACCGGTGGACACCTCAGTTGATGCGGACCATGGGCGCGGTGACCGCCACCGAGCCGCCGCCGCGCACCTCGGTGCGGTCCGTTCCGTCGACGCTCACCTGCCGGCCCTGCACGGACACCGCCGCGTCGCCGGCCACGGTGACCGGACCGGTGCCGCCGCGCATCTCCAGCCCGGATCGGGCGGCGACCTCCACCACGTCGCCGGCCAGCCGCAACCGCCCGCTGCCGGCGTCGAGTTCGACCCCGGTGGCCTGGACCGACACCTGCCGGCCCGCCTCGATCCGGACCGAGCCGTCGCTGTGCACCACGATCTCGGTCTGCTGGCGGTCGAGGGTGAGCCGCAGCTTCCCGTCGCCGGTGACCACCCGCACCCCCTGCGGGCCGGACGCGGCGTCGAGGAGCTCCAGCTTGTTGCCCTCGCGGGAGGCCAGCGCCTTGCGGTTGACCGCGCCGCTGGTCGGGTCCACGTGCCCGGCGTCGCTCCCGCCGGTCGCGGGGCGGTCCTTGCCGTTGTAGAGCCCGCACAGCACGTAGGCGCGGTCGACGCGGCCCTGGTCGAAGCCGGCCAGCACCTCCTCGCCGACCTCGGGGATGAACGCCTCCCCGCCACCGGTGCCGCCGGCCTGCGCGCAGCGGGCCCAGTCGCTGGTGTAATCGTCCGACAGCCACGGGAAGCGGACCCTGACCCGGCCCAGGCCCTGCGGGTCCTTGGTGTCGGTGACCGTGGCGTTGACCAGCCCGAAGCAGCGGCCGTCGGCCGGGGACGCGCCCGCGGCCAGCCCGTGCAGCGAGCGGTCCTGGCCGCCGCAGACGCTCACCCATGTTTCGTAGCCGGAGTCGGGGTCGAACACGTGCCGGGCGGAGGTCACGGTGTAGCGGCCCTCGAAGGGTGCGCCGACCCCGGCCAGCGTCACGGCGCCGCCCGCGCGGATGTCGGGGTTGCCGCGGATCACCGCCTCCAGTTCGGCGAACGAGCCCGCGACCCGGGCCGCCAGCGCCCGCGCGGCCTGGTCGACCTGGGCCTGATCGCCGTACGCGGTGTCGCCGACCAGCAGTCCCGCCGGGCCGAAGGGACGGGTGAGGTCGGCCGCGGTCACCGCCAGCCGCAGCGTGGCGGATGTGCCGGCGTCCGCGTGGCCCACCAGCGGCTGCTTGGTCTGAACGTCCCAGCCGCGCACCTCGACCTCGGTGACCTGCTCGGCGGCCGACACCGAGGCCCGGCAGCGCAGCAGGTTGTCGCCCATCTCCAGCACCAGCGGGTCACGGGCGGCCCGGGCGGACACGTCGGGGGCCGCACCGGCGTCGGCGGGCGCGGTGACGTGCAGCGCGCCGTCCTCCACGTACGCCTGGGCACCGGCCTGTTCGGCCAGCGAGCGCACGAACACCCAGTCGCTGACGTTCGGTTGGACCACGTGCTCCAGGACCGGGCCGGCCACGTCCATCGTCCCCGGCTTCAGCCCGGCCCGCTGCGCGACCCGCGTGCAGATGTCGGACAGCGTCATGTTCTGGTAGCCGGCCACCCGGCGGCCGCGCAGGAGCCGGTAGGTCTCGTCCATGCCGCGCACTACCGTGAACGTGCCGCCGTCGTCGATCTCCAGCTCCAGCGCGGTGACCGCGCCCGTGAGCAGCGGCCGGGGCGAGGGCGGGCCGCCGACCCCGGCCAGCAGCCGCACCTTCGCGCCGACCGCGATGCCCGCCTTCGCCAGCAGCACCCGGCCGGGGTCGCGGAAACGCAGCACGAACATCCCCGGCAGCGTGCGGCTGCCGTCCACGTACCCCTCAACAAGGGTGTCGGCCAGCGCGGCTGGCAGCGGCCGCCCGCCGAACTCCATGACCAGCGCCTTGGCTACGCTCTGGGCCACCACGGTCACGCACCTCCCGTCGCCGGGCCGGCGCGGCGCTCGCCGCGCAGCCGCTCGACCTCGTCCAGCGCGGGCAGCAGCAGTTCGCTCCCGTGGGCGAGCCGGACGGGGTCGTCGATGCCGTTCGCCTCGGCGATCGCCCGCCACGCGCCCGGGTCGCCGTACTCCCGCCAGGCCAGCACCGCGAGCGTGTCGCCGCTGCTCACCCGGTGCACCCGGCGCGGGTGCAGGCCGCCCGACGTCGGGTTCTGCCCGGGGGTGTCGCCGCTGATCTCCTCCATCGTCACCTGGCACACCGCGCGGATCGGCACCCCGGAGGTGGTGAACAGCGTGTAGTTCGCCTGCACTTGGCTGACGTAGCCGGGGAACCCGGTCAGCCCTCCCCAGTGGAAGACCACCCACGGCGGCGAGGCCCTGCGCTGCGCGCGCGTCTCGCCGGTGGGCACGCAGCAGGCGAAGAGCCGCTCGACGGTCGTGACGACGCTGGTGTCGTGGGTGTCGCTGGCGTCGAGGAACATCTCGACGGTGAGCTTGCTGGGCTGCGGCCCCTGGTACTCCGGCGGGCCCGCGCTCTTGGCGCCCTTGGCGGGCGTGCGGTTCCAAGTGGCCGCCTTGGTGAGCTGGAGTTCCTTGGGGTTGAACTGGAACTGGATGCGCCCGCACGCGGGGCCGGGGGTCAGGCTGCCGCCCGGCGGCGGTGTGCGCATCTCCAGGTAGGCGTGCTCCAGTTTGGGGCGGGCGCCGCCGCCGCGGCCCGCGCCCGCCGCCGATCCCGCGCCCGCCGCGCTGAAGGCAACCGGAGTGCTCATCGGTCAACTCCCCATCACATAGCCGTGGTGGGCGATCTCGATGGTCTCCACCGCCACCTTCGGCGACTCCGGGCTGAAGGAGGGGCCGCTCCAGCGCACCGGCACCACCTCCAGCAGGCCCCACTGCGCCACCGTCCGGCCGTCGGCGGTCCTCGCCTCGATGTGCGCGGTCCTGCGCCGGATGCCGGTGGTCATGCTCGCGAACCACTTCGCCACCTTCTCGGTGTCGCGGGTCAGCGGCCGGGACAGCTTGACGTTCGGGTAGTGCAGCCGGGTGGGCAATTGCCAGGACAGGCCGTTGTTGCCGCCCTCCTCGCGCTGCACCAGCACGACCTCGCAGCCCAGCCCGTCGCAGGTGTTGAACGAGCCCAGCTCGATCCCGTCGACGGTCACGACGAAGCTGACGCTCACCGCGGGGTCGTCGCCGACCGGCATGTGGCCTCCCCTCCCTCTCGCTCTCCCGCCGCCGGACCCTCGTCCGGCCGCGGATCAGTGCCTGGTGGTGATCAGGAAGCCCGCGCGCTCCCGGTCCAGCCGCAACTCGGCCTTGAGCAGGCGGCTGAGGCGGGGGAAGAGGGCGCGGACCAGTTCGTCGTCGACGTGGTGGGCGGAGCCCGCCTCCTGCGGGCCGACCGGCGCCGCCGGGGCGGGGCCGGATCCTCCGTTCGGCGGGGCGGGCGCCGGTGGGACGGGGTCCGCCGCGGGTGCGGGCGGCGGGTCGGGCGCGGGCGCGGGGTCCGGCACCGGGTCGGTGGCCCGCTGGACGGGAACGGGGTGTGCGGGCGCGGGCAGGTGCGAGGGCGGACCGAACACCACCGAGCCGTCCATCGCCCGTTGTGCCACACCGGCGGCGAGGGCGGCCGAACCGGCGTCCGTCCAGGGCTGGTTGACGGCCGACGACCGGGCCCCCGGGTCCGCCGCCGCGCCGCCCGGACGCAGGGGGCCGGACCCCGGCGGCGGTACGGGCGCGCGCTGCACGGTCGGTGCGACGACGGGTACGGGTACGGTCCGCGTCGCCGGTGCCGGCGCCCCCGGGGCCGGGTCCGACTCGCGGGGCGGGCCCGGCGCGTCCGTGCCGACCGCCCACCGCGCGACGACGACCGCGGGAGCGGGGACGGCTGCCGGAGGAGCCGTTCCCGTGAACAGCGGCAGCCGGCGTTCACCGGTCAGCCCGGCGGTCCGCTCCAGCCCATCCGCGGAGACGGGCGGCGCCGGGGTCACGGCGGACGGCAGGCGTTGCACCCCGACGACCACCAACGGCCGTACGGAGTCGGGTGCTTCGGACGGCAGGCGGTGCGTCGGCCCGGCCCCGGGCGCACTCGCCGGGGCTGGCGCCTCCACGGCCGGCACCAGAGGGTCGTCGCCGAGCAGCGGGTGCGCCGGCGCAACGGGCCCTTCCGGTACGGCCGGTGCGGCCTCGGCCTCGAACGGAGCCGAGGGCGGCGAGAGTTCGACACCGTCCGCCTCCGGCCGGGCCGGCGCGGGCGAGGACCGCCCGGCGGGCTCGCGCTGGGCGGTGAACGGCAGCCGGGACAGCGGTTCGCCGACGCCGAGGGGGTGGTGCGGGGGCCATGGCTGCTCCGCCGAACGCTGCACGGGCGTGGGCTGCGCGGGCGTGGGCGGCGCCACCGGCAGGTCCCGGACCGGGGGCCGTGGCTCGTGCTCCGGCGCGGGCGGGCGCCCGACGGCGAAAGGCAGGCCGGCGAGGTGGCGGACCGGCGCGCTCCCGGTGTCGGCCACAAAGGTCAACGCGGCCGCGTCCGGGGCCCGTTGGACGGCCACCGGAGTCCGGGCCGGGCCGGTCCCGCGCGGCGGCGGGCCGGGCGCAGGGGCCTGGACCGCCTCGCTGACCGACGCGGCCGCCGCGACCGGGGACACGACCCCGTACAGCAGGCCGGCCGGTGCCTCGGGGCTGACCAGGTGGACGAGCGGGCGGGACAGCGAGATGTCCTGCCAGGTGTCCAGCGAGGCACGGAAGCCGCCGGGGTCGGTGAGCAGGCCGAGGCCGTCCGAGGTGCGCTGGAGAGGCGGCAGGTCCCGCCACGCGCCGCTCGGTCCGGTGTCCGTGCCCGGTGCCGCGTCCCCCGGGGTGTCCGCGGCCGGGGCGGCGCCCTCCGGCGGCCCCGTGCGCCGCCGGCCGGAGCCGCCGAGCCATGACAGCAGTCCCATCGCCTTTCCCTCCCTTCGCGTGTGCGGGTCCGGTGTTCGGGTCGGCCGCCCGTCCGTTCGGCACTCGGCCAATGCGGCCGGTCAGCCGCTGAGCCGGGCCGCGTGGCCGACGTACCGCAGCCGGTCGGCGTGCTCCAGATCGAGGATCTGGTCCAGCGGCCAGTGCAAGTGGTAGGCGAGGTACGCGACTTCCTCGTGGATCCGGTCGGCCGCGTACGTCACGATTCCCCCAGGCGACCACCGCCGCCGGACAGGTCCACCGCGAAGTCCTCCTGGCACGAGGGGCAGGTGACCTGCGCCCGGGTGTGCCCCTCGGAGTTGATCCGCCGGTAGAAGTCCTGGAGGAAGGCCAGGTCGGAGGCGAACAGGTCCTCGATCACGCCCGGGTGCACGTCCTCCACCGTGCCCAGCCGGACCACCACCCGGGAGATCAGCACCACCGACAGGTAGGCCGCGTTCTCCCGCACGCGGTCGTCGCGCAGCGGCACCAGCTCGTCCCGCGCGGTCGCCAGCCGCATCACGCCCGAGCGGTGGACCGTGCCGTCGGCGTCCACGTACCCCCGGGGCAGCTCGAAGGCGAACTCCGTGCGGAGCACCCCACCTTGCGGTCCGGGAGCGCCCGGCGCGGCCTCCTCTGCGGGCTGCGCGCCCGTCTCCGCGCGGGCGGGCGTGATCGCGGCCATCACCCGGCGCATCAGTCGAGTTCCACGCTCTCGTAGGTGATCGACAGCTTCTCGGTGAGCACCGAGGTGTCGCCCGCCTTGAGGGTGCTGATCTCCAGCGACTTGGGCCACGCGTTGATCAGCTTGTAGCGCTTGATCGGCAGGCCCTCGTAGTCGTAGACGATGATCGAGCCGTTGCGGCGGGCGTTGGTCATCTTCCCGAACCGCGAGTCCTTGATCCACCGCTCGAAGCTGTTGTCCTCGGTGAGGCCGCGGGTGACCGTGACCTCACCCGCCTTGGGGCGGCCGGGCAGCTTCTTGATCGCGTACTTGCCGTCCGCGGTGTTCTGCTTCAGCTCGATGACGTCCTGCTCCATCTTCAGACCACTGACCTCGGTGATCCGCTTGATGAGAACGCTGTCGAACTCCAAACCGAAGGAATGCCCGACGGAACTGTCGAGTTCGGGCAGTGGCATACCGGCCTCCTGGGTCAACGACGGGACACGGGTGGGTTATTCGTCCACGGCACCGGAACCGGCGGACAGCTGGGCGAGGCGGAAGACCACGAACTCCGCCGGTTTCACCGGGGCCACGCCCACCTCGCAGACGACCTGCCCCGCGTCGATGGACTCCGGCGGGTTGGTCTCCTGGTCGCACTTGACGTAGAACGCCTCATCCGGCGTGAGGCCGAACAGCGCGCCCTTGCGCCATTCGTTGACCAGGAACGCGGAGATCGTGCGCCGGATGCGGGCCCACAGGGCGTCGTCGTTGGGCTCGAAGACCGCCCACTGGGTGCCGTCCAGGATCGACTCCTCCAAGTAGTTGAAGAGCCGCCGCACGTTCAGGTACCGCCACGACCCGTCCGACGACAGCGTGCGGGCGCCCCACACGCGGATGCCGCGGCCGGGGAAGGCGCGTACGCAGTTGACGCCGACCGGGTTCAGCAGGTCGTGCTCGCCCTTGGTCAGCCGCGTCTGGAGCGCGACGGCGCCGCGCACCACCTCGTTGGCCGGCGCCTTGTGCACCCCGCGGGTCTCGTCGCTGCGCGCCCACACCCCCGCGATGTGGCCGCTGGGCGGCACGAACCCGTTCCGCCCGACCGACGGGTCGAACACCTTGATCCACGGGTAGTACAGCGCGGCGAACTTCGAGTCGAAAGCCGCCGTCCGCTCCCGCCACACCATCACCTGCTGCGGACTCAACGCGGGCGGTGGGTCCAGGATCGCCACCCGGTCGCCCATCAACTCGCAGTGGGTGATGATCGCGTGCTGCACCGAGATCAGTCCCTCCAGGTCGATCCGGCCGCCCTGGTAGGCGCTCATCAGGTCCGGTACGGCCACCATCGTGACCTGGTCGACCGCCTCCAGCCCTGCCAGGCCGGTGCGTTGCTCGGGGTCGCCGGTGTACGACTGCGCCGACAGCTCCAACGGCCCCGCGGCGGGGGCGGGCAGCATGACCTCCTGGGCCTCCGGCCGCTGCGGCGCCGGGCCCTGCTGGCTCTCGGCCAGCGCGATGTACTGCGAGCGGGCCCGGACCTGCGTCGCCGCGTTGTCCTTGCTGCGCTTGGTGGTCAGCTTGGCGTACGTCTCCACGGCCTGGCCGTCGCGCTTGACGACCAGCCCGAACACGTCCTGGGGCGGGTCCTCCCCCTCCGGGTCCACCACCTCCACCGAGATCTGCCCGGTGACCTGCGGCAGCACCGTCACCTCGTACGGTCCCAGGCGCGCCGCCGCACCCTCGGCGCCGCCCGTCACGGCCGCGGCGCCGTCCTCCCGCTCGCCGCCGGCCGCCTCCGGGCCGCCGATCCGCACCACGTAGCAGATCCCGCCGCCGTTGGCGAAGTAGCCGTAGACGGCGCCGGGCAGGTAGGCGCCCTCGGCGAAGTCGCCGAACACGCTCTTGAACTGCGTCCAGTTGCTGATCGGGGTCGGCTCGTGCAGCGGGCCCTTGCGGGCGAACCCGATGAACGCGGCGACCGCGGTGCCCACCCCTTCGATGGGCCGCGAACCGGACTCCACCTCTTCGACGTAGACGCCCGGCGACAGGTACGACGGCATGCGAACTCTCCTCGCCCGTGGGTAACCGAGTCGCATCCTGCGGCCCGACGGCCCTTTGCCGCACAGGCTTTGGGCCGTTCCGCCGACTCGACCCGGCTGCCCTGAGGGACAGCCCGTCCGCACCGCCCGAGGGGGCAGGCCGCGTTGCCCGATCGGTTGGCCCCGCGGCTTCTCCCCGCCCGCCGCGACCGGTCCACGCTGGCAGGCATGGCATGGACGGGGTGCACGGGGATGGCGGCGGCCGGCGGTGTGGCGAGGTGAAGGCCGCCCCCGTGCCGCGTCCTTCGGCGGCAGGCGAACGGAGCTGCCCGCGCCCGACCGCGCAGCGGGAACCGGCTGCGGCGGAGCACACGGGGGTGAGCGGGACCTCCGCGTCCGGCTCGCACGCGGAGGCGGCGTCCGCTCGGCTCGAACCGAGGTCGTCCGCACGGGCGTTGAACCGGCAGGCGGTGCAGGCGTTGCAGTCCTCGGCGGGGAACGCGGCGGTTGCGCGGTTGGTGGCGCAGCGGTATGCGGCTCCGGTGTCGCCGCCGGCTTCGCAGGCGCCGGGAATACGGCGGGTGAACGCCGATGTCGCCGCGAAGAAGGCGGCGCTGGCGCGTCACCAGCCGGCCACCACGGAGTCGAAGTCCGCGCAGGGCGCCGCCGTGGCGCCGCCGGACGACAAGGAAGCGCAGGGGAAGGTCGCCAACTCGGCCAAGATGAAAGCCGCCCAGCCGGGTGCGTTCGACAAGGCGGCCTTCATCAGGGCCGTCAACGACGCGATCGCCGCGCAGGCACCCAAGAACCTGGATGACGCCGACAAGTTCTCCTCCTCGGGCAAGGCCGAGAAGATCAAGAGCGCGGTGGACGGCAAGGTCACCGACGGCAAGAACGCCTCCGCGCACGCCATTTCGAGTACGACGGACGCACCTCCGGACACGGCCGCGGCCAAGGACAAGCAGGTCGTGCCGATGCACCCGGAGCAGCCGCCCGGCAACCCGGGGGCCCCGAACGCGGCCGACGCCGCGCCCGTCCCGCAGCCCGCCGCGGTCACCGACTTCTCCGGCGGCCCGAAGCAGACCGACCAGCAGATGGCTGCGGCCGACGTCACCGACCACCAGCTGGCGACCAGCAACGAACCCGAGTTCACGGGTGCGTTGAAGGACAAGAAGACCGCCGACGCGCATTCGGCGTCCGCTCCGGGCAAGGCCCGGGCCGGGGAGAAGCAGCAGATCGCCTCCGCGAAGTCGGGGGCCGCGGCCTCGGGAGCGCAGGCGATGGCGCACCTGACCGCCACCCGCGCCGCCGCGGGCAAGGCGGTGGATGCCGGCAAGGGCGGGGCAAAGTCCAAGGACGAGTCCCGGCGGGCGGAGGCCACCGCCCGGCTGCAGAAGGTCTTCGACGCCACGAAGAAGGACGTCGAATCGATCCTGTCCGGGCTGGACAAACTCGTCGACCAGCAGTTCACCGCCGGCGAGAAGAAGGCGCGGGCCGCTTTCGAGGCGGACCAGAAGCGGCGGATGGACGCGTACAAATCCCAGCGGTACGGGGGTTTTTGGGGTCCGGCGAAGTGGGCGAAGGACAAACTGCTGGGGATGCCGAAAGAGGCCGACGACCTCTTCCAGATTTCCCGGCAGCTCTACGTCACCCAGATGCAGGGGGTCATCTCGTCCGTCGCCGACACCATCGGCCGCGAACTCGGCCGCGCCAAGTCCCGTATCGCCCAGGGGCGTTCCGACCTCACCGCCGAGGTGAACAAGCTGCCCGCGGACCTGCGCTCCTACGGGCAGGACGCCGCCAAAGACTTCGGGGGCAAGTTCGACGACCTCACCTCCGAGGTCGACGACAAGTCCAAGCAGCTCGTCCAGGACCTGGCCACCAAGTACACCGCCGCGCTCAAGAGCGTCGACGAGGAGATCAAGAAGCTCCAGGACGCCAACAAGGGCCTGGTCGCCAAGGCCGTGGGAGCCATCGCCGGGGTCATCAAGACGATCATCGAGCTGAAGAACATGCTGATGGGGGTCCTGGCCAAGGCCGCCACGGCCATCGGCAAGATCATCAGCAACCCCATCGGGTTCCTCAACAACCTCGTCCACGCCGTCGGCGACGGTCTCAGGCTCTTCCTCGCCAACATCGCCGACCACCTCAAGAAGGGCCTGGTCTCCTGGCTCCTGGGCACCGCCGTCCAGGCGGGCCTGAACCTCCCCGCGTCCTTCGACCTCAAGGGCATCATCCAGCTCATCGCCGACCTCCTCGGCCTGACCTGGGCCAACCTGCGCGCCCGCATCACCGCCAAGGGCGTTCCCGACCAGGCCGTCACCGCCGTCGAGAAGTCCGTCCCCATCGCCGAGAAACTCTCCAAGGAGGGCCCGGCCGGCGCCGAAAAGGAGATCGTCGCCGAGGTCGGCGACCTCAAGGCCACCCTTCTCGGCAAGCTCACTTCCTACCTGATCCCCACGGTCATCATCGCCGGCATCACCTGGATCCTCTCCCTACTGAACCCTGCCTCCGCGTTCGTCCGCGCCGTCAAGGCCATCATCGACATCGTCACCTTCGTCGTCACCCAGGGCGCCCAGGTCCTCGACTTCGTCAACTCCGTCCTCGACGCCGTCATCGCCATCGCAGGCGGCGGCACCGGCGGCGTCCCGAAGTTGGTCGAGGGCGCCCTCGCCGCGAGCATCCCCACCCTTCTCGGCCTCCTCGCCTCCCTCCTCGGCATCGAAAACCTCGCCTCCAAAGTCAAATCCGTCTTCCACGCCCTGGCCCGCCCCGTCAACAAGGTGATCGACAAAATCGTCGGCTTCATCACCAGAATCGGCAAGAAGATCTGGGCGAAACTCAAAGCCAAGTTCGGCAAGAAGAAGGAAAAGGGCACGGACCCCTCCGACAAGGAGACCCAGAAGAGCACCGATGTCAAACACAAGGCCCACGAGATCCTCGTCGGCCGCACATCGAAGCCGCTGGAGACTCGGGATGCCCTGGATTCGGTTGTCGATCAGACCTTCTCGCAACTGCGACCGGAAGGGCTGAAATCCCTCAGACTTGAGCCGGTCGGCGAGAGCCAACGCCAGTTCACGATCCTGGCCAGGGCCAGCCCTGAGGACTCTGTCGCGCGGGCACAAATAGACTATTCCGCCAAGGACTACGAGAACATCATCCGGAAGGCCATCCCACGGGCCGGCATCATCAAGTTCCTGCACGACATGGCCGGAGAGACTCACCGGACCGTGAGCTACGACGGCGAGGACGTCAAGGTCGGCTTCGCGTTCTTCGAGCAGGCATGGGAAAACAGCCAACTGGTCGTTGACCTGGTGAAGGACCGCTTTCGCGGTGCGATGAAGGCCAGTCATGAATGGATCCCGAGCAACTACATCCTGGACGTCGTCAAGGAGGCCAGAAAGGCCGTTCAGGACGGTGCGCAGTGGATCGAACTCCAGCACCGACTGCGGAGTGAGACGTTCCGCGTGGTGTTCAAACCCGAGAAGGCGTCCAAGGTCGACAAGGACACCGTCAACGGCGCCCCGGAGAAGGACTACACCATCGTCCAAGGGCACTCGGGTGCGGTCTACTACAAAGGTGTCGAACAGACAGTGGGACAGGAGACCTTCCACAACGAATTACGCACTGCATTCAACGGATCCGCCACCCCCCAGGCCGCGGCGGAAAGCGCGCTCAAGGTTGCCGAGGAATGGGTGTGGCGTGGCGGGCCGATGGCCCCGGAGATGCATCCGGACTGTTTCAACCGGAAGAACGGAGGCAGTAGGATCACCGAAATCTACCAAGCAGCCAACTTCGCCAAGATCAAAGAGCACTTCGCACCCTTTGTCGGAGGATGAGTTGACCTACTCAGGATCGGGCAGCCAGGCAATCATCGGCAGCGCTCGGGAAGCCGCTGCCTGGATCGACGCATCATACCTCACTCGTCACTCGAAAGATCTCCTCCTGCAGTTCGTCGACAGGTTCCCCGACGTGGAGTTCAGCAAGGACCCGGTCGCGGGGCCGCTCCGCGCGCTGGAGCAGAGGGACGGCGTGGTATTACCGTCCTGGTTCCACGACATCAGGCGGATCCTGCACTTCGTGTCACCCCGGATGGACGTACGCTTCGACGATTTCGACTCCTACACCCCGAGAGCGGACTACCTGGACGAGATCTGGTACTCGCTGGAGACGATCCACATGGGCGAGGAGCAGCGCTCGCTGTTCGTCGACCGGGCACACGTGTACCCCATCGGGGAGTGGGAGGAGGAGAACCGCTCCTTTCTCTCCGTCCGCCTGGGGGATCCGGACGACATGCGCATCCTCGAGTTCGCCGCCCAGGACCTGCTCGACAATGTGCTGGACGGAAAACCCGCCGATGTCTCGGTCCGCCCGGCTTTCGATTCCTACCCGTCCCTGCTCTCCCACGTGATCGCCGGACGACTGCCGGACGGCACGGTGATCGAGGCCCGATAGCCGTGCGACGGGCACGGGCGCCCCGGGGCAGGGCTCACGTGGTGAGCAACGAGGCGTAGCGGCCGAATTCCGAGGGCAGGGTGAGGCGGCCGAGTTTCTGGTATTCGCGGTGGATCGCGTGGATGAGGGTGGGCATCGTCACCGCGGTGCCCGCCTCGGCCGAGAGGTAGGCGGCCGTGACGGCGACGGAGCGGATGTTCCCGCCGGCCAGCTCGAACGCTTCCGCGCAGAAGTCGAGGTCGAGGCCGTGGACGGCGGGAAGGACCGGCGCGAGGGAGCGGGCCCAGAGGAGGCGGCGCTGGGCCGGGTCCGGGAGGGGGAAGTCGACGACGAGGTCGAGCCGGCGGGTGAAGGCGTCGTCGAGGTTGGCCCGGAGGTTGGTGGCGAGGACGGCCAGGCCGTCGAAGGTCTCCATCCGCTGGAGGAGGTAGGCGCTCTCGACGTTGGCGTACCGGTCGTGCGCGTCCTTGACCTCGGAGCGCTTGCCGAAGATGGCGTCGGCCTCGTCGAAGAGGAGGACCCCGTTGACGCCCGCGGCCTCGCTGAAGATGCGTTCGAGGTTCTTCTCGGTCTCCCCGATGTACTTGTCGATGACGGTGGCGAGGTCGACCGTGTAGAGGTCGAGCCCCAGGTCGGCGGCGATGACCTCCGCGGACATGGTCTTGCCGGTCCCGGAGTCGCCCGCGAACAGCGCGGTGACGCCCCGCCCGCGCCCGCCGCCCGGCCGCATCCCCCACTCCCCGAGCACGAGGTCGCGGTGCCGCGCGCGGGCGGCCAGTTCCCGTAGTTGGGCCAGCGGGTCGGGCGGCAGGACGAGGTCGTCCCAGCCGACGGCGGGTTCGATCCGGCGGGCGAGCCGGTCGAGCCCGGCGGCGTTCTGGGCGCGGGCCCCGGCCCGCACGTGGTCGGGGCGCAGCGGACCGCCGTCGAGCAGGACCGTCCGCGCGGTGCCGAGGGCGGCGCGGGTGATCTGGTCCGGGGTGAGCAGGAAGGGCGCGAGCGTACGGGTGAGGTCGAGGCCGTCCGGCACCGCGGCGCCGTAGCCGCGCGCCCACAGGTCGGCCCGGGTCGCCGGATCCACCCGCGGCGCGTGCAGCAGCAGTGGCGGGTGGGCGGACCACGCCGCGTCCCAGGGCGTCCGCCCGACGAGGACGACGACCGGCGAGCCCCCGGCCGACGGGGGCCGTACGCGGGCCGGTTCGGCCGTCGCCCCGGCGAGCGGCACACCCACGGGACTCGTCCCCGGAGGTACGCCCGCTGGGTCCTCGCCCAACGGCCGTACCGCTTCGGCCCGTTCGGGCAAGGGCCCGGACAACGGCCCACCGGCCACCGGGTTCCCGCCCAACTCCCGGCGTGCGTCCGCCCGTTCGGGCGGCGGCCCGTCCAACGGCACGCCCGGTCCCGCGCTTTCGGCTAGCAGGCGCAGGACCTCCGCGTGGTCGGGGAGCATCGCGTCGAGGGGCGCGCAGACGAGGCCGGCGGAGGTGAGGCGGGCCTCGCGGGTGAGGACGCGGACGGCCTCGGAGGGGTCGGGGTCCAGGGAGAGGCGGCGCAGGTCGACGCCGAGGACGCGGCGGCCGGAGCGCACGAGCGCGGCGGCGGCGAGCGCGGTTCCGGCGCCGCCCTGGTCCTCGCGCAGATGGACGAGGCGGGCGCCGCCGGAGAGGGCGCGGGCGAGCAGGTCGGGGTCGCCGACGCCGGGCACGTCGTCCCACGGGGTGAGCAGGTCGGCGAGCCGCGGCGCGGGGGTGTCGTCGCCGAGGAGGTGTCCGGCCACCCGGTCGGGCACGCGCAACGACCTGCTCAGGAAGGGTCGTTCGGTCTCCTCGACGACGAGCAGCCCGCCGGCCCGCAGCGGCGCCTGAGGGGCCAGCCGGCCGCGGGCGCGCGCGTCGGCGGCGGGCAGCCCGCACAGCCCCAGCGCCAGACCGACGGTCGGACGGCAGCGACCGACATGGTCGTTGAGGTAGCCGTAGAACTGCTCGAACCGGTCGTCCAGGTCCGGGACGAGCGCGATCAGCAGGATCTCCACGTCGAGCGCGGTGAGCCCGAACGTGCGGGCGAGGTGCCGCAGGCGCGTGCCGCCCCCGTCGCGCTCGGCGTCCTCCGCGTACGCCTCGGCCTCGGCGAACCGTTCGGCGTCGGCGGGGTCGGGTCCGGCGAGCGAACGCCCGTGCTCCAGCAGGCGGTGCACGGCCTCGTCGCTGAGGTAGAGGCCGCGGAAGGCGTCGTCCGGCTGCGGATCGACGGCCTGCCGCGCGGCGACGGCCCGCCGCACCCGCTCCTCGACGAGCGCCGCGCGGGCGAGGAGGTGCCGCAGGCTCGGCTCGGAGGGACCTGCGGAGGGGGGACGGTACGGCTCGGAGGACGTTGGACCGTACGCCTCGGAGGGCGCGCCCGCATGCGGTTCGGCGCGAACTCCCTCGTACGGCCCGTCGGCGGCCCCTTCGTCCGCCCCCTCCCCCACCCTCACCGCTCCTCCGCCACGCGCGACGTGATGCCGGAGCGGCGGCCGGGACCGGAGGAGTCGGAACCGCCCGACGAACGCCGTGCCGCCCCCGGCTCCGCACCGTAGACGGGCAGTTCGGCCCCGCCGGGCATCCGCGGCGACCCGGCGCCCGCGCCGGAAGGACCCCCGGGCACCGCCTCGCCGAGCCCGAGCCGCAGCCCCTCCTCGCCCACCGGCGGCCCGGCCGCGTACACCGGCGACTCGGTGACGGGCACGCTGACCACCAGGTCCAGCGACGGCTTGAGCTCGCCGCCCAGCGCGCTCCACACGTCCGCGAACGACCGGTCCTCCGGCGGCGGCAGCGCCACGCTCATCGGCACCGAGACCCCCAGTTCGGCGAGCGTGCCGGTGAGCCGGTCGGCGGGCAGGGCCTCGTACCGCAGCAGGCACAGCAGCAGGGAGGACAGCAGCCGGTGCTCGTCCTCCGGGCGGCGGGTCCAGGCGGTGATCAGGTAGGACAGCTTGAAGTAGCGCGGCGGGCGGCGGCGGGCGGTGACCGTCCCGTGCTCGTCGTACTCGTTGAGCAGCCCGCGCTCGCGGCGGCGCATGTCCTCCCGGATGTCGTACAGGTAGAGGTTGACGGTGGGGGCGTTGACCTTGGCCGCCCAGTCGCGGGTGGGGGCGTCGAAGACCACCGTGACCTGCCCGCCGGCCAGCGGGTCGGCCCGGAAGAGCACGCGCAGGGCCTCGTCGACCTCGTGGATCATCTGCCTGCCTCCTGTAAGAGGGGGTACGGGCGGGGCACGGGTCGTACGGCCGCGGCTTCGGCACCCCGCGCGTACGGCGCTCAGCCGCGGGCCGCGAAGTCCGGTGGCTGCACGGTCTGTTGGACCACGAGGACCGGTCGGCTCAACGGGTCGAACCCGGTGGGCCTGGCCCGCAGGTCGCGCGGACCCAACTGGTCCTTGGGGACGATGACGACCTGCGCCTCGAAGGTGCCGTCCGGGCCGACGAGGGCGGGCGGGCCCGCCGGGGTGATCCCGCGGCTCCACGACAGCGGCACCACCGTGCCGGGCGGAAAGCCGGTGCCGCGGACCACCACCACGTCGCCGGGCCGGGCCACGGCCGGAGTGACCGTCAGCTTCGGCCGGACCACCCGGATCGTCGCCGTCGCGGTGTTGTCGGCCGCACGCGGGTCGGCCGGCTCGCCCTTGACGCGGACGTGAACCTTCCCGGTGAGCGGCACGTGGTAGACGGCTGGCTGGAGCAGGACCATCCGTCCGCCGGGCGCAATGGTGCACGGGTGAGCGGCGGTGCACGCCGGCAGCGGCGAGACGCTGCTCCGGCCGGCGGCGGTGTGCGGCCAGCCGCTGGTGACCACCACACCCGTCGCGCTGCGGGGGCCGGCGTTGGTGAGCGTGATCCGGGCGAAGGTGCGCGCGCCGGTGTACGTGGGCGCGGGCGCGACGGCGACGTGCACCGCCAGGTCGGCCCGGTCCGGGACGGGGGCGGGCAGCACGGTGAACGTCGCCGTCGCGGTGCCGGTGTTGCCCGAGCGGTCGGTCGCGGTGCAGGTCACCTTGGTGGCACCGCGCGGGAAGAGGGAGCCGGGGGCGGGGTCGCAGCTGACCGGGAGCGGGCCGTCGACGGCGTCCACGGCGGTCGCGGTGTAGTCGATGCGCGCGCCCGAGGGGCCCTGGGCCTGGACGGCGCGGCTGTCGAGGGTCACGACGGGGGCGGTGAGGTCGGGCACGGCGATGCCGATGATCTCCTGGTAGTCGTTGGCGGGGGTGGGCAGGCCGGGCCCGCCGGGGCCACCCGGCCCGCCGGGACCGCCCGGATTCCCCGGACCGCCGGGAGTGCCCGTGCCCCCAGGGGTGCCGGGCCCACCGGGATTTCCGGGACCGCCCGGGGTGCCCGTGCCCCCAGGGGTGCCGGGCCCACCCGGATTTCCGGGACCGCCCGGGGTGCCCGTGCCCCCAGGGGTGCCGGGCCCACCCGGATTTCCGGGACCACCCGGGGTACCCGTGCCACCCGGGCCGCCCGGATTGCCGGAGCCGCCAGGACCCCCGGGGTTGCCCGAGCCCCCCTGCGACGTGCCGGTCGACGTGCCGGAAGAAACGCCCGCGATCCCGCCGGCCACCGCGCCGGCGACCGACCCGGAACCACCCCCCGTACCACCGCCGTTCGCACCGCCGCACCCCTGCGTCCCGCCGATCAGGCCCCCTGCGGCGCCGGCCACCAGACCGCCCCCGGACCCCCCGATCAGACCGCCGGCCAGCCCGGCGACGACGCCCCACGCACAGGAACCGTCGCCGCCCGCGACGCCCACGACGATGCCCGCGCCCGCGGTGCTCCGCCCGTCGCCGTCCGCCCCGGCCACCGCGCCGACGCCGATACCGACGCCCACCGTCGTACGGCCGGAGGAGGATCCGCCGCCCGCCGAGCCGCCGTCCGGGGAACCGCCATCCGCCGAAGTCCCGTCGTCCGCTGGGCCGTTCCGCGCCGGCGCCGCCCGCGTCGCGGCGCTCGACGGACCGTCGGCGACGACGTCGGGGGCGGTCCCGCCCGGCACCTTCCCGTCGAGCAGGAACTGGACGGCGCAGGTCCGTTCCGTGCCCTGCGGCGCGTCTCCGGCCAGGCGGATCGTCTCCTCGAACCGGGCCGGGTCGCCGCTGGTCACCGTGCGGCTCGCCGAGTCCAGGACGACCTGGAGGGCGGGGTCGCAGCCGACCGTCTGGTATGTCACGGTGGTCGGCAGGTTCGTCAGGCCGTCGCCGATGGTGCGGGCCACCTCGTCCGGTTCGATGTTCTCCAGGAGCCGGCCGCCGGTGGCGTCCACCACGGTGGACGCCTCGTTCGCCTCGTGCGTGGGCTCGCCGTTCTGGCTCGGGCCGTTGCCGTTGTCGCCGTCGCCGTTCAGGCCGTCGCCCAGTGACGTGGCCACGTCGACGGCGAGCACCCGGACGCCCGCGTTCTGGAGCGCGCCCGTGGCGTCGGCGAGGGTGTGGCCCTCGCTGGGGTCGTGGCTGGACGCGTCACCGACCAGCACGACGACCGGGCTCGCCTGCCGGCGGAAGGTGATCTGCCCGCCCGCGCCGTCCGCGATCTGCCACAGCGCGTTGATCCAGTCCTCGGAGGGTCCGGGGCTGCCGAAGCCGCGGTCCGCGGTGAGCCGGTCCACCCCCGCCTGCACGGCGGCCATGTCCGGGGTCAGGCTCTGGAGCACCGTGAACACCCGGTCGCCGTCCACCTGTTGGTCGCCGAAGGTGGCCACCGCGAACCGCGCGTCCGACTGCTCCTGCCGGACCTGGTCCGTCACCGCACCCAGATCCCGCCGGATGTCCGCGATGGTCGGCTCCATGCTGCCGGTCCCGTCCACCAGCAGCACCACGTCGGGCCTCGGCGGTACGACGGGCGTGTCCACCGTCTCGGCGACCTTCAGCGAACCCCCGGGATCCAGGCTCTCGTCCACTGTCGCGGGACTCAGCGGCGAGGTGTCCGCCGCGGGCCGGTGCCCGGCGGCCATGCCGGGGACGACGCCCACGGCCAGCACGAGCGCGGCCACCAGTGCCCCCAGCCGCACGGCCCGGCTCCCGGGCCCCGCACCGCCCGGCTGCCCGAACCGCGCGGGCCGCCTCCCGTATCGGGCCGCCCGCCCCGGGGACCCGGCCTCCCGCCCGTCGCCGCGCCGCACCCACCGCACAGGACCCCCACTTTCACCGCGACATCCACCCCCTCACCCTCACGCGCCAGCCCTCGGCTTTGCAGCGCACAGCGGGCCAACCCATCGGGTACGGCGGATCTGCCTCATCGGACACGCCCACGGCGGGCAGGGGGCTCAGCGCGGCGCGCGGCCGTCCAGCAGGAGGTCGAAGAGCTGGCCGCCGAGTGCGCGGGCGGCGGGCCGGCAGCCGAGGACGAGGGTGAAGCCAATGTGATGCGGGGTCATGGCGGGTGTGATTCGTCGTCATGAGCTGTCGGATGCCGAGTGGGCTGTCCTGTCACGGTTGCTGCCGGGTTCGGGAATGGCGGGACGGCCCCGGTTCCGATGACCGGGTGGTGCTGAACGGCATCGTGTGGAAGCTTCGGACCGGCTCGGCCTGGCGGGACGTGCCGGAACGCTACGGCTCCTGGCAGACCCTATACACACGGTTCCGCAGGTGGGCGCTGGACGGCACGTTCACCCGCATGCTGAAGGCGACGCAGGCGGAGAAAGACGCGGCCGGTGACATCGACTGGCTGGTGCCGGTCGACTCCACGATCGTGCGCGCCCACCAGCACGCGGAGGGCGGGAAAAGGGGACGGTCGACCGCGACGAAGCGGGTGATCACGCCCTCGGGCCGATCCCGCGGTGGACTGAGTACCAAGGTCCACCTAGCCTGCGACGGACGCGGCCGGCCCCTCGGCTTCGTCCTGGCCGGCGGCAACACCAACGACTGCACCCGCTTCGAGCACGTCATGGACGCCATCCACGTCCCGCGCACCGGACCGGGCAGGCAGCACGGACACGCTGATCCAGCACCCCGCGTCCCTGAGCCACCAGGCGGTCGCTCCCGAGGACCGCGCCGCGGGCGGCATCAGCGAGCGGCTCCTGCGGATCCCGGTGGGGCTGGAGGACGTCGGCGACCTGTGGGACGACCTCGACCGGGCGCTCCACGCGGTGCGGTGAGCCCTTCGCCGCCCTCGCGGGAGTCGGCGCGACGCACGGCCGCTTGAGGCCCGGACCTACGTGTCCTGCCCGTCGTCCGCGGGCGGGGTGGTGGCGGACGCGGTGGTGGTCGGGGGCGTCGAGGGGGCGGACGTCGGGCCGGTCGCGCCGCCCGACGGGGTGGGGGCGGGCGAGGTGGTGCGAGGCACGGACGTCGGGGCGGCGGGAGCGGATCCGCGGGTCTTCACCGGGGGAAGTGCGGAGGAACCGTGCGCCTTCGGCTTCTTCGTGGTGGGCTGGCCCGGCCGGCCCCGGCGCGAGTGGTCCGCCCGCGGACGGTCCTGGGCGGCTGCGGCGTCGACGGCGGGGTCCGAGGCGGTGCGCGGCGGAGCCGTGGTCCCGGCGTCCTGCCCCGACACCGAACGGGAGGGCTGGGCGGGCGCGTTGCCGTCGGCGACGGGAGAGGCGAGCAGGAACGCGGCGGCGGCTATCGCGGCGGCGGCCGTGACCGCGCCGGCGGCGGGCCCCCGATGCCGGATCCGCGGGCGCCTCGGGTGCGCCGGCAGCGACGGGAGCGGTGTGGTCATTCCCACGCCGTCGTGGGCCCCGGCGAAGGGGTGGGCCGCGGGCCCGGCAACGGCGACGTCCCTTTCGTCGTCCGCCGCTTCGCCCTGCCAGGCGCCCTCCGCGAACCACGCGGCCGCCTCCTGGGCGGTGGGGCGCGACTCGGGCTGCTTGGCGAGCATCCGCAGCAGGTAGGAGTCCAGCTCACGGGAGGTCTCGGGGCGCAGTCGGCGCGGCGGCACGGGGTCCTCCTCCACGTGCCGGCGCAGGACGACGATGGGGTGATCTCCGGTGAACGGCGGCTGCCCGGTGAGGAGTTCGTACAGCGAGCAGCCCAGGCCGTAGACGTCCGCGGCGCTCCCGGCGCGACCTCCCATGGCCGCCTCCGGGGAGAGGTAGCAACTGGTCCCGAGCACGGCGCCGGGCCAGGTGGCCGCGATCGTGGTCTCGTCGTTGCCGCCGCAGGCGATGCCGAAGTCGGCGATCTTCACCGAACCGTCCTCGTCCGCGAGGAGGTTGGCCGGCTTGATGTCCCGGTGGACCACTCCGCGCTCGTGGGCCGCGGCCAGTCCGGCGGCGGTCTGCTGGGCGACCTCGGCGACCCGGGCGGGGGCCAGCGGGCCCTCCTCGCGCAGCTCCTGGGCCAGGCTGCGGCCCCGGACCAGCTCCATCACCAGGAAGCAGCGGCCGTGCGCCGTCCCGACGTCGTAGACCCCCACCGTGTGCGGGTCGCTCAGGCGGGCCGCGGTCCGTGCCTCGTGCCGGAACCGGGCCACCGCGTCCTCGGGGTCCGGCGACGACCCCGCCAGCACTTTCACCGCCACCGGGCGGCCGAGCCGCAGGTCCCATGCCTTCCACACCTCGCCCATGCCGCCGTGTCCCAGCAGGGCGTCCAGTCGATAGCGATCGGCCAGCATCACAACGCCGCACTCCTTCGCGCGTCGGGGGCCAGCCGCTGTGACTGGACCTGGGCATCTGCCGGGGCGGCGGCGGGTTCCCACCATCGGGCGCGCGAACGGACCTTGTTTCCCCTTGTTCTCCTTGCCGTTGGCCCGTTCGCCCGTCGCGACCGCGGCACATGGACGCCGTCCTGGGACGGCTTGCGGTCACCTACCGGCTACCCTCCCCCCACCCCGTAAACGTCCAGGCCCGGCGGGCCCCGCCGACGGCGTTCCCCGTCCGGCGCAGGACGCGCCGGGCCCCGGGAGCGCGTCGGGGCCCGGCCGTCGGCGTCAGTCGTCGACGAGCGTGGCGTACTGGTAGTAGGTGTTGCCGTTCTCGTCGCCGTAGTGCGCGCGGCCGACCATGATCTCGCCGGCGCCGGCCGTGGAGGAGCTGTTGCTCTCGGTGTACGGGCCGACCGTGTGCTGGTTCACCAGGGTGAGTTCCTTGCCCAGCCCGCCGGAGCAACGATGCCCGGCGGCGCAAGAGCCCTCCTCCGCCACCGGCCCCGCATGGCCCGATCCCACCGCCCGCCCCGCCCGGCGGAAGCCGGTGCTTACGCGCGGCGGCGGCCGCGGGTGCGGCGGGGGTAGGGGAAGAGGCGGGGGCGGCGGCGGGCGGCCGCGTCCTCGACCCAGCCGAAGAGGACGAGGGCCAGGGCGATCAGGGGGACGGCGACCAGCAGCGGGAGCCACTGGCTGGACAGCAGCCAGCGCAGGTGGGCGTAGGCGAACGGGTTGTTCCAGAGCGGGTCGATCAGGGGCTCGGTGAGGACGAGGGCCACGCAGTGCCACAGGTACACCGTGACGGCGCGGGAGTTGAGGAGCGTGATCAGGCCGTTGAACCGCTCCAGCGGCCTGGGCCAGCGCTCCCAGGACGGGCTGAGGTGGAGCAGCAGCATGACGCAACCGAAGGACCAGACGGCCTGGGCCAGGGGGACGGCCTCCAGGTCGGGGCCGACCCGGGGGTCGTCGACCGGCGCGCGCTGGAGCAGCCAGAAGCCGGCGGCGAGCACCAGCGGGGCGATCGAGGGGACCACGTACTGGGGGATGCGGCGCAGCAGGCCCTCCTGGTGGGCCATGCCCAGCAGCCAGCAGGCGCCGAAGGTGGTGAAGTCGGTGGTGGTCTCCATGATCCGGCCCGACTGGTCGACCAGGCCGGAGTTGAGGATCGCCGAGGCCACCAGCGGCACCGCGAGCGTCACCCACGGCAGCCGGCGCACGGCCTTGAGCATCAGCGGCGACAGCAGGACGTACCAGAGGTAGGCGCGCAGGTACCACAGCGGCACGACGCACTGCTCGGCCCAGGAGTGCGGGAGGTGGCCGCCGAAGCCGTGCACGGTGGAGGCGAACGGCGGGGTGCTCAACGGCATTATCCAGAAGCCGAGTTCGCCCCACCACCGCAATGGGTGGCCGCCGGAGTGCGGGCCCCACCCGTCGTAGACCATCGCGGTCAGAACGACCGCGCCGAACATCCACATCGGCGGCAGCAGGCGCCGCATCCGGCCGCGGATCACGCTCCACGCGGGCCGGCTCAGCGAGCGGGCCATCAAGGACCCGGCGAGCGCGAACATCACGCCCATGGACGGGAAGAGCAGCGGCAGCCAGGTCCAGCCGAAGTTGTGGTAGATCACCACCCGGACCAGCGCGAGGGCCCGCAGCAGGTCGAGGTAGCGGTCGCGCGTCCCGCGCCGGCGGGGCGCGGCCGGCGGCGCGGCCTCGGGCTCGGCCCGCTCCGGCTCGGCCTTGCGGCCGAAGGCCTCGGGCACGCTGATCGTGCGCAGCTGCATCGTCTCGTCGTCGGCCACGTAGGCCGAGCGCTCCACCGCGCTCATGAAACCGCTCTGCTCGGCCGTGTTCATGACCGCACCGCCTCCGTGGTGACGTCGAGGCCGACCTCGCCGGTGCGGCGCAGCTTCTGCCAGCGCAGCCGTCCGCCGGTCAGCGCGGTGATCCAGGACTGGAGCAGCACCATGTACATCAGCGCCCGGTAGACCACCTGCTGCACCGGCAGCGTGATCAGGTACCACGCCTTCTCGCGGTCCAGCCGGAAGGAGAACCAGGCGCAGAAGCCCTGGAGGGCCAGCACGGCGAACCAGGCGCCGAGGCTCTTGTAGGCGTCGACGAAGAAGACGCCGTAGACCATCGCGATGTCGATCGCCGGCGCGAGCAGCGGGGTGACGACCATGAACAGGGCCACGAACGGCAGCCCCACGCGCCCGAAGCGCCCGCCGGGTCCGCGTTCCAGGACCGCGTGCCGGTGCTTCCACATCGCCTGCATGGTGCCGTAGCTCCAGCGGTAGCGCTGGGACCACAGCTGGCTCATGCTGCCGGGCGCCTCGGTCCACGCGCGGGCCTTCTCGGCGTACACGATCTTCCAGCCGGCCCGGTGCAGGGCCATCGTGACGTCGGTGTCCTCGGCGAGCGTGTCGTCGCTCATGCCGCCGACCTGCTCCAGCGCCTCCCGGCGGAAGGCACCGACCGCGCCGGGGATGGTGGGCATGCAGTCCAGGACGTCGTACATGCGGCGGTCGAGGTTGAAGCCCATCACGTACTCGATGTGCTGCCAGGCGCCTATCAGGGTGTCCCGGTTGCCGACCTTTGCGTTGCCGGCCACCGCGCCGATCCGCGGGTCGCCGAACGGCTGCACCAGTTCGCGCACGGTCGCGGGCTCGAAGACGGTGTCGCCGTCCATCATCACGATCAGGTCGTGCGAGGCCGCGGCCACACCGGTGTTGAGCGCGGCGGGCTTGCCGCTGTTGGGCTGGCGGATCAGCCGGACCATCGGCAGGCCGAGCTGCTCCACCAGCTCCGAGGTGGCGTCGACCGACCCGTCGTCGACGACGACCACCTCGACCGGGTGGTCGCTGGCGGCCAGCGAGAGCAGGGTGTTGGTGATGCACTCCTGCTCGTTGTAGGCGGGCACGATCACGGTGACGGGCTCGGTGACCGGCGGCCCGTAGGAGAACCCGCGCTTCCTGGTGCGCCGCACGTGGGTGGCCGACAGCACCAGCATCAGCGCGAACCGGGCGAAGACCAGCACGCCGACCACCGCCAGCAGCGCCACCAGCCACGGCATCAGCCAGACGGAGAAGGCGGTGCACCACACGAAGGTCCGGCCGGCCCACAAAGTGGAGCCGCTGACCTTGGTGTTGGCCGAGCCCGCGCCGAGCGCCTCACCGACGGTCTTGAACGTGTAGCCCTGGGCCCTGAGCTTGTCGATGATCTGCGGCAGCGCGGCCAGGGTCTGCGAGCGGTTGCCGCCGGCGTCGTGCAGCAGGATCATCTCGCCCTGGCCGGGCAGCTTCGGCATCGCGGCCTTGACGATGGCACCGACTCCGGGGCGCTTCCAGTCGTCGGTGTCCTCGTCGATGAAGGCCACCAGGTAGCCGTCCTTGCCGACCGCCTTGGTCACCGGCCAGGACCAGTCGTCGAGCGCGTCGGCGGTGGAGGAGTACGGCGGCCGGAAGAGGCTGCTGTGGATGCCGGCGACCCCGGCCAGCGCCAACTGGGTCTCGCCCAGCTCCCAGTTCAGCCGCATGTTGTTGTGCAGGGCCAGGTCGGGGTGGGTGTAGGTGTGCACCCCGACCTCGTGACCCTCGGCGACGATCCGCCGGATCAGCGCGGGATTGCGGGTGGTCATCGAGCCGGTGACGAAGAAGTCCGCCTTGACGTGCTTCTTGGCGAGCACGTCGAGGATCTTCGGCGTCCACGCGGCGGACGGCCCGTCGTCGAAGGTCAGCACCACGGTCTTGTCCGGGACGGTGTAGCTGACCGGGTGGTCCTGCCGGTCGCCGCGGGCGTCCACGACGGGCCCGCCCTCCAGCACGCTCTTGGGCACCGTGCCCTTGTCCACGGAGACGGCCACCCGCTCGTCGTGGAAGACCTCGTTGTTGGCCATGCCCCGCAGCACCATCAGTGCCAGCAGGGTGACCAGCACGGTGAGCGGCAGGAAGAAGCGCAGGGGCGGCGCCGCGAGTCTGCGCGGGCGCAGCAGAATCTGCCGTGGACGTTGATGGCGCGACATGTGTGTGTACGGGTCCTCGGGCTGCTACGGAGTGGTGTTCGGCACAGCGGGGTCGGTGGGGGTGCTCTCCGTGGGGGGCGGCGTCGCGCTCGCGGGTGGGGTCTCGGGCACCGATGGGGCCGGGGAGCTGGAGGTGGGGTGCGTGGAGGGGGTGGAGCCGGCGGGCGGGTTCCCGGTCCGCCCGGCCGTGGGGGTGCTGGTGGCCGTCGCCGACCCGTCGGCCGAGGGGGTGGCGGTGGGGCTGCCGGTGGCCGTGGGGGTGCCGGTCGGGGTGGCGGTGGCGGTCGGCGAGGCGGTGCGGGGTACGCCCTTGCTGCGGTCGGCCTTCCCCGGGGGCGCCGGCAGGGGCGCGTTGACGTACTCGCCCGGCGGCTGGGTGTCCGCCGTGTCGGGCACGGCGAATGACGGTGCGTCGGACTGGGTGCCGAGCAGGCCGGAGGCCATCGCCAGGGTGACGCCGACGAAGGCGACACCGAAGACCCAGCCGGCACCGCGCAGGCGCCGGCCGCGACGGCCGGACTGGTCGACGAAGACCGGTGAGGGCTCGACTTCCGACAGGGTACTGGTCACCGAGGTCCTCGGGCTTTCGTGATCGTTCCGCCGCTGCTCGGGTGTCGAAAATAGCGTTGGTAAGGGGTACATGTCCGAACGGTTGACCTACTTATACCTATTTTCCGGGCTCGTGTGACCATAATGTGATGGAGATGTGTGCGACCGGGCGGCCATGCATAGGATCCTGATCGCGCAAGTCCCCCGCTCCGCCGCCCGATCGGACCCGTCCATGGCCAGCACCCGTCGATTCGGTCACCAGGCCGCCGCCGTCCTCGCCGTGGCGGTGCTGCTCCTGACCGCCGCCTGCGCCGGCGGCGGCTCCTCCGGCGGTGACGGCGGATCGCCGGGCGCGGCGGCCGGCCACCAGACCTCCGCCGGGCCCTACGACGTGGCGCCGCTGCTGCACCCCGCGGGCCGGATGCTCGGCGTCGTGGACGACAAGTCGCCCTGGCAGTACGGCATCGTGAAGACCTTCACCCAGCAGGCCGGGCGCGCGCCCGACATCCGCGAGTACTACAGCTCCTGGGGCGACGACTTCGACCCGGAGGGCAACACCTTCCTGTGGCAGCACGGGCAGTTGCCGATGCTCGCGCTGGTGCCGTCCGACACCTCGCTCGCCGACATCGGGCGCGGCTACGACGACACGTACGTGCGGGGCCTGGCCCGGCAGATCGCCGGCTACCACGGCCCGTTGGTGCTCTCCCTCGCCGGCGAGATGAACGGCCCCTGGAACTCCTGGGGCCCCGGGCACGCCAAGGCCGCCGACTTCGTGGCCGCGTGGCGGCACGTCCACGACGTCTTCCGCGCCGCGAAGGTCACCAACGTCATCTGGACCTGGAGCCCGCACGTCGTCGACAGCGGCAGCAAGGCCGCCCTGCGGCCCTACTACCCCGGCGACGCGTACGTCGACTGGGTCGGGCTGATCGGCTACTACGGCCCCATCGACGGCAGCGCCTTCTCCGGTCTCTTCACGCCGACCCTGCGGGAGGTCGCCCGCTTCTCCGGCAAGCCGGTGCTGATCACCGAGACCGGGGTGGCCCAGAGTTCGCGCAAGGAGGCCCAGGTGCGCGACCTGTTCCGGGGCGCGGCCGGGGCCGGGGTGATCGGCCTGGTCTGGTACGACCAGCGCAAGGACTGGCCGGGCAGCTCCCAGCTGATGGACTGGCGGATCGACACCTCGCTGGGCTCCCGGGCCGCCTTCCGGGCCGAGTCCGCGCGCTACCGCTTCGGCCATCCCTTCGGGAGCGGCTGAGCAGGGGTACGGGGAGCGCCCCCGCGCCGGTCCGACGGCGTACGGAGCGCGGCGGCGCGGGCGGCACAGACCATGAGCGAACGAAGAAGGAAGTGCGGGGGATGACGACGCAGACGGCATCGCAGGGGGTCGGGGCGCGTCCCGGCCAGGGGTCCGGCGAGCGGAGAACCGGCCGGGGCCGGCGGATCCTGCTGGCCCTGGCCGTGCTGGCCGCGGTCGGCGGCGGCGCGGCGGTGGCGATGCACGGGAAGGGCGCCGGCCCCTCGGCGTCGAAGCACCTGGCCCGCGCCTGGCAGCTGCCGGCGCCCGCCGGGGACGACGCGCTGGTGGGCAGTTGGCTCACCGGCAAGCTGCTGATCCGCGCCGGCACCGCGGGCGGCGTCACCGCCTACAGCCTCGCCGACGGCTCCGTGGTGTGGACCGCCGCGCTGCCGCCGAACAAGGTGGCCGACGGCACGCACCCGTGCGCGATGTCCCCCACCCTCACCTCCGGCGGGCTCGGCACCATCGCCTTCGGCGAGGACGGCAACTCCTGCACCAACCTGGCGGGCATCGACACCTCCACCGGGACGGTGCTGTGGACGGTGCCGCTGGTCGACGCCCGGCACAAGGTCGCCATGGCCGCCGACACCTTCGTCCAGGGCGACGTGGCCACGATCGTCAGCGAGAACTTCCTCGGCGGCGTCGACATCCGCACCGGCCACCGGGTCTGGGGCTTCACCCCGCGCGGCTACTACTGCAACGCCTACAACTGGGGCGGCGACGGGGTGGTGCTCGTGGACGACTACTGCGCCGACAACAAGACCCCGTTCACCCTCACCGCGTACGACGGCAGGACCGGGAAGAAGATCTGGGCCCGGACCCAGCCCGTCCACACCGACGTGGCGCACGTCTACGCCGGCTCCCCGCTGATCGTCGGCGAGCACACCGCCGGCGAGGACAGCGTGCGGGTGGTCGCGCCGAGCGGGAGCAGCCGCAAGCTCGCGGTCGGCGACACCGAACTGGCGCCGGCCAACGGCACCGGGGCCGACCACTCCGCCAGGATCGTGGACGGCGTCCTGATCACTCCCGCCCAGACGCCCAAGGGCACCGAGATCGACGCCTTCGACGTCTCCACCGGGGCCAAGCTCTGGACCTACCCGGCCCTCGCGCTGGCCACCGCAGCCGCGCCCGGCGACCCGGTCTACGCCCTGGCCGGCTCCCCCGCCGCGCCCCAACTCGTCCGCCTCAACGCCCGCTCCGGCCGCCTCACCCCGGTCGCCGCCCTCCCGCCCGCGAGCAGCCGGCATCCCTTCACGGCCGGCACGGTGTACGTCACCCCGGACGGCGGGGTGCTCGAACTCGACGCCCAGGGCACGAGCGGAGGCGTCACCTTCTCCCGGTGACGTCGGGGCGGCGCGCCGGTCCGCGCGCCGGCACCGGTCAGCGGAAGGCGCGGCGGTAGGCGTGCGGGGTGGTGGCGGTGACGTGCCGGAAGTGGTCGCGGAAGGCGGTGGGTGAGCCGAAACCGACCTGGGCGGCGATGCGTTCGACCGGCTGGTCGGTGGTCTCCAGCAGGTGCTGGGCACGGCGGACGCGGGCGCGGTGCAGCCAGCGCAGGGGCGTGGTGCCGGTCTGCTCCCGGAAGTGGCGGGCCAGGGTGCGGGTGCTGGTGCCGGCCCGGGCGGCGATGTCGGCGAGGCGGAGGTCGGCGTCGAGGTGGTCCTCCAGCCAGGCCAGGACGGGTTCGAGCGCCCGGCCGCGGGGCGCGGTGGGCTCGGGCGTGACGATGAACTGCGCCTGCCCGCCCTCCCGTTCGAGGGGCATGACCGACAGGCGGGCCGCGTCCGCGGCGACGGCGGAGCCGTAGTCCCGGCGGATCATGTGCAGGCAGAGGTCCAGCCCGGCGGCGGCGCCCGCGGAGGTGAGGATCTGCCCGTTGTCGACGTAGAGCACGCCCGGGTCGACGTCGATGTCCGGGTGCGCGGCGGCGAGTTGAGCGGCGGCGAGCCAGTGGGTCGTGGCGCGCAGGCCGGCGAGGAGCCCGGCGGCGGCCAGGGCGAAGGTGCCCGTGCAGATGGAGGCGACGCGGGCGCCGCCGGCCGCGGCGGCCTTGAGGGCGTCCAGCACGTCGGGGGCGGGCGGCCGTTCGGGGGTGCTGGTGCCGGGCACGATCACCGTGTCGGCGCCGGCCAGGGCGTCGAGCCCGTGGGGAGCTTTCACGCGGAAGAGCCCGGCGTCCACCTCGGGCCGCTCGGCGCACACGCGCACCCGGTAGCCGGGCCGGCCGTCGGGCAGCCGGGTGCGGGAGAACACCTCGATGGGGGTGGACAGGTCGAAGGGGACGACCTGGTCGAGGGCGAGGACGACGACGGTGTGCATGGCGGAAACCTACTCCCGCACCGGGATTCGGCCGCGCGCCGGGGAACGCCTTCCTGTGCCCATCGGCTCAGGTGCGCCCTTCGCACGCCTGCTCCCGCCGCGATCCCCGCCGTTTCGCCGCTTCTGGCGCTATCCCGTTGCTGTATGGCATTCACGCCACTGTGGGACGGCGCCGCTCCCGGGCTACGGTCGGGCGATCGATCCACCGCGCCCGACCCGAAAGCTCTCACCCGTGACGAAACTCCTGCTCTCTCTGCACGTCCTGGCCGCCCTCCTGACGATCGGACCGGTCGCCGTGGCCGCCGGCATGTTCCCCGCGGCCCTGCGCCGGACGTACGCGGACGGCCCCGACGACCCCGCCGGACTCGCCGCGCTGCGCACCCTCCACCGCATCTGCCGGGTGTACGCGGCCGTGGGCATCGCGGTGCCCTTCTTCGGCATGGGGACGGCGAGCGCGCTCGGCGTGCTGGGCAGCGCGTGGCTGATCACCTCGATCGTGCTCACCGCCGGCGCCGCCGCCGTGCTGCTCTTCCTGATCCTCCCGGCCCAGGACGCGGCCCTGCCCCCGGCCGTCCCCTCGCCCCGCGCGCCCGCCCGACTGGCCATGTACACCGGCGTGTTCAACCTGCTGTGGGCCACGGTGACGGTCCTGATGATCGTCCGGCCGGGCTCGACCACCGGCGCGTGACCGGCGGGTCTACCCGCCGAACAGGGCGGCCGCGTTGTCGTGACACACGGCCCGCAGCCACTGCGGCCCCAACTCCAGCCGCTCCAGGGCCCGGAGTTGGTCCAGGTAGGGGTAGGGGATGTTGGGGAAGTCGGTGCCGAGCAGGACGCGGTCGCCGAGGGCGGCGAGGCGGGGCAGGGACCGGCGGGGGAAGGGCATGAATCCCTCGGTGAAGTCGGTGAACGCCATCGTCGTGTCCAGCCGCACCTGGTCGTACCGCGCGGCGAGGCCGAGGAAGTCCTCGTACTCGGGCATGCCCATGTGCGCGACGACCAGCCGCAGTTCGGGGTGCGCCGCCAGCACCCGCGCGACGGGCCCGGGTCCGGTGTACACGCCGGGCGCGGGCCCGGAGCCGCAGTGCATCACCACGGGGATTCCGGCCTCGGCCAGCAGCCCCCACGCCGGCCGCAGGCGCTCGTCGGCCGGGTCGTACGCCCCCACCTGCACATGGGCCTTGAACACCCGCGCCCCCGCCTCGACGGCCTCACGGACGTACGCCTCGACGTCCGGCTCGGGGTAGAGCGTGGCCGTGTGGAGGCAGTCGGGGGTGCGGGCGGCGAAGTCGGCGGCCCATCCGTTCAGCCAGCGGGCCATGCCGGGCTTGTGCGGGTAGAGCATCGAGGTGAAGGCCCGCACGCCGAACTCCCGCAGCAGGGCGGTCCGTTCGGCCTCCTGCTTCCGGTAGGCGACCGGCCACCGCAACCCGCCGATCAAGGGCCCCTGGGCGTCGAAGTACTCCCAGACCTTGCGCATCACGCGTTCGGGCATGAAGTGGGTGTGGACGTCGATCAACCCGGGCAGGCCGAGCCCCTGCCAGAAGCGGCGGATCTCGGCGGCCTCCGGCCCGTGGTCGGCGGCGTCGGCGGGAGCGGCGGGGGTCTCACGGTGATCGTCCATGCGGCCCACGATCATCCCCGGCGACCGGGCGGTGCCACCGTTTCCGCCCGGGGCGACATGAGGTGTCCGTCACAGGGGCGCCGGCCACGGAGGCGCGAGGCGGTCCGGCCGCGGGGTCGGCCGAGCGGGGCCGGCCCGGCCGCGCCCGGCCGGTCGAGCCGGGCCGGTCGAGCCGGGCCGGTGCCGGTGCCGGTGCGAGCGCGGCGGCCGCGGGGCCGCACCGTCCGGGCGCGACGGACGCCGACCGAGCACGCGACGGTACGGATGTTCTGCGAGTGACGGTCGGGGCCGGGCGCGTCGAGACCGTCCCCGGCCAGATCCCGTCGGCTCCGGACGACCGCGCGGTCCGCGCCACGGGTCGGCGACGTCACCGTCCGTCGCCCCGTCCGCTCCACCAGCGGCGCAGCCGTACGACGGCCGTCGCCAGGGGCGAAGGCGCCGAGACCGCCGGAGCGGGTCGCCGCCGCGGACGTCCTTGACGGCGCCGGACTTCCCGCTGGTCGGCTCCCGGGCCGCGCCCGCGGCGGCCGGCCCTCGCCTGCGCGGAGCCGGGACGCGGGCCGGGGCCGGCAAGACGGCTGGAATCGACTGGTGCACAACGGACACGAGCGGGCGAAACTGATGCGAGCATGACCACTCGGCAGGTCCGGGTCGTCTCTCCGTTGTCCACGGAAAGGAGTCGATATGAGCCCTGTGGAGCCGCAGATCCGCGATGCCGGACCGCTCGGGTCGGAACTGGAGGAGACAGACCTCGAGTTCGAGACCGGTTCCGACCTCGGCCGCGAGATCGAGGCCTGTCTGGCCGACCCGTGGCCGACGGCGACGACGCGCGTGGCCTGCGACTAGCTGTTCTGTCCGGGGAGGTTGTGGACGGTGACGGGGTTCACGGCTGTCTGATCTTGAACGGGTGAGGGCCCTTCGGGTTCGGTGTGGATTGCGACGTCTACACCGACCGAAAGGCCCTCATGCCCCACCGTAATGCACCCTTGACCGAGACCGGACGCCTGCGCCTGGCCCGCTGCGTCGTGGACGACGGCTGGCCGCTGCGGCGGGCCGCCGAACGGTTCCAGGTCTCGCCGACCACGGCCCAGCGCTGGGCGAGCCGCTACCGGACCATGGGCGAGGCCGGGATGACCGACCGCTCCTCCCGCCCCCACGCCAGCCCCCGGCGGACACCGACGCGCACCGAACGCCGGATCATCAAAGTCCGGCTGCTGCGCCGCTGGGGCCCGGCCCGCATCGCGCACCTGCTACGGCTGGTGCCCTCCACCGTCCACCGCGTCCTGACCCGCTACGGCCTGGCCCGCCTCACCCACCTGGACCGGGCCACCGGCCGGGTGATCCGCCGCTACGAACGCGACAGGCCCGGCGAACTGGTCCACGTCGACATCAAGAAACTCGGCAACATCCCCGACGGCGGCGGACACAAAGTCCTCGGCCGCCAAGCCGGCCGCAGGACCCGCTCGAACGCTGGCTACTCCTACCTGCACACCGCCGTCGACGATCACTCCCGCCTCGCCTACAGCGAGATCCACACCGACGAGAAGAAGGAAACCGCCACCGGCTTCTGGCAGCGAGCCCACACCTTCTTCACCCAGGCCGGGATCACCGTCGAACGCGTCCTGACCGACAACGGCTCCTGCTACCGCTCACACGACTGGCGAGACCTGCTGACAGCGGCCGGGATCACCCACAAACGCACCCGGCCCTACCGGCCGCAAACGAACGGCAAGGTCGAACGCTTCAACCGCACCCTGCTCGAAGAGTGGGCCTACGCCCGCCCCTACCGCTCCGAACAGGAACGGCGCGACGCCTTCCCCGACTGGCTGCACACCTACAACCACCACCGCGGCCACACCGCACTCGCAGGCAAACCACCCGCCAGCCGCGTCCCCAACCTCACAGGGCAATACAACTAGCGCGCGTGGCCGGGACACCACCGGCCGGCGGGTACGGGCGGCGGCCGGGCCCGTACCCGCTCGACGGCGCCCGGGGGTCCGGGGCTGCGGCGGGCGCCGTGCGCGACGCCGAAGCCGGTTCCGACGGCCCCGCGCCCGGTCTCCGCGAGCGGCTCGACGCGCTGGCCGACGGCAGCGCCGGGTGGCGGACGGCGGGGGACGAACGGTGGCTGTACCTCTTCGGGCCCCGCCGCGGCGAACTGCCCCGCCACGGCTGGAAACTGCACGTTTCCGCGCTCCCGGAGGACCTGCCGGAGGTCGTGGACCTGCTCGTCCCCGTACTGCTGCGGTACGCCTGCGACGCGAAGTTCGCGCGGGACGTCGAGGCGCTGCGCGAGATGAACCGCGGTGAGCTCGACCCCGCGCTGGTCGGGAAGGCGGCCACCCTCTACCCGCGCCCGCCGGACGTGACGGCGCTCGGTCGCGAACTGGCCGGCCTGCTGGCCCGCCGACCCGGCCCGCGCGTGCTCAGCGACCGGCGGATCAGCCCCGACGCGCCGGTGTTCTACCGCTACGGCCCCTTCCGGGCCGCCGGCGCCGACGACGCGGCCCTGACCATGACCGGTCCCGACGGTTCGCGCTTCCCCGGCCGCGCGGGCACCCGCTACCGCCAGCCGCCGTGGGCGGACGACCCGTTCGCGGCCGGGCGGACCCGCGGGCCCGGCGCCCCTCGCACGATCGGCGGCCGCTTCCGGCTCACCGGCGGCATCGCCCGCTCCCCCTTCGGCGACGTCTACCGCGCGCGGGACCTGGGGACCGGCGCCCACGTGGTGGTGAAGCAGGCCCGGGCCCACGTGGGCGAGGACGCGCACGGCTTCGACGCGCAGGGCCGGCTGCGCCACGAACACGCCGTCCTGGCCGCCCTGTCGGGCGTCGACGGCGTTCCCCGTGTGGTGGACCACGTGCGCCACGGCGCGGACGAGTTCCTGGTCACCACGGACTGCGGGCCGACCGACCTGCGCCGGGACGTACTGGAACGGGGCCCGTACGGCGGCCTCCCCCGTCCGCGCGGCGCGGGCGCGGATCCGTACGGCCCGATGCCGTGGGGCGCCGGCCACGCCACCGGACGGGACGTCGTGACGCTCGCCCGCCGGCTGCTGGTCCTGCTCGGCGGCGTGCACACCCGCGGCGTGGTGGTGGGCGACCTGAAGCCGGCCAACGTGGTGCTCGGCGCGGGCGGCACCGTGCGCCTGGTCGACTTCGGGGTGGCGGCGCTGCACGGGGACCGCCCGTCCGGAGCGACGCGGGGCTACTCGATGCCGGTCCACCGGGCCGGCCGGCCCCCGGCGCCGGCCGACGACCTCTACGCGCTCGGCGCCACCTTGCACTTCGCCCTGACCGGCATGGACCCGGTCGTCGTGGACCGCGACCCCGGCGTGAACCGCGACCGTACGCTGGCGTGTCTGGCCGCCGCGCGGCCCGGTCCGGCGAACCGGACGGCCCGCGCCCTCGTCGCGGGCCTGCTCGACCTCGATCCCGCCGCGCGCGAGAGGTGCGCCCGGAGGTTCCTCGCCGGGGCCGCGCCGGGCGGGCGGCGCCTGCCGTCGCCGCCGCGGGTCGGACCCGCCCTGCTGGAGGGGGTCATCGGCCACACCGTCGCGTCCTGCGTGGACGCCCTTCCCGGACTGCTCGCGGGCCCCGGCTCCGCGCGGCCCGGGTCGCGGCTGACGCTCTACGACGGCGCGGCCGGCGTCGGCCTCGAACTCCTGCACCACGGGGAGTTCCCGGGCGTGCCGGAGGCCGTCGCGGGCCTCGCCCGGCGCGTCGCCCGCGACCCCGCCCTGACCGCCCTGACCGGCTCGTTCTACCTCGGCCGGACCGGCGTGGACCTCTTCCTCGACGCCGCCTCCGTCCTGCCCGGCGCGCCCGCGGCCCCCGCGCCGACGGTCGGCGCGCGCCCGTACGACGGGACGGGCGACCAGATCGGCGGGACGGCCGGGACGGGGACCGGACTGCTGGCGCTGGCCCGGCGGGCGGGCGCGGACGGCCGCGAGGAGCGGGCCCGTGCCCTGGTGTCCGGCGCGGCCGCGTGCGCCCGGACGCTGGTGGAGGCGTGGGACGACGCGGAGCCCCCGCGGCCGGAGGCGTCGGCGGCGTCCTCGCAGGCCGCCTTCGGGTTCGGCTTCGCGCACGGTCGCGCCGGCACGGTCCACTTCCTGCACGCCTTCCACCGGCTCACCGGCGACCCGGCCGCCGGCGCCGCCGCCGACCGCGGGCTGGCCGAACTCCTGGAGCACACGCCGCGGTTGCTGGAACTGGCCACCCGGCCGGAGGCGCACCGGCGGTACGGCTCCTGGTGCCGCGGCCTCGCCGGCATCGGCACGCTGCTGGTCGGGATCGGCCGGACCGGAAAGGATGAGGAGGCACTGGAGCTGGGCGTGCGGTGTGCCTGGGCGTGCCATGCCCTGGCACCGCGCATGAGCCTGGTGACGCAGTGCTGCGGCCTGTCGGGGGTCGGCGAACTGCTCCTCGACGCCGCTGCGGCCACCGGCGAGGGCCGCTTGTGGGACGCCGCCGACGAGGTGGCCGGGCTCGTGCTCGCCCGCAGCGGCGGCCCGCCGGGACGGCCGGTGTTCCCGGACAACACCATGGTGTCCGCCAGCCCGGCCTGGGCGACCGGCACCGCGGGCGTCCTCTCCTTCTTCCGGCGCCTGCACGCCCGGGGCCACCCGCGCCCGTGGAGTCCCGCAGCGACCTGACGGACGGCGGCGCGGGGCGCTGCCCGCTGAGGGACCATCAGCACCGCATAAAGCTGCACGCCCATCACGGAGACGGCACGGGCCCGCGTCCGTGCCATCTCCGCACGCCCGGGGCCGCCCGCGCCCGTGGGGTCCGCCGGGACCTGAGGGACGGCGGCACCCGGAGCGACACCCCCGGCAGCGGGAGGGCCCGGGCCCGACTCCGCGCGCTTGGAGGGCCGGTCCCCGCGCGGGGACCGGACCTCCCCCCGGGTCTCAGACCTGCCGCTCCTCGCCCCGGGGGCCGCGCGCGGCGAGGAAGCGCTCGTAGAAGGCCCGGCGGGGGATCCCGGCGGCGTCCCGCAGCGCGTAGAGTCGCTGCCGGTCGGCTCCGCCCGGGGTGTCGACGAGGTCTTGGTGCCACACCTCGCCGCTGCCCCCGTCCAGGGCCCGCAGGATCCGCAGCCGGTACCACCACATGATCTCCGCCGGGAGTTCGGCGCGGCCGAAGCGGCGGATCTCCGTCACCTCCGAAGGGTCGGCCCGCAGGCTCCCGCCCACCGCGTGGGCGGTGAACACGCAGGTGTGGATGCCGGTGCTCTGGAAGTACACGCCCACCAGCCGGTCGAGCGCGACGTCGAGCCCGGTCTCCTCCCGTGTCTCCCGGACGGCCGCCTCGGCGACGGTCTCGCCCGAGGCGACGGCCCCGCCGGGCAGGCACCAGACGTCGAAGTCCTCCCGCCGGGTCAGCAGGACGCGCCCGTCCTCCACCAGCGCCACGTTGACCCCCAAGGACGGCAGGTCCCGCGCGGTCACGCCCCGCCGCCCTGGACGACCCCCGCCTTGCGCAGCCGCTCCTCGGCGGCCGTGAAGTACTCCTCCACCGGCCCCTGGGCGGAGATCCACTCGACGTACCGCGCCAGGCCCTGCTCGATCGCGGTGCGGGGCTGGAAGCCGAGCCGGCTCGTCCCGGTGACGTCGTGGACGATGTGGCGGGAGTCCCCGGGCCGGAACTCCCCGCGCAGATCGGGCCGCAGGCGGCGGTCGTAGAGCTCCGCGAGCAGGAGGGAGAGCCGTTCCATGGTGACGGCCCGGCCCGTGCCGAGGTTCAGCGCGAGGTAGTCGGTCGCGGGGTTCCCCGCGGCCCACAGGTTTCCCTCGGCGACGTCCTCGACGAAAATGAAGTCCCTGATCTGCCGGCCGTCCTCGTAGAGCACGGGCGGCAGGTCGTTGAGCAGCCGGGTGCTGAAGATGCTCACGACGCCCGTGTACGGGTTGAACAGGGACTGCCGCGGGCCGTACGCGATGGCGTAGCGAAGGGCCGTGGTCGGGATGCCGTACCTGCGCCCCATGGAGATCGCCAGCCGTTCCTCCACCATCTTGCTGAGGGCGTACGGCGTCTGGCCGTGGTGGGGCGCGCCGACCGGGGTGGGCTCCACGGCCAGTTCGCCGCCGCACAGGGGGCACGGGGGCTGCCAGGCGCGGCGGCGCAGCCGCTCGACGTCGCGGGCCTGCGGGAACTGCGCGCCGTGCTCGCCGCACCGGTAGGCGCCCTCGCCGTAGACGGCCTGCGACGAGGCGACGACCACCTTCTCCACCGGCAGCCCGTGCTCCGCGATGACCTCGTACAGCCGGGCCGTGCCCGTGGCGTTGCAGTCGATGTAGCGCGAGATCCGGGTGGTGAACCCGCCGAAGGCCGCCTGGTGGAAGACCCACCGCACCCCGCGCAGGGCGCGCAGCAGGTCGTCGGCGCTGCGCACGTCGCCCTCGATGAATTCGGCTTCCGTCGGAATCCACGCCGGCCTGCCGTGCGGATGAGTGTCCGGATCGAGGTTGTCGAGGATGACCACCTGGTGCCCGCGGGACAGCAGGAGATCCACGATGTGCGAGCCGATGAGTCCGGCACCACCGGTGACGAGGGATTTCACAGACCATTCTCCTGTCCGTCGAAGTGGCAGGCAATGCTGTTGATCGAAAAGGACACCCGCGATTACCCGGCATCGGGAATGGGGCGCGCGAAAGCGTGGGGCCGGGCGAATGACAGAAGGCCAATAGGGCGTCCGCACGCATGCTAGCAGTGGGCCGACAACCCGCGCGCCGGGTTCGCACATTGGCCGAAAACCGTTGGACCCGATCCTGGCCAGCAACCGGAAGGGCCTGCGACACTGAGCGAGGGGGCATCCACTCGTTTCGCAATGGCCACTCCTTTCACAGCCATGGACTGGAATGCATTTCCACCCCGTGAATGCGTTCCGGTCGCCATATCTGTCTTCGGTCTGCCCGCGAGGGCGAACACGTTCGGAGCGTCATGTGCGGAATCGGCGGAATATGTGTGCCCGGCGGTGGTGCGGTCGGCGGCCCGGGGGCGCGCGAGCGGATGGGCGCCTGGCTGGACCTGCTCGGCCGGGCGCTGCGCCATCGCGGGCCGGACGCCTCGGGGCGCCATGTCGGCGGCGGGAGCGTGGGGTTGCTCTGCGAGCGGCTGGCCGTCGTGGACGTCCGGGGCGGCCACCAGCCGGTCGCCGGCCGCGCCGGCACCGTGCAGACGGTGCTGAACGGGGAGATCTACAACCACGCCGAACTCCGGCGGCTGCTCGCGGCGAAAGGCCACGTGTTCCGCACGGCCGGTGACACCGAAGTGCTGTCGCGGGCCTACGAGGAATACGGGACGGGCCTGCTGGAAAAACTGAACGGGATGTTCGCCTTCGCGATCTGGGACGAGCGGGCCGATCAACTCTTCCTGGCCCGCGACCGGTTCGGCATCAAACCGCTCTACTATCTGTGGCACGACGGAAAACTCGCGTTCGCCTCGGAAATCAAGGCGCTGTGCCGTCTCCCGTGGTATCGTCCCGCGCTCAACCCGTCCGCACTCGTCGATTACACGGCCTTTCAGTACACCCTGGGCGACCACACGTTCTTCGACAAGGTCCGGCAGCTGCCGCCCGGGCACACCCTCACTTTCCGAAGATCGACCGGCGACCTGCGGGTCGAAAGGTACTGGGAGCCGAACCTCGACGACGACCGGATGGACTTCGGGCGGAGTGCGGAGGATTTCACCGCCGATCTCGCGGACCTCGTCGGGGATTGCGTCCGGGCGCACCTGTCGGGCGATGTGGACATCGGCGCGCACGTGAGCGGCGGGCTCGACTCGAGTACGGTCGCGGTCCTCGCGTCCAAGGCCAAGTCCGGCCCGCTGCACGCGTTCTCCGGCGGATTCGCCGTGCCGGGGTTCGACGAGAGGCCGTACGCGCGGGCCGTGGCGCGGCACATCGGAGCGGTCCACCACGAGGTCGTCCCCGGCGAGGAGGATCTCGTCACTCTCCTCCCCCGGCTGGTCCGCCACCTGGACGAGCCGACCGGCGGGCCCGGCGTCTTCCCGCAGTACCTGGTGTCCCGGCTCGCCGCCGGCCACGTCAAGGTGGTGCTGGGCGGGCTCGGCGGTGACGAGCTCGGCGGGGGCTACGTCCGCTACTACGCCGCCCTGTTCGAGAGCGCGCTGCGGGCGGCGGTCGAGGGCTCCGACAACGGTACCGATCCGCCGCTCGACGTGCTGTCCCGGAGCGTCGGCCAGCTCAACGGCTACCAGCCCATGCTGCGGCACCTGTGGGCCCGCGGGCTCTTCGAGGACGACGCGTCCCGGTACTTCCGGCTGGTGTCCCGCGCCGACCCCGAGGACACGCTCGAACCGGACTTCCTGAAGGCGGCGGACCGGAACCCCTTCGACGCCTTCGCGGACGTCTTCTCCCGTCCCAGGACGACGAGCCTGCTCCACCGCATGCTGTACGTCGACTCCCAGGGAATGCTGCCCTCGCTCCTCCAGGTGGAGGACCGGGTCGCCATGGCCGTGTCCCTGGAGAGCAGGCTGCCGCTCCTCGACCACCGGATCGCGGAGCTGCTGGCCTCGGCACCGCCGTCGGTCAAGCTCGCCGACGGCCGGCTCAAGCACCTGCTGCGGTCCGCGCTCTCCCCGCTGCTGCCGGCCGAAGTGGCCGCGCGCAAGGACAAGATGGGCTTCCCGGTGCCGCTCGGGCCGTGGTCGGCCGGCCGGTTCGGGGAGTTCGCCCGGGACGTGCTCACGAGCGAGCGGGCCCGCGGACGCGGTGTCTACAAGCCCGCGCACCTGCGCCGTGTCCTGGCCGGACCGAGCACGTTCGGCCGCGAGTTGTGGGGGCCGCTGTGCGTCGAGCTGTGGTTCCGGGCCTTCATCGACGCGGACGGCGCCGGCTGACCCGCCCCTCGCACACGCCTCCCGCCCGGCCCCCGTCACGACGTCAGGAGATCCCTTGGACGACGACTCCTCCCCCGAGCCATCCTCCGGCGAACTGCGGTTCCGCGAGAGGTACGCCAACTGGCGCGGACTGCGGTCGGTCTGCCTCACCTTCGACATCGACTTCGCGCCCGACTACATGATCGACCACCTCGCGGAGATCCTCGACCCGTACGGGATCGAGGCCACGTTCTTCGTCACGCACGCCTCCGACGCGGTGCGCGGGCTGGCCTGCAACCCGCGCTACGAGATCGGCTACCACCCGAACCTCTCGCCGGGCTCGACGCAGGGCGACTCCCTGCCCGGCATCATCGCCTCCCTGCGGACCGACTTCCCCGGGGCGGTGGGCAACCGCTTCCACCTCCTCGGCTCCTCCTACCGCGACCTGGCGGTGCTGGGGCGCTCCGGCTTCCGCTACGACGCCTCGACCCTCCGGTTCGACTGCCCCTACCTGCTGCCGTCGTTCCACCAGGACATCGGCCTGACGCTGCTCACGTACTTCTGGGAGGACGGCATCGCGGAGGCGGCGCGGGTGCCGCTGCGGCTGCCGGCCGTCGACCTGCGGTCGCCGGGGATGAAGATGTTCAACTTCCATCCCCTGAACGTGTTCCTCAACGCGCCCGACGCCTCCACGCGGCTGCGGTTCCTGGCGGAGCACCCCGACCTGACGCACTGCCCGGCACGGACGGCCGAGCGCTACCGGCACACCGGGGACGGCGCCGCCACCCTGCTCGGGGAGCTGCTGGCCCATCTGTCCGCGCGGGGCTGCGCGTTCGTCCGGGCGTCGGCGATCGACACCGCCTACCGCGAGGTGCTGGCGGGGAGCGAGGCCGCACCTCACCGGACCGCCTCCCCGCAGGAGCGCGAGGACGCCGACGCCGTCCGCCGGTTCCACCGCCGCACCGATCCGGCCCGTCTCATCGGGATCCGGAGCGGCGCCGACGTCGACCGCGGACGGAGGGAGGTGTGCCGGCTGCTGTGGGGCGAGCCGGAGGTGCCCCGGCAGCGGCTCCCCGACGAGGTGGTCCGTGGCGTCCGCGAGGAGAGGTTCGCCGGGCTGCCGGGCGGGCCGCGCGTGGACAGGATCGAGATCGGCATGGCCGCCTCGATGCGGTCGGTGGCCCACCTCATCCATCCGGCGGTGCCGAACGGGAGGGCGGTCGTGTATCACCACGGCCACACCCATGACACGGATCTCGACGTACTGCGGGCCCTCCTCGACGCGGGGTACGCCGTCCTCGCCTTCTGGATGCCCTTCACGGGTCCCAACCCCGGGGCGCTGGAGGTGGAGAGCGACCGCTTCGGGCTGCTGCGACTGCGCACCCACGACGACCTGAGCCTGCTGGAACCGTCGTTGACTGGCTCGCCGCTCCAGTTCTTCGTGGAGCCGGTGGTCGTCGGCCTGAACACACTCCAGGAGCGGTACGGGTACGACGGCGCCGACATGGTCGGCCTGTCGGGCGGCGGCTGGACCACCACGGTGTGCGCCGCGCTCGACCCGCGGATCCGCTGGAGCTACCCCGTCGCCGGCACGCTCCCCCTGTGGCTCCGGGTCGGCACGAAGGACTGGCCGTCCGGCGACTACGAGGAGAACGAGGTCGCGCTCTACGCGGTGGCCAACTACCTGGAGCTGTACGTGCTCGGCTCGACCGGCGAGGGCCGCGGCCAGCTCCAGGTGCTCAACCGGTACGACGACCGCTGCTTCGCGGGCACCCGCCACGAGCTGTACGAGGCGGCCGTGAGCGCCTCGGTTGCGGCGCTCGGCCCGGGACGCTTCTCGGTCCTGCTCGACGCGTCGCACCGGGCGCACGCCGTGTCCCCGGCGGCGATCGAGACCATCCTCGAGGACATGGAGGGACGCGCCCGAACGCAGTGCCAGGTCCGGTGAGCCGACGGCCGGGGCCGACGGCAACGCCGCAGCAGGACCTGCCTTTCCGCCGTCCCGAAGGAGGACACGCCGTGCACGACCGCGCCGAGCCTGGCAGCGCGCCCATCCGGGCCGCGCAAGCGATCATCGGACCGGAGGAGATCGACGCCGCCTTACGCGTGCTGCGCAGCGGCATGGTGGTCCAGGGGCCGGAAGTCGCGGCCTTCGAGGAGGAGTTCGCACTCCTGGTGCGGGGGCGGCACTGCGTGGCGGTCAACTCGGGCACGTCCGCCCTGCATCTGTCGCTGATGGCGCTGGGGATCGGTCCGGGCGACGAGGTCGTCGTGCCGTCCTTCTCCTTCGCCGCCTCGGCGAACGCCGTACGGCTGGTCGGGGCGGAGCCGGTGTTCGCCGACATCGACGCCGCCACGTACTGCCTGGACCCCGCGGCGGCCGCCGCCGCGATCGGGCCGCGCACCGCCGCGATCGTGCCGGTGCACCTGTTCGGGCACCCGGCCGCGATGGGCCCGATCATGGAACTCGCCGAGCGGCACGCCCTGGCGGTCGTCGAGGACGCCGCGCAGGCGCACGCCGCGACGCTGTACGGCACGCCGGTCGGGGTGTTCGGGTCGGTGGGCTGCTTCAGCTTCTACCCGACCAAGAACATGCACACCCTCGAGGGCGGGATGATCACCACCGCCGACCCCGCCCTGGCCCGCACCCTGCGCCTGCTGCGCAACCAGGGCATGGAGGCGCGCCACGCGGTCGAGATCGTGGGCGCGAACCTGAGGATGACCGACGTCTCCGCCGCCATCGGCCGGGTGCAGCTGGCGGGGCTGCCCGAACGGACCGCGCGCCGCCGGGCGAACGCCGCCGTGCTGAGCGCCGGGATCACCGCCGTGGCCACTCCGACGGCGGCGGAGGGGGCCGGTCACGTCTACAACCAGTACACGGTCCGGATCGGCGGGGACCGGGACGCCGCCCAGCAGCGGCTGTTCGCCCGCGGCGTCGACAGCTCCGTCTACTACCGCACCCCCATCCACCGGCTCAAGGCGTACGCCGGGCGGGCGGTCGGCCCTTCCCCCGGCCCCGACCTGCGGCGGACCGAGCAGGCCGCGGCCGAGGTGCTGTCGCTGCCGGTCCACCCGCTGCTGACGCCCGCGGACCTGGAACGGATCGTGGACGCCGTGAACAGCCTGGGGCGTGAGCGGTGACAGCGCACGGCGCGGGGCGCGCGGGCGGTGCGGCGGCCGGCCGGCGGCTGCGGGCGGGCCTGGTCGGCATCGGGGCCATGGGACGCCACCACGCCCGCGTCCTGCGGTCCTTGGAAGGGGTCGAACTGGTCGGCGTGGTCGATCCCGCCGGTGATCCGCAGGGGTACGCCCGCGGCACCCCGGTGCTGCGGGCCCTGCCGGACCTGGTCGGCGCCGGCCTGGACTACGCGGTCGTCGCGAGCCCGACCGCGTCGCACGAGCGGGTCGGCCGGTACCTGGCCGAGCACGGCGTGGCCGCCCTCGTCGAGAAGCCGCTCGCGCCCACCGCGGCGGCCGCCCGCCGGCTGGCGAAGGCGTTCGAGTCCCGCGGCCTGGTGGCGGGCGTGGGCCACATCGAGCGCTGCAACCCGGCCCTGCTGGGCCTGCGCGCCAGGCTGGAGGCCGGTGAGCTGGGCGAGGTGTTCCAGGTGGCGACCCGGCGGCAGAGCCCCTTCCCGCACCGCGTCGGGGACGTCGGCGTGGTGATGGACCTCGCGACGCACGACATCGACCTCACGTCCTGGATCGCCGGCCAGGAGTACGCCTCGGTCTGCGCGCACACCGCCGCCAGGAGCGGCCGCGCGCACGAGGACATGGTCACCGTGACCGGGGTGCTCGGCGGCGGATGCCTGGTCAGCCACCTGGTCAACTGGCTCAGCCCGTTCAGGGAGCGCTGCGTCGTCGTCACCGGCGCCCGCGGCTGCTTCGTGGCCGACACCCTCGCCGCGGAGCTGACGTTCCACGCCAACGGCGGCCCGCTCAACGGGCCTTCCGAAGGCGGCGCGGTGCGCTGCGCCGTGGCCGGACGCGAACCGCTGCTGGTGGAGCACGAGCGGTTCCGGGACGCGGTGGGCGGCGCGGACGCCGGGATCGTCGGACTGCGCCGGGGGCTGCGGACGGTGGAGACGGCCGCCGCGGTGCTGAGGTCCGCGGCGACCGGGGAGGCCGTGTCCACCGCGCCGGCCGGCCTCGCCCCGGCGCGCGGCTGACGCGGCGCCTGCGGACAGAAGTGCGGGGTCGGGTGCGGGTGCGGCGGGACCGGTGCGGGGTCGGGTGCGGGTGCGGGTGCGGGAGATGCCTACCCAGGGGGAGCGCATGCGGATCTGTGTGGTGGGTCTGGGGAAGATCGGTCTTCCGCTGGCGGTCCAGTGCGCCTCCCGGGGTCACCGGGTGCGCGGCGCCGACGTGGACCCGGCGGTCGTGGAGCGCGTCAACGCCGGCGCCGTCCCCTTCCCGGGCGAGGCCGGCCTGGCCGAGCGGCTCGCGTCGGCGGTCGGCGCCGGACGGCTGACGGCGACCACCGGGACGGCCGCCGCGGTGGCCGGGAGCGACGCGGTCGTCGTCGTGGTCCCGGTGCTCGTGGACGACGAGGGGGCGCCGGACTTCCGGTGGATGGACGCGGCGACCCGGTCCGTGGCCGCCGGACTGCGCCCGGGCACGCCTGGTGAGCTACGAGACCACGCTCCCGGTGGGAACCACCAGGAACCGGCTGGCGCCTCTGCTGGCGGAGGGGTCCGGGCTCACCGCGGGGGCCGACTTCCCCCTGGTGTTCAGCCCCGAACGGGTCCTGACCGGCCGGGTGTTCACCGATCTGCGCCGCTACCCCAAGCTGGTCGGCGGGATCGACGAGGCGTCCGGCCGGCGCGGCGCCGCCTTCTACCGGCGGATCCTGGAGTTCGACGAGCGCCCCGACCTCCCCTCCCCCAACGGCGTGTGGGACCTGGGCTCGGCGGAGGCGGCCGAGTTCGCCAAGCTCGCCGAGACCACCTACCGGGACGTGAACATCGCGCTGGCCAACCAGTTCGCCCGCTTCGCCGACCGCGCGGGCATCGACGTGGCCCGGGTGATCGAGGCCTGCAACACCCAGCCCTACAGCCACATCCACCGGCCGGGAATCGCCGTCGGCGGCCACTGCATCCCGGTCTACCCGCGGATGTACCTGTGGAACGACCCCGGGGCGACCGTGGTGCGGGCCGCCCGCGAGGCGAACGGGGCGATGCCGGCGTACGCCGTGGACCTGCTCGCCGCTGCGTACGGCGACCTGGCCGGGGCGGAGGTCCTGGTGCTGGGCGCCGCATACCGGGGCGGGGTCAAGGAGACCGCCTGCTCGGGCGTGTTCGCCACGGTGGCCGCGCTGCGGGACCGGGGCGCCGTGCCGTACGTGTCCGACCCGATGTACAGCGCGGAGGAGCTGTCGGCGCTCGGGCTGCGGCCGCACCGGGGGGAGCCGGTGACCGCGCTCGTCCTCCAGGCCGACCACGCCGAGTACGCGGCGCTGTCCGCCGCCGACTTCCCCCGGGCGCGCGTGCTGGTGGACGGGCGGCGCCGCACCGAACCCGGCCGCTGGGAAGGGGTGCGCCGGGTCGTCATCGGCGGCTGAGACGGGGCGGGCGCGCAGACGGGCGGGGTCAGTCGCGGGCGTGCTCCTCCAGCAGGTCGATCACGCGGGCCGCGGCGTTCCGGTCGCCGAACGGTGTCCCGCGCTCCGCCTCCGGGGCCGGACGGGTGGCGAGCGCGGCCCACTCGCGCTGCGGCATCGCCTGCGGGTCGGCCAGCACGTTCCAGCCGCCGGCCAGCGTCTCCACCCACTCCGTCTCCGGGCGCACCGTCGTACACGGACGGCCGAGCAGGAACGCCTCCTTCTGGAGCCCGCCGGAGTCCGTGACGACGCCCGACGAGGCCAGCACGGCGGCCACCAGCTCGGCGTACGGCAGCGGGCGGGCGGGGCGCAGCGCCCCCGACCGCAGCGCGAGGCCGTGCCGCGCGGCCCGTTCGACCAGCCGGGGATGCGCCGGCAGCACGACGGGCAGCGGGAGCCCGGCCAGCCGGTCGAGCAGGGCACCGAGGCGGTCGGGGCGGTCGGTGTTGTCCGGCCGGTGCAGGCTGGCGAGCAGGAAGGGCTCGCCGGGGCGGACCCCGTCCGGCAGCGGCGGGGCGGGCGCTCGGCCTTCCAGCACGGCGTCGCGCGTGCGCAGGCACACCTCCACCATCACGTCGCCGACCCACCGGGACCGCCCGGCCAGGCCCTCGTCGGCCAGGTGCCGCAGGGCCCGTTCGGTCGGCGCGAGCAGCAGGTCGGCGCAGTGGTCGGTCAGCACCCGGTTGTGCTCCTCCGGCATCCGCCGGTTGAACGACCGCAGCCCGGCCTCCAGGTGCGCCACCTTCCGATGCTGCTTCACCGCCGACAGCGCGCCCGCGAGCGTCGAGTTGGTGTCGCCGTAGACCAGGACCCAGTCCGGGGCCTGCGCCTCCAGGACGGGGTCGAGCGCGGCCAGCGCCGCCCCGGTCTGCGCGCCGTGGCCGCCCGATCCGATCCCCAGGTGGACGTCGGGCGCGGGAATGCCCAGCCCGGCGAAGAAGACGTCCGAGAGGCCGGGGTCGTAGTGCTGCCCGGTGTGGACGATGACGTGCCGGTGTCCCGTCCCGGCGAACGCGTCCGCCACCGGCGCCAGTTTCACCAGCTGCGGCCGTGCCCCGACGATGCTGACGACCTTCACCGCACCACCCCCTGCGCTCAGTGTGACGGCCCGTCAATGGTCCGCCAACGGCTCTGCCGGGGGCGGGTGTCGGCGCCCGCGCACGACCAACGGCCGCCCGAAACGCGTGAGTCGGCATACGTTCCCTGTGACGCGGGCACATAGCTGCGCAAGTGCGAACAGACGGAGGCCGATAGGTGCCCGGTGAAGCGATCCGACTGCGCGGTCTGCACAAGTCCTACGGCTCCCTGGCCGCGGTCAACGGGGTCGATCTGGACATCCACGACGGGGAGTTCTTCTCGCTGCTCGGCCCGTCCGGGTCCGGCAAGACCACCACCTTGCGGCTGATCGCCGGGTTCGAGGAGCCCACGTCGGGCAGCGTGGAACTGGCGGGGCAGGACGTCACCGGCCTCGCGCCCTTCGAGCGGGACGTGCACACGGTCTTCCAGGACTACGCGCTCTTCCCGCACATGACCGTCGAGCAGAACGTCGCCTACGGCCTCAAGGTCCGCAAGGTGCCCAAGGCGGAGCGGGCCGAACGGGCCCACGAGGCGCTGAAGTCGGTGCGGCTGGAGGGGCACGGCAGACGCCGGCCGGCCCAGCTCTCCGGCGGGCAGCGCCAACGCGTCGCGCTGGCCCGGGCGTTGGTCAACCGCCCCGCCGTCCTGCTGCTGGACGAACCGCTGGGCGCGCTGGACCTCCAACTGCGCGCGCGGATGCAGGTCGAGCTCAAGGAGTTGCAGCGCGAGGTCGGCATCACCTTCGTCTTCGTCACCCACGACCAGGGCGAGGCGCTGAGCCTGAGCGACCGGATCGCGGTGTTCAACGGCGGCCGGATCGAGCAGGTCGGCACGCCCGCCGAAGTGTACGAGCGGCCGGCCACCGCGTTCGTGGCGGGCTTCGTCGGCGTCTCCAACCTGCTGACCGGGGAGGCGGCCCGGCGGATCACCGGCGAGCCGGGCACCTACAGCATCCGCCCGGAGAAGATCCGGATGGACGCCCCGGCAGACGAGTCCCTCCCGCCGGAGCCCGCCACCGGGCCGGAGGACGCCGAGCACCGCACCGCGACCGGCACCGTCGTCGACGTGGTGTACCTCGGCCACGCCACCCGCCACCTCGTCGACCTCGACGCGGGCGGCCGGCTCGCCGTCCTGCGGCAGAGCGACGACCCCGGGGCGGCCGAGGCGGCGGCCCCGCCCGGCGCCCGCGTCGTGCTGCGCTGGCACCGCGGCCACGCCTACCGGCTGCCGTCGGACGGCACACCCGCGGCCGGGCCGGCCACGAACGCACCGCCCGTGAGCGAATCACCCGCGAGCCCACCACCGGCCGGCGGGCCGTCGCAGGACGGACCGCCGACGAACGGATCGGAGACGCCGTGCGCCTGAGCCACACCCTCGCCGCCACCGCGGCCCTGGCCGCCCTCACCCTCGCCACCGCCTGCGGCGGCTCCTCCGGGTCGGGGTCCGTCAGCTCGGACGGGAAGCTCCACCCGCCCAAGATGACCGCTCAAAAGACGCTCGGCCCGCGCGAGGGCGAGGTGGACCTCATCGCGTGGGCCGGATACGTCGAGGACGGCTCCGACGACCCCAAGGCCGACTGGGTGCACCCCTTCGAGAAGCAGACGGGCTGCAAGGTCAACGTCAAGGTGGCGGCCACCTCCGACGACATGGTCAGCCTGATGAAGTCCGGTCAGTACGACGCGGTCTCGGCCTCCGGGGACGCCTCGCTGCGGCTGATCGCCTCGGGCGACGCGGCCCCGGTCAACACCGCGCTCGTCCCCAACTACAAGGACGTCTTCTCCGGCCTGAAGCTCCAGGCGTGGAACTCCGTGGACGGCGTCGCCTACGGCATCCCGCACGGCTACGGCGCCAACCTGCTGATGTACCGCACCGACAAGGTCTCGCCCGCGCCCACCTCGTGGGGCACGGTCTTCCGGAAGGACTCGCCGTACAAGGGCCGCATCACCGCGTACGACTCCCCCATCTACCTCGCCGACGCGGCCCTGTACCTGATGCGGACCCGGCCGTCGCTCGGCATCGAGAACCCCTACGCCCTGGACCAGAAGCAGTTCGACGCCGCCGTGGCCCTGCTCAAGCAGCAGAACGCCAACATCGGCGAGTACTGGAGCGACTACCTCAAGGAGGTCTCCGCCTTCAAGAGCGGCGACTCCGTACTCGGCACCACGTGGCAGGTGATCGCCAACCTGGCGCGGTCGGAGAAGGCCCCGGTCCGGGCGGTGCTGCCGAGCGAGGGCGCGACCGGCTGGTCCGACACCTGGATGCTCTACGGCAAGGCCAAGCACCCGAACTGCGCCTACGCGTGGATGAACTGGATCGTCTCGCCGACGGTCAACGCGCAGGTCGCCGAGTACTTCGGGGAGGCTCCCGCCAACAAGCTGGCCTGCGAGCACACCGCCGACCCGTCGTTCTGCGCCGCGTACCACGCGGGGGACAGCGCCTACTACAAGCGCGTCTGGTTCTGGACCACGCCCATCGCCCAGTGCGTGGACGGCCGCCGGAACGTGGCGTGCGTGCCGTACGCGAAGTGGGTCCAGGCGTGGACGACGGTGAAGGGCTGATGGCGGCGGATCACAAAGCGGCCGCGCCGTCCGCGCCGGGGCCGCGGCCTGCTCCGGGCCTGCGGCGGGCCGTCGCCGGGGCCCTGCACCGGCGGCCCCGGCTGCGGCTGTCCCTGCTGCTGTCGGCGCCGCTGGCCTGGCTCGTGGTGGCCTACCTCGGCTCCCTGACCGCGCTGTTCCTGTCGGCCTTCTGGACCACGGACCCGTTCACGTCCGACCTGGTCAGGACCTGGACCACGGCGAACTTCTCGGACGTGCTGACCACCCCGGTCTACTGGCACGTCGCCCTGCGCACCCTCGGCACGGCGTTCGCCGTGACGCTGATCGACGTCGTGGTGGCCTTCCCCGTCGCCCTCTACACCGCGCGGCTCGCCCGGCCCCGGCACCGCCACCTGCTCGTGGTGGCCGTGCTCACCCCGCTGTGGGCAAGCTACCTGGTCAAGGCGTACGCGTGGCGGATCATCCTGTCCGCGGACGGCCCGCTGGACTGGGCGCTCAAGCCGTTCGGTCTGAGCGGTCCCGGGTACGGGCTGCCCGCGGTGGTCGTCCTCCTGGCGTACCTGTGGCTGCCGTACATGATCCTGCCGATCCACGTGGGCCTGGCGCAGGTGCCCGAGGGCCTGCTCGAAGCGTCCGCCGACCTGGGCGCCCGCTCCTGGCGGACCTTCCGCTCGGTGGTGCTGCCGCTGGTGTTCCCCGCGGTCGCGGCCGGGTCGGTGTTCACCTTCTCGCTCAGCCTCGGCGACTACATCGCGGTGCAGATCGTGGGCGGCAAGACCCAGCTGATCGGCAACGTGGTGTACGCCAACATCACCTTGGACCTGCCGCTGGCCGCAGCCCTCGGCACGCTGCCGGTCGCGGCGATCGTGCTCTACCTGCTCGCGGTCCGGCGCACCGGCGCCACGAGCCTGCTCTGACCCCTCGTCGGACCGGCCGGGCCATCGCGGTCCGGCGGGTCCGCGCCCGCAGACGACGAACGGAAGGCGGGGCGACCGCGGATGCGACTCTCCCGGACCGCACGGATCATCCTGCGCACCGCGGCGGCCGCCGGATTCGCCGTCATCTACGTCCCGTTGCTGCTGGTCGTGGTCAACTCCCTCAACGCGGACAAGACGTTCGGCTGGCCGCCGACCCGGATCACCACCCGCTGGTGGACGGCGGCCTGGCACAGCGAGGGCGCGCGGTCCGCGCTGTGGGTGTCGGTCCGCGCGGGGCTCGGGGCGACCGGGATCGCCCTGGTGCTCGGCACGCTCATCGCCTTCGCCGTCCAGCGGCACCGGTTCTTCGGTCGCCGCACGCTGTCCTTCCTGGTCGTGCTGCCGATCGCCCTACCGGGCATCATCACCGGCATCGCGCTGAACAGCGCCTTCCGGTCCGTGCTGCCGCCGCTCGGCCTGAGCTTCGGGCTCCTCACGGTGATCATCGGGCACGCGACCTTCTGCGTCGTCATCGTCTTCAACAACGTGGCGGCGCGGCTGCGGCGCATCCCCGGCTCGTACGAGGAGGCCGCGATGGACCTCGGCGCCGACACCTTCCAGGTCTTCCGGGACATCACCTGGCCGCTGGTCCGCTCCGCGGTCCTCGTGGGCGCGCTGCTCGCCTTCGCGCTCTCCTTCGACGAGATCGTGGTCACCACCTTCACCGCGGGCGCGGGCGTGCAGACCCTCCCGGTGTGGATCTTCGGCAACATGGCCCGCCCCCAGCAGGCCCCCGTCGTCAACGTGGTCGCCGCGGTGCTGGTCCTGCTGGTCCTGCTGTCCGTCCTCCCGGTCTACGCCGCCCAGCGCCTCTCGGGCGACACCGCCTCGGGCGGGCGGATCTGATCCCCGGCCCGGCCGCCCCGCGGCGGCCCGTCAGCGCCTGCCTGCGGCTTGTCCGGTCACCGGTCCTTGAACTCCTCGACGGCCGCCCGGGCCGTCTCCTGCAGGGCCGTGCTCCCGGCGTGCCCGGAGTCCTCGACGATGTGCAGCCGGGCGTCCGGCCACGCCTTCGCCAGCTCCCACGCGGTCCGCACCGGGCAGCCCATGTCGTGGCGGCCGTGGACGAGCACCGCCGGGATGCCCGCCAGCCGGTGGGCGTCGCGCAGCAGCTGGTCCTCGGCCAGCCACGCGCCGTTGCTGAAGAAGTGGGCGCAGACACGGACGAAGGCGATCCGCGCGTCGGTCTCGCGGTCGCTGTACATGCCGGGCACGCCGTTCGGCTCGTTCGCCACGACCGCGTCCTCCCAGGTGAGCCATTCCGCGGCGGCCCTCGCCCGCACGGCCCGGTCGGGGTGCTCCATCAGCCGCGCGTACGCCGCGAGCAGGTCCCCGTCCCGCTCCTCCTCGGGGACCGCGTCGCGGAAGCGGTCCCACGCCTCGGGGTGGAACCGCCCGGCGCCGCGGTAGAGCCAGTCGATCTCGTCGCGGCCGCACGTCGTCATCGACTGCAGGATGATCTCGCTGACCCGCTCCGGGTGCCGCTCCGCGTAGGCCAGCACGAGTGTCGTGCCCCAAGAGGCGCCGGCCAGCAGCCATTTCTCGATGCCCAGGTGCTCTCGCAGCCGCTCCAGGTCGGCGACGAGGTGCCAGGTGGTGTTCAGGCCCATGTCCGCCGACGGATCACTCGCGTGGGGGGTGCTGAGGCCGCAGTTGCGCTGGTCGAACCGGACGAGACGGTAGCGCTCGGGGTCCCACGAGCGGATCGGCCGCTGCGGCCACCCCGCCCCCGGCCCCCCGTGCACGTTGAGCGCGGGCTTCCCCGCCGGGTTGCCGAACTGCTCGTAGTAGACGCGGTTCCCGTCTCCGGTGTCCAGATGTCCACGGTCGTAGGGACGGGTCGGGGGATACGGATCGACCATGACCCTCGATGCTACGCCGCGGCGCCCGCTCGGAGGCGGGGGTCGGCCGAGTCGGCGGCCGCCCCGCCGCGTGACGGCCGGTCAGCCCGACAGGACGAGGCAGCCGAGCGCGAACAGGACGGCCACTTTCAGCGCTTCCAGCGCGATGTAGGCGAGGTGGGCGTGGGAGCGGTCCGAGGTGTCGGCCGATCCGGCGAGGACTGCGTCGGAGCGGCGGGCCAACCGGGGCCGCACGACGGCGAGTTGCACGGCCAGGAGCAACGCGGCGGCGCCGGTCGGGGCGACGACGGCGGCGGACGGGTCGCCGGCCGAGACCGCGACGGCCACCAAGGCGAGGAGGACGACCTCGACGAGGTTGAGGGCGCGGAAGACCAGGCGCCCGATGCCGAGCCCGATGGGGACGGTCACGCCGGGGGCGCGGAACTTCAGCGGTGCCTCCAGGAAGGAGATGGCCAGCACCATGCCGAGCCAGAGGAAGACGACCGCGCCCGTCACGTCCGCCGGTGTCCGGTTCATCGTCGCGCGGGGCTCCGTTCTCGGGGCGGGGGGTCGGCCCGAGTATCACACGGGCCGGCGCGTGCCCGGCGGGCGGCCCACGCGGCCGGCGCGGGCGGGTTCCCCGCGACCGGGGCGGCGCGTCGCCGGAACCCGCCGGCGTCCGGGGAGGGCGACATGCCGCCGCAGTGTTTCCGCAACATTCACACCCCAAGCTGGATGGTGATCAACGGCTGCGGAATCGCGGGCGTGGCGATACCCGGCCATGGGTAGACCCCGGCTGACACATTGACGTGGCCCTGTCATTCGCACGGAACTGTCCTGTTTTTCACCGGTGTTGCGGAGCTCGGGAGGGCGATCAGGCGCATGCGCACTGTTCGGACGATGAAAGCCGCCGCGGCGACGGCCGCACTGGCCCTGGCCGCCGTGGGGTGCACCGGCGGCAGTCACAGCCCGATCGCCAGCGGCCAGAGCGCCGCGGCCTCGACCCACGGGCCGGTGAAGAAGGGCGGGACCGTCACGGTCGCCGAGGTCGGCGCCTCCCCCGACTTCATCTTCCCGCTGGTCCCGGCGACCAACCAGAACGGCTACAACGCCAACCTCACCATGGGGATGTGGCCGTACCTGGTCTACGCCGGCGACGGGGCCCAGTCGGTGGTGAACAAGGACAAGAGCCTGTTCTCCTCGCTCGACTACTCCAACGGCAACCAGCGGGTCACCATCCGGCTGAAGGACTGGAACTGGTCGGACGGAGAGCCGATCACCAGCCGGGACTTCACCTTCGTCTACAACCTGCTGAAGGCCAACGCGTCCAACTGGGCGGCGCACATCCAGGGGCTCTTCCCCGAGGACGTCTCCAAGGTCACGACCCCCGACGCCCACACCGTCGTCCTGGACCTGACCAAGGCCAACAACCCGGACTTCTACACCGACGACGTCCTCAGCACGATCCCGCTGCTGCCCCAGCACGCGTGGGACAAGACCTCGGCGACCGGCGCCGTCGGCGACCACGACACGACCGCCGCGGGCGCGAAGGCGGTGTACTCCTTCCTCCAGAAGGAGGGCGCGAAGATGTCCGGCTTCGCCACCAACCCGCTGTGGAAGGTGGTCGACGGCCCCTGGCAGCTGTCGGAGTTCCGCAACAACGGCTACTACGCCTACGTCCCCAACCCGAAGTACTCCGGGACGACGAAGCCGACGCTCGCCAAGCTCGTCGTGTCGCCCTTCACCTCCGACACCCCGGAGCTCAACGCCCTGCGCTCGGGCGGCTCCCTCGACGTGGCGGGTCTGCCCCTCAACGACGTCAAGCAGGCCGAGGCCCTGCGGTCGAGCGGCTACTCGGTGGCCAGCGTGCCCATCCCGGGCGTCGCCGAGATCATCCCGAACCTCTACCACAGCACGGCCGGACCGCTGCTGCGCCAGCTGTACGTCCGGCAGGCGCTGGAGTACCTGATCAACCGGCCGCAGATCGTCTCCAAGGTCTACAGCGGCTACGCCGACCCCGGGAACGGCCCGGTGCCGGTCAAGGCGCAGGGCGCCTGGGCGTCGCCGCTGGAGAAGTCCGGCGGCCCGTACCCGTACTCACCGGACAAGGCCAAGGCGCTGCTGCAGGCCCACGGGTGGAAGGTGGTGCCGGGCGGCGCCTCGACCTGCCGGACGCCCGGCAGCGGCCCGGCGCAGTGCGGCGCCGGGATCAAGGCGGGCCAGCCGCTGACCTTCCAGCTGCTCTACTCCAGCGGCCGGGCGACCACCGACCAGCAGAACGCCGCCATCAAGTCCTCCGAGGCGCAGGCCGGCATCACGCTGAATTTGAAGGCCGAGCCGTTCAACACCCTCATCGGCCAGGTCGGGACCTGCACCGCCGCCTCGCACCCGGCGTCCGGCTGCGGCTGGCAACTGGCCGCCTTCGGCTACGAGCCGTACGCGCTCTACCCCAACGGCGACACCTTCTTCGAGACCGGCGCCTCCGCCAACTCCGGCGGCTACTCCGACCCGAGGATGGACCAGCTGATCAAGGCCACCGAGAACGGCTCCTCGAAGCAGGCGTTCCTCGCCTACGAGGACTACGCCGCCCGCCAACTGCCCTGGCTCTGGCTGCCGTTGCGCAGCAGCATCCCCGTCTACCGCACGAAGCTCCAGGGCGTGGTCCCGCTCAACCCGTTCAGCCAGGGACTCAACTACGAAGACTGGTACTTCACCTCATGACGGGCCGGCCGTGACCGCCTACCTCGTGCGCAGGACCGGCCAGGCGCTCGTCGTCGTACTCGGCGTCATGGTCGTGACCTTCCTGCTGATCCACCTCGAACCGGGCAGCGCCGCCAGGGCGACCCTCGGGACGAAGTCCACCGCGGAGCGGATCGCCGTGTTCAACGCGGCCAACGGCCTGGACAAGCCGTTGGCCGTGCAGTTCACGAACTTCGTGCGGCAGGCGCTCGAAGGGAACTTCGGCACGTCGTACTCGCTGCACCAGCCGGTGTCGACGCTGATCCGGCAGCGGGTGCCGCGCGACGTCGTGCTCCTCGGGCTGTCCACGACGGCCGCCCTGGTGGTCGCCCTGCCCATGGGGCTCTACCAGGCGGTCCGGCGGGGCCGGGCCGCGGACCACGCCTTCACCGTGGTGGCCTTCGTGCTGTACTCGATGCCGGACTTCTTCTTCGGGCTGCTGCTGGTCGCCCTGTTCTCGGTGCAGCTGCACCTGCTGCCCCCGCAGGCGCCGCAGGCGGAGTCGGTGGCCGGGATCCTGGCCGACCCGCGGGCGCTGGTCCTGCCGGTGGTCACCTTGACGCTGGTCAGCGTGGCGAGCTTCAGCCGCTACATGCGCTCCTCGGCCATCGCGGTGCTGGCCCAGGACTACGTGCTGGTGGCGAGGGCGAAGGGCCTTCCGGAGCGGCTGGTCCTGTCCCGGCACGTGCTGCGCAACGCCCTGCTGCCGGTGATCACCGTCCTCGGGCTGGCCGCCCCCGGCATCGTGACCGGCGCGGTGATCGCCGAGTCGGTGTTCAACTACCCCGGCATGGGCCTGCTGTTCTTCCAGGCCGCCACCAGCAAGGACTACCCGATCATGCTCGGGTCCACGCTGGTGGTGGGGGTGGCCACCGTCCTCGGCAGCCTCGTCGCCGACGTCTCCTACAGCCTCCTCGACCCCCGGATCCGCTATGACCACGCATGAGCCTCCCCGGCCCCGGTCGTGGGCCTGCCGCCCGAAGCGGGCCCGCCGCGCGTACGGCCGGGTTCGGGACGGCTGCTGCTGTACGCGTTCCTGCGCAACCGGCGGGCGCTGGTCGGGCTGGGCATGGTCGCGGTCGTCGCCGCCTTCTGCTTCCTCGGGCCCCTGCTGTACCGGACCGACCAGGTGACGGTGCGGCTGGACCTGGAGGAGCTGCCGCCCGGCGCCGGCCACCCGCTGGGCACCGACCCCTCCGGCTACGACGTGCTGGGACGGCTGATGACCGGCGGTCAGTCCTCGCTCGAACTCGGTTTCGCCGTGGCCCTCGCCACCACGCTCATCGGCACCCTGTACGGCGCGGTGGCCGGCTACGCGGGCGGGTACGTGGACGCGGTCATGATGCGCGTCATCGACACCCTGCTGGCGATCCCGGGCCTGGTGCTGCTGCTGATCGTGGTCACGATGTTCACCCCGAGCCTGGGGATGATCATCGTGGTCCTGTCGCTGCTGTCCTGGCTGGTGCCCGCGCGCCTGGTCCGAGGCGAGGTACTGACCCTGCGCGGGCGCGAGTTCGTCCAGGCGGCCCGCATGATGGGCGGCAGCGGCACGCGGGTGATGCTCCGTCACCTGGTGCCCAACGCGGCCGGGGTCATCATCGTCAGCGCCACCTTCACCGTCGCCGACTCGATCCTGACCCTGTCGACCCTCAGCTTCCTCGGGCTCGGGCTGCCGCCCCCGCACGCGGACTGGGGCACCATGCTGACCGGTGGCCTCGAATTCCTCTACGACGGCTACTGGTGGCTGGTGTACCCGCCGGCGGCGATCCTCGTCGCCACCGTCGTCGCCTTCAATCTGATCGGCGACGCCGTCCACGACACGCTGGACGTCCGGCTCCAGCGCCCCTGACCGCGGTTCCGGCCGGCGGCGCCCGCGGGTGCCGCCGGCCGCGAGGCGACGAAGACGAGGAACGGCATGCCCCTGCTCGAGGTACGCAACCTCACCACCCACATCCGGACCAGCCGCGGCACGGTACGGGCCGTCGACGACGTCTCCTTCACGCTGGAGGCAGGCGAGACCCTCGGCCTGGTGGGCGAGTCGGGCTGCGGCAAGTCCATGACGGGCCTGTCCCTCATGGGCCTGCTGCCGCCGGGCGGCGCGATCCTCCGGGGCTCCTCCGTGCTGCTGGAGGGGCGCGAACTGGTCGGGCTGCCCGAGCGGGAGCTGCGGAAGGTCCGCGGCGACGACATCGCGATGGTCTTCCAGGACCCGATGACGTCCCTGGACCCGACCAAGACCATCGGCCGGCAGGTGGCCGAGCCCGCCGTGCTGCACCGCGGCCTCACCCGCGCCGAGGCCACGGACCGGGCCGCCGAGATGCTCGCCCTGGTCGGCCTGCCGCACCCCCGCGAGCGCCTGGGCGACTACCCGCACCAGTTGTCCGGCGGGCAGCGGCAGCGGGTGCTCATCGCCATGGCCCTGGTCAACGAGCCCCGGCTGCTGATCGCCGACGAGCCCACCACCGCCCTGGACGTCACCATCCAGGCGCAGATCCTCGCGCTGCTGGCCGACCTGCGGGCCCGGCTCGGCATGGCGATGATCCTGATCACCCACGACATGGGCGTCACGGCCGGCCAGGCCGACCGGGTCAACGTGATGTACGCCGGCCGCATCGCCGAGAGCGCCGCGACCGACCGGCTCTTCCGCGGGATGCGCCACCCCTACACCCGGGGGCTGCTCGCCTCGGTGCCGCGGCTCACCCACGACCCGGCCAGGCGGCTGCCCACCGTCCCCGGGATGCCGCCCGACCTCGCCGACCCGCCCGCCGGCTGCCGCTTCGCCGACCGCTGCGCCTTCGCCACCGACCGCTGCCGTACCGAGGAGCCGTCCCTCACCGGCGCGGGCGGGCATCTGTTCGCCTGCTGGCATCCCGTCGACGGCCCTGCGGCTCCCGCGGCCGGCTCCGTCACGGAGCGGCCGGTCCCGGTGCCGGCGCCGGGCGGCGCCGAGCCGCTGCTCGAAGCGCGGTCCCTGGTCCGGGAGTTCCCGGTCCGCGGCGGTCTGCTGCCGGGCCGGCCCCGGCAGGTGGTGCACGCGGTGTCCGACGTCTCCTTCAGCCTCCGGTCCGGCGAGACGTTCGGCCTGGTCGGCGAGTCGGGCTGCGGCAAGACCACCCTCGGCCGGCTGCTGGTGGGCCTGGACCGGCCCGACTCCGGCCGGGTCGCCCTGGAGGGCACGGACCTCGGGGACGTGCGCGGGCGCGAACTGCGGCGGCGCCGCCGCGACCTGCAACTGGTCTTCCAGGACCCGTTCTCGTCGCTGGACCCCCGGATGCGGGTCGGCGCCATCCTCCGCGAGCCGCTCCAGATCCACGGCATCGGCACCGCCCGCGAGCAGAAGGCGCGGGTCGCCGAACTCCTCACGGAGGTGGGGCTGCCGGGGCGGGCGCTGGAGCAGTTCCCGCACGAGTTCTCCGGCGGCCAGCGGCAGCGGATCGGGCTGGCGAGGGCGCTGGCCCTCACCCCCCGGCTCGTGGTCGCGGACGAACCGGTCTCCGCGCTGGACGTCTCCGTCCGCGCCCAGGTGCTCAACTTGATGCGGAGCCTGCAGGAGGCGCACGGCCTGACCTACGTCGTCATCTCGCACGACCTCGCGGTGGTGCGCCACCTCGCGGACCGGATCGGGGTGATGTACCTGGGACGGCTGGTGGAGATGGGGACGGCCGAGGCCGTCCACGCACGCCCCGCCCATCCGTACACCGCCGGCCTGCTCAAGGCGATCCCGGTGCCCGACCCGGAGGTGGAGCGGGCCAAGGCGGGGACGGGGATCAGCGGAGAGCTGCCGAGCCCGCTCTCCCCGCCCTCCGGGTGCCGCTTCCGGACCCGCTGCCCGCTGGCGGAGGAGCGCTGCGCCCAGGAGGTGCCCGCGCTGCGGGCCTTCGAGCCCGGCCATGTGGCGGCCTGTCACTTCCCGCTGCGGCAGCCGCTGCCGGACGACCGGGCCAAGACTGCCACGCTGCCCGTCGAACCCTAATTTTAGTTTATTAGGAATAATTGTTGACAGGCTGAGGAGTCCCGTTCACAGTCTTCCGCGTGACGGAACGCCTCCGGTTTCCCCGGCGGCGCACCCCGGACATCACCGACTTCTCGGGAGACATACGTGACTTCGCATCGTTCAGGGCTGACGCGCGCCCGGCGGGCCGTGACGGTCGCGGCGGCCGCCGCGCTGCTCGCCGCCGTGGTGCCGGGCGCGGCACAGGCCGCCACCGGGAGGCGCGCTTCGCCGGCGACCGGCGACCGGGGGACCTTCGCCTCCCCCGCCGACGGACCGGCGGCGACGCCGTACATGGGCTGGAACACCTACTACGGGCTCGGCGCGCCCACCGAGACGCAGGTCAAGAGCGTCGCGGACTTCCTGGTCAGCAGCGGGCTGCGCGACAGCGGCTACGACATCGTGTGGCTGGACGGCGGCTGGCAGGCGGACAGCCCGCGCGACGCCGAGGGCGAGTTGACCGCCAACCCCGACCGGTTCCCGGACGGCATCCCGAACCTGGTCGCGTACCTGCACGCGCGCGGCCTGCGGGCCGGCATCTACACAGACGCGGGCGACTACGACCCGGCGTACTGCGGACTGGGCAGCCGGGGCCACTACCAGCAGGACGCCGACCTGTTCGCGTCGTGGAAGATCGACGCGGTCAAGGTCGACTTCCTGTGCGGCATCGGCGAGAAGCTCCATCCCGGCCCGGCCTACGCGCAGTTCGCCGACGCCGTCGCCAAGTCCGGCCGCCGGATGCTGCTCAACTGGTGCAACCCGCTGACCGACGACTGGGGCCTGCCGCACGACCCGGACCAGGACGCGCACAACACCTACGTCTACGGACCGGCCACGGCCGACAGCTGGCGCACCGGCACGGACATCGCGTGGGGCACGCCGACCCCCGGCGAGTTCCCGAACGTGCTGCGGAACATGGACGCCAACGCCTGGCACCCCGAAGCGCAGGGCCCGGGGCACTGGAACGACCCGGACTACCTCATCCCCATGCGCCCGCTGGCCGGCGGCGGCTACGAGATGAGCCGGGAGGAGTCCACCACCCAGCTGGTGATGTGGGCCGAGATGGCCTCCCCGCTGGTCATCGGCTCCGACCCGCGCACCCTGGACCAGGCGATGCTGGACACCCTGCGCAACCCGGAGATCATCGCGGTGGACCAGGACCCGCTGGGCATCCAGGGCGTCCGTATCGCGACCGACTCCACCGGCGACGCCTACAGCAAGGTGCTGTCCGGCCGCGGCCGGCGCGCGGTGGTGCTGCTGAACCGGTCCGACGCACCGGCCCAGCGCACGGTCACCTTCGCGCAGGCGGGCCTGACCGGCCAGGTCGCCGTCCGGGACCTGCGGGCACGGGCGGACCGGGGCTCGTACTCCGGCTCGTACACCGTCACCGTGCCGGCGCACGGCACCGCCTTCCTCACGCTGACCGGTACCGACACCGCGCCCGGCACGAAGCTCGGCGGCGCCACGTCCACCGCCGACCCCGCGCTGGTCCGCGACGGCGACCGGCTGACCGCGGTCACCCGCGGCCGGGACGGCGGGCTGGAGGTGCGCGGCGGCGCTGACGGCCGGTGGACCGGGGCGGCCGTCCGCCTCGGCGGCCCGACCCACGGGCAGTTCGTGGGCCAGCCCGCCGCCTACGCCTCGGCCGGCGGCCGGATCGACGTCTTCGTGCGCGGCACCGACGGCCACGCCTACCGCCTGACCTACGCGGGAGGGCACTGGGGCGGCTGGCAGGACCTCGGCGGCAGCCTCGCCGACGCGCCGAGCGTCGCCTGGTCCGGCCCGGACGCGTGGACGCTGTTCGCCACCGGGTCCGACGGAAGCGTCGTGACCAGGGGGGCGCAGAGCGGGTGGAGCTCGATCGGCGCTCCCTCCGGCCTGGCGCTGTACGGCCGCCCGTCGGCCGTGACGGACTCCGCGGGCCGCACCCACGTGGCCGTGCGCACCGCCGACGACGCCGTGTGGACCCGGGTGAAGGACGCCTCGGGCACCTGGTCGGACTGGACCGCCCTCGGCGGGACGGTCAGCGGCAGCCCGACTCTCGTGGCGACCGGTGACTCGGTCCAGCTGCTGGCCCGCGCCTCGGACTACACGCTGTGGCGCCGGACCTACGACGCCTCCGCCGGCAGCTGGGGCGGCTGGTTCCCGCAGCCGGAGTTCGTCAGCGGCACCTTCGACGGCGCCATGGGCGCGACCGCCGGGGCCGACGGCTCGGTGCTGGCGATCTCGCGCGGTGTGGGCGGCGTGGTCCGCCAGAGCTCCTTCTGACCCCCCGGGCCGGGGCGGCCGACAGCGGTCGCCCCGGCCCGTTACTAAATAAATTACGAATTAATCTTGACGCCGCAGCGGCGTCACGACACTCTGTACGAGCCGAACGCGAGCCCCGCCGTCAGGGGGCGGGGCCGTGTTCCGCGTGGGCGCAAAGGGAGTCCCATGAACACCTCACCAACCAGCCGCCGTACCTTCCTCGCCGGGGCCGGCGCCATCGGCGCGGTCGGCGCCGCCTCGCTGCTCAGCGGCTGCGTCTCCTCCGGATCGTCCGGCGGCAGCGGCACGCAGGCCAAGGGCGGCACGGTCAGCCTCCAGTCGAACCTGTCCTCGCCGCAGGCCAAGTCCGCGATGGAGGACCTGGTCGCCGCCTTCAACAAGCGCGGCGGCGGGAAGGCGAACCTCAACACCGTCGCCTCCGAGACCTTCCGCACGCAGCTGCCGACGTACCTGACCTCCGCCAACCCGCCGGACCTGCTCACCTGGTACCCCGGCTCGGTCGCGGACGCGTACGCCAAGAAGGGGCTGCTGCTGGACGTCAGCGACATCTGGACCGGCCCCGAGCTGTCCGGCTACTCCGCCGCCCTGAAGACCCTGTGCACCGACTCCGAGGGCAAGCAGGTGTTCGTGCCGGCCAGTTACTACTGGTGGGGCATGTTCTACAAGAAGTCCAACTTCGCCAAGTGGGGCGTGAGCGAGCCCAAGACCTGGGACGAGTTCCTGGCGCTGTGCCGGACGCTGAAGTCCAAGGGCGTCGCCCCGATCGGGCTCGGCGCGGGCGCGGACACCGCGTGGGTCGCCTCGGCGTGGTTCGACTACCTGAACATCCGCATCAACGGCGCCAAGTACCACCGCGACCTGCTGGCGGGCAATCACCGCTTCGACGACCCGCAGGTGCACAAGGTCTTCGACACCTGGGCCGAGGCGGTGCCCTACTTCGACCCCAACGGCACCGCGCTGTCCTTCCAGGACGCCACCACCGCGCTGCTCAACAACCGCACGGGCATGATGCTCATCGGCACCTTCTTCGCCGACGCCGCGCCCAAGGACCAGCTCGACGACATCGACTTCTTCCGCTTCCCGGTGATCGACCCGTCGGTGCCGCTGGTCGAGGAGGGCCCCACCGACGGCTACTTCGCCAGCGCGCACACCCGCCACCAGGCGGGCGTCAAGGAGCTGATGCGCTACCTGGCCACCGCCGAGGCGCAGGAGATCTACCTCAAGGGCTCCTCGGGCACCGCCATCCCGACAAACCCCCAGGCCAAGGACTCCGGCACCGCGCTGGTCAAGAAGGGCCGGGCGATGATCGAGAGCGCGGCCGACGTCACCCAGTTCTTCAACCGCGACTCCAGCGACGCCCTCCAGCCGACCGCCGACACCGCGCTGACGAAGTTCCTGGCCAAGCCGAAGCAGATCAACTCCATCCTCACCGACTGGCAGCGCGACGCCCAGAAGATCTGGAGCCAGTGACATGGCGGTGCTGACCGCCGCCGGTACGGGGGCCGGGAGCCGGGCGGGCGGACCGCGCGCCCGGCGCCGCCGGTCCACCCGGGTCACCCCGGTGGTGCTGGCCTTCGTCCTGATCCCGCTGCTCGCCGAGGGGTTCTGGGTCTTCTGGCCGGCCCTCCAGGGGTTCTACCTCTCGCTGACCAAGTGGGACGGCGTCTCCCCGCCGCGGTTCGTCGGGCTCGCCAACTACCGGGAGATGGTGCACGACACCGTCTTCCACACCGCGATGCTCGACACCGTGCTGTGGCTGGCGCTCTTCGGCGGGCTCTCGGCGGTGCTCGGGCTCGGAGCCGCTCTGCTGCTCCAGCAGGAGCGCCGCGGGGTCGGGGTGTACCGGGCCGCGCTCTTCCTGCCGGTGGTCTTCTCGCTCACCGCCACCGCGCTGGTGTGGCAGGCGATGTACCAGCCGGACGGGCTGGTCGACAAGACCATGTCCGCCCTGGGCCTGGGCGGCCTCACCCACCCGTGGCTGGCCGACCAGGACACCGCGCTGTACGCCGTGATCGTGCCGGCGCTGTGGCGCCAGATCGGCTACGTCATGGTGCTCTACCTGGCCGGCCTGAAGGGCATCGACCCCGCCCTGTACGAGGCGGCGAAGGTCGACGGCGCCACCCGCCTGCAGCAGTTCCGGTACATCACGCTGCCGCAGCTCAGAAGCGTCAACGCGGTCGTGCTGTCGGTCATCGTCATCGACTCGCTGCGGTCCTTCGACGTCGTGTGGGCGCTCACCCGCGGCGGCCCCTACCACTCCTCGGAACTGCTCAGCACCTACATGTACTCCACCGCCTTCCAGTCGCTGCGGCTCGGTTACGGCTCGGCGCTCGCCGTGGTCATCTTCGTGCTCGCCTTCGGCGTCATCGCCTCCTATCTGGTCCGCGCGTTCAGGGAGGCCGACTGATGGCCGCCACCCGGACCACCGCCCGAACCGCCGGCTCCGCGGACCGCCTCCCCGCGGGGCCGGCCGCCGCGCCCGCAGCCTTCCGGCGCGCCCGGCGCCGCTCGATGTGGGGGACGTTCGCCTTCCACACCGGCGCCGGCGCGCTGTCGGTGCTGTGGCTGGTGCCGATCGCGGTCGTGCTGGTCACCGCCACCCGCTCGTTCGACGACGTCGCCGCCCACGGCCTGGGCAGCCTGCCGCACTCCTTCACCCTCGGCGGCTTCCGCGAGGCGTGGGTCAACGGCGGCCAGCAGCAGGCGTTGATCAACAGCCTCCTGGTGACCGTCCCCACGGTGGCGCTGTCGCTGCTGCTGGCCTCGATGGCCGCCTTCGCGCTCAGCCGCTACGACGTGCCCTTCCGCCGGGGGCTGCTGCTGCTCATGCTCAGCGGCAACCTGCTGCCCCCGCAGATCCTGCTGATCCCGGTCTCCAAACTCAGCGAGCGGCTGGGCATGTTCGACTCGCTGTACGCCCTGATCGGCGTCCAGGTCGGCTTCGGCGTCGGCTTCTACGTCTTCGTCCTGCACGGCTTCATGCGGGCGATCCCCGCCGAGATCCAGCAGGCCGCGGTCATCGACGGCGCCGGCCCCTGGCAGATCTACTCGCGGATCATCGTGCCGCTGGCCCGCCCCGCCCTGGCGGCGCTGACCGCGCTGTCGTTCACCTGGATCTTCAACGACCTGCTGTGGGCGATCACCGTGCTGCGCACCGACAGCAAGATGCCCGTGACGGCGTCCCTGCTGGGCCTGCAGGGCCAGTACGTGTCCCAGTGGAACGTCATCGCGGCCGGCTCGGTCATCGCGGCGGCCCCGACGGTCCTGGTGTTCCTCCGCTTCCAGCGCCACTTCGTGGCCGGCCTCAACCTCGGAGCCGTCAAATGACCTCGCACGAGGCGGCACAGCCCCGGCAGGAGTGGCTGCTGCGCACCGACCGCACGGTGTACGCCGTCCGGCTGGAGCCCGGCGGCCGCTGGGCCGAGACGTCCGCGTGGGGGCCGCACGGCGCCGAGACCGGGCCGTCGCCGCTGGACTGGTCCCGGCGCACCCACTTCCTCACGCAGGCCGACGCCGCCCCCGCCGAGTACGTGCCCACCGGCCTGCGCCCGTTCACCGGCGCCGACCTGACCGTGCGGCGGCCCGGCGGGGAGCGCGGCACGTGGTGGACGTGCACCGGCGCCGTCCAGGACGGCGAACACGCGCTGCGGCTGGAGTTCACCGACGAGGTCACCGGCCTGCGCGGCACGCTGCACTACGCCGTGGCCCCCGGCACCGACGTGCTGCTGCGCTGGACGGAGCTGGCGAACACCGGCGCCGAGGAACTGCGCCTCGAGCGGCTGGACTCGGCCGCGGTCAACGTCCCCGTGCAGGGTGGGGCCCGGCTGACGTACCTGGCCGGGCAGTGGTCCCAGGAGTTCACCCGGCACCAACTGGACCTGGCCCGCGGCCGGTTCGAGATCGGCTCCACCCAGGGCGTGCCCGGCCACGCCTACGCGCCCTGGCTCGCCGTGCAGGACGCCGCCCAACCGGACGGGCCGGACGCCCCGACGTACGGCGTCGCCCTGGAATGGCCCGGCAGCTGGCACATCACCGCCGACGCCGAGCCCGGCGGCGCGGTGCGGGTCCGGGCCGGACGCGTGCCCCACGAGGGCGCGGTCGTGCTGCGCCCCGGCGAGACCCTCACCACCCCCCGGCTGGCCTGCGCCTTCAGCGCCGAGGGGCTCGACGGGCTGTCCCGGGTCTGGCACCGCTACGAGCGGCTGCTGGCCGGGGACCGGCTGCACCGCACCCGCAAGGTCCTCTACAACTCGTGGGAGGCCACCACCTTCGACGTCGAGGCCGGCGCGCAGCTCGAACTGGCCGCCGTCGCCGCGGACCTGGGCGTGGAACTTTTCGTCGTCGACGACGGCTGGTTCACCGGCCGGCACGACGAGAAGGGCGGCCTCGGCGACTGGCGGCCCGACCCGGCCGCCTTCCCCGACGGCTTCGACGCGTTCGTCGCGCGGATCCGCGCACTCGGCATGGACTTCGGGCTGTGGGTCGAGCCGGAGGCGGTCAGCCCCGCCTCCCGGCTGTTCGCCGAGCACCCGGAGTGGGTCTACCGGGTGGAGGGCCGCCCGGCCACCCTGGTGCGCGAGCAGCTCCTGCTCGACCTCGGCCGCGCCGACGTCCAGGAGTTCGTCGTCGGCACCCTCGACCGGCTGCTGACCGACCACGACATCGCGTACCTGAAGTGGGACATGAACCGCCCGCCCACCGAGCGCGGCCGCCCCGGCGGCGTCCCCGCCGGCGAACTCGATCTGGACGCCGCGCACGTGGCGGGCTACCTGCGGGTGCTGGACCACCTGCGCGCCCGCCACCCGCACGTCACCGTCGAGGGCTGCGCGGGCGGCGGCGCGCGGATCGAGCACGCCACCGTGGCCCTTACCGACGTGGTCTGGCCCAGCGACAACACCGCGCCGCTGGACCGGCTCGCGATCCAGTACGGCTACCTGCACGCGCACGCCCCGCACACCATGAGCTCCTGGGTGACCGACGCGCCCGGCGTGTTCGACCCGCGCCCCCGCTCGCTCGCCTTCCGGTTCGTGCTGGCCGCCGCCGGCGTGCTCGGCATCGGCGCCGACCTGCGCGGCTGGGACGGGGAGCACCGGGCCGAGGCCGCCTCGTGGATCGCCCGCTACAAGGAGGTGCGGGACGTGGTCCACCACGGCGAGGCCCGGCTGCTCGGCAGGCCGGCCGACGCCACCTGCGGGGTCCAGTACGACGAGGAGGGCGGGCCGCGCACGGTCGTGGCCGCCTGGAGCACCGGACGGCTCGACGGCGCGCCGCTGGTGCCCGGGCGCGCGTGCCGGCTGCGGCTGCGCGGCCTGGATCCGGCCGCGCGCTACCTCGACCCGGCCAACGGCACCGTCTACAGCGGCGCGTACCTCCTGCACTCCGGACTGCCTCTCGCCTGGAGCGCCGAACACGACGCCGACCTCGTCGTCCTGGCCAGGCAATGACCGACCGTCCATACGAAACGTCACTAGAGTCGCCCGAGTCGCCCCCGCAACGGCGCCCGCACCCCGAGGAGTCGACCCGCCCCATGAACGCACCAACCCCCCGCTTCGCCGGCCGGGTCGCCGTCGTCACCGGCGCCGCCTCCGGCATCGGCGCGGCCACCGCGCGGCGGCTGGCGGCCGAGGGCGCGGCGGTCGTCCTCGCCGACGTCGCCGAGGCCCCCGGGCAGGCGGTCGCCGAGGGCATCCACGCGGACGGCGGGCGGGCCGCGTTCGTGGCCGCCGACGTTGCGGCGCCGCGGGACTGGGACCGGGTGATCGCCGCCGCCCGCGCCTTCGGGCCGGTCGACGTGCTGGTCAGCAACGCGTTCACCGTCGACGTGGCGCCCGCGCACGAGACGACGCTGGCGTCCTGGGAGCGGCAGCTCGCGGTCAACCTCACCGGCGCCTTCCTCGGCGTCAAGGCCGCCCTGCCGGACCTGCGCGAGCGGCGCGGCGCGGTGGTGCTCACCTCCTCCGTGCACGCCCGCATGGGCATCCCCGGCCACCCCGCCTACGCCGCCTCCAAGGGCGCGCTGCTGTCCCTGTGCGGTCAGCTCGCCGTCGAGTACGGGCCCGAGGTGCGGGTCAACGCGGTGCTGCCCGGCCCCATCCTCACCGCCGCGTGGGACCGGGTTTCCGAGGAGGACCGGGCCCGCAGCGTCGCCGAGACCGCCGCCGGACGGTTCGGCACGCCCGAGGAGGTCGCCGCCGCGATCGCGTTCCTCGCCGCCGCGGAGGCCGCGTACATCACCGGTTCCAGCCTGGTCGTGGACGGCGGCTGGAGCGTCGTGAAGGCCTCCGCCTGACCCGCCGCCGTACCCCGGCCGACCCGAAGAAAGAAGGCAGAACGACATGACGCCATACGCGCGCCGCGGAGTGCACGGCCAGACCGTGGAGACTCTCGCGCGCCGGGTGCTCAGCGGCGAGATCCCCGAGGGGGCCACCCTCGACCTGGCCGCGCTCCAGAGCGAACTGGACGTCAGCCTCACCGCGCTGCGCGAGTCGCTGAAGGTGCTCGCCGCCAAGGGCATGGTCGACGCCCGGCAGAAGCGCGGCACCTTCGTCCGGGCCCGCGCCGACTGGAACCTTCTCGACGCCGACGTGCTGCGCTGGCAGTTCGCCGGGGGCACCGGGGCCGGCACCGACACCGGCCTGCTGCGCGACCTCGGCGAGGTCCGCGCCATCGTCGAGCCGGCCGCCGTCCGGCTGGCCGCGCTGCGCCGCGAACCGGGCGACCTCGCGGCCCTCGAAGCGGCGATCACCGCCATGGGCGAGCGGGAGGCGGGACCCGCGCACGCCGTGCGGGCCGACCTCGCCTTCCACCGCGCCCTGCTCGCCGCCACCCACAACGAGTTGCTCGAACGCATGGAGATGGTGATCGAGACCGGTCTGGCGCACCGCGACGAGATCGTGCACAGCTCCCCGCACGGCGAGGACCCCGTGCCCAGCCACCAGGCCGTGCTGGACGCCGTGCGCGGCCAGGACCCCGACGCCGCCGAACGGGCCATGCGCGCCCTGCTCGAACAGGCTGTACGCGACCTGGACCTGGTGCACGGCACGCCGGACGCCGACGGGACCGCGCAGGCCGCCGAGAGCGGCAGGGCCGCCAAGAGCACCACGAGCACCGCAGCCACCGACGCCGTCACGGAGGACAACCGGTGAAAATCGTCCGCATAGAGACCTTCATGGTGCCGCCGCGCTGGCTGTTCTGCCGCGTCGAGACCGACGAGGGCCTGGTCGGCTGGGGCGAACCCGTCGTGGAGGGCCGGGCGGAGGTGGTCCGGGCGGCGGTGGACGTCCTGGCCGAGTACCTCGTGGGCAAGGACCCCCTGCGCATCCAGGACCACTGGCAGGTCCTCACCAAGGGCGGCTTCTACCGGGGCGGCCCGATCCTCTCCAGCGCGGTGGCCGGAATCGACCACGCCCTGTGGGACATCGCGGGCAAGGCGTACGGCGCGCCCGTGCACGCGCTGCTCGGCGGCCCGGTCCGCGACACCGTCCGCGTCTACGCCTGGGTCGGCGGCGACGAGCCCGGCCGGCTGCGCGAGGAGATCAGCGCCCAGATCGAGGCCGGCTTCACCGCGGTGAAGATGAACGGCGCCGGCCGCACCGACCCGATGCCCACGCCAGCGGGCACCGCCGCGGTCATCGAGCGGCTGGCCGTCGCCCGCGAGGTGCTCGGCCCCGACCGGGACGTCGCCGTGGACTTCCACGGCCGGTTCAGCGCGGCCGGGGCGCGGCGGGCGCTGCAGGAAATGGGCCCGCTGCACCCGCTGTTCGTCGAGGAGCCGCTGCTGCCCGACCAGGGCCACCTGCTGCCGTCCCTGGTGGCCTCCTCCCCGGTGCCGCTGGCCACCGGTGAACGCCTCTACGGGCGGGGCGACTTCCTGCCCGCGCTCACCGCGGGCATCGCCGTCGCGCAGCCCGACCTGTCGCACGCCGGGGGCATCACCGAGGTGACCCGGATCGCCGCGCTCGCGGAGACCTTCGGCGCGCAACTGGCCCCGCACTGCCCGCTCGGGCCGATATCGCTCGCCGCGAGCCTCCAGGTCGCCTTCTGCACGCCGAACTTCCTCATCCAGGAGCAGAGCCTCGGCATCCACTACAACAAGGAGGCCGACCTGCTGTCCTACCTGATCGACCCCGAGCCCTTCCGCTTCCGCGCCGGCCACGCCCACCGCACGGACCTGCCCGGTCTCGGCGTGGTCGTCGACGAGGCCGCCGTCCGCGCCGCCGACCGCACCGGCCACGCCTGGCGCAACCCGGTCTGGCGGCACGACGACGGCTCCTTCGCGGAATGGTGACCCCGATGCCCGCCTCCCTCCCGGCCCCCTCGTCGTCGGCCCCGCGGATCACCACCGACCCGGCGCACGGCGGGCGGTGGACGTCGCTGCGCACCGGACGGCGCGAACGGCTGTGGCACCGCGAGGAGCCGCGACGCGCCGGTGCCGCGCCCGGCGACGCGTTCGCCGACGCCGGCGGGCTGGAGGAGTGCGTGCCGACGGTGCGCGGGACGCCGGACCACGGCGACGCCTGGGCGCGGGCCTGGCGGCAGGAGGGGGAGGGCGTCGCTGCGGTGGTCTGCCCCGACTTCCGGCTCACCCGCCGCGTCCGCCACCTGCCGGACCGGGCCGTCGCCGACTACCGGCTCACCGCGGCCCCCGGCTACCGGTTCGTCTGGGCGGCGCACGCCCTGCTCGACGTCTCCCCCGGCGGCCGGCTCGACCTCGCCGAGGGCGCGCCCTCCCGGTTCTACCCGGACGGGAGCGCCGGGTGGATCCCCTTCTCCTGGCCGAACGTCCCGGCCGGCGCGGGGAGTCCGGACGGGCCGCTCCGGTTCGACCTGCTCGGGCCGGACGACGGCAGCGCGCTGGGCGCCGTCGTCGAGACGTCGGCCGCCGCCGTCCACGACGGCCCCGACACCCTGCGGTTCGCCCTGGAGGCCGACGACGGCCTGCCCGTCTCGGTCGCCCTCTGGCGCAACCTGCGCGGATTCCCCGAGGACCGCCCGTACCGCTCCATCGGCGTCGAGCCGATGCTCGGCCGGGTCTTCGACCTCGCCGCCGCCGGGGAGGACGAGGCCGCCCGCGTCCCCGCGTCCGGGGAGGCCCGGTGGCGGCTGACCGTCACGGCGAGCTGACCGCCCACCGCGATCCGGTCGGGCAGCGAGGCTCCGCCTCACGACCGGCCGGTGGTCCGGCACGCGCTCCCGGAACCTCACCTGGGAGGTGCCCGCGTTCCCGGACCGGTCGGTTCCCGGAGCTTCGGGACACAGCCACGCGTCCGGCCGGCTCCCCCGAGCCGCGCCCGGGAAGCGCCACCGCATTCCCGGAACCCGTCCGGCCCCGGACCGGCGGGGCTCCGCCTCACGCCCGCCCCGCCGCGCCCGGCACCCACTCCCCCGAACTGTCCGCCGGAAGGCGCCCTGCCTTCCCGAACCCGTCCGAGTAGGGCCGCCGCCTGGACGCCCTTCGTCTTTCCATCCAGTGGACCGCCCACCGTGGAGACCCTGGCCACGCCCTAGTGTTGCCTGCCGGGATCGGGTCGGCGCGGATCCGTGATCGCCGCCGCACCCCTACCCGTACGACCCGAGAGGACCCCCGCACGTGGACCTGCTGACCGCTCTGCGCACCCATCGCCTCGTGGCGATCGTGCGCGGCGACGACCCCGACGCCTGCCTGCGGGCCGTCCTCACGCTCGCCGAGGAGGGGGTGCCGCTCGTGGAGGTGTCGCTCTCGGGAACAGGCGCCCTGGACGTCATCGCCGCGGCGCGCGCCGCGCTCGGGCCCGGCGCGCCGCTCGGCGCGGGCACGGTGCTCACCGCCGAGGACGCGCGCGCCGCCCACCGGGCCGGCGCGGACTTCGCCGTCACGCCGGCGCTGGGCGAGGGCGTGACCGCCGCCCGGGAGCTGGGCATGCCCGTGCTCGCCGGCGTCATGACGCCCACCGAGATCCTGGCCGCCCGTGCCATGGGCGCCGAGGCGCTGAAGATCTTCCCCGCCGCGCAGGCCGGCGGCCCGGGCTACCTGAAGGCGCTGCGCGGCCCGTTCCCCGACGCGCCCTTCGTGCCGGTCGGAGGGGTGGACGCCGAGGCCGCCCGGGCCTACCTCGCCGCCGGGGCCCTCGCCGTGGGCGTCGGCAGCCCGCTGCTGGGGGACTCGGTCACCGGCGGCGGCCCTGAGGCCCTGCGGCGGCGGGCGCGGGAGTTCCGCGCCGCGGTGGAGGCCGCCGAGTGAGCGGTCCGGTGGGCCTGTTCGGGCCGGGTCCCGTGGTGTGCGTCGGCGAGACGATGGCCGCGCTCGTCCCGGATCCGGCCGCGCCCCTCGCCGGGGCGGCGACCCTGCGGGTGTCCGTCGCCGGCGCCGAGTCGAACACGGCGATGTACCTCGCGGACCACGGCGTGCCGGTGCGGTGGGTGTCGGCGGTCGGCGCGGACTCGTTCGGCGAGCGCGTCCGCGCCGAGGTCGGCGCCCGCGGGGTCGACGTGGGCGCGGTCCGCACCGACCCGGCCCGCCGGACCGGACTGCTCGTCAAGGACCCCGCGCCCGACGGCACCCGCGTGCACTACTACCGCGCGGGTTCGGCCGCCTCCGCCCTCGGCCCGGACCTGCTGGACGACCCGGCGGTGCGCGGCGCGGGCCTGCTGCACCTGACCGGGATCACCCCGGCGCTGTCGGCGAGCTGCCGCGCGCTGGTCGAGGCGGCGCTGGACGGCCCGCTGCCGGTGAGCCTCGACGTCAACTTCCGCCCCGCGCTGTGGGCTCCGGGCGAGGCGGCCGGCATGCTGCGCAGGCTCGCGGACCGGGCCGACCTGGTGCTGGTCGGGCTGGACGAGGCCCAGGCGCTGTGGGGCGGCCGGATCACCGGTCCGGCCGACGTCCGCGCGCTGCTGCCGGGCCCACGCCTGCTCGTGGTCAAGGACGGCGCGCACGCCGCCACCGCCTTCGACGGTCCGGCGGCCCACGCCGTGCCCGCGCTGCGGACCACCGTCGTCGAACCGGTGGGCGCGGGCGACGCGTTCGCCGCCGGCCTGCTGACGGGACTGCGCCGCGGGGAGAGCCTCGTCCGCGCCCTGCGGCTGGGCCACCTCACGGCGGGCGCCGCGCTGCGCGTCCCCACCGACCACGGCCCGCTGCCGCCCGCGGCCCGGATCGCCGAACTGCTGGCCGCCGGCGAGGCGCAGTGGTCGGCCGCCGGTGCCTGAACGGGTCCGGCGGCCGCGAGCCGCTACGCGGAGGCCACCACCTCCCCGGCCGTGACCTGGGGCGGCTCGGGGAGCAGCGACGTGAGGCGGTCCCGTACGAACTCCGAGGCCCGCGCCACCGACTCGTCCGCCCCGGCGCGGTCCCGGAAGACGCTCGTGGAGACCATCACCCCGTTTCCGGCGTCGAGCCAGTAGTAGGCCACGAAGCCCTCGATACCGCGCACGAGCGGTACGAACTCCTCGCTCACCAGGCGCGCCGCCTCCGCCGTATCGGTCACCCCTGCGTACCGTCGCACTGCTGCGTACATCGCTGATCTCCTCGCGGGTCGCGGGCCGTCGTGCTCTGCCCGGAGGCCGTACCCGGGCGGCGGCCCTCTCGCGCACGAAGGGCCCTCCGATCACCGGAAGGGCCGTGCGGCGGCGGACTCTGCCGGGCCGGGCGAACACGGCCGGCCCGGGCGTACACTCCAGGCGGTAGGGGACACATGACGGTGTGGATCGTGGCGGCCTTCGGCTGCGCGGCGGCTCTGTACGGCCTGGTGGGGCCCCTGTTCAAGGGGGAGCGCGTGACCGGCCCGGGGCGGGTGCTCATCGGGATCGGGGTGGCGCTGGGAGCGGCCCACCGGACGCTCGGCATTCCCGAGGTCGTGGGCATGACCTGCGCGAGCCTCGGCATCGTCCTGGTCCTCGGGTACGGCGCCCTCCGGCAGCGGGCGCGGGGCGGGCGCTGACGTGTCGGCAAGTACGGGCGTTCCACGCCGCCGGGTGGGGAATCATGAAGCGTGATCCCGGACGACTGGCACCTCACCGACGACGTCGACGCCTTCCTGGCCAGCGCCGGAGCGTTCCTGCGCTCCCGGCCCGCCCTGCACACCACGCAACTGACGGCGATCGAGAAGCTGCGGACCGGCGGAGCCGGCGCGACCACCCTCTTCGGCCGGCTGGAGTCGGGAGGCGAGGTCCGCGCCACCTTCCACCGCCCGCCGTCCCGGCGGCTGACCCTCACCTCCCTCTCCCCCGAGCGGGCCGATGCCCTGGCCGGTCACCTGACCGGCCTCGGCCACGCCGTCACCGGGGTCGTCGCGGACCACGCCACCGCCTTCGCCGAATCCTGGCGGCGCCTCACCGGGGCGTCCCCCGCGCCCACCTGGCGCGCCCGCCTCTACCGGCTCGCCACCCTCACCCCGCCGCGCCCCTTCCCGGGCGGCCGTGGCCGCGCCGCGGCCGCGCACGACCACGGCCGGCTGCTCCGCTGGTGCGGCGAGTTCGCCGCCACCGTCGGCGAGGCCCCCTTGGACACCGATTCCTGGGCGGCCTCCCGCTTCGCGGACAAGCGCTTCACCTTCTGGGAGGCCCCGGACGGGACGCCCGTCTCGATGGCGGCCACGACCTCACCGCTCAGCGGCATGATCAGGGTCGACCCCGTCTACACCCCGGCCCGCCACCGCGGCCACGGGTACGGGGCCGCCGTCACGACGGAGGTCACCCGGTCCGCCCTCGCCGCGGCGGCCACCGACGTCGTCCTCTTCGCCGACCCGGCCAACCCCACCAGCAACGCCCTCTACCAGCGGCTCGGCTACCGCCACCTCGCCGACTTCACCGGATACACGTTCACCGGCGTCTGACGGACCGGCAGGCCGAGGAGTCCGTCGGACGAGAGTGGCACCGCCCTCCCCCGGCCGGCCGGGGTGATCGTTTACGGTGGGTCCCGCACCTCGGCCGCCGCCCCGTGGAGTGCCGCGGGCGCCGGGCAGGGGTTCCGAACGGGACGGAAGGGGTCGGTTCGTGGACGACGAGGGCGTGGGGCCGGCGCTGCCGGAGGGCTATCGGGCCCGGGCGGCGCGGGAAGGCGACGTCGAGGCGATCCAGCGGCTGGTCGAGGCGTGCGAGCGGGATCTGTACGGGGCCGGGCGCACGGATGCCGGGGCCGTGGCCGCGGATCTGGCGCGACCCGGGCTCGTGCCGGAGCTCGACACGCTGGTGGTGCACGACGCGGAGGGCCGGCTGGCCGCCCGGGCGTGGGTGAACCGGCGGTCGGAGGTGGACGTCCACCCCGAGCACCGGGGGCGCGGCCTGGGCACTGCGCTGCTGGACTGGGCCGGGGCCCGGGCGGTGGAGTCGGGGGCGGGGCAGATCGTCCAGACCGTGCCGGACACGGACGCGCGGGCCGTCGCGCTGCTGCGGTCACGGGGCTACGAGCCGATGGTGAGCGAGTGGCTGCTGGAGTTCGGGCTGGGCGAGGAGCCGGCGGTCCCGGCGGCGCCGGAGGGGGTGACGGTCCGTCCGTTCCGCGCCGGGGACGAGCGGGAGGCGCACCAGCTGATCGAGGACGCCTTCGCCGACTGGCAGTCCCGGCGCAGGTCCTACGAGGAGTGGGCCCGCAGCACCGTCGAACGCCCCGCGTTCGCACCCGAGTTGTCGGCCCTGGCCGTCGTCGGCGGCCGGATCGTCGGCGCCGCGGTCTCGTTGGACCTGGCCGAGGCCGACGAGGGCTTCATCGAGCAGGTCGCCGTGCACCGCGACCACCGCGGCCGCGGCATCGCCACCCTCCTGCTGTTCCACGTCTTCCGCGCCTTCCACCGCCGCGGCCGAAGCGCCTGCACCCTGGGCACCCACTCCCAGACGGGCGCGCTCGACCTCTACCTGCGCGCCGGGATGACGGTCCGGCACAGCGCGACCGTCTTCCGCAAGGGCCTGGACCACCCCGAGAGCGTGCCGCTCTGACCTGCGCGGCAGCCGGGCGCTTCGCCCGGTGGGCGGCCGTCGGCACCTTCGACCGGCTGCTGCCGGTCGCCCGGGGCGGGTGAAGGTCGACCGGCTGGTCGCGCTGGACTCCACGATCGTGCGGGCGACGCAATCGACGTCACCCGGACCGGTCCCGGGCGACCCCGCGCCCGGCCCGACCAGGTGATGACCGCCAAAGACTACCCGGCCCTTGGCGGTGGGCGGCCCGAACCCACCCGCGCGGGCCCCGCACGGCTGTGCGCGGGGCCGCCGGTTCCCGTCATCGGACCGGTACGCCGTCTTCGAGGCGGTGGACACCGACGGCGACGACCGCATCTCCCCAGGAGGAGCGCCTCCGGCTCGTCGAGACCTGGAACGGCCGTCCCACGGAACGGCCTTGTTCAGTCCTCCTCCAGACGCCGGTAGCTCTCCTGGGAGATGAGGCGGTAACCGACGTTGCGCACCGTCGCGATGAGTCCTGGCACGTCCAGTTTCGATCGCAGTTCGTGGATATGCACTTCGAGCGCCCGCTCCGGGTCCTTCGCGCCGTTGCGCGACAGGCAGTTGACGAGGTGGTCCCGGCTCAGCACCTGGCCGGCCCGGCGGGCCAGCGTCACGAGCAACTCGTACTCCGTCGGCCGCAGTTCCACCTCGGTCCCGCGCACGGTCACCCTCCTGGACTCCTGGGAGATCCGCAGCGGTCCGTAGGCGATGTGGGCGCTGCTGTTCCCCGTCGCGACGGCCGGGGCCGGGTGCCCCGCGATCCGCAGCCGTGCGACCAGTTCGTCAAGGCTGAACGGCTCCACGAGGAATTCGTCGATTCCCGCCTCGCGCCCGGGCCTCCAGGCCTCCGCGTCGGCGTGCCGGGTGATGGCGACGATCGGGGCACCGCAGGCGGCGCGCAGCCGTCCGCAGTGTTCGAGAACCGGCTCGTTGATCGTGTCGCACTCCAGCAGGACGACGTCCGGCCAGTGGCCCGCCAGTCCCAGCCGGTCGATCCGCGCCACTGTCAGAAGGGCGAACCCCCGTGGCTGCAGGCGGGTCACCATCTCCCTGTGCCGACGGACAGGGCCTGTGAGCAACACCTTCATAACGGTCAGTCAACACCACGCCGAACCTCACCGTCAGCTCAACGCGGGAGGTGCCCCGCGGTCCTGTCGTGGTGAGCTGGAAACACGACACCGCCACGTCGGAAGCCCCTCGAAGTGGCCGGTTCCGGCACAGCCGACACCGCCCCACCGCAGGAAGCCACGGGGCGACACCCACTGATCACGTTCCCTCGTCGAGGGAGAGAGCTGCCGAGGACATGGACATGAAGAACAACCGCGGACCGAGGAACACCTGGCGCAGGGGCGCCCTGGGCCTCGCGATCCTCCTGCTGGGGGTCGCGTCACTGAGCGCCTGCAACGACTCGAACACCCCGAAGTTCGATGCGGGTCCCGCCCTCCACCGCGGTGTGGCCGCACAGCTCCACTGGGACGGCGCGCCCGCCGGGGAGCACCTTCGTGGACACTGACGCGACGGTAGGACTCGCGGCGGCGGTGCTCGGTGTGCGCGCCGAACTCCAGGCGGCGATGGCCGAGGGGGCGGGGCAGGACCTGCGGTTCCGGGTCGGGCCGGTGGAGCTCGAATTCGACGTGTCCGTGGCCCGGTCGGGCGAGGCCGGGGCCAAGGTCTACGTGCTCAGCGGGAAGGTGGACCGGACCTCGACCATGACGCACCGCCTGAAGATGACCCTCTCCCCGCTGGACGATCGCGGCCACGACATCCTGGTGAACGGCACCCTGCCCGCGATCCCTGAGTTCTAGGCCGAGCCGACGGAGGGTATGCCATGGAATGCAGTGGGACGAGCCGCGTGGTGGAGGTCTTCGCGGAATCCCTGCCGCGCGGCGGGGTGCGGATCGGGACCGGAACGTGGATCGGGGGAGACCTGATCCTCACCGCCCGGCACGTACTGCTGGACGAGGAGCGGCAACTGGAGACCGTCACGGTGCGTTTCCTGAACCGCCCCGGCCTCGTCCGCGCCGCCGTCGCCTGGCTGGGGGACGGCGACATCGACGCCGCTGTGCTGCGGGTCGTGGAATCCGCCGACGGTGTGTGGCGGCCGCCCGAGGTCACCGCCGAACTGAGGTGGGGTGTACTGAGCGGCAGTTCCCACATAGGCGTCAGCGCCGTCGGCCTGCCCGCGAGTATGCGCCGTCATACGGACGGCCGCGGTGATTCCGATCAGGTCGAGGGGTCCATCGGCCCCCTCTCCGGGAAGCGCGCGGAACGATATCAGTTGGCCTCGGCCATCGCCCCGGAACGGGACCCGTCCGGGGGCTCGGGATGGGCCGGCATGTCAGGGGCCGCGGTGACCTGCGACCGCCTGATGTGCGGCATCGTCGTCGAGGATCGGGCGAACTTCGAGAGCAGAGTGCTGAGCGTGCTGCCGGTGTATGTCATGGCCCGCAGCGCGGAATTCCGCGCACTCGTGGAGGAGGCGACCGGGCGCCCCCTCCGGCTGGAATCGGCCGAGCTCCAGCGATACCTCGCCCCATGGCACCTCGACATCCGCCCGAGGACCCCGGCCTGCCTGCTCCGACCGGAATACGAGACGGTGCCGTTCCGGTCGCGCGCCGAACTCGTCGAGCTGAGGGAGTGGTGCGCTGCCGGCGGAGCCCTCTCGGGACGCCTGGTGATCGGGAAGGGCGGCCAGGGGAAGACCCGACTGGCCCGCGAGCTGGCGGCGGAACTTCTGGGAGCGGGCTGGATCGTCGGCCGCCTCCGCATCCCGGAGCACGCCACCACCTGCGCCGCAACGGCCGCGGCGGCGTCGCCCGAGGTCGCGGCCGCCATCAGCAGGACCACCTCCAAAGTGCTGCTGGTCGTGGACTACGCCGAGAAGAACGTCAAGGCGGTGCAGGCCCTCCTCGACGACCTCACCTTCGCTGCACCTCAGAGCCAGGTCCGTGTCCTCATGCTGGCCCGCAGCGACGGGGAGTGGTGGCACAAGCTCCAGCGCGAGGACAGGCACCAGGTCCTCTCGCACCTGCCCATCGAGCTGGGCCCCCTCGCGGAGGCGGACCGGGCCGAGACCTACGCCGAGGCCGTGACGCACTTCGCGGCGGCACTGACCCGCGTCGAGGACTACGAAGACATCGACCTCAGTCCCTTTCAGCTCGATGCCCCCTCCCCCGACGTGCTGCGCGACGGTCACCCGCTGACGCTCCACATCGCCGCGCTGGCCGCCGTGCTCGAAGCGGCCTCGGTCAACGGGAAGGCCACGGGCGGGAAGACGCCCATGGACGTCATCCTGGAACACGAGGCCCGTTACTGGGCGTCCATGGCCGAGGCCCGGGGTCTCGGCGACGAGCCGCCCATGCCCGCGCTGACCGCCGCCCTCCTGGTCGGGGCCGCCGACCGGGACGAGGCCGAGCGCACCCTGGCCGCCCTGGCGGACACCGGATCGAGCGCCGAAGCTACAGCCGATCTCCGCCGGCTCGCCGCCATGATCAGCGACCTGTACCCGTCGTCCGGGGGGCAGGAGTACTGGGGCAGCCTGCAGCCGGACAGCCTCGCGGAATACTGGTTGAAGAAGGCGCTCACCCAGGAGCTCGACGGGCGCACCCTGTTGTCCAGGGTCCTTCCCGCCGTCAGCGACCGGCAGGCGAGGCGCGCCCTGGGAATCCTCGGGCCGCTGGCCGACGAGACCCCGCTCCTCGAGGGCCCTGTCCGGGAGCTGATCGCCGGGCACGCAGAGCGGCTCGCCCGACCGGCTGTCCAGGTGGTGCTCCGTTCCCGGACGAGCCGGGTCCTGTCCGAGGCCCTCCGGGAGGTGCGGGTGGAATCCTTCACCGACGCCCGGGCCGTGACGGCTCTCCACGAAGAGATTCCCCAGAGCACGCAGATGCTCGCCGAACTGGCCCTGTCCGCGGCGTCCCGCCAGGTGTCCGACCGCCGCAAGTCGTACGGTCGGTACGGCCGGACCCGTTCGCTCCCGCGTCGCGCACTTCTCGCGGACCTGGCACGGGCGGAGAGCGAGGTCGCGTTCAGGCTGTTCGACGCAGGTCTGTACTGCGACGGTCTCGTGTACGCCGACCGGGCCACGAAAAGGCTCGGACGACTGCCGCAGGGCAGGGCCACGGACGAGGAAAGGTCCCTGTACGCCTCGGCGCTCAGGATCCGCGCGACGCTGCTGAACCGAGTGGGCCGGCCGGGGAAGGCACTGCGCGTCGTCGACCACGCGATCACGATCCGCCGGAAGCTGGCCGACTCCGGCGCCGACGGGCAGGCCGAGTTGGCGTCCGCTCTCCGCAACCGGGCGGCATACCTCTACGGGCTCAAACGCCACCCGGAGGCCCTTGCCTCGATCAGCAGCGCCGTCGGCATCCAGGAGCAGCTCCGCGATGTCCTCCCCGAGACCCGGGCCGGTCTGGCGAAGATGTTCAGTATCCAGGGCCGGTGCCTGACCGCACTGTCGAGATCCGAGGAGGCGCTGGAGGCGTTCGACAGAGCCGTCCGACTCCGCGAGGATCTTGCCGCACGGTTTCCCGACACCTACCGCACCAGTTTCGCCGACATCCTGGTGGCCCGGTGCGGGACGCTGGCCGACCTCGACCGGTACGGCCCCGCTCTGCGGGACCTCGACCGGGCGGCGGGAATCCACGCGACCCTCGCCTTCCACAACTCCGACGACCGGATCGAATTCCTCCAGTCCCTCGTCCGGCTCCGGAAGAACGTCCGGGGGCGATGGCCGAAGGGGGCCGACCGGATCAGCGAACACCTCGCGGCGCTCACCTCGGACGACCTGCGATCGGCCCACCGGTTCGGGGGCGATCTGCGCCGGTGGACGAGGACCGTGTGCAGGCATCCGCGCGTCACCTGCCGCTGGACCTGCTCCGCACGCCGTCCGCCGCGCACGGCCGCCCCGGCCCGCCGGCCCGAACCGTCGCCGTGATGCCGGGCTATGCCCCGGGGCGTACCTCGCACTTGCCGTATCCCGAGGCCCCTTGGACGTCGTGGCAGGCGAAGGCGTGGTAGGTGCCGGTGACCCATTCGGTGTGCAGGCCCCGGCTCCCGTCGGACAGCACGGGCTCCCAGTCGCGGTTCGCGTCGGTGCCGCAGCCGATGTGCATCGTGTAGTACTCACTCCGGGGGAGCGTGCGCCGCCACGTCGTCACACCGCCCGACACGACCTTGGTGGCCGTCCCCGCTCCCGCGTCCGCCTGCACCCAGAGGCCGTCGACCACCGGCTTTCCCGAGTCGCAGGTGATGGAGGCGGTGATGGAGTACGAGCTGTTCGCCGGAGTGGTCGGTGCCCGGGTCGGCGCCGTCGGCGGTACGGCAGGCGCGGTCGTGGCCGGGAGGGCCGTGGGGCCCGCCCCCGCGCCCGGGCTGACGGAGGGGCTGCCCGCCGCGCTGTGGTGCGTCGGGTGCGGGGAACGGGACGGATCGGGTCCGGTGGACGGCGTGCCCCCGGTGGCCGGGGCCGAGCTTCCCGGAGCGAGGAGCAAGGGCCGGCCGGCCGCGCTCGGACGCGCTTCGTGGTGCTGGGCGGCCGCCAGGGCGGCCGCCGCGCCGACGCACAGCGCCACCGCCGCCGCCGTGAGCACGATCGCCCGTACGCGGCGGCGACCGGGCTCCGCGTCCGAGGACGTCGACGGGGCGGGCCGGAGGCGCTTCGCGGGCCCAGCCGCGCCGTCCCGGCCCACATCGGCCCCGTTCCGTACCACGGCGGCGGCGGCACGACCGGGCGCGGTGACGGAGGCCCGGCCCGCGGCGTCGTCTCCACCGCCCCACCGCGGTACGGCATCGGCGCCGAGGCCGACCAGAGCGGCCCGGGCGGCGTCGGCCATCTCCGCCGCGTCGGCGAACCGGTCCTCCGGAGACTTGGACAGCGCGCGCAGCACCAGCTTCCGCACCGCGTCCGGGACCTCACCGGGCATGTCCGGTACCGGGGCCGAGGCGTGCATGGCGACGAGGGACTCCACGTCGTCCGCGTAGAAGGGCGGCTGACCGCACAGGCACTCGTACGCGATGACCCCGACCGCGTACAGGTCGGCGGACGCCGTGACCTCGCCCGGCCGCGCTTGCTCCGGGGCGCTGTACTGGGGGGTGCCCATGACCATGCCGTGGGCGGTCAGCCGGGCCGCGCCCATCGACCGGGCCACGCCGAAGTCGGTGACCGTCACCTTGTCACCGTCCCCGAGCATCAGGTTCGCCGGCTTCACGTCCCGGTGCGTGATCCGGCGCTGGTGCGCCGCGTGCAGGGCGTCGAGGATCTGCACGACGATCGACAGCGTACGGACGACGCCCAGCGGCTCACCCTCCGCCGTGACGTCGCTCAGGGGACGCCCGTCGAGCAGATCCATCACGAGGAAGGCGGCACGCGGGTCGTCGCTCTCGCCGAAGTCGTGGACGGTCACGATGCCGCGATGCTTCAGGCTCGCCAGTATGCGCGCCTCTTCCCGGAACCGCTCGGAGAACCGGGGGCTGTTCATCAGGTCCGGGTTCAGGATCTTGACGGCGACCTCGCGTACCAGCACGAGATCTCGTGCGAGCCACACCTCACCCATCGCCCCAGAGCCAACGCACCGCACTAATTGGTACCGCTTCCGCAGAACGACGTCCTCTCCGCCCATGCCCATGCCCATGCCCAGCCCCCGTGCTCCGGTGTCCCGTCCCTGCCCGTGGTCTGGCAGGATAGGCCACCTCGCACGGCCGACCGCGCGTATGCGCCAACCCCGCGACGGCCTCGGAACCCGACCGGGGACGGTGCACCGGCAGCGCCGTACCAACGGTTGCGGACGAGCGGCGGCGGGCTCAGCTCCGCACGAACCCCCAGGTGATGCCGCTGACGTTGCCCAAGCTCAGTGGGGCGAGTTGCGCGAAGGCCGGTTCGCTCGGGTCGATGTGTCCGGCCGCGCAACCGGGGCACTTGTCCTCGACCAGGACGCTGAGCGCGCGTCCCGCGCGGTTCCATCCTGCGGGCATCCCGGACGCCAGTGCCCACGTCCTCCCGAACCGGCCGCTCCCACGGGGAGTTGATGGTGCCTCAGATCGGCCTGTACCAATGAAGGGGTCAAGGTCGCAGCCACGAATTGGCCTATACCAATCTCCTCGGCGGCCGGATGCGCCGAAGACAGCAAGGAGCACGCCCGGGCCATCGTCGAGGTGCCCATGCCACCGGCTCCCTGGCCGGCACACTCATCTGGCTCAACACCTGATCGCCAAGACACTAGTGTGTGCGCCACTGCAGAGGAGGGGACGGGGCGATGTGGCGGGGGCGTTTGCTGCGCTCGGGGCTGGCGGTCGTCGTCGGGGTGATCGCGGTGAAGGTGCTGCTGTTCTTCCGGCCGGACGACTCGGGCGGATCGGGCGGGGGTTCGGGCGGGTCGGGCGGCGGAAGCGGCTCGGGGACATCGGTCGCGGCGCGGTGGGACACCAAGCTGGACCTCCTCGGTGACCGCACCGGCGACTGCGCGGTCCCGATCGGCACGACGTGCGGGACGCTGATGCAGGACGTCGTCTTCACGCTGTCCTCGCTCGACAACGACATCGGCGCCGCCGGCACCGACCCCGACTACAGCGACACGCGGAGCGACATCCAACGGCTGGAGACCGGCGCCAACCAGTACGTGGGCGACAACTGCGCCAACCCCGTCGTCCCGGACGGCACGGCCACTCCTTCACCGGACTGCGCGGCCGACGCGATGCGGGTCACCACGGGGCTGGTCCCGCTGCGGGCGGAACTGGACGCCGACGAGGTCCGCGCCGGGCGGTGACACCGGTTCCGGCCGTGTGCCGGGGCGGGGCCGCGTCCGTCCTGAACGGCTCGCGGCCCCGCCCGGCGCGGAGACGTCCTCACTGTGCTTCCGGCGCGTCCGGCGACTCCTCCTCGACCACCACCGTCATCTGGCAGGTCATCCTGGGGCCGAAGACGCTCAGGACCTCCGCCTCGCTGTAGAGGGCCCGCGCCTCGATCCACGCCCGCACCTCGGCCACCTCTTCCGCCGGCCCCCTCAGTTCGACGGAGACGACACGGGGGCGGAACGGATTGGGGGCGTCGTCCGGGAATCCATCCATGTCCTGGATCAAAGCAACCAAACGGCGGGACGGGCCGACGACAGGCTGAACCTTTCCACCGACCAGGTGACGGCCGGCCCCGGTGGACCGGTGCGGGAGGGCGGGAGGGCGGGCGTCGGGCGTCGCGGGGGAGAAAGGCGGCCGTCGGGTCAGTCCAGGCAGAACTCGTTGCCCTCGGGGTCGGTCATCACGATGAACCCGCTGCTCAGGGGCGGCTCGGGCTCGAACCGCCGCACCCGGGTGGCGCCCATGGCGACGAGGCGTCCGCACTCGGCCTCCAGCGCCGCCATCCGCTCCTCTCCCTGGAGGCCGGGGGCCACCCGCACGTCGAGGTGGAGGCGGTTCTTGGCGGCCTTGCCCTCGGGCACCTGCTGGAAGAACAGCCGCGGGCCCCGCCCGTCCGGGTCCTCAAGCGCCGAGCGGGTGTTGCGCTGGTCCTCGGGCACGCCGATCCGCGCCAGGAACTCGTCCCAGGCGGCCAGCGGGTCCGCATCCGCGGGCAGGTCGGCGCCGGGCGGGGCAGGGTGGACGTAGCCCAGCACCTCCCGCCAGAAGGAGGACAGCGCCCGCGGGTCGTGAGCGTCGAAGGTGACCTGGAATCCGCGGCTCATCGGGGGCTCCGTTCCTGGCGGTGGTCGTACCCGGGCGGGGTCGCGCGCCGGGCGGGGCCCCGGACCGATGGTGGGTCATTCCCGGTCGGCGCGCACCCGCGCGTCCAAGTTCCCGACCGGCGGTTCCCCGGGCCCCCTCGGCGGATCTCGCATGGAACAGAACGTGGGTGCGAACTAGATTGGAACGATGAGCGGCGCGGAGCAGCCGGCGCACCTGCCGCAGGCGGACGGCCCGCTGGTGCGGGTGCGGCTGCACGACGGCCAGGAGCTCTACGCGGTGGTGCGGGGGCGTCGGCGCGAGGCCGACGGGTCCTGGTGGTACGCACTGCAGATCCGTCTCCCCTCCCCCACCGAGGTGGGCGGCCGCCTCACCGACGAGCCCGTCCCGGTCGACTTCCTCGCGCCCGCCGAACGGTGCGAGCCCCTGGACGGCCAGGACTACGCACTCGTGCCCACCGAGCGGCACGGTGCCACTCCCGCCTGGCGGATCGAGGAGCCCGTCTACTTCGGGGCCGAACGCGGTCCCGCCCGGATCGTGCACCGCGGGGACTGCCGCGCCGTGCGGGACCTCTCGCTGCCCGCGACCACCGAGCAGGCGCAGGCCGCGCTCGAACGGCCCGACGCGGTGCCCTGCCAGGTCTGCCGCCCGGACCGGCCGCTGCGCGCGGCGTAGGGCCGGCCGGCGCCCCGTTACGACGACGCCCGAGAGCCGACCCCGCCGTTCACGTGCCCGGCCGGCTGGGCGAGCGCCTCGCGCCGGTGCTCCCGGGGAGCGAGTCCGTAGGCGGCACGGAAGGCGCGGGTGAAGTGGGCCTGGTGCCGGAAGCCCCACCGCCTGGCGATCTCCTGGATCGTGCACGCGCCCTGCGCGGGATCGGCGAGGTCGCGGCGGGCGGACTCCAGCCGCTGCCGGCGTATCCAGCGGGCGACGGTCGTGTCCTGCTCGCGGAAGACCTCGTGGAGGTAGCTGACTGAGATGTGGTGAGCCGCCGCCACGGTGGCGGGGGCCGGATCCGGGTCCCCGAGGTGGCGCAGGATGAACTCCTTGGCCTGGAGCCCGAGGGCGCCGCGCCGCACCCGCGCCGGGTCCCCGGAGTCCGTCAGCCGTGCCACCAGCGTGCCGGCCAGGTCCCGGACGACCGCGCCAAGGCCGGGGGAATCCGTCGGACGCAGGTCGTCGGCCCGGCGCACGAGGTCGGTGAGGAAGGTCGTCATCAGCGCGCCGACGCCGTCACCGCGCGGGACCCGCAGCCCGACCACGCGGTCGAGCCGCCGGGCCAGGGGCAGTTCGGCCCGGGGGACGATGGCGGACACGCCCCGGTACGCGGAACCGTCGTGGTGTTCGCGGAAGGCGACGCGCATCGGGTACGAGCTGTCGACGATGTGGAGGTCGCCGACCCCGCAGGAGACGTTCCGCCCGGCGGACTCGGCCAGCAGCGTCCCGTTCAGCGTGATCAGCAGGGACAGCGTCTCCGGGTCGGACTGCCGGATCAGCAGCGGCGTCCGCGACGCCTCCGACCCGCTGCATTCCGACCCCCACACCTGGAACCGCCCGAGCCGGACGACGCGCGGCTCGGCGTGGAAGTGGTCGGGCCGGTCGGTGGTGATGTCCATCGGTGCGAACCCCTGCCGGACCAGCTCCCGCCAGTGGCCGAACCGCTCCCGGCCGACGGTCCGGTGGTCGTTCGCAACGGTCTCCATCGAGCGCGCCCCTCGTCCTCGCCCCACCGGCCTCCCTCCGCAGCCGGGACCGGGCTCCCCGGCCACGGCCAGCATGAAGGATCGGCGCCGGGCGGACCAAGAACGGCCGTGTGGCGGAATGGTGGCGGAGAGCGCCACTACTCGATGACGAGGTCGACCGTGATGTTGCCGCGGGTGGCCTTGGAGTACGGGCACAGCTGGTGGGCGCGCTCGGCCAGGGCGCGGCCGGTGTCGCCCTCGAGGTGCTCGGGCAGTTCTATGCGCAGGGTGACCGTCAGGCCGAAGCTCTCCCCGTCGGGGCCGATGCCCACCTCCGCGGTCACCGACACGTCGCTCGTGTCGAGCTTCGCCTGCCGGCCGGCGAGCGCCAGCGCGCTGGCGAAGCATGCCGCGTAGCCGGCGGCGAACAGCTGCTCCGGGTTCGTGCCCTCGCCGTTGCCGCCGAGCGCGGGCGGGAAGGCCAGCGGCAGGTCGAGCCGTCCGTCGGAGCTGACCGCGCGTCCGTCGCGGCCGTTGGCGGTGGCGACAGCCGTGTAGAGAACGTTCATTGCCGATTCCTCTCCTCGCGGTCCGGCCCCTTCCGGCCCGACGCGGATAATGATTGCACACAACTTAGTTGCACGCAACTAAAGTGCGGATAACCCATCGGCGGTAGGCTTGGCCCATGGCCCCGTCATCCGACTCAGACCGGCGACCGTCCGACGACGCCCTGCGGCTGGAGAACCAGCTCTGCTTCGCGGTGCACGCCGCGTCGCGGGCCTTCGACGGCGTCTACCGCACGCTGCTGAAGGATTCCGGCCTGACCTATCCCCAGTACCTGGCGATGCTCGTGCTGTGGCAGCACGGCCCGCTCACCGTCAAGGAACTGGGGCGCCACCTGCGGCTGGACTCCGGCACCCTCTCCCCCCTCGTCCGCAGGCTGGAGTCGGCCGGCTTCGTGCGCCGCGACCGCAGCGCCACCGACGAGCGCTCGGTCATCGTCCGCCTCACCCCGGCCGGCGAGGACCTGCGCACCACCATCGCCGACGTCCCCCGCGCCATCGCCCGCTCGACCGGACTCACCCGCGCCGACGCCGCCGCGCTCCTCCGCGACATCAACGCCCTGACCGCCTCCCTGGAGAACGCCGCGTCCTGAGCGGTTCGCGTCCTGAGCTGAGCGGTTCGCGGCCTCAGCGCACCGGCACGGCCACGCGCGCGAGGAGGGACGCGGACTCATGCGGGGAGAGGGCGCGCTCGTAGCCGAGGTGGCCGGTCATGCCGGGGAAGTAGCGGCCCGCGGGCCAGGTCCTCCGGTACGGCGGCGGATCGAGGACGACCAGGCGGACTCCGTCCAGGAGGGGGATGTCGGCGGGCCGGCCCTCGTTCGGGACGCACCGGCCGTCGGCGCCGACCAGGTCGAATGAGCCGGTGGTGGGCACCATCCCCGGCTGGTCGCGGCAGCAGGCGACCGCCTGGGCCGAGGGCGGCTCGCCCGCCGGCAGACCCTGACCGATCAGGGCGTCGGCCAGCAGGGTGTGCAGCTGGAAGTTGTCGCCGATGCCGGAGATCCGCACGGCGAAGCCCGCACCGGTGGCGCGGTCGAGAGCGACGAGCGGCTCGTCGTCGAGGACGGCCAGAGCGTAATCGAGGCACTTGAAGGGTTCGCCGGACAGCTCCGAGACCCTGGTCACCAGGGCCCGGAACCGGTCCCGGTCGGGCACCTCGCGGCGCACACGGGGGGAGTTGAGCATCGCCACGCAGGCCATCTCGAACCGGGGGGCGGCCTGCCAGGCCGCGACGGGTTCGAACCCGATCCGTTCGGCCTCGGCCCGCCCCGGTGCCTCACCCTCGTGGCCGGGCAGCTCTCCGTAGCCGAAGGTCGTCCACCGCTCGCAGAAGACGGCGGCCTGCTCGAAGGCGTCCAGGGCGCAGGCGAAGACCGCCGGCGCGCAGGCGACCGGGTCGGCGCCGCGTTCGACGCAGGCGCCGGTCATCACGGCGACGACGGCCCGGGGCCCGGGCGGCACCTCGTCGAGGAGGGCGGCCAGGAGCGGGCCCGCCGCCCGCAGTTCGGTGTCCCGGGCGGTGCCGAAACAGGCCGTCAGCTGCTCGAAGGCGGGCTCCGCCGCATCCGCGTCCTGGGCCTGGACGGCTGCTTCGAAGTCCTCGACGGCAGCCAGGAACCGTCTGGGTCCGAACATCATCCGCGTACCCTAGCCGACCCCGGCGGCTTCGCCCCCGGTCGGAACCGGCCAACCGCGCGGCACGTCGGCGCGGCGGCCGCACGCGTGTCACCACGCGCGGGACGCCGCGCCGCCGCGGGCCCGTCAGGCGCGGGACAGCTCCGCGAGGGGATCGGTGTGGGCGGGTGCCCAGCCGAGGTCGGTCCGGGCCCGGGCGGGGCTGAACCGCTGGTCGAGCGCGAAGGCGTCGGCGACGGGACCCATCCGCCGCTGGGCCTCGTCCAGCGGGATCGAGACGATCTTGCCGTCGATGCCGGCCGCCCGGCTGAGGGCGAGGGCGACCTCCTTGGCCGTGGGACTCACGCCGCTGACGCCGAGGTAGGTGGCACCCGCGGGCGCGGCGAGCGCGGCCACGTAGAGCGCGGCGGCGTCGTCGACGTGGATCAGGGCCCAGCGGTTGGAGCCGTCGCCGATGTAGGCGATGGCGCCGGCCTGCTTGCCAGGGGCGGCGTAGAAGTGGTCGATCAGGCGGTTCTCGCGCCCGTAGATCAGGCCGGGCTGGACGACGACCGGGCGGCCGCCCCCCTCGGCCCGCCGCAGGACCGCCTCCTCGACCGGGCGGCGCCAGGCGACGACGGCCGGGGCGTTCCACGGCGCGGTCTCGTCGGCCACGCCGTCGGTGTCGCCGTAGACCCAACTGCCGCCGGTGTGGAGGTAGGTGCCGGCGCCGACGCCGTCCTGCATCGCGGTGGCGGCCGCGAGGTCGGCCTCCCCGGTGTCGGCCTGGGCGAGGTGGACCACGGCGTCGGCGCGCTCGGCGGCCGTACGCAGGACGGCGAGGTCGCCGAGTCCGCCGCTCACCGCTGCCGCGCCCAGTCCGGTCACGATGCCGGCGGCCCGCTCGTCACGGGCCAGGGCCTCCACGGTATGGCCGCCGCGGACCAGCGCGGCGATCGTCGCCCTGCCCAGGTAGCCGGATCCGCCGGTGAGGAAAACCTTCATCACATATCTCCGTCGCAGCTCGATGCCTACGCGCTCCAGCTTGCGGCGGGCCCGCCCCGGCGGTCCAAGACCTCTTCGGGCGGTTCTGATGCCCTGCGGGTATCAGGCGTGGCGGGTCCGGGTGCGTACGGCGGGCAGCGCACGGACCAGGGCGCTACCCCTGCTGGTTCCGGCCGGCCCGGGCCGCGTCCGGCACCCCGCCCTCTGCGACCGCACCGGCGGGGGGCGCGAAGACCTCGCGGGCGATGTCCGCGACGGCGTCCAGGACCGGGGAGGAGCGCTGGGCGTCGCACGCGAGGGCGACCTCGCTGCCGGAGAGGTCCTCGATCCGTCGGTAGGCGATGCCGGGCCGGGTGTAGAAGGTCGCGGTGGACTGCGGGAGGACCACGATCCCCCGGTCGGCGGCGACGTGTTCGAGCTTCTCCTCCACCGTGCGGACCACCGGCAGCCCCTCGCGGTCGAGCGACAGGGCGGTGGGCCTGGCGGCCGCGGCGGCGTCGCGCCACTCGGGGACCGCGTCCGGGTCCTGGAGCAGGTCGAAGCGGGCGAGGTCGGCCACCGTCACGGCCGGGCGGTCGGCGAGCGGGTGGCCCTCGGGCAGGACCGCCACCCGCGGCTCGACGAAGAGCGGCATGACCGACAGGCCGCGGCGCGGGACCGGCAGCCGGACGAACCCGGCGTCGACCCGGCCGTCGTGCAGCACCTCCACCTGGTCGTCCCAGCCGGTCCGCACCACCTCGACCTGGAGTTCGGGGAACCGCTCGCGCAGCCTGCGCACGACCGGGGTGACGATGATCCCGGGCATGAAGCCGATGGTGAAGCGGGCGCCCGCACGGCCGGAGACCCGCGCCCTGCGCTGGAGCGCGCCCGCCATCCCGAGCAGCGCCCGGGCGTCCTCCACCAGCAGCGAGCCGGTCTCCGTCAGCGCCGTCCCCCGCTTGGAGCGCTCGAAGAGGGACACGCCGAGTTCCTTCTCCAGCGCCGTGATCTGCCGGCTCAGGACCGGCTGCGCGATGTGCAGGCGCTCGGCGGCGCGCCCGAAGTGCAGTTCCTCCGCCACGGCCAGGAAGTAGCGCAGCTTCCGCAGGTCCAGGTCAGCCATGCCCCCAGCCTATGCGGGCGCGGCCGCGCGCTCGCGCCGCGTGGCGCCCCGGGGCCGGTTCGTCAGAAGTGGGTGGCGATGCCGAAGGTCTCCCGGAGCCGGGCCATGTCGTGGCGGTCCCGGTCGGCGGGTTCGTACCCCTGGTGGAAGTGGTTCTGCTGCTCCGCGGACAGGCACGGGACGGCCGTTCCCCCGATCGTGCCGGTGGTGAAGCACGCGGCGGGGTAGCGGAACGGGTTCCCGGGGTCGAGCGAGGCCTGTACGGCCGAGCCGTCCGCGGCGAAGGCCAGCGGGTGCAGATCGACGTCGCGGCCGCGGGGATCGGTGACGACGAACCGCACCGGCCGCCAGTCCAGCGTCTCGGCGAACCCGGCCGCCGCCAACGCCGCCAGCACGGCCGGTTCCTGCTCCCCGCGGTGCATCAGGTCCAGGTCCCGGTGCTCCCTGGTCTGCCGGCCGACCAGGGCGTCGATGCCCCATCCCCCGCCGATCCAGACCTCGGTGCCGGCGCCGCGCAGCAGGGCGAGGAGGGACAGGACGTCGTCGGCCGTCATCACCCGCGCAGGCTAGCGCGGGGCCCGGGGCCGGGCGACCGGATTTCGTCCCCACGCGGGGGCTTCCGGCCGGGCCCGGCGGGGACGGCGCCGGCCGGGTGACGCCACCGGGCGGCAGGCACGAGCCCGGGGCCGGTGACGCCGGACCGCGGGCCCGGCCCGCTCACCCGGCCTGCGTCACGCGTCGCACCGCGGCGGTTCCAGGCGCTCCGTCTCGCCGCCGAAGGCCAGGAAGAGGGTGCGCGTGGCGAGCCGCCACGCGCCGTCCACCTTGCGGAACACGTCCTCGTAGTGGCCGACGTTGGCGGGGAGCCGCGGCGGGACGATCCCGTCCACGTATCCGTCGACGCGGTACGTGGACAGGTACGAGATCGCCGTCGCCGTCGTCGGGGAGTCCGCCGTGACCAGAATGTTCGTCAGCAGGCGCCGCGAGAGCCGGTCGGCGGGACGGGACCCGAAGTACCCGCGCAGCGCCTCGCGGCCCTCGATGCGGCGGGACCCGTGCGGCCACTCCCACACGCCGTCGGGGGTGAACAGCTCGGCCACCGAGGACGGGTCCCCGAGGTCGAGCCGGCGGACGAAGTCGATGATCAGACGTTCGCACGCGCGTTCAGCCAGCAGGCGGTCCATGGGGTCCATCGCGTTGTCTGCCATCCCCATGTCCTACCAGCGCCGCGCGGCCGCGGAACAGCGATTTTCCTCCCGCGCCCCGCACGGCGCCGGCCTCACAGGACGGCGACGAACTCGTCCATCATGCGGTCCAACGTGGCGCCGACCAGGGAGAGATGGCCCTCGGCCGGTTCGATGTGCGCGGTGGCGCCCGGGACGTTCGCGGCGAGCCAGTGGCCGTGGGCGGTCGGCACCATGAGGTCCTCGCCGCCCTGCCAGACGAAGACGGGGACGGCGATCTCGTCCACGGAGAAGCCCCAGGGCCGGGTGAAGGCGAGGTCGTCGTCGAGCCAGCCGTCCACGCCCGTGCGCAACGCCTCGGCGAAGCTCGCCGCCATGTCCTCGGCGAACTCGTCGGTGAGCTCGGCGTTGTCGACCTCGGAGAGCACGCCCGCCATGCCGGCGCGCAGCCCGGCCGCGTCCGCGTCCCGCAGCTCCCCCGCCACCTTCTCCAGGACGGGCCGCAGCCTGTCCTCGCCCTCCAGGGCGAGCCCGAACTCGACGATGTTGTCCTGGCCCATGCCCGCGGTGAAGTCGAGGCCGACGGCCCCGGACGGGCCGACCCCCGCGATGGACAGGGCGCCGGCGACCCGGTCGCCGAGCCGCGCCGCCGTGGCCAGGGCGTGCGGCCCGCCGCCGGACCAGCCCGCCACGAGGCAGCGGTCGGCGCCGAGGTGGTCCAGCACGGCCGACACGTCGGGCACCACATCCACCACCGCACGGCCCGGCGCCCGGGTGGAGGCGCCGTAGCCGGCCCGCGAGGTGGTCACCAGCCGCAGCCCCCTGCGGTGGGCCGCGCGCTCGATCGCGCGGGAGGCCTTCACCGAACCGGGCGTGCCGTGGTGGAAGACCAGGGGCGTGCCGTCGGCCGGCCCCGAGACGGCGACGTCGAGCAGGCGGCCGTCGGAGAGAGTGAGCAGCGTCATGACGTGATTATCGGTCCGCGCCCCGCGCACGCACAGGAGCCCCTTCCGGGCCGGCCCCTCGGCGCCGGCCCGCCGCCGCGCACCGCCCGCGTCAGGCGGCCGCCGCGACGGCGCCGTCCACGACCTCCGCCAGAACGTCGGCGGACTCCTCGGTCAGCCGGTAGAAGCCCTGGAGGCTGATCGAGCGCTCCAGCCGGCCGTCCACCACGTACTTCAGGTTGCGGGTCTTCCCACGCCGGTTGCGCCAACTGAGGCTCTCCAGCAGGCCGCCGGGTATCGCCAGGTCGAAGCGGACCGGCGTCGCCTCCACGTGGACGGCCTCGGCGCCGCACCCGCCGGCGCCGAGCATCGCCCAGTCCGCGTGCCCGGGGAACGCCGGTTCCCGCCACGTGGCGGGCTCGGTGCCACAGCACTCCCCCCGCTCCCGGTCCACCACCCGCATGCGGCTCACCACCTGGACGACGCAGCGGTTGACGTGCAGCGCGTACACCTCGTCCCCGGCCTCGGCGCACGACCACGCGGGCAGGGAGGTGTGCACGCCGCTGAACGCGACGGAGGGCCGCTCGCCCACGCGCCCGGCCTTGCGCAGCTCGCGGCAGGTGTCATGGGTCCACAGGACGGTGAAGGCATCAGACATACCTTGATCGTAGGAGCGGGGTCTGACACTCGGCCGGGGCAGATGATCATGTGCCCGCCGACGGTGGGCCGGCGCCCTGGGAGGGCGGCCGTCCTCCGCCCCCGGTCAGAACTGGACGTCGAAGTAGTCGATGTCGGTGATGTCGACCTCCAGGCCCCGCGCGCGGGTGCCGTTGTCCTTGAAGTAGATCTCCTGGAGCCCCTCTGCCACGATTCCGCGCAACTGCCGGTCGCCCGCGCCCGCCTGCCGGGCGTCGAAGAGGCGGCGGGCGTACTGCGGGGGGAGGTGAACGGTCAGGCGGCGCATGCGGGCGTCGTCGGTGGTGCCGACCGGGGCGGTGTAGCCGAAGCGGGCGCGGGTCTCGACGGTGATGCCGGTGCTGGTGGCGGCGCGTTTGCGGGCGGCGGCGCGGACGCGGGGCTGCCAGGACTTCCGCACCTCCCGTTCCAGTGCCTCCTGCAGGGCCGGGCGCGGATGCTTGCGCACGCCGGAGAGGTAGCGCTCCACGGTGCGCCGGGACACGCCGAGGCGGGCGGCCACCGCCACGGTCGAGCCCTTCTCCGCCCGCAGCAGCAGCCGCATCCGGGCGCGCGGCGTCCGGGGCGGCAGGCGGGTGAACTGCTCGGTGTCGGCGCGGTCGATCGCCTCGTCGATGTCCCCCACCGGCTACTCCCCCTCGTCCAGGACGGCGTCGCCGCCCTTGATGTGCCGGGCCGGGTTGAGCCCCTGGTCCATCAGCTCGACGGCCCAGATCATCGCCTGGACGCCCTCCAGCTTGGCCATTCCCGGGGCGGCGCCGAGCCGGAAGCTGCCGGGCAGCACGTGCCCGTCGTCGGTGAGCGGGAGGAAGTCCAGCGGGCAGTCGCCCGGGCTGGGGTAGACCACGCAGTCCGACAGCACGGCGAGCGGGTAACGGCCCGTCGCGGCCGCTGTCTTGGCCATTTTGCGGTGCATGTTGGTCCGGGCCTTGGAGATCACCGCCGCGCGGATGTCCGGGCGCCAGGTGGGACGCTCCAGCGCGGGCCACCGGTCGCCCTCGCGGTAGTGGCGGCCCTGCGGGCGCTCGCGCAGCTTGCCGATGCCCCCCTTGACGGTCGACTTGACCGCCGACAGCACCATCGCCATGCCGGGGTCGGCCAGCTTGTGCTCCTCCATCGCCGCGAGGAACTCCCGCTCCTCCACGCGGGTGCCGGTCGGGACGCGCAGGTCGGCCATCGTGGCGACGTAAGCGTCGCGCAGCCGGTCGTGCCACGGGTCGAGGTACGCGCCGGCCTCCGGCCGCAGGTACGCCTCCAGCGGCCGTACGCGGAAGCCGAGTTCAACGGCGTAGGCGACCGTCGCGGTGACGTACCAGGCCGGTCCGGCCGGGCGCTGCCCGGAGGGCGTGAACGGGCTGGGCAGGCGCGGGTCCACCTCGACGTGGGACAGGTCGACGTACCAGGTGCCGGGCACCTTCTTGTCGAAGATCGGCCGCATCCGGTGGACCGGCTCCCCCAGGCCCACCGTCAGCCGGGACGCGGCGGCGAGGAACGCGGTGTTGATGTCGAGCCCGACCGCGCAGGGGTGCAGGCACTCCTCGTCCGTGAGTGTCTCCATCGGCCGCACCCACTGGTACGCCTCCTCGTCGAGGAAGCCGCCCTCCCAGCCCTGGGCGACCGGGTGCTCGACCGGGGCCTCCGGGGGCACGGGGTCCACGGCGGCGGTCAGCGCGCCCGGGCTCGGCGCCGGCACCCATGTGCCGTCCGGCCCGGGGGCCGGTTTGGTCGGCGGCCGCAGCGCCGACATCAGCTCCAGGCCCGAGGTCGCCGCCGAGCCGCGCGGGGTCAGCACCCGGGCGGCGTACGTCGCCAGGACGCGGGCCAGTTCCGGCGCGGGCAGGTCGGCCGCCTCGCCCCAGGCCCGGGCGTCCAGCGCCTCCCACGGCAGGACCGCGAGCTGCACGCACTGCCGCTGCCTGCCGGCGACGGGCCGGTAGATCCGCGGCCACGGCCCGAACCCGCGCCGCGTCAGCTTCCACTCGGCCCGGGCGAGCTCCTCGACCACCGGGTGGTCCTCGGGCAGCCGCAGGCCGCGGCGGTCCTCCAACCGGCCGGGCAGGCCGAACCGTTCGGCGGCGGCCGCGGTCAGCACGACCAGCGGGTCGGCGTCCTTGCCGTGCCGGTGCAGCCGTCCGGCGCCGATGCCGGCCTCGGAGAGCGTCCACGCCACCAGCGCGGACACGGTCGTGGCGGGGCAGTCCAGCACGAGCCCGCCGGCGCCGTACGCCGACCCGTCGCCGTCCAGCACCAGCAGCGGGCCGTGCGGGAACCGCGGGTCGGCGGCCGGGGCGGACGCCGGGTCGGTCCGGCCGGCCGGCGGACGGCGCGACGCCGGGGGCCTCGCCTCCGCCGCGCTCGGCGGCGCCGGGGCGGCGGGCGCGGCCGCCTGCTGGGCGGGCACGGCGGCGGGGGCGGCGATCGGCGACGGGGGCGGTGCGTCCGGCGTCCCCGCGGCCGGGGCACCGGAGGCCGGAGCCTGCGGCGCGGAGCCGGGGGCGGGGTAGCGCTCGGCCCAGGCCTCCAGGAGGCGGATGTACGGGCCGCGGCGCGGCGGACGCGGCTCGGCCCGCCCGCTCTCCCAGTTCTTGATCGTCTGCGTGGACGTGCTGAGCTTCGCCGCCAGCCGGGCCTGGGTGACCCCGGCCGCCTCGCGCAGCCGGGCCCGTTCCGCCGGCTCGGGGAGTCCGGGCTCCCCCGCCAGCAGTTCGTCCACCGCCGCGAACAGCTCTTCCTCAGTAGGCATTCGGCAGGCCACCTCCGACCCGAACCCTATCGGCCTTAACCCTGGAATTAGCCCGTGAACCTGCCAGGAGCGGCGGCGTGTTGTCGCCTCGATGGCGTGGAGGCGCACTTCTGGAGCTCGCGGGTCCGAAGAATCGGAGGAGCAGAGAACCAGAGCATCGGGGTCGCGGCCGGGGGCCGCGGCTCGTCCCCGGCGGGGCATGTGGTCTGTACCACCGCGGGGGGAACGCCGTACCCTTGCCCGTGGCTCCGCTCTGACGAGACGTCTCTCTTCTCCCCCCACTTGACCTTGTCCGGAGGCCGGCCGTGACACGTAAGACATTCAGCTCCTGTGCGAGGTACCTGACGACGGGTCTGGCGGCCCTGCTGCTGGCGGTCCTGTCCTGCGCGGGCACCGGGACCGCGCCGGCGCACGCCGCCGCGGGCGGTTTCCGCAACCCGCTGGGCACGAGCCCGGACCCGTTCATGACGTACTACCAGGGGAACTACTACCTGGCCGCGACCGAGGGCGACGCCGTACGGATCGCCAAGGCGTCCACGCTCGGCACCATGCTCACCGCCCCGCGCACGACCGTGTGGCAGGACTCCAACACCTCCCGCGACCAGCAGGTGTGGGCGCCGTCCTTCTACCTGATCAACGGGCACTGGTACATCTACTACACCGCCGACAACGGAGTGGACGACAACCACCGCCTGTACGTGGCGGAGTCGTCGGGGACCGACCCGCTCGGCCCCTACCACTTCAAGGCGGAGCTCCAGCCGCCGAACGCGCCGGACCAGTGGGCCATCGACCCGGTGCTGCTGCGGCAGTCCGACGGCAGCCTGTACATCGTGTGGTCGGGCGCGGGCACCGAGGGGCACAACCTCCTCTACATCTCGCCGATGTCCGACCCGTGGACCGTCTCGGGCAACCGGGTCTACCTGCCGGCGGCCGGCGGCTGCTCCGAGGTGCGCGAGGCGCCCTCGATCCTCCAGCACCAGGGCACCACGTACCTGGTGTACTCCGCGTGCGACACCGGGAAGCCGGACTACCAGCTGTGGATGCGGTCGATCCCCGGCACCGCCAACCCGCTGATTCCGGGCAACTGGACCCAGCACCAGGGCGCCGTCTTCGCCCGCAACGACGCCACCGGCGCCTGGGGACCCGGCTCCAACGGCTTCTTCACCAGCCCCGACGGCACCGAGACGTGGATCGTCTACCACGCGAAGAACACCTCCGCGTACACCTATGACGGCCGGACCACGCGCGCCCAGAAGATCAGCTGGCGCGCGGACGGCACCCCGGACTTCGGAGCTCCGCTGGCCGCCGGGGCCACGCAGACGCTGCCCTCGGGCGACCCCGGCGGCGGCCCGAACTGGATCAACGACACCAACACCTCCTCCAGCGGCGGCACGGTCACCTACTCCGGCAGCTGGAGCTCGGGGACGGGCTGCGGAGTGCAGTGCTTCTGGGGTGACGATCACTGGAGCGGGCAGACCGGCGCCACCGCCACGTTCACCTTCACCGGCACCCGCATCGCGCTGCTGTCCGTGCGCGACACGGGCAACGGCATCGCCGCCTTCTCCGTCGACGGCGGGGCCGAGCAGACCCGTGACTACTACGGCGCCATCCGCATGGGCGAGCAGCTCAACTACGTGAGCCCGGAGCTGGCCTACGGCACCCACACCCTGCGGGTGCGGGTCACCGGCACCAAGAACGCGGCGTCCGGTTCGACGGTCATCTCCGTCGACCGTGCCGAGATCTACACCAACTGAGGCCGCCCGACCGGGCGTCGCGCCAGGACGAGGGCCGGTCCGAGGGGACCGGCCCTCCCCGGGGCCGCCCGACGCTCCCCGCGACCCGCCGCCTACAGAGGCAGGATGGTGATGACCGTGGCGTAGTCGAGGCTGGTGACGCCCGTGTCCGTGCCGCAGTCGGTGAAGGCGAGGTTCGGCGCGGTGAAGGTCTCGACCACCTTCTCACCCGCGAACTCCCCGGATATGACCGTGCCGGTCTCCGTCAGCACGGTGTTGGCGCCCACGTGGGCGGCGGCCGCGGTGAAGGAGAAAGAGGTGGACCGGCCGTCGTTCCAGTCGATCGTCTCCACCCCGGTCTCGGTCAGCACCGCGTTGCAGCTCACCGGCAGCACCGCCGTCACGTCCCGCTGACCGGAACTCGCGCTCGACCCCACCGCCAGGCAGCTTCCCGTGGGGCTGTGGTCCTCGATGACGTTGTAGTCGCCGTGGACGACCACCGTGGTCGGCCGGACCGTGTTCGTCAGGCCCGGGTCGTACGTCGTGTGGCTCCAGCCCGTGCACGAGAGGACCGCCGCGGCCGCGTGGGCCGGCGCCGCCACCGCCATCACCCCGCCGATCGCGACCACCAGCGCGCCCAGCACCCCGGACCACCGTCGCCCTGCCGTCATCGGCCTCCCCCTTCGCCCGTCCGCCGCGCCGCCCCGGCGCGGCGGTCCCACGCGGCCGGCGACCGCACACGGCACGAACCGAAGCGGTGACCGACCGGACACGACCAGTCACCAGAAACCTATCAGCGGGGTCCGACACACCCACCCCGCTCGATCCGGCCAATCCGCGGAGCGCCGGGGCGGCCCCGAAGCCCCGGCCGCGTCGGACGGGGCGACGAGGCCCTCGTGGCCCCCAGAACGCCATCGGCCCGGCCCCCACGCGCGGGGGTCGGGCCGATGAGAGGGCGGGCGCGGGTCAGGCGCGGCCGACCGAGGCGCTCAGCTGGCCGCGCATCGACTCGTAACCGCCGCGGGCGGCACGGCGGTTGCGGGCCTTGACCAGCCCGGTCCAGAAGGAGCCGTTGAGGATCGCCTCGGGCTTGACCGCGTCGACCCGGCTGAGGATCGACTCGGGGACCTTCTGCGGGTCCGGGACGACCCACTCCTCGATGATCTCGTCGTAGTGGTCCTTGAGCACGGTGCTCTCGGAGTCCGCGCCGAGGATCAGCAGGACACCGGTCGGCTCGGTGTCCACCGGAATCACGGTGAGGTCGGGGCGGTACTTGGCCAGGACCGGGATCAGCTTGTAGACGTCGCCGGCCCAGAACTTGGTGTGGCGGTCGCGGGCGGCCTCGTCGACGTCGCGCGGCAGCATGTCGTCCAGCACGATCGCGGTGGTCCAGCGGGAGAACCGCTCGACGTTCATGAAGTCGCGCAGCGCGTACTCGAACAGGTGCATACCGTCGATGAACGCCAGGTCGAGCGAGGTGCCGCCGCGGTAGTGGGCGAACAGCGGGCGGCCCTTGCGCATGTTCTTGAACGGGTTGCGCGCGCTCTTGAGGTGGCCCATGGGGTCGCGGCCGGCGAAGAAGTCGTCGCTGGTCGCCTTGACGAGGTGGATGTCGCCGCGCAGGGTGACGTTCACCTTGAAAGCGGGGTCGATCCCGATGCTGGGGACCTTGGACAGGGCCAGGCTCCGTCCGTCGTTCACCCCGATCTCGAGGTAGTTGCGCGCCGCGGCCACCCGGTGCAGGCCCCGCAGGAACTCATGACGATCCACTGACTCCACCTTCCGACGCGGCTCCCCGCCGGGGCACGACGGCCCGCGGTGAGCAGCCGCACAAGCTGTCACCCAACGAAGGGACCACGCAACCATAGAAAGACCGGCCCTGGGGGCGGCTGGTTCCCACTTTATTCCTCGGCCGCCACGTGATCCGTGTCACAACACCTTATCCAACCTCTCGGAGGCGGCGCACACCCCCGCAACCCGGATCGGCCCGGCACCGCGGCGGGGAGAACGGCCGCCTCCGGGCGCGGATGCGACCGACTGTGACACGTTCTGACCGGATGTCAGCACCGGAGGACGGAGTTGGTCCGGTCCGGACGATCCGTAGACCGTACCGCGAGGGCCACCCGTCCCACCATCCGGGCGGCCGGTAAGTCCGCGCACGGGGCCGCGGGGGCGGCCCGGGGACGGCGGCGGGGCGAGGGGAGGCACACGACGGCCCGCGCCGTGCGGGGGCTCCCTCCGCCCGCACGTGCGGAGCCCGCCTACCGCGTCTGACGTAGGCTTCTGATGAGACCGTCGCCGACCACGGCCACCGGTTGGCGGCGCGCATGAGGGCGCTCGCGCCGGGCCGTCGAGGGTGGAAAGGTATGGATTTCGCTGCGGACGCGGACGACAGCCCGCGTGGGACCAGTCGTGGTCTTCTGCTGGCCAAGCGGGCCGCCCCGCTGGTCCTCCTCGTCGCCACCTCGCTGACGATCATGCTGACCAGCCCCGTCGGCCACTTCGGGCTGATCCTGGCGGTGGTGCCCTTCCTGGCCGCCGCCGTGCACGGCGTGCAGGCGACGGCGGCGATCGGCGCGCTGACCGTGGCGCTGTACGCGAGCCTGCGGCACTGGCAGGCCGACGACGCCACGGACGTGTGGCTGATCAAGCTCGGCCTGGTGGCGGCCGCCGCGGTGGTGGGGGTGCTGATCAGCCAGGCGCGGGTCCGGGAGCGACAGCTGACCCAGAGCCGGGACTACGCGCTCACGCTGCAGCGGGGGCTGCTCCCGCACGACTTCCCGTCCAACACCGCCGCCGACATCGACTACCGCTACCTGCCCGCGGACACCAGAGCGGGAGTGGGGGGCGACTGGTTCGACGTGATCCCGCTGTCCGGCGCGCGGGTGGCGCTGGTGATGGGGGACGTGGTGGGGCACGGGCTGCACGCCGCGGCCACGATGGGGCGGCTGCGCACGGCCGTGCACACGCTGGCCGACCTGGACCTGGCGCCCGACGAGATCCTGGCCAGGATGGACGACCTGGTGATGCGGATGGGGCACGACGAGGTGGGCCGCGAGCCCGGTGCCTCCTGCCTGTACATGGTCTACGATCCGATCTCCCACACCTGCACCATGGCCAGCGCGGGCCACACCCCGCCGGCGTTCATCGCCCCGGACGGCCGGGTGGAGTTCCGGCCGCCGACGCAGAACCCCTCCCTGGGCTTCGGCGGCGCGCCCTTCGAGCGGGCTGAGGTCTCCCTGGAGGAGGGCACGATCATCGCCCTCTACACCGACGGGCTGCTGGACCTGCGGCACCGGGAGGCCGACGACGCGGTGGACGCGCTCGCCGAGACCCTGGGGTGGCAGATCGGCACCGGCCACCGGACGCTGCAGGAGATCTGCGACCGGGTGTACACGGCGCTGCCGCCCGAGCGCGACGACGACATCGCACTGCTGCTGGCCCGCACCCGCGTGCTGGACGGGGACCACGTGGCGACCTGGCGCTTCCCGCCGCGGCCGGAGGAGGTGCCGGCGGCCCGGACCCTGCTGGCCGACCAGCTCAAGGTGTGGGGCCTGGAGGAGCACGCCTTCACGATGGAGCTGGTGGTGAGCGAGCTGGTGACCAACGCGCTCCAGCACGCCAGCGGCACCGTCACCCTGCGCCTGATCAGGGACGACGCGCTGATCTGCGAGGTGTCCGACGGCAGCAGCACCTCCCCGCACCCGCGCAAGGCGCAGCCCTGGGATGAGGGCGGGCGCGGCCTGTACCTGGTGGGGCAGCTCGCGGACCGGTGGGGCACCCGTTACACCGAGGCGGGCAAGACGATCTGGGCCGAGAAGTACCTCGGGTGAAAGCCTGGCACAACCCCGCGTGATCCCCGTCGGGTCCCCGCGTGACCCCCGCCCGGGACCTCAGATGGCCTGTGGGACCGTCCTCAGGCGGCGGAGGACACGCCGCGAGGTGCGGCCGCGATGGTGAACAGACCGCCGTCGGGGTCGCGCAGCTCGGCGTAGCCGCCGTGGGGCGTAGCCCCCTCGCGCACGACCGCGCCGCCCAGGGCGCGCGCGGCGGCGATGCATGCGGTGACGTCGGGCACGGTGAACCGCACCTCCCACCGCGGGCGCACGGTCGGGTCGGGGGCGGCCTCGACGGCCCCGGAGGACAGCCGGGCCACGACGCTGCCCTGGCTGCGGATCACCACTTCGTCGTTCTCGTAGTTCACGGTGCACCCGTCGGGACGCCCGTCGGCCCACTGCAGCACGCCGCCGTAGAAGATGGCTGCCTCGAAGGCGTCGCGGGTGCGCAGCCGCACGATGACGGGCCCCTGGTCGTGCCAGCTCTCCCAGCCGCTGGGCAGCCGGCCGTCCCAGACGCCGAAGACGGCTCCGTCGCGATCGGCGGCCACCAGAGCGCGGCCGGCCGCGAAGGCGACCGGGCCGAGGGCGACGGTGGCGCTGCGCTCGCGGATGCGGGCGGCGGCCTCGTCGACCTGCGAGACGGCGAAGTACGGAGTCCAGGTGACCGCGACCTGGAAGTCGGAGGCGATGGCGCTGATCCCGGCGACGGGCCGGCCGTCGAGGAGGGCGACGGCGAAGTGGTCGCCGAGGGTGGTGGAGCGGAAGTCCCAGCCGAGCACGCTGCCGTAGAACTTCTCGGCGGCTTCGAGGTCGCGGGCGGCGAGATTGGCCCAGCACGGCGCACCGTGGGGTGCGTCCACGGCTGGGCCGGCGGAGTTGGGTGCGGTCGACGAGTGCGGGCTTGTCACTGGGCGTGCCGTTCGGTTCGGGGGTGGTGCGGGGCCGGCCGGGCTGCGCCCCGGGGCTGCGACCGGTGACCCTCGCCTTCCCGGGGACGGGTCGGTCATGCCTGGACGGCCGCGACCCGGCGGCGCCGTGCACAGGACGTTAGCAGCCTTCTGCGTTCGGTGAACGGGGGCCGGGGGGAATGCTGGGGAAAGCCGGGAAATGCCGTGTGGTAACGGGAGCGTACGGGAAGGACCGGGCATACGGGAGGGGCCCGCACGAATCGGCGTCACGCCGGTTCGTGCGGGCCCCTCGGGAGGTGCGGGCGGTGGTCAGTCCGCGTAGCCGGCCGGCTGCCGCGGCCGGTCGTAGCCCCCGCCGCGCGACGGGCCCGCCAGGTCCACCGGGCCGCGGGCCAGTCGGTGGGTGCCCAGCGCCACGAGGACGGCCAGCAGGCCGCCGCCCCCGGTCCACAGCCAGCGCGGCGACCACCAGGTGCCGGCCCATCCGTCGGAGGGCCGCACCTCGGGGCCGTTGGCGGTGACCACGGGGGCCACCGAGCCGTCGACCGCCTGGCCGCCGGCGGTGCCGGACGAGGTGGCCTCGACCGCCGCCTGCACCGGGAGCCCCAGGTCGGCCGACGGCAGGTCCAGGACGCTCAGCCGCACGTAGTACGCGCCGCGCAGCGGATCGTTGGACCACTGCTCGGACCACGAGCGGATGGTGCGCAGGTGGCAGGCGAGCTGCACCGTGGCGGCGCTCGCGTCCGCGGTCGCGGTCTGGACGCCGTACCGGCACGACTGGCGCCGCCGCAGACCGTCGTAGACGTCGATCTGCCAGGTGGAGGCGCCGTGCCGGGTCTCGGCGGCGGGGAAGGTGACGGTGGCCTTCACGGTGACGTGCTGGCCGCTGTCGGCGGGGAACTGCCAGTACAGGTAGTCGCCCGCGGACGCTCCGGCGGTGGCCTGCACCCCTTGCTGGACGGCCACGGCCGTACGGAAGTCGGTGCCCGCCTGGGTGGGCGCCGCGTCCGAGGGGGTGGCTGTCGGGGTGGGGCTCGCGGTCGAGTCGTCGGCCGCGGCGGATCCGGTCAGGGTGCCGAGGGCCGCGGTGGCCAGCAGGGCGGCGGTGCCGAGGAACCGTAGGGTGCGCATCAGCGGGTCCTTCCGGAGTTCATGCGCCAGCGGGAGACCCAGCCGGTCAGCAGGCCGGCGACGGCCCCGGTGAGGGCGAGCGCGCCGAGCAGCCACCAGCCGCGGCCGAGGCCGTAGAAGGCCACGTCGGAGGGCTGGTCGGGGCTGTGCACGAGGTCGACGGACAGTTCGACGGGCAGGCCGAGGCTGGTCTTGACGCCGGCCGGCGCGGAGAAGGAGTTGCCGATCTGCAGGCAGACCGTCTCCGGTGGTGTGCCGTCGTCGTCCGACGAGGGCTTGGGATAGCGGATGCCGGCCGATATGGCGTCCGTCCGCCCGGTGCCGCTCTCGTCGTCGCGGACGATCTCGCGGCCGTGCTGGGTCACCCCGCGCAGCAGGACGCCGTAGTCGGCGTTGACCGGGCGGTCCTCGGAGACGGTCGCCGAGGCCCGCAGCTCCTGGCCGGGGCGCACCTCGACCCGGTACCAGCGGTTCTCGGAGAAGGTCTCGCGGTCGGTGTAGAGGCCGCGCTTGAGGAGCGGCGCCTCGGCGCACGTCTGCGCGCCCTTGGTGGCGACCGGGGTGACCGTCGTGTCGGTGCTGCGGTCGACGAGCTGCTTGACCTTGCTGGTGAGCTGCTGGCGGTGCTGCACGGTGGTGTAGGTGCCGCCGGTGGCCTCGGCGATGCAGCTGAGCTGGCTGCGGGTGCGGGCGTCGGGGACCAGGCCCAGGGTGTCGATGGTGAGGTCGACCCCGTTGGCGGCCAGGTTGCGGGCGACGTCGCACGGGTTGGTCGGGCCGCAGGTGTCCTCGCCGTCGGTGATCAGTACGATCCTGCGGGTGCCGTCACCGCCCTTGAGGTCGCCGGCGGCGCCGAGCAGCGCGGGGCCGATGGGCGTCCAGCCGGTGGGCTGGAGGGTGGCCACGGCCGCTTTGGCCTGGTCGCGGTTGAGGGTGCCGACCGGGTACAGCTGGCGGGTGTCCTTGCAGCCGGTCCTGCGGTCGTTGCCGGGGTAGTCGGCGCCCAGCGTGCGTATACCGAGCAGCACGTCCGGGGGCGTGGAGTCCAGGACGTCGTCGAACGCCTGCTTGGCGGCCGACATCCGGGTCTGCCCGTCGATGTCCGTCGCCTTCATGGACCCGCTGACGTCCAGGACGAGCTCCACCTTGGGCGAGGCACCGGGCACCGGTTCACCCGCGTTCGCGTCGGACGGGAGCAGCCCGACGGTGAGGACGGCCATGAGGCCGCAGGCCGATCCAGCGGCCAGGAACCTTCTCATGATCATCAGAGGATCGTAGTAAAGAGTGGGCCGATTCCCGAAGTCGGCTGGTCAGAGCGGTAGTTGGAGGAGCGCTGAGGACAACGCGGGGCGCCGGCAGAGGACTTTGTCATCTCTTTACAACCGGGGGCGGGGCCGCGTCGTCTCTGTGCGCGGTTCCGGACGACGGCTCCGGAGCGCGCACGGGGGAGCCCGGGAGGGCCCGCAGAGACAAGGAGCAGGACATGCGCAGCAGTTCACTCGCCGCGGGGGCAGCGGTGTTCGCCGCGGCCGTGCTGGGTACCGTACCGGCGTACGCGGCACCGACCGTCCACGACGCGACGGGCACACCGATGTGTGCGACCTCGCAGCTGAGCGCCTCGGTGAGCGAGGCCCACCCGGCCGCGGGCAACCTGTACCGCACCCTGGTACTGACCAACACCAGTTCGACGGCCTGTCACCTGACGGGCTTCCCGGGCGTGTCCATGCTGGACGCGCAGGGACAGCAGATCGGCCGGCCCGCCACCCGGGAGGCGGTCGCCTACGCGCCGGTCGTGCTCGGCGCGGGCGGGTCGGCGAGCGACATCGTCCACACCACCAACCACATGGGCTCGTGCCAGCAGACGTCGGCGAAGCTGAAGGTCTACCCGCCGGGGAACACCGCCTGGCTGGTGATCTCGGCCCAGGTCGCCGACTGCGGCAACGTCTTCCAGATCACCCCGATGGTCGCGGGCAAGCAGGGCACGCCGTCCGCGCCGCCCACCTCGGCCCCCACCTCCGGCGGCACCGGCGGCCAGCAGGTGCCGACCGTGCCCTCGGGCGCGCCGGACACCGGTCTGGCGTCGACCGGTTCGCACGACGGCGGGAACACCGCGGCGCTGACCGCCACCGGGGCGGGCGCGCTCGTGCTGGCCGGCGCCGGCGTCGCGGTGGTCCGGCGCCGCAAGGTGCGGGCCGAGCGTTGAGCCGCAGGACCGGTGGGGCCCGCACCGGGCGCCGGGCCGGCCGCGGGGGCGCGTGCGCCGCGCTCGCCGCGGCCGGCCTGGCGGTGCTGTGCGGGTGCGGGCCGACCGCCCAGGACCCGCACGACGGCGCTGCGCCGGCGCCGAGTTCGTCGGCGGCGGCCCCGTCCCGCACCCCGTCGGCGACCGCCGGCGCGGCGGCCGCCCCGATGGCGCGCTCGCGGCCGGCGCGGCTGCGGATTCCCGCGATCGGGGTGGACACCTCGGTGATGTCGCTCGGGCTGGCGCCGGACGGCAGTGTGCGGGTGCCGCCGATCGCGGCGCACTCCCCCGCCGGGTGGTACGACGGCTCGCCCACGCCCGGGCAGTTGGGGCCGTCGGTGATCCTGGGGCACGTCACCGTGGGCTCCTTCGGCGACGGGGTGTTCCTGCACCTGAAGCGGATGCACGCGGGCGACCGGGTGTCGGTGACCCGTGAGGACGGCTCGGTGGCGACCTTCGCCGTGGACTCCGTGCAGACCGTCGACAAGTCCCACTTCCCGACGAACGCCGTGTACGGGAACGTCGACCACCCCGCCCTGCGTCTCATCACGTGCGGGGGGACCCGGATCAGCGGGGGTGGCGGCTACCCGGACAATGTGATCGTGTACGCCTCGCTGGTCTCCGGATCGTGATCCGGTTGCCGGATCCCGTCCGCCGGACGGTCAGGACGACGAGTGAGGGGAGCGGTCATCCGGTCTCAAGAGCGCGCTGCCTCCGAACTGTTCGCGGCCCTGTACCCGCGGCTGGCCGGCTGGGTGCGGCGCCTGGTGGACGACGACGGGACCGCGCACGAGATCGCCGCGGAGGCGTTCACCCGCCTGTGGGCGCGCTGGACGAAGGTCGAGGAGCCCAACGGGTTCCTCTACGTGACCGCCGCAAACCTGGTACGCGACCATTGGCGCAAGACAGAACGCGAACGGCGCGCCCTGCGCCGGGTGAGGACGGAGGAGGCGGCCCGGCGGCAGCCGGAGACCGACCCGTCGGTGCGGATGCTGGTGCAGTCGCTCCCGGAGCGGCTGCGCGGCCCTGCGCTGCTGTACTACTACGCGGACCTTCCGGTGCGGGAGGTCGCCGCGCTGCTGGGCCGCAAGGAGGGCACCGTCAAGGCCGACCTGCACGCCGCACGCGAACTGCTGCGCGCCAAGCTCGGGGAGCACCATGACCGGATTTCCTGACGACCGCCTGGACGGCCCGGACGGGCCGGGGTCGGACCCGCTGGAGTCGCTGCTGCGGCCGCCGGTGGGCCACCTGCCCGCGCCGTCCGGGTCGTTCGAGCGGATCCGGCGCAGAGCCGGCCGCCGCCGGGGGCTGAGGGCCGCCGTGAGCGGCACCGCGGCCGTCGCCGTGATCGCCGGGGGGCTGTACGCGGCCGGGGTGCTGGCACCGCGCGGGGGCGACGAGGTGGTCGGTCCGCCGGCGAGCAACTCCACCGCCACGACCACTCCGGCGCCCTCGACGCCGTCCACCGCCACGCCCCCGCCCTCCTCCCCCACGGGCTCCGGCGGCGCGGGTGCCGCCGTCGGCGGCCAGGGCTCGCCGAGCTCGCCCGGGGACGGCGGCTCGCCCCCGGCCACGGGCACGACCTCGGGCACGACGCCGATGTGCTCCGCGTCGCGGCTGACCGCGTCCCTGGGCGGCAGCGAGGCGGGCGCGGGGCACCTGTACCGCTACCTGGTGCTGACCAACACCGGTCCGGCGGCCTGCCACCTCACCGGCTACCCCGGTGTGTCGCTGCTCGACGCGGACGGCCGCCAGATCGGGCAGCCCGCGACCCGGCACGCGATGGACTACTCCCCCGTCGTCCTCGACCCCGGCGGCAGCGCCAGCGACACCATCCACACGATCGACCAGCAGGGCACCTGCCTGCCCACGTCGGCGGAGGTGAAGGTCTACCCGCCGGGCAGCCGGCAGTCCCTGAAGGTCGCCGGGCAGATCACGAACTGCGACGACCTCCTGGAGATCACGCCCTTCTCCGCCGGGAAGTCCGGCAACTTCCCCGGCTGACGGCCCGGGGGCGGGCCCCGGCGGCGGCGCCCTCCCCCGGCCCGCATGCCGCGGTCGGCAACCGCGCGGTAACGGAAAGTAAGGAAAAACCAGCGGAACGGAGCCTCGGGCCCTAGCCTTGCCAAGGGGAAAGCGAGGTCACCGTGCTGCGACGAGACCCGGGCGGCAGCCGCCTCTCCCGCGGGACGGCCGTGATCCGGCGGGAGCCCGCTGGCGACACGCAGGGCGACGCCGAGGCGTCGGCGCCACTGCTGCTGGCAGTGCTGCCCTACGCCGTGATGGCGCTGGTCGCCGTGGTCGACGGCATAGCGGGCCAGAGCGTCGGGCTGCTGCCCCTGGTGGCGCTCGGCCCCGCCTTCGCCGGGCTGGTCGGCACCTGGGCGCGCACCGCCATGATCGGCGTCCTGGCCGTGGCCGTGGTGTGCGTGCTGGGCGTGGTGGACGGGCTCTTCGCCGAGCGGCGCGGATTCGCCGCCATAGGAGCCGTGGTCGGCGTGACGGTGGCCGGCATCATCGCCGCGGTCGCCCGGCAGCGCCGCGAGGAGGAGCTGGCGAACGTCCGGTCCATCGCCGAGGTCGCGCAGCGGGTGCTGCTGCGGCCCGTTCCGCGCAGCGCCGGGCACCTGCGGGCGGCGGTGTCGTACACCTCGGCGGTGACCGAGGCGAGGATCGGCGGGGACCTGTACGAGGTGGTGCCCTCGCCGGCGGGCGTGCGGGTGATCATCGGCGACGTCCAGGGCAAGGGGCTCGAAGCCGTCGAGACGGCCGCGGTGGTACTGGGCGCCTTCCGGGAGGCCGCGCACAACGAGAAGAGCGTGGAGGAGGTCGGCGAGCGGGTCCGGCGGGCGGCGGACCGGGCACTGGGCGGCGAGAAGTTCGTCACCGCGCTGATGGCGGAGGTCAGCCCGCCGGGCGCGACCACCGTGCTCAACTTCGGCCATCCCCCGCCGATGGTCGTCGGCCCGGACGGGCGGGTGGCCTTCCCCGAACCGCCCGTCCACGCCCTGCCGCTGGGCATGGACGCGCCGCACGGCGAGGTTCCGGTGCCCTTCGAAGTGGCCTTCCGGCCCGGGAACCAACTGCTGCTGTACACCGACGGGGTGACCGAGGCCCGTGACGCCTCGGGCGCCTTCTACCCGCTCGGCGAGCGGGCGGGGCTGCCGGCCGACGACGATCCGCAGCGGGCCCTGGAGGCGCTGCGGGCGGACCTGATCCGGCACACCCGCGGCCCGCTGCACGACGACGCGGCGATGCTCCTGCTGCGCCACCAGGACCCGGAGGCGGTCAACGGCAGTCCGGATGCCCCCAGCCGTCCGGATTCTTGCTGATGGACTCGCCCGCGGCGTAGGGGCGCCCGCAGCGGCAGCGGCCGGGGAACTTCGCCTTGAGCGTGCGGGCCGGCCCGGTGGAGGCCGCGCCGTGCCCGTCGGGAGCCTTCGACCCCGACCGCGCGGCGGCCGCGCCGGACCTGCCGCCCTTGGCGGGCTTGCGGCTGCTGTCGGGCGCGGGGGGCGGCGGCGCGGAGCCCTCGGCGCTGCCGGCCGGCTGCTGGGTGCGGGCGGCCTGGCTGGCGGCCCGGTCGGCGTAGTCGTTGAGCTTGTCGCCGTCGACCTGGTGGGCGGGCACGTAGCGGAAGTTCACGGTGCGCCCGGCCAGGAGTGCGTCGATGCGGACGACGAGTTCCTGGTTGGCGACGGGCTTGCCCGCGGCGTTCTTCCAGCCGTTGCGCTTCCAGTTGGGCAGCCAGGTGGTGACCGCCTTCATCGCGTACTGCGAGTCCATCCGGATCTCGATCGGCGTGCCGGGATCCGCAGTGCTCAACAGGCGTTCGAGCGCGGTGAGTTCGGCGACGTTGTTGGTGGCCGTGCCGAGCGGGCCGGCCTCCCAGCGGTCGGGTTCCCCCGCGCTGTCGGCGATGACCCAGGCCCAGCCGGCCGGGCCCGGATTTCCTTTGGACGCGCCGTCACAGGCGGCGATGATGCGGTCTGCCACGGGTCCGATCATGCCATCCGCACGGGGGTGGCGACGAAACGAGGCGGACGCGCTCACCCCGTGGGCGCGCCGGCGGCCTCGGCGTGCGCCCGGAGCTGCTCGGCGGTGAGGTAGGCGTCGGTGTACTCGAAGTCCTTCAGCCGGGCGGGATTGCGGGCCTGGAAGCCGGTGCGCACGAAGTCGTCGCCCGCCACGGCGTTGAGCAGCCAGTTGGTCAGCACCCGGGTCCTGGCGACGTTGGTGCGCAGCGCGGACCAGTGGTAGCCGCGGGCCACGGCCTGGGCGGGCAGCCCGCGCAGTTCGATGCCCATGGGCCGGGACACCGCGTCCTTGCCGCCGAGGTCGACGACGAGGCCGAGGTCGCGGTGCTCGTACGGCCGCAGGGGGTCGCCGCGGAGGGCGGCGATCACATTGTCGGCTACCGCGCGGCCCTGGCGCATGGCGTGCTGGGCGGTGGGCGCGCAGAGCGCGTCCTCCTCGTCCTTGGTCAGGTCCGGGACGGCGGCGGCGTCACCGAGGGCGAAGACGCCGTCGGCGCCGGGCAGCGTCATCTGCGGGGTGACGACGAGGCGTCCGCGCACGGTCTCCGCGTCCAGGGTCCTGATCAGGGGGCTCGCGACGACGCCCGCGGTCCAGATGAGGGTGCGGGTGGGCACGACCCGGCCGTCGGTGAAGGTGACCTCCTCCGGGCCGGCCTTGGCGATGGACACGCCGAGGGAGACCTCGATGCCGCGGTCGCGCAGGATCTTCAGGGCGCTGCGGCCGAGCCGGTCGCCGAGTTCGGGCATGAGCCGGGGTGCGAGGTCGACGAGGTGCCACTTGATGCGGGCCGGGTCCAGGCGCGGGTAGCGGCGGACCGCGTTCGCGGTGAGGCGCTGGAGGCACGCGGCGGTCTCCGTGCCGGCGTACCCGCCGCCGACCACCACGAACTGGAGCCGGGAGGTGCGTTCGGCCTCGTCGGTGCTGGCGTCGGCGAGGTCGAGCTGGGCGATGACGTGGTCGCGCAGGTAGGCGGCCTCGGCGAGGGTCTTCATGCCGCGCCCGTACTCGGCCAGCCCCGGGATGTCGAAGGTGCGGGTGACGCTGCCGGGGGCGAGCACGATGTGGTCGTACGGCTCGTCGACCTCCTCGCCGGTGATCTTGCGGACCACGCAGACCTTGGCCTTGGTGTCCACGCCGATGGCCCCGCCGGGGATGATCCGGGTGCGGTGCCTGCGGCTGCGGCGCAGGGAGACGGCGACGGACTGGGGGGTGAGCATGCCCGAGGCCACTTGCGGCAGCAGGGGCAGGTAGAGCTGGTAGGAGAACGGCGTCACCAGCGCGAGGTCCGCCTCGCCCGCGCGCAGCCGCCGCTCCAGTCTGCGCACGCAGCCCACGCCTGCGAAGCCCGCTCCCACCACGAGGATCTTCGGTCGTGCCACGGTGTCCGTCCCTTCGTACGGCGGTCTGCCCGGGGTCATCGGTTACGCCTGCCCGGGCGCCGCGGCTTCGCACCTCACGGTTCTGCCTACCGCGCGGGAGGGGGCGCCGCCAGTCAGAAGCGGGGCCGGCACGGGACGACCGCCCACCGGGCCGGGCCGACCTTGACAGGGCCGTGGCGGGGCTGGTTGCTTGGCGCGCACGGATACCGAACGATCGGTCGGCCCGGCGGGCGGAGCGCGAGGGAGAGCGGCATGGGCGGCGGTACGGAACGGGCGCGGCCGGCCGGAGCGGTGCCGGACGAACTGCTCGACCCGGCGGAGCGGATGGACCGCGACGAGCTGGCGGCGCTCCAGCTCGACCGGCTGCGGTGGACCTTGCGGTACGCCTACGAGAACGTGCCGGCCTACCGGCGGAAGTTCGACACGGCGGGGGTGCTGCCGGAGGACTGCCGGAGCCTGGCGGACCTGGCGGGGTTCCCCTTCACCACCAAGGCGGACCTGCGGGAGGCGTACCCGTTCGGGATGTTCGCGGTGCCGATGGACCAGGTGCGGCGGCTGCACGCGTCCAGCGGCACCACCGGGCGGCCGACGGTGGTGGGGTACACCGAGCACGACCTGTCGGTGTGGGCCGAGGTGGTCGCGCGGTCGATCCGGGCGGCGGGCGGCAGGCCGGGCCACAAGGTCCACGTGGCGTACGGGTACGGGCTGTTCACCGGCGGGCTGGGCGCGCACTACGGGGCCGAGCGGGCCGGGTGCACGGTGATCCCGGCCTCGGGCGGGATGACGGTGCGCCAGGTGCAGATCATCCGGGACTTCGAGCCGGAGATCATCATGGTCACCCCGTCGTACATGCTCACGCTCCTCGACGAGTTCGAACGGCAGGGCGTCGACCCGCGCGGCACGTCGCTGCGGGTGGGGATCTTCGGGGCGGAGCCCTGGACCGAGGGGATGCGGCGCGAGATCGAGGAGCGCTGCGGGATCGACGCGGTGGACATCTACGGGCTGTCCGAGGTGATCGGGCCCGGGGTGGCGCAGGAGTTCGTCGAGCAGAAGGACGGGCTGCACATCTGGGAGGACCACTTCCTGCCCGAGGTGGTCGATCCGCTGACCGACGAGGTGATGGCACCGGGCGAGGGCGGTGAGCTGGTGCTGACCTCGCTGACCAAGGAGGCCCTGCCGGTGATCCGCTACCGCACCCGGGACCTGACCCGGCTGCTGCCCGGCACGGCCCGGCCGGCCTTCCGCCGGATGGAGAAGATCACCGGGCGCTGCGACGACATGATCATCCTGCGCGGGGTGAACGTCTTCCCCAGCCAGGTGGAGGAGATCGTGCTGCGCACCCCCGCGGTGTCGCCGCACTTCCGGATCGAGCTGAGCCGGCGCGGGCGGATGGACCACATGACGGTGCTGGTCGAGGCGCGGCCGGAGGCGGACGCCGACCGTCGGGCGGCGGCGGCCGAGGCGGTCGCGCGCGGCGTCAAGGACGGCGTCGGGGTGTCCGTGGAGGTGCGGGTGGTGGACCCGGAGACGCTGGAGCGCTCGGTGGGCAAGCTCCAGCGGGTGAAGGACCTGCGCGCCGCGCAGTGAGCGCGGCGGCGCCCGGGCCCGGAGGAGCGGGGCCGGGCCGTGGCGGGGGCCGGAGCCGCCCCTCCCCCGCCCGGGGCCGCCGCGCAGTGGGCGGTCCCGGCGGGGTGGGAGCGAGGGGTCAGTCGATGTCGATCGGACCGCTGGCGGAGCCGTTGCCGCTGCCCCGCCCGGGCTTGCCGTCCTTTCCGGCGGTGTAGCCGCGCAGGGCGATCTCGCTGCCGGGGCCGTCGCCCTGCTGCTCGCCGCCCAGGTTCTTGCGGACCGAGTCCAGGATGGTCAGGCCCTGGCTCACCAGGCCGGCGGCGATCTCGCCGAGGCCGTCGGCGCCGTTGAGCACGTTGACGTTCGCGCCGGCCAGCCCGCCCGCGGCCTCCTTGACGATCTGCGGGAGCTGGTCGATGAGCATGCGGTCCAGCGCCACCCGGTCGTGGGAGGCGGCGGCCTCGGCCTGGACGCGCATCCGCTCGGCCTCGGCGATGGCCAGCAGGCGGATCCGCTCGGCCTCCGCCTCGGCGGGCTTGACGATCTCGGCGACCAGCTGCTGCTGGCGCAGTTCGGCGGCGCGCAGGGCCAGTTCGGTCTGCGCGGCCAGCACCTCCTGCTGGGCGTGCGCCTGGGCCAGCGGGCCGGCCTGGGCGGCCATGGCCTGCGCGCGGTCGACCTCGGCGGAGTACTCGGCCTGCACCACCGCGGTCTGCCGGGCGTACTCCGCCTGGTTGCGGGCCGCGGCCTGCTGGGCCTCCACCGAGGCCTGGGTGGCCTGCGCCTGGGCGATCTGCGCCTGCCGCTGGATGGCGGCCTTGTGCGGCGCCGACATGGCCTCGATGTAGCCGGTGGCGCCGTCGTCGATCGACTGGATCTGCAGCGAGTCGACGGTCAGGCCGATCTTGGCCATCTCCGCCTTGGAGGTCTCCAGCACCTCGGTGGCGAGCTTCTGCCGCTCGGTGACGATCTCCTCGACGGTCATCGAGCCGATGATCGACCGCAGGTGGCCGGCGAAGATCCGGCCGGTGAGGATCGCCATCTGGTCCTGGTCGGACAGGAAGCGCTGCCCGGCGTTGACGATGCTCTCGTGGTCGTTGCCGACCTTGAAGGCGATGACGGCCTTCACGTGCAGCGCGATGCCCTGCTTGGTCACGCAGGTCTCGGCGACCTCGGACTCGCACATGGCGAGGGTGAGGAAGCGGGTCTTGCGGAAGACCGGAAGCACGAACTTGCCGTGCCCGGTCACGACGCGGAACGGCGCACCCCCCAGCCCTCGTCGACCGCCCGAGATCAGCATCGCCTCATCGGGTGCGGGAACGCGGTATCCGAACATCCTCAATCTCCTTCATGTACGCGGCTCAGTCGGCCTGGGCGTCCAGGGGGTCGCCCCATGCGATGACGTCCACCTGCCGACTGCCGCGGGATTCCACGACAAGCACGGTCCGGCCCCGGGCGAGTGGTTCGTCCGACCAGGCGAGGAAGGCCTCGGAGCCGCCTCTGACACGCACCAGGACCTCGCCGGGACCGGCGGGTCCCCGGGTGCCGATGAGCAGTTCCCCCGTGCAGCCGATCACGGCATCGTCCCGTGCCATCGCGGCCGCCCCCTCGTCGTCGTGGTGCTGGTGCCGACCTGTGCTCCATCCTCCCACCGGCGACCGTTTCCGGATCACCGGTTGTCGCTACGGAATACGCGCCCGGGGACACGGCGGTTCCACTGGGGGAGAAGACAATCACCGGGGTCCGGAATGCCGGGAACGCAGGAGCCGCCGCGCCGCCGGGCGGGCGGGCATGCCAGGGTGAGACCAGGCAGATCACATGGTGGGAGGCGGGATGTTCCGGAGCTTCGCGGCTCCCTTTTCGGACCGGACCGAGCGTGACCGGGAGAGTACGGCGACGCCGTGGGCGTACATCCGTACCGAGTCCGGCAGCGCGGCGGTGCTGCTGGCCGGGACCCTCGCCGCGCTCGCGTGGGCGAACATCGCGCCGGGCGACTACGCGGAGGTGTGGTCGACCCGGCTGTCGGTGCGGCTGGGCGGGCACGGGGTGGACCTGAGTCTGCGGGAGTGGGTGAACAGCGGTCTGATGACGCTGTTCTTCCTGGTGGTGGGCCTGGAGGCGCGGCGCGAGTTCGACATGGGCGAGCTGCGCGACCGCAAGCGGATCACCCTGCCGCTGCTGGCCGGCGTCTGCGGCATGGCGGTGCCGGTGGCGATCTACCTCGGGTTCAACGCGGGCAGCTCCTCCGCGGAGGGCTGGGGCACCGCGATGTCGACGGACACCGCGTTCGCGCTGGGCATGCTGGCGCTGCTGGGGTCGCGCTTCCCGCGCCGGCTCCACACCTTCATCCTCACCGTGGCGGTGGTGGACGACTTCCTGGCACTGGCGGTGATCGCCGTCGCCTACAGCGACGAGATCTCGTGGACGCCGCTGCTGGTGGGGGTGGGCGCGCTGCTGGTGATCGCGGCGCTGCGCCGGGCCCAGGTGCGGCGCGGGGCGCTCTACGCGGCGGTCGGGATCGTGGCGTGGGTGGCGTTCCTGCGCTCCGGCGTGGACCCCGTGGTGACGGGTCTGATCATCGGCCTGATGGCCTTCGCCTACCCCGCCCAGCGGGACGCGCTGGAGCGGGCCAGCGGGCTGTTCCGCTCCTTCCGGGAGCAGCCGACCGCCGAGCTGGAGCGGGAGGCCCGGCTGGGCATCGCCTCGGCGCTGTCGCCGAACGACCGCCTCCAGCGGATGTGGCACCCGTGGAGCAGCTACGCGATCGTGCCGGTGTTCGCGCTGGCCAACGCGGGCATCGAGATCGACGGCTCGCTGCTGGCCCGGGCGTTCACCTCGCCGATCACGCTGGGCGTGCTGCTCGGCTACGGGCTGGGCAAGCCGATCGGCATCGTGGGCTCGACCGCGCTGGCCTCCCGGCTGAGCGGGGGACGGATGCGGCCGCCGGTCGGCTGGGGCGCGGTGGCCGGGGGCGGCACCATCGCCGGGATCGGCTTCACCGTCTCCCTGCTCATCGCCACGCTGGCGTTCTCCGGCGAGCGGCTGGAGGAGGCGAAGATCGGCGTGCTGAGCGCGGTGGTCTTCGCGATGCTCAGCACCACGGCCGTGGCACTGGTGATCTCCCGGCTGCCGAAGGCCCGCCGGGCGCGGGCGCTGCTGGGCACCGCCCAGTCGGTGGTGGACCTGGCCGAGCCGGTGGACCCGGGGCGCGACCACATCCGCGGCCCGATGGACGCGCCGGTGACCGTGGTGGAGTACGGCGACTTCGAGTGCCCGTACTGCGGCCAGGCCGAGAGCGTGGTGCGCGAACTGCTGGCGGACTTCGGCGACGTCCGCTACGTGTGGCGGCACCTGCCGCTGACGGACGTGCACCCGCACGCACAGCTCGCGGCGGAGGCCGCGGAGGCAGCCGCGATACAGAACCGGTTCTGGGAGATGCGCGACCTGCTGATCACCCGGCAGGACGCGCTGGCCGTCAAGGACCTGGTGCGCCACGCCGAGGATCTCGGGCTGGACATGGAGGCGTTCCGCCACGCGATCAAGGCGCGCAAGGGCGCGGCCCGCGTGTCGCAGGACGTCGAGTCGGCGGACCTGAGCAGCGTGTCGGGCACGCCCACCTTCTTCGTCAACGGGCGGCGCCACCACGGGGCGTACGACATCGCGAGCCTGTCGGCGGCCGTGGTCGCGGCGCGGGACCGGGCGCTGCTGGTGGACGGCTTCGGCGACGCCACCTGAGCCGGCGGGCGGGGGTGGGCTCCGGCAGGCTCGCACGGACACCCGGGCCGGTGTCCCGGCGCGCGGGAACCGGCCCCGGCCAAAGTGCCGGTGCCGGTGCCGGTTCACGGAAGGGGCGGGCGCGCCCGGGGCTCAGCGCGAGCGGACCGCGCAGGGCACCACGGGCTCCTGGTGGCCGCCGCTGGCGAGCATCCGCACCTCGCCGTCGGCGCTGATCTCGGCGCGCACGATGCCGGTCTCGTCCTCGTAGACGGGGTAGCCGCCCGCGCCCGACACGCCGGTGCGGTGGACGACCACGACGTCGTCCTGGACGGCGGGGGCCTGGAAGACCAGCTCATAGAGTTCGGGGTACTCGGGGTACTCCATGGGCACACACCTCCCCGGTGGCCTCACCCCCATCATCCCTCGGACGGCCGCCGCGCGCCCGTCGGGCGCGGTCCGACCGCCCGGGGCGCGGGTTCTGCGGCCCTCGGGGGCGCCCTCGGGAGGCGGAGGGGCTCAGCTGAGCAGGCCGGAGCGGTAGGCGGCCGCGACCGCCGCCGCCCGGTCGCGCACGCCGAGCTTGGCGTACAGGTGCAGGAGGTGGGTCTTGACGGTGGCCTCGCTGATGAAGAGGCTCCGGGCGGCTTCCTTGTTGGTGGTACCCGCCGCGACCAGGCGCAACACCTCCAGCTCACGCTCGGTGAGCGTCTCGGAGGGCGGCTGGGCGGCGGGCGCCCGGACGTGGCCGATGAGCTTGCGGGCCACCGTCGGAGCCAGCACGGACTGGCCCTCGTGGGCGGCCCGGACCGCGCGGACCAGTTCGTCGCGCGGGGCGTCCTTCAGCAGGTAGCCGGTCGCCCCCGCCTCGATGGCCGGCAGCACGTCGGAGTCGGCGTCGTAGGTGGTCAGCACCAGCACGTGGACGGACGGGGCGCGCTCGCGCAGCAGGGCGATGGCCTCGACTCCGCCCATGCGGGGCATCCGCAGGTCCATCAGCACGACGTCCACGGCCAGGGCCAGCGCGCGGTCGACGGCCTCGGCCCCGTCGGCCGCCTCGCCGGCGACCTCGAAGTCCGGGTCTCCCTCGAAGACGCCGCGCAGGCCGTCGCGCACGACGGGGTGGTCGTCGGCGAGGAGCAGGCGAATGGTCACAGGTCATTCTCCATGATCGGCGTCCGGGCGAGCGCCCCGCGGCCGTCGGGCTCGCGTGCGGGCACATCCGAGGGCTCGGACAAGCGCTCGGATCCGGGCCCGGCCTGCGACGGGCCGGCCGCCGCCTCCAGGGCGCCGGGCCCGGGCGACGCCAGGACGGACGCGGCGACCGCCACCGCGGGGACGCCGGCGCTGAGCACCGTCCCGTCGCCGGGCGCGCTCTCGATCGCCAGGGTGCCGCCGACCTGCCGCAGCCGCTCGCGCATCGCGGTGAGGCCGTAGCCGCTGCCGTCCCGGCGACCGTCCCCGGCGGCCCCTTCTCGCGCCCCGGCCGGGTCGAAGCCGCGCCCGTCGTCCAGGACGTCCAGGACGACGACCTCGTGGGTGTAGGTGAGCGTGAGCCCGGCCCGGGAGGCGCCTGCGTGCTTGGCGATGTTGGCCAGCGCCTCCTGGGCGGTGCGGAAGAGCACGACCTCCAGGGCGGTCGGCAGCGGCACGGGGCCGCCGGCCACCTCCACACGCACCGGAACGCCCGAGGCCCGGATCCAGCGCTCGGCGAGGTCGCCGAGGGCGGCGGGCAGGTGCGCGGCCTCGTCGAGCGGCCCGGGACGCAGCGCCTGCACCGAGCGCCGGGCCTCGGCGAGGCTCTCCCGGGCGAGCGTGCGGGCCAGTTCGCGGTGCCGGGCCCGCCGCTCGGGGTCGGCGTCGAACCGCTCGGCCGCCTCCAGTTGCGTGACGATGCCGGTCAGGCCCTGGGCGAGGGTGTCGTGGATCTCGCCGGCCATCCGCTGCCGCTCGTCCAGCACGCCGGCCTCGCGTACCTGGGCGAGGAGCTGGGCGTGCAGCCCGGCGTTCTCGCGCATCGTCTCGCGCAACCGCCGGTTGGCGTCGGCGAGTTCGTCGATCAGCCGGGCCCGCCGCCGGCTGCGCAGGTCCTCCTCGATGCCCTGGTGGGTGAGGGCGCCGGCGACGACCACGTTGACCACCAGCAGGCCGAGGTAGACGACGACCGCCCCGCCGTGCAGGTTGCGCACGCCGCCGATCTGGGTGGTGGCCACCAGGGCCGCGTTGACCACGACGGCCGGGATCCGCGTCCGGCGCGGCAGCAGCGCCACCTGGACGTAGCCCGCGCAGCCGAAGAAGCCGAAGAACGGGCTGACCACGACCAGCGCGGCGAAGAAGGCCATCAGCCCCGCGTAGCCGACCACCGCCCGGCGCCGCCGGTCCGGCGGGGTCGGGTACGGCACTTCGGTGGCGGCCACCCACAGCGCCGCGCCCGCGGCCAGCGCGCAGGCGGGCGCCAGGTGCCGTGCCGTGTAGGGGCCGAGCGCCAGCACCAGGCAGAGCGACACGGCCAGCCCGCCGTAGGGCAGGTGGCGCTGGAGCTGGCGGAAGCGGTCCTCGGGCGCGTCCCGCGCCGTCTCCCGCGACGGATCCTCGTGCACGGCCCCCATCATTCCCAACGGAAGACGCGGGCGGCGATCAGGCTCCCCGCCACGGTGTACCCGGCGAGCACGAGCAGGTGCCGCCACAGCGGTTCCTGCCCGGACCAGGCGGCCGTCACCGCGCCGAAGGGCACGTACTGGCCGATCCGCTGGAGCAGGCGCGGCATCGCGGCGACCGGGAAGTACAGCCCGCTGAAGAAGAAGTTGAGCACCATCAGCGGCGCCCCCATGCCGCCGGCCGCCGCGCCGGTGCGGGCCACGGCGGCGACGATCAGGCCGAGCGCGAGGACGGCGGTGCTGCCCAGCGCGAAGGAGGCGCAGACCGCGCCGAGGTCGGCGGGCGCGCGGACGTGGAAGACCAGGCCGCCCACGAACGTGACCAGCGCGACGCCCGCCAGGATCAGGGCCGCGACGACCGCGAGCAGCGCGGTGAGCACCCCGGCGGCCGGGACGGGACTGACCGACAGGCGCCGCAGCACCTCCTTCTCGCGGAGCTGGGCCATGGTCACGGGCAGCGCCGTGCAGCCCAGGAAGAGCGGCTCCATGGCGGCGAGGGTCGGCACGTAGACGTCGAGGACGCTCCGGCCGCCGAGGGTCGCGGAGTCGGTGCGGAAGGCGGGGACGTTGCCGAACACGATCAGCAGGGCGGGCGGCAGCGCGAGCCAGATGAGGGCGGCGGGCTCGCGCAGCAGGAGCTTGGCCTGGGTGACGGTCAGCGTCCACAGGCCCTTGCGGGTCATGCGGAACGAGGGCAGGGCGAACAGGCTCATCGGGAGGGTCCTTGTCGGGAGGGGTGCGCGTCGGCGGCGCGCGGGGGTACGGAGATGGGGGGTGGGGGCGCCGGAGGAGGGTCAGCGGTCCTCGTCGTGCCCGGTGAGGGCGAGGAACGCGTCGTCGAGGGTGCCCTGTTCGACCCGCAGCCCGGCGGCGATGACGCCGCGGCGGGCGAGCAGCGAGGTGACGGCGGTGACGAGGTCGCCGCCGCCGGTGATCTCGATCAGGCCGCCGTGCCGGATCACCTCCCCCACCTCGGGCAGGGCGTACAGCAGCGCGTCCTCCAGCGGCGCGGAGGGCCGGAAGCGCATCCGCTGGGCCCGGTCGGTCCGGTCGGCGAGCCCCGCGGGCGTGTCGACGGCGACGACCCGGCCCTTGTCGAGGACGGCGCCCCGGTCGCAGAGCCGCTCGGCCTCCTCCATGAAGTGGGTGACCAGCAGGACCGTGACGCCGTCGGACCGGATCTGCTCGACCAGATCCCAGGCGGAGCGGCGGGCGTGCGGGTCGAGCCCGGTGGTCAGTTCGTCGAGGACGACGACGCGGGGGTTGCCGACCAGGGCGAGGGCGACGGCCAGCCGCTGCTTCTGGCCGCCGGACAGCTTGCGGTAGCGGGTGCCCGCCTTCTCGCGCAGGCCGAGCCGGCCGATGAGCGCGGCGGGATCGGCCGGGCGGTCGTAGAAGGAGGCGAACAGGTCGAGTGCCTCGCGGACGGTGATCCTGTCCGGCAGCCCGCTCTGCTGGAGTTGGACGCCGACGACCTGGCGCAGCGCGTCGCGGTCGGCCCGCGGGTCCAGCCCGAGGACGCGGACGGTGCCGCCGTCGGGCCGCCGCAGTCCGGTCACGCACTCGACGGTGGTGGTCTTGCCGGCGCCGTTGGGCCCGAGGACGCCGAAGATCTCGCCCTCCTCCACGGTGAACGACACGTCGTCGACGGCCGTGTCCGCGCCGTACCGCTTGTGGAGGTGTGCGACCTCGATGACCGCCATGGTGCTCCGCCCCGTTCTTCCGGCTGGTCCGGCGGGGTGCGCGCCGGTGTGCCGAGCCTCCCGCGCGGGGCCGGGCGGGGGATCGACCGCCGGGCTGCCGCTCGGCGCCGATCCGGTGGACCCGGGCATCAACCGATCGGTGGACCCCGGCTGCCGGGCGCACCGGCGGAAGGCTCCTCGGGGGCGCGAGGTGTGCGCCGGCTCACGGCCGACTCCCCCGCCCCGGCGTGCGGTTGGCATTGACGGGCCTGGTGGGGGCCCATACGCTGGCTTTTCGTGACAGCGTGAGGAAGCCGGTGGAACTCCGGCACGGTCGCGCCACTGTGAATCCACCGACCCCTCGGGGTGGGTGGGCAGTCAGATACTCCGCGGTCACGACGCCCCATTGTCCAAGGGACGCTGAATCCCTGAAGGAGGCCCACTCGTGAGCTCGGTATCCTCTCCCACGTCCTCCGCCACGCCCGTCGTGCTGCCGGTGTCCAAGGCCGTGCTGTGGCTGGTCGGCACCACTCTCCTGGCCCTGGCCGTCTACTACTTCGTCGGGGTGGACCAGGGCGCGGTCTCAGTGTTCGGCCGGGACATGCACGTCCACGAATTCGTCCACGACGCCCGCCACTTCCTCGGTTTCCCCTGCCACTGAGCCGTCCTCGGCATCGACCGGACGGATCGGCTGCGCGACTGACATGGAAAAGCGACTCATTCTGCGCGGGCTGGCGGCCGGCGCGCTCGCGGGGCTGCTCGCGTTCGTCTTCGCCCGGATCTTCGCGGAACCGCAGATCGGCAAGGCGGTCGCCTACGAGTCCGGACGGGACGCGGCCCAGGCCGCGCTCGACAGGGCGGCGGGGCTGCCCGGCGAGGCCGCCGGGCCGGACCTGTTCAGCCGCACGGTGCAGGCCGACGTCGGCATCGGCGTCGGGCTGGTGCTGTTCGGGGCGGCGATGGGCGCCGTCTTCGCGGTGGTGTACGCCGTGTGCCTGGGGCGGGTCGGCAACCTGCGGCCCCGCTCCCTGGCGCTGCTCGTGGCCGGCGGCGGCTTCCTCGGCTTCTACCTGGTGCCGTTCCTGAAGTACCCGGCCAACCCGCCGGCGATCGGGCACGAGGACACCATCAGGGCCCGCACCGGGCTCTACCTGATCATGGTGGTGTGCTCGATCACGCTGCTGGCGCTGGCGGTGTGGTTCGGGCAGCGGCTGCGGCCGCGGTTCGGCAACTGGAACGCCACCCTGATCGCGCTGGGGGCCTTGGCGGTCGCCATCGGCATCGTGATGGCGCTGCTGCCTCCGCTGGGCCATCTCGCCGCCAACCGGCGGGACTTCGGCGACCACGCCACGGAGACGCCGCTGCCGCTGCGCGACCGCCAGGGCACGATCGTGTATCCGGGGTTCCCCGCGGACGTGCTGTTCGCGTTCCGCTTCTACTCGGTGGCCGCGCAACTGCTGCTGTGGTCCGCGATCGGACTGGTCTTCGGGCCGCTGGCCGAACGGGTGCTGGGCCCGGCGCTCCGCCCGGCGGGCCGTTCCCCGCTGGCCGATCCGGCGCAGGCGTGACCGCTTCCGGCGCGGACGGGGAAACGTACGGCGGAACGGCCCTGGCGGAGCTGGGGCCGTTCTTCGCCGTCGGCGTCCATGAGGCCGACGAGGTCCGCGGCGGGGATCCGCGGGGCCTCCCGGACGGTCCCGGCGGCTGGCGGTCGATGGCGGAACTCGCGGACGGGCCCGAGGTGCTGGCCCGCCGGGTGGAGACGGTGCGGGGGCTGCTCGCGGCGGGCGGCGGACGAGGCCCTGAGGAGGTCGAGCGGCGGGTCGCGGTGTCCGTGACGCACCTCGGGCTGGTGGCCCGGATCGTCTCGCCCTACCTGGCGCTCGCCGTGCTGGAGGGCCGGCTGCCGGTCCGGCTGGGGCTGGCCGACCTGCGGTGGCGGCCGGCGCTCGGCGGGCCGTACCCGCTGTCCCTCCCCCGCCTCCCGGCCGGCGTGCCGGGTGACGCGGCCGCGCTCGCCGACGGGCTGGCCCGGGTCCTGTGCGAGGGGCCGGTCGGCGAACTGGTCGACGCCTGCGCCGCGTTGGGGGTGTCCCGGCACGTGCTGTGGGGGAACGCGGCTTCCGCGGTGAACGGCGCGGCCGGGATGATCGCCGCGGCCCGGCCGGACGCGGCGGCGCCGGTGCGCGCGCTCGCCGGACTCCTGCTGGACCGGGGCCCGTTGCACGGCACTGCCGCGCGCACCCCCGCCGGGGCCTTCCGGCGGCGCAGCTGCTGCCTCATCTACCGGGCCGCGCCGGGCGGTTCGGGCGCCCTGTGCGGGGACTGCGCGCTGACCCGGGTGCCGCCGCGCCGGGCATGACCGCAGGTCGGCCCGGGCACGAAGACCGGGGGCCGCCTTGTTGCGAGCTACTTGCAACAAGTAGTGTGCTGCAACGAGGATGCTCCGTCTCTCGTGAAGGACACAACGATGACCACCTCTGCCCCCGCACCGGCGGCGAACCGGTCCCGCTGGCGCCGGATATCGGGCTCGATGACCCCGGCCGAGTGGACCCGGTTCGGCGGCATGGCCGTCTTCATCGTGGGTCTGCACGTCATCGGCTGGTTCACGCTCGTGGCGATCGTCGCCCCGGAGCACTACAGCCTGGGCACCAAGTCGTTCGGCGTCGGGATCGGCGTCACCGCGTACACCCTCGGCATGCGGCACGCGTTCGACGCCGACCACATCGCGGCCATCGACAACACCACCCGCAAGCTGATGCACGAGGGGCGGCGGCCGCTGTCGGTCGGGTTCTGGTTCTCCCTCGGCCACTCCAGCATCGTCTTCGCGCTGGCGCTCCTGCTGTCCGTCGGCGTCAAGTCGCTGGCCGATCCGGTGGAGAACGACGACTCCGGCCTCCACGACGTCACCGGCTGGATCGGCACCACCGTGTCGGGCGCCTTCCTGTACGTCATCGCCGCCATCAACCTGGTGATCCTGGCCGGGATCTGGAAGGTCTTCCGGAAGATGCGCGAGGGCCACTTCGACGAGGCGGCGCTGGAGGAGCACCTCAACAACCGCGGCTTCATGAACCGCCTGCTCGGCCGGGTGATGAAGTCCATCACCAAGCCCTGGCAGATGTACCCGCTGGGCCTGCTGTTCGGGCTCGGCTTCGACACGGCGACGGAGATCGCGCTGCTGGTGCTGGCCGGGTCGGGCGCCGCGTCGGGGCTGCCGTGGTACGCGATCCTCTGCCTGCCGGTGCTGTTCGCGGCGGGAATGTGCCTGCTGGACACCATCGACGGATCCTTCATGAACTTCGCCTACGAGTGGGCGTTCTCCAAGCCGGTCCGCAAGGTCTACTACAACCTCACCATCACCGGCCTGTCGGTGGCGGTGGCGCTGCTCATCGGCACGGTGGAACTGCTCGGCCTCGTCTCCGACAAGGCGGGGCTGCACGGCGCCTTCTGGGACTGGGTGGGCGGGCTGGACCTCAACATCGTCGGCTACGTGATCGTCGGCCTGTTCTTCGCCACCTGGGCGGTCGCCCTCGCGGTCTGGAAGTTCGGCAACATCGAGGAGAAGTGGTCGGCGGGCCTGCGGGCGGCCGACCCCGCGGCCGACTGATCCGCGGTGGCCCCTCCGCCCGGCCGCCGGCGGTCAGGCCCCGCGCGGGCGGGTGCCGAGGACGACGGTGGCGCCGCGGTCCTCGTCGCTCTCGGCCCGGGCGTCCAGCCCGGCGCCGCGCAGGATCTCCAGGGCGAGCGGCGCCTGCTCCTCACCGGTCTCGCAGAGCAGGCAGCCGCCCGGGGCGAGCCATCCGGGCGCCCCGGCGGCGACCCGGCGGAGCACGTCGAGCCCGTCGGGGCCGCCGTCCAGGGCCATGAGCGCCTCGTGGTCGCGGGCCTCGGGGGGCAGGAAGGCGATCTCCCCGCTGGGCACGTAGGGCACGTTGGCCGTGAGGACCTCCACCCGGCCGCGCAGGTCCGCGGGCAGCGGGTCGAACAGGTCGCCCTCGTGGACCGTCCCGCCGGCGGCGGCCAGGTTGCGGCGGGCGCACGCCACAGCCGCCGGGTCGAGGTCGGCGGCGTGCACGTCGATCCCGGGCCGGGCCGCGGCGAGGGCGGCGCCGATCGCCCCGGTGCCGCAGCACAGGTCGACCACGACCGCGCCCTCGCGGGTGAGCGCCGCGGCGCACACGACGAGGAACTCGGTACGGCGCCTCGGCACGAACACCCCGGGATCCACGAGGACCCTCACGTCCCCGAACCCGGCCCAGCCCACGACCTGTTCCAGCGGGAGGCCGCCGGCCCGGCGCGCGACCATGGCGGCGAGGTCGTCCGGGCCGGCCGCGGCGGCGATCAGCAGACGTGCCTCGTCCTCGGCGAAGACGCACCCGGCCGCCCGCAGCGCGCCGACGACGGCGCGTGCGGCGGGCGTCGAGAGGTCGGCCCCTCCGGGCTCCGTAGTGGCGTCCGTGGTGTCCGGCATGCGGGCCTTTCGGGTAGTTGCAGATGGCCCAACGTACCCCAGCGGACCCGCCGTTCGGGGGCGGAAACGCTGGACGCCCCTTCTGCGGGCCCACCGCGGCACTCGTCCGCCCGGAGGCTACGCGGCCGGTCCGTCCGGACCGGCCGCGGCCACGGCGGCGTTGACCGTGAACAGGGCCTCGGCCGCGTCACCCGGGTTCGGCCGCGGCCAGCCGCGCACGGTGAAGGTGGCGCTCTCGCCGGGCAGCAGCGTGGTCAGGCCGCGGTCGGTCGTGGCGGACGGGTCGAGCCGGTCGGCCTGGAGGAGCAGGTCGCGCAGCAGGGTGCGGGCGGTGACGGTGATCTCGGCGGTGTCCCCGTCCGCGGTGACGGCGAGGTCCCACCGCGGCGCGGGGTACCCGAAGTCCTTGTCCCGGACCGGGAACCAGTAGGCGCGCAGGTCCTCGACGTCCACGGTCAGCAGTTCCTCCCCGCTCCCCCTGGCCGGCCGCACCCGCTCCGGCACGGGCAGGTCGGCGACGCTCCGGGCGGCCGCGGTGAACGGCAGGCGGGCCTCGGCGAGCACCTCGCCGGCCACCGCGACGCGGCGCACGACCGCCGTGGCCGACCAGTCCGCCACGCCCTGGTTGACCACGGCCGCGGTGAGGGCGCCGTCCCGCTCCCGCACGGTCACCAGCCGGTCGGCGTAGAGCCGTTTCAGCTCGTGGTAGAGGGGCTTCTCCCGCTCGTCGCCGTCGATCGCCGCCCAGGAGGTCACCGGCCAGCAGTCGTTGAGCTGCCAGACGACGGTCCCGGCGCAGCGCGGCCAGTGGGCGCGCCAGTGCTCGATGCCGGTGGCCACGGCGCGGACCTGGTTGACCTGGGTGAGGTAGTGCCAGGTGTCGAAGTCGGCGGGCACCGGGAAGTGGTGGGCCAGGCCGCGGGCCAGCTTGCCGTTGCCGTCCGCGGCCTTCTGGTGGTGGAGCATGCCGGGTGAGTCCGGGGCCGGCGGATCGTCGCTGATCGCGCGGCGCACCGTGGCGTACGCGGGCGGTGCCTGCCAGCCGAACTCGGCGACGAACCGGGGGACGCTGTCGCGGTAGGCGGTGTGGTCGAGGCGGTTCCACACGTCCCAGGAGTGGGCGGTGCCGTGGTCCGGGTCGTTGGGGTGGTGGTCCCAGGAGCCGGACCAGGGGCTGCCGGCCCAGTACGGGCGGGTGGGGTCGGTCTCGGCGACGATCCGGGGCAGCAGGCCCAGGTAGTAGCCCTCGCCCCAGGTGTCGGTGCCGAGTTCCTCCTCCCACTCCCAGTCGCGGAACCCCCACAGGTTCTCGTTGTTGCCGTTCCACAGCGCCAGGCTCGGGTGCGGGGCGAGTCGGCCGACGTTCTCGCGGGCCTCGGCGTCGACCTCGCCGCGCAGCGGCTGCTCCTCGGGGTAGGCAGCGCAGGCGAAGGGGAAGTCCTGCCAGACCAGCAGGCCCAGTTCGTCGCAGGCGTCGTAGAAGGTGTCGCTCTCGTAGAGGCCGCCGCCCCAGACCCGGACGAGGTCCACCCCCGCGGCGGCGGCCTGTTCGAGGCGGCGGCGGTAGCGGGCGGCGTCGATCCGGCTGGGCAGCGGGTCGTCGGGGATCCAGTTGACGCCGCGGGCGAAGAGCGGGGTGCCGTTGACCACGAGGGTGAAAGCGCTGCCGTGCGCGTCGGGCGCGGTGTCCAGGGCGATCGTGCGGAAGCCGATCCGCCGCCGCCAGGTGTCGAGTTCGTCGGCGCCGTCCAGCAGGGTGACCTCGCACGCGTGCAGCGGCTGGTCGCCGTACCCGCGCGGCCACCACAGCGGGGCGTCCGGGACCTCGACGGTGACGGTCGTCCGGTCGGCGCCGGCCGGCACGCGCGCCTCGGCGCGGAGGTCGCCGACCCGCAGCGCCACGGTCAGTTCGCGCTCGGCCCCGGTCGCGGTCCGCTCCAGCTCGACGCGGGCCTCGACCTTGCCCGTGGCGCCCTCCACGGTGACCAGCGGGGTGACCCGGGCGAGCCGGGCGGTGGACCAGTGCTCGATCCTGACCGGCTTCCAGATCCCGGCGGTGACCAGGGTCGGCCCCCAGTCCCAGCCGAAGGAGCAGGCCATCTTGCGCACGTACTGGAAGGGTTCGGGGTACGCGTTCGGCCGGTCGCCGACCAGGGCGCGGACCCGTTCGGCCTCGGTGTAGGCGGAGGTGAACGCCACGGTGAGCGGGACCTCGCGGCCGGGGTGGGCGCCGGTGACGTCGAACCGGTAGCCGCGGTGCATGTTGCGGGTGGCGCCGACCAGCTGGCCGTCGAGCCGGATCTCGGCCACGGTGTCCAGGCCGTCGAAGACCAGGTCGGTGCGCTCGTGGGAGGTGGCGGGCGCCGGGAGCACCGTCTCGTACGTCCAGTCGGCGCGCCCGACCCAGGCGGCGTCGGTCTCGTTGCGGTCCAGGAAGGGGTCCGGGAGGAGGCCGGCGGCCATCAGGTCGGTGTGCACGCAGCCCGGCACGGTCGCGGGCACGTCGGCCCGCGCGCCGCCCTCGGGCAGGCGCAGCCTCCAGCCGTCCACGACCGGCGTGACGTCCTTCATCCCTGCTCCTCGACTGGTGGTCCGGCGGGCCCGGGCGGAATCCCGTTGAACGGTAAAACACCTCAAGTGCCGGGGGAAAGGGGGTGCGTTCATCGTGCACCGACTCACGCACCGAACCGTCCGGGGCCTGGGCGAGCGCCGTGCTCAGCCGGGTGCGCCCCGGTGGCGCAGCACCAGCGCCAGGCAGCTGGCGGTCGCGGCCACCGCGAGGGCGGCCGGGAGCCGGGCCCAGGAGGTGTGCGCCAGCGGTGCCTGCGCGGCGAGGAAGACGACGGCGCAGCCCGCCAGCGCGGCCAGCGCCGCCCCGGGTTCGGTGCGGGTGCCCGCCGGGGCGGTGGTGCCGAGGACCCACGGGTCGGTGACCAGCAGGTAGGCGAGCAGGAGTGCGGTCACGCACCCCGCCACCCACACCGGCGGGTCCGTGGCCGCGGCGAGCACCACCGAGCCGGCGGCCAGCGCGGTGGTGCGCCGCCGCAGGGCGAGTTCGGTCCAGCGCATGGAGGAGCGCACCGGCCGTTCGTCCCGCATGGGCGCGGCCCACCAGGCGGCGACGGCCACCAGCGCCACGAGCAGCCGGTCGACGGTCCCGCCGCGCAGCGCGCCGGGCGGGTCGCAGGCGGCGACGGCGAGCGCGGTGCCCAGGAAGCGCGCGGGCAGCCGCCGGAGCAGGTGGGGGGCGCCGCTCATCGGGATCCTCCGCGGATTCGGGTGCGCAGCAGGGGCGCCAGCGCGAGGTCGAGGGTCTGGCCGGGCCGGTGGGCGACGACGGCCATGCCGCGCTCGGTGAGCGCGAACCTGATCGCCTCGCGGTCGGCCCGCCACAGCCGCAGGGCGAGTCGCGCGGCCGGGTCGCGCGGGTCGACCGCCGGGTCGCCGGTGGGGATCTCCACGACGACCACCGGGTTGGCGCGGGCCCGCACCTGGTGCAGCACGGTCAGCACCCGCTGGTCGACCAGCGGGGTGAAGACGTAGACGAGCGCGCCCTCGGGCAGGGCCGGCGGCGGGAGGCGGCCGAGGTCGGCGCTGCGGTGGGCGAGGTCCTTGCGGACCTCCAGCACGGTCTCCACGATCCGGTAGAAGTAGCGGTCGCCGCCGCCGGGCTGCAACCAGCGGACGGCGCCGCCGACGGACACGACGCCGACCCGGTCGTGGGTGCGCAGGTAGGCGCGGACCAGCCCGGCGGCGGCGCGGAAGGTCTCGTCGAGCGAGGACGTGCCGGTGGCCGGGTCGCGGACGTCGGCGGTCACGTCGAGCAGGACCACGGTGTCGGCGGTGCGCTCGGCGGCGAACTGGTGCAGCTGGATCGCGCCGCGGCGGGTGGTGGCGGGCCAGTTGATCCGCCGCTGCCGTTCGCCGGGCAGGTACGGGTGGACGCCGGTGACCTCGACGCCCTCGCCGCGCTGCACGGCGGTGTGCTCGCCCAGGCGCTGCGGCAGCCGGACCGGAACCGGGGTCAGCCCGGCGGCGGTCGGCACCGGGAAGACGGCGACCTCGCCGAGTCGGACCCGCACCGTGCGGCGGGCCAGGCCGCCCGCGTCGTACACGTCGACGTCCACGGTGCCGAGCGTCCAGCGGCCCCAGCGCTCGGCGGTCAGGCGCAGTTCGAGGTGCGAGCGGCCGACGGTGAGGTGGTCCAGGTGCACGCCGGGGCCGGGGGTGATGCCCGGGTCCAGGCGGCCGACGGCTCCGTCGTGGACGAGGGTGACGCGGGCGGTGACGCTCTCGCCCTCGAAGCAGCGCAGGGGCGTCACCTCCACGGAGGTCTCGATCCGCCGGGGGCGGGGGCCGCGCGGCAGCGACAGCGCGAGCAGGATCAGCGGCGCTGCGGCCGTGGCGAGCAGCCAGGCGTGGCCGGTGAGCAGGGCCGCGACCAGCGCGACGACGCCCACCGTGGCCCAGGCCAGGGCGCGTTCGCCGACCCGCCAGCCCGGCGGGGGCGGCGGCGGGGGCTCGCTGGGTTCGCCGGCCCACTGCCGCCCGCCGAGGGCGCGCACCACGGCGGCGGACCGGGCGCGGTCGGCGCGGCCGGTCATGAGACGGCGGCGCGCGGCACGGTCTGCGGCGCCGGCACGGACCGGACGATGTCGCGGATCACCTCGTCGGCCTCGATCTGCCGCACCCACAGCTCGGGCTTGAGCGTCACCCGGTGCCCGAGCGCGGGCACGCACACGGACTTGACGTCCTCCGGGGTGGCGTAGTCGCGTCGGTCGAGCAGCGCGCGGGCGCGGGCCAGCTGGACGAGCGCGAGGCCGCCGCGCGGGGAGGCGCCGACCTGGATGTGCGGGTGGGCGCGAGTGGCGCCGACCAGCGCGACGACGTACTCCAGCAGGTCGTCGTCGATCTCGACGCTCTCCACCGCCGCCCGCATGGCCAGCACCTCGGCGGGGCCGCTGAGCGCGCGCAGCACGGCCTCGGGGGCGGCCCGGTCGATGCGGGCCCGCAGCATGCCGGTCTCCTCGGGCGCTGTCAGGTAGCCCATCCGCACCCGCAGCAGGAACCGGTCCAGCTGGGCCTCGGGCAGGGTGTACGTGCCCTCGTACTCGATGGGGTTGGCGGTGGCGATCACCACGAAGGGGTCGGGCAGCCGGCGGGTGCTGCCGTCGATGGACACCTGGGACTCCGCCATCGCCTCCAGCAGGGCGGCCTGGGTCTTGGGCGGGGTGCGGTTGATCTCGTCGGCCAGCAGCAGGTGGGTGAAGACCGGCCCCGGGCGGAAGACCATGTCGGCGGAGTGCTGGTCGTAGAACGGCGCGCCCGTGACGTCGGAGGGCAGCAGGTCCGGGGTGAACTGGATGCGCCGGAAGTCCAGGCCGAGGGTGGTGGCGAAGGAGCGGGCGAGCAGCGTCTTGCCGAGCCCGGGCAGGTCCTCGATGAGGACGTGCCCGCCGGCCAGGATGCCGAGCATGACCAGGGCCAGCGGTTCCGGCTTGCCGACGACGGCGGTGCGGATCTCTTCGAGCACCTCGGCGGCCCGCTCCCCCGCCTGCCGCGGGGTCAGTGCCTGGTGGTCGGTGGTGTGCTGAGGGGCGGTCACGGGCGGGTCCTCACTGGGTTCCGATGTCCTCGGGCTGACGGGGTGTGTCGGCTGTCGCGGGTGGGGTGGCTGTCGCGGGGGTCCTCGGTGGACCGCGGGCGAGGAGTCACAGCGCCTCGAGGCGGTCGAGCAGCGCGCGCAGCGCCGGTTCGGGGAGCCGGGGGGCCGGGGGCGGGGCGTCCGGGTCCAGCCACGGCCACAGCTCGGGCCCGACCAGGGCGCGGGCCCGCTCCGGGGAGCGGTGGAGGTCCACCCCGTGGCGTGCGGCGAGGCGGGCGGTGAACAGCCGCTGGAGCTGCGGGCGCAGCGTGGTGGCGAAGTGGAAGTCGCCCTCGTCCTCGCCGAGCGACTTCTCGACGATGCGCTGCCACTCGCCGAGCGCGGGGGCCCGGCCGCTCAGCAGCCGCACCTTCTGGCGGTGGTCGCTGTCCTGCGCGCCGATGCCCGCGGCGAAGCGGGCCGCGAGCAGCCCGACGACGGCGATCAGCGCGAGACCGGTCGCGGCCGCGGCCGCTCCGTCGGCGAGGTAGAGCACGACGACGGAGACGACGGCCGCGGCGGTCAGGATCGCCCGGGACTCCGCCACGGAGCCGGGCGCGGACCGCCCGGGCCGGCGGGCGCCCTCCGGCCCGGTGCCGGGCTCGCGCGGGGTCGGGTTCACGGGGTCGCCTCCGCGGTCTCCGCCGCCGTCGGCCCCGGCCGGTCGAGCTGGGCGGCGATCTCGGCGAGGGCCGCGCCCGCGCGGGCGCGGTGGCCGTCGTCCATCGGGTGGGTGGAGTAGCGCGCCTCGCGGAACAGGGCGGTCAGGTCGCCGGCCGCCTCCCCCGCCGGCAGGCCTCCGGCGGAGGCGCGCTCGAGCAGGTCCTGCGGGCTGTCCGACGCCCGCCGGGCCACGCCGGAGGCGGCCAGGGAGGTCTCCATCGCCAGGTAGCAGGCGATGACGGCGGTCCGCGCGTCGTCCCCGTCCAGCAGGGCGCGCCGACCGGAGTCGACGGCCTGCGCCATCAGCTCCTGCCCGTCGTCGGCGGTCCCGTACGTGGCCTCGTACCGTCCGCGCGCGGGCCGGTGCAGCAGCCCCCACAGGAACCATGCCGCGCCCGCGACCAGGGCCAGCAGTATGAGCGCGCCGAGCACCTCCGCGGCGACGGGCACCCAGCCCGGGATGTGGCCGGAGACCCGGGGGTGCTCCGGCGTGGCAGTGCGGGTGCCGGTGTCGAGCGGCCCGGTCTTCAGGCCGCGGCCCCCGCCGCCGTGGGGCCTCCCGAAGCGGTGCAGGACCAGGACGAGGAGGGGCAGGACGACGGTGAGGACGCCGAGGGCCTGGCGGACCGCGTCCGACAGGTGCTGCTCGGCCGGGCTCAGGCGGCGGTCGTGGTCGAGGCGCTCGCGGTGGCGGCGGGTCGCGATGAGGCCCGCGAACAGGCAGGCCACGGCGATCAGCAGCACGAGGCCCGAGGAGTGGCCCAGCGGGCCGCGCCCCTTGGCCATCAGCGGCGCGTCCGGCCGCAGCAGCAGCGCGGTCAGCCCGATCCCGCCGACCACGATCACGGCGAGCGCGGCCTGGCCGCCGCTCACCGCGGTCCGTGATTCCCGCGGCTCCGTCGTTCTCCGCCGCTCCCGGTCTTCCCGCTGCTCATGTGCTTCCCGCGGCCTCCGTGGTCCGAGATCGGATTCCACCCCCACCACGCCCCCTCCCCTGCGCACGGCAGCTTCGCACACCCGCCCATGCGTGTCACCCGCGGGGTTGCCCGCCGCCGCGGCCCCCGAGCCGGGAAATCCTGGGGCTGCGGAGGGAGGGGGACTGAGTTATGCAGGAAGGGGGAGACGAATCGGGGGGCGCCCGAGGGGGAAGGGCGGGTGCGTCCGCGGCGGTGGAGCCGTCGCGGAGGAGTCGCACCGCGCAGTGCCCCCGGTCCGCCGATGGAGAGGTCCGCCATGCCTTCCACGCACCAGCCGCTGACCCCGACCGTGCTCGCCGAGATGCGCCGGCCCCGGGCCTACCCCGCGGTGTCCGTGCTGCTGCCGACCCACCGGCGGGAGCCGGACCGCGCGCAGGACGCCGTACGGCTGCGGAACCTGCTGGAGGAGGCGAAGAACGCGGTCCACCACGACCCCGAGGTGTCGCGGGCGGCGCGGATCGACGTGATCGGCCAGCTGGACCGGGCGATGGGCGAGGTGGACCTGGTGCACTCCGAGGAGGGGCTGGCGATCTTCGCCGCGCCCGGTGAGCACCACGTGTGGTCGCTGGCCCGGTCCGTGCCGGAGCGGGTGCTGCTCGCCCAGACCTTCCTGACCCGCAACCTCGTGGCCGCGCACGCCGCGAGCCGCCCCTACTGGGTGCTGGCGCTGTCCGCGCAGGTCGCGACGCTGTGGAGCGGCGGCCGCCGGCAGATCCCCGAGCGGGAGGCGGGCCCCTTCCCCGTGCGCCGGCCGACCGTCGACTTCGATCCGGAGCGGCAGGAGCGGATCGGGGACACGCCGAGCACGTTCGAGGACGAGGACACCCGGACCTTCCTGCGCGAGGTGTCGGACGCGGCGGGCACCGTGCTGGCGACCGACCCGCGGCCGCTGTACCTGGTCGGCGAGTCGGAGGCGATCAGCGCGCTGGACGACGTGGGGCCGGTGGTGCGCGAGGCCGTCGCCAGGATCACCCAGGGCGGTCTGGCCGAGGGGCCCGGCGAGGCGCTGGGCCGGGCCGTCCGGGAGGCCGACCGGGCCCGCGACCGGAAGGCGGTGGCCTCGGTGCTGGCGGACCTGGACCGGGCCCGCGGCCGCAAGGCGTTCGCCGGCGGGGTGGACGAGGTGTGGCAGTCGGTGGCGGAGGGCCGGGCGGAGCTGGTCGCCATCGAGGAGGGCTACCGCACGACCGTGCGGGACGACGGCGACCATCTGATCCCCGCCGGGCCCCAGGACCGCGGCGCCCGGGAGGACATCGTGGACGAGATCGCCGAGCAGGCCCTGGACACCGGGGCCCGGGTCCACTTCGTGCCCGACGGCGGCCTCACCGACGCCGGGCACATCGCGGCCGTGCTGCGCTACTGACGGCTCGCGCGGGGCCGTCCGCCGCCGGGCGGCGCGGGTGTCACCTCCTGGTGACGTCGGTGACGGTCAGGGTGACCGGCAGGGTGCCGCTGTCGATCAGTGCGGCCAGCTCCCGCGCGGACCGCTGCGTGAAGTTCCCGGTGATCTGCGCCTGTCCCCCGCTGATGGCCGACTCCACGGAGGGCGCCGACAGCACCGAGCCGTCCAGCAGCATCGCGAACCGGTTGGCGGGCGACACCTGTTGCGCCAGCGTGCCGGTGACGTCGGCGAACTTCCGCCCGCCGGCGGCGGTGAAGTCCAGGTCGACGATCCAGCCGCCGCCGTTCTTGTCGAAGTCCGAGGTGGCCTTGTCGACATCGGCGCCGCTGAGGGCGGCCGGGGCCAGCAGGAACTTCTCCCCGAGCTTGTCGTCGCAGGCGATGGTGGCCTGCGAGGGCACCGACAGCGGGGTCGCGGCGGTCGGCGTCGCCGAGGGAGTGGCGCCGCTCGCGGCGCAGGTCAGGGCGGCGTACGCGGCCTTGAGGTCGGCGGAGACCGAGCCGGAGCCGGAGGGCTGCGAGGCGCCGCCCGGAGCCGCGCCCGGCAGCGCGGAGTCCAGCACCGGGCGGAAGGTGAGTTCGGCCACGGCCGCGATCTGCCGCAGTTCGGCGGTCCGGTTCCCGGGCGCGGTGGCGGTGATCGTGGCGCCGTGCACCGTGAAGGCGGCGCCGTCGACGCCGAGGGCCCGCGCCCGCTCCTCGAGCAGGTCCACGGTGTGCCGCATCACGTCGCCGCCGGGCGCGGAGCCCTGCTCGCCGGCCTGGTAGGTGGCGGTCGTCCGGCCGCCGCGGGCCGGCCCGGTCAGCGACCCGGGGTGGTCCTTGCCGGACGATCCGGACGATCCCGAGCACCCGGTGAGGAGGGGGCTCGCGACCACGGCGCAGGCGGCCAGCACGGACAGGAGGGACGCTCGGTGAAGACCCATGCGCTCATTGTGTCCGCCGCCCCGGCCCGGGCGGGGCGCCGACACGGCTCCGCCGCGCCGCCCGCGGCGTTTTCCAGCCGCCGGGAGCGGCGGACGGGGCGGGTGGGACGGGTGTGGACGGCGCCGGGGACGCCCCGCGGCTCGCCACTCCCCCGCACCGCCCGGCCGGGCTACGATGGCCGCCCGGTCGGGGCGGAGGGCCAGGTCATGGGTGAGGGCAGAAGCACAGCGCCGTCGACGCTGGCCGAGAAGATCGACGCGCTCTTCCGCGTCGTGCGCGGCAGCGGCCGGGAGCCGTACTCCCACGAGGAGGTCGCGCGCGCCTGCCGCGAGGCCACCGGGGAGAGCTTCTCGGCGACGTACCTGTGGCAGTTGCGCACCGGCCGCCGGGACAACCCGACCAAGCGCCATCTCGAGGCGCTCGCCCAGTTCTTCCAGATCCCGGTCGCGTACTTCTTCGACGACGACCAGGGGGCGCGGATCGCGGCCGAGTTGGAGCTGCTGGGGGCGCTGCGGGACGCGGGCGTGCGCAGCGTCGCGCTGCGGGCGGTCAACCTCTCGCCGGAGGGGATGGGCACGATCAGCGACATGATCGACCTGATCGCCAAGCGCGAGGCCGACCGCAACTCCCGGTAGTCACGGCCGCGTTCGCGGATCCGGGCCGCGCGGAGCGTCCGCGGGCCCCGAACAACGGTGGGGGTGGAGGGCGTGCGACGGCAGCCGTCCCACAGACAGCTGTGGAAGAGGTACCGGCGGGTGATGGGCGACACCGCGCTCCCCGCGCCGTTCGACGCGGCGGAGCTGATCGCCCGGCTCGCCGAGCGCCGCGGCCGCCCCATCGACCTGATCCCGCTGCCGGCACGGGCCGACGTGCCGTGCGGGCTGCTGATGGTCACCGACCACGCGGACTGCATCCTGTACGCGACCGGGACGAGCGCGCTGCACCAGCAGCACATCCTGCTGCACGAGGCGGCCCATCTGGTGTGCGGGCACGACACCGCCGCCCCGGTCGGGGGCTCCGGAACGGACGCGCTGCTCCCCCACCTGCCGGACGCGCTGGTGCACCGGGTGCTGGGCCGGACCGTCTACACCGAACCGCAGGAGCGCGAGGCGGAACTGCTCGCGTCGCTGATCCGGTCGCGGGCCGCGCGCGACGAACGCGCCCCCGCCCTGGCCGAGGGCGAACAGCGCAGGCTCGGCTCGGTGTTCGGGCGGCAGAGCGGGCAGGGCGGGCCGCGTGCTTGACGACGTGGCCACCTACACCGCGGGCGGCCTGCTGCTGGCCTTCGGCGCCTACCGCTTCGTGCTGGCCCGCCGCGGGGTGGGCGACCCGGCGACCCGCTACATCTGCTGGTTCGCACTGTCGACGGGGGCCGCGCTGGTGGTGCTGGCGCCGCGCACGATGGACGCGCTCGACCGGCTCGGGCCCGTGCCGCGGATCGGGGTGCTGGCGGGCGCGGAACTGAAGCTGTGCGGGCTGACGTCGCTGGCCCTGGTGGCCCGGACGCTCGGCGGGACGGACCGCGGCCCGGCCCGCCGCCTGGTGCGGCGGGCGGCGGCGGTGCTGGCCGCGATGGCCGTGCTCTTCGCCCTGGCCGGGCTGCACGCGCGGCCGGGGGCCGCCTCCGGGGTCGCGCCGGGCCCGGGACGCTGGTTCCTGGCGACGTACGACGTGCTGTTCATGGTATACGCGGTGTACTGCCTGGCGCTCTTCGTCACCCTGCTCGGCCGGCACGCGCGGCGGATCGGGCCCAGCGCGCTGCGCACGGGGCTGCGGCTGATGACGGTCAGTGCCGCGGTGGGCGCGGTGTGGGCGCTGTGGCTGTGCACGGATGTGGTCCGGCTGCTGCGGTCGGGCCGCCAGGACACCGTGGAGGACCCGGTGTCGGCGCTGCTGGCGGCGGCGGTCGCCGCACTGGCGGTGAGCGGGGCGACGGCCACGGTGTGGGAGCGGGCGCTCACCGCGCCGCGACGGTTGGCCCGCGCCTACCGCGCCCACCGCGCCCTGGAGCCGCTGTGGTCGGCGCTGCACGAGGCGCATCCCGGCATCGCGCTGGCGCCGTCGCGGGGGCGCGGGCACAGGGTGGGGCCGTGGCCCTGGCAGGTGGAGTTCGCGCTCTACCGGCGGGTGATCGAGATCCACGACGGGCGGCTGGCGCTGCGGCCGTACGGCCCGGTGGACGCCGGCGCGGGGCCGCGGGGGGAGCCGTCGGACGCCGAGGCGGCGGGGCTGGCGGCAGCCTTGGAGGCGCGCCGCTCCGGGCTCCGTCCGGGGCCGCGGGGGCCGGCCGCTCCCCCGCCGGGGGCGGCGCGGGCGGGCACGATCGAGGCCGACGTGGCCTGGCTGCTGCGGGTCGCGGAGGCGTTCGCTGCGCTCGGGCCGTGGGAAGCGCAACCGGGAACGGGCGCGAGCGGGCAGAAAAGAGCCCCGGCCGGGACGGGGGTACCAGACCGGGGCAGTCGGTGAGCGGGCGGCGCGGGCGCCCTCACGCGAGATTAGTTTAACACTCAATGAGCGAAGTCGTAGCCATGGGGCGCCGGTGAGGCCGGCAGCGCGCCGGCGGCGGGCACGGCGTGCTCGGCCCGCTCGGCGCGGTCGCCGGCCTGGGGCGCGGCCGAGGGCGGCTCCGCGGCGGGCCCGGAGGGGCCGAGCACGGGAGCGGGGGGCGGGCCGATCAGGGGCGCCGGAGCGGCGGCCGCGGCGGGGGCCGAGGCGGGCTCGGACGGCGGTCCGATGACGGGAGGGGCGGCGGGGACGGGGGCGGCGGCCGGCGCGGTGAGCTGGCCGGTGAGCAGTTCGCGGAGCTTGAGCCCGTCGGCGGGCAGGTCGCGCCGCCAGGCCATGGCGACCACCGGCCCGAGCAGCAGCAGCCCGGCGCTGAGCGAGCTGGTGACCGACAGCCGGACCAGGGTGCCGTCGGCGTGCGGCAGCAGATCGAAGCTGTAGAGGGGCACCTGGGTACCCAGCGGGCTCCACATCCGCTGGCCGCGGAAGGCTATCCGGCGCCCGGGCTCGTAGTCGGCGCAGACCAGCCGGTGCGAGCGGCGCCGACCCGGGTAGCGGTAGTGGTACTCGGCCTCCGATCCGGGCCGCACGTACGCCGGATCGACCGAGGCAACCCCCGAGCTCCACAGGGCGAGGTTGCGGGCGTCCGCGAGGAAGTCGAAGACCTCGGCCGGCCCCCTCCGCACGAACACGTTCGTCGACACGCTCGGCATCACTAACCTCCCCGGTAGCGGCATGGGCGGACTGCGAGCGCGGGCGCGCGGACCGGTCGGGACGGTGCGGGCGCCGGGCGGACGGAGGCCGCCTGCTTCACTCCTCCTCCAAAGCGTGCCCCTCAAAACGGCACATGTCGTGGCAATAAGCCCATTCGGGTGAGAGCGGAGCGCGCACAAGGGTGAGTCGCCACCGGCGCGGACCGATAGCCTGACCAGGTGGAAGAGCAGAAGCCGAGCACCGGGTTCGAACGCGGAACCGACGGTCCGAAAGTGATCGTCGCCGGTCTCGACGGCTCGGACTCCTCCTGGCGGGCCGCCGCGTACGCCGGCGGGCTCGCCCGGCGCCAGAACGCCCTGCTCGCCCTGGTGTACGTGCAGCCCTACCTGGCCGGCGGCGCGGCGCTGGGGGCCCCGGTCTCGGAGGCGGACACCGGCGTGGCCGAGCAACTGCTGGCGGAGATCCGCGCGGCGGTGGAGCGCGTGCGGGACACCTTCCGGGTCCGCTGGGAGTTCCACACCTTCCGCGGCGACCCGTACAGCGGACTGACGATGGCCGCCGACCAGCTCAAGGCCGACGCGGTGGTGGTCGGGGCCTCCGAGCGCGCGGGGCACCGGCTGGTGGGCTCAGTGGCGGTCCGGCTGGTGAAGGCCGGGCGCTGGCCGGTCACGGTGGTGCCGTAGCCGCCGCACCGGAGGACCCGGACGGGCGGCCGTGATCCGGGGACGGCGACGCAGCGGCCGCCCCCGGCCCCGGATCCCCGGTCAGCGCCCGAACGGCGGCGCGTACTTGTAGCCGACCCGGCGGACGGTCACGATGCCGCCGCGGTGCTCGGGCCCGAGCTTGCGGCGCAGCCGGGCCACGTGGACGTCCACCGTGCGGCCGTCGCCGACGTGGCCGTATCCCCAGACGGTGGCGACCAGTTGCTCGCGGGAGTGCACGCGGTGCGGGTGGGCGACCAGGTGGGCCAGCAGCTCGAACTCCAGGTAGGTCAGTTCGAGCGGCCGCCCGTCGACGGTCGCCGTGCGCCGCTCCCCGTCGATCCGCACCGGGCCGCCGGACGGCGGCTCGGCGGCGGCGAGGGGCACGGCCTCCGGCAGCGGCGGCTCGGCCCGGTCGGCCGGGACCAGGACGAGGTAGCCGACCATCGGGGCGCCACCGGGCACCGCGGGCAGCACGTGGCCGGGCGCGGGCAGCCAGGTGGCGCCGGGCGGCAGGAAGTCGGGGGCGGGCGGCGCCTCGCCGGGGTGCACGGCGCGCAGGTGCTGGCGGCCGACGGCGGACGCCGGCGGGGAGGAGGCGTGGATCGGGTTCGACATGGCTTCGGTTCTTTCGCGCGAGGGCCGGTGGAGTCGGAGGACTTCCTTCTGCGCGGACCGGGGACGGGCCGGCTGCCACGGCGGCATCGGTCGAGAAGCGGAGGCGCGGGTGCCTCGGCCGGATGCGGGCGGGTCAGCGGGCGACGCGGGGCCGCGCGGGGATCGCGCGGCAACACCAGCGGTCGAAGTGGTGCTGCTGCCGGGACGGCCAGAAGGGCTCGAGGTCGTCGCGCCCCGTCCCCACGATCCCAACAGCACCAGCCATGCCCCCCATTGAACCAGACGGTCCGCATCCGGCGGGAGGGTTCGGGAGCGGGTGGCGGACGTCACGCGGGACGGCCCGCGTCCGCCGACCCTGCGGGCCGCGCCGTCCGCGGCCGGGTCTACGCTGAAGCGTCGAAGCCGAAGGAGACCCCATGCAGATCCACCACGCGCTGACGGCCCTCGCGGTCAACGAGTCGCCCGGCCCCGGCCCGGTGATGCGCACCCTCATCGTCGTCTCCGTGCTGGGCGTCGCCTTCCTCGCCTGGTTCGTGCTCCGCGGCTACCGCGACTGACCCCGCGGGGCGGCCCGCCCTTCCACGTCGAACGCGAACGCCGGGTGCGGGCCCGCAGGCCCCGCACCCGGCGTCGTCGTCTCCCCCCGGCTCCCCCGGCGGCCGGCCGGTCAGCGGATGGGCACGCCCGCCAGCGTGCGGGCGATGACCAGCCGCTGGATCTCGCTGGTGCCCTCGAAGATCGTGTAGATCGCGCTGTCGCGGTGCATCCGCTCCACCGGGTACTCCCGGGTGAAGCCGTTGCCGCCGAGGATCTGGACGGCCTGGGCGGTGACCTTCTTGGCGGTCTCACTGGCGAAGAGCTTGGACATCGAGCCCTCGGCCGAGGTGAAGGGCCGGCCCGCGGCGGCCATCCAGGACGCGCGCCACACCAGCAGCCGGGCGGCGTCGATCCGGGTGCGCATGTCGGCGAGCTGGAAGGCGACGCCCTGGTTGTCGATGATCGGGCGGCCGAACTGCTCGCGGTTGACGGCGTAGTCGAGCGCGTACTCGTAGGCGGCCCGGGCGGTGCCGACGGCCATCGCGCCGACCGCCGGGCGGGACGCCTCGAAGGTGGCCATGGCGGCGTTCTTCACCCGCTCGCCGCCGTCGGCGCCGGAGCGGGCCCGCTCCCGGGCCCGGGCGAGCCGCTCGTCCAGCTTCTCCTTGCCGCCGAGCAGGCAGTCGCCGGGCACGCGCACGTTGTCGAGCACGACCTCGGCGGTGTGCGAGGCGCGGATGCCGTGCTTCTTGAACTTCTGGCCCTGGGAGAGCCCGGGGGTGCCGGGCGGCACGATGAAGGACGCGTGGCCCTTGGTGCCCAGCTCCGGGTCGACCACGGCGACGACCACGTGGACGCTCGCGATCCCGCCGTTGGTGGCCCAGGTCTTGGTGCCGTTGAGCACCCACTCGTCCTTGGCCTCGTCGTACACCGCGCGGGTGCGCATCGCGCCCACGTCGGAGCCGGCGTCCGGCTCGGAGGAGCAGAAGGCGGCCACCTTCACGTCGTCCGCGTCGCCGTACATCTGCGGCACCCAGGTGCCGATCTGCTCCTCGGTGCCGTTGGCGAGCACTCCGACGGCGGCCAGCCCGGTGCCGACGATGGACAGCGCGATGCCCGCGTCGCCCCAGAACAGCTCCTCCATCGCCATCGGGATGCCGAGCCCGGTGGGGTCGAAGAACTGCTGGGCGTAGAAGTCCAGGGAGTACAGGCCGATCTTCGCGGCCTCCTGGATGATCGGCCAGGGCGTCTCCTCGCGCTCGTCCCACTCGGCGGCGGCCGGGCGCATGACATCGGCGGCGAAGCCGTGGATCCATTCGCGCACGGCCTGCTGGTCGTCGTTGAGTTCGAGCGTGAATTCGCCCATGGTCCCCTCCACGTACCTGTTACTAGCGGTAACATGAAGTCTGTTACCAGGTGGTAAGCGATGTCAACTCGTCGAGCACCCGACATCCGGGCATGTCGGGAGTGTTACGTTGCGCCAGTACAAGCAGCGGCACGACACAGGAGGCGTGGTGGAGACCGGGCAGCGGCAGGACCAGCGGACGGCCACGGAGCGGCGGCGCATCGAGCTGCTCGAGGCGGCCGAGCGAGTGGTGCTGCGGGACGGCCCCGAGGCGTCGATGAACGCCATCGCCGCGGAGGCGGGCATCACCAAGCCGATCCTCTACCGGCACTTCGGCGACAAGAGCGGGCTGTACCGCGCGCTCGCCAAGCGGCACACCGACGCGCTGCTGGCCACCCTGCGCCACGCGCTGGACTCCTCCGGCGACCGCCGCCACCGGGTCGAGGCCACCCTGCACGCCTACCTGTCCGCGATCGAGACCCGGCCGCAGGTCTACCGCTTCCTGATGCACCCGGCCGAGACGCCCGCCGCCGACGGCGAGAAGGGCTTCGACGTCGGACGCCATCAGGTGCCGCTGCTGCGCCGGATGGGCGAGGACCTCGGCGCGGTGATAGCCGAGCGGCTCGACCTGGGGCCGGACACCCGCGAGGTGGCCCGCTTCTGGGGCCACGGCATCGTCGGCATGATGTACGCCGCCGGGGACTGGTGGCTCAGCGAGCGGCCCTGCTCCCGGGACGAGCTGGTGCGCAGTCTGGCGGACCTGCTGTGGGGGCGGCTGGCCTCGGCCGGCGACCGGGCCGGCACGCAGGGCCTGTGACCGCCCCGCGCGGCGCGGCCGTCCGCACGTGCGCAACAGCGGCCCCTCGGCCCCCAACTCACCCTGTTCTCCGGGGCCCTGCGGGTTTCTCCTGGGCCGGCGCCCCGCGCCGAGGCGCATCCGGGCACGCAGAATGGATAGGCTGAGCGCCGACCGGAACCCCGCCTGCCGCCCGGCGGCGCCGGGGCCCTTGAACCGGCGAAGGACCGGCCGACACCTGGGCAGCGGTGCGGCCGGAGTCGAGGAGGATACGAGACGATGGCAGGCAATGCAGAGCCGCTGTCGCCGCGGGCCAAGCTGGCCGTGACGGCGGGCAAAGCCGCGGCGGCGGTGTCGCGCGCGGCGGGCAAGGGCAGCGGATCGGTGATCGGCGGCAAGGTGGCGCTGAGACTCGACCCGGACCTGCTCGCCCGGCTCGCCCGCCACCTCGACGTCGTGCTGGTGTCGGCCACCAACGGCAAGACCACCACCACCCGCCTGCTGGCCGAGGCGCTGCGCGCGGGCGGCCCCGTCGTCTCCAACGCGCTCGGCGCCAACATGCCGGCCGGCATCACCTCCGCGCTGGCCGGCGGCTCCGACGCCCGCTTCGGCGTCATCGAGGTCGACGAGAAGTACCTGGCCGGCGTCGCCCGCCAGGTCGCCCCGAAGGCGATCGCCCTGCTCAACCTCTCACGCGACCAGCTCGACCGCGCCGCCGAGACCCGGATGCTGGCCGAGAAGTGGCGCGAGGGCCTGGCCGGCTCCGAGGCGATCATCATCGCCAACGCCGACGACCCGCTGATCACCTGGGCCGCCTCGTCCTGCCCGACCGTGGTGTGGGTGGCCGCGGGCCAGGCGTGGAAGGACGACGCGTGGTCCTGCCCGTCCTGCGGTGGTGTGCTCCAGCGCCCGTCGGACGACTGGTACTGCGCCGATTGCGGCTTCCGCCGCCCCATGCCGACCTGGTCGCTGCACGGCGAGCACGTCATCGACCCCTACGGCGTGGCCTGGCCGATCCACCTCCAGCTGCCCGGCCGGGCCAACAAGTCCAACGCGACCGTCTCCGCGGCGGTCGCGGCGGCGTTCGGCGTGGACCCCAAGGTCGCCCTGGAGCGGATGTACAAGGTGCAGGCGGTCGCCGGGCGGTACGACGTGGTGTCGTACCAGCAGCGCGACCTGCGGCTGCTGCTGGCGAAGAACCCGGCGGGCTGGCTGGAGACGTTCTCGCTGATCGACGGCCCGCCCGCGCCGGTGATCCTGTCGGTCAACGCCCGCGGCGCGGACGGCACCGACACCTCGTGGCTGTGGGACGTGGACTACACCCGGCTCTCCGGCCACCCGATCATGGTCATCGGCGACCGCCGGATGGACCTCGCCGTGCGGCTCGAAGTGGCCGGCCTGCGCTTCCTGGTCTGCGCCGACCTGGACGAGGCGGTGCGGTCCGCGCCCCCCGGCCGGATCGAGGCCATCGCCAACTACACCGCCTTCCAGGACCTGCGCCGCAAGGTCGGCAACTAAGAGGAGCACCGCATGAGTGAGTCCAGCCTGCGCCTGGTCTGGGTCTACCCCGACCTGCTGAGCACCTACGGTGACCAGGGCAACGTGCTGGTGGTGGAGCGGCGGGCCAGCCAGCGCCGGGTGCCGGTGACCCGGGTGGACGTCCGCTCCGACCAGCCGATCCCCACCTCCGGGGACATCTACCTGGTCGGCGGCGGCGAGGACCGCCCGCAGCGGCTGGCGGCCGAGCGGCTGCGCCGCGACGGCGGGCTGAACCGGGCGGTCTCCAACGGGGCGATCGTCTTCTCGGTCTGCGCGGGGTACCAGATCCTCGGCCACGAGTTCGTCAACGACCTCGGCCGCCCGGAGCCGGGCCTCGGCCTGCTGGACGTGGTCAGCGTGCGCGGCGAGGGCGAGCGGTGCGTCGGCGACGTGCTGGCCGACATCGACCCGAACCTCGGCCTGCCGCAGCTGACAGGCTTCGAGAACCACCAAGGGGTGACCCACCTCGGACCCGCCGCGCGGCCGCTGGCGCGGCTGCGGATCGGCAAGGGCAACGGCACAGGCGACGGCACCGAGGGCGCGTTCAACGAAACGGTCTTCGGCACCTACATGCACGGCCCCGTGATGGCCCGCAACCCGCAGATCGCCGACCTGCTGATCAAGCTGGCGCTGGACGTCAACGCCCTGCCGCCGGTCGACGACCAGTGGTACGAGGCGCTGCGCGCCGAGCGGATCTCGGCGGCCGTCCAGCCCGCCTGACCCCGGGCGGCACCTCCCTTCCCCCGGGTGCGGGCCCGGCCGGCCGCCGACCGGTCCGGGCCGCCCCGGGTTGTCCTTCCGTTCCCCGGCTGTTCGGGTCATCGTCAGGTGTCCGCAGTACGGTCGTCGTGGAGGCGATCGCTCCGTGCTCGGTAAGCTGGCCGCGATCCATCCGGACGACGGGGTCCGGCCGTCCGGTTGAGTTCCAGGAGTAGCGATCACATGCGAATTGGCGTCCTGACCAGCGGCGGCGACTGCCCGGGGCTCAACGCCGTCATCCGTTCCGTGGTGCACCGTGCCGTGGTCGACCACGGCGACGAGGTCATCGGCTTCCACGACGGGTGGAAGGGCCTGCTGGAGTGCGACTACCGCAAGCTGGACCTCGACGCGGTCAGCGGCATCCTCGCCCGCGGCGGCACCATCCTCGGCTCCTCGCGGGTCCAGCCGGCGCACCTGCGCGGCGGCGTGGAGCAGGCCCGCGGCCACGTCCGCGACCTGGGGCTCGACGCGATCATCCCGATAGGCGGTGAGGGCACGCTCAAGGCCGCCCGGCTGCTGTCGGACGCGGGCCTGCCGATCGTCGGGGTGCCCAAGACGATCGACAACGACATCGCCTCCACCGACGTCACCTTCGGTTTCGACACCGCCGTGACCGTGGCCACCGAGGCGCTGGACCGGCTGAAGACCACCGCGGAGTCGCACCAGCGGGTGCTCATCGTGGAGGTCATGGGCCGGCACACCGGGTGGATCGCGCTGCACTCGGGCATGGCGGCCGGCGCGCACGCCATCGTGGTGCCCGAGCGGCCCTTCGACGTGCAGGAGCTGGCCGACGTGGTCGGCAGGCGATTCGAGGCGGGCAAGAAGTTCGCCATCGTGGTGGTCTCCGAGGGCGCCAAGCCGCGCCCGGGCACCATGGACTTCACCTCCGGGGCCACCGACGCCTACGGGCACGAGCGGTTCTCCGGCGTCGCCAACCAGCTCTCGGTGGAGCTGGAGGAGCGGCTCGGCAAGGAGGCCCGCCCGGTGATCCTCGGGCACGTGCAGCGCGGCGGCACCCCGACCGCCTACGACCGGGTGCTCGCCACCCGCTTCGGCTGGCACGCGGTCGAGGCCGTGCACCACGGCAAGTTCGGCATGATGACCGCGCTGCGCGGCACCGAGATCACGCTGGTGCCGCTCGCCGAGGCCGTCGAGCACCTCAAGACGGTGCCGGCCGAGCGCTACGTCGAGGCGGAGTGCGTGCTCTGACCCGCCGCCCCCGGGCAGCCCGCCCCCGGCCGGAACCCCGGCCGGGGGCGGCTCTAGTCTGGTGGGGCACGACGGTCGAAGGAGTGACGGATGGACCACGGCGGGCACGCCATGCCCGGGATGCCCGGGATGCACACGGACCTGCCGCCGTTCACCCTCGGGCGGGGGCTGGCGTTCAGCGGGGACCCGTTCTTCCTCACCCTGTGCGTACTGATGCTCGCGCTCTACGGCTGGGGAGTGCTTCGGCTGGCCGGGCGCGGTGACCGCTGGCCGGTCGGGCGCACCGTCGCCTTCGTGTTCGGCGTGCTGACGGTGGGCCTGACGATGTGCACCGGGCTCAACGACTACGGCATGGTCATGTTCAGCGTGCACATGGTGCAGCACATGATCCTCAGCATGCTGGCGCCGATCCTGCTGCTGCTCGGCGCGCCGGTGACGCTGGCCCTGCGGGCGCTGCCGACGGCCGGCAAGGGGCGCCTCGGCCCCCGCGAGCTGCTGGTGAAGCTGCTGCGCAGCCGCTACCTGCGGGTGATCACCCACCCGGCGTTCACCATCCCGCTGTTCGTCGCCAGCCTGTACGCGCTGTACTTCACGGCGCTCTTCGACGACCTGATGCGCAGCGACGCCGGGCACGTGCTGATGATGGTGCACTTCCTGATGGTGGGGCTGATCTTCTTCTGGCCGATCATGGGCGTCGACCCGGGTCCGCACCGGCCCGGGTACGTGATGCGGATGCTGGAGCTGTTCGCGGGCATGCCCTTCCACGCGTTCTTCGGCATCGCCCTGATGATGGCGAGCGAGCCGATGGTCAGCACGTTCCTGCACCCGGCGGCCTCCCTGCGGGTGGACCCGCTCAGCGACCAGGTCGCGGCCGGCGGCATCGCGTGGGCGTTCAGCGAAATCCCCTCGGTCGTGGTGCTGGTGGCGCTGCTGTTCCAGTGGTACACGTCCGAGCAGCGCCAGGCACGCCGTCAGGACAGGGCGGCCGAACGGGACGGTGACGCCGAACTCGTCGCATACAACGCGTATTTGGCATCCTTGGAGGCGCGTGGCCGCGGCTGACGGACGTCGGGGCCGGCGAAGAGGGGGGCCTGCGGTGGACGGTCTGGTGCGGATATCGGGTACGGCGCTGGAACTACCGGGCGGGGCGACCGTCCGGTTCATGCGGACGCTGCGGCTGCCGGAGAAGGGAACCCACCCACTGCCGCCGGGGCTCGGCGCCTTCCCGCTGAGACGGGTGGCGGACTACCCGGAGCGGACGCCCCGGTCGTGGCGGGGGCGCGGCGGGGTGCTGGTGCCGGTGCACCGGCGTGAGGCGATGTGGCTGAGCCTGTCCTCGACGGCGCCGGTGGCGCTCCAGGTCGGGGCGGGCGGGGTGTGCGCGGTGTCGGGGCGGCCGTGGAGCGGCCGGCTGGAGCAGGACCCGCAGAACTACCTGGTGCTGCCCCGTCAGCCGTGGCTGGACGGCGTCAACTCCGGGCAGGGGGTGACCCGGCAGTTCGTGGCGGCGCCGCCGGGAGCGGAGACGGCCGCCGACGAGCAGGGCGACGGCGCGGAACTCGGCGGCGCCGTGCGCCTGCAGGTCTTCGAGCTGCGCCCGGAGGTGCTGGAGCACTGGGCGGCGGCGCAGGCCCGCGCCGCCCAGGCCCGGCTCGCGCACGGCGGCTGGGGCGCGGCCCCCGACGCCGAGAGTCCGACCGCGCAGCCGCTGCCGCCCGCCCCGCCGCCCGGATACGGCCTGGACCTGCCGGAAGACGGCGAGGGCGGCGAGCGGGAAGCGGCCGCAACGGGCCTGGGCGCGGGCGGGCGGATGCGGCAGGAGGTCTACCGGGACGACCGGCCGCTGGAGGACTGGCGGGAGCGGCCCTCCGGCCGGGTGGTCGTCCACCTGGCCACGGTGCCGCTGTGGCGGGAGATCACCGGGGAGGCGCCGCCCGTGTCGCCGGTCGACCGGGCCGCCTACGGCGCGGCCGGGCTGCCGTGGTTCGACCACTACGACGCCGAGGACGGGGGCGTGGCCGAGTGCCCCTAGGGACGAGTGCCGACGGCCGGGACGCGGGCGTCAGTCCCGCGGCGCGTGCCGGGCCAGGCCGGAGACGAGCAGGTCCAGGCCTGGCAGCTCGCGCCGTCCCTGCTGTTCAGCGGCATCGGCCTGGGCCTGGCGATGGCCCCGTTCTTCGACATCGCGCTGGCCGGGGTGTCCGACGAGGAGGCGGGCTCGGCCGGCGGCGTGCTCAACGCCGCTCAGCAGTTGGGCGGTTGCATGGGTGTCGCGGTATTGGGCACGGTGTTCTTCGGCCGGGTCGGGCACGGGATGGGCGGCGCCGCGCAGCTCACGTTGCTGATCGCGGCGGCCGCGCTGGCCGTCGCCGTCCCGGTCGCCTTCCTGATGCCGCGCCGGGCCGCGCACCCGGAGCCGGAGGAGTCGGCCCTGCGGGCCGCCGCGTAGCGGACGGGCGCCGCGTCCCCCTTCGCGGAGGGGACGCGGCGCCCGTGTCACCGCTCCCAGGGCCACCCTGCGTCGAGGCCCCGGCTGAGCAGGTCGACCATCGTGAACAGCTTGTCGGAGAAGCCGCCGATCTCGTACCGGTACGGCTGGGCCGTGTCGATCGAGGACGCGGCGTACCCGGCGGTGTTCACGCCGAACATCGGCACGCCGGCCGGGACCGCCGTGGACACCGACCGGCCGCCCGCGCCGCCGCCGGGGTGGGCGAACGCCTGCATGTCCGAGAAGATCACCACCCGGTCGTGCCGCCGGTAGCTCGCCCGCAGCGCCGCCACCGTCTCGGTGCCGTGCCCGACCTCGCCGATCCGCGCGCAGAACTCCTCGACCTGCTTCAGCACGCTGCCGCCGGGCCGCAGCCGGTGGTCGAACGTCCCGTTGGCGAAGCCGACCAGGTCGACCTCGCAGCCGCGGGCCGCCAGCGCCACCGCGAACAGCGCGGCCACGTCCACGTGCCGGATCCGGCTGCGCGCGGCGACTGCGCCCCCCATCGAGGTGGAGGTGTCGACCAGCACCAGGGTGCGGCCGGGCAGCGCCGGGACGTTCGCCGTGGACGCCAGCAGCGCGCGCTCCAGGGACCGGCCCCAGCGCAGCGAGGGCGCGGTGCGGTAGGCGGACAGGAACCGGTACGGGAACTGCCGCGAGCGCCGCACCTGCTCGGGGTCCGCCAGCCGCGCGGCGACCTGCTCGGCCACCTCATCCGGCACACCGGCCTCGTCGAGGTTGCGCAGGTTGCGGGTCAGCGCCATCAGGCCCATCCGCGGCGCGATGGCCGACCACGCCCGCGCGTCCATCGGACCGAGCGAGGACAGCTGCTCCCAGGTCATGCCGGCCGCGCCCAGCCGCGCCGGGTCGGCCAGGAAGAACTCCCGCCGCTCCGCCGTCGGCATCGCCATCGCGGCCCGGTAGGCGGTCAGCAGCGGCAGCCGGTCGGTGACGCGCACGGTCTCGCGCTTCCAGCGCCGGTCGGCGAGGTAGTCGAACAGGTCGGCCTGCCACGGGCCCGCCGGGCGGGGCTTGGCCAGCGCCACCACGTCGGCCATCCGCCACGCGCCGGCCACGCCGTCGTACTTCAGCGCGGCCCGCTCGGTGTAGAGGCGGGCGACCGCGTCGGCGACACCGCGCTGCACCCCGCCGGGCAGGGTGACCTTGCCGGTGCGGGCCTTCCAGTACGCGAGGAACTCGGCGGGCTCGTCGGCGCGCAGCAGCGCGTCGCCCACCATCCGCCGGACGGGGACGGTCGCCTCGCGCGCGCCCGGGCCCTCCTTGCGGGCGAGCGCGGACTCGGCGGCCACCACGAGCGCGGCCGACCGCATGTTCATCTCACCGCGCAGGTACGGCACGAAGCGCGCCACCCAGTCCGGGTCCTGCCGGGTCGCGGTGCGCACGAGATGGCGGAAGCGCTGGTCGCGCGGGCCGGCCGACTCGTAGAAGGTGTCCTCGCCGACCATGTTGACGGCGGCGAAGAGGAAGAGGTCGCTCCTGGCGTCCCGGGTGAAGGCGGCGCCGCCCTCGTAGGTGGTGGTGCGCCCCGTGGTGGTCACCGGGGCCGCGGGCGCGCGACGGCGCGCGGCGAACTTGCTCATGCGTCGGTCTCCTAATTCGTGTGTAGGCAGAGCCCGCTCAGTGCGGGCGCTGCTGGATGGATCGGTGCGGAGGGGTTTCGCGTCGGCCGCGTGGGCGTCGGATGGACTCCTGGTGTCTCCCGGCCCGTCGAGGCCTGACGACAGAGCGGTTGCCTCCGGCGTCTTCGGACCGCCGCGGAACCCGTCCGCGCCGACTGGGCGTTGATCGTCGTGGTGCGAGCCCGCCGCAGGGTGACCTCCTGTTTCCCTCCCGAGCCTTCGAGCTCTGCGCAAGACAGAGGCCCCCGCGACGCGCTGGCGTCACGAACGGCTGGTGAGATGGCGGACCCGAGAGTCCTGGAATTAGGTCGCCGCGTGGCCCACACAGGCTTGCCACCTGTACAAACGCACACAGCGAGGAGTACGGATTGAACGTGTACTGCGGCATCGACTGGGCCGAGCAGCACCACGACGTCGCCCTCATCGACGAAGCCGGCACGCTGCTGGCCAAGCGGCGCATCAGCGACGACGCGGCCGGCTACCGCGTGCTGCTCGACGTACTGGCCGAGCACGGCGACACCCCGAAGGACCCGATACCGGTGGCGATCGAGACCAGTCACGGCCTGCTCGTCGCGGCCCTGCGCACCGGCACACGCCGGATCTACGCGGTCAACCCACTGTCCGCCGCCCGCTACCGAGACCGGCACAGTGTCAGCCGCAAGAAGTCCGACCCGGGCGACGCCCTGGTCCTGGCCAACCTCCTGCGCACTGACATGCACGCGCACCGGCCGCTGCCCGCCGACAGTGACCTGGCCCGGGCGGTCACCGTGCTCGCCCGCGCCCAGCAGGACGCCGTCTGGCACCGCCAGCAACTGGTCAACCAGGTCCGCTCGCTGCTCAAGCTCTTCTACCCGGCCGCTCTGGATGCCTTCCAGGGCAAGCAGAACGGCCTGGCCCGGCCCGAGGCCCGTGCCGTCCTGGCCGCGGCCCCGACCCCGGCCCGCGCGGCGAAGCTGTCCGCGGCACAGCTCCAGGCCGCCCTGCGGCGCTCGGGCCGCGAGCGCGGCATCGACGCCGAGGCCCGCCGCCTCAAAGAGGTCTTCCGCGGCGACTACGCGCACCAGCCGCAGGCCGTCGAAGACGCCATGGGACGCCAGCTCGCCGCCCTCGTGATCCAGCTGGATGCCGCGTGCCGGGCCGTCGACGACCTGGCCGGGGCGGTGGAGGAGTCTTTTCGCAAGCACCCGGACGCTGAGATCCTGCTCAGTTTCCCCGGCCTTGGCGTCCAGCTCGGCGCCCGGGTGCTCGCCGAGATCGGAGACGACCGCGACCGCTTCACCGACGCCCGTGCCCTGAAGGCATACGCCGGCTCGGCCCCGATCACCCGTGCCTCCGGGAAGAAGAAGTTCGTCGGCCGCCGCTTCATCAAGAACGACCGGCTGATCGCCGCCGGCTTCCTGTGGGCCTTCTCCGCCCTGCGCAACTCGCCCGGAGCCGACGCGCACTACCGCCGCCGACGTGAGGCCGGGGACTGGCATGCCCAGGCCCAACGACACCTGTTCAACCGGCTCCTCGGCCAGCTCTACCACTGCCTGCAGACCCGCCATCTCTTCGATGAACAACACGCGTTCACCCCCTTCTCAGCCGATCAGGCCGTCGCGGCTTGACTTCTTAAGCACGTGAGATGTCTGACGTGTCGTGGAAGGTGTCGGACCGACGCCGGACCCGGACACGGGCGCCGCGAGTACCTGTCGTACGGGCTGCATGGTGCTCTGCCCCTGAGCTACCGGTCCGTGGTGGTGGACCGGGCGGGATTCGAACCCGCGACCTCCCCGTTAGCAGCGGAAGTAAGCCCGTACTGCGCTTCGCGGCGCCGTGTTCGGTTGTCGTACGGCCGGCGTGCTGACGTGCCGGCGGCCGTGCGGTCGGTCCGGCCGCGAGGCGACCGAACGGGTGGTGCGTCAACTGGGCGCGGGAAGCCGGCGAGTGCCGAAGTCGTACGGGCGAACGCCGAATGCTCTACCGACTGAGCTACCGGATCCTTCAACCCGGACGGGATTCGAACCCGTGACCGTCCGGTCCAGAGAAGTAGGCCCGTACTGCGCGTGTCCTTGGTCGGGCTTCCTCCTCGCTCCCTCCGCGGACGACCTCGTACCTCGGTCGGCCACTGCGCGAGCTCGCGCGTCAGCCCTCAGCGCCGGCCACCCGTGTCCAGTTGTCGTCCCCCCGTGGTGCGCTGCGATGGCCGGTCGACCGGGGCCGTTGTTCCTCGGATGGATTCCGGAAGGAGGCCCCGTCTCCGCTTCGCGGCACTGCCCACTCTGACAGAGCGCCAGAGGACGGCGCACCGGTTTTTACGGCGATACCCCCGGGCCGGGGGCGCGCACTCGCACGGCCGCCCGCGCGCACACTACGCTTCCCCGGACCGTAGAAGGGGAAGGCCATCCGTGTTCTACCGCGTACTGAAGTATGTGATCCTCGGTCCGTTGCTGCGCATGTTCTTCCGGCCGCAGGTCGAGGGCATGGAGAACATCCCCGAGACGGGAGCGGCGATCGTCGCGGGCAACCACCTGTCGTTCTCGGACCACTTCGTGATGCCCGCGATCCTGCCGCGCCGGATCACCTTCCTGGCCAAGGCCGAGTACTTCACCGGACCGGGGCTCAAGGGACGGCTGACCGCGGCCTTCTTCCGCGGGATCGGCCAGATCCCGGTGGACCGGTCGGGCGGCAAGGCGTCGCAGTCGGCGATCGACGCGGCCCTCGGGGTGCTGGGCCGCGGTGAACTGCTGGGCATCTACCCCGAGGGCACCCGCTCGCACGACGGGCGGCTCTACCGCGGCCGCACCGGCGTCGCGGTGATGGCGCTGCGGGCGAACGCGCCGGTGGTGCCCTGCGCGATGGTGGGGACCTTCGAGCTCCAGCCGCCCGGACGGAAGCTCCCGCGGCTGGGCCGGGTCACCATCCGCTTCGGCAAGCCGCTGGACTTCAGCCGCTTCGCCGGGATGTCCGACCAGCGGTACGTGGTGCGGTCGGTGACCGACGAGATCATGTACGAGATCCTCGCGCTGTCCGGCCAGGAGTACGTCGACCGGTACGCGGGCGAGGTGAAGGCCGAGCAGCAGGCCCAGAAGGCGGCGGCCAAGGCGGGGCGCAAGCAGGCGTCGTAGCCGGGACAGCGCCCGGTACTGCCCCGGGGCGGCCCGGGGGCGGAGGCACGGGCCCCGCTTGCGCTGTCGGCGGATCCGCGCAGGGCGAACCGCGCTGGCCGGCCGGTGTCCCGGCCCGTAGCGTCGCGGCATGACAGGAACCGCGTTCGTGATCGGCGCTTCGGGACAGATCGGACGGCAGGCGGTACGCGCGCTCGCCGAGGACGGCTGGGAGGTGACGGCCGCCTCGCGGGGCGGCGGCTCCGCGCAGGAGTGGCCGCAGGGGGTGCGCACCGTCCGGGTGGACCGCAAGGACACCGGGGAGCTGGCCGCGGCCCTCGGCGACGGCTGCGACGTCCTGCTGGACTGCGTGGCCTACGACGGCGGCGACGCCCGGCAGTTGCTGTCGCTGGCGGACCGGATCGGCTCGGCCGTGGTGATCTCCAGCGCCGCGGTGTACGAGGACGCGGAGGGCCGCGGCTTCGACACGCAGGAGGAGCCGGACGGCTTCCCGCGGTACCCCGTGCCGCTGCCCGAGACGTGCGGTCTGGTGGCGCCCGGCCCGGCCACGTACGCCACGCGCAAGGTGGAGCTGGAGCTGGCGCTGATGGAGGCCGGCGACCGGCTGCCGAGCACGCTGCTGCGGGCCGGCGCGATCCACGGGGCGCACAGCCCGCTGCCGCGCGAACTGTACTTCGTCAAGCGGGTGCTGGACGGGCGCCGGGTGCGGGTGCTGGCCTACGGCGGCGCGAGCCGCTTCCACCCGGTGCACGCCGCGAACATCGCGGAGCTGGTCCGGCTCGCGGCCCGCAACCCCGGCTCGCGGGCGCTGAACGCGGGCGACCCCGTGGTGCCGACGGCGGCGGAAATCGCGGCGGCGATCGACGCGGCGATGGGGCACGAGGCGCGCACGGTGCTGGTCGACGGCCCACCGCCGGAGCCCACCGTGGGCAGCAGCCCGTGGTCCACCGAGCACCCGATCGTCCTCGACATGACCGCCGCGGAGCGGGGGTTGGGCTACCGGGCGGTGACGACCTACGAGGAGTCCCTGCCGGCCACGGTGGAGTGGCTCAGCCAGGCACTGGACGGGAAGGACTGGAAGGACGCCTTCCCGACCCCGGCCCGGCTCTCGGACGCCGGCGGTGACTGGTTCGACTACGCGGCCGAGGACCGCTGGCTCGCGCGGCACGACGCCTGACCCGCCCCGTCGCGGCGTACCCGCCCTCGGGCCCACCGGGGCGCGGGGCGCCGCGACGGCGCTGGCGTGGGGGAACCGCGGCGAGGCCGCGCGCACCCATCGAGATCACCACCGTAGGGCGGGCATGAGCGAGCACGAGATGTACGACCGGCTGATCGCGCTGCTGGACGAGCAGGGCGCGCAGTACCGGACGATCGACCACGCGCCCGAGGGCGCCACCGAGGCGGTGAGCGCGCTGCGCGGCAACTCCCTGCCGCAGGCGGCGAAGTGCATCGTGGCGATGGTCAAGGTCGGCAAGAAGGTGACCCGTTACGTGCTCGCGGTCGTTCCCGGGGACCGCCGGGTGGACCTGGGCGCGGTCAAGGCGCTGCTGTCGGGCACCTACGTGTCCTTCGCGACGAAGGAGACCGCCGAGCGCCTCGCGGGCAGCGTGAGCGGCACCGTACTGCCCTTCTCCTTCGACGAGAGGCTCGAACTCGTCGTGGACCCGGCCCTGTTGGAGCACGAGGAGATCTTCTTCAACGCGGCGCGGCTGGACCGCTCACTGGCCTTGTCGGCCAAGGACTACGTGCGGGTCGCCGATCCGCGGGTCGAGCCGATCGCGGGGTGAGCCCGGCCGGGCCGGCCGGGGGCGTGCGTGCGCCCCCGGCCGACGCCCGCGGCCTTCACCCTCGTCGGGACGGGCGGCGCGTGCGGCCCGCACACCACGTCCTCCGCGTCCAGTGTGCCGTCCAGCAGGTAGGCGTCCACCCGAGTGTTGACGCACGGGTTGACCAGGTTGGTGACGCCGTGGGAACCGGCGTCCCGCTCGGTGATCAGGCGTGATCCGCGGAGTCTGCGGTGCAGTTCGAGCGCCCCGGCGTACGGGGTCGCCGCGTCACGGGCGCTCTGAACCAGGAGCACCGGGGGCAGGCCGGGGCGCGAGCGGACCCGGACCGGGGTGCGCCGCCGTACCGGCCAGGTGGCGCACGGCAGGTTGAGCCAGGTGTTGGACCAGGTCAGGAAGGGGTGCTCGACGTCGAGCGCGGTGGCGTCGCGGTCCCACACCCCCCAATCGGTGGGCCAGGGGGCGTCCGCGCACTCCACGGCGGTGTAGACGGCGGTCGAGTTCTCCGCCGCGACGGCGCCGGTGCCGGCGGGCGGCCCGGCGGCGTCGACCATGGCCCGCGTGTCGCCCGCGCGGTAGCGGCTCCAGACCCCGGCGACGGTGGGCCAGGCGGAGTCGTAGTAGGGCGCGCTCTGGAAGAAACCGACGAGTTCGGCCGGGCCGACGACCCCGCCGATGGGCCGCGCCGCGGCGGCGGCGCGCAGCCGCTCCCAGCGGGCCTGGACCCGGGCCGGCGTGCCGCCGAGGTGGTAGACGGAGTCGTGGGAGGCGACCCACGCCTCCCAGTCCCGCCAGCGCTGTTCGAAGGCGACGTTCTGGTCGAGGTTGTTCCGGTACCAGATCTGGTCCGGCGCGGGGTCGACGACGCTGTCGACGACCATCCGGCGGACGTGGGTGGGGAAGAGCGTGGCGTACACGGCGCCGAGGTAGGTCCCGTACGAGGCGCCGAGGTAGTTCAGCCGGCGCTCGCCGAGCGCGGCGCGGATGACGTCCAGGTCGCGGGCGTTGTTCGGGGTGGTCATCCGGGAGAGCATCGGGGCGCCGGTGCGCTCCAGACAGCCGTCGGCGTACCGGCGGGCCCGCTCGCGCCCGGCGAGCTTGTCGGCCTCGTCCCCGGGCACGGGGTCGGGCGCGGGTGCCTGGGCGTACTCCCCCGGGTCCTGGCAGGAGATCGGCGCGGAGCGGCCCACGCCGCGCGGGTCGAAGCCCACGAAGTCGTACGCCCGGGCTGCCTTGGTCCACAGGGCGGCGCCGGTGGTGCTGCGCAGCGGGAAGCGCAGACCGGAGCCGCCGGGCCCGCCCGGGTTGTAGACGAGGGCGCCCTGCCGCTGTCCGGGGGCGCCGGTGGCGACCGCCCGGTCCACGGCGAGCTCGACGGTGGCGCCGAACGGCCGCGCGTAGTCGACCGGCACGGTGACGCGTCCGCACTGGACGGGGGCGGGCAGGGCCCAGTCGGCGGGGCAGGCCGCCCAGGCGACGCCCTTGCGGCGGGCGGCCGCGGCGGCGACGGCCGCGCCGGCCGCCTCGGGGACGACGACCGGGGACGCCCCGTCCCCGCGCCCCGCGTCGGGCACCGGGGTTCCCGCGGAGGCGGCGGGGGCGGCGGCCACCACCCCGGCGAGCAGGGCACAGGCGGAGACGAGCACGGTGGTGCGGTGCAAAGCGTCGGACCTTCCCTCGGGGCTGTGGTCCACGGGCCGCGGCGCGGGTGGGACCGGGTGCGGATCCGTTCCCTGGTGCGCGGGGCACCAACAGCCCCAAAAGGGTGATTCAGTGTCAGATCATACTTTTCTCGTCCGCGTTGGTCCGGCTCACGGGAGCGATCGCTCGCGGTCCGTCCCAGGAGGGAAGGCGGTCGAGGGAGGAATCGAGCAGGCGCCGCAGGTGGCGGCCGTCCGCGGCGACGGCGGTGACCAGGATGCCCGGGCCGGCCAGCACGGTGGGCGCGGCCGTGCCGTCCCGGTCCTCGGGGCGCGGTGCCCGCGCCGGGCCCGGTGGGGAGGAAGCCGGCGCGGGAGGCGGTGCGAGGTCCTGGAGGAGGTCGGGGCCGACGCCGGGTGCCACGCAGAGGAGCTGGCCGACCGCGCGGCGGCCGCCGAGGACGGCCGGACCGTCCCAGCCGGGGCTCGCGCCCGGGCCGAAGGACAGTTCCTGCTCCAGCAGGGTCCGGCCGTCGTACCGCACGACCGTGCGGGCCACGATCCGCCCCGACGGCTCGCCGTGGCGGCCGAGGATCTGCTCCTCGCGCAGCAGCAGGCGGGCGCCCGCGGCGAGGTCGACCCGGGTGGTCATCAGCAGGTCGCTGCCGCGCGCGGCGATCACCGGCTCGGGCAGCCAGCGCAGTTCGGCGCCTGGCCCCACCGTCAACCGCACGTCGTACGTGGCCGGTTCACCGCCCGCGCCCGGCAGGGACACGGTGGCGGCGGAGGCCCCCACGGTCAGCCGCGCACCGGACCGCACCTCGGCCTCGATCCGCAGCCGATCCCCGCCCAGGGGCGCGCTCATCGCCCCCACCACGGTCACGTGCGCGTGGCCGGGGGCGGACGGCCCCGTGCGGCGCAGGGCCAGCGGTCCCTCCCCCGCGAGCAGCGGCAGGGCCGTGCCGCCCCGCCCGTCGGGGGCGGCCGTCATCCGCGCCACGGCCCGCACCGCGCGGGCCGGGCCGCGGACGGGGACCGCAGCCGGGGTCACCCGGCCACCGCCGCCCGCTCCGCGAGCAGCCCGCCGATCCACGCCGCCACCGGGTCGACGCCTCCCGGCCGGGCGACCGAGGTGAACACCACGGGGAGCGCGCCGCGCTGGGCTGCCGCGTCCGCCGCCATGCGGTCCAGGTCGGCGCCGACGTACGGGGCGAGGTCGGTCTTGTTCACCACCAGCAGGTCCGCCGTGGTCACCCCGGGGCCGCCCTTGCGCGGGATGTCGTCGCCGCCGGCCACGTCGATGACGAAGATCTGGGCGTCGACCAGACCGCGGGAGAAGGTGGCGGTCAGGTTGTCCCCGCCGGACTCCACGAGGACGAGGTCCAGCGGGCCGACCCGCTCCTCCAGGGTCTCGACGGCTTCGAGGTTGGCGGAGATGTCGTCACGGATCGCGGTGTGCGGGCAGGCGCCGGTCTCCACGGCCACGATGCGGTCCGGGGGCAGCACGGCGCGGCGCAGCAGGAAGTCCGCGTCCTCGCGGGTGTAGATGTCGTTGGTCACCACGCCGATCGACACCCGGTCGCGCAGCGCCGCGCACAGCGCGGCAACGGTGGCCGTCTTGCCCGACCCGACGGGTCCGCCGAGCCCGATCCGCAGCGCCCGGTTTCCCGGCAACTCGGCGGCGGACAGGGTGTACCGCTCGGGAAATACCTCGGGGTGATCCCCGTGCATGGTCTTCTCCTCTCGTGTGGACGACCTGGTGTGTCCCCTCCCATGCCCGCCGGGCAGCCGCCCGCCGGGTGGACCGGCTTGGCCCGGCCGCTTCATGACGCGAACAGGCGGACCGGCCAGGCGGCGTGGGACTCGGCCATGAGGTCGAGCAGGGGCGCGCTCACGGCGGGCAGGGCGTCGGGGCCCTCCTCCCGGCAGCGCTCGCCGGCGCGGGTCGCGGCGGCGGCCACCTCGTCGGCGTCCGGCGCGAGCCGGGCGAGCACCGCAGCGGCCTGGAAGGGGTCGAGCCCCAGCAGCCGGACGGCGGCGGTCGAGGGCGTGCTGACGCTGTCGTAGGCGGCGGCCTGGGCGGCGTCCTGCGGCCGGAGGCCCGCGGCCGCGGCGGTGAGGCCGAGCACGACGGGTTGGTGCGCGCCGTGCGGCCGGTCGGCGGCGAGGCGGTCGAGCGCGGGCGCGGGCCACACCGCCCGGGCCGCGCGCATCAGCTGGCGCCCGAGCCGCCGCGACACCGCGCGCTGCGCCGCGGAGGGCGTGCGGGCGTCCGCGGCGTCGTCCAGGACGAGCGGGTCGGTTCCCGCGGTCGCCGCCGCGGCCAGCGCGGCGGCGACCAGCCCGGTGGTGTGCAGCCGCCCGAGGCAGAAGTCGGCGAGCGTCCGCGCGTCCCGCACCGAGCCCGCGGCGACCGCGGCCTCGATCCCGCCGGAGTGCGCGTGCCCGCCCGCGGGGAAGCGTCCGTCGGCCAGCAGGAGCAGCGCCGCGCGCCCGGCTGCGGGGGCGGCGGGCGGATCGGGCGGGACGCGGCTCATGCTGGGGTGCCTCAGAACAGGAAGTAGCGTTGGGCCATGGGCAGTTCGGCGGCCGGTTCGGGCTCGACCGGCTCGCCGTCGATCCGGACCGTGAAGGTGTCCGCGTCGACCTCCACCCGCGGCAGCGCGTCGTTCTCCCGCATGTCCGCCTTGGTGACGGCCCTGGTGCTGCGGATGGCGGCGAACCGCTTGCCCAGCCCGAGTCGTTCGGGCAGACCGGCCCGGAGGGCCTGCTCCGTCACGAAGTTGAGGGAGTTCGCGGCGGGCGCGGCGCCGACCGCGCCGAACATCGGCCGGGGCAGCACCGGCTGGGGCGTGGGGATGGAGGCGTTGGCGTCGCCCATCTGCGCGTAGGCGATCTGGCCGCCCTTGAGCACCAGGTGCGGCTTGACCCCGAAGAACGCCGGCTCCCACAGCACGAGGTCGGCCAGCTTGCCCGCCTCCACCGAGCCGATCTCCCCGTCGAGGCCCTGCGCGACGGCGGGGTTGATGGTGTATTTCGCGACGTAGCGGCGGGCCCGGTGGTTGTCGGCCGGGCCGTCGCCGGGAAGGGCGCCGCGGCGGCGCTTCATGACGTGCGCGGTCTGCCAGGTGCGCAGGGTGATCTCGCCGATCCGGCCCATGGCCTGGGAGTCGGAGCTGATGATGCTGATCGCGCCGAGGTCGTGCAGCACGTCCTCGGCGGCGATGGTGGAGGGCCGGATCCGGGACTCGGCGAACGCCAGGTCCTCGGGGACGGCCGGGTTGAGGTGGTGGCAGACCATCAGCATGTCGAGGTGCTCCTCGACGGTGTTGCGGGTGTGCGGCCGGGTGGGGTTGGTGGAGGACGGCAGGACGTGCGGCTGGGAGACCACGGTGATGATGTCCGGCGCGTGCCCGCCGCCGGCGCCTTCGGTGTGGTAGGCGTGGATGCCGCGGCCGGCGATGGCCGCGAGGGTGTCCTCGACGAAGCCGGCCTCGTTGAGGGTGTCGGTGTGCACGGCGAGCTGGGCGCCGGTCCGGTCGCAGACGGTGAGGCAGGCGTCGATGGCCGCGGGGGTGGCGCCCCAGTCCTCGTGGATCTTGAACCCGACCGCGCCCGCGGCCAGCTGGTCGTACAGCGACCGGTCGTTGACGGTGTTGCCCTTGCCGAGCAGGCCGACGTTGACCGGGAACGCCTCCAGGGCCGCGAACATCCGCGCCAGGTGCCAGCCGCCCGGCGTGACCGTGGTGGCCTTCGTGCCCTCGGCTGGCCCGGTGCCGCCGCCGACGACAGTGGTCACGCCGGCGGACAGCGCCTGGTGCATCAAGGTGGGCGAGATGAAGTGCACGTGCGCGTCGACGGTGCCGGCGGTCAGGATGGCGCCGTTGCCCGCGATGATCTCCGTCTCCGGGCCGATCACCAGCTCGGGGTGGACGCCGTCCATGGTCTCGGGGTTGCCGGCCTTGCCGAGCGCGGTGATCCTGCCGTCGCGGATCCCGACGTCGGCCTTCACCACGCCCCAGTGGTCCAGGACGACCGCCCCGGTGATCACGGTGTCGGGCGCGCCCTCGGCGCGCGAGGCCCGGCTCTGGCCCATGGACTCGCGGATGACCTTGCCGCCGCCGAACACCGCCTCGTCGCCGGACCGGCCGGGGCCGCCGGCAAGGTCGCGCTCGACCTCGATCAGCAGGTCGGTGTCGGCCAGCCGGATCCGGTCGCCGGTGGTGGGGCCGTACAGATCGATGTAGGCGGCGCGCGAGAGCTCAGACATCGGTCGCTCCCGCGAGTTCGGGACCGGCGTCCGCGGCGGAGACGGAACCGGTGCGAGCCGGGTCCGGGCCGGCGGTGTCGTCCGCGTCGAGCCGGCCGCGGACCTCGCCGCGCAGTCCGGCGACGATCCGCAGACCGCCGATGGGCACCAGGCCCACCTCGACGGGGATGCCGGGTTCGAAGCGCACGGCGGTGCCCGCCGGGATGTCGAGCCGCAGGCCGCGCGCGGCGGCCCGGTCGAAGCGCAGGCCGGGGTTGGACTCGGCGAAGTGGTAGTGCGAGCCGACCTGGACCGGCCGGTCGGCGGCGTTGAGCACGGTGAGCCGGGTCACCGGGCGGCCCTCGTTGATCGGCACGGGCGCGGACGCGGGCAGGAACTCTCCGGGGATCACGGTGCTCCTCCCTCAGACGATCGGCTGGTGGACGGTGACGAGCTTGGTGCCGTCGGGGAAGGTCGCCTCGACCTGGATGTCGGGGATCATCTCCGCGATGCCGTCCATGACGTCCGCCCGGGCGAGCACGGTGCGTCCGGAGGCCATGAGTTCGGCGACGGTCCGGCCGTCGCGGGCCCCCTCGAGCACGTGCGCCGTGATCAGCGCGACCGCCTCGGGATGGTTCAGCCGCAGTCCGCGGGCACGGCGGCGCTCGGCCACGTCGGCAGCCACGTGGACCAGAAGCCGTTCCTGCTCATGGGGGGTCAACCGCACAACCACTCACCTCACCGTCATCGGAACCATCGACGCTAGGTTGGCGGCGTTTCATCGGGGTTTCCGATGGGTTACGTGCGGTCCCCCGGCTGCGGGCCTCGGTGCTCGGCGGCGATGCCGAACCGCCGGCGTTCGCCCGTGGCGGACGCGCGAGGGGCCACCGACGAGACCGAGCTGATCACGCGCTCCTCGGCCTGCTCGTCGAGTTCGCGGAGTCGTTGCAGGTCAGCGGCGGAAACGAGGGCGACCAGGGGCTTGCCGTGACGGGTCAGCACCACCTGCTCCCCGCCGTAGACCACGCGGTTGATGAGGTCGGCGAACTCCGCGCGCGCTTGTGTCACCGGGACGTCATGGGTCATGCTCACCATCATAACGAGATGTACGTCCTGTACATTTTGACCCGACGGAGGTGTGTGCGATGTTCCAGCCCACGGCCCGGTACGTCCTGCCCGAGTTCACCGAACGCACCAGCAGCGGGGTCCGCACCATGGACCCGTACTCCAAGCTGCTCCAGGAGCGGATCGTCTTCCTGGGCACCCAGATCGACGACACCTCGGCGAACGACGTGATGGCCCAGCTCATCCACCTGGAGAGCGCCTCCCCGGACCAGGACATCCACCTCTACATCAACTCCCCGGGCGGCTCCTTCTCCGCCATGACCGCCATCTACGACACGATGCAGTTCGTCACCTGCGACGTGACCACGGTCGTGATCGGGCAGGCGGCGTCCGCGGCGGCCGTGTTGCTGGCCTCGGGCGCCCCCGGCAAGCGGATGGCCACCCCGAGGGCGCGCGTCCTCATCCACCAGCCGTCGCTGTCCGAGGCGGTGCAGGGAGACGTCTCGGACCTGGAGATCCAGGCCAACGAACTGCTGCGCACCCGCGAGCAGTTGGAGACCATGCTGATCCGCCACACCGGGCAGGACGCGGAGCGGATCCGCGCCGACATCGAACGGGACACGGTCTTCGACGCCCAGACCGCCGTGGACTACGGCCTCGTGGACCGGCTGACCACCAGCCGCAAGACCAACACCCGCCCCTACGGCCTGCGGTGACCCCCGGTGGTGCCGGAACTGCCGCCGCTGCCCGCCCTCACCCGCTCCGAGGGCGAACTCGTCGACTGCTATCTGGACATGGTGGACCTGCTGGGCCGGATCAACCCCTCCCGCTGCACGGACACCTACGCCGCCCTCCGCGCGGCCCAGGCGCTGGCCGGCCGCGCGGTCGCGCTGCGGGACGCGCTGACGGTGATGCACCTGCGCGGTGAGACGGAACTGCACCACACCACGCTGGCCCGCGCCCTGCGCGTGCTGGACGGGGAGCGGCGCTCGGGGCGGGTCGCGGTGCCGCCCGACCCGGCCGCCGGAACACCCGCCTCCTGAGCGCCCGGCCACCCCTTCCCTGCCTCCTCGGCCGGACTTAGCGGTCACTCTGCGACACCGCCGTCCCCGACACGGCGGCATGGCGCCTCCTCCCGTTGGCGTAGCGGGAGCCGGCCGGAGCCTTCCGCCGCCGTTGCGCGTGTCGGCTGGACTCCCCTTCCGCGTCGGGAGTCGGCCCAGTTCAGACGGCATGCCCCGAGAGGGGGCCGGGAGCGTCGAGGCCGGAATCACCCCGTCGGACGAACTGTGACGAAGGTCACACCTCGTGTTTCTGCCCGGCCGGACCGCCCCCGTACGTCACGATCCGTGGTGACGACAAGCCCCCGCCGCCGGGCGGGGCGGTCCGTGCGGACGCCCAATCCTGCCGCCGCGCGGACGCCGGCTCGACACGAGCGCAGCGGCAGGAGCGGAGGACCCGGCACAACGGGCCGTGCACGGACAGCGTCCGGGCGGCCCTCGGGGTGAAGCCGCCGCGCGGCCGGGCATCTTCGCCTGCCCGAACCCGACAGGTCACCCTTCGCAGGCTGACGACGAAGGGTCGCGCATGCACACGCCCAACCGCACCTCCGCCGGGCCGGTGCCGGGGCGGCTCTCGCGGCTCGGTGCCGCGTCCGTCCTGACCGCCGCGGCGGTCACCGTGCCCTCCCTCCTGCCGGGGACCGTGCAGCAGGCCGAGGCCGCCGCCCTGGCCTCCCGGGCACTGCACATCGCCGCGTCCAAGGTGGGCTCGCCCTACCAGTACGGCGCGAGCGGCCCCCACCGCTTCGACTGCTCGGGCCTGACCCTCTACTCGTTCAAGCACGCGGGCAAGAAACTGCCCCGCACCGCCTCGGCCCAGTACAACAGCACGCGGCACATCGCCTCCGGGTCGCGCCGGGTCGGCGACCTCGTGTTCTTCCACTCGGGCGCCTCCGTCTACCACGTCGGCATCTACGCCGGCGGCGGCAGCATCTGGCACGCCCCCAAGACCGGCTCGAAGGTCCGGCTGGAGCGGATCTGGACCCACAACGTCTGGTACGGCCGGGTGACGTGACGCCGCGTCAGCCGCACACGGGCCACGTCGTCCACCCTCCGGCGACGTCGGCCCGCGCCGACGACGTCGGCCCCGCCTGCCCCGCCATTTACAGCGCCGTCGCCCGCCCCCAGCCCCGGGACACCCGCCAGGCCGCCACCGACCCCGCGACCGCCGCGACGGCCAGCAGCACGGCTATGGACCCGAACGTCCGGGCCGCGTCACCCGCCGCCGCCTGCCGCAGGGCCCGGGCCGCCCAGTACCCGGGCGAGGCCGGGCTGAGCGCACGCACCCAGGCGGGCAGCGTGGACAGCGGCACGAGGGCGCCGCCGAGGGTGGTCAGGAACAGCGCGCCGATGTCGAAGGTCGCCGAGAGCTGGCCGTAACTGCGCACCAGAAGGCCGACGGCCGAGCCCATGCCCAGCAGGGCCAGCCCCCAGGCCGCGCACGCGGCGACCAGCAGCCCCGGCGCCGCGACCGGCATCCCGAACACCACGATCCCGAAGCCGAGCACGACCACCTGCTGGAGGACGAGCACCCCCAGCACCGGTATCGCCTTGCCGACCAGCAGTTCCAGCGGCCGCACCGGGGTGGACCGCAGCCGGTCCCAGGTCCGCCACGTCCGCTCCGACAGGATCGAGGAGCCCACCACCGACAGGGCCAGCAGGGAGAAGGTGACGAGCGAGCCGACCACCGCCTGCGCCGTGCCGGCCGGACCCTGGGCCTCCTGGTAGAGCGGCCGCAGCGCGAGCAGCATCATCAGCGGCATGACCAGCCGGCCGATCAGCGGGCCGGGTTCGGCCAGCAGCACGGCGGTGGTGTGCCGGATCAGCACCCCGGTCCGCAGCAGGCCCTCCCGGCCGCGCGGCTCCTCGGGGATTCGAACTCCCGCCGACGGAGCGCCGGTCACCTCGTCAGGCCGCATGGGAGGCCTCCTTCCGGTCGGCGGCGGTGGAGGCCAGCGCGCCGTACAGGTCGTCGAGATCGGGGCGGCGGACGTCCACCGCCAGGGGGACGCAGCCGGAGGCCAGCAGCGCGGCCAGGTCCGCGGGCGGATTGCGGGTGGCGATGCGCAGCCCGTCCGGTCCGTGCGGCCGGGCCCGCTCCCGCAGTCCGGCCGGCAGCTCCGGGCGGGGGTGGGCGGGGTCGAGGGTCACCCGGATCTCCCCCGGCAGGTCGCCGGTGAGGGCGGCCCGCTCGCCCCTGGCCACGATCCGGCCTGCCCGCGCCACCGCCAAGGTGGCCTCCAGGTCGACCAGTTCCGGCAGGTAGTGGGTGGTGTAGACGACGGCCGCGCCCGCGGCGGCGCGCGCCCTGACCGCCGCCAGCAGGGCCCCGCGCGTCTCGGGATCGGCCCCGGCCGTCGGTTCGTCCAGCAGCAGGACCCGCGGCGAGCCCACCATCGCGGCGGCGGCCTGGGCGCGGCGCCGCTGCCCGCCGGAGATGATCGAGCAACGCCGGTCGAGCACATCGCCCAGCATCAGCTCCTCGGCGACGGCCTCGACCGCTCGGACCGCCGCGGCTCTGCGCAGCCCGGCCAGCCCGGCGAAGAGCAGCAGGTGCGCGCGGACGGTGACGGTGGGATACAGGGCCAGCTCCTGCGGTGCCACACCCATCAGCGCGCGGGCCGCCCTCGGACGCGCCCGCGCGTCGATCCCGCAGACCCGCACGCGCCCCGCCTCCGGCCGGAGCAGGCCGGTGACCACCTCCACGAACGTGGTCTTCCCCGCCCCGTTGTGCCCGATCAGGCCCGTGATCTCTCCCGGTCGCACCTCGATCGAGAACCCGTCGAGCGCCCGCCGCTCGCCGTACCGCTTCTCCAGCCCCTCGGCCGCCAGCATCCACGCCACCCCGTTTTCCGCCATGAGAACGCCATGAGACCGCCGGGAACGCCGCGCCACCGCCGGCGCGGCCAAACGATCTACACCGTACAGATCTACAGTGTAGAGCCATGAGTGGGAAGCGGGAAGAGATCCTGGACGCGGCTGTGGACATCGCCGACGAGCGCGGGCTGGCCGCCGTGTCCATGCGGGCGGTCGCGCAGGCGGTGGGCGTCACGCCGATGGCGCTGTACCCGCACGTCAAGGACAAGGCGGGACTGCTGGACGCGATGCTCGGGCGGGTGCTGGGCCGGCTGTACGAGGCGGCCCCCGTGATGGCGTCGCAGGGCGCGGACTGGCGGCGGCGGCTGCGCGGGTTCGCGGACACCGCGCGCGAGCTCGCGACCGGCCACCCGTGGGCGGTGAACCTGCTCTTCTCGCGCGCGGCCGCCACCCCCGACGCGGCGGCCACCGTGGACCTGCTCTACGACGCGCTCCTGGACGCCGGTGTGCCGCCGTCCCAAGTTCCGCGCCTGGAGCGGCTGATCAGCACCTACGTGCTCGGCTGGATCGCCTCCGAGTCCGGCGGCCGCTTCGGTCCGGGCGACCGGGACCCGCGCGGGCGGCGCGGGCGGCTCCCGGACGGCGCCCTGCCGGGCCACGCCGCGGTCGCCGAGTGGCTCGACCCGCCGGTCGACTGGGACGCGGAGTACGCGGCGGACCTCGACGACCTGGAACGGCTCGTGGAGTCGGTCGCCGAACGCGGCTGACCCGCGCCGGCTCCCGGCCGGCCGCCCGACCGGCGCCCGACCGGCGAACGTCCTCCCGCCGATGGAAGGATGAGCGGATGAGCGACGCAGGGCGCCTCGGGCGCCTCCTGGCCGATGCCGCCCGCGGCAAGCCCCCGCTGCCCGACGGCGGCGTGGAGTTCCTCCCCCAACCCTCCCACCGGGACGCGGGCGTCACCGCCTTCACCGCGCACACCGTCGTGTTCGCCGACGTGGACCCCGACGACCCACGGCTGCGCGCGGCGCTGGATCCCGACGACCTCGCGGCGCCGCTCAAGCCGCCCTTCCTCACGGCGCTGTCCGCGCTCACCGGACGGCTCGTCAACAACATCGACGTGGTCACGGTGGCCGAGCCGCTGCCCGGCCCTCCCCCGCTGCCCGGTCTGCGGGAGACCGAGGACCGGGCGCATCCGCGGATCGTCCGGGCCCTGGAGCGCCGCGCCGACGTACGGGCGTGGACCGTACCCGGCGGGACGATCGTGCTCGGGCGCGGGGTGGCCGGCCGGTGGGAGATGGCCCTGGAGGTCGAACCCGAGGCGCGAGGACGGGGGCTCGGCCGCCGACTCGCCCTGGCGGTACGCCACTTGGTGCCGGACGGCGAACCGCTGTGGGCCCAGGTCGCCCCCGGCAACGCGGCCAGCGTCCGCGCCCTGCTCGCCGCCGGCTTCGTTCCCACGGCGGCGGAGGCCCTTCTCACGGCGGAGTGACCCCGCCCGTCGGGGCGGCGGCTGCCTGGACCGCACGGCCCGCCGTCGAAGGCGGGCACGACGACGTGGTGGACGAACAGGCTCACCGGCTCGGCCTCCCGGGGGTCTCACGGCACCGGCACGGCCCACGGGATCATGATCCACACCGTCTTGCCGCCGTCGCAGGTCGGGGTGATGCGCAGCCGCCCGCCGGACTCGGCGATGAGGTGGCGGACGATCACCATGCCCCGCCCGTTGTCCTGCTGGACGGCGACCGGCACCCGCTGCGGCAGGCCGGGGTGACTGTCGGTGACGCCGATGTGCAACTGCTCCGAGCGCTCCAGTCGGACGTCCACCGTGAAGGTCGGCGACAGGCCGGAGGTGTGCAGCACCGCGTTCGTGGCGAGTTCGGAGACGATCAGCCGAACGGAGTCGAGCGCGGGGGCCCCGGGCGGCAGCCCCCACTCGGCGAGCCGGGCGCACACGTACGCCCGCGCCGTCGCCACCGAGGCGGGGTCGCTCGCCAGGGTGACGGTTGCTTCCTGGAGATCTGCCATGGCGACGCCGTTCCCTTTCCCACCGTGACCGGGGCTCCGGAGCGCACGGGGGCCGTACGGGCCGGAGCCCGGATACGGCTGGTTCGCGCCAGAGTGTCATCATCGTGCCGCCATTGCGGGCGATCCACAGCGCTATGCATATATCTGTCGCTCAAAACGGTGAACTCTCCTACGTGAGAACACATTTGGTCGGCAGACTGTCGTATCGCAGTGGTAAGACCGACCGCACACGCACTTCAGGGGAGACACGAGACACCATGGAACGAGTCCCGGCCGTACGCCGGCGCAGGCTGGGTGAGGAGTTACGACGGCTGCGCGATCTGGCCGGGCTGACCAGCGGGGAGGCGGCCGGACTGGCCGGCTGGCACCAGTCGAAGGTGAGCCGCATCGAGACCGGGCGCAGCAGCGTGCGGCCCGAGGACGTCACCGTGCTGCTGGACGTGTACGAGGTGCGCGACCGCGACCTGCGCGATCTGCTCGCCACCTTGGCCGGACGCGGATACCAGCGCGGCTGGTGGCACGACTTCCGCGACGTGCTGCCGGTGGAGTACCGGGACTTCATCACCCTGGAGACCGGCGCGAACAAAGCGCGCTCGATGGAGAACAGCGTGGTGCCGGGGCTGCTGCAGACCCCGGACTACGCCCGCGCGCTGACCATGGACGTGCTGCCGGACCTGAGCACCCGGGACGTGGACGCGCTGGTGGACGTCCGGATAGCCAGGCAGGCCGTGCTGCGGGGCGACCCGCCGCTGGACCTGTGGGCGGTGCTGGACGAGTCGGTGCTGCGGCGCGGGGTGGGCGGCCCGGAGGTGATGGCCGCGCAATTGCGGCATCTGGAGCAGGCAGCATTGCTCCCCCAAGTACGGCTTCAGGTGCTGCCGTTCGCGGCGGGAGGGCACATGGGAGTGGTGAATTCTTTCGTCATCTTCTCATTTCCGCGCATTGCCGATCTCGACGTGGTTGTTGTCGACCATTTGACGAGTAGTCTCTACGTCGATCGGAAAGAGGACATCGTGGCGTACGGTTCCGCGTTCGCCCGATTGAGTGCTCGAGCTCTCCCGCGCGACGAGTCGGTGGCGATGATCGCCGGTATCCGGAAGGAGCTTTCATGACCACGCCGCACCGTTCCGTGTCCTCCAGCGTGACGCTGTCCGCCGCGCGTTGGCGGCGCAGCAGTCACAGCACAGCCGCGAACAACTGCGTCGAGACGGCCCAATTGCCCGCGGGGCTGCTGGCCGTGCGTGACTCCAAGGACAAACTCGGCCCGGCGCTGGTCTTCGCCGCGCCGGCCTGGGTGGAGTTCCTGACGGCGCTGCTCGACGGCGGCCTCGGCCCCGGCTGAGCCGCCCGCCGGGCTACCGTCCCGGCGCCGTACGGGCGATGACGGCGACCGCGTCCGCGATCTGATCATCGGTCAGGTCGCAGCGCGCGGTCAGCCGCAGGCGGGAGATCCCGTCGGGCACGGACGGCGGCCGGAAGCATCCCACCGCGACTCCCTCCGCCCGGCAGCGGCCCGCCCAGGCCACCGCGCTGTCGGGCGAGGGCGCGCGCACGGAGACCACGCAGGCGTCGGGCGCGGTCGCGTCCAGGCCCTCGGCGGTGAGTCGGCGGTGGAAGTCCCCGGCCACCTCCCGTGCCCGCGCGGCCCGTCGGGGTTCGCGGCGCAGCAGCCGCAGCGCCCCGAGCGCGGCGCCGGCGGCGGCCGGGGCGAGACCGGTGTCGAAGATGAACGTCCGCGCGGCGTTGACGAGGTGCTCGATCACGGCGGCGGGCCCGAGCACCACCCCGCCCTGCGCGCCCAGCGACTTCGACAGCGTCGCCGTGCACACCACGTCGGGGGCGCCGGCCAGCCCGGCCGCGCGCGCGCTGCCGCGGCCGCCCTCGCCCAGCACACCGAGTCCGTGGGCATCGTCGAGCAGCAGGGCGGCGCCGAACTCCCGTGCGGCGGCGGCGAGGCCGCGCAGGGGCGCCGCGTCCCCGTCGACGGAGAAGACCGCGTCGCTGACGACCAGGGCCCGTCCGGTGTGAGCGCCCAGCGCCTTGCGCACCGCCTCGGGGTCGGCGTGCCGCACGACCTCCTTGGTGGCGCGGGAGAGCCGGCAGCCGTCGATCAGGGAGGCGTGGTTGGCCGCGTCGGAGACGAGCAGGGTGCCCGGGGCGGTCAGCGCGGTGAGGGCGGCGAGGTTGGCGGCGTACCCGGAGGCGAACACGAGGGCGGCCTCGAAGCCGGTGAAGTCGGCGAGTTCCGTCTCGAGTTCGGCGTGGAGTTCGGTGCTGCCCGTGACCAGCCGCGAGCCCGTGGAGCCGGCCCCCCAGCGCAGGCAGGCGTCGGCGCCGGCCCGGACCACCTCGGGGTGGCGGGTGAGGCCGAGGTAATCGTTGCCGGCCAGGTCGAGCAGCGGGGAGTCGGCGGGCCGCGGCCGCAGTTCGCGGCGCAGGCCCGCGGCGCGGCGGGTGCGGTCCTGCTCGGCGATCCAGCCGAAGGGGCCGTCCTGCGGCGGTGTGCTGGTCACGTGGGCCCCCGGGGCTGTCGGACGGGTCGGTGCCCGGGCCGGCCGGGCACGTCGTCCCGTCGTACGGGTCGTATACCCGCAGCAACCTACCCGGACCGGGCGCGGGCACAGGGTGTGGTGATGCACACACCTGGGGCCACCGGAGTTGTGCGGTGCGCCCTTGGCCTGGGACGCGCCGGTAGGGGACGATCGCGGGTATGGATCTGCTGACCGTGCTGGTGGACAAGGGGCTGCGCCGCGAGCCGCCCACCCGTGAAGAGGCGCTGGCCGTGCTGGCGACCTCCGACGACGAACTGCTGGACGTGGTGGCGGCCGCCGGCCGGGTGCGGCGGCAGTGGTTCGGCCGCCGGGTGAAGCTCAACTACCTGGTCAACCTCAAGTCCGGGCTGTGCCCCGAGGACTGCTCCTACTGCTCGCAGCGGCTCGGCTCGCAGGCCGGCGTCCTGAAGTACACCTGGCTGAAGCCGGAGGAGGCCGCCGCGGCCGCGCGGGCCGGAGTGGCCGGCGGCGCCAAGCGGGTGTGCCTGGTGGCGAGCGGGCGCGGCCCGACCGACCGGGACGTCGACCGGGTGTCACAGACCATCGAGGCCATCAAGGAGGGGAACGAGGGCGTCGAGGTGTGCGCGTGCCTGGGGCTGCTCTCCGCGGGCCAGGGCGAGCGGCTGCGGTCGGCCGGCGCCGACGCGTACAACCACAACCTCAACACCTCCGAGGGCACGTACGCCGGGATCACCACCACGCACACCTACGCCGACCGGGTGGACACCGTGCGGCAGGCGCAGGCGGCGGGGCTGTCGGCGTGCTCGGGCCTGATCGCCGGCATGGGCGAGAGCGACGAGGACCTGGTGGACGTGGTCCTCTCGCTGCGCGAACTGGACCCGGACTCGGTGCCGGTGAACTTCCTGATCCCCTTCGAGGGCACTCCGCTGGCCAAGGAGTGGAACCTCACCCCGCAGCGGTGCCTGCGCATCCTGGCGATGGTGCGGTTCGTGTGCCCGGACGTCGAGGTGCGGCTGGCGGGCGGCCGGGAGGTGCACCTGCGGACCCTCCAGCCGCTGGCCCTGCACCTGGCCAACTCCATCTTCCTGGGCGACTACCTGACCAGTGAGGGCCAGGCCGGGCAGGCCGACCTCGACATGATCGCGGACGCGGGCTTCGAGGTGGAGGGCGCGGGCACCACCACGCTGCCGGCGCACCGCTCGGAGGCGGGCGCGTGCGGCTCCGCCGCGGACGCCTGCGGTTCCCACGCGGGCGGGTGCGGCTCCCACGCCGGCGGCTGCGGACCGTGCGGGGAGGACGGCGCCGACGACGCCCCGGAGCCGCAGACCGCGGCCGCGGCGTCCGGCGCGAGGACCGATCTGGTCGCGGTGCGGCGCCGCGGCGCGGGCACGGACCTGCCGCCCAATGCCTGAACCGCTGCCCGCCGAGGAACTGCTGGAGTTGGACCGCCGGCACGTCTGGCACCCCTACGGCCCGATGCCCGGGCGGGAGGCCCCGCTCGTCGTCGAGTCGGCCGAGGGGGTCCGGCTGCGGCTGGCCGCCCCCGCGCAGGGCCGGACCGAACTCGTGGACGGCATGTCGTCGTGGTGGTCGGCGATCCACGGCTACCGGCACCCGGTGCTGGACGAGGCGGTGCGCGGGCAGGTGGCGCGGATGAGCCACGTGATGTTCGGCGGCCTCACCCACGAGCCGGCGGTGCGGCTGGCCGCCCGGCTGGTCGAGATCACGCCGGAGCCGCTGCGGCACGTCTACCTCGCGGACTCGGGCTCGGTGTCGGTCGAGGTCGCGCTCAAGATGTGCCTCCAGTACTGGCGTTCGCTCGGCCGGCCCGAGAAGCGGCGGCTGCTGACCTGGCGGGGCGGCTACCACGGCGACACCTGGCAGCCGATGTCCGTGTGCGACCCGGAAGGCGGTATGCATCACCTGTGGTCCGGTGTGCTACAGCGTCAGGTCTTCGCCGACGCCCCGCCGCCCGGGTTCGACGCCGAGCCCTCGCCGGAGTACGAGGCGCACCTGCGCGGCCTGATCGCGCGCCACGCCCCCGAACTGGCCGCCGTGGTCGTCGAGCCGGTCGTGCAGGGCGCGGGCGGGATGTCCTTCCACTCCCCGCACTGGCTGCGGGTGCTGCGCGAGGCGTGCGACGAGCACGACGTCCTGCTGGTGTTCGACGAGATCGCCACCGGGTTCGGCCGCAGCGGGCGGCTGTTCGCGGCGGAGCACGCGGGCGTGAGCCCGGACGTGATGTGCGTCGGGAAGGCGCTGACCGGCGGCTACCTTACGCTCGCCGCCGCGCTGTGCACCTCGCGGGTGGCCGAGGGCATCTCGCGCGGCGAGGTGCCCGTGCTGGCGCACGGCCCCACCTTCATGGGCAACCCGCTGGCCACGGCCGTGGCCAGCGCCTCCGTCGACCTGCTTCTCGCGCGGGACTGGGCCACCGACGTCAAGCGGATCGAGACGGGGCTGCGCGCCGGGCTGGCACCGGCCGCGGGGCTGCCCGGGGTCCGGGAGGTCCGCGTGCTCGGTGCGATCGGCGTCGTCCAGCTCGACCACCCCGTCGACATGGCGGCCGCCACCCGGGCCGCGGTCGCCGCCGGCGTCTGGCTGCGCCCCTTCCGCGACCTCGTCTACACGATGCCGCCGTACGTCACCGGTGACGACGACGTCGCGCTGATCTGCGAGGGGATCCGGGCGGCCGTCACCGCCGGGTGACGTGAATCCGGGCCCGCGCGCCCTTCCCTCCGGCCGCCTTTGCCACTCGGGGCCCGTCCGCCCAGCTGGGAGCGGAGCCGGCGAAAGGGGTTTGCCGGCCCGGTGATCGGTCAGACTCCTGCCCGTCGCCGGTCCTCGTGACGCCCGCGAGCCGTCGTCGTCACGGTGGCGGCACGGGCGCGCGCGGGGCAGGCGGCGGGCGCCGCTACGGTGTCCGTGGTCCGGGCCGAGGCGTTCCCGGGTGCTTTGGAGGGTCCGGCGCCGGAGGTCCCGGTGCCGCGTCGAGGATCGGAGACAGCGCATGGCGATCGTGGTGGTCACCGGGACCGGGACCGAGGTGGGGAAGACCGTGGCGACCGCGGCGGTCGCCGCCGCCTCGCTCGCGCAGGGGCTGAGCGTGGCGGTGCTCAAGCCCGCCCAGACCGGGGTGGGCGAGGACGAGACGGGCGACGCCGCCGAGGTGGCGCGGCTGGCCGGCGAGGTGACGGCGGTCGAACTGGCCCGCTTCCCCGAGCCGTTGGCCCCCGAGACCGCCGCGCGCAGATCCGGCCGCAAGCCGGTGACGCCCACCGACGTCGCCGAGGCCGCGGCCAAGCTGTCGGCCGTGCACGACGTGGTGCTGGTCGAGGGGTCCGGCGGGCTGCTCGTGCGCTTCGACGAGGAGGGTTCGACGCTGGCCGACGCGGCCGCGCTGATGCACGCCGGAGTGCTGCTCGTCGCCCCCGCGGGGCTCGGCACGCTCAACTCCACCGCGCTCACCGCGGAGGCGCTGCGCGCCCGCAGGCTCACCTGCCTCGGCGTGATCATCGGCACCTGGCGCGGCGACCCCGAGCTGGCCGAGCGGTGCAACGTCGCCGACCTGCCGGTCGCCGCGGGCGCCCCGCTGCTCGGCGCGCTCCCGCAGGCCGCGGCCGCCCTCTCCCCCACCTCCTTCCGCGCCGCCGCGCCCGACTGGCTGGCCCCGCAGCTGGGCGGCACCTGGGACGCGGCCGCGTTCGCCGCGGCCTACGCCCCGCCGCCCGGCCCCACGGCCTGACGAGGGGGAGCGGCCCGCTGGGACGTGTCCCCGAAGGCGTCGTCCGCCCGGAAGGCGGCCCGGCGCCGCCGACCGGGCGCGCCCTCGCGGACGGGCCCTACACCGTCCAGGTGCGCAGCTCGGCCGCGATCCGGGCGAGGTCCGCGTGGCCCTCGCGGACCAGGCGGGCCAAATCGCGCACCTGCTCCGGGGAGGTCGTCACCTTGAAGCCTTCGGCCACGAGATAGGCGTAGGCGACGGCGGTGGCGAACAGCGCGTTGGAGCGTTCCAGTGCGGGCACGTGCAGCAGCAGCTGGAGCAGCGCGGCGGCCCGATGGTGCTCGTCGCCGTACACCGGGCGGCCGAAGATCTCCGCGCGGTGCCGGCTCACCGCCGCCACCAGGGCACCCCAGTCGGTCACCTGGGGGTCGCCGGGGGTGTTGTGCTCGGCGACCATCAGCAGCCAGGCGAGGTCGATCCGCAGCGTCAACGGGTGCCTTCGCCAGGGGTGTCGAACTCCTCCGCGAAGACCGCCTCGTACCGCCTCATGAAGTCGGCCGCCGCCTCGACGAACGCCCGCCCGTTCTCCCCCTCGTCCTGCTGGACGAGTTCCTCGATGTAGCGGTTCACGCTGATGCCGCGCTGCGAGGCGCGCTCCCGTGCGGTCTCGGCGGTGGCCTCGTCCACCCGCACGTTCAACTGGGTCTTCGCCATGGTTCCACGCTAGCGCTCGGGTGCTAGTAGCGGCAAGACCGCCTCCCGGATACCGGGAATTCCCGGCAGGGCCCGCCCCGGGACTGATGGGATGGGCCCATGAGTGATCTTCGTATCCGGCCTGCGGGCGGCTCGGACGCCGCGGCCGTGCTCGCGTTCTGGCGGGTGGCGGCCGAGGGCACCAGCATCAGCGACGACAAGGCGGGGGTGGCCGGCCTCATCGAGCGCGACCCCGAGGCCCTGCTGCTCGCCGAGCGCGACGGCGACCTGGTGGGCTCGGTGATCGCCGGGTTCGACGGCTGGCGCTGCCACCTGTACCGGCTGGCCGTCCATCCGGACGCCCGCCGGCAGGGCGTCGCGCGGGCCCTGCTGGAGGCGGCCGAGGAGCGCTTCCTGGCGCAGGGCGGCCGGCGCGGCGACGCGATGGTGCTGGAGGCGAACGAACGCGCCCGGCACGCCTGGTCCTCGGCCGGGTACGCCCGGGAGGACCACTGGCGGCGCTGGACGAAGCCGCTGGGCTGACCTCGGCCGCGGCCGGGGCCGGACCGGCCGCGTCGAAGACGCACGGGGATCGGCGGGCGGAAGCGGCCCCGCCCGACCGGCCCCGGTCGGTTCCGCCCGATGCCGTGCGGCGGCCGCCGCCCTGCCCGATCATGGGGAGCGAGGTGTCCCATGACCGAAACGCTGCTCGTGGTGGTGGCCGTACTGCTCACCTTGGTGTGCGGCGTGTTCGTGGCGGCGGAGTTCTCGCTGACCACCATCGAGCGGGGCGACCTGGAGCGGGCCGCCCGGGCGGGCGAGCGGGGCGCGGGCGCGGCGCTGGCCGCGGTCCGCTCCCTGGCGGTCCAGCTGTCCGGCGCCCAGCTCGGGATCACCCTGACGGGCCTGATCATCGGCATGCTGGCCGAGTCCTCCGTGGCCACGCTGCTGCGCGGGCCGCTGCGGGCGGCCGGGCTGCCGGACTCCGCCGCGGCCTCGCTCGCCCTGGTGCTCGGCACCGCCCTGTCGACGATCGCCCTGATGGTGTTCGGCGAGCTGATCCCGAAGAACTGGGCGATCTCCCGCCCGCTGCCGGTCGCGAAGCGGGTGGCGGCCCCGCAGCGCGTCTTCACCGCGGCCTTCGGCCCGCTGATCCACCACCTCAACAACACCGCCAACCGGATCCTGCGCCGGATGGGCCTGGAGCCCACCGAGGAGCTGGCCTCCGCCCGCGGCCCGCACGAGCTGCGCGCGCTGGCCCGGTACTCCGCGAAGGAGGGCGCGCTGGAGGAGGACACCGCCGAACTGTTCATCCGCACCATCGGGCTGGCCGACCTCACCGCCCAGAACGTGATGACGCCCCGGGTCCAGGTGCACGCCCTGGAGGCGGAGGCCACCGCGGAGGACGTGGCCAACGTGACCCGCGCCACCGGCCTGTCCCGCTTCCCGGTCTACCGCGGCAGCATGGACGCGGTGATCGGCACCGTCCACATCAAGGACGTCCTGGCGCTGCCGGCCGCAGTGCGCCCGCAGACCTCCGTGACGCAGTTGCTGCGCGAGCCGATGCTGGTCCCGGAGTCGCTGACGGTGGACCGCCTCCTGGAGCGCTTCTCCAGCCGCCGCTCCATGGCCGTGGTCATCGACGAGTACGGCGGGACGGCCGGGGTGGCCACGCTGGAGGACATCGTCGAGGAGGTGGTCGGCGAGGTCCGCGACGAGCACGACCCGCACGAGCCGCCGGACCTGCTCTTCCTGCGCGCGGACCGGGACGGCCGGCGGATCTACGACGCCGACGGCGCCACCCGGACCGAGGACCAGCTGGAGCGGATCGGGCTGCACACGCCCGAGGGTCCGTACGAGACGCTGGCCGGTCTGGTCGCGCACCGCCTGGGCCGCATTCCGGAGGACGGCGACATGGTGGAGCTGGACGGCTGGCGGATCGAGGTCACCGACGCCGCCGGCCACCGCGCGGCCCGGGCCCGGCTGGTCTCGCCGCCCGGCGCGGAGTCCCAGGGCGGTGCCGCGTGACCGCCGTCCAGCTGGTCGTCGGACTGCTCACGCTGGTGGTGAACGCGTTCTTCGTCGGCGCGGAGTTCGCGCTGGTCTCGGTGCGCCGCGACCAGATCGAGCCGCACGCGGAGGCCGGGGACCGCCGGGCGCACCGCGTGCTGTGGGGGCTGGAGCACGTGTCGCCGCTGCTGGCGGCCGCCCAGCTCGGCATCACCGTGTGCACCCTGGTGCTCGGCATCGTCGCCGAGCCGGCCATCGAGCACCTGCTGGAGCCGCTCTTCCACGCCGTGAACCTGCCCGACAGCGCCTCCCACGTGGTGTCGTTCGTGATCGCGCTGGCCCTGGCCACGTATCTGCACATGCTGCTCGGCGAGATGGTCCCGAAGAACGTCGCGCTGGCCGAGCCGGTCCGCGCCGCGCTGCTGCTCGGCCCGCCGCTGGTGGCGCTGACCCGGGGCCTGCGGCCGCTGATCTTCGCGGTGAACGCGCTGGCCAACGCCGGGCTGCGGCTGCTGCGGGTGGAGCCGCGCACCTCCGTGGAGGCGGCCTTCTCCGACGCGGAGCTGTCCCGGATGGTGGGTGACGCGGGCGCCGCCGGGCTGCTGGACGAACGGGCGGAGCAGCGGCTGCGGGACGCGCTGGCGCTCGGCAGGCGCCCGGTCGGCGAGATCGTGGTGCCGCCCGATCGGGTGGTGCGGGCGCCGCTGGGTATCACCCCGGAGGGTCTGGAGGAGCTCTCCGCCGGCTCCGGCTTCTCCCGCTTCCCGGTCGCCGACGAGGAGGGGCGCGTCCTCGGCTACCTCCACGTCAAGGACGCGCTGGACGCCGAGCCGCGCGACGCCGCCTTCCCCCGCGCGCAGTTGCGCCGCATCACCCGGCTCGGCGCGGCCACCCCGCTGGACGACGCGCTCACCGCGATGCGCGCCGGCCGCACCCACCTGGCGGCCGTGGTGGACGAGGAGGGGCACGGGATGGGCCTGGTCACCATGGAGGACCTGCTCAAGAACCTGGTGGGCCGCAGCCGCGGCTGAGCCCCGCGGTCACGTCGCCTCCGGCACCCGCATGGGCCGCATGAACCGCGCGCGGGGGACCTGCTGGGCGAGGACGCCGCCGTCGACCACGATGGACTGGCCGGTGACGTACCGCCCGGCCGCCGAGGCGAGGAAGACCACCGCGCCGGCGACGTCGATCGCCGCGCCGAAGCCGCCGCGCAATGGGATGTGCTCGGTGTAGTACGCCCGGAAGGCGGGCCAGTCGAGGTCGAAGGGCGCGGACATGTCCGTGTCGATCATGCCCGGGCAGACGGCGTTGACGGTGATGCCCGCCGGCCCGAGCTCGACCGCCATGCTCTTGGCCAGCATCTCCAGGGCCGCCTTGGAGGAGTTGTAGGCGCACAGTCCGGACTCGGCGACCTGGCCGTTCTTGGAGGAGATCATCACGATGCGCCCGGGCCGGCCGGCCCTCATCATCCGGACCGCCACGGCCCGGGACAGCACGAAGGGGGCGTCGAGGTTGACCGCCATGGTCCGGCGCCACTCGGCGAGGTCCACGTCGACCAGCCAGGCGAGGGAGGACACGCCCGCGTTGTTGACCAGCACGTCAACACCGCCGGTCAGCTCCCACACCCGCTCGACGACCGGTTCGAGCGCCTCCGGCTCGGCCAGGTCGGCGGACACCCAGTGCAGCCGCCGCCCCAGCGCGCGGACCGCCGCGTCGAGGGCGGGGAGGCCCGGGTGCCGCGGGTGCTCCAGCACCACGACGTCGGCCCCGGCCGCGGCCAGCTCCAGGACGAGCACCTGGCCGATTCCCCCGCCGCCGCCCGTGACCAGGGCGGTCCGGCCGGCGAGCGAGAAGGACTCCGGTCCGCGGGGCCGCGGTTCCGTGCCCTCCGTCCCGTTTTTCGCCTCGGTGCCGGCCTCACGCGCCGCGTCGGCCGTCATCCGTCCGCCCTCCCGTACGCGTGGCCCGGCGCGCGCCGGACGGGGACGGCCGGAAGGTCCAGCGCGCGCAGGACGCCCGCCCAGGCCGCCTCCTCCTCCGCGGTGCGCGGATCGGGCCGGAAGCCGAATCCGAGGTACATGCCGAGGGCCGGGATGCGGGCGTCGTCGGTGTCCAGGACCGCGTGCGCCAGGCCCGCCTCGGCGAAGCCCACCAGGACGGCCGACGTGACGGCGCCGCCGATGCCCAGTCCCCGGGCGCGGGCCGAGGTGGCCACCCAGTGCAGGTAGCCGTACGGGGAGGTGCCGTCGGTCAGCACCTTCTCGGACGCGGTGCCCATCGGCTCCCCGTCCCGATCGGCGAGCCAGATCCTCACCACCTCCGGCGGGTCGAGCAGTTCGCGGCGGGTGCGAGCGCCGTCCCAGGGGTCGGGGGCGAACGCCTCGGCCAGCAGGCCGGTCAGGCGCTCGGCGTCCTCCTCCGTCGCCGGGCGCAGGCACACCGCGGCATCGCGGGCGGGCCGCCGCTCTCGGGGCAGCGGGCCCGGGTGGACCATTCTGAGGTCGGTCATCCTCGGCTCTCCGTCGGACGGTCGTGGCGGTCTCGGCCGTGGGGCCAGCGCGCGGGGCCCGGACGGCCATTCCGCCGCGGCCCAGGGCATGTATAACGTTCAACACGAGAGAGGGCCTCGCCGCTCGCCGGAAGAGCCGCCCGCACCCCGGAAACGAGTCGGACGGGCGGGCGAGGCCGTCCGCCGGCAGGAGGTGGCCCGTGGACGCACCCGCGCGGCGCTGGACCCCGTGGCTCGGCGCGGCCCTGGTCGGGGTGGCACGCGCCGACATCAGCCCGCCGACCGGACTGCCGGCGCGGAACTGGGCGGCGAGGACCACCCCCGTCAACACCGGCCGGCACCGGCCGCTCACGGCCACGGCCGTCGCGGCGGTGCGCGCCGGCGGCGGGGACCCGGCGGACGCCGCGGGCGCGCGGAGCCTCCTGATCGGCCTGGACCTCGGCTGGTGGCGCAGGGCCGAGGACGAGGCGCGGCTGCGCGACCGGGTCCTGGCCGCGACCGGGCTGCCCGCCGAGGCGGTGCTCGTCCACCTCGTGCACACCCACGCCGGCCCGTACACCGCCGCCGAACCGGAGACCGACGAGGCGCGGCCGGTCGCGGAGTACCTCGACGCGCTCGTCGGCACGGTCGCCGGCATCGCCGTACGGGCCCTCGGCACCGTCGAACCCGCGACCACCACGTGGAGCTACGGCCGCTGCGGGCTGGCGGTGAACCGGGACCTGCCGGTCGGCGGCCGGGACGTCGTGGCCTTCAACCCCGACCGCGACGCGGACGACACCCTGCTCGTGGGACGCGTCACCGCGGCGGACGGGCGCCCGCTCGCCACGCTGGTCAACTACGCGTGCCACCCGACCACGCTCTCCTGGCGGAACTCCCTCGTCTCGCCCGACTCGACTGGGTCTGTGCCGCGCGGGAAGTGGTCGAGTCCGCCACCTACGCGCCGTGCGTGGTGCTCCAGGGCGCGTCCGGCGACCTGTCCCCGCGCGACCAGGCGACGGACGACGTCGCGGTGGCCGACCGCAACGGCCGGGTGGTGGGCCACGCCGTGCTGGCCACGCTGGAGAACATGCCGGAGCCGGGGCGCGCACTGGTCCTGAGCGGCGTGGTCGAGTCCGGCGCCCCCTCGGCATCTGGGAGAGCGCGCCGGCCGAGCCCTCCACCACGCTGGCGACCCTGCGGAGCACCGTGCGGCTCCCCCTCGGCGGGCGCCGGGAACCGGCCGGGGCGGCCGAGGGGCCCGAGGTGGCGCCGTCCGTCGTCGCCGAGCGGCGGCTGCGCCGCTCCTGTCTGGCCGCCTCGTACGTGGCTGGGGGCACCGCCCCACCACCTGCTGTGGGTCTGGCGGTGGGGCCCGTCGTTCTGGGTGGCGCACCCGGGCGAGGCGTTCTCGGACCTGCAACTCGCCCTGCGGCGGCGCCATCCGGACGTGCCCGTGGTCGTCCTGAACTGCACGAACGGCCCCGGCTTCGTCTACCTGCCGCCGCGGGAGGACTACGGCAGGGACAAGTACCGGGTGTGGCAGACGCTGGTCGGACCCGGCGGGCTCGAACTGCTGATCGAGGCGGCCGACGAGGGCATCCGCCGGCTGCGGGAGGAGGGTGCGCATGTGCCCGCTGCGCAGTGAGCGCTGGTTCGCGCGCGACGACGAGGTGGCGCTGCTGCACCGGGCCGCGCTGCGGTCCGCCTCGCCGACCTGGCGGCCCGGGCGGCCGGTCATCGGCATCGCCGACTCCTCCAGCGACCTCAACGGCTGCAACCTGCCCCTGCGCGCGCTGCTTCCCGAGGTCAGGGCGGCCGTCGAGGAGGCCGGCGGGTCGGCGTTCGTCTTCCCGGTGATGCCGCTCCGCGACGCGACGGGCGGCCGGGTGCGGGTCTTCGAGGGCACCGGCGGGATCGCGCTCATCGACAACTTCCGGCGCGGCATCCTGGGCACGATGCCCGCGGTGGACCTGGTCTGGGCGGTGCGGGCCGTCTGGGACGCCCTGGTCGCCGGGGACTTCGACCGGGCGTACGCGGTGAGCGGCCCGCTGTGCGCGCTGATCACCCTGCAGTCCGAGCTGGACGCGTTCGTGGCGCTGGAGAAGTACCTGCTGGTGCGGCAGGGCGTGTTCACCAGCGCCGCGCAGCGCGGCCCGGTCGGCTACGTGCCCGACCCCGAGACCCTGGCGGAGGTGGACCGCCTCTTCGAGCGGCTGCGGACCGCCGTGGACACCGCCTCGAACGCCCCTTCCGCGGTGGGCGGTTGACGCGTGAGGTCGTCGTCGCGGCCGACCGCGGGCGGCTCAGTCGCCGGTGCTCTCCCGGGGCCGCAGCTCGACCTCGTACAGCGAGCTGGGCACCAACGTGCCCTGAGTGGTGGAGCCGAGCAGTGAGGTCGCGGCGGCGACGCCCATCTCGTAGCCGGGGATCCGCACGGTGGTGAGCGACGGCGTGACCACCGCCGCGAAGTCGAAGTCGTTGAAGCCGGTGACCGCCAGGTCGCCGGGCACGTCCAGGCCGAGCCCCGCGGCCGCCCGGAGCGCGCCGAGCGCGAGGCGGTCGTTGCCGCACATGATCGCGGTCGGCCGGTTCCGCCGGGACAGGATCTCGGCCGCGGCGGCGACGCCGGACCCCGGCGAGAAGTCGGGTGCGTGCACGACCTTGACGCTGCTCTTCAACCCCACCTCCCGCAGGGCCTGTTCGTAGCCCGCGGCCCGCTGCTCCAGCGCGGACCAGTGCTCGTCCGCGGTGAGGAAGGTGATCCGCCGGTGGCCCTTGGCGATCAGGTGCGCGCACAGGCGGTGGCTGCCCTCGCGGTCCTGGGCGCTGACGGAGGGGATCCCGTCGGCCAGGTGGGAGTGCTCCTGGAGGAGGATCAGCGGGCGCCCGGAACGGCGCAACTGCCGTGCCGCCCTGGTGCGTTCGGCGACGGGCCCGGAGAGCATGACGACGGCGCCGTCGACCCGGCCCTCGTCGAGTTGCCGGGTGATGCTCCGCAGCGGGTCGCCGGGCCGGTAGGAGTCGATCAGCAACGAGTAGTCGTGCGCGCGCAGTTCGCTGCCCATCCCGGCCAGGAAGAGGTCGGTCATGGGGTCGCCGAGGAACGCCTCGGACGCGTCGCCGATGACGAAGGCCAGCGTCCGGGTGCTCTTCGAGCGCAGCCCGCGCGCGGAGGAGTTCGGCCGGAAGCCCAGGGTCTCGATCACCTGCCGCAGCCGGGCCTCGGTCTCCGTACTCATGTGCGCCGTCCGGCCGTTGACCAGGTTCGACACCGTCTGGACCGAGACGCCGGCGGCCTTGGCGACGTCGCGCATGGTCGGCCGCGCCGCCTCGCGCCGCCGGGCCGCGCGGGGCGGGTCGGGCGCGTCTGCGCGGGATCGGGTCCTGTCGGAAGCCGGCATCCGTGCCTACCTGTCGCGCCGGGGTGTCACGGCCGTCCCGCCGTCCTGTCGGGGAAATCCTAGCTCGATCATGGATCGATCAACCGCTCTTGCCATTGCTTGCCAAGGCAGTGTCCGCCACCTAGCCCGTAGAACGTTAAACACGCCGACTGGTCCGTGCCCGCAGCGTGCGCCGCCAGGCCGCACCAGCCCAGGAGAGACGAACGATGACAACAGTGCGAATCGGCATCCTCGGAGGCGCCGGCGAGGCGGGCTCCGGGGGTTCCAGGCGGACCCGCGGGCCGAGGCGGTGGCGCTGTGGGACGTGGACCGGGACCGCGCCCGGCAGCGCGCGCGGGACCTGGACGTCCCCGACGTCACCGGGACCGCCGAGGAACTCCCCGCGCGCGAGGACGTCGACGCCGTCGTCATCTGCACCCCCGACCACCTCCACGCCGCGCACGCGAAGGCGGCGCTGCTTGCGGGCAAGCACGTGCTGGCCGAGAAGCCGACCTCCACGAACCGGGAGGACGCGGCCGAACTGGTGCGGCTTGTCGCGCGCACCGGCCCGGTCTTCCTCGGCGGGCACGTCTACCACTTCCGCCCGGACTACCGCGCGGTGGTCGACGCCTACCACCGCGGCGAGATCGGCCGGGCGTGGCTGGCCGAGGGCGACTACGTGTCCGACCTCTCCGAGCTCTACGGCCCGACCGGTCGGACGCCCTGGCGCAGCGACCCCGAGCACCCGCAGGACATCCTGCTCGGCGGCGGCTGCCACCCGCTCGGCCTGATGCGCTGGGCGCTGCGCGACGACGTGGTGGAGGTGACGGCCTACTCCAACCACATGTCCGAGCCGCTGCTGCCGATCGACGACTGCTACGTCCTGCTCCTGCGGTTCGCCCAGGGCACCGTCGGCCGGATCACGGCCGCCGCGGGCAACCGCGCGCGGGTACCGACGGCGGGCACATCGTGCTGCGCGGCACCACCGGCAGCCTGTGGGGCAACCGCCTCTACCGCGACGACGACCGCCGGCGGCACTACGCGCCGCCGATCGTCGAGAAGGACTTCGCGGAGCCCTACCGGGACAGTGCCCCGCGGGTGAACGACACCGCGCAGGTGCACCACTGGGCCGAGCAGGCGGAGCACTTCCTGGACTGCGTCGAGGGCGGCGGCGAGCCGATGACCTCGGTGCTGGACAGCGCCAAGGTGGTCGCCGCGCTGGCGGCCGGCGTGGAGTCGGCCCGCACCGGCCGACCGGTGCGAGTGGACAACGGCTTCGGCGTCTGAGAGGGCGACTCGCGAGGTGCGCGCGGCCCGGACGGCGGGTGCGCCGGGCCGCGCGGATCCCCGACCGCGGGACGTCCAGCGGCCGTCCACCGCCGGCCCGTCGAGGCCGTTTTCCGTGCCGGACGCGCGGTCGCATAGGATCACGGCGCCATGCAGAACCCCCGCTCGTACTCCAGTTTCGTCGCGCTCGGCGACTCGTTCACCGAGGGCATGTCCGACCTCCTGCCCGACGGGTCCTACCGGGGGTGGGCCGATCTGCTCGCCGCCCGGCTGGCGGACGAGGGCCCCGGCTTCCGGTACGCCAACCTGAGCGTGCGCGGCAAGCTGATCCGGCAGATCGCCGACGACCAGGTGGACACCGCCGCCGCGATGCGGCCGGACCTGGTGACGCTCGTCGGCGGGCTCAACGACGTACTGCGGCCCAAGTGCGACGTCGCCGCGGTCTGCGACCTGCTGGAGAGCTGCGTGGAGCGCCTCGCGCCCGCCTGCGGCCGGCTGGTCCTGATGCGCAGCCCCGTGCGGCGCGGCCCGGTCGCCACCCGGGTGATGCCGCGGATCGAGCAGCTCTTCGCCTTCATCGACGACGTGGCCGCCCGGCACGGGGCCGTCGTCGTCGACCTGTACGGCGCCGAGGTGCTCGGCGACTCCCGGCTGTGGGCGGACGACCGGCTGCACCTGACCGCCGAGGGCCACGAGCGGGTCGCCGAGGCCGTCTGGCAGCGCCTGGACCTGCCCCCGCGCTCTGAGTGGACCAACCCGCTGCCGCCCCCGGTCCCGGCGCCCTGGGCCGCCCGCCGGATCGCGGACCTCCGCTTCACCCGGCAGCACCTCCTGCCGTGGATCGGCCGCCGCCTGACCGGCCGCTCCAGCGGCGACGGGCGGGAACCCAAGCGGGCCGAACTGCTGCCGTACGCCCCGGCGGACCTCCCGACGGCCGCCCCGGCCGCCTCACCCTCGCCCTCCGTCACACCGCCAGCCGTCCCCGCGCCGGACTCCCCCGCGTAGGGACCGCGCCGACCGCCGGCACGCCCGCGACCAGTAGAATCTCCTCACGTGACTGCCAAGCCCCGCATCCCGAACGTCCTCGCCGGCCGCTACGCCTCCACCGAGCTGGCCGCCCTCTGGTCCCCCGAGCAGAAAGTGGTGCTGGAGCGCCGGCTGTGGGTGGCCGTGCTGCGGGCGCAGCGGGACCTCGGCATCGAGGTGCCCGAGCAGGCCATCGCCGACTACGAGCGGGTGCTGGAGCAGGTGGACCTCGGCTCGATCGCGGAGCGCGAGAAGGTCACCCGGCACGACGTGAAGGCGCGCATCGAGGAGTTCAACGCGCTGGCCGGGCACGAGCAGATCCACAAGGGCATGACGTCCCGGGACCTGACCGAGAACGTCGAGCAGCTCCAGATCCGGCTGTCGCTGGAGCACGCCCGCGACCGTACCGTCGCCGTGCTGGCCCGGCTCGGCCAGTTGGCCGGCCAGTACGCCGAGTTGGTGATGGCGGGCCGCTCGCACAACGTGGCGGCGCAGGCCACCACCCTCGGCAAGCGGTTCGCGACGGCCGCGGACGAGCTGCTGGTGGCCTTCGGCCGGGTCGAGGACCTGCTGGAGCGCTACCCGCTGCGCGGCGTCAAGGGCCCGGTCGGCACCGCGCAGGACATGCTCGACCTGCTCGGCGGCGACCGCGACCGGCTGGCGGAGCTGGAGCAGCGCGTCGCCGGCCACCTGGGCTTCTCCCGGGCGTTCACCTCGGTCGGCCAGGTCTACCCGCGCTCGCTCGACTACGACGTGGTGACCGCGCTGGTGCAGCTGGCCGCCGCGCCGTCCTCGCTGGCGAAGACGATCCGGCTGATGGCCGGGCACGAGCTGGTGACCGAGGGCTTCAAGCCCGGCCAGGTCGGCTCGTCCGCGATGCCGCACAAGATGAACACCCGCTCCTGCGAGCGCGTCAACGGCCTGATGGTGATCCTGCGCGGCTACGCCTCGATGACCGGCGAGCTGGCCGGCGACCAGTGGAACGAGGGCGACGTGTCGTGCTCGGTGGTCCGCCGAGTGGCGCTTCCGGACGCGTTCTTCGCCTTCGACGGGCTGCTGGAGACCTTCTTGACGGTGCTGGACGAGTTCGGCGCGTTCCCGGCGGTGGTCGGCCGCGAACTCGACCGCTACCTGCCCTTCCTCGCCACCACCAAGGTGCTGATGGGCGCGGTGCGGGCCGGCGTCGGCCGCGAGGTGGCGCACGAGGCGATCAAGGAGCACGCGGTCGCGTCCGCGCTGGCGATGCGGGAGCGGGGCAGCGAGCGCAACGAGCTGCTGGACCGGCTCGCCGCGGACGGGCGGATCCCGCTGGACCGCGCGGATCTGGACGCGCTGATGGCCGACCGGCTGTCCTTCACCGGCGCGGCGGCCGACCAGGTCGCCGAGGTGGCGCGGCGGATCGAGAACGTCGTGAAGGCGCACCCGAAGGCCGCCGCCTACCGCCCGGGCGCCATCCTCTGACCCTCCCCGGCCCGCCGCGGCGGGCCGCACCGTCCCAGCCGGACAGACGCAACCCAACCGGTACCGAACGGCGCTCGCCGCGGGGCGCTCAGCCGGTTACGATCCGCCACACAGGCACGGCTGGGAGGACACACCTTGGGGCGACTCACCGGCGGGGACCCGTCCCTGCTCAGGCGGATCAACTCCGCGGTCGTCCTGCACGCGCTCCGCGGGGCCCAGACCCCCACCCTCACCGAACTGGTGCAGTCCACGGGGCTGTCCCGGCCGACGGTGGAGGGGGTCGTCGAGGGGCTGTCGGAGTCCGACCTGGTGGTCGAGGTCGCCCCCGACGCGGGCGACGCGCGCAGGCAGGGCCGACCGGCCCGCAGGTTCCGCTTCCACGCCGAGGCCGGGCACCTGCTGGGCATCGAGATCGGCGCCCACCAGGTGCGGGCGGTGCTCTCCGACCTCAGCGGGCAGATGTGCGGGTCGCTCGGCCACGAGGTGGCGGAGTCGGCCGGTGCGGACGAACGGATCGACCGGGTGCGCGGGGCCGTGGCGGACCTGCTGCGCAAGGCGGGCGTGCCGCGCAGCACGCTGTGGGCGGTCGGGGTCGGCAGCCCGGGCATCGTGGAGTCCGGCGGCGAGATCCGGCTGGGCACGGCGCTGCCGGGCTGGACCGGGCTGGCCCTGGGCGAGCGGCTCCAGCGCTCCTTCCGCTGCCCGGTGCTGGTGGAGAACGACGCGAACGTGGCGGCCGTGGCCGAGCACTGGAAGGGCGCGGCCGTCGGCACCGACGACGTGGTCTTCGTGCTGGCCGGGCTGAGCCCGGGCGCCGGGTCGCTGATCGGCGGGCGGCTGCACCGCGGCTTCGGCGGGGCGGCCGGCGAGATCGGCGCCCTGCACCTGCTCGGCCGCGAGGTGACGCCCGAGCACCTGCTGTCCACCACCGGCACCCCGCTGCACCCGCTCGACGAGCACGCGGTGGAGCGGGTGTTCGCGCTGGCCAAGCAGGGCGACCCGCAGGCCAAGGACGCGGTGGAGCGCTTTCTGCGGCGGCTGGTGCACGACGTGGCCGCGCTGGTGCTGGCGATCGACCCGGAGCTGGTGGTCGTCGGCGGGTGGGCGGCCGGGCTGGACGGGGTGCTGGACCCCCTGCGCTCGGAGCTGGCCCGCTACTGCCTGCGGCCGCCGCGCGTGGAGCTGTCCGCGCTGGGCCAGGAGGCGATCGCCACGGGCGCGCTGCGGCTGGCGCTGGACCACGTCGAGGAGCAGCTCTTCGCGGTGGAGCAGACCTCGCTCGCGCGGCGCTGAACCGGCCGGTCACGTCCGAGAGCGCCCCCGGACACGCGAACGGCCCGCCGGTGGGGGCGGGCCGTGCCAGCGGGTGCCGCGGGCCGGACGGCCCGGGGCGGGGTCAGGACGCCGCGCGCCGGTCCTCCGGCTGCTGGTGCATGACCTCGAGGGCGCCGGAGTCGCCGAAGGTCAGCCGGCAGGTGTCGGCCCGGTACGTCGCCACGGAGGCGGCCGCGACCCGGCCGGCGGAGTAGTAGCGGGTGGTGACCACCAGGACGGGCGCTCCGGGCAGCCGGTCGAGCTGCCTGGCGTCCTCCGCGCGGGCCGAGCCCAGCTCCACCGAGCGGTCCTCGCCCTCCAGCTCCAGCCGGTGCAGCTCCGCCAGCACGGCGGGCGCGTGCTCGACCGGGGAGAGGGCGCCGGACAGGCCCGGCACGGTGGCCGGCGGCACGTAGAGCAGCTCGGTGGCGACCTGCTGGCCCTGGGTGATCCGCTCGCGCCGCACGGTGTGCACGGCCTGCTCGGGGTCGCCGTCGAGCAGCGCGGCCACGGCGGCGGGCGGGACGGCCTCGACGCAGCCGACGGTGTTCCACGCGTCGCGGCCCGCGCCGGGCCACACGTTGGCCGACGGGCCGACGGACACGCCGATGCGCGGGGGCGCGACGGTGGTGCCGACCCCGCGGCGGCGCTGGAGGCGACCTTCGAGCTCCAACTGCTCCAGCGCCTGGCGCAGCGTGGCTCTGGCGACACCGAAGCGGGCGGCGAGGTCGCGCTCGTTGGGCAGGATCTCGCCCACCTCGAACTCCGAGTCGAGAGCGTCGTTCAGCACCGTCTTCAGGTGCCAGTACTTCGGTTCCTGCACCGCTTCGAGCTGCGTGGTCCCCACCCTGTCCTCGCAATCGTGTCCATCCGCGGATCAGCGAGCCGCACCGGCCGGACGGGCCGTGTCACGGCTTGTGAAGCCTTGTTTCCGAACCCCTATTTATTAAAGGTTCTTTCACTACTGGGAAGATAGAGCGGCGGGGCAAACTTGGTCAAGACCAATCCTCGAACCCGCCCGAGCCGGGCCGAAGCGGAAACATCAGACGTTCACGCGGTGTTGACGTGCGGCCGCGATAGCGTTCCTCGATCGCCGCGACGTGTTCACCTGCGCGGACACGGGTACGGCGGCGCGGTGCGCGGCGAGGGAGCGGGACGATGGACCAGCGGGTCAGCGTGGTGACGGGCGGGAGCCGGGGCATCGGGGCGGCGGTGGCGCTGCGGCTGGCGGCGGCCGGCCACGACGTGGCGATCGGCTACGAGCGGGCGGCGGAGGCCGCCGAGGACGTGGCCCGCCAGGTGCGGGAGGCGGGCCGCCGGTGCCTGGTCCACCAGGTCGACACCGCCGACGAGGGGCAGGTCGACGCGTTCTTCGACGCGGTGCGCGGCCAACTCGGCCCGGTCACCGCCCTGGTCAACAACGCGGGCGTCACCGGCCCGCTCGGGCGCTTCGCCGAGACGCCGGTCGAGGTGATGCGGCGGGTCGTGGACGTCAACGTGATGGGCGCGCTGATCTGCGCCCGGCGGGCGGCCCGCGAGATGTCCACGCGGTACGGCGGGGCGGGCGGCGCGATCGTCAACATCTCGTCGGGGGCGGCCACGTTGGGCGGTCCGGGCGAGTACGTGCACTACGCGGCGAGCAAGGCGGCGGTGGACGCGCTGACGACGGGTCTGTCCAAGGAGCTGGCCGCTGAGGGCGTGCGGGTCGTCTCGGTGCAGCCGGGGATGATCGTCACCGACATCCACGCGGCGATGGGCGACCCGGAGCGGCCCTGGCGCAACTCCGACCGTGTCCCCATGGGGCGGCCCGGGCAGCCGGAGGAGATCGCGGGGGCGGTGGCCTGGCTGCTGTCGCCGGAGGCGTCGTACACCACGGGTGCGGTGCTCCGGGTGGCCGGCGGGCTCTGAGCGCCGCGAGTCCCGCAACGACCCCTGGCAGACCCCGGACACCCCCGCACGACTCCGGCGAGCACCGGCCCCGCCGCCCCGCCGGAGGAGGGGAACCGGCGGCGCGGCGGGGGGCGCCGCACCCCGACCGGGACGGGGGTACCCGGTCGGGGCGGCTGGCCGGACCGGCCGCGGGCCGGCCCGTACTGACACAACTCCCGCCATCCGGACGGAGTTCCCGGATCCCCGCATAAATGCGGGATCTCGGCGCGAGTCCCGGCCGGAGCCACGGCTCGCCGGCGCGGTTCCCCCCGGTGACCATCCCCGGAACGGACGGGAGAAGGGGGGGTTAATGCCGACGTCACGGCGTGTTCGCGGTGAGGCAACACGGGGGCGGCATGGTGGACGCATGCCGCAGAGGATTCCGGGGCCGCACGATCGCCTGAGCCGTTGGAGCAGTGATCTCGCCGAGGGGGCCGCGTCGTTCGGCGCGGTGGCCGTCGCGGGCTGCGCGACCTGGACGGCCGGCGCCGTGTCGTCGGGCGAGGCCCTGGCGGTGACGGGGGTGACGGGAGTGCTGGCGGCCGTCTGCCGCCGCGTGTGGCGCGGGCGCCGAGGCGGTTCGGCACCGCAACCGCCCGTCGAGGCCCCGGCGGACGAGCCCACCGTGCTGTGGCGGATGCGGACGACCGTGAAGGACGCCCCGGGCAGCCTCGCCGCGGTGTGCACGGCCCTCGCCCGCGGGCGGATCGACATCGTCACCCTCCAGACGCACCCGCTGGCCGAGGGCACGGTGGACGAGTTCCTGCTGCGCGCCCCGGCCGCGCTGTCCGCCGTCGAGCTACGGTCGGCGATGACGGAGGCCGGCGGCGCCGACACGTGGCTGGAGCGGGCCGACGCCCACGAGTTGGTGGACATGCCCACGCGGATGCTCGCCGTGGCCACCCGCACCGCGCTGGAACCGGCCGAACTCCCGCTGGCCCTGCGGGCGTTGTTCGGGCGCTGCTCGATCCGCTGGACCCCGGAGGGCGAACCGGCCCCCGACGCGGCCGAGGAGGACGACACCGTCCTGTGCCTGGCCGACCCGGCCGGCGGCACGCTCACCGCGCGGCGCGGGCAACTGCCGTTCACTCCCACCGAGTTCGCCAGGGCCCGGGCCCTGGTGGAGTTGGAGGCGCGGCTCGGCCGGCGGACGGGGGCGCGGCGGGAGACACCCACCGGACGGGTCGGGTCCGCCGGGCCGGTCGCACTGGAACAGGACGGTTTCACCCTGCGCCGGGCGACGCCCGAGGACCTGGCCGCCGCCGTGGCCCTGCACGCCCGCTGCTCCGCCGAGACCCTCGACCGGCGCTACCACGGCCCGGCGGTCGACGCCGACCGCTACCTCGCGCACCTGCTCAGCCCGCGCTTCGGCCGCTCGCTGGCCGTGGAGAGCGCGTCGGGCCGCCTGGTGGCGCTCGGCCACCTGCTGTGGGACGGCGGCGAGAACGAGGTCGCGCTGCTGGTCGAGGACGCCTGGCAGCGCCGCGGCGTCGGCACGGCACTGCTGCGCGGCCTGGTGGAACTGGCCGCGGAGGCCGAGCGCGAGAGCGTCTACGCCGTCACCCGGGCGTCCAACACCGGCATGGTCGCGGCCATGCGCGCGCTGGGCCTCCCGCTGGACTTCCAGGTCGAGGACGGCACCCTGGTGATCACAGCGGCCCTGCCGGCCCGCGCGGACGCCGCCGGCACCCTGCCGTGGCGGGCGGCCCGCCGGGGGTGAAACGCCTGTTCGGCGGAGCCGTCCGTTCCTCCCGCGGGCCGGAAGCAAAGCCTCCGTGACCGTAAGGCACGAAGAATACTCATGGTGGTGACGCGAGGGGCTCCCACAGTCCACTATGGCGGCATGTCCAACATCACCAGCAGCTCGCTGCCCCGTCAGATCGCCGACGCGTACGTCGACGACCTGCTCGAACTCGACCCGGTCCTCGGTACGTACCTGGGAGCGCCCGGCAGTGCGCGGCGGCTGCCCGACTTCTCCCCCGCCGGCGCGGAGGCGCTCGCGTCCCTGGCCCGTGCCACGCTGGACCGGCTCACCGAGGCCGAGGGGCGCCCGGGCGCCGACAGCGACGCCGAGCGGCGCTGCGCCCGCCTGCTGCGCGAGCGGCTGACCGCCGAGATCGCGGTGCACGAGGCCGACGAACACCTGCGCATGGTCAGCAACATCCACTCGCCGGCGCACAGCGTCCGCGAGGCGTTCACGCTGATGCCGACGGAGACCGCGGAGGACTACGCGGACCTCGCGGCGCGGCTGCGGGCCGTGCCCGCCTCGATGGAGGGGTATCGGGCGTCACTGGCGGAGGGCCTGGCCCGGGGCCTGCCGGCGGGACCGCGCCAGGCGCGCACCGTGGTCGGCCAGTTCACCGAGTGGGTCGGGGACGGCGGGTCCGGCAGCTGGTTCGCGCAGCTGGTCGCGGGCGGTCCGCAGGACATGCGGGCGGAGCTGGACGCGGCCGCCGCCGAGGCCACCGCGGCGTACGCGGGGCTGCGGGACTGGATGCGGGACACCTACGCCCCCGCGGTCGAGGACGCGCCGGACGTGGTGGGCCGGGAGCGCTACGCCCGCTGGACCCGGCTGTGGAACGGCACGGACCTCGACCTGGACGAGGCGTACGCCTACGGCTGGTCGGAATACCACCGGCTGCACGCGGAGATGGTGGCCGAGGCGGGCAAAATCCTCCCCGACGCCACTCCGTGGGAGGTCCTGGAGCACCTCAAGGACCACGGCCAGGCCATCGAGGGCGTGGACGAGGTCCGCGCCTGGCTCCAAGCCCTCATGGACGAGGCCATCCAGGCGCTCGACGGCACGCACTTCGAACTCGCCGAGCGGGTGCGGCAGGTGGAGTCGCGGATCGCCCCGCCCGGCGGCGCCGCGGCCCCGTACTACACCGGTCCGTCGGAGGACTTCAGCCGCCCGGGCCGGACGTGGCTGCCGACCATGGGACGCACCCGCTTCCCGATCTTCGACCTGGTGTCCACCTGGTACCACGAGGGCGTCCCCGGGCACCACCTCCAGCTCGCGCAGTGGGCGCACGTCGCCGAGAACCTCTCCCGCTACCAGGCCACCGTCGGCATGGTCAGCGCCAACGCGGAGGGCTGGGCGCTGTACGCGGAGCGGCTGATGGACGAGCTGGGCTTCCTCACCGACCCCGAGCGGCGGCTGGGCTACCTCGACGCGCAGATGATGCGGGCCAACCGCGTCATCATCGACATCGGCATGCACCTCGGGCTGGACATCCCGGCAGACTCCCCGTTCCACCCGGGCGAGCGCTGGACGCCGGAGCTGGCCCGGGAGTTCTTCGGGCTGCACAGCGGGCGGCCGGACGCGTTCGTGGACAGCGAGCTCATCCGCTACCTCGGCATGCCGGGCCAGGCGATCGGCTACAAGCTCGGCGAGCGGGTCTGGCTGACCGGCCGCGCCGCCGCCCGCGCGGCCCACGGCGACGCCTTCGACGCGAAGGCGTGGCACATGGCGGCCCTGTCGCTGGGCTCGCTGGGCCTGGACGACCTGCTCGCGGAGATCTCCGCGCTGTGATCTCCACGGTGTGAGCGCCACGGTCTTCGCGGTGTGACGCCGTCGCGGCCGGTCCGGAGCCTCGGGGCTCGGGGCCGGCCGCGGGGCCGAGAGGGGTGAGGCTGGGGACGCTCGACCCATCCGGTACCGGTCAGCAGCCGCAGGCCATCGCCGCGGCAGGGGCGGCAACCGGGGCCGGGGACGGCGTCGGGGTCGGGCCGACAGGGGCCGTCAGCGGGTCCGGGTCGGGGCGGACCGGGCCACGGGCGGTCTCGTACGGGAATCCCTCGCGGATCCAGTACTCCATGCCGCCGAGCATCTCCTTGACCTGGTAGCCGAGGCGGGCCAGCGCGAGCGCCGCGCGGGTCGCGCCGTTGCAGCCGGGGCCCCAGCAGTGCACGACGACAGGACGGTCCGGGTCAAGGAGTCCGGCGGCCCGTCGCGGGACGGCGTCGGTGGGAAGGTACACGGCGCCCGGGATGTGGCCCTGCTCCCATGCCTCCCGGCTGCGGGAGTCCACAAGGGTGAACCCGGGGTCGCCGTCGGCGGCGAGCGAGGCCGCGACGTCGGAGACGTCGGTGTGGAAGGCCAGGCTCGCCGCGAAATGATCGGCCGCGCGGGCGGGCGAGGCGGGCGGCACGCGGAGCACCGGCGAGACGGGACCGCGGGCGGGAACGCCGGCGGGAGCGGTGACGGGGGTGCCGAGCGGTGATGGCTGCGGTGATGGGGTCATGGCCAGGAACCTACGGTCCGCGTCCGGCCGGCTGAAGTGACGTTCCCCGGCTCCGGGCTTGATCGGCCGGGCTTTCCCCTGCTAATCAGGCGGGATGACGACGATTTCCCTGGACGCCACCGACTGGCGGCTGCTGGAGGCGCTCCAGCGCGACGGCCGGGCCAGTTACGCCGAGCTGGCCCGTACGGTCGCGATGTCGCCGAGCGCGGTGACCGAGCGCGTGCGCCGACTGGAGGAGGCGGGCGTGATCACCGGCTATACGGCCGTGGTCGACCACGAGCGGATCGGCCTGTCCGTCCTGGCACTGGTGCGGCTGCGCCACCCGACCGGCAACTACAAGCCCTTCCACGATCTGCTCGCCACCACCCCCGAGGTGCTGGAGGCCCACCACGTCACCGGCGACGACTGCTTCGTGCTGAAGGTGGCGGCGCGGTCGATGCGGCACCTGGAGGAGGTGACGGGCCGCATCTCGGGGCTCGGGTCCGTCACCACGAACGTGGTGTACTCCTCGCCCCTGGAGCGGCGGCCCCTCGTGCTGTGACGGGATTCCCGCCGCCTGTTCCGCGGACCGTCAGTCGCGCGGCGCGGCACCCGTCCGCATCCGCAGGCTGGACCCGTCGCGGCCTTTGACGACCCGCAGTTGGGCGGGGATGCGATGCCGCAGGTCCGCGACGTGGCTGACGATGCCCACGGCCCGGTCGCGCTCGCGCAGCCCGTCCAGCACGTCGAGGACCTCGTCCAGCGTCTGGTCGTCGAGGCTGCCGAAGCCCTCGTCGATGAAGAGGGTGTCCAGGCGGGTGCCGCCCGCCTCGTCGGTGACCACGTCGGCCAGGCCGAGGGCGAGGGCGAGCGAGGCGAAGAAGGTCTCGCCTCCCGACAGGGTCGAGGTGTCGCGCTCGGTGCCGGTCCAGGCGTCCACCACCCGCAGGCCCAGGCCGGACCTGGACCGGCCGCCGCCGCGGGCGTCGCTGTGCACGAGGGTGTAGCGGCCCGCCGACATCCGCTGGAGCCGGACACCCGCCGCGGCGGCGACCTGCTCCAGGCGGGCGGCCAGGACGTACGTCTCCAGCTCCATCCGGTACCGGTTCTCCACCGAAGTGCCCGACACGAGCTCGGACAGGCGCTTGAGGCGGGCGAACTCGGCCCGTTCGGGCGCCAGTTCGCGCACCCGGGCGGCGGCCTGCCTGCCGAGCAGGTCGAGTTGGCGGCAGCGGTCCTCGGCGGCGGACTCCGCCGACGCGGCGTCCCGCAGGCGCCGGTGCGCGGCCTCCTGCTCGCGCTGGGCGGCGGACGGATCGGCGGACGGCAGTTCGGCGGCCGCTGCCGGCTCGGGGGCGGCGAGTTCCGCGTCGATCGCCGCCTCCTCCCTCGCCCAGCTCTCCGTCCGCTGTTCGGCGTCCCGGAGCCGTCCGGGCGGCAGCAGGGCCGCGGCCGCCGCGTCCGGGGAGGCGAAACCGGCCGTGGCGGCGGCCCGGGCGAGGGCCTGCTCGGCCTCGTCGAGGCGGCGCGCGCTGTCGGCCGCGGCCCGCACCGCCTGCACCGCCCGGTCGAGGACGGCGACGCGCTCGGCCAAGCGTGCGCGGCGGGCCCGCACGCTGGCGTGGCCCGCGCGGGCCCGGGCCAGCTCCGTGCTCAACCGCTCCTGACGCTCGTCCAGTTCCTCCCGGCGCGAGGCCCGGGCAGCGCCGCGGCCCAGGGCGTCCTGACGCTGCGCGGCCCGCCGGTCGCGTTCCTCCTCGGCGAGGGCGAGCGCGCGGCGGGCCTCGGTGACGCCGGCCGCCGCGCGGGCGGCCTCGTCGTGCTCCCTGACCAAGGCTGCGCACTCGTCGGTGAGTTGGGCCAGCGGTTTGTCCCCGCACACGGCGGTGGCCGCGTCCAGGGCGGCCGCCAGCCGCGTCGCCTCGTCCCGCGCGGTCTCGTAGCCGGACTGCCGCCGCTGGTAGACGGTGAACGCGGCGTCCTCGTCGGTCCTGGTCACCTGCCGGTCCGCCGGGCGGGCCGGATCGGGGTGCTCCGCGGCGCCGCACACCCGGCAGGGCTCGCCGTCGGTGAGCTCGGCCGCCAACTCGGCGGCGATTCCGGTGATCCGGGCCTCCCGCAGGTCCTGCCACGCCTCCCGCGCGGCCGCCATGAGGTCGCGGGCGTCCCGCACGTCGTCCTGAGCCCGGGTGAACCCTTCGGCCAGCCGGTCGCGTCGCAGCCCGGCATCCCGGCGGTCCCGGGCCGCCTCGACCTGTCCGGCCAAGCCTGCGGCCCGCGCCGCCGCCTCTCCCCCTCCGTCCACCCGTTGCTGAAGGCCCCGCCGCGCCGCGGGCCACCCCTCCAGCCACGCCTCGGCCTCCCCCACGGCCTCCTCGTCGTCCCGCTCCTCCCCTTCCAGCGCGGCCAACCGCTGCTTTACCTCGCGCAGTTCGGCCTCCGCCGCCTCGGCGGCGGCGAGTCCTCCGAGTTCCTCGCGCATCCGCCCGGCCCTGCGGGCGAGTTCACCGGCATCGGGTGCCTGGGAATTCGACTCCGTTGACGTGTCGGCGGGTTCGCCTCCGTGGGAGCAGCTGTCCGGCGAACCGGGAGCCGGTACACGGGGTACGTCCGTGTCGGCCGCGGGGGTGCCGTCACCTTGGCGCTGGGCGAGGACTCCGGGCCCCCCGTCCGTGGCCAATCCCCCAGCCGGGGCGGGACGTTCGCCCGAGTCCGAGTGGCTCGCCGACGAACCGGGAGCCGGTACACGGGGCTCCACCGGGCTGACTGCGGGGGCGCCTTCGCTGGGGCGCCTGGCTCGGGATGCGGTGCTTCCGTCCGGCGCCAACCCCTTGGCCGAGGCGGGACGTTCGCCCTCGTCCGAGCGGCTGTCCGACGAACCGGCTGACGGGAGCCGGGACTCGCCCGTGTCGGCCGCGGGGACGTCACCGGGGCGCTGGGCATGGGCGTACGGCGAAGGGTCCGCGCTCCCGGCCGGCCGGTGGAACGGCTTATCGCGGTCCGGCGCGCCGACCGGCGAACGCCGCTCCGCCCGGGCGTGGGGCAACGCCGCGGTGCGCGCCGAAGGTTCGTCGTCCTCCGCGAGGGCGGCCAGTGCCGTGCCCCGAGCGGTGACGGCTTCCCCGTGATGGCGGGCCGCCCGGTCCCGGAGGGCCAGCGCGGGCTCGACGGTGAGGGCGGCCTGGGCGCGGGTGAGGCGCGTGCGGACCGCGGTGCGGGCGGGCTCTTCGAGGGCGAGGGCGGCGGCGCGGTCCAGGGCGTCGCCGCGACGCCGCTGGAGCGCGTGCAGGTCGCGGGCGGTCGTCGTCGCCTCGGCGGCGGCTCGGTACCCCTCTTCCGCGCGGCGGGCCGCGGCCCACGCGATGCCGTACGTCTCCCGGGCGTCGCACCGGGCGAGCGCCGCCTGGGTCAACAGCCGTACGGCGTCGTCGGGTTCGCCGTCCTCGGGTCCGGCGTCGGCCGCAGCCCCGGCGGCCTGCGCTGTCCGGGCGGCGAGTTGCCGCAGCGCGTCGTCCCCGGCGGCGAGCCGTTGCGCCGCCTCCTGCCGGCGTTCGCGCAACCCCTGCTCGACGGCCTTGAAGCGCCGCGTGTCGAAGAGCCGGCCCAGCAGCGCGGCCCGCTCCACCGCCCCGGCCCGCAGGAAGGTCGCGAACTCGCCCTGGGGCAAAAGCACCACCTGGCAGAACTGCTCGCAGCTCATCCCGACCAGCTGCCGGATCTCCTCGCCGATCTCCTGGTGGGAGGTGGACAGTCCGCGCCACCCGCCGTCGGCGTACTCCCGCAGCCGGGTGACGGCCTTGTCCATCGTGGTGCCGGTGCCGCGCTTCTTGGCCCGGGGCTGCTCGGGCCGACGGGTGATCTCCAACCGCCTTCCGCCCACGGTGAGTTCGAGGACGACTTCGGTGGCGGTGCCGGGCGCGGCATGGTCGCTGCGCAGCCGGGTGACCGGACGGGCCCCGGGCACCTGGCCGTAGAGCGCGTAGCAGACCCCGTCCAGCACGGAGGTCTTGCCGGCCCCGGTGGCGCCGTGCAGCAGGAACAGCCCGGCCGCGGACAGTTCGTCGAAGTCGACGCTCTGGGCGGCCGCGAACGGGCCGAACGCGGTGAGGTCGAGGCGGTGCAGGCGCATCAGTCGCGTTCCGTCCGTACGGCGTCGGCCCGTGCCGCGTCGACGGCCTCGCGCAGGACGTCGCGTTCTCGCGGGTCGGGGTCGGAGCCGCGGACGTGGGCGACGAAGTCCTCCGCGATCTGCTGGTCCGTCCGGTCGCGCAACCGCCGTGCGTAGGAGGCGTGTTCGTCGTCCTCCGTCCGCTCGGGGGCGAAGGCGAGGGACAGGACGTGCGGGAAGCGCCGGGCGAGCGCGGCCATCGGCTCGTGCGGGCGGACCGGGTCGGTCAGAGTCGCCTCGACCCAGGATCCGGTGTGCCGTTCGAGCTTGGGATCGGCGAGCAGGTCCTCAAGTCGTCCGCGCAGGCGGGCCAGGGGGCGCGGCACCGGCGTGTCCACGCGTTCGGCGGCGATCTCGCCCCGCGGCCCGAGGTCCACCAGCCACATGGTCTTGCGGTGGTGCTCCTCGGAGAAGGAGTACGCGAGCGGCGAACCGGAGTACCGGACGCGTTCGCTGATGGTCTGGCAGCCGTGCAGGTGGCCGAGGGCCACGTAGGAGAAACCGTCGAACAGCGCGGCGGGCACGGCCTCGACGCCGCCCGCGGTGATGTCGCGCTCGCTGTCGCAGTCGGCGCCGCCGGTGACGAAGGCGTGGGCCATCAGCACCCCGCGGGTGCCGGGGGGCCGGGACGCGAGGTCCGCGCGGACCCGGTCGGCGGCGGCCCGGAGCACAGCGGTGTGGTCGCTCCGTTCGGCGTCGAACTCCGCCCGGACGAGGGCGGGTTCGAGATACGGCAGGCCGTAGACGGCCACTTCGCCGTGCGCGTCGGCCAGCACGACCGGGCGGTGGCAGGTCGCGGGGTCGGTGCGCAGGTGGATGCCCGCGCGGCCCATCAATCCGGCCCCGACCCCCAGGCGCCGGGCCGAGTCGTGGTTGCCGGAGATCATCACGGTCGGGGTGCCGAGGTCGGCCAGCCGGTGCAGCGCCTCGTCGTACAACTCGACGGCGGCCAGCGGTGGGACGGCCCGGTCGTACACGTCGCCGGCGACGAACACGGCGTCCACCCGCTCGGACCGCACGGTCTCCACGAGGTGGTCGAGGAAGGCGCGTTGGGCGTCGAGCATGCTCACCCGGTGGAAGGACCGGCCCAGATGCCAGTCCGAGGTGTGCAGGAACCTCACTCCGCCGCTCCGACCGACCGCACCCGTGCCCCTCACCGTTCCCGGACGTCCGTCCGTAAGGCAGCAACGCTACTACCGATCAAGGGCGGACATGGCGCGGACGCCCGACGCCCGCGCGGAACACGCGTCAGCGCACGTCCACGAACGCGCTGCCCTCCTCGGCGCAACTCGCCGCGCCGGACGTGCTGTCGGCCAGCCAGGCCCGGAAGGCGGGCATCGCGGCTTCGGGCACGCCGAGGTGGAAGGTCACGGCGGCGCCGTACTCCACGTCGCGGACGGTGTGCCCGGCCGCGCGCAGCTCGTTCTCCAGGCGGCCGACGCGCCGGTGGTCGGCGGTCACCGTGAGCAGGGTCAGCCGGCGCCGCTCCACGGTGCCGATCGCGTCGAGCGCCGCGGACACGGCTCCCCCGTAGGCGCGGACCAGCCCGCCGGCGCCGAGCTGGATCCCGCCGTAGTAGCGGGTGACGACCGCGACGGTGTCGCGCACCTCCCGGCCGAGCAGCACCTGGAGCATCGGGGTGCCCGCGGTGCCGCCGGGCTCGCCGTCGTCGCTCGCCCGGTGCAGCCGGCCGTCGGGGCCGATGACGTACGCGAAGCAGTTGTGGCTGGCCGACGGGTGCTCCCGGCGGACCCCGCGGACGACCTCCTGCGCGGCCTCCTCGCTGTCGGCGGGAGCCAGGGCGCACAGGAACCGCGAGCGTTTGATCTCGCTCTCGTACACCCCGGCGCGGGCCACAGTGAGATACCGGTCAACCACCCGTTCAGCCTAGTCGCCGGGGAATTGCGGGGGCCGGTCGGGCGTTGATCGAACAGAGCGGGCGGGGCGGGATGCCCGCGGACGGGCGAGCGGTGGGGCCGCGGGAAAGCGAAGGGGACGGAGGCAGGACGTGTACGGAGACGCGGAGACGGTGCGCAAGATCCTCACGGACAGTGGCGACACGTGGGCGGTGGTCGGGCTGTCGAACAACACGGCGCGGGCGGCTTACGGGGTGGCCTCGGCGCTCCAGCGGTTCGGCAAGCGGATCGTGCCGGTCCACCCGAAGGCCGAGACCGTGCACGGCGAGCAGGGCTATGCCTCGCTGGCGGACATACCCTTCCCCGTCGACGTCGTGGACGTCTTCGTCAACTCCGACCTGGCCGGCCCCGTGGCCGACGAGGCCGTCGCGGTGGGCGCGAAGGCCGTCTGGTTCCAGCTGGGCGTGATCGACGAGAAGGCCTACGACCGCACCCGCGCGGCCGGCCTCGCCATGGTGATGGACCGCTGCCCTGCGATCGAGATACCCCGGCTCTGAGCGGGATCGGGCTCACCCGGCCAGGGATGCCTGCGGCTGCGGCTGCGGCTGCGGCTGCGGCTGCGGCTGCGGGGGGACGCTCGCCTCAGACGCCGAGGCCCTCGAGGACGACCGCTCCGGGCAGTGCGCCGAGCACCTTGCCGGGCATGATCAGCTTGCCGCGCCGGGCTCCGCTGCCGACCAGGACGTACGGGGTGGCGACGACCGCCGCGTCGATCAGCAGCGGCCAGTGCGCGGGCAGGCCGACCGGGGTGATGCCGCCGTACTCCATGCCCGTCTCGCCGACCGCGGTGTCCATCGGGGCGAAGGACGCCTTGCGGACGCCGAGGTGGCGCCGGACGGCGCCGTTGACGTCGACGCGGGTGGTGGAGAGGACCAGGCACGCGGCGAGGGTCACGTCACCGCCGCGCTTGCCCGCCACGACCACGCAGTTGGCCGAGGTCTCCATGAGGTCCTGGCCGTAGGTGGCGACGAACTCGGCGGTGTCCGCGCGGTCCGGGTCGGTGTCCACGTGGATCATCTCGGCGGTGACCGCGGCGGCCACCGGCGGCGGCAGCAGGTCGCGGCGTTCGGTGGCGGGTCGGGCGTCCTCGAAGGAGCCGATGGGTGCGCGCATGGCGGGAACCTAGCAAACGCGCTCAGGCACCGGCGGGTTCGCCCAGCTCGCCGAGGTCCAGCCGGTCCTCGGCCGGCACGGCGGAGGGGTCGCCGGCGGGTGAGGGGTCGCGCAGGGGCGGCTGCCAGCCGGTGGCCGGCTCCCAGCGCCGGACGATCCTGGCCGGCGCGCCCGCCACGACGGCGAAGTCGGGCACCTCGCCGCGCACGACGGAGTTCGCGGCGACCACGACGTTCCGGCCGAGCCGGGCGCCGGGCAGGACCACGCTGTTCACGCCGAGCCAGCTGCCGCTGCCGATCTCGACCGGCGCGCTGTTGGGCCACTGCTCGCCGATCGCCCGGTTGACGTCGTGGTAGGCGTGGTTGGTGCTGGTGACGTAGACGTTGGGGCCGCAGTAGACCTTGTCGCCGAAGGTGATCGGGGCCATGGCCACCACATGGCTGCCCCGGCCGAGGACGACGCCGTCGCCGATCCGGATCACCGGGTCGGGGCCGTAGTCGAAGTCGGAGGGGCCCAGGCCGACGGCGAGGGTGACCTGCTCGCCGATGATGCAGCACGCCCCGATCTCGATCCACGGCTCACCGAAGACCGTGCCCTGGGGAAAGGCCAGCCGGGTGCCGGGGCCGATCCGGCGGAAGCGCAGCAGCCCGGGGCGGTCCGCGGTCACCGCGCCCGCGTTCTGGAGCCGCCGCCAGCCGCGGTGCACCAGCCGCGTGGTGGCGCGGCGCCGCCAGGCGGTGGCGCGGGAGACCGCGGAAGAGAACACGTTCTCGTATCGGGGCACGAGGTCACCGTATACGGTGCCGTGGACGGCGAAGGGCCGAAGACGAGGACGGTGGATGGGCATGACGGACCCGGCATCCGGGCCGGCGCGGGGCGCGGGAGCGCCGCACGCCGAGGGCACGGACCGAGCGGACGGGGGCGCGGCGGCGCCCGACGGGACGGGGACCGCCGCGGTGCCCGGGGTGCTGGTCGCCGCCATCGGCGGGCACGAGCCGCGGATCGACCCGTCGGCGTTCGCGGCGCCGACCTCGGTGGTGCTGGGGGACGTGACGATGGGCCCGCGGTCGAGCGTCTGGTACCACACGGTGCTGCGCGGGGACTGCGAGCGGATCAGCATCGGCGCGGGATCCAACATCCAGGACAACTCCACCGTGCACGCCGACCCCGGCTTCCCCGCGCTGATCGGCGCGGGCGTGACCGTGGGGCACAACGCGGTGCTGCACGGCTGCGTGGTCGAGGACAACGTGCTGGTCGGGATGGGCGCGACGGTCCTCAACGGGGCCAGGATCGGCACGGGTTCGCTGGTGGCCGCGGGCGCGCTGGTCACGCAGGGCATGGAGGTGCCGCCGAACTCGCTGGTCGCCGGGGTGCCGGCGAAGGTCCGCCGGGAGCTCACCCCGGACGAGCAGGCCGCGGTCCGGATCAACGCCGAGCACTACGTGGAGCTCACCGGGGTGCACCGCGAGGCGCTCCCCCGCGCCCGCACCCTGTAGGGCGGGACGCGGGGAGCGCCCGGTCGGCCGTGGGCCCGGCCGCGGATCACTCGCGCGGGCCCACGGCCTCCGCGTTCAGCCCAGGGTCACGTCGACGAAGCGCGGCCGGTAGACGGAGGCGTCGGCGTACAGGTCGGTGTTGACGAAGCTGTTGACGTTGTACGAGATCACCAGGTGCCGCGAGTCGCCGAGTTCCCGGTGCTCGTGCGGGTTGTACGTGAAGACGTTCCCGTTGCCGTAGGAGCCGAACGGACCGCTCTCGGGGGTGGTGTAGACGGTCTGCTCGTCGGTGAACGGGCCCTGCGGCGTGCACGAGAAGGCCAGGTCGATGCCGGCGGACAGCGGCGCGCTCATGTCCTGGGTGACCATGACGTAGACCGCTCCGTGCCGCACGACGCTGAACTCGTTGGAGACCTCGACATCCGCCCCGGCCCCGTCGCCGACCCGCGCGGAGTCCGTCTCCTCGCCGGACCAGGAGCCGTCCGCGGCCAGGTACTGCCACGGCCGGGTCAGGTCCTCGCCGCGCACCCGGGCGATGTGCAGGTACTTGTGGGCGCCGAGGTCCTCGGAACCGTAGACGTACGTGAAGCCGTGGTCGCGCAGGAGCCAGGCGCCCCAGGAGACGTTGTCGGACGAGGGCAGGGCGGTGACCGAGACGGGCGTGCCCAGGTGGCCGGGTGAGAAGCGGGCCAGCACGTTGCGGTCCCAGCCGAAGTCGAGCGGGCCGGTGCCGGTGGTCTTGAACTCGCTGTAGGCGACGTTGAGCCGGCCGTCGAGCACGAGCCCGTCCCGGGCCCAGTACCAGTGACTGGTGTCCGGCGGCGGAAGCAGCGCGGTGGGGTGGTCCGCGGTGCCGCCGGTGACGGTGGCGACCGGGTGGCCGCCTCGCGTCTCGACGAAGGTGTTGTTCACGAACGGGGTCGTGCCGCCGTCCTGGATGACCGGCGGCCGGGAGCCGTCGGGCGAGACCTGCCCGAGGAAGGTGTCCGAGAAGATCCACACGTCCCGCCCGTCGGGCAGCGGAGCGGAGTAGGTGCTGTCGGCGCCGGTCCAGTGACCCGCGGCGGAGGAGTCGGGGGCGTCGGCGTAGTCGTCGAAGGCGTTCGTCAGCGCGGTGTCGGGGGCGGCACCGCGAATCGTGGGAGCTGTCACGCCGGGGCACACGAGCGGCCCGTCGGCGGTGGGTGCGGCCTGGGCCGGGGCGGCAACCCCCGCGGCCAGTACGAGAGTTACGGCCGCACTCACGGCCGCATGACGCAGCGTGACCGATCTGGCGGCTCTGCTGGGATTCATCTCCGGGGCACCTCCGGGTTCGTCAGGGCTCTTGTCAGCCGAGCGCGGGTCATGTTATCGATAACCCCAGCGAAAAACAGCCTTCCCGCGTGACCCGGTCCCCCGACCCACGCGTCACAGCCCGTCCTCGATCACGACGCCACCCCTGACGGTGGTGGCGGAACGTGATCGCGCCCAACCCTTGAAAGGCAGCTTCGATGACGAAGATGCGTATCCGCGTGCCGGCGGCCGTGCTCGCGGCGGTGGCGCTGCTCGCGGCCGGCTGCGGGTCGTCCGGCGCGGGCCACCGCGACACCCTCAAGCTCTACAACGACAAGGCCGCCTGGACGCCCTTCTACAAGCAGGTCGGCGCCCAGGCCAAGCAGCAGATCGGGGTGAACGTCAACCCGGTCGGCTACGCCGACGAGCCCACCTACCAGGCGTTCGTGAAGTCCGCCCTGAGGACCAACGTCAAGCCGGACCTGTTCACCTGGGCGACCGGGCCGCTGCTGAAGCAGCTGGTCGACTCCGGCCAGGTCGCCGACACCAGCGCGCTGTGGAAGACCGCCCTCCAGCAGGGCGACCTGCCGCAGGGCCTGGAGCAGTACTACACGGTGGGCGGCAAGCAGTACTGCGTGCCGGAGAACGTCTCGTACTGGGTGATGTTCTACAACAAGTCGATCTTCACCGAGAACGGCCTCGGCGTGCCGGCCGGCTGGCAGGACCTGATGGCGGACGCGGCCAAGCTCAAGCAGGGCGGCGTGACGCCCTTCTACCAGACCAACGTGCTGTTCTCCTTCGTCTGGTTCCAGATCCTGGTGGCGGGCAGCGACCCCGACCTGTACCAGAAGCTGGTCAACGGCCAGGCGTCGTACACCGACCCCGGTGTGGTCGCCGCCATGCAGAAGTGGCGCGACATGATGAAGAACGGCTACCTGTCCGACCCCGGGGACAAGACCGACCCGGCGACGCTCCTGAAGTCCGGCAAGGTGGCCATGGTGCCCGACGGCACCTGGTTCAACACGAGCATGACCCAGGCGGGGATGAAGCCCGGCTCCGACTACGGGATGTTCGTGGTCCCGACCGTCACCCCGGGCCTGGCCAAGACCCCCGTGCCGGTGGAGACCGGCGCCCTGTGCCTGCCCGCCAAGGGCGCGGACCCCGCGACGGCGAACAAGTTCACCTCGTGGTTCCTCAAGCCCCCGGCGCAGACCAAGTGGGCCAACTCCCGCGGCGACGTGTCGGCGAACCCGAAGGTCAAGATCCCCGACCCGGGGCTGAACTCGCTGACCCAGCAGGTCACCGGTGACTCGTACCGGTTCGTCATCCGGTACTTCGACGCGGTCTCCCCCAAGGTGCTCACCGCCGCGCTCGACGCGTTCGGGGCCTTCATGGCCGACCCCGACAGCTACCAGAAGCAGCTCGCCGCCATACAGAAGGCCGCCGGCTCCGGCGGCTGACGGCCCGCCGGGTCACGGGCGGCCCCCGGCACCGCCCGAGCCGCCGCCCGTGACCCGGCACCCCGCACCCGCCCCTGCCGGTGACCGGCCGCCCCCGAGGAAGCGAGAAGGATCCAGCCCATGTCCCACACCGCGGTGACCCAGGCGGTCGGCCCCGTGCCCGCCGACTCGACCCGACAACGGCCGCGCCACCGGTACGCGTGGTGGTCGTACGGCATGGTCTCGCCGGCCGTGCTGCTGGTCGCGGTGCTGCTGTACCTGCCCTTCCTGTGGTCGGTGTACATCAGCTTCACCCACTACGACGGCACCGGCTCGCCGCAGTGGGCGGCTCTGGCCAACTACCGGCACCTGTTCGACGACCCGGTGCTGGCCACCACCGTGCGCAACACCGCGCTGTGGGTGGTCGGGACGCTGCTGCTGCCGGTCGGCCTCGGGCTGCTGGTGGCGGTGCTGACCTACAACGTGCGCGGGGGAGCCTGGCTGCGGCTGCCGTTCCTGCTCCCGTACGCCATCTCCGGCACGGCGACCGCCCTGGTGTGGGGCTTCGTGCTCCAGGACAAGGGCGCGCTCAACTCGCTGCTGCACACGCTGCACCTGCCCGGCGCGCACACCACCTTCCTCCAGGAGGCGCCGCTGAACACGATCGTGATGATCTTCGCGCAGACCTGGCAGAGCATCGGGGTCAACGTCCTGCTGTTCGTGGTGGGCCTGCAGTCGATCCCGCGCGAGACGGTGGAGGCGGCCCGGGTGGACGGCGCCGGCGGCTGGACCCTCTTCTCCCGGATCATCTGGCCGATGATGCGCCCGCTGACCGCGGTGGTGGTCGGCCTGGCCCTGGTCGCCGGCCTGAAGACCTTCGACCTGGTGTGGATCATGACGCAGGGCGGTCCCGGCCGGTCGTCGGAGACGCTGTCGATCACGATGTACCGCGACGCCTTCGTGGGCGGCGACTACGGCTACGGCGCCGGGGTCGCGGTGCTGCTCACCGTGGTGGGCCTGGCGGTCTCCCTGCTCTACCTGCGCCAGCAGACGGGTTCCAAGCGGCAGTTCGACGTGACCGGAGGTGGCCGATGAGCACGACGGGAACCGCCGCGGCGGGGGTCCGCACGGCAGACGGGGGTCCGGCGCGCCGCGGAGGGGAGGGCGCGCCGGACCGGCCCGGCGGTCGCGCCCGGCGCGGTCCGGGAACACTGCGCTACGGCGTGGTCGGCGTGCTCGGCCTGGTGTGGCTGCTGCCGCTGTACCTGGTGGTGGTCAACGCGCTGCGGCCGTCGACCGACTACGACGGACGGCACCTGTGGACGCCGTCCGGCCACTTCGCGCTGTTCGGGAACTTCGGCAAGGCGTGGGACGCGGCCGCCCTCGGCCCGAGCTTCTCGGCCACCGTCCTCTACAGCCTGGTGGCCCCGGCGATCGCGGCCCTGGTGGGCGCGCTGGCCGGGTACGCCATCACGATCCTGCGGCTGCGGCACGGCTTCCTGTGGTTCATGGTGATCTACGGCTCGGTGGTCTTCCCGGCGCAGATGCTGCTGATGCCGCTGTTCGTCGGCTACGCGGACCTGAACCTCTTCGACAGCCGGCTCGGCCTGGTGCTGGTGTACGTGGCGGTCGACGTGCCGCTGGCGACGTTCGTGATGCGCAACTTCTTCATGTCGGCGGCCCGCTCGGTCTTCGAGTCGGCGCTGGTGGACGGCGCCAATCCGTGGGGCATCTTCTGGCGGATCTACCTGCCGATGTGCCGCACCGGCCTGGTGGCGATCTTCGTGCTGGAGTTCACCTTCGTCTGGAACGACCTGCTGTTCGGCATGGTGCTCTCCCAGAGCGACGGGGTCCGGCCGCTGATGACCTCGCTGGCGACGCTGTCCAACCCGTACGCGGGCATCACCGTGCCGGTCATCCTGGCCGGCGGCCTGCTCATCTCACTGCCCACCGTCGCGCTGTTCGTGGCGACGCAGAAGCTCTTCGCCTCCGGGCTGACCCTGGCCCAGCTCTAGGCGCCCGGCCCTCCGCCCCGCATCTCAAGCCCAGACCTCTCCAGTCCCGAACCCTCAAGCCCCGACCTCTCAAGGACGTACCCACCATGACCACTCGGCTGCTGCGCGCGAGCCTGGGCTCGCCGACCTACGACGGCATGCGCGAGACGCTCGTGAGCAGCCTGCACACCGTGCTCTACGAGGCCCGGAACCTGCGGATCAGCGGGCGGGCCCTGCCGCTGCTGCGCCACCGGGCGGACGGCGACGGCCTGGAGCAGGCGGTCCGGTTCACCGTGACCGCTCCCGCCGGCGCGAGCGTCGGCCTGGCCCTGCGGCACGCGGGCGAGGTGTGCGACCGGACGACGGTCGAGCTCGCCGGCGGCTCGGCCTCCGTGGACCTGTTCGTGCCCGAGGTGCGCGAGGCGACCACCGCGGAGCTGGAGATCGGCGACGCCTCCGGCGAGCTGGGCCGCGCGACCGTGCCCGTCGAGCCGCAGCGCAAGTGGACGGTGCACCTGGTGCACCACTCCCACCTGGACATCGGCTACACCGACCGGCAGGGCACGGTGCTGCGCCACCACTCGGAGTATCTGGACTCCGCGCTGGACCTGGCTGAGGCCACCGACTCCTGGCAGGACGACGCCCGCTTCCGCTGGACGGTGGAGTCCGCGCTGCCGCTGCGCCGCTGGCTGGCCGGGCGGGCGCCCGCCACCCGTGACCGGTTCGTCGAGCTGGCCCGGGCAGGCCGGATCGAGGTCACCGCGATGCCGTTCCAACTGCACACCGAGGCGTGCTCGACCGAGGAGCTGCACCGGTTGCTGCGCTTCACCGACGACCTGCGCGAGGAGTACGGCATCCCGGTCACCTCGGCGATGCACACCGACGTGCCCGGCGCGGTGGTCGGCTTCGTGGACGCGCTGGCCGCGGCGGGCGTGCGCTACCTGTCGGCGGCCCACAACTGGGCCGGCCGCTCGGTGCCGTTCCTGGTCGGCGGCCAGGAGCTGGCCCGGCCGTTCTGGTGGCGGGCCCCCAGCGGCAACCGCGTGCTGGTGTGGGTCACCGACACCCCGCACGGGATGGCGTACATGGAGGGCAACGTGGTGGGCGTGGCCGAGGGCTACTCCTCGACGCTGAACCTGCTGCCCAACTACCTCGACGGACTGGCCAGCCGGCCCTTCCCGTACGGCGGCGAGGCGTTCGGCTGGTCCGGACTGCCCGAGGACCGGATGCTGAAGACGCCGTACGCGCACGACCTGCTGCACCTGCGGGTGCAGGGCGGGCCGGCGGACAACGCGGGGCCGTCCATCGTGCCGGCCACCGTGGCCCGGCGCTGGAACGAGACCTGGGCGTGGCCGCGGCTGCGGTCGGCGACCAACACCGACTTCTTCACCGAGGCCGAGCGGCGCCTGGGCGACGGCCTGGCCGAGCACACCGGCGACTGGACCGACTGGTGGGCCGACGGCCTGGGCTCCGGGGCGCGCCCGCTGGGCTTCAACCGCCGCGCGCAGAACGCCGTCCGCCAGGCCGAGAGCCTGCACACCCTGGCCGGCGACGAGACGGCGATGGCCAAGGTCGACGCGGTCTACGACAAGCTCGGGCTCTTCGACGAGCACACCTGGGGCGCGGCCAACCCGTGGGGCGACGACGAGGACGGCTTCGACTCCGGCGGCCTGCAGTGGGCCCGAAAGTGCGAGCTCGCCTACCAGGCCGCCGACGACGCCTTCGACCTGCTGGCCGACGCGAGCCGTCGGCTGGGCGCCCGCTTCGCGCCGGCCCCCGGCGCCGACGCCTCCTACCTGCTGGTCAACACCGGACCGGGCCGGCGCGACGACGTGGCGGAGTTCTTCGTCCCGGCCAGCACCATCGAGCCGGCCTCCGCGTTCACCGTGCACGACGGGCGGACCGGCGAGGAACTGCCCCACCACGCCGAGGTGTCCGTGCCCGAGGAGGAGCCGACCCGGCCCTCCGGGCGCCGGGTGCGGGTGCTGGTGCGGGACGTGCCGTCGATCGGCTGGGTCCGGCTGGACCTGCGGCGCGGCGGCGGGGAGCAGCGATCCGAGCGGATCACGGCGGCCGACGAGGGCCGGTACGCGGTGGAGAACGAGTTCTACCGGGTGGAGTACGACCTGGACACCGCGGTGATCCGGTCGGTGTTCGACAAGGAGGCCGGACGGGAGCTGGTCAACGCCGACTCGCCGGCCGGCTTCGGCCAGTACATCTACGACCGGTACTCCACCGCCCCGCACATCAACCACCTGTCCGGGCACGTCATGGCCACCGACGGCGACCTGTCGCTGCTGGCCTCGCGCACCCTGGGGCGGCGCGCCTCGGTGGTGCGCTGCGAGCGGACCGCGGTCGGCGAGAGCCTGACGGTGCAGACCGACGGCGACGGCGTGGACTGGATACGGACCACCATCACCCTGCACCGCGGGGTGCGCCGGGTGGACATCACCCAGCGCATCGCCAAGCGCGGCGCGCCGGCCAAGGAGAGCGTGTTCTTCGCCTTCCCGCTGGCCCTCGGCGAGAACGCCGCGCCGGTGTGGGAGCTGACCGGCGGGGTCGGCGGCGCCGGGGTGCCGGTGGTGCCGGGCGCGGCGAGCCACATGCGACCGATCCGGCACTGGGTGGGCTTCGGCGACCAGGAGTTCGCCGTGGCCTGGGCCACGCTGGAGGCGCCGCTGGTGATGTTCGGCGACCTGTACCTGCCGTACGCGCCCTTCCCGCCCACCATCAACCCCGGCGCCGCGGAGCCGGGGACGGTGTACTCCTGGGCGCTGAACAACATCTGGGACACCAACTTCCCGGCCCAGCAGCAGGGCGAGACCGTCTTCCGCTACGCGCTGGCCTCGGCGTCCGGCCAGGAACCGGGCGTGCTCGGCCCGCGCGCGGCGGCCGGGCTCACCGACCCGCTGGTGGCGCTGCCGGCGACGGCGGGGGCGGGCGGCGCGCCCGCCGCCGCGGAGGGCGTGTTCACGCAGGTCGACCACGACCAGGTGTTCGTCTCGTCGGTCAGCGCCCCGCGGCGCGGCCACGACCTGGTCGTCCACCTGCGCTCGGTGGCCGACCGCGCGGTGGAGGTGGGCCTGCGGCTGCCGGCTCCTGCCTCGGCCGCGTTCACCGTCACCACCCTGGAGCGCGATCCGCACGAGATCCCCGTGTCGGGCGATCTGGTGCGGGTGACCGTGCCGGCCGGCGGGCACATCGCGGTGTCCGTCGTGGTGGCCACGGCCGCCGACTCCGCAGCCGCCGCGGCCGCCGTGACGGACACCACCACGGACGGCAGCGCCACCGCCTCGCCGGCCTGAACCGGCCGCCGAGGCACCCGACGTATCAACCATCGGTCTGTGTGCGGCGCCGCGCCCCGGCGCCGCACACGCAAGGAGAGAACACGCGGAATGGCTGACCTGACCCCGCACCCGTACAACGCCCGGCCCTGCTACCCGCCGCGCGACGGCGCCGTGGCCACGGGCTGGGAGGCGGCCGTGGCGACGCTGCCCGCCGGCCCGGCCGTCCTGGCCCTCGACGGACCCGCCGTGCTGGAGTGGTCCGCGGCGACGGCCGGACTCACCCTGGCCCTCGACCGCGCCGGCCGTACCGCGCGCCTGGTCGACACGCGCGGGCACTTCGCCCCCTGGGAGAAGATCCTCGACCGCACCCGCTCGCCGGAGCTGGCCGACGACCCCGACTTCGAGGCCCTCGCGCAGGGCGCGCTGGCCGACCTCTTCGACGCCCTGCCCGACCCCCCGGAACCCGGCGACGGCGGCGTCACCGTCGTGTTCGGACCGGGCGCGGCACTGGTGGGCCACGACGTGCTCTGGTACGCCGACCTGCCCAAGCGCTACGCCGAGGCGGCGATCACCGGCGGGCGGGCATCCAACCTCGGGCAGCCGGCGGACGGCGGCGCGGGCACGACCAAGCGGCTGTTCTACATCGACTGGCCGCTGCTGGACCGGCACCGCGACGGCCTCGCCGGGCGGATCGACCTGTGGCTGGACACCCAGGACCCGCAGGTCCCGGCGGTCCTGGACGGGCGGACGCTGCGGGCCACGCTGGCGGAGCTGGCCGCCCGGCCCTTTCGCACCCGCCCGACGTTCAACACCACATCCTGGGGCGGGCACTGGGGCCAGGAGCGGCTCGGCTTCAACCCCGAGGCGCGCAACACCGCGCTCGGCTACGAGCTGATCGCGCCGGAGAGCGGCGTGCTGATCGGAGCCGAGGACGGGCCGCGGGTGGAGGTGCCCTTCCAACTGGCGGTGGCCCGGCACCCGGACGAGCTTCTCGGCCCGGCCGTGCACGAGGTGTTCGGCACGTCCTTCCCGATCCGCTTCGACTACCTCGACACCTTCGGCGGCGGCAACCTGTCCGTGCACTGCCACCCGCAGCCGGACTACATGCGCGAGGTGTTCGGCTGGCCCTACCCGCAGCACGAGACCTACTACATGATGGTCGGCGGCGAGCAGAACCGGGTCTTCCTCGGCCTGCACGAGGGCGTCGACGTCGACGCCTTCCACCACCAGGCGCACGACGCCGCCCACGGCGCGGTGCCGTTCGACATCACCACGCACGTGCAGACCTTCCCCGCCACCGAGCACCAGCTGTTCCTCATCCCGGCCGGCACCCCGCACGGCAGCGGCGCCGACAACGTCGTCCTGGAGGTCAGCGCCACCCCGTACCTGTACTCCCTGCGCTTCTACGACTGGCTGCGCCGGGACGCCGAGGGGCGGCAGCGCCCGGTGCACGTGGAGCACGCCTTCAGCAACCTCAACCGCGAGCGCACGGGGGACGCCGTCCCCCGCGACCTGGTCCAGGAGCCCTCGACCGTACGCGAGGGCGACGGCTGGCACGAGGAGGTGATCGGGACGCTGCCGGAGATGTTCTTCGAGGTGCGGCGCATGGTGCTGGAACCGGGCCGGACGGCCGACGACCGCACCGGCGGCCGCTTCCACGTGCTGAACGTGGTGGAGGGCGACGGCGTGGTGGTCGAACCCGAGGGACGGCCCGAGCTGGCCCACCGGCTGGCCTACGCCGAGACGCTCGTGGTACCCGCGGCGGTCGGCGGCTACCGGCTGCGCGCGGTGGGGAGTTCGGGGGTCCGCGTCGTGAAGTCGTTCGTCCGGTGAGCGCCGTACCCGCGCCCGCCCGCGAGCCGGTCCCCGTGCTGGAGATCGGCGGCACCCACGTGACCGCGGCCTTGGTGGACCCGGTGGCGGGCGAGGTGCTGCCCGGCAGCGCGCACCGCGACCGGCTCGACGCCGACGGCAGCGCGCCGGAGGTGATCGGGGCCGTCCTGCGGTGCGCCGCCCGGCTGCCCGTGGCGGCCGGCGCGCTGTGGGGCGTCGCGGTGCCCGGACCGTTCGACTACGCCGCGGGCGTCGCGCTGTTCGAGGGTGTCGGCAAGTTCGACGCCCTCTACGGCACCGACGTGCGGGCCGAGTTGACCGAAGGGCTGCCGTACCGCCCGGCGGGGGTGGCCTTCCTCAACGACGCGGACGCCTTCCTGCTCGGCGAGTGGGTGTCCGGCGCGGCGGCGGGACAGCGCCGCTGCGCCGGGCTCACCCTCGGCACCGGTGTCGGCTCGGCCTTCCTGGTCGACGGCGTGCCCGTCGACCAGGGCCCGGGTGTGCCGCCCCAGGGCAGGGCCGACCTGTTGGAGGCGGACGGCCGGCCGCTGGAGGACACCGTCTCACGCCGGGCGATCCGCTCGGCGTACGCGCGGCGCACCGGGACCGGCGGCTCCGACGTGCCGGACGTCGCCGAGATCGCCGCGCGGGCGGCGGGCGGCGAGGAGGCGGCGCACTCGGTGCTGGAGACCGCGTTCGGCACGCTGGGCGCCGTACTCGGGCCGTGGCTGGGCGAGTTCGGGGCGGGGGTGCTGGTGGTGGGTGGTTCCATGACCGGGTCGTGGGACCTGCTCGGCCCGCCGCTGGTCGCGGGCCTGCGCCAGGCGGGCGGTGCGGCCGCTGCGCGGCTGGAGGTGCGCGTGGCGGTCCGGCCCGACCGGTCCGCTCTGATCGGCGCCGCCCGCCACGCGGTCGCCGGCCGTCCACGGTAAGGGTCCGCGGCACGGAACGCCGGAGCCGGCGGGCCGTGCGGCTAGAATCTCCCCGGCTGCTAGGGGACAAATCGGAAGCGAGTTTTCATGGCGGGGCGCCAGGGCCGTTCGGCACCGACCATGCGGGACGTCGCGGCCCGGGCCAAGGTCAGCGCGATGACCGTCTCCCGGGTGCTGCACGGAGACCCCCGCATCACGGAGGCCACCAAGCAGCGTGTCCTGGAGGCCGTCGAGGCGCTCGGCTACCGGCGCGACGAGACCGCGCGCAATCTGCGGCTGGGCCAGAGCACCGGGCTGATCGGACTGGTCGTCACCAATCTCGCCAACCCCTTCTACTCCCAAATGGCGCTGGGCGTGGGCGAGGTGGCCGAGCGGTCCGGTTTCAACGTGGTGCTGGCCAACACCGGGGAGGACCCGGACCGCGAGGCCCGGATCGTCGACGACCTGATCAGCCGGCGCGTCGACGGCATCATCGTGGTGCCGGCCACCGACGACCACCGGCACCTGGACCCGGTCAAGCTGCACCACGTCCCGGTCGTGCTGGCCGCCCGGCCGCCGTCGGGGATAGAGGCCGACTGCGTGCTCGTCGACGACTTCGGCGGCACCCGGGAGGCCGTGCGCGGGCTGATCGCCCGCGGCCACACCAAGATCGCCTTCCTCGGCCTGCCGCCGTCCGCGTACACCGGCGCCGAGCGGTTCAGCGGCTTCCGCGCGGCGATGGCCGAGGCCGGCCTGCCGGTGGACGACGCCTACGTCCGCTACCACCAGCGCGACGTCAGCGCGGCGGAGGCGGCGGCCGGCGCGCTGCTGGCCCTCCCCGACCCGCCGACCGCGCTGTTCTCCGCGAACAACCGGAACACCATCGGCGCGATCCGGGCCGTCAACAGCGCCGGGGCCGCCACCGAACTGGTGGGCTTCGACGACTTCGAACTGGCCGACATGCTCGGTCTGCCGCTCACCGTCGTCGCCTACGACCCGGGCGAGGTCGGCCAGCGCGCCGCCGGACTCCTGACGGACCGGCTCGGCGGCCCGGTCGAGGAGAGCGCCGAGGCGCGCCGGATCGTGGTCCCCACCACCGTCATCCAGTACGGCGTACGGCCGCCGGCGCTCTGACGGTCAGTCCCGGGCGCCGGAGGCGGGGAGCTCGGAGGGGTCGGACTCGTCTTCCGTCGCGGCCTGGTGCCTGGCCGCGCGGCGCTTGACGACCACGAGGGAGCCGATGCCGAAGAGGACGGCGAGAGCCAGGCCGAGGTAGCCGAAGCGCTTGAGCCAGGGCTCGGCCACGACGCCCACGTAGTAGATGATCGCCGTGATGCCGCCGGCCCAGACGATGCCGCCGAGCGCGTTGGCGGTGAGGAAGCGGGGGTAGGGCATCTTGAGCACCCCGGCCAGCGGCCCGGCGAAGATGCGCAGCAGGGCGACGAACCGGCCGAAGAAGACCGCCCACATGCCCCAGCGGTCGAAGGAGTGCTCGGCGGTGGCGATGTTGGCCGGCGAGAAGTGCGCGGGGAAGCGGCGGCCCAGCCGGTCGAGCAGGGGACGCCCGCCCTTGCGGCCTATCGAGTACCCGATCGAGTCGCCGACCACGGCGCCGATGATGCCGCTGAGCCCGACCATCCAGGGGTCGGCGTGGCCCTGCGAGGACATGAGCGCAGCGGTCATCAGGACGATCTCGCCCGGCAGCGGGATGCCCAGGCTCTCCACCCCGACGACCAGGCCCACCACGAGGTAGATGGCGACCGGCGGAATGCCGTCGAGCCAGTCCTGCACGTGCACGGACGTCCGCCCTCCCCGGTGATGGTCCCGCCGCCCGGCGGCGCGTACCCGGGAAGCCTAACCGACCGCGCGGACGAACCGTCCGAGCGGCGGCGCGGGTCCGGCGGCCGGACTGCGGGAGTACGGCGGCAGAACCGGGCCGGGCGGGCCCGGCGGCCGGCCGGTGGCTCACTTAAGAATTGGGCCGCAGCGTCCAGATGATCGCCATGTGGCCGGTCTCGGCGCCGTCCTCGCGCCGGATCGAGACCTCGACGGGGAACTCGGGGCGCTGCCCGGCGTCCAGCTCGGCGACGACCTCCTCCAGGGGGCGGCCGAGCGTCGCGGTCGCGGTCACCGGCCCCTTGGCCAGCTTCACGTACCCGATCTCGGCGCGGACGGCCAGCGGCACGGCGCGCTGGAGCTGGTCGCCGAAGGCGGCGAGCACGATCGCCCCGGAGGCCGATTCGGCCAGGGTGAACATCGCGCCCGCGTGCGGCCCGCCGAGGTGGTTGTGGAACTCGGGCTGGTCGGGCAGCACCGCCACCGCGTGCTCGGCGGTGACCTCCGGGAAGGAGAGGTTGAGGGTGCGGATCATCGGCACGGTGGCCGCGAGCATTTCGCCTATGGAGGGCAGCGTCTCGGACATGCCCGCATGTTACCAGCCAGTAGGGACATCCGGCATGGAACCGCGCACCGCGCTCCCCTAGTGTTTCCAGCCATGTGGCCAGGAGATCAGCAGTCCGGGGGACAGCAGCAACCACAGGGCAACCCCCCGCAGCAACCGCAGAACCCGTACGGGACGCCCAGCCCGTACACCCAGCCCGGCTACCAGCAGCCGGGCTACCCGCAGCAGCCCCCTCAGCAACCCCAGCAACAGCCGCAGCAGCCCCAGTACCCGCAGACGCAGCCCTACGGGACGCCGTCCTCGCCGTACGGACAGCCCGGCTACCCGTCCCAGCAGCAGCCCGGCGGCTACCCCACCCCGCAGCCGTGGGGGCCGCCCACGCCCGGCGGGCCGGACGGCGGCCCGCCGCAGAAGGGCTCCAAGAACCTGACCGTCGGGATCGCGATCGCCTCCGCCCTCGCCGTGATCGCGGCCGTGGTCGTCGGCGTGGTCTATTTCTCCGGCGGCGACAAGAAGGACGAGGCCGGCAAGGACACCACCTCGCCGACCCCCACGGCCACCACGCCGCCCATCACCACGGCCGCCCCGACGCCGACCGACACCACGGCGGCCGGCGGCGGTGACGACGACAACCCGCGGGGCGCGCCGGGCTCGGTGGACGTCCAGCCGGTCATCCCGGGCTGGAAGGTCGTCCGGCGCGGCGAGCGCAACGTCGCCTTCGACGTGCCGCCGGACTGGACGGTCGACAGCGAGGGCATGAGCATCGGCTTCGAGGACAAGAAGGGCAACCCCCAGGTCGTCATGGGCGCGCCCGCGTACTACAAGCACGAGTGGTGCAAGGCGTCCGACGGCGGCACCGCCGACCGCGCGGCCACCGGCACCAAGGGCGGCAGCGGGGCGTCGAGCCTGCGCAGCGCGGCCGAGAACGAGGCCGAGGCGTGGGCGTACTGGGCCTACCAGACCGACGGCAAGGGCACCTTCTCCAAGGCGCAGAACAGCAAGGCGTTCAGCAACTCCCACGGGATATCGGGGTGGCAGGCGCAGGCGACCGCGTCGAACATCCCGAAGGCCAACAAGTGCACGCCGCCCGGCGGCATCGCCTACACCGTGGCGTGGCTCGACCCCGCGCAGAAGGCGACGGCGGTGGTGTGGGTGCTCTACGCCGACACGGGCGTGTCCGACCAGCTGTCGCAGGCGATCGTCGACAAGATCAAGAGCTCCATCCGGCCGCTGAAGGAGTAGCCCCGCCGGGGCCTCCCGGCCGTACGGAAACCGGTTGGCGCGGGGGCGGTGGGATCGGGGACACTGCCCCGGGTGACCTCCACCGGCCCCCGAACCCGCCGCCGCGGCCCGCTCCCGGCACTGCCCGCCCTGCCGCCCTGGGCGGGCCGGGACTTCCGGCTGCTGACCGGCGCGTCGTTCATCGCCAACCTCGGCAACGCGGGCGCGGTGATCGGCGCCGCCTACGCCGTGATCGACAACGGCGGCGACGCCACCGGGGTCGGCCTGGTGGTCGCCGCGCGGACCGTGGCCCTGGTGGTCTTCCTGCTGATCGGCGGCGCGGTCGCGGACCGGCTGCCGCGCCAGCGGATCATGGTGGGCGCGAACCTCGTCAACGCCTCCTCGCAGGCGCTGTTCGCGCTGCTGGTGCTGACCGGCTCCCCGCCGCTGTGGCAGATGGCGGCGCTGTCGGCCGTGGGCGGCACCGGGCAGGCGTTCTTCTCCCCCGCTGCCGAGGGGATGCTGCTCTCGACGGTGGATTCCGCGCACGCGGGCAAGGCGTTCTCGGTCTTCCGGCTGTCCATGAACGGCGCCTCCATCGTCGGCGCCGCGATGGGCGGCGCGTTGGTCGCGGCCGTCGGACCCGGCTGGGTGCTGGCGATCGACGCGGCGGGCTTCGCCGCGGCGGGGGCGCTGCGCGGCGGCATACGGGTGGCCGGCGGCGTACGCAGCGGGGCGTCGCGCGGCATCGTGCGCGATCTGCACGAGGGCTGGCGGGAGTTCGCGAGCCGGCCGTGGCTGTGGGGCATCGTCTGCCAGTTCGGCGTCGTCAACGGCATGCTCACGGCGGCGGACGCGGTGTACGGGCCGCTGGTCTCCCGGGAGCACCTGGGCGGCGCCGGGCCGTGGGGGCTGGCGGTCGCCGCGAGCGGGGTCGGCACCGTGTGCGGCGGTCTGATCATGATCCGGTGGCGGCCGCGGCGGATGCTGCTCGCCGGCACACTGGGAGTCTTCCCGATGGCGCTGCCCGCGGCCGCCCTCGCGCTGGCCGTGCCGACCGGACTGCTGTGCCTGGCGATGTTCACCACGGGGGTGGGCATCGAGATCTTCGCGGTGGGCTGGATGCTCGCGCTCCACCAGGAGATCGCGGAGGAGAAGATGTCCCGGGTCTCGGCCTACGACTGGCTCGGCTCGATCTCCCTCACTCCGGTGGCCACCGCCCTCGCCGGACCGGCCGCCGCCGCCTTCGGCCGCACCCGGGCCCTGTGGGGCAGCTCGGCCCTCATCGTCCTGCTCACCGCGGCCGTCCTCCTCGTCCCCGACGTGCGCCGGCTGGAGCGGCACGTGAAGGGGAGCGCGGTCCGCACAGCGGTGCCGGGCGCGCCGGACGGCCCGCAGCCGGAGGACGGCACGCCCGAGGAACTGGCCGGGACCGGCTGAGCCCTTCCGCGGTCTCGCGGACGGAGCGGTGCCGTCGGGTCAGCCGACGGTGAACGCGCCGTCCGGCGGCAGCGGCGAGTCGGTGGCCGTGGCATCGCGCACCGGGGCACCCCGGAAGGCACGCGCGGCCTCCTGACCGTCCAACACCCGCGCCGGGAAGGCGTCGGCGGCGCACAGGCGGGTCAGCGCGGCCAACGGGAGGGGGCGCCGGGAGACGGCGATGACGGCGTTGCCGAAGCGGCGGCCGCGCACCACGCCGGGCTCGGCCAGCACGCAGATCTCCGCCTCGCCTCCGAACGCCGCGCGCACGGTGGCCAGTTGCGAGCCGAGGAAGGTGAAGGGCGCGGCGTCGGCGAGGTTGGCCACGTACAGCCCGTGCGGGCGCAGCACCCGCGCCACCTCGGCGGCGAACTCCACGGACGTCACGTGCGCGGGGACCCGTGAGCCGCCGAAGACGTCCCCGACCACCAGGTCCGCGCTCGCCGCCGGCCGGTCCGCCAGCCAGGCCCGCGCGTCGGCGGTGTGCACCCGCACCCCCGGCTCGGCCACGGGCAGGTGCTCGGCCACGAGCGCGGCGAGCGCGGCGTCCGCCTCGACCACGTCCTGCCGCACGCCGGGCAGGGTGTGGGCGAGCCGGCGCGGCAGCGTCAGCGCGCCGCCGCCCAGGTGCACGGCGTCCACCGGCGTGTCGAAGCAGCCCTCGACGACGTACGCGATCCGCCGCACGTACTCGAACTCCAAGTGGCGGGGGTCGTCGAGGTCCACGTACGACTGGGGCGCGTCGTCCACGGTGAGCAGCCACGCCCGGGCGCGGTCCACGTCGGGCATCAGCTTGGCGGTGCCGAAGTCGACTCGGCGCACCACGGGGATCGGCTCGTCCTGCACGCGGTCATTGTTCCAGGCGCGGGGCGGCCCGCTTCCGGCGTGTCCGGGCCGGCCTGCGGACGGCGTCCGACACGCCGTGGCACTGCCCGCCCGACCGGGTAGCGGCCCCCGCCCGGCAGCCGCTCCACGCGGACACCTCGTCCCGCCGCCGTCCACCGGGCGGAGGCTCCGGCCGGGCCCGTCCCCTCGCAGGGGGCGGGCCCGGCCCAGGACGCGGACGGCTTGCGCCGGGTGTACGGCCCGCGCCGTACACCCGGCCGCGCGCCGCCGGACTCAGCCCACCTCGCGGACCGTTCCCGCCGCCACCGTGCGCCCGCCCTCGCGGACGGTGAACCCGAGACCGGGCTCCAGCGGCAGCGCGCGGCCGAGCTCCACGGTCGCGTCGGCCGTGTCGCCGGGCAGCACCGGCCCGCCGGGGCCGAAGTCCATGTCCCCGACCACGTCCGCCGTGCGCAGGTAGAACTGCGGCCGGTAGCCGGTGGTGACCGGCCTGTGCCGGCCGCCCTCCGCCGCGGGCACGAAGTACACCCGCGCGGTGAAACGGCGGCGGGGCGACACGCTGTCCGGCGCGGCCACCACGTCGCCGCGCCGCACCTGTCCGCGCTGGACCCCGCGCAGGAGCAGCGCCACGTTGTCGCCGGCCTGCGCGGACTCCATCGGCTTGCCGAAGGTCTCCAGCCCGGTGACCACGCTGACCAGCGGGGCGCCGTCGGCGCTGTGCAGCTCGACCCGGTCGCCGGGCCGTACGGTGCCGCGCTCGACGGCGCCCGTGACGACCGTGCCGCGGCCGGTGATGGTGAGCACGTTCTCCACCGGCAGCAGGAACGGCGCGTCGACGTACCGCTCGGGCACCGGCACGAACGTGTCGACGGCGTCGAGCAGTGCCTCGATCGCGGCCGTCCACCGCGGCTCGCCCTCCAGCGCGCGGAGCCCCGAGACCCGCACCACCGGCAGCACGTCACCGGCGTAGCCGTGCGCGGACAGCAGCTCGCGCACCTCCAGCTCGACGAGGTCGATCAGCTCCGGGTCCCCCGCGTCGGCCTTGTTCAGCGCCACCACGACGTGGCGGACGCCGACCTGGCGGGCGAGCAGCACGTGCTCGGCCGTCTGCGGCATCACGCCGTCGAGCGCGGAGACCACCAGGATCGCGCCGTCCAGCTGGGCCGCGCCGGTGATCATGTTCTTCACGTAGTCGGCGTGGCCCGGCATGTCGACGTGCGCGTAGTGCCGGGTGGCGGTCTCGTACTCGACGTGCGCGATGGAGATGGTGATGCCGCGCAGCGCCTCCTCGGGGGCGCGGTCGATCCGGTCGAACGGCACGAAGGTGCCGCTGCCGCGGTCGGCCAGCACCTTGGTGATGGCGGCGGTCAGCGTGGTCTTGCCGTGGTCGACATGACCCATCGTGCCGATGTTCAGGTGCGGCTTGGTGCGTACGTACGCCTGCTTGGACATCGCGAAGGACTCTTCCTCGACGGACGCCGAACCGTCGTCGGCGACCTGGAAACGAAGTGGCGCTGTGGCCGGGACCCCGGGCCGGACCGACCCTCCCCGTGCGGGGTCCGCCGGAATGGGTGGCTCGTTCCGGGGAGGGTCAGCGTCGGGCGCCGGTGAGGAAGGCGGTCGCTGCGGATGCCGCGGCCTGTGCGGCCCGCGGGTCCAGGACGGCCTTCGACGCGGCAGCTGCTGCTGCGGCGTCTGCGGGGAAGGCGGTCCGGAACATGGCAGAAGCATGGCGCCGGACCGCCTCGTGCGTCGAACGAATTACCGGCGGGCCGGGGCTGACGGGGTGTCGGGATATCGGGGCGTTGGGGTGTCCGGGCGTGCCGTCGGCCCTTCGGGGCGCGGGCCTCCCCCGCCGTGAGGGCCCGCCGAACCCGTCGTGTCCGCGCTGGTGACCCAAGCGTCGAAGGAATTTCACGCGGAGGTGACGCGGGGGAACAGATCGCCTGGGAGAATTTGTTCCGTAGACGAACTTAAGCGGGCGGGCGCCGAGCCCGACCGTCTCCCCTCTCCAGCCTCTCCAGAAGGAACCTTCATGCCCCTGGCCATCCTCGCCCTCGCGGCGAGTGCCTTCGGCATCGGCACGACCGAGTTCGCGATGATGGGCCTGCTGCCCGACGTCGCGGGCGACCTCGGGACCTCCGTGCCGACCGCGGGATACCTGGTCTCCGCGTACGCGCTCGGCGTCGTCGTCGGCGCCCCGCTGCTGACCGCGCTCGGTGCCCGTGTCCCCCGCAAGCGGATGCTGCTCCTGCTCATGGGCCTGTTCACCGTCGGCAACCTCGCCTCCGCCGTCGCGCCCGGCTACTGGACGCTGCTGGCCGGCCGCTTCCTCACCGGGCTGCCCCACGGCGCCTTCTTCGGGGTCGGCGCGGTCGTCGCCTCCCGGATGGTGGCCGAGGAACGGCGGGCCCGCGCGGTCGCCGCGATGTTCCTCGGGCTGACCGTCGCCAACATCATCGGCGTGCCCGCCGCCACCGCGCTCGGCCAGCACCTCGGCTGGCGGGCCACGTTCCTGGTCGTCTCCGCGATCGGGCTCGTCGCCCTCGCCTCCCTCGCCCGGCTCGTCCCGGTCGTGCCGGCCGACGAACAGGGCGGCGTCGCCCAGGAGTTGCGCGCCCTGCGCGAGCCGCAGGTGCTGCTCGGGCTGCTCACCGCGGTCTTCGGGTTCGCCGGCGTCTTCGCCGTCTACAGCTACCTCGCCTCGATGGCGACCAAGGTCACCGGGTACGCGGACTCCTCCGTCACCCTCCTGCTCGCCCTCTTCGGCATCGGCATGACCCTCGGCGCGCTCGCCGCCGGCCCCCTCACCGACCGGGCCCTGCGGCCCACCCTCTACGGCTCCCTCGCCGCCCTGGCCGTGGTCCTCGCCGTCTTCCCGTACGCGATCCACTCCAGGACGACGGCCCCGATCGCCGTCGTCGTCCTCGGCGCCGTGGGCTTCCTCACCACCACGCCGCTCCAGATGCTCGTCATGAACAAGGCCCGGCGCGCCCCCACCCTCGCCGCCGCCTCCAACCACTCCGCCTTCAACCTCGCGAACGCGGGCGGCGCGTGGCTCGGCGGCGCCGCGATCTCCGCGGGCTGGGGCTGGACCTCCCCCGCCCTCGTCGGCGCCCTCCTCGCCCTCGTCGGCCTCTCCATCGCCGTCACCGCGGGCCTCCTCGACCGCCACGCCCCCCGCACGGCCTCCCCCATCGTCGCCGCGAACCACCCCCACCCGGAGGAAGCCCCCACCCCCTCCGACATCCCCGAACCCGCGTAAGGGGCCCAGCCAGGGGCGCGGGGAACGGCGCGAGCAACCGGCCACCGGGCGGCAGCCGGCAACGAACCGCACAGGGCAGACGCAATTCCGCAGGGACGCGGGGAACGGCGCGAGCAACCCACCGCCGGGCGGCAGCAGGCGGAAAACCCGCGCGGGGCAGACGCGATCCCGTGGGGGCGGGCCGACCGGAGGGCCCGCACCACGCACCCGCCGCACCCGCGGAGCGCTACGCTCGACCGGTGCCCCGCCTCGTCCTCCCCAGGCCCCGCGCCCTGGCGTCCCTCGCCCTCTCCCCGTGGGCGAGGTTCGCGCTGCTCGTCGTGCTGCTGGCCGGAGGCATCGCCGCGGCACTGGCGTGGGAGCCGCAGCGGCTGCTGACCCACGCGCCGGAGCCGGGCGGCGCGACCCTCTCCGCGGTGACGGTCTTCGCGGTGGCGTACGGCGTGGCCACCGTCGCCTTCGTACCGCGCCCGCTGCTCAATGCGGCGGCGGGTGCCTGGTACGGGATCCACGCCGGGCTGCCGGCGGCGATCGGCGGCACCGTCCTGGGCGCCGGGCTGGCGTTCCTGCTGGGACGTTCCCTCGGCCGGGACGCCGTACGACCGCTGCTGCGCGGCCGGTTCGTGCTGGGCCTGGACCGGCAGCTGAGCCGGCACGGCTTCCGCAGCACGCTGGCGATGCGGCTCTTCCCGGGGGTGCCGTTCGCCGCGGCGAACTACGCGGCGGCGGTGTCACGGGTCCGGCTGACGCCCTTCCTCGTGGCGACGGCCGCGGGCAGCGCCGCCAACACCGCCGCGTACGTGGTCGCGGGCAGCCGAGCGGCCTCCCCGACCTCCCCCGTCTTCCTCCTCGCCCTGGGCTTCCTGGGCGTGACGGCCGTGGCGGCGGCCGCCTTCACCCGCAGCCGCGGCCGTGGCCGGGGCGGCGGCACCGAGGACGCCTGACCGCCGTAACCCCCGCTGTCCACTCGAACCGCGACACCACCACCGCCGCCACTCAAAAAAGCCTGACGGGCCGCCACAACGGCGTGAGAGAAAGCGGCAAGTGCGGGCAGACGCACAGCACAGGAGGTGAAGCAATGCCCGTCACATTCCGCAAGTCGTTCAGGATCTTCCCCGGGGTGAGGCTCAACTTCGGGCGCAAGTCCCGGTCCGTCACCATCGGCCCCCGCTGGTTCAAGCGCACGTTCTCCAGCACCGGCCGCACCACCACGAGCGCCGATCTCCCCGGCCCGTTCGGATGGCGCAGAAGCCGCCGAAGCTGACCACCGAGCCTGGACCCGGACGCTGTGACCCGGATGCGAAGGGCCGCCCGCCACCACCCACCCGAGGTCATCCGTCCGCGTCCTGGCGCTCTTCCTGCGCCGCCGCCCGCCTCGGCTTGCGGGACACCCGGTCCGGGCGCGGAGAGAAGGCGGAACCCACTGATCAGGTCAACCGTGGCCACTCCGCGAACGGGACGCGCTTGATCTCCAGGATCTCCCCGAGCGTCCCCCACTCGTCCTTGCCCAGCCGCGACAGCGGCCGCAGCTTCCGGACGTCCGGCAGGCCGTCGGCCATCACGACCTCCGAGACGGCCGCGTACACGACCTTCCCGAACACCACCGTCGAGTCCCCCAGCCGCACCGTGCTGTGCAGCTCGCACTCCAGCGCCACCGGCGACGCGGCGACCCTCGGCGGCTTGACCCGGGCGCTCGGCTCCCGCGCGATCCCCACCTCGTCGAACTCGCTGACCCCGCGCGGAAAGTCCGTCGCCGTCGCGTTGATCTGCTCGAACAGGTGCTCCGGCGCGAGGTTCACCACGAACTCCCCGGTGTCCTCCACGTTCCGCACCGAATCCTTCCGCCCCACCGACGTGAACTGCACGATCGGCGGGCTCACACAGGACACGGCGAAAAAGCTGTGCGGCGCGAGGTTGTCACAAAGGCCGTCTCGGCTGGTCGTCGACACCCAGGCGATCGGCCGGGGCACGACCACCGAGGTCAGCAGCTTGTAGAAGGAATCGCGATCCGTCTGTTCAGGGTCGATGTCGATGCGCATGGGGCCCAGTATCCATGCGCCGGCCGCGGACCCCAGCGGCGGATCGCGGTACGGCCAAACCCCTGTTTCCCCTGAAGGTGCCCGGTGGGCCGCCGGCCGCCACGACAATTCGTGCTCCACGCGCTCGGGCTCCCCCGCTGTGCCCGGCTCGTTTGCGATCGGGAGCTTTGGGCACCCGCTCCGGAGCTTCGCAATCGCTGCTCCCTGGCCGGCGTGGCCGGAAATCAGAGCCTCAGGCAACCGTACGCGTCGAGGGAAACCGGGAGTGACGAACCTGCGGGCCGGGCGACCGAGTCGTGGTCCCCTTCCAGATCGCCTGCGGGAGGTGCTGGATGTGCGGCCAGGGCCTCTACACCCAGTGCGAAACCACGCAGGTCACCGAACACGGCATGGGCGCCCGGCTCTTCGGATGCACCGAGCTCTACGGCGCCGTCCCCGGCGCGCATGCGGAGTACCTGCGGGTGCCCCAGGCCCAGTTCGGGCCGATCAAGGTGCCCGAGGGCCCGCCGGACGACCGATTCGTCTACCTCTCCGACGTGCTGCCGACCGCCTGGCAGGCGGTGGCGTACGCCGACGTGCCCAAGGGCGGCTCGCTCGTCGTGCTCGGGCTCGGCCCGATCGGCGCGATGGCCTGCCGGATCGCACGGCACCTCGGTACGGAGAACGTCATCGGCGTCGACCTGGTGCCCGAACGCCTGGAGCGGACCGGCCGCGACGGCACCACCGTCTTGGACCTGCGCTCCTACGACACCCCCGAAGACCTGGTGGACGCCGTCCACGAACTCACCGGCGGCCGCGGTGCGGACAGCGTCATCGACGCGGTCGGCACGGAGGCCCACGGCAGCGCCGTCGCCAAGATCGCCCAGTCCGCCACCGCGCTGCTGCCCGGCAACTGGGCCGAGAAGCTCACCGGCATCGCCGGCCTGGACCGCCTGGCCGCCTTAGCCTCGATCCACCGACGTGGCTCGAGAATGATCTTCTGCGGGGCTTGTGAGCTGGGTGTGGGGCGGTGGCCGTGGGTGGGCAGGGGGTATCCGCTGGTCTGCCCAGCTCTTCCACGAATGCGGCTCCGGTCGGGCCCTGGCGGGCGAGGTGGTCAGGAACGTCGGGCTGCTTCGGGTGGGCGGTGGACAGTGTCGAACAGGTGCGTCCAGGCGTGTTGCCAGGGCCAGTTGTCCGGTAGGTGCAGGGTGAGGCGCCGGGCGGAGCGGGCGATCCTGGCCGGGACACGGACGAGGTGGGTGCGCAAGGTGGCGGTGGTGGCCTTGGTGTGGAAGGCCGAGGTCAGGGCACCGGCGGCGCGGAGCAGGTTGTAGGCCATCGCCCACTGGATCAGCCAGGCTGCGTTGGCATGGAAGTGGCCCGAGGGCAGGTGGGCGAGGGCTCCGGCTTTGCTGTCGGCGATGACCTGCTCGACGACGGCGTGGTGGCGGTGTTCCCGCTCGGCCACGAGCGTCGGCGCGGGGTTGTCGGTGAAGAACGGGTGGTAACGCCAGACGGGGAACAACTCGCCCTGCTCACCGACGACGGCGGGTTTGGCCAGGTCACGGACCCGGCGCACGATGAGGCGGGCGGTGGCCTGCTCGCTCTTCTTCCGGCTCGCGAACGCGGTGTAGGCGGGTATCTCGGCGACCTGGGCATCGAAGATGAGCTCGCCGGTGTCGGGGTCGGGCACGGCGGTGGGGTAGGTGATCTGCTGCCATGCGGCTTCGTCGATGGCCAGGACGGCCCGTTTGACGGAAGGGTTCATGCCGCAGGTGACGGAGAAGTGAGCCCCGGCCCGGCGGCACGCGGCGATGACGCCGGCGTTGTAGAACTGCGAGTCCGCGCGCAGGATGCGCAGGCCGGTGCAGCCGGCCTCGACGGCGGTGGCCAGCGCCTGGCTGACAAGTTTCGGGGCGCCGCGGGAGTCTGCTGCCTTGCCGCGTCGCAGCCGCACGGTGGCGATCACCGGCCGGGAGGTGGGGGTGCAGATCGTGGCGAGCAGGGGGTGCAGGGTGCGGATGCCCTTGAACCGGCCGTACTCGGCGCCCTGCTTGGTACGGCCGTAGACCCGTTTGTGGGTGGAGTCGACATCGATGAATGCCTTCTCACCCGCGCCGGGCAGCAGCGGGGTGTGGGCTGCCAGTTGGGCCAGGAACCGGCGGTGCACGGCTTGGAGTTGGAGGGCGTGACCGTGGGTGAACGCGCGCAGGAACGTCCCCAGCGTGGACGGGGCACGCAGACCTCCGAACAGCAGGGGCATCGCGCCGTGCCGCAGGACGTCCAGGTCGTCGATGCTGTCCGCGCCCGCGACCATGCCGCCCACGATGCTGGTGACCTTCGCGTCCGCCGCCGCACCCGCGCCGTTCTTCGCTCCGGTCAGCTTCACCTTCTCGGTCACCAGCCGCGGCAGCCCGCACCGCTCGGCCAGCCGCATCACCGGGACCAGCCCGGCATACGCGACCAGATTCGTGTCATCGAACGCGGCGGACACCGCCGAAGCGGCATGGGAAGATTGCATCTCGCGGATGCACTCCAATTCTGTGGACATGGAACCCTAGGAAGTCCCATCGTCCCAGCTCAGAGGGCATCCGCGCCTTCATGTCCAAGCCCTGGACCGGCTATTGCCCGGCGGATCGAGGCTTAGACCTCGCCGTGCGTCTGGTCCGCAGGGGCGGCACCATCTCCATCAGCGGGGTCTACCGAGGTGCGGCGGACCCGCTGCCCATGCTCACCATGTTCGACAAGCAGCTCCAACTGCGCATGGGCCAGGCCAACGTCCGCAGGTGGACCGACGCCATCCTTCCGCTCCTGACCGACGACGACCCCCTCGGGGTCGACGACTTCGCCACCCACCACACGCCGCTGGACCAAGCCGCCGACGCCTACGCGATGTTCCAGAAGAAGGAGGGCGGCGCCATCAAGATCCTCTTCCGCCCCTGAAGGCGCAGGCGGCCACCTGAGCGGTCGACGGGCGGACGAGTGACGTTGCCCGGAGGGGCCGTTAGCCGGAGGGGGTTTCCTCCGACGACGCGGGGAATCGACCGCGCCTCCATCGAGGCCCGCACCGTCGGCTTCGGGGCGATCGGTGCCGGCTCCGTGACGCCGCGTCCGGCCGCGGACGTTCCCCCGCCGGACGCCACCGCCCGCCCTCAGCGACGGAGTTCGGCGCACTGCTCCGGGGTGAGCAGACGGACCTCGGCCCGGGGGGACAGCAGCAGGTGGAGCCGCGCGCTCTCCTCCAGTTCGGCAGCGGCTTGAGCCGCGGTGTCCAGCCGGTCGGCGAACGTGAGGGAACCGTGTTTGGCCAGGAGGCACGCCCGGGTGCCGGGCGGCAGGTCGTCGACGAGGGCGGCAAGACGGTCGCTGCCGGGCCGGGCGTAGGGAAGCAGCGGGACGGCGCCCAGCCGCATGACGGAGTAGGGCGTGTAGGGCGGCAGCGCCGACGCGGTGTCCGCAGGCACCAGGCAGGCCGCCGCCACCGCGTGCGGGGAGTGAAGGTGCACCACCGCCCGGGCGCCGGATTCCCGTGCGTACAGGCGCAGGTGGAGCGGCACCTCCTTGGTCGGGGGCGGTCCGGCGCGGTGGCGCCCCTTGCCGTCCAGGACGCTGAGGTCGCCGGGGCCGAGTCCGGCCAGTTCCCGGCCCGTCGGCGTGGCGAGGATCCAGTCGCCGCTGCGGACGCTGACGTTTCCCGAGCTGCCCGGGCTGAGCCCGGCGTCGGCCAGCCGGCGGCAGGCCGCGGCCAGTTCCTCCGCGTCGGCGCCTCCCCGCGGGTCCTGGGCGTCCTGGGGACTCACAGCGCCTCCCCGGCGTTCGTGAAGAGGTCCTCGGCGCCGAAATTCCCCGACTTCAGGGCGAGGTTGAGGCAGCGGCCCCGGTACTCGGCGGCCGTCCACGGCACTCCCGGGGCGATGGCCGGACCGATCCGCAGCCGGCGTACGCCCAGTTCCCCCGCCACCGCACCGGAGGTCTCGCCGCCCGCGACGAGGATGCGGCGCAGCCCCCGGTCGGCCAGTTCCCGCGCGCAGCGGGCGAGGGCCCGCTCGACCGCATGGGCGGCGCGGCCGGCCCCGTGGGCGGCCTGCGCGGCCCGGACCTGGTCCCGGTCGTCCGCGCTGTACAGCAGCACGTCCGATCCGGCGGCGATCCGGTCGGCGGCCCAGCGCACGGCGTCCTCGACGGTCCGGTCGGGGTCGTCGAGGAGGCGGTCGGTGTCCAGCCGGAGGTGCGGCAGGGTCTTCCTGGCATGGGCGATCTGGCCGAGGGTGGTGTCGGAGACGCTTCCGGCGAGAACGGCCATGGGGCCCGGGGCGATGTCGATACGGGTGGCGGGGTCGCGCCCGGATACGCCGTCGACGGGGTCGGTGAGCGGGGGCAGGGCGAGGGCCAAGCCGGAACCGCCGGTGAGCAGGGGCAGGTCACGGGTCGCCCGCTCGATCACCGTGAGGTCGGCGTCGTCCACAGCGTCGGTGACCACGATCCGCACACCGTCGGCCGCGAGCGCGTCGAGCCTGCGCCGCGCGGCGGCCGGGCCCTCGCGCAGCACGGCGTGCGGCAGCAGGCCGGTGCGGTGCCGGGTCTGGGCGGACAGCACGCGCACCAGGTCGGGGTCGGTCATCGGGGTGAGGGGGTGGTGGCGCATCCCGCTCTCGCTCAACAGACGGTCCCCGACGAACAGATGGCCCTGGTAGACGGTGCGGCCGTTGGCGGGGAACGCCGGGCAGGCGATGGTCCACGGCGCTTCCGTGGCGTCGAGCAGCGCGTCGACGACGGGCCCGATGTTGCCGGTGTCCGTGGAGTCGAAGGTCGAACAGTACTTGAACCAGATGCGGTCCGATCCGGCCGCGCGCAGGGCGCGGTGGGCGGCGAGGGCGGCGTCCACCGCCTCCGCGGGAGGCACGGTGCGGGTCTTGAGCGCGACGACCACGGCGTCGGCCTCCGACGGCACCTCGTCCGGGACGCCGAGCACGACCACGGTCCGGCGGCCGGTCGCGACCAGGTTGCCGGCGAGGTCGGTGGCCCCGGTGAAGTCGTCGGCGACGCAGCCGAGTGCGGTCATGAGGGCTCCCGCCGCCCGGCGAGGCCGGCCAGTTGGGCGGCGCCGCCGCGCGGCGAGGAGAGCACGGGCACGGTGATCTCGTCGGCGGGCAGCCGGTCGACCACGGGTGCCATGGACGCCTGGGCGAGCACCAGCACGTCGTGGTCGGCGGCGAGCCGGCGGGCCTCGGCCGCGATGAGTTCGTCGTGGCGCGCGGTGTCGCCGCTGACACGCGCCTGGTACGCGCCCGGGCACGTCGAGGTGGTGAGGGTGACCTCGGCGCCCGCCGCGGCCGCCTCGCGCCGGATCAGGTCGGCGGTCGGGTCGAGCGTGGAGGCGAGGGTGGCGAGGACGGCGACGCGCGGGCCGGTGCGGACCGCCTCACGGGCCATCGGCTCGTCCACCCGGAGGACCGGGATGTCCACCAGCGCGCGGGCCTGTTCGGCGAGACCGCCGATGGACGAGCAGGTGACCAGCACCGCCTCCGCCCCGGCGGCCTGGGCGTGAACGAGGTAGGAGGCCAGCCGGGCGGCGGTGCGGGGCAGCGGCCCGAATGCGATGGTGTCGGCGAGCAGACTCTCGTCCACCACGTGGTACGGGTCGACTCCGGGGGCGAGTTCGCCCAGCAGTGGGGTGAACACGGCGGGCAGGGACGCGACGGTGTGCAGGACGCAGACGCGGGCGCGGGGGGTCGTCATCGGGTGGCACTCTCCTTGGCGGCGGCCGCGTCCCACCAGGGGCGGCCGTGGGTGTCGACGATGTCGCCGAGCAGCCGCAGCCGGTCTGCGGAGGTGCCGCGCAGGGCGGCGTCGCGGTCGGGGGCGTCCAGAGCGTCCGTCCACAGGGCCCGGCCGGCGAGGAAGCCCGAGGCGCCGCCGCGGCAGGCCGCCTCCACGGCTTTCGGGAAGTCCTCGGCGGCGACGCCCTGCGACAGCACGACCCAGGGAACGTCGACCACCGCGTCGATCCGGGCGGCCTGCGCGGCCAGGTGTGCGAGAGTTCCTTGCCCGCCGTCGGGCACCTGGCACTTGTAGACCGACGGCCGGCAGGGCGCGAGTTCCCGCGCGGCCTCCACGATGGCGTCGTTCAGGCGGAAGGTGCCGGCCGCCTCCTCCTCGGCGGTCGGGCGGGCGACCGGCTCGAGCACCGAGGCGAGGCCGACCGACCGGCACAGCTCGGTGAAGCGGTGGGCCAGGGCGGCGCGCTCGTCGCGGCGGCCGTCGCGGCGCCAGATCACCAGCAGTTTCAGGCCCCGGGTGCCCTCCTTCGCGGCGGCCTCGACGTCGGCGTCCTCGTCGAGGGAGGTGCCCTCGACGGCGGCACCGGGCTGCTGGTCGAGGAGGTCGACGGCGAGGATCGGCGCGCAGCTCGCGGGCAGCGTGCCGGCCGCCACGAGCTGGTGGTAGCCGTAGTCGCGGTCGATCAGCAGCGCGGAGGCGTGCGGGCCGAGTTCGCGGGCGACGGCGAGCTTGAAGTCGGTGAGGGCGCGGTCGGCCACGGCGGCGCCGGGGACTCTCGCGCGCTCGGCCATCATCGTGCGCAGGGAGTCCCGCTGGTCGGCGGCGACCATCGCGAAGGTCCCCGACGGCCGGGCGAGCGTCGCGGGTGCGACGGATCCGCCGGCGAGGCGTGCGGGTCGGTGGGCGGTGGTCATGCTCGTCCTCCAGGGTGGGTACGGATGGTGCCCGGTTGTCCGGGCGCGCTGGGGGCGGCCCCGGCCGGACCGCGGTCCGGCGGCTCACGGTCGCCGGGGTCCGCGTGGCGGCCGACCGGGCGGGGATCGCGGGTGGCGGGCTCCCGACCGCGGTCGCGGCGGCCCGGGGCGGTGGTACCGGCGGCCGGGAACGGCTCCGACGCGCCCGGCGTGTCATCCGTCGAAGCGCGGTTCGACGTGCTGGGGCTGTCTTCGCACGCACCCGCCGAGGGACCGGACACGGCGGGCGGCGGCGCGTCGTCGTCCTCCTGGGGAGCGGCCGGGCCTGCGGTGGGAGCCTGTCCGGGTACGGCCGGGGGGCGCGGAGCCGTCGCGTGTGAGAGGAAGCGGCGGTGGCCGTCGTCACGGTGGGCGACTGCGTGGTCGGGGTCGGCCGCCAAGGGCGCCACGTGCGGGCGCACCGCGGCGGGGTCGAACCCCGCGGCGGCGCCCGCCCACGCGGCCGCGCCGAGAGCGGGCGCCTCGGGCTCCGCGCACAGCAGGGTCGGCCACGGAGCCACCGCGGCCTTGATCGCGGTCCAGGCGTGCTGCCGGGTGGACCCGCCGAGGAGTGTGACCGAGATCGGGGCCGTCCCCGTGAGCGCCGCCTGGGCCTCCGTCATCCACCGGGCATGGTGGGCGGCGCCCTCCAGCAGCGCGCGGGCGAGGTCGCCGGGCCCGTGGTGCGGCCGCAGCCCGTGCACGTCCAGCCCGGCTGCGGGATCGGGCCGGGGGGTCGCGCGTCCGTCCGGGTAGGGGGTGACCACGAGGCCGGTGGGCGGATGCGGGCCGGCGCCGACCAGTGCGGAGAACGCGGCGTAGCGCACCTCCGAAGGCGCGCCGGCCAGATCGAGGAAGCGGTCGCAGAACCACTCCACGAGGGCCCCGGAGCTTCGCGTGCCGGCGAGCAGGATCCAGTGCGCACCGTCGGCGTGGCGTCCCCAGGCCATCCCCTCGCGGGCGGCGCCGGCGGTGTCCGGCGGGTCGGCGGCGACTGTCACCACGGCCTCGGCGGTGCCCATGGAGTCGGCGACCCGGCCGGGTTCGCGCACTCCGGCGGCCCACGCACCCACCAGGTGGTCGTGCCCGGCGACGACGACCGGTGTGCCGGCCCGCAGGCCGGTGGCGGCCGCGGCGGACGCGCTCACGCCGCCCACGGGCTCACCCGGCGCATGCACACGCGGCATGTGGTCCTCGCCCAGCCCGGCCTCGGCGAGGAGTTCGGGGATCCAGCGGCCGGTCCGCGGGTCCCATGCCATGGTGCGCTGGGCGAGCGTCGCGTCGGTGCCGATCCGTCCGGTCAGAGCGTGCGCCACCACGTCGGTCGCACCGGCCCACGTCCATCGGGCGCCCGGCGGCAGGTGCCGGCCGGCCGCCAGCGCGCACCACTTCGCGAGCGGGGTGCGGGCGGTGGGCAGAACTCCGGTGCGGCCGTGCAGCGCCGCGGACCCGTGGGCCGCGGCCAGCCGCTCGGCGTACGGCGCGGGTGTGGGGTCGGACCAGGCGAGCACCGGGGTGAGGGCCCGCCCGTCCGCGGCCAGCGGCGCGCCCGCCTCGGCCATTCCGGTGAGGCCGACCGCGTCGGGGGCGCGCCCGGCCCGGGCGACGCAGGCGCCGAGCGCGTCGAGCGCGACCCGCACCAGGTCGGCGGCCGGGTGGGTGTGGCCGTCGGGGCCGCGCGGGGTGCGGCGCTGGGCGCGGGCCACAACGGTGCCGTCGAGCGTGGCGAGCACGGATTTGCAGTGGGTGCTGCCGATGTCGATCCCGGCCAGCAGCGCGCCACCGGTCGGTGCGGTCATCCGGGAACCCCGCCTCGGAGGAAGGCTCGGCAGGCCGTGGCACCACGGAACGCGCGACGCGGACGACCGCCGCGCGCTTCCGGACCGAACGGGATCGCACCGAACCCGCCGACCGGCCGGTCACTCATGGCGTACGGCGAATCGTGGGCCCCTGCCGCACGATCGCCACACACGGTCGGCTCGCCCGGCGCCGGGCGCTCCGCCGGTCGGCCGGATATGAGCGGACGGTCCGCGCGGGCCCGCCTGGAGGAGCCGGTCACGTGTTGTCCGCCGGGGTGAACGTGGCGGGGATCGCGCCGTCCCGGGCGGCCCGGGCGTACCAGTGGCCGCTGTCCTTCACCGTGCGGCGCAGGGTCGCGCGGTCGACGTGGACCAGCCCGAAGCACGGCCAATAGCCCATCGCCCACTCGAAGTTGTCCAGCAGCGACCAGTGGTAGTAGCCCTCGACGGGCACCCCCGCGGCAAGCGCTTCGTGCACGGCCCTGAGGTGGCCGTGCACGAAGGCGATCCGCCGCTGGTCGTGCACGGCGCCGTCGGAGCCGGGCTCGTCGCCGTAGATGGCGCCGTTCTCGGTGACGAGCAGGGGGACGCCGGGGTGGTCGGCGTGCAGGCGCAGCAGCAGGTCGCGCAAGTCGTCCGGGACGATCTCCCAGCCGAGGTCGGTGCGCGGCACGCTGTCGCGCCCCTGCTCCACCGTCCAGGGCCAGGGGCCGTCGCCGGGGCGGGCGCTGACGAGGCGGCGGGTGTAGTAGTTGACGCCGATGAAATCGCTGCCGGAGGCGATGAGGTCCTCGTCGCCCTCGCGCACGAAGTCCAGCGGGCCGATCGCGCGTTCCCAGTGCTCCCGCATGTCGGCGGGGTAGCCGCGGCCGTGCACGGGGTCGAGGAACCAGCGGTTGACGTAGCCGTCGGACGCCCGGGCGGCCGCGGCGTCGGCCGGGTCGCCGGGGTTGGCGGGGGTGTGCGGGAAGAGGCTGTAGGCGATGCCGGTGCGGGTGCCGGGCCGGGCGCCACGGTGCAGTTCGCGGGCGGCCAGGCCGTGGCCGAGCAGCAGGTGGTGCATGACGGTCGCCGAGGCGCGCAGGTCCTTCTCGCCGGGGGCGTGCAGGCCGAGTTGGTGGCCGAGCAGCCCGACGATCCACGGCTCGTTGATCGTCACCCAGTCGCGGACGCGGTCGCCCAGCGCGTCGCGGCACACGGCGGCGTACGCGGCGAACCGCTCGGCGGTGGAGCGCTCGCGCCAGCCCCCGGCGTCCTGGAGCGCCTGCGGCAGGTCCCAGTGGTAGAGGGTGGCCAGCGGCTCGATGCCCCGCTCCAGCAGGGCGTCGACGAAGCGGTCGTAGTGGTCGAGCCCGCGCCGCTCGATCCGACCGGAGCCGTCGGGCTGGATGCGCGGCCAGGCGAGAGAGAAACGGTGGGCGTTGGTACCGAGGGCGGCCATGAGGGCGATGTCCTCGTCGTAGCGGTGGTACTGGTCGCAGGCGACCTCCCCGGTGTCGCCGTTCTCGACGGCGCCGGGGACGCGGCAGAAGCGGTCCCAGATGGACTCGCCGCGTCCGTCCTCGCCGACGGCGCCCTCGACCTGGTAGCTGGAGGTGGAGGTGCCCCAGCGGAAGCCGGCCGGGAAGCGCAGGACGGCGTTCGCGTCCCCGGGGCCGGGCGCGGGCTCGAAGGTGGCCGGGTCCGGCGCGGTCACAGGTCCTCCTTGAGTTCGGGCAGGTCCGCCGCGTGCTCGCAGGCGTAGAGCAGGACACCGGCCGACCAGGCGTGCGAGAGAGTGAGGAGCATGCCCTTCGCCTGGAAGCACTCGGTCTGGTAGAAGCGCTCGCTGACCATGCCCCGGTACGCGTTGAAGTCGCCGTCGGCTCGGGCGACGAACTGCCGGAAGCAGTCGAGGTTCTCCCGGGCCGAGCGCAGCAGGTACGGGTCCCCGCCGAGGTGGCGGGCGAGACGGACGCTCTCGGGGAGGGCGATCAGCCCGAAGGCGTGCAGGTGCTGGTTGGACGGGGACGCCTGGTCCGCGCCCCGGGTGCGGAAGCCGTACCGGGCCAGCAGGGTGTGCTCGGGGAAGTGCACGTCGTAGGTGTAGCGGAAGGTGAGGGTCCATTCGGCGGCCCGCCGGGCCAGGTCGAGCCACCCGCCGTCCACCGTCCCGGGTCCCTCCCCGCCCGCGCGTCCCTCGGACGCGGACGCGTCCCCGGCCTCGTGCAGCAGCGTGTACGCGATGACGGCGTTGTAGCCGTCCTCGGAGGTCGGGGCGAGCGAGACGTCCTCCGGGGCGCCGCAGAGGAACTCCGAGCGCACGTCGGCGGCGAACGCGGCTCCCGCGCGCCGTGCGGCCGCCAAGTAGCCGGGTTCGCCGAGGAGTTCGGCGCCCTCGACGAGCGCGCCGACGAAGGCCAGGCCGGCGGCGCCCCGGTGGTCGAGAGCTGCGCCGGTGGCCGCGTGGTGGGCGGCGGCGAGCCGGCCGGTCGCGGGGTCCTGGCCGGCGAGGGCGGCGTCCAGAGTCGAGCGTGCCGCGGCCTCCCAGGCCGGGTGGTCGTGGCCCAGGGCGCGTTCGGCGCGCAGGGCCCGCAGCAGGAAGAGGGTGGCATCGCCGAGGGTGCGGGCGTGCAGCCGGTCGCGGTCCCCGGTCCAGCCGGCCGACCAGCCGCCCGTGCGCGACCACTGGCCCCAGAACGTGCCGCCGGGCGCGAGGTTGGCGCAGATGTGGTCCAGGACGGCGACAGCGGCGTCGGCCCGCTCCCGGTCGCCGGTACGGCGGGCGTGCAGGAGCAGCGCGTGGGCGTAGGGGACGCCGCTGACCCAGGAGACGTGCATGGCCTGCCGGTCACCGCGCTCGCCGAGCGCCTCACGGTCGAAGGCGGCGGTCTCCAGGAGGACGGGCGGATCGGCGCGGTAATGCCAGCGGTAGAGCCCCTCGGCGGCGAGGTCGGCGGCCTCGCGCACGCCGACCCACGCGGCGGGCGCGGCCTCCCCCGCGGCCTCGTGGAGGGCGCGCAGCACCGGCGCGTAGGCGTGCGGGTCGGCGTCGAGGAGGTGGACGGTGAAGCGCAGGGTGTGCCGCTCGCCCGGCTGCCAGGTGTGCGGCGGGGAGTCGGCCGGGCGCGGGACGGCCGACCCGTAGTACGACACGGGCTCCTCACGGTAGGGGGCGTGCAGCCTCAGCGCCGGCCGGCCTCCCTCCAGCAGCGCGAAGCCGACGCCCTGCTCGCCGAGGGTGCCCCACTCGGCGATGGCAAGCGCGGCCCCGCCCCGGCGGTCGCGGGCGAAGACCGCGGGGGTGGCGCAGCGGTCGGCACGGAACGCCCACGCGTCGGCGGTGAGCCCGGTCGGGTCGTCCTCGCCGACGGCGAAGCGGGGGTAGGGGCGGGTGCAGTCGGGCAGCCGGTTCTCGCCGTAGAAGACGCCCGGGACCAGCCAGCCGGGGTCGTCGCCCGGGCCGAGCCGCAGTTCGAGCCGCAGCCCGGCGTCGGCGGGGCCGGCGCCGGTGCGGCGGACGGTGAGGGTGCCGGCGTACGTCCCGGGGCCGGCCGGCTCCAGCTCGAGAGCGGCGGCGAATCCGGCGGCGGAACCGCCCGCGTGGATCGACCCGTCGGCCCGGACCCGCGTGCTGCCGGCCGGCACCGCCACGCAGCCGTCCGACGACATCAACCCCACGACGTACGGCAGTTCGGCAACGCCCTCCGTCTCCGCACGGAGCCGCAGGGCAGGACGCTCAGACGAGGGCATCGGCGTTCCCGCCTTCGAGGAGGAGGACGCCGCGGCCGGCACCGCGCCGGAACGTGCGCCCCGAGTCGGCCAGGAGGCATGCGCCCCGCCCCGCACCACGCCGGGTGCCCCCGGAGACGGCGGACCACGCAGACGGGCCCGCGGCGGAACGGACAACCCTCGCCGGCCGGACCGCGCGCCCCACGCCAGCGCCGCGCCATCGGGCCGCAGAGACGGCGGATCGAGCAGACGGGCCTGCGGCCGCACGGACGGCCCGCGTCGAGCGGACCGTGCGGCTCGGGCCGCGCCCGCCCGCCCGGAGGCGGGGGCGGGACGGGCGCGATCGGGGGGTGGGGCCGTCAGCCATGGTGGCGGCCCTGGCCGGGTGCGGTCCGCTCGGCCGGAAGGGCCGCCTGCGACGACTCCCGGTCGGGCTCGGCCGCGGGCCCGCCGCCCGGGGCGGGTGGGATCGGCGTGGCCTCGAACGGCCGGCGCGCGCCGGGGTCGCCGGTCAGGTCCCACTCGATCAGGTCGGTCTCGCGGACCTCGCCGCCGTCCGCGGGCACGCGGAAGGTGCGGATCTGGCTCGGGCCGAAGTCGGCCTCGATGACGCGGCCGACCACCGGGAGTTCGATCCGGGCGCGGCCGGCCCGGCCGTGGGTCTCGACCGCCCGCACGATCAGGTCCGCCGCCTCCGGCGACCCGTCCTCGCAGCCCTTGACCGCGGTGACCATCACCGCGCCCCCGTGGTCGGTGGCGAAGCTCAGCCGGTCCGGCAGCGTGCCGGGGTGGAAGCTCTCGAGCATCGCCCGCATCGGCGAGCCCAGTTCGGCGGCGCGGCGGGCCGGTGCGGCGTCCCTCCAGTCCCCGGCGTGCGGGAGCAGCAGGTAGGAGAAGGACTGGGTGCCCTGGTCCTGGAAGGAGTAGAAGCCCTCCGGGTCCAGCAGGCGCGGGTCGTGCCAGGAGTAGACCGGGCTGCGCACCGCGGTGACGCCGATGCTCGGGGTGTCGCCGCCGGGCGCGCCGGGCGACACGTCGTACCCGTGCTTGGCGTTGTTGACCACGAGCAGCCCGGCGGGCCGCCCGCCGACCGTGCCGGTGACGTCGACCCAGGACTGCGCGGGGTTCTCCCGCCCGTCCACGGGCTTGTTCTGCGCGCCGAACGGGATCTCGTACGTGGCCACCGGTCGATCGACCGCGGTCGGGAAGCACAGCTTCATCAGGTGGGCCTGTTCGCGCCAGTCGAGAGTCACCCGGACCTCCAGCGCGTCCGCGCGGTGCCCGAGCACGAACTCCTCGACCATGGTGGAACGATTCCACGCCCGTTCGACCCGCAGCCGGGCCCGCAGCGGACCGTCCTCGCGCAGGACCATGCGGGTGGTGCGCATCGCCGCGCCCGGCCAGCGGTAGGAGACCACCCGGTGGCCCCACGTGTCGGTGGGGTCCTGGCAGATCCGGGTGTGGTCGCCGACGGCCCCGGCGAGCACGTCGACGCCGGTGCGCTTGTCCAGCAGCGAACTCAGCCAGCCGGTGCGCGGGTCGAACTCGGCGCGCAGCACGGCGTTCTCCAGCACCGTCCCGGTCGCCCGCAGCTCTCCCGGCGGCTGTTCGCTCACCGCGGCGCCCTGCGGGGCGGGGCCCGGCCGCAACCGGTAGAGGCGGTAGCCGAGCGGCGGGACGACCGCCTCGAACACGGTGGCCGCCCGGCCCTTGTCATCGGTGGTCGCCACCGACTGGGTGCGCTGCGAGGGCGTGACCCGCCCCTCCCCGTCCACGACGTGCACGCCCGTGGGCTGCGCGCCGTACTGGAGCTCGATCGCCGCGGTCACCGGCCACGGATGGGCGTTGAAGACGAGGACCGGCTGGGTGTTCTCCTCGGCGGGGACGGCGACGTGCCGGGCGATGACGTTGTGGCTGCGGGTGATGATCCGCTTGGAGATCGCGACGGCCTCCCCGAGCTGGTCGCGCGCGTCGTCGTAGGCCGGCTCGATGGCGGAGCCGGGCAGGATGTCGTGGAACTGGTTGAAGAGGATCTGCTTCCACGCCCGGCCCAGCTCCTCGCGCGGGTGGTCCAGGCCGAACCCGGCCGCGGCCACGATCCCCCACCGCTCCGCGGACAGCACCGCCGCCTGGGCGCGGCGCTGCCAGCGCTTGATGCCGGAGTGCGCCGAGTAGCAGCCGGCCGCGTGCATCTGGAGGTCGTCGCGCCGGACCGGGAGGCCGGCGGCGGCCCCGTCCTCGCGGGCGAGCAGCTCGTCGAACCAGCGGCGCGGCGAGGACAGCACCAGCCGGCCGTAGGTGCCCATCCGGTCGTAGCGGCGGATGGACTCGATGTTGGCCCGGGTCGGGCCGCCGCCGTGGTTGCCGACGCCGTAGAAGACCATCATGTCGCCGAGGTCGTGGTCCAGGACGCCCAGCGACTTGTCCACCTGGCCCGCCACGTCCCCGGGCGGGCTGCAGTACTCGAAGGGGATGCGGTAGGCCAGCACGCGCGAGCCGTCCGGGGCCTCCCACCAGAACGCGGTATGCCGCAGGTCGCTCTCGTGCGGTCCCGGCCGCAGGAAGCAGTACGCGTCCATGCCCTGCCCGCGCAGGATCTGCGGCAGCATCCCGTTGTGCCCGAAGGGGTCGGCGTTCATCCCGACCGTGGCCGTGACCCCGAACTTCTCCTTCAGGTAGCGCTGCCCGTACAGGCCCTGGCGGACGAACGACTCCCCGGAGGGCAGGTTGCAGTCCGGCTCGACCCACCAGCCGCCGACCATCTGCCAGCGCCCCCCGGCGACCCGCTCGCGGATCCGCGCGAACAGCACGGGGTCGGACTCCTCGACCCAGCTGAGCAGGACGACCTGGTCGCAGGTGAAGACGAAGTCGGGGTACTCCTCCATCCGGTGGATCGCCGACCAGAACGTCGCCCGCGCCTCCTGGTAGCCCTCCTGCCAGGGCCACAGCCAGACCGGGTCGAGGTGTGCGTGGCCGATCATGTGCAGGGTGCGGTCGGGGGCGGCCGCAGGCCGGAGTCCGCGGTCGAGGCCGGCCGGCTGGTCGCCGGAGGGAGCGTTGGACAGCGGAGCGCGCCCGTCGGTCCCGGCTTCGTGTCCGCGCGGAGCGCTCATGCCGTCGGCTCCTCGCCGGCCGCCCATGCGTCCACCATCTCACTGATCACGTGCAGCAGCAGCGTGTGCATCTCCTGGATGCGGGCGGTGGTGCCCGACGGCACGAGGAGCGCGTGATCGGCGTGCGCCCGGGCCGGGCCGCCCTCGCCGCCGCCGAAGAGCAGGGTGGTCGCGCCGCGTTCCCGGGCCGCGGCCAGGCCGCGGACGACGTTGGCGGAGCGGCCGCTGGTGGTGAACGCGGCCACCACGTCGCCGGGCCGCGCGAGGGCGAGGACCTGGCGGCTGAAGACGTCGTCGTACGAGTAGTCGTTTCCCACGCAGGTGAGCACGCTCGGGTCGGTGCCCAGGGTCACCGACGGCAGCGGCCGCCGCTCGCGCTTGTAGCGGCCGATGAATTCCCCGGTCAGGTGCTGCGCGTCGGCCGCGCTGCCGCCGTTGCCGAAGGTGTAGACGAAGCCGCCACGGGCGAAGGTCTCGCACAGCAGGGATCCGGCGGAGCGCACCTGCTCCGCCAGGCCCGCGGTGGCCGTGGCGACGGCGCCGTGTTCCGCCAACTGGGCGCGCAGCCAATCAGACATGGGTTTCCTTCCGTGGGGTGGTGCGCGCCGGGGCCGGCCCGGCGCCGTTGAGCAGGTCGTGTGCGACGGTTCCCGCGCCGACGACCCCGACCAGGTCGCCGAGTCCGGCCGGCACGATGCGCGCGGCCTCGGCGGCGGGCGGCATCGCCTCGCGTGCGACCTGGGCGCGGACCGGGTCCAGCAGCATCGCGCCGGAGCGGGTCACGCCGCCGCCGAGCACCACGACGTCGGGTTCGAAGGCGTTGACCAGGTCGGTGACGGCCGAGCCGAGGGCGTCGACGGTCCCTTCCCAGACGGATCGGGCCAGCGGGTCGCCCGCTGCCGCTGCCGCCGATACGTCGGCGGCGGTCACGACGGGCAGGTCCGTCAGCGACGATCGGGCGCCCGGCCGCGCCAGCAGCTCGCGGGCGCGCACCGCGATGGAGGTGCCCGAGGCGTACGCCTCGACGCAGCCGAGCCGGCCGCACAGGCAGCGGCGTTCGCCGCCCCGGACGGTGATGTGGCCGAACTCGCCGCCGTTTCCCGCGGCTCCGGCGTGCAGCGATCCGCCCAGGACGACGCCTCCGCCGATGCCGGTGGAGACGGTCAGGTAGAGCATGGTGTCCGCGCCGCGGCCGGCCCCGAAGCGGTACTCGGCCAGCGCGGCGGCGCTCGCGTCATTGCGCAGCACGGCCGGCACCGCGAACGCCTCGGCGGCGAGCGGACCGATCGGGACGCGGGTCCAGCCCGGCAGGTTCGGAGGGTCCAGGAGGAGGCCCGCCGGCGCGTCGAGCGGGCCGCCGCAGGCGATGCCGACGGCCAGGACCTCGCCGAAGCCGGCCTCGGCGATCGCGCGCCGGCCGAGGGCGAACAGCCGCTCGACCACCGCGGGCCAGCCCTCCTCGCGGCGGGTGGGCTCCACCACGACGCCGTGCGCCGATCCGCCTGCCGCGATCACGGCGGCGGCGAGCTTGGTGCCGCCGATGTCGAGACCGAGCACCGGACGGCGATCGGTGGCTGCTGACGGGTAGCGCGCCTCGGCGCCGGTCATGCAATGTCCTCCTGCTCTCAGCCCGGATGCGTCGGCCGGGAGAACCGCCTGACACCGGGTCACCGGCTGGCGGAGGGACCCGCTGGCCTCACCCGTATGGGATCGTTCCCAGTCGGGAGCCTAGGGTTCGGGTCGGATCGATGTCAAGAACACGAATCCGCCATGGCCAGCGACGATGCCCCCGCGACATCTCGCCACGACCCCGCAGGCGGCCACCACCACGAGGCCCGCGCCTCTTGAGGTGCCAGATCCCGGGCCACCCCTCCCCCGCGGTTCGGGACGGGACGCGCGCCCGCCACGGCGGGAAGCGGGGCTGCCCGAGCCCGTGGGCCCACGCGGTGGGAACGGTTGCCGCCCCGCCCGAACGCCGTCGCACGAGCCGCAGGTTCAGACCTCGGACGCCTGCGGGGTGGAGAGCGTCGCGACGCGCACCGAGGGGCCACCGGGCCGCGTCGCGGTCGGCGGGCCCGGGCGCGGAGGGAGCGCCGGAGGCTGGGAGCCGCTGCTTCCCGGACGTCGACGGCCGCCGGCGCGGCGTGCGGCCACCAGGTCCGTACCCCCGGGAGCAGGTCACCGCCTGCGGCCGGGGCGCGGGCGCCCGGCCGCCGGCACGTGACGTCAGGCGCGGCGGCGGGAGGTGCCGGGCGGGGCCGTGGAGCCGCGGGGACGGAGGGACGCGGCGAGCATCACCGTGCGGACCGGGGAGGCGGGGGCGTTGATGCGCTCGACGAGCTGGGCCACCGCCGCCTGGCCGAGGGCCCCCGGGTCCTGGGCCACCGCCGTGACGCCGGGGCTGACCATGCTCATCCACGGGGCGTCGTCGAAGGCCACCAGGCTCAGGTCGCGCGGGATCTCCAGGCCGAGGTCGGCGGCGGCGCGCCAGACCCCCTCGGCGATCACGTTGTTGGCCGCGAAGACCGCCGTGGGCGGCTCGGGAAGGGCCAACAGGTCGCGGGCCACTTCCTGGGCCCCGCTCACGTCCCACCCGGCGCTCACCACGAGCGACTCGTCGGCCGGAACACCCGCCTCGGCGAAGGCCGTCCGGTAGCCGGCGTGCCGGTTGCGGCCGGTGGTCCAGTGCATCTCGTCGATGACCAGGGCGATCCGCCGGTGGCCGAGGGCGAGCAGATCCGCCGTCACCTCCCGCGCGGCGGAGTGGTTGTCGACGACCACCGCGTCGCACGCCCCCGGCGCGAACTGCCGGTCGACCTCGACCACCGGGATGTGGTGGCCGGCCAGATAGGTGATGACGTCGGCCGAGACCGGGGTGACGATCACGCCCGCCACCCGCAGCTCCACGAACGCCTGCGCGGCCTCGGCCTCCGCCTTGGGGGAGCCGTTGTCGTCGGCCAGCATCATCGTGTAGTGCCGCTCGGGAGCCTTCTGGCCGATGCCGGAGGCGAGGCTGGCGTAGAAGTCGTTGCGCAGGTCGGAGACGAGCACCCCGATCGACCGGCTGGCCTGCTGCCGGAGATGACGGGCCATCGCGTCGGGCACGTAGCCCATGGTCCGGGCGGCCTTGCGGACCCGGTCGCGCACGGCCGGGGCCACGTAGCCGCGGCCGGTCAGCGCCCGGGACGCGGTCGACCGGGAGACCTGGGCCGCCTCGGCCACATCCTTGATGGTCGCGCGGCGGGCCGACCCGCTGCCCGGCGCGCCGGAGTCCTTCGCCACCGCTAGCCGGCCTCGGTCACGTCGACGAGCGCCTCCGCGTGCTGCCCCAGGCGCAGCTCGCCGATGCTCACGTCCACCGCCACGCGCGCCCGGCGCCGGGCAGGCCCCTGCACGATCACGTTCATCTCGATGTCCTCCTGCCCCGACGCCGGTAGCCGGATCTCCACGACGTCCTCGGGCGCCTGCCACCCTACCGGCAGGACGATCCGCACCACAGCACGCTGCTCGACGCGCAGGGGGTTGCGCACGCTGACGGTGAAGGACGCCGTGGCGCCGCTGGGCAGCTCGCTGAGGTAGGGGACGATCCTGGCCAGCACGCCGTCCGCGCCGAGGTCGAGTTCCTCGACGGGGAGCAGCTCGTGGTGGATGTCGACGACGTCCTCGCCCTCGTCGCGCAGCTGGTCCAGGAACGGGCCGTCCACCCACTTCGGCAGCCAGTGGCCGGAGACCATCACGTCCGGCAGCACCTTGCGGTACAGGGCCGAACTGTTGCGGAAGTCCTCGATCCGGAACCGGTTGCGGTACTGGTAGTTGAGGACGTTGCGCCGCTCGCCCGGCACCCCCAGGCCGTCCTGCTGATCCCCGGTGACCAGCACCTTCACCCCGTCGACGACGAACTCGAAGGCAGCGGCGTAGAGCGTGTGCCCGGCCAGCTCGTGGGTGGTGATCTCGTACTCCTGCCACCGGAAGGTCTCGCCGAGCGGCAGCACCCGGTCCACCGGGATCGGGTCGTACCAGGTGCACGGGAGGTCCTGGACCATCGGCTCCCGGAGGATCGGCGCCACGTTGGCGGTCGCCCACACCTCGGTCCCCTCGACGTCGCGCAGCAGGTTCATCCCGGCCACGTGGTCGTCGTGGTAATGGGTGACGAGGGCGGCCTCGATCCTGGTGACCCCGTACTGCCGCTTCAGCGCGGGGACCGAGGCCAGCCAGGGCCGGCGGGAGTCGCGGTTTCCGTCGGCCTGCGGCAGGCCGGTGATCATGTCGTAGCCGTAGTCGATCACGAGGGCGGCGCCGGTCCGCGACAGCAGGACGTAACTGTGCGACTCGCTGGTCTTGTTGAGCAGGAGGTGCTCGGTGACATGGCTGAACGGGTCGTCCAGGCGGGTGCGCAGGTCCCACGGGTGCGGGCGGCGGGAGTCGATGTAGCGCTGCATACGGCGGGCGAGCAGGTCCAGCGCGGTGTGCGGGTCGTCCATGACGTGGCCGTGCGAGGGCAGCAGCCGGTCGGGGCCGCGCTCCATCAGCTGGTAGCAGCTGAGCACGGTCATGCCGGGTCCCTCGTTCTCGGTGTAGGACCACTGCGTCGCGGCGAGGGACCACACCTTGCCCGGGCCGTAGATCAGGTCGCCGGTGAACGCCAGCAGCCGGCCCTCGCGCTTGACAAGGTAGGACACCGATCCGGTGGTGTGGCCGGGGGTGGGCACCACCTCGACGCTCGTGCCGGCGTAGACGCGCGACCGGTACTCCGGGACGAGGTCGTGCACCGGCACCGGGTCGAGCAGCGAGAAGCGGTCCTGGCGCAGGTTGTAGTCGTTCCACAGCCGCCGGGTCCGCCACATCTCGTCCACCCGGCCGAACAGGTCCTGCTCGACCGGCGGGACGTGGATGCGCACGCCGGCGGCGGCCGCGCGCGGCAGCCCCTGGCCCTGGTCGCGGTGGTGGTGGGTCATGAGCACGTCCGTGAGCCGGTCGACGCCCATCTCGGGGAGCAGGTCCAGCACTCGGCCGGAGCCGAAGTCGACCGCGAACGCGGTGCGTTCGCCCTCCGCCGACTCCTGCCGCACCACGTACACGCTGCACGTGTCGTCGACGCGGAAGATCCCGGGCGCGATCTCGGATACGGAAGTCGTCATGCCGGGCATGCTACCGATTCCACATCGGAGGGCCAGTCTTTCGTCTCCTGGTGCGAAGTGGTACCCCATGACGTGGGGAAACCCATCCTGGCGCGACTAGTAAGGTTCCCAGAATGACCAGCGACGCGACTCCCGGTGCGCTCCCCGCCGTGCCGACGGCGGGGGACGGCGGCCTGTCCTGGCGGGGCACGGTCGAGGGGTTCTACGGGCCGCCGTGGTCGCACCCGACCCGGCTGGACCACCTCTCCTTCGCGGCCGGGGTCGGCCTGAACACCTACGTCTACGCGCCCAAGGACGACCCGTACCACCGCGAGCGGTGGCGCGAGCCGTACCCTGCCGAGGAGCTCGCCCCGCTGGCCGAGCTGGCGGCGCGGGCGCGCGGACTGGGCCTGCGCTTCACGTACGCCCTGTCCCCCGGGCTGTCCATGCGCTTCGCCGAGGACACCGAGCACGAGGCGCTGGCCGCCAAGGCCGGGCAGCTGTGCGACGCGGGTGTCACCTCCTTCGGGCTCTTCTTCGACGACGTCCCGCCGGAACTCTCCTCGTCCCGGGACGCGGCGCGCTTCGGCACGGGCGAGGGCGGGACGGGCGCGGCGCACGGCGAGGCGTGCCGCCGCTTCGCCGCCGGGTTCCTCGGACCGCGCGGGATCAGCGACCCGCTGCTCGTCTGCCCCACCGACTACGCGGGCACCGCTCCCTCCCCCTACCGCGAGGCGCTGGCGCGGACGGCCCCGCGGGACGTCCTGATCGCGTGGACCGGGGCGGACATCGTCGTCGGAGCGGTGACCGGCGAGGACATCGACCGGGCCGCGGACTCCTACGGCCGGCGCCTGGTGCTCTGGGACAATTTCCCGGTCAACGACTTCGACCCCGCACGGCTCTTCCTCGGCCCGCTCACGGGCCGGGCGGCGCGCGGCGTCTCGGCCGCGCTGGCCGGCATCCTCTCCAACCCGATGTGCGAGGAGGCGCCGTCCCGCATCGCGTTGGCCACCATGGCCGACTGGGCGCGCGACCCCGACGGCTACGACGCCGGGGCGTCGGCGCGCGCGGCCCTCGTGCGCGTCGCGGGGGCGGACGCAGCCGCGCTGGACCCGCTGGTGCGGGTGTGCGCGGCGTGGCCGCCGGGCGCCGATCAGGACCCGGAGCTGACGGCCGCCACCCGGGACGCCCTCGCCGGGTCCGCGCCGGCCCTGGACACCGTGGCCCGGCGGATGGCGGAGCTGGCGGACGGCTGCCGGGCGGTGGGCGCGGCGCAGGGGTCGGGGCAAGGTGCGGGGCGGGCCCTGGTGGCCGAGCTGCGGCCCTGGCTCGTGGGTGCGCGGGCCACGGCGGAAGCCGGGCTCGCCGCCGTGCGCCTGCTGCGCGCCGCGTGCGAGGACCGGCCGGAGGCCGAGGTCGGCAGGCTCCGGAGGCAGGCGCGGCGCGCCTTGGACCGGGCCGAGTTCGGCTACGCCAACGTGCTGCGGCCCATCGTGCCGCCGTTCGTCCGGGACGCGCTGGCGGCGACGGCGCCGCCCACAGCCGCGCGGGACGGCCGCCCGGTCGCCCTGTTGGTGGCCGGCCCATCGCCGGCACCTGGCGACCGGGCGACGGCCGAACTGCTGGAAGCACGCGGGTTCGCCGTGCGGCGGGCGGCCGGGCGGGAGGGTGACGTCCTCGCGGAGGCGGCCGAGGACGTGGCGCTGATCGTCGTCACGCGCGGCGCGGATGCCGGGGCGGCCGCGGCGGTGGCGCGGGCGGCGGTCCCGGTGGTGGCCTGGCACGCGGGCCCCGAACTGGGCCTCACCCGCGAGCGCGGCTCGGTGATGAGCGCGGGCCGCGTCGAGATCGCGCTTCCGGGCGACCCGCTGGCGGCCGGCCGTACCGGCACGCTGCCGGTGCTGCGCGGCAGGGGCCGGATGACGGTCCACGACGTGTCGGGGACGGCCGCGCGGGTCGTCGCCCGCGAGGCGGACGTCGGCGGTGCGGTGATCGTCGGCTACGCGGCCGGCGACCGGCTCGCCGACGGCACGCTCGCACCGGCCGCCCGCGTCGGCCTCTTCCTGGGCCCCGACGGCCCGGCCCGCTGGCTGCTGACCGAGGACGGCCGAGCACTCGCCTCGGCAGCCCTCGACCCGGCACCCCGGGCCTGAGACCGTCCCCGGGCTGCCCGAACGCCCGCCGCACCCGGGAAAGCCGTCCAACCTCCCGGGACAGCGCCCTCGCGTCGGCAGCCCCCGACCCGGACGCCCCAAGGCCCCCGGACCCGGGCCGGGATCGGGGGTCGTCGGAATGACGACGGCGCGGCGGAACCGGTCACACGGCGAGGACCTGGCCGGTGTCCCGCAGCCGTTCCTGGAGCAGCCCGACGTCGACCGACTGCACCGCCCGGCCGTCCCGCAGCGCCAGCACCGCCGCGAGCCCGGCGGCGTGGCCGAGCATCTGGTACTGGACCTCCATCCGGACCGACGAGAACGCGACGTGCGTCGCGGAAAGGCAGACCGGCACCAGCAGGTTCGCGCAGTCGGCGTAGCGAGGGACGATCACGCGGTACGGGATCGGGTACGGCGGCACGGGCACCGACAGGTAGCCCTCGCTGACGACGGAGGCGACCGGCCGCGGGTGCTCCGGCAGCCACCGCCAGGTGCGCTGCACCTCCCTGATGTCCAGGTGGTACGAGCCCATGGCGACGACGTCGTGCTGCGGGCGGGCGCCGAGCAGGTCGTGCTCGGTGAGCACGTATTCCCCGAGCATGCGGCGCGCCTCCCGCACGTACAGCTGGTGCGGCAAGTGGCCGGTGTCGGCGAACTCGTCGGCGGGAAGGCCCCAGCGGAGCATCTCGGTGCGCACGCCGGCGGGCACCGCGGGGTCGTGGGCGAGGAAGTGGAGGAAGTCCCGCGTGTGGTCCAGGTGGTGGCGGCGGATCTCCTCGCGCCGGACCGGGCCGGCGTCGGGGTACTCCCAGGCCGAGCCGTCGAGGACGTTGAGCGAGAACGGGCCGAGGGAGTTGCCGTCGCACTTGCCGCCCGGGAGGTTGGGCTCGAGCCCGAGCAGCGCGCCCGCCTCCGGCTCGAAGCCCTGGCCGGCCCAGTGCCGGAAGAGCCGGCGGCCGAGCTCCCAGTGGGCCTCGTCGTAGCCGTCGCGGCGGATGAACGGGATCCGGTCGGGGGCGGTGGTCAGGCAGACGCGGTAGCCGTAGGCCATCACCCCGCCGTCGCCCGCGCCTTCGGGGGCGAGCGGGGCGGACCGGATCTGCGGGAGCAGGGCGCCCTCCCGCTCGCCGGCCGGGTCGTCGGCGAAGGGCGAGACAAGGGGCGGCATGGAGTGCTTCCCCGGCAGGGGTTCGCGGCGGCCGGCCCACCGCTCCCCGTACCGGGCGCGGTCCTCGCGGCCCACGCGGTACGGCACATCCGCGAGGGCGAGCAGGTCGCCCTCGTAGCTCGCGTCCACGAACACGCCGCCCTCGAAGGACCGCCCGTCCTCGGTCCGCACCCGGGTGATACGGCCGTCGCCGGTGTCGGCCGCGCGCACCGGGGAGTCCTGGACGACTTCGATCCGGGGGTGGTCGAGCCACGCCCGGAAGACGCTCTCGGCGACCTTGGGTTCGGGTCCGGCGAAGGTGCCGACGGCGACGCCGTAGCGGTCGGCGACCTCCTGCCGGAACCGGGCGGCCGGGCCGCCGGCCACCCGCGGGTCGCCCAGGTCGGTGTAGCCGAGGCCGCCCGAGGTCATCCCGCCGACGTGCTGGCCGGGTTCGAGAAGGAGGACGCGGGAGCCGGCCTCCGCTGCGGCGACCGCGGCGCACACGCCCGCGGAGGTGGCGGCGTACACGACGACCTCGGCGGCGGTCACCGGGGGCGCTGCCGGTACTGCCGCCAGCTGGCGGCGACCAGGGCGAGGTCGTCGGCGGACAGCTCCTCGCCCGAGCCGTCGATCCACTCCGCGTAGTAGAGGGCGGGCGTACCGAGCGCGGCCTGGGTGGTGACGTAGCGGCGCCAGGCGGCGCGGTCGGGGAGCGGCCACTGGTCGGTGTCCACGAGGTGGCCGGGCAGGCTGTGGGTCACCACCGCGTGGCGGAAGACGAGCTGGTCCGCGGCCGGGACCATGGCGCCGGAGGGGTCGCGTTCGAGGAGGTCGTTGAGCCGGATCATGTCGGCGACGTCGGCGAAGGCGGGGTGCGGGGTGTGCGTCACGATCAGGGCGTCGGGCTTGGCGGCCTTGGCGGCGCGGTGCATCGTACGCAGCAGCGTGTGCAGGGCGGCGATGCCCCAGGGGGCGCCGGCGGGCGCGCCCGGGCGCCGCAGCAGGCGTCCGGTCGGGGCGCGCTGGGTGAAGTCGACCTTGAATCCGTCCGCGTCGAGGCCGTCGGGGCCGAGCAGCCGCGCGACGACCGCTTCCAGGCGGGCGAGGTAGGCCGGGCTGCCCGGGTCGGCGCTGACGGGGGTGCCGGCCGGGTCGAGCACGCACTCCCGCGCCGGCAGGCCGCCGGCGTCCCACGCCTTCCACCACAGCAGCACGCGCTGGCCGGCCGCGTGGCGTTCGGCGATCCAGGCGCGCAGGTCGGGCCACCGGGACGGATCCGGTTCGGCGGTCCCGTACTCCGCCTGCCAGCGGTCGTCGACGACGACGGTGCCGGGCACGACGTCGTGGGCGGCGAGCCGGGCGAGCCAGGTGTCGTAGAGGTCCTGGCGGGAGAGGTCCGGCGCGGAGGGTGTGGCCGCGGTGCCGTCCTCCGGCGCGGGCCGGCGGGCGCGGGCGCATTGCGCGCCCCAGCCGCAGAAGAGCGGTTCGGTCCACCACGCGGGTCGGTCCGCGGCGCTCCCGCCGGGCGCGAGGCCGTGCTCGACCAGGTGGTCCCGGTAGGCGGTGAGGGCGTGCCAGGGGTCGGCGGCGGGGCGGATGACGACGGCGGGGCTGACGAAGGAGCCGTCGACCTCGGTGTGACCGTCGTAGTCGAGTTCGAGCAGGAACCCGCCGTCGACGGGCAGGTAGCGCAGCTGGGTGAAGCGCATCTCGTCGACGGCGGCGGCCACGCCCACCGCCAGCCAGTCGCCGCCGGGCACGTGCAGGGGGCCGCCGGCCGGCTCGCGGCCCAGGGCCAGGCACAGCGGCGGGGGCGAGAACACGGCGTTGAGCCGCCCGGCCGAGGCGTCCCCGACGATCCCGAGGGTGGCCGCGGCGGAGGCGGGGCGGACGGCCTGCACCGGCTCCGTCGGGGTCGGGTCGAAGACGGAGGCGAAGCCGATCGAGGACCGGAAGGTGCCGCACGCGCCGCGCGGCAGCACCGCCCGGCCGCCCAGCAGGCGCACCTCGGCGAGTGTGCCCGTCCCCTCGACCCGGACGACCAGTTCCAGCCGGTCCGCGTGGCAGCGCAGCCGGACCGACTTGTGCCGCCAGACCGGGCTCGCGGCGGTCAGGGTCACGTCCACCACGTCCTCGCCACCGACGCGGCCGGCCGCCGCCCGCACCTCGTCGAGGGCGTAGGACTCGTCGGCCGCGTCGACCCGGGCGACGTCGGCGAGCAGCCGCAGGCGCGACCAGACCCGGCCGTCCCGGTCGCGGAGTTCGGCGGTCGGATCGTCCGCGCGCAGCCGCACCTCGTAGCTGCCGGCGGTGATCGTGTACCCGTCGGCGGTGTCCGCCAGCCGAGGGTGGTCGAGACGGGTGGTGCTCACGGCGAGGGCTCCTCGGGGAGGTCGATGCGGACGGGATCGGTGTTCCAGGACTCGAGCAGGAGGCGGGGCGGTGCGGTGGAGCGCGACCCGCGCACGGTGAACGTCCGCGACTCGCCGGGCAGCAGCGGCCGGGGGTCGCCGTCCGCCAGGACCCACCCTTCGGCCTCGGCCGGGCGCCGGTCGGACAGCCGCAGTCCGACGACCAGCGGGCCTCCGCGGTGCGCCACCTCGACCACCGAACCGCCGCCGGCCCGGCGGGCGGTGACGCCGAGCCGCGCCCGCGGCAGGTCCAGCAGGGGCGTGAGGTCGGCGCCGGTGCAGGCGAGGACGCTCTCGCGGTCGATCGTCCGGCCGTCGGCGCCGGACCACAGGAGGTCCCAGACGACGACGGCGTCGGCGGGGACGTCCCGGGCGTCCACAGTGAGGGTCCCGGCTGGGCGCGGGTCGCCGACCTCGTCCGGGACCGGCCACTCGGCCTCGGCGAGGACGTCGCCGTCCGCCGAGCGCAGCCGCGCGACCACCTGCGAGCCGGCGCCCACCTGCGGCCGGGCCCACAGCCATGCCTGCGCGGACGGCGCGGGTCCGCCCGCCAGGACCGGGGCCGGGGTGCGTACGGTGACCCGGCGCGGCGCGAACGCCCGCGCGACCGCGTGGTAGGCGGGCTTGGGCTCGCCCGCGTGGTCGACGGCGCTGGTGCACCAGGCGTTCGGGTAGGACTCGTTCAGCTGCCAGGGCAGCACCGCCGAGCAGCGCGGGAAGCGGCGGCGGCCGGCCTCGACCGCGTAGCCGAGGCCGGTGGCCTGGAGGAACTGGGATGCCCGGCGCAGGGATTCCAGGTCCGTGAGCCGGTCGCCGAAGCTCCGCCGCACCAGCGGGGCGTTGTTCCACCAGTCGCCGAGGTGGCGGTAGACGGGGTTGGTCCGGTCGGCGGGCCACCGGTCGCGGGTGGGCACCAGGCGGTCGAGTGCGCGCCGGTTCGTCATCCCCTCGACGCCGAACTCGGTGTGCGCGAGGGAGGTCCCGGCGTCGTAGAGGGTGTGCTGGCCCGGGAGCCCCTGGTGTTCCCAGGGACCGTGCACGTCGTGCTGGCCGTCGGGGGCGGCCTCGATCACGTCGAGCCGGTGGTGGAAGGCGGGGCCCGAGGGCGAGGTGGGGAGCCAGGCGCGCCCGGGGTCGAGCCGTTCCACGGTGGCGCGGAGGGCGGCCAGCACGGGCGAGCGCCGCTCGTCGAGCGGGACGCCGCCGGTGTCGAGTTCGTTGCCGCCGCCCCAGGCCAACAGGGAGGGGTGGTGGGCGCGCACGGGCACGACCGCAGCAGCCTCCTCGGCCATCAGGGCGACGAACTCCGCGTCGGCGGCCGGTGTGCTGTTCATGCCCGAGCTGGACTGGGAGAACTCCTGCCACACCAGCAGTCCGGCCCGGTCGCAGGCGTCGTAGAACTCCTCGGTCTCGACCAGTCCGCCGCCCCACACCCGCAGGACCGACGCGCCCGAGGCGGCGGCGAGGCCGACCAGGTGCCGGACGCGGTCGGCGGTGACCGCGCCGTACTGGGCGTCGGCGGGCACCCAGTTCCAGCCGATCAGCGGCACGACCTGGCCGTTGACCACCGCGGTGTACGGCAGCGCGGAGGCCGGGGAGCCGGGGTTGGGCACCAGCTCCGCCCGCCGGAAGCCGACCGTGCGGCGGGCGACCGGCTCGGGTGCGCCGGCCGCTCTCACCTCCAGGGTGTAGGTGCTCTGGGGGCCGAAGCCGCGCGGCCACCACGTCTCGGGCCGCTCGACGGCGAGTGCGAGCTCCAGCCGGCCGGCGCCCGCGGTGACGCGGTGGGTCGCGGCGGCGTGTCCGGCGGCGTCGACCAGCAGCGCCTCCACCGGCACCTCCCGCTCGTCCGCCGTCTCCAGCAGCGCGGTCAGCGCGACCCGTCCGGTGCCCTGTTCGTCGAGCTCCGCCCGCACCGCCAGGTCCGCGAGCCGCACCGGGCCGACGACGATCCGCACACTCCGCCAGATGCCCTGGTGCGGGAAGCGCGGGCAGAAGTCCCAGCCCTCGTTCATCCGCGGCCGGTGGGTGCGGACCAGGTCGGTGCGGCCCACCTGCGGCTGGGACGCCGGCACCGGATCGAGCACGACGTCGAGCCGGTGCGGGCCGGGCCCGCCGGCGTCGGACGGGACGCAGAAGCGTGCCGCGCGGTACAGGCCCTCGACGCGGCCGAGCGGGCGCCCGTCCCAGAACACCCGGCCCGAGGGGTCGACGCCGTCCATCTCCAGCGTCGCCCACGCGCCCGCGCCGGTGTCCGGAAGCTCCACCGTCCGGCGGTAGACCCACGACCGGGCGCCGGTCCACTCGGTGGCGCGGGTGGCCCGGCCGCGGTACGGGTCGGACAGCTCGCCGGCCCGCCACAGGTCGGTCACGACGGAGCCGGGGACCGTGGCGGGGAACCATCCCGGGGCGAGCCGCCCCCCGGGATCGGGCCCCACCGGCGCGCCCGCGTACCAGCGCCAGGTCTCGCCCAGCGCCTCGCGCACGGCCCAGCCGGGGCCGTCGAGGCGAAGGATCTCGGAGGTCATCAGCGGTCCTCCCGTCCGGGTGGGGTGGAGCGCCGGCGCGCGGGGGGAGCCGCCGCGCCGGCGGGCCGGGATTGGGTCGGGGCGCGGTCAGCCCTTGCGGCCCTCGGTGGCCACCCCGGTGACGAAGTACCGCTGGCCGGCGGCGAACAGCGCCAGCAGCGGGAGCGTGACGAGCAGCGCGGACACCATGACGTACTGGTAGTCGCCCTGGCCGCCGGAGGTGGGGCTGTACTTCGTCATCGCGTAGGAGATGCCGAGCGGGACCGTGTACCCGTTGGGCGAGCCGGCGTTGAGGTAGATGAGGCCGCCCATCAGGTTGTTCCAGCTCGCCTGGAACTCGAAGAGGAACACGATCACGAACGACGGCCACGACAGCGGCATGGCGATCCGCCAGAACATCTGCCAGTAGTTGACGCCGTCCAGCCGCGCGGCCTCGAACAGTTCGCGCGGCAGGCCGAGGTAGAACTGCCGCTGGAGGAAGATGTAGAAGGCCGAGCCGAAGAGGTTGGCGCCGAACAGCGGCACCCACGTGCCGAGCAGCCCGGTGTTCTTCCAGATCAGGTAGGTCGGGATCATCGTCACCGAACCCGGCAGCATCATCGTGCCGAGCACGAGCGCGAACAGCGGACCGCGGCCGGGGAACCGGAAGTAGGCGAAGCCGAACGCAACCACCGAGCTGGACACCGCGACCAGGCCGGCCGCCAGCAGGGCGATCGACACGCTGTTGAACATCCAGTGCAGCAGCGGGAGTTGGTGCCAGATGTCCTTGTAGTTGGCGAACCGGAAGGTGTGCGGGAACAGCGCGTTGTCGAAGACCTCGGCCTTCGGCTTCAGGCTCGCCGCCAGCAGCCACGCGAACGGGTAGAGGAACAGCAGCGCGAACCCGACGAGCAGGGCCAGGAGCACCAGGCGGGCGAGGAGCCTCGCCGTCCTGCCCCGGCTCCAACGCCCGGGGGCGGGGGCGGACTTGGGGCCGACGGCCCGGGGCGCGCCGGGTTCCCGCACGGCTTCGGCGACGTGGCCGGCCATCACTTGGCTCCCTCGTAGTACACGAACCGGTTGCCGATCTTCACCTGGATGAAGGTGAGCACCACCAGGATCAGGAACAGCAGCCAGGCCATCGCCGCGGCGAAGCCGAAGTTGAACTGCTGGAACGCCTGCTGGAAGAGGTAGACGGCGTAGAAGAGCGCGGAGTCCGGCGAGGCGTTGCTGGTGTCCCGCCAGAACAGCAGGTAGGCCTGGTCGAAGACCTGGAAGGCCGCGATGGTGAGCACCACGACGTTGAAGAAGAGCGCGCCGGAGATCATCGGCAAGGTGATGGAGAAGAACTTGCGGACCGGGCCGGCCCCGTCGAGCGAGGCCACCTCGTAGAGGTCCTTCGGCACGTTCTTCAGCGCGGCAAGGAAGATCACCATCGTGCCGCTGACCCCCCACAGCTGGGTGATCACCACCGACGGCTTGGCCCAGGCCGGGTCCACCAGCCACTGCGGGCCGTGGATGCCGATCGCCGCCAGCGCCTCGTTGATCGCGCCGTTGTTGCCGTTCAGCAGCAGCAGGAACATCGACGCGGTCGCGACCATCGGGGTCATCTTCGGCAGGTAGTACAGCGTGCGGAAGAGCCCGGCGGCCCGGCCGACGCGGTTGAGCAGCGCGGCCAGGAACAGCGCGAAGCAGATCTCCAGCGGCACCGCCATCAACGCGTAGAACAAGGTGTTGCCGAGGGACTTGCGCACGAGCGGGTCGTCGATCAGCTGGCGGTAGTTGTCCGTGCCGGCCGGGGTCACGGTGTTGGCCGCGAGGTTGTAGTGGGTGAAGGAGATGACCAGGCTGTAGATCATCGCCCCGGCCGTGAAGACCACGAATCCGATGATCCACGGCGAGATGAACAGGTAACCGGCGATCGCCTCGCGGCGGTTGTACTTCCTCGGCCGGACCGGCCGGCCGACACCGTCGGCGCGCGCGCCCGGCGTCGTGTCCTGCGTCATCGAGGACCTCCCTCATGTTCATGGTCCGGGAGCCTTCGGCAGCCGCCGCGGGCCGGGCTCCGGTCCCCTCGTCCCGGAGCCGGTCTGCCGGACCGGCCGCGCGGTCCGGGCGGGGCCCGCCGGTCGCGGGGTGTTTCCCCGGCCGGACCGGCGGGCGGGCCGTCAGTGCTTGCTGGTGTTGTACGACCGCATGGCCGCCTGCTGCGCCGCCGCCAGCGCGTCCTTGGGGCTCTTCTGGCCGAGCAGCACCGCGGTGATCGCGTTGGTCAGGTCGGTCTGGATGGCCTGGCCGGCGGGCGAGGCGCCAAAGCTGATGCCGGTGGGCACCACATCGTAGAAAGTGCTGATGGTCTGGTCGAAGCCCGCGTTGCCGCTCGGCTTGACGTACTGGTCGCGCACCGCCTTGTCCGCGGCCGGGGACCCGGTGAACAGCCCGGTGTTGACGCCGCCGCTCTTGGTCAGGGTCTGGGCGCGCGCGGCAGCCGCGGACATCCAGTTCTGCTGCGAGGTGAGGTCCAGCGCCCAGGCGCACGCGGCCGAGGGGTTCTTGGACTTGGCGGGGATGACGAACGCCTGGCCGCCCGCGGTCGTGACCGGCTTCCCGCTCCTGTCGCGGAAGGGGACCGTCTCGAGCGAGATCTTGTCCTTGTAGGGGGTCAGCACGTTCGGGTACCACTGGGCGTCGATCTCCGCGCCGACCTGCTTCTTCACGAACTGGTTGTTGCCGCCGAAGAAGTCGAACGAGTCCGTGAAGCTCTTCAGCTTCGCGTAGCCGCCCTGGGCATCGGTGATCTTCTTCATCAGGTCGAGCGGGTAGGTGTTGGCCGGGGCGTCGAGCGTCGGCGCCCCGTCGTCACCGACCAGCTTGCCGCCGAGGCCGAGGATCCACATGTTGGCCTGGCCGGTGGCCTGCGGGTCGAAGCCGAGGACGGAGGGCTTGCCGCCCTGCTCCTTGTACATCTTGGCTATCGCGGCCAGGAGGACGTCGGGCTTGGAAGTGTCGATCTGGTCGCTGGTGACCCCGGCGGCGTCCATGACGTCCTTGTCCAGCATGATCGCCGACGGCTGGAAGAACTGCGGCACGCCCCAGACGTGGCCCTGGTACGTCACGTCGTCGAGCACCGAGGAGTAGAACCGGGACTTCGGGTCCACGCTGTTCGCGGAGAAGCACTTGTCCAGGGGCATGATCAGGCCCTGCGCGGCGTAGGTCGCCACGTACTGGCGGTCCATCTGGACCACGTCGGGCACATTGCCGCCCGCCAGGCGGGTGGTGAACTTCTGCACGTCGAACCCGGTCTGGTCGTAGACGACCTTCACGTTCTTCAACTGCTGGCCCGCGTAGGCCATGCGGGCCTTGCCGACGTCGTCGGCGTTGTTGAACGCCCACGCGTGCAGGGTGCCCGAAGGCTTGGCACTGAAGTCGGCGCTCGATGTGGAGCCGCCGCCGGTGCTGTTGGACGAGCACGCGCTCGCGAGAGACACCGAAGCGAGGATCAACGCGCCGATGACCGCCGGCCTTCTTTTCATGGAGTTCCCTTCCGACAGCACGGACCGGCGTCGTCGCCAGCCGGACAGCATGCCCAGATGGACCTGGGATCATTACCACCCCGGACGGTAGTGGAGTGAGCTGTCCCACACAAGGGCCGACGTGCAATTCGTCTCTGACCCGGGGTTTAGACGGCATCGACACGACAGCGGGACTGCTCAACCGTGTGATATCGATACCACATCCGCACCACAAGGAGGCCCTCCGTTGTCCGGTGCTTCGCTGTCCGTCCGCCGGGATTTCCGGCTGCTCCTGTTCGGCCAGACCACCAGCCAGTTCGGCGCCCAGATCAGCGGCGTGGCGCTGCCGATGCTCGCGGTGCTGACGCTGCACGCCTCGCCGCTGCAGCTCGGCCTGGTCAACGCCGCCTCCACGGCAGCGTTCGCGGTGCTCGGCCTGCCCGCCGGGGCGTGGCTGGAGGGCCGCGCGCTGCGCCCGGTACTGATCTCCTCCGACGGGGTGCGCGCCCTCCTGCTGGCCGCCGTGCCGGTGGTCGCCTGGTGGGGCGGGCTCGGCATCGGCGAGCTGATCGCGGTGGCGCTGGCCACCGGCGCGGCGCGGGTCTTCTTCGACCTCGGCTATCAGAGCTACGTGCCGGCACTCCTGGGCCCCGGCCAGGTCCTGAGCGGAAACGCCACGATGGAGACGGCCCGCGCCGCCGGGCAGTTCGCGGGCCCCGGCCTCGGCGGGTGGCTGGTCGGCTGGATCGGCGCGGCCGACGTGATCGGCGTGCAGGCCGCGACCTTCGCCGTCTCCGCGCTCTGCCTGCTGGCGATCCGCTCCCGGGAGGCGGCCACGCCCGCCGTGCCCGGCGGACCGGGGCCGGCCCGCCGGATCCGGGCCGGCCTGGCCCACGTCGCGGGCGACCCGGTCCTGCGGGCGCTCGCCCTCACCAGTGGCCTCAGCAACTTCGCCTTCGCCCTGTCCTCATCCGTCGGCATCCTCTTCCTGACCCGGACCCTGGATCTGGGGCCGTCACTGGTCGGGCTCGTGGTCGCTGCGGGATCGGTGGCGGCCATGGCCGGGGCCGCCATGACGCCATGGCTCAGCCGCCGGCTGGGCGGCGAGCGCGTGGTCTGGCTCGCCCTCGCGGCGACCGGGCCGGTCACGCTGCTGGTGCCGGCCGCACGGCCCGGCTGGGGGATCGCGCTGGCTGTCGCCGGCGGCGTGGTCGGCGAACTCGGCCAGATCGTCTACGCGATCACCAGCCTCAGCCTGCGCCAACGCAGGTGCGACCCTTCCGTCCTCGGCCGGGTGAACGCCACCATGCGATTCGTGATCCTCGGCCTGACCCCGCTCGGGGCGGTCGTCGGCGGCGCGGTGGCCGAGGCGGTCGGGGTCCGGGCCACGCTCCTCACCGCGCAGTCGGTCGTTGTGGCCGCCACGGTGCCGGTCTGGCGTGCCTTGCGCAAGCCGCGCGCGGCGGCCGAGGCCGGCCCCGCCCCCGCGGGCTGACCCCTCCCCCCGCTCCGACGGAGTGGGCAGGCCCCCGTCTCCCGGCCGCCCGCGGCGGGCGGGTTCGGTGCCGGCCGCCCTCCCGGCCGACGACCAGCTCGCCGTTGAGGGAACGTCCGGCGGCAGTTAGGGCGCCGCGACAGCGAGCGGTGGGATTCGCGTCGGGGACAACCGTTGACCGCATGCGAAGCGCCCGACCGTGATCAGGGTCACGGCACTGTCCGAACTCGCGGGCGGGCGGTAGTGCGCTATCCGGGGGCCTTACGAGCGTGCGGTGGTGCGCCGTCGCCCGGTACGGGCCGTACCGGCATCAGGATGAACAGGGCAGGCGGGCACCTCGGACCGTCACGTCGCCCACAGTCCGACTGTCCGCCTGCCCCGGCCCCGGGCCCGGGCCCGGCCCCACGCCACCATCCGCACGGAACGAAAGCCACCGAGGCATGTCAGCGCAAGAGGAGCAACGCCAACGTGCCGGGGCGTCCTGGCGCCGCGCGGGCGACACGTCATTGTGCCGATGTGCGCCGTCACGGCGCCCACCCACTGTCCAATGCGAAGACCCGACGCCATCCGGCACGCCGGGGTCGGCTTGAACTCAGCAGGTGGCTCCTAACTGAACTTCCTCCATCGGTGCGCCCGCGCCGGCAGGCGGAACCAGGCGGCCGCTCCGAGGGCGGGACCCTCTGAGAGGGGCCGAAGAGCCGGAGGAAGCCATGGCAGCAGGGAGGACCCCAAGATGGGACTCGCCCCATTTTGTGTGACTTCCCCTGTTTCGGGCATTCGACGATGGCGGTCTCTTTAAGAACGGAGCCACACATGATCATCCAGAAGCTCCACAACATGGGCATCCGCAGCGAACACGCCTACCTCGCGGCGTTCGCCAGCATCGGCATGTCGGTCGTCGCCTGGTACGGCAGCCTCGGCGCCGAGCCGGGGCCCCACGCGGACGTTGCCCGCGCTGACCGCTGGGGCATCTTCGTGGGCGAGTGGGCACCCACGTTCTTCGGTCTGGGCCTTGCCCTGTCGCAGTTCGAGCAGAAGGACGGCACGCTGGAGGCCGGCGGCCCGCGCCGCCTGAACGAGGCCGAGCAGCAGGCCGTGTAGCCGGACCGGCTCGACGTCCGGGAGGCCGCGGTGGACGACGCGGGTGAAGGTCCTGTCACCGCGGCCGGTGCGAGGCGGGGACCGCACGCGGCGCCGGCCCTTGCGGCAAGGTGGTGTCATGGGCAAAGGCGAGGTGATCGTGCACGCACCCGGCGCAGAAGGACGGCGTGTTTCGATCCAAGGCGTCTACGTGGGGATCGCCACCCGTCTCCAGGACGTGCTGGAGTTCATGCGACGCGCGGGACGTGACGACATCGACGTGGTCGATCTGCTGCAGCCGGGTCTGGTGGAGTGGCGTGGCGGGGGCCCCGACGTCTGGGAATGACGAGGGCCCGCACTGCGTCGAAGCCGGGCGGTCGCGCAGCAGTTCGTCGTAGGGACGTGTGCTGACCAGCAGCAGGCCGGCGGGACGCAGCACTCGGTGCGTCTCGGCCAGGGCGGCGCGCGCATCCTGTTCGGTCAGCAGGTGCTGCAGGGAGTTGTCGGCACAGATGACGGTGTCGAACCGGCCCTTGGAAAGAGGGAGACGTCACATGTCGGCGGCGGCCGTGCGTAGGCCCAGCTGGCCGGAAGAGGTCGGACCGTCTTGCCGTTTTGCACAACGCATGGTTCCGTTCCGTACATCGCGAGTCACAATGACATGTACGCGTCATATCGGAGGCCCAGACGACGATGCCCATCAAGCAGAAGTCCCTCATGGCTGCCGCCGCCCTGGCCGCAGGAGCCGCCCTCACGCTGGGGGTTCCAGCGCCCGCTCAGGCCTCGCCGCAGTTGGTGCACCATGCGATCACCGTGTGTCAGACCACGACGTTCTACTACGGCTGGAATCCCGGGATCAACGGGACCGCCGGCGATGCGAACTACACGCTCCTCTACGGCAACAAGGTCGGCTGGCAGGACGCGGCGCCCGTCTACAACGGCTGGGTCAACGTCATCGACTACGGCGGGGCCCAGACCTGGGGATGGATACGCCAGGAGTGCCTCGGCGGTATCGATTCCTGGTAGCGGGCCTGGACGACGACACCAGCACCGACGACAAGGAGCCAACACGATGCGCAAGAACCGCCTGACCAGGTCGCTGCTCGCCACAGTCGGCACCGCCGCGATGGCAGGTGTCGCGATTCTGGGTACATCCGGCCCGGCGCAAGCCGCCAACGGCGTGGTGGGCCAGCGAATGGAAATCTGTGCGCAGTCGCTCTACCTGCGAACGGAACCCGCGGGAGCGCTCATCGACACCCTCCCCTACGGCTCCCACTTCGACGTACGCCAGATCAGCCCCAGCGGCGACTGGGTCTACGGCTTCTCGGTGTGGGACAGCAAAGTCGGATGGGTGCAGAACGGCTGGTTCTGCTGACCGGTCGAGAGCAGGGGGAGTTCGGGGGAACCGTCCGGTGCTGGACGGTTCCCCCGAACTCCCCCGCGTTCTTCAGCGCCTCGCTCACAACGAGTTCGACACAGGCAGGAACACCCGGTCCGAGAAGGGCATCCAGCCGAGCCGCGCGTGAACGAGCACCGGGTACAGCGGTCGGCTGGATCCCGGTCGCGGGGGCCGAAGACCGGCCGAAGGGCCAGGGTGACCCACCCGCCCGGACCACCCGGGTCCCGAACCCACCAGACCGGCCGGGCCGGGAGTTCCGGCGCGGTCGGCAGTACACGCTGAGCCGTCGGTGCCGTGCCGGCGACCGGGTGCTCGGACCGTGCTCGATCCGTCCCGGGACCCACAGCGGTACGGACTCCGGACGGCCCCTGCCGGGCCCACGCACAGCTCTGCTACCGGGCGAGAGACCTGCCAGGCACGCACATCGCACCGGGCGTCCCCCACCCGCTGCGCGAGTCCGGCTTCTGCGTCGCCACCGCGACCGGGCACGCCGGCCGCTGTGAACAACTCCGCCGGAACGCCCTTGACGGTCCCGGCGCATTTAACACCAAGTCATCCGCGGCGAGCCGGCACGGATAAGGAAGCCTTGGGTCCCGGCCAGCCTGCCGTCGTCGGCACTGGGGCGAGGTCCACCTCGTCGGCTTCGACCAGGGCCCGGCGCAGCTGCAGTCTCGACCGGGCGGCCGGGCGCGGGCAGGGCCTCGGTTGACCAGTTCCCGCCCGCTCTACCGGTCCCCCATTACACCCAGCCCCTACTCACCCAGCAGAAATGCAGGTCTCCCGGTCCTTGCGTCCAACGGCAGGCCGCCGAACCCGGATCTCGGTGCCGTCGACGATTCCTGTCATGCCGGTGGAGCCAAGGTGGTCGACGAACACCAGTCGGCGCTTCGCTCCAGCGCCTACGGCCCGCTGTCGTTGTCGCGACATGAGCTGGGACTGGTGACGCTCATGCCACAACGGGCCAAGCACGGCGACGTTCAGCGATCACCTCGGCCGACAGGCCCGTGATCCTTCGGTCGCTGATGATCGCCGCACGAGCCGCATTCCCCACCACACCAACCATGATCAACGATCCAGGCACCCGAGACCTCACTGCCAACCGGCACGGCAGTGGAGCCGACGCATGCAGCTGGTCGACGATCAGCGACGACGACCGCCGGTCCGAAGGCTGGAGGCAGCCCGTCCATCGGTGCCCGGTGAGCGCGCGGTCCCATTCGTGATCCGATGATTCGGCCTGTACGTCGCAAAGATGCGCCGGACCGCTGGGCGAAGGATGGTGGATATGTGGGGCGCGGATCCCGGGGCGTGGCGTGCGGCAACCCGCTGGTACGGCTGTACGAGAAGTGCCTCGAGGGCCGCAGGCGCCCCGATCCGGGGATGCCGGGCTGAATCCCGGCACGGCGCTCCGCTGGACCGACCGCACACTCCTCAAGGGGACGGGCTATGGACTCCACCACCAGGACATCGCTTGCCGTCGGGGCGGCGGCCGGCTACATCGTCGGCCGCACCAAGAGGGAAAGGTTCGCCGTCGGCCTCCTGTCCCTCGCGGCAGGCCGCGTTCTGAACCCTGGGGGTCCGGTGGACCGGGGCATCAGGAAGATCGCCGGAAATTCCCGGGTCGAGCACTTCAGCGAGTCGCTGGCCGACGCTCTCCAGCAGCGGACCCGGTCCCTACTGGAAGGCGGGGAGGAACCGGGCGGGAAGGAACCCGATGCCCCGGAAGCCGGTGCATCGGAGCCCGGAGTGGAAGAGGCGGGGCCCGTTCGGCCTTCTCGGACCCCCCGCGCCGGACCGGCGAAGGCCCCGAAGTCCTCCGCCCATGCGGCCGGGCCGAAGAACCCTCCGGCGGCCAGAGCTGAGGCGATGGGGAGGAAGGCGAAGGCGAACAGGGCCGCCAGGAAGCCGGGGCCGCAGAACCCTCCCGCCGCCCGGGCGGAGGCGATGGGAAGGAAGGGCGCCGCCGGGAAGGCAGCGGGAAAAGGGCCTGCGGCCCGAGGCAAGAAGAGCAGATGAGCTGCCGCGGTAAACGCTTCCGAGGCGTCACCAGAGGACGCTCCCGCCGGCGTCCGACGCCCGATCCGCGGTTCGCACACCCGAACGATTCATTCTATTTTGGACCGATAGGCACCGCACAAGATCGGGAGTGACCATGACTGGTGGCACGGACAAGGCCGAGGGTAAGGCGAAGAAAGCCGCAGGGCGAGCCACGGGCAAGGCCGACGAGTCCATGGAAGCCCTCAGGCAGGACGACACCAACAAGTAACCTCCCGTCTGCCCCTCTGCGCACCGGCTCGACGGCGTGGCGCCGTCGGGTCACCAGTCGGTCCGAGAGATCAGGGCTCGGTGTCCCCCAACGGGAGGACGGGCCCAGGCCGGCGATGCGGGTGACCGCGCCGGTGACGGCGACCCGCGCGAGTGTTCCGCGGTCCGATGCGTGGGGAGGCGACGGTCGCGAGAACTTCGTCGTGGACCTCCCGCGCAATGTCCAGGGCGCGACGGCCGGCTTCGGGCCCGCCTGCCAAAACGACGCAGGCCGCGATGCGCCGTAGGCGTACGCCACCAACCCCGCACGCGGAATGAACCTGGTGTCTCCAGGAGCGGCGGGTTCCGGTCAGGCGGCCCGCTGGGCGGTGAGCTCGGCTCGGCCGAACAGCAGGGCGTAGCCGGGGGGCAGCCGTCGCAGGAGGTTCGACAGCAAAGGCTCGCCCGCCAAGCGCCCGACTGCGGACAGCACCGTGCCCACGTCCCAGCGGGCGACGGCCGGACCGGTGCCGGTCCGGCCGGCGACGTCGTTGACGAAGGCGCGGCCGGTGAGTGGATCGGCGGCGGGTGCGGCCGCGTCGACGACGGCGGCGGCCCCGGCCGGCAGACAGGTCACGAGTTCCGCGCGCTGGGCGGGGAGCAACTGTCGTCCCAGGGCTGCCAGAACCGTGTGGACGGTTTGCTCGGCCCGTTCCCGCGTGGGGTAGGCCCCGTCGTACCGCACCCGTTCCAACAGGTGCTCGTAAGCCGGATCGGCTGCGTGCGCGGGGGATTGCGGCGAGAGGATCATGTGGGGGTCGCCTTTCGACGTGCGCGTTTCCTGATGCTCCAGGGGACCGGGCCGGCAACGACCAGGACCCCCGCGCGGTGGGCGGGCCGGTGCGCACCGGCCCGCCCACCGCGCGGATGATCAGCCGCTGATCTGCTTGGACGCGCCCGTCCCGTTCACCGCGATGCGGCGCGGCTTGGCGCGCTCGGCGATCGGGATGCGCAGGGTGAGCACACCGGCGTCGTAGGAGGCGTCGATCCGTTCGGCGTCGAGGGTGTCGGCCAGGACCAGCTGGCGCGAGAAGGCGCCCAGCGGACGCTCGGACAGCTCCATCTGCACGGCGTCGGAGTCGACGACCGGGCGGCGCTCGGCCTTGACGGTGAGCATGTTCCGTTCGACGTCGATCTCGATGGCCTCGGGGCTCACGCCCGGCATGTCGAGTGCGATCACGTACGTGTCGCCGTCGCGGTACGCGTCCATCGGCATCGTCGCGGGACGGGACCAGGTGCCGGTCGTGCCCATCAGCTGCTGGGCGATCCGGTCGAACTCACGGAACGGGTCAGTGCGCATCAACATGTCGAACACCTCTCTTCGCTCGGGGCGGTTGCCGCCAATGCGCTTCAGCTGCTTCCGTTGTAGCATGTCATCCAATGGATGACAACAACACTGGTCATCGGACTGATGACGCCCGGAAAGTCATCCCTACGACGACAAGGTGTGCCGATGCCCGACGACCGAGCGGTACCGCCCCCGGCCCCCGGACCTGCAAGCTTCCTCGCCGCGCAGGCCGCGCTCGCCGCCATCGACGACGCACTGCGCGAGGCGGACATCACCGACAAAACTCCCCCTCCGCCGCGGACAGGCCCAGAAGCCGCCCTGGCCACCCTGCTCCTCCTGCGCGAGGTGCGCGAACGGCTCGCCACGTGGGAGGCCGGACTCATCGAGACCGCCCGGGCGGACGGCGCCAGCTGGGCCGACCTCGCCCAGCCCCTCGGCGTCGCCAGCCGCCAGGCCGCCGAACGCCGCTACCTGCGCGTGCGCCCCGGCGACCCCGGCAGCACCGGCGAGGAACGGGTGCGCACCACCCGCGACCGCCGCGCCGCCGACCGATCCGTCACCTCCTGGGCCCGCGACAGCGCCGCCGACCTGCGCCGCCTCGCCGGCGAGATCACCGCCCTCCCCGACCTGCCCCCCTCCGCAGGCCCAGCCCTGAACCACCTCCACGGCGCCCTCGGCAACGACGACCCCTCCACCCTTCTCGCCCCACTCACCGAAACCCGAATCCACCTACGCACCAGTCACCCCGACCTCGCAGACCGAGTCGACACCGTCACCCGCCACACCGAGCACCTCCGCAGGGGCAGACAGTCAACCGACTGAGGTGCCACCGCCACCCGCGGGTCCTGGCGGCGCCCCCTTCGGGCACCGGCAGGAGCTGCCCGCCCGGGTGAGGGAACGCCGGCACCGACCTGTGCGTGACGTCGGTGCACAAGATGGCTCCGGCCTGGAGCACGGCTCGGTCTTCCGCCTCCAGGGCGGACGGGTCGCACCCGAGGTCGTCTCCGCGCGCCGACCCGCTCGGGACCACCAGCCCCTCGGCCTCCTCGACGCCGGCCTCGCGCTAGTCCCCTCGGTCCGAGGGCATCGCGGCCTCCATCGGCTCGGTTGGCGACGCGTACGACAACGCGTTGATGGAGTCCACGATCGGCCTGTTCAAGACGGAGCTGGTCAAGCCCCGGCAGCCCTGGCGGACCCTGTCCGACGTGGAGCTGGCCACCGCCGAGTGGGTCGACTGGTGCGACCACCACCGTTTGCACGGTGAAATAGGCCACATCCCGCCCGCAGAATACGAAGCCGACCACTACCTGACTGACAAGAAACACCAGGTCACAGTCAAGATCTAGAGTCTCCACAGGAACCGGAACGGTTCAGCTTCACTGCCCCGGCCTTCCGCTGCGAGCAGATCGAGGGCGCGGACGTCCCGCACAGCATGGGCGAGCCCGCGTCATCGAGGGCAGTCGCGCGGCTTCAGGCCAGGGGCATGACGGCGCGTATGACCTTGCCGTGCGGTGTGGGGCGGCTGTCCACGCTCGTGCACAAGGCCAGGACGATCTCAAGGCCGTGACGCCCGATGCGGTGGGGTGCGGGCGGGTGGAAGGTCGGGGGCTGCGTACTGGTGTCGCAGACCGTGATGACCAGTTCCACGCCGGTCACCTCCAGTGTCACCTCGCACGGCCCCGGCGCGTGCCGCACGACGTTGGTGACAAGTTCACTGATCACCAGCAGTGCGTCGCCGCGCAGCCCCGGCTGGATCCGGGGGTCGGCGAGGGTCGCCGCACGGTCCACGAAGGCACCGGTGAAGTCCCGGGCCCGCGCGATGGACGGGGGTACCCCGGGGAAGGTGGTGGTGGTCCGCAGCGTGCCGTCCCGAGACACGAATTCCCCCTCGTGGGGCGGTGCTTTGGTCACGACCGCTTCCTCCTTGCACTCCGCACGCAGCGCGCCGGGGCACACCCTGAGCCGCCAGATCGCGATCGTGACAAAAAAACCTGTCGCCGGGCGTCTTCCCTGCCGCGTTCGATCCGCACACCCCTTTGGCCGTGCTGCGCAAGGCTACCCCCCTTGCGGCATGTGCCGGCCATTCTCAGGTGTCCTGAGCTGGCGTTGCCGACGGGCTGGCGCTGGGCCGAGGCTGGCGGTGTCCGCGGTAGTGCGTTCGCCGGGAAGGGCCGTGTGGGCCCGGGGCTGCCGACGGTGCCCGAGTGCGCCCCTTCGGGTCAGTTCAGGCCGGGGCGGGCGCTGCCGGGCGGCGGAGGCCGGAACAGGGACAGGACGCCGCTGAGGTGAAGAATCCGCTCGACCAGGCTCTGGGCGCCGGTGACGCTCAGCGTCCCGCCGCGTTCCTGGGCGTGCTCGTAGCAGGCCAGGAGTGCGCGGACCCCGGTGGAGTCCATGAGGGTCACCCCGGACAGGTCCGCGATCACGTGCGTGCCCCATGGGGCGTCGGCCTCCTGGAGAGCCTGGTGCAGATGGGGGGCGGAGTCGAGGTCTACCTCACCGGCCATGGTCACGGTCAGTGTGCCGTCACGATAGGCGACCTGGACGTCGAGTCTGGCCCTACCGTCTCGCTCCACGCGTGCCCCCTGCTGTGTGTGGCTCCGGCCAGTTCGCCGGGAGCACCGGCGCTGCGATCCCGGCAGTCGATTGTAAAGATCGCACAGTCGGTGTGGGAGGGCGGGTCGGTCATCGCCCCGGGTGCCGCCCCCGGCGGTGCCGGTCAGGACACGGGGTGCCACTCGACGGCCATCATGACGGCGTCGTCACCCAGTTGGTTGTCATGGTGTTCCAGTATGGCGTGCAGCAGGCGGCGGGTGGCCTCCGGTGCGGGTTCACCCGCGGCGGTGGCCTTGATGACGAAATCGATCAGGCGTTGCTCTCCGAAGACCTCGCCGTCGGCCGAGCGGGCCTCGGTGATGCCGTCGGTGTAGAGCAGGATGCGATCACCTGGCTGCAGGGAAGCGCGGTGCAGGGGGCGCTCGCGTGGAAAGCGGGGCCCCAGGCCCAGGGGAAGCACTGGCGGGCGCTCCAGGGCACCGTGCACGGCGCTGCCCTCGCGGATGAGCAGTGGCGGCAGGTGACCGCAGTTGACCCACTGAAGTGTGCCGGAGGAGAGGTCGAGGTCGGCGAAGATGCCGGTGAGCATCCGCCCGGGTACCCACCGGTCCAGTTCCTCGTCGATGCTGGTGACGATGTCGGCCAGGGTGCCGCCGGCGCGGCGGGCGGCCCTGCAGCCGGCCAGGGCCACCGCCGACGACAGGCCCGAGGCGAGGTCGTGCCCCATGGCGTCCACCACGGTCAGGTGCAGCCGGTCTTCGGTCAGGGTGTGGTCGAAGGCGTCGCCGGCGAGCTGGTAGGCGGGTTCCAGCAGGGCGGTGGAGGTCACCTGGTCGTTGCCGATCGTGGTCGGCGGCAGGAAGGCCCACACCATTTCGGCCGCCACTCGCATGGGCTTGCTTCTCGTGACCCGGGCCAGCTCATCGCTGAAGGCCGCCTGCGAACCCACGAGCAGTCCGGTCACGGAGGCCAGGGCACGGCAGTCCTCACTCACCTCCGGGCCGGCCTCACGCAACGCCACCCACAGAGCACCGATCCGTGCCGAACCGTTCAGGATCGGCAGCCACAACGCCGGCCCACCCTCATCGGAGGTCTGCACGGTCGTCATGCGGTAGGCCCGCCCCGCAAGAGTGCCCTCGATCGCCACCGGCCCGGCCGGCTCGCCGCCAAGGCCCCGGCTTCCCGGCAGCGGCACCAGCTCACGCTGTTGCAGATCAGCCAGGTAGACCACCGCCGACACCGCGCCCATACCCGCAGCCGCCCGCGACACCAGATCCGGCAGCCGACCCGGATCAGACGTGTGGGCCTGTTCCAGCAGCCCCCTCATCGCCTTCGCGAAAGCAGAATCCTCCATGCCAGCCACCGCCTTCCCCCACCTCAGCCACACCAGCCGTTCACACGCAGCCGAGCATAAAACAGCCCGCCGCTACCCGCCCAGGCCGCGCGGCAGGCGGCAGGCGTCAGGCGTCAGGCGTCAGGCGTCAGGCGTCAGGCGTCAGGCGTCGAGCGACGTCGTCAGGACAGGTAGGTGCTCAAACGGACGGTGGTGCCGTTCTCGGCCGTGGAGCGGATCTCCACCAGATCGCACAGCTGGTTGGCCAGCCACAGCCCGCGACCACCGTCCTGGCGTGGTGCCGGACGCATCCGTCCGACCAGCGGATCGCGAATGAAACCGGCGTCGTCGAACTGGCAGATGAGTGTGTCGCCGCTGACCCACGTCCGCAGAGTGCCGCTGCCGCCGGCGTGTCGGATGCTGTTGGTGGCTACCTCTGTGCCGGCCACCAGCAGTTCCTGCAGCCGTTGAGCGGCCAGGCCGTGCCTGGTGGCGCATGCGGTGACCTTGTCGCGGACCCGGCCCAGGTCTCCAGCGCCGTAGATCAGCACTTGGTCGGGGTCACAGGCCGGGCTGAATTCGTCGAAGTCGAACGGGCCGTCGACGAAAGCGGGGTTGGCGCCGTGCGCGCCCTCGAGGAGACGGAAGGGATGGCAGCTGTCGGCGAAGTCCAGGACGGCCGGCTCGACGACGGTGGTGTCGTACGGACACAGCAGCCACCATGCCGGGGAGTCGACGAAGGCTCGGTTGAGCAGCCACTCGTGGTAGCGCAGCTCGCCGCGTTGGGCCGGGGTCGCGGTGCCCCAAGGGGACTCGCTGATGCCGCGCACGGGCAGGCCGTCACTGACACTCTTGGCGATCCATTCCTGCCAGGCGGGGATGAGCCGGCCCGGGTTGCGGCCCAGCGCGCCGGTGTCCACGAACGACAGCCGTTCGCGCGCCGTGGTCCGCCCCAGTGCCTGGCGCAGCAAGTCCTGCTTGTCCTCACTCACCGCGACCAGAACCGTTTCGTCCGCACGCAGCGCGTCGTCGATGAACGACATGGCGCCCTGGAGAAAGCCCGGCTCTCCCTTATACGGGTACAGCTCGTGGCGGAAGGCGGCCACGTCGGGGTCAGGGGTGTGAGGTGCGGGCAGTGAGGTCATGGCGCCAGTTCCACGGGGATGGTCGGATCGTCGAAGCCGAGCAGTTCCCAGCACTTGCGGACGGTGGGATTGGGGTCTTCCACCAGGATTCTGCGGCCCGGGAACGCGTCTGCGGCCTTCACCAGCATTTGCATGCCAGAGGCATCGATCAGCTGCAGGCCGCGGCAGCTCAGGCGGAGGACGGGCATGTTCCGCAGGAGTTCGGTCATCGCGGCATGAAAGGTCTCGGCGCCATCCGCGTCGACCACCCCGCTCAGGTTCCAGTGATCCTTGGCGGCATGGAACAACTGGAAAGACGGTGTTTGTTCGGGGAGACCGGTGAAGTGCGGATGCACACTGCCTGCCTGCCCCAGCAGCTCGGGTGGGAAGGCAGAAGTGGGGTAGGCACACACGACTATCGCTGCTGCTCCACCACCCATGAGGGCATCCAGCCGCAACTCCCGATCTGCGACTTGTCGCGGCGTGATGCCCTCCGACCAGACCCTTTCCATCTGGGCCAGCACCCGCAGCGCCCGAAAGCCCTGCCGGTCGGCGGCCTCCGCCTCCTGCCCGACCAGGGACACCAGAGCGTCGGCGTCCCAGCCCGCTCCCCCCGGGGCGCCGGCGGGGTCGATGAGCAGCGCATGCGGCGACTGCGACTCCAGCCAAGCGGAGGGCACAGACCCCAATACCATGAGCTTGTCACCGATCTTCGCGCCGTCGCGGAGGAAGTCTCGGGCGGCGCGCTGGAAGTCGTCCGGCGCGGGCACCGCCCAGCAAACGTGGTCACCGACGTCGACCGGAGACAGGCCGGCCGCGCTGCGAGCGATCCTCACTCCGTTCTCCTCGCCTCGTGCCGCTGACTTATGCAGCAGATCACTTCCATTGTCCCCCCGAGCGTGATCTTCAGTTCGGCCCGGGGCAGGGTCTGCCCGGCGCGTGCCCGCCCCACCTCGGCGCGGTTGCCGGTCCGCCTGACGGAGCTGGTCCGGGCGGGCATGAAGGGCATCGAGTCCGGTGGCGCCATCGGCGTCACTCCGGTGGAGGCGCGGGCCCATGGCTGCCGACGGCCTGACCGGATCGGCCGCGTCCTCGGCACCGAGGGCGGTGGGCAGAGCGACCGGCGCGAGCCCGCGGACGGGCCTGGAGACGGATACCGACAGCCGATTCCGCCCGCTCGTGGACACACAGCTCCACCACGGCGTCCTCCGGACACTCACTTCACGGGGCGGCAGGCCCGGATGCCCAGGCGGCGGTGGAGTCTGCGGCTCAACGGAGCGAGGACTCCGCCTTCACGAGCGACGCCCAACCTGGCGGAGTCGCACTCGGGGCCGATGTCAGGGGGCCACCCGCCAGGCCCGGGCCGCCGACCGCACGACCGCCGTCTGGGCCCGCGCCAACGCAGCCGACCTGCGCCGCCTCGCCGACCGGATCACCGCCCTCACCGACCTGCCCCCGGCCGCCCGCCCTACGGTCAGCGAACTCCACGCGGCCCTCGCCCACGACGACCGCAGCGACCTCATCGCCCCCCTGGCCTCCGCCCGACTCCATCTGACCGGCGCCCACCCGGACCTGACCGCCCAGGCCGACAACCTCACTCCCCCGTGACCCGGCCCGCACCAGGGACAGCAGCACCCTCAGCCGGCGGCCGGGCGGCAGCAGCACCGCCAACGGCGTGCAGGTGCCCGCGGTGGTCAAGAGGAGGTTCGCGTGGTCCAGCCGGCGCGGAATCGCCCGCCCCCGCGGGCCCCGGCCCCCCGGTGGTACACCGCGCTGGTATCGAACAGCGGCAGCCCGCGTGCGGCCGACCTCGCATCCCCGGCTTCACGGCGGCTGCCGTCCGCTGGGCCCCGCGTGCGGAGGGGCCGCAGGGGCCCGCCGCTGTTCGACGGTGCCGGAACGGGCAAGGAAGCGTCAGATGTGGCACTCGGGCCGAGCTGGGTTGCTCGGCCGTTCGCCTGCGGCTGGTCGTCCTCGGCGATCACGTGCACATATTGAGAGGATCACCGTACAAAGGGGCCAACCGGCCCAGTCACGAGACCGGTTCGGACGGCGGGTCGGCGGCCGCGGGCCTGGTGCGGCGCAGTTCGGCGTTGATGCGCTGGGCTTCCTCGAGCTGGTCCTCGAGGATGATGATGCGGCAGGCGGCCTCGATCGGGGTGCCCTGGCCGACGAGTTCCCGGGCGCGGGCGGCGATGCGCAGTTGGTAGCGGGAGTAGCGGCGGTGACCGCCGGCGGAGCGCAGCGGGGTGATCAGGCGGGCTTCGCCGAGGCACGCAGGAAGCCCTGGGTGGTGCCGAGTATGTCGGCGGCCCGGCCCATGCTGTAGGCGGGGTAGTCCTCGTCATCGAGCCGGTCGTTCATGTTGTCTGCTGTCATATCGCCTCTCCGCGGAACGCGTCGAGGGGCCCTGGTGCCTTACGGCACCAGGGCCCCGAAGGGATTGCAACACCATCCGCCGGCTTTACAGCTGCGCCGGCCCACTGTGTCCGCACTGCCGCAGGGGGGGTGGCGGCGTGTGCGGGGATCGCGGTTGCTTGACCGGAGACCACCTCACTATCGATGTCCTGCGGTACCCGGGCTCGACAATTCGGTCCGGGCGATCCCGATGGCGCTCAAACCCTCCGTTCATTCCTCTGGTTCGTACTGCTGATGATGCCGATCAACCGGTGGCCCTTGCCGGCACCACCGTCCGGCAGTCGGCCTCCTCGCCCGTCCTGCTTCTGCTCCGGCTTGGAACCGCGCTGCCGAATATCCCGGTACGCGCGCCCGCAGCCGGCGCCTTTACCGAGGTACCGCTCACTTCACTTCGCTGCTGAGCACTGCGAACCGCACCTTTCCAGTTGCTGCCGAACCGCGTCGAACCCTGCGGCCGGCACATGGTGGCCCCTCATACCACGGGCCACCCGATCCGGGGGCCAGTCCCGTCACCGTCGGACAACCTCTTTGGCTTCGGAACTCCACCACCGCACCGTCCTGCGAACTGCGCCTTGCGTGTACTGCTGCCCGGCAGTTCTTGTCTGCCGGGCCCTGCTGATCTCGGCTACGACAGAAACCATAACCGCATCACCATCCAATGTCTACTCCGGCCGACATAGATTTCTGCGTGTCCGAAGACGAGGTAACCGTTCCCGGCCGGGGAGGAAGGGAGAGGCCGGGGAGCGCGGCACCGGGCCGGAGCCCGCACATCCCGCCGTCCAGCGACACCGGGACGAGCTGGTGCATAGACTTCGGTCCCATGCCGACGCCTGACGAGCTACTCATCGACATCGCAGCCCGCGTGGAGTCCGGGCAGACCAACCAGATGCCCCTGACCGTGGTCACCGGGGGCGCTGTCATCACCGGCCGCCTGGCTCCCGAAGCAGTGTGGAGGCAGAGGGTCTCGGAGGTGCTGACGGCCTCCGCCCAGCTCGGCGACTTCTCCGATGCCTTCGACACCCCCGCGAAGGAGGACGGGCGACCGCCCGCGTATCTGCACTTCCACGTCGCCCGCATCCTGCAGGGGACGGTCGCGATCCCGGAGACCGGCGGGATGTACCGCGTCGCGATCGAAGCCGTCAGCGCCTGGACCGTGGGGGACTTCAGCTACTCCGACCACTGACCCGCCGCCTTCTCCTGCGGGCCGGGCCGCACCATCGCCGGCAGACGCACCGACACAGCCGGACAGGACGCCGGCGCCTCGGGACACCCCCTGCCCGACGGGTTCCGCTCATCCCGCCGGACGACCGGATCGTCGATCACCACCGGCGTCTGCGCCACGTGACGGACCACCGGGTCCCGCCGTCAGGGCGGGGAGACAAGCAGTCGCCAGGAGATGAGCGCCCGGGCGAAGTCCGGAAGACTTCGTGGATGCCGTCGCGCCGTTCCCGGCGGAGCCGCGGGCGCTGGACCGGCGCGGGGCGGGTCCGGCCCGCTCCACAACCCGGCGCCGAGCGGCGGGTCCGGAGCCGTGCCCGGTTCCGGCGGGCGATCAGCGGCCCCACTCCCACGGCGGCTCAGAGCGGGAAGTTCCCTGCCGGCCGACGGCACCTCGATATCCGCGGCGTGACTCCTCTTCCCCGTCCCGCTCCACCCAGCTGTTGAAATCCCGCCCCTGGGCTGGCGACCGTTCTTGAGCCGGCTCAGCAAGTTGGCCGGAGCGGCCCCTCAGAAGTGGTTGTTGTTCCCCGTCGGGTTGCGTCGTTCGAGTTGATTCAGCACTTGGCGCTGCTTCTCGGAGTCGGTGAGGCCGGCCGGCAGGTCGAGTTCGCCGATGCCCTCGTCGTGAATCAGGTGGTGGGCACAAGTCGAGGTTCCTGCGTACTGCGTGACGGCGGCGTTCCAGACGCCCTCGCGGATGCAGGGTGCGCAGTATCCGAGTGGAGGAACGTAGCCGGTCTTGTTCGTGTCCATGCCGAAACCATACGGGCATCGCGAGCAGACAACGGCCCGTCCCGGAACGGACCCTGCCCGCTCCGTCAGCACGAGGGCGACGATCACCGCGGAAGGACGCGGTTGACCGGACCCGGCCCGGTTCGGGCCTCCCCCACGCGCCCGACGGTGCGAGCCGTCGACTGTTCCCCACGACCGATTCCGGCCTGGCGGTGAGGCAGCAGGGACTGCTCGGCCATGGCGGCTTTGGACGGCAGGGGTGTCGGGCCGTGCGGCACGGCTATGGCTGGATTCCCGGTCAAGGTCGGCAGAAATCAGTCGGACCGTGCACTGCCGGACCCTGCACGTCCAGCAGTCTGGGTCGACCGGCAGTAGGAGGGGGTCGGCCGGCCCTGACGCCGCTCAGCACGAGATGCCACGGTGAAAGCGTCGAAGAGCGCATGGCTCGGAAGGCGGCCTACCAATGAACCAGCCACTGATCGTCGGTATCGACGGCTCAGACCATGGCCTGAGGGCACTCGACTGGGCAGTGACCGCTGCCTCCCGTCATGAGCTGCCGATCCGTATCGTGTACGGAATCCTGTGGGAGCGTTACGAGGAGGTTCCACCCCCGTACGGCTCCGTCCCCTCGCCCCGCCATGTCGTGGCCGAGCGCATCGTCTCCAGCGCCGCTGAGAGGGTTCAGCGCATGGCGCCGACGCTCAAGGTCTCCACCTCCCTCGTGCCGTCAGACCCTGTAACGGCGTTGCTCGGCGAGGCCGAGACAGCATTTGCGATCGTCGTCGGCAACAGAGGGCACGGACCGATCACTGGAACGTTGTTTTTGGGTTCAACCAGCCTGGAGGTGTCGGCGCTGGCGCGGTGCCCCGTCGTGGTGGTGCGCGGTGCCTCGCCGAACATACGAGGTGACAACGGCCGGGTGACACTCGGTGTGGGTTGTGACGGTGAGTCGTCCGCCGCCGTCGGGTTCGCCCTCCGCGAGGCCCAGGCGCGCGATGCGGAACTGCGGGCCATACGCGTCTGGCACCGTCCGGCCGGCGACCTCCTCGAAACCCCTGATCCTTCAGGGGACGACGCTGGTCGAGAGGGGCACGAAGCCGAACTCACCGTAGTGGATGCGCTGCATACCGCGGTCCAGGAATTCCCGAAGGTCAGCGTGCACCGGGAGACGCCCGAAGGACGGGCCCACCATGTGCTGCTCAACGCGTCCGCGTCGAGCGACCTTCTTGTCGTCGGTGCCCACCGTCGGCCCGAGCACGTGGGCGTGCGGCTGAGCCTCGTCACTCACATGCTCCTGCACCACGCGGACTGCCCGGTCGCCGTCGTCCCGCAGGCTGGGTGAAGCGACTCCCGGCATTACGTCTCAGAGCGATCTCAGAGCAACGGCCGCGCCGCGGGAGAGGCCAGCTCCGGTCCCCCACCGGGGTGTCCGTAACCGCGGGGGCCGTACGGCCCGTTTCCCGGGGCCGACGTGCCCATACAGGGGACGGCGCGCGGGAGGGAGGCTGAAAGTGCGGCGGATCCGCCCGGAGCAGTGCGTCGACGCGCAAGCGGAAGGCGGGCGGATCGGACGCGCCGAGCGAGGAGAGGACTCATGAAAGCGCTCGTGTTCAACGGTCCGGGCAACTTCGCCTGGCAGGACACGCCGGACCCCCGGATCCAGGACGCGGCCGACGTCATCGTCCGGGTCGAGGCGGTCACCATCTGCGGTACCGATCTGCACATCCTCAAGGGAGACGTGCCGGACGTACGGCCGGGCACCGTGCTGGGGCACGAGGCCACGGGTCAGGTCGTCGAGACCGGCAACGCGGTACACGGCTTCCGTCCCGGCGACCGGGTGCTCATCTCCTGCATCGCCGGGTGCGGACGCTGTGAGTACTGCCGACGGGGTACGTACGGCCAGTGCCGTGGGGGCGGAGGGTGGATCCTCGGCCACCTGATCGACGGTACGCAGGCCGAGTACGTGCGGGTGCCCTACGCGGACCTCTCGCTCCACGCGCTGCCGTCATCGGCGGACGCAGCGGAAGCCGTTCTGCTGGCCGACATCTTCCCCACCGGGTACGAGGTGGGCGTCCTCAACGGACGGGTGCGGCCCGGCGACACCGTCGCCGTCATAGGCTCGGGCCCCATAGGACTGGCCGCCGTGGCCACCGCCCAGTTCTTCTCCCCCGCGCGGATCATCTCCGTGGATCCGGTGACCGCTCGCCTTGACGCGGCCAAGAACCTGGGCGCCGACGCGACCGCGACGGTGGAGGAGGGTGAGCGGCTCGTCGCCGACCTGACGGACGGGCTCGGCGCGGACGTCGCCATCGAGGCGGTCGGGGTGCCGGAGAGCTTCGAACTGGCAGCACGCATGGTCCGCCCGGGCGGAACCCTCGCCAACGTCGGAGTGCACGGCAGGCCCGCCACCCTCCACCTGGAGGATCTCTGGGCCAAGAACGTCACGATCCGGACCGGTCTGGTCGACACGTACTCCACGCCGACGCTGCTGCGCATGCTCATCGACGGCAAGCTGCCGGCCTCTGCGCTGGTCACCCACACCTTCCCGCTGAACAGGATGGAGGAGGCGTACGACGTCTTCTCCCGCGCGGCCGACACCGGCGCCCTCAAGGTCGTCCTCGGCGAGCCCTCCCATGGCACGGTGAGCGTGCGGACGGCCGGAGGACCGTGATCGCATGGTGAAGCCCTCGGCTTCGGAGAGCGACATCGGCCGCCGCCTGGTTCTGCGCCGCCGGCAGCCGGGGCTGAGCCGGGAGGAGGAGGCCGCCCGCGCCGGCATCGCACCGGGCTATCCGCGGTACGTCGAAGAGCAGGTCGCCGCGACGCCCGGTCCGGCGTTCCTGCTGCGCGTGGCCGAGGCACTGGAAACCAGCGTCTCGCAGTTGCACGGTGGCGACGCGGGCCTGCCGCCCGGGCTGGGCGGGGCGGCGGTCAGTCCCGCCTTCGTCGCTCTCGGAACGGATGAGTGCCGCTCCCTGCTCTCGGACCACGGAGTCGGCCGTACCGCGCTGGTCCGAGATCACCGACCCCGAGACCAGCCACGAACTCGCTGCTCACGCTCACACCACGCCCTGGCCGGGCGGACAGCGGGACACCTGGATCCGGATCACCCCGACACGCATCACCGGACGCCGAATCGTCGTCGGCTGACCACCCGCCGATCCGGGAGCGGGACATCGCCTGGAGGAGTCTCACATGAACGACCGCCGAGGACGCGTCGTGGCGGGTGTTTCCCGTGCCCGCCCCGCGGTCAACGAACAGGTCATACGCTGGGCGGCGGACGAGGCACGCTCTCGCGGGATCCCGCTGCACGTGGTCCACGCCCAGGAGTGGCCGCGGAGCGTCCCCCGGGACACCGAGGCCGGCGATCCCGCCCATGCCTGGGCGGCGCAGTTCCGCGCGAGCGGTCGATCGCTGCTGGAGGAGACCCAGCAGGTGGCATGGGCGCGCCATCCCGCGCTGGCCGTCACCACTGAGTTGGCCTCCGGCCGGCCGGTGCACATTCTGCGAGAAGCGGGCGAGACAGCGGCCATGCTGGTCTTGGGCGCGCACAAGTACAACGTCGTCGAAAGCGCCCTCGCGGGGTCCGACAAGGGCCACGCCCTGATCGGGCACCTGCCCTGCACCCTGGCTCTGGTCCCCGAGAGGCCCGATGAAACCGAGGCATCCGGGCCTGTGGTCGTCGGCACGGACGGTTCGCCCTCCTCACTGGCGGCGATCGAGCTGGCCTTCGCGGAGGCCGACGCGGCCGGTGTCCCTCTGGTGGCCGTGGAGGTGTGTCGGCCAGGCGATGCGGCCTGGCCCTCCTACCTCGCCGCGACGCCGCCGCACCTGTCGGAGGTCCTGGCCGGTCACCGCGCGAAGTACCCCGACCTCGAAGTGCGCCAGGAAGTACTCACAGGGCATCCCGCCGTGACACTCGCATCCGCCTCCCGCGGCGCCCGATGCCTCGTGGTCGGCTCCCGCGGCCGGGGCGGCTTCCGCGGCATGCTGCTCGGTTCGACCAGCCGCGCCCTCGTCAACCACACGCCCTGCCCCCTGCTCGTCACTCCCGCCGCATGAGCGCAACCCCTGACAGTATGTGAGGAATGAGCGCTCTCAGTAACAGGAGCGTCGACGAGCACTGCCCGTTACCGTAGGAAATACCCGATTACTTCCCAATCTGCGGCTGGGCGCACCTGGAGGGATCTGTGGGCGACGGGGTCAGCAGGGGGAGCGCGCGGTCCCCCCAACTGCGGCTCGACGCGCTGCTGGAAGAGCTGCAGACCAGAGTGGACGCGGTACACAGCACACGGGAACGCGTGAAGGATCTCCTCGAGGCGGTGCTCTCCGTAGGGCGTGAACTGGACCTCTTCCAGGTCCTGCGGCAAGTCCTGGAGTCCGCCGTCGTCCTGGTCGACGCCGAGTACGGCGCACTCGGCGTGGTCGACGGCAACAAGCTGTCCGAATTCCTGACGGTCGGACTGACCGAGGAAGAGGTCAGGAAGATCGGCCCGCTGCCGTCGGGCCACGGCATTCTGGGTGAGCTGATCCGCCATCCGGAACCGCTCCGGCTGCCCGAGATCTCCGGTCACCCGGCCTCGTACGGGTTCCCGCCCCATCACCCGCCCATGCACTCGTTCCTGGGGGTGCCGATCCGCGTACGGGACGAGGTGTTCGGAAACCTCTACCTCACCGAAAAACGCGGTGGCAGGGAGTTCGACGGCGAGGACGAAATGGTCCTTCGCACCCTGGCCGTTGCCGCCGGGATCGCGATCGAGAACGCCCGCCTCTACAAGGCCGCTCGCGACCGGCAGCGCTGGATGGCGGCGAACGCCGAAGTAGTCCGTGCGCTCCTGTCCGGAAGTGCGCGAACGGATGTACTGCGGGCCATCATCCGGCACGCCTACGACATCCTCGGAGCGGACCTGGGCCTTCTGGCGCTGCCCTCGGACGACGATCGGCACCTTCTGGTGAAGATCGCCCTCGGGCACGGCGCCGAGCAGCAGCAAGAGGTGGCGCTGCCACTGGCAGGTTCCTTCGCGGGCGTGGCAATCACCGCCGGCGAGGCGGTCACCACGGGCGACATCCGGAAAGATGCCCGGCAGACCGGGGAACCGGCGCGGTTCGAAGGTCTCGGACCGGCCGTGGCCGTACCGATGATGACCGGCCACACCGCGCTCGGCGTCCTCCTGCTCGCTCGCAAGGAGCAGGCCGCACCTTTCTCCGAGGCCGAGACCGAGCCCCTGCTCGCCTACGCCGGGCAGACCGCCCTGGCCATGGAACTGGCCGAACGCCGCCGGGCCGCCGAGCAGTTGACCGTGCTGGAAGACCGTGACCGCATCGCGCGGGATCTCCATGACCTGGCCATCCAGCGCCTCTTCGCCACCGGGATGACGCTGCAGAGCGCGGTCCGCTTCGTGGACCACCCCGAGGCGAGCGAACGGCTGCTGCGCGCGGTTGACGACCTCGACGAGACGATCAAGATCATCCGGTCCACGATCTTCGCCCTCCGCACCCGCGAGACGGGGCGTGGGTCCCAGGGCCTGCGCTCCCGTGCCGCGGCCGGCGTGGAGAACGCCGCCCGCACACTGGGGTTCACCCCCGCGCTCCATATGGAGGGGCTGCTCGACACCGACGTTCCCCCCTCGGTGGTGGAAGACGTCATAGGCGTCCTCACCGAGGCCCTGTCCAACGTGGCCCGCCATTCCAGGGCAACGGCGGCTGACGTCTCCCTCGTCGTCCGGTCCGGAACGCTCACGGTGACGGTCTCCGACAACGGGGTGGGCCTGGCGGCCCGCAGCCATCGCAGCGGACTGCGCAATCTCGCGCAACGTGCCCAACGTCTCGGCGGCAACCTGGAGACGGCCACCGGCCCGGACGGCGGCACCCACGTGAAGTGGCAGGTGCCCATCGCACCTGCGTGACGGCGTTCGCCCCTCCGGGTGGGTCATGGTGACCGCTCGACCGCAGCCGGGCTGGGTGGACGAGAAGCGATCCGCCGCGCGGGGACTGCCCCGGTGGGGCCTGAGAGGCCGTCACCGGGGCAGAAGGGGCCTGTGCGGGTCAGTGGTCAGGACATCCGGCAGGCGTTGGCCGAGTTGCTCCAGGTGGGCTGCATGGGGAAGGAGCCGGTCGGCAGGCTGATGGAGGCCAGTCCCTGCCAGGCGCAGAGGTCGGCGTTCTCCTCGCCGGACTGGGTGTCCCAGTAGGCGTTGAGCTCCGGGTCGGAAAGGGTCTCGGAGTACTCGTGCCCCCCGACGATGCTGAAGCCGTCGAGCGGTCCGCGCACCGAGTTGGCGCCGCAACTGCTGCCGGCGTCGAGGACGTACGGCAGGTTGGTGTAGGTGACGTTGCCGTTCCAGTCGTGCCAGGCGCAGAAACCCGCGCTGGGGAAGCCGTCGGGGTGGGTGCCGCTCGGGCTGAGCACCACGATTTGGACGTTGGGCCCCGAGACGCCGAAGTGCGAGGCGGCACGGTTCGCCTCGGAGGACAGCTGCGAGGCGCTGGGGTTGGTGGGGGCACTGGAGGCGTTGTCCGACCAGGTGCCGTGCAGCTCGGCGCCGCTGAACGACGGGCCCAGGCCGGAGTTGTCGGTGTACTGCGAGGTCACACGGGACCAGGAGTCACTGGAGGTGCCGAGCCCGTTGAAGAGGTTCTGCATGTAGGTCTTGACACCATTGGGGTCGCTGTTCCACTGGCTGCCGTAGTAGACCAGGTACACGGAGGACGCGTGCTCCGTGGGGCCGCCGTGGAAGTCCAGAACCCCGCTGGAGATCGCCGGACTGGCGTCGCTGGTCCTCATGGGCATGACGTGGGGGTGGGTGGCCGCCTGGGCCGGCTCCGGTGACGCGGAGGCCGTGCCGGCCATGCTGGTGCCGATGATCGCGATCACGCCCGCGGCCAGCACGCCGACGCTGTTGCGCAGGCTGCGTAAGGACCTGGCGGTGGTGTTGCGCTGTGAGCGCATGCAAACCTCCGTGGTGGGGGGTGGGTGACGCTTGTGACGTCTGAGGCGACAGTAAAAAATTGACCATGTACGGTCAATTCTTCAAAGGGAACTCAGAGGAAATTGAGAGCAATTCCCGTGACGGATCGGCGTGCGAGACGGCTCACCCCGGAGAGCCGACGCTGACAGCGCTCGCGGACACCGACCGGCATGCCGAGGAGGAACGAAGGGACTCGGCGCCGGATGATCCAGGTCGCGGGCGCTCCAGCGTCCGAGGATCCATCACGGGCTCAGCCCAGTCGGCGCAGGAAGGGGTCGTGGGGCTCACGGGGCAGCACCCGGACGCGCACGTCCACGACGAGCACCCCGTCGGCGCGGGCGACCACGGGATTGAGGTCCACCTCCGCCAGTTGCGGAAGGTCGCCGGCCATCGCCGACAGCCGCAGCAGCAGGTTCTCCAGCCCGTCGAGGTCGACGGGCCCGGAGCCATGACGGCCGAAGAGCAGCGGCGCGCAGCGCGGCGTCGTGATCAGGTCGCGCACGTCCACGTTGGTGAGCGGGGCGAGGCGAGCCACGTGATCGGCAAGGATGTCGGTCGCGGTACCGCCGAGTCCGAACAGGACCAGCGGCCCGAAGACCTCGTCCTGGACGACACCCGCCGCGAGTTCGACACCGCGGTCGGCCATGGGTTGTACCACCACGCCTGACATGACGTCGCTGAGCCGCGACGCCAACTGCCGGTACCCGGCCCGGACGGCGTTCTCGTCATCGAGGTCGAGCAGGACCGCGCCCTGCTCGCTCTTGTGCAGGAGTCCGGGCCCGTACGCCTTCATCGCCGCGCGAGCGGAGCCGCCCGTCAGGTGGCGGAAGGCTTCGACGGCCTGCTCCTCGGTCACCGCGATGCCGGTGGGCAGCTGCGGGACGGCGTAGGCGGCGAGCAGTCCCGCGCAGCGGTCCGGGGGCAGCCAGCCGCCGGCGGGGCGCCCGGCGAGAAACTCTCCGACGATCGTGCGACCGGCGGAAGGATCGGTTCCGGGAGTCTCCGGCACTGATCCGCCGGGCCGAGCCAGCCATGCGGCTCGCTGGGCCGCGTGCGCCAGGGCCTGGGCGGCGTCCTGCGGATCGGCGTAGGTGGGAGTCGAGGTGCTGTCGTCCCCTCGCAGGAGACCGACTCGCTCGGCCTGTCCCACCAGGACCGCGACGACGGTCCGGGACTTCCTGCCGGGGGTGTGTGTCAGGGCGGTCCGGGGATCGTCGCCGGTAGCCGCGGCCAGCGCGGTCGGCACCAGGGAGACCAGTACGGAGTCGACTGCTCCGCACCGGTCGAGACGGCGAAGGCACTCGCCGAGGGCTCGCTCGCCGAGAGCAGCCGTGCCGTCGACGGGATTGGCCATGGAGGCACCCTCGGGCAGCACGGCCGAGAGTTCCTCGATCACGTCGTTGGGCAGCTCGGGTACGGTGAGGCCCGCTTCCGCGCAGGCGTCGGCAGCCAGCACCGCGGTCCCGCCGGCATTCGACACGACCGCGACCCGCCTTCCGGCGGGGAGCGGCTGGGAGTGCAGCAAGGCAGCGGTGTCCAGCAGTTCCGCGACGGTGCGGGTCGCGGTGATGCCGGCCTGCGTGAACAGGGCCTGCCGGGTGATCGTGGGGGTGGCGGCGGCCGCCGTGTGCGAGGCAGCGGCGCGGCGGCCCGACGCCGAACGGCCCGCGTCCACGGTGAGCACGGGCATCCGGCGGGCCACCCGCCTGGCCGTGCGGGAGAAGACCCGCGGGTTCCCGAACGACTCCAGATGCAGAAGTGCCATACGGGTCCGGCCGTCCGCCTCCCAGAACTGGAGGAGGTCGTTGCTGCTGACGTCGTACTTGTCTCCGAGGGAGACGAAGTCGGAGACGCCGATCCCCAGCCGGGCCAGCCCGTCGAGCAGGGCGATGCCCACCCCGCCGGACTGGACCGCGATTCCGGCGGTCCCGGAAAGCGGCGGGTGGGCCGCGAAAGTGGCGTCCAGGCTGGTGTGCTCCTCGGTGACGGCGATGCCGAGGCAGTTGGGGCCGACCAGGCGCATGCCGTGGAGGCGACAGGCGGACAGCAGCGCGGCGCCTTGATCCGCGTCGAGGCCGGCGGTGATCACGACCAGCGCGCGCACGCCGAACGTGCCGCACTGCTCGGCCACCTCGGGCACAGCCCGTGCGGGCACGGTGAGGACCGCCAGGTCGGGCGGCCGCGGCAGGTCCTGGACGGACGGGAAGCAGGGAATGCGCAGGACCGCGTGGGCATGGGGGTTGACGGCGTACAGACGGCCGGAGAAGTTCCCGTTCTTGATCTTGCGGAGCACTGCCCGGCCGACGGATCCCGGTGACGTACCCGCCCCCACGACCGCCACCGATCCTGGGCGGAGCAGCGGGTGGAGGCTGGCCAGATCAGCCGCGCCGGCCCGGTGCTCGACCGCCGAGAGATACCCCTCGTCGGGTGTCAGGGAGATGGTCACGCGCATCTCACCGTTTTCGTGGCTGCGGCGCACCGGCAGTCCGAGGTCGGTGATGAGCCGCTGCATCAACTGGTTCGACGTCAGGGTGTCCGCGGCGAACGACGTGATGCCCTCCCGTCGTGCGGCACTGCCGAGGTGCTCCACGAGGAGGGTGCCGACCCCGCGGTGGTGGAAGTCGTCAGCGACCGCGACCGAGATCTCGGCCGTGGAGGGCGACGAGGTGACCTCGTACTCGGCGACACCTACGATCCGCTCTCCGTGAACTGCCACGATTCCGCGGTGACCGGGCCGGTGCGGAGCAAGGACCCAACTCGCCGCCTCGTCACCGGCACGGCGGCTGAGGCCGAAGAACCGGAAGCGGAGGTTCTCCTCCGACATCTCGTCGTACAGGCGCAGCAGAGCCGGGTAGTCATCGGATGCCGCCGGCCGGATGAGCACGGTCCCGCCATCGAAGAGCAAGGCGTGCAGTCCGGATTCACGCGTGTGCGTATGCATGACCATTCCCTCGGAGTGCCTTCCGCTTCCAGCTTGCTACGAGGTCGGTCTCCCCCAGCAGGGGCTGTCAGGAGCTCTTCCCAGGGCCGTTCGGCCCGCGCGCCGGGCGATCCGGCGTCCTCTGCCCTGCACGGAGGCCGAACGGCCCTCACCTTGGGCCCCTCAGCCTCTGATGAAGATCACCCGCACGTGCGACGGTGAAAGCGTAGGAGCGACAACGAGTCCGTCGAAGGGCGGTGCAGCCATGAGGAATCCACTGATCGTCGGTGTCGACGGCTCCGACCACAGCCTGCGGGCGCTCGACTGGGCGGTGTCCGAGGCGGCTGTGCACAACGTGCCGCTGCGGCTTGTCTATGCATCGATATGGGACCGCTACGCCAAGGTGCTGCCCGGGTTCGGCGCGGGGCGTCCCAGCCGCCGGGTGATGGCCGAGCACATCGTGGCGTCCGCGACCGAGCGGGTGGAACGGCTCGACCCGGATGTCCGGGTGTCGGCCGCCGTCCTTGCCGAGGACCCGGTGCCGGCGCTGCTGGCCGAGGGCCGGGCTGCCTTCGCCCTGGTGCTGGGGTACCGCGGGCGCGGCGACGTCGCAGACATGCTCCTGGGTTCCACCAGCCTGATCGTGGCGGGCCAGGCGCGCTGCCCGGTCGTGGTGGTCCGGGGTGACGACTCGCACGGCGCGGGCTTCTCCAGGGTGACCGTGGGCGTGGGGCCCGCGGGCACGTCGAGCACCGCGGTCGGGTTCGCCTTCCGTGAGGCCGAGGTCCGCGACGCGGAGCTGCGCGCGCTGCACGCGTGGCGCCGCCCCGAGCGCGCGCTCCCCAACGACGCCGGCCCGTCCGATGAGAGTTCACCGCCCGAGGCCCACGCGGCCGCACGGACGCTCAAGGGGTCGCTGGACCCGTTCATCCAGGAGCATCCGAAGGTCACCGTGAGTGAGCGGGTGCCTGAGGGCTGGGCACGTGACGCGTTGCTCGAGGCGTCCGCTGACAGCGACCTCATGGTGGTTGGGGCACCTCACCGGGACGGGATGGCGGGCATGCAGCTCGGCCGTGTCAACCACGCTGTACTGCACCACTGCGCGTGCCCGATCGCCGTCGTCCCCCAGCGGGACTGACAGGGACGACGCCCGTGGGCGTGGCCGGCGCCGGCGAACGGCGCGTCGGCGCTTCGTCCTGCGCCCGCTTCTGGCTACGCTCCGAAAGTGGGTGGACGCGAGGACTCTCAGCGCCCTGAGCCCGTCCCCGACCGGATCAGCGGCTCAGAGCGCTCCGCAGTGGGGCTGTCCGCGGAGGAGGCTGCTTCCAGGCTGGCCCGCTACGGGCCGAACGAGATCCGGACGGAGTCCCGCGTCCCCGTCCGGCGGCGCGTACTGCAACAGGTGCGGGATCCACTGATCCTGGTGCTGCTGGTGGCCGCGGGGCTGACGATCGGCACCGGTGACTATCCGGACGCGGGCGTGATCCTTCTCGTGATCACCGTGAACACCGTGGTCGGGGTCGTGCAGGAAGTCCGGGCGGAGGAGGCCGTCAGGGCGCTGTCGGCCATGAGCGCACCGACCGCCCGGGTGGTCCGGGACGGCGAGGAGCGTTCCGTGGCGGCTCGCGACGTGGTGCCCGGCGACGTCGTCCTCCTGGGTGAAGGGGACATCGTCCCGGCGGACGGGGCCGTGCTGACCGCGGCGGCGCTGCTGGCGGACGAATCCTCGCTGACGGGCGAGTCCGTCCCGGTGGAGAAGTCCGCCGGCGGCGAGGAACCATCGGGGGCAGTGGCCGCGGGCACGGTCGTCGTACGCGGACGCGGCCGCGTCGTGGTCACCGCCACCGGAGCGGACAGCGCGCTGGGCCGCATCGCCGCCCTCATGGGATCCCCGCCCGGCCTGACCCCGCTCCAGCACCGGCTGGCCCGGTTCAGCCGCACGCTGGCCGCTGCCACCGTCGTGCTGTGTGCCGTGGTCCTCACACTTGGGCTGCTGCGGGGCCAGCCCGTGGAGCTGATGATCGTGGCGGCCATCAGCCTCGCCGTCGCCGCGGTCCCGGAGTCCCTGCCCGCCGTCGTGACCCTCGCCCTCGCGCTGGGCGCGCGGCGGATGGCCGACCGGCAGGCCATCGTCCGGCGGCTTCCCGCGGTCGAGACCCTCGGCTCGGTGACCGTGTTCGCCACCGACAAGACCGGGACCCTCACCGAGGGGCGCATGGTGGCCGAACGCCTGTGGACGCCTGATGGACGGGCCCGCGTGGAGGGAAAGGGCTATGAACCCGAGGGCCGGGTGGTGCGGGGCGGCAAGGTGGTCGGCGCCGCCGACGCCCCTGACCTCGCCGCGCTGCTGCGGGTCGCCATGCTCTGCAACGACGCCGCCCTGGAGGCAACGGAGGAGGACCCCGCTCACTGGCGTGCCCTGGGCGATCCGACGGAGGCCGCGCTTCTCGTCGCGGGAACACGTTTCGGGCTGGACCGCGCGGTGCTGGACCGCGAGATGCCGCGGGTGGACGAGATTCCGTTCGACAGCTCCCGCAAGCGCATGACGACGGTGAACCGCCGGCCGGGCGGCGGGCTGCGGTTGGCGTGCAAAGGGGCACCTGAGGTGCTGCTTCGGGGCGGGGTGCTGACCGACGGCCCTGATCTGCTGGCTCGCGCGGAGCATGAGGCGGAGGAACTGGCACGTGACGGGTACCGCGTGCTCGCCGTGGCCTCGGCCGACCTGGAGGAGCCCGCGGGGCCCGCGACGACGTGGGAGCAAGGGTTGTCGCTCCTCGGCCTGATCGGCATCCTGGACCCGCCCCGCAGCGCGTCCGAGCCGACGATGGCCGCCTGCCGGCGGGCCGGTATCACTCCCGTCCTCATCACCGGCGACCACCCGCTGACCGCGAGCGCCGTGGCGAGACGGCTCGGCATCGCCCCGGAGGGCCAGGAAGCCACCACGGGCCGGCGCATCAGGGAAGGCACGGCCGGGCCTCTGACCGACGTGCGCGTGTACGCCCGCACGACGCCCGAGCAGAAGCTGGACATCATTCAGGCCTGGCGCGGCGCGGGACACGTCGTGGCGATGACGGGAGACGGCGTGAACGACGGCCCGGCTCTTCGCCGGGCCGACATCGGCGTCGCCATGGGGCGGCGCGGCACCGAGGTGGCACGCCAGGCGGCGGATCTCGTGCTCGCCGACGACAACCCCGCCACCATCGTCTCTGCGATCGAGGAGGGCCGCCGTGTCTACGCGAACGTCCGCCGATTCCTGCTCTACGGGCTGGCCGGCGGCACCGCGGAGATCCTGGTCATGCTGATGGGCCCCTTCCTGGACATGCCGCTGCCCCTGCTCCCGGCGCAGATCCTGTGGATCAACCTGCTCACGCACGGTCTGCCGGGCGTGGCACTCGGCGCCGAACCGGTCGCCCCGGAAACGATGCGTCATCCTCCCCGGCCCCCGGCCGAGAGCGTCCTCGGGGCCGGCCTGTGGCCGAGGATCCTGGCCATGGGCGTGTTCGTCGCGGCCGTGACCTTGGTGGCCGGGGCCTGGGCGCGGGGCTCGGGTCGTCCATGGCAGTCTCTGGTCTTCCTGGTCCTCGGGGCGACCCAACTGGGTGTCGCGATCGGTTCCCGGGCGCGCCCGGGAACCATGGCCAATCCCTTCCTGCTCCTCGCCGTGGCCATTGCCTTGGGTCTCCAGGCGGCCGGTGTCTACCTGCCGCCCCTGCGCGCGCTGCTGGGCACGGAGCCGCTGTCGCCCGCCGAGTTGGGCGTCGCGTGCGGACTGTCCGTTCTGGGCTACGTGGCGATGCGGCTCCAGGCACGCCTCCGTCCGGAGCGCCCGCCGCGGCCCCGGACTTCCCTTCCGCGCGGACACTGACCTCCCGCTCACTGGAACGCGGCATGGATCTGCTGCTCGGTGGCGGCATGCGAAACGACGAGGAGTTCGTCGCCGGGCCGCAGCCGCGTGTCCGGGGCGGGCACGGTCGGCTGCCCCGCTCGGACGACGGTGGCGATCACCGTTCCTTCGGGCAGGTCGATCTCGGCCAGCGTGTGGCCCGCCGCGCGGGAGTGGGCGGTGATGACGGTTTCCACGATGTCCACGCCGGCCCTGCTCAGGCGCAGCAGGGCAACGGTGTCCGCGGCGCCCGTGGCCTCCTCGATGAGGGAGATCAGCGGAGTCGCGGCCGGGACAGCCGTGTCGACGCCCCAGCGATGGTCGAAGAGCCAGGCGTTCTCCGCGTCATTGACCCGTGCCACGACCCGGGGAACGTCGAACCTCCGTTTGGCGAGCAGGCTGATGACGAGATTGTCCTCGTCGGTGCCGGTGGCGGCGACCAGAAGGTCGGCGCTGAGCGCGCTCGCGTGTTCGAGGACAGCGGTCTCGCAGGCGTCGCCGAGAACCAGTCGAACGGGCAGACGGCCTTCCAGCTCGGCGACGCGGTCGTCGTCGAGCTCGACCAGGCAGACGTCGTTGCGCGCGGCGGCGAGCACCTGTGCGACCTGGGTTCCCAGCCGTCCGGCGCCGGCGACCACGGCCCTCATGCACCCAGCTCCTTTCCCAGGAAGCCGCGCAGACGGCTCAACGCGTCCGCGGCGACGGCGAAGGTGACGAGGTCGCCCGCTTCGGCCGCCGTGGCGCGTGTCGGCACGTGCGAACGGCCCGCGCGGGTGACCTCCACCACCCTGATCTCCCCGTCCACCTCGAACTCGGCCAGCCGTCTTCCGGTGAGGTAGGAGGGCACATGGGAGCGGACCAGCAGGGTTTCTCCGTTGCCGAAGGCGACGTCGTAGGTGAGGTGACGGTGCAGCAGCATCCGGTGGAGCTGGTGGACCGTCCACCGGACACCGGAAACGGTGGGGATACCCAGTTCCCGGTAGAGGTCGGCGCGGCGCGGGTCGTGGACTCGGGCGACCACGACGGGCACCCGGTAGTTTTCCTTGGCCGTGCGGGCGCTGACGATGTTGCTGTTGTCGCGGGAGGTGAGCGCGACGAACGCGTCGGCGTGCCCGATGCCCGCGGTTTCGAGCACCGGGCGGCTGTACCCCGATCCCTCGTGGAACTCGCCCGTGAATCCGGAGGGCAGCAGCCGGCGGGTTCTGGGAGAGTGATCGACGACCCTCACGTCGTGGCCCTCGCCGACGAGTTGAACGGCGAGCGCGGCACCCACACGCCCGCACCCCACGATGATCACTCGCATCGGAATTCTCCTTGGGGACTCACCGGCCGGCGGGCGCGCAGCCACCACTTGCGAAGCTCCTCCGCGGCCAGCAGCACAGCCCCGAATCCGGCGAGGACGGCCCAGTCCACGGCATTCAGCGGTGCGGTGTGGAAGACGGCCCGCAGGGGTGGCAGGTAGCTGATCGCCGCCATCAGGCCGACCCCGAAACATCCGGCCGCCAGCAGCCACGGGTTGGACAGCAGTCCCACCCGGAAGACACTCTGCCGGTCCGTGCGGACCGCCAGGGCGTTGAAGAACTGGCTGACCACGATCCCCGCCTGCACCAGGGTGATCGCCTTCCGGTAGACGGGGTCGTCCTTGGTGAAATCGGCGTACGGGATTCCGGACCGCTCGATGTGCCAGAAGAAGACGGCGCACACGCCGATCGCCTGGATTCCCCCCAGGAAGAGAATGCGCCCGATCACCCCGGTGGAGAAGAGCTTCTCCTGCCGGGCACGCGGTGGCCGATCCATGACGTCCGGTTCCGGTGGCTCCGCGCCCAGGGCCAGCGCGGGCAGGACGTCGGACCCCAGGTCGATCGCCAGGATCTGGACGGCGGTGATCGGGACCAGCGGGAATCCGACGAGGGTGGCGGCCAGGATCGGGGCGAGTTCGGCGATGTTGTGGCTGAAGAGGTAGATCAGGAACTTGCGGATGTTCTGGTAGATGGAACGGCCGAGCCGCACCGCCGCGGTGATCGACGCGAAGGAGTCGTCCAGCAGCACCATGATCGCGGCCTCCCTGGCCACGTCGGTGCCCGAAAGACCCATCGCCACGCCGATGTCGGCCCGTTTGAGGGCCGGCGCGTCGTTCGCCCCGTCGCCGGTGACCGCGACCACGTGGCCCCGTCTCTGCAGGGCGGTGACCACCCTGAGCTTGTGCTCGGGGCTGACCCTGCACAGCAGCAGTTCCCTCGAACGGGTCAGCACGTCGTCGAGAGCGTCGTCATCCAGTGCGTCCAGCCGGGAGCCGGTCACCACCGTGGGGGCGGGTTCTCTCACGATGCCCACCCGGCGGGCGACCGCCTCCGCGGTCAGGGGATGGTCGCCGGTGACCATGACGACCCGGATCCTCGCCCGCCGACAGGCGTCGACCGCGGCCCTGACCTCAGGTCTCGGAGGATCGAGCATGCCGACGAGGCCGAGCAGGGTCAGTTGCGACTCGACTTCGTCCTGCCCGGACCGGGGGTCATCGAGGTCGCGCGCCGCCGCCGCCAGCACGCGCAGTCCCGCCGAGGCCATACGGTCGTTCGCCGCTGCCACCCCCCTCCGCAGTTCCTCGGTCAGCGGGGACCGCTCTCCCTTCCGGACGACGGCCGTACAGCGGGTCAGCAGTTCCTGCGGCGCGCCCTTGACGTACGCGCGATGGCCACCGGCGCCGTCACGGTGCACGGTGCTCATCAGCTTGCGGTCCGAGTCGAAGGGGAACTCACCCACCCGCGGCGCCGCGTCCTGCTCTGCGGCCAGGTCCAGTCCGGCTTTCGCCGCAACGACGAGCAATGCCCCCTCCGTGGTGTCGCCCAGCACCCGCCACCCGTCCCGACCCGCCGGGGGAACCAGGCGGGCGTTGGAGCACAGCGCGGCCACGGTGAGCAGTTCGCGAACCGGCCCGGCGTCCTCCACCTCACCGGTCGGCGCATAGCCGACGCCTGATACCGCGTGGACAACACCGTCGGACCACACCTGCACCACGGTCATCTCGGCCTGCGTCAGCGTGCCGGTCTTGTCCGTGCACACAACCGTGGTGGACCCGAGCGCCTCGACCGCGAGCAGCTGCTTGACGAGGGCGCGCCTGCGGGCCATCCGCCGTACGCCGATCGCCAGCGACACCGACAGCGTCGCGGGGAGTCCCTCGGGCACGAGGGCGACCATCACCCCGAGGGAGAACACGAAGGTGTCCACGAGCGGCTGCCCGGTGGGCAGGCGTACCGCGAACATGATCGCCCCGATCGCCAGGGCCGCGCCTGCCACCCGCCGGGCCATCGAGGTGACCTGCCGCTGCAGCGGGGTCTTCTGCCGGGACGCGGCGGACGCGAGCCGGAAGATGCGGCCGAACTCGGTCCTGGACCCCGTGGCGAACACCACGGCTTTGGCGGAGCCGCCCACGACGTCCGTTCCCATGAAGGCGCAGTTGCGGGCCTCCAGCACCGGGTCGGAGACCACCGGCTCGGCGGTGCGCCCGACGGGGTCGCTCTCCCCGGTGAGCGCGGCGTTGTTCACCGCCACCTCGTGGGCCTCGACGAGGCGGCAGTCCGCCGGCACCGCGTCCCCCGCCTCCAGGACCACGACGTCTCCGGGCACCAGCTCGCGCGCGGGCAGTTCCCGTCGCTCCCCGCCGCGCAGCACACGGCAGGTGCGCGGCACCATCGCCTGCAGGGACTCGGCCGTGCGCTCGGCCGAGTACTCCTGGGCGAATCCGATGGCGGCGTTCAGCAGCACGACACCGAGAATCGCCATGCCCAACTGCAGGGTGCCCACGTCTCTGGGCTCCTGAAGCCCGTAGGCCAGAAAGGTGACAGCGGACGCGACGAGCAGGACGACGGCGAAGAGGTCGGTGAACTGCCCAATCAGGTCACGCCGCCAGGCCCTGCCGGCGGCGTGCGGCAGCACGTTGGGGCCGAAGCGCCGCTGACGCGCTGTCACCTCCGCACTGCCCAGGCCGCGGGGGAGCTCTCCAACGCCGGGAAGACCTCCCCGACGGGCAGGGTGTGAACGGCGGGGTCGGCTTCCGCTGCGGGACCGCCCCGCCGCCCGTCGTCGCCAGGCGTACGAAGCCCGGTGCCCGCGCTCGTCATCGGCGGAGGAGGCCCGTCGGAACCTCCCCGCCGGCCCGCGTGCGATTCCGGGCTCCGGGACGGTCCGGTGGAGGGACGGGGATCATGTCGTCATCGTCGAACCGGATCGGCGGAACCACAATTCGGCATCGGTCCGCACCGGCACTCCACTCGGCCGTTCGGATGACTCCAGATGCCCGAAAGGTGGGAGTGTCCGCTCGTCCTTCCAGGGCGCACACCGACGACCCGGCATGCTGGAGCGACAACGGCACCCGACGGCCAAGGAGAGCGGTGCGGCATGGGCGAGCACGGTGACGGCGGACTTCCGTGGGTTGCCGACCGTCTGATCGTCACTCTGCGGAGCGCTCGCACGGCACTGGGTGGCGCGACCGCGGTTCTCCTCGGCGGCGAATCGGCGCGGGGCGACATGAAGGCCGCCCACCGGGCTCTGCACGACATGCGCGCGGAGATCGAATATCTCGCGCCCGACACACCGCTCGGCGGCAAAGAGAAGAAGCAGGACGTGCGTACGACCGTCGCGGCGGTCCACCTGGGCGGAGACGCACAACGGCTGGCGGAGCTGACCCAGCAGATCGCGGACATCGCCTGGTCACGCCAGTCACGCCCCATGCCGGAGGGCATCAGGCCGACGGTCGAGGCGATGAGCAGCGGTGTGCTGTCGCTGGTCGAGAGAGCCGGCGCCACCGCGCCGCTGGATCCCACGGACGCGGTCGGCAGAACCGCGCTCCTGGATCACGATCTGGAAGCGGTCGCCGCGCAGCAGCGTGTCCTGGACGAGGTCCTGGTGTCGGGTGACCCGTCCCTGGCCGAGATCGACGCGGTGGATGTCGCGCTGCTGGGACGCTGCTACGAGGGCTGTGCCCGGCACGCGGTCTCCGCCGCCCGCCATGTGTCCATGCTGTCGTCATGACGCTCCGCCGCAGGACCGTCACGGCAGGCCCGCGACCGCCGTCAGGTCGTTGATCTGGCGGAGCACGTCCGCGTCGCGGATCCGTCCGTGGTGGGTCACCACGACGGCGTCCTGAAGCGGGTCCGTGAGGTCGATGGCGAGCCTTCCGTCGCGAACGATCCGGCGCAGCAGGGGAAGCACGTGGAGCGCGAAAGCGGTGGAAGACGCATGCGGGATGCGTGAGGGGAGGTTTCCGGCGCCGACGACGGTGACGCCCGGCGGGACGGTGACGACCGTGTCCGGTACGGCTGGTTCGACAGCCCCGCCGCCTGCCTCCACCGTGGTGTCGACGATCACGGAACCCGGTCGCATCGCCGCCGCCGTCCCGGCGCCGATCAGGGTGACGGGCTCCTCGTCCCAGGACGGCCGGTGCTCCGCCGACGCCCGTGAGGTGATGACGAGGACATCGAAGGACGGAACCACTCCCGCGAAGAACGCCTGGACGGCGCCGCAGGCCCTCGCCGTGGTCAAGTCGTGGTGGCCCACGCCCATCGACCGGACCTCTTCCGTGCCCTGCCCGCCGTCGCCGCACACCTCGACATCGGCTCCGAGGATGCGGGCCGTGCGCACGGCCGCCAAGCCCGCGGTTCCCGTGCCGACGACGAGGAAACGCAGCGGGCGGCCCTCCGCTGAGGGGGCCGAAGTCCGGTGGTGACCGGCGGCGCGCTCGGCGGCGAGCAGGACCGCTTCACTGCCGGTGATGCGGTCCTGGGACGCGGCCGCGCCCGGCCGCTTCGAAGCGTCCTTCATCAGTTCGAGGCCGATCGCGGTGATCCCGTGGTCCGCCCAGTTGCGTACGGCGAGCGGATCGTGTTCCGGCCGCAGCAAGCCGATGAGTACCTGACCGGGCCGGAGCCTGTCGCGCGCGCCGCGTCCCGGGCGTCGGACACCGATGAGAACGTCGGCGCGCTCCAGCACCTCCGGCCGAGTGACGACACGGGAGCCCGCGCCGGTATAGGAGCGATCCGAGAAGCCGGCCGGAACACCCGCGCCCTGCTCCACAAGCACCGTAGTGCCGAGAGCGCGCACAGGACCGACCGCGCGCGGGACGAGTGCGACGCGCCGTTCGCCGGACACGATCTCGGCACACACCCCCACCGCCAAGTGCACCATGACGCTCACCTCCGCAGCCCACCCCACTGCACATTATGAGATCAAAATTACTTTTGATGCGATTTGCGGATTTTCTCCCGATGATCCGATACTGAAGCCATGACGGGCCGGCGGTGGCGCTTCTGGGTCGATCGCGGCGGCACATTCACGGACGTCGTCGCCCAGCGGCCTGACGGGCGACTGGTGACGCACAAGCTCCTGTCCGACGATCCGCGGCGCTACGGGGACGCGGCCGTCGCGGGGATCCGTCACCTGCTGGGCCTTTCGCAGGACGAGCCGATCACGGCCTCGCTCGTCGACGAAGTGCGCATGGGCACGACGGTGGCGACCAACGCCCTGCTGGAGCGCAAGGGCGAGCGCGTCGTCCTGGTCGTCACGCGCGGCTTCGGAGACGCCCTGCGCATCGGCTACCAGAACCGGCCGAGGATCTTCGACCGGGAGATCGTCCTTCCCGGGCAGTTGTACGAGCGAACCGTGGAGGTGGACGAACGCGTCGCGGCCGACGGCACGGTCCTGTGCCCACCGGACCTCGACCGGATCGAGCGCGACCTGTTCGAGGTGTACGACGAGGGCGTTCGCTCCCTCGCCGTCGTGTGCCTGCACAGCCATCTGTATCCCGGGCACGAGCGCTCCATCGGCGAGCTGGCCCAGCGGATGGGCTTCCGTCAGGTTTCCCTGTCCAGTGAGGTCAGCCCTCTGATGCGCGTGGTGCCTCGGGGCGACACGACGGTGGTGGACGCTTACCTCTCCCCCGTCCTGCGGCGCTATGTGCGACAGGTCGCCCGGGAGATCCCCGAGGTGCGGCTGATGTTCATGCAGTCCAACGGCGGGCTGGCCGAGGCGGAGCACTTCCGCGGCAAGGACGCCGTACTGTCCGGGCCGGCGGGCGGCATCGTCGGCATGGTGCGGATGTCCCACCTGGCAGGCTTCGACAAGGTGATCGGCTTCGACATGGGCGGCACCTCCACCGATGTGTCGCACTACGCGGGCACGTACGAGCGGACGCTGGACAGCCAGGTGGCCGGGGTCCGCCTGCGCGCTCCCATGCTGAGCATCCACACGGTCGCGGCCGGCGGCGGCTCCGTCCTCGGTTTCGACGGCGGTCGCTATCGGGTCGGGCCGGACTCCGCGGGAGCCGACCCGGGCCCGGTGGGCTACCGCCGCGGCGGGCCGCTGACGGTCACCGACGCCAATGTCATGCTCGGGCGCATCCAGCCCGGGTCCTTCCCCGCTGTCTTCGGTCCCGATGGCGACCGGCCGCTGGACGCGGATGCCGTCCAGCGCGCCTTCCGCGAACTCGCCGACCGCATTCACGCGGAAAGCGGCGACGAACGGTCACCCGAGGAGGTGGCCGAAGGTTTCCTGCGCGTGGCCGTCACCAACGTCGCCAACGCGGTCAAGCGCATCTCGGTGCAGAAGGGGTACGACATCACCCAGTACGCGTTGACGACCTTCGGCGGGGCCGGCGGCCAGCACGCCTGTGCGGTCGCGGACGCCCTCGGCATGCGTACCGTTCTCGTCCCTCCCATGGCCGGGGTGCTGTCGGCACTCGGCATCGGCCTCGCCGACACCACGGCCCTGCGCGAGCAATCGGTGGAAGCACGGCTCGACCAGACGGCCATGGCCGAGGTGGGGAGGGCCGCGGAGGCACTCGGCTCCGTCGTGCGTCAGGAATTGCTGGACCAGGGCGTCGCCGCCGAACGCGTACGGCTGACCACCCGCGCCCAGCTGCGCTATGACGGCACCGACACCACGCTCCCGGTCGAACTCGCCGACGCCGACGCGATGGTCGCGGCCTTCGAGTCCGCCCACCGGGCCCGCTACTCCTTCCTGATGGACCGGCCGATCGTGGTCGAGGCCCTGGCGGTGGAGGGCGTCGGACTCACAGAGCCGCCGGATGTCACAGCGGTCCCGCACGCACCGGAGCAACCCGAACAGCGGGGCACGGCACGGATGTTCGTGAAGGGGGTCTGGCGAGAGGTTCCTCTGTGGCCTCGCCGGACGATGCACTCCGGCGAGGTCCTGAGCGGTCCGGCCCTCGTCACCGAGGCCGACTCCACCACCGTCATCGAACCCGGCTGGCAGGCGACCGTCACCCCCGAACACCAGTTGCTGGTCCGGCGGGTGTCCACCCCCGACCAGGACAAGGTCACTACGGCCGCCGACCCCGTCATGCTGGAGATCTTCAACAGCCTCTTCATGTCCATCGCGGAACAGATGGGCGCGCGACTGGAGTCGACGGCGCAGTCGGTGAACATCAAGGAGCGGCTCGACTTCTCCTGCGCGCTCTTCGACCCGAACGGCAATCTCATCGCCAACGCCCCGCACATTCCCGTGCACTTGGGCTCCATGGGCACAAGCGTCAAGGAGGTGATTCGCCGCCGCGGGACATCGATCCGGCCGGGGGACGCGTACGCCGTCAACGATCCCTACCACGGGGGCACGCACCTGCCGGACGTCACCGTGGTCACGCCGGTCTTCGGCTCTTCCGGCACGGGCGAGGAATCCGAACTGCTCTTCTTCGTCGCCTCCCGCGGTCATCACGCCGAGATCGGTGGGATGGCACCTGGCTCCATGCCGGCGCGCAGCAGGCGTATCGACGAGGAGGGCGTGCTCTTCGACAACTGGCTCCTGGTCCAGGACGGCAGGCTGCGGGAAGAGGAGACCCGGGGGCTGCTCACCGGCGGCCGCTACCCCTCGCGCAACCCGGAGACCAACCTCGCCGATCTGCGGGCGCAGATCGCCGCCAACCGCAAGGGCGTCGACGAAGTCCTGCGGATGATCGAGCACTTCGGGCTGGACGTGGTCCGCGCCTACATGCGGCACGTGCAGGACAACGCGGAGGAGTCCGTCCGCCGTGTCATCGACGCCCTGAGCGACGGATCCTTCCGGTACGAGACGGACTCCGGAGCGGTCATCTGCGCAAGGGTCACGGTGGACCACGGAGAACGCTCCGCGACCTTGGACTTCACCGGGACCTCGCCACAGCTCGACACCAACTTCAACGCCCCGCTGTCGGTGACGACGGCGGCGGTGCTCTACGTCTTCCGCACCCTCGTCGCCGATGAGATCCCTCTCAACGACGGCTGCCTGCGCCCGCTGCGCATCCACGTCCCGGCCGGCTCCATGCTCGCCCCAGTCCGCCCCGCCGCCGTCGTCGCCGGCAACGTGGAGACCTCACAGGCCGTCGTCGGTTGCCTGTGCGCCGCCATGGGCGTTCAGGCGGAGGGCTCCGGAACCATGAACAACCTCTCCTTCGGCAACGACCGCCACCAGTACTACGAGACCATCGGCTCCGGCTCCGGCGCCGGGCCGGGGTTCGAGGGGGCATCGGTGGTGCAGACCCACATGACCAACTCCCGGCTGACCGATCCGGAAGTCCTCGAGTGGCGCCACCCCGTTCTGGTCGAGGAGTTCACCGTCCGGCACGGCAGCGGCGGCGACGGCAGGTGGCGCGGCGGGGACGGCGCGGTCCGGCGCCTCGCCTTCCACGAACCCATGACGGTGAGCATCCTGTCCAGCCACCGCCGTGTGCCTCCCTACGGAATGGCCGGCGGCTCCCCCGGCGCTCTCGGATCGGCACGTGTGGAACGCGCCGACGGCACCGTCGAACATCTGTCCGGCAGTGACAGTGCCCCCCTGCGTCCGGGAGACGTCCTCGTGATCGAGACCCCCGGAGGCGGCGGATACGGCCCGCCCGACCCGGCGGGCGTCACCGGAGCAAAGCCCTGAAAGGCAGCCGTGTCCATGCTCCTGGTGCCTCAACCGGACCGGCGCTGCGCAGTGTGTCCCCCAGGCGACTCGATGTGCGCTTCGGGGCCGGGGAAGAAAAGGGTCTCCCGGTCGTCCTCCGTCCAGCGCACGACGTAAGGCGGTGTGCCGTCCTCGTGCTCGAGACCGACGATCTGGCCCCGGCGCCGCTCCCCGCCGAGATGCAGCGCCTCCACGACGATCCAGTCCCCGACGTGTGCGCGCATGGAGTGCTCCTCCGCTTTCCAACAGCAGGTCCGCGACCTCTCCCTCCAGGCTAGGTGCGATCGCCGGGTCGCGCGTGATCGTCCACCGCAGCCCGATGAAGGCGCGACGACAGCGGAGATCCGCCGGACTGCCTGCTACCCGGCCTCGTGGGACTCTGGTGGGAGAGGAAGCCACCATGGCGGCGTCGCGTGACACGACGCCTCGCCGGAGCCTGCCGCGCCGCTGCCGGAGCAGGGGAACGTGATGTCCGAGGCACAGATCACCGACCTGTACGAAGTGACGATGGCCCACTCCTACCTGCGGGAGCGCATGACGGCGCCCGCGACGTTCAGCCTGTTCGTACGGAGTGTGCCGAAAGGTCGCGGCTTCCTCGTCGCCGCCGGCCTGGAACCGGCGCTGGACTTCCTCGCGGAGCTGCGGATCGACGAGGAGGACATCGCCGTCTTCGCCTGGGCTCTCGGCCGCCCGCCCAACGACCTCGAACCTCTGCTGGGCCTCCGGTTCACCGGCGAGGTACGCGCCGTACCGGAGGGCAGGGTCGTGCTGGCCGGGGAGCCGCTGATCGAGGTGACCGCGCCGCTGCCCGAGGCGCAGTTCGTCGAGTCGTACCTGTTGAACCAGGTCTGCCACCAGACCGCGGTGGCCTCCAAGGCCGCGCGCTGCGTCGTCGCGGCCGCCGGACGCCCCGTCGTGGACTTCTCGTTGCGGCGTACGCACGGCATCGACGCCGGCATGCGGACGGCCCGGGTGGGCGCCATGGTGGGTTTCGCCGGGACCAGCAACGTGGCGGCCGCACGTGCCTATGGGCTGCCCGCCGTCGGGACGATGGCTCATTCTTATGTGGAGGCGTTCGAGGACGAGGCCGCTGCCTTCCGCGCGTTCATCCGTGCGCACCCCGGACCCGTCACACTGCTGGTCGACACCTACGACACCGCATCGGGAGTCGTCACCGCCGCCGAGGTCCTGCGGGAAGCCGGGCTGTCGGAGGGGTGCGCGGTACGGCTGGACAGCGGAGACCTCGCTTCCTTGGCGGTCGAGGCCCGTGATCTCCTCGACTCGCGCGGCCTTCCCGAGGTCCGGATCACGGCCAGCGGAGGCCTGGACGAGTTCGAGATCGAGCGGCTCGTACGAGTGGGCGCGCCCATCGATGTGTACGCGGTCGGCACCCGGGTCGGCGTGGCGGCCGACGCGCCCTATCTGGACGCCGCCTACAAACTGGTCGAGTACGACGGTCGACCGATGATGAAACTGTCCACGGCCAAGGTCACTCTTCCCGGGGCCAAGCAGGTCCACCGAGGGGCCGGGATCACCGACGTGGTGGCTCTGCGGGATGAACAGGGCCCAGGGGGAACCCACCCGCTGCTCGAGACCGTGATGGTCGGAGGACGGCGAACGCGGCCGTCCCGCTCCGAGATCCCCGACCGGACCGCCTTTGACGCCGACTTCGGCCAGTTGCCGCCCGATGCCCGACGGGTGCGTGACCCGCGGCCGCCCAGAGCCAGTACCTCGGATCGCCTGCGCCGGCTCACCGACCGCACCCGTGATCGGGTGGAGGCACACCTCCGTGCCATGCCATGACTCGCCCGGGGTCGCGACCGGGACGAGTTCCGGTCCGCGGGGTATCACGGGGACGGGTTCCGGTGCCGCCCGGACCAGGGCCATCCGGGATCACCGCGATCGACCTGCCCGATGCCTGGGCGCCACACACAGGGCCGGTCGGTCCCCGACCCGCACCCCGACCGGCCCTCACCAGGTCCCGGACGACGCCGCACGGTGGAGATGAGGCAATACCGCGCTCGGGAAGAGGCGAGCCGCACATGAGGAACCGGAACGTGAGTGACCTGATGACCCACACGGTCTACCGGGTACGGCCCGATACGTCCTTCAAGCACATCGCCGAGACCTTGTCCGACCACGACATCACGGCGGTGCCGGTCGTGGACGACTACGACCGGCCGGTGGGCATCGTCTCCGAGGCGGATCTCCTCCGCAGGGAATCGGGGCAGCCGGACCCGGCCGGCCTGCTGAACGTCCTCGACACGCCCGACGCACCAGCCGCCGAGCACGTCGCGGCGACCGCCGAGGGCCTCATGTCCAGTCCGGCGATCACGGCACGTCCCGAGTGGTCGGTGGTCGAAGCAGCCCGGGTCATGGACCGTCGCCACGTCAAGAGGCTTCCCGTCGTGGACGAGACCGGTCGGCTCGCCGGCATCGTCAGCCGCGCGGATCTGCTGCGGGTCTTCCTGCGCCGCGACGGCCTGATCCGTGAGGAGATCGCCGGGGCCCTGCTGAACCACACCCTGGGGATCGGCCCCGACGAGGTGTCCGTCGACGTGACCGACGGCAGGGTCCAACTGCACGGCACGGTCGACCGCCGCAGCCTCATCCCCGTGGTGCTCCGGCTCTGCGAGGGCGTCGACGGAGTCGTGGACGTCACCGCGGACCTCGACTACCGCACGGACGAGGCCGAGGCTGTCCGTCCCGCCGGGGACCGGCCCGGGTTCGAACCATGATCCGAGCTGAACACCGCCCTGCGTCCGAGCCGCGCGTGCTCGTCGCCTACGGGACCAGGAACGGCGGTACCGCCGAGGTCGCGCGTTGGATCGGTGAGACTCTGCGCGGAGAAGGGATCAATGCGGAGGTACTGCCCGCCTCGGCGGTGACGGACCTCGGCGGGTACACCGCGGTCGTCCTCGGCTCCGGGGTGTACCGCGGCCGCTGGCTGCGGTCGGCCGTCCGCTTCGAGCGGCGCCACCGCGGTGTTCTGCTCGAACTACCGGTGTGGCTGTTCAGCAGCGGGCCCCTCGACGCGTCCGCGCTGGGCGAGGACACGGCACCGGTTCCCGGAGCGGTGAGGATCGCCGATCGGGTGGATGCCCGCGCGCACGCGACCTTCGGGGGGCGACTGGCCGAAGGGGCCCGCGGGTTCACCGCCCGGGTGCTGCTCGGCCAGGGAAGAGGAGGCGATTTCCGGGATCGCGACCAGATTCAGGCCTGGGCACTGGGAATCGCGAAGGAGATCAGTACCCAGCCGCAGCGGCTGTGAGCGGCACCGCCGCACCGGCGGACGTCGTCGAAGGGAGGAGGATCGTGTTCGCATCGCCCCGCACCGTGCGTGACGTCATGACCGAGAGGGTTGTCGCCGTCGGACAGGACACGAGCTTCAAGCGGATCGTCAAGACACTGTACGAGTGGAAGGTCAGCGCCGTGCCCGTGCTGGAGGGAGACGCACGGGTCATCGGCGTGGTGTCCGAGGCGGACCTGTTGCCCAAGGAGGAGTATCGGGACAGCGAACCGGCCCGGCTCGACGACGTTCGGCACCTGGACGAGGCGACCAAGGCAGCGGCGGCGACGGCGCGGGAACTCATGACCTCCCCGGCCATCTGTGTGCACCCGGATTCCACGGTGGCCCAAGCGGCTCGCATCATGGCACGTCGTCATGTAAAGCGACTGCCGGTGACGGATGCCGAGGGCAGGCTGCGCGGAATCGTCAGCCGCTCCGACCTCCTTCGGGTGTTCCTGCGGGCGGACGAGGACATCGCCGCCGAGGTCCACCGGGACGTCGTCCGCCTGCTCTTTCCCGGCGAGTCCTCGGTCACCGTCGAGGTGCGGGACGGTTCGGTCACGCTGCGGGGAGACGTCTTCGAACCCGGGCTCATCGCGGTCGCCACCCGGCTGAGCCGAGCGGTCGAGGGCGTTGTGGACGTCCGATGCGAGCTGAATACGCCGACGAAGGCTCGGTGACCGATCCGGTCCTCCCTGCGCGGATCAGTCCTGCCGCCGGTGCGGCTCTTCCAGAACGTCGTGTGCGGACAGGCGCGGGGTGGCGGGCCCTTCCGGGCCGAAGCCGAAGCGAATGAGCATCTGGACCTCCTGGAACGCGCCGCGCGGATCGCGCAGGGCCCACCTCAGGTCGTCCCACTCCGCCGCCTGGTGCAGCAGCGACGCCCGCACGCCATGGACCGTCGCGACCAGCAAGGCATGCTCCAGCGCCTGGCCGGCGCGCAGCCAGTCCGCAGGGGTGTCCCGCCGGGTGGACAGCACGGCGATGACCGGGTGCCGCTCGAAGACCATCGGCGGCCGGTGGTCCTCCGGGCGCGCGGCGGAGTAGTCCCGCATGGGGAGGCGACCGGTCGCGTCCTGCGGCCCGAGGGCCGAACCGGGCAGGCCGGACGACCGCCCCTCCCGGACCCAGGCGCGGCTTTCCTCCCTGCGTGCCGGGTCCGTGGCGTCGATCCGTTCCGCCTCGGCCGTCAGCTCCAGGATGCGGGACGTCTCAGCGGGCCCGGGCCGGGTGAGCCGGGCTCCTTCGGCACCGGCGGCCGTGGTGATCCGCTCCAGCACCTCCGGCGGAACACGCTGCTCGGAGAACGGGAGTCGGCTGCTGTGCCTGCGCCACACCGCGTCGTAGAGGTCGTCGTCCGGTCCCCGGGAAGGGCGGTGGGTGCCGTGACGGGGGCCGGCAAGTCGCACCGAGGCCAGATGGTCGGGCTCCGACGGCTTGGGGAGCAGGTGGACGACGGGCTCCCAGCCGAAGTGCGCGACGGCGACGCGCAGGTTGAACACGGCGGCCCCCACCGAGATGTGCAGGGCCCTGCCCGTGGGGTCGATGTGGAGCAGCGACCGGTCCGCGGCCGTCCGCACTTCGACCGTCGAGGTGTCGGGGTCGAGCCGGTAGCGCCACGGCTGGGTGTTGTGGATCGACGGCGCGGCGATGGCCGCGGTGATGAGTTTCTCCAGGGTCGCCGCGTCCAGCGCCGTGGCGCGCATGGCGTCCTCCTCGCGATCGTCCTGCCTTCAGGCTCCTTGATCGGTGCGGAGTACGGAAGGGCCGATGGATCCCGGTGCGGGGTCCGACCGGCCCTGTGATCAGTGCTGGTGGTGGTCCGGTCCGGCGGCGCCGTGGGAGGCGATCACCGCCGCCTGGATCCTGCGCTCGACCCCGAGTTTGGCCAGCAGTCTCGACACGTTGTTCTTGACCGTCTTCTCCGCGAGGTAGAGCCGTTTGCCGATCTGGCGGTTGGTGAGGCCTTCGCCGATCAGGTCCAGGATCTCCCGCTCCCGCGGCGACAGGGAGGCCAGCGCCCGCTGTTCCGGGTCCGCGTCGGAGCCCTCGTGACGCAGGCTGCTCATCAGCCGGGCGGTCGTGGCCGGGTCGAGCATGGACTGCCCGGAAGCGACCGTGCGGACCGCCGAGACCAGGTCGGAGCCCTTGATCTGCTTCAACACGTATCCGGCCGCGCCGGCCATGATCGCGTCCAGCAGCGCGTCGTCGTCGTCGAACGAGGTCAGGACGAGACAGGCGAGCCCCGGCATACCTGACCGCAGTTCCCTGCACACGGTGATCCCGTCGCCGTCCGGCAGTCGCACGTCCAGGACGGCGACGTCCGGGCGCAGGGCCGGGCAGCGGGCCAGCGCGCGCTCGGCCGTGTCCGCCTCACCGACCACGTCGATGTCCGGTTCGGCGTCCAGCAGATCACGCACGCCTCGGCGCACCACCTCGTGGTCGTCGAGGAGGAAGACCCGGATCGGGGGCTGCGATGACAATGTCCGCGCCTCGCTCGTTCGCTCGTGGCCCTCGAACGGCCGGCAGCGCCGACCAGGGCCTGCTGTCGATGTTCGCCCGGATACGGGACCACTGCTAGGGCCGAACGGTCCCGGTTCGGTCCCGCGGCTCGTCTCCCGCTGACGGGTCACGCCGCCCCCGCGGCTCAGCCCGGCTCCATGTACGGGCGGCGGAAGACGGGGGTGCCCTGGTCGCCGGCGTCGGGTCGTACGACCGCCAGTGCCTGAGCGACGGCCGATTCCAGGGGGCCGCTGGTGTCGATGACGGCCGCCTCGGGCCACGGCGGCTCCGCGGCCGCCATCGCGGCCGCCACGGCGGCGTCGGCGTCGGAAGCACCTGCTGATCGGGATCGCAGGCGGTCCTCGGACACCTCGCCCGGCACCTGGCAGTGCAGGGCCACCAGGTCGGCGCTGGTGCGTTCGGCCAGGCGGACGGCGGCCTCGCGCTGTCCGGCGTGCGACCAGGTGGCGTCCAGAACGACGGACTCGCCGCGGGAGAGCAGCGCGGACGCACGGTCCAGGAGCGCTGTGTAGGTGCGGTCCGTCCACTCGTGTGTGTACAGGCCCTCGCCGTAGCCGGCCGCCGCGGACCGCTCGGCGGGGATGCCGGCCAGTTCCTTACGGAGGCGGTCGCTGCTGAGCAGCGTGACGCCCAGGCGGTCGGCCAGCGCACCCGACAGAGTGGATTTCCCGCTGCCGGGGAGCCCGCCGACCAGCGTCAGCCCGACGGCGGAGGCGCGCAGGTGGCGCACTGTCATCGTGACCAGTTTCCGGGCAGCCGCCTCCGCTCCCCTAGTTCCCTGCCGCGCCTGGATCAATGACACCTTCGCCCGCACGAACGCGCGGTAGGCGACGTAGTGGTGCCGCAGGGACGGAGGCGCCGCATCGCCCGAGTACTCGCTGTACCAGGACAGGAAGAGCGCGGCCGCCCGGGCGTCGCCCAGCCGCTCCAGGTCCATGGCGAGGAAGGCGGCGTCGTCCAGCCCGTCCACGTAGCGCAGGCGGTCGTCGAACTCCAGGCAGTCCAGGACGCGGGGTCCGTCGTCGAGGCAGAAGATGTCGTCGGTGAGCACGTCGCCGTGCCCGTCGACGATCCGTCCCTGCTCGACGCGGGAGTCGAACAGCGCCTCGCGCCCCTCCAGGTAACGACGCACCAACCGTTCCACCGTCGGCACCTCCTCGGGCACGGGGCCCGTGTCGGCCATGGAACGCACCTGCTCGAAACTCGCCTCCCAGCGCGCCCGCAACGCGTCCCGGGTGCCCTGCTCATCGATCTGCGGACTGCGGGTGGCGTCGGCGTGCCGTCCTGCGAGCAGACGCGCGACGGCCCTCAGGACGTCATCCACTGCGACGCCCTCGCGTACCAGCCGGGACAGGCGACGCTCCTCCGGCATGCGTCGCATCACGACCACCGGCTCGGGCGACCCCTCGCCCGGACCCCGGAACTCCCCGAGGCCCAGGTAGACGTCCGGGGCGAACCTGCGGTTGAGGGCGACCTCCTGCTCGCACACCGCCTGTCGCGCCGCCCGGCGGGTGAAGTCCAGGAATCCCAGGTCGACCGGCTTCTTGATCTTGTAGACCTTGTCCCCGACGAAGAACAGGACAGCGGTGTGGGTCTCGCGCACTTCGGCACGGGGCTGTGGAGGAGCGGCCGAGCCGGCGCCCGGCCGAGGCTCGGTCCCGCCGGGCGGGTGTACCGCCATCATCGACTCCCTCCGCCCTGGCCCATGCTTCCACGATCGCCCCGGGGCCGCCCGGCGCAACCCGGGGAAACCGATCGGGCGGTCGCGGCACCTTCCGGGCGGTGCGACGGTGTTCAGGGAGGTACACGGCAACGTGGAGCCGCGGAGAGGAGGTGATGCGGCTGATGTCGGACTGGATCTGGGAGTACCCCGGCTACGACCCGGCCGCCGAGCGCCTGCGGGAGGCGCTGTGCACCCTCGGCAACGGCTACTTCGCCACCCGCGGAGCACTGCCCGAGAGCACGGCTGACGGAGTGCACTACCCGGGGACCTACGTCGCGGGCTGTTACAACCGCCTGGAGTCGACCGTGGCAGGTCGTCGGGTGGTCAACGAGGACATGGTCAACCTCCCGAACTGGCTGTTCCTCCGGTTTCGGCTGCGCTCCCCCGAAGGCTCCGCCGGCCGGTGGTTCTCCCCCGGCACCGCGCGGCTCCTGGAGCACGGCCACCGGCTCGACCTGCGCCGCGCGGTGCTCACCCGAACCTGCCGCTACGCGGACGACGAAGCCGGCGAGGTCAGCGTGCGCCAGTCCCGCCTGGTGCACATGGGCGACCCGCACCTCGCCGCGCTGCGAACCGTGATCAGCACCGACACCTGGTCGGGGCAGGTCGAGATCGAGTCCGCCCTCGACGGTGACGTGACCAACGCGAACGTGCACCGCTATCGATCCCTCGACCGGGAACATCTGTGCGCCGTACGGACGGGCTCCGTCGAACCGGACCGAGTCTGGCTGACCTGTCGCACGAGTGCCTCGGACATCGGCATCGCCCTGGCCGCCCGGACGGTCGTCTCGGAGCCGGCCGAGGTCTCCTCACAGCTCCGCCCGGCACCGCGCAGCGCCCTCCACCGCCTGGTCGTGCCCGTCGCCCCCGGCCGGCCCGTCGTCGTCACCAAGACCATCGCCCTGCACACCTCCCGTGATCCGGCGATCGGCGATCCCCTCGAAGCCGCCCTCGACCGGGTGACCGGCGCCGCGGACTTCTCCGAACTGACCGGATCCCACGTCGCCGCTTGGGAACGCCTGTGGCGGCGGGCGGACCTCCAAGTTCAGGAAGAGGCGGGACGCGTCCTGCGCTTCCACCTCTTCCATGTGCTGCAGACGCTGTCCCCCCACACGGCCGACCTGGACGTGGGCGTGCCCGCGCGCGGGCTCCACGGCGAGGCGTACCGCGGCCATGTCTTCTGGGACGAGTTGTTCGTCCTCCCCTATCTCAACCTGCATTTCCCGGAGGTCTCCCGAGGGCTGCTGGACTACCGCCACCGACGGCTGCCCCGGGCCTGCCGCGCGGCAGCCGAAGCGGGTCGCGTCGGCGCGATGTACCCATGGCAAAGCGGGAGCGACGGCCGCGAGGAGACGCCCGAGGTGCACCTCAACCCCCGCTCCGGACGGTGGCTCCCCGACCACAGCCGGCTCCAGCACCACGTCGGCTCCGCCGTGGCCTACAACGTCTGGCAGTACTGCCAAGCGAGCGGCGACACGGAGTACCTGCACAGCAAGGGGGCGGACATGCTCCTGCAGATCGCCCGCTTCTGGGCGAGTACCGCGGTCTACGACTCCTCGGAGCAGCGCTACCGCATCAAGGGCGTCGTGGGGCCGGACGAGTACCACGACGCCTACCCGGATGCCGCCCGGCCCGGGCTGGACGACAACGCCTACACCAACGTCACCGCGGCCTGGGTCCTGTGCCGGGCCCTGGAGCTGACGGAGCACCTTCCCGCCTGGCGGCGCCAGGAGCTTTTCGAGCGCATCGGACTCGACAGCGCGGAACTCCAGCGGTGGGAGGACGTCTCCAGGCGTCTTCGAGTCCCGTTCCACCAGGGCGTCATCAGCCAGTTCGACGGCTACGGCGACCTCGCCGAGCTGGACTGGGCGGCGTACCGCGCGCGCTACGACAGCATCCGGCGGCTGGACCGGATCCTGGAGGCCGAGGGCGACTCGGTCAACCGCTACCAGGCGTCCAAGCAGGCCGACGCCCTCATGCTCGGCTACCTCTTCTCCCCCGCCGAACTGCGGGACCTGTTCAGGCGCCTCGGTTACCACCTGGACGACGAGATCTGGCGCAGAACCGTCGACCACTACCTCAGTCGCACCAGCCACGGCTCCACCCTCAGCGGCCTGGTCCACGGCTGGGTCCTCGCCCGGGCCCGGCGGGCCGACGCGTGGACGTACTGCCGGGAGGCGCTGGAGGGGGACATCGCCGACCTCCAGGGCGGCACCACCGGCGAAGGCATCCACCTCGGCGCGATGGCGGGGACCCTCGACCTGGTGCAACGAGGACTGACCGGCCTGGAGACGCGCGAGAACGCCCTCTGGCTCGACCCCGTCCCCCTGCCGGCTCTGTCGGCGTACGGGTTCTCGCTGCGGTACCGAGGGCACTGGGGAGTCCACGTACGGCTGCGAGGGCGGCAGTTGACGATCGGGGTGCCGGCATCGGAGAGATCCGCGCTCCCCGTGGTCCTGAGCGGCCGCACCTCCTCCGTCGCGCCGGGCGCCACCCGCACGTTCGACCTACCGGGCCCCGGGACGGCCGACGGAGCCCAACCGACGTGAGGCTTCTGTTCGCAGAGATCAGTGCCGACTACCTGCGAGCACTCCGAGGTCGGGCTCTCACGGGCGGCTTTTGCTGGGCCCTGTGCCCGTGCGACCACGGGGCCGGCGGGCGGGACTCACCGGGGATCGAACGGGGTACTGCGGCGGATCGCGACCATGGCGACGTCATCGGCCAGGCGTGATCCAGCGTGGCGCATGAGGTCGTTCCGGAGGGCGGCCAGGAGGTCGTCCGGTCGGCGGGGAGTCCAGTTCCCGACGCGGTCGAGCACTGGGTAGAAGCGGCCGTCTTGATCGCGGGACTCGATCAGGCCATCGGTGTACAGCAGAAGTGTGTCGCCACTCCCGAAGCTGTGGACGTCGACGGGGACCCGGGTGGTGTCCAGGTGGTGCAGGCCCAGCGGAAGAGCGGGCTCTGAGGGCTCCAGTTCGCTCCCGAGTCCGTCCCTCAGCAGCAGGGGGGCGGGATGACCGCAGTTGACCATGAGAAGCTTCCCCCCATCGTGCGACACCTCGACCACGACGGCTGTTGCGAAGGTCTCATCGGCGCGGAGTTCCGGTTCCAGGGGTCGTCGGGTCCTCTGGGCCCGCTCTTCAGACGTCCGGGTCAGATCCCGGCGGAGCGTCTCGTCGAGATGGGAGGGGAGCTCGGCCAGCGGAACACCGTCCCAGGTCGCCTGGCGGAAGGCGTTGATCAGGAACATCACCACCTCGACGGCGTCCAGCCCCTTGCCTTCCACGTCGGCGACCATCACCCGGGGTCTGCCGTCCATGAGGGCGCAGGCGTACAGGTCGCCGCCGATCGTGGACTCCCGGTCTGACGCCAGGTACACCGATGCGATGTCCACCGGCCCGAGTTGCGGTGGCAGGGGCCGCACGAGGATCTCCTGCGTTCTCGTGGTCACCTCCCGTGATCTCGCGAGATCACGGACCCGCCGCGCCCGGACCGCACTCGCCTGCACCGCGGCAGCGCCGATGCCTCCCGCCGTGGCGATGGCCACCGGTGCGTTCGACCAGTTCAGACGCCCGTTCTCGGCGAGTGTTCCTATGTAGGCGGGCAGCATCACCGCGACGACAGCCAGCACTGAGCCAGGGGAGCCGAACACCGCCGCGAGCGCGGGCACCGCGAGCATCGCTCCGCCAAGCCGCACGGTCGAACCGCCCAGCGCGTCGAGGGCGAGGAGCAGCAGGAGGACAACGATGCACAGGGCCGTGAGCGCCCTGGGACGCTTCCACAGTCTCCCGGATTCCTGCCCCGGCATGCCGTCCGATGACATATCACCCACGCTACAGGGGCACCCGGGCTGCGTCGGGCGAACCTCGTCGGGGTCCGGCCAGGGTGGTCTTCGGCCGATCTGGAGGCCGACGGCCGTGTCACGAATCGGCCTGTACAGAATACGCAGGGTTTCCATGCGGCGCCGTCGATCACCGACCGAGGGGTCATCTATGCGGTGACAGAATATTTCTGTTCCCGATGTAATCTGGCCCTGAGGACCGGGCACGAAGGAGCTGGTAGCGGGTGTCGCGAGGAGGAGCTGTGGGGGAGCGTGCCGGGCGTTCCGCCGCGACACGGGGACGGTGGCCTGCTCTCCTCGTGCAGGAGAGCCGTCGCCCGGAGGGCATACGGGGCCGGTCCGGCGCATGGCGGCTGGCGGTGGCGACGGTGTGCTTCGGCGCGTTCATGGGGCAGTTGGACGCGAGCATCGTCACGCTGACGTACGGCAGGCTGCGGTCGGAGTTCCATGCGCCGCTGGCGGGTGTGGAGTGGGTGTCGCTGGCGTATCTGCTGACGCTGGTGGCGCTGCTGGTGCCGGTCGGGCGACTGGCGGACGCACGGGGGCGCAAACTGTTCTACCTCTACGGGTTCGTGGTGTTCACCGCGGCGTCGGCGGCATGCGGGCTGGCCCCGTCGCTGGGGGCGCTGATCGTCTTCCGCGTGGTGCAGGCGGCCGGCGCGGCGATGCTCCAGGCCAACAGTGTGGCGTTGGTCGTCACCAGCGCTCCGCGGGGGAAGATGCGCACCGCGTTGGGAGTCCAGGCGGCGGCCCAGGCGGTGGGGCTTGCGCTCGGGCCGACGGTGGGCGCCGCCTTGGTGAGCACGGTGGGCTGGCGCTGGGTCTTCGGCATCAACGTGCCGATCGGCGTGGTCGCGGTGGTGGCGGGGCATTTCCTGCTACCGCGCACCCGTAGCCGCACTCCGGTGCCGAGCTTCGACTGGTGGGGGCTGTTGTGGCTGGGGACGGCGACGACGGCACTCCTGCTGGGCGTATCGGCGGCCTCCGGCCTGCCGCTGGCTGGTTGGCTGGTCGGCGTGCTGTTCGCGGCCACGATCGTGGCGGCTGTCGCGTTTGTCGTCCGGCAGCGGCGGGCCGTCGCGCCGCTGCTGGACTTGGCGCTGCTGCGGGTGCCGGCGGTGGCACCGGGGCTGGTGGGTGCGCTCAGCGGCTATCTGGTGCTGTTCGGGCCGTTGGTCCTCGTGCCCGTGGTCCTGGGCCACGCGGGGGTGTCGGAGTTGCTGACCGGTGTGGTGGTCACCGCGCTGCCTGCGGGATTTGCCCTTGCCGCGGCAGGCGCCGACCGGTTGCTGCCCAAGTCGTTGACCGATCGGCTGCGGTGTGTGCTGGGCTCGACGATCGCGGGAGTGGCCTTGGCCGGGATGCTGGTCGTGCCGGTGTCGGCCGGGTCGCTGGCACCGCTGCTGGCACTGCTCGGTGCAGGGCTGGGGCTCTTCACTCCCGCCAACAACGCACTGGTCATGCGGGCTGTCCCGGCGGCCGCGTCCGGCACCGGCGGTGGGCTGGTCAACATGACCCGGGGCCTGGGTACGGCCCTGGGGGTTGCCCTGGTCACCTTGGCCCTGCATCTCGCACCCGTGGGCAGCGTGACGCCGGCGGTCCACTGGGCGGTGCCGGTCCTGCTGATCGCCGCCTTGGTGACGGCGGCATCCGCCTGGTTCGGCTCGCGGACCGGTGGGCATCGGCACGGAACGGAGCCCGGGCGGCCCGTTCTCCACGGTTCCGACCTGGGTGGGAGGTGAGGATGGCGGTGCGGTGGACGGCGCGGGACGAGTGGCTGACGGTCCTGGACGTTGTGGTCACCGCGGGTCTCGCTGCCGCCGCGCCGGTCAGCCGGATCGCGTGGCTGTGGATTCTCGCTGCGGTGTGGGCGCTTCTGGCTGTGCGGCAAGGCCGGCTCGCGGATCGGCGACGGCAGGCTGAGCGTGGTCGTGCAGCCGATAGGCGGGGCGCCCGGTGAGCAGGCGCTGGATGAGGAATCCGGCGGTGAGGGTGGCGGCTCCGGCCACCGCGTCGGCGAAGAAGTGGTTGGCGGTGGAGATGATGACCACGAACGTGGCCAGCGGGTAGCACAGGCCGAGCACCTTCACCCAGGTGTGCCGGGCCAGGAAGAACAGCGTCAGGCCGCTCCAGGCGGACCACACGATGTGCACCGACGGCATGGCCGCGTACTGGTTGGACACGGTGGAGACGTGGCCGGAGTCCCAGGAGCCCCACGTGTGGTGCGTGACGATGGTGTCGATGAAGCCCTGGGAGGCCAGGAAGCGCGGCGGGGCCAAGGCGAAGAACGTGAAGCCGATCAGCGCCAGCAGGGTCGCGGTGTAGAGCGCGGTGCGCACGCTGCGGTAGTACGCGGGGCGCGCGGCGTACAGCCACACCAGCACGGTGGGCGTCACGATGAAGTGCAGCGTGGCGTAGTAGTAGTTCATCCCCACGGTCAGCCAGTCGACCCTGCTGACCGCGTGGTTGAGGCTGAGCTCGAAGTCCACGTGCAGCAGCCGCTCGGCGTGCCACACCTCTCTGGCCCGGTGCAGCGCGGCCGCCTTGTGCCGCGGCACGTACCGGCGGGTGCGGCTGTAGGCGAAGTACAGGCCCACGGAGAAGGCCAACTCCAACCACAGCTTCGGCCGGTTGCGCGGGCGCAGCCGCACGGGCAGCAACGGAGGCAGGCTTCGGCGTGCCTGATCTTCGCCCGTGGACGTCGGGGCGGCGGTCGTCGTGGTCATGTGCTGATTCCTGACGGCTGGTCGGCTCGGGTCGGGGGAGACGGGGCGGCACCGTCTTCCGGGGACGGTGCGGCCTCGTCGTGGCCGCCAGGCCTCGCCCGTGTGGCCAGCGGATACACCAGGGCACCTGTGAACAGGGCCGCGGAGACCCAGTCGTTCAGGCGCAGGCCGAGGAAGTGGTTGGCGTGGTCGATGCGCAGGGCCTCGATCCAGGCCCGTCCGGTGGTGTAGGCGAGGACGTAGCAGGCGAACAGCCGTCCGCGGCGCAGGTGGTAGCGCCGGTCGAGCGCCAGGAGGAGGGCGAGGACGCCGAGGTCCCACAGGGATTCGTAGAGGAACGCCGGGTGGTACAGGGCTACGTCGGCGGTGTCGTCGGGCCGGTGTGCGGGGTCGATGCGCAGGGCCCAGGGCAGATGGGTGGGGCCGCCGTAGAGTTCCTGGTTGAAGTAGTTGCCCCAGCGGCCGATCGCCTGCGCCAGGACCAGCCCGGGGGCCGCCGCGTCGGCGAAGTCCGCGAGCTTGATGTCGCGCCTGCGGCATCCCAGCCAGGCGCCGAACGCGCCGAGCATCACCGCGCCGGGGATCCCCAGACCGCCGTCCCACACGTACAGGGCCCTGATCGGCTGCCGTCCCGCGGTGAAGTACAGCTCGGGGTCGGTGATCAGGTGGTAGAGCCGACCACCGAGCAGGCCGAACGGGACCGCCCACACGGCGATGTCCTCGATGTCGCTCCGGACGCCGCCCCGGGCCGCCCATCGTCGTCCGGTCAGCCACACCGCGACAACGACTCCGGCGATGATGCACAACGCGTACTCACGGATCGGGACAGGTACCAGATGCCATACGCCCCGGGAGGGGCTCGGCAGGTACGCGAGCAGCATGAACGTGTTCACCTTCACCGTGTGACCCGGCTCGTGACCGGACGGACCCGCATGACGTTATCCGGTTACCGGAGCTTCTCGTTGACGGCCCTCGGATGCCGTCGTGCCACCGCCTTCTCCGGGCCGTTGCCGCCGGTCGCGGAGGTACCGCCCCGGTCTTCCCGGCGAGGCCGTGGCCGGCGCTGTCGTTCCCGCGGGCTCGATGTCGCCCGACAGTTGCCGGACGGCCCGCTTGATGACGTAGGTGAGTGCGAAGCCGATGCCCATCACCAGCACGCCCGCGGCGGCGTCCAGCAGGTAGTGGTTGGCCGTGCCCATGACCACCAGCGCGGTGACCACCGGGTAGAGCACGCCGAGCGCGCGCACCGTCCAGTGCCGCCCGAAGCGGAAGAGCATGATCCCGCACCACAGCGACCAGCCGACGTGCAGGCTCGGCATCGCGGCGTACTCGTTGGTGAGGTGGCCCATGCCGCGCGGGGCGCTGGCGTCCGACCCCCACCAGCCGTAGGAGCCGTACTGGGCCATCGTGTCTATGAAGCCGTTCCCGCCGGGCAGCAGCCGGGGCGGTAGGCGGCGGCGCGCGGCGCGGTGGCGGTGATCGTCATACGGACGTGTCTCCAGGTTCTCAAAGGCCGCGGGCAGGCGGGAACAGCGCGTCCGGTGTGCCTGAACCGCCCCAGCAGTGATGCGGTTACCGAACATGTCGCTTGCAGATATATCGGTAACCGAAGTTAAATTGTCGTGCTGTCAGCTCGCCGAACCAACCGTGTGACACCGTTTCCGCTCCGCGAAGGGCCGAGTTCTGCCTGGTGAAGAGCTCCGCGCCAGTACCCTCTTCCCATGCCCCCGCAGCCGCACCCTGAGGACTCTGCTCCCGCGAGCCGGCGCGACAGTTCTGACGCCCGGCTCCTCACCGACGCCGTGACACGGCTTCGACGCGCGCTGCGCACCTCCATCCGCACCGAGTACCCGTGGGAGTCGCTGCCCATGGCCCAGGTGGAGCTGCTCCAGGTCCTCGGTGAGCACTCCCCGGCCCGCGTGGGCGACCTCGCCCTCCGCCAGCATCTGGCCGCGAGTACTGTCAGTGGGCTGATCGGTCAGATGATCACTTCCGGACTGGTGATCCGCGACGTCGACCCCGTCGACCGCCGCGCCTCCGTCGTTACCCTCACCGACGCCGGCCGCGCACAACTCGATGCCTGGGCCCAGGCACATGAGCGCCGGATGGACGCTGCCCTGGCCACACTCGGTGAAGCCGACCGCGCGGCGCTCCAAGCCGCCCTGCCCGCACTCTTTCACCTCGCCGAGCACCTGGGCGAGCCCGGTGAGGGCGAGGATGGACGCGACGCCGAGCCCCGGTGAGGTGCTCACAGGCGCGCCAGGCCACGCGGAATGAGGCGAGCCCTCCTGAGGGGGTGCTTGAGAACCGCCTCGTAGGATCGGCGGCAGCCGGTACTACAAGGGGGGGCACAGCCGTGAAGAAGGCTGCGAAGATCACCATCGCCTGCGTTTCGGTCGGGGTGCTGGCGCTGGGGGGCGCCGGAGCGTACAAGGTCCTCCACAAGAAGAGCGGAACGCCGCAGTACGATGCGTCCTCGCCGGCCACCGCACCGCCCACTGACGCCGACGCGGAGCGGCTCGCCGAGGCTTTTCTGCACAACTGGGCTGCGGGTCCGGCCCATTACAGGGAGGCCGCCGAGGGCGCCGACGAGCCCACCGCCGCACAAGCGGGGCTTCGCGGCTACCGCGGCGGCCTCCACATGACGTCGGTCGCTTTGGGGCAGCCTTCTGTGTCCGGGCCGACCGCGGGTGCTTCCAACGGCATCCGCGTCACCTTCACGGTCACTGCCCAGGTCAGCGGTGGCACCTGGTCCTACGGCGGCCGCTTGGACGTGCTGCGCAGTTCCAACGGCGGAGAGGCCGTGCACTGGGCGAACTCAGTGCTCTACCCGAAGCTGAAGGACGGCCAGTCCCTGCGGGCGGGCACCCTGTCCGCCAAGAACCCTCCGGCCCACGTCGTGGCCGACGACAGCACAACGACACTCACCGCCGCTGACTACCCGTCCCTCAAGGACATCATCACAACCGTCGGCAAGAGCAGCGTCGGCACCGGTGGAACGCCCGCCACCGGGGTGGCCGTCCTCGACGCCAAGGGCGCCCCCGTGTCCGTGGCCAAGACGTTCGCCAAGGGCAGGCCCGGCACCATCACCACCACGATCGACCCGAAGCTTCAAGCCGTCGCGGAGCAGGCGGTGAAGAAGCAGCCCAAGTCCTCGGTGGTCGCCCTGGACTACAGCACCGGGCAGATCAAGGCGGTCGCCTTCAACGGCCCCAGCGGCAACACCGCCTTCATGGGTTCGGCGGCGCCCGGCTCGACCTTGAAGATGATCACCGCGGCGGCCGTCGTCGACAAGCTCGGCCTGACCCCCTCCTCGCCGGCCCCCTGCACCAAGACCATCACCGCCGGCGGCACCGCGTTCCACAACGAGGACGACGAGACCGACCCCGGAGCCGATCTGCAACGGGCGTTCGCCATGTCCTGCAACACCGCGTTCATCCACGTCGGCTACCAGATGCACCCGGGCGACCTGGGCGACGAGGCCAAGAACGTCTTCGGCATCGGCACCAACTGGTCCATCGGCGGAGGTGTCTTCGTCCAGGACGGATCCGTCCCGGCCAACCCGCCTGACAACGCCACCCAGGCCGCCGACCTCATCGGCCAGGGCAAGGACCTGATGAACCCGCTGGCCATCGCGTCCATCGCCGCGACCATCGCCGACAGCCACTACCGCCAACCGATCATCCTGCCCAAGCAGGCCCAACCGCCCGCCGCCCGGCCGATCCCCCCGACCACCGCGGCCGCCGTCCGCACCCTCATGCAGGCCGCCGCGAGCCCCGGCGGCACCGCCGCCGCCCGCATGGCCGGAATCAGCGGCGGAGCCAAGACCGGCACCTCAGAGGTCGGCCAGGACGCCGGCAGCACCAACGGCTGGTTCGCCGCCTACAACCGCGACAACAACCTCGCCGTCGGCGCCCTCGTCATCGGAGGCAAGACCGGAGCCGACACCGCCGGCTACATCGCCCGCGACGTCCTTCTCGGGCTCTGACGTCCTAGCCGGAGACGTCGGCACAGAGGGTGCGACGGCGGGTCCTTCCTCGTTGGCGTTACCGCCTTCGGCTCGGCCTCTTCGGGCAGCGGGACAGGCTCAGCGGTGCTCGGGGTTCTCGTAGTCGTGGCGGCAGCCGGCGTCCCAGGCGCTGCGCCGGTTGCCGTACGCGGGGACCCCGCCGGCGTCCTTGAGCATCCTGGCGAAGTGCAGGAGGTTCCAGGCCATGAAGGTCGTGTTGCGGTTGGTGAAGTCGTTCTCCGGCCCACCCGAGCCCGGATCGAGGTAGGAGGGTCCGGGGCCGGCCTCGCCGAGCCAGATCGGTCCCGCGATCACGAGGATGTCGGCCGCCAGCACGCGGGGGAAGATCTCCGGCCAGGCGTCGGTCTGCCAGCCGTGCTCGGTCATGTCGGGCCACACCCCGGTCGCGATGTCGTGGTCGACGGCCCGGATCTCCTCCACGTCCACGCCCTGCGCCCGCAGGATGCGTGAGCACCGGTCGACCAGCCCCCGGTTGATGCCCAGGTCAGCGGCGATGCTCTTGTAGGTCACCCCCGGTGTGGACTCGTACAGGGCCACGGCATCGGCCTTGAACTCGTCCGAATAGTCCTTCATCGCCATCGGCGGTCTTCTCGCTTCCTCCGGATCAAACAGATCCAGTATCAGCGTGTCCACCACTCAGGGTGAGGCCCCCATGCGGCGTCAACCCTGCTGGTAGACATCCGGGATGCCGTCGGCGTCCTCGTCCCGGGTCTCCTCTTCCCACAGCCCGCGGTAGACCGTGTTGCGTCGCTTGAGCAGTACCGCGGCGCCCGCGGCGGAGATGAGAGAGCCGAGGAGTACTGCGGCTTTGATGTGGTCCGTACCGGCCGGGTCGGGGAAGGCGAGTTCGCCGATGAGCAGGGCGACGGTGAAACCGATCCCGGCCAGCGCGGCCAGGGCGAGGACGTCGGCCCAGGCGAGGTCGGGGTTGAGGCGGGCCCGGGTGAAGCGGGCGGCGAGGTAGGTGCCGGCGAAGATCCCCACCGTCTTGCCCAGGACCAGACCCAGCACCACGCCCAGAGGCTCGGGCCGGGTGAACACTTCGCCCAGGGCCGCCCCGGAGATGGTCACCCCGGCGGCGAACAGCGCGAACAGCGGCACGGCCACGCCCGCCGAGAGCGGCCTCAGCACATGCTCGGTCCGCTCCCCGGGGGACGCCTTCTCGCCCGGGTCGCGGGTGGTGCGCAGGATCAGGCCCATGGCCACGCCGGCGACGGTGGCGTGCACTCCGCCGTTGTAGGTCAGCGCCCAGATGGTGATCCCGAGCGGCACGTACCACCACCAACCTCGTACCCGGTACCGCTGGAGGAGGTAGAAGACGACGAGTCCGGCGAGTGCTCCGGCCAGGGCGGCCGGGTTCAGGTCGGAGGTGAAGAAGATCGCGATGACCAGGATCGCGCCGAGGTCGTCGACGACGGCGAGGGTCAGCAGGAACGCGCGCAGCGCGGAGGGCAGGTGGGTGGAGAGGACGGCGAGGACCGCGAGGGCGAAGGCGATGTCGGTGGCCATCGGAACGGCCCAGCCCTTGGCGCTCCCCCCACCGAGCGTGACGGTGGCCAGGTAGACCGCAGCGGGCACCAGCATGCCGCACACCGCGGCGACCACGGGCAGCGCCGCCGCGGCCGGGTCTCGCAGCTCGCCGACGACCAGTTCGCGCTTGAGCTCGATCCCGGCGACGAGGAAGAAGAGGGACAGAAGTCCGTCCGCGGTCCAGTGACCCACCGACAGGTCCAGCCCGAGCGCGGGAACCCCGAAGTGGAGGTCCCGTACCTGCTCGTACGATCCGCTCCACGGCGTGTTCGCCCAGACCAGGGCCACAACGGCAGCGGCCAGGAGGATCAGCCCGCCGACCGTTTCGGTGCGCAGCGCCCGGGCCACTTCGACCCGCTCGGGCCAGGGCAGCAGCCCGAGGAAGACCGAACCTTCGCGTCGGGACGTACGCACCAGGACCTCCGCGTCGTCGGCGTTCGGGCACGCAGGCCCTTGGACGCCGACCAGACTTCCCGGCACACCGCGCGCCTCTCGGCGCGTTCTTCACACCCTATCCGTTGGGCGGCGCGCCGGACGCGTTGTTCACCTGGCCTGTCGTCCCTCGACGCCCGGACCCTGCGGGTGCGCCGGTCCGCCTCGTAGGGAGTGCTTCAGCCGCGACTGAGGATCGGGGTTGCGGAGTCGAGGGCGGCCCCTGCCTGGTCGGCCAGGGTCACCGCGACGAGACGGGCCTGGAGGCTGGGGTGACTGCCCGGTTCGGGGGCGAGCATGAACCGGCCGCAGTAGCGCCCGTGGGAGAAGACCCGCAGCTCGACGTCCTCCCCGGGCATGCCGTGGGTGTCGACGTCCCAGGGCTCGCGGTCCCGGACGATCACGCCGTCGTCGCGCAGCTGGGGCGGGCGTCCCATGAGGTTTCCGTACTCGAAGCGGCAGCCGCGCAGGCCGAGCAGGTCGGTGAGCTGGGTACGGGTGTGGTCCACGACGGTGCTCGGTGAGGTCGGGGCGTGGGCGAGCCGGGCGCTGTGGTGGATCCGCGCGAGGTGGTCGGCATCGGTGATGGTGATCACCTTCAGCCGCCGGGCCCGGGCGGCCAGCTGCGAGACCGCGAGCCCGACGAGAAGGAGCAGGACCGCGGTCGTGATGTCGGCGGTCCGGTCGATGGTGAAGCGCTCGTAGGGGTGGGTGAGGAAGAAGTCGAACCCCGCGGCCGCCACCAGCGCGGCGAGCATGCCGGCCAGGCGGTGGCCCAGCGCCGCCACGGCGACGATCACGACGACGAGGATCAACGCGGCATTGGTGTTCGCGATGTGTTCCCGCACGGGCACCAGCGCCCCGCACACGGCCAACGGCCCCGCTGTCGCGGCAACTCCCGCGAGGACGCCGCTACTCCCGTACGTGCCCATGGTCCACCTCCGACCGTCAGATGTAGCAGCATCTGCGGTGCCTTGAGGAGACGGCCGCGGGATCCCTAACGCGGTCTTGGCACCCTCCACGGATTCGTCGACGAAGTGCCGTCAAGAACACGTAAAAGTCATGTACGTTCATACGTGGTGTGCCGGGAAGTCTGGTCGGCGAATGAGGAGAGCTCTCTCTTCGCCGACTGGGGGTGTTTCCGATGCCAGGGGCCACAGGCTTCCGTGCCGAGTCGCCGGTGGCGGCGCAGCTCTCGCACCTCTCCGTACATGACGTCCTGCCGCGGCGCCCGGCTCGTACGCGCATCCTGACCATGCCGGTACCGGTGCCGAGGTGGTCACGGGCGAGACTTCGGGGGAAGCCCCGAAGCCGCCTGGTGCGGCCCGCACGGAGGAGACCGGCGATGCGCGCACATGATCTGGCCACCCCTTTCCCGACCGTGGCTCTCGACAGTGACGCCTTGGAGGCCGCGAGGTTGCTGGCGGCCCGGCAGCTGCCGGGCGTGCTGGTGGTCGACGCCGACGGGCTTCCGTACGCGGTTCTGCCGGCGTCGCGGCTGGTGAAGCTGCTGGTGCCCGTGTACGTGATCGAGGATCCCGCGCTGGCCGCGGTCGTCGACGAGCCTCACGCCGACCGGCTGTGCCAGGCGCTGTCGGGCCGGTCGGTGGCCGACTGCCTGCCGAGGGAACGCAGTGTGCCGCCGATCGCGGACGCGGACGACACCGCGCTGGAGGTGGCCGCGCTGATGGCCCGCGAGCGCAGCCCACTGGTCGCCGTCGTGGATCGGGCCGACGGCGCGCGGCTGCTGGGCGTGATCACCGCTTCTCATCTGCTGAACCGGCTTCTTGAGGTGACATGAACCACGGCACAAACAGCGAGGTGGCATGAACGACTGGCACAGCTGGGCGGCCGTCGCCGTCTTCGCCGGCACGTACGCGCTGATCATCAGCGAAAGGGTGCACCGGGTCGCCGCCGCTCTCGGCGGGGCCGGCCTCATGCTCGTTGTCGGCGCCACGGACGACACCTCGGCCTTCTACTCCGTGGACTCCGGGATCGACTGGAACGTCATCTTCCTGCTCATGGGCATGATGATGATCGTCGGAGTCCTCCGGCGCACCGGGCTCTTCGAGTACCTGGCCATCTGGTCGGTGAAACGGGCTCGCGGACGGCCCTTCCGGGTCATGGTGATGCTCATCGTGATCACCGCGACCGCCTCGGCCCTGCTCGACAACGTCACCACCGTGCTGCTCGTCGCCCCGGTCACGCTCCTGGTGTGCGAGCGCCTGGCCCTGCCGACCGCGCCGTTCCTGATCGCGGAGGTTTTCGCCTCCAACATCGGCGGGATCGCCACACTGGTCGGCGACCCGCCCAACATCATCATCGGCAGCCGCGCGGGCCTGACCTTCAACGACTTCCTCGTTCACCTCGCCCCGCTGGCCGTCGCCTTGGTCCTGGTCCTCATCGGCCTGGCCCGGCTGATGTTCCGTTCGGCGTTCGTCCATGACGCCGACCGAGCGGCCGAGGTCCTGGCCCTGGACGAACGCGAGGCGATACGTGACACGAAGCTGCTGGTCCAGGGCCTGGCCGTTCTCGGGCTGGTGATCGCCGGGTTCGTACTGCACCCGGTGCTGCACTACGCGCCGAGCATCGTCGCACTGCTCGGCGCGGGCCTGCTGGTCGCGGTCTCGGCCGTCGAGACCGGCGAGGTGCTGGCCGAGGTCGAGTGGCCGACGCTGGCGTTCTTCGCCGGGCTGTTCGTGATGATCGGCGGCCTGATCGACACCGGGGTCATCGGACAGGTCTCGAACACCCTCGCCGACGGCGTCGGCGACAAGGAACTCGGCGGCTCGATGCTCGTCCTCGGCGCCTCCGGTGTGCTGTCCGGCGTCGTGGACAACATCCCCTACGTCGCCACCATGGCCCCGGTCACCGCCGACCTCGTCCACCACCTCGGCGGTGACAAGGACCACGTCATGTGGTGGGCCCTGGCCGCCGGCGCCGATCTCGGCGGCAACGCCACCGCCATCGGCGCCTCCGCCAACGTCGTCGTCCTGGGCATCGCCGAACGCGCCCGCCGGCCCATCTCCTTCTGGCAGTTCACCCGTTACGGCCTCGTCGTCACCGCCGCGACGATCGCCGTGTCCGCGCTCTACCTGTGGCTGCGCTACTTCGCCCTGACCTGAGCGACGGTGAAACTATCGCTGCCCGAGGCCAGGCTGGTCGGTGGCCGCCAGGCGGGCCAGGTAGGCGTTGTAGGCGGTGAGTTCGGCGTCGTTGTCACGAATGGCTTGGCGGTCGGTCCGTACGGCGGTACGGCGGTCGGCCGCCGCCCACTGCACCAGGAGCGCGAGCAGAACCAGCAGCGTCGGGACCTCGCTGAACGCCCAGGCGATGCCGCCGCCGGTGGTCTGATCGGCCAGCGGGGAGATCCCCCAGCTCGCGGGCGGGTGGGCGAAGAAGTCGACGAGCAGACCGTTGGACATCATCACGGCGATGCCGAAGAAGGCGTGGAAGGGCATGCCGATGAAAAGCTCCAGCATCCGCATCAGATGCGAGGGCCGACGCGGACCGGGGTCGACGCCGATGATCGGCCAGAAGAACAGCAGACCTGTGGCCAGGAAGTGGGCGAGCATCCACTCGTGGCCCGGCCAGCTGCTCATCGCCCAGTCGAACAGCGGGGTGAAGTACAGGGCGTACAGGCTCGCGATGTACAGCGGCAGCGTGAACACCGCCGAGGAGACGACCCGGGTGAAGCGGCTGTGCAGCACGCGGACGAGCAGTTCGCGCGGGCCGGCCCGGCCGTGCGATGCGGCGGGCAGGGCCCGCAGGGCGAGCGTGACGGGCGCGCCGAGCAGCAGCAGGATCGGCGAGAGCATCGACAGCACCATGTGCTGGACCATGTGCACGCTGAACAGCTCCATGCCGTACCCGCCGATCCCGGTGCAGGTGACGGCCGCGACGCTGAGGACCCCCGCTGTCCAGGCGAGGCATCGGCTGACCGGCCATTGGTCCCCTCGGCGGCGCAGCCGCACCACCCCTGCCGCGTACAGCAGTAGCGCCAGTACGCAGGCGACCAGCTCCACCGGGGCGGGCTGGGGGCGCCAGGCCAGCAGCCGGCCCAGGGTCGGGGGCGAGCTGGGCATCCACATCGGCCCGCTCATGGAGCCCATACCGGGCATGGGTGCCATCGGGCCACCGTGGAAGAGGCTGGTGGCAAGGTGCATGGGGGACGATGCCCTTCCTCCGGAAGCGCGCCGTGCGACGCGTCTTGGTACGCGGACGATTCGATTGCGCTCGGTTGTCCGGCTCTTCGGCTGACCGAAGGCGGTGGTCCTGGACGGCCCCGGCAGTCAGCTCGGCGAGACGCGGGCGGTGAGGTGGACCAGACGGGCGACGCCGAACTCCAGCACGAGAGGCAGGGTGCGGGCCGAGGTGACACCGTGGACCCGCGTCAACCGGATGCCGGGGCCCCTCCCGCCGAAAGTGACCGTGCTGTCGGGCTGGATCAGGATCCCAGCGGTGGTGAGCGAGCCGTTCACGCCGATGGCAGCGCCCCGCAGCGCACCCCGCCCGGCATCAGGGGTGCCGATCATGTCCAGGTGCTCGGGCACGCCGGTCCCGTTGCGAACCGTGAACGTGAGGGTGCCGGTGCCCGCCCGGTCCAGGTGGGCGACCGCATCGCTGATCGTCAGGTCGACCCCGGCCGCGCGGACGACCGCGCTCCGCACCCGACCCGGGTCCGGGTGCGTGGTGACCGTGGATCCCCCAGAAGCCGGGTGGGCCGTCCCCGGCCCCGAGCAGGCCACGGCGAGGACGGCCAGGAAGGCGGTCGCGACGGCCGAGGCAGCCAGCGCTCGCCCTGTCTTGCCGAGATGAGCTCTTCGGAACATGTTTGCATCATGCCAAAGTCTCGCGACGGCGCATTCACCGCACCCGACAGGACGCGCGACGAGCGGCCCCGCGCCGGCTGACGGCAGGGTAGAAATAGCGTCATGAACGCATCCTCATCCGAGACCGATGACGAGAACGCGGAGGCATTGGTCAACGCGCTCCTGACCGCCTCGCGCCTGCTGGTCGCCGTCTCCGCCCGATCGCTGGCCGCCGTCGAGGAAGCGCTCACCCTGCCGCAGTTCCGCATGCTGGTGGTCCTGCACAGCCGCGGACCGTTGAGCCTGTCCATGCTCGCCGCCGAACTCGACGTCCAGCCGTCGACGGCGATGCGGATGATCGACCGACTGGTCGCCGTGGACATGGTCAGCCGGGGCACCGTACCGACCGACCGCCGCACCAGCCTCATCTCCCTGACCGACGCCGGCCGCAGCACCGTCGTCGAGACGACCGAGCGCCGCCGCAAGGAGATCGCCCGGATCGTGGACACGATGCCGACCACCCGTCGTCGCGGCCTGCTCAAGGCACTGCAGGCGTTCACCGAAGCCGGATCAGAACCGTCCGTCAGAAACGGTGCCCCGCTGGGCTGGTGACCCGGCCGTCGAAAAGGCGCGAACTCACAGCTTGCGAGCCGTCGATTGGGACCGTCCGGTCGCTCACGATCGGCCGGCGCAGCGCCTTGGAGGGTTCGCCTGCCCGTTGTCGGGCGGGCCGCCCATCTTGCGCAGCATCCCCACTCCGCCGGTGTGGAGGAACCGCCACAGCAAGGCCGTGGCCAGCAGGAGGAAGGCGATGTTCAGGACGGTGGTGTAGTTCCAGGTGACGCCCTCGGCGGGGATGGTGGCTTCGGCCTGGTCGGGGACGAGTCCGATGCCGCCGAAGGTCAGCTCGATCACGTAGCCGGCCACGACCATGGCAGCGTAGAACGTGCCCAGCAGGAACAACGTCATCCGGGCTCCGTAGTACTTCCGGTAGATGTTCAGGACCGGCAGGATCAGCAGGTCGGCGAAGAGGAACGCGACCACGCCGCCGAAGCTGATGCCGCCCTTCCACAGAACCACGGCCAACGGCACGTTGCCGATCGAGCAGACGAACGAGGCGATCGCGACCAGCGGACCGATCAGCGGTCCCCACACCTTTGAGGCCAGCGGGTGGCCTTCGAAGAAGAAGTGCCGCCAGAAGGCGTCCGGCACCCACGCCGCGATCGCCCCCGCGATCAACAGGCCGAGCACCAGGTCTCGCAGGATCGCGGCCCACTCCATCACGAAGACGTGACTGGTGGAGGTGAGGCCCTCCGGGGACAGCAGCCTGCGGGCGAAGGAGTCCTGGCCCCGTACGGACATGTCCATCGCGGCGTGGCCCTCCATCGCCCCGGCCAGGCCCCGCTGTGCCTGTTCACGGGCCTCGCGCAGCAGCCGGTCGCGCAGAAGCAGGCGGAACAGCACGGCCAGCACCACGATCATGACCGGGCCGCCGACGAACTCCGCGACCGTGAACTGCCAGCCCATCAGCAGCGCGAGGATCACGCCCAGTTCGACCACCAAATTGGTGGAGGCGATCTCGAAGGCCATCGCTGCGGTGAAGTCGGCGCCCTTGCGAAACAGGGACCTTGCCAGGGCCACCGCGGCGTAGGAGCACGACGACGAGGCGGCGCCCAGGCCGGCGGAGACCGCCAGCGTGCGGAGGCGGTCGTCGCCCATCAGGGAAACCACGGTGGACTTGCGCACGACCGTCTGTACCACTGCGGACAGGGCGAAGCCCAGGATCAGCGCCCAGGTGATCTCCCAGGTCATCGAGCCCGTGATCGACAGGGCGTGCAAGATCGCATGCATGGGCCGATGCCTTCCCCTCACGTACGGACGCCATTCCGACCGACCGCCCTCCCACGTCGCCTGCTTCACCGCGCCCTGCCGGGCAACTGTTCGCGGTCGAACCTCGTGGCCCCGTTTTCACGTCGCGGCGCCCGAGCGCCGCTCGCGCCCCGCACCGGCGCTTGAGTCCGTTCCGTGAGGGCGTTTTCGATCCGCGACGCGACCTGGCCGACGGGATCGCGCTCGTCCGGCTCAGCCGGTTCCCCCTCATCTGATGCGCGCCGCACCGCCACAGATCCGAACGCGACGCCCAGGTACTTCCTGATCCGATCATCGTGAGCCTCCAGCGGCGACCTTTCCCTGCCGACCCCGGGGGCGGAGACCGCCAGGGGCCGAGGCGGCATCCGATCCGGTGGGGCCGGCGCCAGGCACCCATCCGAGGCGGCGGCCTCGGGTTTTTTTGCACAAGGCAAGAGATTGTGTTGCATAATGCAAACATGCCGAAGTCCGCTGCCCTCCCGCACGCGTCCGCGACCACGCCCCCACTCCGTACGGACGGGGGGTTCTCGGCCGCTGTGACCGCGCTACGCGAGGCGAAGGGCGGGCTGCTGGTGCTGGCGCTGCTCGTCGGATCGGGCGCGGGGCTGGGGGCGATCGCCTTTCGGTGGCTGATCCGGACGTTCACCGGGCTGCTGTCCGGCCATGCCGACTACGCGGCCGCGGGACACGCGGCGAATGCGCACGTGCCGTGGCTGGGGCGGTGGTTCGTCCTGCTGGCCCCGGTCGCCGCCGGGCTGCTCTACGGGCCACTGGTGCAGCGGTTCGCCCGGGAGGCGCGCGGCCACGGGGTGCCGGAGGTGATGTACGCCGTGGCCCGCCGGGGCGGGCGGATCGCGCCCCAGGTGGCGGTCGTGAAGTCGCTGGCGTCCGCCCTGTGCATCGGCGGAGGCGGATCCGTGGGCCGGGAAGGGCCGATCGTGCAGATCGGCTCCGCGCTCGGATCGACGCTCGGCTCTGTGATACGAGTCGCGGAGGACCGGATGCGAGTGCTGGTCGCCTGCGGCGCGGCCGGTGGGATCGCGGCGACTTTCAACGCTCCCCTCGCCGGGGTGTTCTTCGCGATGGAGCTGATCCTGCGGGACTTCACGGCCGAGTCCTTCGGCATGGTGGTCCTCGCCTCGGTCACCGCCAGCGTGATCGGCCGAGCCGCCTTCGGTGACCACCCCTTCCTGCACCCTCCCGCCTTCGCCGTCACACACGTGTCGGAATACCTGCTCTTCGCGGCGCTGGGGGTGCTGGCCGGTGCGGTCGGAGTCGGCTTCACCCGCGTCCTGTACTGGATCGAGGACGCCTGCGACTGGGCCTGGCGCGGCCCGGAATGGGCTCGCCCGGCTGTCGGCGGTCTGCTGCTCGGCGGCCTGCTTCTGGTCCTACCTCAGATGTACGGCGTCGGCTATCCCGTGCTGGAGCACGCGGTGGGCGGCGGTTACGCCATCGGGTTCCTGCTCGTCCTCATGCTCGGAAAAATGGCCGCGACCAGCCTCACCATCGGAATCGGCGGTTCCGGCGGCGTATTCGCTCCCTCACTGTTCATGGGTGCCATGCTCGGCGCTGCCTACGGCGCTACCGCCCACCACCTGGTACCGGGCGTGTCCGGGCCGGTCGGGGCGTACGGCCTGATCGGCATGGGAGCGGTCTTCGCCGGGGCGGCCAGGGCCCCCATCACAGCGGTGATCATCATGTTCGAGCTCACCGGCGAGTACTCGATCATCCTGCCCCTGATGACCGCCATCGTGCTGGCCACGGGGATGAGCCGGGCCCTGTCCGGCGACACCATCTACACGCTCAAGCTGCGCCGCCGAGGCGTCGACCTCGACGAGGAACCCCCCGGCTCACCTCTGGCCGGTGTCACGGTCCGCACGGTGATGGAGCCCGTCCCCGAGCTCTTGGCCGCCGCGACCCCTCTTGGGGTGGCGGCCACCGCGCTGGCCCGATCCCCGCACGGCGTACTGCCCGTGATCACGGAGGACGGAACCTACCTCGGCACCGCCACCGCGCGAACCGCCGCCGAAACACTCGCCGACGGCGCCCACGACACCACGACAGTCGGCTCCATCACCCATCTCCCGCACACACTCACGGGGGACACGGACCTGACCACCGCCCTGGAGACCCTCGTCACCTCACCGGGCGCGGGCCTACCCGTCCTCGACGACGAGCACGACCACCTGGTCGGATGGATCACCCACCAGTCCGTCCTCACAGCAATGAGCACCGCCCTGACGCCAGTCACAACCACTGCCTGACGCTCCGACGGGGAGTCCGCCCGCCGCTGTTCGGAGCAGCCGGCCGCGACATCCGCCCTCTCCTTCTCGCGATCCATCGGTTCGACTTCAAGGTTGTCGACGCCAGTGGTCAGTCGCTAACGTCGATCTACCGATACCGCTGTCAGGCGAACGTCGCAGGCGCGAGGTTGTCGCACACGTCCGGGCTCGTCGTCGAGACCCAGGCGATCGGCGGGGGCACGACCACCGAGGTCAACAGCTCGTAGAACGCGTCACGGTCCGTCCGACCGGGATCGATGTCAATGCGCATGAGCCCCGGTATCCATGTACCACCCACCGACCCCCACGCAGGACCGCGGTGCGGCCGAGCCCCTGTTTCCCCTGAGACTGCCCGGTGTCGGACGGCACGGCCGAGCCCGGTGAGCACGACGCTGTCCCCCCGGGAAGACCTGACGATCCCCCCGCAGGCCACTGGGTGCCCAGTGCGCCGAGGTGCGAGCGGCACGACCGGGGACTGCGGCTCGAAGCCCATCGATATGCTTTTTTCGAAGCACTACAGGCGCGGAGCCCCCTGCCGCTGGGGCGGGGGCTCGCGCCGGGCACTGGTAGACGAGGGGTGCGGTCCGTTGCGGGCACAGGCGACGATCTACGAGGTGGCGCGGCGGGCCGGAGTGAGCATCTCCACGGTGTCCAACGTGCTCAACCGCCCGGAGAGGGTCAGCGTGGCCACGCGTCAGCGGGTCCTGTCGGCAGCGGACGAGCTGGGCTTCGTGCCGCGGTCGGAAGCGGTGAGCCGGGCGCGCCGTGCAACGGGCCGGATCGGGGTCATGGCTCCCTTCAGTTCCTACGGCTCCTATCTGCGCCGACTCTCGGGCGCGCTGGCCACGGCCGCGGAGGCGGACGTGGACCTCGTTGTCTTCGACCACGAGTCGGCCGCAATGGCGGCTTCGGCGATGCTGGCCAGCATGCCGCTGCACGATCGGCTGGACGGGTTGATCGTGATGGGGCTGGAGATCGAGGAGGGAATCGCCCGGCGCCTGGTCGAGCGGAACCTTCCGACGGTGGCGGTGGACGCGGAGAGCCGCTTCTTCAGCAGGGTGGTGACCGACGACGTGGCAGGTGGCCGACTCGCGTGCGACCACCTGACGCGGAAGGGACACCGCCGACTGGGCTACGTGCTCGAGCGCCAGGTGTCCGATTACGAGTCGCAGGCCATCAAGCGCCTCGCGGGCTTTCGTCAGGTCGCCGAAGGTTCGGGCACCTGCGAGGTACTCGTGGAGACGAGCGACAACTCACCCGAATCGGCACGGGCCGCAGCCGGCAGGCTCCTGGATCGCCCGGACCGGCCCACGGCGATCATGGCTCATCACGATGCGCTCGCGGTGGGCGTTGTGCTGGCCGCGCGCGAGCGCGGCCTGCGGGTGCCCGAGGAACTCGCCGTCATGGGCTTCGACGACGGGGAGACCGCTGTGGCCGCCGACCTCACCACGGTCCGGCAGCCGTTCGAGGAGTCGGGCAGCACGGCCGTGAAGATCCTCCTCGAGCACATCGCCGGAGCGGCCACTCGTTCCACGACGCTTCTGGAGCTGCGCGTCGTGGAACGCTCCACCACCTGACTTCCGGACCGGGGCACGGCGAGGTCCGATCCGCGCCCGGTGTTCCGGAGAACGGCGGGAGTCGAGTCGCTGTTCGCCGCTACCCGGCGGAGCCGTGGGCCCGTCGATAAAAGTGCTTTAATCAAAGTTCTTGACACTCTGAGCGCCGATGAGGTTTCGTGCTCATTGCCGGCTCGTGACAGCTCGCGAGGCGGGACCGGAAGCCGCCGCGGCGATCAGCACGGCGGTGAGCCGTGCCACATGGTGTTCCGTCGCGTTTGGTGCGCATGGGAATCTGCGGTGCGGAGTCGGAGAAACCGGTCAGAAACCTCATTCACATCCCCGACTGAGGTGCGCGGCACCGGGCGTCCGTCAGCCGACGGAACCCGTCCGCCCGGTGGGCCCTCCCGCCTCCTCAGTCCGGACGGAGAAGCGGTCGTACCGAGCCTGAGACGTCCCCACCCAATTGAGTAAGAGGAACCATGGGTCTTGATCCCGAACTGCGAGAGTTCCTGACCGCCGCGGACCTCGGGCCGTCGGTGGCCGCCCTGCCGCCTGCGGATCGCCGGCAGGTGATCCGGAAACTCTCGGACACCTTGTTCGCCGCCTTCGGCGAGCCCGCCGGCGAGGTGCACTCGGTCGAGGATCGGATGATCGCCGTGGCCGAGGGGGAGATCAGGCTGCGGATCTACCGGCCGGACAGCGCGATCGCCCGGCCGATCCACGTCTTCTTCCACGGGGGAGGCTGGTGGCTCGGCTCCATGGATGAGGACGTCGTGGATGCCACCTGCCGTGAACGGTGTGTCGGCGCCCAGTGCGTCGTCGTGTCCGTTGACTACCGGCTGGCTCCTGAGCACCGGTTTCCGACGGCTGTGGAGGACTGCTACCAAGCGTTGCTGTGGAGCCAGGCGAACGCCGGCTGGATCGGCGGCGACGCGAGCCGGATATCGGTGGGCGGCGTGTCCGCGGGAGCCAACCTCGCCGCCGCCGTGTCGATCGCGGCCCGTGACCGGCGGGGGCCCGCTCTGGCCTTGCAACTGCTGGAAGTACCGCCGCTGGACCTGACCCTGGAGCTGGCCCGGACGGTGCCCCTGGGCGATGAGTACGGCATGACGGTGGCGAGCATGGAGGAGTGTGCCGGGCTTTACCTCGCTTCACCGGAACAGCGGCGCGACCCGCTCGTCTCCCCCGTCTTCGTGGACGAGACGAAGGGACTCCCCCCGGCACGGATCATGACGGCGGAGTTCGATCCCCTGCGGCGGGACGGCGAATACTACGCGGAGCGCCTGCGGGAAGCCGGAGTGCCGGTGTCCCACACCTGCTACCCCGGGGCCATCCACGGTTCGATCCTGATGACCAGGAGCTGGGTACCGGCTCGGCGCTGGCGTCGCGACGTCATCTCCCACCTCGCTGCCGCCCTCCACCCGGGGGAGCCGGGGCACGACAAGGACATCGCCTCGGCCGGAACGGCGGAGTGACAGGTGCGCCGCCTCATCACGCAGCGCCTGCTGCTGTCCCTGCCGCTCCCCTTCATCGTGTCCGCGATCACGTTCTTCCTCGTCGCCCTCACACCCGGTGATCTCGCGCGCACCATCCTCGGCGGCAACGCCAGCGAGGCGCAGGTCGTCCAGCTGCGCCGACATCTCGGGCTCGACCAGCCGCTGTGGACCCGGTACTGGGACTGGCTGGCTGCGGCCGTGCACGGAGACCTGGGCCAGTCGGCGGTCACCAGCCAGCCCGTCACCGCGGTACTGAACGCGAGAGTGGTCCCGACCCTCAGCCTGGTGATCGGCTCGACCCTGGTCGCCGCGGTCATCGGAGTCCTGCTCGGGGTCGGCGGAGCCGTGCGAGGCGGGTTGGCCGGACGGTTCATCGACGGCCTCTCCCTGCTCGGACTGGCCCTGCCGCACTTCTGGCTGGGCCTCATCCTCATCGGTTGGTTCGCGGTCGACCTGCGAATGTTCCCGGCTTCCGGCTATGTCCCCCCGGGGGACTCGCTCAACGCCTGGGCCACGAGCCTCGTCCTGCCCGTCATCACCCTCGCCGCTCCCGGTGTCGCGGTGATCGCCAAACAGACCAGGGACGCCATGCGGGACATGCTGCAACGGCCGTTCGTCCGCACCCTGCGCGCCGCAGGGGTGCCTCGCTACTCGCTGCTGTTCCGCCACGCCCTGCGCAACGCGTCGATCCCGGTGCTGACCGTCGTCGGTGTGGTCTTCGTGGGCGGGCTGAGCGGCACGGTGATCGCGGAGACGGTGTTCGCCCTGCCGGGCCTGGGCGGTGAAGCGGTGGCGGCGACGACCGCGCACGACGTTCCGTTGATCCAGGGAGTCGCGCTGTACTTCACCTTCGTCGTGATCGCCGTGAATCTCGCCATCGATCTCGCCTACGGCTACCTCGACCCCCGGGTGCGTGTCTCATGACGACCTACTCCGCTCCGGTCGAGAAGACCTCCCCATCCGACGCGCCGGGATTCCTGCGCTCGCTGGTGCGCCGCCCGGCCGGCTTCGTGTCCCTGGCGTTCCTGCTCGCGCTCGTCGTGGTGTGCGCCGCGGCGCCACTGCTGGTTCCGTTCGATCCGAGGGCACAGGACCTCAACCACGCGCTGGCCAGCCCCTCAGGAACGCACTGGCTCGGTACCGACTCACTGGGCCGTGACGTGCTGAGCCGGCTGATGTACGGGGGACGCCGCAGCATGGTGTCCATCCTCGAAGCCATCGTGTCCGTACTGGTCCTGGGTGTTCCTCTGGGTGTCGTGGCCGGATACGCGGGCCGCTGGTTCGACCGAGCGGCCACCAGGGTGGCCGAGGCCTTCATGGCGGTCCCGGCGATCGTGCTGATCCTGGTCGTGCTCGCGGTGTTCCCGGACAACGAGAACGCGGCGATGTTCACCCTGGGGGTACTCGGCGCCCCGGGTGTCTTCCGGGTAGTGCGCGGTGCGGCACTCCAGGTCCGCGGTGACCTCTACATCTCCGCCGCCCGGGTCTCCGGACTGTCCCACGCGCGTATCGTCATCCGGCACGTACTGCCACGGATCAAAGGCCCGATCGCGGTACAGGCCACCCTGTTCGCGGCCGGAGCCCTGCTGTTCGAGACGAGCCTGGGCTACCTCGGCCTGGCCAGCGATCCGCTGACCCCCACCTGGGGCGGCATGGTGGCAGAGGCGTCCACGGTCATCACCCGGGACAGCTGGCTCCTCTACCCCTCCGGATGCACGATCGCCCTCACCATCCTGGCGCTCGGCCTCCTCGGTGACGTGATCCGCGACACCGCGGTGGCCCACGCGTCGGAGGAACGACCCGACCCCCGCCGTCGGCTCCAGAAGCCCGGCCGTCCCGCGGCGCCGGCGGAGCCTCGGCGCACGACCCCGTCCGGACCGGCCCCCCTGCTCGACGTCAACGGGCTCACGATCGTCCTGGAAGGGCCCGCGGAATCCGGGGTGGTCGCGGTCGAGGGCGTCAGCTTCACGATCGGCATCGGTGAGACCGTCGGTCTGCTCGGCGAATCGGGGTGCGGCAAAAGCCTGACGGCGCTGGCGGTCCTGCGACTGCTGCCACCGGCTCTCAGGATCGATGCGGGAACGATTCGCTTCGACGGTCGCGACCTCACCTCCCTGCCGGACCGCTCGTTCGACGGGCTGCGGGGGTCGGGGATCGGCTACGTCTCCCAGGAGCCCTTGTCCAGTCTGGACCCCGTCTACACGATCGGCGCCCAGCTCGGCGAAGTCGTCCGTCTCCATGACGGCGGCACGCGCTCCGCCAGGCGTGCCCGGGTGCTCGCCCTGCTCGATCAGGTGCGTATTCCGTCGCCCGAGGACGTCGTCGGCAAGTATCCCCACGAGCTGTCCGGCGGTATGGCACAACGCGTCGCGCTGGCCATCGCCCTTGCCGGGCGGCCGCGGCTGCTGATCGCCGACGAGCCCACCACCGCACTCGACGTGACGGTCCAGTCGCAGATCCTGGAGCTGCTCCGCGACATCCAGTCCACCACCGGGATGTCCGTCCTGCTGGTCACCCATGACTGGGGAGTGGTGGCCGACCTGTGCCACCGCGTCGTGGTGATGTACGCCGGTCAGACCGTCGAACAGGCCGCTGGACAGGACCTGTTCGACGCCCCGGGCCACCCCTACACCCAGGGACTGCTCCGCTCCAACCCCGCGTTCGCCACCCCCGGCGAGCGGCTGCCCAGCATGCCGGGGCGGGTTCCTCCGCCTGGGAGCTGGCCCGCCGGCTGCCACTTCGCAAGCCGCTGCCCGGCTCGTACGCCCGAATGCGAGGTCGCACCGGTACCCGTCGTCACCGTGGCTTCCGGCCGCGAGATCCGCTGTCTGCTCGCCGGTGCGACCCGAGAGGACCGGAACCCATGACCGCTGAATCAGTGCTGCTGCGGGTCGACGATCTGACCGTCGACTACGCCTCCCGCCGGTCGCGCGGTGCGCTGCGGGCGGTGGACGGCGTCACCCTGACCGTCCGGTCCGGGGAGACCGTCGGGCTGGTGGGCGAGTCCGGCTCGGGCAAATCAACGATCGCCCGTGCCGTACTCGGACTCGCGCCGGTCTCCGCCGGCCGGATCACCTTCGCCGGCCAGGACATCACGGGGGCGTCCTTCAAGGACCGCCGACTCCTCGCCGGCGACCTCCAGGCCGTCTTCCAGGACCCGAGCAGTTCACTCAACCCGTCCCGCACCATCGGTGACGCTCTGGCCGAACCGTTGACCGCGCGGGGGCGGCAGGCCCGCTCCGAGGTGGAGAGCCGGGTCCGGGCCATGCTCGACCGGATCGGGCTGGCTCCGGAGGCCGCGCAACGCTATCCGGCGCAGTTCTCCGGAGGGCAGCGCCAGCGCATCAGCATCGCGCGAGCCCTCATGCTCGCGCCGAAGCTGGTCATCTGCGACGAAGTGGTGAGCGCGCTCGACCTGTCGGTGCAGGCCCAGATCCTGAACCTGCTTCAAGAACTACAGGCAGAACGCGAGCTGAGCTACCTCTTCATCTCCCACGACCTCCAGGTGGTTCGCCACCTCTGCGATCGGACCGTCGTGCTCTACCGCGGACGCGTGGTGGAGGAGGGTCCGTCCGGATCCGTCTCGGAGCGCCGGGCGCACCCCTATACCGACGCTCTCCACCTGGCCGCGCCGGTGCCCGACCCGCGCGCGCAGCGGGAACGCCGTGCCGCGGCGGCTCGGGAGCCGGCGGGCACGGGCACGGGCAACGGCACCCGCACGATGACCGGCCAGTGCATGTACAGCCACCGGTGCGCTCATGCGGTGGACCTCTGCCGCAGAGAACTCCCCCTGCTGCGCGCCGCCGAGGACGGCGTGAGCGTGGCCTGCCACCGCTACCCGCAGTGGCGTGGATGACCATCGCCTCCGCTGTGCCTCTTCACCGCCGTCACCGCCCACGAAGCGAATCGGCGGGCACATTCCCCGGCACCCGCTACCGGGACGTTCCCACCCCAGCTCTGCCTCGCCGCCGCTAGGTGGCCGTTCCAAGGAGAACACCAGCATGTCTCTCACCAGATACCGCTCCGCAGCGGCGCCCTCCGGCCGCGCGCGCCGACCACTCATCTCCCTGGCGGCCGGCACCACGGCCGCCGCCCTGTTCGTGACGCTGGCCGGATGCGCGGGTGGCAGCGCCACCGCCAAGGGCGACAAGCACCTGACCGCCCTGACCATCGCGGACACCGGCTTCCCCGCCAGCATGGATCCCGCCACCGGACAGAACTCCAACAACCAGTACTACGACCTGGCCTACGACCCGCTGATCATCCACCGGGCCGACGGAAGCTACGCGCCAGGTCTTGCCACTTCCTGGTCCTACGGCCCCGGCAACGAGAGCTTCTCGTTCACCCTGCGCTCCGGGGTCAAGTTCAGCGACGGCAGGACACTGGACTCGGCGGCCGTGAAGACCTGGATTCAGCACGAGCTGAAGGTCCCGGGCGGAACCGCGCACAACTACCTGGGCTCCCTGACGAGCATCGGCACCCCCGACGCCACACACGTGAAGCTCGCCTTCAGCAAGCCGACCCCGCAGCTGCCGTTCGTCTTCAGCCAGGAACTCGAGATGGGCATGATCGGCAGCCCTGGCGCCGTGGCGGCCGGCACGCTCGCCACCAAGACCGCCGGCGCCGGGCAGTACGTGCTGGACCAGTCGGCGACCGTCAACGGCGACCACTACACGTACACCCCCAACCCCCACTACTGGAACCCGAAGGCGATCCACTGGAAGAAGATCGTCATCCGCTACATCACCAGCCCTACCACCACGATCCAGGCGATGCAGTCCGGGCAGGTGCAGTTGGCCGTCCAACAGCAGGTCAGCAGTATCGCCGCGGCCAAGCAGGCGGATCTGAACATCACCCAGCCGCTCCAGGCGTTCTTCGGACTGTCGATCAACGACCGGACCGGTTCCATCGTGCCCGCCCTCAAGGACCCCCGGGTCCGTCAGGCGATCAACTACGCGATCGACCGCGCGGCGGTCAACAAGTCGGTCTTCGGCGGCTTCGGCCAGCCCAACGACCAGGTGGCCATACCCGGTGACGACGGATACGACGCCGCGCTCGCGTCCCGTTACCCCTACGACCCCGCCAAGGCCCGCAAGCTGCTCGCCGAGGCCGGATACCCGCACGGCTTCACGATGCGCATCCTGGACATGAAGGCGCTCGGCTTCGACACCCTCGCCCAGGCCATCGCCGGGCAGCTGCAGAACATCGGTATCAAGGCCGAGCCGGTGGACGCGGCCAACCGCGGCGACTACTTCGGCAAGCTCGCCGGCGGCAAGTACGAGACGTCGATCCTCGGCTTCGGCGGTCTGCCCGGCTACTTCCTGTACGGGCTGCTCCTCGGACCGGGTGCCACCCAGTTCAACCCTCTCAAGACCCGCGGTGCCGTGCTGGACTCCGCTTACCAGTCCCTGCTGCCGCTGAGTGCGGCGGACGCCAAGCCGTATGCCCGGAAGATGGTCGACTACGTGACCGAGCAGGCGTGGTTCGCCCCGGTGGTCTCGACGCCCTTCCTGGCCTTCTCCACCAAGGACATCGCCGGCATGGAGGCCCGGACGGACGGGCGCCGGCTGTGGTACCTGCCCGACGTCCGGCCCGCCAAGTGAACTCCGCCCGGTCCGGGACCGCGCCGTCCCGGACCGGGCACGCTTCCACCACCACGACCAGGGAAAGCAGCACTCCAGATGCGTCATGACCCCCACTCGCCCGCGCCCGCCCTCGGGCACGTCGATCCCGGCTTCGAACCGGTTCGAGATGCATTCGACAGAGTGATGGCGGCCCAACCCGGCGGAGCGGGACTGGCTGTCTACGCGGACGGCCGCGAGGTGGTCCACCTCTGGGGAGGCACGAATCCCCGCACCGGGGCAGCCTTCACCGACGACTCCCTGGTCCTTACCGCCTCCTGCTCCAAAGGTGTGACCAGCGTCTGCGCGAACATGCTGGCCGAGCGTGGCCTTCTCGACCTTGACGCCCCGGTCGCCGAGTACTGGCCGGAGTTCGCCGCTGCCGGCAAGGGCGCGGTACCGGTGCGCTGGCTGCTCACCCATCGCACCGGGCTGGCCCTCTTCTCGCCGAAGGACCATGTGCGCGCCGAGGACCTGCTGGACTGGGACACGATCTGCTCGACACTGGCCGCGCAGGAACCCTTGTGGGAACCCGGCACGCACTGCGGATACCACTCCCTCACCTTCGGCTACCTCGTCGGAGAAGTCATCCGCCGGGTCAGCGGCCGGACCGTCGGCCAATTCCTCGCGGAGCACGTGACCGGTCCGCTCGGGGCCGAGTACTGGTTCGGTCTGCCCGAGGAACACGAGCACCGGATGCTGCCCAACGTCCGGCCCGAGGACGCCCCACAAGGCATCACTGATCTGGCCGGCCTCTACCGTGAGCGCGGCTTGGACACCACGACCCCGCTCGCCCGGGCGATGCTGCACCGGCCTGCGGACGGTCCCGACACCGCGCCCTGGAACAGCCGGGCGTTCCACGCTGCCGAGATCCCCGCCACCAATGGCATCGGCACCGCCCGCGGGCTCGCTCGGATCTTCGCGGCCTGTATCGGCGAGGTCGACGGTGTGCGGTTGCTGTCCGACAGCACCGTCGGGTCGGCACGCCTCCCCCTCACCGACGACGTCCCCACCCCTCCGGAGTTGAGGGCGATCACCAGTAACCCACCCCGCTTCGGAACCGGCTTCCAACTTCCGAGGCCGAGCATGGACGCGATGCTCGGGCCCGGTTCGTTCGGCCACACAGGAGCCGGCGGCCGCCTGGCCTTCGCCCATCCCGAGAAGGGCATCGCGTTCGGCTTCACCTGCGACACCCTTCTGTGGGACGGCCTGGCCGGACCCGACCCGCGCTGGACACCGCTGCTTTCCGCCCTCGAAGAGGTCATCGGGCGATGAGCGCGGAAGCCGATGGAAAACACGACCGAGAACGGCGTCGGAATCGCCAACGACGCCCCGCGGCACTCCCAGCCCCGGAGGTCGGTCTCCCGCGGTCCACGGTTCGGCCCGCGGGCGTGTCCGGGCCGCGTCGGCTCGGCCGGGCGGTCGACCCGTACGTGGCGGCGCTCGTCGGGACGGTCGCGCTGGCCGCGCTGCTCCCCGCCACGGGCGGCACGGCCGTGGCCGTCGGCCACACCGCCGACATCGCCATCGGCCTGCTGTTCTTCCTCTACGGCAGCCGGCTCTCGGCCCGCGAGGCACTCGACGGACTGCGGCAGTGGCGGCTCCACCTGGTCGTCGTCGCCAGCACGTTCGCGCTCTTCCCCGCCCTCGGACTGGCAGCCGGCCTGGTGGCCCCCTACCTGCTCACCCCACAGCTCTACACCGGGCTGCTGTTCCTGTGCGTGATCCCCTCGACCGTCCAGTCCTCGATCGCCTTCACCTCCACCGCACGCGGCAACGTGGCCGCGGCCATCTGCGCCGGCACATACTCCAGCCTCCTGGGAATGCTCCTCACCCCGCTGCTCGCCGCCTGGACGATCGGCTCCACCGTCCGCTTCTCCGCCGACGGCCTGCTGACCCTCGCCACACAACTCATCGCGCCCTTCCTGCTCGGCCAACTCCTACGCCCCTGGACCGGCACCTTCATCAGCCGGCACAAGCGCCCGCTGGGCCGCCTGGACCGCGCCTCCATCCTGCTCGTCGTCTACACCGCGTTCAGCAAAGGCACAGCCGAGGGCATCTGGCACCAGATCACCCCCACCCGCCTGACGGCCCTCCTGCTCCTGGAAGCCGCCATGCTCACCCTCGCCCTCGGCGCCACCTCACTCACCTCACGCCGGCTCGGATTCGACGAGAAGGACCGGATCGCGATCGTCTTCTGCGGCTCGAAGAAAAGCCTCGCCACCGGACTCCCCATGGCCGCAGCACTCTTCGGCCCCCGAGCGGGCCTGGCCATCCTCCCCCTCATGCTCTTCCACCAGATGCAACTCGCCGTCTGCGCCTACATCGCCACCCGCTGGTCCCAACGCCCCACCACCACCCACCCCCAACCCGCACCAGCGGGCGCGTGAACTCCCTCACCAGAAAGGACGACAGCAGACCCATGAGTGAGAAAGCCGATACTGGCGCGGTCTCCCTCCCACCGGGAGAAGCAAGCTCCTTCGGAAGCGCAGAACCGGGATTCGAGGCCGTCCGTGCCGCTTTCGACCGGGTGATGGCGACGCATCCGGGTGGCATGCAGCTTGCCGTGTATCAGCACGGGCGGGAGGTCGTGAGCCTGTGGAGCGGTACCGACCCCAGGACCGGGCGCGCCTTCATGTCGGACTCCCTGGTCCTGACCGCCTCGTGCACGAAGGGGATGACCGCCCTGTGCGCGCTCATGCTGGTGGACCGCGGTCTCCTCGATCTCGACGCTCCGGTCGCCCACTACTGGCCCGAGTTCGCCGCCAACGGGAAGGCGGGTATTCCGGTGCGGTGGTTGCTCACGCACCAGGCGGGGCTGGCACTGTTCGATCCGGACGTGGCGGTCGAGCCCGGTGACCTGCTGGACTGGGAAAGGATCGTCTCGCTCCTCGCCGCCCAGCGCCCGCTGTGGGAGCCCGGCACCCGCTACGGGTACCACGCGATGACCTTCGGGTTCCTGGTCGGCGAGGTGATCCGCCGGGCCGGCGGGTCGATGGTCGGGAACTACCTTTCCGATCACGTGACGGGACCGCTGGACGCGGACTTCTGGATCGGGCTTCCGGAGCGGCATGAGCACCGGCTGGTTCCCGCCGTGGCCGCGCCCCACGGCGGATCCGCCGACCTGGCCGGCCTGTTCCGCTCGCGCGGGGTGGACGTGTCCACGCCTCTCGCCCGCGCGATGCTCGCCTCCTCCCGGTACGACCGGAACCTCGCCGATCCGGTCTGGCAGACCCGCTCCTTCCACGCCGCGCAGATCCCGGCGGTCAACGGAGCGGGCACCGCCCGGGCGCTGGCGCGGGTCTACGCGGCCTGCATCGGTGAGGTCGACGGTGTCCGGCTGCTGTCGGAGGAGACCATGGAGGCCGCTCGGGCCCCACGGACCGACAACCTGCCCACGCCCACGGAGATGAGCGCGCTGACCGGCCGGCCGCCCCGGTTCGGGCTCGGCTTCCAGCTCCCGAGGCCGACCATGGACGCGATGCTCGGTCCCGGTTCCTTCGGCCACACCGGAGCCGGCGGGCGCCTGGGCTTCGCCCACCCCGAACGGGACGTCTGCGTGGGCTTCACCTGCGACACCATGCTCTGGGACGGCCTGACCGGTCCCGATCCCCGCTGGACACCCCTGCTCGGCGCGCTCGAAGAGGCCCTGGACCGATGACACACACGAACGCTCCGCAGCTGATCGTCTACGCCGACCGTCTCGGCGGGACGATCCCCGATCTGCACGCCCTGCTGTCCGGCCCGCTGAAGGGGCTGTTCGGCGGAGTCCACCTGCTGCCCTTCTACCGCACCTTCGACGGCGCGGACGCGGGATTCGACCCGGAGGACCACGAATCGGTCGATCCCCGCCTGGGGGATTGGGACGACCTGCGGGCACTGTCCCAGGAGCACGCGGTCATGGCCGATGTGATCGTCAACCACATGTCCAGCCGCTCGGCGAGATTCCAGGACGTGGTGGCGAACGGGGACACGTCGCCGTACGCGGGGATGTTCCTGACGATGGACTCGGTGTTCCCGCAGGGGGCGGGCGAGGACGACCTCCTGCGGATCTACCGTCCCCGGCCCGGACTGCCCTTCACCCCGCTGCGGCTGGGCGACCGGCGCCGACTCGTGTGGACGACCTTCACCGATCAGCAGATCGATCTCGACATCCACCACCGGTCGACATGGAATTACCTCCGCGCGGTCGTGGACCGCCTCACCGATGCGGGGGTACGCCTGCTGCGGCTGGACGCGGTGGGCTACGCCGGGAAGGAGGCCGGCACCGACTGCTTCCTGACCGAGAGCTGCCGCACGTTCATCCAGCGCCTGCGGGCGTACGCCCATGAGCGGGGCGCGGACGTCCTCCTGGAGGTCCACGGCCACTACCGGCAGCAGATCGAGATCGCCGCGGCCGCCGACTACGTCTACGACTTCGCCCTCCCCCCGCTGATCCTGCACGCTCTGCACGCCAAGGACACGCTCCCGCTGCGGAGGTGGCTGGAGGTCCGCCCGCACAACAGCATCACCGTGCTCGACACCCACGACGGCATCGGCATCGTCGACGTCGGCCCCAACGCACTGCGGCCCGGCCAGAGCGGGCTACTGACGGAAGCCCAGATCAGCACCCTGGTCGAGTCCATCCACACCGCCAGCGGCGGAGGAAGCCGTGCCGCCACCGGGACCGCGGCCTCCAACCTCGACCTGTACCAGGTCAACTGCACCTTCTACGACGCCCTGGGCGCGGACGACGACAGGTACCTGCTCGCCCGCCTGATCCAGCTGTTCGTGCCCGGCATTCCGCAGATCTACTACGTGGGGTTGCTCGCCGGCCGCAACGACCTCGCACTGCTCGCCGAAACCGGCGTCGGAAGGGACGTGAACCGTCACCACTACACGCGGGACGACATCGAAGCCGCCCTGCGACGACCCGTGGTGTCCGCCCTCATGGCAGCGCTGCGTTTCCGGGCCACGCACCCGGCCTTCGACGGAACGTTCACCCACCGAACGGACGGCACCACCCTGGAACTGCGCTGGGCACACGAGGACCACGAAGCCGTGCTCCGCGCCGACGTCGCCACAGCCGCCCGCACGATCACCGCGTCCACACCCGGTGGTGGCACCACCAGGATCGAACCGGCCGGCTGAGCACGGCACGTGAAAGGTCGGCGCTTCGGCGTCTTGGCCCACCGCCCTTCCCCGGGCGGCGCACGGCCGCGCCAGGCCGGTCATCCCACCCCACAGAAAGGCTCACGAGCCATGGGCACGCCCCGAGCGGCCATCCCCCCTGTGACGGTTCTCGGTGAATGCGTGGCCGACGCCTTCGTCGACCGAGCGCCCTCCACGTCGAAGGACCTCACCCTGCGCGTCCTGCCGGGAGGCGGCCCCGCCAACACCGCCACCACCCTCGCCCGCCTGGGAACCCCGACCCGCTTCCTGGGCCGGATCTCCGAGGACCTGTTCGGCGCGCTCTTCCGCTCGCGGCTCAGCGCCGCCGGAGTCGACCTCACCGGCTGTGTGTCGGCACCCGAACACAGCACCCTGGCCGTCGCCGACCTGGACGCGGAAGGAAAGGCCGAGTACACCTTCTACGCGGAAGGGTCCGCGGACTGGCAGTGGACCACCCGAGAACTCACCGCCGCGTCCGAGCAGGAGACCGCCTGCGTCCACACCGGTTCGCTGGCGCTGGTGAGCCGACCCGGCGGAGTGCGCGTGGAGCAGTGCCTCCACGCCCTGCGTGCCCGGGCCACGATCTCGGTCGACCCCAACGTACGCCCCCGACTCGTGCCGCTGGACGTGTACCGGGACCGCCTGGACGACTGGTGCCGGCTCGCCGACATCCTGCGCGTCAGTCAGGACGATCTCGACCTGCTCCTTCCCGGCACACCGCCCGAGGATGCCTGCGACCGCTGGCACGCCATGGGCGCGCCGCTCGTGGTCGTCACCCTCGGCGGGAACGGCGTACTGGCCTCCCTCAGGGGAACCCGCGTCACAGTACCGTCCCCCGGCATCGACGTCGTCGACACCGTCGGAGCCGGCGACGCGTTCACCGCGGGCTTCTTGCACCGGATGCGCGCCCTCGGCCACCTGGGCGGCAGGCTCGACGACCTGACCACCGACCACCTGGCCGGCGCATGCGCCCTCGGCGTCGAGATCGCCGCACTGACCTGTACGGTTCCCGGAGCCGACCCGCCCCTCCCGACCCGTGGCGCATGATGGGGCCGTCCGGCCCCCGGGCATGTGTGAAATGGTGCGACACGGGGGGAGAGTGCCGAGTCGTCTGAGGAGTGGCTGTGCGGATCGTGGTCATCGGCGGGACCGGTCATGTGGGCGGCTATCTCGTGCCGCGGCTGGTGCGGCGCGGGTACGAGGTCGTCGTCATCACCCGGGGACCGAGCGAGCCCTACCGCCCGGACGCTGCCTGGCAGGAGGTGCGACGGGTCTACGCGGACCGGGCCGCGGAGGACACGGCGGGGGATTTCGGCGGGCGCGTCGCCGCATACGAGGCGGATGCCGTCATCGACATGGTGTGTTTCGGCAAGGACAGCGCCCAGCACCTCGCACGGGCACTCCGCGGCGCCGCCGGGCAGTTGCTGCACTGTGGCACCGTGTGGGTGCACGGGGTGCCGGCGGAGGTTCCCACGCCCGAGGACGCACCGCGCCGTCCCTTCGGCGAGTACGGGTTGGGCAAGGCCGCCGCCGAGGCGTACCTGTTGCGCCAGTCGGCGGCGGGCGGAGTGCCGGTGACGATCCTGCATCCCGGGCACATCAGCGGCCCGGGCTGGGTGCCGATCAATCCCGCGGGCAACCTTGACGTGGAGGTCTTCGGTTCTCTGGCGCGCGGCGAGGAAGTGCGGCTGCCCGGCTCCGGCGTGGAAGCACTGCACCATGTGCACGCGGACGACGTGGCGCAAGCATTCGAACTGGCACTGCTCGACCCCGCCGGCTCGACCGGGCGGGCCTTCCACATCTGCTCCGAGCGGGCGCTGACTCTGCGGGGATACGCGGAAGCCGTGGCGGGATGGTTCGGACAGCCGGCCCGTCTCGTGTTCGCTCCTTTCGAGCAATGGGCCCGTGGCGCCGACGAGTCCGCGGTGACCATCACGCGTGACCACCTCGCCCGCAGCACCAACGTGAGCATCGAACGGGCCCGCCGACACCTGGGTTACGCCCCGCGGTATTCCTCGCTGCAAGCGGTGCGCGAGGCGCTGGCCTGGCTGGTCGACGCCGGCCGGGTGGACACCGGAGGCCGCGCTCTCACCTTGTCGTGAGCCCAGCGGGTTCGCCGCCACCGGTCACGACCACCGAGGCAACAGGGCCTCCTGGCGTCCTCGTCGGTTCGACAAGTCCGAGACGCGCCGGAGGCCCTGTCACCACGCTCCACAGAGCTGTGATTTCTCAGCCGAGGGTCCACTTCTGGTTGGTGGCGCCCGTGCACGCCCACAACTGGACGAGGGTGCCGTTGGCGGTGCCGTAGGCACTGGCGTCCAGGCACAGCCCGGTCTGGACGTTGGTGATGCTGCCGTCGGAGTTGAGGTTCCACTTCTGGTTGTTCTGGCCGTTGCAGTCCCAGATGATCGCCCGGGTGCCGTTCGCCGTTCCGTTGGCCTCGTCGTCCAGGCACTTGCTCCCGTAGACCCGCAGCTCCTTGGCGGAGTTGGTGGTCCACTGCTGGTTGGCGCCGCCGTTGCAGTCCCACAGCTCGGTCTGGGTGCCGTTGGTCTGGGTGGAGTTGGGGACGTCCAGGCACCGGCCGGCGTTGGTGTTGCGCAGCGGCGCCGTGGTGCCTCCGGAGCTGGAGGTGCCGTACCCGGCGGTGGTGACGGCGGCCTGGACGGCGTTCTCGGTGGTGTCGGAGGGGAAGCCGGCGGTGACGGCGCCCTCGAAGAACTCGCCCTGGCCGCTGACGCTGTTGTCGCCGCCGGTGCCCAGCAGCAGGGAACTGTCGGTCTTCATCGGCGAGTAACCGCTGGGTAGGGCTCCGGAATAGGTCGTGGTCAGACCACCGCCGGCGGCATTGCCGTATTTGAGGGTGAAGTTGCTGGAGCCGTTGTTCTTCTCCCACGCGCTGACGAAGGGATAGTGCACACCCTGGTTGTTGGCGTCGTGGTTCGAACCGCTCCCCGTGTGGAACATCCCGTTCTCCAGGTCCGCCTCGACCCACGGGCCGGTCCCGGTGCACCCGCCGAACCAGCAGGCGTTGCCCCAGTAGATGGCGTTCATGGTGGCGTTGCCCGTGTCGGTGTGGGAGTTCTCACCGCTGCCGTAGTCGAAGCAGCACCACTGGTTGGTGAGGTTCGACGACGTGACCATGTAAAGGCCCTCGGGCTGGGATCCGGTCGGCGCGCCGCTGGCGTGGTCGATCCGGTAGCCCACACCCGGGGTGACCTTCACCCCGAAGACCTGGTGACCGCCGGCGGTCACCGGCAGCGCCATGGCGTCAGCCCCGACATCGGCCCCGTTCGCGCCCGGGCCTTTCCAGTAACCGCCCCAGGAAATCGGCATGTCGTTGTGACGCGAGGTCTGGTCGTAGATCTTCGTGATCGTGCAGGACGTGCCCGAGCAGAACGACACCTGCGAGGCCCCGTCCGCGTAACCGCCCGCCGACAGCAGCCCGATGTCCCGGTACGTGTGGTCGGAAGCACGCTGCACCTGGTACAGCGGCCCGTCGTACGCCGCGAACAGCGCCCGCGTCGTCGAATGCGCCGCGATACAGGGTGTGCCGCCGGCCGCGTAGAGGTCGCACGGCAACGAGGAGGCCGCCGCCGGCCGTGCCACGGCAGGGGCGTCATGCCCGCTTGCGGTGGCGCGACCGCCGCCGAACATGACGGCGGCCACGGCCAGGACGAGGAGGACGACGGCGAGGAGTCTTGCTCTGCCTCGCCCGAGAGGCACGGACAACAGGGGGTCACGCATCGGTTCTCCTTCGTTCGCGTTGACGGGGTGGACCGAATCGGCCCGGCCCGGGGGCCGGGTGAGGGTGAGCGCTGACGGACGGCCCCGAACACCGGTGCCGTCAACTCGTGGTCATGTCCCACTTCTGGTTGGCACCGCCGTTGCAGTCCCACAGCTGGAGCTGGGTGCCGTCCGCCGTGGACGACCCCGGATCGTCGAGGCAGCGGCCGGAGACGGGGTTGCGGTATCCGCCGTCGTACGCCTGCCAGACCTGGTTGGCGCCGCCGTTGCAGGTCCAGATCTCCACCTTCGTGCCGTTGGCCGTGCCCCGTCCTGTCGCGTCCAGGCACTTGCCCACGGCGCGCAGGGTGCCGTCGGAGGACGCCGACCAGAGCTGGGCCGGGGCGCCGTCGCAGCTCCAGATCTGGACGGGTGTGCCGTCCGCGCTGCTGCCCCCGTTGACGTCGAGGCACTTGCCGGCGATCCCGGACAGCACCGGCCCGGCCGGGGACACCGGAGCGTGCAGCCACCCGGCGGCGTCCGCCGCCTGGATGCCCCGGTGGAAGGCGTCGGCCATCTTCTGGTATCCCCCGTCGTTCGGGTGCAGCGAGTCGGACAGATCGGAGCTGGTCAGGGCGCTCATGTCCACGTAGCCGACGTGCTTGCCGGCTGCCTGCTCGCTCTGCACGATGCCGGGAACGGCTTGGTTGAAGGCGGCTCGGTACTGCTCCTCCTGAGGACTGGTGGACACGATCAGCGAGGCCACCAGCACGGCGGCGTCCGGTACGTCGGCCGTGATCTGGTCGACCAGCGACTTCAGGCGCGCGGTGGCGGTGGAGACCTGGTAGTTCCCGTTGAGATCGTTGGTGCCGATCTCCAGCGTCACGACGTTGGGCCGGTAGCGGGTCAGCGAGGCATCCGCCAGGGCGGCTATCTGGTCGATGCGGTAACCGGAGTGCCCCTCGTTGTCGGGGTCGGACATGGTGCCGCCGCGCAGGGTGCCGACGAAGTCGGCGGGGTGGCCGTCGGCCGTCACCTCGTTCCACAGCGGGCCCCGGTAGCCGTTGCCGGTGCTGCTGCCGACGCCCCAGGTGATGGAGTCGCCCAGCGGCATCAGGCGCAATGGCGTGGTCGCGGCCGCGGGCGCGGCGGCGCCTGCGGGCGCGGCGCCCGCCGTGCTCAGCACGGCGGTGGCCAACGCCAGGAGAAGTGCGGACAGTTGTCTCTTCATCGTTCATGCTCCGTTTCGGGGCAGCGGGTCATCGGTAGCCGGCGGCCGTGATGTTGGCCTGCACGGCGTTGTCGGTGGCGTCGGAGGGATAGCCCGCGACGATCGCACCCTCGTAGAAGGTGCCCTGGCTCTGGTTGGTGTTGCCGTTGCAGCAGTCGCCGCCGCTGCCGAGGATGATGGCCCCCTGTTGCTTCATCGGGCTGTAGCCGGGTGGCAGTGAGCCGTCCCACAGGGTGCTCAGGCTGCCGGACTGGGCGTCGCCACCCTTGAGGGCGAAGTGCGAGGTCCCGTTGTTCTTGAGCATCGCGGTGACGAACTTGCTGGTGAAGGCGCGCTGGTTGCCGTTCCAGGACTGGCTGCCGCCCGAGTACAGGCCGTACTCGAGGTCGGCCTGGACCCACGGTCCCGAGCCGGAGCAGCCGCCGAACCAGCAACTGGTGCCGAAGTAGATGGCGTCCATGGCGCCGGCTCCGTCGGCTCGGCGGTCGGTCTCGCTGTTGCCGTAGTCGAAGCAGCAGCCGCTGTTGACGTGGGTGCCGCTGGTCACCATGTACGCGCCCTGCGGCTGGCTGCCGGTGGGGACGCCGGACAGGTGGCCGTCGTGCCAGTAGCTGTTGCCCGGCTTGATGTACAGCGAGTACGCCTTCGAACCGCCGACGGTGAGCGACTCGGACGTGGCGGTGGCGGGCGTGTCGGAGCCCCCGGCCCCGCCGGAGCCCTGGTAGCCGACGTTGTTGCCGTGTCCGGACTGGTCGTAGACGGTGGTGATCACGCAGGAGGTGCCGGCGCAGAAGGAGTCCTGCGCCGCGGCGTTGGCCGGGCCGCCCGCGCTGACCACGCCGATGTTCATCGTCGCGTTGTCGGAGGCGCGCCTGACCTGGTAGAGGTTGCCGCCGTACGACGAATAGAGCGCCCGCACGGTGCTGTGGGCGGCCACGCACGGTGTGCCCCCGGCGGCGTAGATGTCGCACGCGCGGGATCCGCCCGACGGCGGTGGCGAGGCGGCACTCCACTTCTGGTTGCCCTGCCCGTTGCACGTCCACAGGATCACGGGCGTGCCGTTGGCGGTGCCGGCGCCGTTGGCGTCGAGGCACAGGCCGGACTGGACCCCGGTGATGGACCCGTCGGAGTTCTGGCGCCACTGCTGGTTCGACTGTCCGTTGCAGGACCAGATGATGACCGGCGTGCCGGGCGCGGTCTGCTGGTGGGAGGCGTCCACGCACCGGGTTCCGCTCAGCGTCTGGAGCTGCCCCGCCGAGGTGAACTCGAAGGACTGGCCGCTCTGGCCGTTGCAGTCCCAGAGGTCCAGCGCGGTGCCGGGGGTGGAGTCGGCGCCCGTGACATCCAGACAGCGTCCGGAGGCCGCTCCGACCAGGGGCGCCGCCGCGGCCTGGGCGGCCTCGGGTGTGATCAGCAGTGCGGTCAGGGTCGCGGCCAGCAGGGCCAGCACGGTGGTGAGGGCGGCGAGCGGGCCGCGCCGCCGGTGTCGCCGCCGGGGGGTCGGAAAGGTTCTGGAGAACAACATGGCGGTACTCCTTGGGGGGTGTGGAGGCGTGGCGGGTACGGGACCCGGCGGCCGCCGGGCCGGTGCGGGTCAGGCGGCCGCCGGGTCGGGTCCGTTCAGGGGTTCAGCTGAGGTTCCACTGCTGGTTGGACTGGCCGTTGCAGGTCCACAGCTCGGCCGGCGCCCCGTCTGCCGTCGAAGCACCCGTCACGTCGAGGCACAACCCCGACTGCACGCCGGTCACCGTCCCGTTGGAGTTCACCTGCCACTGCTGGTTCGCGCCCCCGTTGCACGACCACGTCTCCACCTTCGTCCCCGGCGACGTCTGATGGTCGTACGCGTCCAGGCACAACTGCACCCCACCGGGGGACACCGTCAACTGCCCCGACGACGTCAGCGTCCACGCCTGGTTCGCCTGGCCACTGCAGTCCCAGATCTGCAGCTGCGTGCCGTTGGCCGTCGACGAGTTCGGCACATCCAGGCACTTCCCCGCACCCACCGCGTGCAGCGCACCGCTCGAACCCGGACCACCACCGGTGCCGCTGCCGCCGAGGGCGGTGGCGGTGGCGGTGTACGCGGGCTTCGGCTGGAAGTTGGAGTCGTACATGGTGGCGGCGCCCCAGCCGGGGAAGGTGCCCGGGATCCACGAGTTCGCGTCGTCGACGCCCCACTGGGACACGCCGACACAGCGGGACACCCCCAGGCAGTCCTTGACGACGTTGGCGTAGTCGGTGGCCTGCTGCTGCAGGTTGGCGCTGGAGGCCGGGAGCTGGATGCGGTCGTCGAGTTCGGTGACGGCGACGTCCAGGCCGAGGTCGGCGAAGCGCTGCATGTTGGCCTTGAAGTCGGAGGGCACCTGGCCGACGATGAAGTGGCTCTCGAAGCCGATGCCGCCGAGGGGCACGCCCTGGGAGAGCATGGACTTGGCGAGGTTGTACAGGGCGTTGCTCTTCGCGTTCTCGCCCTCGATGCTGTAGTCGTTGATGTAGAGCTTGGCGTTGGGGTCGGCGGTGTGGGCCGTGCGCAGCGCCTCGGCGAGGTAGCCGCTTCCCATCGCCTTGTAGAAGGCGTCGTTGACGTACGAGCCGTCGCCGTTGAACGGCTCGTTGACCACGTCCCAGGCGTACACGTGGCCCTTGTAGTGGTTGACCTCGGTGGTGATGTGGTCGTCCATCGCGCTCTTGACCTGGCTCGACGGCAGGTTGCTGACCCACGAGGGCAGCTGGGCGTGCCAGACCAGGTTGTGCCCGCGGAGGCGCATGTTGTGCGACGTGGCGTAGGACAGGATCTGGTCACCGGGACCGAAGTTGTACTGCCCGTTGTTCGGCTCGGTGGTGTCCCACTTCATCTCGTTGCCGGGGGTGACCATGTCGAACTGGGCGTTGGAGATGGCCATCTCGTTGCTGTTGCTCAGATCGGACACGGTGAGGGCGGTGCCGAAGTAGCGGCTCTGGGCTTCGGCGAGACCGCGCAGGGACGTGGCCGCGTGGGCGGGAGCGGCGGAACCGAGTGCGAGCAGGGGCGCCCCGGTGACGGCGACGGCAAGGGCGGCCAGAGCGCGCAGCCGGGACCTTCCCGGGAGCGGCAGCCGGAATACGCGGGTGTGGGGGGACATGCGAGGCTCCTGTGGTCGTTGGTGAACGCAGGTGTGTGCGGCGGCGACGGGGTGCTCAGATCCCGCTGATGGTCCACTCGTTGTTGGTGCTGGAGTTCGGTGCCCACAGGACCGTGGTGGAGCCGGCCGTGGTGCTGCCGCTGCCGTCGAGGGCGGTGCCCGTGCCGCGGTTGACGATCTGGTAGCGGTTGTCACCGAGGCCGTGGAGGGACCACTGCTGGTTGTTGCCGCCGTTCCACGGCGACTGCCGGGCGGGGGCGCCGTTGGCGGTGTTGCCCCAGCTGTCGGCCGCCATCCCGTTGGTGCGGTTGATGATCCGGTAGTAGCCGTTTCCCAGGTCGACGAGCTGCCACTGCAGGTTGGTGCTCCCGTCGTAGCCCCACTGCTTGAGGTTGGATCCGGAGGAGACGCTGCCGCCGCTGTCCAGGACCAGACCGCTCGTGACATTGGCGATCTTCACCCAGGTGGTGGAGCCGCCCGGGGAGCCGAGCGTGGGAATCTGCCCGGAGAAGGTGAGCTTGACCGTGTACGCGAGTGCGCTGAACGGCGCGCTGGACGCGGGCATGGTCAGGTGCAGGCCGGAGCCGTCCTGGGTGGGGGCCGGGAGGTTGATGTAGGTGCCGGAGGTGTTGCCGAGCAATTGGGCGCCGGTCAGCGTGCTGAGGTTGATCTGGCCGGAGTTCAGCGTCGTGATGGTCATGGTGCTTCCCTGCCAGCCGAGCGCGGTCGCGTAGAGCACCGTGTTGTCCTGGCTCCGGGTGAAGCGGACGTCCTTCGCGGTGCCGGCCAGCGGGCCGCTGAAGCTGCCTCCGCCCATCTGGGTGGGGCCCTCGCCGAAGGTGGCCCAGGTGCGGGTTCCGTAGACGGCCTCGCCGAAGCGGCCGAGCCAGTCCCCCATGCCGAGCAGGATCGACTGCTGGCCGGAGGGGATCGTGCCATCGGCCATCGGGGCGATGTTGAGCAGCATGCTGCCGCCCTTGCTGACCCGGTCGATCAGTGCGTGGAGCAGCGCCTGCGCGGTGTAGTAGCCGATGCCCACCGTGTAGCACCAGCTCGACGAGGAGATGCTGTCGTCGGTGAGCCAGTAGGGGGTCAGCAGCCCTGACGGGCCGCCGCGTTCGAAGTCGTAGACCTCCCCCTTGTTGTCCAGGCCGTCCTTGTAGGTCGCGACCACGTCCTTGTTCCAGGAGACCGCCTGGTTGTAGTAGTACGCCAGGAACTGCAGCCGGTCGGACTCCTGCACCAGGCCGAGGTCGAAGTCCTGCCAGATCAGGTCCGGCTGGTAGCCGTTGATGACCTCGACGAGCTTGTCGTACCAGAGCTGGTTCTCCGCGGCCGTGCCCTGCTGGCCGAAGAGGACGCGCAGCGTCGCGTCCGACTGGTAGGGCACGTGGTCGTAGTAGCCGTTGAAGTGGTAAGCGTGGTGGAGGGAGGTCATGAACCTCGGGCCCTGCCCGCGGATGGCCTGCGCGTGCAGCCCCACCAGGTCGAGTTTCGGACCGTGCTGGACCGAGTTCCACGGGTTGGCCCGGCTGTTCCACAGGGAGAAGCCGTCGTGGTGTTCCGCGACCGGGCCGGCGAACCTCGCGCCCGCGTCCTTGAACAGCTTCGCCCAGGCGGTGGGGTCCCAGTTGCCGCCCTGGGAGGTCAGCCTGGGGGCGAACTGGACGAAGTTGCCGGCCTTGTCGCGCGCGCCGTCGAGGAAGTTGTTGTAGGGCCAGACCGAGGGATCCCCGTAGGTGGCGATGTGGTGCTGGTTCTCCGCCGACCCGCCGATGTACATGTTGCGCGGGTACCACTCGTTGCCGAACGCCGGAGTGCTGAAGGCTCCCCAGTGGTAGTAGATGCCGAACTTGGCGTCCTGGAACCAGGCCGGCGCCGGGGGGTGCTGGTCGACGGACGACCAGCTCGCGGAGTAGCTGCCGGGACCGTCGGTCGCACCGGCTTCGGGGGCGAACCGCAGCAGGCCGGCGAGTGTGCCCGCTCCGGCGGCCGCGAGCAGCCGCCGTCGGCTCAGCGGTAAGGGTGACGAGGACATGCGGGGGCCTCTCGGTCGATGGGGGGCGGTGCGGGGGCGGGACTCCCGGCCCGGCCGGGCCGGGAGTCCCGCGGCACGGGTCAGCCGTGCGTCCACCTCTGGTTGGCCGCGCCGTTGCAGGTCCACAGCTCCAGGAGGGTGCCGTTCGCGGTGCCGGAGCCGGTGGCGTCCAGGCACAGACCCGACTGCGCTCCGGTGATGGTGCCGTTGGAGTTGAGCGTCCACTGCTGGTTGGCGCCGCCGTTGCAGTTCCAGATGTCGACCTTGGTCCCGGGACTCGTCCCCTGACCGGAGGCGTCCAGGCAGTCGCCCCCGTAGACCCGGAGCTCCCCGGCGGAGGTGCTGGTCCACTGCTGGTTGGCGCCGCCGTTGCAGTCCCACAGCTCCACCTGCGTGCCTGCCGTCTGCGACTGGTTGGGCACGTCCACGCAGCGGTCCGAGCCGGCACCGACGATCGCGCCGACCGTGCCGCCGCCGCTCCCGCCGCTGCCGGGCGTGATGGACAGGTTGTCGAACTGCGCCGTCTCACCCTGGCTGGTCTGGTAGCCGACCTGGCCGCCGGCGAACGAGTAGTCGTTCACGGATCCCACGGTGGATCCGTCGATGGCGGCGGTCACGGTGGTGCCGGAGAAGGTGAGGCCGAGGGTGTGCCAGTGGTTGGTGCCGAGCGCCGGGACCGTCCCGTGGGCGAGCGTGGAGACGGTGCCGTTCGTGTTCGAGTTCAGGATCGACCAGGCTCCCGAGTCGCTCACCCGCAGGTGGTAGGCGTTCAGCCCGCCGGTGGTGGTGTAGTCCTGGGAGTTGGCGCGGCCGAGCAGATCGGCGTATCCGGACTGTTCGAGCAGCACGTCCGACGAGACCGTGTAATTGCTCCAGCCCACGTCGCCGAGCAGGGCGTGCGGATCGGACAGCGCGTCCCAGGTGATCGGCTTCTGCGGGCTCATCTGGCGGACGCACATTCCGCTGCGGCCCCCGCCGCACGCCGCCGCCTCGAAGGCGCCCTGCCAGTCCATCAGGTACTCGGCCTCGGCGCCGGCCGTGTAACCGTCGAAGGAGTCGCTGTACGGCAGGGACATGGAGGCCTGTGCCGGACCGCTCGCCGTGCCCTTGCCCTGCCCCGTCGTGGTGGTCAGGGTGTAGACGCGGCCGGGCTGCACGGTCAGGCTGAAGGCGCCGCCGGACGGGGTGATGTCGGCCGCGTGGACGAGGTAGTCGGCGGAGTTTCCGGAGTTGACGTCGGTCGACCAGACGTGGACGGTCTTCGCCGCGGACAGGCCGCCGGTGACGGAGAAGTTCAGCGTCTGGGCGCCACCGGCGTCCATCGTCTCGATGACCGTGGACCAGTCGGAGTTGTTCGTGGACTTCAGCGAGACGTAGCTGCCGTTCGCGCGGTTCCCTCCTATGTAGCCGCTGGAGGAGTCGAGGTACTTCCACCCCGGCGCGGTGAACTGGGTGGTCTGCGCCATCACCCACGCGTTCTTGCCGATGGCGTAGTGTCCCGACCACGGCTGGGACGCGAGCGCCAGACCCATGGTGGGATAGGGCAGGTTGGGGGTGACCGCGGCCACGACCGGCCAGTTCAGGTAGGCGGTCATCCGGCCGTCGATGTAGCCGCGGTTGATGCCGCGGGCCATCGCGGGCGCTCCCCCGTTGTAGTCGTCCGACCCGTTCTCACTGGCCCACAGGGGTTTCCCGGACGACGTGGCGGCCGACGGCACCGAGCAGCTGCTCTGCGACGAACGGTAGCCGCACGGATAGTGCGTGCCGATGACGCCCACGGCGGAGGCGAAGGCGGAGTTGGAGTCGACGTCGTTGGCCACGGTCCAGTCGGAGTCCGCCGCGACCAGCTGGACGCTGCCGTAGCCGTTGCTGTTGAGCGCGCTGCGCAGCTGCTCGTACCACGAGACGTTGTAGCCTCGTTCGTTCCATCCGCCGAGGTAGTCGATGCTCAGCCCGTGCTGCTTGGCGCAGCCGAGCCACGACAGCAGGTAGTTGACCATGTCGGTCGACCAGAAGTTGCCGTTGCCGATCCACCCGGGCGCGCCCCAGGCCAGTCCGTACAGCTTGATGGCGGGGTTGCGCTCCTTGGCCTGCTCCATGAGCCACCATTCGTAGCCCCGGTCGCAGTTCAGGTCGGAACGGGTGTGCTGGTGGCTCGGTTCGGCGCCCGACGTGGAGTTGGTGTCCCCGCCGATCTCGGTCTTCAGGATCTGCAGGGAGGCGCCGTAGCCGGGCCGGAACAGGTAGTCCAGGACCTGGCCGCGTTCCGGCTCCGGATAGTCGATCAGCAGGCGGCTGTTGCCTCCTCCGCCGCTGATCGCGCCCACTCCGTCGAAGGTCCGTCCGGCGGACGCGCCGTTGATCGTGATCGACGTGGCGGCGTGGGCCGGCACGGCCGCTGTGGCCACGATGCCGCCGGCGGTCAGGAGCAAGCCGGTGAGAAGAGCGGTGGAGGCGCGCAGGCGCCGCGTCCACCTGCTGAGAGCTGACATGGTCCGTTCCTTTCGCCTGGGAGTTCGGCTCAGCCCAAGGACCACTGCTGGTTGGACTGGCCGTTGCACGTCCACAGCTCGGCCAGGGCGCCGTCGGCGGTGGAGGCGCCGGTGACGTCCAGGCACAGACCCGACTGGGTCCCGGTGACGGTGCCGTTCGCATTCACCTGCCACTGCTGGTTCGCACCGCCGGTGCACGGCCAGATCTCGACCTTGGTTCCGGCAGCGGTCTGGTTGTCGTAGGCGTCCAGGCACATCTGGGCGCTGCCGGAGTACACGGTCAGCTGGTTCGACGAAGTGCGGGTCCAGGTCTGGTTCGCCTGTCCGTCGCAGCTCCGGATGTCCGCCTGCGTGCCGGCGGTGGTGGTCGAGTTCGGTACGTCCAGGCACTTCCCCGCGCCGACGGCGTGCAGTGCGCCCGTGGTACCGGTCCCTCCCCCGCCGGTGGTACCGCCGGCCACCCGGTACATCACGGTCCCGTGGGCGGGGACGGAGGCGCTGATCGTGCCGGATGTGGTCGACGTGGCCCCTGACCACAGGTCGGTCAGGGTGTAGCTCTGCGCGCCGGTCTTGCCGACGGCGGAGGCGCTGGTGGTGATGGTCGCCGTCGAACCGGTCTCGTTGAACAGCGCCACGGACACGTCGCCACCCGAGAGCGGCTTGGCCAGGACGTCCAGGCCGCCGGAGGAGGAGACCATGGTGCCCTGCTTGCCCAGCGGGTCCTGGTCGACCGCGACGACCCGGGCGTTGGTCAGTGTGGACAAGGTCGCCGCGCCGGCCGAGGCGATGTTCGTGCCGGCGATCAGCGGGGCGGCCATCTCCGACCACAGGCTGAACTCCGTGCGGTTCTCGGTGGCGGACATCGAGCCGTTGCCCACTTCGAGCATGTCCGGGTCGTTCCAGTGTCCGGGGCCGGCGTAGGACGCAAGACCCACGTTGCTGTGGAAGATCGAGAGCATGCTGGAGTAGCCGGCGTTGATGTCGCCGGTGGTGCGCCAGCTGTTGCCGACGCCCGCCCCCCAGGTCCAGACGTTGTCCTGGCCCCAGTTGCACAGGCTGTACAGGATCGGCCTGCCCGTCGCGGCGAGGGCGTCGCGCATGGCCGTGTACCGGGACTGGGCGGCCACCCCGGAGTTGTTGCAGTTGTCGTACTTGAGGTAGTCCACGCCCCACGACGCGAAGGACTGGGCGTCGGTGGTCTCGTGGCCGAGGCTGCCCGGGTACCCGGCGCAGGTCGCCGTGCCCGCGTCCTCGTAGATGCCCAGCTTCAGGCCGAGTGAGTGGACGTAGTCGGCCGTGCCCTTGATCCCGTCGGGGAATTTGGCCGGGTCCGGCACCAGATGGCCGCTGCTGTCGCGCGAGTGCGTCAGCCAGCAGTCGTCGATGTTGACGTAGGTGTACCCGGCGGCCTGCATACCGTCGGTGTGCATGGCCTGGGCCGTGGACTTGATCAGCGACTCGGAGACGTTGCACCCGTAGGCGTTCCAGTCGTTGAAGCCCATCTGGGGCGTTGACGCGAGTCCGTTGCCCAGCGCCGCGGCCGGCTGCGCGGCGCCCAGGGTCACCAGGGGGGCCGCCGCGGACAGCAGCGCGACGGAGAACGCGAGCGCCAACGTCCTTCGGAACGACGAGCGCGACGGGGGCGTGAGCCTTCGTTCAGCTCTCGAGGGGAACAGCGGCATGATGCATCGACTCCTGAAACGGTTCGAGGGACATCTGAGAGGCGGGGGACACTCCGGCGGTGCGGAACCCGGGTGCCCCCCGTGATGGTTCGGGTCCGTTCAGGGTTCAGCCGAGGTTCCACTGCTGGTTGGACTGGCCGTTGCAGTTCCACAGCTCCGCCAGCGCACCGTCAGCCGTCGAAGCACCCGTCACGTCCAGGCACAACCCGGACTGGACCCCGGTGACCGTACCGTTGGAGTTCACACTCCACTGCTGATTCGCACCGCCGTTGCACGGCCACGTCTCCACCTTCGTCCCCGCCGACGTCTGGTTGTCATACGCGTCCAGACACAACTGGGTCCCACCCGGAGACACCGTCAACTGACCCGACGACGTCCACGTAAACGCCTGGTTCGCCTGACCACTGCAATCCCAAATCTGCAGCTGCGTACCGGCGGTCGTGGACGAGTTCGGCACATCCAGGCACTTGCCCGCACCCACCGCACGCAGCGCACCACTCGCACCCGAACCACCACCGGTGCCGCCTGATCCGTAGGCGACGGAGGTGATGTTGGCCTGGACGGCGTTCTCGGTGGCGTCGGAGGGATAGCCGGAGGTCATGACGCCTTCGTAGAAGGTGCCCTGGGCGCCCTTGCTGTTGTCGCCCCCGGTGCCCAGGATGATGGCGCCCTGCTTGCGCATCGGGTTGTAGCCCGAGACGTTGGGCCGCACGCCGTCGTAGAACGTCGAGAGGTTCCCGGACTGGGCGTTGCCGCCGCGGATGGCCCAGTGGTTCGGGCCGCCCTTGATGATGGCGGTCGTGTACCGGTAGTTGATCGTCGGGTCGTTGGAGTTCAGGTGCTGGTTGACACCGGAGAACAGGCCGTTCTCCAGGTCCGCCATGATCCACGGCCCGTTGCCGGAACCGTAGCCCCAGACCTTGATGTTGCCGAAGTAGATGGCCTCCATCGTCCCGTTGCCGTCGTCGTTGCTGTTTGTCTCGGCGTTGCCGTAGTCGAAGCAGCAGCCGCCGTTGTAGTGGGTCCCGTCGAAGATCGCGTACATGCCTTCGGCGTTGTCGCCCGTCGCGATCCCGCTGGTGTGGTTGTTCCGGTAGCCGGTGCCCGGCGCCACGAACACGCCGTACGCCTTGTGGCCGCCCACGGTCGTCGGAGCGGCGGTGGCGTTCGCCAGATTGTCCGGGCCCCCGGCCGCACCGCCCGCGGGCGCCTGCGTGAGGTTGTTGCCCCGCCCGGACTGGTCGTAGATCACCGTGATCACGCACGACGTGCCGGCGCAGAACGAGTCCTGCGCCGAGGCGTCGGCGTACCCGCCGGTGCTCAGCAGCCCGATGTCCCGCGTCGCGTTGTCCGAGGCCCGCCGCACCTGGTACAGCGGCCCGTTGTACGACGCGTACAACGCACGCGTCGTACTGTGCGCCGCCACGCACGGCGTACCACCCGACGCGTAGATGTCACACGGACCGGAGGCGGCGGCCTGGGCCGTGCTCGATGTCGCGGCGGCTCCCGCCAGCGCTCCCGCGACGAGCACGGCCGCCGCTGCGGCGCGGGCCAGGATCGCGAGCCGTGGGCCGCGCGAGTCCGGCAGTGTGCCGGCCGAAGCCGGGTCCTGCGTCCCGGCCGGGCTGCTTCGCCGCCGGACCGACGCGAACAGCCGGCGGATGGCACCGCCGCAACGTTCGCTCACACGACTCGTACTGGATGTTCCCATCCGATCTCCCTACAGGGTCGGCGCAGGGACAACGTCAACTGTTAGCGCTAACAGTTCAAGTGACGTGAATGCCCGCGCGGTGGGGGGTGCCGAGGGGTTCGGGGAGAGACGGTGCCCCCGCCGAGGAGGTCTGTCAAGGGGTCCGGCACTGGGTGCTCCGCCGCGCGACCCGGACCAGGCGCGACGCACGGGACGGGATCGGTTCGAAGGTCTCCGGCCCCGCGGGCGGCATCACGTCGCGGCCGTCGGCTCGAATCCATTCGAGTGGAACCGGCAGTCGAACGGGCCGGGGCATGCCGACGCGGCGCGTGTGCTCCGCACAGGAGTGGGAGCACGCGCGCCGGACGGCCGTCAACCTCCTTTCCGGGGCGGTCGACCGCACGTGGAGACCTCATGCCGGCGCGGTCCGCGCGGGACACGCGGCGCCGCCCGCCGTACACAACCGGTGAGTAGGGACGGCGCCGCTTCGGGCGTCGCCCCGTCCCGACGCTCAGGCCCGCGGTGTCCTCACGAGCTCGTGCAGGTCAGGGTCGGTGCGGAGGCCGTGCCGTTGCTGAGGAAGCCGAAGGTGGTGGACGCCGAGGGCTGGAGCGATCCGTTGTAGGCGGCGTTGCCGACCGTCGCCGTCGAACCGCTGGTGGTGAGGGTGCCGTTCCAGACCTGGGTGATACTCTGCCCGCTGCCCTGGGTCCACTGAACGGTCCAGCCGCTGATCGCGGCGCTTCCCGCGGTCACCGTGACCTCGCCCTGGAAACCGCCGGACCAGGAGTTGACGGTCGCGTAGGTCGCCGTGCACCCGGCCGTGCCGGTACCGCCGGAGGTCTCGCCGCCGGTCGTGCTGCCGCCGGTCGTGCCGGTCGTCGTGCCTCCGTTCGTGGATCCCGTGGAGCTTCCCCCGTCCGTCGAGCCGGCGCTCGTGCCCCCGCTCGTCGACCCTCCCGTCGTGCCGGACGCGGCGTTGAGGGCGTTCAGAACCGAGGAGTAGGCGGCCTTGGGGTTGCCGCTGCTGTCGAACAGCAGCGGGTTGTCCCCCGAGCGCCAGGAGTCGCTGTCCCGGATGCCCCACACCGTGATGCCCGTGCACCGGCTCACGTGCAGGCACGCGTTGACGGTGTTGGCGTAGTTGGTGGCCGATGCCTGGGCGATGTCGAGCTCGGTGACCTGGACGTCGACACCGAGCGCGGCGAAGTTGGACAGGGTGGTCTGGAAGCTGCTCGGCGGACCGCTGGAGCCGAAGTGGCTCTGGAAACCGACACAGTCGATCGGCACTCCGCGGGACTTGAAGTCCTTGACCATGTTGTAGACGCCCTGGGTCTTGGCGTCCGTCCAGTTCTCGATGTTGTAGTCGTTGTAGCAGAGTTTGGCCGAGGCGTCGGCGGAGCGGGCGGTCCTGAACGCGTGCTCGATGAAGCCGTCGCCGAGCTTGTCCTGGAACGGGGAGCTGCGGTGCTGACCGCTGCCTCCGTCGGCGAACGCCTCATTGACCACGTCCCAGGCGTAGATCTTGCCCTTGAAGTGGGCCATCTCCTGCGTGATGTGGTTGTCCATCGCGGACTGCAGGTCCGACGCGGAGAGCCCGGACACCCAACTGGGCAGCTGCTGGTACCACACCAGGGTGTGGCCGCGCATCTGCTGACCGTGGGCGGCCGCATGGCTGACGATCTGATCCGCGGGCCCGAAGTTGAACGAACCGCGGGACGGCTCGGTGGTGTCCCACTTCATCTCGTTCTCCGGGGTGATCATGTTGAATTCCCGGTCGAGGATCGTGGAGTACGCCCCGTTGCTGAGTTTGGACGCGGGCACCGCGGTGCCGAAATACCGTCCGGACTGCGCGGCCGCGGCGCCCAGCGAGCCGGCCGCCTCGGCGTGGGGGGCGAGCGCCCCCATGCCGAGAACGGCCAACGCTGTCGCGGCCACCGCTCCGGTCACTGCCGCCACCGTCCTTCTGGGACGGCCGACCCTCCTGTGGAACCAGGACATCGCGGGTTTCTCCTTCGTGTGGGGGGAGTGACACCGGCGCCGGGCCGGTGCCTTCTTCAGGGCCTGCCCGTCGGCCCGAACCGGCGGGACGTCAAGGCCGTCCGCGAGGATCCACGGCGGCCTGGACGCGAGCGGCCACGGACGGGACAGGAGCGCCGGAGGCCGGTGCCATCCGCCCGCTTTTCCTGGTGAGCGTTAACAATCCGTCGTCCTCCGTCCGCGTCCCGAACAGGCGAAAGTTTCAGAAAGGCATGCGAATGTTTCGGGGGACGTTAGAGCCTCGGGCGCGCCTCGTCAATGCATCGCACACGCCGCGGAACGCGCGGACCGGACGGCGCGGAATTGAACCGCTCCGGGGCGGGGACACCTGGCACCGATACGGAAGGGGCGTCAGCGAAGCGAGTGAAGAGGGTTGACACACCTCGCGGGACGGGTGCACGCTGCCGCCACTGCCCGAGCGCCATCCCTCGGCCGCCCCGTATTGCACACGCAGCTGCCCCACCTGGGATTGTTAGCGCTCACACATGCAGAACGGCGCCATTCGAGGCTGTCGCCCCCTCGCCGGGAGCGTGCCGCCGCCACCCGCTCCGCCCTTGCCGCTCATGCCGAAAGGACACCCATGAGAACGCTTCCGCACGTCATCCGCTCCAGCCGCAGGGTCCTGCTGTCGGCGGTGGCCGCGCTCGGCCTCACCCTCGGCTGTCTGATCTCCCTCACCACGGCGCCGGCCGCCCACGCCGACACCCAGATATGCGACCAGTACGGCTCGACCACCATCCAAGGTCGCTACGTGGTCCAGAACAACCGGTGGGGCACCACGGCGACCCAGTGCATCAACGTCACCAGCAGCGGCTTCCAGATCACCCAGGCCGACGGCACCGCCACCAACGGCGGTCCCAAGTCCTACCCGTCGGTCTTCAACGGCTGCCACTACACCAACTGCTCCCCCGGCACCAACCTGCCCGCTCAGCTCAGCTCGATCAGCAGCGCGCCGACCGGCGTCTCGTTCTCCTACGTCGGCAACGCGGTCTACGACGCCGCCTACGACATCTGGCTCGACCCGACACCGCGCAAGGACGGCGTCAACAAGACCGAGATCATGATCTGGTACAACCACACCAGCCCGGTCCAGCCGGTCGGTTCCCGCGTGGGCTCCGCGAACGTGGCAGGACGCACGTGGGACGTCTGGACCGGCAACAACGGCTCCAACGACGTGATCTCCTTCGTCGCGCCGTCGGCGATCGGAAGCTGGAGCTTCGACGTCAAGGCCTTCGCCAACGAGGCGGTCAGCCGGGGCCTGGCCCAGAACTCGTGGTACCTGACCAGCGTTCAGGCGGGCTTCGAACCCTGGCAGAACGGAGTGGGGCTGGCGGTGACGTCCTTCTCCTCCTCCGTGAACCTCGGGGGAGCCGGCGGCACCGGGGGCACGTCGGGAAGCACCTCCGGCGGAACCACCACGGGAGGCACCGGCTCCTCCTCCTGCAAGGTCACCGTCACCCCGCAGACCTGGGCCGGCGGCTTCACCGATGACGTCACCGTGGCCAACACGGGGTCCACGGCCGTCAACGGTTGGCAGGTCGGCTTCACCCTTCCGTCGGGCCAGACCGTCACGAGCGCCTGGAACGCCACGCTCAGCGCCTCCACGGGATCCGTCACCGCGTCGAACCTCTCCTACAACGGTCAGATCCCCGCCGGCGGCTCCCAGTCCTTCGGGTTCCAGGGCACGTACTCGGGCACGTTCAGCCAGCCCACCGGCTTCACCCTGAACGGCACGGCGTGCTCCTGATCTCCCACCGGGTCGCGGTGGCGGCACTCGTCCGATCGCCCGTGCTCCGCGCTCCCGGGGACGCGCTCTCCGGGCGGCCCGCGATCCCGGCGATCCGCCACCGGGACCTCGCCGGGACGTAGGACCTCCCCGGCACCCGAACGGCAGGGCCGGTCCGACGTCTTGACAGCACAACAGGTACCCCCGAACATGCGTGGGAGCGCTCCCATACCGACATGGCCGCTCCCACGCCGGAAGGAACGATCGGTGATCCCCCACTCGCCCCGCTCCCCTCAGCCAAGGCCTCCCGGAAAGTTCCGAAGGGTCCGCAATCGCATCCTGGGCATGCTGGCGCTGGCCGGTCTGTTCGGCGCCGCGCTGGTCGCCCCCGCCGGGGCCTCCCCGAACGCCGCCGCCGACGACCCACCGGAGCTGATCGTCAACGGCGACTTCTCCAACGGCGGCACCGCGCCCTGGTGGTGGACGGCGGACAACCCGGCCTCCGTGGTCGACGGCCGGCTCTGCGCCGACATCCCCGGGGACACGACCAACCCGTGGGACGCCATCGTCGGGCAGAGCGACCTGCCCCTCGTCGCCGGCGAGAGCTACACGCTCAGCTACACCGCGACGGCCTCGGTGCCGGTCACCATCACCACCAACGTGCAGATGGCGGTCGACCCGTACACCACCGAGTTGTCCGAGCACGACCAGCTCGACGACACCGCGGTGCCGATCACCCACGTCTTCACCGCCAAGGCGGACAACGACGCGGCGCAGCTCGCCTTCCAGGTCGGCGGCAGCTCCCAGCCGTTCACCCTGTGCCTGGACGACATCTCGCTGCGCGGCGGCGCCGAACCGCCGGTCTACACGCCCGACACCGGCTCCCCGGTCCGGGTGAACCAGGTCGGCTACCTGCCCGACGGACCGAAGGACGGCACGTTCGTCACCGACGCGACCACTCCGCGGACCTGGACGCTGGAGAACGCGGCCGGGACCGCCGTCGCCACCGGCACCACGACTCCCGGGGGCACCGACCCGACCTCCGACCAGAACGTCCAGACGTTCGATTTCAGCGACTACACCACGGCCGGGGACGGCTACACCGTCACCATCGGCGACAAGACCAGTGAGCCGTTCACCATCGCCAAGGACGTCTACTCATCGCTGCGGACCGACGCGCTCGCCTACTACTACGACCAGCGCAGCGGCATCGCCATCGACGGCTCCCTCGCCGGCGCCGCGTACGCCCGCCCCGCCGGTCACCTCAACGTCTCCCCCAACACCGGTGACGACGACGTGCCCTGCCAGCCGGGCGTGTGCGACTACACCCTGGACGCCGCGGGCGGCTGGTACGACGCCGGTGACCAGGGCAAGTACGTCGTGAACGGCGGCATCTCGGTCGCCGAGCTGATGAGCACGTACGAGCGCACCCTGACCGCCGAGGGCGCGGACCGCGCGGCGCTGGGCGACGGCTCGCTGAACGTGCCCGAGAGGGGCAACGGCGTGCCGGACATCCTCGACGAGGCCCGCTGGGAGCTCAACTTCCTGATGGAGATGCAGGTCCCCGACGGCCGTCCGCTGGCCGGCATGGCCCACCACAAGCTGCACGACCAGGCGTGGACGGGTCTGCCGCAGGCACCGGACAAGGACCCCCAACCGCGTCTGCTCCACCCGCCGTCCACCGCCGCCACACTCAACCTGGCCGCCGCGGCCGCCCAGTGCGCCCGGCTGTTCAAGCCCTACGACACGGCTTTCTCCGACCGCTGCCTGACCGCGGCCAAGAAGGCGTGGGCCGCGGCCCAGGCCCACCCGGCCGTCTTCGCCGACCCGAACGACGCCACCGGCGGTGGCGCCTACAGCGACACCGACGTCACCGACGAGTTCTACTGGGCCGCCTCGGAGCTGTTCATCACCACCGGTGACGACACCTACCGCCAAGCGGTGCTCACCTCCCCCCTGCACGGCGACACCGACGCCGTCTTCCCGCCCGACGGCTTCTACTGGGGCTCGACCGCGGCACTGGGCGCCCTGGATCTGGCCACCGTGCCCAACCGGCTGACGGCCGGCCAGCTCGCCGCCGTGCGCTCCATGGTGACCGGCGCGGCCGACGGCTACGCCGCAGACTCCCAGAACACGCTCTACGGCCTGCCCTACGCGCCGTCCGGCGACCACTACGTGTGGGGCTCCAACAGCGCGGTGCTCAACAACGCCCTGGTGCTGGGCGTGGCCGGCGACCTGACCGGTGAGGCCAAGTACCGGAACGCTCTGCTGCACGCCCTGGACTACATCCTCGGCCGCAACCCGCTGAACCAGTCCTACGTCACCGGCTTCGGCGAACGGAACTCGCACAACCAGCACAGCCGCATCTGGGCGCACCAGCTCAACGCCGATCTGCCCAACCCGCCCGCGGGCACCCTGGCCGGAGGCCCGGACAGCCAGCTGGAGGATCCGACCGCGCAGAGCAAGCTGACCGGCTGCGCTCCGGCGATGTGCTACATCGACGACATCGAGTCGTACTCCACCAACGAGAGCGCCATCAACTGGAACGCGCCGCTGGCCTGGGTCGCCTCCTACGCGGACGACCTCGGCGGCAGCGGGGGCGGCGGCACCGGCCGGACAGCCTGCCGGGTCGCCTACACCTCCTACCGGTGGAACGGCGGCTTCACCACCCTGGTCACCCTCACGAACACCGGCACCACGGAGATCTCCCCCTGGGATCTGAAATGGTCGTTCGCCGACGACCAGAGGATCACCGACCGCTGGCAGGCCGAGATCACCCAGAGCGGACGGCACGTGAGCGCCGGGCCGGTGAGCTGGAACGGCGTCATCTCGCCCGGCGCCTCGGTCGGCTTCGGGTTCAACGGCATCTCGAACGGTCAGGTCAGCGATCCGAAGGCATTCGTCATGAACGGCGTCACCTGCAGCAACGCCACCTGAGAGGAGAGCCCCATGCGCACAGGAAATCTCAGCCGCAGGCAACTGTCCGCGGTGCTCACCGCGGTGATCGCGGCTCTGGTCGCCCTGGCGGCGACACTGGTCGCCGACCCGGCTCATGCGGACACCAGCGGCGCGCTTCGCGGTGCCGGGTCCGGTCGGTGTCTCGATGTCCCGAACTTCAGCCAGACCGACGGAACGTACCTGCAGATCTACGACTGCTCGGGCGGCACGAACCAGCAGTGGACGTCGACGTCGAGCGGCCAACTGACCGTGTACGGCGGCAAGTGCCTGGACGTCCCGGACCACGCGACCGCGGCGGGTACCAAGGTGGAGATCTGGACCTGCAACGGCGGCAGCAACCAGCAGTGGCGGGTGAACTCCGACGGCACGGTCGTCGCCGTGGAGTCCGGACTGTGCCTGGACGTCACGGGCGGGGCTACCGCCAACAGCACAGCGGTGGAGATCTGGACCTGCAACGGCCGCAGCAACCAGCAGTGGACCGGCCTGACGTCGACGCCGGTGACGACCCCGCCGACGAGCGGCGGCACCTGTTCGCTCCCCTCGGCGTACCGCTGGAGCTCGACCGGTGCGCTGGCTCAGCCGGCGAACGGCTGGGTCTCGCTGAAGGACTTCACCGACGTGGTGTACAACGGCAAGCACCTGGTCTACGCGTCGAACGTGTCGGGATCGTACGGCTCGATGATGTTCAGCCCGTTCACGAACTGGTCGGACATGGCGTCGGCCGGCCAGACCGGGATGAGCCAGGCAGCGGTCGCGCCCACGCTGTTCTACTTCGCGCCCAAGAACATCTGGGTGCTGGCCTACCAGTGGGGTGCGTGGCCCTTCATCTACCGCACGTCGAGCGACCCGACGAACCCCAACGGCTGGTCCTCGCCGCAGCCGCTGTTCACGGGCAGCATCCCCAACTCCGGCACCGGTCCGATCGACCAGACCCTGATCGGCGACGGGCAGAACATGTACCTGTTCTTCGCCGGCGACAACGGCAGCATCTACCGGGCCAGCATGCCGATCGGGAACTTCCCGGGCAGCTTCGGCTCGTCGTACACGACGGTCATGAGCGACTCGACGAACAACCTGTTCGAAGCGGTGCAGGTCTACAAGGTGCAGGGCCAGAACCAGTACCTCATGATCGTCGAGGCGATGGGCGCGAACGGGCGCTACTTCCGCTCGTTCACGGCCTCCAGCCTGAGCGGTTCGTGGACCCCGCAGGCCGGCAGCGAGAGCAACCCCTTCGCGGGCAAGGCCAACAGCGGTGCCACCTGGACCAACGACATCAGCCACGGTGACCTGGTCCGCAGCAACCCCGACCAGACCATGACCGTCGACCCCTGCAACCTTCAGTTCCTCTACCAGGGCAAGTCCCCCAGCGCGGGCGGCTCCTACGACCAACTGCCGTGGCGGCCGGGTCTGCTCACCCTGCAGCGCTGACCTGTCCGATCCCCCGGTACGCACCGCTTCGAGGATCCCCGGCCGTACGCGGGCCGGGGATCCTCTCCCTCAGTCAGCGCGGACCAGGGTCACGGTGCGGTGTCCGGGTACGAAGTCGCGAAAGGACTGGTGCCAGGATTCGCCGGGCCAGTAGTACGTCGCACGGCCCTCGGCGGGCCGGTACCGGGCCGTGTACTCCTGCGCCGCTCCTCGGCGACTACCTCACGGCGTTCCGGGAGTTCGCCGATTCGAGTCGGCGGCCACGCAGACCCACGCAGTCGTGTGCCCAGAAGGGTCGCGAGTAGACGAACGTGCCCGTCATCCACTCTTCGTGGGCGGAGAGCGTCGCCACTTGAAAGGCACCGGGCGGATAGCGCAGGGTCGGCGGCCGGAAGCCGAGTTCCTCGGCGGGCCGGAATCCCCGCTCTCCGTAGAAGCGTGGCGAGCCTTCCAGGAAGACCAGCGGGACCCTCCGTGCGTCGGCGGCGGCGAGCGCGTGCGCCGTCAGCCGGGTGCCGATGCCCCGCCCCTGATACTCGGGACGCACCCCGAGCGGGGACAGCGAGTACACGTCGACCAGGCGCGGCAGGGCGTCCAACCAGCACGCGCTCAGCATCACGTGCCCGACGATCAGGCTGTCCGCGACAGCCACGAAGGACAAGGGAGCCAGCGCCGCCGGCGCCCCCCGCAGTTCGTCGACGAGCCCCGGCACCCGGTCCGGATCCCCGAAGGCCGCGGCCTGCAGGATCCTGACCTCCGGTTCCTCACCAGGAGCCTCGGCCCTGATCGTCACATCGGGTGCGCCCGCCCCGCCATGGGGTTCGGGGGCGTCTTCGTCGGTTGTCCCTGGGTGCGCGTCAGCCATCGCCATGCCCGCGCACGGTACGCCGCCCACGGCCCCCGGGCGACGCATTTTCGCCGCCCGGGTGCGGGGGTGGGCGGAACTGCGTCAGGTCGCCGAAGCGGCATCAGCGCCATCCGGACCGCTGAGTGAACCGATGCCGTTGCCCCGCCGCGGGCACTCCGTCGAAGGTGGGCGGGCGAGAGACCAGGCGCCGAGGCCGACGATGGAGCCGCCATCCGCACGGAACGCCCCCGGGCCCCGCCACGGGACCGGTCGTGCCTGGTCAGCGGACCTTCGAGGAGTGACACGTGCCCTTCTACATCGGTGCTTCCTGCGTCGACGAAATGGACAAGTCCTGCACCGAGGAATGCCCGGTGGACTGCATCTACCAGGGCGACAGGAAGCTCTACATCAATCCCGCCGAGTGCATCGACTGCGGTGCGTGCGAGACGGTCTGCCCGGTCGAGGCCATTTCCTCCACGCTGCGGGGCACACCGGATCCCGCGTGGGCGGCCGACAACGCCGCGTTCTTCGCCGACGTCCTCGCGGGCCGGGAGCGGCCCCTGGGAAACCCCGGGGGCTCGCGCCGCACCGGGGTCGTCGGGGCGGACACGCCGAAGGTCGCGGCGCTGGGAGGCCGGGCATGAGGATCATCGACACCCACACGCACGTCGTTCCGCCCGGCCTGCCGGCTCCGGACGGTGACGAACGGTGGCCCGTGCTGGTCGAACGGGACGAGACCAGGGCGGACGTACTCGTCGCCGGACGGCTCTTCCGCACCGTGGACCGGGCCGCCTACGACCTCGAGCACCGCGCGGCGCACCTCCCGCCGGATCACTCCCAGGTGCTGTCCCCCATGCCGGAGCTGTTCTCCTACTGGGGTGAGCCGCGCGCCGCGGCGGACTACTGCACGGCCGTGAACGAGTGGATCGCCGCCGCGGTGCGCGCGGACCCGCGCGCCTTCCACGGTTTCGGCATCGTTCCGATGCAGGACCCGGAGACCGCGTGCGAACAATTGGCGCAGGTGGCGGGCCTCGGACTGCCCGGCGTGGAGATCGGCAGCAACATCGACGGCGTCGCGCTGCACGACGCCCGGTACGCGGACTTCTTCGGCGAAGCGGCCCGTCTGGGCGTTGTGCTCTTCGTCCACGCCTTCCGGCCGCCCGGCATCGACACGTTCTCCGACCCGATGGCCGGGAACGGCGTCACCTTCCCCAACGAGATCGGCCGGGCGATGGGCGGGTTGATCGCCGAGGGCGTGCTGGAGCGGCACGCGGACCTCAGGCTGCTGGCGTCGCACGGCGGCGGCTCGCTGGTCAGCCTCCTGCCCCGGTTGCGTTACATCGCCAAGAACTACGAGCGCGCCTCCCTGCTGATGCCGCGCGACCCCGGTGACTACGCGCGTCGGATCTTCTACGACCTCCTCGTCTTCTCGGCGCCGCTGCTGGAGCTGGTGATCGACAGCTTCGGGGCCGGCCGGATCGTCGTAGGGTCGGACAAGCCGTTCATGGAGCACGACCCCGTCAGGCTGCTGAACGGGTTCCGGCACCTCGGAGCGGCGACCCTCGAGTCCATCCACTGGGGCAACGCCGCCGGCCTGCTCGGAGTGTGACCCCGAGGACAGCGCGGGGTCGCCGTGGGCGGCGGAGCCGGATCCTTCCGCCGCCGCTCCCCCGGCCCCGCGCCCGCTGGGGCCACGCACCACGACTCTGGAGGAAGTGACCGCCATGCGCGTCAACGACCACGACGGTGACGGCTCCGTCATCGGCCGTGTCATGACCATCCTCGACGCGGTGGCGGCCGAGCCGGGTGAGGTGGGGCTCAGCGAGCTGGCCCGGCGCACGGGCCTGAAGAAAGCCACGGTGCACCGGCTGGCCACCGAGCTGGTCGAGCGCCGGCTGCTGGACAAGGGGATCTACGGCTACCGGCTGGGCTTCCGCACGTTCGAACTCGGGCACGCCGTGCAGGTCTCCCGCCTGCTGCGCAACCTCGCGCTGCCCTACATGGAGGACCTGTACGAGATCAGCCACGAGATCGTGCAGCTGGCCGTGCTGGACGGCACGGAGATCGTCTACCTGGAGAAGCTCACCGGGCACCGCAGTTTCGACGCTCCCTCCGGCGTGGGCGAGCGCTATCCCGCCTACTGCAGCGGCCTGGGCAAGGCGATCGTCGCCTTCAGCGGCGAGGCCGTCCTCGGGCGCGTCCTGGCCGCCGGGATGCCCGCCCGCACGCCGCGGACGATCACCGACCCCGCGGCGTTCCGGGCGGAGCTGCAACGGGTACGTGACAGCGGCGTGGCCCACGACCGGGAGGAGGGGGAGCCCGAGATCTCCTGCGTGGCCTCGCCCGTGCTGAACCCGGAAGGTCTGCCCGTCGTCGCCTTGTCGATCAGCGGCCCCTCCTACCGCATGAGCCTGCCCCGGCTGGGTTCCGCCGTGCGCGCCACGGCGCTCGCCCTCGCGCGGGTCGTCAACGTCCACGCCAGCCTGCAGGCCCTGCCCCGACGTCACCAGCGGCTTGCCGCGGAGTTCCTGGGCGAGAGGTACGTCGGCCCGGCGCCGGGGCCGGAGGGGGCGGGCGGCTCCGCGCGGTGACGAGGGCCGGCCGCGCGGGGCGCTCCCTCGCGACGGAGGCGCCCGCCCCTGCCCGCCCGGCAGGCGGAGCCCCAGTCACCCCGCATCGGCGCGCGGCGCGTTCCGCACCGTCGGAGCACGCCTGACACCGACCCGGCACCCGCCCTGGAACTCCGCCTCGATCGCGTCACCGGGGCGCAGCTCGACGGCCGCGGTGAGCCCACCGGTGATCACCAGCATGCCGGCGTCCAGCCCGGCGCCGCTGTCGTGGAGACGGTGCGCGAGCCACACCAGGGAGTCGACCGGGTTGCCCGAGGCGGCGGCCGCCGCCGACGTCGCCGTCAGGACGCCATTGCGCCGCAGGACGACACCGGTGTGCGTCAGGCCGTGGGACAGGACCGGCAGACGGGGTCCGACGACCACCTGCGCGGCCGACGAGCCGTCCGCGGTGTTGTCCTCGGCGGTGAACCGGTAGTCGGCCCAGACGGAGTCGACCACCTCCAGGCACACGACCGTGTGCTTGACGGCCGCCAGTGCCTCGTGGCGGCTGACCCGGCCGGCCAGCGGGCGCCCGAGCACGAGCCCCACCTCGGGTTCCACGCGGGGCTGCAGCAGCGCGGGATCCACCGTGGCGTCGTCGGGCAGCAGCATGCGGTCGGTGAGCGGCCCGTAGTTGGGCGCGGCGACGCCCATCTGCTCGCGCATGGGCCGTGAGGTGTAGCCGAGCTTGAATCCGGCGGGGCGCTCTCCCGCGCGCAGCCGCGCGGCGTGCACCTCGCGCTGGATCCGGTAGGCGTCCCGCATGTCCAGCGGTTCACGCTCCGACAGCGGACTCAGCAGGACCCGCCGGCGGCGTGCCTCCACCAGTTCGGACGCGCGCCGCGCGGCCCACTCGCGGCCCCGGGCCCCGCAGGCCTCCGGATCGGTGGCTCCGGGGGAGGCGTGAGTGGATGTCTTGGCGTTCACGGCGTTCTCCTTCGCTCCGCCCCCGCGCGGGACGGACGGGCCCAGCCTGTCCGTCCGCCGCGGCAGGACGTAAGGCAAGCGGTCCGGAGAGTGAACCGGCGTCCTTGCCACGCACACCGGTGGGCCCCGACTGGGTGCGGGAGCGTCGGCGGCCCGTCGAGTGGACCGACCTCGTTGCCCCGGCAGCGCCGGCGTCGGAATTCTGGCGTACCGGCAACGACGCTAGGAGTGCGTGATGGATGTCCCGACCACGGGAGGGCGTGAGGTCGACCTCGTCATTGTCGGCGCCGGGCCGACGGGGTTGTTCGCGGCCTACTACGGCGGTTTCCGCGGGCTGCGGGTGGCCGTCGTCGATTCGCTGCCCCTGGTGGGCGGGCAGGTCATGGCGATGTATCCGGAGAAGCCCATCCACGACGTCGCGGGTTTCCCCGCGGTGCGCGGCAGGGACCTCATCGACAACCTCGTGCGCCAGGCCGCGCCGTTCGAGCCGCTCTACCTGCTCGGACAGCAGGCGACGGAGCTGTGGCGCGACGACGACGGCACCTTGACCCTCACCACCTCGGCCGGCGAGCGTGTCTCCTGCCGGGCCGTGGTGCTCACCGCGGGCGTCGGCACGTTCACCCCGCGCGAGCTGCCGGCCGCCGGTTCCTACGAGGGCCGGGGGCTGGTGTACTTCGTCCCCCGGCCCCAGGATCTCGCCGACCAGGACGTCGTCGTCGTGGGCGGCGGGGACAGCGCCGTGGACTGGTCGCTGCTGCTGGCGGGGGTCGCCCGGTCGGTCGTCCTCGTCCACCGGCGGGCCCGGTTCCGGGCGCACGAGCACAGCGTGGCGCGGATGCTGGAGTCCCCCTCCATCGAGGTGCTGGTCGACCACGAGATCGTGGAGGCCCGTGGGGACGGCGCTCTGGAGAGCGTGCGGGTGCGCGGCAAGCAGGGCGGCGAACGCGTTCTGAAGTGCCAGGGACTGGTCGCGGCCCTGGGTTTCGTCGCCGACCTCGGTCCCCTGGCCGACTGGGGCGTCGCCCTGCGGGACCGTCACATCCTGGTCGACAGCACGATGGCGACGAACCTCCCCGGTGTCTTCTCAGCCGGCGACGTGACCGAGTACCCCGGCAAGGTGCGCCTCATCGCGGTCGGGTTCGGCGAAGCCGCGACCGCCGTGAACAACGCCGTGACGGTGATCCGCCCCGAGGCGTCGCTCTTCCCCGGCCATTCCACCGATCAACCCGGCTGACGCCCGCTCGCGGGAGCCGTGCCGAGGGCGGTCCATCGGGTGGACCGACCGCATTGTCCCTGTTCACCGTCGTGGAAAGACTCGACGCATGCAAGAGAACCAGATAGCCGACGCCGCTCGTCGGCTCACCGTGGCCGAGCGGGACCGGCGGCCCGTCACACCCCTCACCGAGACCTACGAGGGCCTCGACATCGCAGCCGCCTACGCGGTGCAGCGGGCGGTCATCGCCGACCGGGTCGCATCCGGCGCGCGGGTCCGGGGTCACAAGGTGGGCCTCACCGCCGCCGTCATGCGCGAGCAGTTCGGCGTCTCGGAGCCCGACTACGGGGTGCTGCTGGACGACATGTTCGTCCTGGAGGGCACCGAGATCCCGGCCGGCAGCCTTCTGGCGCCACGGGTGGAGCCCGAACTCGCCTTCGTGCTGGACCGCCCGCTGAGCGGACCCGGCGTCACCGTCGCGGACGTGCTGCGGGCCACCGCCTTCGTCACGCCGAGCCTGGAGATCATCGACTCCCGGATCGAGGACTGGCGGATCACGGTCCAGGACTCCATAGCGGACAACGCCTCCTCCGCCCGCGTGGTCCTCGGCGGAAGGGCCACCGACGTCCGCGACATCGACCCCCGGTTGCTGGGCGTCGTGCTGCGGCGCAACGGTGAGATGGCCGAGACCGGCGCGACCGGCGCCGCCCTGGGCAACCCCGTCTCGGCCGTCGCCTGGCTGGCCAACAAGCTCGGCGAGTTCGGCGTCAGGCTCGACGAGGGCGACGTCGTGCTCCCCGGCAGCTGCACCCGCGCCCTGCCGGTCTCCTCCGGTGACCACGTGCGCGCGGACTTCGGCGCGGTCGGCTCCGTGGGAGTGGTGTTCGCATGACCGGGCACGCCAACGGCACCGTGGACGTCCCCGGCCTGGCCGCCCGTCTGATCGAGGCCGAGAACGCGCGCACCGCGATCCTGCCGCTGAGCCAGGACGCGGAGCTGAGCGTCGAGGACGCCTACCGCGTGCAGGACGAGGTCCTGCGCCTCAAGGAGCGGCAGGGCGAGCGGATCATCGGCGGCAAGCTCGGCCTGACCTCGCGGGCCAAGCAGATCGACATGGGCGTCGAGAACCCCCTGTACGCGTTCGTCACCTCCGCCCACCTCCACGACGCCGCTGAAGTCGTGGACCTGTCCACGCTGATCCACCCCCGGGTCGAACCGGAGATCGTGTTCCTCCTCAAGGAGGAACTGGCCGGGCCCGGCGTCACCGCCGCCGACGTCCTCGACGCGACGGCGTCGGTCTGCGCCGGGCTGGAGATCATCGACAGCCGCTACCAGGCGTTCAAGTTCACCCTCCAGGACGCCGTCGGCGACAACGCCTCCTCCGCGCTGTTCGTGCTGGGCACCGAGTTCGTCGCCCCGCCCAGGGACCTGTCCCTGCTGGGCTGCCTGCTGGAGGTCAACGGCCGCCAGGTGGCCACCGCCGCCGGGGCCGCGGTCTACGGCGACCCCGCGCAGGCCGTCGCCTGGATGGCCAACGCCGCAGGCCGGCGCGGACGTTCGCTCAAGCCCGGATGGCTCGTGCTGTCCGGAGGACTGACCGCCGCGGTGCCGCTGCGCTCCGGAGACTGCGTCACCGCGGACTTCGCCGGGCTGGGCGGCGTCAGCGTCCGCGCCCGGTGACCGCGAACCCCCGAGAGGACTGAATCATGCCGTTCATCCAGATCACCATGGCCAAGGGCCGTACCGAGGAACAGAAGCGGGACCTGCTGGCCGGGGTCTCCGCCGCCGCCGCGCTGGCGACCGGCACCCCCGAGGCGGCGGTGCGCGTGTGGATCGTCGAGGTCGAGCCTGCCGTGGTCATGGCCGGCGGCACGATCCTGGCCGACAAGCAGGCCGCCGCGTCCCGCGAGCGAGCCGGGTCATGAGCACGTTCGTCCTGGTGCACGGCGCGTGGCACGGCGCGTGGTGCTGGGACCGTCTGCTCCCCGAACTGCGCGCACGCGGTCACCGGGCCGTCGCCGTGGAACTGCCCTCCGACGACCCGGCGGCCGACAGCGACGCCTATCTGCGCGCCATCGACGAGCGGGTGGAGGATCCGGGCAGCACCGTACTGGTGGCCCACTCCATGGCCGGCCTGATCGCCCCGGTCTACTCCGAGCGCCGCCCGGTGCGTGAACTCGTCCTGCTGTCCAGCCTGTTGCCGCTGCCCGGTGCCAGCTGGCGGGAGCAACTGGCCGCCTCGCGTCCGATGACGGACCGCTTCTACCGCGACTTCCTCCCGCATCAGTCCAAGGACCACGAGGGCCGCAGCTCATGGCCCCCGGAGCAGGCAGCCGAGCTCTTCTACCACGACTGCCCGCCGGCCGACGCGGCCGCGGCGGCGGCCCGGCTGCGGCCCCAGGCCGGCACCGTCCTGACGGAACGGACCCCGTGGTCGGGGGAGGTCCCGTCGCCGGTGCGGTACGTCGTGTGCGACGACGACCGGGCGGTCTCCGGCGCCTGGGGGCAGGACGCGGCCCGGACCCGGCTCGGCGCCCGCGTCGAGCACCTTCCCTCCTCCCATTCACCCTTCTGGTCCCGCCCCGCCGAACTGGCCGGCCTGCTGACCGCCGGACACGGAGACGGCCCGTCCGCGGACCCCGCGCAGGAGATGATCCGATGATCCCCTCCGGACTCACCGCTCCTGTGGTGGCAGGCGCCACCCCGCCGGACAGCACACGGGCACGCGATCCCGAACTGATCTGCGCCGTGGGCCAGTTCCTCTTCGACGAGGCAGCCCTCCTCGACGAGTGGCGCCTCGACGCGTGGCTGGCGCTCTTCCACCCGGACGCCGTCTACCTCATCCCCAGTCCGGAGGATCTCAGCGACGACCCGACGACCACGCTGCACCTGGTGCACGACTCGATGGACACCCTCGCCGGCCGGGTCGAGCGCCTCAAGAGCAAACACGCCCACGCCGAGAGCCCCCGCTCGCGCACCCGCCGTCAGATCACCAACGTCCGCGTCTGGCAGGACGGTGACGCGCTCGCCGTCCGGAGCACCTTCCAGGTGACCCGGGTGCGCAGCGGGGCCGTGGACCGGTACGCGGGGGTGTACGAGCACCTGCTGGTGCCCGGAGGCGACCCCGGTCCCCGCTGGCTGATCGGGCGGCGCCGGGTCGCCCTCGACCACAGCATCGAGTCGGCCGGAGGCCAGCTCAGTGTCCTGCTCTGACCAGCCCGATCCCCGCCGAAGGAGGCACCGCCCATGACCGTGACCCGCTCCCCCGCACCACCCGCCGGCACCGCGAAGGACTGGGTGGTCGAGGACCTCGACCAGGGCACCTTCAGGGTCGACCGCAGCACGATGGTCGACGAAGCGGTCTTCGCCCGCGAGATGGAGGCCGTCTTCGGCCGCTGCTGGCTCTACGTCGGCCACGAATCGGAGATTCCCCGGCCCGGGGACTTCAAGGCACGGGACGTCGGCAACCGGCCCCTGATCTTCTGGCACGGCCACGACGGTGTCCGGCGCGTGCTGTACAACAGCTGCCGCCACCGCGGGGCACTGGTGTGCCGGGTGCCCGAGGGCAACTCCAGGGGAATGAGCTGCTTCTACCACGCCTGGACCTACAACAGCACCGGAGCGCTGAACGGCGTTCCCGGTGAGGAGGGCTACGGGTGGAACTTCGACCGCGCCGGCATGGGCCTGCTCGCGCCGCCGAAAGTCGACACCTACCGCGGCTTCGTCTTCGTGTGCTACGACCCCGCGGCGGTCGACCTCCGGACCTACCTCGCGGGAGCGGCCGGCTTCCTGGACCTGGTGGCCGACCAGGCCGACGAACTGGAGACGGTCCCCGGCGGCCACGAGTACTCCCTGGACGCCAACTGGAAGCTGTACGTGGAGAACAGCCTCGACGGCTACCACCTGCTCCCGCTGCACAAGACCTACTTCACCTACCTCGAGCAGCGCGAGGGAAGGACACTCGACCGCGACGACGCCACCGGAGCCTTCGACCTGGGCAACGGTCACGCCGTCATCTGCGTCCACGGCCCCTGGGCCCGGCCGGTGGCCCGCTGGGCCCCCGTGCTCGGCGAGCACAACCGCCCGCTCATCGAGGCCACGTACCAGGAACTCGTCAGCGCCCACGGCGAGGAACGGGCGAGGATGATCGGCCTCACGGACCGCAACCTGTTGATCTTCCCGAACCTGATCATCAACGACATCATGGGCGTCGTCGTCCGGACGATCACCCCGACGTCGGCGGGGCACACCAAGGTCTCCCAGTGGGCACTGTCCCCGGCCGGTCAGGACCCCGACCTGCGGGCTCGGAGTCTGGACAGCTACATCGCCTTCCAGGGCCCCGCGGGACTCGCCACCCCCGACGACCTGGAGGCGTGCGAGGCGTGCCAGGCGGGCCTGCGCACCGCGAGCGGAGTGACCTGGTCGGACATCTCCCGCGGCATGCACCGCGAACACGCCGGCAAACCCAGCCTGGCCAGCGACGAAGTGCAGATGCGCGCGTTCTGGCGGCACTGGCAGTCACTGCTGGCCTGACCGGCCCGCACACCTCCGCCGGACGCGGGACCGCGCCCGGCCGTCACCCCACGGAAAGGTGGAGACCATGGCAGAGGTCCTCGGTCTCGGAGTGACCCACTACCCGCCGCTGAGCGGCACCGACGACAACCTGACGCGCGTGTTCAGGCGGGCGCTGGCCGACCCCGGCCTCCCCGAGGAACTGCGCGACCCCGCCAACTGGCCGGAGCGGGCACGTGCCGAATGGTCCGACGACGAAGGCGCGCAAGCCGGTCGCCTGCACCGAGCCGCCCTGGTCGAGCAGTTCACCCGGGCGCGTGAGGACCTCGACGCGTTCGATCCGGACGTGGTGGTGATCTGGGGCGACGACCAGTACGAGAACTTCCGCGAGGACGTCGTCCCGCCCTACTCCGTGCTCGCCTACGACGACCTGCCGGTACGCCCGTGGGCGCACTCGGCCGAGTCCAACGTCATGGGCGACCACAACGTGTGGAACGAGCCCAAGGACCACGAGATCGTCGTCCGCGGTCACCGCGAGGCGGCGAAGTACTTCGCCGGTTCACTGATCGAGCAGGACATCGACGTCAGCTACGCCTACAAGCCGCTGCACCACCCCGGCTTCGCGCACGCCTTCCTCAACACCGTTCTGTACCTGGACTACGAGCGGAAGGGCTTCGACTACCCCGTTGTCGCGTTCCCCATCAACTGCTACGGCCGACGGGTCATCAGCTACCAGGGCAACATCAGCGCCCTCGGCGACGTGCGGGAACTGGACCCGCCCAGTCCGTCGCCGGCCCGTGTCATGCGGATGGGTGCGGCGCTGGCGCGCGCGGCCGCGGAAAGCCCCTGGCGCGTCGCCCTGGTCGCGTCCTCCAGCTGGTCCCACAGCTTCCTCGTGGAGTCCACCCGCCACCTATTCCCCGACACCGCCGCCGACCACCGGCTCTACCAGGCCCTGGCGGACGGCGACCTGGACGTGTGGCGGTCCACCACCCTCGCCCAGGCGGAAGCCTCCGGCCAGCAGGAACTGCTCAACTGGTGGGCGCTGCTGGGCGCCATGGGCGAACTGGGCCGCGCCACGCCGACCTGGTCGCAGTTCGTGGGATCGCATCTGTTCGTGTCCGACAAGGTCTTCGCCTCCTACCAGCCGTGAAGCAACGAAAAGGATTTCCGTTCGTGAACACAGTGCGCAGTACCAATCCGCACGACCCGAGCGAGACCGTCTCCGAGGTCCCCGCGACCGACGTCGAGCGGTTCCCCGCCCTGCTGGACCGGGCCGCCGCCGCAGGCCGCGACTGGGCGCGCACCGCCGCTCCCGAGCGGGCGGTGGCCCTCACCCGCGTCGCGGACGAGATCGCGGCGGGGGCCGGCGAACTGGCCGACCTGATCTCCCGCGAGGTCGGCAAACCGATCACCGAGGCCCGCGGCGAGGTGATCCGCGCGGAGCGCACCTTCCGCTACTTCGGGCAGACCGCCCTGCTCCCCGAGGGAGACCTGCTCCCCGGGGCCGACGCCCGGGCCCTGACCTTCTCCCGGTCGCGGCCGCGCGGAGTGGTGGGGCTGATCACTCCGTGGAACTTCCCGCTGGCCATTCCCTCGTGGAAGCTGGCGCCCGCCCTGGCCCACGGCAACGCCGTCGTCTTCAAGCCGTCGGCGCAGGCCGTCGGCGTCGGGGCGGCCCTGACCGAGATTCTCGGCCGGCACCTGCCCCAGGGGCTGCTGACCTTCGCGGTCGGGCCGGGCACGGGGGCTCTGGTGGCACGGTCCCCCGAGATCAGCGCGGTGTCGTTCACCGGGTCGACCGAAGTGGGACGCCAGGTGGCCGCCACCGTCAGCGCGCGCGGCGGTGTGGCGCAGGCCGAGATGGGCGGCCAGAACCCGACGGTGGTGCTGGCGGACGCCGACATCGACGGGGCGATCGCCGGGATCGCCGGTTCGGCGTTCGCCTTCGCGGGCCAGAAATGCACCGCCACCAGCCGCTTCATCGTCCACCAGGACGTCTACGAGCGCACCCGGGACGCCCTGGTCGAGGCCGTGAACGCGATGATCGTCCTCGACCCGTCCGAACCCGCCTGCCAGGTCGGGCCGGTGATCGACGACGGCTCGCGGGATGCCGCGCTGGACGCGGTCGCGGCCAGCGGCGGACGGGTGCTGACCGGCGGGACGAAGCCGGACGCCCCCGGCTCGTACCTGCGGCCGACGCTGGTGGAGGTCGCCGACCGCGACGACGTCCTCGCCACCGACGAGGTCTTCGCTCCCGTGGCCGCCCTGCTGCGCGCCACGTCGGACCGGCATGCCCTGGAGTTGGCCAACGCCACGAAGTACGGCCTGTCCGCGTCCGTCTACACCGCTGACCTCGGCGCGGCGCTCGCGTACGCCCAGGATCTGGAGGCCGGGATGGTGCGGGTCAACGCCCCCACGACCGGGCTCGACCACTGGGCCCCGTTCGGAGGGTCCAAGGAGTCGAGCTTCGGCCCGCGCGAACAGGGCCTGGCCGCCCGCCGGTTCTACACCGAGTCGACCACCGTGACGCTGGGCGCCTGACCCCTCGGGAGACCGGTGTGGGGCGGTGGACACCCAGATCCCGCCACGCGCGGAAGGCCCGCATCGCAAGGACAGGCATGGCATCCGGCCCCGCTCCCGACCCTCCCGGACCCGCGGCGACCGCGCCGACTGCGCGCGGGTACGTGCCGGCCGCCCCGTCAGCCGGCGACTCTGCCGAACAGGTGGTTGGCGGGAGCGTCCGGGTCGTTGCCGTAGAAGAACTCCGTGACCGCCTGGTGGAATTCGGCGCGGTCCAGTGCACCGGAGCCGTCACGGTCCAGCGCGGCGAAGACCTCGGCGCAGTCATCGCCGGGAACACCGGCGACCGACGTGAACATCAGCTGGAACTCGGCCTGGTCGATCTTCCCGTCTCCGTCGAGATCGACGAGGTCGAAGAAGCAATCGGTCACCGGCTCGATCTGCCGCGGGTACAGGGCGGGATCGGTGAGGACCCGCCGGAACCCTTCCGTCATCTCCCGCAGATCGACCTTCCCGTCACCGTCCTGATCCATCGGGGCGATCACGTTCGCCCAGAACCCGTCCATCCCGTCGGTGAGCAGGCGGGCCGTCGCGGAGTCCGGCCCGGTGCCGCGGGCGGCGATGTAACGCTCACTCATCATGCGGACGTCCCGCTGCGTGATGAACCCGTCGCCGTCGACGTCGGCGCCCCTGAACCACTGGCCGTACTTGAGGTCTTGAAGTGCAGTCATGACTGCGTACAGTATTCATTTCATTACATGCGCGCAATGGGCAAGTGGAAAGCCTCTCGGCATCCGGGTCCCGAGCCTTCGTATTACTGTTCGAGATTCGGTGGTGCAAAGGCGAGCACATCAGGAAGGGGATCGCCGTACACCTCCACCTCGACCAGCGCACTAAGAGCACTCGGTCCTTGGGAAAGGCGCGAGCACGGTCGATCCGCCGTAAGAGCGTTCGGATTTCCGTGGCGGTCCATTGTTCCGCTCCGGCCCGGCTGGACCGGATCCCACCACGCTCCCGTGGACAGTTGTACGACCCCGGGCATGACGTCGTCCGACAGGATCGCGCCCGCGAGGCAGCTGCCTCGGTCGTTGTAGACGCGGACGATCATGCCGTTCTCGATGCCGCGCGACGCGGCGTCCAGCGGATTGATCGTCATGGGCTCACGGCCACGGATCTTCGAACCGAGGCTGTGAGCACCGTTGTCGTACTGGCTGTGCAGGCGCGAGGCGGGCTGATTCGAGATCAAATGCAGCGGGAATCGGTCCGCCAGATCGGCGCCGAGCCACTCCGCCGGTTCGAACCACGTCGGATTCCCGGCGCAGTCGTCGTAGCCGAAGGAATCGATCTCCTCGGAGAAGATCTCGATCCGGCCCGACGGCGTCGGCAGCGGAAAGCGCTCCGGATCCGAGCGGAGCGCCTCGAAACTTCCGGGAAACGGTCCGGTCAACGCCGGAAGCTCAGCGGTGGAGATTCGCCAGAAGTCGTCAAAATTCGGCAGGGCGGCATCGTTGCCGAGCCCGGCCCTCGTCTGTTCGTAGAGGTGCCGGACCCATTCGAACTCGGAACGCGACTCCGTGAACTCCTGCTCGAATCCGAGTCGGGAGGCCAGGGCGGCGAAGATCTGGTGGTCGGTGCGCGACTCGCCCTCCGGCTCGCGGACCTTCGGCATCGCGACAAGGTGGGGGTCCGAGAATCCGGCGGCGAAGTCGTCGCGCTCCAAGGTGGTGGCGACGGGAAGGACGATGTCCGCGAACTTGGCCGTGGTGTTCCACCAGGCTTCGTGGACCACCACCGTGTCAGGGGTCTGCCAGGCCCGGGTCAACCGGTGCAGGTCCTGGTGGTGGTGGAACGGGTTCCCCCCGCACCAGTAGATCAGGCGGAGCTCGGGCAGCGTGAGGCGCCGGCCGTCGTAGTCGATGGTCCTCCCCGGATGCAGCAGGGTGTCGGCGATCCTTGCGACGGGGATGAAGTCCGGAACCGGATTGGAGACCTTGGGCACCGACGCCACGAAGGAGCGGCCCGGGGCGACGCCGGTCGCGTCCATCGTCGCGTACCCCGCGCCCCATCCGCAGCCGGGTCGGCCCATCGAGCCCGCCATGGCGGCCAGCACGACGGACATCCAGATCGGTTGTTCGCCGTGGTCCGCCCGCTGCACCGCGTAGTTGACCATGATGAGCGAACGCCGGGTGGTGAGGCGGCGAGCGAGGTCGGTGATCGCCTCGCGGCTGATGCCCGTGATCTCCGCCGCCCAGGCGGCGTCCTTCGCGACGCCGTCGAGCTCGCCGACCAGGTAGGAGGCGAAGCGGTCGAAGCCGGTGCAGCACCGGCGGAGGAAGTCCTCGTCGTGCCACCCGTTGACCAGCATCGTGTGGGCGATGCCGAGCATCGCGGCGGTGTCGGTGTTGGGGACGACGGGCAGCCACTCGGCGCCGAGGAAGCCGGCGACGTCGCTGCGGATGGGACTGACGTTCACGAACCGCACTCCGGCATCACGGCACTGGCGCTGCAGGTCCTGTGTCCGGTGCCTGGCCAGCCCGCCGGGGTTGATCTGGCTGTTCTTGAGGGCCAGCCCTCCGAACGCCACCACGAACTCGCAGTTGTCGGCGATCTCCTCCCACATCGGCATCCGGGACTGGTAGCTCCACGGATGCCCGCCGATCACATGGGGGAGGATGACCTCCAAAGCCGCGGTGCTGTACGTGTTGCGGGAGTCGGTGTATCCCCCGCCCAACGCCAGGAACCGCTGGAGTTGCCCCTGAGCGTTGTGGAAGCCGCCCGCGCTCGCCCATCCGTAGGATCCGCCGAACACCGCGCTGTCTCCGTGCCGTGAACGCACTCGGCGCAGTTCGTCACTCACCAGCGTGATCGCGTCGTCCCAGCTCACCTCCAGGAAGGCGTCCGCGCCTCTGGCCGTGTCGCGGGCGCGCGGGAGGCCGTCCAGCCAGCCCTTGCGCACCGCGGGGCGTAACACGCGAGCGCTGTCATCAGCGGCTTTCACCATTCCGGGGCCGATGGGCGAGGGCGAGGGGTCGTCAGCCCTCGGCTCGATTCGCACCAGCCGACCGGAGTCGACCACCGCGGTGAAGCTGCCCCAGTGCGTCGCAACCGACATGCGCCGTTCCACCACGCATCAACTCCATCTCTGAAGTTCCCCTGATCCCGGTCCGCGGGACGGAGGCTTCCCCTGCGGCGTGCTGCCCAACCCCGTCGGTGCGCGCCATCGCCCACTCCGCCGAGGCGGCCCCGGTCCGGCGGCAACGGTTCGATCCGCCAGGTCTCATCGTTGGCGGTGCGGGGGCGGGCCGACCGGTGGGTCGTGGTGGAGGCTGCCGGAGCGGAAGGGGGAGACGGTGAAGGGGACACCGGCGAAGCCGGCCTCCGCCAGGGCGGCGGCGAGCGCCGGGAGGGCGGCGGCGGCCGGTACCCGGTGGGCGTCGACCTCGACGCGGACGCCGGTCCCGAGGTCACGTACCCGCAGGTCGCGGAAGGTCAGGCCCGCCCGCTCCAGCAGGGCGCCCACGGCCCGCTCGGCCCGGTCGACCCGGGCCAGGCGTGGCGGGTCGACCGGGACGCCGTGCCGGATCCGGCTGGCCAGGCAGGGGCCCGCCGGCTTGTTCCAGGTGGCCAGCCCCCAGTCGCGGCTGATCTCCCGCACGTCGGCCTTGGTGAGGCCGGCGTCCAGCAGGGGCGTCAGCACGCCCCGTTCCCGCCCGGCGAGGATGCCCGGTCGGTGCGGATCCGCGGCGTCGTCGGCGTTGGTGCCGGTGGCCAGCAGCGGGAAACCGTGGTGCTCGGCGGCCTCGGCCAGGGCGTCGAGCACGGTGGACTTGCAGAAGTAGCAGCGGTTCGGGGTGTTCGCGCGGTAGCCGGCGTCGTCGGTCTCCCGGGTCCGCTGAGCGCGGTGGGCGACGCCGAGGGAGGCGGCGAAGGCGCGCGCCGCGGTGAGTTCGCCGCTCGCCAGCGACGCCGAGTCCGCGGTCAGCGCCAGGACGTTGTCCGGTCCGAGCGAGCGGGCCGCCGCGGCGAGCACCAGGGCCGAGTCGGCGCCCCCGGAGAACGCCACGGCGAGCCGGCCGGCGGCGGCGACCTGAGCGAGCAGCCGCCGGGCGCGGCCGTCGGGTTCAGCGGTCACGGTCGGCCTCCCTAGGGACGTCGGGGCGGGCCGCACGGTGGGCGGCCAGCGCCCGGGCGGCCGCCGCGCGCAGCGGGACGCCGAGGTGGGCCGCGAGCGCGGCGACGTCGTCGTGTTCCGGTTTGGCGCCGTGCGGGCCGGACTTGACGCGGACCGTGACCCCGTCGATCTCGACGCGGGCCGAGGTCCGGGGCAGAACGGTGCGGTCCACGGCGGTGCGGCGCACCCCCAGCGTGCCGGTCTCGGCGAACACCAGGTCTTCCAGCGACCGGCTCTCCCCCGGCCGCGCCAGCACGTGCAGGACGTGGCCGGGGCGGGACTTCTTCATCACCGCCGGGGTGATCCACGCGTCCAGGGCGCCGCAGCGCAGAGCGACTCGACGGTGTAGGCGAGCGTCTCGGCCGTCACGTCGTCCACCGTCGTCTCCAGCAGGACGACCCGTTCCGGCGCGGGCGTCCCGGACGCGACGGGCGTACCCAGGGTGACGGCCGCGACGTTGGGCCGGTCGGGCAGCACACGGGTGCCGGCGCCGTAACCGGTGCGGCCGAGCGTCATCGGCGGCGGGGGTTCCCACCGCGCGTCCGCGGCGCGCAGGAGCGCGGCGCCGGTGGGGGTGACGGTCTCGCCGGTCAGGTCGGTGCCGGTGACGGCCGCGCCCTCGAGCAGGGCGACGGTGGCGGGCGCGGGGCAGGGGATGCGGCCGTGGGCGGCGTCCACGTGGCCGTGCGCGAGCGGCAGGGGGTCGCACACCACCCGGTGGACGCCCAGGTCGTGCAGGGCGGCGCTGACGCCGACGATGTCCACCAGGGCGTCGTGGCCGCCGAGTTCGTGCAGGAGGACCCGGTCGGGCTCGGTGCCGTGCAGCCGGGCCTCGGCCCGGGCGAGAGCGGTCAGCGCCGCCACCGCCCGGTCGGCGACCTGCGGCGGGCCCGCGAGAGCCGCCATGCGGATCAGCTCGGCGGCGGGGCGGTGGGTGGCGTCGTCGGTGACCTCCACACGCACACGGGTGGCGGCCAGCCCGTGGGTGACGACGCGTTCGGCCGTCAGTCGCCAGCCGGTCAGGCCGGTCGCGGCGACGGCGGCGCGTACCGCGCCCGGGTCGGCACCGGCGTCGAGCAGGGCGCCCAGGAGCATGTCGCCGGCGAGGCCGGTGAAGGGGCGGATCCAGCAGATCACGGGCGGCCCCCGGCCACGCGGGACAGCCGGTGGGCGGCGGCGGCCGCGCCGAAGCCGGAGTCGATGTTGACCACCGTCACTCCCGCGGCGCACGAGGCGTGCATGGCCAGCAGGGCGGTGACCCCTTCCAGGGACGCCCCGTAACCGGTGGAGGCGGGCACCGCGATCACCGGGCAGCCGACCAGTCCCCCGACCACACTGGCCAGCGCCCCCTCCATACCGGCGACGACGATGACGGCGTCGGCGGCGTCCAGCAGCGGACGGACCCGCAGCAGCCGGTCGAGGCCGGCGACGCCGACGTCGTGCACGGCGGTGGTGTCCAGGCCCATGGCCGCGGCGGTGGCGGCGGCCTCCACGGCCACCGGCCGGTCGGAGGTGCCCGCGGCGGCCACCACCAGCCGGAAGGGGCCGGGGGGCGCGGGGCGGTGGACGAGCAGCCGGGCCTCCTCGTCGTAGCGGCCGCCACCGCCGGTCTCCCGGAGCACCGCGTCGGCGGTGCCCGGGCCGATCCGGGTGACCAGCACCGGCCCGGTGTTGTGCGTCAGGAGGCCGCGCACGATCCCGGTGATCTGCTCGGGCGTCTTGCCCGGTCCGTAGACGACCTCCGGGAGCCCCTGGCGCCGTTCGCGGGCCAGGTCCACCCGGGCGTAGCCCAGGTCGAGTTCGCCGGACATCACGCCGCGCTCCCCGCGACGTAGGGGATGGTCTGCGGCCCCTCGGGCAGGACGCACAGGCGGGCGCCCGGTCCGGCGGCGGCCAGCGCCGAGGCGACGGTCGCCGAGATGTCGGCCGTCTGCTCCAGGTGCGCCGCCGCCAGGTCGGCGTCACCGAGGTACGAGGTGTGCATCACGACCCGCGCCGATGCCTGCACCCGCGCCTGGACCTGGACCTGCCACTGGTCGGGCACGGTCCGCGGCCGGGCCGCGATGGCATCGAGGAGGGCCTGCGGCGAGGGCTGCGACGCGAGCACCTCGCGGTAGGAGCCGTGGTCGGGGAAGCCGTCGCGGCACTCGGCGGCGCACACGATCAGGCCGCCGGGCCGCACGACCTGGTGCGCGGCGGACATGCCCTTGACCGCCTGGTAGAGGTTCTGGTCCAGCGGGAAGCCGGAGTTGGTCGTCACGACGACGTCGAACGCGGCCGGCACCGGCCGCATGGCGACCCTCCGCGCCAGCGCCGTCGCCGCGGCGTGCATGGCCGGCAGGTCGCCGCCGAAGGCCGCCACGACGTCCTGGTCGCGGTTGAGCACCACGTCCAGGGCGAACGTCACCCCGGTGGCCGCCGCGATCGCCCGCACGTCGTCGTGCACCGGATTGCCCTCGACGACGCCCCAGGTCGCCCTGGGGCTGCCGATGCGGGTGGCGTCGTGCAGGGTCAGCACGGTCTCCAGTCCGGCGAGGCCGGGGGCGACGAGTTTGGGGCCGCCGGAGAAGCCCGCGAAGAAGTGCGGCTCGACGAAGCCGGTGGTGATCCGTACGTCGGCCTCCAGCCACTCCCGGTTCAGCCACACCGGAACCCCGGCCCCGGCCGTGCCGGCCCAGGCCAGCGCGGACGCGTCGCGCGCGTCGTGGTTGACCACCCGCACACTGTCCACGACCTCGTCGCCGAACATCTGCCGCAGTTCCCGCGGCGAGTTGCCGCGATGCGTTCCGGTGGCCACCAGGACCACGACGTCGTCGAGGTCCACGATCCCGTCGAGTTCATCGAGCAGCGCCGGGATCATCAGGTGCCGGGGCTGCGGCCGGGTGCCGTCGCAGGCTGAGATCGCCACGGTCTGGCCGGGCCGCACCCGCTCGCGCAGCGGCGGCCCCGCCACCGGCCGGCGCAACGCACCGCGCACCGCCGCGGCCTGGTCGGGGGCGGCGGGGTGGTGCAGCGGCTCCACGACGGTCGTCGCCGCCGCGTCGACGTCGATGTCCAGGCCGTCACTGCCGTAGGCGAGCCGGACCCGCATACGTGTCTCCTTCGGTGCGCGCGAGGACAGCCGTCGGCGGGCGCCGGCGGCGGGTGGACAAGGCAGGCCCTACGCGGGGGTGTTGGCCCGGAGGAAGTCGCGCACCCGCGCCACCGTGGTGGCGACCCGCTCGGGCGTGTCCTTCCACGGACGGACCATGTCGGCGTCGGGCGCGTTGTCCACGATGGCCTCCGAGATCTCCGGGGGGTGGACCAGGTCGGCGCCGGGCAGCACGATCATCGGCTTCTCACAGCTCGCGACGAACTCCTCCGTGACGCTGACGACGAACTCGCGGCCGTCCCACATCGTGGCGCCGAAGCGTTCGGCCGTCTCCGCGTCGAGCAGTTCGGGATGCGCCGCCACCGCGCGGCCGGCCCAGGCACGGCGCTCGTTGAGCCAGTGCTCCCGGTTGGCGTCCACCAGCCCGATCGGCTGCTCCAGGACCAGGGAGACGATCCGGTCCGGGTCCATCTGCGCCATCTTCAGCGCGTAGGAGACCCCGATGCAGCAGCCGAAGACGTGCGCCCGCTCGACACCGAGGTGGTCGAGGACGTCGAGCGCGTCCCGCACGTAGGTGCCCCACGGGTCCTCCAGGTCGAAGGGACCGTAGGACAGGCCGGCGTTGCGGCAGTCCATCCCGATCAGCCGGTACTCGTCGTTCAGGGTCTTCAGCGGGTTGACCGCCTGGCGCTCCCACGCCTCGATCTTGGCGTCCAGTGCCCCGGGGGAGAGCATGAAGAGGGGGAATCCGTCCGGATCGCCGAACTCCTCGTACCTGAGGGAGACGTCTCCGCGGGTGAGCTGGGGCATGGGTACTCCTGTAGGGGAAGCGGCGTGGACGCCGGGAAGGGAGCGGCCGCGCGTTCGCGGTCCGCCGGGGGTCGTTCAGTTCAGGAGGCGGATCGGCCGGCCGTCGAGGAAGGCCGCGACGTCCGCGACGATGTCGGCGAAGAAGACGCCGTAGTTCTCCTGGGTGACGTAGCCGATGTGGGGTGTCGCGAGCACGTTGTCCAGCGTCCTGAGCGGGTGGTCCGCCGGGAGCGGCTCGCGGGCGAAGACGTCCAGCGCCGCCCCGGCGATGCGACGGGCGCCGAGGGCGCCGACGAGAGCGGCCTCGTCGACGAGCGGCCCCCGCGCGGTGTTGACCAGGAACGCGGTGGGCTTCATCAGCGCGAGCTCGGGTGCGGCGATGACGTGCCTGCTGCGCTCGCTCAGACGCAGGTGGAGCGAGACGACGTCCGACTCCCGCAGCAGATCCTCCTTGCCGACCCGGCGCACCCCCGCCGACGCGGCGTGCTCCTCCGTCAGGTTCCGGCTCCAGGCCGACACGCTCATCCCGAAGGCGGCGCCGATGCGCGCGACCTCGGACCCGATCCGGCCGAGGCCCACCAGTCCGAGCCGCTTGCCGGTCAGGCCGCTGCCGAGTCCCTGCTGCCAGCCTCCCCCGCGTACCGCGGCCGCCTCCCGGGCGAGTCCCCGCACCGAGGCCAGGATCAGCGCCCACGTCAGTTCGGCCATCACCGCCGTGTCGCTCTCGTGGGCGTCGGTCCAGCTGACGCGCACTCCCCGAGCCGTGGCGGCCGCGAGGTCGATCGAGGCGTTCGCGCGTCCGGTCGTGACGATCAGTCGCAGCCTGGGCAGCAGGCCGAGGAGTTCCGCGCCGACCGGCGTCCGCTCCCGCATCAGGACCACGACGTCGAAGTCGGCCAGCCGGGCCGCCAGTTCCCCCACCTCGGCCAGGTGGTCGGTGAACACGACCACCTCGGCCCGGTCGGTGACCGGGCTCCAGTCGGCGAGCGACAGGGCCACGCCCTGGTAGTCGTCCAGGACGGCGACCCGGGTCACGCCGCACCCCCGTCGGCCTCGTCGAGCCGCGCGAGGGCCGCGGCGGTCCGCCGGGCCACCTCGTACGCCTCCTCGATGTCCTGGAAGGGTGCCTCACGGGTGATGATGCCCGCCAGCAACCGCTTGCCGCGCTCGGCCGCCTTCTTCGGAGGGGGCCCGATCAGCATGTGGAAGTGCGGGAAGTTCTCACCGATGGCGTACTGGTAGGTGCGGTTCGCGCCGGTGACGGCCTGGACCGCGCGCGCCAGGGACCAGCAGGCGGTGCCCACGGCGGCGGCCTCGGCCGCGGTGAACGCCGGGTAACCCTCCGCGTGCCGGTTCACCTGCAGGACGAACCAGCCCGGGTACTCACAGCCCGGCAGGATGGAGGCGCTGACCAGGTCGTTGCGCAGCACCCAGCCCCCCGCCGGCGGGTCTTGCGCACGCTGCACATCGCAGAACGGGCACGCGGTGTCGGTCATGGCTCTCTCCTCGTCGCGGGTGGTCATGCCGGTCCCCCGTCGGCGGGGATCTTCACGAGCTTGTGCAGGGGCCGCAGGTCGGCAGGCATCGGCTGGTCCGGGAACAGCGACGGCCAGGCCGTCACCGACACCTCGCCGACGTAGATGTCGCCGCGGGAGTCGGCGGCGATGCCGTGCGGGGACAGGAACTGGCCGGGGTTCGTGCCCGCGCCGGGGACGAGGCCGAGTCGCGCCAGCACCGCGCCCCTGGACGACAGGATGCTCACGCGGGGCCCGATGTTGGGCCACCCGAAGTTCGACCGCAGGTACGGACCGATCTCACCGACGTAGGAGAGCGGCTCCGGCCCCGGGGCCACGTACAGTCCGCTGGGCCGGTGCAGGTTGTTCCACTGCTCCTGGTAGTTCCCGGAGCCGTCGAACACCTGGATCCGGTGGTTCTCGCGGTCGGCGACGTAGACCCAGCCCTCGGCGTCGCAGCAGACGTTGTGCGGCAGGTTGAACTGCCCGGGGTCGGTTCCCGGCGTGCCCCAGGACATGATCAGGCGTCCGTCGGGCGTGTACTTGTGGATCTGGGCGTTGCCGTAGCCGTCGGAGACGTAGAGGTCGCCCTCGGGCGACATCGCGGTGTGCGTGCAGCGGTTGAAGGGCCGGCCGCTCTGGTACGCGCTCGGGGTGCCCGGGGTGCCCAGGGTGAGCAGCACCTCGCCGCTCAGGGTGCACTGCCGGACCGAGTGGTCACCGTCGTCGGTGCAGAAGATCGTCTGGTCCGGCGCGATGAAGGTGCCGTGCGGGTGCACGAACAGTCCGTCGCCCCAGGAGTCGATGACGTCGCCGGCCGCGTTGAAGACGATCATGGGGTGCTCGCCGCGGTGGAAGACGTACACGTTGTCCCGCGCGTCCACGCTCACGGCGGCGACGTCGCCCAGGGTCCAGCCCTCGGGCAGCTTCCCCCAGCCCTCCTCGACCCGGTAGCTGAATTCGCCCGCCCCCAGCACGGCGCTCACGGTGTCCCCTCCCTGCTCGGTCCGATGTGTGCGGTCATGACGGCTGCCCTCACCGGTAGCGGTGGTAGACGGTCTTGACGTGGGTGTATTCGAGGACTCCCCACTGGCCGTCCTCGCCGCCGATCCCGGACTCCTTGACGCCCGCGTGGTGCGCGTGCACGGATTCGCCCAGGGTCCGGTTGACATAGATCTCGCCGACCTCGAGTTCGTTCACCGCGCGCATGACCGCGCCGTAGTCGCTGCTGAAGACGTAGGCCGAGAGGCCGTACCGGGAGTCGTTCGCGAGCGCCAGGGCCTCGTCGAGGCTGCCGACGGCCATGATCGGTGTCACCGGGCCGAACGTCTCGTCGACCATCACGCTCATGTCGGGGGTGACGCCGCGCAGCACCGTCGGCCGGACCCAGTAGCCCTCCGCGCGCTCCCCCGTGGCGGGGTCGTCGCGGTCCTGACGGTTGACGACCACGGCGCCGGCCTCCAGCGTGCGGTCCAGGATCTCCCTGGTCTTCGCCTGCTGGGCGGCGCTCACCATCGGCCCCACGTCGGCGCCGGCGGAGGGGTCGCCCACCACCAGCGCGTCGACCGCGGCGACGTAGCGGTCGGTGAACTCCTCGACGACGTCCGCGTGGACGAAGACCCGTTCGGCGGAGGTGCAGACCTGGCCGCAGTTGGTGTGGCGGGCGGCGACGATCGCCTCGACCGCGAGGTCGAGGTCGGCGTCGCGCAGCACGATCGCCGGGGCCTTGCCGCCGAGTTCCAGCGACACCCGGGTGAGGTTGCGGGCCGCGGCGGCCATCACGCGCTTGCCGGTGTCGCGGTGGCCGGTGAAGGAGACCATCGCGGTGAGTTCGGACTCCACCAGGGCCGCGCCGGTCTCCGGTCCCCCGGTGACGATGTTGAGCACGCCGGGCGGGACGTCCAGCGCCTCGTCGATCAGCCGCACGGCCCGCAGGATCGTCAGGGGGGCGATCTCACTCGGCTTGGCGACGACCGTGTTGCCGGTCAGGAGCGCCGGCGCGACCTTGCGGAAGAACACCGCGAGCGGGAAGTTCCACGGGCAGATCGCGGCCACCACCCCGACCGGGCAGCGCACCAGGTTGACCACTTCGCCGGGAGAGTCGCCGGCCAGGATCTGGCCTTCGAGCTTGCGGTCCCAACTCGCGTTGTAGCGCAGGAACTCCACCGCGAAGTCGACCTCGGCGGCGGCCTGCGCCAGGGGCTTGCCGACCTCGCTCGTCAGGAGGTCCGTGAGTTCGCCGTGGTGGGCGACCAGCACGTCGGCCATCGCGCGCAGCAGGTCGCCGCGCCGTACGGCCGGCAGCGCGGCCCAGTCGTGCTGCGCCCGCCCGGCCGTGGCCAGGGCGCGGTGGACGTCGTCGGCGCTCGCCGTCGCGAGGGTCGCCAGGGGGCGGCCGGTCGCGGGGTTCATGACCGGGAGCGGGTCACCGGACGGCTCCTGCCAGGCGCCGCCGATGTAGGAGGAGGGTTGGAGATCCACTCCGGCCGTGCTCATGGGGTTCATGGGGTGAACCTTTCGTGGGGTGGGAGGTTGCTGTGCCATCGGGCTCACGCCAGCTTTCGGAGGAACGCCTTGGTGCGCTCGTGCCGGGGGTGGTTGATGACCTGGTCGGGTGTGCCCTGCTCGACGACGACCCCGCCGGCCATGAAGACGACCCGGTCGGCGGCCTCCAGGGCGAAGCCGATCTCGTGCGTGACGACGATCATCGCGATGCCCTCGGAGGCGAGTTCGGCCATCACGGCGAGCACCTCGCCGACGAGTTCCGGATCCAGTGCCGAGGTGGGCTCGTCGAAGAGGATCACCTCGGGCCGCATGGCGAGCGCCCGCGCGATGGCGAGCCGCTGCCGCTGGCCGCCGGAGAGCTGGCTGGGAAAGGCGTCGGCGCGGTCGCTGAGGCCGACCCGTGCCAGCAGGGCCCGGGCCCGCTGCGCCGCCTCGTGCTTCGGCTCGTCCTTGACCAGGACCGGTGCGAGGGTGATGTTGTCGAGCGCGCAGAGGTTCGCGAACAAGTTGAACTGCTGGAAGACGAACCCGATCCGGCTGCGCGCACGGCGCAGTTCCCGGGCGCGCGCGTGGTAGAGCCGCCCGCGTTCCTCGGTGTAGCCGATGAGTTCGCCGCCGACGTGGATACGGCCCTTGTCGATCTTCTCCAGGTGGTTGATGCAGCGCAGCAGCGTGGTCTTGCCCGAGCCGGAGGGACCGAGCAGGCAGACCACCTCTCCGGGCGCGACGTCCAGGTCGACGCCCTTGAGCACGTCGGTCCCGTGGTACTGCTTCCACACTCCGTCCATACGGACGATGGGGTCGCGGCCGGTGGCGGCCCCGGCGATCGGCTCGTGCTGGGGAATCGGCATCAGGGCGTCTCCTGTCCGGGCTTGTCCGCCGTCCCGTCCGTCGGCCCGTCCGTGCGCCCGCCCGCGAGCCCGTCCGCCTTGAGCATCCGGGGGCGGAGCCGACGTGCCGCGCGGGTCCGGCAGAAGCGCCGTTCGACGTAGAACTGGGCGACGCACAGCACCGTGAAGACGATCAGGTACCAGCCGCAGGCGACGACCAGGAGGGGGATCTGGAGGAAGTTCTGGGAGTAGATGTTCTGCACCGAGGTGAGCAGTTCGGGGAGCGCGATGACGATCACCAGTGAGGTGTTCTTCAGCATCGAGATCACCTGGTTGCCCAGCGGCGGGATGACGTAGGCCATCGACTGCGGCAGGATGATCTTGCGCATGCGCTGCCCGGCCGTCAGCCCCAGCACGTCGGCGGCCTCGCGCTGTCCGGCGTCCACGGACTGGATGCCGCCGCGGATGACCTCCGAGCTGAAGGCGGCCTCGTTCAGCGCGAGGCCGAGGATGGCCGCGGTGAACTTGGAGATCAGCGCGTTGGTGGACCAGTTGGTGAAGGTGGGCCCGAACGGTATGCCGATGCCGACGTGCGGCAGCACCGCCGCCAGGAAGTACCAGAACAGCAGCTGAACCAGCAGCGGCGTGCCGCGGAAGATCCAGCCGTAGCCGTAACTCACCGCCCGCAGCACGGGGTTGGCGGACAGCCGCATGACCGCCAGCACCAGTCCGAGGGCGACGCCGAGCAGCATGCCCACGGCGGTCAGTTCAACGCTCAGCAGCAGGCCGTGCAGGATCGCCGCGTTGAAGAAGTAGTGCCGGACCACGTCCCAGTGCATGTTCGCGTTCGTCAGGGCGCCCTTGACGATCATCGCGATGAACACCAGGACGGCGAGTGCCGCGATCCAGCTGCCCGGGCGCAGCCGGTGGCGGGCGTCCGCGGGCTCGATCCGCGAAGGGCGCGTGGGATCGGCCGTCCCGGTCGTGTCGGCCCCGTTCACGACACGGCCGCCTGGTTGACGGTGATCTTGGTGATGCCCTGGTCCTGGAGGTTCCACTTCTTGACGATCGCGGCGTAACTGCCGTCGGAGATCATCTTGTCCAGCGTGGCCTGGAGGGTCTTCACCAGAGCGGTGTTGCCGGGGGTGACGCCGATGCCGTACTGGACCGGGCTGATGTTGATGGTCGGTACGGATTGCAGCAGGTTGTTCAGATCGCTGATGTAGGTCACCTGCTCCTGCGCGGCCATGATGACGTCCACCCGGCCGGCCGTCAGTGCCTGGGTGGCGCTCTGGTTGTCCGGGTAGATCTCGACCTTGATGGGCGCCTTGCCCTTCGCGACGCAGTCGCTCTGCGAGAGCTGCGGCACCAGCGTCTGGAAGACCGACCCCTGGGACTCGGCGAACTTCAGACCGCAGAAGTCCGCCGGGGCGGCGACCTTGTGCGGGTTGCCCTTCGGCACCAGCACGGAGAAGCCGTGCTTGAAGTAGTTGACGAAGGTGACCTGCTTCTCGCGCTCCGCGTTGTCGTTCATCGCCCCCCAGATGACGTCGAAGCGCCCGGCGAGCTGGCCCGCGATCAGTCCGCTGAACTCGGTCTCGGTGAACGCCGCCTTCAGGCCGAGCAGTCGCGCGGCCGCGTTCGCCAGGTCGATGTCGACGCCCTGCGGTTTGCCGTCGCTGGTCGCGAAGTCCATCGGGGCGTTGCCGGTGGTGGTGCCGACGCGCAGCACACCGCTCGAGCGGATGTCGGCGGGGAGCAGGGCGCGCAGCGCCGGGTCGGCGCTCGCCGCCGGAGCGCCGCCGCCTCCCGCGCCGGCGGGGCGGTCACCCGCACCCGAGGAGCCCGAGCACGCGCTCGCCGCGAGGAGCCCGCCGAGGACGAGCGCCGGGACGGTGACGCCGCGGCCCCGGCGCCCCCGGCGGCCGCGGGTGGCGGCACCGCCCCCGCGCTGCCGAGCCGGCCGTCCGATGAGATCCATGTCGTCTGTCCCTTGGTCGTACGGATGTGAACGGTGGGATGAAGTGGATGGGGTGGCTGGGGGTCCGTGGATCCGGCTAGGAGGCCGCCGGAGTGGGGTGGTTGACCAGCGCCTCCGGAATGGCCATGAAGCCGAGCTTCCATTTGTCGAGGATGTTCTGGTACGTACCGTTCTTGATCAGCTCGTCGACCGCGCCCTTCATGGCGTTGACCAGGGCGGTGTTGCTCGGCAGGATCCCGATGCCGTAGTGCGTCGGTGAGATCGCGATGCCGTTCAGCGCCTCCAGCCGGGGGCTCAGCCGGGCCTGGTAGGCGTTGAGTTCCTGGGCGTTGAGCACGGCGTCGATCCGCCCGGCGGCCACCGCCTGGAACGCTCCGGCGTTGTCGGGGAAGGTGTCGACCTTGATGGCGGGCCGGCCGTGCGCGGCGCAGTTCGCCTGGGAGATCGTCGGGATCAGCTCCTGGAAGACCGAGCCCTGCACCTCGCCGAAGGTCAGTCCGCAGAAGTCGGCGAGCGTCTTGATCTTCTTGGGGTTGCCGGCGGGGACGGCCGCGGAGAAGGCGTGCTTGACGTAGTCGACCATCGTCACCTGCTTCTCGCGGGTGGGGTTGTCGTTCATGCCCGGCCACATGACGTCCCAGCGGTTGGCGAGCACGCCCGGGATGATGCCGTCGAGCGCGGACTCGCTGAACTCGACCTTGACCCCCAGCACCGAGCCGACGGCGCGGGCCATGTCGACGTCCACGCCGGCCGGCTGGTCGCCGTCCACGTAGTCCATCGGCGGGTTCACCGTCGTGGTGGCCACGCGCAGCGTTCCGCTCTTCTTGATCGAGTCGGGCAGCATGTCGTGCAGGGCCTTGACCTCGGCCACCGCCTTCACCGGGGCCGACGCCGAAGGCGCCGAACCCTTGGAGCCGGCGGAGCCCGAGCAGGCCGTCAGGGCGGCCGAGGCGGCCAGGGCGCAACTCAGGATCAACGCCGCGCGGCTTCGTCTGCGCACGGCGGCACGCCGCTGGTGGGTCGTGAACTGCATGATGCGGTCTCCTGATGTCGGAAGTCGGCTGACTACGAAGGGATCGACACGTGTCCGGCGGGAGGGACGGCCTTCCCGCTCGGGTCGCCGCGACGACGCCGCTGCGCGCGGCCGCCGTCGGACGGTGAAATCAGCTGTGCCGGACTCAGGAGCGGCGCGCGATGCGTTTCATCGGCTCGCCTGTCGGCACGGACGACTTCCGCCTGTGTCAGAGATGTCCTCGGTGCCGTCCCGGCACCGATCCAGAAGTCGTCCACCGAGGAGGGCCGGCGGCTCGCGGCGTGCGTCGCCCGGCTTTTCCGGCGGTCCGCAGTCGCTCGGGTGTGCGGCAGGTCGTGCCGCGCTCGAACCGCGACCGCCCGCAGGTGTCGCGACCGCCCGCCCAACATCCGGTGGACGGTTACCTTGGCGTTTGACCCGATACGCGCCCCGGGTCGATGCCACATGATGGAGAGTAGCTGCACATTGTGGAGTGTCAAGAGCTTCGGCGAGGCCGCGGAGAACTCCGTGGGATCGGGTGTGCACGCAGGCCAGGGCGTCGGCGGCCGCAGGGCGTCATGACAGCGGCGCCGCACCACGGCCCGTGGGCCGCGTGCGCCCGGCCCGGGTCCGGGGCGGGAAGGTCGAGACGGATGTTCGTCACTTGACAGTTCACATCGTGGAACTACGATTCACGACATGGCAAGCTCTCGGAAACAGGACACCGGGGACGACTCCGCGTCGACGACTCCCTCGGCCCCCGTCGCGGACGCGGGCACCCACGACGCCCGCGGGCAGATCGAGGGCGTGTCCCGGATCCTGGTGCTGGCGAAGATGCGAGCGATCCTGGACGCGTTCACCCCGCAGGACCCCGAGCTGAGCATACCGGAACTGACCCATCTGACCGGTTTGCCCGCCAGTACGTGCTTCCGCATCGTCCGGAACCTGGTGCACGACGGCATGCTCGAAAGGGTCGGCGACCGGTACCGCATCGGACTGGCCATCGTCCGCTGGGCCAGCGCCGCCCTGGAGAGCCGCAGCCTGGTGCTCGCGGCGGAACCGACGCTCGCCTGGCTCCGGGACACCACCGGTGAGAGCGCGCTGCTGAGCGTGCGCGAAGGGCCGTTCGCCGTGCTCGTGGCCCTGGCGAGCAGCCGGCACGCCATCGTCCGCCAACTGCACGTCGGCGAGTACAGCCCGCTGAACGCCGGTTCGCGCGGCAAGATCATCCTCGCCTTCGACCCCGACGCGCTCCAGGCGATCGAGGACCTCGAGCTGACGGCTTTCACCAGCAAGACGATCACGGACAGGAAGAAACTCCTCGCCGACGTCGAACGCGTCCGCGAGGTCGGGTACGCGGCCAGCGCCGAGGAGCGCAACGTCGGCGCGGCCGGCGTGCACGCCCCCGTGTTCGACCAGCGCGGTCGCCTCGCGGGCGCGGTCGGACTGACCGGCCCGGTGTCCCGGATGGGACCGGACTTCGCCGAGGACTACGCCTCCCTGGTGCTCGAGGCGGCCGACCGGATCGCCCAGAGGCTCGGCCGCCAGGGCGGCCACGCACCGGCCTGACCCGGCGGGCCGCCGCCGTGCGGGGCGGCGGCCCACTCACGTCGACCGCCCGGGAGGCGAGCTCCCGCACCGCGGGCGATGAGATCGACGCCCGAGGTGCGGACCGGGGCATACTGGACCTTATCGTGACATCCCGCAGCAAGAAGACGACGTCACGGAGCCGGGAGACGAGCAGCCGTGACGTCTCCCGTTCGCCGTCCGCTCCCGGGGGACTCCTCGCCACGGACCGCGGCGGAGTCGTCACCTGCTGGAGTGCCGTCGGTCAGGCGGTGCTGGGATACCCGCCCGAAGAGGTCATCGGCCGACGGCTGACCGACATCCTGGCGGCCCCCTGCCCCTCCCTGTCCCTGTCCCCGCGGTCCACCGGCTGGACCGGCGTGCTGGAGTTCCGGGGGCCGCAGGACCAGGTGGTCCCGCTGCGCGTGCACGCCGGCCGGGCCACCGCCGCGGGAGACGACCCGTTGTGGACGCTCGTCTCGCTGGCCCCGCTGCCCGACCGCGAGAGCCAGGCGGCCGGTGCGCCCGATCCCGCCGAGTACCGCCGGGCCCGCGAGCGGCTGACCCTGCTCAACGAGGCGAGCACGACCATCGGCACCACGCTCGACCTGCCCACCACGGCCCGGGAACTGGTCGACGTCCTGTGCCCCCGGCTGGCCGACTGGGCCCACGTCGACCTGCTGGAGAGCGTCCTGCACGGCGAGGAACCCGGCCCCTTCACCGGAAGCATCGCCCTGTACCGGGCGGCCCACACCTCCATCCGCGAAGGGACCCCCGAGCGCCTGCGGCAACCGGGCGGCGTGGACTCCTTCCCGGCCGACTCACCGCCCATCCGCTGCATGGCGACGGGCAGCACCATGCTGCTCACCAGCCGAAGCCCGGAGATCCAGGAATGGCTGGCCGCCGACCCGATGCGCGAAGCCCGCTTCCGGGAGTACGAGTACCACTCCGTCATGGCGGTCCCCATCGTCGCGCGCGGCACCGTCCTGGGAGTGACCCTGCTCCTGCGCAGCAGACAGGCCGCCTTCGCCGAGGACGACCGGCTCCTCACCGAGGAACTGGTGTCACGCGCCGCCGTGTGCCTGGACAACGCCCGCCGCTACAACCGGGAGCGCGGCACCGCGCTCGCCCTGCAGCGCAGCCTGCTGCCGCAACGCCCCAGGCGCCAGAGCGCGGTCGAGACCTCCAGCCGGTACCTGCCCGCCGACACGGAGGCGGGAGTGGGAGGCGACTGGTTCGACGTGATCCCGCTGTCGGGCACGCGGGTCGCCCTCGTGGTGGGGGACGTCGTGGGCCACGGCATCCACGCGGCAGCCACCATGGGACGGCTGCGCACGGCGGTACGGACACTGGCGGACGTGGATCTGCCCTCCGACGAACTCCTCACCCACCTCGACGACGTCCTGACCCGCCTGGCCGAGGAACAGGACCCCCAGGGGAGCGCCGACCTGGGCGCGACCTGCGCCTACGCCGTCTATGATCCCATCTCCCGCGCCTGCGTCCTCGCCTCCGCCGGGCACCCCGCGCCGGCCGTGATCCTGCCCGACGGCACGGCGATCAGCCCCCGGCTGCCCATCGGCCCGCCCCTCGGAGTCGGCGGCCTGCCGTTCGAGAGCGCCGAACTGATCCTCCCCGAGGGCTCGCTGCTCGCCCTGTACACCGACGGACTCCTCGACCTGAGGCACCGCGACACCGACGAGGCCCGGGAAGAGCTGTGCGACGCGCTGCGGGCGACCGGGCAGCCACTGGACGAGCTGTGCGACGCGGCGCTCGAGCGACTGCTGCCCGGCAAACCCGCGGACGACGCGACACTGCTCCTGGCCCGCACGCGTTCGCTGGACGCGGGGCAGGTCGCCCTCCTCGACATCCCGCCGCAGGACGAATTCGTGGCCCACGCCCGCACCTGGGCGGTCGAGCGCCTGGCCGCCTGGGGGCTCGCCGACGCCGGCTTCGTCACCGAACTCGTCGTCAGCGAGCTGGTGACGAATGCCATCAGGTACGGCCGGGCCCCCGTCCAGCTCCGGCTCATCAACGACCGGACGCTCATGTGCGAGGTCTCCGACAGCAGCACCACCGCGCCCCACATGCGCCGGGCCCTCTCCTCCGACGAGGGAGGGCGAGGGCTCCTGCTGGTGGCCCAGCTCACCCATCGCTGGGGCACCCGCCACTCGAGGACCGGGAAGACGATCTGGTGCGAACAGCAGGCCGACGCCGGCGGGCCCGTACCCGCAGCCCGGTGATCGGGCTGCGGGTACGGGCCCTGTGCCAGGGTCAGCTGACGTTGACCGCCGTGTCGTCGATGACGAACGAGGTCTGGAGGCTGGAGTCCTCGGTGCCGGTGAACTTCAGGGTGACCGTCTGGCCCGCGTAGGCGGCCAGGCTGAACGACTTCTGCGCGTAGCCGGTGTTGTGGTTGAGGTTGGAGTAGGTGGCCAGGGTGGTCGAGCCGACCTGGACCTTGAGCGTGTCGTAGGCCGACGTGGTGGTCGTCTCCGCGGTGTCGATGTGCAGGTAGAAGGTGAACGGCGCGGAGGTGCACGAGGCCGGGATCGTCACGGACTGGGAGAGCGTGTCGGTGTGGGCGGTGCCGTAACCGTTCAGCCACGCCTTCCAGGAGCCGGAGTGGGCGGCCTCACCGGTGCTGTTGTCGACGACGCCGGTGCTGGCGGTCCAGGGGGCCGCGGTGCCGGTCTCGAAGCCGGGGTTGCCGAGCAGCTGGGCTGCGGTGCACCCGCCTCCGGTGGACGTGACGGTCCAGGTGAACGAGGTCGACCCGGTCGCGTTGGTGCTGTCCTTGGCGGTGACGGTGACGTTGTAGGTGCCGGTCGTGGTCGGGGTGCCGGAGATCAGACCGGTGGAGGAGTTGATCGACAGGCCGGGGGGCAGGCCCGTGGCGCTGTAGGTCAGGGTCTGGCCGGACGCGGAGTCGCTCGCGCTGATCTGCACCGAGGTGGCGGTGCCGACCACGGTCGACTTGTTGCCCGGGTTCGACACCGTCACCGTGTTACCGGTGCTCCCGCCGACGATCGGGTGGGTGATGGCGCACGCGTTGGTGTCGTTGGACCAGCTGGCCTGCTCGGTGAACGTGCCGGTTCCCATCGACACGTTGGCCGCGCCGCCCGCCTGTCCGGCGGAGATCCAGGCGCACTCGTCGGAGTTCTCCTGGCCGTCGTAGGAACTCCCGGTGTGGTTGGTCCAGCCGCCGGCGGGGTTCTGGTCCGACATCATCTCGTGCCACTCGTGGCCGAGCGTCATCGTGTAGCCGTCGAGGGTTCCCGGGGAGTTGACGAAACCGACACCGCAACCAGCGCCGGAGTCGGTGTTGTAGGGCTGGTTGCTGAAGGCGACGTCGCCGACGGACGAGGCGACGGCGCCGCCGGTCAGCGTGGTGTCACCGTTGTAGTCGTGCCACGCGCAGTACTGGCCCTGGTAGTTGTCCGGGTTCGTGCCGTGCGGCGAGAGGATCACGTAGTACGCGTCCCGGTTCAGCGCCGCCGAGGTGTTGCCGAAGTGGCTGGCTGCCTTCACGGCTTCGGCGCCCAGTTGGTGGCCGGTGGCGGCGCTGGGTGAAGCGGCGGAGTTGTCGTACCAGACGCCGCTGAGCACGCCGCCGCTCTGGTACGGGATGAAGTTGGCGTTCGCGGGGCAACTGACGGCGCCGGCGGCCACGTTGGGGCCGTCGCACCACTGGGTCAGGTCGGCCGACCACAGCTCGTTGCCGGTTCCGATGCCCTTGAACATCTCCTGCGCGACCGGGGCCGCGCCGCTGGGGTCACCGGAGAAGGTCGCGTCCCCGCTGCCGTTGGTGCTCTGCGTGCCCCACTGGGTCCCGTAGAAGACCAGGTAGACCTTGGAGTGCCCGCTCTGCACCCCGATGCCGTCGACGCCGCCGCCGTACGACAGCGTCTCGGGGCCGGTGGCGGCGTTCGGCGTCGCCTGGCCCTCGGCCCACTTCTTCATCTTGGCGTTCTGCTGGAGGGTCGGCAGCACGCCGTGCCGGTACGCGTGGCCGTACGCGGGGCTGTAGGGGTTGGCCACTGACGAACTGCCGCCCTGCGGGGCGCTCGACGCGGCTGCCGCGAGGGGTGAGGCGGCGAGCATCGCGCCGGTGGCGAGGGCGAGCGACGCGGCGCCGGCCAGCGCTACGCGCGTCACTCTGCGGATCAGGGGGTTGCCCATGGGTGGAGGAGCCTCTCTTCGGATACCCGGCGCCATGAGGTTGGGGGGCGCCGGATGCGTGGGGACAGGTGGAACACACACCGGGCCGGAAGTCGCCAGGTGCCGAGGAGGTTCGCGGAGAGGGCGCGGGGCAGCGCGGAGCGGCACATCGGTCACGTGGATGCCTGCGAGGCGTGGGGCACCTGGCAGTGACGCGCAATACGTGGCGTGGCTGTCCGCGGAGCCCTTCACCGACCCCGAGGGTGGAACGGAACCTACTGCGACACGTGCTTCCCGTGATTCGACTGCGAGGCGCGATGTGCTCGCACAAAGAGAAGCAGTTTGACGTGACCAGCTCAACGCCCCCCAGGCTTCTCAGAGCATTCTCATAGCGACCGCCAAGCTCCGCCTCCTCAACGAGGGTTGACGCGGACGAAGCCGGTGGGGTCGGCCATGTAGCGGTCGAGGTCCGGGCGCCCTTCCGGCCCGAGCGGGGGCCATACGGTCACTTGAGAAGAACGGGAAGCGAGGCGAGGCCGCGGACGAGGCGGGTTCGGCGCCAGGTCAGGTCCTCCGGGGGGACGGCGAGGCGGAGGTGGGGGTAGCGCGTCAGAACGGTGCGGAGGGCGATCTCTCCTTCGGCCTTGGCGAGGGGTGCGCCGAGGCAGCGATGGACGCCGTGTCCGAACGCCAGGTGGCCCGAGGCGTCGCGCTCGCTCAGCAGGCTGCCGGGTTCGGGGAAGCGGGCCGGATCGCGGTTGGCCTCGCCGATCGCCACCTGGACGGGGGCACCGGCCGGGATGTGGGTGCCGCCGAGGGTCAGGTCCTCGGCGGCGAACCGGAAGGTGGCCGTACTGACCGGGGAGTCCAGGCGCAGCGACTCGTCGAGCACGCCGGGGATGTCACCGGGGTTGGCACGCAACCGCTCCTGCTGCGCCGGGTGCTGGAGGAGGGCCAGCAGGGCGGTGCCGATGAAGTTGGCGGTCGTTTCGTGGCCGGCGACGAGCAGCAGGCAGGCGAGCGAGACCAGCTCGTCCTCGGTGAGGCGGTCCTCGCCGTCGCGGGCGGCGATGAGGCGGTCCAGGAGCGAGTCGCCCGGGCCGCGTCGCTTTTGCGCGATCAGGCCGATCATGTACCCGGCGAGGTCGTGCGAGGCCGGGTCGACGACATCGGGCCGGCCGTCGGCGAACAGGTCCGCCGACCACCTCCGCACGTCGGCCCGCTCGGCCTCCGGAACGCCGAGCAGTTCGCAGATGACGATCACCGGAAGCGGTACGGCCAGCCCCGCGACGGCGTCAACGCACCCTTCGACGGGCCAGGCGTCCAGCAGCGCGTCCGCCGTGCGTTCGACGAAGCCGCGGAGCCGGGCGACCGACCCGGTGGTGAACGCCCTGGTGACCAGCGTCCGCAGGCGCGCGTGCTCCGGCGGATCGGTGGCCACCATGCTCCGCGCGACGGCCGGGTGCAGACGGCGCTTCGAGCCCTTGTCCGCGAAGAAGGCGGCCGTGTCCTTCGACAGACGCGGGTCGGCCAGCGCCTGGCGGGCTTCCGCATACCCCGTGACCCGGTAACCGACATGCCCACCCGAACCCACCGTCACCTCCCGCACGGGACAGGCCGACTCGGTCGCCTCCGCGGTGACGACGTCGCCGGGCGCGTGGGGAGTCGAGGAGGAGCCGTCGCTGATCTCGACGACACGCCGTTGCGGGAGGAAGCCGGCGTCATGGTTCATGTCGCCATCATCCTCCCGGGAGGGCCGTCTGCCGGTGCGGCCACAAGGAGCCGGGCCGTCGGGCGTGTTCGGTGACCGGTCCTCGCCCGCGTGGGCGCCCGGCACTCATCCCTTGTGCTCGGTGTCCTCGTGCTTGTCCTTGTGGCCCTTGTGGCCGTGGCCGCCCTTCACGGCGGGAGAGGACGGAGCGGGCGAGTCGCCGCCGGACGTGGGCGCGGCGGAGGCAGGGGGACTCGAAGGCGGGGTGGAGGGCCCCGCGTCGTCCGGGATCAGGGACGCGCCGATCGCGGCGGCCCCGATGAGGACGGCCAGACAGGCCAGGACGACGAGGAGCAGCTTCGGTATCTCCGGGCGGCTGCGCGTGGCGGGTGCGAGCGGGATGGTCGGGGGCGGCGCGAGCGGGAGCGGGGCGGTGGGCAGGTCCTGCGGCAGGGGGTCCGGGAGGTCCCGCGGGGCCTGCAACTCCGGCAGGCGCGCCGCGGCCTGATCGGCGGTGGGCCGCCGGGCGGGGTCCTTGTCCAGCATGAGCAGGACGTAGTCGGCGAGCGGCGCCGGTATGTCGGGGCGCAGCCGGTCCGGGGGTACGGGGGTGTCCTCCACGTGCTGCTGGAGGACGGCCAAGGCGGTGTCGCCGGTGAACGGGGGGCGGCCGGTGAGCAGTTCGTACAGGACGCAGCCCAGGGAGTAGATGTCGGATGCGGGCTGTGCGCTGCGGCCCATGGCGCGCTCGGGCGACAGGTAGGCGGCGGATCCGACGATCTGGCCGGCGGCGGTGAGGGTGCCGGTGGCTTCGTCGGCGAAGCGGGCGATCCCGAAGTCGGTGATCTTCACCGCCCGGTCAGCGGTGACCATGATGTTGCCGGGTTTGATGTCGCGGTGGATCACGCTCTGGAGGTGAGCGGCGGCCAGCCCGGCCGCGGTCCGGGCCGCGATGGCTGCGGCTTCCCGGCAGTCCAGCACGTTTTGCCGCAGCCGTTCCTCCGCCAGGCTCCGGCCGACGACGAGTTCCATGACGAGGTAGTGGCGGCCGTGATGGGACCCGAAGTCGTAGACGCCGACCACGTTGGGATGGCTGAGGCGAGCCGCGGTCTGAGCCTCCAGGCGAAAGCGTTCGGTGTCGACCGCCGCCGTCCGACCGCTCTGCAGCAGCTTCACCGCCACCGGCCGGTTCAACGTGAGATCGGCGGCTTGCCACACCTCGCCCATGGCTCCTCGCCCCAGGACACGGTCCAGCTGGTACCGATCCGCCACGATCACGGGCAACCCCCATCCCCCACCGTCAGGACATCACGCGCCTGCCCCGGCAGGCACCGTGCATGCACGACGTTTCGGCCCCAGTGCCCGGCGGCCCGGGGGTCGATCAGTCCTGGACCGCCACGGCCTCGTCGATGGTGGTGTGGATGACGAAGACCTGGTCGGCGCCGGTGAGCTTCAGGACGCGGGTCACCTGCTCCGAAGGAGCGGCCAGGCGCACCTGGACGCCGCGTACCGCCGCCTCGGTACGCAGGTTGAGCAGCATGTTGAGGCCCATGGAGTCGCAGAAGTCGACCCGCGAGAGGTCGAGAACCACGGCAGTGGTCCCCTCCAGGGACGCCTGATGGAAGATCGCGGCGCTCTCCAGGTCGAGTGCGCCCGTCACGCGCAGTATCAGGAGCCTGCCGACGCGGGCTGTGGTCAGCGTGGTGCACGACGACGGGTCGGTACGGGGCGGGCCGCCGTGCGACTCCGGTCGCTCGCCTGGACCGTGGCCCGGCCCCGCCGGCCGGAGCCCTTCCGGCTCGGCCCCACCGCCGACGAGGTCGGCGGCCCGTTCGAGGCTCTCCCAGAGCTCCTCCGCCCGGGCCCGGCTGGAGTCCAGTCGCGGGTGGTCGGGGCGGTCGGCCGCGAGGTCGAGGTACGCCTGCACGCCGCGGACGGCGTGGTCCACGGTGTGCCGCAGCGAGTAGCCGCTCGCGGCCGCCGGCGGGACCCGGGGATCGTCGATCCGCTCCGCCAATGCGGCGGTCAGCCGGTCGAGACCTTCCTGCGTGAGGCGTTCCATGTAGTGCTCTCCAGTGCGGATACCGTCGCTGGGGATGGACGTCGCTGGTCCGGGCAGCGCCATCTCGGGGGAAGTGTCTGCGTTTTGGGATCCTCATGATGCGGGCCCCAGGATTGACGTGTCAACGGATTCATGAAACGGAATTCGTGTATTGACGTACGTATCTCCCGTACCATGCGGTGCCATGAACGAGAGGCCGGAGCTTCGGAGCACCTGGACGTTCCTGACCAACCACGCTCGGGTGCTCGCCCACATCGCCCGCAATCCCGGAGCGCGGATCCGCGACATCGCCGCGGGGTGCCTCCTCACCGAACGCGCGGTGCAGAAGATCATCGCGGATCTGGAGACCAGCGGCTACCTCACCCACGCCCGGCACGGGCGCGCGAACCACTACCGCGTCATCCTGGGCACACCGCTGCGCCATCCCGCCGACCGAGGCACCGTCGACGACCTCCTCGCCCTCCTGGGCTCGGGACTGGGACGAGCCGACGACGACGCGGCGGGCCGGCCGAGCCCGTAGCCTCCGCCGGCGCGCCGCATGCCCGCGTGCTGTGAGGCTCGCGGTCGGGCATGCCCCGGCGATTCGGGGGCAGACCGGTCGCGTGACGGGTGACAGCTCGAAGAGCGAGACGAAGTGCGTGGGACCGGCGTGCGAGGAGGACGGCCGGTCCTGGCTGGTGGGCGAATCGCTGTCGGTGTCCGCCGCGTTCGAGGGCAGCGAGCAGATCGCGGAGGCCCGTGACATGGCTCGGTCGTTCCTCACCGAGGTGCAGGGCGTTCACGGTTTTCCCGTGTCCGACCGCGCCATGGGCATGGTGCAGCTCGTGGTCAGCGAACTGGTCACCAACGCCCGCAAGTACGCGCCCGGGCCGTGCCTGCTGACGCTGGAGATCGACGGCGGCGCCGTCCTGATCAGCGTCTGGGACAGCAGGACGACGCTGCCGGCGGTACTGGCCGCCGATCCCGACCGGATCGGGCAGCACGGCCTGGAGATCGTGATGGCGCTCTGCCGGAGCTTCGCCGTTCAGCGGGAGCCGGTGGGCAAGCGGATCACGGCCGCCGTCGTCCTGGCCGACGATCCCAGCGGTGACGCGGCCGGCCGCCAACTGCTGTAAGGGTCGGCTTCGCAGCGTCGGGGGGTCAAGCCGCCGGGAAGAGCTCGTCGAGCCGCGCGGAGAGTTCGGCCGTCCACACGAACTCCAGGGCCTCGTGCACTCCCTGCCACTGCGGCTCCTTGCTGACGCCGATGACCGGAGCGTCCACCAGCGGGTGGTTGACCAGCCAGGCCAACGCCAGACCGGCCGGCGTGACGCCGGCGTCGGCCGCGAGCCCATCGAACGCCTCCACCCGCTTCATCAGCGCCGGGTCGCCCAGGAACTCGTCGGTCCTGCGCCCGGTACTGGCCCGGCTTCCCCTCTCCGGGAGTTCGCCGCGGCTGTACCGGCCGGCGAGGATGCCGTTCGCCAGCGGGGAGTACGGGGTGTACGCCAGCCCTTCCGCCCGCACGATCGGCAGGACGGACAGGTCGTCGTCCCGGACGATCAGCGAGTAGGAGTTCTGGATCAGCTCGGGGCGTACGAGACCGAGGCGGTCGGCGGTCTCCAGGGCGGACTCGAGCGCGGCCCGGTCGACGTTCGACAGGCCGTACGCCCGGATTCGGCCGCTCTCCACCGCCGCGCTGAACACGGGGAGCGACGCGGACCACGGCGTTCCGGGGTCGACGGCGTGCGCGACGTAGAGATCGACCCGGCCCAGGGTCTCGATGCTGTGCCGCAGCTGACGTTCCACGCGCTCCGGGGACAGGTCGGGGCCGCCGCTCGTGAAGCCGGTCTTGCTCTGGACGAGCATGCCGGAGTCCGGGTGCGCCCGGTTCCACACGCCGATCACACGCTCGCTGTTCCCCCGGTGTAGACGTCGGCGGTGTCGATGACGGTGAAGCCCTCGGCGACCGCCCGGTCGATCAGGCCGAGGCCCTCGGAGTCGGACAGGCCGAGGCCCGGGCCGGTCAGAGTCGCGACTCCGCCGATGTTGCCGGTGCCCAGCAGAATGCGTCCGAGCTGCGTCCGGCGCTCTTGCGGTGACGATGCGATCCAGGTCAAGGCAGGTCCAATCTCGACAGGAGTCGGCCCTTCGGAAGGTGCGACCAGGGCGGATCAGTGAGTACGATTTTCGAACTCACACATCGCGGCCACGCTGCCCAAGTTCGGCCCAAAAAGCGAACTCACTCACCCACGGCTCCTTCCCGGGGCCGGCGTCCGGCCGCCCTCCATGAGAGAGCCCGCCGGAGACGAAAGCCGGAAGAGGTAGCATGACCGAGTGAGTCCGGAGTACGAATCAACCGATCGCGTGACTCCACGGGTCTGTTCCATCGCCGACGCGCTCGAGGTCGTCGGTGAACGGTGGAGCCTGCTCATCGTTCGGGAGCTGGGGTTCGACGTCCGCCGGTTCAAGGACATCCAGATCAACACCGGCGCCCCGCGCGAGACACTGGCCCTGCGGCTGCGGAAGCTGGAGGGCGCCGGGATCATCGAACGCCGCCGTTACAGCGACCGCCCACCCCGGGACGAGTACCTGCTGACCGACGCCGGCCGCGCCCTGCTCGGCGCGCTGCGGGAGTGGGGAGAGCGCCACATCACCCCGGTCCGCACGTCGGCCATCCGCGCGGACGGCGACAAGTAGCGGCGACATCGAAGGGGCGCCCCCGCGGGGGCGCCCGGTTGCGATGCGTGCGTGCCTCAGCAGAACATGCTGCCGCAGACCTCGTTGATGATCGCGGTCGAACTCAGCGTCTCCGTCGCCCCGCCCTGCGAGAGGGTGACCTTCGCGGTCAGGTGCTGGTCCACATAGCTGGGCGCCGACACGGTGCACCAGTTGTCGGTGGTCGCGCAGCCGTTGGCCACCCGCACGCCCGAACCGGTCGGCAGGGTCCACGCGTACGTGTAGGAGCCGGACGTGTTCTGCACGTAGTACTCGACCGTGTAGCTCGAGCTGGCAAGACTGGTCCCGCAGCCGGGGGTGAACGTCGTGTGGGTCGAGGGCTGGATCTGGCAACCCAGCGTCTCGCCCCCGAAAGCGGACGCCGGACCGGTCGACAGCAGCATCGAACTGCCGGCCAGCCCCAAGGCCATTCCTAACCAGGCGAGCTTCTTCACGCTGACACCCTTTTCTCTGGAAGGCCGCTCCCTGTGAGCGGCCAGGGAGACACCCGGGCCGTGGCACGCCAGGACCCGGCAGGTGCAGTGAACTATGAGAGGGGCCGCCAAAGCTGTCAATACGCCCGCCCGGCATCCTGCGGCAGGAGGCTTCCGAGCGGGCCGAGATCGAGATTGAGGTCCCGCATCGTCAGGCCGTACCGGTCGCAGAGCTCTTCCATACGGTCGTGGAGGACCATGAGCGTCATCCCGACGCGCTCAGGTGGCCGGAAGCGCCGCTGGCCGGACGGGCCCTTCGACGCCTCTGCTCCCGGTGCGCCGGTCCGTGGGCTGTCCGCTGCGGCGCCATCGGCCGGGGGTGCCGGGACGACTCCCGGGGACGGGGCGGTCCCGGCGTGCCGGCTCGGCGCCGGGCGAGAGGGCTGCTCAGGTGCGTGGCCGTCTGCGAGGGGCGAGGCGAAGACTGACGTGGCGGCGGCCATCGCGGCTGCCGCGGTGACCACGCCGGCGGCCGGAGCCCTGCGCCTGGCGCCTGTCCGGCCGCCTCGGTGCGGCTGAGGGCGGTGGGGGCGTGTCGGCGCCGTGACCCGCCACGGCGGGCTCGGCAACCGCGGGCCCGGCGGCGGCCAAGCGCTGGACGGTGCCCGGCCGCTCCTCCCGCCGGCCGGCCTCCGCGAACCACACGGCCGCGTCCTCGGCGGTGGGACGGCGTTCGGGCTGTTTGGCGAGCATCCGCAACAGGTAGTCGTTCAACTCCTGCGGTATCTCCGGGCGCAGGAATTGCGGCGGTACGGGTTCGTCCTCGACGTGGCAGCGCAGCACGGGGACGGCGTACTCCCCCGGGAACGGCGGCTGCCCGGTGAGCAGTTCGTACAGCGAGCAGCCCAGGCTGTAGACGTCCGCGGGGCAGCCGGCGTGGCCCCCCGCGGCCGCTTCCGGCGAGAGGTAGAGGCTTGTTCCGAACACCACGCCGGGCTGGGTGGTGTCGCCGGCGCCCGCGCGTGCGATGCCGAAGTCCGCGATCTTCACCGACCCGTCCTCGCCCGTCAGCAGGTTGGACGGCTTGATGTCCCGGTGGACCACTCCGCGCAGATGAGCCGCGGCAAGACCGGCGGCCGCCTGCGCGGCGACCTCGGCGACCCTGGCGAGGTCCAGCGGCCCCTCCTCGCGCAGCTCCTGGGAAAGGCTTCGGCCGGGAACCAGTTCCATGACCAGGAAGCAGCAGCCGGCCGCGATCCCGACGTCGTACACGTCCACGGCATGCGGGTCATGGAGACGCGCGGCCGTACGCGCCTCGTGCCGGAGGCGGGCCGCCGCGTCCTGCGCGGACCCGGATCCGTCCAGCACCTTCACGGCCACCGGCCGGGACAGCCGGAAGTCCCAGGCGCGCCAGACCTCGCCCATTCCGCCGCGCCCCAGCAGCGCGTCCAGTCGATAACGATCAGCCAGCATCACGGCGCCGCACTCCTTAGCGCGTCGAGGGCCAGCCGCTGTGACTGGACCGGGCATGTGCCGGGCCGACGGTGTCGTCACCGCCGGGCACGAGCGGGACCTTCCTCCCCGGTACCGGTCGTCCGCCGCATCCGCAGCACACGAGGGCCGTCCTGGGACAGCCCGATGGTCCCCAGCCGCCTACCCCCTCCCGACCCCGCAAACGTCCACGTCCGGGGGCCGGCGTTTCCGCCGAGCGCCTCGATGCGCCCCGCCGCGGCGAGCGGGTCGGACGCGGTGATGTCGACGCGCATGCGGTTCTTGCCCGCCTTGGGATCGCCCGTTCGCTGGAAACCCGGGCCCACGCCGTGTGGCGCTGGAACTGGTGTACCTGCTGAACCTCAGGCCGGCGTGCCGTCCGACGGGAGGGGGCCGTCGTCCCAGGTGGGGGCCGGTGACTTGGGGCTGGGGCCGTACCGGTTCATCCCGCCGTCGCTGTCAGCGTACAGGTGGACCAGCATGACGATCGCCCCCACCAGCGGAAACAGGTACCAGAGCAGACACCAGGCCGAGTGGCCCGTGTCGTGCAGCCGTCGGACCATGACGGCCAGCGTGGGAAAGAGGTTGATGACCAGGAACGCCGCCTCCGCACTCGGCAGGTGGAGGACGTGCCCCAGTGCGAGCCCGGCGATCCCGTTCACCACGGTGAACAGCCAGTAATCTCTGCGCCGGGCCCGCCCCCGGAAATCGGCGTACTTCTTCCACCCGTTGACGTGGTGACGCATCGTCCCCCACCCTTCGAACCCCCGCTCGACCCGCACATGCTACTGACCCCCACGACGGGCGCGACCCCCAGCGGGCGGCCGGGCGCCCGCTGGGTCGTCCCGCGCTGAAATCACCTGGTCAGAGCTATGGCACCCGTGGTAGACCGAAGGGTCCGCTCCCCCTGTTCCGGAGATCCGCATGCGCCGCCTCGCGGTCTTCCTCGCCTCGTCCAACGGACACGACCCCGCGCACGCCGCGCTGGCGGCCGACGTCGGCGCCGAACTGGCCCGGCGCGGAATCGGTCTGGTCTACGGCGGTGGCCGCCGGGGGCTGATGGGGGTGGTGGCGGACAGCGTGCTGGCGGCCGGCGGCGAGGTCGTCGGCGTCATGCCGCGCAGCATGGTCGAGCGGGAGTGGGCTCACGAGGGGGTGACGGAGCTGGTCATGTGCGACTCGATGCACGAGCGCAAGGCGATCATGGCCGAGTACTCCGACGCTTTCATCGCCCTGCCCGGTGGCCTCGGCACGCTGGAGGAGATCTTCGAGGTGTGGTCCTGGCGCCAGCTCGGCTTCCACACCAAGCCTGTGGGCTTCCTCGACGCGGGCGGCTTCTGGACACCGCTGCTCGACGCCCTGCGCGGCCTGGCCGACTCCGGCTTCCTGCCCGCCCCCACCCTGGACGACCTTGCCGTCGCCCCCGACCTGCCCGGTCTGCTGGAGTCCCTCGAGGAACGGCTGCGCGGCACCCCGCAGCCCGCGCACGGAGAGAGCCTGCGCTAGCTCAGCCGGTGGTGAGGTCCTTCAACGTCGAGCGCAGCCAGCGCAGTTCTGCGTCCGTGGTGGCGCGGGCGACCGTGAGGAGGCCCTTGCGGAAGGGGTCGTCGAACGCCTCGGCGGGCAGAGGGCGTTCACCCTCGTAGAAGAAGCTGCTCGGCTGTTCCAGGAAGTCCAGTCGGCGGCGCAGGACGGCTGCCTGCGCGCCCGGGCCCGGCAGATGGCGCAGGAAGGCGAGGACGGTGAACCAGCGGTTCTCGTCACTGATGTCCGTGTCACCCGCGTCCGACAGCCGGCGGTGCAGCTCTGCCCTGGTCGGTGAGGGTGAGGGTGAGGGTGTGCCGGGGTGCGGCGCGGGTGCCGGGCGACGTGGCCCGGCTCAGCCACCCGGCCTGCTCCAGCCGCTTGATCGCGGGATAGAGCGTGCCGTCGGCGATGGGCCGCACATGTCCCGTGAGGTGCGCGACGCGACGCTTGAGCTCGTAGCCGTGCAGCGACTGCTCGTACAGGAAACCCAGGATGGCCAGTTCCAACGCCCGGCCATCGTCCCTCATGACAGCTATACCTCGGCACCGATATATAGCCTCCCCGAGGATGCTCGGTCCGTCCCGGACGGGGCGTCGAAGGAGGGAGAAAGACATGCGCGCTGCCCAAGTACGGCCCGACGGGGCGCTCATCCGCTGGGTCGAGATCCCCGGGCCGACCGCCCGGACCCGGCTCTACCTGCACGGCCTCGGCGCGTCCTCGGGGCCGTACTTCACTGCGAGCGCCGTCCATCCGGCCCTCGCCGGCACCAGGTCCCTCCTGATGGACCTGCTCGGCTTCGGCATCAGCGACCGCCCCACGGAGCTCGACTACACGCTGGAGGACCACGCCGACGCGGTGGCGGCCGCGCTGACGGCGTATCGCCCGGGGAAGGTCCGGGCCCGGGCCACCCGGGGGGAGGGGAAGCGGGGCGGCAGCCCAGTGGCAGGTCAGGTGCTGGTCGACTTCGCGCGCTGCCGGGCGGACCGGCGCTTCATCGCCCGGCGCTCGTCCTCGTTCAGGCCGCCCCACACACCGGCCTCCTGCCCGGCCTCCAGGGCCCACTGGAGGCACTCCCCCATGACGGGGCAGCGGCGGCACACGGCCTTGGCCTCCTCGATCTGGAGCAGCGCCGGGCCCGAGGTCCCGATCGGGAAGAAGAGCTCCGGGTCCTCGTCGCTGCACGCGGCGCGGTGACGCCAGTCCATCGAACATCTCCTCGGTTCGGTCGGTCGGATCGAGCGGGCGCCGCCGGCCGGGCGGAACGGTCACCACCCATCCGGCGACCAACAAGGGGGTGTACAGCGCCCGGTGAGAGACCGTCACGCGGTCCTCGACCCGGTTGCCGCCGGCCGTGCTCCACGCGCGCCCCGCGGAGCTTCATCCGCGTCAAGTCCCGTGCCGGGCACGGATTGCCCTGCGCACACCTCTTGTGTTCCGCCTGGTGCTGTCATTCCGCCTGCCCTGTCTCCGGCAGGTCAACACAGACCGGGAAGCAGAGAGCGAGTCACGTCTGCCCGGCCGTGTGCTCAGAAGGAGCTGAGAAGTTGACGTGGAAGGCTGCGAACTCCTCCCGCGTGACGCCGCCGCCGGAGCGGCCGGGCGGGTCGCGGCGGGGGGTCGTACCTGTCCTCTTCCGTGGAGAAACACCTATGAGCCTCACGCACGTCAACGGTCTGCCGGCCCATGTCCTGTTCGTGCACTTCGTGGTGGTGCTGGTGCCGCTGACGGCCCTGGCCGCGGTGGTGTGCGCGGTCCAGCCCCGGTACGCCCGGCGGTTGGGGCTGGTGCTTCCGCTCCTCGGGCTGGTGACGCTCGGGCTCGTTCCGGTGACCACGCACGCCGGGGAATGGCTGGAGTCCCGGGTCGGCGACGACCCGCTGGTGCACAGGCACACGGAGATGGGTGACGGTCTGCTGCCCTGGGCGTTCGGCCTGTTCCTGGTGACGCTCGCGGTGTGGTGGGTGGGACGCCGTACCTCCGCTCCCGCGGCGGCGGACGGCCCCCGCTGGAGTTCGCCGGCCGTGCTGCGGGTCACCGCGGCGGTGCTGGCCGTCCTGGTGTCCGCCGGCGCGGTCGTGGACGTCTACCGGATCGGGGATTCCGGGGCGAAGGCGGCCTGGCAGGGCCACTACGCCTCGTCCGCGAGCGGCCACCACCACTGACCGGGCCACCGTACGGATCAGCCGAGAGCCGATCGGCCGCCGGGCAGCGTGACGGTGAACGCCGTGGTGCCCCGGCGGCTGCGCACCTCGGCGGACCCGCCGTGGGCGGCGGCCACCGCGGTGACGATCGCCAGTCCGAGCCCGGCTCCGTACTCCCCGGGCCCGGTACGGGTGTGGTCGGCGCGGGCGAAGCGCTCGAAGACGGTGCCGAGGACCTCCTCGGGAATCCCCGGGCCGTCGTCCTCGACCACGAGCCGGGTGACCCGTTCGTCCTGCTGGAGCCGCACGGTGACACAGGTGCCGGGGGGAGTGTGCAGCCGTGCGTTGGCGAGCAGGTTTCCCGTGATCTGCTGAAGGCGCAGCGAATCGCCGACGGTCATCACCGGATCTTCCGGCAGGTCGAGCCGCCAGTGGTGGCCGGGACCCGTGGCGCGGGCGTCGTCGACGGCGTCCAGGACGAGCCGGGTGAGGTCGACCGGTTCACGGGCGAGCGGCCGGCCGGCGTCGAGGCGGGCGAGGAGCAGCAGGTCGTCGACCATACCGCCCATCCGGGCCGACTCGGCGGTGATCCGCTCCAGCGCGCGCGACACACCGGGCGGCACCGGCCCCGGGTGGAGCCCGGCCAACTCGGCGTGGCCGCGAATGGCGGCGAGGGGCGTGCGCAGTTCGTGGCTGGCGTCGGCGGCGAAACGCCGCAGGCGTTCCTCACTGGCGTGCCGCTTGCCCAGCGCGCTCTCGACGTGGCCGAGCATCCGGTTGAGCGCGATGCCGACCTGGCCGACCTCGGTGCCCGGCTCGGTGTCGGGGACCCGGTCCGGCAACGTCACCTCGCCGCTGGCCAGCGGAAGCGCCGTCACCGAGGCCGCCGTGGAAGCGACGCGCCGCAGGGGGCGCAGGGACCACCGCACCCAGAACGCCCCCGCCGCGCCCGCGACCACCAGCGCGCCCCCGAAGACGGCGGCTTCCACGGCGAGCAGGCGGGTCACGGCGTCCTCCACCCCGCCGAGCGGCAACCCGGTCACCAGCACGTCCCCGTCGTCCCCGGGAACGGCCCTGACCAGGTAGTCGTCCAGAGCCGACAGCTCCAGACGGTGGCTGCGCCCGTCGACGGGGAGCGCGGCGATGGCCGCCCTGTCGCCGTCCGACAGGGTCACGGAGGTGTCCGCACCGGACCGCACCACGGCCACGGTGATCTTCCCGTGCAGCAGGCGGGCGCCGAACGTCCCGGGTGCCTGGCGGCGGGTGTCGACGTGCTCGTTGTCCGCGTCCGGTTCTCCCCGCCCGCCGTGCTCCAGACTGGCCGGGAACGTCCCGCCGGCCTGGACGAGCTGCTGGTCCAGTCGCTGGGTGAGGAAGGACCGCAGAGTGACCACCGCCGCCACCCCGACCGCCGCGCAGCTCACCGCGAGCAGCACCACCAGACCGCACGTGAGCCGGGCCCGCAGGGTGCGCGGCGGGAACCGCCTCACCGCGGGGCCTTCAGGACGTAACCCGCTCCTCGGACCGTGTGGATCAACGGCTCGCGCCCGGCGTCGATCTTCCGGCGCAGGTAGCTGATGTAGAGCTCCACCACGTGGGCCCGGCCGCCGAAGTCGTAGGACCAGACGTGTTCGAGGATCTGCGGCTTGCTCAATACCCGGCGCGGGTTGCGCATGAGGTACCGCAGGAGCTCGAACTCCGTCGGTGAGAGATCGATCGCCTCCCCGCCCCGGATGACCTCCCGCGCGTCCTCGTCGAGGGTGAGATCGCCGACCACGAGGAGCGCGGCATCGTCACGGGTCCGTGTCATGCCGGCCCGGCGCAGCAGGCCGCGGAGGCGGGCGACCACCTCCTCCAGGCTGAAGGGCTTGGTGACGTAGTCGTCCCCGCCCGCGGTGATGCCCGCGATGCGGTCCTCGACGGAGTCCCGCGCCGTGAGGAACAGCACACACACATCGTGACGTGAAGCCCGCAGCCCTCGCAGCGCCGTCAGACCGCTCCCGTCGGGCAGCATGACGTCGAGGACCACCGCGTCCGGCTGGAAGCCCTCGCCCTCGGCGAGGGCGGTCGCGACGTCGCCCGCGGTGCGCACCTGCCACCCCTCGTAGCGCAGCACGCCGGCGAGCACCTCCCTGAGGTCGGGCTCGTCGTCGACCACGAGAACGCGGACCGGCGAACCGTCGGGGCGGGTGAGAGGGGCGGGCTGAACAGGCGATCTGGTCTCCATAGTCACCCCAGCATCCCTCAGCGCCGCATGTCCGAGGCTCCCAGCTTCCTCTGAATCCGCTGTGATCCTTCCGCCGGGCGGCGGACTCAGAGCTGATTGAGAGATTTCGCCCGCACAGTGGCCGGACAGGGCGAAGGAAAGGAGCCTCCATGACGACCACGTACACGTCACCGCAGGCGCGGCACGCGGCGGCCCCCGCCGCGCGGCGCTCCCCCGCCCCGCTGGTTCTCCTGCTGGGCTGGGCCGGCGCCGCCGCGGTGCTCGGCCTGTGGTGGCAGGACACGGGCACCGTGGTCGGGAGATCGGACTGGCTCATCGGCGCGGGCCGGATCGCGGGGCTGCTCAGCGGATACTGCTGTGCGCTCCTGGTGGGTCTGATGGCGCGAGTCCCCCTCCTGGAGACCGGGGTGGGCAGCGACCGGGTGGCCCGCTGGCACGCGATGCTCGGCCGCTACACCGTGTGCCTGCTCGGCGCCCACATCGCACTGATCCTGTGGGGGTACGCCGTGCAGGCCGGCACGTCCGTCACCGCGGAGACCGCCAAGGTCGTCCTGACCTATCCCGAGATGCTCAAGGGCACGCTGGGCGGTCTGCTGCTGCTCGCCGTCGGCGCCCTCTCCGTGCGGGCGGTGCGCCGCTCGGTCCGCTACGAGACCTGGTACTACCTCCACCTGCTCACCTACCTGGCGATCTTCCTCGCTTTCTCCCACGAACTCGCGCTCGGTGCGGACCTCGCCTCCCGTCCGTCGGCCCGCGGCTTCTGGTACGCGCTGTACGGGTCGGCGGCGGCGGCCGTGCTCTGGTACCGGGTCGCCGTGCCCGTGCGGCTGAACGCGCGGCATCGGCTACGGGTTCAGCAGGTGCTCCCCGAGGCGCCGGGGGTGGTCTCGGTGGTGGTCCGCGGCGAGCGACTGCCGGAGCTGGCGGCCCGGCCGGGTCAGTTCCTGCGCTGGCGCTTCCTCGCTCCCGGGCTGTGGTGGACCGCCACCCCGTACTCGCTGTCCGCGGCTCCCCGACCCGACCTGCTGCGCATCACCGTGAAGGCGGTCGGCGACCACAGTGCCGAACTGGCCGGACTGCGGCCAGGCACGAGGATCTGGGCCGAGGGACCGTACGGCGCCCTGACCGCGGACCGCAGGAGCCGGCCCAAGGTGCTCCTGCTCGCCGGCGGAGTGGGGGTCACTCCGCTTCGGGCCCTGCTGGAGTCCCTGCCGGCCCGGCCGGGCGACCTGACCCTGATCTACCGCGCCCGTACCCCGCGCGACCTGGCGCTGCGCGGGGAGCTGGAGTCCATCGCCCGCGCCCGCGGCGCCCGCCTCCACTACGTGCTCAACCGGCCCGACGGGCGCGGCACCCCGCTCACCGCCGACCTCCTGCGCGGCGTCGTGCCCGACGTGTCACGGCACGACGTCTATCTGTGCGGACCGCCCGGAATGGCCGAAGCGGCGTACCGGGCCCTGCGCTCGGCCGGAGTCGCGCCCCGGCACATCCACCACGAGTCCTTCGAACTGTGAGCCGCCCGTGAACGCTCCCTTCGGCCGTCCGTTGCCGCGCATCCTCCTCAGCACCCTGGCGACCGTCACCGGTGTGCTGCTCCTGCTCAGCCTGAAGCCGCACACCACGGCGGCTCCCGCGGCTGTTCCCCCGCCACCCGGAGCGACGTCGGGGGCGGCGCCCGCCCCTTCGGCAGGGGGAACGGCGGGAAGCCGCACCGTGGAGGGGGACGCCGTACAGACTCAGTACGGTCCCGTCCAGCTCCGCGTCACCCTTTCCGCCGGCAGGATCACCGCGGTGTCCGCCGTAAAGGTGCCCGACAGCAGCCCTCGTGACCAGGAGATCGCGGACTTCGCGGTACCCCGGCTCACGAAGGAGGCGCTGGCCGCGCAGAGCGCGCGGATCGACACCGTCTCGGGGGCGACCTACACCAGCGAGGGCTACATCCGGTCCCTGCAGAGCGCCCTGGACCAGGCCCATGGGTGACCACGGCGGTCGGCTGCGCCGGGTCGAGCACCTCATGGGCACGGTCTTCTCCTTCGATGTGCGCGGCAGCGGCCCCCACGCGGCGAGGGCGCTCGAAGCCGCGACCGTCTGGCTCCGCCACATGGACGCGATCTTCTCGACCTACCGTCCGCAGAGCCAGATCAGCCGGCTGGCGGCGGGAACGTTGACACTGCCGGACTGCTCCCCGGAGGTGCGTGAAGTGGCCAGGCTCTGCGAGGCGGCCGAGCGGCGCAGCGACGGCTGGTTCAGCCCCCGGTACGCGGGCGGCTTCGACCCCACCGGGCTGGTCAAGGGGTGGGCCGTGGAGCGGGCGGCCGCGATGGTCTTCACCGCCGGCGCGGAGGCGGTCTGCGTGAACGGCGGCGGCGACGTGCAGGTGCACGGCGGGCCGTGGTGGATCGGGGTGAACCACCCGCTGCACAAGGGCGAACTGGCCACCGTAGTCAAAGCCGACGGGGAACTCGCCGTCGCCACCTCGGGGCCGGCCGAACGCGGCTGCCACATCGTGGATCCCGGAACGGGCAGACCACCGGCCCGCGCCCTGGCCTCGCTCACCGTGGTGGGCCGCCGCCTGAGCGAGGCGGACGCGGACGCCACCGCCGGGTACGCGATGGGGGACAAGGCCCGCGCCTGGCTCGCGGCCCTCCCGGGCAGGTCGTCCTTCGCGGTCCGCGCGGACGGCACGACGTGGGCCACGGGAGGGGCCGGCCAGCCCAGCGTCCAGGTGCTGCCGGACCGCCTCGGCAGACCGCCACGTACACGGTGAACCGGCGGTCGGAGCCGGTGCGCGGCATCGCCGCGGGGGCGGAGGGCGGATCCTCGGCCACCTGATCGACGGTCAGGGCGCACTTTCGTGCCTTCGTGCCTGCGTACCGCGCCCTGATCCCTCGCCCGGTGCCGCGGCCGGGACGGGCTCCGATCAGTGGGGTACCACCGCGACGGGGACGGGCACGTGGTGGAGGACGTCATGGGCGACCGGGCCGAGGCGTATGCCGAGGACGGGACGACGCACCTTCCGGCCGAGGACCATGAGAGCGGCGTCCGGTGCCGCCCGGAGCAGGGCCTCTCCGGGATCACCTCGTTCGACCTGCTCGACGACCTGGAGCCGCGGGAATCTCCGCCGCCACCGGCGGAGCGCTTTCGCCAGGGCCCGCTCCTCACGCTCGGCCGCCCCGCCGTCCTCGTCCACGAGCCGAAGCGCCTCGGCGTCATGGCGGATCGCGGACGGCACGTTCCATGTGTGCACGACACGCACCGCCGCTCCCCGGGCGTCCGCCGTGGCGAAGGCGAACCTCAGCAGCGGCCCGGACGTCCGGTCCAGGGCGTGGACCGCGACGACGACGTCGGCGCCGTCCCGCTCACGATCGGCGTACGCGTTCGCCCGCACCATGACCACCGGGCTGAGCGCGTGCGCCAGGACCTGCTGCCCGACGGAGCCGAGCAGGAAGCCCGAGACGGCGCCGTGCCCGCTCGACCCGAGCACCAGCGTCGCGGACCTCTCCGCGTGGTGAAGCAGGACCGGAACCGTCGGGTCGGTGGTGTTCTCCGCGCTGAGGGCCACGTCGGGGCACTCCGCTCGAATGCGCGCCTCGGCCTCCCGGACGGTGCGCTCCGCCCTGGTGCGTGCCTCCACGTCCAAAGGAGCGCGCAACTGCGGGTGCCACCCCCAGCAGTGCACGAGGCGGAGCGGGAACCCGCGCCTGCTCGCCTCCCTCGCGGCCCACACCGCGGCCGCCATGCTCTCGGCGGAGCCGTCCAGACCCACCACGATGCGACGAGGCACGAGGCATCCACCTCCGGATCGGCGAACGGACGTCCGCGGCGTCTCCCTCCCCCACCACGTTCACATCGACGGGGCGACTCTGCCAGCGGTCGTCGCAACGAGGTGCAGGCGTGATCGTCAAGCCCTGGCCAAGGGTGAGCGGGCCAGGATCACGATCCCCGCGACGGCCGCGGCCGCCCCCACGGCCTGCACCACCACCGCCGTGGGGGACGAGGCCAACCGCTCGTCGAAGACGGCGACGCCGATCAGCACGGCTCCGATCGGCTCCAGCGTGTCGATGAGCGGAAGGCTGACGGCCAGCGACCCCGACTGGAAGGCGCTCTGCGACAGGACCAGGGCCGCGATGCCGACGACGAGCAGCACGTACGGCTCCCAGTGGAGAAACACCTCGACGCCGCCTGTGCGCACGCGTCCCGCCACGCTCTTGGTGAGGCTGTCGAGCAGGGCGAAGAGCAGCGCCGCCGCGATCGCGTACAGCGCGGTCCGCGCCTTTCTCCGGCGCCTTCGCCCGGCCGAGGCCAGCAGCACCACCGCGACGCCGACCACGGCCAGCACCGGCAGCCAGTCGACCAGCGGGGGAACGGCCGTCCCGGCGGAGGCGAGCGGCAGCACCGTGAGGAACGCGGCCACGCCTCCGGCGGTGCAGGCGATGCCGGCCGTCTCCCGGCGCGTCAGCGGTTCGCCGTGGCGCCGGGCGAGGAGGGGCAGGGCGAAGGCGAGGTCGGTGGCGGCGATCGGCTGCACCAGGACCAGCGGACCGAACATCAACGCCACGCCCTGCATCACGAAGGACAGGACGGTCAGCGCCATGCCGCCCAACCACGCGGGCCGGCGGACCAGGTCGAGGAGCAGTCCGAGCCGCAGCGACTCCCTGGCCGGGGCCTGGCTCGCCACCTGTTGCTGAACGACGGACGCGACGCCGAAGCAGACGGCGGACAGCAGGGCGGCCAGCACCGCGACGGCGGTGTCCATGGGGCAACGATCGCCGGAAGCGGGGTGCGGCGGCACCGCGACACGCGAGGCCGGGGCGGTGGCGCCCCGAGTGCCGCCGCCCTGGAGCGGTTCGTGAGCGAGACCTGCCCGTGTCTGCGGCTGAGGGTGCCCGTCGCACCCTTGGGGCGGCGCTCGGACGCTTCGGCTCACATGGTGGTGATGCGCCGGCCGGTCACGGTGTCGGGGCGGATCCGGATCCACAGCGGCCGCTCCCCGCCCGCCCACGGCTGTGCGTCCCCCCGCTGGTCGAGCCGGCGGGCCAGGTCCGGGTCCTCGACGCGTTCGGCGGTTCCGGTGAGCAGGACGCTCCAGCCCCGGCTGAGCCGGTCGTCGGTACGGTCGGCCTGGAAGGACAGCGCCGTGCCGGTCTCGGGGGCGGCCGGTCCCCGAGAAGCCGTCCGGTAGACGATCGAGTGGCTGTCGACGGCGTAGTTGACCGGGAACACCGCGGGCGCCGGCCGAACGGGAAGGGCGACCCGGCCCACGCCGTGCGTGCCGAGCCTGTCCCAGCACTCGCTCACGGTCAGACGCACCAGGACCGGACGCGGCCCCGGTCCCGACTGCCCGGGAGGCGGCTCGCTCGGGCCCTCGAGCAGTTCCCGGTAGGTGAGCCCGAGAGCCGCGGCGATCCGGAGCAAACCTCCGCTGTCGAAGTCCGGGCCCGCCTCGATCAGCTGCTCCATGTACCGGGGCGACATTCCCGCCTGCCGCGCCACCGCGTCCGCGCTGAGACCGAGCTGCCGTCGGCGCCCGGTGACACGCCGGGAGAGCACACCCGCGCGGGGCGGAACCCCCCGTGCCTCGTCACTCTCGCTCACCGCGCAGCCTCCCTCCTCGGACCCGAGGGGCTTCCCTGCGACCGCGGCCGGTCGAGCACGCTGGTCAGGCCCTCCGTCCCAGCCTCGCCCACCGCCCCGGCGGACGCCACACGCGAGGCCGCTCGGCCCCCGACCCGCACCCCGATCGGCCCTCGTCCGGGACCGGGACGGCCCTGCCGGCGGGAGTCCGGGCGCGGCCACCGCCTCGGACCGAGCGGCGGACGTCAGCGCTCGTAGCGGTTTCGGGGCCACTGAGCGTGTTCCTCGGACGTCCGGGGCGGCCGGAAAGGGCGATGGGCCGCGCACGGAGGTCCGTGCACGGCCCAGCGCGGGTGCTGCGTCAGTGTCCGAGGGCGCTCAGGAAACTGTGGGTGTACTGCAGCGGAGTGGTGCTGGGGACCGAGTCGCAGGTGGGCGACGCGTAGGTGAAGGAACAGGGCGTGTCCCGGTCCAGTGACCAGTAGTGCAGCCCGGCCAGGCCGTTGCTGACCGCGTAGGACGACAGCGTGCTCACGTCCGCGATGGTGAAGGTCTCGCTGGTGGCGTCGTTCATGCCGATCATCGGCGTGACGGCGATCTTGCTCGCCGGGACCCCGTAGGTGTGCTCCAGGTTCTTCACCGCCTGGATCGCCGACTGCGCCATCTCGCAGGTGCCGCCGGAAACGACGCACACGCTGCTGGACGCGTTGCCGTAGTCCATGGTCATCAGGTTGATGACGTACGTGCTCAGGCCGGAGGCGAGCACGTCCCGGACGACCGTGTTGCCGAGCGAGTTCACGCCGCCGTAGCTGCCGTCGGACGCGCCCAGCGTGGCGAGCGTGAAGGAGAACTGCAGGTTCGGGTAGGTCGCCTGTGCCCCCTTCGCCGCGTTGACGAGGTTCTGGATGTCCGACGCGCTCTGGCCGCCTTCGATGTCGAAGTCGATGCCGACCAGGTGCGAGCTGGCGTAGCGGGCGATGAACGCGTCCATGCCCGCCGTCGAGGCGCAGGTGAAGCTGCCGGCCGCGCCACCGGTCGAGATGACGTAGTTCAGACCGGCTGAATTGAGCTGCGGCACGTTCTCGTTGGCCCAGGTGGCGGCCGAGGCGCCGCCCCAGGTCTCGCTGCCGCAGGCCCCGGTGGCGAACGCGACCGTGATCGCGGGGAGCGTCGGGATGTACTGCGACACCATGCTGCCGGAGCCCACCAGCGGCAGCGTGGACCCGCCCGCCGCCGACTGCATCTGGTAGGTGTTCCAGTTCATGTTGATGGTGACGTCCTTGTACGGGCTGAAGAGCAGGCCGCTCACCGAACCCGTTCCGCCCCCGCCGGTCCCGCCGGTTCCTCCACCGGTGCCGCCCGTACCGCCGGTACACGCGCCGTTGGACGTCCACGGCTGTCCGGAACCGGCTCCGCCGTTGCTGGTCGCCGGGTCGTTGCCCTGGGTCCAGTAGTTGGCGGTGTAGTTGACTCCGTTCTCGCTCGCCTGCTGGCCGCCGGTGTAGACGGTGCCGGCACTCCACGCCGCGGCGCAGGTGGCGGCCGCCTGCGCGGCGGGCGCCGCGGCCATCGCGTAGACCGAGCCGCCGATCGCCAGCCCGAGCACCGAGCCGGCGATGAGAGATTTGCGCAGAATCCGTTTTCCGACTCGCATGGACCCTCCAGGGGGAAGAATGGCGGTTGCGATCGCGGCACCTCGCTGAGCCGGTGGACCGGCGAGGGGACCACGTTGCTCGTGGGCGCACGGAGTGGTCTCGACCAATCGAGCAGAATGGTCCAGACCTTTGTACGGGCGGCGAACAGGCCGGTCAACCCTTCGATAAAGCTTCATATGGTGTTTGGCCGGATCGAGCGGAGCACCTTTCCGTACAGTCCCCCACAAAAGTCACTTTTCCTTCGTGAAAAGCCGTCGATAAAGCCGGTGGCCCGTTGCCGGGCCGGATCGGATCCGATCCTCGGCGCGGGCCGCAGCCGGCGGCGGAGTTCGATCAGCCGCAGGCCCGGCCGACCGTCCACGAGCCGCGCGACCCGGCGCGGACCCCACCGGCCCGGCCGGATTCCGGCCTCGCGTCTCAGGGCACGTGAGGAGGACAGGACGACGGAGAACCCCTACAGGAGCCATCATGGCCGACCAGCGTCATGTCATCGCGGAAGTTCGGCGTACGGTACGGATCTACAACCTGCTCATCTTCTTATTAGGCGCGGCTGCTCTTTTCCTCTCGATCAACCGCGCCCACGACGACCCTGTCGTCAAATTCCTGGAAGTGGCGGGCAGCGCCCTCGTCTCGGCGGCCCTGGTCAGTTTCGTCTTCGGCCAGATCACCATTCGCGACACGACACTGCAGGTCGACCAGGCCATCGACCAGGCTCTGCGCGAGGTCCTCGAACCCATCCGGGAAAACCTCTTCACCGGCGCGCTGGCCCGCTACCGGTGGGACTGCCACCTGGACGGCCTCGGGGGCGACGGATACGCCATGCAGGCCATGCGGATCTCCTACCAGGTGGCCAACCTGCCCAGGGAGCTGCGGATCATATGTGTTTCGTCGCTCTCGGACGAGCCTTTCAGCATGCTGACCGGTGACTACCGGTACATCTTCCGCTGGCAGATCGACGTGGGCCTGGAACTGGAGCACGCGGAATGCTTCCGCGTCGACCACGTCCGCATCAACGGGCTGGAACTCCCGCAGTCGCCGCCGCGCCGCACCGTGCTGCGCGGGTCTCCGGCGATCGAATACCGGTTCCCGCTGGCCGAGCCGCGCCGGCACCCCGAAGTCCACTACGTCGAGTTCAACGTCGCCGCCCGCAAATACGTGGGTGCGGATCGCGAGATCCGGGTGCAGGCCTTCACCTTCCGGCCCATCCTCGACGCGGAGTACCGCCTCACCGTGGGCGACAGCATCGGGGCGCAGATCCTGAACACACAGGTGTCCGGGCTGAGCCGGCTGGGCGCGAGCGGGCTGACCCAGCAGGGGCGGACCTACCCCGAGGTGTTCGGCCGGAGCGCCGCCCACGCCATCTTCACCACGCCGTTGCAGACGGGTAGTTCCGTCGTCTTCACCGTCGACCGCGGGAACGGGGGCCGCGCCGGTCCCACCCGGCAGGCCGGGGCGTAGCTCCAGCGGGGAAGGGCGCCGGCGGGGGCGGCGGTTGCGACGCTCGCCGCGGCGGATTGAATACTGTTCACCGCTGTAGCCCAAGTCATCATGGGAGAACGACGACTGGATACACGCTTGAAACGCAAGCTGTATACCGTTCGCGGCTATGACTCCCGATGTGACAGGTCAGGCGGGGCTGGACGAACGGGCTCGCGCCGTCGTCGCGCGGCTGGACGCGGCCGAGCGGGCCGCCGCGGCCGCGCTGCCCAGTGACGACCCGCTGGACCCGAACCGACGGTTCCGGACCGGGGCCACCCGGCCGGAACTGCTGGCGCAGCCCGACGTGGTGCGGCGCAACTGGGCCGCCAACGAGGCCGCGCTCGCCGACACCGCCGAGCGGATCCGCCGGTTCGGACCGGACCGCGTGCTGCTGGTCGGGGCCGGGGACTCGCTGGCCGTCCTGTCGGCCGCCCGGCTGGCCCTCGAATCGATGCTCGGCGTGCCCTGCGAACCGATACAGAGCCTTGAACTGGCGTACTACCACGCCCATGACGTGACCTCGCGCTCGCTGGTCGTCGCCCTGTCGAGCTCCGGCGAGACGACCCGCACCGTGCAGGCCCTGCTCGCCGCACAGGCAGCCGGGGCGATGACGCTGGCGCTGACCAACAAGCCGCACTCGACGCTGGCGGCCGAGTCGACCGCGACCCTGGTGGTGGACGCGACCCGGGTGGGCTGGCCGACCCAGTCCTCCACCGCGCCGCTGGCGCTGCTGCTGCGGCTGGCCGGGCTGGTCGGAGCCGCCCGCGCGGTGCCGGCGGCCGCCCCGCTGCTGGCCGAACTGGACACCGTGCCCGAGCTGATGGCCGAGACGATCGCGCGGGCCGACCGCGTGATCGCCGAGCAGGCGGCGGCCGAACGGGCCGGCCGGATGTTCCTGTTCACCGGGGCGGGCCCCAATCACGCCTCGGCCGTCGTGGGCGCCGCCAAGGTCAAGGAGTGCACCCCCGACCACGCGGTCGCCGTGCAGTTGGAGGAGTTCCACCACTACAACTCCCAGAAGGCGGGCGAGCCGCTGTGGCTGCTCGTGCCCTCCGGCCGGGCGACCGCGCGCGGGGTGGACACCGTCCACGAGGCCCACCGCCTCGGTGGCCACGTCCACGCCGTGACCACCGACGGCGAGACGGCCTACGACGGCATCGCCCGCGACGTGCTGCGCCTGCCCGCGGTCACCGAGGCGCTCAGCCCGCTGCTGTACTTCCTGCCGGCGCAACTGGTGGGCTACCACCTGGCCGTCCGGAAGTTCGCCGCCGCCGAATCCGCGCCCGAGGCCGCCGCCGTATCCGCTCCCGCGTCCGCGCCCGACCCATCCGCCCGGTCGGCCCGGTCCGCCGCCGGCATCACCGCCGGCCCCACTCGCGGAGCCGGCCGTGACTGACCACGCGGCGCCCGCGCTGACCTGCATCGGCAACCTCACCATCGACGAGTCGGTGCGGCCGGACGGCACCCGCACCGAAGCCCTCGGTGGCGATGCCCTGTTCGCGGCGCTGGCCGCGCGCCTGGCCGGCTGCCCGTCGCCGGGCTGGCTGGCCCCGGTCGGGGCCGACCTGCCCGCCGAGTTCGCCGCCCGGCTGACCGCGGCGGGCCTGTCCCTCGACCAGCCGCGGCGCCCGCTGCCGACCGTGCGCAACGAGGTCCGCTACGCGGCGGACGGCAGCCGGACGTGGCACCTCGTCCTCGGCGAGGAGCACTTCGACCGCATGTCGGTGCACCCCGCCGACGTGCCGCCCGCCGTACTGGACTCGCGCGGCCTGCTGGTGCTGGCGATGAGCCTGGACGCGCAGTTGACGCTCACCCCGTGGCTGCGGCGCAACAGCTCCGCCACCGTCTACCTGGACCTCCAGGAGGACTACCTGGCCGGCCACGAGGCCGAGCTGCTCGAACTGGCCGGCTGCTGCGACGTGTTCCTGCCCAGCGAGGTGGAGGCCACCCGCCTGGCCGGCACCGACGACCCGGTCGCCGCGGCACGGCACTTCGCCGGGCTGGGTCCCCGGGCGGTCGTGGTGAAGCTGGCCGAGCGGGGCTGTGTCGTGGTCGAGGGCGGGGCCGTCACCGAGGTGCCCGCCGAGGTGGTCGACGCGGTCGACCCGACCGGCGCCGGGGACACCTTCTGCGGCGCGTTCGCCGCCGTGCACCTGGCCACGGGCGACGCGCGGGCGGCCGCCCGTGCCGCGGTCCGGATCGCGGCCCTCGCCGTGCGCGGCCCGGGTGTCGCCCCGCTGCTGGACGCCGTCCTCGCGGGGGTGCCGGTATGAGCCGCACGATCATGGTGGTCAACCCGAACACCACCCGCGCCATGACCGACGCCGTGGTGGCCGCGGCGCGGCCGGCCGCCGCGCCGGGCACGACGCTGGTCGGGGGCACCCCCGCCACGGGCGTCGCCTCGGTGGAGAGCCACGTCGACGAGGTGTGGGGCGCGGTGGGCGTGCTCGACCGGGTCCGCGCCGGCGAGCGGTCCGGCGTGGACGGATACGTGATCGCCTGCTTCGGCGACACCGGCGTCGGGGCGGCCAGGGAGCTGGCACGCGGTCCCGTCGTCGGCATGACCGAGGCGGCCCTGTTCACGGCCGCGCTGGTCGCCGCCCGGTTCACGATCGTCACCCTGCCGCGCCGCACGCGGGAGATGTCCGACCGGGTGCTGCGCGGCACGGGGCTGTCCCACCGCTGCACCGTGCGGGCGATCGACATCCCGGTCGCCGATGTCGCCGAAGGCGCGCTGCACGCACTGGACGCCGTCGCCGCCGAGGCCGCGCTGGCGCTCGATCAGGACGGCGCCGAGGCGCTGATCCTGGGCTGCGCCGGGCTGGCCGACCTCGTCGAGCCGCTGCGGCAGCGGCTGGGCGTGCCCGTCATCGAGGGCGTCGCCGCCGCCGTGACCATGGTCGACGGCCTGCTGGCACAGGGCGTCCCGACCTCCCGCGCGGGCATCTACGCCGCGCCCGACCGCCCGGAGCCGAGCGCATGACCCACCTCGAACCGCCCGCCCAGGACCCGCCGGCCGTGCTGTTCACCGACGTGCTCGTGTACGACGCCACCGCGCCCGCCGCGGTCACCGGCCCCACCGATGTGCTGGTCGCCGGGCAGCGGATCGCGGCGATCGGCCCCGCCCTCGCCGGCGCCGCGCCCGCGGGCACCCGGACCGTGCCCGGCCACGGCCACCACCTGCTGGCGCCGGGGCTGATCAACGCGCACTTCCACTCACCGGCCAACCACCTCAAGGGGATGATGCCCAGCCGGCCGCTGGAGGTGTTCATGCTCTACGAGTCGCCGGACGACGAGGCGCTGCGGCCCACACCGCGCGAGGCGTACCTGCGGACGATGCTGGCGGCCCTGGACATGCTGCGCGGAGGCACGACATCGGTGCAGGACGACGCGTTCGTCCTGCCCACCCCCGAGCCCGACGTGATCGACGCGATCATGTCCGCCTACGCCGACGTAGGCATCCGCGCCACGGTGGCGCTGGACCAGCCGGAGCTCCCGGAGGCCGAGAAGCTGCCGTTCCTGGCCGGGATCGCCGGTCCGGAACTGGCCGAGGCGATCCACCGGCCGGCGCCGATGGGCCGGGCCGACCTGCTCGACCGCTACGCCCACCTGTTCACCGCCTGGCACGGCGCGGCCGGGGGCCGGCTGCGCGGCGCGGTCTCGGTGTCCGCGCCGCAGCGGGTCGGTGTCCAGTACTTCACGGCGCTCGCCGACCTGGCGGAACGGCACGACGTGCCGCTGTTCGCCCACATGCTGGAGACCAAGGCGCAGCGGGTCCTGGCCGACGAGCAGCCGCGGTTCGCCGGCCGGTCCCTGGTCCGCCACACCGCGGACCTGGGTCTGCTGCGGAGGAACACCAACGTCATCCACGCCGTGTGGGTCGACGGTGCCGACCTGGACCTGATCGCCGCGGCGGGTGCGACGATCGCGCACAACCCGGTCAGCAACCTGCGCCTGGGCAGCGGGATCATGCCCTTCCGGGAGATCCGCCGCCGCGGTATCCCGATCGCTCTCGGCGTGGACGAGGCCATCTGCAACGACGCCGTCGACATGTGGAGCGTCGTGCGCGCGACCGGCCTGGTGCACAACGTCACCGGCCTGCACAGCGACCTGTGGCCGTCGGCCGCCGAGGTGCTCGACTGCCTGTGGGCCGGAGGTGCCCGCGCCATGGGCCGGGAGGCGGATCTGGGCGCCGTGGCCGTGGGCCGGCTGGCGGATCTGGTGCTGCTCGACCTGCACGCGCCGGCGTTCACCCCGCTCAACGACGTCCGGGGACAGCTCGTGTACTGCGAGTCCGGCGGCAGCGTCACCCTGACGATGGTCGACGGACGGGTCGTGGCCGAGGGCGGCCGGGTGACGTCGGTGGACGAGGCCGCGCTGCTGGCCGAGGCCCGCGAACTGTTCGCCGCACGGCTCCCGGCGCTGCGCGCGGCGCACACCGCCGCCGACCGGTTCCGGCCGGCGTACCAGGAGATGGTGAGCCTGGCGGCCGGGCGTGACGTGGGCATGAACCGCTGGGCGGGGGGCGGCGCATGACCGGCGACCGGTATCCGTACGCACCCATCGGCGAGCGGCCGCGCGGTCGCTGGCCGGGCCGGCGCGGGCTGGCGGTGTACGTCGCCATCGGCGTCGAGGACTACCGCTTCGGTGACGGGCACGTGGAGGACCTGCTGCCCGGTGTGCCGCATCCGGACCTGGTCAACCGGTCCTGGCGCGACTACGGCAACCGGGTCGGCGCGTTCCGGCTGCTGGACCGGCTCACCGGCCTGGGGCTGCCGCCCACGGTGCTGCTCAACACGATGGTCTACGACACCGCGCCCGCGGTCACCGACGCGGCCCGCGCCGCGGGCGCCGAGATCGTCGGGCACGGCGTCACCAACTCCGACTCATTGGCCGGCCTGACCGAGACCGCCGAACGCGCGTACCTGCGGACGGTGGCCGCGCGCATCCGGACCGAGGAGGGCACCGCGCCCGGCGGCTGGTCCAGCCCGTGGCTGACGCACACGCCGCGCACGGTCGACCTGCTGGCCGAGACCGGCTACCGCTACCTGCTCGACCTGCGCCCTGACGACCAGCCGGTGTGGCTGGCCTCGGCGGGCGGACCGGTGCTCGCCCTCCCCTACGCGCTGGAACTCAACGACAGCAGCACCGTCGTGGGCCGTCAGGCGTCGGCCGCCGAGTTCGCCGACATGATCGTGGACGAGTTCGACGAACTGCGGGCCGCGGCCGAGGACCAGCCGCTGGTGATGAGCGTCGTGGTGCACTCCTACATCTCCGGCGCGCCCTTCCGGCTGCGGCAGCTCGGCAGAGCGCTGACCCACCTGGCCGCGCACGCCGAGGACGTGTGGTTCACCCAGCCGCGGCACATCCACCGCGCGTTCGCGTCGGCCGTGCCCGCCCCACCGGCCGCGCCCGCCGCCGGAGCCACCCCCGAGGATCAGGAGGCCGGTCATGCCCGCCCGTGACGTGCACACCCCTGAAACGCCGGAGCCCGGACCCGCTTCCGCGGCCGGACCCACGACGGGCGGCCGGCGCACGGACGCCGCCGCGCCCGTGGCCTCGGTGCGGAACCTGACCGTCTCGCTGCGCCGCCGGGGCGTGCGGTCACCGGTGCTGCGCGGCATCGACCTCGACATCGCGCCCGGCGAGATCGTCGGCCTGGTCGGGGAGTCCGGGTCGGGCAAGAGCGTGCTCGCCATGACCCTGCTCGGCCTGCTGCCGCGGTCCGCCCGTCCCGCGATCACCGGCACCGTGCGGGCCGCCGGCACCGACATGCTGCACGGGTCGGCGGCGCGGCTGCGTGCCGTGCGGCGCTCCCATCTCGGCGTGATCTTCCAGGACCCGATGACGTCGCTGAATCCGACGATGCGCGTCGGCCGCCAGATCACCGAGGTCACCGGTGACCGGGGCGAGGCCGTCCGGCTGCTGGGCGCGGTCCGGGTGCCCGAGCCCGACCGGCGGATGCGTGCCTTCCCCCACGAACTGTCCGGCGGCCTGCGGCAGCGCGTGATGGCCGCGATCGCGCTCACCGGCCGGCCGCGACTGGTCGTGGCCGACGAGCCCACCACCGCGCTGGACGTCACCGTGCAGGCGCAGTTGCTGTCGCTGCTGGCCGACCTGCGCGACGACTTCGGGTGCAGCGTCCTGTTCATCACCCACGACCTGGCGGTGGCCGCCCAGATCACCGACCGGATCGCCGTGCTGTACCAGGGCCGGATCGCCGAGATCGGTCCGTCGGCGCGACTGCTGCGCCGTCCGACCCACCCCTACACCGCGGGGCTCCTCGGCTCGCGCCTGTCGCTGTCCACCCCGCGGGAAGCCGCGCTGCCCACCCTGCCCGACGAGGGCGTCAGGGCCGCCGAACGCCTGCGGGGCTGCGCGTACCACACCCGTTGCCCGCTGGCCGTGGACCGCTGCGCCACCGAGCAGCCGCCGCTGGAGCAGGTCGAGGGCACCGCCGCGTGGCGGGCGTGCTGGCGCGGAAGCGAGGCCGTGCGCGACGTGCACGACGCCGTCGTCCCCGCGCAGGGGCCGGCCGCCCCGGTCCGGCGACTCGGCGCGGGGGCCGCCGGAACTCCCGGCGTCGTCATCGAGGCGCGCGGGCTGACCTGCCGGTTCCGGACCAGGTCCGGCTTCGGGCCCCGGCACACGGTGGACGCGTTGCGGGGTGTGGACCTGGACGTCCGCGCCGGCGAGGCGCTGTCCGTGGTGGGCGAGAGCGGATCGGGCAAGTCCACTCTGCTGCGGGTGATCGCCGGGCTGACCCGGCCCACCGGCGGCACGGTCGCGCTGCGCGGCACGGCGCAGATGGTCTTCCAGGACGCCGGCTCGTCCCTCACGCCGTGGCTGACGGTCGGCCACCTGCTGCGCGAGCGGCTGCGCACCGCCGGCGTCGGACCGGCCGCGGCCGGCCGGCGGATCGACATCGTGCTGGCCGCCACGGGGCTGTCGTCCTCGGTGCTGTCGGTACGGCCCGGTGAGCTGTCCGGCGGCCAGCGCCAGCGGGTCGCGCTGGCCCGCGCCGTCGTCGTGCCGCCGACCGTGCTGCTGTGCGACGAGCCGACCAGCGCGCTGGACGCGTCCTTGGCGGCGAGCGTGCTGAACCTGATCCGCGAGATGCGGCGGGAACTGGCGATGACGGTCGTGTTCGTCACCCACGACCTCGCCGTGGCGCGGCTGATGGGCGATCGCATCGCGGTGATGGCACGGGGTCGGCTGGTCGAGACGGGCGACGCGCAGGACGTCGTCACCGCACCGGCCGATCCGCGCACGCGCGCCCTGCTCGACGCCGTGCCCCGCATCGAGGGCCCGCCCGACCGCCGAACCGGCCCACCGCCCGACCGCCCGACCGGCGACTCGGCCGACCGACCGGAGGCGACGCGATGACCGGGACGACCGTGCCACGCCGCTGGTTCCCGAAGCCGGCCGGCGGTGGCGTCGGCGAGAGGTACCTGCCCGCCCACCGGGTCGTCGCCTGGGTGCTGGTCGGCCTCCTCGTACTCACCACGCTGGTCGCCGTGTTCGCCTCGTCGCTGGCCCCCGCCAACCCGGTCCAGCCGGTCGGCGACCTCAACCTGCCGCCGCTGTCCGCGCACCATCCGCTCGGCACCGACAACATCGGCCGGGACCTGCTCAGCCGCACGCTGCTCGGGCTGCGCGCGAGCTGGTTCTCGGCGCTCGCCGTGGTGGTGGTCGGGCTGCTGTTCGGCGGCCTGCTCGGCGTGGTGGCCGGCGCGTTCGGCGGCTGGGTCGACGGGCTGCTGATGCGGTTCACCGACCTGTTCCTGGCCATGCCCGGCGCGCTGGTCGCCATCGCCGTCAACGCCGCCCTCGGTCCCGGCCTCGTCCACACCCTGATCGGCGTCTCGGTGGTGTGGTGGCCCTACTACGCGCGGATCATCCGCGCCGAAGTGCGGGGCCTGGCGAGCAGGCCGCACGTCGAGGCGGCCCGGATGGCCGGGGTCGGCCGGCTGCGCCTGGTCGGCCGGCACATCCTGCCCGGTGTGGTGCCGACCGCGGTCGTCACCGCGAGCCTGGACGTGGGCAACGTCGTGGTGCTGCTGGCCGGGCTGTCGTTCCTGGGCCTGGGCCGGTCGGCGCCCGCTCCCGAACTGGGTGCCGACGTGCAGCGGGGGCTCTACCTGCTGCTCGAACAGTGGTGGATCCCGATCGTCCCCGCGCTGACGGTCATGCTGCTGAGCCTGATCGCCAACCTGGGCGGGGACGCGCTGCGCAACCTCCTGGAGGACCGGCGATGATCCGTTTCGCCCTCTGGCGCACGGGCGCGGCCGCCGCGCTGCTGGCCGTGCTGTCCGCCCTCGTCTTCGTGCTCCAGCGGATCTCCCCGGGCGACCCGGCCCGCGCGTACGTGGGCGGCAACGCGTCACCGGCCGCCGTGGCCGCGGCCCGGCACCGCCTCGGTCTGGACCAGTCGTGGCCCCGGCAGTACGGCCGCTTCGTGTGGCACGCGCTCCACGGGGACCTCGGCGTCTCGCTGCGCACCCACCGTCCGGTCACCGCCGACCTGGGGCAGTTCCTGCCGGCGACAAGCGAACTGGTGCTGTGCTCCTTCGTGCTGGCGCTGCTGCTGGCGGTGCCGTTCGCGCTGTCCGGCGCGCTGCGGTGGCCCGGCACCGGCGCCTACCGGGGCCTGTTGCTGGTGGCCGGCACCGCGCCGGCCTTCCTGCTCGGCCTCGGCGGCATCGTGCTGTTCTACGGCGACCTGCACTGGCTGCCGGAGGCCGGCCGGGGCGTGGACCGGAGTTCACCCACCGGCTTCGTGCTCGTCGACAGCCTGCTGCGGGGCAGCCCGGACGCGTTCGCCTCGGGGCTGCGGCACCTGGTGCTGCCCGCCCTCGCGCTGGCCGTCTCCCCGGCGATCGGCATCGGTCGCATCCTGCGGGCGGGTCTGGAGCGCGCCTACGAGGCGGACCACGTGCGCACCGCCCGGTCCAAGGGCATCCGCGAGTTCGCGGTGCTGTGGCGGCACGTGGTGCGCAACTCGCTGAACGCCGGCTTGTCCATGGCCGGCCTCCAACTGGGCTTCATGTTCGCCGGCGCGGTGATCGTGGAGGACGTGTTCACCTGGCCGGGCATCGGCTACTACCTCGCGCAGAGCATCCCCCAGTCCGACTTCCCGGCCATCGCCGGGGTGACGCTGCTGCTCGGCGGCGTCTACATCGTCGTCAACGCCGTCGTCGATGTCCTTCAGGCGGTCGCGGACCCCCGGCTCACGGTGTGACCGGCGCGCCGATTCCCCCGTCACGGATTCCCGTCACCGATCCCCGTCCCTCCTGTCCCGTTCCCGGACGGTCCGCTCCACCGGCCTTCCGGCCTCCTGTCACCCCTCGGAGTCACCCCTCGGCTTCTGAATGGAGATCAGCGTGTCCATCCCTCGCATCCGCCGCGCGTGGCAGCTCGCCACGGTGGCGCTGGCCATGACCCTCGGTGCCGCCGCATGTGCCGGCGACGGCAGCGGCGACACCGGCTCGGGCGGCGAACCGCCCACCGACGGAGTGCTCACCGTCGGCCTGCTGGGCGACATCGGCCAGCCCCCGGACCCCGACATCTACTACGCCAACAACGGCACCGCGATCATGATCAACGCGTACGAGGGCCTGGTGCAGTACCAGAACCACACCGACCAGGTGAAGATCGCACCGCGCCTGGCGACGTCGTGGACGGCCAGCCCGGACCACACCGTGTACACCTTCCACCTGCGCCACGGCGTCACGTTCCACGACGGCACCCCGTTCACCTCCGCGGCGATCGAGCCGTCGTTCAAGCGGCGGCTGGCCGTCAAGGGCGGCGCCGCCTACATGGTCGAGGGCGTCAAGAGCGTGGGGACCCCGGACCCGTACACCGCGGTCATCACCCTCGACAAGCCCAACTCGGCGTTCCTGAGCTACCTCGCCTCCCCGTTCGGTCCGAAGATGGAGTCGCCCGCGGCGCTCGCGAAGTACGCGGGCGCCGACCACGCCCAGAAGTACCTCGGCAGCCACGACATCGGGACCGGCCCGTACCGACTGACCTCGGCGGTGTCGGGCACCAAGTACGTGCTCACCCGGTACAAGGGCTACTGGGGCCCGAAATCACCGTTCACCACCGTGAACCTGCCGGTGTACAGCAGCGTGGCGCCGTTGCAGCTGGCGCTGGACAACGGCGACGTCTCGGCGGTCGTCGCGGCGCTGCCCTCGTCGAGCCTGTCGCACTACGCGTCCGACCCGAACGTGCGCAACTACTTCCTGCCGACACTCCAGTCCTCGCTGCTGACGCTGAACCCGAGCAAGAGCTTCTTCGCCACGCGGCAGGCGAGGACGGCGTTCCTGAGCTCAGTGGACCAGCGGAAGCTGGTGTCGCAGGTGCTGGGCAAGCGCTCCTCGGTGGCGACCACGCTGTACGCCAAGGGCATGATCCCCGGCGGCGCCGACAAGCAGGACATCGCCTTCGACCCGTCGGTGATGGCCGCCTACGCCAAGACCCTCCCCTCGGGCACCGCCATGACGATCGGCTACGCCAACGGCAACCCGAACGCGCAGAACATGGCGGAGATCCTGGTCGCCCAGATGCAGGCCATCGGCATCAGGGCCACCGCGCAGGGCTACGACACCGCCACGGTGTTCTCCTGGCCGCAGCAGCCGAAGAAGGGCCCGGACGCCTTCGTGGACGGCAACAACGGCCCGGACGGCGGTGACCCGTACATGTGGGGCCACGTCTTCTGGGACGCCTCCGGCGGCATCGACTACTTCGCGTGCGAACTGCCGCAGGTGAACGCGGAGCTGGACCAGGCGGTGGGAACCGGCGACACGGCCCTGTACGTGCGCGCGGCCCAGCGCTACTCGGCCAACGGCTGCTACATGAACCTGTCGTACAACGACGACTGGGTCGTGGCACGGAAGTGGCTGACCGGTGTGCCGCAGTCGCAGAACCTCGGCGCGAACGAGCTGAACTTCAGCCTGCTGGGGATCGCGAAGTAGTCCGTCCGGCCGAGCGGGGCCCCGGGGCGGGACGGCCCCGGGGCATTGCGGGCGCGGTCAGGCCGTGTCCTGGATTCCCTGGTGCTCGGCCAGCGCGGCCATCGACTCGGCGCGGTCCCGTTCGATGTGCATGTACGCGACGGACTCGGCGAGCCGCCCGTTGCCCGAGCTGATGGCCTCCAGCAGCTCCTCGTGCCCGGCCAGCGCCTCCACCGGGTCGAGGCCGGAGGTCAGGTAGAACAGCCACATCATCCGCCCGGACACCGACCGCATCAGCGAGCGCATCAACGCGTTGCCGGTGAGTTCGACGATCACCTCGTGGAAGAAGGTGCTGTTCGCGGCGATCCGGTACGCGTCGTTGCTCGTGATCCCCTTCCGCGAGCGCTGCAGCGCCGCGCGCAGCGGTTCCGGCGAGGCGCCCTCGGCGATCTGCCGCGCGGCGAACCGCGCCGCCCCCACCTCGAGGCACAGGCGCAGGTCGAACAGGTCGTGGGCGGACCGCACGGTCCAGCTGGACACCACCGCGCCGCGGCGGGGCAGCGTGCGCACGAACCCGTCGACCTCCAGCAGCGGCACCGCCTCCCGCAACGGCACCCGGGACACCTCGAGTTCCTCGGCGAGTCGCTGCTCGGCCAGCCGGCTGCCCTGCGGGTACCGGCCGCGGATGATGCCCTCGCGCAGCCGGTCGTAGATCTGCCGCGACAGCGGGTCCGCCCTGCGCCGGGTCAGTTCCTGCGCCTCCACGCTGCACCTCCGCTCGCGGCGCCGTCCGGAAGCGGCGCCCGGCCATTTTCCCACGCCCGGGCGGGCTGTGACGGCCCCCGAGAGCCAGATCACCTCCGGGTGCGGCCGTCACGCGTCAGGGGCGGGTGAGGGCGTCCCGGAACCCGGCTTCCGTCACCGGCATGCCCCGTCGCAGGCCGCGGCCGAGACGCTGCACGCGGGCGGCGTTGTCGAACTGGTCGTGGGCGAAGGGCAGCACCAGTTGGGGGATCCCGGCCTCGAACGCCTGGGAGGTCGTGCCGACGCCACCGTGGTGCACCAGGCAACGGGCCCTCGGCAGCAGCACGCTGTGGGGTACGAACGGACGCACCAGGACGTCCGGGGCGGCGTTCCCGGGACGGCGTCCCCCGAGGTCAGAAGGACTCCCCTCGCCCCGAGATCCTTCAGTACGGCGCTCGCGCGGGTGAAGAAGCCGTCGTCCCCGGGCACCACGGACCCATGGGTGACGACGACGGGCGGCTCACCGCCGTCCAGGAACTCCTCCAGTTCCGGGTCGCTGAAGTCCGGGGCCTTCCCGTCCTCCGGCGGGAACCCGCACAGCGTCACGTTCCGCGGCCAATCGGACTGCGGCGGGGCGAACCATTCGGGGAAGAGCCCGAGGACTCCCTGCCGACTCGGTCTACCTCTCCCCCACCGCCGCCGGACTCACGGCCCTGCTGGGCGAGGGCTCCACCGGCTCCGGGGCGGTGCCGGATCCCCGGCTCGCCCCCGATGTCGTCCCGGGGCCGCCCGCCGGCCGGACCGCGCCGGGCGAGGTCCTGCTGACGGGCGCCACCGGTTTCCTCGGTTCCTTCGTCCTCCGCGAACCGCTGGACAGGACATCGACCGTCGTCCACTGCCTCGTCCGCGCACGGGACGACGAGGAGGCGGGCCGCAGGTTGAGGGGGACGGCCGAACGGTACGGCCTGTCGTGGGAGGCGGCGGCCTCGCGGGTGGTCGCGATGGCGGGCGACCTGGCCCAGCCGCGCCTCGGCCTCGACCCGGACCGCTACGACGTGCTGGCCCGTTCCGCCGACGCCGTCCCGGACGCGCATGAGCCTCAGGTACGGCCCGGCACCGGCGGGGGCGGCGGCGAGCGGCAGCGCGACGAGGCGGCCGTGCAGCATGGGACGCGCGGGCGTCGGCGCGGCTGGGTTCGACAAGGCTGTTCTCCAGGAGAGCCGTGGGCGCTGCCACGGGGGTGGGGGACGTCGCTCCGGGCGCGGGTGCGGGGGCCCGCCGGCCGCACCGAACGTACGCGCTCATCACGGCGCCACCATAAAGAAATGCTTGGTGACTGTCACACTTCATGACCACTTGGTGGCCACGCGCTGAACGGAAGAAGCGCGCAGGTCCGCCGTGAGAGGAGGGCTCGGCGCGGGCATATCCGTCTGGTGCGCGGAGAGCGTCGGAACGCGCCGCACGCTCCGACGCCGACACCGCAGGACACCGGCAGCGAGGAGGAGTTCATGTCCACCACGGACGACGACGGCGCACGGTGCCGGGTCCTGATCACCGGGGGCGCCGGCTTCCTCGGCGAGCTGCTAGCCGAGCGGCTGCTCGCCGCCGACGCCCTTCGCTTCGGCGGCGCGCCCGCGAAGCTGCACGAGTTGGTGCTGCTCGACCTCGTCGAGCCTCCGGACGCGCTCCGGGGCGACCCTCGGGTCAGCGCTGTCGAGGGAGGGATCGAGGACGCGCTCCCCGGCATCGGTGAGTTCGACGTCGTGTTCCACCTGGCCGGCGTGGTCAGCGGGGCGGCCGAGGCGGACTTCGACCTCGGCATGCGCACGAACGTCGACGGCACGCGCGCCGTGCTGGAGCACGCGCGATCGCTGCGCGTCCCGCCGGTGCTCGTCTTCGCGAGTTCTCTCGCCGTGTTCGGCGGCGGGGCCGGGCCCGCCGCCGCCGAGGTGGACGACGACACGCTGCCGCGGCCGGAATCGAGCTACGGCGCGCAGAAGTTCATCGCCGAGCAGTTCGTCGCCGAGTACACGCGCAAGGGGTTCCTGCGCGGACGCAGCGTGCGGCTCATGACCGTCGCGGTCAGGCCGGGGCGGCCGAACGCGGCGGCGTCGAGCTTCCTGTCGGGCATCGTGCGCGAACCGCTGGCCGGCCTGCGCGCCGCCTGCCCCGTACCGCCCGACACGCCCGTCGCCCTGTCCTCGCCGCGCAGAACCGTCGACGGCCTCGTGCGCGCGGCGGAAGTGGACGAGGAGACGTGGGGCGGCCGCACCGCCATGAACCTGCCCGCCCTCACCACGACGCCCCGCGAGATGGCGGCGGCCCTCGACCGCGTCTGCGGCGAGCCCCGCAGCGACCTCATCGACTGGACGGCGGACCCCGCGGTCGCCGCGATCGTCCGGACCTGGCCCGCCCGGTTCCGAACCGACCGGGCCGACCGCCTCGGCCTCGACCCGGAGCCCTCCTTCGACGAGATCGTCCGCGCCCACGCCGACTCCGTGGCGCGGGGCGCGCGTTGATCCAGCGGCGGAGCCGTCCGGTGCGAGCCCCCGGCCGCTGCCGGCGCGCGGCCCGGGTCGCGTTCGCCACATCGCCGGGGCGTCACGCCCGGGGTGGTACGCGGGAGCAGGTACCTTCTCGTGAAGCCCGCGCCGTGGGTCCGCGGTACGCGGGGCCGTTGCGGTTCACTGAAGACGTCCCGACCGGATCAATCGGAGGACGCCCATGCGCGAGGGTCTGACGTTCGGTGTCTCGCTGAGCCCGACCACCGATGTCGCCGCCAACCGCGCCCTCGCACGGGCCGCCGACGACGGCGGCCCGGACCTGATCGGTCTCCAGGACCACCCGTACGTGCCCGACTACGCGGACACCTTCGTCCTGGCCGGCGACCTCCTGGCGCACACCCGCCGGATCAGTGTCTTCCCCGACGTCGCCAACCTCCCGCTGCGCCCTCCGGCGATGCTCGCCCAGGCGGCCGCCGCACTCGACCTCGTCTCCGACGGTCGCTTCGAACTCGCCCTCGGCGCGGGGGGCTACTGGGACGCCATCACCCGCCTCGGCGTGCCCCGGCGCAGCCCGGCCGAGGCCAACGCCGCGCTGGAGGAGGCCATCACCGTCCTGCGCGGCCTGTGGGCGGCCGGCGGTCCCCCGCTCCGGCTGGCCGGCGAGCACTACACCGTCTCGGGGGTGCGTCCCGGTCCCGCCCCCGCCCACCCGATCGAGATCTGGACCGGCGCACAGGGCCCCAAGGCCCTGGCCCTCACCGGCCGCGTCGCCGACGGATGGGCCGCGCCGATCGTCTCCTACCTCCCCTACGAGAAGTGGGCCGACGCCAACCGGCTGGTCGACGAGGCGGCCACGGCCGCCGGCCGGGCCCCCGCACGGTCCGCCGCATCGCCCAGATCGTCGGCACGATCACCGACGCCCCCGGCACCCTGCGCACCGACGAGGGCGACGACCCGGTCCACGGCAGCGCGGAACAGTGGACCGCGCTCCTCACCCGTCTCGGCACCGAACAGCCCTTCACCGGCTTCGTGTTCTGGCCCGAGGACCAGACCACCGACCAGGTCACCGCCTTCGCCCGCCACGTCGCGCCCGAGGTCCGCCGCCGCCTCGCTCCCTGACCCCCGCGCCCCCGTCAGTGGGAGAGCACGGTCATCAGATGGCCGACGGTCCTGGTCAGGACGGGGCGCAGCCCGGTGGTGTTCACCCGGTACGGGCGCTCGGGTGCGCCGTGGGCATCGGTCGGCGGTTTGCCGCCCAGCCTCCAGGCGTTGGTGGCGTCCACGGTCATGGTGATGACCGCTCCGCCGCGCAGGACGGATATGCCCTGGTGGTAGGGGCTGATGGTCTGGTAGGCGAGGTCGCCGAGGCCGGGGTACGGCTTGACCACCGTCTCGTGGGTGTAGACGTACTGTTCGTACGGCCCCTCGCCGTCGCCGAGGCCGGGCGGCGGCTGGGCGGGGGGTCCGTAGGCGTCGGCGAACTCCGTTCGGGGGTCGGTCTTCTTGTGCAGGTCCACGGAGACGGTGACGTGGTACTGCGTCTCCCATCCGTCGCCCGACACCGAGTCGGCCGTCAGGTCGCAGGTCATGCGGTCCACCGTCCTGCCCCGGCGCACGACAGGGACGTTGTAGTCGAAACCGCCGTGCAGAGCGTCGGTGAGCGGTTCGAGGTGGAAGCTGCTGCACAGGTCGTCCACCAGGCGGTAGCCGTGCAGGTCCGGCGGCGCGGCCTGCCCCCATCCGTCGGCGCGCAGGGCCGCCACCCACACCGCGGAGGCCGCGACGGCGCCGGCGAGCACTCCGGTCCACAACCGCCGTCGCCGCAATCGGCCGGGCGCGCGCGAGCGGTCACCGTCCCCGACCACGTCGTCCGCCCCGGAAGGCTCCGTGGACCCGGGCAACTCCCCCGGAAACTCCTCGGGTTCACCGATCATCCGTGCCCCGCCCCCTCCGCAGTGCCCCTGACACCCTACGAGGAACACAGCACCCGCCTCCAAGTGGCCTTGGCCCACGGGGCGGGGGGCGCGTCCCGCGGTTACGCCGGGACGACCGGGGGCAGTGGTTCGCGGGCCGCGTGCCACGCGGGCGGAAGGGCGTCGACGCCGGTGCGCGCGGCGATCACCCCGCCCGCGATCGCGCAGGTGGTGTCGATGTCGCCGCGCCCGGCGACGGTCGACCACAGGCCTTCGTGCAGGTCGTCGAGGTGCCCCGCCGCGCACCACAGGGCGTAGGGGACGGTGTCGGGGCCGGACATCCGGCAGCCCGAGCCCAGGACCTCGGCGGCGTGCCGCACCGAGGCGCGCTCCGACATCCGCGCCGCGATCCGCACGCCCGACCGGACGTCGCTGTCGGGGAGCCGCCCGGCGACCGATCGGAGGAAATCCGGCCGCGCCGGGGCCGGTCCGCCCCGGCTGCGCGTCGCCAGCGCGGCCGCGAGGGCGACCGCCACCGCTCCGGCGACCGCCTCCGGGTGGTGGTGCGAGACCTCGCTCTGCCGGGCGGCCTGCTCGGCGGCCGCGTCGAGGTCGTCGGCGTGCCAGGCGCCGAGCGGGGCGGCGCGCATGGCTGCCCCGTTGCCCCACGAGCCCTGGCCGGCGAACTGGCCGGCGACCACCTCCCGCCAGGGATCGCCCGCCCCGATCCGGCGGAGCACGTCGTGCATCGAGGCCCCGTAACCGCGGTGGGTGTCGTCGGCGTAGGCCGCCGCCAGGGCCAGGGCGAGGCGGTCCTGGTCCACGCAGCCGCCGCCCCCGGCGAGTTCGCGGACCACGACGAGCGCCTGCGCGGTGTCGTCGCTCCACCGCCACAACGGCTCCGGCGGCAGCGTCCGCGCCTCCAGGGCGTGCGCACCGTCCCGTCGCAGGATGCCGAACCAGCGGTCACCGAAGGCGTCGCCGAAAGCGAGTCCGTACAACGAGTCCAGCGCGGCGGTGGGCACAGTGATCACCGGAGCAGTATCCACAACGGCGACGGCGCACCAGCACGCCGGCCTCCGGGAACGGAGCCCGCGGCTGCGCACCGGTCATGACGCGGATCATGGCGAGCCGCCGAGCCTCCGGCCGACGGGAGCGGTCCGACGGGCCGTCAGCTCGGCTTCCGGCAAGAGCCGGTGGCTCAGAGACGGCCGCGGGTGACCCGCGTCAAGGGCCCGTGGTGCCGGGCCGCGGAACGCCGTCCGGCGGCGAACGCCGCGCCCACCGCGGCGACCCCCGCACCCGCACCCGCGGCGAGGAGCTTGCGGGCGCGCAGGACGCCCCAGGCCGCCGTCGCCCCGCGCACGGCCGACCGGGCCGCCGAGACCGTCAGGGCCTTGCCGCCGCCCACCGCGCCCGCGACCATCCGGCCGGCCCTGCCGGCCTCCTCCTGCGCCCGGTCCACGGTCGAGTGGACGGCGCCCTCCGCGGCCTCGGCGCCCTGGGCCCCCTCGGCGGCCGGGCCCGAACCCCACCTGTCGGCAGCCTCCCTGGCCGGCGAACCGGCGATGCCCACGGTGCGTGCCGTCGTCCGTTTCGGTGCCTTCGGCCGGCTGGAGCCGGACGAGGTCGCCGCCTCGGCCCGCGCGGACTTGGAGGCTCCCGAGGAGCTGTGCGACGGTCCGTTCTTGTTCGTGTTCTCTGCGCTCATGCTCTGCGCTTTGCCCCTCGGCGGCGGCCAAAACGTCCTCGGAAACCTCCCAGTAAACCGGCTGGACGGCGTCTCCGGCGGGACCTCGGCGGCGACGGGGGCCGCTGTTGTCCGCTGTGCGCGGATCTGCATACTGGGCGCATGGCGACGCACGACGACAGCAACGACGGCGGGACCCCGGGTCCCGCCCTCCCGGTTGTCGCCCCCGTGGGCGAACTGGACATCGACAACCTCGGCCCGCTGCGCGCCGAACTCCGGGCGGTCCCGGACCGCTCCGGGGTGGTCCTGGACGCCAGCGGCATCGTCTTCGCCGACTCCTCGTTCCTGAACGTGCTCATCAGCACGCACCAGCGCACGGATCTGAGGATCGCCGCCCCGAGCGACTCCTTGCTGCGGCTGCTGACCCTGACCGGTATCGGCTCCGTCCTCACGGTCTACTCCACGGTCGAGGAAGCGCAGCGCGACCGCCGGGCCGCCTGAGGACCCGGCGGACCGGGGATCACCAGGCCAGTTCCACGTGAACGGCCTTGCCGCCCGGGCGGGGAGCGACGCGCACCCGGCGGGCCAGGCTCTGGATGATGGGCCAGCCGCGTCCCCCGGTCCGGTCGGGGGTCCGGCGGCGCGGGGGCGTCTGACTGGTGTCCCCCACCGTGATGACGATTCCGCCGGGGAGCAGGCCGAGCTTCAGGGTGAACGGACCGGGCGCGTGCCGGACGGCGTTCGTCACGAGTTCGGAGGTGACCAGCAGGACGTCGCCGCGAAAGGTGGCGTCGGCGTCCGGTGCGTGGTGGCGGAGGAAGACGGCCGCGGCCTCGCGCGCCTCGGCGATGGAACCGGTCACGCCGTCGAAGTCCCGGTGGACCTCTGGCTGTCGGGCGTCATGCGGGGTGGCCGGCGGAAAGTCCATTCCGGCTCCCTTCCCGTCGATCGCCCCACCGCTCCCGGTGATCCCGTTTCCTCCCGGGTCGCCTGCCCCCGCGGCGTTGGCCCACACAGCACAATGTCCGGCCGTTGTAGACAGGTCGGCGGCACCGCCGACCCCGTCTGCTCCGCCTCAGGAGTCGATGCGCCCCGCGTGACAGCAGGTTCGTACGGGACGGCCGGGGTTCCCTTCTAGTGCGGATTCACTACTCTGGACTGGTGCCCACTACCCAGGCAGGGGCTTCGCATGGGAGAAGACACAACGGTCACCGGCCCGTTGTTCCAGGTCAGTACCGTATTCGACGGCAACGTACGAGGGCTTCGGCTCGTCGGCGAGCTGGATCTGGAGGGGACCGAGAGACTGCGTGCCGCCGTCGCCGCCTGCTTCTCGCGGCGGTCCGAGCGGGTCGTGATCGATCTGCGAGACCTGCGCTTCTGCGACTGCGCGGGGCTGAACGCGCTCCTGGACGCCGCGGACACGGCGGACAGGATCGGCGCGGAACTGTGCGTGAAGGGGGCCTGCGCGCAGGTGGCCCGGCTGTTCGCCCTCGCCGGGGCGGACGGCCTGTGCGCCGACCGGCTGCCACGCCTGCCACCAAGGACCGTCTGATGCCTTCGCCACCGCGGGCCGCACCGAATCCGCTGCCGCACACCGCCGGTAGCCCCATCACCATCCTGCTCGTCGAGGACCACGACATGGTGGCCGAGGCGATCACGATCGCCCTGGACCGTACGGACGACCTCGACGTCGTCGGCCGCAGCCTGTCCATGAAGGACGCGCTGGCCGACGCGGCCCGGCTGCGTCCGGCCGTGGTGGTGCTGGACCGGCGGCTGCCCGACGGCGACGGCATCGCCGCCCTCCCCGCGCTCAAGGCCGCCGCGCCCGGCACCCGGGTGCTGGTGCTGACCGCCGAGGCGACCCCGGCGACCGCCGCCGAGGTCGCCTCGGCGGGCGGCTCGGGCCTCATCCTGAAGTCGGGCAACCTGGACGAACTCCAGGACGGCGTACGCCTGGTGGCGGCGGGTGAGGTGGCCTACAGCAAGGGGCTGCTCAGCGGGGCGCTGGACCGGCTCACCGGACGCGCCGCCGGCCCGGGCGCCACGCTCACCCCGCGCGAGCGCGAGACCCTCGGCCTGCTCGGCGACGGCCTGGGCACCGCCGAGATCAGCCGAAGGCTCGGCGTCGCCCTCAACACCACGCGGAACCATGTGCAGCGGGTCCTGGTGAAACTCGGCGCCCGCTCCCAACTGGAGGCCGTCGCCGTGGCCCGCCGGGAAGGCCTGCTGCCGTGACCGGAAGCAGTCCCGGTGAGCCCGGCGGGGCCCCCGCCCCGGCGGTCCCTGCCCCGGCCGAGACGGCGTTCGCCCTCCTGGTCAAGAGCGTGGTCGACTACGGCATCTTCATGCTCGACCCCGAGGGCCACGTGACCACCTGGAACGCCGGCGCCGAGCGGATCAAGGGCTACCGGGCCCAGGACATCATCGGCAAGCACTTCTCGGTCTTTTACCCGCCCGAGGACATCGCCGCCTGCAAGCCCCACCTGGAACTGGCGGCGGCCACCGCCGACGGCCGGCTGGAGGACGAGGGCCGGCGCATCCGCAAGGACGGATCGCGGTTCTGGGCCACAACGTGGTGATCACCGCCCTCTTCGACGACTCCGGCGAACTGCGCGGCTTCGGCAAGGTCACCCGGGACATGACCGAGCGCCGCGCCGCCGAGCAGGCGCTCACCGATCGCCGCCGTCTTTTCGCCCACCTGGTGCGGGCCCAGGAGCTGGAACGCCGCCGCATCGCCTCGGACGTGCACGACGACTCCATCCAGGCCATGGTCGCCGTCGGCATGCGGCTCCAGCTCCTCGCCGACGAGGCGGGCGAACGCTACGCGCGGACGAGCTCTCCGCGCTCGACACGTCGGTGCGCGAAGCGGTGGACCGCCTGCGCGACCTCACCTTCCAGCTCCAGCCGCCCGGCATCGACCGGCTCGGCCTCGTCGAGTCGCTCTCCCGGCACCTCGACGACGTCGTCAGGGACTGGGGGCTCCAGCCGTCGCTGGACCACGCCCTGGACGGCGAGCCCGCCCCCGAGACCGCCATCACCACCTTCCGCATCGTCCAGGAGGCGCTGCTCAACGTGCGCAAGCACGCCCGGGCGCGCACGGTACGGGCGCATCCCGATGACGGGCCTCTGGCCGCGCGAGCCGCGCCGCAACTGGCACGTCGGCCCCATGGCCCGCAGCATCCGCGACCTGGCCCTGGCGTACTCCGTCCTGGCCGGCCCCGACGGCGCCGACGGCTTCTCCACCACCCCGCGCGAGTTCGACACCGGCCTGGGCGCCTCCCCCGGCCGGCCGGTGCGGGTGGGCTGGCTGGTCGACTCGGGGCTCGGCCCGACCCACCCGGAGGTCGCGGCGACCGTCCAGGCGGCCGCCGAAGCCCTCCGGACCGCGGGAGCCGAGGTCGACGCCGTGCACATCCCCGCCCTCGAGCGGGACAACGCCCTCGACATCTGGACCAAGCTGGCCGTCATGGAGGTCAAGCCGGCCTTCGACAAGGTCACAAAGGGCCACGAGGACCAGATGTTCACCTACTCCAAGTTCCTGGCCGACCTGCCCGACACGTCGATGGAGGACTTCATCGACGCCGAGCAGGGCATCGAGCGGATCCGGGACGGCTTCGCGGAGTACTTCCAGCGGTACGACGTCCTGCTGCTCCCGGTGACCCCGATCCCCGCGCACGAGCACCAGCTCGGGGAGTTCACCCTGGGCGGCCGGACGGTCGGCCCCTTCCACGTGAGCTCGACGACCGTCCCGTTCAGCCTCACCGGGCTCCCGGCCCTGGCCACGCGGTTCGGCACGAGCAGCGACGGCATGCCCATCGGCGTGCAGTTCGCGGCCAACCAGTACGCGGAGTCGACGATCCTGCACGTCGCCGCGCTGCTGGACGCCCTCAGCCCGGTCCGCGACCGGCACCCCGCCGCCTGACGACGGGGCGCGCCGCACGCCGGGCGCTCCGGGGCGACCGCACCGGAGCGCCCGCCTCGGTCACCGGCCGAGGTGCCGCGAGAGGAGCCGTCCACGCGGTGGTCAAGACCGCCGTCGCCCGCGCGGGCGCCACCGCGACGCGCCGCCTCACCGGCACCTGGCCCTGCTGACCGCCCCGACAATGGTCGGGCGCCGGGGGCGGCGGACCGTGTTCCGGATCGCTGGGATCATGTCGCCATGAGTCAGAGTGGTGCGCAAGCCTCGGCGTTCTTCCGCGATGTCCGCCGGAGCGGTCTGGTCTGGCGCGTCCGGGACGACGAGGGGACCCCGACCGACCTCTCCGCGGACGGTACGCGCAGCCTTCCCTTCTGGTCGACCTCGGCCCGCGCCGAGCGCGCGGCGAAGATCTGGGTCCACGGGCTGCGGGTCGAATCCATGCCCCTGGCCGCCTGGCTCGATCTCGAACTGCCGGCGGTCGCCCAGGAGGGGCTCCTGATCGGCATCAACTGGAGCGGCCCCCGCCTCGTCGGCTGGAGCTTCACCACAACGGAAGTGCTCAACCGCCTGACGGCTGCCGGCCCGAGGTGCCGAGTCCGCCCCCGCACGCCCTGAACGCGACCGGACATGTCCCAGGCGGCTCGGCGACAAATCAGCCGAGGCGCGATGCCGTGGGGCCTTGGGGCCGTGGGGCCTTGGGGCCGTGGCACGACTTCGAGCACGTCCTCGCCCTGCTCGCCCAACGCCAAGGCGCTTGACGGCGGACCGGTCCTACCGGGACGAAGAGCGCGGCCGGCCTGAGGTTCACCGGCCGGCCGCGCTCTGCAGGTCATGGCCGACGAGGCCCTGAGCTGCTCAGACAGCGATGTTCTGATACGTGACCTTCACCAGCGCGGTGCGGGCGGTCGAGCTGGTGGGCTCCGGTACGAAGGCGACCGTGCCGGTACCGGAGCACGGCAGTTCCAAGGCGGTGGGGATCGCGGCCTTGACCACGTAGGAGGTCAGCACGACCGCAGCACTGGTGGCCGCGTTGCCGAAGTCGACTCGGACGCTGTTGGCGGACTCGCCGGTGTAACCGACGCCGGCGCTCGTCGACGAAGCCGCCGGCATCACGTCCACGCTCTGCCCCGACACCGGATGGCCGGTCTGGCCGGAGACCACCGGCCCGGGGCACACGACCTGAATGACCGCGTTGACGGAGGCCCCGTTGACCTCACCGACGAAGTAGCTGTGGGGACCGATCGGGCCGGGATCCACCACGGCGGCCCCGGCTGTCGACAGGCCGAAAGCGCAGCTCACCAGCGTCAGAGCTGTGAGCGTCGTGTATCTCGAAAGACGACGGTGCGTACTGCGCATGTCTACCTCCGAATCGGCACCCCGGCCTGTGACGGCTCCGGGTGCAAGGGGTGAACTGTGCAGGAGCGGCAGTAGCGTACCCGCAGGGCGGTCCTCCCGGATCCTCCTGATCCAGCCGCAATACCGCGGCCCCTCGCCAAGCCGGCCAGGCGCTCAAGTCTGCTTGCCCGTGAGCCGGTCGGTCGGCAGTTTGCGGGTGAAGGCGAGGCCGGCGAGGGTGACGCCGCCGGCAGCCAGGATCGCCGCCTTGAGACTGTCGAGCTGGGCCTGGGCGTAGGAGTCCACGACGGCGTCCACTTCGGCGGGCGGTAGCCCGGCCTTCTCGGCACCGGTGCGTACCTGGTCAGCGCCGATGAAGGTGGCCCCGGCCTCCATGCGGATGCCGGCTTCCTCACGGGTGGTGGCCGAGATCCGCGGATTGTCCTCGATCTGGGTGGTGAACGCTGTCACCAGAGCACTGATCAGGATGGAACCGATCAGTGCGGTGCCCAGGGACGAGCCGAGGTTCTGGGCCGTGTACTGCAGACCGCCGACTTCACTGCGCTCCGCATCCCCGACGCTGGACTGCGCGACGTTGCCGAGCTGTGAGGCCAGCAGTCCCATGCCCAGACCGAGGACGGCCATGGCGAAGGCGAAGGACACGTCGTCGATGTCCGGGCCGATCGTGCCGAGCAGCCAGAGGATCGCGATGATCAGCACGAGCAGAGCGACCCGTACCACGGTGCGGGGGCTTGCGAACCGGCCGAGGGAGGGCCCGCTCATCGCCGACAGCAGCATCGTGATGGATACGGGCAGGAGCCGCAGGCCGGTCTGGAAGGCGTCGAAGCCCTGCACGACCTGGAGGTAGAGGGGGATGACGAAGAACAGTCCGAGCAGGATGAGGTTCTGGCTGAGCAGCATCGTCAGGCCCGAGCGCAGGGGTGCGATGCCGAACAGCGAGAAACGGATCAACGGCTCGGGGGCACTCGCCCCGGTTCCCCGCTGCCGCGCGAGCCGGTTCTCCCAGGCGCGCAGGAAGCCCAGCAGTACGCCGCCGGCGGCGATCACGAAGGCGGTCGGGGAGAAGCCGAGGACGGTGAAGGGCGGGTTGCGGGGTTGCAGCCAGCCCCATGAGCTGCTCTGCAGGACGCCCAGGACGATCAGGGCCAGTCCGGCCGCGGACAGCACGGTGCCCATGATGTCGAGGCGTGCCCGCTCCGTGGCGCGCGGCAGGTCCTTGGCGATCCAGCCGAGCAGGGCCAGCATGGCGAGCACGAGCACGACCTCGCCGGCGAAGACCAGGCGCCAAGTCGCGTAGGTGGTGAGCCAGCCGCCGAGCAGCGGGCCTACGGCGATGCCCGCGCCTGCCAGGCCGCCGATGACGCCGTAGGCCACCGCCCGGTCGCGGCCCTGGTAGGTGCCGCCGACCAGGGCGGCGAGGGCGGGCAGCACCATTGCGGCGCCCAGTCCCTCGATGATCGACCAGCCCAGGACGAGCACCCACAGGACCGGGGCCACGGCGGTGATCGCTGAGCCCGTGCCGTAGACGACCAGGCCGATGCCGAAGATCCGTCGGCGGCCGAACATGTCGCCGAGCTTGCCTCCGGTGATCATGAAGGCGGCCATGACCAGGGTGTAGAAGGTGATGACGCCCTGAATCGCGGTGACCTCGGTGTCGAAGTCCTCCACGAGCTGACTGATCGAGACGTTCATCACCGAGGTGTCAAGCACCATCAGGAACTGCGCCGTGCCCAGAACCGCCAACGGCCGCCATCGGCCCACCGCACACCTCCGCCGCACGTCGCCCGAGGAGCCCTGCACAGAACCTTTCAGTTCTTTTCTGATGAAAAGCGATAGAGGCCCTCATGGTGGCCGGTGCGGGCAGCGCCCGTAGGCGCGCCGCGCCGAACGAGAGGAACTACTTAGCACTCGGGCGCGCCGGCCCCGATCTGCGGTAGAAGCCTTTTCGCTCCGCACCGATCGGGACCCTCGTTCCCCCGTTAGAACGGGTGCGGACGAGGCTCCGACTGCCTCCGCGCGCGGACTTATCCCGCGCCCGCACCCGTCCTCCGGATCCCCCTGCGCACCCGCGGGCGCTGAGGTCAGGGCGCGCCCGCAGCCGAGGTCGAGGACGCGCATGCCGGGCCGCAGGTCCATCGCGGCGGTCAAAAGGTCCCTTGTCGGAGGAGCTCAGGGACCCGTGCAGCTGAGCGGACGCGTGGTCGCTGTGTCAGCCCCGGGCCCTGGGGTTTTTACGACCACTTCCCCGCGGAACCCCGCGGACGAGGTGAGGATCCGGGGGTCGTGAAGGGGGGCGCGCGGAGACTTTCGCGCGCCCCCTGCGGACCCCATCACGCCGTCCCAGTAGCCCCACTTGGCGAAAAATGCCCGGCATCGGCGTCAGCTGCGATTGGGTAGGTAGGGAAGATGCCAGGCCAAAGGTTGGCACGTCAGGCATGCCCATGCGAGGTGGAACAGCTGTGATACGCGTAGTGGTCGCCCACGACCAGGGTCTGTTGCGGTCCGCGCTGGCCGCGCTGCTGGCCCAGCAGCCCGACTTCGAGGTGCTCGGCACCGACTGGCACCGATTATGCGACTCCGGCCGGTCCTTACGCCCCGACGTCTTCGTGGCCGACGCCGACTGTTCGGGGTGGCGCAAGCACATGGGGAGTTGGAACAGACCCGGGCCCGGGCACCGGTGCGGTCGGCCGGACGGCGCGGGGGCGATCGCCGCGGGGACGCCGGAGGGGGACGCCTGGGGGAGCACGACCGGGGGCGGCGGGGACGCCGGCCCCGGATCCGACTGCTGGTGCGCGCCGATGGTCGTGCTGACCGGCGCGGGAAAACCGGGCGAGCTGCGCCGCGCCTACGAGGCGCACGCGCTGGGCTTCGTCAACAAGGACCGCTCGGCCGACCGGCTGCCCGCCGCCGTCCGCCAGGCCGCCGAGGGGAAACGGTTCGTCGACGAGTCGCTCGCCGTGGAGTTCATCCGCGCCGCGGACATGCCGCTGACCCGGCGGGAATTGGCCGTGCTCTCGCTGAGCGCCGACGGTGCCTCGGTCACCGAGATCGCCCGCGGCCTGCATCTGTGCAACGGCACCGTGCGGAACTACCTGGCGGCCATCACCCGCAAGACGGGGGCCCGGAACCGGGTGGACGCCATCAGGATCGCGTCCGTGGCGGGCTGGGTCTGACACCGCCGCCCGCACCCGCGGCGACCGCGCTCCAGGAGCCGACGAGGTCGCGGTAGAGCGGTGAGCGGGCCGGCAGGTCCTCGTGGGTGCCGCACACCGCGTGGGCGCCGTCCAGGACGAGGACCCGGTCCGCCCTGCGGGCCGAACTGATCCGGTGCGCGACCACGACGAGGGTCCCGCCGGGCCGACGGGCGAACGCCGCCTCGGCCACCGCCTCGGCTGCCGGGTCGAGATGACAGGTCGCCTCGTCCAGGAGCACCACGGAGGCCGGGGACAGGTACGTGCGGGCGAGCGCCAGCAGTTGGCGCTCCCCCGCCGACAGGGCCCCCGGCTCGACCTCCCCGAGCAGCCCGCCCAGCGCCGCGACCAGCTCGTCGGCCCCGACCTCGGCGGCGGCTGCCAGCACGGCGGGGTCGGACGCGTTCGGCCGCAGGTAGCGGAGGTTGTCGGCCACCGTGCCGGCGAAGACGTACGCCTCCTGCGGCACCAGGGCCGGCCGCCCCGCCGTGACGATCCGGCCGCCGTCGGGCCGCAGCAGCCCCGCCGCCAGGCCGGCCACCGTCGACTTGCCGATGCCGCTCGGCCCGACGACGGCCAGGTGCTCACCGTGGCCGACGGTCAGGTCCAGGTCCCGGACGACCGGGTGGGCGCCTGGCCCGTAGGCGAAGGTCACCCCTTCGAACCGCAGCGCCCCGCGCGCCGGACCGGGCCCGTGATCGGCCGCACGATCGGCTCCCGGCGCTCCGGCCGCCCCCGGACCGTCCTCCGTCGCGGCTGGACCCTCGTCCTCCCGCGGTCCCGCGATGCGGCCGACCACCACCCCGAGGCGGGTGCCCGCCGCACTGAGGGTGTGGACGAGGTTCTGGAGGGCCGGCTGGAGGGACTGGGTGAGGTAGGTGAGCGTGCCCAGCAGGGCGCCCGCGGTGACGCGGTGCGTGGACAGCAGCCAGGGGGCGAGGACCAGCAGCAGGACGACCGGGAGCTGGCCGCCCACCGCGAGCGCGGCCGCCCGGACCGCGCCCCAGCGGGCCAGCGTCCGCTCGGCCCGCAGCACCTCCTCGACCCGCGCGTGCGCCCGCTCGGTCATCGGGTCCTCGGCGCCGCACGCGGTGATGTCCCGCAACCCGGCGGTGAGGGTGCCGAGTTCGTCCGCGAGCGCCTCGTCGGCGGCGAGGTAGCGGTGCTGGCGCCGGGCCAGCGGACGCAGCGCCGCCGCGAAGAGGGCGATCCCCGCGGCCAGGGGAGGCAGCACGATCAGGAGGGTGACCGGGGCCAGGGCGCACATCCCCGCGAGCGCCCCGATCGCGGTGAACACGAAGGAGCGCAGCATCAGGACGAGGCCGCCGAACGCGTCGCGGGCGATCTCCACCTGGTGGGTGAGCCGGGACACGACCGTGGTGTCCGGGTCCCGCGCGCCCCGCCCGCCGCGCACCGCCGCGCGCAGGCCGCGCCGCACCACCGTCTCGACCAGCAGGTCCCGCAGCGGTTCGACGAGCGCGGCCAGGCAGCGGAAGACCCTCGCGGTGCCGTACGCGCCGAGCGGCACCGCGAGGGCGGCCAGGGCCAGCCAGAGGAGGCCCACGCCCTCGCGACCGGCCAGGAACCCCCGGTCCAGCGCCTTCGCGAGGGCGAAGCCGACGAGGAAGGTCTGCCCCGCTTCCAGCAGGGACCAGCCTCCCAGCACGGCGAGGACGGGCAGCCTTCCGCGGAAGTAGCCGCGCAGGGCCGGCTCACGCATGGCGCGCCTCCGTCCGCCGGACCTCGGGATCCGTGGGTTCGGCCGGCGGTCCCGCGAACAGGTCCCGGTAGCCGGGGTCCGCCCACAGGTCGCCGTGCGGTGCCAGGGCGCGCAGCCGGCCGGCGTCCAGCCAGGCGACGAGGTCGGCGCGGGCGGCGGTGGCGGCCCGGTGGGTGGTCAGCAGGCGGGTGCGGCCGCGTTCGCCGTCCAGGAGGGCGCGGGCGACGCGGAGTTCGGTGACGGTGTCGAGGCTGGAGGTGGCGTCGTCCAGGATCAGCAGCCGGCCGTCGTGGGCGAACGCCCTTGCCAGGCCGAGTCGTTGGACCTCCCCACCGGACAGCGGCGCCTCGGTCCGGGGAGTGGCGTAGCCGCCGGGCAGCAGCCCGATGAAGCCGTCCGCGCAGGCCGCCCGGGCCGCCGCCGCGATGCGGCCGGGCGGCAACGGGCGCGGGCCGAAGCCGATGGCGTCGGCGACCGTGGTTCCGAGCAGGGCCGGGCGTTCGAAGGCGTATCCGACGGCGTCGCGCAGTTCGCTCCTGCCGAGTGCGGGCAGCGGGACGCCGTCGAGGGTCACGACACCGTCGTCCGGGTCCGCCAACCGCCCGGCGAGCGCGGCCAGTACGGACTTCCCGGCGCCGGACCTGCCCACGACGGCCACGCACGCGCCGCCGGGCACGGTGAGGTCGAGCCGGTCCAGCACGGTCTCGCCGCCGCGCCGCACGGTCACATCCCGGAACTCCAGGGTGCCCGCGGCGCGGCCCGCCTCCGGTGCGCCGGCCCGCGGCAACCGCTCCTGCCCGTACGACGGGACGGGCACGGCCCGGACGTCCGCCAGCCGCCGGGCGGCGGCGCGCCCGCGCACCAGGCCGCCCAACTGGCCGACGAGCACGCCGATTCCGGTGGCGAGCGCGGCGTAGCGGGAGGCGGCGAGCAGGTCGCCGGCGCTGATCGCGCCCTGGCCGAGGCGCACGCCCCCCACCGCGAGGACCAGGATCTGGAGCAGCGGCACCAGGACGGCCGACTGGGCGGTGGCGCGGCCCTGGACCCGCCACATCCGCTGTCCCTGCGAGCTGAGTTCGGGCAGCGGGCCGAGCACGCGGGCGGTCTCGCGCTCCTCGGTCCGCGCGGCGGCGATCGTCCGGGCGCCGCCGAGCGCCTCGACCAGGCGGGCGGCGATCCGGCCCTGGGCGTCCTGGTAGCGCGTGACGCAGTCGGAGGAGGCGCGCGCGAACCGCCGTACCAGCAGGGCCAGCGGCGGGACACCGGCCACGAAGGCGGCGGCGAGCCAGGGGTCGATGAGCACGAGGGCGGCGATTCCGCCGACCGGGGCCGCGACGGCGGCGGGGAGCGAAGCGGTGGCGGCGGGGGCGTCGGCCGCGTCGGCCGCGTTGCCGACCAGCCGGCCGACCAGGTCCCCGGTCCCCTTGCGGGCGGCGGGTCCTCCGGCGGCCAGGACGTGGGCGACCGCGGTGCGCCGGATACCCGCGGCGGTCGCCGCCACGGTGGTCGCTCCGAGGATGTCGCCCGCCGCGCCGAGGAGCACCTGGCCGGTCACGGCGGCCGCGCAGACCCCCACCCACCCCGCGGCCGGGCGGTCGTGCAGCAGCAGGTCGAGGGCGTGGCCGAGCAGGAAGGGGAGCAGCAGCGCGAGGCCGGTCTGGGCCAGGCCGAGCAGGGCGAGCCCGGAGATCCGCACGGCGCGGGCGCGGGCCGCGTCTGCCAGGATCCGGTCCCCCGAGGGGGTGTCAGCGCTCATGGAGGGGAATGCTCCTCGACCTCGAAGCGGCTGGGCCGTGTCGGCGGACGGCGGCGTCCGCCCGGCGGGCGTTGCCCACGGTGTGCGGTGCTCCCCCGCGCTTCGCCCGGGAGTTGTCCCCGGATCGCGGAGCGGAGGGCGGCCTTTCCGGGCCGTCACGCCCAAGGGCCGCGCCGGCGACCGGCAACGTGGTGAGTGCGCCCCGCGCGACAGGCGGGATGTCCCGGGCACGGCCCGGTGGGTCCGACACGTCGCACCCGCGGGGCGTGATCGGCGGCATTCGGCGCTCTCCCCTGAGCCTCGCCTCGCAGATGCCCCGCCACAGGCTCCCGCGCGGGCGGCGGTGACCGAGGATCGCGGGGCGGAGAAGAACGTCGGCGCGGAGCCGTGTGCCAGGACCGGGACGGGCCGGCCGGGTCGTCCCCGGCCGGCCCTCGTGGATCCCCCGCCCCCAGGGCTGCGGGGCCCTCGTGACCGGGGGGCACGGCCTGTCCGTGCGGCAGGCCGCGCCCCACCGTCGTGCCGGCCCCCGGGCAGTGCCCGCGGACGGGATGCCCGGAGGGAACCGGCACTGGCGCGGTTGATCAGAGGCAGACGAGGAAGCTGACCGAGCTGATGCAGCCGATCAGGCTCAGCGAGCTGGCCGGGGCGTCACCGCCGCCGCCGTGACCGCTGTGTCCGGCCGGGGTCTCCATGTTCTGCAGGTCGAGAAGTGCCATGGCTGTGTCCTTTCACTCGGGTGGGTGGTGCGCGACTCCCGGCGCTCGGGGCCGGGAGCCGGGTTCAGGAGCCGTCCGCGAGGGGCGGCAGGAAGGGCAGCCGGGCGATGCCGTCGGGCCGGGCCGCGCCGAGCGCGAGGAGGCACCCGGCGGTGCCGGTGCCCAGGTCCATCGACAGGCGCATCATCTGGTTGCCGGGGAAGGCGAGGTCACCGCGGTAGGCCATGCCGTACCAGCCGAGCGTGCCGATCTGCGCGTCGAGGGCGCCGTCGGGCACGCCGGGCGTGGTGGTCCGCGCCAGGTGCAGGATCAGGCCGGCCCGGCCGGCGAAGAGGCCGGGCTGGGCGTACAGCCGCGAGGTGGCCGCGCGGACGATGGCGGTACGGGCCTCCTCGAAGGGACCGGTCACCTCGGGATCGCCCCCGCCGGCGCTCCGGGCGAGGCCCGAGTAGTCGTCGAGGACCATCCCGACGCCGGCGCTGCCGTCACCGAGGTACGGCATGCTGCGCCAGCCCTCGTCCACCTCCAGCGCGCCGCTCGGCGTCGTCACGCAGGAGTCGAGGTCGAGCCGGAGGGCGCGGGCGGCGTGTTCGAGCAGCGCGGGGATGCCCGTGTGCTCGTACAGCCGCAGCAGGAGCAGCGCGGGTCCGGTGGCGCCGCGCAGCAGCCCGGCGCGGCGCCGCCCCTCCCCCGCGGGGGCGGCGATCCGGCTGGCGACGATCCCCGCCGCCTCCAGCGCGCGTTCCCGGAAACCGGACTCCCCCGTGGTGTGCGCCAGGTGGTCCAGCACCAGGCCGATCCCGGCCAGCCCGCCGTACAGGTCGGAGGACAGCCGCTGCCAGTTCTCGTCGAGCACGGAGCGCATCAGGTCGAGGGCGCGTTCGGTGTGGCCGAGGCGTTCCAGGACGTACGCGATGCCGGACACGCCGTCGTAGAGGCCGAGCGGAATGCCGTGCGGCGGCGGGTCGAGCCGGTCCAGCAGCCAGCGCTCGCCCTCGTCGTACCGGGGCAGCCCGGTCTGCTCGAAGGCGTAGAGGACTCCGGCGGCGCCGTGCGCGATGCCCAGGCCGCCGCCGTCGGAGAACTGGGTGATGTCCCCGGGGAAGAGCCGGTCGGTGCGCTCCGGTGTGGCCGACTTCAGGACGGCCGCGGCCATGGACGCCCGCGCGGTCGGCCAGTCGGCGGGATCGGCGGGCAGGTACCGCTGGTCGGCCGGGCGGCGGTGGACGACGCGCCGGCCGTCCGGACCCGCGCCGGACGCCCGCGCCTCCCCGGTGATCTCCGCGACGGCCTCGTCCAGGAAGCCGCGCGGCACCGGGAACTCGTTCGCGATGACCTCGGCGAGGTGGGCCGCCTTGTCCCGGTCGACGGCGAACAGCGTGGTGACCGGAAGGAACAGGGCGAGCCGCAGGCACGCCAGCGCGTAGTGGTCGACGTCGACGCCGCGGCGGTCGCGCGGGGCCACGAAGCCCGGGTGGGCGACGGACTGGCGCAGGTTGTCCGACGCGAGCGCGGCGGCCTCGAAGTCCAGCAGTGAGACCGTCGCGTCGTCCGGGCCGATCATGATGTTGAACATGTGCAGGTCGTTGAAGACGACGCCGCGGGAGTGCACGGCGGCCACCGCCTTCTCGACCCCGGCGTGGATCCGCAAGGCCCACTCGGTGTACTCGGCGACCTTCGCCGGGTCGGGATCCGGGGTGAGCAGCGGGTGGCGGTGGCCGAAGTAGGAGTTGAGCGGCTTGCCGGGCAGGAAGTCCATCACCAGGAAGCGGTGGTCGCCGACGGTGAACCAGTCGCGCACCTGCGGGGCGACACCGAGCCCCGACAGCCGCTCCAGCGCGTCCCGTTCGCGCTCCAGCCGGGCCACGGCGTCGGCGCCGTCGGACGCGAGCCCGGCGCGCGGGCGGCCCTCCTTGAGCACGACCTTCTCGCCGCTGCGGGTGTCGGTGCCGACGTACACACCGCCGCCGTTGGAGAAGTGCAGCGCCTGCTCGATCCGGTAGGGCAGGTCGGCGACGGTGGTCGCGTTGCGGGCCGCGAGGTGCGGTTCGAGGAACGGCGGCAGCGTCACCCACTCCGGTACGTGGAAGGCGGGCGCCCGGCTGTCCGGGACGAGGGTGCCCTCCGCGTCCTCGATCGCGGGCACGAGGGTGCCGCGCCCGCCGACGCAGTAGCGCTTGGCGAAGGCGCCGTACCGCACGTAGAGCGGCCCCTCGCGCCAGCGCAGGTCGGTGAGGATGTACGGGCCGGGTTCGCCGTCGAGCAGCTCGCCTAGCTCCTCCAGGACGGTCCGCAACTGCTCCTCGTCCGCCGGATAGACGGTGACGAATTTCCCGCTGGTGTCGCGTCCCGCGTATTTGGAGTTGCGCAGGTGGAGCAGCCGGGGGCCGGGCACGAATTTGAAGGGGATCGACCGGGGAACGCAGTAGTCCCAGACCTTCGCGGCGACGTCGTCGGCGTTGTCGAGCCCGGCGGAGGCGTGGATCTTCCAGCCCTGCAGCGGGTAGCCGCCCGCCTCGGCCGGCGGGTCGACGTGCAGCCAGTCCCCGTTGCGAAGGGTGCGCCAGCCGGCCGGCACCTCCCGCAGGGCGGTCTTGAAGAGCGGCACTCCACCGCTCTCCCCGTTCTCCCCGGGTTCCCCGCTTTCGTCGGAGGACGCCGGTGATTGCGCGGACAAGCGGTCGAGGCTTTCGTAGAAGTACCGGTCCGCGATACAGAAAACCTCGTAGCGATTGTCCATCGAACCCCCTCTTCCGGCGACGGACAAAGATTTTCATAACGTCGGAGGGCCGGAGAAGTCCCCGATGTCATCTCATGACCATGCGGAACGCACGGTTCCGGCGAGGGGATCGCACAAGCCGCCGTCCGAGGGCACGGGCGCTCCGAGGCCGTCACCGGGCCGAGGCACCCGTGCTCCCGGCGCGCCCACCGCCGGAATCCCCTTGTCCGGGGCTTGTTGTCAGGAAGTCGCGCACCGACGGCGGACAACCCGGCGGCGGTAGAACAGCGCTCGTCACCTTGAGCACGGGCACGGGGCGGCGCGCTGCGCGGGCCGCCCGGAAAGAGCCGACACTTCCGCGACGGGACCACCTCCATGACGTTTCGCCATGCTCGTGCCGCACGGTCACGCCTCCGCTTCGTGGCGATGGCCGCCTGCGCGCTGATGGCCGCGGGGACGCTGCAGGCGGTGCCCGCGGCCGCACGGCCCTCCACCGGGCACACCGCCGGCGCGGCCCGCACGGACACCTCCGTCCCCGGGCACGCGCTGCCCCGACGGCAGGCGCCGAAGGATCACGAAGCCGGGAAGGCGGCGGCCCGGTCCCGCCCCGTGTGGCCCGCCGCCCGCGGCGGCACGCTCGCGGTGGGCGGCGCGCGGACGGCGCTGCCGGGCACCGGCCTGTCGGTGTACGACCCGCACGCGGCGCACGCCGCTCAGGTCGCGGTGCGGACGCTTCCGCAGGCCACCGTGCGCGCGCTCGGCGGCGTCGGTTACGCCTTCACCGCCGCGGCCCCGGCGGCATCCGGCACAGCCGCGGACCCGGCGGCATCCGGCACAGCCGCGGACCCGGCGGCATCCGGCACAGCCGCGGACCTGGCGGCGTCGGGCGCCGCCGCGTCGGATGAGCCTCCACCGCACGGCGGCGGCGACACCGCCACACCCGCGGCGACCGCGCAGCCGGTGACCGTCACCCTTGACTACGCCGGCTTCCGGTACGCGGCCGGCGGCGGCTTCGCCGACCGGCTGAGGCTGCGGCGCCTGCCGGCGTGCGTACTCGCCTCGCCCGCCTGCGCGGCCCGCCCCGTGGACGTCCCGGCGCACAACGACGTGGCGGCCGCGACGATCACCGCAGACGTCCGGCCGGACGCCGGCGCGGTGTACGTCCTGGCGAGCGCGGCCTCGGGCGACTCCGGCGACTACCGGGCCACCGACCTGAAGCCATCCGGCAAGTGGTCGGTGGGGCAGCAGTCGGGTGACTTCTCCTACTCCTACCCGCTCCCGCTGCCGCCCTCCCCCTACGGCAAGGCACCGGCCCTGTCCCTGGACTACTCCGCGCAGTCGGTGGACGGCCGCACCTCCGCCACGAACAACCAGGCGTCCTGGGCGGGCCTGGGCTGGGACCTGATCCCGGGGTTCATCGAGCGCAAGTACCGCGCGTGCGTGGACGACGGCAGCGACACCCTGTCCGACCTGTGCTGGTACTCGCCCTACTCCTCCGACGAGGAGGGCGCGGAGTACGTCATCTCGCTCAACGGCACCACGACCGAACTGATCAAGGACGGCAGCGGCGTCTACCACGCCGAGGACGACCCGGGTTGGAAGATCCAGCACACCTACGACGGTACGAACTCCGACAACAGCGACGAGGCGTGGGTGGTCTCCACCCCCGACGGCACCCGGTACTTCTTCGGCTACCACGAGGACTCCAACCTCACCGTCCCGGTGGTCGGCAACGACACGGGCGAGCCCTGCCACGACTCCGGCCAGTCGCTGTGCCGGCAGACCTACCGGTGGAACCTCGACGAGATCCGCGACCCGAACGAGAACCACACGCGGTTGTACTGGACCAAGGAGACCAACTCCTACAAGCGCTTCAACAACGGCGACATCGAGACCTACGACCGCGGCAGCTACCTGGACCGGGTCGAGTACGGCATGCAGGAGGGCCAGCAGCCCTCCGTGCGGGTGGACTTCACCAGCGTCAACCGCTGCCTGTCCGACATCGACAAGGCGAGCCCCGACTGCGCGGACCCGACCCCGTCCAGCGGCACCGACTACCCGGACGTGCCGGTGGACCTCATCTGCGGCTCGTCCTGCACCAAGAACAGCCCCTCGTTCTTCGTCGTGCGCCGGCTCGCGTCGATCTCCACGCAGGTGTGGAACCCGGCCACTTCCGCGTTCATGGAGGTGAACCGCATCCAGCCCACCTTCGCGCTGCCCAATCCCGTGGGCGCGACGGACGCCATGCTGTGGCTGAACTACCTCCAGGTGTTCGGCAAGTGGGGCGACGACGTGACCCTCCCGGCGCTCGACTTCGACGGCGCGTACCTGAACAACCGGGTCGACTACCCCAGCGGCGACACCACCGCGGCGATGCCGATGCGCCGGATCACCTCCGTCCAGAACGGCCTCGGCGGCGAGGTGAACGTTCACTACGGGCACGGCTCCACCGCCGCAAGCTGCCCGAGCGACGGCTCCACCTCCACATGGGAGTCCGGCAAGCACTGGGACACCAACACCCAGGAGTGCTTCCGCGTTGACTACAAGCCCGAGGGCGCCACCTCGACCACCCACGGCGTCTTCCAGAAGTACGTGGTGACCAGCGTCGACCAGGTCGACCTGGTCGGCGGCTCGCCCGCGCAGACCACCGCCTACGCTTACCTGGGCGACCCGGCCTGGCACTACGACGACGAGCCGACCGCCCCCGCGGACCAGCAGGTGTGGAGCGACTGGCGCGGCTACGGCGAAGTCCGGCAGACCGACGGCACCGGGCCGAACGCGCAGCGCTCGGTGACCGAGACGATGTACTTCCGCGGCATGTACGGCGACAAGCTGTCCTCCGGCGGCACCAAGTCCGACGCGCTGACCGACTGGGACGGCAACACCTTCCAGGACAACCACGCCAAGGCGGGCGAGGTGCTCCAGGCCCAGCACTTCCGCCTCAACACGGACGGCTCGCGCACCGAACTGGCCGACGAGCGCTACACGTACTGGGACTCGGGCATCACCGCCAACGGCTCCGGCCTGCACAACGCCTACATGATCCGCCCCTTCCAGACCCGGGCGCGGCAGCTGAAGGCCGACGGCACCTGGCGCGAGACCGGCAGCGACCAGGACGGCTACAGCACCGCCAACGGCGGCCTCCCCACCCGCAAGGTGGCCTGGGGCGAGATCGGCACCGGCGCGGACAACACGTGCACCGAGATCACCTACGCCCAGAACACCGACGACTGGCGCTGGATGCTCGACTACACCGAGAGCGAGGAGCTGCACAGCGGCGACCCGGACCCGAGCACCGCGCAGTGCCCCGGCCCCGCGGTCTCCCGCACCGTGACGCTCTACGACAACGCCGCCGCGCCCGGCACGGCGGACCGGCCGATCGACGGCAACCCCACGGAGATCCGTCACTACTCCAACGACACGACCTACGCACCCGAGAAGAAGGGCTACGACGTCTACGGCCGGGTCACCTCCGACGAGGACGCCGACCTGCACACCACGTACACGTCCTACACGCCCTCCAGCGGGTGGCCGATGGACGGCACGAAGACCACCGATCCGCTGAACCACGTCACGACCACGTACACCAGCCGCGCCTTCGGCACGACCACCCGCACCGTCGACCCCAACGGCCTGGAGACCACCACCGACTACGACGGCGCCGGACGGATCGAGCGGGTCTGGCTGCCGACCGAGCCCAAATCCACCGGCGTCGACGTGCCGCCCCCGGCGGGTGCCATCCCCTCCTACCAGTACAGCTACCACCTCACCCTTGGCGGCACCGCGGCCAACTCCCAGCCCAGCAAGCCGACCGTGGTGACCACCCAGCAACTCCGGTCCATCGACAGCGGAACCCCGCACTGGCTGTCGACCTACGCCTACCTCGACGGCTTCGGCCGCACCCGCGAGGTCCAGGCGCCCGCACCGTCCGGCAGCGGACGCACCGTCACCGACACCACCTACGACGAGCGCGGCCTGGCCAAGGGCACCTCGGCGCCCTACTGGAACTCCGCCGCCCCCGGCGACGACCCGTCGCTCTTCGTCAACCCGCAGCGCGACGACCTCCCGTCCTGGACGGAGAAGACCTACGACGCGCTGCAACGCGAAAGCGCGAGCACGCTGTACGCCTCCGGCAGCGCGCAACGGACCACCACGACCGCCAACTACGGCGACGGCAAGGTCGTCACCCCACCGAAGGGCGGACGCGCCGCCTACTGGAACGACGGCTTCGACCGGCTCGCGAAGGTGCAGGAGAACGTACCCGCCGGCGGTGACGTGCCGCCGCCCACCGTGGCGACCACCACCTACGGTTACTCCCCGCGGGGCGACCTGGCCTCCGTCACCGACGCCTCCGGCGACGTCACCACGTACGGGTACGACTGGACGGGCCGCCGGACCAGCACCAAGGACCCGGACGCCGGTGCCTCCACGACCGCCTACGACGGATTCGGCAACGTCGTGGCCACCACGGACGCCGCGGGGAAGACCCTCGCCTACACGTACGACCCCCTCAACCGCAAACGCACCGAGTGGTCGGGGTCGGTCGGCAACGTCAAGCTCGCCGAGTGGACGTACGACACGGTCCCCTTCCCCGGCCAGACCGGTACGCCCACCAAGTTCGTGCTCGGGCGGCCCGCCGCCACCACCCGCTACGTCAGCGGCAAGGCGTACCGGGTCGACGTCACCGGGTACGACCTGCGCTACCAGGTCACCGGCCGGACATGGACCGTCCCCTCCGCGGAGGGCTTCGGGACCTCCGGCTACAGCGTCGGCTACGGATATGACCGCGCCGGGCACCAGATCTCCCTCACCTACCCGCCGGCCGGAGGCCTGCCCGCGGAGACCGTCACCACCGGCTACTCCGCGACCGGGCGGCCCGACACCCTGACCAGTCCCGTGGCCACGTACGTGACGTCCACCGCCTACTCCGGCAGCGGCCGGCTCGCAGGCCGGTCCTACGGAGCCGACGGTTCCACGGTCCGCCAGTACACCTACGAGCCGACGGGGGCCCAGCGGCTGGCCTCCGTGGCGACCCAGGTCGCCGGCGCCACCGTCCAGAACGACACCTACGGCTACGACGACCTCGACGACCTCACCTCCGTCACCGACCACGCCCAGGCCGCCGCGCAGAACCAGTGCTACGCCTACGACGCCCTCCAGCGCCTCAGTGACGCCTGGACGTCGTCCGGCCTCTGCACCTCCGGCCCCTCCGGCGCCGACGGAACCGGCACCGACCCCTACCGGCTCTCCTACACCTACGACCCGGTCGGCGACATGACCTCGGTCACCGACGACGGCACCACCCGCGGCTACGGGTACCCGGCCCCCGGCGCCGGTACCGTGCGGCCGCACGCCGTCACGTCCATCGGCCCCGACTCCTACGGCTACGACAGCGACGGGCGGCTGACCTCGCGCACGGTGGACGGCACGTCCTCGACGCTGGGGTGGGACGACGACGGCGACCTCACCTCCGTGACGCCGACCGGGAGCCCGGCCACCACCTTCGCGTACAGCGCCGACAAGGACCGCCTCATCCGGCGCGACGGCGCCTCGACCACGCTCTACCTCGACGGCACCGAACTCCGGCTGTCCGGCGGCACGATCAGCGCGACCCGCTACTACCTCTCAGGCACCTCGGTGGTGGCGATGCGGACCGCGGGCGGCGTGCAGTGGCTCGGCAACGACCAGCAGAACTCCACGCAGGTCGCCGTCGACGCCGCCACCGGCGCGGTCTCCCGCCAGCGGTACCTGCCCTACGGCGCCCACCGCGGAGCCACCGACGCGCTCCCTTCGACCGATCGCGGCTTCCTCGGCAAGACGGAGGACGCGAGCACGGACCTCGACCAGATCGGCGCCCGCTACTACGACCCGTCCACGGGGAAGTTCATCTCCCCGGACCCCCTGTACGACACGGCCAAGCCCCAGTCCCTCAACCCTTACACCTACGCCGACGGCAACCCCACGACGTTCAGCGACCCGACGGGGCTGAGAGTGTGTGACGGCTCAGCAGGTGACTTCCGCTGCGTGAAGGGCCAGCGCCCAGACGGCAGGACCACGGCGGAGGTGGGCGGGGAGTACGGCGGTTCGGACAACTCGGCGGGTTCCTCTGGCGCTCCCCGGCATCCCTCGAGCCTCGGCGACCTGCTGAAGAAGATCGCCGCGGTCTACGGGGGACCCCTGAGCCCGGGATGCCTGGCCACCGCCCTCCCGACCTTCTGCCCCAAGGTCAACCTGCCGAAGACTTTCGTCAGCGCCTTCTGCCGCCAGCACGCGAAGGTCTGCGCTCTGCCGTCGCCCGACTACCTGGTGCTCGACGGCGGGGTCGGGGACAACCTGGGACTGGTCATCACCCGCAACGGGGACGTGACACTCAGCACCGGCCTCGGGACGGGGAAGGGGGTGAGCTTCCGCGGCGGCTGGATCTTCTCCAAGGGGATCAACTACCTCGACCTCGTGCGGGGCAAGGGCCTGGCAGCCGCCCTGAACACGCACGTGACGCCGAAGGACATCTCAGGCTTCCCCCTCGGGCCCTCGACATCCGCCTCCGTGGAATGGGAGGGCGTGACCTTCGGCGTCACCGTGTCCGGGAGCCCCGTCCACTGGCCGCCGTGGAAGACCGGCCCTGTCGCCGTCGAGGCGGGTGTGTCGGCGCCGCCCGGCAACGTTCCGGCTCTTTCGGGAGGCGGTTCGTACGGGTGGGGGCTCGGGAACGACGGATTCACGTGGTGACCCCATCCCCACGAGCCCGGCGGAAGCGTCCTGCTCGAACAGGTTCATCCCTACTTCCAGGAGCAGTTGTGATCACACGAACCAGACCCGTTCGAACAGCGGGTATCGCGCTTGCCACGGTCGTCGCGGCGTTCATGGCAGCCACCGGCGCGGTGGCCGCCCCGCACGGGGCACCGGGCACCGGGCGGACCACCGGGCCGCACGCCGTGCCCGCCGTCACCACGCCCGGTGGGGCCGCCACCCGGGCGGACGTCAACGGCGACGGCTACGCCGACATGGTCGTGTCGACCGGCGCGCGGCTGACGTTCCCCGGGGACCCGAACACCCTCGGCGTCGACCGCGGCGGGTCGATCGAGGTGATCCCGGGCGGCGGAACGCTTCCGGCCGCGCCCGCCGTCGTGGTCAGCCAGGACGCCTTCGACTTCGTGCCGGGCAGCGGGGAGGACGAGGACAAGTTCGGCCAGGCCCTGGTCACCGGGGACTTCAACGGCGACGGCCTCGCCGACGTCGCGGTCGGCAACCCGACCGAGGCGTTCGAGACGACGCAGAACGTCGGTATGGTCACCGTCCTGTACGGGAAGACCACCTCGCCGTACCTCGGCCTGATCCCCAACACCCTCACCCAGATCGACCAGGGTCAGCCCGGCGTCCCCGGCGACAACGAGGCCGGCGACCTGTTCGGCGCGAGCCTGACGGTCGGGGACTTCAACGCCGACGGCTACGCGGACCTCGCCATCGGCCAGCCCGGCGAGGCCGTCGGCACCACCCAGCGGGCCGGCGCGGTCACCCTCGTGTACGGCGGCACCCACGGGCTGACCGCCACGGGCTCGGTGGGGTGCACCCAGGACTCCGCGGGCCTCAACGGGACCCCGGAGACCGACGACCGTTTCGGCTGGTCCCTGGCCGCGGGCGACATCACCGGTGACGCCAAGGACGACCTGGTGATCGGCGCGGCCGGCGAGGCGGTGAGCGGAACGGCCGACGCGTGGGGCGGCGTGTGGGTGCTCCCCGGCTCGGCGAGCGGCGTGGACCCCGCCGCCAGCAGCAGCTTCAGCGTCGCGAGCACCGGCACCCAGGACCACCTGCGCTCGGTGGCCGTCGGCAGGTTCCACGGCGGCGCGAACGCCGACGTGCTGGTGACCGCCGACCGGAAAGTGGGCGCCCCGCAGTACGCCGGAGCACTCGTCGTCGCCCGGGGCGGGAGCGACGGGGTCAGCGCGAGCCGGCTGCAGACCCTCGACCAGTCCAGCCCGGGCATCGCGGGCGTGCCCGAGGAGAACGACTTCTTCGCCGGGTCCCTCGCGGTCGGCGACCTCGACGGCGACGGTTACGACGACCTGGCCGCGGGGTCACTGCGCGAGGACGATCTGGGCACGGTCACCCTGCTGCGCGGGGGCACCGCTGGCCTGCTGTCGGCCGCGGGGACGACCTTCAACGAGAACGACCCGGTCATCGGGGCCAACGCCCAGGTCGGCGAGGGGTTCGGCTACGGCCTGCGCATCCTCGACGTCACGGGCGACGGCACGCCCGAACTGCTGGTCACCGCGCCCTGGGAGGACGGCTCGCCGCAGTCCGGGGCGCTGTTCGTGCTGAACGTCGGTCTCAGCGGCGGCACCTTCACGGTCACGGGCGCCTCCTCCTTCACCCGCGGCGCGCTGGGCGGCGGCTCGAACTTCGGCCCTGCCACGCCCTTCGCGGGCGGCGCCGTCGTCACCCTGGACACCAACGAGCAGCCGCAGCACAGGACCGGCTGAGCCGGGAAAGGTCGTCGGCGCCCGGCCCTCCCGGGCCGGGCGCCGACGACCGTGCGGGGTGCGAACCCCAGGGTTCACACCGCGTGCCGGTCCGAGCTCCCGGCCGACCGTCCGGCCGCGTCCTCGCCGGTCTCCGCGGCGGGGGCGGTGTCGTCGGTGTCGTCGGTGTCTTCCAAGCCGCCGGTGCGGGCGTAGGGCAGCCGCGGGACGAAGGGACCGGCCATACCGGTGGTGACCAGGGCCATGATGACCATCATCGTGAACATGTTGCCGTCCAGGACGCCCACCGTCGCGCCCACGTTGATGATGATCAGCTCGGTGAGGCCCCGGGTGTTCATCAGGAAGCCGACGGTGCGGGACTCGTACCAGGACAGGCCCGAGAGGCGGGCCGCGCCGGTCGCGCCGACGATCTTGCCCGTACAGGCGACCGCGATGATGGCGAGCAGTTCGAGGATGCCGCCGCTGCCGAGTTTGGTGACGTCGACCCCGAGCCCGGTGCTGACGAAGAAGACCGGCAGCAGCAGGGCGGTGACGTTCTCCATCGGGACCCGCACGCGCGCCTGGAGCGAGGGCCCGGCGTCCCTGGGCATGATCAGACCGAAGGAGAACGCGCCGAAGATGGCGTCGAGTCCGATCTCGTTCGTGACGTAGCCGGCGAGGAACGCGCCGGACGCGAGCAGGGCCAGTATCTGCGGCGCGACATTGCCGTGCCGGGACATCCGGTTGATCAGCAGCTTGAGCAGCGGCCGGACGACGGCGACGAGCACCACGACGTAGAGGGCCGACTTCCCGGCCAGTCGCACCAGCGCCCCGGAGCCCGAGGAGGCGGCGACGGCGGAGACCAGGGCGAGCATGCACCAGGCGAGGACGTCGCCCACCGCCGCGCTGGTCAGCGAGAGGGCGCCGACCCTGGTCATCTGGAGGCGGTGCTCCAGGATGATCCGGGCGAGCACGGGGAACGCGGTGATGGCCATCGCGGTGCCGACGAACAGCACGAACGCGGTCTTGCTGACGTGGTGGCCGTTCACCTGGGAGTGGTCGTGGTACAGCCAGGTGGCCAGAATGATCCCGGTGGCGAAGGGCAGCGCGATCGAGGCGAACGAGACGCCGGCCACCGCCCCGCGGTTGCGGCGGATGTCACCGGGGTTCATCTGCCATCCGACCAGGAACATGAACAGCAGGATCCCGACCTGCGCGACCGCCGAGAGGTCGGGTCTCACGCTCACCGGGAACAACCGGTTGGGGATGTTCCCGGGTAACAGTCCCAGCAGGCTGGGCCCCAGCGCGATGCCCGCGGTGATCTCGGCGATCACCGGCGGCTGGCGAAGCCTTCGCAGGAGAGGGGTGAGCGCGGTGCTGGCGATCAGGACGACGGCGACGTCGACCATCGCCAGCGCCAGGAAGTGAGCCGGACTTTGCGCCATATTCTGCCTCGCGTTACATCGGATTCACTCGGCCCGGAGAACGGATTCCCAGGTGGGAACGGTCAGTATTGAGGCACCCCTCACCCCGCACAAGCTTCCAGAATGCTGTTCTGCGGCGGGCCGTCGGGCGTCCGGCGACGGGCCGAAACACCGTCCCGTCCCTACGGGGTCAGGGATTCCTGGTGGCCGCCGCGCCATTCGGTGAGGAGGACGGTCGCGTCGTCGTCGAGGGTGCCGTCGTGGTGGGAGAGGACCGCGGCCATGAGGCGGCGCAGGGTTTCGTGCAGGGTGTGGTGGCCGGAGTGGTGGCGCCTGATGTAGTCGATGAAGCGCTCGCGGCCGAACTGCCGGCCGAGGGCGTCGCGGGCCTCGACGACGCCGTCGGTGTAGAGGACGAGCCGATCGCCGGGCTCCAGTTGCTCGCTGCACTCGGTCATCGGCAGGTGGAGGTCGGCGCCCATGGGGCCGGCCGGGGGGCAGCTCAGCTCGGTGGCCCAGCGGTTGTCCCGCAGCAGGATCGGCAGGTGGTGGCCGCGGTTGATCCAGCTGAGCCGGCCGCTCTCCAGGTCCAGGTCGGCGAGGATCCCGGTGGCGTAGCGACTCGTGCCGAACTGTTCGAGGAGGATCGCGTCGATGTGGCGGCTGGTCTCGGCAAGGGTCGCGCCCTGGCGGCGGGCGTTGCGGCAGGCGCTGACGGCGACGTTGGCGGTGATCCCGGCCCGGGTGTCGTGGCCCATGGCGTCGAAGACGCTGAGGTGGAGGATGTTGCCGGCCACGGCGTAGTCGAAGGCGTCCCCGCCGATCGCGTAGGCGGGCTCCATCGCGGCGCCCACGGTCACGTCGTGCCCGGCGTAGGCGGTCGGAGGGGTGAGGTTCCACTGCATCTCCGCGGCGACGTTCATCCGCTCCGTGCGCACGAGTCGGGCCATGGAGTCGCTGAAGGAACGCTTGCTGAGCAGCAGGAGGGCCGTCGTCCCCGCCAGGTCCCGAAGCGCCTGGCGGGTCGGCTCGTCGTCCAGGGCGGTGTCGGCACGCAGCACGCCGAGGCGTTCGACGCCGTCGGTGATCGCCACCCACCAGCGCCGCCCGTCGCGCTCTGAGGCCCCGCTCTCGAGGAGCAGGTCCACCCGCTGGAACGCCTGGCCGGCCAGGCTGCCCAGCACGGTCAGCTCCTGGCCGCTCTCCCCGGCGTCCGGGCCCCTGCCGGTGAGCTCGCGCAGCACCGTCTCCCGGATGTCGACGACGAAGACGGTCGCCTCCCGCAGCCCCGCCTCGGCGGCGTGCTCGGCGATGATCTTCGGCAGCTGTTCGAGCGTGGCGGTGTGGCTCGCCTGCATCAGGCTGACGAGCGCGGCTGCCGCGATCCGCTCGGACACCGGCGGCCTCCTTCCGGGGGGCTTCGACGCGCGTGCCCGAGGAGGACTCCTCGCGCACGCCCCCGTGAGGAACGCCGTACCCCGTCGTGCCCGATGCACACGGGGGCGCTCGCGGCATCGGCCCGGGCGGCGGGGGCCGCCGCGGACGCTTCGCGGCGGCGCGGGTGAAATCCGGCTCCTGATCAGGCGGGAAAGGCATTTCCGCCGTCGGACCCAGGGGGCATACTGATCACCGTGCGTGTGGTCATCATGACGGCGGGCTCGCGAGGCGACGTGGCGCCGTACACCGGGCTGGGGCTCGGCTTGGCGCGGGCGGGTCACGAGGTGACGATCGCGACCCATGAGCGGTTCGCGCCGCTGGTGCTCGGCGCCGGGGTGGGGTTCCACCCGGTGCCCGTGGACCCGCGCGCGGCGCTGGATTCGGCGGCGGGGCAGGGGCTGCACCGCAGCCGCAGCGCGGCCGGGAAGCTGACCCGGCTCTTCGGCATGGCCCGGGAGCTGGTGGGCGAGATGGCCGACGCGCTGGTGGCCGGGGCCGTCGGCAACGAACTGCTGCTGCTCAACGGGGCGGTGGCGCCGCTGGGCCAGGTGATCGCCGAGGGCCTCGGGGTGCCGAGCGCGGGCGTCTACCTCCAACCGCTCGCGCCCACCAGGGAGTTCGCCGCCCCGATGATCGCCACCGGCTCCTGGGGCGGGCCGGTGAACCGGCTCTCCGCGGCGGCGGTGAACGCGGGGCTGGACCAGGTCTTCCCGGACGCCTGCCGTACGCTGCGCGACCGCTTCGGTCTGCCCCGCCGCCGGGTCGGCGCCCAGCGGCGCGCCCTGGAGCGCGCGGACTGGCCGGTCCTGCACGGCTTCAGCCCCTCCGTGCTGCCGCGCCCGGCCGACTGGCGCCCCGGGCTGACGGTGACGGGGTACTGGTGGCCGGAGGACGACGCCGGCGAGCGGCTGTCCGACGAGGTCGAGGAGTTCCTGGCCGCCGGGCCGCCGCCGGTGTTCGTGGGGCTGGGCAGCGCCACCGTCCCGGACCCGGAGGCGCTGAGCGCCGCGGTGGTACGGGGGCTGCGCGCCGCCGGGGTGCGGGGGGTGATCCAGCGGGGCTGGAGCGGCCTGGACGCCGACGGCGACGACATGCTGGTGGTCGGCGACGTCCCGCACCGCCTGCTCTTCCCGCGCATGGCGGCGGTCGTGCACCACGCGGGTGCGGGCACCACGGCCGCGGGGCTGCGCGCGGGCGTCCCCGCCGTGCCGGTCCCCGTGCAGTTCGACGCCGCCTTCTGGGCCCGGCGCCTCCAGACCCTCGGCGTCGCCCCGCGGCCGGTCCCCCTGCGCCGTCTGACCGCCGCCGCCCTCGCCGACGCGGTCGGCCAGGTGGTCCGCGACCCCTCCTACGCCGAGCGCGCGACCGCCCTCGCCGAGCGGATCCGGGCGGAGGACGGCGTGGAGCCGGTCCTGCGCACCCTCGACCGCCTCGCCACCCCACCACCCCACCCCCACCACGCACGCCCCCGCGACGAGGCCCACTAGCCACCCCCATGGGGTTGCGCGCCGGGCCGGGCCGGCCCGCGGGGGCGTTCAGGTCGTGGGGGTGCGGATGTAGTGCACGGTGAAGGCGTTGGTGAAGACACCCGCGGGGTCGTGGTGGTCGATCAGGCGGCGGAAGTCGTCGAAGCGCGGGTGGCGGGCGGCGACGGTGTGCGGCAGCGAGCCCATGGCGGCGAGTCCCAGCCCGGCGGCGTGGAGTTCGGCGGCGTGGAGTTCGGCGGCGGACTCGCCGTACCGCAGGCCCGATCCGAGCAGCGCGGTGCGACCGCCGGGGTCGATCTCCGCCCGGCGGGGCAGCGCTTCGGTGGTCACCAGGTCGCCTTTGGTGTCGGCGACGGTGCTGAAGGAGTGGCCGCTGCCGACCGCCCGCACCCGGCTACTGCCGGCGAGAACCGGGCCGGCAACGTGGTCTTCGGCGCCCGCGAGCTGAACGCGCCGGCCAGTGTCGCCCACCTGCGCGAGGTGAGTGAGCGGGGCGCGGCGCCGGGACCGCTCACCCGGCCTCCCCGTCGCGGGCGACGGCCGGTGGCGCGGGCGGCCGGCAGCGCAGGGCGCGGCCCGAACCGCGCACGGCGCGGGCGCCGTACGCGTACGGCAGCAGAAGGGTCTCCCCCGCCGCCAGCCGCGTGCCGTCCCCGCGGGCGTCGACCAGCGTCAGCTCCCCCTCCACACCGACCAGCACGGCGAACGACGCCTCCAGGTCCGCGCCCCCGGTCACCGATTCCACCCGGAAGTACGGGTCGGCCGCGGGCGGCAGGAGCCGCGCGGTGCCGGGTCCGGTCGCCAGCGGCGCGGGCAGCCGCAGCCCGTCGAGGCCGGAAGGGCCGCGGCTCACTCGAAGCGCGCGGGATCCCCGGCACCGCGGCGCAGGATCTCGGGGACGTCGCCGGAGAAGTCGACGACCGTGGTGGGTTCGGTGCCGCACTCCCCCGAGTCCACGACCGCGTCCACCACGTGGTCGAGCCGCTCCTTGATCTCCCAGCCCTGGGTCATCGGCTCCTCCTCGTCCGGGAGCAGCAGGGTGCTGGAGACCAGGGGTTCGCCGAGCTCGGCGAGCAGCGCCTGGGTCACCACGTGGTCGGGGATGCGCACGCCGACGGTCCGCTTCTTCGGGTGCAGCAGTTGGCGCGGCACGTCCCTCGTCGCGGGGAGGATGAACGTGTAGCTGCCCGGCGTGGCCGACTTGACCGCCCGGAACACGTCGTTGTCGATCTGCACGAACTGGCCGAGCTGCGCGAAGGTGCTGCACACCAGGGTGAAGTGGTGCCGGTCGTCGAGCCGGCGGATCGACCGGATGCGGTCGATCCCCTCTCGGTTGCCCAGCTTGCAGCCGAGCGCGTAGACCGAGTCCGTCGGGTACGCGACGAGCGCGCCGGAGCGGATGCTGTCGGCCACGGCGCTGATGACGCGCGGCTGGGGGTTCACGGGATGTACGTCGAAATAGCGTGCCACCCGGTACACCCTAGGCCGCGCGGCGGGGCTCGGCCGACAGGAGAGGGCGGCCGTCGCGCCGTGTGGCACCGCGTGTACGACGCGTTTTCGACAAAGTACGGACCGCTGCGCACATATCCGGACATGAGTTCTTCACATGGCGTTCACAGGGTCCGGCGCCGCCCTACTGTCGTGCCCACACGCAGCGGGCGGCGGCCGGGGGGAACCGGAGGGCCCCCGCTCACGAACGAGGGGCCTTCGTCATGCCGCACCCCAGGGCACTGTACTTACCCGGCGACAACCCGCCGGACCTGACCGGAATGACCGACCGGCGCATCCGCTCGTGCCTGGACGGGAGCATCCTGCCGGACCCGGCGGAGCTGGCCGTGCTGCTGGTGGCCGCCCTGCCCGGGCAGGTGCCGCCGGCCGCGCCCGCCAATCCGGCCGCGCTCTCCAGCCACCGCGAGGTGTACGAAGAGGGTATCCGGCACATCCTGACCGGCCCGGTGAACGCCGCGGTCGGCCTGCAGCTCCTCTACAGCAACATCCAGGCCCACACCCTCGCCGCCGTCAGCCCGCAGGACCCGACCTACGGGAACTTCGCGCTCCCCCAGATCACGGCGGTCCTCAAGCCGTTCCTGGACGGGCTGGCCACGCAGGTGGTGAACGCCTGGTACAACCAGTCGGGGCTGCGGGTGCGGCCGCACGCGGACGTCCTGTCCCTGCTGTACGACTTCGAGACGATGACGACGCTGGCCATTCCCAACGACCAGGCCGGCCTGGGCACCGCCTACCTGACGGCGCATCCGCAGTCGGCGGCCTTCCAGCCGGTGCTCTCCCAGTCGACCAGGTCGATGCTCACGGACTACCTGGGCGGGCTGGCGGCCGTCCGGACCGCGCTGAAGGGGGCCGCCACCGTACCGCTGCGCGGCGGTGTGAACGCCCGCTGGTCCACGGACCCGGTGGTGGAGCCGGCCCCGTCCGACCACGACGGCGAGGAGACCAGCCTCGTCACGGAGAAGGCGCTGCCCGGGACCGTCAAGAACATCAAGACGGGCCTGCACGGCCTCAGCAACGTCATCGCGCCGGGTGTGCACGACCAGTTGCCGACCCCCCGGTTCACGGTGGTCAAGTCCGCCGGCCAGGACCGGAACATCCGCGCGTACACCGAGGCCGGCGGCGTCAACATCACCATCGGCGAGCCGGACGGCCCGGACGTGGTGGCCCACGAGGTGGGGCACGTCCTGGAGAACTCCCTCCCGCTGGGCTGCTGGCTCGACCTGATCCGCCTGCTGCACGGGCGGCACACCCACGCGGGCGGCGGCACCCTGGTGCCGCTGCACCCGGGGTCCAGGGACGACAAGCTGTCCAAGGAGTGCGCGTACCGGGCCGTGATGCCCGCGTACCCGGCCGGCGGCAACGACCGCGGCAGCTACGCGGCCCGGGTCTACGGGGGCGACAGCCCCACCGAGGTGATGTCCACCGCGCTGGAGTTGCTGTCCACCGCGGGGGGCGCGAAGACGCTCCTCAACCAGGACCCGCAGGTGCTGGCCATCGTGCTGCGCTGGCTGCTGGGCGCCAACGCCTTCGATCCCGGCAAGGGCCAGCTCTTCGCCATGGTGCTGCCCACCGCCCCCTGACACTCCGCCCCCCGCGTCCCAGGTCGCCCTCGCACCCCTGTGGCAACTGTAGGAGCCATGACAACATTGTCATCCCCCACAGCAGAGGAGACCGGGATGCGGGTCGGGAACATCAGGAGGGCGTTGGCCGCGCTGATCGCCGTGGCGGTCGCTACGGCCGTCGCGGTGCTCGGCGGCGGGACGGCCGCGCAGGCGGCGACGGGCAAGCGCGTCGTCGTCTACTACCAGACGCAGTACAGCAACGGCACGTACGTGTCGCCGCTGGGCCTGACGGATCACGCCACCGGGGCCACCGATCTGATGATCGGCGCGTTCCACCTCAACAGCGACGGCTCGGTGCACCTCAACGACGACCCGCCGAACGCCGCGAAGTTCACGCAGATGTGGACGGACGTGACCGCGATGCAGGCCAAGGGCGTGCACGCGATCGGGATGGTCGGCGGCGCCGCGGCCGGCAGCTTCCAGCGGCTGGACACGCAGTTCTCCACGTACTACCCGCTGCTGAAGAACGTCGTGTCCACCTACCACCTCAACGGGCTGGACCTCGACGTGGAGGAGTCCATGTCACTGGCCGGCGTCGAGCGGCTGATCGACCAGCTGCACACCGACTTCGGGTCCGGCTTCCTCGTCACCCTCGCACCGGTCGCGACCGCCCTCAGCGGCGGCGGCAACCTCTCCGGCTTCAGCTACGACCAGCTCTACCGCGACCGGGCCGACTCCATCGCCTGGTTCAACGCCCAGTTCTACTGCGGCTGGGGCTCGCTGAACTCGACCTCCGGCTACGACGCGATCATCAGCCACGGGGTGGTGCCCGCCGACAAGGTCGTCGCCGGCACCCTCACCAACCCGGCCAACTGCGGCAGCGGATACGTCGATCCGACCACCCTCGGCTCGACGCTCGCCGCACTGACCGCCAGGTACCCGTCCTTCGGCGGCGTCGCCGGCTGGGAGTACTTCAACTCCCTGCCCGGCGGGACCGGAGCGCCCTGGCAGTGGGCGGCCTCGGTCAGCTCCGCGATGAACGGCGGCGGCGGTACGGGCACCGACCTGGCGCTCGGCCGCGCCGCCACCGGCTCGACGCCGTGCAACGCCGACGAGACCCCCGCCAAGGCCGTCAACGGCAGCGTCGGCGGAGGCACCACCGACAAGTTCTGCTCCCTCGCCTCACCCGCGCAGCTGACCGTCGACCTCGGCGCCTCGCACGCGCTGACCGGGGTGGAGATCGACCACGCGGGCGCGGGTGGGGAGTCCACGTCCTGGAACACCCGCGCCTACTCCGTCCAGCTCTCCGCGGACGGCTCGACCTGGACCACCGCGGCGCAGGCCACCGCGAACACGGCCTCCGTCACCACCCACGCCCTCCCCGGCGGCACCACCGCCCGCTACGTGCGCCTCACCGTCACCACCCCGACCCAGACCACCGACCCCGCGACCCGGATCTACGAGCTGAAGGTCTTCGGCTGACCGCCCCGCGCCGTCGGGCGGGCCGCGGGCGCCTGTCCCCATGGACCGGCGGGGCGCGCGCCCGCGGCCCGGCCCATCGGCGGGATGGATGCGGCTTTCACGGCTTTAGCAGGTTTATGGGCGGGTAGGGGGCTTCCTGAAGCGGTAGTCCAGGAGTCGCGGGCCGGCGGCGACCCGAGGGAGTGGATGTGGAGGCACCACAGTCGGACATCGGCGTCGCCATGGCGGAGCCGGACGGCGTGCGGGGATGGGCACTCACCCAGGTCGAGGACGGCCTGAGCGACACCGAGGTGCTGCCCTTCGCCCTCGACCAGGCGGTGGCCGCCCTGCACGGGTTCGGCGGCATGGCGCACCGGGTCCCGGAGACCGACCGGACACTGTTGCTCGCGGCGGTCAGCGGCCTGCCCCGCTCGTACGCCGAGCGGTGGGAGGGCATCGAGCCGTCCGAGGCGGCGCCCCCGGCGCGTGCCGTCCGCGAGCAGCGCCTCGTGCGGCGGCCGGCGAACCGCGGTGGCCAAGCACGACAGAACGGCGCCCGCGCACCCCGTGCACAGGACCTGGGAGCGGGGTCCGCGAGCACCCCCGCGGCGCAGACCGGCGGCGACCCGCCCCGTACCGCCGGGGAGAACGGCGGACCGGCACGGAACACCGGACTCGGACGGGGTCTGCCCGACGGGACGGCGATGATCTCCGTGCCCCTCAGGTACTCCGGCATCCCGCTGGGCGCGCTGACGGTGCTGCTCGCGGACGGCGCCGCCGCGCCAGGGCCGGAGGACCTGGCCTTCGTGACGGCGCTCGCCGAGGGCGCGGGCCGCCGGATGGGGCGGACCCGGGCGGCCAACGTGCTGCTGCGCCCCACCTGGTGGCAGGAGCCCACCGGCCGGCACTTCTCCCAGGCCATGCGGGCGATCAGCGTCGGCGCGTGGGACTGGGACATGCGCACCGGCCGCCTGCTGGCCGACGACACCGCGCTCAACGCGGTCGGGCTGCGCCGCGAGACCTTCGACGAGCGGGTCGACAGCTGGGGGGAGATGCTCCACCCCGACGACGCCGCCGGCGTCTTCGCCGAGATCGACCGCGCGGTCGCCGAGCGCACCGCCTACGGCCTGGAGTACCGGGTCTGCCGGCCCGGCGGCGAGATCGCCTGGATCGAGGCGCGCGGCTACATCACGTTCGGTGAGAACGGGGAGCCGCTGCGTATGACCGGCACCCTGTGGGAGACCACGGAGACCCGGCTGGCCCGGGACGCCGTCGGCCGCGCGCTGCGGCACATGTCCGACGGCTTCCTCGCCCTGGACGACCACTGGCGCATCCTCTACTGCAACACCGAGTCCGAGACCCTGCTCGGCGCGCGCGGCCGGCTGCTGGGCCGGGTGCTGTGGGAGGCGGTGCCCGACGCGGACGCCTACGGGCTGGAGGAGCACTACCGCCGGGCGGTGATCGACGGCTCCCCGGTCGGGTTCGACGTGCGGGCTCCCCGCGACGGCCGCTGGTACCACACCCGGCTCGTGCCGGTGCCCGGCGGGCTGACCGTCTACTTCACCGACATCACCGAGGACCGGGCACGCCGGGAGCGCGAGGATCGCGCCCGGCGGGCCGCCGCCCGGCGCTCGGAGCGGATCGAGGAGCTGACCCGGGCGCTGGCGCAGGCGCTGACCGTCCGCGACGTGGTGGCCGCGACCGCCGACCACCTGATGCCGCTGTTCGGCGCGGCCGGCCTGCACCTGTCGGCCGTCGACGCGGACAACCGGCTGCGCGCGGTCGGCGCCCGCGGCTACGCCGAGCGGTTCGGCTCGGGCATGGACGGGATGGACCTGTGGGCGGACGGGCCGGGGCCCGACGCGCTACGGGCCCGCCGCCCGGTGCTGATCGCCTCGCCCGAGGAGTTCATGGAGCGCTACCCGCACCTGGGCGCCCTCATGGCGGAGAGCGGCAAGGAGGCGTGGGCGTTCATGCCGCTGATCGCCTCCGGCCGGGCCATCGGCTGCTGCGTGGTCTCCTTCGGCCGGCCGCGCGCGCTGGACGAGGAGGAGCGGACCCTGCTGGTGGCCCTGGGCAGCCTCGTGGCGCACGCGCTCGAACGGGCCCGGCTGTTCGACGCCGAGCACTCCCGGGCCAAGGAGCTCCAGCGCGGCATGCTCCCGCGCAGCCTGCCCGACCTGCCCGCGATCACCGCCGCCGCCCGTTACGTGCCCGCCGCGACGGGGGCGGAGGTCGGCGGCGACTGGTACGACGTCATCCCGCTGTCGGCGGAGCGGGTGGCGCTGGTGATCGGGGACGTGATGGGCCACGGGCTGGCCGAGGCGGTGATGATGGGCCGGCTGCGGACCGCCGTGCACACCCTGTCCGACCTGGAGATCCCGCCCGACGACCTGCTCGCCCGGCTGGACCGGCTGATCGCCGACCTGGGGCACGTCGAGTTCGTCACGTGCCTGTACGCGGTGTACGACCCGACCACCCGCGTGCTCTCCTACTCCAGCGCCGGCCACCCGCCCCCGGCGATCCGCGGGCCCGACGGCCGGGTGCGCTTCGCCGACGCCGAGCCCGACCCGCCGCTGGGCGTGGCCACTCCCCCGTTCCACACGGTGGAGCTGGAACTGCCCGCCGAGAGTGTCCTCGTCCTCTACACCGACGGGCTGGTCGAGGCCGACGGGACCGACATCGAGCCCGGCATGGGCCGGCTGGCGGAGGTGCTGGCCGGGGCGGCGGCCGACCCGGCGGCCCGCGACGATCTGGAGGGGGTGTGCGACACCCTCGTCGGCTCGCTCACCCCGCGCGGCGGACGGGCCGACGACGACGCGGCCGTGCTGGTCGCCCGCACGCACGCGATCACCGAGGAGGACATGGCCTCCTGGCCGCTGCCGTTCGACCCCGTCGCCGCAGGCAGGGCCCGCGCGCACGTCCGCGCGCAGCTGGCGCGGTGGGGCCTGGAACACCTGGTGATGACCACCGAGCTGCTGGCCAGCGAGCTGGTCGGCAACGCCGTCCGGCACGCCAGGGGACCGATGTGGCTGAGGCTGCTGCGCGGCCGGACGCTGGTCTGCGAGGTCTCCGACGGCAGCCTGACCACGCCGCGGATCCGGCACGCGGCGGAGAACGACGAGGGCGGGCGCGGGCTGCACCTGGTCTCCGCCCTGTCCCACCGCTGGGGCGCGCGCTACACCGCGGCGGGCAAGTGCATCTGGACCGAGCAGCCGCTCACCCCGCAGGCGCTGCTGGATTCCGCGCCCCTGTGAACGGGGCCGGCCGGCCGCGTTGGTGGAGGTGTCTTGGTCGCGTGGGCGCGGTCAGCTCTTGTCGCCGCCATCGAGGACGCGGCGACCCGTGTCCTCGTCCTCCGCGGCCGCCCCGCAGTGCTCGCAGACGGGGTCGCCCCGCCGTTCCCGGATCCGGCCGCACTCCGGGCAGACCAGGTGCAGCATGCAGGCCGGCTCGCCGCCCTCGCGCCACGGCTCATCGCTCATGGGAGCCATTGTCCCGCCGCCGGTGGTCTGGGGGAACGCCACGGGGTCCCGCGTCCCGCCGGGTCGGGGACGTGTCCCGCTTCCCGGCGGGACGTGCGATCCCCCGAACCCTTCACGGCGCCCAGGCCGGGCCCCCTCCTCCGCCGGCCTGGACGCCGTGGCCGCGTGTGACGGCCCTTCCGCGGCGTGCGGCGGGCGGTCACCTGGACCATGGCGCGCGGTCGCCCGTCCGTCCCCTTCGTCGGGGCTCCGCCACCCGCGCGGAGCCCGGGGCCGGACGGAACCGTGTTCCGTGCCGCAGCTGCGATCATCCCCCGGGCCCGGGGCCGGGGACACCCGCCGGGCCATGCAAAGCCGGGCGGGATCGATACCCTGTCCTGCATGGCTCAGCGCGGTGCCCCGTCCTCCTCGTCCGTACCCGAGGGGCGGCGTGACCCGAGCACCCACCAACTGCGCCTGTTCCTGGTGCTCGCCGAGGAGCTGCACTTCGGCCGGGCCGCCGAGCGCGCGTTCATGACGCAGCCGGCGCTGAGCCGCCAGATCGCCGCCCTGGAGGCCAACCTCGGCCTCCAGCTGGTCGAGCGCACCAGCCGCGCGGTCGAGCTCACCGCGGCCGGCCGCGCCCTGCTCCCCCGCGTCCGCTCCGCCGTGGCGGCCATGGCGGAGCTGCGGCAGGCGGCCGGGCGCCAGGCCCGGGAGATCTCCGGGCACCTGGTGATCGGCTTCATAGGCGGCGAGGCCGCGATGCCCTACACCCACGCGATACTGACCGAACTGCGGTCCGCGCACCGCCACTTGACCGTCGAGATGCGCACGCTCGGCCTCACCGAGCAGATCGGCGCGCTCACCCGCGGCGAGGTCGACGCCGCGTTCCTGCGGCCCCCGGTGCCGCCCGGCATCCGCACCCTGCGCCTCGCCGTCGAACCCCGGGTGGCGTGCCTGCCGGCCGACGACCCGCTGGTCGCCCGGCAGCCCCTGCTGCTGTCCCAGCTCGCCGACCACGCCATGGTCGACGTCCCTCCCGAGATCCCCCGGGAGTGGTGGGACTTCTGGACGGTCGACCCCCGCCCCGACGGCACCCGGGTGCGGTACGGGCCGGTGGCCGCGGACGTCGAGGCGATGCTCCTGGCGGTCGCCCGCGGCGAGGCCGTCGTCTTCCTGCCGGCCGCCGCCCGGCACCTCTTCCCCCGGCCCGGGGTCGCCTACGTGGACGTCACCGACCTGCTGCCCTGCACGGCCGCCCTGGCCTGGCTCCCCCGGGCGAGTTCGCGTCCGGCCGTCGCGGCCCTGTGCCAGGCGGCCCGCCGCGTCGTCGCCCGGGGGGACACGGCCGCACCGTCGTGAGGGGTACGGCGGCCGGCCCGCGCCGGTCAGGGGCGCCCGCCTGCCGCGTCGTCGGCCGCGTCGTCGGCCGGGCCCGACCGCCGCGCCGCGGGCACGACCGGCGCGGCGATCCCGTACTGGGCGGCCTGCGCGGTGAACATGCCCTGGTAGAGGCCGTCCTGGCGGGCCATCAGCTGGGCGTGCGTGCCCTCCTCGGCCAGCCGGCCCCGGTCGAGGACGTAGATGCGGTCGGCGTTGGCCGTCGCGGCCAGCCGGTGGGTGACCAGGACGACCGCGTGCCCCTGCCTGGCCAGTGACCACAGCCCGGCGAACGCGGCGATCTCCGCGTGCGGGTCCAGCGCGGAGGTCGGTTCGTCGACGAGGAGGAACGCGGCGCCGCGGTACAGGCTCCGCGCGGTGCCCAGCTTCTGCCACTGCCCGCCCGAGAGCTGGACCCCGCGCTCGTACCCCTTGAACACGATGGAGTCCCAGCCGTGCGGCAGGCCCTCGACCAGGTCGAGGACGCCGGCCTGCCGTGCGGCCTCCCGCACGCGCCCCATGTCGCGCGGGCGGTCCCCGGCGCCGATGGCAACGTTGGTGGCGGCCGTCATCTCCCACCGGGGGAAGTCCTGGGCGAGCATGCCGACCGCCGCGAAGACCTGCCGCCGGTCGGCCTCCCGCAGCTCGACCCCCGCGCCGGCCGGGCCGGCCCACCGGACGTTCCCCTCGGAGGGGATCAGCAGCCCGGCGAGGATCCTGGTCAAGGTGGTCTTGCCCGAGCCGTTGGCGCCCACCAGGGCGGTCACCTCGCCCCGCCGGACGGTCAGGGTCACTCCCCTCAGCGAGGGCGCGTCGGCGCCGGGATAGGTGAACGACACGTCCTCCACCCGGACCTCGCGGACGTCCGGCGGCAGGGGCAGCCCCGCGCGCGGGATCTCGTGCCGGGCGGCCAGCGCGACGGCGTCCTCGGTGTCGGTGAGGAAGAGCAGTTCCTCGTAGAGGCTGTTGACCTGCTGAACGAGGGAGGTGAGGCGGCCGGTGGAGGTGCGGATGGCGATGACGGCCGTGCCGCCGACCGCGAGCGGGAGCCGGCCGCTCGCCAGCAGCCACCACAGCACGCCGTAGCAGGCCAGCGACGCCAGGCCGGCCAGGGCGCCCGCGACCAGGTCCGTGCCGGCCTGCGCCCCCGCGAGCCGCCGCTGCTCCGCCTCCGTCTGCCGGGCCATCTCCTCGTACCCGGACAGCAGTTTGTCGCCGGCGGCGTGCACGCGGATCTCGCCGGCCGCGTGCGGGCGGGTCAGGTACGCCAGCAGGGAGGCGATGGCCCGCCGGTGGTCGATCCACGTCATCCGCGAGGCGTACTCGCGGCGGGCGGAGCGCACCGCGCCCCACCCCTTGGGCAGCGCGATGGCCAGCAGCATCGGCAGCAGGGCCCAGTGCAGCGAGGCCAGGACGGCCGCGGCCGCCGCCATGCCGATGAGCACGTTGCCGACGCCCACCGACAGCCTCAGCATCCTGCGCGCGGAGTCGGTGCCGAACCTGCCCGCCTCCAGGACGCGCTGCACCTCGGGCCGCTCGGTCGCCGCCACTTCCACGCGGGTGACCGCCGTGTAGAACCGGGTGGAGACCCTCCGCTCCACCTGCGGCTCCAGCCGTCCCGACATGGCCGTCGACCACGCCGACAGCAGCGCCGCCCCCGTCCCGGTGACCGCCAGCACGGCCAGCGACGGCAGCGCGTCCCGCAGCTTGTCCGCGGTCGGGCCCTGGGCGAACAGCCGCATCAGCACGCTGTTGACGGCGACCAGCCCCCACGCGGCCATCACCCCCTGCCCGAGCTGGGCCGTCACGACCCCGGCCAGCGCGCGCCGGTCGGTCTCCCAACCGGCGCGCAGCACCATGCCCACCATGCGCGGCAGCGCGGCCGCCATGTGCCCGAACCCCATCCGGTTCAGCGAAGTCTCGTGGCGCACGAAGGACTGGTCGTAGCGGAGCCGGCCGCCGAAGAGCTCGCGCTCCGCGTCCGAGATCCCCTCGTCCTCCCCCGCTCCCGCCTTCCCGCCCCGCCGCGCCCGGCGGCGTGTTCCTGCCCCTGTCGACATCGCTCCCCTCTCCACGACCGTGTCGCAGGGAACAACGAGGCGGGCGGACCGTCGAACGCGTGTCTTTCGGCCGGATCCCGCGGCCGGCCCCCGCAGGACGCGGCGGGCGCCGCGACGAATGGCGCCCGGCGTGCGGTCCGTGGTGCGATCGGAGGCATGGAACTGCGAGACATGCGCGCCTTCGTCGCGGTGGTGGGGGCCGGCGGCCTGTCCGCGGCGGCCCGCCGACTGCACGTGAGCCAGCCCCGCCTGTCCCAGACGGTGCTGGCCCTGGAGCGCGAGTTCGGGACCGATCTGCTGGTGCGCGGCCCGGGCGGCGTGCGGCCGACCGAGACCGGTGCCGCGCTGTACGAGGAGGCGCGCGCCGTGCTCGCACGGTTCGACCAGGCGGTCGCGGCCGTGAGCGGCCGCGCCGGCGCGCATACGCAGGTGCTGCGGTGCGGCGTGCCGTACGAACTGCCGCCCGGGCTGCTCGCCGGCCCGATGGCCGCCCTCGCCGAGGCGCACCCCGAGGTCCGGGTGCGGCTGCGGCACCTGTCCTCGGCCGAGCAGCTGGCCGCCCTGCGGGCGGGGGACCTGGACATCGGCCTGGTACGGGGACGGCCGACCGGGCAGGACGTGGACGCCTCGCTGGTCGTCGAGGAGAAGCTCGGCGTTCTCCTCGCCGCCGGACCGGGCGCCGGGCGGGGCAAGGGCGGCGTCCGGCTGGAATCGCTGGCAGGACTGCGCTGGGTCGGGTTCCCCCGCTCCGACAGCCCCGCCTGGTACGACGAGGTGACCGCGATCCTGCACGGCCACGGCATCGCCACCGACGCCGAGGGCGCCGCGGGGGAACTGCTGCTGCCCGAGGTGAAGATCGGGACCGTCGCGGCCGGGGCGGCCTTCGCGTTCGCGCCACCGGACTGGTCCCCGCCGCTCCCCGAGGCCGTGGTGTGGCGCCCGCTGGCCGGGAGTCCGGTCGTCCGTCGGACCTGGGCGGCGTGGCCCGCGTCGTCGCGCCGCCGGGACGTGGGGAACCTGGTGGTGGCGCTCGGCCGGGCCGCCCGGCGGTGAGCGGCCGTCAGACGGCCGTGCGGCCCCCGTCGACGGGCAGGACCGCGCCGTGGACAAAGCCGGCTTCGTCGCCCGCCAGGTAGGTGACGGCCGAGGCGATCTCCTCCGGACCCGCCGCGCGGCCGGCGGGGCCTTGCGCGGCGAGGCCGGCCAGGTCGTCGCCCATCCCCGCGGTGCCCTCGGTGCGGGTGGGGCCGGGCTGCACGGCGTTGACCCGCACCCTCTGCGGGCCGAACTCGGCCGCCCACGCCTTGGTCAGCAGGTTGAGGGACGCCTTGCTCGCCCCGTAGAGGGCCATGCCGGCCAGACCGAACTCGGCGACCATGGAGCTGATGTTGACGATCGCTCCGGAGCCGCGCCGCGCCATGGCCGGGGCGAGCGCGCCCACCAGGAGATAGGGCGCGCGGACGTTGAGGGCGTGCACGCGGTCGATGTCCTCGGGGGTGGTCTCGGCGGTGGGCCCGAACGGGAAGATCCCGGCGTTGTTGACCAGGATGTCGACGCGCCCGCCGCCCGCCTCGGCGGCCCGCCGGGCCAGGTCGAGGACGGCGGAGGCGTCTCCCAGGTCGGCGGCGAGGAAGTCCGCCTTGCCGCCGCGCGAGCGGATGGCCGCCACCACGGACTCGCCGCGGGAGGCGTCGCGCCCGGAGACCAGGACGTGGGCGCCGCGCTCGGCCAGGAGCGACGCGGTCGCCGCTCCGATGCCGCTGGTGGACCCCGTGACCAGGGCCACCCGGCCGGTGAGCTGCTTGGACGTCATGCGCGTATCCCTTCACAACCATCAAGCGTGGAACGTGCCGCCAGCGTAGGAACGCCGGGGAAGGAATCGCACGCGCCACGGATTCGGCTCGCGCAACGCGGGTCGCCGCGCGGGGCCGCGCCTCCGGGTCGTCCGGACCTCGCCATCAGCCCGGTGAGCTGGCACTTTCCCCGCCCGGCCGCCCTGCGTCGCACAGTCTCGATCTGCGGCCGCCCATAAGCCGCGCGCCTGGAAGGCATAAGAAAGTGGATGACCTGGGGCCGCCGAGACCCCCGCTTCAGGCTGCCTCCGTGGATCGCCTCGAACCGGCTTGGTCCGTGCGGGAGTTGTTTTGACATGTTCATGCCATTGCGCCATCCCGACGGAACGGTCTTCTTCCCTTTCACACCCGTCCCACAGGAACATCAGTGCACCAGCCCGCCGCCCAGGCTCCCCCACAGATCTCGCGGCCTGGCGCGGGCAGGCCCATCCCCCCACAACCCCCCACGACTCCCTCACTCTTGGAGTTCAACGGATGCACATTTCCCGCGCCAAAGCCTCAGCCCGTGCCGCCGCCGCGGTGCTCGCCCTGTCCTGCGCGAGCCTGGCCGGACCCGTCCAGGCCGCCACCCCGGGCGTCTCGTTCGGTACCGCCCACGGCTTCGCCCACCCGCTGCACGGCTTCTCCGGCGACAGCAACTGGGGCGGCTATATCGCCCAGGGCTCGTTCAGCAGCATCTCGGGCTCGTGGACGATGCCCAGCGTCAGCTGCAACACGTCCAACGACCTGTTCGCGCCCTGGATAGGCATCGACGGGTACGGCTCGCAGACCGTCGAGCAGACCGGTGTCGCGGTCGACTGCTCCAACGGCAGCCCGGACTACGCCGGCTGGTACGAGATGTACCCGGCCGCGCCGGTGTACTTCAGCAACCCGGTCAGCGCCGGCGACAACTTCAGCGCGAGCGTGGTGGACAACGGCGGCGGCTCCTATAGCCTGCGGCTGACCGACAACACCCAGGGCTGGACGCAGACCACCCAGCAGTCGCTCGGCGCCGACGACCTCAGCGCCGAGGCGGTCATCGAGTCGCCCACCGGCAGCTACCCGTCCTTCAGCCGGCTGGACTTCTCCGGCATCACCGTGAACGGGCAGCAGTTCTCCGACTACGGCCCCGAGGCGATCGACAGCGGGCCGTACACCGAGACCGCCCTCAACGGCGGCTCGTTCAGCATCGTCCCCGGCTGATCCCCCTCACCCGCGGCGTGAGCCGTGGCGCAGGATTCCGGACCCGGCCCCGCCTCCGCGCGGATCCCCCGGGCCCGGTCCCCTGCCCCACGGCTCACGCGCGTCCGGGCAGAGGCCGACCCGCGTCGCTCGTCGCGGGGCTCAGAGGTCGATGGTCATCTCCACCGTCACCGGGCTGCCCTCGGAGAGGTCCTCCGGCTTGCGGACGGCGTTCTTGAGGGGGAGGAGGTAGCCGCCGTCCTTCGGGAAGAGGGAGGTGGTGAAGACGGTGTCGCCGATGCGGGCCTCGACCGGGATGACGCCCCACCCGTACGTGGCCATCGCGGCCACTTCCTGGATGTCGGCGGCCTGCTCGTCGGGAACGGCGGCGAAATAGTAGGGCGCCGGGCCGCGCCATTCGATCACGCGGCTGGTGAATGCGAGTCTCACCACGTCACCCCCGTCCTCCGGGCCTGCTCCGATGCGGGTCAGCGTACACGCGGGCGCTTCCGGGTCCCGGCGGCGAGGGCGGGTTCTTACGATCCGAGGACAGCGGGCCCGCGGCCCCCGTCCGACGCGGGTGCCCGCTGCGTGCGGGTGCGAGGATGGCCGGTGTGAACGGCGCGACAACACCACCGCAGGGGCCCCTGCCGTCGCGGCCGGTGGCGGAGGCCGCCGTGCCGCCGAGCCGGGCGGGCGCCCCCGACCGGCCGCCCCGCCCGGTGACGGCGAGGGCACGGATCCTGGTCGTGGACGACGACCCGACCGTGGCGGAGGTCGTCGCCGGGTACCTCGACCGCGCCGGGTTCGCGGTGGACGTCGTGGGGGACGGCCCGTCGGCCGTGGCGCGGGCGGCCGCGCGCCGGCCGGACCTGGTCGTGCTCGACCTGATGCTGCCGGGGATGGACGGCCTGGAGGTGTGCCGGCGGCTGCGGGAGGACGGCCCGCTGCCGGTGGTGATGCTCACCGCGCGCGGCGAGGAGGACGACCGCATCCTCGGGCTGGAGGTCGGCGCGGACGACTACGTGGCCAAGCCGTTCAGCCCGCGCGAGCTCGTACTGCGGGTGGGGGCGGTACTGCGCCGGGCGGGCAGCGCGCCCGAGGCGGGGCTGTGGCTGCGCTCGGGTCCGCTGGCCCTCGACACCGCCGCCCGCCGCGCCTTCCGGGGCGACGAGGAACTGCCGCTGACCGTACGGGAGTTCGATCTGCTCGCCTTCTTCCTGCGGCATCCGGGCCGGGCACTGGGCCGTGAGGAGCTGATGCGCAGGGTGTGGGGCTGGGAGTTCGGCGACCTGTCGACGGTGACCGTCCACGTGCGGCGGCTGCGGGAGAAGATCGAGGCCGATCCGGCCCGTCCGAGCCTCATCGCCACGGTGTGGGGCGTGGGCTACCGGTTCGACCCCGAGGCGGGCGCCTCGCGGTCGCACCCGGCGGCGGACGGCCAACCGGGCGGGGTGCCCGGTGAGCCGCAGGACGGCGGAGCGGGGCGGGCGGACCATGCGTGACGTGCTGCTGATCGCCGCGTACGCCGCCGTCGGCGCGGCCGCGGCCGGCGTGATCGGCGCCGCCGCGCTGCGCCTGCTGCGGTACCGCTCGCTGACCATGTCGCTCGCGGTGGTGTCCGTGGTGACGGTCGCCGCGCTGCTCGCGGGCACGCTGTCGGTCGCGTGGGCGATGTTCCTGTCCGAGCACGACCTCAGCGTGGTCACGACCGTGTGCGGGATGGCCGCGGTCGTCTCGCTGGCGGTGGCGCTGCTCCTCGGGCGACAGGTGGTCGGGGGCAGCCGGGCGCTGGCCGCGGCGACCCGGGCGCTCGGCGACGGCGGCCCGTTCGCCGCGCCGGAGCACACCCCGACGGCCGAACTGGCCGAGTTGAGCCGGGAGTTGGCCGCCACCAGTGCCAAGCTCTCCGCCTCCCGGGACCGCGAGCGGGCGCTGGAGGCCTCCCGGCGGGAGCTGGTCGCCTGGATCTCCCACGACCTGCGCACCCCGCTGGCCGGGCTGCGGGCCATGGCCGAGGCGCTGGAGGACGGGATAGCGGAGGACCCGGCCCGCTACCACCGGCAGATCCGCTCGGAGGTCGAGCGGCTGAGCGGTATGGTCGGCGACCTCTTCGAACTGTCGCGCATCCAGGCCGGCGTGCTGGCCCTCACCCGTGCCCGGATCTCGGTGTACGACCTGGTGGGCGACGCCCTCGCGGGGGCGACGCCGTTGGCCGCCGAGCACCGCGTGCGGCTGGTGGGCGACACGGTCGACCAGGTGCCCGTCGAGGTGGACGGCCGTGAGATGACCCGGGTGCTGGCGAACCTGCTGGCCAACGCGATCCACCGGACGCCCCCGGACGGGACCGTCGCCGTGTCCGCGCGGCACGACACGGCGTCGGGGTCGGTCGTCGTCTCCGTCACCGACGCGTGCGGGGGCATCCCCGCCGACGATCTGCCCCGGGTCTTCGACACCGGTTGGCGCGGCACCACCGCGCGGACGCCTCCGGCGGGCGCGGGACTCGGCCTGGCCATCGTGCGCGGCATCGTGGAGGCCCACCAGGGCCGCACCACCGTCCGCAACGTCCCCGGCGGCTGCCGCTTCGACGTCTCCCTCCCCACCGCCTCCCCCACGACCTGACCCCGCGCCCGCCCGAGGGGCCCGCCCTTCTACGGGGCCCCTGCGCGGCGCGCTCCGATCGGCCCCGGCCGGTCCGGAAGCCCTCGGCCGTCCGAACGGCGCCGCATGCGGGGCCGAGCGATGTCTCCGGGCCGACCGGGGCCACCGATCGCCGGGCGGTCCCGGATGAACCCGCCGGCCCGGCCGGACGGCGTGGCCGGGCAACACTCCGTGCCCGGGCAGGCTTCCCCCAGCCGCCGTCACGGCCGCCTCGGCCGGACGCCGAGCCAGGACGTGTCCGCGAAATCTCGTCTGGTGGGCGACGTCTGGCACGCGCTCTCCCAGTACTTCGCCTGGGAGGTGCCCCCACTGCGTTGTCGGGCTCGTCCGAGCAGGCCCGCTACGAGAACGACCCTCCGCCTTGCGATCTCGGGGTACCGCCCGCACCGGAGGCTGTCGTGGAGCTACCACCCAGGCGAAGCTCTGGGGCAGAGCACCAGACGCCGCCGGCCCCGCTCTGCGGACGGACGACGCGACGTGCGGACACGCCCCAGCGCCCCCGCTCGGTCGGGTGACCCGCACTTCGCCGGGGAGACGGCGGAGCGTCACGAGCCCGCGGCCCCGGCCGGTGCGGCCCGGCCCGGCGGCGTGGCAGGGCCATGCCCCCCTGCGCCGACCGGGTTGGCCGGGCCGCACCACCCGGTCAGTCCGGGCGCTCACCCTTCGCCGACTCCCGGCGCAAGGTCACGAAGCGGCGGCCGCGGCTGGTCCAGAAGCTCCCGGCCGTCCAGCCGGCGGCGGTCGCGTGGCGGAGAAGGGCCGCCGGGCCGACGCGGGACCAGGGGAAGTCGGGGCCGCGCAGGCCGTCGCCGTCGGTGAGGCGGACCTCGGTGTGTTCGTCGAGGTCGTCGGGGAGACCGTCGGGGGCGGCCTCGACGAGGAGGGTGCCCGTCGGGTGGACGATCCGGCGTATCCGGGCGAGCAGGGCGGCCGGGTCGCCGCCGATCCCGATGTTCCCGTCGATCAGCAGGGCGGTGCTCCAGCGCCCCTCGCCGGGCAGCGGGTCGAACACCGAGCGCAGCAGCGCGGCGGCGCCGGCCGCCCGGGCCCGGCGGACCGCCTCCGCGCTGACGTCGATGCCGAGCGCCGGCACGCCGCGGGCGGCCAGCGCCGCCGCCAGCCGGCCCGGCCCGCACCCGATGTCGAGGACGGGTCCACGGCACGCGGCCAGCACGATGTCGTCGGCGTCGTCGGGCAGGGCGCACCAGCGCTCCACCTCCAGCGGCAGCAGCCAGCCGTCGGCGCGGTGCAGGAACAGCGGCCCCCGGCTCGCCCGCAGCGCCGAGGCGTACGGATCGGCGTCCGAGCGCCCCCAGGCGGCCGGGAGGGCGGGGACGGCCGGGACGGCGAGCGGGACGGTCATCGCTCTCCCGCCGGGGTGAGTGCGGCCAGCGCGGCGGCGAACCGGCTCGCCGGCACCCGCGCGGCCACCGCCTCCGCGTCGGCCGCGGTGTCCACGTCCCGCAGCGTCGGCAGGTCCCGTACGGTCAGTCCCGCCGCGGTCAGCCGCGCCCGCTGCGCGGCCCCGGTGTGCGGGGTGGACATGGGTACGCCCCGCAGGAGACCGGGGTCGGGATCGGCGAGGCCGAGCGCCCAGAAGCCGCCGTCCGCGGCGGGCCCGAACCAGGCGTCCGCGTCCTGACCGAGGTCCGGATCGAGCGCCGGGGCGAGCAGGTCGGGGGTGATCTGCGGGGTGTCCATGCCGATCAGCAGGGCGGGGCCCGAGCACTGCGCGAACGCGGCGGCCAGCCGCTCGTCCAGCCCGCCGGCCGCCTGCGGGCGGACCTCGAACCCCGGCGGGAGCCACCGGCCCGGCGCGCCGTCGAGGACCAGGATGCGCCGCCGGGCGGGAGCGGCCGCCGCCACCGCGAGGGTGTCGGCGAGGGCGGCCTCGGCGAGGGCCGCGGCTTCGGCCGGGGAGTAGGGCGGGGTCAGACGGGTCTTGACCCGGCCGGGGCGCGGCTCCTTGGCGATCACCATGAGCGTGGTCATCGCGGAACCTCCGCCCGCACGGCCGGACGCGGTTCGGCGGGCGCGCCCAGCACGGCCCGCACGGCGTGCCACGTCATCGGACCACCACCCGCACAGACCAGCGCGGCTCAACGGGCGCGACCTGCGTGGCCCACACACCGCACCCGGCCATCCGACCCAACGTCCCCACGGCCCGCCACCGTTCAACCGGCGCGCCCGGCACAGCCCCTACGACACGCGCCATCACCGCTCCCCCACCCACCGGCACGGACCGGCGCGGCGCCACCAACGCACCCCGCACCGCCCACACGCCGCACCCGGCCATCCGACCCAACGTCCCTGCAACCCGCCACCGCTCAATCCGCGCGCCCGGCACAGCCCGCACGTTCTCCGCCACGAACCTGGTCATCGCGCCGCCACCACCCGTGCGGCCGCACCCGACTCGGTCGGCGCCGCCAGCACCGCCCGCATGTCGCGGACGGCGTGCCAGGTGCCCCGCCACGTGCCGGTGACCTTGGAGCGTCCCGTACGGGGGCGGTAGGGGACGTCGCGTTCGGCGATCCGCCAGCCGGCGTCGGCCGCGCGGACCACCGCCTCCAGCGGGTAGCCGCTGCGGCGATCGGTCAGGCCGAGCGCGAGCAGCGGCTCCCGGCGCGCGGCCCGCATCGGGCCGAGGTCGCGCAGGCGAAGGCCGGTGCGGGCGCGGAGCATCCGGGCGAGCGCGAGGTTGCCGGCCCGCGCGTGCGGCGGGAACGCGCCGCGGGCGGCCGGCCGGCGGCGCCCGAGCACGAGATCGGCGGCCCCTTGGGCGACCTCGCGCACGAGGTCGGGCAGCAGCGCCGGGTCGAGAGAGGCGTCGCAGTCGCAGAAGCACACGTACTCGGCCCGTGCCGCGAGCAGCCCGGCGTGGCACGCGGCGCCGAAGCCCCGCCGGGGTTCGTGCACCACGTGGGCCCCGAGGCCGGCCGCGATCCGCGCCGAGCCGTCGCGGGAGCCGTTGTCGACGACGATCGCCCGCCATCCGGAGGGGATCCGGCCGAGCACCCAGGGCAGGGCCTCGGCCTCGTCCAGGCAGGGCAGTACGACATCGGCGGTGGCGGTCATGTGGGGTCCTGTCGGAGGGGAGGGCGGTCGGATCGGACCGCTGGGAAGGGTGACGGCGCCGCTCGCGCTCACCGCTGCGCGGGCACCGGCAGGGCGCGCTGCGGGGAGCGGGCGAACTCCGCGACGCCGTCGGCGAAGCCGACCCGCGGGCGCCAGCCGAGTTCGGCGCGCAGCCGGGAGGAGTCCGCGGTGATGTGCCGCACGTCGCCGAGACGGTACTCGCCGGTCACCACCGGAGGCGGTCCGCCGTACGCGCGGGCGAGGGCGGTCGCCATGTCCGCGACGGTGTGCGGGGCGCCGCTGCCGGCGTTGTACGCGCGCAGGGCGGCGTCCGGCCGCTCCGACATCGTCTCCAGGGCGGCTGTGTTGGCCGCGGCCACGTCCCGGACGTGCACGAAGTCCCGGCGCTGGCCGCCGTCCTCGTAGACCCGGGGCGCCTCGCCCCGGGCGAGGGCAGAGCGGAAGAAGGACGCGACGCCGGCGTACGGGGTGTCCCGGGGCATGCCCGGCCCGTACACGTTGTGGTAGCGCAGAGCGACGGCCCGCCCGCCGGTCTCGCGGGCCCACACGGCGGCCAGGTGCTCCTGGGCGAGCTTGGTCGCCGCGTAGACGTTGCGCGGATCGGCGGGCGTGTCCTCGCCGACGAGCCCGGGGGCGAGGTCGGCGCCGCAGCGGGGGCACCGGGGTTCGAACCGGCCGGCGGCGAGGTCGTCGGCCGCGCGCGGGCCGGGGGCCACCCGCCCGTGCCGCGGGCAGTCGTAGCGCCCTTCGCCGTAGACCACCATGGACCCCGCCAGCACCAGGTCGCCCACCCCGGCCCTGGCCATGGCGGCCAGCAGCCGGGCGGTGCCGAGGCTGTTGCAGTCCACGTAGTCGGGGGCGTCCGAGAAGTCCGCGCCCAGACCCACCATGGCGGCCTGGTGGCACACCGCGTCGATGCCGCGCAGGGCCCGGCCCAGTTCGGCGGTGTCCCGGACGTCCACGGGGAACCACCCCGCGGCGCCCGGCGGCGGTGGGGGCGGCACGGCGTGGGCGCAGGGCAGCAGGGCGTCCAGGACGACCGGTTCGTGGCCCCGGGCGGCGAGGTCGGCGACGATGTGCGAGCCGATGAAGCCCGCGCCGCCGGTGACGAGTACGCGCATGCCGCGACCCTAGGAGCCGGGAGTGGCGGACGGGCCGTCGGCGCCGGAGCCGCCATGGGTTCGTAAGGATTTCGCGCGGCGGCCGGAGCGGGCCGCCCGCCGCACCCGCAGCGCGAGGAGCACGCCCGACACCGCGAACAGCGCCGCGGTGATCAGCAGCCACCGCCGGGGGAACACCCCGGGCGCGAGCAGGGTCGCGGCCCGGTAGCGCGGGCCCGAACCGCCCGAGATCAGCGGCCAGTAGACGAGCAGCAGCACCAGCGAGACGAAGGCGGGCACCCGCAGGTGCTGGACGGCGGCGACGCGCAGGGCCGGGCGGGCCGCGCGCACGGCGCGGTGCAGCAGCCGGTCGGCTCCGGCGTACAGCGGGAGGACGAGGAGGTCGTGCAGGACCGCCGCGCCGACCAGCCAGCCGGCGACCTGCTCGGCGTGGTCGGCGAGCAGCCGGACGAGGGCGTAGCCGCACAGCCCGAACGACGCGAGCATGACGGCGAGGTGGAGGGCCGACTCCCCGTACCAGGCGCGCAGGCGCCGCCTCACAGGTCCTCACCCGCCCCGGTCGCGCCGAAGGTGAGCCGGCCCACCCACTTGGTGTTCATCACCCCGGGCGCGTCGGGCACGATGATCCGCGCCGGGCGGCCGTGGTCGTCGGACAGGTCCGCCCCGCCGACCCGCAGGGCGAGCAGCGACCTGGGGTCGCGCACCTGGTTCGCGCGCAGCGCGACCGCCCGGAAGGAGCCGGAGCGCTGTACGGACTCCACGAACACCCCCGGCGGGTCGGCGCGATGGCCGACCAGCGCGGCGAGGTCGCGCAGCCGCACCCCCTCCCAGTGCTGGTCGTCGGTGGACCAGCCCTCGACGCAGGCGAGCGGCAGCACCGATCCGTGCTGCGGCAGTGCGCGCAGGTCGGCGAGGGTGAGCCGGCGGGTTCCGCCCGGGCCGCTCAGCGTCAGCCGCCAGTCCGGGCCGATGTCGCGCGCCCTGACGCGGGCGGCGGCCGCCGGCTTGTTGACCGGGAAGCCGTTGGGGCCGGGGCCGGGGTTCCGGCCGTGCGGCGCCAGCAGGGCGGTCCGGCGCAGCGGCCCGCCCAGGCTTTGGCCGGCGGTCACCGCGAACAGGGCCGCGGAGCCCAGGCCGACCATGCCCAGGGCCCCGCGCCGCGACATCGTCGGCTCGGAGGGGTCGGCGGCCACGAGCCCGCTCCCGTCGTCGGCCTCGGGCCGGGTGAGCGCGGTGGGGGTGCGCAGTTCGGCGCGCCAGTCCCGGGAGCGCACCGCCCGCACGGCCGCGGGCAGTCGGAGGGCCACGTGTGCCGCCGCCGCGCCGACGAACACCCAGGCGCCGTAGAAGTGCAGCGGGTAGAAGGACCCGGGGAAGACGTAGTCCAGTTGCACGTTCAGGATGCCGGTGGCGAACTCGAACAGGCCGCCGCCCACGAGCAGCAGCAGCGACAGCCGCTCCAGCGCGTGGCCCGCCGACCGCACGGGCGGCAGCGTGAACAGCTTCGGCACGACCGACCAGAGCTTCGCCAGCAGCACGGGCACCAGGACGATCCCGAGGGTGACGTGTGTGCCCTGGGACAGCCGGTACAGCCAGTACGGGTGCGTCGGCCAGGAGAACAGGTAGAAGCCCAGCAGGCCCTTGCCGGGCGTCTTGTCGTTGACCGGCGACAGGCCCGGGTTGTAGGCCGCGTACGACAGCAGGCCGGTGGCGAAGAGCACCGGGATGCCCGCGAGCAGCACCAGGCCCAGCACCGAGGTCAGCCACGGGCCGCGCAGCGGGCTGCGCCACGGGGAGCGGAGCCTGCCGCGCCATGGACCGCGCGGGAGGATCGAGGGGATGTCCATGTCCGGCGACCCTAGGTCCGTGCGGACGCCGTCCGGCCGGGTCGACTCATGACGAAAGTCTGACGTCCGCCGCGCCGGGGCCCGCCGCGCGCGGAAGGTGCCTAGGGTCCGGCGGGTGAGCCTTCCGCACTCCCCCGCCGTCGGCCGGCCAGGCGCCGAGCCCCCCGTCCCGCAGGATCCCGGCCCCGAGCGCGGCAGACGCGCCGACCTCGTCACGGGCGCGGCCGCGCTGTCGTTCTTCCTGCTCCTGGCCGGTGTCGGCGGCTGGCTGCAACGTGACAGCTTCGTGCTGCGCTCGCCGTTCCCGCCGCTGGAGGCCCGCTGGCACCCGCACCTCGGCCCGGGGACGCCGCTCGCGGTGACCGTGGCGCTCCTCGTCGTCGGCTACGGACCCGCGTTCGCCGCGCGGTCGCCGTGGCGGGCGCTGCCGTGGTCCGGGTGGGCGGCGGCCATGGCGTGGACGTGGTCGCTGGCCCTGGTCGACGGCTGGCGGACGGGGGTCGCGGGCCGGCTCGCCGCGCACGGCGAGTACCTCGCCGGCGTCTCCCGGTTCCGCCATGTCGGGCCGGCGCTGCGGACGTTCACCGACCACATCCTGATCGGCCCGCCCGGCAACTGGCCCACGCACATCGCGGGCCACCCGGCCGGTGCCGTGCTGACCTTCGTCGGCCTGGACCGGATCGGCCTGGGCGGCGGCGGGTTCGCCGGTGCCTTCTGCATCACGGCCGGCACCTGCCTGGTCCCGGCGGTGCTGCTGACGCTGCGCCTGCTGTGCGGTGAGGGACGGGCCCGCGCCGCCGCGCCGTTCGTCGTCCTGGCCCCCGGCGCGGTGTGGGTCGGGGCGTCGGCCGACGGGTACTTCGCCGCCGTCGCGGCGTGGGCGCTGGCGCTGCTGGCCGTCGCGGCCACCCGCACCTCCCGCGCGGCGACGGCCCTGGCCGGGCTGGGCAGCGGACTGCTGCTGGGCGCGGCCTGCTACCTCTCCTACGGGCTGACGCTGCTGGTCCTCCCGGCCGCCGCGATCCTGCTGGCGACCCGTACCGTCCGTCCGCTGCCGTACGTCGTCCTCGCGGCGGCCGCCGTGGCCGCGCTGTTCACCGCCGCGGGGTTCGACTGGTGGCAGGCATACCTGCTGCTGCGGACCCGCTACTACCAGGGCTACGGCGGCGTCCGCCCGTACGGCTACTGGTTCTTCGGGGACCTGGCCACGGTCGTGGCCGCCGCCGGGCCCGCCGCGGCGGCGGGCGTCCGCCGGGCCCTGGCCGCCCCGCCCGCCGGGCCGCGGGGCCGGTGGCGCGGCGACGGGCGAACGACCGCCGCGTTCCTGCTCCCGTGCGCGCTCCTGCTGGCGATCCTGGCCGCTGACCTGTCCGGGCTGAGCAAGGCCGAGACCGAGCGGATCTGGCTGCCGTTCAGCCTGTGGCTCCCGGCGACGGCGGCGGCGCTGCCCGGCCGCGACCACCGCTGGTGGCTCGCCGCCCAGGCGACCGCGGCGTTGCTCGTGAACCACCTGCTGCTCACGGTGTGGTGACACCGCGTTGACGAGCCGGGACGCCGGCCGGCCCGGGGGCGGGCCGGTGGGGTCCGCCCGCCGGGCCGGCGGGGAGGGGGTCGGTGCGTACGGTGGGTCAGCTGGTGCCGAGCGGGGCCATGTCGTCGACGACGCCCGGGTTCTTCTTCATCCAGTTCCGGACGCCCTCGGCGGTGTTGCCCTGCCCGGCGGCCTGGATGGACGCCTCCAGGGAGCCGAGCTTGGACTCGGTCATCCGGAACCCCTTCATCCAGGCGCTGACCCGCGACAGCTTCTGCCCGCTCTTCTTGTCGGCGAGGTCGTGGATGGAGTCGCCGGGACCCCACAGGCCCTTGGGGTCGGACAGTTTGGTGAGGTGGTAGGTGCTGTAGGCCCAGTGGGGCGACCACAGGACGACGGCGACGGGCTTGTGCGCCGCGTAGTCCCGCTTGAGTTCGGCCAGCATGCTCGCGGTGGAGCTGCTCACCAGCCGGTACTCCTTGTCCAGGCCGTAGCCGGGCAGCACCTTGCTCTTCAGCAGGCCCATCTCCCCGGCGCCGGGCTCGATGCCGATGATCTTGCCGCCGAACTCCGCGGCGTGGCCCTTGAGGTCGGCCATCGACGTGACGCCCTTGACGTAGGAGGGGACGGAGACCTCCAGCGAGGTCCGGTCGTACCACTTCCCGAGGTCGGTGTAGTCGCTGCCGTACTGCTTCATGTACGCCGCGTGGGTCGTCGGCAGCCACGCGTCGGTGAGGAAGTCGAGCGAGCCGCGGGCCAGCCCGGTGAAGGCCGCCCCCGGGTCGTACGTGGTCACCTGGGCCTTGTAGCCGCGGGCGTCCAGCACCGCCTTCCACAGGTTGGCCGAGGCGACGGACTCGTCCCAGTTGAAGGCGCCGATCCGCACGGCCCGGCCCTTGCCGACGTTCGCCGCCCCGGTGACGGACCCGTCGCCGCCGGTGCCGTTCCCGCCGAACACGCCGATCCCGCAGGCCACCAGCGACAGCGCCACGACGCAGGACAGGCCGACGGCCGGGCGCGGCCGGTAGCGCAGCACGCGGAAGCCGTGCGCGGAGACGTGCGGCTTCGCCAGGGCGCGGCGGCCGAGCGGCGAGACCTGGTCGCCCAGCGCGCCGGTGATCCGGTCCAGGTAGACGGCCAGGACCACGACGGCCAGGCCGCCTTCGAAGCCGAGCCCGATGTCGACCTGGCTGATCGCCCCGAACACGGTGGAGCCCAGGCCCTCGGCGCCGACCATGCCGCCGATCACGACCATCGACAGCGCCAGCATGATGACCTGGTTGACGCCGGCCATGATCGTCGGCAGCGCCAGGGGCAGTTGGACGCGCAGCAGGGTGCGGGCCGGGGAGGTGCCGAACGCGTCGGCCGCCTCGACCAGCTCCGGGTCGACCTGCCGGATGCCGAGCTCGGTCATCCGCACGCCCACCGGCATGGCGAAGACGATGGTGGCGATGACGGCGGGGACCGTGCCCAGGCTGAAGAAGATGATGGCGGGGATCAGGTAGACGAAGGCCGGCAGCGTCTGCATGACGTCGAGCACCGGCCGCACGACCACGCTCACCGCACGGCTGCGCGCGGCCCACACCCCCAGCGGCACCGCGAGCACGAGCGCGACCGCGGCCGAGACGACCACCAGCGACAGCGACTGCATCGCCTCGTCCCACTGGGCGACGGAGTCGATGAGCGCGAAGCCGACGAAGGCCAGCACCCCGGCCGGCACGCCGCGCAGCCAGAAGGCGAGCAGCGCGAGGATGCCGGCCATCAGCAGGGGCGGCGGCCCGCCGAGCACCCACTCCACACCGTCGTAGAGGTGGTTGACGACGGTGCTGATGGCGTGGAAGAGCCAGGACAGGTGGTGGGTGAGCCAGTTGACGACGTGTTCGGCGCCGTCGCCGAATCGGATCCTAGGCACCGGCGGCCTCCTTCGCCGGCCCGGCGGTGTCGCGGCCCTGGGTGGCCGCCGCCCCGTGGCCGCCGTTCACACCGGGGGCGGGAGCGTGGTCCCGGTCGCGGCGCAGCTCGATCACGCGGTCGGGCTGGTCGCCGAGTGCGGCCAGCAGTCTGACCCGGGGGATGACGCCGGTCAGCCGCCCGCTGCCGTCCACGACGGCGAGCGGCACCCTGGTCCGCGCGGCCGGCGCGAGGAGTTCGGCGAGCGGGGTGTCGGCGTGCGCGGTGACGCAGTCGGTCTCCATCACGTCGCGCACCGCGTGCTCGCCGTGGTCGAGGGCCTCGGTCACCTTCTCCTCGGTGACGGTGCCGACGAGTTTGCGGCCGGGCGCGCAGACGAACGCGGCGCTCGCCCGGTCGCTGCGCAGCGCCCGGATCGCGGCGCGCGGCTCGTCGCCGGGCCCCACCGTCACCCGCGGCTCCTCCATGATCGAGGCCGCGGTGAGCACGCGGGAGCGGTCGACGTCCTGCACGAAGCCGGCCACGTAGTCGTCGGCGGGGTCGACGAGGATGTCCTGCGGCGGTGCCGATCTGGACGATGCGGCCGTCGCGCATGACCGCGATCCGGTCGCCCAGGCGCATGGCCTCGTTGAGGTCGTGGGTGATGAAGACGATGGTCTTGCGCAACCGCTGCTGGAGATCCAGCAGCTGGTCCTGCATGTCGCGGCGGATCAGCGGGTCCAGCGCCGAGAAGGACTCGTCCATCAGCAGCACGTCGGCGTCGGTGGCCAGCGCGCGGGCCAGGCCGACCCGCTGCTGCATGCCGCCGGACAGCTCGTCCGGCCAGGATTTCTCCCAGCCGGCCAGCCCCACCATCTCCAGCGCGGCCGCGGCCCGCTCCTCGCGCTCCCGGCGGGGCCGGCCCTGCACCTCCAGGCCGTAGCCGGCGTTCTCCAGCACGCTGCGGTGCGGGAAGAGCGCGAAGTGCTGGAACACCATGCCGAGGTGGTGGGAGCGCAGGTCGCGCAGGGCCTTCGGGGACAGGGCCGTCAGGTCCCCGCCGTCGAACAGCACCCTGCCCGAGGTGGGCTCCGCCAGGCCGTTCAGCAGGCGCAGCAGCGTGGACTTGCCGGATCCCGACAGGCCCATGACGACGAAGAGCTCGCCCGGTTCGACCGCGAAGGAGGCGTCGATCACCGCGGCCGTGGTGCCCTCCGCGCGCAGTTCCTCGCGGTCAGCTCCCTCCTTGACCCGGCGGACGCCCTCCTTGGCCTTGCGGCCGAAGACCTTGAATACGTGCTCGGCTACGAGCTTCGACACATGTACCTCTTCGAGGACGGCGATACGGACTGGGCGGGAGGCCGGGCCGTCCGAGCCGCGTCCGCGTCCCTTCCGGAACCGCCGGCGCGGCGGGGCCCGACCCGCCTCCAGCCCGCACGTACCCGCCATCCCGGAAGCGATGCCGGGCCTCCACAAAGGCCACACATTCCGCCACGCGGCCCGCCGCCGGACGCGGCTTAACCACGTCCGGCGGCCGAAGGCGTGTCGGCGACGCGCCGCGCCGCAGGTCAGGCGCGGCGGCCCGCACCGGCGCTCGGCGCGTGCTCCAGGAACCACTCGCGGGTCGCCGTCATCACCTGGTCGAGCGCGTGGGGCTGCTCGAAGAGGTGGGTGGCGCCCGGGACGACGTGGATCCGGTGCGGGCCCGGCAGCCGCTGGGCGGCGGACTTGTTGAGTTCGAGGACCTCGCGGTCGTTCTCGCCCACGATCAGCAGCACCGGGGCGCGGACCTGCTCCAGGACCTCGTCGGGGGCCAGGTCGGGCCGGCCGCCCCGGGACACCACCGCGCGCACCCGGTCCGGCCGCGCGGCCGCCGTCACCAGCGCGGCCGCCGCGCCCGTGCTCGCGCCGAACAGGTCCACGGGGAGCCCGGTGGCCTCTGGGGTCCCGTCGAGCCAGTCGACCGCGGCCGTCAGCCGCCGGCCGAGCAGCGGGATGTCGAAGCGCAGGCCGGCGTCCATCGCGTCCTTGCGCTCCTCCCGCTCGGTCAGCAGGTCCATCAAAAGCGTGCCCATGCCCGCCGCGTGCAGGTCCGCGGCGACCGCCCGGTTGCGCGGACTGTGCCGCGAACTCCCGCTGCCGTGGGCGAACAGCACCACCGACCGCACCGGGCCCGGCACCACGAAATCACCCATCAGCACGGCCCCGTCGACGGGGATCATCACCATCTCCGACCTCACCGCGTCCCACCTCCTGGACTCGGTCCACCGCTCCGATCTGCTGCTACCCGGCGCCCGCCGGCGTACACGGCATCCGCCCCCGGCGCACCCGCCCGGGGCCGGATCTCACGCGTCAGCCACGGGAGCGGCCCTTGCTGCCGGAGAAGAGCACCCCGGCCAGGCCCTCGTCGAGGGAATGGCGGACCTTGTCGGCCGTGCCGCCCTGGGTGGCCTCCTCGACCACCTCGATCACCGCCCGGGCGTGGTGGATGGCCTGGGGTACGTCCTTGCCCTCCCGGGCGGCCACCCGGCCGAAGAACTCCTGGCGGTCCATGCGGATCCCGGTCTCGGGCACGTCGGGCGACGCCTCCACCCGCCGCAGGTGCTCGCCGATCTCTTGGGGCAGTTGGGCGGCCAGGTTGTCGGCCAGCCCGGCGGGGATGCGCTCCGCGAGCGTTTCGAGCGTGGCCCGGGTCGCGGTCTCCGCCGCCCCGCGGCTGTGCAGGCGCGCGCGGGCCTGCACCTGACCTGTGAACGCGTCGTGATCCACCGTTGTCACCTCCATGCGCCCGATCGATGCACCGGACGGCTCGATTGCGCCGAGTGACGGGTCACGACGCCCCCGCGCCGCGCATATCGCCCATGCGTCGCATACCCGGCCCGCGGCGCCCGCACTCCCCCGGCGGCAATCACGCGGAGTGAACGGCGCGCGGGCATGGCCGTACGGCGGACGGGTACCCGACGCACACGGAGGACGGAAGCCGCGAGGCCGCGTGTCCGGCCCGGGCGGGCGGCGCGTCGCCGAGGAGGTGCAGGCCGTCATGGCCGAGCGGAAGGGCTCGCACATCATCCGGGACTGGCCCGAGCAGTCGCGCGAGGCGGCGGGGCAGGTGATCGAGGAGTACGGGGAACCGCACGAGGCGACGTCCTCGATGCTGACCTGGTACGGCGTCGGCCCCTGGAAGCGGGTCGAGGCGTCCCGGGAGTACTGCGAGCACCTCTTCCCGCGCCCGCACGTGGACTCGGTGGAGACGGTCATCGACTACCGGGTGCCGCCGGAGAAGGCCACGGCGCTGGCCCGGTTCGACGGAGGCGTCGTCGTGGAGCGGGGCGCCGGCGAGGTGTCGGCGCGCTGCCACGACGAGCGGGCCGACGTCCTCGCGCTGAACCTGATGCACGACATCGTGACGGACCGCAGGAGCGTGCGGGAGGCGCGCGACCGCTACGGCCGGGAGTTCGCCGACCGCCGGCGCAGAAGGCCGACCCCGTACATGGACCGGCTCCACTTCCGCCCCGGCCGCGGGGCCGGGTGAGACTACGGTCCGGGAAGGCGCCCGCACTCGTGAAGGGGACGCAGCATGGCGCACGGCGGTGACGTCATCAGGGAACTGACCGCCGACCACCGGGAGGTCGGCGCCCTGTTCGCGCGGATCGGCACCCTGCCGGCCGGCGACCCCGGGCGCCGGGACCTGGTGGACGAGCTGACGGTGGAGATCGTGCGGCACGCCGTCGCCGAGGAGCTGCACGTCTTCCCGGCGGTCCGCGCGCACCTGGAGGGCGGGGACAACCTGGCGGACAAGGAACTCCTCGACCACGCGAAGCTGGAGGAGCTGCTCAAGGACCTCGAACACCGCGACGAGGACGACGCCCGCTTCGAACCCCTGCTCGCGCAGCTGCGGAGCGAGTTCACCGCGCACGTGCGGGACGAGGAGGACCGGCTCTTCCGGCTGCTCGCGGCGGCGTGCTCCCCGGCGACGCTGGACGCGCTCGGCGAGAAGGTCCGGCACGCCAAGCGGACCGGCCCGACCCGCCCGCACCCCACCGCGCCCCACACCCCGCCGGCCAACCGGATCCTGGCCCCCGGCATCGGCCTGGTGGACCGGGCCCGCGACCTGCTCACCGGCCGCCACCACTGACGCCGTGCCCGGCCTCCGGCCCGGACCGGGCGGCGCACGGCTGTTCCTCGGGGTGACGGGAACGGGCCGGCGGCGGAGCCGTGCGGCTCCCGCGCCTCAGGAGACCGGTGGTTCGGACAGGAGCGCGTCGACCACGCGCCCGTACATCAGGGCGGCCGCGCGCCGCAGGACGGGGTCGAGCGGCCGGGGCAGGCCGCGTACGCGCAGGGCGCCCTCCCAGCGCACGGCGGAACCGGTCCCGCGGGGGCGCACCTCGATCCGGGCCCAGCCGCGCACGAGCCGGCCCCGTTTCTCCAGCCGGCAGTGTCCGGCGGCGCCGGGAGCGGGCGGCTCCCAGCGCGTCACCTCCATCGGGTCGTCGAACCCGGCCCGGCCCCACCCGGTGCGCGCGACGAAGCGGGTGCCCGCGCCGGCGGGCGGCGGCGTCGTCACGGTGATCGAGGTCAGCGGCACGTACCGGGCGTGGCGCTCCCAGCGGGTCAGCAGCCGCCACGCGGACTCGGCCGGGTGCGGCGAGACCCGCTCGATCCGGTAGAAGATCATCGCCGCCCCTCACCGCCGCTCGTCCAGGCCGCGCCCGTCGCGGCTCCGGCGCCCGCCGCGGACCAGCGTGTCACGACGTTTGCCCGCCCGCGCCCCGGGCACTCGGCCGGGCAGGCGGGGGAACCGGGATGAGTGACGCGGCGGGACGCGGAGGTGCAGACCGTGCCGGACCCCAGGGACCCCAAGAAGCAGCGGAACGGACCGAAGGCGGGCGGGCCCGGCAAGGAGGCCTACCGCAAGGAGCTGCGGCGACTCCAGGTGGAGCTGGTCAAGCTCCAGGAGTGGGTGCGCGCGGAGGGCGCCCGGCTGGTCGTGGTGTTCGAGGGCCGCGACGCGGCGGGCAAGGGCGGCGTGATCCAGCGGGTCTCGGAGCACCTCAACCCGCGCGTCGTGCGGATCGCCGCGCTGCCGACGCCGACCGAGCGCCAGCGCACGCAGTGGTACTTCCAGCGCTACGTCGAGCAGCTGCCCGCGGCGGGCGAGATCGTGCTGTTCGACCGCAGCTGGTACAACCGCGCCGGCGTCGAGCACGTCATGGGCTTCTGCACCGAGCAGGAGTACGCCCGCTTCCTGCGGCAGTGCCCGATCTTCGAGCGGATGCTGGTGGAGGACGGGATCCTGCTGCGCAAGTACTGGTTCTCGGTGAGCGACAAGGTGCAGGAGGAGCGGTTCCGCAGCCGGATGGAGGAGCCCACCAAGCGCTGGAAGCTCTCCCCGATGGACCTGGAGTCGGTCACCCGGTGGGAGGCGTACTCCCGCGCCAAGGACACGATGTTCGTCCACACCGACATCCCCGAGGCGCCCTGGTACGTGGTGGAGAGCGACGACAAGCACTCGGCCCGGCTCAACACGATCGCGCACCTGCTGTCGACCGTGCACTACCACGACGTCGAGCCGCCGACCCTGGAGCTGCCGGCGCGGCCGCCGTCCACCGGCTACCAGCGCCCGCCCCGCGACCTCCAGACCTACGTCCCGGACCACGCGGCGACGCTCGGCGGCCGGTGACCGCGGCGGCGGGGAGTGGACGTCCCCCGGCTGGGCAGCCGTGGGGCGAGGTGGTGGTTCCATGACCGTGGCGTCCTACCGGGAGGCGCGGGCCGGCAGCCCGCTCCTGCCCCGGCCGCGCGGCGAGCTGTCCGGCGCCGTGGTCTCCGCGCTGCGCACCCGCCACGCCCCGCTGCCCGGACCGCAGGCGGTGACGGCCGCCGACCCCTACGGCGAGGACCTCCAGCTCGCCCTCTACGTGCTCTACGAGCTGCACTACCAGGGCTTCCGCGGGGTCCCCGAGGACCGCGAGTGGGATCCGGAACTCCTGCGGCTGCGCGCCCGGCTCGAAGGGCACTTCCTGGCCGCCCTGCGCGGCGACGTCAAGGGCGCGGCCTCCGCCGAACGCGCGCTGGCGGGCATCCTCGTCGAGCCGGCCGCCGACCCCGGCACGAGCGTCAGCCACTACCTCCAGCGGCAGGGCTGCCTGTGGCACGTGCGCGAGTACGCGGCCCTGCGCTCGCTCTACCACCTCAAGGAGGCCGACCCGCACGCCTGGGTCGTGCCGCGGCTGCACGGCCGCGCCAAGGCCGGGATGGTGGCGGTGGAGTACGACGAGTTCGGCGCCGGGCGCGGCGAGGACGTGCACGCCCGGCTGTTCGCCGACCTGATGGACGACCTCGACCTGGACCACGCCTACGGCCACTACCTCGACGCCGCGCCCGCCCAGGCGCTCGCCCCCGTCACCCTGATGTCCCTGTTCGGCCTGCACCGGGCCCTGCGCGGCGCCCTGGTCGGCCACTTCGCCACCGTGGAGGTGACCTCCTCCCCCGCCTCCCAGCGGCTGGCCCGCGCGATGCGCAGGACCTCCGCCGGCCGGGCCGCCGAGCGCTTCTACACCGAGCACGTCGAGGCCGACGCCGTCCACGAGCAGGTCGTCCGGCACGAGGTGATCGGCCCCCTCCTGGCCGCCGAGCCGCGCCTGGAACCCGACGTCGTCCTCGGCATCGAGGCGACCGTCCTGCTGGAGAACCGCTTCGCCGGGGCCGTGCTGGCCGCCTGGCACGCGGACCGGTCGGCGCTGCGGAGCGGCTGAGAACCGCCGGGAGACGAGGCCAACGGGGAACGGCTCGGCGTCGTGGCCGGGCCGTTCCCCGTTGGTGCGGGCGCTTTCCCCGCGGCCGCGCTAGTCCCCCTTGCCGCGGACGACCGCGGTGGCCGCTCCGATGGCGGCGGCCACCGGCCAGTCGAGCGCGCCCACGACGGCGAGGGCGCCGAGGCCGCCGTAGAAGGCGAGCCGTTTGGGGGGCGGCAGGGGCAGGGTCGGCAGGCGTGCGCCGATCACCTGGGCGTTGGCCGTGAGGTCGCCGGGCGTGAGGTACGGGATGGGCAGGTCGGCGTGCACGGTGTGCATCCGGACGTGCCCGTCGTGGGCGGCCGCGGCCCGGGAGCGGGCCTGCGACCCGGTCCGGGGCTTCGCCCGCGCCGCGGACGGGGATTTCTTCTTCGATCCGCCCTTGGCGGGGCCCTTGCCGCCGGTGGACTTCTTGCGTGCCGCGGAACCGCCCGGGGCGGTCTTCCGCTTGGTCTGCGTGGTGGCCATGTCGCCTCCTGGGGGTGCCGGCGGAGGACGCTGCCGCGGTCCTCCTCCCCCTTCGCCTACCGCCTCGGACCAGGGCAAAACATCGCACGCGCGCACGTCACCGGCGGCCTGGCGGCACCGGCGCGGACGCCTACCGCAGGACCTCCACCGCCATCCCCACCCCGCCGGCGACGAAGATCGCCACGACGATCATGATGAGCACGATGGGTGACGCGCCCCAGCCCCGGCTCAACGGCCCGCGTTCGGGTCCGTCGAGGGAGGAGACCCCCGACTCGGCGGGGGACGTGTGCCCCGCCCGCCGCACGGAGTCCTCGGGGACGCTGAGCCCCTCGTCCGGCAGATGCGCGTTCTGACCTCGGTGGAAGGTGGCGCTCATGGCCGCTCCGATGCCGTTCGACGATTGCCGTCCGCCTGGCCGCCTACCCCGTCCCACGCCCGCGACGCGCGGACCCGTCACCCGTCTCCGGGGCGCCCGCCCCGGCCGGCGCCGTTCCGGTGGCGTCCCGCCCACACCGGCACGGCGAACCAGCACAGGGCGAACCAGGCCACCATGGCGCCGACGAGCCAGCCGGCGGTGGCGCCGCGGGCGGCCAGCCGCAGGACGAGCAGGAGCGCCGTCGCCATCGTGCACAGCAGCAGGACCAGGCCGAGCACGGTCAGCCGGGAGGCCACCGTGACCGTCTCGGGCTTGAGGCGGCGCCCGGTGAGCAGGCGGTGCATGGCCACGGGGCCGACGAGGGCGCCGGTGGTGGCCGCGCCGAGGACGACGGCGGCGACGTAGATGTGCCGGTCGGTGTCGGACATCCGGGTGAAGCGCTGCTGGAAGACGACGGTGAGCAGGAAGCCGAACAGGATCTGCACGCTGGTCTGGGCGACCCGGACCTCCTGGAGGAGGTCTGACCACCGGCGGTCGGCCCGCTCCTCCCGTGTCTCCCGCCGCCCGCGCCCGTCGGCCGGGTCCTGCCCCTGCTCGCCCATCAGCCGCCTCCGTGCCTCCGGTCCGCCCGGAGCGGCGGCTACCCGGCGCCCCGCGGCGAAAACACGGGCGGCGCGGGCCGGTTCAGGCGCCGGCGTCGTGCGTGTGCGTGCCGTGCGGCCCGTGCGCCCCGTCCGTGCCATCCGTCTCGTGCGGGAGCACGTACAGCCCGGGGAGGTTGACGACGACGGCTTCCTGGGTGCTGCGGGCGATGACGACGACGGCTTCCTCGTCGGGGTCCGGGTTCTCCTCGCGGTGCGGCACGTACGGCGGGACGAAGACGTAGTCGCCGGGCGACGTGCGCAGCCGGATCTCCTGGGGGGCGCCCTGGGAGTCGTCGAGGAAGACGAACTCCGGGTGGCCGCTGACCACGTGGATGGCGGTCTCGGAGGCGCCGTGGTGGTGGTCGGAGGAGGCGGTGCGGGGGGCGACGTGGGTCCGGCCCATCCAGATGCGTTCCGAGCCGACGGTCTGGCCGCTGATCGCCGCGAAGCGCCGCATGCCGCCGGTCTGGGCGGTGTCCCCGGTGACGTCACCGGCCCTGACGTGGTGCAGGCGTGCCCGCAGCGGCGGGACCGGCCCCGCGGGGGCGTCCGGGAGGTCGGGGTGGAAGGGGTCCGGGTCGCGGGTCATGGGCGTGACCGTAGAGAGGCCGCCGAAAGGATGTCAAGATGTGTCCATTGGGCGGTCGTGACCCGCGTCCCGCCGCCCGGCCCGGGTCCTCCCCCGCGGCCGCGGGCGCGGGACGACGACGGACGGAAGACGCAAGCACATGCAGATATCGGCGAAGGCGGACTACGCGGTGCGCTCCCTCGCGGAGCTCGCCGCCGTCGGCGGACGGCCCCTGACCTGCGAGGCCATCGCCCAGACCCAGGGCGTCCCGTTCCGCTTCCTGAAGTCCGTCTTCCGCGACCTGCGGGCGGCGGGGCTGGTGCGCAGCCAGCGCGGCTGCGAGGGCGGCTACTGGATCGCCCGCGACCCGGCGCTGATCACGCTGGCGGAGGTGACGGCCGCGGTGGACGGGGAGTTCCTGACCCTGCGGGGCGAACCGCTGGCGGCGCTGGACTACCCGGCCGCGGCCCGCGGGCTGCCCGACGTGTGGCGTTCGGTGGAGGAGGCGGCCCGGGAGGTGCTGGGCCGGCTGACGATCGCCGAACTGGCCTCAATGGCGGGCGGGTCGGCCCCGCAGCCGGTGCCGTGACGCCCGCCCGCGCGCTCTCCGGCGGCGCGCCGGACGGCTTTGCGGCCACCGGTGCGACGGTGACGGAGTTCACCGACCCGCTGTGCCCGTGGGCGTGGGGCTCCGAGCCGAAGCTGCGGGCGCTGCGCCGCGCGCTGGGCCACCAGGTCGTCTGGCTGCGGGTGTTCGGCATCCTCTTCGACGAGGACGACGACCCGGCGCCGGACCCGGTGGCCGAGACACGCTGGTACGAGGGGTTCGTCGCGGAGGTCTGCGGCCACACCGGGGCGCCCCGGGCCCACCGGCTGGAACGGGTGGCGCTGAGCAGTTGGCCGGCCTCGCTGGCGGCCAAGGCGGCAGAGCGCCAGGGCGATCTCGTCGCCGAACGCGTGCTGCGCCGGCTGCGCGAGTCGATGTTCCTGCTCGGCGAGCCCGCCGACACCGAGGCGCGGGCGCTGGCCGCGGCGGCCGGGGTACCGGGCCTGGACGCCGACCGGCTGCGCGCGGACCTGCGGGCACCGGCCACCCGCGAGGCGGTCCGGCGGGACTGGGCCGAGACCCGGCGCCCCGCCGCGCGGCTGCTGTCGCTGGACGGGCCGGGGCCGCACCCGGGCCGGGCCAAGTCCGTGGGCGACCACCGCCGTTACGCCCTGCCCACCGTGCGGATGACCGGCCCCGGGGGCACGGTGTACGTGCCGGGCTGGCGGCCCTACGCGGAGTACCTGGCCGCGCTGCGGACGGTCGCCCCCGCGGTCGTCCCGGACACCGGGCTCCTCACCCCCGCCGAGGCGCTGGAGCGCTTCCGCGGCCTCACGGCGGTGGAGGTGAGGCGCCTCACCGGTACGGACGCGGCGCCGCCCGGGGCGGTGCGGGTCGAGACCGCCAACTGCCCTGTGTGGTTCGGCTCCGAGGAGGCCAGGGCCCATCCGGCGCTGCGTACAGGGGTGTCGGGCGAGGTCTCGCTCAATGAGACATCTCCAGGTATCCATTGACGATTCCGGGTGCCGCCCGCAGGATGGTGCGCATGACCACGACGCACCCCGCCGTGGTGTGCCGCTACGTGGATTACCGGCGCACCTCCAGCGCTCTCTGTCGCTGACCTCCTCCGCCCGCCGCTCCGGCCGGGCGATGTCCCGCTGCCGCCGGCGCCCTCTTCGTTCAAGGCCCGGTGTGCGCCGCTGAGTTCGGCGTTCGACGCACTCGGCGCAGCGCTTCGCGCGGTTCCGGCCGGTCGCGTCCGCCCCTGACCCGGGCCCGCCGCCGCATCCTCGTACCCCTTCGCCCGGACGCCGTTCCGGTGTGCGACCCCGCACCCGGCCGGCCCCGGCTCCTTTGACCTTTCCTTCCGTCCGCGCGCCCTCGGCCTCCCCGTCCGGGCGCTGAACGGCCCTGCCCGCACGCTGCCGAGGCACGGCCGCGAAAGGTGGCGCACGCCCCATGAAACCCCTGACCAGACGCTCCCTCCTCGGCATCACCCTCGGCGCGGGCGCCGGCGCCGCCCTGACCGCGTGCGGCGGCGCGGCCCCGGCGACGGCGGGCGGCACCTCCGGCACGCTCAAGTGGGGCTGGGACCTGCCCACTTCGTGGGACCCGGTGACCTCGTCCGCGGGATGGGACGTGCACGCGCTGTCCCTGGTGTACGCGGGCCTGACGAAGGAGGACCCCAAGGGCGACCCGGTGCCGGCACTGGCCGGCGCGTGGAAGTACACCCCCGACGGCAGGAGCGTCAGCTTCACGCTGCGCCCGGACCTGAAGTTCGCCGACGGGACGCCGCTGGACGCGACGGCGGTGAAGAAGAGCCTGGAGCGCGGCCGGGACGACCCCAAGTCGCTGGTGGCCGCGCAGCTCGTCAACGTCGCCTCGGTCACCGCGCCGGACGCGCGCACCGTCACCATCGGCCTGAAGCAGGCCGACTTCCAGGTGCCCGCGCTGCTGGCGGGCAAGACCGGGATGATCGTCAACCCGAAGGTGTTCGAGGCGGACGCGGCGGGGATCGCGACGAAACCGGCGGGGGCGGGACCGTACTCCCTGATCTCGTACGTGCAGAACTCCAAGGCGGTGCTGCGCCGCAACCCCGGCTACTGGGACGCCCCGCACACCAAGGTCGAGCACTTCGAACTGTACCCGCTGCCCGACGCCTCGACCGTGGTCGCCGCGCTCCGGTCGGGGCAGTACAACGTGGCGCAGATCCCGGGCAGCCAGGTCCAGGCGGCCAAGGCGGCCGGACTCCAGGTCCAGGTCATCCCGTCGCTGGTGGTGGCGGTGCTGGACGTCAACATCAAGAAGGCGCCGTTCACCGATCCGAAGGTGGCGCTCGCCCTCCAGTACGCCATCGACCGCGAGGAGCTGCTCAAGACGGCGGCCTTCGGCTACGGCGAGGTCGTCTACCAGCCCTTCCCCAAGGGCTACGTGGCCCACGACGACGCGCTCGACGACCTGTACGCCTACGACCCCGGCAAGGCACGGGGGTTGCTCGCCGAGGCCGGCCACTCCGGAGGGCTGGAGCTCACCCTCACCACCGACGCGGCCGAGGGCGTGCCGGAGATCATCCAGGCGCAGCTGCAGAAGGTCGGCGTCACCGCGCGGATCGAGGTGATCCCGGCGGCGCAGGCCACCCAGATCGTCTACCTCCAGCACGACAAGGCGCTGTTCGTCGACCAGTTCGCCGGCCGCGACTCGGCCGTGCAGGCGTTCCAGGTGCTGTTCGGCAAGGAGGGGTTGATGAACCCCGGCCGCACCACCGACCCGGAGCTGGAGAAGGCCCTGGAGACGGTGCGGCGCACCCCGCTGGACGCGCCGCAGTATCCGACGGTCCTGCGACGGGCCACTTCGGTCGCGACGCACGGGCACCCGAACGTCTTCCTCTACACCGTGCCCCGCATCCTCGCCCGCCGGGCGAACGTCTCGCGGATACCGGCCTGCACCGCCGTCCAGCGCTTCGAGGGGGTCACGGTCTCGTGAGCGCGCTGACGCAACGTCCCCCGGCGGCGGTGCTCGAACCACCGCCCCGGACGCGCCGGCTGACCCGGGCCGGCCGCTTGGCCCGGGCGCCGCGGCCGCTGGGCCGGGTGGCCGCCACCACGGCCACGGTCTTCCTGCTCTCCTCCGCCTTGACCTTCGGGCTCGGCGCCCTGTCGCGGGCCGACCCGGCCGCCGCCGTGCTGGGCGACACCGCCACCCCGGCGGACGTGGCGCGCATGTCGCACCGGTTCGGCCTGGACCGGCCGCTCGCCGTCCAGTACGTGAGCTGGCTCGGGCACGCGCTCACCGGCGACCTGGGCCGCTCGTGGTTCACCGGCGTGCCGGTCGCCGACAGCATCCGGCAGGCGCTGCCCGTGGACCTGTCGATCGCGGGGCTGGCGCTGCTCCTGGCGGTGCTGCTCGGCGGCGCCGCGGGCATCACGGCCGCGCTGCACAACGGCGGCCGGCTGGACCGCGCGATCACGCTGCTCTGCTCGGTGCTCGGCACGCTGCCGGCGTTCGTGGTGGCCATCGCGCTCATCGTGGTGTTCTCCGTCCAGTTGGGCGCGCTGCCCAGCGGCGGGTACGTGCCCTTCTCGTCGGGGGCCGGCTCCTGGCTGCGGTACGCGATCCTCCCGGCGTTCGCCCTCAGCATGGACGCGGCGGCCTCCCTGGCCCGCCAGTTGCGCACCTCGCTGGTCGGCGCCCTGCGGGAGAACTACGTGACCGGCGCCGTGATGCGCGGGTACTCCCCGCGCCGGGTGCTCTTCGGCCACGTGCTGCGCAACGCTGCGGGTCCGGCGCTGACGGTGCTGGGCATCAGCGTGCCGACGATCCTGGGCGGCGCCGTGGTCACCGAGCGGATCTTCAACCTGCCCGGCATCGCCCAACTCGCCCTGCAGTCCGGCCAGCAGCACGACATCCCGGTGGTCCAGGGCACGCTGCTGGTCACCGTCACCGTGGTCCTCCTCGCCAACGTGGCGGTCAACGCGGCGCTCACGCTGCTCAACCCGGCCGCCCGGCGCGGCGGCCGCGGGCGGAGGGCGTCGTGAGCGGCGGCGGGTCGCGGCTGCGCGCGGTGTGGGAGGTGCGGGCGGCCCGGACCGCGCTGGTGGTGCTTGCCCTCGTCGCCGTACTGGCGCTCGCGGGCGGCGCGTTGGCGCCGGACGACCCACTGGCCCAGCACCCGGACGACCTGCTGCGCGGGCCGGGCGCGGGCCACCTGCTCGGCACGGACTACCTGGGCCGCGACGTCCTCTCCCGCCTGCTGGCGGGCACGCGGGCGTCGGTGGCGGGAGCCCTGGAGGCGGTCGGCGCGGCCATGGCGCTGGGAGTGGTGCCGGGCGTGGCGTCCGTCTGGCTGGGGCGCGGGGTGGAGTGGACCGCGCTGCGGATCGTGGACGCGGTGATGACGCTGCCCTTCACCGTGTTCGCCATCGCGGTCGTCGGCGCCCTGGGCAACGGCATGCACCAGGCGATGCTCGCGCTCGGCCTGCTGTTCGCCCCGCTGTACTTCCGGGTCACGCGCGCCGCGGCGCTCGGCCTGAAGCAGGCCCATTACGTGGAGGCGGCCGAGCTGATGGGGGCCTCCCGGTGGTGGGTCCTGCGCCGCCACGTCTGGGGGAAGATCCTGCCGACCGTGGCTGTCACCTCCGCGCATGCGGTCGGGCAGGCGCTGCTGGTGGTCGCTTCGCTGACCTTCCTCGGCCTCGGCATCCAGCCGCCCGCGCCCACCTGGGGCGGGATGCTCGCCGCCGACCTGGGCTACCTCGCCCAGCAGCCCTGGGCCCCGCTGTTCCCGGCCGCCGTGATCATGATCACCGTCGGGGCGCTCAACCTGCTGGCCGACGCGATCCGGGACGCCGGAGCGCCAGGCGCCGCGGCCGCCGCGGACCGCGGGCGCCAGGCCACCGCCCCGGTGCCCGCGCCGGGCGGGGCGTCCCCGGCCCTCGGGCCGTCCGCCGCGCCGTCCCCCGTACGTCGTTCGAGCGAGGAGCAGGCCGATGACGCCGTCGCCGTCCGCTGAACCCACGGCCGAACTCCCGGCGGCCCCGGCAGTCCCAACGTCTGCGGCTGCGGCTGTCCTGACCGTCCGGGACCTGGCGGTGACCGTCAGCCGCGGCGCCGCGCGGGCCGTGCGCGGCGTGTCGTTCACCGTCGGCCGCGGCGAGTCCGTCGGCCTGGTCGGCGAGTCGGGCAGCGGCAAGAGTCTGACCTGCCGCGCGGTGCTCGGGCTGCTGCCGCCCGGCTGCGCGGTCGAGGGCGGCACCGCCGACCTGGCCGGCACCGAGCTGACCGGGCTGACCCGCCGCCAGTGGCAGGCCGTGCGCGGCCGGCGGCTCGGCGCGGTGTTCCAGGACCCGGCGTCCTACCTCAACCCGTCGCTGACCGTGGGCCGGCAGCTCGCCGAGCAGTTGCGGGTGGGCAGCGGGCTGTCCCGCGAGCAGGCCCGCGCCCGGGCCGTGGAACTCTTCGACGCGGTCGGGCTGCACCGCCCGGCCGAGGTCGCCCACCGCTACCCGCACGAGCTGTCCGGCGGGATGCTGCAACGGGTCCTGATCGCGATCGCCGTGGCCTGCGACCCCGAACTGCTCATCGCGGACGAGGCCACGACCGCGCTCGACGTGGTGGTCCAGGCCGAGATCCTCGAACTCCTGCGGGAGGCGCGGGCGGCCCGCGGCCTGGCGCTGCTCCTGGTCACGCACGACCTGGCGGTGGTCGCCGAGACGTGCGACCGGGTGCTGGTGATGTACGGCGGCCAGATCGTGGAGGACGGCCCCACCGCCGAGGTGCTGGCCTCGCCCGCGCACCCGTACACCGAGGCGCTGCTCGGCGTGGCCTCGCTCGGCGAGTGGGGGCGGCGCGAGCTGACCGTGATCCCCGGCCGGCCGCCGGAGCCCGGCGCCGACCTGCCCGGCTGCCGGTTCGCCGACCGCTGCGCGTACGCCACCGCGGCTTGCACGGCCGGACCCGTGCCTTCCGCCACCGTCGGCGAGCGCCACCTGTCGCGCTGCCTGCGCGCGTCCGGCTCCGCCCGACCCGTCCCCGCACCCGACCCCGTGGGAGCCCCCGCATGACCGGCGCACTGCTCGACATCCGCGGCCTGTCCGTCGCCTACGGGCGCGGGCCGCGCGGCACCGCCCGGGTGCTGGACGGGGTGGACCTCACGGCCCGCGCCGGGGAGATCCTCGGCGTCATCGGCGAGACCGGCTCCGGGAAGACGACGCTGGCGCGGGCGGCCGTGGGCCTGGTGCGCCCGCTGTCCGGCGGGGTCGGCTTCGACGGGCGGGACCTGACCCGGCTGCGGGGCCGCGCCCTGCGGGCGTTCCGGCGCTCGGGGCAGGTGCAGTTCACCTTCCAGGACCCGCTGCGCTCGCTCGACCCCGATCTGACGGTCCGGGAGATCGTCGGCGAGCCGCTGGCGGTGGCCGGCACGCAGCGCGGCGAACGGGCCGCGCGCGTCGCCGAGGCGCTGGCCCGGGTGGGCCTGGACCCCGACGGGGTCGCCGGCCGCACGCCCGGCCGGCTCTCCGGCGGGCAGCGGCAGCGGGTCTCGCTCGCCCGCGCGATCGTCACCCGGCCCCGGCTGCTCATCAGCGACGAGCCGGTCAGCGCCCTCGACGCGTCCAACCGCAACCTCGTGCTGCGGCTGCTGGACGACCTGCGCCGCGACCTCGACCTGGCGGTCGTCGTCATCTCGCACGACCTCAGCTCCCTCGCGGGGGTCGCCGACCGGGTCGCGGTCCTCTACCGCGGCCGACTCGTCGAGCAGGGCCCGATCGCCGACGTCCTGACGACTCCCGCCCACCCGTACACCGCGCTGCTCACCGCCTCGGCGCCCAGTGTCCGACGCGAACGCCCCATCCTGCCGGCCCAGTTGCGGCCCTCCGCACCCACCCACGCCACCGCCTGGCCGGACGACCACGGCGCCTGCGTCTTCGCCGCCCGCTGCCCCTTCGCCGGCGAAGCCTGCCGCACCCACCCGCCCCTGCTCCCCCTCCCGAGCGGGGAGCCGGGGCCTTACGCAAGGCCCCTCCCGGCGGCGGACACCGCCGAGCGGCCGGCCGGCGTCGATGCCGACGCGCTGCCCGTCACCGGCGAGCAGCCCGGTGCCCGCCGCGAGGGAACGGCTTTCGGGACGAAGTCCGTCGCGGGCGGCGAGTCGGGCCCCCTGGCGGAGCCGGGAAGCGACGGGGGTGGCGGTGCGGGGCCGGCGGGGGCTCGGAGTGTCGCCTGCCATCACGCCGCCGGCTGGCGGAACCGACTCACGACTGCGGAGGCGTCATGACCGGCCGGGCCGGGGCCGTACGGACGGCGCCCAGTGTGCCGCCGCTCGATCTCGCGCGGCTGCCCGAGATCACGGCCGCGCTGGCCGAGCGGGCCGCCGAGCACGACCGGGAGGCGCGCTTTCCCGCGGAGGGGATCGCCCTCGCCCACGGGGCCGGGCTGCTGACGGCGACCGTCGGCACGGGGTACGGCGGGCCGGGGGCGGGGCTGGCCGACACCGTGCGCGTGCTGCGGGCGCTGGGGGCGGGGGACCCGTCGGTCGCGCTGATCGGCGCGATGACGCTGTTCGTCCACGCCGCGCAGGCACGGTCCGCGCACTGGCCGGCGGACGCGTACGCGGACCTGCTCGCGGAGTCCGCCGGGGCGCCCGCTCCGGTCAACGCCCTGCGGGTGGAGCCGGAGTTGGGCAGCCCGGTGCGCGGCGGGCCGCCATCGACCACCGCGCGCCGGGACGGGGACCGCTGGCTGCTGACCGGCCGCAAGATCTACTCCACCGGCGCGGTGGGGCTGCGGCGGATGCTGGTGTGGGCCCGTACGGACGAGGATCCGGTGCGGGTGGGCACGTTCGTGGTCCGGGCCGACGCGCCCGGGCTGCGCGTCGAGCCGACCTGGAACCACGTCGGCCTGCGGGCGAGCCGCAGCGACGACGTGGTGCTGGAATCCGTGCCCGTGCCGCTCGACCACACCATGGGGCTGGCCGAACCCGCCGGTCCGGTGCCGGGCGGACGGCCGGACCCGGTCGCCGGTGCCTGGGGCGCGCTGGGCCTGGCCGCCCTCTACCTCGGGGTGGCCGGCGCCGCCCGCGACTGGCTGACCGGCTTCCTCCACACGCGCGTGCCCACCTCGCTCGGCGCCCCGCTGGCCACCCTGCCGCGCTTCCAGACCGCGGTGGGCGAGATCGAGGCGGCCCTGGTCGGCGCCGACACCCTGGTCGACACGCTCGCCGCCCGGATCGACACGGGCGGGCCGCGGGAGGCGGCGCGGGCCGCCGACCGGGCCGGGATCGCGAAGGTGCTCGCCACGCGCGCCGCGATCGGCGCCGTCGAGCAGGCGGTCGCGCTCACCGGCAACCACGGCCTCACCCTCGACAACCCGCTCAACCGCCACCTGCGCGACGTGCTCTGCGCGCGCGTGCACACCCCGCAGGACGACTCCGTCCTGCTCGCCGCGGGCCGCGCCGTCCTCGACGCCGCCGCGCCGACCCTCTTCCCCGTCACCGTCCGCGCTGTGAAAGGCGACTGAACCATGCCCACTGCCCCCGCCCCCGCCCGCCCGGTCGAGTTCGTCGGCATGATCGGGACCCGCGACGTGTCGGAGACGCGCCCGCCCTCGGGGCCGCCCGTCGACGTCGACTACACCGTCCGGTTCGCCCGCGCCCACGAGGACGCCGGGTTCGACCGCGTCCTCATCGGCTACAGCTCCGCCAGCCCGGACGGCACACAGGTCGCCGCCCACGTGGCGGCCCGCACCGAGCGGCTCGGGCTGCTCGTCGCGCACCGGCCCGGCTTCGTGGCGCCGACGCTCGCCGCCCGCACCTTCGCCACGCTCGACCGGTTCGCCGGCGGGCGGGTCGCCGTCCACACGATCACCGGCGGCCACGACACCGAACAGCGCCGGGACGGCGACTACCTGACGAAGGACGAGCGGTACGCCCGCACCGACGAGTACCTGGGCATCCTGCGCGCCGCGTGGTCGGCGACCGAGCCGTTCGACCACGAGGGCACCTACTACCGGTTCGAGGACTACCTCCCGGGCCTGCTGCCGGCCCACCGCATCCCGCTCTACTTCGGCGGCTCCTCCGAGGCCGCCTACCGGGTGGGCGGCAAGCACGCCGACACCTTCGCGCTGTGGGGCGAACCGCTCGCCGAGACCGCGCAGCAGATCGCCGCCGTGCACGCGGCCGCGCGAAACGCCGGCCGCGACCGGCTGCCGGGCATCAGCGTCTCGTTCCGCCCCATCCTCGGCCCCACCGAGGACCTGGCGTGGGAACGCGCGCACCGCGTCCTGGAGCGGGTGCGGACCGGCAGCGGCGGCTCCTTCACCGGCGGGACCCGGCGCTTCTCCGGCGGCGGCACCCCGCAGAACACCGGCTCGCAGCGCCTGCTGGCCGCCGCCGCGAAGGGCGACCTGCACGACCGCGCGCTGTGGACGCCCACCGCCTCGGCCACCGGGGCAGCCGGCAACAGCACCGCGCTGGTCGGCACGCCCGAGACCGTCGCCCAGGCGCTCCTGGACTACGTGGACATCGGCGTCACCACGATCCTGATCCGCGGCTACGACCCGCTCGACGACGCGATCGACTACGGGCGGCACCTGCTGCCGCTCGTCCGCCAGAAGCTCGCCCGCCGCGAGGCGGCCGGTCGGGCCACCGGGGAAGCCGCGCTCGCGGCTTCGGGGAGCACCCGATGACCGCGGTCGGCGAAGGGGTCGCCCACCTGGCCGGGGTCCACACCTGGTGGCCCGCGGCCACACCGCGCGGCACCCTGCTGGTGCTGCCCGGACGCGGCGAACACGGCGGCCTCTACGAGCGGTTCGGCCGCCGGCTCGCCTACGACGGGTACGTGGTGCACGCCGTGGACACCGCCGGGCACGACGGGCCCGGGGCCGTGGCGCGGGCGCTGGAGGACGCCGCCGGGCCGGACCCGGCCGAGCCGGTCGTGCTGGTCGGCGCGGACACCGGGGCGCTCCGGGCCCTGCGGGCTGCGGAAGCCGGGGGCGCGCTTCCGGTCGCCGGGATCGTGGTCGCCGGGATCGCCCCGGTCGAGGCGCGGGCTGACGGACTCGACCCGGTCCACCCCGACCTCCCGGCCCCGTCGGGCGGCTGGAACGGCGAACTGGCGGCGCGGACCGCCTGCCCCGCCCACCGTCAACTCCTCACCATCGACGCGGAGTTCAGCCGCGGGGCGCTGGCCCGGCCGGTGCCGGTCGAACTGGTGCCGCCCGCGACGCCGTCCGTGCCGGTGCTGTTCGTGCACGGGGACGCCGACCCGGTCACGTCCTTGACCCAAGCACGTGGGGTGGCCGAGCGGCTGTCGCGTGCCGAACTCGCCACCGTGCGGGGCGGGTTGCACGACGTGCTCAACGACCTGTCGCACCGGACCGTGGCCGCGGCCGTCACGCAGTGGCTCGAACGACTGCGCGCCGCACCCGCGTTGGCGCCGATCCTCACCTTCGAGACCGTGGAAGGAAGTTCACGATGAGCGTCGCCGCCGACCCGTCGACCGAAGTGACCGCGGGGGCCGCCGCGTCCGCCGGGCCCGGAGCGTCCGGCCCGTCCGGCCCGTCCGGTGCGGAGGGCCCGCAGGTGCTGCGCCGCGCCCTGCGACGACTCGCGGCCGGGGTCACCGTCATCACCGTCCCCGGCCCGGCCGGGTTCACCGCCACCTCGTTCACGTCGGTGTCGCTCGACCCGGCACTGGTCTCCTTCTACCTGGGCCTGAACGCCTCGACGCTCGCGGCGGTACGCGCGGCCGAACGGTTCGCCGTCCACGTGCTGGGGGCCGAACACACCGCGGTGGCAAGCCGGTTCGCCCGCAGCGGCGTCGACCGGTTCGCCGGCACGGCGTGGCGCGCGGACCCCGACGGACTGCCCACGCTGGAGGGCGTCCCGGCCTGGCTGACCGCCCGGGTCGTCCTGCGGCAGGAGATCGGCGACCACCTGCTGGTCGTCGGCGAGGTCGAGTCCGGCGGCGGCCACGCCCGCGGGCTGGCACTCGTGCACCACGACGGGGAGTTCGCCACCGCCGTCCGCCTGTGACGCCCCGCGCGCCCGCCGCCCGACAGCCGCCGGCCGAGCGGACCCCGCCGATCCGGCGGACCGCCCGGCCGCCCTCCCCCGATCGGAGACCCATGGCCCCCCTGACGTTCCACTGGTTCCTGCCCACCTCGGGCGACAGCCGGCGGGTGGTGGGCGGCGGGCACGGAGCGCCGGCCACCGCGGCCGGCCGGGACCGCCCGCCCACCGTCGCCTACCTCTCCCAGATCGCCCGCGCCGCCGAGGAGTTGGGCTTCGTCGGCGCGCTGACGCCGACGGGCGCGCTGTGCGAGGACGCCTGGCTGACCACGGCGATGGTGAGCCGGCACACCGAACGGCTGAAGTTCCTGGTCGCCTTCCGGCCCGGCTTCCTGTCGCCGACGCTGGCCGCGCAGAACGCCTCGACGTATCAACGGCTCACCGGCGGACGGCTGTTGCTCAACATCGTCACGGGTGGCAAGAGCGCGGAGCAGCGGGCGTACGGCGACTTCCTCGACAAGGACGAGCGGTACGCGCGCACCGGCGAATTCCTCGGCGTCCTGCGGCGGTTGTTCGACGGGGAGACGGTGAGCCTGAGCGGCCGGCACATCAGCGTCGAGGGCGCGCGGCTCGCGCTCCCGCCGGTACGGCGGCCGGAGATCTACTTCGGCGGCTCCTCGCCCGCCGCGATCCGCGTGGCCGCGCGGCACGCGGACGTCTACCTCACGTGGGGCGAGCCGCCCGCCGCGGTGGCGGAGAAGATCGCCCGGGTCCGTGCGGCGGCGCGGGCCGAGGGAAGGTCGATCCGGTTCGGCATCCGGCTTCACGTCATCACCCGCGACACCTCGGCGCAGGCGTGGGCGGTGGCGGACGCGCTGCTCGACGGCATCGACGACGCGTCGATCGCCGCCGCGCAGGCGGGCTTCGCCACCAGCGAGTCCGAGGGCCAGCGGCGGATGGCCGCCCTCCACGGCGGCCACCGGGACCGGCTGGAGGTCCACCCGCACCTCTGGGCCGGCTTCGGGCTCGTCCGCGGCGGCGCCGGCACGGCGATGGTCGGCAGCCACGCGGAGGTCGCCGGCCTGATCGAGGAGTACCACGGCCTCGGCATCGAGGAGTTCGTGCTGTCGGGGTACCCGCACCTGGAGGAGGCGTACTGGGTCGGCGAGGGCGTCCTGCCGGAGCTGGCCCGCCGCGGCCTGTGGACCCCTCCGGCCCCGGACGGCTCCACGGCACCGCTCCCCTCCCCCGCCGGACCCGTCCCGGCAGTGCCTCCCGCGCACTGACCGTCAGGGCCGCGACTCGACGGGCCTGTCGGGCCGGGCGCGGAACCCCGAAAGCTCGCCCCCGGCCCACCGGACGGAAATTGATCAGCCTCACCACCCGAACCCCGCCGACCCCGTCAACCCCAAGCCCACGCCCCGCACCTTCCCGACCTTGATCCGTCCAGCGCCGCAACAGGGCCGTACACCTCCCCCGCCCAGCCCCGGCGGATCACCGGGCCCGGGCCGACCGCGCGCTGACCCTCCGGCCGCGACCCGGCTGGCGGGCTCCGACCTCGAAGCCCCCGGAATCCCTTCACCGCCCCGACCCCGAAGCGAGTCTCCATGGCCACCGTCCTGTCCCTCTCCGGAAGTCCGTCCGCGCCGTCGCGCACCGCACGGCTGCTGCGTCATCTGGACGCGCGGCTGGCCGGGCACGGGCACACCGTCGTCACGTTGGACGTCCGCGACCTGCCGGCGGAGGTGCTGCTCCGCGGCCTGCACGCCCACCCGGATCTCGCCGCCGCGACGGAACTCGTCCGCGCGGCCGACGGCGTCCTCGTGGGCACGCCCGTCTACAAGGCCGCCTACTCCGGCGTGCTCAAGTCGCTGCTGGACCTGCTGCCGCCGGACGTGCTGGCCGGCAAGGCCGTGCTGCCGCTGGCGACCGGGGGCAGCGCCGCGCATTCGCTGGCGGTCGACTACGCGCTGCGCCCGGTGCTGTCGGCCATGGGCGCCGCGCTGATCCTCCCCGGCCGGTTCGTGCTGGACCGCCACATCACGACCGACGCCGACGGCGCGACCGTCGTGGAGCCCGAGACCGCCGCGGACCTCGGCGCGCTGGTGGACCGGTTCTCCGCCCTGCTCGCCGCCGACCGCCCGCTCACGCCCGCCCCCTGACGCGCGGCAAAAACCCCGCTCTCCGTTCCGCCCTCGGCCACCCCGGTGAGCTCCGGCGGCACGTCCGCCGCCGCGGCGCAGGCGTGAGCGGGCGTGGCCGTACGGGGGAATTCGGGCCGATGCGGGGCGTGTCCGGGGTGGGAGCGGGAAGCAGCGAGGAATGCCGAACCACGAGCCCCTGCCGGGAGTCGCCGCGTCGTACTGGATGCGGAGCGGGGACGCCACCCGCTTCCCGCCCCTGACCGAGGACACCACCGTGGACGTCGCCGTCGTCGGGGGCGGGATCGCGGGGCTGAGCGCGGCCTGGGAGGCGGCCGAGTCGGGACGGTCGGTCGCCGTGGTCGAGGCCGACCGGATCGCGGCCGGGGTCAGCGGCCACACGACGGCGAAGCTGTCCGCCCAGCACGGGCTGGTCTACGACCGGTTGCGCCGCACCCGGGGTCCGGAGGCGGCGCGGCTGTACGCCCGCTCGCAGCAGGAGGCGGTGGACCGGGTCGTCACGCTGTCGGCGGAGCTGGGCATCGACTGCGAGCTGGAACGGGTCCCCTCGTACACCTACACGCTGCGCGACGGCTCGATTCCCACCCTGCGGGCCGAGGCGCGAGCCGCCCGGGAGGCGGGGCTGGAGGCGGAGTTCGTCGGCGAGACGGACCTGCCGTTCGCGGTGGCCGGCGCCGTACGGGTGGGCGGGCAGGCCCAGTTCCACCCGCGCGCCTACCTGCTCGGGCTCGCCGCCGCCCTGGTCCGGCGCGGCGGGGTGATCCACGAGCGCTCCCGGGTGGTGGACCTCGTCGAGGGGCGGCCGTGCCGGGTCGTCACCGAGTCGGGGGTCACGGTGACCGCCCGGGACGTCGTGGTGGCCACCCACCACCCGGTCTTCGACCGCGCGCTGCTGTTCGCCCGGCTGTCCCCGCGGCGCGAACTCGTCCTCGCCGCGCCGATCGAGGCGGCCTCGGCGCCGGACGGGATCTACCTCACCGAGGACGGAGACAAGCGCTCGGTGCGGACCGCGCCGCTCCCGGACGGCAGGCGGCTGCTCATCGTCACCGGCGAGAACTTCACCCCGGGCGCGGGCGGGGTCGAGGAGCGCTTCCTGCGGCTGGACTCCTGGATGCGCAAGCGGTTCCCGGTCGAGGAGACCGCCTACCGGTGGGCCGCCCAGGACAACGACCCGAGCGACACCGTGGCCCTGGTCGGGCTCCTCCACCCCGCGGCCCGGCACGCCTACGTGGCCACCGGGTTCGGCGGCTGGGGCATGAGCGGCGGCGTGATGGCGGGGCGGCTGCTGGCCGGCCTCATCGACGGCCGGCCGCCCGCGTGGGCGGGTCTGTACGATCCGCGCCGGTGGAAGCCCGTCCTGCGCGAGGCACCCACGCTGCTGCGCTCCCAGGCCGAGGTGGCGCGGCACTTCGTCGGGGACCGGCTGCGGCCGGCGGGCGCGGACAGCGTCGAGGACGTGGCCCCGGGCACCGGCGCGGTGGTCGCCGTCGACGGCGGGCGGTGCGCGGTCTACCGGGCGGAGGACGGCACGGTGCACGCGGTGTCCGCGCGCTGTTCGCACCTGGGCTGCCTGGTCGCGTTCAACGCGGCGGAGAAGACGTGGGAGTGCCCCTGCCACGGGTCGCGCTTCGACATCGACGGCGCGGTGGTGCAGGGGCCGGCGGTGCGGCCGCTGCGCAAGCGGGACCTCGGTCCGCGGCCGGACGGCACCGGCCCCGCCGGTCCGTGAGGCCGGCAGGGCCGGCGTTGAGCGCGACCGCTCACCGGCGCCGCACCCGGGCCGCCGCCAGCACCGCGGCCGCTCCGGTCACGGCGGCCGAGGCCGCCCAGGTCAGGCGGGCGTGCCGGGAGATCCGGGTCAGGGGCGAGCGGGAGTGGGAGCGCGCGTCGAAGACGCCGTGCGCGCCGTAGTCGCGGGCGAGGGCGCCCGAACCGTCCAGCGGTTCCCACAGGTTGCCGCGGCGGTGGGCGGTCCCGGCGGATCCGGGCGCCGGCTCGGAGGTCTGCTGGGAGTCGAAGCCGGTCCGGGCCAGGTAGCGGTCGAGCAGCGCGGGCGCGATCCGGTTGCCCAGGATCGTGGCGACGGTCGAGGCGCCGACGTAGTACTGCTTGCGCCCCGGGCGGTCGGCGGCGTGGACGATCGCGCGGGCGGCCACCTCGGGCTGGTAGATGGGCGGCACCGGCTGCGGATGGCGCGGCAGGCGGGAGAGCACCCAGGAGAACTGCGGGGTGTTGACGGCGGGCATCTGCACGGTGGTGATCCGCACGCGACTGCCCCGGTGCATCAGCTCGGTCCGCACGGAGGAGGTGAAGCCGTTGACGGCGTGCTTGGCCCCGCAGTAGGCGGACTGGAGCGGGATCGAGCGCTCGCCCAGCGCCGAGCCGACCTGCACGACGGCGCCCGTGTCGCGGGGCAGCATCCGGGCCAGCGCCTCGCGGGTACCGTGCACGAAGCCCAGGTAACTGACCTCCGTGACCCGCCGGAACTCCTCCGGCCTGATCTCGGTGAAGGGCGCGAACACGGAGCTGAAGGCCACGTTGACCCACACGTCGATGGGGCCGAACGCGTCCTCGACCGCGTCGGCGGCCGCGCGCACGGCGTCGGCGTCGGCCACGTCGGTGGGCACCGCCAGCGCCCGGCCGCCCGCCTCCCGGACGTCCCGGGCCGCGCCCTCCAGGCCGGTGCGGCCGCGGGCGAGCAGGCCGACCCGGTCGCCCCGGCCGGCGAACTCCCGCGCGGCGGCGCGGCCGATGCCGCCGCTCGCCCCGGTGATGACGACCGTCCGCGCCATGATCCGTGCCTCGCTCCCTGTTCCTCGCCGGTGGTTCCCGGTTCCTCACCGGGGCTTCTCTCGCGGGGCCGGCGGCGCTCCGCCGCCCTCCCGCACGCTGTGCGCCTTCCCCCGCTGCGTCCCGGCTACCGTTCCCGGCCCTTCCCCGGCCGGCCCCGTGTGCCCTCGGCGCGATCGGGCAGGCGCATGTCGGACGTGTCCGGAAGGACGTACCCACGATCCGGAATCGAGGCGGCGCCATGGCGCGATCCGAGGGCGGGCGCTCACCGGCGGCCGTGCTGTTCGACGTGGACGGCACCCTGGTCGACACCGTCTACCTTCACACCGTCGCGTGGTGGGAGGCGCTGCGCCAGCAGGGCCACCAGGTGACGATGGCGCGCATCCACCGGTCCATCGGCATGGGCAGCGACCACCTGCTGGACGCGCTGCTGGGCGAGCGGCGCGACCGCTCGGGGGACGACGGGCTGAGCGCAGCCCACCTGGCGCTCTACGCCCCGTACTGGCCGCGGCTGAGCCCCCTGCCCGGTGCCGCCGACCTGGTCCGCGCCTGCGCCGACCGCGGCTGGCGCGTGGTGCTCGCGTCCTCGGCCTCGGGCCGGGAGGCCGAGGTCATGACCGGCGTACTCGACGCCGACGAGGCGATCTTCGCCATGACCACCTCCGAGGACGTGGAGGCCAGCAAGCCCTCCCCTGACCTGGTCGAACGCGCGCTGGAGCGGGCCGGGGTGCCGGCCGACCGGGCGGTGTTCGTCGGCGACGCGGTCTGGGACGCGCAGGCGGCGGCGAAGGCCGGGGTGCGCTGCCTCGGCCTGCTCACCGGCGGGTTCGCGCCGCAGGAGCTGCGCGAGGCGGGCGCGCGGGCCGTGTACGAGTCGCCCGCCGACCTGCTGGCCCGGCTCGACGACAGCCCGCTCGCCTCGCCGGACGGCCCTGCGGCCTCTTCCCCCTGACCGCCCCCGTCCGGCCGCTGTTCCACCGACCTGTCCCTCGATCCCCCCAGACACCCAAGAAGGGCCCTGCCCATGACCGCGTTCGGCTATTTCCTCTCCTCCGAGGAGTTCACCCCGCGCGAGCTGCTGGACCAGGCGCGCACGGCCGGGGACGCCGTCGTCCGCGACGACGCCCCCGGCGACCACGTGACGGCCTCGGACGCCTACCGCCGGGCCGGGTTCGACGAGGTGCACGTCGGCCGGATCGGCTCCGACCAGGATCAGTTCTTCGACTTCCACTTCCACCGGACGGCGGTGCTCCCGGCGCTCCGGAACGGGCAGGGGGGAGCGGGCGCGTGACGGACGCGGAAGCGGGCGCGGGCGACGGCGCGGCGAAGAAAACGAACGGGCCGGACGGGCCGCAGGGGCCGGAGGGCGGCGGCCGGGGCGGCGAGGACCGCAAGACCCGCATGACCGTCGTCGTGGCCCTGGCGGCCAACCTGGTGATCGCGCTCGCCAAGGCCGTGGGCGGGCTGTACGCGGGCTCGCCGGCCCTGCTCTCGGAGGCGGCCCACTCCGTCGCCGACAGCCTCAACGAGGTGTTCCTGCTCGCCTCGCTGCGCCGCAGCAAGCGGCCGCCGGACGCCACCCACCCTTTCGGCTACGGCAAGGAGCGGTTCTTCTGGTCGCTGCTGGCCGCGGTCGGGATCTTCGTGATGGGCGGCTGCTTCTCCTTCTTCCAGGGCGTCGAGGCCCTGCGCTCGGACGGTTCGCAGAGCCGCGAGGGATACGCGGCCGCGTTCGCCGTGCTCGGTGTCGCCCTGGTCGTCGAGGCGACGTCCCTGGTCAGGGCGCTGTGGCAGGTGCGCGGCCAGGCCCGGCGGAGCGGGCGGGGAGTGCTGCGGCAGATCCGTCTCGGCGACGACCCGGCGCTGCGCACGGTGCTGGCCGAGGACAGCACCGCCGTGCTGGGCGTGCTGCTGGCGCTCGGCGGGGTCGGCCTGCACGTGGCGACCGGCAGCGTGGCCTGGGAGGGGTGGGCGTCGCTGGCCATCGGCGTACTGCTGGTCCACATCGCCTACCGCCTCGGCCGCGCGGCCAAGGAGCAGTTGATCGGCCAGGCGCTGGACCCGAGCCTCCAGCGGGCGATCCGGTCCCACCTCGACGACCAGCCCGAGGTGGACACCGTGACCTCGCTGCTGACCATGCGGCTCGGCCTGGACTCGACGCTGCTGGCCGCGCGCATGGACCTGGTCGCCGGGCTGGACAGCGAGGAGGTCGAGGTCGTGTCCGGGCGCATCAAGGACGGCGTACGGGAGCGGTGGCCGACCGTCGACCACGTCTTCCTCGACATCACCGACGCCTCGGGGGCAGACCGCGCCCGCGCCCGCCGCGAGCGGGAGGCCCTGGACCGGGCGGCGGACCGGCCCCGGTAGCGGGGCGGGGCGCGGCGCCCGCTTCGGGCCTGACCGTCGGCGGCACGGGTAGCCGCCCAGGGAGCGAGGGAGATGATCACCGTGAGCGGTACGGCCGCTTCGGACAGTGAGGGCCGGAGGCTGCGGGTCGTGGTCACCGGGGCGACGGGCAACGTCGGCACCAGCGTCCTGCGCGCGCTGGGCACGGACCGCTCCATCGCCTCGGTCCTGGGCCTGGCCCGGCGCGTGCCGGGCACCCACCTCGACTCGGCGGACTTCGCGCCCGTCGACCTCGGCGACGAGACCGGGGACCTGGCCGCGCTCCTGCGGGGGGCCGACGCCGTCGTGCACCTGGCGTGGCTCTTCCAGCCCACGCACGATCCCACGGTGACGTGGCGGACCAACGTCCTGGGCAGCGTGCGCGTCTTCGAGGCCGCTGCGTCCGCCGGCGTGCCGGCGGTGGTGTACGCGTCCTCGGTGGGCGCGTACTCGCCGGGCCCCAAGGACCGCCCCGTCGACGAGTCCTGGCCCACGCACGGCTGGCCGGGCGCGGCGTACTGCCGTGAGAAGGCGTACGTCGAGCGGTACCTGGACGGCTTCGAGCGGGACCACCCGGAGATCCGGGTGGTGCGGATGCGGCCGGGGTTCCTCTTCAAGCGGGAGTCCGCGGCCCAACAACGACGGCTGTTCGCCGGGCGCCTGCTGCCCGGCCGGCTGGTGCGGCCCGCGCTGGTGCCCGTGGTGCCCGACCTCGACGGGCTGCGCTTCCAGGCCCTGCACACCGACGACGCGGCCGCCGCCTACCTCGCCGCAGTCACGCGCCCGGTGCGCGGCGCGTTCAACCTGGCCGCCGAACCGCCCCTCGACGCCGCGGAGTTGGCCGGGATGCTCGGCGCCCGCGTGGTGCGGGTGCCCCGCGGCGCGGTCCGCGCGGCGCTGGCCGGTGCCTGGCGGGCCCACCTGGTGCCCGCCTCGCCCGGGCTCTTCGACGCGGTGCTGCGGATGCCCCTGATGGACACCCGCCGCGCCGAGGCCGAACTCGGCTGGCAGCCGCGGTACCGGGCGACCGACGCCGTCGGGGAGTTCCTCGACGGCCTGCGGCACGGCGCCGGTGCCGACACCGCTCCCCTGGCGCCCCGCGCTCCCGGCGGCCGGGGCGGGGAGGTCGCCGGCGGGGTCGGCGGCCGTCCCTGACCCCTGCGGCGGACGCGCCTCCGTCGAGCCGACGCCCGCGCCCGGCCGGGACCATCCGGCCGGGCGCTCCGCACGCCGGGGCGCCCTCCAACGGCCGCACACCGAAGGGAGCTTGGCGGAACACGGGCCGGATACGGGCGAAAGACGCCACTTCCCAGCAATTACCGCCAGTAACAGAGAATTCCCCGAGAGCGCCGCTTTCGTTCCTACGGTGGCATGAGGGCGTGTCCGCGACGTCGCGTCGTCCGCCCACAGGCGGGGGCCGGCGGCGTCTGGCACTCCCCCATGGCCTCCGGCGTGGGAGGTGCCCCCAGCTCGCAAGGCGGAGGGTCGTCCTTACCCGGACGAGCCCGACAACGCGGTGGGGGCACCTCCCAGGCGAAGCTCTGGGGGAGCGCGTGCCAGGCGTCGCCGGCCAGACACGACGTCGCGGACATGCCCGAGGGGGGCGTGTGCCCGCCCGGACCCGTGTTCCGTCCGAGACGAAGGTGAGACGCTGTGGTTGGCACCCTGATGTCCGTAGGAAGATCCCGGCCGCCCCTCAGGAGGGCGGCCCTCGCGCTGAGCACCGTCCTGCTGGCCGCCGGAGCCGGCACCCTGCAACCGCTGTCCGCGCTGGCCGCCGCGCCCGCGTCCGCGCCGAAGGCCGTCGCCTCGGACGCGGGCGGGACCTCGACGCTGGTGAAGACCGCCCAGAACGTCACGCACCCCGGGCAGTTACCCGTCGACCACGGGGACACCGTCAACTGGACCGTCGGCTATCACGACGCGGCGACGGGCGATCCGGCGCCCGCCACGATCACCGATGCCGTGCAGGGCGCCGGGAGTGACCAGAGCTACGTGCCCGGCTCACTGAAGGTGCCGCCCGGGTGGACGCCGTCCTGGTCGACCGACGGCACCACGTTCACCGCGACCGACCCCGGCGCGGCCACCACGTCCGTACGCGCCACCGACCCGGCCGCCACGTCCGGCGGCACCGGCGTGCGCGCCGACCTGCTGCCGCCGGTGCAGGCCGCCAGCCGCTCCACCGGCGGCGACGGCTTCACGCCGATCCTCCACCGCACCGCGTCCGGCGACGTCGAGGCGTGGAACATCTACCACCACACCGGCCCGGCCGCGCCCCTCGTGGTCTGCAACGACCTGTCCAGCGGCCGGCCCTGCGCCGGCGGACCCTGGCCGCGCCCCCTCAACACGGCGACCGGGCCGCTCGGCACCGGGAACACCGGGAACGTCTTCACCCCGCTCACCCCGCAGTACGTGCTCGACCCCGCCCGGCCCGACGTCGTCTACTACCCCGCCACCGCCGACGGCGCCGTGGGCGTGGGCTGCCTCGACATGGGCGCGCGGGCCAACTGCGGGTTCGTGCCGCTGCTCGCCTCCGGCGGCACCCCGTCCAGTGCCGACGGCCTCGCGGGCATCGTCGCGGTCGGCGGGAACGCCTACGGCGTGGCGAGCACCGGCCAGGTGCTGTGCATGGACCTCGCGGCGCGCACCCCGTGCGCCGGGCAGCCGTTCGCGGCGATCGTGCCCCCGAACCACGACCTGCCCAACACTCCGAACGCCCTCTACCAGGGGTCGGCCGTGGTCGCCGACGGCAAGGTGTTCGCCTCGTCGGCGCCGGTGAACGGTTCGACGGTCAACGGCGGGCCCGCGCTGGGGTGCTTCGACCCCGCCACGAAGGACGTGTGCGCGGGCTGGAGCGGTCCGCACCCGGCCGGCCCGGCGTCGGCCTACACCTACAACGCCTTCGCCGCCTACGACACCGCCGGCCACGCCTCGGCCGTGTGCACCGCCGACACCGGCGGATCCGGCACGTTCTGCTACGCGCTGGACGGCACCCCGGCCGACGCGCCGGCGACGGGCCTGGACGCCCTGGGCGCCGCCTCGCTGGTCTTCAACCCCGAAGTGGTCACCGCCGGCGGGGACGTCCGCAGCTACTTCGCCGTGTGGGGCGGCCCCTACCCGGGCGACACCGTCTGCTACAGCTGGACGCACGCCGCGCCCTGCGCCGGCTTCCCCGCGGTGGCGGGACACCCCGGGGTCAACGGGGGCGCCACGCGGGACTACGGCTACTCCTACGACGCGACGACCGGGTGCCTCATCGGGCTCGGTGACGCCGGTGTCCTGTTCTCGATGGACCCGGCCTCCGCCCACTCCCCGTGCGTGCACAGCGGCGCCTCGGTCGACCTGCGCCCCGACGCCTTCTACTGCGACGGCGCCACCGGCCACGTCCAGGGCTACACGCGGGCCCGGCTGGAGAACATCGACCTCGCGCACGCCGACCGCGACGCCTCGACCGTCACGGTGTCCGACACCGGCGGCGCCGTCCTCGCCCGGCCGGCGCTGCCGGCCGACGGCGTCATCGACCTGTCCGGCTTCTCCGCGGCCGACCACCCGTCCCTGACCGTCACCGTCCAGCTGGTGCTGACGGACACCAGCGACTTCACGTCCACTCACCATCCGGCACTCACCGCCGCGTTCCAGGGCGACGACCCCCAGGTGTGCCTGCGCACCGTGGCGGCCGACGACTGCGCGACCACGCGGCTGACCGACACCGCGACCGGCACCGACGCCACCGGCGACCTCACCTCGAACACCGTCGCGCTCGACGTGGCACCGGGCGCGCAATGCCGTCCGCACGTCACGGTCGACAAGCGGATCTGCGCCGTCGCCTCGCCGCACGCCTGCGGGCCCGACGGCGCCGGACCGTGGGCCAAGTCCAGCCCCGTCGGCCTGCTCGAACTGCTGGGCACCGCCTACTGGCGCATCACCGTCACCAACGACGGGCCGGTGGACGCGGTGGACGTCACGGTCAACGACCAGGTGACGCCGCAGTGCCGTACGGCGGCGGGCAGCTTCACGCTCGCGGCGGGCGCCAGCCGGCAGGTCTACTGCCACTCCTTCCTGCTCGCCCTCCCCCTGAGGAACACCGCGAGCGCCACCTACGGGACGGCCCTGGCGCCGCCGGGCACTCCCCCGGCCACCTCGGCGCCGTCGTCGGCGCTGGCCTGCTCGCTGCTCTGCCTCCTGGCGGGGGACAAGCGCGCGTAGTCCGTTCCTGCCGGATCATCCTGCCGACCGGGCTCGCCGGCCGGGGCCCCGTGTGACGGGCCCCGGCCGCGTGCCGTTGAGCACGCACGGCAGCCGGTTGTGGGCCCCCTTCCGCGGCCCGAACTCCGCGGGCGCGTCCCTCCCACGGCGAAGCACCCCCCGAGCGTCGGACGCGCTACGGGTCGCGGTGCCGGAAGAGTGCGGCCGCGAGGAGGAGGGCGGCCGCGGACCAGGCGGCGAGGACGGCCAAGCCGTGGACGGGGCTGAGCGGGGAGCCGCGAAGGGCGGCGGCCGTGGTGGCCTGGACGCACAGGCCCGCGCTCATCGGCCCGACCTGCTGGAGGTGCCGCTGCCAGTGCGGGTCGCCGAGGAGGTTCGCCACCACCGGGAAGAGGTAGAGGAGTCCGAGGACGGCGCCGGTCGCCGCTGCCGGGTCCCGGGCCACCGTCCCGATGCCGAGCCCGAGCAGGGCGACCAGCACGAGGTAGAGGACCGAGCCGAGCGCGGCCCGCCGAGTGGCGGGATCAGCGAGGTCCACGGCGGTCCCCTGGCCGGACAGCAGGAGCCGTCCGGCCAGCAGGCTCCCCGCGACCGCGACCGTGCCGGCCACCGTCACGACCGCCGTCACCACGCCCGCCTTCGCGGCCAGGACCAGGCCCCGACGGGGCACCGCCGCCAGCGTCGTCCGGATCATCCCGCTCGCGTGCTCCCCACTGATCACGCCCACCCCGAGCGCCGCGGCCAGGGCCTGGCCGAGGGTGACCCCGATCAGGCTGGTCCTGACCAAGTCCCGGTCCGCGCCCTGGTCAGGACCGGGGTGCCCGACGGCCGCCGCCGTGACGGCGGAGAGGACGACGGTGAGCACGATCAGCGCCGCCGGCAGCGCCCAGTTCCCCGGCGCGGTACGGAACTTCGTCCACTCGGCGGCCCACGCGTCGCGTCCCGGCGCGACCGGGCCGTCGCCGGCCCGCTTGCGCCGGGCCGTCCCCGCTCCGCCGCGCGCCACGGCCCCGCTCACGCGTCCCGCCTCCTCAGCAGGGCGTACGCGAGGGCCAGCGCGAGGGCGGTCCAGCCGGAGAGCACGCCCAGCCCCTCCCAGGGGGACAGCGGGTAGTAGCCGTTGGAGGGCGTATAGACGCCGGCGACCTGCGGGTAGCGCAGCAGGGTCTGCTGCATGGCGAACGCGGCGGCGGGCGTGACCCGCAGCAGCCACGCGGCCGGGCCCGGCGGCACCGCCGAGGACACGGCCAGCAGGTACGGCAGCACGACGGCGGCGGTCACGGCGGCGACGGCGCCCGCGGCCCGCCGGAGCACGACGCCCGCGGCCAGGGCGAGGACGGCCGCCGCGGCCAGCAGCAGCGCGGTGCCCAGGACCACCCGCAACTGCGTCGCCGTACCCACGGACTGGATGTGGACACCTTTGTGGCGGAAGATCCGGTCGCACAGCACGACGGCGATCCAGGAAGCGACCGCGCCGACCGTGAAGGCGGCAACGCCCGTGACGACCGCCTTCGCGGCGAGCACCCGCCCCCGGCGCGGCTCGGCGGAAAGCGTGGTGCGGATCAGTCCCCGCCGGTACTCGGCGGTCACGAAGGACGTGCCGAGCACGATCAGCACCACCAGGCCCGCGAACGTGCCGACCAGCCCGCTCTCCACGCTCCGGCCCGGGCCGACCCCCTGCCCGCCGCCGACGGGTGCGATGTCGCCGCTGCCGGTGACGGTGAAGCGGCCGCCCTTTTCCTCGTACGAGGCGGCGTCGGACGGTGCCGGGGAGCGGGCCCTGCCGGCGGGTCCGGGTGCCGCGCCCCGGCGCGCGTCCGGCGTGGGGTCGCCGCCGACCCGGGTGAGATGCCAACCCTCCTGCTGCCAGTCGCCCTCGAGGGAGACGTGGTCGAGCGTGCCGGTGGCGCGGGCCGGTCCGCCGCTGGCGCTCTCGCCGAGGAAGTGGCGGTTCACCTGGAGCGAGTCCGGCGAGGCCGTGAACAGGCCCGCCTGCACGGTGCCGGGCAGCCCCGGCAGGTGCGCGGTGCCGATGGGCGTCCAGTGCGTGTCGTCGGAGGAGGCGTAGCCGGTGAGGTCGGCCCCGTCGCGGGTGAGGCGGAGCCAGGTGTGCGGAGGGCGGGCGCCAACGGACTCCGGCGCCGGGGTGTCGTGCGTGAAGTCGGCCTGCAGGCGCACCCCGTGAGCGCCGCTGAGCAGAACGGCGGCGTAGCGGGAGCCCTGCGCGGTGCCGGCCTTGACGATCAGGCCGGTCTTCGCCCACGGCTGGGGGGATGCGGCGGAATCCCGGGCGCTCCCCGAGGGCACGGCGGCGGGGCCGCCGGTGAGGGCGGCGACCCGGGCGGTGATCGTGCCGTTCCCGGCCAAGGCGCGGTGGACGAACGTGAAGCCGTCCTCGACCGCCTCGCCGTCCGGTCCCTTGGGCGGACCGCAATCGGGCTTCCCGCCCGCGCACCCGCCGCCGGCCTGAGCACCCGAAGCGGTGAACAGGCCGATCGCCACGATCAGTACGGCCGCGGTCGGCATTGCGAACAGCCAGCCGCGCACGGTACGGAGCTTGGTCCACTCGGCCCGGAGCAGACGGGCGAAGCCGCTCACCGGGCCACCCCCTCGCCGGCAGCGAACTCGATGGCGTCGCGCGTAAGTCGCATGTATGCCTGCTCCAAGGTCGCGCGCTGTGCGGCGACTTCGGAGAAGGGCACTCCGTGGCGGGTCAGCAGGGCGATCACGTCCCCGGGGCGGGCCTGTGCGCCGGAGACGGTCAGGAGGCCGTCCGGGCCGGACGGGCCGACCACGGCACCGGCGGCAGTGAGCACGGCCGCGGCCCGCTCCGGGTCGCAGGTCCGCAGCGTCACCCGCGGCGCGGAGACGGACGCGATCAGCTCGGCGACGGTGGTGTCCGCGAGGACCCTCCCCCGGCCGACGACCACCACGTGGCCGGCCGTACCCTCCAACTCCCCCATGAGATGGCTGGAGACGAGCACCGCCCTGCCCTCCTCGGCCAGCCGCCCCAACAGGCCGCGCAGCCACACGATGCCCTCGGGGTCCATGCCGTTGAACGGCTCGTCCATCACCACCACGCCGGGGTCGCCGAGCAGCGCGGCCGCGATGCCCAGGCGTTGCCGCATGCCGAGGGAGTAGCCGCCCGCCTTGCGGGCCAACGCCCCACCGAGGCCCACGAGTTCGGCCACCTCCCGGACCCGGGTGCGGCCCAGGCCCTGCGAACGGGCCAGCCACAGCAGGTGGTCACCCGCCCGCCGCCCCGGCTGCACCGCGCCCGCGTCCAGCAGCGCACCGACCGTCCGAAGCGGCCGACGCAGCCGCCGGTACGGGGTGCCGCCGATCAGCACGGCGCCCTCGTCCGCGGAGTCCAGCCCCAGCGCCACCCGCAACGTGGTCGACTTTCCCGCGCCGTTGGGCCCGACGAAGCCGGTCACTTCCCCCGGGCGCACGGTGAAGCTCACCCCGTCCAGTGCCCACCGGCCGCCGAACCGCTTGCGCAGGCCGCTGACTTCCACGGCCACGCCCGCGCCGCCACCTCCCCCGCTTCCCCCGCCGTCCGCGACTCCGCCGGCACTCGCGACCTCCACGGCTCGCCCTCCTTGGCTCGACCGGGCCCCCTGCGGACCCCCGTTGAGCCGTTTCTACGGCGCGCCCGGTGTCACCCCGGTGACAACGGAACAGCGAGCCGCGCACCACCGGCTCCACGCGTACCCCCGGACCGTTCGAGGAGTGAGCCGGCCGCGCGGGCCCGTGCTCCCGGCCCGGCGGCCGGGCCCGGTCCGCACCTCGCACCGTCCGGCCGCGGCACTTTCCCTCCCGCGCTGACACCGCCGTGTCACCGGCACGCTGGCATGGTGGACGGCATGAGAGTGCTGGTGGTGGAGGACTTCGAGGTGCTGGCCCGGGCGCTGGGGACGGGGCTGCGCCGTCAGGGGATGGCGGTCGACATCGTGCTGGACGGCGCCGACGCGCTGGAGCGGCTGGCCGTCACGCGCTACGACGTGGTGGTCCTGGACCGCGACCTGCCCGGGGTGCACGGCGACGAGATCTGCCGAGGCCTGGCCGAACGGGCCATGGCCACCCGGGTGTTGATGCTGACGGCGGCCGGCGGCGTGCGCGACCGCGTGGCGGGTCTGGACCTGGGCGCCGACGACTACCTCGGCAAACCGTTCGACTTCGACGAACTCGTGGCGCGGGTACGCGCGTTGGGCCGGCGCTCGGCCGTGCCCCTGCCGCCGGTGCTGCGCGGCGCGGACGTGACCCTGGACGCGAGCCGACGGGAGGCGTCCCGGGGCGGGCGGCAACTCGACCTGAGCCCCAAGGAGTTCGGCGTCCTGGAGTGCCTGCTCGGGGCCGGTGGCACCGTGGTCTCGGCGGAGGAGCTGCTGGAGCGGGTGTGGGACGAGGCGGCCGACCCGTTCACCACCACTGTGAAGACGACCGTGCGGCGGCTGCGGCTCAAGCTCGGCGACCCGCCGGTGATCTCGACCGTCCGCGAGGGAGGCTACCGGATCGACGGCGCCCCGCCCCAAAGCGACCGGCGAGGAGCCGCCGCGACGGCCCGATCGGATCGGGCACCCGCCGGTCCGATCGGGGAGGCGCGGTGAGCACCGGGCGGGCCGTCCCCCGCTTCCCCCGCCGTACGCTGCGCATGCGGCTCGCCGTGCTCTACGGGGGGCTGTTCCTCGTGTGCGGCGCGGCCCTGCTGGCCATCCCGAACCTCTTCGTGGGCACCAAGGAGACGGTCGCCGCGTCGGTCCTCCGGCCGGGTCCGTCCGGCCCGGGGCCGGGCTCGACCCTCGCCGACTCCCAGCACGGCCGGGACGTCGAGCAGTTCGTGCACGGCTCGATCGTCGCGCTGGCGGTGCTGGTCCTGGTGTCGGTCGCCCTCGGCTGGCTGTTGTCCGGACGGCTGCTGCGCCCGCTGCGCACCATCACGGCGACCGCACGCGAGATGTCCGCGGGCAGCCTGGACCAGCGGTTGGCCGTACGCAGCTCCGACGACGAGTTCCAGCAGCTGGGCAGGACACTGGACGACCTGTTCGGTCGGCTGGAGGCGTCCTTCGCCGCCCAGCGCGACTTCGTCGCCAACGCCTCGCACGAGTTGCGCACCCCGCTCGCCGCCGAACGCACTCTGCTCCAGGTCGCGTTGGCCGATCCGGCGGCGGACGCGGTCACGCTGCGTGCCGCGTGCGAGGAGGCGCTGGCGCTCGGCGCGCAACAAGCCCGGCTGGTGACGGCCCTGCTCACGCTGGCCACCGGGGAGCAGGGCGTGGAGCGGTGGGAGGACTTCGACCTCGCCGAGGTCGCCTCGAACGTGCTGGCCGCGCGCTGGAAGGAGGCCGGGGAGCGAACGGTGGAGATCACCGCGGTGCTCGACCCGGCCCCGGTCGCGGGCGACCCGAGCCTGGCGGAGAGCCTGCTGGCGAACCTCCTCGACAACGCGCTGCGGCACAACGTGCCCGGCGGGCGCGTGGAGATCCGAACCGGCGCGGGCGCCTCCGCCGCCGCGGGCGCGTCCCTCACCGTGGCCAACACCGGTCCCGTCGTCCCGCCCGAGGACGTCGAGCGCCTCTTCCGGCCCTTCCAGCGGCTCGGCGCGGCCCGGGTGCACGGCGCCGACCGGGGCCGCCCGGACCAGGGCCACGGCCTCGGGCTGGCGATCGTCCGGGCCATCGCTACCGCCCACCGCGCCGAACTCTCCGCGAAACCCCGTCCCGGTGGCGGGCTCGAGGTCGACGTCCGTTTCCCCGCCCGACCGTAGTGGCCGCGCGGAGTCCTCCACCGTGACGAGAGGCCCGCCAACGCCGGCTCGACTCGTTGGCGTTCGGCGGCCGCTCGGGGGAAGGCGCCCGGTGACAGTACGGGCGGACGGGTCCGCGGACGGCACCGCGGACACCGCCCGCCCCTCGCATCGGGCGTCGACGGACCGACGCACGGCACGGAGGAGGGGTCGCGGATGTCGACACATGCCCACGGACTCGGCAGCGGGCGGGCCGCCCGCCCGCTGCGGGAGATCATGCGGCCCGCCGGTCGGGCCGGCTTCACCGCCCGCGGGGTCATCTATCTGATCGTCGGATACCTCGCGCTGCGGATCGCCTTCGGCGACGGCGGCCAGGAGGCGGACCGGCAGGGCGCGTTGCGGCAGATCGCGGCGCAGCCCTTCGGCACGGTCATGCTGTGGCTTCTCGCGGCGGGGCTGGCCGGAATGGCGCTGTGGCGGGCCGCGACGGCGCTGCTGATCGACGACTCGGCCGGGAAGCGGGCCTCGGACGGCGGACGGGCCGTGTTCTACGGCCTGATCTGCTGGGGAACCGCGGCCTACGCGGCGGGCCTCGGCGGTTCCTCGGGGGGCAGCGACCAGAAGTCGAAGGACTGGACGGCGAGTGTGATGGGGCTTCCGGCCGGCCGCTGGCTCACCGGGGCGGCGGGCGCCGCGCTGTGCGTGGTGGGCGCGGTGATCGCCGTGCGCGCGCTGCGGCGGACCTTCCTGAAGAAGCTCGACACCGGGCGGATGGGCCCGCGGGTGCGGGCGGCCGTCACCGCCTCGGGCGCGGCCGGCGGCGCGGCGCGGGGCGCGGTGTACGCGGGCGCGGGGGCCTTCGTCGTCGTGGCCGCGGTCCGCTTCCAGCCGCGCAAGGCCAAGGGCATGGACGAGACCCTGCGCGCCTTCGCCCACACCCCGGCCGGCCCGTGGCTGCTCGCGGCGATCGCCCTCGGGCTGGTCCTCTTCGGCGTCTTCTCCTTCGCCTCGGCCCGCTGGCGCCGCCTCTGAACGCGCCCATGGATGACGGTGGTTCGGCGCCCGGCCGCGTTCGACGGCGGGGCGCCGAACCGTTGTCCGCGGGCGTCGGCACGGTGGTGGCGCCCCCTGCCGGGCCGGGTGCGAGGGTCGGATCGTCGACGCCATGGGTCCTTCGGCGGCTCCGGGCTCGTCCGTACGGCCGCCGACGGCCTGGACATGCGGAACGCCCGGAGCCTGCCTGCCGTGTACGAGGGGCAGGACGGTCCGGGCGTCCGGCGGCCTGACGGGGCCGGCCGCGTCAGCGGCGCCAGCGGCGTCTGCCGGACGAGCTCCCGCCGACGCCGAACCCGGCGAGGTGCAGGGCCACGAAGAACGCTCCCGCGACCAGCAGGCTGAACGGTGTGAAAGCCGCGTCGGTGTGCGTGCTCGTGACGTTGAGGAGATAGGCGATGGCGAGGATGACGGCGCCCACGGCTGCCAGCATGCGAATGCCTCCTTGACCCGGCCGGCGGCGAGCCGGCGCTCTGATCGGGCGCGCCTCGCGCCCTCACCGGTCTGCTGCCCCTGAAGACCCCTTTGACGCACATCAGTTCGGTCCCTTCCGGCGGGGACGGTGTGCGCCCCCACCGCACCGGGCAGCCGCACCGTATGGCCACCACGCACTCCGAACGCGAAGCCAAGTTCGAGGGAGCCGGCCGTTTCGACCCGCGGGACCTGCGGCGGCTGCCCGCCGTGGACCGGGTACGGGAGGAGCAGCCGGAGGAACTCGACGCGATCTACTACGACACCGCCGACCTCCGTCTGCTCGCCCACGGCGTCACGCTGCGCCGCCGGCGCGGCGGCCACGACTCCGGCTGGCACGTCAAGCTGCCCGCCGGGCCGGCCGACGGCACCGACCGCGTCGAGGTGCACGCCCCGCTGCGGGCCGGGAAGCCCGGCGCGGTCCCGGACGAGCTGCTGAGCAGGACCGCCGTGTACGCCCGCGGCCGGAAACTGCGGCCCGTGGCCCACCTGCGCACCCACCGCCGCCGGCACACCCTGCTGGACCGGCGGGCGAACCCGCTCGCCGAAGTGGCGCGGGACGCGGTGGCCGCGCAGTCGCTCGACCCGCGGGGCGGGGGCGCTGCGGGGACCGAGGGCACCCGCACCCGGATCACCCAGTGGTCCGAGATCGAGGTGGAACTGGTGGACGGGGGTCCCGAACTGCTGCGGGCCGCCGCCAAGCGCCTCGACGCCGCCGGCTGGCACCGCTCCCCCAGCCACCACAAGCTCGACCACGCGCTCGCCGACGAGCTGGACGCCCTGCGCGGCCCCGGGGCCGGCCCCGCGAAGCCGCCGCGCGCGGGCTCGGCGGGAGAGGCCGTCGTGAACCGGCTGCGCGAGCAGTTCGCCGAACTGCTGCGCACCGACCCGGGGACGCGCGCCGACGCGCCCGAGGCGCTGCACGACCTGCGGTCGGCCGCCCGCCGCCTGCGGAACCTGCTGCGCGCCCAGCGACGGGTGCTGGACCGGTCGCGTACCGACCCCGTCGCCCGCGAACTGCGCTGGCTGACCGGCCGGCTCGCGGACGCCCGCGACCACGAGGTGCTCGCCGAGCGCCTTCCGCGCCGGGCGGTCCGCCTGCGGCGCGAGGACCCCGATCCGGCGGTGCGCTCCGCCCTCAGGGGGCTGCCCGGCCGGATCCGGGACCAGGAACGCGCCCGGCACGACGAGGCGTTTCGCGGGGTCGCGGCCGCGCTCGGCAGCCCCCGCTACTTCGCCCTGCTGGACGCCCTGGAGGCCCTGCTCGCCGATCCGCCGCTGCGGCGCCGGGCCCGAAAGCCCGCGGTCGGGCAATTGCGGAAGGCTGCGGAACACGACCGCCGACGCCTCACGCAGCGCGTCGCCGCCGCCGGCCGGGCCGCCGAGGGGCCCGAGCGGGAGCGCGCCCTGCACGGCGTGCGCAAGGCGGCCCGCCGCGCCCGGCACACCGCCGAGACCGCCCTCCCCTACGGCGGCAAGCCCGCCGAGCGGCTGCGCAAGCGCACCAGGAAGCTCCAGAAGCTGCTCGGGGAGTACCAGGACGCGGTGGTGGCCGGCCGCGCCCTCGTCTCCCTCTCCGAGGAGGCCGCCCCCACGAACGCGGACCCCTTCGGCTACGGCCTCCTCCACGCGGCTCAGGCCGAGGACCGGCACGCCGCCGAGCGCCACCTCCCGCGGACCGCGGCCCGCGCCTGCGCCAAGCGCCTCACCCGCCTGACGTAAGGCCCGCCGCGGCGGCCGGCGCATCGCGCCTGGTGCTGTCGTACGGCCTGCCCGATGGCCGGCAGGTCGATGCGGACCACGAGGCGGCGTCCGCTCCGGCGGAGCACCCTCGCGAGGCCCTTCGGGCGCTCGGCCACGCGCCCGGCCCGCACGGCCGTGGCCGGGTGCACCGAGGGATTCCGGCGGACGGCCGACGTGCGCTTCGGCAGGGGCCGCCGCTCCCAGAGAACCGGTCGCCGCCGGCGGTGGCGGCCGGGTCTCGGGGGTGCGACCACGCCGCCGCCATCGGGTGGAGGGCTGCCGTGAGCGCCCCTCGACAAATCATGAGGCGAGCTTGCCGGTACCGCCGGTAACTCGTGGCCGGAGATGACAGGATCAGCCTCCGAGCGACCGGGAGGGACCGAATCCGGCCGTCTGTTTTCGTGTGGGCCCCTCCACAGAGAGTCCCGGCGGCCGGGCGAGTCCTCCCAGGCAGTGGGCGCCGGCCGGAAAGGCGGGTAGCGTGATCTTTATGCGGCGGGTTTTCGGCCATCGGCCCTCCTTGGCATTGCCACGCCGCCCCTGGGCGATCGTCGCCGTGCTGGTCGCTCTGCAGGCGGCGTTGCTGGCCGCCGATGTCTCCGGCGACCTGGCCTTCGTCAAAGGCCTGCTCCTGGGCACGCCCGCGCTCGCCGCGGTCGTCCTCGCCCCCAGGCACCTCCTGGTCATCGTCGTCACCACCGTGCTGGCCGTCACGGAGGGCCAGAAGCTGAACGGGGACTGGGGCACGAAGGACAGCACCGCGGACATCATCGGCTCCGCCCTCATCGGTGTGATCGCCCTGGTGGTGAGCGCCCTGCGGACGCGGCGCGAACGCAAGCTCACCCAGTCACGGCGGGTCGCCGAAGCCGCACAACGCGTACTCCTGCGCCCTCTCCCGCCCCGCCTGGGCTCCCTGGCGATCTCCTCCCTCTACCTCGCCGCGGACGAGGAGTCCTCCGTCGGCGGCGACCTCTACGCCGCGGCCCTCGTCGACGACGTCCCCCGCGTCATGGTCGGCGACGCCCAGGGCAAGGGCACCTCGGCGACCGAGCTGGCCAGCTACCTCTTCGGCGCATTCCGCCGTGCCGCCCGCGAAGGCGCCCCCCTCCGGACCCTCCCCGAATACCTGGACACCTGCCTGCGCGAGGAACTCGCCGACCGCGCCGTATGGGAGGCCCGTACCTCCGAGGGCACCGAGGACGCCCAGCGGCTCCTGGAGGGCTTCGTCACCGCCGCCGTGGTCGACGTCACCGACCACGGCATCGACATCGTCAACTGCGGACACCCCTCTCCCCTGCTCATCCGCGAGGGCAAGGTCCACGAGCTCGCCGCCACCGTCTGCGCCCCGCCCCTCGGACTCGGCGTCGGCCCGACCGCCTGGCACGTCGACCGCTTCGACTTCGAACCCGGCGACCTCCTGCTCCTCTACACCGACGGGGTCACCGAGGCCCGCGACCGGCGCGGCACGTTCTACCCCCTGGCCGACCGCCTCGCCGGCTGGGCCGGCCTGACCCCGCCCGACCTGCTCGCCGCCCTCCGCGCCGACCTCACCCGCCACGCCGCGGGCCGTCTCGCCGACGACGTCGTGGCCGTGGCGATCCGCCACACGGTCTAGGGCCCGGGCCCGGCACCCAGCCGCGCACCACGCCCTGGGCACGCCCGCCGGGCGGACGACGCCAAGGGCGCATTGACCGGCGCCAGGGCACACGCGGTGAACGGAAGATGACGCCAATCCACTGCGAGCGGCCCGTCCGAACCCGTCGCCGTCTCCGCCCTCCCAGGGACGCACCACCCCCGCTGTGGGCCCCCGGGTTCCCGGGGGGAACCCTCGTCCGGGACGGAGACAGACCCGACGCCCGAACGCCGCCAAGTCCCGCCCGCCCGCGCGCAGCGCCACACCCGTCTGGTGCGAGGCCCCGGCCGGGCTCCGCCCAGCACGCTGACAGGCACCACCGCCGGACGCGACTGCCACGCGCGCCACGTCGTCCGCTGAGAACCGGCGCGACGGCACGCGGACGGGGCGGGCGGCCGCCGGGGCGGACTACTCCAGGGCCAAGCGGAGGAAGCGGGTGGCGCGGCGGAGGTCGGCCTCGATGGCCGCCGCGGTTTCGCGGAGAGCCGGGACGAGGTCGTCGCGGACGGACCGCGGGCTGCGGCGGCCGGCGTGGGTGGAGATGTTGACGGCGGCCATGACGCGGTCGGAGCGGTCGCGCAGGGGGACGGCGACCGAGCGCAGCCCCACCTCCAACTCCTCGTCCACCAGGGCGAAGCCCTCGCGCGCGACGCGGTCGATCTCGGCGGCGAGCGCGGCGCGGTCGGTGAGCGTGCGGTCGGTGAGGGGCGCGAGGTCGGCGCCGTCGAGCAGGGCGGCGCGGTCGGCGGGCGGGAGTCCGGCGAGCAGGACCCGCCCCATCGAGGTGGCGAACGCGGGGAAGCGGGTGCCGAGCGTGATGTTGACGCTCATGATGTGCACGGTCGGCACCCGGGCGACGTAGCGGATGTCGTGGCCGTCGAGGACGGCCACGGAGGAGGAGTCGTTGACCCGCAGGGCGAGCGCGGTCAGGTGCGGCTGGGCGATCCGCGCGACGGTCTGGCGCGACAGGCAGGCGAAGCCGAGTTCGAGGACCCGCGGGGTGGGACGGAAGCGGCCGGCGTCGGCGCGGACGTAGCCGAGGTGCTGGAGGGTGATCAGCGAGCGCCGCACGGTGGCGCGGGGCAGGGAGGTCGCCGCCGCGAGTTCGGACAGCATGGGTGCCGCCCGGTGTCCGTCGAACGCGCCGAGGACCGCGAGCCCCCGCGCCAGCGACTCGACGAAGACGGGCCCGCCGGCGTCGGCGGCCGGAACCGGCGAGCCCGTGACGGCGGCGCCGGCGGGGCCGGGGGCCGGTGCGGGGCTCTCCCGCAGGACCCGCTCCATCGTGTCGACGGCGGCGCGCAGCGCGGGCAGGACGGCCGCGCGCAAGGACGCCGCGTCGTGCCTGCTGGTGTGGCTGACGACGCTGACCGCGCAGACGGGTTCGCCGTCGGGGCCGCGGACGGGGACGGCGATGGCGATCAGGCCGGGGTGGAGGAGCTGGTCGTCGGTGGCGAACCCGTCGCGCGCGGCCGCCTCGACCCGCGCCGTGAAGTGCTCCTCGCCGAGGGCGGGGGCCGGGCCGACGGCCGGGAATCCGGTGTCCGACGGGTCGGACGCCCGGCGGTCGCGCCAGGCCCGCCACTCCTGCGGTCCCCAGCGGGTCGCGAACAGCGGCCCGGTGGCGCCGCGTTCGGCCGGCAGCGGGTCGCCGATGCGGAAGGTCAGGGACATCGCGCGGCGCCGGGTGGCCTGGTGGACGAACCGGATCGCGTCGCCGTCGGGCACGGCGAGCGAGACCGACTCGTCGAGGAGGTCGGCGAGCGCGTCGGCGTGCGGGCCGAGCAGGTCGGGCAGCCGGAGGGCGGCGAGGTAGGCGTTGCCCAGGTCCATCAGGCCGGAGGCCAGGACCACGTCGCGGCCCTCGGCGCGGGCGTGCCCGAGCCGTGCCAGCGTCGTCACGACCCGGTCGACGGTGGAGCGGGCCAGACCGGTGGCGCGCACCAGGTCGGTGACGGGCAGCCGGCCGTCGGCGCGGGCGAGGGCGCGCAGCACGGCGAGCCCGCGGATCAGCGGGCCGACGGCCTCGGCGGGCGGCTCCGTCACGTCCGGCGGCCCGGCGGCGGCAGGCGGCGCGCCCCTCGCACCTTCACTCATCGCACCCTCCCTCGGTTCGTGCGGCGATCAGCGGCGACGGAGCGGGCACCGATCGCCGCACATGTTGACACGCGCGACGGCCGGAGGCAGACTCCCGCGACGGCGAGAATGAACTTTAGTTCACCAGGCGAACACCGCACACCGTCACCGTAACCGACCGCATCACCAGCCGGAAGGTGGTCGATGGCCGACATCCGAACCCTGCGCGCCGCCGTGGCGGACCTGATCCACGACGGGGACACCGTCGCGCTGGAGGGCTTCACTCACCTGATCCCGTTCGCCGCGGCGCACGAGATCATCCGTCAGGGCATCACCGGCCTGACGCTGGCGCGCATGACGCCCGACGTGGTGTACGACCAGCTGATCGGCGCGGGGGCCGCGGCCAAGCTGGTGTTCTCCTGGGGCGGCAACCCCGGCGTCGGCTCGCTGCACCGCTTCCGGGACGCCGTGGAGAACGGCTGGCCCCGGCCGCTGGAGCTGGACGAGCACAGCCACGCCGGCATGGCCAACCGCTACGTGGCCGGCGCCTCCCGGCTGCCGTTCGCCGTGCTGCGCGGCTACCGGGGCAGCGACCTGCCGAAGCGGACCGACACCGTCTCGACCGTCGTGTGCCCGTTCACCGGCGAGGAGTTGGCGGCGGTGGCCGCCCTCAACCCGGACGTCGCGGTGATCCACGCCCAGCGCGCGGACCGCGCCGGGAACGTGCAGCTGTGGGGGCTGCTGGGCGTGCAGAAGGAGGCGGTGCTCGCCGCCGACCGCGTCCTGGTGACGGTTGAGGAGGTCGTGGACGAGCTGGAGCCGCGGCCCGGCGCGATCGTGCTGCCGACCTGGGTGGTCGACGCGGTCGCCGTGGTGCCCGGCGGCGCGCACCCGTCCTACGCGGCCGGCTACTCGGTCCGCGACAACGCCTTCTACCAGGCGTGGGACGCGGTCTCCCGGGACAGGGAGGCGTTCGGCGCGTGGCTGCGAGAGGTACGGAGCGAGGACCCGGCGGCACCGGCGGCCGGTGCCGGAACGGCGGAGGGGCAGTGATGACGAGGACCGAGACCGCCCCCGGGGCCGACGCCCACACCCGGGACGAGCTCATGGAGGTCAACGCCGCCCGCGCGCTGGCCGGGGCGCGGACCTGCTTCGTGGGCATCGGGCTGCCCAGCACCGCCGCCAACCTGGCGCGCGCCACCGTCAACCCCGGCCTCGTGCTGGTCTACGAGTCGGGCACCATCGGCTCCAAGCCGACACGCCTGCCGCTGTCCATCGGCGACGGCGAACTCGCCGACACCGCCGACGCCGTGGTGCCGGTGCCGGAGATGTTCAACTACTGGCTCCAGGGCGGCCGGATCGACGTCGGCTTCCTCGGCGCCGCGCAGATCGACCGGTTCGCCAACATCAACACCACGGTCGTGGACCGCGGCCCGGACCGGCCCGAGGGCCGGCTGCCCGGCGCGGGCGGCGCCCCGGAGATCGCCGCCAACTGCGGCCAGGTGCTCATCGTGCTGCGGCACAGCACCCGCAACTTCGTGCGCGCCCTGGACTTCGTCACCACCCTCGGCCACGGCGCCGGACCGGGCGACCGGGCCCGGTACGGCATGCGCGGCGCCGGCCCGGTCGCGGTCATCACCGACCTCGGCGTGCTGCGCCCGGACCCGGCCACCTCCGAACTCGTGCTGACCGCCGTCCATCCCGGGGTCACCGCCGAGCAGGCGGTCGCCGCCACCGGCTGGGACCTGCGGGTCGCCGCGGACCCGGCCGTCACCGACCCGCCGACCGCGGCGGAACTCACCGCGCTGCGTGCCCTCAAGGCCGCGGGGAAGGACGCCTCATGACCGGCCGGCTGAGCGACGTGTACGTGGTCGACGCGGTCCGCACGCCGATCGGGAAGTACGCGGGCGGCCTGTCGGGCGTCCGGCCGGACGACCTGGCGGCGCACGTGGTGCGGTCGCTGGTCGCGCGGTCGCCGGAACTGGACCCGGCGCGGATCGACGACGTGGTGCTGGGCAACGCCAACGGGGCCGGCGAGGAGAACCGGGACGTGGCCCGGATGGCGGTGCTGCTCGCCGGGCTGCCGGTGTCCGTGCCCGGTGTGACGGTGAACCGGCTGTGCGGTTCGGGGCTGGAGGCCGTGATCCAGGCGGCCCGCGCGGTGGCCGTCGGGGACGCGCACGTGGTGCTGGCGGGCGGTGTCGAGTCGATGTCGCGGGCGCCGTGGGTGCTGCCGAAGCCGGAGAAGGGCTTCCCGGCCGGGCACACCGAGATGTTCTCGACCACGCTGGGCTGGCGGATGGTCAACCCGCGCCTGCCGCGGGAGTGGACGGTGCCGCTGGGCGAGGGCGCCGAGCTGATCGCGGACAAGCACGCCATCACGCGCGAGGCCCAGGACGCCTTCGCCCTGGCCAGCCACGAGAAGGCGGCGCGGGCCTGGGCGCGGGACGCGTTCGCCGAGGAGGTGGTGCCGCTGGAGGGCGTGGAACTGGCCCGCGACGAGGGGGTGCGCCCGGACACCTCGCTGGAGAAGCTGGCGCGCCTCAAGCCCGTCTTCCGTCCCGGTGGGACCGTCACCGCGGGCAACGCCTCCCCGCTCAACGACGGCGCCGCGGCGCTCCTGCTGTGCGACGAGGAGGGGCTGCGGGCGACCGGACGCGAGCCGCTGGCCCGGATCCGGACCTCGGCGGTGACGGGCGTCGAGCCGCAGCTGTTCGGATTGGGACCGGTGGAGGCGGTGCGGCGGGCCCTGGACCGGGCGGGCGCGGGCTTCGGCGACCTGGCGGTCATGGAGCTCAACGAGGCGTTCGCCGCGCAGGCGCTGGGCTGCCTGGCGGAGTGGCCCGATCTCGACCCCTCCGTGGTCAATCCGCGGGGCGGCGCCATCGCGGTGGGCCATCCGCTGGGCGCCTCCGGTGCCCGGCTGGCCGGCGCGGTCGCCCACCAGCTCGCGGCCGCCGGGAGCGGTCTCGGCCTGGCAGCCCTGTGCATCGGTGTCGGACAGGGCATCGCCCTCGTGCTCGAAAGGTAGAGCGATCATGGCCATCACATCCCCAGCGGTCCAAGGGCCCACCCAGGCCGACATATCCGGGGAGATCGAGCGGTGCGCGGCCGCGGCCGCCGGCGCCGCGCCGCTCCACCACCCGGACCGCGGCTACGCCCCGTACCGCAGCAGCACCGCGCGCCATCCGCGCGAGCCGCTGGTCGCCGCCGGCGACCCGGACGCCGCCGAGCTGACCGGGCCGGTGTTCGGCGCCACCGACGTCACCGAGCTCGACGCCGACCTCACCCGGCAGCACCAAGGGGAGCCGCTCGGCGAGCGCATCACCGTCAGCGGGCGGGTGCTCGACCGGCGGGGCCGGCCGGTGCGCGGGCAGCTGGTGGAGTTGTGGCAGGCCAACGCCTCCGGGCGCTACGCCCACCAGCGCGACCAGCACCCGGCGCCGCTCGACCCGAACTTCACCGGCACCGGCCGCTGCCTGACCGACGCCGAGGGCCGCTACTCCTTCACCACGGTCAAGCCGGGCGCGTACCCGTGGCGCAACCACGACAACGCCTGGCGGCCGGCGCACATCCACTTCTCCCTGTTCGGCGAGGCGTTCACGCAGCGGCTCGTCACGCAGATGTACTTTCCGGGCGACCCGCTCTTCCCCTACGACCCGATCCTCCAGTCCGTCACCGACCCGGCCGCCCGGCAGCGCCTGGTGGCCGCCTACGACCACGGCCTGTCGGTGCCGGAGTGGTCGCTGGGGTACCGCTGGGACATCGTGCTGGACGGGCCCGCCGCCACCTGGACCGAGACCGGGGAGGACCACTGATGCCGTCCGCCGAACTCCTGCCGCCGACCCCGTCGCAGACCGTCGGGCCGTTCTTCGGCTACGCCCTGCCCGTACCGGACGGCGGCGAGGTCGCCCCCGCCGGCGACCCGGGCACCGTGACCCTGCACGGCCGGGTCCTCGACGGCGCCGGGGCCCCGGTACCCGACGCGCTCCTGGAGACCTGGCAGACCGCGCCGGACGGCAGATTTCCCGCCGTGGGCGGCTCGATGCGCCGCGACCCGGTCACGGGCGGGTTCCTCGGCCGCAACGGCACGGACTTCACCGGCTTCGGGCGGGTCGCCACGGACGCCGACGGGCACTACGCCGTGCGCACCCTGCGGCCCGGCGGCCGGCCGTACCTCGCGGTGTGCGTCTTCGCCCGCGGCCTGCTGCACCACCTCTACACGCGGGCCTACCTGGACGCCGACGCCACGGACCCGCTGCTGGCCGGGCTGGCGCCGGAGCGGGCCGCCACGCTGCGGGCGGTGCCGGACGGGCCGGGGCGCTTCCGCTTCGACATCCGCCTCCAGGGCGACGGCACGCACGAGGAGACGGTCTTCCTTGACTTCGGCTGACCACGGGCCCGGGCCCTCCGCCGGCGACGGCTCCGCCTCCCCCGGCTCGGACGCGTCCGCCGCCGACGTGGGCCTGCTCGCGCCCGGCCGGGCCGGCGGCGCGGTGGAGGCGGCCACCGGGGACGCGGCCTACCTGGCCGCGCTGCTCGACGCGGAGGTCGCGCTGACCCGGGCCCAGGTCGCGGTGGGCGGCGCCCCGGCGCCGGCCGCCGAGGCGGTGGCCCGGGCGGCGGCCGGCGGGTTCGACCCGCGGGACCTGGCCCTGCGGGCGCGGGAGGGCGGCAATCCGGTGATCCCGCTCGTCGCCGACCTCACCGCGGCCGTACGGGCGGTGGACCCGGCCGCCGCCGCGTACGTGCACCGGGGCGCGACCAGCCAGGACGTCCTCGACACCGCGACGATGCTGGTCTGCTCCCGGGCGCTGGCCCCGCTGCTGGCCGACCTCGCGGCGACCGCGCGGGCGCTCGGAAGGCTCGCGGCGGAGCACCGCGGCACGCCCGTGGCGGGCCGGACGCTCACCCAGCACGCGGTGCCCACGACGTTCGGCCTGAAGGCGGCGGGCTGGCGGGCGCTCGTGCTCGACGCGTACGACCGGCTGGCGGCGGCGCGTTCGGCCCTGCCGGTCCAACTGGGCGGCGCGGCGGGGACGTTGGCGGCGTTCGATGCCTTCCAGGCGGTCGAGGGGTCCGAGGAACCCTCGGCAGGAGCTGCGAAGGCCGGGCACCCCGCGCTCGGGCTGCTCGCCGCCTTCGCCGCGGCGACCGGCCTGCGCGAGCCCGCCCTGCCCTGGCACACCCTGCGCACGCCGGTCGCCGACCTCGCCGGCGCGCTGGCGTTCGCGGGCGGCGCCCTCGGGAAGCTCGCCGCGGATGTTCTCGTGCTGACCCGTACCGAGGTCGGCGAGGTCACCGAGGGCAGCGGCGGCGGCTCGTCGGCGATGCCGCACAAGCGCAATCCGGTACGGGCCGCGCTGATCGCCGCGGCCGCCCGGCAACTCCCCTTCTGCGCGGCCGTGCTGTACGGCTCGCTGGCGGCCGAGGACGAGCGCCCGGCCGGTGCCTGGCACGCCGAGTGGCAGCCGCTGCGCGAGGCGTTGCGGCTGGCGGGCGGAGCGGCCCGGGACGCGCGGGAGCTGGCCGAGGGGCTGGTCGTGCACCCGGACCGAATGCGGGAGAACCTCGGCGCCACCGGCGGGCTCATCGTCTCCGAGCGCCTGGCCGCCGTCCTCGCGCCCCTGATCGGACGCGCCGAAGCGAAGGACGTCCTGGCGCGGGCCGCGCGGCGATCGGCGCGGGAGGGGCGTCCGCTCGCCGAAGTCCTCTCGGCCGAGCCCTCGGTGCACGAGGTGCTCTCCGGCGAGGCCCTGCGCCGGCTCGCCGACCCCGCCGGCTACCTGGGCGCCGCGCCCGCCCTGACCGACCGCGCCCTGCGCCGCCCCGACCCCGAGGAGTCGTCATGACCCCGCCCACCGGCCTGCCGCACCACCGCGCCGACGGCCCGCCGGACGCGCCCGCGCTGCTGCTCGGGCCGTCGATCGGCACCACCACCCGGATGTGGGACGCCCAGACACCCACCCTGGCCCGGGAGCACCGGGTGATCCGCTACGACCTGCCCGGGCACGGCGGTTCGCCGTCCGGCCTGGTGCCGGCCGAGGGCGCGACGGTCGGCGACCTCGCGGACATGGTGCTGCGGCTGGCCGACCACCTGGGCATCGAGCGCTTCGGGTACGCGGGCGTCTCGCTCGGCGGCGCGGTCGGCGCCCGGCTGGCGCTGCGCCACCCCGACCGCGTCACCTCGCTCGCCCTGGTGTGCACCTCGGCGTGGTTCGGGCCGCCGGACGGCTGGCACGAACGCGCCGCGCTCGTACGGTCGCGGGGCACGGGACCGGTCGCGGACGCGGCGGCGGGCCGCTGGTTCACCCCGGCGTTCGCGGCCTCCGACGAGGCCGCCGCGCTGGTCGACGCGCTGCGGAACGCCACCGAGGCGGCCGGGTACGCGGCCTGCTGCGACGCGCTCGCCGCCTTCGACATGCGCGCCGAGCTGGCCGGGATCACGGCTCCGACCTTGGTCGTCGCCGGACGCGACGACCTCCCGACGCCGCCGGGGCACGCCCGCGAACTGGCGGACGGCATACCGGACGCGGCCCTCGTCGAGGTGCCGCGCGCCGGCCACCTGGCGAACGTCGAGCGCCCGGAGCCGGTGACCGCCGCGCTCGCCGGCCACTTCGCCGCCGCCGCGGCGCCGTCGGACGACGCGGCCCGGCACGCGGCGGGCATGCGGGTGCGGCGGGCCGTCCTCGGCGACGCGCACGTGGACCGGGCGGTGGCCCGCGGCAACGCGTTCACCGGCGGCTTCCAGGACTTCATCACCCGCTACGCGTGGGGCGAGGTCTGGACCCGGCCGGGCCTGAGCCGGCACACCCGCAGCTGCGTGACAATGACCGCGCTCGTCGCGCGCGGCCACCTGGAGGAGCTGGCCATGCACGTGCGCGCCGCCCTGCGCAACGGCCTGACCCCGCAGGAGATCCAGGAGGTGCTGCTCCAGACGGCCGTCTACTGCGGCGTGCCCGCCGCCAACTCGGCCTTCGCCGTGGCCGACCGGGTGCTGGCGGAGTACGACCAGGGCGCGGCGGAGTCCGCAGGGATGTGACGGGCGCGGCGGACTCCGCGCGGCCGTGACGGGCCGGCCGGTCCGGGGCTCCCCCACCCGGGCTCCGGCGGCGCCCTCGCACACGGGTCGTCAGCTGACGGACGGTCGGCTCCTGGGGGGAGCGGGCCGGGCCGTACGAGCATTGACAGCCCCGAGAACCGATCCATATCTTCGTCCGTATCAGCGGAACCAAAGACGGATACACCGCGCCGTCAGGACCCGGATGGATTCGCCGCATGCACATACCCCGCCTGCCCGAGCCCGGCCGGTGCGCCCGGCCCTCGCGGCGGTGAGTCGGTGGATTTCCGCATTCTGGGGCCGCTCGAACTCGGGCATGACACGCAGGGCATCCCGCTGGCGGCCGCGCGGGAACGGATCGTCATGGCGATGCTGCTCCTGGAGGCCGGGCACGTCCTGCCGATCGACCGGCTGATCGAGGGCGTCTGGGGGGACGATCCGCCCACCACCGCCCGCGGGCAGATCCAGAACTGCGTCTCCACGCTGCGCCGCCGGATCCTCGCGGTCGAGGGCAGCGACCTGATCCTGACCCGGGCGCCCGGATACCTGCTCCGGTTCGACGGCAGCACGCTCGACCTGCACCTGTTCGAGCAGAAGGTGGCCGAGGGGCGGGCCCTGGCGGCGGCCGGCGACGCCTCCGGGGCGGCCCGCCGCCTGCGCGGCGCGCTCACGCTGTGGCGCGGGGCGGCGCTCGCCGACGTGGACAGCCGGCTCGTGCAGCTCGGGGTGACCCGGCTCAACGAGCAGCGGGTCGCCGTGCTCGGGGAATGCCTCGACAGCGAACTCGCCGCGGGCGCGGACCTGGAGCTGGTCGGCGAACTGGTCGAGCTGGTCGAGGCACATCCGCTGCACGAGCGCTTCAAGGCCCTGCTGATGAAGGCGCTGTACCGGGGCGGACGGCAGGCCGAGGCGCTGGAGGTCTACCGCCGGGCCCGCGAGGTCCTGCTCGACGAGCTGGGGGTCGAGCCCGGCGAGGAGCTGCGGCGGCTGCACCAGGCGATCCTCGCCGGCACGCTCGACGGCTCCCCGCGCGACGGCCTGTCATCCGTTGCGCCCGGCCGGCCGGACGCAGCGGATGCCGCCGAGCCGGACGGCGACGCGGCGGGCGGTGGCGCGGAAGCGGGTGAGGCGGCCGGGTCCAGAGCGGGGGACGGCACGGCGGCGAACGGCGGGGCGCCGGGCGACATCACGGCCCGCACGGACCCTGAGCCCGCAGCGCCGGCGGGGCCCGCCGCGGCCGCCGCCGATCCGGGTGGCACGCCGGCAGCGGCGCGGACCCGGGCGCCGAGCCTGCTGCCCGCCGACATCCCCGACTTCACCGGGCGCGAGGAGATCGTCGAGCGCTTCCTGGCCGCCGCGCGGGCGGCGGGCGAGGCGGGCGGCGGGCGGGCCGTGCACGTGAGCGCCATCGTCGGGCAGGGCGGCTCGGGCAAGACCACGCTGGCGGTGCACGTCGCCCACCTGCTGGCGCCCCGCTACCCCGACGGGCGGCTCTTCGCCCGGCTGCGCTCGGGCGACCGCCCGGTCGGCCCGGCCGACATCCTCGAACGGTTCCTGCGCGTGCTGGGGGTGTCCGGCACGGCCCTGCCCGACGGCCTGGAGGCGCGCGCCGAGCTGTTCCGCGACCTGATCGCGGGGCGCCGCGTGCTGATCGTGCTGGACGACGCGATGACCGAGCAGCAGGTCGCCGCGCTCCTGCCGGGCACCGCGGAGTCGGCCGTCATCGTCACCAGCCGGCGGCGGCTGACCGGGCTGCCGGCCGCCGCCCGGTACGAGATAGGCCCGATGGTCCGGCACAACGCGGTCGAACTGCTCGGCCGCGTCGTCGGGTCCGAGCGGGTCGCGGCGGAACCCGAGCACGCCGACCGGCTGTGCGGCCTGTGCGGCGACCTGCCGCTGGCCCTGCGCATCGCCGCCGCGCGGCTGGCCGCCCGCCCGCACTGGAGTGTCGGCGACCTGGTCGACCGGCTCGACGACGAGTCGCGCCGGCTGGACGAACTGCACCACGGGGGCCTGCAGATGCGGGCGAGCATCTCGCTCACCTACGAGCACCTGAGCGACGACGCGCGGGTGCTGTTCCGGCGGCTGGCACTGCTCGACGCTCCCAGCTTCGCCTCGTGGGTCGGCGCCCCGCTGCTCGACGCCGACGTGCGCCGGGCCCAGGACGCCCTGGAGTCGCTGACCGAGTCCTACCTGGTCCAGGCCGATCCCGGGCCGGCCCCCGGGCAGGTGCGCTACCGCTTCCACGACATCACCCGGCCCTACGCCCGCGAACTGCTGGCCGACGACAGCGCGCACACCCGCCGCGCGGCCATCGAGCGCCTGGTCGCGGCGATGGCGGGGCTGGCCTGCGAGGCGCACCGCCGCGACCACTGCGCCCCGGTGCCGGGGCACGACGACGCGCCCACGCGCATCGCGCTGCCCGACTCCCTGGTGGACCGGTTACTCGACGAACCGCTGGCCTGGCTCGAGCAGGAGCGGGTGGCCGTCGTGGCGGCGGTCCGGCAGTCGGCCGCCCTGGGCATGGCCCGGCACTGCCGCGATCTGGCGCTCGGCGCCGTCGCGCTGTTCGAGGCGCACATGTACGTCGACGACTGGCGCGAGACGCACGAGACCGCGCTGGAGGCGGCCCGCCGCGCCGGGGACACGGCGGGCGAGGCGGCGCTGGTGTTCTCGCTGGGCACGCTGGCGATGCTCCAGCACCGGGCCGGCACGGCGGCGCACCGCTACCGGCGGGCCGAGGACCTGCTGGCGGACCTCGGCGGCCGCGACGACGTGTGCGGCCGCACGCGGGTGCGCGGGGCCCAGGCCCGCCTGGCCTACGAGCGGGGCGACCTGCGGAGCGCGCTGGCCGGCTGGGACGAGTCCCTCGCCGCGCTGCGGGAAGCCGACGACCACGCGGCCGAGGCCGCGGTCCTCGACGGCCTGGCCCAGGTCCACCTCGACCTGGACGACCTCGACACCGCGCAGGACCTGATCGACCAGGCCGCGTGGATCTGCGAGGAGGCGGACGACCGCCGGACCGGCGCGCGCGTGCGGCTGCGCGCGGCGGACATGCTCTCGCGGCGCGGCCGGTTCGACGAGGCGGAAGAGGCCTGCCGCACCGCGCTGGCCGACTCCCGGGCGCGGGGGCACCGGGTGGGCGAGTGCTACGCCCAACTCGCCCTGGGACAGGTGGCACGGCGGCGCGGCGACCTGGAGGCGGCGGTACGCGCGCTGGCCAACTCCCGCGCGCTGTCCGTCGCGACCGGCGAACCCCTCGCGGCCGGCCGCGTCGCGCTCTCCCTGGCCCGGATCGCCCTGGAGTCCGGTGACCTCCCGGCCGCGGCCCAGCACGCCGACCACGCGGTGGAGCGGTTCACCGAACTCGGCGCGGATCTGTGGCGGGCCCGCGCGCTCGCCGTACGCGGCCGGGTCCACGCGGTCGGGCGGGAGCCGCAGCGCGCCCTGGCCCTGTGGCGCCAGGCCCGCGCCCTGCTCGCCGAACTGGGCATCGACGACCTCGTGCCCCTGGGCGCACGCCTCCGCGAGGACCTGGCAGCCCTCGAACAGGGCCGCCACCCCGCCGGCCCCCCGCACGCGGGAATCGGCCTCTCGGCCTGAGCCCTGCGCCTCCGGCCGGGACGGCGATCGGGGGTGCCGCACCGCGTGGGCCGTCGGCGCCCCTCCGCGCGTACGTGACAGCGGCAGGGCACGCGGGCCGGCGGCGTTGTGCCCACCCGGCGGGCGGGCAGGCGACCCGTGCCAGGCGGAGGACACCCGGCCCCGCCCCCACGCATCGCCATGGGCAACACCCGCACGGCACACGGGCCCGGCGACCCACGCCCCGAACCCTGCGATGCCGCTTGTCCTTCACCACGGGGACGCCCGGTGGAGCGGGAGTGCCGACGGGGGGAGGCTGCCGGGTGGCCTCATAGGCCGGTTCCGGCATCGCGGCGGTCGGCGGGCGCCCGGGCTCGGACCGACCGGATCACTCCGTCACGGGCAGGCACTCGGTGAGCAGGTCGACGACATCGCGCCAGGCTCGCTGTGCGTGCAGCTCGTGATAGCCGACGCCGGGGACCGTGGGGTGGTCGACCGTCGGGTGGTGGAAGGCGTGCAACGCGCCGCCGTAGACCGTGAGGCGCCAGTCGACGCCCGCGGCCTGCATCTCGGCGGTGAACGCGTCCCGTTGCGCGGGAGGCATGATCGGGTCTTCCGACCCGACCCCGGCCCACACCGGGCAGCGGATGCGCGCCGCCTCGCCCGGTCGGCCCGTGGTGGTCGCGTTGACCGTCCCGATCGCGCGCAGGTCGACGCCGTCACGCCCGAGTTCCAGCCCGATGGCGCCCCCGGTGCCGTACCCGACGGCGGCGATCCGGTCGGGATCGGTCCGCGGTTCGGCGCGCAGCACGTCGAGCGCCGCGTGGCCGATGCCCCGCATCCGGTCGGGATCGGCGAGCAGCGGCATGCAACGGGCCAGCATCTCCTCGGGGTCGCCCAGATAGCGCCCGCCGTGGAGGTCGAAGGCCAGCGCCACGTACCCCAGCTCGGCGAGAGCATCGGCCCGGCGGCGCTCGACGTCGCTGAGCCCCATGCCCTCCGGCCCGAGCAGCACCGCGGGCCGGCGGTCGGCACCGGCCGGGAGCGCGAGGTGCCCGATCATCGTCAAACCGTCGGCCGGGTACTCGACCGTACGCGTCGTCATCGTCGTCATGGGACCGGACCGTAGTGATCGTCGAGCCCGGTCCGGGCCGGTGTTCACCACTGGCGGAACAGCGCGGGCACCCCTCCGCAACGCGGCGGGACCTCGCAGGACCCGTCAGACCGGGGCCGGCTCGGGGTGGGGGGCGAACTCGGGCGGGAAGAGGTCCTCGGGGAGGGACTCGGCGTCGGCGGCGGCCAGTTCGGCCAGGGTCGTGTCCGGGGCGGTGACCGCGAGGTGGATGCCGCGCACGATCGTCCGCAGCGCGCGCACCGCGGCGGCCGGGGAGACCAGGTCCGGGTCCACGCGGAGGGCGAGCGCGGCCCAGTTCGTCCCGTCGGCGTTCACCCGCGCGTAGAAGGGGTGGCCGGCGTGGCGGGCCGGCTCGACCCACGCGAACTGCGCGGGCCGCGGCCCGTCCGCCTCGGGCCCCGGCGTGCCGTCCACGTAGTTGAACCAGCAGTCGTGGTCGAAGCCGCGGCCGTCGGCGTCCACCGGTGACTCGCGGGCGAGCAGCGCGGCGCGGTCGGCGTCGTACGCGCCGTGCCGGTAGGACAGCAGGGCCCCGAGGTGGGTGCGCTTGAGGAACTGGACGAGCGTGGCCTCGGGCCGCACCTCGCAGGCCACGGGCACCAGTTGGTTCATGGTGCTGATCATCTGCTGGTACGCCGGGTCGAACCGGTTGGCGCACATCAGGCTCAGCAGCACCTTGTCGCGGCCGACGATGCGGGCCAGCGCGGCAGCGGTCATCGCGGTGTACACGCTCTGCGGCGAGACGCCGTTCGCCTTCGCCGCCAGCGCGGCCACCTCGGCGAGCCGGTGGGAGGTGAGCCGGGCGTGCACGCGCCGCTCGCCGCTGCGGGGCGGCGGGGCGGGCAGGTTGCGCGCCGGGCTGCCGGCGAGCACGCGGCGCCAGTACTTGTCCGCGCCCTCGCGCCGGGAACGCCATGCCTCGCTCTGCTGCGCGAGGGCGAGTTCGCGGGGGGCCGGGCCGGGGCGCGGGGCGGCCGCCCGCGGACCGCCGGGGTGCGCGGCGAGTTCGCGCAACCGGTCCTGGAGGATCCGGATCGCCGTGACGTCGACGACCATGTGGGACAGCGTCAGGGAGAGGAACAGCGCCTGGTCGCCCTCGGTGGCCAGCACCGCGCGCCAGCCCGGGTCCCCGGTCACCGGGAACACCTCGGCGGCCAGCCGGGCGGTCACCGCGGCCGGGTCGAGCGGGCCGTGCGCGGCGCGGTCGAGCACCTCCACGCGCGGCGCGAGCTCGCGGTGCACGCGCTGCACGGGCCGGCCGTCGACGACGTGGTACGTCGTGCGCAGCGACTCGTGCTCCTCGGTGAGGCACCGCAGCGCCTCCAGGACGTCGTCGGCGCGCAGACCGCGCAGTTCGCAGCAGTCGGACACGTTCACCTCGGCCAGCCGGTCGGTGGCGAAGGTCTCGATGGACCGCCACGTCGACAGCTGACCGAAGGTCAGGGGGGCCTCGATCGCCATGGGATTCCCTTCCTTCGGCGGGACGGTACTTGGAAGGCACGGAGCGCCCGCCGGCCGCACGCGCTTGTCGGCGGGCGGGCGGCCCACCGCCGGCTCAGGTGCAGACGACGCCCACCTCACGGGTGTCCACGAACACGGTCATCACCTCCCTCGCCCAGGGGAATGGACCGCTATTGCGCGGCACTCGGACGAACCTAGCCGCCGACCGCCGGAGAAGGTCAACGCGCCGCCGGTGACAGCTTTCTGCCAGGTATTTCCTGCCGCCCCACCCTGCTCTTTCCGTCGTTGACCGGCACGCACGGAACCCGCAGGATCTGGTGTGCGGTCCCGACCGGAAAACCGCGGGAGCGAATTCCCGAGGGGATATCCGGAGCGATCGACCGGGGGGCTTCTGAATTCCCCGAAGGAAAGTGGATCCCGTGGAATTCGGCCGCGCCAGCAGTCTCCGCAGACAGACGGTAGGTGGGTAGATGTCGTCACCGCACGATGATGCGACCTCGATCGAGGAGCCGATCGCCGTGGTCGGCATGGCCTGCCGTCTGCCGCGGGCCGGCACCCCGGACGGACTCTGGGACCTGCTGCGCGAGGGGGGCGACGCGATCGGCCCGGCCCCGCAGGACCGCGAGGCCCGCCACGGCGAGGACGGCGGTTACGGCCGGGCCGGCTGGATCGACGGTGCCGACCGGTTCGACGCCGGCTTCTTCGGCCTCTCCCCCCGCGAGGCCGCCGCCGCGGACCCGCAGCAGCGCCTGGCCCTCGAACTCGCCTGGGAGGCGATGGAGAACGCCCGCGTCGTGCCGGACCCGGCGCGCGGCGCCGACACGGCCGTGTTCATCGGGGCGATCGGGTCGGACTACGCGGCCCTGCACGACCGTCTGGGCGCCGAGGCCGCCGGCCCGCACACCTTGCCCGGCGTGCAGCGCGGCATCATCGCCAACCGCGTCTCGTACGTCCTGGGCCTGCGCGGGCCGAGCCTGACGGTCGACTCCGGCCAGTCCTCGTCCCTGGTGGCCGTGCACCTCGCCTGCGAGGAACTGCGCCGCGGCGCGTGCGCGACCGCCCTGGCCGGCGGGGTGAACCTCAACCTGCTGCCGGAGACGAGCGCGGTCGTCGGCCGGTTCGGCGCGCTCTCGCCCGACGGCCGCTGCTACACCTTCGACGCGCGCGCCAACGGCTACGTCCGCGGCGAGGGCGGCGCGCTCCTCCTCCTCAAGCCCCTGTCGGCGGCGCTCGCCGCCGGCGACCCCGTCCACGCGGTGATCCTCGGCGGAGCGGTCAACAACGACGGCGGCGGCGCGGGGCTCACCGTGCCCGACGCGCGCGCCCAGGAGGCCGTGATCCGCGCCGCCCGCGAGCGGGCCGGCGTGCGCGCCGACGAGGTGCAGTACGTGGAGCTGCACGGGCCGGGCACGCCGGTCGGCGACCCGGTCGAGGCCCGCGCGCTCGGCGCGGCGGGCGCGGAGGAGGAGCGCTCCGGGGCGCTGCTGGTCGGATCGGTGAAGACGAACATCGGGCACCTGGAGGGCGCCGCGGGCGTCGCCGGGCTGCTCAAGGTGGTGCTCTGCCTGAAGCACCGCCGGCTGGCGCCCAGCCTCAACTTCGCGTCGCCGAACCCGGAGATCCCCCTGGACGACCTCCGGCTCGACGTCGTGCGCGAGGCGCGCGACTGGCCCGAGCCGGGCACCCGGCTGGTCGCCGGAGTCAGCTCGTTCGGCATGGGCGGGACGAACTGCCACCTCGTCGTCGCCGAGGCGCCGGACCGTCCGGCCGAGCCGCGCCCGGCCGCCCCGCGCCCCGGCGCGCCCTGGATCCTCGGTGCCCGCTCGCGCCGGGCCCTGCACGGCCAGGCCCGCGCGCTCGCCGGGTTCCTCGCGGCGCGCCCGGAGACCGAGCCGGCCGACGTCGCGCTCTCGCTGGCCGGCACCAGGGCCCGGTTCGAGCACCGGGCGGTGCTGCTGGGCGAGGACCGCGCCGAACTCGTCGCCGCGCTCGACGCGCTGGCCGAGGGCCGCGTCACGGGCTCGGCGGTGGCCGGAGCGCGCGTCGAGGGCGAGCGGGCGCTCGTCTTCCCCGGCCAGGGCTCGCAGTGGACCGGCATGGCGCGCGGGCTGATGGACGTTCCCGGGCCGTTCGCCGAGCGGCTGCGGCAGTGCGCCGACGCCCTCGCGCCGTTCACCGACTTCGCGCTGCTCGACGTGCTCGCCGAGGCCGACGGCGCGCCCGACCTGAGCCGGGTCGACGTGGTGCAGCCGGCGCTGTGGGCCGTCATGGTCTCGCTGGCCGAGTTGTGGCGGGCCCGCGGGCTCGACCCGCGCTTCGTCATCGGCCACTCGCAGGGCGAGATCGCCGCGGCCACCCACCTCGGGGCGCTGAGCCTGGAGGACGGCGCCCGGGTGGTCGCCCTGCGCAGCCGGGCCCTGACCGCGGTGCGCGGCGGGGGCATGCTGTCGGTCGGCGCGCCGGAGCAGGTCGTCGCCGAGCGCCTCGGCGGCTTCGACGGCGTGAGCGTGGCGGCGGTCAACGGACCGCGGTCCGTCGTCGTCTCCGGGGCCGTCGAGGGACTGACCGGGCTCAAGGCGCTCATGGACCAGGAGGGGTACCGCACCAAGGTCGTCCCGGTGGACTACGCCTCGCACTCCCCCGCCGTGGAGGCGGTGCGCGAGCGGATCCTGGCCGACCTCGCCGGGATCCGGCCCGTGTCGACGCCGGGCGTCTTCGTCTCCACCCTGACCGGCGGCCCGATCGACACCGCGCGGCTCGACGCGGGCTACTGGTTCGACAACCTGCGCCGGCCCGTGCGCTTCGCCGAGGCCGTGCGGCACACCGTGGCCGCCGGGTGCGGCCTGTTCGTCGAGTCCAGCCCGCACCCCGTGCTCGCCGCGGCCGTCGAGGAGAGCGCGGAGGAGGCAGGCGCGGAGGTCGTCGCGCTCGGCACGCTGCGCCGGGAGGAGGGCACCGGGCAGCGCGTGCTGCGCGCCCTCGCGGAGGCCTTCGCCGCCGGGGCGCCGATCGACTGGGACGCGGACTGCGCGCGGCCCGGCGCCCGCCGGATCGACCTGCCGACGTACGCCTTCCAGCGCGAGCGGCACTGGCTGGGGGCGGCGCGCCCGCGCCGGGCTGCCGCCCCCGGGGAGGAGATCGCCGAGCGTACGGAAGAGCCGGTGTACGCCGAGGCGTCCGCGGAGCTGTCGCCGTCCGAGGCGCGCCGGCTCGTTCTGGAGGCCGCCGCCGACATCCTCGGGCACGCCGACCCCGCCGCCCTCGACCCGGCCCGCAGCTTCAAGGACCTCGGGTTCGAGTCGGCCGGCACGCTGGAACTGCGCGCGCGGCTCAAGAGCGCCACCGGGCTGCCGCTGTCCACGACCGTGTTCTTCGACTTCCCCACGCCCAACCGCCTCGCCGCACACCTCGCCGGGACCGCGGGCGGAACCGCCGCCTCGCCGGACCCGGTCGCGGGCCCGGACGCCGACTCGGACGACGATCCCGTAGTCATCGTCGGCATGGGCTGCCGCTACCCCGGCGGCGCCGACTCCCCGCAGCAGCTGTGGCGGCTGGTCGCCGACGAGGTGGACGCGATCAGCGAGCTGCCGGCCGACCGGGGCTGGGACCTCGACGCCCTGCACGGCGGACCCGGCCGGGCCGGATCGAGCGTGACGCGGCACGGCGGCTTCGTGCACGACGCCGACGAGTTCGACCCCGCGTTCTTCGGCATCTCCCCGCGCGAGGCCGCCGCGATGGACCCGCAGCAGCGGCTGGTGCTCGAAACCTCCTGGGAGTCCCTGGAGCGGGCCGGGATCGACCCGGCGGGCCTGGCCGGCACCGCGACCGGGGTGTTCGTCGGGGCGATGGCCACGGACTACGGACCGCGCCTGCACCAGCCGACCGGCGCCGCGGACGGGCACCTGCTGACCGGCACCGCCGCCAGCGTCGCCTCCGGCCGCGTCGCCTACACCTTCGGCCTCCAGGGACCGGCGCTGACCGTGGACACCGCCTGCTCCTCCTCGCTCGTGGCGATCCGCCTGGCGTGTGAGTCCCTGCTGAGCGGCGACTGCACCCTCGCGCTGGCCGGCGGGGTGACGGTGATGGCCAACCCCGGGATCCTGGTCGAGTTCACCCGGCAGAACGGGCTCGCCGGCGACGGGCGGGCCAAGGCCTTCTCCGCGGCGGCCGACGGCACCGCGTTCGCCGAGGGCGCCGGGATGCTCGTCCTCGAACGGCTCTCCGCCGCCCGCCGCGCCGGGCACACCGTGCTGGCCGTGATCCGCGGCGGCGCGGTGAACCAGGACGGCGCCAGCAACGGCCTGACCGCGCCCAGCGGCCTCGCCCAGCAGCGGGTGATCCGGCGGGCCCTGGCCGACGCGCGGCTGCGGCCCGAGGACGTCGACGCGGTCGAGGCCCACGGCACCGGCACCGCGCTGGGCGATCCCGTCGAGGCCGGCGCGCTGCTGGCGACGTACGGCCGCCGCGGGGAGGCGGCCGAGGACGCGGACCGGCGGGTGTGGCTCGGCTCGGTGAAGTCGAACATCGGGCACACGCAGGCCGCCGCCGGCGTCGCCGGGGTCATCAAGATGGTCATGGCGATGCGGCACGGGCTGCTGCCGCGCACCCTGCACGCGGACGAGCCGACGGCGAAGGTCGACTGGTCGGCCGGCTGCCTCGACCTGCTGACGAAGGCGCGGCCGTGGGCCGCCGGGGAGCGGCCGCTGCGCGCCGCGGTGTCCAGCTTCGGGATGAGCGGCACGAACGCCCACCTGATCCTGGAGTCCGCGCCGGCGGAACCCGCGCGGTCCCCCGAACCGACCCAGCCTGCCGAAGCCGCCGGGCCGACGGACGCCGAGCCCCTGGTGTGGGTGCTGTCCGCGAAGAGCCGGGGCGCGCTGCGGGCCGGGGCGGCGCGGCTGCGCGCCTTCGCCGACGGCGCCTCCGACGCCGAACTGGCCGCCGCCGGACCGGTGCTGGCCCGCCGCCCCGCCTTCGCCCACCGCGCGGTCGTGGTGGCCACCGACCGCGCCGAGCTGTGCGAGGCGCTGGCCGCCGTGGCCGCCGCCGAGGACCACCCGGCCGTCGCCGTCGGCACGGCGGGAGCGCCGGCCCACCCGGTGTTCGTCTTCCCCGGCCAGGGCTCGCAGTGGGCGGGGATGGGCGTGGCGCTGCTCGACGCGAGCGAGGTGTTCGCCGCGCGGCTGCGGGAATGCGACGCGGCGCTGCTGCCGTACACCGGCTGGTCGGTCATCGGCGTGCTGCGCCAGGAGGAGGGCGCGCCGCCGCTGGAGAGCTCCGAGGTGGTGCAGCCGGCGCTGTTCGCCGTCATGGTGTCGCTGGCCGCGCTGTGGGCCTCGGTGGGCGTCGAGCCCGCGGCCGTCATCGGGCACTCGCAGGGCGAGATCGCGGCGGCCTGCGTCGCGGGCGCGCTCAGCCTGGACGAGGGCGCGCGGGTCGTCGTCACGCGCAGCCGTCTGCTCAAGGCGATCTACGGCACCGGCGGCCTGATCGCCGCCACCCTCCCGTACGCCGACGCCGTCGAGCGCATCGCGCCGTGGGCCGGGCGGCTGTGGGTCGCCGTGCACAACGGGCCGGCCAGCACCGTGATCGGCGGGGAGCCCGAGGCGCTCGCGGAGTTCGAGGCCGCCTGGGGCGCCGAGGTGCAGCTGCGGCGCGCCGCCGTCGACTACGCCGCCCACACCCCGCACGTCGAGGTCGTGCGCGAGGACCTGCTCGCGGACCTCGCGGGCCTGCGTCCCGCGGCCGCGGGCCCGGCCTTCTTCTCCTCGTGCACCGGCGAGTTCCTCGCCGGACCGGAGCTGACGGCCGACTACTGGTACCGCAACCTGGCCGAGCCGGTGCGCTTCGACGCCGCGGTGCGCGCCTTCGCCGACCGGGCCAACCCGCTGTTCGTCACGTGCAGCCCGCACCCGATCCTCGACGGCGACGTGCGCGACATCCTCCAGGACGCCGGGATCGACGGCTCCTCCGTCGGCTCGCTCCGGCGCGACCAGGGCGGACGCCGGCAGTTCCTGCTCAACGCCGCGCGCGCCCACGTCGCCGGCGCGCCGGTCGACTGGACCCGGGCGACCGGCTGGAGCGCGGCCCCCTCCGGTTTCGACGCGCACACCGCGGACCTGCCGGCCTACGCCTTCGAGCACCACCGCTTCTGGCTCGACGGCGGCCGTCCGGCGCCCCTGGCCGGCGCGCTGGGCCACCCGCTGCTGGACACCGCGGTGGCCACCGCGCAGGACGGCGGCCACCTGCTCACCGGCCGGCTCTCGCGCTCCGGCGCGCCCTGGCTGACCGACCACGCGGTCCACGAGACCGTGCTTCTGCCGGGCACCGCCTTCGTCGAACTGGCCGTCCAGGCGGCCTCGGCGGCGGGCGCGGACCGGGTGGACGACCTGACCATCGGCGCCGCGCTCGCCCTGCCGGAGACCGGCGCGATCGAGCTCCAGGTCGCCGTGGCGGGCCCCGACGGGGACGGGCGGCGCGCGCTGGCCGTCCACTCCCGGCCGGCCGACGACCCCCAGGCCCCGTGGACCGCGCACGCCACCGGCGTGCTGGCCGACGCGGCGGCGGGCACCCCCGCCGCCGGGCGACCGGCCGAATCCTGGCCGCCCGCCGGGGCCGAGCCGATCGACCTGTCGGACGCCTACGACCTGCTCGCCGGCTTCGGGTACGCGTACGGTCCCGGGTTCCAGGGCCTGGTCGCGGCCTGGCGCACCGACTCCGCGCGCTGGGCCGAGATCCGGCTGCCCGAGGCGGCGGGCGACGCCGACGCGTTCGCCCTGCACCCCGCGCTCCTCGACGCCGCCCTGCACGTCCTCGTGCTCGACGCGATGACCCGGCGGCCGGACGGCGGTCTGCTGCTGCCGTTCTCCTTCGCCGGCGTGCGGATCTCGGCCACCGGCGCCGACGGCCTGCGCGTGTGCCTGACCGGCACCGACGAGGACGGATACGCGGTCGAACTGTCCGACGCGGCCGGGGCGGAGGTCGGCCGGATCGACGCGCTGACCCTGCGCCGCGCCCCCGCCGAGGCGTTCGGCCGGACGGGCGCCAACGGGGCGCTGCACGGCGTCGAATGGGTCGAGGCCGGCCTGGCCGCGGCTGCGCCCGAGGGCCGTCGCTGGGCGGTCGTGGGGACGGGGGCGCGCGCCGAGCGCGTGGCCGCCGATCTGACCGCGCTCGGCTTCGACGCGGCGCGGCACGACTCCCCCGACACCCTCGTCGAGGCGCCGCCGGCCGTCGTGCTCGTGCCCTGCGCGACGCTCGCCGAGTCCGAGGCCCGCGCCGACGTGCCCGGCGCCGTGCGCCGCGGCGCGCTCGCCGCGCACGGGCTGATCCGGCGCTGGCTCGCCGACGAGCGGCTCGCCGAGACGCTCCTGGTCTTCCTCGCCGACCCCGGCGACCCGGCGGCCGGGCCCGTCTGGGGTCTGACGCGCACCGCCCAGACCGAGCACCCCGGCCGCTTCGCACTTGCCGACGTGGCAAGCAACGGAGCGGGGGACGGCGACGGTGACGGGTCCGACGCGTGGACGCTGCTCGCCGCCGCCCTCGCCGCCGACGAGCCGCAGTGCGGCGTGCGCGGCGGCCGGGTCCTGCTGCCGCGCGTGGCCCGGCGCGCCTCGCAGCAGGCACCGGGCGCGGACCTGGGCGGCGGCACGGTGCTGATCACCGGCGGCGTCAGCGGCCTCGGCGCGCTGACCGCCGAGCGGCTGGCCGAGCGCCACGGGGCCCGGGACCTGCTCCTGGTCTCCCGGCGCGGCGCGGGCACCCCGGGCTCGGCCGAACTGGCCGAGCGGCTGGAGGGGTTCGGCGCCCGGGTGCGGATCGCGTCCTGCGACGCGAGCGACCGCGCCGCGCTGGCCGCGCTGCTCGACTCGATCCCGGCGGACCGGCCGCTGACCGCGGTGGTGCACGCGGCTGGCGCCCTGGACGACGCGGGCGTCGAGCAACTGCGTGCCGAGCAGTTCGAGACGGTGCTGCTGCCGAAGGCCGACGCCGCCTGGAACCTGCACGAGCTGACCGCCGGGCACCCCCTGCGCGCCTTCGTGCTCTACTCCTCGGTCGCCGGAGTGCTGGGCACGGCGGGCCAGGGCAACTACGCCGCCGCCAACGCCTTCCTCGACGCGCTCGCCGCCCACCGCCGCGCCCTCGGCCTGCCCGCGCTCTCGATCGCGTGGGGCCTGTGGGCGACGGCGACCGGCATGACCGGCACGCTGACCGCGACGGACCTGGCCCGGCTCGCCCACGTCGGCACGGCCCCGCTGCCGACCGACACCGGCCTCGGCCTGCTCGACTCCGCCCTCGCCTCCGAGGACGGGGACGCGACGGCCGTCGCCTCGGTCTGGGACCTCGCCGCGCTGCGCGCCCGGCTCGCCGACGGCGCACCGATCCCCGCCGTCCTGCGCGGCCTGGTGCGCGCCCCGCGCCGGGCCGCCAGAGCGGCCGGCGCCGCGGCCTCGGGCCCCGCCACCGCCGGCTTCGCCGAGCGCGTGGCGGGGCTCGACCCGGACACCGCGCGCACCACCGTCCTCGACCTCGTCCGGAGCCGGGTGGCCGCCGCCCTCGCGCACCCCGACCCCGGCGCGGTGGACCCGGACCGGCCCTTCGTGGAGCTCGGATTCGACTCCCTCACCTCGGTCGAGCTGCGCAACCGGCTCAGCGCCGACACCGGCCTGCGGCTGCCGGCCGCCCTGGTGTTCAACCGGCCGACGGTGACCGGCGTCGCCGAATTCCTGCTGCGGGAGCTGACCCCGGCGCAGCCCGCCCCCGCCGAGGCACTGGGCGAGGCACTGGACCGGATCGGCGCCCTGCTCGAAGAAGGGCCGCCCGAGGAGCGCGACCGGGCCGAGGCGCTCCTGACGGCCGCGCTGGGCCGACTGCGCGGCGGGCGGGACGGCGGCGGGACCGGTACGGACGGCGCCGACCCGGCGGACCTGCGGTTCACCACCGACGAAGCGATTTTCGAGTTCCTCGACAGCCAGCTCTGACGGCCGGCGGGACGACCGGGCGGCAAAGCCGGAAGGAGTGAAGGAGTGACGACGAGCATGGCGACCGAGGACAAGCTGCGCGACTACCTGCGCCGCGCCACCACCGACCTGGCCGAGACCCGCGCCAGGCTGGCCGAGGCCGAGGCGCGCGCCACCGAGCCGATCGCGATCGTGGGCATGGCGTGCCGCTACCCCGGGGGCGCCGACACGCCGGAGCGGCTGTGGGACCTGGTCGAGCGCGGGGTGGACGCCACCGGTCCGTTCCCGTCCGACCGCGGCTGGGACCTCGACGCGCTCTACGACCCGGACCCCGACACCCCGGGCACCTCCTACACCCGGCGCGGCGGCTTCCTCGACGACCCGGCCGGCTTCGACGCCGCGTTCTTCCGGATGAGCCCGCGCAGCGCCCTTGCGGCCGACCCGCACCACCGGCTGTTCCTGGAGACCTCCTGGGAGGCGTTCGAGCGGGCCGGCATCGACCCGCACTCCCTGGCCGGCACGCGCGTCGGCGTCTGGGCCGGGATGATGTTCGACCACTACGGCGCCCGCTTCCTCGGCGCGATGCCCGAGGGCCTGGACGGCGAGATGCTCGTCTCGGGCGCCCCGAGCCTGCTGTCCGGCCGCGTCTCCTACGCGCTGGGCCTGGAGGGCCCGGCGATCACGATCGACACCGCGTGCTCCTCCTCCCTGGTGGCGGTGCACCTCGCCGTGCAGGCGCTGCGCTCCGGCCAGTGCCCGCTCGCCCTGGCCGGCGGCCTGACCGTGATGCCGGTGCCCGACCTGTTCGTCGAGTTCTCCCGCCAGCGCGGCCTGGCCCCCGACGGCCGGTGCAAGGCCTTCTCCGCCGACGCCGACGGCGCGGTGTGGTCCGAGGGCGGCGGCGTGCTGGTGCTGGAACTGCTCTCCGACGCGCTGCGCAACGGGCGCCGGATCCTCGGGGTGATCCGCGGCAGCGCGGTCAACCAGGACGGCGCGAGCAACGGCATCACCGCCCCCAACGGCCCCGCGCAGGAGCGGGTGATCGAACTGGCGCTGGCCGACGCCCGGCTCACCACGCGGGACGTGGACGCGGTCGAGGCGCACGGCACGGGCACCACGCTCGGCGACCCGATCGAGGCCGAGGCGATCCTGGCGACCTACGGGGCGGGCCGTCCGGCCGACCGGCCGCTGTGGCTGGGCACCATCAAGTCCAACCTCGGCCACGCGCAGGCCGGCGCGGGCGTCGCGGGCGTGATCAAGCTCGTCATGGCCCTGCGCCACGGCCTGCTGCCGCGCACCGTGAACGTCACCGAGCCGACCCCGCACGTGGACTGGTCGTCGGATGCCGTGCGGCTGCTGACGCGGGCCCAGCCGTGGCCGCGCACCGGGGAGCGCGCCCGCCGCGCCGCCGTCTCCTCCTTCGGGATCAGCGGCACCAACGCGCACCTGATCGTGGAGGAGGCCCCCGAGCCCGGCGCTGAGGACGGCGCGCGCCCCTCGGAACCGCGCGCACCACTGGCCTGGCCGGTCAGCGCCCACTCGGCCGCAGCCCTGCGCGAGCAGGCCCGCCGGCTGCTCGACCGGGTCGCCGCCGACCCGGACCTCGACCCGCGCGACGTCGCCCGCACGCTGGCCACCGCCCGCGCCCGGTTCGAGCACCGGGTGGTGCCGGTCGGCCGGGACCGCGCCGAACTCGTCGGCGCTCTGACCGCCTTCCTGGAGGACCGGCCGGGCGCCGCCGCGACGGGGACCGCCCCCGCCCGGGCGCGCACCGCCTTCCTGTTCACCGGGCAGGGCGCGCAGCGTCCGGGCATGGGCCGCGAACTGTACGACGCGTTCCCGGTGTTCGCCGCCGCCTTCGACGAGGTCTGCGACGCCCTGGACCCGCACCTGCCGCGCCCGCTGCGCGAGGTCGTGTGGGCGGAGCCGGACACCGCGGACGCGGCCCTGCTCGACCAGACCTCGTTCACCCAGCCCGCGCTGTTCGCCCACGAGGTGGCCGCCTTCGCCCTGCTCGCCTCGCTGGGCGTGGCGCCGGACGCGGTCGCCGGGCACTCGGTCGGCGAGCTGACCGCCGCGTACGCCGCCGGGATCTGGGACCTGCCCGACGCCGCGCGGACCGTCGCGGTGCGCGGACGCCTGATGCAGCAACTGCCCGCGGGCGGCGCGATGATCGCGATCGCGGCGTCGGCGGCCGAGGTCGAGCCGACGCTCGCCGGGCGGGGTACGTCCGTCGGGTTCGCCGCGGTGAACGGCCCGGCCGACGTCGTGGTGTCCGGCGACGAGGCCGCCTGCCTGGAACTGGCGGCCGAGTGGGAGCGCCGCGGCCGCCGGGTGCGCCGGCTCCCGGTGAGCCACGCCTTCCACTCCGCGCTGATGGAGCCGATGGTCGACGCGTTCGCCGCGCACCTGCGCACGGTGACCTTCCGCGAGCCGCGGCTGGCCTACGAGACGAACCTGGGCCCGGACCGCTCCTGGACCGACCCGGGGTACTGGACCGACCAGATCCGCGGCGCCGTCCTCTTCGAGGCCGAGGTCGCCCGGCTCGCGGCGGCGGGCACCTCCGTCTTCCTGGAGGTCGGCCCGCGCGCGGCGCTGAGCGCGGCGGTGCGGGCGGCGCTGGGCGAGCCCGCGACCGGGCGGCCGGCGGTGGTCGCCGCGCTCGCGCGCCGCGGCGCCGCCGAGCCCGAGGCGCTGCTCGCCGCGCTCGGCGAGGCGTACGCGGCCGGCACCCCGGTGGACTGGGCCGCCCTGGCGCCCGACGGGACGCCGGTGGACCTGCCGACCTACGCCTTCGAGCACGAGCGCTACTGGCTGATGCCGGACCGCTCGCGCGATGTGGACCGGGCGGGCCTGCGCGCCCTGCGGCACCCGCTGCTGCTGGCCGCGGTCGACGTGGCGGGCGGCGGGATCGTCGCCACCGGCCGGGTCGGCCGCGCCGAACTCCCCTGGCTGGCCGACCACGCCGTCGGCGGCGTCGCCCTGGTGCCGGGCGCCGCGCTGCTCGACCTCGTCGCCGAGGTCGGCGCGCAGGCCGGCCTCGGCGCGGTGGCCGAGCTGACCCTCGAGGCCCCGATGGCCCTGCCGGACCGGGGCGGACTGCTCCTCCAGGTCGTCCTCGACGGCGCCGACCACACCGTCGAGGTGCACGCCCGGCCCGAGTCCGACGCGCCGGACGCCTGGACCCGGCACGCCTCCGGCCGCCTGACCGAGGCGCCGGCCGCGGTGGAGCCGTGTGCCTGGGCCGCCGACTGGCCGCCGGCCGGGGCCGAGCCGCTCGCCGTCACCGACTCCTACGACGCGCTCGCGGAACTCGGCTACGAGTACGGCCCGGCCTTCCGCGGTGTGAGCGCGGCCTGGCGGCGGGGCGGCGAGCTGTACGCCGAGGTCGCGCTGCCCGAGGGCGGGGAGGCGGCGGGCTTCGGGGTGCACCCCGTGCTCCTCGACGCGGCCTTCCACCCCTACGTGTTCGAGAACGCCGCAGAGGCGCTGAGGATGCCGTTCCTGTTCCGCGGCGCGCGGATCGACGTGACCGGCGCCGCCGGGCTGCGCGTGCGGCTGACCGCCGACGACGAGGGGCGGATGTCCGTCGAGGCCGCCGACGAGGCCGGCCGCCGCGCGGTGCGGATCGACGAGCTGCTGGTGCGCCCGGTCTCGGCCGCGGCGCTGGCCGCCGCGGCCGGCGGCGGGCCCGCCGGGTACCACGAGGTCGCGTGGACCGCCGTCCCGGTGACCGCCGACGACGGCGCCCGGTGGCTCTCCCTCGGACCGGACCCGGCCGACGCGGCCGCGGCCGTGGCGTCCGCCGCGGACGGAGCGGACGGGCGGCCCGACTTCGCGCTCTACACCTGCCGCTGCGACGGGGCCGACGTGCCCGGCGCGGTGCGCGAGCTGTCCGGCCGGGTCCTCGCCCTGCTGCAGACGTGGGCCGCCGACGAACGGTGCGCGGGCACGCGGCTGGTGGTCGCGGCCGACCCCGACGCGGTGGCGACCGCCCCGGTGTGGGGCCTGGTGCGCACCGCACAGCTCGAACACCGGGACCGCTTCGCCCTCGTGCACGACGAGGACGGCTCCGGCACCCCGGGGCTGCTCGCGGGCGCGCTGCGCGCCGGGAACCCGCAACTGCGCGTGCGCGGCGGGCAGTTGCTCGCACCGCGCGTGGTGCGGCGCACCCCGTCCGGCGAGGCGCCGGAGCTCGGCGCCGGGACGGTCCTGGTCACCGGCGGCACCGGGCAGCTGGGCGCACTCGTCGCCGAGCGGCTGGTCGAGCGGCACGGCGCGCGGCACCTGCTCCTCGTCTCCCGGCGCGGCGAGCGGGCCCCCGGCGCGGCGGCGCTGGCCGCCCGGCTGGAGCGGTCGGGCGCCGAGGTGCGGATCGCGGCGTGCGACCTGGCGGACCGCGCGGCGCTCGCCGGAGTGCTGGAGGCGATACCGGCCGACCGGCCGCTCGTCGCGGTCGTGCACGCCGCGGGCGGGCTCGCGGACGCGGCCCTGGCCGGCCTCACCCCCGAGCACCTCGACACGGTGCTGCGCCCCAAGGCGGACGCCGCCTGGAACCTGCACGAGCTGACCGCCGGGCTCCCCCTGCGCGCCTTCGTCCTCTTCTCCTCGGTCGCCGGGGTCCTCGGCAACGCGGGCCAGGGCAACTACGCCGCCGCCAACACCTTCCTCGACGCGCTCGCCGCCCACCGCCGCGCCCTCGGCCTGCCCGCGCTCTCCGTCGCCTGGGGCCTGTGGGAGGCCGAGGGAGCGGAGGGCGCCGACGGCATGACCGCGCACCTGACGGCCGCGGACCGGGCCCGTCTCGCCCGGGCCGGCATCGCCCCGCTCGCGCGGGACCAGGGGCTCGAACTCTTCGACGCGGCGCTGCGCGAGAGCGGCCCCGACGGCGGCACCGCGCTCGCGGTCGCCTCCCGGTGGAACCTCACGGCGCTGCGCGCACTGGCCGAGAACGCTGGGAACACCGAGAACGCTGCCGACGCCGCGGAGGTGCCCGTGCTGCTGCGCGGCCTGGTCCGCGCGCCGCGCGCGGCGTCCGGCGGCTCGGGACCGGCCCCCGGGGCACCGGCCGACGGCCGGGCACCGCTCGCCGACCGCCTCGCGGACCTGTCCGCCGAGGACGCCGCCGAGGAGGTGCTGCGCGCCGTGCGCGCCGAGGTCGCGGCCGTCCTCGCGCACGGCTCCCCCGCCGCGATCGAGGCCGACCGGACCTTCAGCGAGCTCGGCTTCGACTCGCTGACCGCGGTCGAGCTGCGCAACCGCCTCGGCGCGCGGACCGGCCTGCCGCTGGCGCCCACGCTCGCCTTCGACCACCCGACCACCGCCGCGCTGGCCGCTTACCTGCTGGCCGAACTGGCCCCGAGCGCCCCGCCGGCCGCCGAGCTGCTGTGCCGGGCTCTGGACCGGCTCGTCCCGCAGCTGGGGGCCGCCGACCCCAAGGAGCGCGAACGGGTGGCGGCCGCGCTCGACGCCGCGCTCGGCCGCCTCAGTGCGGCCCGCGCCGGCGCCGAGGTCTCGCTGGCGGGGCTGGACGCCGCCTCGGACGAGGAGATCTTCGCGCTCATCGACGCGCAGCTGTAGAGCACGCCGCCCCCAGGACAACGGACCGCCGGACAGGGAATGAAGGACATGGCAGAGGAAGACAAACTCCGCACGTATCTCAAGCGGGTGACCGTCGACTTGGCCGATGCCCGCACGCGTCTCGCCGAGGCCGACGCGCAGCGGCACGAGCCGCTCGCCGTCATCGGGATGTCGTGCCGGTATCCCGGCGCGGACGACGTCGAGTCCTTCTGGGACCTGCTCGCCGAGGGGCGCGGCGCGGCCCTGGACGACGTCCCGGACGGCCGCTTCGACCTCGACCCCTTCGTGGCGGACTACGGCGTCTACACCAAGCGCGGCGCCTTCCTGCGCGACATCGCCGGCTGGGACGCGTCGTTCTTCGACTCCCCCGCGCTCGAGGCGATGCGGATGGACCCCCAGCAGCGGCTGCTGCTGGAGCTGACCTGGGAGGCGCTGGAGGACGCCGGAACCGCGCCGCCGAGCCTGCGCGGCAGCCGCACGGGCGTGATCGTCGGCTTCTCGGACGTGTTCCAGTACGGGCAGCTGCAGCTCGGCCCGGAGGGCGCGCAGGCGTTCACCGACCCCTACACCGCGCAGGGCAGCGCCGCGAGCGTCGCGGCCGGGCGGCTGGCCTACGCCTTCGACCTGCGCGGCCCGGCGATGGTCGTGGACACGGCGTGCTCCTCGTCCCTGGTGGCGGTGCACGTCGCGGCGAACGCGCTGCGCTCCGGGGAGTGCGACCTGGCCGTGGCCGCCGCGGCCTCGCTGGTGATCAAGCCCCAGATGTACGTCAACGCCTGCGCCGCCTCGATGCTCTCCCGCGACGGGGTGTGCCGGACCTTCGACGAGCACGCCGACGGGTACGTGATGGGCGAGGGCGGCGGGGTCGTCGTGCTCGAACGGCTCTCGGACGCGCTGAGGGCCGGCCGCCGCGTCCACGCGGTGATCCGCGGCACGGCCGTCAACCAGGACGGGCGCAGCAACGGGCTGACCGCGCCGAACCGTTCGGCGCAGGTGGACGTGATCCGCCGGGCGCTGGCGGCCGCCCGCGTCTCCCCCGAGGAGATCGACTACGTCGAGGCGCACGGCTCCGGCACACGGCTGGGCGACGCGATCGAACTCGGCGCGCTCGGCGACGTGTTCGGCGGCCGCAGCCGCCGCGAGCCGGTGCTGCTGGGCGCCGTGAAGACCAACATCGGGCACACCCAGGCGGCCGCGGGCATGGCCGGGCTGATCAAGGCGGCCCTGGTGCTCCGGCACGGCGTGCTGCCGCCGAACCTGAACATGGCCCAGCCCAACGGGGCGTTGTCCGGCGGGAACCTCCGGCCCTCCGCCGCCGCGCAGCCGCTGGGCGCGACCGAGCGGCCGCACCTGGCGGGCGTGAGCTCCTTCGGCTGGGCCGGCACGAACGCGCACGTGATCGTGGAGGCCGCCCCGGCTCCTGCCCCGGCCGGAGCGGCCACCGAGGACTCCGCCGAGCGGCCCGCCGCCCCCGAACTCCTGCCGGTCTCGGCGGCCGGCCCCGAGGCCCTGCGCGCGCACCTGGCCCACCTCGGCGCCGCGCTGGACTCCGCGGGCCCGGCCGGCGGCGCGCCCTTCGCCGACGTCGTCTTCACGCTGCAGACCGGCCGGGCCGCCCTCGGCCGCCGCCGGGCGCTGGTCGCCGCCACCGCCGCCGAGGCGGCCGGGCTGCTGAAGCTGGCCGCGGACGCGGACACCGTCGGCGTCACCCGGGTCGAGGAGACGGCCCGCGTCGCCTTCCTGCTGCCCGGCGTCGGCGACCAGTACCGCGGCCTCGGGCGCGGCCTCTACCGCGACGAGCCGGTGTTCGCCGAGGCGGTCGACCGGTGCCTGGCCGCCGCGGCCGACCGGTGCGGGGTGGACCTGCGCGCGATGTTCGCCCCGGACCCCACCACCGGCGACACAAACACCGTGCGGCCGGCAGCCGACGGCGGGTTCGCGGCCCTCCTCGGGCGCGCCGCCGCACCGGACCCGGCCGACGACCCCGACCACCGCGCCCGGACCTCGCACCTCTTCCTGTTCACCGTCGAGTACGCCCTGGCGCAGCTGCTCGCGCGCCGCGGTGTCACCCCGGACCTGCTGATCGGCTACAGCCTCGGCGAGTACGTCGCGGCCTGCCTGGCCGGGGTGTTCACCCTGGAGGACGCCCTGTGGGTGGTCGCCGAGCGCGCCCGGCTGATCGAGGCCGCGCCCGAGGGGCGGATGCTGGCCGCCGCGGCCGACGCCGAGCGGATCCAGGCCGTACTCGAAGGGTGCGAGGCCCGGGTGGACGTCGCCGCCCTCAACGGCCCGGCGATGACCGTGCTGAGCGGCACGCCGGAAGCGGTGGACGCCCTGGCCGCGCGGCTGGCCGAGCACGGCGTCGCCGCCCGCCCCCTGCGTTCGGCGCACCCCTTCCACTCCTCGCTGCTGGCCCCCGCCCGCGACCGGCTGGCCGAGGTGGTCTCCTCGGTGCCGCGCTCGGCGCCGACGACTCCCCTCGTCTCCAACGTCACCGGCGAGCTGCTGACGGCCGACCAGGCCACCGACCCCCAGTACTGGGCCGAGCACCTGTGCCGCCCGGTGCGCTTCGCCGACGCGGTCGGGTACGCCGCGGCCCAGGGGATCGACGCGTTCGTCGAACTCGGCGCGGGCCAGACCCTCGGCGGGCTGCTGCGGCAGAACACCGGACCGCGGGCCGCGGCGGCGGTGCTCGGCACCCTGCCCGCCCAGTGGCCGGCCGAGGAGCGCGCCGACGAGCGCGCGACCCTGCTCCAGACCTGCGGGCGGCTGTGGGAGCTGGGCGCCGAGCTGGACTGGGACGCCGTGCGCACCGGCGGCGGCCGGCCGACCGGGCTGCCGTCCTACCCCTTCCAGCGCACCCGCTACTGGCCGGCGACCGGCGAGAGCGCCCCCGCGGACCGCGCGCTCCGCACGGCGGCCGTCGCCGACCTCTGCTACGCGCCGGCCTGGCAGCCCGACCGGGTGCGCGCCACCCGCGGCGCGGGCACCGTCCCGGCCGGCCCGCTCGCGGTCTTCGCCGACGCGGACGGCGTGGGCACCGCGCTGGCCGACCTGGCGGAGGCGAGCGGCGCGGCCGCGGTGGAGATCGTCCCCGGCGACGCCTACCGCCGCGACGGACGGCGCGTCACCATCGACCCGGCGCGGCCCGAGCACTACCGCGAGGCGCTCGCCGCGCTCGGCGCCCAGGGCACCGGACCGGTCCGGGTCGTGCACCTGTGGAGCCTGCGCGACCCGTCCGCCACGCCGGTCTTCGCCTCCGACGACGAGCTGCGCACCGCGGTCCGGCACGGCTTCGACAGCCTGCTGCTCACCCTCCAGGCGCTCGGGGAAACCGCGGCCGAACGCGGGGCCCGCCTGCTGACCGCCACCGCGGGCTGCGCGGAGATCCTCGGCGGCGACGCGACCGCACCGGACCGCGCCCTGGCGCACGGCCTCGCCCACGCGGTGCGCGCCGAGTACCGCGGGCTGGCCTGGCACGGCGTGGACCTCGACCCCGAGGGCACGCCCGCTCAGGCGGCCGCGCACCTCGCCGAGGAACTGCGGCGCGGCCCCTGGGCCGGGGACGACCCGGCGGCCGAGCCCGCGCTGGCCGGCTGGCGGCGCGGACGGCGCTGGACCAAGGGATGGGCGCCGGTCGCGCTGGACGGCACGGAAAGCACGGAAACCCCGGCGGATTCCGCCGGTCCCGAGGGGCCCTGGCGTCCGGACGGCACCTACCTGATCACCGGCGGCACCCGGGGCCTCGGCCTCGGCCTGGCCCGCCACCTGGTGCGCCGGGGCGTGCGCAGGCTCGCCCTGGTCGGGCGCACCGACCTGGCCGAGGCGGCGCGCCGCGAGCCGGACGGTCCCGCCGCGGACAGCCTCGCCGCCGTCGCGGAGCTGCGGGCGGCCGGGGCCGAGATCCTGCCGCTCACCGCCGACGTCGGCGTGCCCGACGAGCTGCGCCGCGCCCTGCGCGCGTGCCGCGAGCACTTCGGCGCGCTCACCGGGGTGGTGCACGCGGCGGGCCTGCCCGCCGGCGGCCTGGCCGAGCGGCTCACCCCGGCCGGCGCCGCGCGCGTGCTCGGCCCGAAGGTCGCGGCCATGGGCCCGCTGGCCGAACTGGTGGGGCCCGGCACCGCGCCCGAACTGCGGCCCGAACTGCTCGTCCTGTACTCCTCGGCGATCACCGTCTTCGGCGGTCTCGGCGAGGGCGACTACAGCGCGGCCAACAGCGTGCTCGACGCGTACGCCGCCGCGCTGTCCGCGGCCGCGCCGGACACCCGCGTGCTCTCCGTCGCCTGGGGGCCGTGGCAGCACGACGACTGGCAGGGCGAGGGCGTGGGCGGCGAGTTCGCCCAAGCCGTGCGCGCGTACCGCGCGTCCTACGGGTTCGCCGACGAGGCGGGCTGCGCGTTCCTCGACCGGCTCACCGCGGCCGACGGGGCCCTCGTGGCGCTGCGCCAGCCGCTGCCCGACGGGCTGCGCGACTGGGCCGGGCTGACCGACCTGGACGCGCTGACCGCGACCGCACCCGCCGCGCGCGACGACGCGCGCTTCCCGCGCCCGCAGCTGCGCGCCGAGTACGTCGCCCCGCGCACCGACCTGGAGTCGACGATCGCGGAGAGCTGGGGCCGCTACCTCGGCATCGACCGGGTCGGCGTGCACGACCCCTTCTTCGACCTCGGCGGCAACTCCCTAGTCGGCATGGCCATGGTGGCGTCCCTGGCCGACAGGCTCGACCGGCGCATCGCCCCGGCCGTGCTGTTCGAGCACCCCACCGTCGCGGAGTTCGCCGCCGCGCTCGCCGCGCCCGGCACCCCGGCGCCCGGCGGCGCGCCGCCCGCGGCGGCGTCCGGCACGGGCTCGGCCCGCGGCGCCCGGCGCCGCATGGCCCGCGCTTCCCAGAACCCCAGCAGCCGAAAGTAGAGGACGGACATGACCGACGACATCGCACCCGACATGAACGGGACCGACATCGCCGTGGTCGGCATGGCCGGGCGCTTCCCGGGTGCCGCCGACGTGGCCGGGCTCTGGGCGACGATCCGGGCCGGCCGCTCCGGGATCACCCGGTTCACCGACGCCGAACTGCGCGCCGCCGGCGTGCCCGAGGAGCGCCTGGCCGACCCGGACTTCGTCCCGGTCGGGGCGGTGGTCGAGGGGATCGACCGCTTCGACGCGGCGTTCTTCGGGTTCAACCCGAAGGAGGCGCAGATCCTCGACCCGCAGCACCGGCTCTTCCTGGAGGCCAGCTGGCACGCCCTGGAGGACGCGTCCTGCGACCCGGCCCGCTTCGACGGCTCCGTCGGGGTGTTCGGCGGCTGCGCGATCAGCACCTACTGGACGAGCAACCTGCGGCCGGCCGGCGCGGAGGAGGCGCTCGGCGCGATGGCCGTGGGCCTGGCCAACGACAAGGACTCGCTGACCTTGCGGGTCGCGCACACCCTGCGCCTGGCCGGCCCCGCCTACGGGGTGCAGAGCTACTGCTCCACCTCGCTGGTCGCGGTGTGCGCCGCGGCCACCAGCCTGGCGAACCTGGAGTGCGACCTGGCCCTGGCCGGCGGCGTCGCGATCGCCGTGCCGGACCGCACCGGCTACGTCTTCCAGCCCGGCGGCATCTCCTCGCCCGACGGCGAGTGCCGCGCCTTCGACGCCTCGGGCCAGGGCAGCCTCATCGGCAACGGGGTCGGCGTGGTGGCCCTGCGCCGGCTGGAGGACGCGCTGGCCGACGGCGACCGGGTCTACGCGGTGATCCGCGGCTGGGCGGTGAACAACGACGCGGGCCGCAAGGTCGGCTTCACCGCGCCGGGCGTGGCGGGCCAGGCCGCCGTGGTCGCCGAGGCGCTGGGCGCCGCCGGACTCGACCCGGCCGACATCGACTACGTCGAGGCGCACGGCACCGGCACGTCGCTGGGCGACGCGGCCGAACTGGCCGCCCTCCAGCAGGTCTTCTCCGGGCAGGAGGTGCTGATCGGCTCGGTCAAGACCAACCTCGGCCACCTGGACCGGGCGGCCGGCGTCACGGGGCTGATCAAGGCGGTGCTGTCCCTGCACCACGGCGAGATCCCGGCGACCCTCAACCACAGCTCCCCCAACCCGCAGATGGAGTCCGGCGACGCGCGGCTGACCGTGGTCACCGAGCGCACGCCGTGGGAGCGCGGCGAGCGGGTGCGGCGCGCGGGCGTGAGCGCCTTCGGCATCGGCGGCACCAACGCGCACGTCGTCCTCGAAGAGGCCCCACCGGTGCCCGCGGCCGAGGAGGGCGAGGGCCCCGAGGTCCTGGTGTGGTCGGCGCGCACCTCCGACGTGGCCGACGAGGCCACCGCGCGGCTGGCCGCGCACCTCTCCGACGAGGGCGAGCCGCTCGCCGACACGGCGTTCACCCTCCAGACCGGACGGCGGGTCTTCGAGCACCGCCGGGCGCTGGTCGCCTCCGACCGCGCGACGGCGGCCGCGGCGCTGGCCGAGGGCGAGGTGTTCGGGCGCACCGACTCCACGACCGACCGGCCCGTCGCGTTCCTGATCTCCGGGACCGGCGAGCACTACGAGGGCATGGCCGCCGAGTTGTACGCGACGCGGCCGGTGTTCCGCGAGGCGATCGACGAGTGCCGCGCGGTCCTCGCCGAGGTCAGCGACCAGGACCTGCTCGCCGAGATGCTGCGCCCGCGGCAGACCCCGGACGGCGACGGCGACCTGGCCCGGCTGCTCGGCCGCGGCGGCGCCGTCGGCGGCGGGACCGGCGACGCGACCGACCGGCTCCAGCCGGCCCTGTTCGCGGTGGAGTACGCGCTGGCCCGGCTGGTGCAGTCCTGGGGGATCACCCCTTCGGTGATGGTCGGCTACAGCCTCGGCGAGTACGTCGCCGCCGCGCTGGCCGGCGTGCTGTCGGCGGCCGACGCCGTCCGGCTGGTCGCCCACCGTGCGCGGCTGATCCACGCCCTGCCCGCCGGCGCGATGGCCGCGGTCCCGATGGCCGCGGACGCGGTGCGGACCCGGATCGCGGCGGCCCGGATCACCGGGCTCGACGTGGCCGCCCTCAACGGGCCCGAGATCACGGTCGTGTCCGGCACGCCCGAGGCGCTGAGCGCCTTCGAGGACGCGATGCGGCGGCGCTCCATGCCCATCCGCCGGCTGGCCACGACGCACGCGTTCCACTCGGGCATGCTCGAGCCGGCCCGCGCCGAACTGACCGCGTGGATCGAGCGGAACGCGACCCTGCACGCGCCCCGGATCCCGTACGTCTCGAACGTCACCGGCAAGCTGATCACCCCTCAGCAGGCGCAGGACCCGGGCTACTGGGCCGAGCACATGTGCGGGCCCGTGCACTTCGACGAGGCGCTCTCCACCCTGCTGGCCCAGGGCGAGCAGGCCCTGCTGGAGATCGGCCCCGGCCAGTCGCTCACCGCGATGGCGCGCGGGCACCGCGACTGCGCCCGCGAGCGCTGGGCGCTGGTCGGCACCAGCCTGCCCGGTTCGAGCGACCCGCGCGGCGCCGAGACGGTCCTGGCCGACACGGTCGCCCGGCTCTGGCTGGCCGGCGTGCCGATCGACTGGAAGGCGTACCGCGAGCCGCGCCCGGCGCGGCGCACCGGCGCCCCCGGCTACCCGTTCCTGCGCGAGCGCCACTGGATCGACGCCCCGGCGCCCGTCGCGGCGCCGCCCGCGCCGTCCGCCGCGCCCGTGGCGGCCGCGCCCGCCGGCGGAGCCCCCGTCGAGCTGACGGTCCAGCAGTGGACTCCCGACCCGGCCGGGGCCGCCGCGGGCAGCGCCAGCGCTGCGGGCACCGCAGGCGCGAGGGGCACTGCGAACACCCCAGGCGCTGCGGGCACCCCGGGCACCGCGAGCGCCCTGAGCGGCTCGTTCACCCTCGTCTCCGACGCCGGCGACGTCGCCGACGCGCTGGCCGGCCTGCTGCGCGCCGACGGCTGCGCGGTGCGCGTCACGGCCCCGGCCGAGTTCTCCCTCGCGGGAGCGGGGTCCGGCGCCGCGGCGACCACCGTCGTCCACCTGGCCGCGCTGAACTGGGACGCGCAAGGAGCCGACGAGCCCTCGGCGGTGCTCTCGGCCGCCCGCACCGCCGCCGCCTGCGGCGAGAGCGCGGCCGACGTCCGCCTGCTGGTGGCGACGCGCGGCGGGCAGGCGGTGTCCGCGGCCGAACGGCCCGTGCCCGCGCAGGCCGCCGTCGCGGCCGTGGCCGTGGTCGCGGGGCAGGAGTACGTGAACCTGGACGCGACGAATGTGGACCTCGATCCCGCACAGGGCCCCGAGGAGGCCGCGCGGGCGCTGGCCGCCGAACTGCGCCGCACTTCCGGCGGCGCCGTCTCGGTCGCCTACCGCGCCGGGCAGCGCCTCGTCCAGGCCCACGCCTCCGCCGAGACCGGCGACCGTCCGACGCCGCCCGTGCGCCCCGGCGGCGCGTACCTGCTGACCGGCGGCCTGAGCGACGTGGGCCTCACGCTGGCCGAGCACCTGGCGCGCGGCGGTGCGGCCCGGCTGATCCTGGCCGGACGCGGCGGTACGCCCCAGGACGGCAGCCCGCGCGCCGCGGCGGTCGGCCGGCTGCGAGCGCTCGGCGCCGACGTGCTCACCCCGGCCCTCGACGTCACCGACCCGGCCGCGCTGGCCGCGCTGTTCGCCGCGCACGAGGTCGACGGCGTCGCGCACCTGGCGGCCGACACCTCCGAGAGCACCTTCGTACCGCTGCGCGACGTGGACGAGGCCGTCCTGCGCCGGCAGTTCTCGGCGAAGGTCGGCGGCGCCCGCGCCCTGGCCGAGGTGATCGCCGCGCTGCCCGCGGGGCGCGCCCCGCGGTGGTGCGCCGTGTTCTCGTCGACCTCCGCGCTGCTCGGCGGGATCGCCTTCGGCGGCTACGCCGCGGCCAACGCGGCGCTCACCGCCGTGGCCCTCGGCGCGGACGCCGAGCGGGGCGGGGGCACCCGGTGGACCAGCGCGGCCTGGGACACCTGGTCGGCCACCCTCGCACGGCTCGACGGCCGGCGCGGCGCGTCGATGGTCGCGCACTCGATGGCCGACGCCGACGCGCTGGCGGCCTTCGACCGCGCGGTCGGCGGCCCGCTGTCCAGCGTGATCGTGGTCGCGGGCGGCCTCGACGACCGCCTGCCCGGGGCCCAGGCGGCCGCCGGGGCGGACGCGACCGGCCGGACCGGCGGCGGGAGCAACCAGCCGCGCCCGGACCTGCCGCAGCCGTTCGTCCCGCCGCTCACCGCCACGGAGCGGCTGCTGGCCGGGCTGTGGACCGAGGTCCTCGGCGTCGAACCGGTCGGCACCCGCGACAACTTCTTCGACCTCGGCGGCAACTCCCTGCTCGGGCTCCAGATGCTCGCCAACGTGAAGAAGCGCGCCGGGATCGTGCTGCCGAGCGTCACGCTCTTCGAGGCGCCGACGGTGCACGCGCTGGCGCGCATGCTGGACGAGCGCGGGGGCGCCCCGGTCCCGGCCGCGCCCGCGGCTCCCGCCGCCCGGCCCGCTCCGGCGGTCCCCGCCGCTCCGGTCGCGGCCCTGCCCGTGCCGCGCGCGGCCCGCCCGGCGGACCGCGGCGCCGACGAGGACCGCAGGATCGCCATCGTCGGGATGGCGGGCCGCTTCCCCGGGGCCGGCGACGTCTCGGCCTTCTGGCGCAACCTGTGCGGCGGCGTGGAGTCCGTCCGCTTCTTCACCGAGGAGGAACTGCTCGACGCCGGCGTGCCCCTGGACGTGGTCCGCGACCCGGCCTACGTGCCGGCCCGCCCGGTGCTCGACGACGTGGCCGGCTTCGACGCCTCCTTCTTCGGCCTCAGCCCGCGCATGGCGGCGCTGACCGACCCGCAGCAGCGCCTCTTCCTGGAGGTCTGCTGGGAGGCGCTGGAGCAGTCCGGGTACTGCGTGCCCGAGCACCGCGGCCGGGTCGGCGTCTACGGCGGCGCGAACATCAGCACCTACCTGCTGGGCCTGAGCGAGCAGGTCATGTCCGACGAGGACATCAGCTCCTACGAGATCATCATGGGCAACGACAAGGACGCCCTGACCACCACCGTCTCGTACATGTTCGACCTCTACGGGCCCAGCGTCGCGGTGCAGACCTTCTGCTCCACCTCGCTGGTGGCCACGCACCTGGCGGTGCAGAGCCTGCGCGCCGGGGAGTGCGAACTGGCCATGGCCGGCGGGGTGTCGGTCCGGGTCCCGGACCGCGTCGGCCACGTGTACACGGCCGGCGGCCAGGAGTCCCCCGACGGGCACGTGCGCGCCTTCGACGCGCAGGCGCGGGGCAGCATGTTCGGCGACGGCGCGGCCGTGGTCGTCCTCAAGCGGCTGTCGGACGCGCTGCGCGACGGCGACCACGTCTGGGGCGTGATCCGCGGTTCGGCGATGAACAACGACGGCGCCCTGAAGGCGGGGTACACCGCTCCCAGCGTCGTCGGGCAGTCCCGGGTGATCGCCGACGCGATGGCCGACGCGGGTGTGACCGCCGAGGACATCGGCTACGTCGAGGCGCACGGCACGGGCACCGTGCTCGGCGACCCGATCGAGGTCGCGGCGCTGACCCGCGCGTTCGGCCCGACCGAGCGGCGCCAGTACTGCCCGATCGGCTCGGTCAAGCCCAACGTCGGCCACCTGGACCGGGCGGCGGGCGTGACGGGCCTGATCAAGACCGCGCTCTCGCTGAGCGAGCGGGTGATCCCGCCGACCCTGCACTACACGGCGCCGAACCCGGAGATCGACTTCGCCAACAGCCCGTTCTACGTCAACGCCCTGCTCTCGCCGTGGCCGGCCCCCGAGGGGCGCGCACGGACCGCGGGCCTGAACTCGCTCGGCATGGGCGGCACGAACGTGCACGTCGTGGTCGAGGAGCCGCCGGTCCGCCCGGCGCCGCCGGCCGGCGACCCGGTCACCTCGCGCCGCTACCACGTGCTCCCGGTCTCCGCCGGCGGCGGGACCGCGGCCGACGAGGCCTGCGCACGGCTGGCCGCGCACCTGCGCGAGCGGCCGCAGGGGCGGCTGTCCGACGTCGCCTTCACCCTCCAGGTCGGCCGCAAGACGTTCGAGCACCGGCGCGCCGCGGTCGCGGCGAGCACGGCGGAGGCGGCCGCGGTCCTCGGCGGCGGCGCGGGCGCGGCGGCCCTGGTGTCCCGCGTCGAGGCGGCCCGCGGGCGGCCGGTGGTGTTCCACTTCGGGTCCCGCGACGGCGGGTGCCCCACCGGGCTCGGGGAACTGTACCGCCGCGAGCCGGTCTTCCAGACGGCGCTCGACGACATGATCGACGCGCTCGGCGAGGCCCTCGCGGACGCGGCGGACCGGACGGGCCTGGAAGCGCTGCTCACCGCGGACGTCCGAGCACTGCTGTGCGGCTCCGGCACGCCCGCGCCGTACGGCCCCGGCGTCGCCCGGGTGCTGTGGACCGCGGTGGACCTGGCCCTGGTCGCCACCCTGGCGGCGTGGGGGGTGCGCCCGGCCACCGTCTCCGGCTCGGGCACCGGCGGCGTCACCGCGGCCTGCGTCCGCGACGGGCTGACGGCCCGTGAGGCCCTCGCGCTCGCCGTGCGCTCCGCGGCCGACCCCACCCGCGACGAGGCCGCCGACGCGCCGGCCGCCGACCCGGACGCCGTCCTCGTGCTGTTCGGCGACGCGCCGGCCGCCCCGGGCCCGCTGACGACCGCCTTCCTCGCCGAGCCGGGCGACCCGCGGCCGAGCGACGCCGTGCTGACGGCGGGTCTGGCCGACCTGTGGCTGACCGGCGCCGACGTCGACTGGGCCGCGTACCACGGCCGACGCGCCGGCGAGGCGCCCGAGGACCCGGCCGCGCCGGGCCGGATCCCGCTGCCCACCTACCCCTTCCAGCGCCGCCGGTACTGGATCGAGCGGCAGGAGCGGGCCGCGGGGCCGGCCGTCGCCGCCGTGCCGACGTGCCTGCGGGACATCGACGAGCTCCCCCTGCTGCCCGAGGAGCAGTGGCTCAACCAGCCGGTCTGGCGGCAGACCACGGCGGGGGCGCCCGGCACCGACCAGCCCGCCTCCTGGCTCGTGTTCGCCGACGGCGGCGCGGGCGAGGGCGTCCTGGCCGGACTGCGCGCCGACGCCGGGAGCACCGGCGCGACGGTGACCGCGGTGCGGCCCGGGACCGGCTTCCGGCAGCAGCCCGACGGCTACACCGTCCGCCCCGGCAGCATCGAGGACGCCCTCGCGCTGCTGAACGCCCTGGACGACGCGGGCACCGGGCTCGACCGGGTCGTGCACCTGTGGAACCTCGGGGTCGCGGCCGGCGACGAGCGGGCGGCGCTCGCGCGCGGCCCGCACACCCTGGTCGCCCTCGCCCGCGCCGCGGGCGAACTCGGCCTCGGCGGCTGGGAGCTGGACATCGTCGCCCCCGGCGCGCACGCCGTCCTCGGCGGCGGCGAGGTGCGCCCCGAGGCGGCCACGCTGATCGGGCCGGCGCTGGTGGTCCCGCTGGAGTACCCCTCGGTCACCACCCGGCTGATCGACGCGGAGGACGGCACCCGTCCGGCCGCCGTGCTCGCCGAACTGCGCCGGGAGCGCACGGAGCCGGTCGTCGCGCTGCGCGGCACCCGGCGCTACGTGCGCGACTACGAGGTCCTGCCGCCCGCGGCACCCGAGCAGGCCGCCGCCGTCCTCCGCGAGAACGGCGTGTACCTGATCACCGGCGGGCTCGGCGGCATCGGCCTGGCGATGGCCTCCCGGCTCGCCCGCGAGGCGCGCGCCCGGCTCGTGCTGCTCGGCCGGACCGGCCTGCCGCCGCGCGAGCGCTGGTCCGCGATCGCCTCGGGCGCCGAGCCCGCGGACGGGGTCACCCGCGACCGGGTCGCCCAGGTCCTCGAACTGCTCGCCCTCGGCGCGCAGGTGGAGATCGTGGTCGGCGACGTCGCGGAGCCGGAGGCCGTACGCCGCGCGGTGGACCTGGCGCGCGAGCGCTTCGGCGCCCTGCACGGCGTGCTGCACACCGCGGGCGTGCCCGGCATCGGCCTGATCCAGTTCAAGCAGCCCGAGGACTGCGACGTGGTCCTCGCGCCGAAGGTGGACGGCGTCCGCGCGCTGGCCGAGGCCCTGCGGTTCGGCGAGCCGGACGAGGCCGAACTGGACTTCCTGGCGCTGTTCTCCTCGATCACCTCCGTCACCGGCGGTGGTCCCGGCCAGGTCGACTACTGCGCCGCGAACGCCTACCTGGACGCGCAGGCCGCCCGGCTGGCGGCGGACGGCCGGCGCGTGGTCTCGATCTGCTGGGGCGAGTGGACGTGGAACGCCTGGCAGGAGGGCCTGTCCGGGTACGACGACGACCTGCAGTCCTTCTTCCGGCAGCACCGGGAGCGCTTCGGCATCGGCTTCGAGGAGGGCTGGCGCACGCTGCTGCGGGCGCTGGCGGCCGGCGAGCCGGGCGTGGTGGTCTCCACCCAGGACCTGCCGACGATCGCGCGGTACGCGGGGCTGTTCAACATCGAGGCGGTCACCGCCCCGGCGTCCGCCGGCGACGCGTCGGCCCCGCGCTACCCGCGGCCGGAACTGCTCACCCCCTACCGCGAGCCGCAGGATCCGGCCCAGCAGCGGATCGCCGCCGCCTGGCGCGAGACGCTCAAGCTCGAACAGGTCGGCGTCGACGACAACTTCTTCGAGCTCGGCGGCAACTCCCTGCTCGGCATCCCGCTGCTCGCCGAACTGCGCTCGGCCTACCCCGGCGCGAAGCTGCCCCCGCACATCCTCTACGAGGCCCCGACCGTCGCCACCCTGGCGCGGATCGTGGAGGGGCCGGTGGCCGTCGGCGCCCCGGCCGGCCCCGAAGGCACCGAGAGCGGCGCCCGGGCCCAGGCGCTGCTGCGCCGCTCCGGTGTCCAGGCGGCCGCCGCCCGGCGCCGACGGGCCTGAGCCGGCCGCACACGTCCGCACACCGCCGTCCGACGGGCGGCGGAACGTTCCCAACCCAACCTGAGGAAACGGAGAAGCACATGGCTGTCATCGGTGTCGTGGGTGCCGGTGTGATGGGCATCGGCGTCGCGCAGAACCTCGCCTCGAGCGGTTACGAGACGATCCTGGTCGACAAGGACGAGCAGACCCTGGAGGCGGCCCGCGCCGCGATCGCCCTCAACAGCCGGATGAGCCGGCTGATGGGCGGCCCCGCGCTCGACCCCGACGAGATCCTGGGCCGGATCACCACCGCGGTCGGCGTCGAGGCGCTGGCCAAGGCCGAGTTGGTGATCGAGAACGTCACCGAGAACTGGGACGTCAAGCGCGGGGTGCACGAGGCGCTCGACCTCGTGCTCGCGCCGGACGCGGTGATCGTCGTCAACACCTCCGCCATCCCGATCACCAAGATGGCCGCGGTCGGCACCCACCCGGAGCGGGTCGTCGGGGTGCACTTCATGAACCCCGTGCCGGCCAAGCCGGTGGTCGAGCTGATCCCCGGCTTCCACACCTCGCCGTCCACCATCGAGCGCACCCGCGAGGTGCTCCAGGGCATGGGCAAGCGCGCCGTGGACGTCAAGGACGCCTCGGGCTTCGTCTCCAACCGGGTCCTGATGCTCACCGTGAACGAGGCGGCCTTCCTCGTGCACGAGGGCGTCGCCACCGCCGAGTCGGTGGACGACGTCTTCCGCGGCTGCTTCGGCCACCCGATGGGCCCGCTGGAGACCGCCGACCTGATCGGCGTGGACACGATCCTCTACAGCGTCGAGGTGCTCTACGAGCACTACGCCGACAGCAAGTACCGCCCGTGCCCGCTGCTCAAGCAGATGACGGACGCGGGCCTGCACGGCCGCAAGAGCGGCCGCGGCTTCTACACGTACTCCAACTGACCCCACTGATTTCGCTCAAGCCCACCCGAACAGAAGACAAGAAGGAAGAGGAGACCACCATGTCCGAGACCACCGTCGCCGCCCAGCTCCAGTCGTTCGTCGAGGGCCGCTTCCCGCAGGCCGGCATCACCACCGACCAGGACATCTTCTCCCTGGGGTACATCAACTCCCTGTTCGCCATGGAGCTGGTGATGTTCATCGAGAAGACCTTCTCGGTGACCGTGCCCAACGACGAGCTGCGGATCGACAACTTCCGCACCGTCGAGGCGATGTCCGCGCTCGTCGAGCGCATCCGGCCCGCCGCGCTGGTCGGCTAGGGGCCACGATGGACATCGCAACCGCGGTGGCGCCGCGCGCCGCCGCAGTCGTCGACCGCGCCGCGGCCCGGGCGTTCGCGGACGAGCACATCGTGCCGTTCGCGGACGCCTGGGACCGGGCGGGCGCGGTCCCCGAGGAACTGCTGGAGCAGATCGCGCGGGCGGGCCTGTGGGCCCCGTTCCTGCCGGTCGAGCTCGGCGGCTCCGGGGTGGACATGGTCACCCTGGCCGCCGTGCACGAGGAGGTGGGCCGCGGCTGCTCCTCGGTGCGCAGCCTGCTGACCGTGCACACCATGGCGTCCTGGGCGCTGCAGCGCTGGGGCAGCCCGGCGCAACTGGACCGGTGGGCGCGGGACATGGCCGAGGGCCGGGTCCTGGGAGCGTTCTGCCTGTCCGAGCCGGGCGCCGGCAGCGACGCGGCCGGCATCACCACCACGGCCGTGCGCGAGGGCGACGGCTGGCGGCTCAACGGCGTGAAGACGTGGACGACCGGCGGCCAGCGCGCCGACCTGTTCCTGGTCTTCGCCCGCACCGAGTCCAGCACGGTCGCGCTGCTCGTCCCGCGGGCGAGCGCCGGCGTGACGGTCCGCCCGCTCGACGACATGCTCGGCACGCGGGCCTCGCTGATCGGACAGATCACGTTCGAGGACGTGCTGCTCGGCCCGGACGCGCTGCTCGGCCCGAGCTCCTTCGCCTCGGGCATGGTGCTCAGCGGCACGCTGGACCTCGGCCGGCTCTCGGTCGCGGCCGGCAGCGTGGGCATCGTCCAGGCCTGCCTGGAGGCCGCCGCGGACTACAGCACGAAGCGCACGGTCGGCGGCAGCCGGCTCCAGGACCTGCCGCTGATCCGGGCGAAGCTGTCCGACATGGTCACCGACGTGCGCGCGGCGCGGCTGCTGGTGGCCGAGGCCGCCCGGCTCAAGGACGCCGGGGACCCGGCCACGATCATGGCGACCTGGGTGGCGAAGTACTTCGCCTCCACCGCCGCGGCCCGGCACGCGAGCGAGGCGCTGCAGATCCACGGCGCCCTCGGCTTCACCTCCGGGCACCCGACCGGGCGCTTCTACCGGGACGCGAAGGTCGCCGAGATCATCGAGGGCAGCACCGAGATCCAGCGTTTGACGATCGCCGACGAGGCATTCAGGAGGGGGACCGCATGACGTCGACCACGGTCGAGACGGAAGGCGCACCGGCGGATCCGGCGCCGTCCAAGCCCAAGCAGGGCCGGATCAAGTGCGTGGTGTGGGACCTGGACAACACGCTGTGGGACGGGACGCTGCTGGAGGACGGGGAGGTGCGGCTGCGTCCCGAGGTCGTCGAGCACATCAGACGCCTCGACGGCCTCGGCGTCCTGCACTCCGTGGCCAGCAAGAACGACCCGGAGACGGCGCGGGCCAAGCTGCGCGAGTTCGGGCTGGAGGACATGTTCCTCTACCCGCGGATCGGCTGGAACCCGAAGTCCGACTCCATCCGGCAGATCGCGGCCAAGCTCAACCTGGGGCTCGACGCGTTCGCGTTCGTCGACGACCAGCCGTTCGAGCTGGCCGAGGTGGCGTTCGCGCTGCCGCAGGTGACCTGCGTGGACGCGGCCGAGATGGACACCGTGCTGCGGCAGGGCGACTTCCACCCGCGGTTCGTCTCCGACGAGTCCGCGCAGCGCCGCGGCATGTACCTGAGCCAGCTGGCCCGCGACGACGTCGAGGCCGAGTTCACCGGCACGAACGAGGAGTTCCTGGCGAGCCTGGGAATGACCTTCTCCATCGCGCCGGCCCGGCGCGAGGACCTCCAGCGGGCCGAGGAACTGACGATCCGCACCAACCAGCTCAACTCGACCGGCCGCACGTACTCCTACGACGAGCTGGACGCGCTGCGCGAGTCGCCCGACCACCTGCTGCTGGTCGCCACGCTCACCGACCGGTTCGGCTCGTACGGCAAGATCGGCCTGGCCCTGGTGGAGAAGTCGCTGCCGCACTGGCAGCTGCACATGATGCTGATGTCCTGCCGGGTCATGTCGCGCGGCGTCGGGACGGTGCTGCTCGGCCACATCATGGAGCGGGCCGCCGAGGCGGGCGCGGGGCTGCGCGCGGACTTCGTCGAGACCGGACGCAACCGGATGATGCAGATCACCTACGCGTTCAGCGGGTTCCGCGAGGTCGGCCGGGAGGAGGACCGCCTGGTGCTGGAGGCGGACCTCGGCTCCATCCAGCCGGCCCCGAGGTACGTGGATCTGGAAGTGGTCCGGTGACCACCGCGCCGCCGCGGCCCGCCACCCGCCCCTGGTTCCCGTTCACCCTGCCGGACGGACCGACCCGGCTGTACTGCCTGCCGCACGCCGGCGGCTCCGCCTCGATGTTCGTCCCCTGGTCCCGCGGTCTCGACGGCGTCGCCCTGCGGCCCGTCGAGCCGCCGGGCCGCGGGACCCGCCTCGGGCAGACCCCGTACACGCGGATCACCGACCTGGTGGGCGACCTCGCGCGGACGTTCCTGGCCGAGGAGCAGGACAGCCGGTACGCCGTGTACGGGCACAGCCTCGGCGCGCTCGTGGCCTTCGAGCTGCTGCGCGAGCTGCGGCGGCTCGGCGCCCCGGCGCCGGTGCACCTGTTCGTCTCGGGCTGCCTGGCGCCGGACGACCCCACGCAGGACCTCGACCCGCCGATCGGCTCGCTCACCGACGCCCAGGTGGCCGACATGCTGCGCAGGATCGGCGGGACACCCGAGCACCTGCTGCGCGACAAGTCGGCGATGCGGCTGGTCCTGCCGCCCTTCCGGGCGGACTTCGAGCTCAAGCAGTCGTACGTCTTCCGCCCGCAGGCGCCGCTCGACGTGCCGATCACGGCGATCGCCGCGACCGCGGACCGCCGGGTCGGGGCGGCGCCGATGCGGGGGTGGGAGGGCCACACGGCGACCCGCTTCGCGCTGCACACCATCTCCGGCGGCCACTTCGCCGTCCTGGAGCAGGCCGAGGCGACGCAGCGGATCCTCCGCGACGCCCTGTCCCCCGCCCCGGTCGACTGACCGCCCCCGCACCACCTCGCCCCCGCCCGGCGCCCCCACGCGCCGACCCGCACCGCACGCAGCACCTCAGACCCGGGGAGGATTCCGGTCCCGGGTGGCCCCTGCCGTTGAGGGCGGCCTCCGCGAACAGCCCGTCCGAGCGCACCCGTTGAGGGCCACGCGCGAGGGCGGGCGCACGGCGTTGAGCGGCCGGGGCGGCCCCGCCGAAGGCGATCGCACGCTGCCCCGGGGACGACACAATGGCCCCCCGCGCATCAGACTCATAGCCGCCGTCCTGACCGCGGCCGCCTTGGCCGTCCTGACCGTGACCGGGTGCGGCTCCGGCGGTGGCGGCACGCACACCGCCGCGCCGACCGTCTCGCCCTCCGTGGACGTCGGCCGCACGGAGGCCCTCGGGGGATACCTGCCCCGGCCCACCGGGGTGCGGCGCGGCGCGGTCCTCGCCGCGCTGAAGAACGTGGACCCCGCGATCGTCGCGGGCCCCGACCAGGCGATCACCGTCTCCCTCTCCGAGTGCTCCCGGCTCTACGGCGCGGGCGACACCAGCGGCCACGCGGCGGCCCGGAGCTTCAACGGCGACGACCGCACCCACCTGACCGAGGCCCAGGCCGCGCCGTCGGCCGCGCCCTGCGCGCCACGCTCTGCCCCAAGCGCCCCGGCACCCGCTGACGCGCGGGCACGCACGTATGCCGTCCGGACCGGCCCCCGGCCGGGGGCGCCCCGACCGGCCCTCCCTGCGCGGGGGCCCGCGCCGTTCGCCGCCCCGCGGTGCCGGCCCCGGCCGGCGCGGCCGACGACGGCCGGCTGCCGGAACACCCGCCCGGCGTCATCGTGCGGCCGGCTCCCAGCCCTCTCCCCCGCGACGACCGCACGCGAAGGCGCCCACGTACACGCGGTGTACGTGGGCGCCTTCGCGCGTCGGGGCTATGCGACCTGGCCCTGGTCCAGGCTCTCGGTGATGAGGCGGCTGAGGCTGCGCACGGTGGGGTACCGCACGAGCGCGGTGACCGCGACCGCGCAGGAGACCGCCTCGTGGAGGCGGGCCGTGAGGTCGATCGCGATCAGGGAGTTGCCGCCGAGCTCGAAGAAGTCGTCCTTCGCGCCGACGGTCTCCAGGCCGAGCGTGGCCTCCCACACGCGGGCGACCGTGCTCTCCAGGCCCTCCGCCGGCTCGACGAAGGGGGTGGACAGCGGGGGGCGCGGGTGGCGGTCGCGCTCGGCTTCGAGGTCAGGGCCGTCGGCCGCTCCCCCGCCGACGACCCAGCGCTTGACCCGGGGCGCGAGCGGTCCGGTCGAGACGGTCACGTGGGCCACCCGGTCCACGGCCGCGAGGGCCCGCTCGAAGACGGACACGCCCTCGCCGGGCGCCATCTCGTACTCGCCCTCGGGCTGGTCGCCCACCGCGTCGAGGTCGGGCGCGGCGTGCCATGCCTCGAAGTTGACGGTGACCCAGCGGCCCTCGCCGCGCAGCCGCGCCGCCCGCGCGTACGCGTCCAGGCCGGCGTTCGCCGCGGCGTAGGGGGCGTGCAGGACGCCGCCGAGGATCGGGGTCAGCGACGAGACGGCGAGCCGCCGGTCCGGGGCGTGGTCGCCCAGCACCTTCTGCAGGACGAGGAAGCCGTGGACCTTGGCGCGGAAGTGCGCGTCGCAGACCTCGGGCTCCACCAGGTGGACCAGGTCGAAGAAGCGCGGGTCCTGCACGCCGGCGCCGTGGACGGCCACGTCGATGCGGCCGAACCGCTCGACCGCCGCCTCGATCACGCCGCGCATCTGCTCCTCGTCGTCCACGTCGGCCGCGAGCGCCAGCACCTTGGCCCCGCGCTCCTCCAGGTCGAGGACGGCGCGGATCTGCCGCGCGGCGCGGTCCGTTCCGTCCTTGAGTTCGGGCCACCGCTCGCGCGGGGGCAGCGGGGTGCGGCCGGTGAGCACCAGGCGGCAGGCGTACGCGTCGGCCAGGTGCCGGGCCAGGGTCAGGCCGAGCGCCCCCAGACCGCCGGTGATCAGGACGGTGTCGCCGCGGCGCACCCCGGAGCGCAGGGCGTCGGGCGCGGGGAGGGGGTGCGGCTCGAAGACGCGCAGCCAGACCTCGCCGCCGCGCACCGCCACCGGGCCCTCGTGCGGGGCCACGATCGCGGCGAGCACGCTCTCGGCGTCGGCCGCGACGCCGTGCGCCGTGTCGGCCTCGCCGACGTCGACGGTGCGGCTGGCCAGCCGCGGGTTCTCCTGCGTGATGGTCGGTGCCAGGGAGGACAGGCCCGCGTGTTCGGGGTGGGTCAGGTCCGACCCGACCACGCCGACCGCGCCGCCGGTGAGCAGCACCACCTCCGACGGCCACGGGTCCGGGTCCTCGACCAGCGCCCGCACGAGGGCGAGCGCGCCGGAGAAGCCCAGCGCGGACTGCGCGTCGAAGTGCGCGGGCCCGTCGCCGGGCGGCGAGGCGAGGCTGAATCCGTGCACGATCGTGGCCGGCGCGACGAGCAGCGAGCCGATGAGTTCGGCCGCGTCCCCGGGGTCGCCCGGCCGGATGGTGTAGTCGCCGATCTCGTCCTGGGCGAACCGCTCGCCCGGGCGCACCGTGAACACCTCGGCGCCCGCCCGGATCAGCCGCTCGACCAGCGCCTCGCCGCGTTCTTCCGCGGCCAGCACCAGCCACGGGCCGGCCTCGCGCAGCCGCGCCTCCAGATCCTCGGCGGGCGGCGTGCTCCGCTCCCAGGCCGGCAGGTAGGTCCAGCGGTCGATGTCGTCGACGCGGCCTTCGGCCGGCGCGGCCGCGACCGCCGCGGCCGGACGGGCCGCGACCCAGTAGCGGCTGCGCTGGAAGGGGTAGGTCGGCAGCGTGACGCGCCGGCCGCGCCCCCGGTGCAGCGCGGTCCAGTCGATCGTCACACCGGCCTGCCAGAGGCGGGCGAGCGTGGACATGATCCACGTGTCGGCGGCCGAACCGTCCGGCTCCACCGCGACGGTGACCGGGTCCGCCGCGGCCGGGCCGGACCCAGTGGCGAAGCGCACGCCCACCCGGCCCAGGCCCTCGGTGAGGACCGCGAGCGCCTCGGCCTGCGTGCCGGCCGCCTCGGCGGCCGCGGCCAGGTGTCCGCCGCCCTCGGCCGCGAGCAGCCGCGCGGCCGCGCGGGCCAGTTCGCGCCACCATCCGGCATCCGCGTCGCCGGGCACCAGCAGCACGGACGGGTCGCGCCGGCGGGACTCCCCGTCGATCCACCGGTCGGCGTCGCGGAGGGCCGCGACGGCGTCCGCGGCGTCGCGGCACACCACCGCCCGGCGCAGGCCGAAGTGGCCCCGCGAGACCTGGAGGGTGAAGGACATGTCGCCGAGGTCCTCGTCGGGGTGCGCCGCGAGGTGGTCGGCGAGCCGCTCGGCGTACTGCGCGAGCGCGCCGGGTTCCGCGGCGGAGAAGGCCAGCAGGTGCGGGCCCGGCTCGGCGGGCCGGTCCGGGCGGGCCGGCGGCTCCTCGAGCACCACGTGGGCGTTCGTCCCGCCCAGGCCGAAGGAGCTGACCCCGGCGCGGCGGGGCAGCGGCCCGGCCGGCCACGGCCGGTCCGTCGCCGAGACGGTGAAGCGGCCGCCCGCCGCCGCGAGCGCCTCGTTCGGCTCCTCGTAGCCCGGGGTGCCGGGCAGGACCGCGTGGCGCAGGTTCAGCGACGCGCGGATCAGTCCGGTGACGCCCGCGGCCCGGTCGAGGTGGCCGAGCGAGGGCTTGATCGAGCTGAGCACCGTCGGGGTCTGCGCGGACTCGGGGAAGACCCGGGTGAGCGCCGCCAGTTCGATCGAGTCGCCCAACTGGGTGCCGGTGGCGTGGCACTCGACGTACCCGATCGACTCGGGCTTGACGCCGGCGACCGCCTGGGCGGTCTCCATGACCGAGGCCTGGCCGTCGACGCCCGGGGCGGTGTACCCGACCCGCGCGCGCCCGTCGTTGCACACCGCGGAGCCGAGCACCACGGCGTGGATGACGTCGCCGTCGGCCAGCGCGTCCTGCATGCGCTTGAGCGCCACGACGCCCACACCGGCGCCCATCACGCTGCCGTTGGCCGAGGCGTCGAAGCTGCGCAGCCGGCCGTCGGGCGAGAGGATGCCGCCCGCCTCGTAGCGGTAGCCGGTGGGCTGTGGCAGTGGCAGGAAGGCGCCGCCGGCGAGCGCGATGTCGCACTCGTAGGTCAGCAGGCTCTGGCAGGCCAGGTGCACCGCGACCAGCGAGGTCGAGCAGAAGGTCTGCACGGCCACGCTGGGGCCGGTCAGGCCCAGCTTGTAGGAGACCAGCGAGGTCAGCGAGTCGCGCTCGTTGCCGATGGCGAGCAGCAGCGTCCCGCCGGGCTCGCCGGCCATGGGCATCAGGTGGTCGGCCAGGTAGTCCGGGTAGGCGCAGCCTCCGAACACCCCGACCTGCGGCCCCGGTTCGACCGGGCAGTAGCCGGCGCTCTCCAGTGCCTCCCAGGCGCACTCCAGGAACATACGGTGCTGGGGGTCGAGGGTCTCGGCCTCGCGGGGGTTGAAGCCGAAGGCGCCGGCGTCGAACTGGTCGAGGTCCGCGACCGGCCCCCCGACGCGGACGTAGTCGGGGTGGGCGGCCGCCGCCGGGTCGACGCCGGCCTCGGCCAGCTCCTCGTCCGTGATCAGGCGCAGGCCGGGTGTGCCGTCGAGCAGGTTCGCCCATAGCTCGGCGACGTCGCGGGCACCCGGGAAGCGGCCGGACATGCCGACGATCGCGAGCGCCGAATCGTAATCGGTGTGTGTCAAAGTGACCTCCGGGTCCTCGGTGGATCTGCTCTGGTTCGGCCGCTCAGATCAGGCGGCTGCGGCCCCACCCGCGCGCGAGGCGACGGATCGCGACGACGGCGGTGACCAGCCCGATCACCAGGCAGACGATCGCGGGCAGGACCATCCCGGACGGGTTGTCCTGCAGGGCGGCGCGCATCATCGTCAGCGCCCAGTAGCCGGGCGAGACGCGCGAGAGGTGCTGCGCCCACATCGGCATGAGGCTGACCGGCAGCATGCAGCCGCCGACGGCGCTGATCAGCATCGAACCGAGGTCGGAGATCATGCCCAGCTCGCCGCGGCTGCGCACGACGGTGGCCGCCGCGGAGCCGAGCGCGAGCAGCGTGAAGCCCCACAGCACGATCGCGAGGCCCAGGTAGAAGACGGACGGCGGGAAGGGCATGCCGAGCACCAGCCAGCCGAACAGGATCAGCACGGTCTGCTGGAGGACCAGGATCAGCAGGATCGGCAGGGCCTTGCCGAGCAGCAGTTCCGCCCGGCCGGCCTTGCTGGCGCGCAGCCGGTCCCACGTGTGCCACTCGCGTTCGACCAGGAACGAGCCGCCGACGATCGCGACGCAGAACACGGAGAACATCACCATCGGCCCGGCCACCGCCTCGATGGTGCCGACCTCCAGGGTGCGCACGTAGAGCGGCTTGAACACGACCATCAGGACCATGGGGAGCACGATGTAGCTCACCAGCTGGCCCGGGTCGCGCAGCCGCAGCAGCACGTTGAACTTGACGAGGAGGCCGATGCGGCGCAGGGACTCAGTGGACATCTTCGCCTGCCAGGGAGTGGTAGAGGTCGTCGAGGTCGGGGTTGCGCAGTTCGACCGACTCGACCAGGCGGTCGGAGTCCTTGAGCAGGTCGAGCAGCGTGGCGGTCGGGTCGGTGGTGGACACCTTGACTTCCTGGTCGGCGAAGCCGACACGCACCTCGCCCGGCAGGTCGCCGAGCAGCTCGGCGGCGCTGCCGCGGGCGATCACCCGGCCGCGCCGGGCGACGGCGATGCTCGCGCCGAGTTCGGTGAGCTCTTGCAGGTAGTGGGTGGTGTAGACGATGGTGGCGCCCTCGCCGGCGCGCTGTTTGACGACGTCGAGCAGGGCCTGGCGGGTCTCGGGGTCGGCCCCGGCCGTCGGCTCGTCGAGCAGCAGCAGCGACGGGCGGTGGATCAGGGCGATCGCGGCCTGGGTGCGCCGCTGCTGGCCGCCGGAGAGCAGTCCGGTGGGCCGGTCGAGGAATCCGGTGAGCTGGAGCGCGACGGCCAGGTCCTCCACGGCGCTGCGCAGCGCGGCGCGCCGCAGCCCGGACAGGCTGCCGAACAGCTCCAGGTGCTCGCGCACGGTGATCGAGTGGTAGAGCCCCATCAGTTGGGGGCAGATCCCGACCAGGCCGTGGTTCTTGGCGGGGTCGAGGCCGTCCACGAGGACGGTGCCGGAATCCGGGGTGATCAGGCCGCAGGCGACCTCGACGAAGGTGGTCTTGCCGGCCCCGTTGTGGCCGACCAGGCCGACGATCTCGCCGCTTTCGGCTGTCAGGCTGAAGCCGTCCAGCGCCTGCACCTCGTCGTAGCGCTTGGTGATGTCGAGTACTTCGAGCACGACTCCTGCTCCTAGGTCGAGGCCGTTCCCTGCGGGCGGCCGGATGAGTCAGCGTTCACCGAACGGTTCGGGGGTTCGGCGAGCCGGACGGCCGGGCGGCCGGGACCCGGCGCGCTCGTTTCCGACGGCCCGTACGAGGCGGCGGTACGGCGCGGTGCGAGCGGCGTCTCGGGGACACCGCTCGCGGCCAGGTCGAAGTGGCGCCGGGAGAACGCCCCGCGCGGGGCCGGGTACGCGGCGCGCCGGACGGGCGCGGGGACGTCGTCGCCCCCGTGCCGGACGCCGACCGGTCGCACGGCGGGTGCGCTCGCGCGCTCCAGCGCCCGCAGCGAGCGCCGGGTGAGCTGCGCCCAGTGCCGTTCGCCGAGCCGGTCGAGCGCGTCGAGGGCGACCCCCAGCCGGGCCGCGGCCCGGTCCAGGCGCCGTTCGCGCAGGTCCAGCGCGCCGAGCGAGGAGAGCAGCACCGCCTCGCCCAGCCGGTCGCCGCCGCGGCGCGTCGCGGCGAGGGCCAGTTCGTGGCTCTCGCGCCAGTCGTCGAACCGGCACTGCGCCTGTGCGAGCGGGGCGAGTGCGAGCGCGAGGGACCAGCAGGAGAGTGCCGCGTCGGCGGCCGCGGCAAGCCGCACCGCCGCCAGCAGCCCGCCGCGTTCCTGCTCGTACCAGGCCAGCGGATCCGGGCACGGCCGGGCCACGGGTTCGCCGCCGGCCGGCCACCGCGGCGCGCCGCCCGGCGGGTCGCCGAGCAGTTCGGCGGCGACGCCGTAGCGCGCCACCGCCGACTCCGCCAGGGCGAGCCAGGCGCCGAGCAGCCGCCGCAGCGCCGCCGAGCGTTCGGCCTCCGTCTCCTCCTCGGCCAGCCGCTCGCGGGCGCGCAGCCGCACGAGTGCCGGCAGGCGGTGGCGCATGCCGGTGGCCGGACCGCGCCGGGTCTCGACGAGGCGGGCGTCGACCAGGGTGTCCAGGACGTCGGCGGCCGCGCGCGGATCGAGGTCGAGCAGCGGCGAGGCCACCCAGGCCGGGAACTCCTCGTCCTCCAGGAGCGCGAGGCGGCGCAGGAGCCGGATCCCGTCGTCGTCCAGCCGTGCGCACGCGGCGTCGCAGCCGGCCCGCGGGTCGAACTCCGGCCCGGCCAGCTCGTCCAGGCGGCGCTCCTCGTCGCGCAGCCGGCCGGTCAGGTCGGCGAGCGTCCACTGCGGCCGCAGCCGCAGCCGCGCCGAGGCCGCCCGCAGCGCGAGGGGCAGCGCGCCGCACAGTTCGACCAGTTCCAGCGCCTCGCTCGGCTCGGCGGCGACCCGCTCGCGGCCGAGCATCCCGGCCAGCACGCCGAGGCCGCCGCGGGTGTCGGGGACGCGGACCTCGTGCACGGCGGTGCCCGGCGTCACGTCCAGGCGGGTGCGGGCCGTGACGAGCAGCGCGCTGTCGGCCGTGCCCGGGGCCAGGGCCCGCAGTTGGCTCGCGCGGGTCAGGTCGTCGACCACCACGAGCACGCGGCGCTGGACGAGAGCGCTGCGGTAGAGCGCCGCGCGTCCCTGCGCGCTGTCGGGGACGGCGGCCCCGGTGTGGCCGAGCGCGGCGAGCAGCGTCCCGAGCACGTCGCGCGCGTCGGGGTCGTCGTCGGTGGCGCGGGCATAGAGCTGTCCGTCGGGGAAGGCCACGGCCAGTCCGTGCGCGGCCTGGACCGCCACCGCGGACTTGCCGGTCCCGAGCCCGCCGGCGACCACCGCGATCCGCGGCGCGCGCAGGTCCTGACGGCCCGTGAGGTGCCGGCGCACCGCGCCCAGCACGTCCTCGCACCCGGTGAAGTCCGGCACGGGGGCCGGCAGCATCCGCGGCACGCGGGTCTCGGCCGGGGGCCGGACCGCCGCAGCGCCGTCCGGTTCGAGGTCCGCGGAGCCGTTGAGGATCGCCAGCTCCAGCCGCCGCAGCGCCGGGCCGGGTTCGAGGCCGAGTTCGTCGACGAAGGTGCGGCGCACCGCCTGGTAGGCCGCGAGCGACTCGGCCCGCCGCCCGCAGCGGTACAGCGCCGTCATCAGCTGCATGGCCGGCCGCTCGCGCAGCGGGTACTCCGCCGCCAGCGCCTTGACCTCGCCGAGCACCTCGTGGTGCAGGCCGAGCCGCAGTTCGGCGTCCAGGCACTCCTCGAGCACCTCCACCCGGCGCTCGGCGACGTGCCGGGCGCGCGCCCGCAGCGCGTCGCTGTCCAGGCCGGCGAACGGTTCGCCGCGCCACAGCGCCAGTGCCCGGCGGAAGGCGTCCCGGGCGGTGTGCGGGTCCTGGTCGCGCAGGGCGCCGCGGCCGCGGGCGGCCAGCTCGTCGAACACGTGGAGGTCGAGTTCCCCGGGCCGGGTCTCGACGCGGTAGCCCGGACCGCTCTGGACGATCCGGCCGTCGAGGCCGGCCTGGGCGAAGGTGCGGCGCAGCACCGAGATCGCGGTCTGGACCTGCGCCCGGGCGGTCTGGGGCGGGCGGACGCCCCAGACCGCGTCCGTCAGCGCGTCCACGGACACCGCGCGGTCGGTGGCCAGGAGCATGGCGAGCACAATCGCCTGGCGCCGCGCGGTGACCGCGACCGCTTCGCCGCGGCAGACCTCCAGCGGTCCGAGGACGCGGAAGACGGCCGGCGCGTCGTGCGCCGTGCCCGCCTCGCGCGGCTCGGCCGTGCCGAGCCGCCATCCGGAATGGAACATGCTGTCACCTCCCCTCTCATGGGTTTCGGGCGGTCCGCCCCGGTGCGCGGGCGCCGGCCGGCCGTTCAGACGAGCACTTCGACGGGCGCGGGGTGGCCGAGGAACGCGGTCGGACTGGCCGTCAGCCCGTAGGCCCCGGCCTGGAAGATCGCGATCAGGTCCCCGATCTCCGCCCTGGGCAGATCGACGTCGGCGCCGAGCAGGTCCAGCGGCGTGCACAGGCACCCGACGACCTCGGCCTGCTCGACCGCCGGCTGCTCGATCCGGGTGGCCACGGCCAGCGGGTAGTTGCGGCGCACGGCCTGCCCGAAGTTGCCGGAGGCGGCCAGCTGGTGGTGCAGTCCGCCGTCGACGACCAGGAAGGTCTTGCCGCGCGATACCTTCCGGTCCACCACGCGCGTCACGTACACGCCCGCCTCGCCGACCAGGTAGCGGCCCAGTTCCACCGCGACGCGGGCCTGCGGCAGTCCGGGGCGCACCATCGTGTCGATCAGCTTGGCCAGGTTCTCCCCGATGGGGGCGAGGTCGAGCGGCCGGTCGCGCTTGGAGTACGGGATGCCGAAGCCGCCGCCGACGTTGAGGTAGACCACCGGCCCCGGCGCGGCGTCCGCCAGGCGCAGGACGGTCTCGACGATCGCGCGCTGTGCCTCGCAGATCCGCTGGGCGTCGAGGTTCTGCGATCCGGCGAAGATGTGGAAGCCCTGGAAGTCCAGGTCCGCCGCGCCGATCGTGGCCAGCACCTCGGGCGCCGTCTCCACGTCGACGCCGAACTGCCGCGGCCCGCCGCCCATGCGCATCCCGGAGCCGCGCACCGAGAAATCGGGGTTGACCCGCAGCGCCACCCGGGGGCGCAGGCCGAGCTCCGCGCCGACCTTGGCCACCCGCTCCAGCTCGACGGGGGACTCCAGTTCGACGGTCACCCCGGCCGCGACGGCCTGCTCCAGTTCGGGGACGGTCTTGCCGGGTCCGGCGAAGCTGATCCGGTCGGCCGGCATGCCGGTGTCGAGCGCGATGAGCATCTCGCCGGCCGAGGCGACGTCGAACCCGTCGACGAGGCCGCGCATGTGGTGCAGCAGCGCGGGCATCGGGTTGGCCTTCATCGCGTAGCTCAGGTGGATCTCCGCGGGCAGCGCCGCGCGCACCGCGCCGACCCGGTCGGTGAGCAGGCCGCGGTCGTAGGCGAAGAACGGCGTGCTGCCGACCCGGCGGGCCAGGCGGTCCACGGCGACGCCGCCGACCGCCAGGCACCCGTCGACGCGTCCGAAGTCGTCGGCCGGGGTCATCTCGGTCCCTCCTCGATCGTCCGGCGGATCAGCGGCCGGTCGAACTTGCCGTTCACCGAGCGCGGCAGGGTGCCGAGCTCGACGGTGCGGTGCGGCAGCATGTACCGCGGCAGGATCTGGCCCAGTGCCTTGCCGAGCAGCCCGGTGTCGCAGGGCCCGTCGACGACGAGCACGACGCTGTGCCCGAGCCGCTCGTCGGCCACGCCGAGCGCGACGGCCTCGCCGACCAGGCCGGTGGCGTAGGCGGCCTCCTCGATCTCGGCGGGGCTGATCCGGTAGCCGGAGGACTTGATCATCTCGTCGGTGCGCCCGACGAAGTAGAGGAAGCCGTCCTCGTCGCGGTAGGCCGTGTCACCGGACCAGACCGCGATCTCGGGCCGTATGGCGGCGCAGGCGCCCGGTGCGGGGCGGAAGCGCTGGGCCGTGCGCTCGGGGTCGTTCCAGTAGCCGAGCGAGACCAGGGCGCCGCGGTGCACCAGTTCGCCGTGCTCGCCGGGGTCGCAGGGCGTGCCGTCCGGCCGGACCACGAGCACCTCGGCGTTCGGGATGGCGCGACCGATCGAGTCGGGGCGGCGGTCCACCTCGGCGGGGTCCAGGTAGGTCGAGCGGAACGCCTCGGTCAGCCCGTACATCAGGTACGGCGCGGCCTGCGGGAACACCTCGCGCAGCCGGTCGAGCGCCGTCTTCGGCATCCGCCCGCCGGTGTTGGCGAAGTAGCGCAGGCTCTTGGCGGACTCGGCCGGCCATTCCAGGGCGGCCAGTTGCAGCCACAGCGGCGGCACGCAGGTCAGGGCCGTGACGCTGTGCCGGGCGCACAGCCGCACGATGTCGCGCGGCACCAGGTAGTTGGTGAGCACGACGTGCGCGCCGCTCACGAAGGTGGTCGTGAGCTGGCTGAACCCGGCGTCGAAGCTGAGCGGGAGCGCGGACAGCACGGTGTCGTCGGCGGTGTGCCCCAGGTATCCGGCGACGCTCTCGGCGCCGGCGACGACGTTGCGGTGCGAGAGCACCACGCCCTTGGGGCCGCCGGTGCTGCCGGAGGTGTAGAAGATCGCGGCGATGTCGGCGTCCACCACGTCGTCGGCGTCGTCGGCGCCCGGGGCCTCCCCGGCACCGGCCGTCCGCTCCGCCGGGGCGGACGCGACCTCGTCCCAGCCGGTGAGCCGCCATGCGGCGCCGTCGGGAACGGGCTGTGCGGTGGAGCCAACGCAGACGACGTGCTCGACGCCGGCGTCAGTGCCGAGCGCCGCGCCGACCGTCTGCATCCGCTCGGCGGTGGTGACGATCGCGCGGGCGCCGCAGTCGGACACGACCTGCTGGACGTGCCGCTCCTTGAACAGGGGGTTGAGGGGCACGAGGACGGCCCCGGCGGCCGAGACGGCGAACATCGCGACGACCGTCTCGATCCGCTTCTCGGCGTACACCGCGACCCGGTCGCCGCGCCGGATCCCCAGGGCCCGCAGGCCCGAGGCGGCGCGGGTGATCGCCTCGGCCAGCTGGCCGTAGTCGAGGGTCCGGTCCTTGAAGGTCACCGCGGGCCGGCCCGGGTCGCCGCCGCGCACCAGCTGGTCGAAGCGCACGGGGACGGCGGCCGGGCGGCGCGCGACCACGGGCTCACTCATCGGCGGGGGCCAGCGCGAAGGTCTCGGACACGGCGGCCCACAGCGAGCCGACGGTGGCGAACGTGCCCTCGTCGAGGACCTCGTCGGACAGCTCCACCTCGAAGCGGTCCTCCAGGTCCACCAGCAGCTGGACCACGCCCATCGAGTCCAGCCCGAGCGCGGCGAGGTCGTCCGAGGGGGACAACGTGTCGCGCTCGGCGTAGGGCAGGTGTGCTTTCAGGGTCTCCAGGAAGGCGAGCGGGATCTCGGAGTTCACTGTGCTTCCCTCGGGTCGGCGCCGCGTCACCGCGACGGTTGCGTCTGGCGGGCACTGCGCGGGCGCGCAGATCAGGCACCGGATGCCGGAGGGCGCCCTTCGTCCGGACACCGTGCGACCCGGTCCTTCGCCGGTACCGACTGGACCACGGGCCGCTCTCACGCCGTTCTCGCCGCGCTCTCGTCCGGCGCGGGACGCACGAGAGCGGGGCCGTGGCCGGGTGGGGCCGGGTGGGGGCCGGATGGGGGGACGAGGGCGGTTCGATAGCGGGTCCGGGAAGAGGCGGCCCCGGCGGCGAGAGCGGACCGATGCCGTGAGGGCGCACCGTGACTACGAGCGGCGTCCTGGGGCGCCGCTCCCAGGTATCCAGCGCTCTTTCAGGAAGGCGATGCGATGTCGACCGATATTCCTCACAGCGCCGGGGGGACGGCAGCCGCCGGCCGCGGCCCGGGCGGCGGACTCGGCAGTGAACGGGACGTCGAGGTCTACCGGCACGTGGTGCGCAGCGGCTCGGTCACGCCCGCCCTGCTCGCGGAGGTCGCCGGCGCGCTCGGCATGCCCGTCGACGAGGTCTTCGCCGCGGTGGCCCGGCTGATGGAGCTGCACCTCCTGCGCAGCGACGAGGCCGGCATCCGGCTGGTGCCGGTGGACCCGCAGTCGGCCGCGACGCTGCTCGTGTCGCCGATCGAGCGGGCGATCTACCAGCAGCGCGAACTGGCCGACCGGCTGCGCGAGCGGATCGAGACGATCGGCCGCCCGGTGCCCGGCACGGTGGGCCCGGCCGGCGGCATCGACGTGCTGGACGGGATGGACGAGGTCCGCGGGCTGCTCAAACTCGCGGCGGACGGCTGCCGCGAGGAGCTGACCCTGGTCCGGCCCGCGCAGGACACGCAGGCTTTCGACGAGCTGCTGGAGGCGTGCTTCGGCGTGCTGGACCCCGGCGTGCGGATCCGGGTCATGTGCCCGCACCGCAGCCGCGCGGACTTCGCGTCGCGCGCCCGGGTCGACCGGCTGATCGAGGCCGGCGCGGACGTCCGCACCGTCAGCCGCGTGCCGCAGGCCTCGGTCGTCTTCGACGGCTCGCTCGCGGTCATGTTCGGCCCGGCCGGCGAGCTCGGCCCGACGGCCCGCCAGGTGCGCGACGGGGAGGTGGTCCGTTTCATGATGGACATGTTCGACCAGCTCTGGGAGTCAGCCGCGGCCTACGCGCCCGAGGAGCCGGGGTACGCCGAGGACGTGGCCGACGACCTCCAGCGGTCCATCGCCCGCCTGATGGCGCAGGGGCTCACGGACGAGGTCGTCGCCCGCCGCCTCGACATGTCGGTGCGCACCTGCCGACGGCACATCGCGGCCCTGCTGCGCAGCCTCGACTCGGTCAGCCGCTTCCAGGCCGGCGTCCAGGCGGCCCGCCACCTCGCCTACGAGAACGCGCTCGCGGCCTGAGCCGCGGCCTCGGACGGCAGCAACCACGAAAGCCCCCACACGATCCGACGCAGACAGCGAAGAACCGCACCGCCCCGGGATCCCGGGGCGGTGCGGTTCTCTTCGCGTGCGTCAGGTCGTCGCGGGGGACATCGCCTCGGCGAGCGCGGCCAGCGGCCGCACACCGCAGAGCTCGTGCATCGACACCCCGCCCCAGCCCGCCTCGCGCAGCTCCGACAGGAGCCGCGGCATCCGCATCACCCTGCCGCCGGCGGCCGTGTAGCTGAGCGCGAGGTCGACCCGCTCCAGCTCGTTGACCCGGGCGACGGCGTCCGCGAGCGCCCGGGGCGCCGCCGACTCGTCGCCGGGTGCGGCCGTCGCCGGCTCGTGCCCGTCGCCCTCCAGCGGCGGCGCGTCCGGCGAGCCCGTGACGCGGAACCATGCCGGGCAGGCGGCCGAGGGGTGCTCCTCGACGGTGGCGAGCACGAACGCGCGCAGCCCCGCGGGCGTGAGGCCGCCCGCCGGTGCGGCGTCGGGATCGGCCTCGACCTCGGCGACCAGCCCGCGCTCCTCGATGCCGACGCGCGCCGAGCGGACCGCGGGGTGGGCCCGCAGCAGCGCCTCGCAGGCGTCCGCGTCCACCGCGTCCGGTCCGACGCGCAGCACGCGCCCCTCGGGCATCGGGGAGTAGCCGAACAGGGCCATCGCCTCACTCACCGGCAGGTCCGTGTCCGGATCCTGGTGGACGGCCAGCAGGCGCGAGTAGCCGCGCAGGAAGGACTCGACGTCCTCCTGGCTCATCACCTCGGCCGACGCCTGCAGGGCCACGGAGATCCCGTCGCTCCACTCGTACACGCGCACGTAGGTGTCGGCGCCCGACCGCACCCACTCGACCGGCTCCGCGTTCCAGGTCAGCCGCTCGCGCCGGCTCCCGCACGAACGGGTGATGTGGGTGAGGAAGTTCATCGTCGATTCCGCCGCCACGGGCCGCCCGCGGCGGAACCCCTCGCGCGCGGTCAGCTCCACGATCTCGTCGTACGGCGTGTAGGCGTGCTCCTGGGCCAGGCCTGACGCCTCCGCGGTCCGCCGCACGACCTCGGTGAACCCGGGGTCGCCGCTCAGGTCCACCGGCACCAGCGTGGGCGCGAACATGCACGTCATCACCGAGATGTTCTCGCCGCCGTCGCGGTGGCTCACCAGCCAGCGCGGCGTGATCACCCGCTCGCCGGTGTACGCCGCCATCGCCACCGCGTACGCGGCCAGGTGCACCGCCGACGGCCACACCTGGCAGCGCGCCGCGATGTCCCGGGACGCCGCGAGCAGGGCCGGCGCGACCAGGGAGGCGTTGTACGCCTCGGGCCCCTCCGTACGGGCGGATCCGAGGGCCGCGCGGCGGCGGGCGAGGACGTCCGCGGGCGCGAGGGCCAGCTGCTCGCGCCAGTGCCCCATCGCCCGGGAGGTCTCCGCCTCGGTCTTGACGGCCTCGTTGCGGGCCAGGTCGGTGGGCTGCCAGGCGACCGGGAGCAGCACCGCCCTGCGGCGCGCCGTGGCCGAGGTCAGTACCGTCTCGAACTCGCGCCGGAACACCTCCAGGCCCCAGTCGTCGAAGCCCACGTGGTTGAAGACCACGACGAGCCGTTTGGGCACCCCGCCCGTGGTCACCACGCCGGCCCGGATCGGCCAGTCGCGCTCCAGGTCGAACTCCGCCGTCGACAGTTCGTGCACCACGTCCGCTGCGGCCGGGGTTCCGTCCTGCTCGGTGGTCGCCACCACCATGGGCAGTGCCCCCGGCGGCAGCACCCGCTGCCTCGGCTCCGGCCGGGCGTTCGCTTCGTACACCGTGCGCAGCACCTCGTGCCGGCGCGCCAGGTAGTTCAGCGTGGCTCGCACGTCGCCGACCGAGGTGCCGTCGGGCAGTGAACGCGAGACGACGATGTGCGCGTCGTGGCGCGTCCCCTCTGGGGCCTGCAGGTAGTGCAGCCACTGGTAACGCTGCCCCCAGCACAGGTCAGCACTCTTCACCTCGGGCATTCGTCCCTCCTCATCGGTCCAGGATCACGCCGATACTCCGCCCGTTCTCCGGCATTCAAAAGAAGGCGGTGGTGGCAATTTCCGGACGGTCAGAAGATGACACCGCAGAGGCGCCTGTGAATTTCTCCGCGACCTTGACGGCAATCCACCGGACCGGCGAATCTCGTTCCTGCCGGCACACCGCCGGTACAGCAGTGAACACCGAGATCATCTCTTTCTGAGGAGTGATTCACATGGTGAAGTCCGCCACCAAGGTCGCGACCAAGGCCGCGACCAAGGCCGCCGTCAAGGCCGCCAGCAAGGTCGCGACCAAGGCTGCGACCAAGGCCGCCGTCAAGGAGGCCAGCAAGGTCGCGACCAAGGTCGCCGTCAAGGCCGCCAGCAAGGTCGCGACCAAGGCTGCGACCAAGGTCGCCGTGAAGTCGGCCGTCAAGGAAGCCTAATCGGCCGGCGGCACGGCGTCGGCTCTCCGCCGGCGCCGTGCCGCCGCCTTTGTCGGGATCAATCGGGAGAGGAAAGCCGAAAGCCGATGCGCACAGAGGAAATCATCGAACATCTGCGGGAGTCCCTGTCCGTGATTCTGGACCGGGAGATTCCTGAATTCTCGGCCGACACCCTCATCCTCGAGGATCTCGGGCTGGATTCCATGCGTTTCGTCGAACTCATCATGAGTCTCGAGGACACCCTCGGTGTCGAGGTGGACCCCGAGACCCTGGAGAACGACGTCTTCCGCACCGCCGGTTCGCTCGCCGACTACGTGCAGAGAAGGCTCGCGCTCGTGGGAGGCCAGGCATGACCGTCCTGGAGGCCCCCGCCCCGGCGCGGACCGCGCACGCCGCGCTCCTCGACTGCGAGCGGGTCGGCCACGAGAAGGGCCTGGCCGCGGGGCTCGCGGCCGCGCTCGACGCCGTGTGGGCGCCCGGCACGGACGGCGCGCCCGCGCCCGCCGGACGGGTGGCCGCGCTGCCCGCCGACCGCGTCCCGGCCGGCGCCGAGGTCGTCCCGCACCGGATGGGCACCCTCGAAGGCGTCGCCTTCGTGCGCTGCGAGTCCGCCCCGGCCGAGGACGCCGAGCGGCTCACCGCGTTCGGCGCGCTGCTCGGCGCGGCCCGGATCGGAGTGAGCCGGCGCCTGCTGGAGTGGGCCGTCACCCACCTGTCCGAGCGCACGGTCGAGGGGCAGCCCACCATCCGCAAGCAGCTCGTCCTGGGCACCCTGGCCGACACGCTCACCGGCGTCGAGGCAGCGCGCCGCCTCCTGCTGGCCGCCGGCACGATCCCGGCCGCCGTCGTCGACGTGCACGACCGGATCACCGAGCTCGACTGGGAGACCGCCAAGCTGTACGGCGCCAGCGGCATGATCACCGACAGCCCGAGCCGGGGCGGCTACGTCTCGCGCCTGACCGCCAACTGCTGGATCCCCCGCGAGGGCGGTGCGCTGTGATCGAACTCGACGACACGAAACGGGAACTGGTCGCGATGTGCCGCGAGGCGGCGCTCGACCTGCGCGCCCGCGCGCTCGACGTGGACGCCGCCCCGGAGGACATGGACAAGCACCTCGACTCCGACACGATGAACCTCCTGCGCATGGCCGGGATGCCCCCGCGCTACCGCACCGGCGCGCCCGACTTCATCGCCCGCTACACCGACGACTGCGTCGCGCGGGTCGTGTCCAACGTCGAACTCGCCCGCGGCGACGCCGGCGTGCTGGTGTCCAACACCGGCGGCGGGCTCGCCGGGGTCTGCGTCGAGGCACTGGGCAGCCCGGAGCAGCAGGAGCTGTTCTACGACGCCCTCGCCGACGGGCGCACCTGGTCGTTCTTCGCGATGACCGAGCCGGAGCGCGGCAGCGACGCCACCGCCATGCGGACCCGCCTGGAGCCCGACGGCGAGGGGAACTACCGCCTCAACGGCGAGAAGCGCTACGTGGGCAACGGCTCGCGCGGCGGGATCGGGGTGGTCTTCGGCCGCTCGGGCGCGTCACCGCTGACGATCCGCGCCGCGATCCTGCGCCGCCCGACGCCCGGCTTCACCGCCGAGCCGCTCGACATGGTCGGCATGCGCGGCCTGCGCATCAGCGAGATGCACTTCGACGACGTGGCGATTCCGCGCGAGCACGTGCTCGGCGCCCACCTGCCGGCCTCGCGCCGGGGCATGTGGGGCGTGAGCCGGACCTTCAACGTGATCCGGCTGCAGATCGCCGCGATCGCGCTGGGCACCGGGTTCGGGGCCCTGGACTACGTGCGCGAGCAGCGGCCGCTGTGGAAGGAGACCGAGCTGGTCGCCGCGCGGCTGGAGGCCGCCCGGGCGCTGCTCTACGACGCCGCCGCCGAGGTCGACCGCTCCCCCGACGACCGCCGTCCGGCCTCCATCGCCAAGCTGCACACCACGGCGCTCGCCATGCGCACCACCCGCTGGGCGGCCGCGTCCCTGGGCCCCGGCTCGATGCTCGAGCACCCGCTGCTGGAGAAGTGGTGCCGCGACGTGCACGCCTTCGAGTTCATGGACGGCACGAGCAACATCCTGCGGCTGCACACCGCGCCCGACGTCAACCCCCTGGAGCTGAGGCCGTGAACCCGCTGGCGATCGTCCAGGACGCCCCCGCGGCCCGTCGGCTGCCGGCGCTCTCGGACGTCCCCGTCGCCCTGCCCGCGACCTGGTCGTCGCGCCCGTACACGGACGCCGACCGGGAAGCCGTGCTGGAGCTGTTCACCGAGCCCGACTTCTTCTTCCGCACCGCCCATCCGGACACCCGCCCGCAGTGGGAGATCCTCGAACTCGTCGACGCCGACACCCGCCTGCTGTTCGCGGACGGGGTGCTGGCCGGCCTCTGGGCGACCGAGTTCTCCGGCCCGGAGCACTCCGGCCACCTCCACCTGTACCTGCGGCTGCGGGCCTCGGCGCCCGACGCCTGGTGGCCCGCGGCGTACCGGCAGGTCGTGCGCGCGCTGCGCTGGAACTTCGACCTGGTCCGGCTGACCCTTCAGGTCGGCGAGTTCGACCCGCGCGGCCTGCGCGCCGCGCGCGCGATCGGCCTGACGCCGGAGGGCACCCTCGCGAACCTGTGCGTGCGCGGCGGGCGCCGGCACGGCTTCGTCTTCTTCTCACAGATCTGGGAGCCGTCATGCGACTGAGAGGCTACCGCGACGCGGACGCGCCTCTGCTGACCGGACCGTACCCGTCCGGCGAGCTGCTCGGGCTGCCCTCCGCCGACCGTCCCCCGCTGGCCGCGCCCACCTCGGTGCCGCCCCCGCGGGACAGCGAGGTCGAGCTGTGCGTCGCCTCGGGGGTCGGGTTCGCCCGGTTCACCGAGCTGGACCCGGTCGCCCGCTGCGCGCGGCTGGAGACCGGGGTGCGCCCCGACGCGGCCGGCACGGCGGCGGACCTGCTCGGCGCCGCGCTCGCGCACGGCTTCGACGTGCTCAACCTGCGGCGGATGTACGGCTGGGTGACGCCGGCGGCCGGCGAGCGATCGGACCTGCTGGCCGAGGCCGGCTTCGAGAAGGAGGCCGCGGTGCCGAACGGCGGATGGCACGACGGCCGGCCGGTGGACCGGCAGATCTGGGCGGTGGTGCGCCATGGCTGACATCTGTCTGCTGGAGCCGGCCGCGGCCGCCGCGGCGCTGTGCGAGGCCGGCCCGGGCGCGCGCGGCTTCCTGGGACTCGACCCGGTGGTGCAGAACGAGGCGCTGCTGGCCCGCGAGATCGAACGGCGGGACGTGCAGGTCGTCGACGGCGGGACGGGCCTGCTCGGCTTCGCGCCCAACACGGCGCAGCCGCGCCAGGCGTACGTCGCGAGCACCTCGACCGACCCGGAACCGCTGCGCGCCTTCCTGGAGTTCCTCACCTCCTACCGGCGCTGCACGTCCTACGTCGCCCAGGTGCCCGAGGGCGCCCCGGGCTCCCAGGCGTTCGAGAGCTGCGGGTTCCAGCGCGTCGGCACCCTGCGCGCACACAGGTTCGAGTCGGGCGCGTACCGCGACGTGCACGTCTACTACTCCGACGGGGAGGAAGCATGCCGCTCGTGACGGTCCGGCACTTCACCGAGGCCGACATCCCGACGCGCACGCGCCTCCTGCGCGAGGAACGGTTCCAGGCGAACCTCACCGACTTCGCCGTGACCACCGGCGACGACGCCCTCACGCTCAACATGCGGCGGACCCTCGACAACGAGCAGCGGGTCAAGCAGATCTTCACGCTCTGCCGGCCGCAGGGGCCGATCGTGGGCTTCGCGTGGATCACCTCGATCGACTGGCGCAGCCAGTGCTGCGAGCTGTCCTTCGGCGTGCTGCCCGAGTACCGCGGCGGTTTCGGCGCGGCCGCGGTCGAGGCGGCCCGCACCCACGTCCGCACCGAGCTGAACATGCAGGTGATCGTGAACCAGGTGCTGGAGCACAACGCGCAGCTGGTCTCGCGGGAGGGGCTGGCCGCCTCGCGCAGTGTGCGCTGCACCTTCGACTCGTACACGGTCGGGCAGTGGCGGACGGCGTGCTACTGGTCGGAGAGCGCGCAGGAGGAGCGGGACCTGGTGCGCAACGCCAAGGCCCGCAGGAACGAACTGGCCGAGCGCATCCGCGCGAGGTCCCGGCGGCCCTCGTGACCACCGCGGCCGAGGGCGCCGGGTACCTGCGCCACCCGGCGATCAGCGGCGACACGGTCGTGTTCGCCTGCGAGGACGACCTGTGGACGGTCGGCGCGGACGGCGGGCGGGCCCGCCGGCTGACCGCGGGCTCCTGCGAGTACGCGCACCCGCGAGTGTCGCCGGACGGTGCGTCCGTCGCGTTCACCGGCGCGGACGACGGCCCGTGCGAGGTGTACTCCATGCCGCTGGCCGGCGGGCCGGTCCGCAGGCTGACGTACCAGGCGGCGCGCTGCGTCGTCGTGGGCTGGCACCCGCGGACCGGCGAGGTCGTGTACACGAGCACGGCCGAGCAGCCGGCCGGCTTCGGCCACCGGCTGTTCGCCGTCGGGCCGCGGGGCGGCGCGACCCGGCTGCTGACCGAGGGCGGCGCCGCCGCGGCGGCCTTCGGGCCGGACGGGGCGCTGGTGGTCAACCGCTCCATCGCCGACCCGGCGCGCCGCAAGCGCTACCGGGGCGGCGCCGCGGGCACGCTGTGGATCGCGCCGCCCGGCGGCGCCTTCCGGCCCCTGATCGACCTGCCCGGGAACCTCGCCGCCCCCCACTGGGTCGGCGACCGGGTCTTCTTCGTCTCCGACCACGAGGGCATCGGCAACGTCTACTCCTGCGACGCCTCGGGCGGCGGCCTGCGACGCCACACCGACCACGCCGACTACTACGCGCGCGGCCTGTCCGGCGACGGCGAGCGCCTCGTCTACCACTGCGGCGCCGACCTCTACGTCCTCGACGAGCCGGGGCGCGGCGGGACCCGGCGGCTGGAGATCGACACGGCCGGCTCGCGTCCGCAGCGGGCCCGGCGGTTCGTCGACGCGGCCGAGTACCTGGAGAGCGCGCGGCTGAGCCCGGACGGCGAGTCCGTCGCCCTGGTGACCCGCGGCCGGCTGTTCACGATGCACCACTGGACCGGTCCGGTGCGCGAGCACGACGCGGGGAGCGACGGCGTCCGGCTGCGGCTGCCGGCCTGGCTCTCCGACGGCGAGCGCCTGGTCGCGGTGGCCGGGGACGAACGGCCGGACGAGCGGCTGCTGCTGCTCCCCGCCGACGGCGGCCCGGCGCTCGACGAGATCGACCTCGGCGGGCTGGGCTGCCTCATCGACCTGACCGCCTCGCCGACCGGGGACCGGATCGCCTTCACCACCAACCGGCAGCAACTGTGGACCGTAGAGGTGGACGCGGGCCTGGGCGAGCCCCGGCTGGTGGACTCGGCGCGGGCCGAGCGGATCGAGGACCCGGCCTGGTCGCCGGACGGCCGCTGGCTCGCCTACACCTACCCGGAGACGGCGCGCACCAGCGGGATCCGGGTCGCCGAGGCCGCCTCCGGCCGTACGTACCCGATCACCCGGCCGGTGCTGCGCGACGCGGGCCCGGTCTTCGACCCCGAGGGCCGCTACCTCTACTTCCTCGGGCAGCGCGACCTGACGCCGGAACACGACCAGGTGAAGTTCGACATCGGATTCCCCTTCGGGACCCGCCCCTATCTGGTGACACTGCGCGCCGACGAACCCCAGCCGTTCGCCGAGCGCGTGTCACCGCAGGGCGCGGCGCCGGAGGAGCCCGACACGCCGTACGAGCCGCCCGCCGTGGAGATCGACCTGGCCGGAATCGACCGGCGGGTCGTCGCGCTGCCGGCGCCGGAGGGCCGCTACGCCGGGATCGTGGGCCTGCGCGGCGCCGTCCTGGTGCACTCGGTGCCGATCGCCGCCCCGGACCCGACCGATCCGCGGGCCGTGCCGCAGGGCACCGTCTCGCGGATCACCCTGTCCACCGGCGAGGTGAGCGAGGACCAGATCCTCCTGGTCGACGAGATCGAGGCGAGCGCCGACCGCTCGGCCCTGCTCGTGCGCTGCGACGGGCGCCTGCGGGCGCTGCAGAGTGGACCGCGCGACCCGGTCGACGTGCACCTGGCGTCCTTCGCCGAGACCGACCGCCGCACCGGCTGGATCGACCTGGACCGCGTGGTCGTGCCGCTGCGGCCGGGCGCGGAGTGGGGCCAGATGTTCCGCGAGGCCTGGCGGCTCCAGCGGGAGAGCTTCTGGAGCGCCGGCATGGACGGCGTGGACTGGGACGCGGTGTACGACCGCTACCTGCCGCTGGCCGCACGGGTCGCCTGCCGATCCGAACTGTCGGACCTGCTCTGGGAGTTGCAGGGCGAGCTGCGCACCTCGCACGCGTACGAGCTCGGCGGCGACCACCGCAAGCCGCCCGAGCGCGAGCAGGGCTTCCTCGGCGTGGACTGGGACGTCGTGGAGCCGGTGCTGGAGGCGGGCGCCGCCCGCTTCGAGGTCGCGCGGATCCTGCGCGGCGACACCTGGAACCCGGACGCGACCTCGCCGTGCAACCGGCCGGGCGCCGACGTGCGGCCCGGGGACGTCGTGGCGGCGGTCAACGGGCGTGCGGTGGGACCCGCCGGGCCCGGCGAGCTGCTGGTCGGGCAGGCCGGGCGCGAGGTGGAGCTGACCCTCCTTCGGCCGGGCGCGGATCCACGCCGGTTGACGGTGCGGGCCTCGGCCTCGGCCACGGAGGTGCGGGCGCGGTACCGCGACTGGGTCGCCGAGAGCACGGAGTTCGTCCACGACGCCTCGGACGGGCGGATCGGCTACGTGCACGTGCCCGACATGTTCAGCACGGGCTACGCGGACTTCGTGCGCGGGTTCCTCGCGGAACTCGACCGCGACGGGCTGCTGGTCGACGTGCGGTTCAACGGCGGCGGACACATCTCGCCGCTGCTGCTGGACCGGCTCACCCGCCGGCGCACCGGCGCCGAGCACGGACGGTGGAGCGGCACCGCGCCCTATCCGGTCGAAGCACCGAGCGGCCCGATGGCGCTGCTGGTCAACGAGCACACCGGCTCCGACGGGGAGATCTTCGGCCACCTCTTCCGCGCGCTCGGGCTGGGTCCGCTGATCGGCGCCCGCACCTGGGGCGGCACGATCGCGACCTGGCCGCGGCACCGGCTGGTGGACGGCACGGTGACCACGCAGCCGGAGTTCCGCCACCACCTGCGCGACGAGGACGAGGTGCTGGAGAACCGCGGCGTCGTACCGGACACCGCGGTGGACGATCCGCCGCGCTGGCCTGCGCGCGACGGGCGGGCCGAGGACGGCCGGCTGCGGGACCCGCAACTGGCCGAGGCGGTGCGCCGGCTGCTCGGCACGCTCGGCCCGGCCTCGGATCTGGCGCCCGCCCCGGCGGCGGCTCTCGCCAAGGCGGCGCTGCGGCGGGATCCGGGGGACGGGAGATGAACGCGGTGACGCGGACGTCGTCCGGGGTGGCCGGGGCCGGGGCGCCCGGCCCCGGCCCGGAACACGGCGCCTTGGGGCCGCCGGCCCCGGGCGAGGTCCACACCTGCCTGATCCCCGTACGCCCGCGGCCCGAGTGGCACGCGCTGCTCGACGCCGAGGAGGCCGAACGGCTCTCCCGGCTCGCCGCCGGGGAGGCGCGCGACACCTTCGCCACCTCCCGCGCGGTGCAGCGGCTGCTCGGCGCGCGGTACCTGGGCCTGCCGCCCGCCGAGGTGCGCGTCATCCGGGACTGCGAGCACTGCGAGGGGAACCACGGCCGCCCGCGCTTCGCCGGCGGGCCGGTCGAGTACTCGGTGTCCCACACGGGCGCGTGGCTGCTGGTCGCGGTCACCGCCGGCGGGCCGGTCGGCGTCGACGTGGAGAGCACCACCTTGCACAGCGACGTCGACAAGATGGCCTCGATCGTGCTCACCGGGGCGGAGCGGGAGCGCTTCGCGCGGCTGCCCGCGCACACGCGCGCCCGGTGGCTCGTGCGGAGCTGGACCCGCAAGGAAGCGGCGATGAAGCTGGTCGGGCTCGGACTGGCCGCGCCACCGGGGAAGCTGGACGTCACGGGCCTGATGGTCGCGGTCGACGGGGTGCCCCGCTGGCCGGACGTGCCGGTCTTCCTCCAGGACCTGCCGGCGCCGCCGGGTCACGCCGCGGCGCTGGCCACGACGGTCGAGCCGACCGCCGTGCGCGCCTTACCCCCGCCCGCCCCCTGACGCCCGGCCCGGTGCCGGTCGGTGCCCCGCGCACAGGGGGCAGGGCCGTCGCCGGGTACGGACACGACCGCGGGGCCGAGCGGGACACGGCTCCCGCGGTCTCACAGGATTGCGCGAACGTATCTGTCGCGGATCCGCAGGACGGGCAACGATGAGGACGTACCCGCCAGGCCGCTGGTGCGCTTCGGCGCCGCGCGGCGTTCCCCCACACAGTTGGCCAGGGTTTCGGAGAGAATTGTGCTGACAGAGAGCATCGCACCTGTGGGTGTCGCGGTAGGCGTGCACCTGCTCATCGGCGACGAGGTGGTCAGGCGCGGGGTCGAGGCGCTGGTCCACACGATTCCCTCCGTCCAGGAGGTCACCGTCCACCACGGGACCCCGGACGCGGGCCGGGCGCTCGCCGAACCCGACGACCTGCCCGGCGACGAGGCGTGCGGACCCCGCCTCCGCGTCCTGATCACCACCCCGGACGACGCCGACAGCTGGCACGGTCTGCGCACGCTCGCCGAGCCGTCGGGGGTGAAGACCATCATCCTGCTCAGCGACGCCACGGATGTCGCGGCCGCCGGACGCGTGCCCGCGGACGGCTTCCTGGTGCAGCGCCAGGTGACCGCCGCCTCGCTCGCCTCCGCCCTCGACCAGGTCCTCTCGGGCACCATCCCGATGCCGGCGGGCCTGGCCCGCGCGCTGCTGGCCGGCGGCGCGGGCCCTGGGCGCCGCCGCGAGCCCACCGCGCTGACCGCGCGGGAGAAGGAGACGGTCGCCCTGCTCGCGGAGGGCCTGAGCAACCGTCAGATCGGCCGCCACCTGGGCCTGTCCGAGCACGGCGCCAAGCGCCTGGTCGCCAACGTGCTGATCAAGATGGACGCGACCAACCGGGCCGCCGCCGTGGCCGAGGCGATGCGTCGCGGCCTGATCCCCGGCATCGCGCCGGCCGGCGCCGGGCACTGACCCGACGCCCGCCCCGCGCCCGCCGGCGCCTCGTCACTTCTCGTCTGCCGCCGCTCCGTCGAACACCGCGACCCCGAGGTACCGCCACTCCGGGTCGTAGTCGGCCACCACCACCGGACCGGTCCCGTCGGGATGGTCGAGCCGGTGCTCGTCCAGGGCGTGCCACACACCGGTGCACACCCTGCCCCGGTCCGCCACGACCACCCCCGCGGCCGACGCGACGGACTCCTGGGACAGCGGGGTGTCCCGCCCCGCCACGAGGACGGCCTCGCGCCCGAGCCGCAGCCGAACCGACGCCAGCGCCGCCTCGACCTTCGCCCCGACGTCCTGGGGGGCGACCGACGGGCACTGCCACACCCGGGTCCCGCCGTCCGGGGCCCCCGAGGTGCCGCCGGCGCGGTCCACGACCACGGCCACGGCCGCGTTGCACGTCGGCAGCACCGCGCGATCGGGCACCTCCCACGGGATGGTGTGCTGGTCGAGCGCAAGCACGAGCGCCCGCTGCCCCGCGCGGTCCTCCAGGTAGTCGCCGGCCAGCCGCAGCGCCATGAAGGGCGCCGTCGGACCCTGGTCCGAGATCGAGAAGACCAGCGGCCCGCCCGGCACGGCGTCGGCGAGGAAGCAGCCGACGAAGTCGCGCGTGTCGATCTCCGGGGTGGCGTAGGCCAGGACGACCAGGTCGACCTCGCCGAGCAGCGTCCCGAGCTCGCGGAGCAGTTCCGACGCCATGTACTTGTACGAGACGAGGCAGTCGGGGTCGAGCAGGTCCGGACGGTAGGTGGCGCCGTAGAGCCCGCTCAGGTCCCCGAGGCTGCGGTGCAGCGCCGAGAAGTCGGCGGGGGCGGCCGACACGATGCCGCGGGCGAACTCCCGGCTGAGGGTCGCGGCGAGCCGGACCGGCAGCGCGCCGGGCTCCTCCGAGGAGCGAGGGGTGAGCCCCGACGGACGGATCTGGTGGGGCGCGCCGGCTCTGGTCCGCGCGGTCATGGTGGGGGGTCCTCTCGGGACGGCGAGTGGTCGGGGATGGTGCGGGACGTGCGGGACCCTGGGGCGGCCCTCCCGCGTCCGCTGCGGACTTCAGCGCTCGAAGACCATCGCGGAGAAGGTGGCACCGAGGCCGACCGCGGCCATCAGGTACCGGTCGCCCGGCTTCAGCCGGCCCGACGCGATCGCCGTGGCGAGGTTCACGAAGGGGTCGGCGCAGAAGCAGTGGCCGGTGACGCGGAGGTTGTCCGTCAGGACGCTGTCCATCGGGATTCCCAATAGCTTGCAGGTGCGGATCCAGGAGATGCGGTTGACGTTGTGCGGCAGGATCAGGCTGAGCCCGTCCACCCCGCTGCCCGCCGTGTCGAGCGCGCGGCGGATCACCTCGGTCAGGCCCTTCTGGTACAGCTCGTCGAACTCCGCTTTGAGTTCGTCGGCCATGTGCACGCCGCTGCTGAACTGCCCGTAGGAGCGGGTCGCGTACCCGACCATGCGGTCGTGGTCGCCGGTGGCGCCGACGAGCGCCGCGGCGGTGGACTCGCCCATGAACGTCGTGTTCGCGATCATGCGCGTGGAGCGGGTGTGGGCCTTCTCCCCCGTCAGCACCAGGGCGAGTGCCCCGGGGTGCGGGTCGGTGGCCAGCAGCCGTCCGGCCAGGCTCACCGCGAGCAGCCCGGACGCGCACGCGTGCTGGGTGACGCAGAAGGAGACGGCGTTGTCGAGCCCGAGGGCCCGGCAGGTCTCCTGCAGCGGGTTCGCCACGGCGTAGGGCGCGACCGTCTCCACGGTGCGGGCCTGCAGGACGTAGCGCACGTCCTGCTCGCGTCCGCGCAGGAGCTTCAACTGCGAGGCTGCGGCGACCATGAGGTCGAACGCGGTCTCCCCGGGAGCCAGCCGCACGCTGTCGAGGCCGTAGATGCGTTCGAAGGCGCGGATGAGTCGGGGGTCCAGGTCGAGCTCCCCGCCGATCTCCGCGACGCGCACACTGGTCTGCGGCACGTGGACCGCGACTTCGAGCAGTGATGTCACTGCCGGCCCCGTCTCACGAGGCCGCGACCACGTCGACGGGACGGTGCCCCGCCATGATGGACACCAGCAGGTCGACCGACGAATCGCGGGCCACCGTACGCTCGTCGAGGTGGATGCCGAACATGTCGCGCATGTCCCCCCGCACGGCGACGGCGTAGACCGAGTCGAGCCCGTAGTCCGAGAGGCTGACCGTGGGGTCGAGGTGCGCCGGGTCGTAGTTGAGGTAGTAGGAGAGGCGTTCGATCAACCAGTCGCGGAACTCAGGAGGCTCGACCTCGTCGTCCTGGCGTGGCATGGGTCTCCCTCTTCAGGCGCGGTGTGTATGCGTCCCACGGTGTCAGGGAGGGGCCCGGGCCCGGAAGATCGGCCAGGCGCACGGGCAGTGAGCCCGATCGGGTATAGCCGGTCGTGGGCGCGCGGACGGTTCGGGGCCGCCGCGGCGGGCGGGTGCGTCACGGCGGACGGATGTGTCACGGCGGACGGATGCGTCACGGCGCGATCTCAGAGCGCCCGCGCGCCTGGGCGGGCGGACAGGTGGATGGCGCTCGCACGTCACGGCGCGACCGCGGCCCGGCAGCGGGCGCGCGCGTGAACGCGCCCCCGCGCCTGGGCCCGGAATCGTCGCGGAACCGGCCGCTTCGCCGTCAGATCAGCCCGGCGCGTACGGCCCAGGCCACCGCCTGGGCCCGGTTGCGTACCTGGAGCCGGGCCGTCAGGACGTAGATGGCGTTCCTCACCGTGTGCTGAGAACAGTCCAGCTCACGGGCGATCGCCGCGTTGTCGTGGCCCTCGGCCATCAGCGCGAGCACGACGAGTTGGCGCCCGGTCAGCGGCGGCAGCGTCACGTCCCGTTCCGTCCTGCCCGAACGCCCCTGCACCGCCAACGAGTTGCTCGACGGGCAGGCCGGTCCGGTCGCGGCCTCGCCGAGCAGGCGGACCAGCACCTCGTAGGGCATCAGGCCGTCGCCCCGGCGGGCGGCGTCGACCGCGCCCGCGAACCGCTGCGACGTCACGTTCGCGAACCGCAGCATCGTGCGCGCGCCGGTGCGTACCGCCCGGAGGGTCTCCGCCATCGTGAAGCTCTCGGCGATCAGCAGCCAGCCGCCCAGGTCCCGGTGGAGCGCGGGGCACTGCGCGATCGCGTCGTCGACGGTGCGGGCGGCGGCCACGACGGTCGTGTCCCCGGTCCCGCCCGGCTCGGCGGCGGGCTCGAAGCCGCAACTGCGGGCCACGGCGAGCAGGCGGTTGCGGGTGCCGGCGTCCGGCGCGGCGACGTGGACCCGTACCGGCGCCGATGTCTGCGCCGGTGTCTGCGCGCTGTCGTTCACAGCAGCCCCGCCCGTAGCGCGTAGGCCACGGCGTGGGCCCGGTTGCGCAGCCGGAGCCGTTGGGTGACGTCCTGCACGACGCCGACGACGGTGCGCGGGGAGTAGCACAGCTCCTTGGCGATCTCGTCGGTCTCGCGCCCCTCGGCGATGAGCGTGAGGACCGCCTGCTCGCGCGCGCTCAGTCCCTCGCCCGGACCGCCGCCGGGCGCCGCGGCCGGAAAGGCCCGTCCGCCGCCCTGCTCCAGGAGTGCGGCGAGCACGTCGGGGGGAACCGCGCAGTCCCCGCCGGCGGCCGCCCGCACGGCGCGGGCGAGGCGGGCGGGCTCGACCTCGCGCCGCCGCAGCAGGCCGCTGGCGCCCGCGGCGATCGCGTCGATCGCCTGCGCGACGGTCGGTTCGGCCGCGACGAGCACCACCTTGGGCCGGTGCGCCGCGCCGCGCAGCTCGCGCAGCCGGCCGATCACCGCCCGGGTGACCTCGTCGACGACCAGCACCATGACCTCGGCCACCTCGCCGGGCAGCACCACGCTCACCCCGGGACAGCCGCACAAGGCGCTGGTCACGCCCGCGTCCGGCATCCGGTCCAGCGCCAGCACACCCACGCGCAGTGGCTCACCCATGCGCTCCTCCTCCATCGTTTCCCCCGGATCAAGCCCCCACCCTCGCGCGGGACCCGGCGCTCGCACATCGGGCCCCTCCCCCATATTCAGGTCGGTCTCCCGCGCGGTGCGCCGCCGGCCCGCGGGGCCGGCACCGCGCGTGAGGACTCAACCGGTCCGCGGGCAGCCGAAGGGGCGGCGGGCGGTGAGTCCGGACGGTGGGGCACGGCTGTCAACGCGCGTAGCCCTTGATCGTGAACGGCCGGACCGGATAACAGCCGGATGCCGCGGTCCGGGTGGCGCGGGTCGGGCGCCGGGCCGCGTCTGGGTACGAAGGACTCCATGCGCGGTCACCCCCAGAATGTCGCCGGCAGCCGAAAAGAGCGTAATTTCCAAGTCAAAAGGATCACAAGACCGCAAGGAAATCGCGAGCGAGAAGAAGATCGTAGCCAGCGTTCCGCCGACAGCACAAGAACGCCACAGCATCGCGGAGTTGAAGGTTCCACTCCCTTGGGAAGGCGCGCGTGCCCGGAACAGGAACGACACCGCCGAACGGCCCTCGGAAAACTCGTCGAATTGGCACCGGCCCCTACCGCGGCACCACCACGGATTATCCGTCACCTGCATCTTCAGACACCGTGAGCACACAGAAAACAGCAGACCCACCCGTCCCCGGCGGTCGACGCGCCGCCGAAACGGTGGGCGCACCGGCCGAAAATGGCCACTCCGCCCCGCACGCGACGGGAAATCGTCACGGAAATCGAAGCCGGCGTGGAATGTGTCATGAGCCATCGGGGGAAACGGAAGTGACGGTGAATTCCCGCCCTTCCGCTTACCCGCGCGGGCAGGTCGACAAGGTTGGGGGATGGCGGCCGCCCGCGCCACCGGCTACCGCCTTCGGTTCACCTCCCGGACAACGGCGGCTCACACCACGGGGACCGCCCGCACCCATGCCCGGTCCTCCGTCAGGTAGGCGTCCACCCTCAGATGCGATTCCGCCAGCGCGGATTCGAACTGATTTCTCGTCAGCGGCCTGGACAGGAACCTCTGGGTCCAGGAGGCGTCCGGGAACTCGTACTCCGCGTAAACGGAGTGCACTCCGCCGCCGATCGGCTCCGAAGACACGATCCGCACGGTAAAGCCACTGCCATCGGCACGCTCACGTGGCATATTCGCGTGCCCGTCCTCGCCTTCCCGCTGGATCAGCACGCAGCCGCCCGGTGCGAGATGACGGACGCGGGTGCCGAGCAATGCCCTCCGGACCTCGATGTCGGGGGCGTGCACGAGACACGAGGCGAGCATCACCGCGTCGAAGGTCTCGCCGAGGTCGAGGCGCTCGATCGAGCCGTGGACCACCCGCGCCCCGCGGACCCGGTCCAGCATCTCGCGGGACTCGTCCACCGCGGTCACGGTGAAGCCCCGCTCGACCAGCGCGTGGGTCACCCGCCCGACGCCGCAGCCGAGTTCGAGGATGCGCGCGCCCGCCGGCACGGCGGCTGCTCGACGCCCAGTCCTACGAGGCGTGGCTGGACCTGCTGGCCGACGACATCCACTACGTGATGCCGGTGCGGGTCACCACCGCGCTGGGCTCGGGGTTCGACACCGCCCCCGGCATGGCCCACTTCGACGAGGACAAGTACTCCCTGTCCCGGCGGGTCGCCCGCTTCCTGACCGAGCACGCCTGGACCGAGGACCCGCCCTCCCGGCTGCGCCGCCACCTGGGCAACGTGCGGACGTTCGCCGCCGAGGACGAGGACCACCTGGTGGTGGAGTCCGCGGTCCTGCTCTTCCGCAGCCGCGGCGACGTGCGGGAGCCGTCGCTGGTCTCGGCCTGCCGCGAGGACCTGCTGCGCCGCCACGGGGACGGCTGGGTGCTGGCCCGCCGCACGATCCTGGTCGACGAGTCCGTCCTGCGCGTGCAGAACATGGCGATCTTCCTGTGACCCCGCACTGGGAGGGGGAAGAGGAGGACGCGGCGGCGGCGCGGCGCTCGGCGGCCGAGCTCGCGGCGCTCCTGGAGCACACCGACGGCGAACCCCTCACCGTCGGCAACGAGTTCTCCGAGACGGACGCGAACTGCCCTACGACGCCTGCGTGGTGGCCACCGGCGCCGCCGCGCGCCCCTCGCCCTGGCCGGTCCGCTCCGGCGTGCACGTGGTCCGCGGGCTCGGGGACGGCGCCGCGCTGCGCGCGGAACTGGCGCGGGGCGGGCCCGTCGTCGTCATCGGGGGCGGGTTCATCGGCGCGGAGGCGGCGGCCACCGCCCGCGGCCTCGGCCACGAGGTCACCGTCGTGGACCCCGCGCCGGTCCCGATGGCCCGGGTCCTCGGCCCCGAAATCGGCGCGCACTTCGTCGGCCTGCACCACCGCCACGGCGTGGCCACCCGCTTCGGCACGGGCGTCGCCTCCTTCACGGGCACGGCGGGCGACCTGCGGGTCCACCTCACCGACGGCACGGTGCTGCGCGCCGCCACGGTCGTGGTCGGCATCGGCGCGGTCCTCAACGACGGGTGGCTCGCCTCCTCGGGTCTGCGTCTGGAGGACGGCGTCGTGTGCGACGAGTTCTGCCGCGCGACCGGGGTGCGGGACGTCTTCGCGGCCGGCGACATCGCGCGCTGGCACCACCTCGGCCACGGCGAGTCCGTGCGGGTCGAGCACTGGACGAACGCGGTCGAGCAGGCCGCCGCCGTCACGCACAACATCGCCCACCCCGACCGGATGCGGCCTTTCGGCCCGGTGGAGTATGTGTGGAGCGACCAGTACGACTGGAAGGTCCAGATCGTCGGCCGGCCCGCCCGGGCCGACCGCCACACCGTCGTCGGCGACCTGGCCGGCGCCGGGCGGGCCGCGGTCCTGTACGGCGACGCGGGCGGCGCACTCACCGCGGCCGTCACCGTCAACTGGGCCCGGGCCCTGGTCGCGTGCCGCCGCCAGGTGGCGGCGAAGACCCCCTACCGGGCGGCGGTGGAGCAGCTCACCGACCTCGCCGGCCCGCCGATCCGCACCGCAGGAGCAGCCACGTGACGCCCACGCCGGACCCGACCCCGGACACCGCCCCCGACCTCGACGGACTCCGCGCCCTGATCGCCGACGGCTGCCGGGTGCTGGCCGCCCGCGGCCTGGCCGACGGGATCCTCGGCCACATCAGCCACCGGGTCGGCGACGACCGGCTCCTCGTGCGCTGCCGCGGGCCGCGGGAGCGCGGGCTCCTGTACACCACCCCGGCCGACATCCACCTGGTGGACCTCGACGGGCGGCCCGGCGGGCCCGGGGAGCTCGACGGCGGCTGGACCCCGCCCAACGAACTGCCCCTGCACACCGAGGTGCTGCGCTCCCGCCCGGACGTCGACACCGTCGTGCACGCCCATCCGCCGGCCGTCGTGGCCGCGGACCTCGCGGGGCTGGCCATCCGGCCGATCGTCGGCGCGTTCGACATCCCGGGCACCCGGCTCGCCGCGGGCGGCGTGCCCGTCCACCCGCGGGGCGTGCTCATCCGCGACCGGCGGCTCGCCAAGGAGATGGTCGCCTCGCTGGGCGACCGCCCGGTCGTGGTGCTGCGCGCCCACGGCCTGACCAGCACCGGGCGCAGCGTCCAGGAGGCCGTCCTGCGGGCGATCTCCGTCGACGGCATCGCCCGGCTCTCCCTGAGCATCGCCCAGGCCGGCGGCCGGCTCGCCGACCTCCCGGACGAGGACATGCGCGAACTCCCCGACCTCGGCGGCTCGTTCAACCACGACACCGCCTGGCGCCACGAGATCGCCCGCCTGGGGGAGCCGCACTGACGTGCGTGTGGCCGGCCCCACCCGCAGTGGGGCCGGCCCTCCCCGCGGCGGCGGACACCAGGCCGCCCGGGTCGCCGAATCGACTCAGCGGAACGGATCGAGCAGCCGCCGGGGCCCGCCATCGCGGTGTCCAGGGCGTCGGTGACGCTCGCGGCATCGACGCCAGGCCCCGGCAACGCCTCGACGAACTCCGGTGCGACGGTCCCGCCGCACCGCGCGCAAGCGAAGCCGGCGCGGATCCGGAAGCCGTCCGCCGTGTGCGCGAAGACCCGCGGCGGGCGCGGATCGGGCGGGCCCGCCGATCGACGAGAATGGCGGGTGACGTACGACAGCCCGGCCGCGCGGCGGCCTGCCCGCCCCGCGACCGGGTCCGGCCCGCCGGACGGGCGCCGCGCGGATCTCCGGCCGGGCCGCCGCACCACTTCCCAGGCTGAAGGATGACTTCCATGACCACAGTCGCCTACCAGGGCGAACCCGGCTCCAACTCGTCGACGGCCGCCCGCGACCTCTACCCCGGGTGCGCCGAACTGCCCTGCACCGGCTTCGAGCAGGCGCTGGACGCGGTGGCGCTGGGCACGGCCGACCTGGCGGTGATCCCGGTGGACAACTCGAGCGCGGGCCGGGTGGCCGACGTGCACCACCTGCTGCCGGAGTCGGGGCTGTCCGTCGTCGCGGAGTACTTCCTGGCCATCCGCTTCGACCTGGTGGGCGTTCCCGGCGCCTCCCTCGCCGACGTGGAGTGCGTGCGCAGCCACGTGCACGCGCTCGGCCAGTGCCGGAAGGTCCTGCGCGAAGGGGGCTGGCGCACCCTCGTCACCGACGACACGGCGGGCGCCGCCCGCGAGGTGGCCGAACTCGGCGACCCCCGCCAGGCGGCCCTCGCCCCGCCGGCCGCCGGGCGCTTCCACGGGCTGGAGGTGCTGCGGGCGGGCGTCGAGGACGACCCGGACAACACCACCCGCTTCGTCGTGCTCACCCGCGCCGACGCCCGCACGGAGCAGTACCCGGAGGTCTCCGCCGGCCCGGTGATGACCAGCCTCTTCTTCTGCGTGCGCAACATCCCCAGCGCGCTCTACAAGGCGCTCGGCGGCTTCTCCAGCAACGCGCTGAACCTCACGAAGATCGAGAGCTACCAGATGGGCGCGGGGCTGGGCGCGAGCCGGTTCTACGTCGAGGTCGAGGGCCACCCCGCCGAGCCCGGGTTCGCCCTGGCCCTGGAGGAACTGCGGTTCTTCTCCTCCGAGGTGCGCGTCCTCGGCGTGTACCCGGCCCACCCGCACCGCCTGGGAACACGGGTCGGCTGACCGCCCGTCGAAGCGGCCGACGCGGCCAAAGCAGCGGTAGGAGCGGGGCGAGCGGAGGAGGGGATCAGGCGGCGGTGGGCGCCGGGCTCTTCGGGAAGTGCTCCCAGCGCTCCAGCTCCGCCAGCCGCGAGCGCAGCGAGGCACGGATGTGCTCGACGGCGTCCGCGCCCACGGCGAGCCGCAGCGGCGGGTCGTCCAGCGCCGCCACCGCCACGATCGCCTCGGCCACGTCCTCGGGGTCCCCGAACGCCTCCGCCGGCAGCCGCGAGAAGTCCGTCAGGAACGTCCCCACCGTCGGCGCGTACACCTCGTCCGGCGCCACGACCGCGAGGTTCGCGGCGAACTCGGTCGCGAACGTGCCCGGCTCCACGATCGTCACCTTCACGCCCGTCGGCGCGAGTTCGTGCGCGAGCGCCTCCCCGATCAGCTCCACCGCGCCCTTGGAGGCCGCGTACAGGCCCGACGAGGGCCAGGCGAACTGCCCGATCGGCGAGGACGTCTGGAGCACCCGCCCCTTCGAGGCCCGCAGCGCGGGCAGCGCGGCCCGCAGCACCGTGAGGTTCGCCAGCACATTGGTGTCGAAGACCGCCCGCGCCGCCTCGGCGTCGATCTGCTCCACCGCGCCGAAGAGCCCGTAGCCGGCGTTGTTCACCAGCACGTCCAGGCCGCCCGCCGCTTCGATCGCCTTCGCCAGCACCTCCTGCGCGTCCGGCGCCGTCAGGTCGAGCTCCACCGGCGTCAGCCGGCCCTGCGGCGCGTACGCGGCCAGCTCCGCGAGCCGCTCCCGGCGGCGCCCCACCGCGATCACGTGCGCGCCGCCGGCGAGCACCCGCTCCGTCACCAGACGACCGAACCCCGAGGTCGCCCCCGTGACCAGCCACGTGGAAGACATGACACCACTCCCGTCCCAGGCCGTGCGGCCTCCCGCACGGCGATCGTTCGCGGGAGGACCGGACCGGCCTCCCGACCACTCCGGCCAACCGCCGTCGCCCGCCCGTCACGACCGCCGGGCGGGCCCACCGCTTCCTGGGAACCGCGGGGCCACCTTCGCCGTGGTACGCCCCCGGCCCGCGCGCGACCATGGACGCATGGAACGCAACGAGGTCCTCGCCGATTTCCTGCGCGCCCGGCGCGCGGCGATGGACCCCGAGCAGACCGGGGTGCGCGACGGGAGCGCGCGCCGGGTGCCGGGGCTGCGGCGGGAGGAGCTGGCGGCACTGGCCGGCGTCAGCGTCGACTACTACACGCGCCTGGAGCAGGGCCGGCCCATCACGCCCTCCGAGTCGGTGCTCGACGCCCTCGCCAACGCGCTGCGGCTCGACCCGGCAGAACGCAGCTACCTGCGGGAGGTCGCCCGCCGTCCCGGCGGCCGGCGCCGCACCTCGCGGGCGGTGCAGAAGGTGCGCCCCGGGGTGCACGCGCTGCTCGCCGCCTTCGGCGACGCCCCCGCGTTCGTGCTGGGCCGGCGCACCGACATCCTCCTGGCCAACCGGATGGCGCGCGCCCTGCTCGCCGACTTCGCGGCCCTGCCGGTCCGCGAGCGCAACGCGGCCCGGTGGATGGTCCTCGACGAGGCCGCCCGGTCGCTGTTCGGCGACGCGTGGGAGAGGACCGCGTCCGAGATCGTGGGCACGCTGCGGATGGACGCCGCCCGGCACCCCGACGACACGCGCACCGCCGAACTCGTGGGCAAGCTGTCCATGAAGAGCCCGCGCCTCCGCCGCTGGTGGGCCGGGCAGAAGGTCGGCGAACTCACCCACGACACGAAGGTCCTGCACCACCCGATCGTGGGCCGGCTCACCCTGCGCAGCGAGGCGCTGGTCTTCCCCGGCGACCCGGACCAGACCCTCATGGCCTTCCTCGCCGATCCGGGTTCGCCCTCCGGCGAGGCGCTCCGGGTGCTGTCCGCCTGGGCCGCCGACCAGCTGCACCTCTGACGGTGCCCCCGCCCGACCACGCCGGGGCCCGGCCGCGTGCTGGTGAGCGCGCACGACCGTGAAGTCGACCGCGACGCCCCACTCCAGGCGGGCGGCGGGGTCAGTGGGGGCCGTCGGCCGGCAGGGTCAGGGTGAAGACCGAGCCGCGGCCCGGGGTGCTGTCCGCGGTGACGGTACCGCCGTGGGCCTCGGCGAGCTTGCGGACGATGGACAGGCCGAGGCCACTGCCGCCGGTGCCGCGGGTGCGGGACTTGTCGGCCCGCCAGAAGCGGTCGAAGACGCGGGGCAGATCCTCCGGCGCGATGCCGCGGCCGGTGTCGGCCACCTCGACCACGGCCGTGCCCGGCGCGGAGGCGGAAAGAGCCGCGCGCAGGGTGACGGTCCCGCCCTCAGGGGTGTGGCGGACCGCGTTGGAGACCAGGTTGCCGATCGCCTGGCGCAGCCGGACCGGGTCGCCGGTCAGCGGGAGCCGGCCGGGCGCCTCGGTGCGCAGGTCCACCCCGGCCGCCTCCGCGGTGCCGCGGTGGGCGGTGGCGACCTGGGCGACGATCTCGGCCAGGTCCAACGGTTCAGGATGCAGGGCCAGTTCACCCGCGTCGGCCGCCGACAGGTCCCGCAGGTCGTCGATCACGTGCTGGAGCAGGACCGCCTCGTCGAGCAGCGAGGCCACGAGGTCCCCGTCCGGGACCGCCAGTCCGTCCTGCGCGGCCTCCAGCCAGCCGCGGATGTTGCTCAGCGGGTTGCGCAGTTCGTGGGCGACGTCGCCGACCATCGCCTTGCGCAGCCCCTCGGACTCCTCGCGCCGCTCGGACATGGTGTTGAAGGCGGCGGCGACCCGGCCGATCTCGTCGTTCGCGGTCACCTTCACGCGCACGGTCAGGTCGCCGTCGGTCATCCGCCGGGCGGCGCCCGCCAGCGCCCGCAGCGGCCGGACCATCCGGATCCCGGCCAGCGCCGTCACCAGCAGGGTCGCCAGCAGGACGAGGCCGGTGACCTCGGCGACCCGGGCCCGGTGGGCGGGGGAAAGGTCGAGGAAGGTGGCCGCGGGCTGCCGGGGGCTGCTGACGAACAGCAGCGCGGGCGGGGCGACGTACGGGGCGAGTTGCTGCCGGCGGGCGGAGTCCACGCAGGAGGCGTCGACCGCGTCCTTCGCGGCGGTGCGCGGCCCGGTCGGGGTCCAGCCGAAGTCCAGCCCGATCCGCAGCGGCCCGGCGCCCTCGCGGCGCAGGCACGCGTCGGCGAGCGCGTCGAGCCGTTCCAGGGCGCGGCTCTCGGTGGGGGTGGGCCGCGCGAGGCTGTCGGTGGCGCAGTCGGTCGGCAGGTAGAGGCCGGTGAGCGCGGTGCGCAGGTAGGGGCGCCCGCTCGGCGTGGTCACGACCTGCGTGTCCAGGTGCAGGCGGTCGCGCAGGCAGGCGGCGGTGCGCAGGGCCGTGCCGCGCAGCGCCGCGCGTTCGGCGGGCGGCAGCCGGAACGGGCCGACCGCGCGGGCGTCGATGGTGCCGGTGCCGAACGGCAGGGGGATCTCGGCGGGGCGGGTCAACCGCGGCGTCGGGGCGGGGGCGGGCGTGGACAGGCAGCGCGTGCCCGCCGGGCACGACACGGCGGGCGCGGCGCCGGCCGGCGCGGGTCCGCCCGCGCTCTGGGTGCGGGCGATCAGGGCGGTGTCCACGGCCAGCGGGTCGACGGTCGCGGTCGGCTGGGCGGGGATCGCCGCCGTGCCCCGGCCGGGCGGCGGGTGGGCCGCGTTCCCGGCCGAGTCCAGGAGCGGGCGGCGGCGGGCGTCGGTGAGGGTGATCCGCAGCCCGGTCTGCCGGGCAAGGTCGCGGACGGTCCCGTCCGCCCCGCTCCAGTCGTGGTGGGTGGCGGCCCAACCGAGCAGCACGTCGTACGCCTTGGCGTCGTCGGCGAGCGCCTGCCCCTGCTCCTGCCGGATCCCGGCGGCGGTGATGTGCACGGTGAGCCAGGCGGTCGCCGCGATCGAGCCGGCGGCCACCAGGGTTGCGAGCACCATCAGTTTGACCAGGAGGCTGCTCCGCAGCGGGACGTCACGCGCCATCGGGGGCGTCCCCGCCGAACGCGCGGGCGGGGCCGGGGCCTGCCTCCTGAACGGGTGCGGAGCCGGATCCGGTCCCGGGGCCGGAGACCAGCTTGTAGCCCACGCCGTAGACCGTCACGAGCCGGGTGGGACGGTCCGGGGCGGGCTCGATCTTGCGGCGCAGGTTCATGACGTGGACGTCGACCGTGCGGGAGGTGAACCAGCGGTCGAAGCCGTGCTGGTGCTGGATGATCTGGGCCCGGGTGAAGACCCGGCCGGGCTCGGCCGCGAGCAGGGCCAGCAGCGCGAACTCGCCGGGGGTGCAGGTGACGGGCCTGCCGTCGCGGGTGACCTCGTGCCGCACCGGGTCGACGGTGAGCGCCCCCACCCGCAGGACCGGGTCGGCGGCGGGCGGGACCGGGGCCGGGCCGGCCGCGCGGCGCAACAACGTGCGCACCCGGGCCATCAGTTCGCGCGGGCTGTAGGGCTTCGTCATGTAGTCGTCCGCCCCGAGGTCGAGGCCGAGAAGCAGGTCGTCCTCGCCGGAGCGTGCGGTGAGCATCAGCACCGGGAGGGCGGCCAGGGCCGGGTCGCCGCGCACCACCCGGCACACGTCCAGGCCGTCCACCCGGGGCATCATCACGTCGAGCACCATCAGGTCGGGCCGGTGCGCCCGGGCCTCCTCCAGCGCGGACCGGCCGTCGTGCACGACGGCCACCCGGTGGCCGTCGTGCTCCAGGTAGCGGCGTATCAGCTCGGCCTGCTTGGGATCGTCCTCGGCGACCACCACGTGTGCGCACATGGCGTCGAGTCTAGGAACGCCCGCGGGCCCGCCGACCGCCCCAGGGCCCGCGGGCGGTCGGCGCCATCGGAGCACTACGGCTTCCTGACAATCTCCTGACATCCGCGCCCTAGCGTCCCGGAGCATGTCACCGAACTCCGCCTTCCCCCCGGTCGCGCCGCCCGCGCGGCCCGGCCGCCGCGCACCGCGCCCGGGCCGATCGCGCCGCGTCCTCGTCCCCCTCGCGCCCGCGGTGGTGTGCCTGCTCGCGCTCGCCGGGTGCGGGGGCGGCGGCACGGCCGAGCCGGGTGTCGCCTCGCTGCCCTCGACGGCCGCTTCGTCCGCCGCGTCCCCCGCCGGGTCCGCCCCGAGTACGAAGGCCATCGCCACGCGCACGGGATCCGCCGCGCCCCAGGAGCGCCTGGACGACACCCCCGCCGAGCGCGAGGCGCTGATCCACGCCTGGGACGAGTGCCTGGTGGCGCACGGCGCCCGCTGGACCACGACGCGGGCCGCGATCGCGGGCGCGCCCAAGAGCGTGGCCGACCCCGTACCGAAGAAGGCGAGCGCCGCCTGCGAGGACAAGCTGCCGCAGGAGCCGCCGGAGCTCAATCCGGCGCTCAACACGCACTACCGCGACGACACGCTCGCCGAGATCGCCTGCCTGCGCAAGCACGGCGTCCTGGTCCACCTCGTGCCGGACACCAGCGTGGACCCGGGCGGCCTGGGCTGGACGTACGACAGCAGCATGACCGAGGTCCCGGCGAACGAGGGCGAGATCGAGGACACGTGCCAGATGGAGGCGTTCGGCGGCGGGGCGGGGAAGTAGCGCCGTGACCGAGCACGAATCCACCGGACACGCATCCACGGGACACGCATCATCCGTGAACGGACCCGCCGGGAGCGCCGGTTCGGAGGGCTTCCGCTCCGAGCCCGGGCCGGCCGCACCCCCCGGCCCCGCCCACCGCTTCCGCGTCCGTCCCGCCGCCATGGCCGCCCTGCTCCTGGTGACCGGCGGCCTCACCACCGGCGCGGTCGTGCTGCGCGCGCACGCCCGCAAGCCCCCCGGGCCGCCGGTGAGCGCCGCGCACGTGCACACGGCCGAGGTGACCAGGACCGACCTGTCCGACAGCCGCAGCCTGCCCGGCACCCTCGGCCACGGCCCGCGGACCCCGGTGACCGGCCGCGGCACCGGCGTCGTGACCGCGCTGGCCGCGCCCGGCTCCACCGTCACCCGCGGCCACTCCCTCTACCGCGTCGACGACCAGCCGGTGGTGCTCCTGTACGGCGGCACCCCGCTCTTCCGCACCCTCAAGGCGCCGTCAGGCAAAGGCGAGCCGCTGCGGGGCCACGACGTCACCGTGGTCGCCGACAACCTCCACGCACTCGGGTACGACATCGGCTACCGCCCCCCGGACACCGACGGGCACGGGGCCACGTACACCCCGGCGCTGGCCGCGGCCGTCAAGCGCTGGCAGCAGCACATCGGGACGGCCGCGACCGGCGCGCTCGGGGTGGGGCAGGCCGTGGTGCTGCCCGGGCCGGTGCGGATCGGGCAGGTGCAGGCGCAGTTGGGCGATCCCGTGCAGGAGACGCTGATGTCCGTGACGGCCACCGGCCGGCGGGTCACCGTGCCGGTCGAGGCGGCCGACGCGGGCGGCATCAAGGCCGGGGCCGCGGTGACGATCACGCTGCCGGACGAGCGGGCCGTGCCCGGCAGGGTGACGTCGGTGAGCGGCACGGTCCAGGCCGGCGGCGGCTCCGGCGCCGGCCAGCAGGACCCGGACGCCCCGCCGACCGTGGACGTCATGGTCGCGCCCGCGCACGCGAAGGACCTGGCGGGGCTGGACGCGGCGCCGGTCACCGTACGGTTCACCACCACGACCCGGCACGGGGTGCTGGCCGTCCCCGTCACCGCGCTGGTGGCGCTGAAGGAGGGCGGGTACGCGCTGCAGCGCACCGACGGCACGCTGGTCGCCGTCACCACGGGGCTGTTCGCGACCGGCGAGGTCGAGGTGAGCGGGCCGGGCGTGACCGCGGGCCTGCGGGTGGAGACGGCCTCGTGAGCGCTCCCCCGGCCGGCCCGGACGTCCTGCGCGTGCGCGAGGTCAGCAAGGTCTACCCGGGCGGGGTGATCGCCCTGGACCGGGTCTCGCTGACCATCGGCGCGGGCGAGCTCCTCGCGGTCATCGGCCCGTCGGGCTCGGGCAAGTCCACCCTCCTGCACCTGATGGGCACCCTCGACCTTCCGAGCGAGGGCACCGTGGAGGTCGCAGGCCAGGACGTCGCCGCCCTGCCCGACCGGCGGCTGTCGGTGCTGCGGGCCCGCTGGCTGGGCTTCGTCTTCCAGCAGTTCCACCTCACCGAGGGCCTGAGCGCCGCGGAGAACGTGGCGACCGGGCTGCTGTACGCCGGAGTTCCGCGCCGCCGGCGCCGCCCGCTGGCCGAGGAGGCGCTGGCCCGGGTGGGCATGGCGCACCGGCTGGGGCACCTGCCGCACCAGCTCTCCGGCGGCGAGCGGCAGCGGGTGGCCATCGCCCGCGCCCTGGTCAACTCCCCCGCGCTGGTGCTTGCCGACGAGCCCACCGGCGCCCTGGACACCGCCAACGGGCGGGCCGTCCTGGAACTCCTCACCCGGCTCAACGCGGAGGGCACCACCATCGCCGTCATCACCCACGACCGTGAGATCGCCGGCCGGCTGCCGCGCCGGATAGAGCTGCGGGACGGCCGGATCGTCACCGACACCGGCGCCGACGGCCTCCGGGCGCGTCCGCTGCCGGCCGGCGCACCCGAGGGGGCGGGCGCATGAGGCGCGCGAACGCCCCGGACCGTTCCGCGCCCGGATCGGTGCGGCTGTCCCCCGGCGACGTGCTGCGGCTCGGGCTGATCGGGCTGCGGGTGCGCAGGCTGCGCGCGGCCCTGTCGGCGCTGGGGATCTCGATCGGCATCGCCACGATGATCGTGGTGACCGGCATCCCCGCGTCCAGCCAGCGGGCGCTGCTGGAGCAGCTGACGGCGCTGGGCACCGACATGCTCCAGGCCCAGCCGCAGCCGAACCAGACGCCACCGGTGCTGCTGCCGCAGGACGCGGACGCGATGGCCCGGCGGATCGGGCCGGTGACGCGGGCGAGCGCCGTCGCCAACACGCACGACGCGGTCCAGCGCACCGACCGGTCCGACCCGAGCGACAGCGTGGGCATCAGCGTGCTGGCCGCCCGGGACGACCTGCTGCCGGCGGTCGGCGGCCGGGTGCACACCGGCGCCTTCCTGTCACCGGCCACGGACCGGTTCCCGGCGGTGGTGCTGGGCTACCAGGCCGCGTCCTGGCTGGGATTCCGGCAGTTGCCCGCGAGCGGGCCGCCGCCCCAGGTCACCATCGACCACCGGCTGTTCACCGTGATCGGCATCCTCGACCCGATGCCGCTCACCCCGGAACTGGAGCAGTCGGTGATGGTGGGCTGGCCCGCCGCGACCCGCTACCTGCGCTTCGACGGTCACCCCACCGTGGTGTACGTCAAGGCGCGCGAGGACGCGCTGGAGGACGTGCGGGCGGTGCTGCCGGCCACGCTGTACCCGCGGCTGCCCGGGCTGATCGAGGTGAGCCGGCCCTCGGACGCGCTGGCCGCCAAGCGCGCCACCGAGCACACCTTCTCCTCCCTCTTCCTGGGGCTGGCCGCGGTCGCCCTGCTGGTCGGCGGCATCGGCGTGGCCAACACCATGATCATCTCGGTGCTGGAGCGCCGCCGCGAGATCGGCCTGCGCCGGGCCCTGGGGGCCAACCGGGGCCAGATCCGCGGCCAGTTCCTCACCGAGGCGGTGATCCTCTCCGCGGCCGGCGGCGCGGTCGGCGCGGCGGCCGGCGCCCTGGCCGTCCTCGGGTACGCCACCTTCCAGGGCTGGCCCCCGGTCGTCCCGTTGTCCTCGCTCGTCGAGGGCCTGGCCGCCGCGCTCCTGGTCGGGATGACCGCCGGTGTCTACCCCTCCCTGCGGGCGGCCCGGCTGCCCCCGACGGAAGCGCTGTCGGCGGCGTGAACGACCGCCGCGCCACGGCATCGCGGGGCGGCGGACCAGGCGGGGAGGTCGGTCACCTCGCGGGCATGGCGGAGCGCCGGCCAGACCGGCAGCGGCGCGGCGGCGACCAGGCCCTGGGCGAGAAAGAGCGCGGCCCGCAGCCCCGACGGCCTCGGCCAGGACGGCGATCACGTCGGCCGCCCCGATCAGTCCGACCAGCCAGCCGCCGAGACCCGGTCCGGCGAACTGGCCCGTCGCCCGGGCGGTCTCCAGGGCCGCGTTGCCGGCCAGGACCTGCTCCCCGCCGAGCAGCGCGGGCACGTAGCCCGGGTAGCCGATGTCGAAGAACACCCGCGCGAGGCCGGTCACCACCGACACGGCCAGCAGCGCCCCGATGCCCGGCCGTCCCCACCAGGCGAGGGCGGGGACACCCGCCAGCGCGAGCGCCCGCACGATATCGGCGGCCACCAGCACCGGACGCAGCCGTACCCGGTCCAGCCAGGCGCCCGCGGGCAGGCCGATCACGGCGAACGAGAGCGTGGCGGAGGCGTTCAGCAGCCCGAGTTGAAGGGGCGAGGCGTGCCGCGTGAGCACGGCCAGCAGCGGCAGGGCCACGCCCGCGATGGTGGGAACCGAACTGACTGGCCGTCTGGCCGAAGAGCAGGAGCCGGAAATCGCGACGCGCGAACGGCGAGGCACCAGGCACATGAACCTCCGTGAACCGAGGGAGTGGGCAACGACCCCACCCCGTGGCTCCGAAGGCGGCGCTAGGGGGTGGGGACGCTACCGAGTCCCCTGTTCCGGGGTCAACTCCGGCCTCACGGCGGCACGGACACGACGCCGTGCTGTTTCGGCGGCGCCGGGCGGGCAAGGCGTGGCATGAACACGTGGTGCGCGTGCGGAGGGAAGGCGGAGCCATGGGGATGCCGGAAGACCGGGAGCCGACGGAGATCCGGGTGACGGGGCGGCTGAACCTGCCGGGGGACGAAGCGGTGTTCGTGGTGACCGACGTGGTCTACGACCCCGCGGACTGCCTGGCGGTCGGCATGGTGCTGCGCGTGCCCGAGGGGCCGGACGTGCGGTGGACGTTCTCGTGGGAGCTGCTCGGGCGGGGGCTCCTCGCGCCGGCCGGCGTGGGCGACGTCAGGGTCCGGCCGGTCCCCGGCCACTTCCCCCTGGTGGAGGTCACGCTGACCCGCTCGTGCAGCGCGCGGCTGCTGCTGCCGGCCGGGCAGATCAGCCACTTCCTGACCCGGGTGCGCGAATTCGCGCGGCGCGACGCCGACCGGGTCGCCCGGGACCTCGACGCGGAGCTGGCCGCGATCATGGCGGAGCACTGACCCTCCGGCGGTGAGCAGCCCGGCGGCCCGGCGCGGCGGCCCTTTGGGGCGTGTCCGCAAGGTCGCGTCGTCCGCCCGCAGGGCGGGGCCGACGGCGGCTGGCGCTCTCCCCATAGCCTCGCCTGGGCGGTACCCCCAGATCGCAAATCGGAGGGCCCTCCTCGCAAAGGGCCTCCTCGGACTTGCCCGACAACGCAGTGGGGGCACCTCCCAGGCGAAGCCATGGGGGAACGCGTGCCAGGCGTCACCGTCCGGACGCACCCTGCGGACACGCCCCAGCGGCCCGGGCGCCCCGCGGAGACGGGCACGGAGGACAGCGGAGGCCCGCAGTCCCTTCGCGACGCCGCACGGACACGCGCATGGGTCATCGGCCACGGGGCACCCGCAGGGCGAGCGCGCACCTGTCGCCGCTCAGCTCCGGACGTCCGAAATGGTGGTGCCATGGCCGTACCAGGACCCGGCGAGCGAGGATCGGGCCGGCGCCGGACCGCGATACGGGTGCCGGGTGTCTACCGCCCGCAGCACGACAGCCGCCTGCTCGTGCGCGCGATGTGCCGCGAGGCGATCGGCCCCGGCACCGACGTGCTGGACCTCGGCACGGGAAGCGGGGTGCTGGCGGTGTTCGCCGCCCGGCGCGGCGCCCGGGTCACCGCCGTGGACGTCTCGCGGCGGGCCGTGCTGTGCGCCCGCGCGAACGCCGCCCTGAGCCGGCTGCCGGTGACCGTCCGGCGACGGGACGTGTCCGCCGGCCACCGGACCGCCCGGGCGTACGACCTGGTCGTCAGCAATCCGCCCTACGTGCCGGCGCCCGGTGCGCGACGGGCGCGGCACGGCGCCGCCCGCGCCTGGGACGGCGGGCCCGACGGCCGCGCGGTCCTGGACGAGGTGTGCCGCTCGGCGGCGGCGTCGCTGCGGCCCGGCGGGGTGCTGCTGCTGGTCCACTCCGGGCTGTGCGGCCCCGACACGACCGTCCGCCGCCTGGAGGGGGCGGGCCTGCGGGCGGAGGTCACCGAGCGCGCGCTCGTGCCCTTCGGCCCGGTGCTGCGCTCGCGGCTGGGGTGGCTGCGCCGGCGGGGCCTGGTGGCCGAGGGCCAGGACGAGGAGGAGTTGGTGGTCATCCGTGCCGAGCACACCTGAACGGCCCTGCCGGATCTTCGCCGAACGGGACGGACCGCTGCTGGTGGAGGGCCCGGTCACCGTCACCGGCGCCGACGGCCGCGCGGTGACCTCGCACCGCTTCATGGTCGCGATCTGCACCTGCGGCCTGAGCGGGACCCACCCGTGGTGCGACACCACGCACCGCCGCAGGCACCGGGACGAGGACGCCGGCGCCGACGGGAGCGGCCCGTAGCCCTCCGTACGGGTTTCCCGGGCGTTCAGCCCCGTTTGCCCCGGACGCCGCCCGGGCACCCGACGCGAGAGGTCCACCGGCCGGAACGGGGTGAGCGAGATGGCGACGAGGGCGGACCGCGCGAAGGTGAGGGACCTGCTCGCGTCGCACGGGCGCACGTACGCCCAGGACGCGGGGGTCCAGGTGCGCAACACCCCGGCGCCGCTCTACCAACTGCTCGTGCTCGCCCACCTGCTCAGCGCCCGGATCAAGGCGTCGGTGGCGAGTGACGCCGCCCGCGCGCTGTTCGACGCGGGCCTGCGCGAGCCGCGGACGATGGCCGACGCGAGCCGGCAGCGGCGGGTGGACGCCCTCCGCGAGGGCCACTACCGCCGCTACGACGAGCGCACCTCCACCCAGCTCGGCGACGGCGCGCGGATGCTGCTGGAGCGCTACGACGGCGACCTGCGCAAGCTGCGCGAGGAAGCGGGCGGCGACCTGGCGGAGGACCAGCGGCTGCTCCAGGAGCTGCCCGGGCTCGGGCCCGTCGGCGCGGACATCTTCCTGCGCGAGGCCCAGGCGGTGTGGCCGGAGGCGGCGCCGTACTTCGACCGGAAGGCGCGGCAGGGCGCCCGGCGCATCGGGCTGCCGGAGTCCCCGCGCGATCTCGCCGGCCTCGCCCGGCGCGAGGACTACCCGGCGCTCGCCGCCGCCCTGGTGCGCTGCGCCCTCGACAAGGGCGTCGCCGAGGACGTCAAGGAGCACGCGGGCCGCTGAGCCCGCCTTCCGGTGCCGGCCCTGCGCGCGGGGGCGGTGTCGTCCCGATGGCCGCGTGCGCCACTCCGACGGCTCACCGCGAGGTGCGCCGGCCGCGGGCCTCGTGAGACTGGGGGCATGGCAGAGCAGAGTCGGGGGCGCACGCGTTCCTCCACCGGGCCGCGGTCGCGCGCGGCCGCCCGGACCGGTCCGGCGCACGCCGCCCACCTGGCGTGCGAGCAGTTGGAGCGCCTGATCGCCCACCCGTCCGAGGGTGCCTCGGCCGTGGAACGGGTCGACGAGGGCTGGTCGGTGGCCGTCGACGTACTGGAAGTGGCGCGTATCCCCGACACCACGAGCCTGCTCGCCACCTACGAGGTACGGCTCGACCAGGACGGCGAGCTGGCCGGTTACCGGAGGATCCGCCGCTACCAGCGCGGATCGGCCGGGCACTGAGCCCCCACACCAGGAGGACGGGCCATGACGCTGACCACCACGACCGCCTACCCGGCGCCGCTCGCCTACGTCCCGGCCCGGGCCGGGACGCTGTACGACGTCCTGGAGCTGATCCTGGACCGCGGCATGGTCGTCGACGTGTTCGTGCGGGTCTCCCTCGTGGGGATCGAGATCCTGAAGATCGACGCCCGGGTGGTCGTGGCCAGCGTGGACACCTACCTGCGGTTCGCCGAGGCGTGCAACCGGGTCGACCTGGAGAGCGACGAGCACAGCCGGACCGTCCCCGAACTGTTCGGCGGCGCCGGGCGGAGCCTGGGCGGGCGGGGCGCCAAGGCCGCGGTCGGGGCCGTCGGCAAGAAGGTCCGCGAGGCGGTCGGCGGGTCCGACGACGAGGACGAGAGCGACAACGGTGACGGGAACGGGAACGGCGCCGCTCCCGCGCGGCGGCGCCCGGCCGCCCGCAAGAAGTCCGCCACCAGCGCCCGCACCAAGGCACGGAAGAAGGCGAACGCGTGACGACCGGACTGCTGCTGCTCGCGGTCGTGGCCGACCGCCACCCCGGTGCGGCCGCCCCCGGCCGACCGGAGTCCGCGACGGAAACCCGTCTCGTGCGGCAGGGTCCGCTCGCGGCCGTCGTGGCCGCCGCCCCGGTCCGCCTGCGGCCGCGTCGGCGGGACCTCCTGGCCCACCAGGAGACCCTGGCCGCGCTGGCGGCGTCCGGCCCGGTGGTCCCGATGCGCTTCGGCACCGTGGCGCCCGACGAGGACCGGGTCCGCGCGTACCTCACCGAGGAGCGGGCCACCTGCCTGGCCGCGCTCGAAAGGCTCGCCGGGCGGGTCGAGTTCAACCTCAAGGCGCTCCCCGCCACCGACGCGCTGCCCGCGCTGCTGCGCGAGGACGCCGGGGTGCGGCGGCTGCGGGAGGCGACCCGGGCGCGGCCGAGCTACGAGGCGAACGTGCGGCTGGGCGAGGCGGTCGCCGTGGCGCTGGAGCGGCGCGCGGCCGAGGCCGGCCGGGAGGCGGTCCGCGAGCTGCTGGCCGCGGCGGCGGACTCCGCCCCCGGGCCGGAGGTGGCCGGCTGCCCGCTCAACGTGTCGTTCCTGGTGGACGCCGACCGGGCGGCCGGGTTCCGGTCCGAGGCGAAGCGGCTGGCCGGGGCGTGCCGCGACCGGGCGGAGCTGAGGCTCACCGGACCGCTGCCGTGCTACAGCTTCGTCCGGGCCGCCTCCGGCGCCGTGTCGGCGGGCGTCTGACATGGGGCTCGTCACCACCGTGCTCACGCTGCCGCTGGCCCCGGTGCGCGGTGTGGCGTGGATCGCCGACCGGGTGGGGCAGGCCGCCGAACGGGAACTGCGGGACCCGGGCGTGGTGCGGGCCCGGCTGGTGGCGCTGAATGAGGACCTGGAGAACGGCCTGATCGACGGGGAGGCGTTCGAGCGCGAGGAGGACCGCCTGCTCGACCTGCTGGAGGAGCGGTCCGCCGGACCGGCACCGCACGACGGCGCGGCTCCGTACGACGGCGTGGCACCGTACGACGGCGTGGCGGCGGGCGCGCCCGGCGAGAGGCGCGAGGTGGGGCCGTGACCGAGGTCGAACCGCGGCACCGGGACTTCCTGTCCACCGCCCCGCCCACCGACAACCTCGCCGACATCCTCGAACGCGTCCTCGACAAGGGCATCGTCATCGCCGGGGACATCAAGGTCGACCTGCTCGACATCGAACTGCTCACCATCCGGCTGCGCCTGTTCATCGCCTCGGTCGACACCGCGAAGAAGGCCGGCATCGACTGGTGGGAGACCGACCCCGCGCTCAGCTCCCGCGCCGCGCGCGACGAACTGCGCGAGGAGAACGAGGAGTTGCGCCGCAGGCTGCGGGAACTGGAGGCGTCCCCGGAGCAGGAGGCCGATCCGGAACCGGCCGGGCGGCGGCGCACGGGGAGCCGGGCGTGAGGGCCGGTACGGCGCCCGATGCGGCGGACGGCGTGACGGCCGACGCGGCCACCTATGTGTTCGCCGTCGGCCGGGCGGTGGACCCGGCCGTGCTGCGCGACCTGACGGGCCTCGCGCCCGGCGGCCCGCTGCGGCTCCTCCCGTGCGGACCGCTCACCGCGGTGGTGCAGCACCTTCCGCGGGGCGAGGCCGCCGAGGACGCCTGGCAGGCCCGGCTGTCCGACCCGGTCGCGCTCGAACGCACCGCGCGGGCCCACCACGAGGTCGTCTGCGCGGTCGCCCGGCACACCACGGCGGTGCCACTGGCCCTCGCCACCCTCTACCTCGGCGACGACCGGGCCCGGGAGGCGCTCGCGCGGGACGCCGAGCGCTTCGCCGCGGTGCTCGGGCGCATCGACGGGTGCGACGAGTGGGGCGTCAAGGTCCACCCGGCCGCGGCGGAGCCCGCCGGGGCGGCTCCCCCGCCCGCGGGGCCGTCGCGGACCCCGGGGGCCGGCACCGGACGCGACTACCTCGCCCGCCGCCGCGCCGAGCACCGCGCCCGCGAAGGGCGGCGGCACGACGCCGAGCGGGTCGCCGACACGGTCGACGCGGGACTGGGTGTCCTCGCCTCCTCCAGCCGCCGGCTGCGTCCGCAGGCCGCCCACCTCACGGGCGTGCGGACCCCCCAGGTGCTCAACGCGGCCTACCTGGTGGCCAGGGAGCACGAGGCCGCCTTCCTGCGGGCCGTCGCGGCGCTGCGGCGGCGCACCGGCGCCAGGATCGACGTCAGCGGGCCGTGGGTGCCGTACTCGTTCGCCGCCCTGCCCGACGCGGCGGCCGGCGAGGACGCGCCCGGCGGCGGGAGGCGGGCGTGACCACCGCGGTGCCGTGGCGGGAGCCGGACGGCCCGGTGGCGCCGATCGGCGTGCCCCTGGTCGACCTGCTCGACCGGGTGCTGGCGGCCGGTGTCGTGATCAGCGGCGACATCGTGCTGGCCGTCGCGGACGTCCCCCTGGTCCGGCTGTCGCTGCACGCCCTGCTGTCGTCGGTCGGGGAGCGCGTCCCGGCGCCCTGGGACGACGGGGGGCCGCTGTGAACGGGCCCCCGGCCGCCGCCCGGCTGGACGTGGACCCGCAGGACGTCGGCCGCGACCTGGTCCACCTGGTGCTCACCGTCGTGGAACTGGTGCGCCAGCTCATGGAGCGCCAGGCGATCCGCCGGGTGGACGAGGGCGGCCTGAGCGACGCCCAGGTCGAGCGGATCGGCACCGCCCTGATGCTCCTCGACGAGCGCATGGCCGAACTCTGCGCCGAGCACGGGCTGCGCCAGGAGGACCTCAACCTCGACCTCGGGCCGCTCGGCACGCTCCTCCCCCGGTCCTGACCGGCGTCCTGTTTCCGCCGGGAACCGCCGGGCATCCGCCCCTCCAGGCCATTCGCCCGCTCTGCGAGGAGGAATCATGGCCAGGCACGCACAGCACGAGAGCCCTTCGCCCGGCAGGACGTACGAGCAGGAACCGCAGCGGCCGGACGAGCGCGTCCGCGGGCAGGAGGCGAGCGCCGGGGCGGCCCGCGCGCCCGACGCCCTGCCCGGCGAGGAGCACCAACCCGCCCCGCCCGGGCAGGTCTACGAGGGGGACCGCCCGCACGCCGACGCCACCGCGCCCGAGCCGCAGCCCTCGCCCGCCGCCTACGGAGCCGCGTGGGGTCAGACGCCGACGCCGGTGCAGCAGCCCGCCTCGGAGCCGCGGGGCGCCCGGCGGGGCGCGCTGACGGTCGTGGGCATCGTGCTCCTGGTGGTGGTCGTCGTCCTCGTCGTCGCGCTGGTGCGCGGCTGACCGGTGACCGGCCGGCCGCGCACCAGCGCCGCCGCAGGACGTTTCCCCCCGGGGAGCGGGGTGAGGAGAGGGTGGACCGTGCAGGACACCGAGAAAGGACTGCTATGACCACGCCTGACGCTGAGCGGGAGGCCGCGGCACGGCTGCCGGACGGTGACGTCGTCGGTCTGCTGCTGGAACAGCACGCCCGGATCAGGGAGTTGTTCGCGGAGATCACCCACGCCACCGGCGAGCACCGGCAGCGGTCATTCGACGCGCTGCGGGCCCTGCTGGCGGTGCACGAGGCCGCCGAGGAGCTGATCGTACGGCCGGTGGCCGAGAGGACGGCGGGTGAGAGCGAGGCGCACGCCCGCAACGCCGAGGAGGAAGAGGCGAGCCGGGTCCTGAAGACGCTGGAGGGCATGGACGTCTCCAGCCCCGAGTTCCTCGACGCGCTGGTCGACTTCGAACGGGCCGTCGGCGAGCACGCCGACCGCGAGGAGATGGAGGAGTTCCCCGCGCTCCTGGCCGACTGCTCCACCGCGCAGCGCCACACCATGGGCCAACGGATGCTCAGGGCCGAGCACTTGGCACCCACGCACCCGCACCCGGGCGCGACCGGCTCCCGTGCCGCCCTGGCGATGACCGGGCCCTTCATGGCGATGATGGACAAGGCACGCGACGCCATGGGCCGCTGACCGCCGCCCGCCCCGCCCCGCGCCGCCCCACCTGGGCGGCGCGGGGCGCGTCCGTGTGCGCGGACCTTCGCGCTCCCCGCGGTCGGCCGCTCCGGGACCGTCGGCCGTGGCGGCGCCTCCGCCCGCATCCGGACGTGCGGGTGACGTGCAGGTTCCACGTCCCCGGGTAGCCGACCGGGAGACGGGAACGACGGCCGCTCCCCCGGGAGCACGGCCGGACTCCAGTGGGCGCACGCGGCCGGTGACCGGCTGTCGTGAGGAGATCGCCCGGAGTGGGCAGCCCGCGACCCGACGCCATGACGCGCCCACTCACCGCGAGGAGAGGGATGAGGACCATGAAGGCCGTCGTGTGGCACGGGATCGGCGACATCCGCCTGGACGACATCCACGAGCCGAAGATCCAGGACACGTACGACGCCATCGTCCGGATCACCACCTCCGCGATCTGCGGCACCGACCTGCACTTCGTGCGCGGCACGATGCCCGGTGTCCGCGAGGGGCGCGTCCTCGGCCACGAAGCGGTCGGGGTGGTGGAGGAGGTCGGAGCCGGGGTGCGCAACCTGCGCCCGGGGGACCGGGTCGTCGTGCCCTCCACGGTGGCCTGCGGCACCTGCTCGTACTGCCGGGCCGGCTACCACTCCCAGTGCGACCACGCGAACCCCGGCGGCCCGCTGGCCGGCACCGTCTTCTTCGGCGGTCCCGAGGCGGCCGGCGGCCTGGACGGGCTGCAGGCGGAGTTCGCGCGGGTCCCGTTCGCGCACGCCGGGCTGGTCCCGCTGCCCGAGACCGTGGACGACGCCCAGGCGGTCCTGCTCTCGGACATCTACCCCACCGCCTGGTTCGGCGCCCGGCTGGCCGAGGTGACCGCCGGCGACACCGTGGCGGTCTTCGGCGGCGGACCGGTCGGCCAGGCGGCCGTGGCCTGCGCCCGGCTCCAGGGCGCCGGGCGGATCATCGTCGTCGACGGCCTCCCGGACCGGCTGGAGCTGGCCCGCCGCCAGCACGCCGAGGCCGTCGACTTCAACGCCGAGGACCCGGTCGAGGCCATCCGCGAACTGACCCGCGGCATCGGCGTGGACCGCGTGATCGACGCCGTCGGCGTGGACGCCCAGCGCCCGGCGTACGGGCCGGCCGCCGGGATCTCCGACGCCCGGCGCGAGGAGTTCGACCACGAGCGGGACGAGGCCGCGCCCGAGCGCCACCCCCGCGGGGACACGTGGGTGCCCGGCAACGCCCCGAGCCAGGCGGCCCGCTGGGCGGTGCGGGCGGTCGCCAAGGCAGGAACCATCGGCACGGTCGGCGTCTATCCGCCGCAGGTCGAGCACTACCCCTTCGGGGAGGCGTTCATGAAGAACCTCACCCTGAAGTCCGGCAACTGCCACCACCGGCACTACATCCCGGAACTGGTCACCCTCGTCGGCACCGGAGCCCTGGACCCCAGTCCGCTGATCACACACTGGGCCTCCACCCTCGACGCCATCGACGCCTACGAGGCCTTCGACCGCCGCGAACCGGGGTGGACCAAGGTCGCCATCGGGGTCACCGCCTCCGGCGCCGTGCCGTCCGGCTCCGGCGCGGCGGCCGGCACCGGCGCCGCGACCACCGCCGGATCGTCGGCCCCCGACGGCCGCGCCTCCGACGGACCCGCCGCCCGGTGATCCGCGGGCGCGTCCCGCGGCGCCGCACCGAAAGGAGCTGACCGCGCCCCATGGGTACTCCCCGTCCCAACCCCCCGGTGCCCCCGAGCCCGACGCCGACCCCGGGACCCGGTCCCGGGCCGCGGCCGGGCCCGCTGCCCGGTCCCCTCCCACCGCCCGGCGGACCCGACCCCCTCCCGCCCCCGCCGCCCCGGCCGGAGCCCGATCCGCCGCCGCCCGAACCGCCGGGCCCCGACCCGTTCCCGCGGCCCGGCCCCGCGCCGGAACCTCGGCCGGGACCGGCGACGCCCTGACCGGCGCCGATCGCCAAGGCGGGCCCGCGCCGAGCGGGTTGGCGCCGCGGACCCCGGCCGGACAGCCGGGCGCTACCGCGCGGGCTGAGCGGCCGGCGTCCGGACGGTGAGGAGGGCGACGTCGTCCTCGTTGCTGCGGCTATCGTGCCCCGCGCGGTCCAGGAGCAGGTCGGTGAAGGACGGCAGCGGGCGGTGGGCCAGCGCGGCGGCGTGCCGGCGCAGCCGGTCCAGGCCCTGGTCGATGGGGCTGTCGCGGTTCTCCACCAGGCCGTCGGTGTAGAGGACGAGGGTGGAGCCCGGGGGGAGGGTGACCTCGGCGTCCTCGCGGTCGGCGGACAGGCCGGTGCTCAGCAGCAGCCCGTGCGCGTCGCCGAGGTAGCGGGCCCGGCCGTCGGGGGTGACCAGCAGCGGGGGCGGGTGACCGGCGTTGGTCCAGGTCAGCCGCCAATCGAGGGCGTCGGTCCGCTCCAGGACGCCCAGGACGAGGGTGGCCATGGGCACACCCGCGATGTGCACGGCCGACTCGTCCAGCCGGTGGACGACGGCGCTGGGCGGCTCGTGGTGCTGCCACGCGTACGCCCGCAGGATGCTGCGCACCTGGGCCATTCCGGCCGCCGCGTCCAGGTCGTGGCCGACCACGTCGCCGATCGCGAGGGCCGTGGCGCCGTCGGCGCAGGTGAAGACGTCGTACCAGTCGCCGCCCACGTCCGAGGCGTCCGGGGCGGCGACGTACCGGGCGGCCATCTCCAGCCCGGGGACCTCGGGGAGCCTCGGCAGCAGGTGGCGCTGCATGGTCTCGGCGACCTTGCGCTGGCGCTGGTAGAGCCGCGCGTTGTCCAGTGCCAGGCCGGTGCGGCGGCTGACGTCCTCCAGCAGCGAGAGGTCGGCCGGGGTCATGGGATCCGGACGCTCGGCGCGGCCCAGGGTCAGGGCGCCCAGGACGTCGCGCACGCCGCGTATCGGCGCGATCACCGCGGAGTGCATCCCGGTGGCCTCGAACAGGCGGCGCTGCTCGATCGCGATGCCGGAGTCCGGCGGGCCCTGGTAGGTCTCCGGGGTCACCAGCGTGGAGGCCGCGCCCCGCAGCGCCCGGGACAGCGGCATCGGCGACTCGGCCCACACCGGCGGCATCGGCCCCTCGAGGTCCTCGCGCCGCTGGTAGGTGCCGTCCTGGCGGTGCGCCACGATGGTCCGCTCGATCTCGTCGACCTCGGTGATCAGGTCGACCACCGCCCAGTCCGCGACCCGCGGCACCACCAGGCGGACCAGCCGCCACAGGGCCTCGTCGCTGTCCAGGGTGGACGTCAGCCGGGTGGTCGTCTCGGCGAGCAGGGCCAGGCGTTCCAGTTCCGACAGTGCCCGGGTGCTGCCGTCCGCGCCGGAGGCGGGCCGCCCGGAGTCGCACTCGGTGTAGACGACCACGGCCACGTCGGGCGCGCCGGTCTCGACGCACGGCGCCATCATCCACGTCAGCTCGACCAGTGATCCGTCGCCCCGGGCGAACCACTCGGTGCCGGTCTGCGCCCGCCGGGACAAGAACGCCTCCAGCAGCCGGCACTGCGCCTTGGGCAGCGGCTGCCCGTGCGGGTCGCGGTGCAGCAGGTCGTGGGCGTCCTGGTCGACGAGGTCGGCGGCGGACCGGGCCAGCAGGTGCTCCATGGCGGCATTGACCTTGGTGATCAGGCCCTGGTCGTTCACCACGCAGGCCGCCGCCCCGATCAGGTCGGGCAGGACCTTCGGCGACGCCTCGTGCCGCGCGGACATGCCGTTCCCGATGTCACCAGGCAGTTCGCCCACGCCTCCTCCGCGTACCCCGGACCGTCACCGCCAGCCTCTCACGATCACGACGATCGTCCCAACCGGCGGAACCGTCGGAGAACCGCCGCCCCGGGGTCGTCAGGGGGGCGGAGCAGCGGGCCGCCGGCACGCCCACATCCGGCGCTTCGACCGCCGGGCGGCCATCGCCGGGTCCGCGCCGGACGACCTTTTCGCCTCTTTTATGGCGTTTTCCCCGAACCGGGTCGGGCAGGGGTGGGTACGACGGACGGGCTCCGCTACGGAGGAGGCAGGTCATGAACGCCGGACAGGTGGCCGCGGGTGCGGCCGGCGGCTATCTCCTCGGACGCTTCCGGAAGATGCGGTTGGCGCTGACCGTGGCGGCGGCGGTCGCGCAGCGGCGGCTGCGGTCGCAGACCGGCGAGGAAGGCAGGGGCGGCGCGCTGGTGGCCGCGGGCCGGGCCGCGGCCCTGGCGGCGGCGACCCGGCGGATCGAGGCGCTCAGCGAGCGGATGGCCGAGCGCACCTCGGCCCTGCGCGCCGGGTCCGAGCCGACGGCCGGCTCCCCCGGGGACCGTCCCGGCCCGGGCGGAGAGGGGCGCTGACCCATGGCACCGAAGGAAACGGGCGCGCAGCCGCTGGACCGGTTGCGCGAGGAGGCCCAGGGCTTGGCCGCCGCGGTGGGCGAGCGCGCGCGGCACCGGGTCACGGAGAAGGTCGACGACGTGACGGAGCGGCTCACCGGTGTCGCGGAGAAAGGCGGCGCCGGCCTCGTGTCGGCCCTGACCGGGGGCGAGGGCCTGCCGGGGAAGGGCGGGCTCGCGAAGACCCTGCTGAAGGTGGGGGCGAGCCGGGTGAAGGACAAGGTGGCGGAGGCCCTGACCGGCGGGGGCGGCCCGGGCGGATCGCCGGCGAAGTCCCTCACCAACATCGTCGAGACCATCGACGTGGGCGTGCCCGTCACGGTGGCCTACAACCAGTGGACGCAGTTCGAGGACTTCCCGTCCTTCATGAAGAAGGTCGAGGACGTCTCCCAGGAGTCGGACACCGAACTGACGTGGAAGGCGCAGGTCTTCCTCTCCCACCGCACCTGGAAGGCGACGGTGGTCGAGCAGGTGCCGGACGAGCGGATCGTCTGGGAGTCCGAGGGTCCCAAGGGCCGCGTCGACGGCGCCGTCACCTTCCACGAGGCGGCTCCGGGCCTGACCCGGATCCTGCTGGTGCTCGAGTACCGCCCGCAGGGCGTCTTCGAGAAGACCGGCAACCTCTGGCGGGCCCAGGGCCGCCGGGCGCGCCTGGAGCTCAAGCACTTCCGTCGGCACGTCATGACCGACACGGTCCTGCACGAGGAGGAGGTCCGGGGCTGGCGCGGGGTGGTCACCGACGGCGAGGTCGTCCGCAGTGACGAGGAGGTCCGCGAGGAGGAAGCCGAGGAAGACGAGGGGGCCGAGGAAGGCGCAGACGCCGAGGACGCTTACGACGAGGACGAGGACCGGGACGGGGAGGACGCGGCCGAGGACGACGGGGGCGAGGACGCGGGAGCGCGGTGATGGCCGACGGGACCGGCGGGGCCGCCGCCCCGGGCGGCTGCTACGTGTACGGAGTGATGGAACGCGCGGCCGCCGGCGCCGACCTGGGCGACCTCCCGACCGTCGGCGACGGCGCCGGGGCGCCCCTTCGCTACGTCACCCACGGGGACCTCGCCGCGGCCGTCAGCGACCTGCGCGCCGCCCGCCCGCTCGGCACACCGCAGGACCTGCGGGTGCACGCGGGAGTGCTGGACGCGATCGCCGCCACCGGCGCCCCGGTGCTGCCGTTCCGCTTCGGCACGGTGCTCGGGGACGACCGGGCGGTCGCGGCCGACGTGCTGGCCGGCGCCCACGACGCCTTCGCCGCGGCCCTGGACCGCCTGCGGGGCCGCTCCCAGTTCACGCTGCGCGCCCACTACGAGGAGGACGCCCTGCTGCGCGAACTGCCGGCCGAGCACCCGGAGATCGAGGAGGCACGGCGGGCGCTGGCCGACCGGGCGCGCGAGGGCGCCTCGCCGCAGGAGGCCGACGCCGAGCGGGTCCGGCTCGGCGAGCTGCTCGCTCAGGCGATCGAGGCCCGGCGCGCCACGGACGCCGACCAGATCCACGGGAGCCTGGCGCCGGTGGCCCTCGCGGCCAAGACCGCGGACTCCCCCGAGGAGGACGGGGTCGTGGACGCCTCCTTCCTGGTCGAGGGCGCCCGGCGGACGGAGTTCGAGCAGGCGGCCGAGGACCTGGCCCGCGACTGGCACGGCCGGGTGCGGCTCCAGTTGCTGGGCCCGCTGGCCCCGTACGACTTCGCCGCCGACGCCATGGCCGGTGACGGGGGCGTGTTCGACGGCGACGACCCGCCCGATCCCCCGGCGGGCGGGGGCTGACCCGGTTCGCGGCTTTCGCCCGGTGTCCGTGCGCGCGAGGTGGGCAGGCGCACCGGTGACGGGCCCCGGGGCCGACGGTCGGCTCCGCAGAGCGACCGCCCGTGGGAAGGACACATCGCCATGACCAGCGTTACGGAGACCGGCGGCATCACCGGCACGAAGGACCGGGACTACAACCTGATCTGGTTCGTCGACGCGTGCCTGAGCAACGCGCTGCGCCTGGAGACGTACATCAAGGACGCCGAGCGCGAGGGCGACAGCGAGGTCGTCGAACTGTTCCGCAAGGCCCAGGCCGACAGCCGCAAGGGCGCCGAGATGGGCAAGCGGCTGCTCCATTCGCGGCTGAAGTGACCCGGCCGCACGGGCCCGGGAACCGGGGGAACCCGAGCGGCGCGTAGGAGCGGGAGCCGGACCGCCGGAGGGAGGCCCTTCGGATGCCCGAACCGCCCGATGCCGAGGGGTACCGCCGCACTCTGTCCTCGTGCGGACGGGGCCGGCGGATCGCGGCGGTCGACGTACGGGACTGCGGCGTCCTCCACGGGGTGGGCGCGGCCCCGACCGCTCCTCCCGGCTGACCGGCCACCGCGACGCCCCGCCCCCTCCCCGCCCCGAACCCCTGATCCGTGGTCCGGTTCCCCCGGACCACGGATCGGCTCTGCCCGGCCCCGCACCGGTCCGGAAGGCCGGAAAGCGCCTATGCGGAACCCGAGCGGGCCGAGGATTCTGGCGGCTCGTCATCCACGTGCGCGAGCACGGCGACCGAGGAGGAAACGGCATGACGGGTTCCGGCGGAAGAGCGGCGCGGCCGATCGCGGCCGTGTGCGGGGCGGCGGCGCTGGCGCTTGTGGGGGCGGCCCCCGGCGCGTACGCGGCACCGGCCCCCGCCGCCGCGCACGCGGCGAGCACCACGAACGTGACGGCTGGTTACGCGGCGGGCGGCGGCACGTACACCAGCGTGTCGGTCAGCTGGACGCAGCCCGCGGCGGTCTGCGACGGCACGGAGACCTATACGGCGCTGTCCGCCATGCTCGACGGCATCACCGACCTGACGGCCGAGGCGACGGGCACCGCGGCGGAATGCACCGCCGGCCGCGTGGCCAGCTATGACGGCTGGTACGAGCTGTATCCCGGGCCGCCGATCTACTACACGCAGCCGGTCCGGCCGCTCGACGCGATGACCGCCTCGGTGACCACCGACGGGCGGGGCACGTTCACCCTCACGCTCACCGACGCGACCGCCGGGTGGAGCCGGGCGAACACGGGCCGGGTCACGGCCCCGGTGCCGTCCTCCGCCGAGGTCCTGGCGGAGGTGCCGGTCGGCCAGGGTTCGTCGACCACCGCGCACAGCGTGGCCTTCACCGGCGCCGAGGCGAACGGCACCTCCCTCGACAAGTTCGGCCCGAAGCAGCTCACCGGCCCCGGCGTCGTCGTCTCCCCGATCACCGCCGGGCATTTCACCGTCACCTGGTAACGGCGGCCGCGCACCCGCCGGAGGCCCGGACCGCGGCCTCCGCGGGGGCGCCCCACCCCGGCGCGCGCCGACTCCACGCGCCGGGCAGGCCACCGCACACCCCCGGGGCACGCCCTGGACGGATCCGTCCACGACCGGATCCGTCCAGGTCAACCCGCTTCCGATCCCGTTGGCCGGTGACGAAGCTGCTTGTCGTCAAGCAGCCCGCCGAGCAACGGAGTTGTCAATGCCGAAGTCCTTCAGAGCCCTGCGCGCGACCGTCGGCGCACTGGCCGCCGCCGCCCTCTCGGTGTGCCTGCTCACCACGAGCACCGGCACCGCCCAGGCGGCCACCTCGTGCGGCGGCAGCGTCTCCGTCTACGGCATCCTCTCCGACGGCCGGCTGACCTACTCCGCCATCGACCCGTCCGACGGCGACCGGCTCAAGACCCTCATCGGTCCCGCCCTCGGCTTCACGCCGAAGGCGATGGCCACCCTCAACTTCAACACCGTCCTGGTCACCTCCACCGCCGGCGACCTCTACCGGGTGGACGTCCAGACCAACAAGGACGCCCTGACGCTGGCCGGCGTGGTGAAGATCTGGGACGGCGGCTGGACCGAGGACAAGCTCTCCTACGACGGCCGCGGCCACCTCTTCGGCACGGCGGGCGGCACGCTCCTGCAGTACCTGGTCAGCGAGGACAAGCCGGCCGGCCCCGCGCACATCGGCCAGCGGACCATCATCGGCGACGGGTTCGTCCTGAAGACGCTCACCACCACCGGGCAGGACCGGCTGCTGGCCACGACGTCGGACGGGCGGCTCATCGACTACGCCGTCGACAGCACCTCGGCCACCAAGTGGTCGTCCAAGGTGCTGAAGTCCGACGGCTGGTCGGGCTTCAACCAGCTGCTCTCCCCCGGCGGCGGCCTCTACTACGGCCGGACCTCCACCGGCGGCCTGTACTGGTACAAGGACGCCGACCCGCTCGACGGCGACGGCAGCGACATCGCATACCACAACGACGACCCGGTGGACGCCTCCGGCTGGACGCAGACGCTCCTGTCCGCGCAGCCCAACAGCTACGCGTGCGTCAGCACGCTCGACCCGAACGACATCCCCGCGGTCATGGCCGCCGGCCACCAGATGATGAACGACTTCAAGTCCAGCTGGGCCACCTCGGCGCAGTGGTCGTGCCTGGACGAGCTGTGGACCCACGAGAGCGGCTGGCGCTGGAACGCGGACAACCCGACCTCCTCCGCGTACGGCATCCCGCAGGCGCTGCCCGGTACGAAGATGGCCACCGCGGGTGACGACTGGCTGACCAATCCGGTGACGCAGATCGCCTGGGGCCTGGGCTACATCAACGACCGCTACGGCTCGCCCTGTTCGGCGTGGAGCTTCTGGCAGGCCAACAACTGGTACTAGGCCGCCTCTGCGCGCCCCGCGCACCTCTTTCCCCGCGCACCACTTTCCCGCGCGAACCGCGCGCACCCCTTTATCCCGGCGCGAACCCCGCGCCCGTTTGCAGGACTTCGGCACCGGGAGATCCCGGCCGCCCACCCTCATCAAGGAGTTGTCATGCGTCTCAAGCGCCTGCGCACGTCCGTCGCCGGAGCCGTGCTCGCCGCGGCCCTGTCCGTGGGTTTCCTCACCGTCTCCACCGGAACGGCCCAGGCCGTGGCGTCCTGCGGCGGTGACGTGTCGGTCTACGGAGTGCTCTCCGACGGCAGGCTCACCTACACGGCCATCGACCCCGGCACCGGCAACCGCGTGCGGACGCTGATCGGTCCCGCCCTCGGCTTCACACCGAAGGCGATGGCCACCCTCAACTTCAACACCATCCTGGTCACCTCCACTTCGGGCGACCTGTACCGGGTCGACGTGCAGACCAACACCAACGCCCTCACGCTGGCGGCCGTGGTGAAGATCTGGGACGGCGGCTGGACGTTCGACAAGATGACCTACGACGGCTACGGCCACCTCTACGGCACGGTCGACGGCCAACTGCACCAGTACGTGGTCTCCGAGCCCAAGCCGTCGGGTCCCGCGCACATCGGCCAGCACGCCGTGATCGACACCGGATTCGTGCTCAAGACCCTCGCGGCCGCCGGCGACGACCAGCTCGTGGCCACCACCAGTGACGGCCGCCTGCTCAGCTACAAGATCAACGGGGTGGGCGACTGGGACCGGGCGGTCCTGGCCCCGAGCGGCTGGTCCGCCGTGGACTCCCTGTCCTCCCCCGGCGGCGGCCTCTACTACGGCCGGACCAACGGCGGCATGTACTGGTACACCGACGCCGACCCGTTCGACGGTGACGGCGGTGACATGACGTACCACTCCAGCGACCCGGTGGACGCCTCCGGCTGGACGCAGAGCATGCTGTCGGCCTGGGGCAGCAACTGCACCTACGTGCCCGACGCCCCGCCGGTCTCCACGATCGGCGGCTCCATCAGCCGCAGCGAGGTGCTCACCCGGGCCAAGGACTGGTACACCCGGGACGTGGCCTACGACCAGGGTGCCTACGCCTGGGACCTGACCCAGTCCAAGCAGTACCGCGAGGACTGCTCCGGGTTCGTCTCGATGGCCTGGCACCTCAGCTCGTCCCTGACCACCTCCACCCTCGACCAGGCCAGCTCCACGATCTCCAAGAGCTCCCTGCGCCCCGGTGACGCCCTCCTCTACGCCGGCCAGCACACCGTCCTGTTCATCGGCTGGAAGGACCAGGACGCCGGGACCTTCTACTACTACTCCGAGTCCAACCCGACCGCGGACATGGAGTACGGCTCGGCGAACGTCAACAGCGGCAGCATCGCCGGGTGGCCCGCCTCCGACTACGTGGCCATCCGGTACGACAAGATCGTCTGACCGGTTCCGCGCGCACCGGTCCCGTGTCTGCCGCCGGCCCCACGACCCCGCCCGGGTCGTGGGGCCGCGGGCGTGGGTCGGGGTGCGGGGCCGTGCGTCAGTGCTCGCAGGCCGGGGGGAGCCAGCCGAGCTGCGCGGCGCGGACCCCGGCCTGGAAGCGGCTGCGGGCGCCGAGGCGTTCGATGAGCTCGGTGGTGACCCGGCGGGCGGTGCGCGGCGAGACACCGAGCCGCCGGGCGATGGCGTCGTCGGTGTGGCCCTCGGCGAGCAGGGACAGCGCGGCCTGCTCCTGCGGGGTGAGCCCGTGCGGGTCGCGGACGGGCGCCTCGCCCAGCGGCCGGCCCGCCGCCCAGGTGCTGTCGAGCAGGGCGCACAGCGCGGTCACGGTGCCGTGCCCGGTCAGGATGACCGCGCCGGCGGCGGTGTCGTCGCCGCGGACCGGGATGACGGCGCTGGTCCGGTCGATGATGATCATCCGGGTCGGGAGGGTCGGCACGGTCCGGACCTGGCCGCCGTGCCGGGCCAGCCATTCGGCGTGCGCGATGGTGGGCGCGTTGTTGCGGATGCTGTCGAGGTAGACCGTGCGGATCCGCACGCCCCGCTCCAGCAGCTGCCGGTCCAGCGGGCGGGCCGCGGCCATGCCCTCCTCGGTCTGCGCGCTGGTGGGGTTGAAGCCCATCACCTCGGAGGCGACCTCGCGGGTCAGTGTGGCCAGCCGGTCGCGTATCTGGTCCAGGCCGGTGAGCTGCTCCACGCCCGGGCTGTCGGTGCGCGGCCGCAGGTCGGAGTACTCGGAGATGAGTTGGGCGGCGGTGGCCCGGGACGCCTCCAGGCGCTGCTGCTGGCGGGCCAGTTCGTGCTGCTGACGGGCGAGCAGCACCTCCATGCCCAGGTCGGGCGAGACCGCCCGCAGGCCGCCGCCGTGCTCGTACGAGGGCCGGACCAGCGCCAGTTCGCTCAACGTGTCCAGGGCGGCGCGAACTTGGTCCTCCGCCAGCCCCGCCCGGGCGGCGAGCGCCGCCACACCGTCCTTGGGGCGCGCGAGCATGGCGCGGTAGACCGCCTCGGCGTCCGCGTCGAGCCCAAGCGTCGTAAGCATGAGTGGTTCCCCCCGTGGAAACTCGGTTTTTACCCCCCCTTGCCGCGTTGCCGATGATCCCAGGAACCTCCGCCGGAAGCGATGCTTTCCCACTGCACCGTTCGTGGCCTGTTCCGGCCATGGACGGAACCTGCCTCCGCTCCGGCATGGCCCCCGCGGCGCGGGTGCTGTGACCTGGTGGCATGTACCTCGTGCATCTGCGCCTGCGCCGTGCCGACGGCTCGCCCCCGTGCGCCCTGCCCGACGCAATGGGCGCCTGGCTGCGTGCGGCCGCCCGGGCGGAGGACCACGTGGAGCACGTCGTCGTCCACGGCGACGCCCGGCCCCATCCCGTGCTGGGGGTGTACGTGATCGCGGACCGCATCGAGGAGGCGGAGGAGAACGCGGCGCGGGCCTGGGAGCGGGCGCAGGTCCTCCACCCGGCCTTTCGCGGATGGGCCCTGATCGAGGCGCGCACCCCGTTCATCGCGTCGCTCTACGAGGGGTTCCTCGACGCGCCGGCGGACTGAGCGCGGGGACCGGGGACGGAACCGGCCAGGGCCGTTTCCGTCCAGCCGATTCGTCTTCTCACCGGCCTGACCTGGGCGGAAAGTGATCCTGCCGCCCGGAACACCACCGCGGCGGAGCACCGGGACAGGGGCATCCCTGACGACCTACCGGAGCAGACCATCCATTCTTCCGCGCAGAACAGGACCCGTCATGCCTCGCATCCGTCTTGCCTCCGCCGCGCTGCTCCTCGCCCTCACCGCCGGCACGGGCGTCGCCGTCGTGCACACCGCGGCGGACGCGCCGTCGCACTCCTCCGTCGCGACCGCCGAGGACGATTCCCCCACCGCGCCCTCGACGGGCGACCCCGACGACATGTACTGGGACTGACCCGGGGCGGTCCACGCCGAATTCCGGTGCGCCGAAGGCGAATTCCGGAACTCGCGATGACGGTGCGGGGCGTGCGCGCCGCACACGCCCCGCGGAATTCCGGCTCGGTCACTCGGCGACGAAGGTGCTGCGGCTCCACTCGAAGACGTGCAACTGCTGTCCCTGGTGCAGGATCTGGCGTTCGGTCCGGTGGAAGTGCTCGTAACGGTTGCCGGCACGGATCTTGAGCACCGACTCGCTCTGGTCGACGCTCCGGAGGCGCGAGCCGAGCTCCTGCCACTCGGGGCCGCCCTCAAGAATGATGTTCGGATGCAGCTCACTCATAGCGGTCCTGCCCTCCGGGGGTGCGGCATTCGCCGCGCGGCGATGATGTCGCTCATGAGGGTAGGGAACCGGGGGGGAAAGTGATAACCCCTCATCTGCACCCCTATCAACCGGGACAGCGAACCGGTCCGGAAGTACGGGTTGCGTTTCCCGTCGCCTCACGGTCGATTGGGCACGTCGGGAAGCGAATGGACGTGCGGATCAGGGCCCGCTCCCAGCAGCGATTCGGGGAAAACACCGGTCACCCGCTGTTCAACTGTGCCGCCCCTGTTGAACACTTTCCCGCCTTCCGGGGCTCTCGGACCACGCATAGGGGAACCTGTCCCGGGCAGGGGCTGTGTCGACGGCTCCGGGGCGGCGGCACGCGGGGCTCCGCGCGACCCGGCCCCGGCGGAACGGAGGAACGGGCGATGGCGGCCACCACGGTACGGGCCGGACGGCGGCCGCTGATGATGGAGCGCCGGCCGGACGGCATCGAGGGCGAGCGGATCATGCAGAAGGAGGTCCCGGGCCACTTCCCTGAGTGGGTCCACCGCGCCACCGTGCGCAAGGAGGGCGGCAGCGTCACCCAGGTGGCGTGCGACGACACGGCCACCCTCGCTTACCTGGCCGGGCAGGCGTGCGTCACCCCGCACCGCCGGCTGTCCCGGGCCGACCGCCCCACCCGACCCGACCGGCTGGTCTTCGGCCTGGACCCGGCCGGCGACGACTTCGCGCAGGTGCGCCGGGCCGCGGCCGACCTGCGCGAACTGCTGGACGAGATCGACCTGCCCGCGGCGCTGATGACCACCGGCTCGCGGGGGCTGCACGTCGTCGTGCCGCTGGACGGCCGCGGCGACACCGACGAGGTCCGCGCCTTCGCCCGGGAGGTCCCGACACGCTCGCCGCCCGGCACCCGGACCGGCTGACCACCGCCCCGCGCAAGCAGACCCGCGCCGGCCGTCTCTACCTGGACGTCCAGCGCAACGGCCACGCCCGGACGGGGGTGGCGACCTACGCCGTCCGCGCCCTGCCGGGCGCCCCGGTCGCGGCCCCGATCACGTGGGAGGACCTGGACGACCCGGAGCTCACCGCCCGGCGCTGGACCCTCGCCGCCGCCGACCACGCCGGCACCGACCCGTGGAAGCACGCCCCGCGCCGCGGCCGCGCCCTCGGCCCGGCGGCCCGCCGCCTGCGGGCCGCGGCGGAGGCCGGGTGACCCGGCGCCCGCCGCGGGACCCCGTGCGGGCCGGTCCGGGCGTCCGGCGGGTCGAGGAGAAGTCCCCGGGGCCGGACGGCGGCGCCTCCCCCACGGTCGTCCTCGTGGTCATGTGCGCGGGCTATTTCCTGGTGCTGCTCGACGTGACCATCGTGAACGTGGCGCTGCCGCGGCTCACCGCCGGTCTGGGCGCGGGCGGCAGCGCACCGCAGTGGGTGGTGGACGCGTACGCCGTGGTCCTGGCCGGCGGCATGCTCGCGGCCGGCACCGTGGGCGACCGCTACGGGCACCGGCGGGTTGTCCTGACCGGGCTGGCGGTCTTCGGCCTGGCCTCGCTGGGCTGCGGACTCGCGCCGAACCCGGCGGCGCTGATCGCCCTGCGCGCCGTGCAGGGGGCGGGCGCGGCCCTGTTGCCGCCCGGCACGCTCGCGGTGATCACGCACGCCTTCCCCTGCCGGACCGAGCGGGCGCGGGCGATCGGGATCTGGGCGGGGATCGGCGGCGCGGCCCTGCCGGCCGGGCCGCCGCTGGGCGGACTCCTGGTGGAGGCGGCCGGCCGGCGGGCGGTGTTCCTGCAGAACGTGCCGATCGTGGCCGTGGCCTTCGCCGCGGCCCGGCGGGTGGTGCGCGACAGTGGCGCTCCGCGCGGGCCGCGGCTGGACCGTGCCGGACTGGTGCTCGGCGCGGCGGCCCTGGTCGCCGTCACGTACGCGTTCATCGCCGCCGGGCACGCGGGGACCACCGGCACGGTCGCGGCGGCGGGCGCGGCTGCGGTGGCCGTGGTGGCGTTCGTGGCCGTCGAGCGCCGCCGCGAGCACCCCATGCTGCCCTGGAGCTCTTCCGGCGGCCGGTGTTCGCCACGGCCAACTCCGTGGCGGGGGTGATGAACCTGGGCACGCCGGGGGCGCTTCTCGTGCTGACGCTCTACCTGCGGAGCGTGCAGCACCGCTCGGCCCTGGTGGCAGGGGCGGCCGTCCTCCCGCTGTTCCTGCCGCTGAGCGTGCTGGCGCCCTACGCCGGGCGGCCGACGGCCCGCACCGGCCCGCGGCTCCCGATGGCCGGTGGACTGCTGCCGGCCGCCCTAGGACTGGTCCTGCTGGCCCGGCTCGGCGCGCGCTCGCCCCACCCCGAGCTGCTGCCGGCGCTGCCGGCCTGGGGCACCGGGCTCGCCCTGCTGACGCCCGCCGTGGTCAGCGCCGCGATGGGCGCGGTGCCGGCCGAGCGGGCCGGGCTGGCCTCCGCCGTCACCAACACCGCCCGGCAGACCGGCGGCGCGGTGGGCATCGCCGCGTTCGGCTCCCTGGCCGGTCCGCCGGCGCGGGTGGCCGGGTTCGTCACCGGGATGCACACGGTGGGCTGGGTGGCGGGAGGGCTGTACGCGGCCGCGGCGGCGGCGACGCTCGCGGTCGTACCCGGCCGCTCGGCCGGCGACGGCTGAACCCGGCCGCGGTTCCCCGGACTCCACCCATGCGGACCGGACATCACGTCACAAACTGATACATCCTGCTTCAATCGTTTCCGTGGGCAACGTTTCGTTCATCGTGGTCGCCGTGATCGTGGCGGCGCTGGTCTTCGACTTCACGAACGGCTTTCACGACACGGCGAACGCCATGGCCACCTCCATCGCCACCGAGGCGCTGCGCCCCAAGGTGGCCGTCCTGCTGAGCGCGGTGCTCAACATCGTGGGCGCGTTCCTGTCCACGGCGGTGGCGAAGACCATTTCCAACGGGATCGTGAACGACGCGAAGGTCACGCCCGCCCTGATCTTCGCGGGCCTGGTGGGCGCCATCCTGTGGAACCTTCTCACCTGGCTGCTGGGGCTGCCCTCGTCGTCCTCGCACGCGCTGTTCGGGGGGCTGATCGGCGCGGTGTGGGTCGGCGCCGGGACCTCGGCCGTCAATTTCACCGAAGTGGTCGAGAAGATCGTCATCCCCGCGTTCGCCTCGCCGTTCATCGCGGGCTCGGCCGCGCTGATGGGCACGTTCGCCGCCTACCGGATCCTGACGCGCGCCCGCCCGCGGCTGGTCACGCGGGGGTTCCGGCTCGGTCAGACGGCGTCGGCCTCGCTGGTCTCCCTGGCGCACGGCACCAACGACGCGCAGAAGACCATGGGGGTGATCACCCTCACCCTGATCTCCGCCGACCTGCTCCCCTCCGGCTCGGACCCCCCGCTGTGGGTGATCATCACCGCCGGGCTCGCCATCGGCACGGGCACCTACCTGGGTGGCTGGCGGATCATCCGGACGATGGGCCGTGGCCTGACCGACATCGAGTCGCCGCAGGGCTTCTCCGCCGAGACCTCGTCCGCCGGCGTCATCCTCGCCTCGGCGCATTTCGGCTTCGCGCTGTCCACCACGCAGGTGTGCTCGGGCGGCATCGTCGGCGCGGGGATCGGCCGCCGGCTGGCCGCGGTCCGCTGGGGGACGGCCGGGCGCATCGCGCTGGCCTGGCTGGTCACGCTGCCCTCGGCCGGCCTGGTGGGCGCGGTCTCCGCGCTGGGCGTGACCGTGGGCGGCAATCTCGGCATCGCCCTGGTCGCCCTGTGCGCGATGGCCGTCGCCGCAGTCATCGTGGTGCTGGCCCGGCGCAACGCCGTCACCGCCAAGAACGTCAACCAGTCCACGTCCGTCCAGGTCCGGCCGGTCGCCCCGCAAGGCGGTGACGAGCCGTGACGCGGACCCGCCCGGCCACCGGGCCGGGCCCCGGGGCGACAGGCGAGAGGAGGACGGCCCGATGGATCTGCACTGGAGTGCGCTCGGCAAGGTGGCCGTCGTAGGAGCGGGCGCGTCACTCGTCATCGTCGTGGTCTTCGCGACCGGCGTGCTCGCCCTGTCCCAACGGGCCGCCACCCGCGACCACGGCGGGAGCGGACGGGCGGCGCTCACCTCCGCCTGCCTGTGCTTCGCCTCCTGCGCGGCCGCGGTCGCCTACGGGATCTACCTGATCATCCCCCAGTTCCACCGCTGACGGGCTCCCCCTCCGCCGGCCGCGCCTCCCGGCCCAGGGCCTAGGGTTGCGACGGAACGGACGGGATTTCCGCGGAGGGGGACGGACCATGTCGCTGCTGCTCGCCCAGGTCAGTGACCTGCACCTGGACGGTACCGGGCGGGCGAGCCGCCGGGCCGCGCGCGTGATGGACCACCTGCGGGCCCTGCCCCGCCAGGTCGACGCGCTCCTGGTCACCGGGGACATCGCCGACCACGGCGCGCGGGCGGAGTACGAGGAGGCGGCGAAGCTGCTGGCCGTCCCGATCCCGGTGCTGACCTGCCCGGGCAACCACGACGTGCGGGAGGAGTACCGCGAGGTCCTGCTCGGGCGGGAGCGGCGGGGCGGCCCGGCCAACGAGGCGCACGACGTCGGCGGCACGGCGGTCCTGATGTGCGACAGCAGCATCCCCGGTCGCGACGAGGGGCACCTCGACGCCGAGACGCTCGGCTGGATCGACGCCACGCTCTCGGCGCTGCCCGAGGGCGCCCCGGCGCTGATCGCCTTCCACCACCCGCCCGTGGAGCTGCACCACCCGCTGGTGGACCCGATCATGCTCCAGCGGCCCGGGGAACTGGCCGCGCTGCTCGACGCGCACCCGCGGGTCGTCGCCGTCCTGACCGGCCACGCGCGCACCGCGGCCGCCTCGGTGTTCGCAGGCCGCCCCCTCGTCGTCGCGCCGGCCGTCACCTGGACCCTGCGCATGACATGGGAGGGCGACGAGCCGGTCGACCGCGAGCAGCCGCCGGGCCTGGCCTTCCACGTCCTGGGTGACGACGGGCGGCTGACCACGCACTTCCGCGTGGTGCCCTGAGCCGGCGGACCCGAGCCGAAGGAACCCGCGCGACGGCGGTCAGGGGGCCAGCGAGAGCTCCGACCAGATGGTCTTGCCCTGCGGGCCGTGCCGGGTGCCCCAGCGCTCGGTGAGCTGGGCGACGATGAACAGCCCGCGCCCGCCCTCGTCCATGGTGCGGGCACGGCGCAGGTGGGGGGCGGTGCTGCTGCCGTCGGAGACCTCGCAGATGAGGGCCTTCTCCCGGATCAGCCGCAGCTGGATGGGGGCCTCGCCGTGCCGGATGGCGTTGGTGACCAGCTCGCTGACCACCAGCTCCGTGGTGAACACCGCGTCCCGCAGCCCCCAGGCGGCCAGCTGCGCCCCGGCCAGGTCGCGGGCCTGCCCCACCGCGGCGGGCTCGGCCGGCAGGTCCCAGGTCACCACGTGCTGGGCGTCCAGGGTGCGGGTGCGGGCCAGCAGCAGGGCGATGTCGTCGTTCTGGTGGTCGTCGAGCATCGTCCGCAGCACCATGTCGCAGGTGCGCTCCAGCGACGGGTCGGCGGCCCGCAGCGCCTGCCGCAGCAGTTCCAGCCCCTCGTCCATGTCGCGGTGGCGGGACTCCACCAGGCCGTCGGTGTAGAGGGCCAGCAGGCTGCCCTCGGGCAGGCTCAGCTCGACGGACTCGAACGGCAGGTTGCCGAGCCCCAGGGGCGGCCCGGCCGGCAGATCGATGAACTCCGCGGTGCCGTCGGGCAGTACCAGCGCCGGCGGCGGGTGGCCGGCCCGGGCCAGCACGCAGGAGCGGGAGACCGGGTCGTAGACGGCGTACAGGCAGGTGGCGCCGACCTCGCCGTCGAACGCGGGGTCGGGCAGTCCGGGCGGCGCGCTCACGGCGCTCTCGACGGACTCCGTCTCCGTCCCCAACCGGGTGACGACGTCGTCCAGATGGGTGAGCAGCTCGTCGGGCGGCAGGTCGATGTCGGCCAGGGTGCGCACGGCCGCCCGCAGCCGGCCCATGGTGGCCGAGGCGTGCAGCCCGTGGCCGACCACGTCGCCGACGACGAGGGCCACCCGGGCGCCGGACAGCGGGATGACGTCGAACCAGTCGCCGCCGACCCCCGCCTCGGTGCCGGCCGGCAGGTAGCCGCTGGCCGCGTCCACGGCGGGGGTCCTGGGCAGGCCGCGGGGCATCAGGCTGCGCTGGAGGGTGAGGGAGCGCTTGTGCTCGCGGGTGTAGCGGTGGGCGTTGTCCAGGCAGACCGAGGCGCGGGAGACGATCTCCTCGGCCAGCAGCAGGTCGTCCTCGTCGAAGGGGTCGGGGGCCCGGTGCCGGACGAAGGCGGCGATGCCCAGGGTGGCGCCGCGGGCGCGCAGCGGGATGGTGATGCCGGAGTGCATCCCGTACTCCGCGACCCGCGCGGCCCGCTCCGGGTCGCGGGTCAGCCAGCTCATGGCCTCGCTGTCCTTGACCAGTCGGCCCGCGTGGAGGGACTTGCCGCCGGTCAGGGTGCTGGCGGGCACCGACCCGGGCGGGTAGGCGCCGGACTCGCCGAGGCCGAGCACGGATTCGGGCACACCGTCCAGGACGGAGGCGTAGGCCACCCGGCGCAAGGTGACCGCGCCGTCCGCCGGCAGGGGGCCGAGGTCGTCCCCGGTGAGCACCGCGTCGAACAGGTCGACCGTCACGAAGTCGGCGAACCGCGAGACGGAGACCTCGGCCAGTTCGCGGGCGGTGCGCACGACGTCCAGGGTGGTTCCGACCTGGGCGGTGGCGACGCTGAGCAGCGAGAGCCGTTCCCGGGCGACCATCAGCCGGGTCACCCGCTCCTCGCGATCCAGCCGAATCCGGCAGACCAGCACGCCGAGCCCGGAGGCGAGCAGCACCGCCACCAGGGCGACGATGCGGCCCTCGACGGAGGAGCCGGGGACGATGAAGCCGAAGACGCAGGAGACGACGACGAGGTTCGTCACGGTGACCACGACGGTCTGCGCCAGGGGCAGCAGCGCGCCCGCCACGACGGGCGTCAGGACCGAGTAGCCGGACCAGCGGCCCAAGCCCCCCTTGCCGAAGTCCAGCTGGAAGAAGACCGTCACCGCGATCCAGACGAGGAGCAGGACGGTGACGTTCCTCACGCTCAGTCGCACTGAGACCACGGTCACCTCCCGCACCCCGATCCGGCCCGGATTTTCAGCGTCGCACATCTGCGGGGCGGTGCTCATGTCGAGCGCCGCGCTCGGGTGCACCGCACGGGGCGCTCCTCCCGGGGACGCGACCGGGTGCCCCGGGGCGTACGGCACCGCGACGGCGGCCCGGGAGCGCGTACGGCGCCGCACCCGGAAGCGGGGCGGCGCCGTACGCGCGGGATCCGCCCTAGCCGAGGGTGAGGTCGTCGGCGTAGACGTCGCCCTGGCCGTACCAGCCGTGCACGAAGACCGTGACGGTGCCGCTGCTGCCGGTGGTGAAGGGCACCGACAGCTGGTTCCAGCTGGTGCCGTTGGACCAGGTGCTGGCGCCGGCGCCGCCGCTGACGCCGACGTACGCGTACGGGCCCTGGACCCAAGCGGTGAGGGTGTAGCTGTGGTTGGGCGCCAGGGTGACGGTCTGGTCGCACTCGCCGGTGCTGCTGGCGCTGGGCGCGATCTGCAGCGCGTGCCCGCCGGAGTGGACGGGGCTGGAGACGACCGAGCCGCCGCTCTGGCAGGTCCAGGGGCTGAGGCTGCCGGACTCGAAGCCGGCGTTGGTCAGCGAGCCCCCGCCGCCCCCGCCGGAGCCGGTGACCGTCAGCGTGTAGGTGGCGCTGTGGCTGCCGGTCGCCGCGGAGCCGGTGACCGTGATGTTGTACGTGCCGGCGGTCACCGCGGAGCCGACCGTGGCGTGCAGTGTGGAGCTGCCGCCGGAGGTCACCGAGGTGGGGCTGAGGGAGAGGGTGACGCCGGAGGGCGCGCCGGAGGCCGAAAGGCTGACGGACTCGGCGCTGCCGGAGGTGACCGCCGTCGAGACGGTCGCGTCGGCGGAGCCGCCCGGGGCGACCGAGCCGGAGCCGGGCGAGACCGACAGCGAGAAGTCGCTGGTGGTGCCGCCACCGCCGCCACCGGTTCCCTCGTACGGCACGAACTTGTCGGTGAAGGCCAGGCTGCTCTGGCTGATCTCGCTGCACGTGGACAGCGAGTTCGCGCTGCCGCCGCACGGCTGGTCGCGGTCGACCGACCAGAAGGCCAGCCGCCCGACGCCGTTCTGCGCGGCGAAGCTCTCCACCGTCTGGGCGTCGGCCAGGGTGAACGTGGAGCCGTCGTCGTTCTTGCCGATCATCGGGGTGATCCCGACGTTGGCGTACGTGTACGAGGAGTCGACGGACTGCATCTGCGCGAGCGTGGCCTGGGCGGCCGCGACCGAGCCCTGGCCCATCTCGGTGCCGGTGCCGGCGTAGAAGTCCATGGTCATGAGGTTGACCACGTCGATCTTGATGCCGGCGGTCTTCGCGGCCTTGAGGATGTTGACGCCGTCGCCGGTCAGACCGCTGGTCAGCACCGGCAGGGTCATGGAGAACTGAAGGCCGGGGTGGGACGCCTTGAGGTCCTTCATCGCCTGCATCTGGCGGGTCGCGGCGGCGGTGTCCGCGATGGCGGCGCCCTCGACGTCGAAGTCGAGCTGGGTGACGCCGTAGTCGTTGATGATCGCGTTGTAGCCGGCCTCGATGCTGCTCTGCGTGGAGCAGGTCCATGCCAGCGGTTCACCGCCGGCGCCGCCGGAGGAGACGATGACCGAGGCGCCCTCGGACTTCGCCTTGGCGATCAGCGGGTCGGTGAAGGAGTCGGCACCGATGGGCAGGGTGTCGCCCCAGACCTGGGTGCAGCCCTCGCCGAGGACGAAGGCGGCCGTGTAGGCCTTCAGGTGGTGACCGGTGATGGCGGTGTCGAGCAGTCCTTCCTGACTGTTCGACATGTCGACGTAGGGGGCCACGGAGTAGACGCTGGTCGCGGCCGCGCTGGGGGTGGGGGCCAGCGCGGCGACCGCGCCGGCGGTCGCGAGCGCGAGGGCGCAGGCGGAAGCGGCAAATTTAGCCAGGTGCATGACATAACCCCTTTTGGGGATGCCTCAAGGGCGTTCGACGAGGTGGGGGTGGAGCCGCTCAGGCCTGGCGTTGGTACATACCAAACCGCCTGCACGCCTTCGCGTCAAGAGGACTAGACCAACTAAGAATCCCCGCGGGCGGGGCGGGGAACACGGGGGTGCGCGGAGGGGCGCGGGAACTGACTCCCGCGCCCCTCAGGGGACTCCGGCGGTGGGCCGGAGCGGCCCGGGTGTCTCAGGTGAGCGCGAACTTCTGGGCGGCGGAGCCGTTGCAGTCCCAGATCTGGAGGCGCGTGCCGTTGCCGGTCGCGCCGTTCGGGGCGTCCAGGCACCGGCCCGACTGCGGGTTGAGCAGCGAGCCGTCGGCCTGCTGGTTCCAGACCTGGCCGCCGACACCGTTGCAGTCCCACAGCTCGACCTGCGTGCCGTTCGCCGTCCCGTTGCCGTTGATGTCCAGGCAGCGGCCGAGGGTCTTCAGCGAACCGTTGGACTGGTGGTACCAGTGCTGGTCGAGCGCGTAGTTCTGGCAGCTCCACAGCTGCACCGCCGCGCCGTCGCCGCCGGAGTCGTCGGCCGCCACGTCCACGCACTGGCCGCCGGGCGCCGCGACCGGGCCGCCGGCGTTCACCGCGAACTTCTGGGCGGCGGAGCCGTTGCAGTCCCAGATCTGGAGGCGGGTGCCGTTGCCGGTGGCGCCGCTGGGCGAGTCCAGGCACCGGCCCGACTGCGGATTGCGCAGCGACCCGTCCGCCTGCTGGATCCACTTCTGCCCGCCGACGCCGTTGCAGTCCCACAACTCGACCTGCGTGCCGTTCGCCGTCCCGTTGCCGTTGATGTCCAGGCACCGGCCGATCGTGCTCAGCGAGCCGTCGACGTTGTGCGTCCAGTACTGGTCCTCGGCGTAGGACTGGCAGTTCCACAGCTGGACGGCGGTTCCGTCGACGCCGGTGTCGTCCGCGGCGACGTCGACGCACTGGCCGCCAGGGCCCGTGACGGTGCCCTGCGGGCCGTTGGGCACGTTGGTCTCGCCGGAGTAGCCGACGGAGACGACGTTGGCCTGGACCGAGTTCTCGGCGGCGTCGGTCGGGTACCCCGCGACCATCACGCCCTCGAAGAAGGTGCCCATGTTCCAGTTGCTGTTGTCACCGCCGGTGCCCAGGATGATGCCGCCCTCCTGGTGCATCGGCATGTAGCCGCCTCTCGTCGGCAGCGAGCCGTTCCACCACGTCGACAGGCCCCCCGATTGGGAGTTGCCGCCCTTGAGGGCGTACGTCGTCTGCCCGTTGTTCTTCAGCATCGCGGTGACGTAGGTGCTGTTGTTGCCGAGGTTGGCGGTGTTCGAGCCGTTGTCGCCCTGGAACATGCCGTTCTCCATGTCGGCCTCGATCCACGGACCGGAGCCGCTGCACGGAGCGAAGTAGCAGGTGGTGGCGATGCTCACGGCATCCATGTGGCCGTTGCCGGTGTCGGCCGCCGAGGACTCGGCGTTGCCGTAGTCGAAGCAGCAGGCCGAGCCCACGTGGGTGCCGCTGGCCACCATGTAGGCGCCCTCCGCCTGGCCGTTGACCGCCACGCCCGAGGCCGCGCCGCTGGACCGGTAGCCGACGCCCGGCGATATCCAGATGCCGTACACCTTGTGGCCGCCGGCCGTCACGGCGAGCTCGCTCGCGTCCGCGCCGCGGTCCGCGCCCATGCCGGCGGTGCCCGCCGGGCCGGGGTTCAAGTCGTTGTGCCGCGAGGTCTGGTCGTAGACCTTCGTGATCCGGCAGGTCGTCGCCAGGCAGAAGGCGTCCTGCTGACCGGCGTTGGCGTAACCGCCCTGGGCCAGCAGTCCGATGTCGGCGCTCGCGCCGTCCGACGCGCGGGTCACCCGGTAGAGCGGGCCGTTGTAGTCCGAGAAGAGGGCGCGGGTCGTGCTGTGGGCCGCGACGCACGGAGTGCCCGCGGCGGCGTAGATGTCGCAGGGCAGCGACCCCGCGGCGTGCGCGGAGCCGGGGAGCCCGAGGAAGGCGCCGAGCAGCAGCCCGACGGCGGCAACGGCGGCCAGTACGGCCCTGCGTGCCCGAGGGAACGGTCCCGCCGCAAGTTCGTGGACGAATCCCGCGGCGGCGGATCTTTCGCGCATGGTGTGCTCCTGGAATGGGGGGTGGGAGCTGAACCTGGTCGCACGGTGGCCGAGTTGAGGGGGTGCGGTGGACGCGCCTCGGCTGGCTCGGAAGGTACGCGCACCGGTTGAACCCGTCAATGTTTGTTGCTTTGACGCCACTTGGACCCACCACGCTGTCCGAATCTGTGGGTTTACGGGGACAGGGGTGCGGTCGCGCGGGCCGAGACGGGTCTCTTGTCCGGTAGTTGAACCGTTCGGCCTTCGAACACGTGTGAGAACCTGTCGGCTGACGGGTGGTTGGGAGTCTGCCGCCGGTCGGCAGTACCCTCGTGATCCTCACGGCGCCGCCTGTCGGGCGCCGGGGTCTTCCCCCGCCCTGCCCGCGTTTCTCGACGCCCGTTCCCCGTACGGGGGTTCGGGCCCGCGGAGGCCGTGAGTCCGGCAGATCGGCCCGGCTGCCGACCCTCCAGCACCGAACCGGGCGTCGAGTGGCTTACGAACAACGGCCGCTCCGCAAGGGGCGGCACGAGGAACGGGATCACGTGGACGACCACGACGGCTCGGGCATACCCGGCGAGGACAAGGCACCGGCCCCGGGGGCGCGGCAGGCCCGCCGCCCGAAGCCCGCGGCCAAGGCCCGGAAGACCGCCGCCGCGCAGCCCGCCACCCCCGGCCGGGCAGCACCCCCGGGCACCCCGGCCCCGGCCGCCGCCGCGGAAGCGGCGAAGGGGGATCCGGCGGCACAGGCCGGTGCCGAGACGTCCGGGAAGCCGGCCGCGCAGGCCGGGAAGACCGCCACCAAGGGCGAGGCAAGCGGCGGAGGCCAGCAGGCCGCTGCCGCAGCGCCCGCGAAGCCGGCCGCGCAGAACCAGGCAGCAGCCCCGGCGGCGGGAGCTGAAAGCGGGCAGGCCGCCGCGCAGGCCGGGAAGACCACGGCCACGACGCCAGCTGCCGCCGAAACGGCCAAGAGCGAAGCCACAGCGGCGGGAGCCGGGGCCGAGACGGGCGCCGAAGGCCAGCAGGCCGCTGCCGCAGCGCCCGGGAAACTGGCCGGGAAGACCGCCACGAAGGGCGAGGCGACAGGCGCCGAGGGGCAGCAGGGCGCTGCCGCGGCGAAGGCGGTCGCGCAGGGACGGAAGGGCGCGGCCAAGGCGCCAGCGCGAGGGCAGAAGGCGTCCGCGGGCGCGTCCGGGAAGCAGGGGCAGAAGACGGCTGCGGCCGGCACGTCCGCCGGGGCAGCGGTTGCGGCAGCCGGCGGGGGCGCGGGCGTTCAGGACGCGGCGGGCGCGCAGGGCGAGCCCGTGGATCAGGTGCAGAAGGACGCGGCGGCCGCGGGGGCCAAGTCGGCGGCCCCGGGCCGGAAGAAGGCGGTGGCCGCCGGGGCGAAGACGGCGAAGGGCAAGACGGCCGCTCCCGTGAAGAAGGCGCCCGCTGCCAGGACCGCGACGCAGAAGCAGAACGTCGCGGGAGCAGCCGCAGCCGCCGCGCAGGGAGCGCAGAACGCCCAGCCCGAGAACGGCGAAACCGCGGCCAACGCGTCGGCCGCCCCCGCGCAGAAGCCCTCCCCCGCGGGCGCGAAGGCCACCACGGCCGGGGCGGCCCAGGCGGGCGCCAAGGCCACCCCGCAGGCGCGGGCCGCGGCGGGCGCGGCGCCGGCCACCCTGGCGGCGGCCGGCGGCGGCAACGGGTCGGACGGGCCGGACGGAAAGGCGGAGGGGACGCCGAGGTTCGGACGGAAGGGCAAGATCCTCGCCATCGCCGCCGCGGTCGTGATCGTGGCGGGCGCCCTGGCCATCACCGCGGCCGCGTCCGGCGGTTCGAAGGGCGACACGGACACCGACGCGCGTTCGACGACGGCCGCGGCCACGACGTCGCCCGCGGCGGCGCCCGCCCCGGTGGTCACCACGACCGCGGACAGCCCGTCCGCGACCCCGACGACGACCGCCGGCTCACCGAGCCCGACGGCCTCGGCCACGGCGCGGAAGCCGACCAGCCCGCCGGCCACCCACCACGCACCGCCGCGGACCGCTCCGACGGGCGGCAACGGGAAGCCCGGCTCCCCGTCGTCGCACGTCCAGGTCGTGGGCGTCGGCAACGTCACCTGCACGAGCGGGCACCGCCGTACCGCGAGCGCCTCGGTCCTCGTCCAGTACGACGGCACCCCGGGCACCCTGCACCTCACGTGGTGGCGCAGCGCCAACGGGACCCCCGAGGGGGCGATCAGCGCGACGCCGCAGACCGCCGCGTTCCCCAAGGGCCCCCACACCTACACGCTGACCGACAAGTACACCTTCACCTCCGACCCGAAGCACCCGTACATCGGTCTCACCGTCTCCTCCGACCCGGCCGCCCGGGTCGGCAACGGCTCGTACCGCGTCGGCTGCAACTGACCAACGCCACCCCGGGGCCGGGCACCGCCCGGCCCCGGGGTCCCTCGCGCACACACGGCCGCCCCCGGAAATCGGTGGCGGCGCGGGCGACCAGGACCCAGGCTCTCGGTGTGACGCTTCACGACGACGAGGTCCGGGCCGACGAGGAGATCGTGCGGGCGCTGCTGCGCGAGCAGTGTCCGCAGTGGGCCGGGCTGGCCCTCTCACCCGCGGGCGCGGGCACGGACAACACGATGTACCGGCTGGGCGGGGACCTGTTGGTGCGGGTGCCGCGCACCTCCTCCACGGCGGGCGCCCTGCGCAAGGAGCGGACGTGGCTGCCGCGCCTCGCGCCGCATCTCCCCTGCCGCGTACCGGAACCGGTGTACGCCGGGGCGCCGGGGGCCGCCTTCCCGCTGCCCTGGTCGGTGTACCGCTGGATCGACGGCGAGGTGGCCGGGGCAGGAGCGGTACGGGACTGGTCCGCGTTCGGCGCCGACCTGGCCGGCGTCGTGCGGGGCCTCCACGCCACCGCGCTGATGGGCGCCGTGCGCGAGGGCGACCTCGCCTGGTACCGCGGGGCCGGGCTGGCGGGGTCCGCCGAGCCGGTCGAGGCGTCCTTCGCGGGGTGCCGCGCGATCGACGGGCACGGCCTGGACCTGGACCGGCTGCGGCGGATGTGGCACGACGGGCTCGCGCTGCCCGACCCGGCCGGCCCGCACGTGTGGCTGCACGGCGACCTGAAGCCCACCAACCTGCTGGTGCGGCGGGGACGGCTGCACGCGGTCATCGACTTCGGGGCCCTGTCGGTCGGGTACCCCGACGCCGAGCACGCGGCCGTGTGGGACTACCCGGCGGCCGCCCGGCGGGCCTACTGGGACGCGCTGCGCCTCGACGACGCCACGTGGCTGCGGGCCCGGTCCTGGGCCGTCGGCGTCGCGATCAACGGGGTGCCGTACTACTGGCACACCTATCCGGCCTTCGTGGCCGAATGCCTGGCGCGGCTGCGGGCGATCCTCGCGGCCGATGAGCCCTGACCCGGGGACACGCGGGGCGCCGCCGCTACGGATTCCGTCGTCCCCGGCGGGTCCGGTGCGGAGGGGACGAATACGCCCGATGCGACGGGTTCGACCCGGCGCCGGAATCGCCGCAACCGGTGGAATACCGCTGGAATTGCGTCCCCGCGAAATCGCGGACGACCCGGCGCGGGGTCAGCCGCAGCCCGGACAGCGGGTGGAGGAACGCGGATTCCGCAGCACGCCGACACAGCGCGCCCACAGATTTTTCCGCGATGTCCGCGCCCTGCCGACGGGCCCGCGCGGCCGTGAGGAATCCGCGCAGGACCAGTTCCTGTTCGGTCTCAAGAAGGATCCGAGGGCCGTCGCCGTCGAAATTCCGTGCTTGTCAAAAGAACACGACATCGGGTTTCTCCTCGCGACGACGCGTTGGGCCCGGTGGAAGCGGCCCCGGTCAGGGCCTTCTCGACCCGCCGTTCAGAAAGATTTCCGCTCATGGCGCGCGTCGCCGCCTTCCCCCCGGCGTCACATTTCCGCCCTCGCGGTCGTATGATTCTCTGCTCGTCCGGTGCGCCGGTCAACCCTCGCGCACCCGCCGGTCCAGCGCATTTCCGCACGGAAATTCACGGGCCGGAAACGTCCCCCGACGGATGAGACTTTCGTGGCGCCCATTGTTTTTTGGTGCTGCTGGGACGGGACACGACGAAAACACTTCCGGCCCCCGCACCGCCCGACTGATCGCCGCGCCGGCCCGTGCCGATAACCTGGCCGCCGTGGACGGCATCCTCACCACCGAGCGCCTGGTCCTCAGCCCCGTGACGGCCGAGGACCGCGACTGGCTGCTGGCACACTGGACCGCGCCCGACGTCCGGCGCTTCCTCTTCGACGGCGCGGTGTTGGCCCCCGTCGAGATCGACGCCGCCATCGCCGCCAGCGTCCGCGACTTCGCCGCGCTCGGCTACGGCCTGTGGCTGATCCGCGAGCCGGGAGGCGCCGACCCGGTGGGCACGGCCGGGCTGCGGCCCCTGGACGACCTGGGCGTCGAGGTCCTCTACAGCCTCGCCCCGGGTGCCTGGGGCAAGGGCTACGCGACCGAGGCCGCCGGCGCCGTGGTCGGCCACGCGCTGGGCACCGTCGGGCTCCCCGAGGTGCTGGCCGAGGTCGACGAGGGCAACGCGGCCTCCGCGTCCGTGATCGAACGCCTCGGCATGACCCCCTTCGCGGTGGTCCCCGGGCTCCTGGGTCCGATGACCCGCTACCGCCTCACCCGGTGAGCCCGCCGGGCACGGGACCGAGCGGGACGCCGTTGGTGCGCAGGACGTCGCGGACGTCGAGGATCAGCGGGAAGACCTCCTGGTTGCGGTCCCGGCCCTGCTCGTCCCAGGCCCGCTGCTCGGCCTCGACGGCCGTCCGGTCCTCGGCGAAGACGCGTTCGGTGAACCGGCGGATGAACGGCCAGGCCAGGTGGATGGCGCCCGGCACCGGCGGCTTGGCGATCATGAGCAGGCCGTACGCGTGGTTGGTGCGCTGCTCGGCGTCCTCGGGCACATAGGCCACCCACAGCGAGAACGCCGGCAGTTCGGCCCGCTCGGGCACCGCCTGGAGGGTCTGGTACGGGTACTGGGTGCGGACGGTGACGACGTCCGGCGACGAACTCCCCTTCAGTCCCTCCGCCGACAGCAGGCCGGCCCCGCGGTCCTTGCGCCCGCCGCCCGGCACGAACAGGTACCGCGCCTCCACATGCGCCGGACCGGTGTCGTACCCCAGCAGCTCCGGGCGGATCCGGCCGAGCACGCCCCGGTGCAGGAACTGGTGGTTCATGTCGAGCAGGTTCTCGTGCATGAACGAGTAGTGGCAGTCGACCGTGCGCGAGAACGTCATGGTGCGGTGGCGGGGCGAGTCGAACTCGGGCAGCACCGGGAACGGGGCCGCCGCCGCCTTCGCTGGGTCACCGGGGAAGACGAAGACCAGGCCGTACGCCTCGCGCACCGGGTAGGCGCGCACTCCGCGCGGCGGGCGGTCCGTGCCCTTGGGCAGGTAGGGGATCTGCGAGATGCGGCCGTTCCCCCGGTAGGCCCAGCCGTGGTAGCAGCAGCGCAGCGTCTCCCCCTCCACCACGCCCATGCTCAGCGGCACCTGGCGGTGGGCGCAGCGGTCCTCCAGCGCGTGCACCTCGCCGCCGTCCGTCCGGTACAGCGCGATCCGCTCCCCGGCGAACACCGCCGCGACCGCCTTGTTCCTCGGCACCTTCCGCGACAGCGCGACCGGGTACCAGAAATCCGGGTGGATCCCGACGCGGCGCAGGTCGGCGGCCCCCTCGGGGCGCGGGTCCGGCCGGGGCCGGCCGCCGTCGGCGAGCGTGTCGTCCGTGCCGGGCCGGGCCTCGGTCATCTGCTGCTCCCTCGCGCGCTCCTGGCTCACCCCTTGGCTGTCCCCGGGCGCCGCGGGGATCAGGCTCGCCCCGAAGAGTGACGCGGCGGCGTGCGCCCGCCGTATCCCGGACGCACACCGGCCGGGCCCCCGTCCAGGGGCCCGGCCGGCTTTCCGCCTCACCCCGGCCGGACGGACGGGGCACCGGGTTCAGCAGGGTGGTTCAGCGGGTGACGGGCGGCTCATGCGTAGTCGGCGCACACGTCGCCCTGCGGTCCGACCGGGGGTGCGGGGACCGCTGTCCCGGTCAGGCCGTCGTCCTCGCGGACCGTCACGGTGCCGAAGTCGTGGCTGCCGAGCACCGCGTCGGTCGAGTCCGACACCGCGATCTTGTAGGAGATGGTCGGCGCCGTCCCGGGGAGGGTGTCGCCGGTCATCGGGACCGGTACGGCCAGGCAAGTCTGGCCGGGCGCGAAGGTGACCTGCCGCATGGCCAGGCCCACCTTGCCCGTCGTGGACCCGATCACCGTGAGGTACGCGGTGATCCTCGATGTCGCCGGGTGGGTGAGGTAGACGGCGACGTGGTCCGTGCCGGGCCCGTCGCCCTCTTCCACCACGGTGGACCCCACGTTGACGGTGTTCCGGGTACGGACCCGGGGCGAGCCGATTCCCTTGCTGTCGAAGCTCAGGTCGGACAGGTACGCGCCGCCGGTGGCCAGGCCGTCGTTGCCGGCCGCGGGGGTGAAGGTGATCCGCGCGACCCCGTTGAGCTTCACCCCCGCCCCCTTCAGCGCCGAGACCGGCACGTGGACCTGCTGGAGCACGATCTTGCCCAGGTTCGTGGAGGTGCTGGCCGGCATCCGGGTCACGCCCCAGGGGTTGAGGTGGGAGACCAGATCGCTCCAGCTGTGCCCGGCGGTGTCGGCGACCGTCACCTCCATGTCGGTGCCGCTGCCGGTGGGCACGCTCTCGTCGGGTGACATGTCGAAGGTCATCTCGTCGTAGTGCGCCACGTCGCGCTCCTGCGGCGGGACCGTCACGCCGAGGCTGCCGTCGGTGCCGGTCCACGTCAGGTGCGTCATGGGGTTGAGCGGGACGTTCGGCGCGAAGGCCGCCGGGGTCCAGTACGGCACCTGCTGGTTGGTGAGGGTGCTGCCCGGGTTGGTGCAGTCGGGAAGCACCTCGGGGACGGTGCGCCCGTACTTGTTCGCGCAGACCACCGCGGAGACCGCGCCCGAGGTGGAGACCAGCGGGGACGCCTGCTGGAACGTGGTGACGTCGGCGCGCATCGAGGCGGGCTGCTGGGCGACGGTGCGCACGTCGGCGAAGGCCGACACGGACGGGGGCAGCTGCCCGGAGCCGTCGAACAGGCCCTGGAACTGCTCGCGGCCGCCCAGGGTCGCCTCGAAGAACCCGCTGATGTACGCCGCGCCGACCCGGTACTCCTGCGTCGCGGTCAGCCGGATGTTCCGGCCGGAGGCCAGAGCGGTGGGGCTGGTGCCGCACACCGGGTCGTCGGCGTTGGACCAGTCGTCGGACGCGCCGGGGTAGGGCGGGGTCCACGAGGAGTTGTAGAAGTCGTGATCGGTGCCCATGACCCAGATGTCCGACCGCTGCACGTCGTCGTCGAACGTGCCGTCGCGGGCGTCGGCGTAGAAGTGCTGCCCCTGCTGGTCCGAGACGTCGCCGTCGCAGTACGGGAGCAGGGTCGTGGTGACCACGTCCGGCAGGGTGGCGCGGGTGAAGTCGATGGGCGCGAGGGCGAACACCGACTTGATGTTCCACGGGTGGCGCAGCGCCTCATTGAGGGTGCCCGCGGTGACGACGCCCTCGCCGCCGCGCGAGTGGCCCATGAGCCCGATGCTGCTGAAGTCCATCGTGCCGACGAGGCCGCGGGCGGTCAGCGTGCCGCCCGGGTAGGTGGCTTGACCGGCCGCCAGGGCCTGGTCCAGCGTGACGTCCTGGTCGGTGGCGGCGTCGTGGTAGCTGACCGGTCGGCCGCTGTTGGCGGCCTTGAGCATGGTCAGGGTGTCCAGGACCAACTGGCCCCGGGTGGCCGCGCCGTCGTCGGGCGAGAGCTGGTTGTCGTTGGCGTTGACGGCGTTCGCGGAGATCGACACCACGGTGTAGCCGTCCGCGGCCAGCGCCTCGCCGGCGCCGTCGTACCCGGCGTAGCTCAGGATCGGCGAGGTGCCGGCGGGACAGGGCCAGCCGCTGGCGCCCTTGAGGGTGGTGGTGTTGTAACACGCGCTGTGCCGCCCGTGCAGGAAGATCACCACGGGGTGGGCGCCGCCGCCGGTCGGCAGGTAGACACGGCCTTCGAGTTCGCCGCGTATGCCGCCGATGTCGGCCAGCGGTATGGACTGGGCACCGAAGTTGTAGTCGGCGACGGTGTAGGCGTGCCTGCCGATGGTCGTCGGGTCGTCGGCGGTCGTGCCGCCCCCGTGCTTGGCCGGGGCCTTGCCGAGCCCCTTGAGCCGGGCGCTGTTCTGCGCCGCGTCGGACGGCAGGGCGGTCGGCCCGGTGGCGGTGCTGTCGCCGCCGGTCGACCACCGCCAGCTGACGTCGTGGGCGTGGGCCACCGACGGGTCGACCGTCGTCAGGATGAGAGTGCGCGCGTCGGCCGACTCGGCGGCCGGTCCCAGGTCGCGGCCGTCGACGACGAGTTCGGGGATGTCGTCCTTGACCGGCAGCGCCGTGCCCAGGCTGAGCGACACCGTGTAGCCGGCTGCCGCCCTGGTCACGTGCCAGTGGTCACCGGACGCGGTCACCGTGCCGGCCGGGTCCGCGGCGGGCGCCGAGGCGGCGGCCGGCAGGACGGTACCGGCCGTCGTCGCCCCGAGCGCGAGCAGCCCCGCGGCCACCGCGGTGAGCGGGCGCCGCAGCGCCCGCGTGTGCTGGTCCTTCTTCACTTTGTGCCTTGCCTCACTGTCTTGAGCCGCACGTGCGGCGCGGTGCACGCGGTCAGCCGACACGGGCGGGAGCGCCGTCCACGGCGCTCTCCGGGTCGTCGTCCGGGTAGGGGTAGAACGCGGTGCCGAGCTTGGGCAGCCAGCCCACGGTGGCGATCGGCGTGTCGCCGTCCCCGGGGTGCCGGGGCGGGAGTCCGGCGTTGACGACGGGTCCCCACGCGACGGTCAGGAAGGTCATCGCAGGGCCTCCTCGGCGACCAGCGGGTCGTTGGACAGCTCGGGCGGCGTGGCGGCCGCGACCACCAGCTTGTGGGGCGCGATCTTCGCCGCTGTGGTGAACACCGGGTCCGGCGGGGCGGCGTTGTGGTAGTCGGGGTAGTGCGCCTGGTAGTCGATGGCCGCCTGGACGATCTGCGGCTCGCTGAACCGCGGCCCCCAGAACTGGGCGGCGATCGGCAGGCCCACGGTGGTGTCGTAGCCGATCGGGAACGACACCATCGGCCAGGTCAGGGCGTTGGGCACCTGGTAGTAGGCCCGGTAGACCGGGAAGCCGCCGCCGCTGCGCAGGCCGATCTGCGCGCCCAGGGACAGCACGAGCATGAAGTCCACGCCCGCGGCGTCCAGCGCGGCCTGGTAGTTGGCCTGGAGCTGGCGGCGGCGCTTCTCGCCCTCGGCCCGCGCGGAGGCGGGCACGCCGCCGGCGAAGCGGATCGCCGAGTCGAAGGAGGAGGCGGTGTCGTTGGGCCCCTTGCGGCCGTACTGGGCCAGGAGGGCCGCGGCCTGGTCGGCCGGGCGGGTGGCGGCGAAGTCCTTCACCGCGTCCCAGTAGCGGATCTCGTACCGGTTGGGGCTGAGCACCGCGGAGGAGGGCGAGACCGGGGAGCCGTCGACGGTGGCCAGCACGTCGGCGCTGGAGAAGTACGGGTCGTTCGCCGGCTGGGTGACGTCCAGGCCGGGGAACTCCTTGACGGTCGCGCCGAGCGCGGTGAGCTGCTGCTTGAGGCGGGCGAACGCGGCGAGATGGTCGGTGTCGTAGGTGTCCTGGGGCGGGACGCCGGCCTGGATGCCCTTGGCGGTGCGCATCCAGTCGCTCTGCGGGATGCCGATGGTGGTGCCCGCCAGCGGCCGGCGGCCGTCGCGGGGGGTCAGCGGCATCGCCGGGAAGGGGTCGGGCGCGGACAGGGTGAGCGGGTCGTTGGCGGGGTCGGGGCCGTGGATCACCGACATGATCAGCGACGCGTCGCGCACCGAGCGGGCGATGGGGCCGAGCACGTCGTACCCCGGGGAGAGCGGCATGAGGCCGGCCACCGAGTTGGTGCCGAGGGACGGCTTGATGCCGGAGGCGCCGTTGGCCGCCGAGGGCATCATGATCGAGCCGCCGGTCTCCTCGCCGATGCAGGCGGCGGCCAGCCGCGCGACGGGCGCGACCCCCGAGCCCTGGCTGGAGCCGCCGGGCACGTACAGGGGGTTCCAGGCGTTGCCCGCGAAGGTGCCGGTGATGGAGCCGGAGAACGCCGAGCAGACGGTGTGGCCCAGGATCACCGCGCCGGCCGCGCGCAGCCGGTGGACGACGGTGGCGTCGCGCAGGGCGAGGTTGCCGTCGAAGGCGTGGCTGCCGTCCTTGGCCTCCAGTCCCTTGACGGCCACGGAGTCCTTGACGCCGAACGGGATGCCGAGCAGCGGCGGCAGGTCCGCGTCCTTGCGCCCGGCCCGGGCGAACAGCTTGTCGGCGGCGGCCGCCTGGGCGAGGGCGCCCTCCGGGTCGAGCCGCACGAAGGCGTTGTAGCCGCCGTTGTCGCCGTAGGTCTCGAAGGGGCCGTTGAAGCGGTCGATGCGGTCCAGGTACGCGCGGGTGACCTGGGTGGCGGTGACCACCCGGGCCCGCAGCAGGGCGGCCAGTTCGACCACCTCGTAGTCGACGAGCCGGGAGCGCTTCTTGATGCTCTTGACGGCGGGAAGGGCCCGCAGGAACGCGAGTGTCGCGGCGGAGGCGGCAGGGGTCGCGGCGGCGGCCGGCACCGCCACGGCGGCGGACACGGCGGCCGCTCCCGTCACGGCGGCGGCGCCGCTGAGCACGGCCCGCCGGCTGAAACCGGAGCGGGGTGCGGGCAGAACGGGGGCCGGCGAGCCGGCGGTGTCAGGAAACGAAGAAGGAACGCGGTCTTCTGACATGTGGAGTTATTCCTGTTCTCGTCCGGTGGTGCGGAGGTAAAGACGCGAACGTGGGGGGAACAGCGGCATGCGAGAGGACTGTAAAACCCGCCGAACACCAAAGGGAAGACCGGAAGGAAGGGGTATTCCGCACACTTCCGCATTGTTTCCGCGGTGTTCCGGGGAAATTAATTCGGACCGCCCGGTAGATTCAGCGAAAAGACCCCAATCCCCCGTCAGCGCAGGCCAACGCACCCCTGACCTGGTACTACTGGGGATGGGTGAAACATAAACTAAACAATCAGGGCTTGATTCCCTCGATCGCCAGATCGAGCAGACGCTCGGCCTGCGCGGCCCCCGCAGGATTGTCAGGAGTACGCCACAGGCAACTCATGAGCATGATGAGATCGACGGGATCGACGCCGGGACGCACCTCACCGGCTTGCTCGCACGCGTCGAGAAGCCGGCCGACAGCGGCGGTGACCGGGGGCCAGGAGGCGCTGACGACCTCCTGCGCGGCGGCCGAGTGGAGCGCTTCACCGAGGCCGTGCTTGATGCGCACATAGGCGGACAGTGTGAGGAACCAGCGCCGCAGGGCATCCAGCGGGGCATGGGCCGCGAGCACGTCCGGCACCGAGCCGACCAGGCGCTCCACGTCGTGCTGGTGGACCGCAAGGACGAGCGCCTCGCGGGTGGGGAAGTGCCGGTAGAGCGTGCCCGGGCCGACGCCGGCCCGCTTGGCGATCGAGTTCAGGGACGCGTCGGAGGACTCCGCGAGCGCGTCGTGGGCGACCTGGAGGATCGCCTCGCGGTTCTTCAGGGCGTCGGAACGCCGGGGCGCAGCGTCGGGCATGGGTCCTCCTGGCGTGCGGCCGGCCGGCCGATTGCGATCCGGAGAGTTCTCCGTTAACGTCGGCGGAGTCATGCGGAGATCTCTCCGCTTGCTCTCGTCGCCCATTGTAGGAGCTCTTCCGTGCGTTACATCAAACTCGGCCGCACCGGCCTCGACGTCTCTCCCGTCGCCATCGGCGCCATGACCTACGGCGACCCCGGCCGCGGCCACCCGGTCTGGTCGCTCGACGAGGAGGCGAGCCGCCCCCTGATCAAGCACGCCCTCGAAGCGGGCGTCAACTTCTTCGACACCGCCAACATGTACTCCTACGGGTCCAGCGAGGAGATCCTCGGCCGGGCGCTGAAGGACTACGCGAACCGCGACGACGTCGTCATCACCACCAAGGTCCGCCACGCCATGCGCCCGGGCAGCCCCAACAGCGGCGGGCTGTCCCGCAAGGCGATCATGGCCGAGATCGACGACAGCCTGCGCCGACTGGGCACCGACCACGTCGACGTCTACATGATCCACCGCTTCGACAACGACACCCCGCTGGAGGAGACCCTGGAGGCCCTGCACGACGTGGTGAAGGCCGGAAAGGCCCGCTACCTCGGCGCCTCCTCCATGCACGCCTGGCAGTTCGCCAAGGCGCTGCACCTCCAGGAGCGCAACGGCTGGGCCCGGTTCGTCACCATGCAGGACCACTACAACCTGCTCGCGCGCGAGGAGGAGCGCGAGATGCTCCCGCTGTGCGCCGACGAGGGCGTGGCCACCATGATCTGGAGCCCGCTGGCCCGCGGCCGCCTCGCCCGCCCCTTCGACGAGGCCAACGCCGGCGAGCGCGCCGCGACCGACGGCGGCTACGCCGACACGCTCTACAAGGCCACCGCCGACAGCGACCGGCTGATCGTGGACGAGGTCGGCACGATCGCCGGGGCCCACGGCGTGTCCCGCGCCCAGGTCGCCCTCGCCTGGCTGCGCCGCAACCCGGTCGTCGCCGCTCCGATCGTCGGCGCCCGCACCATCAGGCAGATCGACGACGCCGTCGCCTCCCTCGACCTCGACCTCACCGACGACGAGGCCCGGCGGCTGGAAGCCCCGTACACCCCCCGGTACGACTTCCAGGGCGTCTCCGACGCGCGCGCACTCGAGCGCATCAAGGCGAGCATCCCGGGCTACGCCAACGTCTGAGTCCGGCCGGCCGCGCCGGGCGGGGGGTCAGCGCCGGGCGTGGAGGTCGCGCAGCAGGGCGATCTCGGCGCCGTGGTGGAGCACCTCCTGGGCGACCCACCACACGACGTCGATCATCGGCTCCTCGGGGTCGCTGCCGTACGGGTAGGTGCTGTACCCGACGGTGTCGAGCGCGGCGTCGTCGAGGCCCAGCAGGGCCGCGCGCCAGGCCGCGGCCGGTGTCCGGAAGCCGTCGATCGCGCTCGCGGCGTCGCCGAGCACCGCGTAGTCGGCCCGGGTGAGCGTGCGGTGCCGCCCACGTGGTCGGCGCGCAGCGTCATCATCTCCGTGAGGTGACTCAGCCGCCGGGCGAGCGTGGTGAACGGCGGCGGCCAGGGGTGCGGGTACGCGGCCCGTCGCGGCCCCACGCCCCGGTCCCGGCCAGCGTGGTCGCGCGGCCCCCGGCAACCGCTGCCCCGTCCGCGCGCCGACGCACCGACGCACCGACGCACCGACGCACCGACGCACCGACGCACCGACCAGCAGCCGGGCACCGGCTCCCAGAAGTACTCCTCGTCGTCCATCCGGCCGACCTCGATCCCCGTCCCGTCGCCGCTGTCCACGACCGGGCCGGCGACCCGGTCCGCCAGACGCCCGCTCGCGAAGTCGAACTGCTCCAGCAGCGGAGCCAGGCGGGGTGGGATCACGGGACGCCCCTGTCGGGGCCGGTCTCTTCCGGGCGGTGGCCCGCCGCCGCGGCAACCTGACAGCCCCCGCCCGGGCCGCCTCCCGATTTCCGGCGGCGGCCCGGGCGGGGCCGCGGCGCGCGGGCAGCGGTTGCCGGGGGCCGGTGGAGCGCTCAGCATGAGGGGGTCGGGTGACAGGAGGCCGCGCCATGAGCCTGTACTTCGCCAACGCCCTGGACGATCTGGTGGACGACGCGGTGGCCGGGTACGCCCTCGCCCACGCCGACACGGTGCGCTGGGACGAGCGCGACGGTTACCTCCGGACGCTGCGGCCCGCGCCGCTTCGGCGGGTGGGCCTGGTCTCCGGGGGCGGATCCGGGCACGAACCGCTGCACCTCGGGTACGTCGGGGCGGGCATGCTGGACGCCGCGTGCCCCGGGCGCGTCTTCGCCTCCCCGCACAACCGCCAGGTGTTCGCCGCGGCGCGGGCGGTCGCCCGGGAGGACGGCGTCCTGCTGCTGGTGAAGAACTACACCGGCGACCGGATCAACTTCGGCATCGCCGCCGAGCGCCTCGCCCACGAGGGCATCCGCTGCGGCCGGGTGCTGATCGACGACGACCTCGCGTCCCAGTCCGAGCGGTCCGCCACCGGGCGCCGCGGCACCGGCGCGGCCGTGCTGGTGGAGAAGATCCTCGGCGCCGCGGCCGACAGCGGCCTCGGGCTGGCCGCGCTGGAGTCCTTCGGCGCCCGGCTCGTGGCACGCTGCCGCAGCCTCGCGGTGGCCTCGGCCCCGCACACCTCCCCCGTCACCGGCCTGCCCGCCTTCACCCTGGAGCCCGGCACGCTGGAGTACGGGGTCGGCATCCACGGCGAACGGGCGGCCCGCGCGGTGCCCGAGCGACCGCTGCGCGACCTCGCCGAGGAGATGGTCGCCGCCCTCGCCGACGCGCTCGCACTCGGCAGCCGGTCGCGGCTGGTCGTCCTCGTCAACGGGCTCGGCGGGATCACCCGTCTGGAGCTGTACGCGGTCCTGCGCGAGGTCACCCGTCTGCTCGACAAGCGCGGCGCGGCCACCGTCCGCACCCTCGTGGGCGACTACGTCACCGCGCTGGACATGCGCGGCTTCTCCGTCACTCTTCTGGACGCCGACGAGGAAGTGCTGCGGCTGTACGACGCCCCGGCCGCCGCGCCCGCCTGGCCGTGTCGGCACGGGCCCCCGCCCTGACGGACGTCCGGCCGCCCGGTCCCTGGCCGACCCGGCCCCTCCACCCGCGGGCCGCCCCCGCCGCAGGCAGCGCACCGTCCACCCCCGGAGACGAGCCATGAGCGAGACGAGCACCCGACCCGACCCCACCGGCTCCGCCGCCTTCGCCGCCTTCACCGACAGTTGGGTCCGCGGCTTCGCCGCCACCGCGGCCGCGACCGAGGCCGCACTGACCGCCCTCGACCAGCAGGTCGGCGACGGCGACTTCGGCACGAACCTCCTCGCGGGCCTCCGCGCCACCCTCCGCCGCCTCGACGGCACGTCTGAAGGTCCGCGGGCCGCTGATTCGGGGGCCGAGCGCGGCCGGGGCGGGGCCGTCGAACCCGAGCCGGGATTGCTGGGGCTGGGCGCGGGTGGGACGGGTCCGGGTGCCGGGTGGGGATCGGGTGGGGCCGGAAAGGCCGTCGAAGCCGAGCCGGGGTCGCTGGGACTCGGTGCGGGCGGGGCAGATGCAGCTCCGCAGGGCGGCCCGGGCGGGCTCGGAAAGGCCGCGAAACCCGAACCCGGATCGCTCGGGCTCGGCGCGGGCTCCCACCGGCATCGGGCGGGCAGGCTCGGTTCCGGCGGGACGGGCGGGGTGCGGGAGGGGGCGCGGGCCGCGGCCGGATTCACCACGCCCCTGCCCATCGCGTCGACGGGCACGGGCACCGCGGCGTCGCTGCCCGCGGCGAAGGGCTCGGCTCGGGTCCGGACGGCGTCCGGGGAGGCCGCCCGGCCGCTGGAGGCCGCGGCCGCCGCCTTCCTGGACGAGGTCGGCGGGACCAGCGGCCCGCTGTTCGGCCTGCTCTTCCAGGAACTGGCGGCCGCCGTACGGGCCGCGGAAGCCGACGCGTCCTGCGCCGCCCTCGCCGCCGGCACCGCCGGCGGACTCGCCGCGATCCAGCGGGTCGGCGAGGCGGAGGTCGGTGACAAGACGCTCGTGGACGCCCTCGCCCCGGCGGCCGCGGCCCTTTCCGCCGACACCTCCGCCGATCCGCGCGAAGCCCTCGCCGCCGCCGCCCGAGCCGCCTGGCAGGGCGTCCGCGCCACGGCCACGGCCACCGCCCGCCGCGGCCGCGCGAGCTATCTCGGCGACCGCGCGGCCGGCGTCCCCGACCCGGGCGCGGTCGGCATCGCCCTCCTCTTCTCCTCCGCGGCCGGCCCCGTCACCGACCTAGGGCGGCTGCTGGGGTAGGGGGCGGCAAAGCACACAGCTCCGGGGTACGGGTGCCGCCAACGGCACTCGTTTCGACAGGCGCCGTGGGACGCGCAAGTGTCAACGGTTCCCCATCACTTGTGCCGTGCCTCCTACGTCACTCGTTTTCCGCCGGGGAGCCGAAGGGCTCGCCGGCGTCGAAAGGTGGGGGTACCTCCCAGGCGAAGCTCTGGGGGAGCGCGGAGGTCCCCGAGGGACGAGGGGGACCGAGCACGGTCGACCGTCGACACCGGGTCCCAAGCGCCCGGAGGCGAGCCGGCGCTGAAAAGGGGCTGAGCGGGTACCGACACGTGGGTCGGCTCCCACGTAACGGCACCCCCACGCCCTACGGCTCGCCGACGGAAACGAGTGACGTAGGGAGGCAAGGCGCAGGTGACGGCGGACCCTTCACCTTTGCGCGCCCCACGGCTCGCCGGCCGGGAAACGGGTGCCGTCGCCCACCCGTCACCGCCGGGCCGGGCGGCTCACCGTGGTGCGGGAGGGCTCAGCTCTTGCCCTGGGCCTGGGCCACGCGGCGGCCGGCCCAGGCGAAGACCTCCGGGTCGTCGAGGCGGTCGACCCAGAGGTCGACGGTGGAGGCGAGGTCCTCGCCGGGCCAGGGGCCGACGCCGAGGACGCGCAGGCCCGCGCGGACGGCGGCGTGGACGCCGCATGCCGAGTCCTCGACGGCGAGGCTGTCCGCGGGCTCGGCGCCGCAGAGGCGGGCGGCGGTGAGGTAGACGTCGGGCGCGGGTTTCGGGCGGACGGCGGAGTCGGGCACGACGATGTGGTCGAAGTAGGACAGCAGTCCGGCGGTGGACAGGCAGGTCTCGACGACGTCGGCGGGGCAGTTGCTGGCGACCGCGAGGGGCGCGAACTTCGCCGCGTTGGCGACGAGTTCGGGCGCGCCGGGCATGGTCTGCGGCCGGGCGGCGACGAGGGTGCGGAAGTGCGCGAGGAGCGCGTCGGTGAGGGCGGCGCCCAGTTCGGGGCGGCCCGCCTCGTCGGCCATCAGCTGCCCGCACTCCCGGTAGTGCAGGCCCTTGGCGCGTTCGGCGAACTCCGGTGCCGCGCGCAGGCCGTGGTCGCGCAGGGTGCGCTCCCGGGCGTCCTGCCAGTGGCGTTCGGTGTCCATGAGGGTGCCGTCGCAGTCGAAGACGATGGCGGCGGGGGTCCAGGACCGCAGCGGCGCGGCCGAGGACGCCGTCCGGGGTGCGGACGGCTCGGGCGACGACGGGGCCGCCGGGGTGATGGGTCGGGTCATGGCAGGGAACTCCGTTCGGGAGTTCCGGAGCACGCGGAGGCGGATCGCCACCTGGTGCTCCGGCGGGGAGAGGCCCGTCACCGCCGCGATGCCGCGAACAGGTGGCGAGGCGCGCGGCGGCGGGCTCCTGACGTCGCCTTCGGGCGTCACGACATGCGCGGCATCCCCCGGTATCGCCAGGAACATAACGATCGTTACGTTATGGATGACGACGTTCGGTAGTCAAGCAACTCCCGTGTGTCACGCGTGTCGCGCGAAGCCGAGAACGCCGTACGCGGTGACCGCGCCGTTCTGCCGTACCCGGAAGGCGCAGGCGTGGGGGTGGACGACCGACTCCACCCGGGCCGGCGGGTCGTACTCGGTGAAGCGGTGCGCGGCCAGCCGCCCGCTCACCGGCCGCAGCAGCAGGCCGCCGCTCGCCTCGGCCGCGCCCTGCCGGGCCGCCTCCAGCAGCACCATGCCCGGCACGTGGTCGCTGGCGTGGTCGAAGAAGAACGGGTGGAAGGGGTCGGCGGGTTCGACGGCCAGGCCGTCGGCGCGCCGGGCGACGACGACGTCGGCGGGGCGCGCGACACCGAGTGCCGCCGGGTCCGGCCGGCCGCCGCCCGGACCGAACGGCGGCGGGCACGCGGTGACGAGATCGCCGCGCACGGCCGCGTACCGCGCCGCCGACAGGAACCGCGCTCCACCACCCGCCCGCGCGAACCGCCGCCCGCCGACCCGGTAGGAGACCGCCAGCCGCAGGCCCGCGAGGGAGCCGTCGGCCCGGCGCCGCGCGCTCGTCACCTCGACCGCGCAGGTGACCTCCGTGCCGCCGTGGCCGGCCCGCGGTTCGGGTCCCGGGCCCAGCGCGAAGTACAGGTCGTCGATGAGCATCCGGACCGTCGGCGCGAGGCCGTACCACCGCAGGGGTATGTAGATGCCGAGCTGGCGCAGGGTCTCCACGACCAGCAGCGGGTTGTGCCGGTCGGTGCCGGCGGCGGGGAAGGTGAGGTGCGAGCGCGGCCAGCAGGCGGCGGCGAGGTAGCCGCCGGCGCCGTTCGGCCGGACGTCGGTCAGCAGCACCTCGGCGACCGAGCTGCGGTGCACCAGTTCACGGGGAACCGTGCGGGACCAGCTCAGGTCCGCGGCACCCTCCACGAGGGGCGGCACGCCGACCGTATTCCTCATACGACAAGAGAAACGCGGGTTTGAGGAATACGCACCCGCACGGCTTCGTGATCAAGGATTCAAAGGCCCGCAGCCGCTACATTGCTGCCTGATGACGGCGGCCCCGAGGCAGCGCCCCCAGGGCGTCGGGGGCGCCGGCCGGCGGCGAACGAAGATCCGGAGTGGATGTGCAGGAACGGGCCGAGGCGACGCGCAGGTACCTGGTGGAGGCCGCGGCCGGGCTGTTCGAGGAACGCGGGTACGCCGGGACCAGCATCAGCGACATCAGCGCGCGCTCCGGCCGTACCAGCGGGGCGATCTACTTCCATTTCGCCAACAAGGAGAAACTGGCCGTCGCGGTGGTCGAGGCGACCTTCGCCACCTGGCCGGGCCTGATCGATCAGGTGCGCGGCTCCGGCGCGCCGGCGCTGGAGAAGCTGGTGGCGCTGAGCTTCGCGGTGGCGCGGGCGTTCCGCGACGACGTGGTGGTGCGCGCCGGGTCCCGGCTGTGGATGGAGCGCAAGGCGATCGAGGCGCCGGTGCCGACGCCGTTCCACGCGTGGATCGAGACGGTGACGCTCCTGCTGGACGAGGCGCGGGCCACGGGCGAACTGGCCGCGGACATGGCGCCGGAGACCGCCGCGCTGGCGGTCGTCTACGCCTTCTTCGGCCTGCACACGGTCTCCGACGCCCTGGACGGACGGGCCCGCATCGAGGACCGCCTGCGGGAGCTGTGGGAGGTGCTGCTGCGGGCCCTTCGGCCCGGGCCCGACGCGGACGCCCTGATCACCCGCGCCCACGCCGCCGCCCCGGTCCCGGTGCCGGCGTGACCGCGCGGCGGCCGTCGATCGCCGTGCTGGGCTCGGCGAACATGGACCTGGTCGCCTACGTGGCGGTCGCGCCGAGGCGCGGGGAGACGGTCACCGGGCGGGCGTTCCGGACGGTGCCCGGCGGCAAGGGGGCCAACCAGGCGGTCGCCGCGGCGCGGGCGGGCGCCCGCGCGGACCTGCTCGGCGCGGTGGGCGACGACGACTTCGGCGCTCGCGTCCGCGCCACGCTCGCCGGGGCGGGGGTCGGCACGGCCGGGCTGCGCACGGTCCCGGGCGGCACCGGCACGGCGCACATCGTGGTGGACGACGAGGGCGGCAACGCCATCGTCGTGGTCCCCGGCGCCAATGGCACCGTCACGGACCTGACGGCGGACGACGAGGCCCTCGTGGCCCGGGCGGACGCCCTGCTGCTCCAGCTCGAACTGCCCCTCGCCGGGGTGCTCGCCGGCGCCCGCGCGGCCCGCGCCCACGGCGTCCGCACCGTGCTCACCCCCGCTCCGGCCCAGCCCCTGCCGCGCGAACTGCTCGACCTGACCGGCCTGTTGGTGCCCAACGAGCACGAGGCCGCCACCCTCACGGGCACCGCCGACCCGTACGCGGCGGCCGCGCGGCTGCTCGACCGGGTGCCGGAGGTCGTGGTCACCCTCGGCGAGAAGGGCTGCGTGTACGCCGCGCGCGGCGCCGAGCCGCTGGCCGTGCCCGCGTTCCCGGTCAGGGCGGTGGACACCACCGCCGCCGGCGACACCTTCGTCGGCGCGCTCGCGGTGGCGCGCGCCGAGGGCCGCCCCGTGCCGGAGGCGGTCGGCTGGGCCGCCGCGGCGGCCGCCCTCGCCGTGCAACGCCCCGGTGCCTCCTCCTCGATGCCCTCCCGCGCCGAGATCGACGCCTTCGCCGCAGGCTCGCGCTGATCCCCCGGCCGGTGCGGGCGGGCCGCCCGGCGAGCCGACGGACCGTCGGCTGATCCGTCCCCAGGAAACAAATCCTCAACGTCTGTTGACAGCCATCACGCGGCGACGCCACGCTGATGCCGCTCGTCGGTGATCGTTTCCGGTCATCCGTCACACGGCCGGCATCGGTGGCGGGCGAACGGTCCGCGGCACGGATGCGGGCCCGGGGGAAGGCGGTACCGAGGGCGACGCGGCCCGGTGCGCCGCGTGTTCCGGGCGCGCGCCGACGGGGACGGCGGCCGCACCGGACAAGGAGGACTCGTGAGCGCCGTAGTCGAGCCGGCGACCGTGCCGGGCGGAAAGGCGGGCGGGTCGTCCGGACGCCGTGCAGGGCGCCGGCGGGGCTCGGACGTGTGGCTGCTGACGCTGCCCGCGCTGGTCCCGATCACCGTGCTGAGCCTGGCGCCGCTGCTGTACGGCGTGTACCTGGGCTTCACCGACGCCAAGGCCGGGCTGCACGTGCCGACCGACTTCGTCGGGGCGGACAACTTCAAGGAGTTGTTCCACGACGACCTGTTCTGGAGCTCGTTCCGGATCGGCCTGGTGTGGACGTTCTCGGTGACGGTGCTGCAATTCGCGCTGTCCCTCGGGCTGGCGCTGCTGCTGAACGTCGAGGAGCTGCGCCTGCGCGGGGTGGCCCGGGTGCTGGCGGTGGTCCCGTGGGCGATGCCCCCGGTGGTCATCGGCATCATGTGGCGGCTGGTCTACCACCCGGACGCGGGTGTCCTGAACCAGACCCTCCAGTCGGCCCACCTGCTCCACCACGACGTCGACTGGCTGGCCGGGTTCTCCCTCGCGCTGCCCGCGGTGATCGCCGTCGGCGTGTGGACGGGCATGCCGCAGACCACCGTCACGCTGCTGGCCGCGCTGCAGAACGTGCAGGCCGACCTGCACGAGGCCGCGGCGCTGGACGGCGCGGGCGCGTGGGGGCGGTTCCGGGCGGTGACCTGGCCCGCCATCAGGCCGGTCGCGGTGTCGATCACCGCGCTCGCCTTCATCTGGAACTTCAACGAGTTCGGCCTGGTGTACGTGCTGACCGGGGGCGGCCCGGGCGGCAAGACCCAACTGCCCATGCTCTTCGCGTACATGGAGGCGTTCCGCTACGGCCACTTCGGCTACGCGGCCGCGCTGGGGGACGTGATGGTCGTGGTCGTCGCCGCCCTGCTCGTGGTCTACCTGTGGGCCCAGAGCCGGAAGGACGAGGACACCGTATGAGTTCCCCGCACCTGCGCACGCGGCCGCACGTCCGCGCGTTCCAGTACCTCGCGCTCGCCTGCTACCTCGTCTTCCTGGTCTTCCCGCTGGCCTGGCTGGTGTCGATGGCCTTCAAGGGGCCGCGGGAGATCGCGCGGATCCATCCGCGCTGGATACCCCGCTCCCCCACCCTGCGGAACTTCTCCGACGCCTTCGACCTGCAACCGGTGCTGCACGCGGCGGGCAACAGCCTGCTGGTGGCGCTGACCGCGTCGGTGGTCACCGTGGTGCTGGCCACGCCCGCCGCCTACGCGGTGGCCCGCCACCGCACCGCGGTCGGCCGCGCGGCGCTCGGCTGGGTGCTGCTCAGCCAGATCTTCCCGTTCGTCCTGATCGTCCTCCCGATCTTCCTGATCCTCAAGCAGCTCCAGCTGATCAACTCGCTCACCGGGCTGATCCTCGTGCACGTCGTGTGGAGCCTGCCGTTCGCGCTGTGGATGCTGCGCGGGTACGTCCGCGCGGTGCCGCCGTCCCTGGAGGAGGCGGCGGCGGTCGACGGCGCGGGGCGGCTGCGGGTGCTCGTCTCCGTGGTGTTCCCGCTGCTGGCCCCGGGGCTGGTGGCGACGACGCTGTTCGCGTTCATCAACTCCTGGAACGAGTTCTTCTTCGCCCTCGTGCTGCTCAAGACCCCGGACAAGATGACGCTTCCGCTCATCCTGGTCCGGTTCATCGGGGCCGACGGGGTGGCCAGCCTCGGCCCGCTGGCCGCGGCCGCCGTCCTGGCCACCGTGCCCAGCCTGCTCTTCTTCGCCCTCATCCAGCGCCGTCTGACCTCGGGGCTGGCCAGCGGCGCGGTGAAGGGCTGACCCCAGGTCCCGTCCCGACTGTGTCAGGAGTAATCGGTATGCGCCGCACCACCCACCTCGCCGTGGCCTTCGCCGTCATCGGGGCCGGCTGCCTCTCCGCCTGCGGCGGGGGCTCGCACTCCGCGTCCGGCCCCGTGCACGTCAAGTACCTCTCGCTGGCCTGGCAGAAGGACTCCATCGCCGCCAACAAGCGGCTGGTCGCGGAGTGGAACAAGGCCCACCCCAAGATCCAGGTGGACTACGTCCAGGGCAGCTGGGACAACGTGCACGACCAGCTGGTCACCTCCTTCGAGGGCGGCACCGCGCCCGACATCATCGCGGACGCGGCCGACGACATCGTGGGCTTCTCCCAGCAGGGCTACCTCGCCGACCTGTCCGGCAAGCTGCCCGCCGCGCTGAAGAGCGACATCCCGGCGCAGTCCTGGAAGACCACCACCTTCGGCACCGGGATCTACGGCATCCCGTTCCTCCAAGAGCCGCGGATGGTGGTCGCCAACCGCACGCTGCTGCAGAAGGCGGGCATCACCCTGCCCACCGCCGAACACCCCTGGACCTGGGCCGAGTTCGACGCCGACGCCAAGAAGCTCACGCACGGGTCCGGGAGTTCGGCCGGCTACGGCGTGGCGTGGCCGATGAAGTCGCCGGTCAGCGCCACGCTCAACCTGTCCATGGGCTTCGGCGGCCAGTACCTGTACGCGGGGGGCAAGACCGGCACCGTGAGGTTCGGCCCGGCCGAGCAGGCGGTGCCGCGGCACATCCACGACGAGGTCAACGTGGACCACTCGGCGGCACCCCAGGCACTCGGGATGAGCGGGTCGGACGCGCTGCCCGGCTTCTTCGCCGGCAAGTACGCCATGGTGCCGCTCGGCATGTCCTACCGCCAGCAGGTGGCCCAGCAGGCGCCGAAGGGCTTCGACTGGGTGGCGCTGCCCTCCCCGGTGGGCGCCACCCCGGACCAGGGGGTCAGCCCGCAGACGCTGTCGCTCTCGGCGACCAGCGGCAAGCAGACGCAGGCGCTGCAGTTCCTCGCCTTCCTGCTCAGCCCGGCCCACCAGGTCAGCCTCGCGCTCGGCGACTGGATGCTGCCCACCAGTACCCAGGCGGCCGCCGACCCGTCGCTGACCACGGCGAAGGACGACTGGAAGACCGGCACCGGGATGCAGAAGGACCTGGTGTCCGAGCCCGCCCAGGCCGTCAACGGCTACCCGGAGTGGCGGGACAAGATCGCCACCCCGGCCTTCCAGCAGTACTACAGCGGGAAGATCACCCTGGAGCAGCTCGGCGACAAGCTGGTCAAGGACGGCAACGACGTGCTGAAGCAGAACAGCTGACGTCCGATCCCCTTCTCGGCTTCGGCCGACGGACCGGGTGGCGTGCGGGCCGGCCGCCACCCGGCGCGCCCGGGGCCGCCCGTCTCGGCGGGCGGCGGTAGGGTCGCGCGATGGCCGACGACAGCCCTGGCACCGCCCGCCCCGAAAGCCCGCCCGACCCAAGCAGGTTCGACGACGGTGAGCGGCGGCGGGTGCGGGACCTGCTGCTGGCGGCCGCGGCGGAGGACCCCGGCATCACCGGCGCCGCCGTCATCGGCTCGGACGCGCGGGACGCGGCCGACGCGTGGTCGGACGTCGACCTGGCGTTCGCGGTCCGCGGCGAGCCGGACCCGGTGCGGCGGCGCTGGACCGCCCGCATGGAACGGGAGTTCGCCGCGGTGCACCACTGGGACCTGCCCTCGGGCTCGTCCGTCTATCGGGTGTTCCTCCTGCCCGGGTGGCTGGAGGTGGATCTCGCGTTCACCCCGGAGGAGGACTTCGGCCCGCGCGGCCCGGCGTGGCGGATCGTCTTCGGCCCGGACCGGCCCGCCGTCCCGGGGAAGCCGGCCGGTCCCGGTCACCTGGCCGGACTGGCCTGGCATCACGCCCGGCACGCCCGGGTGTGCCTGGAGCGGCGGCAGTGGTGGCAGGCCGAGCACTGGATCAGCGCGCTGCGCGACCAGGTGGTCGCGCTGGCCTGCGTGCGGCTGGGCCACCCTTCCGCGTACGCCAAGGGCGCCCACCTGCTGCCGCCGGAAGTGACCCGGCCGCTGGCGGACGCGCTGGTGCGGTCCCTGGACGAGACGGAGCTGCGCCGCGCGCTGGGCGCGGCCGCGGCCTGCCTGGCCGACGAACTCGACCGCGCGGCTCCCGGCCTCGGGGCGCGGCTGCGCCCGATGCTCACCGGGCTCGCGGGCCGGACTGCCGAGATCCGACCCGAGGACGGCAGGCGGGCGGCCCGGGCACGGTGACCCGGGCCGCCGGAGATGCGGGAGGTTCAGTCGCACGTCCAGCCGCGCGGGGTCGGCCAGGAATCCGGGTCGGCGAGCAGCCCCAGGCCGATGCCGAGCAGCCAGGTGTCCTTGGCCAGCACGATGCCGTCCTGGGTGGGCCGCGGGCTGCCGGGCTCGTGGGTGCCCGGGGTGCGCAGGTAGAGGCCGAACAGGCCGGAGGAGAAGGCGGTCAGCGCGGCCCCGGCGAAGGCGCTGGGCACCGTCGGGGTCATCAGGGCCGTGCCCAGGGCGATCTCCGCCGAGGACAGCATCCGGACGAACCGGTGGGCCGGGATCCGGCCGAGGAAGGGGTAGGCGCCCGCGGCCATCGCGTGCAGGCCCTGCTCGGTCTGCTCGTCGGCGCGGCGCTTGCTGAGCCCGCTGTTGAGGATGAACGCGCCCGCGGCCAGCCGGGACGGCATGTGGTGGGGCCTCACCGCCAGTTCCATGATGTGCTCCTTCGGTGCTCGGTCGACGGCTGCGCCGGCGACGGGATGGGGTCGGCGTTCAGGTGCGCGACTTCTTGCCGCGTTGGAGGACCGGCACCTCCGGCGCGCTGTTCTCCAGCGGTACGGCGGTGCTGCGGACCAGTCCGAGCTGGACCGCGGGGCGCGGCAGCACCGCGTCCAGCATCCAGTCGGCGGCGACGCGGACGCGGTTGCCCGGCAGCGACAGCAGGTGGTAGCCGCTGGTGACGGCCTTGGCGAACGGCCCGGACAGCGGGATCCCGTAAGGGTCGGCCGCGGCCTGCGCGCCGCCGAGGTCCACGGTGAAGCCCCGGTCGCGGTAGCGGTAGGGGCGGCGGGGGCCGTGCCCGCAGGAGGCCGCGACGTTGTGGGCGGCCAGCCGGCCCTGGCGGACGGCGTGCTGCGCGGTCATCGGCGTGGCCTGGCCGGGGCGGGCGGGGTCGGGCACGGCGGCCGCGTCGCCGCAGGCGAAGACCTCCGGGTGGCCGGGCACGTTCAGGAACTCGTCGGTCAGCAGCCGGCCGTCGTCGGCGTCCAGGCCGAGGTCGGCCACGAGGGGGTCGGGCCGTACGCCGACGCACCAGATGAGGGTGCGGGTGGGGACGAACTCGCCGTCGGTGAGGTGGACGCCCTCGCCGACCGCCTCGCGCACGGAGGTGCCGGTGCGCACCTCCACCCCCCGGGCGTCGAGCACGCGCCGGGCGGTGCGGGACAGCCGCCGGTCGAGCTCGGGCAGCACCCGGGGCGCGATGTCCAGCAGCAGCCAGGACGGCCGGGGGCCGGCGTCGGGGCGCCGCCGGGTGAGCTGGTCGGTGAACAGGCGGCCGTGGGCGGCGACCTCCGTGCCGGTGTAACCCGCGCCGACCACCACGAAGGTCCGGCGGGCGTTGCGCTCGCGCGGGTCCTCGGCGATCTCGGCGAGCTCCAGCTGGCGGGTGATGTGGTCGCGCAGGTAGAGCGCCTCGGGCAGGCCCCGGAAGCCGTGCGCGTGCTCGGCGACCCCGGGCACCGGCAGCAGCTTGTTGACGCTCCCGACCGACAGGACCAGCCGGTCGTACCCGGTCCGGTGGACGTGGTCCTCTGCGTCGGTCCACTCCACCAGCCGGGCGTCCAGGTCGATGGAGTCGGCCTGGCCGAGCAGCAGCCGCACGCCCGGCAGGGTGTCGCCGAGCGGGACGGAGATCCGCCGCGGCTCCAGCCGTCCGGTGGCGACCTCGGGCAGCAGCGGGAGGTAGAGGAAGTAGTCGTTGGGGTTGACCAGGCTGATGTCGGCGGCGCCGCGCGCCAGCCGGGACAGGGTCCGCGCGGCGTGGAAGCCGGCGAAACCGCCGCCGACGACCACGATGCGCGGGCGGCCCGCGCTGGTGCTGCTCATGGGAGATACCTCCACATTCGCGCTTTCGGTCCCCCTCGGCGCCACTTCCCCACCGACACCACCGCTATGCGCGCCTGCCCAGGGCAATCTCCGACAAACGGGTCCTATTGCCCGACCCGTCCCGCCCGGTGCGTCCGGGACGTGCGGGTAGGAGGAGGTGATGACCGCGAACACACCGGAAGAAGAGGACGAGACCCCCCTGACCCCCGACCTGCCTCCGGCCACCGAGGCCCCCGACCTGCACGGGGCGTCCCGCACCCGGCCGGAGGAGGACCCGCGAGGACGCCGCAGCCCGCTGCCGACGCCTTACGGCTCCCCCTCCCGAGGCCGCCGCGAGGACCCGGAAGCGCGCCACGGTGCACCAGCCGAGCGCGCCGCCTGAGCCCCACCCGCGCGGTCGTCACGCACGGCGTCCACCCGGCCGCCTTCGGTCACCCGGCGCCACGCGGCGCGCTCAGGTCGCCTGCGCGGTGAGCATCCGCCAGCCTGGCGCGTAGTTGCCGTGCAGGACGAGGGAGGCCGCGCCGACCGCGCCGACGGCATCCCCTATGAGGCTCTTCTCGACGGTGATCCGCCGGATGACCCGCGCGACGGACGTGGTGTTGACCGCCGCGTCGATCTCCTCGCACATGATGTGCTCGATCCCGCGCAGGCCCTCCCCGCCCAGCACCACGCGGCTCACGTCGAGCAGGGCCGCGGCGCCCCGGGCGGCCTGGGCGACCCGGCGGGCGGCCCGCCGGACCGCGTCGCAGGCGGCCGGATCGTTTCTGCCGACGGCCCGCCGCAGTTCCTTCCAGTCCCCGTGCACGGACTCCGGCGCGCCGGTCAGCCCGATCCGGTCGCCCGCCTCCCGGCCGTGCCGCTCCAGCAGGTCGGCGACGACCGCGGCCGGAGTGACGTACGGGCCGAGGCAGTTGGTCCCGCCGCAGTGGCACACCCGGCCGCCGGGCTCGACCGCCATGTGGCCGAACTCCCCCGCGTTCCCCGAATCCCCGTGCAGCACCGTGTCGTTCAGGACGATGCCGGCGCCGATGCCCGTCCCCATGTAGAGGAACAGGAAGCTGCCCGCGCGGTCCCTGCCGCCGATCCAGCGCTCGCCGATGGCCGCGGCCGTCGCGTCGTTGTCCATCGCGACGGGCATGCCCGTGGCGGCGGCGAACATCTCCACCAGCGGCACCCGGCCCCACCCGGCGAAGTTGGGCGGCGAGACCACCGCGCCGGCCCGCGCGTCCACCGGCCCGGGCGCCGCGATCCCCGTGCCGAGCAGCCGGGCGGGATCGACCCGCGCCTTGGCGGTGAGCCGGTGCGCCGCGCCGGCCACGCGGGAGACCAGGTCCGTGGGATCGATGGGGTCGCTGGGGTCGGTCAGCCGCAGCCGCCGCGTGGCGAGCACCTCCCCGGCGAGGTTGACCACCACGATCGCGGCGGCGTCCGGATCCAACTGCACCCCGACCGCGTAGGCACCGTCGGCCCGCGGCGAGAGCAGGGTGCGCGGCTTGCCGCCGGTGGAGGGCGCGTACCCGGACTCCGAGACGAGCCCGGCGTCCAGCAGCCTGCGCACCACGTTGGAGACGGTCTGGCTGGTCAGCCCGGTCAGCGGGGCCAGTTCGACCCGGCTCACCGGCCCCGCGGTCCGGATCGCGTCCAGAACGACCGCCTGGTTGTACCCCCCGACCCGCGGGAGATTGGTCCCACCCTGAGTCACCGATCCTCGCCTCCCGTCCCGGCGTGCGCACACGCCGGACACCCGGCTCTCCCCATGGAATGCGCCCCGACGCGCCGCGCGCGCCCGCCCGGCGCCGTGGAAACCCCGGGATCCACGTCACGCCGCTCCCCTGTAGCCGCGAAGTTTACATGTCCGATGCGTTGACTTACTCAATCCATTGGATTTAGCTTCGCCGTCGTGCCGGGGCGCCCGAGCGCCCCGCTGGTCGGGGGCACCCCGCGTGGGTGCCGCCGGCCTCCCGTGCTCGCACGGGCCACACGGGCGACCTCCGAAAGGGGTTCAGCGTGCGATCAAGACTTCTCACCGCGGCGGGCGTCGCGGCCGTCACGGCGGTACTGGCGGCGACACTGTCCGGCTGCGGTTCGGGCTCCGGCAGCGACAGCAAGACGATCAAGGTCGTGTTCCAGCAGCAGCTGAACAACAACAACAAGATCCAGTCGTCGTTCCTCGGACCCATGGTCAAGAAGTTCGAGCAGGCCAACCCCGGCACCACGGTCAAGCTGGTGCCCGTCACGGCCAGTGAGAACGACTACTACACCAAGATCGAGCTGATGATGCGCTCCCCCTCGACCGCTCCGGACCTGGTCTACGAGGACACCGCGACCATCAACTCTGACGTGGCCAGCGGCTACCTCAAGCCGCTCGACACCTATCTCACCTCGTGGCCGGACTGGAGCCAGTTCGCCGCGCCCGCCAAGGCGGCCATGAAGTACGCCCCCGACGGCAAGACCTACGGGGTGCCGGACGACACCGACACCCGGGGCCTGTGGTACAACAAGCAGCTCTTCGCCAAGGCCGGGCTGCCCGTGCCCTGGCAGCCCAGGACCTGGGCCGACGTGCTCAGCGCGGCCCGCACCGTCAAGGCCAAGCTGCCCGGGGTGACCCCGCTCAACGTCTACACCGGCGTCGCGGCCGGCGAGGCGTCCTCCATGCAGGGCTTCGAGATGCTGCTGTACGGCACGCCGGCCGGCAACGACTCGCTGTACGACACCAAGCAGCAGAAGTGGGTGATCGGCAGCAAGGGCTTCAAGGACACCCTGGACTTCGTGCACACCGTCTACAGCCAGGGCCTCGGCCCCTCCGCCCAGCAGGCGCTCAGCGCCAACGCCCAGGCCCTCATCGGCACCGAGCTGATCCCCCAGGGCAAGCTGGCCATCGACCTCGACGGCTCGTGGATGCCCAACAACTGGATCCGCACCGGCCCCAAGCCGTGGCCGCAGTGGCAGACGGCGATGGGCATGGCCCCCATGCCGACGCAGAACGGCCAGGGCACCGACAAGGTGAGCATGTCCGGCGGCTGGGCCTGGTCGATCCCGGCCAAGGCCAAGAACCCCGACCTGGCCTGGAAGTTCACCACGTTCCTGGAGAGCAGGGACGCCTCCGCGAAGTGGAACGCCGTCAACGCCACCATCGCGGTGCGCGGTGACGTGGCCGCCGACCCGACCTACCTCAAGTCGCTGCCCACCAACGAGTTCTTCAACTCGCTGGTGCCCTACACCTTCTACCGGCCGGGCCTGCCCGCCTACACCCAGGTGTCCACCGCCATCCAGAAGGCCATGGAGTCGGTGACCACCGGCCAGTCGAGCGTGGACAAGGCCGCCGGCACGTTCGACAGCGACGTCAAGACCGCGGTCGGCGGGGACAAGACCGTCCAGGGCGCCCCGTGACCGGCGCCGCGGCCACCGCGGATCCGCGCGGGAAGCGGGGGGCCGGCGGCGACCGCCGCCGGCCCCCCGGCCACGGGGGCGTCGCCGGCGGCCTGCTGCGCGGCCTGCCGGTGCTGCCCGCGGTGGCGCTGCTGGCGGTGTTCCTCGCCGGGCCGATCGCGTACTGCCTCTACTACGCCTTCACCGACCTCCAGCTCACCGGGGCCTCCGGCACCCACTTCGTCGGCTTCGACAACTTCACCCGCGCCTTCCACGACTCCGACTTCGTCAACTCCGTCGAGCTGACGCTGCTGTTCGTCATCGGCTCGGCCGTCGTCGGGCAGAACACCCTGGGGCTGGCGCTGGCGGTACTGATGGAGAAGGCGTCGCCGACGGTCCGCTCGGTCACCAGCGCCGTGGTGATCGCCGCCTGGGTGCTGCCCGAGGTGGTCGCGGGCTACCTCATGTACGCGTTCTTCTACCAGGAGGGCTCGCTCAACGCGATCCTGCACGGCCTGCACCTGCCGCGGCAGAACTGGCTCTACACGCTGCCGATCCTGGCGGTGTGCCTGGCCAACGTCTGGCGCGGCACGGCCTTCTCGATGCTGGTGTTCTCCGCCGCGCTGGGCGAGGTGCCCCGGGAACTGGTCGAGGCGGCCGAGGTGGACGGCGCCGGGCCCTGGCAGCGGCTGTGGCGGGTCACGCTGCCGGTGATCCGCCGCTCGGTGATGACCAACCTGATGCTCATCACGCTGCAGACGCTCTCCGTCTTCGGGCTGATCTACACCATGACCCGCGGCGGTCCGGGCAACAAGACCGAGACGCTGCCGATCTTCATGTACCAGCAGGCGTTCCAGAACAGCCTGATCGGCTACGGCACGGCGATCGCGCTGGTGCTGCTGGTGGTGGGCGCGCTGTTCTCGGTCGTCTACATCCGGATGCTGAAGATGGAGGACAGCTGATGGCCGTCACCGACCGACCGCGCGCCCGGGTCCGGCCGCGGGCGGACCGGACCGCGGCCACCGGCACCCGGCGCGGCCGGGCGCGGACCGGCCGGATCGTGATCAACGTCGCCCTGCTGCTGTTCTCGGTGGTCTACCTGCTGCCGCTGCTGTGGATGCTGCTGGCGTCGGTGAACGCGCACGCCACCTTCAAGCTGTCGGTGCCCTCGCCCACCACCGACAACTTCCACCGGATCCTCAACCACGACACCACCTACCAGCCGATGCTCAACGGCCTGCTGCTGTGCGGAGGCGGCACCCTGCTGTGCGTGGTGTGCTCGGTGCTGGCCGCGTACCCGCTCTCGCGGTTCAGGTCGCGGCTGCGCCGCCCGTTCCTCTACACCATCCTGTTCTCCACCGGGCTGCCGATCACCGCGGTGATGATCCCCGTCTACAGCATGTTCGTGCGGGTGAACCTGATCGACTCCATGCCCGGCACCACGCTCTTCCTGGCCGCCGCCGCGCTGCCGTTCGGCATCTGGCTGACCAAGAACTTCATGGACGGCGTGCCGATCGTGCTGGAGGAGGCGGCCCGCATCGACGGCGCCAACGGCATGCAGGTGCTGTGGCGGATCGTGCTGCCGCTGATGTGGCCGGGCGTGATCGTGGTGACGATCTTCACCTTCATCGGCATGTGGGGCAACTTCTTCGTGCCCTTCATCCTGCTGCTGTCGCCGGAGAAACTGCCGGCCTCCGTCAGCGTGTTCACCTTCCTCAGCGCGCACGACCAGACGCAGTACGGGCAGTTGTCCGCGTTCTCGATCATCTACTCCATCCCCGTGGTGATGCTCTACCTCGTGCTGGCCCGCAGGCTGGGCGGCGGCTTCGCCCTCGGCGGAGCACTCAAGGGCTGATCCCCGCGCGTTCCCCGCTGCCTCGTCCGCTCGTCACCCCATGCCGATCCGCCCTCAGGGAGAGGACCCCTCAGCATGCACAACGACCCGACGACCACCGAGCGGCGGCTGGCCCGTCTGCTGGACCAGCGCCTCCGTCCCGCCGTGCACGCCCGTTCGGTCCCGCTCGCGGTCGAGGTCTGGCCGGTGCCCGGCGAGCCGGTGCCGGTGCGCGTTGGGCTGGCGGCCGACTACGCCCCGGCCCGGGTCGGCGACCGCTGGGGCCCGGCCTGGTCGACCAGTTGGTTCAAGGTCAGCGGTACGGTGCCCGCCGAGTGGGCCGGGCTGCCCGTGGAGGCGGTGCTCGACCTCGGCTTCGGCACCGACGACCCGGGCTTCTCCGCCGAGGGCCTGGTCTACCGGGCCGACGGCACGGCCGTGAAGGGCCTCAACCCGCGCAACTCCCACGTGCCGGTGGCCGCGACGGCGCTCGGCGGCGAACAGGTCGTCCTGTACGTCGAGGCCGCCGCCAACCCGGTCGTCATGCACAGCGGGCCCGAGCGGCTCACCTTCATGCCGACCCGGGTGGGCGACCGGGCGGGCTGGCTGCACGACGCGGACCACCCGTCCGGCGAACCCCTCTACCGGCTGCGCCGGCTGGACCTGGCCGTCTTCGACCGGGAGGTCTTCGAGCTGGTCCAGGACCTGGAGGTGCTGGGGCAGTTGGAGCGGGAGCTGCCCGAACGGGGCACCCGCCGCTGGCAGATCCTGCGCGCGATCGACCAGGCGCTGGACGCGGTCGACCTGGCCGACCTCAGCGGCAGCGCCGCCGCGGCGCGGGCGGTGCTGGCCCCCGCGCTGGCCGCGCCGGCCGCCGCCGGGGCGCACCGGATCTCCGCGATCGGGCACTCGCACATCGACTCGGCGTGGCTGTGGCCGCTGCGCGAGACCGTCCGCAAGGTGGCCCGCACGGTCTCCAACGTCACCCAGTTGATGGACGACGACCCGGCGTTCACCTTCGTGATGTCCCAGGCGCAGCAACTGGCCTGGATCAAGGAGCACCGGCCCGAGGTGTACGCGCGGGCCCAGGAGAAGGCGAAGACCGGGCAGTTCGTGCCCACCGGCAGCCTGTGGGTGGAGCCGGACACGAACATCACCGGGGGCGAGGCGCTGGCCCGGCAGTTCGTGCACGGCAAGCGCTTCTACCTGGAGGAGTTCGGGGTCGAGACCGAGGAGATGTGGCTGCCGGACACCTTCGGCTACAACGCGGCGCTGCCGCAGCTGATGAAGCTGGCCGGGGTGCGCTTCTTCCTCACCCAGAAGATCTCCTGGAACACCACCAACAAGTTCCCGCACCACACCTTCTGGTGGGAGGGGGTGGACGGCACCCGGATCTTCAGCCACTTCCCTCCGGTCGACACCTACAACAGCGACCTGTCCGGGGCCGAGGTCGCCCACAGCGAGCGCAACTTCCAGGACAAGGCGGGCTCCGCCCGGACGCTGGTGCCCTTCGGCTACGGCGACGGGGGCGGCGGCCCCACCCGCGAGATGCTGGCCCGCGCGGCGCGGCTCGCCGACCTCGAGGGCTCGCCGAAGGTGGCGATCGAGGGCCCGGCGGAGTTCTTCCCCAAGGCGCTGGCCGAGTACCCGGACGCGCCGGTGTGGGTGGGCGAGCTCTACCTGGAGTTCCACCGCGGCACGCTGACCAGCCAGCTGGCCACCAAGCAGGGCAACCGGCGCAGCGAGCACCTGCTGCGCGAGGCCGAACTGTGGGCGGCGACGGCGAACGCGCGGACCGGGGCGCCGTACCCGTACGACGCGCTGGACCGGCTGTGGAAGACGGTGCTGCTGCACCAGTTCCACGACATCCTGCCGGGCACCTCGATCGCGTGGGTGCACCGCGAGGCGGAGCAGACGCACGCCGAGGTCGGGCGGGAGCTGGAGCGGATCGTGGACCGGGCGCTGCGGGCGCTGGCCGGTTCCGACGCCGCGCACGGCTCCGGCGGTTCCGGTGCGACGGGCGAGGTCGTCTTCAACGCCGCCCCGCACGCCCGCGGCGGCCTCCCGGCGATGGGCGGAGCGCCCCGCGGTCCGCTGCCGCCGGCCACCCGGCCGGTCCCGGACGGCGACGGGTTCGTCCTCGACAACGGCCTGGTGCGGGTGGTGGTCGACGGCCGCGGCCTGATCACCTCCGCGTACGACCTGTCCGCCGACCGCGAGGCGCTGCCGCCGGGCGCGGTGGCCAACCTGCTCCAGCTGCACCAGGACTTCCCCAACCAGTGGGACGCCTGGGACATCGACGCCTTCTACCGCAACAGCGTGCGGGACCTGACGGAGGCGGAGTCGGTCCGCGCGGTGGACGGCGGCGTCGAGGTGGTCCGGGCGTTCGGCGCGTCGCGGGTCACGCAGACACTGGCCCTGGCCGAGGGCTCGCGCCGGCTGGACGTCGACACCTTCGTCGACTGGCACGAGCGCGAGACGCTGCTCAAGGCGGCCTTCCCGCTGGACGTGCGGGCCGCGCACTCCACGGCGGAGATCCCGTTCGGGCACGTGGAACGGCCCACCCACACCAACACCACCTGGGACGCGGCCAAGTTCGAGATCTGCGCGCACCGCTTCCTGCAGGTCGGGGAGCGCGGCTGGGGCGCCGCCCTGGTCAACGACTCCACCTACGGCCACGACGTCACGCGCGACGTGCGGCCCGACGGCGGGACGACGACCACGGTCCGGCTGTCGCTGCTGCGCTCCCCGCGCTTCCCCGACCCCGAGGCCGACCAGGGCGAGCACCGGCTGCGCTACGGCCTGCTGATCGGCGCGGAGGTCGGCGACGCGGTGCGCGAGGGCTACCGGCTGAACCTGCCGGAGCGCGCGGTGCCCGGCGGCGCGGAGGTCGCCCCGCTGGTCGCCGTGGACCACGAGGCGGTGGTGGTCTCCGCGGTGAAGCTCGCCGACGACCGCTCGGGCGATGTGGTCGTGCGCCTGTACGAGGCCCACGGCGGACGGGTCCGGGCGACCCTCACCGCGGGATTCGCGCACACGGGCGCGGTGGTGACGGACCTGCTGGAGCGGGAGCTGCCGGACGACGGCAGCCTCCGGGTGGAGGACGGCGAGGTCCGGCTGACCCTGCGCCCGTTCCAGATCCTCACCGTCCGCCTCACGCCCCGCGCGGCGGGGTAGGGCAGTTCGCGGGTGGGGCGCCGGGGCGTACCGGCGCCCCACCCGCGCTCCGGGACGTCAGCTCCCGCAGAGCTCGGCGAACCGCGCGGCGCCGATGTTGCCGCCGGAGAGCACCACGCCGACCCGGGGCGGCAGGCGGTCGATCCGGCCGGCCAGCAGGGCGGCCAGGCCGCTGGCACCGCTGGGTTCCAGGACGGTCTTCAGCCGCTCGAAGGCGAACCGCAGCGCGGCCCGGATCTCGTCGTCGCCGACCAGCGCGATCTCGTCGACCAGCCGCTGGTTGACGGAGAAGGTCAGCTCGCCGGGGATGTCGGCGGCCTGGCCGTCGGCGATGGTGCGCGGCACCGGGATCGACACCCGGTGGCCGGCCGCCAGGGAGCGCCTGGTGTCGTCGCCGGCCTCGGGCTCCACGCCGACCACCCGGGTCGCGCCGCTGAGGCCCTTGGCTGCGGTGGCGCAGCCGGCGATCAGACCGCCGCCGCCCACCGGCACCACGAGGGCGTCGACCCCGCCGGTCTGCTCCAGCAGTTCCAGGGCGGTGGTGCCCTGCCCGGCCATCACGTGCGGGTGCTCGTAGGGCGGGATCAGCGCCAGGCCGCGGTCGGCGGCGAGCGCCTCGCCGATGGCGACCCGGTCGCCGGTGTAGCGGTCGTAGGTCACGATCTCGGCGCCGTAGCCGGCCGTGGCGTCCCTCTTGGCCTGCGGGGTGTCCTCGGGCATGAGGATCACCGCGGTGGTGCCGAGTTCGCGGGCGGCCAGCGCGACGGCCTGCGCGTGGTTGCCCGAGGAGTACGCGGCGACGCCCTTGGCCAGTTGCTCGGGCGCCAGGCGGGACAGCGCGTTGTAGGCGCCGCGGAATTTGAACGCGCCCACCCGCTGGAGGTTCTCGCACTTGAGGAAGACCTCGGCGCCGACCAGCCGGTCCAGGGTGCGCGAGCGCAGCACGGGGGTGCGGTGCGCGACGCCCTCGATCCGGGCCGCGGCCTCCCGGACGTCGTCCAGGGTGATGACCGGCGCTGTGTTCGTCATCGGTGCGTGCTCCTCGGGGCGTTCGGGTCGGGCCCGCCGGCGGACGTGCCCGCGCCGCCGACGGTAGTACGGCCCGGCGGGCGGACGTCCGCCGGGGTCACAGGCCCGTCACGGCGCTGGACGCGGTGATCTCGTAGGTGAGGGAGAGTTCGCGGCGCTCGCCGGGCGCGAGGCCCAGCGTCCAGCGGACGATGCCGTCGCCGTCCACCTCGTCGGGCGCCGGGTCCGAGAGCTCCGGGCGCACCCGCACCTCGACCGCCGAGATCTCCGAGACCGGCACCCGCTCGCGGATCACCACCTCCTGCGGCGCGCCGCCGTCGGGGGCGTCGAGCCGGGAGACGAACAGCCGCACCTCCCGGACGATCACCGTGCGCTGGTTGATCCCGGCCAGCCCGGCGGTGTCCCGGCTCTCCTCCACGTGGCGGACCACCCGGAAGGTGTCCTCCGCGCCGAAGGCCAGCCGGACCTCCTCCCCCACGCCGGCGAACGCCAGCTCCCCGCGGCCCACGAAGCCGCTGCCGCGCAGCAGGTCCACCGGACCGGCCAGCAGCACGTGGCCGGCGGCGTTGGCGAACCGCGCGGTCGTCGCCACCAGGGGCGACAGCTCCGGCGCGCAGGAGCGCTCCGCCCGGCAGGCGGCGGTGAACGACGACAGGTGCACGCGGTGCGGCCGCCGGTCGGAGGGCACGCTCACCGCCCGGGGCGCGGTCAGCACCCGCACCGCGCCGCCGTCGCCGAGCCCCGGCAGCCCGGCGGGCGCACCGGAGCGGTCGGCCGGCGAATCGGCGCCGACCGTGCCGATGTCCTCCTCCCGGAGGTTCACCTCGACCGTGCGCCGCTCCTCGGCCGAGCGGTCCCGCAGCGTGAGCACGTCGTCGGTCAGCTCCGGCGGGCTCGCGGCCAGCGTCGGCCGGGCCGTGGACAGCGACAGCGCGACGCCGTCCCAGTCCTCGCCGGTGGCCTGCCACACGAAGGCGTCGGTCTCCACCAGCACCGACCGCCCGTCCGCGGCGAGCGTGGCGCGGTAGGCGGGCCGCCACACGGCGCAGGGCACGAGGTGGGCGAGTCGCAGCAGCGCCGGGCCGGCCGTCCACGTGTCCGCGGTCTCCACCACGAGCTCCACGTACGCGGTCAGCACCAGGGGCTCCTCCTCGGTGCAGGCCAGCACCTCCCGGGCCCGGCCGAGTTCCTCGTCCAGGTCGTTCAGGCGGCGGCGCAGCCGGTGGAGCTCCTCCAGGCGCGCCTCGGCCTCGCTGTCGACCCGGTCCAGCCGGTCGGCCCAGCGCTCGGGGTCCGCGTCGCCCGCGCCCGCGCACTGCACGATGTCCCGGTGCAGGTCGGACTTGGCCTGGGAGATCACGGCGAGCGCGCTCTCCAGGCGCAGCCGGGCCTGCCGGGCGTCGCGCAGCTCCCGCTCCAGCTCGTGGATGTCGCGGCGCAGCCGGGAGGCGTCGGGGCCGGGATCGCCGGGTGGCGGCGGGGTGTAGGCCCGCACCACGCGGGCGTCGACCACGCGGGCGCCGCCGGGACCGGAGATCTCGGTGTCCGCCGTGTCGGGCACGGAGATCTCCGCGCGCAGCGAGCGGTCCACGGCCAGCGGCGTGACCGGGCCGATCCGCAGCCGCCGCACGCCCCCGGTGAGGTGGACGGTGCCGGTCCGTTCGACCTGGGCCCGGTCCTCCAGGCAGGTCACGGCGGTGATCGGCAGGAAGACGGCCTCCTCCGCCGCCGGGCCGTCGGCGGGGGGCGCGGTGTCGGTGGACGTCGGGGCGCTCATCGTCAGTTCCTCCGGTTTCCGCCGACGACCGACTTGCCGACCGGCAGCCGGATCTCGAAGCCGCCGCTGAGCGTGGCGGTGCGTCCCGGCTCCAGCGGGACCCGCCAGACCCGGGCGCCGCGCACGTGGCCGTCGTCCTGGCCGGTGAGCGGCTCGTCGGCCTCCGTCCAGGCCGGTTGGGCCTTGTGCTCCTCGATGCGCACGTCCTTGTCGGACGACACCGGTATCCGCTCGCGCACCTCGACCACGACCGGGTACGGGAACCGGTTGGCGACCTCCACCTCCACGGTGTGGTCGAGCACGGTGGTGCCGCCGCGCAGCCCCGCGGTGGACTCGCGCATGTGGGTGCGCCGGGCCACCTGGACGCTCTCGGCGACCCCGAGGCCGATCTGCTGGCGCTGGCCGGGCGCGAGGGTGGGCAGTGGGGCGGTCAGCACGAAGTCGCCGTCGACCATCACGTCGGCGGGGCCGGCGAGCAGGGCGTGCGCGGAGGTGTTGGTGACCTGGACCGTTCCGAACACCGAGGTGTCCAGCGCCGGGACGCACACGTACCCGAACTCGGTGTCCACCGGCACCTCGCTGACGGGGACGGTGTGCCACTGCCCGTCGGCCTCCACGTCGGCGGTGGCCGCGGTGTCGAAGCGGTAGTCGAAGGAGCCGGCCGCGGCCCGCACGTCGACCGCGTGCGTGGGACGGCTCAGCCGGGCCACCGACTCCGCCCGGAGTCGGAACTCCGAGACGAGCGGGTGGAAGGTGCCCGACGGACGCAGGGTGCCCCGGCCCGCGGGAGCGTCGGGCGCGGCCATCGTCAGGCGGCCGTAGTCGAGCAGTTCGGCGTCGGGCGACGGCCCCGCCGGCGCGCCGGGCTGGACGGCGGGCGGTCCGCCGCGGGGCGCGCTCCCGGGCGCGCGCCCATGGGTCCGCCGGCGCGGTTCGTAGGCGCGCTTGGCCATTCCGTAGGCCACCGCGCCCGCCTCCACAGCGGGCGGCGCGCCGCCGAAACCGTCCGTGTCCGCCGCCGCGCCGATCTCGGCCATGCCGCCGGGCGCCATGGGGGCGGGCGGGGGCGGGAGGGCCTGCGCGGGCAGAGCGGGAGCGGGCGCGGGCGGGCCGGCGACGGCCACGGGCACGGGCAGGTCCATCCCTCCGAACACGGGCGAGGCCGTCCGGGGGCTCTTCTCCCCGCCGCCCCCGCCGCGGGTCCCCACGGGCGCGGCGACCGCGTCGTACCCCGAGAACAGTTCGTTCAGGCCCGACGGCGGCTCCCGCCAGCTGAGGGCGGCCGGGGCCGGCTGGCTGCGGCCGATCCGCAGGGAGCGCAGCTCCGGCAGGTCGGTGCGGCGCATGAGGTCGGCGGTGGACAGGCCGAGGCGCACGCCCGTCCAGTCCTCGCCGGTGCGCTGGGCGACGCAGGCCCGCAGCACGAGGGTGCCCGCGCCGCCGCTCGCGTCGAGCCGCAGCTGGTAGACGGGCGCCCAGGTGGCGCCCGGGACCTGGTACTCGACCTCCAGCTCGACAGGGGTGGTTCCCGGGGCGGGGTCCTCGCCCCCGCGGTCGGAATCCGCCGCGGCGGCCGGCCCGCCGTCCGGCGCGGGCTCGAAGGCCAGGGTCAGCACGGCGGAGACGGAGTGCTCGACCCGGTCGGCGGGCTCAGCGCTGGACGACCGGTCGATCCGGGCGACCAGCACGTCGACCTCGTGCCCGGCCCGCTCCAGGTCCTCCTCGGCGGCCCGCAGCCGCTCGTGCAGCACGCCGAGCCGGGAGTCGACGAACCCGGCCAGCGACAGCAGCGACTCCACGGGCGCCCAGCGCGGCGGGTCGCCGCGCCGCGGCGTCGGGGGCTCCGCCCGGAAGGCGGCCACCTGGGCGATCTCCTGGGTGAGCCGGTCCCGGCGGTCGCTGAGCCGCGCCAGGCGGTCCTCGGCGTCCTCCAGGTCCAGCCGCAGTTCCGGCAGTTCGGGGCCGCGGCGCAGCGTGCCGGCGACGTCCACCCGCGCGTCGGTGACCCGCAGCCCGGCCGGGCCGGACACCACGCGGCCGCGCAGCGAGGACTCGGGCAGCGCGGGCGGCAGGCCGGTGAGCCGCACCGCGACCGTCTCCTCGGACCCCGCCCGTACCGGCAGGTCGAGCACCGCCCGGCGGGTGCAGACCGCCCCGGCGGCGTGCACCACGACCGCCCTCAGCTCCGACCCCGCACTCGGCGGGGCGTCCTGCTCCGATTCCCCGGCTTCCCCGGCGATCGACGTGTCTTCGCCGTCCACGATGCCTCCCCCGGCCCGGCGCGGACCCGGTTCCGACACCCGGGCCGCGGCTCGTCCGTACCCTAGCCGAGTGCGCCGTCATCGCGTTCCGCTCCTCCACAGGCCGGCGCCGCGCCGACCCTCCGTCAGCGACCGCGCCGGCGCGGCCCGGCCGCGCGGAGGCCGTCATGCCGCGGGGCCCCGCCGGAACCGACCCTCCGTCACCGCCCCCGGCCCGTGGGCGCGATGCCCGTTCCTGCCGCGCGACAGCCGCCGAAATTCTCCCCGACGGGCCCGGACCCGGCCGCTTCACCCCGTGCGGGGCCAGGGCCGCCCGCGCGGGGCGGGGGTACGATCCACGGCGCACCGATCTTCGGACGTCCGCATGCCCGGACCGCCCTGACCGCACGGCCCGCAGCGCGGATCGCCCTGTCCTCCCGAGAAAGGGACCGCATGCGCGATCGGATACGACCCAGAAGGACCGTCGGCACGGAGGGGCCCGTCCGGCGCCGTCTGCTGCGGGCCGCCCGCACCCTGCTGGCCGCCGGCGCCGCCGCGGCGCTGGCGCTGACCGCGGCGCCCGCCGCCGGCGCCGCCCCGGCCGCCGCGCCCTCCTTCGTGGAGAACGGCTACCAGGACCCGGTCACCGCGCTGCCGCCGGTGAGCCGCCCGCACACCCCGTCCTGCACGCGGACGGTGATGCGGCACGACTTCGCCAACTCCTACGGCCAGCCGTTCACCGGCACGGTGGCCCCGCCGGCGGCCTGCCCGGGCCTGTGGTCGAAGGTCGTCCTGAACTGGTCCGGCACGGTGGCGGGCCGCCAGTACGACCGGCTGGCCGGGGTGTGGATCGGCGGCGCCGAAGTGCTGCGCACCAGCACCCCGGAGCCGGACGACGACGGCATCGCCTGGCACGTGGACAAGGACGTCACCGCCTTCACGCCGCTGCTGCGCACCGCCCAGCCGCTCGTGGTGGACCTCGGCAACATCGTGGACGGCACCTACACCGGCGTCTACCACATGACGCTGACGCTGACCTACTACCGCGCCGACCACCGGAACCCGGCCCCGGCCGTGGCCGACCAGGTGCTGCCGCTGTCCGGCGACTCCCCCGGCTGGTACGGCCTGGCGCCGGGCGGATCGGCGTCCAAGAGCGTGCTCCTCCCCCGCAACCTGGTCTCGGTCCGGATGGAGGTGTACGCGCGCGGCGGCGGCTGCGACGAGCAGTGGTTCGACGCCGTGCCGAGCGACCTGGCCGCCCAGGACCCCGACTACCTGTGCGGCGGCGGTCCGTACCGCGAGGTGCGGGTGGCGGTGGACGGCCGGCCGGCGGGCCTGGCCCAGCCGTACCCGGTGGTCTACTCCGGCGGCATCGTGCCGACGCTGTGGCGGCCGATCCCGGCGGTGGACCAGTTCCTCACCCTGCCCTACGAGATCGACCTCACGCCGTTCGTCGGCGCGTTGGTCGACGGTCGGCCGCACACCGTCACCATGACCCCCTACGGCGCCGCGGACACCTGGACGGTGGACGGCACGCTGTTCCTGGACACCGACCACCACGCGAGCCGGACCTCCGGCGCGCTGACCGCCGACACGCTCTCGGCCGCGCCGGACCCGTCGGTCACCGAGCGGCCCCGGACCGACGGCGGGACGGACGTCCACGTCGCCGCCGACCGGGACTGGGCGACGCAGGGCTACGTCGACACCTCGGCCGGCCGGATCACCACACGGGTCGAGCAGCACACGGCGTACACCAACGACGACACGGTCACCGACGGCGGCGCCCACCAGGTCGTCGCCCAGCGGGACGCCGGGGCCACCACGGTCACCACGACCGCCGCCCCGGCGCGCGGGCACGGGCCGGACACCGTCCGCGCCTCCGGGCACGCCTGGTCGTACCCGATCGATGTCGACATGTCGATCCCCGTCTACACCGACGGGAACAACTACGACCTGCGCGGCACGGTCCGGCAGCAACGGATACTGCTCGACACCACCCGCACCGGGCGCTACGGCCCCTGGCTGCCGCGGTCGGTCACCGACGACACGGTGAGCGCCCAGGGCGTGCTGGCCCGTTCCGCGGGCACGGTGGTGTCCTCCGACGGCAGCGGCTCCGAGCACTACGCGGGCAGCACGGACACCGGTGCCTGCTACGACCGCACCCTCACGGCCGACCACGGACTGCTCACTTCCGACAGCCGGCGCCCCTGCGCGCTGCCCGCGGTGGTGGCGCGGCTCGGCCTGGGCTAGGACGCGCCAAGGCCCGGGGCGCCGTCGCGCGCCCCGGGCCTTCGTGCGCACGCTCCGCGGAGGGAGCGCCAGTGGTCAGCCGGCCGCGGCGGCCAGCAGCACGTCCACGAGCCGGTCCGCCGCGTCCGGGCGGCCGTGCGACCGGGCCCGCTCGGCCATCGCGGCGCGCAGCGCGGGGTCGGTCAGCAGCGGGCCCGCGGCCTCGCGCAGGGTGTCCGCCGTGACGTCGCCGAGCAGGGCGACGGCGGCGCCCGCGTCGGCCAGGTGCCGTGCGTTGTGGGCCTGTTCGTTGCCCGCGGACGAGGCGAGCGGGACGAACACCGCGGGCTTGCCCAGGGCGGTGAGTTCGGCGAGCGTGCCGGCGCCGCTGCGGGAGATGACCAGGTCGGCGAGCGCGAGCACGTCCGGCAGTTCGGGGCCGACGAAGCCGGTGAGGTGGTAGCGGCCGGCCAGCACCGGGTGGAGGGTCGCGGCCCGGTCGCGCAGGCCGTCGACGTTGGCCGGTCCGCACTGGTGGATGACGTTGGCGCGCTCCAGCAGCCACGGCAGGGCGTCGCGGACGACGTCGTTGATCTGCTGGGCGCCCTGGGCACCGCCGGTGACGTACACCGTGGGCAGGTGGGGGTCGAACCCGCGCAGGCCCAGCGCCTCGACGGCCTTGCCCGGGTGGCCGTACAGCACCTCCGGGCGGATCGGGTTGCCGGTCACGACGGCGATGTCGCGCACGGACTCCGGCAGGAGCGGCAGCGACGACTCCGAGGAGACGGCGATGCGCGTCGCGGAGCCGGCCAGGCGGCGGTTGGCCAGGCCCAGCCGCACGGTCTGCTCGTGCAGCACCAGCGGGCGGCGGCACATGCGCGCGGCGAGCCCGGCGGGCACGGCGACGTACCCGCCGGTGGCGAGGACGACGTCGGGCTGGAAGTCGGACACGGCCTTGCGGGCCTGCGCGACGCCGAGCGGCACGCGCGCCATGTCGCGCATGTTCGCGGGCGAGACCATCTTGAGCGGGTTGCTGGAGCGGCGGATCTTGCCCGTGGCGACCGTGGTGAACGGGATGCCCTCGGCCGGCGCGACCCGCGCCTCCAGGCCGTCGGGGGTGCCGATCCACAGCACCTCGAGCACGCCGCCCTGGGCGCCGAGCCGGGCCTGGAGGGTGCACACGGCGGTCAGCGCGGGATACGTGTGGCCGCCCGTCCCTCCTCCCGTGACGAGCAGACGGAAGGAACGCGGAAGCGGGGGAGCAGTAGTCACGCCGCGCACCTTACTGGCTGTCAGGTGCGGGCGCGTGTGCGGGGGCGGCCCGGACCCGGGCGCCGTCGACGCCGGGCCGACCCGCGGGCGGCCCTCCGGGGGCCGGTTGACACCGTGGGCGGCCGGGCACAGACTCGGCCGGGCGGCCGTGTGAACGCCCGTTCACTCGGCGGGTCCGCCGAGGGTTTCGGGCCCGGCGCCGGGCCGCCGCCGCCCGTCGCGGGAACCCGTGTCCGGGCCGCACCGCACGCCGTACCGACCGCTGGAAGGAACCCGATGACCGACCGCCTGCGCGAGGTGTACATCGCCGACGCCGTCCGCACCCCGATCGGCCGGTACGGCGGCGCCCTGGCGAAGGTCCGCCCGGACGACCTGGCCGCCCACGTGCTGCGCACCCTGGTCGGACGCAGCGCGGACCTGGATCCCGCCCGGATCGACGACGTGGTGTTCGGCGACGCCAACGGCGCCGGCGAGGACAACCGGGACGTGGCCCGGATGGCGGTGCTGCTGGCCGGACTTCCCGTGACCGTGCCCGGAGTGACCGTCAACCGGCTGTGCGGCAGCGGCCTGGAGGCCGTGGTGCAGGCCGCGCGCTCGATCGCGGTCGGCGACGCGCACGTGGTGGTCGCCGGGGGCGTGGAGTCGATGAGCCGGGCGCCGTGGGTGCTGCCGAAGCCTGAGCGGGCGTTCCCCGCCGGGCACCAGGAGATGTTCTCCACCACGCTGGGCTGGCGGATGGTGAATCCGAGGATGCCCGCGCGGTGGACCATCGCGCTGGGCGAGTCGGCCGAGCTCATCGCCGACCGCCACGGGATCGGCCGCGACGCCCAGGACGCCTTCGCGCTGTCCAGCCACCGGAAGGCGGTCCGCGCCTGGGCCGCCGGGGACTACGACGCCGAGGTGGTGCCGTACGAGGGGGTCGACCTGCTCCGCGACGAGTGCGTCCGCGAGGACACCTCGGTGGAGGCGCTGGGCCGGCTGCGGCCGGTCTTCCGCGAGGGCGGCACGGTGACCGCGGGCAACTCCTCCCCGCTCAACGACGGGGCCGCCGCGCTGCTGCTGTGCGACGAGGAGGGGCTGCGGACCCTGGGCCGCGAACCGCTGGCCCGGGTGCGTGCCTCGGCCGTCACCGGGATCGAACCGGACCTGTTCGGGCTGGGCCCGGTGGAGGCGGTGGGGCGGGCGCTGGACCGCTCCGGGCGCGGCTTCGGCGACCTGGCCGTCCTCGAGCTCAACGAAGCGTTCGCCGCGCAGGCCCTCGGCTGCCTGGCCGCCTGGCCCGACCTCGACCCGGCGGTCGTCAACCCGCGCGGCGGCGCCATCGCCCTGGGCCATCCGCTCGGCGCGTCCGGCGCGCGGCTGGCCGGCGCGGTCGCCCACCACCTCGCCGCGGTCGGTTCCGGCGTGGGCCTGGCCGCCCTGTGCATCGGCGTGGGCCAGGGGCTCGCGCTGGTGCTGGAGCGTTAGGGCCTGTACCGACCCGGCTCCGGGTCGCCCGGGCGATCCGGAATCGTGGGGCCGCCGCGCGCGTTGACGCAGGTGCCGGCCGGTCCCCGTCAGCGGGAGCCGGGCGGGCGCAGCGACACAGCGAGCGACCGGCAGGTCGCGGAGCGACGAAGGGCCGATCCCGGCCGGGACAGGTTCCGGGACGGCGTGAGCGGGAGGAGCGAGATGGCCGCGCAGACGCAGAAGGCCGTGCTGGCCGGCGGGTGCTTCTGGGGGATGCAGGACCTGATCCGCAAGCAGCCCGGAGTGGTGGCCACCCGCGTGGGCTACACCGGCGGGGACGTTGCGAACGCCACGTACCGCAACCACGGCACCCACGCCGAGGCGATCGAGATCCTCTTCGATCCCGAGGCCACCGACTACCGCGCCCTGCTGGAGTTCTTCTTCCAGATCCACGACCCGAGCACGAAGAACCGTCAGGGCAACGACCTCGGCCTCAGCTACCGCTCGGCGATCTACTACGTGGACGACGAGCAGAAGCGGATCGCCGAGGACACCATCGCCGACGTGGACGCCTCCGGGCTGTGGCCGGGCAAGGTCGTCACCGAGGTAGAGCCGGAGGGCCCGTTCTGGCAGGCCGAGCCGGAGCACCAGGACTACCTGGAGCGCTACCCGAACGGATACACCTGCCACTTCCCCCGGGCGGGCTGGCGCCTCCCGAGGCGCGCGCAGTCCTGATCCACCGAGGACGGCCCCTTTCCGGCGGCCGTCCCTCCGGCACCTTCGCGGGCCGGGCAGCCCTGTGGGCCGCCCGGCCCGTTTGCTTTTGACCGTTTGCACCCGCTCTGCGGCGCCCGCCTCCGACAGCCGCACGAAGGTTACCTGCGAGAAGCCTTAACATGAGCCCGGCGTGTTGGTGACATCTGCTCGATCACGTTGAATTGTGTTCGCAATCGCGGAACCAAAGGTAGTGCATCGCACGGGGCCCCACACCGGTGCGAGCCAGGGCGGAGACGCCCTTCGGGGCGGAAGACCGCCCGAAGCTGGCGCCGTGCTGTCAGGGCGCGGTCACCAAGGAGAACCCATGAAGAGATCCATCCGCGGCTATCTGGCCGCGATAGCCGGAGGGGCGCTGATCGTCGCGGGCATCGCGGCGACCGGGGCACCGGCGGCCAGCGCCGAGGACAACGGCGTGGGGGCCACGCCCGCCATGGGCTGGAGCAGTTGGAGCTTCGTCCGCCACAACCCGACCGCCGAGAACATCGAGGCGACCGCGAAGGCGATGAAGGACAGCGGCCTGTCCAAGGCGGGCTACGTCTACGTCAACATCGACGACTTCTGGTACCACTGCCCCGGCAGCCAGGGCCCGGACGTCGACCAGTACGGCCGCTGGGTGACCGACGAGACGAAGTTCCCGCCGAAGGGCGACGAGAACGGCATCCAGGTCGTCGCCGATTACGTGCACTCGCTCGGGCTGAAGTTCGGCCTCTACGTCACGCCCGGCATCTCCCACCAGGCGGTCGTGCAGAACACGGCGATCGAGGGCACCGACTACCACGCCGACGACATCGCCACCACGGCGGCGGAGAAGAACTACAACTGCAAGGGCATGGTCGGCATCGACTACACCAAGCCCGGCGCGCAGGAGTTCGTCAACTCCTGGGCGAACCAGTTCGCCGGCTGGGGCGTGGACTACGTCAAGATCGACGGCGTGGGCACCCCGGACGTCCCGGACGTCCAGGCGTGGTCGGACGCCCTGAAGCAGACCGGGCGGCCGATCCACCTGGAGCTGTCCAACAGCCTGGACATCAACAACGCGGCCACCTGGGCGAAGCTCTCCAACGGCTGGCGCACCGGCGGCGACATCGAGTGCTACGGCTGCGAGGCCAACGGCAGCAGCTACCCGCTGACCCAGTGGTCCTCGGTCTCCTCCCGCTTCAACCAGGTCGCCAACTGGGCCCCTTACGGCGGTCCGGGCGGGTTCAACGACTACGACTCGATCGAGGTCGGCAACGGAGCCAACGACGGGCTGACGGTGGACGAGCGCAAGACCCAGCTGAGCCTGTGGTCGCTGGCCGCCTCGCCGCTCATCCTCGGCACCGACCTGACGGCCCTGGACCCGACCGACCTCGACCTGCTGAAGAACCGCGACGTCGTGGCCGTCGACCAGGACGCCATCGACGCCAAGCGGATCAGCAGCAGCTCCACCTCCCAGGTGTTCGCCAAGACCGAGGCGAACGGCGACGTCGTCGTCGGCCTGTTCAACACCTCCACCGACGGCCAGGTCGTCTCCACCACGCCGGCCGCGCTCGGCCTGCCGGCCTCGGACGACTACGCGCTGACCGACCTGTGGTCCCACCAGACCTCGGAGACGTCCACGGGCACGATCTCGGCCACCGTCCCGCCGCACGGCGTGGCGCTGCTGCGCGTCCGGCCGGAGAAGCACGCGCTCGCCTTGCTCACCGCCCCCAGCACCACGGTGGCGCTGAGCGGCCTGTCGGGCGCGAGCAACGGCTCGGCCAACACCGTGACCGAGAGCTTCACCAACAACGGTGCGCTGCCGCTGGTCGGGGTCAAGCTCTCCCTGACCACCCCGGGTGACGCGACCGTCACCGCGACCTCCGCCACGAAGTTCCCGGTGCTGAAGGCGGGTGCCACCGCGCAGGCCACCTTCACGGTGTCCATACCGGCGTCCACCTCGCTGTTCGCCTCCGAGACCGTCAACGGCGCCGCCGCGTACAACTGGCTGGGCATCCTGCCCGCCCAGGTGTCCACCAGCGGCACCATGACGATCAACCAGCCCGTCCTGCCGCCGCTGAAGACCTTCTCCTCGACCACGGCGAGCTTCAGCCAGTCCGGCACCCAACTGGGCGTGCGCGCCCAGGGTTCGGACGTCTACGGCGGCACCAACCAGTACGGCGCGATCTACCAGGCCGGCGCCGAGCACGACGGTTCGACGACCGTCGTGAAGATCAACTCCCAGACGAACACCAACGCCTGGGCCAAGGCCGGGATCATGGTCCGCAACGACATCACCAACACCAACGCGGGCGCCGGCTACCTGATCCTGCTGGAGGCCCCCGGCAAGGGCTACGTCATCCAGTACGACTCCAACGGCGACGGCCAGCTGGACAAGAACAGCGCCCCGGACAACACCGGCGTCGGCACCGCGGCCTACCCCAGCTGGCTGAAGCTGGTCCGCAGCGGCACCACCTACACCGGCTACTACTCGACGGACGACGTCAACTGGACCGAGGTGGCCAGCGTGGACGTCCCGTCGGCGGCGGCCACCCAGGACGTCGGCGTCTTCGCCACGGCCCACCAGTCGGGCGTCACCAGCGAGGTGGACTTCGACGGCTTCGGCACCAGCTGAGGCGCACCACCCGATCGGATGCCCGACCGCACCACCCGTGAGACCCGTGGGCCCCGCCGGCAGTCTGCCGGCGGGGCCCACGGCCGTTCAGCGGGACGCGAAGTCCCCGCTCACGGGAAGGAGACGACGTTGCTGGGTGTGGTGTTGGAGGCGGTCACCGCACCTGTGTCGTTGATGACGTGGCTGATGGTGCCCACGCCGCCGAGCGACACCGTCAGCGCGTCGTGGAACTTCACGCCGGAGGTGTTGGGCACCTCGAAGGCGTGGTAGTTGTTCACGGCCGGGTTGACGTTGAAGTAGCAGTAACTGCCCAGTCCCCAGGCCTCGTGGCTGGTGACGTTGGCGCCCACCTTGTAGGCCGCGTAGCCGTTGACGCTCGACGAGCTCTTCCAGGACGCCTGGTCGGGCGGGTCGTACGGGTTCTCGTTCTGGAAGAAGATCGTCTTGCCGCCCTGGCCGTTCCACACCACCTCGTACTTCTGGTAGTGCTCGACGAACAGCCCGTCGGCCAGCACGTTGGCGCCGTTGACGGTCAGGCCGGTGTCGGCGGTGTTGGTGGTCCAGCCCACCGTGCCGGCGTTGCCGTGGTCGGCCCGCCAGGCCCAGATGTGGTCGATGATCGTGTTGCTGCTGTTGACGACCAGGCTCTGGGTGGCCTTGCCGGCGAACTCGCCGCCGATCCGGAAGAACACGTCCTGGATCGTGGTCGGGTTGGACGCGTGGCTCGCGGACGAGCCGGAGGGGCCGACGGTCAGCAGCGCCGCGGAGTTGGTGGTGCCGGCGTCGAAGAGCAGGCCCTTGAGGCGGACCCCGTCCACGTCGGCCACCTGCATGGCGTTGACGCCGTTGTCCGGGACGAAGGTCGGGTAACCGACGCCCAGGATGACGGTGTTGGCCTTGGTGACGTTGAGCGTCTGGCTGAGGTGGTACACGCCCGGGGTGACGAACAGGTTGCAGCCCTCGGCCAGCGCGGTGTTGATGGTGGCCGCGGTGTCGCCGGCCTTGACCACGTAGAACTGGCTCATCGGCAGCGAGCTGCCCGGGGTGCTGCCGGACGCCCAGCTCGGGCCGGAGGCGTTGGTGCGCAGCGACGGCAGGAACACGTGGTACTTGCCGCCGCTGTCGATGTAGAGGTACGGGACGTCACGGGAGACCGGGGTGGTGCCCAAGGTGGTCTCCGGCGGGCTCGGGAAGGTGTTGGCCGGAGCGCCGTTCACACCGGAGAAGACCATGTTCCACACGCCGCCCGCCCAGCTGCCCAGGTTGCTGTCCCGGGTGTACCACTGCTGCTGGGAGATCGAGGACGCCTGGCCGGTGACCTTGCTGTCCGCGATGAAGCCGCCGCTGGCGTAGCCGTAACTGGCCGGGTAGAGCGCCAGGTTGCCGTGCACGTCGATGCGGCGGAACGGCGCGGCCTGGGCGACCGCCCAGCGGTCGGTGCCGCCGGAGGGGTTGATGGCCAGGTTCTCGGCCGAACGCCAGAAGTTCTGCGTGGCGTTGCCCGCGTCGGAGGCGTTGAAGGCGTCCACGGTGACGTCGCCGTTGATGGTGACGTCGTCCGGGTTCTGCCCGAGGCCGGCCACCGAGGTGTAGAAGCCGACGTTGTCCTCGACGCTGTACGTGCCGGGCTTGAAGAGGTCGGCCACCCGGTTCTCGCTGAACTGCGCGGTCTGGGTGTCCTTCATCTGGTTGAACTGGGAGTCCAGCTGCGACTGGATGGCCGCGTTGCCCATCGACGGGTCGAAAACGTGCACGTTCGAGCCGAAGTTGGGGGTGTCGGACTGCGTCGGGCAGGTCGCCTGGGTGCCGCCGATGGTGTACGCCGCGCTGGCCACGGCCGAGTCGTTCGAGCCGGACTTCACCGCGATCGCCTGGAGCGTCGTGGTGGTGGCCACGTTGATCGCGCCGGTGTAGGTGGCCGAGGAGGCCGTCGGCGTGGACCCGTTGGTCGTGTAGTGGATCGTCGCGCCCGAGGTGGCGTCGGCGATCGTCACGTTCTGCGCCGAGGCGTAGCTGCCGCCGCCCGGGCTGAACGTCGGCGTGGCGACGGTGCCCGGCGGGGGCGTGGTGGTGCCGCCGCCCTGGGTGTAGGTGAACTGCGGCGTGTCGTACTGCGGGCCGTTCTTGGTGTACGTGAACGAGTAGGTCAGCACCGACCCGTTGGACAGCCCGCCGACGGTGTACGTCCAGGCGGAGCCGGACGCGGTCATCTGGACGTTCTGCTGGTTGGTGCTGTTCACCAGGTAGTGGATGATCACGTAGCTGGACGCGCTGGTCGGCGTGAAGGTGACCAGCGCCTGGGTGCTGCTCGACGAGACCGCGCTCTGGGTGTAGTCGGAGGAGTCAGCGGCGGCGGACCCGACCGTGCCGGTGAGGCCCAGCAGGCCGGCCAGCACCAGGGCCAGGGCGCCGAGCACGGCGACGGCCCGCCGTTTCGCCCGTGGGTCGGGGCCGGTCCGGCCCTCGGTGAGGAATGTGCGCATGGAGTGGGGGGTCCTTTCACCCGAGTTCATGAAGTGAACGCCGGGTCGGCGCGGATTGTGGGGTTGGATCGCGCGTGATGCCATGCAATCTTTTGGTGAACTACCGTTTGAAGCTTTGAATCATCTTTCGGAGAACGCTCTCACTCTGCGTATCAGGGGATTCGTCTGTTCGTATGGCAGTGTCTGGTGGTCCCGGCCGAGCGTCAAGAAGTCGGACGGAATTGCTTGCGTCAACACCGGGGCGCGCGCAACCACTTCGCGAAAACGGCGACACGGAGGCAAAGGAGGCTAATAATGGCAATGGTAGGACCACGCGCCCCGGCGGCCTTCCGGAACCGTCCCTTCGCGGCGCGGCCGGCGAAAGAGGGAAAGATGCCGCACTCCGCACGCCCCGATGCCCGCGCCACCGCACCCGCGTCGGTCGGCCTGATCGGACTCGGCGCGATGGGCCGTCCCGTCGCCGGGTTCCTCGCCCGCTCGGGCCTGGCCACCTTCGCCTACGACGCGGACCCGGCGGTGATGGACGAGGCGGCCGCCCACGGGGTGCGCCCGGCGCGTACGGTGCCGGCCCTCGCCGCCGCCAGTGACGTGGTGCTCGTGATGGTGCCCACCGACCAGGACGTGCTCGACGTCTGCTCCCCCGACTCCGGGGTGCTGTCCTCCGCCGTGCCGGGCGCCACCGTCCTCATCTGCTCCTCGGCCGTGCCCGGCACCTGCCGCCGGATCGCCGCCGAGGCCGCCCCGCGCGGGGTCGGCGTCCTCGACGCCGCGCTCACCGGCGGCGTCCGGGCCGCCGAGTCGGGCCGGATCAACCTCCTGGTGGGCGGCGAGGAGAAGGTCCTGGACCGGGTCCGGCCCGCGCTCGATCCATGGACCGCCACCGTCCACCACCTGGGCGTGCTGGGCGCGGGGCAGGTCGGCAAGATCGTCAACAACCTGTGCCACTGGGGCCAGTTGTCCACCGTGATGGAGGCGCTCCGGCTCGGCCGCGCGCTGGGCGTCTCCCCCGTCCTGCTGCGGGAGGCGCTGCTGGACGGCCCCGCCGCCAGCCGCACCCTCGCCGAGATGGAGCTCATGCGGCTGACCTGGCACCGCAAGGACCTCGCCAACGCCGCCGACCTGGCCGCCACGATCGGTCACGAGCTTCCGCTCGCCGAGACCGTGCGGGCGGCCATGGAGCACATCACGGTCGCCGACATCGCGGGCCTCTACACCGAGGAGGCCGGCCCGTGGGCGGAGGCGGAGCCGGGGGCCGGCCCGCAGGGCTGAGCGCCCGGCCGCCGGACGGTCCCGGCGGCTCCGGGCGCACCCGCCCGGGGTTCAGCTCGCGGCGAGAGCGGGGCGTTCGTCCTGGCGGCCGGCCGGGATGGCGATCGCGGTGTCCTGCTCCGGCACCACGAAGACCGGGTCGCCGTGGGTGAGTCCGACCTTCTCCCGGTACATCCGCGACCGCAGCAGGGTGTCGCCGACCCGCACGTGGTAGTCCCAGCAGTCGCCGTGGTAGATGCTGAACTCCACCGTGCCCCTCCAGCCGCGCCCGGAGGGGTCCTTGCGGGAGAGCACGAGGCTCTCGGGGCGGATGAAGACGTTGACCCGGCTGCCGACGGCCGTCTCCCCCGTGGTCAGGCAGCGCAGCCGGCCGTGCGCCAGGGCGATCTCGGCCAGCTCGCCGGCGCCGGTCTCCACCGTACCGGGCAGGCTGTTGGAGATGCCCATGAACCGGGCGGTGAACTCCTCGCGCGGGCAGCGGTAGATGTCCTGCGCCTGGCCGCGCTCGACGATCCGGCCCTGGTCCATCACGATCACCTCGTCGGAGACGGCCAGCGCCTCGTCCTGGTCGTGGGTGACGAACACGGTGGTGATGCCGAGCCGCTGCTGCACCGCGCGGATCTCGTCGCGGACCCGGTCGCGCAGCCCGGCGTCGAGGTTGCTCAGCGGTTCGTCGAGCAGCAGCACCTCCGGCTCCCGGGTCAGCGCCCGGGCCAGCGAGACCCGCTGCTGCTGGCCGCCGGAGAGCGCGGGCGCGGGGCGGTCGGCGAACTCGGTGAGGCCCACCATCTCCAGCGCCTCCATGGCCCGCTGCCTGGCCCGCTCCTTCGGCAGCCGCTTCTGGCCCGAGCGCAGCGGGAACATCACGTTCTGCACGGCCGTCATGTGCGGCCAGACCGCGTAGGACTGGAAGACCACGCCGATCGGGCGGTGGTGCACCCCAACGAAGACGCCGTCGGCGGGCGCGCACATCAGCCGGTTCCCGATCCGGATCTCCCCCGCGTCGGGCCGCTCCAGTCCGGCGATCAGCCGCAGCGTGGTGGTCTTCCCGCAGCCGCTGGGGCCGAGCAGGGTGACCAGCTTGCCCTCGGGCACGTCCAGGTCGATGCCGTCGACGGCGTTGCGCGACACGGTCCGCCCCGCGTAGCGCTTGATCAGTCCGCGTACCTCGATCACGAGACTCTCCTTCGAGTGCTCACTGGCGGTTCAGCCCGAATCTCCCGGTGAGGAGGCGGACGACGGCGACGATCACGGCGAGGAAGACGACGATGACCACGCCGAGGGCGGCCACGATCGGGTAGCTGCCGTTGGACCACTGCTGGTAGATCGTCACGGACACCACCTGGGTGCCCTGGGTGTAGAGGAAGACCGCCGCCGAGATCTCCCGGAAGGCGACGATGACGGTGTACAGGAAGGCCGCGGCGAGCGACGGCATGAGCAGCGGGACGTAGATGCGCCAGAAGGTGCGCGGCCAGGACGCCCCGCTGGCGGCGGCCGCCTCCTCGAGTTCGTCCTTGATCTGGGCCATGCCGGGCACGATGTAGCGCAGCCCGTAGGGCAGGCCGATGGTGACGAAGGCGATGACCAGGATGGTCAGCGTGCCGTACAGGTGCACCGGCAGCGGAGCCGTCAGGTACCAGTACAGGATCCCGACGCCCATCACGACGCTCGGCACCGCCAGCGGCACGGTGGCCAGGCCGTCCAGCAGGCCGCGGCCGCGGACCCGGGTCTTGACGGTGATGTACGCGACCAGGGCGCTGACCACGGTGACCACGGCGCCGGCCAGCACGGCGGTGACCAGGCTGTTGCGCACCGAGTCCACCAGTCCGGGGGTGTGCCAGATGGCCCGGTAGTTGGAGAGCGTGAGGTGGTGCAGGGCCGCGGCGGAGGGGGGTTCGTAGCCGGGCAGGAGCGAGGACCACACCAGCATCAGCAGCGGCAGCGCCACGGCCACCGCGAAGAACAGCACGAAGCAGGCGAGGCCGGCCCAGCGCCAGCGGCCGAGTTCGGTGACGGTGGGCCGGTAGCCCTTGCCGCTGATGGTCTGGGCGGCCGCGCCGGTCCCGCCGAGCCGCCGGGACAGCCACAGGCCGACGGCGGCCACGGCGAGGATGAACACCCCGATCACGCCGACCGTGCCGTAGTCGGTGGGGAATGCCTGGAGGGCGTTGTAGATCTTGCTGACGAACACGAAGGTGCGCCCGGGCACGCCGATCAGCTGCGGCACCTCGAAGGTCGAGATGGTCTGGACGAACATCAGCAGCGCCGCGGACATCACGGCGGGCCGCACCAGCCGCGCGGTGATCGTGCCGAACACCCGCCACGGGGGCGCGCCGGAGGCCAGCGCCGCCTCCTCCAGGGAGGAGTCCATCTGCGTGAAGGCCGCGCTGCCCATCAGGAAGGCGACCGGGGTGACGTGCATGGACTGCACCAGGACCATGCCGGCCAGCGAGTAGATGTCGAAGGCCGGCAGGCGCACGTCGCGCAGCAGCACGTTGAGGGCGCCGGTGTGCGGGGCGAACAGCAGCGCCCACGCCACGGTGTTGAGGATGCCGGGGATGATCAGCGGAACGAGGGCGGCGACCTGGGCGAAGATCTTCGCCGGGGTGTCGGTGCGGGCGACCAGCCAGGCCAGCCCGAAGCCGGCGACGGTGCTGATCACCGCGGTGGCGCCGGCGTACTCGAAGGAGTTGGCGACCAGGGTCCAGAAGTCCGAGGTCCCCAGGGTCTCGGTGTAGTGGCGGAAGGTCCACTCCACCGGGCCGGTGGACAGGAACTGCGACTGGAGGCTCGCCACCGCCATCGTGGCGGCCGGCACGATCGCCAGGTAGGCGACGACCAGGGCCACCGCGGCGAGCAGCAGGTTGCGGGGGTCGCGGAACCAACGAAGGGGAGCCAGGAGCGCGCGGCGGGAGCGGGCGGAGCGGGAGGGGGAGACGGCGGCGGGTGGCACGGGGCGGGAGCGGCTGAGCAGGCTCATGGCGTGGCCGTTCTCGGGTCGGTGGGTGGTGGGCCGGAGCCCGGGGTGCGCGTCCGCGGGGCGCGGCGGGCCCTGGTCAGACGGCGTGCAGCGCCTTCTGGTACTCCTCCAGGTAGCGGTCGTAGGCGTCGGCGGTGATGACCGGCATGGACCAGGCCGGCTTCCACCGGGCCGGGTTCCACACGGTGGCGTCGTTGTGCGCGTGGGCGTCGAGGGAGGTGTGGTTGGTGATGCCGACCACGCTCGCCTGGCCCTGGGATGACATCAGCCAGTCGAGGAAGAGCTTGGCCGCGGCCGGGTGGGGCGCCTTGTTGGCGATCTCCGCGAGGGCCGCCGCGGCGGGCTGCGGATCGGTGTTGCTGAACGCCATCCGGCCCGGTGTCTTCCGGGCGAGGGACGCGGCCTTGTAGGCGTACGCGTTCACCGCCGCGAGCGGTTCGCCAGACTGTACCTCGGTCAGCGACTGGGTGTGGCTCTCCACCAGCCGGGGAGAGTTGTCGCCGAGCCTCCTGACCAGGGCCAGCGCCCGGTCGTGGCCCATCGCCGAGATCAGGCTCTCGTACCAGTTGATGGCCGAGGGGTCGATCGAGAAGCGGCCCTTCCACTGCGGCTCGGTGAGGTCCTCGATGCTCGTAGGCGGCCGCAGGTGCTGAGCCCTCACCCCGTCGGGGTTGTAGGCGATGGCGCTGGTGAGGATGTAGACGGCGTTGCGGTACCCGTCCGGCAGGTTCCGCAGTTGGGCGGGCAGTGCCGGGGCCTGCGGGACCTGGTAGGGGGTGAGGGTGCCCACCTTGATCAGCTGGTAGACCGGTTCGCAGTCGGCGGAGATGACGTCGGCGTTGTACTTGCGGCCGCGCTGTTCGGTGACCAGCCGCGAGGGCAGCTTGTCGGCGCTCAGCCGCAGGGCGTCCACCTTGATGCCGGGGTACACCTTCTGGAAGGCGGCGATCATGTCGTCCACGTCGGAGTCGGCGAAGGTCGTGTACCAGACGACCTTGCCCTCCTGCCGGGCCTGGGGCAGCAGTTCGGTAGGCTGCTGCGCGGGGGCCACCTCGGTCGTGGTACCAATGGCGGCACTGCCGCAGGCGGTGAGCGCGCCGGACAGCAGCAGGACCGCCGCGACCAGCGCCGGGCGGCGGGCGGCGCGGGCCCCGCGTCGTCTGTCTTCGTGCATACGGTCATCCTCCAGTCGAGGACCCGCGGGGGAACCGGCCGGTGGCCTTTCCCGTACGAGGGCCTCCCTCGAAACCAGTGACATTGTGGGCTGCGGGTATGACCATTGCAATAGCAGGACATCATTGGACGGGCGGGACCGCGGTGCCGACGGGAACGACCCGGGGGACGACTTCCGGACGCCGAAGTGGCGGAAGGTGATCGCGTAGCGCGCTTCGCGGCACGGCGGGCGCGCGGCGCCCCTATCCTGGGGAACTCTCGGGGCCACACCGTCCCCTTGCGCACCTCACACCCATCAGGGCCTATTGGTCATACCGTAAGCCGGTAGAATGGGACCGTCAACGACAAGGAAAGGATCCTTTATGGCCCCTCGCCGTCCGGAAGCGAAGATGGCGGACGGTCGGTCCGGCCCTCTGCTCAGTCCGGTCACCGACCGCCGGATCTCCGCGCTCATCGTCGACCAGGTGCGCTCCCTCATCCACGAGGGCAAGCTGACGCCGGGCGACCGGCTGCCGCCCGAGCGGGAGATGTGCGAGCGCTTCGGGGTGAGCCGGGTGACCGTGCGCGAAGCCCTGCGGGTGCTGGAGGCCGGCGGGCTCGTCGAGATCCGGGTGGGCGCGCACGGCGGCGCCTTCGTCACCCAGCCGACCAGCGACCGGGTGGGGGCGAGCATCACCGACCTGCTCACCCTGTCGTCGGTGACGGCCGCCGACGTCACCGAGGTCCGCCTGGTGCTGGAGGTGGGCATCATCCCGCTGCTGTGCGCCCAGGCGAACGACGAGGACATCGCCGCGCTGGAGGACATCTGCGACCGCCAGGACGCGGCCCTGGCCGCGGGCGAGTTCGACGTGTCCCTCTCGGCGGAGTTCCACACACGACTGGCGGCCAGCACCCACAACACCGCCTTCGAGATGCTCATCCACTCCTTCCACGGCCCGCTGCTGATGTCGCTGACGACGGCGAAGCGGACCGCGCCGGAGATGGGCCAACGCGGCCTGGAGGAGCACCGCGCGCTCATCTCGGCCATCAAGGAGGACGACGTGGCGACGGGCGAGCGGATCATGCGCGAGCACCTCAGCCGCACCGCCGACCGGCTGTGCCTGGACGAGCCGAAGCGCAGGGCCCCGCGCAAGGCCGCGGCCAAGCGGTAGGCCCGGCGGGTGGGACGGCCGCCGGGCTCCGGCGGCGGTCCCGGCCCGGCGATTCGAAAAAGAACGACGAGGACCGGCCCCGGGGAGTTGGGGGCCGGTCCTCGTCGTGTGCGGTCAGGACCCGCGGCCGCGCGGGCCGCGGGTCCCTGTGGTCAGCCCGTGGCCTTCCGTCCGACGAACAGGCAGCTGATGAACGCCTTCCAGGCGATGTCGGCCTCGGTGATCCCCGCGGCCCGGTAGCCGTCGAGATGGTCCTCGACACCGGGCAGCGGGCGGTCGTGGTGGTGGGTGCTGACCGGCGGCGGCGGGACGAACACCTTCCGCACCGACCGGAACCGGCGGTTCCAGACGTCGTCGGGCGCGACGTGGTCGAGGTTGACCAGCCACCCGCCGGGAGCCAGCAGCCCGGCCGCCTCCGCGTAGAAGGCGTGCAGTTCGGCCCGGTCGAGATGGTGGCTGGCCCGTGACGTCGTGATCACGTCGACCCCCTCCGGCACGCCGGCCGCGCGCAGCGCGCCCATGTCGCCGACCAGGAAGTCCACCCGGTCGCCGAACCGGGCCAGGTCGGCCCTGGCCCGCTCCAGCATGCTGGGCGAGGCGTCCAGCCAGACCCCGCGCGCCCCCGGGAACCGGTCCAGCAGCACGGACAGGAACTTGCCGGCCCCGCCGGCGACGTCCACGATCACGCGGGGCTCCGGGTTCTCCTCGGCCACCAGTTCCGCGGCGATCATCCGCGGCAGGACCAGCAGGTCGTGGTTGCCCTCGGGGTCGGCGGCCAGCCAGGCCGCCGCGAAGTCCGGGTCGCTCCACACGGCCGCGGCCGTGCGGCTCTGCTCTGCCATCGAAGTCTCCTCGCTCGTACGAACAGCCGACAGTCGGTCAGTCGGCCTGGTCGTACTCGGGCGCGTTCTCCAGGTAGGCGACCTTGTCGTAGCCGAGCTGCTTGAACTGCCGGTTCTGCGCGGAGATCAGCACCAGGGGCTCGCCGTCGGCGGAGAAGTGCTGGGCGATGGTGTTGTGCGGGACGTAGAGGGTGTCCCCCGCCTTGATCTCGTGCCGGGTGGGCTCCTTGGCGACGCGCGCGTAGTACTTCTCCGCGATCTCCGCCTCGACCTCCCAGTGCAGGCTGTAGCCCGAGCCGGAGCGGACGTACAGCACCTCGTCGGCCATGTGCCAGCGGCGGCCGGAGCGGCTGCCGGCCGGGATCTCCAGCACGAAGGCGTCGACGCTGAACGTGCGCACGTCGTCGCCGGGCTGGGACAGGGTGCGCACCTTGCCGAGCGGGGTGAGCTCCCACTTGGTGTCGGCGACCTTGACGACCTTGCGGAGCTTGTCCACGCCCGGGGTCCAGACCTGCGACCAGTCCTCGCGCGGGCCGAAGCGGTCCTCGTCCTGCACCGGGCCGCTGCGGCCCTGCTGGAGCAGGCCGAGGTACATCCACAGCGACTTGGCCTTGAAGATCAGGCAGCGGGCCGTCGTGTCGTACGGGTTGTAGTGCCGGTGCACCGAGTCGGTGTGCACGAGCACCAGGTCGTCCGTCTCCCACTCGTAGCGCTGGTCGTCGTGGATCTCGTAACCGGCGCCCTCCAGGATGTAGAAGGCCGCTTCGTTCTGGTGGCCGTGACCGTGGTTGGAGGAGTGCGGGGGCAGCTCGACGAAGTGGACCTGCAGGCTCTGCGTCAGGAAGGGGTTGTCGCCGGGGCCGATCCGCCACCAGGTGCGGGACTGGTCCGAGTCGCCGGAGTGCCCGACCTTGCCGTCGTCCACCACGACCGAGTCGTCGCGAACCCTGGGCGCGTCGAGCTGCTGCCGGCGGAACTCCTGCAGTCCGTAGGTCTCCGAGGTGAGGCCCCGGAGAAAGACCCGGCCCTTCTTGTCGCTCATGCGGCTCTCCTTGTGGTCACGCGCTCAATGGCCTAACCGTTATATCAACGTACCTTCTCGTCGTCAACGATCAGACGCCCTATGGCATAATGGTATGACGTTTAGATGGTCGAGCTTCGAGGGGAGTCGCAGTGAGCGGCAACGGGACACTGATCGTCGGCGCCAGCCAGGCGGGCCTCCAACTGGCCGTTTCGCTCCGGCAGTTCGGCGACACCTCACCGATCACCCTGGTCGGAGAGGAGCCCCATCCGCCCTACCAGCGCCCGCCGCTGTCCAAGGAGTTCCTGGCTGGGAAGGCCGAGATGGACGCCCTGGCCCTGCGCACCCCCGCCTTCTACGCCGAATCCGGCATCACCCTGGTGAGCGGCGAGCGGATCACCGAAGTGGCCCTGTCCGCCGACGGACCGGCCGGCTCCGGGACCGCCGTCACCGCGGCGGGGCGCACCCTGCCCTTCGACCGGCTGGCGCTGACCACCGGCGCCGACCCGCGCCGCCTGCCGCTGCCCGGCGCCGACCTCGACGGCGTCTGCTACCTGCGCAGCCACGACGAGGCCGCCGACCTGCGACGACGGCTCGCCTCCGCGCACCACGTCGTGGTGGTCGGCGGCGGGTTCATCGGCCTGGAGGCCGCCGCGGTGGCGCGCGCGGCCGGCCGGACCGTCACGGTGGTCGAGGCCGCCGAGCGGCTGATGGGCCGCGCGGTGGCGCCGGTCGTCTCGGAGTTCTACCACCGCGCCCACCTGCGCCGCGGCTGCGAGGTGCGCCTGGCGTCGGCGGTGACGGCCGTCGAGGGCGGCCCGGACGGGCGGGTGGCGGCGGTGCTGCTGGCCGACGGCACCCGGCTGCCGGCGGACCTCGTGCTGGTCGGCGCGGGTGTCGTGCCGCGCACCGAACTGGCCGAGCAGCTGGGGCTGGTGTGCGACGGCGGGATCGTGGTCGACGCCCGGGCGAGGACCAGCCGGCCCGAGATCGTCGCGGCCGGGGACTGCACGGTACGGCCGGACCCGCTGACCGGACGGGGCCGTGTGCGACTGGAGTCCGTGCAGAACGCGGTGGCGCAGGCGCAGACCGCGGCGGCCACCCTGCTCGGCCGGGACGACCCGGCGGCGGCCGTGCCGTGGTTCTGGTCCCACCAGGGCGACCTGCGGCTCCAGATCGCCGGACTGTCGGCGGGCCACGACCGTTTCGTGGTGCGCGGCGAGCCCGACGACGAGCGGTTCTCGGTGCTGTACTACCGCGACGGCCGGCTGCTCGCGGTCGATTCCGTCAACCGCCCGGCGGACTACATGGCCGTGCGCAAGGCGCTCGGCGACGGGGCGACCATCGACCCGGAGGCGGCCCGCGACGCCGACGTCCCGCTGAAATCCCTGCTGAGCGCGCCGCGTTCGGCCGCTCCGACGGCCTGAGCCGGACTCCCCCGTCCCGGCCCCGGTCGGGACGAATCTGGGGGAATCCTGCGCAGGCTCTTGTTCAAACGGTCAAATGGACATACCTTTTGCGTCCTGCGCCGCTGACTGCCGCGTCAGCGCTCCGCGCGTGCACTCCTTGTCGCGCCCGCAGACCTTCGCCCGGATCGAGAGGACCTCGACGATGCCGTCCCCTACCCTCACCAGCACCAGACGCGCCGCAGCGGTGGCCGCTGCAGCCGCGCTCCTCACGGCGGTCGCCGCCTGCGGTCCGAACCACGGCCATTCGTCCGCCTCCAGCGGCAGCGGCGGCAACTTCTACTCGGGCAAGACCCTGCAGATCATCGTCCCGTACGGCCCCGGCGGCGGTTACGACCAGTGGGCGCGGGTCATCTCGCCCTACATGCAGAAGTACCTCGGCGCGAGCAAGGTCAAGGTCGTCAACACCCCCGGCGGCGGCGGCCTGATCGGCACCGCGGCCATCTACCACGCCAAGGCCGACGGCCTCACCATCGGCGACACCAACGCCGGCGGCGACGTGTTCGACCAGATCGACCACAGCTCCGGCTTCGACATCGACATGACGAAGGTCGCCTGGATCGGCCGTCCCGACGACGACCCTCACATCATCGCCACGCACGCGAAGGGTCCGTACTCCACCTTCGACAAGCTGCTGGCGGGCAACAGCAAGATCTCCGCCCTGGCGACGGGCAAGGGCAGCTCCGACTACAACGCGGCCGTCATCGTCTACAACGCGTTCAAGGCGCAGTTCAAGATGGTCGCCGCGTTCAGCGGGAGCAGCGAGGAGAAGGCCGCCTTCATGAGCGGGGAGGGGACCACCGCCTCGCTGTCGTCCTCCGACATCGCCCACATCTCGACCTCGGCGACGAGCGTGCTGCTGGTGTCCAACCGCCCCTTCGACAAGCTGCCGAAGGTGCCCACCATGATCCAGGAGGCGCAGACGCACGGCGTCACCGGCAAGACGCTGGACGCCCTCCAGGCGCTCGGGGACGTGATGGACCTCGGCCACTCCTTCTTCGCGCCGCAGGGCGTGCCCGCGCCGCAGCTCGCCGCGCTGCGCTCGGCGTTCCAGAAGTCCATGGCCGACCCCGGCTTCCAGGAGGCCGCGAAGAAGGCGGGCCTTTACCTCGGCCCGGAGACGGACACCTACCTCTCCTCCGCGGTGACCAAGGCGCTCGGCCAGGGCTCGCTCTTCGTCGACCTGCTCAAGACCGGCTGACCCGGTACCGGCCACCACGGCGAGACTGAGGGACTTGAGGGAGACAACATGTTCCACGGCCTGATCTCGGGGTTCTCCGGAATGATGACCCCGTACGCCCTCCTGCTGCTCCTCCTGGGGACACTGGTGGGCACCCTGGTCGGCGCCATCCCGGGGCTGGGCGGGGCCGTCCTGCTGACGCTCCTGCTGCCGTTCATCTACGGCATGCCGATCGTGCCGGCGCTGGCGCTGCTGCTGGCCGCGCACACCGGCATCTACTTCAGCGGGTCGGTCACGGCGATCCTCTTCAACACCCCGGGGGCCCCCGAGTCGGCGGCCACCACCTTCGACGGCTACGCCATGACGCGGGCCGGGCAGCCGGCCCGCGCCCTCGGCATATCGGCCGCGGCCACCACCATCGGGGGCTGGATCGGCGTGATCCTGCTCTTCGCGCTGATCCCGTTCATGAGCAAGCTGGCCACGCTCTTCCACGCCTCGGAGTACCTGGCGCTGGCCGTGCTGGCGATCGTGCTGATCGGGCAGATGCGCGCCGCGTCGGTCACCAAGGGCCTGCTGTCCGGGGCGATCGGCCTGATGACGTCGTTCGTCGGGTACGACCCGATCACCGGCGTCCAGCGCTTCACCAGCGGCTACCAGCCGCTCTACAGCGGGTTCAACATCACCGCGGCGGCCCTCGGCCTGTTCGCGCTGTCGGAGATGTTCCGGCTGTACGCCTCCGGGCGGACGACCGTCGCGGACGGCGGCGCGGCACGGCGGCGCGGGGGCGGCGACCCGGACAACCGGGTGCTGCTCGGCGTCCGGGACGTGACCCGGCACCCGTGGCTGACGACCCGTTCGGCGATCCTGGGCACGGTGCTCGGGATTATCCCGGGCATCGGCGGGATCGCGGCCAACTTCATCTCCTACGGCCAGGCGATGAAGACCTCCAAGCACCCGGAGCGGTTCGGGCAGGGCACTCCCGAGGGCATCATCGCCCCCGAGGCGTCGTCCATCTCCAAGGAGGCGGGCAACCTGCTGCCCACCGTGGCGCTGGGCGTCCCGGGCGGCGTGGGGATGGCGGTGCTGCTCAGCGGGTTCACCATCCTGGGCATCGTGCCCGGGCCCGCGATGCTCAAGGACCACGTCGACGCGGTGTGGGCGATGGCCCTGGTCATCGGTGTCGGCAGCCTCCTGGCCAGCCTGACCGGCCTGGGGCTGGCCCCGCTGCTGGCCAAGCTGGCGCGGGTGCCCGGCCGGATGCTGGTGCCGTTCGTCATCGCGCTGGGCTTCCTCGGCGTCTTCGCGGCCGCCGACGAGCTGTCCCAGGTGACGGTGATGGTGGCCTTCGGTGTCGTGGGCTACCTCATGACCCGGTTCGGCTACTCCCTGCCCGCCGCGATGATCGGCTTCATCCTCGGCAAGGTGGTGGAGAACAACCTCTACCTGGTTTCCCAGTTGCAGGGGTGGGGGGCGCTGCGCCGGCCGGTCACGGACGTGATGGTGGCGATCACGCTGCTGAGCCTGTTCGGGCCGCTGCTGCGGCGCGGTGTGCGCCTGATCCTGCCGCGCCGGGCGGCGGCGGTGCCGTCACCGGTGGCGGCGGGCGCGGGCACGGCGGGCGGGACCGAGCTCGACCCGGACCTCGACGCGGACCTCGAACCGGCCGGCGCGCAGCGCCCGGAGGAGGGCGCGGAAGGCGGCCCGGAGAACAGTCCGGAGAGCGGCCCGCAGAACGGTCCGGACGACGCCGGGGACGGCGTCCCCGCGGCGACCCACGGCTCCGGGACCGCCGGAGCACCCGGAACAGGAGAGCACTGATGAACGGTCCCCGGAACCGGCACCTCGGCGAACTCGGCGTCGATCTGGCGATCGTGGCGGGCTCGGCGCTGTACGTCCACGCGGCGGGCCACTACCCGCCGCAGGGGCGGCAGATACCCGTCCTCGTCGGCTGGATCGCCATCGGGCTGGGCGTGCTGCACCTGGTGGCGCACGCGGTGCCGCGGCTGTGGGCCGTGACCCACGACAGCCAGGCCCGGACCAAGAAGCCGGCCGCGGCGGCGCGGACCGCGGCGGCGCCCGCTCCTGCGCCGGGGGACACCGCCGCGGCTCCCCCGGTCGCCCTGGAGACGCCGCCGGGCGACCCGCGCCAGGTGGTGCTCGCGATGGCGTGGGTGGTCCTGCTGCTGGTCGCCGTCTACTTCCTCGGCTTCGACGTCGCCATCCCGGCGTTCTTCCTGGTCTACTTCGCCGTCATGAAGGCATGGTGGACCGCCGTCATCAGTGCCGTGGCCATGTGGGCGGTCACGTACGGGCTGTTCGAGTACGCCCTCGGCGTCCCCCTCCCCCACGGCTGGCTCTGACCGGTCCGCCGGCGGGAGACGCCGAAGCCGGGGGCGCGGAAGTTCCGCGCCCCCGGCTTCGGCGTGACGGCGGCACGCGCCGTACGGGGCGGCTACCCGGCGAAGAGCAGCGACTTGATGGTCACCGGGACCGTGCGGGACGGGAAGCGCAGCCGCCCGATGTCGACGTAGTCGAAGTCCCGCAGGCTCAGCCCGTCGACGACGAGCAGGGGGTTGGTGACGCCGAGTTCCTCCCGCAGGAGCCGTCCCAGCGTCATGGCCACGTCGCCGTCGAGGATGACGTACACCGCCCGGCCGCGGTCGATCCGCTCGGCGAGGCCGTCGCGGATGCCGCGGGCGAAGGCGATCAGCCGCCGGTAGGTCGGCCGTCCGCTCCAGGGCAGCGCGAGGACCACGTCACCGGGTGCCTCGCCGGTCCCGTCCGCGCCGAGCGCCTCCAGGTGCCGGCGGATCGCGCCCGCGACCGCCGCGGAGTCCACGGTCTCCCCCACCTCGCAGTCCGGCCGCACCACTTGGAGGTTGCGGCGCGGCAGCAGCGCGTCGGGGTCGGTGACGCACCCGGTGTTGCCGCTGAGCTGGACGCTGTACTCCGAGGCGCCGAGCGCGGTGGCCCGGATGCACTCGCCGGCCGGCAGCAGGGCGTGGGGCAGGGCCCCGGAGTCCACCCGGCGGCGCACCGCGCGGCCGAGCGGACCGCCGAGGTCGCCGAAGTCGCGCTGCTCGCGGTCGTAGACGTACTCCGCCACGCCGCCGGAGAACACCACGCCGTCCAGGGCGCCGGCATCGCCGAGCGGCTCGGTGAGCCACAGCCGGGCGACCTCGGGCGGCGGGTCGGCGCGGGTGAGGGCCGCGCAGAGGACGTCGGCCATCTCCTCGGCCACCGCCTCGGCCTGCTCGGCCTTCAGGAGGTCGCCCTCCGCCAGGTCGTGGCCGGCGCGGGCGGCGTGCGCGCGCCCGGCGGGTTCCAGCCGGGTCAGGCGGCGCTCCTCGTCGAAGGCAAGCAGCCGCCCGCCGACGTGCAGCGCGGCCGTCCGGACGATCCGGCCCCGGTCCAGCAGCGCGAGCTTGGTCGTGCCGCCGCCGATGTCGACGACCAGGATCCGCGAGCCCGCGTCGTGCGAGGTCTGCGCCGCGCCGGAACCGTAGGCGGCGAGCATCGCCTCCATGTGGTGGCCGGCGGTGGCGGTGACCAGTTCCCCGCCGCGTTCGGCGAGGACGCGGGCGATGGCCTCGGCATTGCCGCGGCGCAGCGCCTCGCCGGTGAGGATCACCACTCCGGTGTCGATGGCCTCGGCGTCCAGGCCCGCGGCGCCGTAGGCCCGGTCGATGATCGTGCCGAGCGCCTCGGCGTCGATCCGTTCGGCGCCGACGTAGGGGGTGAGCGCGACCGGCGAGCGGTAGAGGTTCTCGCGGCGGACGACGACGTAGCGGCTGGTCAGCTCCTCGCCGATGCGCCGCATGTGCAGCCGGGAGAACACCACCTGGGTGCCGGACGAGCCGATGTCCATGCCGACGCTGTGCAGTTGGACGTTGTCCTGCTGCCAGATCGGGTTGTCCTCGATCGAGCCGAGCGAATCGCCGTTGAAGTGGTCGTGGTCGTGGTCGTGGTCCGGCACGTGCGCGGAGTACACCGGGACGGCCTCGCCGGCGGCGGGGGCGCCGTGGTGGTGTCCGTGCCCGTGCGCGTGGTGCGCCTCATGGGCGTCGTGGGTGTGGTGGCCGTGGGAACGGGCGTGCCCGGGACCGTGATCGGTCCCGGGCGCGTCCATGTCGTCGTGGGAGTGCACCGGCGGCTACGGCTTGGGCGGGAGGCCGGGGAGCTCGGCCTCGTACGCCGCGTCCATCTGCGGCTCCTGGCCGGTCTCGGCCAGTGCCTTGCGGAACGTCTCGCGCACGACCGGTGACTCGTCGGCATAGTCGATCTGGTCGCCGCCGATCCGCCGGCTGATCCACGCTTTGGGCACGCCCTGGGCGTTGCGCAGGGAGACCGCCTCGTGCTTGAAGGCGAGGTAGCGGCCGGGCTCGGCGCCGGTGTTGAAGTGCTGGTGGAACCACATGTTGGGCGGGACGATCAGGGTGCCGGGCCCCCAGTCGTAGCGCTTGGGCTCCTCGCCATCGGGCCACATCAGGCTGTAGCCGGTGCCGGACAGGATGATCACGTGGGCGCCCGGGCCGTGCCGGTGGCCCTTCTTGTACGTGCGGACCGGGAACTGCGAGATGTGGCTGTTCATCGAGCCCTTGGCCATCGCGAACCGGATGTGCCCGCCGCCGGCTCCGCGCTCCTTGGCCTCGATCAGCGGCAGGTTGACCGCGTCGGCCACGAAGTTCGTGTCGAGCAGCAGGCCCTTCTGCTCGCCCTCGGGCGAGAAGTAGTCCGGCTCCCCGTTGAAGCGGCCCGGGAAGTCCCGGGACGTGCCGAAGACGAAGTCGACGTCGTCGTACAGGTTGAGCACGGGGGGCAGGTTGGTCGAGGCGACGAAGCGGGCGACGTCCCGGCCCGAACCGTTGAAGTGCTGGTGGTGGGCGTTGAGCGGGATGGCGAAGAGCGATCCCGGCCCCCACTCGAAGGTGACCTCGCCACCGGCGTCGTTCCACACCCGGGTGGAGCCGTGGCCGTCGAGGACGAGGATCATCTCCTCGAACAGCTGGCGCTGCGGGGCCAGTTCTCCGCCGGCCGGGATCTCGCAGACGTAGCAGTCGTTCGAGGTGCGGGTGGCCTCGTGGTTGATGAACACCCCCCGTCCGCCGCGGCGCTCCCAGGGCTTGAGCTCCACGGTGCGCAGATCGGGTACGTAGTGGGCGGCGATGATGTCCAGCCCCTCGGCGGCGACCCAGCGGGTGTACGGCGAGTCCTTCTCAGTGGCGAACTTCGCCGCGAGTGAGTCATGGACGATCGCGTCACTGGACATGCGGCGGCCCTTCCCTACGGCAATGATTGGTATGACCCTAAGGCCAAACATTTTGGACTGTCAACGGCGGACGACTCCCCACCAGGACATCTTCGTACATCCGAGCGAGCCGCCGGACGGGGGCCGGTGCCGCGCGCGCCGATCTCGGCCCAATGGCCTTACCAACGCCCGCCGACCGGATCCCGGACTGGGTGGCGAAAGGTAGCATGGTCAGTCCATAAGGCCATACAGTGTGCGGCACCAGGTGTTCGAGGGGGACGCCCGGCGGGTCCACTCCCGACTGGACGCCCGGCTCACGTCGAAAGGCAGATAGTCACCATGGCCCCACTGCACCTCACCTTCGCCTGCGGCGACTACGACCGCACCCGGGCCCTGGCGGAGGGCACCATCCGTCCCGACGGCATCGACCTGACCTACCTGCGGCTGCCGGTGGAGGAGACCTTCTTCCGGATGCTGCGGCACCAGGAGTTCGAGGTCGCGGAGATGTCGCTGTCGTCGTACGTCGTCTCGCTGCGCAGCGACCCGGCGCCCTTCGTGGCGCTGCCGGTCTTCACCTCGCGGATGTTCCGGCACAGCTCGCTGTACTGCCACGCCGACGCGGGCATCGAGTCCCCGGAGGACCTGCGCGGCAAGATCGTCGGCACCCCGGAGTACCAGCTCACCGCCTGCGTGTGGATGCGCGGCATCCTGGGCGACCGGCACGGCGTGCCGTTCGACTCCGTCAGTTACGTGACCGGCGGCCAGGAGACGGCCGGCCGGATCGAGAAGGCGGACCTGCACCTGCCGCCGTCGGTCCGGATCAGCCGCGCCCCGCAGGGCGCGACGCTCGCGGCGATGCTGGCCGAGGGCGAGATCGACGCCCTGTGCACCCCGCGCGTCCCCAGCCCGTTCGCGGCCGGCGACCCCCGGGTGCGCCGGGTCTTCCCCGACGTGGTCGGCGCGGAGAAGGAGTACTTCGCGGACACCGGCATCTTCCCGATCATGCACGTGGTGGTGATCAGGCGGGACGTCTACGACCGCCACCCGTGGGTGGCCCAGTCGCTCTACAAGGCGCTGCTGGCCGCCCGCGACGAGGCGTACGCGAACCTCTACGACACCTCCGCGCTGCGCTTCATGCTGCCGTGGCTGACCCCGCAACTGGAGGAGGCCCGCGAACTGCTGGGCCGGGACTACTGGTCCTACGGTGCCGAGCGCAACCGCGAGACGCTGGCGGCGTTCCTGCGCTACCACCACGAGCAGGGCCTGTCCGCGCGGCTGCGGGAGCCGGAGGAGTTGTTCGCGCCGGAGTCGCTGGAGGCGGCGGTGATCTGAACCCGCGCGGGCCCCGGGCCACCCGGGCCGCGACCGGCGCGGGAGCATGACCCCATGCCCCTGATCTCCTCCATGACCGATTTCCTGGTGATCGGCGAGTGCGTCGCCGACATCGTCCGCACCCCGGGCCGGCCCGACGTGACGCACCCGGGCGGCAGCCCCGCCAACGTGGCCTACGGGCTGGCCCGGCTCGGCCGCCCCGTCACCCTCCTCACCGAGCTGGGGGACGACCCGGCGGGCGGGCTGATCGGCGCCCATCTGCGGTCGGCCGGGGTGGAGCTGCTCACCGAGGACCGCCCCGGGGTGTCCACCCCGACCGCGGTGGTCACGCTCGACGCGCGCGGCGCGGCCTCGTACGACTTCGCCGTCGACTGGACGCTGCGGCCGGTCCCGCTGCCCGGCCCGCCCCGGCACGTGCACCTCGGCTCGATCGCCGCCGTGTGCGAGCCGGGGGCCGCCGCCGCGCTCGGCACGGCCGCGGATCTGCGCCCGCACGCGACCGTCAGCTACGACCCGAACATCCGCGCCGACCTGCTCGGGCCGCGCCCGGAGGCGGTGGCCCGGGTCGAGCGCTGTGTCGCGGTCGCCGACCTGGTCAAGGCCAGCGACGAGGACCTGGAGTGGCTCTACCCGGGCCGTTCGCCCGAGGAGGTCGCGGCGGCGTGGCTGGCGGCGGGGCCGGCCGCGGTGTTCGTCACGCTCGGCGGGCGGGGCGCGGTCGCCTTCACCCGGGAGCGACGGGTGGACGCGGCCGCGGTGCCCACGGAGGTGGCCGACACCGTGGGGGCCGGCGACTCCTTCATGGCCGCGGCCCTGGACGCGCTGGCCGGGCTGGACCTGACCGGCGCGGCGGCCCGGCCGGCCCTGCGCGCGCTCGGCGCGGACGACCTCGCCGCCGTGCTGCGGCGGGCCGGGACGGCGGCGGCGCTGACCGTCTCCCGCCCCGGCGCCAACCCGCCCGACCTGCGGGAGCTGCGGGCGGCGCTGGTGTGACACCCTGCCGGGCCGCGCGCCGCGCGGCGGCCCGGACGTGGCACACTCCTCGGCGACGGCGGCGCCGCCGCGGGCGGCGTGGGCACCACGGCGGCACGAGCGCGAGGAGCACGAAGTGATGCGCGGTCCCCGGAGCAGGGTCGGCGGCCGGTGAGCTCGGCGGCCGCTGAGGCGCTGAGCGCGGTCCTGCTGCTGGCCGTCCTCGGCTGCGCGGTGGCGCGGCCGCGGAACCTGCCCGAGGCGGTGGTAGCGGTGCCGGCCGCCGGGCTGGTGATCGTCACCGGGGCGATCCCGCTCGGCCACGCCGCCGAGGAGGCGCGGCGGCTCGGGCCGGTGATCGGCTTCCTGGCCGCGGTGCTGGTGCTGGCCCATCTGTGCGACGAGGAGGGCCTGTTCACCGCGTGCGGCGGGTGGATGGCGAGCGGTTCGGCCGGCCGGCCGCGGCGGCTGCTGGTCCTGGTGTTCGTGCTGGCCTCGGTGATCACCGCGGTGCTCAGTCTGGACGCCACCGTCGTGCTGCTGACCCCGGTGGTGTTCGCGACCGCCGCGCGGCTGGGCGCCCGGCCCAAGCCGCACGTCTACGCCTGCACGCACCTGTCGAACACCGCGTCGCTGCTGCTGCCGGTGTCCAACCTGACGAACCTGCTCGCGCTGAGCGCCAGCGGGCTGAGCTTCACCCGGTTCGCGGCGCTGATGGCGCTGCCGTGGCTGGGCGCGGTGCTGACCGAGTACGTGGTGCTGCGGCGGTTCTTCGCCGCGGACCTGACGCTCGGCGCGCAGGGGCCGCCGCCCGGCGAGCCGCCCCCGCTGCCGCTGTTCGCGCTGGTGACGGTGGCGGGCACGCTGGCCGGTTTCGCCGGGGCGTCCGCGCTGGGGATCGATCCGGCCTGGGCGGCGTTCGCGGGCGCGGCCGTGCTCGCGGTGCGGGCCCTCCTCCGGCGCCGCACCACGCCCACCGCCCTGTTCCGCGCGGCGGGGGTGCCCTTCCTGGCCTTCGTGCTCGCGCTGGGCGTCGTGGTACGGGCGCTGGTCGACAACGGCCTGGCCACCGCGCTGGACCACCTCGTCCCGGACGGCACCGGCCTTGTGGAACTGCTCGCCACCGCGGGGCTGGCCGCGCTGCTGGCCAACCTCATCAACAACCTGCCGGCGACGCTGGTCCTGCTGCCGCTGACCGCCCCGGCCGGACCCGGCGCGGTGCTGGCCGTCCTGCTCGGCGTCAACATCGGGCCCAACCTGACCTACGCGGGGTCCCTGGCCACCCTGCTGTGGCGGCGTATCGTGCACGCACACGAAACGGACGTGGACCTGGGCGAGTTCACCCGGCTCGGCCTGCTGGCCGTGCCGGCCGCGCTCGCCGTCGCCGTTCCGGCGCTGTGGGTCTCGCTGACCGCGATCGGAGGCTGACCAGTTGACCGCCGCGCCCCCCGCACCACCGCCCGCCCCTTCCCCCTCCCCCGCCATTGTGCTGGCCTGGGTCGTCGAGGGCACTTGGCGCGCCTGCGTCGACGCCGTCCGGCGGCACGCGCCCGAGGACGCCGAGGTGGTGCTGCTGCACGTGGCCGACCCGGAGGTGCCCGGTGCCGCGCACGGGGCGTTCGCCGGCCTGCTGGGCCGGGGCCGGCCGGAGCGCGACCCTGGCGACGCGCTGGAGCGGCAGGCGGCCGAATCCGGACGGCGCCTGCTCGACGCGGCGGAACTGCGGCTGGGCCGGCCCGCCACCCGCACACAGCGCGCGGGCCGGATCGAACGCGAGGTCGTCGCGGCGGCCGAGCACGCGGACCTGCTGGTACTGGCCCGCGACGGCGACCACACCCGCCTCGGGCCCCACAGCCTCGGCCCGCACAGCCGTTTCGTCGTCGACCACGCCCCCTGCCAGGTCCTGCTCGTATGGCCGGACACCCCACCGGGCACCAGCACCCTCCCGCCCCCGCCACCCGGCCATCCGGGGCCGCCCCACCCCCCGGCCCCGCCAGAGCCCCCGGGGCCGCTGCCGTGACCCGGCCAGGGCGTGCTAGGTTTACCGTGCGGGTGTGAACCTCCGTACGCCTCCGGCACTCAGGGCTCCAGATCGATGATCTGGAGCCTTTTTTGTTGTCCGGATCCGCGGGATCCGGGCCGGATGTTCGGAACGAGGCGAGGGGGCGGGGCCTGCCGTCGGTGCGGCCCGGTGCTCCTCGCGGACAAGGGGTGGGAAGACATGGCGGAGATGAACGTCCCTGATTTCCCGGGGCAGTTCGCCAGGACACGACGCTTCACGCTCGGCGAGCCGCAGGACTTCGCGGTCTCGCCGGACGGCGAACGGGTGCTGTTCGTCCGGTCGGTGTCCGGCGACGAGCCGCGCCGACTGCTGTGGGTGTACGAGGACGGGCGCGAGCGGCTGCTGGCCGATCCGGGCGCCGGCCCGGGCCCGGCAGCGGACACGGCGGCCGTGGCCGAGGGCGTGACGGGTTACGCGACCGACCGGGAAGGGCTGCTCGCGGCCTACTGCGCGGGCGGCGAGCTGTGGACCGTGCGCACCGACGGAGGGGAGCCGCGCCGGATCCCGACCGAGGGACCGGTCCGCGACCCGCGCCCCTCCCCGGACGGCTCACTGGTCGCGTACGTCACCGGCGGCGCCCTGCGGGTCGTACGCGCCGACGGGACGGACGACCGCGCGCTGGCCGGGCCGGAGGGCGAGGACGTCTGCCACGGGCTGCCCGAGTACAGCGCCACCGCGTCCTTCGGCCGCACGCGCGGCTATTGGTGGTCCCCGCGGGGCGACGCCCTGCTGGTGGCCCGGGTGGACACCGCCGGGGTGGAGCGGCGGTACCTCGCCGACCCGTCCGACCCGGGCCGTCCGCCGCGGTCGGTGCCGTACCCGGCGGCCGGCACGGCGAACGCGCGGGTCTCGCTGCACGTGCTGGCCCTCACCGGGGACCGCACGCCCGTGCGGCTGCCGGACCGGGTGCCCGCGGCCGAGGCGCCGGCGGGCGGCTGGGGGCCGGACTTCGAGTACGTCGTGCGCGCCGACTGGCCGGCCGGCGGCCCGCTGGTCGCCCTGCAGAGCCGGGACCAGCGCACGCTGTGGGTGCTGGGTGTCGACCCGGCCACCGGCGGCGCCGAGGTGCTGGCCCGCCGCACCGACGAGGCATGGGTGGAGTTCCCGCCGGGCGCGCCGCTGCGGACCGGCGCCGGGACCCTCGTCCTGCCCGAGGTGCGCGGCGACGTGCGCTCGCTGCGGATCGGGGACGTGCCCGCGCCGGACGGGCAGCACGTGCGCGCGGTGCTGGGGGCGGCCGGCGAGCGGGTGCTGTTCACCGCGAGCGAGGACCCGGCGGAGGTCCACGTCTGGTCCTGGACCGCGGCGGACGGCTTCGAGCGGCTGACCTCGGAGCCGGGCGTGCACACGGCCGCGGCGGGCGGCGGCACGCTGGTGCTGGACAGCCGGACCGAGGACGGCCGCGCGGTGACGGTGCTGCGCGACGGGCGGCCGGCCGGGCGGATCGCGGTGCTGACGCAGGCGCCGCTGGTCAAGGACCGGTCGGTGCGTCTCACGCTCGGCGCGAGGGAGTTGCGCAGCCGGCTGTTCCTGCCCTCCTGGTACGGCGCGGACGGCGGGCCGGAGGGGCCGGTCCGGACGGGGAAGCTGCCGGTGCTGCTCAACCCGTACGGCGGCCCCGGCATGCAGGTGGTGCGCCGGGCGGCCGGCTGGGACGGCGCGGTGTCCCAGTGGTTCGCCGAGCAGGGCTTCGCGGTGCTGGTCACCGACGGCCGCGGCACCCCGGGACGGGGGGTGCGCTGGCAGCGGGAGATCCTCGGCGACCGGCTCGCGCCCGTGCTGGAGGACCAGATCGACGCGCTGCACGCGGCGGCCGAGCGGTACGGCGTGCTGGACCTGGAGCGGGTGGCGGTCCGGGGCTGGTCGTACGGCGGATACCTCGCGGCGGGCGCGGTGCTGCGCCGCCCGGACGTCTTCCACGCTGCCGTCGCGGGCGCCGCGCCCACCGACCGGCGGCTGTACGACACGTACTGGGAGGAGCGCTTCCTCGGCCACCCGGACCTGGCTCCCGACGCCTACGAGCGCAGTTCGCTGCTCCCGGACGCGCCCGGCCTGGCCCGGCCGCTGATGCTCGTGCACGGGCTGGCCGACGACAACGTGTACCCGGCCCACACGCTGCGGCTGTCGGCCGCGCTGCTCGCGGCCGGGCGTCCGCACCAGGTCATGCTGCTGCCCGGGGTGGGCCACCTGGTCAACCGGCTCGGCACGGCCGACACCCTGCTGCGGGTCCAGCTGGCCTTCCTGCGCACGGCCCTGGGCGTCTGATCCGCCCGGGCGGCGGCACGCTCACGGCACGAGCACGATCTTGCCGTGGGTGTGCCGCCGCTCCAGTTCGGCGAAGGCGTCGGCGACCCGCTCCAGCGGGTAGGAGGCGGCGATCGGGATCTCCAGGGTGCCCGCCGCGACGAGGGCGGCCACCTCGGCGAGCACCTCCTTGGTGGACGCGTCCTGGCTGCCCTCGGTCTTCGCGCCGACCTTCCGCGCCTCGTCCGGCGCGACGATCGTCTCGATGCGGGCCGGCGGGATCCCGAGATCCGCGGCGAGGCGGACGTACTGCGGCCCGAACAGGTCGATGAACGCGTCGATGCCGTCCGGCGCGGCGGCGGTGAGGCGTTCGGCGAGCCCGTCGCCGTACGGGACGGGGGTCGCGCCGTGGGCGGTCAGCCAGTCGGCGTTGGCCGGCGAGGCGATGCCCAGCACGCGCACGCCCCGGTCGGTCAGCATCTGCACCACCACGCTGCCCACGCCGCCGGCCGCCGCGGACACCGCCACGGTCTCGCCCGGCCGCGGCTCCACGGCCCGGAGGGCGGCGTAGGCGGTGCAGCCGACGACGTACAGCGCGCCGGCCTGCGGCCAGCCCAGCTCCGGCGGTTTGGCGACGAGCTGGGCGGCCGGTACGGCGGTGTGGGTGGCGTGCGCGGACCGGTTCCAGCTGAAGCCCAGCACCTCGTCGCCGGGGGCGAACTCCGTGACGCCCTCGCCCGCCTCGACCACGACGCCGGCCAGGTCGCTCCCCTGCCCGGACGGGAATTCCGTGGGGAACACCTCGCGCAGCGCGCCCGAGCGGATCGCGGCCTCCCCCGGGTTGATCCCGGCGGCCCGCACCTCCACCAGCACCTCCCCGGCGGCCGGCACGGGCATCGGGATCCGCGCGAGGTACAGCTCCTCGCGGCCGCCGTAGCGGTCGAAGCGTACGGCGCGGGCGGACGTCTCCTTCATCGGCTGTCCCCTGTTCGGCTGGTACGGTCGGCCACCGCCATGCTGACCGCCTGCCCGGCCGCGACCCGCGCGACACCACGGCCGCGGCGGACGAAGCCCCCGCCTGGGCGTTTCCGGGCCCGGCCCGGGCCCCTCACCCGGCGCTGCGAACGAACACCGCGACGGTCCGCGTCCCGCCGTCCGGGCGCGGCTCGACGCGGTCGGCGAGACGGGCGAAACCGCACTTCTCGGCGACCCGGACGGAGGCCGTGTTCTCCACGTCGGCCTCCAGCAGCAGCCGGGCCAGGGCGAGTTCGCCCAGCGCCCAGCCGACGACCAGCCGTACGGCCCGCGGTGCGACACCGCGACCGCGCGCGGCGGGGAACACGCTGTAGGCGACCGCGGCCTCGTGGTCGTCCAGGAAGCGGAGGTTGACCAGGCCGAGCGGCTCGTCCGTGCCGGCGTCCGCGATCACCAGGGGCGCGGCCCTCCCGCTGCTCCACGCCTCCTCGACCCGGGCCATGCTCGTGGCGCGGGCCCGCGCGTCCATGGGCGGGTCGTCGAGCCAGCGCCGGGTGCCGGGGTCGTGGCCGGCCTCGGCGATGGCGTCCACATCGGCGGCCCGTCGCGGGCGGACGGCGACCACGCCGTCGGTCAGGGGCGTGGCGGGCGGTTCGGCGGGAGTGGTGCGGGGCATGGCGCGGTCCTGGGCGGGGCTCGGGGTCAGAGATGGGGGAAGCGGAACTCGGTGCGGGTGTGGAAGGGCTCGCCCGGGTTGAGGAGGGCGGCCGGGTACGCGGGGCGGTTCGGGGTGTCGGGGTAGTGCTGGGTCTCCAGGCAGATCGCGCAGTGGCGGCCGAGCGGGCGGCCGTCGGGGCCGGTGAAGGAGCCGTCGAGGCCGTTGCCGGTGTAGACCTGGATACCCGGCTCGGTCGTCCACACCTCCATCCGGCGCCCGCTGCCCGGGTCCTCGAGGACGGCCGCGCGACGGGGCACGGCCGGGTCGGCCGGCGGGGTGAGCACCCAGCAGTGGTCGTAGCCGCCGGCCGCGGTGAGCTGCGGGTCGTCGTCGGCGATCCGCTCGCCCAGCGGGCGGGGGCGGGAGAAGTCGAAGGGGGTGCCGGCGGTGGGCACGGGCCCGTCCAGCGGGATGGCCTGCGCGGTGACGGGGAGGTAGCGGTCGGCGTCGAGCGTGAGGACGTGGCCGAGGACGTCGTCCCGGGCCGCGCCGGCCAGGTTGAAGTAGGCGTGGTTGGTGAGGTTGAGCACCGTGGGCCGGTCGGTGCGGGCGCTGTAGTCGACGGCCAGGGTGCCGGCCGCGTCGAGACTGTAGACGACGGTGACGTCCAGCGCGCCGGGGAAGCCCATGTCGCCGTCGGGGCTGTGCAGTTCGAGGGTGAGGCTGAGCAGGTCGTCCCGAACGGGCCCCGGGCTCGCCGTCCACAGCCGCCGGTGGAAGCCCTCGGGGCCGCCGTGCAGGGCGTGGCCGCGGTCGGTGGCCGGGACCTGGTACGTCCGCCCGTCGAGGGTGAAGCGGCCGTCGGCGATGCGGTTGGCGTACCGCCCGATCAGCGCGCCGAAGAACGGGTTCGGCCCCTGGTAGTCGGCGGCGGCGGTCAGGCCGCGCACCACCTCGTCGGCGTGTCCGTCCGGGTCCGGCACTTGGAGGCTGTGCAGGATGCCGCCGAGGGTGAGCACTTGGACGCGCACTCCCGAGGTGGACCCCAGCGTCCAGCAGTGGATCGGTTCGCCGTCGGGCGTGGTGCCGAACAGCGAGCGGGACATGTCGACGTAGTGCATGGGCATCCTCGCTGCGGGAAGCGGTGCGGGCGGACATGCGGACGGTCGGACTGCGGTGCGGACGGGAGGCCCGGCTGCGGACGGGTGGCCTTTCCACGGTGCGGTGGGCCGGAGGTGCCGACCGGGGCGGCGGGCCGGTCAGCACCTCCGGTAGGGCCGAGGCGGTCGGCCCCGGCCCGGTCAGGAGCGTCGGATCGCCGTGGACTCGCGCACGATGAGCCGGTAGCCGGGCATGATGCGCCGCGGCGCGAGCGGCTCGTCGGCGCCGCCGGCGGCGATCCGCTCCACCAGGCAGTCGACGGCCAGCCGGGCCAGCGCGCCCTTGTCCGGGGAGACCGTGCTGAGCGACACCGCCGCGTAGCGTCCCTCCTCGATGTCGTCGAAGCCGACCACGGCGACGTCCTCGGGGACTCGCAGCCCGCGCTCGGTCAGGGTGCGCATCGCGCCCAGGGCGATGAGGTCGTTGTAGGCGAAGACCGCGTCGGGCCGCCGGTCCCGGTCGAGCAGCGAGGCCATGGCGGCGGCGCCGTCGGCCCGGTCGTAGCCCTCGGTGGCCACGACCATGGACTCGTCGGGCTCCAGGCCGGCCGCGGCGACCGCCTCCCGCCACCCGCGCAGCCGCAGGTGGGCCGGCTGCCGGGCGCTCTCGCGGCGGGCGCCGAGGAAGGCGATCCGGCGGCGGCCGAGGTCGATCAGGTGCCGGACCGCGATCCGCGCGGCCCCCACGTTGTCGATCATGATGTGGTCGTACGGGGCGTCGTACTCGCGCTCCCCCAGCAGCACCATCGGCGGCCCCTCGTGACGGGCCCGCAGGTCCTCGCGCTCCAGCCGGATCGGGCTGAGGATCAGGCCGTCGATGACGTGCGAGCGGAAGCCCTGCGAGACCAGGACCTCCTTCTCCCGCAGGCCGGCGGTGTGGTCGAGCAGCACCGTCAGGTCGTGCCGGGCGGCGGCGTCGATCACCGCGCCGGCCACCTCGGCGAAGTAGGGGTTGCCGAGTTCGGGGATCGCCAGCGTGATGATGCCGGTCCGCCCCTTGCGCAGGTGCCGGGCGGTCAGGTTGGGCCGGTAACCGAGCTCGTCGATGGCCCGCTGGACCCGCTCCCGGGTGGTGGGGGTGACGTGCGGGTAGTCGTTGACCACGTTGGAGACGGTCTTCACGGACACGCCGGCGCGCAGCGCGACATCCTTCAGGCTGACGCCCACGGCATTCCTTTCTCGGGGGCCGGAGGTGCGGTCCGGCCGGGCGCGGCGCGCCCGGGCGGGCGCGCCGCCCACGGTGGCACACGACGGCACCCGGCGGACTCGGCGGACTCAGTGGACGGGTCATTCCAGCTGCTGGGTCCGGCTCAGCAGCGTCTGGAGGAGGACCACCACGGCCAGGAACGCGCCGTTGACCGTGTCGGTGAAGGCCGAGCCGTACTGGGAGAAGTAGTGGTCGATGAGGTTGTGGATGACCGCGAGCAGCAGCACCCCGCTGACCGTACCGCCCACCGACCCGCTGCCGCCGGTGAGCAGGGTGCCGCCGATCACCACCGCGGCGATGGCGGTCAGCTCGTACCCGACGCCGATGGTGGTGACGCCCGAACCGAGCCGGGCCCCGCCGAGCGCGCCCGCGCACGCGGCCAGCGTCCCGGACAGCAGGTAGACCAGCACCTTGGCGCGGGCCACCGGCAGGCCGAGCAGCACGGCCGCGTTCTCGTTGCCGCCCATCGCGGTCAAGGTGGCGCCGAACCGGGTCCGGTTCAGCAGCACCGCGCCGAGCGCGAAGACGGCCGCCACGATCAGCACGGGCGTCCACACGCCCTCGCCCAGCGCGCGGAACGCCGAGTGCCGCGGCACGAGGTAGGTGGTGGCGCCCTCGTCGGTGACGGCCTGCAACAGCCCGCGCAGGCCGAGCAGTCCGACCAGGGTCACGATGAACGGGGCCATCCGGGCCTTGGCCACCAGCAGTCCCTGCACGGTTCCCCACGCGGCGCCGACGGCCGCCGGGAGCAGCACCGCCAGCCAGGTGCCGTGGGTGGAGCCGTAGGCGCCGAGCACTCCGCCGAGGGCGTACATCGAGCCGACCGACAGGTCGATGCCGCCGGTGATGATGACGAAGGTCATGCCGAGCGCCAGCAGCCACACGAAGGCGTTGTTGCCCAGGATGCTGCTGATGTTGGACCAGGTCGGGAAGGTGTCGGAGGTGGCCGAGGCGATGGCCGCGACCAGCACCAGCACGGCCAGCGCGCCGCGCCGCTGCACCTGGGAGGCGAGCCGCTCGCCGAGGGTGGGGCGCGCGGCGAGCGGCGCGGCCCCGACACCCCCGCGACCGGAGACCGTGGCGGTCATCGGGTACCACGCTCCTGTGAGGCGTAGACCGCGAAGCAGATGATGACCGCCTCGACGATCTGGGTGTACGAGGTGTGCACGTTGTGCTGGGTGAGCACCGCGGTGATCAGCTGCATGAACAGCGCGCCGGCCACCGTGCCGAGCACCCGGACCCGGCCGCCGCTGAGCGGGGTGCCGCCGACCACCACCGCGGTGATGGCGTTGAGCTCCATGTTGAGGCCCTGGTTGGCGGGGTCGGCCTCGGCGCCGTGGCCGACGATGAGCACGCCGGCCAGCGCGGAGAGCACGCCGGAGATCACGTAGACGGTGATCAGCACCCGCCGCACGGGCAGCCCGGCCAGCCGGCTGGCGGGACGGTTGTCGCCGATCGCGACCAGTTGGCGGCCGAAGGTGGTGCGGCGCACGAGCAGCCCGGTGAGCAGCGCGCACCCGGCGGCGATCCACGCCATCTCGGGCACCCCGGCGAGGTTGTCGGAGCCGAGGCCGAGCAGTCCGCCCTGGGTGACCGGCTTGGCCGAGTTTCCGTTGACGATCTCCGCCAGCCCGCGCACGCCGATCATCAGCGAGAGCGTGGCGACGATCGGCTGGATGCGGGCGAAGGCCACCATCGCGCCGCCGACCGCGCCCGAGGCGGCGCCCAGCAGCAGCGCGACCGCGAGCGCGGCCGGCAGCCCGTAGCCGAGGTAGAGCGGCACCACCGAGGCGGCCAGCGCGATCACCGCGCCCACCGACAGGTCGATGCCCTCGGTGCCGATCACCAGCGCCATGCCGAGGGCGACCAGCAGGGTGGGCGCCACCTGGAAGAGCTGGACGCGGATGTTGCTCAGCTGCACGAAGTGGGTGTCCAGGCCGACGGCCACCGCGAACAGCACGGCCAGCGCGGCGTAGACCCCGTACTCCTGGAGCAGGCGCGGCAGCCGGGCGCGGTCCGGGACCGCCCCGGTCCAGGTCAGGGAGGTCATGGCCGGGTCTCCTTGATCGGGGCGGGGCCGCCTTCCGCGGTGGGGCCGGCCGGTTCGGCCGGTTCGGCGAGGTCCAGCCGTTCCGCAGGTTCGGGCGGCGCGGTGGCCAGGGCGGCGAGCAGGCCCTCCTCGGTGACCTCCTCGCCGGCCAGGTGCCCGACGGCCCGGCCGTCCTTGAGGATGACGACCCGGTCCGAGCCCTCGATGAGCTCCTCCAGGTCGGAGGAGATGAGCAGCACGCCCAGCCCGTCGCGGGCCAGTTCGTCGATGAGGGCCTGCACCTCGGCCTTGGCGCCGACGTCGATGCCGCGGGTCGGCTCGTCCAGCAGCAGCACCTTGGGGTTGAGGCAGAGCCAGCGGGCGAGCAGCACCTTCTGCTGGTTGCCGCCGGACAGGTCGCTGACCTTCTGGTCGGGGCCGGACGCCTTGATCCGCAGCCGCTCCATGAAGAACCGCACGATCTCGTCCTGCTTGGCCGCCGAGACCAGTCCGGCCCGCGAGAGCTGGGGCAGCGCCGCCAGCGAGATGTTCTCGCGCACGGACAGGCTGGGGATGATGCCCTCGGCCTTGCGGTCCTCGGGGAGCATCACGACCCCGGCCCGGATCGCGGCGGCCGGGCTGCGGCGGTGCAGCGGCACTCCCTCGACCTCCACGGTGCCGGAATCGGTGGGCAGCGCGCCGACCACGGCCTTCGCCGTCTCGCTGCGCCCGGCGCCCAGCAGTCCGCCGAGCCCGACCACCTCGCCGGGGTGGACGTCCAGCGACACGTCGTGCACGCGGTGGCGGACCGTCAGCCCGGTGGCGCGCAGCGCGGGGCGGCCGTCGCGGCGCTCGTGCCGGTCGGTGTCGAAGGCGGTACTGCCCTTGTCCCGGACGGTGGCCATCTCGCGGCCGAGCATCAGCGAGATCAGCCGGAGCCGTTCGAGGGCGGCCAGTTCGCCGGTGTGCACCACCGCGCCGTCGCGCATCACGGTGACCCGGTCGCAGATCGCGTAGAGCTCGTCGAGCCGGTGGCTGACGTAGAGCACGGCGATGCCCTGCTCCTTCAGGCCCCGGATGACCGAGAAGAGGGTGTCGACCTCGCGCGGTTCGAGCGAGGAGGTGGGCTCGTCCATGATGACCACGCGGGCGTCGATCTGCACCGCGCGGGCCAGCGCGACCATCTGCTGCGCGCCGAGGCCCAGCGTGCGCAGCGGGCGGGTGACGTCCACGTGCACGCCGTAGCGGCCCAGCGCCTCGGTCGCCTGCCGGTTCATCCGGGCCACGTCGACCAGCCCGAACCGGCGCGGCTCGCGGCCGAGGTGGAGGTTGCGGGCGACCGACATCAGCGGGACGAGGTTGACCTCCTGGTAGATGGTGGAGATGCCGGCCGCCTGCGCCTCCAGCGGGCTGCGGAAGTCGCACTCCCGGCCGGCCAGCCGCACCGTCCCGGCGTCCTGGCGGTGGACGCCGGTGACCACCTTGATCAGGGTGGACTTGCCGGCCCCGTTCTCCCCGATCAGGGCGTGCACCTCGGCGGGCCGCAGGGCGAAGTCCACCCCGCGCAGTGCGTGCACGCCCGCGAAGCTCTTGTCGACCCCGGCGACCTCCAGGACGGGGCCGCCGCCGGCGCCGGGTTCCTGCTGGACCGCGTCTACCACGTCTGCCTCCTTCAGCGGACGGCCGGCCCCGCGACCGTCGGCGCGGCGGGCGGGGGCCGGTGGGTGGGGCCGGGCCGCGGGGTCCTGACACGCCCCGCGGCCCGGCCACCCGTGGGGGAGAGGTCAGTACACGAGCCCCTGGGAGAGGGCGTCCTTGGCGTTCTGGGTGGTGAAGTGGCCGTCCTTGATGATCACCTTGTCCTGGACGCCGGTGGCGCCGTAGAAGCTCTGCAGCGCCTGGAAGGCCAGCGGCCCGAACCGCGGGTTGGTCTCGATGTCGGCCACCGCCAGCCCGTTGGCGACGTTCTGCACCATCTGCTGGATGCCGTCGATGGAGACGATCTTGACGTCCTTGCCGGGCGTCTTGCCGGCCGACTTGATGGCCTGGATGGCGCCGAGGGCCATCTCGTCGTTCTCGGCGTAGACCGCGTTGATGCCGGGGTGGGCCTGGAGCAGCTGCTCCATCACCTTCTGGCCGTCGGTCTGGGCGAAGTTGCCGGTCTGCGACGCCACCACCTTCATGTTCGGGTACTTCGCCTTGACCTGGTCCTGGAAGCCCTTGGTCCGGTCGGTGGTGACGTTGTTGCCCGGCGTCCCGGTCAGGATCGCCACCTGCGCCGTACCGCCGGTCGCGGCGTTCAGGTCGTCGGCGGCGATCTGGGCCTGGCCGTAGAAGTTCGAGCCGATGAAGGCGATGAAGTCGGTGCAGGCGCTGCCGGTCACGGTGCGGTCGATGGTGAGCACCGGGATCTTCTTGGCCTTCGCCTGGGCGAGCGCCGGGCCGAGGCCGTCGGAGTTCTCCGGCGCCACGATGAGCGCCTTGGCACCCTGCGCGATCATGTCCTCGATCTGCGAGTTCTGCGCGTTGACGTCGGCGTTGGCGTTGCGCTCGATGAGCTTGACGCCCAGTTGCTTGGCCTGCGCCTCGATGCTCTTGGTCTCGGTGGCGCGGAAGGGGTTGCTGGTCGACTCCGACTGCGAGAACCCGACCACGGTGCTGCCGTCGGTGATGTCCAGCTTGGGGACACCGCCGCCGTATCTCTGGTACGTGCAGCCGGGGCCGGAGGCGCTGGCGGTGGGTGAGACGACCTGCTGGGCGGCACCGGTGCCGGTGCTGCTCGCGGACGCGTCGTCCGACGACGACCCGGAGTTGGTGCACGCCGTGGCGGTCAGGCAGAGGCCGGCCGTCAGCACGGCGGCGGAGAGGGATTTGGCCCGCAGGAAGACGTTCATGAACCGATCACATCCTCGTCGAAATGGCCGGAACGTGGGGGAGCGTGCGAGGTGTTCTGGTGGAACGGCGAACGGGGAACCGGCCGGGCGGGCTTGTGGGACGACCTGGCCTGACAGGTTGTTACAACGATGGAGAGGACAGTGGAGTATCGGCCCGACGGCTGTCAAGACATCGCGCCGCCTTCGTCACACACGTGCCAACCGCCGCTCGCCGCACAACCGTTGCGCGGCGCCCGGTCCGGCCGCACTCCGCAGCAGGTCAGGACCACCGCCGGGGCACAGCTTGTGACGTCCCGTCATATTGGCCGCTGACTTGCGGACTTGCACCGCGCTGACCTGACGGTACGTCAGGAAAGGGCCGGGAAAATCTCCTCGTTGCGGGGGTGGACATGACATGGGGGCTGTGCTGTCATCTTCGTGCCTCGCTTTACATCGTTGTAGTCCGTTCCCCCCACGAGTGCCGCGCTGTCGCCGCCGGGACCCCCGCGCGACCTCGAAGTGGCCGTTCCGGTGTGCCCTCAGGCTCAGCGCATCCCCTGCCACCCCCGCTCCGCCGAGCGGCCCCTGGAGGAAACGATGAACGACAGGAACGATGCCGACCTGCCCGCGGCCGCGCCGCCGGGGCCGCCGCACGCCCCCGCTCCGGACGGGCGGGATCCCGGCGACGGGATGAGTCGGCGCGGCCTGCTCCGCTGGACGGGAGTGGCCGGACTCGGCGCGGCGGGGGCCTCCCTGCTGCCGGGCACGGCGCAGGCCGCGCCCGCCGGGCCGGCCGGGCAGGACGCCACCACCGCCGACCGGACAGTGCGCCTCCCGACCCCGGCCGCGCCGTCCTTCGACCCGATCCGGCCGCCGGCGGTCCCGCTGGCGGTGCGCTCGCCGTACCTGAGCACCTGGCTGACCGGGGACCTGCTGGGCGGGCACTGGGCCTCCTTCTGGACCGGCCGCACCACCGCGATCACCGGCATCGCCCGGGTGGACGGGGTGGACTTCCTGTTCATGGGCGCGCCCAACGTGCCCGACCACCCGCTCTCGCGCGGCCTCGTCCAGCGTTCCCTGACCCTCACCGCGACCCGCTCGCAGTACGTACTGGCGGGCGGGGGCGTGGAGTTGACGCTCACCTTCCTGTCCCCCGTCGAACCGGGCGACCTGCGCCGCCAGTCGGTGCCGCTGTCGTACGTGCTCGCCGACGTGCGGGCCACCGACGGCCGGTCCCACGACGTGTCCTTGTACTTCGACATCTCCGGCGAGTGGGCGCACGGCGACTCCGGGACGAGGATCCGCTGGTCGCAGGAGCAGGTGTCCGGCCCCGGCGGCACGTCGGTGACCTCGCTGTCCTTCACCCCGGACGCCCCGCAGGTGCTCAAGGAGACCGGGGACATGGCCGGTTGGGGCACGGTGGTGTGGAACGCGACCGAACGCCCGGGACTGACCTGGCAGATCGGCCAGGACACGGTGGTGCGCGCGGGCGCGCTGGCCGACGGCAGGCTCGGCGACACCGCCGACACCGGCCAGCCCCGAGCCATCAACGACCGCTGGCCGGTCTTCGCCTTCCACTTCGACCTGGGCACCGTGGGGAGCGCGAGCCGCTCGGCGGTGCTGTCGGTGGGCCACGTGCGCGAGCCCGCGGTCAGCTACCTAGGCGCCCAACTCCCGCCGCTGTGGCGGTCGTACTGGCCGGACTGGCAGCACATGGCGGCGGACTTCCACGCCGACGCGCCGGCCGCGGTCAAGCGCACCGACGCGCTCGACCGCCGGGTGCGGCAGGAGGCCACCAAGGCGGGCGGCCCCAAGTACGCGGCGCTGTGCGCCCTTTCGCTGCGGCAGGCGTACGCCGGCACCGAACTGGTCAGCCGGGACGGGCGGCCGTGGGCGTTCCTGAAGGAGATCTCCTCCGACGGCAACGTCTCCACGATCGACGTCACGTACCCCGCGATGCCGGTCTTCCTCTACCTGGACCCGCAGTACCTGGGCCTGCTGCTGGAGCCGCTGCTGGACTACCCGGAGAACGGCGGCTGGCCCAAGGAGTTCGCCGAGCACGACCTCGGATCGAGCTATCCCAACGCCGCCGGGCACAACGACGGCAACGAGGAGGACATGCCGGTCGAGGAGTCGGCCAACATGCTCCTGATGACCGCGGCCTACCTGGCCCGGACCGGCTCCGCCGACGCCGCCGCGTTCGCCCGCGCGCACTACGCGGTCCTGCGGCAGTGGGCCGACTACCTCGTCGCCAACGCCCTCGACCCCGGCTTCCAGAACCAGACCGACGACTTCACCGGCTTCATCGCGCACAGCGCGAACCTCGCCCTCAAGGGCATCCTCGCCATCGGCGCGATGGGGAGGATCGCGACGGCGGCCGGCCACGCCGACGACGCGGCGCGCTACGCGGCGACCGCCCGCGACTACATCGGCCAGTGGGTGACCAAGGCCCGGGACGACTCGGGCGACCACCTCAAGCTCGCCTACGACCAGCCGGGCACCTGGAGCCTGAAGTACAACGGCTACCCCGACGCGCTGCTGGGGCTGGACCTGGTGCCCGACGACGTCGCCCGGCAGGAGGCCGACTGGTACCTGTCGCAGGCCAACCAGTTCGGCGTCCCGCTGGACCTGCGGCACTCCTACGTCAAGGGCGACTGGGAGATGTGGACGGCGGCGTGGCTGCGCGGCCACCCGGTCAGCGAACTCCTCGTCGAGTCCCTCTACGCCTTCGCGGACACCTCGTCCTCACGGGTGCCCTTCACCGACTGGTACGACACCGTCTCCAACGGCCAGAACGGCTTCCAGGCCCGGCCGGTGGTGGGCGGCGTGTTCGCCCTGCTGAGCCTGGGCACATGAGGCCCGCCTCGCGGGTCGGGCCCTGACGCCGGTTCGGCGCCCCCGACGGGGTGCCGGCGGTGGTGCCTCCGCCGCCGGTACCCCTCCACGTCCGTCCACGAAGGAGACCGTCATGGATCCACGCGCGTTCCCCGCCGGCGCCGCCGCGCCGGCGGATGCCGCCGGACCGGCCCGCCGAAGGCGGCCCTGGCGGCGGCGCGTCACGGTCGTCGCGGTGGCGAGCACCGCGGCGCTGACGCTGGCCGCCCCCGGCGGCGCCTCGGCGCATCCGGCGCCCCGGCCCCGCATCCCGACCGTCACCTCGCAGAACGCCCGCTTCGAGGTGCTGTCGCCGACCCTGATCCGCACCGAGTACGACGGGGACGCCGCGTTCACCGACGCCGCCACCTTCAACGCGATCGGCCGGGGGAACTTCGCCCCGACGCAGTACACCACGCAGACCGCGAACGGCTGGCTGACCCTCACCACCAGCAAGCTGACCCTCCGCTACAAGGTGGGGTCCGGTCCGTTCACCGCGAGCAACCTGTCGGTGTCCCTCACCGCCGGCGCCGCCCCGGTGACCGCGGCGCCGTGGAACCCGCTGGCCTGCGCGGTCGGCGCGCTGTGCGAGGCCGAGGACCTGCCCTACTCCGGGCTCGCCCCGGCCTCGGACCACACCGGCGCCACCGGCCGGGGCTTCCTTGCCGGGTTCGAGGCGACGGGCAACTCGGTGACGGCGCCGGTCGACGCGGCCGCGGCCGGAGACTACGAGTTCGTCGCCCGGTACGCCAACGCGCTGGGCGGCGACGGCCAGGACACCACCCGCACCCTGTCGCTGTCCGTGGACGGCGGCACCGCGCAGCGGGTGACGCTGCCGGTGACCGCCGACTGGAACACCTGGGCCCTGGCCCGGGTGCCGGTCCACCTCACCGCGGGCCGGCACAGCGTGACCCTGGTCAAGAACGCCGCCGACTCCGGCCACGTCAACCTCGACAGCCTCGCCGTGGTGACGCCCGGCGCGGCCTACCCCGGTGCCTCGGCCCGGGCCGTCACCGACTGCGCGTTCGGCGTCAGCTGCGAGGCCGAGGCGGGCCGCTCCGCAGGCTCGGCGGTCACGGCGACCGACCACCAGGGCTACGCCGGCAGCGGCTTCGTCGCCGAACTCAACCAGGGCGCGGGCCTGACCGAGCACATGGTCGGCGTGCCCTCGAACGGCACCTACCAGCTCCAACTGCGCTACGCCAACGGCACCGGCGGCGACGGCCTGCACCAGACCCGCACCATGACCGTCACGGCGGGCGGCACCACCGGGACGCTGTCGCTGCCCGCGACGGCCGACTGGGACACCTGGGGCACCGCGTCCGTACCGGTCACGCTCACCGCGGGCGCCGACGACGTCTCGCTCGGCTGCCCGGACGCCACCAGCTGCCACGTCAACGCCGACACGGTGGCGGTGACCGCCTCCGGCGCGGCGGCCCCGCAGCCGCACCTCACGCTCGGCGACTACCGCCGCGGCCTGGACGGCGTCAACGGTGACAACGGCGCCCCGCCGACCACCCCCGGCCTGCTCTACCGGGACGGCTGGTACCTGCTCGACGACACCCCGTCGGCGCTGTACGACACGGCCACCGGCAAGGCCACGGCGCGCCCCGGCCACGGCGGGCAGCCGTACCAGGACGGCTACGTCTTCGGCTACGGGCACGACTACAAGCAGGCCCTGACCGACCTGGCCACCTTGACCGGGCCGTCCGAACTGCTGCCGCAATGGGCGTACGGCGTCTGGTATTCGGAGTACATGGACCGCACCGCGGCCGACTACGAGCAGAAGATCCTGCCCGCCTTCCGCTCCGAAGGGGTCCCGCTGGACGCCCTGGTGACCGACACCGACTTCAAGTCGCCCAGCACGTGGGACGGCTGGGAGATGGACCCGGCCAAGTTCCCCGACCCCAAGGGGTTCTTCGACTGGGCAGCCGCCCAGGGCCTGCACAACACGCTCAACATCCACCCGAGCATCCAGCAGAGCGACCCGCAGTTCGCCCAGGCGCAGGCCACGGCGAAGGGCAAGCTCCAGCCCGGCTGCGGCACCGGCTGCTACACCTTCGACTTCGGCGACCCCGACCAGCTCGCGGCGTACATCGGGCTGCACCGCACGATGGAGCAGCAGGGCGCCGACTTCTGGTGGCTGGACTGGTGCTGCGACGCCTCCTTCTCCTCGCTGCCCGGGGTGACCCCCGACGGCTGGATCAACCAGCAGTACGCGACGGAGGCGAACGGCACGGTCGGGCGCGGCTTCGTGCTGTCCCGCGCCTACGGCTCGCTGCAGGCCGGCGGCTACTCCACCCCGAGCGCGGTGCCCACCGGGCCGTGGGCGGACAAGCGCACCACCGTCCACTTCACCGGCGACACCTCCTCCACCTGGGGCACGCTCAGGATGGAGGTCGGCTACACCCCCGGTGAGTCGGCCGCCACGGGCCTGTCCGCGGTCAGCCACGACATCGGCGGGTTCAACGACGCCACCGGCCTGACCGGTTCGGAGACCTACTCCTCCGACGGCCAGACCCGCACGACGAACAAGCTCCCCGACGACCTGTACGCGCGCTGGGTGCAGCTGGGCACCTTCCAGCCGATCGACCGGCTGCACGGCAACCACAGCGACCGGCTGCCCTGGCAGTACGGCACGGCGGCACGCACCTCCGCGGACAAGTTCCTCAACCTGCGCGAGGACCTGGTGCCGTACACCTACACGCTCGCCCAGCAGGCCGCCGCGACCGGTGTGCCGGTGGTCCGCCCGGCCTACCTGGAGTACCCGGAGGAGGCCAACGCCTACGCGACGGCCGGCAGCGAGTACCTCTACGGGCCGGACGTGCTGGTGGCCCCGGTCACCTCGCCCGGGACCACGGCCACGACCTCGGTGTGGTTCCCGCCGGGTCAGTGGACCGACTACTTCACCGGGCAGACCTACCAGGGCGGCACGACCCGGACCGTCACCTCCGGCCTGGACACCATGCCGGTGTTCGTCAAGGCCGGGGCGATCGTGCCGACCCGCAGCGCGCACGTCACCGACGACACGCGCAACCCGCTGGACGCGGTGACGCTCACCGTCGCCGCCGGCCGCTCCGGGGCCTTCACCCTCTACGAGGACGACGGCACCACCCGGTCCGGCCGCAGCGCCGCCACCGCCGTGCACTACACGGAGGCCAAGGGCCGGCGCACCCTGCGGATCGACCCGGCCCGCGGATCCTTCCGCGGCCAGGTCGCCGAGCGCACGTGGACGGTGTCGCTGATCGGCACCGACCGGCCCGACACGGTCAGCGCCGCCGGGGTCCACCTCACGTCCCACGACTACCGGTGGGACGCGGCCACCCGGACCCTGACCGTCTCGCTCCCCGCGCACAGCGTGCGCACCCCGGTGACCGTCACCTTCGGGTAAGGGCTCCCGATCCCCCGGCCGGTCCGCCGGCCGGGGGATCCTGCGTTTCCGCGGAGGCCCGCGCAGGTCAGCGCGGGTCAGCGCAGGGTGACGGTGAGGGAGCGGCCGTAGAGGTGACGCGTGGCGGCCTCGACCCGCGCTCCCCCGGGCACCCGGGTCACCCGGACGCCGTCGTCCGCGGCGACCACCCGGGCGCCCGCCCCGCGCACGGTGACCGTCACCGTGTCGCGGGACGTGGTCGGGTCGGCCACCGCCAGTTCGACGGTGCCGTGGCCGGCCTCGCGCAGGACCACCGACGCGGGGCCGTCGACGGACAGCCGGTCGGCGTGGTGGCCGCCGGCCGTGAAGGCGTTGAGGGCGAGCAGGCCGAGCCCGTTGTGCCGGACGGCCTGCACCGCCGTGGTGTTGGCGAGCACCGCCAGCGGGCCGCCCGCGTAGCCGGCCAACTGCTCCTCGGTGGCCCGCGGGACCACGGCGTAGGCGAACGCGGCGGGCGGGGCACCCGCCTCCTGCTCGACCCGCAGCGAGAAGACCTGCTTGGTGACGGCGGTGTCGGGGTTGGAGGTGCGTACGGCCCGGCGGCTGCGCGTCACCGTCTCGACGGCGGCGGTCGGCAGCGGCGGCTCGCACCGGCCCGGCCCGGAGTCCAGGAACGCGTAGCCGACGGCGACGTTCTGGGCGGCGTCGGCGTACCGCAGCCACGCCGGCGCGGAAGGGGCGGCGCCGGTCTCCGGCCAGGGCGCGCCGGACCTGAGCCGCCCGGTGACGGAGACGGTCGCGGAGGTCGCGGCGATCCGCGTGTCGAGGGTCGTGGTGACCGCGCGGCCCGCGCCGTCGCCCACACCGGCGGCGAGCACCACGACCTCGTCGTCGAACATGAACCACGACTTGGTGGCCAGGGCGTTGCGGTAGGCCACGAAGTCGGCCGGCAGCAGGCCGGCCCGCGACGCGGTCCAGGCCACGTCGTCGGAGAGCACCAGCCCGGTGGTGCCGTACGCGCCGAGCCGGGCACCGCCGGAGTGCGCGTCGGTGGACAGCGGGAAGTACACATAGGTGTTCTGCGACTCCGACGAGGAGGTGAAGCCCGCCGCCGGGTTGTCGTACCACGCGGTGCCGTACAGCTCGGGGACGGTCTCGCGGGTCTCCACCGGCGCGGTGACGCCGGCCAGCGCGTACGGCGAGACGGTGGTGAAGTAGTCGATGCCGAACGCCTGGGTCTGGTCCTGCCCGGACAGGTAGAGGTAGTGGGCGCCCTGGCCCTGGAACCAGGGCATGAGGTTCTCGCCGCTCATGTACTCGTAGCCGCTGATCCGGGTGGAGCAGCGGGCCAGCGCGAAGGTCCAGCCGGGGCGGCGGTGCACGGTGCGGTCCATGGCCTCGAACGCCGTGTGCTCGCTGGCCGCGTTGAGGTCCTGGGCGGGCACGGAGGCGTCGGCGAGGATGTCGGCGTAGCGGCCGACGCTGACCGGGGACACGAAGCTCGCCGGGTCGAGGGCGGCCCGGGAGGTCTGCCGGAGGTACTTGACGTAGCCGGCGAGCGCGCCGGAGTCCGGCTGCGCCGCGTAGCCGGACAGGTCCACGACGGCCTCGACCACCGCGGCCACGTCGGCGTACCCGGTGGTGGTCCGCGAGACCGCGCGGCCCTTGACGATCTCCATCATCCAGCCCTCGTGGACGAGCGGGGCGAAGCCGTCCGCCACCCAGCCCTGGGCCACCGCGGTCAGGTCGCCGCCGGGGAGGTAGCCGGTGCCGTCGAGGATCTTGACGGTCTGCACCACCCGGGTCAGCATCCCGGCGCCGTAGGAGCCGGTGTAGGCGACGGACGCGTGCTGGATGAAGGAGCCGTCGGCGTAGAAGCCGTCGGTGACGCCGTGCTGGAGGGCGTAGGGGTCGATCACGGCCAGGACGGTCAGCTGGTCGGCGAGCGCCTTGGCGATCCGGGCGTCGTCGCCGAGGACGGCGCCCTGCAGGATCCGGTTGGTGGTGATGTCGGCGAGGTTGGCGCCGGTGTGGAAGCGCGAGTCGAGGTCGACGTCGCCGTTCTCGCCGTTGCGCAGGTAGCCGTCCATCGCGGCGACGTAGGCGGCGGTGAGGTCGGGCCGCAGGCCGGCGAGCGCGTCCTGGAGCAGGACGAGCGTCTTGCTGACGTAGCCGGATATGCCGATCTCCCAGTTGAACCAGTTGCCGTAGTAGCCCTTCGACTGGTCGCCGTAGTAGCCGTCGTAGAGCCGGGCCAGGCCCTCGACCACGCGCTGCTGCACGGCGGCGTCGTCCAGCAGGGCGCCGCCGGGCGCGCGGGTGGCCAGCGCCGTCTCGTACAGGTACTGGAAGGACGAGGTGAGGTTGGGGTCGCTGGCGCCGAGGGTGAGGCCCTTGAAGAGCTGGTCCGGACCGGCGGCGTCCATCGCGGACAGCCGCGACTGGGCGGTGGTCGCGATCGCCTTGAGCTTCCCGGCCACCTCGGGCCGGGCGTTGGACGCGGCCGTCCCGGCGAACACCGCCACGGTGTTGGCGAGCAGCGCGGCCCGGTCGCCGGCCGGCGGGGCGTCGGCCCAGGCGCGCAGCGGCCCCGCGGCCGCCAGCAGTGCGGATCCCGGGAGCACGGACAGCAGGGCACGGCGCGATATCGGCACGGCGGACCTTTCCAGGCGGATGATCGGAAAGCGCTTGCTGTATTCAAGCAACGGCGCCGCGCGGTGTCACTACCCCGGGCGCCGGACGGACGAGCGGTCAGCTCGCGCCCGGGCCCGCCGGGCTGACGTGCCGTCGGGGGCCCGGGGGCCAGCGGAAACGGCGTGGGGCCGACGGGCGGGCGGCGCGGCGTGAGAGCATCGGGCGATGAAGCGGCAGGTGACGGTCCTGGGGACGTGCGGCGGCTGGCCGGAACCGGGCCGGGCCGGCAGCGGCTTCCTGGTGGAGTACGACGGCTTCCGGATCGTGCTCGACCTGGGGTACGCGGTCTTCCCCCGGCTGCTGCGGCACTGCGGCGGCGACGCCGGGCGGATCGACGCGGTGGCCGTCACCCACGCGCACCCCGACCACTGCGCCGACCTCAGCGCGCTGGCCCGCGCCCGGTACTTCGCGCCCGGCCCGCGCCGCCGCATCCCGCTGTACTGCCCGCCCGGGGTCGTGGAGCGGGTGCAGGCCATGGAGCCGACCGAGGACCTGGGCGAGGTCTTCGAGGTCAGCCCGCTGCCCGGCCGCCACGAGGCGGGCCCCTTCCGGCTGGAGGGCGTGCCGCTGCCCCACCACGTCCCGCACTGCGGCATCCGGCTGGCCGCGCCCGGCGCGGTGCTCGCCTACACCGGGGACGCCGGCGCCGACCCGGCGCTGGCCGCGCTCGGCGCGGACGCGGACCTCCTCGTGGCCGGCGCCACCGTGCAGGAGTCCGGGGGCGGCCCGGGAGCGCCCGGGGCCGCGCCCGAACTGCTCAGTTCCGGGGAGGCCGGGCAGTGGGCCGCCCGCGTCGGTGCCCGCCGCCTGCTGCTGACCCACTTCTGGCCCGGCAGCGACCGCGGCGCCGCCATCGCCCACGCCCGCGCCGCCCTGTGCGCCGCGGCGCTGCGCGAGCCGGGCGGTTCCGGCGCCACCACGGTCACCGCCGATGTGCTCGCCGCCGAGGAGGACCTCGTGGTCCCCCTTCCCCCCGAGTCCGCGCCGCCCGAGCCCGCCCCGGCCGCCGTGTGCGACTCCCCCGTCCTCCCCCCGCCGCGCGCGGCCACGAACACGACATGAGACGCGCGCTCCCCGCGGCGGCCCGGCCCCCCGCTCCCGCCTCGCGGCGCACGGACGTTCCCACAGCCGATGGCGAGCCCGAGCGGTCGGCGAACCGGCGTCCCCCACGAGCGCGACATGACACGCGCGGCACCGACCCCGACGAACACGCGGCTCGCGGCCGCCACGGACCAGGCCCGGCGGACGGCCGCCGGCGAACGCGAGCGGCACGGCGCCGGCGAGGGGACAATCCCCGCGCGGATCACGGACCCCGCCCTTCGGGCCCGCCGACCGGTCGGCGGGCCGCTGTTCGGCACGGCCGTTCCGGCACCCCCGCCGGGCGGGCCACCGGCCGACGGGTGGTCGTCCGCGCAGGACACTCCGGTATCCGCTCGGGAGGCGGGATGAACGTGGTGATGACCTCCGACACGCACGTGCCGGCCCGGGCGCGGGCGCTGCCCGAGGAGCTGCTGGCCGCGATCGGGGCGGCGGACGTGGTGGTCCACGCGGGCGACTGGGTGGACGCGGCCACGCTGGACCTGTTCGAGGCGCGGGCGCGGCGGCTGGTCGCGGTGTACGGCAACAACGACGGCCCCGACCTGCGGGCGCGGCTGCCGGAGGTGGCACGGGCGCGGTTCGGCGGGGTGCGGTTCGCGGTGGTGCACGAGACGGGGCCGGCCCGGGGCCGGGAGGCGCGCTGCGCGGAGCGCTTCCCGGACGCGGACGTGCTGGTCTTCGGCCACAGCCACATCCCGTGGGACACCACCGCCCCGGGCGGCCCGCGCCTGCTCAACCCCGGCTCGCCCACCGACCGGCGCCGCCAGGCGCACCACACCTACCTGACGGCGACGGCCTCCGACGGGCGGCTCTCCGACGTGGTGCTCCACCGGCTCCCGCCCCGGGGCTGACCGCCGGGATCCGGCCGTCCCCGGTCAGGCCGCCGCGCGGCCGGGCTCCTCGTCGGTCACGGGCACGTGCAGCGGGCGGCCCAGCGCCGCCACGGACTCGTCGAGCCGCTGGAGGTGCCGCAGCACGCGGTGGGTGACGGTGCCGGAGCGCAGGTGGGCCGAGCCGGGCTCCTCCAGCATCGACGCGATGCTCGGCCCGCTCCACAGCGCGCTCTTCGCGTCGCCGCCGCCGACGTGCCCGATGAGCGCGTCGATGTTGTGCGCCAGGCGCGGCCCGACGGCGGCCAGCCGCGGGTCGGCGGCCACGCTGCGGCTGTAGGGCACCAGTTCGGCGGTGGCGGCCAGTGAACGGGCGTGGTAGGCGCAGGTCTCCAGCAGGGCCACCAGGTAGCGGGCCGTGCGCCGCCGGACCCGCAGCGGGCTGATCGGGTACGTCAGCGGGCTGGTCGACTGCCGCAGCGCGTCCAGCGCCGTGTCCAGGTCGCGGGCCAGGTCCACCAGGTCGACGGCCGGGCCGCCGCCGAGTTGGTCCACCGCGGCGCCGACCACGTCCCGCAGCCGCCGCAGCACGGTGATCAGTTGCTCGTCGGTGTGCTGGTCGGTCGGCACCGGCAGGATCAGCACCGCCGCGATGAAGCCGCAGGCCGCCCCGAGCGCGGTCTCCTCGATCCGCAGCACCAGCACGGACAGGCTGTAGGTGTGCAGGAGCGTGTAGAGCAGGCCGAGCATCGCGGTGACGAAGAACGACATCAGCGCGTACGACAGCGGTGCGGTGAAGAACATGGCGAAGATGCAGACGAGCACCAGCGCGAACACCGTCCACGGGTCCTGTCCCACCGCGCCGGCCAGCAGCACCCCGGCCACCACACCGCAGATGGTGCCGATGAGCCGCCGGTAGCCCCGGACCAGCACCTCGGCGGTGGAGGAGGTGTTGAGGAAGACCACCCAGCAGGTCAGCACGGCCCAGTACCAGCGCTGCGAGGAGAGGAACTCGCCGCCGACCACCGCCAGCGCCGAGCCCACGGTGACCTGGAAGGCGGTGCGGGTGCTGCGCCGGTCGAGCCCGGTGCGGGTCTTCGCCGGCTCCTCGCCCGCGAGCGCGAGGTTCTCCGCGTCGAACTCCTCGCGCGAGCGGACCGTCTCCGGCGCGTCGTCGGACTCGTCGCCGGGACCGTCCAGGGCGAGCCGCAGGCCCAGCACCGCCCGCGCGGCCTCGCCGACGCCGCGGAAGGCGTCCTGCACGATGGTGCCGGCGGGCGGCACGGCGTCCTCGTCGCGGTAGCGCAGCAGGCGGTTGCGCAGGTGGGTGAGGCCGGTGCCCCGCTCGGCCTCGGCGAGCCGGGTCACCAGCAGGTGCAGCGCGCGGACCTCGTCGCGCAGCAGGCCCAGCGCGGCCTCGTCCTGGTCGGCCGGCCGGGTGAGGCGGGGCAGGTGGGCGTCCGGCAGGTGCAGCGCGAGGTGGCCGGTGCGGGCCGGGCTGCGGGTGTTGAGCAGCAGCACGCCGAGGCGTTCGACGGCGATCTCGGCGTCGATGACCCGGCGTTGCAGCAGGGCGGCGGTGGCCGCGTCGCCGGTGCCGTCCTCCAGCCGGGCCTGGATCATCAGCGCGGCCTCGTGCAGGCGCGCGGTGTCCTGCCGAAGGTCGGCGACCACCGCGTCGAGGTGGTCCGGCTCGGCCTCCAGCACCTCGCGCTGGGTGCCGACGAGCTGCGCGATGCGGGCCCGGAACGCCTTGCGCAGCCGGGTCAGGGTGCGTTCGGGGGTCTCCGGGACGACGGCGAAGCGGGTGAGGGCGCCGCACGCGAAGGCGAGGGCGAGCGTCCCCCACAGCGCGGGCAGGCCGGAGGGGTGGGCGCGGACGAAGAGCGAGAGGAAGTAGGTCTGGAAGCAGATGAGGCCGAGGGCGGTGTACCGCTCGCCGAACCGGCGGACGTAGGCGGCGCAGAAGATCAGCAGGACGAAGAAGATGTCGCCGACGACGACGTGCCGGTTGAGCAGCGCGCCCAGTGACACGGCCAGCAGGGCGGCCGGCAGCCCGAGGGCGAGGGTGACCGCCTGGTCCCGGGGCCGCTTGTCGCGGATGGCGAAGGTCGCGACCATGGCAGTCATGGCGCCGGCCACCAGGCGGCTGACGGGCGCGCCGGTGCCCGCGAGCACGGCGAGGGTCAGCACGATGGACCCGACGGTCCGCAGGCCGGCCATCAGCCGCAGCAGGCCGGGGTCGGACGCCGAGTAGCGGTCCCACAGATCGGTGAACGCCCTGCGTGTGGCAGCCATCGGACCGTCGTCTCTCCTTGCCGGCGAGTATGACGCAAGCATGCCACCCAGGCTCCGGCGGTCGAACGCCCGGGCGGATTCAGCCGGCGATGTCGCGCACGAGAGGGACCGCCCGCGACAGGTGGACCGTGCCGTAGGTGATCAGGGCGACCCCGGCGAGTTCGGGCAGCAGCCACCACCCGGTGCGGATGTGCTCGGAGAAGACGGTGATGCCGAGCGCGAGGCTGATCGTGGCGTCGCCGAGGGTCAGCGCGGGCTGGGTGGCGGCGATCGGCCCGGCCTGGAGCGCGTTCTCCAGCAGGAAGACCGCCATGATCCCGCACAGCGCGAAGCCGTAGGTCTGCCAGGCGGTCAGGAAGGCCGTCACGCCGTCGTCCGAGAAGGTGTTGGCCGCGGACTTCATCAGCGCGGCGGTCAGCGCGTTGGCCACGGCCGCGGCCCCGCCCAGCAGGGCGGCGCGGGCCGCGCCGGAGGGGCGGCGGCCGGCCAGACCGACGGCGAGCCCCACCGTGCCCGCGCACGCCGCGCAGGCCGGGATCCACCGGTCCATGCCCGCCTGTGTGGAGCCTCCGCCGGGCACCGCGGCGGCGAGGGCCAGGGCCAGCCCGGCCACCATCGCGCCGACGGCGGTCCAGCCGGAGCGCGGCAGCACGCCGTGCAGCACCGGCAGGGAGATCAGCAGCGCGAACGGCAGCTCCAGCACGAAGACCGGCTGGGCCAGCGAGAGCGGCCCGGTGACCAGCGCGAGCGCCTGGAAGAGCGCGGCACCGGCCACCCCGACGATGCCGAGCAGCCACACCGGCTGGCGCATCATGTCCAGCAGCAGCCGGGGGCGCAGCGCGTGCTGCGGGGGCACGACCAGGGCGGCCTTGCGCTGGAGCACCGTGCCGGAGGCGTTGCTGGCCGCGCCGAGCAGCGCGAAGAGCACACACAGCACCAGCACGGTCGGCCTCCGCGGTCGAGGAGGGGCTGTGCGGCGCGGTGGACGGCAGCCCCGGCGTCCCGGCCACCGTACGGTGTGCGGAGCGGGCGCCCGCCGAGCGGCGCGCCCGTCACCCGATCGACGGGCGCGGGCGCGGGGCGGGTCAGCCGGAGGTGCCGCTTCCCAGGCGCTTGGAGGCGGCCTCGAACTCCTCCAGCCGGAAGTGCGACCCGTCGGGCGCCACCTCGTAGGCGGGGCGCCCGGTGAGCAGGCGCTGGATGAGGAATCCGGCGGTGAGGGTGGCGGCTCCGGCCACCGCGTCGGCGAAGAAGTGGTTGGCGGTGGAGATGATGACCACGAACGTGGCCAGCGGGTAGCACAGGCCGAGCACCTTCACCCAGGTGTGCCGGGCCAGGAAGAACAGCGTCAGGCCGCTCCAGGCGGACCACACGATGTGCACCGACGGCATGGCCGCGTACTGGTTGGACACGGTGGAGACGTGGCCGGAGTCCCAGGAGCCCCACGTGTGGTGCGTGACGATGGTGTCGATGAAGCCCTGGGAGGCCAGGAAGCGCGGCGGGGCCAAGGCGAAGAACGTGAAGCCGATCAGCGCCAGCAGGGTCGCGGTGTAGAGCGCGGTGCGCACGCTGCGGTAGTACGCGGGGCGCGCGGCGTACAGCCACACCAGCACGGCGGGTGTGACGAAGAAGTGCAGCGTGGCGTAGTAGTAGTTCATCCCCACGGTCAGCCAGTCGACCCTGCTGACCGCGTGGTTGAGGCTGAGCTCGAAGTCCACGTGCAGCAGCCGCTCGGCGTGCCACACCTCTCTGGCCCGGTGCAGCGCGGCCGCCTTGTGCCGCGGCACGTACCGGCGGGTGCGGCTGTAGGCGAAGTACAGGCCCACGGAGAAGGCCAACTCCAACCACAGCTTCGGCCGGTTGCGCGGGCGCAGCCGCACGGGCAGCAACGGGCGCGGGCCCTTGGCGGCCACCTCGCCGGCGGCCTCGGTGTGGTCCGCGGTGGTCGCCGTCATTCCCCGCCCCCCAGCGTCCGGTTCGGTCGCGGTACGGCGAGCGGGCAGGGCGGATCGCTGTCGCGGCCTCGACGGGGTCCTTGGAGGCACGTGCCCGGAGAAGGGCTCGCAAGGTGCGCCAGCAACATGCAGAAGATCACTCTCGCCGTACGGGTCCGGCCGGGGCCGGGAGACTCGCCCGACACTACATCGGTCACCGAATCTTCTGCCCCTGGATACCCCCTGGACGCATCGCGCGCCCCTGGCGGAAGTACGCCTCGCCGCCGCGGCAACGGAAAGGGGCGATTTCCCGTCCGGGTTCGGGCACGACGCGCCGCGGCACGCCACGGGAACCGGTCCGGGTCGGTCGTGTTGAACTGCGATCTTTCCAAGAACATCACAACTAGCGTGCACCGCCTGCCGAATCAGCTGTTAGCGTGCGCGCTGCCCGGTCGCGGGCGTACAGGGAGCACGCTGCCGCTTCCGCCACGGGGACAGGCAGCCGGCACAGGAAGACCGCGAATGGACTACTGCTCGGCATGCCGTCGGAAGCTCAACGGGGCCCTGGTGTGCTCCGGTTGCGGAGCGTACGCACCCGACATAGACCCCTGGCTGGCGGCCGCCCGGCGCGCCGCGGGCGCGCAGGAGTCCCGGGGCGAAGGGCGAACCGCGGCGACCGGGCGGGCCGTGGCGGTGGAGGAGGGCGTACGCCCGCCGCAGGGCCCCGTGGAGGACCTGCGGCCGCGCGTGCGGGACGAACCCGCTCCGGCCCGCGCCAAACTGCCCCTGCCGCCGCGAGCCGCGGCGGCCGAACCCCTGCCGGCGGCCGAGCCCGCCCCGGTGGCCGACGCCGAGCCGCAGTTCGCCGACGCCGCGCCCGAGCGGTCCCGTCCGGCCGCCCCCGTCGGCTGGTTGAAGGGCCGCCGCACCGCGGCCGCTGCGACGGCCCTGGCCTTCATCGGCGGCGGCCTGACGCTCGCCGCGATGTCGTCGGACGCCCAGGACCCCGGCGACCACAAGGACACGGCCTCCTCCTCGACCCCCGACGCGGCCGGCGCGCTGCCCCGGGCGACCTCCGCCCCCGCCGTGCCGACCACGGCCCGGCCGTCCGCCACCCACCGTGCGCCGGCCCGGCACACGCCCTCGTCGCACGTGCCCGGCCTCGGGCACCAGGGGCTGCCGGGCGGGCAGGTCATGCCCCCGGCGAGCACCACGTCCAGTTCCGCCTCGCAGACCGGCGTCCCGTACTCCTCGCCGAGCAACCGGCCCGGCACCCACAAGCCGCCGACGTCGTCCAGCAGCGCCCCCTCCGCCTCCCCCACCTCGACGCCTCGGCACCGGGTCTGCATCCTGTCCCTCTGCTTCGACTGACGCCGCGCGGGCGGGAGGACCGGTCGGTGCGGCCGCGCGCGGGGCGTTGCCCGGGCCGGGCTGAAAGCGGGCCCGCACGCAGCGTAATGTTGCCCTGGGCAATCATGGTGGGCCGTTGACGCGGGACCACCGGAAGGAGTGAACGCGATGAGCGCTCACGCGGACGCGGTGACCGGCACGGCTGAGGCACCGACCGGGTATACGCATCGGCAGATCATGGTGATCCTCTCCGGGCTGCTGCTGGGCATGTTCCTGGCCGCCCTGGACCAGACCGTGGTCTCGACGGCCATCTACCGCATCGGGGAGAGCCTGAACGGGCTGACCGCCCAGGCATGGGTGACGACGGCCTTCCTGATCACCTCGACCATCTCGACCCCGCTCTACGGCAAGCTGTCCGACCAGTACGGGCGCAAGCCGTTCTTCCTCTTCGCGATCGCGGTGTTCATCGTCGGCTCGGCGCTGTGCATGCTGTCGACCTCGATGTACATGCTCGCCGCGTTCCGCGCCTTCCAGGGCATCGGCGCCGGCGGTCTGTTCTCGCTGGCGCTGGCGATCATGGGCGACATCATCCCGCCGCGCGAACGGGCCCGCTACCAGGGCTACTTCATGGCCACCTTCGGCACCTCCAGCGTGCTGGGGCCGGTGATCGGCGGCACGCTGGCCGGGCAGAGCTCGCTGCTGGGCGTCGACGGCTGGCGCTGGATCTTCCTGATCAACGTGCCCATCGGCATTGTCGCGCTGTTCGTGGTGGCCAGGGTGCTGCACGTCCACCACGTGCGCCGGGAGCACCGCATCGACTACCCGGGCGCGGTCTCCCTCGTCGCGGCGCTCGTGCCGCTGCTGCTCGTGGCCGAGCAGGGCCGGGAGTGGGGCTGGGGCAGCGGGAGGTCGGTGGTCTGCTACGTCATCAGCGCGGTCGGCACCACGGCCTTCCTGCTGGCCGAGCGCAGGGCCGGCGAGGAGGCGCTGCTGCCCCTGCGGCTGTTCCGCAACGGGGTGTTCGGCATGGGGTCGGCGCAGTCGGCCTTCGTCGGCGTCGGCATGTTCGGCGGCATCACCCTCATCCCGCTCTACCTCCAGTTGGTCAAGGGCAACTCGCCGACCAAGGCCGGGCTCCTGCTGATCCCGCTCGTGCTGGGGATCATGGTGCTGTCGATGGTGTCCGGTGTGATCACCGCCCGCACCGGCCGCTACAAGATCTTCCCGATCGTCGGGTGCGCGCTGCTCGTGGTCGGCATGCTGATGCTGTGGCGGCTGTCGGCGGACAGCACCCTGGTGTACACGGACGCGGCGATGTTCGTCGTCGGGGCCGGGCTCGGCCTCAACCTCCAGACGATCATTCTGGCCATGCAGAACGCGGTTCCGCCGCGCGACATCGGCGTGGCGACCTCCTCGACCACCTTCTTCCGGCAGATGGGCGGCACGCTCGGCGTCGCGGTCTTCCTCTCGATCGTCTACTCCGTGGTCGGGGACCGGATCGGCTCCGCCCTCGCCGACGCCCGCGGGCAGGCCCCCTTCCGGGCCGCCGCCGCGGCCCACCCGGACCAGCTGAAAATGCTCGCCTCGGCGTCCTCGGGCAACTCCGGGACGCTGAACGACACTTCGTTCCTCAGCAAGATCGACCCGGAGCTGGCGCACCCCTTCAAGGTCGGCTTCACCGAGGCGATCAACGTGGCCTTCCTGGTGGGCGCGGGGGTCCTGGTCATCGCGCTCGTGCTCTCCACGCTGATCAAGGAGGTGCCGTTGCGCACGACGGCCGCCGCCTTCTCCGAGCAGCAGAAGAACCCCGCGACGTAGCGCGCGGTGGATCTCGACGCAAGAGCCGAGGGGGGCCGGGTCGTCGTGGTCGGGCTGGACGACTCGGACTCCTCCTGGCGGGCCGCCGCGTACGCCGTCGGTCTCGCCCGGCGGCAGGACGCGCTGCTGGTGGTCGTGCACGTGCTGCCCGCCCACACCTCGGCGCTGCTCGGGGGCGTCTCCTGGATGCTCGCCGACAGCGACATGGAGACGGCGCAGCGGCTGCGGCTGCGGGTGGCCACGGGGCTGGCCCGCAGCACCGAAATGCGCTCTCCCGCCTGGGAGTTCCACATCGTCCCCGGCGGCGACGTGGTCACCGGCCTGGCCGGCGTCGCGGACCGGCTCCGCGCGGACACGGTCGTCGTCGGGGCGTCCCGGCACCCGCGGCACCGCTGGTTCGGCTCGACGGCCGTCCGCCTCCTGCACGCGCGGCGGTGGCCGGTGGTGGTCGTCCCCTGACCACGGGGCGGGGCGGTAAGGGGCACCTGTTGACCTGCGGCCGGCCCGTCGCGGGGGCAGGATCGGCCGCTCCGGTGCTCCCGGCTGTCGGCTCGGGTCCCGGTCCGAGGCGCGGACGGCGCGTCCCACGGGCCCGAGCCGCCCTTGGGGGCCGGCTCGGCGGCCCCGCCCGGTCAGGACGTGGGCGGCTCGGGCCGGTGGAGCAGGTGGCCCTTGCGGCCGAGCAGGAAGCGTTTGAAGGCGGCGACCGGCGGGGTGTCCTGCTGGCCGGCCGCCCAGGCGAGGCCGATCTCGCGGGCGGCCCGCACGCCGATGAGTTCGAGCTCGCTGACCCCGGGGCGGGCCACGGTCGGCGGCGGGAGCAGCGCGACGCCGAGCCCCGCCGCGACCAGGCCGCGCAGCGTCTCGGCCTCCTCGCCCTCGAACGCCACCCGGGGGGTGAACCCGGCCTCGGCGCACAGCGCGTCGGTGATCCGGCGCAGCCCGAACCCGGGCTCCAGGGTGACGAACGCGTCGTCGGCCACCTCGCCGAGCCGCACCCGCTTGCGGCCCGCGAGGCGGTGCCCGGCCGGCACCACGAGCCGCAGCCGCTGCTCGTCGAGCCGCCGCGCCACCAGCCCCGGTTCGTCGGGCAGCGGCGAGGTCAGGCACATGTCCAGGGCGCCGGCCCGCAGCTTCGCCAGCATCGCCTCGCCGTAGGTCTGCACGAGCTGGAACCGCACCCGCGGGTACTCCGCCCGGAAGGCGCGCAGCAGCGCCGGTACGGTCTCGGGGCCGAGGGTGTGCAGGAACCCGAACGCCACCCGGCCGCTCGCGGGATCGGCGTCCAGCCGGACGGACTCCGCGGCGCGCTCCACCTCGGCGAGGGCGCGTTCGGCGGCGCGGCGGAAGGTGGTGCCCGAGCGGGTCAGCCGCAGCGTCCGGCCCTGCCGCGCGAAGAGGGTCACCCCGAGGTCGGCCTCCAGCCGCGCCATCGCCCGGCTGAGCGTGGACTGCGGCATGCCGAGCTGGCGGGCGGCGCGCGTCATGTGCTCGTGCCGCGCCACGGCCGCGAACTGGGCGAGGCGCGGCGCGAGGACGGTGGCCCACGCGTCCCCCGACAGCTCCGCGCCGGGCCCGGCGGGCGGCCCGTCCGGTGTGATCAGGTTCTCTTCGACGGCGTCGCCGGTCATGGAAGTCCCCTCTGCGGTGCGCTGATGCACGAGTGGATCGATCATCCCTCTTCCGTGCATTGGACGCATGAGCGCGCACGGTCCTAGCGTCGCCGGTATGAACCCCGCCGATACCGGGGCGGCCTCCCGCACCCCCGCGAGCGCCGCCCGCACCCTCGCCGATTCGCCTGCCGCCGCTTGGCGCCACACCGTTCTCTCCGGCCCGACGGCCACGGTCCCCGCGCCGTCCGGCGCGACGCGATCCGGATCGGGCCGACCGTCCGCCGTCCCGGCCGAGCAGACCCGGCGGAGGCCGTCCGCCGCGCCCCGGCACACCGCCGGATCCGCCGTCGCCCGGAAGGGCGCGGTCCGGGCCGCCGCCGACCCCGGCGAAGGAGACGACACCCGCCTGCGGGCCGGGACGCCGGGCTACCGGCGGGCGATCCTCGCGCTGTTCGCCGCCGGACTGGCGACGTTCGCGCTGCTGTACTCCACGCAGGCGCTGCTGCCCGCGCTGTCGGCGGGGCTGCGGCTCTCGCCGGCGCAGGCGGGCCTGACGGTCTCGGCGACGACCGGCGGCCTGGCGCTGGCCCTGCTGCCGGCGAGCGCGCTGAGCGAGCGGTTCGGGCGGACCGCGGTGATGACCGTGTCCGTCTTCACCGCCGCGCTGCTCGCGCTGGCCGTGCCGTTCGCGCCGGACCTGACCGCTCTGGTCGTGCTGCGGGCCGCGCAGGGCGTCGCGCTGGCCGGGCTGCCCGCGACCGCCATGGCGTACCTCGCGGAGGAGGTCCACCCCTCCGCCGTGCCCTCGGCGATCGGCCTGTACGTGGCCGGCAACTCGATCGGCGGGATGAGCAGCCGCGTCGCGGGCGGGTTCCTCGCGCAGGAGTACGGCTGGCGGACCGCGCTGCTCGTGCTCGGCGTGATGGCGCTCGGCTGCGCGGCCGTCTTCCGGCTGCTCGTGCCGCGCGCACGGCACTTCTCGCCGGGGGCGATCAACCCGGCCGCGCTGTACCGGACGGTCACCGGGCACCTGCGCGACGGGCGGCTGCGGCGGCTCTACGTGGTCGGGATGCTCTTCATGGCCGTCTTCGGCGCGGTCTACACGGTGCTCGGCTACCGTCTGACCGCGGCCCCCTACCACCTGCCGCAGACCGCGGTCGGTGCGATCTTCCTGGTCTACCTGGTGGGGACCGGGACATCGGCCGCCTCCGGCACGCTGACCGCCCGGGTGGGGCGGCGCGGCGCCTTCACCGTCGCGCTGGTGCTGTGCGCGGCCGGACTGCTGCTGACGCTCGCCGGGTCGCTCGTGCTGATCCTGGCCGGCCTGGTGCTGGTCACCGGCGGGTTCTTCATCGGGCACGCGGTCGCCTCCGGCGCGGTGAGCCGTACGGCGACCGCGGGGCGGGCGCAGGCGTCCGCGCTGTACCTGACGGCGTACTACATCGGCAACAGCGTCGGCGGCGAGCTCGGCGCGTCCGCCTACCACCTGGCCGGCTGGGGCGCGGCCGCCGCGCTCTGCCTCCTGTCGCTCGCCCTCGCCGCTCCCGCGGCGCTGCGCTACTCTTCCGCCATGCGTCACCTTCGTGCGTAGACCGCCGCTCCCCGCCCCACCGCGGGCCGCCGCCTCCCGTCCGACGGAGGAGGGCCGGTCGTGCCGTGGCGCGGGGACGCGTGCGTGTGCCCCCGTTTCGTGACGCCGAGGTGCCTTCCACGGCTCCTCCCGGTCCGCGAAGGACCCTTTTCCCGCTTTTCCCGTCCGGCCCGCTGAGCGCGAACTCCCCTGTGTCCGCGCCCGGTTGAGCCGACGCCGGAGCCGGGCATCGGCGCCCCGGCGGGCGGACCGGCGGGTGCCCGCACGCGCGATCCACCATCCACCAGCGGTCGTTGAGCGGTGACAGCCCTCCCGGACGCGGCGCGATGCCGCCATGTCCGCTGAGATCACCGGCCGTTGACCAATACACCCGTGCCTGGCGAGGCGTTGTGCCCTGCGCCGGCGCGGCCACGGACGTGGAGGAAAGGTTTCGTGGAGAGGCCGGAGGGCGCCGTGTCGTACGGCGCCGTATGGAAACTGCCGCACGCGCGCGAGACGTTCGGCGCCGCGCTGCTCGGGCGGCTCGGCTACGGGATGAATTACGTGGCGCTGGTGCTGACGCTGGCCCGGGCGCTGGAATCGGTGGCGCTCGCCGGGTTGACGGCCACGGTCTTCGGGACGCTCGCGGTGGTGGCCGCGCCGGCCCGGGCCGCGCTGATCGACCGGTGGGGCGTGCGCCGCGGACTCCCTGCGCTGGCCCTGCCGTTCGCGGGCGCCCTGCTCGCGCTGGCGGCGTACGCGAGCGCGCCGGGCCGCCCGGACCGCGTGGTGGTCACCGCGCTGGCGGTCGCCGCGGGCTCCTCGTGTCCCCCGCTGGGTCCGACGATGCGGGCGGTGTGGGCGGCGCTGGCGCCGCAGGAGGCCCTGCTGCAAAGGGCGTTCAGCCTGGACACGATCGCCGAGGAGCTGCTCTTCCTCAGCGGGCCGCTGCTCGTGGTCGCGGTCGGCCCGGCTCCCGGGCTGGCCCTGTCGGCCACGCTCGTGGCCGTCGGCTCGTGCGCCATGGCCGCGCTGCCGTCCGCGCACCTGGTCGGCCGGCGGGCCGGGAACGGTGAACCGGCCCGCCGGCTGCGGCTGTTCACCGCCGAGGGCGCGGGCGTACGGCGCGCCGCCTACGCGGCCCTCGGGGTGGGCGCCTGCCTGGGCGGGCTCGACCTGTACGTGATCGCGTCGGCGGCCCGGGCGCACCACGCGGGGGCGGTCGGCTGGATCCTGGCCGGGCAGTCCGCGGGCAGCGCGGTGGGCGGGCTGCTGCACGGCCGGGTGGCGTGGCGCCGGTCGGCCGCCGCCCGCCTGCCCTACCTCCTCACGGCGCTGGCCGCCCTCCTTGCCCTCAACGCCCTCGCCCCGAACCTGCCCGTCCTCGCGCTCGGCGTGGTCGCCACCGGCTCGCTGCTCGCCCCCACCCTGTCCACCGCCTACCTGGCCGCGGCCCGGCTCGCGCCCGAAGGAACCGCCACCCGCGCCACGACCTGGGTCAACTCGGCGATCAACGCCGGCTCCTCGGCGGGCGGGGCGCTCGCCGCCCTCCTCGTGGCCCGTGCCCCGATCCCCCTCGGTTTCCTCCTCACCGCCGCCGCGCCCACCCTCGCGGCGCTCGCCTCCCGCGGCCCCCGCCGCCGTACGGGGGCAGGCGACACGGCGCCCCAGGACCCCCCTCGGCCGGGCGTACCGGCCGCCGGCGGCCTAGGGTCGAAGCCATGAGCGGCACGGACGAGGGGGCAGGTATGGCGGCGGACGCGGGTGGTGCGGGCGGGGAGCTGGTCGAGCTGGTGCCCTGGGGCGAGGACGACCTCTGGCTGCTCCGACGGACCAACGCGCCCGAGATGACCGAGCACTTGGGCGGCCCGGAGACCGAGGAGCAGCTGCTGCGCCGGCACCACCGCTACACCGCCCTCGACGGTCCGGGGCAGATGTACCGGGTCACGCTCGCCGCCACCGGCGAGACCGTCGGCTCGATCGGCTACTGGGAGCGCCCCTGGCAGGGCGGCCTCGTCTGGGAGACCGGCTGGGGCATCCTCCCGGAGTACCAGGGCCGCGGCCTCGCCTCCCGGGCGGCCCGCGCCGTCGCCGACGCCGCCCGCGCCGACGGCCGCCACCGCCACCTCCACGCCTTCCCCGACGTCCACCACCCCGCCTCCAACGCCGTCTGCCGAAAGGCCGGCTTCCACCTCCTCGGCGAGGTCGCCTTCGAATACCCCAAGGACCACTGGATCACCTCGAACAACTGGCGCCTGGACCTCACCGCCTGACCCGCCTCGCGGGTCAGGGTTCGAAGCGGTAGCCCATGCCCGGTTCGGTGATGAAGTGGCGGGGGCGGGTGGGGTCGGACTCGAGTTTGCGGCGGAGTTGGGCCATGTAGACGCGCAGGTAGTTGGTCTCGGTGCCGTAGCCGGGGCCCCAGACGTCCTGGAGGAGCTGCTTCTGGCTGATGAGGCGGCCGGGGTTGCGGGTGAGGACCTCCAGGAGGTGCCACTCGGTGGGGGTGAGCCGGACGTCGGCGCCGTCCTTGTGGACCTTCTTCGCGGCGAGGTCGACGGTGAAGGTCGCGGTCTCAAGAGTGGACGCGTCGGGTCCGGAGCCGGTCTCGGCCCGCCGGACCGCGGCGCGCATCCGGGCGAGCAGCTCGTCCATGGCGAACGGCTTGGTGACGTAGTCGTCGGCGCCCGCGTCGAGCGCCTGGACCTTCTCGTCGGAGGCGTGCCGCGCGGACAGCACGATGATCGGCACGCGGGTCCAGCCGCGCAGCCCGGTGATGACGTCCACCCCGTCCATGTCGGGGAGTCCCAGGTCGAGCAGCACCACGTCCGGGTGGCGGTCGGCGGCCATCCGCAGGGCGGTGACCCCATCGTAGGCCGCGTCGACCTCGTACCGGCGGGCCCGCAGGTTGATCACGAGGGCGCGGACGATCTGCGGTTCGTCGTCGACGACCAGCACTCGGCTCACAGCGGTCCTTCCTTTCTGCGCGTGCGTGCGCCGGCGCCGCGGGGGGAGCCGCGGCGCCGGCGCACGGCCGTCCGGTCGACGGGTCGAAGCCGGTCGGCCGAGGTGGGTCAGCCGAGGCGGTTCAGGGCCAGGTTGAGCGTGACGACGTCGACATACGGCTCCCCGAGGAAGCCCAGCGCACGGCTGTGCGTGTTGTCGGCGACCAGCTTGCGCACGGTCGCGGTGCTCAGCCCGCGGGCCGCGGCCACCCGTTTCACCTGCTCGGCGGCGTACGCCTTGGAGATGTCCGGGTCGAGTCCGGAGCCGGAGGCGGTGACCGCGTCCACCGGCACGTCCGCGGGGGCGACCCCGTCGAACGCGGCGACCGCGGCGCGCCGCTCCTTGATCGCCTTGACCAGGTCCGGGGAGTTGGGGCCCAGGTTGGAGGCGCCGGAGGCCGTGGGGTCGTAGCCGCCTGCGGAGAAGCGCGGCTGGAACCACTTCGGGTCCGGCTTCGCCTCCTCGTTCGGGTCGTTCGGGTTCTTCTTCGGCAGGTCGAAGTTCTGGCCGATCAGGCTGGAACCCACGGTCTTGCCGTTCTTCTTGACCTGTGACCCGTTGGCCTGGTCGGAGAACGCCGCCTGCGCGACGCCGGTGACCAGCAGCGGGTAGGCGACGCCGGTGATCACGGTGAACACCAGCAGCATGCGCAGGGCCGCCAGATAGTTACGCACGATGACTTGCCCTTTCTCAGTTCAGTCCGGGGATGAACTGCACGACGAGGTCGATGAGTTTGATGCCGGCGAACGGCAGTACCAGTCCGCCCAGGCCGTAGACCCAGATGTTGCGGCTGAGCAGGGCGGAGGCCGAGGAGGGCTTGTAACGGACACCGTGCAGGGCGAGCGGGATCAGCGCGACGATGATGAGCGCGTTGAAGACGATCGCGGAGGTGATGGCCGAGGTCGGGCTGTGCAGGTCCATGACGTTGAGGTGGTGCAGGCCCGGGTAGACGCCGGCGAACATCGCGGGGATGATCGCGAAGTACTTGGCGACGTCGTTGGCGATCGAGAAGGTGGTCAGCGCGCCCCGGGTGATGAGGAGTTGCTTGCCGATCTCCACGATCTCGATCAGCTTGGTGGGGTTGGAGTCCAGGTCCACCATGTTCCCGGCCTCCTTGGCGGCCGAGGTGCCGGTGTTCATCGCCACGCCGACGTCGGCCTGGGCGAGCGCGGGCGCGTCGTTGGTGCCGTCGCCGGTCATCGCGACCAGCTTCCCGCCCTCCTGCTCCCGCTTGATGAGCGCCATCTTGTCCTCGGGCGTGGCCTCGGCGAGGAAGTCGTCCACGCCGGCCTCGTCCGCGATCGCCTTGGCGGTCATCGGGTTGTCGCCGGTGATCATCACCGTGCGGATGCCCATCCGGCGCAGCTCGTCGAAGCGCTCGCGCATGCCGGCCTTGACGACGTCCTTGAGGTTGATCACACCGAGCACCGAGGCGGTCCTCGCCCCGTCCCGCTCGACCACCTCGCCGACGACCAGCGGGGTGCCGCCGGCCGCCGCGATGGCGTCGACCATGGGGCCGATCTCCGCGGTGGGGTGGCCGCCGTTGTCCCGTATCCACTGCATGACGGCGGTGGCGGCGCCCTTGCGCAGGGAGCGGTGGTCGCCGTCCTCCACGAGGTCGACCCCGCTCATCCGGGTCTGCGCGGTGAAGGGCACGAACTCGGCCCCGGCCAGGCTTCCCTCGGGGCGGCCGCGCAGGCCGTAGCGCTCCTTGGCCAGTACGACGATCGAGCGGCCCTCGGGGGTCTCGTCGGCGAGCGAGGAGAGCTGGGCGGCGTCGGCCAGTTCCTCGATGGTGACATCACCCGCGGGCAGGAACTCAGCGGCCTGGCGGTTGCCGAGGGTGATGGTGCCGGTCTTGTCCAGCAACAAGGTGTTGACGTCGCCCGCGGCCTCGACCGCGCGGCCGGACATGGCCAGCACGTTGCGCTGCACCAGCCGGTCCATGCCGGCGATGCCGATGGCGGACAGCAGCGCGCCGATCGTGGTCGGGATCAGGGCCACCACGAGGGAGACCAGGACCACGATGGTCTGCTCGGCGCCGGCGTAGATCGCGAACGGCTGGAGGGTGACGACCGCCAGCAGGAAGACGATGGTCAGCGAGGCCAGCAGGATGTTCAGCGCGATCTCGTTGGGCGTCTTCTGCCGGGCGGCGCCCTCGACCAGGGCGATCATCCGGTCGATGAAGGTCTCGCCGGGCTTGGAGGTGATCTTCACGACGATCCGGTCCGACAGCACCTTGGTGCCGCCGGTGACGGCGGACCGGTCGCCGCCGGACTCGCGGATGACCGGCGCGGACTCGCCGGTGATCGCCGACTCGTCGACCGAGGCGACGCCCTCGACGACGTCGCCGTCACCGGGGATGGTCTGCCCGGCCTCGACCACCACGTGGTCGCCGAGCCGCAGTTCGGAGGCGGGCGCGGACTCCTCGCGGACGTCCGCGGCGCCGTGGCTCCAGTTGACCAGCCGGCGGGCGACGGTGTCGGTCTTGGTCCGCCGCAGGGTCTCGGCCTGCGCCTTGCCGCGGCCCTCGGCCACCGCCTCGGAGAGGTTGGCGAAGACCACGGTGAGCCACAGCCAGACGGTGATCACCCAGGCGAAGACGCTCGGGTCCTTGATCGCGGAGAGCGTGGTCAGCACGGAGCCGACCTCGACCACGAACATGACCGGGTTCTTGACCATCAGCCGGGGGTCGAGCTTCTTCGCCGCGTCCGGCAGCGACGTCAGCAACTGCTTCGGGTCGAGCATGCCGCCGGAGACCCGGTGCTGCGGGGGCTGCGGTGCGGAACCCCCGTCGGAGGGTTCGAGGGTGGTCAGGGACGACATCAGTGCAGACCTTCCGCGAGCGGACCCAGCGCGAGCGCGGGGAAATACGTGAGACCGACGACGATGAGGACGACCGCGGTCAGCAGGCCGACGAACTGCGGCCGGTGGGTGGGCAGCGTGCCCGCGGTCGCGGGCACCGGCTGCTGCTTGGCCAGCGACCCGGCCAGCGCCAGCACGAACACCATCGGCAGGAACCGGCCGACCAGCATCGCCAGGCCCAGCGCGGTGTTCCACCAGTTCGAGGTCACCGTGATGCCCGCGAACGCCGAGCCGTTGTTGTTGGCGGCCGAGGTGAAGGCGTACAGCACCTCGGAGAAGCCGTGTGCGCCGGTGTTCAGCATGTTGGCCCGCTCACCGGGCAGCGCCATGGCCAGGCCGGCGCCGACCAGCACGACCGCCGGCGTGGTCAGGATGTAGAGGGAGGCGAACTTCATCTCCCGGCCGCCGAGCTTCTTGCCCAGGTACTCCGGGGTGCGGCCGACCATCAGCCCGGCCACGAAGACCGTGATGATCGCCAGAATGAGGATGCCGTACAGGCCGGAACCGGTGCCGCCGGGCGCGATCTCGCCCAGCATCATGTTGAAGATCTCCATGCCGCCGCCCAGCGGCGAGAAGGAGTCGTGGAAGGAGTTCACCGCGCCACAGGAGGTGAGCGTGGTCGACACCGCGAAGAGCGCGGAGGCCCAGACGCCGAACCTCTGCTCCTTGCCCTCCATCATGCCGCCCGCCGCATGACCGGCCGCGCTGCTCACACTGTGCAGCTCGTTCACGGTGACCACAGCCACCGACGCGGCCCAGATCAGGCCCATCACGGCAAGGATCGCGTAGCCCTGCCGGTGGTCGCCGACCATCCTGCCGAAGGTGCGCGGCAGGCAGACCGATATCACCAGCAGCAGGTAGATCTCCAGCACGTTGGTGAACGCGTTGGGGTTCTCGAAGGGGTGGGAGGAGTTGGCGTTGTAGAACCCGCCGCCGTTGGTGCCGATCTCCTTGATGGCCTCCTGCGAGGCGACCGGACCTCCGGTCAGGCTCTGGTGGTCCCCGATGATCGTGGAGATCGAGTGGACACCGTGGAAGTTCTGCACGACCCCGCCGGCGACCAGGATGATCGCGAAGACGAACGCCATGGGCAGCAGCAGGCGCAGCACGATCCGGGTGAGGTCCACCCAGAAGTTGCCGACCCGGTCGGTGCGCTTGCGGGTGAAGCCGCGGATCAGGGCGGCCATCACCGCGATGCCGACGGCCGCGGACACGAAGTTCTGCACCGCCAGGCCGGCCATCTGGACCAGGTGGCCCATGGTGGACTCGCCGGAATACGACTGCCAGTTGGTGTTGGTGACGAAGGAGGCCGCGGTGTTGAACGCCGTGCCCGGCGGCACCGCCTTCATCCCGATCGCCAGCAGCAGGTGGCTCTGCAGGCGCTGGAAGGCGTACAGGAACAGCACCGAGACCACGGAGAGCGCGAGCACGCTGCGCAGGTACACCGGCCAGCGCTGGTCGGCGTCGCCGTCCACGCCGCCGAGCCGGTACAGGAAGCGCTCGGCCCTCCAGTGCTTCGGCGAGGTCAGGATGTGCGCCATGTAGTCGCCCAGCGGGCGGTACGACAGGGCCAGCACCGCGATCAGGGCGAGGATCTGGAGCCAGCCCGCGAGGGTGTCGTTCACTAGAACTTCTCCGGGAGGATCAGTGCCAGCACCAGGTATCCGACCAGGGCCACGGCGACGACGAGTCCGACGACGTTCTCAGCGCTCACAGCTTCTCGACCCCCTTGGCCACCAGTCCGATGACGGCGAACACGGCGACGGTGAGGACGGCGAAAATCAGGTCTGGCATGCGAATGGCACCCCGGGCGGTCGTGACAGGGACGGGCCGGCCGACTCCGCTCGCCGGGGCGGCCGGTGCCGGCGCAGGGTCCGGCTGGACCAGCCAATCCCGGCCAGGACCGCCCGGCGGTCCCCGTTAGCGCCTTCCTGACGCGGCCACCGGCGCCTTTGACGTCGTCTTGACACGGGGTCGACGGTGCCGCCCGGCGCGACCTGCCGCCGCGGCCCGCGGGCGGGGTGCGTACGCTGTCCCCGCCGTCGCCCCGACGGCCGGAATCCGCCGTACGTACAGGAGCTCCCGGATGACCGCCGCCCAGGACCCGACCGGCCGCCTGCGCACCTGGCTGCTGGAGGGCCTGTCCGACATGGGCCGGCAGCCGGCCGGGCAGCCCAGGGAGCCCGCGTCCGAGCCCGCGCACCAGGGGCAGCGCTGGTGGCGGGTGATGTGCCTGACGGGTGTCGACTACTTCTCCACGCTCGGCTACCAGCCGGGCATCGCGGCGCTGGCCGCCGGGCTGCTGTCGCCGCTGGCCACGGTGGTGCTGGTGGTCGTGACGCTCGCCGGGGCGCTGCCGGTCTATCGGCGGGTGGCCGCGGAGAGCCCGCACGGCGAGGGCTCGATCGCGATGCTGGAGCGGCTGCTGTCCTTCTGGCAGGGCAAGCTGTTCGTGCTGACCCTGCTGGGCTTCGCGGCCACCGACTTCCTGATCACCATCACCTTGTCCGCGGCCGACGCCTCGACGCACCTGGTGGAGAACCCGCACTTCACCGACGCCCTGCACAGCCACCAGATGCTGATCACGCTGGTGCTGGTCGCGCTGCTGGGCGCGGTCTTCCTCAAGGGGTTCCTGGAGGCGATCGGGGTCGCGGTCGTGCTGGTGGCGCTCTACCTGGCGCTGAACGTCGTGGTGGTCGCGGACGGCCTGTGGCACGTGGTCACCGCGCCGCACCTGGTCACCGACTGGTCGCACGCGCTGACCGCCGAGCGCGGGAACGTCTTCGTGATGATCGGCGTCTCGCTGGTGATCTTCCCGAAGCTGGCGCTGGGCATGTCCGGCTTCGAGACCGGGGTGGCGGTGATGCCGCACGTGCGGGGCGACCTGGGAGACACCGAGCGGCACCCGGCCGGCCGGATCCGCGACACCCGCAAGCTGCTCACCACCGCCGCGCTGATCATGAGCGTCTTCCTGGTGGCCACCAGCTTCGTGACCACCGTGCTGATCCCGCAGAGGGAGTTCGAGGCGGGCGGTCCCGCCAACGGCCGCGCGCTGGCGTTCCTGGCCCACGAGTACCTCGGCTCGGCCTTCGGCACGGTCTACGACTTCTCCACCATCGCCATCCTGTGGTTCGCCGGCGCCTCCGCGATGGCCGGACTGCTCAACCTGATGCCGCGCTACCTGCCCCGCTACGGCATGGCGCCGCACTGGGCGCGGGCCGTGCGCCCGATGGTGCTGGTCTTCACGCTGGTCGCCTTCCTGGTCACCTGGCTGTTCGACGCGAACGTCGACAAGCAGGGCGGCGCCTACGCCACCGGCGTCCTGGTACTGATGACCTCGGCGGCCGTCGCGGTGACGATCGCCGCCCGGCGGGCCCGGCAGCGCGGCTGGACCATCGGCTTCGGGGTCATCTCCGCGGTCTTCGTCTACACGACCGCGGTGAACGTGGTGGAGCGCCCCGACGGTGTGAAGATCGGTGCCTGCTTCATCGCCGGGATCATCCTGGTCTCGCTGCTGTCCCGGCTGGCCCGCTCCTTCGAGCTGCGGGTGACCGGGGTGCGGCTGGACGACATGGCGGAGCGGTTCGTGCGGGACGTCGCCCACCGCCGGATCCGGTTCATCGCCAACGAGCCGGACCGCCGGGACGCGGCCGAGTACCGCGACAAGGAGCAGCAGATCCGCGCCGACAACGACATCCCGGTCGCGGACGACCTGGTGTTCGTGGAGGTCACGGTGCTGGACCCGTCGGAGTTCGAGGCGGCGCTGACCGTGCGAGGGGAGGTCCTGCACGGCCGCTACCGGGTCCTGACGGTGGAGAGCTCGTCGGTGCCGAACGCGCTGGCCGCGCTGCTGCTGACCGTGCGGGACACCACCGACCGCATCCCGCACATCTACTTCGAGTGGACCGAGGGCCACCCCTTCGGGCACTTCCTGCGGTTCCTGCTGTTCGGGCAGGGCGAGGTCGCGCCGGTCACCCGCGAGGTGCTGCGCGAGGCCGAGCCGGACCGCGCCCGCCGGCCCCGGGTGCACGCGGGCTGAGCCGCCGGGGCCGGCGCAGCACCGGGCAGTCGGGGTCCACCGGGAGCGCACCGTTCACAGACCGTCCTCCTCGCAGGGCAGCGATTCGTCGGCGGCGGGCAGCGACAGGACCATGGTCAGTCCGCCGCCCGGAGTGTCCTCGGCGGTGAGGGTGCCGTGCATGGCCTCGGTCAGGCCGCGGGCCAGCGCCAGCCCGAGCCCCGGCCCCGTGCTGTTGTCGTGGTCGCCCATCCGCTGGAAGGGCTCGAAGGCCCGCTCCCGGTCCTGCGCGGGCAGGCCGGGGCCGCGGTCCACCACCCGCAGTTCGACCCGGTCGCCGAGCGCGCTGGCGGTGACCACCACCGGGCGGTCCTTCGGGGAGTGCCGCACCGCGTTGGCGAGCAGGTTGGCGATGACGCGTTCGAGCAGCGGCGGGTCGGCGCTCACCGCGGGCGCGTCCACGAGGCCGATCGTCTCCACCGGCGGTTCGTCGGCGGTCAGCGACTCCAGGGCGGCGGGCAGCACCTCCTCCACCGATGTGGGGCGCAGGTGCAGCGGCAGGGCGCCGGCCTGGAGGCGGCTCATGTCGAGGAGGTTGTCGACCAGCCGGCTGAGCCGGGCCATCGACTCCTCGGCGGTGGCGAGCAGTTCCTCGCGGTCCTCCTCGCAGAAGTGCACGTCCTGGCTGCGCAGGGAGCTGACGGCGGCCCAGCCGACGGCGAGCGGGGTGCGCAGGTCGTGGCTGACGGCGGCCAGCAGCGCGGTCCGCATCCGGTCCGCGGCCTTGACCGGCTCTATCTCGGCGGCGGCCTCGGCGAGCCGGGCGCGTTCGGCCGCAGCCGAGACGTGGGCGGCGAACGCGGCCAGCACCCGCTGGTCGGAGGCGGACAGCGAGCGCCCGCGCAGTTCGAGCACCGTGCCGTCGCCGACCGGGACCCGGACCGCGGAGGGGTCCGGCGGGCCTCCCGCGGGCGCCTCGACGGCCTCGACGATCTCGGCGCTCTCCATGCCGAAGGTCTCGCGGGCGCGTTCGAGCAGGGAGGGCAGCGCGTCGCCGCCGCGCACGATGGTGCCGGCCAGCGAGGACAGCGTCTCGGCCTCGGCGGTGGCGCGGGCGGCCCGGCGCGACAGCCGCAGCGAGCGGTCCACCACGGCCGCGACCGTGCCCGCGACCACCGCGAACACCCCCAGCGCGAGGATGTTGTTGGGCTCGGCGATGGTGAACCGCCCGACCGGCGGGATGAAGTAGTAGTTGAGCAGCAGGGACGCGGTGACGGAGGCGACGACCGCGGAGACCACGCCGCCGACGCACGCCACCCCGACCACGGCCAGCAGGAAGAGCAGCGCCTCGCTGGTGAGGTTGAGGCTGCCGCGGTTGTGGGCCAGCACGGCGGTCAGCGCGACCGGCAGCACCAGCCCGGCGACCGGGCCGGCCACCCGCCGGGCCGTGGTCAGGGTGCGCCGCCGGGAGGGCAGCAGCCGCCCGCCGCCGGCCCGCTCGTGGGTGACCATGTGGACGTCGATGTCCTCGGAGCTGCGCACGGTGGTGTCGCCGATGCCGCGGCCGGTCAGCCACCGCTCCCAGGCCCGGCGCCGGCTGGTGCCGAGCACCAGTTGGGTGGCGCTGCCCGCCCGGGCGAACTCCAGCAGCGCGGTGGGCACGTCGTCGCCGACCACCGAGTGGTAGCTGCCGCCCAGGCTCTCCACGAGCTGCCGCTGCCGGGCCAGCGCGACCGGGGAACTGCCGGCGGCCAGCCCGTCGCTGCGCGCCACGTGCACCGCCAGCAGGTCGCCGCCGGCCGAGCGGTCGGCGATCCGGGCGGCGCGGCGGATCAGCGTGTCGCCCTCGGGGCCGCCGGTCAGCCCGACGACGACGCGTTCCTTGGTCTCCCAGACCCGCCCTATCCCGTGGTCGCTGCGGTAGCGGTGCAGGGCCTCGTCGACCCGCCCGGCCACCCACAGCAGCGCCAGTTCCCGCAGCGCGGTCAGGTTGCCGATCCGGAAGTAGTTGGCGAGCGCCGCGTCGACCTTCTCCGCGCTGTAGACGTTGCCGTGCGCCATGCGGCGCCGCAGCGCCTCGGCCGGCATGTCGACCAGTTCGATCTGCGCGGCGCGGCGGACCACCTCGTCCGGCACGGTCTCGCGCTGCGGGACCTCGGTGATCTTCTCGACGACGTCGTTGACGGACTCCAGGTGCTGGATGTTGACGGTGGTGACCACGTCGATGCCGGCGTCGAGCAGTTCCTCCACGTCCTGCCAGCGCTTGCCGTTGCGGCCGCCGGGCGGGTTGGTGTGCGGCAGCTCGTCCACCAGCGCGACCTCGGGCCGGCGGGCGAGCACCGCGTCCAGGTCCATCTCGCCGAAGTGCGTGCCCCGGTACTCGCGGTCGATCCGCGGCACGATCTCCAGGCCCTCCAGCCTCGCCAGGGTGTGCGGCCGGTTGTGGCACTCGACGAAGGCGACCACCACGTCGGTGCCGCGCTCGGCCCTGCGCCGCCCCTCGTCGAGCATCCGGAAGGTCTTGCCCACCCCGGGGGCCGCCCCGAGGAACACCTTGAGGCGACCGCGGCGGCGAGTTGGCGAGGACGGAGACGGGGCCGGCGGGGCCGAGGGCGAGGGGCCGGGCGCCGGGGGACGGCCCACGGGATCGGACATGAACGCATCTCCAGGGGCCGGGCCGGTGTGCTGGGTGGATCACCCCCACGCAAGCCGACTCCCGCGCGCGGCGGCCACCGCGTTAACGCTTTCCTGGCGCGACCGGCCGCCTCCTTGACGTGGTGTTGACGCCCGCGGGGCGGCGACCGGCCCGCGGCCGGGTCACAGGGGCTTCAGGCGGAAGCGGAGCCGGCACACCACCGCGTCGGTGTCGCGCCGGATCGCGTGGGCCACCACCGCGCCGCGCTGGTTGTACAGCAGCCGCTGCCAGGGGCGCACCGGTGCCGGGCGAACGGGCGGACAGCGCGCGGACGTACGCGGCCGGCGGGCGGCCGAGCGAGCGGTGCGGGGAGGGCAGCGCGGTCAGCTCCACGCCCGGCGACCACAGGTCCCGGTCGCGGCGCAGCGCCTCGTGCGCCGCCCGGTCGTCGGGGTGGGTGACGGTGACCGCCCGCACCTCGTCGCCGAGCGACACCGCGGCGGTGAGCGCCTCGCTGGCCGGCCGGGACAAGCCGGCCACGGGAACGACGACCAGCGAGCGGTCGCGGTGCGGGGGTTCGGGCACCGCGCCCAGGTCCAGCGCCGCGCCGATCCGGGCGTACGAGCGGTGCACGCCCTCGAAGAGGGCGACCAGCAGCGGCACCGACAGCACGATCAGCCACGCGCCGCCGGCGAACTTCGTGGCGGTCACCACGACCGCGGCGACGCCGGTGAGGAGCGCGCCCAGGCCGTTGAGCGCGGCCTTGCGCCGCCACCGCGGCACCCGTTCGGTCCGCCAGTGCCGGACCATGCCGACCTGGCAGAGGGTGAAGCCGATGAACACGCCGATGGCGAAGAGCGGGACGAGGGTGTTGGCGTCGCCGCCGGAGGCGACCAGCAGCGCCGCGGAGATCCCGGCGAGGGTGAGCACGCCGTAGCGGTGCACCCGGCGGTCGGCCTTGAGCGCGAACAGGTGCGGCAGGTGGTTGTCGCGGGCGAGCAGCGCCATCAGCACGGGCAGCCCGCCGAAGGAGGTGTTGGCGGCCAGGCCCAGCAGCACCATGGTGGCGAACTGCACGACGTAGAACGCCCAGTTGTGCCCGAGCGAGGCGTCGGCGAGCTGGGCGAGCACGGTGGTGCCCTCCACCGGGGCCGCACCGCCGGCGCGTGGCACCGCGAGTACGCAATCTCGGCACGCGGTGCCACGCTCTTGACCCGTCCTTGACGCGGGGTCCGGGGCGGCCCGGACTCAGGCGCAGGTGATCTGCGCGTCGGCCCAGTCCGCGTGGTCGCTGTCGTTGCCGTCGCCGCCGTCGGTGACGATCAGCTGGACGTACTGCGCCCCGGTGACGTCGGCGTGCAGCGGCGTGGGCCCGTCGGAGTTGCGCACCACTCCGCTGTCGGCGACCTGCGTGCCGTCGGCCGCGACCTCGAACTCGACCGAGCCCTTGCCGGCCTTCTCGTCGTCGACGCCGACGGTCGCGGTCAGCGCGGAGCAGCCGCCGCCGAGGTAGTAGGTGATGGTGCTGGGGGCGTGCGCGCCCAGACCCTTGGTGAACACCGTGCCGCCGATGGTCATCGGGTTGCCGTCGCCGGCCGCCGCCTCACCGTTGCTGGTGTCCTTCTCCACCGGGCCCCACCCGTTGGTGGCCGAGGTCCAGTCGAGGTCGCTGAGGTAGCTGGTGCCGGGCGGCGGCGGAATCTCGACGTTGACCGTCCCCGACAGGGGCACCGTGACCGCCGCTCCGCCGGTCGCCTCGGAGTACGTCACCGTGCCGGTGAGCGGGTAGGCGCCGGTCGGGGTGTCCGTGGGCACCGAGAGCGTCCACGTTGTGGTGAGCGTCTTGTTCTTGGCGAGCAGGACGGTGCTCGACGCGCCGCCGGCCTTGACCGTCCAGCCGTCGGGGGCCGTCAGGTGGACGGTGACCTTGGTGGCGGGCAGGGCGCCGAGGTTGGTGGCGTAGGTGCTCAACGCGGCGCTGTGGCCCGGCTGGACGCCGGAGGGCACGCCGCTCACGCCGGTGTCGAACAGCGGCGGGTCGAGCAGCGCCTTGGCGCCGGCCACCGGGTCGGCGCTGATCCGCAGCAGCACCGTGCCGTGCGCCGGGACGGTGGCCGCCAGCGTGCCCGCGCTGTCGTAGTCGGTGTGGCTCCACAGGTCGCGCACGGCGTAACTGCCGCGCGTGGCCAGCCCGGCGGCCGTCGCGGTGGTGGAGATCCGCTGCGCCTGGTCGGTGGAGTTGAACAGCGCGACCGCGCGGTCGCCGTTCGCGAGCTTCTTGTCGACGACGTACCGGCCGCCGTCGGAGGACAGCACGGTGGCCTGCGCGCCCAGCGGGTCCTGGTCCAGGGCGATGACGTCCTTGTTGCCGAGGATCGACAGCGTCTGCGGGGTGGCCTTGCGCAGGTCGGTGCCGATCAGCAGCGGGGAGTCCATCATCGACCACAGCGAGAAGTGGCTGCGGTACTCGGTGTCGGTCATGCCGCCGTTGCCGACCTCCAGCATGTCCGGGTCGTTCCAGCGGCCGGGGCCGGAGTCCTGGGCGAGCGGCAGGTTGGCCTTGGTGATGCTCAGCATGCTCGACCAGTTGTCACTGATGTCGCCGGTGGTGCGCCAGGAGTTGCCGACGTCGCCGGCCCACTCCCGCGGGTTGTTGACGCCCCACTCGCACAGCGAGTACACGATCGGGCGGCCGGTGGCGGCCAGCGCGTCGCGCATCGCGGTGTAGCGCCGCACGTAGTCCGCGCGGCTGCCGTCGCTCTGGTTGTTGCAGTTGTCGTACTTGAGGTAGTCCACGCCCCAGTCGGCGAACGTCTGGGCGTCGGTGGGCTCGTGGCCGAGGCTGCCGGGGTAGCCGGCGCAGGTGGCGGTGCCGGCGTCCTCGTAGATGCCGAGCTTGAGGCCCTTGGAGTGGACGTAGTCGGCGGTGCCCTTGATGCCGTCGGGGAACTTCACCGGGTCAGGCACGAGCCGGCCGTCGGCGTCGCGGGTGTGCGTCATCCAGCAGTCGTCGATGTTGACGTAGGTGTAGCCGGCGTCCTTCAGGCCGGAGGTGACCAGGTAGTCGGCGGTCTGCTCGATCAGCTGCTCGCTGACGTTGCAGCCGAAGGCGTTCCAGTCGTTGAAGCCCATCGGCGGGGTCAGGGCCAGGCCGTTGTCGAGTGCCGCGGCGGGTGTCGCGGTCACGGCGACGTCGGCGGTCACCGCGACGGCGCCGAGCGCGCCTGTCCACAGCACACCGGCGGTCGCGCAGGCGAGCAGCCTGCGGACGGATCGTGGCATGGGGAGTCCTCTGCTCGTGTGGTCGGAGGGAACCAACAGTCCAGGGGACGTGCGTAATTGTGCCGATCGACCAGAAGGCGTCGGCCTCACGTCGTCCAACTCAACGGAAGTACACAGAGTCGAGCAATATCCTTCGCGGCCCACAACCTAGGAGCTGTGACGCGGCTTTGACAAGGCCCGTGCACCCACCAATCACCGCACCGCGCGCGGCAGTACGACGCCGCGGCCTGCACGGGCGGCGCGCGGAGGGCGGAAGGGGCCGGGCGCCGCGGGGCGGAACGGGCCGGGTCGACACGGCGGAACGGACCGGGCCCGCGGGCGGAGAGGACGCCGGGCTACCGCCGAGGGGGGACCGTCGTGCTCCTGCGGACCACCAGGCTGATGGCCAGCTCCATCCGCGTGGTCGTGCTCTCCCCCGCCCGCAGCCGCAGCAGCATCTGCGTGGCCGCCTCGGCCATCTTGCGCAGCGGCTGGTGCACCGTGGTCAGCGCGGGGCGGGACCACTTGGCCACGGCGACGTCGTCGTAGCCCACCACCGACAGGTCCCGCGGAGTGCGCAGCCCGAGCGCGCCGGCCGCCTCCAGCACGCCGATCGCCTGGAGGTCGCTGCCGGCGAACACCGCGGTGGGCCGGTCGCGGCGGCGCAGCATCTCCAGCCCGCGGGCGTAGCCGCCCTCGACGTGGAAGTCGCCGAAGGCGATCAGCCCGGGGTCGATCTCCAGGCCGGCCGTGGTCATCGCGGACCGGTACCCGTCCAGCCGGGCCAGCGAGCACATCATGTCCTCGGGCCCGGTGACGATGCCGATCCGGCGGTGCCCGCACTCGATGAGGTGGCGGGTGGCGGCCAGCCCGCCGGACCAGTTGGCGGAGCCGACCGAGGGCACGTCCGGGTCGGGGTCGCCGGCCGGGTCGATGATGACGAACGGGATCGAGCGCGACCGCAGCTGGTGCTTGAACTCCCGGGGCAGCGCGGAGAAGACCAGGATCACCCCGAGCGGCCGGCGGCGCAGCACCCCCTCGATCCAGTCGGCGCCGGGCGCGTGGCGGGTGCCGCTCCGGGTGAGCACCACGCCGGCGTCGTTCTCCCGGGCGACCCGCTCGACACCGAGGATCAGCTCCATCGCCCAGATCGCGTCGAGCTCGTGGAAGACGATCTCGACGAGCTGCGCCCCGGCGGCCGAGCGGGCGGTACGGCGGTAGCCGTGCTCCTCCAGCAGCCGCTCGACCCTCGACCGGGTGAGCGCGGAGACGTCCGGACGGCCGTTGAGCACTTTCGAAACTGTCGAGATCGACACCCCGGCAGTTTCGGCAATCCGGGCGAGCGTGATGCGGCTGCTCTCCACCAGCCCCCACCTTCCTCCCGTGAACCACCCACGAGCCGCAGGGTACGGCACGGCGAGCCGCCCGCGCGGATAACGCTTTGATAACCGAACACCCGAGGGTTGACCCCTTCTGGGGCACATCCTACGGTCACAGCGCGCAGCAAATTTCGGTAGTGCAGCCGAAAGTTTTCGAAAGGGTACCCGATGAAGAAGCGCGCATGGCTCCCCCGCGCCGTGGCTCCCCCGTCGATCTTCCTCCTCGTTCCCTCCGCGGACGGCTCTCGTTCCTCAAGCCGGCCACTACGGGAACTCGCTCGTCAGCTCTCCGTCGGCGTGACACTCGTCCTCGCGCTGGCCCTGGCGGCCTGCGGCGGCAGCGCCTCGGGCGGCGGCTCGGGACGCATCCACGTGCTCGTGTACGGCGACGCGGGCAACAAGGTGGAGAAGCAGATCGTCGCGACCTTCAACAAGACCTCGAAGGTCAAGGCGGTGCTCGACACCATCCCCGGCGCCGACTACCAGCAGAAGCTCCAGACGGTCATCACCACCAAGCAGGCACCCGACGTCTTCTTCAACTGGGGCGGCGGCAGCATCCAGCCCTTCGTCAAGGCCGGGCTGCTGATGCCGCTGGACGGCTTCATCGCCAAGGACCCCGCGCTGAAGGCGGACTTCCTCCCCTCGGTGTTCAACACCGCCGTGGTGGACGGCAAGTCCTACGGCGTGCCGATGCGCGGCACCCAGCCGGTGCTGCTCTTCAGCAACAAGAAGGTGCTCGCCGGGGCCGGCATCACCGCCCCGCCCGCCACCTGGGACGAACTGCTCGCGGACGTCAAGGCGTTGAAGGCCAAGGGCGTCACCCCGATCGCGCTCGGCGGCGGCGACCAGTGGCCGACGCTCATGTGGTACGAGTACGCGTACGACCGCGTCGCCGGGCCCGGCCTGTTCGAGAAGGCCCTCGGCGGCGACAAGAGCGCCTGGGACAGCGCCGACAGCCGCAAGGCGCTGTCGATGCTCCGGCAGCTCATCGGCACCGGCGCGTTCGGCGGCGCCTTCGACTCGGTGAAGTTCACCGACGGCGGCTCCCCCGCGCTGCTGGCCACCGGCAAGGCGGGCTTCGAGCTGATGGGCTCGTGGGAGTACTCCACCCAGCAGGACGCCAGCCCGGACTTCGCCAGGACCGACCTCGGCTACAGCAACTTCCCGACCGTGCCCGGCGGCAAGGGCGACCCGAACGACGTGGTCGGCAACACCAACAACTTCTACTCGGTGCTGAAGAAGACCAAGTACCCCGACGCCGTCGCGGACTTCCTCAAGCTCCAGTACTCGGACGCCTTCGTGAAGGCGCAGTTGGCCATCGGCAACCTGCCGACCACCACCAACACCCCGAAGTTCCTGGACTCCTCGGCCAACCCGGCCTACTCGCGGTACCAGTTCGACCTGGTCGAGAAGGCGCCCTCCTTCCAACTGTCGTGGGACCAGGCCTACCCGCCGGCCGCGATCACGCCCATCCACACGGCGGTCCAGGAGTTCTTCGACGGAAAACTCGACGTCGACGGCTTCGTCAAGGCCATGCAGGCCCTGCCGTCCTCCTGAGACCCCGAGACGGGAACGCAGATGACCACCACCACGCTCCCGGTGGCCCGGCGCCGTCCCGGGTCACCCACGCCACACCGGGCGGGCGCCAGGACGACCCGCCCGGGCCCGGCCTGGGCGGTCCCCGCCACCTTGTTCTTCGTCCTGTTCGCCGTCCTGCCGCTGGTACTGGTCGCGGTGCTCTCCTTCACCGACTGGGACGGCCTGGGCTCGCCGGAGTTCGCCGGGCTGGACAACTGGCGGGCGCTGCTGCACGACCGCACCATGATCCAGAGTCTGTGGCTGAGCGTGCTGATCACCGTGCTCGGTGTGGCCGTGCAGACCCCGCTGAGCCTGCTGCTGGGGGTGTGGGCGGCCGGCCGGCAGCGCAACCGGGCGATCCTGTCGGCCGTCTACTTCGTGCCGCTGCTGCTGTCGGCGACCGCGGTCTCGGTGCTGTGGCGGGCCCTGCTCGACCCCAACTTCGGGGTGCCCGCGCAGGCCCGCTGGCTGTTCGGGGACGGCAACCTGCTGGGCACGAAGTCGGGCGCCATCGGCGTGCTGGTCTTCGTCGGCGCCTGGCAGTACACGCCCTTCCACACTCTGATCTACCAGGGCGCGGCCCGCGCGATCCCGCAGGTGCTGTACCAGGCCGCGGCGATCGACGGGGCCGGCCGGGTGCGGCAGTTCTTCCACATCACGCTGCCGCACCTGCGCAACACCATGATCACCTCGATGATCCTCATGGTCGTCGGCGGGCTCACCACCTTCGACACCGTGCTGATCCTCACCCAGGGCGGGCCGGGCACCGACACCACCATCAGCGCCTACTACATGTACGAACAGGCGTTCAAGAGCTTCGACTTCGGCGGCGGATCGGCCATCGCGCTGGTGCTGGTGCTCATCGCCACGGTGATCTCGCTCGTCGTGGTCCGGGTCTCCGGCTACGACCGGATGCGCGGCACGACGGAGGGGTTGTGATGCGCCGCCGCCCCAACCACCTCGCCGGGCTGGGCTCGTTGGTCTGGCTGTTCCTGGTCGGCCTGCCGCTGTACGTGATGCTCGCCGCCACCCTGCGCAGCCGCAGCGACTACGCGACGCACGGCCCGCTCTCCCTCCCCCACCACATCACCCTCCACAACTACACCCAGGACTTCTCCAACGGCTTCGGCCGCTACTTCCTCAACACCGTCCTGGTCACGGCGGCCGTGGTGGCCCTCGTGCTGCTGCTCGTGCCACCTCTGTCGTACGCCATCGTGCGCAGCCGCGGCCGGATCACCACCGGGGTCTTCCGGCTCTTCCTGCTCGGCCTGGCCATCCCCGCGCAGGCGGTGATCGTGCCCATGTTCTACGTGATCAGCCAGGCCGGCCTGTACGACAACCTCGCCGGGGTGATCCTGCCGACGGCGGCCTTCTCGATGCCGGTCTGCGCGCTGATCCTCACCGGCGTGATGCGCGACATCACCTCCGACCTGTACGAGGCCATGGCGATGGACGGGGCCACCCCGGCGCGGGTGTTCTTCCAGCTGGTGCTGCCGCTGTCCAAGGGCGGCCTGTCCACGATCGTGGTCTTCTCCGCGCTCCAGGCGTGGAACGGCTTCCTCTTCCCGCTGGTGCTCACGCAGTCCGACTCCACCAAGGTGATCACCCTGGGGCTCTACGACTTCCAGACCGAGCACGGCGTCGACATCCCCGGCCTGCTGGCCGCGGTGGTGCTGTCGATGCTGCCCGTCCTCATCGTCTACCTGTTCGCCCGCCGGGCCCTGGTCCAGGGGCTCATGGGGGTCGGAGGAAAGTGACCGAGACCAAGCTCGAAGAGATTCCCGCCGCCCCCCGCTGGCGGGACGCCTCCCTCAGCCCCGGCGCCCGCGCCGACGCGCTGCTCGCCGTCATGACCCCGCGGGAGAAGATCGCCCAGCTGTACGGCGTGTGGGTGGGCGCGTCCGACGAGGGCGGCGAGGTCGCCCCGCACCAGCACGACATGGAGGAGGCCGTCGACCTGGCGGAACTGCTGCCGCACGGCCTCGGCCAGCTCACCCGGCCGTTCGGCACCGCCCCGGTGGACCCCGCGCTGGGCGCCCTGTCCCTGCTGCGCACCCAGCGCCGCATCATGGCGGCGAACCGGTTCGGCATCCCGGCGCTCGCCCACGAGGAGTGCCTGGCCGGGTTCGCGGCCTGGGGCGCCACCGCCTACCCGGTGCCGCTGGCCTGGGGCGCGACCTTCGACCCGGAGCTGGTCCGGCGGATGGCCGCGGCGATCGGCGCGGACATGCGCGCGGTCGGCGTCCACCAGGGCCTGGCCCCGGTGCTGGACGTGGTGCGCGACGCCCGCTGGGGCCGGGTCGAGGAGACCATCGGCGAGGACCCGTACCTGGTCGGCACCATCGGCACCGCCTACGTCCGGGGCCTGGAGTCCGCCGGGATCGTCGCCACCCTCAAGCACTTCGCCGGCTACTCCGCCTCCCGGGCCGGCCGGAACCTGGCGCCGGTCGGGATGGGTCCGCGCGAACGGGCGGACGTGATCCTGCCGCCGTTCGAGATGGCGGTCCGCGAGGGCGGCGTGCGGTCGGTCATGCACGCCTACACCGACACCGACGGCATCCCGGCGGCGGCCGACGAGGCCCTGCTGACCGGCCTGCTCCGGGACGTCTGGGGCTTCACCGGCACGGTGGTGGCCGACTACTTCGGCGTCGCCTTCCTCAAGACCCTGCACGGGGTGGCCGGCACCCTCGGCGAGGCCGCGGCGGCCGCGCTGGCGGCCGGTGTGGACGTCGAACTGCCGACGGTGAAGGCGTACGGCGAGCCGCTGGTGCGCGCGGTCGAGAACGGCGAGGTGCCCGAGGCGCTGGTGGACCGGGCGGTCCGCCGGGTCCTCGGCCAGAAGGCGGAACTCGGGCTGCTGGACGCCGACTTCGATCCGGTCCCGGCGGTGCTGCGCGGCACCGGGGCGGCGGACCCGGCCGCCGCGGCCGAACCCGGGGCGCTGCGCGGCCGGGTGGACCTGGACACGGCCGGCAACCGCGAACTGGCCCGGCGGGTCGCCGAGGAGAGCGTGGTGCTGCTGCGCAACGACGGCGTGCTGCCGCTGGCCCGTCCCGCGCGGATCGCCCTCGTCGGGCCCAACTCCGAGGCGCCCACGGCGGTGCTGGGCTGCTACGCCTTCCCGATGCACGTCGGCGTGCGGCATCCGGAGGTGCCGATCGGCATCGAACTGCCCACGCTGCGCGAGGCGTTGGCGGCGGAGTTCCCGGACGCCGAGATCACCGCCGCGCCGGGCGTCGGCGTGGACGGCCCCGGGACCGGCGGCCTCGCGGACGCCGTGCGCGCGGCCCACGACGCCGACGTGGTGGTGCTCGCGCTCGGCGACCGGGCCGGGCTGTTCGGCCGGGGCACCAGCGGCGAGGGCTGCGACGCCCAGTCGCTGGCCCTGCCCGGCCTCCAGCAGCGGTTGCTCGACGCCCTGCTGGACACCGGCACGCCCGTGGTGGTCGTGCTGCTGGCCGGGCGGCCGTACGCGCTCGGCCGCGCGGTGGAGGAGGCCGCGGCGATCGTGCAGTCCTTCTTCCCCGGGGAGGTGGGCACCCCGGCGGTCGCGGGCGTGCTCAGCGGCCGGGTGAACCCCTCCGGGCGGCTGCCGGTGAGCGTGCCGCGCGCCCCCGGCACCCAGCCGTCGACCTACCTCGCGGCGCGGCTCGGCCTGTCCAGCCAGGTCTCCAGCGTGGACCCGACCCCGGCCTTCGGCTTCGGGCACGGGCTGGCGTACACGACCTTCGAGTGGGCGGACCTGGACGTGGCCGAGCTCAGGGCGGCCACCGACGGGGAGGTCCGCTGCTCCTTCACGGTCCGCAACACCGGACGCCGGGAGGGGACCGAGGTGGTCCAGCTCTACCTGCACGACCCGGTGGCCTCCGTGGTCCAGCCGGTGCAGCGGCTGGTCGGCTACCTGCGGCTGCGGCTGGCGCCGGGCGAGGCGGTGCGGGTGGGCGTCACGGTGCCGGCCGACCTCTCGGCCTTCACCGGGCGCGACATGCGGCGGATCGTGGAGCCGGGCACGCTGGAGCTGCGCTTCGGCGCCTCCAGCGCGGACTGCCGGCTGACGGTCACGTGCACGCTCACCGGCCCCGTCCGCGAAGTGGACCACACCCGGCGCCTGCACGCGGAGTTCACCACCGAGCCGGTCGCCGACCGCTGAGCCGGACCGGTCATGGAGGCGCCCCCTCCCCCTCCGGAGGGGCCGCCTCCATGACCCCCACAACATTACCTCTAAGCAAGTATTGCCGTGTGCAATACTTGAGCCATGGCAAACGCAGCAGGTCACAGCCCTGATCCCCCCGATGACGAGATAGAGGCGTTCCAGACCGCGACCCGGGACCTGATCGGCATCGCGCTGCACAGCCTGGACGCGGCGGGGAGCGAGGTGTCGCTGCCCCAACTGCGGCTGCTGCTGGCGCTGCGCGAACTGGGCCGCTGTCCGTCGTCCCGGGTCGCCCAGACGCTGGGCCTCGGGGCCTCCTCGGTCACCCGCCTCGCGGACCGGCTGGCCGCCTCCGGCCACCTGGTGCGCGGCAGCGACCCGCACCACCGCAGCGTGGTGACCCTGGAACTCAGCGAGCCGGGCACCGACCTGGTCGAACGCGTGCTGGCCTGGCGGCACGACGAACTCGCCCGGATCCTGTCGCAGATCGACCCCGAACTGCGCCGGCAGGCGGCGCGGGCGCTGCGGGAGCTGCGGGAGCTGCACACGGTGGTCGGCGAGGCGTACGCGGCGGAGCTGCCCGGGCCGGTGCCGCTGTGACGGCGAAGGCGCGGCGCAGCGTCGCCCACCTGGGCGACTTCACCCTCACCCCCCGCATGCTGAAGATCACCCTCTGGGCGCTGCCGGTCGGCTGCGCCGGAGCCCTGGCCGCGCTCGCGCTCCTGCGGCTGATCGGCCTGGTCACCGACCTGGTCTTCTACCAGCGCTGGAGCACCTCACTGGTCGCCCCCGGCCAGGTGCACCACGCGTGGTGGCTGGTGCTCGGCGCGCCCGTCGCCGGCGGGCTGGTCGTCGGGCTGATGGCCCGTTACGGGTCGGAGAAGATCCGCGGCCACGGCATGCCCGAGGCCATCGAGGCGATCCTCACCGGCGGCAGCCGGGTCTCCCCCAAGGTGGCCGCGCTCAAGCCGGTCTCCGCCGCGATCAGCATCGGCACCGGCGGCCCGTTCGGGGCCGAGGGCCCGATCATCATGACGGGCGGCGCGATCGGCTCGATGCTCGCCCAGCTCCTGCGGCTGACCGCCGACGAGCGCAAGACCCTCCTGGTCGCGGGCGCGGCCGCGGGCATGGCGGCGACCTTCAACTCGCCCCTGGCCTCGGTCCTGCTCGCGGTGGAGCTGCTGCTCTTCGAGTGGCGCCCGCGCAGCTTCGTGCCGGTCGCCGCGTCCGTCGCGGTCGCCACCGTGTGCCGCGGCTTCCTGCTCGGCACCGCCCCCGTCTTCCCCGTCGCCACCACCGGCCTGCACCTCACCACGGGCGCCCAGGCGCTGGCCGCGGTGACCGGGCTGACCGGCGGAGCGCTCGCGGTCGTCGCGACCTGGCTGGTCTACTGGGCCGAGGACACCTTCGCGAAGTTCCCCTTCCACTGGATGTGGTGGCCCGCGATCGGCGGCGCGATCATCGGCGCCGGCGGCCTCGTCGAACCCCGCGCGCTGGGCGTCGGCTACGACGTCATCGACCAGTTGCTGACCGGCCGCGCGACCCTCTCGCTCATCGTGGGCGTCCTCGTCGTCAAGACGCTGATCTGGTCCCTGTCGCTCGGCTCCGGCACATCGGGCGGCGTCCTCGCCCCGGTGTTCATGATCGGCGGCGCGCTCGGGGCCTGGGAAGGGATGCTGTTCCCGCAGGTGCTGCCCGGGTTCTGGCCGATGTGCGGACTCGCCGCCGTCGTGGGCGGAGTGATGCGCTCCCCGCTCACCGGTGTGGTGTTCACCCTCGAACTCACCCACGCCTGGGGCACGCTGCTCCCGCTGCTGATCTCCTCAACCGCCGCCTACACGCTGTCCGCCCTCGTCCTCAAGCGCTCCGTCCTCACCGAGAAGATCGCCCGCCGCGGACTGCACCTGACCCGCGAGTACTCCACCGATCCGCTGGAGACCTTCTTCGTCCACGAGGTCATGCACCCGGACCCGGTCACCCTCGCGGCCGCCGAGCCGGTCGGCCCCGACTTGCTCGACCGGCTGGACCGGCTCGACGGGGACCCCGCCGCCCGGCGCCAGCCGCTGTTCCCGGTCACCGGCCCGTACGGACCCCTGCGCGTCCTCACCCGCCGGGACCTGCGCCGGCTGGCCGACACCGGGCCCGAGAACGTCCCGGCCGGCGAGATCGCCCGCCCGCTGCGCCTGTCCGCGCACCCGGACGACACCCTGCGCCACGTCGCCTACCTGTTCGCCGAGGCGGGCCTGACCAGTGCGCCCGTCCTCGACGACCTGCACCAGGTCGTCGGGATCATCACCCTCCCCGACCTCCTGCACGCCCGCCTGCACGACCTCACGGAGGAGCGCCACCGGGAGCGGATCCTCCTGTCCCCGTCCGCGCCGAGTTCACCCCTGGGCGGGCGGGAGGACCCGGCCCCCGCCGTCTGAGAGCGGCGGGGCCGCCGGTCCCGGCGGGGGGACACGTGCCGCCGTGCGCGGTCAGCCGGGGAAGCCGGCGTCCGGTCCGTCCGGGTCCTCCGCGCCGGGGCGCAGGGCCCGCAGGCGGTGCATGACGTCGCTGCCGCCGCGGCCGAAGTGGTCGTGCAGGGCCAGGTACTCGGCGTAGAGCTCGTCGTAGGCGGCGGCGCGGGCCGGGTCGGGGGTGTAGACGGCGCGGTCCACCCGGCCCATCGCCGCCGAGGCGGCGCGCAGGTCCGGGTGGGCGCCCGCCGCCACGGCGGCGTGGATCGCGGCGCCCAGCGCCGGTCCCTGCGGCGAGGTGTTCACGTGCAGCGGCCGGCCGAGCACGTCGCTGTAGGTCTGCATCAGGAAGCGGTTCCGCAGCAGCCCACCGGCGGCGGTGACATCGGTGACCTCGACCCCGGCGGCCTCGTACCCGGCGACGATCGTGCGGGTGCCGAAGGCGGTGGCCTCGATCAGGGCGCGGTAGACGTCCTCCGGCCGGGTGTCGAGGGTCAGGCCGACGATCAGGCCCGACAGGTGGTGGTCGACCAGCACCGAACGGTTCCCGCTGTGCCAGTCCAGCGCCAGCAGCCCGTGCCCGCCCACCGGCTGCCCCGCGGCCAGCTCCGTCAGCAGCTCATGCGAGGAGACGCCCCGTTCACGCGCCCGCACGGCGTACTCCTCCGGCACCGCCGTCCGCGCCGCCCACGCGAAGATGTCCCCCACCCCGCTCTGCCCCGCCTCATAACCCCACAGCCCCGGCACCACCCCGTCCCGCACCACCCCGCACATCCCCGGCACCTCGGCCCGGGTCGCGGAGTTGACGATGAGGCAGGTGGACGTGCCCATGATCGCGAGCAGCCGGCCCGGTTCGAGGGTGCGCGCGGCGGCCGCCGTGACATGGGCGTCCACGTGGCCGACGGCGACCGGGAGCCCGGCCGGCAGCCCGGTGAGGGCGGCCGCCCCGGCGGTCAGCCGGCCCGCGCGGGTGCCGGGCCGGGACAGCGGGTGGTCGAGCTTGGCGGTGAAGCCGGCGAAGTCCGGGTGGAGGGAGGCGAGGAAGCGGCGGTCGGGGTAACGGCCGTCCTGGTACAGGCCCTTGTACCCCGCGGCGCTCAGGGTGCGGTTCTCCGCGCCCGTGAGCTGCCACACGATCCAGTCGGCCGCCTCGATCCAGCGGTCGGCCGCCCCGTAGACCTCCGGGTCCTCCAGCAGGACCTGGAGCGCCTTGGGGTGCTGCCACTCGCTGGAGACCTTGCCGCCGTAGGCCGCGAGCCAGGGCTGCCCGGACTCCGCGGCCCGCCGGCCGATCACCTCGGCCTCGGGCTGGGCGGCGTGGTGCTTCCACAGCTTGGCGTAGGCGTGCGGCCGGTCGGCGAACGCCGGAAGTTCGCACAGCGGCACGCCGTCCGCGGTGGCGGGCAGCACCGTGCAGGAGGTGAAGTCGGTGCCGAGGCCGACCACTCGGGCGGGCGTGACGCCCGCTTCGGCCAGCGCCCTGGGCACGGCGTCGGCGAGGACCTCGCGCCAGTCGGCCGGGACCTGGAGGGCCCAGTCCGGGGGCAGCCGGCGGCCGGTCCCGGGCAGCTCCCGGTCGACCACGCCGTGCCGGTAGGCGTGGACGGCGCTGCCCAGCTCCTTGCCGTCCGCCACGTCCACGACCACGGCACGGCCCGACAGCGTGCCGAAGTCCACCCCCACCGCGACCCGCGATCCTGCCTTCATCCCGTCACTTTACTGACTGATGGTCACTTCAGCACTAACGAAGCCCTTTACTCCCACCCCGCGCGCCTAGTACGTTTCCGTTCGCCCGTGCGGTGCACCGTGCGGGCGTTTCGGCTGCAGGCGCGTGCGGCCCTTCGTCCAGGACTGGTGAAGGAGTCGTCGCATGCCCGTGTACGAGCACGTCAGGTTCCGCGAGCGAACCCGCGCCGCTCTGGCCTGCGCGGTGGCGCTGGCCGCGCTGGCCCTCCCCGCGCTGACCGGCGCGCCGGGAGCCCACGCCGCCGCTGCCGCCGCCCCCACGGCCGGCCAGAACATGGGGGCGCACTACGACGCGACAGCGTCGAACATCACCTTCAAGGTGTACTCGTCGCGGGCCACCCGCATCGAGGTGGACCTCTACGCGGCGGCCTACGGCAGCCAGGAGAAGGTCGCCTACGCCCTGACCCGCGACACCTCGACCAACATCTGGTCGGCGACCGCCTCCGTCTCCACCCTGCGCACCACGTACGGGATCACCGGCGCGGTCTACTACGGCTACCGGGCCTGGGGCCCCAACTGGCCCTACACGTCGAGCTGGACGAAGGGCTCGTCGGCCGGCTTCGTGTCGGACGTGGACGCGTCCGGCAACCGCTTCGACCCCAACAAGCTGCTGATCGACCCGTACGCGCGGGAGATCAGCCACGACCCGCGCAGCCCGTCGAACCCCACCGACACCGTGTACGCGACCGGGTCGCAGTACCGGGCGCTGGACAGCGGCAGCGTGGCGCCCAAGAGCATCGTGCTGGCCGACGACACCTCCAGCACCGGCACCAAGCCGACCCGGGCGCTGAAGGACGACGTCGTCTACGAGGTCAACGTCCGCGGGCTGACGAAGAACGACCCCTCGGTGGCGAGCGCCTACCAGGGGACGTACAAGGGCGCGGGCCTGAAGGCGTCGAGCCTGGCGGCCCTCGGGGTGACCGCGGTGGAGTTCCTGCCCGTCCAGGAGACGCAGAACGACGCCAACGACGTCGATCCCACGGGCACCGCGGGTGACAACTACTGGGGCTACGACACCCTGGACTACTTCGCGCCGGACCGCCGCTACTCCTCCGACCAGACGCCCGGCGGGCCCACCAAGGAGTTCAAGGCGATGGTGAAGGCGTTCCACGACGCCGGCATCAAGGTGCTCACCGACGTCGTCTACAACCACACCGCCGAGGAGGGCCCGCGCAGCGCCGGCGACAAGACCGCCTACAACCTGCTGTCGTTCCGCGGGCTGGACAACCCCACGTACTACGAGCTGAGTTCGGACCTGCAGAGCCCGTACGACAACACCGGGGTGGGCGGCAACTTCAACACCGACAACCCGGTGGCGCAGCAGCTGATCGTGGACTCCCTCGGCTACTGGCGCAACACCATGGGCGTCGACGGCTTCCGCTTCGACCTGGCGCCGGTGCTGGGCAACACCTGCCAGACCGGCTGCTTCAACTACAGCAGGACCGATCCCAACACGGCGCTGGCGCACATCACTTCGGCGCTCCCGCCGCGCCCGGCGGCCGGCGGCAGCGGCACCGACCTGATCGCCGAGCCCTGGGCGATCGGCGACGGCACCTACCAGCTCGGCAACTTCCCGGCCGGCTGGTCGGAGTGGAACGGCAGCTTCCGCGACACCCTGCGCGCGGACCAGAACGAGCTGGGCGTGCAGAACGTGACACCCAGTCAGCTCGCCACCCGGTTCGCCGGCTCCTCCGACCTGTTCCAGGACGACGGCCGGGCGCCGGGGAACTCGGTCAACTTCATGGTGGCGCACGACGGCTTCACCCTGGCCGACCTGTACTCCTGCAACGCCAAGAGCAACAACCAGGCCTGGCCGTACGGGCCTTCGGACGGCGGGTCGGACAGCAACCTGTCCTGGGACCAGGGCGGGGTGGCCGCCGACCAGCGCAAGGCCGCGCGCAACGGCCTCGCCTTCCTGATGCTGTCCGCGGGCACGCCCATGATGACCGGCGGTGACGAGTACCTGCGCTCGCTGCGCTGCAACAACAACCCCTACGACCTGGACTCCTCGGCCAACTGGCTGACCACCTCGTGGACGTCCGACCAGAGCACCTTCCACACCTACGCCCAGCGCATGATCGCCTTCCGCAAGGCGCACGCGGCCCTGCGGCCGGCCGGCTTCTACAGCGCCTCGGACTCCAACGGCAACGGGATGGACCAGCTGGACTGGTTCACCCCGGCCGGCACCGCGCCGGACTCCGCCTACTGGTCCAGCCCCGACAACCACGCCCTCGGCTGGCGGATCGACGGCTCCGAACTCGGCGACACCAGCAGCGCCCTCTACGTGGGCTACAACGGCTGGTCGGGCGACGTCGCCTTCACCCTCCCCTCCCCCGGCGCCGGCAAGAACTGGTACCGCGTGACCGACACCTCCACCTGGGCCGAGGGCGCGAACCAGGTGGCCGCCCCCGGCTCCGAGACCCTGATCGGCGGCGCGGGCACCAGCTACACCCTGCACGCGCGGGGGTTGCTGCTCCTCATCGCCAAGTAGCCGCCGTCCGGCGGACGTTCGCGATGCGCCCTCTCCTCGGTGGCCGGGGGGTGGGCGCGCCGCGTTCCGGGGCACCCGCGGCCGGGGTCCGCCGCCGCGCCGCGACGCACCGGGAGGACGGGGAGGGTTGACACCCATCAGGCGCTCGCACAGACTCCCCCGGGAGAGCGCTCTCCGGCCGTTTCCCGGCCGATCCCGTGAGACCGAGTCACCCCCCAGCCGCCACGCGGCGGCACGAGGCATCACACCGAGTGGGAGCTGCGCATGAGCCTCCTGTCCACGTTCCTCCACCACCTCAGACGGCGCCGACCGCTCGTCGCCGCGGCCGCGGCGACCGCGCTGGCGGTCGGCGGCCTGGTCAGCACGACCACCGGCACCGCCCACGCGGCCGACACCCTGCTGTCGCAGGGGAAGACCGCCACCGCCTCCTCCACCGAGAACGCCGGCACACCGGCCTCCGCGGCGGTGGACGGGGACACCGGCACCCGGTGGTCCAGCGCCGCCTCCGATCCGCAGTGGCTCCAGGTCGACCTCGGGGCCACCGACGCGATCACGTCCGTGACCCTCAACTGGGAGACGGCGTACGGCACGGCGTTCAAGATCCAGGTCTCCGACAACGCCACGAGCTGGACCGACGTCTACTCCACCACCACCGGGACCGGTGGAACGCAACACCTCACCGTAAACGGTTCCGGGCGCTATGTCCGGATGTACGGCACCGCCCGGGCTAACGGGTACGGGTACTCCCTGTGGGAGTTCCAGGTCTACGGCAGCGCCGGCACGGGTGGCGGCGGCACTTGCGGCACCACCAACGCGGCGCAAGGGAGGACGGCCACCGCGTCCTCCACCGAGAACGGCGGCACGCCCGCGTCGGCCGCGGTCGACGGCGACGTCAACACCCGCTGGTCCAGCGCCATTTCGGACCCGCAGTGGCTCCAGGTCGACCTGGGCGCGAGCGCGTCGGTCTGCAAGGTGGTCCTCGACTGGGAGACGGCGTACGGCTCGGCGTTCAAGATCCAGGTCTCGGACAACGCCTCCACCTGGACGGACGTCTACTCCACCACCACCGGGACCGGCGGCACCCAGACCCTCACCGTCAGCGGCACCGGCCGGTACGTGCGGATGTACGGCACCGCCCGCGCCACCCAGTACGGCTACTCGCTGTGGGAGTTCCAGGTCTACACGACCGGTTCGACCAGCGGCGGCACCGGCGGGACGACCGGCGGGGGAGGAGGGGGCGGCGGCGACTTCTCCGGCGGCGTCGTCTCCGCGTTCCGCCCGGTGACCGCCTCCTCGTACGAGGGCGGCAACGCGCCCGCCGCGGCGCTCGACGGCCGTACCACCACGCGCTGGTCCAGCCTCTACACCGATCCCCAGTGGATCCAGGTGGACCTGGGCGACATCGGCGCGATCAGCGGCATCGTGCTCAACTGGGAGTCCGCGTACGGCACGGGCTACCACATCGACGTGTCCGACAACGGCACGGCGTGGAACACGATCTACACCACGACCACCGGCAAGGGCGGCATCGAGCGGCTGCCCGTCACCGGCTCGGGCCGCTACGTCCGGCTCACCGGCACCGCCCGGGCCACCGGATACGGCTACTCCCTGTGGGAGTTCCAGGTGTACGGCACGGTGAACGACACCATCGACACCCCGCCGATGCTCTCCGGACCGACCAAGGCCCCCGCCACCACGGGGCAGTTCGCGCTGTCCGCCCCCGCGGACAAGGCGATGGTCACCAACACCCGCCGCCCGCAGCTGTCCTGGGCCGCGGTGTCGGGCGCCGCGCACTACGAGGTGTGGATCAACATCAGCCGCACCGACTACGACTGGACCGCCTCCGGCAGCCTGCTCGACCTCTACACGAAGGTCGCCGAGCCCACCGGCACCAGCTACACGCCGAGTTGGAACATCTCCGACCGGTGGACGTACAAGTGGTACGTGGTCGCGGTGAGCGGCTCGGGCACCCGCACCACCTCCAACCTCCGCCAGTTCAGCGTCTATCTGCCGGACATCGAGCAGGTGAGCGACGGCGTCAACGTGGTCAACGGCGCCCGCGACCTGAACAAGGACGGCACGATCGAGCCGTACGAGGACTGGCGGCTGCCGGTCGACACACGGGTGAGCGACCTCCTCGGGCGGATGACGCCGGAGGAGAAGGCGTACCAGATGTTCTACAACGTGCAGCAGTACCCCATGTCCGGCTGGCACTTCGGGCCCGCGCAGCCGGCCGATCTCAACAACGTGCTGCTGTCCACCGCCGCCACCCGGCTCGGCATCCCACCGGTCTCGGCCGGCGACACCACGGCGGGCTACCAGACCACCTACCCGTTGCAGAGCACGCTGTCCGCGGGCAAGGACTACCCGCTCGACTACGAGCTCGGCGACATGCAGCGCAAGGAAGAGCTGGAGGTCGGCGCGCGCGGCACCCTCTCGCCGCTGGCCGAGGTCGGCACGAAGGTGCTCTACCCGCGCATCCAGGAGGGCGGCGGCGAGAACGCCGACGTGGCGGCGGCCCAGCTCAGGGCGCTGATCGCGGGCCTTCAGGGCGGCCCCGAGCTCAACCCGGGCTCGGTGCTCGCCACCGTCAAGCACTGGCCGGGCGAGGGCGCCGGCGGTGAGGCCGGGATCGTCTACGACGCGGTGACGATCAAGTACCACATGATCCCGTTCAAGGCCGCGATGGACGCCGGCGCGGTGAACATCATGCCGGGCTACGCGGGCAGCTCCTACCTCGACCCGGGCGGCCCGGGCGCGGGTGACAGCGCGAAGATCCTGGCCTACCTGCGGCAGAACCTCGGCTACACCGGTCTGATCACCACCGACTGGCTGCCCTCCTCGGCCTGGATCAACGCGGCCAACGCGGGCTCGGACGTGATGGGCGGCGCCGACCCGGGCGCCACCGGCTTCACCATGGCGAGCTTCGAGCAGCAGGTGCCGCAGTCGCGGATCGACGACGCGGTGGGCCGGATCCTGAAGCTCAAGTTCGAGCTGGGCGTCTTCGACCACCCGTACGGCGACCCGGTGAACGGGCCGTACCGCTTCCACCAGCCCTCCTACGCGCAGCTGGCCAACCAGGCCTCCCGCGAGTCCGACACCCTGCTGAAGAACGACGGGGTGCTGCCGCTGCGGCTGAACTCCGGCGACAACGTCGTGGTGGCCGGCGACCGGGCGACCGACGGCGCCTCCTGCTGCATCTGGTCGAGCTACTTCCACCCGGACTACGGCTCGCTGGACCAGCTCGACGCCCTCAAGGCCAGAGCCCAGCAGAACGGGGTGAACGTCTACCAGGGCAGCGCCACCGCGCCGAAGGTGGCGGTGGTGTACGTCGGCGAGCCGTCCTACACCCACGCGACCGCGTGGCCGGACACCCAGCCGTACCTGCCCGCCGACCAGGTGGCCCTGATCCAGAACTTCAAGAACCAGGGCATCCCGGTGGTAGTGGTGCTGACGCTGCCGCGGCCCATCGTGATGAGCGACTGGAACAACCTGGCCGACGCGATCGTGGTCACCTACCGCGGCGGCGAGGAGGTCGGCCCGGCCACCGCCTCGCTGCTGTTCGGGGACTTCACCCCGCGCGGCCACCTGCCGTGGCAGATGCCCAGGAGCCTGGACCAGGTCCTCAAGGCGGGCGGCGGCGACACCCCGGCCGACGCCAACGAGGCGTGGGACCTGCCCTACGACCTGGGCGCCACGGCCGCCGAGCGCGCGGACATCCGGGCGAAGATCGACGCGGGCCAGACCGTGCCCACCACGTACGGCAACCCGCTCTATCCCTACGGGGCCGGTCTGACCGGCTGGAGCTGACAACCGTTCGGGCGGCCCGCCGGTTCCGGCGGGCCGCCGCTCCCCCGAACGGCGCACCGCCGGGCGCCGGGCGCCGAGATGCGTGCTTCGGTGGGTCTTGCAGAACCTCACGACCCACCCCAGCAACGCAAGCGCTGGCCCGTCACAACGCCACCGCGTTCTCCGCCGGAGCGGCGGGCGCCGGGCCGGCGGAAAGTAGGCGTCCATGGTGAAACGCATAAGAGAAAAAGGGCTGATCGGCGAGCTGTCGGCCGAATTCGCCGGAACGATGATCCTGATCCTGTTCGGTGTCGGCGTGGTCGCCCAGGTCGTCGCGGGCGGCGCCCTGACCACCCCCCCGGGCGGCCTCGGCAACCACGACAGCATCGCCTGGGCCTGGGGCATCGGCGTGACGCTGGGCGTCTACACGGCCGCGCGGCTCAGCGGCGCCCACCTCAACCCCGCGGTCACCCTGGCCCTGGCCGCGTTCAAGGGCTTCGACTGGAAGAAGGTCGGGCCCTACTGGATCGCCCAGTTCCTGGGCGCCTTCGTGGCCGCCCTGCTGGTGCGCTGGAACTACTCCGAGGTCCTGGCGCGCGCCGACCCCGGTCACACGATCAAGACCCAGTTCGTCTTCTCCACCCTGCCCGGCAACGGCAACCCGGCCGCCGGGGTGCACGACTGGGGCGCGTTCCGCGACCAGGTGATCGGCACGGCGATCCTGCTGTTCCTGATCTTCGCGCTGACCGATCTGCTGAACAATCCGCCCCGCGCCAACCTGGCGCCGTGGATCATCGGCCTGGTCGTCGTGGCGATCGGCATGGCCTGGGGCACGGACGCCGGGTACGCGATCAACCCGGCCCGTGACTTCGGCCCCCGGCTGGCGTCGTACATCACCGGCTACAGCACGGCCTGGCGAGATCAATGGGGCGACCTCTACTGGTGGGTGCCCATCGTGGGCCCGCTGCTGGGGGGCCTGGTCGGCGCCGTGGCCTACAAGCTGTTCGTCGGGCGCTGGCTGCCCACCGCCGAGCCCGAGCCCCCCGGCCGGGTCCCGGCCCCCGAGGGCTGACCCCCGGCGCACGCCGTACGCGCGCGTACCGGCCCCCGGTACGCGCGCCCAGCCGTTCACCCGTTCATCCAGGAGAGGCAGCTAGCCATGGCGGACTTCGTCGGCGCGGTGGACCAGGGGACCACCAGCACCCGCTTCATGATCTTCGACCACGACGGCAACGAGGTGGCCCGGCACCAGCTGGAGCACACCCAGTACCTGCCCAAGCCCGGCTGGGTGGAGCACGACCCGGCCGAGATCTGGGAGCGCACCAGCGCGACCATACAGACCGCCGTGCGCAACGCCGGGATCGCGCCGTCGGACCTGGCCGCGATCGGCATCACCAACCAGCGCGAGACCACCGTCATCTGGGACCCGCGCACCGGCCGGCCGTACGGCAACGCGATCGTCTGGCAGGACACCCGGACCGACTCCATCGCCAAGGCCCTGGAGCGCGACGGCCACGGCGACCTGATCCGGCGCCGGGCGGGCCTGCCACCGGCCACGTACTTCTCCGGCGGCAAGATCAAGTGGATCCTGGAGAACGTCGACGGGGTGCGCGAGGCGGCCGAGCAGGGCAACGCGGTGTTCGGCAACACCGACGCGTGGGTGCTGTGGAACCTCACCGGCGGTCCGGAGGGCGGCATCCACGCCACCGACGTGACCAACGCCAGCCGCACCATGCTGATGGACCTGGAGACCCTGGACTGGGACGACGAGCTGCTGGAGGTCTTCGGCATCCCGCGGTCGATGCTGCCGAAGATCAACCCCTCCTCGCACCCCACGGCCTTCGGCGCCACCAAGGAGTCGCGCCCGCTGAGCGCGTCGGTGCCCATCGCGGGCGTGCTGGGCGACCAGCAGGCCGCGACCGTCGGACAGGTGTGCTTCGCGCCGGGCGAGGCGAAGAACACCTACGGCACGGGCAACTTCCTGCTGCTGAACACCGGCACGGAGGCGGTCCGCTCCGACCACGGCCTGATCACCACCGTGTGCTACCAGTTCGGCGACAGCGCCCCGGTCTACGCGCTGGAGGGCTCGATCGCCGTCACCGGCTCGGCCGTGCAGTGGCTGCGCGACCAGCTGCACATCATCAAGGACGCGCCGGAGAGCGAGCGGCTGGCCAAGAGCGTGGACGACAGCGGCGGCATCTACTTCGTGCCGGCCTTCTCCGGTCTGTTCGCGCCCTACTGGCGCTCCGACGCGCGCGGCGCGATCGTCGGCCTGGCCCGCTTCCACACCGACGGGCATCTGGCGCGGGCCACGCTGGAGTCCATGTGCTACCAGAGCCGCGACGTGGTCGAGGCGATGGAGCAGGACTCCGGGGTGCACCTGGACGTCCTCAAGGTCGACGGCGGCGTGACCGCCAACGACCTGTGCATGCAGACGCAGGCCGACGTCCTCGGTGTGCCGGTCAGCCGTCCGGTGGTCGCCGAGACCACCGCCCTGGGCGCGGCCTACGCGGCGGGCCTGGCGGTCGGCTTCTGGCGGGACACCGACGAGCTGCGCGAGCACTGGCACGAGTCGCGCCGCTGGGAGCCGCAGCAGTCGGAGGAGGAGCGGGCCAAGGGCTACGCGGGCTGGAAGAAGGCGGTCCAGCGGACCCTGGACTGGGTCGAGGTCGAGTAGTCCGCTCCCCCGGGGCCGGGCGGGCGCGCCGCTTCAGGGCGCGCCCGCCCGGTTCCTTGTGCCGCCGGTACGGGCCGGCGCCGCGGTCAGCGGTACAGGCGCAGGTCCGCGACGCTCCACCAGTTGGGGGCGCTGCCGGTCTGGGTGATCATCAGGTAGCGGGCCCGGGTGAGGCGGTGCGGGTCGACGGTGGTGAGCTGGCCGGTGCCGGTGCCGCTCGCGGCGGCGGACCAGTGGGTGCCGTCGTCGCTGACGGAGAGCTGCCAGCCGCGGGCGTAGTCGCCGAGGTTGTCGCCGCTGTCGAGGGCGAGGGTACGGAATTCGGTGGGACGGCCGAGGTCGACCCGCAGGTACTGGCCGGGGGTCTGGGCGGCGCCGCTGGTCCAGCGGGTGCTGCCGTCGGCGTCGGCGGCCAGTGCGGGATCGCCCTGCCCGGCCGGGGAGGCGGTGACGGTGGCGCCGGAGAGCGGCACCTCGTGCGGGACGGCGGCCGGGACGGCGCCCCGGGGCCAGGTGAAGGTGGCCAGCGCTCCCCCGGGCAGCGTGTACGTGAAGACCTCGCCGCCCACGGCCACGGCGAAGGACCGCGGGTCGTCGTTCTCGTTGTGCGCCACGAGGGCGGTGGAGCCGTCGGGGTTGCGGAAGGCGACGTCGGTGAGCTGGCCGTTCCAGCCGGTGGTGCCGTAGTTGGTGCTGCCGATGCGCACGGCGCCGGGCCGGACGAACTTCGCCAGGTGGCCGATGGTGTAGTACTCGGCGTTGGTGGTGACGGTGTGGTCCGGGTGGACGGTCAGCATCGCGGTGCAGGTGTCGCAGCCGCCGTTGTGCGGGCCGCCGGCCGGGTCCAGGGCGAGGTTCCAGTCGGCGACGGACTTGGCCCAGTTGCGGGTGGTGCCCACGGTGATGGTTCGGGCGTGCCAGGTCAGGGTGCCGCGGAAGATCTGGTCGGGGGTGTCGGTGGCGCCGTGCGAGCCGGAGCACTCGGTGAACCAGATCCCCTTGCCGGGGTGGGCGTCGTGCAGCGCGCTCTGGGCGCTGGGGTCGCCGTAGTAGCAGTGGTAGGCGGTGCCGGCGATCCAGCGCGCGGCGGGGCCGTCCAGCACCTCGTAGGGGTAGTCGGTCTGCGGGTCCCCGCCGAGCTGCCCGGCGGTGGCGATGTCGCCGGGGTGGGTGGCCCAGTTGTGGTCGTAGGCGAGGATCTTGGTGTGCGGGCTGGCCCCATGCAGCAGCGGGCCGAGCGCCTCGATGACCTTCTCCTCCTGCTGGACGGGCAGGTCGGTGCCGGGGTAGGCGCTGGGGGTGCGGTTCTGCGGCTCGTTCTGCACGGTGAGGTAGTCCACGGGCACCCCCGCCGCGGCGTACGCCCGCACGAACTTCACCAGGTAGCGGGCGTAGGCCCGGTAGACCGCCGGGTCGTCCCTGAGGTGGCCGCCGACCAGCGAGTCGCTGTCCTTCATCCAGGCCGGCGGGCTCCACGGGGTGGCGAGGACCGTCAGCCGCGGGTTGATCCGCTCGGCCTGGCGCAGCAGCGGCAGGATCTGCCGCTGGTCGTGGGCGATGCTGAAGTGGCTCAGCGAGAAGTCGGTCCGCCCGGCCGGCATGTCGTCGTAGATGTAGTGGGTGGGCGAGGCGGTGAAGTCGGAGGAGCCGACGGGCTGGCGCAGGAAGCTGACGCCGATGCCGCTGCCCGGGTCGAACAGCTGCCGCATCGCGGCGTCCCGCTGCGCGGGGGGCAGGGTGCTGAGCACGGCGGCGGAGGAGTCGGTGAGCGCGCCGCCGAAGCCGTCGACGCTCTGGTACGTCCGGCTCGGGTCCACGGTGATGGTGGTCAGGTCGGAGGCACCGGGCCGGAAGGCGACGGGCGGCTGCCGCGCGAGGCGCTCGGCGCCGTCGGCGGTGGTGACCCACACCGAGACCGGGGCCGCGGCCGCCGTCCCGGTCTGCTTCTGCCCCGCCGACGTGCTCGCCGCGGCGGTGCCGGCGGCGGGCAGGCCGGTCGGGCCGATCAGACAGAGCAGTGACAGTGCGGTCACGGCCGCGGCGCCGTAGGCGCGTGTTCTCCTCATGGCTCTCCTCATGTGGGCACGACTGCGTCACGTCGTGAAACGTTTCCCCGCACCGGGCGCTGTGCGTCCGTCAGGTAAGCCGCCCGCGACCGGGACTGTCAATACCCCTCACAATCAGCGCACTTGGTCATCGGCGCGGTCCGCCTCCCGGCCGGTGCCGCACCGCCGGTCCGGCCACTAGGCTGCCGTCATGAAACAGAAGGATGTAACAGGTGGCTAGGCAGTCGGGGCCGCGGGCCACGGTCCGGGCCATCGCCGCGGAGGCCGGGGTGTCGATCGCCACGGTGTCCCGGGTGATGAACGGCCACCCGCACGTCTCCCCCGACGCCCAGGCGGCGGTGCGCCGCGCGACCGCCCGGCTCGGCGGGCCCGCCCCGGCGCGGCCGGGCGCCGCGGGCGGGGCGATCTTCGTACGCTGCCCGTACGTGCTGACCGACTACTTCGGGGTGATCGTCTCCTCGATCGCGGAGACGCTCGACCTGCACGGGCGGCGGCTGGTGCTCAGCGCGGGCGACGCCGCCCGCGACCGGCAGGTGCTGCCGGGGCTGCCGGACGACCCGGGCGTCGCCGGCGCGGTGCTGATCGTGCCGCCCGAGCCGGAGCGGGAGCTGGAGGCGCTGCGCGCGCAGGACTTCCCGTTCGTGGTGGTCGACCCGCGCACGCCGCTGCCCGCCGACATCGCCGCGGTGTCCGCGGCCCACCTGGCCGGCGGCCGCAGCGTCACCGCGCACCTGGTGGAACTCGGCCACCGCAGGATCGGGGTGATCGGCGGCCCCGGCGACTGGCTGGCCAGCCGCTCCCGGCTGGCCGGGCACACCTCGGCGCTGGCCGAGGTCGGCGTGCTGCCCTCGCCCGAACTGCTGCGCGGCATCGAGCCGACCGCGCGGTGGGGCTACGGCGCCGCGTGCGAGCTGCTGGACCTGCCCGACCGCCCGACCGCGCTGGTCGCCTTCAACGACAAGGCGGCGGTGGGCGCGCTGCGGGCGGCCTACGAGCGGGGGCTGCGGGTGCCGGAGGACCTGTCGATCACCGGCTTCGACGACATCGACCTCAGCCGCAGCACCGTGCCGCGGCTGACCACGGTCCGTCAGCCGCTGGAGGAGATGGGCCGGATGGCGGTCTCGCTGCTGATGCGCCTGCTCGACCGCCACACGGTGGACACCCTGCACGTGGAACTGGCCACCCAGCTGGTGCTGCGCGGCTCCACCGGCCCGGCGCCGCGGCGCTGAGCCGCCACGGCGTGCGGCCGGGCCGCGGACCGGTGCCGCCTGCTCCTGCCGCCTACTCCTGGCCGACGGTGATCTCCACGTGCTGCGGGTAGAAGGCGACATGCCCGGCGATCGCGCGGACCGCCTCGTAGGGCTCGTCGTACGTCCAGACCGCGTCGGGGATCTCGCCGGCGTCGGCGGCCAGGGTGTAGTAGCCGGCGTCGCCCTTGTAGGGGCAGTACGTGCTGGTGGCGGTGCGCCGCAGCATGCCCGGCTCCACGTCGCCGACCGGGATGTACTGCACGGGCGGGTAGTCCGCCTCGCGCAGGGTCAGCGCCGCGGAGGTCTTGGCGATCACCCGGCCGTCGCAGCGGACCTCGACCCGGGTCGGGGTCGGCTCCACGGTGATGGGGTGGTCGGGTCCGGGGGCGAGTACGGGGCGTGGCATGGGCGGCTCCCAACGGGTGGACCGGTCGGATCGCGGCTGCGGACCGGTTTCCACGCTAACGCCGGGAGCGGCGGGAACGATGCCCGGCGCGCCCCCGGCGGTCACGGCCGGCCCCCGCTCGCGCCGAGCCCGGTCAGCCGGCGCTGCACCTGGAGCAGGTACTCCTTGCGCACCAGCGGGTTGTGGTCGGTGCGCGGACGCTCGGGAACCGCCCCGGTCACCGGCCGGTAGTGCGAGAACGCGCTCTCCAGGACGCCCTCGCCGCTGGTGAGGGTGGGCAGCTGCTGCTCCAGGTCGTGCACGCGCGCGGCGGGGATGTCGCCCTGGAGCTCGTAGCCGCCGCCGTGGGCCGCCGGGGTGTGCGGCACGGCGCCGAGGCGGGCCAGCGCGGGCAGCACCGCGCCGAGCGCGTCGGCCGGCAGTTCGAGCCGGAAAAGGTGCATCGGCTCGTGCACCACCGTGCCGGCCCGGCGCAGCGCGTCCATCAGCACCAGCGGCGTCAGGTTGCGGAAGTCCCCCGAGGTGCTGGACATGCTCTTGTCGAACACGCCGTGCGCGTGGCTCTGCCGGGCCCAGTAGCCGGAGTGCGTCACGGTGACCACGCAGTCGGTGACCCGCCAGCCGTGCAGCCCCTGTTCGAGGGTCTCGGCGACGGTCTCCTCCACGGCGGCGAAGAAGGAGTACGGCATCGAGCCGAGTTCGACCTCGCGCCGCAGGTCCAGGCCGCCGCCGACCGGACCGGGCTCGATCCGCAGGCCGACGGTGGCCAGGAAGGGGTTGCCGCCCCTGTCGATGATCTCGAAGGCGGCGCCGCTGCCGGACGGGCGCTCGATGTGGAGGGTGGTGGTCTCCCGGAAGTCGACCGCCAGCCCGTACCCGTCCGCCAGTTCGGCCTCGATGACCTCCTTCTGCACCTCGCCGTAGAGCGACACGGCGATCTCCTGGCGGGTCTCGTCCCGGCGCAGGTCGATCAGCGGGTCCTGCTCGGCGAGCTGGACCAGGGCGGCGTGCAGGGCGCCGCGGTCGGCGCGGCGCCGCGCGGCGACGACCGTCTCCAGCGTCGGGGGCGCGAAGTGGTGGGCGGCTGCCGGGCCGCACGACTCGCCGAGCGTGTCGCCGATCCGGACCTCGCCCAGGCCCCACACCCGGGCGATCCGCCCGGCCGGGACGTCCGGCACTCGGGTTTCCGCGCCGGCGTCGAACAGGCTGACCGCGGTCACCCTGCCCTCGCCGGCCGGCACGCCGTCGCGGCGGACGGGGACGCGGTCGCGGGTGCGCAGCGTGCCGGCGGCCACCCGGACGTAGGCGACGCGCTCGCCGGAGGGTCCGCGCTCCATCTTGAACACCGTGCCGGACAGCGCCGCCCGGGGGTCGCCGCCGGATCCGGGCAGCAGGTCGGTGATGCCCTCGACGAGAGAGTCCACGCCCGCGCCGGTGACGGCGGAGCCGGCGTAGACCGGGTGCACCCGGGCCCGTCCGGTCTGCGCGGCCAGCGCGGTCCGCAGCCGGTCGTACGACAGCGCGGACTCGTCGCGCACGTAGTCCGCGAGCAGCCGGTCGTCGTGCCCGGCCAGCAGGTCGGCCAGCCGCGTGGTGAAGGCCGGGTCGGCGCCGGTGTACGGGACGGCCGCCGCCTGCCTGGTGCCCTCGCCGGCGGCCGCGGTCATCGGCACGACGTCCGGGGTGAGCCGGGCCGCGACGGCGGTCAGGGTGCGCTCCAGGTCCGCGCCCCGGCGGTCGAGCTTGTTGACGAAGACGAGCGTCGGGATGCGCAGCCGCCGCAGGGTGCGCATCAGCACGCGGGTCTGCGGCTGGACGCCCTCCACGGCGGAGATCACCAGTACGGCGCCGTCGAGCACGCCGAGCACCCGCTCCACCTCGGCGATGAAGTCCGGGTGGCCGGGGGTGTCGATGAGGTTGACCGTGCGGCCGGCGGAACCGGCGCGGCCGCCCAGGGTGAAGGACACCACGGCGGACTTGATGGTGATGCCGCGCTGCTTCTCCAGGGCGAGCGAGTCGGTGCGCGTGCTGCCCTCGTCCACGCTGCCGACCTCGTCGATGACTCCGGCGGCGTACAGCAGCCGCTCGGTCAGGCTGGTCTTACCGGCGTCGATGTGCGCCAGAATGCCGAGATTGAGCGATGTCACGAACCTTCATGTCCTCGAGATAGGGGGTCATTCCTGTCTGAGCGGGCATGAAGGAACCGCGCATGATCATTGCTCCTCGGTCGGCGACGGGTTGCCTGCGCGACTACAGCAGAGCCGGACCCGGACGGCAACGGGTTTTCCGCCCCGGCGGAGCGCCGGGGCGGGACCGGGCCGGACCGGAGGGACCGGGAGGAACGGCGGGACCGAGGGGAGCTTGAGGAGGAGTCAGGACCGGCTGACCTTGCGGTTGGCGCGCAGCCACTCCCGGTTCATCGCGGAGATCGAGGTCAGCGGGATGCCCTTGGGGCAGGCGGTGGCGCACTCCCCGGTGAGCGTGCAGCCGCCGAAGCCCTCCTCGTCCATCCGGGCGACCATGTCCAGTACCCGGGTCTCCCGCTCGGGTCCGCCCTGCGGGAGCGCGCCGAGGTGGTTGACCTTGGCGGAGGTGAAGAGCATCGCGGAGCCGTTGGGGCAGGCGGCCACGCACGCCCCGCAGCCGATGCACTCGGCGTGCTCGAAGGCCCGGTCGGCGTCGGGCTTGGGCACGGGCGTGGCGTGGGCCTCGGGCGCGGACCCGGTGGGCACGCTGACGTAGCCGCCGGCCTGGATGATCCGGTCGAAGGCGGACCGGTCCACCACGAGGTCGCGGACGACCGGGAAGGCGGCGGCCCGCCACGGCTCGACGTCGACGGTGTCGCCGTCGCGGAAGGAGCGCATGTGCAGCTGGCAGCTGGTGGTGCGCTCCGGGCCGTGCGCCTCGCCGTTGATGACGAGGCTGCACGCGCCGCAGATACCCTCGCGGCAGTCGTGGTCGAAGGCGACCGGGTCGTCGCCCTCCAGCGTGAGGCGCTCGTTGAGGGTGTCGAGCACTTCGAGGAACGACATGTCCGGGGTGATCCCGTCGAGCTCGTACGCCGTCATGCCGCCGGGCGCGTCGCTGTTCTTCTGGCGCCAGATGCGCAGGGTGAGCCTCATGCGTAGCTCCGCTGGGTGGGGTGGACGTACTCGAAGACGAGGTCTTCCTTGTGCAGCACGGGGGCCTGACCGGTCCCGGTGAACTCCCAGGCGGCGGCGTAGCCGAACTCGTCGTCGCGGCGGGCGGCCTCGCCGTCGGGGGTCTGGGACTCCTCGCGGAAGTGGCCGCCGCAGGACTCGGCGCGGTGCAGGGCGTCCAGGCACATCAGTTCGGCGAGTTCGAGGTAGTCCACCACGCGGTTGGCCCGCTCCAGGGACTGGTTGAACTCGGCCTCCGTGCCGGGCACCTTGATCCGGCGCCAGAACTCCTCGCGGATCTGCGGGATGCGGTCGAGCGCCTTGCGCAGCCCCTCCTCGGTCCTGGCCATGCCGCAGTACTCCCACATCAGTTCGCCGATCTCGCGGTGGAAGGAGTCGGCGGTGCGGTCGCCGTCGGCGGTGACCAGCCGGTGCAGCCGCTGCTCGGTCTCGGCCACGGCCGCGGCGACGGCGGGGTGGTCCGGGGCGGGGCGGTCGCCCCCGGGGTGGCGGGCGAGGTAGTCGTTGAGGGTGGCGGGCAGCACGAAGTAGCCGTCGGCCAGGCCCTGCATGAGCGCGGAGGCGCCGAGCCGGTTCGCCCCGTGGTCGGAGAAGTTGGCCTCGCCGATCGCGAACAGGCCCGGGATCGTGGTCTGCAGGTCGTAGTCCACCCACAGGCCGCCCATCGTGTAGTGCACGGCCGGGTAGATCCGCATCGGCACCTCGTACGGGTTCTCCGCGGTGATCCGCTCGTACATCTCGAAGAGGTTGCCGTACTTCTCCTCCACCGCCCGGCGGCCGAGGCGGGCGATGGCGTCGGCGAAGTCGAGGTAGACGCCCTGGCCGCCGGGGCCGACCCCGCGGCCCTCGTCGCAGACGTTCTTCGCGGCCCGGGAGGCGATGTCGCGGGGCACGAGGTTGCCGAAGGAGGGGTAGATCCGCTCCAGGTAGTAGTCGCGCTCCGCCTCGGGGATGTCGGAGGGGCGGCGGGTGTCTCCCTTGGCCGACGGCACCCAGATCCGGCCGTCGTTGCGCAGCGACTCGCTCATCAAGGTGAGCTTGGACTGGTGGTCGCCGGTGCGCGGGATGCAGGTGGGGTGGATCTGGGTGAAGCAGGGGTTGGCGAAGTGCGCGCCGCGGCGGTGGGCCCGCCAGATCGCGGTGGCGTTGGAGTTCATGGCGTTCGTCGACAGGTAGAAGACGTTGCCGTAGCCGCCGGAGGCCAGCACCACGGCGTCGGCGAAATGGGTGGAGATCTCACCGGTGATCAGGTCGCGGGCCACGATGCCGCGGGCCCGGCCGTCGACCACGATCAGGTCGAGCATCTCCGTGCGCGGGTGCATCTCCACGTTCCCGGCCGCGATCTGCCGGGACAGCGCCTGGTAGGCGCCGAGCAGGAGCTGCTGCCCGGTCTGGCCGCGGGCGTAGAAGGTTCGCGAGACCTGGACGCCGCCGAAGGAGCGGGTGTCGAGCAGCCCGCCGTACTCGCGGGCGAAGGGCACGCCCTGGGCGACGCACTGGTCGATGATCTCGACCGAGATCTGCGCGAGGCGGTGCACGTTGGACTCCCGGGCCCGGAAGTCGCCGCCCTTGACGGTGTCGTAGAACAGGCGGTGCACCGAGTCGCCGTCGTTGCGGTAGTTCTTGGCGGCGTTGATGCCGCCCTGGGCGGCGATGGAGTGCGCCCGGCGCGGGGAGTCCTGGTAGCAGAACTGCACCACGTGGTAGCCCTGTTCGGCCAGGGTGGCGCCCGCGGAGCCGCCGGCCAGGCCGGTGCCCACCACGATCACGGTGTGCCGGCGCCGGTTGGCGGGGTTGACGAGCTTCGCGGTGAAGCGGCGGGTGTCCCAGCGCTGCTCGACGGGTCCGTCGGGCGCCTTGGTGTCGGCGAGGGGAGCCCCGGTGTCGTAGTGCGTGTAGGCGGTGAACATGTGCGACGCAGCCCCCTCAGTGGACGATTCCGGTCATGACGCCGACGGGCACCGCGATGAAGCCGGCCGTCAGCAGCAGCGCGAGGCCGTTCGCGGCGGCCTTCAGCGCGCGGTCGCCGCGCGCTCCGCCGGCGCCGAGGGTCTGCGCGGCGCTCCAGAAGCCGTGCCGGACGTGCAGGCCCAGCGCGAGCATGGCCACGATGTAGATCACGTTGCCGTACCAGGTGTGGAAGGTGGCCTCGACGTTCTGGTACGGGTGCCCGGGCTGCGCGTTGCGGTTGACGGTGAGCGTGGTGAGGTCGAGCAGGTGCCAGACCAGGAACAGGGCGATGATCACCCCGCCCCAGCGCATGGTGCGGGTGGCGTAGCTGGTGCGGGCCCGGCGGTGCGCGTAGCCGACCGGGCGGGCCCTCAGGTCGCGGCGGCTGAGCTGGTAGGCGCACACGCCGTGCGCGATCACCGAGGCGGCCAGCACCACGCGCACGATCCACAGCGCCCACTCGTAGTGCAGGACGGGCTCGCCCATCGTGCGCAGCCAGTGCGCGTAGCCGTTGTAGTCGTCGGGCCCGAAGAAGATCTTGAGGTTGCCGAGCATGTGGGCGACCAGGTAGAGCAGCATCAGCAGGCCGCTCACCGCCATGATCGTCTTCTTGCCGAGGGTGGAGTCCCAGACCGTCCTGGGCAGGGACGGCCGCCGGTCCGTCCTGGTTGCCAGTGCCATGGAGCCGACGGTAGGTCGGGAAACCTCCAGTGGTCCAAGACATGGTTGAGCTTGACTCCATAGGCGATTTCTATGACGAGCTATCGTGGGGGTATGCAGTTCCAGCAATTGGCGTACTTCGTGGCGGTCGCCGACACCCGGCACTTCACCCGGGCCGCGGAGGTCGTGCACGTCTCGCAACCGTCGCTGTCGCAGCAGATCAGGACGCTGGAGAAGGAACTGGGCGCGCCGCTGTTCAGCCGCGCGCGGGGCAACATCGCGCTCACCGACGCCGGCGAGGCGCTGCTGCCGCTGGCCCGGCGGATCCTGGCCGACGCCGACACCGCCCGGCACGAGGTGCTGGAACTGGCGCAGCTGCGCCGCGGGCGGGTACGGCTCGGGGCGACCCCGAGCCTGGCCACCGGCATGCTGCCCGACGTGCTGCGGGTCTTCCACCACCGGCACCCGGGCGTCCAGCTGCTGATCGAGGAGGGCGGCTCGCACGACCTGGTCCGGGAGCTGGCCCGGGGCGCGCTGGACCTCGCGCTGGTGGTGCTGCCGCTGCCCACCCCCTCCCCCGCGCTCACGACGGTGGAGCTCTTCCAGGAGGACCTGGTGGTGGTCTCCTCGGCCGAGGCCGAGCCGCCGACCTCGCCGCTGCGGGTGGCCGACCTGGAGGGGCAGCCCATGGTGATGTTCCGGCACGGCTACGATCTGCGCGACCTCACCCTGGCCGCGTGCCGCGCGGCGGGCTTCGAGCCCTACCTGACCGTCGAGGGCGGGGAGATGGACGCGGTGCTGGGGTTCGTCCGGGCCGGGCTCGGCATCGGCGTGGTGCCCAGCATGGTCGCCGCCCGCGCGGGCAACGGGCTGCGGGTCACGCCGCTGGCCCGGCCCGCCCTGCGCCGGACCGTCGCGCTCGCCCACCGCAGCGACGTGGCGCCGCCGCGCGCGGCGCGGGTGCTCCAGGAGGTGCTGCTGGGCGCGGCGCACAAGGCCGTCCCCGCGGTGGGGCTGCACCCGCCGGGGGCCTGAGGCGGTACGGGCCGGCGCCGTGGGGTCACCTTCGCGCGGAGCCTCAGGCGGACTCCAGGGACCGGAGGGCCAGCAGGCCGGCGGTGAGCATCAGGAGCGCCGAGACGCCGAAGACGAGGTCGATCCGCCCGAACCGCACCCCGAGCACGGTGGCGTGGAAGTGCAGCAGCAGCGTGCTGGACAAGGTGCTGCTCAGGGCCATGGCCAGCACCGACGACAGGCGGGTGACCGGGTTGAGCACCGAGATGACCCGGCCCAGCACCTCCTTCGGGGTCACGTCCATGACGATCGGGCCGACCACCGCGTTGAGCGCGCTGATCGGCAGCCCGGTGAGGAAGAGCGTCGTCACCGCCCACGGCAGCGCGGTCGCCCGGGAGTAGCCGAGCATCAGGACGCCGGCGACCACCAGGCCGAGCCAGAAGACGCGGCGCCCGCCGAGCCGCCGGGCCACCGGGCCGATCGCCAGCGCGCCGGCGACCGATCCCAGGCCGAAGGCGCAGCCGAGCGCGCCCAGCCATTTGGCGTCGGCGCGCAGGTTGTCGGTGACGAAGAAGACGTCCAGCGCGTTGAGGGCGCCGACTCCGATCATCGCGACGCTGGTCGACAGGCAGATCGTCACCAGCACCCGGTTGCCCAGGAAGGCGGCGAGCCCCTCGCGGAAGTCCCCGCGCACGCTGCCGGCCGCCGCCGCTCCCCCGGCCAGCGGGCCGCCGCCGGTCCCGACCCGCCGCACGGACAGGAACGAGACGGCGAACGAGGCGGCGTTGACGATCAGCGCCCACTGCACACCGGCGGCGAACAGCAGCGGGGCGGCCAGCGGCGGTCCGACGACGGCGGCGAAGCTGGTGGTGGCCTGGGTGAGGCCGGCGGCCCGGGCCCGGTCCTCGGGCGGCACCGTCTCGCCGATGAGGGTGAACCGGGCAGGGTTGAAGAACTGGGCGGCCACGCTGTTGAGGGCCACCACCGCGTAGACGAGGCCGAGCCGGGCCGCGACCGGCATCGCGTCCCCGGCGGCCGGGACGACGAGCAGGACGAGGGTGAACAGCACCCGCGCGGCGTCCATGGCGAGCATGGTCCGGCGGTGGTCCCAGCGGTCGGCGAAGACCCCGGCCAGCGGGCCGACCACCAGGACCGGCACGACCGAGATGACCAGCACGGCGCCGACCGCCGCCGGGGCCCAGCTCTGGCCCCGGGCGAGGACGGAGCTGATCCACAGCACCACGGTGATGTCGAAGACCTGGTCGCCGACGACCGAGACGGCCTGGCCGCACCACAGCGCCCGCCAGTCGCGGTTGTCCCGCAACCCCGAGGTGCGCGGGACCCGCACGGCGGCGCCGGCCGGCGCCGGCCCGCCGTTCGCGGTCACCCCGCCGCCTCCAGGGCGGCGCGGCGGGCGGCGGCCCGGCGGGCCCGGGTGCGGGCGCCCTTGCGCAGGTAGAGTTCCTCGGCCCGGGCCGCCGACTCGGCCGCCCGGCCGGTGCCGCCGGCCAGGTGCAGGACCTCGGCGAGGTCGAGCAGCGTGTCGGCCTGGCTGACCAGGTCGTCGGTGGCCAGGGCCGCGGTGACGGCGGCGCGGGCCAGCTCCTCGGCGCCGGCGTGGTCGCCGCGGGCGGCCAGCACCCGGGCGTAGAGCTGGTCCATGAGGATGCGCGCGTTGGGGCTCTCGGCCGCCGGGCGTCCGCCGAGCCCGTCCAGCAGTTCGCCGGCCCGGTCCGGGCGGCCGCGGTCCACCAGGGTGCGGGCCAGGGCCAGGTGGAGCGTGTGCGTGGACAGCCGCTCGTCGCTGCGGCTGAAGTAGTCCAGGCCGTCCTGGAACTGCCGCTCCGCCGCGTCGTACGCGCCGTCGTAGAGCTCGACCAGCCCCGAGTGCAGGGACAGCGCGCCGCTGACCCGCAGCAGCCCGAGTTCACCGGCGATGTCGCGGGCGGCGCCGGTCATCGCCCGCGCGGTGGTGAAGTCCCCGTCCAGCGCGGCGAGGACGCCCTGCACGGCCATCACCGGCAGGGCCTGGCGCCGGTCGAGGTCGGAGCGCAGCAGCAGTTCGTCGCAGTGCTCGGTCGCCACCGCCACCGGGGTGGCGCTCCACAGCTCCAACTCGCAGCGCAGGGCCAGCAGTCGGGAGATCTCCATGCGGTCGCCGGTGCGCTCGGCGCAGGCGAGGGCGAGGGTCAGCTCGGCGGCCGCCTCGGCCCGCCGGGAGGCCAGCAGGTGCAGGTAGGCGCGCAGTTGGTGGGTCAGGGAACGGCCCAGGTCGAGCGGGTACCGGGTGAAGTACGCCTCCGCGTCCTCGACGGTCCGGGTGCCGCGCAGGTGGAAGCCGGGGTCGCGGGACGTGTCGAGCACGGCCGTGCGCAGCCGGGCCAGCATCTCCCAGTGCGGGTTGCCGTCGAGCAGTTCGCCGGTGCGGCGCAGCGAGTCGCGGGCGTCCGCGGAGCCGGTGAGCTGGAACGCGCAGTCCGCCATCCGCAGCCCGATGGACAGCTGCTCGGGCGCGTCCGCGGGCAGCCGGGTCTGCGCCCTGCCCAGGAGGGTGGTCGCCGCGGTCAGGTCCCCCTGGCGCTGGCTGAGCAGGGCGGCGCACAGGAAGGCGGCGGCGGCCTCGGCGGACAGCTCCGCGACCCGCTCGGCGGGGCCGCTGACCTCGGCGGTCAGGTCGGCCGCGGCCGCGTAGTGGTGGGCGGACAGGTCGGCCAGCCCGTCCCCGCCGGGCCGTTCGTCCGACAGCCACCGGGCGAGCCGCTCGTGCCAGCGGGCCCGGGCCTCCTTGGAGGCGGTGCGGTAGGCGGTCTCCCACAGCAGGAGGTGGCTGAAGCGGAAGCCGCTGAGGTCGCCGCGCCGTTGGGGCTCCACGGTGACGACCTGACGGCGTATCAGGGTGCGCAGCATGCCCTCGGCGCCCTCGCCGCGGTGGACCGCCCGCAGGCTGGCGGAGCCGAAATCGCGGCCGATGACCGAGGCCCGGTTGAGCAGTTCCCGCTCGCTGCGGCCGAGCCGGTCCAACTGCGCCTCCAGCAGCGCCTGGACGGACAGCGGCACGGTCTCGTCCTCGGCCACGGACATCAACTGCTCGATGTAGAGCGGGACTCCCTCGCTGACCTCGACCACCCGGGCCAGGGCCGCCGACGGGGACGCGGGGCCGGCGCAGGCCGAGTCGTCGGCGCCGGCGGCGTCGGTGCCGTGGGCCTCCAGGTCGAACTCCGCCGACCGGAGGTCCTCGGCCGCCGGGCCGGCGGTGGCGCGGGCCGCCTCGATCGACAGCGCCATCGCGAGGCTGTCGCTCTCGCTGAGCGGGCCGAGGTCGACCGCGCCGCCCAGCCGGCGGGCCAGTTCCTCCGGCAGCGCCTGGCGGGAGACGAACACGAACCGCACCCGGCGGGCGGCCGGCGCGTCCATGAGCGCGGCGATCACGGCGACCAGCGGGGGCGCGGCCGCGTCGAAGTCCTCCCAGACCAGCACCAGCGGCCGGTCCGCGGCCAGTTCCTCGACCACCCGGCGCAGGGCCCAGGCGACCTCCTGCTCGCTGGTGGTCCCGGAGCCGCCGACACCGGTGGCCAGGGCGAGCTTGGCCAGCACGAGCGGGCCGTCCTCGGTGTCCGGCAGTAAATCCTCGGCGGCACCGGCCCAGTCGCGGCCGCCGAGTTGGGCGAGCATCTCGGCCAGCGGCGCGTAGGCGTACCCGGTGCGGTAGGCCAGGCAGTGGCCGGTGAGCACCCGGGAGCCGTCGGCGAGCGCGGTGGTGTACTCACGCACCAGCCGGGACTTGCCGATGCCGACCGGGCCGCGCACCCCGGCCGCGGCCGCCGCCCCCGGCCCGGGGTCGTCCAGCGCCCGGGCGAGCAGGCGCAGTTGGGCGCTCCGGCCGACCAGCGGGGTGAGCGCGTCGGCGAGCGGCGCGTCGCTCTCGCGGACGGCGGCCAGCCGCCACACCGTGAGCGGCTCGGCCTTGCCCTTCGCCAGGACCGCGGGCGCGGATTCCAAATCCGCGACGGTACCGGCGAGTTGACGGGTGGAGTCGCTGACGAGAATGCCGCCCGGCGGAGCCGCGGTCTGGATCCGGGCCGCGGTGTTCACCGCGTCGCCGGTCACCGCGAGTTCGCCGTCGAGGCGAGAACTCACCACGACCTGACCGCAGTTGATTCCGATGCGGACGCGTATGGGCACGCCGTACCGATTCATGGTGAGCGCGCCCAGTTCGGCGGTCCGCCGCTGGACACGGGCGGCCGCCCGCAGTGCGCGGACCGCCTCGTCGCCGTACATCGACGGCACCCCGAATACGGCCATCACGGCGTCGCCGATGAACTTCTCCACGTGGCCGCCGTAATGCGAAATGACCTCGGCCACCATTCCGAAATAGCCGGCCAGGAGATCCCGCAGGGGTTCCGGATCGAGAGCCTCGCCGAGTTCCGTGGAACCCACCAGGTCGGCGAAAAGGATCGTGGTGGTGCGCCGAAAGGGGGAAACCGCGTCGTGGCCCCGGACCACCGCGCCGCACATGCCGCAGAAGCGGACCCCGGGAGGCAGCGGACAGGTGCATTGCGCGCAGCGGTCCGGCATCCCTGGCTCCTCTGCTCCCCCGACATAGGACGCGGGGTAGTAAAGCATAGACATTCCGTGAGCGTCCAGGGTCCGGAGCGGCCCGGGCGGGGGCCGGATGACGGCTCGTCAGGCGGGGTCCGCGGGGGTCCGCGCCGGCCCCGCGGCGTCCCACGGACGGCGGGCGGTCGGAACCGGCCGGACGGCCGATTCACGGTGACCGGTTTTTTCCACCGCCGACGGGTGGTCAGGGGATTGCGCAGTCGCTCTAATGGTGGTGGCCGGGGCCGCGCACGCTCCGGATGAATGTGGGGGACAACGGTCCGGTGGCACGGCGTCCGGGAATTGGCCGCGCCCGCGGCATTGAGGTTTAAGGGGGCAGGAAAGTGTTCGCACCGCGCGCGCTGCCTCTCGACGCCGCCCGCGCCGCGGCGGCGGATCTTCTGCTGACCGGGCACCTGGGGCTCAGCGCCCCGCGCGAGGTGGTCGTGGTCCACACCTCCGGGCGGGAGGCCGAGGCGGCGGCGCTGCTCGTGGCGGCCGCGCGGCTCGGGCTGGAGGTCCGTCCGGCGCCCGTACGGTCCGGTGAGGACGTCGCCGCGCTCCGCCTGGGCACCCGCTGCGCCGTGCGGGCGGACCGGCCGCCCGTGGTGCTGTTCCTGGTGGAGGACGACCGGCTGCCGCAGCGGGCCCTCGCCGCGCTGCCGGCCGGAGCCGAGGCCGTGCTGCTGGCGGGCTGCGTTCCGGGCACCGGCCCGCTGGACGTGGTGGCCCGGCCGGAGGAGGTCCGGAACGCCGAACTGGCCCTGCGCGCACGGCTCGCGGGCCGGTCGGCGGCGGTGGTCACCACCGGGGCCGACCGCGCGGCGGGGCCGGCCCGACTGGACGTGCGCTTCGGCGCCGAGGACGTGACGGACATCGACTCGGACCACCACGTCCCCGGCCACCTCCCGCTGCGGATCCTTCCGGCGGGCGGTGTGAGCCGCGAACTGCTCGGCGCCGACGGGACGTTCGTGGCCGATGGCCCGGTCACCCTCAACCGCCCGCACCGCCTGGCCGCCGAGCCCGCCCGGCCCCCCTTCGTCGTCGAGGTGGACGGCGGCCGGGTCACCTCGCTGAGCGCGCCCGACACGCCCACCGGGGCGCTGGTCTCGCGCGCGGTCGGGCGCCACGCGGTCGACCACGTCGCGCGGCTCGGCTTCGGCGTCCACCCGCTGGCCCGGCAGACCGGCGCGGACTCGCCGGTCAACCACTGCGCGCCCGGCATCCGCCTCACCCTGCGGGCCGCGTCGCCGTACGCGGTGGGCAGCGCCGACCTGCGGATCGACCTGTTCGCCCGCGGCGGGCGGGTGGAAACGCCCGGCGGCTCGTTCGGAGCCGGGCCGGACCGGGAGGGGTCGGCGTGACGGACACCCCCGCCGCCGAACGCCTGGTCCGCAGCCGGTACTTCCTGCTGGGCCCGCACACCTACCGGGACGCGGCCGGCGCCGAGGTCCGGGTCGGCTACTCCGCCCGGACCGCCAAGACCATGGTGCTGCCCGCGCCGCTCGCCGCCCGACTGGACGGCCCGCGCCCGGCCGGACTGACGGACGGGGAGCGCGCGTCGCTCACGCGGGCGCGGGCGCTGGTGCCGGAGGACGAGGACGAACTCGCCGCCGTCGTCGGCGCGATGCGGGCCGCCGCGGCCTCCGCGAGCGTGCGCCGGGTGGTCGTCATGCCCACCGCCCACTGCAACATGGGCTGCGCGTACTGCGGTCAGGAGCACGAGCGCGGGCCGGTCCAGGAGCGGCGGGCGCGGGCGACCGTGCGGCGGGTGCTCGCGATGATCGCCGACCCCGCGACCGAGGAGGTGCGGATCGGCTGGTTCGGCGGCGAACCCCTGCTGGGGCTGCGCGTGATGCGGGAGATGAGCGCGGAGTTCACGGCGGCCGCCGACCGGCACGGCACCCGTTACCAGGCCAAGATCGCCACCAACGGCAGCCTGCTGACCGCCCGTACGCTGCGCGTCCTGCGCGAGGAGTGCCGGGTGCGGAGCATCGAGGTGACCGTCGACGGGCCGCAGGAGGTCCACGACGCCCGGCGGGCGATGAGGAACGGCCGCGGCACCTTCCTGCGCACCCTCGACGTCCTGGCGCGGGCGCTGGCCGACGACGCGCTGCCCGGCGTTCGGGTCGGGCTGCGCACCAACGTGGACACCGGCAACGAGGCCCACGTGCCCGACCTGCTCGCCGACCTTGCCTGCATGGGCTTCGGGCACCCCCAGGTGCAGATCCACCTCGCGCCGGTGCACTCATGGGGCAACGACGTGTCCGAGGTGGAACTGGCCGCCCGCGCCTACGCCGAGCGGGAGAACGGCTGGCTGACGCTGGCGCACGGCCTGGGGCTCAACGTGGTGGCCGTGCCGGGCGCGCTCAAGGACGTCACCTGCATCGCCACCACCCGCAACGGCGAACTCCACGACGCGCGCGGCACGGTGTACTCCTGCACCGAGCACCCGCTGGTCCCCGGCTACGCCGGGCCCTTCGCGCTCGGCACGGTGGACGAGCTGACCGGCGAGCAGCCAGGCGTTCCGGACGGGTCCGCCGGGCCGCGGCCGGAGGGGCCGTTCGACGGCTGGTACGACTCGGTCGCCGCGGGCGGGCGGGACTGCTCGCGCTGCCCGCTGCTGCCGGTGTGCGGCGGGCGCTGCCCCAAGCTGTGGTCCGAGGGCCATGTGCCGTGCCCCAGCATGAAGTTCGACTGGGCCGCCAAGCTCGACCTGGCGGCCCGGCAGCGCGGCCTGGTGCCGGTTGCCGCGGACGGACGGCCGTGACCGGGCACGGCGACCACGACGCCGGTCCCGCTCCGTCGTCCGCCGTCCAGGACGCGGGGGCCGGACCGGACGCGGGGCCGGTCGGTACCGGCACCCGGCGGGCATCCCGCGCACGGCGCCGAGGCGCGGCGTGGATGGGGCCGACGGGCGCCCTGCGGACGGGAATCGCGCGCCCGTCGGCAACGACGTCCTGTGCGAGCGCCGGAGCCTTCCGGGGGAGCTCCCGGTCGGCGAACCCCGTCGGCGCCCACGAGGGCACGCATGCGTCGGCCCACCGACCGGAGGAGTTCCGCGCGTTCGGCGCACGGTCCGGAGGAGCCCCGTACGGCTCGACGTGCGGCCGCCCTCGGCGTCCCTGCCGCCCCGGGGCGCGGCCCCGTCCCCCGATCCTCCGGTCGCGCCGGTCCGGCCGCCGGAGCCAGCCACGCGCCGGGCGCGGTGCCCGGCGGACGAGAGGAGAACCTTCATGGCCGACCCGAACAAGGTGACACAGGAGGAGTTCGACGCCGCCATCGCCCTGATCCGCGCCGCCCGCAAGGCCGTCGAGGAGTCGGAGGTCGAGGCGCACTCGTTCGAGCCGGAAGGCACGACGCAGGGCTTCACCGACGTCAACATCTGCTGAGCCGGCGCCTTCCCGGTTTACGTGGTGCGGCCCCGCCCCGGGGTGGGCCGCACCATCCGGAAGACGGCGGCACGTTGACGACCCGGGTTCCCACCACCGCGCGGGCGGCCTCGACTTCCCCGCCCCTGACGGGGTAGAGGCATCTCAGCCCTCACTCCGGAAGGGAGCCCCGCGGCGTGTCCGACGCATCAGCACCGCCGCCCGGGCGGTACCGCGCCACGGGCGTGTTCATGCTCCGGGTTCCGGCCCTGCCGAGGGCGGTGGCACGTGAGTTGCTCGCGGCGCACGACCCGGAGGCGTACACGGAGCGGGCGTTGGCCCCCGTCCTGGACGTCCTCCGCGTGACCGCGCCGCGGTTGGCGGACGGGTTGGCGCGGGCGTCGCGGCCGGGCGGCGGTGAGGGGCGACGGGACCGCGGCGAGGAGCGGCGGGCCTGGCGGAGCGCCGCCCGCTACCTGATCCGGATGAGCGCCCGGCCCACGCCGTTCGGGCTGCTGGCCGGGGTGGCGTTCGGCTCGGCCGGACCGGCCGGGGGTGCCGCGTCCCTGACGATCTCCGGCGAGCGTCTGGTGGCCGCCCGTTGGGACTCCGGCTGGCTGGCCGCGCTCGCCCGCCGCGTGCCCGTCCTCGGCGACGGCCTGCCGCTGGTCGCCAATTCCTCGCTGCACTCGGCGGAGGGCCGGCTCTGGTACGACGCGCTGGACGTCCCCGCGGGCCGCCCCACGTCCTGGCCGCTCACGCCTCAGGTCGAGGCAGTGCTGCGGCACGGTCGGCGCCCTCTGACCGCCGCGGAACTCGCCGAGCGCGCCGCCGCCGATCTCCCCGGCACCGGCCCCGCCGATCCGACCGGGCTGACCGGGCTGACCGGGCTGACCGGCGAACTGCGCCGCCGCGGTGCCCTGTTGGTCGCCGACGACGTACGCCGTACGCGGGTCCGGCGCGCGCTGCTCCACCAGGCGGGTCTGGAGCGGGCCGAGGCCGCCCTGCCGACCGGGCCCCGCCCGCTGTCCGCAGTCCTGCCCGCGCTGGTGGCCGCCGACGTGGAGGCCCGGCGGCCGGTCCCCGACCACCCCGGCCCCGCGCTCCACTGCGACACGCTCGTGCCGCTCGACGCCCCGGCCACCCTGCCCCCCGAGGCGTTGGAACTCGCCGGGACCGCGGCCGAGTCGCTGTGCTCGCTGGGGACGACGTTCGGCTATCCGGACCGCCTCACGCGGTACGCGGCCCGCTTCACCGAACGGTTCGGCACCGCAACGGAAGTGCCGGTACCCGAAGTCCTCTCACCGGTCCTCGGGCTCGGCCCGCCCGACGGCTACCGCGACGGCGCACGCGGCCCGTTGACGCCGCCCTCCCCCGAACGCGACGCCGTGCTCCACCGGTTGCTCGCCCGGGCCTGGGCGGAGGGCACGCACCACCTCCTGCTCGGCGACGCCGACGTGGCCGCGCTGCGCCGCACGTCCGGCGCCTCGGACGACCGGCCCCTCCTCCCCGCGCTGGACGTCTTCCTCCGCCTGCTCCCCCCGTCCCCCGCCGGGGCGCCCTGGCGCGCGGTCCTCGGCGGAGTCGGTGCGGCCCCGCCCGGCCGTGCCCGCACCCGCTTCGCCGCACTCGTGAACGAACCCGCCACGGCTCCGGCCGCGGAAGCGCTCACCCCCTCCACCGCGGGTGGTCCCGCCACCGTCGGCGCGTCCGAAGCGGCCCCCGAACGCGCGCCCGGCCCCCTCCCCCCGCCGCCTGACGGCGTACCGCAGCCGCACACCGACCTCTCCGCGCTCCTGCCGGACCACCTCGTCGCGGAGTTGCGGCACCCACCCGCGGGCGAGAGCGCCGCCAACGTCGTCCCCGACGCGGCCGCGCACCCGTACGTCGTCGCGCTGAACCTCGGCGCGGGCCGGACGGACTCGCGGGAGATCGCCCCGGCCGAGCTGCTGCTCGGGGTGCACGCCGGCCGGCTGTACCTGCGGGTGGCGGGTGACCGGCGGCCGCTGCACCTCGTGCAGTCCTCGATGCTCGACCCGAGCGGCCAGGCGCCGCTGCCGCGCTTCCTCATGGAGGTGGCCGACTCCGCGTTCCGGTACGCGCCGCGCTTCGACTGGGGCACGCTGGAGGCCGCCGCCTTCCTGCCGGGCCTCGAACACCGGGGCGTGGTGCTGCGCACGGCCCAGTGGCGGCTGTCGGCGCAGGATGTGTCCGAGGCGGCCGCGGGAGGCTCCTTCGAGGCGGCCCTGGCGCACTGGCGGCGCACCCGGCGGGTGCCTCGGCAGGTGGTGCTGCGCGGCGCGGACGGGGAGCTGCCGCTGGACCTCGACGGCGTGTTCGGGCCCGCGGAGCTACGCGCGGCCCTCGACCGGCACGGCGAGGCCGTCCTGGCGGAGGCGCTTCCGGCGGACGGGGAGGCGCTCGTCCGCGACCGGGAGGGGCGCGGCTACGCCGCCGAGGTCGTGGTGCCGGTGGCGGCCGGTCCGGTGCCGTCGGCGGTGCCGTACGCGGGGGACGCGGCGCCCCGCGCGCTGCGGGAGCGGCCGCCCGGCTCGCGGTGGACGAGCGTCGAACTCGACGTGGCGCCCCACCTGATGGAGGAGGTGCTGCTGGACCTCCTGGCTGAGTTCTGCCGGGAGTTGGCGTCCGACCCGCAGGCCCCCGCCGACCTTTGGTTCTTCGTCCGCCACCCGGCGGCGCGCCCGCACCTGCGGGTGCGGCTGCGCGCGGCGGCGCCCGACGGCGGGCCGGATCTTGCGGCGCGGGCCGCGCGCTGGTGGGCCCGGCGGCGCGACGGGCGGGTCACCGATGTGCGTCAGACCGTCTACCGCCGGGAGGTGCAGCGCTACGGGGGTCCGGAGCCGGCCGAGGGCGCGGAGCGGCTGTTCCACGCGGACTCCGCGGCCGTGCTCCGCGCGTTGGCGACCCCCGCCGCGACCCGCCTGCCGCGCTCCGCCCTCACCGCGCTCACCCTCGACCCGGTGCTGGCGGCCCTGCTGCCCGACCGGGCGGACCGGCGGGCGCTGGCCGTCGCGATGGGCGGCCCGACGGCCGGCGGCGCCGAGTACCGGCGGCACGGGGCCCGCCTGTGGCCGTACTTCGCGGGCGAGCGGGACCTGTCTGCGGTGCGCGCGGTGGCCGACGGGTGGGCCGGCGCCGCGCGGTGGCGGGCGGAGGTCGACCGGATCGCCCCCGGGACGGCCGAGTTGGCGGTGCGCAGCCTGGCACACCTGCACGCCAACCGGATGGGCCTGGACCGGCCGGCCGAACGCACGGCCCACGGGCTGCTGCGGCGGCTGTACGACCGCGGGGAGCACACCGGCGGACCGGGTGCTCCCTGACGGCCGTACGCGACCGGTGCCGCGCCAGGAGCGCGGCACGTGCGCGGTCAGTGCGTGAGGATCGCCGGGTCGCTGACGCCGGCCCGGCCGGTCTCCACGTGGCCGGCGAACCGGCGGGAGAAGGCCGGGTCGTGGTCGCCGACCACGGTCAGGTCGTACCAGTTCCCGCTCCTGCCGAGGTCCACCGAGCAGGTCTCGCGGCGGCCCGAACGGACCACGAGGGTGCGGTGCTTGCCGTCGTAGGCGTTGGTGACGGTCAGCCGCACGTCGTGGTGCCCGGGGTTGGCCAGGGTGAGCTCCACCCGTCCGGCGGCGCCGTCGTGACGGGCCGTCACCTCCGGGCCGGTGCGGTCGGCGGAGCCCTGGAAGGCGCGCAGGAAGCCGTTGGGGCCGTGCACGGTCAGGTCGTAGGCGCCGCGGGTGGCGTCGGTCTCCCAACCGCCGGAGATCTTCTTGCCCGCCTGCGTGGTGTACGTCCAGGGGCCGTCGGTGCGGTTGGCGGAGGTGACGTGGAAGCAGGCGCCCGCGTTCGCGCCGCCGCCGAAGGTCAGCGTGACCTTGCCGTCGGAGGCCGTCACGGCCGCGTCCACCAGCGGGGCGTAGGGCAGCGGGCGGGTGGGCCGGGCGCCCTTCTCCTGCCGGGGCATGGCCTGGTCGGCCGGCGGCACCGGCACGTAGCTGTCGTGCCGGTCGTGGTCCGGCGGCAGGTAGCCGTCGGTGCCCGGCAGGTGCGGCGGGGTACCGCGCCGGAGCGAGAAGTCGAAGGCGGAGGTGAGGTCGCCGCACACGGCCCGGCGCCAGGGCGAGATGTTGGGCTCGTGCACGCCGAAGCGGCGCTCCATGAAGCGGACGAGCGAGGTGTGGTCGAAGGTCTCGGAGCAGACGAAGCCGCCGGTGCTCCACGGCGAGACCACGAGCATCGGCACCCGCTGGCCCAGGCCGTACGGGCCGGGCGCGTAGGTGGAGTCGCCGCCGAAGAACTCCAGGGCGGTGTCGGCGGTGGAGGCGCCGCGGCCGGGGGCGGCCGGGGACGGCGGCACCACGTGGTCGAAGTAGCCGTCGTTCTCGTCGTAGGTGATGAACAGCGCGGTCCGGCTCCACACCTCGGGATCGGCGGTGAGCGCGTCCAGCACCTGCGAGACGTACCAGGCGCCGTAGTTCGCGGGTTAGTTGGGGTGCTCGCAGAACGCCTCGGGGGCGACGACCCAGGAGACCTGCGGCAGCCGGCCGGCCTTCACGTCCGCGCGCAGCACGTCGAAGAAGCCGTCGCCGGCCTTGGCGTCGGTGCCGGTGCGGGCCTTGTCGTACAGCGGGTCACCCGGCTGGGCGTCGCGGTACTGGTCGAAGTAGAGCAGCGAGTTGTCACCGTAGTTGCCGCGGTAGGCGTCCTCGATCCAGCCCCAGCCCCCGGGCGCGTCCAGGCCGTCGCCGACGTCCTGGTAGATCTTCCAGGAGACGCCGGCCGCCTCCAGCCGCTCGGGGTAGGTGGTCCAGGCGTATCCGGCCTCGGAGTTGTCCACGACCGGGCCGGCGCCCTTGCCGTCGTTGCCGGTGTAACCCGTCCACATGTAGTAGCGGTTGGGGTCGGTGCCGCCGATCAGCGAGCAGTGGTAGGCGTCGCAGACGGTGAAGGCGTCGGCCAGCGCGTAGTGGAAGGGGATGTCCTCGCGCGTCAGGTACGCCATGGTGCCGGCGGACTTGGCCGGGATCCACCGGTCGTAGCGGCCGTCGTTGACGGCGGCGTGGCTGCCGGTCCACTCGTGGTTGAGGCCCTCGATGAACTGGAGCCCCAGGTCGTCCGCGTCGGGACGGTAGGGCAGCACCTCGCCGTCGCCGTCGGGCTGGTGCCACACCGGCTTGCCGCCCGGAAGGCTGACCGGGCGCGGGTCGCCGAAGCCGCGGACGCCGCGCAGCGAGCCGAAGTAGTGGTCGAAGGAGCGGTTCTCCTGCATCAGGACGACGATGTGGTCGACGTCCTTGAGGGTGCCCGTACGGCGGGCTGCGGGGATGGCCGCGGCCCGGCTGATGCTGTCCGACAGGGCCGTGAAGCCCGCGGTGGCGCCGGCGATCTGGAGGAAGCGGCGCCGGTTCAGTTCGGTCATGGCTCGCGGGACCTCTTCGGCTCGGGTGGCTGGTTCGGGTGCCTGGCGTTGCGCGCTCCCAGGTCAGCGACTGCGGACGAAGGGACGGTGTCGGGCGCGTGACGTCCGACGGTACGCGTCGCGAACAACGGTGCCCAGATGGCCTGCCGGGACGGAGGAGGCCCGGAGATCCTTACGGGGCCGGGCGATGGGGGCGGGGCGCGCGGGCCTGAAGGGGTACGGGACGGGTCCGGTCGGGCCGGTTCCGTCGCGCGGCGGCAAGACCGCGTTCAACTGGGCGTCGCCCTCGGGCGGGAGTCTGCACCCATTCGCAGCGTGTGTCCTGCCCACGTTCCCGCTCATGCGCCAAGGAGCAACGATGGTCGACCAGTTGGACTCGTACCCGTCGCAGCCGGAGCCGTCCGGTGAACACATCGGCCGCCGGACCGCGGTCGGCCTGATCGGAACCGCGGGGGCCGCCGCGGTCGCCGCCCCGCTGCTGGGCGCCTCGCCCGCCGCCGCGGCCGCGCCGTCCGGGGCCGCCTTCCTCCCCTCGCCCAACACGGCCGGCGCGCCCCCGGTGCAGGGCCTGCACCTGACGTTCGGCAAGGACCCGTCCACCCAGATGGTGGTGTCCTGGCTGACCGACTCACCGGTCAAGCGGCCCCGGGTGCTGTACGGCACGCTCGGCCACGGGCTGGGCTCCGGCGCCGAGGCACGTACCCGCAGCTACACCGACGGCAAGTCCGGGCGGGTGGTGTACGTGCACCACGCGCTGCTGGACCGGCTCTCCCCCGGCACGGACTACCTGTACGTGGTCTCGCACGACGGCGCCACGCCGGACAGCGGCACCTTCGCCACCGCGCCGCGCGGCCGCCGCCCGCTGACCTTCACCAGCTTCGGCGACCAGTCCGCGCCGCAGGTGACCTGGGCCGCCGACGGCTCGGTGGGGCTGGACGCCAACTCCACCCCGGCCACCAAGGACATCGTCACCGGCATCGAGCAGGTCGCTCCGCTCTTCCACCTGCTCAACGGCGACCTCTGCTACGCCAACCTGGACCTGGACCGGGTGCGGACCTGGAACAACTTCTTCACCAACAACACCCGTTCGGCCCGCTTCCGCCCGTGGATGCCGGCCGCCGGCAACCACGAGATCGAGAGCGGCAACGGCCCGATCGGCCTGGGCGCCTACCAGACGTACTTCCAGCTGCCCTCGACCGAGACCGACGACGAACTCGCGGGCCTGTGGTACGCGTTCACCGCCGGCTCGGTGCGGGTCATCGTGCTGCAGAACGACGACAACTGCCTCCAGGACGGCGGCGACGTCTACATCAGCGGCTACTCCGGCGGTCGCCAGCTGGCCTTCCTGGAGCGGGAGTTGAAGGCGGCCCGGGCCGACCGCGACGTCGACTGGATCGTCGTGGCCATGCACCAGGTGATGATCAGCTCCTCCGACGCCAACGGCGCGGACCTGGGCCTGCGCGCCAAGTACGGCCCGCTGTTCGACCGTTACGGCGTGGACCTGGTGGTCTGCGGCCACACACCCACATGTGTCAAAGTTGCTGCTAGCCTCCTGACATGGGACAACGCAAGCGCAGCGGCGGCATAGCCGACGGGAAGACCTACAACGTTGACACCGAGCGGACGCAGGCGGACCTGGCAGTCCTCGCGGAACTGAAGGAAGCCGAGGCCCTGCTTCCGGCCGACGCCCCGCGCGCACTGCTGTCCATCCGGCTGTCCGTGCTCACCGAGGACACAACGTCTCCCGTGCGTCAGGAGCTTGACCTTCGCATCGAAGCGAAGCACAAGGGATACCGCGTCGTCGGTGTCGCAAGTGACCTGAACGTCTCGGCGACCAAGGTTCCGCCGTGGAAGCGCAAGGAACTCGGCGACTGGCTCAACAACCGTGCGCCTGAGTTCGACGTGCTGATGTTCTGGAAGCTGGACCGGTTCGTCCGTCGACTGACAGACCTGTCCACCATGATCGACTGGTGCTTGAAGTACGGCAAGAACCTGGTCTCGAAGAACGACACGATCGATCTGAGCACAGTCCTCGGCCAGATGATGGTGACCCTCATCGGCGGTATTGCCGAAATCGAGGCGACGAACACCTCCACACGCGTGACAAACCTGTGGGATTACACCAAGACTCAGAGCGAATGGCATGTGGGACTGCCGTCCTACGGTTACAAGACGGCAAGGGACGAGAACAACAAGGTCATCGTTGTGCACGACCCCATGGAAGTTCGTGCTCTCCGCTGGTCTCGCAAGCGGGCTGTCAAGAACGTCTCAGCCAGCCGGCAGGTCAAAATCCTCATTCGCGCCGGGATCTATCCCGAGGGAACAACTGTAAGCACCCACATTGCACGCCTCCGCAATCCCGCCCTCATGGGATATCGCGTCGAAGAGATCAAGTCCGGCGGGAACCGCCGCTCCAGGGCAATTCTGGACAAGGACGGGAAGCCGATTCGGGTGGCCGAGGAGATTTTCACACCGGATGAGTTCGCCGAGCTTCAAGTAGCGCTCGACAAGCGGAAGCTGAACGGCCCGGAGACGCATCAGAGCGGCGTGACCAAGTTCCTCGGCGTCCTTATCTGCGTCGACTGCAAGAAGAACATGACCGTGCAGAACTCCCAGAACAAACACGGGAGTTACAAATACCTTCGGTGCCGCGTGTGCAAGGGTCTGGGCGGCATCGACCCCAACCCCGTGTACGAGCGTATGGTACTGGACGTGCTGACCGTCCTGGGCGATGTGGAGGTTCAGGTCCGGGAGTACGCACGTGGGGCCGAGGCCCGCGCGAAGGTGAAGGAACTCGAAGAGTCGATCAAGTACTACATGGAAGGGCTGGAACCGGGAGGCCGTTACTCCCGGAGTCAGTTCACCCGTGACCAAGCAGAGGACAGCCTTGACAGGCTGATCACCGAACTCAACACGATCGGCCCCGAGACCACCGAGGACCGATGGGTCAACGTAGCCAACGGCATGACGTTCCGACAGCACTGGGAGGAGGGTGGCATGGAGGCAATGACGGCCGACCTCAACCGGGTGGGAGTCAAGTGTGAGGTCACACGAACAAGAATCCCTGATCAAAAGGAGCCCCAGGTACACCTCAGGCTGCTGATTCCGGCAGACGTGAAGAATCGTCTGATCCTCCGGGAAGACGACTTCGCAAGTAAGCTCTAACAGCGGCTCGCGCAATGTGGTGGATCGGCACTGATCACTGTGTCTAAGACGGGAGTTGAGCGTTCGGTCCTGCGTGGGGACGTCGCCCTGGATCGTATCGGATGAGTTGTGGGACCGTCTTGAGCCACTACTGCCGCAGCGTGAGCACAGGTTCCGGCATTCGGGTCACAAGCCGTTGCCGGACCTGGACGTGCTGTGGGAAAGGAGTGCTGAACCCGCTTCGCCCTATATCCGTCCTGTCACGATCGCGTGTACTCGGTGCACGGATGCACGGATCAGCATGCACTCTCCGTTCCGGATGTCGCGAGCGGGGTCGCACAGCGGCGTCATCCTCGTTTGATCCGGCCACGGATGGCGAGAGCTGCCAATCCAAGAAGAATGGGTTCCGAGAACCGTGAGGCCATCTCCGTGTACGTTCCCCGAGTGGTCAAGTCCTGTTCGCTGGAACGAAATACCACCGAATTCAATACCACCCGCACGGACTTTTCGAATCGATTGCTCGCAAACCGAGATGATTGATACACCCGCAATAACCGCCGCCGCATCTTTGCGACCAGTTCCGAGTAGCCCCTCGGCCATTTCTAGATAGTCGCTATAGGTGTCGGCATGTACATCTTCGAACAAGGATGTAAACCATCCCACCCGCCCGAAGGTCATCCCGAAGGGCAGTAGCAATCCGATAGACGTCGTAAACCTTAGAAATTACTGGCCGGTCTCGGTAGGCGATCAACTGCCTGGCGTACGTACTCCCAGGTCCAGCGATGCGGTCGATAGCCGCCTCAAGCCGATTAATAACAAGCGTGAATCGAGCCGTCCCACCAGCCTGCTGCGATACTGCGAGGTAATTCGCAATCACCTCGTTGAGTTGAGCGATCCACCTCTCAGGGTCAGCCAACGCCCCTCCTCCGTCAGTGATTTGCCAAGAGCCGAACTGATCGGCTTACAGCCACTAGACCTCGCAAGCAGGTGGTTTCCGGTGGCTCCCCAGCGATGACGTCCCCATGGGCACGGCACCGCTTCGACCTTCGATGCGTGCGGCCCCTTACACAGAGAAGGTTCTGCCACGCACTCAGCCCGAGCCTGCGGCCGATGTCATGTCTGCACTGGGGCAGACCGCCCGTCTGCCTCAGACCCACTCAATGACGCTGGAGACGGTTCCCTGACTGCCGATCGCCGGCAACGGAGTCTTGGTTGCTGCCATCCTGCTGGGGGTTGGCGTCACCCTGGGCTTCCCTGCGCCCAGGACAGCAAGCATTCGGCGAAGCTCATCGGGGGTCATCGTGGCGAGCATGCGGGACAGAGTCTCGTCGCTCATCCTGGGCACAACTCCCCCTGGTCACAGCTACTTTCGCCACTACTCGACAGGCTTGACCACTGTAGTTGTCTGCGGCCACGAGCACAACTACGAGCGCTCGCTGGCGGTGCGCGGCGTGGTCAGCGGCAGCGGCAGCGGCAGCGGCAGCGGCAGCGGCAGCGGCAGCGGCAGGACGAGACGCTGACGCCGAACCCGTCCTCCACCCGCACCGACGACATCGACACCGGCATGGGCACCGTGCACATGGTGCTGGGCGGCGGCGGGGTCTCCGGCACCACCAACCAGGCGTTCTTCAAGGACGGCACCGCCAAGGTCATCACGGCCGTGTCCTCCGCCCCGGGCTCCAACGGCAAGCGCACCGCGACCTACGTCAAGGAGGAGGCGGTGTGGACGGGCGTGCGCGACCTCGACCACCCGTACGGCTTCGCGGCGTTCACGGTCGACCCGGGCCGCTTCGCCGGCGACACCACCCGGATGCACGTCACCTACTACAACGTGAACAAGCCGCACGGCGAGCTGTCGGTCTTCGAGCAGTTCACGCTGCACCGCAAGCGGTCCGACGGCAAGCGCTGAGAGCGGGCGCGGCGGGCGGGATCCGGGCGTGACACGGCGGGCGGACGGCGGCACGGGGGCCGTCCGCCCGCCGTCCCCTTCCGGCGGCCTCCCCCCGCCGCCGGAGGGTCCCGCCGTGGAGGCGCCGCCGCGGAGGCTTTACACAAGACCACCATTGACCACTAGCAGTCCACTTGCATACCGTTGGCGGCGAGAGCCCGGCCGCGCGCCGGCGGCGGGCCGGCAAGGGGAGCGCTCAGGTGCGGGCAGGGGACGACGGCACACCACGGGTCATCGCCGCGCACCTCGGCGCGGGGACGGCCGCCGCCCCGGCGGTGGTCGCGGTCCTGCCGGACGGACTGCCCCCGCGACGGGCCGAGCTGTCCGGACCGCACGGCACCCGCCCGCTGACCGCCGGCCCGGTCGAGGCCGTGCCCGGCTGGACCGCCGGGCCGTATGCCCGCGTCCCGCTGCCGCGGGGCCTGCCGCCGGGCACGTACACCGTGCGGATCGTCGACGGGTCCGGCCGGCCGGCCGCGTGCCCGCCGTTCGTGATCGCCCCCGACCGGCTCCAGCGGCAGACGATGTCCGACGTGCTGGCGTACTTCAAGGCGGTCCGCTCCAGCGGCGAGATCGACCGCAAGGACCGGCGCGCCCGGCTGTGGGGCGACACCGGCGGGCATGAGGTGGACGCGCGCGGCGGGTGGCTCGACGCGAGCGGCGACACCAGCAAGTTCCTCAGCCACCTCACCTACACCCGGACCATGAGCCCGCAGCAGACCCCGCTGTGCGCCTGGGCGATGGCCGCCGCGCGCGACGAGGTCGCCGCCCACCACCCGGCGCTGACCCGCGCGGTCGGCACGCGCCTGCGCGACGAGGCGCTGTGGGGCGCCGACTTCCTCATGCGCTTCCGCGCCCCCGAGGGCTACTTCTACACCGGGATCTTCGACGCCCTCACCAAGCGGCTGGACGAGCGGTTCGTCACCGCGCCCCTCCAGGACTGCGTGCGCACCGACCGCTACCAGGCCGCCTTCCGCCAGGGCGGCGGCCTGGCCGTCGCCGCCCTGGCCCGGGCCTCGACGCTCGGCGACCACGGCGACTTCACCTCGGCGGAGTACCTCGCGGCGGCGCTGGCGGCCTTCGCGCACCTGGAGCGGCACAACCTGGAGTACCTCGACGACGGGGTGGAGACCGTCGTCGACGACTACGCGGCGCTGCTGGCCGCGAGCGAACTGGCCGCCGCGCCGGCCGTCCGGGCGCTCAGGGAGCCCGGCGGCGGCGCGGCGGTCGTCCACTCGGCGCGCGGCCGCGCGGCGAACCTGATCGCGCGGTACGTGCGACCGGCGGACGGCGGGCCCGGGTGGTTCCGGGGCGACGAGGAGGGCCGGCCGTTCTTCCACGCGGTCGAGCCGGGACTGCCGGTGCTGGCGCTGCTGCGGTTCGCCGCGGTGCTCCCGGACGCGCCGGAGGCGGAGCCGGCCCGGGCACTGGCGGTGGAGGCGATGCTCGACACGCTGGCCCGCACCGCCGCCGTGCCGAACCCGTTCGGCCTGCCGCGCCAGCGGGTGCAGCCGGCCGGCCGCCCGCCGAAGGACGCGTTCTTCTTCCCGCACGCGAACGAGACCGGCTACTGGTGGCAGGGCGAGAACGCCGGGATAGCGTCACTGGCCGCGGCGGCCGCCGCGTGCGCCCGGTTCGGCGGCCCGGCCGCCGCCGACCGCGACCGCCTCCTCGGCTTCGCCGACGACCAGGTGGCCTGGATCACCGGGCGCAACCCGTTCGACATCTGCATGCTCCAGGGGCGCGGGCGCGGCAACCCCGACTACGCCTCCGACTTCCCCAACCTGCCCGGCGGCATCGTCAACGGCGTCACCTCGGGCTGGTCGGACGGGGAAGACGACGAGGACGACGGCGACAACGGGGACGACGAGGACGTCGCCTTCCTGCCGGCCGACGCCCCGGAGGGCGAGTCCTGGCGGTGGGCCGAGCAGTGGATCCCGCACACCGGCTGGTTCCTGCTGGCGGTGGCCTCGGCGCGCTGACCGGCCCGGCCGCCGGAGCCGTGGGCGGCCCCCACCTCGGCGGGGCCGCTTGTGTGCCGCGAAACCATGACCCGGGCGGCCCCGACTCCTTATCCTGCACGGGCCGCGGAGCGCGGCGGTCACGGGTGCGCGGCACCGGCCGCGGGGACGGGGAGCGGATGCGGGAGTACCGGAGTCACGAGGACACCGAGGTCGCGGTCGACGGCGGCCGGCTGGCCGTCCGGCGCTGGCCGGGCGCGGAGGGCGCGGGCGTCGTGCTGGCCGTGCACGGGATCACCGCCAACGGGCTGGCGTGGGGGCCGGTCGCGGAGGCGCTCGGCGACGTGGAGGTGATCGCCCCCGACCTGCGCGGGCGCGGGCGCAGCCGCGACGTGGCCGGGGCGAGCACCATGGCCCGGCACGCCGACGACCTGCTGGCGGTGCTGGACCACTTCGGGGTGTCGCGAGCGGTGCTCGCCGGGCACTCGATGGGCGGCTTCGTCGGGTGCGTGGCCGCCCGCCGGGACGCGGACCGCTACTCCCACCTGGTGCTGGTGGACGGCGGGTTGGGCTTCCCGGTGCCGCAGGACACGGACATCGACAAGGTGCTGCACGCGGTGATCGGCCCGGCGATGCGGAAGTTGGAGACCGAGTTCCCCAGCAGGGCCGCGTACCACGACTTCTGGGCCGCGCATCCGGCGTTCAAGGAGTTGGGCGGACCGCTGGTGTCGGCGTACCTGGACCGCGATCTGGTGGGCGAGGAGCCGCGGTTGCGGTCCGCCTGCCGGGCGGCGGCGGTCCGCGAGGACGCCGAGGACGAGCTGCGCAACCCCGAGGTGTTCGCGTCGATCTACGAACTGACCGTGCCCACGCGGATGCTGTGGGCCGAGCGGGGCCTGATGGACGAGCCGGTCGGACTGTACGCGCCCGAGGTGATCGAGGTCAGCGGTCTGGAGGAGGAAGGGGTGGCCCTGCACTTCGTGCCGGAGGTGAACCACTACTCGCTGGTGCTGGGCGAGTCGGGCGCGCGGACCGTCGCCGCGCACCTGGCGGAGGCGGTACGCGGCTGAGGCGGTGCCATGGTGACCGCCGCCACGGGGCGGCGCCGCAGAGCGTGGTCCGCCCACATGTCCGGCCGGGCGGGCCGCTTCTACGGTTTGCCCAGCCATCCACGTCTCCGGGAGCCGGTCACCATGCCTCGCAGCCGCACATCCAGCACGTCCCGCAGCAGATCCGTCACCGTCCTCGCGCTGCTGGCCACCGGGGTCCTGCTGGCCGGGTGCAGCAAGGCGGGCACGGCCGGCGGGTCGAAGTCCGACGACGGGAAGTCCGCGCCGGTCAAGGTGGGTCTGGTCTACTCGCGCACCGGGCCGCTGGCGGACTACGGCAAGCAGTACCTGCAGGGCTTCAACGCCGGCCTGGCGTACGCCACCCACAACACCGGCGCGGTCGGCGGGCACCGGATCGAGGTCACCGAGCAGGACGACACCGGCGACCCCGCCAAGGCCGTCGCGGAGACCAAGACCCTGATCGGCAACGGCGCGAAGATCATCGCGGGCACCACGGACTCCGGCGTGGCACTCCAACTCGCCCCGCTGGCCGCCCAGAACCGCGTGCTGTACATCTCCGGGCCAGCCGCCACGGACGCGTTGACCGGGTTGAACAAGTACACCTTCCGCTCCGGCCGCCAGTCGTACCAGGACATCCTGACCGCGGGCTCGCTGCTGGGATCCGCCAAGGGCGGCAAGGTCACCGTGCTGGCCCAGAACTCGGCGTTCGGCACGGCCAACGTGGCCGCGGTCAAGGCCGTGCTGGGCGGGCAGGGCGCCCGGGTGGGATCGGTGCTGGCGCCGCCGAGCGCGAGCGACCTGACGCCGTTCGCCCGGCAGGTCAAGGCCGGCAAGCCCGACCTGGTGTTCGTGGCGTGGGCCGGGTCCAACGCCCCCGCGCTGTGGACGGCGCTGGACCAGCAGGGCGTGGTGTCCTCCACCAAGGTCGTCACCGGCCTGGCCGGCATCGCCTCCTACCCGCTGTTCGGCACGGCCGGGTCGAAGGTGTCCTTCCTCGCGCACTACTTCCCCGGCGCCGCGCAGAACCCGGTGGAGACCGCGATGCTGAACGGCATCACCAAGGCGGGCGGCACGCCGGACCTGTTCAGCCCGGACGGCTTCACCGCCGCGCAGATGATCGTGCACGCCGTGCAGGCCGGCGGCGCCACCGACCCGACCGCGATGGCCAAGGCGCTGGAGGGCTGGTCGTTCCAGGGGCCGAAGGGCGACGAGCAGATCAGGGCCGCCGACCACGCCCTGCTCCAGCCGATGTTCACCGCGCGGCTGACCGGCGCCGGTGCCTCCGTCAAGCCGCAGCTGATCGCCAAGCTGCCGATGACCGCCGTGGCGCCGCCGCAGAAGCCGATGGCGGGCTGATCCGTGCACGCTGACGGGAAGACCGCTCCGAGGGGAGGGGCCGCCGCTCCTTCGGAGGACGAACGGGCCTCGCCCGTCCTGGAGTTGGACGGCCTGGGCTGGTCGGTGGGCGGCGCCGTCATCGTCGACGAGGTGTCCTTCGACGTGCGCGAGGGCGAGTTCCTGGCCTTCATCGGGCCCAACGGGGCGGGCAAGACCTCGCTGTTCAACCTGATCAGCGGGCTGGTCCCGGCCAGCCGCGGCTCGATCCGGCTGGACGGCGCCGACGTCACCGCGCAGGACGTGCCGGCCCGGGCCCGCCGGGGCCTCGGCCGTACCTTCCAGACCTCCAGCCTGTGGCCGGCGATGACCGTCGCCGACCACGTCCGGCTGGCCGCGCAGGCCGCGGAGGGGGGCTCGTACCGGATCTGGCGGCGGGCCTCCTCCTACACCGCGAAGGTGGCCGGGGTGCTGGAGCGCACCGGCCTGGCGGACCTGGCCGGGACACCGGCCGGGGCGCTCTCGCACGGCGGCAAGCGCAAGCTCGAACTGGCCGTGCTGCTGGTCGGCGAGCCCAGGCTGATGCTCCTGGACGAGCCGATGGCCGGGGTCAGCGCCGAAGAGGTGCCCGCGCTCACCGACCTGATCCGTTCCCTGCACCGCGACGAGGGCCGCACCGTGCTCATGGTCGAACACCACATGGACGTCCTGCTGGGCCTGGCCGACCGGCTGGCCGTGATGCACCACGGCACACTGCTCGCGCTGGACACCCCGGCGGCCGTCACCGCCGACCCCACCGTGCAACAGGCCTACCTCGGGGAGTCGCTGTGACCACCGGCCCCGAACCGCTGCTGGCCGTCCGGGACTTGCGGGTCGTCATCGGCGGCCGGCACATCCTGCACGGCGTCGGCTTCGACGTGCCCGCGTCCGGCGTCACCGCGCTGCTCGGCCGCAACGGCGCCGGCAAGACCACCACCGTGCGCGGCGTGCTCGGCCTGGTGCCGCGCACCGGCAGCGTGCGCTTCGCCGGCGAGGAGACCGTCCGGCTGGCCACGCACCTGCTGGTGCGGCGCGGGATCGGCTACGCGCCCGAGGACCGTGGGGTGTTCGCGGGGCTGAGCGTCGCGGAGAACCTGCGGCTGGCCGAACGGCCCGGCGCCGGGCGGCCGGACTACCCGCTGGTGCACGAGCTCTTCCCCGAGCTGAAGGCGCGCGCGAAGCAGCCCGCGGGCACCTTGTCCGGCGGCCAGCAGCAGATGGTGGCGATCGGCCGCACCCTGCTCAACGGAAATCGGCTGATCATCGCCGACGAGCCGACCAAGGGCCTGGCGCCGAAGGTGGTCACCGAGGTGGCCCAGGTGCTGGAGCGCGCCGCCGAGGCGGTACCGGTGCTGCTGGTCGAACAGAACCTCGCCGTGGTCCGGCGGCTGGCCGCGCACTGCGTGGTGCTGGCCGACGGGCGCACCGCGCACGCCGGTCCGGCCGGGGACCTGCTCGCCGATCCGGCCGCCACCCGCGCGCTGCTGGGCGTCGGCGCCCGCACGGCCCCGGGCGCGGCCACTGCCGCGCACCGGGAACCGGCCGGCCTCACGAAAGGAACGACCGTGTCACCGCGACCAGTTGGCGGCCCCGCCGCCGGGGATTCCGCGCCGTCCGCAGAGGCGGGCGCCTGATGTCGACGGTCGTCCTGCTGGCCGTCACCGGACTGGGCCTGGGCGCCCTGTACTTCCTGGTGGCCTCCGGCCTCTCGCTCATCTTCGGCCTGATGGACGTGCTCAACTTCGCCCACGGCGCGCTGCTTTCGGTCGGGGCGTACGCGTCCTGGTGGGCGGCGTCCGGGAAGCTGCCGGGCGCCGGCCCCGGCGGCTCCGGCTTCGTACTGGCGGTCGTGTTCGGCACGGCGGTGGGCACGGCCGCCGCGGTGGTCCTCGAACTCGCCCTGATCCGGCCGCTGTACGAGCGGCCGCGCGAACAGGTGCTGGCCACCGTCGGGGTGGGGCTGGCCGTGCCGGCGCTGCTGTCGGCGATCTGGGGGTCGGACGCACGGCGGTTCCCCGGCCCGCACGCGCTGTCGGGCACCTTCGGGCTGCTCGGCGCCCGTGTCCCGGTGAACCGCCTGGTGCTCGTCGGCGCGGCGGCCGTGGTGCTGCTGGCGCTGCGGCTGTTCCTGGCCCGTACCCGCTACGGCCTGGTGGTGCGGGCGGGCGTGGAGGACCGGGCGATGGTCACCGCGCTCGGCATCGACGTCCGCCGGGCGTTCACCCTGGTCTTCGCGATCGGCGGGGCGGCGGCCGCGCTCGGCGGGGCGCTGGGCGGCCTGTACTACGGCTCGGTCGACCCCGGCCAGGGCACCTCGCTGCTGATCTTCGCCTTCGTCGTCGTGGTGATGGGCGGCATGGGCTCGGTGCCGGGCGCCGCGCTGGCCGCGGTCGGGGTGGGCCTGGTCCAGCAGTTCGCCAACTACTACACCACCGCGGGCCTCGGCGACCTGGCCGTCGTCGTGATGCTCGCCGCGCTGCTGCTGCTCCGGCCGCGCGGGATCACCGGGAGGCTCGCATGACCACCGCCGCCCCGAGCCGGGAGGCGGCCCGGCGGAGCGCTCCGCCGCCGGCCCGCGCACGCCGCTGGACCCGCTGGTGGCCGCTGGTGGTGCTGGCCGCGCTCTTCGTGGCGCCGTACAGCGCGCTGCCGCTGCCCGGCCTGCTCCAGGGCCCGATCGGCAGCGCCGGCAGTCTCCAACTGCTCGCCCTGTGCCTGGTGTTCGGGGCGCTCGCGACCGGGTACGACCTGCTGCTGGGCCGGACCGGGCTGCTGTCCTTCGGGCACGCGCTGTACTTCGCGGCCGGCAGCTACGCCACGGAGATCCTGCTGGCCGAGACCGGGCTGCCGTTCGCGGCGGCCGTGCTGCTCGGGGTGCTGGCGGGCGTCGCGCTGTCCGCGCTGCTCGGCTCGGTCGCGCTGCGGGTGGGCGGCATCGCCTTCTCGATGGTGACGCTGGCCTTCGCGCAGGCCGGCTCGATCCTGGTGGAGCGCGACCCGGGCGGCACGACCGGCGGCGAGGAGGGCCGGGCGATCCCCGCGGACAAGCTGCCCGGCGCGCTGGCCGGCATCGCCAACACCGCCAACCTGTACTGGATCGCGCTGGCCTACCTCGTCGTCACGATCGCCGTCGTGCACTGGGCGGTGCGCTCCCCCACCGGCCGGGTGTGGGAGGGCATCAAGGAGAACGAGCGCCGGGTGGAGGTGCTGGGCCTGCGGCCGTACGGCTTCAAGCTGACCGCCTTCGTGCTGGCGGGCGCCCTGGCCGCGGTCGGCGGTGTGGTGCACCTGCTGCTGACCGGCGGCGCCACCCCGCAGACCACCACCTCCGACTTCACCCTCTCCCTGCTGGTGATGGTGGTGCTCGGCGGCTCCGGCTCGCGCTGGGGCCCGCTGGTGGGCGGCGTGCTGTACACGTGGGCCGACCAGCGGCTCGGCGACCTGGCCGGCTCCCACGCGGTCGCCGGCCTGCCGTCGGTGCTGCGGGTGCCGCTGTCCCAGCCCCTCTTCCTGCTCGGAGCCCTCTTCGTCCTCGTCGTCTACACCCTGCCGGGCGGGGTGGTCCGCCTCCCGGAGCGGATCCGCGCCGCCCGCGGCGCGCGGCGGCTCCGGGCCGCGGAGGCGTGACGACGGCGGCCCCGGCGGCCGCCGGCGGGGCGATCGGACCGGCTGCGCCGGGGGCCGGGGCCGGCTCCGCGCGGCCCCGGCGGAGCGGCGCCCCGTGCCGACGGGGGTGGTGAGGGCCGGAGCTGTGCTCACGCCGTGCTGAGGATCGGACTCATCGGCATGGGTCGGATCGGCGCGCCGATCTGCGCCCGTCTCGTCGCCGCCGGACATCCCGTGGTCGCCTGCGACATCCTGCCGGACCGGGAGAAGGCGGCCACCTCGTGCGGCGCGGCCTGGTGCCCCTCCCCCGTCCGGACCGCGGCGGACGCGGACGTGCTGCTCACCGTCCTGCCCGGACCGGTCGAGGTGGCGTCAGTGATGGGCGACGCCCTGGTGGCGGCGCTGCGCCCGGGTGCCGCCTGGATCGACCTGACGAGCAGCACGCCGAGCGCGGCGGCTCCGATCGCCGCCCGGGTGCGGGCCCGGGGAGCGTTCGTGCTGGAGGCCCCGATGGGCGGCGGGCCGCGCGACGCCGAGGCCGGCACGGTACGGCTGTTCGCCGGCGGCGACGCGGACGTGCTGGCCCGCCACCGCCCCCTGCTCGACGTCTTCGCCGACCCCGGCCGCGTGGTCCACGTCGGCGGCCCAGGCACCGGTTACACCCTCAAACTCCTGGTCAACATGCTGTGGTTCGGCCAGGCGGTGGCCACCGCGGAGGCGCTGCTGCTCGGCCGCCGCGCGGGCATCGAACTCCCCGTGCTGCGCGAGGTGCCGGCCACGAGCGCGGCGGGCAGCGAGTTCGTCCGCAGGGACCTGACCGCGCTGTTCGCCGGCGACTACCTCACCACGTTCGGGCTCGACCACGTCCAGGACCAGTTGGCCGCCGTGACCGCTCTCGCGGGTGAACTCGGCACGCCGCACGACTTGTCCGAGGCGGTACGCCTCCTGTACGCGCAGGCGCTGGAGCGCTACGGACCGGCCGACGGCGAACTGCTCGGGGTGGCCCTGCTGGAGGAGCGCGCCGGCCTGAAGCTGCGGACCTGACCGCGCGGGCCGGACGCGCGCGGCGCGCCCCGATCCGTCAGGCTCCCGACAACAGGTGCAGGCGCAGGGCGAGTTGGAGTTCCAGGGCGCGCTCCGGCTCGTTCCAGTCCGGGCCGAGCAGGACCTGGATGCGGTCCAGCCGCTGCACCACCGTGTTGACGTGCAGGTGGAGTTCGTCCTTGGTGCGGGTGAGGACGCCGCCGCAGGCGAAGTAGGCGTCCAGGGTGCGCACGAGTTCGGTGCCGCGCCGGGCGTCGTAGTCCAGCAGCGGGCCGAGGGTGGCGGTGACGAAGGAGCCGACGTCGCGCTCGTCGCCCAGCAGCACGCCGAGGAAGCCGAGTTCGGCCGCGCTGGCGCCCTCGCCGATCCGGCCGAGGGACTTCAGGGCGCGCAGGCAGCGCAGCGCCTCGGCGTGGGCGTCGGCGACGGCCTGCGGACCGGTGGCCGGGCCGCAGGCGGCCACCGTGGCGGGCGCGCCGACCAGGTGGCCGAGCTGGGCCGCGGCGGCGCGGGCCGCCTCACCGGGCCTCGTCCCGTCGTGCGGCACGAGCAGGACCACCGTGCCGGCCTGCTCGGCGCTGATGCCCTCGCCGCCGAAGAGGTACTGCCCGGCGGCGCCGGCCAGCCGCTCGTGGCCGCCGTCCGCGGTCTCGGCGACCAGCAGCAGGCAGGGCCGGCCGAGGTCGATGCCGAGCCGGCGCCCGCGCAGCACCAGCCCGGCCGGGTCGCGGCCCGGCGCCGTGAGGAGGTCGGTGATCAGCTCGCCGCGCACCCGGTTCTCGGTCTCGGCGACCGACCGGCTGAGCAGCAGCAGGAGCGCGGTGACCACGCCGGCCCGCTCGAACAGCCGCCGGTCGGAGTCGTCGAGCCCGCCGCGGCCGTGCAGCACGAGGCTGCCGAGGAGTTCGGGGCCGGCCAGCACCGCGCAGGTCCAGCGGCGGTCGCGGAAGACGGCGCGGGCCGCGGTGTGCGCGCGGGCGGCGTGCGCGACCAGGGAGGCGACCTCGGGGGCCGGGCCGTCGAAGGCGCCGCCGCCGCGGCCGACGGCGGCCAGGGTGCGGCCCTCGGGGTCGTGGATCGTGATCGCCCCGTCCAGCAGCCCGGCCACGGCCGCGGCCACCTCGGACAGGTCGCCGCCGCGCAGCACCAGGTCGGTGAGCCGGTCGTGGCCCGCCTCCGCGCGCTGCATGGCGGCGGCGTGCGCGCGGATCACCGCGCCGGCGTGGGCGAGGTCGGCGATGGCCCGGGCGGTGTCGATGGCGATGGCGGCGTGCGCGGCCAGCGAGCACAGCAGCGCGACCTCGTCGGGGCTGAAGGGCCGCGGGGTGCGGTCGGCGGCGAAGAGCACGCCGATGACGTCACCGTCGGGGGCGCGCGGCGCGGGCGGGGCCGAACTCGCGGCGGCCGCGGCGCCGTTGACCACCGGTCCGCCGTTCTCCCGGCCGCGCGGCGCGCCCGCGCGGCCGGCCCCGGCCCGCCCGCCGAGCACCAGCGGCACGCCGAGGATGCCGACCAGTCCCTCGTCCAGCACCCCCTCGTCGATCGAGCCGGTGTGCCGGAAGCGCGCGTCGGTGCGGTAGTCGGGGGTGGCGTACGGGCGGGCGGTCTGCGCGACGAGCCCGCCGAGGCCGTCGCCGTAGGAGAGCCGGAGGGTCTGGAAGAGCGGCGAGACCGACCCGTCGGTGACCCGCATGTACGTGTCGCCGGCCTCGTCGTCGCGCAGGGTGAGGTAGGCGGTGTCGGTGCCGAGCAGCATGCGGGCCCGGCGCACGATCGACTCCAGGACGGCGTCGAGGTCGCGCAGGGCGGCGAGGTCGCCGGCGGTGTCGAACAGCGCGGCGAGTTCGGTCTCGCGCCGGCGGTGCTGGCGCAGCGTGCCGCGCACCCGCAGGGCGGTGGCGGTGGCCTGTTCGAGCTCCGCGAGGTCGGCGGCGGCGGCACCCGCGGCCCGGGCCCGCGCGGCCAGTGCCCCGTACTCCTCGGCGGGCGCGTCCTCGGCTATGAGTTCGAGCAGACGGCGCAAGTACGGGGCGACGGGGGCGGGTTCGTCGGGCGCGGACGACGCGGGGGGCTGCGAGGGCATGGGGCCACCGGGGGGCTCGGGTGCGGGCGGTCGCGTGCCGCGGGCCCGGGTGCGGCCTCGTCACGCGCGGTCTGCGGACGGGACCCGCGTCGTGGTGGGGACGGGGCCGACCTGGACCCCGACCCTATCGAGCCGTTCCCGGTCCCGTCCCCTCGTCGGGCCGAGGGCGCTGGTCGCGGGCCGGGCCGACGCGGGCGAGAACGCCTTGAAAGCGCTCTCACGCATCTTGACGTGTTGGCATGTGCACATCTTCAATCGTTTACGCTCACGCTCGCCAAGGAGATCCCACCCCCACTTCTGACGGACCATTGGGAGCCCAAGGATGACCCCCCACACGATCCCGCGCCGCGTACTGCGCGGCCTGCGCCTGCTCGCCCGGTTCCGCCGGCGCGTCGCGACGGTGTTCGCCCTCGCCGCCCTCTGCCTGCTCGGCGTCTTCTCGGGCGCGCCGACCGCGAGCGCGGTCACCGTGCCCCCGCCGCCCTCGGGTTGGTCGACGGTGTTCAGCGACGACTTCTCCGGTGCCTCGGGCAGTGCGCCCAACGGCTCGAAGTGGACGTACGACACCGGCCCCGGCTCGAACTTCGGCACCGGTGAGATCGAGACGATGACCAACTCGACCTCCAACGTCCACCTCGACGGCAGCGGCCACCTGAACATCACCGCGCTCGGCAGCGGCAGCAACTGGACCTCCGGGCGCATCCACACGCCCAACGCCGTGGCCGGCGCGCCGGCCGGCGGCAAGCTGGAGGTCACCGCCTCGATCCAGCAGCCCAACCCGGGCAACGGTCTCGGCTACTGGCCGGCGTTCTGGATGCTGGGCCAGGGCCAGTGGCCCGAGAACGGCGAGATCGACATCATGGAGGACGTCAACGCCCTCTCCGACGTGGCCGGCACCATCCACTGCGGCGTCTACCCCGGCGGCCCCTGCAACGAGGGCAACGGCATCGGCAGCGGCCTGCGCGGCTGCGGCGGCTGCCAGACCGGCTTCCACACGTACACGATGATCCTCGACCGCACCGACACCTCGAACGAGTCGATCACCTTCTACCTCGACGGCGCCTCGTACTTCACCGTCACCGAGGGCCAGGTGGGCGCGTCGACCTGGCAGCAGGCGTACGACCACAACCTGATGATCATCTTCGACCTGGCGATGGGCGGCGGCTTCCCGAACGGCGTGTGCGGCTGCACCTCGCCGAGCGGGTCCACCACCTCCGGCGGCACGATGAGCGTCGGCTACGTGGCCGCGTACACCACCAGCGGTGGCGGCACCACTCCGCCGCCCACCGGCGGCTCGGCGATCACCGGCCCCGGCGGCCTGTGCCTGGACGACCGCTCCGCCAGCACCGCCAACTACAACCCGATCCAGATCTACACCTGCAACGGGTCCGCCGCCCAGCAGTGGACCGTCGTCCAGGCCGGCAGCACGCTGCACGTCCTGGGCAAGTGCCTGGACGTGTACGCGGCGGGCACGGCCGACGGAACCAAGGTGGACCTGTACGACTGCAACGGAACGGGTTCACAGGTCTGGATACCCCAGTCCAACGGGTCGCTGTACAACCCGCAGTCCAACAAGTGTCTGGACGATCCGAGCGGGTCGACCACGGCGGGCACCCAGGTGCAGATCTGGGACTGCAACGGCAGCGGCGCCCAGGTCTGGCACCTGCCGTCCTGATCCGGCGCGGCTGATTCAACGTCCCGGCCGGGTGGAGATCGCCCCACCCGGCCGGGATTTCTCATGCCGCCGTGCCGAACGGACCTACGGAAGCGTCCAGTTCTGGGCGGCGGTGGCGTTGCAGGTGTAGAGCTGGAGCTGGGTCCCGGTGGTGGTGGACGAGTTGGGATCGTCCAGGCACTTGCCGGAGTTGGGGTTCACCAGCGAGCCGTTCGCGCCCGGGTTCCAGACCTGGGCGGCCGAGCCGTTGCAGGTGTACCACTGGACCAGGGTGCCGTTGGCGGTACCGGAGTTGGCGGCGTCCAGGCAGCCGCCGAGGGCGCGCACGGTGCCGTCCGAGCCGAGGGTCCACGCCTGCGCCCCGCTGCTGTTGCAGGTCCAGATCTGCACCGGGTTGCCGTCCGTGGTCGCGCTGTTCTTGTCGTCCACGCACAGGCTGCTCGACACCCCGGACACGATCGGGCCCGCCGCCGCGGTGCCGCCGAACCCGACGGCGAACACGTGCAGTCCGCCGGTGTTCGTGTCGGACGGCAGCCGGACGGAGGTGACCGTCTTGCCGGAGGCGAGCGCGATGGGCGCGGTGGCGAAGACGTAGGTCTTCACCGCCTCCGTGGTGGTGCCGGCGCGGTTGCGGTAGGCGGCCGTCGCGGCGGTGGCGTTGCCCGCGGCGGGGGTGGCGCTGCCGCCGTTCAACGTCCAGTCGGAGAAGGTGATCTGGACGTTCTGCGTGCTGCCGTCGTTGTAGTGGACGGTGGCGGTGCCGGTGGACGGTCCGTGGTTGGCCGATCCCAGGAAGGAGATCGATCCGGAACCGGAGGCCGACACGGTCTGTCCGTTGGCCACGTAGTCGTCCCGCTGGCCGGAGGCGACGTTGGGCCAGGTGAACGAGGCGCCGCCGGCGGTGACATGGCCGCCGGGGGTGAGGCCGGCCGCGGCCAGCGCCTGCGCGGAGTAGCTGTTGCCGACACCGTCGAAGTCCGCCGACGAGGACGAACTGTCGTCCGAGATCGCGACGTTGGAGTACGTGGGCGAGCCCGGGTAGGACGGCGGCGCCGAGGAGGAGCCGGACGCCCAGGAGGTGTTGGCCGAGGTGCCGAGCGTGAAGGCGAGCGTGCCGCCCGAGGTGAGCGCGCCGGACGGGACGTAGGCGTTGTTCCAGGCCGAGGAGTTCCAGGTGGCCGACTGGACGTAGGGCGCGTTGTCGGCCGCGGCGGGCGCGTTGACGGTGAGCGTGTTGCCCGACGGCAGCGTGACCACGGCCTGGGTGAACATCGGACTGCCCAGGGCGAGGTCGGAGGTGCCGGGCGTCTCGGGGTACATGCCCAGCGCCGACCACACGTACCAGGAGCTCATCTCGCCCAGGTCGTCGTTGCCGGCCAGGCCCGAGGGGCTGTTGGTCCAGATCTGGTCCTGGACCTTCCGCACCACCGACTGCGTCTTGTAGGGCTGGCCGATGTAGTCGTACATCCAGGGGATGTTCAGGCTCGGCTCGTTGCCCAGGTCGGTGTAGCCGTTGCCGCCGGTCAGCGAGGACAGGTCGGTGTCCAGGAAGGTGGCGAGCTTGGCGTCGCCGCCCATCGCCGCGGACAGGCCGTGCACGTTGAAGGGCACCATCGGCGTGTACTGCCAGGAGTCGCCCTCGACGAAGTTGCTGCCCGAGGTGGCGGAGAAGCCGCTGGTCCAGCTGCCGGAGGAGTCGCGCGGCTGGATGAACCCGCTGCCGCTGTCGAACAGGTTGCGCCAGTCCTGCGCGCGGTCGGCCAGCGTCTTCTGGTCGGCGCTGTCGCCGAGGGCGCCCGCCAGCGCGGAGACCGCGAAGTCGGCCGAGTTGTACTCCAGCGTGGTGGACGCCGGGCCGTAGAAGTTGCAGCAGCCGTAGGACCCGTTGCTGGGCAGCCAGCCCAGCTGCTGGAGGTGGTTGAGGCCGGGCCGGTTGTTGTTGGCGGTGGTGGCCTCACGGACCATGTCCGTCAGCGCGGTGGAGCTGTCGAAGTTCCGCGCCCCGAAGGCGTAGTAGTCGGCGATGATCTCGTCGGCCGGGTCACCGACCATGACGTACGACTCGCCGTTGTTCTCCGACCACTTGGGGAACTGGCCGGTCTGGGCGTAGTCGTCGATCATCGACTGCGCGGTGTCGGAGGCGACCTGCGGGTCGACCAGCGCCTCCAGTTGGGCCTGCGAGCGGTAGATGTCCCAGCCGGAGTAGTTGGCGTACGCGGCGGAGTGGCCGGAGTCCACGGTGTGGGTCTTGCCGTCGAAGCCGTAGTACTGGCCGTTGGTGTCGCTGATCACGTTGGGGTGCAGCAGCGAGTGGTACAGCGCGGTGTAGAAGACCGTCTGCTGGGCGGAGGTGCCGCCGGCGATCGCCACCTTGCCGAGCAGCGAGTTCCAGGCGGACTGGGCCGCGGACTTGGTGGTGTCGAAGGCCCAGCCGGAGTTCTCCGCGGTGCGGTTGGCGGTCGCGTTGGCGATCGACACGTAGGAGATGCCGACCTTGGCCTGGACGGTGTGGTTGCTGCTGGCGTCGAAGGTGACGTAGCCGTTGTTGGCCGCGGCCGCCGGGGACACCTTGGCGGTCGGGGAACTGCCGTGCAGGGTCGGCCGGTTGGCCTTCTCGGCGGCGTTCTTGGTCGCCTTGGCGCGGGGCTTGGCGCTCGGGGTGCTCTTGACCGCGGCCGTGCCGTTCGTGGCGAACGGCCGGTCGAAGACCATGTCGAAGTAGACGGTGTACTTGTTCGACGCGCCGCAGAAGTTGCCCGAGGTGACCTGCCCGCTGACCTCCGTGCTGGAGACCACGTTGAACTGCGTGCTGGACGCGCCGTTCTGGCTCTTCGTCAGCTTGAAGATCAGGTTGGCCTGGCTGGTGGTCGGGAAGGTGAACCGGGCCATGCCGCTGCGGGTGGTGGCGGTCAGCTCGGTCTTCACGCCGTTGCCGAGCGTCACGGCGTACGAGCCCGGGGTCGCAGACTCGTTCGTGTGCGAGAAGGCGTCCGTGGCACCGGTGTTGACCGCGCCCACGGTCGGCAGCACCGGGATGTCCCCGGCCGCGCCGCAGCCGGGGCCCGCGATGTGGGTCAGGCTGAAGCCCGTGATCGAGCTGTCGTTGTACTCGTAGCCGCCGCCGTCCGGACGTGACGGCGTGTCAGGACTCCACTGCACCATCCCGAACGGCGCGTCCGCGCCGGGGAAGTCGTCGGCGGCGTGCGACGTGCCGATGAACGGGTTGACGAGCGAGGCCGGCGAGGTCACCAGCGCGGGCTTGGACGCGGCCGCCGCCGCTGGGCTGAATCCGGCCACGGCCAGCAGCGCGGCCGCCGCCGCGGCGACCGGGCTCCATCCGTGATGTCTGAGCGAGTGCACCATCGTGGACCTACCTCCGTGGGGGGCGTCGGGCGGGTCTGACAACGTTGTCCAACGGCGAACTCCGCCCCACCCGGCCTCAGTTCGACCTCGGGGGCGGCGCGACGCGCGCGACCACCCGACCGTCGCCGGGGCGCCGCGCACCCCGAAACCTTCGTCCTGCGGCCACACCCTGTCAAGAGCACGTCACTTCTGTGTTACGGGAAGGGGCGCTGCCGCGCGGGCTTCCGGGGCGACCGGGGACGTACCGAACCGCCCTCCCGGCCCGGCGCGGGTCGCCGGGGGCCGGCCTCGGGGGGCGCGGGCACGGTGCCTACGGGCACGGCGAGGAACTGCCCGCGTGGCGCCGCATGGCGCGGTCGGCGCTCAGCAGTGGCAGAGCAGGTCGACCACGACGGCTTCCTCGTCCAGACCGTCCAGGCAGTCGTTCGCCCGCTCCCAGTAGTCCGCGGCACAGTCCGCGTCCGTCCACGCGCCGTCGGGGCCGATCAGGGCGGACCCGGGTACGGCGCACCGGACCGCCCACTTCCGCGCCTCCTCATGCTCATGCGCGAAGTACGCGACCGGATCGCGGGGCAGGAACTCCGTCGCGAAGTCGAGATCGCCCGCGGCCGACCGCCGGGCCAACTCCCGGACCAACGGCTGGGCCCGGTGCTCCCGTTCGGCCTCCGCCAGCGGGTAGCCCGTCGGATCGGCCTCGTGGCGCCCCACGAACTCCGCCAGCGGGCGGGCCGGCTCGTGCGCCGCGGCCAACTCCTGCCAGAAGGCGAGCAGCGCGTCGTACGGGCGCGCCGCGCGTCTGCGCATGGCCTCGAAGTCCAGCAGCCGGCGCGGACCGCCGTAGCACTCCAGCGGGCCGAGGGCGTCGAGCGCGGCCTTCTCCCGCGGCAGGGAGGCGGACGTCAACAGCCTGCCGTCGCCGTCGTGGTGCGGCAGGGCCAAGAGGGCCTTGCCCATGTCGGCGTGGATCCGCCACCAGTCCCACTGCCCCGCCGGGTTCCAGTCGCCGGGCAGGTCGAAGTCGTACGGGGCCATCACGGCCGCGATCGCCTCCGGTACCTCGCTGGGCGCGGTCGGCGGCAGGCACACGGTGGCGAAGAACTTGGTCACGGCGGAAGCGTAGGCGCGCCGGGCGGGTGGCTCCGCGCAGCCCGCGCACCTCAGGGGACGGGCCCGGTGGTGCGGGCCCGGCCCCGCGGTGCGAAAACGGGTGGAGGCGGGGCCGTGGGGACGGTTGGCGTGCGGGCGCCCGCTGTCGCCTCTTCGAGGACATGCCGTTGTTCCGGCTCCTCGCGCTGTGCGCAACCTGCGGGGAGACCGCCGAACTCACCGTCCTGGGACGGGTGAACGTGCGCTCCGTGCGGCCCGACCTGCTGGAGCGGCTGGGCACCGACGATCCCGTCCTGACCGCCGAACTGCTTCAGGACCCGCTCGTGCACCGGCGCAACCGCGTCTCGCTCGACGGGGACCACGCCTGGCGCCTCGACACGGGCGGCCCGGGCCACCTCCCGGACGAGGCGGCCGAGGTCACGGTCCGCTTCGCGGCACGGATCCCGGTCCGGCCGCTGCCACTGATCGCGGAGGGCTTCGGCCTTCCGCGGGCCGAGGCCGAGCGCCTCCTCGCCGAGGGGAACCTCGTCTCGACGGTCCGCCTGGGCGGCAAGCTCTCCGGCGACTTCACCTTCACGCTCAAACGCTGAGCCGCCCCGCCCCGGGGCCGGCCGGCCCACCACCCGCCGAACAGGCCCCGGGGCCGCTCATAGGACGCTGCCGCACCGGGTGGGAGCGAGCGGTTTAGCCACTGCCCGCGCCGCCGGGAGCTGTTCTCCGCCGGCCGTCCTCGCCGACGGGCCGCTACGACTCGGCCACGACGACGTAGAACGTCACCGCCGCGAGGAAGGGGCCGGTGGAGAGGTGGTCGAGCCATCGACGTGCTGCTTCGTCGGTGAGGTAGCCGGCGGCGACGGCGCGGCGGGTCGTCCGTTCCAGTCCGAGGGTCTGGTCGGCGGCCCGGGCATCTCGGAAGACGGGGGTGATCGGGACGACCGAGGGGACCGTGAAGCCGGCCTCGGTCGCGAGGCGGGGGAGCTGCCTGCCGATGCGGGAGTTGCGGACGGCCTTGTCCGTCACGTAGGCGGTGTAGGCGCGCGAGAGGTCGGTGTCCGGGTGGTCGACGGTCAAGGTCTCCCAGTCCGGCTCACCCATGACGAGCCGTCCGCCGGGCCGGAGCACGCGGTGCGTCTCCCGGAGGACCCGGGCGGGGTCGGTGACGTGTTGCAGGACCCGGTCGGTGCGGGCCCGGTCGGCGGCGTGGTCCGGCAGCGGCAGGTCGTGGAGGTCGCCGAGGCGCACGCTGACCGTGTGCTCGTCGGCGGTGCGTTCCCGAGCCGCGCTGACCGCGGCCTGATCGTGGTCGACCCCGATCACCGTGCCCGTCGCGGTGACGGCCCGGGCGAGCGCGGCGAGGTCGGTGCCGGGACCGCAGCCCAGGTCGAGCACCGTGTGGCCGGGACAAACATCGAGTGCGTCGAGCATGCGCCCCTTGTAGAAGCGGCCGAGGTCGGTCGCGGCGACCCTATCGAGGTAGGCGATCGGGTCGGGGGTGGCGGTCTCGAACGCGGTTGAGGTCATAAGAGGCAGTCAACCAACTCCCGCGGGCCGGCGGGGCGCCCCGCACACCGGTGGCCGATTTCGCCACCACCGGCGCCCCTGACCCGATTCGCCTCGCCCTGCGGTTCAGGCCACGAGCAGGCGCAGGCCGAGCTCCGCCGCGTCGAGGGTGAGCAGTTCGCGGTTGCGTTCGGCCCAGCGCCCGGTGGCGAGGTCGTCGCGGAGCCGGTCCACCGCGCGCCGCTCGGCCTCGGGCCCGACCCGCGTCCACACCGACACCGCGCGCCGCACGGGTTCGTCGAGGTACGCCTCGGGCCGGCGCCAGTGGGCCTCGAAGAAGCCGTCGGCGCAGTCCCACGGGATGAGCACCGGCTCGATGCGGGCACCGATCGCGCGGGCCAGCCGGTCCACCGTGGGCCGGCCGACGACCAGGCCGGCGACCTCGGGCAGGTAGTCGCGGGTGAGCCAGAAGCGGTGCAGCCAGCCGGAGTCGCTGTCGTCGTGCGTGAAGACGACCACGCGGCGGGCCACGCGCCGCATCTCGCGCAGCCCGGCGATCGGGTCCCGCCAGTGGTGGACGGTACTGAAGGCCATCGCGGCGTCGAACGACCCGTCCTCGAACGGGAGCGCCTCCGCGGCCGCGGCCACGCACGGCGCCGAGCCGACCGGACGCTGCGCCCGCATGACGGCCGACGGCTCCACCGCGGTGACCTCGCGGTCCGGGGGCTCGTACGAACCGGTGCCGGCTCCCACGTTCAGGACCGTCCGCGCGTCCCCGAGCGCGTCCCGGACCCGCGCGGCGATCCGCGGCTCGGTGCGCCGCGTCGCCGGGTAGGCGGACCCGATGGTGTCGTACAACCGCGCGCCGAACAACCGCAGTTGCTCCTCCGGCGTCGGACTGATCCCCATGGCGCGTGCCTCCAGTTCCCGGTCGATGGCCGTCACCATGGCCGCGGCGCGGTCCCGTTGCTCCAGCAGCAGGCCGCGCAGCCGTCGCAGGCGCGCGGCCGCGTCGGTGGCCGGGTCGTCCACCAGGTCCGCGATCTCGCGCAGTCCGAAGCCCAGCCGCCGGTGGGCCAGCACCTCCCGCAGCCGCTCCACGTCGCCCGCCGAGTAGGCCCGGTATCCGGCCGCGGTCCGCGCGGACGCCCGCACGAGGCCGATCCTGTCGTAGTGATGCAGCGTGCGGACGGTGACGTCGGCCAGCTCGGCCACGCGTCCCACGGTCAGGTGCTCCTCCACCCCACCGACGATGCGGCATGACGCCGCGTCAGGGTCAAGTACCGCACCCATCCGGGACCGTCCGCGCGTCACTGCCGGAGCGGCCGGACGGGAGGGCGGCGCCCCGGGGAAGGAGACGCCGGGCGGAAGGTGCGACGGTAGGCCAGCGGGGAGACGCCGAGTTCGGTGTTGAGGTGCCTGCGCAGCGACGCGGCGGTGGCGAAGCCAATGTCGACGGCGATCTGGTCGACGGTCAGGTCAGTGGACTCCAGCAGGTGCCGGGCGCGGTCCAGCCGCTGCTCGATGAGCCAGCGGCCCGGCGGCAGGCCGGTCTCGGCGCGGAAGCGGCGGACGAAGGTGCGCGGGCTCATGTGGGCGCGAGAGGCGAGCAGTTCGACGGTGAGGCGGTCGCCGAGGTGCTGAAGGACCCACTGGCGGGTGGCCGAGGTGGACGCGGCCGGGTCGTCGGGAATGGGCCGCTCAATGTACTGGGCCTGCCCGCCCTCGCGGAACGGGGCCACCACGCAGCGCCGGGCGGCGTGGTTGGCCAGGTGGGCGCCGTGGTCGGTGCGGATCAGGTGGAGACACAGGTCCACCCCGGAGGCGGCGCCCGCCGAAGTGAGCACGTCGCCGTCGTCGACGAAGAGCACGTCCTCGTCGAGGCGGACCCGCGGGTACCAGCGGCGGAAGAGCGCGGCACCCTCCCAGTGGCTGGTGGCCGGCCGCCCGTCGAGCAGCCCGGCCGCGGCCAGGACGAAGACGCCGCTGCAGATGGAAACGATGCGGGTGCCGGGGCGTACGAGGGTGAGGGCAGCGGCCACGTGCGCGGGCAACTCGCGGGTGAGCCGGGTCGGTTCGATCGGTGCGACGATCACGGTGCCGGCGGACGCGAGGACGTCCGGGCCGTGCCGGGGCACGACACTGAACCCGGCGTTGGTCTCGACCGGCCCCCCGTCGCAGGAGCAGACCACGACCTCGTAGCGGCCGTCGGCCGCTCCCAGCACTCTTGCGGGGATGCCCAGTTCGAACGGATAGGCGCCGTCCAGCGCGAGGACGGCGACGCGATGCGGCGGCGGGGCGACCATGGCAGGATCCTATCGGCTCATGGCATTCCTGCCGTGGCCGCAAGAGGTACGCGGGCCGCAGGATCGTGCCATGAGCGAGAACACGATGCGCGCGATCAGCCAGGACGCCGTCGGCGGCCCCGAGGTGCTCAAGGTGGTCGAGGTCGGGCGGCCCGAGCCCGTCGGCAGCGAGATCCTCGTCGCCGTCCACGCCGCAGGGCTGAACCCGACCGACTGGAAGCACCGCACCGGAATGCTGCGCTTCGGCGCGCCGCCCTTCACGCTGGGCTGGGACGTGTCCGGCGTGGTGGCGGCCGTCGGCGCGGGCGTCACGCTGCACCGGCCGGGCGACGAGGTGTTCGGCATGCTGCCGTACCCGAACGGGCACGGGGCCCACGCCGAGTACGCGACCGCTCCGGCCCGCGCCTTCGTCCCCAAGCCGGCCGGGCTGAGCCACGTGGAGGCCGCGGCCCTCCCGTTGGCGTCGATGACCGCCTGGCAGGCGCTGGTCGACACGGCCGACGTACGGCCCGGGCAGCGGGTGCTGGTGCACGCGGCGGCCGGCGGGGTGGGCCACCTCGCGGTGCAGATCGCCAAGGAGCGCGGCGCGTACGTCATCGGCACGGCCTCCGCCGCCAAGCACGACTTCGTCCGGCGCCTGGGCGCGGACGAAGTCGTCGACTACCGCACCCGGGACTTCGTGGCGGCGGCCCGCGACGTCGATGTGGTCCTCGACCCGTTCCTCGGCGCCGACCGGCTGCGCTCGCTGGAGACGCTGCGGCCCGGCGGCCTGCTGGTGTCGATCCTGCCCGCCCTGTTCGCCGAAGTGGAGTCCCGCGCGGCCGCGTCGGGGGTGCGGGCGGCCGCCCTCCAGGTCGAGTACGACCACGCGGGCATGGCCGCGGTGGCCGCGCTGGCGGACTCCGGCCGGCTGCGTCCGCACGTCGCCGGCACGTACCCGCTGGCCGAGGCCGCGAAGGCGCACGCCGAGAGCGAGACGGGCCGGGTCACGGGAAAACTGGTGCTGACGGTGCGGCCGTGAGCCCGAGCCGGCCGTCCGGCTCGGCGTGCGGGCCGGGGCGCGTTCGGGCCCGGAAGGTGCGGCGGTACGTGTCGGGTGGCACGCCGACCGTGCGGGTGAAGTGGCGGCGCAGCGTGGTGGCGGTGCCCATGCCGGTCGCGGCGGCGATCGCGTCCACGCTGTCGCCGGTGGTCTCCAGCAACTCCTGGGCGCGACGGACGCGTTGGGAGAGCAGCCACCGCAGCGGGGTGGTGCCGGTCACCGAGCGGAAGTGCCGGCCGAGGTGCCGCGAGCTCATCCCGGCCCGTCGGGCCAGGTCCTCCACGGTCAGCGGTCGGTCCAGCCGCTCGGCGGCCCAGGGGAGGAGATCGGCGAGCGGATGGCGGTCCGGGGCGGGCACCGGGGTGGTGACGAACTGGGCCTGCCCGCCCTCGCGGTGCGGCGGCACGACCAGGCGGCGGGCCGCGGCGTTGGTGACCGACGAGCCGTGGTCGAGGCGGACGATGTGCAGGCACAGGTCCATGGCGGCGGCCTTCCCGGCGGAGGTCAGCACGCTGCCGTTGTCCACGTAGAGCACGTCCGGGTCCACCGTCACCCTCGGGTAGCGGGCGGCCAGGAGGCCGGTGTGCGCCCAGTGCGTGGTCGCCCGCCGCCCGTCGAGCAGGCCGGCGGCCGCCAGCACGAACGCGCCCGTGCACAGGGAGGCCACGCGTGCGCCCGCCTCGTGCGCCGCGCGCACCGCGTCGACCAGGTCCGGGGGCGGGTCCCGGTCGACGTCGGCCCAGCCGGGGACGATCACCGTGTCCGCGTGCGCCAGCCGGTCGAGACCGTGGTCGGGCTCCAGAAGGAACCGGCCGGCCCGCACCGGGCCCGGCCCGCACACCACGAGGTCGTACCAGGGGCCGGCCGTGCCGACCGGCGCGGAGCCGAAGACCTCGTGGGCGACGGACAGTTCGAAGTGCAGCATCCCGTCGGCGACGGCCAGGGCGACGGTGGTCACGTCCGGAAGTGTACGGCTCCTGTCGTTCCGGACACTCGTGGCGGCCGTCCGCGCCCGTCAGGATGGCCACGACGGATCACGAAAGATCATGCGAGTGCGGGGGGATTCATGGGAGCGGGTCCGAAGGTGACGGTGTACGGCGCGTACGGGCACACCGGGCGCTTCGTGGTGGCGGAACTGCGGGACCGCGGCTTCGTCCCGGTGCTCGCCGGGCGCGACGCCGGCAGGTTGACGGCGTTCGCGTCCGGGACGGGCCTGGACGCCCGCCCGGCGGCGGTCGACGACGCCGCCGCGCTCGACCGCGCCCTGGTGGGCGCGGCGGCCGTGGTCAACTGCGCCGGGCCCTTCGCCACGACGGCCGCGCCCGTGATCGAGGCCGCGCTGCGCGCGGGCATCCCCTACGTGGACGTGGCGGCGGAGATCGAGGCGAACCTCGACACGTTCGCACACTTCGCGGACCGGGCCCGCGCCGCGGGGGTCGTGGTCGTCCCAGCGATGGCCTTCTTCGGCGGCCTCGGCGACCTGCTGGCCACCGCCGCCATGGGTGACTGGAAGGCGGCCGCCGAGGTGCACGTCGCGTACGGGCTGAGCGGCTGGCACCCCACCGCGGGGACGCGGGCCGCGGGCGCGGTCTCCCGGCAGCGGCGGGACGGCCGCCGGGTCCGCTACGCCGGCGGGCGCCTGGAGTACCGCCGGGACGACCTGCCCAGCCTGGAGTGGCCGTTTCCCGAGCCCATGGGGCCGCGCCGGGTCCTCGGGGAGTTCACGATGGCCGACGTCGTCACGATTCCGAGCCACCTGGCCGTCCCGGACGTGCGCACCTACATGACGGTCGAGGCGGCCGGTGACCTCGCCTCTCCGGACACGCCGGCGCCGATCGCGGTCGACCGGCGCGGCCGGTCGGCGCAGACCTTCCTCGTGGACGTCGTCGTCCGCTCGGGCGGGCGCGAGCGGCGCGCCACGGTGAGCGGCCGGGACATCTACGCCGTCACCGCGCCTCTCGTCGCGGAGGCCGTGGACCGGATCCTCGCGGGGCGGACCGAAGCCGTCGGGGTCGCCTCCGCCGGTGCGGTGTTCGACGCCCCCGACTTCCTCCGGGCGCTGCCGTCGCACCTTCTCCTGGAGCTGTGCCCCTAGGGCGGCCCCCTGCGGGCGGGCGGCTCAGCCCGCCTCCGCCTCGGGGAGCAGGACGGCCGCGCCGTTGACCCGGTCGGCGGCGAGGTCGGCGAGGGCCTGGTCGGCCCGGGAAAGGGGGTAGCGGGTGACGGTGGGGCGGATCGGGACGCGCTGGGCGGCGGCGAGGAAGTCGCGGCCGTCCTGGCGGGTGTTGGAGGTGACGCTGCGCAGGTCCCGCTCCTGGAAGAGGTGGCGCTCGTAGGTGAGGACGGGGACGTCGGTGAGGTGGATGCCGGCGACCGCGAGGGTGCCGCCGCGGTCGAGGGCGACCAGGGCGACGGGGACGAGGTCGCCGACGGGCGCGAAGAGGATCGCGGAGTCCAGGGGTTCGGGCGGCGGGTCGTCGGCGCCCTGGGCGGAGGACGCGCCGAGGCGGAGGGCGAGTTCGCGGGCCGCGGCGGAGCGGGTCATCACGTGCACGGTCGCGCCGTCGGCGAGGGCCACCTGGGCGGCCAGGTGGGCCGAGCCGCCGAACCCGTACAGGCCGAGCCGCCCGCCCGGCGGCAGCGCGCTGCGGCGCAGGGCGCGGAAGCCGATGATGCCGGCGCACAGCAGGGGCGCGAGCTCGGCCGGGTCCGCGTCGGCGGGCAGGGGGTAGGCGTACGGCGCCGGGAGGACGGCCAGGTCGGCGAAACCGCCGTCGGCGTCCCAGCCGGTGTAGCGGGAGGAGGGGCACAGGTTCTCCCGGCCGCCCCGGCAGTAGCGGCACACGCCGCAGGTGTGGCGCAGCCAGGCCCCGCCGACGCGGTCGCCGGGGCGGAATCCGGTGACGGCCGGGCCGGCGGCCACGACCCGTCCGACGATCTCGTGGCCCGGGATCGTCCCGGGCCGGTGCGGGGGCAGGTCGCCCTCGGCCAGGTGCAGGTCGGTGCGGCACACCCCGCATGCCTCGACCCGGACGACCAGGTCCCGCTCCCCCGGCTCGGCGAGCAGTCGCCTCACCCGCACCAGGGGGGATGTGCGCATCGGGCCGGGCTCCCCCACCGCCCACCCGCTGACTTCGCGTGCTCGCGCCGCACCGGTGTCCATACCCCCAGCTTCCGTCCGCCCGGCGGCCCCGGCAATCGCCCACCTGGGGCGGGCCCGGGTGCCCGGAGCGGCGCTCACGGCCAGAGCAGGTGGCGCTCCCACGGTCCGAGGCGGTCGGCGCGCTCGTAGCGCAGCCGGGTGTGGACGCGGCTCCTGTCCGCCTGCCAGAACTCGACCTCGGCCGGGACGACAGTGCGCAGCGTCCACTCCGGGCTGACCAGGCCGGGCTCCGCCTCGACGCGGGCGAGGGCCTGCCGCATGGCGCCGCGCAGCTCGTCGGTGCTGCCGAGCCGTTCGCTCTGGCGGCCCAGCAGCACCTCCGCCCGCGCGGACGGGTTGCGGGCCAGCAGGTCGGCGGCGCCGCTCTCGGCCGGCTCGGTCACCACCGGCCCCCGGACCCGCACCTGGCGGCCGAGCGCCGGCCAGTGGAAGGTGAGCGCCGCGCGGGGCACGGCCGCCAGCTGGCGGCCCTTGGGGCTGCGGGCGTCGACGGCGAACTGCCAGCCGCCGGCATCCACGTTCTTGAGGATGAGGACCCGGGCGTCGGGTCCGCCGTCCTCCCCCACGGTCGAGATCGTCATCGCGTGGGGGTCGGGCACCCCGGCGGCGACCGCGGCCCGCAGCCACTCCAGGAACAGCTCGGCCGGCTCGTCGGGGGCCTCGGCGGGCGCGAACTCCGCCAGGGGCCCGGCGAAGACCTCCAGTCCCCGCAGCCACTCCCGCACGCTCTCCCCGCCCATCGCGACCCCCTCGCCCGGCACCGGTACGTCCGACTCAGACCCTAGTCCAGGCCGGCCGGCGGCCCGGCGCCGGAGTCCGGGCCCCTCCCCCGCGGGCCCGGTTCAGTGGGCGGTCCAGGCACCGTCCAGCGGAAGCGAGGCGCCGGTGATGTAGGCGGTGTCCGGGGAGCACAGCCACAGGGCGGCCGAGGCCACCTCGGAGGGTTCGATGAGGCGCTTGATCGCGGTGCGTTCGAGCATCACCTCGCGGACCACCTGGTCCTCGGGGATGCCGTGGGCGCGGGCCTGGTCGGCGATCTGGTTCTCGACCAGGGGGGTGCGGACGTAGCCGGGATTGATGCAGTTGCTGGTGACGCCGTGTTCCGCGCCTTCGAGGGCGGCGACCTTGCTGAGCCCTTCGAGGGCGTGCTTGGCCACCACGTAGGCGGACTTGAACGGGCTGGCCCGCACGCCGTGCACCGAGGAGATGTTGACGATCCGGCCCCAGCCGCCGGCGTACATGTGGGGCAGGGTGCGGCGCAGGATGCGGAAGGGCGCCTCGACCATGACCCGCTGGATGAGCGTGAAGCGCTCCGGCGGGAACTCCTGCAGCGGCGCGATGTGCTGGAGCCCGGCGTTGTTGACGACGATGTCGGCGTCGTCCGGCAGCGCGTCCACGGCCGCGGCGTCCGACAGATCGGCGACGACGGCGGTGCCGCCGATCGCGGCGGCCACCTCCTCGGCCGCTTCGGCGGCGCGGTCGACCACGTACACCCGCGCGCCCGCCTCCGCGAAGGCGACCGCGCAGGCCCGTCCGATGCCGCTGGCGGCACCGGTGATCAGGGCGGTCCGCCCGGCGAGGAAACGCGGCGCGGCATCGGGTGCGAGGGAGTCGGCGGGGCCGTCGGACTCCGTGCGCTGAGTGCTCTCCATGGTCCGTCACGCTAGGAAGGCGGCGGGGGACCGCACACGTGTGCCGTGGCCATACTTCCGGCCCGGACGGTGGCGCCCGCGCCCATATCGGGGCGACGGCGGCGGTTCTACGGTCACCGGGCCAACGGATCCCCCCAGGAAGCCGCCATGCCATCCTCCGTCCCTCCCCCGACGACCCCCACCACCCCCACGAGCCCGACGACCTCAACGACCCCGCCGACCCCGCCGACCCCGCCGCCCGCGATCCCGCCGACGGCCCCCGCCCCGTCCGCCCGGCTCCGCCGCGCCGCCGGCACCGCCGTGCTGGGCGTGCTCACCCTGCTCGCCGCCTGTCTGGGCGCCTTCACCGCCGCCGCGCCGGCCGGGGCGGCGGGCCTGACCCAGGTCACGTCCTTCGGCTCCAACCCCGGCAACCTGGCGATGTACGAGTACGCGCCCGCGAACCTGCCGGCCGGCGCCCCGCTGGTGGTCGCGCTGCACGGCTGCACGCAGACCGCGAGCGACTACTTCGCCGACTCCGGCTGGCAGAAGTACGCCGACCTGTGGGGCTTCGCCCTGGTCCTGCCGCAGACCAGCACCTCCAACAACGTGCTGTCCTGCTTCAGCTGGTTCGACGCCACCAAGGACACCCGAGGCAAGGGCGAGGCCGCCTCCGTGATGTCGATGGTCGGCCACGCCGAGGCGCAGTACGGGACCGGCGCCCACCGGGTCTACGTCACCGGCCTGTCGGCCGGCGCCGGCCTGACCGCCGACCTGCTCGCGGACTACCCGGACGTCTTCGCGGGCGGCTCGGTGGACTCCGGGCTGCCCGCCCAGTGCGCGACCACGCAGACCGCGGCCTCCCCCTGCCAGAGCGGCAGCCTGGGCCTGACCCCGGCGCAGTGGGGTGACAAGGTGCGCGCCTCCGACTCCGGGTACTCCGGCCCCTGGCCGCGGGTGGCGATCTGGCAGGGCCAGTCGGACACCACCGTCGCCCCGGTCAACGCCACCGAACTGCGCGACCAGTGGACGAACGTGTGGGGCATCGGCCAGTCCGCGTCCAGCACGCAGTCGCTGCCCGGCGGCACCACGCTCAGCGTCTACAACGACCCGTCCGGCGCGCCCGCGGTCGAGATGTACCAGATCGCGGGGATGGGCCACGGCCTCGCCGTCGACCCGGGCTCCTCCGCCCAGCAGTGCGGCGCGACCGGCGCGTACTTCCTCGACACGATCTGCTCCAGCTACTACACCGCGCGCTTCTGGGGCCTGGACGGCTCGGGTTCGGGCGGCGGCGGCACGGGCTCGCTGCCCGCGCCGACCGGGCTGGCGGTCGGGGCCACCACGGCCACCACCGTGGCGCTGAGCTGGACCCCGGTGACCGGCGCGGCCTCCTACCGGGTGCTGCGCGACGGCTCGGCGGTCGGCTCGCCCACCTCCGCCGCGTTCACCGACAGCGGGCTGACCGCCGGCACGTCGTACACCTACACCGTCCAGGCCGTGGACTCCGGCGGCGCGGCCGGTCCCGCGTCCTCCCCCGTCACGGCGACCACCACCGGTACGGCGGGCGGGCAGTGCTTCACCGACACCAACTACGGCCACGTCACCGCGGGCCGGGCCCACCAGTCCGGCGGCCTCGTCTACGCCGACGGGTCCAACCAGGCCATGGGCCTGTACAACGTCTTCGTCACCCACACCCTCAAGCAGACCGGCCCGGACTCCTACGTCCTCGCCGACTCCGGCTGCTGACCGCCGCGGCCCTTCCGGCCGTGGCGGGAACGCGGCGCGCGCCTCGCACCGCGGAAGGCGGTGCGAGGCGCGCGTGGACCGGGAACCGGACGGCGGGTCAGACCGCCGGCGCCGGGGAGGCGGCCGGGGCCGCCTTCTGCGGGGCCTGCTTGGGCTCCAGGTCGAACGAGGCCTGGATGATGTTGCGTTCGCGCCACAGGTAGTAGAGGGCCTTGCCGAAGATGTACGAGCCCATGATGTTGGCGACGAAGTGCCACCAGACGCGGTACGTGCTCAGGCCGAGACCGGGCTGGACCAGGCCGAACCAGGTGGACAGGCCGATCGCGCGCTTCGCGCCGAACCACACCGACAGGGTCAGCACCAGGTGCTCCAGGCCGTGCAGGCCCTGCATCCACGTGCCCATCACCCCGTAGTGGCGGGTCCGGGTGCCGCGCGCGTGCCGGGTGATCACCATGACGGCGGCGAGCCCGGCGAAGAAGACGAAGTTGCCCATCAGGTGGAGGATCTCCATGCCCAGGGTGGGCTTGGTGGTGTCGACCACCCCGTAGCCGTTGGCCAGGCCGGTGCCCCACGGGGTCATCCAGGCCGGGTCGTTGGGGTGGGCCAGCCAGTACCCGACCTGCGCCACGTGCTCCTGCAGGTGTCCGATCTGGCCTATCAGCCCGACCACGATCAGCGCGGCCGTGGCGCGGTACACCCAGGGCCGTCTGACCGCGCCCCGGTTGGCGTACCAGAGCCCGAAGACCCCGGCCCACATGCCCACCGCCCATAACAGCAGCAGGATCGCGCCCAACTTGTCCCAGCCCGAGGCCACCGCGTGATGGGCGGGCATTCCGGGCATTCCCGGCATCATCGGTGCGTAGGTATGTGCGTAGGTATGGGTATGCATAGTGTGCGTCCCCCAGGAGTCGAGACGTCGTCGGCCGACCGGCCCGACTTCCGCCCCTACCGCGGACGACGGAACGGGCACAGTCCTGGTCACCTCGGGTCGGATGCGCCCGAGTGGCCGGAGCCTACGGTAGGGGCGGCCCGGCGCGCAGGCTTCCTCGGAATTGCCCGGTCCGCCCTGGCCGGGACGCCTCCCGGACCCCGCGGGACCCGCGTCTCAGGAGCCGTAGCGGCGCTCGCGGGCGGCGAAACTGCGCAGCGCCCGCAGGAAGTCGATCTCGCGGAACGCGGGCCAGTACGCGTCGCAGAAGTACAGCTCGGAGTACGCGCTCTGCCAGAGCAGGAAGTTGGACATCCGCTGCTCGCCGCTGGTCCTGATCACCAGGTCGGGGTCGGGGCGCCCGGCGGTGTACAGGTGCTGGGCGATGTCGTCCACGGTGAGGGTCGCCGCGAGGTCGGCCAGCGTCCCGCCGGCCTCGGACCGCTCGGTCATCAGCTCGCGCAGCGCGGAGATCACCTCCTGGCGGCCGCCGTAGCCGATCGCCAGCGTGACGTGCGCCCCGGTGGCCACCGCGCGGGTGGCCTCCACGGCCTCCTTCAGGGCGTGCGACGTGCTGTCGGGGAGGATGTCGAGGGTGCCCGCGATGTGCAGCTGCCAGCGGGCGTCGGGGCGGGCCAGCTTGTCGGTGACGACCTGCTCGATCAGCCCCATCAGGAACGACACCTCGCCGTCGCCCCGGCGCTGGAGGTTCTCGGTCGAGCAGACGAAGACGGTGACGTGCTGGATGCCCAGCGACTCGCACCAGGCCAGCACGTCGTCCACGTGCTCGGCGCCGTACTTGTGCCCGAGGCTCGGATTGGCCATGCCCATCTGCTTGGCCCAGCGGCGGTTGCCGTCCATGATCAGGCCGACGTGCCGGGGCACCGGGCCGCCCTGGACCTGCCGGCGCAGCCGGCGGGCGTACAGCGCGTAGAGGGGGTCCGGGAGGCGCATGTGACGTCCTTTCCGTCCTGCATCCTAGGACGGCGGACGGCCCCGGCGGGGTTCCCGCCCGGGGACGCCCGGCCCGCCGATCGGTGGGGGATCTCGGCGGGCCGGGCGGTTCACCAGCGGCGGGTCAGCCGGGCTGGCAGCTCATCACCAGGGGAGACGGGGGCGCCGTTCCGTTGATCACGTACCCGAAGGTGGTGGTCGCGCCGACCGCCATCCGGCCGTTCCAGTCGGCGTTCTCGGCCATCAGCTGGCCGTCCATGGAGCTGAAGACGGAGTTCCAGTTGCTGGCGACCGTGTTGCCCGCGGGCTCGGACCACATCACCATCCAGCCGAGCAGCGGCACGGTGCCGGAGTTGTCCACCGTGACCTCGGCCTGGTAGCCGCCGCTCCAGGAGTTGGTGACCTTGAAGGTGGCGGTGCAGGCGGTGCCGGGCGGCGGGGTGCTGCCGCCGGTCGTGCCGCCGGAGGCGCCGCCGTTCAGCCCGGTGACCTCGCCGTTGCCGCCGTCGAAGACGACGTCGGAGCAGCTGTAGAAGGTCTCGGTGCTGTCCGAGCGGGCCCAGACGGTGTAGATGACCGCCGGCCCGGTCTTGCCGGAGGGCAGTTGGGCGGTCCAGTCGTAGTGGCCGTCGAGGGTGCCGACCGGGCCCGTCTCCGGCGGGTGGTCGGCGGTGGCGAAGGGAGTGCTCTCCATCTCGGCCCAGGTGAGCGGCTCGGTCGGGTCGTAGCCGGGCTTGGTGACGTACATGGTGAAGGTGCCGGGATGGGCGGCCCAGGCGTTGTACCGGACGGCGTAGGTCGCGCCGGACGTCAGGTGGGTGACCGGCCAGTCGGAGCGCGGCAGGTCGAAGCCGGAGAACGCGGTGTTGCCGCCGCTGCACAGCGACCCGTCGGGCACGAAGCCGGCGGTGCGGCCGGCGCCGTCGGAGCGCAGGACGGCGAACCAGTTGTAGAACGGCGTGGTGCCGCTCCGCGCCTCGGCCGCCGCGCAGGCGGGGTTCTTGGGGACGATCTCGCCGGTGCTGCTGAGGCCGTCCTCGTAGCACAGGAAGGTGCGGCTGCCCGGGTTCATCGGCGCGCCGTGGGCGGTGGCCGAGTGGCCGGTCAGGAGCACCGTGGTGAAGGCGGCCAGGACCGCGACGACGGTGAGCAGGGCGAGCTTCAGGGGCCGCAGAGCGCCCGGCGGTGTCGACGGTGCCGGGGACGCGGGGAGTCGGGGCTTCATCGCATGCGGGTCCCTTCGGTGTGGGGGGATGCACTGCGGGGAGAGGGAATATCGGAGTGGGAGCGCTCCCACTCTGGAACGTAGCGCGCCCCGGCGCTCCTGTAAACGCGTGCAGCGGGACGACCTGGGGGCGGGCCCCGATCCGGCTCGCTCCCTGACTGAACCGGTTCATCGCGCTCCCTCCCGCGACTCCGCGCGCCCCCCGTGTGCGCAAGGTCTCACCCCGCCGAAACGGAATCATCATTCCTGTGCGCTTATCCTGGAAGCCGTACCGGAACTGTCGTTCCGCTACGCATCCGGACCGATGTATTTGCTGAGGAGTTCCATGGCGTCCGAGACCCGGCGCACCCATTACCAGGTCACGTTCGCGGTGCTGGCGGCGAGTGTCTCCGCGTACGCGCTGCTGCAGTCCCTGGTCACCCCCGTACTTCCGACGATCCAGACGAGCCTGCACACCACCCAGAACACCGTGACCTGGGTGCTGACGGCCTACCTGTTGTCGGCCTCGATATTCACCCCGATCATGGGCCGGATCGGCGACATGATCGGCAAGGAACGCGTCTTCGTCGTGACGCTCGGCGCGCTGGCCGCCGGCTCCCTGCTGGCCGCGCTGGCCGGCAACGTGACGGTGATGATCATCGCCCGGGTGATCCAGGGCATCGGCGGCGGTGTGCTGCCGCTGGCCTTCGGCATCATCCGCGACGAGTTCCCGCGCGAGAAACTGAACGGCGCGATCGGCGCGATCGCCTCGCTGACCGCGGTCGGCGCCGGCCTGGGCATCGTGCTCGCCGGCCCGATCGTCAACGCGCTCGACTACCACTGGCTGTTCTGGCTCCCGATGATCCTCACCATCGCGGCGGGGATCGGGGCCTTCCTCTTCGTGCCCGAGTCGCCGGTGCGCACCCCCGGCCGGATCAGCTGGACGCCCGCGGTGCTGCTTTCGGCGTGGCTGGTGGCCCTGCTGGTCGCGCTGAGCGAGGCGCCGGTGTGGGGCTGGGGCTCCGGCCGGGTGATCGGCCTGATCGTCGCCTCGGTCGTGCTCGCCGCCGCGTGGGTGGAGACCGAGCGCCGGGCGGCCACACCGCTGATCGACATGAGGATGATGCGGCTGCCGGCGGTGTGGACCAACAACGCGGTGGCGCTGCTCTTCGGCGTCGGCATGTACGCCTGCTTCGCCTTCCTGCCGGAGTTCGTCCAGTCCCCGAAGTCCACCGGGTACGGGTTCGGCGCGAGCATCACCGAGTCCGGCCTGATCCTGCTGCCGATGACGGTGACGATGTTCCTGGTGGGCCTCGGGGCGAGCGGGCTGGCGGCGCGGCTCGGCGGCAAGACCGTGGTGGTGATCGGCTCGCTGGTCGGCACGGCGTCGATGGCAATGCTGGCCTTCGCGCACAGCCACACCTGGGAGCTCTACATCGCCACCGCGCTCATGGGCGTGGGCTTCGGGCTGGCCTTCGCGGCCATGTCGAGCCTGATCGTCAGCGCGGTGCCCGCCGAGCAGACCGGCGTGGCCAGCGGCATGAACGCCAACATCCGTACCATCGGCGGCTCGATCGGCGCCGCGCTGATGGCCAGCGTGGTCACCGCGAGCCCGGCCGCCGACGGCCTGCCCCGCGAGTCCGGCTACACCAACGGGTTCGCCATGCTGGGCGCGGCGCTGCTGGTCGCGGCGGCCGCGGCGGTGCTCATCCCGCGGACCCGGCAGGAGACCGTGGTGCTGGCCTCGGAACAGCAGACCGAGCTTCCGCGGCTCACCGCGGTCCCCGGCGGTACGGTCGGAGGAGACGGCGCGGAATGATGTCCTCCGGTTCCGGTCCGGACGGGACCGGCCGTCGGGAGCCGTCGGAAGCTATCGGGAGCGAGCGATGACAGCAGACGACACGCAGCAGCGGCCGATGCGCCGCGACGCGGTGCGCAACCACCAACTGGTCATCGCCGCGGCCCGCGAAGTGCTCCGGGAGCACGGCACGGACGCCAGCATGGAACTCATCGCCTCCCGCGCGGGTGTGGGGATCGGCACCCTCTACCGCCGCTTCCCGAACAAGGAGGCGCTCGTCGACGAGATCGCCCGGCAGATGCTGGTCGAACTCGTCGGCGAGGCGCGGCAGGCGCTGTCCTACCCCGAGGGCACCGGGTTCGAGGCGTTCGTCCGGGTGCTGGGCGACTGGATCAGGGAGCACCGCGCGTACGCCGGCAAGCTGGTCGGCCGCTCCAAGGCCAGTTGCGCCGAGCAGCTGCGCGACCTGCTCGGCGCGCTCGTCGCCCAGGCCCAGCAGCACGGCCGGATCTCCCCCGACGTGTCCCTCGGCGACGTCCTGGCGCTGGCCTGGGGCCTGCGGGGGGTCATCGAGACCACCAACACGGTGGCCCCGGACGCCTGGCAGCGGTTCGCCGACATCTACCTGGCCGGCCTGCGGGTCCCGGGCGCCACCTCCCGCCCGGCTCTCACCTCCGAGGAGCTGATCCAGGTCAGCGGTGAGAAGGCCGCCGCCCCCGAACCCGAGCCCGCCCACCACGCACCGCGCTACGCCTGACCGCCCGTTCCCCCGGGAGCCGGGCCGGGGCGGACAGGCCGCCGCCCGCGGACCCTTCGGTCCGCGGGCGGCACGTGTGTTCTCGGTCGATCCCGTCCCGGCGGGAGGTCAGCCCTGGCGGGCCTTGTTGCGGGGTTCGCGGCGGTTGATCACGTAGACCTTGCCGCGACGGCGCACGACCTGGGCGCCGGGCTGCTTCTTGAGGGAGCGGAGCGAGTTGCGGACCTTCATCGGAAGCCACCTTTCTGCTCGTCCCGGCCCACTCGGGGCCCCTGGGGCCTCTACAGTGCGGAGGCGAGCGATGCCGACAACCGCGGGAGGCCCGGGTTCATTCCCGCGGCCCGCGGCGCGACGGGAGGGGACGGCCATGAACGCTGGACGGCGGGACGGGGACGGGCGCGACGGCGCGGGCGAGGACGACGGCCGGGACTTCTCCAGCCCGGGTTTCTCCAGCCCCGACTTCTCGAGTCCCGACTTCAGCAGCCCGGACTTCACCGGGCCCGACGAGCCGACCCCCGACTACGTGGTGCCCGACTACGTGGTGCCGCCGTTCGAGGGCCCGGACTACGAGGCCGAGGACGCCGGCGACCTGGTCCCGGACGAGGCGGGCTACTCCTCGCCCGGCTACTCCAGCCCCGACTTCGACAGCCCGGGCCCGATCGACGAGATCGACGACGGGAACGGGCGGGACGGCCGCAGGGGCTGAGACGGGTCCGGGCCGCCGTCAGGACGAAGGGGGCCGCAGCGCGCCGGCCGCCGCCCGGGCCACCGCCTCGGCCACGGCGGCCAGCGCGGGCGAATCCAGCTTCCACTGCTGCCAGTACAGCGGCACGTCCACCCGGGAGTCCGCGGCGAGGTCCACCAGAGTGCCCGCGGCCAGCCGGGGCAGGGCCTGCGCCTCGGGGATCATGCCCCAGCCGAGCCCGGCGGCGACCGCGTCCACGAACCCCTCGGAGGAGGGCACGTAGTGGCGGGCGGCCGCGGCCGGTCGGGCGTCCTTCCCCGTCCCGGCCCGGGCGGCGAGCGCGGGTGAGGCCAGGAACCGGTCCTGGAGGTCGTCCTTGCGGTCGAAGACGACCACGGGCGCGGCGGGCAGCGCCTGCCGCGGCGGCGCGTCGCCGATCCACCGGGCGGCGAACCCCGGCGCGGCCGTCGCCCGGTAGCGCATCCTGCCGAGCGCCCGCACCGAGCAGCCCTGCACGGCCCGCGGGGAGGAGGTGACCGCGCCCATCACCAGGCCCTGCCGCAGGAGTTCCGCGGTGTGGTCCTGGTCGTCGCGGTGCAGGTCGAAGGTGACATCGTGCCGGCCGGCCACTTCCGCCAGCGCGGGCAGGAACCAGGTGGCCAGCGAGTCGGCGTTCACGGCGATCGGCAGCGGGGTGGGCCCGGAGGCGTCGGCGAGGCCCAGTTCGGCGCCCGCGTCCCGCTCCAGCCGGGCCAGTTGCCGCCCGAAGCGGACCACCACCTCGCCGGACGCGGTGAGCCGGACCGGCTTCGTGCGCAGCAGCAGGACCCGCCCGGTGCGCTGCTCCAGCGCCTTGATCCGCTGGCTGACCGCGGAGGGCGTCACGTGCAGGGTCTGGGCGGCGGCCTCAAAGGTGCCCTCGTCGACGGCGGCGAGCAGGGTCCGCACCTGGTCCAGCGGGAGGTCGATCACGGGGGCACCCTCCGGTCGGCGGGTCGGGCGGGCGGCGGCACGGCGGAGCCACCGACTTAAGAATCCCTCACCCTACCTAAGAATCATTAGCTGGCCTGATGACCCCAGCTCCTTCTAGCCTCGGCCCATGCACACCGCTCTCCTGGCGGCCCTGGCGGGCCTCGGCACCGGCCTGTCGCTCATCGTGGCGATCGGCGCGCAGAACGCCTTCGTGCTGCGGCAGGGCATCCGGCGCGAGCACGTCATGGCCGTGGTGGGGATCTGCGCCGCCTCGGACGCGGTGCTGATCGGCCTCGGCGTCAGCGGGGTCGGCACCGCCGTGGGCCGCTGGCCGTCCGCGATCCGCGTGACGGCGTGGGTCGGCGGCGCCTTCCTGATCGGGTACGGCCTGCTGGCGGCGCGCCGGGCCACCCGCCCGGCCCGGCTGACGGCCGACGGCCCAGGCGGCGGCACCGGACCGGACTCGCTGCGCACCGCGGTGCTCACCTGCCTGGCGATGACCTGGCTCAACCCCCACGTATACCTCGACACCGTGCTGCTGCTCGGCTCGGTCGCGAACGGCTACGGGGGCGGGCGGTGGCCCTTCGGCGCGGGGGCGGCGGCCGGCAGCGTGCTGTGGTTCAGCGGCCTGGGCTTCGGGGCGCGGCTGCTGCGCGGGCCGTTCGCCCGGCCCGGCTCGTGGCGGGTGCTCGACGTGCTGATCGCCTGCACGATGCTGACCCTGGGCGTGGTGATGGTGACCCGCGGCTGAGCCCCCTATGCCCCTCGGGCCGGGCCCGCCGCCGCGATCCTGGCGCCGCCCGGCCGGACCGGCCGGAAGCCGATGACCGCCGCGTCGTCCCGCCGGTCGCCGACCGAGGTCAGCAGCCGGGCGCACAGCTCGGCCACGCTCAGCCCCGCGTCGCGGGCGGCCCGCGCGTCGGAGGCCAGCGCGGACATCCCCTCGCCGAGGTCGGTGCCCGGCACCTCGATCAGACCGTCGGTGTACAGGAGCAGCAGGTCGCCGTCCCGCAGCACGCCGTGGCAGGTGGTGCGCGGCAGGTCGGGGGCCACGCACAGCGGCAGGTCGGGGCCGACGCCCTCCAGGAAGCGCGGGTCTCCGTCGGAGGGCAGCAGCAGGGGCGGCGGGTGCCCGGCGTTGCACCAGGCCACGTGCCACCCGCCGCCCGGCTCCGGCACCAGCCGGGCGTGCACGGCGGTGACCAGTGGCGCGAGGTCGAGGCCGTCGGCGACCCGGTCGAGCTGGGAGAGGTTCTCCGCGGGCGTGAACGGGCGGGACTGGTCGTACGCGATGACCCGGAGCATGCTGCGCAGCTGGCTCATCGAGGTGGCGGCGTCCAGGTCGTGCCCGGCGATGTCGCCGATGGTGAGGGTGACCGAGCCGTCGGGCAGCAGCAGCGCGTCGTACCAGTCGCCGCCGATCTCGGCGGTCTTGCTGGCGGGCTGGTAGTGCGCGGCGATCTCGGCGCCGGGCACCCGCGGGGTCGCGGTGAGCAGGGCGCGCTGGAGGGTGAGCGCGGTCTTGCGGGTGCTCTGGAGCTCTATCGTGCGGCGCAGCGGCTCCCGCACCTCGTGCAGGATCTCGCCGAGCAGTTCGAGGTCGGCCTCCACCGGCGGCGGGCTGTCGGCCAGCCCGGCGGCACAGGCGTACGCGACGACGGCGGCGTCGATGACGATCGGCACCAGGGTGATGCTGGTCGCCCGCGCCTCCCGCAGCCACTTCATGGACACGTCGGGCACGATCCCCTCCGGCGGCTCCCCGCTGGGGAAGACCATCAGCCGGGGCCGGCGGCCCTCGACGGCCTGCCGGGCGATCGGGCCGACGAGGTAGGACGTGCTCTCCACCGGCGGCGGGGCGGGCACGCCGGGGCGGGCGGCCGCGGCGACCCGGACGGCGGTGAGCGGCGCGCCGGAGGGGCCGCCCATGCCCGCGGCGGTCAGCATGAAGACGGCGCAGGAGTCCGTGAGGTCGGGGACGACCGCGGCGACGACGGCGGCGAAGGCGTCGGTGACGTCGTTGGCCGCGGCCACGGTGGCGACCCGGGCCAGCAGCCGCTCGCGCATCCGGTTGCGCCACTGGTCCTCGACGTCGGCGGTGGCGCCGATCCACTCCACGACCTCGCCGCCGCGCTCCACGGGCACCGCCCGGGACTGCACGTGCCGGTACCCGCCGTCGCGGGTGCGGACCCGGAAGGTGCACACGAAGCGCGAGGGGGTGCCCCCGGCGGCCTCCTGCCAGGTCTCGAGCAGCCGGGCGCGGTCGTGCGGGTGGACCGTCTCGAGCCAGGTGTCGTCGATCACCGGCCGCCAGGGCATGCCGGTGAACTCCTCGAAGCCGCCCACCAGCTCGGTGATCTCGCCGCGGGGCGTCATCAGCCACACGATCTGGGTGACCGCGGACATCAGCGCCTCGTAGCGCTGGAGCGTCTCGTGCCGCTCCTCGGACACCTCCTGGGTCCGCCGGGCCGCCTCGACCTGCGCGGTGGTGTCCACGGCGACGGCCAGCACGCCGGGGCCGAAGCGGGAGACGACCGGCGAGGCGCTGTACATGAAGTGGCGCCGGCCGGGCGCACCGGGCGCGGTGCCCTCGGTGGTGCGCGGGGAGGTGACCTGGCGGGCCGTACGGTCGGCGAAGACCTGGTCGAGCATGGTGACGAAGCGGACGGCGTTGGGCTCGTCGAAGGCGTCGGCGGCGCGGGCGCCCAGCTCGCGCGGGCCGAACAGGGCCCGGAAGGCGTCGTTGTAGTAGACCAGCCGGTGATCGGGGCCGGCGGTCAGCACGACGGCCACGATGGCACGGTCGAACACCTCTGGTTCGAGCTCGGGCACACCCACGCCGCCGCCGGTCCGCATCATTCTTCGATCATCGCTCGGGCCCGGGTCCCGGGCGCGCCGAAATCACCGCCGACCGGCACATGCGACCCGTCCGTACGACGCCGCCCCGGACGGCGGCGCCCTCCTTGCCCGCCATCCGGCAGGAGGAGCCCGCGGCCGCCCACTTCAGGAGCTCGATCGTCAGCCCACCCCCCTTATCGTCGGGCTTCCTCCTCACTCCCTCCGCGGACGCCCTCTCCCTCCTTGCCCGCCATCCGGCAGGAGGAGCCCACGGCCGCCCACTTCAGGAGCTCGATCGTCAGCCCTCCGGGACCCTTTGCCCCTTGCCCAGCACGATCACCCCGGCGGCGGACACGGTGTACAGCTCGCGGTCGCGGTCCGGGTTGACCCCGATGGTGGCGCCGGGGGGCACCTCGACGTTCTTGTCCAGCACCGCGCCGCGGACGACGGCGCCGCGGCCGATCCGCACGTTGTCGTGCAGGACCGCGCCCTGGACCACCGCGCCCGGGCCCACGACGACCCCGGGCGAGAGCACCGAGCGGGTGACCTGGCCGCGGATCAGGCAGCCGGGGCTGACCACCGACTCGCCCACGATGCCGCCGGCGGCGATCTTCGCGGGCGGCAGCGAGCCGGGGTTGGTGTAGATCGGCCACCGGCTGTTGTAGAGGCTGAAGGCGGGCCGGTCGGAGACGAGGTCCATGTGCGCGTCGTAGTAGGTGTCCAGTGTGCCGACGTCCCGCCAGTAGCCGTGGTCGCCCGCGGTCTCGCCCGGCACGTGGTTGGAGTCGAAGTCGTAGACCTGGGCGACGCCCTCGGCGGTGAGCCGCGGCAGGATGCTGCCGCCCATGTCGTGCACGGACTGCGGGTCGCGCGCGTCCTCCTCCAGCGCCTCCAGCAGGGTCTTGGTGGTGAAGAGGTAGTTGCCCATGGAGGCGAAGACCCGGGTGGGGTCGCCGGGCAGCCCGGGCGGGTCGGCGGGCTTCTCCAGGAAGCGGTCGACCGTGACACCGTCCCCGGCCGGCGTGATCACCCCGAAGCCCGACGCCTCGGACCGGGGCACCTTGATACCGGCGACGGTGACTCCTGCACCGTTCTCGATGTGCTGCTCCAGCATCTGCCGCGGGTCCATCCGGTACACGTGGTCGGCGCCGAAGACCGCGATGTACTCGGGCTGCTCGTCGTGCACCAGGTTGAGGGACTGCAGGATGGCGTCCGCGCTGCCCAGGTACCAGCGCGGGCCCAGACGCTGCTGGGCCGGCACGGGCGTGACGTAGTTGCCGAGCAGGCTGGACATCCGCCAGGTGGTCGTGATGTGCCGGTCCAGCGAGTGCGACTTGTACTGGGTCAGCACGCAGATCCGCAGGATGCCGCCGTTGACCAGGCTGGACAGCACGAAGTCCACCAGGCGGTACGTGCCGCCGAAGGTCACCGCGGGTTTCGCCCGGTCCGCGGTGAGGGGCATCAGCCGCTTACCGGCGCCGCCGGCCAGCACTATGCCCAGTACCGAAGGTCCACCACCGCGCATCGAGGCTCCCTTGTGTGTGGGTCCTGTCTCTTTCCGCCCATTCGCGCCCGTTCCCGTCCGTTCCGGCCGTGCGCCGCCGTCCCCGGTCCCCCGCCGTCCTTGGTCCGCGCGCCGCTACGGGGCGCGGCCGCTCGGCGGCGCGGCCCCGGCGACCGAGCGGTAGAGGTCGGCGGTGCGCCGGGCGACCGTGTCCCAGCCGAACTCGCGCACCGCCCGCTCCCGGCCCGCCTCGCCCATCCGGGCGGCGGCCGCCCGGTCGCCGAGCACCCGGTTGACCGCACGGGCCAGCCCCGCCTCGAACTCCTCCGGGCGCTCCTCGTCGCAGGGCACGAGCAGCCCGGTGACGCCGTCGTCGACGACCTCGGGGATGCCGCCGACCGCCGAGGCCACCACCGGCGTCCCGCAGGCCATCGCCTCCAGGTTGACGATGCCCAGCGGCTCGTACACCGACGGGCACACGAAGGCGGCCGCGTGCGTGAGGAGCTGGACGACCGCCGGGCGCGGCAGCATGGCCGGGATCCAGTGCACGCCGTCGCGCACCGCGCTCAGCTCGTCGAACAGCGCCCTGAACTCCCGGTCCAGGGCGGGGGTGTCGGGCGCCCCGGCGCAGAGCACGAGCTGGGCGTCCGGGTCGAGGGCGCGGGCGGCGCGCAGCAGGTGCGGGACGCCCTTCTGCCGGGTGATGCGGCCGACGAAGAGCACGTACGGCCGGTCGGGGTCGACGCCGGCGCGGGCGAGGGCGTCCGTGCGCGGGTCGGGGTGGTAGGTGGCGGTGTCGATGCCGTTGCGGATCACGTGCACGCGGTCCGGGTCGAGCGCGGGGTAGCAGGCGAGGATGTCGCGCCGCATCCCGTCGGAGACGGCGACCACCGCGTCGGCGGATTCCATCGCGGTGCGCTCGGCCCACCCGGACAGGGCGTAGCCGCCGCCGAGCTGCTCGGCCTTCCAGGGGCGCAGCGGCTCCAGGGAGTGCGCGGTCACCACGTGCGGGATGCCGTACAGCAGCTTGCCGAGGTGGCCGGCGAGGTTGGCGTACCAGGTGTGGGAGTGCACCAGGTCGCGGCCCTGGAGGGCGGCGCACATCTGGAGGTCGACGCCGAAGGTGCGCAGGGCGTCGTTGGCGCCGTCCAGGGACCCGGGCGCGCGGTGGCGCACGACCCCCTCGCCGTCCCCCTCGCCCCAGCAGTGCACCTCCACGTCCAGCAGCGCGCGCAGCTCCCGGGCCAGGAACTCCACGTGCACTCCGGCGCCGCCGTACACATCCGGCGGGTACTCCCGGGTCAGCAGCGCGACCTTCATCGCGTCCTCCCGCAGTCGTCGACCGTGCTCCTTGCCTTCCCCGGATGGGGGCATGGCTACCCCGGCGGCGGGGGCCGGGTTGGCCGCGCCGGCGGGGCGCCGGATCGGCCGCGGCGCCGGGGCGTCTCTCGCGGACGCCGAACAAGGTGTTGCCGGTTGGCACGTTATTCGGCCACATTCGCCTTTTCAGGCCTCTCCTCGGGCGCGGCCGGCGATGAGCCGGACGGCACATCGGTGAGGCTCCTGTGCTCTGACGCGACGGATGGGGCGCCTTACGGGGCATGCACAACCGAGGCACCGCGGTGGCATAACCGCGGTTCTCGTCCTGAGCAGGCACGAACGGTTTGACGCTTAATGGACGGCTGCCACCCCCCTGTCCCGGGCAACGTAGGAGAGACGGTTTCCGTGATGACCACCCCCCACTCCCCCGCACCTCTGCCTCTGCGAGTCGGAGAGCGGTTGGCACTGGCATTGGCGAGGGAAGAGATGATGCAGGACTACCACCGGTGGGAGACCGACCCGGCGACGGTCGTCGGCTTCGGCTCGCGCTGGCCGGTGTCCTGGGAAGTGTTCCAGGCCCGCTTCCGCAGCATTCACACTTCGACCCACTACCAGCTCTTCGAAGTGATCACCGCCGAGGGGGCGGTCCCGGTCGGGACCACGGCCCTCAACGTCGACCAGGCGGTCAACAGCGCCGAATTCACCCTCGTGATCGCCCCGGAGCACCGCGGCCGGGGCTACGCGACCGAAGCCACCGCACTCACCCTCGACTGGGCGTTCACCATCGCGTCGCTGAGCGCGGTGTGGCTGGAGGTACTCGCTCCCCACACCGCCGCGGTGAACGCCTACCTGAAGGCCGGTTTCCGTGTCGCCGGCCGGCTGCGTTCGGCCGGCCTGTGGCACGGCATGCGAGTCGACAAGCTGCTCCTGGACTGTGTTCCCGACGACCTGGCAGAGAAGAGGTGATCCGAGATGTCCTGCCCCGACGTGAACTGCCGCAAGGGCGGCTGCACCACCGACCCCGGCCGTGGCCGACCCGCCACCGACAGCGGCACGAAGAAGGCATGACCCGCTCGTCACCGCACGGACCGGCGACCTGAGTGCGGTCGGCCGGGACCGGGCCTCCCCGGCCGGCGGCGTGGGACCGGAACCTCCCGTCCCGCGCCGCCGGTCGGCTTCGCAGGAGCCCGCCCGCGCGGTGAATCCGCACGCCAGGGGCCACTCGACCGGTTCAGCCGGCCCTTCCGGCAAGAGCCCGTCGCGACGTACGGTGTGCGGGATCATCCCGCCGAGCGTGAAGGACCCCTGCGATGGCCCTGTTCGACCTGCCCCTGGACAGCTTGCGCGCGCACCGCAGCTCCTCCGTCGAGCCGTCCGACTTCGACGGGTTCTGGACCAAGACGCTGGATGAGGCCCGCGCCCACGACCTGGACGCGCGGTTCGAGCCGGTCCGCACCGGGCTGTCGACGGTGGAGACGTACGACGTGACCTTCTCCGGCTTCGGCGGGCACCGGATCAGGGGCTGGTTCACGCTGCCCGCCGGGACGACCGAACCGCTGCCGGTGATCGTGGAGTTCGTCGGGTACGGCGGCGGGCGCGGCCTGCCGCACACGCACCTGCTGTGGGCGTCGGCGGGCTACGCGCACTTCGTGATGGACACCCGCGGCCAGGGCAGCGGCTGGTCGGTGGGCGACACCCCGGACCCGGCGGGCTCCGGACCCGCCACCCCGGGCTACCTGACCCGCGGCATAGACGATCCGCGGGACTTCTACTACCGCCGGGTGTTCACCGACGCGGTGCGCGCCGTGGAGGCGGCCCGCTCGCACCCGCTGGTGGACGCCGGGCGCACGGTGGCGCTGGGGGGCAGCCAGGGCGGCGGCATCACGCTGGCGGTCGGCGGACTGGTGCCCGATCTGACGGCAATCGCCCCGGATGTACCGTTCCTGTGCGACTTCCCGCGGGCCGCCGAGATCACCGACTCGATGCCGTACCGCGAGATCGGCACCTACCTGTCCGTCCACCGCACCCGCCGGGCCCGGGTGTTCGAGACGCTGGCGTACTTCGACGGGGTGCACTTCGCCGCGCGCGGCCGCGCCCCCGCGCTCTTCTCCACCGCGCTGGAGGACACGATCTGCCCGCCCTCCACGGTGTACGCGGCCTTCAACGCCTACGCCCACGAGGACCGGCGGATCGAGGTGTACGACTTCAACGGCCACGAGGGCGGCGGCCCCCAGCAGCAGATCGCCCAACTGGAGTGGCTGGCCGGGCGGCTGTGAGGGGCCCGGCCGGGCCGCGCGAAAGGGCCCTCGGGCACCCTCCGGAAAGTTCTCGCGAATTCGTGGGAATACGTCGGTGATTCGCGGGCAGGCGCGCGACGAGCAGCCAACGAGTGCGAGGCGATGACGTGACCACAGACGTGCAGCAGGTGGAAGGCATCGACAAGACGTCGGCGGGTACCGGGGAGTTCACCGCGGCCCCCGACGACGTCACCGGTGGACTCCCGTGGATCCAGGACGCGACGGACATCGCGCCGAAGGACGCGCGCGCGTTGTCGAAGATCTTCTTCGACCGCCTGTCGGAGCTGGAAGAGGGCACCCCCGCTTACAGTTACGCACGCAACACGCTGATCGAGATGAACCTGGCGCTGGTGCGCTTCGCGGCCGGCCGCTACCGCAACCGGCCCGACACCGACCGGGAGGAGATCGTCCAGGTCGGCACCATCGGCCTGATCAAGGCGATCGACCGGTTCGACCTGTCCCGGGAGACGGAGTTCACCACCTTCGCGATCCCGTACATCGTCGGCGAGATGAAGCGGTTCTTCCGCGACACCTCGTGGGCGGTGCACGTGCCGCGGCGGCTCCAGGAGCTGCGGGTGGAGCTGAGCAAGGCGAAGGAGTACCTGTCCTCGAAGCTCGACCACGACCCGTCGGTCGCCGAACTGGCCGAGCACCTCGGGATCTCCGAGCAGGAGGTGCTCGAGGGGCTGGTCGCGGCCAACGGCTACACCGCGGGCTCGCTGGACACGCCCTGGTCGGACGCCGACTCCGGCCCTGACGGCGAGGGGCGCACCCTCGCGGACACCTTCGGCGAGTGCGATCCGGCGATGGAGCTGTTCGAGAACCTCGACAGCCTCGCCCCGCTCATCGAACAGCTTCCCGAGCGGGACCGCCGGCTGCTGCGGATGCGCTTCGGCGAGGAGATGACGCAGGCGCAGATCGGCGCGGTGATGGGCTACTCGCAGATGCACGTGTCCCGGCTGCTCAGCCGCACGCTGGCCAAGCTGCGGGCGGGGCTGCTCGACCAGACCTGATCCCGGCCCGGGGCGGCGGTACGGTTCGTGCTGCGCCTGTCCGCGGGTCCGTCCCTACGAGGACGGACCCGCGGACAGGCGCGGCCGCGTTCCCCGACCCAGGGAAGGTCCACCGTGCCGACTCCCTTCCTCACGATCCGCGAGATCCGTGACACCCTCCTGCCAGCGCGGTCCGGGCCGCACGGCCCGCTGCCGCCGATGCTGCTCGCGCTGACCGTGGTGACCGGCCTGGTGGACGCCTTCAGCTACCTGGCGCTGGGCCGGGTGTTCGTCGCCAACATGACGGGGAACGTCGTCTTCCTGGCCTTCTCCCTGGCCGGGGCGAGCGGCTTCTCCGTGACCGCGTCCCTGCTGGCGCTGGTCGCCTTCGCGGCGGGCGCGCTCGTCGGCGGAGGGGTGGGCGCGCGGGTGGCCGGGCACCGGGGGCGGCTGCTGCTCGTGGGCACGGCCGTTCAACTGCCGCTGCTGGTGGCGGCCGCGGTCCTGGCGGCGGCGGTGGACCTCCCGGCCCGGGGCGGGTCGCGGGCGGCCCTGATCGTGCTGCTCGGCCTGGCGATGGGCGCGCAGAACGCGGTGGTCCGCCGGCTGGCGGTGCCCGATCTGACCACCACCGTGCTCACCATGACCATCACCGGGATGGCGGCGGACGCGCGGATCGCGGGCGGCACGGACAGCAAGGCGGGCCGGCGGCTGCTTTCGGCGGTGGCGATGTTCCTGGGCGCGCTGGCGGGGGCGGCGCTGATCGACCACGGCCACGCGGACGTGCCGCTGCCGGTGGTCGCCGCCCTGCTGCTCGTGGTCGGCGCGGCCCTGGTCCCGTACCGGCGGACGGTGGCGGAGTGGACGGGCTGAGGCCTGGTCGTATCGGCCGGACGGCTGCCGTACACCCGTCGGAGCGGCCCGGGGGAAGGCCGACCGTGTGAACGCCCGGCCGTTCAGGGGCTGCGCGACTGGGCCGGGCGGGGGCATGCCGGCCCCCTCACGGGGGTATCTTCGCGCCGCACGGGACAACCCGCGTCCCAGGTGGCATGGGAGAGGAAAACGTGACCCCTGTTGCCCCCTCCCGTTGTCCCCGGCACGAACAAGAACCGGCTCCGTCCTTCCCGCCGCCCGACCCCGAGGTGAGAGGTTCCGCCGTGCGCCAGCCGCCAGTCCCCTCGTCCGCCCCACGGCCGTACTCCGCGCGCGTGCGCCGCGGCGCGCTCACCGTCGGTCTGCTGCTCGCCCTCGCCGCCTGCGGCGACGGCGGCGGAAAGGCGCCCGAGACGACCGCGCCCGGCACCACCACCGCCAGCGCGAGCCCCAGCGCCAGCGTGTCGCCGACCGCCACCGGCACCAGCACCGGCACCGGCACCGCGACGAACACGGCGGTGCCGCCCGTCCCGCCGCCCACCGCGCGTCCGAGCACCACGAAGCCGCAGGCCGACTGCGTCACCCGCACGATCAACTCGATGTCCGTCCGGCAGCGGGTCGGGCAGTTGTTCATGACCGCGGTGAGCAGCACCGGCATGACCACCTCGCAGGCGAACGCCCTCACCGCCGGGCGGGTCGGCTCGGTGTTCCTGATGGGCCACACCAACGCGGGCACGGCGGCGGTGCGGGCGGTGACCGACCGGGTGCGGACGCTCACCCCGGGCGTGCCGGGCTCCCGGGTGGGCATGTTCGTGTCCACCGACCAGGAGGGCGGCCAGGTCCAGGTGCTGGCCGGACCCGGCTTCAGCAGCATCCCCAGCGCCGTGACGCAGGGCGGCTGGTCGACCACCCGGCTGCGCTCCAACGCCGCTCTGTGGGGCCGTCAACTGCGCACCGCCGGGGCCAACATGGACCTCGCGCCGGTGGCCGACACCGTGCCGCCGGACCTGGTGGACATCAACCAGCCGATCGGCCGGCTGAGCCGCTACTACGGCACCGACCCCTCGTCCGTGGCCGCGCACAGCACGGCCTTCCTGAACGGCATGCAGCAGGCCGGGGTGGCGCCCACCATCAAGCACTTCCCGGGCCTCGGCCGGGTGATCGGCAACACCGACCTGTCCAGGAACGTCGTGGACTCGGTCACCACCCGCACCGACCCGTACCTCCAGCCCTTCCGCAGCGGCATCCAGGCGGGCACGCCGTTCGTGATGGTCTCCAACGCGATCTACGCCCGGATCGACCCGGCCCACCAGGCCGCCTTCTCTCCCACCGTCATCCGCACCGTGCTGCGCGGCTCGCTCGGCTTCCGGGGGGTCGTCATCTCCGACGACCTCGGCCAGGCCGTCGCCGTCACCGACCGCTCCCCCGCCCGGCGGGCCCTGGACTTCCTGCTGGCCGGCGGCAACCTCGTGCTCACCGTCGTGCCCTCCGACATCGCCCCGATGACCAGCGCGGTGGTCTCCCGGCTACCCGGCGACGCGGCGCTGCGCACGGCGGTGAACGACAGCCTGCGGCGGGTGCTCACGGCCAAGCAGAACGCGGGGCTGCTCACCTGCGGCTGACCGGGCGCGGGTACGGCGGGACGGGCCGCTGGGCGGGGCGGGCGCGGCGCAAAGGCGGTACGGAGTCGACGCGGAGGCGGCGCGCGGCCGCGGGCGTAAAGGCGGCGACGCCCGATCCACCGCCGGGGAGGACGAATTGCCCCCATCCGGGTGGTCGAGCCGTTTTCCTCGGCCGGTTCGGCGGTCCGGCGTGCCATGAAGTAGGGCAGCAGTACCCATCGGCAAGCAGGAAGAGGACCGCCATGCACTCAGCAACGCACTCGGGCCGTACGCCGCGCCGTGTCTCCGCCGCGATCGCCGCCGTGCTGATCGCCGGTTCGGGCGTGCTGGCCGCCACCACCGCGCACGCGGCGGACCCGGGGCCTGGCGCGGGGACGGGCACCTCGGCCGCCGCGGCGCCCATGCCGGTGGCCGGCCCCGGCGGGAGCCGCACCCCGGCGGCCACCGCCGACCCGCAGGCTCCGGCGGCGGACAGGCCCTCGGCCCGGCCGGCCCGGGCCGCCACCGAGCCGCAGGGCCGGGTGGTGTCGCAACTGCCGCTGTCCATCCGGGAGCAGCCCACCGCCCGGTCCGCCTACCTCGGCTCCTCCCCGACCGGATCGGTGATCTCGCTGCACTGCAAGGTGGCGGGGCAGACCGTCGACGGCAACGGCGTCTGGTACCTGCTCGGGGCCGGGCGGCCGGGGTACGTCGCCGCCCGTTACGTGCAGAATCTTTCACCGGTGCCGTGGTGCACGGCGTGAGGTCGTGACCTGCCGCGGGCGCGTTTTCGGCCGTCAGGGGCGGTTAGGGCACCCTAACAGTGTCGCGCGGGTGAACTGAGGGGGAATTGTGGGTTCGTGGCCTTTGTGCAGGTGAGCCGGGACCTCAAGGGGTCCTAGCATGACGGCGACCACGTAACGCCGCACTGAACTCCGGAGGTCCGGTGTCCGCCGAACCCGAACCCGCGCCCGCCGCCGGCGCCGGCGCCGACAGCGAGCCCGCGCACGACATACCGGCCGGGCGGGCGACCGGTGCGGAAGCCGACGGGCCGGCCGACGCGCCGGCCGCCGGCAGCCGCACGGACGCCGAGCCCGGGCCCGAGGGCCCCGCCGGAGAGGCGAGCGCCGAGCCCGCCGCCCCCGAGGCCGAGGCCGACCCGGAGGGCGCTGACGGCGAAAGCGACAGCGACGAGCGGCGCCCCGCCGACGTCACCGCCTCCGCCGCCGGGGCGCCGCGCGGCAGGCGCGCCCGCGGCTGGCGGATCACGGCCGCGGCCGTCGCCGTCGCCGCGGCGGTCACCGCGGGCGTGCTGGTCTCCACGACCCACCACGGCGGTTCGGACGCGGACGGCAAGAACGGCAAGAACGCAGTGGCCGCCGACGGCCTGCCGCACACCGCGGTGGACGCCTCGCCGGGCGCCTGCGGGCAGGGCTGGGGCGGCAAGGGGCAGGCGAAGCCGCGGCCCGGGGCGCAGGTGTTCGACCTGCACAACTCGGCCACCGACGCCATCGAGGTCTACCTGATCGACCCGCACAGCGGGAAGATCTTCGGCGAGGTCGAGGGCCTGGCCCCGACCACCAGCCGCCCGATGCTGGTCGACCTGGGCAGCGGCACGTACGCCTTCAAGTGCCTCCAGGAGGACACCGACGCGGTCACCGGACCGCCGGTCACCGTGCCCGGCAGCACTCCGCAGGGTCCTGGCAGCCTCCCGGTCAACCAGCACGACCTGATCCCGCCGACCCTGGCGTACCAGACCTGGATCGGCGCGCGGATGGCCGAACTCGCCCACGACACCGGCCGGCTGAAGGACGACATCGACAGCGGCGACCTCGCCGCGGCCCGCCGCGACTGGCTCACCGGCCACCTGGTCTACGAGCGCATGGGCGCGGCCTACGACACCTTCGGGGACGCCGACGGCGTGATCAACGGCACCGTCTCCCTGGCCCCCGGCGCCGCGGCCGACCCGGACTTCACCGGCTTCCACCGGATCGAGTACGGCCTGTGGCACGGCCAGTCCGCCGCCCGGCTGCGCGGCCCGGCCGCCACGCTGGACAAGGCCGTGCGCGACCTGCGCGCCACCTGGTCCACCCAGCGGATGGACCCGGCGAACATGGGCCTGCGCGCGCACGAGATCATCGAGAACGCCGAGCAGTTCGAGCTGACCGGCCGTACCGACTACGGCAGCGGCACCAACCTGGCCACCGCGCGCGCCAACATCGACGGCACGCGCGAGATCCTGGGGAAGCTGCGCTCGCTGCTGGCCCCGCGCGACCCGGACATCGCCGGGCTCGACGCCTCGCTCGACCGTGCCGCGGCCGACCTCGACGCCCAGGACCACGGCGGCACCTGGACCCCGCTGGACCGGCTCACCCGGGACCGGCGCGAGCGGATCAACGCCGACTTCGGCGATCTGCTGGAACGACTCGCCCCCGTGGCGGCGATCTTCGACGTACGGAGGACGGCATGACGACCGACACGCACGAGCCGCACGGCGGCGGCGACCTGCGGCGCCGCGGCTTCCTGCGCGGCGCGGCGCTGGGTGTCGGCGCCGTCGGCGCGGCGGCCGGCGGGGCCGCCGCCCTGGCCGGAGCCACCGCCTCCGCGGCCGAGCCGGCGAAACCGGGAGCCCCGGGAGGTTCAGCGCCGGAGGCGGCCCCCTTCCACGGCCCGCACCAGGCGGGCATCACGCAGGCCGTGGTGAAGTCGACGGCCTTCCTGTCCTTCGACGTGACCGCGGCCGACCGCCGCGAACTCACCGAACTGCTGCGCACGGTGACCGAGCGGGCCCGGTTCCTGACCGCGGGCGGCACGCCCGCCGCGCTCGGCATCACCGACTCCCCGTCCGACAGCGGCACGCTCGGCCCGCGAGTGCCCGGCGACGGCCTGATGGTGACCGCCGGGGTGGGCGCGTCGCTCTTCGACGACCGGTTCGGCCTGAAGGACCGCAAGCCGCTGCGGCTGGGCGAGATGCCCGCGTTCGAGGACGACGACCTCCAGCCGGCCTGGTGCCACGGCGACCTCAGCCTCCAGCTGAGCGCCCCGCACACCGACACGGTGCTGCACGCGCTGCGTGACATCACCCGGCACACCCGCGGCGGGATGCAGGTGCGCTGGCGGATGGACGGCTTCACCAGCCCGCCGCGGCCGAGCGGAACCCCGCGCAACCACATGGGGTTCAAGGACGGCACCGCCAACCCCGACGTCGCCGACCCGGCGACGGCCAAGGAACTGCTCTGGGTGGACGGCGGCGGCGAGCCGTCCTGGACCACGGGCGGTTCGTACCAGGTGGTGCGGCTGATCCGGATGCTGGTGGAGTTCTGGGACCGGGTGTCGATCACCGAGCAGGAGCGGATGTTCGGCCGGGCCCGGGACACCGGCGCCCCGCTGGACGGCACGCACGAGTTCGACGCCCCCCGCTTCGCCCAGGACCCGGCGGGCGACGTCATCCCGCTGGACAGCCACATACGCGTGGCCAACCCCCGTACCGCGCAGACGGCCGACTCCCGCCTCCTGCGCCGCGGTTACAACTACGACCGCGGCATGGACAGCAACGGGAACCTGGACATGGGACTGATCTTCGTGTGCTACCAGCAGGACCTGGAACGGCAGTTCACGGCGGTGCAGAAGCGGCTGGCCGGCGAACCGCTGGTCGACTACATCTCGCCGTTCGGCGGCGGGTACTTCTTCGCGCTCCCGGGCGTCAGGAACCGCGCGGACTGGCTCGGCAGCGGGCTGCTCGCCTGAGCCCGCGCCGGCGGTGGAACCGCGTACGGACGGCGACCCGAGCGCCTCCGAACCATTGTCATGGTCGCCCCAACAGGACGATCATGTCCGTCCGTACGCATCCATCGACGGCACGCCGTAGCGCACCACACAGCGGAGGCTGACCACGCATGAGTGAGACGAGCAGTACGACCAGGACACGGGGGCGCTCGCGGCAGCGGGCGGCACGCTGGGGGGCGTTGGCGGGATCGGCGGCGCTTGTACTGCTGGGCGGCGCCGCGCCGGCCGGTGCCGACTCCGCTCACCACGGGGGCGGCGACGGCGCGACCGCCACGCCGATCAAGCACGTGGTCGTCATCTACGACGAGAACGAGTCGTTCGACCACTACTTCGGGGCCTACCCGAAGGCGGCGAACACCGACGGCACGCCGTTCACCGCGGACAAGCACACGCCGAAGGACATCGACACGGCCGCGCACGCGGGGCTGCTGACGAAGAACCCGAACCAGTACGCGCCCAAGCGGCTGAGCCCGTCGCAGGCCGTCACCTGCGACCAGAACCACAACTACGGCCCGGAGCAGTACGCGGCGAACGCCGGCAAGGCCGACCAGTACGTCGAGAACACCGAGACCAGCAAGTGCTCGGGCAACCTCTTCGGCGAGCCCGGCCTGGTGATGGACTACTACGACGGCAACACCGTCACCGCGCTGTGGAACTACGCCCAGCACTACACGCTCGGCGACAACTCCTTCAGCTCGGCCTACGGCCCCTCCACGCCCGGCGCGATCGAGCTCGTCTCGGGCCAGACGCACGGCGTGATCTCGATGGACCCGGCGACCGGGACCGAGAACCCGAAGCAGACCGCCACGCCCGACCCGTACGCCGTGGTCTCCCCGGACGCCGACGGCGTCGGCACGATGATCAACGACCCGGACCCGGCCTACGACGACTGCTCGGACAACAGCCACACGAGCACCAACGCGCTGGCCGCCCTCAAGGGCAAGAACATCGGCGACCTGCTCAACGCCAAGGGCGTGTCCTGGGGCTGGTTCCAGGGCGGCTTCCGTCCGTCCACCGTGTGGGACGGCCAGCAGGGCGACTACGCCAGTTGCCTGGGCACGACCCACGCCAACGTCGGCGGCGCCGCCTCGGTCGACTACAGCCCGCACCACTCGCCGTTCCAGTACTACAAGTCCACCGCGAACCCGCACCACCTGCCGCCGAAGAACGTGGCCGAGATCGGCCACGCCGGCCAGGCGAACCACAACTACGACCTGACCGACTTCGACGCGGCCCTCCAGGCCGGCCGCCTGCCGGCGGTCAGCTTCCTGAAGGCCGCCTCTTACCAGGACGGCCACGCGGGCTACTCCGACCCGATCGACGAGCAGCACTTCCTGGTCGACGAGATCAACGCGATCCAGTCCTCCCCGCAGTGGCAGGACACCGCGGTCGTCATCGCCTACGACGACTCCGACGGCTGGTACGACCACGCCTACGCCCAGGTGACCAACGGCTCGAAGAACACCACGGTCGGCTCCAACGGGAAGACCGTCGACAGCCCCGCCTGCCAGGGCGGCCCGGCCGCCGTGGGCGGCTACGCCGACCGCTGCGGTCCCGGCACCCGGCAGCCGCTGCTCGTCATCTCGCCCTACAGCAGGGCGAACGCGGTCGACCACACCCGCACCGAGCAGGCGTCGATCACCAAGTTCATCGAGAACAACTGGCACACCGGCCGGATCGGCGACGCGTCCTTCGACGCCCGCGCGGGCGAGCTCGTGCACGCCTTCGATTTCCGGCACCCGAACGACAAGCAGGTGCTGCTCAACTCCGACGGCTCGGTGAAGTCGGTGCGGGGCATCCACCGCTCGGCCGCCGCGAGCGTCCCCGCGGGCTCGGCGTCCGCCGGTGCGAACGGCGGCAGCGGCCCGGTCACGCAGGATTTCGCCGAGAGCGGGGGCACGTCGCCCGCCCTGCCGCTCGGCATCACCGCCGGCGTGCTGCTGGTCGGCGGCGGCGCGGTCTGGTTCGCCCGGCGCCACCGGCACGCGGGCACCGCGGCCTGACCTTCCCCGCCCGCATCTCAGGGGCCGCCCCCGGCACACCGCCGGGGCGGCCCTTTCCCGTGCACGCGGCCGTCCCGGGCGGGCCGGCCCGCCCCGCCGGCAGCCACCCGCCATGCCGTCAAACCCCCGTGACCGAACCGAGATCGGCTGTTCATCCGTGCTCCACCACAGGGCCGTCGCCGCGTCTCGGCCCGGTCGGACGATCACGACCGGCAGTCAATGTCGCACTTTCCATCGACGGCACACCGTAGAGCAGCACGCAGCGGAGGCTGACAGAGCATGAGCAACACGAGCAGTACGGGCAGGAAGAGGGGCGGCGCGCGTCTGCGGGCAGCGCGCTGGGGAGCGCTGGCGGGGTCCGCCGCGCTCGTACTGCTGGGCGGCTACACGCCGGCCCATGCCGACGCGTCGCACAAGGGTCACGGCGACAGCACCGCCACCCCGATCAAGCACGTCGTGGTCATCTACGACGAGAACGTCTCGTTCGACCACTACTTCGGGACCTACCCGCAGGCGGCGAACACCGACGGCACGCCGTTCAAGGCGGCCAAGCACACGCCGACGCCGGACAACCTCGTCAGCGCGCGCCTGCTGAAGAAGAACCCGAACCAGTACGCGCCCAAGCGGCTCGCGCCGTCGCAGGCGGTCACGTGCGACCAGAACCACAACTACGGCCCCGAGCAGTACGCGGCCAACGGCGGCAAGGCCGACCAGTACGTCCAGAACACCGACTCCGGCAAGTGCTCGGGCAACCTGTTCGGCGAGCCCGGCCTGGTGATGGACTACTACGACGGCAACACCACCACGGCGCTGTGGAACTACGCCCAGCACTACACGCTCGGCGACAACTCCTTCAGCTCCACCTACGGGCCGTCCACCCCGGGCGCGCTCAACCTGGTCTCGGGCCAGACGCACGGCGTGGTCTCCGTGGACCCGAAGTCCGGCACGGAGAACCCGACGCAGACCGCGACGCCCGACGCGTACACCGTGGTCTCGCCGGACGCCCAGGGCGTCGGCACGGTCATCAACGACCCCGACCCGGCGTTCGACGACTGCTCGGACAACAGCCACACCAGCGCCAACGCGCTCGCGAAGATGACCGGCAAGAACATCGGCGACCTGCTGAACGCCAAGGGCGTGTCGTGGGGCTGGTTCCAGGGCGGCTTCCGTCCCTCCACCCCGTGGGACGGCAAGCAGGGCGACTACGCCAGCTGCCTGAACAGCACCCACGCCAACGTCGCCGGCGCCTCGTCGGTGGACTACAGCCCGCACCACTCGCCGTTCCAGTACTACAAGTCCACGGCGAACCCGCACCACCTGGCGCCCAAGAACGTGGCCGAGATCGGCCACGCCGGCCAGGCGAACCACAACTACGACCTGACCGACTTCGACGCGGCGCTGAAGTCGGGCGACCTGCCGGCCGTCAGCTTCCTGAAGGCGGCGGAGTACCAGGACGGCCACGCGGCCTACTCGGACCCGACCGACGAGCAGGACTTCCTCGTCAAGGAGATCAACGCGATCCAGTCCTCCGCGGACTGGCAGGACACCGCGGTCGTCATCGCCTACGACGACTCCGACGGCTGGTACGACCACGCCTACGCCCAGGTGACCAACGGGTCCAAGAACAGCGCCCTCGGCTCGAACAACAAGGCCGTCGACAGCCCGGCCTGCCAGGCCGGCCCGCACCCCCAGGGCGGCTACGCCGACCGCTGCGGCCCGGGCACCCGGCAGCCGCTGCTGGTCATCTCGCCCTACAGCAAGGTGAACGCGATCGACAGCACGCGCACCGAGCAGGCGTCGATCACCAAGTTCATCGAGGACAACTGGAAGACCGGCCGCGTCGGTGACGCGTCCTTCGACAAGCGCGCGGGCACGCTGGACAACGCGTTCGACTTCAAGCACCCGAACGACCTCCAGGTGCTGCTGAACACCAACGGCACCGTGAAGTCCGTCGCGAAGATCAGCCACAAGCCCGGCAAGGGCGACTCCGGCACCGGTACGTCGGGTTCGTCCGGTTCCGGCGGCTCCGGCAGCGGCTCGACGGGTTCGACCGGCGGCAACGCCCCCTCGACCCAGACCCTGGCCGAGACCGGTGGCAGCTCCCCGGTGCTGCCGCTGGGCATCACGGCCGGCGTCCTGGTCGTCGGCGGCGCCGCGCTGTACTACGCCCGGCGCCAGCGCCGCGCGCACACCGCGGCCTGATCACCCGCACCACCCCTGACGGAGGGGCCGTCCCGGCGCACAGCCGGGGCGGCCCCTCCGGCGCGTCCGCGCGGGCGCTCTGCGGGTGCCCTGGGGCCGCGCGGGGCCGTCGCGGGCCCGTCCGTGCGGTACGGCCGCCGGGGCCGGTCAGCGGGGCTTGCGGGCCTCGATCAGGAAGCGGCCGGCGTGGGCCACGAACGGGCCCTCGGCCACGATGCGTTCGTGCAGCTCGCGCAGCCGGTCGCGATACCGCTCCACGGTGAAGCCCGGCACGATCCAGATCACCTTGCGCAGGAAGTACACGACCGCGCCGATGTCGAGGAACTCCATCCGCAGCCGCTCGAAGCGCAGGTCGACCACGTCCAGCCCGGCGGCGACGGCGTCCGCGCGGGCCCGGTCGGGGTGGCGGACACTGCTGTCCGGGTCGGGGTCGGGGCCGAGGAAGAACGCGGTCACCTCCGCGGCGCTGGCCGGGCCGACCTGCTGCGAGAAGTACGTGCCGCCCGGGCGCAGCACCCGGGCGATCTCCTCCCACCACACGGTGACGGGGTGGCGGCTCGTGACGAGGTCGAACGCGCCGTCGGCGAACGGCAGCGGCGGCTCGTCCGGGTCCGCGACGACGACCGCGCCGCGCGGGTGCAGCAGCGCGGTGGCCTGCGCGAGGTTGGGCGGCCAGGACTCGGTGGCGGCCATCACGGGCGGGAAGGACGGCACTCCGGCGAGCACCTCGCCGCCGCCGGTCTGGAGGTCCAGCGCTGCCGAGGCCGCGGCGAGCCGCTCGCCCAGCAGCCGCTGGTAGCCCCAGGAGGGGCGCTGTTCGGTGGCACGACCTTCCAGCCAGGAGAAGTCCCAACCGTCCACGGACACCGCGTCCGCCTCGGCCACCAGGTCGTCGAATGATCGTTCCATGATCACAGCATGGCCAGCGGCTCCGGCCCCCGCCACGGGTTTTCGCCGGTCCCGCGGGGCCGCCGCGAGCGCCGCCCGCGCGCACGCCGGCCCGGCGGACGGGAATGTCCCCCGCCGGCCGGGCGAGCGCTCTCAGCGGTTCGGATCAGCTCGCGACGCAGGCCAGGACCGGGGCCGAGCCGCCCGATCCGGTGCCCTGGAAGCCGAAGCCGGTGCTCGCGGACGGGCCGAGCGAGCCGTTGTAGGCGAGGTTGACGGCGCTCACGGCCGCGCCGGACTGGGTCACGGTGGCGTTCCACGCGCTGGTGACGTGCTGGCCGCCGGCGAAGCTCCAGGTCACCTTCCAGCCGTGGATCGCCGAACTCCCGCTGGTGACGGTGACGTCGGCGGTGAAGCCGCTGCCCCAGTCGTTGCTCACCTGGTACGTGGCGGTGCAGCCGCCGGCCGGCGGGGTGCCGCCGCCGCTCGCGGTGGTCGTGGTGACCGGGGAGGACGCGGCCGACACGTTGCCGGCGGCGTCCCGCGCCTTGACGGTGTAGGTGTACGCGGTCGCCGCGGACAGCCCGGTGTCGGTGAAGGAGGTACCGGTCGCCGAGCCCGCCAACTGGCCGCCGCGGTAGACGTCGTAGCCGGTCACGCCGGTGTTGTCGGTGGCGGGCGACCAGCTCAGCGAGACCGAGGAGGCGGTGGTTCCGGTGACGGTCAGCCCGCCGGGCGTGCTCGGCGCCTGGGTGTCGCCGCCGGAGGAGGCGGTGCCCGCGTCGAAGGAGAAGGAACTGGTGGCCAGGCCCTGGCCGCCCTGCCAGATCTCGAACCCGGCCTCGGCGTCGATCAGGTAGTGCGCGGGGTTGACCGAGCCGCGGCCGACGGCGTCGTCGATGAGCGCCTTCACGTCGAGCCCGGACACCGAGGTCGCGCCGCCCTGGAGCACGTAGGAGATGATCTTCCAGGAGGTCTGCTGGCCGGTCCACACGTCCCAACTGCGGCCGGCGGCCGAGGAGGTGCCGGTCTTGCCGCCGAACGGCTGCACGCCGCCGCGGCTGTTCAGCCAGATCATGATCTCGGTGCCGTCGGGCTGGCCCTTGGTGGTGGGCGCGGAGTTGATCCAGAGGTCGTACGCCACGTCGTACGCGCCGGAGGCGGGCTGCGTGGTGCTCCACGACGAGGTGGCCCGGCCCAGGTCGCTGATCCGGATCGGCAGGCCGCTGTTCTGGGTGCAGTCGCCCCAGTGGCAGCCCCGGAAGATCGAGGGGTACGTGGCCGGGGCGCCGTTCGTGCCGAGGTTGAAGTTGGCGGTGTCGACCGACCAGGCGGTGCCGCCGGAGTAGGTGAGGCACTGCTGGGCGGTGGAGTTCCACTCGTTGGCCTGGATGGTGTAGTCCCCGGCGGAGATCGTGCCCTGCGGGTCGCAGGTGCTGGTGGCCGCGTGCGCGGACTGGGCCGCGGTGAGCGGCAGCAGCAGGGCGGCGACGGCGGTGAGCGCGACGGCGGCCGCGCGGGGCAGCCTGATCCGTGAGCGGTCGAAGAGGCGTTTCACTGCGGTGGTCCCTTCACCTGGTGTGGGGGGATGGCGGGGTGCCACGGCGACACGTGAAGTGGGAGCGCTCCCACTGTTCGCCGCCTCACATCAAGCCAGTCGGCCTGCTCCCCGTCAAGACACCCGACGGGGTTCATCTCCTGAACCCGCGCGCCCGCTCCCGTCCCGCCCCCGCCGTTCGGCCGTCAACCTGTCGAACGCCCGGGCGCCGCAGGCCACTGCCAACCGCCGTGTTGACCGCACGAGTTGAAGCGGGGGCCACGGGGTGGACCACCGCGGAAGGGGACGCGAAGGGGGGATCGGCTAGCGCGGGAGGGCGAGGAAACAGCGGATGGCCGTGCCGTGGGCGGTGGTGTGGATGCGGACCAGGTCGGCCAGTTGATGGACCATGACCAGGCCGCGGCCGCCCGGACGGCCGGGCGGCGGCATACGGCGGCCGGCCAGCGGGTCGGCGAGCCGGCCCTGGTCGCTGACCTCGCAAACGACCTGGCCGTGGTCGATCCAGACCCGGATCATGCCCGAACCGCCGCCGTGCAGCACGCTGTTGGTGGTGAGTTCGGCGACGGCGAGCGCGAGGTCGTCCAGCCGCCCGCCCACGAGCCCCAGGCCGCCGGCCATCCGGATCGCGAACTGCCTGGCCGAGCGCAGCCGTTCCTCGTCGAAGGAGAAGACGGCGGCGTAACCGGGGTCCGCCAGCGGCAGATTGTAGGAGGCGGCGACGACATCGGGGGCGTAGTCCGCGCTCGCGCGCCGGCAGCCGTCCTCGATGACCTCGGGGTGGGTGGCGCAGGCGTCGCCGAGCACGCGCGGGTCGAGCCCGGTGGCGTCGTACGGGCACAGGATGGTCAGCGCGCGGCCGTCGAAGACCGAGTTGATCAGCGCCTCGTGCTGGACGCAGGCCGGGTACTCCAGCGGACTGCGGCCGGGCCACACCGGCTCCCCGACGATCCTGACCCGGCCGGCGGCCTGGGCGTCGGCGAAGGCGGCGAGCACGCCCGGGATGATCCGGCCGGGGTTGCGGCCCTCGGTGGCCATGTCGGTGAAGTGCACGCCGTCGGCGAGCGGCCCGAGCGCGTTGTGGATCAGCGCCAGCCGGCGGGCGGGCACGGCCACGGCGACGGCTTCCCCGGCGGCCAGTCCCTCGCGGACGAACGCCAGCGTCCTCTCGAGGTACTCCGCCTCGCCGCGGTAGAAGAAGGCCGGATGAGAGAAGGCCCTGGCTGCTGCCACGTCCGGCCCCCTTTCGGACACATGTGCTGACAGCGTCAGTATGCCCCTTGTGCGATTCACGGTGTCATCGCCCCGCCCCCGACCGCGTCCGCGCAGGTCGCGGCGCCTGCCGGCGGATTCCGGGGGCCGGCGCCCCGGGCGGCCTCGTCAGCCATCGGCCCGCCGTCGTTCAGCCATGGCCGATCGCCTCGAACGCGGCGGCCAGCGTCTCGCTCTCCTCCTCGGGCACGGCCCGCTCCAGGGCCGGCACGAGGTCGCGCCGCTCGTGGAAGAGGTACTGGTACATCTGGGCGAGGGCGCCGTCGACGGTCAGGTGCCGGGTGTCCTCGGGGTGCCGCCCGGTCACCGCCCGGTCGAGGATGCCCTGGATCAGGTCGCCCTCCTGCCGGTCGCGCCGCACGACCAGCCCGGCCTCGTGGTGCCGGTCCAGCACCTTGCGGACGGTGGCCTCCTTGGCTGCGGAGTGCCGGGCGAAGGCGTCGGCCAGCGTGCGCAGGTCCTCCGGCTGCGTGCCGCCGCGCATCCGCACGTCCTCGACCATGGCCAGCAGCATCCCGCCGGAGGTGACCAGGCTCTCCGCGAGGCCGGTCGGGCGGTGGCGCCCGGAGTCGCCGTCCCCGCGCCGCCGGCGGCGGTGGCCGTCGCCGTCGGCCGGGGGATCGTCCGCGACGCCGGAGGCGGCGGGCGTGCCCCGCGGACCGCCGTCGTCCGGGGCGGTGAACCGGTCCGCCGCGGTGGCGCCGGCGGGTTCCCGGCCGGCCGTCTCGTCGCGTTCGCTGGCTTCGTCCATGCCACCCGCTCCTTGTCCGCGTTCACAGTTCCCCACCGGTGGGCGGCGCCTCCCGAGCCCCCGCCCGGCGGGGGCTCGACTCCGGGGGCTCGGGGGAACAGCCCTCAGCACGTCCTACAGTGCTACGGTCCGCCCGCCCCCGCTCCTCACGCTCGTACGCGGGGACGCCGGACGGGCTACCGGGCTACAGCCCCTCGTCCTCGATCGCCTCCTCCAGGTCCCGCACGTCCCGCGGCGAGACGTCGTCCGCGTCGGCGGCGGGCCCCGGGTTGTTCGGGGCCGGGCCGTCCCGACGGGATCCCGCGCCCCCGTCCGGGCCGGCCGGGCGGCCGAAGCGCGAACCGCCCGGCTCCAGGTCGAACAGTTCGTTCGCGCCGTCCGCGAAGGACTCCGTGCCCTCGTCCGGCGGCGACTGGAGGTCGGGGCGCTCCCGGGCCAGGCGCTGGTCGAGCGACTCCCCGGAGTGCTGCTCGCGGTCGGTGGTGCCGGTGTCCTCGACGGCCAGCGGGCGCTGGGGCGGCGAGAAGCCCTCGTCGAGCAGGTCGCCGTCGAGGCCCACGCGCTCGACATCGCGGTACTCCAGCGTGTCCTCGGGGTCCAGGACGCCGGTGTCCTCGTGGATGTCACGGTCCGCCGCGGGGTCGGGCTGGTAGACGTCGTCCCCTCGGCCGGCTCCGTCCTCACGCGTCATGTCAATTGCGCCCATCTCGGTGAGTCGTGCCCGGTTACGCCCGTCCGCCTACCCCTGGGGGTCACCGCGAAACGGACAAACGATCAATAGCGGCGGCCCTCCTGCGCCTCGGGCTCCCGGCGACCGCGGTATCTGGCCCACAGCGGCAGCACGAACCAGCACAGGGCGAACCACAGCGCCATCAGGGCCACCAGCCAGGCCGCCGAGCTGTCGGCGGCGGCCACCCTCAGCACCAGCAGCAGCGAGGACGCCATGGTGCACAGCAGCAGGACCAGACCGAGCACGGTGAGCCGGGAGGCCAGCACGACCGTCTCCGGCTTGAGCCGGCTGCCGGTGAGCAGCCGGTGCAGGGACGCCGGCCCGACCAGCGCCCCGGTGGTGGCCGCGCCGAACACGATCGTGACCACGTAGATGTGCCGGTCGGTGTCGGACAGCTCGGCGAACCTAGGCTGGAACACCACCGTGAGCAGGAAGCCGAAGAGGATCTGCACGCCCGTCTCGGCGACCCGCAGTTCCTGGAGCAGGTCGCCCCAGCGCCGGTCGGCGCGCTCCTCGGCGGTCTCCCGGCGGCCCGTGTCGTGCGGGCCGCCGGCCCGGTCCTCGTCACCGGGTCCGACTCGGTCACTTCCCGGCATCGGGCCCTCCGTTCCCGTGGCCCGTGGTCGCCGCCCCCGCGGCCGCCGGCGCGATGAGGTCGAGCAGCGCGGGCAGCCCGCCCTCGGCGGCCGCCTTCCGCTGCCGGTCGGCGCCGGTGCCGTGGTCGAGCAGCCGCGCCAACCCTCGGGTCACCCGGTCGACGTCGCCGAGTTCGCGCAGCGCGGGCATCACGTGCTCGACCAGCTCGCCGACCACGTCGGCGGCCTTGGCCGGAGTGCCGTGCCGGGGATCGACCAGCTCGCCGTCCAGGCCGTGCCGGGCCGCGTGCCAGCCGGCCGCGTTGAGGATGCTGCCGGGCGGGTCCAGCGGCCGGACGCCGTGCCGGGCCTCGCGCAGCGCGGTCGTCACCATGGCCCGGGTCAGCCCGGCCAAGGTGACGGCGCTGTCGACGTCCAGCTGCACGTCGGGCGCGCGCACCTCCAGCGTCGGGTACCGCTCGGACAGCCGGGCGTGCCAGTAGATCTGGCGCCGGTCGCGGATCACCCCGGTGGCCAGGAGCGCGCCGACCCGCTGCTCGTACCCGGCGACGTCCGCCATGAAGGGCGGCGGGCCGCTGACCGGCCAGCGGCCGAAGACCACGGTCCGCCAGCTGGAGAAGCCGGTGTCGCGCCCACCCCAGAAGGGTGAATTGGCGCCGAGGGCGACCACGATCGGCAGCCAGGGCCGCAGCTGCCCCAGCGCGGCGGCGCCGGAGGACCGGTCCGGCACGCCGACGTGGATGTGCATGCCGCTGATCAGCTGCTCGTCGACCAGCCGGGGCGCCTGGGCGTGCAGCTCGCGGTAGCGGCGCGTCTGGGTGACGGGCACCGCGTGGCCGGTGGACAGCGGGGCGCCGCCGGTGACGGCGACCCGGCAGCCGGCCCGCCGGGCGGCACCGGCGACGGCCTGCCGGAACCGGGAGAGGTGGCGGGTGACCTCCTCCAGCTCCCCGCAGACCGGGGTGGCCACCTCGACCTGTGCCTGGAGCAGTTCGTTGTCGACCTCGCCGTGGGCGAGCACCGCCTCCAGGTCCGCGGCGGCCTGTACGTCCAGGGCCCGTGGGGAGGGCAGGCCGGTGTCACAGTCGAGCAGCAGGTACTCCTCCTCGACGCCGAGCGTGGTCAGGGGCGGGGTCATACCGGATGATTTACCCCTTCTCGGCCGCGCACCCACTCCCCCGCTCGGCGGGCGTGAGCGGGGCGAGGATCGGGCACCGGTTCTAGGGCGTGTCCGCAATGTCGCGTCGTCCGCCCGCGGGGCGGAGTCGGCGGCGTCCGGCACGCGCGCTCGCAAGGCGGAGGGTCGTCCTCGTAGTGGGTCTGCCCGGACGTACCCGACCACGCGGCGAGCGCGCGTGCCAGGCGCCGCCGGCCGGACGCGACTTTGCGGACCCGCCCTGGGCGCACGAAGGTTCCGCGTGCGCGGCAGGCCCGGAACGCCCCGCACCGGCGGCGCGCTCCACGCCCGAAGGACCGACCACCGGACAGGACGGGAGAGGCCGTGGGCAGCACAGCACCGGCGCCGGCACGCGAGGCGGACGGGGGCCGGGCCGCATACCGGCGGTGGCCCGCGCTCGCGGTGTGCCTGGTGGCGAGCTTCATGACGCTGCTGGACGTCAGCATCGTCAACGTGGCGGTGCCCTCGATCCGGACCGGCATCGGCGCCTCGCAGAGCGGCCTGCAGTGGGTGCTGTCGGGCTACTCGCTCGCCTTCGGCCTGGTGCTGGTGCCCGGCGGGCGGATCGGCGACGTCCGCAGCCGGCGGGCGGTCTTCCTCACCGGTCTGGCCCTCTTCACGGCCACCAGCGTGCTGGCCGGCGCGGCGGGCGGCGAGGGCTGGCTGGTGGCCGCCCGGCTGCTCCAGGGCGCGGCGGGCGGGCTGCTCGTGCCGCAGGTCTCCGGCTTCATCCAGGAGATGTTCCGCGGGCCGGAGCGGGGCCGGGCGTTCGGCCTGCTGGGCGCGACCGTCGGGGTCTCCACGGCGCTCGGGCCGCTGCTGGGCGGCGCGCTGATCGAGGCGTTCGGCCCGCACGAGGGCTGGCGCTGGGTGTTCTGGGTCAACCTGCCGATCGGGCTGGCCGCGCTGCCGGCGGCCTACCGGCTGCTGCCCGCGCCCGCCCCCCGGGCCGCGGGCGCGCGCCGGCGCAGCGACCTCGACCCGGTCGGCGTGCTGCTGCTCGGGGCGGGCACGGTCGCGCTGCTGCTGCCGTTCGTGCAGGAGGAGACGTGGACCGGTCCGCGCAAGTGGCTGCTGCTGCCGGTCGGGCTGGCGGTGCTGGCGCTCTTCAGCGGCTGGGAGCTGCGGTACGCGCGGCGCCGGGCGCCGCTGGTGGACCTGCGGCTGTTCCGGCAGCGGTCCTACGGGCTCGGGGTGCTGCTGTCGCTGCTGTACTTCTCCGGGTTCACCGCGGTGTTCTTCATCCTCACGCTCTACCTGCAGAACGGGCTGGGCTACTCGGCTCTGGAGGCGGGGCTGTCGATCATGCCCTTCGCGCTGGGGTCCGGCGTGACGGCCGCGGTGGGCGGGCGCGTGGTGACCCGGATCGGCCGCCCGCTGGTGGCGGTCGGGCTCGTCACCGTGGTGGTCGGGCTGCTCGGCACGGCGCTGGTGGCGCACCTGGACGCCGGGCGCTCCGCGGGCTGGGCGATGGCCGTGCCGCTCCTGGTGGCCGGGCTCGGCAGCGGGCTGGTCGTCTCGCCCAACCAGACGCTGACGCTCAGCGACGTGCCGGTGGCCCGTGCGGGGAGCGCCAGCGGGGTGCTCCAGACCGTGCAGCGGATCAGCTCCGCGGCGGGGATCGCCGGTGTCGGCGCGGTCTTCTTCTCCCGGGTGGACGGTCACCGCGTGGACTGGCCCGGCGGGTTCCAGCTCGGCCTGGCGACGGCGACGGGCCTGTCCGCGCTCGCCCTCGTGGTCGCCGTGGCCGACATCCTCGGCAGGCGGGCGGAGTCCGCCCGGGCGGCGGTCGAGGAGGTGGCGCGGCCGACGGCGAAGTCGCTGTGAGCCCTCCCCGTCAGCGGACGCCGTGGGGGCGGAACTGGATGCTGATCCGGCCGCCCACGTCCGCGCGGGTCTTGGGGATCGCGTGGTCCCACGTGCGCTGACAGGAGCCGCCCATCACGATGAGGTCGCCGTGGCCGAGCGGGCGGCGCACGGTGGCAGCCCCGCCGCCGCGCGGCCTCAGCAGCAGCGGGCGCGGCTCCCCGACCGAGACGATGGCCACGAGCGTGTCCTGCGAGCTGCCCCGGCCGGTGCGGTCGCCGTGCCAGGCCACGCTGTCCCGGCCGTCCCGGTAGTAGCACAGCCCCACCGTGGCGAACGGCTCCCGCAGCTCCCCCGCGTAGTGCGCCGACAGCGCCTCCCGGGCCTCCTCCAGGACGGGGTGGGGCAGGCGGTCCCCCTCCCCGTAGTGCGACAGCAGGCGGGGGACGTCGACCACGCTCTCGTACATCCGGCGCTGCTCGGCTCGCCACGGGACCTCCGCGGCCAGCCGTTCGAACAGCTCGTCCGCGCCCGTCAGCCAGCCCGGGAGCGCGTCGATCCACGCGGACCTTTCCAAGGGGGTCCGCACGATCCCCTCCAGCCCGCCCAGTCCCGGCGACCCGACCCCGAACAACGAATCCTGCTGATGGTGCATCCCCTCACCCTACCCGACCACCGCACACCCGTTCGATTTCCGCCGCCCCCGGCGGAGCGGGCCCTCCGGGGGGCGCGCCGTTAGGGGCGCGGGGAACCGCGCGACCAGCCATCTGCGGCCCGCAGGTCGTCACGCCCCAAAGGAGCAATTCCTGCCGCACCGCGACCACCGGCCAGTGGCCTACTGAGCGCGCAGTTCCCCGCGCCCCTAGGGATGAACGTCTGCCGCGAGGGCACCCCGGCCCCGCGGGAGGTGGACGCCGCTCGCGATGGGCAGCCCGCGCGCCGGGGGGTCGGCGCCGCCTGCGAAGGGCGGCCCCCGCGCCGGGAGGGGTGGGCGCCGCCCGCGAGGGCGCCCCCTTGCCGGGGGGAGGTGGAGGGGGCTCGCGGGTGCGGGGTGGGGGTGGGGGCGCGCAGGATGGGGGCATGCTCTTCGCCGAGGTCGCCCGGGTCTCCCGGGACATCGCGCGAACGAACGCGCGTTCGCGCAAGACAGCCCTGCTCGCGGAGTTCTTCCGCGCGGCAGAGCCCACGGACGTGCCGACCGCGATCGCGTACCTCGCCGGCCGCCTCCCGCAGGGCCGCCTCGGCATCGGCTGGGCCGCCCTGCGCGACCGCGCGGCCCCGGCCGCCGAGCCGACCCTGACCGTGGCCGCCGTGGACGCGTCCCTCACCGAGGTGGGCGCCATCTCGGGCCAGGGCTCGCAGGCCGGCCGCCGCGGGGTGGTCCAGGACCTGTTCACGCGGGCCACCGCCGAGGAGCAGGAGTACCTGCTCGGCCTGCTCACGGGCGAGGTGCGCCAGGGCGCGCTGGACGCGGCCGCCGTGGAGGGCCTGGCCGCCGCCACCGCCGCGCCGCCCGCCGACGTCCGCCGCGCGGTGATGCTGGCAGGCGCGCTGGAACCGGTGGCGCAGGCCCTCCTCGCCCGCGGCCCGGCCGCGCTGGCCGACTTCACGCTGACCGTGGGCCGTCCGGTCCTCCCGATGCTCGCGAGTTCCGCGAAGAGCGTGGAGGAGGCGATCGCCAAGCTGGGCCCGTGCGCGGTGGAGGAGAAGCTCGACGGCATCCGGGTGCAGGTCCACCGCGACGGCCCGGACGTCCGGATCTTCACCCGCACCCTGGACGACGTCACCTCGCGTCTGCCGGAGATCACCGCGGCCGCCGCGCAGTTCCCGGCGGAGCGCTTCGTGCTGGACGGCGAGGTGCTGGCCTTCGACGGCCGGGGGCGGCCGCGCCCGTTCCAGGAGACCGCCGGGCGGGTGGGCTCCCGGGTGGACGTGGCGTCGGCCGCGGCGGCCATGCCGGTGCGCCCGGTCTTCTTCGACGTGCTGTCGCTGGACGGCCGCGACCTGCTCGACCTGCCGTACGCCGAGCGGCACACGGCCCTGGCGTCACTGGTGGGCGGGCACGTGGTCCGCCGGGAGACCGTCGACGACCCGCAGGACCCGCGGGCGCTCGCGGCCGCCGCCGGATTCTTCGCGGCGACGCTGGAGCGGGGCCACGAGGGCGTGGTGCTCAAGGGCACCGGCAGCGCGTACGCGGCCGGGCGCCGCGGTGCCTCGTGGATCAAGGTGAAGCCCGTGCACACGCTGGACCTGGTGGTCCTCGCCGCCGAGTGGGGGCACGGCCGCCGCACCGGCAAGCTCTCCAACCTGCACCTGGGCGCCCGCGCCGAGAACGGCTCCTTCGTCATGCTCGGCAAGACCTTCAAGGGCCTCACGGACGCGCTGCTCGACTGGCAGACGGATCAGCTCCGCGCTCGGGCGCTGAGCGACGACGGCTTCGTGGTCACGGTCCGGCCCGATCTCGTGGTCGAGATCGCCTACGACGGCGTCCAGTCCTCCTCCCGCTACCCGGCCGGGATCACCCTGCGCTTCGCCCGCGTGCTGCGCTACCGCCCCGACAAGACCCCGGCCGAGGCGGACACCGTCGAAGCCCTCCGCGCGGCCCACCCCTCGGCGCCCGAGGCGGACTGAGCCCGGGGCTGCGGCCCATACCCCCTGCGGATTGCCCCGGGCCCCGATGGGTACCCGACGGGGCGCGGCGGGAGGTGGAGCCCATGGCGGCGACCAGGAACCGGCGGGTGGTCGAGGCCCTGCTGGAGGACTACGGGCGGACGTACGCGCAGGAGGCCGGCATCCGGCTCCGGAACGCGCCGCAGCCGCTCTACCGGCTGCTGGTGTTGGCGAGCCTGCTGAGCACCCGCATCCGCGCGAAGGCGGCGGTCGACGCGGCCAGAGAGCTGACGGCCGCGGGGATGCGCGACCCGCGCCGGATGGCCCGGGCAGGCTGGCAGGCGCGGGTGGACGCCCTGGGCAGGGGCGGCTACCGGCGGTACGACGAGAGCACCGCGACCCGCCTGGGCCGGGGTGCCGAGCTGGTGGAGGAGCGCTACGGCGGCGACCTGCGCCGGATGCGCGCCGAGGCGGACGGAGACGTGGAAAAACTCAGCCGCGCGCTCCAGGAGTTCCCGGGCGTGGGCCCGGTGGGCGCCGACATCTTCCTGCGCGAGGCCCAGGCGGTCTGGCCCGAGGCCGCGCCGTACCTGGACCCCAAGGCCCTCCAGGGCGCCCGGGCGCTGGGCCTGCCCGCCGCGCCGGACCGCCTGCTGCGGCTTGCCGACGACGCGGAACCGGCCGTCCTGGCCGCCGCGCTGGTACGGGTCGCGCTGGACCGGCACGGGCCCGAGACCGTCCGCGAGACGGCGGGCCGCGCGGGCTGACCGAGCCGACCGAACCGCGGGAACGCCCGGCGGCGCGCCCTTCGGCCTACTCCTTCGGCCCCTGGTTCTCCAGCCGCAGCTGCGCCTCCTCTTCCTGGTCGCCGGAGGCGGTGCCCAGGATGCGCACGGCGAACACCTCGGCGAGGCCGTCCCGCATCCGGTCGACGGCGCGGTACCCGCCCTGCACGGTTATGGTGACGGGCTCGGTGAGCCTGGCGGGTCCGGGCAGGCCGAGGGTGCGGGACACGTCGAACGTGGCGCTCCACACCATGGGACGGCCCTCCTCCGCCTCGGCCGGCTCGTCGTCGGGCGCGCGGTCGGACGGGAAACTGGCCTGCAATGCGGTGAGAACGGTGCTGGCGTCCTCCTGGGCGCAGCCGTCGAGGACGACCGCGACGGCGGCGGACGAGTCCGCGGGTTGGGCGTGATCTGCGGAATGGTCATGGACGGTGCTCACGGTGCAACCTCCGGTCGGGCAGCGATGATCGCCCCTGGACAGCGCATTTCCACTGAGCACCGGACAAAACCCGGGCATGCGCCCGAACGGGGGAGCCCCTTTCGGGTGATTCCGTGTAGGGTCCGGCAGAATCGGGGGATGCCTGGACGCCCCTCCCCCGCCACCACCTGCCCCTGCGGTTCCGCCGCGCCCTACGCCGAGTGCTGCGGCGCGCTGCACGAGGGCCGGCTGGCCGCACCCACCGCGGAGCGGCTCATGCGCTCGCGCTACAGCGCCTTCGTCGTCCGGGACGAGGGCTACCTGCTGCGGACGTGGGCGGCGGCGGCCCGTCCCCCCGCGGTGGACTTCGACCCGGCGATCCGCTGGTCCGGCCTCGACGTGCTCGGCACCACCGGCGGGACCGCCTTCCACACCGAGGGCACGGTCGAGTTCCGGGCCCGGTTCCGGCTGCGCGGGCGCGACGGCGAGCAGCACGAGAACAGCCGCTTCGTCCGCGAGGGCGGGGTGTGGGTGTACCTGGGCGAGGCGGGGTGAGCCGGGAGCCGGTCGCCGGGCTCGATCCGGCGGTACGGGCGGGCGTCGCCCGCGAGGTGCTCCACGCGCTGCGGCGGGCGTGCCCCGGTTCCCGGGCCGAGCTGCGCGGCTCCCTGGCCGCGGGCACCGCCGACGCCTTCAGCGACGTCGACGTCGCCTGGGTCGTTCCGGCCGCGCGCTTCGGGGAGTGCGTGGACCGCGCGGGCGAGGTCCTCGCGCGGGTGCGTCCGGCGGCCTCGCTCCGGTCCGACCCCGAGTTCGCCGACGCGACCGGGCGGCGGCTGCTGTTCGCCGCCTTCGCGGGACTCCCGCTGTTCTGGCGGCTCGACCTGGAGGTGTCCGCGGCGCAGTCGGCCACCGCGCCGACCGTCCCGACGGTCCGCCACCCCTGGCCACCCGCGGCCAGCGCGCTCGCCAACGGCGTGGCGGCCGCCAAGGCCCTCCACCGCGGCCGCCCGGACACCGCGCGGGCTCTGCTGGAGCGCGCGTTCCCCCGCGTCGGCGTCCTGGATCACCGAAGCGCGGGGGCGGCCGCCGATCTCGCCGCGCTCTGCGCCGCGGCCATCGCCGTGGATCCCGCCGTCGCCCCCACGGCCGCCGCCCTGCTGGCCCTCCCCCTGCCCTGAGCGGTGCCGCGCGGCGCGAGGAGCGCCGCCGGGCGGCACGTTCGCCCCGCACGTGCGGGTGGCACGGTCGCCGGGGTCACGAGGTGACGGCGGGCACCGGCCGGCCGTCGGCGGGCGGATCGGCCGGGGTGAGGTCGCCCTCGGGGAAGGGCAGCCGGGAGTCGTAGCGCCGGAAGGTCGGCTGGAAGGTGCCGATCAGGGCGATGGCGACGATGCAGGCGAGGCCGCCCGCGATCACCGCCGTGGCCGGCGAGAACAGGTCGGCCGCCGAGCCGGACAGGAAGTCGCCGAGGCGCGGGCCGCCGACCACGACCACGAGGAACACGCCCTGGAGCCGCCCGCGCATGCCGTCCGGCGCGGCCGACTGGAGCATGGTGTTGCGGAAGACCATGGAGACGGTGTCGGCGCATCCGGCGAGGGCGAGGAACAGCAGGCCGAGCCACAGATGGCGGGTGAGGCCGAAGCTGGCCACGGCGGCGCCCCAGCAGGCGATGGCGACGAGGACCGCTGCGCCGTGCCGGTGGATGCGGCCGAACCAGCCGGAGAAGACCCCGCCGAGCAGGGCCCCGGTCGCGGGCGCGGCGGCCAGGAGCCCGACCGTGCGGGCGTCGCCGCCGAACCACAGGCCCGCGACGGCGGGGAAGAGGACGCGCGGCTGGGCGAGCACCATGGCGGCGAGGTCGGAGACGAAGGTGGTGCGCAGGGTGGGCCGGGCGGCGAGATAGCGCAGCCCCTCCAGCACGGACGGCCGGCGCCGCACCGCCGCGCCGTCCGACGGGTCGCCGGGCAGCATCGCCGGCAGCCGCCACATCGCGTACAGCGAGGCGGAGAAGGCGGCCACGTCGATGAGGTAGGCCGCCTGGTACCCCCACAGTCCGACGCAGAAGCCGCCGAGCATGGGTCCGGCCATCTGCTCGATGCCGTTGGACATGGAGGCAAGGGCGTTGGCGGCGGGCAGTTGGGCGGCCGGCAGGAGCCGCGGGATCATCGAGGAGCGGGCGGGCGAACTCATCGCGAAGCAGACGGCCTGGAGGCCCACGAGCGCGTAGAGCGGCCACACGGAGCGGACGTGCGCCATGGTCACCGCGGCGAGCGCGGCCGACAGCACGGTCGCCCCGCTGAGGGTGACGAGTCCGAGCTTGCGGCGGTCCACGACGTCGGCGACCGCCCCGCCGTAGAGCCCGAAGGCGATCAGGGGGACGAGGGAGAACAGGCCGACGAGGCCGACGTAGAAGCTGGACCCGGTGATCGAGTAGACCTGGAGCGCCACGGCCATCGCCGTCATCTGCTGGCCGATGGACGACACCGCGTCACCGAACCACAGCCGCCGGAAGTCGGGGTGGTGGCGGAGCGGGGATATGTCGGCGAACAGCCGGGACCGGCGCTTGGCGGGCGGGTCCGCGGGGGGCCGTGACCCGGACGGCCCAGTCTCCTCGAGGCGTTCTTCTTCGCTGTTGAGCACGTGACAACGTAACAAGCGTCGCCCATGCTCAGTGGGCCGGGGGGCGTTCCCCCGGCGCCCTCGGACAGCGTTCGTCCGCTGTCCCACGCGCGGCTGAACGGCGGGAAACCGGCTGGTGACCGTCCGGGGCGCGGCATAGGCTGGGCGGGACGAAAAGGCTTCCGGGGAGTACCGGGCCCCGAAGCCCGTCCCGGAGCGAGTCGCCACCTCGGCCGCGCTTCCGGTCCCTCATCCGAGGACCCCCAAGGCGCCACCGCGTCCGTACCGCCCGTTGAAGGATTCCGACCGGGCGCCTGTGACGCGAGGGCATTGGCCGCGTCCGGCGTTCCTGGTCCACACGACGCTAAAGGAGTGCGCGGTGTCAGCAGACAAGCTCACACGCAAGGAGAAGGCCACGGAGCGCGGTGGCGACGGGGCGCTCCTCGACGAGGAGCGGCCGTTGGACGCCTGGTCGCGGTGCGCGCCGATCCGGCTGGCCGGCTACGAGGACGATCCGACCGAGACGCACATCCTGCGCAGTATCGACTGATCCGCACGTCGTCCGCTCGGGACGACACATCGTCAAGTCGTCTTGTCATCAACCCGTCCGGGCGCGTTCCGGGCGGGCTGATCCTGTTTCGGGGGACGCCCCGCCCCACCGTGCTACGCCCGCATGGCGATCACGTTACGTTCGCGTGTATCGCGCATGCATCCGCCGGAAGTGGGAATGCGGGGCTTCGACATCGCCGATCACGAGGAGTACGACGATGCTGATGGCCCACCCGACCGTGCTGCGCACCCTGGTGGAGCGGTACGAGCAGCTCAGCGCCCTGGCGCGGGAGCACCGGACCGGCGGTTCGCAGGACGCGGAGCTCGACCCGCAGACCGCACGGCAGTTGCAGGACACGGCCTACACGCTGTGCGTGTCCACCGGAACGCGCGACATCGCCGTCGCGCTGGCAGCGGCCCGCGCGCACATCGACGGCGGCGCGGTCGCCGAGCCCGTCGGGGCGGCGGAGAACGCGGCCTGAGCCGCCCCCGCGCGACCGTACGACCACCACGACAACCGTCCGAGCCGGGCGGAGCGCTCAACGGCGAGCGCTCCGCCCGCTCCTGTTCCCGGGCACCTGTCAGCGCTGCCGGGGGCACCGGTTCACGTGGCGGCGGTACTGGTGGGAGCACCCGCGCCCGGCCCGGACCCGCCTATAGGAGCGCGGCTCGGACAGCGCCAGCCCAGGGTCACCCATTGGGATGAATCGGACCGCGGGCATGACCTGTTCGGCCCCATCGGACGTTGTGTCCGGTGCGGGCACCTCGGTCCGCGCGGTCTTCCCGAAAGGCAGGGAACGGATGAACAAGGTGGCCAAAAAGGGTCTCCTCACGGTGATGGTCGCGGGCGGCGTGCTGGCCTCCACGGGCTGGGCGCAGGCGGACTCCTCGGCCGGCGGGGAGAACGCGGGCTCGCCCGGCCTCGCCTCGGGCAACACGGTGCTGGTCCCGGTGAACATCCCGGTGAACGTGTGCGGCAACTCGGTGGATGTCGCCGGGCTGCTCAACCCGGCCTCGGGCAGCGCGTGCGCCGACACCGTCCACCACACCGAGCCGCCGGTGCCTCCGCCGCCGACGCACAAGCCGATCCCCGCGCCGCCCAACGAACCCACGCCCGCGCCGACTCTGGCCCACACCGGGTCCGGCGGCGCGGGCTTGGCGGCGGGCGCGGGGGCGGCCCTGGTGCTGGGCGGCGCGATCCTCTACCGCAGGGCCCGTCCCGTGTCCGCCCGCTGACCGGGCGGGCACGCGTCACGGTTCACGGGTCACGGGTCACGTTCACACCGCCCGGTTCACGGGCCGCCGCCCGGTCAAGTCGTTTACCCACGGCTCCCGTCAGCGGCGACGCCCGGGGCCCGGGCGCCCCCGGCGTCCGGGCCTCTAGGGTGGACGCGCGCACACGGACGCACTCCGCTTCAGCGCCGAAGCGGCTGGTGCCGGTGCGATTCCCCGCGCGCAGACGTGATCAGAGACGTGATCCGAGGAGCCCCGCAATGGCGCTGCCGCAAGGCGCCCTCAGCCACCGCTACCGTGGCGAACACCCCGTCCGCACCCTCGTCTACCTCTTCCATCCCGACCGGGGCCGGCTCGCCCTGGCCGTCGCCGCCTTCCTCGGCAAGCACACCCCGGTGTGGCTGCTGCCGCTCATCACCGCGAACGTCGTGGACGTCGTGGTCCAGCACAAGCCGATATCCGTCCTGTGGTGGAACTCGGCCGTCCTGCTGGTGATCCTGGTGTTCAACCTGCCCCTGCACCTCGCGTACGTCCGGTGCATGCAGGGCTCGATCCGCCGGACCGGCACCCGGCTGCGCACCGCGCTGTGCCACCGGATGCAGCAGCTGTCCATCGGCTACCACTCCCGGGTCAGCGCGGGAGTGCTCCAGGCCAAGGTGATCCGGGACGTCGAGACCATCGAGACCGCGGCCCAGCAGACCGCGGACAACGGCCTGTCGGCGGTCGCGACGCTCTCCGGCGGCCTGGTCGTCATCGGCGTGCAGGTGCCGGCCTTCCTGCCGGTCTACCTGGTCGTGGTGCCCGCCTCGGCCGTGCTGGTGGTCCGGCTCCGCCGCCGGCTGCGCGACCGCAACGAGCTGTTCCGCCAGCAGGTCGAGCAGCTCTCCTCCCGGGTCAGCGAGATGACCACCCTCATCCCCATCACCCGCGCGCACGGCCTGGAGAGCGCCGCGCTGCACCGGGTGGACCGCACCCTCGGCGAGGTGCTGCACGCCGGGCTGCGGCTGGACCGGCTCAACGGCTGGTTCGGGTCGATCGCCTGGATCCTGCTCAACGCCATCGGGGTGGCCTGCCTGGCCGGTTCGGCGCTGGTGGCGTACTACGGCTGGCTGAGCCTGACGCCGGGCACCGTGGTGATGCTGAGCGCGTACTTCTCCAGCCTCACCGCCTCGGTCACCACCCTGCTCACCCTCACCCCGCAGATCGGCAAGGGCCTGGAGTCGGTCCGCTCGATCGGCGAGGTTCTCCAGGCGCCCGACCTGGAGCAGAACGACGGGAAGGCCGAAGTGACCGGCGTGGTCGGCCGGTTCGAGTTCCGCGGGGTCGGCCACACCTACCCCGGGTCCGACCGCCCCTCACTGTCCGGCTTCGACCTGGACGTCCGTCCCGGCGAGACGATCGCGCTGGTCGGCGGCTCGGGAGCGGGCAAGTCCACCGTGCTCAACCTGGTGATCGGCTTCCTGCGGCCGACCGAGGGGCGGATCCTGCTGGACGGGGTGGACATGGAGACCCTGGACCTGCGCGACTACCGCACCTGGCTGTCGGTCGTCCCGCAGGACTCGATCCTGTTCGAGGGGAGCGTCCGGGAGAACGTCACCTACGGCATGGACGGGGTGCCCGACGAGCGGGTGCGCGAAGCCCTGCGGGACGCCAACGCGCTGGAGTTCGTCGACCGCATGCCCGGCGGCCTGGACACCGTCGTCGGCGAGCGCGGCGCCCTGCTGTCGGGCGGGCAGAAGCAGCGGCTGGCCATCGCCCGGGCGCTGATCCGCGACCCGCGCGTGCTCATCCTCGACGAGGCCACCTCGGCGCTGGACTCCCGCTCGGAGTCGCTGGTCCAGCAGGCCCTGACCCGGCTGGTCCGGGGCCGCACGGTCTTCGTGGTCGCCCACCGGCTGTCCACGATCAGGAACGCGGACCGGATCGTCGTCCTGGACCAGGGCCGTATCCGCGAGATCGGCCCGCACGCGGACCTGCTGCGCGCCGGCGGCGCCTACGCCGGCCTCCAGGCCGCCCAACTCGCCTAGGTCGGGCGGCGGGACCGGCCCGGAGCACGCTCACGGGCCGGTCCCCCGCGCTCAGGCGCCCAGGGCCTCGGCGACGATCCCCTGCGCCTCCTCCTGCACCCGCGCCAGGTGCTCGTCGCCGAGGAAGGACTCGGCGTACACCTTGTAGACGTCCTCGGTGCCGGAGGGGCGGGCGGCGAACCAGGCGTTCTCCGTGCACACCTTGATCCCGCCGATCGCCGCGCCGTTGCCGGGCGCCTCGGTCAGCACGGCCGTGACCGGCTCGCCGGCCAGTTCGCGCGCGGGCACCTGGTCCGGCGACAGCTTGGCCAGGACGGCCTTCTGCTCCCGGTCGGCGGGGGCGTCGATCCGGGCGTAGGAGGGCGCGCCGAACCTCCCGGCCAGCTCGGCGTAGTGCTCGGACGGCGTGCGGCCGGTGACGGCGGTGATCTCGGCGGCGAGCAGCGCCAGCAGGATGCCGTCCTTGTCGGTGGTCCACACGTTGCCGTCCCGGCGCAGGAACGACGCGCCCGCCGACTCCTCGCCGCCGAAGGCGAGCGTGCCGCCCAGCAGCCCGTCCACGAACCACTTGAAGCCGACCGGGACCTCGGTGAGCGGGCGGCCCAGCCCGCCGACCACCTTGTCGATCATCGAGGAGGACACCAGCGTCTTGCCGATCGCCGCCCGCGGGCTCCACCGGTCGCGGTGCCGCACGAGGTAGTCGATGGCCACGGCGAGGTAGTGGTTGGGGTTCATCAGGCCGCCGTCGGGCGTCACGATGCCGTGCCGGTCGGCGTCGGCGTCGTTGCCGGTCGCGATGGCGTACTCGTCCTTGCGGGCGATCAGCGAGGCCATCGCGTACGGCGAGGAGCAGTCCATCCGGATCTTTCCGTCCCAGTCCAGCGTCATGAACCGCCAGGTCGGGTCGGCCACCGGGTTGACCACGGTGAGGTCCAGGCCGTGCCACTCGGCGATCCGGCCCCAGTAGCGCGACGGACGCGCCGCCGAGCGGGTCGGCGCCGATGCGCACGCCGGCCCGCCGCACGGCCTGGAGGTCCAGCACGTTGGGCAGGTCGTCGACGTAGCGGCCGAGGAAGTCGTAGCGCCCGGTGGTGTCGGCGGCCAGCGCCCGGCGGTAGGGGACGCGGCGCACGCCGGCCAGGCCGTCGGCGATCAGGGTGTTGGCGCGGTCCTGGATCCAGCCGGTGGCGTCGGAGGCGGCCGGGCCGCCGGAGGGCGGGTTGTACTTGAAGCCGCCGTCGGCGGGCGGGTTGTGCGAGGGGGTGACGACGACGCCGTCCGCGAGGCCGTTGGTGCGGCCCCGGTTGAAGGCCAGGATGGCGTGCGAGACGGCGGGGGTCGGGGTGTAGCCGTCGTGCTCGTCGATCAGCACGGTCACCTCGTTGGCCGCGAACACCTCCAGCGCGGTGACCCGGGCCGGCTCGGACAGCGCGTGGGTGTCGGCGCCGAGGTAGAGCGGGCCGCGGACGCCCTGGCGGGCGCGGTAGTCGCAGATCGCCTGGCTGGTGGCGGCGATGTGGTCCTCGTTGAACGCGGTGTCCAGCGCCGAGCCGCGGTGGCCGGAGGTGCCGAACGCCACGCGCTGGCCGACCTCGCCGGGGTCGGGGTGGAGAGCGTAGTAGGCGGTGATCAGGCGGGGCACGTCCACCAGGTCGTCCGGCCGGGCCGGGGTTCCGGCACGCTCGTGCGGCATCCGTTTTCCTCCATCGCTCCGCGGGCGCCCGCGCCCTGTGACCGGGCTGCCCCCATTCTTCCGTCTCCCCCGTCCCGCGGCGGACCACGGCACCCCGGAGCGGCGGTCCGGCTCCGGGACGCCGCGGCGCGGACCGGTCACCGGGCGGGCGCGTTGCCCTCCCGCCGGGAGCGGGTGGCGCATAGGGTGTGGGGTGCGGCTCGACCGCGGGACGAAAGGTAGGCGATGACCACGGTTGAGCCACCCGCGGCGGGTGTCGCGCTCGCCTCGCCGCAGGGCCGCTGGGTGCTGGCCTGTTCGGTGCTCGCCTCGGGCATGGCCCTGCTGGACGGCACGATCGTCGGCATCGCGCTCCCCCGCATCGGTGAGGACCTCGACGCCTCGCTGGCCGCGCTCCAATGGACCATCAACGGCTACCTGCTGACGCTCGCCGGCCTGATCCTGCTCGGCGGCGGGCTCGGCGACCGGTACGGCCGGCGGCGGGTCTTCGTGCTCGGCGTGGTGTGGTTCGCGCTGGCCTCCACGCTGTGCGGGTTCGCGCAGGACACCGGCATGCTGATCGCCGCCCGGGCCCTGCAGGGCGTCGGCGGGGCGCTGCTGACGCCGGGTTCGCTCGCGCTGGTGCAGTCCACCTTCCGTCCCGGCGACCGGGCGAAGGCGGTCGGGGCGTGGTCGGGGTTCGGCGGGGTCGCGGGCGCGGTCGGCCCGTTCCTGGGCGGCTGGCTGGTGGACGGGCCCGGCTGGCGGTGGATCTTCTTCGTCAACCTGCCGATCGCGGTGGCCGTGGTGGCGATCGCGCTCCGGCACGTGCCGGAGAGCCGGGACCGCACGGCGACCGGCTCGTTCGACGTGCTCGGCGCGGCGCTGGCCGCGCTGTGCCTGGCCGGGGTGACGTACGCGCTGATCGCCGCGTCGGAGAATCCGCCGGTGCTCGCCGTGGTGGTGCCGGCGGTGGCGGGGCTGGCGTGCGGGGCGGCGTTCCTGCGCACGGAGCGCCGGCGGCCGCACCCGATGCTGCCGCTGACGGTGTTCTCCTCGCGGCTGTTCACGGCGATGAACCTGGTGACGCTGGGTCTGTACGCAGCGATCGGCGGGGTGTTCTTCCTGCTGCCGGTGCAGTTGCAGATCGCCGCCGGGTACAGCGCGCTGGAGGCCGGGCTGGCCACGCTGCCGGTGACCGTGATGATGCTGCTGCTGTCGGCGCCGGCGGGCGGGCTGGCCCAGCGGATCGGCCCGCGGCTGCCGCTGACCACCGGGCCGCTGGTGACGGCCGCCGGGATGCTGCTGCTGATCCGGATCTCGCCGGGCGCGTCCTCCTACCCGCTGGACGTGCTGCCGGCGGTGGTCGTGCTCGGGCTGGGCATGAGCATCTTCGTGGCGCCGCTGACGGCCACGGTGCTGGCCTCGGTGGAGGTCGACCACGCCGGGATCGCCAGCGGCGTCAACAACGCGGCCGCGCGGGTGGCCCAACTCCTCGCGGTGGCCGCCCTTCCGCTGGCCGTCGGCCTGTCCAATCGCGCCTACACCTCGGCGAGCGCCCTGGACACCGCCTTCGGCAAGGCGATGGCGATCTGCGCCGGGCTGTGCGGGGCCAGCGCGGTGACGGCGGTCTTCCTCGTGCCGTCGGGGGCGCTGCGCGAGGACGAGGAGCGGCCGGTGGCCCGCCCGGAGTGCACCGCCCACTGCGGCGTCGCCGCGCCCCCGCTGGAGCCGGGCCCGGGCGAGCAGCACCGCTGAGCCGGGCACCGGCTCACGAGGGCTCGGGGTCCGGCTCGGTGAGGAGCTGTTCGAGGACGGGCAGGGCGGCCAGCAGCGTGTCGAGCTGCTCCGGGGTGAGCCGGGACATCCGGCGGGCGAGCAGTTCGGAGCGCTGGCGGCGGATGCGCCCGAGCAGCTCGCCGCCCTCGGGGGTGATGCTGACCAGCCAGGAGCGGCCGTCGGAGGGGTCGGGCTGCTTGCCGATCAGCCCCGCCTCGGCCAGCGGCCGTACGGTGCGGGTCAGCGACGGCGCCGCCACCTGTTCGAGCCCGGCCAGCTCGCCCAGCCGCAGCGGGCCGTACTCCTCGGTCCTGGCCAGCGCGGACAGCTGGGCGTAGGTGAGGTTGAGGTCGTCCGCGGAGGCCTGGGCCAGCTGCCGGTAGAGGCGGGCGACGACCAGGCGCAGCCGGGCGACCGCGCCGGCGGAGGCGCCCCCGGGCCCGTCGGTGTCGGTCATGGCGCGGGGCGCCTCCTCGTCGTCGCGTGTCGGGTCGTCAGCGGCCGGTCAGTCCCGCTGCTCGTCGCGGGCCGGGCGGGCGCGGATCAGGGAAGCGGCCGCCGCGACCAAGGACATCACGATCGCCAGGGAGAAGACCACGACCAGGCCGTCGTGGAAGGGCCCGGAGATCAGGTGCGGGAAGAACTGGCGGCCGGTCAGGGTGTGCGCGTGGGCGGCCGACAGGTGGTGCAGGGTGTCCGGGCCGAGCAGTTGCTGGATCGGGTTGTAGCCCAGGAAGGCGGCGAAGAGCGTGCCGACCGGCGGCAGGCTCGCCACCTGGTGGGCGTTGGCCGCGGGCACGCCCTGGGCCATCAGGCCGGAGCTGAGGGTGTGCGGGAGCGATCCGGCCAGGCCCGCGACCATCAGCGAGAAGAACACGCCGATGGACAGCACCATGCCGGCGTTCTGGAAGGTGGCCCGCATGCCGGAGGCCGCGCCGCGCGACTCGGCGGGGACGCTGGCCATGATGATCGAGGTGTTGGGCGCGGCGAACAGGCCGCCGCCGAGGCCGTTGAGGAACACCACGAGCGCGAACAGCCAGTAGCTGAAGTCGGTGGGGATGAGCAGCAGCCCGGCGAAGGAGCCGGCCATGACCACGAACCCGGCGGCGGCGAAGAGCCGGGCGCCGTACCGGTCGGACAGCGCGCCGGCGACGGGTCCGGCGGCCAGGAAGCCGACGGTCAGCGGCAGCAGGTAGATGCCCGCCCACAGCGGGGTGTCGGCGTAGTCGTAGCCGTGCAGCGGCAGCCAGATGCCCTGGAGCCAGATGATCAGCATGAACTGGAGGCCGCCGCGGGCGATGGAGCCGAGCAGGGTGGCCGCGTTGCCGCCGGCGAAGGCGGCGTTGCGGAACAGCGCCAGCGGGAACATCGGCTCGGCGACCCGGGACTCCACGACGCAGAACACGATGAGCAGCGCGACGCCGCCGATGAGCCCGGCCAGCACCCAGGGGTTGGTCCAGCCCATGGTGTGGCCGCCGTAGGGCTGGATGCCGTAGGTGATGCCCGCCAGCAGGGCGGTCAGGCCGATGGCGAAGGTGATGTTGCCCCACCAGTCCACCTTCGCCTTGCGGCGCAGGCCGGTCTCGTGCAGCGAGCGGTAGGCCCAGACGGTGCCCAGCAGGCCGAACGGCACGTTCACCCAGAAGATGGACCGCCAGTTCCACTCGGCGAGCAGGCCGCCCAGCACCAGGCCGATGAAGGAGCCGGCGATGCCGGCGACCATGTTGACGCCGAGCGCCATGCCGCGCTGCCGGGCAGGGAAGGCATCGGTGATGATCGCGGCGGAGTTGGCCATCAGCATGGCGCCGCCGACCGCCTGGGCGACCCGCCAGCCGATCAGCCACAGGGCGCCGGCGCCGCCGTGCAGCGGGTCGACGGACAGGATGACCGAGGTGACGGTGAAGATCAGGAAGCCGGCGTTGTAGATCTTGACCCGGCCGACGATGTCGCCGAGCCGCCCGAGGGTGACCACGAGGACGGCGGTGATCAGCATGTAGCCCATCAGCATCCACAGCAGGTAGCTGACGTTGCTGGGCTGGAGGGGGTCGAGCCGGATGCCGTTGAAGATCGCGGGCAGCGAGATCAGCACGATCGAGGCGTTGATCGTCGCGATGAGCATGCCGAGCGTGGTGTTGGACAGGGCCACCCACTTGTAGTGCGGGTGGTCGACGGCGATACGCGGTGTGCGCTGCCGTATTCGGGTCGTCGAGTCTTCTTCGGTCGCCATGCGGCGGTCACACCCCAGCCGGGAAGGGATACTTAACTTAGGTTAAGTAACTCTATCACCGGCGGCCGGAGGCCGGACAGGGCGGTCACGGGGCGCGGGAGGCGTACGGCCTTCCGGCGTGCTCCCCCGGCGCCGCTCCCCCTCGGGACCCGGCGGCGGACCTGGCGGCGGACCGGGCCCGGGGCGCCGCTCCCCCGCCGTCAGCGGCGGCGCATCAGGATGCCGCGCAGGTAGGCGGCCTGGCCGGCGTGCTGGATGTCGTCGACGATCAGGCTGATCATGCGGACACCGAGGGTGACCGGCGGGTCCCAGCGCTCGTCCACGATCCGGTCGAGGTCGGCCTCGCCCAGGCCGGTGAGGTAGTCCACGGCGGCCTCGTGGACGGCGTCGTAGTAGCCGGTGAGCAGCGCGCCGTCGGACACCCGCACCTTGGCGACCTGGGTGGGGCTCTGTCCGAAGCCGGTGGCCGAGGCGGGGAAGGGCAGGCCGAACCGCTCGTGCCAGCCGGCGGAGGTCCAGATCGGCTCGTGGCCGGCGACCTCGGCGATGTGGTCGTCCTGGATCCGGGCGAGGTGCCAGAGCAGCCAGGCGACGGAGTTCCCGCCCCGGTCGGGGCGCTCGGCCAGTTCCTCGGCGGTCAGGCCGTCCACGGCCTCGTGGACGGTCTCCCGGATCCGGCTGTGGACGTCGGCGAGCAGTTCGACGGTGTTCATCAGGGCTCCCTGCGGGCTCTCGGACGCCGGGGCGGGCGCCATGCGGCGCGCCCGGCGCTGCGGTGCCGGCCCGGCCCCCGCGGCCGGTCCGGCCTGCTGCCCTCGCCATCTTCCCGTCCCGTCGGGAGCCACGCACGGCGGCGGACCCGGACATGGAACGGTCCCGGGCGGGTGCCATCGTCCCCGCCCGGGACCGGTTCGGTTCCTGACCCCGCGCCGCTCCCGGCGGCACCGCGGCGACGGGGTCAGGGAATCAGGTGATCCGATGGATCGGTGTGTCGGTGATCAGGTGGTGCGGTGGAGCGGTGGTGCGTGGGGGGCACCGTTCAGCTCGGCAGGTTCCACTGCTGGTTGGTGCTGCCGGCGCAGTCCCAGATCTGGAGCCGGGTGCCGTTGGCCGAGCTGGGGCCGGTGGCGTCCAGGCAGCGCCCGGACCCGGTGTTGACAAGGGTGCTGCCCGAGCCCTTCTGCCACTTCTGGGCGTTGGTCCCGTTGCAGTCGTACAGCTGCACCTGGGTGCCGTTGGCCGTGCCGGCCGCGGTGACGTCCATGCACTTGCCGAGCGCCTTCAGGCTGCCGTCGCTGCCGACGGTCCAGCTCTGGGCGCTGGTGCCGTTGCAGTCGTACAGCTGCACCGCGGTGCCGTTGGCCGTGCCGGCCGAGGCCACGTCCACGCACTTGCCCGCGTAGCCGGACGTGATCGGGCCGGTGCCGGTGCCACCGGTGGGCGGGGGCGAGGTCGGCGGAGTGGTGCCGCCGGTGTTCGCGTTGAAGGTGCTGGAGAACTGCCAGGCCGACTGCGGCGTGCCGCTGCACCCGTCCTGGGTCTGCCCGCCGTTGGTGGAACACGTCTTGTCCCGGCCCAGCGACCAGAAGGTCAGCTCCTGGATGCCGTTGGTCTTGGCGAAGTTCGCCAGGTCGGTGGCGTCGGACGTCGAGAACACCTCGCTGCTGGTGTCGTTGACGCCGATCATCGGGCAGTTGCCCTCCATCGCCCACAGCTGCGCCGAGGTCTTGGTGGTCCAGATCTGGCCGAGCTGGGTGTGCAGGCCCTGGGCGGCGGAGATGGCGGCGTTGCCCATGTCCATCGCCGAGCCGTAGTCCATCGTCATGATGTTGACGAGGTTGACGTTCACGCCGTGGCTCTTGGCGTTGTTCAGCAGGCTGATCGCGTTGGACTCCAGCCCGCTGGGGTCGACCGGCAGCGTGTAGTCGACGTCCAGTCGCTTGCCGGCCGCCGCGTACTGCGACTGGAGGTCGGCCAGCGCCTGGTTGCGGCGGTCGTTGGCGGCGGTGTTGTCGAGCGCGCTGCCCTCGATGTCGAAGTCCAGCCGGGTCAGGTTCAACCCGTCGATGACCCGCTTGTACTGGGTCTCCAGCGAGGACACCGAGGTGCAGGCGAGCGCCTCCTCGGAGCCGGACGCGCCGCCGAAGGAGGCGATCACGTCACCGCCCGCGGCTCGCACGCCGTTGATGCCGGAGGTCCAACTGGCGTCGGTGATGGAGGTGTCGCCGTTGAACGTCGCGTTGCAGCCGCCGCCGTCGATGACGAAGGCGAGCGTGAAGTACTTCAGGCCGGTGGCGTTCATGACGTTGGTCATGGCCGACGGCGAGTTCCACACCTCGGTGTAGGGCGCGGCGTAGTGGGCCGGGAAGCCCGGACCGGGGTTGGCTGCGGCCTGTGCGGTACCGCCGGTGGCCAGCAGGACACCGGCGGCGAGGGCGGAGGCGCCGAGCATGGCGCCGACCGCCTTCATTGTCAGACGCGGTCTTTTCATGTGGGGGAGGGCCTTCCTCAACGGACAGCCGGGACCGTCGCATTCGTATGAATGAACGGGGTGCGTGGACGTGATGTCCGGGTGCATCGCGACGGTAGGACTAGACCAATGCCCCGTCAACCCCCCGCGTTCATCAACTGAACCCAAGTTCACCCGTCCGGACCGCAGCACGCCGGACGGGGTCGGCCCGCGTTCATCGTTCGAACGCGGGCCGACCTCAGACGATGCATCACCTCCCTGCCGTCCCAACGCCGTTCGACGGGTGGGGGGACGGCGGGTACGGCAGCCGGTACCGGCGGCCCGGCTAGCTCACGTTGATGGTGAAGGTGGAGGTGGTGTTCTGGATGTCCACCGCGTTGTCGCTCTCGTGCAGCCCGTTGATCGTCACCGAGCCGACGGCCGGCCCCTGACCGCTCTCCGGCTGCGGGTTGGCCCACAGGCCGAAGCCGGACTTCGCGTCATAGGTGTCGCCGCTCTTGTGCGCGCCGGTGACCGACAGATCGGTGAACACGGTGTCCGCGATCGGGTTGAGCGAGGTGCTCCCGTTCCACTTGGTCTGGAACATCACTCCGGAGTACGTGGGGTCGGTGATGTCCACGTCGTTGATCCGGATGCCCTGGAGTTTGAACTCCGCCGAGTAGATCCACAGCGCCGGGAAGGTCTGCGCGCCCCAGAAGTGGCCGCCGTCCCGGGCCAGCGTGATGTTCGAGAAGGTGGTCTGCGGCGAGGACTCGAAGCCCAGTGCCGGGATGCCGCCGAAGGCCAGCGAGCCCACGGTGACGCCCGGGTAGGTGAGGCTGTCGGAGATCGCCAGGTCGGTGAACGTGTTGCCCCCGCCGCCGTAGACCGCGAGGCCGGCCGCGCGCCAGGTGGTCTTCACGGTGAGGTTGCGGAAGGTGTTGTTGAGCTCCTGCTCACTGGTGTGGTCGGTGGCCGGGAAGAGGGCGAAGCTGTCGTCGCCGGTGGACCGGGCCTCGTCGTCGGCGACCAGGTTGCCGCTGCTGCCGTTGGTGAGGTTGACGCCGTCGGCGAAGGTGTCGCGGATCCGGCTGTTGGTGATGGTGGAGTTGTCGACGTTGGTCCCCCACACCATGCAGATCGTGTGCTCGACCCAGATGTCGTCGATCGTCAGGTTCGACACGCCGGTGAGGTCGAAGACCTTGCCCGGGCCGTCGATCCGGCTGGTGTAGTTGCCGAAGAACGCGAAACCGCGGAAGGTCGAGCCGTTCGCGGTCGCCGCGAACCCGGCGTCGGTGTTCTCCTGGGTGTCCGGGGTGTGGAACCGGGTGAACCAGGGGCCGGCGCCCAGGACGGTGATCGCGCGGCCGGAGACGTTGAACTTGCTGCTGGTCTGGTAGTCGCCGGCCGGCAGGTAGACGCCGAGCTTGGTGGTGTCCTGCCGGGCGGTGTCCAGCGCGTTCTGCACGTCCTGCTGGGTGAAGCCGGCCGGCACCACGTACTTCGACGCGTCGGGGTTCGGGGTGGCGGTGGCCTGCTCCAGGTCGACGGAGTCGATGTTGTAGTAGGCCGCGCCGTTCGCCGCGTCCTTCTGGAGCTTGATGGTGTGGCCGGCCGGGACGGTCGTCCCGAGCATCACGTTGGCCTCGTCGTAGATGTGCCGCGGGGCGCCGGCGCCGGGCGAGTTGCCGGGGCTGGTCTCGTCGCCGTACAGCCACTCGTACTTCGAGGTGAGGGCGATCGTCTTCAGCAAGGTGCCGTCGACGTAGACGTCCAGGGTGGTGGAGTCGGTGCCGTCGGGGATGTTGAACCGGGTCACCAGCGTGTTGGTGCTCTCGCGGGTGGTGAAGGAGACCGACGCGCCGTTGGCGGCCAGGTGCACGGCCTTGCGGCCGGACGCCTCACCGGCCGGGTCGCCGATGGTGCGGTTGGGGCCGAGCACGCTCGCCCCGCCGCCGAGCACACCGTCCTCCGCCTCGTAGGTGTCGTACGGCACGTCGGCGCCGCGGCCCACGAAGAGCGGCTGGGTGGTGGTGTTGTTGGCCTGCTTGATCGACACCTCGTTGCCGTCGGCGGCGATCACCGTCTTGATGGTGTAGTCGCCGTCGGCCGCGGTCCAACTACCCAGGTTCACCGGGCTGGTGGTGGCGCCCGCCGCGATGGACCCGCTGTAGGAGCCGGTGAGGGTCTTGACCACGCTGCCCGTCGAGGCGTCGGCGACGGTCAGGGTGATGCCGTGGCTGCCGGCCGCGGACGCGACGGTGCCCTGGTTCTTGACCGCCACCGAGAAGGCGACGCTGTTGCCCGCCGAGGGGTTGGACGGGGACCATGCCACGGGCGAGGCGATCAGGTCGGAGCTGTCGACCGGCTTGACCACCAGGGCGGTCGGGTTGGTGTAGCTGTTGTTGGTCTCGTTCTGCTCGATGACGTGGTTGGACTCGTCGACCTTGGCGGTCAGCTGGTAACTGCCCGCGTTCCGGGCGCCGATGGCGGCAGAGACGGTGGTGCTCGCGCCCGCGGCGAGCGCGCCCACGGAGGCGGTCGCGACCTTGGTGGTGCCGAGGTAGAGGTTGACGTCGGTCGCCGCGGAGGCGTTGGTGCCGATGTTGCGGACCGTGGCGCCCGAGCGTGATCGGGTCGGTCTCGACCGGAGCCGAGGGGGAGGCGGTCAGGCTGCTGACGGTCAGGTCCGGGTTGGGACCGGGCACGCCGATCACCTGGAACTCGGCCGCCTGGCCGCCGCCCGCACCGGAGTTGGCGCTGAAGACCAGCCGCACGTCGGCGACCCGGCCGCTCACCGGGATCGTCACCGAGTTGCCGGTGGCCGGGTCGAAGGAGTAGCTCTTCGGCGCCACCAGCTGGGTGAAGGAGCTCGCGCTCTGCTCGCGCCCCTGCACCTCGATGGTCTGCGTCCGCGGTCCCCAGGCGCTGCTCGGGTTGAGCTTGACCACGACCTGGCTGGTGTCCACGTTCGCGCCGAGTTGGACGGTGAGCGAACTGGTGCCGGTGCCCTCCCAGTACGTGGTGACGTCGTCGTCGTTCGCGTTGGCGGCGACGAAGTTCTGCACGGTCGAGGTGGCGGTGATGGGCTTGCCGACCGCCAGGTTGGTGCCGGTGGGCGAAGTGCCCGTGCGGGTCACGGTGTTGCTGTTGCCCGACTCGTTGCCCGCCGCGTCGACCGCGCGCACGAAGTACGAAACGGTGGCGGTGGACGCCTGGTTGTCGGTGTAGGTGAGGGTGCCGGCCGCGGTGGTGGCGATCTTGGCGCCGTTGGCGAACACCTCGTAGCCGGTGACGGCGACATTGTCGCTCGACGCGCTCCAGGTGAGCTTGATCTGGCCGGACGCGGGCTGGGTGAAGGCCAGGTTCGACGGCGCGCTCGGCGGCTGCGTGTCGCCCGAACTGCCGGTGCGGGTCACGGTGTTGCTGTTGGCCGACTGGTTGCCGGCCGCGTCCTTGGCCCGTACGTAGTACGACACCGTCGCGGTGTCGGGCTGGCTGTCGGTGTACGTGGTGACGTTGCCGGCGACCGAGGTGCGCAGGGAGCCGTTGGCGTAGATGTCGTACCCGGTCACGCCGACGTTGTCGCTCGACGCGCTCCAGGTGAGCTTGATCTGGCCGGAGGCGGGCTGGGTGAAGGCGAGGTTGGCCGGCGCGGAGGGCGCGGTGACGTCGCCGGTGGTCGGCCCGTAGACCTCGAACTCCGAGACCTGGCCGGCCGGCCAGCCGGTGTTCCCGGTGACGTACAGCCGGACGTACCTGGTCGTCGCCGTGTTGAAGGAGATCGTCACGGTGTTGGCCGTCGCCGGGTTGAAGGTGTAGCCGGCCGAGGCCACCAGGTCGGAGAACGTGGAGCCGTCGGTGCTGCCCTGCACGGCCAGGGTCTGGGTGCGGGTCGCCCACGCGGTGGACGGCGGCAGCTTGAGCACCACCTGGTTCACCGGCACGGCGGAGCCGAGGTCGACCCGGATCCACTGCGGGAAGGCGTTGTTGGCGCTCTCCCAGTAGGTGTTGGCGTCGCCGTCCACGGCGTTGCCCGACGGGTAGACGTCGGCGTGCCCGGACTCGGCGGTCGGCCGGCCCAGGGCGAGGTTGGTCGTGGACGCGGCGGCGGCCCGCACGGTCAGCTCGGACAACTGGGCGGTCTTCCCGGCCGAGTTGGCGGTGACGACGGCGCGCACGTAACGCGCCTTGGCGGCGGGGAAGGCTGCGGTGACCGTGTTGCCCGCCGACGGCTTGAAGGAGTACGCCGCCGAGGACTTCAGGGTGCTGAAGGTGGTGCCGTCCTCGCTGGCCTGGAGCGACAGCGTCTCGGTGCGGGCGCTCCACCCGGCGGGCACGGCGAGCCGCACCTGGTCGACCCGCGTGCTGCGGCCGAGATCGACCTGGGCCCACTGCGGGAGCGCGCTCCCGGAGCTCTGCCAGTACGAGTCGCGGTCGCCGTCGTCGAGCCGGCCGGCCGGGTGGGCCGCGACGGAACTGCTCGCGGCGGCCGCTCTGGCGGGAGCGGTGCGGGCGCTGCCGGCGGCCATGGCGGGCAGGGTCTGCAGGCCGAGGAAGAGCAGGCAGATGGAAGTCACGCCGGCCAGCAGCCGTGGGATGGAGCGCCTGGAGCGGATGGGTCTCATAGCGTCCCTCTGTGTCGGTGTCCGGAGGATCGGGGCGCCGGACCGGCGGCGGGGCTCGAAGCAGCGGAACTCCGGTCCGCGCGCCTGCGCGATCCGAAACGTGCAGAATCAAGCCATCGAAGTTGCAGCACCTTCATGGTGAACAATCGCTGATCTGCTCAGAATTTGCGCGCTGATGGCAGAGTGTTGCAGACGGCGGAAGCGGCGTCTACGCCCGTGACGCCACCGATTCCGGGCATGAACATGCCGCCGCGCACCGGTGTCGGTGCGCGGCGGCGGTCTGCGGTTCGCCCCGGGGCCGGGGCGGGTGGATCGGGCCCGGAGTGCCCCGGGCCGTCGGTCGGTCGGGCCGTCAGAACCCTCAGGCGCTCAGTCGGTCAGGCGCGACCGGTGCCGTCGGACGGACCGTCCTCGTCGCGGCCGTGCGCGCCGCGGCCGTCGCTGATCCAGAGGGCGGCCGAGGCCACCGGGGCCGAGCGGCGCGGGGACTCGCGGCGCCCGCTGATCCGGCGGCGCATCAGCGCCAGCCGCGGGTGCCGCTCGCTCAGCTCCGTCGCCTGCCGGTCCAGCTCCTCCACCAGCCGCATCGACCGCTTCTCCACGGCGAGTTCGTCGAGGATGCGGTCCACCTCGGCCAGCAGCGCGCCGTGCAGCTGCCACTGCCGCGGGTGCTCCTGCACCCCGGCCAGCAGCAGATCGGCGGTGCGGTCGCGGACCGCCGCGCTCTCGGCGAGCGCCCAGGCCAGCCGTTCCTCCGCCTCCTGCGCCTCGGCGGCGACCTGCGTGGTGATCAGGACGGCGAAGCTCTCGACGGCGTCGGCCACGTGGTCGAAGAGCCGTTCCAGCTCGCGGGCGATCTCGTCGGGGAAGAGCGACTCGCGCGTGCGCTCCTTGGCCAGGTCGGTCAGGGTACGGGAGAGCACGCGCAGCACCACCGCGCAGATCTCCAGGGTGTCCAGGCCGGTGCGCAGCGCGATCCGGGAGAGCAGGCCCTCGCGCACCCGGGGGTTCCAGCGCAGGCTCTCCTCGGCCTGCCGCAGCGAGGCGTCCACCTCCGTGATGGCGTGGTCGACCCGGCGGGCCTCGTGCAGCCGGTCCGCGGCGCGTTCGACCGGCAGGTGGCCGGCCACCTCGCCGCCGATGTCGCGGAAGAGCCGTCCCATCCGGCGGGCCAGCGCGTCGATCGAGCCGCCCGCCGACTGCACCCACACCGGGGGCGCGAACAGCAGGTTGAACAGCAGCCCGACCCCGGCCCCGATCAGCGTCTCGAAGACCCGGTCCCACGCGGTGCTGGACACCCGGGTCACCCCCAGCACCAGCATGGCGCTGATCGCCACCTCGGGCACGAACTCGCCGACCCGCAGGACCCGCCCGATCAGCAGCGCGGTGAGGATCGTCAGGCCCAGGCTCCACCAGTTCAGCCCCACCAGCGCGCTGAAGCCGATCGCGATGAGGACCCCGATCACCACCGAGTTCACCCGGCGGATCCCGGTCATGAAGGTGGAATAGAGGGTGACCTGCACGACCAGCAGCGCCGTCAGCGGGGCGGTCAGCGGCACCGGCTGCGGGGTGAGCCAGCGGGCGGCGAGGTAGGCGATGACGGCGGCGGCGGTGGACCGCCCGATCTGGGCGATGGCGGGTTCGGCGGTCCAGCGAACCAGCTTGACCATGGGTTCTGGTACGTCCGGCATCCCGTGCGCTTTCCCGCTCTCGGCGATCTCACTGCGACCGGCTCAGCCTAGGGTCGGCCGGGGGCGCGGCGGGCGGGACGCGCCGCGCCGACCGTCGCACGGAACGCGGGAAATACCCGGCGAGCCGATCCGGCACACCCTTTTCACCCGGAAATCACGGCGATGAGACCGAAAGGCGCGTCTTCACGGTTAAACCTGGACGGAAGATTGCGATGCCCCGGCCGGGAGGTGAATGCTCCCGGCAATTACTTCCCCGGAGCGACCCGGACGACTGCGCCACCGGGCGGTTTCCGCCACTGTGCCCCCTCGCTCACGTGAGCGAGGGGGCACAGTGAAGCGGTCGGGCCGGGGATCAGCAGAGCGCGGACTCCATGACCCAGCCGTGCTTGTTGGCGTCGCCGTAAGCCATGCCGTACGCCCACGCGCCGCTGGGCGAGAGCTTCTCCTGGTCGAAGGTGTCGCCGTAGTTGAGCAGGCCGATGCTGACCCCGGCCGGCGCGTCACGCAGGTAGACGTCCTGCGCGCAGACGTGCCGACGGGTGGTGTTCGGGTGCATCACCCCGGTGGACGCGTGCGCCGCCACCGGCATCACGACCGCGGTGAGCAAGCCCGCGGCGAGGGCACCGGTCACGACGCTCCTGGAGAGTCTGCCGAACATGTTGATGCCTTCCTGTGTGGAGGGTCGAGGTCAGCCGAACTGGACGCAACTGCGCAGGACGAAGCCCCACTTGGTGTTGGCGCCGGCGTAGTAGGCCATCACCGAGTTGCGGTCCGCGGTCTCGTAGCGCACACCGATCTGGTAGCCGCGGTAGAGGGTGTTGATCGGGTCGGAGTGGCCCACGCCGGGGGTGTAGTTGCCGAACTGCGTCGCCGAGTCGCAGACGATGGTGGCGTTCTTCATCGGCACCCACGGGTCGTCGACGGTGCCCGAGCCGGACATCGGGCGCACGACGGACGGGGCCGCGCTGGGCGCGGCCTGCGCCGCACCGGCCGTCGCCACGCCGGCGGCGGCGGTGGTGGCCAGCAGCACGAGCGCGGCGGCACCGACCTTCGACCTGCGCGAGAGAATAGAGCTCAAACGCATTCTTTCCCCCAATCATCGATTGCGAACGGACTGCGACATGCTAGCAACGCGGTCCGCCGAAAAGGAAGACGGAAAGGCGGGATCTATATCCCGGGTAAAACCGCCAAAGGTTGAGGCCAATACCTTTTCCCGACCCCGTCGGCCGCACCCGGACATCGCGCTGACCTCGCCCTACGGAAGGCAAACCACGGGTTTCGCACACGAAGTGGACGAAGGGACCGGGAACACCTCACCGGTGATTCGTCGCTCAGGACGACCGACGCCATTTCCGTCCGTCGTACGAACACCCGATTGCAGTCCGCACCCAGTCACCACTTGAGGCATTTTGGCGCGCAACCAAGGAAATTCCCGGTATCAGCCCCGGGTGCGGCCGCGGCGGCCGTGCGGACGCCGCTGCCCGTGGAAGACTCCGGCTCAGGGCCGCCGCTCCGCCTCGGCGGCCGCCCGCCGGGGTCGCCGCCCAGCTCGCCAGGAGCGCGAGCCGCTCCGCGGACTCCGAGCCGGGCTCCACGGTGTAGACGTACAGCGTCGCGTCCTCGTCGTCGGCGAGCGTCATCCGGTCGTAGTCGAGTTCGAGCCGTCCGACGAGCGGGTGCCGGACGCTCTTGTGGCCCGCGGTCTTCTTGCGCACCGGGTGCTGCGCCCAAAGCTCGCGGAACTCCGCGCTCTTGATGCTCAGTTCGCCGACCAGGGCGGTCAGCCGCGGGTCGTCCGGCCGGCGGCCGGTCTGCAACCGCAGTTCGGCGACCAGGGCCAGGGCGTCCTCGGCCCAGCGCGGGTGGAAGTCGCGGGAGTCCGCCGACAGAAAGAAGTGCCGGGCCCGGTCCCGGTGCTCGTCGTCGAGCCGGAACACCGCTCTGGCCAGGTCGTTCGCCGCCAGCACCGTGGCGGTGCAGTCGACGATCATGGCGGGGTCGCCCATGCCGTCGAGCATCAGCCGCAGGGTGTGCCGCACCGGCTCCGGATCGCGGGCGACGGCGCGCCGGGACCGCGGGCGGGCCAGCGCGTACAGGTGCGTCATCTCGGTGGGCCCGAGCCGCGGCGCGCGTCCGACCGCGTCGAGCACCTGGTCCGAGACGCGGGCACCGCGGCCCTGCTCCAGCCGGACGTAGTAGTCGGTGCTGACCCCGGCCAGGTGCGCGACCTCCTCCCGACGCAGGCCCGCCACCCGCCGGCGGCCGCCCTCGGGCAGCCCCACGTCGGCGGGCGTCAGCCGGGCGCGGCGCGACCGGAGGAAGTCCCGTAGCTCGGTGCTCACCCGATCAGCCTATCCGCGGCGCCCGCCGCCAGGGTGGTTCTGCCAGTCCTACGCAAAGCGGACCTCTCGCTGATCAGGCGCGTCCCGCGAAGGCTGGAAGCCTCCCCGGAGATCCCGGGGCACGCTTCGGACAGGACCCGCACCAGTGACCACGACCCTCCCCGCGCTGCTGCCCGAGCGGCGGGCGCGCCGCCGCTCGGGGGCCGGCACCTTCCTCATCCTGCTGGCCCAGCTCATGCTCATCCTCGACGCGACCGTGCTGCAGGTCGCGCTCCCGCACATCCGCACCGACCTCGGCTTCGGCGCCGCCGACCTGCTGTGGGTGGTGAACGCCTACACGCTCCCCTACGGCGGCCTGCTGCTGTTCGGCGGCCGGCTGGGCGACATCCGCGGCCGGTTCCGCGCCTTCCAGGTCGGGCTGGCGCTGTTCGTCGTCGCCTCGCTGGCCGGCGGGCTGGCCCCGACGGCGGAGGTGCTGCTCATGGCGCGGGCGGCGCAGGGGGTCGGCGCGGCGCTGACCGCGCCCGGGGTGCTGGCCCTGCTCACGGTCAACGCGCCCGACGAGGCGGCCCGTCACCGCGCCTTCGCGCTGTTCGGCGCGGTCACCTCCGGTGGTCTGACGCTGGGCCTGGTGCTCGGCGGCGCCCTCACCGATCTGGCGTCGTGGCGCTGGACGCTGCTGATCAACGTGCCGATAGGGGTGGCCGTGCTGCTGCTCGCGCCGCGCTTCGTGACCGAGACCGAGCGGCACGCGGGCCGGTTCGACGTCGTGGGCGCGGTGAGCGCCACGCTGGGTGCGGGCGCGCTGGTGTTCGGCCTGGTCAGCGCGCCCGACCACGGCTGGGGCGATCCCCGGACGGTGGCCGGGCTGGTCACCGGGGCGGTGCTGCTGACCGTGCTGTGGGCCACGCAGCGGCGGTCGCCGCACGCGATGATCGACCTGGCGCTGCTGCGCGGGCGGGCCCGGATCGCACCGCTGGTGGCGAGCGCGCTGGTGATCGGGGCGCAGATGTCGATGTTCTACCTGACCGTGCAGTTCCTCCAGTCCAAGGGGCTGAACCCGCTCCGGACCGGGCTCGGCTTCCTGCCGATGAGCGCGGGCATCTTCGCGCTGTCACGGCTGGCGCCGCGGCTGGTGCGGCGGTTCGGTCCGGGCCCGCCGCTGATCGCCGGGACCGCGCTGCAGGCGGTCGCGCTGGTGGTGCTGGCGGTCCGGCTGGACGGCTCCGGCGGCTACTTCGGCACGGCCTTCCCGGCGCTGCTGCTCGACGGTGTCGCGATCGGCACGGTGATGATGCCGATCACGGCGCTGGCCCTGAAGGACGTGCCGGCGCACCGGGCGGGCTCGGTCTCCGGGATGCTCCAGACCACGCAGCAGTTGGGCGCGGCGACCGGCCTCGCCGTGGTGGTCACGGTGTACGCGACCCACGCCGTCCCCGGCGTCTTCCTCCCCGGCGCCCGGGGCGCGGTGCTGACCGCGGCGGCGCTGTCGGCGCTCGCCTTGGCGGCGGCCCTCACGCTCGCCGTCCGCCCGCCCGCGCGGGCCGAGGCGGGGTGACGGGGGGCGGGGCGCGGGGCAGGACGGGGTGAGCGCCCACAGGCGCTCAACTCGCATTCTGCGTAAGGCCGTTCGCTCCTGACGGCCTCGGGGCCGGCCCCCGTCACCCCGCCTCGGCCCGCGCGGGGCCGGCGGTTCGGGCGGCACCGGCCACCCGGATCCGGGCTCCGGACGGGACAGCGCGCCCCCCTCGGCATGTCCGCACATAGTGACATGCGGAGCATAAGCGGAAGGTGCGGCATACTCGTACCACCGTGAAACCTGAGGAGCGCTTGGTGGAACCCATCGCGAAACTGATCAGGATCGACCGGGACAGTCCGGTGCCGCTGTATTTCCAGGTCGCCCGGCAGCTCCAGGACGTCATCGAGTCGGGCGGGCTGGCCCCGGGCACCCGGCTGGACAACGAGATCGCGCTCGCCGACCAGTTGGGCCTGTCCCGGCCCACCATGCGGCAGGCGATGCAGCACCTGGTCGACCAGGGACTCCTCGTCCGCAAGCGCGGCGTGGGCACCCAGGTGGTCACCAACCGGGTCCGCCGCCAGCTCGAACTGACCAGCCTGTACGAGGACTTGGACCGCGCCGCGCGCAGCCCCCGGACCGAGGTGCTCTCCTTCGACACGGTGCCGGCCCCCGAGGACGTGGCCACCGCGCTGCGGGTGCCGGCCGGCAGCGAGGTGCTCTCGGTGCGGCGGCTGCGCTACGCCGACGACCAGCCGATAGCCGTGCTGCACAACCACCTCCCGGCCGGCCTGTTCGACGTGAGCGGGGCGGAGTTGGCCGAGCGCGGGCTCTATCCGCTGATGCGCCAGGCCGGCGTCACCGTGCGGACGGCCGACCAGGCCATAGGAGCCCGCCGGGCCACGGCCACGGAGGCGAAGCTGCTGGACGAGACGCGCGGCGCGCCGGTGCTGACGATGGTGCGCACCGCCTTCGACGACACCGACCGTCCGGTGGAGTACGGCTGCCACCTGTACCGCGCGTCCCTGTACTCCTTCGAGATGAGCGTCGCCGCCCGCTGATTCATCGGTCCCGCAGGCTGGCCAGCAGGGTGCGGGCGGTGGCCGCCAGGGCCGGGCGCAGCGCGGGCAGGGGCCGGGTGCGGGGCGCGGTGGCCGGGTCGGCGGCGGAGCTGCCGGGGCCCGGGCCGTACTGCGACCCGGACCAGAAGGTGTGGGCGGTCAGGCGCAGCGTGACGACCGCCCCGCCGCGCAGCACCTTCAGCTCCTCGGCCTGGTCGGTGAAGGTCAGGGCGTAGGCCTCGTCGCCGAGCCCGGTGACCTTGGTGGCGCTGTCGGCGATCGTCAGGGTCGAGGAGTCGAAGGCGTGCTCCTGCTCGAACTCCTGCCTTGTGTCGGCGAGTTTGTGCAGGTCGACGGAGAGGTCGACGTCGTAGGAGGCGGTCCAGCCGACCGCGGGCGCGACGCGGGCACTGAAGGTGCAATGGGCCCGGTCGACGGCGGTGCCCCGCACGATCGACGCCACCGAGGCGTTGGTGCCGGTCGCGGCGACGGCGCGGGACAGCGGCGCGAAGACGGTGGTACGGCACGGGCTGCCGTTGATCCGGTAGCCGTGCAGGTCGGGCCGGTTGTCCTGGAAGGGCCCGAGGCCGACCAGCAGCAGCGCCGTCCACACCGCGGAGGCGGCCGCGGCCCCGCCCACGGCGCCCCACAACCACGGCGGCCGGACCCGCCGTTCACCCGCCCACGGCGCGAACGCGCCCTGCACCAGGTCGGGTTCGGGCCCGCCGGGAGCGGCCTCTGGGAGGCCGTCCCCGATCGGTTCGGGCTCGGTGATCATCGGCGCCTCCCGCAGCTCGGCGGAACGACCAATGTACGGTCGGCCGGGCACCGCGTCACGGGAACGGGCCGCAGCCGCGCGGAAGTCGCCGCGACGGCGTACGGCCGCCGGTCGGCGGCCGTACCGGACGGTTCAGCGGCCGTACCAGACGGTGGTGGCGTTGCAGAAGGACCGCAGCCCGTGGCCGGACAGCTCGCGGCCGTAGCCGGAGCGCTTGGCGCCGCCGAAGGGCAGGGCCGGGTGGGAGGCGGTCATGCCGTTGAAGAACACGCCGCCGGCCTCCAGGTCCCGCGCGAACCGCCGCTGTTCGTCCTCGTCACGGGTCCAGACGTTCGAACTCAGGCCGAACGGCGAGTCGTTGGCGGCCGCGAGGGCCGATTCCAGGTCGGGCACCCGGTAGAGGGTGGCCACCGGGCCGAACGCCTCCTCGCGGTGGATGCGCATCTGCGGGGTGATACCGGCGAGCACGGTGGGCTCGTAGTACCAGCCGCGCGGCAGGGACTCAGGACGGCGCGCCCCGGTCAGCGGCACCGCGCCGTGCGCCAACGCGTCCTGGACCAGCTCCTCCAGGTCCGTCCTGCCCTGCTCGGTGGACAGCGGGCCGACGTCGGTGGACTCCGCCATCGGGTCGCCGACCACGAGGTTCTCCATGGCGCGGGTGAAGCGCCGCACGAAGTCGTCGTACACCTCCTCGTGCACGATGAAGCGCTTGGCGGCGATGCAGGACTGCCCGTTGTTCTGCACCCGGGCGGTGACGGCGGTGGCCACCGCGTGGTCGAGTTCGGCCGCGGCCGACGGCATGACCACGAAGGGGTCGCTGCCGCCGAGTTCGAGCACGGTGGGCTTGATGGCGTCCCCCGCGGCCGCGGCCACGGCGCGACCGGCGCCCTCGCTGCCGGTGAGGGTGGCGGCGGCCACCCGCGGGTCGCGCAGCACGTCCTCCACCTCGCGCGAGCCGATCAGCAGGGTCTGGAAACAGCCCTCGGGGAAGCCCGCGCGGGTGAACAGTTCGCCCAGGTACAGGGCGGTTTGCGGTACGTTCGACGCGTGCTTGAGCAGTCCGGTGTTGCCCGCCATCAGCGCGGGGGCGGCGAAGCGGACCACCTGCCAGAGCGGGAAGTTCCACGGCATGACCGCCAGGACCACGCCCATCGGGCGGTAGCGGACGTACGCGCGGTGGGCGCCGCTGTCGCCGACGTCGGAGAGGTCGGGCTGCTCGTCGGCCAGCTCCGCCTCGGCGTGCGCGGCGAACCAGCGCATGGACTTGGCGCACTTGGCGGCCTCCGCCCGGGCGGCCGCCAGCGTCTTGCCCATCTCGGTGGTCATGGTGCGGGCGATGTCGTCCCGCTCCTTGTCGAGCAGGTCGGCGGCCGCGGTCAGCAGGGCCGCGCGCGTGGCGAAGTCGGTGGTCCGGTACTCCCGGAACGTGCTGTGCGCCGCGGCGATCCGCCGCTCGACCTCCTCCGCGTCCATCGGCTCGAACGTCTTCAGCGTCTCCCCGGTGGCGGGGTTCACGGTGGCGATGGACATGCCGCTCCTCCTCGGGTCCTCCTGAGGCCGCCCGGCGGGCCGGCGCGCGGACGCGCCCGGTGCCGTGATCGGGCGGGCGCCCATCCGGCGCGTGCCCGGTCCGCCCCGCTCCATGCGCCCGCTCCTCCATCCTCGCGCCGCCGCGCCGGGCACGCGAGGGGGCGCGCACGGTCCGGTTCGGCCGTCCGGGGGACGACCGGTCGGCCCGCGGGGGTCCGGGCGGAGGCAGGCGCCTCTTACCGCGCGCACAGCGCGCGCACAGGGTCCGTCGAAGGACGTTCACTCAGTCGTCACACCGGGCACAACAATTCCGGGTTCTACGCGCGCAGAATTGCCCCGCACAGCTGTTCTCCCCTGCCGCTGTGACGCCGCTGTGATCTTCCGCCCCACTGTGCCCGCACAACTCCATCTTCGTCCGGTTCCCCCAATCACCGCCCCCACCTGGAGGTTGACGGATGCCCGTCCCCCGTATCCACCGCAGCCGTGTGCTGATGGGCGCGGTCGCCGCGCTCGGCGTCGCGGCCCTCGGCGCCGCCGGTCTCGCGGCCGGCAGCGCGCAGGCCGCGCCGTCCGCCGCCCCCGCCGCGGCCACCACGCACCGCGTGCTCTTCGACAACACCAAGGCCGAGACGGCGGGCAACGCCGACTGGGTGATCAGCACCAGCCAGCCCGACCCGCTGGGCGAGGACGCCTCGCCCAGCAGCGAGACCGACTGGACCGGCGCGCTGTCCTCGTGGGGCGTGGCGCTGCAGAAGGCGGGCGGCTACTCGCTGGCCACCCTGCCGTCCGGGCACACCATCACCTACGGCGACTCCTCCAACGCCCAGGACCTGGCCAACTTCGACACCTTCGTGCTCGATGAGCCCAACACGAAGCTCACCACCGCCGAGAAGACCGCGGTGATGAAGTTCGTGCAGAACGGCGGCGGGCTGTTCCTGATCTCCGACCACAACAACAGCGACCGCAACAACGACGGTTGCGACTCGCCGTGCGTGATCAACGACCTGATGACGAACAACGGGGTCGACAACACCGACCCGTTCGGCTTCTCCGTGGACCTGCTCGACATCAGCGCCGACACCCCGCGGGCGATCAGTGACAGCACCGACCCCGTACTGCACGGTCCGTTCGGCGCGGTGACCGGCAGCATCATCGCCGACGGCACCACCTTCACCCTCAAGCCGGCCGACAACCCCAACGTCAAGGGCCTGCTCTACCGCACCGGTTACTCCGGCAACACCGGGGCGTTCTTCGTGCGCAGCGGGTTCGGCAGCGGGCGCGTGGTGATCTGGGGGGACAGCTCCCCCGTCGACGACGGCACCGGTTCCTCCGGGAACACCCTCTACGACGGCTGGAACGACACCCGGGGCACCGACGCGGCGCTCGCCCTCAACGCCACGGCCTGGCTGGCCGGCACCGGCTCCGGCGGCACCACGGGCGGCACGACCACGGGCACCACGGGGAGCACCACCGGCGGCACCGGCAGCTGCACCGCCGGCCAGCTGCTGGCGAACCCGGGCTTCGAGTCCGGCAACACCGGCTGGTCGGCCAGCACCAGCGTGATCACCAACTCCAGCACCGAGGCGGCGCACAGCGGCTCGTACAAGGCGTGGCTGGACGGCTACGGCACCGCCACCACCGACACGCTCTCGCAGAGCGTGGCCATCCCGGCCGGCTGCTCGGCGACGCTGAACTTCTGGCTGCACATCGACACCGCGGAGACCGGCACCACGGCGTACGACACGCTCAAGGCGCAGGTGCTGAACTCCTCCGGCACGGTGCTGTCCACCCTGGCGACGTACTCGAACGCCAACGCGGCCTCGGGCTACACCCAGCGCAGCTTCAACCTGAGCGCGTACGCGGGGCAGACGGTCACGGTGAAGTTCACCGGGGTCGAGGGGTCGAAGCTCCAGACCTCGTTCGTCATCGACGACACGGCGCTCAACGTCGCCTGACGTCCCCGACACGGCCGTGCGACCCGGAACCCCACCCGGGCCGCACGGCTTTTCCGTGCCCTGACCGGGGCGGCGACGGCGGTCACCGGCCGGCGTCCGGCCTCCCGGGTGGGGGCCGGCACGGACAGGACCACCAGGCCGGGGAGCGCGGCCGGCGCCGGGAGCGGGTCGACGCCGGGGAAGCGGTCCACGAGGGCGTCGAAGACGCGGTAGGCGCTGGTCTCGTCCCCGGCGGTGATCAGCACGTGCACGAGGCCGTCCGGCACGTCGGCGCCGGCGGGTGCGCCCGGGGCGCCGGGGCCCTGCCATTGGACCGCGTACCCCCGCCGTCGCGCTGCGGGGGTACGCGGTCCAGTGGCAGGGCGGTGCTCCTTCGGCGGGGGTCGGTTGCCGGGAGGGACTCGGCGGGTTCCGGCGCGGTTGCCGTTCCAGGCGCGGTTCACCCGCACGGTTGGGGGCGGGCATGGGGGCGGGGTTCCCGGGTACGCGTTCACCCTCAAGCCGTGGGGCGCAACGGCGTCCCGCGAGCCTCGAACTCGGGAGGATCCGATGACCGAGCCGTTCTCCGCGCACGCTCCCATCGCACCGGGAGAGCCCGCCCCGGGGCCCTATCCGCCGGCGCCCGGTCCCGGACCCATTCCGCCCACGCCGCCGGAGCCGTCGCCGATTCCGGGGCCGATCCCCGACCCCGTACCCACCCCGCCGGGTCCCGAGCCGCGCCCGCCGCTGCCCGACCCCGTACCCACTCCGCCGGACCCGGGGCCGACACCCGAGCCGCCGCCCGCGCAGCCCCCGCCGCCGGTGCGCTGATCCGCGTCCCACAAACTGGGGGAACCGGGGGAATCCGGGTGGCGCGACGGGAGGACCGCGGGTGAGGCCGCTGCTGATCGTGGACGGGGCGAACGTCGTCGGGTCCGTGCCCGACGGCTGGTGGCGGGACCGGCGCGGGGCGGCCGAGCGGCTGCGGGACCGGCTGGTCGCCTTCGCCGCTGCCGGGCTGCCCGCGGACTCCGGGGCGCCGCCGTGGGCGGTCGGCGCGCAGCTGGACGTGGTCCTCGTCGTGGAGGGCGCGGCACGCGGCGTGGCGCCCGTGCCCAGGGTCGGCGTCGAGTCCGCGCCGGGCAGCGGCGACGACCTGATCGCCGAGCTCGCCGCGCGTTCCCGATCCGCCGAACCGGGACGGCCCTGCCTCGTCGTCACCGCGGACCGCGAACTGCGGGCCCGCGTCACCGCCGCCGGCGCCTCCTTCGTGGGCCCCCGCGCCCTCCCCCGCCGGGACGGCTGACCGCCCACGCCCCGCCCCGTGCCCGGCGGCCTTGGGATTCAGACCCGCAGCTCCGGCGGGAAGCCGGTCCAGCGCAGCTCGTCGGGCAGGTGCCGGGTGTCGTTGTGGACGAGGACGGCGGACGGGCGGCCCGGGGCGTAGCGGATGACGGTGAGCCCGGTGTGGGCCTGGTTCACGCCCAGCCAGCGCCAGTCGGGCGCGTCGAGGGCGTGCCGGACGAGCCAGCCGACGAGGAAGTTGTGGGTGACCAGGAGTTCGTGCCGGGGCTCGTCGCCCTCGACCGGGCCGGTGAAGAGGGCGAGGGCCCGGCGGGCCAGGTCCGGGCCGGCCCGGCGCTCCTCGGCCGGGAAGGCGGCCACCTGGTCGAGCAGGACGTCGGCCGCGTGCGGCGGCAGCTCCTCCCGGCGCGGGACGTGGGGGACGTAGTCGCCGGCCGGCTCCGAGGCGCGCAGGTCTGCGTCACCGAGGTGGTCGCGGATCAGCCGCGCGGTCTGCTCGGCCCGGGCGAGCGGGCCGTGGTGGATCACCGAGATCGCGCTGCCGCGCAGTCGCTCGCCCAGCAGCGACGCCTGCCGGCGGCCGAGGTCCGTCAGCGTGCTCTCGTCCGGGGATGCCTCGCCGTGCCGCACCACGTAGAGGTAGCGGGGCGCCGTTCCCGTCATGCGCGCGTTCCCTTCGTCGCCGTGCCGGGGCGTTCTTTTGATCACCCTCGACCGCACGGAGGGACGTCCGCGGCATCGGCCGCGGTTCCGTGTGGAGGACGGCCGGGCGCCGGGCCCGTGGTCCCGGAGGGACACCGCGGATGACGGGAGGTGACGTCCGAAAACCGCCAGTCGCAGGGGCGCGGGCCGACCATACTGGGGCACATGGTCAGGGAAGACGGCAGGTACGAGGCCGTGCGCAGCCGGGACGCCCGGTTCGACGGGGAGTTCTTCTTCGCGGTGGCGACGACGGGCATCTACTGCCGGCCGAGCTGTCCGGCGGTGACCCCGAAACGGGAGAACGTGTCCTTCTTCGCGACCGCCGCGGCGGCGCAGGGCGCGGGATTCCGGGCCTGCCGGAGGTGCCGCCCGGACGCGGTGCCGGGGTCGGCGGACTGGAACGCGCGGGCGGACGTCGTGGGGCGGGCGGTGCGGCTGATCGGCGACGGCGTGGTGGACCGGGAGGGGGTCGCCGGACTCGCGGCGAGGCTCGGCTACAGCGCCCGGCAGGTCCAGCGCCAGCTGAACGCCGAGCTGGGGGCCGGGCCGATCGCGCTCGCCCGGGCCCAGCGCGGCCACACCGCGCGAGTGCTGCTCCAGACCACCTCGATGCAGGCCGCGGAGATCGCCTTCGCGGCGGGCTTCGCGAGCGTGCGGCAGTTCAACGAGACGATGCGGGAGATCTACGCGGCGACGCCCACCGAGCTGCGGGCCGTCCGGCCCGGCCGGGGCCACGGCTTCGGCCCCGACGGCGCGGCCGGGGTGCCCCTGCGGCTGGCCCACCGCGGCCCCTACGACACCGCGCAGGTCTTCGACCACTTGGCCGCGCGCGCGGTCGCCGGGGTGGAGGAGACGGCCGGGCCGCCCGGGCGCCGCGTCCACCGGCGCACGCTGCGGCTGCCGCACGGCGCGGGGGTCGCGGAGGTGGCCGAACGGCCGGGCAAGGGGCGGTGGCTGGCGTGCCGGCTGCACCTCGACGACCTGCGCGACCTGACGACGGCGACCCAGCGGGTGCGGCGGCTCTTCGACCTGGACGCGGACCCGTACGCGGTGGCCGAGCGGCTCGGCGCGGACCCGCGGTTGGCCCCGCTGGTGGCCCTGCGGCCGGGCCTGCGGGCGCCGGGGGCCGCGGACCCCGAGGAGCTGGCGGTCCGCGCGGTGCTCACCGAGGGGCTGCCGCCCGCCCGCGCCCGGCGGGCCCTCGACACGCTGGCCGCCCTCCACGGCGAGCGGCTGCCGTCCGCCCGGGACGGGCTGCGTCTGCTCTTCCCCCGCCCGGCCGACCTGCTGTCCGCGGACCTCACCGCGGTGGACGTCCCCGAGGAACGGAGGTCCGCCGTCCGCGCCCTCTGCTCGGCCCTGACGGCCGGCGACATCCGCCTGGACCCCGGCGCCGACCGCGACGCCGCCGAGCGCGCCCTGCTCTCCCTCCCCCATGTCAGCCCCTGGACCGCGGGCTACATCCGCATGCGTGCCCTCTCCGACCCCGACGTCCTCCTCGACCTCACCTCCCCCGGCGCGACCCACTGGCGCCCCTGGAGCTCCTACGCGATGCACCACCTCTGGCACGAAACGGCCGCATCCCCCACCCAGCCCCCCAACGACCCCCACCACGCGCAGCGTTGAGCCGCGTCCAGGGCGCCCTGGGGCCCAAGGGCGGCCCCGCTCGGGGGCGTTACGGGGTCTCGGTCGCGTGGTGGCGGCGGTGGTGTTCGGCTTCGAAGAGGGCGAGGAACTTCGCGGTGCTCGCGTCCGGTTCGGGGGCGTCGTCGGGCGGGGGGTCGTCCTGGAGGTTGGGGGGCGGGAGGGGGTCGGGGTCAGAGGGGCGGGGGGCCTCGGGGCCGTCGAGGCCCATGCGGATGAGGCGTTCGACCCGGACGATGCGGAAGTGCCGCCCGGCGACGTCGAGTTCGTCGCACTGCTCGGTGTCGAGCCGGTCGGCGGCCCGCAGGTGGAGGTCGAGTTCGCCGTCGGTGAGGTCCTTCTGCCAGGGGACCATGACCCGCAGGTGGACGGCGAGTCCGTCCCTCGCGTCGCGCGGGGTCGCGTCCGTGCCGGTGGACTGCGGCCTCCAGCGGCCGCCCTCGCGCTCGGCGGCCATGAAGGTGGCGGGCAGCAGCGCCCCGCAGGGGTGGGTGAGGGCAGCGGCGTCGGAGTCCTCGCGGACGTCCCGCGGCACGGCGCCGTTCCGCCGCAGCGCGGTGAGGAGTTCGACCCGCAGGACACCGGCCGACGGGTCCGCCTCGCCGGGCGCGCCGATGACCAGGCCCGCCGCGGGATCCAGCGGCGGCTGCCCGGCCGCGGCGCGGTCGGGGTCGCCCGCGCGGGGCGGTTCGGGACCGTCGGGCCCCATCCGGATGAAGCGTTCGGCCCGCACGATCCGGTAGCGCCCACCGGCGACCATCAGCTCGTCGAGGGCTTCCCAGTCGAGCCGTTCGGCCGCGGCGGCGCACTCGGCGCTGCCGGGGCCGCCCCGCCCCGCCCGGTCCCGCAGGTGGGCCGCCAGCGCGTCCCGGGCGTCCTGCGGGGAGAGTTCGGCCAGCCCGGGCCGCAACTCCCAGCCGCCCTCGGCCCGTTCGCGGGCCACACCGAACACCGGGCCACCCGCGCAGAGCGTGCACGGATAGGCCTTGCGGGCCTTCCACGCCTCCACGTCCGCGGGCGCCGCGACGGGCACCTCCGCGCTGTTCCAGGACGGGTCCGGCGCCACACGCCCGTGCTCGGCCTCGCCGTGGTTTTCCATGGCACCAGCATGCCCGTCCGGGATTCCGGTACGCGCCCGTTCGCTCAAAGCAACCCCCTCCCGGGGGACCCTCGCTACCCGCGTCCACCTTGGCCGCGGCACCGGACGCCACCGGCGCGGGGGCTCATGGGGAAGAGGATACGGCCCCGGCGGGAGTGCTCCGCTCCGGATCCGGCCGGGACTCCGGCAAGGCGCTGACTCCTGGCAACTTCCCCTCGCCGCTTACCGGTTGCCGGACTCGGCCAGCATGTGCGCGATGCCCTCGGGCGACAGCAGGTGGTGGACCGCGAGTCGCCGGGCGCCCTCGATGCCGGCCCGGCGGCCGAGCAGCGTGGTCTCGATGGCGACGGTCCGGGTGGCCAGCGGCAGCGCGCGCCGGTAGACCGCGGCGCGGATGTCGGCGAGCAGGTCGTCGTGGAGGCTGGCGATGCTGCCGCCGAGCACGATGGTGTCGGGGTTGTAGAAGCTGACCAGGGAGGCGAGGACGTCGCCGATCCGCTGGGCGGCCACGCGCACCTGCCGCCGGGCCACCGGGTCGCCGGCGGCCACCAGCCGTACCACGTCGGCGGCGTGCGCGGCGGGCAGCCCGGCCTCGCGCAGGGTGGCGGCGATCGCGGCTCCGGAGGCGACCGCCTCGACGCAGCCGGTGTTGCCGCAGTGGCACAGCACGTCGTCGTGTCCGGGCACCCGGATGTGCCCGATGTCGCCCGCCGCCCCGCTCGCCCCGCGGTGCACCACTCCGCCGGAGACGATCCCGCAGCCGATGCCGGTGCCGACCTTGACGTAGAGGAGGTGGGCGGTGTCCGGCCGGGCGGCGTACTCGCCGAGGGCCATCATGTTCACGTCGTTGTCGACGAGCACCGGCGCGGCGTAGCGCCCGGCGAAGTGGGCGGGCACGCGGGTGCCGTCCCAGCCGCGCATGATGGGCGGCCGGACCACGGTGCCGGTGCTGGCCTCGACCGGTCCGGGCACGCCGATGCTGATCGCCCGCAGGTGCCCGGCGGGGTGGCCGGCCTCGGCGAGCAGCCGGCCGATCTGCTGGTCGAGGGCGCCGAGCACGGCGTCGGGCCCGTCGTTGATGTCCAGGTCCTCGGTGGCCTCGGCGAGCACGGTGCCGCCGAGTTCGGCCACGGCGACGGTCGCGTGGGTGGCGCCGAGGTCGACCGCGCAGACCACGGCGGTGCGCGAGGCGAGCCGCAGGGTGAGCGGGGGCCGGCCGCGTTCGGTGGCGGCGGTGCCGGTCTCCACCAGCAGGCCGCGGTCGATGAGCAGATCGACCCGCTGGGCGACGGCCGCGCGCGACAGCCCGGTGGCGGTGGCGAGTTGGCTGCGCCGCGCGGTGCCGCCGGCCACCAGGCCGGCGAGTTCGCTGAGCGAGGTCAACTGCCGGTCCCGTGCTGCGCCCACGTGGTCCGCCTTTCTGGGATGGCCCGGCTCGGACCGGGTGACGTCCTGCGCGGGGCTCCTTCCCGCACCGGCCGATTTATGACAGAAGTTAGCGTAAATGTTGCCATTGTCAACCGAAACAAGGCTGGCTAGCGTCTTCGGAGAGCGGAAAGGGAGGGAACACGTGGGCGGAAATACCCCGAGCCCGTCGGGCGCACCGGACGTGACGACCCTGCGCACGGCCATCGCCGGCGCGGGCATGATCGGGCGGGTCCATCTGGACGCCGTGCGCCGCACCGGAGCCCCGGTGGTCGGCATCAGCGCCTCCACCCCGGCCCGGGCCAAGGAGGCCGCGGCCGCGCTGGGCGTGCCTCGCGCCTACGACTCCTCGCGGGAGCTGGTCACCAGCGACGACGTGGACGTGGTGCACATCTGCACGCCCAACGACGCGCACGCCGAACTCGCCGAGCTGGCGCTGCGGGCGGGCAAGCACGTGGTGTGCGAGAAGCCGCTGACCACCTCCTCGACCACCGCCGACGCGCTGGCGGCGCTGGCCGCGCGGAGCGGACTGGTGGCCGCCGTGCCGTTCGTCTACCGCTACCACCCGATGGCGGCCGAGGCGCGCTCCCGGGTGCGCGACGGCCGGGCCGGCGCGGTGCGGCTGGTGCACGGCCACTACCTCCAGGACTGGCTGTCCGAGCCGGGCGACACCAACTGGCGGGTGGACGCGGTGGCCGGCGGCCCGTCCCGGGCGTTCGCGGACATCGGCTCGCACTGGTGCGACCTGGTGGAGTGGGTGACCGGGCACCGGATCGCCGAGCTGACCGCGCTCACCCAGACCGTGGACCGCGCCGGGGGCCGCCCGGACACCGAGGACGTGGTGCAGCTGCTCTTCCGCACCGACCGCGGCGCCACCGGGTCGGTGACGGTCTCGCAGATCTCGCCGGGCCGCAAGAACCGGCTGTGGTTCGAGGTGGACGGCACCCGCACCGCGCTCGCCTTCGACCAGGAGGCCCCCGAGTCGCTCTTCGTGGGCAGCCGCGGGGAGAACGCGGCGGTGCTGCGCGACCCGGCCGTCCTCTCCCCCGAGGCGGCCCGGCTGTCGGTGGTCCCCGGCGGCCACCCCATGGGCTACCTCGACTGCTTCGCCGCCTTCGTGCGGGACGTGCACGACGCCATCGTCACGGGCGGCGCGGACGGCCCCCGGAGCGGCACCGCGGGCGCCGCGCGCCCGTTCCCCACCTTCGACGACGCCGCCCGCATGGTGCGCCTGACCGAGGCGGTCCTCGGCTCGGCGGCCGACCGCACCTGGAAAGAGGTCTCCTGACATGAAGCTGGGCTTCCTGACCGCCTGCCTGCCGGAGCTCCCGCTGGCCGAGATCGCCGACTGGGCGGCCGCGCACGACTACGAGGCGCTGGAGGTCGCCACCTGGCCGTCGACCGGCTCGCGCGACTTCGAGGCCAGCCACATCGACGTGGTGGACTTCGGCAAGGCCGAGGCGGAGGGCGTCCGGGCGCTGTTCGAGTCGCGCGGCCTGACCCTGTCGGCGCTGGCCTACTACGAGAACAACCTGCACCCCGACCCCGCCCGCCGGGCCGAGATCGCCGCCCACGTCAAGGCCAACGTGGACGCGGCCGCGCTGCTCGGCGTGGAGTACGTCGGCACGTTCATCGGCCGGCACCCGGCCCTGTCGGTCAAGGAGAACCTCGCCCAGGCCGAGCGCGAACTGCCCGCGCTGGTGGAGTACGCGGGCGAGCGCGGGGTGAAGATCATCATTGAGAACTGCGTGATGGAGGGGTGGCACCCGGACGGCTACCCGGGCAACCTCGCCTACTCCCCCGAGCTGTGGGAGTGGATGTTCGACCTCGGCTTCTACCTCAACTACGACCCCTCGCACCTGCTCTGGCTGGGCATCGACCCGGTCACGGCGCTGAAGCCCTATCTGGACCGGATCCCGCACGCGCAGGCCAAGGACGCGCAGCTCGACCCCCGGGCCCGGGACCGCTACGGCTTCTTCGGCCGCTCGGTGGCCCGCACCGACGGCTGGGACAGCGGCTGGTGGCGCTACCGCGTGCCGGGCCTGGGCGACGTGGACTGGCGCCGGATCGTGGACACCTTCTACGAGGGCGGCTTCACCGGCGTGCTGTCCGTCGAGCACGAGGACCCCGTGTGGAGCGGGGACGTGCGCAGGGTCACCCAGGGCCTGGAGATCGCCCACCGCACGCTGCGCCCGCTGATCGTCGGCTGACCCAGGCCCCCTCCGGCACCGTCGGCCCGTGCCGCCGGCCAGGCCCCGCGCCGGCCGCCGACCGCCCGCTGCCGGCCCCGCATTCGACCGCACCTCGCCGTACTCCGCTGTTCTTGGCCGTTCTACGCCGTACTGGAGGCATCGCTTCGATGGCCACACCCCTGAGCATCCAGCTCTACACCCTCCGGGACCAGCTCGCCGCGGATCGCGACGGGACGCTGACCCGGCTCGCCGGGATCGGCTACCGGTCCGTCGAACCCTACGACCCGACCGCCGACCCGGCCGGTTTCCGCAAGCTCGCCGACGACCTCGGCCTGAGCGTGGCCGCCACCCACGCGTACGCGCTGCTCGACCGGGACGCGGGCGAGGTCTTCGACGCGATCGCCACCATCGGCACGGATCTGGCGATCATCCCCGGCGGCATCGAGCACGACGAGTTCACCACGCCGGACGGACTGCGGCGCACCGCCGACCTGCTCAACGGCTTCGCGGAGCAGGCCGCACCGCACGGCATCAGGATCGGCTACCACAACCACTGGTGGGAGATCGAACCGCTGATCGACGGCCGCCACGCGCTGGAGGCGCTCGCCGACCTGCTCGTCCCCGAGGTCTTCCTGGAGGTCGACACCTACTGGGCGCAGGTCGGCGGCGCCGATGTGCCGCGGCTGCTGCGCTCGCTGGGCGACCGGGTGCTGTCGCTGCACGTCAAGGACGGGCCGGGGGTCAAGGGCGAGCCGCACACGGCCGTCGGCCGGGGCGCGCTGGACGTGCCGTCGATCCTGGCGGCCGCGCCCGACGCGATCCGCATCGTGGAGCTGGACTCCTGCGCGACGGACGTCTTCGAGGCCGTCGCCGAGAGCCGCGCCTACCTCACCGCGCTGGAAGCGGGGCTGTCGTGACCACGGGCACGGGTGCCGGTCCGGTCGGGATAGCCGTGGTCGGCGCCGGCGTGATCAGCACCCAGTACCTCACCGCGCTGTCCTCCTTCCCGGACGTGCGGGTGCTGGCCGTCGCCGACCTCGACGTCGAACGGGCCCGCGCGCAGGCCCAGGCGTTCGGCGTGCCCTCGTCCGGCGACGTGGCCGCGGCGCTGGCGATCCCCGACGTGGAGATCGTGGTCAACCTGACCATCCCGGCCGCGCACGCCGAGGTCGCCACGGCCGCGCTCCGGGCGGGCAAGCACGTGTACGGCGAGAAGCCGCTCGCGCTCGCCCCGTCCGACGGCGCCAAGATCCTCGCCGAGGCGCGGTCCAGGGGGCTGCGGGTGGGCAGCGCGCCCGACACGTTCCTGGGCGCGGGGCTCCAGTCGGCGGCGCGGGCGGTGCGGGCCGGGCTGATCGGCGAGCCGGTCGGCGCCACCTCGGTCCTCCAGGGCCCGGGGCCGGAGAGCTGGCACCCGAGCCCGGAGTTCCTCTTCCAGTACGGCGGCGGGCCACTGTTCGACATGGGCCCGTACTACCTGACGGCGCTGGTCTCGCTGTTCGGGCCGGCCGTGCGCGTGGCGGCCTCGGCGCGGCAGGCGCGCACCCACCGGGTGATCGGGTCCGGGCCGAAGGCCGGCACGTCGTTCGCGGTGGAGGTGCCCACCCACGTGCACGCGTTGCTGGACTTCGCGAGCGGACCGAACGCGTCGGCGACCTTCAGCTTCGACTCGGCCAAGCCGCGCCGGACGCTGGAGATCACCGGCACGGAGGGCACGTTGTCGCTGCCCGACCCGAACACCTTCGAAGGGCCGCTGCGGGTCCAGGCGTTCGGGGAGAGCACGTGGCGGGACCTGCCGGTGACCGGGACGACGGCCGGGCGGGGCATCGGCGTGCTCGACATGGCCCGCGCGATCAGGACCGGCGGAGACCACCGTGCTTCCGGTGAACTCGCCCAGCACGTCCTGGAGTTGATGGCCACGGTGACCGCCTCCGCGGAACGGCACGAGGTGCTCGCCCTGGAGTCGGCCGCGCCGGCCGTGCAAACGCTTCCGGAGGACTGGACCCCCGAGTCCGCCACCCTCTGAAAGCGCGGGACGAACGCCGGGGGCCGGCCGACAAGTTGTCGGCCGGCCCCCCTTTATTAGAGCGCTCTCGCCTCCGGGCGCTTGGGACCCGGTGTGGGGGTACCCCCGCCGAAGGCAGGGGGAGGTCGATCATGCTCGGCCCTCGTTCCTCACGACCTGCGCGTTCCCCCAGAGCTTCGCCTGGGAGGTACCCCCACCTTTCGACACCGGCGCGCCCTTTGGCTCGATCGCTGCGGGCGAAACTTGGGGCTTACGGGTAGCTGGTCAGGTCGGTGACCTGGTGGCCGCTGTTGACCGCGGCGCCGGTGGTGTTGATGACGTGGCTGATCGTGCCGGTGCCGCCGAGCGAGACGGTCACCATGTCGTGGAACTTCACCCCCGAGGTGTTGGGCACCTGGAAGGAGTTGGCGGAGACCACGGACGGGTTGGCGCTGAAGTAGCAGTAGCTGCCCAGGCCCCACGCCTCGTGGCTGGTGACCGAGTCGGCGACCTTGTAGGCGGGGTAGCCCTGCGAGGAACCGTTCATCCAGGCGGCCTGGTTGGGCGGGTCGTAGGGCATCTCGTTCTGGAAGAAGTACGTCCTACCGCCGTTGCCGTTCCAGAGCACCTGGGTCTTCTGGAAGTGCTCGACGAACAGGCCGTACGCCGTCACGTTGCTGCCGTTGACCACCAGGCCGGTGTCGGCGGTGTTGGTGGTCCAGCCGACGGTGCCGTTGTTGCCGTGGTCGGCCCGCCAGATCCAGGTGTGGTCGACGATCGTGTTGCTGCTGTTGATCACCAGGGACTGGGTGGCCTTGCCGACCGCGGCGCCGCCGATCCGGAAGAACACGTCGGACAGCTGGGCCGGGTCGGCGGCGTGGCTCGCGGACGAACCGGCCGGGCCGATCGTCATCAGCTGCTGGGAGTTGGTGGTCCCGGCGTCGATCAGCAGGCCGGCCAGCTCGATGCCGTCCACGTCGGCGGTGCTCACCGCGGTGATGCCGCCGTCCGGCACGAGGGTGGCCAGGCCCAGGCCGAGCACCACCGTGTCGGGACGGGTGATGTTCAGCGTCTGGTTGAGGTGGTAGACACCCGGGGTGACCAGGAGGTTCTTGCCCGCCGCGAGGGCCACGTTCATGTCCGAGGCGGTGGCGCCGGGCTTGGCGATGTAGAACTGGTCGAGCGAGAGCGACTTGCCGGCCGGCGTCTTGCCGCTCCAGGTGGTGCCGGAGGCGTTGGTCTGCAGGCCGGGCACGAACACCTGGTAGTTGCCGGAGCCGTCGACGTACAGGAACGGCTTCTCCCGGATGGTCGGCGAGGACCCGACCGTGGTGTACGTCGGGAAGGACTGGGCGGGCGCGCCCTGGTCACCGACGAAGACCATGTTCCAGTTGGAGCCGGACCAGCTGCCCATCTGCGAGTCCCGCGTGAGGAACTGCTGCTGGGAGCCGGACTGGATCTGGCCGTCGACCTTCGTGTCGGCGATGAAGCCACCGCTGGACCAGCCGCCGTCGTCCAGCGCCAGGTTGCCGCGCACGTGCATGCGCCGGTACGGGGCGGCCTGGGAGACCGCCCAGCGGTCGGTGCCGCCGCTGGGGTTGACGGACATGTTCTCGGCGTCGCGCCAGAAGTTCTGGGTGGCGTTGCCGCCGTCCCAGTCGGCCTCGGCGTGCACGTTGCCGTTGATGGTCACGGCGTCGGGGCTCATGCCGAGGCCGGCGACCTCCTGTAGAACCCGACGTTGACGTCCGCGCTGTAGGTGCCGGGCTTGAACAGCACGGCGTAGCGCTGGCTGCCGAACTGGTTGGTCTGCTGCTGGTTGAAGATCGAGGTCAGCTTGGACTGGATCGAGGACGCCGACATCGACGGGTCGAAGACGACGACGTTCGGGCCGAAGTCGGGGGTGTTGCCGGTGGGCGGGGTGGTCCCTCCGGTCGAGCCGCTGATCGTGAACGACTGGGCGGCGGTGCCGTTGCAGGCGTACTGCTGGAGCTGGACGCTGTCGTCGGTCGAGGCGCTGGGCACGTCGAGGCACTTGCCGCTGTTGCGGTTGACGAAGTGGAAGGACCCGCTGGACTCGGCGACCGGCTGCCACTGCTGGTTGGCGCCGCCGCCGTACAGCCACAGCTGGGTCAGGGCGCCGTCGGCGGTGGAGACGTCGGTCTCGTCCCAGACCTGGTCCGGCGCCGTGGAGACGCCGACCTGGTAGTAGCCGCTGTCGGTGGGGGTGAACTGCCAGGACTGGGCGGCGGTGCCGTTGCAGGTGTACTGCTGCACCGCGGTGCCGTTGCCGGTGGCGGCGGCGCGCGCGTCCACGCACTTGCCGCTGCCCACGTTGGTCACGCTGGCGGGGCGGTGGGGATGGTCGCGGCGTGCGCGCCGCCCGCGGAGATCAGTGCGATGCCCGCGCTCGCCGGGAGCAGGACGGCCGCCGCGAAGGCGGCTGCGCGTCTGCGGTGGCGACTGGTGCGGACGGGTTCGGTGGAAACCTGAGTCACGCGTGTCTCCTCGGTCGCGTTGTGGGGTCGCGATGCGGTGTGGACGCTAGGCGCCGCCTGCCGGGGAGTCAATACACATCAAAAAATAAGTCGTGAACTATGCCTGCCGACCCGTCACGCGCCCGGGACGGCAGGGTGGTCGGGGCGGCCGGTCAGGCGTCGACCACGTGCCCCATGAGCAGGCCGATCAGCAGGAAGCCGACCACGATCCGGTAGATCACGAACGAGTTGAACGAGTGCCGGGCGACGAACCTCAGCAGCCAGGCGATGGAGGCGTACGCGACGACGAAGGACACCAGCGTGCCGACCGCGAGCGCGGGCAGGCCGACGCCCCCGCTGGTGGCGTCCTTCAGCTCGTAGAGCCCGGCGCCGGTGAGCGCGGGCAGACCGAGGAAGAACGACAGCCGGGTGGCGGCCATCCGGTCCAGGTCGCGGACGAGGGCGGTGGAGATAGTGGCGCCCGAGCGGGAGAAGCCGGGGAAGAGCAGCGCGAGGATCTGCGAGGTGCCGACGATCATCGCGTCCTTCATCGTGACGTCGTCCTCGCCGCGCTTGAAGCGGGCCATCTGCTCGGCGGCCCACATCACCGCGCTGCCGCCGATCAGCGAGAACGCCACCACCCACAGCGAGCCGAGCGGCCCGTCGATGAGCGGTTTGGCGGCGAGGCCGACCACCACGATCGGGATGGTCGCGTAGATCACCCACCAGGTGAACTTGTAGTCGTGGTTGTTCCGCTCCCTCCGGTCGGTGATCCCGCGCAGCCACGCCCCGACGAAACGCGCGATGTCCTTGAAGAAGTAGACGAAGACCGCGGCGATCGCCCCGACCTGGATCACCGCGGTGAAGCCCACCACGGAGTCGTCCTTGACCGGGATGTTCATCAGGCCCTCGACCAGCTTGAGGTGTCCGGTGGAGGAGACCGGCAGGAACTCGGTCAGTCCTTCCACGATGCCGAGAATGACGGCCTGGCCGACGCCGATGGCGCTCATGGGTGTTCCCGTTCCCCTGGGTCTTCCGGTGGTGTACCGACGTCCCGCGGTCGCGCGGAGGGGCCGGGCGCGCCGGGGGCACGCCCGGCCCGCGCTCCGCCGCGGTTCACCGTGCGGTAGACGTCCTTGGAGACTCTAGAGGATCAGGAGGCGCCGGACGAAGCCGGGTCAGCAGGGCCCGAGGTCCTGCCAGACACCCCATTCACCGGTGGTGCCGGGCGTCTCGCCGGTGGTCCACCACTTGGCCTTCCAGGTGTGACCGCCGTAGGAGACGGTGTTGCCGGCCACGTAGATCGCCGACGCGCTCCACGGGGCCGCGGTGCAGGTGCCGCCTCCGCCGCCCGTTCCACCGGTGCTGCCGTTGAAGGGCTCGAAGGTGTGGCTGAACTGCCAGGTGCTCTGGGCGATGCCCGAGCAGGTGTCGGAGGCGCCGGAGCCGGGGCAGCCGCCGTTGTCGCGCTGGAGCGCCCAGAACGACAGGGTATTGATGCCCTTGGCCACCGCCCAGTTGTAGACGGTGGTGGCGTTGGCGGTGGTGAAGGTCTCGGCCGGGCCGTAGTCGTCGACGCCGGGCATCTCGATGACGCCCGTCATGCCCCACAGCTGGGCGTCGGTCTTCGACGGGTAGAGCTGGGCCAGTTCGTCGTGCAGGCCCTGGATCGCGGTCTCGGTGTCGGCGGCCATGTCGTGGGTGATGCCGTCGTAGTAGTCGAAGGTCATCAGGTTCACGACGTCGAGCCGCACGCCGTCGGCCACGGCGTTCTGGAGCACGCTGAGGCCGGAGCCGTCGCCGAGGGTGCCGGAGGTCAGGCCGTGCTCGGTGGTCGGCAGGGTGTAGGAGAACTGCACCGGCCGGCCGTTGGCGGCCGCCCACTGCTGGACCATCGCCACGGCCTTGTTGCGGCGGTCCAGGCCGGCCGCGTTGCGCAGCGAGTTGTCCTCGACGTCCAGGTCGATCCGGCTGACGTCGTAGGTGGTGATGACCTTCTCGTAGGCCGCCGCGATGGAGCTGACGCTGGTGCAGCTGTCGGCGATCTCGGTGCCGCCGTCGTCGGCCGCGAAGCCGCCGAAGGACGGGATGACGTCGCCCCCGCCGGCCTGGATGGTGTCGATGTCGGCGCCGAACGTCCCCTGGGCGACCGGCATCGAGCTGTCGCCGTTCCAGTAGGGCGTGCAGGAGCCCACGGACGCGGTCTGCAGGAACGCCATCGTCAGGTACTTGTTGCCCGACGCGGAGGCGAGCCCGGACAGGCTGTCGCCGTTGTACGCCTCGAAGTACGGGGCGACGACGTGCGCGGGCAGCGCCTTGGCGGCCGGGCGGGCGTGGTGGGCCTTGTGCCCGTGGCCCGCGGGGGCGGCGGCGTGCGCGGCGCCCGCGCCGGACAGGGCGAGCCCGGCCGAGGCCGCGGCGGCCACCAGCCCGGTGAGCAGGCGCCGGGGGCGCCGGGCCGGGGAGGTGACGGGGTCTGTTCTGCGAACGCGTCCGGTCATGGACCGCGCTCCCTTCGACGGTAAGGAGTCCCAGCGGGAACAGCGCTGGTCTGGACCAATAATGGTGGTCTGGACCAGCCGACTGTCAAGGGTCCTTACAGATCCGCCGGTTGGGACTGCGGTGCCGGACGGGAGCTACGCGCGTCACCGCCGCGCCGGGTGGGCGCGGCGGTGACGGGACGGCCCGGGGGCCGGAGGTGCCGGTGCGTCAGTGCAGGCGGCTCAGCAGCGCCAGCGCGGGGACGAACCGGACGGCGTCGATGGTGCCGACGCCCGTGGCCATGTCGTAGCCGTTGACCGCGGTGTAGCCGGGGACGCCGTTGTAGGTGTTGTTGGTGCCGTCGTTGACGTCCACCACACCGCCCACCTTGTTGCCCTTGGCCAGCGCGTAGAGCGCGGCGTGGATGTCGCCCACCCGGTGCCCTGCCACCTGGTCGGCCAGCGCGACGATGCCGGAGAACAGCGGGCTCGCCTCACTGGTGCCGCCGTACACGTCCCAGCCGACCGCGGTCGGGTCGAAGCTGGAGTACACCCAGGCGCCGCCGTCCACGGCCGCGGCCATCGACACGTCGGGGGTGCCGCGCTGCGCGCCGACGACCTTCTTGACCCCGTTCTGGTACGAGGGCCGCGCGAAGACGTGCGACTGGCCGCCGCCGCCCGCGCCGTAGTCGTTGTAGACGCTGTCCGGGGCGGTGCGGTGGCCCGCCTCGTCCAGGTGCAGCTGGGTGCCGCCGATGGAGGTCACCAGCGGGTCGGCCGACGGCCAGGAGTTGACCTGGTACGGGTAGTCGCCGCTGCCGTCGAGCGTGGCGTCGGTGGCGCCGTCGTCGCCCGAGGAGCCCAGCACCGTCACGTTGTGGCGGGCCGCGTCCTTGAAGGCGTAGCGCAGGTTCAGCAGGCTGGAGAAGTCGCCCTGGTCGAAGCCGGGGAAGGTGTTCTCCGTGGCGCCGAAGCTCTGCGTGATGACGTCGCCCACGCCGTGGTCGATCATCGACTTCTCGGCGGCCATCATCTCCGGGAAGCCGGTGACGCCCTCGGTCTCGGCCACACCCGTCTCGACCAGCACGATGTGCGCGCCGGGCGCGACCGCGTGGGCCATCTCGACGTCGAGGGTGGTCTCACCCGCCCAGCCGGTGTGGTCGGGGTTGGTCGGGTCGAACGGCGGGACGTTGCCCCACTTGACGACCTGCACGTTGGTGCTGGGCAGGCCGAACTGGTGGCTGTAGACGTCGAGGTCGTGCTGGATCGTCGGCGAGCCGAACGAGTCCACGATCACGATCGTCCGGCCCTTGCCGGTGACACCCGCCCGGTAGAGCGGGTTCAGGTCGTACGCCTGGCGGTACTGGACGGGCGTGTAGCAGTTGATGCCCCAGGTGGCCTGGCACTGGGCGATCGTCGTCGGGGAACTGGCGCCCTTGACGAGTTCATGGCCCGTCACGGCCGGGATCGGCTTGACGACGGGCGCGGCGTGCCCCGCGGCGGCGCTGGTGGCGCCGGTCAGCGGAGCGGCTATCAGGGCGGCGGCCGTGAGGGCGCCGGCCCCTGCCGCGGCGACCACGGCTCTGTGCCGTGGACGAGGTGTGCGCATCTAGTCTCCTCGGTGGAGGTTCCTCTGGCATGAGGTGCGGCCATGACCGACGGCCGCGCTTGGAGCTATCGACAGATCATGCCCAGGACAAACCCGCAGGCGGAGCATTGCCAGTCGTTTTACCCGATCAGCAGATAATTTTGCTGTCCTGTGATGACACCACCGCCCGCGTGGCGGTGTGCCCCTCACCCACCCGGTTCATCCCGTGACGGGCCGTCACGCGTCGGCGGCCGCCCGCCGGGTGGCGGGCGGCCGCGCGGGGCCGGTCAGGTCAGGTCAGGTCAGGTCAGGTCAGGACACGATGTCCTTGGTCCGGAAACCGCGGAACGCGAGCGCGACCAGCACCAGGGCGTACGACACCGAGACCGCCGCGCCCTGGAGCATGCCGCTCCACTCGGCGGTCGGCTGGATCGCGTCCAGCCAGGAGTACTGCCAGTGCGCGGGCAGCGCCTTGCGCCATCCGTGCAGCGCGGTCACCGCGTCCAGCACGTTGCCGACGATGGTCAGCCCGACCGCGCCGCCCACCGCGCCCAGCGGCGCGTCGGTGAGCGTCGACAGCCAGAAGGCCAGCGCCGCGGTGACCAGTTGCCCGACGAAGATGTACACGACCGCCACGGCCAGCCGGCCCGCCGCGCTGCCGGACGGCACCGCCCCGCCGGCCGGCAGCTCCAAGTCCCCCCAGCCGTAGGCGAGTGTGCCCGCGACCAGCGCCACCGCGGGCAGCAGCACGACCGCGGCCGCGCTGAACCCGAGCGCCACGGTGAGCTTCACCGCGAGCAGCCGGGTCCGCGGCACGGGCGCGGCCAGCAGGTAGCGCAGGCTCGACCAGCCCGCCTCCGAGGCCACCGTGTCGCCGCAGAACAGGGCGACCGGCACCACCAGGACGAAGCCGGCCGACACGAACAGGCAGGTGGCCGCGAAGTTGGGACCGGAGGCGGTCGCGGTGTCGATGAGCGTGGGGCCGTTGCGCCCGTCGCCGTCCGGGGTGCCGCCGATGGCGAAGGCGGCCATCACGATCAGCGGCAGCGCGGTGAGCAGCGCGGCCACGATCACCGTGCGGCGCCGGCGCAGCTGGCGGCGGGCCTCGACCCGCAGCCGGAGCGTACGGCCGGGACGGTAGCCGGACGCGGCGGCCGGACCGGGCGCCGGCTCGCCGGAGCGGTCCGGCCCGGCCGGCACGGGTGCGGCGGGTGCGGTGCTCATGCCGAGCCTCCGATCAGGGTCAGGAACGCGTCCTCCAGGCGGCGGTGCGGGCCGACCCGCTCCACCGGCACGCCCATCCGGACCAGTTCGGCCACCAGCCGGGCGGCGGTGGTCCCGTCGAGCACCGCGAGCAGTCCGTCCTCCTCGCGGACGACGGTGGCCACCCCGGGCAGCGCGGCGACCCGGTCCACCAGGTCCGGGGAGACCTCGCCGTCCACGCCGACCAGCACGGTGTCGGCCGAGCCGACGATCTCCGCGACCGGTCCCGCGGTCACCAGCCGGCCGCGGTCCATGACGACCAGATGCGTGCAGCTCTGCTCGACCTCCGCCAGCAGGTGGCTGGAGACGATCACCGTGCGGCCGGCGGCGGCGTACCGGATCAGCACCTCGCGCATCTCGCGGATCTGCGGCGGGTCCAGGCCGTTGGTCGGCTCGTCCAGGATCAGCAGGTCGGGCATGCCGAGCATGGCCTGGGCGATCGCCAGGCGCTGCCGCATGCCCTGCGAGTACGTGCGCACCGCGCGCTTGAGGGCGTCGCCGAGCCCGGCGATCTCCAGCGCCTCCTCCATGCGGGCGTCCTGCTCCGGGCGGCCGGTGGCCTGCCAGTACAGGTCGAGGTTCTGGCGGCCGGTCAAGTGCGGCAGGAAGCCCGCACCCTCGACGAACGCGCCGACCCTCGACAGCACCGGGGCGCCGGGCCGGACCGCCTCGCCGAAGATCCGGATCTCCCCCTCGTCCGGGCGGATCAGGCCCATCAGCATCCGCAGGGTGGTCGTCTTGCCGGCGCCGTTGGGCCCGAGCAGGCCGAGCACCTGGCCGGGCTCCACGCGGAAGGACAGGTCGCGGACGGCGTACCGGTCGGCGGACTTGGCGTACTTCTTGCTCAGCCCGCCGATCACCAGTGGCACCCCGGCCAGCGCGGGATCGGCCGGGCCGGAGCCGGACCGGCGGCGGCCGGTCAGCAGCAGCGCCAGCGCGACCACCAGGGCCGCGGGCGGCAGCGCCCACACCCACCAGGGCGGCCCGGCCACGGTGTCGGCCAGCGCCCGGTCGACGGGCACGGTCAGCGGCGAGCCGTTCAGGGAGACGGTGTACGCGGCGGGCGCGGCCGGCACCGCGTAGCCGAGGTCGGTGGTCGCCAGCACCAGGCTCATCCGGTGGCCGGCGGCGAACGCGTGGTCCACGGCCGGCAGCCGCAGGCGCACAGTGGTGCCGCCGGACTTGCCGGCGATCCGGACCGGGGTGGCCAGCGCGGCCGGCAGGATCTGCTTGCCGCCCGGGCCCACGTCGTAGAGCTTCGCGAAGAGCACGGCCTCGGGCGCGGAGGTGGCGACCTTCACGGTGACCGCCGGGGCGCCGGTCACGGTGACGCCGGCGGTCAGCGGCGCCGAGTCGAAGCGGGCGCTCTGGCCGGGGAAGTCCGCGGCCAGGCCGCCGGAGCCGAGTTGGGAGAGCTGGGCCAGGCCGCCGGTGCCGGGCACCGCGGAGATCGCGGGCGGCGCGCCGCCCGCGGGGCGGCTGACCGTCTGCGGCCGGCCGGTCAGGGCCACCCGCCGCACGCCCGAACCCTCCAGGCCGGGGTAGCCGTCCTCGCTCGCGCCGGTCAGCACCACGCTGCCGTCGGTCGCGTTCACCCCGCCGGTGCGGGTGACGCGGAAGCCGGGGCCCGTGCGGGTGGCGGTGTCGCCCTTCAGGTAGCGGTCGAACCAGGCGGTGACCCGGGCGTCCACCCGCGCGGTCTCCTGGTCGCCGCCGTCGTGCCCGCCCGCGATCCAGTCGACGGACACGGGCGCGCCGTTGGCCCGGATCGCCCGCGCCATGGCGTCGGACTGGGAGAGGGTGAACAGCGAGTCGGTCTGGCCCTGCACCAGGAGCGCGGGCACCTTGATGCGGCTCGCCACCGCGGAGGGGCTCAGCGCGGCGAGCGTGGCCCGCGCGGCGGCGTCCGGGACGCCCGATTCGGCGACGCGCTCGTAGAGGGCACACAGGGAGGGTTCGAAGCGGCCGCAGAGGGGGTCCTGGCCCGCGCCCGGCACGGCGCCGGTGGCGGGGCCGCCCGAGGGGCCGGGGGCGGCCGGGGCATCGGCGGAGCCCGCCCCGCCCGCGGAGCCCCGGCCGCCGTCGCCGCCGCCCGGGCCGCTCACGGTTCCCGAACCGCCCTGCCCCGCCTGGCCGCCCGGAACGCCGGCGCCTCCCGCGAACAGCAGGCCGGTCCACAACTTCTTGTAGACGCCGTCCGGGAAGAGGGCGTCGGAGAGGTTCCAGTACGTCTCACGCGGGGCGATGGCGTCGATGCGGTGGTCGTACCCCGCCGCCAGCAGGGAGACCGCCCCACCGTACGAGATCCCGGAGATGCCCACGCGGGGGTCGCCCGGGGCGTCCAGCCGCACGTCGGGGCGCGCGGCGAGCCAGTCGACGAGCTTGCCGACGTCGGCGACCTCGCCGTCCGGCGCGTTGAGCCCGATCTGTCCGCCGGAGCGGCCGAACCCCCGCGCGGACCAGGTCAGTACGGCGTACCCGTGCCGGGCGAGGCCCTCGGCCTGCGCCTTCACGTCCTGCTTGCTGCCGCCGAAGCCGTGGGCCAGCAGGACGGCGGGGCGCCGGTCCGGGCCGCCCGTGCTGAAGTACGACGTGTCCAGGCGGACGCCGCCCGCGCCGGGGAGCATGGCGTCCACCTCGTGCACGCCGCTTCCGCCGCCCGTCGCCCCGGCGGTCCCCACCGCCACGGCGACCGCGGCCACGACCCCTGCCAGCCCTGCCGCCCACCATCGTTTGCGGCGCGGCCGTCGAAGATCCATCCCCTGATCCTAGGCGGCCTCCGGCGCCGCAAGGGGCCGACCCCTCAGCCCTGGCGCGTTTGCGAACCACTTCCGTCCCGGACCGGTTCGGCCCGCGCGGCCGCCAACTGCTCCAGCACCCCGGCGATCCGCTCGCGGATCCCCGGGTCGGTGATGACGCCGTCCGCGCCGACCGCCTGGCGGTCCACCGGGATCCGCACGCAGGCGGCCTCCACCACGGCGGCGCCGGTGTACGTGAGGACCGTGCGCAACGTCGCGGCCGCTCCCTCGCCGCGTCCCGGGGCGGCCGCGTTGATCCAGGCCACCGGCTTGTCGCAGATCTCGGTGCCGCCGACCGTCCAGTCCAGCAGGTTCTTGAACGAGCCCGGCAGCGTGCCCGCGTACTCCGGCGTGCAGACCAGCACGGCGTCGGCCCCGGCTATCGCCGCGCGCAGCCCCGACACGGGGGCAGGCGGCGGATCGGTGTCGTCGTCGGGGTTGAAGTGCGGGAGCGCCGCGAGGCTGTTGTCACGGACGACCCGCAGGTGCGCGGGGGCGACGTCCGCGGCGGTCCGCAGCACCGCCTCGTTGGTCGACCCGGCCCGGAGGCTTCCGGAGAGCAGCAGAATCACAGACGACGTGGCCATCCGCCCAACGTACCCCGGCGCCCCTCCTTCGACCGGGATGCCCCCGCCCGTCGCACCCCAACCCGCCTCGGGCACACGTGCGTCCGACGCCACCCGTTCTCCGCCGGCGAGCCGTGGGGGTGCCGCTGGTCGCAGCCCAACCCGCCTCGGGTGCCCTTGCCCCGACGTCACTCGTTGTCCGCCGGGGAGCCGAAGGGCCCGCCGGTGTCGAAAGGTGGGGGTACCTCCCAGGCGAAGCTCTGGGGGAACGCGGAGGTCCCCCGAGGAACGAGGGGTCGAGCATGATCGACCGTCGACACCGGATCCCAAGGGCCCGGAGGCGAGCCGGCGCTGAAAAGGGGCTGAGCGGGTACCGACACGTGGGTCGGCTCCCACGGATCGCGCTCGAACATGATCGACCGTCGACACCGAATCTGCGGCCAACTCCAACCGAAGCCCGGCCCGAGCCCGAAAGCGAGCCCCCTTCCGTTGGAAAGGAAAGCTGTCGGCGGCGGGCCGTAGGGTCGCCATCGTGAGCAAGGGCTTGAGCGGGGCGCAGCGGAAGGCTGTGGAGGGGGCGGAGGCCGCGACGGGGCGGGTGACGGCGCGCGAGGAGGTGTGCGCGCGGCTGATCGCCGCGGGGCTGGCGGTGCGGCACGGGCGGGCGGGGCACCGCGGGGTGTACCTGACGCCGGAGGGGCGGCGGCTGCGGGAGGAGTCGGCGGCGCGGGCCGCGGAGAAGGCGGCCGCGACCGAGGGCTCGGCGGGGGCCGGGGCGGCGCAGGAGCCGCCCGGAGCGGGCCCGTTCACGGCGGACGACGGGTCGGGCGCGGTGGTGGCGGGGGCCGCGCGGGCCGCGGAAGTGGCCGCCGCGTGGGAGGGACTGGTGCAGATCCGGTCCGTGCTCGGCGACGGCGCCACCGAGGTGCCGGCCGGGTGGGAGCGGGACCGCCCGGTCCACGCCGTGGCCCTCGCGCTGGAGGCGGCCGGGGTGCCGCCCGCGCGGCCGGGGGTGTCCCCGGGCTACCGGGTGGGCCCCTCGGAGCACCCGGGCCTGACCGAAGTCACCTGGTCGCAGGGCGATGTCGCACCCGCCGCGCTGGCCCGCGCGGCCGCGCTCCTGCCGACCCTCGGCTGGCAGGCCACCGAGCACCGCAACCGCGCCGGGGCGCCGTTCCTCCTGGTGTCCCCGCGCCACAGGTGACCGGCGGGCGGCCGGCGGGCGCGGCGCGGCGCGTACGCTCGACTGGGACCGAGCGGTGCCGAACGGTTTCGGGGAGGTGTGCGGTGCGGCGGACGTACCTGCTGTGGGCGACGGCTGCGGCCGGGCTCGCGGTGGACCAGGTCACCAAAGCCGTCGCCGCGGTCGAGGTGGAGGGCAGGGAGCCGACGCGCGCGCTCGGCGGCCTGGTGACCTTCACCGCGTTCCGCAACCCCGGCGCGGCCGGTTCCTTCGCGCCGCACGCGACCGTGGTGTTCACCCTGCTGGCCGCCGCCGTGCTCGTCTTCATCACCCGCGTCGCGCCCTCGGTGCGCTCCCGCGGCTGGGCGGTGGGCCTCGGCCTGGTCTTCGCGGGCGCGGGCGGCAACCTCAGCGACCGCCTCTTCCGCTCCCCCGGCTTCGGCCGCGGCGCGGTCCTGGACTTCATCCGGATCGGCCACTCCGGCATCTTCAACCTCGCCGACCAGTGCGTGACGGCCGGTGCCCTGGTGATCCTCGTCCAGACCCTGCGCGGCGTCCCGATGCGCGTGCGGGCGCCCGCGACTCCGTAGCGGCCGGGCGCAGCGCGGTTGCGCGGGCCGGGCGCCCGGCCAAGCATGGCGGGAGGGGGTGCGCCCTTCTGCCCGCGGGAGACGGAAATGGATCCTCACCAGGCGCCGGACGGCCCGGCGCGGCCGGCACCGGCGCGCCGAACGGCCCGCGCCCGCCGGTCGTGACGGCGCCGGCGGCCGCGCCGCGCTGCCTGGTGACCGGCGCGACCGGCTACCTCGGCAGCAGGCTGGTGCCCGAACTGCTGGCCGCCGGGTACTCCGTGCGTTGCCTGGCCCGTTCGCCGAAGAAGCTGCGCGGCCGGCCGTGGGCGGACCGCGTCGAGGTGGCGGCCGGCGACGTGACCGACGCCGGCTCGGTGCGCGCGGCCCTGGAGGGCACCGAGGTGGCGTACTACCTGGTGCACTCGCTCGGCACCGGCCGGGCCTTCGAGGAGACCGACCGGCGGGCGGCCCGGATCTTCGGCGCCGAGGCGCGCGCGGCGGGGGTGCGCCGGATCGTCTACCTCGGCGGGCTGACCCCGAAGGACGTCCCCGAGCACGAGCTTTCCCCGCACCTGCGCTCGCGCGCCGAGGTGGGCCGGATCCTGCTCGCCTCCGGGGTACCCACCGCCGTGCTGCGGGCGGCGGTGGTCATCGGCTCCGGGTCGGTGTCCTTCGAGATGCTGCGCTATCTGACCGAGCGGCTGCCGGTGATGGTGACGCCGCGGTGGGTGGGCACGCGGGTGCAGCCGATCGCGGTCAGGGACGTGCTCCGGTCGCTGGTCGGCTGCGCGAAGCTGCCCCCGGAGGTGAACCGGGCCTTCGACATCGGCGGCCCCGACGTCGTCACGTACGAGGACATGATGCGGCGGTACGCGGCCGTCTCGGGCCTGCCGCGGCGGGTCATCCGGCCGGTCCCGGTGCTGACGCCGCGGCTGTCGAGCCTGTGGGTGGGCCTGGTGACGCCGGTGCCCGGCCGGGTGGCCCGGCCGCTGGTGGAGTCGCTGCGGCACGAGGTGGTGTGCGCCGAGCACGACCTGGCCCGCTACGTGCCCGACCCGCTGGGCGGCCCGCTCGGCGTGGACGACGCGCTGCGGCTCGCGCTGGGCAGCGTGCGGGGGGCGGAGTCGACGGTCCGCGGGCCCGGCCCGGACGGCGCGGGCGCCCCGGACGACCCGAGCGGCCCGCTGCCCTCCGATCCCGGCTGGTCCGGCGGCAGCCTCTACAGCGACCACCGCGAACGCCCGGTGGCGGCGCCGCCGGAGACGCTGTGGCGGGTGGTGGAGGGCATCGGGGGCAAGAACGGCTGGTACTCCGCGCCGCTGGCCTGGGCGGTGCGCGGCTGGCTGGACGAACTGGTCGGCGGGGTGGGGCTGCGCCGCGGACGGCGGGACGCGCAGCGGCTGCGGGCCGGCGACGACGTGGGCTTCTGGCGGGTGGAGGAGATCGAGGAGGGGCGTCTGCTGCGGCTGCGGGCCGAGATGCGGCTGCCAGGACGGGCCTGGCTGGAGATCCGGGTGGAGCGCGGCGACGGCGACGGATCCGTCTACCACCAGCGCGCCTTGTTCAGGCCGCACGGTCTGGCCGGGCACGCTTACTGGTGGTGCGTGTGGCCCTTCCACTCCGTGGTGTTCGGCGGCATGGCCCGCAACATCGCGGCCACGGCCGAGACGCGTGCGGCCGGCCGGGACCCCGCGGGCGGGTCGGCGTCGCCGTCCGGCCGGCGCGGTGGCGCGGGGCCGGGCCGGCGCTGACGACGCGGACGGCGCCGCCACGGGCCGGACCGACAGCGTCGATCCGGGTCGGGCCGGGCCGGTCCGGTACGCGCCGTACGACGTTGTCGCAACAAATGAGGAGCTGTTCATGCGGGTGGCGGTCGCCCTGTTCACCGCGGACTTGAGGGTGCACGACAATCCGGTGCTGCGGGCGGCGCTGGAGGGCGCGGAGCGGGTGGTGCCGCTGTTCGTGGTGGACCCGGGCATCGGCCGGGCCGGCCTGATGGTGCCCAACAAGGCCGCCTTCCTCGCCGACTGCCTGGCCGACCTGGACGGGGAACTGCGGTCCCGGGGCGGGCGCCTGGTGGTCCGGCACGGCGAGGTGGTCGAGGAGACCTGCCGGGTCGCGGCCGAGACGGGCGCCGACGTCGTGCACGTGGCGGCGGGCGTGAGCCGGTACGCCGCCCGGCGCGAGGACGGTCTGCGCAAGGCCCTGGCCGGCGACCGGCGGGAGCTGCGGGTGCACGACGCCTCGGTCACGGCGGTGCCGCCGGGCGCCGTCACGCCCACCGGCAAGGACCACTTCGCGGTCTTCACGCCGTACTTCCGCCGGTGGGAGGGCGTGGCCGTGCGCGAGGTGCTCGCGGCGCCGCGCGCGGTGCCGGTGCCCGAGGTCGACTCGGCGGGGCTGCCGTCGGCGAAGTCCCTGGCCCCGGGCCGGCCCTCGCCGGGGCTGGCCGCGGGCGGGGAGTCCGCGGCCCGCCGCGCGCTGCGGTCGTGGCTGGCAGGACCGCTGGAGCGGTACGCCGACCGGCACGACGACCTGGCCGGGGACGGCACGTCGCGGCTGTCCCCGTACCTGCACCTGGGCTGCGTGTCGGCGATCGAGCTGGTGCACCGGGCGCGGCGGCGCGGCGGGCCGGGTGCGGAGGCGTTCGTCCGGCAGCTGGCCTGGCGGGACTTCCACCACCAGGTGCTCGCCGCGCGCCCGTCCGCGGCCCATGCCGACTACCGCCCCCGGCACGACCGGTGGCGCGACGACCCGGACGAGATCGAGGCGTGGCGGCGCGGCCGTACCGGCTACCCGATCGTGGACGCGGCGATGCGGCAGCTCCTGCACGAGGGCTGGATGCACAACCGGGCGCGGCTGCTGGCGGGCAGCTTCCTGGCCAAGACCCTGTACGCGGACTGGCGGGTCGGCGCCCGGCACTTCATGGACCTGCTGGTGGACGGCAGCGTGCCGAACAACCAGCTCAACTGGCAGTGGGTGGCCGGCACCGGGACCGACACCCGTCCCAACCGGGTGCTCAACCCCCTCACCCAGGCCCGCAGGTTCGACCCCGACGGGCGGTACGTGCGCCGCTGGGTGCCCGAACTGGCCGGTGTCGAGGGCGGGTCGGTGCACCAGCCCTGGCGGCTGCCCGCCGCCGACCGGGAGAAGCTCGACTATCCCGCCCCGCTGGTGGACCTCGCGGAGGGCGCCGAGCGCTTCCTGCGCGGCCGCAGCAGGCGCTGAACGGCAAGGCCTCATCAGGGTTTTCCCGGTGACGGCCCCGTCCTCCACCCGTCCTCCGCCCCCTTCTCCGCCCCGTCCTCCGCAGGTCCCGCGCTCGCCCTCCGCCGGTCCTGAGCTCGCCCTCCACTCGCCCTCTGACGGGCAACTCTTCGGGATATTGCGCGGTTTCATCGCTGTTTTGCGCAACCTCATTTACTTTCTGCGGCCACGCTCGTAGTCTCTCCACGCCCGGCCGGGTGTTCCCGTTCGCGTTCCCCCACGTTCCCCGCGTCCCTCACCTCCCCCCACTTCCCCCCAACCCCGACCAGCAAGGACGTGTGCCTGTGTCGCAGCAACCGCGCAGCCATGACCACAACCCCCCGCCGACGCCCCGGACCCGACAGCGGCGCGGACTCGCCGCCGTCCTGTCCTTCGCCCTCGCCGCCGCGGCGGCGCTGACCGCCGTCACGCTGGCCGGCGCGCCCGACGCGCACGCCGCCGGTGTGCCCGCGCCCTCCCCGATCGGCATAGCGGGCCGCGGCGCGACCGTGCCCTTCCACGAGGTGGAGGCGGAGTACGCGGCCACCAACGGCACGCTGATCGGCCCCGACCGCCTCTACACCCACCTGCCCTCGGAGGCCTCCGGGCGGCAGGCCGTCACGCTCGACGCGGTCGGCCAGTACGTGGAGTTCACCCTGCCCGCGGCGGCGAACGCGATGTCGCTGCGCTACAGCATCCCGGACTCCTCGGACGGCAAGGGCCGCGACGCCTCCTTGTCGGTGCTGGCCAACGGGCAGTCGGTCACCACCTTGCCCGTCACCTCGCGCTACAGCTGGTACTACGGCGGCTACCCGTTCAGCAACGACCCGGGCGGCGGCAGCCCGCACCACTTCTACGACGAGGCCCGGACCATGTTCGGGACCAGCTACCCGGCCGGCACCAAGATCCGGGTCCAGGTCTCCTCGACCGCCCAGTCGCCGTCCTTCACCATCGACCTGGCCGACTTCGAGCAGGTCGGCGGGCCGATCGCCAAGCCGTCCGGGGCCATCGACGCGGTCGCGGACTACGGCGCCGACCCGACCGGCGCCACCGACTCCACCGCGAAGATCCAGGCCGCGGTGAACGCCGGCAAGGCGCAGGGCAAGCCCGTCTACGTGCCGCAGGGCCACTACACGCTCTACAGCCACGTGATCGTCGACGGCGTGACCGTCGAGGGCGCGGGCCCCTGGTACACCGTCTTCGGCGGCCGCGACCCGGTGAACCGGTCCAACGCGGCCGGCTTCTACGGCAAGTACGTCTCCGACGGCGGCCCGAGCACCAACGTCACCCTCAAGGACTTCGCCATCATCGGCGACATCACCGAGCGGGTCGACAGCGACCAGGTCAACGGCATCGGCGGGGCGATGTCCAACTCCACCGTGGACGACCTGTGGATCCAGCACGTCAAGGTCGGCGCCTGGATGGACGGTCCGATGGACCACCTGACCATCGAGAACAGCCGCATCCTCGACACCACCGCGGACGGCGTCAACTTCCACACCGGGGTGACCAACTCGACGGTCACCAACACCTTCGTGCGCGACACCGGCGACGACGGCCTGGCCTCCTGGCCGGAGAACCAGGCCAACGTGAACGACAGCTTCACCCACGACACGGTGGTGCTGCCGATCCTGGCCAACAACATCGTCACGTACGGCGGCAAGGACTTCACCATCTCCGACAACGTGATGGCCGACACCGTCACCAACGGCGGCGGCCTGCACATCGCCAACCGCTACCCGGGCGTGAGCGCCGGGCAGGGCACGGCGGTCTCGGGGACGATCACCGCGGACGCCAACACGCTGATCCGGGCGGGCAACAGCGACTACAACTGGAACTTCGGCGTCGGCGCCATCTGGTTCGACGGCCTCCAGGGCCAGGTCAACGCCAACATCCAGGTCACCAACACCGACATCCTGGACAGCTCCTACGAGGCGATCCAGTCGATCGAGGGCGGCGGCGTCACCGGCGTCAACTTCAAGAACGTCAACATCGACGGTGCGGGCACCTTCGCCATCCAGGGCCAGGCGCCGGCGTCGATGACCTTCACCAACGTCACGGCCAAGAACATCGCCCAGGCCGCGCAGCCGATCTACAACTGCGAGGGCACCGCCCTTCAACTCAACGACGGTGGCGGCAACTCCGGCTGGAACACCGGCCAGCAGTGCAACGGCTGGCCCGCGCCGATCTGGACCAACGGCGGCGTGCCCACCGGCGGCAGCGGCGGCACGACCGGCGGCGGCACCACGCCGCCCACCACTCCCCCCACCACCCCTCCGACCACGCCGCCGACCACCCCGGCCAACGGCAACCTCGCGCAGGGCCGGCCGGCCACCGCCTCCTCCTCGGTGCAGACCTACACCGCGGGCAACGCCGTGGACGGCAACGCCTCCACCTACTGGGAGTCCAACAGCAACGCCTTCCCGCAGACCCTGACCGTCGACCTGGGCTCGGCGCAGCAGGTCGGCAAGGTCACACTCAAGCTCCCGCCGTCCACCGACTGGGCCACCCGCACCGAGACCCTCGCGGTGCAGGGCTCCACGGACAACAGCACCTGGTCGACGCTCGAGGGCTCCGGCGGGGTGACCTTCGACCCGTCCTCGGGCAACACCGCGACGCTGACCTTCACCTCCGCCTCGGTCCGCTACGTCCGGCTCAGCGTCACGGCCAACACCGGCTGGCCGGCCGCCCAGGTCTCCGAGTTCGAGGTCTACGCCGGCGACGGCACCACCACGCCGCCGACCACGCCGCCTGCGGGCAACCCGAACCTGGCCCTGGGCAGGACGGTCAGCGACACCGGCCACAGCGACGTCTACGTGGCCGGGCACGCGGTGGACGGCGACCAGAACAGCTACTGGGAGTCGACCAACAACGCCTTCCCGCAGTCCCTGACCGTGGACCTGGGCGCGTCGAAGACCGTCGGCCGCCTGGTGCTGAAGCTGCCGACCTCGTGGGGCACCCGGACCGAGACCCTGTCGGTCCTCGGCTCCACCGACAACAGCAGCTGGTCCACGCTGAAGTCCTCGGCGGGCTACACGCTCGCCCAGGGCAGTGACACGGCCACCGTGAACCTCACCCCGACCGGCGTCCGCTACGTGCGGCTGACCTTCACGGCGAACACCGGATGGCCGGCCGGACAACTCTCGGAACTGGAGGTCTACGCCTCCTGACCACGCAGTGGGCAGGGGTCGCCGCGCGCCGGGGTGACGACCTAGAGTCGATGACCATGGAATACCGTCACCTCGGCCGCAGCGGCCTGTTCATCAGCGAGATCGCCTACGGCAACTGGCTCACCCACGGCTCCCAGGTGGAGGAGGACGCGGCCGTCGCCTGCGTCCGGGCCGCCCTGGACGTCGGCATCACCACGTTCGACACCGCCGACGTCTACGCGCAGACCCGCGCCGAGTCGGTGCTGGGCCGGGCCCTGAAGGGCGAGCGCCGCGAGGGCCTGGAGATCCTCACCAAGGTCTTCTGGCCGACCGGTCCGGGGCACAACGACCGCGGGCTGTCGCGCAAGCACATCATGGAGTCGATCGAGAACTCGCTGCGCCGCCTGCAGACCGACCACGTGGACGTCTACCAGGCGCACCGCTTCGACGTCTCCACGCCGCTGGAGGAGACGATGGAGGCCCTCGCGGACGTCGTGCACTCCGGCAAGGCGCGCTACATCGGCGTGTCGGAGTGGACCTCGGACCAGATCCGCCGGGGCCACGCGCTCGCCCGCGAGCTGCGCGTGCCGATGGTCTCCAACCAGCCGCAGTACTCGGCGATCTGGCGGATCATCGAGGGCGAGGTCGTGCCGACCTGCGAGGAGCTCGGCATGGGCCAGGTGGTGTTCTCGCCGATCGCGCAGGGCGTGCTCACCGGCAAGTACCTGCCGGGGCAGCAGCCGCCGGCGGGCTCGCGGGCCACCGACGACAAGGGCGGCTCGGACATGATCAGCCGCTGGATGCGCGACGAGCTGCTGGAGCGGGTGCAGCAGCTCCAGCCGCTGGCCGCCGAGGCCGGGCTGTCGCTCGCCCAGCTCGCCGTCGCCTGGGTGCTCCAGAACCCGAACGTCTCCGCCGCCATCGTCGGCGCCTCCCGCCCGGACCAGGTCGTGGAGAACGCCAAGGCCGCGGGCGTGCGGCTGGACGCCGACCTGATGGCGCGGATCGAGGAGGTGCTCGCGCCGGTCGCGGTCACCGACCCGCTGAAGGTGCACGAGAACGTGCCGGCCCGCCGGTAGGGCGTGTCCGTGACGTCGCGTCGTCCGCGCGAAGGGCGGGGGCTGCGGCGTCTGGTGCTCTCCCCCAGAGCTTCGCCTGGGGATACCCCCCTGGGCATGAGCGGTACCCCCAGATCGCAAGGCGGAGGTCGTCCTCGTAGCGGGTCTACTCGGACGAGCCCGACAACGCGGTGGGGGCACCTCCCAGGCGAAGCTCTGGGGGGCACCTCCCACGCCGAAGGCCGTGGGGGAGAGTGCGTGCCAGGCGTCGCCGGCCAGACGCGCCGTCGCGGACACGCCCTGACAACGCGCGACGGTCCCGGCCGTCACGCGGCCCGCGCCCGACCCGGCGTAAGGTGGCGGACGTCCCGACGACTCCTCACGCCGACGGCCGGGCGGGCCCCGCGCGGCCCGGGGAAAGGCGCGTCCGCCCGATGGCCCTGCCGAACCGCCTGCGGCCCTACCTGCCGCCGGTCCTGCTCGCGGCGGCCTTCGGGCTGCTGGCGTGGGCCGTGCTCGCCCGGCAGGGGAACCCCTACGCGGTGGACACCGGGCCGCTGCGCTGGTCGGTCGAGCACCGCCCGCACGGCATGGCGACGGCCGCGCGGATCGTCACGCACGCCGGGGCCGGGCCGTTCCCCTACCTCGCGGCGGGGCTCGGCGGCTGGCTCGGCGGGTGCGCCGGGCGCCGCCCCGCGGCCCGGCTCGGGGCGGCCACCGCGCTGCTCGCGCTGGCCGCGCTCGTGGTGGCCCAGATCGGCCGCACCCTGCTGATGCTCGCGCTGGACCGGCGCCGCCCGCCGGTCGCGGACTGGGCCGTGCACGCCTCCGGGCACGCCTTCCCCTCGGGCCACACCTCCTCGTCGGCGATGGCCGCGGGGCTGCTGTGCTGGGGCCTGCTGCGCTTCCGGCCGGGCGCGGCGGGCCGGTGGGCGGCCGCGGCGACCGCCCTGGTGGCCGTCGCGGTGGGCCTGTCCCGGGTGTACCTGGGCGTGCACTGGCTCACCGACGTGCTGGGCGGCTGGCTGTACGCCGGCTGCTGCCTCTCCCTGGCCCTGCCGGCACTGACGTCCTACGTGCGCCGGAGGGATCAGACGGACACGCCGTGAGCCCGCAGGAAGCGCAGCGGGTCTATGTCGTCGCCGTACACCGGGCCGGTCCTGATCTCGAAGTGCAGGTGCGGCCCGGTGGCGTTGCCGGTCGAGCCCGAACGCGCGATCCGCTGGCCCTCGTTGACGTGCTGGCCGACCTTCACGGAGATCTGCGACAGGTGGCCGTACTGGCTGTAGTGGCCGTCCGCGTGCCGGATGACGATCTGGTAGCCGTACGATCCGCCCCACCCGGCGGTGACGACGGTGCCCGCGGCCACCGAGTGCACGGCGGTGCCGGTGCCGACCAGGAAGTCCACGCCGGTGTGGTAGCCGCTGGACCAGCTGGCGCCGCCCGCGTGGTAGCCGGTGCCGATGGCGGCGTGCACGGGGAGCGTGTAGCCCGCCGTGTGGTGGGTGGTGTGGTGCTTGGTGTGCGAGACGGTGGAGGTCTTGGCCGCCGGCTTCACCGCGGTCCGCGCGGCGGGCTTCGCCGAGGGCTTCGCGGCCGGTTTCGCGGCGGGCTTCGTGTGCGGCGCGGTGTGCGCGGCCTGGTGGGGCGCGGCGGTCGGGGTGTCGAGGGAGAGCCGCTGGCCGGGCAGGATCAGGTCGGGGTCGTCCCCGACGACGCCGCGGTTGTCGGCGTACAGCTGCGGCCAGCCGCCCTTGACGTGGTGGTCGGCGGCTATCCCGGACAGGGAGTCACCGCGCACGACGGTGTAGGGGTCGTGCGCCCCGGCCGGGTGGGCGGACTTCGCCGGGTGCGCGGTGTGCTCCGAAGTGCCGTGCGGGTGCGCGGACTTCGGGGTCGTGCGGGCCGGCTCGGGAGCGGCCTTCGGCTTGGGCTTCGCAGCGCTCTTCACCGCGGTCTCGGCCGCGGTCTTGACCTCGGTCCTCGACGCGAGCGGCACCTTGTGCGAGGCGGTCGCGGGCTGCCGGGTCAGTCCCGCCTGGAGAGAGCAGACCGGCCAGGCGCCCGGCCCCTGGCTGCCGAGCACCTTCTCGGCGACGGCTATCTGCTCGTTCTTGGTGGCGAGGTCGGCGCGCGGGGCGTAGGCGAGGCCGCCGTACGCCTTCCAGGTGCTGGACGCGAACTGGAGGCCGCCGTAGTAGCCGTTGCCGGTGTTGATCTTCCAGTTGCCCGAGGACTCGCAGTGGGCGACCTTGTCCCACACGCCCTCGGTCGCGGCGTGGGCGCTGCTCAGGCCGATCAGCGGCAGCGCGAGCCCGGCACCCCCCGCGGTGACGGTCAGCGAGGCCTGGGAGACCCGGCTGGGACGGTAACGGCGGTGGCGTCCGCGTAAGGGCATAGCGCGCGTCCTCTCGGAAGGACCGGCCCCTGGCCGGCCCTGGGAGCACCCCGTCGTCAGGCAGGGGCGGGCAGCCGTACGCCCGGCACCCCGGGCGTACGAAAGATAGACCGCCGCACATCCCGCCACAAGAGCGCCCGCGACAGCACAGGTGGGACGGCCCGCCCGCGGGGCCTCCAGGAGCCGGTGTGCCCCCCGTCACGGGCCCGACTGCGGCGCCGGACCGGCGGGTAGGGTCGAGCGGTGAGCGAACGGAACCGGGGCGGGCTCGATGTGCGCTGGCACGCGGGATGGCCGTCCGCCAAGCACGATCCAGCGCCCGAGATACAGGTGCACGCCTACGACGAGAGCACGCTGATCCTCCGGCAGAACATGTCCGTCCACTTCGAGGCGCCCTTCCTCTACCTCCTGCTGGGCGACGAGCGGGCGCTGCTGCTGGACACCGGGGCCACCGAGGACGCCGGGCACTTCCCGCTGCGGCGGGTGGTGGACCGGCTCGTCCAGGACTGGCGGGACCTGCACCCGCATCCGTCCTACGGCCTGGTGGTCGCGCACTCGCACGCGCACGGCGACCACGTGGCGGCGGACCGGCAGTTCGCGGGGCGGCCGGACACGGTGGTGGTCGGCCCCGGCGTGGACGCCGTGCGGGACTTCTTCGGCCTGGCCGACTGGCCCGAGGGCGCGGCCGAGATCGACCTGGGCGGCCGGGTGGTCGACGTGCTGCCCGGCCCGGGGCACGAGGAGGCCGGGATCGTCCTGTACGACCGCCGCACCGGCCTGATGCTCACCGGCGACACCCTCTACCCCGGCCACCTCTACGTCCGGGACCTGCCGGCCTTCACCGCGACCGTGGACCGCCTGCTGGCCTTCTGCGAGCGCCGCCCGGTCACCCACCTGCTGGGCAGCCACATCGAGATGACGACCACCCCGGGCGACGACTACCCGCGCGGCACCACGCACCAGCCCGACGAGCCGCCGCTCCAGATGAACGCCGGCCACCTGCGCGCGCTGCGCAAGGCCCTGGGCGCGGCCGGCGACCGGCCGGGCGTCCACCGCACCGACGACTTCCTGCTGCACATCGAGGACCCCAGGCTGGCGCGCGGCGGCCGCGAGGAGAACGGGTGAGCACCGCGAGCGGCGTGCGCGTGGGCATCGTCGGCGTCGGCAACTGCGCCTCCTCCCTGGTACAGGGGGTGGAGTTCTACCGGGGCGCGGCCGAGGGCGCGGTGGGCCTGCGCAACCCGGTGTGCGCGGGATACGCGGTCGGGGACGTGGAGTTCTCGGCGGCCTTCGACGTGCAGGCCGGCAAGACCGGCCGGGACCTGTCCGAGGCGATCCTGGCCGCGCCCAACAACGCGCGGGCCTTGGCCGAGGTGCCGCACCTCGGGGTGCCGGTGTCCGAGGGCGCGCTCAGCGACGGGGTGGGCCGCAGCACCGCGCCGAGGCTGGACGCGCGGGGCGAGGCGAGCCTCGACGACGTGGTGCGGCGGCTGGCGGACACCGACACGCACGTGCTGGTGAACTTCCTGCCGGTGGGCAGCCAGGCGGGCTCGGAGTTCTACGCGGAGGCCGCGCTGCGCGCCGGGTGCGCCTTCCTCAACTGCATCCCCTCCACCATCGCCCGCTCCCCGCTGTGGGCCGGGCGGTTCGCCGCGGCCGGGGTGCCGCTGGCCGGGGACGACCTGAAGAGCCAGTTCGGCGCCACGCTGATCCACCGCGCCGTGATGGACGTGCTGCGTGCCAACGGCGTGGCGGTGCGCAGCACCTACCAGCTGCTCGGCGGCGGCAACATGGACTTCCTCAACATGCAGGACCCGGAGCGGATGGCCGACAAGAAGGCCACCAAGGAGTCGGGGATGTTCGCCGGCGCCCGCGACGGCGTACCGCGCGCGCCGTCCCACGTGGGGGCGGACTACATCCCCTTCCTCGGCGACCGCAAGGTGGCCGTCATGCGGATCGACGCGGAGGCGTTCGGCGGCACGCCGCTGGAGATCGACGTGCGGATGGAGGTCGACGACTCGCCGAGCGCCGCGGGCAACGTGCTCGACGCCGTGCGCTACCTCAAGGCCGCGCGGGACCGCGGGGTGGGCGGGGTGGTCGACGCGGTCGCCGCCACGTTCATGAAGGCGGCGCCGGACCCGCTGTCCGAGGAGGAGGCAGCGGCCGGCCTGACCGGTCTGGCCGGCTGACCGGTCTCCCGGCCGGTCCCGCCCCGAGGCCGACCTCGGCGGACACGGCTGACGGGGCCGGACGCGGCGGGCGCGGGGCGGCTGACAGGCCGTCCGCTCCCGCCGCCGCGGCCCGCACGGCCCCGCGCGGACCCCCTCTGACGGTACGTCCGGTTGGCGGCGGACCCGTCACCCGCAGGCGCGGCACCCTCACCGGGATGGGCTGCGCCGCCGTGCCAGCCGCGCGCGGCATTCCTACGGTGATCGCATGACTGCCTTCCGCCGCTCGCCGCGCCGCCGCGCCCCGCTCCGCACCGCCGCCGCGACCGCGCTCGCCGCCGCCTGCTGCCTGGCCGTGCCCTCCGCCGGTACCGCGGCCGCGGCCGACGGCGACGGCTCGTCGGACACCGCGGCGGCCGCGGGCCTGCTGTCCGAGCCGGGCACGCACGTCCTGCCGAAGGCGGGGACGCCGGAGCTGCCGCACGGGGTCTCCGCGCTGTCCTGGCTGGTCTCGGACTCCCGCACCGGGCAGGTGCTGGCCGCCAAGGACGCGCACCGGAAGCTGCCGCCGGCCTCCACCCTCAAGACGCTCTTCGCGGACACCCTGCTGCCGCGGCTGCCAGCCGGCGAGGTGCACAAGGTCACCGACGCCGACCTGGCGGGGATCGGCGAGGGCAGCAGCCTGGTCGGCGTGCAGCCCGGCGACACGTACACCGTGGCCGACCTGTGGCGGGGCGTCTTCCTCGCCTCGGGCAACGACGCCGTGCACGTCCTGTCGCACATGAACGGCTCGGTGGACAAAACGGTGGCCCAGATGAACGCCAAGGCGAAGATGCTGGGGGCGCTGGACACGCACGTGGTCACCCCGGACGGCTACGACGAGCCCGGGCAGGTGTCCTCCGCGTACGACCTGGCCGTCTTCGCCCGGGCCGGGCTGGCCAACCCGGACTTCGCCGCGTACGCCTCGACCAAGGAGTCGCAGTTCCCGGGCGCGCACGACGACCACGGCACGACCGTGGCGTCCTTCGGCATCCAGAACACCAACCGGCTGCTGACCGGCGCCAAGGGTGTGACGCCGTACCCGGGGCTGGTCGGGGTGAAGAACGGCTACACGACGAACGCCGGCAACACCCTGGTCGCCGCGGCCCACCGGAACGGCCGCACCCTCATCGTCACCGTGATGAACCCGCAGTCCGGGGAGTACAACGCCGTCTACAACGAGGCGACGAAGCTGCTGGACTGGGGCTTCTCGGCGGTCGACCACACCCAATCGGTGGGCACCCTCAACGCCGCCACGCCCCCCGACCCGGCCACCGCGGTCCCCGCCCCGCCGCCGACCCGCGCCCCCCGGCCGGCCGCCGAAGCCCGCGTCTCCTCCTCCCGCTCCTCGGTGGCCTCCGTGACCGCCTGGTCCATCGGCGGCGTCCTGGTGCTGACCGCGGCGGTCTGCGTCGTCCTCCTGCGCCGCCGCAACGCCTCCAAGCGCTGATCCGGCCGCCGCGCGCCCGCGGCCCGGCACCCGGTGGAGACCTCCCGCCCGGAATTTCCCCACCGCGGGCCGGGCGGGGTGGTAGGCTGAGCGTGGGGATGACCAGTCCGCGCCCTTCCGAGGCGCCTGCCCCCCTTCTCCAGGGTGATTTCCCGGCACCGTTCGCGGCCGGCACTCGATCGATGACACCGGCGCAAAGCATCGGAACCACCGAGCATTCCGGGAACACCGCCATGGCTCCGGCCGTGGCCGGATCCCGGCGTGCGGCCCGTGCGGGCCGTTCTCCGGCGGTGCCGAGCCGGCTTCTCCCGCCACCACCGACACCGGTGGGGGCTCTCGCGGTACGCGGGGCGTGTTCCGTCCGCCCGGGCCGCACCTTCCCTCCTTCCCACGGCGGCGCGTGGCGCCGCACTTCCACATCCGTCCGCGAAAGGACGACCGACATGACCGACATTCTCGAACGCCCGCTGGTCCGGCAGGAGTTGCCGCCGCAGCGGGTCACCGGCGTGCTCGACACCGAGCGCGGCGGCGCGGGCCGGCTGCGCGGCGCCGGCCTGACCCCCTCCCCCGGCGACCCCGCCGTGCCGCAGGCCCTGATCCGCGCCGCCGGCCTGCGCCGGGGCGACCTCGTCGAGGGCGTGCCCGGCCGGCCCGGCACGCTCGGCGAGGTACTGCTCGTCAACGGGCGGCCCGCCGGGCAACCCCGGCCGCACTTCGGGGACCTGACCCCGCTGCACCCCAAGGAGCGGCTGCGGCTGGAGAGTTCCGCGCTCACCGGCTCGGCGGCGCTGGCCGGGCGGGTGATCGACCTGACCGCCCCGGTCGGCAAGGGCCAGCGCGGCCTGATCGTCGCCCCGCCCAAGGCCGGCAAGACCGTCCTGCTCCAGGGCATCGCGGCCGCGATCGCCGCCAACCACCCGGAGTGCCACCTGATGGTGCTGCTGGTGGACGAACGCCCGGAGGAGGTCACCGACATGCGCGCGCACGTGCGCGGCGAGGTGATCGCCTCCACCTTCGACCAGCCCGCCAAGCAGCACATCGCGGTGGCCGAACTCGCCGTCGAGCGGGCGAAGCGGATGGTGGAGCGGGGGCAGGACGTGGTGATCCTGCTGGATTCGCTGACCCGGCTGTGCCGGGCGCACAACACGGCCGCGGCCGGCGGCGGCCGGACGCTGACCGGCGGGGTGGACGCGAGCGCCCTGTACGGCCCGAAGCGGCTGTTCGGCGCGGCCCGACTCGCCGAGGAGGGCGGGTCGTTGACGATCCTGGCGACCGCGCTGGTCGACACCGGGTCGCGCGCCGACGACTTCTACTACGAGGAGTTGAAGAGCACCGGCAACATGGAGCTGCACCTGGACCGTTCGCTCGCCGACCGGCGGATCTTCCCGGCGCTCGACATCGTCTCCTCCGGCACCCGCCGCGAGGAGCTGCTGGTGCCCCGGGACGAGGCGGCCGTGGTGCGCGGCCTGCGGCGGGCGCTGCACGGCCGGGACGAGCGGTCCGGGCTGGAGGCCCTGCTGGACCGGGTCCGCCGCACCCCGGACAACGCCGCCTTCCTGCGCCAGGTGCGGGGCACGCTGCCGGCGGAGTCCTGAGCGACCGCCAACACCTTTGCCGTACAGGGGCTTTGGTCCCCCCGCCGGGCGCGCGGAAAATTCGGTGGCCCCGGCCCGTCCGCCCCGGAGAGGATCGGCGGATGGACACGGACGGATGGGTGGAGTCGTTCCTCCGGGACGGCTTCGTGAAGGTCGAGGGGGCCTTCCCCGGTGAGACCGCCGAGCGGGGCGCGGCGCTGCTGTGGGAGCGGACGGGGTGCGACCCGCGAGACCCTGCGACGTGGACCCGGCCGGTGCACTGGGTGGGGGACATGGCGCAGCAGCCGTTCGCGGACGCGGCCGACTCACCTGCGCTGCGTGCCGCGTTCGACCTGCTGGTGGGCGCGGGCCGGTGGTCGCCGAGGCGTTCGCTCGGTTCCTTCCCGCTGCGCTTCCCGCACGAGGAGGAGCCCGACGACGCCGGCTGGCACATCGAGGCGAGCTATCCGCTGCCCGGTGAGGAGCGGTACTTCACCAACGTCCGGTCCAGGGACCGCGCCCTGCTGATGCTCTTCCTGTTCACCGACGTCGGCCCGCGGGACGCGCCGACCCGGATCAGGGTGGGCTCCCACCTCGACGTGCCGCCGGTGCTGGAGCCGTACGGGGAGCGGGGCACCTCGATCTTCACGGTGGCCGGGCAGGTGGACGCCGTGAGCGCGCACCGCCCGACGGCGCCGGCCACCGGGCGCGCGGGGGACGTCTACCTGTGCCACCCGTTCCTGGTGCACGCCGCGCAGCCGCACCACGGCAGCCGGCCGCGCTTCATGGCGCAGCCGCCGCTGCACCCCGCCGAGCAGTTGGCGCTGGAGCGGGCGGACGGGGCGTACTCCCCCGTGGAGACGGCGATCCGGCGCGGTCTGGGCCGCTGACCGGTCACCCGGCCCCCGTGCACACGCGTGCCCGCCCGGTGCGGTGGACCGGGCGGGCACGCGGGCGCCTGGGCTAGGGCGTCACGTCAGAGGCTGACGCCGTGGGAGCGCAGGTAGGCGACCGGGTCGATGTCCGAGCCGTAGTACGGCGTGGTGCGGACCTCGAAGTGCAGGTGCGGGCCGGTGACGTTGCCGGTGGCACCCGAGACGCCGATCTGCCGGCCCTCGGTCACGGTCTGGCCGGCCGAGACCAGCACCTGGGACAGGTGGCCGTACAGGGTGTACTTGCCGTCGGCGTGCTTGACGATCACGTCGTTGCCGTAGGCGCCGTCCCACCCGGCGGAGAAGACCGTGCCCGCGGCCACGGAGTGCACCGGGGTGCCGGTGCCGACGAGGAAGTCCACGCCGGTGTGGTAGCCGCTGGACCAGTTGGCGCCGGCCACGTGGTAGCCGGTGCCGATGGCCGCGTCGCCGACCGGCTTCGTCCACCCGCTGTCGGCGGCGGGCTTCGCCGCGGCCTTGGGCTTCGCGGCGGCGGCGGGCTTGGCGGGCGCCTTCGCGAGCGGGCGGGCGGCGCCGCCGACGTGCACGGTGAGCTTCTCGCCCGGGTGGATCAGGTTCGGGTTGGGGCCGATGACCGCCTTGTTGTCGGCGTACAGCTGCTTCCAGCCGCCGACCACGTGGTGGCTCTTGGCGATCCCGGACAGGGTGTCGTGCGGGCGGACCTTGTAGAGCACGGTGGCGGCCTTGGCCGGGGCGGCCTGGGCGACGCCCGCGGGCGCGGGAGTGGCGGCGGAGGCCGGGGAGACGTCGAAGAGCTGGAGCGCGAGGGCGGCGGCCCCGCCGAGACCGGCGGTGACGCAGATGCGGACGAGGCGGCGGTTGCGCGGGGCGGGCTTGCGGTGCAGGCCGGAAGCAGGCATGGGGGATGTCCTCTCCTACGCCTGCGAGGTGAGCTGTCGGGTTCGGGCAGGAGATGCCCGGCCGCTGACGCGACTTCACCCCGAGCCGTCCGCGGCGGACCACGGGCCGGCGGCTTACCTGGTTCCCCCGCTCCTGCCTCGGTGCTGTTCGGTGCTGATCCGCGCGGCGGGCGGCGGCAGGATTCGGCGGGCCGCCCGGCGGATGGATGACGGGCCTGACGCCCGCTGGCTGGGAACCTAAGGGACACTTCGGGCGACGGGCAACCATCCGCCCATCGCACCCCACGAGCCACTTCCGGATACGGTCACCCTCCGCCCCCAGGTGCGCACAACGTGTGTCACAGTAGGCGTCCGGCCTCACCGCGCGTGGATGTGGCACACACCTCCTGTGACGCCGACACCCGGGTCGGTGACGTTACGTCGTCGCCCCCCACCCTCCGCGCCCGCGGTGTGAACCCGCCCACATCCGCCCCAATCCCCCACCAACCAAGGGGATTCGTCCGTATTGACACAGCTTGCGCCATGAGGAGTCATCCAGGGCAAAAGGGGCGCCGCCTGACGCCCCTTCACCCCGCGCCCACGCCGGATCAGAACGTGCCGGCCGGGCCCGTCAGCCGGAAGTCGAGGGTACGGGACAGCCGGTAGGCCACCGGGCGGAAGCCGATGGCCGGGAAGTGGCCGGCGGCCGGCGGGGAGGCCGAACGCCAGCAGGCCGACATGTAGCGGTGCCCGCTGTCGTACGCCCACGCCAGAGCGGTGGCCAGCAGCACCCGGCTGATCCCCTCGCCGCGCGCGGCGGGCTCGACGTACGCCTCGACCAGTTCCACGCACGAGGCCGGCGTCACCGGGTCGGGGTCGGCCGGGACGAGCAGCACCATGCCGATCTCCTCGCCGCGCCGGGAGGCGATCCACGCCCCGCAGCGGGTGTCGGAGAGCGCGTCGGCGTAGTGCAGGCGCAGCGAGGCCAGCGGGCCCTCCGGCTGCGGCTGGAAGGTGGCCGAGCCGCGCTGCCGGCGGGCGGACTCCGCCGCCATCCGGCCGACCTGCGGCAGGTCGCCGGGCCCGGCCCGGCGGATGGCCAGCCCTTCCACCCCGCGCGGCTGGCGCCCGCGCGCCTTGACGGCCATCAGGCCGTGCACGAGCTCGCGGCCGAAGCCGAGGTCGGACCAGGGGGCGGTCGCGATCTCCCCGGCGGGCACCTCGACGTAGTGCACGAGCCGCCGTTCGGCGACCAGCCGCTCCGCGATGCGGGAGTACAGCGCGCGCAGCACCTCGCTCTCCCGCCCGGAGGGGAGCGCGTGGCCGCCGTGCGGGATCAGCGCGGCGCGCGGGTGGCTGTGCAGGGCGGCCGGGTCGTCGGGGTGGATGTCGAGCGGCACAGCGGCCAGGTGCCCGATGATGCCGCCCTCACCGTCGAGGGCCCGGCACGCCTCCAGGCCGTTCGCGTGCTGGAGCTTGCCGAGCAGTTCCTCGCCGCGCACCGGACCGTCGGCCAGCCAGGACCGCTGGGACGGCGGCCGTCTGGCCCGCGCGAACCAGCGGTCGTACCGCTGCGCGGCCAGGGGTATGTGTTCGGAGGTCAGCGGCGCGATGGCGACAGTCATGGTGGTCGTGGACGCTATCGGTGGGCGCGCGCCCACGGCAAGGCGGCCGGGCCGCGGCGGGGGGACGGTCCGGGACGTCCGGCGCGAACCGGCCCGAACAGCCCTGCGGCGGACCGGCGCGGGGCCCCGACGCCCCCGCCTCTCAGCGGTCGGGCCGCCAGGCGGGATGCCTCGGGTCGTCCGCCCGCACCACCACGTCCGCCGCCTCCTCGGGCAGCGCCTCCCGCGCGTACCGCTCGTAGGCGGGGAGGGTCCAGCGCTGGTCGGGCGGGGTGCGCCGCTCCAGCGCGGCCGGGGACAGCCGCAGGTGGACGGTGAGGTCGAACGCCAGCCCCTGCCCGAGCAGGAGGCTCCCGTCGAGCAGGAGCACGCCGCCGGGCGGGAGTTCGACGTAGTCCGCGCGGGTGGAGCGGTCGGTGGCGGGGTCGCGCAGCGAGGGCAGGGCGCGGCCGGTGCCGCCCGGCCCGAGGGGGTCGAGCACTTCCCTGCGCAGCGCCCCGGTGTCCAGCCAGAGCTGGTAATAGGCGTCGAGGTCCTCGTGACCGTACTCCAGGCGCAGGGAGGCGGGCCGCCAGAAGCCGGCCGCGCCGACCCGCAGCACGGGCCGGCCGAGGGCGGGCAGCGCGGCGGCCACCGCGTCGGCCAGGTCCTCCGAGCGGGCGGCGGGCGCGCCGTCCACGGCGACGCGCCACCAGGGGCCGGACGGTTCGCCCCCGGCGATGCGCTCGGCCAGCGCGGCCGCGAGGCGGGGCCAGGTGATCGGGGTCAGCTGCACCGGTCCATCCTGCCGGAGCGCCGACCGCCCGCCGCGGCCGGTGGGCCCCCGCGGATCCGTCGTCCCGCCCGCCGCGCTCACCCGACCGGGGGATGTCGCTGGGCCGCCGGCGCGAAACCGGCCCGGCGCGGCGGACGGACGGGCACATCCCGGCGAGGATCGCGGTGCGGCCCGCCGTGGCGGACCGGCGAACTCACCCAGGTGGTGGAAATTATCTACAAATCACTCATTTGCCACCGCGCGGGATCTATTACTTCTTGTGAGCCTGGAAGAACTCATGGTGACCGTCCCCATCACCTCAGGAGAAGAGCCCAATGATCCTGTCCATCTCAGGCGTCGTACTTCTCGGCGTCATCGTGTTCCTGTTCTTCCGCAAGGACGGCCTGAAGATGTCGCACGGTGTGGTCTGCGCCCTCTTCGGGTTCTACCTGGCCGGCTCGGCCATCGCCCCCAGCATCACCGCGGGGGGCGCGAGCCTGGCCAGCCTGATCGGCGGGCTGAAGATCTAGGCCGTCCCCCCGACGGCCACTCCTGCCCCCTCCCGCGACGGGCCCGGCAGCGGTCGAACCGCTCCGGGCCCGTTCGTCACGTTCCCGCGCACCCGACCCGCACCCGAACCACCCCATGGAGCACCCGTGGCCAGGCGTCCCCTCCCCACCATCCTCACCAGCCGGCCGGCGCTCGTCCGCGGCCGCGATCTGGCGCGCACGGCGGCCGACGGCGCCGGCGACGTGCTCCACCCCGTCCTCACCATCGCGCGCGGCATGCGCAAGCAGGCCGCCTGGGCCGGCGGGTGGTGGGGCCGCACGCCCAAGGACCGGCGCGGACCCGCGCTGCTGCTCGCCGTCGCGGCCCTGGTGATCGTGGCGATGCTGCCCTACGGTCCGATCCTCGCCATCGCCGGGCTGCTGGCGTCGGCCGCGTGGCTGGGCCGGGAGCGCGCCGCCGCCGCGCCGGACGGGCCGAGCGAGGCCGAGACCGCGCGGCTCCAGTCGCTGTACGAGGCGCTCGTCCCCTACCTGTCCGATCCCGGGGACCCGGCGCCGATGTACGCGCACGACGGGGGCTGGGACCGGGCCTTCCCCTCCTACGCCTTCGAGGACGGCCGGCTGACCCGGCTGCACCTGCGCTACCCGGCGTACTTCACCGACGGCGAGGAGGACTCCCGGGCCCGGGTCGAGCAGCTGCTGTACGCGAAGGCCGGACGCGGCCGGGAGTACCGGTTCGACTGGAACGAGGAGGAGAACCACCTCACCCTCACCGTCCTCCCGCCGCTGCCGACCGACGTGTTCGCGCAGCGGTTCGTCACCGCACCGGGCGAGACGGTGCTCGGCTTCACCGACGCCGACGCCGTGGGGCGCACGGTTCCGGTGGCCGTGGGCGCCGACGGCGAGGGAGAGCGGAACCGGGACGAGCCGCCGGTGGTGTGGCGGACCGGCGCGCGCTCCACCGAGCCGCACCTGCTCGCGCTCGGCCAGCCCGGCACGGGCACCACCAGCCTGCTGCGGTCGATCGCGCTCCAGGCGCTGGCGCACGGCGACGTGGTGGTCGTGGACGGCGGCGGCACCGGCGAGTACGCCTGCCTCCTGGGGCGGCCGGGGGTGCTGGCCGTGGAGGACGGCCTGCTGGGCGCCTCGGCCACCCTGGAGTGGGCCGCGCACGAGACGGAGCGGCGGCTCATCGCGGTCAACCGGGCGCGGCAGGCCGGGAACCCGGTCGCCGAGGACGTGCGGCGGCCGCTGTGGATCCTGCTCGACCGGCCCACCGCCCTCACCCAGATGGCGCTCGCCGAGGGGCGGCCGGACCCGCAGGCGCTGCTCGACGTGCCGCTGCGGCACGGGCGCACCGCGAACGTGGCAGTGGCCGTCGCCGACCAGCTCGACGCCACGGAGACGCTCGCGCCGGTGGTCATCGCGCAGACCCGGGCGCGGATCGTGCTCGGGCCGCTGGTGCCGGAGCACGTGCAGGCGGTGCTCGGCGCCCCGCAGCGGACCACGCCCGCCGGTGACGTGCCGCCCGGGCGCGGCTACGCCCGCCTCGGTACCGGGCCCGTGCTGCGGCTCCAGGTGCCCGCGACGCCCGACCCCTACGACGAGGAGGCCCCCGCGGCCGCGCGCGAGGCGGTCCTGAAGCTCCTCCCCCCGACGAGCGACCCCCTCGACGCGCCCGCCCCGCCCACCCCGCCCGTCCCGGACACCGCACCGGTCACCCTCCGCAAGGAGGCCGTCGTCCGCACGGTCGCCGACCTCGAACTCGGCTGACGGCTCGCCGCCGCTGCCGGAGGTACGTCAGGGGCGCTGGGGTACCTCCCAGGCGAAGCTCTGGAGGAGGACGGCGCCCGCCGGCCCCCCTCCGGCCGGTGGCCGCGATCCGACCGGGCATGCCGCTTCCGGACGCGGACGACCCGCGGCCCCGGTGGGCCGAGTGCGCGGCTCCTCCCCCGCAGCCGCGGCTGGGAGGCAGTCCCCGGGCCCCGGCGTGCGAGCCCTCGCTCGGACCCCAGGGCCGCGCCCCGGGCCCCGGGGCCGGGGTGGGTCAGGCGACGAAGAGGCCCGTGGGGTCCTCGGTGCCCGCGCCGGAGCGGACCAGGTCGGCCGCCTGGGCGAGCCGCAGCGCGGACTCGGTGGCGGCGGACCCGCTGACGGTGAACGGGATGCGGATGTAGGACTCGAAGGCCCCGTCCACCCCGAAGCGCGGGCCGGAAGGGACGCGTACGCCGAGCCGTTCGCCCGCCACGGCCAGCCGGGAACCGGACACGTCGCCCGTGCGCACCCACATCGTCATGCCGCCGCGGGGGACGGTGAAGTCCCAGCCGGGCGTGTGCGCCCGCAGGGCCGCGGCGAGGTCGTCCCGGCACTCCCGGGCCCGCACCCGCCGCGCGGCCAGCGCCTGCTCCCAGCCGCCGCCCCGCAGCAGCCAGGCGACGGCCAGCTGGTCGACCACCGGCGAGGCGAGGTCGAGGTAGGCGCGGGCGGACACCAGCCGGCGCACGACCTCGGGCGTGGTCCGCACCCAGCCGATCCGCAGCCCGGCCCAGACCGCCTTGCTCGCCGAGCCCACGGTCATCACGGTGCCGCCGCGGTCGAAGGCGGCCAGCGGGCGCACCCCGGAGTCCTCGCCGTCCAGGGTGAGTTCGGCCATGGTCTCGTCGGCGACGATCACGGTGCCGGCGGACCGCGCGGCCTCGACCAGTTCCCGCCGCTGCTCGTCGGCCACCAGCGTGCCGGTGGGGTTGTGGTAGTCGGCCTGCACGTAGACCATCCGCGGCGCCGCGTCCCGCAGCACTCGCCGCCAGGCGTCCATGTCCCAGCCGGCCAGCCCCTCCCGCAGGGCGACCGGGACCAGCCGCGAGCCGGTCTCCCGGAACAGCTCCAGCACGTTGGCGTAGCTGGGCGACTCCACCGCGACCCGTTCGCCGAAGCCGACCAGCCGCCGGGTGGCCGCGGCGACCGCGCCCATCGCGCCGGTGGTCACCATGATCTGCTCGGGCATGGTGGGCACCCCGCGCGCGGAGTACCGGTCGGCGATGGCCTCGCGCAGCACGGGCAGCCCGGCCGGGAAGTCGCCGTGGGTGGCGGCGTAGGCGGGCAGCTCGGACAGCGCGCCCTCCATGGCCCGGGTCAGCCACGGCTCGGGCGCGGGCAGGGCCGCGCAGCCGAGGTCGATCACCGACCCGGCGGTGTCCGGCGGCAGCGGTTCGAGGCTGCGCGAGGGCAGGATGTGGCCCTCGGGGATCGCGGTCCAGCTGCCGGCGCCGCGCCGGGAGCGGGCGAAGCCCTCGGCCCGCAGCGCCTCGTACGCGGCGGCCACCGTGGTCCGGCTGACGCCGAGGGCGAGGGCGAGCTCGCGCTCGGCCGGGAGCCGGGCGGCCACCTGCACCCGGCCCTCCAGCACCAGCAGCCGCACCCCGTCGGCCAGCCCCCGGTAGGCCGGCAGCTTGCGCCCGCCGTTGGCGGCGCCGCCCCCGGTCGGGCGGGGTTCCAGGAGCCGGGCCAGATGCGCGGCACTCACCGAAGCGGTCCACTGAGGCATCGAATTCAGTCCACCTTTCGAGGATTGGCCGTAGCACGGAAGCCCTTACAAGCCACAGAGTGGCACGCGCGTCCGTCCGACCGCCAGGGGGGTCCCGTGTTCCGCCGTCTCGTCCACCTCTACGTGGGCCTCGCGCTGTACGGCGCCAGCGACGCCCTCATCATCCGCGCCGCCCTCGGCCTCGACCCGTGGGACGTCTTCCACCAGGGCCTGTCCCGGCTCACCGGGATCAGCATCGGCATGATCTCGGTCGTGGTGGGCGCGGTCGTCCTGCTGCTGTGGTGGCCGATGCGGCAGCGGCCGGGCCTGGGCACGGTGTCCAACGTCGTGCTGGTCGGCACCTTCATCGACCTGACCATGGCCGCCGTACCGCAGTACCACGCCCTCGTCGTCCGGATCCCGCTGCTGGTCGTCGGCGTGGTGCTGAACGGGGCCGCCACCGGCCTGTACATCACCGCCCGCTTCGGTCCGGGCCCCCGGGACGGCCTGATGACCGGCCTGCACCGCACGACCGGGCGATCGCTGCGGCTGCTCCGCACCGGCATCGAGCTGGGCGTGCTGGCCGCGGGCTTCGCCCTGGGCGGCGGGGTGGGCGTCGGCACCGTGCTGTACGCCGTGACCATCGGGCCGCTGGCACAGTTCTTCCTCCGGGTCTTCGCGCTGCCGGGCGCGCCGGCCGCCGCGCGGGAGCCCGGGCGGGTGGTGGCCGCCACCGCCGGGAGGCCGGGCGGGCCCGCACTTTCGGCCGCGGAGGGCGCCTCGAGCACAGGCGGGCGGTCTGCGGCGATTCGCACGGAAGCGCCGGAAGCCTCGGCAGTGGACCCGATTTAGACCTGGAGGACGGAAAGCGGTAGTGTACGCGGTTGGCCCAGCCGCTTGACCGTTACTGCGCGCAAAAGATACGACAACGTCGGGTGACATATCACCACGAGCGTGACAAAACGGACGGTGCTGGGTACAAACAGGGGCGACACGACGGGCGACGCACATCCCGAAACGGGAATCTTCACCGCCGACCGGACGTTGACCGGATGACGACGACAGCGACACCTGTCCTGTGGGCGACCAAGCCCGGGAGGCACGATTCATGAGTGAGCGAGCTCTCCGCGGCACGCGACTCGGGGCCACCAGCTACGAGACCGACCGCGGCATCGATCTGGCCCCGCGCCAGACCGTGGAGTACGCATGCCGGAACGGCCATCGCTTTGAGATGCCGTTCTCGGTGGAGGCCGAGATCCCGCCGGAGTGGGAATGCCGCGCCTGCGGCCAGACCGCACTCCTCGTGGACGGGGAAGGTCCCGAGGAAAAGACGACCAAGCCGGCCAGGACGCACTGGGACATGCTGATGGAGCGGCGCACCCTGGAGGAATTGGAGGAGGTGCTGGCCGAGCGGCTGGCCGTCCTGCGCTCCGGGGCGATGAACATCGCGGTGCATCCGCGCGACAACCGCAAAACGGCCTGAGACGGGCCGCGGGTCCCCCCTCGGGGAGGACCCGAACCACATCCGCCCGGCCGGAGCGCACCGCTCCGCGCCGGGCCAGTCCTTTTTCCGCCGAGTGGGCGTCGGTCTTCCGTCCCGAGTGGGCGTCGGTCCTCTTTCCGCCACGGCGGCCTCGGTCCTCGGTCCCGTGGACCTCGGCCCTCAGTCGCGGTCGACGACCTCGCCCTGGATGACCTTGCCGCCGGGTCCTGCGGCGGGGCCCTCCTGCCCGGGGCGCGGCGGGAAGCCCGGCGCGGCGAACCCCGGCGGCGGGAAGGCGCCAGCGCCGTGCCTGCGGAGCGTGCGGGCCGCGAGCCGGTCGCCGAACCGCCCGGCGATCTTTCGGGTAGGCGGGAAGAGCAGCACGAGCGCCGCCAGGTCCGAGACGAACCCGGGGATCATCAGCAGCAGCCCGCCGAGCATGGCCAGCCCGGTCCGCCCGCCGCTCTCCGGCGACGGCGGGGCCGCGCCCGCCTGCTGCGCGGAGACGGAGGCCGCGAGGTTGCGCCACGCGCTGCTGCCGGCCCGCCGGACGGCCACCGCGCCGAGCACGAATCCGGCCAGGAGCAGTAGCAGGACGGTGAGCCCGCTGGTCACCTGGGCCACCAGCGTCAGCAGCCAGATCTCCAGCACCACCCACGCCGCCACGGCCAGCGGGACGACCACGCGGGCCCGCGAACGCCGGGGGCGGGGCTGCTGGGCGTCCGGCCTCGGCCGGACCGGGGGCGGTGTGCTCGTCGTCATACGTCAAGTGTGCCAAAGTCCGGGTAAAGCCCGGAGCCACGGCCCCGCCCCCGGTGGACCGGGCACGACCGGGACCGGGACGATGTCCGGTGTGACGCACGAGGAGCCCGCTCAGGGCGCAGACCACCACGAGCCCGCGCCGCACGGCGACGCCGCCCTGAACGCCCGGCCGGACCGGATCGAGGCGCTGCTCGACCCGGTCCGCACCGGCCTGGCCGACACCGAGCAGCGGCTGCGCCCGGCCTGGCGCCGGGCCACCCGCGGCGAGGTCCGGTGGGCCTCCAGCGCCGCCGTGCTGGCCGTGATGGCGATCCAGCTGCTGCTGCCGGAGCGGATCGTGGTGCGCCCCCAACCGCTCATGCCCACCGTTGAGTTCGGCCTGCTGGTCTGTCTGGTGGCGCTCAACCCGCACCGCATCGAGCGCCGTTCGCGCCTCTACCGGGGGCTGGGCCTGGCACTGACGCTGGCGATCGGCGGCGCGAACGCGTACTCCGCGGTGTGCCTGGTGCGCGGGCTGGTGGAGGGGACCGAGCACGCCGGGGCCGGCACCCTGCTGCTGACCGGCGGTGCGATCTGGCTGACCAACGTGGTGATCTTCGGCCTCGGCTACTGGGAGCTGGACCGGGGCGGCCCGGCCGCGCGGGCGCACGGCGAGCGGGACGTGCCGGACTTCCTCTTCGTGCAGATGCAGTCGCCCGAGCTGGCGCCGCCGCACTGGGAGCCGGCGTTCCTGGACTACTTCTACCTGTCCTTCACCAACTCCACCGCCTTCAGCCCGACCGACGTGATGCCGGTGACCAGCCGGGCCAAGGCGCTGATGCTGGTGCAGTCCGCGGTGTCGCTGATCACCGTGGTGCTGGTGGTCGCGCGGGCCGTCAACATCCTCGGCTGACGGCCGGGCCCCGATCCCCGGCGCCGGGCCCCGCGGGCTACGGCAGCGGGCGCTTGCCCGACAGGCGGCCGGCCCGGGCGCCGACGCCCCACGCGGTGACCCGCCACAGCGCCTCGGCGACGATGGCGCGGCTCATCTTGCTGTCGCCGCGCTCCCGCTCGACGAAGGTGATCGGCACCTCGACCACGTGGAACCCGGCCTTGACCGCGCGCCAGGCCAGGTCGACCTGGAAGCAGTAGCCGGCCGAGGCCACGTCGCCCATGCCCAGGCCCTCCAGCGTCTCGCGGCGGAAGGCCCGGTAGCCGCCGGTGACGTCCCGCAGCGGCACGTCCAGCAGCAGCCGGGAGTACGTGCTGCCGCCGCGCGAGAGGAACTCCCGGGACTTGGGCCAGTTCACCACCCGGCCGCCGGCGATCCAGCGCGAGCCGAGCACGAGGTCGGCGCTCTTGAGGGCGGTGAGCAGCCGGGGCAGTTCCTCGGGCTGGTGCGAGCCGTCCGCGTCCATCTCGACCAGCACGCCGTAGTCCTGGTCGATCCCCCACTGGAACCCGGCCAGGTAGGCGGCGCCCAGGCCCTCCTTGCCGCGCCGGTGCAGCACGTGCACGTGGTCGTCGGCGGCGGCCAGCTCGTCGGCCAGCTTCCCGGTCCCGTCGGGGCTGTTGTCGTCGGCGACCAGGACGTCGGCGTCGGGCACCGAGGCCCGGACCCGCTGGACGATGGGCTCGACGTTCTCGGCCTCGTTGTAGGTCGGGATGATGACCAGGACCTTGCCGAGCGGGCCGAAGCTCCGCTGCTCGTCCGTCGTTCACTGCTGCGTTTGCCCTTTCGCCTTGCGGGTGCGCTCGAACCTGCCGATCGCGACCGCGGCCGCGCAGGACAGGAGCCCCACCATAGCGAGGGTCCACTCGGGCGCCGCACCGACGCGATCGGCGACGGTCTTCTCGTCGCGCAGCGGGAGGTCGGCGCTGAGCACCTGTTGCGTGAACTCCCCGCTGCGCTGTTCGATCTTGCCATCGGGTGCCACGATCGCACTGATTCCGCTGGTCGCGGCGGTGACCACGGCCCGCCCGTGCTCGATCGCGCGCAGCTTGGACATGGCCAGCTGCTGCTCGGGCTGGCCGGTGCGGCCGTAGGTGGCGTTGTTGGTCTGCACGACGATCGCCCGGGCGCCGGCGTTGACGGTGTCGCGGACGATGCCGTCGTAGGCCACCTCGAAGCAGATCACGTCGCCGAGCCGGGCCGGGCCGATCCGCAGCACGCCGGAGGTCTTGCCCGGGTAGAAGTCCCGCGGGATCTCGTTGAGCTGGGTGATGACCTTGGTGAGCTCCTTGCGGAAGGGCACGTACTCGCCGAAGGGCACCGGGTGCTGCTTGGTGTAGTGGGCGCCGGGGCCGCTGACCGGGTCCCAGACGATGCCCTCGTTCTGCACGTGGTCCTTGTCCGGGCCGTTGACGAGGGCGCCGACCAGGATGGGCACGCCGACCGCCCGCACCGCCTCGGTGATCCGGTCGTACGCGGCCGGGTTGGTGAACGGGTCGAGGTCGGAGGAGTTCTCCGGCCACAGCACGATGTCCGGCTGCGGGGCCTTGCCCGCCTTGATGTCCGCGGCGAGCTTGAGGGTGGCCTGGACGTGGTTGTCCAGGATCTTCATCGGGCGGCCCAGGAAGTGCAGGCCGGGCTGCTGCACGTTGCCCTGCACCACCGCGATGCGCACGTGGCCGTCGGCCTTGGTGGGTACCGGCACGAACAGGCCCGCGCACAGCACGGCGGCCGACAGCACGAGGGCTGCGGCGCCGGGCAGGGCCGTGCGGACGGCCGGCGGCTGCGGGCGGGACGTCCACAGCCGGTGCCCGGTCAGGGCCGCCGCGGCCAGCAGGGTGCCGCTGAGCGCGACCGCGAAGGAGACCAGCGGGGCGCCGCCCAGCGCGGCCAGCGGGGTGTACGGCGAGCCGGTGTTGGCGAAGGCCAGCCGGCCCCACGGGAAGCCGCCGAACGGCAGCCGGTCGCGGACCAGTTCCTCGCTCACCCACAGGCACGCGGCCCACAGCGGCCACCACGGCAGCCGCTGGCTCAGCACCAGGCAGGCGGCCAGGGCGGCCAGGAACAGCGCCTCGATCACGGACAGGCCCGCCACCGCGTCCCACCCGACGTTGCGCAGCCAGGCGAGCAGCCACACGAAGAAGGGCAGCCCGAAGGCGAAGCCCAGCCAGGCGCCCTGCCGCACCGTGCGGCCCCGGAGCACCAGCGACAGCGCCGCCACCGCCACCACGGACAGCGGCCACACGTCGTAGGGAGGGAACGCCGCCGCCAGCGCGAGGCCCGCGGCCGCGGCGACCGCGCTGCCCGGCGCGGCCTTGCGGGCCGTGGCCGCCCACCGCGTCCGGCGCGGTCGCGGGGCGGCCTCCGGGGGCTCCGGAGCCGTTCCTCGCGCCTCCGGCGCGGTGGGGGCCAGCGCGGTCGCCGCCGCGGGCTCGTTCGGGTTGCGCAGGCGCACGGTTGCGGCCTTCCAGCAGGTCCAGACAAGTGTGTGAGGCGACCGTACCTCGATCCCCTGTGCACGCGAAGTGCCGGGTACGCCACGACAGGCCGGTGGCCGCGAGGCGACAGGAACAGCCCCCTCGGGAGCGAGACGACCCGCGGCCACGCGCTGGCCGAGCGCGCAGTTCCCCGCGCCCCTCAAAACGCACCCCACGGCAGGCAGGGGCAGGTGCGCGGACGGGCCCAGCACCTCAGGGGCGCGGGGAACTGCGCGAGCAACCCACCACCCGCCGGTGGCCGCGAGGCGACAGCAACAGCCCCCTCCGGAGCGAGACGACCCGCGGCCCGCAGGGGGTTCGGGGAGGGGGAGCCGCCCGGCGAGGGAATGGCTCGGACGCCCTTCGGGCCGACCTGGGACCCGCTGGCTGCGGATCGGCACCGAGGCCGTTGTCTACTGGGCGTCCGAGCCCTTCCCGGGTCGCACCTGCCGATCGGGCGGCACTCCGCCCCGCGTTCCGCGTCGCGGACGCTGGACCTGGCTGCCAGTGGCGGCGCGCCCGGCGGCGCGGCACCCCATGGCCCAGCGGTGGTCGACGCAACCGCGGAGAGCCCCCGGTCCGACGTCCCTTGGTGGACTTGGCCGAACCTACTCGCCTCCGCCCAGCAACTGTCAACACCCCTGCGACCTGCGGAGTTTCGGCAAATCAGCAGGTCAGTACCGACCCGCACGCCCAGCCGCGACACGCCGCCGCCCGGCGAGGGCACACCGTTCGGCGGCATGACGGAAAGCCCAGCTCACCCGTTCGGCGGCGGAAACACCTGTTCGCCCGCGACGACCGTGCGCACGGCGGTCGGCAGTTCGGTGCCCGGTGTCAGGTCGGGCAGCCCCGGCGTGCCGGAGCGCGGATCGGTGGACCAGTCGGCGACCCGCTGGTCGGGCGTCTGGACCACGAGGTCGCCGACCGTCCAGACCGCGTAGTCCGCGGGCGCGCCGGGCACCAGGACGCCCGCGTCGTCGCGTCCGACGGCCCGCCAGCCGCCGCGGGTGTGGGCGGTGAAGGCGGCGCGCGCGGAGATGCGGTGCGCGGGCGTGCGGTGGAAGGCGGCGGCCCGCACCGCGCCCCAGGGGTCGAGCGGGGTGACGGGGCTGTCGGAGCCGAGCACGAGCGGCACCCCGGCGCGGGTCATCGCCGCGAACGGGTTGAGGGCCGCGGCCCGCTCGGCGCCGAGCCGGGCGCGCGTACATGCCGTCCTCGCCGCCCCAGGTGGCGTCGAACGCGGGCTGGACGGAGGCGATGAGGCCGAACTCGGCGAAGGCGGCGATGCTCGCGGCGGTCATCGCCTCGGCGTGCTCGACGCGGTGCCGCAGGGCCCGTACCCGGTCGGTGCCGACCTCCCGCGCGGCGGCCCGGACGCCCTCGACCACCGCGTCGACGGCGGCGTCGCCGATGGCGTGGAAGCCCGCCTGGACACCCGCGCGCGGTGCACAGCGTGAGGTGGCGGGCGATCGTCTCGGCCGTCGAGGTGGCAGACGCCCGGTGTGGTCGGCGTCGGCGTACGGGGCGTGCAGGCAGGCGGTGTGCGAGCCGATGGAGCCGTCCACGAACAGGTCGCCGCCGGCCCCGACCGCGCCGAGGTCGCGGATCCGGTCCAGGTCGGCCGGGGTGCGGACGGGCTCGGCCCAGTAGCCGTGCACGCGCGGCACGCCCGGCTCGGCCGCCAGGGCGAGCAGGCCGCGCAGGTCGTCCTCGGAGGAGATGTCCGGGCCCGCGCACTCGTGCACGCCGCCGATGCCCCGGGCGGCGGCGTGCCGCAGGGCGGCCCGCTGGGCGGCGGTCGCGCTGCGCCGGGGTCACGGCGGCGAAGGCGGCGCGGCGCACGGCGTGGTGGGCGTCGCGGGTGAGCGGGGCGTGCGGGTCGTACCCGAGGCGGCCGGCGACGCCCGGGACCAGGTCCAGCAGGGCGGTCGTGACGGCCGCGGAGTGCACGTCGGTGCGGGCCAGGTAGAGCGGCCGGCCGCCGGTGGCCGCGTCGAGCTCCGCGCGGGTCGGAGGCCGGCGCTCGGGCCAGCGGGTCTCGTCCCAGCCCTGGCCGAGCAGCACCCGGTCCCCGGGGTGGGCGGCGGCGTGCGCGGCGGTACGGGCCAGCGCCTCGGCGAGCGAGTCCGCGTCGGTGAGGTCCAGGCCGGTGAGGGCCAGCCCGGTGGCCGTGGTGTGGACGTGGGCGTCGGTGAAGGCCGGGGTGACCAGCGCGCCGTCGAGGTGGACGACGGTGTCGACGCCGTCGGCGAAGGAGTCCGCGGCGCCCTCGGAGCCGACCCAGGCGACCGTGTCGCCGTCCACGACCATCGCCGTGGCGAAGGGGTCCGCGGGGCTGTAGACGAAGCCGCCGCGCAGCAGCGTGACGCTCGGCGCCGGGCCTTCTCGCAGGGGGGTCCGCGTAGCGGAGGTGCGGTGCATGGGCCCCAGTCTCCCCCGAACCCCGGCCTCGCCCGTACCCCGGTTTGCCGGGACGGGGCGGGCGCGGGTCACACGCGCGGGGGCCGGGCCTCGTACGGGGTGGAGAGCACCACGGTGGTGCGGGTGGACACCCCGGCGAGGCTGCGGATCCGGGCCGAGCAGGTGCTCCAGCTCGATCGGCGTGGCGACCCGCACCTTGAGGATGTAGTTCTCGTCGCCCGCGACGCTGTGGCACGCCTCGATCTCGGGCACCTCGGCGAGCCGGTCGGCGATGTCGTCGGGCGCGCTGGGGTCGAACGGCTTGGCGGAGATGAACGCGGTCAGCGACAGGCCGACGGACTCGGGGTCGATCACGGCGGCGTACCCGCGGATCACCCCGCGCTGCTCCAGCCGGCGCACGCGCTGGTGGACCGCGGAGGTGGACAGGCCGGTGGCCTTGCCCAGGTCGGTGTAGCTCATGCGCCCGTCGGCGACGAGAAGTTCCACGATGTGCCGGTCCAGCTCCTCCACAGCCGATGACCTTACCTGCACAGAGGGTGTTTCCGCGTGCCGAGCCGCGCCGACGGCCGGATCCTCCGGCGGCCGGTCCGCGCTCATGACGCGAGCATCCGGCGCAGGAACGCGTTCTGGAACTTCCCGGCGGGATCGGCGGCCGCGGCCAGCGCCCGGAAGTCGTCGGCGCGCGGGTAGGCGGCGCGCACCCGTTCGGGGTCGGTGGTGAAGAGCTTGCCCCAGTGCGGCCGGGTCTCGTAGGGCGCGAGGGCGGCCTCGATCCGGGCGAGCAGGGGGAGCACGGCGGCCGGGTCCTTGCGCCAGGTGAAGTGGAGGCCGACGGTGTCCCGGCCGTGGGCGGGGCTCAGCCACAGCGGGTCGGCGGCGAGGGTGCGCACCTCGCAGATCTGGAGGGCCGGGGCGATGGCGTCGCGCAGTTGGGCGAGCGTGCCGAGCGCGGCGGCGGCCTGGGCGCGGGGCACCAGGTACTCCGACTGGAGCTCCTCGCCGCTGCTGGGCACGAACCCGGGCCGGAAGTGCGGCAGCCGCTCGTGCCAGGGGCCGGGCGTGCCGTCCTGAGCGGTGCAGTGCACGGGGTCCATGCCGGGCACGGGGTGCAGGGGGCCGGACGCGGGCTCGGTGCCCGGCACGTCGGCCTCGGGGGCGCCGTCGAGCTGCTTGAGCCAGACCTGGGTGAAGCGCGCGTCCTTCCAGTCCGTGAAGAGGCTGACGCTGTAGGCGGCGCCGGTGACGGCGTCGAAACGGTCGAAGGCGTCGGTGAGGCCGAGCCCGGTGCGGACCCGCTGGCGGATCCGGAAGGCGGGCACGAGGTCGAGGGTGAGGTGGGTGACGATCCCGAGGGCGCCGAGCGAGACCACCATGCCGTCGAAGCGGTCCGCGTCCCGCTCGCGGCTGAAGGAGGCGGTGTCGCCGTCGGCGGTGACGAGGTCGAGCGCGCGGACGGCGGCGGCCAGCGAACGGTTGGCGTCGCCGGAGCCGTGGGTGCCGGTGGCCACCGAGCCGCCGACCGAGATGTGCGGCAGGGAGGCGAGGTTGGCGAGTGCGAAGCCGTGCGCGTCCAGGACGCGGGCGAGTTCGGCGTAGCGCACGCCGGCGGCGACCCGGACCGTGGCGGAGGCGCTGTCGATGTCGATCTCGGCCGGGAGCGCGGCGAGTTCGACCTGGTCGCCGTCGGTGTCGGCGACGTCGTTGAAGGAGTGCGCGGTGCCCAGGGCCTTGACCCGGCGACTGCCGGCGACGATCGCGCGCAGTTCGTCGAGCGAGGCCGGGCGGTGGACCCGCGCCGCGCCGAAGGTGTGGTTGCCCGCCCAGTTGGTCGCCATGTGCCCACCCGTCCGCGCTTCCGGCGGACCTCCCTGGCCCTGCCCTGCCGCGCATGTCTGCACTGTAGGGCGCGGGCACGGAAGGCGCGGGGCGGGGGCGTGCGGGCGCACGGCGGGGGCGCATCGCGGGCGCCGGCCGGGGAGTGTGACGAAGGCCACACGATACCCGTCCGTAGCGCGTGAGCGGCGCGGTTACCCGTGGATCGGGACGGGAATTGCTCGCTATGGCCGCGTGCGTGAAGCCGGGCCGGCCCACTGGAGGGCATCCACCCAAGGGGGAACCCAGCATGCGCGATCATGTGCGCCACATCCGCGTCGAGCGGACCCAGCCGTCGTCCGAGGAGGGTCCGGAACGCGAACTCGCGGCCGACGCTCCCCTGTTCGAGGCCGAGGACTCCGTAGGCGCGACCGACGCCGAGGACACCTTCGAGGAGGAGTTCGCGGACGTCGTCCGCCTGTCCTGCCCCGACTGCCGGCAGCCGATCGCCGTGCTCGTCGGCGGCCTGAACCTGCCCGAGCACGCGCTGTGCCCGACGCCGTGGAACCCCTTCGGCCTGACGGTCTGCGCCGGCTCCGGCCGGGCGGTCGCGGAGGCCGCGCCCCTCGACGGCCCCGGCCAGGAGCAGGAGCCGGCCGTCATGGCCGCGGTGCTCGCCCTGCCGGCCGGACTCGACTGGCGCACCCAGCCCTTCTCCCACGTCGGCGGCCCCGGCTCCCGCCCCATCCGCCCCACCCCCCGCCCCCTGGCCGCCTGACACCCCCTCGACCCGACCCGGGATCAGCCTGACAGTACGTCTGCTCGTGCCTGACCGGCCGTGGGAGCACGCGGCGGCGGCGAAGCAGGGCTGACCCGACCGGGGCTCGCCGAAAGAGCCGGGGCCGGTCGGCCCGCGCGAACCCGCGTTCGCGTTCCGGCCCCCGCCCCGTCCGGCATCCTGGACCGGTGAACGCACCCCGACCCCTTCGCTCCTTTTCACGCCCAGTCCCGGAGACGGGTCATGGGGCCGCGAGTGGGTCCCGCTCGACGACTTCCGCGAACCAACCGTGGTGGAGAGGCTCACCCGGTTCGCCTTCATCTGGGACAACTGCAAGGTCGACGTCAGCCTCCGGATCGGAGAGGGCGACTTCTCCGACGCCGGGGACTCCGTCTGCGTCCTGGACTTCGTCCTGATGCTCCACGCCGCGAGGGTCCAGCTCCGCGAGGAGGAACTCACGGTGCTCGAGCTGTCCGATCGGCAGGGCGAATGGCACTTCACGCGGGAGAAGGGAATCATCGGACTGCGCACCCGGTACGCCACTCGGGAGGGCTGGCGCTTCCGCCCCGCGGAAGGGCGCTGCCCCGCGGGCGCGTTCGACCGCCTGGTGGACCGGTCCCTGACGGACGCGCTCGCCCTGATCTTCTCGCGGCAGCCCTCGACCCGGCGGAACCCCTACCTGCGGGCCCTCGTGAGCGACGGCTTCGCCGCAGTGTGACCGGACGCGGCCGGACCGTACCGGGCCGGACGTGGCCGGACCCGGGGACGGTCCGGCCACCGGCGTGCGGAAGCTCTCAGTCGCGGGATTCGGGGCCGGCGAGGTGGCGGGCGATCACCATGCGCTGGATCTGGTTGGTGCCCTCGACGATCTGGAGCATCTTCGCCTCGCGCATGTAGCGCTCGACGGGAAAGTCCGCGGTGTAGCCGTAGCCGCCGAGGAGCTGGACGGCGTCGGTGGTCACCTGCATCGCCGAGTCGGTGCAGAACAGCTTGGCCATGGCGGCCTGGGCGGAGAAGGGCTCGCCGGCGTCCTTGAGCCGGGCCGCCGCCAGGTACAGCGCGCGGCCGGCCTCGATCCTGGTGGCCATGTCGGCGAGCATGAAGCGCAGCCCCTGGAAGTCGGCGATCGGCCGGCCGAACTGGCGCCGCTCGTGCATGTAGCCGACCGCCGCGTCCAGCGCGGCCTGGGCCAGGCCGATCCCGCAGGCGGCGATGCCGAGCCGGCCGGAGTCGAGGCCGGACAGCGCGATGGCGAAGCCCTGGCCCTCCTCGCCGATGAGGTGGGTGTCGGGCACGCGGACGCCGTCGAGGTGGACCTGAGCCGTCGGCGAGCCCTTCATGCCCATTTTCCGCTCGGGCGGGGCGGCGGACAGCCCCGGCGTGCCGGCCGGCACGAGGAAGGCGGAGATGCCGTGCGCGCCCTCGCCGCCGCTGCGGGCCAGCACGGTGTAGAAGTCGGCCACCCCGCCGTGGGTGATCCACGCCTTGGTGCCGTCGAGGACCCAGGCGTCCCCGTCCCGCACGGCCTTGGTGCGCAGGCTCGCCGCGTCGGACCCGGAGGTCTGCTCCGACAGGCAGTAGCTGCCGAGCAGCTCGCCGCCGACCATGCGGGGCAGGTGGTCCGCGCGCTGCTGCTTGCTGCCGAAGGCGGCGACCGGGAAGGCCGCCAGGGTGTGCACGCTCACCCCGAGTCCGACGGTGAGGCGGGCCGCCGCGAGTTCCTCGACCACCTGGAGGTACACCTCGTAGGGCTGGCCCGCGCCGCCGTGCTCCTCCGGGTAGGGCAGTCCGAGCAGTCCGGCCCGGCCGATCAGGGTGAAGGCCTCCCGCGGGAAGACCCCGGCCTCCTCCTCCGCGGCGGCCCGGGGGGCGATCTCCCGCTCGGCCAGCTCGCGGGTGAGCGCGAGCAGTTCGCGGGCCTCCTCTGTGGGCAGCCGGCGGACGACCGGCTGCGGGCCAAGCTGCGGCATGGCGCACATCCTCCTGTCGGGGGTGGCGGCGGCGCCCGCCAAGGGTGGTGCGGGGCCGTCCGGTGAGCAGTACTGCGTTGCCGATGAGTACCCAGCACCCGCCGATCCGTCCCGGCCGGGTCGCGGCACGACGTGATCAACAGGTTCGGCTGATGGAGTATGCCCGACTTGGGGGTCGCGCGTCATCAGGGCCTCGGCCCCCGCCCGCGCCCCCCGGCGGGCCCGGACGCCGGGTCAGCCGGCGTCCGCCAGGCGGAGGCTGTGCAGGCTCTCCGGCGGGCCCGGACGCGCGTAGTACCAGCCCTGCCCGGTGTCGCAGCCCAGCTCGCGCAGATGCTCGGCCTGCGTGCGCGTCTCCACGCCCTCGACGGTGACCGTCAGCCCCAGGTCGTGGGCCAGGGAGACGATCCCCTCCACGATCTTCAGGTCCACCGGGTCGGCCGGATGGCGGCGCATGCCGCGGGTGAAGGCGCGGTCGAGCTTGAGCACGCTGACGGGCAGCCAGCGCAGCGAGGAGAGGTTGGAGTAGCCGGTGCCGAAGTCGTCCAGCGCGATCTCCACGCCGAGGTCGGCGATCCGCCGCAGCGGCTTGAGCGCGTCCTCGTCCGCCCCTATCAGCGCGCTCTCGGTGACCTCCATGCACAGCGATCCGGGCGGCAGGCCGGTCTCCTCCAGCACCCGGGAGATCTCGGGGACGAGGTCGGCGTGGTGCAGCTGGATGGGCGAGAGGTTGACGTTGACCCGCAGCTCCGACCCCCCGCGCTCGCGCTGCCAGGCGCACGCCTGGCGAGCGGCCTGCTCCAGCACCCAGCGGCCGAGCGGCACGATCTGGCCGGTGTGCTCGGCGAGCGGGATGAACTGGTCGGGGCCGAGCACGCCGTGCACCGGGTGGTGCCAGCGGACGAGTGCCTCCGCACCGTGCACGGCGCCGTCCTCGAGCCCTATCAGCGGCTGGTACTCCACGAAGAACTCGCCGCGCTCCAGGGCGCTGGGCAGCCGGTTGGTCAGCCCGTGCCGGGTGATGGCGCGGGCGTCGGCGTCGGGGTCGGCGACCTCGTAGCGGTTGCCGCCCAGCTCCTTGGCCCGGTACATCGTGATGTCGGCGCTGCGCAGCACGTCGGCGGCGACCCGCGAGCCCACCGGCCCGTGGACGATGCCGATGCTGCCGTGCACCGTCAGGTCGCGGCCGTCCACCTGGACCGGGGTGGACAGCGCGTCCAGGATGCGGTCGGCCAGGTCGGTGACGTCCTCGGCGCCGGGCGGGTCGGTGTAGAGGGCGACGAACTCGTCCCCGCCGATACGGGCCATCAGCTGGTCGGCCGAGGTGAGGCAGCCGCTCAGCCGTTCGGCGACGGCGACCAGCAGCTGGTCCCCCACGGCGTGCCCGAGGCTGTCGTTGACGGTCTTGAACCCGTCGAGGTCCAGGTAGCACACGCCGATCCGGGCGCCCGGGCGGCCGGCGGACAGCGCCTGGTCGAGCCGTTCGAAGAACATCGCCCGGTTGGGCAGGCCGGTGAGCGCGTCGTGGGTGGCCTGGTGGCGCAGCCGGCGCAGCAGCCCGCGGCGCTCGGTGATGTCCTCGATGAGCGCGAGCTGGTACTGCGGACGGCCGTCGGCGTCGCGCAGCAGGGACGCCTTGACGTTGGCCCACAGCACGGATCCGTCGGCGCGCGGGTACGCCTTCTCGATCTGGTAGCCGTCGCGTTCGCCGCGGACGAGCTCGCCGTTGAGGCCGCGGATGCCGGGCGCGTTGTCGGGGTGCACCCACTCGCCGACCTTGCGCCGCCTCGCGTGCGCCTCGCCGCCGAACATCCGGGTGAGCGCCTGGTTGACCTCCACCACGTTGCCGTCGAGGTCGGCGATGCCGATGCCGACGGAAGCGCTCTCGAACACCGCACGGAAGCGGGCCTCGCTGGCGGCCAGCGACCGCTCCGCCTCGATCTGCGCGGCGAGCGCGGCCCGGGAGATGGATTCCTGCTCGCACAGGGTCCGCTCGCGCAGCGCCTGGGAGAAGCCGACGGCGACCGCGTGCTGGAGCCGGGCGCAGCGGGCGCGGCTGTCCTCGGCGGGCAGTTCGGGCTCGGGCGGGCAGTACAGCACGAGGTAGGCGTCGATGACGCCGAGGATGCTGGGCAGCGCCTCGGGGTCGGTGCAATGCGCGTCGACCAGCGCCGCGCCGACGGGTACGGCCTCGCGCGGGTCGAAGGGCCGGGCCCGCAGGGCGTCGGCCAGCACGCGCGCCAGCGGCAGCAGCCGCGCCTCGAACTCGGCGCGGTTCATCGAGGTCGCGGTCTGCGGGAAGATCGCCCGGCCCCAGATCGCCGCGAACCGCCGCAGGCCGTCGTCGGGGGCGGCGTCCGCGCCGGCGCCCCGCCGCGGGGCGGCCTGCTGCCCGGCCCCGGCCGGTCCGGTGGTCACGCCTTCAACCCGACACCGGCGAGGCCGTGCAGCACCGCCGGGTCGTCGTCATCGGTCAGCGGGGTGTCCGGCCGCCAGTAGGGCAGCGGCACGACACCGGGTTCGACGATCTCGAAGCCGTCGAAGAACGGCTCCAGTTCGGCGGTCGTGCGCATGATCAGCGGGGTGGCCGTGCGCTGGTAGACCGCCTGCACGCCGCGCTGGCCGGCCGGTGTGGGGCCGGTCTCCATGGTGGCGTGGGTGATGACCATGACGCTGCCGGGGGCCAGGACCTCGCGGAGGGTGGCGATGATCTCGGCCGGCCGGTCGGCGTCGGACAGGAAGTGGACGACGGCGACCAGCATCAGGGCCAGCGGCCGGCCGAGGTCGAGCAGCCGGGCGGTCTCCGGGTGCTCCAGGATCGAACGGGGGTCGCGCAGGTCGGCGGCGGCGACGGCCGCGTCGGGGTTGCCGGCCAGCACGGCCCGGCTGTGGGCGACGGCGACCGGGTCGTTGTCGACGTAGACCACCCGGGCGCCGGGGTGGAGTTCCTGGGCGACCTCGTGCACGTTTCCGAAGGTGGGGATGCCGGAGCCGATGTCCAGGAACTGGGTGATGCCCCGGTCCACGGCGAAGCGCACCGCGCGGCGCATGACCGCCCGGTTGGCCTGGCTGATCTTCGGGGCGCCGGGCATGGCCTTGAGCGCGACGCGGGCCGCCTCCCGGTCGACTTCGAAGTTGTGCGAGCCGCCGAGGAAGTAGTCGTAGATCCGGGACACGCTCGGCACGGTGAGATCGATGCCCTGCGGGGCCCAGGAGGGACGGTCGGTCACGGTAGGGATCTCCAGGTCATGGGGCGGGGCGCACGCGACGGCGAGGGACCGCCAGGTCGCACATTGCCCGGCTCGGCACACGCGATTGCTCGGTTGCTCAATCCGAGGCTACTGATCACCTGTTCGGAGTGAAACAGAAAACCGGAGATGAGAGGTCCGTTTTGGTCAAGAACCACCGGCATGTGCATATGCGAAAACGCGCATGTGCGAGGACGCGCATTCACGCCGATGGGCCCGCGGCGCGATCGCGCCGCGGGCCCACCATAGGGTCGGAGAGTTTACCGCGCATGTGTCATGAACGGGCAAAGGCAACTGACGCCATGACAGGTGTGCGAGGTCTGCTTACCGCACGTCAGCAGGCCCCTTCGTCCTTCCAGACACCCGTTCCGGTCACGCCGGGCACCTCGTTCTGGGTCCACCACTGGGCGAGCCATTTGTGGCCGTTGTAGGACACCTGGTTGCCCCCCACATAGACCGTGGAGGCGTTCCAGGCCGGCAGGCCGGCGCAGCTTCCGCCGCCCGTCGGAGGCGTGGTGGGCGGGGTGCTGGTCGGCGGCGGGCTGCTCGGCGGCGTGGCGCCGGCGAACTGCACGGAGAACTTGGCGAAGTCCCACGAGGCCTGCGGCACCGAACTGCAGGTGCCCGAAGTGGTCCCGTTGTTGTCCGCCGGGCTGCACTGGCGGTCGCGGTTCAGCGACCAGAAGGTGAAGCGGCCCATCTGGTGGCTGGTCGCGTAGTTCAGCACGGTCTGGAAGTCGGACTGGTAGAAATACTCGCCCGAGTCACTGCGGCCGTTCATCCCGGAGAAGCCCTCGTGGGCGTACGCGGTCGCGGTGTCCCAGCCGAAAGTCGTCTTCAGCAGGCCGTTGAACGCGTCGAGCGCGCTGGTCTGCGAGGCGGCGCCGCTGAAGCCGCCGTCAAAGGGCATGATGGAGAAGTTGTTCGGGGTGAAGCCCAGCGACTTCGCCTCGTTGAGCATCTGCTGGCCGAACCAGCCGGTGCCGGCCGCGGTGCCCGGGGTGGTCACCGAGATGTAGATGCCGGGGTTGTTCTGCTGGAGGATCTTGGCCGCGCCCAGCTCGTTGGCGACCGCGGCGGTGTTCTCGTACTCCGGCTCCTCCAGGTCGAAGTCGATCGCGTGCAGCTGGTACTTGCTGACGACCTGCTGGTAGGCGGCCGCGGTCGAGGAGGCGTCGGAGCACGCCTGGCCGAGCTTGGTGCCGTTGTAGCCGCCGATGGACACCGACACGTCGCCGCCGTTGGCCCGGATCGCCGAGATGGTGCTCGCCACCGAGGTGTCGGAGGACACCGCGCTGGTGCCGTCCCAGGTGGGCGTGCAGCCGCCGCCGTTGGGCGCGAGGATGAAGGCCAGCTGGAAGGCCTTGAGGCCGCTGGCGTTCATGATGTCGGTGGCGTTCGGCGGGTTGTTGTCCAGGGGCATCAGGTACGGGGCGGCGGCGTACCAGTTGTTGCCCAGCGCGTGCGGCGAGACCTCGGCCTGGGCCGTGCCGGCGCTGAGCGCGGCGGCGGTGCCCAGCCCGGCGACGGCCAGGGCGGCGGCCGCCAGACCGGTGCCGAGTGCTTTCAGTCGGTTCACGTCGGACCTCCTGTGGGGGAACGTGGCAGCAGATTCCTGCTGTTGACCGAGGTCCGTCAATAGGTTGGTCCAGACCTTTCATGGAATCCGCGAATTGGTCTCGACCACATGCCCGTTGGGTCCGATTCCCGGCGGTTCGGCAGCCCGGTTCGAAAGCACGGCGGTTCGGAAGCCGGGCTCCGGGCGGCGGCACGCACGGCGCGGGCCCCGCCGCCGCGGTGAACGCGGCGGCGGGGCCCGGTGGAACGGCGCGGCGGGAGTCCCGCCCCGAGGTCAGACCACGCCGACCGAGGCCAGCGCGCGGCGCTGCCCCGGGCTCGGCTTGGCCGGGAAGTACAGGTAGACCACGCCGCCGGAGCCGCTGCCGATGTGGCCTGTGGCGGTGATCCGCTTGGTGCGCAGCCACACGGTCTCGAACTGCGCCCGCTTGTAGACGTTGCGGACCGCCGCGTCGTCGGAGCTGGCCGGGTCGTTGGCGATGACGTCGCCCTCGGCGGTGAAGCCGATGATGCACATCAGGTGGCCCGACGTGCTGTACCCGGCGCCGTCCAGCTCGCTGGCCAGGAAGGACTGGGACGTTATGACCGGGATACCGGCCTTGACCAGCCGCTCGATGTCGTTGAGCGAGTGCAGCTGGGTGACCACGCCCTGGAGGTCCTTGTAGGTGGCCGCGTAGGCCGCGTTGAACGGCCAGTTGCCGCAGCCCTCGTACTGGTAGTCGTACGTGTAGCGGGCGCCCTGGTCCACCTGGGGGTCGGCGTAGGACGGGTCGACCCAGGTCAGGTCCGCCGCGGAGGGACCGCGGCCCCAGTACTCGATCACCATGGTGGACGAGGTCGGGCTGCACCAGGCCTCGCCGCCGTTGTCGTACTGCGGGTACTGGCCCTTGTGGATGTCCTGGGAGTACGCCGGGACCGGCAGCTCGACCGCGCCGTTCAGGCTCGGGGTGGAGGTCGGCACGGTGAAGCGGTCCGGGATGTCGGAGGCGAAGGCGCCCAGCCGCCACACCGTCGGCGTCGCCTTCGACCCCGGCTTGCGGAAGAGGGTCACCCGCAGCCGGTAGGAGGCCAGCAGCTTGCCGGCGCTGGTGTCGTCGACGGCGAAGGTGTCGGTGTAGATGCTGCTGGTGCCGTCGGTCTGGTCGTCCACCGAGGTGCGGCGGATGTCCTCGTCGCCGTCACCGGCCGTCCAGCGGCCCATGACGAACGCCGGGGTGGCGGTGCCGTCGGTGTACGTGCCCAGCAGCTCCACCTGGATCCAGGTGCCGGCCGGCGTGTGCGCGTTCCAGGAGGAGACGAGCTCGCTGGCGGGGTTCGGGACCCGGTGCACCGGGGAGGTCCAGGAGGCGCACTCCCAGGTGGCGGTGGTGCCGGTGTGCGGGTCGGTGTAGTCGAGCGTGCCGGTCGCGCGGGCGATCGCCACGCCGGGGCGGACGCCGGGCACCGGGATCGTGCCCTTGTGCTCGCCGAACAGCCAGTCCACGTAGGACGTCCAGGCGTGGTACTCCACGGGGGCGGCGTCGGCGGACGCGGCACCCGCTCCGCCGTTCGCCTTCGCGGGCGCGGTCCGGTCCGAAGGCGCGGCGGCCGGAGCCTGGGCGGCCGTGGCGGTCTGCGCGGTCGCGGTCGCGGCGGCGGCAGCCAGCGCGGCGGTCAGTACGGCGCGCCGGGGCGCGTTACTCGTCATTGCGGTGTACCTCGGTTCCCCTCGACGTGAACGGGAAAGGGCCCGGCCGGTTTCGCGTACGGCAGGGCGGATGCGCACCACTATCGTTGCTGACGGGGCCTTCCACCAGAGGTGTCGTGTGTCGGGTGAGATCAATATTGGTCTCTACCACTGGCGGTCACCCCGGTAGAACCACCAGGTCACGCCCGGTCAGATTGAGCCGTTCGCCGCCGTCTTCGGTGCACACCGCGATGTCCTCGATGCGCGCGCCGAAGGTGCCGGGCAGGTAGATACCCGGCTCGACGGAGAACGCCATGCCCGGTTCCAGCGGCCGGCGGCTGCCCGCCACGATGTACGGCTCCTCGTGCGTCTCCATGCCGATGCCGTGGCCGGTGCGGTGGATGAAGTGCTCGCCGTAGCCCGCCGCCGCGATCCGGTCCCGGCCGACCGCGTCCAGTTCCTCCGCGGTGATGCCCGGCCGTACGGCGTCGGTCTGCGCGGCCTGGGCCTGCCGCAGTACCTCGTACAACTCCCGGAAGGCGGCGGGCGGTTCGCCGACCGCGTAGGTGCGGGTGGAGTCCGAGCAGTAGCCGTCGGGGGTGGTGCCGCCGATGTCCACCACCACCGGGTCGCCGGCCCTGATCACCCGGTCGGAGACCTCGTGGTGCGGGCTGGCGCCGTTGGGGCCCGAGCCGACGATGACGAAGTCCACGGTGGCGTGGCCGGCCGCCAGGATCGCTTCGGCGATGTCCTTGGCGACCTCGCGCTCGGTGCGGCCGGGCCGCAGCCACTCGCCGATCCGGCGGTGCACCCGGTCGATGGCCGCCCCGGCCCGGCGCAGCGCCTCGACCTCGGCCGCGCTCTTGCGCATCCGCAGCACCGACAGCACGTCACCGGCCAGGCCGGCGGCGGCACCGGGCAGGGCGTCCTGAAAGGCCAGCAGTTTCTCGGCCCACATGTGGTTGTCGACCGCGAAGCGGGCGGTGTGCGGCGGGAGGCGACGGGCGATCAGCTCGTAGGGGTCCTCGGTCTCGGCGAAGCCGGAGATCTCGATGCCCAGCCCGCCGGCCGGGGACGCCTGCGCGGCCGGCCGCTCCAGCTCGGGGACCACCAGGAAGGGCTCGCCCTCGGCGGGCAGCACCAGGCAGGTCAGCCGCTCCAGCGGCAGGGCCTGGTAGCCCGTCAGGTACCTCAGGTCGGCGCCGGGGCTGACCAGCAGCGCGTCGAGCCCGGCGGCCTCGGTGGCCTCCCGGGCCCGCGCGAGCCGGTCCCCCGCGAACAGTTCGCCCGCACGGGGTGTGTTTTCGCTCACCCGCCCCACGGTAAACGCCCCCTCCACCCCCGGGCGAGAGCGTTTCCCTCCCACTCCGGTTTCCCCCACGGGTGGCCGCCGCCCCACCACCGCGCGGCGAACCCCTCCCCGGCCCCTTCCTCGGCAAGCGCGGGGGTGCCCCGTACCCTCGGAGCCGTGGAGGAGATGACGGCGGCGGGGCTCGCCGCGAGGCTGACGGAGCTGGAGCCGTCCTGCGGAGTGAGCCGGCTGGTCGCGGTGGACGGCCACGCGGGCGCCGGCAAGAGCACGCTCGCCGCGCGGCTGGCGGACCTCACCGGCGCCCCGGTGGTGCACCTGGACGACCTCGCCACCCACGAGGAGCCCTTCACCTGGACCGCCCGCCTCGGCGAGCAGGTCCTCTCCCCGCTGAGCCGCGGGCTGGCGGCCGTCCACGAGGTGTACGACTGGACGCTGCGGCGGTTCGAGGGCTCCCGGGAGGTGCCGCCCGCGCCGGTGGTGCTGCTGGACGGGGTGGGCGCGGGCCGCCGCGCGCTGCGCCCGCACCTGGCGCTCGTGCTGTGGCTGGAGGTCGGCCCGGACGAGGCCCACCGCCGGGGCCTGCGGCGTGACGGCGCCGCGATGGCGGACTACTGGACCGGCTGGAACCGCGCCGAGGCGGCCCATTTCGCCACCGATCCGACCCGCCCGTACGCCGATCTGCTGGTCCGCCAGACCGGGGACGGCGACGGCTACGCCGCCTCCCCCGGCCCGGGCCGACCCGCCGACCGCCGCCGGTTCGACGACGTACCGTAACCGCCCGGCGGCGGGCCGCGCAGGCCGCCACGGTGTCGTACCTCCGTCACCCGACACCGCTTGACCGGCCGGGGTACCAGCAATTACGTTTTCAACTAGCGGCGCGAGGCAGCCGCTGAGGAGACGCGAAGCCCCCGGTTGTTCCCCCGTGACCGGGGGCTTCGTCCTGCCCGCGCGACCGGGATGCGGCTTTTGGACCCGCCCGAGCCTCACGCACCGTCACCACCGGACACCCGAACGTCCGTACGGGACGGGCGGTTCGGGCTCTCCCACCGATCTGTCCGCTCCCTGTCCGCTCCCTGTATGTTCCCTGTCCGCGCGGCGCCCCCGCCCTGCCGGCGCCCGGTCCGGGCCCTGCATGTGCGCTTCCCACGGCACCCTAGGGTGATCGGCTCCTCACGGGTACGATGCGCGAGGAGGCGCAGCGGTGCGGGGGAACACCGCTGCCTGCGTCAACTCCCGCCCGGCAGCGACGGGTTGGGACGAGGGTGTCGGCGAGGCGGGGGACGGAGCTGGTGGGGACTTGATGGACTTCGACACCGACCATCCGGGTTCCCCGGCCGATCTGGCCTGGCTGCGCGGCGTGGACGCGTACACCGTGGGCGCCTACGCGCAGGCCGAGGAGGAGTTCCGGTCCGCGGTGCGGATGGACCCGGGGATGGCCGACGCCTGGCTGGGCCTGCACGCCCTGCGGGCCGACACCTCCGCGGCGCTGCTCCAGATGTACCGGCACCGCGACCGCTTCGGCGAGCAGCGCGCCACCCACCGCCGGACCCTCAACTCCTGGTACTGGCTGGGCTGGTGGGTGCAGCCGGTGCTGGAGACCAGCCGCGACCTGCTGCTGGCACACGCCTCGCACTGGCTGGACGGCCGCCACGTCGCCGAACTCGACCAGGCGCTGGCCGACTGCCCGCCGATCGACACCGACCCGCAGGTCCGCTTCCTGCACGCCTGCCGGGCCTACCTGGTCAAGGACTGGGAGCACCTGGTCCGGCACACCGAACCGCTGCTCGGCGACCCCGTGCTCGGCATCGAGGCCGGGCTGTTCGGCGGCATGGCCCGGGTCCGGCTGGAGATGTGCGGCCAGGCCGAACCGCTGCTGGCCGCCGCCCTGATGCGCTGCCGCAGCGAGCAGCCGCAGCGCAAGGAACTGCGCTACTGGCTGGCCCGCGCCTACGAGGGCACCGGCCGGTCCGCGGCCGCCGTGCCGCTCTACCGCGCCGTGCACCGGGTCGACCCGGCCTTCATGGACACCGCCGCCCGGCTCGCCGCGATCCACGAGACCGACGACGGGCTCGACGAGGGCGCGGGCCTGGCGGCGGTGTCCCTGGCCGGCCAGAGCGTGCTGCCCGAGGGCGGCGAGGGGCTGGAGGCGTTCCCCACCGAGTTCCCGCCCGACCCCTCGGCGGGCGGCGGCCCCGGTCCCGACCTGGAGGACCCGCTGCTGGGCGCCGGACCGCTCGACGACGGCATCCGCGGCCGGTCCGCTCCCCCGCCCGGCTCTCCGGTGCCCGCCGACCTGCCGCTGGGCGGGTCCGATCCGGTGCTGCTCGCCCAGGCGCTGGCCGAGCTCGACCGGATGGTCGGCCTGGAGCCGGTCAAGCGGCAGGTGCGGGCGCTGTCGGCGCAGCTGCGGATGGCCCGGCTGCGGGCCGGGCAGGGACTGCCGGTCCAGCCGCCCAAGCGGCACTTCGTCTTCTCCGGCCCGTCCGGAACCGGCAAGACCACGGTGGCCCGCATCCTGGGCCGGGTCTTCTACGCCCTCGGGCTGCTCGGCGGCGACCACCTGGTGGAGGCCCAGCGCTCGGACCTGGTGGGCGAGTTCCTCGGCCAGACCGCGGTGAAGGCCAACGAGCTGATCGACTCCGCGCTCGGCGGCGTGCTGTTCGTGGACGAGGCGTACGCGCTGTCCAACTCCGGCTACAGCAAGGGCGACGCCTACGGCGACGAGGCGCTCCAGGTGCTGCTGAAGCGGGCCGAGGACAACCGGGACCGGCTGGTGGTCATCCTGGCCGGCTACCCCGAGGGCATGGACCGGCTGCTGGCCGCCAACCCCGGGCTCGGCTCCCGCTTCACCACCCGCGTCGACTTCCCCAGCTACCGCCCCGGCGAGCTCACCCGGATCGGCGAGGTGCTCGCCGCGGAGAACGGGGACCACTGGGACGAGGAGGCGCTGGAGGAGCTGCGCGCCATCAGCGGGCACGTCGTCGACCAGGGCTGGATCGACGAGCTGGGCAACGGCCGCCTGCTGCGCACCCTGTACGAGAAGAGCTGCGCCTACCGCGACCTGCGGCTGTCGGAGTACCCGGCCACGCCCGGCCGGGAGGAGCTCGCCACCCTCCGGCTGCCCGACCTGATGCAGGCGTACGGGGAGGTCCTCTCCGGCCGGGGCCCGGGCATCCCGCCGGCCGCCGAGAGCGGCGACTGACGCCCGGACCCGTCCTCCGCGGGCCCCGCGCCGGCTACGACGTCGGCGTGGGGTGCCGCAACGGCGCCTCCGCCGCCGGGCGCGGGGCGGTGGCCGACCCGCCGGACCGGGTGCCGGGCAGCCCGGCGTCCCGGTGCGCGGGGTCGCGTACCTCCCCGACCAGCATCTCCAGCACGTCCTCCAGCGCCACCAGTCCGCGCACGACCCCGTCGGCGCCGGCCACGACGGCCAGGTGGGTGGCCGCCCGCCGCATCGCGGTGAGGGCGTCGTCCAGCGGGAGGTCGGCCCGCAGGGTGACCATCGGGCGCCACAGCCGCTTCGGCACCGCGCGGTTCGGGTCGTCGGCGTCCAGGACGTCCTTGACGTGCAGGTAGCCGAGGTAACCGAGGCTGCCGCGGCTGCCCCGGCCCTCGGGGGTGTCGCCGGCCGCCGCCACCGGGAAGCGGGAGTAGCCGGTGCGCACGGTCAGTTCCTCGATCTGCCGGGGGGTCGCGTCGGGCCCCACGGTGATCAGCTGCTCGGGGGTGAGCAGCACCTCGGTGACCGGGCGGGTGCCCAGCTCCAGGGCGTCCTCCAGCCGCTCCTGCTCGTCGGAGCCGAGCAGGCCGGCCGCCCGCGCGTCCTCAACCAGTACGGTCAGCTCCGCGCTGGTGAAGACGGCGTCGACCTCGTCCTTGGGCTCCACCCGGAAGGCCCGCAGGATGCCCCGCGCGCACCAGCCGAGCACGGCGATGACCGGCCGGAAGACCCGAGCGAAGCCGACCAGCCCGGGCGCCAGCCACAGCGCGGCCTTCTCCGGGGCGGACATCGCCAGGTTCTTCGGCACCATCTCGCCGATCACCAGGTGCAGGAAGACCACCAGGGCCAGCGCCAGCACGTAGCCGACGGGGTGCACCAGGTCGTCCGGCACGTGGGCGGCGGTGAAGACCGGCTCCAGCAGGTGGGCGACGGTCGGCTCGGCGACCGCGCCGAGGGTCAGCGAGCAGACGGTGACGCCGAACTGCGCGGCGGCCATCATCTGCGGCAGGTTCTCCAGCCCGTGCAGCACGGTGCGGGCCGCCCGGTGGGTCTCGGCCAGCGGGTCGATCTGGCTGCGCCGCACGGACACCAGGGCGAACTCGGCGCCGACGAAGAAGCCGTTGCCGAGCACCAGCAGCACGGCGAACAGGAGTTGGAGCGCGCTCATGCCTCGTCGCCTTCCTCGTCGTCCGCCCCGGCCGGTGCGGTGCGCACGATCCGCACCCGCTCGGCCCGGTGGTGGCCGACCTCCTCGACCCGCAGCAGCCAGCCCGGCATCTGCGCGGTGTCCCCGGGTTCGGGGATGCGGCCGAGCAGGTCCGCGACCAGCCCGGCGACCGTCTCGTACGGGCCCTCGGGCGCGTCGAGCCCGATCCGGGCCAGGGTGTCCACCCGGCAGCCGCCGTCCGCGTCCCAGGCCGGCAGGCCGTCCTCGGCCGGGGCCTGGGCGAGTTCGGGCAGGTCGACGGCGTCGTGCTCGTCGCGCACCTCGCCGACGAGCTCCTCGACGATGTCCTCCAGGGTGACCACCCCGGCGGTGCCGCCGTACTCGTCGACGACGACGGCGATCGGCTGCTGGCTGCGCAGGCGTTCCAGCAGCTGCCGGCCGGGCAGCGTCTCGGGCACGAGCAGCGCGCTCACCGCGATGCGGCCCACGGCGGTGCCGGCCCGCTCGTCGGCGGGCACGGCGAGGGCGTCCTTGAGGTGCACCATGCCGGTGATGTCGTCGAGCCGCTCCCGGTAGACCGGGAAGCGGGACAGGCCGGTGGCGCGGGTGAGGTTGAGGACGTCGGCCGCGGTCGCGGTGTCCTCCAGGGCGCTGACCCGCACCCGCGGCGTCATCACGTGCGCGGCGATCAGGTCGCCGAGCGAGAGGGTGCGCACGAACAGGTCGGCGGTGTCCTGCTCCAGGGCGCCGGCGAGCGCGGAGTGCCGGGCCAGCGAGACCAGTTCGGTGGGGGTGCGGGCGGAGGCCAGCTCGTCGGTGGGTTCCACGCCGAGCATCCGCACCAGCCGGTTGGCGGTGCGGTTGAGCAGGTCGATCACGGGGCGGAAGGCGCTGGAGAACGCGCGCTGCGGCCCGGCGACCACGCGGGCGACCGCCAGCGGGTGGGAGACCGCCCAGTTCTTCGGGACCAGTTCGCCGACCACCATCTGCACGCCGGAGGCGGCCATCATGCCGATGACCACGGCGCAGCCGGGCGCGGCGCCCCCGGGTATGCCGGCCGAGCGCAGCGGCCCGGTGAGCAGGTGGGCGAGCGCGGGCTCGGCGAGCATGCCGACGACCAGCGAGGTGATGGTGATGCCGAGCTGGGTGCCGGACAGCTGGAAGGAGAGCTTGCGCAGGGCGGCCACGACGCTGCGGGCGCGCCGGTCCCCGGCGGCGGCGGCGCGTTCGGCCGCCGGGCGCTCCACGGTCACCAGGCCGAACTCGGCGGCGACGAAGAAGCCGTTGGCGAGGATCAGGACGAAGGCCGCTGCGAGCAGCAGCAGGGAGGTGCTCATGAGGCCGCCGCTCCGTGCTCCGGAGAGGGAGGGGCGGCGCGGGTACTACCGGACGGTTCGTCCATCGGGGTGGGGGTGTCACTCCTCGGTTGGTCGGGGCCCCGCGAAGTGGTGCGCGGGCACGCAGGGGTGGTGCGGGGCGAGCGCGGCGGGGGACGCTCGCAACCAGGGTAGTCATTTCGGCCGCGACAGCGAAGGACGGCGGCCGTCCATGTCACCTCGCGCGGGCCTCGCCGAGGGCTTCGGCCAGCGCGCGCAACCGCCGGGCGTCGCGCAGCGCCTGCTGCCGGGCGATGCCCGGCTGGATGCCCATCACCGCCAGGCTGGTGCCGTCGGCGAGGTCGAGGTGGACCCAGGCGTCGCCGTGCCCGAGGTTGACCCGCAGCACCTCCGCCCAGGCCAGACGGCGCCTGACGGTGAGATTGACCACGGTCAGGCCGTCGGCGTCGGCCACCGCCTTGGGGCGGCTGAGCACGATCAGCACCAGGGAGAACACCACGGCCGTGCCGACCACCGTGGCCCGCTCGGCCGTGCTCCAGGGCGCGGCCCCGTCGTGCGGCATGAGGAACGCCACGGTGCTCAGCACGGTCAGCAGCAGCGCCGCCATGGTGAGCAGCACCACCCGGGTGACCACTGGCCGGAAAGTGACGGGCAGGCCGGCCAGGGCGGCGGCCGCCCGCTCGTCGATGGGAAGGTCACCGCCGCCCGGGCGGTGGGCGGTCACAGGCGGGCGGCGTGGATGCCGGTGGTGAGGATGGCGCGGGCGCCGAGGTCGTAGAGCTGGTCCATGATCCGCTGGGCGTCGGCGGTCGGGACCATCGCCCGTACCGCGACCCAGCCCTCGTGGTGCAGCGGGGAGACGGTGGGCGACTCCAGGCCGGGGGTGAGGGCGACGGCCTTCTCGACCTGCTCGGCGCGGATGTCGTAGTCCATCATCACGTAGCGGCGGGCGACCAGGACGCCCTGGAGGCGGCGCAGGAACTGCTGGACCCCGGGCTCGGCCGGGTCGGCGCCGGTGCGGCGGACGACGACGGCCTCGGAGTCCATGATCGGCTCGCCGAAGGTCTCCAGCCCGGCGTTGCGCAGCGAGGTGCCGGTCTCCACCACGTCGGCGATGACCTGGGCCACGCCGAGCTTGATGGCGGTCTCCACGGCCCCGTCGAGGTGGACGACGGAGGCGTCCACGCCGTGGTCGGCGAGGTGCTTCTCGACGACGCCCTCGTAGGAGGTGGCGACCGTCATCCCGGCCAGGTCCTGCACACCGGTGGCGGTGCCGGGCCGGGCGGCGTAGCGGAAGGTCGAGCGGGCGAAGCCGAGCTGGAGGATCTCCTCGGCGTTGGCGCCCGAGTCCATCAGCAGGTCGCGGCCGGTGATGCCGATGTCGAGGCGGCCGGAGCTGACGTAGATGGCGATGTCGCGCGGGCGCAGGTAGAAGAACTCGACGCCGTTGGCGCTGTCGAGCAGGACGAGTTCCTTGGACTCCTTGCGCCGGGCGTACCCGGCCTCATGGAGCATGTCGGCCGCGGGTCCGGACAGTGAGCCCTTGTTCGGGACGGCGATGCGCAGCATGAGGACGGGTTCCTTCTCTTGGGTGCCGGGTGGTGCTGTGCTGGTGCTGGGTGAAGCCGGGTGGTGCTGGGTGATGAGGATGTCGTGCTGAGGGTCGTGCGGAAGTGTGGAGCGGCGCGCGGCGGCGCCGTCACAGATGGGCGTAGACGTCCGCCAGGGAGATACCCCGGGCGACCATCATCACCTGAACGTGGTACAGGAGCTGGGAGATCTCCTCGGCGGTGGCGTCGGCGCCCTCGTACTCGGCGGCCATCCACACCTCGGCGGCCTCCTCGACCACCTTCTTGCCGATCGCGTGCACGCCCTTGCCGACCAGTTCGGCGGTGCGGGAGGTGCCGGGGTCGCCGGTGGCGGCCTTGTGCTGGAGCTCGGTGAAGAGCTCCTCGAATGTCTTGTTCGCCATGGTGGTCCTAGCGTACGGGGCCGGGGCGCTCCCTCAGCGTGCCGTCTCGTCCAGTGAACGCAGCAGGACGGCGGTGGCGACGGCCGCGGTGACCGCCTCGTGGCCCTTGTCCTCGCTCGAGCCCGGCAACCCGGCCCGCTCGATCGCCTGTTCCTCGGTGTCGCAGGTCAGCACGCCGAAGCCGACGGGCACGCCGGTCTCGACCGCGACCTGGGTGAGGCCGGTGGTCACGCCCTGCGAGACGTACTCGAAGTGCGGCGTGCCGCCGCGGATGATCACGCCGAGCGCGACCACGGCGTCGTAGCCGCGGCCGGCCAGCGCCTTGGCCGCGACGGGGAGTTCGAAGCTGCCCGGCACCCGCAGCACGGCCGGCTCCGCGATGCCGAGGTCGCGCAGCGCGCGCAGCGCCCCGTCGACGAGGCCGTCCATCACCTGGGTGTGCCACTGGGCCGCGACGACCGCGACCCGCAGGTCGCCGGCGTCCTTCACGGTCAGCTCGGGGGCGCCTTTACCGCTCACTTCTCTCCTCGGGTGTTCCGTCGGTGCTCTGCTCGGGTGCGGGGGTGGTCCTCGGCGCGGCCTGCGCCGGGGACGCGGGGTCGGACGGGTCGAGCCAGGGCAGCTCGTGGCCCATCCGGTCGCGCTTGGTGCGCAGGTAGCGCAGGTTGTGCTCGCCGGCCGTGACCGGCATCGGTACGCGGTCCAGCACCCGCACGCCGCCGCCGGCCAGCGCGGCGGACTTGGCGGGGTTGTTGGTCAGCAGCCGGACCGAGCGCACGCCGAGGTCGGCCAGGATGCGCGCGGCGGCACCGTAGTCGCGGGCGTCGGCGGGCAGGCCGAGTTCGAGGTTGGCGTCGAGGGTGTCCCGGCCGCGTTCCTGGAGTTCGTAGGCGCGCAGCTTCGACAGCAGGCCGATGCCGCGCCCCTCGTGGCCGCGCAGGTAGACCACGACGCCGCGGCCCTCCTCGGCGATCTCGCGCAGCGCGGACTGCAGCTGCGGGCCGCAGTCGCAGCGCAGCGAGCCGAGCACGTCGCCGGTCAGGCACTCGGAGTGCACCCGAACCAGCAGGTCGGTGCCGTCGCCGAGGTCGCCGGCGACCAGGGCGATGTGCTCGACGCCCTCGTCGGTCCGGTAGCCGTAGGCGCGGAAGTCGCCGTAGGCGGTGGGCAGCCGGGTGCCGGCCTCGCGGCGCACGGCGGGGCCGGCGGCGCGGCGGTGGGCGATCAGGGCCTCGATGGAGATGATCGCCAGGCCGTGCTTGCGTGCGAAGGGCACCAGGTCGGGCAGCCGGGCCATGGTGCCGTCCTCCAGGGCGATCTCCACGATCGCGGCGGCGGGCCGCAGGCCGGCCAGCCGCGCGAGGTCCACGCCGGCCTCGGTGTGCCCGGCGCGGGTCAGCACCCCGCCGGGCCGGGCGGCGAGCGGGAAGACGTGCCCTGGCCGGACGAAGTCGCCGGCCGCGGCGGCCGGGTCGGCCAGCAGGCGGATGGTGGCGGCCCGGTCGGCGGCCGAGATGCCGGTGGTGACGCCGTGCGCGCCGGAGGCGTCCACCGACACGGTGAACGCGGTGCGCATCGACTCGGTGTTGGCCTGCACCATCTGCGGCAGGTCGAGCCGCCGCAGTTCCGCGTCCTCCATGGGGACGCAGATCAGGCCGCGGCACTCGTTCATCATGAAGGCGACGATCTCGGGGGTGATCTTCTCGGCGGCGACGACGAGGTCGCCCTCGTTCTCCCGGTTCTCGTCGTCGACGACCACGACCGGGCGGCCGGCGGCGATGTCGGCGATCGCCCGCTCGACCGGGTCGAGCACGAGGGACGGCTCGCCGTACCAGTGGTCCCGGGTGCGGTCACGGTGCTCATGCGGTCATTCCTTCCGCGACGGAGGCTGTGTCTTCGGCGTCATCGGCGGCCTCGGCGGTCTCGGGGTCCAGTGCCCGCTTGCCCGGCACCGGACCCGCGGTGGCGCGCCGGGTCTGCTGCCACCAGGCGTACATCCCGGCGATCACCAGCACGAAGTAGACGATGTAGACGAGCCCGGAGAAGGGCAGGCCGCTGTGGAAGTTGAGCGGCACCCCGACCACGTCGACGGCGAGCCAGGCGAACCAGAACTCCACCCAGCCGCGGCCCTGCGCGTACATCGCGGCGAGCGTGCCGACGAAGATGTACGCGTCCGGCCACGGGTTCCACGACAGCCGGGGGTAGGCCAGGAAGAGGGAGGCGACGGCGACGGTCCCGAGCCCGGTGGCCACGACCAGCACGGCACGCTCGCGCCACGTGGCGAAGCGGATCGCCAGCTGTCCGGTGCCGCCGCGCCCGCGCCGCCACTGGTACCAGCCCCAGCCGGCCACGGTGATCACGACGAACTGCTTGCCGACGCCGCCGCCAAGGTGGGCGCCCCAGAAGGCGGCGACCAGCACCACGCCGGAGAGCACCTGGACCGGCCAGGTCAGCATGGCCCGCCGCCAGCCCAGCCCGAGCGCGGCGAGCCCGAGCAGGTTGCCGATCATGTCCGACCACACCACGTGCTGGTCGAAGGCGGTGAACGCCTCGCTGTTGAGCCAGTGCACGACGCTCATGCCGCGTCCTCGGAGCGCTGCGCGTCCTGGCCGAGCATCCGCTCGACGTACTTGGCGATGACGTCCACTTCGAGGTTGACCGGGTCGCCGGGCCGCTTGGTGCCGAGCGTGGTCATCGCGAGGGTGGTCGGGATGAGGCTGACGGTGAAGTAGTCGGCCCCCGCGTCCACCACGGTGAGGCTGACGCCGTCGACCGTGATGGAGCCCTTCTCCACCACGTAGCGGGCCAGGGCGGCGGGCAGCGCGACCCGCACGACCTCCCAGTGCTCGGCCGGTTCGCGCCGGAGGATCTCGCCGGTGCCGTCCACGTGCCCCTGCACCAGGTGGCCGCCGAGCCGCCCGCCGAGCGCCATCGGGCGCTCCAGGTTGACCCGGGACCCGGCGGCCAGGGCGCCCAGGCTGGAGCGGTCGAGCGTCTCGGCCATCACGTCGGCGGTGAAGGCGTCGTCCACGAGGTCCACGACGGTCAGGCAGACGCCGTTGACGGCGATGGAGTCGCCGTGCTTGGCGCCCATGGTGACCACGGGTCCGCGCACGGTGAACCGTGAGGCGTCGCCGAGCTCCTCGACGGCGGTGATCTCACCCAGTTCTTCGACGATTCCGGTGAACACGTCAGCTCTGCTTCCTGTTGGTGGGGACGGCGGTCACGCGCACGTCGGGCCCGACGAGGGCCACGTCCGTCACGTCGAGCCGCAACGCCCGCGCGATGGTGGTGATTCCGGCGTCGGCCAGGGCCGCGGGACCCGCGCCGAGGAGGGCGGGGGCGAGGTAGGCGGTGACGTTGTCGACGGCTCCGGCGGCCACGAACGCCCCCGCGAGCGTCGGCCCCCCTTCGAGCAGCACCGAGCGCACACCGCGCGCGAAGAGTTCGGCCAGCAGCGCCGGTATGTCCACGCCCCGGCCCTGCTCGGCGTACGGCAGCCGGGCGACGTCCACGCCGGCCAGGTGGGAGGTGTCGGCGTCCTTGCCGACGACGACGAGGGTGGGCGCGGCGTCGTCCAGGACGGGGGCGCTCGCGGTGATCCGGGCCCGGGTGTCCACGACCACCCGCAGCGGCTGGGTCACCCCGTCCCGGCCGCGCACCGCCAGGTGCGGGTCGTCGGCGACGAGGGTGCCGGAGCCGACCACGACCGCGTCGGACTCCGCGCGCAGCCGGTGCACGTCGGCGCGGGCCTCGGCGGAGGTGATCCAGCGGCTGCTGCCGTCCGCGGCGGCGATCCGGCCGTCGAGCGTGGCGGCGTACTTCCAGCGCACGTAGGGCCGGGCCAGCCGCATCGAGGTCAGCCAGGCGACGTTGACGGCCTCGGCCTCGTCCGCGAGCAGTCCGCCGGCCACGTCGACACCCGCCTCCCGCAAGGTGGCGGCGCCGCCCGACGCGGCGTGGTTGGGGTCGGCGACGGCGTACACCACCCGGGAGATCCCGGCCTCGATGAGCGCCTGGGCGCAAGGGCCGGTCCGGCCGGTGTGGTTGCAGGGTTCGAGGGTGACCAGCGCGGTGCCGCCGCGGGCCCGCCGGCCGGCCGCGAACACCGCGTGCACCTCGGCGTGCGGACCGCCGGCCCGCTGGTGCCAGCCCTCGCCCGCGATCTCGCCGGCCGCGTCGAGGATCACGCAGCCCACGACCGGGTTGGGGGCGGTGGCGCCCAGGGCGCGGGCGGACAGCGCGACGGCACGACGCATCGCGTCGGTTTCCGTGGTGGGGGCCACCGGGTCCTCCTGCCTCATCGGGCACGGACTCCGGGGCGGTGGTACGGACGGGCCGCACCGGCCGGACGCCTTCGCTCGGGTGACCTCCGCGCGGTCTCGCGCGGGGCCCGCGGTTCGGCGGCCCTTCGGTGAACGCCCGCCGCGCACTGCCTCCCATCCGGACTTTCACCGTCGGTCCAGGAATTTCACCTGGTCAACCGGCCGCCGGCTGCGGTCGGGTCGCGGACTGTAACCGCCGGTTCGGAATTGCACCGACCCCGGAGTGCGCGAACGTCACTTGTCCTCCAGTCTGCCACGCCGCCTTCCCGCCGCTCCACCCCTTTCCGGCGTGCGCTCCCCCACACTCGGGGGCGCTCCGCGACCCGTGCGGCGGGCGGGAGTTGAGGGGCGATTGGGGTACCCCGCGCCGCCGGAGGTCAGGGGGCCGGGGCGAACAGGTCGGACTGGGCGGCGTCCATGGCCGTGAGGACGGCGCCGCGCAGGATCGGACCGCCCGGGACGGCGGTGGTGTGGAAAGCGGTGCGCAGGGGGGAGATCCGGGCGAAGGCGGCGCCGACGCGGGCGGCGAGGGCGTCGCCGCCCGCCGCGCCGACCTCCCCGGCGAGCACGACCCGGCCGGGGTCGAGCACCGCGCAGACCGCCGCCGCCCCGAGCGCGATCCGCGCGGCCAGCTCGTCCAGGAACGCCTCCGCGCCCTCCGGGTCCTCGGCCGCGCCGGCCGCGCGGACCGCCTCGGCCGCGGCGGAGGCGTCCTCGGCCTCTCCCGCCGGCAGCCCGTGCGCCCGGGCGAGCCCGCACACCGCGCGGGCGCCGACCAGCCCGTGGTACCCGTCGTCGCAGGCGGAGGCGCTGGGCAGCCGCCCGTCGCCGGCGACGGGCAGGAAGCCGACCTCGCCCGCGCCGCCCGAGGCCCCGCGCCGCAGCCGCCCGCCGAGCACCACCCCGGCGCCGACCCCGCCGCCGATCCACAGCAGCACGAAGGTGTCCTCGCCGGTCATCGAGCCGTCCCGCATGCGGGTGCGCCGCTCGGCGACGGCGGCGAGGTTCACCTCGTTCTCCAGCAGTACCGGCACCCTCAGCCGCGCGCGCACCTCGTCGGCGAGGCCGGCGTGCCAGGCGGGCAGGGCGCCGGAGGGGCTGAGCCGCCCGGTGCCGGGGTCGATGAGCCCGGGGGCGCCGCACACCACGGTGTGCAGGTCGGCCGCGCCGGCCTCGCGCACGGCCCCGAGCAGCAGGGCGACGCCGTCCTCGACGGTCCGCGCCGGGTCCGCGTCCGCCCGCACGGGGTGCTCGGCGCGGGCGACGGTCCGCCCGAGCAGGTCGGCGATCTCCACCCCGATGCTCTCGGTGCGCACGTCGAGCCCGGCCACGTACGCCCGGTCGGCGACGATGCCGTACAGCCGCGCGTTGGGCCCGCGCCGGGTGCTGCCGGTCTCGCCCACCACCCGCACCAGGCCGGAGCCCTGGAGGCGCTCGACCAGGTCCGCGACGCTCGGCCGGGACATCCCGGTGAGCTCCTTCAACTGGGTGGCGGTGAGCGGCCCTTCCTCCTGGAGCAGGCGCAGCGCGAGCCGGTCGTTGAGGGCGCGGGCGGTCCGGGGGGACGCGCCGAGCCCGGCGCGGGTCTCGGTCATGCGGGCGATCCTTCCAGGCTTTGGTCCCGGCATCTCATCGGAAAACGCCTTATCCATCAGGCAACCTTCCTGATAATTTACGCCCATGCCGAACCGCGTGCCGAGCACCGCCGCCGAGTGGTCCCCCGCCCAGGTCCGCCGCGCCCACCTGACCATGCGCGCGACCTTCGCCGTGCACGGCGCGGTGCAGGGCAGCTTCGCCACCCGCATCCCGTGGATCAAGGACCACCTGGGGCTGAGCGCCGGGGCGCTGGGGCTGGCGCTGGTCTGCCCGGCGATCGGCTCCTCGCTGCTGATGCCGCTGGCCGGGCGGCTGATGCACCGGTACGGCTCGCGGGCGGCGCTGCGGCTGCTGATGGCCCTGTGGTGCGCCGGGCTGGTGCTGCCCGCGCTGGCGCCCGGGCTGCCCTGGCTGTGCGCGGCCATGCTGTTCTACGGCGCGACCTCCGGCATGGCCGACGTGACGATGAACGCGCTGGGGGTGACCGTCGAGGAGCACCGGGGCAGGTCGATCATGTCCGGGCTGCACGGGATGTGGAGCGTGGGCACCCTGATCGGCGCCGCCGTGGGCGTGCCGGCCGCGCACGCGGCCCTCGACGGGCGGGTGCACCTCGGGGTCGCGGCCGCGGTGCTGGTGGTGGCCGCCGTACTGATCACCTCGACCGCGCCCGACGTCCGGCCGGCCGAGGACGAGGCCGCGCCGCCGCGGTTCGCGCTGCCGCCCCGGGCGGCCCTGGTGATCGGGGCGATCGGCTTCTGCGGGGTGTTCGCCGAGGGCGGCAGCGCCGACTGGTGCGCGGTCTACCTGCGGGACATCGCGCACGCCTCCCCGGCCGTCGCCGCGCTGGCCTACACCGCCTTCTCCTGCACGATGGCCACCGCCCGGCTGCTGGGCGACCTGGTGGTGCGCCGGTTCGGGGCGGTGCTCTCGCTGCGGATGGGCGGGGTGGTCTCCACCCTCGGCGGCGCCCTGGTGGCGACCTCGCGCACCCCGGCCCCGGCCGTCGCCGGCTTCGCGCTGATCGGCGTCGGCATCTCCGTCGTGGTGCCGCTGTGCTTCGCGGCGGCCGGGCGGAGCGGGCCGGTGCCGAGCCAGGCCATCGCCGGGGTGGCCACCGTGACCTACACCTCGGGCCTGGTCGCCCCGGCGGCGATCGGCGGCATCGCGGGGGCGAGTTCGCTGAGCGCGTCGTTCGCGCTGGTCACCGTGCTCACGCTCGGCCTGGTGGTGGGAGCGGGGGTGGTCCGGCCGCGCCCGGTGGGACCGCCGGTCGCCGGGGCCGTGCCGGCGCCCGCCGACCGGACGGCCGGCAAGGCGGCCGCCGAGTAGCCGGGCCGGTCGGGCCCGAAGTGGGGCGGGATGCGCCGAAAGCGCGGAAGGTGACGGCGGTGGCGCGGGCGGCACCTCATGACGTATACGTGTGCGTGCACATGAGGACATGTCAGCTCTGCATCGCTGACACACCGTGGAAACAACACGCCGGGTGCCCGCGGGCGCCACGGAGGCGGGAGCGCACGAGGGGCGGGCGCGGGGCGACGGGAGGAGCCCTGCCGGGGGCCGCTTCGTGGGCGGCCCGCGCACGGCGGGGGTAAGGGTTCGGCGGGCGCGCACGGGGGAATCGAGCCCGCCGAACCTGTATCCAAAGTAGCGTGGCTCCGCTTCCCGCCGGACCGCGAGCCGGACAATTGGTCTCGCGGTTTCACGCCATGGCACGCCGTCGCCATCGCCCTTATGGGGTAAGGGAGTTGGGGCGGTTGACGTACCCGGCGGCGCGCCGGACGCGCGCGCGGGGACGGGTGCGGAAGCTGGGCCCATGACGACGACGGCACAGCGGGGCGCGCCTGCGGCGGTGGACGACGTGGTGGCCCGGATGCGTGAGCTGGCCCGCGCCCTCCCGCCCGGGGACGGGGTGGGCGTGTTCAACCGGGTCTACCTGGCGGTCACCGAGGAGGTGCGGCGGCGGCTGGCCGACGGGCACTTCGGCGATCCGCGCGAGGCGGCCGACCTCACCGCGCACTTCGCTTCCCGGTACCTGGCGGCCGTGACGCCCGGCGGCGGCCGGGCCCCGGACTGCTGGCGGGCGCTGCTGCGCGTCCGCTCGCACCCCGGCATCCATCCGCTCCAGTTCGCACTGGCCGGCATCAACGCGCACGTGGGCCACGACCTCGCCCTCGCCGTCGTGGACACCTGCCGGGCCACCGGCCGTTCGCCCGCCGCGTACGCCGACGAGTTCGCCGGGGTCGGCGGGGTGCTGGTCGCCATCGAGACCCGGGTCCGCGAGGAGCTGATGCCCGGCCCCGACCCGCTGGAGCGCTGCGAGCCGCTGAGCCACCGGCTCGGGGCCTGGAGCCTGGGGCGGGCCCGGTCCGGCGCGTGGGCGGCGGCCCGGCTGCTGTGGGCGCTGCGCGAGCGGCCGACCGCCTTCCGGGAGTGCGCGGACGCCCTGGACGCGGCGGTGGCCCTGCTCGGCCGGGCCCTGCTCCTCCCGGTCGACGACGACTGATCCGCGGGGGCCGGCCGAGGCGGCTCTAGTCCTCGGGCAGTACCACGGGCGCGATCGACTCGAAGACGTCGCCGGGGCCCGGGTTGAGCGGGTCGGTGGCGCCGCCGAGATGGTGCATGACGCCCCACACGGCGTTGAGCGCGGTCTGCACGGCGCCCTCGGCCCATCCGGCCGTCCACGAGATGTCGTCCCCGGCGAGGAACAGCCCCCGCTGCCCGGGCGGCAGCGCGTCCTGCATGAAGTGCGTGAACAGCCGCCGCTGGTAGCGGTAGTGCCCGGGCAGGTTGGCCTTGAACGCGCCCATGAAGTACGGCTCGTCCTCCCAGGAGACGGTCACCGGGTTGCCGATGACGTGCCGCCTGATGTCGACGCCGGGGTAGATCTCGCCCAGCGAGGCGAGCATGACCTCCATCCGCTCGCGGGCGTCCAGCGGCAGCCACTTGGAGCTGTCGTCGCACCAGGTGTACGACAGGCAGATCACCGCGGGGCGGTCCGGGCCGTCGTCGAGCAGGTAGGTGCCGCGGGTCATCCGGTCGGTGAGCGTCATGGACATCACGTCCCGCCCGGTGCGCGGGTCCTTGTCCCGCCAGAAGGGCCGGTCGACGGGCACGAAGAGCTTGCTGGACTCCATGTAGTGGGTGCGCTCGACGGCCGTCCAGTGGTCGATCGGCAGCAGCGCCTCGTCGCAGGCGATCTTGGCCAGCAGCATCCAGCTCTGCGCGGTGAACACCGCGGCCCGGTAGGTGCGGATGTCGCCGTCGGCGGCGGTGACGGTGATCCGGTCGCCGGCGGTGCGGTGCAGTCCGGTGACGGCCGGGCGCGGATCGCCGCCGTGCAGGGAGCTGAGCGAGGTGCCCGGCGGCCAGTGGACGAGCTTGCCCGGCTCGCGCTCCCACAGCCGCGTCGGCAGCTGCCGGCTGCCGCCGACGATGCCGCGGTGGTCGTCGTCGGCGCCGGTGTAGACGACCCGCAGGATCTCCAGGATCGAGTTGGGGAAGTCGGTGTCCCAGCCGCCGGTGCCGAAGCCGACCTGGCCGAAGATCTCGCGGTGCCGGAAGGAGCGGAAGGCGGGCGAGCCGCACAGGAAGCCGTAGAAGGTCTGGTCGTCCAGCCGCTCCACGAGCGCCGGCCAGATCGCCCGGATCGCGGGCACGTCGCGGGCGCGCAGGGCGCGCTGCATCGCGGTGAAGTCGGCGCCCTCCTCCAGGCAGGTCCGCCACGCGCGCATGACCTCGTGGTAGACCTCCGGCAGGTCGTCCAGTGAGGTGGCGTAGTGGCTCTCGCCCTTGAGGTCGACGACCGTGGAGGGCGTGCACGGCGCCAGCGGGTTGGGGAACGGCCGGGTGCTCAGCCCGGCCAGGTCCACGTAGTGCATGAACGCGGTCGAGGACGGCGGGAAGCGCATCGCGCCCATCTCGGCGGTCAGTTCGGGGTCGCAGCCGTCGAAGCCGACCGTGCGCAGCCGGCCGCCGATCAGGTCGGCCTCGTACACGACCGGCCGCAGGCCCATCCTCATCAGCTCGTAGGCGGTCACGATGCCGGAGAGCCCGCCGCCGATCACCGCGACCTCGGTGCCGTGCTCGGTGGGCGGCACCGCGCCCAGTCCCGCCGGGTGCGCGAGGTAGTCGTCGTACGGGAAGGGGAAGTCGGGGCCGACCATGGTGAGCGGCGGCTGCGCGGGGGCGTGCTCTTCTGGCACGGCCGTGGGCACGGACGTCATCGGGGTGGTTCTCCTGGAGCTGTGGCGGGAGGTCCGCGCGGTCCTGCGGGGATACGGGTGGGGGCGGCGCTCAGCCGAGGGAGCGGTACAGCTCCGGCCGCCGGTCGGTGAGGTAGGGGTTCTCGGCGCGGGCGGCGGTCCGCTCCCCCGGGTCCATGTCGGCGACCACGAGTCCGGGCCCGGTGCCGGCCCGGGCCGGCGCGGTGCGGCCGGGCCCGGCCAGGCAGCTGAGCCCGGCGAAGTCGTACTCCCCCTCCGGGCCGCACCGGTTGACGTAGGCGACGTGGATGCCGTTCTCGAAGGCGCGGGTCGGCACCAGGCTCATCGGGATGAACTCGTGCGGGCTCATCAGCGCCGTGGGCACGGCCAGGAGTTCGGTGCCCGCCAGGGCGTGGGCCCGTACGGCCTCGGGGAACTCCACGTCGTAGCAGATCAGCAGGCCGATCCGGACGCCGTCCACGGTCCCCTGCGCCACGGCCCGGTCGCCGGGGGTGAAGGCTTCGTGCTCGTAGGCCCCGTACAGGTGGGCCTTGCGGTAGTCGGCGAGGGCTGCGCCGTCCGGGCCGGTGAGGCGGGCGGAGTTGAAGACGCGCGCGCCCTCGCGCTCCGGGTAGCCGTGCACGACGGCGATGCCGTACCGGGCGGCGATGGCGGCCACCCGCGCGTTGGCCGGGCCATCGGCGGGCTCGGCCGCCTCGGCGAGCGTTGCGGCGCCCACCGCGTAGCCGGTCGTGAACAGTTCACTGGTCACCAGCAGCCGCGCGCCCTGTCCGGCCGCCTCCCGCGCCGCCGCCTCCAGCGCGTCCAGGCTCTCCCCGACGCTCGCCGGCACCCCGCTCGGACCTTGCAGCAGCGCCGTCCGCAACACCCCCACGTCCCCTCCTCCACCCGCACGCACCCTGCCGAGTTGACGCTACGTTCCCCCTCCCACCTGCGGCAATCCCCATCCGTTGCGCCCTGGTGGCCATCCGTTGCGCCGCGGCCGACGCCCCCGCCGATCCGTTGCGCGCGGCCCCGAAGAGGGAGCGCCGGGTGCCCGGGGCGGACGCGTCCCCGCGCTCCTGCCGCCGGGAAGGCGGTGGAGCGCGTGGACGGCCCCTGAGAGTCCCTCACCCGTGGTGCGCGGGACTCACCGCGTGGGCTTGTCCCGTCCGGGCCGGTCGGCGCGGGCCTCGCCGGTGCCCTTGTCCGGCCCGATCATGTCGGCCTCGATGCGCTCCTTGCGCACGCGCCCGTGCACCTTCTTCTGCTCGGTGTGCTCCTCGACGCGCATCCGGACGCGCTCCTTGGGGACGACCTCGGTCTCGACGATCGCCTTGTCCTCGTGGAGCGTGACGACCCGTTCGGCCTCGTTGATGTCGCCGTAGCGGCCGCGGTCCTTGTCGGAGATGGGCTCGCGCTCCAGGCGTACCTCCTCGTGGACGACCGGCACGGTCTCCTCGACCTCTTCGACGTCGACGTAGCGGCGCAGCCTTGCGGTGCCGGACTCCTGCCGCTCGACCCGGACGTGGATCTCCTCCTCGGAGCGGGTCATGGCCTCGCCGAGGTCCTTGGCGCCGGTGTCGGCGGCGGCCGTCCGCTCGGCCTTGCCGGTGCCGCTGACGGCGTAGGACGCCTGGCCGGCGCCCGTGTCGGCGGGTCCGCCGGCTTCCGCGGTGCCGGTGCCGGCGGCCGCGCGGTCGCCCGCCGCGCCCCCGGCCGCCCCGCCCGCCGCGGCGGTGCCCATGCCCATCCCCGCGCCGCCCTTGGTCTCCAGCCCGTAGTAGCGGTAGAGGTGCCGCTCCTCCTCGGCGGACAGGTGCCCGCCGGAGTCCACGTCGACGTTCGGAGCGCCCTTGACCTGGTCCTTCTCGTAAGGAACCTCCACATGGTCCTGCACGATGCGGGCCGCGCGGGTCGGCACGAAGGTCTCGCTGTTGCCGAACAGACCGGTCTTGACCGTCACCCATTCCGGATCGCCGGTGGCGTCGTCCAGGTACATGTGCTTGGCGTCGCCGATCTTCTTCCCCTGGGCGTCAAGGACCGGATGGCCCACGACCTGGGGTATCTGCTCGCGCGTGATCATGTCGCCTCCTACAAAGGCTGCCGTGGCCGCTCTGGCCTCACTTCAGCGCGTTACCCCTCTCGAAGGGGCAAAACCTGACAGTACGCATCAATACCGGCAATTCACCCACGGTTACGGGACGCGCCGGCCGCCGAGGAGGCGCCCTACGGCTGGTCCGGCCCGCCCGCCCCGTAGCGGCGCAGCAGGGGCGAGAGCACCAGCACCGACTTGGTGCGGACGACGAACGGCTCCCCCGCGATCCGCTCCAGCACCTGCTCGAAATGGCGCACGTCGGCGGCGAAGACCTGCACCACCGCGTCGGCCTCCCCCGTCACCGTGGACGCGGAGGCCACCTCCGGGTAGCGGGCCAGGCCCCGCCGGATGTCCTCGGGCGAGGTGTTGTGCCGGCAGTAGAGCTCGACCAGCGCCTCGGTCTCCCAGCCGAGGGCGGCCGGGTCGACCCGCACGGTGAAGCCCCTGATCGCGCCCGACGCCAGCAGCCGGTCGACCCGGCGCTTGACCGCGGAGGCGGACAGGCCCACCTCGGCGCCGACGTCGGCGTAGGAGCGGCGGGCGTCGGCGGCGAGGGCGTGGACGATGCGTTCGTCGAGTTCGTTCAGCGGCACAGCCGGAGTGTGCCACCCGGGGCGGCCGGCGGGCGCGCACGCCCGGTTCCCGGACGCGGGGCGGCGCACCGGCGGCCCGGTGGACGGCTCACGGGCGGCTCACGGACAGCCCGCCGCCGGCCCACGCGCGGCTCACGCCCGGGAAAGCCGGGCCGGACGCGGGCCGGCCGGGCCCTACTGCCAGCTCGCGTGCAGCGGCTCGCCCTCCGCGTAGCCGGCCGCGCTCTGCACGCCGACCACGGCCCGCTCGGCGAACTCCTCCAGCGAGGCGGCCCCCGCGTACGTGCAGGCGCTGCGCACGCCGGCGATGATCGAGTCGATCAGGTCCTCCACCCCCGGCCGCCCGGGGTCGAGGAACATCCGCGAGGTGGAGATGCCCTCCTCGAACAGCGCCTTGCGGGCCCGGTCGTACGCCGACTCCTCGGCGGTGCGGTTGCGCACCGCGCGGGCCGAGGCCATCCCGAAGGATTCCTTGTACAGCCGCCCGTCCGCGCTCTGCTGGAGGTCGCCCGGCGACTCGTACGTGCCGGCGAACCACGAGCCGATCATCACGTTGGAGGCCCCGGCGGCCAGCGCCATCGCCACGTCCCGCGGGTGCCGCACGCCGCCGTCGGCCCACACGTGCCGCCCGTGCCGGCGCGCCTCGGCCGCGCACTCCAGCACGGCGGAGAACTGCGGGCGGCCGACGCCCGTCATCATGCGGGTGGTGCACATCGCGCCGGGCCCGACGCCGACCTTGACGATGTCCGCACCGGCCTCGACCAGGTCGCGCACGCCCGCGGCGGAGACCACGTTGCCCGCCGCGACCGGCACCCGCGGGTCCAGCGCCCGCACCGCGCGGACGGCGGCCAGCATCGACTCCTGGTGACCGTGCGCGGTGTCCACCACGAGGGTGTCCGCGCCCGCGTCGAGCAGCTGCCGGGCCTTGCCGGCCACGTCGCCGTTGATGCCGACGGCCGCCGCGATCCGCAGCCGCCCGCCGGCGTCCACCGCCGGGTCGTAGAGGGTGGCGCGCAGCGCGCCGGTGCGGGTGAGGATGCCGGCCAGCCGCCCGTCGGCGTCCACCGCGGGGGCCAGCTTGCGGTGCGCGTCCTCCAGCCGGTTGAAGGCGTCCCGGGGGTCGATGTCGGCGGCGAGGACCAGCAGGTCGCGGGACATCACGACGGACAGCTGCGTGAAGCGGTCCACGCCGGTGAGGTCGGACTCGGTGACCACGCCGACCGGCCGGCCGTCCTCGACCACCACGCCCGCGCCGTGCGCGCGCTTGGGCAGCAGGGCCAGCGCGTCGGCGGCGGTCTGGGTGGGCGCGAGGGTGATCGGGGTGTCCAGCACCAGGTGGCGCCGCTTGACCCAGCCGACGACCTCGGTCACCACTTCGAGCGGGATGTCCTGGGGGATGACGACCAGGCCGCCCCGGCGGGCGACGGTCTCGGCCATCCGGCGGCCAGCGATGGCGGTCATGTTGGCCACCACCAGGGGGATGGTGGTGCCGGTCCCGTCCGGCGAGCGCAGGTCCACGGCGTGCCGGGAACCCACCGCGCTGCGGCCGGGGACCATGAAGACGTCGTCGTAGGTCAGGTCGTACGTGGGCCGGGCATCATTCAGGAAACGCATGAGGACTCTCTCACCTGCGATCGTACCGAGGCTGCGGGCGGGAGTCCGCGCCGACCGGGACGGTCGCGAAGCGGCTCCTGGACCATCATCCTCGACCCGCGTCCGCCCGGGCACCCGGGGTCGGCCGAGACGACCGCGGGTGCCCGGGCGGCGGGCAGTCCGCGGGCCGTCTGCAGGGCACGCACCGCGCTCGCCGTCGCCGGCCCGAACCGGCCGTCCACCGCGAGGGGGTGGCCGCGGGCGACCAGTGCGTCCTGGACGGCCTGCACGGCGGATCCCGCGGAGCCCTGCCGCACGGTCACCGCCAGCACGGGCCAGGTGTCGGCCCCGACCATCGCGTCGGCGGACGGGCCGTGGGCCGCCTGGACGGCGCGCACCGCGCTCGCCGTCACCGGGCCGAACCGGCCGTCCACCGTGAGGTCCGGCCACGCCAGCCGGACCCCGGGGCCGGCTCAGGCGGGTTCGCGCACGGGCCGGTGGATGCCTCCGGTGAGCTCGGTCAGCGGCCGCCCGCTGCCGCCCCAGCGCGCCTTGACGATCTCCGCGGCGATCGACACCGCCGTCTCCTCGGGGGTGCGGGCCCCCAGGTCCAGCCCGATCGGCGAGGCGAGCCGGGCGAGGTCGGCGGGGCCCGCGCCCTCGGCGAGCAGCCGGGCCGCGCGGTCGCGGTGGGTGCGGCGGCTGCCCATCACGCCGATGTACCCGGCGTCGGTGCGCAGCGCGGCCAGCAGCAGGGGGACGTCGAACTTCGGGTCGTGGGTGAGCACGCAGATCACCGTCCGCCGGTCGACCTCGGTGCTCGCCAGGTACTCGTGCGGCCAGGCGCGGACCACCTCGTGGGCGTCGGGGAAGCGCTCGGGGGTGGCGAAGGCCGGGCGGGCGTCGCACACCGTCACCCGGTAGCCGAGGAAGGCGCCCATCCGGGCGGTCGCGGCGGCGTGGTCGATCGCCCCGAAGACCAGCATCCGGGCCGGCGGCGTGAAGGGCTGGACGAAGACCCGCAGGTCGTCCCGGCGCCGCTCGCCGCGCCGCCCGTAGGCGCGCAGCCCGGCCGTGCCCCGCTCCAGCGCCCCGCGGGCGTCGTCGGCGACGGCCCGGTCCAGGTCCGGGTCGCCCAGCGAACCCTCGGCGCGCCCCGGGCCCACCAGCCACAGCGCGCCGGCCGGCCCCGCGCCGTCCACGACGGTGACGGCCGCGACCGGCTCGCCGGCCTCCACCGCGCGGGCCAGCTCCCGCAGCCGGGCCCGGGCGCCGGGGTCGGCGAACGGCTGGACCAGCACCGTCAGCGTGCCGCCGCAGGTCAGGCCGACGGCGAAGGCGTCGGAGTCGCTGTAGCCGTACGTGTGCGCCGCGGCCCGGCCGGTGTCCAGCGCGTCCAGTGCGGCCTCGTACACCGCGCCCTCCACGCAGCCGCCGGAGACGCTGCCCACCACCTGCCCGGCGGCGGAGACGGCCAGCGCGGCGCCGGGCGTGCGCGGCGCGCTGCCGCGCACGTCCACCACGGTCGCCAGGGCGAAGTCCGTGCCGTCGTCGAGCCAGCCGCGCAACTGGGCGAGGATGTCACGCACGGGGCCGCCCCCGCCGCGCCGGACGCGCCCCGGCCGGCGGGCCGGGGACCGCGGTGACGGCCGGGATTCCTGTCCCGGGGGTCACCCGTGGTGTGATGAGGTGAACCATGAGAGGCCTTTCAACAAACGGCGACGAACGGCGACCAGCGCTGGGGCGGTGAGGACGGATGACGGTCGACGGCCACGAACGTCGGGCCGGGGACGAGGCGCGCGAGCGCCACCGGGACGGCGCGTCGCTGACGGCCGGGGGCCGCGAGATCCTTAGGGTGCTGCGCCGGTCGCAGGAGGTGACCAGCGTCAGCGACGAGATCCTGGTGGCCGTGGGCACCGGGATCGTCGAGGGCCGGCTCAAGCCGGGCGACGACCTGAACTCCGTCGACCTGGCCCGGCGCTTCAACAGCAGCCGCACCCCGGTCCGCGAGGCGCTGCTCACCCTCGAACGGGAGGGCCTGGTCGAGATCGCGGCCCGCAAGCGCCCCCGGGTCCGCCACCTGGGGCTCACCGAGGTGCGGGAGATATACGAGCTGCGCTCGGAGCTGTACGGCCTGGTGAGCCGGAGGATCGTGGCCCACCGCGGCGCCGCGGAGATCGCGGTCTTCCACGACGTCCAGGCCCGGCTGGAGGAGGCCGCCGCTTCGGGCGACCTGGACCGGTACTTCTGGCTGATCGTGGAGTTCCGCAACACCGAGGCGCGGCTGGCGGGAAACGAGACCGTGCGCAACGTGCTGGACTCCGTCGGGATCCGCACGCTCCAGCTCCGCCACCTCAGCCTGTCGCTGGCCGGCCGGATGGACGCCTCGGTGGCCGACCACCGCCGGCTGGTGCAGGCGTACGTCGAGGGGGAGGCGGAGCTGGCCGCCGCCCTCACCCAGTCCATCGTCCGGCGGGGGCTGGCCGCGGTGGAGCGCTCGGGGTGGACGGGGACGCCGGGCTGACCGGTCCGAGCAGGCCCGCCGCGGTCGAGACGGCGGACCGCTCCCGTCCGGCCAGGCCCAGGACGTCCAGGGCGTCGGCGGGGCGGTCCGCGCGCATCGGGAACGGGTAGTCGCTGCCCAGCACCACGTGCCCGGCGCCCGCGAAGCCCGCGAGGTGCCGCAGGGCGTCGTCGTCGTGCAGCACCGTGTCGAACCACAGCCGGTCCAGCAGCCGGGCCGGGCTGACCTCGCCGGCGGCCCGGAAGGCCGGAGGGGCGGCGCTGAAGCCTCGCTCCAGCCGCCCGATCTGGTACGGCACGAAGCCGCCGCCGTGCACCAGCAGCACCCGCAGCCCGGGGTGGCGTTCGAGCACCCCGCCGAGCATCAGCGCGGCGGCGGCGAACGTGGTCTCCGACGGGTTGCCGACCAGGATGTGCAGGAAGAGCCGGCGCACCCGCTCGGGCACGTCGAGTTCGGCCGGGTGCACGATCAGCGGGACGTCCAGTTCCTCGGCCTCGGACCAGAAGGGCTCCAGGCCCGGGTCGTCCAGGCCGAGTTCGCCGACCCGGGCACCGATCTGCACCGCCCGGTGGCCGAGTCCGGTGACGGCGCGCCGCAGTTCGGCCGCCGCCGCCTCCGGCTGCTGGAGCGGTACGGCCGCCGCCGCGCGGAACCGGTCCGGGTGCTCGGCCACCAGCGCGGCCAGCGCGTCGTTCTGCACCTGGGCGAGCCACAGCCCGTCCGGGCCGTCGAGCTCGTAGCCCGCGAGGTCCATCCAGGGGGCGACCAGCTGCACGTCGACCCCGGCACCGTCCATCCAGGCCAGCCGGGCCGGCACGTCGGTCAGCGCGGGCAGCAGCGGCAGCCCGCTGAGCCGCCCGCCCACCTCGACCCGGGTGACGGGGCCCTGGTCGACGAGCCGTACGCCGTGCGCGGCGCCCTCGTCGCGGATGCGGGCGACGGCGGGTTCGCCCACGTGATGGGCGTGCACGTCCACGACGGGTTCGGCGGGGGCGGCGGCTTCGGCGGCGGTCACGAGAGGCTCCCCGCGGAGGGCGCGGCCGAGCGTTCCATCAGGTCCTCCAGTGCCAGGACGACCACGGCCGGGTTCTCCAGCGGGGTCAGGTGCCGGGTGCCGGGGACGACCTCCGCGGCCCCGTCGCCGATGCGCTTCGCCAGGTCGCGGGCCATCGCCGGGGGCGTCGCCCCGTCGTCCTCCCCCACCAGCACCCGGGCCGGGTGCGGGATGGCGGAGGCGGAGGCCCGCAGGTCGGCGGCGCCGAGCATCGCGCAGGTCGCCTCGTAGGAGTCCAGGCCGTTGGCGGTGAAGACCTCGGTCAGCCGGGCCATCAGCTCGGGGTTCGCGGCGCGGAAGGCGTCGCCGAACCAGCGGGTGAGCTGGAAGGGGATGAGGGAGTCCAGGCCCTTCTCCCGGGCCGCCGCCGCGCGCGCCGCCCAGTCCCGCTCGGCGTCGGGCCCGTACCAGGCGGTGGTGTCGACGAAGAGGGCCGCGCGGGTGCGGGCGGGGTGGCGGGCGGCGAACGCCTGGGCCACGCAACCGCCCATCGAGCACCCGGCGACCACGGCGTCGGTCCAGCCGAGGTGGTCCAGCAGGTCGGCGAGGTCGTCCGCGAACTGGTCAGTGGTGTACGGGCCGGCGGGCGCCCCCGACTGCCCGTGGCCGCGGCAGTCGTACGCGACCGTCTCGGCCCGCCCGGCCAGCGCCTCGGTGACGCCGGACCACAGCGACCGGTCCAGCGCGAGGCTGTGCACGAGCACGACGCGCGGCGCGCCCTCCGGCGCCGGCCGGCGGGTGAAGGACAGCGGCACGCCGTCGCGGGTGGTGGCCGTGCCGAGCACGGCGGGGGCTGTCATCGATCCGTTCCTTCCGCGGCGCGGCGCGCCGCCCGAGTCAGCGCCCGGCGGGCGAACTCCGAGATCATCAGGGACTTGTAGGCGGCCGAGCCGCGCACGTCGCCGTACGGGCGGGTGGTCGCGGAGGCGCGGCGGGCGGCCTCGGCGACGACCTCCGGCCCCATCCGGCCGCCGGCCAGGTCGGCCAGGTCCACCGGCACCGGTCCGCCGGCCACCGAGCCGACGGCGAGCGCGAGCGCGCCCAGCGTCCCGGCGGGGTCCAGCCGGACGACCGCGGCCACGTTCACGCAGGCGTACTCCCACACCCCGCGGACCAGGAACTTCTCGTACGCCGAACCGGTCGCGCCCTGTGCGCCGGGTGTCCCGTCCGCGCCGCCGGGCCGCGGCAGCCGGACGTCCTGGAGGAGCTCGCCCGGGCGCAGCCCGTCCGGTCCGCCGAGGTCGGTGACCCGCAGGGTGCGGACCGATCCGGTGCCGCGGACGGTGAGTTCGGCGCCGGCGGCGGCCAGCGCCACCGGCGGGTCGTGGCTGTCGTCGCCGGCGGCGAGGTTCCCGCCGAGGGAGACCATGCGGCGGATCCGGGCGGTGGCGACCGACCCGGCCGCCTCGGTGACGACCGGCCAAAGGGCCGCGAGCCGGGCGTCGTTCGCGAGGGTGCTCAGCCGGACGCCTGCGCCGATCACCACGCGGTCGTCGAGCCAGGTGACGTCGGCCAGGCCGTCCAGCCCGGCCACGGCCACCAGGGTGGTCGCCTCGACCGGGCGCCGTGCCTGGCGGCGCAGGGTGTGGCCCACCCCGCCGCCGAGCACGGTCGCGCCCGGCCCGGCCAGCAGCCGCAGCGCCTCGTCGAGGGTGCCGGGGGTCAGCACCGCCTGCGGCGGGCGGAAGGGGTCCAGGGGCGGGGGGACGTGGTCGAGGGCCGTCATCGCGGGTCGCTTTCGTCGGCTGCGGAGGGGTCCTGGGCCCCGGGCGTGTCCGCCGGGGTGCCGTCGTCGCCCGGCGCGGCGTCCTTCTCGCGGGCCCGCATCCCCCAGAAGATCTTCTCGGCGGTGATGGGCAGTTCGTGGATCCGCACGCCCACGGCGTCGGCCACCGCGCTCGCCACGATGGCGGGGATCGGGTCCAGGGCGATCTCGCCGACGCCCTTGGCGCCGAACGGCCCGGTCGGCTCGTAGGAGTCGGCGAACTCCACGTGCAGGCGCGGCATCACACCGGCGGTGGGCAGCTTGTAGTCCTTGAAGTTCGGGTCGGTCGGCGCGCCGCCCTCCCAGTCGAACCGCTCGGTGACCGCCATCCCCAGTCCCTGCGCGATCGCGCCCTCCACCTGGCCCTGGGCCAGCGGCGGGTTCAGCACCGTGCCGCAGTCGACCACGGCGGCCACCTCGTGGACGGTCACCGCCCCGGTGGCGGGATCCACTTCGACCTCGGCCGCCTCGGCGACGAAGTTGTAGGCGCCCGACTCGTTGCCGAAGCGCACCTGGTCGGGGAACTCCGAGGGGTTGTCGAACGAGCCGACGCCCACGATCGGTTGGCCGTCGGGCCGGTACAACTCGGCCCGGACCACCACGCCGACGGGCACCTGCGCGGCCTCCGCCCCGTTCGGGCCGGCCGGGGCGTGCACCAGGCCGTCCTCGACCCACAGTTCGGCCGCGGTGCGGCCCAACTGCCGGGCGGCGGCGGCCAGCAGCTGCTCGCACGCCTGCTCGGCGGCGCGCTTGACGGCGTTGCCCGCCACGTAGGTGACCCGGCTGGCGAGCGCGCCGAGGGCGTGCGTGGTCAGGTCGGTGTCGGGGCGGGAGACGGTCACGTCGGCGACGGGGACGCCGAGTTCGGCGGCGGTGATCTGCGCGAGGGTGGTCCGCGCGCCGGTGCCGATCTCGCCCTCGCCGACGATGACCGCGGCGCGGCCGTCCTCGGTGAGCCGGACCACGGCCGAACTGCCGTCGTAGTCGCCGAAGCTGCGCCGGCCGGAGACGTGGACGCTGACGCCCATCGCCAGGCCGCGGTGGGGTCGGGGCGCGGCCCGCTTGTCGTACCAGCCGATGGCCTGGGCGGCCTTGCGGATGCACTGCTTGAGCTCGCAGCTGGTGATCTTGTGGTTGTGCGGGGAGACGCTGCCCTCCTCCACCGCGTTGAGCAGGAACAGGTCGGGCACCTCGATGCCGAGCCGGTCCGCCGCGAGGTCCCACGCCTGTCCCACCGCCCAGTCCGCGGAGGGGTTGCCGAAGCCGCGGAACGCGCCGGTGGGCACCAGGTTGGTGTAGATGAGGCGCGAACGGGCCCGCACGGCCCGGTAGTTGAACAGGGCGTCGTGCCGGACGGTGGCCGCGCCGAGCACCGCCTGTGCCTTGCCGGTGTAGGCGCCGTTGTCGGCGAGGAGGTCGATCTCCTTCGCGGTCACCCGGCCGTCGGAGGTGAAGCCGAGCCGGACGTGGTAGCGCATCGGGATGCGGGGGCGGCTGGCGAGGAACTCCTCCTCGCGGGTGTTGACCAGCTGCACCGGCCGGCCGGACTTGCGGGCCAGGATCGCGCAGATCACCGAGGTGTTGTCGTCACCGGACTTGCCGCCGAAGCCGCCGCCGACCTCGGTCTGCACCACCCGCACCGCGCGCAGCGGCAGGCCGAGCGCGGTGGCGTAGCGCTGCCGGGCCAGGAACGGCGTCTGGGTGTTGACCCACAGCGTGACGCGGTCCTGGGACCATTCAGCCGTGCAGCCGATCGTCTCGATCGAGCCGTGCCACTGGCGGGTGGTCTGCCAGACGCCCTCGACGACGAGGTCGCTGCGGTCGAACCACGCGTCGGCCCCGCCCCGGTCGAAGGAGAACTCGTGGGCGAGGTTGCCCGGCGCGTCGTCGTGCACCAGCGGCGCGCCCTCGGCGAGCGCCTCGTCCAGGCCGAGGACGGCCGGCAGCACCTCGTACTCGACGGTGATCAGCTCGGCGGCCCGGCGGGCGGTCTCCGGGTCGACGGCCGCGACCGCGGCGACCTCGTCGCCCACGTAGCGGACCCGGTCGACGGCCAGCGGGTAGAGGTCGGGCCGGAAGGCGCCCCACTTGATCCGGGCGGTGTCCGCGCCGGTCACCACGGCGTGCACGCCCGGCAGCCGGGCCGCGCGGGAGGTGTCGACGGACAGCACCCGGGCGTTGGCGTGCGGCGAGCGGACCACGGCGCCGTGCAGCATCCGCGGGATGCGGACGTCGGCGGCGAAGGCGGCCCGGCCGGTGACCTTCTCCACCGCGTCGACCCGCTCCACGGGGCGGCCGATCACCGGCGGCAGGACGGAGCGGCTCAGCGAGGGGCCGTCGGCGAGGCCGGGCCCGGTCACGGGGGCGGTCTGCGGGGTGACTGACATCAGAGCGCCTCCCCCGGGTGCGGCAGTGCGGGGGCGGCGTCCGCGCGTCCGCGCTCGCACTGGAGCCGGACCGCCTCGCGGGCGGAGTCCATGATCTTGGCGTAGCCGGTGCAGCGGCAGTAGTTGCCGTCGACCGTCTCGCGCAGCCGCTCCTCGCCGGGGTCGGGCTCGCGGTCGAGCAGGGCGCGCAGCGCCATCACGTGGCCGGGGGTGCAGAACCCGCACTGCAGGCCCGCGCACGCCACGAACGCGGCCTGTACGGGGTCGAGCCCGTCGGGGCCGCTGAGGTCCTCCACGGTGCGGACCTCGCGGCCTTCGAGCAGCCCGGCCATCTGGAGGCAGGCCGGGACGGCCTCGCCGTCGACGATGACGGTGCAGGCCCCGCAGTAGCCGATGGCACAGCCGGACTTGGTGCCGGTGAGGCCGAGGTCGTGGCGCAGGAGGTCGAGCAGGGTGGAGGCGGGGTCCTTCAGGTGGACCTCCACGTCCTCACGGTTGAGCCGGAAACGCAACGGAACCGCCATGTCCTTCCTTCGTCTCGTCGGTACGGGCCGGAGCGCCCGCGGGGCCCGGGGCGGCCACAGGGGCCGCGGGCCGCGGGTCGTGGCTCCAGCCCGAGCGTTCGATGGCCGCGAGCCCGCCCAGCACCAGCGACCGGGTGAGCGCGGCGGCCAGGTTGCCGTCGCGGTCCTCGTACGCCCTCAGCAGCCGCGCGTGGTCGGCCAGCGAGGGCTCCAGCCGGCCGGGCTGCGACAGGCTGAGGTGGCGCAGTTGGAGGGCGCGCAGGCCGAGGGTGTCGAGCACGCGGCGGATGGTGGCGTCGCGGGCGATCTCGGCCTCGGTGTTGCGGAACTGCACGTTGACCCAGAAGTAGCGGTCCACGTCCCCCGCGGCCGTCGCGCCCTCCAGCTCCCGCTGGTGGACGCGGAGCAGGTCAAGGTCGTCGTCGGAGGCGACCCGCACCACCGTGCGGCTGACCACGGAGTACAGGTCGGCCCGCAGGTGGTACAGCTCGCGCACCTCGCGCAGCGCCAGCCGGGCGACCCGCGGCCGGCGCCGCGCGGCGAGTTCGACGAACCCCTCGCGCTGGAGCACCAGCAGCGCCTCGCGCACGGGGGTGCGGCTGCTGCGGAAGGTCCGGGCGAGGTCGACGGAGTTGACGTCGTCGCCGGGCGCCAGCCGGCCCTCGATGATGTCGGCGGCGACCGCCACCGCGATCTCGTCGGCGATGCCCGCGCCGGCCATGCCCCGGCGCAGGACGCGCATCAGCTCCAGCCGGCGGGTGCCGTCGCCGAGCGACGGGTAGACCTGACCGCCGCCCGCCGGGGCGTCGGTGCTCACCAGGAGCCGCCGAGCACGTCCGGCCAGCGCCGCACCACGTGGTCGATCAGCTCCCGGCTGGCCTCGGCCACCTTCGGGAAGTCCGCCAGCCGGCCCCACGGGCGGCAGGCGTCGATCACCGCGCGGGTGTTGAACGGCGGCAGACCCGGGGAGCGCAGCGGATCGACCCGGCTCCCCCACGTCTGCCGCATGGTCTCGATGTCCGCGGCCGGGTCGGTGCGGGTGCACACCGCCCACATCACGTCGTTGAGGCTGCGGGGGTCGACGTCGGCGTCCACCACGATGACGAACTTGTTCATGTACGCGGCGGCCGGCAGCTGCGCGGTGAGGTAGCCGGCCTGCCGGGCGTGGCCGGCGTAGCCCTGGTGGATGGAAACTGCCAGCAACTGCCGTCCGCCGCCCACCTCGTGGGCCCACACGCCCTCGACGCCGGGCAGCCCGGTGCGCACCAGCGCGTCCTGGATCATCGCCGACTTCATCACGCTGCGCATGTACGAGTAGTCGTGCGGCGGCTTCCCGGGCGGCGCGCCGAGCTGGATCGGGTCGTCGCGGTGGTAGATCCGCTCGATGTCCGTCGTCAGGACCGCTTCGGTGCCGCCGCTGTAGTAGCCGGTCCACTCGCCGAACGGCCCCTCCTGCTCCTTGCGTTCGGGGTACAGCCAGCCCTCGACGGCCAGTTCGCCGTAGGCGGGGATCGGCAGCCCGGTCACCTCGCCGCGGATCACCTCGACCGGACGGCGGCGCACGGCTCCGGCGTACTCCAACTCCGACAGTCCGGTGGGGACTTCGGTGCCGGCCACCACGAGCAGCAGCGGGTCGTGGCCGAGCGACACGGTGACCGGGGCGCGGCCCTCGCGGGCGAACCAGGCCCGCACGTGGGCCGCGCCGTGCTTGCCGGCCTCGATGTTGACGCTGGCGGCCCGGCCGCCGTTCTGCACCTGCATGCGGTAGGCGCCGGCGTTGAGGACGCCGGTGTCCGGGTCGGTGGTGAACACCGCGCAGCCGGTGCCGATGTAGCGCCCGCCGTCCCCCTCGTGCCACCTGGGCACGGGGAAGGCGAGCAGGTCGGCGTCGCGCGCCTGCACGACGTTCTCGCAGACCGGGCCGGAGGAGAGCACGTCCACCGGGTACTTGGAGGCGTTCTCCACCCACTCGCCGGGGCGGTTGCGCAGCGCCTCGACCAGCCCCCGGTCGTCCAGGTCGGTGCCCAGCCGCAGGGTCATGCCGAGCCGGCGGGCGTTGGACATGCTGGCGGTGAGCACCCGCTGGCCGGTCCGGTAGCCCTGGATGTCGTCGAAGAGCAGCGCGGGCGGCGAGGGGCGCTTGTAGTTCACCTCGGACGCGGCACCGATCTCCTCGTCCCAGTGGGCTCCGCGCAGCGTGCGCACCTCGCCCATCTGCTCGGCCAGCCGCAGCCAGTCGCGCAGGTCGTTGACGTCCTCTGGGGAATCCACGGCCCCTCCTCCTCGTCGTCGTCGCGGCCCGTCGGCCCGGTTCGCGGGTCCGGCTACTTGTAGAGCCCGGCGATGTAGCCGGACTTGACCAGGCTGTCGACGTAGGAGTTGTCGACGTACTTGGCGGTGTCGGCGGGCTTCTTGCCGCCACCGGTGGCGACCGCCTGGGTGAAGGCGTCGTCGATGAGCTCCGGGGCCACGGTCGGGATCTTCGCCCACAGCGGCTCGAAGAAGTCGTAGGAGTACTCGGCCAGCGACTTGTCGTCGTTGCCGCTGTGCTTGATGATGCTGGCGATCGCGGCCGACTTGTCCTTGTGCAGGATCGACAGGCACTCGGCCTCGGACTTCACGAAGGCGGTGACGGCCTTCTTGTTCTTGGCCAGGTAGTCGCTCTTGACCGTGTAGGCGTTGGCGGCGGCCGGGAACCTGGTGAAGTCCATGATCTTCTTGAAGCCCTTGGACCGGGTCTGGGTGCCGGTCGGCGGCTGGGTGACGATCGCCGCCACCGAGCCGTGCTCCAGCGCGGTGACCTCGGCGGGCGAGCTCTTCAGGTAGGTCTTGTGGACGTCCTTGGCGGTCCAGCCCTTCTCCTCCAGCAGCGCGTCCAGCGAGGCGTCGCCGAGGGAGCCGGGCGAACTCAGGCCGATCTTCTGGCCCTTGAGCTGGTCGACCGAGGTGATCGACGGCTTGCCCCACATCTCCAGGTAGTAGTGGGATATCGGCAGCGCGACGTAGTCCAGGTCCAGGCCCTTGAGGATGCCCTGCGCGGTGGTCCTGGCCGTGCCCGCGCCGACCTGCACGCTGTTGCTGACCAGCGCGGCCACCAGCTGCGAACTGCTGTTGAGCAGCTTGAGGTCGACGTCGAGGCCGTTCTTCTTGAACACGCCCCGGTCCTGGCAGACGTACAGGTCGGAGTACGCGGCGCCGATCGCCGTGTAGCCGATGGTCATCTTCATGCTCGACGACGGGGTCGACGAGGTTCCGTTGCAGGCGCTGGCGAGGAGCGCGAGCGCGGCACAGAGCGGCACGGGAGCCAGTCTGGTGATTCTCATGGAGGGTTCCTCGGTGGTCGGGCGCGCGGCAGGGCGGAGCGGGGACGAGGGGGGGACTGGGCGGGCGGGCGGGCGGGAGAAAAGGAGCGCGGGCGGGCGGGAAAAGATGAGCGCGGGGGGGATGGGGCCGGGCGGCAGAAGAGGGGCGCCCGATCAGTCCGTGCGGGACCAGAAGGTCAGCCGCTGTTCCAGGTAGGCCACGCCGTGGTTGAGCACGATCGCGACCACGGCGATGACGGCGATGGCCGCCATGGCGTCGTCGGTCTGGAAGTTGGACGTCTTGAGCTGCACGACGTACCCCAGGCCGGCCGATCCCATGAAGAGTTCGGCGACGATGGCGCCGATCAGGGCGCGGCCCACGGCCTGCCGGATGCCGGCGAGGATGTACGGGAGGGTGGCCGGGAAGGCGACCGACCACAAGGTGGTGAGCCGGGAGGCGCAGAAGACCCGGGCGACCTGGAGGTGGCTCTGCTCCAGGTTGCGGGCGCCGGCGATGACGTTGATGAGCAGCGGGAAGAGCGCGCTCCACACCACGATGACCACGCGGGCGCTGGCGTCGATGCCGAACCAGAAGATCAGGATGGGCAGGAAGACGACGTAGGGGACGGAGTACATGATGCTGATCAGCGGGTCGGTCAGCGCGTGCAGCACCCGGTTGCGGCCGATCAGCAGGCCGAGCGGAATGGCCCCGACGATCGATATCAGCATGCCCCAGGCGACGATCGACAGCGTCGATCCGAGCGGTGACCAGACGTCGCCGGTGCGGAAGGAGTCGACCAGCGCGCCGAAGGCACCGGACGGCGAGCTGCTGAACTTGTCGTCGACGACCCCGGTCACGGCGCAGACCTGCCACGCCGCGAGGACGACCACGAGGCCGGTGAGGCCGAGGATCGCGTTGAGGTAGCGGTCGACCACCGTGCGGCGGCGGGGGCCGGATCGGGCCGAGCGGTCCACGGCGCGCGCTTTACCGGGCGACAGTTGCGTTGCGGTCATGGTCTTCTTCCGTCCTCCGACCGGGCTGGTTCTGGCTCATGACGAGGCTGAGGATGTGGTCGCTGATCTCCTGGAAGCGGGCCGAGCGCTTGACCTCGGCGCCGCGCGGGCGGGGCAGGTCCACCTCGACGACCTCGACCAGGTGCGCCGGGCCGGCGGAGAAGACGACCACGCGGTCGGCGAGGAAGACCGCCTCCGGCACGTCGTGCGTGACGAAGACCGCGGTCTTGCCGGTGCCGGCGCTGTCGACCTGCCAGACCCGGGTGAGCTCCTCCTGCATCAGCTCGCGGGTCTGCGCGTCGAGTGCGGAGAACGGTTCGTCCAGCAGCAGGAGATCGGGGTCGGTGGCCAGCGCGCGGGCCAGGTTGACCCGCTGGCTCATCCCGCCGGACAGCTCGCGCGGGTACTTGTCCTCCTTGCCCGCGAGGCCCACCAGTTCGACGAGTTCGGCCACCCGGGCCCGGCCCTGCTTGTCCAGCCGGCCCTGCGCCTTCAGGCCGAAGGCGATGTTCGCGGCGACGTTGCGCCAGGGGAACAGCGAGGCCTGCTGGAAGACCAGGGAGCGGTCCCGGGCCGGGCCGGTGATCTGGGCGCCGTTGAGTTCCAGCCGCCCCGAGTCGACGGGGGTGAGGCCGGCCAGCGCGGTCAGGAAGGTGGTCTTGCCGCAGCCGCTGGGCCCCACGATGGCGACGAACTCGTTCTCCGCCACCTCGAAGGACAGCCCGTCGCAGGCGAGCGCGAACGTGCCGGTCCGTCGCGACCAGTGCCCGATGCGCAGATCGTCGACGACGACTTTCGGGCGCGGTTGATTCACGGGGATCTACCTCCTCCTAGGGGCGACGCCGAGCACCGGTTTTCCGCAAAGTGTCGACACTCGGATTGAAACAGCGACGAAACACCATGTCCAGAGGAAGGGAAGGAAAATAATCAGCTCAAGTGTCGACACTTCGTGGAGACATGCGTCCGCCGGGGCAAGATCAGCAGCTCTGCGCGGCTACGCTCCTGACAGGTTCGGGCGCCCCTCGGGCGGCTCGTCCTCGACCACCACGGCCAGCGGGCTGTCGGTGTGCCGCCAGAACAACTCGGCGTCCCGCAGGATGTCCTTGACGATCCGCCAGTCCCGGGGCATGGCGGCGGCGAACTCCTGCCAGCCGCGGACGAGCAGCCGGCGTGCGTCCGGCTCGACCGGCCACCAGGACAGGTCGGTGAGGCAGTCCGCGAGCGCGTCCCAGTTCCGCCCGAACCAGTCGGGCAGGCGCAGGTCGACGGCCGCCCGGTCCATGAACGCCCGCCGGTCGCCGACGCCGGTCAGATCGAGCACGAGCATGCGCCGATGCTGCCACACCCGGTCACCGGCAGGGCGGCACCGCGCCAGAGAACGACACGTCCGGACATGTCGGGATCACCCGAGGCCCCGCGAGTGGAGCCGGCCGGTACCGTCAGGCCCCTCCCGGAGCCGTCCGGACCGGCCTCGGGCTCAGAGGCCGTCGGGGTCGGCGCGGTCCAGGGCCGGGCGGGGCGCGGGCGGCGCGGAGGCGCGCAGCAGGTAGTCCGCGGCGCCGGTGTCGGTGACCAGGCTGGTGACCAGGCCCGAGCGCAGCACCGCGTCGATGGCCGCGCCCTTGCGGGAGCCGCCGGCGATGGCCAGCACCTCGGGGATGCGGCGCAGCCGGTCCGCGTCGATGGTGATGCAGCGCTCCCCCAGGTCGCGGCCGACCCGGCGGCCCTGGGCGTCGAACAGGTGCGAGGACATCTCGGCGGCCACGCCCATGCTCGCGTAGTACTCGCGCTCGGCCGGGGTGACGGCGTCGTGCACGGTGGAGATGCCGGCCTCCCACGAGCCGATGGACACCACCGCCACGGTCACCTTCTCGAAGAAGCTCATGGCGGCGGCGATCTGGCTCTGCGCGCGCAGCGCGGCGGCGGTCGCCGGGTCGGCGAGCACCATGGGCGCGTACAGCGGGTGGGCCTCGCCGCCGGAGATCGCGGCGGCGGTGCGCACGGCCTCCACCGAGCCCCGCTCGGCGGTGCCCACGTCGTAGACGCCGGTCAGCTGCACCACCGTGCACGGCGGGAGCCGGTCCAGCGCGTTGGCCATGGTGATGGTCGAACGGCCCCAGGCCAGTCCCAGCACGTCACCGTCGTTGACCAGCTCCCCGAGCAGCCCGGCCGCGACCGCGCCCAGGTTCTCCGGGTCGGGCGCGTCGGTCTGGTCCGCCGGGGTCTCCACGACGACCGCGTGCCGCAGCCCGTAGCGGGCCCGCAGCGCGTCGGAGCGCTCGGCGTCCAGCTCGGCCGGCACCCGGATCTCGATCCGGACCAGGTCGCGTTCGAGCGCCGTCTCCAGCACCCGGGCCACCTTGAAGCGGCTGACGCCGAACTCCTCGGCGATCTGGATCTTCGACTTGCCCTCCAGGTAGAAGCGACGCGCCATCGCCGCGGCCTGGACCATCTCGCCGGGGCCCATGCGCATCCCCGTGCGACCTGTGCTCACGTCGGCTCTCCCCAGTTTCCCCGTGTTGATCCGCTCCTGCTCATCCTCCCAGACGCCGGAGGTTACGGGCGCGTAACCCCGCTGTTCCGGTCCCTGGTCCGGGTCAGCTGCCGCCGGCGCGGGGGTGGGCGCAGGCAGCTTCTGCCTGGGCCCGCAGCCCGCGGATCGCGGCGGCCGGGTCCTCGGCGCCGTAGACCGCCGTGCCCGCGACGAAGACGTCCGCGCCGGCCTCCGCGCAGCGCTCGATCGTGGTCGGCCGAGACCCCGCCGTCGACCTGGAGCCAGATCTCCAGCCCGTGCTTCTCGATCAGGGCGCGGGTGCGGCGGATCTTCGGCAGCATGACGTCGAGGAAAGGCTGGCCGCCGAAGCCCGGCTCGATGGTCATGATCAGCACCATGTCCAGCTCGGGCAGCAGGTCCTCGTACGGCTCGATGGGCGTGCCCGGGCTTCAGCGCCATCGACGCCCGGGCCCCCTTGGCCCGGATCTCCCGGGCGATGCGCACGGGGGCGGAGGCGGCCTCCGCGTGGAAGGTCACCGAGGACGCGCCCGCCTCCACGTAGGCCGGCGCCCAGCGGTCGGGGTGCTCGATCATCAGATGGCAGTCGAGCGGGATGTCGGTGGCCTTGCGCAGCGACTCCACGACCGGCAGGCCCAGCGTCAGGTTGGGCACGAAGTGGTAGTCCATGACGTCGACATGGAGCCAGTCGGCGCCGTCCACCGCCTTCGCCTCCTCGGCGAGCCGGGCGAAGTCCGCGGAAAGGATGCTGGGGCTGATCTGCACGGTCATGGCCCCAGCAAACCAGATCGGCCGCGCCCGCGCCGGCGCGAAGACGCCGTCCCTTCGCCGCTCCCGCCGCGCGGAACCCGGCCCCCGGTGGGAGGCTGGTCGCTGACCGCCTCCAGGAGCAGTCGCGGAGGGCAGGCGCAACCGGAGGACCTGGGGGTCGTGATGGCCGGCCGAACGGGACGCGCGGCGCACCTGGTGTGCGGACGGCGCAGCAAGTGGGTCGTCCTGGGACTGTGGGTGATCGTGCTGGTCCTCGCTCGCGCCGCTCGCGCAGAAGCTGACCGACGCCCAGAAGAACGACGCGGCCAGCTGGCTGCCGGGCAACGCCGAGTCCACCAAGGTGGTCGAGCTCCAGAAGGCGTTCGTGCCCGAGACCGCGCCCGCGGTCGTCGTCTACACCCGGGCGGGCGGGCTGACTCCGGCGGACGTCGCGAAGATCCGGCAGGACGCCGCGTCCATGCGGACGATGACCGCGCACGGCATCATCGGCGACCGCACGTTCGGCCCGCAGTTCGACCGCGCGCCGGCCCCGCAGGCGGCCCAGGTCATCGTGCCGATCGACGATCGACCCGAGCGGCTGGACGACGATCAAGGACGCGGTGGACGACATCCGGGCCACGGCCGAACGGGGCACGGACGGGCTGCAGGTGCACATCACCGGCCCGGGCGGCTTCGCCGCCGACTCCGCCGACGCCTTCTCGGGCATCGACGGCACCCTGCTGTTCGCCGCGCTCGGCGTGGTCATCGTGATCCTGCTGTTCACCTACCGCAGCCTGAGCCTGCTGGTGCTGCCGGTGATCTCCGTCATCGGGGCGCTGTTCACCGCCGAGGCGGTGATCTACCTGCTGGCCCGGCACGCCGACCTGGTGGTCAACGCGCAGAGCGCGGGCATCCTCACCGTGCTGGTCTTCGGCGCCGGCACGGACTACGCGCTGCTGCTGGTCGCCCGCTACCGGGAGGAGCTGCGCCGCCACGAGGACCGGCACGAGGCGATGGCACTCGCCCTGCACCGGGCCGGGCCCGCGATCATCGCCAGCGCGGCCACCGTGGCGCTGAGCATGCTGTGCCTGCTGGCCGCCGAGATGAACTCCACCTCCGGCCTCGGCCCGGTGGCCGCCATCGGCGTGGCCATCGCCCTGCTGGCCATGATCACCCTCTTCCCGGCGCTGCTGGTGATCTTCGGCCGCTGGGTGTTCTGGCCGACCGTCCCGCACCTGGGCAGCCCCGAGCCGACCCGGACCGGGCTGTGGTCGCGGATCGGCGCCCGGATCGACCGCAAGCCGCGCGCGGTGTGGGTGCCGACGGTGCTGGTGCTCGGCGCGCTCGGCTTCGGCCTGCCTCGCGCTGAACGCGCACGGCCTGTCGCAGGCCGACCAGCTTCACCAACACCCCCGACTCCGTGGTCGGCCAGCAGGTGCAGGGCCGCTACTTCCCCGCCGGCGGCGGCCAGCCCATGGTCGTCATCGCGAACGCCGACAGTGCCGGCCAGGTGCGCCGGGCTCTCGCCACGTCCGAGGGCGTGGTGCCCGCGTCCGTCGGCACGCCGCCCGGGGTGGCCCCGGTCAAGGACGGCCGGGTCTACCTGGAGGCCACCCTCACCGACCGGCCCGACGGCCAGGCCGCCAAGGACACCGTGGACCGGGTGCGCGACCGAGCTGCACGCGATCCCCGGCGCCGACGCGAAGGTCGGCGGCGGCACGGCCGTGCAGCTGGACGCCGAACGGGCCTCCGCGCGCGACAACGAGCTGCTCATCCCGCTGATCCTGGTCGTGGTGATGCTCATCCTCGCGGCGCTGCTGCGGGCCGTGGTCGCGCCGCTGATGCTCATCGCGACCGTGGTGCTGTCCTTCGCCGCCGCGCTGGGCGTGAGCGCGCTGGCCTTCCGGCACGTCTTCGACTTCGCGGGCGAGGACACCGCCTTCCCGCTGTTCGTCTTCGTCTTCCTGGTCGCGCTGGGCATCGACTACAACATCTTCCTGATGACCCGGATCCGCGAGGAGACCGCCCACCGGGGCACCCGCGACGGCGTCCTCACCGGCCTGGCCGCGACCGGCGGCGTGATCACCTCCGCCGGCCTCGTCCTCGCCGGCACCTTCGCCGCCCTCGGCACCCTGCCCGGTCGTCGGCTTCGCCGAGATCGGCTTCGCGGTCGCCTTCGGCGTCCTCCTGGACACCTTCGTGGTCCGCTCGGTCCTGGTCTCCGCGCTCACCCTCGACCTGGGCCACCGCGTCTGGTGGCCCAGCGCCCTCGACGCCCCCGCCTCCCGCCCCGGCCCCCCGAGCCCGCCGCCGGGACAGGACGGCGCGACGCGGGTGGGCCGGTAGCGCCCCGCGGCCGGGTCAGGTGGTGCGGCGCAGGAGGGCCAGGTACATCGCGTCCGTGCCGTGGAGGTGGGGCCAGAGCTGGATGTCGGGGCCGTCGCCGAGATCGGGCACGCCCGGGAGCAGGGGGCGGGCGTCGATCCACTCGGCGGCGGGGGCGTTCCGGGCGGCCAGGACGTCCTCGACCACGGCGCGGGTCTCGGCCGGGTGCGGGGAGCAGGTGGCGTAGCCGACCACGCCGCCGGGCCGGGTGGCCAGCAACGCCTCGGTGAGCAGGGCGCGTTGCAGCGGGCCGAAGCCGGCGACGTCGTCGGCGCGGCGGCGCCAGCGGGCCTCGGGGCGGCGGCGCAGGGCGCCGAGTCCGGTGCAGGGCACGTCGACCAGCACGCGGTCGAAAGAGCCCTCGGCCCAGCCCGGGCGGGTGCCGTCGGCGACCACGACCTGGTACGGCCCCGGGTTCCCGGCCAGCGCGCGGGCGACCAGGCGGGCGCGGTGCGGCTGCTTCTCGGCGGCGACCAGGAAGGCGCCGCGTTCGGCCGCCAGCGCCGCGAGCAGGGCGGCCTTCCCGCCGGGGCCCGCGCAGGCGTCGAGCCAGCACGTGTCCGGGCCGGTCAGCTCGGCGGCGGCGAGCGCGGCCGCCACCAGCTGGCTGCCCTCGTCCTGCACCCCGGCCGCGCCGTCCCGCACCGCGCCGAGGGCCGCCGGATCGCCGCCCTCCTTCAGCCGGAGCGCGTACGGCGACCAGCGGCCGGGTTCCGCGCCGCCCTCCGGCAGCGCGGCGGCGAGGTCCTGCGGGCTCGACCCGGCCCGGGCGGGCCACCAGCGTCACCTCGGGACGCTCGTTGTCGGCCGCGAGCAGGTCCTCGATCCCGGCCCGCCCGCCGCCGAGCGCGTCCCACAGCGCGGAGACGATCCACCTCGGGTGCGAGTGCACCACGGCGAGGTGCTGCTCGGGGTCCTCGTCGTACGGCGGCGCGACCTGGTCCAGCCAGGCGTCCAGGTCGTGCGCCGAGATCCGGCGGAGCACCGCGTTGACGAACCGGGCCGGTCCGTCGCCGAGGACGACCCGGCCCAGCTCGACGGTCGCCGAGACCGCGGCGTGCGTCGGGATGCGCGTCGCCAGCAACTGGTGCGCGCCCAGTGCCAGGACGTCCAGCACCGGCGGGTCCACCTCGCGCAGCGGGCGGTCCACGCAGGCGGCGATCACGGCGTCGTACGTGCCCTGGTGGCGCAGCGTGCCGTACACCAGCTCGGTGGCCAGCGCGGCGTCCCTGCGGTCGAAGGTCCGGCCCTTCGCCTCGGCCTCGCGCTCGGCCCCGCGCAGCAGGCCCGGCAGCACGAGGTTGGCGTAGGCGTCCCGTTCCGCCACGGCGCGCAGGGCCTCGAAGGCGAGTTCCCTGACGGGGTCCCTGCGCGGGGGGCGGTACGCGGGTTTGCCCTGGCCCGCTCCGTGGCCCTTCCCGCTCGGGTGGCGGCGCGGAGTGCGGGTGCCCTGCGGGCGGCGCGGCTGGTCGTTCAAAGGTGCTCCGGATGTCTTCAGCTCAGCGTATTTTCCGCCGTCCACCCTACGCCCGCCGCTCCCCCACCCACGCAGCACCGGTTTCCGTCCCCGGAGGGCGTTCACCCCTCAGGGGCGCTGGGGGTGAACGTTCGCCCGCGAGGGCGCCCCCGCCCCCTATTGGGGGGAACGCGCTCCGCGAGGGCGCCCCGCGGTGGGGGTCAGGAGCCGAGGCGGGTGGTGGGAGGGAGGTGGGTGCCGCGGGCCCAGTCGGCTGCGGGCATCCGCCGCTTGCCCTGGGGCTGAACCTCGCCGAGGGCGACCGCGAAGCTGCCCGTGCCGACGTGCACCGCCTTCTTGGTGACGGCGAGCTCGCCGGGCGCGAGCCCGGTGACGTCGGGGGCGAGCCGGACGGGCCCGAGCTTGAGGCGTTCGCCGTCGATGAGGGTCCACGCCCCGGGCGCGGGCGTGCAACCGCGGACGAGCCGGTCCACCCGGAGCGCGGGAGCCGTCCAGTCCACGCCGGCGTCCTCGACGGTGATCTTGGGCGCGACGGTGACGCCGTCGGACGGCTGCGGCTGCGCCCGGAGATCGCCGCTGTCGATCCCGTCCATGGTCGCGGCGAGCAGCCGCGCCCCACTGTGCGAGAGGCGGTCGAGCAGGTCGCCGCTGGTGTCGGTGGGACGGATCTCCTCGGTGACGACCCCGTACACCGGCCCGGAGTCCAGGCCCTGCTCGATGAGGAAGGTGGACGCGCCGGTCACCTCGTCCCCGGCCATGACGGAGTGCTGCACGGGCGCGGCTCCGCGCCAGGCGGGCAGCAGCGAGAAGTGCAGGTTCACCCAGCCGCGGGCGGGCACGTCGAGCGCGACCTTGGGCAGCAGCGCGCCGTAGGCGACGACCGGGCAGCAGTCGGGGGCGATCTCGCGCAGCCGGGCGAGGAAGTCCTCGTCGCGGGGGCGGTCGGGCTTGAGCACCTCGATCCCGGCCTCCTCGGCGCGCAGCGCGACCGGGCTGGCCACGAGCTTGCGGCCGCGTCCGGCGGTCGCGTCGGGCCGGGTCACGACGGCGACGACCTCGTGCCGGTCGGAGGCGAGCAGGGCGTCCAGGGCGGGTACGGCGACCTCGGGGGTGCCGGCGAAGACGAGCCTCATCGTGCGGGGTGTGCCTCTCGGTGGACGGAGGTGGGGCGGGGCGGGCGTAGGGCGGACGTACGGAGAGCACGCCGGGATCGGCTCCCCGCGCGGGCGTGCGGCCGCGCGGGGACGGCGCGGCTACCGGGCCTGGCCGAACGTGTCGTGCGGGGAGACCCGCACCGGCGGGGCGCCCGCCGCACCCCAGTCGGCCTCGCGGATCGCCTTCATCGCGGCCTTGCGCCGCTCGGCGTCGAGCCGGTCGATGAAGATGATCCCGTCGAGGTGGTCGGTCTCGTGCTGGATGCAGCGGGCCAGCCGCTCGGTGCCCTCGAGGACGACCGGGTCCCCGTACATGTTGAAGCCCCGGGCCACCAGGCTGTGCGCGCGCACGCAGTCGTAGGTCAGCCCGGGCAGGGACAGGCAGCCCTCGGGTCCGTCCTGCAGCTCCTCGCCGAGGGTGAGTTCGGGGTTGATCAGATGACCGAGCTCGCCCTCCACGTGGTAGGTGAACACGCGCAGGGAGACGCCGAGTTGGGGCGCGGCCAGGCCGGCGCCCGGCGCCTCCAGCATGGTGTCGGTGAGGTCCCTGACCAGGTGGCGCAGCTCCAGGTCGAAGGTGGTGACCGGCTGCGCCGTCATGCGCAGCACCGGGTCGCCGAACAGGCGGATGGGCTTGACGGACACGGGAGGCGTCTCCTGGTGACGGCGTGCGGCGGTCCCCCGCGGACGGCGGGGAGCGGGCGGGCGTCAATTCTAGGGCGGCTCGCGGCGGGGAGCGCACGGGGACCGCGCGCGCCCCCGGCAAGGGTGCCGCGCGCGGCCGGGCGTGACTCCTGGGGGCGGTGGCGCGTTGGTCAAGAGAGTTTGACCGAAATGGGGCCCGCCTACGGCTTGGAACGTGCGGCCCGTCCCCCCGAGACCGTCGGTTGGAGAGGCTTGTCGATGCCCGACCACGCAACGCCCGATGCCCAGGCGCGGGCCAGCCTGCACCTCCTGGTGCGGGACATCGAAAGGGTCCGCCGGCAGGTGGACGCCCTGCGTACGCTGACCGCCCAGTTGGGCAACGTCTACCGGCCGCGGCGCAGCGGCCCCACGGCCGGCTTCGTGGTGTACGGGCGGGCGCCGGCGCCGACCGTGCGGCTGGCCCAGGAACTGCGCGACAGCGTGGAGACGCTGGTGACGGCCGCGGTCGAGTTCGACCGTTCGCTGGGGTTCTCCTGGGACGCGGTGGGCTCGGCGCTGGGCGTCACCAAACAGGCGGTGCACCGGCGTTACGGCGGCCGGCGCAGCGCCCCCACCCCCGACGAGCAGGCGGCCCGCAACGCCGCCACGGTCCCGGCGGCCCGCACCGTCTGCGAGGACCCGGCGCCGACCTTCCCCGCGCCCCGCAATGGCTAGCCGATGTCGGGCGGGTCCATACGGAGCTGCAGGGGCCCGTGGGCGGCACGGGCGGCACGGGCGACCTGGCCGGCCTTGAGCGCGGCGGCCAGCGCGCCCCCCTCCCCCGGCGCGACCCGGTACAGGAGGCGCTCCCATCCCTCGCCGAGCGGGAGCCGCAGGGGCACCGGCCCGAGCACATCCGTGCCGGGGGGCAGCCGCACCAGCTCGGTGAACTCCGCGAGGGCCTCCGTCGGCCCGGACACCGCGGCCATCCGCGCCACGGGCGGCAGCCGCAGCTCCGCCCGCTCGGCCAGCTCCCGCACGGCGTGCCCCGCCGGGTCCCACCGCACCAGCGCCTGCACCGGCCGCAGGGTGGGCTCGGCCAGCACGAGGACGGTGCCCCCGTCCCGGGCCGGCCGGACCAGGGCCGAGGCCAGCGCCCAGCGCCGCAGCGCCTCCTCCCCCGCCCGCAGGTCGGGGCGGGAGAGCAGCGCCCACCCGTCGAGCAGCAGCGCGGCCGCGTAGCCCTCCTCCGCGACCGGCTCGGCCCCGGGCGTGGCGATGACCAGCGCGGGCGCGGCGCCCACCGAGGCGAGCACGGTGTCGCGGCCCGAGGTACGCACCGGCACCCGGGGGAAGGCCCGGCCCAGCTCCTCCGCGGTGCGCCGGGCGCCGACCACGCTGGCCCGCAGCCGGGTGCCGCCGCAGTCCGGGCAGTGCCAGTCGGCGGCGGGCCGGGCGCACCAGCCGCAGGCGGGGGTGCCGCCCTCCTCGCGGACCTCCAGCGGCCCCGCGCACGACGCGCACCGGGCCGCGGCCCGGCAGCGGTCGCAGGCGAGCCGGGGGACGTAGCCGCGCCGGGGCACCTGGACCAGGACCGGGCCGCGGGCCAGGGCGTCCCGGGTGACCTGCCAGGCCAGGGACGGCAGCCGGGCGGCGCGGGCGGCCTCGTCCCGGGCCTGTTCGGCGTCCCCGACCGTGCGGACCAGGGGCGCGGCCGCCCGCACCTCGTCGCGCGAGGCGGCCAGCGGCAGCGCCCAGCCGTTGTCGACGAGCTGCGCGCCCTCCACCGTGCCGGTGATCCCGCCGAGCAGGAAGGCGGTGCGCTCCTCGCTGGCGCGCAGCAGCAGCACGTCGCGGGCGTGCGGCTGGGGCGCGTGCGGCTCGGCGTGGCTGGAGTCCCCGTCGTCCCACAGCGCCACCAGGCCCAGGTCGGCCACGGGCGCGAACATGGCGGCGCGGGTGCCGACCACCGCCTTGACCGTGCCGCGGCTGACCGCGAGCCAGCGCCGGTAGCGCTCCTCGGGGCCGGCGTCGGCGGTGAGCAGGACGTGGCGGCCGGGGCCGAGCAGCTCGGTGAGGGCGGCGTCGACGCGGGCGGCCGCGCGGCCGTCGGGCAGCACCGCGAGCGCGCCGCGGCCGGAGGCGAGGGTGGTGGCCACGGCTGTGGCCAGCTCGTGCGGCCAGTGCGGCCCGGGCAGGGCGAGCCAGACCGCGCGGGGGGTGTCGCCGCGGGCGAGCGCCTGGAGGTAGGCGGGCCCGGTGGCGTAGCGGGTCCAGCTGCCGGGCTGCGGGACCGCCGGGTCGGGCCGGGGTTCGGGCGAGGGGTCGCGCTCGGCGCGGGCCATCCGGGGCGGCACGGCCAGCTGGACGACGTCGGCGAGCGCGCCCGCGTACCGGTCGGCGACCTGGCGGCACAGCCGCAGCAGCGCGGGAGTGAGCACGGGCTCGGTGGAGAGCACCTGGGCCAGCGGGGCGAGCGGCCCGGCGTAGTCGCTGTCGGTGCGCCGCTCGACGATGAAGCCGTCGTGCAGGGACCCGCCCTCGCGGCGGCCCTTGACCACCCGTGCTCCGAAGCGCACCCGGACCCGTACCCCGGGCCGCGCGTCCTCGTCCATCGCGGCGGGCACCGCGTAGTCGAAGAACTGGTCGAGGTGCACCAGGCCCTTGTCGACCAGGACGCGGGCCACCGGCAGGCCCTCGGCGAGCGGGGCGCCGCGCCAGCTGCGGGGCTTGGCCCGGGGCTCGCGGGACTTGCGCACGGTCTCCCGGATGAGCGCCAGCTGCTCGCCGCCCGCCTGTGGGGGGCGCTCCTGGCCGGGTTCCTTCTCGCCGCTCACCTTGTGATTCTTACAGAAGCCTCGGACACCGCGACGCCTCCGGCGCGGGGGGCGGGGGGCGGGGGCGGGGGCCGACAAGCCCGGCCTCCCCGCCGCGGACACGCCGGGGCCCGGCGTCCCCTCGGAGGGGAGGCCGGGCCCGGTGCGTACGGGGGGCTTACAGCCCGGTGGCGGCGCGCAGGGCGTCGACGCGGTCGGTGCGCTCCCAGGTGAAGTCCGGCAGCTCGCGGCCGAAGTGGCCGTAGGCGGCGGTCTGGGAGTAGATCGGACGCAGCAGGTCCAGGTCGCGGATGATCGCGGCCGGCCGCAGGTCGAAGACCTGGCCGATGGCCTGCTCGATCTTCTCCACGTCCACGTTCTCCGTGCCGAAGGTCTCGACGAACAGGCCCACCGGCTCGGCCTTGCCGATCGCGTACGCCACCTGCACCTCGCAGCGGGCGGCGAGCCCGGCGGCGACCACGTTCTTGGCCACCCAGCGCATCGCGTACGCCGCCGAGCGGTCCACCTTGGACGGGTCCTTGCCGGAGAAGGCACCGCCGCCGTGGCGGGCCATACCGCCATAGGTGTCGATGATGATCTTGCGGCCGGTCAGACCCGCGTCACCCATCGGCCCGCCGATCTCGAACCGGCCGGTCGGGTTGACCAGCAGCCGGTAGCCCTCGGTGTCGAGCTTGATGCCCTCGTCCAGCAGGGCCTTCAGCTCCACCTCCACGACGAACTCGCGGATGTCGGGCGCCAGCAGGGAATCCAGGTCGATGTCCGAGGCGTGCTGCGAGGACACCACGACCGTGTCGAGCCGGACCGCCTTGTCGCCGTCGTACTCGATGGTGACCTGCGTCTTGCCGTCCGGCCGCAGGTAGGGGATCGTGCCGTTCTTGCGGACCTCGGTCAGCCGGCGCGACAGGCGGTGCGCCAGCGTGATCGGCAGCGGCATCAGCTCGGGCGTCTCGTCCGAGGCGTAGCCGAACATCAGACCCTGGTCGCCGGCACCCTGGCGGTCCAGGTCGTCCTCGCCGCTGCCGCCCTCCACACGCTTCTCGTACGCGGTGTCCACACCCTGGGCGATGTCCGGGGACTGCGCGCCGATCGACACCGACACCCCGCACGACGCTCCGTCGAAGCCCTTCTTCGACGAGTCGTAGCCGATGTCCAGGATCCGCTCCCGCACTAGCGAGGCGATGTCCACGTACGCGCCGGTGGTGACCTCGCCCGCGATGTGCACCTGGCCGGTGGTGATCAAGGTCTCCACGGCGACGCGGGACGTGGGGTCGGCGGCCAGGAGCGCGTCGAGGATCGAGTCGCTGATCTGGTCGGCGATCTTGTCGGGGTGACCCTCGGTCACGGATTCCGAGGTGAAGAGACGGCGGGACACATCGCTCCCTGGGGTTGCAGCGGCTGCTGGCTGACATTTGGGTGGAGCGCACGGGGCTGCGGCCTCGCGCTCCGCGGCTAGCTTAGCCTCCGCGTCCCGTCCGCGTACCCGGCATCTCGTTCTTTGGATATGCCGGAGCCCGGAGCGCCCCGTCCACCCCTGGGGCGGGCACCCCGGTCCTGGTGCGGCGGACTCCTCCGGTCGGCGGTCCGCCGTACGGGCGTCGCGGCCCGCCGCGGGCCGGCCCGGCGGGTCAGTCCAGCCGGGCGGCGACCAGGTCCCACACCTGGTCGGCGAGCGCCTCCTTGGGTCCGTGCGGCACGGGCGTGGCGCTGCCGTCGGCGCCCAGCACCACCGCCTCGTTGTCCTCGGTGCCGAACGCCTTGCCGTCCCCGACCTCGTTGACGACCAGCAGGTCGCAGCCCTTGCGGGCGAGCTTGGCGCGGCCGTTCGCGAGCACGTCGTCGGTCTCGGCGGCGAAGCCGACCACGAGCTGACCCGGGCGGGGCCGGTGGGCGCAGAGCTCGGCGAGGATGTCGGGGTTGCGGACCAGCGCAAGGGGGGCGGGCTCCTCGCCGTCCTTCTTCTTGATCTTGCTGTCGGTGTAGGCGACCGGCCGGAAGTCGGCCACGGCGGCGGCCATCACCACCGCGTCGGCCTCGGCGGCGGCCTTGACCACGGCCGCGCGCAGCTCCTCGGCGGTGCCCACTGCCAGCACTTCGACCCCGGCCGGGTCGGCCAGCGCGGTGTTCGCGGCCACCAGGGTGACCCGGGCGCCGCGGGCGACGGCGGTACGGGCCAGCGCGTAGCCCTGCTTGCCGGAGGAGCGGTTGCCCAGGTAGCGCACGGGGTCGAGCGGCTCGCGCGTGCCGCCCGCGCTGATCACCACGTGCCGCCCGGCGAGGTCGGCCGGGACCGGGCCGCGGGCCAGCACCCGGCGGCAGACCTGGAAGATCTCGTCCGGGTCGGGCAGCCGCCCCTTGCCGGTGTCGGCGCCGGTGAGCCGGCCGACGGCCGGTTCGAGGACGATCGCGCCGCGGGCGCGCAGGGTGGCCACGTTCTCCCGGGTGGCGGGGTGCTCCCACATCTCGGTGTGCATGGCGGGGGCGAAGACCACCGGGCAGCGGGCGGTGAGCAGGGTGTTGGTCAGCAGGTCGTCGGCGATGCCGTGGGCGGCCTTGGCCAGCAGGTCGGCGGTGGCGGGGGCGATCACGACCAGTTCGGCCCGGCGGCCGATGCGCACGTGCGGGACCTCGTGGGCGTCGTCCCAGACCCGGGTGCTGACAGGGTGGCCGGACAGCGCCGACCAGGTGGGCTCGCCGACGAAGTGCAGCGCGGACTCGGTGGGGACGACCCGCACCTCGTGGCCGGACTCGGTGAGGCGGCGCAGCAGCTCGCACGCCTTGTACGCGGCGATGCCGCCGCTCACCCCCAGCACGACCTGTGGCTTGCCCATGCCGTCTCTCCCGCCGCCGTCCGTGGTCGCCGCGGTGCCCGCGGTCACCGTCCCCCCTCATGACACACCACGGGCCCGGCGGTCGCGCCGCCGGGCCCGTGATTCAGGTGCCGTGGCCCGCTCGCGCGGGCCGCCCGTGTCACTGCCCGGGCGTGGTGCCCTCCACTGCCTCGGAGGTCAGCAGGCCCGCGTTGATCTCGCGCAGCGCGATGGAGAGCGGCTTCTCGTGCACGTGGGTGTCCACGAGCGGACCGACGTACTCCAGCAGGCCCTCGCCGAGCTGGGAGTAGTACGCGTTGATCTGGCGGGCACGCTTGGCCGCGTAGATCACCAGGCTGTACTTGGAGTCGGTGGCCTCGAGCAGCTCGTCGATCGGCGGGTTGATGATGCCCTCGGGCGCGGTGATGGAAGAGGACACGCTCTACCTACCCCTACTTGTGGATGTACAGGAATGTGCGTGGATGTGCGCAAATACAGCGCTGCCGCGTACGGCGGGGCGGAAAGCCCCGGCTCCGCTCACGTCAGCCGATTTCCATCAAGGCTAGCAGCTCGTGCGCTACCTCCTCGACGGAGGTGTTGACAAGGGTCACGTCGAACTCGGACTCCGCCGCCAGCTCGACCCTCGCGGCGGCCAGCCGCCGCTCGACCACCTCGGGCGACTCGGTGCCGCGGCCGGTGAGGCGGCGGACGAGTTCGTCCCAGCTGGGCGGTGCGAGGAAGACGAGGCGGGCCTCGGGCATCGAGTCCCGGACCAGCCGGGCGCCCTGGAGGTCGATCTCCAGGAGCACCGGGACGCCCGCGGCGAGTTTGTCCAGCACGGCGCGGCGCGGGGTGCCGTAGCGGTGGCCGGCGAATTCGGCCCACTCCAGCAGTTCGCCGTTGGCGACGAGTTTGTCGAACTCGTCGTCGTCGACGAAGAAGTACTGCACGCCGTGCTGCTCACCGGGGCGCGGCCTGCGGGTGGTGGCGGACACCGAGAGCCAGATCTCGGGGTGCACAGTGCGCAGGTGCGCGACGACCGTGCTCTTGCCGACCCCTGAGGGGCCGGAGAGCACGGTCAGCCGCGATCGCCTGACCGGGGAGGCCGCTGAGGCCCCCTGTGAATCGAGGGGACCGGCCGCCCCCGGGGAGACTGTAGAGCTCATGGAGCGATTATCCCGGTTCCGGGACGGACCGGCGCACCGGTCCTGCTCCCGTGGACCGTCGGACGGGGCGGGGCCTAGGCCGGGGTGCCGCCGAACTCGCGCTCCAGGGAAGCGATCTGGTTGGAGCCGAGGCCCCGTACGCGGCGGCTTTCGGAGATGCCGAGCCGCTCCATGATCTGCTTGGCACGGACTTTGCCGACTCCGGGAAGGGATTCGAGCAGAGCGGAGACTTTCATCTTGCCGATGACATCGTTCTCCTGGCCCTGCTTGATGACCTCGTGCAGCGAAGCGCCGGAGTGCTTGAGCCGGTTCTTCACCTCGGCGCGCTCCCGGCGAGCCGCGGCGGCCTTTTCGAGCGCGGCAGCGCGCTGTTCAGGGGTAAGGGGCGGAAGAGCCACGCCTACGTCACCTCGGATGTAGAGCAATCGGATATGGAGTTCGGATCGCCCGAGTGGACGGGCGACCAGCGGCGCACCGCCCAGCGGCGCGCTCCTGTCGGAGACTAGCGGTCCGCGCGGCTCAAGTCAGCGAGAACAGATGAAAAGTCCTGGTCAGCCTCGATCCAGCGGGATAATTGGGGCAAACCGGAACAGCTTTGCCGCCCATTGCACCCGTTAGTTGAATCCGGGCCCTGTTTTCGGACGTTTTCCCGGTGGTTCAGCCGCCCGTTTCGGCGCGCGATTCACCCGCGCGGTCCACCACTTCGCCCACCTGTTCGGCATATGCCCGTACCGCATTCCGCAGCGCCGCCGGGTCCGGCCCGTGCCGCAATACGTCCCGGCTCACGCTCGGCAGCACAAGGCGCAGTGCGGGGCCGAAAAGCGCCGGGAGGTCGGCCGGGGTGGCCCCCTGGGCGCCGACGCCGGGGGCCAGCAGCGGCCCGTTGACCGCGAGGTCGGCCCCCGCCTCGGCCAGGGTCGCGCCCACCACGGCGCCCACCGAGCCCAGCGGCCGCGCCCCGGCGTTCTCCGCCGCGATGTGGTCGAGCATCACCTGCGCCACCGAGCGCCCGTCCGCGGCCGTCGCCCGCTGCACCTCGGCGCCCTCCGGGTTCGAGGTCAGCGCGAGCACGAAGACCCCGGCCCCGGCGGCCTCCGCGGCGTCCAGCGCCGGGCGCAGCGACTCGAACCCCAGGTAGGGGCTCACGGTGACCGCGTCGCTGAACAGCGGTGAGGCCGGGTCGAGGTAGGCGGCGGCGTACGCGGTCATCGTGGAGCCGATGTCGCCCCGCTTGGCGTCCATCAGCACCAGCGCGCCCGCCTCCCGGGCGGTGGCCACCGCGCGCTCCAGCACCGCGATCCCGCGCGAGCCGAACCGCTCGAAGAACGCCGACTGCGGCTTGAACACCGCGGTGCTCTCCCCCAGCGCCTCCACCACGGTCATGGTGAAGCGCTCCAGGCCGGCCGCGTCGTCGGGCAGGCCCCAGTCGGTGAGCAGCGCGCGTGCGGGTCGATGCCCACGCACAGCCGGCCGCGGGCGGACATCGCCCGGTGCAGGCGGGCGCCGAAGGGCTCGGTCGGGGTCATGCGGGCACCTTCCGGGTGTCGGCGCCGACCGCGTCGGCGAGGGTGGCGTACGGGCTCGCGGCCAGTCGGGCGGCCAGGCCCTTGTGCAGGGCGCGCATCCACAGCGGCCCGCGGTAGACGAACGCGGTGTAGCCCTGGACGAGGGTGGCGCCGGCCAGCACCCGCCGCCAGGCGTCCTCGGCGTCCTCCACGCCGCCGACGCCGACCAGGGTGACCCGGTCGCCGACCCGCGCGTACAGCCGGCGCAGCACCTCCAGCGAGCGCTCCTTCAGCGGCGCCCCGGACAGGCCGCCGGTCTCCCCCGTCAGCTCCGGGGCCGAGCGCAGCCCCTCGCGGGTGATGGTGGTGTTGGTGGCGATGATCCCGTCCAGGCCCAGCTCGACGGCGAGATCGGCCACCGCGTCGACGTCCTCGTCGGCGAGGTCGGGGGCGATCTTCACCAGCAGCGGCACCCGGCGGCCGGGCACCGCGCGGTCGGCGGCCGCGCGCACGGCGGTGAGCAGCGGGCGCAGCGCCGAGGTGGCCTGGAGGTCGCGCAGGCCGGGGGTGTTCGGCGAGGAGACGTTGACCACGAGGTAGTCGGCGTGGGGCGCCAGCCGCTCGGTGGAGCGCACGTAGTCCGCCACCGCGTCCGCCTCGGCCGCCGCCTTGGTCTTGCCGATGTTCACCCCGACGGTGGTGCGGAAGACCGCCCGGCGGGCCGCCAGGCGGGCGGCCACGGCCGCGGAGCCGTCGTTGTTGAACCCCATCCGGTTGACCAGGGCGCGGTCGGAGACCAGCCGGAAGAGCCGCTGGGGCGGGTTGCCCGGCTGGCCCTCGGCCGTCACCGTACCGATCTCCACGTGGTCGAAGCCGAGCATCGCCATGCCGTCGATCGCCACGGCGTTCTTGTCGAACCCCGCAGCCAGTCCGAACGGTCCGGGCATCCGCAGCCCGAACGCCTCGGTACGCAGGGCCGGGTGCCGCGGGGCGAGCACCGCGGCCACCAGCGACCGCAGCACCGGCACCCGCGCGGTCAGGCGGATCCACCGCACCGCCAGGTGGTGGGCGCGCTCCGGGTCCATCCCGCCGAACACCAGCCGGAAGAACAGGCCGTACAGCCGCACCGTCACACCTCCCGGGCGAGCGCCAGGTAGGCCGCGTGCGCCTGGAGGGAGCGGACCCCTATCGTGCCGCGGGTGAGCGCGTCGATGCCCTGCACCGCGGCGGCCAGCGCCTGCACGGTGGTCAGGCACGGCACGCCCCGGGCCACGGCCGCGGTGCGGATGTCGTAGCCGTCGAGCCGGCCGCCGGTGCCGAACGGGGTGTTGACGATGAGGTCCACCTCGCCCTCGTGGATGAGCTCCACCACGGTGGGCTCCCCGTCGGGACCGGGGCCCTCGCTCTGCTTGCGCACGATGCGCGCCTCGATGCCGTTGCGCCGCAGCACCTCGGCCGTGCCGGAGGTGGCCAGCAGCTCGAAGCCGTGCTCGATGAGCGCGCGGGCCGGGAAGATCAGCGCCCGCTTGTCGCGGTTGGCCACCGAGACGAAAGCCCGCCCCTTGGTGGGCAGCGCCCCGTACGCGGCGGCCTGGGACTTGGCGTAGGCCGTGCCGAAGACCGCGTCGATGCCCATGACCTCGCCGGTGGAGCGCATCTCCGGGCCGAGGATGGTGTCGACCCCGCGGCCCTGCGGGTCGCGGAACCGGCTCCAGGGCAGCACGGCCTCCTTGACGGAGATCGGGGCGTCCATCGGCAGGGTGCCGCCGTCCCCGGTGGCGGGCAGCAGCCCCTCCAGCCGCGCAGTCCGGCGATGGTGGCGCCCAGCGAGATGCGGGCCGCGGCCTTGGCCAGCGGGACGGCGGTCGCCTTGGAGGTGAAGGGCACGGTCCGCGAGGCGCGCGGGTTGGCCTCCAGGACGTAGAGGATGTCCCCGGCCAGGGCGAACTGGATGTTGATCAGCCCGCGCACCCCGACGCCGCGCGGCGATCGCCTCGGTGGAGGCGCGCAGCCGCTTGATGTCGTGGGCGCCGAGGGTGATCGGCGGGCAGGGCGCAGGCGGAGTCGCCGGAGTGGATGCCGGCCTCCTCGATGTGCTCCATCACGCCGCCGAGGTAGAGCTCCTCGCCGTCGTAGAGGGCGTCCACGTCGATCTCGATGGCGTCGTCGAGGAACCGGTCGACCAGCACCGGGCGGTTCGGGCCGATCTCGGTGGACTCGGCGATGTACGCGGCCAGCCGCTCCTCGTCGTAGACGATCTCCATGCCGCGCCCGCCGAGCACGTAGGAGGGCCGGACCAGCACCGGGTAGCCGATCTCGTCGGCGATGGCCTTGGCGCCGGGGAAGGAGGTGGCCGTGCCGTGCTTGGGCGCGGGCAGGCCGGCATCGGCGAGCACCTGGCCGAAGGCGCCGCGGTCCTCGGCGAGGTGGATGGCCTCGGGCGAGGTGCCGACGACCGGTACGCCGTTGTCCTTGAGCGCCTGCGCCAGGCCCAGTGGGGTCTGCCCGCCGAGCTGCACCACCACGCCCGCGACCGGCCCGGCCAGCGACTCGGCGTGCACGATCTCCAGCACGTCCTCCAGGGTGAGCGGCTCGAAGTAGAGCCGGTCGGAGGTGTCGTAGTCGGTGGAGACGGTCTCGGGGTTGCAGTTGACCATCACGGTCTCGTACCCGGCGTCGTGCAGCGCGAAGGAGGCGTGCACGCAGGAGTAGTCGAACTCGATGCCCTGCCCGATCCGGTTGGGCCCGGAGCCCAGGATGATCACGGCGGGCTTCTCGCGCGGCGCGACCTCGGTCTCCTCGTCGTAGGAGGAGTAGAAGTACGGGGTGCGGGCGGCGAACTCGGCGGCGCAGGTGTCGACCGTCTTGTAGACCGGGCGGATGCCGAGCGCGTGCCGCAGCTCCCGCACCACGTCCTCGCGCAGGCCGCGGATGCCGGCGATCTGGGCGTCGGAGAAGCCGTGCCGCTTGGCCTCGGCGAGCAGTTCGGGGTCGAGCCGGTCGGTGGCGGCCAGTTCGTCGGCGTACTCCTTGATCAGGAAGAGCTGGTCGACGAACCAGGGGTCGATGCGGGTGGCGTCGAAGACCTCCTCCTGCGTGGCCCCGGCGCGGATCGCGTCCATGACGGTGTTGATCCGGCCGTCGGTGGGCACGCCGGCCTTGGCCAGCAGCGCCGGCTTGTCCGCGGCGGCGACCGGGGTGACGAAGTCGAACTGCGAGCCCTTCTTCTCCAGGGAGCGCAGCGCCTTGTTGAGCGCCTCGGTGAAGTTGCGGCCCATGGCCATGGCCTCGCCGACGGACTTCATGGTGGTGGTGAGGGCGGCGTCGGCGGCCGGGAACTTCTCGAAGGCGAACCGTGGCACCTTGACCACGACGTAGTCGAGGGTCGGCTCGAAGGAGGCCGGGGTCTGCTCGGTGATGTCGTTGGGGATCTCGTCGAGCGTGTAGCCGACGGCGAGGCGGGCGGCGATCTTCGCGATCGGGAAGCCGGTGGCCTTGGAGGCGAGCGCGGAGGAGCGGGAGACCCGGGGGTTCATCTCGATGACGATGACCCGGCCGTCCTCGGGGTTGACCGCGAACTGGATGTTGCAGCCGCCGGTGTCCACGCCGACCTCGCGGATCACGGCGATGCCGATGTCCCGCAGGATCTGGTACTCGCGGTCGGTGAGCGTCATGGCGGGCGCCACGGTGATGGAGTCGCCGGTGTGCACGCCCATCGGGTCGAAGTTCTCGATGGAGCAGACGACCACCACGTTGTCGTTCCGGTCGCGCATCAGCTCCAGCTCGTACTCCTTCCAGCCGAGGATGGACTCCTCCAGGAGCACCTCGGTGGTCGGCGAGAGGGTCAGGCCCTGGCCGGCGATGCGGCGCAGCTCCTCCTCGTCGTGCGCGAAGCCGGAGCCGGCGCCGCCCATGGTGAACGAGGGGCGGACCACCACCGGGTAGCCGCCGAGGGTGTCGACCCCGGCGAGCACGTCGTCCATGGAGTGGCAGATCACCGAGCGGGCGGACTCGCCGTGCCCGATGCTGTCGCGCACCGCCTCCACGACCCGCTTGAACAGCTCGCGGTCCTCGCCCTTGTGGATCGCCTCGACGTTGGCGCCGATCAGCTCGACGCCGTACTCGGCCAGGACGCCGCTCTCGTGCAGGGCGATCGGCGGTGTTCAGCGCGGTCTGGCCGCCCAGGGTGGGCAGCAGGGCGTCGGGCCGCTCCTGGGCGATGATCTTCTTGACGAACTCCGGGGTGATCGGCTCCACGTAGGTGGCGTCGGCGATCTCCGGGTCGGTCATGATCGTGGCGGGGTTGGAGTTGACCAGGACCACCCGCAGGCCCTCGGCCTTGAGGACGCGGCATGCCTGGGTGCCGGAGTAGTCGAATTCGGCGGCCTGGCCGATGACGATCGGGCCGGAGCCGATGACCAGGACGGACTGGATGTCGGTGCGCCTAGGCACGCTGGTCCTCCATGGAGCTGTGCTGGTTCCGCACGTCGTGCATCAGCGCGACGAAGCGGTCGAACAGGTAGGCGGCGTCGTGCGGGCCGGCGGCCGCCTCGGGGTGGTACTGGACGCTGAAGGCGGGCCGGTCGAGCAGCCGCAGTCCCTCCACCACGTCGTCGTTGAGGCACACGTGGCTGACCTCGGCGCGGCCGTAGGGGGTGTCGCTGACCCGGTCCAGCGGCGCGTCCACGGCGAAGCCGTGGTTGTGCGCGGTGACCTCCACCTTGCCGGTGGCGCGGTCCTGGACCGGCTGGTTGATGCCGCGGTGGCCGTACTTCAGCTTGTACGTGCCGAAGCCGAGGGCCCGGCCGAGCAGCTGGTTGCCGAAGCAGATGCCGAACAGCGGGGTGCCGCGCTCCAGCACCGCCCGGACCACGGTCAGGTCGGCGGTGGCCGGGTCGCCCGGCCCGTTGGAGAGGAACACGCCGTCCGGCCGCACGGCGTAGACGTCCTCGGCGGTCGCGGTCGCGGGCAGCACGTGGACCTCGATGCCGCGCTCGGCCATCCGGTGCGGGGTCATGCCCTTGATGCCGAGGTCGAGGGCGGCCACGGTGAACCGCTTCTCGCCGAGGGCGGGCACCACGTACGGCCGCGAGGTGGCGACCTCCGCGGAGAGGTCCGCGCCGGTCATCTGCGGGGCGCTGCGGACCCGTTCGAGCAGGCCGGCCTCGTCGGCCAGCGCGTCGCCGGAGAAGATCCCGACCCGCATCGCGCCGCGCTCGCGCAGGTGGCGGGTGAGGGCGCGGGTGTCCATGCCGCTGATGCCCACGACGCCCTGCGCGCCCAGCTCCTCGTCGAGGGTGCGGCGCGAGCGCCAGTTGGACGGGACCCGGGCCGGGTCGCGCACGACGTAGCCGGCCACCCAGATGCGCGACGACTCCGGGTCCTCGTCGTTGACGCCGGTGTTGCCGATGTGCGGGGCCGTCATGACGACGACCTGGCGGTGGTACGAGGGGTCGGTCAGCGTCTCCTGGTAGCCGGTCATGCCGGTGGAGAACACGGCCTCGCCGAAGGTCTCCCCCACCGCTCCGTAGGCGCGGCCGCGGAAGGTGCGGCCGTCCTCCAGGACGAGTACGGCGGGCGCGGCCGCGCGGGCGGACGGGCGGAGGGTCGTCATCGTGCGCCTTCCTTGTCGTGCGAGTCGTGCGTGTCTTCGGTGCGGGCGTCGTGCGGGGCGTCGGCCCGGGCGGCGGGGGCCTCCTGCGCCTTCACGTCGGTGAAGGCGACGGCCCGCTCGCCGCTGAGCGCGGTGATCCGCTCGACCCACGCGGGGTGCTCGGCGGCGTGTTCGGCGCGGAACCCGGAGTCCAGGAGGGTGCCGCCGTGCTCCCAGGTGACCACGAGCAGGCCGCCCGCGGTGAGGACCTTGCCCGCGATGGCCTGGTCGAGCCGGGCGCCGCGCAGCGCCTGCGTGGGGACGAAGAAGCCGGGGGCGCCGACGCGGTCCACGTCCAGGCCGGCCTCGGTGAGGGTGAGGCGGACCGCGCTGCGCACGCCGAGCCCGTGGGCGACGATCCGGTCCAGCCACTGCCCGGCGGTGGTGCTGCCGTGGTAGCGGCCGTTCATGGTCAGCAGCGGTTCCCCCGGAATCTCGGGGGCCTGCGGCAGCGCGGGCAGGTGGCCCTGGAGGGTGCGCCGCCACTGCCAGCCCTGCCGCATCAACCAGTACACCAGTCCGATCACCAGGACCAGGCCGACGATCCAGCCGATCCGGTCCGACCAGTGGGTGACCTTCGCGGAGTGCCGGCCGCCCTCGGCGGTGGCGGCGGCCAGCAGCGCCGCGGGTGAGCGCGGGGCCGCCGGTACCGGCAGTACTGGCAGGACGAGCTGGGTTGTCACTGGATGCTCCCGTCGAGGACCGTCGCCCGGCCCCGCAGGAAGGTCGCGACGACCTGCCCGGGCAGTTCGCGGCCCGCGTACGGGGTGTTGCGGCTGCGCGAGGCGAACCCCGCGGGATCGACGGTGCCACGGTATGCGGGGTCGACCAGGACGAGGTTGGCCGGTTCACCAGCCGAGACGGGCCGGCCGTGCCCGCCGACCCGGCCGATGGCCGCCGGCCGGGTGGACATCCGGTCGGCGACCCCCGCCCAGTCCAGCAGCCCGGTGTCGACCATGGTGTGCTGGACGACCGACAGCGCGGTCTCCAGGCCGACCATGCCCATGGCCGCCGCAGCCCATTCGCAGTCCTTGTCCTCGTGCGGGTGCGGGGCGTGGTCGGTGGCGACGCAGTCGATGGTGCCGTCGGCCAGTGCCTCGCGCAGCGCCAGCACGTCGGCCTCGGTGCGCAGCGGCGGGTTGACCTTGTAGACCGGGTCGAAGGTGCGCACCAGCTCGTCGGTGAGCAGCAGGTGGTGCGGGGTGACCTCGGCGGTGACCTGCCAGCCCTTGGACTTCGCCCAGCGGACGAGTTCCACCGAGCCGGCCGTCGACAGGTGGCAGATGTGGACGCGGGAGCCGACGTGGGCGGCCAGCAGCACGTCGCGGGCGATGATCGACTCCTCGGCGACGGCCGGCCAGCCGGTCAGGCCGAGCTCGCCGGAGACGGCGCCCTCGTTCATCTGGGCGCCCTCGGTCAGCCGGGGTTCCTGGGCGTGCTGGGCGACGACCCCGTCGAACGCCTTCACGTACTCCAGCGCGCGGCGCATGATCACCGCGTCGTCCACGCACTTGCCGTCGTCGGAGAAGACCCGCACCTGGGCTGCGGAGTCGGCCATGGCGCCCAGCTCGGCCAGCTTCTTGCCCTCCAGGCCGACGGTCACCGCGCCGACCGGCTGCACGTCGCAGTAGCCGGACTCGCGGCCGAGCCGCCACACCTGCTCCACCACGCCGGCGGTGTCGGCGACGGGGAAGGTGTTGGCCATCGCGTGCACCGCGGTGTAGCCGCCGACGGCGGCGGCGCGGGTGCCGGTGAGGACCGTCTCGGAGTCCTCGCGGCCGGGCTCGCGCAGGTGGGTGTGCAGGTCGACCAGGCCGGGCAGCAGGATGTGCCCCTCGCCCTCGACCACGGTGGCGCCGTCTGCGGGCAGGGACGGAGACAGGTCGGTGCCGACCGCGGCCACGGTCTCGCCGTCGATCAGGACGTCGCGCGGCTGCCCGCCGAGGAGCTTCGCGCCGCGGATCAGGATCTTGCTCATGGGTTACTTGCTCTCCTCGGTACGGGCGGTGGAGATGGCGGGCTCGGAGCCGCCGAGCAGCAGGTAGAGGACCGCCATGCGGGTGCTGACGCCGTTGGCGACCTGCTCGACGGCGGTGCAGCGCGGGGAGTCGGCGACCTCGGCGGTGATCTCCATGCCGCGGTTCATCGGGCCGGGGTGCATCACGATGGCGTGCTCGGGCAGCGCGGCCATCCGCTGCCCGTCCAGGCCGTAGCGGCGGGCGTACTCGCGCTCGGTGGGGAAGAACGCGGCGTTCATCCGCTCGCGCTGCACGCGCAGCATCATCACCGCGTCGGACTTGGCGAGGACCGCGTCCAGGTCGTAGGACACCTCGCAGGGCCACCGCTCGACGCCGATCGGCAGCAGGGTCGGCGGGGCGACGAGGGTGACGTGGGCGCCGAGGGTGGTCAGCAGCAGCACGTTGGAGCGGGCCACCCGGCTGTGCAGCACGTCGCCGACGACGGTGATCCGCCGCCCCTCCAGGTCGCGGCCGACGCCGGACAGGTGGCGGCGCATGGTGAAGGCGTCGAGCAGGGCCTGGGTGGGGTGCTCGTGGGTGCCGTCGCCGGCGTTGACCACGGAGGCGTTGATCCAGCCGGACTCGGCCAGCCGGTGCGGGGCGCCGGAGGAGAAGTGGCGGATGACGACCGCGTCGGCGCCCATTGCCTCCAGGGTGAGCGCGGTGTCCTTCAGCGACTCGCCCTTGGAGACGGAGGAGCCCTTGGCGGAGAAGTTGATGACGTCGGCGGACAGCCGCTTGGCCGCCGCCTCGAAGGAGATCCGGGTCCGGGTCGAGTCCTCGAAGAAGAGGTTGACCACGGTCCGGCCGCGCAGGGTGGGCAGTTTCTTGATCGGCCGGTCGGCGACGCGGGCCATCTCCTCGGCGGTGTCGAGCACGAGGAGGGCGTCGTCGCGGGTGAGGTCGGCGGCCGAGATCAGGTGGCGCTTCAAGGGTCACTCCGGGGTGCGGTGGCGGGCCGGGGGGGAGGTGCCCGGGGTGCGGGCTGCGGACGAGGGTGTGCCGGAGCGCGACGGGAACGCGTGAGGGGTGGAGCGGTGGTGTGCCGGCCCCGGCGCGCGCCGGGGCGCTACTCGTCCGCGGGCAGGCCCGCGCGGGGCGCCGGGTCGGCGCCGGCGGGGTCCAGCTGGCCGAGCAGCACGCTGTCGCGGCCGTCCTCCTCGGCGAGCAGCACCTTGACGGTCTCGCGCAGCGAGGTGGGGAGGTTCTTGCCCACGTAGTCGGCCCGGATCGGCAGCTCGCGGTGGCCGCGGTCGACCAGCACCGCGAGCTGTACGGCGCGGGGGCGGCCGATGTCGCCCAGGGCGTCGAGGGCGGCGCGGATGGTGCGGCCGGAGAAGAGCACGTCGTCGACGAGGACGACGAGCCGGCCGTCGACGCCGTCGCCGGGGATGTCGGTGCGGGCGAGCGCGCGCGGGGGGTGCAGGCGCAGGTCGTCGCGGTACATCGTGATGTCGAGCGAGCCGACGGCGGTGGCGCGGCCGGTGATCTGGGTGAGCTTGTCGGCCAGCCGGCGGGCGAGGAAGACGCCGCGGGTGGGGATGCCGAGCAGGACCACGTCGTCGGCGCCCTTGGCGCGCTCGACGATCTCGTGGGCGATGCGGGTCAGGACCCGGGCGATGTCCGGGGCCTCCAGGACGGGGCGGGCGGACATCACGGGCGCCGGGGACCCGGCGGGTGCGGACACACGGGTGCTGCGGTCGTCGACCATGGGTCGGTGACCTCCTTCCCCGCCTCACAGGACGGGCATTAAAGGACGTCTGGGGGTTACTCGGTCACCGTACCAGGTGGCCGGACCGCCCAGGTCAGCGACCGGTCGGACCTCTCCGGCTTGACGAGCCTGGATTACGCTGCGTAACCTCACAGTGAGTCACCGAGTTTCCGTCCGGGGAGCCATATGTCCAGCGATTACGCCAAACAGCTCGGAGCCAAGCTCCGGGCCATCCGCACGCAGCAGGGCCTGTCCCTGCACGGCGTCGAGGAGAAGTCCCAGGGCCGCTGGAAGGCAGTGGTCGTGGGGTCCTACGAGCGCGGGGACCGTGCCGTGACGGTGCAGCGTCTCGCCGAGCTCGCCGACTTCTACGGCGTTCCGGTGCAGGAGCTGCTGCCGGGCACCACGCCCGGCGGCGCCGCTGAGCCGCCGCCGAAGCTGGTGCTCGACCTGGAGCGGCTCGCCCAGGTCCCGCCGGAGAAGGCCGGACCGCTCCAGCGCTACGCGGCCACCATCCAGAGCCAGCGCGGCGACTACAACGGCAAGGTGCTCTCGATCCGCCAGGACGACCTGCGCACCCTCGCCGTGATCTACGACCAGTCGCCCTCGGTCCTCACCGACCAGCTGATCTCGTGGGGTGTCCTCGACGCGGACGCCCGTCGCGCGGTGCAGCACGAGGAGAGCTGAGCTCCCGCTCGCTGCTTGCAGAAACGTCCCGCCGCCCGGGGCGGCACCTCACGTGTGCCGCCCCGGCTTCTTTTCGCCCCGGCCTCCGCGCCCGTCGTGTCCGGTGTGCGCGGTGTGGGCGGTGTGCGCGGTGTGCGCGGCGCGGCCCCGCCCCCGGCGCGCGGGGACGGGACCGCCGGCCGGTCAGGCGGGCGCCGGGGCGTAGCCGGCCGGGCGGGCCGTGAAGGTGCCCCTACCCTGGGTACGGCTGCGCAGGCGGGTCGCGTAGCCGAAGAGCTCGGCCAGCGGCACCGTCGCCGTCAGGACGGCCGATCCGGCCCGGGTGGTGGACCCGGACACCCGCCCGCGCCGCGCCGCGAGGTCGCCGAGCACGCCGCCGGCGGCCTCCTGGGGCACGGTCACCGTCACCTCGGCGACCGGCTCCAGCAGCGCCATCCCGCAGCCGCGCAGGGCCTCGCGCAGGGCGAACCGCCCGGCGGTGCGGAACGCCATCTCCGAGGAGTCCTTGGGATGGGTCGCCCCGTCGGTCAGCGTGACCCGCAGCCCGGTCACCGGGTGCCCGCCGAGCGGGCCCTCGGCGAGCGCGTCCCGGCAGCCCTGCTCGACCGCCCGCACGTACTCGCGCGGCACCCGGCCGCCGACGACGGTCGACGCGAACACGAAGCCCGCGGCGTCCGGCGCCTCCTCCCCCAGCGGCTCGACGTCGAGCACCACGTGCGCGAACTGGCCGGCCCCGCCGTCCTGCTTGACGTGGCGGTGGAGCAGGCCGGACACACCGCGCACGACCGTCTCGCGGTGGGCCACCTTCGGCCGTCCCACGGCGATCTCCAGCCCGGCCGCGCGCCGGATCTTCTCGACCGCCACCTCCAGGTGCAGCTCGCCCATACCGGACAGCAGCGTCTGGCCCGTCTCCGGGTCGGTCCGCACCGCCAGCGAGGGGTCCTCCTCCACCAGCCGGGCCAGCGCCGGCGCCAACCGCTCGCCGTCGCCGTTCCGGCGGGCCTCGACGGCCACCGAGACCACTGGTTCGGCCACGGTGGGCGGCTCCAGCAGCAGCGGGGCCGCCGGGGCGCACAGCGTCGCCCCGGCGCGGGCCGCCTTCACCCCGACCACGGCCACGATGTCCCCCGCGGAGGCCAGGTCCAGCTCGGAGTGCCGGTCGGCCCGCACCCGCAGGATCCGGCCGACCCGCTCGGTGCGCCCCGCGCCGGCGTCCAGCACCGTGTCCCCCTTCCGCAGCGTTCCCGCGTACACCCGCAGGTAGGTCAGCCGACCCGTGGCGGTCGCGTGGACCTTGAACACCAGCCCGGCGAACGGCTCCGTTGGGTCTGCCGCCCGCTGGACCGTCCCGCCTCCGCACGTGCCCCGTACCGCCGGCACCTCCAGCGGCGAGGGCAGGTAGGCGACGACGGCGTCCAGCAGCGGTTCGATCCCGCGGTTGCGGTACGCCGAACCGCACAGCACCACCACGGCCCCGCCCGTGCGGGTCAGGTCGCCCAGCGCGGCGGCCAGCGTGCCCTCGGACAGGGCGCCGTCGGCGCAGAACTCCTCCAGCGCGCCCGGGTGCAGCTCGGCCACCGCCTCCTCCAGCAGCCGGCGCCGCCGCCACGCCTCCTCGCGCAGGTCCTCGGGCACCGGGCCCTCCGTACCCCCGTCGGCGCCCTCGCCACCGGCCCAGACCAGGGACCGCATCCGCAGCAGGTCGACCACGCCGGTGAAGCCGTCCTCCCGCCCGATGGGCAGTTGGACGACCAGCGGGGCCGGGTGCAGCCGCTCCCGGATCGACGCGACGGCCGCGTCGAGGTCGGCGCCGGCCCGGTCGAGCTTGTTGACGAAGGCGATCCTGGGCACCCCGTGCCGGTCCGCCTGCCGCCACACCGACTCGCTCTGCGGCTCGACCCCGGCCACACCGTCGAACACCGCGATCGCGCCGTCGAGCACCCGCAGCGAGCGCTCCACCTCGTCGGCGAAGTCGATGTGGCCGGGGGTGTCGATGAGGTTGATCCGGTGGCCGTCCCAGCCGCAGCTGACGGCCGCGGCGAAGATGGTGATGCCCCGGTCGCGTTCCTGCGGGTCGAAGTCGGTGACGGTCGTGCCGTCGTGGACCTCGCCGCGCTTGTGGGTGGTCCCGGTGGCGTACAGGAAGCGCTCGGTGAGGGTGGTCTTGCCCGCGTCCACGTGGGCGAGGATGCCCAGGTTGCGGACGAGGGCGAGCGGATCGGCGGACGGACGGTGACCGGTGGGACGGAAGTGGTCGGAGGGGTGACGGTTCGGGTTGCCGCGCACGGCCCGTGGCCTTTCGTGGAGGTTCCTCGACAAGGACGGCGCGATCTCGCGTGACGGCGTGCTCCGGGCAGGCCCGGGCGGCCCGTGGCGGGCACGCGGAAGCGCTGCCGCTCGGCACGGGCGGGGATGAGGGGCCCGATGGGGCCGGTCAGGGGTGCGTCACACGTACCGGCGCCGGCCGCGCGGCGGGCGCCGGGCGGACCGGGACACCAGGATCACCCGGTACCGCGACGGGGGAACGACGGCAGCGGTGCGGACGCGCACGGCTCGGCTCCCCTCGGACGTCGGACGGCGCGCGCCGGTGCTCCGGCCGCGCCGCGGTGTGCCGCCGAGTCTAGGGAGACCGCGGGCCGCGGAGCACCTGGTTTTCCGCGCCCCGGTGGATCACCGGCCGGCGTCGTTCGCGGCCGGTCCGCCCCCGTACATCTGGGAGACGACCTCCGGCAGCAGCCGCTCCGTCAGGGCCGGCGGGAGGGCCTGGAGGACGGCCAGCACGGGGGCCATGCGGTCGGGGAGGGCGCCGCCGGGGCCGACGCCTGCGGCTTGGAGGGCGAGGGCCGCCTCCTCGGGGGTGAGGGCCGCCGGATCGAGGGCTGCGGCCAGTTCGGCCAGGCCGGGGTCCGCCCGGGGCGGGCCGACCGCGCGGGCCCGGCGCACGGCGGCGGCGAGTTCGGCGAGCAGTCCGGCGATCCGGTCGGGCGCGGCGACGGCCGCGGTCACGGTGAGGTGGAGCGTGGCCGGGGAGCCGCCGAACGCGGGCTGCGGCTGGAGGTACCAGCCGCGCAGCCGCATCTCGTCGGCCACCACGAAGACGTCGACCGCGGGGTCGTCGGAGGCCACGGCCACCAGGGAGGCGTCCGGCGGGCCGAGCACCCGCAGGCCGTCGATGTCCCGTACGCCGTCGGCCAGTTGACGGGTCGCCGCGTCCACCCGCCGGGCCAGCTCCACGTACCCCTGGGTGCCGACCCGCCGCAGCACCGCCCACGCGGCGGCGAGCGGCCCGGCGGACTTCGTGCCCTGGAGCGTGGTGCTGACCACCGGGTAGCCCGGCCAGGAGGCGTGCGCGAACCAGCCGTGCCGGCGCAGCTCCGCGTCGCGGAGGAGGAGGACGGAGGCGCCCTTGGGCGTGTAGCCGTACTTGTGCAGGTCGACCGAGAGCGAGGTCACGCCGGGCACGGACAGGTCGAAGGGCGGCGGGGCGGGGAGGTCGGCGGCCAGCCGGCGGTGGCCGAGGTACCAGCCGCCGATGCAGGCGTCCACGTGGCACAGCACGCCCCGCTCGGCGGCCGCCGCGGCCACCTCCGCCACCGGGTCGACCACGCCGTGCGCGTACGAGGGCGCGGAGACCACGACCAGCGCGGTCCGTTCGGTGACGGCCGCGGCCATCTCGGCGGCCCGCGCCCGGAAGCCGTCGGGGTCCACGTCCACGCTCACCACGCGCAGCCCGAAGAGGTGCGCGGCCTTGTGGAAGGCGGCGTGCGCGGTGACCGGCAGTACGATCTCGGGCGCGGTGACGCCCCGGGTGCGCCGGGCGTGTTCACGCGCGGTGAGCACGGCCAGCAGGCAGCTCTCGGTGCCGCCGCTGGTGAACGTGCCCACGGTGGCGCCGTCCCGGCCGCCGAGCAGCGCGGCGGCCTGCGCGACCACCTCGTTCTCCAGCGTCACCACGCTGGGGAAGGCCGTCATGTCCAGGCCGTTGACACCGGCGACGGCTTCCTGCGCGGCGGCCGCCAGGGCGTCGAGGCCGGGCAGGCCGGAGTCGTACACGTAGGCCATGGTCCGCCCGCCGTGCACGGGCAGGTCGTCCGCGCGCAGGGCGGTCAGGCGCGCGAGGAGGGCGGCGCCTTCCTCGTCGGCCTCGCCGTCCTTGCCGGCCCCGCCGTGGCCGGTGGGCGTGCCGTCGCTGGTCTGTGTGCCGTCGATGCCCTCGATACGGTCCATCCGCCGGAATCTAGGGCCGGGCCCGGACATGCACCAGGCCCGAAGCAGAATATTGTTCACCTTCTGCTGTCGGGCCTGGTCGGGCGGAGGCCGCGGGCCCGTGCGGAGCGGGCCGGGACCGGCGGGCGGGCCGGGTGATCCGGGGCCGGGCCGGCGGGCTAGCGGCCGAGGGTCGGCTTGAGTTCCATCAGCTTGCCGAGCAGCCCGTTGACGAAGGACGGCGACTCGTCGGTCGAGAACTCCTTGGCGAGCTGCACGGCCTCGTCCAGCACGACGGCGTCCGGGACGTCGTCCTCCCAGATCAGCTCGTACGCGCCCAGCCGCAGGACGTTGCGGTCCACTGCCGGCATCCGGTCGAGCGTCCAACCGACGGCGTGGCCGGCCAGCAGTTCGTCGATCCGCTCGGCGTGCAGGGCGTAGCCCTCGACGAGCTTCATCGTGTACTCCGTGACCGGCGGCTGCCGGTCGTCGGTCCGGGCGAGCCTGATCCAGTCCGCCATGACGGCCGTCGGCGAGGCACACCGCTGCTCGGCCTCGAACAGGATCTGGAAGGCCCGCTTGCGGGCCTTGTTCCGGGCGGCCACGGTTAGCTGTTCACCCGGCCGAGATAGTCACCCGAGCGGGTGTCGACCTTCACCTTTTCGCCCGTGGTGATGAAGAGCGGCACGCCGATCTCGTAGCCGGTCTCCAGGCGGGCGGGCTTGGAACCGCCGGTGGAGCGGTCGCCCTGCACACCGGGCTCGGTGTACTCGATGACCAGCTCGACGGAGGCGGGCAGTTCGATGTAGAGCGGCGCGCCCTCGTACATCGCGACGACGGCCTCGAAGCCCTCGAGCAGGTAGTTGGCGTTGTCGCCGACGACCTCGGGGCTGATGGTGATCTGGTCGTACGTCTCGGTGTCCATGAAGACGAAGTCGGCGCCGTCCTTGTAGGAGAACTGCATGCCGCGCTTGTCGACGTTCGCCGTCTCCACCTTCACACCCGCGTTGAAGGTCTTGTCGACGACCTTCCCGGACAGCACGTGCTTCAGCTTGGTGCGCACGAAGGCGGGGCCCTTGCCGGGCTTGACGTGCTGGAACTCGACTACGGACCAGAGCTGGCCGCCGTCGAGCTTGAGCACGATGCCGTTCTTGAGGTCGTTCGTGGTGGCCACGGTTGCGGAATCTCCTGAAAGTGCTGCTTCGGGACCGCGGAACCGCCCGGCCCCGGTCGGAAGGTGATCGCGGGGATCACAGGGCGAGGAGTTCCTTGGTCGTGATGGTGAGTAGCTCGGGCCCGCCGTCCGCCACAGGACGCACGACGAGTGTGTCGTCGATGCGGACACCCCCGCGGCCCGGAAGATGGACCCCGGGTTCGACGGTGACCGGCACGCAAGCGTCCAGTTTACCCATGGCCGCAGGTGACAACTGAGGGTCCTCGTCGATTTCCAGACCCACCCCGTGGCCGGACCAGGCCACCAGGCCCTCCGCGTGTCCCGCCGCGGTGAGCGGGTCCCGGGTGGCCCGGTCGACGTCCCGGCAGGCCACACCCGGTGCGAGCGCCTCCCGGCCGGCCCGCTGGGCGGCGAAGACGAGCTCGTACAGCTCGATCTGCCAGACGGCCGGCGCCGTGCCGATGACGAAGGTCCGGCCCACCTCGCAGCGGTAGCCGCGGTAGCAGGCGCCGAGCCGGACGGTGAGGAAGTCGCCCTCCTCCACCCGGCGGTCCGTGGGCGTGTGCCGGGCCGCGCCGGAGTGCGGGCCGGTGCCCACGGCGGTGGGGAAGGCCGGGCCGTCGGCGCCGTGGTCGACCAGGCGGCGCTCCAGCTCCAGCGCGAGATGCCGCTCGGTGCGGCCGACCAGGATCGACTCCAGCAGTTCGCCCAGGGCCTGGTCGGCGATCTCGGCGGCGATCCGGAGGCTGGCGATCTCCTGCTCGTCCTTGATCAGCCGCAGCTGCTCCACCGCGCCGGCCAGGTCGGTCAGCCGCGTGCCGGGGGCGACCGAGCGCAGCGCCCGGTGCCGGGTGACGGTCAGGTGGTGCTCCTCGACCGCCAGGCCGTCCGCCCCCTCGTCCCGGGCGAGGTCGGCGGCCGCGACCGCCGCGTCGCCCTCCGGGGAGGGCAGCACGACGTTGCGCAGCTCGTCCGGCGGCTGTGCCGGATCGTCCGGGGGCGGCCGCAGGTGGATCAGGGTGTCCTCCTGCCCCGGCCCCACGAGCAGCGCCGCCCCGGCGGGGGCGCACCCCGCCAGGTACCGCACGTTGGCCGGGCGGGTCACCAGTGCGGCGCTCGCCCCGGCTGCGGCGCAGCGCTCGCGCAGCCGCGCCCTGCGTACCGAGTGGACCTCCGCCATGTGGTCACCGTACGACGAGGCGGCCGACTCGGCCTCTCCACGGCCCCGAAGGGGCGGTTCCGCAGGTCCGGCGGGGGCCGCGGCGGAGTCCGGGCCCCACGCGGGGCTCGCCCGGAGGTACCCGCGGTCGCCCATGGGCGCAGCCTCACTCCGCGTGCGCGGGGGCCGTCACCAGCTCGGCGGCCCCTGGAGGCTGCGGGTGACGACGCGGTCGAGGGCCGCCGCGGCGGAGGTGACGTCGAGGTGGGAGTTGTCGATGATCGGCAGGCCGGAGCCGTACCAGCCGGCCATGCGGCCGTGGATGCGGGCGACCTCCTCGTCGGAGAGGCGGCGGTTGCCGCTGCGCTCGGCGTTCCGGGTGAGCACGATGTCCAGGCCGGGGAGGAGCACCACAGGCAGCAGGCCGGGGCCGACGTGGCGCTTCCAGCCGCCGAGGCCGACGGCGGGGCGGTCGGGGAAGACCGCGTCGTCGATGATGCAGGAGACGCCGTTGGCCAGGAAGTTGCGGGCGGCGAAGCCGCAGGTGCGGCGGGCGAGGCGGTACTGGGCCTCGGAGTTCTCGTTCCAGCCGGCCTGCGGGTCGGCGAAGCCCGAGCGCACCCATTCGCGCACGTCGTCGAGGCTGATGTGGGCGGTGGGCGCCGCGCGGTGGTCCGCCCAGTGCCGGGCGATGGTGGTCTTGCCCGCGCCGGCGGCGCCGATGAGGAGCACGGCTATCGGGCCGCGGGGCGCGCCGGGCAGCGAGCCGCCGTTGTGCGGGGCCGGCATGTGCACGGGGGCGGGCGCCGGCATCGGGAAGTGCCCGGTGGTGCTCCCCGGTCCCGGGCCGGGTGCGGGCCCCGGGCCCGCGCCGGGCTGCGGCGACGGGCCGCCCGGCTGCGGCGCCCCCACGGCGTGCTGCATCTCGGCGCTCTCCATCTCCTGGCGGAGGTTCACTGTCGGCCGACCGGCCGCGGGCTGCCCCGGACGCGGCTCCGGGGACGGCCGATCGACACCGAACGGTACCGCCCCCGGGCGCGGTTGTGTGAACGGCCCACCCGGCCGCGCACGGCGGTCAGGCGTCGCCGAGTTCCTCCGCGAGCGCGCGCAGGGCCAGCCGGTAGGAGCCGAGGCCGAAGCCCGCCACCGTGCCGGAGACCACCGCGGCCACCACGGAGGTGTGCCGGAACTCCTCCCGGGCGTGCGGGTTGGAGATGTGCACCTCGACCATGGGCGCGGTGCGCTGCGCGACGGCGTCCCGCACGGCGTACGAGTAGTGCGTGAACGCGCCGGGGTTGATGACCACCGGGACGCGGCCGTCGGCGGCCTCGTGCAGCCAGCGGATCAGCTCGCCCTCGTCGTTGGTCTCGCGCACCTCGACGTCGAAGCCGAGTTCCGCGCCGACCTTGGTGCACGTCTCGACCAGCCCGGCATAGGAGGTCGAGCCGTAGACGTCGGGCTCGCGCGAGCCCAGGCGGCCGAGGTTGGGGCCGTTGAGCACCAGGACCGGGCGGCTCACGCGGACACCTCCCCGTAGGCGGCGAGCAGGACGGCCGGGTCGGGGCCCTCCAGCACGGTGGGCTTGCCGAGTCCGGCGAGCACGATGAAGCGCAGCAGCTCACCGCGCGTCTTCTTGTCGATCTTCATCGCCTCCACCAGCCGGGGCCACTGGTCGCCGCGGTAGGTCAGCGGCAGACCGACGGAGGACAGCACTGCCTTGTGCCGGTCGGCGGTGGCGTCGTCCAACCGCCCGGCCAGGCGGCCGAGTTCGGCGGCGAACACCATGCCGACGGAGACGGCGGCGCCGTGCCGCCACTGGTAGCGCTCGTTGCGCTCGATGGCGTGCCCGAGGGTGTGGCCGTAGTTGAGGATCTCCCGCAGCCCGGACTCCTTCAGGTCGGCGGAGACCACCTCGGCCTTGACCCGGATGGCGCGTTCGATGAGCTCGGCGGTGTGCGGGCCGGCCGGGGCGCGGGCGCCCTCCGGGTCGGCCTCGATCAGGTCGAGGATGACCGGGTCGGCGATGAAGCCGGCCTTGATCACCTCGGCGAGCCCGCTGACGAAGTCGTGGACCGGGAGGGTGTCGAGGGCGGCCAGGTCGCACAGGACGCCGGCCGGCGGGTGGAAGACCCCGACCAGGTTCTTGCCCTCGGCGGTGTTGATCCCGGTCTTGCCGCCGACGGCCGCGTCGACCATCGCGAGCACCGTGGTGGGCACGGCGACCCAGCGCACCCCGCGCAGCCAGGTCGCGGCCACGAAGCCGGCCAGGTCGGTGGTCGTGCCGCCGCCGACGCCCACGATCGCGTCGGTGCGGGTGAAGCCGGTCTGGCCGAGCGCCTTCCAGCAGTAGGCGGCGACCTCGGCGGACTTGGCGTCCTCCGCGTCGGGCAGCTGGATGGTGATGGCCTGGTAGCCCTGCTCGGCCAGGTCGGCGCGGATGGCCTCGCCGGTCCCGGACAGCGCCTCGGGGTGCAGGACGGCGACGCGCAGCGCCTTGGGCCCGATCAGGGTGGGCAGTTCGCCGAGCAGCTGGTGGCCGACCAGGACCTCGTAGGGCTCGGTGCCCGCGCTGCCGCCGACCTGGATGCGGGTGGGGGGCGGGGCCTGGGGGTGCTCGGCGCGCGGTTGGTTCTCGCTCATGCGTCCTTCAGTTCCAGTGCGTCCAGTACGGCGCCCGCGACGTCCTGCGGGGTCCGGTCGGCGGTGCTGACGACCGCGCGGGCCACCTCGGTGTAGAGGGGCCGGCGCTGCTCCATCAGTTCGCGCCAGCGCTGGCGGGGGTTGACGGCCAGCAGCGGGCGGGGCGCGTCCAGGCCCACCCGGTGCACCGCGTCGTGCAGGCTGACCTCGAGGAACACCACGGGCAGCCCGGCCAGCAGCGCGCGGGTGCCCTCGTCCATGACGGCGCCGCCGCCCAGTGACAGGACCCCGCCGTGCCCGGCGAGGGCGGCCCGCACGGCCTCCCGCTCCAGGGCGCGGAAGTGCGGCTCGCCCTCGTCGATGAAGATCTCCGGGATGGGCTTGCCCGCGCCGGCCTCGATGTCGTCGTCGGTGTCGCGGTAGGGCACCGCGAGACGTTCGGCGAGCGCCCGGCCGACGGTGCTCTTGCCCGATCCGGGCGGGCCGACCAGGACGATCGCGGGCGGTCCGCCCGCCTGGCCCCCGCTCACCGGATCGCCAGGTGGTCGAGGTAGCCGCGCACGTTGCGCCGGGTCTGCGCGACGGAGTCGCCGCCGAACTTCTCGGCGACCGCGTCGGCGAGCACCAGGGCGACCATGGCCTCGGCCACGATGCCCGCGGCGGGCACCGCGCACACGTCGGAGCGCTGGTGGTGGGCCTGGGCGGGCTCGCCGGTGACGACGTCCACGGTGGCCAGCGCGCGCGGCACGGTGGCGATGGGCTTCATCGCGGCCCGCACCCGCAGCAGCTCGCCGGTGCTCATGCCGCCCTCGGTGCCGCCGGAGCGGCCGGAGGAGCGGCGCACGCCCTCGGGGGTGGGCACGATCTCGTCGTGCGCGCGGGAGCCGGGCACCCGGGCGAGGTCGAAGCCGTCGCCGAGTTCGACGCCCTTGATGGCCTGGATGCCCATGAGGGCGGCGGCCAGCCGCGCGTCCAGCCGCCGGTCCCAGTGCACGTGGGAGCCGAGGCCGACCGGGACGCCGTAGGCGAGGACCTCGACGACGCCGCCCAGGGTGTCGCCGTCCTTGTGGGCCTGGTCGATCTCGGCGACCATCGCCTCGCTGGCGTCGGGGTCCAGGCAGCGCACCGGGTCGGCGTCCAGCCGCGCCTGGTCGCCGGGCACCGGCAGCACGCCGTGCGGGGCCTTGGCGGCGGCCAGTTCCACCACGTGCGAGACGATCTCGATGCCCGCGGTCTCCTTCAGGTACGAGCGGGCGACGGCGCCGAGGGCGACCCGTGCGGCCGTCTCACGGGCGCTGGCCCGCTCCAGCACCGGGCGCGCCTCGTCGAAGTCGTACTTCTGCATGCCGGCCAGGTCGGCGTGGCCGGGGCGGGGCCGGGTCAGCGGGGCGTTGCGGGCGAGCCCGGCCAGCACCTCCGGGTCGACCGGGTCGGCGGCCATCACCTGCTCCCACTTGGGCCACTCGGTGTTGCCGACCATGATCGCGACCGGGCTGCCCATGGTGAGGCCGTGCCGCACCCCGCCGAGGAAGGTCACCTCGTCCTGCTCGAACTTCATCCGGGCGCCGCGCCCGTAGCCGAGCCGCCGCCGGGCCAGCGCGTCGGCCACCATCGCGGTGGTGACGGGCACCCCGGAGGGCAGCCCCTCCAGCGTCGCGACGAGTGCGGGGCCGTGCGACTCCCCCGCGGTCAGCCAGCGCAACCTGCTCAACGGTGTTCTCCCAGGACATGGAGGGACATGGGCCAAACCACTTACCTGTCCCGATCCTCCCACGTCCCGCCGAGGCGGCGCAGAAGCGTCGGAATGGTGGACACCCGCCCGCCGGATCAGCCCCTGACCTGGCCCGCGAGGGCCGCTTCGCCCGCCGCGCGCATGATCTCCACGGGGGCCGGGGCGCGGCCGGTGTGCTGCTCGACCTGGAGGACGGCCTGGTGCACGAGCAGGTCCAGGCCGCCGACGACGCGGCCGCCGCGGGCGGTCCAGGCGGCGGCCAGGACGGTCGGCCACGGGTCGTAGAGCACGTCGAAGAGGACGCCGGGCGCCTCGGGCACGGCCGCCGCGAGGTGGTCGGCGGCGCCCGCGGGGGTGGTGGCGATCACGACCGGCTCGGCGAGCGCCTCGCGGGCGTCCTCCCAGTCGGCGGTGCGCACCGTCAGGCCGAGCCGCTCGCCCCACTGGCGCATCTCGGCCGCGCGGGCCGGTCCGCGCACGTAGGCGGTGACCCGGCCGGCCCCCAGCCGGGCGAGCGCGGCCAGCGCGGAGGAGGCGGTGGCGCCGGCGCCGAGGACGGCGGCGGAGGGCACGGCCGTGACACCGCGTTCGGCCAGCGCCGCGATCATGCCGGAGATGTCGGTGTTGTCGCCGCTGCGGCGGCCGTCGGGGCCCAGGACCAGGGTGTTGGCGGCGCCGACGGAGGCCGCGGTGTCGGTGATCTCGTCGAGCAGCGGGATCACCGCCCGCTTCAGCGGCATCGTCAGGGACAGCCCGGCCCACACGGCCGGGTCCATGCCCTCGACGAAGGCGCGCAGCCCGGCCTCGTCGACCTCGAAGCGGTCGTAGCGCCAGCCGTCGAGGCCGAGCGCGGCGTACGCGGCGCGGTGCAGCACGGGCGAGAGCGAGTGGGCGATGGGTGAGCCGAGGACGGCGGCCCGCCGCCCGCCCGGCTGTGGTGCGGTGGTGTTCACGGGGTCCTAGCGCGACTGGGAGTTGTACTGCTGGTAGAGCTTGTCGAACTCGGCCTTGGTCTCGGTGAACTTGGTGGTCTTCCCGTCCATCGACAGGAAGTAGTACCAGTTGCCGGCGTCGGGGTTCATGGCCGCCTTCAGCGCGTCGATGCCGGGGTTGCCGATCGGCCCGGGCGGCAGGCCCTTGTACTTGTACGTGTTGTACCAGTCGTTCAGGGACTTCACCTGCGCCAGGCTGATGTTCGTCTGGCTGGTGTTCTTGATGTAGTTGTACGTCGAGTCGAACTGGAGCAGCCCGTAGGTCTCCTTGTTGGCGGGGTCCATCCGGTTGTAGACGACCTTCGCCATCTTCTTGAAGTCGTCGTCCGTCTTGCCCTCGGCCTGCACCAGGCTGGCGACGGTGATGAGCTGGAGGGTGTTCTTCAGCCCCTGCTGCTTCGCCTCGGCGGCCATGTCGAACTGCGCGTACTGCTGCTTGGCCTCGCCGACCATCTGCTTGAGCAGCGCCTCGGGCTTCTCGCCCTTGGAGATGCTGTAGCGGGACGGGAAGAGGAAGCCCTCCAGCGGATCCTTTATGTGCGGCAGGCTGTTCGCCCACGACGGCAGGCCGAAGGTGCGCCACTTGTCGTGCGCCACCTGCTTGGTGGTGCCCGGCTTGAGCTTGAGCCGCTGGTCGATGGCCGCGTAGATCTGCGCGTCGCGCATGCCCTCGGCGAAGATCACCGTGTTCTGCGACTTCGGGTCGAGCATCATCGACACGGCCTCGGCGCCGGACATGTGCAGGTTGAGCACGTAGACACCGGCCTGGATGTACGCGCCCTTGGGGTTCTTCCCGGCGGCCGAGGTGAAGGCCCCGACGCTCTTCACGACGCCGGCCCGCTTGAGGATGTTGCCCATCGTGGTGACCGTGGAGCCCTGCGGGATCTCCACCTGCACCGCGCCGCTGCCCTGGCCCGCGTAGTCCGGGGCCGGACCGAACCGGCTCTCGTAGAAGTTGAGCCCGGCGTAGCCGATGCCGCCGATGCCGCCGACCAGCACCACGAGCACCACCATGCAGGCGCAGCCGCTGCGGCGCTTCTTGCCGCCCTTGTCCTGGGAGCGGCTGCCGCGGCGGCCGGTGCCGGCCGGGGCGGCGTCGTCCTCGTCATCGTCGTCGCCGGAGAAGAAGGCGTGGTCGCGCGGGTCGTCCTCCTCGGGCTCCCACTCGCCGGTGGTGGGGGGCGCGGCGCGCAGCGGGCCGGTGGACGGCTCCTGCGGGTGGCCCTGGAGGCCGCCCGGCTGCTGCCCGGGGCCCATGCCCTGGCCCTGCCCGGGGCCCTGGCCCATCGGTTGGCCCTGGCCCATGCCCGGGTGCGCGTTCGGGTCCATGCCCTGCCCGGGGCCCATGCCCGGGGCGCCCTGGCCCATGCCCTGCTGCGGCCGGCCGCGGAACTGCGGCTGCTGCGGCGGCGGGTAGCCGTTCTGCCCGTAGAAGTCGGGCTGCCGGCCGTCGGCGTAGGGGTCCTGCGGCTGACCGCCGTACGGGTCCTGATGGCTGAATTGGCCCGTCTGGTAGGCGCCGGTGTCGTAGCCGTCGTACCCGCCCTGCTGGTATCCCTGCGGGGGCTGCTGGGCGTAGGGCTGCTCGTACTGCTGGTCGTACTGCTGCTGGTCGTACTGCTGCTGCGGGTAGCCCTGCTGCGGGTACTGCGCCTGGTGCTGGCCGGTCGCGTACGGGTCCTGCCATCCGCCCTGCTGGGGGTGCGGATTCTGCTGCGGGTACCCCTGGCCCTGCTGACCCTGCTGGCCGTGCTGACCCTGCCGGCCGTGGCCCGGTTGGCCCTGGTACCCCTGCTCGTACCCATCACCGAAGAGCGGGTCCTCGGGGTGCCACGGTTCGGAGCCGGAGCCCCGGCCATAGTCAGTCATCGGCATCCCTCAGTAGGTCTTCTACTCGCGCCCAGCGCCGAGAACCTCGAACTCCGGTCCTCCGCTCGGGCTGCTCGGGCGTCGGCCCTCGGTCCCCCAGGCGCGCGGTCGGCGTCCGGTCTGCCGACCTTGCGAAACGGGCGGCACCCTGGGGCGCCGCCGGTCCGCGCGAACGTTACCGTATCGCGATCAGGTGACCACTTCGACGTTCTCGCCGGGAGCTTTTCCAGACACCCGTTCGGTCTCCAGGGCACTCTGGAGGATGACCACGGCGGCCGCCTGGTCCACCACGGAGCGCCCCTTCTTCGCCGAGACGCCGGAGGCGCGCAGCCCCTGAGCGGCCGTCACGGTGGTCATCCGCTCGTCCACGAGTCGTACGGGCACGGGCGCGATGAGTTTCGCCACATCGCGCGCGAACGCCCGTGCCTTGGCCGCGGCCGGGCCCTCGGTGCCGTTCAGCGACCGGGGCAGCCCGACGACGACCTCGAGCGGCTCGTACTCCGCCACCAGGGCGGACAGGCGGCGCAGGGCGGCGGGCACGTCCCGGCCGGGGACGGTCTCCACCGGGGTGGCGAGGATGCCGTCGGGATCGCACGAGGCCACCCCGATCCGCGCCTCCCCGACGTCCACCCCGAGCCGCCGGCCCCTGCGCAGGGCCGGCCTGCCGCCGCCCTCTTCTCGCGGCTGGTCGGTCATCACGCCTTCTCGGCCACCAGGCGCCGGACGGCCTCGATCGCCTCGGGCACGGCCGACGGCTGCTGGCCGCCGCCCTGGGCCACGTCGTCCTTGCCGCCGCCACCGCCGCCGAGGGTCTTGGCCGCCGTGCGGACCAGTTCGCCGGCCTTCACCCCGCGCTCGCGGGCCGCCTCGTTGGTCGCCACGACCGTCAGCGGCCGGCCGTTCGCGACGGTGAACAGGGCCACGACGGCGGCGCGCCCGCCGCCGATCCGCTGCCGGACGTCCAGCACCAGCCGGCGCAGGTCGTCCGCCCCGGTGCCCTCGGGCACGGTGCCGGTGACCAGGGCGACGCCCTTGACGTCCTCCGCGCCCTCGGCGAGCCCGGCGGCGGCCTGCAGCACCCGCTCGGCGCGGAACCGCTCGATCTCCTTCTCCGCGTCCTTGAGCTTGGCGAGCATCCCGGCGACCTTGTCCGGGAGTTCCTCCGGGCGGCCCTTGACCAGGTCGGTCAGCTGGGCGACCAGGGTGTGCTCGCGGGCCAGGAAGTTGTACGCGTCCACGCCGACCAGCGCCTCGACCCGGCGCACGCCGGAGCCGATCGAGGACTCGCCGAGCAGCTTGACCAGGCCGAGCTGGGCCGTGTTGCGCACGTGGGTGCCGCCGCACAGCTCCTTGGAGAAGTCGCCGATGGTGACCACGCGGACGTGCTCGCCGTACTTCTCACCGAACTCGGCGATGGCGCCCTGCCGTCGGGCCTCGGCGATCGGCATCACCTCGGCGGAGACGTCGAGTTCGCGGGAGAGCACCTCGTTGATCTTCTGCTCCACATCGGTGAGCACCGTGCCGGGCACGGCGGCCGGCGAGCCGAAGTCGAAGCGGAAGCGGCCGGGCGAGTTCTCCGAGCCGGCCTGCGCGGCGGTGGGGCCGAGCGCGTCGCGCAGCGCCTGGTGGGTCAGGTGGGTGGCGCTGTGCGCGCGGGCGATGGCCCGCCGCCGGGTCAGGTCGATCGCGGCGTGCACGCTCGCGCCGAGGGTGACCTCGCCGACCTGGACGACGCCCTTGTGCACGCTGACGCCCGGCACCGGCTGCTGCACGTCCCGGATGTCGACGACCGCCCCGGTGTCCAGCCGGATCCGGCCGGTGTCGGCGAGCTGGCCGCCGCCCTCGGCGTAGAACGGGGTGCGGTCGAGCACGATCTCGACCTCGTCGCCCTCGGTGGCGGCGGGCGCCGGCAGGCCGTCCACGAGCAGGCCGACCACGGTGGACTCGCCCTGGTCGTCGGTGTAGCCGGTGAAGCTGGTCAGGCCGGAGCGGTCGGCGACCTCGCGGTAGGCGGACAGGTCGGCGTGGCCGGTCTTCTTGGCCCGCGCGTCGGCCTTGGCCCGCTCGCGCTGCTCCTTCATCAGCCGGCGGAAGCCGTCCTCGTCGACGCTCAGGCCCTGCTCGGAGGCCATCTCCAGGGTGAGGTCGATGGGGAAGCCCCACGTGTCGTGGAGCAGGAACGCCTGCTCGCCGGCGAGCACGGTGCCGCCCTTGGCCTTGGTCTCGGTGACCGCGGAGTCCAGGATGTTGGTGCCGGCCGACAGCGTCTTGAGGAAGCGGGACTCCTCGGCGAGCGCGACGGACTCGATGCGCTTGCGGTCGTTGATCAGCTCCGGGTACTGCTGGCCCATGGTGCCCAGGACCACGTCGACGAGCTCGGCGATCACCGGGCGGTCGGCGCCGAGCATCCTCATGTTGCGGATGGCGCGGCGCATGATGCGGCGCAGCACGTAGCCGCGGCCCTCGTTGCCGGGCGTGACGCCGTCGCCGATGAGCATCACGGAGGTGCGCATGTGGTCGGCGACGACCCGCAGCGACACGTCGGACTCGGCCGAGCGGCCGTAGTGCACGCCGGTGAGGGCGGTGGCTGTGTCGATGACGACGCGCAGGGTGTCGGTCTCGTACATGTTCCGGACGCCCTGGAGGATCATCGCCAGGCGTTCCAGGCCGAGGCCGGTGTCGATGTTCTTGGCCGGCAGGTCGCCGAGGATCGGGAAGTCGTCCTTGCCCTGGCCGGCGCCGCGCTCGTACTGCATGAAGACCAGGTTCCAGATCTCCACGTACCGCTCGTCGTTGACGGCCGGGCCGCCCTCGACGCCGAACTCCGGGCCGCGGTCGTAGTTGATCTCGGAACAGGGGCCGCAGGGGCCGGGCACGCCCATGGACCAGAAGTTGTCCTTCTTGCCCAGCCGCTGGATGCGCTCGGCGGGCACGCCGACGACGTCCCGCCAGATCTGCTCGGCCTCGTCGTCGTCCTGGTAGACGGTGATCCACAGGCGGTCCGGCTCCAGGCCGAAACCGCCCTTGTCCTGGGGCAGCGTGAGCAGCTCCCAGGCGTACTGGATGGCGCCTTCCTTGAAGTAGTCGCCGAAGGAGAAGTTGCCGCACATCTGGAAGAACGTGCCGTGCCGGGTGGTCTTGCCGACCTCTTCGATGTCCGGGGTGCGCACGCACTTCTGCACGCTGGTGGCGCGCGCGAAGGGCGGCTTGACCTCGCCGAGGAAGTACGGCTTGAAGGGCACCATGCCGGCCGGGACCAGCAGCAGCGTCGGGTCGTCGGCGATGAGGGACGCCGACGGCACGACGGTGTGCCCGCGCTCCTCGAAGAAGCGCAGCCAGCGGCGGCTGATTTCTGCCGACTCCATCAGTGTTCGTCCTTCCGGTTCTCGTGCGCGTCGGGTGCGTCGTACGCGCCCCGCGCGATGCCCCGGCGCGGTGCCGGGAAGTCCTTGTCCCGCTGGGCGGACGGCAGCGGGCGGGTGGCGCCGCGCGAGGTCCGCGGCGCGGGCAGCGCCTGGGGGTCGTCCTCCCCGGCCCGCAGGCCGAGGGCGTCGTGCAGTTCGGTCTCGCGCTGGGTCATCCCGGCCCGCACGTCCTGGGCGAACAGCCGCAGCCGGGCGCCGGTCTCCAGGGCGCGGTCGGCGGCGGTCGCGGCCAGGCTGTCGGGACTGAGCCGGCGGACCGCCCGGCCCACCCGGACGGTGGCCCAGACGCCGGTGGCGGCGCCGGTGAGGAACCAGAACAGGCGGCGGAACATGGGCCTCAGTCCTTCGAGCGGCGGCGCGAACGGCCGCGGCGGGCGGCGGGCATCACCCGTCCGGTGAGGGTGCGGGCGCGGTCCTTGCCGGCCTGGCCGGTCTGCAGGCCGACCGCGCGCCGTACGCCGTAACCGAAGGCGGCGACCTTCACCAGGGGGCCGCCGAACGCGGTGGCGACGGTGGAGGACAGCGCGGAGGCGTTGGCGGTGACGTCCGCGACGTCGGCGGTGATGCCGTCCACCCGCGCCAGCTGGGTGTGCGCGGAGCGCAGCGCCTCGGACGCCTCGCCGAGGAGCGGCACGGCCTCCTTGGTGATGTCGGAGACCAGCTCGGTGGTCCTCCTCAGCGTCTGGGCGAGCCGCACCAGCGCGACGGCCAGGAACGACACCAGGATCGCCCAGAACACCGCCACGATGAGGCCGGCCACCTCTCCACCGGACACGCTGCCGTTCTCCCTCGTCGCCCTCGCTGCGCCACGCAGTCTTCGGGTCCGACCTTATCGCGCCACGGGTGCCGCCCGGCCCACCGCGCGGGCGGTGCCGCGACGGCGCCCCGCCCGGCCGCGGCGGCGAACCGGACGGACGGGCGGGGCGGTTGGCTCAGCGGGCGTAGAACTCCACGACCAGCTGCTCGTCGCAGATCACCGGGATCTCCCGGCGGTCGGGGTCGCGGTCGAGGCGGAAGGCGAGCGCCTGGAGGTTGACCTGGAGGTAGCGCGGGGTCTCGCCCTCGCCGGCCCAGCCGCCCTCGCGGGCGACGAGGAACGGGGTCTTCTCCCGCGAGCGCTCGCGCACCTGCACGACGTCGTCGGGGCGGAGCCGGAAGGACGGCTTGTCGACCTTGCGGCCGTTGACCTCGATGTGGCCGTGCACGACCATCTGCCGGGACTGGTAGATGGTGCGGGCCAGCCCGGCCCGCAGCAGCAGCGCGTCGAGGCGCCGCTCCAGCTCGATGATCAGCGCCTCGCCGGTCTTGCCCTCGACCTTCTTGGCCCGGGTGTACGCGCGCAGCATCTGCCGCTCGCTGATGTCGTACTGGGCGCGCAGCCGCTGCTTCTCCAGCAGCCGGGTCTTGTAGTCGCTGTTCTGCTTGCGCCCGCGCCCGTGCTCGCCGGGCGGGTAGGGGCGCGCCTCGAAGTACTTGACCGCCTTCGGGGTGAGCGCGATGCCGAGCGCCCGGGACTTCTTGACCTTGGGACGCGACTGATTCACGTGCGTCGAACCTCCCTGTAGATTAGGTAAGCCTTACCTTAACCGAGGAGCACGCATGATTCGACCCGGGAACCCCACGCCTGAGGTGTCAGGCCGTGGTCAGCCGCGTCCCGATGTGGAAGAAGCGCGTAGGCGGAGGGCTGACGAGCGAGCTCGCGGAGTGGAGGGCCGAGGTACGAGGTCCTCCGCGCAGGGAGCGAGGAGGAAGACCGACCGACAAGCCCGTCCGCCGCCGAGCGCGCGCACTCTGGTCGAGGGTAACCCGTCCCTCGCGCTCGTCATTCCCGGGCTGCGGCCCGCTCCGGCCGAACCGCTGGTGCCGCTGCGGCACTCGGTGGGTCCCGAGGGCGACCTGTTCCTGCTCTTCCCGCGCGCGTCCCCCGCGGTCCGGGCGGTGTTGAAGGCGTCCGCCGCGTTCGACACGGGCGAGGCGGAGGGTGTCCTGGAGGTCACCGACGTGGCCCCGGTGGCCGTGCCGCACCGCATCAGGGCCCGGGCGCAGGTGGCCGGCCGGCTCACCCCCTGCCCGGGGGCCGCCTTCGAGGCCGGCACCGAACTCCTGCGGCTGGAGCCCGGGGAGATCACCCTGGACGACCTGTGGGGCACCTGCCTCGTGGAGCCGGACGCGTTCGCCGCGGCCGCCGCCGACCCGCTGCGGGTCTGCGAGACGGAGGTGCTCCAGCACCTCGCCGCCTGGCACTCCTCCGAAGTCGCCCTGCTGTGCGGGCTGGTGGAGTCCTCCCCCGCGACCGGCGGCTGCTCCCGGACCGCGACCGGCGCCGTGCCCCTGGCCCTCGACCGCTTCGGCCTGCGCGTGCGCTTCACCGGCGACGGCGGCTCCTTCGACGCGCGCTTCGACTTCCCCGAGCCGGTGTCCGGCCCCGACGACGCCCGGCGGGCGCTGCGCTCCCTGTTCGCGGCGGCCCGCCAGGACTGAGACGGGGACGCGGTACGGGCGGGGCCGACCGGGCGGTACGGCCGGGGTCGGCTCGCCTCAGTGGTACGGGCGCGTTCGGCGGCTCAGTCGTCCTGGCCGGAGAGGCGCTCGCGCACCCGGTCCAGGACGTCCGCGTAGCGCGCCTCGGCGCCGTAGCGGGTGGGCTCGTAGTAGCGGCGGCCCTGGAGTTCGTCGGGCAGGTACTGCTGGGCGGCGATCGCGCCGGGGACGTCGTGCGGGTACACGTAGCCCTGGGCGTGGCCGAGTTTGGCGGCGCCCTTGTAGTGCCCGTCGCGCAGGTGGGGCGGCACCGGGCCGGCCTTGCCCGCGCGCACGTCGGCGAGCGCGGCGCCGATCGCGGTGGTGGCCGCGTTGGACTTCGGGGCGAGCGCGAGGGCGATCGTGGCGTGGCTCAGGGTCAGCGCGGCCTCGGGGAAGCCGATCATCGCCACCGCCTGGGCCGCGGCCACCGCCGTGGGCAGCGCGGTCGGGTCGGCCAGCCCGATGTCCTCGCTCGCGGAGATCATCAGCCGGCGGGCGATGAAGCGGGGGTCCTCGCCCGCCTCGATCATCCGGGCCAGGTAGTGCAGGGCCGCGTCCACGTCCGACCCGCGGATCGACTTGATCAGGGCGCTGGCCACGTCGTAGTGCTGGTCGCCGTCCCGGTCGTACGTCACCGCGGCCCGGTCGACCGCCTCCTCCAGGGTGGCCAGGGAGATCGTGTCCTCGCCCTTGGCCAGCGCGGCGCCCGCGCCCGCCTCCAGCGCGGTCAGCGCGCGGCGGGCGTCGCCGCCGGCGATCCGCAGCAGATGGTCCTCGGCGTCGGGCGGCAGGGTCACCGCGGCGGCCAGCCCGCGCTCCTCGGTGAGGGCGCGGCGCAGCACCCCGCGCAGGTCCTCGTCGGTGAGGGGTTCCAGGGTGAGCAGGAGGGAGCGGGACAGCAGCGGGGAGATCACCGAGAAGTACGGGTTCTCCGTGGTGGCCGCGATGAGGGTGACCCAGCGGTTCTCCACGGCGGGCAGCAGGGAGTCCTGCTGGGCCTTGGTGAAGCGGTGGATCTCGTCCAGGAAGAGGACGGTCTCCCGGTCGTAGCCGCCCGCCTGGCGCTTGGCGCTCTCGATGACGGCGCGGACCTCTTTGACGCCGGCGGTGATCGCGGAGAGCTCCACGAAGCGCTTGTTCGTGGCCTTGCTGACCACGTACGCGAGGGTGGTCTTGCCCGTGCCGGGCGGGCCCCACAAGATCACCGAGGACGCGCCGGCCGGGCCCGCGGCGCCCTCCCCCACCAGCCGCCTCAGCGGCGAGCCCTTGCGCAGCAGATGTTGCTGGCCCACGACCTCGTCCAGGACGCGGGGGCGCATCCGTACGGCGAGCGGCGTGCTGCCGGGGTCCCGCTCGCGGCGGTCCTCCGCCGCGGCGGTGAACAGGTCTGGCTCCACCCCTGCAGCGTATTCGCCTCCGGCGCGGCCCGCGGACAAGGGTGCCCACTCCCCGCGCCCGGGGTGCCCCGCCAGGGGCGCGGGGAACTGCGCGACCAGCCCGCCCGCGGGCCGCAGGTCGTCACGCCCCCAAAGGGGCTGTTCCTGTCGCACCGCGACCACCGGCCGCTGGTGGGTTGCTCGCGCCGTTCCCCGCGCCCCTCATCGATGACCGCCTCCCGCATGGGTACCCCCACCCCCCGGGAGGGAGGAACGGACTCCGCAAGGGCACCCCGGCCACCGGGAGGGGGGAACGTTCGCCCGCGAGGGCACCCCTGCACCCGGGAGGGGTGGGCGACGCCCGCAGGGGCGGCCGGGGGCGCTGACGGGGTGGGGCCCGTTTCAAGGGGCGGGGGTGGAGACATATGTAACGCATGGACGTGGGCGAACTGCGCAGACTCGTGGAAGTGGGCCACCTGCACACGGTCGTGCTGGCCTTCACCGACATGCAGGGCCGACTCCAGGGCAAACGGTTCGCCGCCCCCCACTTCCTGACGGAGGTCGTCCCGAACGGCACGGAAGGCTGCGACTACCTCCTCGCCGTGGACGTGGACATGAACACCGTCGACGGCTACGAGCTGTCCTCGTGGGACCGCGGCTACGGCGACCTCGCGATGATCCCGGACCTGTCCACCCTGCGCGCCGTCCCCTGGCAGGAAGGCACCGCACTGGTGCTGGCGGACCTGGCCCGTCACGACGGCACGCCCGTCCCCGTCTCGCCCCGGCAGATCCTGCGCCGCCAGCTGGAGCGGCTCGCGGCGCACGGCTGGACCGCCCACGCGGGCACCGAGCTGGAGTTCCAGCTGTTCCGGGACACCTACGAGGACGCCTGGGACCGCGGCTACCGGGGCCTGACCCCTGCCAACCGCTACAACGCCGACTACTCGGTGCTGGCCACCTCCCGGGTCGAGCCGCTGCTGCGCCGGCTGCGCAACGAGATGGCGGGCGCGGGCCTGACCCCGGAGTCGGCCAAGGGCGAGTGCAACCTCGGCCAGCACGAGGTGGTGTTCCGCTACGAGGACGCGCTGACCACGTGCGACCAGCACAGCGTGTACAAGACCGGCGCCAAGGAGATCGCCGCCCAGGAGGGCATGGCGCTGACGTTCATGGCGAAGTACGACGAGCGCGAGGGCAACTCGTGCCACATCCACCTGTCGCTGCGCGACGGCGACGGCCGCCCGGTGCTGGCCGGTCCGGACGGCGGGATGTCGGACGTGATGCGGTCCTTCCTGGCCGGCCAGCTCGCCGCGCTGCGCGACCTCACCCTCTTCCTCGCGCCCAACGTCAACTCCTACAAGCGCTATCGGGCCGGCTCCTTCGCGCCGACGGCGGTGGCCTGGGGCCGTGACAACCGCACCTGCGCGCTGCGGGTGGTCGGCCACGGCCCGAGCCTGCGGATGGAGCACCGGGTGCCGGGCGGCGACGTCAACCCGTACCTGGCGGTGGCCGCGATGATCGCCGCCGGGCTGCACGGGGTGGAGAGCGGTCTGGAACTGCCGGAGCCGTGCACGGGCAACGCCTACGCCGGCGACCGTCCCCGTATCCCGGGCACGCTGCGGGAGGCCGCCGAGCGGTGGGCGGCGAGCCCGCTGGCGCGCGAGGCGTTCGGCGCGGAGGTGGTCGCGCACTACGCCAACATGGCCCGGATCGAGCAGGAGTCGTACGACACGGCGGTCACGGACTGGGAGCGCTTCCGGTCCTTCGAGCGGATGTGAGGGTCCCCGGTTGAACGCTGCGAACGGCACCGGTGAGGAAGAGGAAGCCGCCGAGCGGCACGTCGTCCTGAACCCCGCGACGGAGGAGGTCGTCGCGACGGTCCCGGCCACCTCGCCGGAGGGGGTGGACGCGGCGGTGGCCGCCGCAGTGCGGGCGCAGCGCGGGTGGGCCGCCCTCGGACCCGGCGACCGGGCCCGGCTGCTGCGCCGCTTCGCCGACGAAGTGGACGCGCACGTCGAGGAGTTGGCCGCGCTGGAGGTGCGGGAGGCGGGCCACACGGTGGGCAACGCCCGCTGGGAGGCGGGCAACGTCCGCGACCTGCTGGAGTACGCGGCCGGCGGCGTGGAGCGGCTGAGCGGCCGGCAGATCCCGGTGCCGGGCGGGCTGGACCTCACCTTCCACGAGCCGCTGGGCGTGGTCGGGGCCGTCGTGCCGTGGAACTTCCCGATGCCGATCGCCGCCTGGGCCTTCGCCCCGGCCCTGGCGGCGGGCAACGCGGTGGTGCTCAAGCCCGCCGAGACCACCCCGCTGACCGCCCTGCGGCTGGCGGAACTGGCGCTGCGCGCGGGCCTGCCGGAGGGGCTGTTCCAGGTGGTGCCGGGCGCGGGTCCGGTGGCGGGGGCGCGACTCGTCGCGCACCCGGACGTCCGCAAGATCGTCTTCACCGGCTCCACGGCCGTCGGGCGCTCCGTGATGGCCGCCTGCGCGGACGGCGTGAAGCGCCTGACGCTGGAGATGGGCGGCAAGAGCCCCAACGTGGTGTTCGCCGACGCGGATTTGGAGCGGGCCGCCGATCCGATGTCCTTCCTGGACAACGCCGGGCAGGACTGCTGCGCCCGCACCCGCGTCCTCGTCCAGCGCGAGGTCTACGACCGCTTCCTCGAACTCCTCGTGCCCGCCGTCGAGTCGGTGGTCGTCGGCGATCCGGCCGACCCGGCCACGCAGATGGGCCCGCTGATCTCGGCCGCGCAGCGCGAGCGGGTCCGCAGCTACGTGCGGCCCGAACTGCCGGTCGTGGCACGGGGGAAGGCGCCTCAGGGCGCGGGCTTCTGGTACCCGCCCACCGTGCTGGCCCCGCCGGACCCGGACGACCCGGCCGCCGTCGAGGAGATCTTCGGCCCGGTGGCGGTGGTGCTGCCGTTCACCGACGAGGCCGACGCGCTGCGGCTGGCCAATGCCACCCGGTACGGCCTGTCCGGCTCGCTGTGGACCCGCGACCTGGGCCGGGCGGTGCGACTGGCCCGCGGGGTCGCGGCCGGCAACCTGTCGGTCAACTCGCACAGCAGCGTGCGCTATTGGACCCCGTTCGGCGGCTTCAAGCAGTCCGGGCTGGGCCGTGAGCTGGGCCCGGACGCGCTGGCCGCGTTCACCGAGACCAAGAACGTCTTCGTCGCCACCGAGGAGTAGCCGACCATGCCGCAGAACACCCCCGACAGCGACGCCGAGCAGCCGGTCTGCCGCCGCCTCGTCGGCCGCACCGCCGTGATCACCGGGGCCGGCAGCGGCATCGGCCTGGCCACCGCGCGCCGGCTCGCCTCCGAGGGCGCCCGGGTGGTGGCCGCGGACATCGACACCGGGGCGGGGCAGGCCGCGGCCCAGGAGACGGGCGGGATCTTCGTCGAGACCGACGTCACCGACCCCGACCAGGTGGAGGCGCTCTTCCGGGCCGCGTACGACACCTACGGATCGGTGGACATCGCGTTCAACAACGCTGGGATCTCGCCGCCCGAGGACGACTCCATCCTCACCACCGGCCTGGACGCCTGGCGCCGGGTGCAGGAGGTGAACCTGACGTCGGTGTACCTGTGCTGCAAGGCCGCCATCCCCTACATGCAGCGGCAGGGCAGGGGGTCGATCATCAACACCGCCTCCTTCGTGGCGGTGATAGGCGCGGCGACCTCGCAGATCTCCTACACGGCGTCCAAGGGCGGGGTGCTGGCGATGAGCCGGGAGCTGGGGGTGCAGTTCGCCCGCGAGGGGATCCGGGTGAACGCGCTGTGCCCCGGGCCCGTGGACACCCCGCTGCTGCGCGAGTTGTTCGCCAAGGACCCGGAGCGGGCGGCGCGGCGCCTGGTGCACATCCCGCTCGGCCGGTTCGCCGACGCCACCGAGATCGCCGCCGCGGTGGCCTTCCTCGCCAGTGACGACGCCGGATTCGTCACCGCCGCCGAGTTCCTCGTCGACGGCGGCATCTCCGGCGCGTACGTCACTCCGCTGTAGGGCGGGCGCGGGTCGGGAAGGCGGTCGGACCAGCGGGAACGGTCAGATGACCGTCTTCCAGTAGTACCAGAAGTGGGTCAGGATCAGCAGACCGATCACGCCGTACCAGAGCACGGGCACGACCCAGTGGAACTCCAGCACCACCGAGCGGACCTTGGCGGGCACCTTGATCAGGTTGTGCCGGATGTTGTGCACGGCCGTGTACCAGAAGATCAGGATGGTGACGACCCAGGCCAGGCAGCACCACAGGCAGATCGCGTTGATGTTGAAGACCGTCTGGTACTGGAGCCAGGTGATGAAGCCCACGCCGAAGAGGCCGCCGGCCTGGAGGCCGTACCAGAACCAGGGCCGGTAGCGGGCCCCGGCGAACATCCCCATCGCCAGGGCGATCACCACGCCGTAGGCGACCAGTCCGATGATCGGGTTCTGGAAGCCGAAGACGTGCGCCTGCTTGCTCTCCATGACGTTGCCGCAGGAGATGATCGGGTTGAGGCTGCACGCGGGGGTGTAGCTCGTGCCGTCGACCTTCGCCTGGAGCAGTTTGAACTTGTCGTCGGTGATGACGAAAGAGGCCAGCAGACCGAGAGCACCGCAGACGAGCAGCAGCCAGGTGAAGGCGCGGCTCGCCACGATGCCGTCGGGCACCTCGGGATCGCGGTCGCCGTCCGTTCGCGTTTCGTCAAGCGCGGAAGTCGTCATGATCGCCGATCTCTGAGGGCGGTGGGGGGAGCACCCTTCATTGTGCACCAGGGCGGTGAGGACGGCGTAAGGTCCTTCGCCCTGGTGACACGGACGAGCGTTTCAGGCCAAGCGCTCCTTGACGGCCGCCACCAGATCGGCCAGCGGGACCGGGGTCTGCTCGCCCGACTCGAGGTCCTTCAGCTGCGCCACGCCCTCGGCCAGGTCCCGGTCGCCGGCCACCAGCGCGAGCCGGGCGCCGGAGCGGTTGGCGGACTTCATGGCGTTCTTCACGCCCTTGCCGCCGAAGGCGAAGTCCGCCGCGATGCCGGCCCGGCGCAGCGCGGTGACGGCGCCGAACAGCACCCGCCGGGCCTCCTCGCCCATGGGCACCGCGAAGACCTCCGTGGTGGCCGGCAGCGGCAGCTCCACGCCTTCCGCGCGCAGCGCGAGCACCGTGCGGTCCACGCCCAGCGCCCAGCCGACCGACGGCAGCGCCGGGCCGCCGATCATCTCCGACAGGCCGTCGTAGCGCCCGCCGCCGCCGACCGCGGACTGCGAGCCGAGCCGGCCGTGCACGAACTCGAAGGTGGTCCGGGTGTAGTAGTCGAGCCCGCGCACCAGCTTCGGGTCGTCCTCGAAGGCGATCCCGGCCTCGGTCAGCAGGTCGCGCACTTGCTCGTGGTAGGCCTTGCACGCCTCGCACAGGTGATCGCGGATGAGCGGCGCGGCGGCGAGTTGACGCTGCACGGACTCGCGCTTGTCGTCGAGCACCCGCAGCGGGTTGATGTCGATCCGGGCGCGGGTGTCCTCGTCCAGGTCGAGCCCGCGCAGGAAGTCCTGGAGGGCGCCGCGGTAGGCGGGGCGGCACTCACGGTCGCCGAGGGAGTTCAGCAGCAGCCGGAAGTCGCGCAGCCCCAGCGAGCGGTAGGCGTCCACCGCCAGGATGATCAGCTCGGCGTCCAGTACCGGGTCCTCGGCGCCGATCGCCTCGGCTCCCACCTGCGAGAAGTGCCGGTACCGGCCCGCCTGCGGCCGCTCGTAGCGGTAGTAGGAGCCGGAGTACCAGAGCTTGACCGGCAGGTTCCCTGCCTTGTGCAGGTTGGCCTCCAGAGCGGCGCGCAGCACGGACGCGGTGCCCTCGGGGCGCAGGGCGAGCCGGGTGCCGCCCTTGGTGCTGAACGCGTACATCTCCTTGGTGACGATGTCGGTGGACTCGCCGACACCGCGGGAGAAGAGTTCGACGTGCTCGAACCCGGGGGTCTCGACGTAGCCGTAGCCGGCCCGGCGGACGGGCGCGGCGAGGGCCTCGCGCACCGCGAGGAAGGCCGCGGAGTCCGGCGGAAGGAGATCGTAGGTGCCCTTGGGGGCCTGGAAGGCGTTCTGGGAGGAGCTCACAGCGGAAAGGTCACATTCCTCGTCGAGGAGCCGGTTCGGCGGCTCCTTGGCCGCGGGCCACCTCGTTCATGAACGGATTGGTGGCGCGCTCGCGGCCGATGGTCGTCTGGGGGCCGTGCCCGGACAGCACCACCGTCGAGTCGTCGAGCGGCAGGCACACACGGGCCAGCGACTCGTACAGCTCGGCGGTGGAGCCACCGGGCAGGTCGGTGCGTCCGACGGAGCCGGCGAACAACAGGTCGCCGGAGAACAGCACCGGGGGAATGTCGGCGCGCTCCGGCAGCCGGTAGGTCACCGACCCCCTGGTATGGCCGGGCGCGTGCGCGACGGAGAACTCCAGACCGGCCAGCGTGAGCGTGCCGCCGTCCGTCAACTCCCTGAGGTCGTCGGGCTCGCCGACGGTGATGTCGCCCATCAGCTGCGCCCCGACGGAGCGGCCGAGGGCCTTCTCCGGGTCGGTGAGCATGAACCGGTCCTCGGGGTGTATCCAGGCCGGCACGCCGTGGGCGCCGCACACCGGGACGACGGAGGCGACGTGGTCGATGTGCCCGTGGCTGAGGATGACGGCGACGGGCTTGAGTCGGTGCTTGGCGAGCGTGTCCTCGACGCCCTGGGTCGCGAGGTGACCCGGGTCGATGATCACGCACTCCTCACCGGCGGCGGGGGCGACCACGTAGCAATTGGTGCCCCAGGCCCCGGCGGGGAACCCGGCAATGAGCACGTTCGTCCTTCTGTCGTCAGCGGGTTGTGTCGGCTCCATGAGCCTACCGGCGCGCACGCGGCCGCCGCTAACTCGTATCGTGCCCTGTACGCCGGGGAACTCAGGTGACGCGGAACACCGAACGTCCGGAACGTCCGGATCGCGGACTGGACGACGGGTGCGCGGTGACGCGAAGATCTGCGGCACGTACATTCGGTTTCGCACGACGAACACCGGCGGTGACCGCGTCGCTATGGAGCGGTACAGCCGGCGCACAGAGAACAGACAAGGTACTGCGTCCGCACCGCGCCCGTGTGCGGCACGGACGCGGTAGGGACGCAACCGACACACGGACGACGGAGACGGCGAAGTGGTCACCAAGGATCAGCGGCGGCGGCAGCTCGCCCGGGACAAGTTCGCGCGACAGCAGCAGCGCCGGGCCGGAAGCCGGCGGAGGACCCGCACGCGCAGCGCGGTGATCGCCGCCGTGGTTGTCGTGGTCGGGGCCTCGCTGGGCGGAGCTTACGCCGCGGGCGCGTTCGACGGCAGCAGCAAGAAGAAGGACGACGCGGCGAGCGCCAACTCCGCCGCCCCCAGCGCGTCCGCCTCCGCGCCGAGCAAGGCCCCCGACCCCTGCGCCAAGCCCGCGGCCGGCACGGCCGGCACCAAGCAGTGGAAGAAGGAGCCGGCGATGTCCATCGACACCGGCGCGAGCTACACCTTCGACCTCCAGACCACCTGCGGCTCGATCCCGATCGCGCTGGAGACGGCGAAGGCCCCGCACACGGCGAACTCCTTCAAGTTCCTGTCGGAACAGGGCTTCTTCGACCACACCAAGTGCCACCGGCTGACCACCACCGGTATCTACGTGCTCCAGTGCGGCGACCCGAAGGGCACCGGCGAGGGCGGCCCGGGCTACACCATCCCGGACGAGAACCTCACCGCGTTCGGCAAGGGCGACGCCACCGGCGCGGTCACCTACAAGGCCGGCACCGTGGCCATGGCCAACACCGGGCAGGCGCACACCGGCGGCAGCCAGTTCTTCCTCGTCTACAAGGACAGCCCGCTGCCGCCGAAGTACACCCCCTTCGGCACGGTGTCCGCGGACGGCATGAAGGTGCTGCAGAAGATCGCCGCGGCCGGCGAGAGCACCGGCCAGGGCGACGGGGCGCCGAACGCCACCGTGGTGATCAACAAGGCGACGGTCAGCAAGTCCTAGGCGGGCTCGCGACCGGCTCATGATCGGATCGAGTCCTGATCGGTATCCGAATTCGCGATTGGGCGAGCATCGGATGCGGACAGCCGGGGCACCGGTCGCCTATGTTGGCGGAGAGACCGGTCAGGGCGTGCGGCCCGGCCGGAGGGAACTGTGAACGATGCCCGCCGGCGGCCACCCCGGCGGGGGCATCACGTGGAGGAGGCGCTGTGAGCAGCGACCCGTGGGGCCGCGTCGATGAGACGGGGACCGTGTACGTGCGTACGGCCGACGGAGAGAAGGAGGTCGGTTCGTGGCAGGCGGGCTCCCCCGAGGAGGCCCTGGCCTACTACGAGCGCAAGTACGAGGGGCTCGTCGTGGAGATCGGCCTCCTCGAGAAACGAGTGCGGACCACCGACCTCGCGCCGAAGGACGCGCTGACCGCGATCGAGCACCTGCGGTCGAGCGTGGACGAGGGCAAGGCGGTGGGCGACCTGGCGGCGCTGGCCCAGCGGCTGGACGCCCTGGTGGCCCTGGTGGACTCCCGGCGCGAGGAGCGCCGGGCGGCCCGTGCCAGGCAGACCGAGGAGGCCAGGTCCGCCAAGGAGCAGCTGGTCGTGGAGGCCGAGCAGCTCGCCGAGAGCGAGCAGTGGCGCACCGCGGGTGAGCGGCTGCGTGCCCTGGTGGACACCTGGAAGGGCCTGCCGCGGCTGGACCGCAAGTCCGACGACGAGCTGTGGCACCGCTTCAGCCACGCCCGGTCGGTGTTCTCCAAGCGGCGCAAGGCGCACTTCGCCTCGCTGGACGCCCAGCGCGAGGACGCCCGGCGCATCAAGGAGAAGCTGGTCGTCGAGGCGCAGTCGCTGTCCGGCTCGACCGACTGGGGGCCGACCGCGGCCCGCTACCGCGAGCTGATGACGGAGTGGAAGGCGGCCGGCCGGGCGCAGCGCGAGGCGGAGGACGACCTGTGGAACCGCTTCCGCGGTGCCCAGGACGTCTTCTTCGCGGCCCGTGCCGAGGTGTTCGCCGAGCGGGACAGCGAGCAGCGCGACAACCTGGCCCGCAAGGAGGAGCTGGTCGCCGAGGCGGAGAAACTGCTGCCGGTGACGGACCTGAAGGCGGCCCGGGCGGCCTTCCGCGGCCTCAACGAGCGCTGGGAGGCCGTCGGCCACGTGCCGAGGGACGCCCGGCCGCGCATCGAGGCCCGGATGCACGCCGTGGAGCGCGCCATCCAGGATTCCGAGGAGACCGAGTGGCGCCGCACCAACCCGGAGGTCCGGGCGCGTGCGGCGGGGCTGACCGGTCAGCTCCAAGCCGCGGTGGAGAAGCTGCGCGACCAGGTCACGGCCGCTCGCGCCGCGGGCAACAACGCCAAGGCCGACAAGCTGGCGTCCGAGCTGGAAGGCCGCCAGGCCCTGCTGGACGCCGCGCTGAAGGGCATGGGCGAACTCGGGGGCTGAACGGCCCCCGGCGGCCGCCGGGCGTCCGGCGGAGTCCTCGAACGGCGACGGCCCCGGTGCACCACGCACCGGGGCCGTCGCCGTTCCGTCGTCCGGGCCGCCCGCGCGGGCGGCCCCAGGACGCAACGGCGGATCAGCGCTGGCGGCCCGAGGTGACGCGGTAGACGTCGTAGACGCCCTCGACGCCGCGGACGGCCTTCAGGACGTGGCCGAGGTGCTTGGGATCGCCCATCTCGAAGGTGAAGCGCGAGGTGGCGACCCGGTCGCGGGAGGTCTGCACCGCCGCGGACAGGATGTTGACGTGCTGGTCGGACAGCACCCGGGTGACGTCCGACAGCAGGCGGGAGCGGTCCAGCGCCTCGACCTGTATCGCGACCAGGAAGACCGAGGACTGGGTGGGCGCCCACTCCACGTCGATCATCCGCTCCGGCTGCTGCGACAGCGACTCGACGTTGACGCAGTCGGCGCGGTGCACGGAGACGCCGTTGCCGCGGGTGACGAAGCCGATGATCGGATCGCCGGGGACCGGGGTGCAGCAGCGGGAGAGCTTGACCCACACGTCGCTCTCGCCCTTGACGATGACGCCCGGGTCGGCGTTGGCCCGCCGCTTGGAGCGCCCCTGCGTCGGCGTGGTGATCTCGGCGATGTCCTCGGTGGCGCCGTCCTCGCCGCCGAGCGCGTCCACCAGCTTCTGCACCACGGACTGCGCGGTGATGTGGCCCTCGCCGATGGCCGCGTAGAGCGCCGAGATGTCGGGGTAGCGCATCTCGTGGGCGAGGGTGACCAGGGAGTCGCCCGTCAGCACCCGCTGGATCGGCAGGTTCTGCTTGCGCATCGCCCGCGCGATGGCCTCCTTGCCCTGCTCGACCGCCTCCTCGCGGCGCTCCTTGGAGAACCAGGCCCGGATCTTGTTGCGTGCCCGGGGCGACTTGACGAAGCCCAGCCAGTCGTGGGACGGCCCGGCGCCGGCCGCCTTGGAGGTGAAGACCTCGACGGTGTCGCCGTTGTCGAGCGTGGACTCCAGCGGCACCAGGCGGCCGTTGACCCGCGCCCCTATCGTGCGGTGGCCGACCTCGGTGTGCACGGCGTAGGCGAAGTCCACGGGGGTGGCGCCGGCCGGCAGCGCTATCACGTCGCCCTTGGGCGTGAAGACGAAGACCTCGTTCTGCGACAGGTCGAAGCGCAGGGACTCCAGGAACTCGCCCGGGTCCTCGGTCTCCTTCTGCCAGTCCAGCAGCTGGCGCAGCCAGGCCATGTCGTTGACCGCGTCGTCCTTCTTGTCCGAACGCGGGCTGTCCGTGCGGACCTTGGAGGCGCCGGCCACGGCGTCCTGCTTGTACTTCCAGTGCGCCGCGATGCCGTACTCGGCCCGGCGGTGCATGTCGAACGTGCGGATCTGGAGTTCGACGGGCTTGCCGCTGGGGCCGATCACCGTGGTGTGCAGCGACTGGTACATGTTGAACTTCGGCATCGCGATGTAGTCCTTGAACCGGCCGGGGACCGGGTTCCATCGCGCGTGGATCGTGCCGAGCGCCGCGTAGCAGTCCCGCACGGTGTCGACGAGCACCCGGATGCCGACCAGGTCGTAGATCTCGGCGAAGTCGCGGCCGCGGACGATCATCTTCTGGTAGACGCTGTAGTAGTGCTTCGGGCGGCCGGTGACGGTGGCCTTGATCCGGGCGGCCCGCAGGTCCTGCTGCACCTGGTCGGTGACCACGGCGAGGTACTCGTCGCGCTTGGGCGCGCGTTCGGCGACCAGACGGACGATCTCGTCGTACATCTTCGGGTAGAGGATCGCGAAGGCGAGGTCCTCCAGCTCCCACTTGATGGTGTTCATGCCCAGCCGGTGGGCGAGCGGGGCGTAGATCTCCAGCGTCTCGCGGGCCTTCTTCTCCTGCTTGTCCCGCTTGAGGTAGCGCATGGTGCGCATGTTGTGCAGGCGGTCGGCGAGCTTGATCACCAGGACCCGGGGGTCCTTCGCCATGGCCACGACCATCTTGCGCACGGTCTCGGCCTGCGCGGCCTCGCCGAACTTGACCTTGTCCAGCTTGGTGACGCCGTCGACCAGCAGGGCCACCTGCTCACCGAAGTCGCGGCGCAGCTGGTCCAGGCCGTACTCGGTGTCCTCCACCGTGTCGTGCAGCAGCCCGGCCATCAAGGTGGCGGGGTCCATGCCCAGCTCGGCGAGGATGGTGGTGACCGCCAGCGGGTGGGTGATGTACGGGTCCCCGCTCTTGCGCTTCTGGCCGCGGTGCCAGCGCTCGGCGACCTGGTAGGCGCTCTCGATCTGCCGCAGCTGCGCGCTGTCGCCCTTGGGGTCGTTGCCCCGCACGATCCGCAGCAGCGGCTCCAGTACGGGGTTGTACGCGCTGGAGCGCTGCACGCCGAGCCGGGCCAGACGGGCCCGGACCCGGCTGGAGGACCCGCCCGGGCGGGTGGGTGCCACGCTTCCCGGGGTGCGGACGGGCCGCAGTGCGGGGCTCGCGGGCGCGGCGGCGCCGTTCGCGGCCGTACTGCCGGTGCCGGGGGCCGCGCTCGCCCTCTCGGCCGGCGCTTCCCCGTCGGCGGCAGCCTGCGTCCCGCCGGAGACCGGCTTCGTCCCGTCTGCGGCGTCGAGTGGCTGGGCCTGGTCTGGCAAGGACACTCCTCATCCGGATGGGACTCCCATGGTATCGAGCCGCGGCCGACGACGAACCCCCCGCCGGAGCAACAAAGCCCCCCTGCGCTGCCAGGACCGGCCCCTGCCGCCACTACGACCCACCGCCGCCGCCCCTTCGGCCGTCCGTCACGGCCACCTGGGTGAACGAAGGGCCCCGCCGGACCGGAGACGGCCTCCGGGAGGGCGGGGCCGGCGGCCCGGAGCGGGGGCGGGCTCAGAGGGTGATGAGGGCTTCGAGCGGGGCGCCGTCGAGGTGCTGCGCGAGGCGGGCGCGGCCGCCGAGGAAGCCCAGTTCGAGGAGGACGGCGACGCCGGCGAGAGTGGCGCCGGCGCGGCGGACGAGGTCGAGGGAGGCTTCGGCGGTGCCGCCGGTGGCGAGGACGTCGTCGATCACGAGAACCCGGTCGCCGGGCGCGAAGGCGTCGGTCCTGACCTCGATCTCGGCGGTGCCGTACTCAAGTTCGTAGCCCTGCGTGAGCGTGTCGCCGGGCAGCTTTCCGGCCTTGCGGACGGGCACGAAGCCGAGGCCGGCGGCGGCCGCGGCCGGGGCGGCGAGGATGAAGCCGCGGGCCTCCAGGCCGACGACCTTGGTCGCGCCGTGCCGGACGGCCAGCGCGGCCAGGGCCTCCACCAGCGCGCCGAAGGCGACGGGGTCGGCCAGCAGCGGCGTGATGTCCTTGAACACCACGCCGGGCTGCGGATAGTCCGGCACGTCGCGGATCCGGGAGACGAGCAGGTCCCGCAGCTCCGCCGAGGCGGCTTCCGTCGAGGTCATGGGCCTTCTTTCGACTGGGGGGCGCGGCGGTGCTTCGCCGCTGCCCGAGCTTAGCGAAACGGAGATCCGGACCGGCGGGGGGCGGCGGGTCCGCCGGTACCGGCGCGGGCACCCGGAGCGCCTGCCCGCGCCGCGGTCCGGCTCACGCGCCGCCGCCGGGGCCCGCCGGGACGGCAGGACCACCGGACGCGGCCGGGGAACGCAAACGTCCGCCGCCGTCCCTGGCCGGTGGGGCCGGGACGGCGGCGGACGTCGGAAATCAGCGCCGCTTGCCCGAGGGGCGGCGGCCGCGGGACGAACGGTTGGCCGACTGGCTGCGGCTCGACCGGCCGTCCGAGGAGCCCGGGCGCTGCCCGACGACCGCCGGGGCGGCCTCCTCCTCGTCGTCGTCCAGGTCGGGCGCGTAGCCGTCCTCCGGCTCCTCCGGCTCCAGCGTCTCGCCGCGGGCCGCGGCCTCCTTGGCCCGGACCTCGTCGGACTTGCGCTTCGCCAGCACCCGCTTGCGCAGGGCCGCGATGGCCGGCTCGCGCTCCTTGAACTCGGCGACGATCGGCGTCGCGATGAAGATCGAGGAGTACGCACCGGCGGTCAGGCCGACGAACAGCGCGAGCGCGATGTCGTCGAGCATGCCGGCGCCCAGGATGCCGCCACCGATGAACAGCAGCGCCGCCACGGGGAGCAGCGCCACCACGGTGGTGTTGATCGACCGCACCAGCGTGCTGTTGAGGCTGCGGTTGGCGATGTCGCTGTACGTGAAGCGGTTCTGCTTGGTGACGTCCTTGCTGGCTTCCTTCAGACCGTCGAAGACCACGACGGTGTCGTAGAGGGAGTAACCGAGGATGGTGAGCAGACCGATGACCGTACCGGGCGAGACCTCGAAGCCGACCAGGGCGTAGACACCCGTGGTGATCGTGAGGTCGTGCAGCAGCGCGACCAGCGCCGCCGCCGCCATGCGCCACTCGAAGGCGACGGCGAGGTAGATGACCACCAGCACCAGGAAGATGACCAGGCCTTCCAGGGCCTTCTTGGAGATCTCCTTGCCCCAGCTCGGGCCGACGATCTCCGCGTCGATCTTGTTGGAGGGGAAGCCCAGGTCCTGGGCGATCTCCTTCTGGATCTTCTTGGAGGCGTCGGTCGACAGCCCGCTGATCTGGATCCGCAGGCTGCTGGTGCCGAGCTTCTGCACGGTGGCGTCGCGCCCGCCGGTGTCACCGTCGATCTTGCTCTGGGCCTCGGCCACCGACAGGGACGTCTTCGGCGTGTTGAAGACCGCGCCGCCGGAGAAGTCGATGCTCTCCTTGAGCCCGTTGAACACCAGACCGACGATCGCGGTGATCGTGATCAGGATGGAGAGGGTGTACCAGATCTTCCGCTTGCCGACGAAGTCGTAGCTGACCTCGCCCCGGTGCAGCTTGTGACCGAGCGTGCCGAGCTTGGACATCAGGCTTCCCTCGTCTCGGTGTTCTGTCGGCGGACGCGGCGCAGCGGGGGCTGCACCCCCAGGCTCTCCGGGTTGAGCCCGGACCACTTGTGGCCCTGGGCGTAGAAGGGCTTGGTGGCCAGGATGGTCATGAGCGGCTTGGTGAAGAGGAAGACCACGGCCACGTCGAGGAGCGTGGTCAGGCCGAGGGTGAAGGCGAAGCCCTGGACCTTGCCGACCGACACCACGTAGAGCACGGCGGCGGCGAGGAAGGACACGAAGTCGGACACCAGGATGGTGCGCCGGGCACGCGGCCAGCCGCGGGCCACCGCGGGTTGCAGCGACCTGCCCTCACGCAGGCCGTCCCGGATTCTCTCGAAGAACACGATGAACGAGTCGGCGGTGATACCGATGGCCACGATGGCACCGCAGACCGCCGGCAGGTTCAGCGCGAAGCCGATCGCCCGGCCGAGCAGGCACATGATCGTGTAGGTCAGCGCGGCCGACACCACGAGGCTGAGCAGCGCGACGAAGCTCAGGCCGCGGTAGTACGCGAGCAGGTAGATCACCACGAGGCCGAGGCCGACCGCGCCGGCGATCAGGCCGCCGCGCAGCTGCTCGCCACCGAGCGCCGCGGAGACCGTGGTCTTGTCGGAGATGTTGAACGCCAGCGGCAGGGAGCCGTACTTCAGCACGTTCGCCAGGTCCTCGGCGGAGGACTGGGTGAAGCTGCCGGAGATCTGGGCGCTGCCGCCGGGCAGGGCCTGGTCGACACGGGGGGCCGAGACGACGTCGCCGTCGAGGTCGATGGCGAACTGGTTGTTCGGCTCGGCCTGCGCGGACAGCGACTTGGTCACCGAGGTGAACTGGTTGGCGCCCTTGCCGTCGAAGGTCAGGTTGACGACCCAGCCGTTGCCGCCCTGGGTGTCGAAGGCGGCGTTGGCGCCGGAGACCCGCTTGCCGTCGATCAGCGTGGGGCCGAGCACGTACTTGGCCCACTGGTTGCCGGCCTTGCCGCAGGCGATCACCTTGTCGGTGGGCTTGGTGCCCTCACTGGCCTTGGCCCGCTGGTCGGCCTTGCTGCAGTCCAGGGCGGTGAACTTCGCCTGGAGGGCGGCCGGGATCGACGTGTCGGCGGGCGCGGTGGTGCCGGGCGCGGTCGGGGCCGCCGGGGTGGTGGCGGGGGGCGCGGTGGGAGTCGGCGTCGGCGCCTTGCCGGGGGCGCCGGACTTCAGCGCGTCGGTGACGGCCCGCCCCTGGGTGCTGGTCGTCGAGGGCGTGGCGGTCGACTTCGCGGTGCCCGTGGAGCTCGGGGTGGCCGATGCCTTGCCGGACGGCGTGGCGCTGCCGGACGGCTTCGGAGTGGCGCTGCCGGAGGCCGACGGACTGGGAGAAGGCTTCGTCGGCGTGCCCGCGGCTTCGGTGAGCACCTGGCGGAAGTACAGCTGCGCCGTGGTGCCGACCTGCTGTTCGGCCTGGTCCGCGTTGGTGCCCTTGGGGATGTTGACGATGATGTTGTCGGCCCCCTGGGTCTGCACCTCCGCTTCGGAGACACCGAGGCCGTTGACGCGGTTGTTGATGATGCTCACCGCGGTGTTCATGTTGGCCTTGGTGACCGCGCTGCCCTGGTCGGGCTTGGCGGTCAGCGTGATGCTGACACCGCCCGCGAGGTCGATACCCAACCGGGGCGTGGTGTTGCCGGAGAGGAAGATCCCTCCGGTCAGTGCCACCAGGGCGATGAGGATCACCGCCAGAGCTCGCCCCGGGTACCCCTGGGTCCCGGAGGACCTGCGGCCCTTCTTGGCTGCTGCCACCTTCTTGTTTCTCCCTGTCCTACCGCCCCCGAGCCGGTCGGCCCAGGGGGTGGCCACGAGTGGTGTGAAGCGGGACCGTTACTTGGCCGCGGTGCCGTCCTGCTTGGCCGCCGGGGTGTCCTGCTCCGGCGCCTCGTCGGACGGCTCGGACTTGTCGAGGGTGACGGGCTGGTCGGCGCCGTCCTCCGCCCGGGCGTCGGCGGGGGCGTCCTCGCCCTCGCCATTCCCTTCGTCCAGCCCCTCCGGCTCGATGCCGTGCACGATCCGGTTGAACTCCTCCTCGGCCAGTACCGCCCCGATGGCGTTCTTGGCGAAGTGGGCGTGCACCCCGTCGGTGATCTCCAGGAGCACCGTCTCGTCGTTGACCTCCTTCACCACGGCGTACATCCCGCCGATGGTGCGGACGCCCGCGCCCGGTTCCATCTGGTTGCGCATTTCGTGCGCCTGCCGCTGCTTGTTCTTCGCGGACCGCGTCATCATGAACATGACGCCGACGATCAGGATCAGGGGGAGGAGAGTGACGAGGTTCACGGTGTGGACATTCCTTCGCACGGCCAACGTGGGGGATGGCCTGGATTTCGGGGTGTGAGTGCCGATCCAGAGGAAGGGCGTCGGCGGAGTCTAAGCGCTGGCTCGCCGCTGGAACAACGCCCAGCATGGCATGGGGGTTCCTGATCCGAGGAGTCTAGCCGACGTCAGCTTCCGAACAGTCCGGTCTGTCCCGGTGGCGCCCCACTCGTCCCACCGGCCCCCTGCGGGGGCACGAGCCCCAGGTGGGTCCAGGCCGCCGGCGTCGCGATCCGCCCTCGCGGAGTACGGGCGAGCAGTCCCTCGCGGACCAGGAAGGGCTCGGCGACCTCTTCGACGGTCTCCCGCTCCTCCCCCACCGCGACCGCGAGCGTGGACAGCCCGACCGGACCGCCGCCGAAGAGCTTCAGCAGCGCGCGCAGCACCGCGCGGTCCAGCCGGTCCAGGCCCCGGGCGTCCACCTCGTAGACCTCCAGGGCCTGGGCGGCGACCTCCCGGGTGATCACGCCGTCCGCCTTGACCTGGGCGAAGTCCCGCACCCGGCGCAGCAACCGGTTGGCGATGCGCGGGGTGCCGCGGGAGCGGCCGGAGATCTCGGCGGCGCCGTCCGCGGCGATCTCCACGTCCAGCAGCCCGGCCGAGCGGTGGATCACCCGCTCCAGCTCCGCGGGGCTGTAGAACTCCATGTGGCCGGTGAAGCCGAAGCGGTCCCGCAGCGGCGGCGGCAGCAGCCCGGCCCGGGTCGTGGCGCCGACCAGGGTGAAGGGCGGCAGCTCCAGCGGGATGGCGGTGGCGCCGGGGCCCTTGCCGACGATCACGTCGACCCGGAAGTCCTCCATCGCCATGTAGAGCATCTCCTCGGCGGGCCGGGACATCCGGTGGATCTCGTCGAGGAACAGCACCTCGCCCTCGGCCAGCGAGGACAGGATGGCGGCCAGGTCGCCGGCGTGCTGGATGGCCGGGCCGGAGGTGATCCGGATGGGGACGCCCATCTCGGCGGCGATGATCATCGAAAGAGTGGTCTTGCCGAGGCCCGGGGCGCCGGAGAGCAGCACGTGGTCGGCGGTGGCCCGGCGCTGGCGGGCGGCCCTGAGCACGAGGTCGAGCTGCTGGCGGACCCGCTCCTGCCCGATGAACTCGTCCAGGTCCCTGGGACGCAGGGCCGCCTCGACGGCCTGGTCCTCGTGGTCGGCGGCGGCCCCGACCAGGCGCTCGGTCGGCTCGGTGCCGGTGTCGTCCCAGTTCATGGAGTGGTCTCTGTCCATCGTTCAGCGGCGGGGTCGGGTCAGGTGCGGATGCGGATGCGGTGCCGGGGGTCAGCGGGTGCGGTTGAGGCTCTGGAGGGCGGCGCGCAGCAGCACTCCCACGTTGGGCTGCGCGGCGGCCTCGGCCTGCGGGGTGACGGCGGCCACGGCCTGGTCGGCGTCTTTGGGGGCGTAGCCGAGCCCGATCAGTGCCGCGTGCAGCTGGTCGCTCCAGGCGAGGGCGGCCGGAGCGGCGGCGGCGACGCGGGCGCCCGTGCCGACCGGCGCGCCCAGCCGGTCCTTGAGCTCCAGGAGCAGCCGCTGGGCGCCCTTCTTGCCGATGCCGGGCACGGCGGTGAGCGCTTTCTCGTCACCGGCGGCGACCGCGGCCCGCAGCGCGTCCGGGGCGTGCACCGCGAGCATCGTCTGGGCCAGCCGCGGCCCGACCCCGCTGACGGTCTGCAGCAGTTCGAACACCTGCCGCTCGTCGTCGTCGGCGAAGCCGTACAGGGTCAGCGAGTCCTCGCGCACGACCAGCGAGGTGGCCAGCCGGGCGGGCTCGCCCAGCCGCAGGGCGGCGAGGGTGCCGGGCGCGCACTGCACGGCCATGCCGATCCCGCCGACCTCGATGACCGCGCTGTCGGGGGCGAGGGCGGCGACCGGGCCGCTGACGAAGGCGATCACGGGGCGTGCTCCTGGGTGCGTGCGGTGCCGGGCCGCGGGGTGCGGGGGGCCGGGCGGCGAACGGGGGCGGGGGCGCGGCCGGCGGCGACGGCCTTCTGGATGCGGTCGGCGGCGGCGCCCCGCCAGATGTGGCAGATGGCCAGCGCCAGGGCGTCGGCGGCGTCGGCGGGCTTGGGCGGGGCGTCCAGCCGCAGCAGGCGGGTCACCATGGCGCCCACCTGGTCCTTTCCGGCGGTGCCGCTCCCGGTGACGGCGGCCTTGACCTCGCTGGGCGTGTGCAGGTGGACCGGCAGGCCGCGGCGGGCCGCGCACAGGATGGCGACGGCGCTGGCCTGCGCGGTGCCCATCACCGTGCGCACGTTGTGCTGGCTGAAGACGCGCTCGACGGCGACGGCCTCGGGCGCGTACTCGTCCAGCCAGGCGTCGAGGCCGCGCTCGACGAGCACCAGCCGGTGGCCGATGTCCGCGTCCGCGGGGGTGCGCACGACGCCGACGCCCGCCATCCGCAGCGGGCGGCCCGGACTGCCGTCGACCACCCCGACGCCGCACCGGGTCAACCCGGGGTCCACGCCCAACACCCGCACCGTGCCCCTCCTTTCGCACCGCCGTTCGGCCCGCTCCCGCAGGCTATCGGTTGGTACCGACAAAGCACCGGGGGCCGCCCGGGTGTGTCCCGGACGGCCCCCGCGGTGCTGCGGGTCAGGCGTCGACCTTCTCCATGACCTCGTCCGAGACGTCGAAGTTGGCGAAGACGTTCTGCACGTCGTCGCTGTCCTCCAGCGCGTCGATCAGCTTGAAGATCTTGCGCGCGCCGTCCTCGTCGAGCTCGACCTGCATGGTGGGCAGGAAGTTGGCGTCGGCCGAGTCGTAGTCGATGCCGGCTTCCTGGAGCGCCTTGCGGACCGGCACCAGGTCGGTGGCCTCGCTGATCACCTCGTAGGACTCGCCGATGTCGTTGACCTCCTCGGCGCCGGCGTCGAGGACCGCGCCCAGCACGTCGTCCTCACCCAGCTCGCCCTTGGGGACGATCACCACGCCCTTGCGGTTGAACAGGTACGACACCGAACCGGGGTCGGCCATCGAGCCGCCGTTGCGGGTCATGGCGACCCGCACGTCGGAGGCGGCGCGGTTGCGGTTGTCGGTCAGGCACTCGATGAGGACGGCGACGCCGTTCGGCCCGTAGCCCTCGTACATGATCGTCTGGTAGTCGGCGCCGCCGGCCTCCTGGCCGGAGCCGCGCTTGACCGCGCTGTCGATGTTCTTGTTCGGCACCGACTGCTTCTTCGCCTTCTGGATGGCGTCGAAGAGCGTCGGGTTGCCGTCGGGGTCGGCGCCGCCGGTCCGGGCGGCGACCTCGATGTTCTTGATCAGCTTCGCGAAGAGCTTGCCGCGCTTGGCATCGATCACGGCCTTCTTGTGCTTCGTCGTAGCCCATTTAGAGTGGCCGGACATCCGACATTCTCCTTCGCGTCACCATTGCCTGTTCTTCGTCGCGCGGCCGATCCTACCGGGACGCGATCAGCTCCCGGCGCGCACTGCGGACACGAAGAGTTCATGCACACGGTGGTCGCCGGTCAGCTCCGGATGGAACGACGTGGCCATCACGGCGCCCTGCCGGACGGCCACGATGTGCCCTTCGTGCTCGGCGAGCACCTCGGTGTTCGCGCCGACCGACTCGACCCAGGGGGCGCGGATGAAGACGCCCTCCACCGGGCCGCCGCCGATGCCGCGGACGTCCACGAGCGCCTCGAAGGACTCGTTCTGGCGGCCGAAGGCGTTGCGCCGCGCGATCATGTCGATGCCGCCGAAGGTCTCCTGGCCCGAGCGCGGGTCGAGGATCTTGTCGGCGAGCATGATCATCCCGGCGCAGGTGCCGTAGACCGGCAGCCCGTCGCGGACGGCCGCGCGCAGCGGCTCCATCAGGCCGAAGAGGACGGCGAGCTTGGAGATGGTGGTGGACTCGCCACCGGGTATGACCAGCCCGTCGAGGTCGGCCAGCTCCTCGGGGCGCCGGACGGCCGAGGCCGCGGCGTCCGCCGCGGCCAGGGCCGTCAGGTGCTCCCGTACGTCGCCCTGGAGGGCCAGCACGCCGATCCGGGGCGAGGCGGTGCCGACGTAAGGTGCGGAAGCGCTCATCGCTGCCTTACCAGCCGCGGTTCGCGTAGCGCTCGGACTCCGGCAGCACGTCCAGGTTGATGCCGACCATGGCCTCGCCGAGGTTGCGGGAGGCGTCCGCGATGACCTTGGGGTCGTCGAAGAACGTGGTGGCGCGCACGATCGCGGCGGCGCGCTTGGCGGGGTCGCCGGACTTGAAGATGCCGGAGCCGACGAAGACGCCCTCGGCGCCGAGTTGACGCATCAGGGCGGCGTCCGCGGGGGTGGCCACGCCGCCGGCGGAGAACAGCACGACCGGCAGCTTGCCGAGTTCGGCCACCTCCCGGACCAGCTCGTAGGGGGCGCGCAGCTCCTTGGCGGCGGTGAACAGCTCGTTGCTGTCCAGGCCGCGCAGCCGGGAGATCTCGCCCTTGATCTGGCGCAGGTGGCGGACGGCCTCCACGACGTTGCCGGTGCCGGCCTCGCCCTTGGAGCGGATCATCGCCGCGCCCTCGGCGATCCGGCGCAGGGCCTCGCCGAGGTTGGTGGCACCGCACACGAAGGGGGTGGTGAACGCCCACTTGTCGGTGTGGTTGGCCTCGTCGGCCGGGGTGAGCACCTCGGACTCGTCGATGTAGTCCACGCCGAGCGCCTGGAGCACCTGGGCCTCGACCAGGTGGCCGATGCGGGACTTGGCCATGACCGGGATCGAGACGGCGCTGATGATGCCGTCGATCATGTCGGGGTCGGACATGCGGGCGACTCCGCCGTCCTTGCGGATGTCGGCGGGCACCCGCTCCAGGGCCATGACGGCCACCGCTCCGGCGTCCTCGGCGATCTTGGCCTGTTCCGGGGTGACGACGTCCATGATCACGCCGCCCTTGAGCTGCTCGGCCATGCCCCGCTTGACGCGCGCGGTGCCGGTCTCGGGGGTGGGTGCGGAGGGCGAGGTGCTGGACACGGGGACATCACTCCTGACGAAAAGGGGCGTTTCCCAGTATCGTCCGGCGGGGCGGGCGTGGCCGGAAAGGGCCAATTCTCCGCAGGTGGCTCCTCACAGGAAGGTCACAGGGCGGTGGCACCGTGCTCCGCGGTGAGCTCCGGCGGCGGCTCGTCGTCCATCTCGAAGGCCATCGGGAAGGGCGCGTGGCCGGCCAGCCGGAACCAGCGCACCACCCGGTGCCGGCGCACGGCCCGCGCGGCGCGCACGGCGTCGTTGTGAAAACGCCTGGCCATCGGCACCCGCCGCACCGCCTGGGTGAGTTCGCCGACCGCCGCGGTGCCGCCGGGGGCGTCGCGCACCTCGGCCACGGCGTCGGGTTCGGCGAACACCGCGCGCAGCGCCTGGCTCAACTCACTTTCGGCCACCTCGCGTTGCTCCTGGTCGGCCTGGCGGGCGCCGTGCGCCGCCTCGTACAGCACGATCGAGGCGGCCGGGTCGAGGACGCCGGCGGTCGCCAGTTCCTGCGCCACCGAGGCGCGGCGCACCAACTGGGCGTCCAGGGCGGCTCGGGCGGCGTCGATCCGCGCGTGCAGGCGGTCCAGGCGGCCGGCCGTCCAGCTGAGGTAGACGGCGATCGCGAGGAGGGCCACGGCGACCCAAATAACCGTTGTCGTCACGGCAGGCACCCTAACCCGCGGCGGCCCCCTCCCCGCCCGCCCCGGAGCCCGCGGGCCCGGCCCGATCCACGGGAGCAGCCCTAGTCGCGGGAGCGCAGGCGGGCGAGCAGGCCGATGCGGTCGTCGGTCTCGACGGCCTTCGCGCCGGCCGCCACCGTCTCGTAGACGGCGAGGATGTCCGAGCCGACCACGGACCAGTCGAAGCGCCGGACGTGGGCGCTGCCCCGCTGCCGCAGGTGCTCGCGCCGCTCGGGGTCGGCCAGCAGCCGGACGGCCGCGTCGGCCAGCGCGTCGGCGTCCTCGTTGGTGAACAGCTCGCCGGCCTCGCCCTGGTCGAGGACCTGGGCGAAGGCGTCGAGGTCGGCGGCGAGCACGGGCGCGCCGGCGGACAACGCCTCCACCAGGATGATGCCGAACGACTCCCCGCCCGTGTTGGGCGCCACGTACAGGTCGACGCTGCGCAGCAGCCGGGCCTTGTCCTCGTCGCTGATCATGCCGAGGAACTCCACCCGGTCGCGCATCCGCGCCGGCAGGGTCGCCACCGCCTCCTCGGTGTCGCCGCGCCCGGCGACCAGCAGGCGGGTGCCGGGGCGCTCGGCCAGGATGCGCGGCAGCGCGCCCATGAGCACCGGCAGGCCCTTGCGCGGCTCGTCGATCCGGCCGATGAAGCCGATGGTGTCGCCCTGCCACTCCGGACGCGGCTCGGCGCGGGCGAAGAAGTCCACGTCCACGCCGTTGGGGATGACCACGGCGTCGCCGCCGAGGTGCTCCACCAGGGTGCGCCGGGCGTACTCGCTGACGGCGATCCGCGCGCTGATCTTCTCCAGCGCGGGCTGGAGGATCGGGTAGGCGGCGATCATCGCCCGCGAGCGCGGGTTGGAGGTGTGGAAGGTGGCCACGATCGGCCCGCGCGCGGCCCAGCAGGACAGCAGCCCGAGCGAGGGCGAGGTGGGTTCGTGGATGTGGATGACGTCGAAGTTGCCGTCGTGCAGCCAGCGCCGGACCCGGGCGGCGGACAGGAAGCCGAAGTTCAGCCGCGCGACCGAGCCGTTGTAGGGCACGGGCACCGCGCGGCCGGCGGAGACCACGTACGGCGGCAGCGGCGTCTCGTCGTCGGCCGGGGCCAGGACGGACACCTCGTGGCCGAGCGTCCGCAGGTGCTCGGACAGGTCCCTGATGTGGAACTGGACGCCGCCGGGGACGTCCCAGGAGTACGGGCAGACGATCCCGATCCTCAACTGCGCTCCGTTCCCGTGCTCCCCCGGAGCTTCGTCCGGGAGGTACCCCCGGCGGCGGCCGCCGGATCCGTGCCGTTGTCGCCGGTCCCGCCGTCCCCGCGGCCGTTGCCGGTCTCCGGCCGCGGCGGCAGGTCGGACAGCCACAGCCGCTGGAGCATGTGCCAGTCCTGCGGGTGCTCGGCGATGCCCGAGGCGTAGGCGTCGGCCAGCCCCTGGGTCATGAGGGCGGTCCGCCGGGCCCGCTCGGTCGGCGCGAAGCCGTCCGGGACCTCGATCGGCGGGTGCACCCGGCCCTGCATGACCGGTGACTCGTCGTACCAGAGGGTGACCGGCAGCAGCAGGGCGCCGGTCTGCTGGGCGAGCAGGGCCGGGCCCGCGGGCATCCGGGTCGGCTCGCCGAAGAAGTCCACCTGGACGCCGCTCTTGGACAGGTCGCGGTCGGCGACCAGGCAGACCAGGCCGCCCGCCCGCAGCCGTCGGGCCAGGGTGCCGAAGGCGGCGCCGCCGCTGTGGGGCAGCACCTCCATGCCCAGGCCCTCCCGGTAGGCCACGAACCGGTCGTAGAGCGTCTCGGGCTTCAGGCGCTCGGCCACGGTGGTGAAGGGCGTCTCCAGCTTGGTGGTGACCCACGCGCCGGCCAGGTCGTAGTTGCCCATGTGCGGCAGCGCGAGGATCACCCCGCGGTCGCTCGCCAGCCCGTCGGTCAGGTAGTGCACGTCCTGGGGGTCGAAGCCGCCCCGGACGCGGTCCTTGCTCCAGGCCGGCAGCCGGAAGGTCTCCATCCAGTACCGCAGGTAGGAGCGCATGCCCGCGCGGGAGAGCTCGCGCAGCGCGTCGGCGTCCGCGCCCGGCACCACCCGCGCCAGGTTCGCCTCCAGCCGCTGGACGCCCTTGCCGCGCTGCCGCCAGGCGGCGTCGGCCACGGTGCGGCCGAGCGCCCGCGCGGCAGGCTCGGGGAGCGTCTTGACCGCGCTCCAGCCCAGGCCGTACAGCCCGTCGGTGAGGGCCTCCTTCACGCGCCGCTCCCACGGTCGGCGGTCGCCCGCCGCTCGGCGGCGGTGACGGCGTCCGCCTCGGCCGCCTCGCGCCGCACGGTGACCACCCGCTGGATCAGCGTGATCAGGCTGCCGACGGCCACCACCCACAGCGCGATGGGCAGCAGCCACTGGATGCCGGGCACCCCGAAGCTCTTGTGGAAGCCGGACAGGCCGCACAGCACCAGCGTGATGACCAGCCGCTCGGAGCGCTCCACCAGCCCGTTCACGGCCACTTTGAGGCCGATCGCCTCGCCGCGGGCCTTGGTGTAGGACACCACCTGGCCGCTGACCAGGCAGAAGAGCGTGACCGCGCACAGCACCAGGTCGTCCCCGCCGCCCGCGTACCACAGCGCCAGGCCGCCGAAGACGGCTCCGTCGGCGACCCGGTCGAGGGTGGAGTCCAGGAAGGCGCCCCAGCGGCTGGAGCGGCCCATCTGGCGGGCCATGTTCCCGTCGACCAGGTCGGAGAAGACGAACAGGGTGATGACCACCGTGCCCCAGAAGAACTCCCCCCTGGGATAGAAGGCCAGCGCGCCCCCGACCACACCCGCGGTGCCGATCAGGGTCACGGTGTCCGGCGTGACTCCCTTGCGGAGGAGCAACGCGGCGAACGGCGTGAGAACACGCGTGAAGAACGCACGCGCGTACTTGTTCAGCATGGCCTTCCCGACGGGTCGAGGTGAGCAGCTTCGTGGCACGGCGGCCGTCTTCCGGCCACCGGATGGCCCATCGTAGCCAGAGGCCGGGGGCCGGACGCGCCGGGCACCGCCAGGCACCCGCCGAAGACCGGGCTCGGGGTGCCCCTGTTGTACGTATGGACGCACCCTGACCTCCGTGGGAAGGTCGAAGGACGATGGGGGTGTCGCCGAGGTCTCCCCCAGCGCCGGTCTCCGTGGCGCCCCCAGGACGCGCGCCCGCCCGCGCGGGCGCGGTCCCCCATGCGGTGACGGACCGGGAGGCGAGACACATGGGCGGAACTGACAGGAAAGACGTGACTCCAGGGGCCGCCGGAAGGGCACCTGCGGCCGGCCGCCCCGAGAACGTGCGGAACGTGGTGCTGGTCGGCCACAGCGGAGCGGGAAAGACGACACTGGTGGAGGCCCTCGCCCTGGCCACCGGGGCGGTCAACCGGGCCGGCCGGGTCGAGGACGGCGGTACCGTCTCCGACCACGACGACATCGAACAGCGGCAGCAGCGGTCCGTGCAGCTGTCGCTGGTGCCCGTCGAGTGGGACGGGATCAAGGTCAACCTGCTGGACACCCCCGGCTACGCGGACTTCGTCGGGGAACTCAGGGCCGGTCTGCGCGCGGCGGACGCGGCCCTCTTCGTCGTCTCGGCCGCACAGGACGGCGAGGGCATCGGCGGCCCGACCCGGATGGTGTGGGACGAGTGCGCGGCCGTCGGCATGCCGCGCGCGGTGGTGGTGACGCACCTGGAGTCCGCGCGGGCCGGCTTCGAGGAGATGGCCGCGCAGTGCGCGCGGGAGCTGGGCGGCGACGACCCGGACGCGGTGCTGCCGCTGTACCTGCCGGTGCACGGCCCCGCGGGCCCGGACGGCCACGCCCCGGTGACCGGCCTGGCCGGGCTGCTGGCCGGCCGGGTGTACGACTACTCCTCCGGTGAGCGGGCCGAGGCCGAGCCCGGCCCGGACCTGGCGCCCGAGCTGGCCGCCGCGCGCGACCGGCTGATCGAGGGGATCATCGCCGAGAGCGAGGACGAGACCCTCATGGACCGCTACCTCGGCGGCGAGGAGATCGACGTCAAGACGCTCGTGACCGACCTGGAGCGGGCGGTGGCCCGCGGCACCTTCCACCCGGTGCTGGCCGCCGCGCCGGCCGCCGACGGCGCCAAGCAGGGTCTGGGCACCGTGGAGCTGCTGGAGCTGGTCACCGGCGGCTTCCCGACCCCGCTGGAGCGCCAGGCCCCGCCGGTGACCAGCCCGGAGGGCGCCTCGCGCGCGGAGCTGTCCTGCGATCCGGAGGGCCCGCTGGCCGCCGAGGTGGTCAAGACCTCCTCCGACCCGTACGTCGGCCGGATCAGCCTGGTGCGGGTCTTCTCCGGCACGCTGCGGCCGGACGAGACCGTGCACGTGTCCGGCCACGGCCTGGAGGACCGCGGGCACGAGGACCACGACGTGGACGAGCGGATCGGGGCGCTGTCCTCGCCGTTCGGCAAGAACCAGCGGCCGGTGCCGTCCGCGATCGCCGGCGACCTGGTGTGCGTGGCCAAGCTGACCCGGGCCGAGACCGGCGACACGCTCTCGGAGAAGGACCGGCCGCTGCTGATGGCGCCCTGGCAGATGCCCGACCCGCTGCTGCCGATCGCGATCGAGGCGCACAGCAAGGCCGACGAGGACAAGCTGTCGCAGGGCCTGTCCCGGCTGGTCGCCGAGGACCCGACGATGCGGCTGGAGCAGAACCAGGACACCCGGCAGGTGGTGCTGTGGTGCCTGGGCGAGGCGCACGCCGACGTCGCCCTGGAGCGGCTGCGCAGCCGCTACGGGGTGCAGGTCGACGCCGTCCCGCACAAGGTGCCGCTGCGCGAGACCTTCGGCGCGCCGACCGCCGCGCGCGGGCGGCACGTCAAACAGTCCGGCGGGCACGGGCAGTTCGCGATCTGCGAGATCGAGGTCGAGCCGCTGCCGGTCGGCTCGGGCATCGAGTTCGTGGACAAGGTGATCGGCGGGGCGGTGCCGCGGCAGTTCATCCCGTCGGTGGAGAAGGGCGTGCGCGCCCAGGCCGCCCGCGGGGTCGCCCTCGGCTTCCCCGTGGTCGACATCCGGGTCACCCTGTCCGACGGCAAGGCGCACTCGGTGGACTCCTCCGACGCGGCCTTCCAGACCGCGGGCGCGCTCGCGCTGCGGGAGGCCGCCGCGGCCTGCCGCATCCACCTGCTGGAACCGGTGGACGAGGTCGGCGTGCTGGTGCCCGACGCGTACGTCGGGTCGGTGATGAGCGACCTGTCCAGCCGGCGCGGCCGAGTGCTGGGCACCGAGCCGGCGGGCCCGGGCCGCTCGCTGGTGCGCGCCGAGGTGCCCGAGATCGAGATCGGGCGGTACGCGGTGGACCTGCGCTCCCTGGCGCACGGCACCGGCCGGTTCAGCCGCCGCTACGCCCGGCACGAGCCGATGCCGGCCCAGCTGGCGGCGCGGCTGCGCGCGCAGGAGGAGCGGGAGCAGGCCGGGGCGGGGGCGCGCGGGAGGTAGGGGCGCGCGGGAGGTAGGGGCGCGCGGGAAGGAGCGGCGCGGGAAGGAGAGCGGAAAACAGGGCGCGCGACCCTCCGGCGACCGTCCGTCATCGGCTCCGAGGGAGGTGCGGACTCGGCCAACTCACCATCCGGACAAGGCAATCGGCGGCTCACGGTCACCCCGCGGGCCGCCGCGCCGCTAATGTGGAGTCTGCTCCGAACGTGTGACGGGCCGCCCCGCGGGGAATGGCCCGGTGGGAGCGTGTTCGGGCGTCAGGACGGCGAGTGGGGGCTGCGGTGACGGACGGGTTCGACTTCAGCCCCGGGGCACAGGTCCCGCTCCTGGGCTCGGACGGGGAGACGGCGGCCACCCAGAAGCTGGCCTCCGCCGCCTACCGGGACTCCGAGGTCCAGAAGCTGGTGGACATCAGCGGCGGCGCCGCCTCGGTGTCCTCCCCCAAGTTCTCGATCTTCCAGCCCAACCTCGGCGAGGCGTTCGCCCGCGCGGTCCAGGTGCGGATGCTCGGCGCCGGCCGCAACGAACTGGTGCAGTCCTTCGGTGTGGAGCCGCAGACCGTCGTCCAGCACTGCCTGGCCGCCAGCCGCATCCGGCAGGAGCGCGACACCCGGCTCACCGTCGTCATGGGCGTGTGCGGGGTGCTCTTCCTGCCCGGCGTACTGCTGTGGCTGGGCGCCTTCCAGCTGCGCAAGTCGCTCACCTCGATGAAGGCCGGCGGCAAGCGGGCCGGCGGGCTGGCCGGCGCGGTGCTCGCCGTGGCCGTCGCGTTCTCCGCGCTGCTGCTGATCCGGCCGCCGTTCACCGGCTTCTGGCAGCAGTACGTCCGGGTGATGATGATCTTCCCGGTGGTCGGCTGGTTCCTGGCCAAGCGGATCTGCGAGAAGAGCGCCAAGGAGCTGCGCGACCGGTGGGGCGGCCTGGCCGGCGGCTCGGGCGTCAGCGCGAAGATCCCCGAGGCGGTGCCGCGCAACCCCAACCAGGTGAAGGCCGAGCGCATCCGGCAGGCGATGGCCAAGCTGTCCACCGAGCAGTCCAGCAACGTCGTCTTCTACGCCGGCGGCACCAAGGGAATACTCGGCATGGGCAGCCGCTGGGCCACCTGGCAGATGGCCGAGGAACTGGTCCCGCGCGAGGGCCTGAAGGAGATCAACCCCTTCCGCAGCTGGGACGTCGCCCGCGCCATCCACGACCGGCTGCGGATGCTGGAGCGCACGCCGCTGCACACCGGCGGCTTCCCCACGCCGTCGATACGGCACTGGGTCGTGGTGGAGACCACCGAGGGCGCGGGGAAGATCGCGCGGCCCAAGGGCACCGAGGTCGAGGGCTTCACGGTCAAGGACTTCGAGGTCCAGCGGATCTGCAACACCCAGCAGTTCGGCAAGGGCAACCGGCACTACCTGGGCATCCAGTTCGTGCTGTGGGACGGCAACCTGGTGATCACGCTCATGGTCACCGTGACCGTGCTCGCGCACACGCTGCGGGTCGAGGTCAGCGGGCACGCGCTCGGGCCGGTGGACGGCTTCTTCGGCACCGGCCCGTCGCCCAGGACGAAGAGCGTGGCCAAGCCGGTCAAGTTCTGGGAGACCAAGACCGTCACGCTGCCGCTGATGACCGCGGACGAGGTGGTGCGGCTGTCCGCGCGCGCCCCGCTGACCTGGTACCCGCCGCTGCTGGACTTCTTCGGCGGCACCCTGAAGCTGCCCGAGCCGTTCGGGCTGCGGCACGTGTGGACGGAGAAGCTGTGGCCGCACCGGTTCATGGCCGATGACGCGCTGCGCGCCGCCACCCCGGTGCTGCGGGCCGTGCACGCCGCGGCGATCCAGGTCATGGAGGAGAACGGGGTGGACGTCTCCCACTTCAAGAGCCGCTCCATGGCGCTCAGCGGGATGGTGCAGAGCGCGGAGCCGAAGAAGGCGGACGTCTACGACGCGTGACGCTTGCCGCTGGGCCTGCTCCGGCGACCGCCCGGGGTGCCACTCGCCGTGGCATCCCGGACGATCCGCCGGTGGGCGGTTGGCCGCGCAGTTCCCCGCGCCCCTGTGGGGCTAGCTGGGCCAGGCGTCGGCGAGGATTTTTCGGGTGTCCTGGAGGAGCTGGGGCAGGACCTTCGTGTGGCCGACGACGGGCATGAAGTTCATGTCGCCGCCCCACCGGGGGACGACGTGCTGGTGGAGGTGGGCGGCGATGCCCGCGCCCGCGACGGCGCCCTGGTTCATGCCGATGTTGAAGCCGTGGGCGCCCGAGGCGGCGCGCAGGGCCTGCATGGCCTGCTTGGTGAGCAGGGCGAGCTCCGCGGTCTCCGGCCCGTCGAGGTCCGGGTAGTCGGCCACGTGCCGGTAGGGCACCACCATGAGGTGGCCGCTGTTGTACGGGTAGAGGTTGAGGACCGCGTACACGTGCTCGCCGCGGGCGATGACCAGGCCGTCCTCGTCGGAACGGGACGGGATCACGCAGAACGGGCAGCCGTCCCCGGCACCGGGTCCGGTCGGCTTGTTCTCCCCCTGGATGTACGCCATGCGGTGCGGGGTCCACAGGCGCTGGAAGGCGTCCGGCACCCCCGCCCCGATCCCCTGCTCCGGCTCACTCGTCATGACGATCAGCATATGGCCAACGCCCGGCTCCGCGTGTCGTCGGGGGCGAGGCGCGGGGCTGCCCGCGATCCTGGCCGGATGGACGCCGACAGCACTCTGGCCCGCTGGGAGAACCGCACCGAGCTGCCCCTGTTCGTCGCTTCCCTGCTCTTCCTCTCCTCCTATGCCGTGCGCGTGCTGGTCCTGGACCTGCCGGCGGGCTGGCGCGACGTGACCCTCGCGGTCACCTGCGCGACGTGGGCGCTGTTCTTCGTCGACTACGCGGTGCGCTGGCGGATCGGAGGCCCGCGCGGCCTGCCGTCGTACGTGCGGCGCCACCCGCTGGACACCGTCGTCCTGGTCCTCCCGCTGCTGCGGCCGCTGCGGATGGTGCAGTTGTACGACGTGGTGCAGCGCCGCCGGGCCGAGCCGCGGCTGAGCCTGTACGGCCGGGTGATCTACTACGCGGGCCTGACCACGGTGCTGCTGGGCTTCTCCGCGGCGCTCGCGGTCTACCAGCAGGAGCGGGACGCCCCCGGGTCCACCATCCGCACCTTCGGCGACTCGGTGTGGTGGGCCTGCTCGACGCTCACCACGGTCGGCTACGGCGACGCGGTGCCGGTCACGCCGCTCGGCCGACTGATCGCGGTGGTGATGATGGCCTGCGGCCTGGCCCTGCTGGGCGCGGTGACCGGCTCGTTCTCGTCGTGGCTGCTGCACGTGTTCGCCCGGGAGGGCGAGCAGCCGGGCGACGAACGGCCCCCGTCCCGCTGAACCGGCGGGACGGGGGCCGAGGGGGCCGGGGGCGTCAGACCTGGACGCGGCGCTCCACCACGTCGAGGAGCTTGGCCAGGGCCTCGTCGCGCGGGATGTTGTTCTCCTGCGAGCCGTCGCGGTAGCGGAAGGAAACCGTGCCGCCGGCCATGTCCTCGTCACCGACGATGATCATGAACGGCACGCGCTGCTTCTGGTGGTTGCGGATCTTCTTCTGCATCCGGTCCGAGGACGCGTCGACCTCGACGCGCAGCCCCTTGCGCCGGGCCTCCTCCGCGAACTCCTGGAGGTACGGCACGTGCCCGTCGCCGACCGGGATGCCGACCGCCTGCACCGGGGCCAGCCAGGCCGGGAAGGCACCCGCGTAGTGCTCCAGCAGCACCGCGAAGAACCGCTCGATCGAGCCGAACAGCGCGCGGTGGATCATCACCGGCTGCTGCCGGGAGCCGTCGGCCGCGGTGTACTCCAGCTGGAAGCGGGCCGGCTGCTGGAAGTCGACCTGGATCGTGGACATCTGCCAGGTGCGGCCGATGGCGTCACGGGCCTGCACGGAGATCTTCGGACCGTAGAAGGCGGCGCCGCCCGGGTCCATCACCAGCTCCAGGCCCTGCTTCTCGGCGGCCTGCCGCAGCTGCTCGGTGGCCTCGGCCCACTCCTCGTCCGAGCCGATGAACTTCTCGGACTCGCCCCGGGTGGACAGCTCCAGGTAGAAGTCGTTCAGGCCGTAGTCCCGCAGCAGGTTGAGCACGAAGGTGAGCAGCGAGTCCAGCTCGTCCGGCACCTGCTCCTTGGTGCAGTAGATGTGCGAGTCGTCCTGGGTGAAGCCCCGGGCCCGGGTCATGCCGTGCACGACGCCGGACTTCTCGTACCGGTAGACCGTGCCGAACTCGAAGAGCCGCAGCGGCAGTTCCCGGTACGAGCGCCCCCGCGCGGCGAAGATCAGGTTGTGCATGGGGCAGTTCATGGCCTTGAGGTAGTAGTCCTGCCCCTCGAACTCCATGGGCGGGAACATGCCGTCGGCGTAGTGCGGGAGGTGGCCGGAGGTCTCGAAGAGCTTGGCCTTGGTGATGTGCGGGGTGTTGACGAACTCGTAGCCCGACTCCTCGTGGCGGCGCCGCGAGTACTGCTCCATCTCCTTGCGGATGACCCCGCCCTTGGGGTGGAAGACCGCCAGGCCCGAGCCCAGGACCTCCGGGAAGGAGAAGAGGTCGAGCTCCGCGCCGAGCTTGCGGTGGTCGCGCTTCTCGGCCTCGGCCAGGAAGTCCAGGTACGCCTTCAGCTCTTCCTTGGTCGGCCACGCGGTGCCGTAGATCCGCTGGAGCTGCTTGTTCTTCTCGCTGCCGCGCCAGTACGCGGCCGCGTTGCGCATGAGCTTGAAGGCGGGGATGGCGCGGGTGCTGGGCAGGTGCGGGCCCCGGCAGAGGTCCTTCCAGCACAGCTCGCCGGTCTTCGCGTCGAGGTTGTCGTAGATGGTCAGCTCGCCGCCGCCCACCTCGACGTCGGCGCCGTCCTCGGAGCCGGCCGAGCCCTTGAGGCCGATCAGCTCCAGCTTGTACGGCTCGTCGGCGAGCTCCACGCGGGCCGCCTCGTCGGTGACCACCCGGCGGGAGAAGCGCTGGCCGCGCTTCTGGATCTCCTGCATCTTCTTCTCGACGGCCTTGAGGTCGTCGGGGGTGAAGGCGCGGTCGAGGTCGAAGTCGTAGTAGAAGCCGTCCTTGATGGGCGGGCCGATGCCGAGCTTCGCCTCGGGGAAGACCTCCTGCACGGCCTGGGCCATCACGTGCGCGGTGGAGTGCCGCAGGATGTTCAGGCCGTCCTGGCTGGTGATCTCCACCGGCTCGACCAGGTCGCCCTCGGCCACCGGGTACGCCAGGTCCTTCAGCTCCCCGCCGACCCGGGCGGCGACCACGGAGCGCTCGCCCTCGAACAGGTCCGCCGCGGTCGTGCCCGTCGTGACCACACGCTCCTCCGGTTCGGCGGAATCGCGTTTGATGATCACACGGAGGTCTGACACCTGTCTGCTCCTGACGTGGCTTGGTACGGATGTCCGGCGGCGGCGAGCGCCGCCCAGGGGTGCATCGTACCGAGCCGGAGCGGCCCGGGGCGAAGCCGTCCCCCGCCCCGGACACCGCTCACAGGTACGGGCGCTGGTCGGCCTTCGCGCGCTCGTAGGCCGCCCGCGCCCGGCGGGTGGCCTCCTGCTCGGAGACCTCGGCGACGGCCACGTCCCACCACGCCTCGGAGGAGGGCGCGGGGGCCAGCGGGTCGGTCTCGACGTGGACGACGGTGGTGCGCTCGGCCCGCACGGCCTGGTCGAGCGCGGTGCGGAACTCCTCGATGGTGGTCGCGCGCAGCACCTCCGCGCCGAGACTGGCTGCGTTGGCGGCCAGGTCGGTGGGAAGCCGCTCCCCGTCCAGCTTCCCGCTGTCGGCGTCCCGGTAGCGGTACCAGGTGCCGAACCTGGGCGCGCCGACGGTCTCCGAGAGCGCGCCGATCGAGGCGAATCCGTGGTTCTGCACCAGCACCACCACGAGCTTGACGCCCTCGGCGACGGCGGTGACCAGTTCCTGGGCCATCATGAGGTACGAGCCGTCGCCGACCAGCACGAACACCTCGCGCTCGGGCGCGGCCAGCTTCACGCCGAGGCCGCCGGCGATCTCGTAGCCCATGCAGGAGTAGCCGTACTCCACGTGGTACTGCTTGCGGTCCCGGGTCCGCCACAGCTTGTGCAGGTCGCCGGGCATCGAGCCGGCGGCGCAGACCACCACGCCGTCCTCGCCGGCCGCCTCGTTGACCGCGCCGATCACCTCGGACTGGGCGGGCAGCGGGAGATTGCCGCGGGAGTAGGCGTCGTCCACGGCGGTGTTCCAGGCTGCGGCCAGGGCCCGGGTGCGCTCGGCGTGCCGGGCGGGCACCCGCCAGCCGGAGAGGGCCTCGCCGAGCGTCTCCAGCGCGGCCCGCGCGTCGGCGACGACGGTGTGGCCGGCGTGCTTGACCGCGTCCACCCGCGCCAGGTTGACGTTGACGAACCGCACGCCGTCCTCGGCGAACAGGGTGCGCGAGGCGGTGGTGAAGTCGCTGTAGCGGGTGCCGACGCCGATCACGACGTCGGCCTCACGGGCCAGGGCGTTGGCCGCCGTCGTCCCGGTGGCGCCCACCGCGCCGACGGCCGACGGGTGGTCGTGGCGCAGCGCGCCCTTGCCGGCCTGCGTCTCGGCCACCGGGATGCCGGTGGCCTCGGCCAGGGCGGCCAGCGCGTCGGTGGCGCCGGAGTAGATCACCCCGCCGCCGGCCACGACCAGCGGGCGGGCCGCGCCGCGGATCAGCCGGACCGCCTCGGCGAGCGCCTCGGGTTCGGGCGCGGGGCGGCCGATCCGCCAGATCCGGGGGGCCAGGAACTCCTCGGGCCAGTCGTACGCCTCGGTCTGCACGTCCTGCGGCAGCGCCAGCGTCACCGCGCCGGTCTCCACCGGGTCGGTGAGCACCCGGGCGGCGGCCAGCGCGGCCGGTACGAGCTGCTCGGGGCGGGCGACGCGGTCGAAGTACCGGGAGACCGGGCGGAAGCAGTCGTTGACGGACACGTCGCCGGCCCAGGGCGCCTCGAGCTGCTGGAGCACGGGCTCGGCGACCCGGGTGGCGAACACGTCGCCGGGCAGCAGCAGGACCGGCAGCCGGTTGACGGTGGCCCCGGCGGCCGCGGTGAGCATGTTGGTGGAGCCGGGCCCGACCGAGGCGGTGCAGGCGAAGGTGGACATCCGGTCGGTCATCCGCGCGTACGCGGCCGCGGTGTGCACCATCGCCTGCTCGTTGCGGGCCTGGTAGTAGGTCAGGACGTCGGGGCTCTCCCACAGTGCCTGGCCCAGCCCGGCGATGTTGCCGTGGCCGAAGATGCCGAAGCAGCCGGCGAACAGGGGGCGCCGCACCCCGTCGCGCTCGGTGTGCTGCGCGGCCAGGAAGCGGACCAGCGCCTGGGCGACGGTCAGCCGGGGCATCAGGAGACCGCCCGCGTGAGCGGGAGCCGCGGGTCGACCGGCTGGTCGTCCCAGGTGCCGCGGACCCAGCCGTGCGCCGGGTCGTCACTGATCCGCCAGGCCCGTTCGTCGTGCGGGCCGGCCATGACGTTCAGGTAGTACATGTGGTAGCCGGGCGCGGCCATCGAGGGGCCGTGCCAGCCGTGCGGCACCAGGACGACGTCTCCGGTGCGGACCTCGGCCAGCACGTCGATCGGCCGGTCTGCGGTGCCGGACACGCGGTGGTAGCCGGGGCCGGAGCGGTCGATCTCGAAGTAGTAGATCTCCTCCAGCTCCGACTCGGTGGCGGTGTGCTCGTCGTGCTTGTGCGGCGGGTAGCTCGACCAGTTGCCGCCGGGGGTGAGTACCTCCACCACGATCAGCCGGTCGCAGGCGAAGCCGTCGGCGGAGGCGAGGTTGTTGACCTGGCGGCTGCACGTGCCGGCGCCGCGCAGCTCGACCCCGACGGAGTCGGCCGCGCCGTAACGGAAGGGCAGGTCGCGGGTGGCGGTGCCGCCCGCCACGGCGAACCGGCCGCCGGCGGCGCTGTCGACGCGCGCGGTGGCGCCGCGCGGCAGGTAGGCGAAGTCGGTGAGGGCGCTGAACACGTCCGGGCGGCCGGCCAGTTCGGCGCTCCCGTCCGCGCAGGACACCGTGCAGCCGCCGGACAGCGGGACCACCAGCGCCTCCTCCTCGCCGAGCGTGAACTTCTGCGAACCGCCGGGCGGCAGGTCGAGGACGCGCAGCGAGGTGTGCGTCAGGCGGCTGTCGAGCGACCAGGGGGCGGCGGCCGTCGAGCCGTGCGGTTGGTACCAGGCTGTGCTCGCTGGGCTCATCGGGTTTCCCTCACAGCAGGCCGACGGCGGTGTCCACCGCGGCGGCCACGTCGTCGTCGGGCGGGTAGAGGAGCGCACGGCCGACCACCAGGCCGCGCACGGTGGGCAGTCTCAGTGCCTTCTGCCAGGACGCGTACGTCTCCTCCGGTGCCTCGTTCGGGTCGCCGCCGAGCAGGAGCGCCGGCAGCGTCGACGCCTCCATGACCCGTTCCATGTCGGGCACGACCGGCACCTTCAGCCAGGTGTAGGCCGAGGTACGGCCGAGCGCCTGGGCGATGGCGATCGCGCGGATCATGGCGTCGGGTTCAGTGTCGTTCACCCGGCGGCCGTCCGGAAGGCGGCGCACCCAGAAGGGCTCGACCATGGCCATCAGGCGGTGCTCGGCCAGCCGGGAGACGGCGGCGGAGCAGCCGGCCAGGGTGGCGGCGGAGGCGGGGTCGTCCGGGTCGATGCGCAGCAGCATCTTGCCGGCGTTGAAGCCCATGCCGGCGATGGCGTCGGCGTCGTAGGCGGTGAACCGGTCGTCGATCTCGAAGCAGGTGCCGGGTATGCCGCCGCGGTTCATGGAGCCGACGACGACCTTGCCGTCGAGGGCGCCGAGCAGCAGCAGGTCCTCCAGCACGTCGGGGGCGCCGAGCACGCCGTCCACGCCGGGCCGGGACAGGGCCACCAGCAGCCGGTCGAGCAGGTCGACGCGGTTGGCCATGGCGTCGGGCCGGCCGCGGACGGCGAGCGCGCCGCGCGCCGGGTGGTCGGCGGCGACCAGCATCAGCCGGCCGGACTCGCCCGGCGCCGGGCGGGCCGTGCGGCGGGCGGCGGCCTGCTCGACGGCCTCGGGGCGCAGGGCGCGGGTGTCCAGCAGGGCGCGCAGGGTCTCGTCACGCATGGACGGCCCCCGTCCCGGCGCGGTGCTCGCTCATCCGCTCCTCCACCTGGGCGGTCGTGGGCATGGCGGGCGCGCAGAACAGCTCGCCCGCGACGAGCGCCCCGGCGGCGTTGGCGAACCGGACGACGCGCTCCAGCGGCCAGCCGGACAGCAGTCCGTGGCACAGCGCGCCGCCGAACGCGTCTCCGGCGCCGAGGCCGTTCATCACCTGGACGGGCAGGGCCGGGACCTCGACCCGATGGTCGGGGGTGCGGGCCAGCACGCCCTCCGGCCCGCGCTTGACGACGGCCAGGCCGACGCCGGCCGCGAGCAGGGCCTCGGCGGCGGCGTCGGGCTCGCGCTCGCCGACGGCGGTCGCGCACTCGTCGAGGTTGCCGACCGCGACGGTCGACAGCCGCAGCGCCGCCCGCAGCGCGGCGCCGGCCGCCTCCCGGGACGGCCACAGGCCGGGCCGGTAGTCCAGGTCGAGGACGGTGGGGCCCCGGCGGTCGCGGAGCCGCAGCGCCGTGGCGTGGGCGGTCGCGCCGGGTTCGGCCGACAGGCCGGTGCCGGTGAGCCAGAGGACGCCGGCGGTGCGCACGGCCTCCTCGTCCAGCTCCTCGACGCGGATGCGCAGGTCGGGGGTGTCGGGGGTGCGGTAGAAGTAGATCGGGAAGTCGTCCGGCGGGAAGATCTCGCAGAACGTGACGGGGGTCGGGACGCCCGGTACCGGCGTGACCCACCGCTCGTCCACCCCGTAGCGGCGCAGTTCGGCGGTCAGGTAGGCGCCGAACGGGTCGGCGCCGGTGCGGCTGACCAGGGCGACCCGGCGGCCGTGCCGGGCGGCGGCGACCGCCACGTTGGCGGCGCTGCCGCCCAGGTGCTTGCCGAAGGTGCGCACCTCGGCGAGGCCGACGCCGGTCTGGAGCGGGTAGAGGTCCACCCCGAGCCGGCCGAACGCCAGCACGTCCAGGGGCCCCGGCCGGTCGAGGGGGTCGTCGGGTCCTGCCGTCATGAGGAGACCTGGCGCAGGTGGTCCAGGCTCGCCCGGACGTCGGCCAGCGGGCCCTCGCCCGCGGCCGGTTCGGCGTCGAGCACGGTGTCCTGCTCCATGACGTACCAGCCGTCGTAGCCGGCGGCGTCCAGGGCGGTGACGATCCCGGCGAGGTCCACGTCGCCCCGGCCGAGCGGGCGGTACATCCCGCCGCGGACGGCCTCGGTGTAGGTGAGGGCGCCCTCTCGGACCCGCTGCGCGGCCTTGGCGTCCACGTCCTTGACGTGCACGTGGGCGATGCGGGAGGCGGCGGCGCGGGCCAGCGCGGCCGGGTCGGTGCCGCCGACGAGGAGGTGGCCGGTGTCCAGGCACAGGCCGACTCCGCTGCCGGACAGCACGCGCTCGACCTCGTCGGTGCGCTCGACCATGGTGCCGACGTGCGGGTGCAGCACGGTGGTCAGGCCGTCCTCGCCGGCCGCGGCGGCGATGCGGTCGAGGTGGGCCAGCAGGGTGCGCCAGCCCTCGGCGGTCAGGTCGGGCCGCTGGTCGTAGCCGTCGGTGCCGGTGGCCGCGGCGAGCACGAGGGTGCGGGCGGGGCCGAAGCCGGCCAGCGCGCGGCGCACGTCGGGCAGCGGGTCGTGGCCGGGCTCGTGCAGGACGACGGGCACGAAACCGCCGACGGCGGTGAGCCCGTAGGAGGCCAGCAGGTCGGTGCGCTCGTCCGGGTCGGCGGGCAGGAACCCGTCGGGGCCGAACTCGGTGGCCGACAGCCCCGCGTCCCGCATCTCGGCCAGCACCCGCTCGGCCGCCATCTGATGGCCCCAGCCGGGCACTTCGCACACGCCCCAGGAGATCGGGGCCCCCGCCACGCGGATCACGCGGCCACCTCCGAGATGCGGACCGGGCGGCCGGTGCGCAGCGAGCGGTCGGCGGCTTCGGCGACGAGCACGGCCGCCAGCGCGTCGGCGCCGGTGCACGGGCTGGGCCGGGTGCCGGCGGCGACCTCGGTGAAGGCGGTCAGCTCGGCGGTGTAGGCGTCCTTGAACCGCTCCATGAACCCGGGGTGCGGGGCGGCGGCGGGCCAGGGGGCGCCCTCGGCGGAGACCAGGGGGACCTCGTCGGTCAGCCCGGCGACCATGGTGCCCTCCGATCCGCAGACCTCCAGCCGCACGTCGTACCCGGCCCCGTTGTACCGGGTGGCGGTGCACGTGGCCAGGGTGCCGTCGTCGAGGGTGAGCAGGGTGACGCCGGTGGAGACGTCGTCGGCCGTGGCGAAGAAGTCCGCGCCGCGCTGCGAGCCGGTGGCGTAGACCTCGACGACCTCGCGGCCGGTCACCCAGCGGACGATGTCGTAGTCGTGCACGGCGCAGTCCCGGAAGATGCCGCCGGAGGTGGGCAGGTAGTCCGGGTGCGGCGGGGTCGGGTCGGAGGTGCAGGCGCGCAGGGTGTGCAGCCAGCCCAGCCGGCCGTCGGCCACGGCCTGGCGCAGCGCCAGGCAGCCGCGGTCGAAGCGGCGCTGGAAGCCGATGTGCAGCGGGACGTCGATGTCCGCCATGTCCTCGATGTCCGCCAGGACCGTGAGGGTCTCGGCGAGGTCGGCGGCCACCGGCTTCTCGCAGAAGGTGGGGACGCCGGCCCGCAGGCCGGCCCGGATCAGGTCGGCGTGGGCGCTGGTGGGGGCCGCGATGACCAGGCCGTCGAGGTTCGAGCCCAGCAGGGCGTCGAGGTCGTCGGCGAACTCGGCGTCCAGCTTGTCGGCGACCGCGCGGCCGAGCCGGGGGTTCGCGTCGTGGATGACGAGCTGTGACAGGGCCGGGAGGCCGACGAGGGTCTCGGCGTGGAACGCGCCGATCCGGCCCGTGCCGATGAGTCCGATGCGCATGATCCGCGCCTTCCGTGCTGAGGGGTCGGGGATGACCCACTGCGTTTGTACCGTCGGCCCGATGTGCCGTCAAGAATTTGTCATTACATTAAAATGTGAAGACCTGTAAGAGAGCGACGCGGTCGCCGGGCCGAGACGGACCCCGGCCCGGCGACCGCCGCTCGGATGGCGCCCGCTACTGCGGCCCGTCGGCCAGCAGGCGGTCGACCAGGTCGGCCACCGCGCCGTCGGCGCAGGGCCCCGCGACCCAGTCGGCCACGTCGTGGACGACCGCGTGCCCGTCCCCCACCGCCGCGCCGAGCCCGGCGATCACCAGCATGGGGACGTCGTTGGGGTTGTCGCCGATCGCCGCCACCCGGGACAGCTCGACGCCCTCCCGCCCGGCCAGCCAGGTCAGCGCGGAGCCCTTGTCCGCGTGCGCCGGCAGCACCTCCAGGTAGGTGGCCTCGGACTGCACCAGCGTCACGTCCGGGCTCGCCTCACGGACACGGGCCGCGAGGTCGTCGAGCCCGGGACGTTCGGCGATGAGCATCACCTTGGTCACCGCGGTGCCCTCCGGGACCGGGGCCGCCTCCAGGGCGATCCCGTCCCGCCGGGCGTAGTCCGCCAGCACCGGGGCCGGCCGCAGCGCGTGGGCGGTGGTGCCCGCGAAGGCCACCGCGCCCACCCCGTCGGGCAGTTCGGGGACGACCGTGTCGCGCACCACGGGCCAGGCCGGCCCGAGGTCGAGGTCGAGCAGCCGCTCCCCCGACGACGCCACGACCCGGGCCCCGTTGTAGACGATCAGCGGCGTGTCCAGGCCCAGCTGCCGGTGGTAGCGGGTGGCCGAGGGCTCGTTGCGCCCGGTCGCGATCACGACCGATCCGCCCCGCGCCCGGAACCTGGCCAGCGCCTCGACGCTGCGCGGGACGAGGTTCTGGTCCCGGTCGACCAGGGTGCCGTCGAGGTCGGTCACCAGCCACCGCCACCGCGGCGCGGTGGACGCGGACTCGTCGGGCGCGGAGGTGGTCACGCGGCGCCGCCGCCGAGGTCGGCCACGACGGCGTCGAGCACCGTGGGGCGCAGGGCCGCGCTGTGCGCGACGTAGCAGGGCGAGTCCCACGCCGGGGCGCTGCCGTCCCGGGTGAAGGGCCGGTAGGTTCCGCCCGCGGAGGTGACCAGCAGCTGCGCGGCGCACACGTCCCAGCCGTTGACCGAGGTGCCCATGGCGGCGTCCGCCCAGCCGGCCGCCACGTGCGACAGGCTCAGCGCGGCACTGCCGGGCCGGCGCAGCGTCCCGTAGGCCGACACCATCGACCGGAGGCGGTGCAGCGGCGCGTCGTCCACGGCGGTGTCCACCTCGAGGGCGTTGGGGTAGCCAGTGATCAGCAGGGAGCGCGACTCGTCGGTCTGGTCACCGGTGGAGATCGGCTTGCCGTTGAGCCAGGCGCCGGTGACGTCCGCGGTGAACAGGTGCTCGGTCATCGGGTCCAGCACCGCGCCGGCCACGATCCGGCCGTCGACCACGGCGCCGATCGAGGTGCAGAAGAACGCCAGCCCGTGGGCGAAGTTGGCGGTGCCGTCGATCGGGTCCACGTACCACTGGACGCGGCCGGACCCGTGCGAGCCGCCCTCCTCGCCGACGATGGTGCTGTCGGGCTCGGCGGCGAGGACGGCCGTGCGGATCTTCGCCTCGGCGGCCTTGTCGTGCACGGTCACCGGGTCGTGCGCGTCCCGCTTGTAGCCGATCTCCACGTTGGTGCGGAAGGCGGCGCGCAGGTCGCCGGCCACCTCGCGGGCGGCCGCGGCGGCCACCTCCGTCAGCCGGGCGGACAGGGTCTCCAGTTCGGTGCGCTCGGTCATGCGGCGACCTCGTCCCGGGCCAGGACGGCCTGCAGGGCTTCGAGCAGCGCGACACCGTCGTGCACGATGAGGTCCGGCTGCGGGCGGGCGCTCGGGTCGAGCTTGGCCTCGGGGCGCATCAGCACCGCGCAGCCGATGCCGGCCCGGCGGCCGCACAGCACGTCGCGGTCGTAGTTGTCGCCGACGTACCAGCAGTCGGCCGGGTCGAGGTCGAGCGCGCGGGTGGCGGTGAGGATCATCTCCGGGTCGGGCTTGCGGATGCCGATCTCGTCGGAGTGCACCTGCACGGAGAAGTACTTCTCGGTGCCCCAGTTCCTGGCGTGCTCGCGGTTGGCCGCGCCGATCAGGGTGTTGCTGACGATGCCGACCTTGATGTCCCGGCTCTCGCACAGCTCGAACAGCTCGCGCATGCCCTCCGCGAGCCGCTTCTCGGACTCGGTCACCAGGATCCGGCACAGCGGGGCGGCCTCGGAGCCGACCAGGGTGCGCGCGGAGGGCGACCAGTCGGCGGCGATGAACTCCTCCCACAGCTCGCGGTAGCGGATCTCGCGGGGGCTGATCCGGCGCCCGTTGCCGTTCTTCCAGGCCTTGTACGCGGCGCGTCCGGCGAGGATGTCGGCGTGGATCTCCTCCACGGGCAAGGCCGCGCCGCCGGCCTTGACGATCATGTCGTGGACGTGCTGGGCGAGGGCGACCACCCGCTCGGGGCGCTTGGTGGAGCGGGCGATGACCCCTCCGTGGTCGAGCAGGACGGCCTTGGGTGTGACGAGGTGGGCGACGGCCGGGGTGAGCGTGGCGGTGGACACCGGATCTCCTGGTCTTTCGTGGGTGAGCTGAGAACTGTGGGGCCGGACGGGGCCGGGTGGGCGGGCTGCGCACCCGGCCGGCCCGGTGGATCAGACGGGGTGGGCGGCGACCAGGAGCTGGAGCAGTTCCTTGGGGTCGGCCACGATCGCCTCGGGGGTGTCGCGGACCACGAAGGGCCGGTCGTACGTGCCCTTGGCCTCCATGAGGACGGTGGCGCCGACGCCGGCCCGGCGGCCGCAGACCACGTCGCGGTCGAAGTTGTCGCCGACGTACCAGCTGCGCGCCTCGGACACGTTCAGCGCCCGCGCGGCCAGCGAGATCATCTCGGGGTTGGGCTTGCGCACCCCGACCTCGTCGCTGTAGACCTGCACGCCGACCTGGTCGGCCAGCCCGTGCTCGTCCATGTAGTCGCGGTGCACCGCGCCGCACAGCGCGTTGCTGACGATGCCGATCCGCACCCCGCGCTCCCGGGCGGCCTCGAAGAGCTCCTCGATGCCGGGCCGCAGGAAGCGCTCGGCCTTCAGCTCCCCCATGAGCTTGCACAGCGGGGTGGCCTCGGTGCGCACGACCTCCCAGGCGTGCGCAGGCCAGTCGGCGGCGACGAAGTCGCACCAGAACCGGACGTGGGTCATCTCCTGAGGCGCGTACGGGCGGGACATCGCGTTCTTCCAGTGCGAGTCGCCCTTGGAGCCGGCCTGGATGTCGGTGGCGATGTCCTCGGCGCTCAGGCCGGTGAACCCGGCCCGGGTCAGCCGCCCGAGGACCGCGTCGGCCAGTTCCGGCAGCCAGGTCGGCCGCCGCTTGGTCTCGACGACCACACCGCCGAAGTCCAGCAGCAGGGCGTCCGGGCGGGGCAGCGGGCCGGTGGTGGTCAGCTCGGTCATACGGTCACTCCAAGGGTGTCCCAGGCGGAAACGCGCTGCTCGTCGGCGTCGAAGGTGTGCAGGTCCCGGGTGGGCACCATGCACTGCACCGTCGCACCGGGCTCGGCCCGCACCTCCTCGTAGGACACCGCGTACATCTCCACTCCGCCGGCGACGAGGTCGACCATCCAGGTGGAGCCGGTGGGCAGGACCGCCGAGACGGTGGCGGTGAAGTACAGGCCGTCCTCGCCCGTGCCGCCGGACGGCGGGACGAAGCGGATCGACTCCGGGCGCATGCCGACCGTCGCGACCTGCTGCTGGAGCCGGGAGGCGCGGGCCTCCAGGAAGGCGCGGGCACCCGTGGCCAGCGCGCCGGCACCGGTGTCGCCGAGGCGGATCAGGTTCATCGGCGGGCTGCCGACGAACTGGGCGACGAAGACGTTGGCCGGCCGCTGGTAGATCTCCATCGGCGGCGCCACCTGCTGGAGCACGCCCTGCTTCATGACCGCGATGTGGGTGGCCATGGTCATGGCCTCCAGCTGGTCGTGGGTGACGAAGACGATGGTGTGGCCGGTCTCCTCGTGCACCTGCTTGAGCTGGCTGCGCATCTCCAGCCGCAGCTGCGCGTCGAGGTTCGACAGCGGCTCGTCCAGCAGCAGCACCGACGGGTTGACGGCGAGCATGCGGGCCAGCGAGACGCGCTGCTGCTGCCCGCCGGACAGCTGGGAGGGGTAGCGGGCCTTGGCCCACTCGATCTGCATGATGCTCAGCGCCTTGTCCGTGCGGCGCTCGCGCTCGGCGGCGTTGACCTTCTTCACGCGCAGGCCGAAGTCGACGTTCTTGGCCACGGTCAGGTGCGGCCACAGGGCGTAGTTCTGGAAGACCAGGCCCATCTCGCGGCGCTCCGGCGGGACGAAGACCCCGCGCTCCACGGAGTCCAGCACGCGGTCGCCGACCACGATCGATCCGCCGGTGGGGTGCTCCAGCCCGGCGATCATCCGCAAGGTGGTGGTCTTGCCGCACCCGGAGGGGCCCAGCAGGCACATGAAGGCGCCGTCCGGGATCTCCAGCGACAGGTCGTCGACCGCGAGCGGCCCGGAGCCGTAGCTCTTGGCGACGTTGGTCAGGGTGATGTTCGGCATGTCCAGTCAGCTCCCCAGGCCCGAGGCCAGGCTGGTGCGGGTGATTCGTTGGGTCAGGTAGGTGGCGAGGAACGACACGAGGGCGATCACCAGCACCACGGCGTTGGCCATCTGGGTGTAGGCGTAGTCGACGAGGCTGATCGACAAGGTGGTGAGCACCTGCGTGCCGGTGGTGGCGAGCATGATGACGATGCTCAGCTCTTTCAGGCCGGAGACGAACGGCAGCAGCACACCGGTCACCAGCGAGCCGCGCTGGATCGGGATGATCACCCGTCTCAGCCGGGTGAACCAGCCGGCGCCGCTGATCTGCGCGGCCTCCTCGGGTTCCCGGCCCAGCTGCATCATGGCCGCGATGCCCGAGCGGGACGAATACGGCAGGTGCGTGACGCTCATGACCAGGACCAGCAGGCCCAGCGATCCGTACAGCGGCGGGATCGGACCCCGGCGGACGGCGAACAGGGACAGGTAGGCGGCGGCGAAGGCGATGCCGGGCACCAGGTAGGGCAGGAAGCTCACCTGCCGCAGCAGGCCGGACACCCGGCTGCCGTCGGCGCGCACCACGACGTATCCGATCAGCAGGCCGAGCACGCCGCAGATGAGGGCCGCGGCGCCGACGATCCGGACGCTGTTCCAGGCCGCCGTGTACAGGTCGCCGCCGCGCAGGATGCCGTGCGGGAAGCCGGGGGCGCCGTCGAGGTGCGAGGCGATCCAGAACTTGAGGGTGAAGTTGCTCCTGGCGAACACGCCGGGGGTGCGGGTGATGGTCGACAGCACGAGGGTGGCGACCGGGATCACCACGCTGCATGTGAAGATCACCACGCCGATGCCCAGGGCCGGGTAGCGCCAGCGTCCCAGCGGGGTGCGGCGGTCCATCGCGCCCTTGCCGCCCACGGTGACGAAACGTTTCTGGTTACGGACCAGCCGGGTGTCG
>CAVWOS010000009.1:0-91571 GCA_963756705.1 uncultured Actinomycetota bacterium | reverse complement strand
GCATCTGGGCCGGTGCCGCGGGCGTCGGACAGGGACGTCGGCGCCCAGGTGGGCGAGGACCGCCGTCATGGGCCCTCGCCCCTAATCGAACCAGGAGCGACCCTTCGCGGGCGTGGCTCCCTGCAATTCCCAGTGCAAGCGCCGCAGGATCTCCTCGGCCTCAGCGCGTACCCGGGCTGGAATGTCGCCCCGCTCGGACACGAGCTTGTCGTAGATCAGCGTCGGCACGGCGTCGTCCACGCCGGTACTCCCTCCAGACCGTTGTCCGCCCCGCGGGCGGGCGGCTGCCGAGTGTACGCGGCGCGCACGCGGGGCTCCGCCGGTGCACCGGGTGACGGTGGGCCACAAATGGCTGGCTGTACGGCTGGGGAGCGTCGTCGAGTCTGCGCAGCCGCCACCGGGCTCACGAAGGCAACGGACCAGGCTTCGTAGCCCAGCGAAGGCAACCGCTGCACCCAGGCCGCGGCTGGGCGGGCAGCGAGATCACAGGAACCAGGCCAGAGCGTCCCCGATCGCGAGCGCTGCTAACAACGCCAGGACCACAGCGAGGGCGATTCCCACCCACCCCGCCAGCACCACGAGCCTCCAACTCCAGATCACTTACGTGCACCCCAACCTCGTACGCGATGCCGTTCCGCCGTCTGGCGGCCGGCTTTCCCCAGCTATTCGTAGGTCTCCCCGTATCCGTGCTCGAAAGCGGCGAGGTGCACCGGTCGCCAGGTGCCCGAAGCCTCGCGGACCAGGTGCCGGGCGGCGACAGCCGCCTGCGGGCGGCGGCAAAAAGAGCATGGGGTCGATGTCGGGCAGCACCATGTCAGGCACCGCGCTCACCACCGGCAGCCGCCTCCGCGCGGGCCCGGCCGGCGGCGACCAGGCGCTCCACCCTTAGCGTCGGGCACAGCCGGCGCGGGCGCTTCACGGGCACCACCCAGTAACTGCCGGGGCCCGGCCCGGTGCGGTCGGTAGCCGGCACGCCGAGATAGGTGTCCCGCCCGAAGCGCTCCACCGCGGGGTCGCGCAAGTGCCAGGGGGCGGCGGCCGAGATGAGCGCGTAGTACAGGGAACTGCGGGGGTCGGCGTACACCGGCCCGTCCAGGGCGTCCGTGAGGAAGGCCGCCACGTCGTCCGGCGCGCTGGTGCCGGCCGCGGCGTGGACGAGCGAGCCGGTGATGCGCACCGCGGTGAAGGCCCGGCCGCAGCGTAAGAGGGCCACGCCGTGCGTATCCCACTCACGCTGGGCGGCCGCGGCGTCATCCGCTGCTGACAGCAGCCACTTGGCGGCCGCCAACTGCCGCCTCCGTAGCGGTCCGTGGGGGGCGGGCCGAGAGTCGAGCGGGCTGCGTCTGGTGGTTGCCATGCGGCCCCCTGTGTCGCGGCGGAGCGCGGTTGCTCCTCATCTGTTCGAGACAACCGTTCCGGCCGGGGTGCGGCCCGACTTTCTCCGCGACATTGGCGCGACTTTTCTCCCGGACCGCGACTTTTCACGGGCCGCCGCGGCACTACCGTGGCTGATGTGGATGGGCACCTCGCGGACCAGACGGACCAGATCACCCCGTTCCGGCACGCGTGCGAGTCCCGCGGCTGGGGGGAGAACACCGTGTTCCTCGCCGAGTTCGACCGCACCGCCCGCGAGCTGGGTGAGGACGTCAGCCTGACCGTGCGCCAGTTGCAGCGGTGGCGCAGGCCGCACCCCCCACGGCCACGCCCGGTGTCGTGGCGGGTGCTCCACGCGATGTTCGGCCTCTCGCCGCTCGATCTCGGCTTTCCGACCCCGCCCGCAGTCGGCGAGCGGTACGAGGCCAAACCGCTGGTCGTGCGGCGCACCCTCCTCGGGGGCGCCATCGCCTACGGAGTTGTCGGCAGCACGTTCACCGCCGACAACCGTCCGTAGGCACCGCGCACCTGGCCGAGCTCCGGCAGGGCCTGCGCAGCCTTTTCGCCCTCGACGACGCGTACGGGTCCGCCGACGTCCGGCCCTTAGCCCTCCGGCACCTCGCCCGCGTCAGCCGCGTGATCAACACCGGGTCGTACAGCGACTCGATCGGCCGGCAACTGCGCCTGCTCGCCGGCGAGACCGCGGAGCATTGCGGCTGGCTGGCGTACGACGCGGACGAGCATGACAACGCCTCACGGCACTGGGGCGACGCGCTCACCGTGGGCACCATGCTCCAGGACGACAGCCTCCAGATCCTCGTCATGGCCAGCATGAGCCTCCAGGCCGTGAACACCGGCCGGCCCCGCGACGGCCTGGAATTCGCCCGCTCCGCGCGGCGCCTCGCGGAACTGCTGGGCTCACGGCGCCTGCAAAGCGTCCTGGCCACCCGGGAGGCCCGCGCGCTGGCCGTGATGCAGGACCCCAGCGGGGCCCGCCGCACCCTTGCCGAAGCCATGCGCCTGTCCGAGCACGCCGGCAGGGGCCGCCCGGCGCCTGCGTGGGCCGACTACCACGGACAGGCCGAACTGGACTTCGCGCAAGGCATGCTCTTCACCGACATCGGCCACCACCGGGCCGCGATCCCGTACCTGAACGCCGCGCTGGCCCACCAGGAGAGCCAGTACGGCCGCAACCGGGCGCTGTACCGATTGACCCTGGCCCGGACCATGGTGCAGGCCGGCGAGGTCGACGGGGGCGCGGCAGAAGCCGTCGCAGCCCTCGGTCACCTCGCCGAGGTCCAGTCCGGCCGAGTCGTGAAGCGACTCGTCGAAGTGCGCGACCTGCTCTACGACGCCGGCAGCAAAGCCGCCCGCGGCTGCGCGGACGAGCTGACCCATCACCTCGACGGAGCGGAGATCACCGCATGAGCGACCGGGTGACCCTGGACGTCCGCGACGGCCGGCAGGCCGCCGGCCTGCTGGACGAGGCGCTGCCGGTCTACGAGGAGGTGTACGCCGAGCCCCCGTACCTGGAAGGGCCCCGCGACATCGCCGAGTTCCTGGAGCGCTTCGGCCGCCAGAGCGAGCGGCACGGCTTCCGCATGGTGATCGCCCGCGACGACGACGGCACCCCCGCAGGATTCGCGTTCGGCTACCTCCTGCCCGCCGACACCGCGTGGTGGGACAGCGCCCTGGCCCCGCTGCCGGCCGACTTCACCGTGGAGGACGGCACGCGGACGTTCGTCATCATCGAGCTGGCCGTCCGCGCGCCCTGGCGCCGGCACGGCATCGCCCGGCGCCTGCACGCCGCACTCCTCGACGGACAGACCGCCCAGCGGGCAACGCTGACCGTCCGGCCCGAGCCCGAGGCCGCACCCGCGCGGGCCGCCTACACCGCCTGGGGATATCGCACGATCGGACAGTCCCAGCCCTGGCCGGATGCCCCGGTCTACGACTGCCTCGTCCTCAACCTGCGCCGACGCACCCCATGACCCGGCGCTGGTGCGGAGTCCGCCACGAAGGAATCGTGCCCCCGCCCCTCGCTGCCCCCACCGGGTACCGCGACACGACGCCCTGGAGGACGGCATGACGGCCCCCACCGTGGTCGGCCTGTGCGCCTGTTGCGATAAGCCGGTGTACGCCGGCCAGGAACGCACGGAGACCGTCGAGTCCGGCACGAGCGCGCGCCCGGACGTCCTCCTGCACCGGAAGACGTGCACCAGGCCAGCAGTGCGGCGCTACAGCGGAGGCCCGAGGTGAGCCCGTGCCCGTGCCGCCGGTGTGCCGAACTGGAGAACCGGCTCCGCGACCCCGACCCCCGGTTACGGGACGCCGACGGCGCGACCCGGTACGCCCTGGTCTCCCACCTCATCCGCGACCACGGCCGGACCGCGGGCCCGCTGCCCGGGTGCGAGACCTGCCTGAGATGGGAGGCCACCCCCGGCATCGCCCCGGCCCTCGCCGCCCGCTGGAGCCTGCACCACTACGTGTCCCACCACATCCCGACCCGAAGGCCACCCATCCGTGATCAGCCCACCACCAACGCATGTGGGGCGCTCACCGAGGCCCCCGCACCAGCCACTTCGCAGCACTTCGCCCCGCCGAGCTGATGCTCGACGGGGCGAAGCAGGGCCACGAATGAACCGACAGTGTCCCCTCCGTGGTCGGCCGTCGTGCGTGTTGTCGATCAGCTCGCGAAGCGCCCGTGCCTCACATCGGCGAGGAACGCCGTGAAGGCGTCCGCCTCGAAGCAAAGTGCTGGCCCGGCCGGGTCTTTGGAGTCCCTGACGCCGACCCACGACGGACCCAACTGGGCTATCTCGACACACGCGTTGTTCGCGCCGCTGTGACTGGACTTGTAGTAGGACGCGGCCGTAAGGTCCGCAGCCGATGGACGCCGGGGTGAACTCATTCTTGGTACTCCTTGCTTGCCGCCGTCAGCATCGCCATGGATGCCGCGGTGTCAGCCGCCTGACTGCGCACATAATCCCAGGCCAACCTGTACCGGGCCACGTCGTCCGCTTGATCGAGGTACGTGCCACCGCCCGGCATCTCGATGTAGTCCACGGCAGCATCGTCGAAGTCCAGCATCAAGAAGGCGCCACTTCCAGGCCCTCGGGCACTCCCTGCGCGAGGTGCTGCGCCATGGCGTAGGCACGTGTTTGCGCCAGGCTGGCCACGGCTGAGCCGGCGAACTCCGACTCGCCGGGGCGCAGCCCACAAGTCGCACGGCCGCACAAGGCGCCGCCAGTCACGCCGAAGGGCCGCCCCCTGTGGGGGCGGCCCTTCGCGGGTGATCTGTGGTCAGGCGGGTGGGGCGAACTCGCCCTTTATGGCGCCGTCGAGGAAGCACTTCCAGACGAATGGCGACACGATGAACGGCGGGTTGTCGAGATCTTCGTTGTCGCGAAGGGCGACCTGGCCGTTGGGGAGGTGCGCTACTTCCAGGCAGCCGCCGGTGCCGCCGGAGGCGCTGGCCTTGAACCATTGCGCGTTGGTGAGGTCTGACGTCGGGCGCTCGGTGGTGTCCATCACAACTCCTTTGCAACGCTCTTGAGGAGCGCTGTTGTTTCATCGAACGGGAGGGCCATAGCCCCCAGCATCTGGTAGTTGCCCGTGAACTTGCGTACGTCGGGCCGCTTTTCGAGGTAGAGGTTCCCTGCGGTCGTCTCCAGGTAGACGACCGGCTGGTCCTCGGCGAATTCGAGGATCGAGAACGCGCCGCCGAGGCCCGGGTGTGCGCCCTTGTTGGTTCGGAGGAGTTGGAGGTGCACGTTCGGCAGCTCGGCGAACTCGATCAGGTGGTTGACCTGGGCGCGCATGACATCGGCGCGGCCGATCGGGCGTCGGACGGTGCCCTCGTCCATGACGGCCCACAGCACCAGCGGGTTGCTGTCCCGTGTGAGCGACTCCTGTCGCTTGGCTCGGACCTCGACCAGGTCTGCGATGTCTCCGGGCTGGGTGCCCCATCCGGACAGGATCTCGCGAGCGTAGTCGGCTGTTTGAAGGAGCCCGTGCACCAACAGCGGCTCCCACGCCCGTTCGGCCTGTGCGTCTGTCTCCAAGCCGACCAGGACCTCAAGTCCGCTGGGTAGGACGTCGTCGTACGCCTCCCACCAGCCGATTTGCTGACTGCTGCTCAGCATGTCGAGGAGCATGTCCACCTGGCGCTCGTCTTTCACGCCGTACATCTCGGCCATGGTCCGCACGTCGGTCGGTTTGGCCACCGCCCCTTGATGACCGGACTCGATCCGGCTGACCCGTGTTGATGAGCAGGCCAGACGCTTCGCCGCATCATCGATCTTGAAGCCGGCGGCGAGCCGGAGCCGACGGAGTTCCGCGCCGAGGTTCCGGCGGTTCACCGTGGGACCGCGTTGCTGTGTCACGGGCCGTCGTCCTCCCTTCCTCTTCGGCTGCGCACTTGCTTTCTCCCAGTCTGCCGTACCGGGCTTACCTGCTGCACACACGAGGTACCCCCTGCTCGCCGCCGCCGTCCGAAGCCGTGCAATCGCATAATTATCGCTGCGCACTTGCGTAGCGCCTGCGTTGGGGTCACTCTAGAGCCTGATCGATACGCGGCGTAGTGGCCCCGTCGCCGTACGCGGCGATATTTGGGCTGCCGAGTGCTCGGAGTGCCATATGCCCTTATCCCAGCGTGAGGTGAAGTGCTTCGCCCGCGACACCAGCGCCCCGCGGCGAGCCCGCTGCTACGCCGGAGCGCTGCTGTGTGATTGGGAGCTGGAGGCTTCTGCCGGCGACGTGCAGTTGATCGTGACGGAACTCGTCACCAACGCCATTCGGCACGGCCGCCTCGGTGAGGTGCGACTCCGCATCGACCTGTGCGGCGACGAGCTGGTGGTGACGGTGGAGGACGAGACCCCGTATGTGCCGCTGCCGCCCGTCGGGCCATCGAGTACCGAGGACGAGTCGGGTCGCGGTCTTCTGCTGGTCGAAACCCTGGCGGACCGGCGGGGGCACGGCGCGGTGGCAGCCGGCCCCGCGTGCGGTACGGCGGTCTGGGCACAGATCGGGGCGACGGCATGAAGCCCGGAGAGCTGGCCGCCGGTATCCCGTTGACCGCATTCGACCTGGACCAACCAGTTCTGGGACCGGAGCCGATACGGGCTACCACCTACCTGCACGCTGCGGAGCTCGGAGTCGATCTCTCCGGCGTCCCCGATCACCTGACGCTACGGCAGGCTGTGAGTCTGCTCCGGGGCTGGACGACGCCCGCCGAACAGGCCGAAGTCGTCGCGCTGAATCAAGACCTGTGGATGATGATCGGCGGCCGGGACCAGCTACGTCCCCCGCCGGAGACGCCGCCGCTGAGGATGACGATCAGCAGCGCCGTACACGCCGGCGCTCTGCGCGAGGGCCTCAACGACTTCAGCGCCTACATCTACGCGATTGTGGCGGCTGCGTACCGACGGGCGTCCCTTACCGGCAGCGTTCCCGCCTGTAGCGGAACGGAGCACCGGCCATGACTGATGGGAGAGGAACTCAAGGAGCCCACCTCCGCGCCCTTCACGCCGGAGTGATGTGGGCCGCCGAGGGCGGCGCCGTTGGCGACGTACTGCACGCCTGGCACATAGGCGACACCGTCAGCGTGCCCGTAGGGCATCTCTGGAGCGTCTTACGCGTCACCCATCGAATCGCTGTTCCCACCCTGCGCAGGCTCCGGGCCACCGGAATCGAACCTGGACCCGTTCTCGACGCCGTCCCCAGGGAAGCGTTCGAATGGCTGGTGCCCGCAGGCACGGCGCGCACCTGGCCGTCGCTCCAGGGGACCGTGTGCGTCGACAGCGGCACCCTGCGGTGCCCATCCCCCTCCATCACCGTGGCGGCCGGCTCCCTTCCGGTCAACGGTCGCCGGTGGGTCGTGCCGCCGGCTTTGGGAGTGCCCCCGGTAACCGACGCCGATGCCTTGTGCGAGGCCCTGGCCGGTGTGCTCTGCCACCTCGCCGAGCCCTTCGTACCCGGCCACCACCACGCGGCCGGCCCGGCCGAGCCCCTGCCACGCACCTGACCGCCCCGCGCGGTCGAGGGCCGCGCCCCACCAAGGAGAGACGGGCCATGCCCGCTGAATTTCTGCCCGTGCCCCCATCGGATCTCGGCGACCGCGTTCCGCACGGGCACCGGGAACTCGGTCACCGGGCCGTCATCACCCTGGACGGCTTCACCCTGGCGAGCGTCGCCGATGCCCGCCGGTTCGTGTCCGACTCGGCGACCGCATGGGCGATTCCCCGGGAACAGGCCCGCGATCTCGTGCAGATCGTGTCCGAGCTTGCCGCCAACGCCGTTGACCACTCTCCCGGACTGCGGATGACGGTCACGGCCTCTCTGGGGCCCGGAGCCGCAACGGTCTCCGTCACGGACGGGGGGCCGACCCAGCCGCTGAACGCCAAGGCGGCCGCCGACGACGACGAACGCGGCCGCGGGCTCGCCATCGTGGACGTCCTCGCCGACCAGTGGGGACAGATGACCGAGAACCACGGCACACGAGTCTGGGCCCGTGTGGCGATCCCCGCCCACGACCTGCCCGGTCGGCACGCTCGGAGCGACGCCATGACCACGGGCACGACACGGGCGACCGAACACCAGCTCACCGCCTACAGGTGCACAGTTGTGGCCGAAAAGCCGGTCGACGGGCACGACATCGTTGACCGCGCGGAGCTCGGTGAGGCGAACGTGCCCACCTCGAAACTCTCCGTGCGATGGCCGTGCGATCAGGCCGCATTGCTCGCTGACGGTCTGGACGCCGGCTACGACCGGTCCTACTACGCCGCTGACCCCGATCCCATGGGGAACGTGGCCGCCCGGCTACGGGCATGGACCCAGAACGACGCCGAGCAGCGGCTCGCCCGCACACAACTCGTCGCGTACGGGCGGCTCCGCTTGGTTTTCCGGGGCGCCGCCGGTCGCTGCTACTTGCTGAGCGCGCACAGCCTCGCGCAGCCAGTCCCCCCGGCACCCACAGTGCCGTCCGAGGGCACGGGCCTCCGCCGGCCGCGCCACCGCCGCGCCGGGCGCCCCAGACCATCCCGCCGCATCCCGGCCGGCTAGACCCCTGAACCCCCCGCCCTGCCGCCGGCTATGGCCCTGCGGAGCGGGATGACGGCGGGCGCCACCCGGCTACACCCCATGTGGCCGGAGACGCCCTCCACATGGTGCCCGCCCCCTGTGGGCGGGCACCAGCACCACCCACTCATCACCCACCGGAAAGACCAGGTATGCCCGTTTCCAAGCCGCCACCGACCGTCGAGCACGTGGCCGCGAACGCCAATCAGATCCTCTCCCTCTGGGAGGGAGACCCCGACTTCGCGGCCTTCCGTTCCGCAGCGCTCCAGTTCAGCGCGGACCGGACACGCGTCGCGGGGTTCACCCTCATCAGCCAGTGGAGCCGGGAGCGCGACGCGGGGCCGCTGGTCACCGAGGCCCTGCGCGCCCTGGCCATCAAGAGCGCCGGCTACCTCGCCACCGCCGACCTGGCCGCCGCGGAGGTCCCCATACCGGCGCCCGTGGAGGAGATGGTGCACGCGCTGCTGGCGCAGGTGCAGCTCCTCGGCGGCATCACCGACCGTACAGGCGCGCCCGCTATCCAGCAGACGGACCTGGCACGGTCCGACTACCACCACGGGTGCACCACGCACTCCTACTACACCGCGGCGTGGGGGGAGGAGCCCCCGCCGCGGTACTGGATCGACCATCACGAGGTCGACGCCCGCAGGGCGTACTTGGGCGAGCTGTTGGAGCGGATCGGCGTGCATGGCCTCGGCCGGCATCACGCGATCAATTTCGCGGCCGCCGCCGCTTAGCCGAGGGCGGTCCGCAGCGCCGCCGCGACGTCCAGCTCGGGATCACCGGCTCACATGGTGGCCTGAGCGATCACTTGGGGTACGGCGTCCGGCGGCGCGGCGGTGATCGTCGTGCGCAGCCACTCGCGCACCCCGTCCGCGGCGGCGGGCGGGGTGCGCGAGCCACAGGGCCCACCGCCGCGCTTCCACCGCACTCCACCTGACAATCCGTACGACAGAAACCGGAGCAAGAATCCGTTGAACGAGTTAAAGGCCGTGACCTGGAGCCGCGGTGAGCGGCCAATAGGTCCAGGGCGGCGCTACCGACCCGGTCGAGCGGGAAGTGTCCGTGTCCCACAGCCGACCGGAGCCGACCTCGTCGTGCCGGTCACCGTAGTCATGAGAACCCGTCCGGGGGCCGGCCGGGGGAGCTCGCGGTGACCGTCGAAGTGCGGGACGAGACCGGCACGAACGGGGCCCTCGCCACCACTGTCACCGACACGCTGACCGCGGCGATACCCGTGATCGAGAAGGTGACGGAATTGCCACTGCCGCGCTGCACGTTCCGCCTGGTCACCCCCCGCGTGTGGCGGAGCGAGGTGCGGGCCTACGTGCGGCGGAGCCTGCAAGGCGCCATGGACATCTCCCCGCCCACCCTTGAGGACGCGCGGCAAGCGGGACGCACACAGAAGCGGTGGCGGTCCAAGGTGCGGTGGCGATGGCCGCTGATGAACGGCATGACGATCACCACCCTGGACGGTGTACCTGAAACGCTCATCTGTCCCAGGGCGCTGCACCACACGGGCCTGACCAAGACCTTTTCGGGCCTCCCGCGATTCGTGATCCACGAGGGTGTGCACCAGGCCCAGATCCACTACAGCGCCGGCCGTGTCGTCCCACCGCGGCTCAGCCCCCGGCCGGACCCGACCGAGGACCGGATGGTGGACGCCCTCGCCGAGGGTCACGCGGACTGGGCCGAGATCCTGGTCACCTACCACCTGAGCGGACAGCAGTTCCCGCAGGAGGAGACAGCGCGGACCTCTCTGCACACCCCGATACGCCAGGGACTCCTCTACGCCCGCAACCGCACCGCGGTCCGCTGGGAGCAGGCGCGCCACGGTACAACGCCTCCTCCGCCCGCGTCGCGCGACGAGCTGCGGGCGTACCTGCTCCGGCGGAGCCAGCCGGCGCACCCCGTGGGCCCGGAATTCATGTTCGTGCAGGAGACCATGCCGCCGAGCTGCGGCGACCTGTGGAATTTCGTCTGGACCAACCGCGACCTGGTGCCCACCCGAGCGGAGTTCGAGGACCCACCGATGTGGCGGCAGCGGGTCGGCCTGTAGTGGCCGGCGCTCCCGCCTTCTGGCGGCACGGCATCCCCGCCCCGCCCATCCGTACCCAACCCGACCCGACCGCCTGCCAATCACCACTCGGCACCACCACCCACTCAAGGAGCCTCATGTCGCACTTCGACACCGACCCCACATCCCCGCCCCCCGTGCGCATCGGCGCCCTGGGCCTGTTCCTGGACGAGACCGGACGGGTCCTCGTGGTTCGCCCGACGTACAAGGAGGAAGGACAGAATTTCTACCAGCTCCCCGGCGGCGGCGCGGGACTGGGCGAGTCCGACTGGGACGCGGCCGCCCGCGAGGTGCTGGAGGAGACCGGCCTCGACTTGGTCCCGCTGCAATTGCTGGTCAAGGACTTCATGCCGGCCAAACCGGCGGGAGGCTCCGCTGCCGGCTACAACTTCGTCCGCTACTTCGGGGAGCTCCCTCACGACACGCCGATCACCCTTCCCCGAGAGCGAGGACGGCAAGAAGCCCGAGCTTGACGACTACCAGTGGGTCGCCGACGCCGACCTTGACCAGTTCTGCGCCCCGTACCAGGTCCGCCGCATCCGGGAGGCCCTCGCCGCACTCGCCGGCGACTACGTGGCCGAACTGAACTACGGCTTCCCCTCCGGCCATGGCCCGGCGACCGCCACCTGAGCAACGGCGGGGTGGAGCCACCGTCGCCTCGCTCCGCGAACTGCTCGGCCCAGAGCCGTAACCCGCCCCATCAACCGCGCCGGGCCCGTCACCAGCGGGCCCGGCCCGGAAGGAACCGTCATGGAACAACACCCCTGACCCCCTCACCGTCCTTGCCCAGGCGTCAGCCCGCGAGCACGCAAGCCGCGCGCACGCCGACCTCGTGCGGCCCCCGTTCGAACTGCTCAACCAGCTCGACCCGGCCACCGACGTAGCCGATGCCATCCGCAAGCTGCTGCACCTCGCCGAACAGGACAGCCACATAGGCAGCGAACGGCCGGAACTCCTCGCCGCAGACGGCTGGCTGATGTACGCCACCAGCGAAGAACCCGACCCCGGCGCCGGCCGAATCGGCCACGACGACGACAGCCGTGCGGCCGGCGCGCTGCTGCTCAGCTTCTGCGGCGGCACCCTGCCCGAGAACCCAGAAGACCAGGTGAAGTTGACCTCCCGGCTGATCGCCGGACTGCTGCGCGCGACCATCATCGACGGCTACGCCACCGAGACCAACGACCTGTCCGACCTGCTGGCCAACACCATGGCCGCAGCCCGCACGCTCCTCACCCCCTGCGCCGAACCACAGCCACACCGCCAGGGGCCCGCCCGGCCGCCGACCGGGCAGCCCACCGACCGGAAGGACCGCAACGGCATGTCCGTGACGCTCAATCCCCCCGCCACCACCGAAGATGTGAAGGAAGAGGTAACCCGGTGAAGCTCGCCCAGCCGTTTCCCCTCCAGGCGCCCGCGCCGACCGCCGGCCGACCGGCCGCCCTCCGCCCGTACGCCGTGACCGGCGCCCACCTGACCCCCGCAGGCCCGCCCCGGGCACCCGGGGCCGTCGCGCCGCTGCCGGTGTACGACCCGGTCACCCAGACCGCCGCGTTCGCCGACGGCACCCCGCTCACCACGATGTCGACCTCGCAGAAGACCAACCCCGACGGCGACCCGAAAAGCCCGCCGCCGCACGACGAGGGCGCCGACCCCGGGGTGTTCGAGTGACCGCCACCGCCCTGGTGGTCGACCGCCCCCATGACGGGGCCACCGACCTGATCGTCAACGCCCTCGCCGCCGTCGGCGTGCCCGTCTTCCGATTCGACATGGCCGACTTCCCCCTGTCCCTCCACCTGGACGCCCGCCACGAAGAGACGGACGGCTGGACGGGTGTGCTGGAGACCGACCACCGCGCCGTTGAGTTGGCGGACATCGGGGCGGTGTACTGGAATCGTCCGGACCACTTCGTGCTGCCCGCCATGTCGCCCGCCGACGAGCACTATTCCCGCGGCGCCGCGCGGCACGGCCTCGGCGGCGTCCTGGCCGGCTTACCGGTCGCCTGGATGAACCACCCCAACCGCGCCAGCGCGGCGGAGTTCAAGCCCGACCAGCTCCGCACGGCCCGCTCCGCCGGCCTGCACACCCCCCGAACCCTGATCACCAACGACCCGGAGGCCGTCCGCCGCTTTGCGAAAACCTGCGGGACACCGCTGGTCACCAAGCCCATGGGCATCCCGTACGTCACCCACGACGCCGGCACGGAGACCATGCGCACCCGGCCGGTCGACCTGAACGACCTGGGCGGTATCGAGACGACCGCCCACCTCGTGCAGGAGCAGATCACCAAGGCGTACGAGGTTCGGCTGTACGCCGTGGGCAGCACTCACCTCGCGGTGCGCATCACCGCCGGCAGCGAAGCGGCCCGCCTGGACTGGCGGACCGACTACGACGCACTGACGTACGACCGGATCGACGTCCCCGCACCCATCGCGGCCGCCGTCAACGCCTACATGTCCGCCAGGGGACTGACCTACGCGGCGCTCGACTTCGCGGTTGAACGCGGCGGCAGGTGGGTCTACTTCGAGGCGAACCCCGCCGGCCAATTCGCATGGCTCCACGAAGTCGTGCCGGTCGCCGAAGCCATCGCCGAGACCGTGAAAGGCTGGTGCACGTGACCACGTCGCCGCCCCGCTGGCAGGACGCCGCCGCGGCCCTCGTCGCCGCCCTGGAGGCCAGCGGCGACCTCACCTCCAAGTGGTGGGCCGCCGCCGTCGAGGGCACCCCCCGACACCGGTTCGTCCCGACCTACTACCGCAACACCGGCGGCGCCCCCACCGTGTGGGAGCGCCTGACAGAAGAGGCCGACGGCGCCGGCTGGCTCGGCCCCATCTACACCAACAGCACGCTGGTCACCCAACTCCACGACCCGAGGCCGGTGCCCGGCGGCTGGACGGGCACCCCGACCTCATCCAGCACTCAGCCGTCCCTCATGGTGCGGATGCTCGAAGCCCTGGACATCGACCCGTCACACCGCGTGCTGGAGATCGGCACGGCCACGGGCTACAACGCGGCGCTCATCTGCCGCCGGCTCGACAGTGCCCGGCAACTGACCACCGCCGACATCGACAGCGGCCTCACCAAGTCCGCCGCCGCCCGCCTGGACGCGTGTGGCCACCGGCCCGACGTCGTCACCACGGACGCCACCACCCACCCATGGCCGGCTGCCGGCTTCGACCGGATCATTGCCACCTGCGCACTGCCCGAGATCACCCCCACCCTGCACGCAGCCCTGGCACCGGGAGGGAAGCTGATCGCCAACCTCATGCCGCCGCTCAGCGGGGGCCTCGCCCTGCTCACCCGGCTGCCCTCCGGGAACCTGGAAGGCCCGTTTCTGCCCGACGGCGGCCAGTTCATGCCCGCACGCCCCGCAGTCAACGGACACACTCTCTCCGCCCCCCGCAAGGAGCACACCGCCGGCGAGAAACCCACCCGCGTGCCGAAGGACGCGTTCGACGACTACCAGTTCACGTTTCTCCTCGCCGCCTTCCTACCCGGGGCCACCATCCAGTTCGGCACCCACGACGACGGCACACACACCCGGAAGGTGGTTCTGCCCGGCGGAGCCTCCGCCGAGGCCCTCTACACCGACGGAGAAGCGGGCCGCGCCCTGGAATCCACCGACCACGTCTGGGCCACCGTCGAACGCTGCTGGCAGAAGTTCGAGGAGCTCGGCCGCCCGCGGTGGGACACCTTCGGCCTCACCGTGACCGACGCCGTCCACCAGCTTTGGCACAAGAGCCCGGACAACGTCGTCACATCGTTCTGACCGCTAACCTGCCAGCGCGGCCGGCTGACGCCTGCCACAGTTGAACGCCGTCGCCCCGCCCGCAACTCACAGGCGGGGCGACGGCATTCAACGCGCAGTTCCCTCGTGCACCTCGCCGTTGTCTACCTCTGATCTTGCGCAGTGCTCCGTCCTCAGGGCGGAGGTGAGGCGCATCCTTGGTACGGAGGCGCGAAGCGCCGGAGTTTTCTGCGTCTCCGTGGTGGCGGTCAGGTGGGTCGCTGCTGGTTCTCGATGTACTGGCGGACGACGGTGAGCGGTGCGCCGCCGTCCTGCCGTCCGGCGACGTGGCCGGGTGCGTGATGTCCGGCGGCATGATGGCCGCTGGGAACGTCCGCACCGCCCCGCTGTCGGAGATCGTCACCAGTCGCGCATGGGACGACCTCGTCGCGGCAATCCCCGGCCAGCCGCCGCCGCGCACGGCGGGTGCCATCCCGACCATTGCACCCCGAACGAGGACTCCTGCCGGCCCTCGCCCGGTATCGGCCCGGCCGGCGAACGCGCGTATACATCAACCCGAACAGCGACGGCGACGACTCGCGCCGGCTGAGACCCCCGCCTGCAACCCGGCATACTGAAAGGCTTGCCCCGTGACTCCTCCCCCGGATAAATCCGGGGGCTTCTCGTTACGCCGGGTTGGCGTCGCGACGACAGGGCCGGGACGCGATGGGCTGATGTCCGGGCTGCCTCCGCGAGGGCAGCGGCTGCGCGTTCACCTCCTCGAACAGCGCGCTATCGGAAGGCACACTCTCTTCCTGTTATGTTCGATGTAGGCGAAATGTGACTCATGTGCCCACCCGCCTGCCGGGATGGGTCCCTCACCTCGCGTGGTGACGTGACGGGAGCCGGGAGGACGGATGATGGCGAAGGCGCCCCGACCCAACCGGGGGCGCACCCTGCCCACGCACGTCCATCCCCGGGACGTGCCGCTGCAAAGGGTCCTGGCTGCGCTGGCCGATCCGGTGCGTCTGGCGATCGTGCGCGAGCTCGGCGGCAGCCCCGACTGGTCCCGTACCTGCGGCTCGTTCGACGTGCCGGTCTACAAGGCCGACCTCAGCTACCACTTCGCCGTGCTGCGGGAGGCCGGTGTGCTGGAGCAGCGCGACGACGGGGTGTGGCGATTCAACCGGCTGCGCCGCGAGGAACTGGAGGAGCGCTTCCCCGGCCTGCTGGCCCTCGTGCTGCGCGAGGAGACCGCGCCCCAGGGGTAGCGCGCCCGGGGTGCTGGGTGCCCTGCGGTCACGCCGTGCCTGACCTGCCCGTGTCGGCGTCGGCGCGTTCGGCGGCGAGCCGCTCGTAGAAGCGCAGCACCCCGAGGTCGTCCACCGAGCCGGGGTTGACGGCCTTGTCCAGCGGGGTGCCCTGGAGCAGCCGCTTGACCGGCACCTCGATCCGTTTGCCGGTGAGCGTGTGCGGCACGCCGGGCACGGGGATGACCTCGTCCGGCACGTGGCGCGGGGAGAGTTGGGCGCGGATCGCGGTGCGGATACGGTCGACCAGCGGGTCGTCGAGCACGGCGCCGTCGGCGAGCTGCACGAACAGCGGCATCCAGTAGCCGCCGTCGGCCTGCTCGATGCCGATGACGAGGGATTCGCGGATCTCCGGCAGGCGTTCGACGACCTCGTAGATGTCGGACGAACCCATGCGCACGCCCTGGCGGTTGAGGGTGGAGTCGGAGCGGCCGTGGATGACGACGGTGCCGCGCGAGGTCAGCGTGATCCAGTCGCCGTGCCGCCACACGCCGGGGAACATCTCGAAGTAGCTCTCCCGGTAGCGGGCCCCGTCCGGGTCGTTCCAGAAGCGGATCGGCATGGAGGGCATCGGGTTGGTGACCACCAGCTCCCCCACCTCGTCGGTCACCGGCCGGCCCTGGGCGTCCCACGCCTGCAGATCCGTGCCCAGGCAGGCGGCCTGGAGTTCGCCGACGTGGACCGGCAGTGTCGGCACGCCGCCCGCGAAGCAACTGCACACGTCGGTGCCGCCGCTGACCGAGGCGATCCACAGGTCGCGGGCGACCTCGTCGTGCAGCCAGCGGAAGCCGTCCGGCGGCAGCGGTGAGCCGGTGGTGGCCACGCAGCCCACCGCGGACAGGTCCAGGTCGCGGCCGGGGTGGATGCCGGCCTTGCGGCAGGCGATGACGTACGCGGCCGAGGTGCCGAAGACGGTGGTGCCGGTCTGTTCGGCCACCCGCCACTGCGCGGAGACGTCAGGAAAGCCGGGGCTGCCGTCGTAGAGGACCACTGTGGCGCCGGAGAGCAGGCCGGAGACGAGGAAGTTCCACATCATCCAGCCGGTGGAGGTGTACCAGAAGAAGCGGTCGCCGGGGCCGAGGTCGAGGTGGAGGCCGGTCTGCTTGAGGTGTTCGAGCAGGATGCCGCCCTGCGACTGGACGATGGCCTTGGGCAGTCCGGTGGTGCCCGAGGAGTACAGCACCCACAGCGGGTGGTCGAACGGCACCTGCTCGTAGGCCGGTTCCGCCTCGCCCGAGGTCAACCGGTCCCATTCCAGGGCGCCTTCGGGGGCCGGGGTGCCGAGCAGCGGGATGTGCACGGTGGCCCGGAGCGTGGGCAGCCCGGCGCGCAGTTCGGCGACGGCGGCGGTGCGGTCGTGGGTCTTGCCGCCGTAGCGGTAGCCGTCGACGGCGAACAGCACGACCGGCTCGACCTGCTGGAAGCGGTCCAGGACGCTGCGGGCGCCGAAGTCCGGGGCGCAGGAGGTCCACACGCCGCCGACCGCCGCGGTGGCCAGCAGGGCGACGACCGCCTGCGCGACGTTGGGCAGGTAGCCGCTGACCCGGTCGCCGGGGGTGACGCCGAGGCGGCGCAGTTCCGCGGCGAGGGCGGCGACCTGGCCGCTGAGCTCCGCCCAGCTCACGGTGCCGGTCTCGTGCCGCTCGTCCAGGTGGAGCAGCGCGGGCTGCCCGGCCCGGTCGGGGTCTTCGGCGGGGCGCAGCGCGTGTTCGGCGTAGTTGAGGGTCGCACCGGGGAACCAGCGGGCGCCGGGCATCGCCGGGTCGGCGAGCACCGTGTCGTACGGGCTGGAGAAGCGGACGTCGAACCACTCGGTGATCGCCCGCCAGAACGCCGCCGGCTCGTCCACCGACCAGGCGTGCAGGTCGGCGTAGCTGCCCTGCGGGTCGCCCGGCCGGGCGGCGGGGGCGCCGTGGGCGCCGGCCGCCCAGTCGTGGAACCGGGTCAGCCGCGCGCCGGCGATCCGCTCGGGTCCGGGGCTCCACAGCGGCTCGGGCGTGTCGGTGGGCGCGGGCGGGGTGGTCATGGGGCGGCTCCCGGACGGTACGCGTCGTTGCGTGTGAACAGGGCGAGTTGTTGCCGGCGGGTCGGCCGTCACGCGGCGCAGCCCGGCTGCTCCGGGGCGGGTCGGCGGGTGCGGGCCGGCAGGTGCAGGGCCCTGCCCCGTCCACGGCGGGCCACCGGGACGGGCCGCGGGCTCGCCGGCGCAGCGGGGACGGTGAGGGCGGCCCAGACCGTCTTGTGGGCACGGGCGACAGCGCAGCCGCGATGGTGACACAGAGCCTCGACGATGGCCAGGCCGCGCCCGGATTCGGCCTGGGCGCAGGAAGGACCATCCACGGCGTCGGCGCCGGTGGCGGGCGGGGGGTGGGGATCGGTGTCGCGGCAGGCAACGGTCAGCTCACGGCCCTCACGGCCGGTGCGGCGCAGGGTCAGCCGCAGCGCCACCGGCCCGGGGGCGTAACGCTGGGCGTTGGTCACCAGCTCGCTGACCACGAGTTCCGCGCTGTCGACCACGTCGCCGGGCAGCCCCCAGGCGCCCAGGGTGGTGCGGGTGTGGCGGCGGGCGGTGGCAACGGGGCGGTGGTCGGTCTCGGGCAGGACTATCCGGCTGGAGCGGCGCAGCCCGAACCCGCCGACGCGGGTACGAATGGGAATGAAGACAGTCACGATGTCACCTGGGCGCGCATCGGCGCGGGTCCCGGTGGCGCGCACTACGTCACCGGCAGGCAGCACGTGATCTGGTGTGCACAAGGTGCGGGAACCGCCCGGCCCTGCTGCACGGTCACTATGTCCTGATTCAGGTATTACGCTACTCCGCCCGCACTGCTGGCGCAATGACCCTGAAATACGAGGTTTCAACCCGCCTGATGTGCTGCGCGAGGGTGCACGGGGGCATACCGACGGACCACGCCCCGGTACCTCTCAGAGAATGGCAGCAGGCCACATCTCCTACGGCACCGGGGCGCGGGTTACGGCGGCGCGTAATGCGCAACCGGACAGGTGATCACGTGGTCTGGTGTGAGCAAGGTGGCGGGCAATGACGCCCGGCCCTGCTGCACGACCACCGTGGCCTGCCGATGCCGGTGACCGTACCCCCCGCCGGGACGCCCCTGCAATACATCGCAGCCGGAAAGATGGATTCACCGCCATCGCACTTCCGCACTGTGACACGGGCTACCGACGAGGCTGCTTGCTGTCAAAGACTTTTGCGGAAGGCCGCTTCCGGAAGCGTCCAATATGGATTTCCTCCCCCCGGGCTGCCGAGTTGGGCGGAGCCCGCGCCGTGTGCGGTGTGGTGTGGTGTGGTGCCGGAGGCTGTCCTCCGGGTTCCCGGCGGGGCGCGGTGTGTTTTCCGGGCGGGGTGTATTGCGCGGGCGTCCCGGCGGCGGTACGGTCACCGGCATCGGCAGGCCACGGTGGTCGTGCAGCAGGGCCGGGGCAGATTCCCGCACCTTGCTCACACCAGATCACGTGCTCCTGTCCGGTGACGCAGGTGCGCCGCCGTGACCGCGCCTTGTGCGCCCAGGTGGCATCGTGGCTACTCTTCTCTCTTTCCCTGATTACCGGTGGCGCCGCGGGGCGCGTCTATGTGCTCCCGTATGCGTCATCCGCGTGGCATCCTGCCAGCATGACGAATCGCAATCCGGCGAATTTCAATCTCGGTCGGAATCCCGGGTGGCTGGTCATTGGCTACGCGCAGGCCAGCGGGTACTCCGCGACGGGCGCTGCCGGTGTGATGCTCAATATCACCCTGAAGGTCGATCCGGACACAGGCGAGATTCTCAGCGTGGGCTCCAATGCACAGACGGATCTGGTCAGGAAGTGGATCTCCGAGCTGCTCACGGGTGCCAATATCTGCGGGGACCTGACACCGCTCATCAGCCTCATCGACAAGCAGTACATCGGCGGCAAGGGCGCGAAAGCGATCGAGCAGGCGATCCGCGACGCCTGGGACAAGGCCGCCCATTCTCCGATCGGGACTTCCGGGGTGACCGGTGATGCGGGCTCTGGTGATGGAGGCCCCGGGCGGGTCTGAACGGTCGGCTGTCCGTGGGATGGACAGCCCGTCCCCGGGACCGGGCGAGGTCACCATCGACGTCGCGTACGCCGGGGTGAACTTTATTGATGTCATGGGGCGCCGCGGTGACCAGGGCTACGCCACCGGCTGGCCGTGGGTGGCCGGTGCCGAGGTGGAGGGCACGGTCCGTGAGATCGGGGCGGGCGTCGGGGAGCTGACCTGCGGTCAGCGGGTGGCGGCTGTGACGCCCGGCGGCGGGCTTGCGGAGGTCGCGGTCGCCAACGCCGGGCTCGTGGTGCCGGTGCCCCGGGGAGTACCGGCCGGGATGGCTGCGGCGGCGCCGCTGGGGATGACCACGGCGCTGCTGCTGCTGGACCTCGCCGATTTCAGGCCGGGCGACCGGCTCCTCGTCCACTCCGCCGCGGGCGGGGTGGGCACGGCGGTGGCCCGGCTGGTGGGTGTCCTGGGGGGCGGGCTGCTGATCGGGACCACCGGCCGGCCCGACGAGACCAGGGCCGCCGCGACCATGAAGGCCGGCTACGACGTGATCATCCCCCGCGGCTCCGGCCTGGTGGATGCGGTGCTGACGGCCACCGGGGGGCGGGGCGTGGATGCGGTGCTCGACCCGCTGGGCACCAGCATGGTCGAGGCCGACACCGCGATGCTGTCTGCCCCGGGGCGCCTGGTCCTGTTCGGAAACGCTCCCGGGCCGGCCGGCCCGCAGACACCTCTGCCCGGGGTGGGCGAGCTGATCGGCCGGACCCTGACCATCAGCGGATTCAGCCATCGGGGCCTGTCCGTCCAGGCCCCGGGCGTAGTCGCCTCGGCCCTGCGCCGGGTGCTGGATCTGATAGCGGCCGGCCGGCTGGACATCCCCCTTACGCGGCTCGCCGATCTGGAGGACGTGCCGGAGGTCCACGACCGCCTGGCCGACGGCCGCGGCTCAGGCAAGTACGTCGTCCGCATCGCACCGCGGGCGGTGTAAGGCCGCCGCACCGCGGCGGTCACCCCCCTTTCCCGGCCGCAGTTCGGGACACCCACACCCAACACATCGTCACATACCGCCTCATCACTACACATCACATCTGAGGGAGCCGCCGTGTTGTACGTCGGAGCAGAAGACAATCCAGGGCAGGTCGTCACGATGCGGGGAGGCGGGGAGCTGCGGACCGCGCAGGTGGTGGGGCAGGAGTCGAGCCTGACCGTCGCGACCCGCTCGGCGGGCTACCACAGTGAGCCGCACACGCACCGCTGCGAGCAGCTCAACTACCTGACCGCCGGCCCTTGTGGGTGTTCGTCGAGGTCGCCGGTCAGCGGCGGGCAGCCGGCGGTGGAGGCGTTCCATCTTGAGCCGGGCGATTTCCTGCGCATCCCGCCGTGGGCGGTGCACTGGGCGTGGAATCACGGCGAGCAAGATGCCGTGCGAGCTGATCGAGGCCCACGCGCCCGGCCTGCTCCTGGACGGCGTGACGGCCCCGCGCCTGCTCGACGACGACGAGCAGGCTGCCGACCTGGTGCCGAGCCACTGGGTCGACAAGGGCCCGTACTGGGGCCAGGAGGCGGCGGCGATGGCGGCCGTCGAGGCCCGACAGGGGGCAGAACAGTGATCCGGATCGTACGGCGGCGGATACCGGCCGCCCTGGCCGTGGTGTCGGCGGTGGCGCTGGCCGCCGCGTGCTCGGCGGGGAACAGCACGGGTGCGGGCAGAGCGGGGTCGGGGGGTGCGGGAGTCACCTCCACGACGATCACCGTGGGCACCTCCACGGCGCTGACCGGACCGGTCGCATCGGTGTGCGCGCCGACCTCGGCCGGCGCCCAAGCATGGTTTTCCCAGGTCAACGCTACCGGCGGGGTACACGGCCGCACGATCCACGACGTGGTGCTGGACGACGGCTATCAAGCGCCGCGGGCCGCGGCCAATGTACGGACCCTGCGTCGCGGGGCGTGGCCGCGCTGGTCGGAGGGTGCGGCACGGTGACCGCGGCCACCATCGCCAGCATGGTGCAGGGGACCAGCCTGCCGTATCTCTTCCCGTACGCGGCACTCCCTGGGCTGACCCGCCAGTCGAACATCTTCTCCCTGCTGCCCCTCTACAGTGACCAGGCGCGGGCGCTGATCCCCAGCGCGCTGGCCCGGGGCGGCCCGGGCCCGGTGTACGCGGTGACCACGGAGATACCCGGCTATCAGGACGACCAGGCGGCGGCTCTGGCCGCGGCCAATCGCGGCGCACGGGTCCCTGGCCGGGACGGAGCTGCTGCCGGCCGCCAGCGCACCCGTCCAGGAGGCCGCGGTCAAGGCGAGTTCGGCGCACGCGCCCTACCTGATGCTGACCGTGCTGGCGCCCGACGCGGCCCGCATGCTCAACACGATGGCAGGCGCCGGGCACCTGCCCACCAAGGGCATCCTCGGCGTGTCGGTGCTGGGCAGCCAGGCTTTCGCGGGCGCGCTCACCCCGCAGGCCGCCCGACTTCTGCAGGTCGCCTCACCCACCGTCGCGGTCAGCGACCCCCGCGCCAAGCGCTGCCTGGCGGCCCTGCACAAGTACCAGCCGCATACGACTCCGGACGCGACCGCGTTGTACGGATGCGCCGCCGCGCAAGTCTTCGTCGCGGCGCTGACCCGGGCCGGTGACCACCCCACGCCCGCCGCGCTCCAGCACGCCCTGGAATCCCTGCACGGACCGGTATCGGACGTCACTCCCCCGCTCAGCTTCAGCGCCGGCAATCACATGGGCCTGGACCACATGTACCTGCTGCGCCTGGCCGACGGCCGCTTCACCACGGCCGGGACCCTGCCGGTCCCCTCCGGACCCTGACCCGAAGGGAGGCGTGCGATGAGTGACGCGATCATCACCGGGGCCATCAGCGGCCTGCTGTACGGGCTGCTCGGATTCGCGATCGTGCTGCTGTACAAAATGACCGGTATCGCGAATTTCGCGGCGGGGAGCCTGGCCACGCTGGGGGCCGTCGCCGTCTATGAGCTGACCCGCCACGGCGTGGGCCTTGCGGTGGCCATCGTGGCGGCGCTGGTCCTGCTCAGCGCGGTGGGCGCGGTGGTCTACCTGGTGGTGATGCGCCCTCACGACACCGCGGGGCCGCTGAATCTGACGGTCCGGACCCTGGGGCTGTACCTGCTGGCCGGCGCCGCGATCGACAAAGGCTTGGGCCAGGGCCAGCCGTTCACCGCCCCCCAGGTGTTCCCGGCGCGGCAGGCAGCCCTCGGGCCGCTGCACGTGCCGGTGGCGGGGCTGGGCATCCTGGCCGTCGCCGCGCTCCTCGCCGCCGTATTCGCAGCGTGGTTCCGGTTCTCGCGCACCGGGCTGCTGCTGCGCGCGGTGGCCTCGGACCGGGCCACGGCCCGGCTTCTGGGCGCGCGGGTGCGCCGCCTGGAGGTCATGTCGTGGGCGGTGACCACGGCGTTGGCCGCGGGCGTGGGCATCCTGACCGCACCGTCCCACCTGCTGTCGGCCCAGATGATGGACGACCAGCTGCTGTTCGTGTTCGCCGCCGTCGTCATCGGCGGACTGACCAGCCTCAGCGGGGCGTTCGCCGGCGGGGTCGCGGTCGGCCTGGTCCAGGGCCTTGTCTACTACGCCAGCGGCAGCGCCGACCTCGCCCTCCTGGCCGTCTTCGGCCTTTTCCTTTCCACCCTGCTGGTCCGCCCCCACGGCCTGTGGGGCGAGGCCGTATCCGAGCGGCTGTGACCGGAGGCCCATCATGATGCTGACACCCCTGGCCCGCACCGGTACCCGGCCGGCCGCGCTGACGTTGGTCGCCGTCCTGGCCGTCATCGGGCTGCTGCCCCTGACCCCGACCGCCCAGTACCTGGTCGCGACCGCGATGGCCTGGGCCGTTGCCGCCGTCGGTCTGGACATTTTCAGTGGCGTCCTCGGTCAGCCGTCCTTCGGCCACGCCGGATTCGTCGGCGTGGGCGCCTACACCTACGCCATCCTGTCGGGGCGGGCCGGCCTGGCCCCCGCCGTGGCCGCTCTCGGCGCCGTCGCCGCGGCCGCCGTCCTCGGCGCGGTCACCGGCCTGGCACTGCTGCGTCTGCGCGAATTCGGCGCCATCCTCGGCACGTTCTTCCTGGCCGTCGCGGTCACCGCGGCGCTGTCCGGCACCACGCTCGCCTCCTGGACCCACGCCGCCTCCGGGCTGCAGGTCATCGCGCCCCGCCTGGGCTCCACCGACCTGGGCCAGGGCCGCGGCTACTACTACCTGTGCACGGCAGTCCTGCTCGTGGCGGTCATCATCTCCTGCAACTACAGCGCCTCCCGGTCCGGGCACGCCCTGCGCCTGGTCCGGCGCAGCGAGACCGCCGCGCAGGCCCTCGGGGCCAGGCCGCAGCGCACCAAACTGGCCGCGTTCACCTTCTCCGCCGCGCTGTCCGGCGCCTCCGGTGTCCTCATCGCCATCGGCGCCGGCTACATCGCCCCAGAATCTTTCGCTGTCCAGCAGTCCATCGTCCTTTTCGCGATGGCGGCCGTCGGCGGACTGGGCAGCATCGCCGGACCGATTCTGGGCGCGCTGCTGATCACCGTTACTCCCAACTATCTGCAGGGCGCGCAGTCTTACCAGGACATCATTGTCGCCGCGCTGCTGCTCACGATGCTGGTCCTGTTTCCCCGCGGGTTGTTCGGGCTGCTGCTGGACCCCCTGCTACGGACGCTGCACACCCACCGCCCGCGCCGTGCCGCCAGGGCCGGGCGAACCCAGGACCCGCGCCAGGGGCCGGGCCAGGACCCGGTTGTGATCCCCGCACCGGCCGGCACCGCCCCCGGCGCTACTGCCGGCCATACCGTCCTGGCGGTCGACGGGCTGACCGTCAGCTACGGCGGTGTGCACGCCCTGGACAGGGTCGCCCTGACCGTCACCTCCGGCACCGTGCACGCCCTGGTCGGACCCAACGGGGCCGGCAAGACCACCCTGCTGAACGTCATCAGCGGCCTGGCGGCCGCTCAGGCGGGGTGCGTGGAGGTCCTGGGCCGGCCGGTCACACCCGGCACACCGGCCGCCCGCGCGGGAGTGGCCCGAACCTTCCAAAACGTGGCGCTGGCCGGGGACTTGAGCGTGCTGGACAACGTCTCGCTGGGCGTCCCACGGGGTGGGGCATCCGGCCGGACGGCCCGGCTGCTCCCCGACCTCGTCCGCCCCCGCCGCGCCGGCGAGCGTGCCGCCCGCCGTGCCGCCGCCGACGCGCTGGGCCTGGTCGGCATCCCGCCCGGCCGGCACCACATCCCGGCACGCGACCTGTCCCTGGCCGAGGCCAAGATGACCGACATCGCCCGCGCCGTGGCCACCGGCGCGCCCCTGCTGGTGATGGACGAGCCGACCGCGGGCCTGAGTGCGCCCGAGATGGCCGCGGTGTCCGCGCTGATAGCGGCCCTGCGTGCCCACCGCACCATCGTCGTGGTCTCCCACCACGTCGGCTGGGTCCGGGACGTCGCCGGCACCGTCACCGCTCCTGGCCGCTGGCACCGTCCTCGCCTCCGGCCCGCCCCGCGAGGTGTTTGATCTCCCCGCGGTCCGCGAGGTGTTCACCGGGGACCGCCCCGAACGCGGCCCCGCATCCCTGCCCGACGCCCGACCGGAGGCCGTCCAATGATCCGCCAACCCGCTGCCCGACCCGGTCCTGGACGTGGCCGGTCTGCACGCCGGATACGGCCCGGTCCAAGTCCTGCGCGGCGTCGACATCCGCATCGCGCCGGGCGAAATCGTCGGGGTGGGCGGGCTCAACGGGGCCGGCAAGACCACCCTGCTGCGCGCCCTGTCCGGGGTGATCCCCCGCACCTGCGAGCGGGCGCTGTCCGCCGGGCGTTCCCTGCCCGCCCGCCCCGAGGACGTCGCCCGCGCCGGCATCGTCCACGTCCCGGAGGGCCGGCAGGTGTTCCGGGAGTTGAGCGTCCTGGACAACCTCCGCTACGGGGCGGCAGCCGTCGCCCGGCCGGAGACCGGCGTGCTGGACAGCGTGCTGGAGCATCTTCCCCCGGCTGCGGGAGTTGTCCGGCCGCCGGGCCGGACAGCTCAGCGGCGGCGAGCAGCAGATGCTCGCCATCGCCCGCGGACTGATGGCCCAGCCGACGCTGCTCATGGTCGATGAGCTCAGCCTCGGGCTGTCCCCCAGGGCGGCCCTGGACATCACCACCGCGCTCGCCGCCGTCACCGGAGCAAGCGCCGTAGCACTGCTGCTGGTCGACCAGAACACGCAACTGCTCGCCGGGGTCTGCGACCGCGGCTACGTCATCCGTGACGGCGTGGCCGAGCCCGTCACGGACATCGCCGGTGCGGAATCCGACATACTTCTGATATCGACTCAGACCGATAGGAATCGCACTATGAAGGCCGATACCGGCACCACCGGCGCGCCCGCGTACACCATCCACCGCCTGAATTTCGGGTCGGTCGTCATCGACAAAGCTGGGCTGGTCCGGGGCCGTAAGCCCGGCACCGTCACGACAGTGCCGGCCCAGGGCTACCTCATCACCGGCGGACCCAGCGGCCCGATTCTGGTTGATGCCGGCTACCGCGACCCGTCCGTCCTGGGCAGCGGGGGCGAGATCCTGCCCGAGCAGGAATTCCACGCCCAACTCGCCGCCCACGGCATCACGCCCGCCGACCTGCACTGCGTCCTCATGACGCACCTGCACCGCGACCACGCCGGACACCTCGACGAGATCCCCATGGACGTCCCGGTCATCGTCCACCGCGCCGAGATGGGCGCGGCTTTCGGCGGCCTGCAGAGCCTGGCCTACGCCAAGGACGACCTGCACCACCTGGTGGACCGCCTCTCACGCAGGGGGGCTTCGGCTGCTCGACCTCGACGAGAGCGGGCCGCTCCAGATCCTGCCCGGCATCACCTGCTACGCCACCGGCGGCCACACCGCCGGGTCGATGAGCATCACCGTCACCACCGCCGAGGGCACCGCCTGCCTGTGCGGCGACCTCGTCTACGACCTGGACGCGGCCCTGCTGCACCACCCGGACCAGACCCCCACCGCCCGCATGCAGCCGGGCTACCTCGACCCCGCCGCACCCGCCACCACCGCCAACTTCACCCCGTGCCTCGCCCAAGAGGTCGCCGCCCTGCAGCGACTGACCGGCTCCGGCTACCGCTTCGTCCTGCCCGCGCACTGACGCTCCCGGCGTGCTCGACTCCGGCACCGGGGCCCTCATCGGCCGCATCCGAGGCGACGTCATCCCCGGACCGGTCACGACCCATCAACCCCCGCATGAGGAAGCCTGACATGCCCGCATACGTGATCTCACACGTCCACATACCCACCGACCCGACCGCCCGCGAAGCCCTCGCCGCCTACAAGCCGCTCGCCGCAGCCGCCGTCGCCGAGCACGGCGGCCGATACCTGGGCCGCGACGCCCGCCCCGAGACCCTGGAAGGCGCCGCCCCCGCGCCCCACCTGCGCATCGTCATCATCGAATTCCCCGACACCGCCACCGCACACCGCTGGTACACCTCACCGGCCTACGCCAAGGCCCTCCAAGCCCTCCACACCCCCCTCGACCGCCAACTGATCATCGCCGACGGCCTGCCGCCCGGCACCACCTCATGACCGGGCCGCGCCGGCCGGCCCACCACACCCACCCCCGGCACGTCCCACTGCACCAGGCCCTGGCCGCCCTCTCCAGCCCGGTACGGCTGGCCATCATCCGTACCCTGGCCGCGGCCCCCGACTGGCACCACACCAACGGCTCCCTCAACCTCCCCGTCGACAAGAGCAGCGGAAGCCACCACTTCGCCGTACTGCGCAGCGCCGGCCTGCTTGAGCAGCGCGACAAGGGCCCCTACCGCGTCAACCGGCTGCGCCAGGACGAGTTCGGGCAGCGCTTCCCCGGCCTGCTCAACCTCGTCCTTTCCGGCCCCTGCCCCTCTACAGACGCATGCAGGCCCGCGGAGCTGTGAACCGATGACCACCCCCCGTGAGGAGCCACCCGTCGCCCGGCGAGAGCAAAATCCACGTCGGGAGGGCATGGGAAGATGGTGGAAGGCGCACCCTTGTCGATGCCAGGGGCGTCGCGCCGAGGGAGCAAGATCCCGTGTCGGACGCATCATGAACCCGGTAGCCGCGCATCCGATCGACCTGCCGCCGTCGGCCCCCGTACCAAGGGCCACCCGCCGGACGGCGCGGGGCGCTGAGCTGCCGCCCGCGGCCGCGGGTCCGGCCCGCGCGCACCAGCCCTTGCGGCCGGGATCACCCCCGTCGTTACCCCGGTGACCTGCTGACCCGTGCACGTCGCGAGCGAACCGGTAGAGCCCTCCTCTTCCACGCCTCCCGGTCGCTCGCTCGGGCGCCACCGACAACATCGTGGCTGCCCCGTTCCTGGCCCTCCAGCAATGATCCGCCCATCAGGGGCGGTGGAGGTGATCACAGTGGCGCTCCGCGAGCCGGAGATACCTGCGCCCCCGGGCATCACGGACAAGATGCGGCGGCGGCTGCGGTGGCTGACCGCCGACGCCGACGCGGACGAGGCCGAGCTGCTGCGGCGCGCCGTGCAGAGCGCGGCCCTGGCGGCCGACGGTGTGGGTGCCATGGCGCACCTGGCGGGACGGGACGGGGACACCTGGCAGCTGACGGCGGTCTGTGGCCTATCGACCGACGAGGCCGGCCAGTGGGACGTGCTGGCGTCGACAGGGACCGCTCTCGCACCGGTCCGCGCCGCTGTTCTGGGCCAAGCCTCCTGGTCGACCGCCTGGCCGGACCCACTCGCCGCGCCGCCGGTGGGCGTGTGGTCGGTGCCGCTGACCAGCGGCGGGGCCCCGGTGGGGGCGTTGTCGGTGCTGGTGATGCTGTCGGACGGCGAGCCGGACAGCCGACGGAAACAGGACGTGGCCCGGATCGCCGCGGTGGTGTCCGCCCGGCTGCCGACCGCGCACCGCCGGCTGACCGGCCGGCCGCCGTGGCGGCAGACCCCGGCCGTATCCACCACCGTGGACAGGGCCGGGGTGGGTGAGTGGTCGTGGGATCTGGGTACCGGCCTGCTCGACCTCAAAGACCGGACGATCGAGGGACTGGTCCGTCTGGCGGGCCTGGACCCGGCCACCTGGGACCGGCGTATCGAGGGCTGGATGGCGCGTATCCACGCTGATGATCGTCCCGGGGTCGATCGGGCCATCGAGCGCAGCATGAACGATCTCCGCCCGTATCTCGTGGAGTACCGGGTGACCGACCGGGAGGGGCGGGTCTCGTGGCTGGAGCTGCAGGCCCGGTTCGTGGTCGACGGGGGCGGCGAGCCGGTGCGTATGGAGGGCACGGCCTGCGACGTCACCGCGCGGCACGGTCAAGGGACGTGGCTGGTCGGGCTGATGGAGTCCCACCCCGATCCGCAATACATACTGGGCCGGGACAACGAGGTTCTCTGGCTCAACCGCGCGGCGGCCGCCCTGGCAGAGCGTGAGGGCGTCGCCCTCGCGGGCCGGGTGCCGTGGAAAGCAGTGCCGGCCCTGAAGAAGCAGGGCATGCCCGAGCTGATAGAGCGGGCCCGTGCCACCCCCGGCGTCCCGGTCACCAGCATCGCGTCCGCGCCTGAGAAGTCCCGCGGCGGCCGGACCGCCTACTACCGGCTCCGGGCGGTCGACATCGGCGGCTATGTCGCCGTGACCGGCGCCGATATCACCGAGCAGACCCACGCCGAGCAGGCCAAAGCCGAGCGAAACCGCCGGCTGGCCGACTTCCACCGGGCCCTGGCGGGGGCGTGGGAGGTCCCCGACGTGGTGCAGGCAGTCGCCGACCACCTGCTGCCCCTGATGGGCGCGGACGGACTGATCCTGCACGACCTGACCGGCCCCGCGCCGCGGCTGGCCGGTATCCACGGCTACAGCGACGACTTCGTGACCGGCCTGAAGACGCTTGCCTGGCCCGAGCGGGCCGAGGCCGGCATCGCCGTCAACGGACCACCGCAGGTTGTCGAAGGACTCCAGGAGTTCGGGAACCGCTGGCCGTGGCTGCTGCCGCTGGCGGAACGCGGCGGCAAGCGGGCATGGGCCATGGTGCCACTGGTGACGGCAGGCCGCCGCCGCGTGGGGTCGTGCGTGATCAGCTGGACGAAGCCGCGCAAGGTCGCCGGGGACGACACCGCAGTGCTGAGCACCATCGCCCTGGTCCTGGCCCAGGCCCTGGAACGCGCCGCAGCCTACGAGGAGACCCGGCACCGCGCGGACCGGCTGGAAGCCGAACTCCTGCCCGGCCGACCGGGCCCGCTGATCGGCATGACCGCAGCCGCCCTCTACCGGACCGCCGGGCAGCTGGCCGGCCACTGGTCCGACACCATCCGCAGGCCCGGCGGGCGAACCCTGCTCGTCGCCGGCGACGTCCGCAGCATCGCCGACAGCCTGGAAGCCGCCATCACCATGGGCATCCTGCGCCACGCCGTACTGACCTACGCCGAACAAGACCTGCCCCCCGACGAGATCCTCGCCCACCTGACCGACTCCGCCCTGCGCCTGAGCCGGCGCGGCCCGGCAGTGACCGCCACCTGCCTGCTGGTGGAGTACGACGCCACCACCGGCCACTGCGCGATGGCATCGGCCGGCCACCCCCCGCCGATCCTGCTGGCGCCGGGCGCGGACCCCACCGTCCTGGCCGTGCCCGTCGGCGACCCCATCGGCATCGCCACCCTCCCCGCTGAAGTCGCCGAAACCACCCTGCCCGACGGGGCGGTGCTCGTGCTCCACACCGGCCTGCACGACCACCCCGACGAAGACGCCGACCCCGTGATCGAGGCGATCCACCGCCACACCACGGCCACGCCCGTCCCTGCCGCCAGCACCGAAGCGTGGCTGACCGGATTGTGCGAGGCGATCACCGGCGACCTGCTGCACGGACGCCCCGCGGACGCGGCCGTGCTGGCGGCCAGCACCCGCCGCGTACCCGACGGGCACATCGCATCCTGGGACCTGCCCCGCACCGCCGAATCCGCCGCCACCGCCCGCAGCGCTGTGGCACGAACCCTGACCGGCTGGGGCCTGACCGACGTAGCCGAATCCGCGGAACTGATCGTCTCCGAACTGGTCGGCAACACAGTCCGCTACGCCCGCGGTATCGACGTCGGCGATGTCCCCGGCGAGCATGGTGAGATCATCCGGCTGCGGCTGCTGAACCTGGACGGCACCGCGATCGTGGAGTGCTACGACGGCAGCGAAGCCACCCCGCGCGTACGCCACCCCCACCTCAGCGACGAGTTCGGGCGCGGCCTGCAACTCGTCGCCGCAGCGGCCGCCAAACGCTGGGGCACCCGATACACCGAGCACGGCAAATGCGTGTGGGCCGTCCCCTCCTCCTTGTGAAGGCAGGCGCCACCACTGTGACCCGAGTTCCCCAAGGACGGCGACGGCTGCCGCTGGGACTCCACCCCGCACGACCCTGTCACCCGCGTTCGTCTCCAGGGAGGAGCTGTTCGGTCCAGATGCATTTCCCGGTGGCCGTGGGGCGGGCGCCCCACCGATGAGACATGGCGGCGACCAGCTGGAGTCCGCGTCCGCCCTCGTCGGTCTCGGCTGCCCGGCGGATACGGGGAGTGCTCTGACTACCGTCGGAGACCTCGCAGGTCAGGGCCGTTCCGCGCAGCAGACGCAGCCGGACCGGGCCCCGGGCATGACGGACGACATTGCCGACCAGTTCGGAGACCAGCAGTTCGGTCGTCATGACGAGCTCGTCCAGACCCCACTTCCCGAGCTGGCCCCGGACGTAGTCGCGCGCCTGCCCCGCAGCGATAGCGGAATCGGGCAGTGGCCAGGAGGCAATGTCCTGGGAGGCAAGGCCGTGGGTGCGGGCGACGAGCAGCGCCGCGTCGTCGCTGCCGCGCCGCCGGGCGGGCACGAGTGCGGCGGTGAGCGCGTCACACAGGTCTTCCAGACCCGCGCATGCCGCGCCCCCGTCGTCGCCGGCTGCGGCCGGCATCGGCGGGGCCACAGCAGCGGTCAGGACCCCGGCAAGCCGTGCTCTCCCGTCGTCGATGTCCAGGCCCGTCGCCGCGACCAGGCCGTCGGTGTACAGGACGAGGATGCTGCCGTCCGGCAGCCCCATGTCCACGGTGTCGAAGGGCGGGGTCGCGGCGCCCAGCGGCGGCGCCGAGGCGAGGTCAGGGAAGGTGACGGTGCCATCAGGAGCGACGATGGCGGGCGGCGGGTGACCGGCACGGGCAAAAGTGCAGATACGGGTGGTGGGGTCGTACACGGCGTACAGGCAGGTCGCGTAGAAATCGTCGCCGAGCCCACTGACCAGATCGTTGAGATGGGCCAGCAACTCGGAGGGAGGAATGTCAAGATCGGCCAGAGTGCGGATGGCGGTGCGCAGGCGGCCCATGGTGGCGGCCTCGGACAGGCCGTGACCCATGACGTCGCCGATGACGATCGCCACGCGATCCGACGACAGACGGATGACGTCGTACCAGTCGCCGCCGACCTCCGCGTCGTCGCCGGCCGGCAGGTAACGGGCCGCGGCCGCGACCGCGGACAGCGAGGGCAGGACGCGGGGCAGCAGGCCGCGCTGCAACTCGTGCGCGCGCGTGTGAGCGAGGTCGTAGAGCCGGGCCCGCTCCAGAGCCTGGGCCACCAGGCCGCTCAGCGCGGTCAGCAGCGCACGCTCCTCGCCGGAGAACCGCCGCGGCCGATCCCACGCGATCACGCAGCTGCCGACAGCGTGCCCGGAGGCGATGAGCGGCAGGAACGCCCACGCGTTCAACCGCCCGCAGTCCCGGAAGCCGGCCGAGCGACCCAGCGCAGCAAGTTCGTCGCCCGAGGCGACGAACGTGTGCGCGGCAAACGGCTCGCCCGGCGTCGGGCCCTCCGGGAGGCGCGGCGTGCCGAGGGAGCCGAGGGCCTCGCGGGAATACCCCACGGTCCCCACCGTCCGCAGCCGGTCGCCGTCCCGGGCCTGCACGATCAATGCGGTGGCGCCGAACGACGCCAGGACCCGTGCAGCGACGGCGTCCACGACATCGCGCACGGTGAGTGCCTGCGCCAGCGTAGCGGTCAACTCCGCGATACGCGCGGCACGTACCGCCGCGGCACGTACCGCCGCGGCACGAGCCTCCTCCCGCATGCGCTGCTCGGTGACATCCGCAATGTAGACCGTGACACCGGCGGGTACCGGCACCAGCCGCAAGTGATAGGAGCGGCGAGTGCCGGGCCACCGGACATCGAACCCCGCGGGCACCCCCGCGGCGGCGGTCTCCCGGAGGCGCCCCGCCAGGCCCAGGGCATCAGTCTCGGGAACGGCCTCCCCCAGCACGCGCCCCGACAGACCCCCGGGTGACCCGAAGAGGCGCTCCGCTTCCGCGTTGGCGTACATGATGCGTGATTCCCCGTCGAGCACGACGAATCCGTCGCTCATGTGCTCCAGGACGCGCCCGATGGAATCCCGGGCCAGGCGGGTCTCCGTGATGTCCCACACCGTCCCGGACATCAGAACCGGCTCGCCGTTTTCGCCGAGCGTGACGTGGGCACGCGACTCGACCCAGTGGACGCTGCCGTCCGAATGACACACCCGGTATTCGACACTGACCACATTCCCCGAGGTGAGCGCGCCCTGGAGGGCGGCCTGTACGCCGGGCAGGTCGTCGGGATGCACGACGCCCATCCAGGTGTCGATCCTGCCGTCGAAAGTGCGCGGGTCCAGGCCGCCGACTTCGAGCATCACCTCGTCGCAGACCAGCTCGCCCGTGACGACATCCCACTCGCCGACCCCGGTACGGACGCCGTGCATGGCCTGCTGCAGGCGCGAGCCCGACGGCTCCTGCCACCAGGACGGGTCCAAGGACGGCGCTGCCCGGCGCAGCTCCTGCAGATGCCCGCCGGTCTGCGCGGCCAAGGCCCGCAGGAACGCCCGCCCCTCCTCGTCGGGCCCGCCCGGCTGAGCCGTCAGCACCGACACGACCGCCAGCGGGCCGTCCGCACCGGGGACCGGGACAACAGCGAGCCCCGTGCCCTCGGGGAAGCCCCACCGGCCGGCCGTCGGATCGTGCGGGGCGGGGGCCTGACCGGATGGGGCGGGGCTCGCCGCCTCGGCCGGCAGCCAGGCGAGGCGGCCGTCGCGGATCGCCTGCGCCGGCGCCCCCTCATCGTCCCCGGCGAGATCCTCCCACGCCGCAGCGAGGGCCCGGGTGAGCCCGTTGGCCGCCACCAGATGCAGGGTGCGATCCGCCGGACTGTACCGATGGATCATGCCGCCGAGCCCCCCGATGCCCGCCACCGCCTGGAGGAGCGTGAGACGCGCCAGCTCGAAATCGGCCAATCCGTCGCTCTCGGCCTCAAGAAGGCGCAGCCGTGCAGCCTCCGATGAACCCAACAGGGGCTGCCGTGTGCCGCGCTTGCGCTGACTCATTTCTCGCCTGCTGCTCGACCACGCCGAGATCAGATGACTCCTACACCAATATACGGCATTTGCGGCCCCCAATCGCCGGGAAACCGACATCAACCGGGCATCGTCCCGGAGGGGCAGGGACATGCGTGCCGGAAACGCCGCCCACCCGGAGAGCGCTCACAAGGTCCCAATATTTCCCTTGCCGCGGCCCCAGCACTCCGGGAACCTCAGCGCGCGCCCGGAGATCGGTCACCACGTCCCCGATGCGCCGCACTTCGTCCCGCACTTCCATAACCAGGGCCAAGGTGGCTGCTGGGCTGTGGGCACCGTCAGGGGGCATGGCAGGATCTGCCACGTAGGTGCCGCGCCCCTGGACCGAGTAGACCAGTCCCTCCTGCCGCAGGACCCGGAGCGCCGCGCGCACCGTGGCGTTCGCGATGCCCAGGCTCCCCCGCAGCTCGCGCGATGACGGGAGCCGGTCGCCGGGCTTGTAGCGGCCGGCGCGGATCTCCAGCCGGAGACGGTCAGCGGCCATCAGGTACGGAGGCTTGGGTCCGTCGGAAGGCAGCGTCGCTGCTGAGTTGTTCCTCACCGTTCGCTCTCCTCGGCGTTGTCGAGCTGCGCCTTGCCCAGCAGCCAGCTATAGCGGCGTACGGCCAGCTCCAGCGCCCCGTACGTCGGATGCCGCGTCATCTGAAGATCGTGGACCCTGTAACCGTAGACAATGTCAGGGAGCACCTCACCAGGGGCTTGCCCTTGCGCGAGAATTACGGTCACGTAATCCTCCCCCTGGATAAGACCGCCCTGACCGGAGCGCAGGGCCAGGTTGGTCCGGATGAGGAGCTGGGTGTGTCCCAGGGGCGGCGCGCTGTCGGCGGGTGAGGCCCATGCCTGCCAAATGGCTCCGGGCCGGTAATGCCCGGGAGCCAGAGGGTGGGTGACGGTGAGAATGCCATCGGGTGTGAGGTCGGCGCGCTGGCCGGCCACCCACCCGAGTCCGGTTTCCTCCGCGCGTCGGTATCGGACGCCGAGGGAGTCGGGGCCGATGAGCAAATCGTCGTCATCCACATAGGTGACGTAATCGCCGGCAGCCAGGACGAGAGATAAATTCCGCGCGCAGGCAGCGCCGACCTGGCGGGGCATGGGGTTGATACGGACGCGGCGGTCCGCGGTGATGGATGCCGGGATCAGCGCGGGGTCGGCCCCATCGGGCGTGAGAATCCATTCCCAATCCTGAAGGCGCTGGGTGGCGAGGCTGCGATACAGCTCCGCCAGGTAGCCGAGGCGGCCGGCTACGAGCCGGGTCGGCGTAATCACGGTAACGGCGGGGCGGGATGACACGGGTGGCTCCTGTTGGTCGTATTCGGGGTGCGACGGGCTAGGGGCGGGCGGGCTGGTGTGCCCCGGGGCGGCGGCTGATGACGCAGGCCAGGGGGAGCGCGATCAGCCGGAGATGGGCGGGGAGGGCGGCCTGATACGTGACGGCGTCGGATGCGGATACCGGAGTAGCGGGTGCTGCGCAGGCGGCCCGGATCAACAGGTCCTCGGCGGCGTTCTCTTCGGGATCGGGCCCGCACCACCGCAGGACCAGTGCGTGGCCGCCGCCGGCGGGATGGGGCTCGGGCACGGCGGTGACCGTGCGCTGCCACCAGCCGGCCGGGTCGAGGACGACCAGGGGGAAGAGCGCGCCGAGCCCGTAGTGGCCGGTCTCGATCGCGGGGCGGCGGATCATCTGGCGGGGTCCCCTCGTCGATGGACTGGGGTCTGGGTCCGGGATGGTCGGGGCGCCTCGTCCGAGCCGGCCCGGGGTGGGCAGGTCGAAGTGGACGATCGCGAAGCCGGAACAGGACGTAATAGATGACGCCGTACGCCGCGCCGATGGGCAGCAGCCACAAGGGACGGGTGGCCAAGTGCCAGTTGAAGAGGAAGTCCGCGGCGCCGGCAGAGAAAACGAACCCGTCGTGGATGCCCAACCAATTGACAAATGCCAGGCAGGAGCCGGTCAGCACGGCGTGGACGAGGTAGAGGCGAATCGCGACGAAGGCGAAGGCCAATTCCAAGGGCTCGGTGACCCCGAACGCGAACGACATCGCAGCGGCGGGCAGTAGAATCTGGGCCGCGGCGCGGCGCTGGTCAGGCGGCGCGCAGTGCCACATCGCCAGTGCGGCGGCGGGCAGCGCGAAAATCGCGATCGGGAAAAATCCCGAAAGATAGGTGCCCGCGTGGGGGTCGTGAGCGAGAAAGCACGGGATGTCGCCTGTCGTGCCCGCCCGGCAACGGCCGGTAAGCCACCACACGACGGAATTCGGCAATTGATGAAGGCCAATCGGTAGCAAGGCACGATTCAGGAAGCCGAACATCGCGCCACCGATGACCGGGTGGTGGGCGCTGGTGGAAGCGAACGCGGTCAGGGCCCGGTTGACGGCCGGGTAGGGCAGGGCGAGGGCCCAGCCGCTGCCCGCCGCTGTGGCCGCGACCAATCCGTAGCCGGCGAACGCCGGGATGCGCCGGCGCTCGACCAGCCCCCAGACGGACACCGCGAGGAGTCCGGCGAGGAGACCGCCCAGGGCGCCGTAGGGCCATCGGGCAGGGATGTTGTCGGGCTGGCCCGCGGGGAGCGGACACAAGGTCAGCAGGGTTCGGGTCAGTACGAGGTAGGAGACGACGCTGGCCAGGACCGGGCCGGTACGGTCCTTGCCCCGGGGCAGGCCGAGCCCCAGCCCGAGGGCAAAAAGCAGCGGGAGGTTGTCGAGCACGCTGCTGCCCGCGGCCGTGCACACGGCGGCCAGGGTGTGCACCGGGTGCCAGCGTCCCAGCAGGTCGGGCTGCCCCATGCGCAGCAGGAACCCGGCTGCGGGCAGGGCGGCGACGGGCAGCGCCAGCGACTGGCCGACCCGCTGGGGCAGCGGCACAGGCCGGGCCTCTTGGGGGCGCTTGTGCCGCCCGCGGGCCCGGCCGGCCGGTTGAGGGGTCGGGTCGGGGTCGGCGGCCCAGCGGGGTCGGCGCTCAGGGGACGATCCGTCAGCGGGTCTGCCGGCGTTCGGACTGTCCGTTGAGGTCATGTCTGCTCCGCGGTGGCGTCCCAGGCGGTCCGCCAGCGGTGGCGGGCGGCCGCGATGTCGGCCGGGGTGCGGGAGACCGTGATGCCGAGCAGGTCGTCGCGGGCGCTGAAGCGCAGCGTCGCGACGGTCGGCCGGGGCCCGTCGAACAGCCAAACGTCCTGGTCCAGCCCGAGCAACGGGCTCGGGCCCGGCCGAGTTCGCGGATCGTCTCGCCCGCCGGGGTGTTCCCGGCCCTGGCCACTGCCCGCAGGTAGAGCTGGCCGAGGGTCGGCGGGGTGTCCACGACCCGTACGCGCTCGATGACCCTGCCCTCGCCCCGCAACCGCCGCACCAGCGTGTACCAGGGACGGTCCGGGTCCGCCTCGACCTGTCGGGTCGCCTGCCAGTAGGCCCAGCGCGGGTCCTGACGGTCCGAGGCGTAGCCGCCGCGGACCTCGATCCGCCGCGCGTGCGTCCAGCCGTCGCCGCCGAACAGCGCGTCCAACTCGTCCAAGGCCCCGGTCACCGGTGCGGGCGCGCCGCGGGCCCGGCGCCGCTGGAGGAGTTGGACGGCCAGCGCGGCCAGGAGCACGATCACCCCGTAGAGCGCCTGCCAGCGGGACTGGACGAGGCTGATCACGATGACGACCAGCAGGATCAGGTTGAGTCCGGAGCGCACGGTCAGGCCGCGCACCCGCAGGTAGGAGATGATGCTCAGGATGTAGAGCAGCATGAAGATCGCGCTGGCGGTGGCGGTGGTGTCGACGACGGTGGAGGGCCGGAAGCCCAGGACCACCGAGGTCACGCAGAACAGGCCGACCAGCAGGGCCAGGCTCCGGCGTGCGCCGGACTCCCCCTGTGAGGAGGCGAACGCGGCCGGCAGCATGCCGTTGTCCGCCGCGTCGCGCACCAGTTGGGAGACGCCCCAGACCCACGCGACCGCGTTGAGCAGCATGGCGCAGCAGGCGATGAACGTGACGGCCCAGATGACGATCTTTCCGTAGCCGACGGCCTTGGCGAGCTGGAGCAGCCCGACCACCTGGTCGACGTCGGCGCGGGGCACGGTGACGGCGATGGCCACGGTGAGCAGGATGGTGAACACGCCGTAGACGGCCAGCGCGAGGGCGCTGACCGGCAGGAAGTCGCGTTCGGGGTCGCGGAACTCCCGGGCGAGGAAGGTCAGGTTCTCGAATCCGGCGAACGCCCAGAAGGCCAGCAGTACCCCGGGCAGCACCACGTCCAGGTGGCTGCTGGTGGGTGAGACGGTGTGCAGGCCGTGGTGCACCGAGGGGATGGCGGAGACCAGCAGCGCGGTGGCCACCAGCACCAGGCCCCAGGTGGCCGCGGTCTGCACCCGGGTGCTGGCCCGCGCGCCGATCAGGTTGACCAGCACCGCGGCGGCCAGCACGGCCGCCGCGATGACGATCGTCACGGTGCGGCCCACGTCGAACGCCTGGGCGACGTAGCGTCCGGCGACGAACGCGCCGGACGGCAGGCCGACGATGACCAGCGCGATGAACATCACCGGCACGCAGCGGCCGAACATCTCGCCCAGCCCCAGCCGGATGAACGCCTCGATGCCGCGGCCGCCGGGGTTGCTGCGGACCATGTCGTCGAACATCAGCAGCATCGGCAGGCACAGCAGCGTCGAGGCCGCCCACACCAGCAGGCTGTTGTGGCCCGCCCGCGAGTACACCGCCGACGGCAGGAAGAGGATGCCGGAGCCGGCGATCGACCCGATGGCCAGCGGGACCGCCTGCCAGCGGGTCAGTCCGCGGTGCGCGGGGCCGGGGGCATCAGGCGGCCGTTTCCGGGAAGAGGCCGAGCTGCTCGGGGGCTTCCGGTACGGCGGCGGTGTGGCGGCCGCGGATCGCGAGGTCGAAGAGCAGCACGGTGAACGGCACGCTGAGGCTGTACTTGCCGGAGCACACGTTGCTGTAGGCGGTCCGGATTGCCGCGTTGACCACCGGGTCTTTGACGGTGATGTACGGGGGGTTGGCGATGACGGCGTGGTAGGTGCCGCGTTTGAGGATGTGCGGGTAGTCGGCGGTGTCGTCCAGGATCGTGCCGGGCGGGCACGGATCGTCGAGGCCGGCCAGGAGGCTGTTGCCGACCGCGATCCGGGGCCGCCACTCGTGCGGGATCGAGGCGAGGCGCAGCGGGCCGGGCAGCCCTTCGTCGCCGGCGAGCAGCGCGCCTGCGGTCACCAGGACGCGGAGGCGGGCGACTGCGGCGGTGAGCGGGTCGAGTTCCACGCCGTGCAGGCCGGACAGGGCGCGGCGGATCGCGTGCTGCGGGGTGCAGGCAGGGTGTCCGGGGCCGTCGGACCGGTACCACCGGTACAGGCCGATGAGCATCCAGATGAGGATGTGGCCGGTCCCGCAGGCGGGGTCGATGACGCGCAGCCGCTCGCCGGGCCATTCGGACATCGCGGGGAGCAGGGTCCGCTCGCACAGGAAGTCCGCGACCCACCACGGCGTCTGGCACAGGGCGTTGGCCAGGCGCCGCTCGCTGGTGACAAGCTGGAGCATGTCGCCGGCCAGCCACCCGGTGATCGACGCCGGGCCCCTCCCCGTCGGGTAGACCAGGTCGGGCGCGTCGGTGGACCACCAGCTCGATCAGGCCGCGGGCGGCGTCCTCCGACGGAGCGCCCGCGGTGGCCGGGTTGTAGCGGGGGTCGAGCAGGCACGCGGTTGCCGGGTGCGCGGTCAGGTCGGCGAACGCGAGACCCAGCCAGCTCAGCATGCTGCCGCCTGCGGCTTGGTGCTCGTTGCGCGCCGGCTCGGCGTCGGCGCGCAGCCGCGTCGGGGTCAGGCCGTGGTCCTCGCACCACGCGGCCAGCATGCTGGTGTACACCCAGGCGCTCGCCACGCGGTGCGCGTCCGGCCCGGGAATCGTCGCGGCCAGCACGTCGATCTGCCCCTGAAGGGCCTTGATCAGGGGCCGGGTGAACGTGGTGTCGTCTACGGGGTTGGCGGGCTCCGCGGTTGTCATGCCGCATCAGCCGCCTCATCGACCGGATCAGGGGCCGGCCGCGTACGACCCCGAAGCAGCGCCGACAGTGTCGACTTGTGAACCCCCACCTCGGCGGCGAGCACGGTGAGCGTCGGCCCTTCCTCGTCCTGGTAGCGGTCCCGCAGCCGCTCCACCTCGGACACGGTCAACTGCCGCTTCCCGCGGCACATCCCGTCACGGGAGTACAGGTGCCGGTCCGTCCGCCACGTCTTCGACGGCGTCTCCCCCTCATGCCACCACAGCAGGAACCGGCGCCGGGCGCTGCTGATCAGCACCCGGAACGTGCCGTCGGTGACCCCCAAGGACGCAGCGGCCTGCGCGTAGTCACCGGCGTCCCGCAGCGCTTCCAGCGCCTGCCGCTGCCGCGGGGTGAGCTGCGGCCAGATCTGCGCGAGCGCCGCGCGTTCGACGACGCCGCGCTCCGGAGAAGCACCGGGGCCGGCCTGCCAGTAGCGCTGATAGCCGGCCATGGCACCGCCCCCCGCGGCGACGTTGTCGATGTCCCAGCCGTGGTGGTGCATCTCGCGCACGACATACCGGTCCGCGGCGCGCAGCCCGACCCCGATCAACTCGCGGCGCGTCACCGGCTCCTCCGCCGTGCACAGATGCTCGACGATGGCGAACCTCGCCACCGCCGTACGCTCCTCGACATCGCCACTGCGCCAGCGGTCGAGAGCGATCGCATGCCGGGCGACATCGTCGATGGCCGCGGCACTGTAACCGTGCATCGGCACTCGGCCGCGCCGCGCCGGGGCAGACACCTCGGGGGCCAGCGCGAACGTCCCCGCGGCCACGCCGTGGTTGGTGATCTCCCCGGCGAGCGCGTCGGGGTCGAGACGGATGTCGACGCGGGCACTGCCGAGAAGCCCGCGGACGTGGCCGTGCACGGCTTGCGCGAGGTCGCCGGGACCCGCGGTGATGGTGCGGGTCGCCGGTGGGATGCCAGGGACGGTGATGGCGAGTCGATAGGCGGTCATCAGGTTCTTCTCCGGGCTGACGTTGTTGTTCTGGGCTTAGACGGCCAGGCCGAGCGTGCGGCGAGGCCCGCCCGCCGGCCGGCGGGACCGCCTGCCAGCGGGTCAGTCCGCGGTACGCGGCGTCGGGGGATGCGCCGGCTATCACGCTCCTTGTTCGCTCGCGATGCACTACGCGGCCGCGGCGTATGCCGCGAATCCATCCCGGTACTCGGGATAGACGGGCCGCCAACCCAAGTCGTGTCTGGCTTTGGCGGTCGAGACTCGCATGCTGGTGTCGAGGACGAGGGCCCCGATATAGGGCGCAGCCATACGGATCACCCAAGCAGGAAGAGTCCTGGGGGCCGGAGTTCCGAATTTCTCGGCCATTTCGCTGAAGAACTGCCCCCAGGAACACGGGAGTTCGTCAGTGATGTTGTAGGCTTCACCGGCTCTCCCCCGGGAAATTGTCAGTACAGTGGCTGCTGCAGCATCATCGATATGAATCCAGGGCAGCAGATTGCCCCTTTCTTGTGCCGGGATCGGCAGGCGCCGTTTCTTGAGCAAGTCGATTATCTTCGGCATGTCCGCGCCGTAGAACATGCCGTAGCGCAGAGCGATTCCGTCCATGTCCGTGGCCGACTTGACCAGTTGCTCGTTGGTGAGCATCGCGGCCACGTGCGGGGCGCACCTGCCGTGTGGCTCTGCGCCGTACGGGTCGGTCTCTGTGAGCTCCGTGGCCCCGTGATCGGTGTATCCGTATCCCATGACGATTGATTGGGTGACGAATCGGCCCGCGCCGATCAGCCGGGCTGCCGCAAGGAGATTCTCGGTGCCACGAGTCCGAAGCCGGTTTGTCTGAGCCATGTCGCTGTGGCGGGCCGGCGCCCTGGTGAGCGAGGTCATCTGGTGGACGACCACATCCGCCGACACCGACTCCAGCGCGCGCAGCAGACTCGGCCGGTGCAGCGCATCCACGACGATCGGCTTAACGCCCGCGCGGGCGAGTGCGAACGCGCCACGATTGGTGCGGGTAAGACCGATGACGTCATGGCCCGCGCTGAGAAGCTGGGCGGAGATCCGGGAGCCGATAGCACCGGTGGCTCCAGCAATAAGAACCCTCATGATTTCTTTCCGTTCGCGCTGATGTGAAATTCCGGGAGGCCGGATCGATATCCGTCGGCCAGCGGGATAGGCACTCGCCAACAGATCGGCGCCCGGGGCCTTGCGGCCGGCGCGCCACCTCGCCCTCTGGCGGTCGGGGTGGCGCGCGGGCCGGCACTCAGGCGGGGGCGGCGTGCTCGATCTGACGGTCGGGGCCGATCGGGACGGCTTTGCCTGCTGCGGGGATCACCGCGGCGTCTAGGCAGCGCCCACCCAGGCGCGGGACTCGTCGTGGGCGGAGGGTGTTGGGGTCATCCGAATCTGCCTGCCGCGATGAATACGGCGAGCGCGAGATAGATCAGGTTGACCGCCATGAATGTGAGCTGACCGCGGCGGCCATGGGTGATCATCGCGCCGATCATCAGGGCGACCCAGCAGACGGCAGTCACCGGCACGAGCACCGGCGCGATATCGAGTGTGGCGGGCAGGATCAGGCCCGCCGCAGCGAGGAGTTCAAGAATGCCGAGGGATTTCACGAAACCGGCACCGACACCTGCGGTCCACTCCCCGCCACGGGCCCTGGCCAGGCTCTCCTTGGGCACGAAAGTCTTGCTGATACCACCGGCCAGGGCCACTGTGGCCAGCAGTCCGGCGGCGATCCACAGCGCGACGTTCATCCTGTACTCCTTGATTGAGGATTTCCTGCCTCACGCGTCAACCGAGGCATCGGTTATCTGGATTCGGGGTGGCCGGCACCCTCAGCTGTAGTTGTGGAACCCGTGCGGTTTCCCGCAGTGGATGCTGTAGGTGTAGTGGGCGATGCAGACCTGAATCTCGTAGTCGTCGTTCCGTACCATGACGAGCGGCGAGACTTTGGTGGTGCACTTTCCGTTGTTGTAGCCGTCATCGCGATACCACTGGATCTTGGGAGTCTGGGTGTCCCAGATCCAGAGGATTGCCTTGTAGCCGTCCGACTTGATGTCGCAGACCGTGATCAGATCTCCGTTGTCGATGAACCGGCCTTTCGCGCCGTGATTGGACGCGTACACCCACGGGGTGTCCTCAGCGTGCGCGGGTACAGCGGTGGCGGCCAGAAGCGCCACACAACCCGCCGCAGCGACGGGAATAGCACGGGCTATTCTTCGTTTGGTTCTCAATTTCTTCTCCGCTTGTCTTCCGGTTTCCCGAGGGGTGGCTCCCCTCGGGGGATTGGGGGTTGGGCACGCGGCGCCGGCCGGGTTGATCGGACGGGCGGGCGGTTGGCGCTGCCGGTGGTCGGCCCGCCGAGGCGGGACAGGATCAGGGGCGTTCGCGGGTGGGGTCGTCCCCGGGGAGGATCAGCGGACCGGCCGGGTGGGCGGCGGTCGCCGCGCAGACCGGTGGTGGCCGGCTCCGTCCGCGCCTAGCGGACCGGAATCCCATGCAGACCCCGGCGCCGACGGCGGCGCCGATGAGGCGCGGAAGCGCGGGCGCAACCGTCGTGTCCGCACCCCCGGTTCGCCGTGCCGGCTCACCTGGGCATGGGCATGGGTGCGTCGGGGGCCTGGATGATCTTGTGGAGGGTGCGGTCCTCGCGGACGGCGTTCCAGGCCCGGATGAGGTAGGCGGTGAACCGGTGGTCCGGTACGTGGCGGTGTTCGGTCCGCTCGGTCGTGGCCCGGTTCCGCAGGGTCAGGACGGGGTGGCCGGCAGGGAGATCGGCGCCGTCGGCAAGCCGGGCGAAAAACCACTGCGCGTCCGTAGCGGAGATGCGGGAGAACAGGTGATGGCAGGTGCCGGTGATGGACCGCGGGACGTACCGGAACGCCTGGTGAGTGCGGACAGCGACCTCCACCGACCGGTAGATCTCCGGTCGCCTCCTGAGGAGGTCGGAGCATTCCGCCATGGTGGGCGTGTAGTTGGCGACGAACTTGTAGTCGCCCTGCTCCCACATCCAGACCCGTCTGGCGACGGCCGCAAGGACCGTGGCGTTGACCTCACCGCGCAGCCCGAAGGCGTCGGCCGTGGTGCGCCTGCGACCTGCGTCCATCGTTTCCTGCGTGGACATGGGCAGCCCGCGGACCACGAGCATCACGACATCGGCACCGGACATGACGACGGCGTGGAGGCGGTGCTGTCCGTCCAGGAGGGTGCCGTCGGAGGCAAATTTGATCGCCTCGCCGTTCTGGAGCCAGTGCCCGGAATCCATGTCGCGGGCGTAGTCGGTGACAGCGCGCTGGCGCAGCGGCCGGTTGTGCCCGTTGCGGGCGAGCCACTCCGTGGCGAGGTCAGGGGTGACCGTGACGATCTCGATGTCGAGCGCCTTACGAGTCGGCATTACCGCTCCTCTTCGATGGTGCGGGCGACATCGGCGAGGGCGTCGCTGATCGAGAGCAGGCCCGTCGCCCACCAGCGGCGGGCCTCCTCGCTCGCCTCGGCGTCGGGGAGATCGAGGGCCTCGACGAAGTGCGTGGTGCGCTCCAGGGCGCCGATGAGCTCGGGAACCTGCGTGACGTCCCGGTTCTTGGCGAACCGGTCATCGCCGGTGAGGCGCTCCAGGCGCTCGGCGGCACGCGTGAGGTCGCGGACGGCGTCGGTGAACACCTCGGGCAGCGGGCGCCGCCTGACCTTCGACTCAGGCACTGACACAGGCACAGACACGGGCTCCGGCCGGGGCGCCCAGCCAGAGTCCGCGGGCAGGTCGACATCCGCCAGTGGGCCGACATCCGCAAGGGCGGGTCGGCATCCATGAGCGGGTCGGCGTCCGGCTGCTGCCGCAGCTGGTAGGTGTCACGGACGGCGGCCGCGGTGGGCCGACCCTCGGTGCGCTCGACCGTCTCGGCCCACACCTCGGCGCGTTCCGGCTCCGGGACGCGCGAGAGTTCCCGGGCCTGGCCCTCGTTCGCCGGTGTAGGCGCTCCGGTGTCTACAATTGTAGACACCGCGTCAGCCGCTTCGATCATCTGGTAGGCGCGGCCCCGGCTCATCTGCCAGCGCCGTTCGGCGTACTGCTCGAACGTCGCGTAGCTGGCCCGGTACAGGCGCCGGTCACGGATGTCCGCCAGCGCGGCGCCGACCTCGAAGTACGTCTTGATGCCGCGGTCGATGACAGCCTCGTGCTCAGCAAGCGCGGCAGCCTCGGCGGCAGGCAGGGTGGTCTCTGGCATGTGGGTGGCCTCGTGTCCAGGTTGGGTCGTCGCCGTGGGGGTGCACGACGGCGCCGGCGAGCCTTGTGTGCCGGCACGGATACGACCAGAGCACGTCCGGCCGGAAATTCCAGCGGCCCGCACACTGACCCGACACAGCAAATAGGGGCACGGATACGCAATCGCCGTATCCGCGCCCCTATTTGCTGTACGTGGTTAATACACAGGCTCTGCCGATTTTCGGGCCGTAGTCCCTAGCCTCACGCCGCAGCGCAGATCACCAGATGGCGCTGACAGCGGACCCGGACGGAGAAGTTCATGCCTACACCAACACCATCCCGACGCGGCCACAGAATGCGGCGCCTGTGGGCGCTGGCGATCATCCCGCTCGCGGCAGTGCTCTTCCTGACCACCACAACAGCCCAGGCCACCACCATGTCCAGTCGCCTGTTCGCCACCGTGCCCACCCCCGGCCACCCGGTCGGCATCGTCGAGGCCGATGACGGCACGACCTACGTGGCCACCCACCAGGACGCCGGCGGCGGCCCCGGCGGGCCGAGCCACATCTTCGGCTACAACGGCAGCGGAAAGATCGTCAAAGACATCACCATCACAGGTCAGGATGCCCCGCAGGGCCTGACCAACATGGCTCAGGACTCCCGCGGGGTGCTGTACGCACTGGACCGGCACCCGGCCCGGGTGATCGCCGTGGACCCGCGCACCGGAGCCCAGCGCACCTACGCGACGTTCGCGGATGTGCCGCCCTGCGGCCCTGCGGGTCCGGACGGCAACTGCTCCGCGACCCAGTCCGACCTGCCGGCGTACGCCGACGATTTGGCTTTCGCGCCGGACGGGTCCCTGCTGGTCACGGATATCTCCCAGGCCCTGATCTGGCGTATTCCGCGCGGTGGAGGGACGCCGGTCGTGTGGAAGACCGATCCGCAACTGGAATCCATTTTCGGCACGTGCGGCATCAAATTCGCCGGGCCGACCACGTTGGTGGTCGGGCAGTGCCTGTACGGCGTGACCGACCCCAGCCAGATGGCGACCGGATACGGCCGCATCTACACCATGGGCATCGGCGCGGGCGGCAGGCCCGGAGCACTGCACACGATCTGGCAAGGCCAGCCCGGCGAGGCACCGGACGGATTCGCGCTCGGCGCGTCCGGCCGCATCTACGTCCCGCTCGCCCTGGGCAACGCTTTGCTGGTCCTGTCCCCCGGCGGGCGCGAGCTCACCCGCGTCACGTCCTCCGGCAGCTCGATCCCCTGGGACAACCCCGCCTCGGTCGCGTTCAGGGGCACCCACGCCCTGGTTACCAACCAGGCATTCCTGTCCGGTGTAGCGGCTGACTCCGCCGTGATGGACGTGAACGTCGGCGAGCCCGGAATGCCGCTCTACCGCCCCTAACCACCCACCGCATCACCCCCGCGTTTGCGAGCGGGTGGTCCCTCGCGCGGCGGCGCGAGGACCACCCGCCCACAACGCCAAGTTCTAGAATCAAACACATGAGCGATTCATCCGACTCCCCCGATCCCCAGGTCCGGGTGACCCTCCCCGGCGGGCGCGTGACCACCGGCCGGCTTCGGCGGTGGCGGCAGGACCAGACCGGAGCCTGGCTGGCGGATGTCGCCCTGTCCGTGCCTGCGGCGGCCGTACAGCAGATCGACGGCGAGGACTACAGCACGGTCGAGCGAGAGCCGACCGAACCCCGGTACGTACTTTCCACGGACACCCGGCTCAAGCCGCCGACGCTGGAGCTGCACCTCGCTACCTGCTGGACCCTGGCCAAGCCGGCCACAGGGACGCGCATCACACCAGTGCCCGACCCCGGCCAGGCGCGCGGGATGCTCACGTTCGACGACACCACGGCGTGCGAGGTGTGCCGGCCGAAGCCGTGACCAGCCCGGCCGGTCACCTGCTCCACCACGACAAAGCCGGGACCGGTTCGCCGGGAGGTACCTCCATGGACAATATGACCCAGCGTGAGTTGCTGGCCGGGTTCCTGCGCTCGCGCCGGGAGATGCTGCGGCCGGAGGAGGCCGGGATCGAGCCGGGGCCGCGGCGCAGGACTCCGGGGTTGCGGCGCGAGGAGGTTGCGCAGATGTCCGGGGTGAGCGTGACCTGGTACACCTGGCTGGAGCAGGGCCGGAAGATCACTGTCAGCGGCCAGGTGCTGGAGGGGCTGGCGCGTGCCCTGCGGTTGTCGGCGGCCGAGCGCCGCCACTTGTACACGCTGGCCGGGGTGGCGTTCTCCCCGGACACCCCGCAGCCGGCGGTCGTCAACCCGACGCTGCGGGCCCTGGTGGAGACCCTCGACCCCAATCCGGCGCACGTCACGAACATCTGCTGGGACCTGCTGGCGTACAACCGGGCCTACGAGCAGTTGGTCGGCGGTCTGGACGGGCTGCCGGACGAGCAGCGCAACAGCATCTGGCTGCTGTTCACCCGGCCCTCGATGCGGACGCTGCTGGTCGACTGGCAGCGGGAGGCCAAGGACATCCTGGGGCAGTTCCGCGCCTCGGTGGGGCGTTGTCCGAACGACCCGCGGGTGCGGGAGCTGCTGGAGGCGCTCGCCGCGGCCAGCCCGGACTTCGTGGCGATGTGGTCCGAGCATCCGGTGCAGGCGTACGCCCCGGCGATGAAGCGGTTCCAGCACCCGATGGCCGGCCGGGTCACCTTCAACACCACGAAGTTGACGGTCGCGGAGGACCACAACCAGCACCTGGTGGTCTTCCTGCCCGCCTCGCCCACCGACGCCCAGGCCATACAGGAACTGACCCTGCCCGACACCGCCGCGGCGTCCGCGTGGTAAGTGCCGGAGGGAAGCGCTGGGCGGGACGACTCCGTCATCTCGCGGTGGTGGTTCGTGGTCCCCGCGGCGGCCCACATCTTCCCGACCGGGTCAGTCCCGGTCCGTTCCCTCATCCGAGGTCGCAAAACCCACTCCGGGAAACCGCAGGCAGGCCCCCTGCTCAAGTGGAGCGGGGGGCCTGTCCTGTCCAGGAGCGTGGAGCTACAGCGCCTCGCGGACGCCCTGGGTGGTCTTGCACGTCGCGCACCACCAGTAGGCGCCGACCCTGCCGAGCTTGGCTTCCGCCGGGCTGGGCACGGCGTCGTTCTCGCAGGTCTCACATACGGGAGCAGACCCGTAGACGGCCGGAGCGTGCAGCGCCTTCTTCTGGAGGCTGGTGGTCCGGCTCAGGATCTTGGCGCGGAGGTCGGCGTACTCCGTCGGGTTTGCGTCCTTCGCGGCCTGGACGAAGGTGTCCTTGCTGACGGCCCGGTTCAGCGCATTGAGTGCGGCGGCGGCGTCCTTCAGAGTGACGATCGACTCGGGCACGATCTCGGCGTCGAGGATGTCGTCCTCGGAGTCGTCCTCGGGTCGAGCAGTGTCTGTGGCTGGCCGCTGCGCCTGGCCCGCTTCTCCGGTCGGCGTGCCAATTGGCACGCCCCTGTTCGATTCTTGGTCGAACGTCGGCGTGCCAATTGGCACGTCTTGCCCGAGAGCCCGCCGGGTCGCCTGCTCGATCTCGGCCCGCTTCTGCTCCGGAACCTCGGAGAGCACGGTGGGGAGTTCGTCCCGCGCCGCGGCCACCGTCTCAGCGGTGACGCTGTCTCCCAGCTCCTGAGTGACCTCAGCGACGACCTGGAAGAGCAGGATGGCGGCGTCCTGGCCGTACCGCTGCTCCGCCTTGCGCGCTTCCCGGTTCTGGCCGGGATTCTGCACGATGCCTGTCCGGGCGGCCGTCTCCAGGGCCAGGGGAGCACCAGCCCGCAGCCGACGGACGTAGGAGGCGGAGCGTCCGGTGAAATCCTTCACATACTGCTCGTACGTGGAGTGAGTGCTGCGCCACCACCGGCCCTTGGCTACACCCTGAAGCCCCACCGCGACGACCCAGATCGACGCCTCCCCCGCTGCCACAGCGGCCCGGATGATGTTCTCAGTCTGCCCCTTCTGCTTCCGCTCGATATCGGTCAGCTCCGACATGTCGCCGTCGGCCACAGCCATGACGTCGCCCAGATCGGGCAGACCACGGGCGAGGTTCATGACCAGCTCGAATGGCTCGGCCGGCCGGGCATCGAGGATGGATTCCGTTCGCGCAGCGACCGCGTCCATCTCGCTCCCCTGCTGACCTCCCGGCTCGGGCGAGCCTTCTGCCGGCTCGGGTTCGTCCAAGCTCTCGAAGATGTCGTCCAGGGCGCTACTCGCGTCGTATCCCGCCATCAGCTCGCCGTCCTCTGTGCCGGGACCGTGCCGCCGGTCAGCAGCGCCGCAGCCAGGTCGTAGTCGAGGGTGGTCGACGTGCCGGGCGCGAAGAGCCGCAGCGGCTGCATGGCGAGTTGTGCTTCACCGACGCGCACCGAGCGGCGGACCGGAACTACCAGGGCCCCGGGGAATGCCTTGGTCATCCTCGCTCCTATCGTGCGGGCGAGGGTCGACCTGTCGAAGTCCGTCAGGAATGTGGCGGCGACGCGCAGCTCGGGGTTGAGGCGTCCCCTCACCCTCTTGATCGTCTGTTGGAGGGAGGCTGCTCCCTTCACGTCCAGCCCGCTCGCGGCCTGGACGGGGACCACCACGTCGTGAGCGGCGACCAACGCGGCGACCGTGGGCAGCGCCAGGCTGGGGCCGGAGTCGATGACCGTGACGTCGAAGTCCTTGTCGACGCTCAGGTGGTACTGGAGCAGGGACTCAACGCCCGGAGGCTTCTCGTGGGAATTCTCTACCTCGCCCAGGTCGGGGGCGGAGACGACCACGTGAAGGCCGGCGTACGGAGTCGGATAGGTGGCGTCGGCGAGCGTGCAGCGCTCCATCAGCACGTCCGTCAGCGTCCGCCGCTTGCCCTCGGGGAAGCACGCGATCAGCCATGCGGTCAGGGCAGCCGACTGCGGGTCGGCGTCGATCAGCCGCACGCGCAGACCCCGGGCGATCAGGGCCATGGCCAGCTCGAACGCCGTCAGCGTCTTACCCGTCCCGCCCTTCTGATTCGCGACGGCAATGACACGAGGCGTGCGCGGGTTGGGCCGGAACGTGTCCGGGACAACGATCGAGACCCGCCAGTCGTGGTACGGAGTCTCAAGGTCCCATTCGGTGGTGATGTCGAGGAACGCCAGGTCGTCGCCAAGCGGCGATACCTGTACGGTCTGTGCTTGTGTTTCTCGCATAGCCCGTCACCGTAGCGGGTGAAACACAGGACACGCCCCGCCTGGTCACCCGACTGGACGGGGCGCTTCCGTCGGTGCTGCCGCGTTTTCCCGCCCCGCAGCTCGAACATGGCCGGCAGACGGGCGTGTTGGGTTAGAGCGGCCCCGGACTGCGCGCTGCTTCCGCGAAGCGAAGCCCGGCCAGTCAGAAAACCCCGCGGGGTCCGACCGCAGGCGGTCGGACCCCGATCCTTTTCGCTGCTCCCACTCTTCCCGTCCTTGACGGGGCAGCCAGGCCGGCTCGGCCGTGCTCCCCGCGTATGCCGGGGCACAGGCTCCGCCCCGGCGAGGGCAACCGCCGTTCCCGCGCCTACTCGCCGCCCCCGCCTGCCGCCGCTGCCCTGACCCGCTTCTGCTGCTCCCAGGGTTTCCATGGCGTCCCCTCTCGTAGGTCGTGCAGGGCCAGTGCGAGCCGTCGCTCTTCAGCCATCAGCGGCTCCATGTCCTTGCCGGTCTGGGCGGCGCGTCGTACCGCGGCCCTTGCCGCGGTGAACTCGCTCTGGAGGGCGATGAGGTCTGCAGGGATCGGGTCGTCGGCCATGGCCGCAGAATACGTGGGGGCGCGGACGGGCGTGCGAGACGGAGAAAAACACCGGTCGGTGGTCGGCCACCGAGCACCGGATCGCCCGCATCCCCGCCTCCTCGGCTACCGTCGCCGGCCGCCGATCACCTCATTTACACAGGCCCCTCGGCGGCCGGCAGCGCGCGCAAGCAGTAGCCCGCTCGGGGTTTGACCGCCGAGGCGCGCGGCCCGGCCGGGGTGGCGACGCGGGTTCTCAGGTGGCGTCGGTGATCTCGCAGTCGGAACCCAGGAGGCGGGCCTTGCCTCTGGTGGGGATGGCTGCGGCGTCCAGGCATGTCCACTGGGTGGTCAGGGAGTACACCGTCTTGCTCGTGATCCACGCGCGCTCGCGGGCGCCCGGGTTGATGGTGATGATGCCGCCGGGCTCCGCGACCTCTGCCAGCCCGTGGACGCTGGAGGAGATGGCCAGGACGCCCCCGTCGCTGGTGCGCAGGGCCCACACGGACGTGGCGTGATACGGGTCGTTGAGGCTGACGTAGGTGCCGGTCGCGTAGGGCAGCAGCCCGTTGTTGCGCTTCTTGTACTCGGTGCGCGCCTCGGTCGTCTGCGCGGTAGGGGTGAAGACCTGACCGTCTACTTTCCCGCCGGTCGTGTAGTTGTCGGTGACCGCGGCGGACAGCTGGGAGGGGCGCAGGGCCAGGCCGGTGCTGTCGGGGTCGACGGCGGTGGCGTAGCCGTGGGAGTCGAGGGCGATTTTCGGTGTGGGGGTTTTCCAGGGTTCGGTCGCGGCGGCCATCCGCCACGTGCCGAGGTGCTCCTCCACGAAGATCATGTAGGTGGTGTGGGTGCTCTTGGAGCTGTGGTCGGATTCCTGGGCGATGACGGCGAACCAGGGGGCCTGGCCTGCGGGGAGACGCGGGATGTAGAAGTGCGGCTTCACGTAGGTGAAGGCCCCGAGTTCTTTGCGGTCCTGGGCGGTGAGGATCGGGTACTGCTTGTACTCGGCCTGGGACTGCGCCCGCAGGGCGCCGGTCTCGATCGTGTCGTTGAGCTTGGGGGAGACCTCCTTGTTGGCCTGGTTGTTGATCTTTATGTAGCGGGTCAGGATGGCCGCTGCGTCCATGGGGGAGGGTGGCGCGACGGTGGCTGGCGCTGTGGTCGGGCCGGTGGTGGTCGGGGAGCTGGTAGGTGGTGGGCCGGCGTGGTGGCCGGCGGTGCAGCCTGCTGTCAGGAGTGCGGCCGCCGCGGCGATGCCGGCCAGGGCGGGGCGGAGCCGCACGTGGGAGTGGTGGGTCATCGGTCTCCTCCGTCAGTCGGTTGTGAGGTGGCCCGGGAGGGTCGGCCCGAGTCGGGCCGGGCGGGCGCCTGGGACGGGACTCGAACCCGCATGCCCCCGGGGGGCGGCCGGTTTTAAATCGGCTGCGTCTGCCGTTGCGCCACCCAGGCGGGGCCGACGTTAGGAGCGGGCCCGGCGGCGCCGGGAGTGCCGGGATGCTGAGCGCCATGTCGGATTTGGGGTGCGAACCCGCAAATTGAGGGTTCGCACCCCAAATCCGGTGCACCGCTCAGCGTCGGGGCCGGTGTGTGGGTGTGGCGGTCGTGGTGGTCTGACGGCACGGCGGTGGCCCAGTGGGGGGCCATCTCGGCTGTGCGTTCTGGCAGGCGCGGCCGTTCGCCGGGGTGGGGCCCACGGGCATGGGCCCCACCCGCTCATAAATCCCTGCGGAGCACACCCCGGTCGGGGCCGTTCCGCACTGGCCGAAGGCGGCCCTATGGCTCTCATACCTCGTCCCCGACAGGCCCCGGATCTGGCGGGTCTGGATGACGCGATCGGCGACGCCCCGGGCGACCCTGTGGTCACCCGGGCCCGTATCGGCCGGCTGACCGAGCAGGCCCATGAGCGCGACCGGTCATCGCTGGGCTATCCAGGCAACCGGGCCACCGATTTTCGCGACCTCGCTGGCCTGCTCGGGGTGCACTTCAACAACGCCGGTGATCCCGATGCGGACGATGGCGGCACCAAGGCTCTGGAACGCGAAGTGATCAACTTCTTCGCCGGTCTGACCGACATCCCCCGGGCCGATGTGTACGGCTACATCGTCTCCGGCGGTAGCGAAGGCAATGAGTTCGGGCTCCACGTCGCTCGGCGGGCCCTGCCGCGGGCGCCGGTCTACACGACCGCCGCGACGCACTCCTCGGTGCGCAAAGCGTGCGGCCGGTTGGGGATGGACGTGGTGGTCGTCGATGGCCGCGGCGACGGGACGATGGACCCGGCCGCGCTGCGGCGGGAGACGGCTCGCCGGGACGGCGGGGCGATCGTGGTGGCCACGATCGGCATCACCGCCACCGGCGCCTACGACGACGTTCCCGCGCTGCGGGAGGCGGCACGCGCCGCGGGCGGCCCGGTCTACGTGCACGTCGACGCCGCTTTGGGCGGGCTGGTCGCCCCGTTCCTCACCTCGCCGCCGCGGTGGACGTTCGCCGACGGGATGGCCGACAGCATCACGATCAGCGGCCACAAATTCCTGGGCGTGCCCACGCCGTGCGGTGTGGTCCTGGCCCGCGAGCACCTGGTGCCGGCCGCCCGTGTGGAGCAGTACCTCGGCGGCCGGGACCGCACGCTGGGCTGCTCGCGCTCCGGGTTGGCCGCGGCACTGATGTGGGTGGCGCTCCGGGATCTGGGCCGTGACGGGTTGCGCCGCCAGGTCCAGGAGTGCCTGTCCGTCGCCTCCTACGCGCATCACCGCCTCCTGGGTCTCGGAGTCAGGCCGCACCGGGTACCCGGGTCGATCATCGTCAGCTTCGACGCGCCGGCTCCGGCTGTGTGCGCCTGGTGGGACCTGGCCGTGGAGGACGGCAGGGCGCATCTGGTGGCCATGCCGCACGTGACCCGCACCGCATGTGACGGCCTGTACTGGAGCATCCGGTGCGACATCACCTCGGGCGGCGCGTCCGGGACGGGCGACGGGCCCGGGACAGGTGGCGCGTCGTGACCGCCGGCACCCCGACGCGGCCCGGTCCGCACCCGCTCGGCACGGCCGGCATGGGCGGGCGGCGCTTCGAGCACCGCACGGCCGGGCCCGGCACCCGCCCTTACAGGGCCTGGCTCTACCACGCGGCGGCGCGCCGCTACGCCCTGCATACCGGTGTCACCGCCCGGCAGCGACGCCGTCTCCCGTGGAGGACACGATGAGCCGCTACGCCCGCCCGGGAAACGCGGTGATCACGGTATTGGGTGCTCCGCTGATCACAGCCGTGGTGATGCCCGGAGGCGACGTCCACGCCCTGTCCTGGGCGATGTCACCGGGCGTGGACGAGCCGGAGCACCCGCTGTGGCAGCACGCAGCCGAGGCTGCCACCGCGCAGGGGCGTCCGGTACTGGTCAGGGTCGGCCGGACCCACGGCCGGGTCGACGTCTACGCGGTCACCGGAGCCGGCGCCCGCAATCCGCACCGGCTGGCCCCGCACATATCCACACCCGGCGGCACCCCGGACCCGCGGTGGAGCGAGCAGCCGCCGGACCGGGACGGCCTGCTGGAACAGGTCTTCGCCGCTGAGCGCGCCGGCGACATCGAGGAGGCCGTGAAGGCAGCCGGCCGTCTGGTCAGCCGGCTGACTCTGGACCTTGGCCAGGACCACCCGGGGCCGTGGCTGGCCGGCGAGCTGTACGCCGACCTGACACTGCTGGCCGGCCACTGGGACCGGGCGGTCAATCTGTACTGCCGGATCGCCATCGCCCGCTACAGCTTGAGCTCGCCCGCGGCCCCGGCCCTGCAGTGTCTGCGCCTGGCGACCCTGGCCTGGGTGCGCGCGAGCGACCGTCCCACGGCTGCCCCGGTCGGCCTCGCGCTCGCCCACACCCTCATCACCTACCTCCCGGACCGCACCGATCTGCTGAGCCTCACGCTGCGGCGCCTGCCGGAGCACCTGCTGCCCATGACGGACATGTGGGACGCGCCCACTCCCCGCACACAGCACTGACCCCGCCACCGCCCGCCCCGCCCCGGGCCGTCCGTCACCACCCCCCGCATCACACCCAAGGAGCCACGTCATGAGGATCACGCTCATCGCCGCCACCGGAGGCATCGGCCGGCAGCTACTGGAGCAGGCCCTGGAGCGCGGCCACGAGGTGACCGCCGTCGTCCGCTCCCCCGCCCTGCTCCCCCACCCCGTCCCATCGGTCCGCATGGACCTGACCGCGCCCGACCCGGCAGCCCTGGCCGAGGCCGTGGAGGGCGCCGACGCGGTGTTGTCGGCCTTCGGGCCGCGCACCCGGGCCGACCACGGGATCACCGCCGCGGGCACCCGATCGCTGATCGAGGCGATGCAGATCACGGGCGTGCGCCGGGTGGTGGCGGTCAGCTCCGTACTCGTGCTGACCATGCCCTCGCCCGGCAGACCCTCCCGGCCCGTGCACGATCCGGCCGAGGGGCCCGTCATGCGCTACCTTGGCCGCCCCGCTCGCCCGCCGCTTCCTCGGCGCCCACTTCGCCGACCTTGCCGTGATGGAGGCCGACCTGCGGGGAAGCGGCCTGGACTGGACGGTCGTGCGCCCGCCGCGGCTGACCGACCAGCCCCTCACCGGCGCCTACCGCGTCACCGTCGAGCACAACCCCTACCGCTACCGGTCGATCGGCCGGGCCGACGTCGCCGACGCGATGCTCCGCGCGATCACCGACGCCACCACGATCCAGCAGGCCATAGGCATCGGCCGCTAACCCCACCGCCCCCACCCACCCACGCCCGCCGGGCGCCGCAGTGCAGCGGCACCCGCCCGGAAACCGGCCATCCCCAGCCGGCCACCACCCCCAGCCCGGCCGGCCGCAGACAGAAGGTGAACCCCCGTGACCCCGACCCCGACACCGACACCCGCCGCCACAGCCATGACCACCCTGCTCCGCGCCGGCCCCGTGCTGGGGGTGTTCTGGCCCGCCGGCTGGCCCACCACCACCGACGCGATCAGCACCCTGCACGCCACTGATCGAGGCCGGCGCGGAATACGTGGAGATCGGCGCGGGGCCGGCCCGGCACACCGGCGAGAGCGCGCTGGCCGACGCGATCACCACGGTCAGCGAGATCACCAGCCACCACGGGGTGCCGGTGGTCGTGCGCGCCCACTGGGACGCGCTCGCCCGGGTCGGCCCGGTCAGCGCCGCGACCGCGCTGGCCAGAGCCGGCGCGGGCGCGATAACCGTCCCTGACCTGCCCCAGATCCACGCCGATCTGTGGGCCGCCACCACACACCGGGCCGGGCTGCTCGCCCCGCGCGTCGCGTTCCGCCGGGCCACCGATACCCGCCTGGCCACCGTGTGCCGCGCCGCAACCGGCTGGATCGTCGCCCCCGCCACCGACACGCCCACCGGGTATCCCGGCGGGCCGGACCTGACGGGCCTACGCGACTTCGTCCCCCGCATCCGGGCCGTCACCCGGCTGCCCGTCGTGATCGGAGCCGGCCGGTGCGAGGTGAGCCGGGCCGTGCAGCTCAGCCGCCTGGCCGACGCCGTCCTGGTGGGCTCCGCCCTCATCCAGCGCGTGCAGGCCACCCCCGGCCCCGACGGACGCGCCCACGCCACCGCCTACGTCACCACCCTGGCCAAAGCCCTGCACGCCCAGCGCGCCGCCCTCCCCGAGCTGACGGGGCCCACCCGAGCCGGGGGAGCGGTGACCGGCAGCAGGACGGGACTCCAGCACCCCTGCCAGTGAATAAGGGAGGGTTTGGTGTCGTTCTCCGCTGAAGCCGTCGCGCTGGGTGTCGGCCGTCCCTGCCGGGCTGGCGGCCGGCGCCCCTGGCACTACCGGCTTGTGTACCCGGGGCTGGTGGTGGTCGCCGCCGTTGCCCGGCCGGCCGGATGGATGGGGGAGACACCCGGCGTCCCGGGGTCCGGTTCGACCCCAGCGGAGCGGACGCGCACGAGCGCTCCGCCGCTGACCGCACCAACAGGGCCCGTCACCACACCGGTGACGGGCCTTCCCGTGCTCCGGGTGGAGTTGGTGGTGCCGGGTGGTTCGTTCGGGTGAACGGGGCCGGGTCGTGGTGGGGGATGGGGGCTGGTGGGGTGCAGGCTGGGGGGTGCAGGCTCCTCCTTGCCTGGGACTCCGGCGGGACCCGGATCGCCCCCCCTCCTGGTTCCGCCGGTTCCGCCGGCCTGCGCCCGCAGGCAGGCCGAGCAGGACAGCGAGAACAACCTCGCCCTCGCGCCCAGCACAGAGATCGCCCGTCTCAAGGAACAACTCCGCGAGGAGACAAGGTCGTTGAGAGAGGCCCTTGAGCAAGCACGCGGGGAAAACCTCGAACACCGACGTGAACTCGCACGCCGCGGGGCACCTGCCGCCGCGAACGCCGCTCAACCCACCGTCTGCGCACCGGGCGCACTACCGCCGGAGTATCGCTGTGACTCGTTCCGTGGCGCGCTTCGTCACCTGGAAGATCCAGCGGGACACCGCCGAAGGCGCGCCGCCGCTGTTCGAGTTGGAGTGCACGACGTGCCTGGAGCGCTCGGCTTCCGGGGAGGACGCCGGCGACGCCCAGCAGTGGGCATTGCAGCACTCCGGCCGCGCCCCGTCGCACACCGGATTCCGGGGGCTGACCACGTCGTTGTGGTGGGCGACGACAGGACGGCGAACCGGGCGCCCCCCGTCGTAACAGGGCGACCGTGCGTATGACGACGGCCGCGAACGGCGAACCGTGCCCGGGCGGCCACCCACACCCACAGAGCGTTCCCCACCTCCGGTTGGCTTGCCGCCTGCCAGGGTGATCGAGGGCGGGCTCTGCTGTACGGCCCGGGGCGCTGTGTGCTGTCGCCGCCGTCCGCGACGGCGGCCTGCAGGCTTGGCGGCCAGGTGGCGGCCGTGGCTGTCAGCGTTGGGTGTGGCGGGGGGTCAGGACGGGGCGTTGCAGGGTGCCGGTGATGGTCGCGGCCAGGAAGAGGTCGTTGATTCCGCGCTCGGCGGGGAGTGTGCTGGGCGGTTGGGGCGGCCGCGAGCCGACCCGGCCCGGGGTCGGGTCGGGTCCTGCGAGGGGGGCGCTGGTGACCAGGGTGCGCCCCAGGAGGGCCTCGGCCTCGTGCAGGCGGCGCCGGAGCGTTTTGGGCATGGTGCCGAGGCGTTCGGCCGCACGGGCGTTGGCGCCGTCGGCGCCGTCGGCCCAGGCATCGAGCCAGACGATCACTATTTCCAGGAGGTGCGGGGGCAGCGTGCCGATCATGGTGCGGGCCCAGGCGCTCGCCGCCGGGGTCTCCAGCAGTTCGCCGAGGGTGATGGGCGTGGAGCGCGCCGGTGCCCGCAGCCGCAGGCGGCGGATGCGCAGCGCCAGGTCGAGCACGATGCTGTCGCCGGGGTCGCCGGGGTCCAGGCCGAGTGCCCCGGAGATCTGTGCGGTGCGGCGTCGGACCGAGTTGTAGTGCACCCCCATGGTCGCGGCGGCCACCGACGTGCCGTGGGTCATGACCAGGCGGGTGGTCTCCAGCCACAGGTCACGCGTGGCCGGGCGCAGACCCTCCAGCGGCTGGAGGAGGTCCTGCTGCCAGCGGTAGGCCGGGCCGATGGGAAGCGCGGAGGCCAGATCGGACAGGACAGGCACGTATCGTGCCCACCGCTCCGGCCGGTCGGTGGCCGCGCCCATGGCCTGGCGCGCGTGGAGATGTCCCACCCGGACCTCGTCCAGCGCATGCCGCCCGCTGACGCCGATGTAGGCACGCCGGGGGTGGAGGTACCTGCGCAGGGCGGCCAGGACTTTCTCGTCGTCCACGATGACCGCGACGATGGTCTCCCCGTACGGCACGACCAGGGCCTTGTCGCCCAGGTGGTGATGGAGCGCGGACACCACCATGTCCTGCGATGGGCTGCTGATGACGCACACCCTGACCCGGGCGGCGGTGTGCAGGACGGCGTGGGCGACGCGTATCGCCTTGGCGGCCTCCCGGGCCGGTTGTACCTGCTCGTCCAGGAGCATCTGGAGCACCGCAGTCCGGGCCGGCACCCGCTCGGCGTCGCCGACGGCGGCCTGCCGAAGCCAGCTGGCAAGCACCGGGCTGGCCAGGGCTATCGCATCAGCTGCGGTCTTCGGCCATCCGCCCTCGCGGGCCACCGCCAGCACATGATGGGGCATGCCGGTGCTCAGAGAGGACAGCCGCACCGACAGGCCGTCCTCGACCGTCACCTCCTTCGCCGCGATCTGCCCGCTCTCGGCGAGGGCGGCGATCTCTTCGCGCGGCACGATCTGCCCGGACGGCAGCATCGGGGGCCCCACCTGATGGGGCGCTACCAGCATCACCTCGCCGCCCACGGCTCCCTCCAGCCATTGCCGGATCGCCTGAACGGCGTCCTGCTTCCCCGCGCTGGTCAGTAGCCCCCGAGCGCTGTCCAGCTGCTTCTGCAAGGAGTTGGCGTGCGCGGTCTCCTCGGCGTCCCGCAGGCTGAAGACGGCTTCGGCGAGGTACTCCGCGGATGCCGCCTCAGCGGTGACCTCCACGACCGGCAGATGGTGGGCACGGCCGGCGGACACCAGCCCGGCGGGCACCGGCGCGGCGCAGACGATCCCCGCCGCGCCGCCGCCGGCCAGCGCGCGGACCAGGGGGCCGTACTGCACAGGGCTGCCGGTCAGCAGCGCCAGCAGGCCCCGCCAGCCGGACACCTCCCGGCCGTTCTCCCAGCGTCGGGGGGAACCGTGGCCGGTCGACCGCACTCCCATCACGGCCGCCCGCGCCGGGCCGTCCGGGGGCACCGCGTAGTGCAGGCCCGGGATGGTGTTGATCACCTCGTCGAGTGTGGGCATGGCGTGGCTCCCTGTGCATCGTGATGATCCGCTTTCGGTCCTTATGCCAGGAAGGTAATGCCTTGCGCCGGGGGGTCGTCCAGACAAAGTGACGGGGGCCACTCCCGGCCCGCCCGGGCCCGCCCGATCCCGCCGCAGGGTCCCGTACATGGAGCGGTGCAGCCGATACGGGTCCCCGATGCGCCAATGCAAGGTAGAGGCCCCATATGAGCCATACGGCTCAGTATGTGGGCTCTGGGCAGGGCGGGGCCGGTCTGCCCAATCTGGCCGCAGACACCGGGACCGCCCCCACATCCAGGGGTGGTCACCCCGGTATACCCCGCACCAGAAAGAAGAAGCCGTGGAAACCACACGCATTCCCCCGCCCCCCGCCCAGCCCGGCCGGAGCCGAAGAAGGAGCACCCGCAGAAGGGGCATCACGACGCGCCTGGTGCCGCTGGCCGCGGCGGCAAGCCTGGTGCTGATCGGAGTGGTCGGGGTGGGCGCCGCATCGGCCGCCCCCGCCCCGCGGCTCGCCCCGACGACGGAGTGGATATTCGGGACGGCCACGCCGAAGGTGAACGGCCTGCGGATCAGGTCGGGACCGAGCACGCACCACACGACCTACGGGCTGCTGTACCGGGGCGACCACATGACGCCGATCAGAGAGAGCTGGAACCAAGCGTGGTTCCAGGTGCGGCTGACCCGGCGCAGCGCGTCCGGACTGCGGTCCGGCTTCACCGGGTGGGTGTACGCGGCCTACCTCCGCCCCGCGTAAGGCCGGGAGCGGGACATGACGGGCGACGCATACGACGGCGGCGGCAACGACGGGCCGAACCCTGCGCGCAAGCAGCCCCTGCCGCCCGAGGCGCCGCCCGTCAAGCAGCCCCTGCCACCTGAGGCGCCGCGCACGGAACAGCCGCCGCCCAAGCAGCCGTTGCCCCCCCAGGCGCCGCCCGTCAAGCAGCCATTGCCGCCCGCGGTGGTGCCCGGGGGGCGTCCGTTGCCGCCGGATGCGCCCCCGATGCCATCCGAGGCGCCGCGCATCAAACAGCCGCTCCCGCCTGAGGCGGGGCCGTCCGGGCCGGAGGGTCCGGGAGACGACGGGGCGCCGGGGGAGTGGTGGCGGACAGCGGACATACGCGGCGAGTTGCGCGACGTCTGGGCCGAGCAGGGCCGGGAGGGCTGGCAGGCCGCGCAGGAGATCGGCGCCGCGGTCGGCCAGGCCGTCGCCGCGCACCTGCCCGATCCGTACGCGGCCGCGCAGCGCCGCGGCCTGGACCTGCGGTGGCTGCGCCTGGGCGTCAACGTCCCCGCGCTGCTGGTCTCGCTGTTGGTGACGTGGGGCGGGCAGAGCCCGGAGGACCGCATGGCCGCCGGCATCCGCACCGGGGGGCTGTTCGCGCCGCTGGGGTGGGTGCTGCTGCCCGTACTGGTCCTGGCCGTGCTGCTCGCGCTGCCCCTGGGGGGCGTGCTGGGCGCGGCGGCCGGCGCTCTCGTCTCGGCCACGGCCCGGGGGCTGGTCGCCCTTTTCCGCCGGGCCTGGGCCGTGCCCTACGCCGGCTATCTGCTGCGCCTGGCCACAGCCGTCGCCGGCTGGTCCTTCCTTCTCGCTGCCGCGCACTCGATCGGGCGCGTGGCGATCAACGTCCTGACAGGAGTCTGATTTTCATGAACACCACGGGAGCCGCCGTCGGCGGAATCGGCGCGTCCGTCGCCGGTCTGGTCGTCCTCTTCTACCAGGTGGGCCGGTGGCGGGGCGGGGACCCCACTCCGAAGGTGCATTTCATCGCCGGGGTGGCGATGGCCACTCTGCTGTTCCTGGGCGGCGGCATCCTGGGCGCGATGGGCGGCGCGACGGCGGCGCTCGGCGACGGGGTCGGCCGCTATGCCCTGGAGGCCGGCACCAACACCGCGGTCCCTGGCGGCGGGCACCGGCCGCTGACCGGCGGCGAGAAGGTCGGGTTCTCCGGCGTGGTCGCCGGGTTGTGCCTGCTCGCGCTCTACCTCGGGCTGTTCAAGTCCGGGCGCCCGGACCTGAAAAACCCCGTGCTCCTGGGGGCGTTGTGCGGGGTGTGGCTGGGTGCCTCCGCCGGCCTGATCGGGCTGTCCCTCGGCCTGATACGCACCAGCGGCAACACCGTGGGCAGCATCCTGCTCACCCGGATCTGAGCGGGGGCGGCACACATGACCACCAACAACACCAGCACCAGCACCCTGGCCGGCACCTTGTCCGCCGGAGCACGCCACTTGCGGGCCGAATGGGGCCGCTGGTGGCGTACCGAGGACCTGACCGACACGCACATCGCGCACCGTGTCCTCAACGACCAGTACCGCCTGTGGAAGGCGGACCGCCAGAAGACCCAGGCCGAAGTCGCGCAGAACATCAGCATGCTGAAGAACCAGCAGAAGCAGGCCACCGCCATGCAGATGCAGCGCATGCAGATACAGCGCCAGCAACGAAGCCGCGGCGGCTACGGCGGCTATGGCGGGGGCTACGGCATGTACGGCGGCGGCGCGTCGCCGGTGATCTCCTACAAGATGATGCAGTGGGCGCAGCTCCAGATGCGCCTGGGCCAGGAGGAGTTCCGGCACCTGGAAGTGACCGACGGCATGCTGGCGATCGGCCGGGGCCAGGTCCGCTTCCGCCGGCATCTGGCTGCCGTCGGCTGGCTGCTGGCACTGCCGGCCGCGTGGGTGGGGGTGTGGTGGATCTCGATACCCGCCGCGCTGCTCTGTGCCGCGCTGTTCGCCGTGTTCGCGGTGGCGTTGGTGTGGGTGCAGGGGCGTCGGCCGATGCGCCGCCGGCCGCGGGTTCCCAAGCTGCTGTTCGTGCCCCCGTCCCCGCCCGCGCACACCGAGCTGGAGGCGCCCCCGGAGCCGGAGCCGTTCCCGATCCGCGAAGCCGGCCGGGACCCCCGCCGGGCCCGCGAGGCCGTCATCCTGGCCCTGCGCAAGGAGCGCGCGCAGGTCGCCGATGTCGCCGTGCCGGCCGAGACCGCCTGGGGGTGGACGGTGCCGGTGGTGCTGGCCGGCGGCACCCTCGGGGACCTGATCAGAGTGCTGCCCAGGATGGCGACCACGCTGCGGGTCGGCGACAACCGGCTGCTCGCGCAGCGCACCAGCGCCGAGGACGGCGCGGCCATCACCCTGCGCATCCTGCTGTCCGACCCGTTCGCGGCGCCGCCCCCCGCCCCGCTGCGCGCGCCGCTGTCCTGCTCGATCACCGACCCGGTCAGCATCGGCATCAGCATCGACGGCGACGCCACACCGGTCGTGCTGGCCGGACAGCACGCTCTGATCGTCTCCGACACCGGCGGCGGCAAATCCACGATGGTCCGCACGATGGCCGACTACGTCACCGCCTGCACCGACGCCGTCGCCATCGACATCGACCCCACCGGCCGCGGACTCGGCCCGCTGGGACCCTGCGCCGCACACCGCGCCCTCAACCCCAGAGACGCCGAAGCACTCCTGGAGCACCTGCTCGCCACGGCCGAGGCACGGATCGCCGCGCTCGGCACGGTCGAGGACAACTGGACCGTCACCCCCGACGCCCCGGCGATCATCGCGTTCGTCGACGAGTGGCCCCGCCTGTCCAAACGCGGCAAGCAGCTCGCCCTGGACCTGCTGCGCATCGGCCGCAAAGCCAGGGTGACCCTGGTGGTCTGCACCCAGGACGCCACCGCCGACGTCCTCGGTGACGCGGTCGCCGACGTGTTCGGCGTGCGGATCATGCTCCCGTGCCGGCAGGCCGACGTCCCCCTGGTGGTCGGCCAGGCCGACGCCATCTCCCGGGGGTGGCTGCCGCACCTGCTCGTCCCCAGCCCTGGCGAGTGGGAGCCCGCAGACGCCGGCCGCTTCTACTGCATCACCCCCCGACACCGCGACCCGGTGCTCCGCTACGTCCCACCCATCAGCGCAACCACCGCGGCCGCCCGCGCCAAGGAACGGGTCGACGCGGGCCTGCCGACCCTCGACGACACCGCCACAGTACGGTCCGGCATCCCGGAGATCGCCAAACTGCTCCTCGACGCCTTCGCGGCGGAGGGCAGCCCGCAGGCGCTGACCATCGCGCAGCTCGCCGACCACCTGGTTGCCGCCGACGAGGCCGTCTTCGGCGCGTGGGAAGGGCGGGCGAACCGACCCCTGATGATCGGCCGCACCCTCAAAGACCGCCTCAGGAAAGCCGGTCTCGACGTCCCGACGATCCGCCTCGATGGCGTTCCCGGGCGGCCGACCGCCTACCGGCTGGCCGACATCCGCAGCGCCCTGCCGTGACTCGCCGCCAGTGCGTCAAGGTCCCGCCGTCGACCGTCGATGGCCGGCTCCACCCCGCCACCCCCACGACACCACGTGGCGCGCGACGCGCCCCACGCAGAAAGCGTGCATTCCCATGAACGATCCGATCACGCACCCCCGTTACCGCAACGCCGCGGTGACCCTGCACCTCGGCGACAACCTCGGGGTGTCCCTCACCCTGCCCGACGCATCCGTCGACGCCGTCGTCACTGTCGAAGCCGATGCGGCCAAGGACGATGAGCCGCGCCACGTCTTGTCCGTTCGCGTCGTGAACAAGGGCCCTGCGCCCATCGGCGGGGCCGTCGCGGGCCTGCCCGCCCCCGCCGCCGGCGCGCGGGCCGACGTGCCCGAGATTGCCAAGCTGCTCCTCGACGCTTTCGCCGCGGAGGGCAACCCGCAGGCGCTGACCGTCGCGCGGGTCGCTGACCGGCTGGAGGCCGTCGACGGGGCGACGTGGGGCCGGTGGGTCGGCCGCACAGACCGGCTGGCGATGGTCGGCCGCACCCTCAGGGGCCACATGAGGAAGGCCGGTCTCGACGTTCCCACAACCCGCCTGGACGCCGTTCCCGGCCGGCCGGCCGCCTACCGGCTGGCCGACATCCGGAGGGCCCTGTCGTGACCCGCCCCTGCCCCGGCGAATCGGCCAGGCCGGCGCCTCCCAGCCGTGAAAGCACCATCCTCAGAGTGCTGCCGCCCGTCCCGTACTTCGGCGGCAAGCAAGCCCTCGCCCCGTGGATTGTGTCCCTGCTTCCCGAGCACGGTCACTACGTCGAGCCGTACTGCGGTTCCCTGGCCGTTCTTCTGGCGAAAGGCCCGGCCCGGATGGAGACAGTCAACGATATCGACAGTGAGTTGATGACGTTCTGGCGGGTTTTGCGTGATCGACCAATCGACCTGGCCCGGGTGTGCGCCCTCACGCCGCATTCCCGGGCGGAACTTCTCGCGGCGCGGGAAGCGTCTGTGGACGAGTTGGAAACCGCGCGCAGGGTCTGGGTGAAACTCACGCAATCGCGCGGCGGCTCGCTGCGTAAGGCCGGCTGGAGACGCCGCATCGACCCCAGCGATACGGCATCCGTCCCCCGCTACCTGGAACGGTACGTCGAGCGGATGGCCGCGGCAGCCGAGCGGCTCCACACCGTGTCGCTGGAGTGCCTGCCGGCCCTCGATCTGATCGCGAAATACGGCCAGAACCCACGTGTCCTGCTCTACGTCGATCCGCCCTATCTCGGCGATACCCGCACATCAGGCAGCCGGTACCAGCGAGATATGCGCGGTGAACCTGAGCATCGCGAACTGGCAGCCGCCCTCGCGGACTGCCGGGCGACGATTGTGCTGTCCGGCTACCACTCGCCGCTCTACAAAGCGTTGTACGCGGGCTGGCATACGTACGAGCGCCGGACCACGACCGCGAATGCGGTGGGGGACAAGTCCCGCGTCGAGGTCGCCTGGTCGAACCGTCCGCTGATACCCGGCGGGGGAGCAAAGACGTGAACAAGGATCAGGCCGACGGGGTTCCGGCGCCCGCCGGCCCGCCGTCCCTCCGCGCGGTTCCGCCCATGCCGGCGGTTCCGCCGGCTGTGCCGGTCGGGCCTGGCGCGGCGATGGAGGCGTGGCTGCGTACCCCGCGGCGCGGCGATGCACCCGGGATCTACACCTTCGGGCACACCCCGCGCCCGCCGGCCGACCCCGACCGCATCCCGCGACCGCCGGCTGGTCGGCACGGCCGTGGGCGCGCTGCTCGGGGGGTGGCTGACGCACTCGCTCGTTCATGACTACCTGTACTGGCTGTGGGTCCGGCCGCTGGTCTGGCTCGGGCTCGCGCCGACCGGCCACCGGTGGACGCTCGCCGAGGTGCACCGGTTCATCCTCGCGCAGGACGTCTACGACCTGGTGTGGTGGGCGCTGCTCGCCGTCGTGTTCGGGCGGGCCGGCCACTGGCCGGAGGTCTGGCGCCGCTACCTGCGCCCCGCCGTGCGGCGCCTCCTGCCGCGCCCCGCGCCGCAGGAGGGTGCCGGGTCGGCTGTGGACCCGGCGGGGTGGCCGCAGTTGCGGGCCGCCGGCCTGCACGGGGCGGCCGACCGGCTCGCGGCCGACCTGGCGGCCGGGCGAATGACGGACGTGGATCTCGCCCGGCTGACCCGGGCCTGGTCGACCGCGGCGGCGGCCGGCCCTGCGGGGGTGGTGGCGTACGTCCGGGAGGTGGAGCTCCGGGGAGCGGGAGCGTACCCGCACCCGTCCGGCTCCCGCGTCCTGCCGGCACGCATCGCCCGGCATGACCTGATGGCCGCTCAGGTACTCATCGGCACGGTGGCGGATGACGCGCGCAACCCGCAGCAGTTCCGGGGCGTGGGCGCGGCGTTGGACCCTGGGGTGCTGGGGACGTCCGCGGTGATGGTCGGGCCGTCCGGGTCGGGCAAGACCCGGTACATCGTGCGGCCGGTCGTGGAGTCGCTGTGTCTGCAAGCACTCGCCGGTGGCGCCGCGGTGGTGGCGGTCGGCGCGCGGGGCGCCGGACTCGGACCGGACCAGGCGTTCGACGTGGTGATCAGGTGCGGCGACCCGGGCTCGGTGTACGGCCTGGACCTGTACGCCGGCACGGCCGATCCCGACGCCGCGGCCGGGCTGCTGTCTGCCGCGCTTCTGGACGGCTCCGAAGGGGAGCGGGCCGACCCCCGCCGGGCGGCGACGGCGTTGTCCCGGGTGCTCGGGCCGTTCCGGGCGGCCCACGGCCGATTCCCCTCCACCAGCGAGCTGCGCGCGCTGCTGGAAGGGGACGCGGCAGCCATGGCGATGCTGCGGGAGCGTCTGGACCAGGCGGGTGAGCCGGGCTGGATGCGCGAACTGGACGCCCGCGCCCGGCAGTCGGGCCAGCCGGGGGACGTCGGGGCGCTGCTGGCGGACCGGGTCGCGCTGCTGGACCGGCCCGCGTTCGCCGGGTTCTTCGACACCACCGACCAGTCCAGGCCCTTCGCGCTCACGACCGCCGCGCTGGAGCAGCCGTTGCGGGTGCGGGTCGACCTGCCCGAGCACGGGCACACCGAGGCGTCCCGCATCCTGGCCCGGCTGGTGCTGGCGCAGTTCACCGCGGCCGCCACCGCACGGCGGGACCGGGGCCTGTTCGCCGGCCTGGTCCTGGACGACGCCACCCACACGGTCACGGCGGAGTCGGTGCGGGCCCTGCAACAGCTGCGGCCGGTGCACGCCGGCGCCGTGCTCGCGCTGCGCGCCCTGGACGACGTGCCGGAGCACCTGCGCGGCCCGCTGCTCGGCGCGGCGGGCTGCCGGATCGCGCTCGCCGGGATCTCCACCTGGGACGGCCGGGCGTTCGCGCAGGCGTGGGGGACCGCGTGGACGGAGGCGGCCGACGTCACCCGCACCCCCGACCAGTCCGGCGGCATCACCAAACGACTCGCCCGCGGGGTGCGCCGGCTGGTCACCGGGGAGGCGGTCACCACCCAGGCCGTCACCGTTCGCCGGGTCGAGCGGGACCGCTGGTCGGCCTCCGACCTCGCCGCGATACCGGCCGGCCACGCCGTCATCTCGGCCACCGCCGTCACCGGTGAGACAGCGCCGCCGATGCTGGTCAACCTCCGCGCCTGACACCGCAGATGAGACACCAGCCCGCCGGGGCGCCCCGGAACGCGAAGCCTCGCTAAGGTCATCCGCTACACACCAAGTCGCTACGGAGGAGACGCGATGGTCGAGCCGGACACCGAGCCGCGCACCGCGGACCCGGAACCGCCGGCCCCCGCTCTCCACACCGGCGGCCTATCGCGGGAAGCCGGCCGGCAAGTGAACCCTCCCCACAGCGGTATGCATTTGACCCGCACGCACCGGATCTTGGTGGGCGTTGTGGTGTCCGGCGTGGTGGTGATCGCCGGGATCGGCTTCGCCGGTTCCTACGCGGCGGTGCGCACGCTCGCCCTGCACAAGGGCTTCGGCGCTTTTGCCAACGTCTTCCCGATCGGCGTCGACGCGGGGATCGTCGTGCTGCTGGCGCTCGACCTGCTGCTGACCTGGCTGCGCATCCCGTTCCCGCTGCTGCGGCAGACGGCGTGGCTGCTGACCATCGCGACGATCGCCTTCAACGGCGCCGCGGCCTGGCCCGACAAGCTCGGCGTCGGCATGCACGCGATCATCCCCGTGCTCTTCGTGGTCTCGGTCGAGGCCGCCCGGCACGCGATCGGCCGGATCGCCGACATCACGGCCGACAAGCACATGGAGGGCGTCCGCATCACCCGCTGGCTGCTCGCCCCGCTGCCGACCTTCAGGCTGTGGCGCCGGATGAAGCTGTGGGAGCTGCGGTCGTACGAGGAGGTCATCCGGCGCGAGCAGGACCGGCTGGTGTACCGGGCCAGGCTGCGCGCGCGGTACGGCGTCGCGTGGCGCCGCAAGGCCCCCATCGAGGCGATCATGCCGCTGCGGCTCGCCCGCTACGGGGTGCCGCTCACCGAGACCGCGGAAGCCGGCCTGGAGGCCGCGGGCATCCAAGGGCCGGCCCTTCCGCACCGCCCGGCGCCCGCCACGCTGGAACCGGAACCGTTGGAACCGGCGCCGTTGGAACGAGGGCCGTTGGAACAGAGGCCGACGGAGCCGATCGGGTTGGAACACGCCGGCGCCGCAGCCCCTGACGCCGGCATGGCGTTGGAACACCCGGCCCGGGAACACGACCCCGACACCCACCCCGACGCCGCCGCCCGCTCCGCGCGGCCGGCCACCGATTCCACGGGCCGGGACGATGGCGAGGCCCGGTTCCAGGACTACCGCGACTACGCGGGGCAGTACAGCGCCTTCCCGAACAGCCACCAGCTCCAGCAGTTCCAGGCACTCCGGCCACAGCCCACCCCGGCGGGAGAAGGCCCCCCAGAGGAGACCGAGCGCGCCCACCCCGCACGCGGAGCACACCCCGCGCCCGACACGGCGGCCGTCGCGCCAGGGACGGTGCGCGACCCCGGCCGTCGCGCGCAGGACCCGGGGGAGTGGACAACGGAATCGGTCACGGAATCGGTCACGGATGCCAGTGACCGCGGCATGACCGATCCGGCCGGCCACCGCGCACCGGCCACCGACCGTCCGCACCGGTCACGGAATCGGTCATCACCTCATCGGTCACGGCACCGGCCATGCATCACACCCCGGACCCCGACCCCGCGGGGGCGCCTGCTCGGGTCACTGCTGAGCGGCCCGGCGCAGACGCACAGCCGCCGCGCCCCGCCGCCCCCGATCTCACACCGGGCATCCCTGCCGCCCGTACCGGCGACGCGGCGGCCGGGACGCGACGGGAAGCGCCGGCGACCGACCCCGCGGAGGCCACCGCCCGCGCCCCTGAGCAGTGGATCGACCAGACACCGGTCAGCGAGCTGACCGAGGACCAGCGCATCGAGCGCATCGTCCAGTGGCTGGCCGAGGCCGAAGCAACAGGGAAGAGGCTGTCCGGCGCCGAGGCCGCCCGACGCAACGAGGTGTCCCCATCGACCGGCCAGCGCGACATGCGGCGGGCGAAAGACCTCCTCGCGCAGCGGCAACGCGAACAAGGCCGCGCCCATCTCCGCTCGGTCGGCCGCTCCCGGCCGTGACCGAAACACCGACCACCGATGCACGCGTGCGCCGGTGCCGGGGCGGCGCCGGTCACCCGACGGACATCCGACCGGTCATCGTGACCGGTCACGGAAAGCCGGATCGGTCACGGCCCAGGCCCTATCGGTCATGACCGATAGGGAGGGCATCGGTCATCGGTCATGACCGATGGCGGCGTCGTCGGTCATGACCGACGACTGCCACAACCGCGCGCCGCCACGGCGCCCGCGCCGAAGCGTGGCCTCTCGCTCGCCCCCGGCCGCGGGTTGCCGCGGGCTGGCGTACTCGTCCGCGCCGCCCAGCGGGCTGCGCTCGGTCAGGCCGGCGATTCGCCCGGGCGGAAACGGCGGCCTCGCGCTGGGCCTTCCACCGAACGCGGTTCGCCGCCGCGGGGCCGGGATCGTGCGGGGCTGCGCGGGGAGGTTCCGCCGGCGATCGAGGTAGGCGTCCGCGCTGCCCGGCGCGTGCTGTCCGGTCACGCGGCTTTCCCATCATCAAAGGGGGTGCACGGCCGCCCAGTCGCCGTACCGGCCGGCGCCCAGCCGCTCGCCTGCCTCGGCCAGGCACTCCCGCAGCCGCTGCTGGACACGCGGCTCCTGGGCGACATTGCAGAGCACGATGCCCGTGCCGAAGTTGCGGACCAGCACCTCATCAGCGGCGAGCAGCCCGTGCTTGTCCAGAGTGGCGGACACGCGGTTCCAGCGTCCCCGCAGGCCGAGGTACCGGTAGGCGGCCGCGGACGCGAAGCCGCAGGCGCCGGCTACCTCGGCCGGCCCGCGTCCGGCGTCGATGCACTCCCACATGACCCGCGCCAGGACATCGCGGTGCAGCTCGTGTTCGTGGACCGCCGGGAGGGCCGTTCGCACGGCCAGGCCCAGCGCGTCGAGCGCTTCGTCCGGACCCGGCCTGCCGGCCGCCGCGTGCGTGCCCCCGGCGTCCTCGGCGGAGTTGATGACCTTGTACACGCTCTGCCGCGTGTGCACCGAGCACGGCACGCCGCGGGCGGGGGAATAGCTCTCGGTGGCGATGCGCACGATGTCAGCCGGCGCCGCGCCCGCGCCGAGGGCGACGGCGATAGCCCTGGAGACGTCGCGGCGAACTTCCTGGGCCGCCTGGTAGGCGGCGCGGCGCTTGTCTCCGCAGGCCCGCAAGCCGCCCAGGGCCACGCGCTGGTCCGACGGGGGCAGCAGGGGGAGCAGGGTGTCCACGACTCTCCTCAGTGGTTCATTGACGCTGCGCCCAGCCTTCGGGGACCTCTCCGGTTTGTCAATCAGAGAAGTCCCGCCCGGTGCGAGGCGAAGATGGGTCTGGTGCTGCCTTTGGTCCGGTGGGGACAGCGGCTTGCCGGGCGGGTCCGCCCAGAGAGCCACCAGAACCGGTAATTGCTGTGAGCATGTCAAGTTAACTCCACGCCGAGGGTGTGCGCGGCCGGCGGGCGGAATGGGAACGGACTGTCGTCGGAATTTCCAGGGGCTTGCGATTCAATTTCCTGTCGTGTACTTGACAATTGAGCTTTATATCCCTCCCGGGAATTGCTTGAGTGCCGTGCGCTCGAAGGGAATTCAGAGCCTTTCATGACCGTCGGCTGATGTGTCAGCAGGGGTCGTTTGTCCGAGTATGACCCTTCGAGTGATGTGTCGGCGGGCCGCCGCGATGTGTTGATCGAGGTAGGTCGCTGACACATCAGCCGAGGCTTTGACCTGCGATGACACACCAGACACATCATTTTTGACCCCCCCTCTGAGGGGTCGGTGGCCCGACTTTCGCACTACCCGGGGGCCGCTGGCGCCGGAGTGGCGCCAATTCCCTTCACTTCACCAGTTGACAAACCAGCGGAGCATGCATTTAGCTGACACCACTTCACCGGTTTACAAACCACTGAGGAGAATTGTGGACCTGCTGCCCACGGACGCGATGCAGCGACTCTGTGACGAGATCAGCGATCTTGTGATGGACATCCGCGCACTGCGTGCCCATGCGCAGCTGGACCACTACGCCGCGGCGGTCGCGTTCATGCCGACGGTTCCGCCGGTCATCGTCTACGTGCCGGAGACCGACGAAGAGCGGGCCATGCGCGAAGCAGGGCGAGCGACTGCTTGCCGAGGCGGAGAGCGACGCGCGGTGGCTCGCCGACCGCGAGGCGGATCTCGCCGCGAACGCCTGCACCATCACCCGCGCGGAGCTGGCGGCGGAGTACGAGGCGTTCGTCGAGCGTCAGTACCGCGACGCTGAGGACTACTGCCGAGGCGTACTGCTCAGCCGCAAGGCCGCCGCCGCCGGCATCCACCCCCGGACGCTGTTCTCCGGCCCGTCGCACGTGGCCTACGCCCGCGCATCCGAGGAGTTGCGCCGGTACTGGGCGGACGTCGAGCCGCGCATGACCAAGGTCGAATTCGCCGCGCACATCTCCGGCCACTGGACGGACGCCGCGGAAACCGCGCGCTACGCCGCGTACGACGCATGGCGCGCAGCCTGACCGGCCACCCCTGCCCCGCCCCGACCCGCACCCCACCCATCCCTGAAAGGGCCACCATGCGCCACGTCGTCAAGAACATCGCCGACCGGGTACTGCACCTGGCAGACGCCCCGTACACCCGTTCCTACTGCACCAAGCTGCGCGGGGCCCTGGTGCTGGTCGACCCGGACCGCGCGTCCGAGCGGATCGCGGATCGCACGGTCGCGGTGTGCACGGCGTGCCGGTACGGTCCTGGAAGACCGTCGGGCCGCGGCGCACGTCACGGCGGACGACTTCATGATCACGGCGGACGAGGTGCGGCCGGCCGCGCGCCCCGTGGTGGAGCCGGGCCTGTTCGACCTGGGCGACGCCGAGACCCGCGGCGGCGCCCGGTGTCCGCGCGGTCGCCTCGGCCGTGCCCGCGGTAGCGCAGGGCCTGTTCGGCACGGTCGATGCCGAGGAGTCGCCGGAGGAACCGCCGGGGGCCGGGGTGCTGCCGGTGGTCGACGCTGCGGCCGTCATCGTGGCCGGGGTGCTGTCTGTGGTGGGGCCCGCGTCGGTCGGCCTGGCTGGGACCGGCCCGGAAGGTGGGGAGGAATTCTCCGAATTGACACGAGCACGCCAAGTCATGGGGCCGGCCGTAGAGGATGGCTGGGAGAACGGCCGGACCGCGGAGCGTGCGGTTGTGCTCAAAGGCTGGGTGACCACTGCTGACGCCGAGGACTACGCGGAGCGCTTCCCGCAGTGTGTGGAGGTCTACTCCCGGTTCGAGCGCTACGAGGGAGAGTTCCGCCGCTCCCCGATGCTGACGACCGTGCACGTGTCCCGGGTCGAATTCCCCGCACGCTGGGTGTTCGATGAGGACGAGGATGGTGGGATCACCATCACGCTCCCCAACGGGACCACCGAGCGTGGCAACTGGGGCCACATCGCGCGCACGGTCCGCGCGTACGTGCTCGCGCACCGGCCGGAGTACGTCGTTGCGGTCGGCGAGTGCTTTGAGAAGGCGGAGAAGATCCACGCTGAGCGTGCCGCGGAGTACGCCAGTGAAGAGGCCGCAGGACTGCGCACCTTGGATGCGGTCCGTACCGACGCCAACCGCGCACGCGCCGCGTTCGAAGCGCTCCTCCCTCACCTGCACTACCAGACGTGACGAAGCAGAGGAAGCGATCTACGAGACTGCGCACGCTGCCGCGAGGAACGCTGAGGAGTGTGAGCGTGTCGCCCGGAACCGGGCGAACACCCACCGCTGGTGGTCGGGACTGGCCGGATACGCGGACGCCGTGCGGCGAGCCGCGGACTGGCTCACCCGAGGAGTCAAGCAGGTCCGGGCGACCATGCCCGAGGTCCCTGCGGTGGTCAGTGTGGCGCCGGACGCAGCCCCCGGCGACCCCGGAGCGGTCGACGCATGGGACGGAGAAGGCGAGCGCCGTACCGGGTGTCGACACCCCCCGCGGGCCCGAGGCCGGACCGGTGGCCGCGGAGCTCGGCCCGGTGCCCGGTCCGGGCAGCGCCGACCTGGCCACCGCGGATGGCGCGCCCGCGGTCGGCGCCTCCCCGGACGGGGAAGGGTCGACCTCCGCGGAGGGCTCCACGCAGGGCTACGACTACGAGGCCATCGCTGCTGGCCTGAAGCTGATCCAGAAGGCGAACCGCGCCATCGAAGCCCGCAGCACGTGGACCGACAAGCCTGGTGCGGACTGGCACGTGAAGCAGTCCATCAGCGGGTACGAGGGCACGCCGACCTACAACGGGACGCACGGCACAGCAGCGCTCTACGCCACCGAAGACGGAACGGCATACGAGGTCTGCGTCTACTCCTACGCGGGCAAGCAGGCACACAAGGCAGTGCGCAAGACCCTGGACGCCGCCTTCAGGACTGGTCAGAAGCTAGCGAACCAGCATCTTGCGGAGCGCGGTCGCCGCAAGGCTCAGCCGACGGCCGAGATGACGGACGGGGCGCTGCAGGTGGTCGACGTCGAGGCGGTGATCGCCGCCGGTGTGCCCGCGGTCGACGTGACCCCGGACGAAACCGTGAGGCCGCCACGCCGTGACGAGCCTGTGGCTGCGCGCCCGATCAGCCTGACTGAATTCAAGCGCCGTGCGGCGCAGTGCGCGACGTTCACGGTCGAGCACCACCGCTTCCCCGGGCGGAGCGGGCCCCGCGCAGTGGACAGCATCAACATGTCCCGCATCCGCGCTACGCGCCCCGGAGCGGACCGTCAGGAGACCAACACGGCATGGCCGAAGGCGAGTCTGTGCCGCATCGAGGGGAACCGCATCACGTTCCTGCACGACAGGGACAGGACTGACTTCTTCACGTACATGTTCCCGTTCCCGAATCGGCCCGGGTCGACGGGCGCCGATACGGCCAAAGCCAGCGATATCACCACGGCCAAGCGCCTGCCCGGAGTCAGCACGCCGGCCCCTTCGGGGGCCGCGCTGCCCCCGTTCGCTGACGCCGGGGGGCTGTCGGTGGTCGGCCCCCATGCCGTGGTCGCCGCCGGGGTGCCCGCGGTCGGCGACCACGGGCCGTCGGCGGGCACGGCCGGTGCCCGCGAGGCCGCCACCCTCGCCGCCCCGAAAAGCAACTTGTCAGGGGCGCGCCAAGAAGGGGAGGGTCCGGCCCGTCTGTGGGCGCCCGCCCCCGATGGGGAGCGGTGGGACATCGCGCTGGTCCGGGAGACCCTGACCGCCCGCGGCCTGCCCGAGTACGGCGAGAGCGACGGGTGGCATGTCGGCCCGGACATGTGGAACGTCATGATCACCCGAGTGCAGGGCTCCGACCTCTCCCGGCCTCGCGGGACCCGCGCCCGGGAGAAGTGGGACGCCGCCCTGTCGGCCTACCTCGCCGCGGTCGAGGGCGCCGGCCTGGAGCTGGTCCGCCGCAACAAGCACTGCGTGGTCGTGCGGGTGGGGGTGCCCGACGCGCTGATGTTCGCCGCGCGGGCCCGCCGTACCGGCGCCCTGGACGAGTTCACCACCGCCGTCGAGTTCGAAGGATGGCCGGGCATCGGGGGCACGGTGGAGCTACGCTCCGCTGGCCCGGGGGCGTCGGCCTACGTGGTCCGGGACCACACCGGCCACGGGATACCCGCCCCCGCGCGGACGAGCCGCCTTGCGGCTACCGCATCGCTCGCGCAGTGGTACGGCCTGCCCAGCCCCGCCCGGTACATCGAGGACGGCCAGGAACCGCCCGCAGCCAGCGCCGCCCGCGTGACGGACGGGGCACCGCCGGTGGTCGACGCCGCGACCACCCCGGAGACGGCCGACAACCCGCAGGACGCCCCCGCCCCCGTCTCCCATTACGTGGCGGAGCCCGCCGATCTGGCCACCGAGGCCGTCTTGACCTTGTTCTGAACCTCCCTGCCGGGGCCGGCCGCCACCAGGCCGGCCCCGTAGGGCGGGGCGCCGCTCCACCCAACTGCCGTTGCCGTTGCGGCCCCCCTGCCTGAACCCCCGCCCACCGCTCACCTGGAGGAGTACCCCTATGCCCGGCCTGATCCTGCTCGCCGACCGCGAGACGACCGTTCACCACACCCCGCACGGGCCCGTGCGGCTGCGGAAGTACGCCTCCCGGGGGGAGGAGAGGGGGTTCGTTCGGGCGGCGGTCCCCGCCCGGGTACCGTCCGAGGACGGGGAGGGGCGGGCGGCGCTGGCGACATTCGGGTCCGAGACCTGACCCCCGGAATGCTTCTTCCTTGGGCTGGTCAGGAGGCCACCGCCATCGACGTCACCACCCGCGACCACAAGGTCAACCCGCTCGCTTCCTGGACCCGCGTCACCTTCATCAAGCCCAATGGCGACCAGTCGCAGTTCGTGAATTGGCCGGACGCCGAGCAGGACGTGATCCCGGGCTTCGACAGCGCAACCGCCGAGCGGCTCGCCGAGTACATGCGGAAATGCGGAAACACCGCGCAGGCTAGCTACTTCGCGGCACTTCTTGCCGAGATCTGACCCCCTCGCCCGCCCCTTCATGGGGCGGGCGACCGCGCCATCCCGCGACGGCGCGCGCGGCGCTGCGGCAGAACACCTTCGGAGGGTCCGCGCTCCCCGCTGACCGGTGCCGGCCGCCCGCCGGGGGCGGCCATGCCGACCCCGGGTCATCACCCCACACCGATTCTGCTCGGCCCGGGGAGCGGCAGGGCGCCGTCGGTGCCCGGCAGCAGCGGCCACTGCCCGGCAGCGGGGATGGACCAGGCCGGGGGACCGCCGCGGTCGGCAGCGGCCAGGACTGGCCCGGCCGGCCCGGGTGCGGTCTGTTTTCTGAGCCTTGAGCGCGGCCCCTGCGCTGGGCCGCGCCCGAGGGTTCCGGGATCGCGGCCCGCGACCCGGGGGTCTTCGTCCCGTACCTGCGGTCTGCTCGTCGTGCGCGTGGCGATTGTGGGTTCAGGGTCCTGCGATGAGCCAGAGAATCAGGGTGGCGTCCAAGTCGTAGTTGTGGCGGTAGACGATGCTGATGCCGCGTCCGGCGGTCTGCTCGGGCAGTAACTCGATGACGCTTGTTCCGGGTTCGGGGAGTTTGCGGGCCTGGCGGGGAGCGGGGTCGGCTTCCAGGAGCTGCCGGGCGGACTCGACGGCGGCCCGCTCGCCCGGGCTGAGGTCGATCAGGATCTTCTCGGCGGCGTCGCTGAGGAATGCGTGGCTCACCGGGCGGCCTCGTTCATTTTGCGCAGCAGTTCGTCGGCGATGTCTTCGGCGGTCCGGCTGAGTGCGGCCGTTCCCTGGGGGTCGGACCGCAGCAGGACCCGGTGCCGGAATGCCTGGGTGATCTCGCGGACCTGGGTAAGGTCGTCCAGGTCCGCGTCGGCGAGTTCCTCCTCGAAGGCGTCGACGTCGCCGGGGAAGCCCCACGTCTTCAGGGCCGCGCGCAGTTCCGCGAGCGTGCGCATCGGGGGTACCACGTCGCCGTGGTGGTGTTCGGGCTGTGCTGTCACGGCCATGTCTCCTTCGGTCGGTGAACCAAGTGTCCCGCGTGCCGGAGCAGGCAGGGCGCTTTCCCAGACTGCCAGTGTGGGGTTCGGCTGTGGTGCCGCTGGGATGTAACGGTTGTCTCGGCGAACTCTGCCGGCCTGGTGGGCACCTGGACGCCCGCCGTCGGTCGACTGGGCCCCCTCGACCCGGCTGATTCGACCGCCCCCTCGGTCGCGCCCCACGCCGCAGCGGGCACTTGGGCCTGGTCCTCCTCGGCGTCGCCGACCGCCGCCGGCTCGACGCTGTCGGCCGTCTCGTCGTCGCTGGCCCCGGTCGCTGGCCGCGTCTTGGGGGCCAGGAGCGTGGTGTGCGGCGGGCGGGGTTTGGTGTTGTTGGCGTGCCGCGCGTGCCGTGCCGTCAGCGACGGCGTCGCCACCGTGTGAACGGGCCGCCCCGTCGTTTTGGTGGTGTGGGTAGGCGGGGCGGCTTCGTAGGCTTCGGCCGCCGCTGGCCCCTGGTCCGCCACGGCGTGGTGCTCGGCTGTGTCGGCCCCGTGCCCCGGCTGTCGGCCCTGCGGGCCTGTGGGCGCCAACTCCTGGGTCCTGGTGGGTACTTGGGCCTGGGCGTTACCGCCGCGGTGTCGGCGGCCTGGCTCGAGTTCGAATCTCGACCACTGCCCCGCCGCGCGCTCCGGCCGTCGGCGGTGGGCGCTACGGCCTATGGTTCTCCTCGGTGTTGCTGGCCGCCGGTCCCGCGCGCGGTGTTGGCGTTCTCCTTGGCCTGGCCTGGCCTGGCCCGGCCCCGTCGCCCCGCGCCGTCGATGTCCGGCCCGAGTCCGTCCACGCTCTGCCCCGCGGCCCCAGTCGCGCCCCGGCCGTGGGCACCGCGCGAGTCGATGTCCGGCTCGGCCGTGACCGTCGGCCGCGGCGTGCCCCGCCGGCGTGCTGCTCGGTCCCGCGCTGCGCGGGCGGTGTCGGTGTTCTCGTCGGCTGTGGGTCCGGGTTGGTGGCCGGTCGCCGTGTCCCGTGCCCCGGGGGCTACGGAAGTCCGGGCCCCTCGTGCCCGGCCGACAGCATGATCAACTTACGCTACGTGGCATTGGGTCGGCAGCTCGGATACCGTCCTCGATCATGTGGAAGAAGTTACTGCCCTACTGGGGCCTGATCGCGTTAGTCCTGGCGATAACCGGCTGGTTGACCTCCGACTTCGGGCCCGGTGGGATAGCGGCGCTCTCAGCGCTCAGCCTGCTGTGGTTTCTCTTCCAGGCTCCCAACCCATGCGGTGCCCCGATTCGTGCGGCGGGCAGGTCCTGCCGCAACAACGCCAGGGGTGTAATGCGCGGCTGCCATGTGCAGCAACACAAGTGGCAGCGCATGCGCACGCTCTTCGTGCACCCCCGGCTCCGTAGTTGCATGGCACAGCTTTTCGACAGCCCAGTGACGGGCCTCGCCAGCCTCGGCGGCATCGTCACGCTGATCTCCACAGTGGTCGGCACGACCCTTTCCCTGACGGGGAAAGGCGGATCGTGAGCTCAGCCTCATCCGCGGATGAACGCTTCTCCGCACGTTCGGAAGGGGCCCCAGCCGAGGTGCCCGGCCGTCTCCTGGCAGGGCGGGGGTACAGGCTTCCCCCGTTGCCTGGATTCCCGGCGGGGCCCGGATCATCCCCGGTCCCGCCGGTTTCGCTGTCCTGTGTGCCTGGTGCCTGGTGCCTGGTGCCTGGTGCCTGGTGCCGGTGCCGGTGCCGGTGCCGCGGTGCGGCGCGTGGCCGGGCGGGGCGCGGGTGACGGCCGTTGTCTGCCATGGCAGACAACGGGCGGCCCTGCCGCCGGGCGGGCCCGCCCACCTCGACGGCTTCGACGGGTACCTCGGAGTGGAGAACTACGAGTTGGTGGAGTCGCTCGCGGAAGAACTCAGGCGAGCACATCGGCGGGCGTTGACTCGAACATCGTCACCTCGGGCGGTGGACCCATGCCAGGGGCGGTTGCGCCGCCACGCCCTATTGACGGGTGGAGATCGAACGCAACAGCATCCGCAAGACCTTGCGGGCGCGGGTGTTCTTTTTCGGGTCAGGGTGCAGGATCGCGACGAAGACGCAGAACGCGATCAGTAGAAGCCACACAAAGAGGGAGATAATAGCCAGAAAGGTCAGGTACACGGACAGCTCCACGAGAGGGAAGGTGTCCCGCCGCCTACGTCTCGCCTGCCGAGTCGGCTTCGTAGTGCTGGGATTGACGGCTTCAGAGTCAGTGACCTGAGAACAGGCGCCAGGTGTTCGGGCACGACCCCTGATTGCGGCGCTGTTCTTGCCGTGCCAGTCTACCGGGGGCCCCGGCGCGGGGGTCGCTCCTGGCGCCGGGCGTGGCCGGGAGGGGCGGGGATCGATCCCGGCCCGGCCCCGCTCATCGACCCCGGCCGCTGGCTCGACCATCACCTCGATGTCGACCAACTCCTCGGCGTCGGCCGCCGGCCGCGCCCCCGGGCGTCGTCGGTCCGAGCGTCGACGCCCGGCAGGGGGCGGCATCATAGGCTTCCGGCCCCGCTGGCCCTGTGTTGAGTGCCACCGAAGGTGATGATGTCTGGACCTGCCCGCGGGCGGTGCCGGCGCGCCCCGGCCGCCTGTCGACACCAACTCGGCCACTGCCTCGGTGTCGGCCACCGCCTCCGTCGACGTCGACGTCCTGCTCGGCCGTCGCGCTGGCACCTGAACACCGCCGGGGTCACGGGGCCCTCTACGCTGGCCTGAACCGTGGCGGGCTCGATGTCGGCCGGCGGCGGCGGGCCCTGGCCGAGGTGTCGCTGCCGCGGGCGGCCGACGAGCGGCTGGTCCCGGCGGTCGACGTCTCGCCGTGGCTGCGTCCCGACGCCGGCGCGGCGCTGGACCGCTCGTTCTGTCACACCTACGGCCGCGGCGGCGCGAAGCACCAGATGATGCCCGGCTGGCCGTACTCGGTGTGACGGGAGGGGAGGGGGCCGCGACGCTGATCATCCCGCATGTGTATAGCGTCGCTTGACATTGCGTGTTCGGGGTGGCAGATTGAATGTCAAGCGCCGCTATACAGGCGGCTCCGTCTGGAGGTCCACGTCATGAGCGCAGCCGTCACTGTCGACCAGCTCAAAACTCTGTGGAGTCGCGGAGGAGTGATCGAGCGGGGCGACGACTACGCGCCCGTGGCGAGGGAGGACATTCTTGCTCTGATCGACGGTGGAGGCGTCGACTGTGACGACGCAGGCATTCCGCTGGAGAGCGAGTGGGCTGTCATCGCCGAGCAGTTCGCCGCGGATCAGCCCGGTGAGCCGACCGGCGGCCCCCAGCACGGGGCACTACAGGCCATCGCCGAAGCGGCTCGCGCTGTCACCCTCGACGCGATCGAGCGCACCTGCGACCCCGTCGGCTGCGAGGGTGAGCGTCCGCAGGATCTCGCCCGGGGCGCGGTCGACGACGGTGTCCGTCAGGCCGTGCTCACCGCCCTCGAACGCCGTACTCCGGTGACTGCTATCGCCAACGCGCTCCGTATCACCCGCGCCCGCGTCTACCAGATCCGCGACGGCCGCCGCTGACGTGCTGCCATCCACCAGTTCCTCGGACTGTCGTCTGTATCCACCCCTGTTGACAGTTGTCAACAGGGGTGGATGGATGAAGGCGAGGAAGCCGTCGTCCTCGAACTCGCCCGACTCGGCAAAACCGACGCCTTCATCGCCGACGAACTCGGCATGGGCCCGGACAAGGTCTCCGCCTCAAACAGCAGTCCGGCCTGGCAGCCCTCCACGCCGAACAGGACTATTCCGAAGCCTTCGACGTCGACGCCGACGACCCCTTCGCCCGCCTCCCCGACACCGAGTAACCGCACCCAGACGACGAGGCGGCCCGGGAAGGCCACCGCACATCTCCCACCCATACGCGCCAGGAAGGCCACCCCGATGACCGAGCCCGAGCCCCGCAAGATCCCCGAGCCTCTGCTCCGCGGCATCGCCGACGCCCGCCACGAGCACACCCCGCGCGCCGCCGACCGCCCCGCCCTCGCCGGCCGGTACGTCCTGCCCGATCGCCTCCAGGGCATCGCCGTCTGGCGCGAGCACGGCCTCCTGGACGAGGTCACCACCAACGGGCGCCGCTACTACGTCCTGTCCCCGAAAGCGGCCACCCTCCGCAACCGCTGAGGAGCCACCGCGCCGGTGTCTGCCATGGCAGACACCGGCGCCCTGATGATCTGCGAGTTCTTGGTCGATGGTGGCCCGGCATAGTTGTGCTGTGCGGCCGCGCTGCGGGGAACTCGGCCGCCGGCCGCGCCATGGCCGCCGTCGACGTCCTGCTCGACCAACTCGGCCGCGGGGGGCGGGGGGAGCGGGGCGGCATCATGGACTTCGGCCCCGTTGGCCCGTCGGCCGTCTGCTCGGCCGCGGCGGCGCGTGGGTGCCTGCTGCTCCGCAGGCGCCGGGGCTGGTTGGAGCGCACCGGTATCGCGGCTCTCGCGCCGCGCGGCACCGGGGCGGGCCTCGGCCGCCTGTCTCAGGGGCCGCCGCGGCCGGTTCTGACCCTTCCTCGCGGCGGATGTGGGGCCGCCGCGAGGGAATTCCAGAGCGGCCCCTGCCGGCCAAAGTGCCATGCCCGCAAGGCGATTGGACGCGAAGCCGGCTGGCGTGGCTTCTTATCACCATGGCTTCTTCTTCGTACGGTTCCCTCAGTCTTCCCGACGTCCTCGCGCACGCGGACCAGGGTAAGCGCACGGCTGTCTGTCCCCATCCGGAGTGCGGTGTCGGGGTGGCGATGACCCTCAAGGACTCCCGGCAGGTCGGCCCCGAGCCGTCCAGCGTGTCGTCGGTGCATCACCCGGTGGTGGTACGCGAGGAACTCTGGGCATGCGCCCTGTGCGGGCGAGGCATCATCGAACTGGTGGCCCTGGAGCAAGGGGACGGGGTCGAGCCGCAGAAGGCGACCGAGCTGTGGCGTAAGCGGGTCTGGCCTGAACTGCTGCCGCGTGAGCTGGACCAGGCGGTGCCCGCCCCGGTCCGCAGCTTCTACCAGGAGGCGTCCCGCGCGGAGAACGCCGGATCGCTCCGCCTTGCCGGCGTGGGCTACCGCGCCGCCGTCGAGGAGGTCTGCAAGGACAAGGGCGCCGTGGGCGGCACTCTGTACGCGAAGATCGCGGACCTCGCCTCAAAGGGACTCGACCAGGATGTCGCGGACGCCCTCCACGCCGGGCGCGTGGTCGGAAACGACTCGATCCACCACAACCTGGCGTACGCCCTCGATGAGATCGCCGACCTGGCGGAGATCATCAAGGAGGCCGTCGAGATTCTCTACGTGCAGCCGGCCAAGCGCGCCCAGATGGCTGCCGCTCGGGCCCAGCGCAGCGCGGCGGCCAAGGTTCCCGCACAGCAACCGACGCCCCCCGCAGGTCCCTGATGGCTGCCCTTTGAGCGACCGGCAGCGGCCGAGCGCGCGCCGGGGCCGCCAGGCCCGGCCCCGGGCCCACCACCCCGCACCCGATCCGCTGCACCAGGAAGGCCCGTCATGCCCACACCCCGCCCGACCGGTGACCGCCCCCGCCGCCCCCACCGCGCCGCGGCGGCCCGGCCCGCCGGCACTCGCACCTACCGGGGTCGCACCCTCACCGGCATTGCGCCCCGCCCCTACGGCATCCCCGTGGTCATCGTCGGCGAGTACACCCCCGGCACCCCGGCGGCCGAGCAGCGCAACACCACCATCCACGGCACCTACGGCCAGCAACTGGCCGAACTCCTCGGCCAGGTCCGCGCCGCGCTCGACGCCCTCGACGCCGCGCCGCTCGATGCCTTCCGGGCACAGCGCGAGCCCTGGTGGTACGACCCCGCCACGATCGAGACGTGCCCGCGCTCGGCCAAGCTCGCCCACCCCGGCCCGCGCGGGCACCCCGACCTGCACGCCCGCCGCAAAGGCGAGGACTGCACCGACCCGGCCTGTGCCACCCACCGGCGCAAGGCCGCCCGCCGCCGCGCGACGTCGTACGGGATCACCGGCCCGTCGGTCTCCGCGCTGCTCGGCGCCGCCGGCTTCGAGGCGCGCACCAACCGTAACCCCGGCGGCTTCGCCGCCGAGGGCGACGCGAAAGCAGCGGTGCGTGTGGCTGCACACCGGCCGCCAGGACACCGAGCGCCTGACAGCCGCCCTCACCGGCCGCGGCCTGGTCGTCACCCCCGGACCCGGCGGCCCCGGCTCCGGTGTGCTGCGCATCCTCTCCCGTGTGGAGGCCGAGCGCCAGGGCCTCGACCTGCCGGCACACACCATCGCCCCGGCGCCCGCGTTGCCGTCCACCGCCGGCATCCGCGCCGCATTGCGCCGCGCCGGCCTGCCGCTGGCCTCCGACCGCGACGGGGCGCCGGCCGCCGGCAGCGGGCTGAGGGTCGGACGCGGCCGCCCCGGCGAGTGGGTGGTCGGCTGGAGTGCCGGCCACGACCGGGACGGTGGTGACGCCTGGCGGGCCCGCCGCGCCCGCGATGCCGAGATGACCGCCGCGGCGGCCGAAGTGCTCCGCGCCGGCTACGTGCTGGCGGTCGAGCACCGCGAGGGGTGGACACCGAAGGTCACCGTTACCGGGTGCGATGTGCCGGTTGCGCGCGGAGTGGCAGGCCTCGGTGGCACGAGAAGCGGAGTCGGCGGCGCAAGGGTGTAGACGGCTCTACACTTCATCTGTAGAGTGTTCTACATGGAGACTGTGTATCGCACCGGCAGCTACTACGGCGACGCGACCCAGAACCACATCTGGGAGAACCGCGACAACGGCGAACTCGTCGCCGAGCTGTACGTCTCCACCAGCACCAACGAGATCATGAACATCTGGACCACCGAGGACCGACGCGGCGAAGGACTCGCCCGCGCCCTCTACGACACCGCCCTCGCGCAGCAGACCGTGCTGCACGCCCCCGCCGCCCACCGCACCGAGGACGGCAACGCGTTCGCCGACGCGGTCGGCGGCGACACCGCCGAGTACGACTGCGACTGCGCCGCCTGCACCTGCGACGAAGACGAGGACTGATGAGCACCCAGCGCTACGAGATCGAAGCGTGGCTCGGAGACAATCACGGCATCACCGGCGAGCAGATCGGCCAGCTCATCGGCGTCTCCGACGAACTCGCCGACCACTACCCGGACCCCGACGACGCCGACTTGCGCGAGGCCGCCCTTACTGCCGCCTACCGCACCATGGTTGAGGGCGTGTTCCTGGTCGACGAGCTGGGCGGCCAGCTTGGTGACGCTCGCCTCGCCGAAGCGCGCGCTCTCGTCGGTCTCCGCCAGGCAGCCCGATCCCTGATCCCCCACCGGCTGGAGACGGAGGCCGGGTTCGCCCGCCGCGCGGGCGTAGACCGCATGACCGTCCGCGGATGGCTGGGGAAGCGCTAAGCGGACAGCACGATGCCTCTCGCGTGGAGGGGCATCGGCTGGGCGCCCAGTCGGGTAAGGGTGGGTGTGGAATCCCCGCACGACCGGGCGTGGAAGGCATCGATCGACGCCGCCAGGGCGTTCCGGGAACGGCAGGGGCACCTGAACGTGCCCACCAAGCACGTCGAGGCCGGGCAGGACGGTGCGGTGAAGCTCGGCGCGTGGCTCAACAACGTGCGCCGTCGAAACAAGAACGGGAAGATCCCGCAGCGGCGCGTCGAGGAGCTGGATGCCCTCGCAATGCGCTGGTAAAGGGCCCGGCCGTACCCGGTCCCCACCCGATGACAGCCCCCAACCCAAGTGACAGGACTCCCCATGCACGCCCCCGCGAACCCCGCGGAACTGCTGGACCAGCGCCGTGTTTCCAGCACGTCCCACCCCGCCCCGGCGGTAGCCGCGGAGCAGCCCCCCGCCACGGCGCTCAGGCCGTATCAGGCGGAAGCCGTCCAAGCGATTACCACCGGGCTTATCGACGGCGGCCTCGGGCAACTCCACGCGGCTTGCGGCTCCGGCAAATCGCTGATGATCCAGCGTTCCGCGGAGCGGTGCGTCCCGGACAGCGCGGTCGTGGCAGTGCTGGTGCCGTCACTGTCCCTGGCCGCGCAGACCGCCGCCTCCTGGCGCCGGCACGCCACCCGCCCAGTAACGCGCGTGCTGGCAGTATGTTCCGACGACACCGTGATCGACGCCCCGGCCCACCTGGGCGACGTGGACGCCGAAGTGTCCCTCAGCACCGACGAGATCACGTCGTGGCTCAGCCGGCCCGCGCACGGCCTGAGCCTGATCGTCTGCACCTACATCTCCGCCGAACGCCTGGCCGAAGCCGTACGCCAGGCCGGGAAACCGCTGGACTTCCTCGCGTTGGACGAGGCCCACCACCTGACCGGCCGCCCGGACTTCACCACCCGCCGGGTGGTCGACCGGACGTGGCTGCCCGCCGTCCGCCGGCTGTACGCCACCGCCACCCCCCGCGTCGACACCCGGCAGAGCGACGACCCGTCGGCGCCGGCGGCGCTGAGCATGGACGACACGGGCGCGTTCGGCGCGGTCCTGTATTCCTATCCGTTCTCACGCGCGATCGCCGAGGGCTACCTGGAGGACTACCGGGTGGTCGTCGTCGGTATCCCCGACAGCGAAGCCCGCACCATGCTGGCCGACCAACAGACCGAATACGTGGGCCGGATCGGCGGACCCTCGCTCCAGACCCTCGTGGCGCAAACGGCGCTCGCGCGGGCACGGGAGCAGTTCGGAGTACGGCGGGTGATCTCCTTCCAGTACCGGGTGGATGCCGCCGCGGAGTTCACCAAGACGCTACCCGCGACACTGAAGCGCCTGCCAGGCGGCCACGCAAGCGGACTGACAGCACGCCACGTCCACGGAGGAATGGACCACCGCACCCGCGCCCGAATCCTCGACTATCTGCACCACCCCGCCGCCAACGGCTGGACGGTCATCAGCAATGCCCGCTGCCTCGGCGAAGGCGTGGACGTGCCAGCAGTGGACGCTGTGCTCTTCGGCCACCCGAAATCCAGCGAAGTCGACATCGTGCAGGCCGTCGGCCGGGCGTTGCGCCCCCACCCCGACGCCCCAGGCCCCTCCACCCTGATCATCCCGCTTATCATCCCCGACCAAGACGGCGAGATCGGCGACCTGGACGCCGGCGACTACGCGACCTTGTGGCGCGTGGTCCGGGCACTGCGCGCGCACGACGAGCCGCTCGGTTCCGCACTGGACCTCCAACGATCCGAACTGCACGCCTCCAACCCGGGGCTGCCGGGAAAAATCACGGTACTGCTGCCGGACGGAACACCCGAGCAGGTGATGGCACAGCTCACTTTGCTGCTGGTGCAGAAGACGACCTCGGCATGGTGGGAGGGCTACACCCAGGCATCGCGGTACGCCAGCGACAACGGCGACCTCCTCGTCCACGTTGCCTACCGGACGCCGGACGAGTTCGGCCTCGGTACCTGGGTGACGTCCGCCCGCCACGCCCGGCGCAAGGGGTGGCTCCCAGCCGACCGGGTGCGGGCACTGGAGAACATCGGAATCGAGTGGGAACCAGGCCGGGCGCAGCAACAGGCGGTGATCGCAGACCTGCGTGACCATCACACCCGGTACGGCCGACTCCCCACCGGGCACGGCGAAGAAACCTTCGCCGCTTCACGCAGCGGAATCAAGAACGCGCGCATGTGGCTGACAGACCGGCGCGCGGAGCACCAGCGCGGCGACCTGGACTCCTGGATCGCCGCCGAGCTGGAAACCATGGGCATGCAGTGGGGCGACAGGCCCGCCCGCGCATGGCGGCTCGGTATCGAGGCCGCAACCTCCCACCACCGCCGAACCGGCCACCTGCGCGTAGGCAAGGAACAGACGGAGGACGGCTACCCGCTCGGGGCATGGCTGCACACACAGCGACAGAAGTACCGCAACTCCCACCTGAGCGCCGAACAGATCGAGGAGCTCGAAGGACTGGGCATCGTATGGGCCCCCCGAGAGGCCCAGTTCCAGACCGGTCTCGCCCTGGCCCGCGCCTACGCGGAGGAACACGGCAGCTTGGCCGTCCCGCAGAAGTGCGCCACCGACGACTTCAAGCTCGGTTCGTGGATCGCAGAACAGCGCCGCAACCACAAGGCGGGCCGCCTGCCGGAGCATCGCCGCCAGGCACTCGAAGAACTGGGGATGAACTGGGAGACGAGCGCATGAGGCTCCGGCTTCCGACCCCCGGGGCGGCCTGAAAACGCGAGGGTGCCTTTGCCGGGCACCCAACTCCTGGGCACCGGTGAGCAATTCGGCCCGAACGTCGACTGCCGGGGCCGCGGGCACTGCCGCCCCGCCGGCCGCCGGCTCGGGCACGGTCGCCAGCCAGGCAGCCGGGGCCCTCGACAACTGCGGGGATCGCGCACCCTGACCCCGTTTGACCCACCCGACCGACCACATCAGCAAGGAGACGATCATGGCCGAGGCCGACGAGCGCACCCGCCGGACCGCGAGGGAGATCCCCCGCCCCGGAATGGCCGCGCGGCTGTGGGTCCTTCGGGAGGACGGCCTGCCCACCTGGTCAGAGACCGTCGATATTCTGGATTGTGACGGCAACGTCGTGGCCGACGACGGCGAGGTACGGGACCACCCGGAGGTGCCGCTCACGGAGGGTCGGCGGGACGCGGTCCTCCGCCAGCTCGGATACGAGCGCACCGGCCCGTGGGTGGAGAGCGAGGGCGGCGACGAGTCGGCCACGGCGCCCGTCCGACCGGTCGGCTAAGACGGGCCGATGCAGCAGCCCTCGGATTCCTTTTTGTCTGCGGGTTGCGGCTCGGCGGCGCGTGGGTGCCTGCTGCTCCGCAGGCGCCGGGGCCGGTTGGAGCGCACCGGTATCGCGGCTCTCGCGCCGCGCGGCACCGGGGCGGGCCTCGGCCGCCTGTCTCAGGGGCCGCCGCGGCCGGTTCTGACCCTTCCTCGCGGCGGATGTGGGGCCGCCGCGAGGGAATTCCAGAGCGGCCCCTGCCGGCCAAAGTGCCATGCCCGCCAGGCGATTGGACGCGAAGCCGGCCGGCGTGGCTTCTTATCACCATGGCTTCTTCTTCGTACGGTTCCCTCAGTCTTCCCGACGTCCTCGCGCACGCGGACCAGGGTAAGCGCACGGCTGTCTGTCCCCATCCGGAGTGCGGTGTCGGGGTGGCGATGACCCTCAAGGACTCCCGGCAGGTCGGCCCCGAGCCGTCCAGCGTGTCGTCGGTGCATCACCCGGTGGTGGTACGCGAGGAACTCTGGGCATGCGCCCTGTGCGGGCGAGGCATCATCGAACTGGTGGCCCTGGAGCAAGGGGACGGGGTCGAGCCGCAGAAGGCGACCGAGCTGTGGCGTAAGCGGGTCTGGCCTGAACTGCTGCCGCGTGAGCTGGACCAGGCGGTGCCCGCCCCGGTCCGCAGCTTCTACCAGGAGGCGTCCCGCGCGGAGAACGCCGGATCGCTCCGCCTTGCCGGCGTGGGCTACCGCGCCGCCGTCGAGGAGGTCTGCAAGGACAAGGGCGCCGTGGGCGGCACTCTGTACGCGAAGATCGCGGACCTCGCCTCAAAGGGACTCGACCAGGATGTCGCGGACGCCCTCCACGCCGGGCGCGTGGTCGGAAACGACTCGATCCACCACAACCTGGCGTACGCCCTCGATGAGATCGCCGACCTGGCGGAGATCATCAAGGAGGCCGTCGAGATTCTCTACGTGCAGCCGGCCAAGCGCGCCCAGATGGCTGCCGCTCGGGCCCAGCGCAGCGCGGCGGCCAAGGTTCCCGCACAGCAACCGACGCCCCCCGCAGGTCCCTGATGGCTGCCCTTTGAGCGACCGGCAGCGGCCGAGCGCGCGCCCGGGGCCGCCAGGCCCGGCCCCGGGCCCACCACCCCGCACCGATCCGCTGCACCAGGAAGGCCCGTCATGCCCACACCCCGCCCGACCGGTGACCGCCCCCGCCGCCCCCACCGCGCCGCGGCGGCCCGGCCCGCCGGCACTCGCACCTACCGGGGTCGCACCCTCACCGGCATTGCGCCCCGCCCCTACGGCATCCCCGTGGTCATCGTCGGCGAGTACACCCCCGGCACCCCCGTGGCCGAGCAGCGCAACACCACCATCCACGGCGCCTACGGTCAGCAGCTCTCCGAACTGCTCGACCAGGTCCGCACCGGGATCGACGCGATCGACGCCGCGCCGCTCGATGCCTTCCGGGCACAGCGCGAGCCCTGGTGGTACGACCCCGCCACGATCGAGACGTGCCCGCGCTCGGCCAAGCTCCGCCCACCCCGGCCCGCGCGGGCACCTCGACCTTCACGCCCGCCGCAAAGGCGAGGACTGCGCCGACCCGGACTGCGTCATCCGTCGGCGCAAGGCCGCCCGCCGCAAGGCGACGTCGTACGGGATCACCGGCCCATCGGTCTCCGCGCTGCTCGGCGCAGCCGGGTTCGAGGCGCGCACCCACCGTAACCCCGGCGGCGGGTTCGCCACCGAGGGCGACCCGAAAGCGCGGTGCGTGTGGCTGCACACCGGCCGCCAGGACACCGAGCGCCTGACAACCGCCCTCACCGGCCGCGGCCTGGTCGTCACCCCCGGACCCGGCGGCCCCGGCTCCGGAGTGCTGCGCATCCTCGCCCGTGTGGAGGCCGAGCGCCAGGGCATCGACCTGCCGACACACACCATCGCCCCGGCGCCCGCGTTGCCGTCCACCGCCGGCATCCGCGCCGCACTACGCCGCGCCGGCCTGCCGCTGGCCACCGACCGCGACGGGGCACCCGACGCCGGCAGCGGGCTGAGGGTCGGGCGCGGCCGGCCTGGCGAGTGGGTGGTCGGCTGGAGCGCCGGTCATGACCGGGACGGCGGGGACGCCTGGCGGGCCCGGAACGCCCGCCGAGCCGAGATGACCGCCGCAGCGGCCGAAGCGCTCCGCGCCGGCTACACGCTGGAAGTCGAGCAGCGCGAGGGGTGGACACCGAGGATCACCGTTACCGGGCGCCGCCCGGCCCTCACCTGACCTCCGCCTGGTGCAGGAGCCCGCGCCGCGTACCCTGCCCGCGGGCCGCGTACCGGCCGGGGGAGCCCCGCCCGGTACCACGAGTACGAGCTACGTCGCGCCGCCAGCATGCTTTGATGCTGACGAGTTGAGCTACCCGCTGTCGGTGGCGGTATCCCGTTAGGCGGTCCAGGCGCGTAGGCGTAGTGCGGTCTCTCGGATGCCGGCACGGTATTCGGCGACGTCGGCGACGAGTTGGGCTGCCTCTTTGGGCGGGGCGGTGACCCGGTGGGCGTTGGCTTCGAGGAAGGCTTTGGCGGCGGTCCAGGCGAACAGGTGGTTGGAGTGTTCGAGGGCGGGGTTGCGCGCGAGGATCTGCAGGAGGGCGGCTGCCTTGAGCCGGTGGCTGCCGTAGACGTCGGTGTTCATGGCGGCGGCCTGGTGTGCGGCGACGGCTGCGAAGAGTGGGCCGAGGTCGTCCAGGGCGGGGTCACCGGGGAGCTGCTCGGCGATGGCAAGCAGGTAGGGGACGGTGGCGAAGTGGGTCACGCGGCCCGTCCGCCCGCCCGGTCGGCCTTCTCGTCCTCGCGTGCCGCGCCCAGTTCCCGCTCCCGGGAAGATGCGCCCGCGGTGCGGTCGGCGTCCGGGGAGGGGAAGGCGTCGGCGTACTCGGAGAATGTCCGCCTGGCGGAGGCGACGAAGGCTCGCTGGATCTCGTTCACCTCGTTCATTGCCAGGTTGTGCAGGTATTGCTGAAGGCTCACGCCGAGGCGGGTGGCTCGGTCCCTTACCAAGGCCAGCTCGTCCTCGTCGAAGCGCAGGTTGATGCTCTTCTTCTCTGCCATGGCACCAATAGTGCCACTGGGGCCACGACAGCCGGTAGAAGAACAGGTCAGGTTTTGACACGCCGGACGATGTCGGCCCCGCGCCCCGCGCCGTCGACGCGCTGCTCGGCGTGCGCCGGCCGCGGGTCCGTCGGCCTCGAACTCGGCTCCCGGCCGCGGTGGCCGGTCGTGAGCTCGGCCCCGCGCCCCGGTCGGCCCGCCCGCTCGGCCGCCTGGTCGACGTCCTCCTCGGCGTCGACGCCCGCCGCGGTGTCGTCGTGCTGCTCGACCCCGAGCTCGGCCGCGCCCCGTCGGCCGCCCCGACGTCGGCCGTCTGGTCGTCGTGCTGCTCGGCCGCCGCCTGGTCGACGTCCTGCTCGAACCCCGGCCGCCGCCGCCGCGGGCCTCGCGCGCGGTGTTGCTGGCCTGCTCGGCTGCCGGAGCTCCGCCCGCCACCGGCCGCCGTCGACGTCCTGCTCGGCTGCCTGGTCGGCTGCGGCGGGCCTGTTGGTCTGGTGGGCCCGGTCGCCGTTGTGCGGGGCTGTGGTGGGCCAACTGGTGTGTTCTGTAGGGGAGTTGAGCCGGGGCGCCTGGTCGACGTCCTGCTCGATCCCTGGCCGCGTCGGCCGCGCGTCGACGTCGACGGCCGCCAGTTCGGCGCCGCCTGCGTGGAGGGGACGGACGTTCTCTGCGGGCTGGAGTACCCGGGAGAAGCTGCTGGTGGTCTTGTCGGAGCCCGAGACGGTGGTGGGGGTGCGGGCGGATGTGGCGCGCGATGCGGCCGGGCGGTGGCGCCATCCGGTGAGGCTGGTGGGCGTCCGTGATCGTCCCGCGCCCGCTGACGTGCCCCTGTTCGGGCCCACGCTCTGACGGGTGGCGGCGTAGCAACGTCTAGCGCGGGGGAAGGCTGATTACCAGGAGAGGTGCGGCGCCAGAGTCGATCTCATAGTCGAGTTGGCCGCCCTTGCCGGGAA
>CAVWOS010000008.1:0-276170 GCA_963756705.1 uncultured Actinomycetota bacterium | reverse complement strand
GGAGACGGCGGTCAGGTCGAAGCCCGGCACCCGGCCGGGCGCGTATCCGGACCGCCTCGCCGGAGTCCGGCGTGGCGGCCCGTGCGGCCGCGGCGACCCGCACATTGCTGCGGACCGCGAGCCACATTCCGACATAGCCGGTGACCGCCGAGAACACGGCGCCCACCAGAAGAAGATCGACCGGCCGATTCGCTGCGACGTGTCGTCCGCGGGCAGCAGCATCAGCAGGAAGAACGCTGCGACGGGCGAAGATCCCCAGAGTGCGGAACTGCCGTGCCAGGTAGGCATTCGCGCCTTCCTGCACGGCAGCGGCGATCCTCTTCATGGTGTCGGACCCCTCGTCCGACCTGAGCACTTGACGGACCAGCACTGCGGCAAGTGCCAATGCGGCGAGTGCGACGACTGCGATGATCGCGACCAGGACACGGTTTCCGCTGGTCAGAACGGGTTCCGGGGCCAGTTGGTGTGGATAGTTGATCGTTCCCTGGTAAGGGGTGAGTCGGCCCCGCCATTCGTCCTCCTTGACGTTTGGCGCATGGGCGTGCGGCTTCTACGGCTGATCAAGCCGCGCGCTCAGCGAACTGAGCAAGATGGACGGATTGTAGGGAGCAGCAGAAGATCAAAAAAAGGTCCCGGTCGGGAATTCCGACGCTAAAGGAGTGGCGTGGAATCGGCCTGACGGATTCGGCCGATCCGGGCAGGGCGGACGGAGATCTTTCGGAGACCCTTTTCCGGGATTTCCTAGATCCTTCGCGCGGGGATCGATCGCGCGGGCGGCGGCTCCGCGAGGACGCGGGAGCGGCCGGCGGGTCCGGGCTAGACGGTGACGGTCGGCCAGGTCATACGGATCACTCCGCCCCGGTCGCCCTCGATCACCTCGACGTCGTCCACGAGGCCGCTGATCACGGCCAGGCCCATCTCACCCTCGTCGTCGGCCGGATCGTCCGCGGAATCGGGAGACGATCCGACCCGGCCCCGGGCACGTCGTCGACGACCTCGATGGAGAACTTCTTGTCCTCCTCGTTGAGCAGACCCGCACGGGTGTCTCCACACCGCTGTGGCGGTGCAGCCCGACAGCACGGCTGCACGCCTCTCCGACGGCAAGCCGGACCTCGTCGAGCGCCGCCTCGTCCACCCCGGCTCGGCGCGCCACCTGTGCGGCCACGAGCCGTGCGGTACGCATGCTCGGGCTCGGCGCTGAAGAGCAGTTCTACGGTGGCATGGGCGCCCTTCCGAATCCTGAGGGCCTGCGGTTGGGCATCACAGGGGACCGGACGGCGGTCCGTCCGGTGCCCTATCCGGCGAGCGTCAGTCGGTAGCGGCGACGGCCTCGTCGACCGAGGTGTGAATCGGGAACACCTTGGTCAGACCGGTGATTCGGAAAATCTTCAGAATGCGCTCCTGGTTGCACACCAGACGCAGCGAGCCCTCGTGCGCGCGCACCCGCTTGAGACCGCCCACGAGCACACCCAGGCCGGTCGAGTCGAGGAAGTCGACTCCCTCCATGTCCACGACGAGTGGTCTCCCGTCGTTCACGAGCTCCACCAGCTGCTCACGCAGCTTGGGCGCGGTGTACGCAATCTCGCCGCCGACCTCGACGATCGTTCGATCGCCGACGGTTCGGGTCGACAGGGACAGGTCCACGGATCCTCCAGCACCTTGCATCGACGCGGCGCCCCCCGGGGCTTCCACCGAACGGTAACGGTAGTGGAAGTCTCCGCCCGAAAGGCGAGGAAGGAGGTCGGCCGCGATGGCATTCAATCACTTCGCGGTGGGCCCGCACGACGCCTTACTGCGATTGTCGGTCATGCCGGTGACACCTGAGTGCCGATGGCCCGGGATCACCTTTCGCAGTCGGCGCACGGCCGACCGTCCCCGCGGACCGCTCTGGAGCGGCTCGCCTCGGGGGCGGATCGCGCCGCACGCATCACCCATACGGAGCACCTGCCCCCGCGGGTCGGGCGCCATGCATCCTGGCCGGAGGGCATCCGGCCCGAGGTCGTGGACGCTATCCGGGCCGCCGGAATCGACCGTCCGTGGGAGCACCAGGCCCGCGCGGCGGCCCACGCGCTCGACGGCGAATCCGTGGTCGTGGCCACCGGTACCGCCTCCGGCAAGTCGCTGGCCTATCTCGCGCCGGTGCTCAGCGCGCTGCTCGAAGCACCCGCCGGCGGCAGCGCCCGGGGCGGGCGCGGGCCCACCGCGCTCTACCTCGCGCCGACCAAGGCCCTCGCCGCCGACCAGCGCCGCGCCGTCACCGCGCTGGCCGCCCCGCTGGGCACCGCCGTACGACCCGCCGTCTACGACGGGGACACCCCCGTCGAGGAACGCGAATGGGTACGCCAGTACGCCACGTACGTCCTGACCAACCCGGACATGCTGCACCGCGGCATCCTGCCCGGACACGCCCGCTGGGCCTCCTTCCTGCGCGGACTGCGCTACGTCGTCATCGACGAGTGCCACACCTACCGCGGTGTCTTCGGCTCGCACGTCGCCCAGGTGCTCCGCCGGCTGCGCCGCGTGTGCGCCCGCTACGGCTCCGCACCCGTCTTCCTGCTCGCCTCCGCCACCTCGGCCGACCCCGGACAGGCCGCCGGGCGCCTGACCGGGGTGCCGGTCGCCGAGGTCACCGAGGACGCCTCGCCACGCGGCGGGCTCGCCTTCGCCCTGTGGGAACCGCCGCTGACCGAACTGTCCGGCGAGCACGGCGCCCCCGTCCGCCGCACGGCCACCGCCGAGTGCGCCGAACTGCTCACCGACCTGGTCCTCCAAGGCGTGCGCACGGTCGCCTTCGTCCGCTCCCGCCGCGGCGCGGAACTCGTCGCCCTCATCGCCCAGGAACGCCTCGCCGAGATCGACTCCGCCCTCCCCGCCCGGGTGGCCGCCTACCGCGGCGGCTACCTCGCCGACGAACGCCGGTCCCTCGAACGCGACCTGCACTCAGGCCGCCTTCTCGGCCTCGCCTCCACCTCCGCCCTCGAACTCGGCGTGGACATCTCCGGCCTCGACGCCGTCCTGCTCGCCGGCTTCCCCGGCACCCGTGCCTCGCTGTGGCAGCAGGCCGGGCGGGCCGGACGCTCCGGTCAGGGGGCGCTGGCCGTCATGGTCGGCCGCGACGACCCCCTGGACACGTATCTCGTCCACCACCCCGAGGCGATCTTCGAGCGGCCCGTCGAGTCCACCGTGCTCGACCCCGACAACCCCTACGTCCTGGCCCCGCACCTGTGCGCGGCCGCCGCCGAACTTCCGCTCACCGAGGACGACCTCGTCCTCTTCGGCCCCGAGGCCGCCACCTTGGTGCCGCAGCTGGAGAAGCGCGGGCTGCTGCGCCGCCGGACCGCCGGCTGGTACTGGACGCGCCGCGAGCGCGCCGCCGACCTCACCGACATCCGCGGGGAGGGCGGCACCCCCGTCCAAGTGGTGGAGGCCGACACCGGGCGGCTGCTCGGCACCGTGGACGCCTCGGCCGCACACACCACCGTCCACGACGGCGCCGTCCACCTCCACCAGGGCCGCACCTACCTCGTGCGGAGCCTGGACCTGGAGGACTCCGTCGCCCTCGTCGAACGCGCCGACCCCTCGTACACCACCATGGCCCGCGACACCACCGAGATCCGCGTGCTGGCCACGGACACCGAGGAGCCCTGGGGCGAAGCCCGCATCCACTTCGGCTCCGTCGAGGTCACCCACCAAGTGGTGTCCTACCTGCGCCGACGTGTCCTGACCGGCGAGATCCTCGGCGAGTCCAAACTCGACCTCCCTCCGCGCACCCTGCGCACCCGCGCCGTGTGGTGGACCGTCACCGACGACCAGCTCGACGCCGCCGGCATCCACCCCGAGGAACTGCCCGGCGCCCTGCACGCCGCCGAGCACGCCTCCATCGGTCTCCTTCCGCTCTTCGCCACCTGCGACCGCTGGGACATCGGCGGCGTGTCCATACCCCTGCACGCCGACACCGGCCTGCCCACCGTCTTCGTCTACGACGGCCACCCCGGCGGCGCGGGATTCGCCGAACGCGCCTTCCGCACCGCCCGCGGCTGGCTCGCCGCCACCCGCGAGGCCATCGCCTCCTGCGAGTGCGACTTCGGCTGCCCCTCCTGCGTCCAGTCGCCCAAGTGCGGCAACGGCAACGACCCGCTGGACAAGGCCGCCGCCCTCCGCCTCCTCACCTGCCTCCTGACGGCCGCCGACGCCGCTCCCCCGGCTTCGGAGCCTTCTTCCCCTCCCGAGCCGCAGCAGCGGCTCTGAGGGCTTTCCTGGGGCCTCCGACGACACCGGGGCGGCCCGGGCGGGGGCTTCCGCGCCCGGAGCGGCCTGTGCGACGTCCTTCGGAGGGGACGGGGCTGCTTCGTACGGCCCGAGCGGGGGCGTCGCTACGAACGGCCCGAACAAGTCCCTCGCCTCGCGCCATGCGACGGGTCGGACCGCGCCGGGTGCGGCGGGGACGGGCTCGCCGAGGGCGACCGGGACGGGCCCGGCCGGTGGGGCGGGGGCGGCCTGGACGGCCGGTGCGCCGTCCGGCGGGAAGGCCGGGCCCGCCCGCGACCGCACCCTGGCACCGCCGACCTCCGCGACCACCTCCGAAACCTCGCCGGTGACCGTGCAGCGCCGGAGCACGGCGCCTTGGGCGGCGGCCACCTTCGCGGCGAGGCCGCAGGCGGTCGATTCGCCGTCGAGCGCGTGGTCGGCCGCAGCGAGGGCCGCCAGGTCGGCGGCGGCCCCCGCACGGTGCCGGGCGATCACGGCCTGGCCCATGAGCATCAGCGCGGTGAAGACCGCCAGCAGCAGGGCCATCAGCCCGAGCGACCACACCGTCGCCGAGCCGCGGTCACGGTCCCTCATGGACCACCACCGCCCGCCACCACGGCCTCGTCCAGCGCCGCCGCCTCGGATCCGAGGTCGACCGGGAAGCGCGGCCGGGCCACGGTGACCCGCACCCGGACCATGTCCCCCGACCTCCGCACGCTCACCCTGGCGCCCTCCGGCGCGGCCGCCCTCGCGACCCGCAGCACCTCGCCCGGGGCCTCCGAACGGGCCGCCGCCCGGGCGCCGGCCCGAGCCGCGTCGATGCAGCGGATCTGCGCGCCGGCCGCCATCAGGCCCCACACCAGCGCCCCGGCCAGGCCGACCAGGATCGGGATCACCACGGCGGCCTCGGCCGTCACATAGCCGCGGTCGCCCTTCCCCGGCGGCCCGGCCCGCTCAGAACGGCGCATGGAGGGCCTTCTCGATCAGCCCGGTGAGAGCCGTCCGCACCGGACCGCTCGTCACGATCTTGTAGAGCACGGCCGCGAAGCCGCACGCCGCGATCGTCCCCACCGCGTACTCGGCCGTACTCATCCCGGCCTCGGCCGCCCGCCTCCACTGCCCGGCCCGCCGGCCGAACCACTGCGCCACTCGTCCGCTCGTCCTGCGCTCGCTCATCGAAATCTCCCTGGTGTCACGGTTGTGATTGGTTGTCGATAGTTGGTTGATCGCTTGATCGGTTTGCGTTGCCGGCCTGGTCAGGCGCGGTGTGCCTTGCGGCCGACGCGGTGCGGGGAAGGGCTCGGCGCCTACGTGTCCTGGTCGCGTTTCCTGCCGGGGCGGCCGGGGCTGGGCAGGGGGGCGCTGGCCCAGCCCGGCAGGTGACCTGCGGGGAACCCAGGGACTGGCGCCCCCTGTCATGGGCGGCACCGCTCACCGCCGTGACCGACTTCCGGCCCTACCCGGGCGCTGGAGCGCCTTACGTGCGCACCCCACAGGGACCCAGCCCCGAGCAGCGCTGCCTTACAGCACCGCCGTACCCGTTCCGGTGGTGCTGCCGGTCCCGCCCGTACCGGTCTCGCCACCGCGCGGGTGGATTCAGTGGACCGGACCGCCCAGGACCGCGCCGGCCAGGCCCATCACCACCGGCGCGACGCCGACCAGCAGGAACGCGGGCAGGAAGCACACGCCGAGCGGGGCGGTGGCCAGCACCGCGGCCCTACGGGCCCGGGCGAGGGCCGAGCGGGCGTGGGCCGCGCGATGATCGGCGGCCAGCCGGGCCATCTCCGCCACCGGGGCGCTGCCCGTGGTGGAGGCCCGGGCCAGGCAGTGGCCCATCGTTCGTGCCCCCGGTGTCCGGCCGAACCTGTCCCAGCACTCCACCGGGTCGCCGCCGAGCCGCAGCTCCTCGCGCGCCTGTATCAGGGCCGCTCCCAACGACCCGCCCAGACAGCTCCCCACCGCACCCGCCGCCTCGCCAGGTGTGGCCCCGGCGGCGAGACAGGCGGCCATCAGGTCGGCGCAGAGCGGCAGTTGGGCAGGATCGGCATCACCTGGTGGGCCCTCGGGGTCGTCCTGTGCGTGCTCCAGCCGCTTTCTCAGGCACACGCGGGTCACCGACGCCGCAACCGCGCCCACCACCATGCCCAGCGAACCGCCCAGGAGAACGGCGACGCCCACTCCGACAGCGACCACTGCTGCCCACGTCCGCGCGAGACCGGTGATCCGGCCGCACCACGCGACCGTCGGCCGCACCGGCGGCGGCAACCCGAGCGCCGCCCGCAGCCGCCGCACATCGCCGGTGCCGCGCCGCATCTGTGTCAGGGACAGCGCTCCCGCGAGCGCCGCCGCCACAGCCGCTTGCGTCATCCCCAGGCTGTGGACAGCCGAGCCGCTCATCACCAGACCGGCCACGCCTGTGGATGATCCCGGCCTGATCATGGCCGTCCTCCTTCGGCACCGCGGATGATGCGCGCCGTCCAGGCCAGGCCGCCCCACTCCAGCAGCGTGCCTGCGACGAGGCATGCCAGCCCGGCGGAGGTGTGCAGGAGTACCGCCGACGGATCGGCGCCGAGGCCCGTGCCCAGTACCAGACCGAACACCGGGAGCAGTGCGAGCAGCACCGCGGTGGAGCGCGGTCCCGCCAACTGGGCGCGGAGGTCCTCACGTTGGTCGGCCTCCGCCCGAAGCGCCGTGGCCACCCGGTCCAGCGCCGCGGCCAGTCCCGCACCGCCGTCCACCGCGACCTGCCAGCACGCCGAGACGGCACCCAGCCCCTGCGCGCCCGGCCCGCACCGGGCCGCCGCCCGCATCGCCTTCGGAACGTCCCCGCCGAAACGGGCGGCGGACAGCAGCAGCCGGGCGATCTCCGCGAGGTCGGGCGACCCCGGCCAGTCGGCCGCCTCCACGGCATCGGCCAGCGCCGCATGCGGTGGGCGCCCCGCCCGCAGGTCACCCGCGACCACTCCGCACAGCGTGCTCACCGCCGCCGAGACCCGCTCGGCCGCGGCGCGCTCGGCCCGCCGCCGCAGCGCCCGCCGCACCAGCGGCACCCCGACCGCTCCGGCGCCGACCGGTACCAGCGACCATGTCGCCATCCCCAGCAACGCCCCTACGGGCACGCAGGCCCACTCCACGCCGAACCGTCTTCCGCTCACGAGCAGCCCGTGTGTCAGCAGTCGACCCGCGGCCCGTCCACCGGCTGTGGTCGGTGCTCGTCCGGGATCCGGGGCCGGGTCCCGAGCCACCACGCGCCCCGGCTTGAAGGCGGCCGCACGGGGTGAGGGCTCCACGAATCCGACGGTCCGCCCGACTGTGACCCGCGCATCCTCCACGGCCATGTCCGCCGGCGGTCTCGCTTCGATTGGTCCCGCCGCCCATGCGACGGGCCGCGCCCTCGCGACCGATACGCCGCCCCGGCAGCGCCATCGTCGGCTCTGCAACGCCAGCCACGCGGGCACGCAGGCAAGGAGAAGGCATCCAGCCAGTACGACTTGTGCGGCACCCACCGTGCTCATGACGCGCCCCCCGCGCACAGCTCGGTGAGCCGCTGCCACCCCGGGCCGCGGTCGAGTCGGCCGCCGGGCTCGCGGACAAGCGCAGGAACCGTGCCGACCAGGCCGTCGGCTCCTCTGCGCAAAACATGGATCTCGGCGACCCGTCGGCGGCCCGAGGCGTCCCGCACCAGGTGGACGACGACCGATAGGGCAGCGGCCAACTGGCTGTGCAGGGCCGCCCGGTCCAGGCCCGCGGTCGAGCCGAGGGCCTCCAGCCGGGCCGGCACGTCCCCGGCCGCGTTCGCGTGGACGGTGCCTTCTCTGAACTAGCACTCGAAACGCTGTCCACCGATGGTGAGGAACTACGCGGACGGCGCGTACCCTGCGTCGCTCAAGGCTTGCTCCAGCGCGGGGTAGCTGTAGTAGTCGCCGGTCCCCTCGATCTCTCGGACATCGCTCAGGAACTTGCCGAACACCGGGGCCCGTGTCTGGCCGAGGTGCGCGGTTACGTGGAACAGGTACACCGCGAGGGTGGTCATCTCTGCGGCTTTGCGGCACTGTTCGTTCTCGCACCAGGCATCCAACACGGTGCGCAGCGCATCGATGGTCAGGAAGGGGGCGTGTTGGACGAGGACCCGACCAGCCTGTTCGCCAGAGCGCCAACTCCCCGCGTCCCGGATGAGTTGGGTCACTGCGGGCACGAAGTATTGGGTCGGGTCGCTCTGCGGCTACGAACAGGCGTTGTGACCACGACAGGCTCGTGAACCGAGGTTCCGGCACCTTATCTGCGAGATCAGATTAGGGGGTGATAACGACGTCAACGTTGGGATTGTGGTGCTTGGGGGGACGTTGATGCTGGTGATATCTGGCGTGTGAGATCAGCGTTGTGTGCTCTCGGCGAACCTGCCACAACGCCTCCGACCGGGCGCGACCGGTGCTGTAGGGGGCGATATGAGCCCGTCACCTCAAGACGCCGCACGTGTGGATCATCTCGGCGGCGGCACTCTCTGCTATCCTGCTATGATGGGAGTTCCTACGCTTCCAGCACGCACGATCGGCAAGGCACCTCTGAAGTGAAAGTCTCCCACAGGCCCGCGGAGCTGTTTGCAGCGTTCTACTACCCTTACCTGATCGCGCACGCCTAGCTGCTTCCCGTGATCCTGCTGTCCGAGCGGCTTGGCCCGCCCTCCCTGGTGGCCGAGAAGGTGAGGCTGACCTGCGCTAGAAACTGTGCCTATACATCTGCCTACTCTAAATCGTTGTTTATCTGAGCGTACTCTTATCCTTTTCATACAGCATCTATTACCTATACTCGTCTCTCCATTTCTTCCTTCCCCTCCTTTTCAGCCATTCGCTCTCCCCTTCTACTCTTTTTTCTTTCCTTCGCGTGTTCACCTGCGGTCACGCGCGCCAACTGGAGTCCGCCAAACGCGTTCACCTGCAATCTCGCCGCTCACACTGTCCTTTTCCCCACCTTTTACTAGTGTTGTTCTTCTACATCTACTCCAATTCAAGCCTTTCTACTATCCTTCCAAGCAGAGCTCCTCCTTCTTCTACACCAAGCAGCGCTTCCTTCACTTCCAGATCTTCACTTTCAATACTTTCACCTGCGCGCCTTTGATCTTGTCTACTATACTGCGCAATAGCTCTCAAGCTCCTTCTAGAGCGCCTCTGTTCTGCTGCGCGAGGCCCTGTCCACTGTGCTCGCGATGTGCATCACCGCACAGTATCATCGTCCGCGCCTACTCCGCGTACTTCTCCCACAAGTCTTCTACTTCTGCCGCAAAGCCAGCGCCCTGTTCTCTGCTCTCCTTCTCTGTCTCTCAATAAGATCCGCTAGTCCATCTCTTACATCACCTAGTACTCTTTTACTCTTATCAAGTACTCCTCTATCCATCTGTTACTCTGATGAGTAACTCTTTTCTCCTACTCCTAGATCGCCTAAGTCCCCTTCACCTCTTTCACCAGCAATAAGAAATCTTTCCACACCACCTCCCAGCTGATCTTGCTCCTCTTTAAACTCCTTAACCCTATAAAAGCGTGCCTCTATTTTACAGACCTAACTGTTCTTCTTCTGTCTCCACCACTTCATCTTCACCTACAACCCTTTCTTCCTGTTTCCCAAACCTATACCCAAGGACTGGTCCTGGTCTCGCGAAGTGGTGTCCTCCAGTGCGAAGACGATCAGGCGGGCTGGCCGCGCCCGGGATGATCCCGCCATGATGACTGCTCATGATGGGGAAACGAGGAGAGGCGTTCGCCTATGGAGCAGTCACGGTGCTGCTGTTGGGGGCGACGGTCGCGATCAGTGGGCGGACGTTACCCGGGGCCGAGGTGGGCGATGTCGATCCTGCGGGGGCGGTGGTCGGCCTGACCGCGTTGGCGGTCAGCGTGTGGACCGGGTGGCTCACTGTTCGCTCCTTGCGCTGGCAGGAGACCGTGCTGGCGGATGTGGCGGAGCGGTTGGCGGTGGAGGTGCTGGCCGCCGAGCGCACAGCGCGACGGCAACTGCTTGGTGATCACGACAAGACCATCAATGTCCAGTTCGCCTTCCTTCCCGCTCCCACACACAATGTCGACGGTGCCGGTGTGGAGGGGGAGCTGGAGAGGGTAGCGGACTACTACCGGTCCCTTCGGCCGCGGCGGCTGGTGATCACCGGTGCGCCGGGGGCCGGCAAGACAGTACTGGCCATGCAGTTGATGCTTCGTCTTCTGGAGACCCGCGCGCCGGAGGATCCGGTGCCGGTGCGGCTGTCCTTAGCCTCCTGGAACACCGACTGGCCGCTGGAAGAGTGGATCTCCCGTCACCTGATCGACACCTACCGTGTGCCTGCGGCAGCGGCCGAGGAACTGTTGAAAGCTCGCTGGGTTCTGCCGGTGCTCGACGGCCTGGACGAGATGGACATCGACCCCGACCCCGGCTACGCGTCCCGGGCTGGCCGGGCGGTGCGCGCCCTCAACGCCTACCAGCAGGCGACGGGCAAGGCGGCAGTAGTGATGACCTGCCGCAGCCAGGCACACGAGGCGCTGGAGGCGCTGGGAGTGTGGGCACACGACGCCGCACGGGTGGAGATCCACCCAGTCGATGCGGGCGCGGTGCAGCGGTTCCTCGCCGTCCGAGTGGACAATCCGGCACGATGGAACCAGGTGCGCGATGCGCTGGCCCAGGACTCACACGGACCGTTGGCCGTGGGCTTGTCCACCCCGTGGCGGCTCACCCTTGCGGTGACCGTCTACGAAGAACGCCGATCTGACGGTACCTACCGGCACGATCTGCGGAACCTGTTCGATCCCGCCTTGGCCACCCCTGAGGCAATCGGCGAGTACCTACTGGGCTTGTTCATCCCCGCGGCCACCGCGCGGCATTCGATTTCCCAGAGGAGCGTCTACACCGCCGACGACGTCTATGCCTGGCTCACCGTGCTCGCGGGGTACTTGGCGCAGAATGCGAACTCCGACCGGCAGGTGGGCGGGCGCCAGTTGTCGAGCAGTGACATCGTCCTGCACGAGTTGTGGCCGTTGGCCGGCGTCCGGCTGCCCCGAGCTGTCCATGCCGCGCTGATGGGTTTAGTTACTTTGATCTTTCTTCCCCTTTATATCTTCCTGTTGTCCATCGACTTCCCCTTACGTTTGGGTCTCCTCGCTGGTGTGGTGCCTCTGATCACTGGGCTCACGGTTCTCGGGGTCTGGAAAGTGCATTGGCCGCAACCGGTTCGTTTGGATCTGGGACGGGTGCGTACTCCTGCCGGTCGTCGCCGCCTCATGGGGTACGTCGCGTTCGGCCTGGTGTTAGGCAGCGTGGTCGGACTGCTCTCCGCGCAGTCCGCCGGACTCGTGTTCGGGCTGATGGGCGTGCTCGCGAGCGGCCTCGCGACTGCGCTCGTCACCGGACTGACCGCTCCTGGGGTTCGGGGGATCGCAGACCCCCGGGGCGTCATACGCCACGATTTCACGGCCTGGCTCATGTTCTTGGGCGCGATCTACCTTGCCGCAACCGCGTTCGGGTTGATGTTCGGGGTCACGATCGGAGTCTTGTCCGGGGCCACGCTCTCGGGTGTCGTCACACTCGTGTGCGTGTACGCGGACGGACTGGCGGCTTCACGCACAACCGGATTCAGGTCCCAGTTCGCGACCATGCGGTACGTCGCCTTTCTGCTGTGTACACGTCGTTGGAACGGCCAACCCCTCCCCTGGCGGCTCGGTCGATTCCTCCACTGGTGCTACGGCGCCAGGATCCTGCGAGTTGCTGGGGTCGGCTACCAGTTCCGGCACCGTGAGCTCCAGGACTACCTTGCTCGCCACGTCAGCTGCGATCCGGCTGCCGGGACGGGCGAGCCATCTTGAGGTGATCGTCGACCGGGTCGCGGTGCGGACTCGGTCGAAGAAGGTGGCTTGAATGTGCGGAAGTGTCGGCACGAACAATGGGTCGCAGATGTAGGTGGAGAACTCGTCAAGCAGCTTGCGGTCCTACGTGAGCGGGTGGGTGAGCAGCGTGGCCAACGCGATGGCCAGGTGACCGCGGGCGACCTCCGGGCGACGCTCGTAGACGTCGCCAAGGGCGCGTACCGCTTGGGCATCGCCGTCGTCGGCCATCCGCACGAGCTTGGTGATGATGTCGGCGGTGACCGCCGTCCAGGCCGCGGCAATGCAGGCACGGGCGGCGCCAGCGTTGTAGCAACGCCAAGCCTCCTCGGCCAGCGGCCGGACGTCCGGGCTCCACACCTGCCTGATCAAGGTCTCCATATCCGTCACACGCGCCATCTTGTCCCCGGCCGGTCATCCGGGCCAGACTCACACCGGGCGTTCGCGTAGGCACCCGGGGGCCCAACCAGTCGTTGCCTTCAGTTCCTCGGGACTTGGCTGGCCTCGCTGATGCGCGCGGCGATGTGGTTGAGCGAGGGAATTCCGAGAAATACGGACGATTCTTTCCGTTCTTGACGTTCGTCCAGTTGGTGGATCTTTTCTTCCGCAGCAGCAAGGCTGACTCTGAGACCTTCAGCTTCTCCTAGCCATCCCTCACGCTCGGCTTCCGAGATCCTGTCGGTCAGATTGTCGCGAATTTCCAGGAGTCTAGTTCGCTCGCCGGGGCCGACGATAAGAACGGGGCAGCGAACGCATGCGTGCTCATGGACACAATCCGTCCCAAAGGCCCGTCCGCATTCTCCAAGGGCGAGCTTCCGCCGTTCAAAGTGACCAAGGAACTCGTCCCATTCCTCTTGCGAGACAGCACGATACTCTTCCGCTGGCCTGAGGTTTCGACGCCGAGAGATGAAGGCGCGATGCGCTTCGATAGCATCCGTAGGGTAGATGGCGGCGTAGCCCATTGTGGTGTTCAAGCTCTCGTGCCCAGCGATGATCTGAGCGATATGTGGTGGAAGGCCATTTAGAACGGCGTCGGTTATGAATATTCTGCGGAAGTCGTGGGGCTGGAAATTCAGTGCTCCGCCAGCCTTGTCCACTAGCCCGGATGCTTCGAGCGTGTCGTTCAGTGCCCGGCGGATCGCATTTGGTGAAATAGCCCGATGCTCTCCGCTCACAGGCCACTGGAAGAGTACGGGAATCGGGGCATTCCAGATTCTTTCATAATGATCATAGGTCGGGATCGATGGAACTGATCCGTCGGTTTGTCGGACGCGGGCCACGACACAGCTAAGGACATCAGCGAGTTCGGGACTGACGAGAATAAGTCGCTCTTTGTCGGTCTTGGAGGGGGCAATCTGTAGGAGCGGTACGACCTCCCCTGTTTCGGGGATCTTGTACTGAACGATGCTGTGATGGCTGAGTTCTAGAAGCTCCTCGATCCTGATTCCCGTATGGCGCATGATTTCGATAGTCGCCCAAGCGAAAAAAGCTCGCTTCTCCTCGGCGCGGATATTCCGACGGACCCCTTTGGAGTCACGAACGTTTCCGGGTTTCCCGTCGAGCCGGTAACTGGCCTTGGGAAGGGTGAAAGTTTCGTTGAGGACGTTGATAGTGGTGCCAAGAGGAGCGGCGTCGACAGCTTCGAGAAGTGCCGTGGACTCTTTCAAGCGGCGCTCGGCTGTTCGAACAAGGGCAGGTAGGACGGGCAGGCGCTCACGTGTACGCTGATCCGACGTCGCCTTTTGCTGTCGATCCAGCTTCTTGGTATCGCATTCAGCCTCACTGATCGGGCTGGGTGCGGCCCATGTGCCCCATCGTTCGGGTTCATCAAGGGCCCAGTGGGCAATATCCAGGTAGAACGCCCGCACGGCCATCTTCACAGCTGGTGTGCTCCTGCGTGGTTCGCTCACCAGCTCTGTAGTGCCGTCTGAACGACGCTGACGGACGACCTTCGAGGAAATGCGCGCCTTCCAGGCGTCGCTAACATCTTTCGGTAGTCGGAGGTTATCAATTCCGGGATTATGACGTTCTAGGTCTGCCCAGAATAGGCCCACTAGGCAGGCGGAGAGACGATTCAGTGTGCTGTAGTCAAGTGCTGGCTGGCGTTCGGTCAGGTAATCAACAAGGAGATCACGGACGGGCCTGCATTGTAGTTGAAAGCGATCGACCAGCGTTTCAATGCTGACTTGCCCTGTTCGCGTGGCCAGGTGGTTCATGGTGGCAGGAGAATTGACGGGAAATTGCCCGCGCCTGTGGAGCCATGTGTATGCGAGGCGTACCCCGCTCGCATAGGCGCTAGTGGGCTTGTTTTGGGCAAGCGCCAACAAGTCGCCGACCACAATGTCATCAATTCCGCCACCGCGGGTAGCAATGATCTGCGCCATGGCTCTAAGTGCTTCCGAGCCGCGACGAGTGGCCAGTTCTCGTGCTGGTATCTCGGCGGACAGTCGTGCGAATCCGTTTGGATCGCGGGTGGCTGCGACTGCTCGGCGGAATTGATTCGATGAATTACTGGCAAGCCACTCCAGCCTCGGCCGAACCACATCTGCGCAGATCAGTACCAACATGCCGGCGGAGGCTGTATCTCGCCGGGCTCTCGCCATTCTGCGCTCCGCTGCCCATGCAAGGACGTGCTGCCACGATCCGTCATAGTTCGCTGCGGCCGGAGTAGCCTCCCACCGCTGCTGCCAAGTGTAGCCGGGAAATGACTCCAGCCAGTCCAATAGCAGCCGGGCTCCGGCTATGCGCTGGTCCTGCGTTGCCCTTCGCCCGGCTCGAAGGGGGTCGCACTTTAGCCGGTTGAGAATCACGCCGCGAGCTGCTTCGGTATGGGGCCAGGAGACGGCTGGGGGGCGTGGTGGGAAGGCTCGTAGAAGAGAGGCAGCTTCCTCCCCCTTGTTTGTTGCTGTCGACAGAACCGGGATCGGCGCAACATCAAGCATGGTCAAGTCAGTGGCCCCCCGAATAGAATGTTAAGAGAGTCGGTGTTGTATCCAGGGGCAGCCGGGCTCGGCGGCGGACTCTCACGCAGTTTCTGCTGCCTGGCATGGTGGGCGAGTCCCGCTGCGATTACTTCATCCTGGGACGGATTCAAGTATCGCTGTGTGGTCGATAAATATCTGTGGCCAAGGATTTCCTTGACGTAGAGAAGCGACATCTCCGGGTCGTTGGCCATCCGAAATGACGCAGTGTGGCGTAGATCGTGCAAGGTCCAGTTCGATCCCAATAGGCCGTTGGCTCGGATGAACATTGCTCGGGCCGCGTGGTAGTTCAGCGGCCTCCAAGGGCGCCGCAGTGTGCACCATAAAGGCTGCTCGCGGCCACGTGGGGCGCCCTTGCGCCAGGCTTCCTCCTGATAGAGCCGCAACCACACGAAGGCGTCGGGCGATGCAGGAAGTTGCTGGTAGACACGGCTGCCCTTGCGGATAACTCCAATGACCTGCTGGCCCACCAGGGCGTCGCCCTGACGGGTGGTGAGGAGCTCTTCAGCGCGGGCGGCGGTGGCCACCCAGAAGGCCAGTAGCGCCCGGTCGCGGTCCGAGCGCAGGCCGGCGAAGACTTCGGTGAACTTGTCCTCCGAAATCCGTCGCGGTGCCTGATCAGGGATCTTCGGCCGGTACCGCCCGGTCCGCTCGTGTCCGTGTTCGCGCTCAGGGTTGTAGTGCGCGTGGGGCCGCGATGCGCCGCGGCCGGCCAAGGGGAACGGGCTGATCAGCAACGACCCCGTATTGCGCTCCAGGTGGAAGTCGTAGAAACCTCGCACGACCGTCTCGCAGTGAGCCCGGGTCCGGGGCGCATACTTCGGACCCACGGTCAGCTTCCCGGTCACCGGGTTGGGCGCCCCCGGCACCGACCGCCCCAACTTCGGGGCGATTTGGGACGCTTGGGATGGTTCACTATCTCGGTGACGCCAGTGCACCCGCTTTGGCTTGTCCGACAACTGCATCCACAGCATGAAATCCCGGGCGTCCTCGCGCACCGCACGGTCCCACTCGACGTCCACCGCCGACAAGAACCGCCACCACCGCAGCAGGTCCATTCCGTACGAGCGCAACGTCGTTGCCGGACTCCCGGCAGCACGCAGATCCTTGAGGTACACCGCGACCGGCTCGACTTGCTCGCCGTCCCGCCCCAGTAGCCGGTATGGCTCCCACTCGTCGCCCGTCTCCAGTAACCGGCCGGAATCGGGCACCACAAGCCGCTTCAGATCCCGGTCGGGGACCTCCAGATCGCCCATGCCCGGAACGTAGCAGAGACGCCTCTGACCTGCATAAACAGGGCTTTTAGTTCAGTCAATACACCGCAGCCGCCCTCGTGTCCCGTGTTGAGGGCACCGAGCAGGTCAAGCACCTCGGCGCCGCGCACCTCGCCGACGACGAGCCGGTCGGGCCGCATACGCAGGGCCTGCCGGACGAGGTCGCGCAAGGTGACCTGGCCGGCACCCTCCTGGTTGGCGGGTCGGGTCTCCAGCCGGACGACGTGCGGATGGTCGGGGCGCAGCTCGGCGGAGTCCTCGGCCAGAACGATCCGGGCGGCCGGGTCGACGAGGCCGAGCAGGCAGCTCAGCAGGGTCGTCTTCCCGCAGCCCGTGCCGCCGCTGATCATGAAGGAGAGCCGCGCGCCGATGACGGCCCGCAGCAGAGCCGCCGTTTCGGCGTCCAGCGTGCCTGCCCCGACCAGTTCGTCGAGGGTGAAGGCACGGGCCCGTACCACGCGCAGCGACAGGCACGGCGAGCCCACGACGACGGGCGGCAGCACGGCGTGCAGCCTCGTGCCGTCGGGCAGGCGGGCGTCCACCCACGGCCGGGCGTCGTCGAGCCGCCGACCCGCCGTGGTGGCGAGCCGCTGGGCGAGGCGGCGCACGGCCGCGGTGTCCGCAAACCGGATGCCGCTGCGCTCCAGGCCGCGGCCTCGGTCGATCCACACCTGGTCGGGCGCGTTGACGAGGATGTCGGTGACGTCGGGATCGGCGAGCAGCGGCTCCAGCGGTCCCGCGCCCACCAGCTCGGAGCGGAGGGCGGCGACCACGCCGAGCACCTCGGAGTCGCCGAGCAGCTTGCCTTGGGCCCGCAGCGCGGCCGCAACCCGCGCGGGGGTGGGTTCGCCGCCGCGTTCGGCGAGATGGAGGCGCACCGCGTCGAGAAGTGGGGTGCTCATACCGGCACGCACCCCGCCCCGGCCAGCGCCTGCGTGAGGAACGCGGCACTGAAGCGGGCCAGTGGACCGCGGGTGGCGGAGCCCGGTGGTCCGCCACCTGACAGCAGAGCTGCCAGCGCGGGCTCGGACGGCAGTTCGCCGGCCAGCGGCAGCCCGATGAGCCGGGCGATCTCCGCGCCGCCGAGCCCCGCGCCGAAGGGGCCGCGGGCGACGATCCGCACGTCCTCCAGCACCGTCCGGAAGGCTGCGGCGACCCGGCTGGCCGCCGCCACCGCGCGCAGTTCGGCGGGCACGACGAGCAGCCCGACATCGATCTGGGCGAGGGTCTCGGCCACGGTCTCGTCCACCCGGCGCGGCAGGTCCACCACGACCACGCCGCCGCGGCGCCGGGCCGCGCCCAGCACGGACCTCATGGCCTGGGGCGGGATGAACACGGACTCGCCGCGGTCCCAGCTGAGCACGCTCAGCGCGCCGAGCCGGGGCAGGGACTCCTCCAGCACTCCGCTGTTCACGCGCCCGCGCGAGTCGGCGAGATCGGGCCAGCGCAGTCCGCCGGTGCGCTCGGCCCCGAACAGGATGTCCAGACCGCCGCCGAGCGGGTCTCCGTCCACGAGCATCGTGCGGCTCCCGGCACGGGCCGCGGTGACGGCGAGTGCGCAGGCCAGCGTGCTGGCTCCGGCGCCGCCGCGACCGCCGGCCACGCCGATGGTCAGCGCGGGACCGCCCGCGCCCTCGGCGATGTCGGCGATCCGGTCGACCAGCCACGCCTCGGCATCGGGCAGGACGAGGACCTGCTCGACCCCGATGTCGACGGCCTGGCGCCAGATCTCCGCGTCGCGCGGGTCCCGGCCGATCAGCAGCACGCCCTCGCGCCGCGCGGCCCCGCGGACGCGAGCGGAAGCTTCGGCTCCGACCAGAACGAGCGGTGCCGCGTCCCAACTCAGCGCGCGCGGGGGCGCGGTGAAAACGACTTCCGGTTCGGCTCCGGCCGCGGCACACAGCCGGAGCAGATCATCGAGGAGGCTTTCGTCCTCGGTCACAATCAGCGGTCCGCCGGGGCCTTCCGCTTCGTTCCGCGCCCGCGCGAGCGTGTTGGTTCGGTCCATTTCTCTGTCCCCCGTCGCTTGTCGTGCGAGCACGGGTGTGCTTCGCCTGCGATCAGCTTGGGACAGGAACCCGAATTGAGACGATCTTGGTCGGAATCTGTGGACAACTCGGCGATTGTGGATAACTTCGCCACCCGGACGGGTGAGTTCCGTGGATCCGCGAAACGATTACGGACCGTCACTCGTCGTACACGATGAAAACGCACACACATGCGAACGAGAGGGGAAGGGCATGGACATGCAGCCGAACCACGACGGAGCCGGGCGGAAGCGGCGAAATGCATCTGGACATGCGACGACCCCCGCCGGGGGGGAGAGCGGGGGTCGTCCCCACGGTCCGACTCGGGGGGGGAGGAGCCAGACCGGGTTAGCACGGTCGCGAACGATCCGTGACTTCCATGGTGTACCCGATGGCCTTCTCAGGCAAACCCACGCGCCTGACCTTACGCCGAATGGTGGTTGCCTATGCTCATCCCGTGGAAAACCACCTGCCTCCGCGCACCGCCGCGTTCTTCGATCTCGACAAGACCGTGATCGCCAAGTCGAGCACGCTCGCCTTCGGCCGGTCCTTCTACCACGGCGGGCTCATCAACAGACGAGCGGTATTGCGTACCGCATATGCCCAGTTCGTGTACCTGGTCGGTGGTGCAGACCACGATCAGATGGAGGGCATGCGCAAATATCTCTCCGATCTGTGCCGCGGCTGGAATGTCCAGCAGGTGCGGGAGATCGTTGCTGAGACGCTGCATGAGCTGATCGATCCGATCATCTACGACGAAGCCGCCTCGCTGATCGAGGAACACCACGCCGCCGGCCGTGACGTGGTGATCGTCAGCGCCTCCGGGTCGGAAGTCGTGGAGCCCATCGGCGAGATGCTCGGCGCCGACCATGTGGTGGCCACCCGCATGGTGGTGAAGGACGGCGCGTACAACGGCGAGATCGAGCACTACGTCTACGGTCCGGCGAAAGCCGAAGCCATCGCGCGGCTCGCGGAGTCGGAGGGCTACGACTTGGAGCGGTCCTTCGCCTACAGCGATTCGGCGACGGACGTCCCCATGCTGGAGGCCGTCGGGCACCCGTACGCGGTCAACCCCGACCGGGCGCTGCGGAAGGAGGCGGCGGCGCGGGACTGGCCGGTGCTCACCTTCAACCGACCGGTCCGGCTGAACCAACGCATCCCGTCGCTGCCGATGCCGTCGGGTCCGGTGCTCGCCGTGGCAGCGATCGGGGCTGCCGTGGCCACCGCTGGACTGGTGTGGTTCGCCTCACGGCGGCGCCGACTGGTCGCGGTCGCGTGACCAGCGCGGACAGGGCCACAGCCGTTACACCCGGGCGCGAAATGTCCGGGATGGCTTGAAAAGTAAAAAGTGAAGCCAAGGGTTCCGCTACCCACCGGTGGGCGGTAGAAAGGAGGTAGCGGCCCGCGAGACCACGGAGTTCCGAGAGGAAGACCGCAGTTCACAGCAGATGGCCCCACGGACCGAGCATGGATGCCGGGCACCCACGCGTAGCCGACCCGCCAACCGGGCCAGCCGTACCAGGTAACGGGCAAAGACCCCGACCTGATCGGCCAATCGATCGCACGCACTGGTAACTCGGCGGACATGCCAGCGGCGGCACCCACGTGGTGCCGCCGCACCCCTGTCCGGGCATCGCCCCGCGGGGCGAAAGCCCCTCCCCCTTCGTGGGTCCGGGCACCGCGAAGGCCACACTCCGTGACCGAATCCCGCACCCCTCGAACGACACCGCGCCGACGGTCGTGGCTGCCCGTCGGCCTTGGCCCCCGGTGTGAGGGGCAGCCCCCGAGTGAAGGTCAGGCGGCGCCGCGCTGGAGGGCTTCGCAGACGGCGACGGATTCGCGGGCGCCGAGTTCGAGGGATCGGGCGCAGTGGGTGATCCAGTCGGCCATGCCCTCGGAGGTGCCGGAGGCGTAGCCCTCCAGGGCCTTGAGGTAGGAGGCGGGGCCGAGTTCGGCGTGGCCGACCTCCGCGGGGCAGATGGATTTGGGATCGAGGCCGCTGACGACCAGCACCATACGGGCGGCGGCTCGGGCGACGAGGCCGTTGAAGGAGCCGAAGGGGCGCAGGCAGAGCAGTTCGCCGTGGACGACGGCGGACACCACGAGGGCGGGGGCGGCGGAACCCGCCCGGATCAGTCCGGCCAGGACGTCGAGGCGCGCCGAGGTCTCGGAGGAGTCGGGCAGGGGAATCTCGGCAGGGCCGATCAGGGGTTCGTCGACGGACTCGCCGTCGAGGCGGGGGCGGCCGACCGTGGGTGCGGCCGCGGTGCCGCCGGCGGCCACCAGGTGCAGTCGGGCGAGCGCCTGGACAGGGGACTGCCGCCAGACGCCGAGGAGTTGGCCGGCCTCCGCGCTGAGCCGGAGGGCGGCGCCGACGGTACGGGCCTGGGCATCGGCGGAGAAGTCGCTGCGTCGGCGGACCTCTTCCAGCGGCCAGTCGGCACCGGCCAGGGCCGCCGACGCACGGGCGCCGCGCAGAGCCGCTTCGGAGGACACCTCGGCGGAGCGGCGGCGCATCATCCGATGTCCGTAGACGCCGTCCACGGCCTTGCGGACGGAGTCCACCGCCTCCGGTACGCCGGGCAGGCCGCCGAGGATCACCAGCGGGTCGGTCGGCGCGGACGCGGAGGAAGCAGCAGCGTGGGAACCCATACCCCTGACCCTACGACCCCGCGCCCACCCCGACCCGCCCGGACGGACTCTCCACCTGGCGCCCGGCCGGTCCCCGGTTGTTCCCGCTCCGGACCAGGGACGACCCATCCCCGGCCACTCCTCGATGCGGCGACCCGAACGGGTGGGCTTCGGCGGTCGGCGGCAATGCGGCCCGGGCGGCGGGCCTACGCTTACCGAACATGAAGATCGCTTTCGTTGGGAAGGGCGGCAGCGGCAAGACGACGCTGTCCTCGCTCTTCATTCGTCACCTCGCCGCTGCGGGCGTTCCGGTTGTCGCGGTGGACGCGGACATCAACCAGCACTTGGGTCCGGCGCTCGGCCTGGACGAGGAGGAGGCGGGCACGCTGCCCGCGCTCGGTGCGCACCTGCCGCAGATCAAGGAGTACCTGCGGGGCGACAACCCGCGGATCGCCTCGGCGGAGACCATGATCAAGACCACTCCGCCCGGCCAGGGCTCGCGGCTGCTGCGGTTGTGGGAGGACAACCCGGTGTACGCGGCCTGCGCGCGGCCCGTGGTGCTGGACGGGGACGGGCGGGTGCGGCTGATGGTCACGGGGCCGTTCAACGAGTCCGACCTGGGGGTGGCCTGCTACCACTCGAAGGTCGGGGCGGTGGAGCTCTGCCTGAACCACCTGGTGGACGGGCGGGACGAGTACCTGGTGGTGGACATGACGGCGGGCAGCGACTCGTTCGCGTCGGGGATGTTCACCCGGTTCGACCTGACGTTCCTGGTGGCCGAGCCGACCCGCAAGGGGGTCGCCGTGTACCGCCAGTACAAGGAGTACGCCCGGGACTTCGGGGTGCGCCTCGCGGTGATCGGCAACAAGGTGCAGGGGGAGGACGACCTGGACTTCCTGCGTGCGGAGGTCGGGGACGGCCTGCTGGTCACGGTCGGCCACTCGAACTGGGTGCGGGCGATGGAGAAGGGCCGCCCGCCGCGGTTCGCATCGCTGGAGGAGGCGAACCGCCAGGCGCTGCGCACGATGCACGAACAGGCGGACCGGTCGTACGAGGCCAGGGACTGGGACCGCTACACGCGCCAGATGGCGCACTTCCACCGCAAGAACGCCGAGAGCTGGGGCAACGAGAAGACGGGCGCCGATCTGGTGGCGCAGATCGACCCGGAGTTCGTCCTGGGCGAGTCGGCGATCGGTGCCGCCGCGGCACTCGCCGTCTGAAGCAGCCACCGAGCCCACACAGCCCCCCGCCGATGGTCCCGCCGGCGGGCCTCACCGGACGGCCCGTCGGAGCCGGGCGGCCCACCGGGCGCTCCCTACCACTCGAAAGATGGAAATAATAGCTCAATTCAGGCTGCCCATCTTCACTCTCCGCAGTTGATTCATTACTCTCCATTTACCAAAGCTTGACGGCTCCTAGGCACAAGCCGAGGCAAAGGAGGGGACGAGCAGCCATGAAGGCCCAGCACCGATCCGATCTGTCCGCGTCCGTGACGGTGTTCCTGATCGCCGTCCCGCTGTCCCTCGGCATCGCCCTGGCCACCGGCGCGCCCTTGCAGTCCGGGCTGGTGGCCGCGGCGGTCGGCGGCATCGTGGCGGGGCTGCTGGGTGGGGCGCCGCTCCAGGTCAGCGGCGCGGCCACCAGCCTGGTCGTGGTCACCGCCGGCCTGGTGCAGGAGTACGGATGGAGCGCCACCTGCGCGATCACCGTGCTGGCCGGACTGGCCCAACTACTGCTCGGGGGACTGCGGGTGGCCCGGGCGGCGCTCGCCATCAGCCCGGCGATCGTGCACGGGATGCTCGCGGGGATCGGCACGGTCATCGCGGTGGCCCAGTTGCACGTGGTGCTCGGCGGCAGCCCGCACATCGCCGCCGTCGACAACATCGTGGCCCTGCCCGGCCAGTTGCGGGACACGCAGACCACCACGCTGGTCATCGGTGCGCTGGCCGTCGCGGTGGTGCTCGGCTGGCCACGGCTGCAAGGGCGGGTGGGGGCGCTGCGAGCCGTCCCGGCACCGTTGGCGGCGGTCGCGCTGGCCACGCTGGCCAGCGCCGGCCAGTCGCTGCCCCGGGTGACACTGCCGGACTGGTCCGCGCCGATGCTGCCGACGCTGCCGGAGGGGCCGGTGCTCGCACTGGTCGCGGCGGTGCTCACCGTCACTCTGGTGGCCAGCATGGAGTCGCTGCTGTCGGCGGTGGCGGTGGACGCGCTGCAGGCGCGCCGCCCGGGGCCGCACGCGCCGCCGGCCCGGCTGGACCGCGAGTTGCTGGGGCAGGGCGCGTCCAATGTGCTGTCCGGCCTGCTGGGCGGCATGCCCATCGCGGGTGGCGCCATGCGGGGGTCGGCGAACGTCGCGGCGGGGGCGCGCAGCCGACGGGCGACGGTGCTCCACGGGGTGTGGGTGCTGCTGTGCGCGGGGCTTGCGGGCGCGGTTCTGGAGGCGATCCCGCTGGCGGCGCTGGCCGCGCTGGTGATGCTGGTCGGTGTGCGGATGGTGAGCTTCGCCCACATCCGGCACATCCAGCGGCACCGGGAGTTCCCGGTGTACGCGGTCACGCTCGGCGGGGTGGTGGTCTTCGGGGTGCTCCAGGGGGTGGTCGCGGGCATCGTGGTCGCCGTGTTCCTGGCGATGCGCAGCCTGACCCGCACCCGGGTGACCGTGGCGGAGGACGAAGGGTGTCACCGGGTGAGGTTGAGCGGCCAGTTGACCTTCCTCGCGGTGCCGCGGCTGACCCGGGCGTTCGCCGAGGTGCCGGATGGAGTGAGCGTGGTGGTGGAGCTGGACGGTTCGTTCATGGACCACGCCGCGTACGAGGCGCTGAGCTCCTGGAGCGCCCGGCACCGTTCGCACGGCGGGCACGTGGTGCTGGGCGACGGCGCCGGACGGACGGTCAGCGAGCCGGTGAGCGCGCACACGTGCCGGCCCTGGACGCCGTGGCACAACCACCACTGCACCCGTCCGGCGGTGGTCCCGGCCACCGGCGGCGGCCAGTTGCTCGGCGGGGTCAGCGCCTTCCAGCGCAACACCGCGCCGTTGGTGCGGGAGGAGCTCGCCCGGCTCGCCCGCGAGGGTCAGCGCCCGAGTCAGCTCTTCCTGACCTGCGCGGACTCCCGGCTGGTCACCAGCATGATCACGTCGAGCGGGCCGGGCGACCTCTTCACGGTCCGCAACATCGGCAACATGATGCCGCCGCCCGGCACCGAGGACTCCTGCGACTCGGTGGCCGCCGCGGTCGAGTACGCGGTGGACGTGCTCGGGGTCTCCAGCATCACGGTGTGCGGGCACTCCGGGTGCGGAGCGATGCAGGCGCTGCTGGCCTCCGACCGGGCGGGCGAGCAGGCCGCGGACGCAGCCTCCCCGCGGACCGCCGATCAGCTCGCGGACGACCCGGACCCGGTCGCCCCCACCCCGCTGGCCCGCTGGCTGCGCCACGGCCGGCCGAGCCTGGCCCGTCTCGCCGAGATGCGTCCCCGGTCCGGACCCGGGACCGAACCCGGGGGCGGAGCCGAACCCGAGGCCGCCGCCGTCGCTTCCCACGGCGGGTGGGAGAGCCCCGCACGCGACACGGCCACCGCGCCCATCGAGCTCGTGCCCACCGAGCCCGCCTCTCCCCACCCCTCCCTCGCCGACCGCCCCGTCGCCGATGACGTCGAACGCCTCGCCCTGGTCAACGTGATCACGCAACTCGACCATCTGAGGGCCCATCCCGCGGTGGCGCGACGGGTCACCGGGGGCACGCTGCACCTGCACGGTATGTACTTCCATGTCGCCGAGGCGCAGGCGTACATCCTGGACGGGCCGACCGGCGTGTTCGCCGCCGTGCGCCCGGAGGCCCCGGAGCCCGGCGGCGGGCTGCAGGCACCGTCCGCACCGCCCGCCGGTCAGCCGCCCGCCGCGGCCGCGCCGCCTCCCACCCCCACAAAGGTCTAAACCATTTTTCGGGCGAGCCCTTGTCAGGGCGAGCCGTGACTGGTGAGGTAGTGCCGGGACATGTGGGACACCCTGACAAGGAGCTGGCGTGAGCAGCAACGAGAGCCTGGCCAACCTTCTGAAGGAGGAGCGGCGGTTCGCCCCGCCGGCCGAACTGGCGGCGGCGGCAAACGTCACCGCGCGGGCGTACGAAGAGGCGAAGGCCGATCGGCTGGGCTTCTGGGCCGCTCAGGCCCGCCGCCTGAGCTGGGAGGTCACTCCCACCCAGACGCTGGACTGGTCGAACCCGCCGTTCGCGAAGTGGTTCGCCGACGGTGAGCTCAACGTCGCCTACAACTGCGTGGACCGCCACGTGGAGGCCGGCCTCGGCGACCGGGTGGCCCTGCACTTCGAGGGCGAGCCGGGCGACAGCCGGGCCATCACGTACGCGGAGCTGAAGGACGAGGTCTGCCGCGCGGCGAACGCGCTGACGGAGTTGGGCGTCGGCGCCGGGGACCGGGTCGCGGTGTACATGCCGATGATCCCCGAGGCCGTGGTCGCGATGCTGGCCTGCGCCCGGATCGGCGCCCCGCACTCGGTGGTGTTCGGCGGCTTCTCCGCCGACGCGGTCGCCTCCCGGATCGCGGACGCCGACGCCAAGCTGGTCATCACCGCCGACGGCGGCTACCGCCGCGGCAAGCCCTCCGCTCTCAAGCCCGCGATCGACGACGCGGCCTCCCGCTCCCCGCAGGTCGAGCACGTGCTCGTGGTGCGCCGCACCGGTCAGGAGGTGGAGTGGACCGAGGGCCGGGACGTGTGGTGGCACGAGATCACCGGACGGCAGTCGGCCGAGCACACCCCGCGGGCGTTCAACGCCGAGCACCCGCTGTTCATCCTCTACACCTCGGGCACCACGGGGAAGCCGAAGGGCATCCTGCACACGTCCGGCGGCTACCTCACGCAGACGAGCTTCACCCACCACGCCGTCTTCGACCTGAAGCCGGAGAGCGACGTCTACTGGTGCACCGCCGACATCGGCTGGGTGACCGGCCACTCGTACATCGTGTACGGGCCGCTGTCCAACGGCGTCACGCAGGTGATCTACGAGGGCACGCCCGACACCCCGCACCAGGGCCGCTTCTGGGAGATCGTCCAGAAGTACGGCGTCACGATCCTCTACACCGCGCCCACCGCGATCCGCACGTTCATGAAGTGGGGCGACGACATCCCGGCGAAGTTCGACCTGAGCAGCCTGCGGGTGCTGGGCAGCGTCGGCGAGCCGATCAACCCCGAGGCGTGGATCTGGTACCGCGAGCACATCGGCGGCGGCAGCACCCCGGTCGTCGACACCTGGTGGCAGACCGAGACCGGCGCGATGATGATCACCCCGCTGCCGGGCGTCACCCACACCAAGCCCGGTTCCGCGCAGACCCCGCTGCCGGGCATCGCGGCCACGGTCGTGGACGACGAGGGCCGCGAGGTGCCCAACGGCTCGGGCGGCTACCTGGTGCTGACCGAGCCGTGGCCGTCGATGCTGCGCACCATCTGGGGCGACGACCAGCGGTACCTCGACACGTACTGGTCCCGGTTCGAGGGCCGCTACTTCGCCGGTGACGGTGCCAAGAAGGACGACGACGGCGACATCTGGCTGCTCGGCCGGGTGGACGACGTGATGCTGGTCTCCGGGCACAACATCTCGACCACCGAGGTGGAGTCGGCGCTGGTCTCCCACCCGAAGGTCGCCGAGGCCGCCGTGGTGGGCGCGGCCGACGAGACCACCGGCCAGGCCATCGTGGCCTTCGTGATCCTGCGCGGCACCGCCGTGGACAGCGCCGAGCTGCTGAGCGAACTGCGCGACCACGTCAGCAGGACGCTCGGCCCGATCGCCAAGCCGAAGCGCATCCTGACCGTCTCGGAGCTGCCGAAGACGCGTTCGGGCAAGATCATGCGGCGGCTGCTGCGGGACGTCGCGGAGAACCGCGAGCTGGGCGACGTCACCACGCTCACCGACTCCACGGTCATGGATCTGATCCAGAGCAAGCTGCCCTCGGCGCCCAGCGAGGACTGACCTCCGTACGGCCAGGAGGGGGCGCCCGGGAGCAGTCCGGGCGCCCCCTTCACCTGTCCGGACCGTCCGGCGGCGCGCCCCGCCGCCCGGGCGGCCAGACTGGGGGCGCCGCAACGATCGGACCTCGGGAGGCCGCCGCGTGACCGAGCAGCAGCGGCCGGAGCCCCGGGAAGGCCAGGAGCCCGGGAAAGGGCAAGAGCCCGAGGAGCGGCAGGGCGGCGGAACGCGGACGGAGCAGACGGAGTCGGAGAGTTGGCCCTCCACGCTGTTCGGCCTGCTGCCACTGCCCGAGCGCACGTTCGTCGCCGACGCCCTGCGGGCCGAGACGGTCGGCGGCATGCTGCTGCTCCTGGCCGCCGTCGTGTCACTCGTCTGGGCGAACACCGCGCCCGGCAGCTACGCCGATGCCAGCGACTACCACCTGGGGCCGTCGGCGCTCGGCCTGCACCTGAGCATCGCGCACTGGACCGCCGACGGACTGCTGGCGATCTTCTTCTTCGTCGCCGCCGTCGAGCTCAAGCGCGAGCTGGTGGTGGGCGAGCTGCGCGAGCCGGCCCGCGCGGTCCTCCCGGTGATCGCGGCGGTGTGCGGCATGGCGGTGCCCGGCGCGCTGTACGTCCTGGTCAGCGGGGTGGGCGGCGGCGCGCTGAGCGGCTGGGCGGTGCCCATGACGACCGACATCGCCTTCGCGCTCGCCGTGCTGGCGGTGATCGGCACGGCGCTGCCCTCCGCGCTGCGGGCCTTCCTGCTCACGCTCGCCGTGGTCGACGACCTCCTCGCGATCCTGATCATCGCGCTCTTCTACAGCTCGGACCTGAACTTCGCCGCGCTCGGCGGGGCGGTCGCCGGCCTGGTGCTGTTCTGGCTGCTGATGCGGGTGGGGGTACGGGGCTGGTACGTGTACGTGCCGCTCGCGCTGGTCGTGTGGGCCCTGACGTACAACAGCGGGCTGCACGCCACGATCGCCGGCGTCGCCCTGGGCCTGATCCCGCGCTGCACCCCGCGGCCGGGCGAGCGGGAGGGCCCCGGCGAGCGGATCGAGCACCTGGTGCGGCCGCTGTCGGCGGGGCTGGCCGTGCCGGTGTTCGCCCTGTTCGCCGCCGGGGTGACGCTGTCCGGCAGCACCCTGGGCGACGTGTTCCGGGAGCCGGAGACGCTGGGGGTGATGCTCGGGCTGATGGTGGGCAAGACGGTCGGGGTGTTCGGCGGCACCTACCTGGCCGCGCGCTTCACCCGGGCCCAGCTCAACCCGGACCTCGACTGGCCTGACGTGTTCGCGCTCGCCGCCCTGTCCGGCATCGGCTTCACCGTGTCGCTGCTGCTCGGCGAACTGGCCTTCGACGAGGAGCCGTCGTTCATCGTGCGGGTCAAGGCATCGGTGCTGGTCGGCTCGCTGATCGCCGCGGCGCTGTCCAGCACGCTGCTGAAGCTGCGCAACAACAAGTACCGCGACCTGACCGCCGACGAGGAGCGCGACGAGGACGAGGACGGCGTCCCCGACATCTACGCCCGGGACACGCCCGCGTACCACCTCCGGATGGCCGAGATCCTGGAGCGCAAGGCCGCCGAACACCGCAGGCTCGCCCGGCAGGGCGGGAACGCGGGCGGCCCCGACGGCATCTGAGGCATGATCGGGGGCAACAACGAGAACACACAGCCGACGAACCATGCCGAAAGACGACGGAGGACGCGATGAGCGCAGCCTCGAACGGGGACGAGCGCAGCCTCGGCCAGCTGTTCGCCTCCGCCACGGCGGAGCTCTCCGCCCTGGTGCACGAGGAAATCGCCCTGGCCAAGGCGGAGATCAGGGACGACGCGAGGAAGGCCACGCTGGGCACAGGGCTGCTCCTGACCGCGCTGACCGCGCTGTTCTTCGCCGTACCCGTGGGCAGCATCGCCGCCGCGCTGGGCATCCACGCGCTGGGCATCACCCTCGGCTGGTCCTTCTTCATCGTGTTCGGCGCCTACCTGGTGATCTTCGCGGTGCTCGGCCGGCTCGGCTACGGCCGGTTCAAGAAGGTGAAGAAGCCGGAGCGTTCGCTGGAATCGGCGAAGGAGACGGTGGCGGTGCTGCAGAAGGCCCGTCCGCACCCGCGCGAACTGCGGCCCGGGCGCGAGCCGGAGGACGCCAGGCCGCTGGACTCGGCGCCGACGGCGCCCGCACTCGAAACGAAGATGTGAAACGCTCTGGAGCATGAACCTCGCCGCCGGGCCGCACAGCTCGCCCAGCAAAGGCACATCGCTCGTCCGCATGGCCGGGCCGTGGACCCACCGGGACGTGGCCGCCAACGGAGCCCGCTTCCACATCGCCGAGGCCGGTGACGGCCCGCTGGTCCTCCTGCTGCACGGCTTCCCGCAGTTCTGGTGGACCTGGCGCCACCAGCTGACCGCGCTGGCCGACGCAGGCTTCCGCGCGGTGGCGATGGACCTGCGCGGAGTCGGCGGCAGCGACCGTACGCCCCGCGGCTACGACCCGGGCAACCTCGCGCTCGACGTGACCGGGGTGATCCGCTCGCTCGGCGAGCCGGACGCGGCGCTGGTCGGCCACGACCTGGGCGGGTACCTGGCGTGGACGGCGGCGGCGATGCGGCCGAAGCTGGTGCGGCGGCTGGCGGTGTGCTCGATGCCGCACCCGCGGCGCTGGCGCAGCGCGATGCTCACCGACCTGCGGCAGACGAAGTCGGGCGGCTACATCTGGGGGTTCCAGCGCCCGTGGCTGCCCGAGCGTCAACTCGTCGCGGACGACGCGGCGCTGGTGGGCCGGCTGATCCGGGACTGGTCGGGCCCGCGGCCGCCGGAGGAGGAGGCGCTGGACGTCTACCAGCGGGCCATGCGGATCCCGTCCACCGCGCACTGCGCGGTCGAGCCCTACCGCTGGATGGTGCGGTCGATGGCGCGGCCGGACGGCATCCAGTTCAACCGGCGGATGAAGCGCCCGGTCCGGGTCCCGACGCTGCAGATGCACGGCTCGATGGACCCGGCGGTGGGGACGCGGAGCGTGGCGGGCAGCGGGGAGTACGTGGAAGCGCCGTACCGCTGGCGGCTGTTCGACGGGCTGGGGCACTTCCCGCACGAGGAGGACCCGGCCGCGTTCTCCGCCGAGCTGATCAACTGGCTCCAGGACCCGGAGCCCGACCGCTGAATCGGCGATGATCCGATGATCGTCAAATTGCCGGGCGCATAGGCCAATCGAGCGGCGCAAAGGAGATTACCGACCAAGTGGGGCGGGCACACACGACGGTATGGGTTGGACGCACGACGATCGTGACGTAGCACACACGCGCCGCACCTCCGCCGCCGACACTTCGGCGCCCGCGGGCTTCCCGTCGGGGGAGAGCCGCCTCGGAATCCCCAGCATCCTCGGCCGCAGAGCGCGCTGGGTCAGCGCACGGCTCCGCCATGGGAGGCCCTGAACTCACCGCCGCCCGCGGCACGCCGTGACACGGCCGTACCGCACGGGCACGCGGCAACAACACCGCGCCCCGGCGTCACCCGCGCCGTCGCGGCACGGCCCCGCTCACAAAGCGCAGCTCTGGCTGTCCACCCGCTGGGTCGCGGCCCGTCCCCGTTCGACGTCGGGGCGGATCTCGTCGGCGGTCAGCGCGTAGCCGGTGTTGGGGTCGTCCAGCGACTTGGCGAAGACCACGCCGGCCACCTGGCCGTCGGGGGTGAGCAGCGGTCCGCCGGAGTTGCCCTGCCGGACGGTCGCGTAGAGCGAGTACACATCGCGGTGCACGGTGCCGCGGTGGTAGATGTCCGGGCCGTTGGCCTGGATACGGTCGCGGATGCGGGCTGCCCGCACGTCGAACGGGCCGTTCTCGGGGAAGCCGGCCACGATGGCGTCGTCGCGGCTCTCCTCGTCGCGGGTGGCGACGCGCAGCGCGGGCGCGTCCAGGCCGGGCACGTCCAGCACCGCGATGTCGCGGTGCCAGTCGTAGAGCACCACGCGCGCGTCGTGCAGCCGTCCCTTGCCTCCGACCTGCACGGTCGGCTCGGACACCCCGCCGACGACGTGCGCGTTGGTCATCACCCGGTCCTTGGCGAAGACGAAGCCGGAGCCCTCCAGCACCTTCCCGCAGCCCGGGGCGGTGCCGACGACCTTGACGATGCTGCGCCGCGCCGAGGCCACCACCGGGCTGTTGACCAGCGCCGGGTCCGGCGGCGGCACCGAGGTGATCGGCTCGGAGCCGAACGTGCCGAAGACCTGCGGCAGTCCGTTCTGCGCCAGGGCGTCGCTGAAGTCGGTGAACCACGTGTCGGCCGCCGGCGGCACCACCCGGGACACCCCGAGCAGCACCTTCGAGGTGCGCACCTCGCGCCCTATCGTCGGCAGCGTGGTGGTGGCCAGCGCGCTGCCGATCAGCCAGGCGACCATCAGCATGGCCAGCACGTTGACGAGCGCGCCACCGCTGGCGTCCAGCGCCCGGGCCGGCGACCACGTGATGCGGGTGCGCAGCCGGTTGCCCGCGTGCGTGGTGAACGCCTGCCCGACCGACGCGCTGACGATGATGATCGCCACCGCGGACACCACGGCGATCGCCCCGGGCTGCGCCTGGTCGGTCGCCTTGTCCCAGATCGCCGGCAGCACGTACACCGCGATCAGGCCGCCGGCGAGGAAGCCGACCACCGACATGACGCCCACGACGAAGCCCTGCCGGTAGCCGATCACGGCGAACCAGACGGCGGCGAGGATGAGCAGGAAGTCCAGCACGTTCACGGGGACACGGTCTCACGCCGACCTGGGAGTGCGGGACCGTGTCGGCGGGCGCGACCCGCGGGAATTTCCCCCGGGCCGCCGCGCGGACCCGGCCCGACCGGGCGGTTCGGCGGGATCCGGCACCCCTAGCCCAGCGGGACCGTACGGCCCCGGTCCCACGGCACTTCCCAGCCCGCGTGGTGCAGGATCTTGTCGATCAGGCCCGCGGTGAAGCCCCAGACCAGCGCGCCCGCGACGAGAAAGGCCGGGCCGCGGAAACCGCTGGGGTGGACGAGCGTCGCACGGTTGGCCGGGTCCGTGAGATCGGTCACGGGGACCCGGAAGACCCGGGCGGTCTCGGCCGGGTCGACCACGCCGACCGGGCTCGGCTCGCGCCACCAGCCCAGCACGGGGGTGACCACGAAGCCGCTCACCGGGATGTAGAGCCGGGGCAGCACGCCGATGACCTGTACGCCGGCCGGGTCGAGGCCGGTCTCCTCCCGGGCCTCGCGCAGGGCGGCGCGGACCGGGCCCTCGCCGTCGGGGTCGCCGTCCTCCGGGTCGAGGGCGCCACCGGGGAAGGAGGGCTGTCCGGCGTGCGAGCGCAGCGCCGCCGAGCGCTCCATCAGCAGCAGGTCGGGGCCGTGTTCGCCCTCGCCGAAGAGGATGAGTACGGCCGACTGCCGTCCGCCGCCGGCCGGCGGCAGGAAGCGGCTCAGCTCCTCGGCCCGCACCTGGCCGGCCACCGTGACCACGGGGGTCAGCCAGACCGGCACGCCTTCCGCGCTGATCGCGGTCCCCGACCCGAATTCCTGGGCCCGCGTCACGAGGCGGCCAGCGGCGGCGCCGGCTGCCCCGGGTAGTCCGACGGCGGCTTCAGCCGCTGCCCGGGGAAGCCGCCCTTCTCGTACTTCAGCAGCTTCTTGGCCTTCTCCGGGTCCAACTCCCCCTCGCCGTAGGACGGGCAGAGCGCGGCGATCGGGCAGGCCCCGCAGGCGGGCTTGCGGGCGTGGCACATCCGGCGGCCGTGGAAGATGACGCGGTGCGACAGCATCGTCCAGTCGGACTTGGGGAACAGTGCGGTGACCTCCCGCTCCACCTGGTCCGGGTCCTCCGAGGAGGTCCAGCCGAAGCGGCGGGAGAGCCGGCCGAAGTGGGTGTCCACGGTGACGCCGGGGACGCCGAAGGCGTTGCCCAGCACCACGTTGGCGGTCTTGCGGCCGACGCCGGGCAGCGTGACCAGGTCCTCCAGCCGGCCGGGCACCTCGCCGCCGAACCGGTCCCGCAGGGCGGCGGACAGGCCGAGCACGGACTTGGCCTTCATGCGGAAGAAGCCGGTCGGCCGCAGGATGGCCTCCAGGTCCTCCGGATCGGCCGCCGCCATGTCCTCGGGCGTGGGGTACTTGGCGAAGAGCGCGGGCGTGGTCTGGTTGACCCGCAGGTCCGTGGTCTGGGCGGACAGCACGGTGGCGATGAGCAGCTGGAAGGGGTTCTCGAAGTCCAGCTCCGGATGGGCGTACGGGTACGCCTCGGCGAGCTCGCGGTTGATCCGGCGGGCGCGGCGGACCAGGGCGACGTGCGACTCCGGCTTGGCGGTCCGGGCCTTCCCGGCCGGCGGCGCGGCCTTGGGGGGCGAGGAGGACGAGGCGGTTGCCTTCGCCTTCGGAGCGGCCTTACGGACCTTGCTGTCTGCCATGTACGAAGGCTACGCCGAAGGTACGACACCGGGCGGCGCATCACGGCGGACGCCGGGAGCGCATCACGGCGGACGCGGGCGGTGCATCACGGCAGGCGCGGGCGGTCCGGGCCGCCCGCGGCGCGTCCCGCCGGAAGCCGGGCCGGAACGCCTGCCGGATTCCGCCGATCGAGCCGGCCGTGTTCGCTCAGAGCTGAACGCGCCGGGGCGGGCACCCGTACGGCCGCCCCGTCACCCCGATTCCGCGCGATCGGGCGCCCAATCGGGCCCCGGCGCCCCGACGAGCGCGTGGATAAGACATCCTTGTGATTGATCGCACCGCTTCAGGCGTCATGCATCATGGGGAAAACCCGGCGATGTCGACTGTCGACAAGGAGAGAGCTCGTGGACGACGTTCTGCGCCGTGCCCCGCTTTTCGCGGCGCTCGACGACGAGCAGGCCGCTGAACTGCGTGCCTCCATGACCGAGGTCACGCTCGCGCGTGGCGACTCGCTGTTCCACGAGGGCGACCCCGGGGACCGGCTGTACGTCGTCACCGACGGCAAGGTGAAGCTGCACCGGACCTCGCCCGACGGCCGGGAGAACATGCTCGCCGTCGTCGGCCCCGGCGAGCTGATCGGCGAGCTGTCGCTGTTCGACCCCGGGCCGCGGACCGCCACGGCCACGGCGCTGACCGAGGTCAAGCTGCTGGGCCTGGGCCACGGCGACCTCCAGCCCTGGCTGAACGTGCGGCCCGAGGTCTCCACGGCGCTGCTGCGCGCGGTGGCCCGCCGCCTGCGCCGCACCAACGACGTGATGTCCGACCTGGTCTTCTCCGACGTGCCCGGCCGGGTGGCCAAGGCGCTGCTGGACCTGTCCCGCCGCTTCGGCGTGCAGTCCGAGGAAGGCATCCACGTGGTGCACGACCTCACCCAGGAGGAGCTGGCGCAGCTCGTCGGCGCCTCCCGCGAGACGGTCAACAAGGCGCTCGCCGACTTCGCAGGCCGCGGCTGGCTGCGGCTGGAGGCCCGCGCCGTCATCCTCCTCGACGTGGAGCGCCTCGCGAAGCGCTCGCGCTGACGCCCGGCGAAAGAACCCGAAAGAACCCGTAGGAACCCGTGGCCGCCCGGAAGGGCGGCCACGCGGCGTTTCCGGGCCCGCGCACGGCCCGCGAGGGCGTACGGCCCCCGTACGCCCTCGCGCCGGCCGCGTACCCCGCCCGTACACCGCAGGCGCCCCGGGACACGGGCACGTCCCCGGCGGCCCCGGCGGCCCCGGCCTGATCCCGCCCTGATCCCGCCCGCCGACCGGGCCGGCGGACGGCCCTCACCAGGCGAGCTGGACGATCTCGTCCACGACGGTCGCGCAGGCCGCCGCGGCCGGGTCGATGAGCGGGAAGTGCCCCGTGCCCGCGAGCCAGGCCACCGTGGGCTCCTCCCCCGCCGCCGTCGCCGCGCTGACGAAAGCCTCGCTGACCTGCGGCGGAACCACGTTGTCAGTGGTGCCGTGCACGATGGTGGTGGCGATACCGGTCGGTACGAGGACGGCCGGGTCGGCGTGGGGCAGCCGTGCCTCGGCGCGGTCGGAACCGCCGAGCAGGTCGAGCACCGCACCCCCGCAGACCCCCCTGCGTATCGCCGTGGTGAAGTCGGCGATCGGGGCGAGGGCCACGACACCGCGCAACGGGGGAGGTGCGGAGCGGTGCCAGGGGGAATCGGCGGGCAGCAGGTGGCGCGCGGCCGCCCACAGGACGAGGTGCCCGCCCGCGCTGTGCCCGGTCAGCACGGTCCGCCGGGGGTCCACGGCCTGCTCGCCGAGCGCGTCCACGGCCAGCCGCGGCAGCGCGTCGACCGCGGCCGCGATGTCGTCGAGGGTGTCGGGCCAGCGGCCGGCCGGCGCGGGCCCGCCGGCGGCCCGCTCGCCCGGCTGCGCCGGGCCGCCGCGGCGGTATTCCACGGAGGCCACGGCGAAGCCCCGCGCGGCCAGGTGGGCGGCCAGCGGGGAGACGTGGGCGCGGTCGTACGCGGCGCGCCAGGCACCGCCGTGCACCAGGCCCACCAGCGGCGCCGGGCGGGCGCCGGGGGCGCCGCGCGGCCGGTAGAAGTCGACCACCTGGTCGGGGTGGGCGCCGTAGGCCGCCGAGGCGGCCGGCGGCACCGGGTCGTGGCCGAATGCCGACGCCTCCTCGGCCGCCGCCCGGTCGTCGGGGCGGGTCGGCGCGGAGGTGCGGGTCTCGGCGGCGGTCATCGGTCAGGGGGTCCCTTCGGGCGAGTCGGCCAGGACGTCGGCCAGCGCGCGGGCGGCGCGCCAGGCGTCGGCGTAGCGGGTGTAGAGCGGGGTGAAGCCGAAGCGCAGCACGTCCGGCCGCCGGAAGTCGCCGACCACGCCGCGGGCGGTCAGCGCGCGCATCACCTCTCCCGCGTCGGCGCAGCGCAGCGACACCTGGCTGCCGCGTTCGGCGTGCCGGGCGGGCGTCACGGACTCCACCCGCCCGGCGGGCACGAGCGCGTCCACGCACTCCAGGAAGAAGTCGGTCAGCCGCAGGCTCTTGGCCCGCACCTCGGGCACGGAGACGCCGTGCCAGACGTCCAGGGCCGCGTCCAGGGCGAGCAGCGAGAGGATCTCCGGGGTGCCGACCCGGCCCCGCAGGGCGCCCTCGGCGGGCGCGTAGGCGGGGTCCATGCCGAAGGGGTCGGCGTGGGAGTTCCAGCCGGGCAGCGGCGAGTCGAAGCGCGGTTGGTGGTCCCGGCGCACGTAGAGGTACGCGGGCGAGCCGGGCCCGCCGTTGAGGTACTTGTACGTGCAGCCGACCGCGAGGTCCACGCCGTCCGCGTCGAGGGCGACGGGCAGGGCGCCGGCGCTGTGGCACAGGTCCCACACGGCGAGGGCGCCGACCGCGTGCAGGGCGGCGGTGACGCCGGGCAGGTCGTGCAGCCGCCCGGTGCGGTAGTCGACGTGGTTGACCAGGGCGGCGGCGGTGGCCTCCCCGGCGGCCGCGGCGATCTCCCGGGCGGGCACGGCCCGTACGGTGCGGCCGGTCAGCCGGGCGGCGGAGGTGGCGATGTAGCCGTCGGTGGGGAAGGTCGCGGCGTCCACGAGGATCTCGGTGCGGTCCTCGGGCGCCATCCGGACGGCGGCGACCAGCGCTTTGAAGACGTTGACGCTGGTCGAGTCGCCGACCACCACCTGGCCGGGCGCGGCCCCGATCAGCGGGGCGATCCGGTCGCCGATCCGCTCGGGGGCCGTCCACCAGCCGCTCTCGTCCCAGGAGCGGATGCGCAGCTGGCCCCACTCGTGGGTGATCACGTCGGCCAGCCGCGGCAGCACCCCGAGCGGCAGGGCGCCCAGCGAGTTGCCGTCCAGGTACACGCTGTCGTCGAGGGCGAAGCGGTGGCGGACGGGGCCGAGCGGGTCGGCGGCGTCGAGGTCGGCGGCGCGCTCGGCGAGGTCGCGGGCTCTCACGTCAGACATGGCTGCGGGCCGTCCACAGTTCGGGGAAGACGTTCTTGGTGGCGCGCTTCTCCAGCCAGGCCACCCCCGCGGAGCCGCCGGTGCCGGGCTTGGCGCCCATGGCCCGCCGGGTCGCCACGAGGTGGTCGTTGCGCCAGCGCCAGACGAGTTCGGCGACGTCGGTGAGGAGTTCGCCGAGCCGGATCAAGTCGGATTCCTGGTCGGGGTCGGCGTAGACGGTCTGCCAGACGGCCTCGACGCCCGGGTGCGACTCGTAGCGCAGCACCGGGTCGCGGTCGAGCACGGCCGCGGGCACGGGGTGGCCGCGCCGGGCCAGCAGCCGCAGCACCTCGTCGTAGAGGCTCGGCTCCGTGAGCGCCTTCTCGAGTTCGGCGTGCGCGCTGGGCGTGCCCTTGTGGGGCACCAGCATGGACGCCGACTTCTCGCCGAGCAGGAACTCCATCCGCCGGTACATCGCGGACTGGAAGCCGGAGCCCTCGCCGAGGGCGGACCGGTAGGCGTTGAACTGGGACGGGGTGAGGTTCGCGATGGGCTTCCAGGAGGCGTTGAGCGCCTCCAGCTGCGGCAGGCTGCGGCGCAGCGCGGCCGTGGCGGTGAGCAGGTCGTCCTTGCGCAGCGCGGACGCCGCGGTCGACCATTCGTGCACGAGCAGGGTGAACCACAGCTCCATGACCTGGGTGGTGACGAGGAAGGCCATTTCGCCGGGGTCGTCGGACAGGGGGTGCTGCAGGTGAGTGAGGACGGATGCCTGTACGTAGTCCTCGTAGGGGGTCGTGCCCTCGAACGCGAGATTCGGGGTCGCCGCCTCGTCGATCGGTGAGTCGGACATGGGATTACCTCCGGTTGCGGACCCGAACCCCCTCCCGATGTGCGCGGGAGGGGGTCTTCGGGCCTGTGCCGAGATCATCTGCGGTCCGGCCGGTTCCGGCAAGAGCTGCAGACCAGGGTGCCCGTGGCCGCCCCCGGACGGCTCAGCCCAGGGTGTCCGCCGCGGTCGGCGAACTGTCCCGCAGGAAGGACGAGCACCGCTCGTACTCCTCGTCTTCCCCGATCGCCTGGGCCGCACGGCCGAGCGCGTGCAGGGCCCGCAGGAAGCCGCGGTTGGGCTCGTGCTCGAAGGGCACGGGGCCGTGGCCGCGCCAGCCGGCCCGGCGCAGGGCGTCGAGGCCGCGGTGGTAGCCGGTGCGGGCGTAGGCGTAGGACTCCACCACGCGGCCGGCCTCGAAGGCCTCGTCGGCCAGCTGGGCCCACGCCAGCGAGGAGGCCGGGTACTTCGCCGCGACCTCGGCGGGTGCGGCACCGGAGGCGAGCAGCTCGCGCGGCTCCGGGTCGTCGGGCAGGTGCGTCGGGGCGGGGCCCCCGAGCAGGTTCTCGTGAGTGACCATGGTTTCCAGTCTGCCCGAGCGGGCGCGAGCGGGCCCCCGGCAGGTGCCGGGGGCCCGGATTCCGGGGGCGCGCGGTAGGGCTGCCCGGCCCCCGCGGACGGCGTGGCGGTCGGGCGGTCCGGGAGCGGCGCGTTCCGCGCTTACTTGCGCTTGTTGCCGGCCGAGCGCAGGTTCTCGGCGGCGGTCACGACGCGCGCGGCCATGCCGGCCTCGGCGGCCTTGCCCCACACCCGCGGGTCGTAGGTCTTCTTGTTGCCGACCTCGCCGTCGACCTTCAGCACGCCGTCGTAGTTGGTGAACATGTGGGCGGCGACGGGCCGGGTGAAGGCGTACTGGGTGTCGGTGTCGATGTTCATCTTGACCACGCCGTTGTCCAGGGCCTCGTTGATCTCCTCGATCGTGGAGCCGGAACCGCCGTGGAAGACGAAGTCGAACGCGTTGGCCTTGCCGTACTTCTGGGCGACGGCCTCCTGGAGCTCCTTGAGGATCCCCGGGCGCAGCACCACGTTGCCGGGCTTGTAGACGCCGTGCACGTTGCCGAAGGAGGCGGCCAGCAGGTAGCGGCCGTGCTCGCCCAGGCCGACGGCCTCGACGGTGCGGAAGGCGTCGTCGACGGTGGTGTAGAGGGAGTCGTTGATCTCGTGCGAGACGCCGTCCTCCTCACCGCCGGTCGGGGTGATCTCCATCTCCAGGACGATCCTGGCCTTGACGGCCTCGGCCAGCAGTTCCTTGGCGACGGCGAGGTTGTCGTCCAGCGTCTCCGCGGAGCCGTCCCACATGTGGGACTGGAAGAGCGGGTCGCGGCCGGCGGCCACGCGCTCCTGGGAGATCCGCAGCAGCGGGCGGACGTAGGCGTCGAGCTTGTCCTTGGGGCAGTGGTCGGTGTGCAGGGCGACCGTGATCGGGTACTTCTCGGCGACGACGTGCGCGAACTCGGCGAGCGCCACGGCGCCGGTCACCATGTCCTTGCTGTACTGGCCGCCGAGGAACTCCGCGCCCCCCGTGGAGATCTGGATGATGCCGTCGCTCTCCGCCTCGGCGAGGCCGCGCAGGGCCGCGTGCAGGGTCTGCGACGACGTGACGTTGATGGCCGGGTAGGCGAACTTGCCTGCCTTGGCGCGGTCGAGCATCTCGCCGTAGACATCGGGGGTTGCGATGGGCATCGTTTCCGCTCCTCATGTTTCCGCGGGGGGTACTGCGTGGCAGGACAACCTCGTCGTCGCCCCTATTTTCCCAGACTCGAACCCGTACGCCCTCATATGACAAAGGGGTGCACGGCTGCCCGGAGTGTTTCACGTGGAACACCCGCACGTACCCAGCGATACTCCGGGGCCGAACAAAACAGCAGGTCAGCGCCTATGCTGACAGCTGAGAGCCTATGCCCGCAGGTCGAGGTCGGCCAAGGAGTACGCGGCCAGGTAGGGCAGCCCCTCCTCGGCGATCCGCGCCGCCGCACCGCGCTCGACGATGACGGCGACGGCCACGACCTCGCCGCCCGCCTCGCGGACCGCCTCCACCGCGGTGAGCGGGGAGCCGCCGGTGGTCGAGGTGTCCTCCACCACCAGCACCCGTCGGCCCTTGACCTCGGTGCCCTCGATCCGGCGCTGCATCCCGTGCGCCTTGGTTGCCTTGCGGACCACGAACGCGTCCAGCCGGCGGCCCCGGGCGGCGGCCGCGTGCAGCATCGAGGTGGCCACCGGGTCCGCGCCCAGGGTCAGCCCGCCCACCGCGTCGAAGTCCAGCTCGGCGGTCAGGTCGAGCATCACCTGGCCGACCAGCGGCGCCGCCTCGCCGTCGAGGGTGATCCGGCGCAGGTCGACGTAGAAGTCGGCTTCGAGCCCCGAGGAGAGGGTCACCTTGCCGTGCACGACGGCCTTGTCCTTGATGTGCCCCAGCAGGGCCGCGCGTACGTCGTCGCTCATACGGATGAGGTTAACCGAGCGGATTTCGGCCGCTCAGCCGACCTTCTGCCAGCTCCAGACGGTGGTGATCTCCAGCGGGTCGATCGGGGTGACCAGCCGGGGCAGGGTGTTGAGGCCGTTGGGCGGGCCGGACTGCGGCTCCACGCAGACCGCCTCGGGCTGCTCGGTGTAGACCACCACCCACGGGGAGGGGCTGGTGACCCGGACCGTCATCTCGCCGGGCCAGTTGAGGGCGACCTCGACCCCGTCGGGCATGCCGAAGCAGTCGTCCCAGGGGCCGGGGCGCGGGGTGACGCGGTTGCCGTTGGGCAGGTGGTTCGTGCCGCGCTCCTCCTGCCAGGCGGCGCTGAAGGCCAGTTCGACGTCCTGGCCGCCGCGCCCGAGGTTGCGCAGGAACCACGGATGCCAGCCGGCCTGCGCCGGGAAGGAGTCGGAGTGCGCCTCCACACTCATCGTCAGCGTCACCGAGTGGGGGGCGAGTTCGACGGTGTGCGTCACCCGACCGGGGTACGGCCAGGGGTCGGTGAGGTCGTAGTAGAAGGCCGCGGTGGTCTCGGTCGCCGGGGCGGCCTCGTGCCAGACGGACGTGCGGCCGGTGCCGTGCATGGCGTGCGGGGGCGCGTTGACCGGGAGCTGGTGGCTCACCGCGCCGTTGCGGAAGACGCCGTTCTCCGTGCGCCCGCACCACGGCACCATCAGGAAGGCGCCGAACTTGTCCCCTTGGCGCAGCAGTTCGGTGCCGCCGACGCTCAGCGACGCGATCCGGCATCCCTGGTCGGGGCGCACGGTCAGTTCGGCGTCACCCGCCGTCAGCTTCGTTTCGTTGGCCACGGAAACGAGCGTAGCGGGAGGGGCGGGCGGGCTCACCCGGGGCACAGCCGGGCCGGGCCCGCCTCGGCGGCGCGGGTCCGGGGTCGCGCAGGCCGCGCGCCCGAAGGCTCGGCTCTTCCGACGGCTCGGCGCCGCGCCTCACTTGCGGCGGCGCAGCACCCGGCCCACCACGACGGCCGACGCCAGCAGGGCCGCGGCCGCGGGGGCCGCCCAGCGCAGGGTCGCCACCGCGGAGGAGGAGTCGGGGGCGGGCACCGGGGCGTACCGGCCGCGCGGCGGTGCGTGGTCGACCTCCTCCGCGCTGCGGCCGATCATCGTCCGGCGGGCGTGCGCGGCCTCGGTCGGCACGAGGTCGTCGAGGGCGGCGGCGCTCTCCGGGACCTCCACCTCGACCTCCACGAGGTCGAACTCCTCCAGGTCGGGGGAGGGTTCGCCGAGATCGTCCACGTCGTCCGGCTCTTCGTCGTTCAGCTCCTCGTCCCCGCCGAGGCCGTGGTCGCCGCGCCCCTCCTCGGCGGCCGGCTCGGCGCGGGGTCCGTCCTTCGAAGACGCCCCGGCCTCGTCCTCGCGCGCGGCCGCGTCCTCCGCCGCCGCCTCCGGCCCGTCGGGCGCCCGCTCCGCCACGTCCGCGCAGAAACGGTCCAGCAGGCGCCGGACGGCGGCCTCCACCAGCGCGGGGTCGTACGACGCGAGCCGGCCCGTCACATCCGCCGTGCCCGCGTAGACCACCAGGGTGCCGGGCTCGGGCCGCTCGACGTCCCGCAGCGTGATCGTGGCGCTCACCCGCACCTCGCCGGTGCCGCGCGCCTCCGTGCCGTGCGCCACCAGCGCGAACGGGGAACCGTCGCCCTCGACCGTCACGAAGCCGCGGTAGGTGATCGTCGAACCTGCCACGCGCAGGCGGAGCCTCCCCCGCGCGGTGCGGTCCCCGGCCGGGCTCGCTCCCTCGACGGCGTCCGGCTGCCAGCCGGGGAGAGCGGCCGGCACCGCGCCCGGCGTGCGGAGAGCCGCCGCCAGCCGGCCGGAGGGGATCGGGACGAATGACTCGTGCTCCATGCGGCGGAGCCTACCCACGACTCGGGGCCGGGGGCGCGCCCCGGCGCCCGCTTTTTTCCGCCGGCCACCCTCCGTACCCGCGCGCCCCCGCCGCGTGCTCTCAGGTGCGCGGGGCCAGCAGGGTCGAGGGGGGCAGGGCGTGCGGGGGACGGCACCGCCGCGCCCGGACGGCCGCCTCGTGCAGGGCGCGGCGGGTCAGGGCCGATGGCGCCGGGGCGTCGCCCGGGAGGGTCAGCGGGCGCCGTTCGGCGGCGGCCAGCAGCAGGTTCCACCGCTCGGCGCGGCCGCAGGCACGGCTCCCGTCGAGGACGTACGGCGCCGCCGCCAGCCCGGCCGCCCGCAGGGTCGCGTCGGCCGTCCACAGCCTGTGGACGGAGGAGTCCGCGTGCACCGCCAGCCGCCCCCGGTCGGTCAGCGCCCGGGCGGCGAGCCCGTAGAACTCCTCGGAGTACAGCTTGGCGCTGCCGGTGTCGTCGGGGTCGGGCAGGTCCGCCAGGATCACGTCGAACCGCTGCCGGGGCTCCGGCGGGGGTCCGGGCGGCCCCGGCGGCCCGGTCACGTCGGCCCGTAACCAGGCGAAGACGTCGCCCGCCGCCACCCGCACCCGCGTGTCGTGGAAGGCCCGGCCGTTCAGCCCGGCCAGGCCCGGGTCGGTGCGGGCGAGCCGGGCCACCGCGGGGTCGCCGGGCACGACCGTCACCGAGCGCACGCCGGGGAAGCGCAGGGCCTCGCGCAGCGCGAGCCCGTCCCCGCCGCCGAGCACGAGCACGTCGCGCCGCGCCCCGGCCATCGCGGGGGCGACCAGCGCCTGGTGGTAGCGGCCCTCGTCGGCGCCGCACACCGCGAGCCGCCCGTCGAGGTAGAGGCGCAGCGAGGCGGCGGCGGCCGGTCCGGGGCCCGCGCGGCCGGCCAGCACGATCTCCTCGTCGCCGGTCTGCTCGGCCACCCGGACCCGTCCCCCGTACACCGCCTGCCGGGCGGCCTGCTCGAAGGGGCCGGAGCCGGCCGCGGCGCAGCCGAGCAGCACGAGGACGCCGACGTTGGCGGCGAGCAGCGCGGTGCGGGCGCGGCGGGAGAGGTCGGCGCGGAAGAGCCACAGCACCGTGGCGCCGCCGGCCACCGCGTTGACCCCGCCGGTGGCGAGCGCGCCCGTCAACTGGCCGAGGTGCGGCAGCAGCAGGAACGGGAAGGCGAGGCCGCCGACGAGCGCGCCCACGTAGTCCGCGGCGAACAGGTCGGCGACGGCGCCGCCCGCGTCCTGCCGCCGGATGCGCTGCACGAGCGTCATCAGCAGCGGCACCTCCGCCCCGATCAGCACGCCGATCGCGAACGCGCAGCCCACCATGGCGACGCCGGCCCGGCCGTACCAGGCGAACACCGCGTAGAGCACCATCACCGACAGCCCGCCGACCAGGGCGAGCGTCGACTCCACGGCGGCGAAGGCGGCCGCGGCCCGGTCGCGCAGCCGCTTGGCCAGCAGCGAGCCGCAGCCCATCGCGAAGACCATCACCGACAGCACCACCGACGCCTGCGTCACCTCGTCCCCGACCAGGTAGGAGGCGAGGGCGACCAGCTCCAGCTCGTAGACCAGCCCGCAGGCGGCGCAGACGAAGACGGTCGCGAACACCAGTCCGCGCGCCGCCCGCACCGGCACGGGCAGGGGCGAGACGAGTCCGGCGGGGACACGGCCCTGGGGCGCGCCTTCCGCGGGCACGGGCCCCCGGGGCGCGGCTCCTGCGGTCGCGGGTGCTTCGCGCACGGGTCCTCCGGGCACGGGCGGTCGGCGGTCGTGGGGGGCGGGCATGAGTGCACGCTATGTCAGGGATCGCGTACGGAGGGTCACCCACAAGGGTGCAAAGCCGGGCCGTCCGGCCGGTGTCGGACGCCCGGCCGCTCCCGCCCGGCTCACGCCGCGACGCTCAGCCGGGTCCGGGTGGCGACCAACCGCCCCTCCTGCGGGTACGCGTGCCAGGTGCGCCAGCGCACGCTGCCCTCCCCGCACTGCACGAGCATCGCGGTGAAGGCGTGCGGGTCGCCGGGAAAGGTGCCCGCCAGGCCGTGCGGATGGTCCGCGACCAGGGCCAGCAACTCCTGCGCCCGGCCCGCGAACGACCCCACCGAGAGCGTCTCGACGCGGGCCGCGAACTCGTAGTCCCACCCGCCCACCCGGCGGGCCACGCCGAACGGCAGCGGTGCCTGGCTGCCGGGCAGGCAGGCCACCGTCTCCGAGCACCCGCCCTGCCCCGCCTCGACCAGCACCTGGTGCGAGGCGCCGAGCAGCCGTAACTCCACGTCGGCCCGCAGCCCGCCGGCGTCGCCGATCCGCACGCCGAGCACGGCGAGCGCGGGCAGCGCGTCCTTGCCTAGGCACCAGGCGAGGTCGCCCGCCCGGGTGTCCGTATAAGCGGTCTCAAGGGTGGTGAGCATCGGTCGGCTCCGCAAAACACGCAGGGAATCAGGGACACGGTGGGGTGCGGGCGTCCGGCACGTGCCTGCTGCGGCGGCTCGCGCCCAAGTGCGTCCGGTTGACCGGGAGTGATCCGGAAGTGTTCGGGGGATCCGCGAGGACCCGAGGAACACGTGACCTACGGAACCACGGATCGGAGATCGCTCTCAGCGTTTTTACCCAAGTGTGCGTACTTTCCATCCCTTGGAGGGCTTACGAGTTCAGCTGTTCCGATTTGACAACCCAGTACCCTCGGTTGATCGGATGCGTGGTCGTACGGGAACGCGGTGACGCGGGAAGCGGGTGCGGGCAGATGACGGACGCTGCGGGGACGCCGGGAACACGGGCCTCGGCGCACACGGCGGGCACACCGGCCCCGGCCGCCCCACCAGGATCCACCGCGGGCGGCAGCACCGGCCGGCCGCTGCTCAACCGCAGGCTGGAGGGCCTGGGCACGACGATCTTCGCCGAGATGTCCGCGCTCGCGGTGGCCACCGGCGCGATCAACCTCGGCCAGGGCTTCCCCGACACCGACGGCCCCGAGTCCGTCAGAGAGGCCGCCGTGCGCGCGCTGCGGGACGGCCGCGGCAACCAGTACCCGCCGGGGACGGGCGTGCCCGAACTGCGGGCGGCCGTCGTCGATCACCAACAGCGCTTCTACGGTCTGGCGCACGACCCGGACACCGAGGTCCTGGTCACCGCCGGCGCGACCGAGGCCATCGCCGCGGCGATGCTCGCCCTGCTCGAACCCGGCGACGAGGTCGTCGCGTTCGAGCCCTTCTACGACTCCTACGCCGCCTGCATCGCCATGGCCGACGCCGTCCGGGTCCCCGTCACCCTGCGCGCCCCCGACTTCCGCCCCGACCTCGACGCCCTGCGCGACGCGATCACCCCGCGCACCCGGCTGCTCCTGCTCAACTCCCCGCACAACCCGACCGGCATGGTCCTCACCCGCGACGAACTCGCCGTGATCGCCGTGATCGCCGTCGAGCACGACCTCGTCGTCGTCACCGACGAGGTCTACGAGCACCTCACCTACGACGGCGTCCCGCACCTGCCGCTGGCCGGCTTCCCGGGCATGCGCGACCGCACGGTCTCCATCTCCTCGGCCGGCAAGACCTTCTCCTTCACAGGCTGGAAGGTCGGCTGGATCACCGCGTCCGCGCCCCTCGTCGCCGCGGTCCGGACCGCCAAGCAGTTCCTGACGTACGTGGCCTCCGGGCCGTTCCAGTACGCCGTCGCCGAAGCGCTCGCCCTGCCCGACGCGTACTACACCGGCGTCCGCGACGACCTCGCCGCCAAGCGGGACCTGCTGGCCGGCGGCCTCACCACCGCCGGCTTCGACGTCTTCCGCCCCGAGGGCACGTACTTCATCACCACCGACATCGCCGGGCTCGGCGAGACCGACGCCCTCGCCTTCTGCCGCGCCCTCCCCGGCCGCGCGGGCGTCGTCGCCGTCCCCAGCTCCGTCTTCTACGACCACCCCACCGCGGGGCGCACCCAGGTCCGCTTCGCCTTCTGCAAGCGCCACGACGTCCTGGAGGAGGCCGCCGACCGCCTCCGCCGGATGTGAGGGGCGGTCGGTCAACGGCTGAGGGGTGATCGGCTGAGGGGTGATCAGTCCGTGCCGGCCTCCATCGCGGCGCGGTCCAGCAGCAGGTCGTCGGGCTCGGCCGCGCCGCGGGAGGCGATGACCTCGGCCCCGCCCTCCGGCAGTTCCTCCATGGTGCCGATCAGCCCGGCCGCGGCCGCCTGGGCGGCGCCGATCGCGGGGCCCCCGGCGCCGATCAGGCCGAGCTGGGCGTACTGCTCCAGCTTGGCGCGGGAGTCGGCGATGTCGAGGTTGCGCATGGTGAGCTGGCCGATCCGGTCCACCGGGCCGAACGCGGAGTCCTCGGTGCGCTCCATGGACAGCTTGTCCGGGTGGTAGCTGAACGCCGGGCCCGTGGTGTCGAGGATCGAGTAGTCCTCGCCGCGCCGCAGGCGCAGGGTCACCTCGCCGGTGACGGCCGCGCCGACCCAGCGCTGGAGGGACTCCCGGATCATCAGGGCCTGCGGGTCCAGCCAGCGGCCCTCGTACATCAGCCGGCCCAGGCGCCGGCCCTCACTGTGGTACTGCGCGAGGGTGTCCTCGTTGTGGATCGCGTTGACCAGGCGCTCGTACGCCGCGTGCAGCAGGGCCATGCCGGGCGCCTCGTAGATGCCGCGGCTCTTGGCCTCGATGATCCGGTTCTCGATCTGGTCGGACATGCCCATGCCGTGCCGGCCACCGATGGCGTTCGCCTCGGTGACGAGGTCGACGGGGCGGGTGAACTCCCGGCCGTCGAGGCTGACCGGACGGCCCTGGTCGAAGCCGATGGTCACGTCCTCGGCGGCGATCTCGACCGACGGGTCCCAGAACCGCACGCCCATGATCGGCTCGACGGACTCGATGCCCGTGTCCAGGTGCTCCAGCGTCTTGGCCTCGTGGGTGGCGCCCCAGATGTTGGCGTCGGTGGAGTATGCCTTCTCCGCGCTGTCCCGGTAGGGCAGGCCGTGGGCGAGCAGCCACTCCGACATCTCCTTGCGGCCGCCGAGCTCGGCCACGAAGTCCGCGTCCAGCCACGGCTTGTAGATCCGCAGGTGCGGATTGGCGAGCAGGCCGTAGCGGTAGAAGCGCTCGATGTCGTTGCCCTTGAAGGTCGAGCCGTCGCCCCAGATCTGGACGTCGTCCTCCAGCATCGCCCGGACCAGGAGCGTGCCGGTGACGGCGCGGCCGAGCGGCGTGGTGTTGAAGTAGGCGCGTCCGCCCGAGCGGATGTGGAACGCCCCGCAGGTGAGGGCGGCCAGGCCCTCCTCGACCAGCGCCGCCCGGCAGTCGACCAGGCGCGCGATCTCCGCGCCGTAGGTCTTCGCGCGGCCGGGCACGGAGGCGATGTCGGGCTCGTCGTACTGGCCTATGTCGGCGGTGTAGGTGCAAGGGACGGCTCCCTTGTCCCGCATCCACGCGACCGCGACCGACGTGTCGAGGCCACCGGAGAAGGCGATGCCGACGCGCTCGCCGGCCGGGAGGTGGGTGAGGACTTTGGACATGGGAAGAGTATGCAAACTTCTGCATCCTCATGCAAAGGTGCGGTCGCAACGGAATGCCGGGGCCGGGCCGGAGGTCCCCGGGGAACACCGGCCCGGCGGGGTCAGTCGACGAAGTCCAGGGGGACCGATTTGTAGCCCTTGACCTCCTCGGGGACCTGGAGTTGGCGGACCTGGGCCGAGGCGACGAGGGAGTTGAGGAGGCTGGCCAGGGCGGCCGAGAGGGCCTCGCCCGTGCTGTGCTCGCCGTCCTCGGCCACGAAGGCGGCCACCGTCGACACCTGGCGGAGCAGGGACTCGCTGGCGTCGCCGAAACCGTAGGTGATGATGTGCGGGTGGGCCTTCCAGGCCGGGTCGCGCACGTCCTGGAGGTCCGTCCGCCAGGATCCGGTCGGGCGGTCGGTGGGGACGCCGTCGGTGAGCAGGAAGACCACCGGCCGCAGGACCTGGGTCCCCGCCTGGGACATGGCCTGCACGTCGACGGTGATGCGGTCCCTGACGAGCGTCAGCATGGGTCCGAAGTTGGTCAGGCCCTCGCACGTGACGGTGGGCAGGCTCTCCAGTTCCTCGATGTCGGTCATCGGCGTCACCACGTACGCCTGCGTGTTGAACGACAGGACCGACAGGTGGATGAACTCCGAGGTCTGCGGGCTGGTGAACAGGGTGTCGTAGATGTTCAGCAGCGTGCTGTTGAGCAGCTGCTCGTAGGGCTTCATCGAACCCGACGTGTCCAGCACCAGGTAGGCGGGAAGCCCCTTGGTCTTGAAGCCCGTCGCGGACTCCGGGATGTGGTTCACGATGTCCTCCGTTGGTGATGGGGTGGGCCCCGCTACAGCAGGCCGATGACGACGAGGGCCCCGAGGATGACGAGCACCACCAGCGCGGCGGTGGCGAGGGGACCGCGCTCCCGCCGGGCCGGCGGCCGCACCAGCCTGCTCCCGACGGGTGCGGCGGACGCGGTGGGTGCGGTGGTGTGCCGGGCGACGCTCGGCGCGGCGGCCGGGACGGGCGGTGCGACCGGCTCGGCCCGGGGGGCGGCCGGAGGTGCGGCGGGGACGGCCCACGACGGGTCGGCCGCCGGAGCGGGCTGCGGCGGACCCGCCGGGGGCCTGGCCGGGGGCGGCTTCCGCCGCCGGCCGCGGAGATCGACGCTGCCGGTGACGTTGGTCGTGAGGGGGCCGCTGCCGTTGGCGGCGGCGCGGCCCGGGGGCTGAGGCGCCGCGGCGGGCGGGGCGGGCTGGACGGGGCCGACCTTGATGTGGCCGGTGACGTTGTTCGAGGAGCCGGACGGCGAGGATGCGGCGCCCGCGTCCGAGGCGCCCCCGCCCGCGGCCCCGGGGTCGGCGGGGTCCAGGCCCGCCATGGTCCGGAGCGCGGCGACGAGTTCCGCGGGCCCCGGGCGCGCGGCCGGGTCCCCCGCGGTCAGGGCCCGCTCCAGCGCCGCGGTGAACGCGTTGCGGCCGATCTCGCGGACCAGCTCCGTGTGCGCCTCCATCGGGTCCCGCCGCATGCCGGTCAGGCACCGCACCGTCACGACGGCCAGCTTGTAGCTGTCGCTGTGGACGGTCAGCGGGCGCCTCGCGGTGCCGGGGAAGAGCGGGTCCTCCCAGCCGGGGGACTCGATCCACTCCCGGGCCGTGAACGCGCAGGTGTCCATGTCGATGACGAACACCTCGCCGGTGCCCTGCTCCCAGAAGGCGTTGGTGTACGACCAGTCCGCGTACACGATGTCGTGGCGGGCGAACAGCACCCCCACGGCGAGCAGCCGCGCCATGGCCCAGAGCCGTACCGCGGGGTCGACGGTCCGGATCCCGCGCCTGGCGCCCTTGTCGCCGGTGGTCATCAGCCAGTCCAGCACCAGCGGGGTGGGGTCGCTCTCCGCGCCGCTGAGCGTCTTGAGCCGGACGAAGAAGCGGTCCGGCGCCTTGGCCGCGACCACCCCGACGACGGCCGTGCCGTCCATGATCCGGGCGACCGGCCAGGAGATGGACCCGTCGACCACGGCCATGTCGGGCTGGGACATCAGCGTCGGCAGGTGGATGAGCCTGCGCAGGGTGGCCGCGGCGGCGTCCGGGAGCGGCTTCCGGTAGATCTTGGCGATCCAGCCCGGCCGGCCCTCGACCTCGTAGACGATCCGGGACTCGCCGTTCTCCTGGCCCAGCACCCGCCCTTCCGGCACGTCCGCGAGCCCCACCACGGTGGGGAACGGGCTGTCCGACCACGTCCTCACGGCGTCCTCCCGCGGTCCGGGCACCAGACGACCACGGCCGTGCGGTCGTCGAGCATCTGGGCCTGGTCGAACCCGACGTCCAGCAGGAAGGCGCCGACCGCGGGCGGCCGCCGCCACCGCTCGGCGAACCAGCGCTGCGCCGCGGGGCCCGTGCACAGCGCGTCGCCCACCCCGTCGGTGGTGAGGGCGAGGACGTCGCCGGCCGCCAGCTCGACCACCCCGTAGTCGACCTGCCCCGGGTCGTGCGGCAGGAAGTGCCGGACGGCGCCGGCGTCGTAACCGCCCTTCTCCTCGCCGATCAGCCGCTCCCACGCCCCCGCGCGCAGCTTCCAGGCGCTCACGTCGGCCACGGCCGCCAGCCACGCGCGGCGCGTGCCGTCGGAGTGCGCGGCCGCGGGGACGACGGCGGCGACCGCCACGGCCCGGACGTCGCCGGCGTCCCAGTTCCGCTGCTGGGCGGCGCTGTACAACTGCCGGGCCGCGGTGAGGAAGACCTGCTTGTGGTCGAGGCGTTCGGGTTCCACGCCGGCGTCCAGGGCCTCGCGCAGGACGCCGACGAGCGCGGAGACGGCGACCTGCGCCCCGACGTCGGAGTGGCGGCTGTCGGACATGCCGTCCGCCACGGCGACGATGAGGTGCCGGCCGGACCTGTCGCGCCCGATCCGGTACGCGTCCTGCCGGGCGACCGCCCGGCTGCGGTGGCCTGGGCCGACGACCGACGCCGCCCGGATCTCCAGGCCGCCGAGGACCGCCTCGTCGGCGGCGATGCCGGGCGGCGAGGGGAGTTCGGACAGCTGCCAGGGCTCCTCCCCCGCCCGCGAGGCCTTGTGGAGCACCGGGAAGCGGCCGTCCGACCGGGGCCGTTCGCGTTCGGCGCCGACGGTCCGCGGCAACGGCGACGGCGGGGCGCCGCCCGGGCCCGCCCCGGCCTGAAGGGGGCCGGACGGCTCGACGGAACCGGGCGGGGCCGCCCCGCCCCCGGCCGGCGTCACGACGGGAGCGGGCGGAAGAGCGCCGCCCGTGGACCCGAACCCGGCACCGGGCCCTCCCTCGGGCCCGCCGCGGGGCGCCACCGGCCCGAACCCCGGCCCCGAGAGCCCGTGGTCGGGCTCGGCCCCGGCCCCGGGTCCCGTCCCGACTCCGGCACCGGCACCGGCACCGGCACCCGACTCGGGCACCGGCACCCGCCCCTCCTCCGCCCGATCCGGCTCCGTCGTCCGCGCGATCGGCAACCCGCCCGGGCCCCGCGGCGTGTTGTACGGGATCGGCGCCGCCGATTCCTGCCACAGCGCGTCGTCCCACCCGCCGTACACGTCGTCGTCCCTCGCCGAGGACCGCAGATGTCTGACGACCGCCAGGCCCAGCACCGTGATGGCCGCGACGCCCAGCCCGAATCCCTTGAACCCGGCCACGAACACGCCTCCCGCCAGGATGAAGAGCGCCACCACCGCGCCGGTGGCGGCGAGCCGCCTGCGCCGGACCAGGGCCCCGTGCCTCGGCGCCCGCTCGGCGAGGGCCACGCCGCTCGCGTGCCGTCCCTGCCGTCCGTTCATCGCCCGCTGCCGTCCTTGTCGCCGCGGTCGCCGCTCCGGCGCCGGCCGACCGCCGTCGCCCCGGTGACGTTGGCGGAGCCCGGCGCGTTCTCGGCGCCGGACGCCGGCCGGCCGTCGGCCGGGTCCGGCGGGTCGGCGGCCTGGCCGCCGCGGTGGCGCGGCCTGGGCGGTGCGCCGCCCGCGGCCGGGTCCACGACGGTCCCGGCCACCACCTGGGCCTGCGGCGGCCCGCCGGGGGACGGAGCCTGCCCCGGGGCACCGGCCGGGGGCGCCGATCCCGGCGGGAGCTGGACGGGGACCGGCCCGGTGGACGCGGCGAGCGGCTCGGGTCCGGCCCCGAACAGCGGCAACGGCCGGTTCATCTCCTGCCACATCGCCTGGGCCTCGGCGGGCTGGATGAGCTTGGCGTCGATCAGGGTGCGGAGTATCTCGCTCTTCTGGCCGACCGCGATGTCGTGCCGGTTGCCGAGCTCCAGCATGATCTCGTGCAGCCTGCCGGGGTCCTGGGCGATGAGGTGGACGAACAGGCCGCCCTCGCCGCGCGCGGCGGCCAGGACGGCCTTCTCCCGCTCGGTCTGGAGCTCGGCCTCCTGCTGCTGGTTGGTCATGCTCACCACGTGGCCGGCCCGGGCCAGCTCCACGTCGAACTCCTTCTGCTTGACGGCGCGCAGGTGGTTCGCGGCGTGGTCGTCCAGGTACACGCGCACGGTGAGCGCGGTCACGGTGATGCCGAGGTCCAACCGGTGCCGGCCCTGGCAGAACGCCGTCCGGACGTGGGCGGCGAAGTCCGCGAGGCGCTCGATGCCGTACCCGCCCGCGTGCGGCCACAGCAGGTCCCGCATGGCGGTGCTCACGCCGTTGTCGCCGTCGGCGACGCTCTTGACGCCCCGCTTGACCACCTCGGCCGGGTCGGTGACCTTCCAGCGGGCCTCCATCGCCGCCTGGAACGAGAACCCGCCGGTGGCGCTGGGCAGCGCCGCCGTCCACGCCGTCACGTGGTCCTCGGTGTCCACCATGTACCGGTACGTGTAGTTCATCGACGCCAACGCGCCCGGCCGGCGGCTGACCACGACGGCCTCGCCGTCGTCCGTGGTGAACAGCAGCACCAGGCCGGGCCGGGGCGGGGAGCCGCGCTTCATCATTCTGACCGGCAGCGGTCCTGTGACGAGCGGTTCGACAGCCTTGTTGTTCCTCACCGTGCGGTACCCCTTCCCTCCAGAAACGCCAGAACGGTCCGGCCGACGCGTGCCGCGCCGTCCTCACCGGCGGCCCGGCTCCACTGCACGGCCAGGTGCCGGACGATGACCCGCGTGCGCCGGTCGTCGGCCGCGCGGTCGAGCAGGCGCGCGAGCGCCGCGGTCCCCCGGCGGTCGGGCTCCACCAGCCGCGCCCACTCCGTCAGCACCTCGTGGGCCGACTCGTAGACGTCCGGCGAGTTGACGACCTGCTTCCACAGCGCGGCCACCTCGCCGCGCCGCTCCGGATCGCCCGCGGTGTCGGCCAGCAGGCTCGGCCACAGCGGCCGGCCGTCCCCCGGTGCGGCCCCCTCCGCCGCACCGGGGGACGGTTCCACCAGGTCGGCCGCCGCGTAGAGGAAGGCCAGCTCCCCCACGAAGCGGCGCCCGGGTCCGTGGTTGCCGGAGACCGTCCACTGGTCGACGAGGTCGAGCGCGTCCCGGCTGTGCCGCCCGTCCTCCAGGGCCATGTACTCGGTGAGGCTGCGGCAGACCGCGTCGATGACCGGGACCTTGTCGACGTCGGCCAGCGTGTGGAGCAGTGCCCACGCCCGCTCGGTGCCGCCCTCGCCCTCGAACACCACTCGCCAGGCGCGGGCGGCCGTGGCCTGGAGCTCGGCCCGGCCGTCGAGGCTCCAGGCGTGGATGAGGTTGTGGGCCGCCGTGCCGTGGCCCGCCTCGGTCGACACCACGTGCAGCGCGATCGCGGCGGCGTCCCGCAACTGGGCGTTCCTGGACGTCGCCCAGGGCAGCAGGATCTCGGCCCGCACCATCTCGAAGGCCTGCTCGGCGAGCACGCCCGCGGCCACGGCGGCCCGCACCCCGATAGTGGGCAGCGCGTTCGCGGCCGCCTCGCGCAGCCAGGCCGGCAGCACCTCGCGGATCTCGTCGTACTCGTTCCAGACGTGCTTGAGCACCTTCACCGCCACGCCCCGGTCCCGGAACCGGACGACGAGGCCGCGGGCGCCGCCGTGCCGGGTCTCGACCTCGGACTCGACGAGGGTGGCGTGGATGGACTCCAGCCGGCCGGAGCGCGTGCGGGTCAGCGGGGTACCGCGCCTGCGGTCCGGGAGGTCGGGGCTCTCCTCGGCCTGGAGCCGCTCCTGGAGGTCGAGGGCCAGGGAGGCCACGGAGTCGTAGGCCTCCCCGCCGAAGACGGCCACCGACACGGCCAGCGCCTGGCGGGCCAGGTCCTCCATGTTCTCCAGCCACAGCGCGAAGGACTGCTCCTCGCGCAGCGCCAGCCGGTCCCGTACCTGGCCCGCCACCTTGGCCTCGGGCACGGCCACGGCGGCCTCGGCGAGCAGCGTGCCGAGTTCGGCGGCCCGCGCCGCGGACGCGCCGTCCAGCAGGTCGCGCAGCAGTTCCACGACCTCGGGCCGGGCCAGGATCCGCCGGGACCGGCCCGCGTCGGCGACGCCGAGCCGCCAGGACAGGTGGGCGGAGGCGATGTCCGCCGCCGGGGGCCGGCCGGGGGCCTGGACGACCTCGCGGGTCAGCGCGTCGTCGGAGAACTGGACGGTGGCGGCCGCGGTGACGACCAGCCGGCAGTTCCGCTTGAGCAGTTCCGAGGTGAGCCGCTGGACGTCGAAGAGGGTGAGGGTGTCCGCGGCGGACTGCGGCAGGTCGGCGAGCACGTACCCGGCGCCCTGCTCCAGGTCGCCGCTGTCCACGCGGCTCAGGTCGGTCGCCGGGTCGAGCAGGCGCAGGACGCGGTGGCCCGCGCCGAGCAGCAGCGACCGGGCCAGCGCGTCCTTGCCCGCGCCGAGCGGCCCGCGCAGCACGACGACGGACCGGGCCGCGACGCCGCGCACCAGGGCGCCGTGCGCGGACGGCCGGACGAACGCCTCGCGGGCCTCGTCGAGGTGCTCCGCCGACAGCGGGCAGACCCGCAGCGCGCGGGCCCCCGCCGTGAGGTGGTAGACGTACTGGCTGCCGCCGAACACCTGTGCCGCGTCGACCCGCAGGCCGCTGATCGCGTCCCTTTCGGCGCCGAGGCGTTCGCCCGCGGAGCCGGGGCGGCCGGTCAGGGCGGACAGCCCGTCGCGCAGGTCCTGGAGGCCGCCGTCACCGGGCGCGCTGCCGTCGGCGGGGCCGGCGGGCGGGGCCGGGGCCGGGGCGGCGGGAGCGGAGGGTGCCGGGGTGCCGTCAGCGTTCGGCATCGGGATCCCCCTCCCGCCCGGCCCGGCGCGAGCCGCCGCCGAGGTGGAACGTCTGCGGCCCGTACAGCACCTGGTCGCCCGCGTTCACCTGGCCGACGTCGCCGAAGTGCGCTCCGGCGAAGGGGGAGCGCGGGGCGGGGTCGGCCGCCCCGGGCGCCGCGGCCGACGGCCGGGGCCGCGCGCCGGGATCGGACGCGTCCGGGTAGTGCGCCGGCCCCGGCGGGAAGTCGTAGCCGGGGACCCGGACCCACGCGGACTCCCCCTGGATCTCCTTGGCGTCGAAGGGCACCCGGCGGAACGACTGGCGCTCCACCTCCGGGTAGTCGTGGCGCACCACCCGCCGGTACCAGTCGGCGGAGACCGCGAGGGCGAGGCAGGAGCGGCGGGCCTCGCCGAGCGCGTCGCGCAGCGGCTGGATGTCGGCCAGCCGGCAGGCGCTGTTGAGCTCCTCGCCCGCCCAGCCCCGCCCGTCCCGCGCCACGTCGCCGTCGTGCAGGGCCACGCGCAGCCGCATGGCGCCTTCCTCGCTGCTGGTCCTGGCGTGCTCGCGGAGCCGGTCGTGCAGCAGCGCCACGAAGCGCCCGGTCAGGTCCACCTTGTCCACGCTGCCGGGCAGCAGCCAGAAGAAGCCGTCGCCGCGGTCGGTCGGCCGGGGCCCGGTGCGATGGTCGATGCCGGCCTCCTCGAAGGCGGCCTCGACCAGTGCGTACAGGCGCTCCCGGAGCCAGAGTTGGACCGGATTGGCTCTCCTGCCGAACTTCTCGATGTCCACCACGAGGATCGAGTAGTGCTGTGCCTTGGCTCTCATCGGGCTCCGTCCTTCTCCGGGAGACGGGAGCCCGCACCGGCCGTCCCCCGAACGGAGGTGCGGGCTCCCGTGCTCCTGGATAGTCCGGGGCCCGCACGCGCACAGCGTCAAATGACGCATTGGCGACACATGGCGGCCGCCGCGCGGCCGGGCCGCTCACTCGTCGGCCAGCCTCCGCAGTCCGCGCAGATCGACGACGACGGTGCGGCCGCGGCTGGTGACCACCAGGCCGGCCTTCTGCATGCTGCGCAGCGCGCGCACCACGGACTCGCGGGAGACGGAGGCGGCGCCGGCGAGTTCCTGCTGGTTCATCCGGACGGCCACGGCGCCCGGCGGCTGGCCGGGGGCCTCGACACCGTGCTTGAGCGCGAGGTCCAGCAGCACCTTGGCGAGCATGGACCGGGCCGAGCGCGCCCCGTGTTCGGTGCGCAGCCGGTCGGAGTCGCGCAGCCGGGTGACGACCCCGCGCAGCACGGCCAGGGAGAGCGCGCCGTGCTCGGCCAGCAGCCGGTGGAACGCCTCGGCGCCGATGACGACGCCGTCGACGCGTTCGAGGGCGGTGACGGTCGCCGAGCGGGTGGTGCCATCGAGGCAGGAGAGTTCGCCGATGAGTTCGCCCGGCCCGCGCAGGGCGAGCACGCTCGTGTAGCCGTTGTCGGAGTCGGCGGTGACCTTGGCGAGCCCGCCGACGACGAGGATGACGCAGTCGGGGCTGCCGCCCTCGCGCATGAGGATCTCGCCGCGCTCCCACGCCCTGACCCGCCCGGCGGACCGCAGCAGGCGCAGGCCCTCGGGCGAGAAGGTCTCCGGCGAGGGCGGACGGGGGTGGCGGGACGGACGGAGCGGATGGACCGGATGGCGAGGGTCCGACGTCACCTATCACCCCCCGAGATAGTGTGAATAATCACTCTACAGATGAGTCGTATCGCTGTGCGTCACTTGTGGCAGACGGCCCGGCATCCGCGCGGATATCCCTTGGGTGATGATCCGTTCCGCCCCGCAGAGACGAGGGATGCGCCCATGGCCGCCGACACGTCCCGCCCCGGACTCACCGCCGCAGCCGGTCCGGGCCCGGAGGTCTCCCCCGTGGAGAACGCGTGGCGGATCCACGCCTCCCTGGTCGAGTGGACGGGCCGGGTCGACACCAAGGCCGCGTTCGCGCTGAGCCTGGAGTCGGGGACCCTCGCCGGGACCGCCGCCCTGGCCAGTGGCGACCACGGCCTGCTCGACCTGTCCGATCCCGGCGGCATCGCGCTGCTGTGGACCGGTGTCGGGCTGCTGGCGCTGTCCGCGCTGCTGGCCGTGGCCGTGGTGGTGCCGCGCGTGACCAGCGTCCGCGACGACCCGGGCGGGCGCTCGGACTTCACCTACTTCGGCCACCTGCGCCGGTGGGACCCCGAGGAGCTGGCGGACACCCTGCGCACGCAGGATCCGCTGCTGTCCCTGAGCCGCCAGTTGGTGGTGATGGCGCGGGTCGCCTGGATCAAGCACCGCATGGTGAAGTCCTCCCTGACCGTCGCCGTGGCGGGGGCGTGCATCACGGCCTCGGCCTGCCTCCTGCGCTGAGCCGCCGACCGCGGGGACGGCCGCCGACGGGAGCGATGAGTTCGCGGCGCTCCGCCGGTCGTAAGGGGTGAGACCGACGATGGGAGGCCGATCATGTTCGGTTCGACGAAGGCGTTCAGCGGGTTCTCGGTGGACGACATCGACGCCGCACGGAAGTTCTACGGGGAGACGCTGGGGCTGCGGGTGTCCGGGGAGCACGAGATGCTCACGCTGCACCTCGCGGGCGGGCACGACGTGCTGGTGTACCCCAAGCGGGACCACCGGCCCGCGACGTACACGGTGCTGAACTTCCCGGTGGACGACATCGAGGCGGCCGTCGACGAACTGGCCCGCAGGGGCGTGCGGTTCGAGCGGTACGAGCAGTTGGCGGCGGACGAGAAGGGGATCTTCCGCGGCGGCGGGCCGCTGATCGCGTGGTTCACCGATCCGGCCGGGAACGTGCTGTCGGTGCTGGAGAAGCCGTCGAAGTAGGGAGTTCTTCACAGGAGCGCCTTCGCAGGAGGCACGCCCGGCGCCGGCCCGGGGGGACCGGGCCGGCGGGGGGAGTACGGGGCGATCAGGCGTCGGTGAGCTTCGGCATGCCGCCCTCGGTCGTACTCATGTCGATGACCGAGAAGTTCGCGCCCTGCGGGTCTGTCAGGGCGGCGAAGCGGCCGAAGGGGGTGTTCATCGGCCCGAACTGGAGCTTCGCGCCGTGGTCCACGGCCTTCTTGATGGTGCTGTCGCAGTCGTCCACGGCGAAGTAGACGTTGACGTAGGACCCCATGTGCGGCGGGAAGTCCTCGCCCATCTTCATCCGGCCCAGCACGGTGTCGGTCTGGCCGGCGCCGATGTTGAAGACCTTGAAGTCCATCTGCTCGTCGGCCATCTTCTGCGTGCTGTACGGGAAGACCTTCGGCAGGAAGCCGTCGACCGCGTCGGTGTCGCGGGTGAACAACTCGGCCCAGGCGTAGGAGCCGGGCTCGCCGCGCTTCTCGAACCCCTTGTGCTGCTGGGGCTGCCAGACGCCGAAGACCGCGCCGCTCGGCTCCTTCGCGAGCACCATGGTGCCGAACTCGCCGACCTTCATGGGCTCCATGAGCAGTTCGCCGCCCGCCGCCTTGATCTTCTCCGCCGTCGCGTTGGCGTCCGGCGAGGCGAAGTACAGGCACCAGGCCGACTCGCCCTCGTCGGACCCCGGCATCGGCGGGACCACGGCCGCGACCGCCTTCCCGTCGGAGTACGCCTGTGTGTAGTTGCCGTATTCGCTCGCGCTCTCCCCGAAGGTCCATCCCAGCACGTCACCGTAGAAGCGCTTGGCACCTTCCAGATCGGAGAACATGGCGTCCACCCAGCACGGTGTGCCTTCCTTGAACTCGGTCATGATCCAGACTCCGTCGTTCGAGGTTTCGGGCAGTACGTCTCGTACGTCCGTAATTTCCACGCTAGCCAAGCGGGGAGCCGCTCGCGCGGGGAGAGCGGCATTATCGGAGAAATGACCCGAAACCAGGGAGAGCAGGGGAAACAGGTAAAATTGCGCCTCCGGTGACAATGGAGGCATGGACATCACCGTGCGCCTCGCCCAGCAGCCCGAGGCCGACGCCCTGCTCGGCCGCAGTCCGCTCGCCGCCCTGGTCGGCATGCTGCTCGACCAGCAGGTGCCGATGGAGTGGGCGTTCTCCGGCCCGTACACGATCGCGCGGCGGCTCGGCGCGGACGACCTGGACCCGCGGGTGATCGCGGCCTACGACCCGGAGGAGTTCGCCGCACTGCTCGCCGCGAAACCGGCCGTCCACCGTTACCCGGGGTCGATGGCCGGACGCGTACAGCAGCTGTGCCGGCACATCGTGGAGGAGTACGACGGCGACGGCGCGGCCGTGTGGACCGGGGTCGAGGACGGCACGGAACTCCTCGGGCGGCTGCGGGCGCTGCCCGGGTACGGCGAGCAGAAGGCGCGGATCTTCCTGGCGCTCCTGGGCAAGCAGTACGGCGTCCGGCCGCGTGGCTGGCGCGAGGCGGCGGGGGCGTACGGCGAGGAGGGCGCGTACCGCTCGGTGGCCGACATCACCGGCCCGGAGTCACTGGCCAAGGTGCGGGCGCACAAGCAGGAGGTGAAGGCCGCGGCGAAGGCGGCGACGTCCGCCAAGAAGCGCTGACGGCACGGGGGTTCGCCGACGGGCGGCCGCGGTCGGCGGCGCCGGCTGTCGAGTCGGGCTAGGTACTCGCGGAGGATTCGGCGGCGCCCGGGCCGTGGCGCTTGCGCTCCAGGGCGACGAGGGGGCAGTTGAGGGCGTCGGCGATCTTGCGGAGGTTGGCCGGAGTGGCGCTGCGCCAGCCGGACTCGATCTCGCCCATGAGCTGCTCGGAGATGCCGACGAGGTCGGCGAGCGCGCGCTTGGTCAGTCCGGCCTTCTCCCGGGCCCACGTGACCGCCTCGGGCTCCTGGTGGAGCCGGCTGGGCCTGGTACGGGTACGGGAAGGCATGAGGAAAAACTAGCGCGAAGTAGCGCGAAGCACAAGTAGTAGCGACAAACTACGCGCTCGTTCGCCGCACAGGCGGTCGAGATGCGCACATGTTTCCCGCATATGCCCAGCCAGGTCCGGGGGTTGGCCGGACGCCGACGGTCCCGCGCTGGACGGGTGATGCGTAGTTGTGCGAAGCTCGCCGCATGACTGAGCAGCTACCGCCGGCACCGCCCGAGGGAAACCTGATCAAGCAAGCCCTCGCGGCGTCCGGGATCACCCAGCGGGAGGCCGCGCGCCGGGCCGGCATGAGCGACACCCGGTGGCGGCAGATCGTCTCCGGCTACCAGGCCGTGGGCGGCACGAAGGCGTCCTTCCGGTCCCCCGGCGACACGCTCGCGCGCATGGCCCACGTCGTGGCCGTCACCCCCGAGCAGTTGGAGGCCGTCGGCCGGGAGGACGCGGCGACCGCGCTGCGGGTGCTGGAGGCGCGGCAGGCGGAACTGGCCTCGGCGCTGCCCGCCGACGCGCAGGCCCGGGTCGAGGAGCGGTGGTTGATGCTCGAAGCGGTGCTGCGGCAGGCCCAGACGGGCCTGAGCCCGGCCGAGCACGACCGGCTCGTCCAACGGATCACCGTCTTCTTCGAGCAGAACCCGGAGTGGCACGGCCGCGCCGATTCGCTCCTGCGGGGGATGCGCCGATAGCGGCTGCCGCCTCCGACCGGGGTGGGGTTGGACGGGGAGGCGGGGGTGGATGAGAGTGGGGGACGGCGGCGATGGGCCGCGGACGAGGGAGAGGACGGGACATGGCGCAGCAGGTGCGGGGCGTGGTCGCGCGGGGCAAGGGCGAGCCGGTGGGGATCGAGACGATCGTGGTGCCGGACCCGGGCCCCGGTGAGGCCGTGGTGACCGTGCAGGCGTGCGGGGTGTGCCACACCGACCTGCACTACCGGGAGGGCGGGATCAACGACGACTTCCCGTTCCTGCTCGGCCACGAGGCCGCCGGAGTGGTCGAGTCGGTCGGCGAGGGGGTGACCGAGGTGGCCCCGGGCGACTTCGTGATCCTCAACTGGCGTGCCGTGTGCGGCCAGTGCCGCGCGTGTCTGCGCGGGCGCCCCTGGTACTGCTTCAACACCCACAACGCGAAGCAGAAGATGACCCTGGAGGACGGCACCGAACTCTCGCCCGCGCTCGGCATCGGCGCCTTCGCGGAGAAGACGCTGGTCGCGGCGGGGCAGTGCACGAAGGTCGACCCGGCGGCGGCCCCGGCCGCGGCCGGCCTGCTGGGCTGCGGCGTGATGGCCGGGCTCGGCGCGGCGATCAACACCGGCAACGTGGGCCGCGGCGACTCCGTGGCCGTGATCGGCTGCGGCGGGGTGGGCAACGCCTCGGTCGTGGGCGCGCGGCTGGCGGGCGCGGCGCGGATCATCGCGGTGGACATCGACGACCGCAAGCTGGAGACGGCGCGGGGCCTGGGCGCCACGCACACCGTCAACTCCCGCTCCACGGACGCGGTGGAGGCGATCCGCGAGCTGACCGGCGGCTTCGGCGCGGACGTCGTGATCGAGGCGGTGGGCCGCCCCGAGACGTACGAACAGGCCTTCTACGCACGGGACCTGGCCGGCACGGTCGTGCTGGTCGGCGTGCCGACCCCGGAGATGCGGCTCGACCTGCCGCTGCTGGACGTCTTCGGGCGCGGCGGCGCGCTGAAGTCGTCGTGGTACGGCGACTGCCTGCCCTCGCGCGACTTCCCGATGCTGATCGACCTGTACCTGCAAGGGCGGCTGGACCTGGACGCGTTCGTCACCGAGACCATCGGACTCGGCGACGTGGAGCAGGCGTTCGCCCGGATGCACCACGGCGACGTGCTGCGGTCGGTGGTGGTCTTCTGATGGCGGGGGCCCGGGTCGAACTCCTCGTCACCTCCGGCACGTTCTCGCTGGACGGCGGCACGTGGGAGGTCGACAACAACGTGTGGATCGTGGGCGACGACCAGGAGGTGGTGGTCGTCGACGCGGCGCACGACGCCGAGGCGATCGCTGCCGCGGTGGGTGACCGGCGGCTCGTGGCGATCGTGTGCACGCACGCCCACGACGACCATGTGCGGGCCGCGCCCGCGCTCGCCGACCGCACCGGGGCTCCGGTGCTGCTGCACCCGGCCGACGCGGAGCTGTGGAAGCTGACGCATCCGGATCGGGCACCGGACGGCGAGCTGGCCGACGGGCAGCGGCTGGCCGTGGCGGGCACGGAGTTGACCGTGCTGCACACGCCCGGCCACTGCCGCGGGGCGGTCAGCCTGTACGCGCCGGAGCTCGGCACGGTCTTCACCGGTGACACGCTGTTCGCCGGCGGGCCGGGGGCCACGGGGCGCTCGTTCAGCGACTTCCCGACCATCGTCGACTCCATCCGGGACCGGTTGCTGACGCTGCCGGCGGAGACGGTGGTGCGGACGGGGCACGGCGGGACGACCACGGTCGGGGCGGAGGCGCCCCATCTCGACGAGTGGGTCGCCCGGGGGCATTAGCCCCCGCCTGCCCCCGTCAGGGGCGCGGGGCCCTTCCCCGCGCCCCTGACGGGGCACGTCCTGCCCCATCAGGCAGCACCCCGACTTGCAGCCGGTGGAGGGTTGCTCGCGCAGTTCCCCGCGCCCCTATCGGGGCACGTCCTGCCCCGACGGGCGCTACCCCGGCTTGCAGCCCGTCGTGGCTGGCCGCGCAGTTCCTCCCCCAGGGCTTCGCCTGGGAGGTGCCCCCAGCGCCCCTCATGGGGCGTCCCCTCTAGGTGGGTGGGGCTGTGCGGTAGAGGGCGAGGGTGGACAGGCGGGGGGTGGGGCGGGACTGGGTGATGGTGAGGCGGAGGCGGCGGACGGCGGTCTGCTCGGGGACCGTGAGGATCCGGGAGTAGCCGATGGTCGTGGCGGTGGCCAGGGTCGACCAGGCCGTGCCGTCGAACACGTCCACGCGGAAGCCCTGGACGTGCTGGCCGTGCCGGATGTCCTCGCCGAGCCACACCTGGTCGAACACCGTGCCCTCGGGCAGCCGCAGTTCGAGGCTGCCGGTGGCCGCGCCGTGCGGCGGCGACCAGCTCGTCTCCAGCCGCCCGTCGGCCAACGTGGCGGCCAGGGCGGCCGGTTGGGCGCCGGCCAGGGCGTTGTGCCGGTAGGTCGCCGCGATCGACCGGCCGAAGGCGGTCAGTTCGGCCACATCGGCGTCGTCCACCCGGCCGGCGGTGTTCGGCGGCACGTTGACCAGCAGGACGGCGTTGCGGCCGACCGAGCTCTGGTAGAGCCCGACCAACTGCTCCGCGGTCTTGGGGTGTTCGTCGGCGTGCCAGAACCAGCCGGGCCGGATCGACACGTCCGCCTCGGCGGGGAACCACTGGAGGTACTTGACGCCCGGCGCGGTGATCGCCGCGTCCGACCCGAGGTCGGTGGCCTGCGCCCCGTGCGGGAGCAGCCCTTCGCCGTGGGCGGTGGCCGGGTCGGCGGTCGCCGGGGTCACGCTCCACTCGCTCAGCCGGGCCGCGCCGTCCTCGTTGCCGACCCACCGGGTGCCCTGCGGGCCGGCGAAGGTGACGGTGTCCGGGGAGAGTTCGCGGATCAGCGCGAACCAGGCGGTGAAGTCGTACGCCTCGCTGATGCCGCTGGACGTCCACGGGTTGGCGCCGTCGAGCCACAGTTCGTCGATCGGGCCGTACTGGGTGAACAGTTCGTAGAGCTGGTTGAGGTAGTAGGCGTTGTAGTCGTCGGACACGACCTGGAAGCTGGGCAGGTGTCCGGAGGCGACGGCCGCGGCCCGGTCGTCGTCCTCGACCAGCGTCGGGATGGTGCGCGCGACGACGGCGCTGCCGCTGCCGTAGCGGCCCATGCCCGAGGGCGACCGGTCGCGGTCGTCGTACGTCGACTGCTCCTCCGTGCTGAGGGGTTGGCCGGCGTCGTGCTTGGCGACGATCTGCCCGACGAACGTCTCGTGCCAGGCGTGCGGCAGTTCGGCGCCGTCGGCCGGGGAGAGGTAGACGCCGACCTTCAGCCCGGCCTTGCGGGCGGCCCGCAGGTAGGTGCCGAGGATGTCGCCGGCCGGGTTGACGTTGCCCTCGCCGCGGATCCGCCAGAACGCCGCATAGTCGTCGGCCCGTTCGGCGGTGGCCGTGGCGCGGGCGGCGCGGGCGACGGCGTCCGGGCCGCCCGGGCCGTACCACCACGGGCTGGCCACGACCGAGTGGTTGGTGTAGCGGGTCGGGTAGACCACGAAGCCGTCGTGGTGCTTGGCGGTGAGCATGACCTGCTTCATGCCGGCCGCCTTGTAGGCCGCCATCCACTGGTCGATCTCGACGGCGGTCGGCGCGAAGGTGGCCTCGTCCTCGCAGCCCGAGCCCCACTCGCGGTCGGTGAAGGTGTTCATCCCGAAGTGCGTGAAGCCGGTCAGCTTCCGCTCCTGCCAGGCCACTTGGGGCGGCCGGGGCACGATGGCGGCGGCCTTGGCGATGATCCGTTCCGGGGTGTCGGCCGGGTCGACGGGCAGGACGGACGCGGGCGGGATCGCCTCGGAGCCGCCGGCGGCCGGGGCGTTCGACGCCGGGGAGTTCGGCGCCGCGGCGGCCGGGCCGGCCGCCGCCCCGGCCGCGGTCAGACCCGCGACGACGGCCGTGGCGCCGCGCAGCAGATCACGGCGGCCGATCACGCGCCACCCCCCGCGGCGGACAGGTGCCAGACGTCCTGGCGGGCAATGTCGCGCGGCTGCTGCACCACGGGGGCGCCGGCGCCGGTGGCCTCCAGCGTCTCCTGGGTGATCGCGTTGACGATCCGGTAGCCGCCGGGGACGGGTTCGAGCTGCCACTTCTGGTGCTCGGAGGTGCCGCAGACCTCGGCGGTGGCCGTGGCGCCCTGCTGCTCGACGACGTGCATGTTGTTCGTGGCGCCGCGGCTCATGTCGGCGCACAGCCCGCTGCCCTCGGCGACGAGGCGGTAGTAGCCGTCGTCGGTGGGCTCCAGGTGCCAGGTCGTGGCACCGGCGGCGGCCGCGCGGTCGGTGGTCAGCGGGTCGGCGGCCGTCGCGGGCGCGGCCAGCGGGCCGTCGGCGCCGCTCAGCCGGTAGCTGCCGTCGGCCACGGGCTGGACCCACTGCGGACCCCATCCGGGGGCGTGGCCGAGGGAGGCGGCCAGGGCCGTGAAGCCGGTGTAGTCGGCGGTGGGCCGGGGGCTGCCCCAGGCGCCCTGCGCGAAGGCCCGCAGCGAGGTGAACATCCGCGTCTGGACGGTGTTCTCGTTCTCGGCGCCGTAGTTGTCGGGCCAGATCATGTACTCGGCGCCGGTGACGCGGCCGGCGGGGTCGGTGACCGTCTGGTCGGCGAAGTCCAGCGGGCTCCAGTCGGAGTCGTACAGCCGCTGGGCGTCGGGCTGGTAGCCGCCGCGCACGTAGTACCAGGCGTCGGTGGCGTTCATGACCTGGTAGCCCTCGTCGAGGAGCTGCTGGGTGGTGACCTTCTCCGGCAGCCAGTGCTCGATGACGATGTCCTTGGCGAGCGGGACGGTGTTGTCACCGGTCAGGCCGTCGTTCCAGATCCGCAGGGTGCGGCCCTTGGCGCGCACGTAGGCGTCGACCCGGTTGACGAAGTCCACGTAGGCGTCCTGCGCGGTGGCGTCGGGGCCGAACTTCTGCCGGGCATAGGCGAGCAGCTGCGGGAAGTTGGAGTAGGCCGAGTTGACCATGTACTCGTCGGCGCCCATGTGGAAGTACGGGCCGGGGAACACGCTGAGGTCGTTGTCGATCAGGTGCGTGTAGAAGGTGAAGGCCGCCGGGTTGGTGACGTCCAGCCGGGTCGGGTCCTTCACGCCGGAGGCGTTGGTCAGCTGGAGGTCGGGGTACGGCGTGATGTACGGGTCCACGTGCCCGGGCGAGTTGATCTCCGGGATCACCGTGATGTGGTACTTCGCGGCGAGCGCGACCAGCGAGCGCATCTCCGCCTTGGTGTAGTACGAGAAGGTGTTGACCTCCGGGTACTGCTCGTCGCGGACCTTCAGCTCCACGTGCAGCGTGTTGAGCTTCAGGTACGCCATGTCCTTGATCAGGCGGTCGAACCAGGCGTCGGTGTTGTACGTGTAGCACGCGCACACGCCGACCGCGCGCTCGCGCGAGGAGGGCACGTCGGTGCTGCTGCCGTCGGGCAGCGCCGGCCCGGCGGTGAGCAGTTGCAGGAGGGTGCGGGTGCCGTAGAAGACGCCCGCGGTGGTGCGGCCGGTGATCCTCGCCTGACCGTCGACGGCCAGCGCGTAGCCCTCGGCGCCGAGGTCGGCGCGCCCGGGGTCGGTCCGCAGCACGATGTCGCCGGGCCGGGCGGGCCCCTGCACGACCGGCAGCCGCCAGTCGTGCGCGTCGCGCAGGTCGTCGGCGAGGATGCGGGCGGTGGCCAGCCCGGCCGCGTCGGTGTCGATCCTGGCGCCGGGGCCGATCCGCAGCGTCCCGCCGGCCGGCGACCAGTCGTGCAGTGCGGGGATCACCGCGGGGGCGGCGGCGGTGGCAGCGGCGGGCGGGGTGTCGGCGGCGGCGGTCCCGGCACCCGCGAGGGCGGTCGCCGTCATCCCCACACAGGCCAGTACGCCCGCCAGCGACGTGGTGGCCCGGCGCAGGACGCGTCTGGCGCCCTGTCCGGTTGCGTCCGTTGATGTCATAGGATGCGCTCCAGAGTCGAAGAAAAATTATTCTCCGTTGGGGGACTCTGCACGCTGCCGACCCGGCACGTCAATGGTCCTCCGGTGTTCTCATCCGACCTTTTCGGTCACCGTTGACACATCGGAGCCCGCCGACGAAGAATAATTCTTTGCGCGTCCCGCGAGAGGTTCTCCGTCATGCACACCGCTTACCAGGCCGCCGGCGACGGTGTCGTCGAGCGCATCCGCGAACTCCTGCCCGGGCTGCCGGAGGCCCAGCGCGCCACCGCCCGGCTGATCCTCGACGACCCCGCGGCCGTCGCGCGGATGACCATCCTCGACCTGGCGGACGCGTGCCGGGTCTCCACCGGGAGCATCACCCGCTTCTGCCGGTCGCTCGGCCTGCCCGGCTACGCCGCGCTGCGCATCGCGCTCGCCTCGGACACCGGCCGCTCCGAGCGCGAGACGTGGCAGGCCAACATCGGGCAGATCTCCGAGCACGCCGAACTGGGGCAGGTGGCCGACGCGATCTCGTCCGCCGTGCGCCACTCGGTGGGCGAGACGCTGGCCCGGCTCGACCTGTCCGCCGTGGAGCGGGCCGCCGAGGACATCGCCGGCGCCCGCCGGGTGGAGATCTGCGGGGTCGGCGGCAGCGCCGGGATGGGCACGGAGTTCCAGCACCGGGTCTTCCGGATCGGGGTGCCGGCCTGGTCCTGGAGCGACACCCAGGTGGCGATGACCGGCGCGGCGCTGCTCGGGCCGACCGACGTGATGCTGGCCATCTCGCACAGCGGCCGTACCCGCGAGGTGATCGACCTCGCCGCCGAGGCGGCCGCGCAGGGCGCGACCACGGTGGCGATCACCAACGACCTGGGCTCCCCGCTGGCCCGCCGGGTCGACCTCGTGCTGGCCACCACCGTGCGCGCCGACGCCCCGGGGCACGCGTCGATCCTCAGCCGGCACGCCCAGATGGCCGTGCTCGACCTGCTCTACGTCGCCGTGGCCCAGCGCACCTACGACCAGAGCACGGAGGCGATGGCCGCCACCAGCGAGGCGGTCCGCCCGTACAAGCAGGCCCGGCAGCAGGGCGGCTGAGGGCCCGCCGGTCCGCCGGGGCACCGGAGGCGGGTCCGTACGGGCCCGCGCCGGCCCGCCGTCACACCAGGTCGGGGTCGGCCACGCCCGGCCGCTCGTCCCAGAACGTCGGCGCCACCAGCCGCCAGACGACCATCAGCACGACGCCCACGACCGCGATGCCGATGCCGATGACCAGCGGCGGGCCCAGCCCCAGCCAGGAGTTGCCGGTGTAGGAGTTGGCGGGGTCGGCCTGGTCGCGCACCGACCGCACCAGCAGCCAGATCAGCAGCCCCGCGCCGATCAGCGGGCCGATCCCGATGAGCAGGAAGTCGTGGACGGACCGGGTCAGTTCGCGGCGGTAGTAGACCGCGCAGGCGATGCCGGTGAGCGCGTAGTAGAAGGCGATCAGCAGCGACAGCGCGGTGAGCGAGTCGAACAGGGCGTTGGTGCTGATCTGGTTGATCACCAGGTACCAGGCGATGGCGATGCCGGCCACCCACCAGGTGCTCACGTCGGGTGTGCGGAAGCGGCGGTGGATGTGGCCGAAGTGGGCCGGCACGGCCTGCCGCCGGGCCATCGACAGCGCGGTGCGGGAGGCGGGGATGATCGTGGTCTGGGTGGAGGCCAGCGCGGAGGTGGAGACCGCGAGCAGCACGATCCAGTTCCAGCCGCCGCCCATCACCTGGCGGGCGAGCGTGGCGAAGATGAACTCCTCCTCGCCCGCGTTGTCGGCCAGGAACGCCGGCCCGGCGTAGGCGACGACCGCGAAGGCGACCGCCAGGTAGGTCACCAGCAGGATCACCGTCGACCACACCCCGGCCTTGCCGGAGGCGGTGACCGGGCCCTCGACCTCCTCGGTGAGGTTGACCGCCGACTCCCAGCCCCAGTAGATGAACACCCCGAGCAGCAGGCCGCTGGTGAGCGCGGCGCCGCCCTCCCCGAAGGGGTCGAGCCAGTGGAAGGCGGGGTCGAGCGAGCCGGAGGTGCCGCTGCCGGAGTAGACGTCGGACAGCGCGACCCCGACGAAGATCAGCAGGAAGGCGACCTGGGCGAGGATCAGCACGTTCTGCACCCGGGCGGACAGTTCGGTGCCGATGACGCACATCGCGGTCATCACCAGGATGAGGAGCACGGCGAGCGTCTGCCGGGCGAAGTCGTTGTCCACCCAGCTGTCGAGGTGGAAGGCGAACAGCGCGAAGCTCACCGCGACGTCCGCCAGTGATCCGATGACCAGGATCCCGGTCATGGCGATGGCCCAGCCGCCGAGCCACCCGGCCCACGGCCCCATGGCCCGGGTGACCCAGGAGAAGGTGGTCCCGCAGTCCTGGTCGACCTTGTTGAGGTAGTAGAAGGCCGACGCGATCAGCAGCATCGGCACGAACGACGCGATCATCACGCCGGGGGCGTAGACGCCCACCAGCGCGACGACCGGGCCGATCACGGCCGCCAGCGAGTAGGCCGGCGACGTGGAGTTCAGCCCGATGACGAGCGCGTCGACGAAACCGATCGCGTCGGGCTTGAGTTCTGCGGGTGGGGGTCGTTCCGCGACGTCGCCGGCCATGGTCCCTCGCTCTGTTCGTGCGTGGGTCCATTGAACAGCCAGATATGACAGTTATGTCCTATTGGGCGTTTTTGTCGACGTGTCAGCCCTGCTCGCGCATGCCCCAGGGCGAGCCGTACTCCGTGAGCAGGTCCAGGAACGGCCGGGGCGGCATCGCCTCCGGGCCGAGCACCCCGCTGCCCCGCCAGGCGCCGGACGCGACGAGTTCGAGCGCGACCACGGGGTTGATGGCGGTCTGCCACACCACGGCCTGCGAGCCGTACTCCCGCATCGACCACTGGTTGTCCACCACGTGGTAGAGGTACACCTCGCGCGGCCGCCCGTCCTTGGTGCCCTTGACCCAGGTGCCCGCGCACGTCTTGCCGTGCATCCGGTCGCCGAGCCCGGCCGGGTCGGGCAGGCAGGCGGCGACCACGTCCCGCGGGGAGACGCCCACCTTGCCGCCGGAGCCGTTGACGGTGACCGGCTCGGTGCCGTCCAGGCCCAGCTTGTGCAGGGTCTGGAGCACCCCGATGAACTCGTCGCCCAGGCCGTACTTGAAGGTCACCCGGCGGGCCTTGACCCACCGCGGCACCAGCAGCACCTCCTCGTGCTCCACGTTGACGCACTCCACCGGCCCGATGCCCTCGGGGAAGTCGAAGACCTCCGGCTCGCTGAACGGCGGCGTGGTGTACCAGCCCTGGCCCTCCTCGTAGACGACCGGCGGGTTCAGGCACTCCTCGATGGTGGTCCAGATGCTGAACGACGGCGCGAAGTCGTAGCCGTCCACGACCAGGTTGGCGCCGTCGCGGATGCCGACCTCCTCGATCTCGTCGAAGAGCTCGTCGGCGGCGTAGCGGGCGAACACGTCCGACAGGCCCGGCTCCACGCCCATGCCGACCAGGGCCAGCCGGCCCGCCTCCTCCCAGGCGGCGGCCTGCTCGAACTGGGCGTCCCCGAGCTTGACCCCGCACTCCTCGTAGGGACGGTCCGGGTGCGGCCGCGACAGCGACATCGCCATGTCGAGGTAGTGCGCGCCGTGCGCGAGGGCGGCCTCGAACAGCGGCATCACGAAGCGCGGGTCGGTGGCGTTGAGCAGCACGTCGCAGCGGTGCTCGGCGAGCGCGGCCCGCACGCCGGCGCTGTCCGAGGCGTCGATCCGCGCGGCCGAGAAGCGGCCGGCGTCCGCGCCCAGGGCCGCCACGGCCGCCTCCGCCCGTGCCAGGTCGTAGTCGGCGACGACCATGTGCGCGAAGAACGCGCGGCGGGCGGCGATCCGGGTGATCGCCGTACCCACACCGCCCGCTCCGATCAAGAGGACTCGCATGGTGAGGTTCTCCTTCGTCCCGCCGCCCGGCGGGGAACGTCCTGACGTCCTGATCTGCCTGCCGGTCCTGCCCCCTCCAACCCGTCCGCGCGCGCGGACGGCCCGGACGGTTCGATCCGGTGTCGGCGACGATATCAGTCGGCGTGCGCGAGGCAGAGAGAGCGTTTCGACGATGTCATGCACGTCATACAAGTGATTTCGCACCCAGGAGGGTGGATCGCCACGCCCCTCGGTCAGCGGAACTCCGCCAGCCGCGGGCGCAGGCCCGCGCCGGTCAGCACGGCGGCGGCCAGCAGCGCGCCGCCCGCCGCCGGGAGGCGGGCGGTGAGGGCGCCGCGGCCGGCGGCGATCGCCCGGGCATGCGCGTCGGTGTTGAGCGCGATCAGGTGCCGCAGCGCGGTGTCGTACCGCCCGAAGTGGTAGTTGGACGCGCCCTTGTCCCAGCCGATGCAGAATGCGACGGCCTCCTGCATCCGGCCCTGGCGGACCAGCGCGCGCAGGTGCCGGTCGTCGCGCTCGTAGACGGCGTAGGCCCGCACGGTCGCCTCGGCCGCCGCGCGCTCGCCGGGGAAGGTGATGTTGCGGAACTCGTCGCCGAAGGTGCCGCCGAAGCGCAGGTCGGCGTGGTCGGCGCGGTACGCGGCCAAGGCGGCGGACAGGCGCGCGTCGTAGCTGCCCAGGGTCGCGGACGGCAGGGTGAGCAGGCGCTGCGAGGTGTCCTCGAAGGACTGCTCGTAGCCGCCGCGCCGCTGGGGGTCGAGCAGGTAGCGGCTCTCGTCGGCGTTGGCGTCGTACGACAGGGCGCGGGCCTGGGAGAGCGCCACCACCGAGTCGAAGGCGTCGCGACGGGCGGTCCGCAACTGCCCCTCCTGCCCGGACAGCGCGGTCCAGCCGAGCACGCAGGCGGTCAGCGCGCACAGCGTGGCGGCGGCCAGCGCGGGGTTGAGGGTGCGGCGGAAGCGGCGCCTCAGGTGCAGTTGGGCGGCGACCAGCACGGCCAGCAGCGCCGCGCCCAGCACCAGCACGGCCGTGCGGCGGGTCGAGGCGTCCGCGCGGGCGGCGAGGTACGTGGCCTCGTAGCCGCCGTCGTTGGCCTGCCCGAGCCGTTCGGCGGCCGGCAGCAGCGACTGGCGCAGCAGGTCGGTGGCGCCGCGGTACTCCGTCAGGGCCTCGGGCTTCGTGGCGGGGCGCTCGTCGCTCTCCAGGGCGCGGCCGAGCAGTTCCTGGTAGCGCGCGAAGTCGTCGTCGAAGCCGACCACGGTGGCCCGGGTGCGCGGGTCGCCCTGGGCGGCGGCGCCGAGGGTCAGCAGGTCGGTGCTGATCTCGTGCCGGGAGTCGGCGTAGATCCTGCTCGCGGCCGCGTGCTGGGCGGGCATCGCGGCCAGGTGCGGGCCGCCGCTGGACAGCAGCAGGTTGGCGGCCTGCGCGTCCATGTCGTTGAGGGCGAAGTACAGGTCGTCCGCGCCCGTCACCCGGGGCGCGTCGCGGTGGCGGATCTCGTCCCAGGCGGAGTTCGCGCCGAGGCCGGCCACGGCGAGCAGGACGGTCAGCGCGGCCGCGAGCGCCACGGTGGCCGCGCGCAGCAGCCGCAGGCGGCCGGGGGTGGTGGCCCAGAAGCGCGCGTGCGCCCACCCGGCGCGGCGGCGCAGCCGGGCCGCGGCCGCCGATCGGGAAGAGGGCGCGCGGCCCGGCGGCGGGGTCGCTGACCCCGTTCCCAGGACCGCGCCCTCGGCGGCTTCCTCCCGCGCACCGGTCACTGTCGTCCCGGACATCCGGGGGCCTCCCGCCTCGGCCGGTCGGACGGACCGCCCGTCCCCCCGGAGTGATCTCAGCCTGGAGGCGAACTCCCTGTTCAGGACGGCGCGTTGACGACTCCCTGACGTCCGGCGCCGCGACCTTGACGCCGTCCTGACGCCGCCGCCGGGACGCGCGCGCCGCCCCTCTTCCGGACACGGAACGTCACATGAAGGTGACGTTGCGCACGCTCGGGGCGGTGCGCGGTGGGAGACTGGAGGTCCGGGGGCCGACGGAGGGCGTGAGCATGGGTGTCTACACCGAGCAGGTCGTGCCGCGGATCGTCAACGTGGTCTGCGACATGAAGGAGCCCCGCCGGCTGCGGGCCCGGGTCTGCGGGGAACTGGCCGGCGACGTGGTCGAGATCGGCTTCGGCTCGGGCCTCAACGTGCCGCACTACCCCTCGGCCGTGACGCGGGTGGACGCGGTCGAGCCCTCCGACGTGGGGTGGCGGCTGGCCGCCCGGCGGCTGGCGGAGGCGCCCGTCCCGGTGGAGCGCTCGGGCCTGGACGGGCAGGCGCTGCCCTTCCCCGACGACCGGTTCGACGCCGCGATCTCCACGTGGACGCTGTGCACCATCCCGGACGTCGCCGCCGCCCTGCGCGAGGTGCGGCGCGTGCTCAAGCCCGGCGGCACCTTCCACTTCCTGGAGCACGGGCTCGCGCCGGACGCCCGCGTCCAGCGCCGGCAGCGCCGGTTCGACCCGCTCCAGCAGCGGCTCTTCGGCGGGTGCCATCTCACCCGGCCGATCGCCGAGCTGGTGGCCGGGGCGGGCTTCGCCACCACCGACCTGGAGGTCTTCTACGAGGACGGCGCGCCCAAGGCGCTGGGCGCCCTCACGCTGGGACGGGCGGTGGCCGCCTAGGTCGTGTCCGGCACATAGCGGCGTCCGCCCGCAGGGCGGGGCCCGCGGTGTGTGGTGCTCCCCCAATGCCTTCGGCGTGGGCGGTACCCCCAAGATCGCAAAGCGGAGGGTGGGGGCACCTCCCGGGCCGCCAGGCCCAGGGGGAGAGAGCGCAGCGGGCTGCGCCGACGACCGACAACGCAGCGAGCGTGCGTGCCACACACCGCGGGACAGGCGGGATTTGCCGGACACGGCCTGGCAGCGGCCCGGCCGGCCCGCGGGACGGTCCGCGGGCCGCTCCTCAGCAGCCGGAGGGTTCCTCGACGGCCCCCGCGCAGGGCCCGCCGCCGTCCGGGTCGGGGCCGTGGGCCGCGGCCGCGAGGTGGAGGAGCGCGTAGAGGGTGTCGCGCTGGGCCGGGTCGAGCGCGCCCAGCACCTGGTCCTCGACGCCGGCGAGGGCGAACTCGGCCTTGGCCAGCAGCTGGGCGCCGGCGTCGGTGAGCTGCACGAGGTGGCGGCGGCGGTCCTCCGGGGAGCGGCGGCGTTCGACCAGGCCCTCCGCCTCCAGTTCGTTGAGCAGGCCGACCACGTTGGCCCGGTCGATCGTGAGCGTGGTGGACAGGGCCTGCTGCGTGCTGCCGCCGTTGTCGCGCAGCACCGTGAGCGCGATCACGTGGCGCGGCCGCAGCCCGAGCGGCGTCAGCACCCCCTCGGCGCACCGCCGCATCCGGCGGGCGAGCTGGTCCAGCAGCACGCCGGGCCGCCGGGGCGGCTGGTTCAGCACGGGCAGGGGGTCCACCCGGTAAGTCTACTCAGGCCCGGCCGGAATAGTGGCATGCTATAAATCGTTTGTCATACACAAACCATTTATGAAAGGCGACAATCATGCCCCACCTGCTGCACATCGACTCGAGCATCCAGGGACCCCTGTCCGTCAGCCGGCGGCTGACCGCCCGCGCCGCGGCCGCGTGGCGGGCGGCGCACCCCGACGGCACGGTCACCTACCGCGACCTGGGCGCCGACCCCCTGCCCCACCTCGACGCCGCCGGCGCCCACGCGGCGATGACCCCGGCCGCCGACCGGACCCCGGCCCAGGCGGCCGCCTGGGCCCTCAGCGAAGAGGTGGTCGCCGAGGTCAAGGAGGCGGACACGGTGCTGCTGGGCCTGCCGCTCTACAACTTCGGCGCCCCCAGCAGCGTCAAGTCGTGGGTCGACTACCTCATCGCTCCCGGCCTGTCCGTCGACCCGGAGACCCACGGGCCGCTGCTCGGCGGACGCGACCTCCTCGTGGTGGCCTCCCGCGGCGGCGGCTACGGCGAGGGCACGCCCCGCGAGGGCTGGGACCACGCCGAGCAGTGGCTGCCGCACGGCCTGGCGATGACCGGGCTGGAGCCGCGGTTCGTCATCGCGGAGCTCACCCTGGCCAAGTCGAACCCCGCGATGGCCGACCTCATCCCGCTCGCCGAGCAGAGCCTGGCCGCGGCCGAGGCCGCCGTCGACGCGTGGTGGGACCGTTCGCTCGTGGCCTGACGCGGCGCCCCGCCCGGCCCCGGCGGAGCCGTCACCGCCGGGGCCGGGCGGCCGTGTTGGCGGGGGAGGCCGCCCGCACGGCCGTGACGGCGACAGGTTGACCGGCGGGTCGCCGGACGAGGAACAGCCCACGCTCTACTACCAGGTGGCCGGCGGACTCGCCGGACCGGCCGCGGAGAGCGGCGGGGCCGACCCGCTCGCCGCCCTGCTCGGCCACAGCCGCGCCGCCGTCCTCGAAGTGATCGCCGACGGCGTCTCCACCGGGCCAACTCGCCCGCCGCGTGGGCCTGGGCGAATGGGAAGCGGCCTCCGCGAGCGAACGCGCCACCGTGCTGCGCCGCGCGGGCCTGGTCGCCACCCAGCGCGCCGGCCGCAGCAGCCGGCACAGCCTCACCGAACTCGGCTCCGCACTCCTGCTGTACGCCGGGGAGTCGGCCCGCTCGGCGGAGCCGGGCCGAACCGCCCGGGCGGGTCCGCCGCCCGAAGTCCCGGTCCCGGGCGGGACGTCACCCCCGGACGCCGGGGAACCGCTGCTCCACCCAGATGATCTTGCCGTGGGCCGTGTAGCGCACGCCCCACCGCTCGCCGAGCTGGGCGACGAGGAAGAGGCCGCGGCCGCCCTCGTCCGTGGTCGCCGCGTAGCGCAGGTGCGGGGAGGTGCCGCTGGCGTCGGCCACCTCGCAGATCAGGCCGCGGTCGCGCAGCAGCCGCACCTCGATCGGGCCGGCGGCGTACCGGATGGAGTTGGTGACCAGTTCGCTGAGGATGAGCTCGGTGGTGAACACCAGCTCCTCCAGGCCCCATCCGGTCAGCCGGCTGCTCGCCTCGTTGCGCACGGTGGCGACCGCGGCGGGGTCGGAGGGCACGTCCCAGCGGGCGATGTCCTCGTCGGGCAGGCCCCGGGTGCGGGCGACCAGCAGCGCGATGTCGTCACGGCGGGTGGTGGGCGGCAGCGCGGCGAGCACCGCCTCGCAGGTCTGGTCCGGGGTCCGGCCGGGGCCGGCCAGCGCCGCCCGCAGCAGGTCGAGTCCGGCGTCGATGTCCCGCCCCGGGTCCGTCACCAGCCCGTCGGTGTAGAGGACCAGCCGGCTGCCCTCCGGCACCTCCCGCTCCACCGCCTCGAACGGCAGCCCGCCCACTCCCAGCGGCGGCCCGGCCGGCACGTCGAGGAACTCCACCTCGCCGTCCGGCCGTACCAGCGCGGGCGGCACGTGCCCGGCCCGGGCCAGCTCGCAGCGCCTCGACACCGGGTCGTACACGGCGTAGAGGCAGGTGGCCCCGGTGAGGGCCACGCCCGCGTCCGGCGCCGTCTCGTCCGCGTCGATCCGCGTGACCAGGTCGTCGAGGTGGGCCAGCAGGTCGTCCGGCGGGAGGTCCAGCATCGAGAAGTTGTGCACCGCCGTGCGGAGTCGGCCCATCGTGGCCGCCGCGTGCATGCCGTGCCCGACGATGTCGCCCACCACCAGCGCCACCCGGGCGCCCGGCAGCGGGATCACGTCGAACCAGTCGCCGCCCACCCCGGCCCGCGCGGGCAGGTAGCGGTGGCCGACGTCCAGCGCGTTCTGCTCGGGCAGTCCGCGCGGCAGCAGGCTCTGCTGGAGCGCCGCCGCGGGTTCGGTGTTGCCGGTCACGGCCGCGTCGAACTGCTCGCGCGTGGCGTACTTCGGGTCGAACGAACCGGAGTTGCGGCCCGCCCGCAGCACCGCCACCCGGTCCGCGACCGCCCGCACCTCGTCCAGCTCCGGGCTCGCGTACAGCACCGCGACGCCCTGCTCCCGCAGCCGCCGCACCAGTTCCAGCACCTGCCCGGCCTGCCGCTGCCCGAGCGCGGCCGTCGGCTCGTCCAGGACGACCAGTTCCGCCTCGGCCACCAGCGCGCGGGCGATCGCCACGCTCTGCCGGTCCGCCGCCGACAGCGAGGCCACCGGCACCCGCAGGGACGGCAGCCGTACCGACAGCGAGTCCATCAGCGCCTGGGCGCGGCGCTCCATCGCCACCTCGTCGATCAGCCCGAACCGGCGCAACTCCCGGCCCAGGAACAGGTTGTTGACGGTGTCGAGGTTGTCGCACAGCGACAGGTCCTGGTGCACCGTGGCGATCCGCAGCGACTGCGCGTCGAACGGCCGGGCCAGGTCGACCGGCCGGCCCTTCCACCGCAGGCTCCCGGTGTCGGGCCTGGTCACCCCCGACACCGTCATCACCAAGGAGGTCTTCCCGGCCCCGTTGCTCCCCACCAGCCCGAGCACCTCCCCGGCCCGGACCTCCAGATCGACCCCGCTCAGCGCCTGCACGGCCCCGAACCGCTTGCTGATGCTCTGGACGGCGAGCAGCGGATCGCCTCGCACCACCCGGCCACCTCCCTCCAGTCCTCCGAGTCTGCCCGCCCGCCCGCACGAAATCGCCCCGCTCGAACGCAAAACTCATCCGCCGGCGGGCGGGCCGGCCATTCCCCGAGGTCGCGGCCGGATCACGATTCCGCCACCAGCCCCTCGACGAAGGCCACCGATTCCCTCGGGCTGAGGGCTTGCGCGCGGATGATTCCGTAGCGCAACTCCAGGAGGTGGACTTCACGGGGGTCGGAGGTCAGTTGGCGGGCAAGGTGGGTTTCGGAGCGGCCCACGGCGGTGCCGTCGCTCAGCCTCAGCACGTGGAGTTCGCCGCACAGGCCCGCGTGTTCCTCGCGCTCGGTCGGCATGACTTGGATTTCGACGTTCCGCAACCGACCGAGCTCCAGGAGGTGTTCGAGCTGGCCGCGCAGAACCGTCCGCCCTCCGATCGGCCGCCGTAACGTGACCTCTTCGAGAACGAAGGTGAGGGTCGTCAGCGGGACACGGGTGAAGATCTCCTGACGGGCCAACTGCGCAGTGACCAGTTGGTCGAGCCGGTCCGGTGACAACGCCGGGCGGCTCATGCCGCACAGAGCGCGTGCGTATTCCTCGGTCCGCAGCAGGGCGTGCACCGTGTGGCTGCCGTAAGCGCCCGATTCCACGGCCTCCGCTTCCATACGGGCCAGGTCCCGCGGCTTCTTCGGATACCGGGTACGGGCGAGTTCGAGCTTGAGGTCGGAGAGCAGGCCGCCCGCTTTGCACACGCGGTCGGCGTTGTCCAGGAACTCCGCCTTGGGGATGCGGACTCCGCGCTCGACCTTGGAGACCATCTCGTCGCCGTACCCGATCGCGGCACCGAACTCCGCTTGCGTCAGCCCCGTCCGCTCCCGCCACCGCTTGACCTGCCGCCCCGCGATCCGCATCACAGGGCCGGACTCGTCTTCCTCATCCATCCCCTGGTCCTGCTCCACGTCCATACGTGCACGTTCCTTCTTGCGCTGGGTGCTGGTTGCTTCTGCTGAGGCACTGCCCTTGCCCGGAGTCGGCAGCCGTCGGGCTGGAGCGGCCTCCGGTCCTCCTGCGCCCGTCCGGGCAGGAACTCCGACACGCTTCGCCGCCGCTCGTGGCGATGGGCGGGTACGACCCGCCGCGACCGCCACACCGTGCGAGCGGGTCACCCGGCCGCCCCCGCACCGTCCTCGGCACAGACCGCCCAGACACACTTCCCGGGCCCATTCCGGTCGCTCACGCCCCACCGCCCACCGGTGAGCGCGTCCACGAGCGCCAGCCCCCGCCCGGACTCCGCGAAGGTGGACGCGTCCCTCGGCTCCGGCTTCACGTCACTCGCGTCGTGCACCTCGATCCGTACACCGCCGGACTCCAACCGCTCCACCCGCGTGGCGAACAGCCGCCCGTACGGCGGATACGCGTGCCGCACCGCATTGGTCGCCAGCTCGGACAGCACCAACTCGGCCGACTCCGCGAGCGGGGCCAACCCCCACGTCTCAAGCTGCCGGACGAGGAACTGACGTGCCCGGCCCACCGATTGAGGCGCCGGCGGCCACAGCTTCTCGACCACGGCCGGACACGTCCCGGCCAGAACGGCCGGCGTCTCAGTGGTCGTCACGCTGTCCCCCGGCACACGGACGGGCGACGGATAAGCTCATGCATGTCTGCGCTCCCAAGAAGCGTGGGCCATGCCCCGGGGCCGCTAGCACGGTCGCCGGGGTCTCGCGTATGGCTACGACGTGTTAGCTGTAGCTTTGAGGGGTACAGCCAGTCATGCGCCGCTAGCACGGCGCCTTGTGTCTGTTCATCTTTCAGAGGCGCACGGTCACTGGGGAGTTGACGGACTTGACTATGCTGAAGGCAGGTGCAGTCAACCCCCAGAGGTTCACAGTGAGTGATGACTTTGCCGACTTTGCCCGCAAGGCTTTGCATGAGAGCGGCTACTCGATAGGCGCCGCGGCGCGAGCACTCAATTACGACCTGGCGTATGTGAGCCGCGTGCTCAACGCCAAACAGCGCCCCTCCACGAGGCTTGCCACCGCTTTGGACGACCTGGTCGAGGCGAATGGCAAGCTGGCCGCGCTGGTGGTGGGGAATCGCGAAGGCGCGCTACCGGAGAGGCAGTCGGGCTTCGACGGAGACATCACGCACATGCAGTCGAGTGCCCAGAGTTTCCTCAGCCATGCCGACAAGTACGGTGCCGACACGGTCGCATCCGCCGCCGTCCAGGTGTGGCGCTCCGCGCAGCAAAAGCTCGACAGCGGTTCGATCCCGGGCAAGGAGCAGAGCCCCTACCTGTCAGCCGTCGCCGAGTCGGCAGAAGTGGCGGGGTGGCTCCTGTTCGACGCTGGGAGGTGGGACGCCGCTCGGACCGCGTTCATGGAATCGCACATGCTGGCAGAGCACGCCGGCGACCGCGCCAAGAAGTGGTTCGCCCTCGACATGCTTGCGATGCTCGACATCGAAGTGACACAGCCGGGCGAAGCGCTGCGCATTGCCGAATCGGTGCTGTCCGAGAAACGTGTGCCACCGAGGGTTGCGCTGATAGCACGAGTAAGGCGCGGTCGGGCGCTCGCGTTGATGGGTGATGGTCGCCGGAGTGCGGCTGACCTGGATGCGGCGAAAGTCGGGCTGGAGGATTCCTTGAGCCCGCTCGACCCGTGGTGGGTATGGTGGATCGATTCGAGTGAAGTGTCAGGCCATGTCGGCCAGGCACTGCTCAGGCTGGGCGAACCGCGGAACGCGATTCCCCATCTCACCCGCGCACTTGAGCGAGCAACACCCCGCGGTGTGCTGCTTTATCGGAGCGACCTCCTGCGTGGATACGCGACAGTCAAGGCATGGCGCGAGGTGGAGAACGAACTGGAAGAGATCACGCGGCTCCTGGGGGTGATCAACTCCGGGAGAAACCGCCGCGCACTGCGGGAATCGCTGCGGGTGATCGAACGGGACCGGTCGGCTCCCGCCTGGCTCGCAAGCCTTGCCACGGAAGTCCAGGCCAACGCGGCCTAGCCGAAGACTGCTCCGTGCATTCGGTGGGGCCATTCCCCGTCCGTGCGGAGGAAGTACCGTCCAGGTACGGGACTGCTCCAGTGGCACGCCCGCAAGCTGCTCACCGCCGAGTGTGGCGCGGTGCGGAGGACGTGGGCCCGGCCATCCGCGCAGGCCCGGCCCACCTACCCGAGCCGCCCACCGGGGGGAGCCGTGGGCCCGGCGCCGGGAGGCGCGGCTTCGACCGAGGCGATTGACATGACCCTGATAATCAGGAGTGGCGCCCGCGGCGTCCGCCCGAGCGCCCCGACCGAGCCCGCACGTTCCCCCGCGAAAGGGAGACCCCCCATGCTCCGGGCCCGAAAAAGGATCCTGACCGCGCTGGCCGCCGTGCCCAGCGCACTCGCCATCGCGCTCACCGCCCTGCCGGCGGTGCCGGCCCAGGCGGCGACGGCGATCTGCAACAACTACTGCGACGGCCGGGACCCCGGCTCCGCCCCGGCCGACCGCGTGCCGGTGAGCACCTCGATCTACTCCCGCACGATTCAGCTGCACATCGATGACAACGATGCCATGGGCTGGGCGTCGATCGACAACGGCAACGCCGGCGACGAGGTGTGGCTCGACCGCTCCTTCGACGGCGGCGCCACCTGGTCGTCGGGCAGCAAGCTCGGCGACACCACCACCCCCACCGGCCAGCGCGGCTGGCGCACCCTGATGTACAACGTCGACGACTGGGCGAACCAGGGCGTCGGCGCGCTGCGCGCCTGCGGCAAGGCCGGCGACCGCCCCGATATCGCCTGCACGCCGTGGGCCCGTTCCAACTGGAACGCGTGGAGCCGCGGCACCGCCGCCGCGACCGCGCTGATGATGTCCTTCGACCGCGGCACCGGCCTGTTCGGCGGCAACGGCTGGTGGACGGCGGCGAACGCGCTGACCGCGGTGATCGACGACGCGCGGGTCAGCGGGATGCCCAGCTACACGTACGCGATCGCGACCACCTACAACAAGAACCTCGGCGCGCAGGAGGGCAACTTCACCAACAACTACCTGGACGACACCGGGTGGTGGGGGCTGGCCTGGGTGGACGCCTACGACCTCACCGGCGACAGCCGCTACCTCACCACCGCGCGGGCCGACGCCGACCACATGAACGCCTACTGGGGCGGCAGTTGCGGCGGCGGCGTGCTGTGGAACGAGGGCGGCACGTACAAGAACGCCATCACCAACGAGCTGTTCCTCTACCTCAACGCCGCGCTGCACAACCGCATCTCGGGCGACACCACGTACCTGTCGCGGGCGAACAGCGAGTGGAACTGGTTCAAGAACAGCGGGATGATCAACGGTTCGCACATGATCAACGACGGCCTCACCACGGCGTGCGCCAACAACGGCCAGACCACGTGGACGTACAACCAGGGTGTCGTACTCAACGGGCTGACGGAGCTGTACAAGGCCACCGGTGACTCCGGCCTGCTGACCACGGCCCGGACGCTCGCCAACGCGTCCACCGGCACGCTGCAGACCAACGGCGTGCTGCGCGAGCCCGGCGAGGGCGACGCCTGCACCGGCGACGGCCCCTCGTTCAAGGGCGCGTACGTGCGGGGCCTGGGCTCGCTCAACCGGCAGCTCTCGGACCACCCGTACACCACGGTGCTGGGCAACTGGGCGAACGCCGCCTACGCGAGCGATCGCGACGCCCTCGACCAGTACGGGCCGCACTGGGCCGGTGGCAGCGGCACGATCGGGTACGGCTGCCAGCAGAGCGTCCTCGACCTGCTCAACGCGGCGGGCGAGTAGCGGACTTGGGGAGGGGCGGGTTCCGGTGCGGCCCACCGCACCGGAACCCGCCCCTCCCTGCGCCCGGCCGCCGCCGGGGCGCGGCTCAGGTGCCGTAGACCTGGAACTCCCAGAGGGAGTAGCCGTATTGCGTGGAGCGGGCGGTGCCGTACATCCGCACGTACCGGCCGGATCCGGAGATCGGGATCGTCTGGTTGCCGCCGGTAGCGGTGGTGGTGGAGTAGGCGGTGGTCCAGTTCGTGCCGTCGGCGGAGGTCTGGATCTGGAAGGCGGTGCCGTACGCCGTCTCCCAGTTGAGGACCACCTGGCTCAGGCTGTGGCTCGCGCCGAGGTCCACCTGGAGCCACTGCGGGTCGGAGAAGCCGCTGGACCAGCGGGTGCCGGCGTTGCCGTCGACGGCCGCGGAGGCGGGGAAGCTGCCGTTCTCCGTGGACGAGGCGGTGGCGGTCCTCCCCTGCGACAGCAGGGTCGGGTTGCCGGTGCCGCCGCCGCTGGAGGGCGTGCCGTACAGCCCCAACTCGTAGAGGGAGTCGCCCCATTGGGAGTTGCGGGCGGTGCAGTAGACCCGGACGTAGCGGCCGGTGGCGTTCAGCGTGGCGTCCTGGAGGTCCTGCGGGCTGTTGTTGTTGGAGTAGACGGTGCTCCAGTTCGTCCCGTCGGTGGACACCTGTAGCTGGTAGGCCGACGCCGCGGCCGCCTCCCAGGTCAGCGAGGCGTGGGTGAGGTGGTAGGACTGGCCGAGGTCCACCTGGAGCCACTGCGGGTCGGAGAAGCCGCTGGACCAGCGGGTGGTGATGTCTCCGTCGGTGGCGTCGGACGCCGGGAAGGACGCGCTCTCGTCGGCGGACGACGTGGTGGGCTTGCCCAGCGCGATGTCGGTGCCCAGGTCGCCGGCGGCGGGCTTGTTGTAGACGGCCACGTAGTCGACGTTCATCTGGCCGCCGGACACCGTGGCGGCGTTGGGGCCGCCGCCGAACGCGGCCGGGAACCCGCCGCCCATGGCCAGGTCGAAGATCACGAAGAAGCTGTGGTCCACGGCGTTGGCCCAGGTGGTCGCGTCGACCTGGTTGGCGTTCAGGGTGAAGTAGTTGGCGCCGTCGAGGTACCAGCGCATCTGCTCGGGCGAGGTGGAGCGGTCGATCTCCACCGCGTACGTGTGGTAGCCGGTCTGGCAGCCCGAGCAGGCGTGTTCGCCGCTGCCGATGCCGCTGGACTCGTTGCACGGGCCGCCCGGGCTCACCCCGCAGTGCAGCGTGCCGAACACCGAACTGCGGCCGTTGATGTCCTCCAGGATGTCGACCTCGCCGGAGCCCGGCCAGCCGACGCCGACCCGCAGCGGCGCGCCCAGCATCCAGAAGGCCGGCCAGTACCCGGCGCCGTTCGCGGTGGTCACGTTCGGCTGCTGGATCGACGCCTGGACCCGCACGACGCCGCCGGGCCGGGCGCCGAACCCGTCGGCCTGCGTCTCCACCCGGCCGGACGTCCAGCCGGAGTTGGGGTCGCTGCCCGAGTGCAGCGCCTTCAGCACGAGGTGGCCGCCGCCGTCCTGGTAGACGTTGGCCGTACTCGTGGTCGTGGTCTCGATCTCACCGGTGCCGAAGCTCGACCCCGGACCGGCGTCGTACCGCCATGTTCCGGTGTCCAGGCCTGAGTTGGCGGCGCCGTTGAAGTCGTCGCTCCAGGTGGTGGTGAAGCCGGAGGGCGCGGCGGGCACGGCCGAGGGCCGCACCGCGGCCGCCGGTCGCGCGGCGCCGCCGCGCGCGGCAGCCGGTCCGGCGTAGGCCGCCGGCGAGCCGGTCAGCGTGACGGCGACCGCGGAGGCGACCGCCGCCAGCAGCGCGAGCGCGCCGCGCACCCGGCGCCTTCTGGTCCGTCGCGGTGGCCGGGCTGTGCGCCTGTCGGTGGGGGGCATGCGAACTCCCTTGGTCGTGGGGGACGTTCAGGGATGGCGCGGGGCGCCCCGAGACGGTGGCACCGCCTGAGAGCGCTCTCGGGGAGAATCGGGGCTTCCAACGACGCCTGTCAAGGCTTCCGGCAACGTTTACGGAAGCATCCGCGGAGGACTTCCGGGCCTTCGCCGCCGGCATGCGACCGGCCCTTCGTGTGCCACCCTCGTCCCATGCAGACACGACACGTCGTCGCGGCGACGCTGATAGTGATCGTATGTACGGGGGCTGCTGGGTGCGGTGGGGGCGACTCGTCGTCCTCGTCCTCCTCGGGGAAGTCGACCGGTTCCACCGGCACCGGGAAGCCGGCCGGGAATGGGCTGTCGATTCCCAAGGGGCCGCGCACGAGCCTCCAGGGGATGGACATATGCCATGCGCTGACGGGCGCGTCCCTGACCGCCATCGGAGTTCAGCCCTCCGACGCCAAGGAAGGCAGCGAATCCGGCAGAAGCACCGACTCCGGCTGTGACTGGCAGAGCGGCGGGACGGAGGTGCAGGTCAACGGCATCGTGGACATGGGCGTGGACTTGACCGAGGACAAGTACGGAATCCAGAAGAGGATCGACGTCCTGGGCTTCCCGGGGACCGCGGCCACGGCGATCGGCAACTCCTGTGACGTCTCCATGCAGGTCAACGCCGACGAACTCGAGGTCAATGTCCGGAACGAGGACAGCACCAATTCGGCGCTTCAGGACAAGGCGTGCGACGTGGCGAAGGACTTCACCCAGCAGATCCTCGCCGGAGTCACCAAGAAGTAGGCGACGTTCGGCTACGCCTCGGCCGACGGCTCGGTGAGGCCCGCCTCCGTCAGGAGCGTGCGGGTCGCGGACGCGTCGATCGTCTCGGCGAGGATCACGAGCGGGGTGCGGTCGAGGAGAAGGCCGGCGGCGTGGGCGCGGCGGGCGCCGGTGTCGAGGCGGTGCCAGAGGAAGGGGTTCGCGACGAGGACGGCGGGGTCGAGGGCGACCCGGCCGCCGAAGGCGTCGCGGAGCAGGAGGCGCCGGTCGAAAGCCCCCATGACGCGGACGGATACGAGGTGGTCCGTGCGGACCCTGCGGGTGCGCAGCAGGTCGCGGACGGCCAGCCAGCCCTCGCCCGCGGTGACGCGGGGCGGCAGCAGCACCGTGAAGAGCATGGCGGCCAGGCTCACCCAGGCGAGGGTGCGGGGGAGGGAGAGGGTGCCGTCGAGGCCGTCGAGCAGGACGGTGACGCCGAGGGCCGTGGCGGAGACGGCACAGGCGGCCCGCATCCGCGCGGGCCAGCCGCGGTCGGCGGCCCGCACGGTGTTCCGCGCGCCCTCCGCGCGGGGGGCGGCCGTCCGGGAGTCGCCTGGTCTCATGCCTCCGACGCTAGGTTCGCCCCCTCCGGGGCCGGCTCAGCCTTGACGGGTCCCTGACGCCGCGCCTCCCCTTCCTGACGCGGCCTTGACGCCCGTCGCCGCGCCGCCGGGTGCCCCGGGGAGGCGGGATCCCCCACCGCGGGGAAGGGCCGCTGGGCCCCTGACGTGCGCCGACTCCCCCGGGGAGCGCGCGGCTCTGGATGGCGGGCGGCCGATGGGGGGACGGGGGCGGGCGGGCGGTGTGTCGCGGGCGGCGGGGGAGAGGGCGCGACGGATGGTGGGGCGGCCATGCCCGCGCGGCCGCGCGGTCGCGCGGGCGACCGCTCCCCCCACCCCTGGAGTCACGCATGCGCCTGCTCGCGCGCGGCCTCGCCGCCGCCGCTCTGCTGCTCGCGTCCCCGCTGACGGCGATGCCGTCGGTGGCGGCCACCCCCACCCCGCCCGCCGCGCCGCTCTACCGGTCCGACCACGCGGTGCCCGACCAGTACATCGTCACGCTCGCCAAGGGCGTGGACACCCGCGGTACGGTGCGCACCCTCGGCATCAAGCCGATGTTCACCTACAGTTCGGCGATGCGCGGCTTCGCGGCCGTGCTGACCTCCGCCCAGCTGGACACGGTCCGCCGGACGCCCGGTGTGGCGGCGGTGGAGGAGAACGCCAGCGCCTCGGCGTTCGGGCCCGGCTCCGGCACGCTGACCGGCCCGTCACCCCGGGCGGCGGCCACGTCGTGGGGCCTGGACCGGATCGACCAGCGCCAGCTGCCGCTGGACGGCCGGTTCACCACCATCGGGCACGGCGCCGGCACCACCGCGTACATCATGGACACCGGCATCGACTTCGGCCACAGCGAGTTCGGCGGCCGCGCGGTGCCCGGCTTCGACGCGGTCGGCGACGGCCGGAACGGCGCGGACTGCAACGGCCACGGCACCCACGTGGCCGGTACGGTCGGCGGCGCCACGTTCGGCGTCGCGCCGCAGGCCCACCTGGTGAGCGTGCGCGTGCTGGGCTGCGACGGCACCGGCAGCTTCGCGGGGATCATCGCCGGCTTGGACTGGGTGGCGCAGAACGCCCAGGAGCCGGCCGTGCTGAACGCCTCCCTCGGCGGGTCCTACTCCCCCGCCGTCAACGCGGCGGTCAACGCCCTCGCCGACGCCGACGTGCTGCCCGTGGTGGCGGCCGGCAACAGCACCGAGGACGCCTGCCGGGTCTCGCCGGCGAGCGCGGAGGGCGCCTTCACCGTCGGGGCGACCGACCCCAACGACGACGAGACGGGCTTCAGCAACTTCGGCCGCTGCCTGTCGATCTTCGCGCCCGGCCAGGACATCGTCTCGGCCCGGCTGGGCGGCGGGAGCGTCGCGCTGTCCGGCACCTCGATGGCCAGCCCGCACACGGCGGGTGTCGCCCTGCTCTACCTGGCGGGCCACCCGGCGGCGGGCTCGACCGAGGTCGGCGACTGGCTCGACGACCAGTCCACGAAGGACGTGCTGACCGTCGACGGCAACTCCCCCAACCGGCTGCTCCACACCGGCGGCCTGTGACCGTCCCCCGCAAGTAAGGGCACTTCGCGTCCGAGGGCACCGCGACCGCGCGGTGCCCTCGGCGTTTGTCGCGGGGCCGTACCGGTCCGTCCTCGGCCCGGGTCCCGGCCCCCTCGTCAGCCCAGGACCCGCACCGGAGCCCCCGCCTCGAAGGCCGCGATGTCCTCGACCACCTCGGTGAAGAACACCCGGTAGCTCTTCTCGGTGACGTAGCCCATGTGCGGGGAGAGCAGGGTGCGCGGCGCGCTCCGCAGCCAGTGGTCGGCGGGCAGGGGCTCGGTGTCGTAGACGTCGAGCGCCACTCCGGCCGGGCGGCCGGTGTCCAGGGCGGCCCGCAGCGCCTCGCTGTCGATGATGCCGAACCGGGAGGTGTTGACCAGGTAGGCGTCCTCGCGCATCGCGCCCAGCTCGGCCGCGCCGATCAGGCCGCGGCTGCGGTCGCTGAGCACCATGTGCACGGTGACGAACTTCGCGGTGGCGAACAGCTCGTCCTTCTCCACCCGGCGCGCGCCCCGCTCGGCGGCACGCTCGTCGGTCAGGTTGGGGCTCCAGGCGACGACGTCCATCCCGAAGGCCGCGCCGACCGCGGCCACCTGCCCGCCCAGCCGACCGAGGCCCATCACGCCCAGCACCTCGCCGTGCAGGTCCTGCCCGAGCGGGCCCTGCTGCCAGCCCCCGGCCCGCATCCGGGCGTCGGCGCCGGCCGTGTCCCGCAGGAGCTGCAGGATCAGCGCCCAGGTCAGCTCGGCCGTCCCGGCCGGGTGGGAGGCCGTGCCGCACACCGTGACGCCCGCCTCGGCGGCCGCCGCCAGGTCGATGGAGGCGTTGCGCATCCCGGTGGTGACGAGCAGCCGCAGCCGGGGCAGCCGCCCGAGGACCGTCCGCGGGAAGGGGGTGCGCTCGCGCATCGCGACCACGACGTCGAACGGGTCGAGGGCGGCGACGAGTTCGTCCTGCGAGGCGATGTGCCGGTCGAAGAACTCCACGCGTGCGCCGGGCAGTCGGCCCGGCCAGTCGGCCATCTCCCCGGCGACCCGCTGGTAGTCGTCCAGCACTGCGACTCGGATGGACACGGTGGCTCCCCTCGGCGGCGACGGCGCGCCCGCACTGCTGCGTACGGCGGACGGGGGCGGTTGCCCGCCCCGGGCATCCTAGGCGCGCGCCCCGGTCCGGCCGGGACGCGCGCCGCCCGTCACGGCTGGTCGCCGCCCTCCAGGTCGCCCTCGGTCTCCAGGAAGACGCGCTGGAGTTCGGCCAGGGCCGCCGGGTCCGGCTTCTCCCACATGCCGCGGGAGTGCGCTTCGAGCAGGCGTTCCGCGATGCCGTGCAGGGCCCAGGGGTTGGCGTCCTGGAGGAAGGCGCGGTTGACCGGGTCGAGCACGTAGGACTCGGTGATCCGGTCGTACATCCAGTCGGCGATCACCCCGGTGGTGGCGTCGTAGCCGAACAAGTAGTCCACGGTGGCGGCGAGTTCGAAGGCGCCCTTGTAGCCGTGGCGGCGCATCGCCTCGATCCAGCGGGGGTTGACCACCCGGGCGCGGAAGACCCGGGAGGTCTCCTCGACCAGGGTGCGGGTGCGGACGGTCTCCGGCCGGGTGGAGTCGCCGATGTACGCCTCGGGCGCGGTGCCGCGCAGCGCCCGGACGGCGGCGACCATGCCGCCGTGGTACTGGAAGTAGTCGTCGGAGTCGGCGATGTCGTGCTCGCGGGTGTCGGTGTTCTTCGCCGCGACCGCGATCCGCCGGTAGGCCGTCTCCATCTCCTCGCGGGCCGGGCGGCCGTCGAGCCCGCGGCCGTAGGCGTAACCGCCCCACACCGTGTAGACCTCGGCGAGGTCGGCGTCGGTGCGCCAGTCGCGGGAGTCGATCAGCTGGAGCAGGCCGGCGCCGTACGTGCCGGGGCGGGAGCCGAAGATGCGGGTGGTGGCCCGCCGTTCGTCGCCGTGCTCGGCCAGGTCGGCGCGGGTGTGGGCGCGCACGTGGTTGGCCTCGTCGGGCTCGTCGAGGGAGGCGGCCAGCCGGACCGCGTCGTCGAGCAGGGCGACGGTGTGCGGGAACGCGTCGCGGAAGAAGCCGGAGATGCGCAGCGTCACGTCGATCCGGGGGCGGCCGAGTTCGGCCGGCGGCACGGGTTCCAGGCCGGTGACGCGGCGGGAGGCGTCGTCCCACACCGGGCGGATGCCGAGCAGGGCCAGCGCCTCGGCGATGTCGTCGCCCGCGGTGCGCATGGCCGACGTGCCCCACAGGGACAGGCCGACGGAGGTGGGCCAGTCGCCGTTGTCGGCGCGGTAGCGCTCCAGCAGGGAGTCGGCGAGGGCCTGGCCGGTCTCCCAGGCCAGCCGGGACGGCACCGCCTTGGGGTCCACGGAGTAGAAGTTGCGGCCCGTCGGCAGCACGTTGACCAGGCCGCGCAGCGGCGAGCCGGACGGTCCGGCCGGCACGAAGCCGCCGGCCAGGGCGTGCACGCTCCGGTCCAGTTCGGCGGTGGTCGCGGCCAGCCGCGGCACCACCTCGCGGGCGGCGAACTCCAGGACGGCGGCGACCTGTTCGCCTTCCGCTGCGGCCACCGCGGGCACGGCCGCGGGGTCCCAGCCGGCGTCCTCCATCGCCTGGACCAGGGCCCGGGCGCGCTCCTCGGCCGCGTCGGCGGTGGTGCGGGTGGCGGCGGACTCGTCCAGGCCGAGGGCCTCGCGCAGCCCGGGCAGGGCGGCCCGGCCGCCCCAGATCTGCCGGGCACGCAGGATCGCCAGCACCAGGCCGACCCGCTCGTCGCCGGCCGGGGCGCGGCCCAGCACGTGCAGCCCGTCGCGGATCTGCGCGTCCTTGATCTCGCACAGCCAGCCGTCGACGTGCAGGAGGAAGTCGTCGAAGCCGTCATCATCCGGCCGATCAGTCCGGTCGTCCAGACCGAGGTCGTGGTCGAGCCTCGCGGCCTGGATCAGCGTCCAGATCTGCGCCCGGACGGCCGGCAGCTTCGCCGGGTCCATGGCGGCGATCTGGGCGTGCTCGTCGAGGAGTTGTTCCAGGCGGGCGATGTCGCCGTAGGAGTCGGCGCGGGCCATCGGCGGCACGAGGTGGTCGATCAGCGTGGCGTGCGCGCGGCGCTTGGCCTGCGTGCCCTCGCCCGGGTCGTTGACCAGGAAGGGGTAGACCAGCGGCAGGTCGCCGAGCACCGCGTCCGGGCCGCACGCGGCCGACAGCCCGGCGTTCTTGCCGGGCAGCCACTCCAGGTTGCCGTGCTTGCCGAGGTGCACCATCGCGTCCGCGCCGAACCCGCCCTCCGCGCGCGCCGCCCCGATCCACCGGTACGCGGCCAGGTAGTGGTGCGAGGGCGGCAGGTCGGGGTCGTGGTAGATCGCGATCGGGTTCTCGCCGAAGCCGCGCGGCGGCTGGATGACGATCAGCAGGTTGCCGTGGCGCAGGGCCGCCAGCACGATGTCGCCCTCGGGGTCGCGGCTGCGGTCGACGAACATCTTGCCGGGCGGCGGCCCCCAGTGCGCCTCCACCGAAGTGCGCAGCTCCTGCGGCAGCGTGGCGTACCAGCGGCGGTAGGCGGCGGCCGGCACCCGGACCGGGTTGCGGGCCAACTGCTCCTCGGTGAGCCAGTCCTGGTCGTGTCCGCCGGCGTCGATGAGTGCGCGGATCAGGTCGTCGCCGTGCACCGCCGGCTCCCAAGTACCGGCCGCTTCCCGCGGTGTTCCGGGGGCGGGGTCCAGGCCGGGCACGGGGACGGGGCCGAAGTCGTACCCCTCCGCGCGGAGCCGGTGCAGCAGGGCCATCGCGCTGGCCGGGGTGTCCAGCCCGACCGCGTTGCCGATCCGCGCGTGCTTGGTCGGGTACGCCGAAAGCACCAGCGCGATCCGCTTGTCCGCGGCCGGGATGCGGCGCAGCCGCGCGTGCCGCAGCGCGAGGCCCGCGACCCGCGCCGCGCGTTCGGGGTCGGCGACGTAGGACGGCAGGCCGTCGCGGTCGATCTCCTTGAACGAGAACGGGACGGTGATCAGCCGTCCGTCGAACTCCGGCACGGCGATCTGGCTCGCCGCGTCCAGCGGGGAGACGCCCTCGTCGCTGCCCAGCCAGTCCGCGCGCGAACCGGTCAGGCACAGCGCCTGGAGCACGGGCACGTCGAGCCCGGTGAGCGCGCCCGCGTCCCACGCCTCGTCGTCGCCGCCCGCCGACGCCTCGGCCGGGCGGGTGCCGCCCGCGGCCAGCACGGTGGTGACGATCACGTCCGCGCCGGACAGCGCGGCGATCAACTCCGGTTCGGGGGTGCGCAGGGAGGCCACGTAGAAGGGGAGGGCCCGGCCGCCCCCGGCCTCGATCGCGTCGCACAGGGTGTGGACGAAGGCGGTGTTGCCGCTCATGTGGTGGGCGCGGTAGTAGAGCACGGCGACGGCCGGGGCGTCCGCCCGGTCGGGCGCGGGTTCGGGGCGCGGCAGCGGGCCGAACGCGGGGGCCGGGGCCGGCGGTTCGAAGCCGTGGCCGGTGAGCAGCACCGTGTCGGACAGGAAGCGGGCGAGCTGCTCCAGGTTGGCGGGGCCGCCGTGCGCGAGGTACGCGTGCGCCTCGGCGGCGATGCCGACGGGGACGGTGGAGGCGGCCATCAGCTGTGCGTCCGGGGCCTGTTCGCCCGACAGCACGACCACCGGCCGGCCGTCGGCCAGCAGCGCGTCGAGGCCCTCCTGCCAGGCCCGCAGCCCGCCCAGCAGCCGGACGACGATCAGCGCGATGGGCACGCCGTCAGCGCCATCCGCTTCGAGCAGGGCCGGCAGATCCTCCGGTGCCAGCCGGGCGGGGTTCCCGAAGCGGTACGGGACCGGGCCGGCCGCGGCCCGCGCGCTCAGCAGGTCCGTGTCGGAGGTCGAGAGCAGGAGCACCCCGCCGGGGGCGGCGCTACGGGGGCGGGGGAGCGGGGAGGCGGCAGCCTCGGGCGAAGGAGACATGCGCAGGTGGACCTTCCTCGGGGTGTCCGCGCCCCGGGCGGTGAAGACGGCGGGAGTTCCTGACTCGCCCGGCCGCGGAGGCGTACAGCCTCGTGGCCAAGCTCACAGTGGCGGGACCGCGCCGGACTCGCACCGGCTTCCTCCCCTGTCGCCGTCTGCGGCGATGGCGGACCGGTCGGCCCGCGCAGGCACCATCGTAAGCGAGCGAGGTGAACGGCAGATCATCCGATTTAGGTCACGGTAGGTATGCTCGCCGCCGTGTCCACCGCCCCTGACCCGCAGGAACCGCGTGCCCCCGGCCCGCGGGACCGCGCCGACGCCTGCCCCGGGGCGCTGCGGCTGCACGCGGCGGACGACGGCGGGCTCGCCCGTGTCCGCGTCCCCGGCGGGGTGCTGACGGCGGACCAGGCCGCGGCCCTCGGCGCGGCGGCCGCCCGTCTCGGCGACGGCGCGCTCCACCTCACCTCCCGCGGCAACGTCCAACTCCGCGGGCTCGACCCGGACTGCGGGGCGGAACTCGGCCAACTGCTCACCTCCGCAGGCCTGCTGCCCGCACCCGGGCACGAACGGGTGCGCAACGTCGTCGCCTCCCCGCTCTCCGGGCTCGACGGGCGCGGGCACCTCGATGTCCGGTCCTGGCTGCGGGAGTTGGACGAGCTGCTGTGCGCGGACCCGGCGACCCGCGCGCTTTCCGGGCGCTTCCTGTTCGCCCTCGACGACGGGCGCGGCGACGTCGCGGCGCTCGGCGCCGACGTGACGGTGCGCGCGGTGCCCGGCGGTGCGGCCCTGCTGCGCCTGGGCCGGGAGGCGCCCCTGCGCGTCCCCGCCCCCGCCGCCGCCAGCGCGGCCCTGCTCGCCGCCGTACGGTTCCTCGCCGCGGCCGGTGGCGGGACCGCCTGGCGCGTGGCCGACCTTCCGGACGGCGGCGCGGCCCTCACCGGTGAAGTGGCCGGTGAGCTGGGCCGGTTGGGCCTTTTGGTCGCCGAGGCGGAGGGTGGGCGCGGTTCTGTCCTCGCGGGAGCCGGGGCCCACCCGCCGGGCCGGGCCCCTGCCGCACCCGTCCCCGTCCCGGCTCCTGGGATCGTCACGCACCCCGCCACCGGCACCGCCGCCCTCAGCGTGCTCGTCCCGCTGGGCCGGCTCGACTCCCCCGCCTGGCGGGCCCTGACCGAGCTGACCGCGCGCACGCCCGACGCCGAACTGCGGCTCACCCCTTGGCGCGGAGCCGTGGTCCCCGGCGTGCCCGCCGCCCGGGCCCTCGCCGAGCTGGACGCGCTCGCCGCGGCGGGGCTGGTGACCGACGCGCGCTCCCCCTGGCTCGGGGTGAGCGCCTGCACCGGCCGCCCCGGCTGCGCCAAATCCCTCGCCGACGTCCGAACGGACGCGGCAGCCGCACACGTCGGCCCCCCGAGCACGGGCCACGCGGGAGGACCCGAGCACGTCTCCGCCGACACACGGGCGGAAGCGGCAGCCACGCACGTTGCCTCCCCGGGCGGCGACGGTACGGGCCAACTCGCCCACTCCGTACGGACGGACGCGCCGTCCGCACACGCGAACCCGAGCATGGGCGACGTGGGCAAACCCGACCACCTCCCCGCCGGCGCACGGGCGAACACGCCGACCGCCCACGCGGGCCCCGGCGACGGGGCTTCCGCCCGCCCGGCCCGCTCCACCGCCGACGCGGGCCCGGCAGCCGACAGAAACGGCGCAGGACAACCTGCCCCGCTTCCCGTGCACTGGGCCGGCTGCGGCCGTTGTTGCGGGCGGCCCCGGGGCGACCGCGTCGAGGTGGTGGCCACGTCCGAGGGCTACCGGGTGGACGTGGCCCGGGCCGGAACCGTCCACGGCGGGGCCGTCCCCGAACCGACCGACCTCGCCGCCACCGTGGCGGCAGCGCGCCGCGGCGCGGTGAGCAGATGAGCGAGATCGCAGTGACCCCAGCGTTCGACGGTCCCGAGGGTTCCGACGCTTCCGAGTCTTCCGGCGCCCCCGCACCCGCAGCGGCCTCCCCGTCCTCCCCCTCCGCCCCCTCCGCCCCCTCCGCCCCCTCCTCCATCGGCCCGTTCGCGTACGAGAAGGACGGCGCCGTCATCTACCGCCGTTCCTTCGCCACCATCCGCGCCGAGGCGGACCTCGCCGGGCTGCCCGCCGACGTCAGCCAGGTGGCGGTGCGGATGATCCACGCCTGCGGGATGGTGGACCTCGTGGCCGACCTCGGGTTCACGCCCGGCGTGGTGGCCCGGGCCCGGGAAGCGCTGCGGGCGGGCGCGCCGATCCTGTGCGACGCGGCCATGGTCGCCAGCGGGGTGACCCGCAAGCGGCTGCCCGCCGGCAACGAGGTGGTCTGCACACTCAACGACCCCTCCGTGCCCGGCCTGGCCGCTGCCCTCGGCACCACCCGCAGCGCCGCCGCGCTCGACCTGTGGGGCGACCGGCTGGCCGGGGCCGTGGTCGCCGTCGGCAACGCCCCCACCGCGCTCTTCCGGCTGCTGGAGCTGGTCGAGCGGGGCGCGCCGCGGCCCGCCGCCGTGATCGGCGTGCCGGTCGGCTTCGTCGGCGCCGCCGAGTCCAAGGACGCCCTGGCCGCGCACCCGTCGGGCCTGGAGCACCTGATCGTGCGGGGCCGGCGCGGCGGCAGCGCCATCGCGGCCGCCGCTCTCAACGCCATCGCGAGCGAGGACGAGTGACCGACAACGCACCCGGCGGCCCGGCCGCCCCTGCCGACAGCGCCGCACCCGTCGACAGTGCCGCAGCCGCCGCCCCCGGCCGGCTCTTCGGCGTGGGGCTCGGCCCCGGCGACCCGGCCCTGATGACCCTCCGCGCCGTGCAGGCGATCGGCGAGGCGGACGTGGTGGCGTACCACAGCGCCCGGCACGGCCGCTCGATCGCCCGCTCCATCGCGGCCGCCCACATCCGCGCCGACCACATCGAGGAGCCGCTGGTCTACCCGCTCACCACGGAGACCACCGACCATCCCGGCGGCTACCAGGGCGCGATGGACGAGTTCTACGAGGCGGCCTCCGCCCGGCTCGCGGTCCACCTCGACGCCGGGCGCAGCGTCGCCGTGCTCGCCGAGGGCGACCCGCTCCTCTACAGCTCGTACATGCACATGCACAAGCGGCTCGCCCACCGCTACCCGACCGAGGTCGTCCCCGGCGTGACCTCGCTCAGCGCGGCCGCCGCCCGGCTCGGCGCCCCGCTGGCCGAGGGCGAGGAAGTCCTCACCGTGCTGCCGGGCACGCTCCCCGAGGAGGAGCTCACCGCCCGGCTGGCCGCCACCGACACCGCCGTGGTGATCAAGCTCGGCCGCACCTTCCCCACCGTGCGCCGCGCCCTGGAACGCGCGGGCCGGCTGGCCGACGCCCGTTACGTCGAACGCGCCACCATGGACGGCGAGCGCACCGCCGAACTGGCCGCCGTCGACCCGGAGTCGGTGCCCTACTTCTCGCTCGCCGTGCTGCCCAGCCGCGCCGACGCCGCCGCTCCTCCCCCGCGTGAGCAGGGCGAGGTCGTGGTCGTGGGCACCGGCCCGGCCGGCCCGCTCTGGCTCACCCCCGAGAGCCGCGGCGCGCTGACCTCGGCCGACGACCTGGTCGGCTACGCCACCTACATCGACCGCGTCCCGGTCCGGCCCGGCCAGCGCCGGCACCGCACAGACAACCGGGTCGAGGCCGAACGCGCCGAGTTCGCCCTGGAGTTGGCCCGCCGCGGCCGGCGCGTCGCGGTCGTCTCCGGCGGCGATCCCGGCGTCTTCGCCATGGCCACCGCCGTGCTGGAGGCCGCGTCCCAACCCGCCTACCAGGACGTCCCCGTGACCGTCCTACCCGGGGTCACCGCGGCCAACGCCGTCGCCGCCCGGGCCGGCGCGCCGCTGGGCCACGACTACGCGACGCTCTCCCTCTCCGACCGCCTCAAGCCCTGGGACGTCATCGCCGCGCGCCTGCGCGCGGCCGCCTCCGCCGACTTCGTCCTCGCGCTCTACAACCCCGGTTCGCGCACCCGCACCTGGCAGGTCGCCCAGGCACGCGACCTCCTCCTCGAACACCGCGCGCCGACCACCCCCGTCCTCCTCGCCCACGACGTCGGCGGCCCCGCCGAACGCCTCCGCGTGCTGTCCCTGGGCGAGTTGGACCCCTCCCAGGTCGACATGCGCACCCTGCTGATCGTCGGGTCGTCGCGAACGAGGGTGGTCAGCAGGGGGGACGACCGCGAGGTGGTCTGGACGCCGAGGTACTACGAGGAGGGGACAACGGATTCAGAGGACGAGCCCTCGCCCGAAGGGGGGAAATGACGCGGGTCACTCGGTTCCACCGGGTAGGCGGAAGGTGCGGACACCCGCGTGCCGCTGGTTCACCGCCCCTCCTCCTCGGCACGGACCAATGACGGGGCGTCACCGTGCTCGGCGCCCGGGAGTCCGCGCAGGGCCCACAGCGCAACAGGTGCTCCAGCCGCGACGAGGACGGACGCGACGCAAAGGCCGGCCCGGTAGCCGGAGAGGAAGGCGTCCGCCGGGCCGGAGCCGGCCGAAGTGGCAGCATGCTGCACGAACGTCACGATCGCACCGACGAACGCGATCCCGAAGACTCCGGATGCTTCACGAGCAGCGCTGAACAAGCCGGCTGCGATGCCGGACAGATGACGCGGAGGCGATTCCAAAGCCCGGGTGGTGAGTGGGACGGCCAGTGCCGAGCCGAATCCGACGGCTGACAGGCCCGGCAGGATACGGAGGAGAGTTCCATTGGTGCTGCCCAGCGCAACGAGCAGCAGGCCGAGAGCCACCAGGAGCAGACCTGTGGCTGCGATTCGCCCGTCCCCCCAACGCCGCGCCATACGGCCGACGAAGGGCGCGGCAACCAGGACGGACAAGGCGACGGGGGTGAAGGCCAGCCCGGCCGATGTCGGACCGAGACCGAGGTTGTTCTGGAGGAACTGGGAGGTGAAGAAGTAGACACCGCTCACCCCCAGGCCCCACAGCAGCTGACTGATGATCCCACCCGTGAAGGGAGGCTGACGGAACAACGTCGCCAGCGCGGCGCTCCGACGCAGGCTCACCGCGTAACCCAGGTATGCGGCGGACGCCACCGCGACCGCACCGGAGATCACGACGGGTAGCGTGGCGAACCCGACGTCGGGTCCTTCGATCAGGCCGTAGGCGAGGGCCGTCAGCGACAGGCATGCCGGCACGACGACGCGGATCGACACCGAGGACGACAAGTTGCGGGACACGGGCGGCTCGTGGTCGCGGCGCGGGACCGCGAACGTGGTGACGACGAGGCTTGCGACACCCAGGGGCGTGTTCATGGCGAAGAGCCATGCCCAGCCCAGGTGCTGCGTGATGACACCGGAGAGAACCGGCCCGCAGGCCAGCGCCGTGGCCATGGTGGCGGTCGTGGCGCTGAAGCCCGTGTTCCGCGCACGGGGCGGGAGGTCGTGCGAGAGGACCGCCAGGGATGCGGGCAGGATGAGCGCTGCGCCCGCTCCCTGCAGTCCTCGGAAGGCGATCAGGTTTCCTCCGTGGGTCGCGGTGCCGCAGCCCGCCGACGCCAAGGTGAAGAGGGCCACGCCCAGGAGCAAGGTCGCGCGCCGCCCGATGGAGTCGGCCAGGCGTCCGCCCAGCAGGAGAACGCCGGCGAGCGCGAGGGGATAGACGGCCGCGACCCATTTGATGTCAGTTCCGCCCAGTGCGAGTTCGGTGCGGATCTGCGGCAGAGCCACATTGACGATGGTGCCGTCCAGCGCCGTCATAAACGTCGGCACCAGGACAGCCACCAGGATGGCGGCGCTACGCATTCGACTCATGAGACCCGCTTCGGGCAGCCCGGCGCTGGAAAGTCCTGGTTCTCGGTGACGTTCTGCCCGTCCATCGTGCATGCGCAGGGGGCGGCTTTGCACCCGCGCCATACTCCGAGGAAGAGAAATGAGGCATCTGGCCGTAGCGGTGACGCGGCCGTTCGTCTGCCGCATTGCGCTGACCGCGTGACTCCTCGGCGTGTTACTGGAAGCCCCGCACGGCCCCGTGTTTGCTTGAGCTCTGCCGATCGCCATGAGTGGATAGCGGTGAGTGGCGTCAGCTGACCTGTTTACCGCCTCTCCTGCGCTGTCGGCCGAGGGTTCCATTTCCTGCCTGCGGAAAGAAGGTCCGGTGACGCAGTGCTGTCAACTGTGAGGGAAACGATCAGCCGTCATCTCGCCGAGGCGGCGACACAGACACCGGACGAGACGGCCTTCACCTTCGTGGACTACGCCACAAGCCGCGAGGGGACCCCCACTTCCCTGACATGGCGTCAACTCGAGGACCGGGTACGCGCCGCTGCGACAGGGATGCGGGACGCGGCAGCGGCCGGAGGGCGAGTGGCCATCGTGGCGCCGCAGAGTCTGGAGTACGTGGTCGGTTTCCTCGCGGCCCTCTGCGCCGGCGTGATCGCCGTGCCTCTGTACCCTCCGTCCCTGCCCGGTCATGAGGCGAAGCTCGTCGCGGCTCTGAAGGACGCGGACCCGGGGCTGGCCTTCACCGTCCCCGATCACCAGCAGGCCGTGGAGAAATTCTGCGCGGACCAGGCCGGCCTGAGCGTGCGCGTGGTCACGGAAGCCGAACTGCGCACCATTGCCCCTGCGCCAGGTCAGGTCTTCCACCCGCGGCCGGACGACTGTGCTTACCTGCAGTACACCTCGGGTTCGACCCGCACGCCGTCCGGTGTGGAGATCACCCACGCCAACGTCTGTGCCAACGCGCGGCAGGCGCTGGAAGCCTTCGACATCGCCGTGGGACGTCACTGCACCGTGGGCTGGCTCCCGCTGTACCACGACATGGGCTTGGTTCTGGCGGTGGCCTTGCCGATCGTCGGCCGTGTGCACTCGGTGCTCATGGATCCGCTGGCCTTCGTCCAGCAGCCGATCAGGTGGCTCAGGCTGCTCACCCAGCACCGAGGAGCCCTGACCGCCGCCCCCAACTTCGCCTATGACTACTGCGTGCACCGTGTCACCGACCACGATCGCAAGGAACTGTCGCTGGGCTCGGTCACCGCCATGGTCAACGGCAGCGAGCCCATCGCGGAGCAGACGCTTGAACGGTTCCAAGCGGCGTTTGCTCCTGTAGGCATGGTCAGGACGATCATGCGGCCGTCGTACGGGCTGGCCGAGGCGACCGTGTTCGTGTCCAGTTCCCCTGCCGGAGGCGAACCCACCGTCACGTGCTTTGACCGGCACGCCCTGGCGGACGGTGTGGCCCGCGTACTCGAGGCCGGCGATCACGGAGCGGTGACCCGTCTGGTGGCGTGCGGCCGTCCCACCGGCCAGGAGATCGCGATCGTCGACCCCGCCACCAGAGTCCGCCTGGAGGGCGGGCACGTCGGCGAGATCTGGTTGCGTGGCCCCAATATCGGGCGCGGCTACTGGAAGAACCCGGATCAGAGCCAAGCCACCTTCCGCGCGACTCTGGTCAGCGATGCTTCCGACAGCGAGCACGGCTGGCTGCGCACCGGCGACCTCGGCGTGTGGCATGACCAACAGCTGTACATCACCGGCCGGATCAAGGACTTGGTGATCATCGACGGAGCCAACCACTATCCGCAGGACATCGAGCAGACCGTCGAGAACGCTCACTCGGCGATCCGCCGGCACCACATCGCGGCCTTCTCCGTGACCACGGAGAACGGCGAAGGGCTCGTGGTGGTCGCCGAGCACAGCCGTGACATGACGGATCCAGGGAGCGCGGTGGAGGAGGTCATGAGCTCCGTGCGCGCGGCGGTCGCGGCCGCCCACGGGGTGCCGCTCCACGACTTCGTGCTGGCCGGGCCCGGCACGGTCCCCCGAACCACCAGCGGCAAGGTCGCCCGCAGGGCCTGCCGCGAGCACTACCTCCAGGGCGCCTGGCACCCCGGCACGCGGGCGCGGAAGGAGGCCGACACCCCATGACTCCCTCCGAGGGAAGTCAGCGAGAGGGCCACCGGACCGCCGCAGCAGCCGCGGCTGGCGATCCGTCCGGGCTGTGCGTCGCCGAACTACGGGAAAGGCTGCGCCAGCTCGTCTCGGAGGCAACCGGTGTCCCTCCGGAGCAGATCGACAACGCACGCCCGCTTGCGGAGTACGGGTTGACCTCCCGCGGCGCGGTCGGACTGGCCGGGCAACTGGAGCAGATGCTGGACTGCTCTCTGCCCGCCACTCTGCTGTGGGAGCATCCCAGCATCGATCAGCTGGTCGGTGCTCTGAACATGACGAACGAGGCTACGACGGACGATCACGGCGAGTCGTCCGGTGAAAGCGCTGTTCCTTCCCAGACCGGGGACACGGCAATCGCCATTGTCGGCGTCGGTTGTCGCCTGCCCGGTGGCGTCCATGGACCTGACGCGTTCTGGGAGCAGCTGCTTGCGGGGACCGACGCGGTGGGTCAGGTACCGGAAGAACGCTGGCGAAGCTTCTCCGGTTCTGCCCCCGACGTCACCGCTCTGATGGAAAGCACCACGCCCTGGGGTGCCTTCCTCGACGGCATCGACGAATTCGATGCGGACTTCTTCGGCATCACCCCCCGTGAAGCCGAGGTCATGGATCCCCAGCAGCGGTTGCTGCTTGAGGTGGCCTGTGAGGCGCTCGATCACGCCGGCACACCCGCGTCCTCCATCAAAGGCACCTCCACCGGCGTCTTCGTCGGTCTCAGTGCTGTCGAGTACGGCCACCTGACCACGTCCGATCCCACGCGGCTCACACCGTGGACGACCACCGGAGCAGCCGCCAGCATCGCTGCCAACCGTGTGTCGTACCTGCTCGACCTCCACGGTCCCAGCATGACCATCGACTCGGCTTGTTCCTCTTCCCTCGTGGCAGTGCACCTCGCCTGCCGCAGCCTGCGCAGTCTTGAGTGCGGAACAGCCCTGGCCGCCGGCGTCAACGTGCTGCTGTCCCCGTCCGTCACCGCCTCGTTCGACCAGGCGGACGCGCTCGCGGCCGACGGTCGGTGCAAGCCTTTCGACGCCGCGGCGGACGGCATCACCCGAGGCGAAGGCTGCGGTGTCGTGGTGCTCAGACGCCTCGTCGACGCCGTGCGCGACGGCGACAACGTGTTGGCGGTGATCGCGGGCACGGCCGTCAATCAGGACGGCAGGTCGGCCGGCCTCATGGCACCCAACCCGGCGGCGCAGGAAGCGCTACTGCTCGATGCCTTGCGTGATGCGGGGATCGACGGCTCCGACCTGGACTACGTCGAGGCGCACGGAACGGGAACCCTCCTGGGCGACCCGATCGAGGCGACGGCCCTGGGATCGGTCGCCAGGCACGGCAGACGTCCCGACCAACCCCTGTTGATCGGATCGGTGAAGAGCAATCTGGGCCACCTGGAAGGTGCTGCGGGCATCGTAGGCCTGATCAAGACCGCGCTGGCCCTCCACCACGGCCGTATCCCGTCCAGCCTGCACTTCAACGACCCCAATCCCCACATCGACTTCGAAGCGCTGGGGCTTCGCGTGGTCACCGAGCCGACCGACTGGCCCGCCCCGCGCCATCGCCCGGGACGTGCGGGCGTGTCGGCTTTCGGGTTCGGCGGCACCAATGCCCACACGATTCTCGAGCAGGCTCCGTCGACCGCTGCTCGGGAGGCGGCGGCTCCCGTCCGCGACGAGGAAACGGCCGGCCCCCACGTTCTGGTTGTGTCCGCCCGGTCCGCCGACAGGCTCTCCGATGCAGCCGCCAGCCTGTCACGGCGCCTGCTCGCCGACGACGCGCCCGCACTCACCGACCTCGCCCATACCCTCGCGCATCACCGTCGCGGGCGGACCCACGCTGCCGTCGTCGCACGGACCCACCGCGAGGCGGCTGCGAGGCTGGCCGCGCTGGCCCGCGATGAGACGGTCCCCGGCGTGATTCCGGCCGGCTCCGGGACGGAGGCCGACGGTGCGGACACCGCGCGTGGACCGGTCTTCGTGTTCTCCGGCTACGGGTCGCAGTGGCGGGGTATGGGCCAGCGCCTGCTGGCGGACGACCGTCACTTCGCAGCCGAGGTCTCCGCACTCGATCCGCTCTTCCTCGCGCAGATCGGGGCCTCCCTGACGGACATGCTCACGCGGCCGGGGTCCCATGACGCAGTCGATCAGACCCAGCCGCTGCTCTTCGGAATCCAACTGGCCCTCGCGCAGACCTTCAGGGCCTACGGTGTGGAACCCGCCGCTGTAATCGGTCACTCGATGGGCGAGATCGCCGCCGCCGTGGTCGCCGGGGGCCTCGACGCCCGCGACGGCCTTCGCGTCATCTCCAGCCGGTCGACCCACCTGGCCACGATCGACGCCGAAGAGGCAGGCGCGATGGCAGCGGTCGACGTGGAGGATGCCTCGCGCTCCGAGATCCTGAGCCGCTTTCCCGGCGTCGGGGTCGCCGTCCACTCCTCGCCGCAACGTTGCACGGTAGCCGGACCCGTCGGCCCCGTACGTGAATTGGTGGACGAGCTGACCGGGCAGGGCCGCACGGCCCGCATGCTGGAGGTCGGCGGCGCCGGACACTCCGCCGCGGTCGACCCGGTACTGGAACCGCTGAGCCGGGCCCTCGCCGACCTGCGTCCGTCCACACCGGTCATTCCGTGGTACAGCACAGTCCTGGACGACCCCCGTGCACGCGTTGCGGCGGACGCCGAGTACTGGTGTGCCAACGTGCGCCGTCCTGTGCGCCTCCGGCAGGCGGTGACCGCGGCGGCCGCCGACGGCTACGACCTGTTCCTGGAAATCGCGCCCCACCCCATCGCCGCCGTTCCGCTCGCCGAGACCCTCAGCGACGCCGTGCCGGGCGGGACGCCGCTGGTGATCCCTACGCTGCACAGGAAAGCGGACGAAGCGGTCGAGGTACGTACCGCCTTGGCGCAACTGCATTTCGCGGGCGTGCCCGTGGACACCGCGCGGCTGTGGCCCCGCGGGGCGCGCACGGCCTTGCCCACCCCGGCTTGGCGTCACGAACGCTTCTGGTTCGATCGTTCGCTCCCCGCGGCGACGGCTGGCGGCCATCCGCTGCTCGGGGTGCGCACCGACGATCCGAGGACCGGTTCGATCCTGTGGCAGCCGGACATCGGAACTGTCCGCCATCCGTCCCGGGGCACGGTTCACAACACGCCTGTGCTCACCCTCGCCGAAGCTGCCGACCTGATGATCGAGGCGGCCCTGGATGTCTGGGCCGGAGCCGGCGTCGTCCGCCTCGGGATCGAAAACCTGAGGATCCATGACTGGATCGCCCTCTCCAGCAGCACTCCCATGACCCTGGTGTGGGAGCCCTCTTCCGAGAGAACCGCGACGTTCACGCTCCACACGCGTGGCGCGGACGCCGCCTGGCGTTGTCACGCCTCGGCCCGCCTCACGCTCGATCCTGCCTCCGTGGACGAGAGTCTTCCCGGGCCGGAAGAGCCCGCGGTCCACTTCGCGTCCGGCGACGTCGAGCAGCGGGGCGTGACGCGCGCACACGTGCTGGCGGCCGTCCTGGAAGCTCCGGTGGACGGCCTGGCAGGAACGCCGCCGACGGGGGACCGTCCCTCATCGACCGCGGACCAGACGATCCCCGTCGGGGTTCAGGCCCTGCAGATCACGGAACCGGACACCATCGACGCCGCCTACGACATCCGCTGCCGGTCCACGGACGCCGTGGAGTCCGTCGAGCTCGGGACGACGACCCGGTGGAACGTGACCGCCGGGGGAACCACGACGCGGATCGTGGCCCGAGGCGTCGAACTGCGTGCGATTCCCCGGCGGGAGATTCCCCGCCCCCTCGAAGGGTTCACCTACGAGGTCAGGTGGGAAAAGGCTTCGGCACCGCTGCCCTCGGGCCTGGGCCGGGTCCTCCTGGTGAGCGGGAGGACCGATGCCGAACGGGCGCTGGCCGCCGCGTTGACGACGACCCTCGAAGCCCAAAACGTGCAGGTCACCGCGGCGAGCGGTGAGGAGCCGATCGAGACGGCACTCACCGCATGGCTGCGGGCTGGACAGGATGTCCCCAGCGCCGTCGTCGCCCTCGCCGACCAGCAGGAGAGCGACGGCTCCACCGCAGCACTGCACACGGCGGCACGTCTGGCACGCTGTCTGTCCCAGGTCGCGCACCAACGTCTTCCTCGCCTGTGGATGGTCACCGTGTCGGCGCTGGCGACAACCTCCGCGGAACCGGGAGCGCCAAACCACGCCTGCCTGCGCGGACTCGTGCGCGTCCTGGCGTTGGAGCACCCTCACCTGCGGTCCTCGCTCGTGGACATCGACGGTCAGCCCGGCGCGATCAACGACCTCGTCCAGGAACTCCTCGGCGACGGTGACGCCGACGAGGTCGCCTGGAGGTCAGGCACCCGTCTCACCGCCCGGCTCGCCCGCGCCGACCTGGCCGCCCATCGCGGCGACCACGTCGCCTTCGCCCGTCCGGACGGCGCCTACATCATCACCGGCGGCCTGACCGGTCTGGGTCTCGCGACGGCCGAGCGACTGTCCGAGCGGGGCGCGGGCCGTCTCGTCCTCAACGGGCGACGGGCACCGGGGCCCGAAGCCCAGGCCGTGCTGACCGCGTTCCGTGCCCGGGGCACCTCCGTCGACGTCGTTCAGGGGGACATCGCCGATTCCGACGTGGCGCCCCGGCTGGTGGAGGCGGCGCTTTCCGAGGGACATGTTCTGCGAGGTGTCGCCCATTGCGCCGGAGTCCTGCACGATCGCTTGATCGGGGACCTGGAACCGGACGACATCCAGACCGTTTGGCGCCCCAAAGTGGTGGGTGCCCAGAACATCGAGGCGGCCCTCCCCGCCCATGATCTCGACTGGTGGGTGACCTACAGTTCCGCCGCCGCGCTCCTGGGCTCTCCGGGGCAGTCGGGATACGCCGCCGCCAACGCCTGGCTGGACGCCATGGCCCAACGCCGCCGGGCCGCCGGGCTGCCCGCGACCGCCATCGCCTGGGGCCCTTGGGAGAACGTCGGCAGTGGGCGGGGCAACCCGGCTCTGGCACTGGAACCCATTCGCATGGCCGAGGGCATGGACGCCCTGCTGACCCTGGTCACCCTCAACCGCGCCCACACCGGTGTCGTGCACTTTGACCCCGAACGTGTGATCGCCGTGTTCCCCGACCTCGCGGACATCCCGTTCTTCGCTGGACTCCTCCGCGCGGGAGGTTCCACCGCGGATGACTGGGTCGGCCCCGCTGGTATCGCGGCTCTCGCCGGGGCCGCGGACAAGGTGTATGCCCGTCTGGCCCAGAGGACCGCGGCAGTCATGGGATTCTCCGTTCACGACATCGACGGGACGGCGGCACTGACCGGCCTCGGACTGGACTCCCTGATGGCTGTGCGCATCCGTAACGCCGCCCGGCAGGACTTCGATGTCGAACTGCCGCCCACCCTGCTGCTGCGCGGGGCCAGTCTCCGGGAGCTCGGCGATACTGTGCTGCGGGAACTCGGCCTTGCCTCCCCTACTCCGGATCCGGCGTCCGCGGCGGCGCGGCCCGTCACCGACGCCGAGCGGGCCCAGCACGTCCACGCACCCGAGTTGCCGAGCACACTGGGACCGCGGGATGCGGCCGAGCGCTTGGTGGCCGGCGCCTGGGCCGAGGTACTGCACCGCCGCCCCCGCGACGTTCATGAGGACTTCGCCTCCGCGGGAGGGGATCAACCTGCCGCCCAGGCCATGGTGGACATCATCAGTCGGCGCCTGAACCCGGATGCCCGGCTGAGTCTGACCGCCCAGTCCGCCATGGCCCAGGGCACCGTCGAGGCCATCGCCGAGTTGGTCCGTCCGGCGGTCAATCCTACGGATCAGCTGGTCCTCAATACGCTGCGCCCCGTGGCCGCCGGGTCCAGACAAGCCGGACTGTTCACCTTCCACCCGGCCGGCGGACCGACCTCGGTCTACGTCCCCTTGACGCAGCTGCTGCCGCCCGACCAGCCCGTGTACGGCATGGAGCGGGTCGACGCGCTGCCCACGATGGAGGACAAGGCAGCCCACTACCTCACCCTCATCCGCGACATCCAGCCGGAAGGCCCGTACCACCTGATCGGCTGGTCCTTCGGAGGATGCCTTGCCTTCGAGGCCGCCCGTCAGCTGAAGGAGGCGGGGCAGGCCATCGGATTCCTGGGCCTGATCGACACGATCCTGCCCGCTGCCCTGCCCGAACAGGTCTCACCGCGGTTTCTTCTGGAGCGCTTCGGGCGCTTTGCCGAGTACTTGGAGAACACCTACGGGCACCGGCTGGAACTGCCTTACGAGGAGTTGGCGGCCACCCCCGACGACCAGCAGATCGATGTGGTCATGCGTCTGGTCGCCGAGGCGGGACTCGACATGAGCCCGGGGATCATGGAGCACCAGCGGACCTCCTACATCGATGCCCGGGTCGGAGAGCGCTACGACCCGAAGCCGTACGACGGCCACGCCGTGCTCTATCGCGCGCAACAGCCGCAGCCGCTGACCACTGCCCTGGACCCGCGCTACCTGCGCCAGGACGCAGACCTGGGATGGGCGTCCCTGTGCAGGTCCCTGGAGATCGTCCCGGTGGAGGGCGATCACCTCTCCGTCATCGATCCGCCTCACGTTCAGACCATCGCACAGCACCTCATCCGGGCGCTGGACCCCGGGTGAGGCGGAAATTGCCGGTGTTCACCCGCTGCGGAACACCCGCAGCCGCTCCTCACCGACCCGGGCTCGCGCCTCCGGATCGGTAATGCCCAGACCCGGCCGCGGGGCCAGGCACAGGACACCGACCTTGCCGATGTGCTGGTTGGTCTGGACGCTCCTGGCTGCCGTTCCCACGTCGGCGAGCGGGTAGGTCGTCGACAGGGCCGGAACCAGGTGCCCCAATGCGAAAAGACGGTTGGCCTCCCATTGTTCGTGGAGGTTGGCTCCGTGGCTGCCGATGATCCGTTTCAGACGCATCCACAGATAGCGATTGTCGTAGGAGTGCTCGTAACCGGTGCTCGATCCGCAGGTGATCACCGTGCCTCCACGCCTCGCGAGGAACACCGATGCCGGGAACGTCTTCTTCCCCACGTGCTCGAAGACGATGTGCGGATCCTCGCCGACGGCCTGGCGGATCGCCTTCCCCAGCTTCTTCCATCCCTCCGGCCGCTGGAGGATGTCGTCGTCCCCGCCGCAGACCTCCGTCCGGTTGATCACGGCCTCGCACCCCAGGGACCTGAGTACATGTGCCTTCGCGTCGGAGTTGACGACGCCCACGGGGATGCCGCCGCCATTGCGTACCAGTTGAACGGCGTAGGAGCCCAGACCACCCGTCGCGCCCCAGATCAGGACGACGTCCCCCTGCTTCATCCGCGCGCCCCGCTCGCTGACCAGCATGCGGTAGGCGGTGCTCGCGCACAGGGGATTGACGGCGGCCTCCTCCCACGTCAAGGACGGCGGCTTCGGCATCAACTGGCTTGCCCGGACGACGGCGTAGTGTGCCAGCCCGCCGAAATTGGTCTCGAACCCCCATGCCTTCTGACCTTGTCCGAGCATCCCGTCGCGGTGGGTGTCGGGATCCTGTTCGTCGACATAGGCGGGCGAGATGACGACATGGTCCCCGATCTTCCACTTCCGCACCGAGGAACCGGTACGCACGACGACGCCGGAGGCGTCGGATCCCACGATGTGATAGGGCTGGTCATGACGTGACTCCCACCCCCCGGCCCTGCCCATTTCCTTGAGGAACTGGAAGGTGGGCAGCGGCTCGAACATGGCCGTCCATACGGTGTTGTAGTTGATCGCGCTGGCCATCACCGCGATCAGGGCCTCGTCGGGAGCGAGTTCCGGCATGGGCACGTCCTCGACGTACAGGGACTTGCGCACATCCTTGTCGTCCATGCCCTGGAACATGTTGATGTCACGGGCCTGTACGGTCGCTGCGGGGAACGTTTCGGGCAGAGGAAGGGACTCAAGTTCCTTCGCGTCCGCTCCGGCGATGACAGCCTCGGACAGAGTTGATTCCATTGAGACTCCAAGTCGGCTCACACAAGGTGACCGGCCGGGTATGCGCCCAGCTGGTCCGATCTCACGTAAGTTTCAAAAAACCCGCTGTCCCGCCGGGTCGCAACCGCACAGACAGTGAGGTTCCTACTCGTCGCCACCCTCATCGATGGCCACGTCCCGACGCGCCACGATGCGGTAGGCGTTGGACAAACGGCTTCGGCCTCCGCACACCGCGGCCATCTGGTCGAGCAGGCCGGCCAGGGCCAGCAGCGGAACGCCGCCGAAGCGGATGGCACCGCGCACAACCGGCCCCGCACGGCCGGGTGACTTCACCATCCAGGGCACATCATCGGGTGGTGCCACGGAATTGATCAGCAGCCAGCATCCGGCCAGCAGGTCGATGGGGAAATGAGCCTCTCGATGCTGTTCGGCCAGTACGGTGAATCCCATGTCGCCCAGCCTGCGTCTGAGATTGCGGACCGGGATCAGGTGCAGATGCTGAGGCTGTAGCCAAGGCAGCCACCAACGGCCCAGCAGGCGGCCGTACGGCGAGCCCGGATCGGGTACCTCGACCAGCAGCAGACCCCCGGGGCGCAGTGCGCACCGGGCGGCGGTGAGTTCCCGGTCCGGGTCTGTGCAGTGCTCCAGATAGTGGAACATGCTGACGACGTCGTACCGGCCGCCCAGCCGGGGGGCCAGCTCAGGGAAGGTTCCTCGGTAGCCGCGTGCCACGCGGCCGTGCCGTTCGGCCAGCTCCACGCCTTCGCCACGGTCCAAGCCGTCGAAGACCGTTGTGGGAAACAGCTCCCGGGCCGCTTCGCAGAAGTAACCGCCCCCGGTGCCCACGTCCAGCCAGTGTCGCGGAGCCGGCGCGAAGGGGAGGATGGGACGTGCGCGTCTGCGGTGGCCCGCCGCCGTGATCGTACGAACCAGCGCGTTGAAGGTCTTCAGGACCCCGGCGAGCTGCCGCTCGCCCAATCCGTCGTAGAAGTCGCGGTAGTAGAAGTCAAGGCCCTCCGGGCTGAGCCGAGGGTTCTGGAAGATGTGCCCGCAGCCCTGGCACTGGTCCAGCACGAAGCTCCCCGGCTTGCGCTGAATGAGGTCGGTGGTCCGCAGCCGCTCGCGCAGTTGCTGGGAGCCGCACCAGGGGCAGTCCGGGCGGCGGGGCAAGAAGAACCGCCCGGTTCCTTGGGCCAGCTTCTTCCTCGTAGACCGGGCGCAACTCGGCGACGCGCTGGCTCGGGTACGAGCGCCACGATGAGCAGACGGGTCGTGAACATGCGTCATCGCTCAGGTGCCTTTGCGAAGGGAAGGGGAAGGACATGGCGTCGGACCCATGACCGAGCGACATGCGCTCCGCGGTGCGGACTCCCGTGCGCAGAAGCGTGATCAATCCGATAGGTCACGACGACCGTTCAAGCCTTGCACGGGCCCCCGGCTCTCGCCTGCCGGCGGATGCGGGCCCGCCCCCGGGGAATCGGGTCACATGCCGGGCACGGCCGGCGGACCATTGCTCCGCGGCGGCCGGTGCGTCCACGGCCGGGTGGCGCCGCCACCGCGTCGCTCTTAGCGTGAGGCAGGAGCGGCACCCCACACAAAGCGAGGTGGCGATGGGTGCGACCGTAGTGATCATTGCCGCGGGTTCCCGCGGGGACGTCCAGCCGTGCTTGGCTCTGGGTGGAGGGCTGACCGGCCAAGGCTACGCCGTGCGGGTGATCGCCAGTCCTCGCTACCAGGACCTGGTCACCGAGGCCGGCTTGGGGTTCTATGCGCTGTCCCACGACCCCTCCGAAATCGTTGCGTCACCAGAGGGCCAGGAACTGCTGGCCGGCGGACGTAACCCGGTCGCCTTCGTCCGCGGTTTCCGCCGGGTGCTGGGGCCGCTGCTGGCACGCATGCTCACCGAGGTCCAAACGGGTGCCGAGGGGGCTGATCTCGTCCTGGCCCCTTCTCTTGGCTTTCTGGGCCTTCACCTGAGCCAGTACCTGAACGTCCCGCACATGGTGATGCACTTCCAGCCGAGCCAGCCGACCGGGGTCTTCCCGCATCCGCTGGTCCCGGGTGCGCGGTTCCTGGGGCCGGTGGGAAACCGACTCAGCTTCGAGGCCGTCGACCTGGCCTCCTGGACGGCGAGCCGCGGCATCATCAACGCCTGGCGCCGCGAGGACCTCCGTCTTCCGGGCTTGGCCCCGCTCGCCCCCTTCTCCCAGGTCTGCCACGCGCCCGTACTGTGCGCGTTCAGCCCCGCAGTGGTACCCCGGCCCGCCGATTGGGGGCCGAACGTCCACCTGACCGGCTTTTGGTTCCACGAACAGTCCCGGTGGACGCCGCCGCCACGACTCCTCGACTTCCTGGACGCCGGACCACCGCCTGTGTACGTGGGGTTCGGCAGCATGCGCACCCGTGACCCCGAGGCCACCGACCGCGTCGTACGGTTGGCGCTTCGCCGCGCAGGTCTGCGCGGTGTGCTGGCCGGAGATCCTGCCACGAGTGATGACGACACCTTTGTGGCCGAGGGGATCCCCCACCATTGGCTGTTCCCACGGATGCGCGCGGTGGTCCATCACGGTGGGGCGGGCACCACCGCCACGGCCTTGCGAGCCGGAGTACCTTCGCTGGTCTGCCCCTTCTTCGGTGACCAGCCCTACTGGGCCGAGCGCGTGCACCGTCTGGGCGCGGGTCCGAAGCCTCTGCCGGCGCGCCACATCACGGTCGAGGCCCTCACCGAACGGCTGCGCTCCGTCACAGCTGAGCCCGGTCACATCCAGGCGGCTCGTCGGCTCAGTCGTGCGCTGAACGCCGAGGACGGAGTCGGCCACGCCTGCCGGGCCCTGGACAGCGTGCTCTCCCGGTAGCCCGCCGAGGTGCAGTGGAGGCGCAGCACCGGGACGCCCCCGGTATGCCGAACCTCATGTCCCGGAACGTCGGGCCTTCGAGTTCTCTCATCAGGGTGGGCCAGATGAGGTGAAGTTCCCGCTTCCAGTAGGGCCAGGAGTGCGTTCCCGGGCTGTAGACGTGCGTGCTGACATCGACGCCCGCCGCCCGGAGCGCGGCTGCGAACTTCTTCACGTCTGCCGGGAGGATGCCTTCCGTCGTAGAGGCAGCGGCCGCCAGCGGGTCACGACCCTGGTCCAGGGGGCCCAGCTCACCGTTTCCGGCGGAAAGGTGCACCTTCATACCGCGGAAAGCCCCCACCATGGCGGACGGGTTGTGCGCCTTCCAGTTGGCCGCTTGCCGCACCGGGTCGCCCCAGACCTGGCTGTAGTCGACGTCGTTCCCGGCCAACCAGTTGCCGAGGAGCAGGGAGGCACGGACCAACGGGTCGTCGATGTCGACGGTCGCGCTGAAGGCGGCCACATAACGGTACGTGCCCCGGTGGCGCGCCGCGTAGTCGAGAGCGCCGAGACCGCCTATCGACAGGCCGACGATGGCCCGCCGGGAACTCGCCCGGTATTTCTGTTCCATGAGGCGGACGAGTTCACCGGTGTGGAAGGTCTCCCACCGGGGCCAACCGACGGCCCAGTCGGAGTACTGTCCCGCCTTCCCGGCGTCGGGCATCACGATCAGCACGTCGGAATTCCGCGCAAGTGCCTCGATGTCCGTCTCACGGGTCCATGAGGTGTAGTCGTCGTTGCCACCGTGAAGCATGTAGAGCACCGGAAAGGTGCGCTTCTTGTCACGGTTCCAGCTTTTGGGAAGGATGACGCGCACCGGCACCGAGCCACGCATGGCCGGGGACTGCACGGTCAGATCGAGCATGCGGTCATCGAGCTGTTTGACGGCCGTGATCCGGGCACCAGCCGGGCCGGCTGCCGCCGCCGTTCTCGACACCCACAGGGGCGAGACGAGGATCAGGCAGACCAAGAGAAAGGAAGGGATCCGTCTCCTGCGGACGGTCGCCTCCTTGACGGTGGGTGGCATGGTCTGGCGACCTCCTGAAGAAGCGCGCGGCGTCGTGTGGTACTCGCCCGGGCAGGGCACGAGAACTCACGCCGCGACCGGCGCCGGACTTCCGGGACGGGTGCGGCTGCCGGTCTGATCATCGCTATATGTCACCGCATCACATCGGTTTTCCTTGCGTGGCGCATCATGACCGAGCGAAAGGATCACTCAACCGGCGGACGCCGCGCGATGAGGAGTTGCGCGTATTTCGGCTGGCCGCGAGGTGGTCTGGACGCCGAGGTACTACGAGGAAGGGTGACGCGCGGGTTCACGCCGTCCGCGGGGCACGCGGGTTCACGCCGTCCGCGAACGGACCCATTCCGCCGCGCCCTCGGGGGTGCCGGTCACCTCGACGCCGTCCGGGGCGGGCGGCCGCCGGACGATCACGACCGGGACGCCGGCCTCGCGGGCCGCGGTGAGTTTGGCGGAAGTGGCTGGACCGCCGCTGTCCTTGGTGACCAGCACCTCGACGCGGTGGTCGGCGAGGAGCGCGCGCTCGGCGGCGAGGGCGAAGGGGCCGCGGTCGAGGAGCACGGTCATGCGGGCCGGGTGCGGGGGCTCGGGCGGGTCGACGGAGCGGACCAGGAACCACAGGTCGTCGAGGGGGGCGAACGCGGCGAGCCCGGTGCGGCCGGTGGTGAGGAAGACGCGGCGGCCGAGGGCGGGGAGCAGGGCGGCGGCGTGGTCGAGGGAGTCCGCGGGGTGCCAGAGGTCGCCGTCGGCGGGGACCCAGCCGGGCCGGCGCAGCGCGAGCAGGGGAACATGGGCGTGGGCGGCCGCCGCGGCCGCGTGGAAACTGATCGTCCCGGCGAAAGGGTGGGTGGCATCGATGAGCGCGTCCACCGCGTGGGCCGTCAGCCAGTCGGCGAGCCCCTCCGTCCCGCCGAAGCCGCCGACGCGGACCTCGCCGGGCGGCAGGCGGGGCGCGGCCACCCGGCCGGCCAGCGAGGACGTCACCCGGAGGGCGGGCACGGCGGTGAGGAGGGCGGCCAGCCGCCGGGCCTCGGCGGTGCCTCCCAGGATCAGGACGTGCGGCACGGGCTCGGGGTCCTTTCGTGGCTGAGGCGGAGGGCGGGCGGGCGGCCCAACTCAAGCACACCGGGCTGCGGCCCGGATGGACGACCGGCGCGTGCGCGACCGCGGCCGCCACCGCCGCGTACACCGCGCTGCTGACCGGGGAGTTCCCCGACCCGGTGACGATCACGCTGCCGCGCGGCCAGACGCCCGCGTTCGCGCTGGCCGTCGAGGCGCTCACGGAGACGTCGGCGACGGCAGGGGTGGTGAAGGACGCGGGCGACGACCCGGACGTGACGCACGGGGCGCTGGTCCGTGCCACGGTACGGCTGCTGCCGGCCGGGTCCGGGGTGGTCTTCCGGGCCGGGCCCGGGGTGGGCACGGTGACCCGGCCGGGGCTGCCGCTGGCGGTCGGCGAGCCGGCCATCAACCCGGTGCCGCGCCGGATGATGCGCGAGCACGTCGGCGAGGTGGCCGCGCGGCACGGGGACGGCGGCGACGTCGAGATCACGGTGGGCGTCGACCGCGGCGAGGAGATCGCGCGGTCCACCTGGAACCCGCGGCTCGGCATCCTCGGCGGGCTGTCCGTCCTCGGGACCACCGGGATCGTGGTGCCGTACTCGTGTTCCGCGTGGATCGACTCCATCCGGCGCGGGGTGGACGTCGCGCGGGCGGCGGGCCGGACGCACGTCGCCGCCTGCACCGGCGCCACGTCCGAGGCGGCGGTGGTCGCGGAGTACGGGCTGCCGCTGGACGCGCTGCTCGACATGGGGGACTTCGCGGGGGCCGTGCTCAAGTACGTGCGGCGGCACCCGGTGGAACGGCTCACCGTCTGCGGCGGGTTCGCGAAGCTGTCCAAGCTCGCGGCCGGCCACCTCGACCTGCACTCCGCCCGCTCCCAGGTCGACCTCCCCTTCCTCGCCGACCTCGCCCGGCGCGGCGGCGCCGACCCGGCCCTGGCCGCGGCCGTCTCCGGGGCCAACACGGCGCTGGCCGCCCTGCACCTGTGCGCCGCCGCCGGCGTCCCCCTCGGCGACCTGGTCGCGGCCGCCGCCCGCGACGCCGCCCTGTCCGTCCTGCGCGGCGCCCCCACCACCGTCGACGTCCTGTGCGTCGACCGCGCCGGAACGGTGGTCGGCCGCGCCTAGGGCAGCGACGGTTCCGCCCCGGTGAACCCGCGCCACCGCTCCTCCTCGTCCTGGTGGGAGCTCGTGACCGTCGCCGTCGCCACCTCCCGTGCGGCGCCGTCCGCGGCGGGCCGGCCGTCCCGGGCCAGGAGGGTGAGCGGCCACACCGGGGTGCCGGTGCGGCCGCCGGGGGAAGGCCACGCCCAGGGGTGGGCGAAGGTCCAGGCCGTGCCCTGGGCGTCGGCGACCTCGTCCCCGGGCTCCAGGAACACGTAGGGGAGGAAGAGCAGGGCCCGCTCGATCGGTTCGGGCCCGTCGGGGTGGACGCGGCAGCCCTGGTCGTCGAGGTCGGGGTCGAGGGACGTGCCCTCGCGCGGCACCCACAGGAGGTGGGCCGGCCGGGGCAGCGAGCCCACGTCCCGCGGAGGGTCGAAGCGGTGCGCCTCGACCACGTGCACGGTGGTCGGGGGGATGCCGACCCGGCAGGGGTCCCCGGCGGCCGACCCGGACGGGCCGGGGCTCGCCCGGAACACCTCCTTGTCCCACTCGTCGTGGTCCCGCGGGCGGCACAGGGCGTGGTCGCCGTCCCACCGGAAGCGCGAGTCCGGATCGACGGTGCCCCACGGCCGGCGGACGCGGACGTGGGACGGCGCGATCCCCGTCACCACCGTCCCGGCGGACGCGCGGGCCGGCCCGAGCACGTCACCGGCGCGGAAGCCGGCCTCAGCCACGGGCCCGCTCAGTCCCGGGTCCGCCCAGCCACGGGCCCGCCCAGCCACGGGCCCGCTCAGTCCCGGGTCCGCGCCGGGGAGTAGAGGTGGCTGTCGGGGAAGGCGGTGGCCCCGAGGGTACGGCCGACGAGGATGACGGCCGTCCGCACGACCCCCGCCTCGGCGACCTGGCCGGCGATGGTGGACAGGGTGCCGCGCAGGACGATCTCGTCGGGGCGGCTGGCGTAGGCGACCACGGCGGCCGGGCAGTCGGGGCCGTAGTGCGGCAGGAGTTCGGCGACGACCCGCTCGGCGTAGCCGGCGGCGAGGTGCAGGACGAGCAGGGCGCCGCTGCGGCCGAGGGTGGCGAGATCCTCGCCGGGCGGCATCGGGGTCGCGCGCTGGGCGACCCGGGTGAGGACGACGGTCTGCCCGACGGCGGGCACGGTCAGCTCGCGCTTCAGGGCGGCGGCCGCGGCCGCGAACGCGGGCACGCCGGGGACCACCTCGTACGGGATGCCGGCAGCGTCGAGACGCCGCATCTGCTCGGCGACCGCGCTGAAGACGGACGGGTCGCCGGAGTGCAGCCGGGCCACGTCGTGCCCGTCCCGGTGCGCGCGCACCATCGCCTCGGTGATCGCGTCGAGGTCCAGCCGCGCGGTGTCCACGAGTTCGGCGCCGGGCGGGCACTCGGCGAGCAGGTCGCGCGGCACGAGGCTGCCCGCGTACAGGCACACCCGGCAGGCGGCGAGCGTGCGGGCGCCGCGGACCGTGATGAGGTCGGCGGCGCCGGGCCCGGCGCCGATGAAGTACACGGTCATGACGGGTCCGTTCGTGAGGCGCCGGGCGCGGGGGAGGACGGGCGGGCCCCGTCGCGGTCGAGCGGCTTGCGCACCGCCCACTGGGTGACCGGCATGGCCGGCCGCCAGCCGGTGAAGCCACCGACGGGGACGGCGCGTTCGACCGACAGCCGCACCAACTCGCCTCCGTGCCGCCGGTACCGCTCGGCGAGCAGCGCCTCGGACTCCAGGGTCACGGTGTTGGCGACGAGCCGTCCGCCCGCGGGCAGGACGTCCCAGCAGGCGTCGAGCAGACCGGGCGCGGTGAGGCCGCCGCCGACGAAGACGGCGTCGGGCACGGGCAGTCCGGCCAGCGCGCCGGGAGCCGCGCCGGTGCGCACGGTCAGCCCGGGCACGCCGAGGCGCTCGGCGTTGGCGGTGATCCGGGCCGCCCGCACCGGGTCGCGTTCGACCGCGACCGCGCGGCAGGAGGGGTGCGTGCGCATCCACTCGATCGCGACGGAACCGGCCCCGCCGCCGACGTCCCACAGCAGTTCGCCGGGGGCGGGGGCGAGCGCGGCCAGGGTGGCCGCCCGCACGTGGCGCTTGGTGAGCTGCCCGTCGTGCTCGTACGCCTCGTCGGGCAGGCCGGGCGCGGCGCCGAGGCGCAGGGCGGCCGGGTCCCGCCGGCAGGTGAGGGCGATGACGTTGAGGGGGTCGCCGGGCGGGAGGTCCCAGCCGTCGGCGGCGGCCTCGGCGGTGATGTGCTCGCGCTCGCCGCCGAGTTGCTCCAGCACCCGCATCCGGCTGGGCCCGAACCCGCGCTCGCGCAGCAGCGCGGCGACCTCGCCGGGGGTGGCGGCGCCCGCGGCGAGCACCAGCACCCGGCGGCCGTCGTGGAGGGCCGCGGCGAGCCGGGCGGCGGGGCGGCCGACGAGCGAGACCACCTCGGTGTCCTCGACCGGCCAGCCGATGCGGGCGCAGGCGTACGAGACGGACGAGGGGTGCGGCAGTACATGCAGCGCGCCGGTGCCGAGCACTTCGGTCAGCGCGCGGCCGATGCCGTGGAAGAAGGGGTCGCCGCTGGCGAGCACGGCCACCCGGCGGCCGGCGTGGGCGGCCAGCAGCGCGGGGACGGCGGGCCGCAGCGGGCTGGGCCAGGCGACCCGCTGCGCGGTGCACCGCTCGGGGAGCAGGGCGAGTTGGCGGGGTGCGCCGATCACGGTGGCGGCGGCGAGCAGCGCGGCGCGGGACGTCTCGGGCAGTCCGGGCCAGCCGTCGGCTCCGATGCCGACGACCGTCACGGGGAGGGCGTTCGCGGTCACGTCCGCGGGCCCGGGTCGGCCGTGAGGGCAGGGTCCGCGCGGAAGGGCTCGCCCAACGGGCCCACGGCGGTGCGCCGTTCGCTGCTCGCCGTGTCCGCGGCCACCCTCGTTCCTCCCTCGCCGGCCACCGGACCGGGTGTCCGCCGTCCGTCCCGCCCACCGATTCACGCCGGTACGCGCGCCGCGGCGAGTGTACGTGGAGGGTCGCGCCCCTGCGTGAGGGAGGTGCGGGCGCGGCCTCAGGGGCGGCCGACCGCGTAGCCGAGGTAGGCGAACTGGCCCCGCTGCTCGACCGAGGTGAGGGTGAGGCGGGAGGCGCCGAGCCGCCGGGGCAGCAGGGGCGCGCCGCCGCCGAGGGTCACCGGGGCCAGCCCGACGACGATCTCGTCCAGCAGTCCGTGGTCGGCGAACGCGCCGACGAGTTCGCCGCCGCCGACCAGCCAGATGTTCCGCCCGCCGGCCGCCGCGGTCATCTCCTGGTGCACGGAGCGGACGTCGCCCTGGACGAAGTGCACGGGCGCGCCGGGGACCGGGGGCAGGTCGTCCCGGTGGGTGAAGACCCAGGACGGGGTGTCGCCGTACCAGCCGCGCCACTTGCCGGGGTCCTCGAGCACCTTCTCGTGCTTCAGCACCCACGCGTACGTCGTCGCGCCCATCGCGAAGGCGCCGACGTCCGCCATGAAGGAGGCGAACGGGCTGTCGCCCTCCTCCACTTCGAAGAGCCAGTCGAGGGAGTTGGCCGGGTCGGCGATGAAGCCGTCGAGGCTGCTCGCCGTGTAATAGACCGTTTTCCCTGTCTTCCCTGCCGTCGCCATCAGCTCAGCCTAGCCAGGGGGTCCGACAGCCGACGGGTGGCGCGGCCGGGTGTTCCCGACCCACGCCGAAAGGGCCCCGGAAACGCCGAAGCCCGGAAAAGCCGAACGGGCCGCCGGTGAGGGGGAAGGCCGGCGGCCCGGGTCGGACCCGCCCCGGAGGGCGGTCCCGCGGTGGGGGGGTGCGGATCAGCTGTTGCCCGCGCCGTTGCCCGACAGGACCGGGATGTTGCTCAGGATGTGCGACAGCGGCTCGTCGCCTTGGGCCTGCGTGGAGTTCTCGGTGCACTGCTGGTTCTGCGGCGAGGTCAGGACGTTGAGGTCCTGAAGGTTGATCGCTGCGGCGCCGGGCAGCGTGCCGATGTTTGCCTTGATCGGGATGCCGAGGCACGGCTTGTTCAGCGTGCCCTGGATCGCCCCGAACGCCGGGCTGTTCACACCGCCGGTGCGGGTGTTGCCGAAGTTCTGGGTGGCGCCGTTGCCGTTCACCGTGGTGGTGCCCTCGTCGTTGCCGATCGCCATGGCGGGGGCGGCGGTGGCACCGACAGCGGCGACCGACGCGGCGAAGGCCGCACCGGCAAGCATCTTCTTGATCATTGTTGTCCTTTTGTTGGTGCGTGGGTGCACGGTTGAGAAGGGTCTGGAGCGATCTGATCAACCGCTCAGACGGGGTTTGGTTCCGGCCTTTCACCCCGATGGGTGAGTGCGGCCGGCCGGGGTCAGCCGAGGCCGCCGAGCGGCGAAGCGCCGCCGAGGAGCTGGCCGATGGGCAGGCCGCCCAGCAGCGAGGCGCCCGGCACGGCGCCGGTCAGTGTGTGGCCGACCGGACCGGCCAGCGTGGAGCCGGCCGTGCTCTGGAGCTGCCCCACGGCGTCGGGGGCGTGCGTGCTGTCGACCGTCTTCTGGAGCGGCTGCTCGTTGAGCATCTGGTCCAGCCCGCCGTTGAGGCTCGTGGGCATCGTCGACATGTTGTCCGTCGACACGGGGGCGGTGTCCTCGGCGAATGCGGGCGCGGCCATCCCGGCCGCCATCACCGAACCGGCCAGCACCGCTGCGACCTTCGAGTACTTCACTTGCCACCCTTTCCGTGACCGACCACCGGCGGGGAAGTCGGACGTCTGTGGATTACGCCGGACGTCGAAGTCCTTCGTGGTGCACAACGGCCGCGGGCATCAATGGAAACGCGGATCGCACCTTGTGTGTGCAATTCACCCGTACGTGCGCCACCTGCGCTGTTCTGGTATGAATTACGCCTCGATTCCCCGGCGCCGAACGGTTTTTCCTCAGCGGGCGAGCGCGCCGAGGCGGGGTGCCCGCCGGTACAGGAACGCGCCGCCGAACAGCAGGGCCGCGGCGGCAGCTCCGGCCGCCCCGAACTCGGCGCCACTGAACCCGGTCTCCGCGAGCCCCTGGTGCGTCACGGTCTGCGTGACCGGGTGGGGGACGGTCCGCGGCGGCTTGACGCCCTCTCCCGGCGGCGTCCTGGGGTGGTGCGCGGGCGGCCGCGGGGTGTCCGCGGAGAGGCCCGACTCGTTCCGGCAGTGGTTGCCGAACACCGGGTCGAGCAGCTCGATGATGCCGATCGCGTTGCCGCACAGGTTGAGCGGCGCGTGCACCGGCACGTCCACGCTGTTGCCCGCGGCGGCGCCGGGGGATCCGGTGGCCGTGCTGTGCCCGCTCGCCCCGCCGCCGGACCGTGTCCCGGCGGAGTGGTGCGACACGTTGGCGCAGCTGTTGCCGAACGCCGGGTTCAGCGCGCCCGCGGCGTCCACTGTGTTGCCGCACACGTTGACCGGCACGTTGACGGGAGCCTGCACGTTGTTGCCCGACAGGACGCCGGGCGAGCCGGCGGCGCTGCCCTCGGCGCCGGAATCCGCGTTCGCACAGCCTCCCGTCACGGCGATGACGCTGCTCGCGGCAGCGACGGTGAGCAGGCTCCGGCTCAGGATCTGTCGCATCGACTGGACTCTTCTCTTCGCATGCAATGACTCGGGGTTCGCGGCGGCCCCGCCGCACGGCGCCCCGGGACGCACCGCCCCGGTGCGCGCACGCATGCGCGCACCGGGGCGGTGCCTGAACGTGACCCGACGGTCGGTCAGGGAGGCGATCAGCGCTCGTCGGCGTTGACGCAGGCGTTGCCGAACGCGGGGTTCAGCAGGCCCGGGAGGTTGAGGGTGTTGCCGCACGCGTTGATCGGGATGTGGAGGGGGATTTGGAGGGCGTTGCCCGACAGCACGCCCGGGGAGTGGGCGGCGATCGCTCCGGCGTCGGAGCTGGCGAACGCCGGGGCAGCGGCACCCATCGCCATCACGGTGCCGGCGGCGACCGCGGCGACCTTCGAGTACTTCACGGTGGACTCCATTTCCGGCAGCGGCGTCTGAATCCCGCCACGGCTTTCGCGGCGGGCGGACACGAAATTTCCCGCGCCCGCGCACACAGCTGCCGACGGATCAACGATCACCGATCACCGGGGGAAACGCTCCGTACCGCCCATCGTGCGCGGTCCACCCGATTGGACCGCATCCGCGGGAAGCTGAATTATTCGGGTCGTACTCCGATTCACCCGGACCGGCGGAGGAACGCAGCGCGGAAAGGGTACGGCCCCGGCGACCGACGGAGGTCGTCGGCGGCCGGGGCCGCACGGGAAGAACGCGAAGACGCAAGAGCGCGAAGGGGGGCGCGTGCGCTCCGCGGCCGTGCGGGACGTGCCCGCACGGAGGGCGGGTTCAGCCGTTGTTCTGCCCGTTGCCGGACAGCACCGGGATGTTGTCCAGCAGGTGCGACAGCGGCTCGTCACCCTGCGACTGGGTGGAGTTCTCGGTGCACTGCTGATTCTGCGGCGAGGAGAGCAGGTTGAGGTCCTGGACGTTGAGCGCACCGAGCCCCGGCAGGGTACTGAGGTTGACCTTGGCGGGCAGGGCGATGCAGGGCTTGTTGAACGAGCCCTGGATGAGGGCGAACGACGGGCTGTTGTAGCCGCCGGTGTGGATGTTGCCGTAGGTCTGCGTGGCGCCGTTGCCGTTCACGGTGGTGGTACCGCTCTGGTCGCCGAGCGCCATCGCACCGGGGGCTGTCGCGGCGGCGACGCCCGCCAGGGAGGCGGCGAGGGAGGCCGTGGCGAGGATCTTCTTGATCACGAGGTGTCCTTCTGGAGAAGCGCGGACAGAAACTGCCCCGAAACCAGGGCCGGTCTGATCAACAGCGCACCACGCGGTTGGTAATGATGCTTCACCCGAATGGAGAACGGTCGGCCGGCATGGGACGCGCACTCCCGCGTACGGGTGAATTCCGCGGCCTCAGGATTGACGCCTCCGGCAAAGAAGATCATGCGATGGTCATAAGAAAGGCCAGCTCATGGACGCATCGCGCGTCCTGCGTGATTTACGGGTGATCATCTGAGAACGTGCAGGCAAGAAACAAGCGGATTACCTGACAGGCACCCTTTTCGTTGACCGCATCGCGGTTCGAGGGTCGGCGGCAGTCGGCGCCGATCCCCGAGCCGCGCAACCGACCGCACTCCGGCCCCCGCGGGCCCTGGGGAAAGAGAACAGCGCACGATGCCGCAAGAGCACGACGAACTCGACGGGCTGACCGTGCTCCACATGGCGCAGCCGGTGCAGGGCGGGGTCGCCCGCGTCGTCACCGATCTGGTGGGCGCTCAGGTGCGGCAGGGCGCGCGGGTCGTGGTGGCCTGCCCGGCCGGGGGCGGGCTCGGGCCCGCGGTCGCCCGGCAGGGGGCCGAGGTCAGGCCGTGGGCGGCCGGACGCGCGCCCGGGTTCGCGCTCGCCCGCGAAGTACGCGCCGCCGACCGGGTGATCCGCGCGGTCCGGCCCGACCTGCTGCACCTGCACAGCGCGAAGGCCGGGCTGGCCGGGCGGCTGGCCGCGCGCGGCCGGGTCCCCACCGTCTTCCAGCCGCACGCCTGGTCGTACGAGGCGGTGTCGGGGCGGGCGGCGCGCGCGGCCGCCCGCTGGGAGCGCGGCGCCGTGCGCTGGACCGCGCGGGTGCTGTGCGTCAGCGAGGCCGAGCGCGCCTCGGGCCTGCGGCACGGGGTGCGGGCCCGCTGGGCGGTCGTGCCCAACGGCGTGGACACCGGGCACTTCCGCCCGCCCGGGCACCGGGCCGCCGTACGGGCCGCGTTGCCCGCCCTGTCCGACCTCGCTGCGGACGCGCCCCTGGTGGTGTGCGTCGGGCGGCTGTGCCCGCAGAAGGGGCAGGACGTGCTCCTGCGGGCCTGGCCCGCGGTGGCCGCGCGGCTGCCCGGGGCGCGGCTCGCCCTCGTCGGCGACGGCCCCGACCGCGAGCGCCTGCTGCGCGCCGCGCCCCCGGGCGTCCTCCTCGCGGGGCCCGCGGCCGACACGCTGCCCTGGTACCAGGCGGCCGACGTCGTGGTGCAGCCCTCCCGGTGGGAGGGGATGGCGCTGGCGCCGCTGGAGGCGATGGCCTGCGGGCGGCCGGTCGTGGTGACGGACGTCGACGGGGCGCGGGAGAGCGTGCCGCCCGCCGACGCCGCCGGGTGCGTCGTGCCGCCGGACGACCCGGCCGCCCTCGCCGCCGCCCTGCTGCGGCTGCTCACCGACCCCGGCCTGCGCGCCCTGTCCGGTGCCCGCGCCGCCGACCACGCCCGCGCGCACCACGACGTCCGCGCCGCCACCGCCGCGGTGACCGCGCTCTACACCTCCCTGCTGCCCCGTCCCGCCCTCGAGGAATGCGTCCGGTGACCGCCCCCGCCCACCCCCCCGCCCCGGCCCCCGGCCCGGAGAACCACCCCCGCAGGCCCGTGCCGACGGATTCTCGCCGCACCGGCGAGACCCGCACCGCCCCCCGGCAGCCGAGCACGGGGCCGGGGACCGCGGCCCCGTCATGGGCACCGGCACACCTGACCGGCTCCGACCACCCGCACAGACCCGTTCCGACAGACCCGCACCCCAACGGCGAGGCGACCCGTGCCGACCCCCGCCCAGCCCCCGCAGGGCCGGAAGCCGCAGCCCTGCTGAAGGCACCGGCCCACCTCGCCGACCCCGACCAACCTCGCAGACTCACACCCACGGACTCGTACCCCGACGGCGAGACCCGCACCGACACACGGCAGGCATCCGCACGGCCGGAGGTCGGGGACGTGTGCGAGGCGACTCGCGGCGGGGGGTCTGCGGCGGCGTGGCCTGGTGAGGGCGGCGGGCCGGGGGTCGCGGCGGCGGCGAGGCGCAGCGGGACGGCTGGGGCCGTGGGGCGGCGGGGGGCGCGCGGGAGGCGGCACGGGCCCGGGGCGGGGGCGCTGGTCGCGACGGACTGCGCGGCCGGGCTGATCGGGCTGCGCGAGGTGGGGCCGGACGGCCCGCTGCTGCCGGTGGTGCTGCTCGGCGTGCTGCTGGCGGTGCACCGGCGGACGGGGCTGTACCGGCCGGCACTGGCGCCCGCCGCGGTGGACGAGGTGCCGAGAATCGCGCTCGGCGCCGTCCTGGGGTGGGGGATGGCCGCCGCCGCTGTGGCCGCGGCCGGCCCGGGTAGCGCCCTCGGGTGGGCGGAGTTGGCGGGCGCGGCGGGACTGACCTCGGTGGCCGCGCTGGCCGGACGCGCGCTGGTGTACCGGCTGCGCGGGTGGCTCTCCCGGCGGGCGCCGGAGCCCGCGCTGGTGGTGGGCGCCGGACCCGCCGCCCACCAGATCGCCGCGGTCCTGCGCGCGCACCCGGAGTACGGGTTGCTGCCGGTGGCCGTGACCGGTTCCGCGTCGGCGGGCCTGGTGGCCCGGCAGGCGGCGCCGGACCGCGACACGTCCTCCACCTTCTCCGCCTTCTCCGCCTTCTCCACCTCCTCCGCCTTCCCCGCGCCGTTCGGCGCGACCGGTCCGCCGCCCGCGGCGGCGCCGATCCGCTCCGTGCGGCACGCGGTGATCGTGGGGCCGCCGGCCGAGGACGTCGTGCGGATGCTGGCGGACCGCGGCTGCCGGGTGTGGCGGGTGGGCGGCGACGGCCGGGCCCAGCACCTGTGGGGCCACGGGTTCGCGCTCGTGGAACGGGCCGCGCACACCCGGCGCCTCGGCAAGCGCGCGATGGACGTGGCGGTCGCCGCCGCCGTGCTGGTCCCGCTCGCGCCGCTGCTGGGCTGCTGCGCGCTGGCCGTGCGGCTGACCGACGGCCCCGGCGTGCTGTTCAAGCAGGAGCGGATCGGCCTGGACGGACGGCCGTTCACCCTGCTGAAGTTCCGCACGATGCGGCCCCGCGACGAGAGCGAGTCCGCCACCCGGTGGAACATCGCGCACGACCACCGGATCAGCCCGGTCGGCCGGGTGCTGCGCCGCACCTCGCTCGACGAGCTGCCCCAGCTGTGGAACGTGCTGCGCGGCGACATGAGCCTGGTCGGCCCGCGCCCCGAACGCCCGCACTTCGTCGAGCGGTTCGCCGCCGCGCACCCCGGCTACCGGGACCGGCACCGGATGCCGGCGGGTGTCACCGGACTGGCCCAAGTGCACGGGCTGCGCGGCGACACCTCCATCGCCGACCGGGCCCGTTTCGACAACCACTACATCGACACCTGGTCGTTGTGGCAGGACGTGGCCATCTTGTTCCGGACGATCCGCGCCGTGCTGCGGCTGGGCGGCAGCTGATGACCCTCACGCTGGCGCCGCCCGCCCGCGACGTACTGACGTCACGTCATGTGCGCGCGTACGCCCGCCTGGTGCCCGCCGTGGCGACGGTGCTGCTGCTGGCCGCGCCCGTCACGCCCGGGAACGTCTCGGCCTCCGGCAAGGTCACCCCGGCCGACGCGGCCTCCGCCGTCCTCGTCCTGGTGTGCGCCGTCCGGCTGGTGCGGGAGCGGCGCCGGGTGCTGAGCGCGACCGCGGCGGTGGTCCTCGGCGCGCCCGTGGTGGGGTTCGCGGTCGCCGCGGCGGCGTCGCCGGACCCGGGCGCGGGCCTCACCGGGTTCGTGCGCTACGTCCAGGTGTTCGTGCTGGTGCCGGCCGCGCTGGTGCTCCTGCTGCGCGACCGGCGGGACTTCGCGGTCGTGGCCGGCGCGGTGGTGGCGCTGGCGCTGGTGCAGGGCGGCCTCGGTGTGTGGCAGTACGCGACCGGGCAGGGCGCCTCGTACCAGGGCCAGGACGTCCGCGCGGTCGGCACGTTCGGCCCCTCCGACGTGATGGGGATGGCCACCGCGGTGGCGTACGGGCTGGTGGTCGCGGCCGGTTACGCCCTCGCGCCCGGCCGGGCCCGGGTCCGCGCGGCGGCGGGGGCGTGCGCGGTGGCGCTGCTGGTGCCGCTGGCCGTCTCGTTCAGCCGCGGTACGTGGATCGCGACGGCGGTGGCCGGCACCGCGGTGGTCCTGCTGGCCGGGCGGCGGCAGGCGGCGGGGGTCCTGGGCGTGCTCGCCGCGTGCGCGGTGCTGCTGGTCGGCGGGGTAGGCGTCGGCTCGCAGCTGATCGGGGCCCGGGTCGCCAGCATCGGGCAGGTGGCCGGCGCGCCGGACTCGTCCGTCACCGACCGCTACACGCTGTGGGCCGCCGCGCTGTCGATGTGGCGCGAGCACCCCGCCGCCGGGGTCGGCCCCAAACGCTTCCCGGACGAACGCGACGCGCACGCCTCCCTCGCGCTGGACTCTGGCAGCGACACGGCGGGCGCCGGGCAGGGCTTCGTCCGCGAGCCGCTGCTCAGCCCGCACAACATGTACTTGCTCGTGCTGTCCGAACAGGGCCTGGCGGGCTGCCTGTTGCTGACCGGCTCGTGGGCGGCGCTGCTCGCGGCCGGCGGGCGGCGGCTGCGGCGGGCGCGGGCCCGGGTCCCCGCCGCGGTCGGGCCCGGCCTGGCCGCGGTCGGGCTGCTGGTGTGGCAGGGCGTCGACTTCCTCTACGCCGACATCGGCGGGCCGTCCACCGTGCTCACCTCGGTCCTGTTCGGGCTCACCGCCTGGTGGGGCCTGCACGCCGCGGAAGAGCGCGTCCGGTGAGCGGGGCCGTTCCCGGGCCGCCGGGGCCGGGCGAGCCGCCTCCGGGGGCCGGCGCGGGGCCCGTCACCGACCTGTGGGCCGGCCCGCTGACGGACCCGTGGCGGCACGAAGGGGTGGCTCCGGCCGCCGACGGGACGGCGGAAGCCGCTTCTTGGCCCGCGGACGCGTGGACCGACACCTGGTCGGGCTCGTCCCCGGACGCCTGGGCCGAGGCGCCCGCCACCACTCCGGGCGGTGCGCCGGCCCCACCGGCTCCGCGCCGCCGTCGGGCACAACGAGCGCTTGCCGCTCGGCCGTCGGCGGGCGGGCTGTCGTGGAAGGCGCGGGCCGCCGGGGTGACCGCGGGGCTCGGCGCGCTCGGGTCCGTGCTCGGGCTGGTGCGGGACCAGGGGATCGCGCACCTCTTCGGGGCCGGGCCGGAGAGCGACGCGTTCCTGGTGGCGTGGACCGTGCCCGAAGTGGCGGCGACCGTGCTCATCGAGGACGCGATGGCGCTGCTGATGGTGCCCGCGTTCAGCGCCGCGCTGGCCGCCGGGGGCGGGGGCGCGCGCGGGCTGGTCCGCGGCACGCTGCCGCGGCTGCTGGCCGCGCTGGGGCTGCTCACCGCTGGCCTGGCGGCGGGCGCGCCCTGGGTCGTACGGGCCCTGGCCCCCGGCCTCGCCGACCCGGCCACCGCCGTCACCTGCACCCGGCTCACCGCCCTGACCGTCCTGGCCTTCGGCCTGGCCGGCTACCTCAGCGCGGCCCTGCGGGCCCACCGCCGCTTCGTGCCGCCCGCGGCGATCTACGTCGCCTACAACACCGGCATCGTGACCGTCCTCCTGCTCCTGCACGGCCCCTTCGGCGTACGCGCCGCCGCCGCCGGCGTCGCGGTCGGCGGCGCACTGATGATCGCCGTCCAACTCCCCGCCTTCGTCCGGGTGATGCGTGCGTCATCCCCACACGACAAGGCCGACCCATGCGTCGACCGGGCCCGCCCTGCGCAAGGGCAGCCGAACGCCGGAGCGCCGTGGACGCCGGACGGCGACGAGGACGGCCGGGAAACCGACCGCGCCCTCCAACGGCTGACGGCCGGACGGCCGCAGGTGTTCCCCACCAGCAAGGACGGCCCGGGCACCGATCCCTCCCGCCCGAACCTCCCCGGCGGCCCCCTCGACGGCCCCGTACGCCGGGCGGCACAGCGGCTGACGGCCGGACGGCCACAGGTCCTTCGCCCCGGCACGGACCGGCCGGAGGCAGGTGGGGGCCGCTCACGTCGACGTCGACGGGCGGGGAGGCGGGCGCTCGGGTGGGGGGTGATCGCCCCGGTGGTGGTGTTCACCCTGGGGCGGCAGGCGCAGGTGCTGGTGGAGCGGTGGTTCGCGGCGCCGTTGCCGGCGGGCGCGATCTCGCACCTCAACTACGCCGAGAAGGTCGCCCAGTTGCCGATGGCGCTGTCGGTGATGCTGTGCACGGTCACCTTCCCCGCGCTGTCGCGGGCCCTCGCCGAGGGCGACCGGGCGCGGGCCGAGCGGCGGGTGCGACGGGACCTGACGCTGGCCTGCGTGGTGGTGCTGACCGGCACCGCGTACGTGCTGGCGTGCGCCCCGCAGATCGTCGAAGTGCTGTTCCAGCGCGGGGAGTTCACGGCGTCCGACACGGCGGCGACGGCGTCCGTCATGCGGGTGTACGCGCTCGGGCTGCTCGGCCAGAGCCTGGTCGGCGCGCTGATCCGGCCGTACTTCTCGGCGGCCGCGCCGACCTGGTTCCCGGCCGCGGCCATGGCCGCGGGGCTGCTGCTGACGGGGGCCGTGGACGCCGCGGCGGCCGGCCCCTGGGGCACCTGCGGCATCGCGGCCGGCAACGCCGCCGGGATCACCCTGACCGCGGCGCTGCTGCTGCGCGGCCTGCGCGCCCACGCCGTCGCCGTGCCCGCCCGCGCGCTCGCGGCCGACCTCGGCCGCATCACCCTCGCCGCCGGGTGCGCGACCGCCGCGGGCTGGTGCGTCGCGCTCCTCCTGCCCGGCGCCCTGACCGCCGCGGCCGCCTGCGCGCTCGCGGTCCCCGCCGTGTTCGCGGCCGCCGCGCTCGCCGTGCGCGCGCCCGGCATCCCCCACCCGCTCGCCGCCGTGACCCGGAAGGACCGGCCATGACCGTTGACCTCCTCGCCCCCGCGGGCAGGCGCCCCCGGCGCAAGGCGCCCTGGACTCTGATGTACCACTCCGTCGGGGACTGCCGCGACGACCCGTACCTGGTCACCGTCACCCCGTTCCGGCTGGCCGGGCAGCTGCGCTGGCTGAGCCGGCACGGGCTGACCGGCGTGAGCATGCGCGAGCTGCTGGCCGCGCGGGCGGAGGGCCGCGCCGACCGGCTGGTCGGGCTGACCTTCGACGACGGCTACGCGGACTTCCTCGCCGAGGCCGTGCCGCAACTGCACCGGCACGGGCACACCGCCACGCTCTTCGTGCTGGCCGGCCGGCTCGGCGGGGTCAACTCCTGGGACCCGGACGGCCCGCGCAAGCCGCTGCTGACCGCGGACGGCATCCGCGAGGCGCAGTCCGCGGGCATGGAGATCGGCTCGCACGGCCTGCTGCACCGTGACCTGACCACCCTCGACGACGCCGAACTCGGCGCCGAACTCACCGAGAGCCGCCGCCTGTTGCGGGAGATCACCGGCGCCGAGCCGGTCGGCTTCTGCCACCCCTACGGCGCGGTCGACCCGCGCACCGTGCGCGCCACCCGGCAGGCCGGATACGCGTACGCGTGCGCGGTCGACCCCGGCCCGCTGGCCGGCGCGCACGCCCTGCCCCGCACCTTCGTCGGCAACGCCGACAACTCCCCCCGGCTGCACGCCAAACGCCTGCTGCACCGGTTCCGGGGCGCCGAACTCACCACCCCCCTGCCCGCGGTACCCACTGGAGGCGACGCATGAAGGTCCTGCACATCATCACCGGCCTCAAGTCCGGCGGTGCGGAACAGCAGTTGAGGCTGCTGCTGCGGCACCTCGACGCCGAGTGCGAGGTGATCACGCTCACCGACGACGGCGAGGTGGGCGACGCGCTGCGCGCCGACGGCGTCCGCGTCACCCACCTGCGGATGCACGGCAACCGCGACGTGCGGGCGCTGCCGCGGCTGGTCTCGCTGGTGCACGCCGCCCGCCCCGGCATCGTGCACACCCACCTCTACCGGGCCTGCGTGTACGGCAGGGTGGCCGCCCGGCTGGCCGGGGTCCGCACGGTCGTGGCCACCGAACACTCGCTGGGCGCCTCGCAGATCGAGGGACGGCCGCTGAACGCCGGGGTCCGGGCGCTGTACCAGGCCACCGAACGGCTCGGCAACGGCACCTTCGCGGTCTCCGAGACCGTGGCGCGCCGGCTCCAGGAGTGGGGCGTGGACCCGTCCCGCGTCCACGTGGCACCCAACGGCATCGAGCCGGCCCGCTTCCGCTTCGACGCCGAGGGCCGCGCCGCCACCCGGGCCCGACTGGGCATCCCCGCCGACGCGTTCGTGGTCGGCGGCGTCGGGCGGCAGGTCTCGGGCAAGCGGTTCGACACCTTGATCCGCGCGGTGGCCCGGAACCCGGGGATGCACCTGGTGCTCGCCGGGGACGGCCCCGAGCGCGTGCCCCTGCTGCGGCTGGCGCACAGCCTGGGCGTCCAGGGCCGGGTCCGGATCGCCGACTCCTACTACGTCTCCGACGTGTCCGAACTCCTGTCCGCCGTCGACCTGTTCGCCTCGCCCTCGGCCGAGGAGGCGTTCGGGCTGGCCGTGGTGGAGGCGCTCGCCGCCGGACTGCCAACGCTCTACGCGGCCTGCCCCGCCCTGGAGGACCTCCGGCCCGAGGACACGCCGGGCGCCCGCAGGATCGGCCCCGACGACGACCTCGCGGCCGCGCTGCGGGAGGAACTCCAGGCCGGGCAGCGCCGGTTGCCCGTCCCGGCGGCCGTGGAGCACTACGACATCGAGCGCACGGCCGAACAGGTCATGGGCCTCTACACCCGGATCGCCGGCCGGGGCGGCCTCTTCCGCAGCGCCGCCCGCCCCGCGCCCGTCCCCCGCCCGGCCACCGAGCTCGCGCCCGCGCCGACGACGACCCCCGTCCCCGCGCCCGCCGTGCCGACACCCGCGGCCACCACCGAGTCCGTGCCCGCGGCCGACCAGGCTTCCTCCCCGAGCACCCTCCCGGCACCCGCCCCGGCACCCGAGCCCTCGCCGGCCGCGAAGGCCCCGGCGGCCCGCCGCGCGCTCTCCGTCTTCAAACCCGGCTCCACCCGATCCACCGCCACACCCGGCACCGGCACGAAAACACCCGAATCCCCCACCCCCGCCATCCACAAGACCCCCGCCGCCCGCCGCGCGCTCTCCGTCTTCAAACCCGGCTCCACCCGATCCACCGCCACACCCGGCACCGGCACGAAGGCAACCGAATCCCCGACCCCGGCCGCACGCCGGGCGCTGTCCGCGCTGAAATCCGCGTCCGGCCGGACCGCGGCCCCCGCCGACGCGGCTTCGGGCCGGGCCGCCGCACAGTCCAACGCACGGAAGTGAGACCTGCCATGACCGACCTCCACGACGTGCGGGACCACCGGCCGCGCCGGCGCCGACGCCTGCTGCCGCCCGGCCTGCCGGTCCTGCTCGGCGGCGGGCTCGGCCTGCTGGCCGGGCTGGGCTACGGACTGACGGCGACCCCGCAGTACGCGGCGACGGGCTACGTGATGGTCGTCCCCCAGGACGGCACCGACCCGGCGACGGCGCTCGGCTTCGCGCAGGCGTACGGCCGGATCGTCACCGGCTCCGCCGTGCTGGCCGGGGCGCAGTCCGCCGCCCACACCCCGGCGGCCCGGCTCAAGGCCCACGTGCGGGCCGCCACCTCGCCGGACGCGCCGATGATCTCGGTCACCGGGACGGCCACCCGCCCCGGGACCGCGGCCCGCATCGCCAACGGTGTGGCCCGCTCGCTCGCCGCCGTCGCCGACCGCGACACCTCCGGCACGGGCGTGCGGCTGCTCGTCTTCTCCCCGGCCGCCGCGCCCACCTCGCCGTCCTCCCCGTCGGCCCCCCTCTCCGGGGCCGTCGGGGGCAGCGCCGGCGCGCTGCTCGGCGCGCTCACCCTCCTCGTCCGCCGGCCGGCGCCCATCCCGCCGCCACCGCCGACCCTCGTCCCCGCCCCCGCCGAGCCGTTCCCCACCCCCGCATGACCGCCGTCGACCCCCGCACCCCGCAGGTGGCGCACCGGCCGCCCGGCGGGGAGCGCCCCGCGCCGCGCACGGAGATCTGCCGCGACCCCGAGGCGTTCGGGGCGCTGGCCGGGGAGTGGGACGGGCTGTACCGGAGGTGCGCCGCGGCCACCCCGTTCCAGACGCACGCCTGGCTGCACTCGTGGTGGACCTCGTACGGCAGGCGCGGGCGGCTGCGGGTCGTCCTGGTGCGCAGGGACGGGGAGTTGGCCGGGGCGGCGGCGCTGACGCGGGCGGCGTACGGGCCCGGGTCCGTGCTCGTACCGCTCGGCGGCGCCCTCAGCGACTACTCGGACGTGCTGCTGGACGCGCGCGACCCGGACCCGGACGCCGTGGTGGACGCGCTGGCGCGCGGCATCCGGCGGGCGGCGCGCGGGGCGGTGGTGGACCTGCGCGAGGTGCGGCCGGGGGCGGCGGCCGAGCGGCTGTACGCGCGGTGGCACGGCCCGAAGCGGCGGCTCGCGGACTCAGTGTGCCTGGAGCTGCCCGGCCTGCCGATGGACGGGCTGATCGCGCGGGTGGGCAGTTCGCGCGGCCAGCGCATCCGGGCCGACCTGCGCCGGCTCGACCGGGCGGGGATCGAGGAGCGCGAGGTCCCGCCGGAAGAGGTGCCGGCCGCCGTCGCCGCGATGCTGCGGCTGCACCGGGAGCAGTGGCAGGGCCGCGGGGTCAACCCCGAGCACCTGCGGGCCCGGTTCGCCGAGCACCTGTCCCGGGCGGCGGCGCGGATGGCCGCCTCGGGCGACGCGTCGGTGACCGAGTTCCGGCTCGGCGGCGAGGTGGTGGCGGCGAACCTCACCGTGCTGTCCCCGTCCCTCGCGGGCGGCTACCTCTTCGGCGCCCACCCGTGCCTGCGCGCGGCGAAGGTCGACGTCACCACGCTGCTGCTGCGGAACGGGGTGGCGCGGACCGCGGGGGCCGGCCGGGAGGTGCTGAGCCTGCTGCGCGGGGCCGAGCCGCACAAGGAGCACTGGCGCCCGGCCCACGTGGCGAACGCGCGGCTGCTCCTCGCCGCCCGCCCGGCCGCCCCGCTGCTCCTGGTCCGGTACGCCCTGGCCGCCGCCCGGGCGTCGCTCGCGGGCCGCCGCCTGCCGCTCCTGCGGGCCGTACGGCACCGGGCGCTGCGGGCGAGGAGGCGCCGCGCGGGCTGACGGCGCGGCGCCCGCGATCACCTTCGGGGAGCCGTCGGCGCGGGGACGTACCGCGGCCGTCCCCGCGGCTCAGGACGCGCCCGCCGTGCCCGCCGCCGATGGTGCGGCCGACGCCGGGCCGTGGCCGGACAGCCCTTCGCGGTAGGCCTTCGCCGAGCGCGGGTTCTGCGCGCACTCGCGCACGCCGTGCGGGCAGTAGTCGGTGAGCGTCTGGTAGAGCGGGCGGTGCGCGGCGAACCACGCGAGCATCCGGCTCACGTACACGGGGTCGTCGCCGTTGGTGAACAGCCCCCACTCCGGGTAGGAGATCGCCTTCTTGTGCGCCTTGGCGAAGTCCACCTGCTTCTGGAGCCCGTACGGCTCGGCGACCTGCTCGTGGAAGGACGCGCCGGCGGGCTGGTCGTAGGAGTCCATGCCGATGACGTCCACGCTCGCGTCGCCGGGGTAGCACGTGGTCCACGGGACGTCGTCCCGGCCGCGGCTGGGCGCGAAGTCGAACCGGAAGCGCTGGCCGGGCACCGCGCGCATCGCGGCGACGATCCGGTTCCAGTACGCCTTCCAGCCCTGCGGATCGGGCCCGCAGCGGTGGGCGTAGGTGACGCCGTTCATCTCCCAGCCGAGCACGATCACGGTGTCGGGCAGGCCGAGGTCGACCAGGCGCCGGGCGAGCCGGGTGAAGTGCGCGTCGTACGTGCCGGCGGCGCCCCGCCGGATCAGGGTGCGCACCCGGGCGTCGGAGCGGGGGGTGCCGTCGTCCAACTGCATCGGGACGTTGAGCACGAAGAGGCGGCCGGGGTCGGCGCGGGTCCAGTCCGCCCACGGCGCGAGCAGGTCGCCGCTGCCCTCGATGCCGGCCCAGGTGTCGCCGGGCAGGTAGGTGTGGCCGACCCGCACGGGAGTGCCGCCGAGCCAGCTCTGGAGGGCGGCGAGGGCGTGGACTCCGTCGGTGCCGGAGTCGGTGAAGGCGCCGAACGGGGGCGGCGCAGCGGTCTGCGGCGCGGTGTGCGCCGCCTCCTGGACGGCGGTCGGCACGGAGGGGCTCGGCGGGACGTCCGCGTACGGCCCGTCGTCCCGGTCCGAGACCGCCAGCGCGGCCCCGGACAGCAGCAGGGCGAGGGCGACCGCCCCGACGCCCGCCCTCGTCGCCCTCTGCCGCCGGTCGGCCATGGGTCACTCCTCGTCCGCTCGCGCCGGTGCGCCGCACGCGCGACGTGTCGGCCGGTCCTAACGTACGAGGAATTGCCGCCGTTTATGAGCGGAGCCGGGGCGGGGTTACCCGTTTCGCCTAACGCGGATCCGCTATTCCGATGATCTGATCGCAAAGAGCGGTGCTGAGTTCGATGTGCGGCAGGGGCGGAAAAACCTCACCCAGCCGGAGCAATTTCCCGGTTTCCCGGGCGGATCACCCGCTCTCCCCACCTCTTCCGGCGCAAGATGAGGCCGCGGCGGCACATCGCCATACGAACACACAAAACGACTACCGCACGCCCTTTCGCCACCCGCCCGCCTCACCCCGGGCGGACCCCCAGGAGGAACCGTCATGGTGACCCGCAGACGAGTGCTCAGGGCCGGGATCGTCACCGCCGCGGCCGCGGCCGGAACCGCGGCGGCGCTGTGGCCCGTCATCGCGGCCGGCCGCCCGCGCACCGGCGCGGGGGGCATGAGCATGGGTGCGAACCCCGGCTCCAACTCCGGCAGCGGCTCCGGCTCCGGCTCCGGCGACATGACGGACGGCGCGACCACGGTCCTCTTCGACGAAGTCCACCGCGGCCGCCGGATCCAGGGGTTCGGCTCGCCCGACCCGTCCCGCGTGCGGGTGCTCGTGGACGGGCGGCCCCTGGAGCTGATGCGCCGGGTGGACGGCAGCTGGATCAGCATGGCCAACCACTACCAGCCGTTCCTGACGCCGCTGGCCACCGCCCGCGGCGCCGTCGACGTCCTCGGCCGGGCGCAGCTGTCCGCGGCCGCCGCGCACCACCACTGATCCCACGACGCCGAGGGGCCGCAGCCGTGTACACGCGCAGGAACCAGCGGAATCTGACCAGCGAGCAGCGCTCGCGCTTCGTCCAGGCGGTCCTCGCGGTCAAGCGCGCGGGCGGCTACGAGAAGTACGTCGTGCTGCACATGAAGTACTTCGCCGCCGACGGCGAGACCGGGCTACGGATGGCGCACATGGCGCCGACGTTCTTCCCCTGGCACCGGCAGTTCCTCATCGCCTTCGAGCGCGAGCTGCGCACGCACGACCCGGACGTCACCATCCCGTACTGGGACTGGACCGTGGACCGCGCCCCGGACGCGGCGCTGTGGGACGCGGACTTCATGGGCGGCAACGGCCGGGACAGCGACGGCCAGGTGATGGACGGCCCGTTCGCGTACGGCACCGGGCACTGGCCGGTCAACTACGGCGTCACCACCGAGAAGTACCTGACCCGGAACATGGGCCGCCCGGACCGCCCGATCGTGCTGCCCACCAAAGAGGAGGTGGACCACGCGCTGAGCATCGGGACGTACGACACCCCGCCGTGGAACTCCTCGCCGAGCACGCGGGGGTTCCGCAACCGGATGGAGGGGTGGGTGGTCAGCGACTCGCTCGGCGGCCACCTGCACAACCGGGTGCACCAGTGGGTGGGCGGGCACATGATCGGCGGCTCCTCGCCGAACGACCCCGTGTTCTGGCTGCACCACGCCTTCATCGACCTCATCTGGGCGCGCTGGCAGCGGGCGCACCCCCGCTCCGCGCCCTACCTCCCCACCCGCCCGCTCCCCCAGGGCGACCCCGAACACGGCCGGGTCATCGGCGCGGACGAGCAGATGCCGCCCTTCGCGGTGAAGCCGTCGCAGGTGTTCGACCACAGGAAGTTCTACAGGTACGAGGAGGGCTGACGAGCGAGTTCACGACGTGGGCGGGTGAGGCACGAGCCCGCCAGCGGCGGGTACGAGGAGGAAGACCGACCGGCAAAAAGTGCGGGCTGACGAGCGAGTTCACGACGTGGGCGGGTGGCGTGGGCTCGGCCCTGGTCGGCTGTTCAACGACAACGGCCCCCCGCTGTCAGGCGGGAGGCCGTCGCAGAACGGACGTGGATCACCACGCCTGGGCGTCACCCTCGTGGTCGTGCACCGAGGCGTTGACGCAGGTGTTGCCGAACGCGGGGTTCAGCAGACCGACGGCGTTGATCGTGTTGCCGCAGAGGTTCACCGGGATGTGGACGGGAACCTGGACCACGTTGCCGGAGATGACACCCGGGGAACCCACCGCGGCGGCCCCGGCGTCGGCGTCGGCGGCGGCCACACCAGCGCCGGCGACCAGAGCGGCACCAGCGGCGGCGGTCAGAGCCGCAGCCTTTGCGATACGCGACATCAAGATCTCCCTGAGACGAAAAGTCAGCCGCACGCACTTCATGCGGCCCCAATGACGTCTTGCGCAACGCCCCGAGATCACGAATGGTCACGCAGGTTGGGCTGAATCGGTGACGCCGCCCACGAACGAGGGAATCCGGCGCGCCGGGGTCGCCCGCTGAGGTGACGTCAGCCGGTAAAAGGACCGCGCGGCCGTTAGGGTCCGGCGCATGAGCCAGACCAACACCGCCTCCACCACCGCGTCGAAGACCTCCGCGAAAACCGCCTCCGGGGCCACCCTCCAGAGCCGGATGGGCACCCTCGTGGTGATCCCGTGGGCCGGTCCGCACGAGGACGGCGCGGACATGCCCTTCCTGATGGCCTATTCGCTCGGCGACGGGGTGGACGGCCCCGAGGCGGGGGAGGAGGCCGTGCGCACGGCCGCCGTGGAGATCGGGCTGCTGGTGGGCGGCGAGATCCTCGACGCCTCCTACGACCGGCGGCTGGACGTGCGGGTGCTGGTCGAGGGCGGCAAGGCGGTGCTGTCGATGCCGTACCTGAAGGTGACGTGCGAGGTGCCGGACCAGTGGACGGCCGCCGCCCGGGCCCGCCAGTCGGTGTACGTGATGCTCGCCAGTCGCCCCTGGCCCGAGGGGAAGCCGGGCGTGCCCGTCACCGAGGAGGCGCTGCGGGCCTTCGCGGGCGACGAGGAGGTGCTGCGGACGGCCGCGCACGTCATGGTCCCGGTCAGCTCGATCCGCCGGTAGCCGGGGCGGCCGGTGGCGGCCCTTCGAGGCCGGCCGGACCGCACGCCGAAGGTGCCCCCTCCCTGGGCGGAGGGGGCACCTTCGTGTGCGGTGCGCGGCGGCCCTCGGCGGGCCGGCGGGCGCGGGTCAGCCGTTGACCAGCTGGTTGCCGGCACTCACCGCGTCGGAACCGGCCCGCACGGCGTTCTTCACGGCCGAGACCTTCGGGGCCACGCCGGTGCTCTGGAGCACGCCGGAGGTGGCCCCGCCCGCCTGGGCACCGGTCGCGGACGCGGTCACCGCCGTGCTGGACAGGGTGTTGGCCAGGTCGGCGGCCTGGACGGCGGGCGCGGCGGCCGCCATCAGGAAGGAGCCGGCGGCGGCGGTGGTGAGGATGCGGAATGCGTTCATGAGCGATACAACGCCGCTCCCCGCCCGGAGGGCACGCCCCGCTCGACGGGCGTCAACCCCCGGTCCGCGCGGTTCACCCGTTCCGGCGGCTCGTTCCGGCGGCCCGTTCCCCGGCCGCTTCCCCGGCGGCCCCCGGCACGGCGGCACGGCGCCTGTTGCGCGCTCGTGACAACCGCCGCACAGCGCGGGGATGTTGGGTTGACACCCTTCGGATCAGCGGGCGAGCCCGCGTGTTTCGCCGATCCGTCACGTTGTCCAGGGGGGACACACGATGCCCGAGTCCAGCCGTCGCAGGAGAACCGCCGCCGCCATCGCCCTGACCGCGGGCATCACCGCGAGCGCGGCCCTGCTGCTGTCCGCCTGCGGCCCCGACGACCCGAGCGCGGCGGGCTCCACCACGTCCCCGGCCGCGCCCACCGGTTCCGCCACGGGGCCGGCCAAGAGCGGCGCCCGCCCGGCCGGATCGGCGGCGCCGGTCAACGGCACCGCGACCAACGGGCTCACCATCAGCGACGGCAGCCGCTTCGTGGTCATGAACGGCACCCGCGTCGACTTCGGCACCCAGGTGCGCGACCTGGCGTGGTCCCCTGACGGCAGGAAGGCCCTGTTCGTCGACGGCGACGGCGACGTGGCGATCAGCGACCCCGACGGCGGCGGCCGGGTCGTGGTGGCCAAGAACCCCGGCGGCGTCACCTGGTCCCACCCCACGTGGGAGATCCGCGACACGGTCCCCCAGGACAGCCTGCCCGCCCTGAGCGACATCCTGTTCGCCGCGGGCAGCGGGAGCTCCGCCAAGCTCTACAGCGTCCATTCCACCGACCGCGACGCCACCCCGACGGTGCTCCCTCTCGGCGGCGAGTCCGGCAACCCGGCCCCGCCGCAGACCGGCAACACCTGGCCCAGCGCGGCGGGCACCATGGGGCAGTCCGTCTACGCGCACACCGGCCCGGGCGACGTCTACGTCCGCGACGACAACCTGCGCCAGCAGGGCTCCCGGCTCAGCCCCGGCTCCGAACCGGCCATGTTCGCGGCGGCCGACGACGACACGTCCATCGCGTTCGTCCGGTCGGTCGACGGACACGACCACCTGTTCGTGGAGCACGCCGGCAGCGGCGCGCTCCAGTACAAGGACCTCACCCCGCACGCCACCACGAACTACGCCGAGCCCGCGTGGTCACCCGACGGCAGGACGATCGCCGCGCGGACGCCGCAGGGCATCGTGACGCTGGCGGCGGACGGCTCCGCCGGGCCGGTGAAGGTCTCCGACTACCACGGGCTGCCGGCCTACCGCCGGTCCTGAGCCGACCCGCCGGGCCGGTCCTGAGCCGGCCCGTCGCCGGGCGGCGCGGGCTCCCTCGACAGCGGGGCCGACGGGGCCTGCGGGACCGACGCCGCCGGCTCCGCCAACTCCCGGCGCAGCTCGGCCAGGTGAACATCGGACAGGTCGTGCGGCAGGAATTCCACCACGTCCAGGAAGCGGAACAGCGTCCGCGTGGCGGTGATCGCGAACTCGTAGTCCGCGAAGCCCACCACCGCGCCGGACGCCCCCCGCGCGGCGCCCCGCACGACGTGCGAGGTGAGCTCGTCTGGCTGCTCGGCGGTCAGCCCCCGGCGGGCGTTGGGCCGGGCCAGGTAGGGGCAGACCATCGAGGCGTAGAGCATGCACGAGCGGTGCCCGGGGCCCTCGGGGGTCGGCGCGAGGTTGCGGTACGGCCGCCCGGCCGCCAGCGCCTCCGCGATCGCCCCGGTCTCCGCGGCGCCCGCCACCCGCCACACCGGGCCGCGCGGGATGAACGTGTCGCACACCGAGCACAGCCGCTGCCGGGCGCAGTGCGCGCTGCGCTCGTAGTCGGTCAGCGCGAACTGCGGCTGGTCGTCCACCCACGGCGTGATCGCGGGCACCGGGTAGCCGCGGGCGTCACGCGGCCTGGCCTCGACCGCCGGCGGCTTCGGCACCTCGTCGAATCGCACGCCTTCGTCCTCTCGGGGCCCGGGCCGGGTTCAGGACGCGGCGGCGTCGCGGTCGCGGCGCCACTCGGCCACGGCCTGTTCGACGTCGAAGGGGACGAGGTTCAGCGGCGGGCCCTCGGGCGGGCGGCGGATCGCGGCCTCGATCTTCTCGTTGATCTCCGCCAGCACGCGGCGCACCTCGGGCTCGGTACGGGCCTCGGCGACCGCGCGCACGGCGTCCTCGGCCTCCTTGCGCAGCACCAGGGAGGGCGGCAGGAAGGACAGCCCCTCGCGCTGCATCTTGCCCTTGATCCACCACATCTCGTCGTACGGGGTGCTGAGCGAGGGCAGGGGCTTGCCGCGGCCCGGCAGGTTGTCGAACGCGCCGCGTTCCTCGGCCTCGCGGATCTGCTTGTCGGTCCAGCTCTCGAAGGACACTCCGGGCGGTTTGCGTTCGGTCATCCCGCACTCCTCGGCTCGGGGGCGCCACCTCCGAGGGTAGCCGGGCACCCGTCCGGGGCGTCCTCCCGGCCCGGGTCGCCCTCCCCTCACGCCCACCGCACCCTCGCTTCACCCGGTTCCACCGGGCCGAAAGACCGTCAGTCGGCCGTCCTGGTTGAGAATTGGACTAAGACCTGCGCCCTTTTCTCCGGATGTGCCGCATTCGGTCCCGGCCCATCCGGGCGTCGAGGCTGCGCCCGGACAAGCCGGGCCGGTAGGCTTTCCGTGTGATCTTCAAGCGCATCGGAAACGGGCGGCCGTACCCGGACCACGGCCGGGTCAGCACGCGCGAGTGGGCGGACGTCGCCCCCCGTCCCGTGCGGCTGGACCAGCTGGTGACCACCAAGGGACAGCTCGACCTGGAGACACTTCTGGCCGAGGACTCCACGTTCTACGGGGACCTCTTCGCCCATGTCGTGAAATGGCAGGGTGACCTCTATTTGGAGGACGGCCTGCACCGGGCGGTACGCGCGGCGCTCCAGCAGCGCCAAGTGCTGCACGCCCGGGTCCTGGAGATGGACTGACAATCGGCTTACGCTGCGCTCATGAGCATGCTGACCCCCTCGGGGATGGGCGGGAAATACCGGGTCACGGGTACCGCGTATCCGAGGATGCGCCCGCCGAGACGGCGCGGCCGGATCGTGGCAGCCCTGATCGCCGCGGTCGTGGTTCTCGGCCTCTTCGGCTGGGGGGCCTTGCAGCTCTTCCACGTCTTCCGCGGTGACGACGGCGACACGAAGGCCAACGCGGCGTCCTCGAACCGGCCGTCCTGCAGTCCCTCGCCCGTGCCCACGCACACCGGCAAGCCGACCCCGCTGCCCCAGCCGGCCGGCGTCACGCTGAACGTCTACAACGCCACGGCGCGCGGCGGCCTGGCCAAGACCACCGCCGACGACCTGGCCAGCCGCGGCTTCAAGGTGGCGAAGTTCGCGAACGCCCCCGACCCGTACAACGCCAAGGTCACCGCCTCGGCGCTGGTCGTGGCCGGACCCGCCGGGGAGGCGGCCGCGCGCGAGGCCGGCACGCAGGTGGCCGGGTCGCAGGTCAAGATCGACCCCAAGCGGAAGGGCAAGACGGTCGATCTGATGATCGGCAACGCGTTCGCCCGCCTCGCCTCGCCCGCGGACGCGGCGAAGGCCCGTGTGGTGGCGGCGAACCCGCCGCCGCCGAAGGCGACCTGCACGGCCGGCTCGACGGCCAAGGCCGCGGCCAAGCACTGACACGGCACGCGGTCGGCCCCGGTGGGGCCGGCCGCCGGCTCGTGCGGTTCGTGCAGTCGTGCGGTTCGTGCAGCTCGGGATCAGCTGACCGTGCCGTAGAGGCGGTCGCCCGCGTCGCCGAGGCCGGGGACGATGAAGCCGTGCTCGTTGAGCCGCTCGTCGACCGCGGCGGTCACGACCGTGACCGGCTGGCCCGTGAGCTCCCGCTCCATCGCCTCGACGCCCTCGGGGGCGGCGAGCAGGCACAGGGCGGTGACGTCGTCGGCCCCGCGCTCGATGAGCAGGCGTATCGCGGCCACCAGGGTGCCGCCGGTGGCCAGCATCGGATCGACCACGTACACCTGCCGGCCGGAGAGGTCCTCCGGCATGCGGGTCGCGTACGTCTTCGCCTCGAGGGTCGTCTCGTCGCGGACCATGCCGAGGAAGCCGACCTCCGCGGTGGGCAGCAGGCGGACCATGCCGTCGAGCATGCCCAGGCCGGCCCGCAGGATCGGCACGACCAGCGGGCGCGGGTAGGACAGCCGCACCCCCGTGGTCGGCGCGACGGGCGTGCGGATGTCGACCTGCTCGGTCCTGACGTCACGGGTCGCCTCGTAGGCGAGCAGGGTGACGAGCTCGTCGGCGAGCCGCCGGAAGGTCGGCGAGTCGGTGCGCTCGTCGCGCAGGGTGGTGAGCTTGTGCGCGACCAGCGGGTGGTCGACAACGTGGAGACGCATGGGCACGACTGTATCGGGCCGCTCCGACGCGGCTTCGGGGGCCGCCGCCCGGCACCTTCTGCGCCCCCGGTGGGGTAAACCGCCCGTTCGAGGGAATCTGACCTCGTACAGCTCGGATGTCCGACCGGACATCGGGGTGCGACACGCGGGGACGGTGGTTCGATGCCGGACACGGCCGGCCGCAGTGGCGGCGGACGCAACGACAGCAAGGGCCCGCGCGGCCAGGAAGAGCGCGACCGGGAGCGGCGCGACCGCCGGGCCGCCTTCCTCCGGGAACTCAACGAGGCCAGGGAGCTGCGCGACCGGGTCCAGCCCCGGCGGGCCCGGGCGGCCCGGATGCGCCAGCAGATGCGGATGCGCACCTTTCGTTGGTGAGGGTTTTCGGGTGCGCGCGGTGACCGCGCCGTGGCGGTCGGGTGACCGCCACGGCCGGTCGGCCGCCCGCCAACATCGGGGTTTTTCGCAAGAGTGACCAAGTACTGGCACGTCGCGGTGGCGAAGACCTCTCGCGTCGCCCCGGTTTCTGCCACGATGCCGATGGGTGGGGCATGATGAAACCCTCGTGTACCGGATGTCCGGCCCCGCCCGGTCCGGACGGCCTGAGACCAGTGGGAGAGTCACGGTGTACTTCGCCGCACTGCTCGCGCGCACCGAGGACGGTTGGCTAGCGAGCGAACCCGATCTCGACGATGTGGAAACCCTCGCCGACCTGAGCGACCTGGCTCGCACGGCCGGCGACGAGGATGAGACGGTCCTGGTCTTCATCGAGCAGGAGGACGCCTGGTTCGGCGTCGTCCGCGTCGACGGTGAAGAGGACCCCAGGATCTACGTGTCCGACGCGGCCGCCGCCGCCCGCAGTTCGTACGGGGAGATCCTGCTCACCGACGAAGTGCTCGGCCGCGACCCCGAGGACCTCGACGACCTCGTCGACCTCGACGGCACCGAGGACGGCGAATCCGACGACGACGAGGACTCCGTGGCCGGTCCTTCCGAGGACCACGTGCCCGCCGGACCGCTCGGCGAGACCGGCCTGCTGGCCGATCTGGGCATGAGCGCCACGGAGTTGCTCGCCCTCAGCGGGGACGGTGCGCTGACGGGCGAGGCACTCGGCGAGATCGCGGACGCCCTGGGCGCCGCCGACGTGCTGGAGGCCGTCCGCTGACCGACCCGACCGGCCCGGCCGGCCAGAACGGCCCGGACGTCCTGCGCGATCCCTGGGCCGCCGCGATGCGCATGGCTCTCGCGGAGGCCGAACACGCCCCGCTCACCGGCGACGTGCCGGTGGGCGCGGTCGTGCTGGGCCCGGACGGCGAGGTGCTGTCCCGGGCCCGCAACGAGCGCGAGGCGACCGGCGACCCCACCGCGCACGCCGAAGTGCTGGCCATCCGGCGCGCGGCCGCGCGGGTGGGGCAGTGGCGGCTGTCCGGCTGCACCCTCGCGGTGACGCTGGAGCCGTGCACGATGTGCGCGGGCGCGATCGTGCTGTCCCGGCTGGACCGGGTGGTATACGGCGCCGCCGATCCGAAGGCGGGCGCGACCGGTTCCCTGTGGGACCTGGTCCGTGACCGCCGCCTCAACCACCGCCCCGAAGTCGTCTCCGAGGTCCTCGCCGAACCCTGCTCGGCCCTGCTCACCCGCTTCTTCCGGCCATTAGGTTTCTGAGCACCCCCCGCGGTGGGCTAAGCTCTCTCTCGGTAGCGTGTCCGAGCGGCCTAAGGAGCACGCCTCGAAAGCGTGTGAGGGGGCAACTCCTCCGTGGGTTCAAATCCCACCGCTACCGCTCTGAGCAGTGAAAAGGGCAGGTACTGGCGAATTCGCTAGCTAGGTCCCGTTCGCGTCCGTCTCAGTTTCCGTCTCACTTGGCCGGTACGAGCGGCTCCACCGGGCCGTCGTCGCCCTCAGTCCGGACCGCCCCAGAGGGTCCGTCCGACGTCGCTCGGCGATGTTCTTCAGCACGGAGTCCGTCACGTGCTGGTAGCGGCGCCGCCATCGCGCTCCCGGGCTCCCAGCCCATGACGCCATCCACCGCGCGTGTCCGGGATGCCGAGGATCAGCAGCACCGTGGCCGCCGTGTGGCGAGCGTCATGCAGCCGGCCGTCCCGCACCTTCGGCGTCCCGTCAGGAGCCGCTTCCACTCGTCGTAGTCCATACCGGGGATTCACCGGCTTGCCGAGTGTCGTCGGTGAACACCCAGTCGTCCTTCGCACGAAGCCGTCCAGAGCTGCCGCGCCCTCTTCCGCGCGGTGCCCTGGGCGTCCCGGTGCATCTCCAGCAGGCCGGCGAGTCTGCGGAGGCAGGCCGATCGTCCGCTTTCCTGCCCGCGACTTGGTGCCCTTCGGTCGGCGGCCGGATCGGCATGCCGCTCCGGGCAGTAGCCTCCGTGCTTCTTGCCGCAGGTTCCGCCGCAGCCGTGCGCGTACTTCGGCCGTAGCCGACTCCGACGGATGCGCATCGTCGCCGTGTCTGAAGGTCCACGTCCGACCACTTGCAGCCCCAGGCCTCGCCCTGCCGCAGACCGAGTGCCAGCGCCGAATACCCATCGCGCCGGATGCCGCCGCTCGCGTCGCTGCCTCAAGCAGCCGCTGCGATCTCTTCCAGCGTGTACGGGCTCGACTTCCTCGTTCATCGAGCGGTCGGCGCCTTAGCCAGCCTGACCACATTCTCGGTGATGTGCCGTCGCCTGCACGGCCTCGTTGAGAGCCATCCGGATGGTTCGGTGCACCTGGTGGACAGTCGCCGGCTTGCTGCCTGCGCCCGCATCTTCGCGTAGAACCGTTCGATGTGCTCCGGCTCCAACTTGTCGAGCCGGTGGGCACCGAGACCCGGGCGTCAGGTGGACTCGTACAGCCACGCGGTACCCGGCGATCGTGTTCACGCTGACCACGGGTTCGGCGATGTTCTCTACCCAGTGCGTCCAGCCACGCAGCGACCGTCCAGCGTTTCCCTGGCTTGCGCACCTTTCCGCCGTCACGCTGCTTCTCCAGCTCCCGTACGGCCTTGATGATCTCGGCTTCGGTCTTCCGTTCAACGTGACGCCGATCCGGGCGTGCCGTCGTCCTTGACGCCGACCGTGACGCGACCGTGCCATTTGCCGTCTTTGCCCTTGTAGATGCTTGACGCGCCGTTAGGGCGACGGGTGCGCCTTTCGGTTCTCTTCCACAGGTCACTCTCCAAGGTTGTGGATGAAGGGAGGAAAACCGGGGTGGCGGGCTCCCCTGTCCGGGAGTGCCGCCACCCCGGGTGGGATCAGGCCGCGCGGTGAGCTTCGCGCAGACGCGCGACGTACTCGGGAATCGCCTCCGCGGGGATGCGCCGCAGGTGGCCCACGGGAACGGATTCCAGAGCGCCCGTTCGGATGAGCCTGAAGCAGGTAGTCCGGCCGATGCGCAGTCGTCGGCAGCCTCTTCGACGGTGAGCAGAACAAGGTCGGATCGTTGGCGTCTGTCAGCTGGCGGGTGGTCACCGGGTCCTCCTGGTCCAGTCTGCGCCGTCCTTAGCGGCGGATGGTCCGGGGCTCGGCTGGGGTGCCGTGCGTCTGTCCGAAGTGCGGATTTCTGCGTCATTGCGTCATCAGCGTCATTCGAGCTTCTGACCTGCGGTTTTGTGTGACGCAGCGGCGTGGGCCTGCGTCATCGGTGCGTCATGGGCTGCGTCATCGGGTGACGCAGTGACGCAGATGACGCAGGATGACGCAGAGCCCGCCGTCTGCGTCACGCTCTGTTGTCGCAGGTCAGGTGCCGTTTTTTCGGCTCGCATGACGCAGATGACGCAGCGTCTTCCCTCTTAGGACAAAAGAGGGGGTGTCTGTCTGTGGTGCGGTGTCGCCTCACAGGCGTGAAGAAGGAGCCGCTTCGCGGCGCGACCTTCAGGCGGCGCTCGCGCCGAACAGCAAGAGGAGCACCCGCCCGCGTGGCGCCTGGTGCTCTTCTTGCTTGTCCGGGTCGGCGGACCGGTCAGAACGCCTGCTGTTGCTCGGGAGGGGGCGGACCGGCGGGGCGGGTCATTTCGAGGTACCGGCCCTCGCTGGTGCGGCCGGTGTCGATGAGGACGCCGCGGGCGGCGAAGGGTGGGCTGGAGGCGCTTGAGACGGTCGGAGAGGACCTTGCCGGTGGTCGGCCAGCCCTTCGGGCAGGGGGCGGCAGTCCTCGCCGCTGTAGAGGCGGCTGAGGCAGTGCAGCCACTCCGTGGAGGTCATCCGCTGCTCGCGCACCCGGGTCGAGGCTCTCGGCGTGGAGGAGGACGGTCTGCGCGAGCAGGTCGCCTTCGATCACGTCGTCGTTGAGGTCGTCGAGGCTGGCCCGGTAGGCGTTCAGGGCTCCGAGGCCGGTTGCCGCGTCGAGTTGCGCGCACAGGTGGGCGAAGTCGGCCATCCGCAGATCGGTCGGGGTCTCCGCCTCCGCTGCGCGGACCTTGACCGTCAGGTCCAGCAGCGACCCGAGAACGACCGGCAGAACTTCCGCGTACTCCGCCCACAACTCCGCCTCGGTACGCCGGATCCGTGGCCGCTCCAAACGCAGGGGCAGCAGCCTTTCGGCGAGGTCCGGGCGGATCACTCCCACGTCGATACCGGTCAGCAGCAGGGGGCGGCGGTAGCGGGCGCGGATGCACGTCCCCGTCGGTGAACAGGGCGCGCTTGACGCTCTCGGCGCCGGTGACGATGCAGCACATGGCGTCGGACAGGTCCGGCGTCATGTGAGAGAGGTTGTCCAGGGCGGTGACCCATCCAGCCGCCACCGCAGCGATCAGGTTTTCTTCATCCTTCGGGGCCCGGCGCAGGTCACCGCTCATGCCCTCGATGATGCGGATGAGCATCCGCCCGCCGGTGGACTTGCCCGCGCCCTGCGGGCCGGTGAGGAAGGGGCGGGGACGGGTACGGACGGGCCGAGGCAGCCGATCAGCCAGGCGATGGCCAGGCATTCGGTCTCCGCGGTGGCGAAGTTGCACAAGCCGCAGCAGCAGGTCGATGCCCTTGCCGTCGGTGTCCCTGGCGGGCATGGGGAGTTCGCCGGTGAGCTGGGTGCGCCGCCAGCACACCTCGCGCGGGTCGGGGACGGTGATGTCCCAGCCGGTGGGGTGGATGCGCACGGACTGCCCGTCGTTGCGGCCCGAGGTCGAGCCAGGTGGCCCCGTCGAATCCGGGGGCCACGCGGATGTGCACCGGCTGCACGTCCTCCGTCAGCGCCAGCGCTTCGATCAGGTCCAGTGCCTCTTTGAGCGCGGTCCCGTTGAACACGCCGCTTGCCGTCGCTGAACAGTCCGACCATGAGTTCCTGCCGGTGGCTGCCTGTCGTGCCCTGCGAGCGGATCGGGCGGGCCACGGGGTGGCCGTTGCGCTGCGCGTAGACGGTGCCTTCGGCGGTGCTGAAGTACCGGAAGTTGGCCTGCGCGTAGTCGGCGATGACCTCGCGGCCGGTCGTCTTGTCGTCGTCAGCCATGGTCACAGCCCCAACCTGGTGCTGGCGTTGGTCCACGCGTCGGTGCAGTGCCGGGCCGTTTCGCCCTTGGCCTGCGCGGCGGCGAACAGCCGCGCGGTGTGGGCCTCGGTGAGGCAGCCGCACCGGCCGTGCGTGGACAGCACCGCCAGGAACGTGCGGTAGACGGTGGCGTGCACCGCCTCGCGGGCCCCGGCGATGCGCTGCTCAGCCATGGCGATGCCACGGTCCAGGTAGGAGGGCGTGCGGTGCCGGCACTGCCCGCCCCCGGCCGGCGTGGACACGGTGACGGCCGCCGGCCGGACCGCGGGCGGGTTCCTTCACGGCCAGTGCGCGCACGGCGTCCGGCAGGGCGTGTGATGGTGCCGGTGCCGGGGCCGAGCCAGCGGGCGTAGGCCATGGTGGACTTGATGTCCACGCCGGGCCGCACCGCGTTCGACGGAGTGCATGGCGCCCCGGTAGATCCAGTGCTCGCCGCGCGTCGTCTGCACGGTCCGCGTCGCGGGCAGAGCCTCGCGGGCCCAGGTGATGGCGTCGGCGTTGTCGAGGTCCACGACGGTCAGTCCGGCGCCGCCGGGGTGGTAGGCGACAGCCACCGCGCGCCGCCACGCCGCCGCCCACGTCGGGGAGGTGATGACGGTCGGGTCGGTGGTCGCGGCGGCCCAGCCGTGGCAGAGGTCGGGGCAGGTGCAGGGCCCGGCGGTCTTCATGTTCGGCCGCCCGCCGCAGGCCAGTTGTCGGCGCAGTCGGGGCAGTTGCCGAAAGGCACCTTCCCTCGGCGCAGGGGCAGGACAGGGATGCCGGCCGCGGCGATGCGCAGCGCGGTGCGCAGTCGGTCGGTCTGGGTCATGCTGGGTGTCTCCTGTTCCTTGATGGGATGGCTGGGCCGGGACGACCGTGTTCTTTGGCGAGAGGCGGCCGTCCCGGGCGTTATTACCTAACAGGGTTAGTCGGCGGTGATGAGGTGCTCGGCGGGCAGGGCCTGTCAGGTGCCGCGTATGGCGCTGTTGAGGGCGTGTGCGATGTTGGTGATGGAGGGGGCCGCGCCGGTGCCGGCGAGGTAGAAGCCGAAGATCAGCGCGACGAACGCCGCACCCACGGACAGGCTGCGGGAGTGGAGGAGGGCGGCGAGCGCGATGCCGAAGATGAGGACGGCGGAGAAGGTCAGGACCATGCGGCAGGTCCTTCGAGGGGTCGGGCCTTTTCGGCGGGCCGGTGCTTGGGGCGGGTGCCGTCGGCGTGGATGCGGCGGCTGTGGTTGTACAGGTGGCGGCCGATGCGCATGCGCTTGCCGTTGCCGTCGCAGCGCCGGCAGTGCTTGCCGCGCTTGCGGCGTCCCTTGCGGGTGGCGGGGCGGCCGCATTTGCGGCAGGGCACGAACGGCTACACCGCACACAACGCTGCGTAACAGCAGGTTATGAGGAGGAGGGTGGCGATAGCGAGCAGGAGGATGCGTGGATATCCCTATCCGGGGCGGTTTCCAGGGTATTCGGATGGCGGGTGCTAGCCGCTAGCGCGCTGATCAGTGTCGATATGGGTCGCTAGCGGGGTCGCTAGATCTAGCGGGTGCGGGTGCTAGACCTAGCGGCGGTGCTCGGGTCAGCCCGCGTCCCGGTTCTCGTCACGCTCGGTGACGGCGGCGGTGATGTCGGCGCGGGTGATGCCGCGCCGGTTGTCGCCTTTGCCGTCCTCGGTGGTGCCCCAGATCTGGCCGGTGGTGATGCCGTACGGCTTGAGGGCGGCGGTGAGTTGCTCGGGCCTTCCAGCCCGTGCGTAGACGTCCGGGCGCAGTTCGGCGAGGCGGGCGACGATCCGTCTCGTACCACACCTTCGTCTCGTCTGCGCGCGGACGACGGCGAGGATGTCGGCGAGCAGGTCGAACCCGGCGCCGGCGCGGCGTCGGGTTCCGTCGCCGAGGGCGTGGCCGGTCAGGGTGCCGGCGGCGTCGCGGGCGGCTTGCGGGCGCGCAGGCGCGATCCTGTTCGGCTGCGACGGCGTCCGACGTACGACGGAGCGGACGATGCGGGCGTCGTCGCCTTCGCCGGCGAAGTAGTAGATGCCCTTGTCGGTCCAGGCGAACATCGTGGCCCGGAACCCGTCCTTGTAGGACGACGGTGCCCAGCACCATGTCGTTTTCGATCTGGCCCATGACCTTCAGGCACAACCGGAGCGACGGCGTTCGCGCTGATGCCGGTGGGCAGGGACTTCGCGTCCGGGCGCTGGGTGGCCAGGACAGCAGCATGATGCCCAGCGCCGGGCCGCGTTTGACCAGGTCGGTGCAGATGTCCTCGAATTCCTCGCCGTGCTTGGGGTGCTCGAACCACACCTGGCACTCATCGACGCCGATGACGATCGGGTGCAGGCCCAGCGTCTTGTTGTTGGCCAGGTCGGGGGTGACCTTGGTCTCCGGGCAGCATGTCCCGGGGCAGGTCCCGGATCACCTTGGCGCGGCGGCGCAGCTCGTCGCGCAGCGCCCGCATGTCGTCGAGGGCGTAGCGTCGATGTCCTCGTCGTCGTCGCCGGCGCGGTAGCGGTGGGCGACGCGTTCCAGCGGGGCCGAGGTCCCCGGTGCCCTTCAGGTCGTACAGGTGCAGCTCGGCCCGCGGGTCCAGGGCGGCGATCAGCAGCGAGCAGCCGCAGCAGGAACGTCTTGCCCATCCGCGGGATGGCGCCGATGATGCCCGAGATGAACATGAGCGTGACGGCGACCCACCGCGCCGCGCTGGTCGGTGCCGAACGGCGACCGGCTTGAACAGGTCCACCGTCGCCGGTCTTCGGCAGCGGCCAGGCCGGCTGCGTGGTCTTGGTCATGTCCTGGTCCCCGACCCACAGCATCAGCCGGCCCTCGTGCTCGTTCCGGTCCGGCTTCGGCCACACGCAGCCCAGCGGGCGGCGCAGTCCGGAGGCGAGGCGCTCGCGGCGCGTCCATCACGTCCTCAGGCGGTCACCCCGTAGGGCAGGTCGCAGGTCGGCGCGCCAGCCGGGGCCGTCGCGGGTGATGGGGGCGGTGAAGCGGAGACCGTTCTTGTCCCCGCCCTTCTTGATCGCCGCACTGTTCTTCGCGTTGCCGATCGCGTCCAGCCCGCGCAGCTCGATCGACCCCGTGAGCTTCTGGATCTCCGTCTTCAGCACGGCCGGGCCGACCTCGGGCGCTTCCGCGCGCCCGCACGCCCGCGCGACCTCGCCGCCGTGGCGCGTACGGCCTCGGTACACGTACGCACAGCGCGCCCTGCTCGGACCGCGCGCGCACGTCACCGCGCGCACTCTTCGCTCGCGCGCCGCGCACCCTCGCCCTCCCGCACCGCTGTCTCGCAGCGGCGCTCGCTCTCACACTCACGTTGGCACAGCGCGCGCGCGCGCTGCTCCGCGCGCGACACCCTAACACGTTAGCGCGGTGTAGCCGAGGTTGGCGCCGCTGTGCCCGGCGGCGGCGGTGAAGTCCCGGCGGTCGGTTAGCCAGTCGGCCACGATCGGCTTGCGCTTCTCGCTGACGACCTGCGGTTTCGCAAGGTTCGGATTGTCCACCGGCACCGTCACGGTCGGGTGTCGGTGTCGTCGGGGTTGGGGGCCGCGCGCAGGTGCGGCGGCAGAGCGGTGTCGGTCATGCTGGACCTTCCTGTCTGCTCGGAATTCGGGTGGCGGGCCCGGGGCCCGGTGGTCTTGGCGGATGAGCGGGCGCCCCGGGGCAACGTCACAGCCCCATGCGGCGCGCGGCGCGCTCGGTGCGCGTCAGCGCGGCCTGCGCGTCCTTGAGCTGCTGCTTGGCCTGCGCCTCGGTGTCCCGGCCGGCGGTGCGCGCGGCGACCGCGGCGTCGGCGACCGTGCCCCGGCGGAGTCGAGCTGCCGCAGCAGTGCGTCGTTCTCCCGCGCGGTGCGCTGCGCGGCCTGCTCGGTGATGGCGTCGATGCGGCCGGTCAGGTCGTCAATGTAGACGTCCTCACCGGCCACCAGCCGCTTGCACGCGCGGCCGGACAGACCCGCGATACGGCCTTCTCACCTGCGGTAAGCCTGACGTCCTGTCCCATAGTTGATCCCCCAGAAGGGCGGGTGGTGCAGAGCCGGACTCTCCGGTCCTCCGCCGTCACCAGACCGGAAAACGCCTGGTGGCGACGGGGCACGGCAGTCAGCGGCGACGGCCGCGGCGGGCGGACTGGAGGGTCTTGGCGGCGGCCTTGCCGTCTGGGCCGCCGATGGAGCGCACGACGGTGACCACGCCCCAGGCGGTGACGGTGACGACCAGAGCGACGATCGCGAGGTCGATAGCCATGGACGTCATGGCAGCAACCAGCAGCAGGCCGAAGTAGACGCCGGCCGCGACGGTTCCGGCGCCCATGCCGGAGCCGAGCGCGAGGCGCTGCACGGTGCGGTCGGGCGGGGCCTGGTGGATGTGGATGATCTGCGGCTGACCGGCCGTCTGGTCGGTCTGCTGCGGCAGCAGCTTCCGGGCGGTAGACCATCGGCGGTGCGTCCGGCGGCGGGAGCGTAGCGGGCAGGTGGTTGTCGAACTGGTAGCGGCGCGGGGTGGCCACGTCGTCCTCCTCAGCGGGTAGCGGCGAGCACACCGCCGTCATCGACGGCAACGGGCTCGGTGGTGTCGGGGGCGGGGTACAGCAGCCGGGGTGCGGGCAGCGGCAGCGGGTCGAGGATTCTGCCGTGCGCGTCCAGCAGTGCGCGCAGACGCGGCACGCCGATGCCGAGCGCAGCCAGCACAGCGCGCTGTGACAGCGGCCGGTCCGCACCCGTGCGCAGCTCCCGCAGATCCGCCAGCAGTTCGTCATCACTGCGCACGGCACGCGCGGTCTTGCCCGCACCCGGGCCTGCCGCACGCGCTCCTTGCGCGGCGCGGGGCAGGCTCAGCAGCAGGGGCGACCAGCGCGGGAGAGGGCTCGGTGTCAGCGGGGGCGGTCGCGGGTTGACCAGCCGGAACGTCCCGTCGTGATCTCCGGCGTCCGCGCTGTCCGGCACGGTGGCGGGCGCGTCCTCGGTGCGCACGGCCGGTGCGGCGAGCGCGTCGTGGACCTGCCGCATGAGCGCACCGAACGCCAGCAGAGCGGCGGTGGCGGCACTGCGGCCACCACGTAGTCGAGGGTGTGCGCGTGCGCACCCACACCGGAGATGTTCAGCGCGATGCTGCCGCCCGATCCGGTGACGGTCAGGCCGATCGCCCACCAGTCCGTGCGCGCGTCAGCGACGCGCGCAGCAGCAGCAGTTCCCCGGCGACGATGAACAGGTCGAGCGTCGCGGGCCATGCCCACGCGCGCTCCTGGGACGCGGCCAAACCGTGCGCGGCAGCGACGGACTGCAAGTGCGCGTAGGACAGCCAGAACGCAGCAGCCGTCAGCGCGACGATGACCCCAGCAGCAGCCAGGGCCAGCGTGCGGGGAGCGTTGCGGGTCATGACCGCGCCTCCTTGGGGCGGTCGGTGTGGAAGGAGGCGAACTCCGTGCCGTCATCGCCGTAGCGGCCGACGATCTGTTCAGGGCGGTCACCAGAACAGCAGCAACCGCCACGGCCGCGGCGACAGCGGAGTGTCCGTTGTTGGCGCAGCCCGGCATGCGAGCTGCGCAACGGCGTTGGCGCGTGCCGCGGGAATCGGCGAGTCCATCACCGACGCGGCAGCGCTGCGAGCGAGGTTCCCGAGGTGGCCCATCAGGAGTCACCCCCCGCCCGGCCCCAGCCGGTGAGCCGGACCGGGCCGGGCACGGTGCCGGCGTCAGCGAGCAGATCCAGGACCAGGCCCGCACCGAACGCGGCGACCAGCAGCAGACGGACCAGCAGCGGCGGGTAGATGCCCAGCAGCCACGACAGGCCCGCCAGGATCGCCAGCAGCCGCGCCCGGCGCGCAGCAAGCAGTAAGGGACAGTTCACGACGCCTCACCCCCGATGGGTGCACGTCGATGGCAGCCAGAAGGGCAACCGGGGCGGTGTCGTCGGTGTACTCGGCCTCGGGAAGCTCCGTGCACTCCCACTCACTGCCGGGGGCGACCTGGTAGCCGAGGCTGGTGAGAGCGGCGCGGCGCTGCGCAGTGGTGGGAATCTCCCCGCCGTCGGCCCAGTAGTACTCCGGGCAGTGCTCGGGCCACGGGCGGTCCAGCGGTGCACGAACAGGTACCAGGTGCAGCAGTCCATGGCCAGGATGGCGCGCTCGGTGGTGCTCATGCCGCCACCACCCGACGCGGCCGACGCCGGGCGGGAACGACCGGCGCGGACGGAACCAGAGCCAGGAGCTCCAGCCACGTGCGGCCGATCGTCTCCACCGCCAGCGCGGTCGTGCGGTCGAACAGGCCCGGGTCGTCGGCGATGATGTCACGGGCCGCAGCCAGCCGCGCCGCGGTCTCCTCCTCGGTCTCGTCCTCCTCGCCCAGCCACAGCTCCACAGGCGTGCCGAGGGCCAGTTCGAGGAAGTCGGTGTCACTGCCGGCGCGATGCCCGGCGACAATGTGCTTCATGGGTCGTGCTCCTTGGAAGTTGGGGGAACGGCCCGAACTAACGGCCCCGGGGTGGCACCCCCGGGCCGTGCGCCGTTCGCTGATTGAGCAGTGATGAGCAGAGCGGGCGGTTACCGGCCGCCCCACTCGGCGCCGCGGCGGGTGCCGATGGCGGCGGCGAGGATGTCGCTGTGGTCGAACGCCAGCGGGACGTCCAGAGCGGTGCTGGTCGGCAGCCACACGAGGGAGGCCGCGTCGTCCGCGGCCTGCGCGGGCGTGCCGGCCGGGACGGTCACCGTGTAGACGGTGGTGATGAAGCGGCCACGCGGGTCACAGCCCAGCTCCTTCCACACCCCAACCTCGCGCAGGTCCTTCCGCTCGACGTGGATGCCGGTCTCCTCGGCCAGCTCCCGCACAGCCGCGTCCAGCAGCGTCTCGCCGCTGTCCAGGTAGCCACCCAGCAGCACCACATGCCCGTGAACGGCTCGCCACCCCGCCGGATCAGCAGGATGTGGCCGTCCTCGCGCAGCACGACGATGTCAGCGGTGAACTCGGTGACCTGCGGCTTGGTCTCGTTCATAGTTCCTCCCTGGCCGGGCCGCGCGGCGGCGGCCCGGCATCGGGCCGGACTGTCCGGCTCCCCCTCACCGCCCGCTCTGCTCGACCGAAGCCGAAGCCGAAGCGGGGCGAGCGGATCAGGCAACCGTCAGGCCGAGATCACACAACGGTGATCAGCAGTGCGGCGACCAGCAGCCACAGGTGGTGCCAGCTCTGATCGAGCGCGTACGCGCCGGTCCCCAGGCTGGGGTTGTCGTCGCAGCCGCCGCGGGGCCCCGAGCCGGTAGAACTCAGCCGGAGCCGAGCAGTTCGGCGAGGCGGGCGAGCGTGGTCCGGCGGTCAGCCCACCAGTGCGGTCACCGCGTCCACACCCAGCCCCACCAGCAGGCCAAGCACCGACAGGTGCAGGCCCAGCAGTGCGGCGGCGGGTAAGAGACGACCAACTTCGTCACGGTGAGCGTGGCCACGTGACGAGCATCAGCAAGGCGGCCTGCCCACCCGGAGCAGCCCTTAGCATCGGCCTGCGCTTGGTCTGCACCCAGTGGTCACCCACGCCGTGAGCCACGAACAGAGCTGCGAACACAGCGCGAACGTTGCAGCGGCACGGTCACCATCCCTTCGGCTGAGCGGTGAGGTGAGCGGCGTCCGTCTGTGCGTCGCGGATCATGTCCTGCTGCCAGGCCAGATCGCTTCCCGTCGCCGGCAGGTCCTGCTAGGAGGTCGGAGGCCCACGCGTCGGCCTGCGACTGGAGGTGCTGAGCGGTGGTGTGCTGATCGGCGGCCACCGCCGTTCTCGGAACGCTTGTTGACGTCGGCGAGCTTGCGGGACAGCTCATCCCGTTCGGCGTCTGTCAGACTGACGAACACAGAGACCTCCTAGGAGTGCCTTATCAGCGGGTCCGGCGTTGCACCGCCGAGCCCGCGCCTTGTTGGCTGTTGGGTTCGAGCAGTCACGACACCACCGCCGCGCCAGAGGCGAGCAATACGGGACCGTGCGCGCTCGACACGCACTCGCGGTGCCAGCGGCTATCCCGCCTTCTCAGCATCGCGCAATGACTCGAAGAGCTGCTCCGCAGCACCGGTCCAGTGCGGGAGCGCCCTGTTGTCGTCAGTACACACCGACCTCCCTACGTTGGGATCAGCAGAGGTGGACCTCAGCTAGACGCGGACCGCAGGCACGTTCCGAGAGATCCGTCCGGACATGCACTAGGCGATGAAGGTTCGCCGCGTCGTTCTTTAACGTCGTGAGCTGCCTGCCCTCCGTGCTCCGACCCTCCAGAACCTCACCTCACCTCACGTGAAGTGATCTCCTGGGGCGGATCGAAGCCCGTGCAGACTGCCACCACCTGCGGTAATAGCACCTCACGACGAGTTTCCACTCGCCTCAGCCGGTGTTGTCACAGCCGTCGTACTGCGGTGGATCACGCTGTTGAGTTGAGTCGAGCGAAGAGCCGAAGCCCTGCTGCCGCCCATCCCGACCCGCGACGGAGCGTTCAGGCGCAGCAATCAAGCCCCAGGAGGACCTATCTTCCGGTCCTCCGGAGGACTTGGGAAGACAGTAGCGCGCCCTCCTCCAATCCTCAATCAGACTGGAAGACACAATCTCCGAAGGTTGTTACCTCAGGTGAGACGGGCATCCTGTAGGGGACTGGAGGACACCGATGACTGACGCAATCGCAGGACTGGCGAAGTACCACCTAGTAGCCAATGCCCTCCGCCGGCAGATCAAGGAGAGCAAGTACGACGCTGACGACGGCCGTCTGCCTGCCGAGACGGACATGAAGGAACTCTTCGGCGTCAGCCTCCCGACCCTGAGGCAGGGGTTGGCGGTGCTGAGAGCTGAGAGTCTGATCTCCTCCCAGCAGGGGAAGAGCACTTTCGTACGCCGTGATCGTCCACTCCAGCAGCGGTCACAGCATCGCTACGGCCGAGCCCGCGGAGATGAGAAGCTGCTGACAGCTGACAGCAGCACGAGATCACGTTCGCTGGCCGGAGCCCAACCGGAGCACGTCGCGGAAGCCATAGATGTGGCAGCCGGGACAGGAGGTTGTGATCCAGCGCCGGAGTTTCGACAGGAAGACGAGCCGCCTTGAGGAGCTGAGAGCGAGCTACATCTCGCTCGACATCGCGAGAAGCACCTTCCTGGAAGAGCCCAAAGTGGTGCCGAAAGCGCTCTTCCTCTGCGTCGAGGACTTAGCAGGCGCCAAGTACACGTCAGCCAGAGACCTGTAGCGAAGCCAGAGCCTTCCCCAGAGAGGCGAACGCCCTGTAGCTCTCGCTCGGAGCCCCAGTGATGACCGTCCTTCATGCAGCATGTGACGCAGACAGCCGAGTACTCGAAGCTTCCGAGTCGGTGTGGCCGGCGGATCGCATCGTGATCGTGGATGACTACCCGATCGAGCAAGCCAGCACCGAGCAGCAGTCGCCCTCGGAGGTGTGGAGTGAGCTTTGCGGACTTGTCGCCTGGCCAGCACGCGCCCGAGATGCGCGATCTCTGGTGGTGGCGGCCGGGCTGGCATGTGGGTCAGCGTGCCTACACCTGGCACCTGACCTTCGATGGCCAAACCGACCTGCACCGACTGGTCTCCGAGTATCAGCAAGCTTTGAGCCCGTTTCCGTCGCTCGACCCGGTTCCGCTGTCTTGGCTGCACCTGACCATGCAGGGGTTGGGTTCCTCAGCGAGACGGACGCTGCCGAAGTGAAGCGCATCGCGAGTGCGGCGGAGTCCAGGTTGGGGAAGCTTCCCAATCTCGAACTCAGCTTTCGCGAGGTCACCGTCGCCGATGAGGCGGTGGTGCTGCCGCCAGATGATGAGGCGAAGGTCCACGCGGTTCGGAACGCCATCCGTCAGGGCATCGAGGATGTGCGCGGGGCCGGAAATGTCCCCGAGTCCGCCGATCACTATCGACCTCACGTCAGCGCCGCATACAGCAACGGCCATCAGATGCGGCCCCGCTGCGCGCATCCCTGTCGGCGGTGCAGCCAAGTGCAGCACGGGTGGCTCTGCCGGTGCATCACTGATCGTGATCCACCGAGACAACCGTGTATACGAGTGGGAGACGCTCCAAGAGGTGCCCATCGGCAAACCCTGACGTTCACGGGGTTTCCGCACGTCCACCTGAGCAAAAATCGCATTTCCGCAGATCCAGTACATCTTCCTGGCATGCTCACGGAGCATGCGACCCGGTAGTAGGTACGCGGCGGCGATCTCCCCCCTGCGTCGAATTCGAGCATTACACCGACGCAACGCAGACAAAGTATCGCAGAACTTGAACTCAGCTTACAGCGGCTCGAAATAACCAACCGGCTCCGCTCAGAGTGCGGGTAGCCCTACGGCGTTGGAACCGAGTTTCTTCGGCGGCCGGATGATGAGGGCCTTCGCAGCTTGGCTCATAGTCACATGGACCACCGCTGTTCTACGACTCGCTGCAATAATCATCGGAGGCACCTACCCGCCCTATTCCGCAATTGGTCCAGGATTGCCCGTTTGGATGATCTAAGAAAAGAGCCTCCCTTGAAATTAGGGGGCATCGTAGGAACAGTGGGGCCGTTAGTAGCCGGCCAAATAGTTGTCTGCCTTTTATTCATCGCCACACCTATCTGGATTGGCTGGAATATCTGGCGAGGCAGTTCCGTGATTATTGAGGCGCCAGCAACCTTTGCCAGGTACCGCCTAGTGGAATCCGCTCGCCAAGTTGTGGTTGCCTGTGCGAAGGCTTCGCGCAGAGGTGGCGAACAGCAACCGGAGGCCCTTGAGCTAGTCGGCAAGCTACTGTCCCGAGTGGAAAAAGATGTCGCGCTGGCGTATCGATCTCGTGGGTTGATGTACTTCCCGCGAACCCATCGCCGCCAGGAACTCAAGCAACATGCTGCTCTCGTCGTCGGCGCTTTACATAAGGCAGAGACCCAGCTCGATATTGATGCATATGCGGCCTTAAGAGAGATTTCATGCCTTATGCTAAAAATCATGCGCCGCTATGCCGACGAGCGATCGGCGCGCTACTGGATAGGGAACAACTGGAAGGCGTGACACCCGTACAAGATCGCGAGACCCTGCGCGTCGTTGCCGTCGCAACACTCTTCACCTCCGCAGCGGTGGGCATCGCGTTGCTTCACATACCTGAGGCTACGCAAAACTACCTGCTCAGCGGCGTAGGCGGTCTTATTGTGGCTGGCCTCTACGGTCGCCGCATGGGTCACGGATTCGACATCCTCGATCGATTCCGGAGGTGACAGTCCGACTTCGCTCCATCGGAAGCCCCGGAAGCCCCGTCTCAGTTCCCGTCTCGTTCGCTGACGGTCGCCACCGTTCACGGCCGTCCGTCCGCCCGCCCAACCAGCAGGTCAGAACGGTGACGACCACCCCCGAACGGCCGATCGCAGACCTCGAAAGCGTGTGAGGGGGCAACTCCTCCGTGGGTTCAAATCCCACCGCTACCGCTCTGAGCAGTGAAAAGGGCAGGTACTGGCGAATTCGCCGGTACCTGCCCTTTCTCGTGCGCTACCCGAACATGCCGGGCCGGTAGTCGCCGGCCGGCTGCCGGAGGATGACGTTCATGCGGTTGAAGGCGTTGATGAGGGCGATGCTCGTCACCAGGGACGCGAGCTGCTCCTCGTCGTAGTGCTTGGCGGCGTTCGCCCAGACCTCGTCGTCGACCCCGCCGGCCGCGTCCGCGATGCGGGTGCCCTCCTCGGTCAGTTCCAGGGCGGCGCGCTCGGCGTCGGTGAAGACGGTGGCCTCGCGCCAGGTGGCGACCAGGTGGAGCCGGACCGAGGTCTCGCCGGCCTCGATCGCGTCCTTGGTGTGCATGTCGGTGCAGAAGGCGCAGCCGTTGATCTGGCTGGCCCGCAGCCGGACCAGTTCCAGAGTGGCGGCCGGCACCGTGGACGCCCGCTGCTCGTGGCCGGCGGAGGCGAGGTGCTTCATGGCCTTGGCCGCGAGCGGGATCTCCATCAGGTTCAGACGGGCTTGCATGGTGTGCTCCTTGGCTTCGTAGGTGACTGCACCTCCTTGACGGAGCGCCCCGGCCCGGTGTGACGGCGCCGGGGGTGACGCGCGTCTCGCGGCCCGGCGGCCGCACCCCGTCCCGCCGCCGTACGCACCCTTTTCTGTTTGCCGCACGGCCGTTCGGGCTGTTAGGCAGGCCCCGCGCGGCAGGGCGCCGCGCCGGGGAGGGACAGGAGCACCGATGCGGCCTGGATACGGGATACGCGCGCCCCGGGAGGACGACCTCGCGGCGGCCGTCGACACGGTCAACCGGGCGGCCCGGTCGCAGGACCCGACGGCGGCCGCGCAGGAGGAGGACGAGTTCCGGCGCGGCTGGTCACGGATGTCGCCCGCCGAGGACGCGTGGGTGGCGACCGGGCCCGGCGGCGGGATCTGCGGGTACGGGCACGTGGTGGCCGAACCGGCGGAGGGCCGGGTGTTCGGGGACGCGTACACGCACCCGGACCACCTCGGCGCCGGGATCGGCTCGGGGATCGTGGCCCGGATGGAGGCGCGCGCCGCGCGGATGGCGACCGGCGAGGACTGGGCGCCGGCCGGCGGGGCGGGGGAGCCGGCTGCGGTCCTGGTGAACTACGTGCGGCTGGGCGGCGCGGCGGACGCGATGCTGCGGGCCCGCGGCTACCGGCTGGCCCGGGTGCACCAGCGCATGCGCCGGGAACTGGACGGCCGGCTGCCGGCGCCGGTGTGGCCCGAGGGCGTCACGCTGAGGTCCTGCGACGGGAGCGAGGCGGACCTGCGGCGGGTGCACGCGTGCGTGGAGGGCGCGTTCGCCGACCGCTGGGGCCGCCTGCCCCGGGACTACGCGCACTGGGCCGCGGACACCGTCCACGAAGGCTTCGACCCGTCGCTGTGGCTGGTCGCCGAGCGGGACGGCGAGGTGCTCGGGGCGTCGCTGAACCGGCTGCGCGAGGTGGGCGGCGAGGTATCGGGCGAGGTGGCGCAGCTGGGGGTGTCCCGGGCCGCGCGCCGCACGGGCCTGGGCCGGGCGCTGCTGCTGGCCGGGTTCGCGTCCTTCGCCGCACGCGGGGTGGGCACGGTCGGCCTGGACGTGGACAGCGAGAGTCCGACCGGCGCCCATCTGCTGTACGGGCGGGTCGGCATGACCACCACGCTGGCCATCGGGCAGTTCGAGCACGACGTCGTGGCGGCCGACGCCGGGGCCGGCGCCGTGGTCTGACGGATGATCGGCGGAAGTGTTCCGCTGATGACGCCGAACGGCGGATACACTTCGGCGATTGCACACTTGTGACCGCTGCGGAGTCGCGGCTGGGGAGGTCAAGGAGCATGGCACAGGCAAGGAAGCTCGCCACGTACGCGGTGGTGCTCTTCGTGCTCTACACGATCATCGACCAGCCGGCACGGGCGGCGGACCTCGTCCAGGTGGGATTCGTCGGCATATCGAACGCGGCCAAGAGCATCGGCCAGTTCATGCACGATCTGGCCAACTGACCGGCCGCACCCCCGCGCACGGAGGGCGGACCGGGCCGGTCCGCCCCGCACGACGACTCCCTCCCGCCTCCCCGCACGCACGAACTCCCTCCTCGAAGCCCCCGGGCCCGCACCCGGGGGCTTCGCCGTGCCCGGCTCCCGCACCCGGCGCGGTTCGGCCACTCCCGCCGCGCGACCGTCCGAGCACCATGGGCGCGCCCATCGTGTGCTTCCGGGCGCCCCCCGCGCGCCCCCCGTTCGTACAACACGGCAATATGCGATGCTTGCGGCTGGCTCACATGAATTGTGATGCTATGACCGCTTTTGCCAGCTCTGGAGTGGACCGATAAGGGGTGTGGTGTGCCGGTGCCGGCCCGTGCGGCGTCACCTTCGCCAGCGACGACGAATGCGATGCCCTCGACGCCTTCGCCGTCATCGACAACATCCGCGGCCACGAGGACGCCGGAATCGCCCGATCCTCCGGACACCGCCGACGGAACAGCGGAAACGGCCTCACCGGACACCTCGAACGCACCGGAGACCGCCGCCGCCCCGGACGCAGAAACGGACACGGGCAAGGACACGGATACGGACGCGGCCCCGCCGCAGGCGCCCCCGCAGCCGTCGTATCCGCGCGGCCGCACCCGCCCGACCAGCAGCAACGCGGCCGACGCCCGCGCGCTCACCCAGGTGCTCTTCGAGCAGATCGTGAAGCTGGAGCCCGGAACCCCCGAGCACGCCCGGGTCCGGGCCGCGCTCATCGAGGTCAACCTGCCCCTCGTGCGCTACGCCGCCGCCCGCTTCCGCAGCCGCAACGAGCCGATGGAGGACGTGGTCCAGGTCGGCACGATCGGGCTGATCAACGCCATCGACCGGTTCGACCCGGAGCGCGGGGTGCAGTTCCCGACCTTCGCGATGCCGACCGTGGTCGGCGAGATCAAGCGCTACTTCCGCGACAACGTGCGGACCGTCCACGTGCCGCGCCGCCTGCACGAGCTGTGGGTGCAGGTCAGCGGCGCCATCGAGGACCTGACGGTGCTGCACGGCCGCTCCCCGACCACCGCCGAGATCGCCGAGCGGCTGAAGCTGTCCGAGGAGGAGGTGCTCGCCTGCCTGGAGGCCGGCCGCGCCTACCACGCCACCTCGCTGGAGGCCGCGCAGGAGGGCGACGGCGCCCCCGGCCTGCTGGACCGGCTCGGCTACGAGGACCCGGCGCTCAGCGGGGTCGAGCACCGCGACCTGGTCAGACACCTGCTGGTGCAACTCCCCGAGCGCGAACGGCGGATCCTGCTGCTGCGCTACTTCGGCAACCTGACGCAATCACAGATCAGCGCGGAACTGGGGGTCTCACAGATGCACGTCTCGCGCCTGCTGTCCCGCAGCTTCGCGCGGCTGAGGTCCGCAAACCAGATCGAAACATGACCCACCCGGATGAAGCCCCCGCACGGATATGTCGACATGGCGCTACAGCGCGTTGCCGACATGTGACATTCTGCGGATACCGCGTTTGTGGCGGCCGGACCTCCGGTACACCACTGGAGGAACAACCGTCGCTCGCGACGCCAGACCGCGACCTCAAGGGGGTGGCATGTCCGTACAGGTGGGCAGTCCCAAGGTGCTCCGTACCGAGGCAGTTGACGCGTCAGCAGCTGAGCGGGCGACAGCTGACGACACCGCAGCCGTGCCGCACGACGCTCTTCACAGCGAGGCCATCGACACCCGCACGCTGTCGCGCTCGCTGTTCCTGCGACTGGCCGAGCTGCCCGTCGGCAGCCCGGAGCGGACGTACGTGCGGGACACGCTGATCGAACTCAACCTCCCGCTGGTGCGGTACGCCGCCGCGCGGTTCCGCAGCCGCAACGAGCCGATGGAGGACATCGTCCAGGTCGGCACGATCGGGCTGATCAAGGCGATCGACCGGTTCGACTGCGAGCGCGGGGTGGAGTTCCCCACCTTCGCGATGCCCACCATCGTCGGCGAGGTCAAGCGGTTCTTCCGCGACACCTCGTGGTCGGTGCGGGTGCCGCGCCGCCTGCAGGAGCTGCGGCTGGCGCTGACGAAGGCGAGCGACGAGCTCTCGCAGCGGCTCGACCGCTCCCCGACCGTCGCCGAACTGGCCGTCTGCCTCGGTGTCTCCGAGGAGGACGTGGTCGACGGCCTCGCGGTCGGCAACGCGTACACCGCCAGCTCCCTGGACTCCCCGCCGCCGGAGGACGACGGGGGCGAGGGCACCCTGGCCGACCGGCTCGGCTACGAGGACACCGCGCTGGAGGGTGTGGAGTACCGCGAGTCGCTCAAGCCGCTGCTGGCCCAACTCCCGCCGCGCGAGCGCCAGATCATCATGCTGCGGTTCTTCGCGAACATGACGCAGTCGCAGATCGGCGAGGAGGTCGGCATCTCCCAGATGCACGTCTCCCGGCTGCTGACCCGCACCCTGGCCCAGCTGCGCGACGGGCTGACCGCCGAAGCCTAGGAGGACGGGAGGAGTGGTCGCAGGAGCAGGGCCGCGCCGAGGGCGCGGGACTACTTCATCGCGAGTGCGACCACTCCCACGATGACCACCAGGGCCACGACCACACCGATGACGAGGCCGGCACGGCTGCGGGACTGGGCCTGCTGGACCTGCGCCTGCGCGGGCTGCTCGTCGACGAAGGCGCGGAACATCTGGGTGGACCCGGCGGGGTCGTAGTTGTTGTCAGGGTTCTGCGTGTGGTTCGACATGCCGCCTGACCCTAGCGTGTCGGCGGAATACCCGGCACCCCCCACCTCGTTGCCATCACACATGGCACGCATTGGCTCCTCAGTACTCGACGTCTTCCCCCTTTCACTCGGCGCGAACGTCTTCGGCTGGACCGCCGACGAGGCGCAGTCCTTCGCCGTGCTGGACGCCTACGCGGCGGCCGGCGGCGACTTCGTGGACACCGCCGACGTGTACTCGGCCTGGGCCCCGGGCAACTCCGGCGGCGAGTCCGAGACGATCATCGGCCGCTGGCTGGCCCGGCGCGGCCGACGCGACGACATCGTGGTCGCCACCAAGGTCGGCGCGTACGCCGAGGCCAAGGGCCTGAGGGCGGAGACGATCCGCAAGGGCGCGGAGGCGTCGCTGCGCCGGCTCGGCACCGACCACATCGACCTCTACTACACGCACTTCGACGACCTCGACACCCCGGTCGAGGAGATCATCACCGCGATGGACGCCCTGGTGAAGGAGGGCAAGGTGCGCGTCATCGGCGCGTCCAACATCTCGCCCGAACGGCTGGCCGCCTCCCTGGACTTCTCCGAGCGCGAGGGGCTGGCCCGCTACGAGATCCTCCAGCCGAGGTACAACCTGGTGGAGCGGGACGCGTACGAGGGCCCGCTCGCCGACCTGGTGGCCGCCCGCGGACTGTCCGCCGCCCCCTACTACAGCCTGGCCTCGGGCTTCCTGACCGGCAAGTACCGGCCGGGCGGCGCCGAGGTGGACAGCCCGCGCGCCGAGCGGGCCGCCGCCTTCCTCGCCGACAGCCGCGGTCCGAAGGTGCTGGAGGCGCTGGACGCGGTGGCCGCGGCCCACGACGCCGAGGTGGCGACGGTGGCGTTGGCGTGGCTGGCCGCGCAGCCGACGGTGGTGGCGCCGATCGCCAGCGCCCGTACCGTCGAGCAGCTGCCCGCGCTGACCGCGGTGGCGGACCTGAAGCTGACCGAGCAGGAGCTCGCCGCGCTTTCCGCCGCCGGGGCCTGAGCGACGCGGTAGCCACGGACACGCGCCGGGCTCGCCCGCGAAGGGCGGACCCGGCGCGTTCACGTCCGGGACGTAAGGTGCACCCATGGCTCCCAACATCGCCACCAACACCGCCGTCGACCTCGACGAGCTGCTGGACTTCGTCCGGCCCCGGCACCGCGCGATCCTGCTCACCACACGCTCCGACGGCCGCCCCCAGGGCTCGCCGCTGACGTGCGGGGTGGACGACGCCGGGCGGATCGTCATGTCCACCTACCCGGAGCGGGCCAAGACGCGCAACGCCCGCCGGGACCCGCGGGTCAGCGTGATCATCCTCTCCGACGACTGGAGCGGGCCGTGGGTGCAGGTGGACGGCGTCGCCGAGGTGCTGGACGTGCCCGAGGCCGTCGAGCCGCTGGTGGAGTACTTCCGCAACATCTCCGGGGAGCACCCGGACTGGGCGGAGTACCGCGAGGCGATGCTGCGCCAGGGCAAGTCGCTGATCCGCATCACCCCCGAGCGCTGGAGCCCGGTGGCCACCGGCGGCTTCCCGGCGCGGCTGGCCTGACGCCGCCGCCGGGACCGCCGCGCGGCCATTTCGGGTCGGTGAGGTCGTAGACGGTGGTGCCGCCCACCGTCCTCGCCGTGAAGTGGGACTCCACCCAGGTGGTGATCCGCCCGGCGGTGCCGGAGCCGCCGAGGCTCCCGTCGTCGCCGAACGGCCTGCGCAGCCGGTCGAGCGCCAACCGGCCGGTGGCCAGGGCCCGTCCGACCCGCCACACGCCGCGCAGGTCGTCGGCGGCGGTGCGGATCACGTCGACGCTGCTGTCCGGGTCGTCCACCCAGTCCACCGGCACCTCGTGGATGCGCAGTCCCGCCCGCTCGGCGAGCACCGGCATCTCGGTGTCGAAGAACCAGCCGGAGTCCTCGACCATCGGCGGCAGCCGGGCGGCCACGTCCCCGCGGATCGCCTTGAACCCGCACTGCGCGTCGGAGAAGCGGGCAGCCAGCGAGCCGCGCAGGATCAGGTTGTAGGCGTGCGAGACCAATTCCCGCCGGGCGCCACGCACCACGCGCGAGGAGCGGGCCAGCCGCGAGCCGACGGCCAGGTCGGAGTGGCCGGAGATCAGCGGGGCGACCAGCGGCAGCAGCGCGTTGAGGTCGGTGGACAGGTCCACGTCCATGTGCGCCGGCACGGGCGCCGCCGAGGCCGTCCACGCCGTGCGCAGGGCCCGCCCGCGGCCCTTGCGCTCCAGCCGGACGTACCCGACCCCGGGAAGTTCGGCGGCCAGCGCCCGCGCGAGCGCGGGGGTCAGGTCGGTGCTGGCGTTGTCGGCGATCGTGATCCGGAAGGGGTACGGGAAGGTGTCCGTCAGGTGCGCGTGCAGCCGGCGCACGCACGGGTCGAGGGCGTCCTGCTCGTCGAGGACGGGGATGACGACGTCGAGCACGGGGTCGGGCGCGGGAGCGCCGGGCGCGCGGGCCGGCGCTCCCCCGGGCCCGGGGGCCGCGGCCGGCAGGTGCCGCCGGGCGGGCAGGGTGCCGAGTTCGGTGTCCATGCCCCGACCGTCGGCGGCCGCGCTGTCACGACCGTGTGGCCGGACTGGGCGCCCGCTGTGAACCGGCGGCGGGCAGGGTGACGCCGAACACCGTCCGCCCCGGTGCGGACGCCACGTCCACACCGCCGCCGTGCGCGGCGACCACCGACGCCACGATGGCCAGCCCGAGCCCGGTGCTGCCGGCGGCCCTGGAGCGGGAGGCGTCGCCGCGGGCGAAGCGCTCGAAGACGTGCGGCAGGAGGTGCGCGGGGATGCCCGGGCCGTCGTCCTCGACCTGGAGCAGCACCGTGCCGGGGCGCCGCAGCACGCGGGCGGTCACGGTCGTGCCGGGCGGGGTGTGGGTGCGGGCGTTGGCCAGCAGGTTGGTGAGCACCTGGTGCAGCCGGGGCGGGTCGCCGAGCACGGCGGCCGGGTCGTCGGGCAGGTCCAGCCGCCACACGTGGTCGGGGCCGGCCGCGCGGGCGTCGCCGACCGCGTCCACGACCAGCGGCGACAGGTCGGTCTCGGTCCGCTCCACCGGGCGGCCCGCGTCCAGCCGGGCGAGCAGCAGCAGGTCCTCGACCAGCGTCGTCATCCGCGCCGCCTCGGACTCGACCCGGCCCAGGGCGTGCCGGGTGTCGGGCCCCACCGGCTCGTGGCCGCGGCGGGTGAGTTCGGCGTAGCCGCGGATGGAGGCGAGCGGGGTGCGCAGTTCGTGGCTGGCGTCGGCGACGAACCGGCGGACCCGGGTCTCGCTCTCCTGCCGGGCGTGCAGCGCCGAGGCCACGTGGCCCAGCATGCGGTTGAGGGCCGCGCCGACCTGGCCGACCTCGGTGCGCGGGTCGGTGTCGGTGGCGGGGACGCGCTCGTGCAGGGCCACCTCGCCGCGGTGCAGGGGGAGTTCGGAGACGCGGGTGGCGGTGGCGGCGAGCCGGCGCAGGGGCTGCAGGGCGATCCGCATGAGCGCGGCGCCGGCCAGTCCGGCGGCGACCAGTCCCGCGGCGGTGACCGAGACCTCGACCCACAGCAGGGTGGACAGGGTGTCCTCGGTGGCGGCGGTGCTCAGTCCGACCAGCACGGTGCTGCTGTCGGCCGCGGGCAGCGCGGACTCCACGCGGTAGCCGCCGAGTCCGGGGACGTCCACGGTGTGCGGCGCGCCGTCGCGGGGCACGCCGGTGAACGCGGCGGCCTGCGCGGTGGTGAGGAGCCGCGCGCGCAACTGCCCGGTGCCGGTGTCGGTGGCGCTGACCGCGGCCTGGGAGACGGCGCCCTGGGCGGTGACGGTCGCGGCGACCGTCTCGCCGGGCTGGCCGCCGCCGAAGAGGAAGGGGAACGGGTCGTCGGCCGTGCCGCCGCCCCTGATCCTGCCGCCGGGGCGCGGGCCGCCGCCCGGGTCGGGCCCGCCGCGCGGTCCGGACACCCGGACCGCGGTGTCGTGCACCTTGGCGTCGAGCTGGCCGTACAGGAAGTCGTGGAGGGCGAAGATCGTCACGGCGCCGATCACCGCCCACACCGCCGCGACGAGGGCCACGCACGAGACGACCAGCCGCCTGCGCAGCGACCACCGCGCCGGCCCGGACGGCCCGTTCGGCCCGCGGTCCGCGCCCTCGGTCACGCGGGCTCGGCGGGTTTGATGAGGTAGCCGGCACCGCGCCGGGTGTGGATCATCGGCGGGCGGCCCACGTCGATCTTGCGGCGCAGGTAGGAGATGTACAGCTCGACGACGTTGGCCTGGCCGCCGAAGTCGTAGGACCAGACGCGGTCGAGGATCTGGGCCTTGCTCAGCACCCGGCGCGGGTTGCGCATCAGGTACCTCAGCAGCTCGAACTCGGTCGCGGTGAGGTGGATGTCGACGCCGGCCCGGCTGACCTCGTGGCTGTCCTCGTTGAGCACGAGGTCGCCGACGACGAGCTGGGACTCGTTGCGCACGGACGCGGCCCCGGAGCGGCGCAGCAGCCCGCGCAGCCGGGCCACCACCTCCTCCAGGCTGAACGGCTTGGTCACGTAGTCGTCGCCGCCCGCGGTGAGACCGGCGATGCGGTCCTCCACGGCGTCCTTCGCGGTGAGGAAGAGGACGGGCACGTCCGGGGTCTGCCGCCGCAGCCGGGCGAGCACCTCCAGCCCGTCCATGTCCGGCAGCATCACGTCGAGGACGACCGCGTCGGGCCGGTCCTCGCGGGCGGCCCGCAGCGCCGCGGCGCCGTCCGCCTCGGTGCGCACCTGCCAGCCCTCGTAGCGCAGGGCCATCGACAGCAGGTCGGCGAGCGGGGCCTCGTCGTCCACGACGAGGACGCGGACCGGGGAGCCGTCGGGGCGGGCCAGTTCGCCCGCCGGGGTCGGCGCCGGGCCGGCGGCGTGCGGGGTGGCGGCACCGGCCGTGTTCGTGGTGATCGCTGTGGGCGTGGTGGCCGCTGTGGCCGCGCGGGCCGCCGCCGAGGAGGAGGAAGGCATGGTGCCAACCCTGTGCGCGGGCTATGAGAGCAGCCTTGTCTGATTCTGTGAAAACTCTGAGAAATTTTGGCGATGGTCGGGCGTGTGGACGAGCGGGGTCGCTTGGGGCGTGAGCGCACATTTCGCGACGCCCAGCGACGGTTTTCGGTCCCGTCGTGTCGTGTTCGGCCGCACACCGTCAGTTGTGGGCGGGGGCGGGGCACCTGCGGTCGCTGCCGCCACCGGCCCCCGGACCGGGCGTAACTTCGGCCCGACACCCTCGGACGGGCTTCCGGCGGCGGGCGGTGCACGGGTGTGCCAGCGGGGCGCGGAAGCGCTGCGGGACTGACCGGACGTCATGTGCGCGTGGCATTCAACTTGCCATATGTGCAAGGCTGTCGTCCGCTCATATGTCTGTTCAAGCTCACCACGGCGAGATGTGGGGCTCTGGCCGGAACGCAAGTACCGACATCCCCGTACATGCGATAATCGGTTACCAGTGTGACGGTTGTTGCCAGCTAGTCACCCATTGTGCTGAGGACGTTGATGACCACACTCTCATCCAGCCGACGGGGTTCGGGTACTGCCGTACCGAACCTCCAGCGCGTGGTGCTGCTGCCCGGCACCGTCCTGGCCCTGCTCGGTGGCGGTGCCGTCGCCTGGCTGCTGGCCGCCGACCCGTCCGGAACCGTGCGCACGGTGGTGCTCCTCGCGCTGCTGGTGATAGCCGCGATCATCCTCTTCATGGGTGCCTCCACCGCCCGGACCGCGCAGCGCCGGCTGAACCGCGCGACGGCCGAACTCGACCGCGCCGCCTCCGACGTGGCCGCCAGCGTCGCCTACGGTGACGAGCAATTGCGCCGGGCCATCGAGGACCTGCGCCAGGGCCGCGCCCCGCAGCCGCCCGTGCCGGTCTCCGCCGAGCGCCGCAGCGCCGCCGGCCGGTTCGCCCCCCTGCTGGCCCAGATCGAGTACGCCCAGCTGACCGCCTTCAGCGCGGTCACCGAGGCCGCCGACCTGCCCGCCCCCAACGGCACCGCCAGCCAGCAGGTCACCGTCCTCGTCAACCTGGCCCGCCGGCTCCAGTCGCTGGTCCACCAGGGCATCAAGATCCTCGACGAGCTGGAGCAGCAGGTCGAGGACCCCGATCTGCTGCGCGGCCTGTTCGAGGTCGACCACATCGCCACCCGGATCCGCCGCTACGTCGAGAACGTCGCCGTGCTCGGCGGCGAGGTGACCCGCCGCCAGTGGCGCAAGCCGGTCCCGTTCGCCTCCGTCGTGCGGTCCGCCATCGGCGAGGTCGAGCGCTACTCCCGTGTGAAGCCCGTGCCGCCGATCGACGGCCGGCTCGACGGTGGCGCGGTCGCCGACGTCGTGCACCTGCTCGCCGAGCTGATCGAGAACGCCACCGCCTTCTCCCCTCCCGGCACCCAGGTCTACATCCGCACCCAGCGGGTGAGCACCGGTCTGGTCGTGGAGATCGAGGACCGCGGTCTCGGCCAGGAGCTCGAGGACGAGCGCACCCGGAACGCGCTGCTCGCCAACCCCGAGCAGGTCGAGATGGGCGCGCTGCTCAAGGACGGCCGCGTCGGCCTCTACGTGGTCGCCGTCCTGGCCCGCCAGCACCAGATCCGGGTCGAGCTGCGCCGCAACCTCTTCGGCGGCGTCACCAGCCTGGTCCTGCTGCCCAACCCGCTGCTCAGCGAGGGCGACGAGGACGGCGAGGGCGAGGACGGCCACAGCCGCGCCGCCGAGCCGGCCGCCGCCGAGGCAGGCCGCCCGGCCCCCGCCGCGGTCACGTCGGCCCCCGCCCCCGCCCCGGCCGCGAGCTACCAGCAGCCCGAGCCGCAGCAGCAGTACAGCGCCCGCCCCGCGGCCGCCGCAGCTCCCGCCGGGTACCGCGCCCCCGCGGCATCCGAGTACGCCGCGCCGGCCGCTGCCTCGATGAACGGCGGCGCCTCCATGAACGGCGGGGCGTCGATGAGCAGCGGCGCGTCGATGAACGGCGGTCCCGGGTACGGCTCCCCGGCCATGGCGCCGGCACCGCTCCCGTCCGCACCGTCCCAAGCGCGGGAGCCCCGCATGCAGGAGTCGCGTATCCCGGAGATCCGCACGGCCGACGGCCGCCTGCCGGAGTCGCGCCTGTCCGAGCCGGCCCGCCCCTCGTACCCGGGCCTGGACCGGCGTGAGCCGGCCCCCCGGCCGGACGCCGTCCGCGGCGCCTCCGCGCAGCCCGCCCGGCGCGAGCCGCAGCAGGGTGCCGGCGGGTACCAGCCCCCGCCGGCGCAGGGCTACCTGCCGCCGGCCTCTCCCGCGCAGGGCCCGGCCCAGTCGTACTCCCCGCTGCCGCCGTCCGCGGGGATGCCGTCCCGGGGCCCGGCCTCCGACGAGCGTCCGCCGCTCCCGCAGCGGACCCAGCAGACGCACATGGCACCTCAACTCCAGCGGCCGCAGTCCACGGGGGGCTTCGGCGGCACCACGTCGGACGAGGCGGACTTCGCTCCCGCCAACCCGGGTCTCATGGCGGCCTACCGCCGAGGCGTGCGGGCGGCGGAAGAGACGACCGGACCGGCCGACGAGTGACCCCACATCCGCTTGCGTTCCCCTGATCTCGCGTTATGTCCCTAGGAGTTCCACAGATGGCGAGCGACACCAAATCCGGTAGCGACCTCGGGTGGCTGCTTGAGGATCTCGTCAGCCGGGTCCCCTATACCCGCGCTGCCGTGCTCCTGTCCTCGGACGGCATCAAGAGAGCGGTGCACGGCCTGGACATCGAGGGTGCCGACCACCTGTCGGCGGTGGCCTCCGGTCTCTGGTCGATCGTGCGCAGCGCGGGCAAGCACTTCGCGGGCGGCCCCCACGCCCGTCAGGTGGTCGCCGAGCTCGACACCGCTCTGCTCTTCGTGTCCGCCGCAGGTCAGGGCAGCGTGCTCGCCGTGCTCGCCGGTCCCGAGACCGACGCCGGCGTGCTCGGCTTCGAGATGCAGCGGATGATCCAGCAGGTCACCAAGAGTCTGGAGACTCCCGCCCGCAACGCCCCGTCCGTGCTGCGGTGAGCCGGCCGGAGGGGCCGGACCGCAGGGACCACCGGGACCGGCGGGACGGACGTGACCGCCGCGTCCGCTTGCGAGCAGACGCTTTCACCGAAGGGCGCGAGCAGGACTGGCTCGACGCCGACGCCGGCCGGCTGGTGCGGCCGTACACCGTCAGCGGCGGCCGTACCCGGCCGAGCGTGGCGCTCGACATGCTCTCGATGGTGCGGGCCACCGGCCGCGCCCTGAAGATCGACCTGACCCCCGAGCACACCCTGGCCCTCACCCTGAGCCGGGCCCCCGTGACCGTGGCCGAGATCGGCGCGCATTTAAAGCTGCCGGTCGCCGTGGCCAAGATTCTCCTGTCCGACCTGATCGACCAAGGGGCCGTGACGGCCCGTCCGCCTGACCCGGCCGCCGACCCAGGGGACCGGGACATCCTGCAGAGAGTGCTCGATGGCCTACACAAACGACTACTGCAGTGACGACACCTACCCGCAGGCGCTGAAGATACTGGTGGCCGGCGGGTTCGGTGTCGGTAAGACCACTTTCGTCGGGTCCGCCAGCGAGATCGAGCCGCTGAGCACGGAGGAGACGGTGACGGTCGCCAGCGCGGGCACCGATCATCTCGACGGCGTGCACAACAAGACGACCACGACCGTCGCGATGGACTTCGGCCGCATCACGCTGGACGAGAACTACATTCTCTACCTGTTCGGCACGCCAGGTCAGGACCGCTTCTGGTTCATGTGGGACGAACTGTCCAACGGCGTGCTCGGCGCGGTGGTCCTCGCCGACACGCGGAGGCTGGTGGACTGCTTCGACGCGGTCGACTTCTTCGAGAGCCGCGGGATCCGCTTCCTGGTCGCCGTCAACGAGTTCGACGGCTCCTACGCGTACAGTCCGGACGAGGTGCGCGGGGCGCTCGCGCTGCCTTCGCACGTACCGGTCGTGCTGTGTGACGCCCGGCAGAGCAGCTCGTCCACCAGGGTGCTGATCGATCTCGTGACGCACCTGCTCCAGGCCACCGCCGTGGCACAACCCGCCCACTGACCGGAAGCCGCTATGACATTCGACCCTGCCAACCGTATGGCCCCAGAAGAAGACTCCGCCAACGTCGAGGTGCGCAACACCCGGCTCACCCAGATGGGGGTCACGGACCAGCCGTTCCCCGAACTGGACGCCATAGCCGAGCGGATGCGCGAGATCACCGGCGCGTCCTACGCGATGGTGAACTTCGTCATCGACGGCCGCCAGTACTTCGCCGGCCTGTCCTCGCCCAGCGGCCCGCAGACGCTGAGCAACGGGCAAGCCCCCGGCCGCGAGATGGAGCTCGACCAGGGCTTCTGCCCGCACGTGGTCAGCCGGGGCACGGCGCTGCCGCTCGCGGACGTGTGCGCCTACCCGCGGTTCGCCGGCAACCGGGTGGTGGACGAGCTCGGCATACGCACCTACCTGGGCGCGCCGGTCAAGGACCCCGCCTCCGGGGTGACGCTCGGCACGGTCTGCGTGGTCGACACGGAGCCTATCCCGTGGACCAAGGAGGACGTCGAGAACATCAAGAGCATGGCGGAGCAGGTCACTTCGGTGCTCCAGCGCCGGGAGCAGCAGGGCGAGTGAACAACGCCGCCCTCATCCGGCGAGTCGAGGCGTCCCGATGGGGCGCGGGGGAGAAGAACGTCCACCGCTGAGACGGCCCGCGCGCCCCTTCCCGTCAGTCTCCGAGGGGCTCCTGCTGGCGCACGGAGTCGGCCAGCCGCTGCGACCACTGCCCCTTGTCGATCCCGAGCGCCACCTCGCCCAGCCGCAGCAGCTGGACGTCCGAGGTGCCGGCGGGGGCGAAGATGTGGTGCGCGTCGCGCAGGTAGCGCTCCACCGGGCTGTCGGTGAACAGCCCGCTGGCCGCGTGCACTTCCATCGCGGCCCGGCCCGAGTCGAGGGCCAACTCCACGTTGATGAGCTTGGCGTTCATCAACTCCGCGTCGCACGGCTCGCCTTCGTCGAGCAGGTGGGCGGCGTGGTAGGCGGCCAGCCGCGCGGTCATCAGCCGCGACTGCATCTGGCCCACCTTCATCTTGACCGGCGGCACCTCGTACAGCGGCTTGCCGTAGCGGTGCCGCTTGCTGGCGAACGACACGGTCTCGTCGACCAGCGCCTGGTGGATGCCGAGCGAGACGGCGGTCAGGTTCGGCCGTCCGTACAGCACGCTGGAGGAGTACGCCACCGGCAGCCCGTCGCCCTCGGCGCCGAGCATGTTGACCGCGGGCACGCGGCAGTTGTCGAAGATCAGCTCCCCGAAGCTGAAGCCGTGCAGGCCCATGGCGGGCTTGTGCTCGCCGAGCGAGAAGCCCGGCCGGTTGGACTCGACGAGGAAGGCGGACAGTCCGCGCGACCCCGGACCGGTGCGGACCACGACACCGTGCAGGTCCCCGACGTGGCTGTTGCCCACGAAGACCTTGCGGCCGTTGAGGATGTAATCGTCCCCGTCCCGCACGGCGCTCGCCGTCATGCCCAGCACGTGGCCCCCGGAGCCGGGTTCGGTGACGGCGATGGTCGGCATGCAGTGCCCCGCGGCGATCCGCGGCAGCCAGTGCCACTTCTGCGCTTTGGACCCGAAGTGCACGATCTTGGCCACGCCGAGCTGGGACGCCTGGACCATGGCGCCCATCGCCCCGCTGACGCGGGACAGTTCCTCGATGATGATCGTTTTGGCGAGGTGGCCGAGACCCATTCCGCCGTACTGGCGAGCGATGGTGACACCGATCCAGCCCTGCCGGGCTATCCGACGGGAGAGTTCGTACTCGACCGTCCGGTTCGCCTCCATCTGTGGAATCAGCGGCCTGACTTCTGTCTCTGCGAAGTCCCTTACCTCTTGACGGAGCCGTTCGTGCCGCTTCGTGGTGAAGTAGCCGCTCACAACTGATCCTCCATCGAAGTCCGCTGCTCACCACGGGGTTTTGGCGAGCAGTGATCACCGCCGCAGCGCCCGCCCTGGTCCATGAACAGGTCATCCGACCAGATCATGGTGGGGACTTCAAGCGCAGCGTTTCAAGATCGATCATGGAATTGGCTGAATCTGCGCCAAAACAAGCGGGAATGAGGTCAAGTTCTGTCTGGTACAAGCAGTTTGCCGGAGAAGCGCCCCGGGGACCATGCCCCAGTCATGGTCAACTCAAACGCATATGCCATGGTCATAGGCTAGCGGAGAATCCGGAGGTCACGGGAGGCGGTGTCCACGTGCCGGACGACCTGCCAGAACATGTGTTCCCACCATCTCCCGTTTCCGGTACGGGAGTTCGGGAAGCCCTTCACCTCTCCCGCCACACGCGATACGTTGACGGGGCGTCACCAATGGAATCCGGGAGCCAGTCGAAACGATGCACGGTGGAGTAGCGCTGACCGCGTACCTCGTCAACGAGTCGCGCGCCCGTCAACCCTCCTTGGCCGAGGACACATTGGCCGCAGCATGGATTCCGGACACCGAGCGCCCCGCCGTCCAGGCGTTGTGGCGGGAGTTCTCCGAGACCGTCTACCCGCACGACGACCTGGTCGTGTCGCTGCGCGGACGGCACATCGCCGACACCCTGGCCCGGGCGCTGCGGCAGGACCCGGACACCGTGCTCGTGGTCTGCGGGGCCGGCTTCTCCTCCTACCCCTGGCTGCTGCCCTTCCGCACCGCGGTGGAGGCCGACCTGCCGGACATGGCCGAGGCCAAGCGGCGGCGGGCCGGGGAGCTCATGGCCACGGGCGTGGCCGCCACCCGCGACGTGCGCCACGTGGCCGCCGACCTGGCCGACCCCGCCGACCGGGCCGCGCTCGCCCGCGAGGTGCGCGCGGTCGCCGCCGGACGGCCGGTCGCCTACGTGGCCGAGGGCCTGCTCTTCTACCTGCCGCCGGAGCAGGCGCGCGCGGTGGTGCGGCTGGGCGAGGAGTTCGGCACCACCGTCGTCACCGCGGTCAGCTACTGGCCCGCGGCGGCCTCGGGCAGCTGGGTGCTGGCCGAGCAGCGCGGCTGGTTCCGCCGCCGCAACGTGCCGGACGACGCGAGCTATCTGACGCACGATCAGCTGGTGGCGCTGCTCGGCCCTCGGGTGGAGGACCTGGGACCGGAGGACCTCCAACGCCGTTACCTGGACCGGGTGGTGGTGCCCGAGGCGGAACTCATCCCGGAGTACGTGGCGGTGGCGTGGACGGGGCGGTGACCGCGGGCGCGGCGGAGGAGGGTTCCTCGGGCGAGGGTGCCTCCGCCTCGGACGAAGGGGCCTCGGACGAAAGTGCCTCGGGCGGGAGTCCCTCGGACGAGAGCGCCGAGCCGGTCGCGGCCGGGCCGGTGCCCTTACCCGGGGCGGGCGTGCTGCACCTCCAGAGCCGGGCCTACCCGCTGCACCACCGCTCGCCCGCGCCCTCCGGGGAGCGCGTCCTCGTTCCCGGGTACGGCGAACTCCTGCCGTCGGAGGGCGTGCTGGGCTCGCTGGCGTACAACCCGGACAGCACGATCGAGCTCGACCTCACCGACATCGTCCGGCCCCAGGTGGCGGTGACCGGGGTGGAGGTCGTCGCCTGCCGGGCGCGGATCCTGAGCGCCGGCACCGTACTGGTGGTCTACGCGCTGCGGCACGAGCAGGACCTGCGGCTGCTCGACCTGCCCGAACTCGACGCCCTGGACGCCGAGATCAACCGCACCCTGCGCGAGGCGGACGCGCCCGTCCTCACCGCCGTGCTGACCGCGGCCGCCAACAGCGGTCTGTTGCAGGGCATCGCGCTGCGCCCCGACCTCGCGCTCGCCGGCGGCCGGCCGATCGACCGCCGATCCGCCCGCTACAACTGCCACTTCGTCACCGAGGACCCGCCCTGGACGCCCGACGCGCGTGTCCCGGAACTCATCGCGGGCCCGTACTGCACCATCCTGCTGCCGTACACGTACGCCTGGAACCTCGATCCGGCCGTGCCGCTGCACGAGGTGCTGACCATGACCGAGCCCACCGACATCGCGGTGGCGCAGCAGTCCCTGCTCACCGGAGCGCTCATCGCCGGCCGCTGGGTGCTGGCCGACCTGGCGCACGCGCACCCGGAGAACACCGACGTGCACGCCTTCCGGCGGTTCCTCGACGGGCTGTGGGCCGACTTCCACCACCTCGACAGCTACCGCGTCGAGTCCTCCCAGGCGCACCGGGCCGCCTACCTGTGCGCGCGGGCGGTGGTCGGGCTCGACGCCACCCAGGAGCGGGCGGACAAGCTGCTCGGCTACGTCAGCACGTCGCTGGCCTCGGCCGCCTCCGAGCGGGCCGAGGCGCTGGACGCCCGGCTCAACCGGGTGGCGGCGGCGCTGACCGTGGTGAGCGCGGCGTCCTTCGGCCTGGACATCGCCGTGTTCGTGCTCCCGCAGGTGTCGCTGGCCACCAAACTCGCCGTGGTCGTCGGGCTGTTGGGGATGGCCACGTCCGTGCTGATCGCGGTGGTGCTGCCCGGGCCGCTGCGGCGGCGGGCCCTCCCGCCGGGCCTGATGGCGCTCCCCCCGCCCCGGGAGGCGGCGGAGTTGACGCCCCCACCGGCGAACGAGCCGCGCTGAGCCGTTGGTTCACTCCTCGGCGTGCGCCTCGGGCCGGTAGTACGTCAGGGCGGCGGTGAACTGGACCGTCCACGCGTCGAGTTCCGCCGCCTGGCGGGTGCTCACCTCGCACGAGTGCAGGGTCCCGTCCGGGCGGGCGACGGCCACCACGAGGCGGAAGCCGCGACCGGCCGCCCGTTCGCACCAGGCGACGTCGACCGCCGCCCACGGCACCTCCACCACCTCGCCGTTGGTGCCCAGCGAGATGCCGTCGACGTCCAGCACGACCGCGTTCCTGCGGTCCATCGCCAGGAACTCCGGCTGCTCCGGGGTGAATCCGGCGGTGGGGGCGTACGGGGAGGGCTGCGGCGCGGCGAGCGGCGCGTACGCGGGCATGGGCGGCGGCGTGGGGGGTGAGGCGGGCGCCGTCCGGGGCGGGGCCGGCGTCGACGGCGTGGACGGGGGCGCGAGCTGGTACGAGGTGACGCCGCGGTCGACGGGCACGGGGGCGGGCGCGTCCTCCGGGTCGAACAGGTCCAGCAGCCGCTCCGTACTCGGCCGCCGCTCGGGCGACTTCTCCAGGCACGCGGCCGCGATCGGCCGCAACTCCCCGGGCACGGCGGTGAGATCGGGCTCGTGGTGCACCGAGCGGTACATCATGGCGACCGGGGTGCCGCCGCCGAACGCGCTGCCGCCCGCGGCGGCCACGAGCACCGCGCCCAGCGCGAACACGTCCGCGGCCGGACCGACGTCCAAGCCCTCCGCCTGCTCGGGCGCGAGGAAGCCGGGCGTGCCGAAGGCCGTACCCGTGGCGGTCAGCCGGGTGTTCTCCACCGCCCGCGAGATCCCGAAGTCCAGCACCCGCGGGCCGTCCTCGGCCATGACGATGTTGCCGGGCTTCAAGTCCCGGTGCACCAGCCCGCAGCGGTGGATCGCCTGGAGCGCCTCGGCGAGGGCCGCGCCCAGCCCGCGCAGCCGCTCCGGGTCCATCGGCCCTTCGTCCGCGACGAGTTGCTGGAGTGTGGGCCCGGGCACGTACGCCGTCGCCAGCCACGGCTCCTCGGCCTCCGGGTCGGCGTCCACCACGGGCGCCGTGTGGAAGCCGCCGACCGTGCGCGCGGCCGCCACCTCGGCCCGGAACCGCTCCCGGAACACCGCGTCCCCGGCCAGTTCCGGCCGGGCCACCTTCACCGCCACCAGCCGCCCGCCGCGCGACCGGGCCAGCCAGACCGTCCCCATCCCGCCCTCGCCGAGCTTCCGCACGACGGCGTACGTCCCGATCCGCTCCACCCCGCGCCTCCCCGCACCCACCCCGATCCGCGGCCCAGTATCCCGGATCCCGCCGCCCCTCCGCCCCGTTCCGAGCCCGCGGCCCGCTCCCCTCGCCCCCTCCGCCGTCCCCTTGGCGTTTCCCGGAGTTCCCCGGAATTCCGCACGCCGTTCCCGTCGTGCCCCCGGTACAAGCACGTGCGCCGTGGCCGGTTCAGTTCCCTTCCGGGCGGGTAGAGGTGCGGAATCCGGCCATCACTCCGTGTACCGACGAATACCGGACGCGTGTTCGGACCACGGTCGAAATGAGCCACCGGACGCCCGGAATCACCCCTCCCGACCGATCCGGCGCAGGGATGCGACCGGGCGGGGTAATGCCCAAAGTCGACGAAACCCCTGTCGGCGACCACCCTCCGCGACCGCCGCACGGGCGGCCGGGGGTATGCCCTGCGCATATCGAAGGGACCCCGGGGCCAGCCGAGTTGGGGCCGCCGGGAGGACCCGATTCGGCTCGGGCCCGATGCGGGGCGGGCCGGGTTCGGGGGCTACGCCTCGGCCGTGCCGGCGGCCGATCGAAAGAGCTTCACGGTCAACTCGCGGACGGCCGCGTGCTCGCGGGGGCTCAGCACCGCGGTCAACTCGGCCATCCGCCGCTCCAGTTCGGCGCCCGAGCGCTCGGTGAGGCGGCGGCCTTCCTCGGTGAGTTCGACCAGCACCCCGCGGCCGTCGTGGGGTGAGGGCATCCGCCGGACCAGGCCGCGCTTCTCCGCGCGCGTGACCAGCCCCGTCATCGACGACTTGTCCAGGCCCAGGTAGCGGGCGAGTTCGAGCATCCCGGGGCGGCGGTCGCGCAGGATGCCGAGCAGGCGGACCTGGATCACGGAGAGATCGTGCTCGGCGGCGAGCCGGGCGAGGACGCCCTGCACCAGGAAGGAGAGCTGGACGAGCGCGTCCGTGGTGCCCGGCGCCTCGTCCGGGGTGATGCCCTCCTCCGGGGGAGGGGCGGGGCTGGGAGTCATGGTGACACCTCCGCTTGACCTAGTACGTGCCGCGAACTACTTTGGAAGTAGTTCGCGGCACAAACCATACCTGGCCGCGGACCGACCGCCCACTTATGCCGTCAACCCCCGTACCGTCCGCCACCCCGCCCAGGAGGCCCGCCGCCATGCACGCCGCCCTCGTCCACTCCTTCGACGCCCCGCCCCGCTACACCGCCGTCGACGCCCCCCAGCCGCGCGGCGAGCACGAGATCCTCGTCGACGTCCTCGCCGCCGGGCTCCACCCGCGGGTCCGCTCGGCCGCCGACGGCTCCCACTACACCTCCGACGGCGTCCTCCCCCTCGTCCCCGGCATCGACGGCGTCGGCCGCACCGCCGAGGGCGAACTCCTCTACTTCGTCGCCCCCGACTCCGCACCCGGCACCATGGCCGAGCAGGCCGTCGTCGACCGCCGCCGCGCGCTCGCGCTGCCCGCCGGCACCGACCCGGTCGCCGTGGCCGCCGCGATGAACCCCGCGATGTCCTCCTGGGTCGCCCTGCGCCGCCGCGTCCCCCTCCCGCCCGGCGCGGCCGTCCTCGTCCTCGGCGCCACCGGCAGCGCGGGACGGCTCGCCGTCCAGATCGCCCGGCGTCTCGGCGCCTCCCGCGTCGTCGCCGCTGGACGCGATCCGCGGCGGCTCGCCCTGCTGCCCGAGTTGGGCGCCGACACCACCGCCTCCCTGGCCGGCGAACCCCGGACCGTCGCCGAGGACCTCGGCCGGGCCGCCGCCGACGTCGACGTCGTCATCGACTACCTCTGGGGCCCGGCCACCGAACTCGCCCTCACCGCCGTCCTCACCGCCCGGCCCGACCGCGCCAAACTCCTGTCCTGGATCCAGATCGGCTCCGTCGCCGGGCCCGATCTCACCCTCCCCTCCGCCCTCCTCCGCGCCGCGAACCTCCACCTCCTCGGCAGCGGCCAGGGCTCCCTCACCGCCGCGGGCATCCTCGCCGAACTCCCCTCCCTCACCGAGGAGATCACCGCCGGCACCTTCTCCCTCGACCCCCTCCCCCTCCCCCTCACCGACGTCGAACGCGCCTGGCTCACCCCCGAAGAACCCGGCCGCCGCGTCGTCCTCCTCCCCCAGGCGTAGGACCCTTCTCCGGAGAAGTGCCAGGCGGGACCACGCCTCGACGCCGACCCGCGTTCATGCCCGGTCCGGGCAACTCCGGGCCCGCCGCACGCGGTTCGTACGCGCCGCATGACGTATCCGCCGGGTACGACCGCCCTCGGCGAGCGCGGCGACGGCCTCGGGGTTCACCCCGTCCGCCACCTTCCGCTGGAGCCAGTCGGACGCCAGGAGCAGGGCTTCGCGGTCCCACGCGTGCCCCGTCCCGATCGCCCGGAGGAGCGACCACTCGGCCAACCGCCGCACCAGGAACGGAACTGAGGCAGTCACCCGGGCCATCTCCTCGGCCCAGGATGCGTAGGCGGGATCCCCGCAGAGTTCCGCGGCCCGCCGGTCCAGGTGCCGCAGCACCGCCGACCGGGCCATCGTCCGGTCCGGATCGGCGAGCACTTTTTCGATCAACCCGGATTCGTCCGCTTCCGGGACCCGCTCCAGCGCACGCAGACAGCCCGCGAAGCGAACGTGCTCGGCAGGCTCGTCCTGCGCGGACACGGCTTCCTCCGTCAACTCCCGCCGCTCCCACCGATCGCGGCGCGGCTCCCGCCGTCATCAACGCACCCACCGCGCGAGCCGGGCAAGCGGATTGCCGACGCGACCGATCGCCGGCCCATGGATGTCAGCGCCCCTGGCTAGGGTGCGACCACTCGACGGAGGACGCTCGGAAGGAGAGGCCGTGGGGGCCAAGACGGGGTTGCTCGTGTACGGCGACGGTGACGTGCCCGCGCTGCTGCGGAAGTTGGGGGAGGAAGGGGAGGCGGAGGCGGCGGCGACCGAGGAGATGATGCGCCCTCTCCGGACCGTTCGCACCAGGGCCGTGTCGAACGGCGGAGGCCGCCCCGCGGGTTCGGGCCCGCGGGGCGGCCTCCGCCGGTGTCCGGCAGGGCGAAGTCAAGGGCGGTTACGGCACCTGGGGGCGGTGGCCCGGCTCCTGGCGCGGCATGTGCTGGTCCGAGGTCGGGGCGACCGGCATCGGGAAGTGGGCGGCCTCGTAACGGGCCAGGTTGTACTGGCCGTTGGTGCCCGGCAGCGAGGGGCTGTACCTCTTCGCGTCGTGGAACCGGAACGCGGAGGTGAGGTCACCGACCGTACGGCGGCGCCACTCGGTGATGTTGGTCTCCTTCACACCCGTCACCAGCTCGAGGAAGCGCAACTGTGAGGTGTGGTCGAAGAGTTCGGAGCAGACCCAACCGCCGACCGTCCAGGGCGAGACGATGACGCACGGCACCCGGAAACCGAGGCCGGTCGGCAGGCCGGCACCGTCGACACCGGTCACCGAGGTCTTGGTGACGAACTCGCCCGGCGTCCCCGGCTTCGGGGTCGGCGGCACGACGTGGTCGAACATGCCGTCGTTCTCGTCGTAGGACAGGATGAACACCGTCTTCGCCCAGACGTCCGGGTTGGCGGCGATGGCGTCGATCACGCTGGAGACGAAGGTCGCGCCGGCGGCCGGCGAACCGGCCGGGTGCTCGTCGAACCCGGGCGGGGGCAGCAGCCAACTGACCGTCGGCAGCTTGTCGTTGAGCGCGTCGTACTCGAACTGCCCGATCGGCGAGGGGGCCATGGCCTGGTCGTACAGCGGGGTGCCGGGCTGTGCGTTGAAGTACTGCGCGATGTGCGCGATGCTCGCCAGGCCGGTGGCGCTCTCCGGGTGGTAGACCTTCCAGCTCACCCCGGCCTCGGTCAGCCGCTCCGGGTACGTCGTGAAGGAGTAGGCGCCGTTGGGGGCGCCGGTGGTCAACGACGGTCCGCCGAAGGCGCCTTCGGCGTCGATGGTGCCGGCCATCCACATGTGCCGGTTCGGACCGGTGGGGCCCAGCACGCTGCAGTGGTAGGAGTCGAGGACCGTGAACGCGTCGGCGAGCGCGTACTGGAAGGGGATGTCCTCACGCGTGAAGTAGCCCATGACGTAAGGCCCGTTGGCGCCGTCCGCCGCACGGTGGGCGGGCAGCCAGCCGTCCATCTTCCCGTTGTTCCACGCCTGGTGCTGAACGGCCCACTCGTGGCTGGTGGACGGGATCACCTGCGCGGCGGTCGTCTTGGTGTCGAGGCGGTACGGCAGCAGGTGGCCCTGCGGGTTCACCGCGTCGGGCTGCTCGAAGACCGGACGGCCGTTCGGCAGCCGCACCGCGTGCGGGTCGCTGAACCCGCGCACGCCGGAAAGGGTGCCGTAGTAGTGGTCGAAGCTGCGGTTCTCCTGCATCAGCAGCACCACGTGCTCCACGTCCTTCAGCCGGCCGGGCCGGCTCGAGGGCGTCTGCGCGAGGGCCTTGCGCACGTTGGCCGGCAGCGCGAGGTCCGCGGCGGCGAGGGCGCCGACCGTCGCGGCCGAGCCGAGCAGTCTGCGCCGGGTGACGCCGGTGGACTCCTGACGGGGGTCCGGAACGTCGTTCATCGAAGTCCTTTCGAGATCGGCCCCACGGGCCGACGAGGGTGACCCCGCCACGCTCACCCCCTCGGCTGATGGCCGTCCCCCGGAACGGGGCACACCGGCTGAACAGCAGTCGACGACCCAAAGCCGCAGGCCAACCCCTGTGTCAGCGCGCCACTCCGACTGCCTCTCCCGCCCCTCCCGCCTCTGCCGGCGGGCCCTTCCGGCGAGGACGAAGCCGGCCGCTGACTACCGTTCCGGGGCATGGACCCGATCTTCCGGCTTCCCGCCGACTCCGCGCCGGCGGCCACCGTCTCCGAGGAGTGGGGGCTGCTCCCGCTCCGCGTCCCGGCAGGCTGGAACGTGATCTGCAACGCGTTGGACGCCCGGCGCCTGCCGGACGGAAGAATCGAGGTCAACGACTCCGAGGACCTGTACTGGGCGCGTACCGCGGCGCCGCCGTGGCTGACCGCGCAAGACGGGGCGGAGAAGGGGGACTTGCGGGCCCGGGAGATCCACCTCGACGTCGGCTGGTACGGCATCGGCTTCCGCGTCGTCGTCCTCGACCCCGACTGGGACCATGTCCGGGCCTCTCACACCACCTCCGACCTCGACGAACTCGTCACCATCGTCGAGGGGTGGATGTGGATGATCACCCAGGACGGGCAGTTGCCCGGGCCGTGAGCCGTCGCACCGCGCAATGCCGGGCCCGTCCCGCGCGGTGGAACTGCTGGTTTGTGCGAATCGGGTCCGGGTACGGCACAAGGCACAAGTCCGGAGAAACAGCCGTGCGATACGCGTTCCGCATGGAAACACGCGATACGGACGTGCTTTCAGGGGGTCGAAGTGCAGGGTGGGGAAATACAGGGGACGGCCGGTTCGGACGGTGCCCGCGAAGTCGGCGGCCAAAAGGCGGTTTTAGCCTTCAGGCCGGGGCTCAGCAGGCGCGGGGCACTGGGGGTGGGAACGTCGGCCGCGCTGGGTGCGGCGGGGCTGGCGGGCTGTTCGTCCGCCACGGCAGCTCTGTTCAATCCGGCAACCCGGACCTGGCTCGCGGACCTGGGGAAATCCATAGCGGCCGCGGAAGTGCAGAACGCGATCGACGGCGGCCTGCGGGGCGCCTTCGCGCACTGGACCAAGCCCGCCCGGAAAACCGTCCAGGATTCGGCGACGGCGATCCTGTCGAACGACCACCGATTCTGGTACAACTCCTGGTCACACCAGGTTCCCCCGGTGCTCCTGGTCTCGGTGTGCGCCGCCGAGGAAGGCGATCCGATGGCGGACCACCTCGTGGCATGTGTCAACGGCGGCAGCCAGGCAGTGGTGTTCGAGCCGTGGGCCTGGCACGCGCTGTCGATGTACGTCCACGACCTCACCGGCGCGAGGAAAGGCGACGACCTCGCGGCCTATCGGTCGCTGTGCCTCATGACGCTCATCCCGTCCGGCACCCGCCCGAAGACCGGCAGCAGCCCGGAGGGGACGGTCGCCTGGATGACCTACGCCTCGCGCAACGGGACGGTCGAGATCGCGAAGGTCGCCGAGCCGGACGGCGCGATGAGCGCGATCGTCAAGGTGTCCGGGATCCTCGACGCGCGGGGCGCGCCGAGCCAACGCAAGTACACCCTGCCCACGACGCCGGCCAAGACGTCCGCCTGACCGTCGTACCGTCACCGCCCCTCGCACAGGCCCGCGGGATGTTCCGGCACGACGAAGCCCCCGCCCTGCGCACGGCGGGGGCTTGATCGCTGTGCACGTGCGAGGCACTGGGGGCTCCTGACACGGGATACTCTCCGGCCATGCCGAATCAGTCAGCGGCGGCAGGCGTCAGCCTCGCTCGCGTGATGGCGCACTGCGGCGGAAGCCCGGTGGACGCTGTGGGGTTCCTCGTGGGCGCGATCGCCTCCGAGCCGGCGGCGCCCGAACCCTACGCGGTCCTCGCCGAGTTGTGGCGGGATCGGCATTCGGAGCTGGCGGAGGGCCTCCGCGGGGACGGCTCCTTGACGGCCGTGCTCGCGCAGGCGTTCTTCCTGTTCCTCGACGGGAACGCGGACGACGCGGTGATGGCGCTGGGTTCGGTCACGGGAGTGCGGCCCGAGGTGGCGTGGGGCGCCGCCCCCTGGTTCGGCGATGCCCGGCTTCTCGACGGGGTGAGTGCGCAGGCACTGGCGGAGGCGTGTCTGCGGACGTTGGACCACGGCCACGACCTGGACTCCGACGGGATGCGGGAGAGGTTCGCCCCCTGGTTCCGTGCCATCGATGCGGTGTCACGGCGCAGCCCCGTGCCGGAGTCGCTGGCCGCCATGTCACGCCTGCTGCGGGCTTGTGGCCGCTACGAGGACTCCTTCGCCCTGTGCGACCTCGCCGACTCCGTCGACCGCGTCATGTGGACCGCGGTCGCACGAGCGAACACCTGGCTCGCACTGGGCGACCTCGAGCGGGCCGCGACGGCCTTCGACAGCGCCCTGTCCCTCGACCCGGCCAACTGGTCCCTCTACCTCGATCTGGCCGATGTGCGGGCCAGACAAGGCGACTTCGCCGCAGCCGTGTCCCTCGTCGAGCGGGGCCTTCGCCACGAACCGCACGAAGTCTCCCTCCGCGCGGCGGGTGCCGCCTACCGCACCCGTCTGTCAGGCTCGTCCGACGACCTGCGGGCCCTGATGACTCTGGCGCAGGACCTCACGAACACGTCCTACCGCGACCGGCTGATCGGCCACGCGTGCGCGGGCCCGGGGCTCCCCCGCCACCTCGTGGCCGAGGCCCGCCGCATCGGCAGCAACTGACCACGCACGCCGTCGCGACCGTTTTCGGGGCCTCGCGCTCGAGCCGGTGTCGACGGACGTTCCGGCTGATCCGACACCGCCCGGGCCCGGCGGAATCGCCTCCTCCTTGGCGACAACCTCGGCGCGCGGTGGCAGGGGTGTTCGTACCTTCGGAGGCGGCTGCGTCTCGGCGGTCTGCCGGGCCCGCCGCCGGGCCCGTCGCCGGGGCTGCCGCAGGGCCTGTCGCCCGATGTGCGCGGGGCCTGCGCCCGACCCAAATCCCGGCAAAGCTGTGCCGCGACGCGTCCCCCGCGGGGGCCCGGGGGTCGAAGGTGGCGGGTGACAACCGCACCGGGCAGAGCACGGGAGGCAGGGGCATGGGGGAGTTCTCCGGGATAGATCCCGAGACGCTGCTCGGGATGATCAAGTCCTTCTCGGACGACAAGCGGGACCTGCGGCAGGGCATGTCGAAGTTCAGATCCCAGTTCGCCGCCCTCGGCCTGGACACCTCCCCGTTCGGTGAACTGCTGGGGCTGTGCGGCTGGCTCGACGACCAACTCCCCGGCCTCAACCGCCGGCTCAACCTCGCCGCCGCCATGGACCACGACCACACCAAGGGACCGCACTTCGTGCAGGTGCCCGAGCCTGTGATCACCTCGGCCAAGGCCCAGGCCGACGGCAAGGCGCTGGCACAGCGGTTCAAGGACGACACGGGCGGCGACCCGTACCGGGACTTCGCCGCCCGGCTCGCCGCCCACGCCGACGATCCCGACTTCTGCTCCGCCTTCTACGCCAACCTGCCGCTCGACGTCGCCACGAAGCTGCCGAGCCTGATCACCGCCGCCCACGACCCGGACGCCGGCGCGGACCTGAAGATCTACAGCGAGGCGTTCGGCACCGCGGTGAGCGGCGCGTACCCCGCCCCCGGCTTCGACAAGGTCGAGAAGGCGTTCCTCGCCCCGCTGCCGAAGGACGGCGGCAAGGATGCCTACGAGGACGCGGCCAACCGTCTCGCGATGCTGCACTACGGCCAGTTCCCCGTCGCCTTCCAGGGTGAGGTCGCCAAGATCTGCCTGGTGGACGGCTCCCCGCGCGGCGAGGACGGCAAGGAGGAGGAGAAGGAGAGCGCCTGGGAGAAGACCGAGCCCTACCGGAAGTACCTCGAAGCCTTTCTCGCGCCCTTCGACATCGTCGCCGCCGACCACTGGATCGACGCGCTGGAGAAGGTCGCGGCCCAGCCCAGCGAGTGGGTGGCGAGCTTCGGCGAGACGATCGAGAGCATCGAGGCGGCCAAGAACGCCGGCCAACCGATCACGCAGTCCCTCATCCAGGCCGCCTACGAGGCGGAGAACGTCGGGGCGAAACTCGACGCCTGGGAGGCGTTCAGCCCCGCGTGGCTGAAGGCGGCGGCCGGTTCGCTGACCGAGATCCGGGGGCTGAGCACCACCCTCGGGGCGCTCGGCATCATCGCGGACGCCGGCACGATCATCTCGCCGCAGGACAAGGGCGCCATGGGCTGGGTGGACCGGGGAGCGGCCGGGGTCAACGGCGGCCTGCTGGTGGCCAACATGTTCCTCGACGAGATCCCGGTCGTCGGCGAGGTGACCTTGGTGGCGACGGGCGTCTACCTCGCCGGGGACTTCCTCTACCACCACTTCAAGCCCTTCCACGACGTCTGCGACGACGTCGGGCACGCCACGGTGACGGCGGTGAAGTCGGTGGGACACGCCGCTTCGTCCGCCTGGCACTCCGTCTCTTCGACAGTGGGAAGCTGGTTCTGATCATGGCGACGGATTCCGCGGCGGCGCGGTCGCGCACCCAGGCGGCACGCGAGTTGCTGGCCCGCGCCGGGCACGAGCCGGTGGAGCTGGTGACCCTGACCGGGATGGAGTTGTGCGTGCTCGGCGCGCCCAAGCACGTGCTCTGCGAGGAGAAGCTCGCCGCGGCCTGGCTCGGCCGGTCCGAGCGGCGGCGGCGCAAGGCCGTCGAGTTGACGACCGCGTCGCTGGTGAAGCGCGGGCTGCTGCTGGCGGAGGAGCCGACGCCGTCGCCGTCCTCCGGCACCGAGGGTTACGCCCTTCACCCAGCGCTCGGCCTGGTGCTGGCGGCGCGGTCCCGGCCCGGATTCGTCGTCGTCACCGCGCTGGGCGGCGCGGAGGCGCGCACCCCGCGCATGTACGCCCTCAGCGACGCGGGCGGCGGCGACAGCGGCGACGGGGACGCGTCGGGGACCGTGCGCGGGGTGGTGGCCGAGCTGCCCGAGTCCCTGCCGCCGGGCGACTTCCCCCACCTCGCCCGGATGGGCGTGCTCGGCGGGCTCCACCGCTACGTCCTCGTCTCCCAGGACACTGCGGCGGGTTGGCTCGCCGAGTGGGCGGACCAGCCCGCCCCGGACTCCGTACGGGCGCCCGATGGACGCCTCCCGGCCCGCCTGGTCTCGGTCTACCGGCACGACGCGGGCCGCGACTTCCGCGGCTTCACCGTGGCCTTCCGCAGCCGCGAGGGCCGCGCGCAACTGCTCAGGGACGGCGCGCCGGACGGAGAGGTGGTCGGGGAGTACGGCCGGGACGGGGTGCGGGGGATCATGCGGGACCTGCTGGTGGTCGGCAGGTGACCGGCGAGGTGGAGTACGCGGAGGACCGGGCCGCGGTGACGTGGCCGCTGGTCGGCGTCGGGGCGGGGGTGCCGGCCGGGTGCGGGGCGGTGTTCGGGGCCGGGGTCGCGTGCGGGTGGCCCGTGGTCGGGGCACTGGCCGCCGCCGGCGCGGTGCTGGCGGTGCTGATCGGAACCGCGCTGCTGTGGCGGAACTGGCCGACCGGGATCCGGATCGGCGCGGGGGAGGTGCGGGTCGGGGCGGTGCGGGCCGCGGGGGCGGCGACGCGGCGGCCGACCGTGACCCACCAGAACCGGGGGCTGTTCACCGTGCCCCTCGCCGGGGTGCGCGGCATGAAGGTGGTGACCGAGCCGGCGGAGATCCGCCGGCTGAGGACGTCGCCGGAGCTCTTCACGCTGAGCAACCGCTGGGGCCGGCCGCGCACCGCGCGGACGTGCAAACTCGGCGTGCTCACCGCGCCGTTCATGCGCGCCGCGCTCGTCATGGACCTCGACGGCGGCTGGGCGACCTTCCCGGCCACGCGCCCCGCCTGGTTCTTCCCCAACCGGCCGGGCCGTCCGCTGCGGACGCTGCTCACCGCCGAGGAGAGCCTGACCTGGGTGGTGCCCACCCGGCACCCCGAGCGGCTGGCGGCGGCCGTGGACCGCGTCATGGGGCGGCCCGCGCAGCCGTAGCGGCCTGCCGCCGAGGGCGGTCCGACGCGGCGCTGAAGCCGTTCCGGGCCAGGCGGACAACGAAGAAGCCCGCGGGCGGCGAGAGGCACGCCCCATCCGGGCGCGTTGTGCTCGACGAGGTCGGCGCGGAGGTGAGGACCGATTGGCTGCGGCGCCGGGCCTACGAGCGGATGCGGTCGGCGGGGGCGCGGAACGTCCGGCTGTACGACGCCCGCCACGCATGCCTGTCGTGGACGGCGAACAACGGGGTGCCGGACGTGATGGTCTCCGCATGGGCGGGCCACGCGGACCTCGGGTTCACCAAGCGGGCGTACATCCACTCCGATGCCGCCGCCGACGCGTTGCGCGCGGGCTCCGACAAGCTCGGTGAACTCCTCGGCTGATGGGCGGCGTTGGCACCCAGCAACCGGCCGTGATCAACATCGAATGTGAGAGATTGTGAGAGAACACGGAAACGGCCCCACATCGCAGACGCGATACAGGGCCGGTGACCTGGCACTTCTTGGTGCACTCGGCAGGATTCGAACCTGCAACCTTCTGATCCGTAGGTTCGGGCGAGCCGTTGGGAGGGTGGCTCGTCCTCGGCTGAGCTACTCGTCGAAGGCGGTGACCGACGGTCTCTGTGTGGCGTCGTTGCCGTCACGGTTGCCGTCGGAAAGGTGTGCGCCAGCATCGTGTGATAGGCCCGTTTGCGGAGCACTAGGCACCTCTGTCTCGAACCAGGTCACCGTAAGTCGAGCGCCCGGCCGTCTGGCCTGCGGGACCAGGCCCAGGGGACACTCGACGCAATAGAACCGTCAGTGTGCCATGCCCGAATCCGTGCCAAGTTGCACCGTCGCTGCGGGGACACTCTGTTTGCCGGGTTCTCGGATATCGGGCGTGCCGTCCTCGCGGTCGCGCCATGCTCTTTCACGAGGGTTCGTGGCGGAGTACCGCACGTGTCGGAACGGGGAGGCGTGGCAGTGCGAGACCGGCTTCTCGGGGGCCGCTACCGGTTGGTGCGGCCACTCGGCGAGGGGGGAATGGGAGAGGTCTGGGAGGCACAAGACGAGACGCTGGGCCGTCCCATCGCGGTCAAGGTCATCTCCCTGCTTGCAGGGGGCGGAAGCCGCTGCGAGGAGGCGCGCGCGAGGTTCCTGCGCGAGGCACGGATCACCGCCCGGTTACAGCACCCGAACATCGTGACCATCCACGACCTCGGCGAGACCAGCACAGGGGACGCGAAGGCCCCGTTCCTGGTCATGGAGTTGGTCCGGGGTGAGGGCATGGACGCCATGCTGCGCCGAGGCGTCGTCACCCTGCCGGACGCCGTCCGATGGGGGAGCCAGGTATGTGACGCTCTGACCGACGCACACGATGCCGGAATCATGCACCGGGATGTCAAGCCGTCGAACGTCCTCATCACGCCTTCGGGCATCGTGAAGGTCCTCGATTTCGGCATCGCGAAAGCGGTCGACCCTTACGCGACGACTGACCACCTCACCCAGACCGGTTTCATCGTGGGCACCCCCGCGTACATGGCACCCGAACAGGCCCGTGGGTTACCGGAACCGCGCAGCGACCTGTACGCCCTCGGCTGCCTCCTGTTCGAGCTGATCACGGGCCGACTGCCGTTCCAGGCCCCCGACACCGTGGGCTACCTCTCGGCGCACCTCACCCAGGAGCCGCCCGCACCCAGCTCGGTGTCCCCGGGCATCCCCTCCGCCTGGGACGACCTCGTGCTGAACCTGCTGGACAAGGACCCCGCCCAGCGGTACGCGAACGCCGCCGACGTCTCCCAGGCACTGCGGCAACTCGACGGCCGCACCAGGTCCACGCCACCGGTGACGCTGCCCGTCCCACCCCCGACCATCCCGGCCACGGCTCCGCTCTCCCCCGCTGTCTCCCCTCCCGGGCCTGGCCGTGTCTCCTCACCACCGGAGGCAGCGCCCCCGCAGACCCCGACACGCCTTGGCGGTCCGTCCACGGGTGGGGGAGACGCAACAGCGGCGCAGACCGGTGGCCGCACCGCGACCGCCGCGATCACTCTGGCCCTGCTCTGCCTGCCGGGGGTCATGGACCTGATCTTCAAGGCCGCCGGATACCTCCGCTACCCCGATGCGCCGACCGGGTTGATCTGGGCGAACCTTCTGATCGGCGTCGTGGAGGCAATCGCGCTCGCCACGGGCGCGCTGCTGCTGTTCCAGCGCAAAACAGCCGGGCGCCGGATAGTCGCGGCAGCCGGCGGCCTGACGGCTCTGCAGGGTATGGGCGCCGGTGTGCAATTCCTTCTGTCAGGAGGGGAACTGACGATGGACGCGGCCCCTTCCACGCTCGTCTTCGTCGTGGGCCCACTGACGGCCGTTGTGGCGATCACCGCCGTAATCATGGCCGTGCTTCCGTCCACCGGCCTCTGGTGCCTTCGCCGAGGCTGACCGTGGTCTCGACAGGATAGGGACAATCCAGAGGCCCTGTGGAGTGATCCACAGGGCCTCTGGTCTGCTGTGTACTCGGCAGGATTCGAACCTGCAACCTTCTGATCTGTAGCTCTAGCGAGAACGGTCAGTGGGGGTCATTCCGGTTGCTCGGGAGGGTCTGAGGGGCGGTGAAGGCGGGGGTCCGTTGCTGGGGTTGCGGTACTCGGTTGCTGTACGGACTCGGCAGCTTCTCGTGCCTGAGCGAGGTTGTTGCGGCTTCGTACAGTGTCGGGATGGGTGTCGCCGAGGACCTGCTCGCGCTGGGCAAGGGTGACCTCCAGCAGAGGGATCGCCCGGCTCAGGTCCCCCGCTTCCTAATGCTGTTGTCAAGCAGCCGCAGTCACTGGAGGTGCGACTTGATAGCACCGTCGGTCACGGATCAGGGCCCAGAGAACGTTGACGCGTCGACGGGCGAGGGCGAGCACAGCTTGGACATGCTTCTTCCCCTCGGCGCGTTTGCGGTCGTAGAACGCCCGCGAGTTCGGGTCGTACCGGACGCTGACGAGCGCGGAGGTGTAGAAGACGCGCTGAAGTCTTCGGTGATAGACGGCAGGCCGGTGGAGGTTGCCGCTGACCTTGCCCGGGTCGCGGGGTGCGGGAGCGACGCCGGCGAAGGCCGCCAGGGCGTCCGGGGAGTCGAAACTGTCCAGACTGCCGCCGACGGCGGCGGCGGCAAGGAACTCCGCACCGAGCACGGTGCCGATGCCGGGGACGCTCTGCACTATGTCAGCGAGTTCGTGCTCGCGAAACCGGCCCTCGATGAGCTTGTCCATCTCGGAGATCTGCTCGTTGAGGGCCATCACCTCCTCGGCCAGGGTGTGGACCAGGTGCGCGAGGGTCTTCTCCCCGGGGACGGACGTGTGCTGGCGCTCGGCCGCCTCTACGACTGTTTCGGCGAGGGCTCTGGCGTTTCGGACCTTGCGGTTGGCCAGCCACTTGGTCAGCCGCGTGACGCCGGCGCGGCGGATCGCGGCTGGGTCTGGTAGCCCGTCAGCAGCCTGAGCGGGCCGGTGTTGGTCACGTCCAGGGCCCGCTCCAGGGCGGGGAACATGCCCAGCAGTGTGCCGCGCAGGCGGTTCACCGAGCGGGTGCGGTCCTCGACGAGGTCGCCGCGGCGGCCGGTCAGCAGCCGCAGTTCGATGGCGGCCTCGTCGCCGGGGTGGATGGCCCGCAGGTCGCGGCGCATCCTGGCCTGGTCGGCGATGACGTAGGCGTCGCGGGCGTCGGTCTTGCCCTCTCCGCGGTAGCCGTCGGAGGCCCGGTTCACCAGTCGGCCGGGGATGTAGAGGACCTCCTGACCATGGCTGACCAGCAGGGCCGGCAGCAGCGCGGGCTCCCCGCCGGTCATGTCGACGGCCCAGGTGACCCGACGGCCGTCGGCCAGGTCCAGGACGTCGCCGACCAGCTTCAGCAGCTCGGGCTCGTCGTTGGCGACCCGCCGAGACAACAGGGTCTTACCGTCTGCGTCCAGCGCGAGGCCGTGATGGTGCCCCTTGCCGCTGTCGATCCCCGCCCATATCCGGTTCATCGTGCTCCTGACGTGCGTATTCGTGCTGTTCGTGCCAGGGACGACCTCGCCGGCATTGCTCTACTCAGCGACTTGTTCGCACTTCCTAATCGGCGGCCGAGTCGTCGTGGGGTGCCGGGCGGCGAAGCGAGGAAAGCCACGAGACGGCAGCCGCCTGACAGCCACACCCAGCACCCCTGGGCGATCCAACCCTACGAATGGCTCGACCAACCCGACCAAGACGGTAGAGCCGCCTGATAGGCACCAGCCAGGGTGTTGCGGCTGGCCAAGGTGTGGGGGTGAGTGTCACCAAGGACCAGCTCGCGCTGGGCGAGGGTGGCCTCGCACAGGGGGATCGCTCGGCTCAGGTCTCCCGCTGCCCGGTAGGCGCCAGCCAGGGCGTTACGGCTGATGAGGGTGTGGGGGTGAGTACCCCCAAGAACGCGCTCACGCTGGGCGAGCGTGCTCTCCAGCAGAGGGATCGCCCGGCTCAGGCCCCCCGAGCACCGGACATGCGGGGAGTGTGGCGAGTACCGACTAGCCAAGCAGCTTCTCGATGCAGGGCTGATTCAAAGTCCCGGCGATCATGTGGCGTTGTGATCTAGGCAGGCCGATAAGGTCCAGTGGTCGGGTGAAGGGCAGGGCACGGCGACGGAATGGCCGGCGTGGGGGTGAGGGCCGGCTCTCTTGAGGTTCGTGGCCGCCTGGGGAGCTTACGGTGCGTCGTCCGGGCTGGTGGGGGACCAGGAAGTGCCGGTGTACCAGTACAGCGGGTCCCCTTTAAGGCCGACCGTGCGAAAGGGGTGTCCGTGGTTGTCGATCCGCAGGGTGCCTTGCCGGGTACCGCTGCTCCAGACGAGGTACAGGTACCAGCTGACGTCGTGGTCCAGGGTGTGTGCGTCCACGTCGAGTACTTCGGGGTCACTCTCCGAGACTTGGAGCGGGAAGTTGACCGCGGGCTGGCGGTCGCCGCCGTCGAAGCCGGATACAGAATGGGCCCGGGGCCTGGTCGCATCGAGGTCGATGGCGAACAACGCGGGGTCGAGCCCACCCCCGCAACCGGACGTGAGCGTGTATCCGTTCCCCGTCGGCGCGGGCGCGCTGTTGACCACCTTCACGTACAGGGTGTGCAGCACGACCGGTTCGCCGGGCCGGCTCTGCGCGGTCAGCTGCAGCCTCAAGTCCTGCGCAGGGATTCCGTTGAGCGCCGCCGCCCACGCGTTCGTCTGCTGCAGTGACGGCAGCGGCGGAACTCGCCCGGGCGGCTGCTGGAGCAGGAACCATTGGCCGCACTGGCTGTCCCAGTTGTCCGACAGAACGGTCACCTGCACAGGCGGCTCCCCGTCGCCCGAGGCTGGCTGTGCCGACGGCGATGGCCGCACCTTCGCACCCAGGAGCGGCGCGTGCAGGGCGCGGTGGAGCATCGGCAGCGCCAGCGGGAACACTGCGGCGAGCACGACGGCCACCGCCAGGATCGCAAGGCCGGTACGGCGCCCGAAGCGGCGGGGTGGCTGACTTGAGAGAACCGACGGCACGTCGACGGTAGTCGGTAAGTCGCCAGTCGGGTTGCCCTCAGCTGGCACGGCAGCTCCCTCCGGCGCGCGGGAGGCCGTGGGCACCGGGCCAGGCTGTTCGGCTCCCGTCGGCTCCGGGGCCGTCGGAGTCAGCTCCTCCGCCCGGGCACTGACCGTTCCCCCCGCCCCGGCGGGCTGTGGCGGGCGGTTGGGGTTGAGGCGTCGGGCGGCGTCGGCGAGGAGCCAGAGTTGATGAAGCGCCACCAATTCCTGCGTGCTCGCTCCGCACTGCCGCGCGAACCGTTCCACCGGGGCGTATTCGGCAGGGACCGCGACACCGTTGCAGTAGCGGTGCAGTGTCGAGGTGCTGACATGCAGACGCGCGGCGATGGTCCCGTAGCTTCGTCCCGACCGTTCCTTCAGGAGACGGAGCCGTTCCGCGAACTCCTCGATGTGCGTGCTCATGTCAGCCTCTGCTACGTTCCGTCCTGTCGTTCCATCCGTCGGCATCATCGCAGGTCACTGGGTCCGGAATCATTCCAGCGTCCCAAACTGACATGGAACTGTGGCATGCGGGACGGGAGAGCGTGCAGCCTCGGTGTCATCCCAGTCGTTCTTCGTGAAGGCTTCGCCATGCATATGAAATCCGCCCTGTCCTCCGCCGCGGCCCTGATCGCCTGTGCCGCCGTGCTCACCGCATGCGGCCCGGACACGGGCCCCTCGGCGGAGGCCTCCGCGTCCACGCCCCCTGCCGCTGCCTCCTCCGCCCCGGCGAGCACCCATCCGGCGACCCCGCCGAGCCCCTCCGCCCCCGCTGCCGGCGGGACCAGCACCAGTCCCGCCGGCAGCGGCAGCGGGGGTTCGGGCGGGGCCGACGCCACCAGCGACTCCTACGCCTACCACCACCCTTGCACCAGCTCGCAGCTGTCCTTGCGTCTGGTCCGCAGGGCCACGGCTCCCACGCAGCGGGTCATCGAGGTGCGCAACCTCGGCACGCGCTCCTGCGGCCTGAGCTACTACCCGAAGGTCGGCCTCTACAACGGGGACTCCGCGACCGGCGACCCCTCCGTCGATGTAGAGGTCCCCGATGGCCTCGGCGGCCCGCCCGCCACCCCGGTGTACGCCGGCCAGACCCTGTACGCCGTCGTCGACCTCGACCCGAGCGGCGACACCCAGCACGCGGTGGACATGATCAACACGATGAACGTGCTGCCCGACGGCGATCACATGAGCAGCCGTTACACCCGGATCTTCCGGCTCAGCGCCGAAGACCACGTGCTCCACCCCAAGCTCGGCCTTTATGACACGACCGTCGCACGCGCCGTCGAGTCCGTCGACGGCGTAAGCCCGACACCCTGACCCGCTCCCCAGCAAGCCCGGCAGGGAACGGCCGCCGGTGGGCAGGGCCGTTCCCAAGTCGTTTGATCTTGGTGTTGTTGCTGGTCACGGGGCAATGCCGAGGAGGTCGGCGGCGATGTTGGTGTGGCCGGCAAGACGGAGCTTGTTGATCGCGAGGTTGCGCAGTGTGGCCATGTTCTCCGGGCCGTAGCCGGTGCGGACTTGGGAGCGGTCCTCGTCGAAGGTGACATCGCGGACGAAGTGCAGCCGACTCTCGATCACCCACTGTGATCTCACGAGGCGGGCGATCTTCTCCGGCGAGGCCTGTCGGCTGGTGAGGTCGGTGATCACGTAGACAGTCTCGCGGGTTCGTCCGGCAACACCACTACTGCGTCCGGCCCGCGGTCAGCCGTCCACGGCGTCCACGGCGTCCACGGCGTCCACACCGACCCGCTGTCGGGTCCGTCGAGGTCCATCATGAAACCCCAGTGAGCACCGACGGTGTGGTCCTCCAGGGTGCACACCGGCTCCGCCTGGATCTCGTCGGGTTGGGCGAACTCCGGCGCGGCGAGGGCTCGCACCGCTTCGACAAGTCGAGCGGTAAGGGCGGCCTTCTCGCCACAGATGACATGGGCTCGGGTGCTCTCCGCGCTGACGGGTTCGAGCATGGGGGCGTCCCATTCCTCTCCTGCAATGCCTGCGTGCGTTTGTCGAGCGGAGACCGCGGCCGGCCGGGGAGTCGTCGTCGGGCTCCCGCAACAGGGGGCGCTCCGTGGACGTGTCGGTGACGATCAAGCGCACACGTGCGGCTGTCTGGAGGGTGATCCGCACGCTGAAGAGGTCGCAGCGGCTGTGCTGAACGGCGTTGGTGGCCAGCTCCGAGACGATCAACAAGCCATCGTCCATGAGCATCGAGAGATCCCAGGTGAGCAGGGCCACCCGGATCATGCTTCGAGCCAGGGCAACGGACGCACGCTCGCACACCATGGTCTGGCTGTAGCTGGGAGCGCCGATGGCGCTGGGCCGGATCGCGGTCATGATCACGGGTATCCCTTCGAGGGCGGCGTTGAGCCCCAAGCCCTCACGAATGCTGGGTGGGTGGCACCCAGCCGGAATGTTGTGCGCCGCTGGGCGGCTGGTGATTAGTCAACGGCGGGGGACGGCGAAGGAACAGGAAAGGTGCGCCGGGTACAACGGACACCCGGCGGAAAACTTTGCGATCCCATTACCTTGGCGCTGGTGCCGGCCAGGCCGTATCGCTACGTTCAATGCATGGGAGCCAACGTCGTCCTCAAGGAACGGCTGAGCGAACTGGGGCTTACTCAGGAAGAGTTGGCAGCCAAGCTCAACGACGCCCTTGCGGAGATCACAGGCCGGCCGGGAGATGTCTCGGATCGAACAGTGCGCAATCTCCTCAACGGGAGCACGCAACGCCCCATCGCACACACATGTGCCGCTCTGGAGCAGGTTTTCGATTGCCCGGTCGAAGACTTAGGGTTCAGGCCACCGCGCTCCAGACCACCACGGGAGGATCCTGTGCGGCGTCGTACATTCGCGTCATCGGCCGCCGCGGCCGCGGTCGCCACGGCAGTTCCGGGAATCGCAGGTCCGCGGCGCGTGGGTCACAGCGAGGTAGGACGGTTGGAGGCGAAGTTCGCCGCGATCATCGCCCAGGACCACCGCTTCGGCGGGCTGCGAAGCATCGAGACCCAAGCCTCGGCACTGGCCGGTGAAGCCCTGTCCCTCCTCCAACGCGGGACCGCCGGCCAGAGAGTGCGGAACAACCTCTACGCCTGCGCGGCTTCCTTCACGTCCAGCGCGCTCTGAGCAGCGATCGACGGACGGCGCTTCAACGAGGCGCAGCGTTACCTCGACCGGGCATCCAGCCTGGCGGCCATGTCCGGTGACACGGCCATCCAGTTCCGCATCTGGTCGCATGCCGGGACCCTCTACCGGCACCTGGGCCGCCCCATCGACGCGCTCTCGGCCAACGACGTCGCCCGCAAGCTTCCCGTCGCGCGGCGGGACCCGATGTTCGCCTCCCTCGGGCACGCACGCCACGGTGCCATCCTTGGACTGACCGGCGATCGTGTCGCCGTGGCGAGAGCGTTCGACCGGGCGCAGGCCGCGTACAGCCGGGCGACGCCGGGTGAGGATCGGCCGGCGTGGATGCTGGCCTTCTACGATCAGGCAGAGATCGAAAGCTTGGCGCTGACCGCCCACTTGGCGCTCGGAACCTTCGAGAACGCCGAGTCCCACGCTCACCGGGCCATCGCCCTGCTCCGACCGCAGATGATGCGCAGCAAGGCCATCGCGACCGTCCGCCTCGCGCATGCACAGTTGGGGCAAGGGGACCTCGAACCCGCGGTTGCCACGGCCAAGCAGGCAAAGCCCGAGCACCCCCGCGTCGCCCTCATGCTCGACCAGTTCAGCAACAGGATTCTCGCGATGGCACCGCACAGCCAGGCAGCACGATCCTGGCGCGAATACTCCGCATCCTGAGAGGACTCCGTGTGAGCAGCCAAGGCGTCGAACTCCGGCACTACCGTGACCTGGAACCCGCGTGGGACACTTTGATCGAGGTCTACGCGGAGGTTCGAGCCGACCGTTTGCACGACCCGCACTACTCCGTACGAGCCGCAGGTGACCCTGATGGTCAATCCTCAGGCCGGGAACGGAAAGGTCCACCACCTTTACGAGACGTGGGGATACAAGGACCTCGGAGAAAGCCAGCCGTCGCTGGACTCCCCAGTCCTCATGGCGATGCTCCGAGAATTGCGCCCAGCGTCTCCTTGAGAGGCTCCGCCGGAGCGGGGCGGAAGACACGGGCGTGGCGGCGAATGCAGCACCTACACAGTGACGAATGCCATCGCTTCGTCCTGCACGTGTGCACCGACGTCCTCTTACTGGTCCCGCAGTCTCGCGCCGAAGCCGGACCAGGCGGTCGCTGTACGCCCCACACAAGAGGCCCCCGGATGATCTCCGGGGGCCTCTCGGGTTGTGCACTCGGCAGGATTCGAACCTGCAACCTTCTGATCCGTAGCTCTAGGGAGAACGGTCAGTGCGGGTCATTCCGGTTGCTCAGGAGCGCCTGAGGAGCGTTGCGGGTGGGGGTCCGTCGCTGGGGTTGCTGTACTCGGTTGCTGTACGGAGTTGGCGGCGGCGGTTCCGGTCGGCTGACTCCTGGCAGCCTTTTGCTCTTCCAGGCTGTCCCCCGGGAACTCTGCGCCGTGCCCTCACGCCGCGGTGGTGTCGACCGTGGTAATCGACAGGCATGCCGATGAAGCCTTCCGCTGCCGCGGACCGTTCCTCCTGGTTCGGACGGCTGCGCCACGCGGTCAGCCGCTCGCCCCTCGGGCGCGGATGGCGGCGGTTCAGCGATCTTGAGCTGTGGTCGCGTTCGCTGGGCTTCGCCGCACTCGGCCTGCTCACACTGGTGCCGCTGCTGATCATTGTCGCCTCGGGCGATCCGGATCACGGGCGGGGCTTCGCGCAGTGGCTCGGGGAAGGGCTCGGGGTCTCGACGACTGCCCGAGAACAGGTGGAGCAGGTGTTCGCCCGGCCCGGCCAGGCCGTGCGGACCACAACCGCGTTCGGCATCGCCGCGCTCGCCGTCTTCGGCCTGGGGTTCGGGGCGGCGGTGCAGACCGGCTACGAGAAGGTCTGGGACCTGCCGCCGGCCCGATGGTGGGCCAGGTGGCGGCACGTGGTGTGGCTGGGCGTCCTCACCGGATACCTCTTCGTCTCGGCCACCACCACACTGCGGCGCGAGCCCCTGGCGGGTGGAGCCGTCGTGTCGCTGAGCGCTGTGGCGTTCCTCTGGTGGTCCCAGCGCCTGCTGCTCGGCGGGCGGGTCCGCTGGCGGGTCCTGCTGCCCGGCGCCGTGGCAACCGTGGTCGGGCTGCTCGGCCTGAGGATCTTCTCCAGGTTCGTCTTCTCGCCGGTGCTCGCCACCAACGCCGTCACCTACGGCCCCGTCGGAACCGTCCTGGTCATCCAGTCCTGGCTGGTCGGCGTGGGCGTCGTCGTCTTCGGTGGTGCGCTGGCCGGCCGGCTTCTGTACGAGGAACTGCCCCGCATGGCACACGCACGGAAACGGCGCAGGTGAGATGCGGCCCCTGGTAGGTCAACCCCGGGGGCCGCACTCAGCCGCACGTGCCCAGGGAGAGGCAGCGGGCGGCGGATCTACGACTGGGCCGATGCCGTGTCCGTTCCCGGTACTGGTCCGACGGCCGGCGACGGGTCGTCGCCCGAGCCGCGAAGTCTGGCCTCTCCCGGCTGGGACGGCACCACCGGAACCGGCGGGGAGGGCGTCCTCGACGTGGGGCGGTGAAGACGGGTGAGGGCGCGGCGGGCCGTGCGTGCCGCCGCACGGTAGAAGCGGTCTGGGAGGAAGGCGGCGTCGGCGACGATCATGGCCGCGGAGAAGATCGGGAGCCCCAGGAGGACCGCGATGCCGAGGTGCATCCCCAGGAGCATGACGAGCACGACGTACTTCAGGCGGCTGAACAGGGCGAAGGGGAAGGCGACCTGGACCAGCACGGTCAGGTAGCCGACCGCGGCGAGGAGCAGGGGGTAGTGGTCGGCCAGGGCGGACAGGGCCGGCCAGGGCCGGAAGAGGTCGAGGTTGACGACGTAGTGCAGGGCCGTTCCCGTTTGCCATGAACCGCCCTGCACCTTGTACAGGCCCGCGGAACCGTACAGGAGACAGACCTGGGCGGCGATGACGAACATGCCGCAGTTGTGGAGGGCTGTGACCAGGGACTCCCGGGCCAGGCCGCACTGGGACCAGAGGTCGCTGTTCGCCCGCCGCATTGCCCAGCGGCCAGTGCGGCCGGTGCGGGCCCGGTGGGCGGATCGCCGCGCGTCGAGCGACCAGTGGCGTCCGCAGGCGGTCGCGGTGAGGTAGAGGGCCATCAGGAGGATGAGGTTGTCTCCCCCGTCCGTCATGAAGATGGCCCGGGCATGGAACGACGCCACGACGACCGCGAACATCACCGACGTCAGCCGTGTCCGCCAGCCCAGGAGGAAGAGCGCGCAGACGACGAGGGCGACGGCGTAGCAGAGGTTCAACCAGACCATGCTGTCGGAGAGCGTCAGGAAGCTGAACCAGCCGGTCTGGTCGAACAGTTGGTTCGCGAGCGCCGGGGTCCATGGGGAGTCCGGGCCCCAGATCTCGTCCCGGTGCGGGAGTTCGCGCAGCAGGAACACGAGGTAGCACAGGCCGTACCCGATGCGCAGCACCGACGCCGCGTAGAGCGAGATGGGGCGATGCGTGAGCAGGGTGATCAGATCACCCGTGCGGTCGTGTGCTGCCCCCAAGGGGCCGGCCACCTGGTCCGTTCGCGGTGCGTCGCCGGTGGCGGGCGCGGGTGTCGCGGTCCGGTCAGTGGTCATGCGCGGTCACCTTCCACCAGGGCAGCATGCGGGTGTCGACCGCCGAGGGCGGTACCGGGTGGGTGCGGCCCGCGGCGTCGTAACCGGGCACCGGCGTTGTACGGACCCGTAGTTGGACCCAGGTGACGGCGCCGGGGTGGGCGGCGGAGACCCGTTCCACGGCGATGTTCCGCAGGTACTCCTGCCACATGGCCGCTCGCTCCGTGTAGGACACGTCGTTGTTGGTGTGGGTGTCGAGGTAGCCGCTCCACGCTCTGCGGAGCATGTTCTGGGTGGTGTGGCTGGGGAAGGGGTTGTGCCTGACCCCGGCGTTGTCGACCGCGGTGAGGTCGAACCAGCCGCTGACCTGCTGGGTGCCGCCGGCCGAGGTGCGGGCCGTCCGGACCGAGATCTGCGGGACGGCCGACTCCGGCTCGGGGGCGAAGAGCTTCCAGTTCTGTTCGAAGAACGGGAAGACCCAGCCCTGGACCTGCCGGGCGTACCGCTGCGAGATCTGGTTCGCCGGGGCCACGTGCAGGAACAGGAAGGACAGGTGCAGGAGGGATACGCACGCCAGCAGGACCGCGATGCCTCTCGTCGTGGTGCGAAGAGGTCCGGGCAGGCGCGACAGCCGGTCCGGTCCTTCGGGCCGCGTGTCCTCCTGCGGGCCGGCCACCGCATGACGGGTGGTTCCGGGCCTGCGGGGCGGGTCGGCGTCCGGCGCCTTCACATCCACCGGGCCACCCCCGCCCGGTACCTCTGCTGGGCCAGTGAGGGTCATCCCGGCCCTCCTCTCACAACTCTTCCGCTGAACTTCCGTGTGCCTGACGTGCGTACGAGATCCGGCCCGGCGAACGCATCGCTGCGCACGCCGGGCCGGAAGGGCAAGGCGTCAGTACTGCTTGGCCTGCTCCTGGTGGTCCTGCTCGTCGTGCTGGTCCTCGGACGGCGGCTGGTCGCCGTAGGACGGGTTGTCCCCGTACGACGGCTGCTGCTCATCGTGGGACGGCTGGTCCCCGTAAGAAGGCTGGTCCCCGTACGACGGCGGCTGCTCGTCGTGCGACGGCTGCCCGTGGTCCTCGGGCTTGCCCTCGTACGGCGGCTGCTCCTCGTAAGGCGGCTTGCCCTCGTACGGCGGCTTGCCGTGGTGTCCGGGCTTGCCGTGGTGCGGCGGCTTGCCCTGGTCGCCTCCGGTGTTGCCGGCTGTGTTGCCGGCCGTGTTGCCCGAGGTGTTGCCGCCGATCGTGTCGCCACCGGTCGTGTTGCCGCCGCCGACGGTGTTGCCGCCGCCGATGGTGTTTCCACCGCCGACGGTGTTGCCGCCGACCGTGTTGCCCGCGATCGAACTGCCGCCGAGCAGACCGCCCGTGGTGACACCACCGAGCAGACCGCCGTTGGTGACGCCACCCAGAAGGCCGCCTCCGCCCGTGGTCGTACCGGTGGTGGTACCGGTCGTGGTGCCCGTGGTCGTACCGGTCGTGGTACTACCGGTGGTCGTACCGCCGGTGGTCGTACCGCACTGGGGCCGCGTGATGGAGTTCGTGTCCATCGTCGTGGAGCCGTTGCGGGCCAGAGCGCGGCCGGTGATCGAGGCGCCGTTGTTCAGGGTGATCGAGGTGAGCGCCATGATGGTGCCCACGAAGTTGGTGTTCGTGCCGAGCGTGGCCGAACTCCCGATCTGCCAGAAGACGTTGCACGGCGAGGCGCCGTTGATCAGCAGGACTCGGCTGGCGGACGCGGTCGTCAGCGTCGAGCCGACCTGGAAGACCCACACCGCGTTGGGGTTGCCGAAGGCATTCAGGGTGAGCGTGCCGGTGAGCCCGATGGAAGACGACGCGTTGTAGACGCCGGGGGCCAGGGTCAGACCGCCGAGGTCTCCGGCGACGCTCGCGTCCGGCGCCTGTCCGGCGGCGTTGTTGTACGCGGTGGTCAGGTCGGCCTGGGCGCCGTTGGCGACCCCGTCGGCGACGTGGATCGTACCGTTCACGACGATGCCCGGCGGGAAGCCGCTGATCGCCGTACCCGGGCTGACGCCCAGGTCACCCGAGACCACGCTGGCCCCGGTATTGGTCACCGACTGGCCGCCCAGCACCGCGAAGCTGTCAGCCTGGCCGAGCAGCGGGGCGGTCGCGATGGCTTCGGCGGGGGTCGGCGAGAACACCGCCGCGCCGCCGACGATCATCACGGCCGACGCGATCACTGTCGCCAGGGCACGCCGACCTGGCAGGCCCCGAGCAGGGAATTTCATCGATCAGCTCACTCTCTTCGGGGAAGCGTGAGTCCGTCGGACGATCCGCCCGCGGACTGCAATCCGTAGATCCCCTCTTCCCAACGGCGGGCTGGGGTCGCCCGTTTATCGGAAAGCGACAGTCCGAGGAAAGAGATCGCCACAAGAATAGGAGGCACAACGAGGCGAGCCGGCGGGCGAATGAGCGAATCGCCCTGGAGAATCCGCCGAATGGCCTCCCCGCGGCTGGCATATGCCCTGGTCGCAGCATCGGTGCGCAATACCCCAGAATCCTCCGCGCCACGCCCGGGTTTCACCCGAGGGGATCGAACAGCCGATAATCATGAATTCGGCGCACCGTCACCTGCGGGGAATGCGGCGCGGCATTCCGTTCGCCCTTGCGCGGGGAATGGTCAGCGGGCGGAGGGGACCGCGCACGCCGGCGTTCCCCCCGGCATCCGTTCGCGGTTGTTCGCGACCAGGCGGTACAGCCCGTGGGCGGCCCAGCGCAGAGGCGGCAGACGGAGCAGTCCGCCCAGGACGGCCCAGCCTCCGCCGGAGGCGAGCAGCAACTTCGCGACGGCCTGCGCACCGCCGTACAACGCTCCGGCAGGAGTCACCCACAACACCTCGTACTCGGCCCGCCGCTGGTCGACGCCCAGTGACGGCAGATCCGCGCGCTGCAACGGGGTGATATCGCAGCGGGGCCGGAGCCACCGTTCGGCGAATCGGACCGAGGTCGTGCAGAAGGCGCAATCCCCGTCGAAGACGAGTACCGGTCGGGTCAGCATGTCGCCATCATCCAGCGCCGGGCCCTCTCGCCGGGGCTGACGCGCCCACCCGCGCGCCATGAGCGCGCTCGGCATGGCAAAGTCGCCGTGTTGGTGAGGGTCCCGAAAAAAGCGGCAGCGGCAACTGTCTCTGTGTTCCCTCGCCGCCGTCAACGATTTTCGTCAAAGCAGCGGGCGGACCCAACGGTTGCCTCACCGTCGAGGACGGTCACTGCTCGCGCTCCAGCTTCTCGATGAAGTCCAGCGAGCCTCGCGGCGACATGGCTTGGGCTCGGATACGGCTGTAGGTGGCGTCGAGGTGGGGGACGCGGTCGCGTTCGGTGTGGATGCGCATGCCCTGGGCTTCGACGTAGGCGTTGCGGGTGTGCTTGCGGGTGTCCATCAAGGTGAAGGGCCCGGCGATTCCAGCGTGGTGCTCCTGGTCCAGCGGCATCACCTGGAGATCGACGTGGGGCAGATGGCCCAGCTCGATCAGGTGGTGGAGTTGGCCGCGGAGGATGCTCCTTCCACCGTAGGGCCGGCGTAGCAGCGATTCCTCCATGACGAAGCTCATAACGGGCGGGCGGTCGCGGTGGAGGACCTGTTGCCGTTCGAGGCGGGCGGTGACGCGCCGGTCGATCTCCCTTGCCGCCAGGGGTGGGGTCTGCATGCCGAGGACGGCGCGCATGTAGTCCTCGGACACAACCCGCGCGTGGGTACGGGGGAACCGCGGACGTCGTTGGCTACGCCCGCCGAACCGGTGTGCCCGTTGAGGTGATCTGGCCCGAAGGGACGACTCGGGACTGAGGCGAAGGGCGGATGGTCCGGGTCACGGGGGCGGCGGTCGGTACGGGCTACGTACCGACCCCGCCTGAACCGCTGCCGGGAGCCCCGATCGACCCAGCCGCTGCGGATCGGCGCACGCGGCGTAAGAAGTTGGACCAACGCCAAGGCGTTGTCCTTCTTGCTGTCGGTGATCTTCAAGAACCCGTCCGAGGACAGCTCGCCGATGGCATAAGGCGTCCTGGAATACCTCGTAATGCTCACGCCTTACCGGGCTGGCGAAAGGCACAACCGACCCCCTGATCCTTGCCAGCGTATGCGGCGGGAGCTTGACCTCAGCCAGGAAAGTCAGCCAGGACGGCGGGTTGGCCGACGGATCAGGCGCGCGCGTGCCTCGGTGCACGACTCGCTTGCTCAGCCATGCCATCCGTTGTGGACGTGTGGGTCGGCCCAGACGCGGAGCGGTCCGCGTCGATTGCGCTCGCACCTGGCCCCGCCGTTGCTCGGTGCTCCGTCGCGGCTGGGCCGACCCGGGCGAGAGGAAGGTCGCGGGCCTGGTCGGACCGTTGATGCTGCATTGCGCGCTGAGCAGCGGCAGGGGGTCCGCCGGAGCGGGGCGGTAGAGGCAGTGCCGCCTGCCCCCGGACCGGATCCGTGCGGCCCCGGACCCGGTCGCCTGGGCGTTCGGACGGAGGTATCAGCCGAACTTGTACACGGTGATGGTCACAGAGCCGCCTTCGGCGCTGATGGTGTAGTCGCCGGGGCCGGTGTAGGGCAGGCAGCCGTCGGCGAGGACGTCGTCGTCGTTGATGCCGGTGTCGTCCTCGCCGACGTAGGCGCACACCTCGCTGACGGGGTGGGGGACGAAGCGGTGGTCGAAGGGGCCGAAGTCGGGATAACGGGCAGTGGTCATTCTGGTTGCTCCGGAGGGTCTGAGGGGCGTTGAGGGTGGGGGTCCGTTGCTGGGGTTGCTGTACTTGGCTGCTGTATTGGCTCGACAGCTTCTCCGGCGCAGGCGAGGAGATGTCGCACACCACCGCCGTCATCGCCCGATGTGCGCACGACCGCCACGATCGCGGCTCCGGTCTGTCGCAGCGGCAGGGCAGGGGCTTGTACGGCATATCGTGATGCGCTGGCACCGGCCCGGCTAGCGTTCCGACATGAAGAGCATCGAGGTCGCTCCGGGCGCCATCCTCACGCCGAACGAAGTGAAGTCCCGTGGCCCGCAAGGTTGGGTAGCCCTGATAACCGGCAAGGACTCCAAGTACGAGCTGAAGCGGACCTTCATGGAGCGCTCCCGCGACAAGGCATGGGTCACTCACAAGCTTCAGGGCAACGGCCTCTACGAGTACCGCGACATCGGAGAGGAAGCCACCGCTGGCTTCTTCCTCGTCGACGGCACCTTCCGGCGCAACATACGCACTGTCCCCAAGGGCGCCGCCCTCGCCATGGCCACCAACATGGACTCCCAGAAGCAGCGCAGGAAGTAGTGGATCCAGACCGGGTTTGTGGCCGGGCCAGCAGCGACACCATCTGCGCCGCCGAACTGACCGTCCTCGACGCCGCGCTCGAAGTGCTCCAGCGAACCAAGTCGACGTCTCGACGTCGCGAACAGGTCAGCCTGCACGTACATGTCCTCTCCCCAATCCACGTGGATCGAGTGGACTGGAGAGATCGCTGACGGCGAGGGTCCCGTCCCGTGATGTTGACGGGCAGGACCCTCACCCGAGCGCTACAGGCTGTGCCGGATCAGGAACACGACAAGCCCGACCGCCGTCGTACCCAGCGCCTCGGACACTCCGATGGTTACGTGGAGCACAACAAGACGGCGAGCCCTAACGGCAGCGAGCTTGATCAAAATGAGTGCACGTGTAGTTCGTTTGCTACGGTCTTCCACGGTGATGCTCAGCCTCCAAGACGGTCGGGTACACCGCGCGGGGAGTCCTCACCGTCCAGGTTGGTCGCCATCGGCGGAGAGAACTCCCTTTCGCGCTTACGGGGTTGGAGCCTACGCGGTGTCCCCGACGGGTGAGTCGGGGCTGCTGTCAAGCCTCGCCGTAGCAGGACGCGGAGACTGGAATCTGGGGTACGTCTCAGGAGCCCCGGTGGAATCTGCTGGCCCTTTTCCTGGCTTCGCGTGAGGTGCGTCACAAGGTGACCTCGGCGACCTGCTCCAGCACCGTCTGAACTTACTGCCGCCCCACATCTCGTTTGCCACGGACGCCGAGTGCTCCTCGGCGATGAACGAGCCCTCCTTCGACGGCTTCTTCGGGAGCCTCATCGCGCAACATGAGACCGCTGGCAGGGCCGGACCCCCGGAGAGAACGAGCAGCCGGACAAGGCAGCTTTTGCGGCGAGCCCGCGTCAACAGGGCGCCAGAGTCGGCCTCTTGTGGTAAATGTCACCTGCTGGCCGTAGATAGGGGGACGGATGAGGCTCAGTGCGGCACGGGTCACGAACTACCGGTCGGTCTTCGACACGACGGAGTTCGAGGTCGAGGACGACAAGACGATCGTGGTCGGGGCGAACGAAGCCGGTAAGACGGCTGTCCTGCGCGCCTTGCAGGCGGTGAATCCGCCCGAGGGTCAGGAGCCGGGTATCCACGCTCTCAAGGACTACCCCCGCTCGCGGTACACCGAGATCGACGGGGGCGGGACAGATCCCAGTGATGTCGTCGTAGCGGCAGCAACCTTCACTCTCGACGACGATGAAGTCGCAGCACTCCACGAGGTGGACGCCGACATCTTCGCCGACGCGAAGGCTTTCACCCTCACCCGTTACCTGGACAACACCCGCCGGTGGAGCCTGCCTGGTATTCGCCAGTGCGTCGCGTTCAGGGACATCAGCAAGGACGTGACCCGGCTCAAAGCCCATGTGGGCAAGCAGGGGGAGGAAGGGCAGCAGCTCATCGTCGACCTCGACACGCTGCTCGCGAACGCCCGCCCCGCCACTTGGATCTTCGGCAAGGTGGCCCTAGATCTGGACGCGTGGCTGGACCGGGCTCTGCCGGTCATCGACGAGAGCAACCAGCAGGCCGAGGCGCAGTTCGACCGTATCCAGGCCGCTGCGCGCCGTCCCGGCCTCTACCAGCAGGCCTGGCAGATCCTGATTCCCCGAGCCCCGGTGTTCGTCTACTACTCCCAGTTCTTCACCGTGCGGCCGAGGATCCATCTGGCCAATCTCGCCCAGCGCCAGGCAAGCGGCGAGATGGACGAGGAGTACGACTTCGGGAACCTGTGTCTGCTGGAACTGCTGGGCTTCACCGCAGACGAACTGGCGAAGTTGGACAGCCAACCAGCTCCCACGCTGCCGCCCAATCAGCAGGATCACAACGCGATGGCCGATTACCGCACGCGGGAGGCCTCCTGGCAGGAGCAGCGCGACGCCCGCCAGTACAAGTTGAACGCGGCGAGCGTCCTGCTGACCGGCCTGATCAGCGACGTCTGGGGCCAGACGACCTGCAGCTCCGCCTGATCGTCGATGGGCAGTACCTCAAGGTCGTCGTGGTCGACGACATCGGCGTCGAGGTCGAACTCGACCAGCGCAGCGAGGGCTTCCGCTGGCCGGCGAGCTTCTTCGTCGTCTTCCGCGCGCAGGCGAAGGAGAAGCTCACCAATGCGATCCTGCTGCTGGACGAGCCTGGTCTGCACCTCCATGCCCTCAAGCAGCGCGAGTTCCGGCGGACGCTGGACAAGCTCGCCCAGGACAACCAGATCGTCTACACAACCCACTCACCGTTCATGGTCTGCCCGAGAGCTTCACCTAGTGCGTCTGGTGTAGATGCCGTACCGTAACAAGGCACCATCATTCACTCCAAGCTCATAGCGGACTACCCCCGTTCTCCGTCTTTCCCCTTCAGGCCGCCCTCGCTACTACCTTGCGCAGAGCATGTTCACCCAGCGCCGCAACCTCGTCACCTAGGCCTCACCGACATGTGTTCATCGAAGGCGTCGCGGCGCCATGCGTGAGGCCGGCGTGACCACCATGCGCGAGTACATCGCCATCGTGCCGCAGGGAGCGCGAGCAAGTGGTGTACTTCTGCACGCTCCTGCACAGCCAGCGTTGAAGTCGCCGCCTTGCTTACTCGGACGCCGCCGGAGACAAGCGCGGAGCAGGACAACATGTAGACTGCTGAAGAGCAACCAGATCCTGCGGCCAAGGACTACTGCGCCTGGCACGGTCCGCGGCCCCGAGATCGAGGACCTCCTACGCGCGACGTTGGTCCAAGTAGCCTTCGACCGCCTGGCTGGACGTCCGCGTCACCGAGCAGCACAGCCTTCGCGTCGCATCGCCGACATCTTCAAGCCGAGATCACCGCTTCTCGAAGTTCAGCTCACGAAGGAGTTCCTGCGCTGCTCACCAGTCACAGCTGGACGATCTCACTGCTGACTGAACAGTTGTCATGGAAAAAGCTCCTCGCGCGGTCAACAAGGTCTGCCTAGCGACCAGTAATCGTGATGCTCCAGGCCCGAGCCGTCCTTGTGATCACTGCCCGGCCTGCGGCTCGCTCAATCACAGCTAGAACAGGCCAGCCTGTCAGCGATCACTGCTCGTGCTCCAGCTTCTCGATGAAGTCCAGCGAGCCTCGCGGCGACATGGCTTGGGCTCGGATGCGGCTGTAGGTGGCGTCGAGGTGGGGTACGCGGTCGCGTTCGGTGTGGATGCGCATGCCCTGGGCTTCGACGTAGGCGTTGCGGTGTGCTTGCGGGTGTCCATCAAGGTGAAGGGCCCAGCGATTCCAGCGTGGTGCTCCTGGTCCAGCGGCATCACCTGGAGATCCAGTCGGGCAGTTGGCCCAGCTCGATCAGGTGGTGGAGCTGGCCGCGCAGGACGTCCTTCTCACCGTAGGGCGGCGCAGCAGTGATTCCTCCATGACGAAGCTCATAACGGGCGGGCGGTCACGGTGGAGGACCTGTTGCCGTTCCAGGCGGGCGGTGACGCGCCTGTCGATCTCCCCTGTCGCCAGGGGCGGGGTCCGCATGCTGAGGACGGCGCGCATGTAGTCCTCGGTCTGGAGCAGCGTGTTGACGACGTGGGTGTCGTAGGCGTGGATGGCCGTGGCGTGGGCCTCCTCTTGGTGCACCTTGCGGAGGAGGTCGGAGTAGCGGGCGCGGCTGAGTTCGTCCTTCAGCGCCGTCAGCACGCCTGCTTGGTCGTTCAGGACGCGAGCGGCGTTGTCGATGAACTCCGGCCTGGGGATGCGGATCCCCCGCTCGACCTTGGAGACCATCTCCTCCCCGTACCCGATCCGCTCACCCAACTCCGTCTGCGTCAGACCTGCTTGCCTGCGCAAGGCCGCGATGATCTGCCCGACGCTGCGCAGGAGCGTGGCGCTGCTTCCGCTGCCAAAGTCCACATCGTCCGCGTCGTCGTCGGACAGCGTTTGCGAAGTCGCTGAAGTGGCCGTGGGGTTCATGTCGAGTTGGCTCTCGTCCCTGTGCGTACGGGTGGGCTGGTCTGCGGTGGTGTGTCGGCGAGTGCGTTGCTCAGGGTGCTTGGGTGGGTTGTGGACGCTTGCGTTCCAGGCTGACCAGGGGGCAATTGAGCGCGGTGGCGATCTTGATGAGGTTGGCGGGGGTGGCGTTGCGCCAGCCGGACTCGATCTCGCCCATGAGCTGCTCGGAGATGCCTATGGCGTGCGCGAGTGCGCGTTTGGTCAGGCCGGCCTTCTTGCGGGCCCAGGTGACGGCTTCGGGTTCGTGGTCCAGCGTGAGTGGACGGGTGCGCGTGCGGGAAACGTTCATCGCACGGGTTCTGCGGGGTCTGCGGGGTCTTCCACCTGCCAGGTGTGGCCGCCGCGGTGGTGCTCGTACTCGGAGCACGCCTCCCCTTGGCCGGGGCCGGTGGCGGGGCAGTCGGGTAAGACGAGGACGATCTGAGGGTCGGCGTCGCGGTTCCATCTGGTCCATGCGCTGGTGCTGGCGGTGGTGTCCACGATGAACGCGTAATGGTCGCCGCCGGCGGGATGCGCCTGAAGGGTGCAGCGCACGTTCTGGAGGTCAGTCGGCATGATCTCCAGCCGGTCGGCGTACCTCAGGGCCGTGAGGACCAGATAGAGGGAAAGGACGGCAGGCTCGCCGCAGATGGTCGGACGGGGATCGTGGTGCTGCATGGCGCCTTTCCAGTAGAGGGCTGAGTTCGTCGCTGGCCGGGTGATGCGGGCACCGCGAGGATCACGGCACCGTTTCGACCTTGGGTTCCCTCAGTTGCGCCCAGACCCGCTTGCCCCACGGCATCGGCGTGACCCCCCAGCGCTCGGCGAGGGCCTCCACGAGCATCAGGCCGCGGCCGCTCGTGTCCTCCGGGCCTGCGTCCCGGCGGATGACTTCCGCCCTGTCCTTGTCCACGACGGCGACAAGGACCGTGTCCTCGGCCACCCTGGTCACGGAAACCCGGATCAGGTGGGAACGGGTGTGTCGAGCCGCGTTGCCGACCAGCTCGGAGACGACCAGAACGGCATCGTCGACCAGGGATTCCATGGCCCAGACGCCAAGCGCAGCGCGCACCAGGCCGCGAGCCGACTCAGCGCTCTCGACGGTGCACGGCAGGTTCTCGAAGTACCTCGGATCTCCGTTGGAACGTGCGATGGTGACGGGCATCAGGACCTCATCGTGGTGGGCGGAGACCCGTCTTCTGAGGGGCGAGACGAATCCGTCTTCCGGCCGCCAATGCCCATGCGGCGGCGGCCACGTTCAGTCAACGAGTCGCAACCCTGCCGTCCAAGGGTGTTCGCCTTGCGGCCACGTTTAACGTGTTTAACCAGCCCTTGCGCTACCCAGATAAGTTGGAACAAGGAACACGAGCCAGGGGGCTAGCGATGGGCGATCCAGCGGTGGGCCAGCGACGTTTTCTCAACGAAGATCATTTCCAGATTCTGTTGAGGACAAGTGCGGCGCGGGCTATGTCGCCGATGCGGCTGGGGCTGAGGGAGACATGCTTGAGTGCGCGCCAGCGTTCCTTGAGTTCGGCGGCGGCGCGTTCGCCGAGGGCTCGTAGGTCTCTGATCAGGGTGTTCGTGGTGCGGGTGTCGGCGTGGAGGGCTTGTTCAGACTGGCCCTTGGGGCGGCGGACCGGGACGTGGATGCCGATGCCGGCACCGATGTAGCCCTTGTCGGCGAGCGTCGGCAGGCCATTGGCGGCGGCCTTGTACAAGGCGGGCAGAGCGTGAATGCGGGCGGCGGTGATGTCGGGCGTGGAGCCGGGCTCCACGTCGGAGACCCACAGCGGGGTCCCGTCCGGGGCGGACAGGAACTGCACGTTGCCGCCGAATGCCTTGTGCTTCTGGCTGAACCACAGGTCGTTGCCGTTGTCGCGGACTCCCGCAAGGCGGTCGGACTCGATGAGGGTGCCGTCCAGGATGACGTGTGTCATTGCCTCCCGCCGGCAGCGGTCCAGGACTTCATGCAGGTCGGGGGCCTGGTCGGCAAGGACGCCGATGCCCTCGTGGAGGTAGCGGTAGCCGGTGGCCTGGGAGATGCCGGCGTCGCGGGCCAGGCAGTGCACGCAAGCCTGCTCGCGGAACCAGCGCAGAACCAGTACGGCCTGGGGGAACGGACCCAGCGCCCGCGATCCCCGTGGGGTTCGCAGTTGCCGCCGATGGGCGGCCAGCAGGCGGGCAAGGAACTCGACGGTATGGCGCGGGACGTCGAGCGTGGCAACATAAGTGACCAACGTGAAGCCTCTGGTTCAGCGGACGATCTTGTGGTGAGAACCGTCCTACCAGGGGCTTTACGTCTATCCGTAGCCAGGTGGGTTCGCCCCATCCGCCCGCAGCCGCACGGATCACGACGTTTCGCGAAGATCATTTCGTTGAGAAAACCTCAGCGGCCACCAAATGCCCTGCTCCGAGGCATGATCAGGGCATCCGGCGCAACCTACGAGACGTTAGCTCGAACGATCCAGACCGTCGCAGCGGAGGCGGGGGACTCGACACGAACGAACCGATCTACCGTCGCTCACTGGGTTCGTGGAGTGCCGCCGAGCGAACCCACCGACGGATACTTGGTGGAAGCCCTTTCTCGGCTGCTGGGACGCCCTGTGACCGCGGAGGAAATCGGGCTGGCCGGCACCTCTCCCAGCGGTGCGTTCGAATGGCGTGCGGATACTCTTGCCGCGCTACACGAGCTGGGGAGAGTTGACTTGGACATGAGACGCAGGCGCGCCCTCACTGCTGCCGCCTACTCCGTAACCGGCCTGTCCGTGCCAGGAGCCGCATGGTGGACCTGGATGGCCGAGAAATCCGCCACCCGATCCCCCACCAACCGGCGAAACGTCGGCCGCCGTGACCTCGCAGCTGTCCGCGACATGGTGGCCATGTTCTCCCGCATCGACCAGCGCCACGGGGGCGGACACGCCCGCACCGCGGTCGTTCAGTACCTCACCACCGACGTGAACGCCTACCTCCACGGTCGATTCACAGACGACCGCATCAGGCGGGAGATGTTCTCCGCCGCGAGCGAACTGGCCTATCTCTCGGGCTGGATGGCCTTCGACAACGCCGAACACCCGCTGGCCCAGCGGTACTTCACGATGGCGGTGAGCCTCGCGGCCGAAGCGGACGATGCGCCCATGGCCGGCCACGTCCTACGGGCCATGGCCCATCAGGCGGTTGACCTCGGACATCCGCGTCGTGCGCTGAAAGTCGCCGTGGCGTCGATGGAAGGGCAGCGGTACGCGCTCGCGTCGAACCGGGAGCGGGCCCTGCTCGGCGTCGTGCACGCCCGTGCTCTGGCGGCCAGCGGCCAGAAGGCGGCTGCTGCCGTTGCCCTCGTCCGAGCAGAAGACGATCTGGCGTCCGCACGTCCGGGTGATGACGAGCCCGCCCGCGTGTTCTTCTTCAGCGAGGCCAGTCTCGCCCACGAGACGGCATGCACGTTGCGGGACACCGGCGATCTTCCTGGCGCGCAGCGCGAGTTCCGGCGCAGCGTACGGACTCGGAAAGCCGCCTCCTTCACCCGTACCCACGCTGTGACCTTGGGGTACCTCGGTGCCGTCCAAGCCCGTCAGGGCGCCATAGAGGAGGCGTGTACGACGTGGTCCGACGCCCTCGACGCCATGGACGGCATCCACTCCGCACGCACCCGCCGCACCGTCGCCGACATGCGTCGTGCGCTGATGACCGTACGCGGGCGGGGCATCACCGCGGTTGCCGAACTTGACCGCAGAGCAGCGCTCTACCTGGCCGAATCAGCCTGACCCTGTACTGCATTTCCTGGAGGCGCACGCCGATGGCAAGCGAAGAATTCACGGTCGTCCCTGTGGCCCACGTGGTCGGCGGGCGCACGGTCCCGGAAGACGACTTCTGGGGCGGCAACCGCTCCATCATCCGTATCGACCCGGAGCGGTTCAACGAGAGCGCCGTGGTCGGTCTCGACGCCTTCTCCCACATCGAGGTCGTCTTCCGCTTCCATCTCACCGACCCGACGGACCTCCACGCCGAGCCGCGCCGCCCCAGGGACAACCCCGACTGGCCGCTGGGCGGCATCTTCGCCCACCGCAACATGCGCCGGCAGAACTGGCTCGGTGTTTCCCGCTGCCGCCTGCTGAAGGTTGACGGCCTGGACCTCCACGTCGACGAGTTGGACGCCGTGGACGGCACGCCCGTCCTCGACATCAAGCCGTGGTTCTCCATCATGGGCGCTCGGGGCGAAGTCCGAGAGCCGGCCTGGCCCTCGGAGATGCTCGCCGAGTACTACGCCCAGCCGAAGGATTGACGCGAGGAGCCACATCCCGGAGCCTTCGCCCGGTCACCGGGCGGGGCCGAAGCATGGTGCTCCCCTGCTTTGATCCGGATCTCTCCCCCGCGAACCTCGCCAGCCCCCTCCGGCCCTTGCTCGACCTCAGCCCCGGAAAGCCCGCCAGTGCGGCGGGTTGGCCGACCGGTCAGGCGCGCGTGTGCCTCGGTGCACCACCGACTTGCCCGGCCACGCCGCCCGATTGTGGACGCCGAGCCCAGTGGGCCGACTCGGCGTTGCCCGCGCCGACTGCGCTCGTGGCCGGCCCTGCTGCTGCCCTGTGCACCGTTGCGGTGGGGCCGTTCCCGGGGCGGGAGAGAGGTCTGCGGGCCTGGTTGGACCGCTGATGCCGCATTGCGCGCTGAGCGGCAGGGGGTCCGCCGGAGCGGGGCGGTAGACAGGAGCGTGGCGGCCACCGGCCGCCAGCGCGCGCGGCCCGCGGAGCGGGCCGCCTTGATTCAGTAAAGAAACTTTGAACAGCCCTGCGGCTCAGCATCCCGACAGCTGATCGGTGCGCTGCGCTGCCGCTGCGGGGCTGGGTGAGAGCCAGGGTCGGGTGTGTATTCCCCGCTCGGCCGGGCTACGGCAGCGCCTGTCGCCTGCCCCACCACCGACGGTGCCGGTCGCCCGAAGCGCTGCTGCCGAGGTCGGCGACTGTTGCCCGTGGCCCATCTCACCTCCTACCTGGGACGGTTGCGGCCAACTCCGGGCTCGACAACGCGTTCACTACCTTCGCCGATCGAGCCACCAACCACGCCTGTGTCTCCCGCTGAAACCGCCCTTGACCTGCACTGATGATGTCGGGGTGAGCGGCGGCGAAGTTCGCCGAAGTGCATAACCGAACCGTTATGAGGTGCTCCGGGTTTCTTTGGGCTTTTCAGTGAGGTCTTCGTGCTGCCGTGGGTTGCGTGGCCACGGCGCGGGGCGGACTGAAGCCCAGCTTCTGGGGGCCGCTTGGGGCATTTAGGTTTCTATCAACCGATTTAGGCCGGTCGCTTCCGGCGGGGTGACTGAGACTCTGTCCACAGGGTGTGCAGCCGAGACTCGTCTCACGGCGGCGCGAAGGGAGATTGCGGATACGACTGGGGAATCCGGCTCGCCGTTCCCGGAGAAGTCCGCCGACCGACATCATGCACACTCGCGACCCTATGGGCGCTCAACTTGCACAATCTGATCACGCGGACGGCCTTACGCTGACAAGACTCAGCATTGAGGAGGATGCCAAAGGCTTGTCAAGGTGGTGGAGTTCGAAAGCAAGAGCTTCCGCTTCCGTCAGATAGGACGACGAGCAAGATCCTTTCCCATCCGGTGGGGCCAGGGTCACCGCTCAGGCCACACTGGCCATGTCCAGGGCGATGGTGGCGGGGCGTCAGTCGGCAACAGAGAAGTGAGGTAAGCGATCATGGAAGCAAGCAGGCGCGGCGTACGTCGTCGCAGCGTAGAAATGGTAGAGCCCCAGAGGCAACCGGAGGCAGTCAGAGGCAATCGACTGTTTCCGGGAGGGGCTTATAGCCTGGAAAATACCGTCAGGCAAAACGCATTCTCTGTGATTCCGTGTACTCGACAGCCGGAGCGGCAGGCACGGCGAAGAGTGCGGGTCAGGGAGGGGACGAAAGTGCGCCCAGCGGCGGAGCGGTCACGTGCGGCTTGGCTGACGGCAAAGACCGGCGGCCACGGTTGCGAGCGTTCGCCGGCCCGTCGCACCGGAGACGCCTTGCGCGGTTGGGGTCCTGCGATCGGGACGAACAGCGGAGGGTGGGTCGGCCGTGCGCGAAGTGTGTGGTGAAGCGGTCGACGGCAACGCTTCCGATCGCGGCGGGGCGAGAGAGCCGACACCCGACCTCATGGTGCTACGGGAGATAGCTGCGATGACGAAGCGGCTCACCGTCGACCTGAGAGGCTTGGAGCAGCGGATCACTGCTCTCGGTTCTCGAACTTCGATTCCAGGGCGTCGACCTGACGCTTGAGGTCGGACACAACAGCGGTGACTTCCCGCAGTTGGTCGCGCATACCCAGCAACATGGCGCTTACGTCGGTTGGCTCGGCGTCCGCGGCGACTGCGGGGTCGGCGCCTTCCGATGAAGCAGCTTCAGACGTCGCGGGGGCGTCTGCAACATACGTGCCCCGGCCCTGGACGGAGTAGATCAGCCCTTCGTCTCGCAGCACCCGCAACGCGGCGTGAACTGTGGCGTTGGCGATGCCGAGGGTCTCCCGCAGCTCGCGCGACGAAGGCAACCGATCGCCCGGCTTGAGCCGCCCGCTGCGGATCTCCTCACGGAGCCGGTCGGCCGCCATCAAGTAGGGCGGTCGCGGTCCATTGGCAGGCAGCGTCATGGCGCCAGAGTAGCCCGCTCTAGACCACTCGGACAGAAGAACGCACCTTCCCAGTGATCTAGATCACACTGCTCGCTCTGGATATCTGGAGCGCTCTAGATAATATGGAGAAGTACTCGGGGCTGCTCGGCCTCGGGGCAATCGGATGGAGGAAGACATCCCATGGCAGTGATCGCACGAGTTCAGGTCGAGGGCTCGCAGTGGATGGTGGCGGTGGCCCCAATGCCCAAGATGCGGCAGCCCGACGACGGCAAGGGGGCTCCGGTGCAGGTGTTCAACTCCGTCACCGGGGAGGCGATGTCGGTGGTCAGCTTGGTGGAGATGTTCGAGGACCGGGCGCAGGTCATCAAGATCACCGTGCCCAGCTCGGGTATCCCGGAGGGTCTGGCGGCCGGTGCGCTGGTGGTCCCGGTGGGCCTGGTGTGCTCGCCGTGGGCCAACAAGTTCGGTGAGCAGGTGAACTCGGGGCTGTCCTACCGGGCTGAGGGCCTGGAGCTTCCGAAGGGGGCTGGGCGGTGAACTTCGCAGCTGTCGCCCAGGTCTGGGTGGCGTTGGCGGTGGTCTGTGCGGTCGGGTTGCTGGGCTGGTCGGTGTTCGTGGTCGTGCGCTATGTGCGGGCGGACACCGACCTGCGGGCCAGCATCCGGCAGGCGTACCGCATCCGCCGGGGGTGGAGGCGTCTGGCACCGATGGCCGGCTTGTCGGTCACCGACCGCACCCCCACCCTGCTCGCATCGCTCCAGGCCAAGGACGGCCAGGTGCCCAAGCCCTGCGTCCTGACCCCTCGCCTCGACACGAAGCCCGACCGGTTCGGGGTGGTCGTCAACGCGACGTGCCTGCCCAAGGTGGGGCTCGCGGAGTACACCAAGGCCGCCCCGTACCTGGCTGACGCATGGCGGGCGGTGCGGATATCCGTGCTGCCCGACGGGCCAGGCAAGGTCCGCATGCGGGCGGTCCGCGTCGACCCGCTGACCCTGCCCACCACATTCCTTCCGGACGGCAGGGAGCCGGATGACCTGACGGTGTGGGACATCGGGGTGGACGAGTACGCCGAACTGGTCGCCTTGAAGATGGCCAACGTCCCCGGTATGACGGTGGCGGGCCTGCCCGGCTACGGCAAGACCTCGCTGATCGCCCGGCTGTTCTGCACCCTCGCGCCTTCGGACGCTGTGCAGTTCGCGGTGGCGGACGGCAAGGTCACCTCGGCCGACGAGGGCGACTACGCGGACATCGTCCAGCGGTGTTTCGCGTTCGTCGGGGACGACCTGGCCGAGGCCAACGAGCTGTTCAAGCGGTTGGTGGATCTGCGGCGGCGCCGCTCGTCCAACATCCGCCGGCTGCTCAGGCGGGCGAACATGTGGCACGGCGGACCCACCCTCGCCTGGCCGCTGGTCGTCCTGATCATCGACGAGGCACACACCTACTTCCGCGACTACAAGGGCAGTGACCCGCAGACTAGGAAGCTCGCCGCGCTGGCCGCCGAGAACGCCCGGCTGGTGGAGGACCTGGTGAAGAAGGGCCGTTCGGTCGGGCTGGTCGTCGTGCTGGCCACGCAGAAGGCCACGGGGGACGCGATCCCCACGTTCATCCGCGACGTGTGCCCGGTCGGGATGTCCTTCGCGCAGAAGACCGCCGATGCCGCCGTGGCGGCGCTGGGGGAGGACATCCGCAACTGGCCCGACGCGGACCCCGTCGCCCTGCAAGACCCGGCCTATGTCGGTGTGGCCTCCATGTCCATCGCCGGGCGGCCCGGCTTCACCCGGGTCCGTACCCCGCTGGTCGATCCCGTCCACGTCGCACAGATCGCGCAGGAGACCGCGCACCTGACCGCCGACCCGGCCGTGCTCCTCGACCGCCACCCCGAGCCCGCAGCGCGGCTGACGAAGACCCTCGACGGTCCCGACGACCCGTTCCGCCTTGCCCGGTGACGTACCGGCCCCACCCGTAGAAAGGAGGACAGGCGCGATGACCGCCCGCTCCGACGCTGCCACCCAGCGCACCGTCGCCGCCGTGATGGCGGTCATCGCGGCCCTTTCCTTCACCTTCTCATTCGGCAACGTCTGGGCCCTGGCGCTGCGCCTGGGCATCGCCCGGCCCATCGCACCGCTGATCGCCCCCATGGTCGACCTGTCAGTGGTCGGGCTCCTGGTCGCCCTGCGGCACTTGGCTCTCCAGGGCGTTCCGGCCGCGCAACTCCGCCCGGCCACCCGGCTGATGCACCTGTGCGGGCTGCTCACCCTCGCCCTGAACATCGCCGAACCCCTGGCCGTGCGCCACTTCGGCCGTGCAGCGCTCGACACGGTCGCCCCGCTGCTCCTGCTCGGCTGGGGCAAGGTCGGCCCGCTGCTCCTCGGCCACTTCCGCACCGGCCACGCCGAGCAGACACACCCCGAACCCGAGCGCTCAACGTCCCCGGCCGTGATGCCCGACGTACCCCGGCCAGCCACGGTCCCGGCCGCACCCGTCCCGGCTGCCGCTTCCGGTACCAGGGCGCTCCCCACCGCGTTGCTGGAAACAGGTCGCCTGATCGCCGCCGAGCACCGGCAGACTCACGCCCGGCCGATCACCGCCCCGGAGTTGGCCACGCGCCTGAGCATCGCTCCGCCCCTGGCCGCCGCGCTGGCCGCGCAACTCGACACCTGATCGCCACCACCGCAGTGTCCGGATGGCCTGACTTTTTTGCCACCCCGGCCAGGCCATCCGGTCTGCCACCCATTCGTAGCAGAGCACAACGGATCACCCCCCAGACCTTCATGCGCCCATCACCCGCGCGCCGCAACCACCACCCGGAAGGACCCGCACGCATGCCCGCCGCCACCCTGACCCCGGGCCTTCGCGACCTGATCGCCCTGGCCTCCAACCCCGGCTTCCCCCAGGTACAGGAGCAGATCGAACGGCTCCGCGGCTGCACCAGCCCCGTCCAGCTGACCGGCTACTCCGCCACCCTCAACGCAGACACCGGCGAAGCCCTCCACGTCTTCACCACCCACGACCACCCCACCGGCCGCGTCCTGGTCCCCTGCGGCAACCGCCGCGCCTCCCGCTGCCCACCCTGCTCCCGCCTCTACGCCGCCGACACCTTCCACCTGATCCGCGCCGGCCTGTCCGGCGGCAAAGGCATCCCGGAGACGGTTGAGACCCACGCCCGGGTCTTCCTGACCCTCACCGCCCCCTCCTTCGGAGCCATCCACAACCGCGACAAGAACACGCGTGGCACCCGCCTCACCTGCCGCTGCGGACACCACCACAGCCCCGACGAACCCGAGTTGGGCACCCCAGTCGACCCGACCACCTACGACTACGCGGGCGCGGTGCTGTGGAACGCCCACGCCCCCGCGCTGTGGGCCCGCTTCACCACCTACCTGCGCCGCCACCTGGCCGCCGAACTCGGCCTCAAGAGCGTCGCCGCCCTGAACCGCGTGCTGCGGATCTCCTTCGCCAAGGTCGCCGAGTACCAAAAGCGCGGCCTGATCCACTACCACGCCGTCATCCGCCTCGACGGACCCGAAGGCGGCCACCAGCCCCCGCCGGCCAACGCCACCACCGAAGCCCTCACCCACGCCATCGGACCCGCCGTACGGGCCGTCACCGTGACCCTCGACGACGACGAGACCGTGGGCCGCAGGGTCTTCCACTTCGGCAGGCAACTCGACATCCGGCCCATGGACACCGACGGCGACACGCTCACCAGCCGCAAGGTCGCCTCCTACGTCGCCAAATACGTCACCAAGGGCGCCGAAGACACCGGAACCGTCGACCGCACGGTCACCTGCCCCCAGTGCAAGGGCCGCGGCTTCCACACCACACCCACCGGTCGGGCCAACTGCGACCCCTGCCAGGGAACCGGCGAAGGTGTCCCCGTTCGCCACCTCGCCGTGCAACGACACGTCCGCCAGATGATCCGCACCGCATGGGCCCTCGGCTCCGCCCCTGGCCTGGCCCACCTCAACCTCCGCAAGTGGGCCCACATGCTCGGGTTCCGCGGCCACTTCTCCACCAAATCCCGCCGCTACTCCACCACCCTCGGCACACTCCGCGACACCCGCCGACAGTGGCGCCTCAACACCGCCCACCAACGCGTCCTCGCCGAACTGCCCCCGCGCGAACGCACCGAGACCACCACCCTCGTCACCGACTCCGCCTGGCAGTACCTCGGCCTCGGCTACACCCCCGGCGAAGAACTCCTCGCCGCCCAGGTACGGCACGTGCTGGGCCACGGCCAGCTCTCCGTGCAGGAAGAGGCCAAGGCCGAGACGACCGCCACCACGCAAGGCCAGGAAGGGGAAAGCACATGGCTGTTGCCGTGATCCAGCGCAAATGGCACACCACCGCCGAAGTCGCCGAGATGCTCGGCTTCGGCCTGTCCAAGACCAAGATGCTCGTGCTCACCGGGGAGATCCGCTCGGTGAAGGTCGGCCGCAACCGCCGCATCCTGCCCGCGTGGGTGGACGAGTACGTCAACCGCTGCGCCGATTCCGCCGGGGAGTGGTCCGCATGAGCGGCAAGCGGAGCAACGGCGAGGGGTCCATCTACCCCTACAAGAACGGCTACGCGGCCTACGTGTGGGTGACCACTCCCGATGGCAGGCGCACGCGCAAGTACGTTTACGGCAAGGACCGCGAGGAGGTCCACGACAAGTGGATCAAGCTGCACGGTGCGGCGAAGAAGGGGGCAGTGGCGACCCGTCACCGTACAGTCGCGCAGTTCCTCGACTACTGGCTCGTGTCGATCGTCAAGCCCAACCTCGCCCCGCTGTCGTACGTCTCCTACGAGGGGTCGGTGCGCCTGTACATCACGCCGCACCTGGGAACGAAGCGTCTCGACCGGCTGACCGTCCGCGATGTCCGTGAGTGGCTGGCGAAGCTGGCGACGATCTGCCAGTGCTGTGCCCAGGGCAAGGACGCCAAGCGGCTCGAACCCCGGCAACGATGCTGCGCGAAGGGTCAGTGCTGCGAGGCGTACCCTTCCCGCCGGGTCGTCCAGGCGGCCCGTGACGCCCTCCGGGCCGCGCTGACGCACGCGGTCGCCGAAGAGGAGATTGGGAAGAACGTCGCCTCGCTGGTGAGAGTCCCGAAGCCGCGGCGGAAGCGCATCAAGCCCTGGACGGCCGGTGAGGCCAGTAGGTTCCTCGCTGACGCGATGGCGCGCGAGGACCCGCTATTCGCCGCCTGGGTCCTCGTGCTCTGCCTCGGCCTGCGACGTGGGGAGGTGCTCGGACTGACGTGGGACTCGGTGGACTTCGACGCCGGGGAGCTGTACGTGGACCACCAGATCCAGCGCGCCGGCCGCGAGATCCTGCACCGGGAGACCAAGACGGAGGACTCCGACGACTTCCTGCCGCTGCCCGAGCTGTGCCTGAAGGCTCTCCGGATACGGCGAGCCCAGCAGATGGGCGACCGGAAGGCTGCCGGGGACCTCTGGCAGAACGATCGGAACCTCATCATCACGACCAAGTACGGCACCCCGATCGAACCGGGGAACCTCAGCCGCATGTTCACCCTGCGCGCTCGGCGGGCGGGCCTGCGGATCATCCCGCTGCGGAACACCCGGCACACCGTGGGGTTCCTGCTGGTCCTCTTCAAGGTCCACCCCAAGGTCGCCCAGCGCATCCTCCGGCACTCGGAGATCACCATGACGATGGAGGTGTACTCCGAGGCGGACGACAGCCAGGTCCGCGAAGCCCTCGCGCTGCTGTCCGACGCGATGGGCGGGGCCGGTTAACGCGGCTCCAGGACCCGTTGCTGTACTTCGCTGCTGTACGGCACGCAAAAGCCCCCGTCCGGATGACCCGGCGGGGGCTTTGACCTGTGTGCACTCGGCAGGATTCGAACCTGCAACCTTCTGATCCGTAGTCAGATGCTCTATCCGTTGAGCTACGAGTGCGGGGCTTCTCGGCTGGTGGGGCCGGTCGGCTTCGCGTGGACAACAGTACATGAGCGCGGGCGGGAGGTGAAATCGATATGGCGGATGGCAGGTGACCTGCGGAGATGCCCTCTGGGCGGGTGGGGGCCGGGGTGTCGGGGCCGGAGCGCCGAGGCGGTCCCGATCGGGTGGGTGGCGCCGATCGGACGGCGAGTCGGGCCGGGGACGGGGAGGGCTGGAACCTGTGCGTCGGCTGTGCGTTTCTGGCAGCTTGATCACCCGGGTGGACGGAAGCGAAACGTGCGGGCCCGCGGGCTCGTAGGTGGGGATACGGCTGGGCCCGTACGAGGTACGAGCCCCCGTTCGTTGCTCGCCGCACGGGGGTCCCGGCACACCCGCGCCACGGCCGCACACGAGCCCGCGTACGCGCGTACCCGTACCCAGGCACACCGCACCACCGACCGGAACGACCGGAAACACCGGAACGACGACAACCACGGGGAGAACCGCGTGACCTCACGGAACCAGCGGACGCGGATACGGCCGACGACCTGGGCCCGTCCCTTACCGCTCGCCGCCGCCGCGGCCGGCCTCGCCATGCCCCTGAGCGCGTGCGGCCCGCACGACGACGGCGCGAAGGGCACCGACACGAAGGCGGCCGCCACGGCGACGCCGACCCAGGCCACGGCCACGGCCACACCCACGGCCACCTCGAAGCCGCAGGAGACAGCGGACGACTCCGCGGCGGCCGTCGCACCCTCCGTCTTCAACGACTCCGCCCACGGCACCTACCGCTGCACGACCGGTGCCTCGGTCCTGGTCAACGGGTCGGGCAGCGACCTCCACCTGACCGGAGGCTGCGGCACCGTCCTGGTGAACGGGGCGGGCAGCAGCGTCGAGGCCGATTCCGCGGCGCGGATCTTCGTCAACGGGGCGAACGCCTCCGTCACCTACCACGGCACCAGCCAGGTGGCCGTGAACGGCGCGGGCGCCACCGCCCACCGCGCCCCCTGACCCGCGACGGCGGGCGGTCGCGGGTCCTTCCGCGGCCGGCCGCCACCACGCGGCGGCCCCGGGAAACGACTGGCTTGCGCCGCGGCTTCTTCTGTCCCTTGGTGGGCGGCGGCGTGGGCTTGGCCGGCGTGCTGACCTCGGCGCTGATGCCCAGCACTTGGCGGATGATCTGATCGCCCGCGGTCCACGTGACGACGTTGTCCTGAAGCGGACCTACCGCACGGAGTGGGTGCGGCGCACGCTGCCTATATGGCATGTCCACATTGCGGCGGAGCGGGCGTCATCGAGGTCGCCCGAGAAGAAGCGCACCTGGAGACCGACGGAAACGGCGACACCGTCGTAGTGGGTGAGACCTTCTACGACCATGTCCCCTGTGGCTGCGAGGGAAGGGAGGACTAGAGCGGGTCTCTTCGATCGGTCGGTCGGTTGATCCGACGCGTCCGTCCGATAAGTGATCGCTGATGCGATGTGGGACCGGATCGAGCCGCTGATGCCGGCCGATCCGTTCGGCGGAGTCGCAACCGCGCGCCCCGCTGATCACTTCCGGCGTCACCCGAAAGGGATCCTCGCTCGCCCCGCAACGGGGGCCGGCCTCCCCCGCACCCGGTGCGGGGTCCGCGCCGACCACCGCCAGGGGTACCCACCAGTGCGTACCCTTCGCCGGGCCGGCGCCCCGGTCCCGCGGTGTACTCGGCCCCGCCGCGGGCCGCCGAAGCTCTCGCGGACACCCCGCTTCGTGCCCCCGCACGCCTGCACACGGGGCGATCCCCCGCACGCCCACCGATCGAAAGGTGCGCTGGATCTCCTACCGCTACGCTCACCGTGATCTTCACGGCAGCCCGAAGGAGTCCCCCGTGAGCCAGCACACCGTCACCCTCATCGCCGGACCGTTAGGCGACATGCAGCCCGGCCGGCCCTTCGACGGTTGGGAGCAAGTGCCCGCCGACGCTCGTGCATGGGCGGCCGCACAAGCCAGGTCCGAGGACGAAAACGAGGTGGTCACCATCATCGACGGCGACCACCGAGCCGATCTCGGGGCCGACTACCAGGTGTACGTGACTTCACTGGGCTGACCGTCGCCGACGGCTACTGAGCCCGCACGGAACCGCCCCGTCACCACTCATGGCGGGGCGGATGCCGCTGCCGCCCATGCGACCGCACGGCCTTCGTCACGGTGCGGCCACGATGCTGATCGCGGCCGGGGTCGACGACAAGTTCGTGTCCGAGGTTCTGGGGCACGCCTCGGTGAGCTTCACCAAGGACGTGTACGCGGTCGTCGCCGAGGAGTTGGCGACCGACGCCACCCGCCGGATCGCGGCCTTCAACCCGCGCCAGAGCCGCCTCTCGGCGGTTGGTGCCGGCACAGTGCCATCAGGAGGCTGCTCGTGGCGCTGGAAACGACACAGGGAGCCCGTGCCTCGCGGCACGAACTCCCTGGTCGATGAGCGGAGGCGGAGGGATTTGAACCCTCGATGGACGGTAAAGCCCAAACCGCATTAGCAGTGCGGCGCCATAGACCGGACTAGGCGACGCCTCCATGGTCACGAACCCGAGCGAGCGGGCGCGTGGGGAAATCATGGCACAGCTTGGCGGGCTGCGACCAACTCGAGAATACGGTACAAGGCCGCGGCTGGGCAGGGCAAAGGGGTTGGGGTGAGGAGTGGGGTGGGGAGCGGGCGCCGGGGCGCGCCCACGAAGGGGTGGTTGCCGGGGCGGGACGAGGGCGCGGCAGTAGGGAAGAGGACATGCACGCCTCCTCCAGCCCCGCCCGCGCGGCCCGTGCCGCCGCCGGAACCGGCACCGCCCGCACGCGCGCGGTCTGCCGCCTGACCGCCGCCCTGCTGGGCGCCGCCGCCCTGCTCGCCCCGCCCGCGGCAGCGCAGGCCATGGGCCTGCCGCTGCCCGTGCCCTACCCGCGGTCCGCCGCGGAGGGCAGCCTGTCCGTGAGGTACGACGACGGGTCGGGGAGCCCGCGGACGTACGACGTCGCCTGCGACGGGGCCCGGACCCGCCAGCGGGACATGAACGCCTGCCGCCGGCTGGAGCAATTGGACGGCCCGCTGGGCGCGGTCCAGCCGGGTCAGATGTGCTCGATGATCTACGGGGGTCCGCAGACGGCGACGGTGAACGGCATGTGGCGCGGCCGCCCGGTGACGGAGACGTACCGCCGGACGAACGGGTGTGAGGTCGCGCGCTGGAACCGGATGGTCCCGGCCCTGCCGAACCCGGCGAATCCCGCACCCGCCCCGGCGGCGGCCGGCCGCGCGGACCTCACCACTCCTCCGGGTTCGGCCCGTCCGGCGGAGTTCACCGTTCCGGGGGACGGCGCCGCCACCTCCGTTCGCCCGGACTTCTTCACCGTCCCGCACGCGGCGAGCACCGCGAACCGGGCCCCGCACATCACCTGAGGCGGTCCGCCCCGCGAAGAACCCCGTCACGGACGGACCCCGGGAAGCCTCGGGGGGAGCACCGGGAAGACCCGGTGAAAGACGAACGGGTGGGCGCCCCCGGCACACCGGGCGCGAACCGATCCGAACCGCCCCGAGCCGGGCGCGCCCACCCCGTGACGTACACCACACCTTCACGGCGCAACCTTCAACCCCCCACCTGGTGAGGGCACATGGGCGTCCTACATCCCCGTGGCAACCCCGACCCGTACACTCGGTCTAGTGACATGACCCGGGGGTGGCGGCAAGATGGGCCGCCCGTGACATCAGGCGACCGCGCAATACGGCATCCGTGCGGTTCTTTGCGGTTCTTGCGGTTCGTCCGGAAGCCGCACACGGCAGAGCGCGCCGCCCCGGGCATGCAGCCACGCGTACAGAACATGCGGTAACAGGGAGGACGCGTCTCGTGAGCAGCAGGCCATCCCGAGGCGCTGCTCGCCTCGCTTCGATACTCGACGCCCTTCCCGACGCCCTGCTGCTGGTCAACGCCAACGGCACGGTGGTGAACGCGAACGCGATAGCGCTGGAGACGTTCGAGTCCCCGGGCACGGCACTGGTGGGCCGCGGCCTGCTCGACCTGCTGCCGGGCTTCGACCCCAAGCGCATTCCCGGCTCGATGCGCAGCCCGCAGGAAGCCGCCGAGGACACCCGGACCAAGCCGACCCGGATGCTCGCCCGCCGCACGGACGGCAGCGAGTTCCCGGTCCAGGTGACCAGCGCCAACCTGGAGGACGGCCGCACCCCGTACGCCGACTACGGCGAGCCCGTACCGCACTACACGGGCGACGAGTTGCTGATGCTGGTGGTCCGCGACCTTTCCGGCACGGTGGACAACGAGGCCGAACTCGCCCGCCAGCAGCGGCAGACCGAGATGATCCTGCGGGCCGCCGCCGAGGGCGTGGTCGGCGTGGACACCGAGGGCCGGATCGTGCTGGTCAACCCGTCGGCCGCGCAGATCCTCGGGTTCCGGGCCACCGACCTGGGCGGCAAGGAGCTGCACGCGCTGGTGCACCACTCCCGCCCTGACGGCCAGCCGCTGCCGTACGAGGAGACGCCGCTGGCCGACACCCTGCGCTCGGGCCGCAAGCACCGGGTCCGCGGCCAGGTGCTGTGGCGCAAGGACGGCAAGGCCGTGCCGGTCGACCTGACGACGGCTCCGGTCCGGGACGGCGAGCAACTGGTCGGGGCGGTGATGACGTTCACCGACCGCTCGCGGTACGACGCGCTGGCCGCGCGGAACGAGCAGTTGCGGGCGCTGCTGGACGGGTCGCTGCGCGCGCCGCTGGCCGAGCTGCGCGGCGGGCTGTCCGGACTGGCCGCCGACCCGGCCGGCCAGCTCTGGCCGGAGGCGAACCAGATGCTGCACCACCTGGCCGCCGGGTCCGGCCGGATGGCCACGCTCATCGACAACGTGCTGTCCTTCCAGCGGCTGGACGAGGGCGAGGAGAAGCTCCAGCGGACCGTCGTCGGCATGGACGACCTGGTGGCCGCGGCCGTCGAGGGCGCGGTCGAGCTGATCGGGCAGGGGCGGGCGCAGTTCGCGGTGCACGCGGCGCCGATCGAGGCGTCGGTGGACGCGCCGCGGCTGGCGCAGGCGCTGGCCCATCTGGTCGCGGACGTCGCCGGGGTGGACTCGGCGGGCAACGCGATCGCGTTCAGCGGCGACTCCACGATCGTGGTGGCCGCGGCCCAGCGCGGGGAGTCGGTACGGCTCGACGTGCGCGGCCCGAGCGCGGGCGGCGACCCGGTCCATGTGCCGCTGGCCCGCGGCATCGTGGAGCTGCACGGCGGGGTGCTGCAGACGCACGAGGTGCCGGGGCAGGGCAGCGCGTACGTCCTGGAGGTGCCGATCGGCATCGACCCGGAGGAGGCTGCGGCCCGGGCGGCCAGGAAGAAGGAAGCCGAGGCGAAGGCCAAGGCGAAGGCGGAGGCGGAGGCCGAAGCAGCGGCCGCGGCGGCGGCTTCGCGGACGGACGGTGGTGCGGGCGAGTCCGGTGCGTCCGGCGGGGGCGCGCGCGGCGCGGGTCCGCGCGGGGGCGCGCACGCGGGCGGAAGCGGTGCGGAGGCGGCTTCCGGCCGACCCGGAGGCCCGCGCGGCTCCGGTGGGCAAGGAGGCGGGTCCGGGAGCAGGCCGGTCCAGGGCGAAGGCGCCGGCGGTCCCGGCGGTTCCGGCTCACCGTGGGCGCTCCCCCCGGGCGCCGCGGACCAGAACGACGCTCCGACCGGGCGGCGCCGGGCGCTGCGGCGGCCGGAGGGGGCGGAGGAGCAGGGTGCGGGCGCGGACGGCGGGCAGCCGACCGGGCGCCGCGCCAGAAGGGGACGTCCGGCGGCGGAGGAAGAGTCCCCGGAGGACGGTGACCGGCGCGAACTGCCGGCGCCTCCGATCCCGAACGCGCTGCCGCCCGCGGGGGGCGGTGCGCACGGCGGACGCCCCGAGGGCGCGGTCCCGAGGCAGGGCACGCCGGAGCCGAACGTCGGTCCGGGGACGGGCCGCAGGGCCCGCAGGAGCATCGAGGCCGCGCCCGGTCCGGCGCAGGGCCCCGAGCCGCGCCCGGAAGGACCCGCCGACGGCCGGCCGCAGCAGCCCGCGCCCACGTCGTGGCCGCAGACCGGACCGGGATCGGCGGAGCCGCGCGCGGAAGGACCCGCGGCCGCGTCGCCGCAGCCGCCCGCCGCGACCTGGCCGGACCCCGAGCGGCCCGCGCTGCCGGCGCACCCCGGCCCCACGGCCTGGCCCGCGCCCGGGCAGAACGGTGCCCGGGCGTCCGACCAGCCCCCGTCCGGCCCCGGCGGCGCCCCCGGACAGGGTCCGGCGGCCCTGCACGGCCCGCAGAACACCGGCGGCTCCGCGCTGCCCGCGCTCCCGGAAGCGCCGTCGCCGCACCACCACAGCCGTGCCATAAGCGTCCGCACGCTCGGCCAGGGCGTCCCGTTCAACGGCGACCCCCGGCAGCAGACGCAGACGCAGGCCGTCCAGGCGCAGCACCCGCAGGGGCTGCCCGCGCAGGTCGCCGCCGGCGGTTCGGGGCGCCGTCGCAGACTCGGCCCGGCGCAGTCGCAGGCGCCGGCCTCGCAGCAGGCACCCTCGTCCGCATCCGGGGCCGTGCCCTCGTCCCCGTCCGAGTCCCAGGCACTGGTGCCCAACCAGATGGCCGGCCCCGGCGGCGAGACCCAGGCCCGCCAGCACCCCCAGGCCGACCCCGACAGCGGCCAACTGCCCGTGCGCAAGCCCGGCGACCGCGACACGGCACTGCTGCGTCCCGTGCCGCCGCTCGACCCGCGCCAGCAGCCGCCCGGGCGCTCGTACGCCATAGGGGCGCCCGCCGCGGGTGCCGCCGAGGGCCCCGAACCGCTGGACGGCCCCAACGGCGCGGTGGACGTCACCGACGTGGCCGACCGCAACCGCGACCGTGCGGGGGACTTCGGCGACGACCGGCACGACGAGCCGCTCGACGAGCCGCGCCGCCTCCTCGTGTGGCCCGAGCCCGACAGCTCCACCCGGCAGGCGCTCACCGACCGCGGCTACCGGCCCGTGATCGTACGGTCCCGCGAGGAGGTCGACGCGCAGGTGGCCGAGCCGCCGGCCGCGCTCTTCGTCGACCCGCTCACCGGGCCCATCACGCGGACCGCCCTCCAGTCCCTGCGGCAGGCGGCCGCGGCGGCGGACGTGCCCGTCCTCGTCACCGCCGGGCTCGGGCAGGCCACGCGGGAGGCGGCGTACGGGGCGGATCCGGCGGTGCTGCTCAAGGCGCTCGCGCCGCGCGACAGTGAGCAGCACCCGCCGCGGGTGCTGCTCGTGGAGGGGCACGAGCCGATCGCGACGGCGTTCGCGGCGACGCTGGAGCGGCGCGGGATGCAGGTCACGCATGCGGATTCCGAGGCCGATGCCATGGCCAAGGCGGCGCAGGTCCATCCCAACCTCGTGGTCATGGACCTCATGCTCATTCGCCGGCGGCGGCAGGGGATCGTCGACTGGTTGCGGGGGCACCAGCGGCTGAACCGGACGCCGCTGGTCGTCTACACGTCGGCGGACATCGATCCCGCGGAGTTGCCGCGGCTGGCTTCCGGGGAGACGGTGCTCTTCCTCGCGGAGCGGTCCACCAGCACGGACGTGCAGTCGAGGATCGTTGATCTGCTGGGCAAGATCGGGGCGTAAGCCTTCCCGGCGGGGAATCCGGAGGGGGACGCGCCTGCCCCCACCGGCCTCATCGCCGACCGCCCGCCGGTGGCCGGTTGCTGGCGCAGTTCCCCGCGCCCCTGATGGGGCGCGCTCGTGGGGGGCGGGTGTTAGCGTGGGGGGATGAAGTGCCTCAGGTTCGCCATGATGCCCCGGGAAAGGGGCTGTTGAGGCGGACGTGCGAGGTGTCCGAGGCCCCCGAGCGGGGCCTCGTTCGCGTTTTCGGGGACGGAGCCCCGCTCCTTGTCGGAGGAGGTTCCGATGTCCCGTTACTACGTGACGACGACGATTCCGTATGTGAACGCGCGCCCGCACATGGGGTTCGCGCTGGAGCTCGTGCAGGCGGACGTGCTGGCCCGGCGGGCGAGACAGGCCGGGCGGGAGGTCCGGTTCCTGACCGGGACGGACGACAACTCGCTGAAGAACGTGCTGGCCGCGGAGGCCGAGGGCGTGGAGGTGCGGGAGCTGGTGGACCGCAACGCGCGGGCGTTCCGGGCGCTGCGTGAGCCGCTGGCGCTGTCGTTCGACGACTTCATCCGCACCAGCGGCGACCCGCGCCACCGGGTGGGCGTGGAGCGGCTGTGGGAGCGGTGCGCCGCCTCGGGCGACCTGTACCGGAAGCGGTACGAGGGGCTGTACTGCGTCGGCTGCGAGCAGTTCTTCACACCGGAGGAGCTGACCGGTGACGGCCGCTGCCCGGACCACGGCACCGAGCCGCAGGTGGTGTCGGAGGAGAACTGGTTCTTCCGGCTGTCGCGGTACGGCGACGCGCTGCGGGAGCGGATCGCCGCGGGGACGCTGCGGATCGAGCCCGCCTCGCGCCGCAACGAGGTGCTGGCGCTGATCGACTCGGGGCTGCGCGACTTCTCCGTCTCGCGCTCGCAGAGCCGGGCCCGCGGCTGGGGGATCCCCGTGCCGGGCGACCCGGACCAGGTGGTCTACGTGTGGTGGGACGCGCTCGGCAACTACGTGACGAGCCTGGGCTACGGCACCGGCTCGCCGGAGTTCGCGCGGTGGTGGGGGGAGGCGGAAGGCCGGCGGGCGCACCTGCTCGGCAAGGGCGTGCTGCGGTTCCACGCGGTGTACTGGCCGGCGATGCTGCTGTCGGCGGGGCTGCCGCTGCCCACGGACGTGCTGGTGCACGACTACCTGACCGTCGACGGCCGCAAGATTAGCAAGTCCGCGGGCACGGCCGTGGACCCGGCGGAGCTCGCCGCCGAGGTGGGCACGGACGCGGTGCGCTGGTGGCTGCTGCGGGACGTGCCACGGGTCGGGGACGCCGACTTCACCCGCGAGCGGCTGGTCACCCGCGCGGACAGCGACCTCGCGGGCGGGCTGGGCAACGTGGTGAACCGGATCGTCACCATGGTGCACCGCTACCGGGGCGGGCACGTCCCGCGACCGGACCCGCACGCCGGCCCGGGAGCGGAGCCGGCCGGGACGGAGGAGCTGGCGGCCGCGTGCGCCGGGGCCGCCGGGCGGATCGACGCCGCGCTGGACGCCTTCGACTTCCGGCGGGCCGCGGCGGCGGTGTGGGCGATCGTGGAGGAGGCCAACCGCGCGATCGAGGCCACCCGGCCGTGGGAGACCGCCCGGGCCGAGCGCGCGGGCGACCCCACCGCCGCCGCCCTGCTGGACGCGGTGCTGGCCGCGCTCCTGCGGGGGTGCGTGCTGCTGGCGGAGCAGCTGGCGCCGTTCCTGCCGGACGCGGCGGCGCGGATCGCGGCGCAGTGCGCGCCCGTGGACGGGGTGCTGCCGGCGGCCGAGCCCCTCTTCCCGCGGATCGGCGGGTGAGGGGCAGGGCGTGAGGGCGGGGGCCGCCGTACGACGGGTGCGGCGGCCCCGGGAGGGCTCAGAGGCGGGTCACGTCGAGATCGCCGTCGGCGTAGGACTTGCGGATGACCTTCTTGTCGAACTTGCCGACGCTCGTCTTGGGGACGGTCGGCACCAGCGCCCAGCGCTCGGGGACCTGCCAGTGGGCGACGCGCTCCTCAAGGAAGGCGCGCAGCGCCGCGTAGTCGGTGGTGGCGCCCTCGCGCAGGACGACGGTGGCGAGCGGGCGTTCGCCCCAGCGGTCGTCGGGCACGGCCACGACCGCCGCCTCGGCGACGTCGGGGTGCGCCATCAGGTGGTTCTCCAGGTCGACCGACGAGATCCACTCGCCGCCGGACTTGATGACGTCCTTGGCGCGGTCGGTGAGGGTGAGGTAGCCGTCGTCGGAGATGACGCCGACGTCGCCGGTGCGCAGCCAGCCGTCGGGGCTGAACTTGTCCTCGGGCCGCAGGGGTTCGGCGTCCGGCCCGCCGTAGTACGCGGCGGCGATCCACGGCCCGCGGACCTCCAGCTCGCCCGCGGACTTCCCGTCCCACGGCATCACGGTGCCGTCCGGGCCGACCAGCCGGGCCTCCACGGAGGCGGGGAAGCGGCCCTGGGTGACCCGGTACTCCCACTCCTCCTCGGGGGTGACGTTGGCCGGCGGGTGGGCGATGGTGCCGAGCGGGGACATCTCCGTCATGCCCCAGGCATGGCACAGCCGCACGCCGAGCTGCTCGTCGAACGCCTTCATCAGCGCCGGCGGGCAGGCGGAGCCGCCGATGGTGACCTGCTGGAGCGAGCTGACGTCGCGCGGCCGGGCGGTGAGTTCGGCGAGCAGGCCCTGCCAGATGGTGGGCACGGCCGCGGCGTGCGTGGGGCGCTCGCGCGCGATCATCTCGGCGAGCGGGCCCGGCTGGAGGAAGCGGTCGGGCATCAGCAGGTTGATCCCGGTCATGAAGGCGGCGTGCGGCAGCCCCCAGGCGTTCACGTGGAACATCGGGACGACCGGCAGCGAGGTGTCGTGGGAGGTCAGGCCCATCGACTCGGCCGCGTTGACCTGGAGGGAGTGCAGGTAGACCGAGCGGTGCGAGAACACCACGCCCTTGGGGTCGCCGGTCGTGCCGGAGGTGTAGCACATGGCCGCGGCCTCGCGCTCGTCCAGCTCCGGCCAGTCGTACGTGTCCGGGCGGCCGGCGAGCAGCTCCTCGTACGCGTGCACGGCGGGGCGGCAGCCGTCCAGCGGCGAGAGGTCGCCGGGGCCGACGACGACCAGGTGCTCCACGGTGCCCAGCTGCGGCAGCAGCGGGGCGAGCAGCGGCAGCAGGGTGCCGTTGACGATGATCACGCGGTCGGCGGCGTGGTTGACGATGAACGTCAGCTGGTCGGTGGGCAGCCGCAGGTTGAGGGTGTGCAGGACCGCGCCCATCGCGGGGATGGCGAGGTACGCCTCAAGGTGCTCGCCGTTGTTCCACATCAGGGTGCCGATCCGGTCGCCGCGTCCCACGCCCAGGTCGTCGCGCAGGGCGCCGGCCAGCCGGGTCGCGCGCTGTCCGATCTCGCGGAAGGTGCGGCGCTGCGGCTCGTCTTCGCCGGTCCAGGTGGTGACGGTGGACCGGCCGTGCACCACGGAGCCGTGCACGAGGATGCGGGTGACGGTCAGCGGAACGTCCTGCATGGTGCTCAGCACACGGGCCTCCGGCGAGGGGGTCGGTTTCCCGCGATTCTTCTGGCGTACCGCGTGGTATGTCACTACCCCGGACCCGATTGAGTCCCACGCGCCGAAATTGGCCGGGTCTCGCCCCCGCCGGGTCCCGCGCGCCTCCGCTTGCCCTCCGTCAGGCGGCGTGCGGCGCCACCCACAGCTCCAGCTCCGGGTCCTCGCGCAGCTTGCCGAGGGCGCGGGAGACGGCGCTCTTGACCGTGCCGACCGAGACGCCGAGCGCCTCCGCGGTCTGGGTCTCGCTCATGTCCTCGTAGTAGCGCAGCACGACCATGGCCCGCTGGCGCGGCGGCAGCCGGTCTATCGCGCGCAGCAGCGCGTCGCGCTGGGCCTGCTGCTCCGTCAGGTCGGGGCCGGCGCCGGGGCGCTCGGGCAGTTCGTCGGTGCTGAACTCGTCCACCCGGCGCTTGCGCCACTGGGAGGTGCGGGTGTTCACCAGGGTGCGGCGCACGTAGCCGTCGAGGGCCCGGTGGTCGGCGATCCGCTCCCAGGCGAGGTAGGTCTTGGTCAGGGCCGTCTGCAGCAGGTCCTCCGCGTCGGCCGGATTGGGCGTCAGGGATCGCGCGGTGCGCAGCAGCGTGGGGCCCTTGCTGCGGACGTAAGCCGTGAACTGCGTCGTGTGGGCGCTGGTGCACGTCGGCGTGGTCATGGCTCCAAATTAGGAGCCCGCGCGCGGACGCGGATCGGCCGCAGGTGCCGAAACGGGATCACCCTCAGGTCGTAGGGCGGGGGCCGGCTCCACCACCCGGGGGTGGAGCCGGGGACAGGCGTCCCGCAGGGGATCGGCCTCAGGGAGTAGGGGCTCGGTGGGTGCGAGCAGGGATGGGAGGGCTCGGGACGGTGTGCGCGCGGGTCCCCGCCGGGCCGTTCGGACCCGCGTGGGGTGCGGGCGCGCGCTCAGCCGACCACGGCGACGGGCGCGTCCAGCAGGTCCCGGTCGATGGTCAGCCGCTTTCCGCCGTGCGACTCGGAGACGGAGCCGGAGTACTGGTGGATGCGCCGGTTCGGGGTCCAGGCGGTGGAGCTCAGGGACGGCTCGTCGGTGAGGGTGGCGCCCACGCCCCAGCGGGCGTACCAGAGCACCTCGGGCAGGTCCTCGATGCCCGCCTCGCGGGCCTCCTCCATCTGCCGGATGCCGGAGTCGGCGCTGCTGTAGAAGCCGGAGACGTAGCCGGCCGCGCGCACGCCCTCGTCCCACGCCTGGATGAACGCCACGGTCGCGCTCGCGCAGGCGATGTCGCGGATGTCGTACGCCTCCATGTCGAGGTAGAGCGCGCTGCCTTCGTCCAGGCCGAGCGCCTGGGCCCTGGCCACCGCGTCCTCGGCCTCGCCCATGCCCTGGGTGCCGGGGTGGGCGGTGTCGATGCGGTACGGGTTCTTGTTGGAGCCGGACACGCACGGGCTCTGCGAACCGACGTAGATCGGCAGCAGCCCCCAGCCGTCGAGGGTGGTCTCACGGACCCAGTCCGGGGTGAGGTGGACCTGGGAGGTGCAGGCGCGGGCCCGGCCGCCGAAGTAGATCCCGGCGGCGCCGTAGTCGGAGTGCGCGCGCCAGGCGCGCATGGTGTCCAGGTCGGGGGCCTGGCAGGTGTCGAAGCCCTTGCCCTGGAAGATGCGGACTTCGTCGGCCGCCTGCGCCGGCAGCACGGGAACCAGCAGGCCGGTCAGTGTGAGTGCTCCAGCGAGGACCAAACGGATAAACGTATTTTTCTCGCTCATTCCGCGAGTCAACGACGAGGAGCGCGTCCTTCCACGCAGACACGCCGCCGCCCACCCGTCTGCGCGAGCCGCGGTGCGAAGACCGTGGGACAGCGGTAGGTGACCGACCCAGGCGGGCCCCGGATCACCGAAAGGTTGTCCACAGGCTGTGGACGACGCGGGTGCGGCCCGGCCGGACCGTGCGCGGACGGTACGGGCCCGGGTCGGGGGCGGGGCCGACCGATCCCCGCGGCTCGGAGCCGGGGCCGGAGCCGGGGACCATCCTCCCGCGTGGGGGAACGCGCGGCGGCACACCCCATGCCGCCGCGCGTTCGCGTGACCGTGCCCGTCTCAGCCGACCGTCCTCACCGGTCCGGCGGTCACCACAGCCGGTTGAAGTGGATCGCCACCGAGTTCTGGTTGACGGAGGTGAAGGCCGAGTGCGACACGCTGGCCGTGTTGTTCTGGTTGGACGCTCCCGCGCCGGTCGCCGCCTGCTGCGTCGTCGTGACGTTGCCGGAGTTGCCGCGGCCGACGTTGCCGCCCGAGTTGCTCACCACGGTCGCGTTCGAGTGACCACCCGCGAATGCGCCGTCGTCGGCCATGGCGGTGCCGGCGAACAGCACGCCCGCGAGCGGGAGTGCCGCGACGGCGGCCAGGATTCGGGCGGTACGGATGCTTGTCATGGAGTTCCCTCCCAGGGACTGACTCTTCTTGTGTGCGGGGGCGGTTGGCCGGCCGCTCCGCCGCGATTTTTCGGCGTCGCCAAGAGGAGGATGTCCCCACCTGAGGCCCGGAATGCGGCGGCATGATCCTTTTCGCCCTCACGCGTGAGCCTCGCCGCTTAAACCGCCAATGCGCCCCCATTTTCCCTTTCCCCGCCCGCCTCCCGATTTCACCCCCGCCCGCCTTCCGCGCGCGAGGGACGCGGGCGCGGTCGTACGGTGGAAGGGGTGAGTGGTGTGGACACTCGGAAGACCGTGCTGCGCGGCGGCGTCGTGATCACCGGGGAACCGCGGGACGCGGTGCTGGACCCGGGCGACGTGCTGGTGGTGGGCGACACGATCGCGGCCGTCGCCCCCTCGATCCCCGTGGACGCGCCGGACGCGGACGTGCGGGACGTGTCGGGGCGGCTCGTGCTGCCCGGTTTCGTGGACACGCACCGCCACACCTGGCAGTCGGTGATCCGGGGCTTCGCCGCGGACTGGACCCTCGGGCAGTACCTGGTGGGCGTCCACCAGGGGTTCAGCGGCAATTTCCGCCCGCAGGACACGTACGCGGGCAACCTGCTGGGCGCCCTGGAGGCGCTCGACTCCGGCGTCACGACCCTCGTGGACTGGTCGCACAACCTGAACACGCCCGAGCACGCCGACGCCGCCGTGCGGGGCCTGCGGGACGCGGGGATCCGCGCGGTCTTCGCCCACGGCGGCGGCGCGTCGATGTGGGCCCCGGTGCCCTCGGACGTGCCGCACTTCGAGGACGTCCGGCGGGTGCGCCGGGAGCACTTCCCGTCCGACGACGGCCTGGTCACGATGGCGCTGGCCGTCCGCGGCCCGCAGTACACCACCGCGCGGGCGAACGCGCTGGACTTCCGGCTGGCGGCCGAGCTGGACCTGCCGCTCACCGTGCACGTCGGCGACGGCGAGTGGGGCCGGCACGGCCCCGTGCGCACCCTGGCCGCGGACGGCCTGCTGGGCGACCGCACCACGTACGTGCACTGCTGCACGCTCGGTGACGACGAGCTGCGGATGATCGCCGACTCCGGCGGCACCGCGTCCGTCGCCCCCGACGTCGAGCTGGCCATGGGCCACGGCTGGCCGGCCACCCGGCGGCTGCTGGACGTCGGCATCCGCCCGGGGCTGTCGATCGACGTGTGCACGCTCAACGGCGGCGACATGTTCGCCACCATGCGCACCGCGATCGGCGTGCAGCGGGCGCTGGACCACGCGCAGGCCGTCGCGCACGGCGGCGAGCCCCCGTCCCACCTCGACCTGAGCTGCCAGGACGTGGTGGGCTTCGCCACCGCCGACGGCGCCCGCGCCTGCGGGCTCGGCGGCCGTACGGGCAGCCTCGCCCCCGGCAAGCAGGCCGACCTCGTGGTGCTGGCCCCGGGTCTGGCCACCACCCCGCTGAACCACCCGCTGGGCGCCCTCGTCTACGCCGCCCACCCCGGGCTCGTGGACACGGTCATGGTGGCCGGGCGCGACCGCAAGCGCGACGGGGTGCTGCTCGGTGTGGACCTCCCCGCCCTCACCCGCCGGGCCGAGGCCACCCGCGACCACCTCCTGGCCGCCTTCCCGCAAGCGGCCCGCCCCTGCACGTGGACCCCCCGGGCCGCCCACGCGGCCTGAGGCGGCCCGGAACCGCCCGCCGCGGCCCGAAGAAGCCCGCCGCCCCGCAGCGTGCCCGTCCCGCCCCCCTACGCCGCCTTCTCCTCGCGCTCCCCCCGCTCCGGGATCTCGATCTCGAACCACGTCGTCTTGCCCCGGCCGGCCGGGGAGCTGCCCCAGGCGGAGGCGACGGAGTCGACGATGAGCAGGCCGCGGCCGGACTCGGCGGGCTCCTCCGCGGCCTCCTCGGCCTCCGGCTCGGGCACGGGGACCGGCGGGTGCGGGTCGCTGTCGCGGACCTCGACGCGGATGCGGTCCGGGTACTCCCGCAGTCGCATGTCCACCTCGCTGTGCGCGTGGATCAGCGCGTTGGTGACCACCTCGGAGGCCAGCAGCTGCAGCTCGTCCAGCAGCCCGTCCAGCCCCCACAGGCGCAGCACGTCGCCGAGGAAGTGCCGTACCTGCCGCACCCGTTGCAGGTCGTGCCGCTGGACGGTCATCCGGGCGATCCGGCCGTGCCCCTCGGCCGCGCCCTCGTAGCGCATCATCAGCAGCGCGCTGTCGTCGTCCCGCCGGGTGTCGGGCTGCGCGTCGGCCACGATCCGGTCGGCGAGGATCTCCAGGTTCTCGCCGCTGTGCGCGGCCAGGCAGTGCCGCAGCCGCTCCAGGGCGTTGTCGGTGCCGAGCCGGCGGGCGTCCAGCAGGCCGTCGGTGTAGAGGGCCACGGTGGCGCCGGGCTGGAGCACCGTCTCCGACTGGCGGTAGGTGGCGCCCAGGTCCACGCCCAGCGGCGGGCCCACGTCCAGCGGCGGGTCGAGGGCCTGCTGGTCGTGGGCGCGGTCGCCGACCGCGCCCACGACCAGCGGGGTGGGGTGGCCGGCGCTGGCCACGCAGGCCACCTTGGAGCGCAGGTCGAGCCACAGGCAGCAGCAGGTGGCGAACAGGTCGGTGTCCAGCTCGGCCAGCAGCCGGTTGCTGCGGGTCAGCACGCTCGCCGGGTCGTGCCCCTCGGCCGCGTACGCCCGTACGCCGCTGCGCAGTTGGCCCATGATGCCGACCGCTTCGAGGCTGTGGCCCTCGACGTCGCCGATGACCAGGCCGATCTGCCCGTCGGGCAGCCGGATCACGTCGTACCAGTCGCCGCCCACCGCCGCTCCGGCGGTGCCGGGCAGATAGCGGGCGGTGGTGACGATCTCCGGCAGGTGCGGCAGCTTCCTGGGCAGCAGGCCGTGCTGCATGCTCTGCGTCAGGTCCTGCTCCAACTCGTAGGAGCGGGTGCGCTCCAGCGACTGGGCGACCTGCCCGAGCATGAGCATCATCATCGCGAGCTCCTCCGGCAGGCGCTCGCGGGGTGGGTCGAAGGCCATCACGCAGCAGCCGACCGGGCGGCCGTTGGCGATCAGCGGGAAGAAGTCCCAGACCCGGCCGTCGTAGTAGCGCCCCAGGTCGGGGTAGGCGGCGCGCGCCTCGCCGGGGGTCTCGAACGACATCAGCTCCATGCCGACCGCGGCGGCGGTCTCCGGCGAGTGGGAGGTGAGCAGCTGCCCGTCGACCTGGCGCAGCACCTCGCGGGCCACGCCGTACGACCCGGCCACCCGCAGCCGCCCGCCCTCGGACAGGCACAGCATCATGCCGCGCCCGCCGAACGGCTCCATCACCTGCGTGCGGGCGGCGGCCACGATGTCCCGGCTGCGCACGGCCGCGGTCAGGTCGGAGGAGAGCCGCTGGAAGAGGAAGAGGAAGGAGCTGCGCCGGCGCGGGTCGGTGCCCACGGCGACCGCCGCCGCGGCGCTCTCCCGCCCCTCGGAGAGGTCGGCTCCCTCGACCCCGTCGTTCACGGGCACGAAGAGCGGCACCGCCGGGGGCTCCATCCGGGCCCCGGCCTCCACGGCGGTCTCCAGCGCCCGGGCGAGCTCGTCGGCGACGGACATCAGGTAGCGCTCCATGGCGTCGTCGACGTCCCGGGCGGGGGTCCAGCGCACGGTGATGGCACCGTAGCGGCGCTGGGGCGTGCGCAGCGGCACGGAGGCGACCGTCATCTCGAACGGCAGGTACTGGATCATCGACGGGTAGTGCTCGACGAGGTCGCGCATCTCACGCCGGCCCATGACCACCGCGCCCTCGGAGAGGTAGCCGGCGGTCGTGGTGAACCGGGTGTCCGTGGTGGTCATGCTGGGGGCCACGGTGAAGCCGAGGGGGGTGTCGAGCGTCATCACGGCCACGAGGCGGCGGCCGTCCCCCGTCGCCAGGTAGGCCGTCGCCGTGCTGGAGTCCAGGTTTCTCCGCAGCCTGCGCAGCGCGCCGGCCATCGCGGAGTCGCGGAGCACGGCCGCATCGAGGAGCTCAGGCGCTTGGACAGCGGGTTTCATGGAAGTCCGTAGCGGTTGACGGCGTCCGGAATGAGATCAACTCGTGGCGTCATATGCACTTTATCTTATCATTGTCGATCTTTACGCGATCTTTGAGGCTTTTATCCCCGCCAAAGAAAGGGTGCCCGCGCCCAGGGCCGTCGAATCGCGGACGCGCGTCCTGGGCGCGACCTGAACCGCACACACCGTGCGATCACACCCTCACCCTGCGTACGGCGGGGAACCCGGTCCCGGCGAGCGGGCAAGGGAGGGTGAAGCGCAGTGCACAGGAGGGGGAGATCGCCGATGACCAGCAGGTCCGTCACAGCACCACACGCGTCCCGGCCGAGCCGGCGGCCGGCCCGGCGAGCCGGGCGGGCACCGCGGCCACGTCACCCACCGTGTCCGAACGGGCTGACGACGCGTCACTGATCGGCCGGTCGCTGGTCGACTCCGAGGCGTTCGGGGGTCCCGGCGACCACGCGCGCGGGCGTGGTGTGCGACCCGTACGACTTGGGGCCGCAGAACCAGGTCGTCAGCTTTCACCTCGGCAAGCACGAGGTGTGGACCATCCATCCGTCGGCGATGCCGGTCGGGTCGCGGATCGTCATCAGCTACCAGCAGCTGCCCATGGGCGGCCTCATCTGCGGGGTCGGCCTGGAGCTCGCCGGGCACCCCCCGCACTGCGCCGAGGCCCCCGACCCGCACTGGACGCCGCAGCCGGGCTGGACCGCGCCCACCGACGACCCCGCGCACGACAGCAGGACCGCGAACGGGCCGGCGAAGACCCGCTGACCCGTCCCCGGCGGCACGCTCCCGCGGGCCGGGGCGGCCTTCTCCCGCCGGCCGCGGGCGCCGCGTAGGGTCGGGACCTTCCGATCACGGAGGGGGACCCGATGAGCATCGTGGACGGCTACCTGGGGGCCGCGCGGGCGGCGGTGGACCTGCTGGCGGCGCCCGAGGTGGCCGCGGAGTGGGAACGGCCCGGCGCGCTGCCGGAGATGTCGGTCGGCGGGCTCGCCGGCCACCTCGCGTACCAGATCCTCAGCGTGGACGACGCCCTGCGCGAGCCCGAGACCACGCTGGCGCCGATCCCGCTGCTGGAGCACTTCGCCCGCGCCTCCTGGATCGGCGCGCCGCTCGACGGCGAGGCCAACGCCGGGATCCGGGCGAAGGGCGAGGGCATCGGCGCCGAGGGGCCGGCGTCCCTGGCGGACCGGACCCGCGCCGCGCTCGACCGGCAGCGCACCGCGCTCGCGGCGGAGGCCGGCGACCGGCCCGTCTTCCTTCCCCGGACGGGCTGGGCGCTGAGCCTGTCGGACTTCCTGGTCACCAGGATGCTGGAGCTCGCCGTGCACCGTGACGACCTCGCGGTGAGCGTGGGGGCGGCGGTGCCGGAGCTGCCGGCGGCCGCGTTCGACCCCGTCCTCGTGCTGCTGGCCCGGATGGCCGCCCGGCGGCACGGGCAGACCGCGCTGCTGCGCGCTTTTGCCCGGGCGGAGCGGGCGCCGGCCGCCGTCCACGCGATCTGACGGCGGGCGCGGGGCCGTACTCCGGACCGGGGGCCGTTCTCCGGGCCGGGGCCCACTGCGGGCCGGGGCCCGGTCGTCGCGCGGCCCCCGGCGGGGTTGCGGGGCCCGGAGCGGGGCTGCTTGGCTCGACGGATGCGACGACAGCTCGGAACGGCAAGTGGCATGGAAGTCGGCGCCGTTGGCGGCGGGTGCTGGGCGATCGGCGGGCCGTGGGAGTTCGGCGGAAGACCGGCGGGCTGGGGAGCGGTCGACGACGAGGAGTCGGTCCGCGCCGTGCGCAGAGGCATCGAACTCGGCGTCACGCTCTTCGACACCGCCGACGTCTACGGCTGCGGGCACAGCGAACGCGTCCTCGGCCGGGCGGTCGCCGGGCGCCGCGACCAGGTCGTCCTCTCCACGAAGTTCGGGCTGGTCTTCGACGAGGAGAAGCGGACCGGCGCCGGCACGGACGTGCGCCCGGCCTACGTGCGCCGCGCCTGCGAGGCGTCCCTGCGCCGGCTCGGCACCGACCGCATCGACCTGTACCAGCTGCACGGCGGCGCCGACGGGCCGGCGGAGGCCGCCGAAGTCGTCGGCGTACTGGAGGAGCTGGTCGCCGAGGGCAAGATCCGCCACTACGGGACGGCGGACGAGTCCCCCGTGATCACGGCGGTGTTCGCCAAGGGACCGCACTGCGTCAGCGTCCAGCAGCAGCTGAACGTCTTCGGCGGCAACGACAACGCGCTCGCGCTCTGCGAGGAGCACGGGCTGGCGGCGCTGGCCCGCTCACCGCTGGCGATGGGCCTGCTGACCGGGAAGTACCGCCCGGGCGGCGCGATGCCCGCCGACGACGACGTGCGGCGCGACACCCCGCACTGGGACTACTTCGACGACGACGCCTTCCCGACCTGGTCCGCGCGCGTCGACGCGATCCGCGCCGCCCTCACCGCCGACGGCCGCACCCTCGCCCAGGGCGCCCTCGCCTGGATCTGGGCCCGCTCCCCGGCCGCCATTCCCATCCCCGGCTTCCGCACGGCCGCGCAGATCGAGCAGAACGCCGACGCGATGGCCGCCGGCCCGCTCTCCCCCGCGGCGATGACCGCAGTGGACACGGCCCTGGGCCGGTAGCCGCGGAGCCCCGCTCGTGTCGGTGGCCGGGCGTAGGGTGCGGCCACCGGCACGAAAGGTGGAGGGCACGATGGGGTTTTCCGGGGATGTGGTCTTCGGGCGCAGCGACCGTCCGCTGCTGGAGGCGGCGGTGTTCGACGGGCTGGCCCCGCAGACCCGGAGCACGGTGGAGACGTGGTGCACCCGCCCGGGCGGGTGGCAGGGGCTCGAGTTCCACTACAGCGTGTGGAAGAGGGCTGAGGCGGTGCTGCCGGGACTGGTCGCGGGCACGGGGGCGCCCGCGTGCTTCGCCTCCTTCCACGACAGCGACGTGGCCTGGGTGACCGGCCTGGCACCCGGCGGGATCTCCTGGGACGTCTGTCTGAACCTGGACGTGGCCGCGCGGTTGTGGGCGCCGGAGCCCGACGACATCGTGGACATGAGTCAGCGGGTGACCACTCCGGGGTTCGCCGAAGCGGCGCGCGCCAAGCGGGCGGAGCTGGACGCGCTGGTGCCGGAGGCCGCCCGGGGCGCCCTGGCCTGGGCGGAGGCGGCCGGCTTCGCGCCGGGCGCGGACGCGGCCGCGGTCGAGGACCTGCTGCGCTCGCGGGAGACGTTCGCCGAGGACCTCTTCGGCCGGCTGCTGACGTGCCTGGGATTCCCGGAGGCGGGGGCGGAGGGCTGAGCCGCCGGGCCGGGGCGGGGCGCCCGGGTTCGAGGTCCGGGTTGGGGACTCCGACGCGGGACCCCGCCGACCGGCGCGGGGGAGGCTCGGGCTACTTGGCCTCGCGGGCGAGGAGCTGGGCCTTGCCGTTGCCGACCGACCAGTTCTCCAGGCTGTTCTCGGTGAGGGTGATGAAGACGTCCTCGGGGCGCACCCCGGCGGCCTCCAGGTTCGCGGCGATCCGCTCGTAGAGGTCGAGCTTCTTGGCCCGGGTGCGGCCCTCGACCAGCGTGATCTGGACGTAGACGATGTCGCGGCGCTCGACGCCGAGGTAGGCCGGGTCGAAGTACAACTCGCCGTCGGGGTGCGGCGTGACGACCTGGAAACGGTCGTCCGCGGGGATGCCGACCGCGTCGACGAGGGCCTGGTGGACCCCCTCGGCGATGGCGCTGCGCACGGCCGGGGGCCGCGTCTCGGACAGATCGATACGCACCAAGGGCACGGCGGAACTCACCTTCCGTGGACGGGAGTAGAGTGTTCGACGGTCGTCGACCACCTGGAGTCTACGGCAGGGAGCGAACCCAGGGAGAGGCGGATGCTGTCGGCCCGGTCCCGGACCCTCACCCACACCGACCCGGAGGCCGTCGGCCTGCAGGCCGCGCTCGACGCCGTGAGCGATCCGGTGCGCCGCGCCCTCCTGCGGGCGCTTGCCTCCTCCCCGGACTGGAGCCGCGCCTGCGGCACGATCGACCTGCCCGTGGGCAAGGCGACCCGCAGCCACCACTTCGCCGTGCTGCGCGCCGCGGGGCTCGTCGAGCAGCGGGACGAGGGGCCGCGCCGGGTGAACCGCCTGCGGCGCGCGGAGTTCGACGCGCGCTTCCCGGGGCTGCTCGACCTCGTCCTGGCGGAGGAGGGCGAACCGGAGTCGGGTTCGAGTGCGGGACCGGCTTCGGGCTGACGGGCCCTGCCGGCGGCGTCCGGTGACCGCGCTACTCCTGCGGGACGGTGAGGAACGGGCTCAGGCCCAACGCGCGGAAGCCGTACTCCAGTTGCAGGCACCACGCGGGCTGCGCGGCGAGCTCCGGCGGGACGTGGACCGGGTGGAGCGCGGCGCCGTGGAACCCGCCGGGGACGCGCAGCGCGAAGGTGCCGTACGGGCCGTCGTCCGCCGCGGTGTTCGCGGGGATCACGGTGAACTCCCAGTCCGGCGCGCCCTTTTCCGCTGCCTGCCGGGAGGCCGCCGCCACCGGGCCCACCCGTACGGCCGTCTTCCGCAGCACGAAGCCCGGTTGCGGCAGCCGCACCCGCGACAGGGCCCGTACCGCCAGCACGCCCCGCTCCACGACCCGCCACGGGGGCTCGGGCCCGGACTCCCGCAGGTCCGCCCGCAACTCCTCCCGCAGAGTCGAGTAGTCCGCGGCCGTCCGCGCCAACCGCGCGCTGTCCTCGGCCACTTCCCGGAGGCTGTCCGCGCCGCGCAGCAGGCCGGCCAGCACCTCCACCCGCTCCCGCACCCACGGCTTCAGCACCGCGTCGAGCTCTTCGATCCGGTACGCCGCCTCGGCCGCGCCGACCACCAGCAGGGCGCCCTCCCGGAGCGCGCCCGCGCCCCCGTCCCCGTTCCCGACGTCCCTGTGTCCCTCGAACGGCACGCGTCCCCCCGGGAGTTCGGCCCAGTGTCCGGCCGATCGTAGCCAGCGTCCGGGAACGCCCGCCAGGGACGGGAAGGCGGTGCGCGGGCGGCCGGCGCCGAGGAGTCCGGGGCCGCCTGCCCCGCTCTTACGCGTGCGAGCCGTCGGCGAGGAAGTCCGCGAGGGCGGCGACGAGTTCGGGGGCCGCCGCGGCCGAGCCGTGGTCGCCGGGGACCACCGCCGGCGTGCCGTGGGGGAGCCGGTCGGCGAGTTCGGCGGCGGAGGCGGCGCGTTCGTCCTCACGGCCCACCACGACGAGCGTCGGGACGTCGATACGGGCGATGTCCTCGGCGGCGGTGACGGCGAGCGAGTCCAGCGTGTGCACCAGGGCCACCGGGTCCGCGCCGGACGCGCGCAGCCACCGCTCGGTCCGCTCCTCCGTCGAGCCGGGCGCGAAGCTGCCGGGGGCGGCCACCACCCGCCGGACGAGCGCGCCCACCCCGCCGCCGACGCCGAGCATCTCCCGCATGCCCTGCCCGCCGACCACCGCGCGGCCCGGCCGCGCCCCGCGCGCGAGCATCCGCACCACGATGCGGCCGCCGAGCGAGTAGCCGCCGAGGTCGTACGCGGCCGGGGCGAGCCCCAACTCCTCGACGAGCGCGAGGCCGTCGTCGGCCAGGACGTCGAGCGGGTACGCCTCCGCCTCCTGCGGCCGCGCGCTGCTCCCGTGGCCGCGGAAGTCGGGCAGGACCACCCGGAACCCGCGCGCCGCCAGCGCGTCGGCCTGCCCGGACCGCGTCCACAGCGTCGCGTCCCCGGCGAACCCGTGCAGCAGGACCAGCGGTCTGCCCTCGCCCACCTCCCGGTAGGCGAGGCGTACACCGTCACGGGCGGAGAAGAAGGTCGGGGCGGGGTCGGGAGTGGTCATGCCCAGGAGCGTAGGTCACGAGCCCCGTGCGGGGGCCGCCAACGCGATTGCCGAGCAAGGGCGTTGGCGGCCGTCACAGGATCAGGGGGCCCTTCTCCCGGGCCCGCCGGCTCAGTCGTTGTCGTTGTAGAGGCTCGACGGACGCGTGACGCAGCCGATCGGCAGGAAGCCCCAGCCGAGGTTCGGGTCGCGTACGACCGCCGCCTGCCCGTCCCGCGTGGTGAAGCGGTACATCACGGTGGAGGAGGCGTTGCCGGCCGCGTTGGCCCAATGGCCGCCGTTCGATGTGAAGTCGGTGCCGTAGAAGTAGTTGAAGTACAGCGTGCAGCCGGTGTTGGCGGGCGACGCGGTGCCGTCCCCGGTCGCGTGCGCGGGCTCGTTGTAGTCCTTGCCGAAGGTCAGCCGGTGCGACAGCGTGTCCTGCGTGGTGGCCGAGCACGAGTCCGCGGTGCTGCCCACCTTCGTGCCCATCGACCCGGGCATCGCCCAGCCGCACATGTTGATCGTCGAGATCGCCCGGCCGTAGTGCCAGTTCGACGACGTCGTCTGCTCGTCGTCGAACTGCCCGCCCGGCAGTTCCCGCCCGAGGTAGTAGCCGCTCGGCTTGTTCACGATCCACGAGCCCCCGCCGATGATGGGCTGCCCGGTGGAGGGCGAGTCGGCGGTCTGGATCGCCCAGATGTTGCCCGCCTGTGCCGGTGCCTGCTGCATGGCGACGGCGGCACCGACCAGGGCGGCGGTGGCCAGCACGCTCTTCAGCTTGCGCATGTGCGTCATCAACTCCCCGTTGGAGGCGGGGCGGTTGGTGGGTCGGCCCACCAACCGCCCGGTACGGACCGAAAGTTCCCAGCTGGACGCGCGTAAACGTACCCATGTTGCCATGTACGCAACCACATCTCCCCCACCCGCCCCTCCCGGCCCCGGATCGACGGACCTCGGCCCCCCTTCGACCTCGCGTGACGGAGACTGGCGGGAAGGTCGACGACGAGGCGACGTCGACGCCCACGGGGTCGAACACGACGCCGGAGTACGTCCGCACGGCGCTGACCGCCTCGTTGGAGCGGCTGGGCACGGACCACCTGGACCTGTACCAGTTGCACGACGGCGGCGCGCCGCCGGAGGTGGCCGAGCAACTGCGCGAGGCGTGCGAGGAGTTGGTGCGCGAGGGGCTGATCCGGGCATACGGGTGGTCCACGGACGACGCGGAGCGGCCGCGGCTGTTCGCGCGGGGCCCGCACTGCACGGCGGTGCAGCACCAGTTCAACGTGCTGGAGGACTCCCCGGAGATCCTCGCGCTGTGCGAGGAGTTGAACCTGGCGAGCATCAACCGCGGCCCGCTGGCGATGGGCCTGCTCACGGGCAAGTACCAGAAGGGCGCGCGGCTGTCGGACAGCGACATCCGGTCCACTCCCCCGGTGTGGATGCGGTACTTCACCGAGGACGGTCCGGCCGAGGACTGGGTGGCGCGGATCGAGGCGGTGCGCGAGGTGCTCACCAGCGGCGGGCGGACCCTCGCGCAGGGCGCGCTCGCGTGGCTGTGGGCGCGCAGCGAACCCACCGTGCCGATCCCGGGGTTCCGCAACGTCACGCAGGTCGAGGAGAACGCGGGGGCGCTCGCGCACGGCCCGCTGCGGCCCGAGCAGGTCGCGGAGATCGACGCGATCCTCACCGCACAGCGGTAACGCGGGGCGACCCCAAGGAGCGGCCGGGCGCGGGGACTTCGCGCGCCGGTGGCAGACTCGCGCTCCATGAGCAAGTGCTTCACGCAAGCCCCGTACGGAGTCCGGTTCGAGTGGGGGCCCACCGGCGCACAGAAGTTGGCGCCGGGGGCGGCCTGCCTCGTGGTGGTCGACGTGCTGTCGTTCACGACGTCGGTGACGGTCGCCGTCGAGGCGGGCACGCGGGTCTTCCCGTACCCCTGGCGGGACGGGACGGCGGCGGCGTTCGCGCGGAGCAAGGACGCGCAGCTGGCGGTGGGCCGGCGCGCCGCCTCCCCGGAGGCGCCGTGGTCGCTGTCCCCGTCGGTCCTGCGGCGGGCGCCGTACACCCCGCGGATCGTGCTCCCGTCGCCGAACGGCTCGGCCATCGCCGCGGCCGCGGGCGGCACGATCCCGGTGGTGGCCGCCTCCCTGCGCAACGGCGCCGCGGTCGGCCGGTGGCTGGCCCGGCACGGCTACGGCACCCCGGACCGTCCCGTCGCCGTGATCGCCGCGGGCGAGCGCTGGCCGGACGGCGGCCTGCGGCCCGCGCTGGAGGACCTGCTGGGCGCCGCGTCCGTCGTCACCGCCCTGGCCTCGTGCGGCGCCGGCCCGTTGTCCCCCGAGGCCGAGGCCGCCCGGGCCTGTCTCGCGGCGACCGGCGACGTCGCCCCGGCCGTCGCCGGCTGCGCCTCCGGCCTGGAACTCACCCGCGGCGGATTCGCCGACGACGTCGCCATCGCGACCGAACTCGACGCGAGCGAGGTCGTACCCGTCCTCCGCGACGGCGCCTTCACCCACGCCGACGACTGAGCCACGCCCCCAACCGCCTGGCCTACGCCGTGTATTGGCCCCCGGTCGCGGACGCGGGATGATCCCCCTGAGGGGGAGGGGGACGCGATGCCGCGCTTCATGGACTGGTCGGTGGTCGCCATGGGCGGCCTGCTGGTGCTGACGGGCGCCACACTGCTGTGGCGCGGCCGGGGACGCCCCGGGAACGCGCGATCCACCGCGGACCGCTGGGCCCGGTTCCCCCTGCTCATGGGGATCGCCGCCCTGAACGCGCAGTGGCCGCGCCTGCTGCACGCCCCCTTCTCCGTCCTCATGGCCGTGGACGCGGTGAACGCCGTCCTCGCGCTCGTCCTGGCCGCCTGGGTCGTGCTGTCCGTCCGCGGGCGCGGGCTCCCCGGGCGCGGCCCGGGGACGGAGTGACGGTTCCGCCCCGGGGCGAGGCGCCGCCGAGGAGACCGCAGCCGGGAAGGCCCCGGCCCGGCGGTGTGGGCCGGGGCGGGGGCCTGGGTGGGGCGAGTGGGGTTACTCGTCGTCGCCGGTTGCCGGGATGTAGGCGCCGGGGACGTCGTTCGGGGCCAGGATCTTGCTGTCACCGGGGTACGGGGTGGTCCAGTTGTGGGTCTCGTACCAGGTGAAGCGGTTCATCTGCTCGGGGTTGGCGAAGTCGGGCACGGCCTTGGTGCCGGTGAGCCGCTGGTGCGACTTCCAGGTGTTCCACTGGGCCGCGACCTGCTTCTCGGCGGCCGGCACGGAGACCGTGGTCGGCGCGGGGGCCGCGGCGGGGTCCTGCGGGGCGGGGGTGTCCACGCCGCAGGCGGGCGGGGTGCTGACGCCGAGGGTCAGCGAGGTGCGGTTGGGCACCGCGGTGAACGGCGTGTCGTCCGGACGCGAGGTGAACGCACCGAACATCGGCGTGGCCGCGCTGTCCTTCTGGTTCATCGGCTGGATCCCGAGGATCTGCTCGATGGTGCGCATCATCGTGATCTGCGAGTAGTAGTGGTTGTCGACGACCCCGTGCTGCGCGTAGGGGCTGATGACCTGCACCGGCGCACGGTGGCCGTCGACGTGGTCGAGGCCGGCCTGCGAGTCGTCCTCGACGACGAAGATCGCCGAGTCCTTCCAGTACTTGCTGTGCGAGATCTCGTCGACCACCCGTCCGACCGCGAGGTCGTTGTCCGCCACCTCGGCGGCCGGGTTGGCCGGGCCGCCGGTGTGGTCGTTGGAGAACCAGAACATGTTCAGGTTCGCCGGGCCGTTCTTCTCGAAGTCCTGCTTCCAGATCTGTTCCTTGTAGACGTCCGGGACGTCGAGGTCGAACAGCGGGAAGCCGGGCACCGACACCTTGTTCAGCGACGGGATCGCCGAACCGGTCTGGATCGGGTAGCTGGTGGGCGCGCCCGTGGCGTCCATGGTCTTGGCGTCGCAGTACAGGTTCTGCCAGTTGGCGCCGGCCGGCTTGCTCTCCAGCGACTGGAACTCGCCGAAGTCCCGCACCGACTTGCCGGCCGCCTGCGCGCCGGTCCAGATGAAGCCGGACTTCTGGTGGCCGAGCACGTCGTTCTCGGTGTCGTAACTGCGGGTGTACTCACCGGCGGAGGACTCGGTGTACTCCGGGTTGTCCGACTGCATCAGCCAGTTGTGGCCCTCGGCGGAGTTCGTGCCGACGTCGTAGAAGTTGTCGTACAGCCCGAACTGCTCGGCCAGCGCGTGCTGGTTGGGCGTGACGTTCTCGCCGAACTGGGTGAGCGCCGGGTCGCCGTTGCCCTGCGGCATGTCGCCGTAGACCTGGTCGTAGGTCCGGTTCTCCTTGACCAGCAGGAAGACGTGCTTGATCGTCGAGGGGTCGCCGAGCCGGACCGGCACGGGCACCGGCTTCGCGTGGTCGTTGCCGCCTGCGTACTTCACGTCGCCGCCGGTCCAGCCGTTCTGCTGGAACACCTTCTCCGTCTGGGCCTTGATCACGCGGTCGTTCGGCAGCGTGAACGTGGTGAGGCTGGAGGTGGTGTCGTGGGTGCCGTGCCCGGCGGCCGTGGTGGGCCGGCGGGCGTCGATGCCACGGGTGTTGGAGACCACGACCTGCTTGCCGACGGTGGTGATCTCCGCGGGGAAGTAGTCCGTGGGGAGCAGGCCGACGTAGGAGACGGGCTCCTGCGCGCCGCTGTAGCGGTAGACGGCGACCGCGTTGGCGCGGCCGAGCGTCACGAGCAGGCGGCCGTCGTCGGTGAGCGTCACCGCGTTGGGCTCGTAGCCGACCGACGCCTCCGGCCACGGCTTGGTGGAGATGGTCTGCACGACCTTGCCGCGGGCGGCGCTGATGACCGAGACGTTGTTGTCGGCGGTGTTGGTGACGAACACCGCGCCGTTCTTGGCGTACACCGCGGTCGGGTGCAGGCCGACGTCGATGCTGCCGACGGCGGCGGTCGGGTCGGCCACGTCGATGACGCTGACCGTGCCGGTGGTGGAGGCGCCGGTGTCCGGGTTGGCGGGCACGTCGGTGCCGTAGGAGTTGATGGTGGTCTCGCCCGGCTTGGCCAGGCGCCCGCCCTCGTTGCTGACGTAGAGCTTGCCGCCGGTCAGGGCGAGGCCGCGGGGCGCGATGCCCGTGTTCCAGCTCCGCGTGATGGCGCCGGTGGCCGCGTCGATGGCGACGACCCGGTTCTGGCCGTTGACGGCGCCGTACACGGTGGAGCCGTCGGCCGAGAAGACCGCCGCGCCGACCAGCGCGTGCTCGGAGCCGTCGGCCGGGATCGGGACGGCCGTCGGGGCGGAGAGCGTGCCGTCCGCGTTGACGGTGAACTTGGTGTAGCCGTCGCTCTGGCCGAGCCACAGCTGGGTGCCGTCGGGCGAGTAGGTCGGGCCCTCCTGGCCGACGGAGCCGCTGCCGATGCGCAGCCCGTCCGCGGCGTTGGTGCCGATCTTCTGCTTGACCTGGCCGGTCTTGAGGTCCATCAGGACCAGCGCCGCGTCGCCGTCGGTGACCGCGGCGGCCAGCGTGCCGCCGTCGGGGCTGACGGTGGACGACATGATCTTTCCGTCGTTGATGACGGTCCGGGTGCCGTACGGGGAGATGTACTGGTCGTCGGCGGCGACCTGGCCCTTGGTGGTGACCTGGCCGACCTGCTGCGTGCCGAACTGCTGCGTGGACGCGACGGCCGTGCCGGTGATTCCGAGCGCGACCGTGATGCACGCCGTGACCAGGGTGGTCCGGCGTCCGACGCGTCGGCCGAGGAGCGTGAACTGCTCCTTCTCGACCTCTCGACGCTGCCGTGTGACCTGCATGGGCTATCCCTTCGGGGTGGTGGAGAGCAGCTCGACGTTGCCGTCGAACTGCCACAGCGGGTTGGGCGCGTCGCCCGCGGAGGTGCGCACCAGGAAGTAGCCGTTCACTTCCTTCGGTCCGTCGCCGTCGGCGACGTACCGTCCGTCGGAGGTGACGTCGAGCTGGTAGATGGCATTGCCCGCCACCTGCACGCCGGGGATGTGCCAGGTGACGACGCAGCGCCAGTCGTTGCCCGCGCCCTTGGCCGCGTACTGGCCGCCGCCCTTGGTACAGGCGGCCGTGACCCGCAGCTGCGCCTCGGTGACGGCGGGGCGGTTCAGCTCGTCGGTCTGCATGCGGTAGAGGTGGGCGAAGGCCGTGGCGACCGAGCGCTGGACCTTGCCCTGGTCGATGCCCGACCCCATCGACGGGGTGGCCGCGCCGATGACCCCGACGGTCACGGCGAGCAGTGCGGCCAGCGGCAGGACGCCGAGGACGACCGCGCGGCGCCCGGTGCCGTCGCCGGTCGGGTTGGTGAAGTCCCGCCGTACGAAGAGCAGGTAGGCCGACCAGGTGGCCAGCACCGCCCACACCAGGCTGACCGCGATGCCGATCAGCAGCGGGCCGAACTGGGCCGGGGCGGCGAACAGCCCGTTCCAGGAGATGAACGCGTAGCCGGGCAGCGCCATGCGCAGCGCCACGGGAAGCGGCAGCATCTGGGCGAGTTGCAGGACGAGGGCGACCAGGGCCGGCAGCAGCAGCCCCATCGGGGAGCGTCCGAGCGCGACGGACCCGAGCAGGCCGATCGCGGCCAGCGCGAGCGTCGGCGCGATCGCGCACGCCCAGGCGAGGAACACCGTCCCGGCGGCGTCGGAGGGCGTGAGCAGGTGGCCGTCGAGGCCGACCAGCGGGCGGTCGCCGACCGCCAGGACGCCGCCGACCGCGCCGGAGACGGCCAGTCCGGCCACCAGCGCCAGGATGACGGTGAGGCTGGCCAGCGTCTTCGCCGCGAAGATCCGCCGGTGCGAGCGGACCGCCACCAGCAGGTGGCGCCACGTGCCGAGCCGGTCCTCGGCGGCGAACACGTCGCCGGCCACCACCGAGGTCAGCAGCGGCAGCGCCCAGGTGCCCGCGAAGCCGAGCACCACCAGCGGTCCGGCCCACCCGGTGGCGTGCATCCAGCGGCCGAAGAGGGTGTCGGAGGGGAGGGTGGACTGCTCGCTCACCCCGGCGATGAACACCGCCGGCGCGATCCAGCAGGCGAGCACCAGCAGCCGGATCCGCCACTGCGAGACCAGCTTGACCAGTTCGAAGCGGTAGCCGCGGGTGAGGGGGACCCGCGCCACGGCAACGTTGTCGTCCCGGGTCCTGGGTACGGTCGCGGTCATCGGGCGGCCTCCTGCTCCTGCTGTTCGGTGAGGTCGAGGAACGCCGCCTCCAACGGCGAGACCACGGGGGCGAGTTCGCGCACGGCGACGTCCGCGCGCACGATCCGCGCGACCAGTTCGTCGAGGGCGGGCACCGGCGCGCGGACGACCAGCACCTCGGCGCCGCGCCACTCCACCGCCTCCCCGACGACCCGGACGCCGGGCACCTCGGCGGCCAGCCGGCGCGCCTGGCGGGTGTCGGAGGTCAGCAGCCGGTAGTCGAGTTCGCGGCTCTCGGGGGCGAGCTTGCCCAGCGGACCGGAGAAGACGGTCCGGCCGGTGGCGAGGATGGTCACCTCGGAGCAGAGCGCTTCGAGGTCGTCCATCCGGTGGCTGGACAGCACGACGGCCGTGCCCTGCCCGGCGAGCCGGGTGAGCACGCCGTGCACGTGCTTCTTGCCGGCCGGGTCGAGGCCGTTGGACGGCTCGTCCAGCACCAGCAGGCGCGGCGCGGTCAGCAGGGCCGCGGCCAGTCCGAGGCGCTGGCGCATGCCGAGGGAGAAGCCGCGGGTGCGGTCGTCGGCGACGTCGGTGAGGCCGACCTCGGCGAGCACGGCGCCGATCGTCGACGCCCCCGTGTCGCGGCCGCGCAGGGCCGCCAGCGCGGCGAGGTTCTGCCGCGCGGTCAGCGAGGGGTAGAGGCCGGGGCCGTCCACGAACCCGGCGACGCCGTCGGGGGCGGCCAGGGCCCGGCCGAGCGGCGTGCCCAGGATCTCCAGCGTGCCCCCGTCGGCGACGGACAGGCCCAGCAGGAGCCCGAGGAGGGTCGTCTTGCCGGCGCCGTTCGGTCCGACCAGACCGTGGATCCGGCCCTGCGGCACGTCCAGGTCGATGCCGTCGAGGGCCACGACGTCGCCGAAACACTTGGTGATGCCGCGGGCCCGGACTGCGAGGGGTGTGTCCATCGTGTCTCGGCCACCTGCCTTTGAGGTCCGTCCAGTTCCCTCAGGGAAGGTAGGGACGGCACACGACCTGGGCAGATGCGGCCGGTTGAACAAACGTTGAACGTGGGACGACAGGTTTCTCGTGGGAGGGCCGGGGCTCATACGCTTGCGGATTCGCCTCCCGCAACCACCCCCGCAAAAGCCGCATCATCGCCCAAGTGGGCTCAGATCCGCGGCGGTTCCTCCGGCTCGGCCTCGGAGCGGTCCCCCGGCCCGGCCCCGAACAGCTCCTCCTGCTCGACCTCGAACCTGCCGGACCTCCGCAGCACCCGTCCGCCGTCCACCTTGTGCCGGCAGCCCTCGCCGAGGCCCCGCAGCCGGGCCTCCCGGCTCGTCAGCTCCCGCCCGCACAGCCCGCACCGCACGACCTTCCGGCCGGCTGCGACCAACTCCTCGTCGGTGGCGAGCCCGGGAAGGAGGGCGGGGGACGCGGGCCGTGCGGCCGGGGTCACCCCTCGTCGAACCACGGGCGGTCCTCCGACCAGTGACGGGCCCAGCCGGCGAAGCCGGGACGGGCGGGGGTGAAGTCGAAGGGCTCGCCGAACGGGCCCGCGCCCTCGCCGGTGATGAGCCAGACGTGGCCGCGGTGCGGGCCGGTGACGACGAGGTGCCAGTACATGCCGCAGCCCTCGGTGCCGAGGACGAGGGAGCCGTGGTCGAAGACGGGGCCGAGGAGCACGTCGATCTCCTCGGTGGAGCGCGGGTCCTCCTCCCAGAACCAGGGCTCGGTCAGCGGGAAGGGGCGCCCCAACTCCCGTACCGGGCGGGCCTTTCCCCAGTCCGGTGGCACCTCGCCGAGCGGCACCAGGCCGTACTCGGGCGGCCCGGGGCGCCAGCCGTCGGCGATCTCGGCGACGAACGTGCGGTACGGCTCGGGCAGGACGATCCCGTGCTCCGCCTCGAAGGCGCGCACGGCCGGCCAGCCGAGCGGGGAGCCGACGCCGGCCCCGAGGTGGGCGCTCACCTCGGGGTCGAAGGCGGAGCGGAGGAGGGCCAGGTCTGCGGGGTCGGCGCGCTCGGTCTCCATGCGGCCATGCCTACCACCAGGGTCTGACAACGCCGGTGCGCCATGTGCCTTCCCGCGACACCGCTTCGGGCGGTCAACGGGTGCGGCGCCTCACTCGTAGCCCTCGGCCTTCAGCCAGCGGGTGAGGGCCTGGAACTCCTCGACGGCCGCCGTGATCCCCTCCCACGACCTCTCGAACTGCTCCCCCGAGCCGATCTCCTGCGAGGCCACGGCCCCGGAGGTCGCCTCGCCCAGGACCGTCCGAATCCCTCCCCGGTACCAGGCCGCGAAGTCCTTCGCCGCGTCCGGATCGAGCCGGCCCGACTCCCGCCACCGGCGGGCGGTCTCCCCGGAGTCCGTGTCCCCCGGGTCCGCGTCCTCGGACCCGCTCAGCCACTCCTCCACACGCCGGGCGGCCACGACGGCGCCCTCGGCCTGCCGGCGCAGCTTCCTCTTCCGCCCCAAAAGATCCATGTCCCCCCACTTCCCGACGCGTTGCCGCGTGCGTCGCGGCACGTCCCGCCCCATGGTGACCGGTTCCTACCGGACCGCTCCAACTCCCTTCAGGAAATGGGCAATTCGGGAGCCCTCCGAGCCGGGGCGGGTTAGCATTCCCCACCCGGCGGTGCGCACCGTGTCCGTGGGGCGTCCCACGATTCACGGCACCGAACGCGACACATGTGCCCCGGAAAAAAGGTGAGGACAGGTGGGGGACGACATCTTGTACGGCCGGGGCCGGATCACGCAGTTCACCGAGAAGGCCCTGCACCGCAAAGGAATACCGGCTCGGCCGCTTCCGATCGTGCTGCTGTGGGGCCCGCACGGCAGCGGCGGATCCGGTGTGGTGAACGGGCTGTGGGAGCGGTTCTCGGAGAAGTGCCTGAGCGTGCGGCTGAATCTGGCCTCGGCCCAGAGCGTCGAGGACATCGTGCTGGCGGTCACCCACGGCCTCGGCCGGAAGATCTTCGGCATCAAGAAGATCGAATTCCCGCGCACCGGCATGCTGTTCAAGGCGCTGAGCTTCGTCGGCGACGGCGGCCGGCCGGCGTTCGAGGCGTATCTGCGGAAGTCGCCGGCCCAGGCGGCCCCGCAATCCGCGCTGAACACCATGGCGGCCAACGCGGCCACCCTCTTCCTCGGCCCCCAACAACAGGCCGTCGTAAGGACGGTGACCAGCCTGCTGGGCGCCCTGCACTCCGCCGTCGGCCGCAGCCACGACCGCAGGACGCTCGCCTGGCTGGCGGAATACGGCACCAGCCACGCCCACGACGGGTACGACTCCCTGTGGGACCTGTACTGCGCGCACCGCGCCCGAGTGGACGGCGGGTCCACCCCGCGGGTGGTGGCCAAGACGCTGTGCGCCGCCCTCCTGGCGGATCTGCGCTCGGACTTCAACGACCCCCCGCGGCTGCTCCAGCGCCCGGCCAACTGCCTGGTGCTGCTGGACAACGCGGACCAGGACCCGGCCGTCCTCTTCCTGGACCTGCTCACCGAGTGCCGCCGGGAGAGCCACGCCGGCGGCGGGGGCGGCCACCGGCACGCGGCGGCCGACACCCTGCCGGACCCTGCGGTGGTGGTCGCCGTCCAGCACCGCCGGGCGCAGGGCCACCTGATCGACCCGATCCGGCCGACGGACGAGCTGCTCGACTTCGCCCTGCGGCACCCGCGGGCGCCCCGCAACGACCTGCCGGTGTGGTGGTACCCGGTCGAACTCGCCGATCTCGACCGGGAGTACGCGGTCGAGATGTGCCACAGCAGCGCGCTCGGCAGCCAGGTCCGCGACGCGGTGTTCCTGTACGCGCTCACCGGCGGGCACCCGGAGGGCATGAGCCGGCTCGGCCACCTGCTGGCGCACTTCAGCGCGGGCGGACCGTACGATCCGCGCCGCCTGCTGTCCGAGACGCTGCCGCCGCGCCACGAACTGCCCGTCGACTGGCCGCCGGACCGGTGCGAGGAGCCCTCGGTCGAGGACTACCTGCTCAAGCGGCTGTTCCCCGGGCTCGCCCTGCTGCCGGACCACTCCATCGACCCGGGCGGCAACCCGGAGCTCAACGCGATGGCGGTGCTGACGGCGACGCCCGGCCTGCGGATCGGCGCGTGCAACCAGGCCCTGCGCTACCTCCGGCGGCCGCACGCGGACGCCGACACCGCCCACCGGCTGCTCGTCTCGGCCCGGTGGCTGGAGGAGGAGACGCGCGGCGGGGCGCCGCGCCCGCACCCGCTCGCGGCCCTGCTGCTGCGGCGCTGGCTGGCCCGTTCGCCCGACCGCTGGGACGACGTGCACCAGGGGTACGCGACGCACTACGCCGAGCCGCAGGACGCGCCCCTGCGCCACCATCACGCGCTGGCCACGGTGACGCCGTCCCGGCGCGAGCCGCTGGCCGACGTGGCGGCCTACCTCGTCGGGGAGTTCGCCCGGCGCGAGTCGAAGCAGGAGTGGCTGGCGCTGCTGCACCAGGTGACCGCGGCGCCCAACCGTCTCACCACGGCGGCCGATCCGCGCTCGCTGGTCACCCTGCTGGCCGGGCCCACCGACGCGAGCGCGCCCGAGCGGGTCGTCGCCCGGCTCACCGTCGCGCTCTGGCTCCACCACGACCGGTGCTTCGATCCCGCCCACCGCCTCGCCCAGTTGGCGGCCGACGAGCTCACCAACCTGGCGGGCGCCGGGACCGGCAACGAGGCGCTCTACACGGAGGCCGGCACGTACACCGACATCGCGACGCAGTGGAAGGCCTGAACATGCCGCGCTTGAAGGACCTTTGGCAGCGTCTGCCGATCGGGCAGCGGGCCGGTGCGGCCGCGCTGTCGCTGTGCGTGCTCGGTGCCGCCTCCTACGGCGGCTACACCGTGGTGGACCACGTGCTGCACAAGCCGTGCCGGCGCGACAGCGGCACCGACGTCACCCACCGGGGCGCGAACGGCGCGTGCATCGGCATCACGGACGGCTCGTACGCCTTCGACCCGAGCCTGCGCGGGGTCGAGCAGGAGGTGCTGCGCGAGAACCGGCGGGTGGTGAAGGAGTACCCGCACGCGTACGTCAGCGTGGTCCTGCTGCTGCCGATCTCCGCCGACAAGGGCAGCATCATGTCGATGGCCAACGCCGTCGAGCAGGTGCGGGGCGCCTACACCGCCCAGCGCTACGCCAACGCCAACAACGTCGAGGGCATCTCCCCGCACATCCGGCTGCTCATCGGCACCGACGGGTACCAGGCCGAGGACTGGTCGGCCGCGGTCTCCACCATCGAGCACGCCTCGTCGCAGCACATCGCCGCCGTCACGGGCCTGGGCCTGAGCCTGGACGGCACCGTGCGGGCGGCCAAGGCCCTGGCCGCCCGCGACATCCCGGTGTTCGGCGCCACCATCACCGCCGACACGTTCGACAACATCAAGAACCTGGTGCGGGTCTCGCCGAGCAACCAGGAGAACACCGCGGCCGCCCTCTCCTACATCCAGCGGGACTTCACCCGCGCGGTCCTCGTCGAGGACGGGAACACCGACGACAGCTACGACCGCACCCTGGTCAAGGGGTTCAGGAAGTTCAAGGAGATCCCCGGCCACCAGATCGTGGGCGTCGAGCCGTTCGACACCTCCAAGCGGCAGCACGCCGAGTCCGCGGCCGAGCGCAAGGAGGCCGAGGACGAGATCGCCACGCGGATCAGCCAGATGCCGGGGGACATCTGCGTGGAACAGCAGCAGAAGCCCGCCGTCGTGCTGTTCGCCGGGCGCGGCGAGGACCTCGGTGTCCTGCTGCACGCCCTGTCCAACACCTGCCTGGACCGGCCGATCCGCATCATCAGCGGCGACGACGTGACCAACCTGCCCAACAGCGCGCAGCTGCGCCGCGACCTGGCCGGGCACGTCACCGTCGAGTACGCCGGAGTGGCCCACCCGGACGAGTGGAAGGTCCCCGCCGGCCCGCGCACGGCCGCCCTGTCGGCGCAGGGGGCGCAGGGGTTCGCCACCTTCAACGGGCAGTTCCAGCGGCTCTTCCCCGGCGCCGAACTCACCGACGGCAACACGATGATGGCCTACGACGCCACCCTCACCGCCGTCTCCGCCATCCGCCTGGCCAACGCGCCACAACCGCGCGCCGAGGCCGTCGCCAACGAACTCGGCGCCCTCCAGGGCGTGCACAAGGTCCTGGGCGCCAGCGGCCCGATCCAGTTCACGGCCAACTACCAGACCAGCCACACCGGCAGCGATCCCGTCGACAAGGCCACCCCCGTCCTGCGCCTGGCCGCCGACGGCAACACCCGGGTGCGTACGGTCATCTGGCCGCCGCAGGCACCCCCGGTGAGTTGACGGTCCGTCATCTTCGTCCGGCCCGGGCGCCGCACCTCGCGGTTTGTCGGTATCCGCACGTTTCCCCACCGAACCCCGGTTCTTTCCTGGAAAGATGGGAATGTCAGGTGAACGGGCCGCGCTCACCGGTGAACTCACCTGTGTCCGGCTTGAGTTGACGAGGCGCTTCGACGCGCCGGGTTCCGGGGGGCACCGTGGCCGTGCGGCTGAAGTTGTACGTCGAGGACGCCGACGAGTTCCAGGACCTGTCCGCGTGGATGACCGGGCACACCGGGGTGTCCGTCGACGCCGTCGCCGGCCGGGCGCGGCCCAACGCGCAGGGCACGGTCTGGGACTTCCTGTCGGTGACGTGCGAGGCGGGCGGCCCGGTGGTCGTCGCCGTGCGAGCGCTCCAGTTGTGGATCCAGGCCCGGGTCACCACCGTCGAGGTCGTCGTCGGCGACCGGCGGATCAAGGTCAGGTCCAGGGACGCGGCCACCGTCCTCCCGCAGGTGGTGGAGGCGACCCGGGCACTCGCGGCGGCGGAGACCCCCGATGCCGCGCACTGACATCGACTTCGCCAACTCCCGGGCGATCCTGCTGGGCACCTCCCGCTACACGGCCGGCTTCGGGCGCACCCCGATGCCGGCCGCGGCCAACAGCGTCGACGCCCTGCACGACGCGCTGTCCGGCCCCTGCGGCTGGCCCGCCGCGCGCATCACGCGGCTCACCGACCAGAGCAGCGGCCGGCCCGTCCTCGCCCGGATCGCGCCGCTGATCCACGAGGCGGGCGACGTCCTGATCTTCTACTACGTCGGCCACGGACAGCTCCTGGTCGGCAACGACCTCGGGCTCGCGCTCACCGACACCAGCGAGGACCCGCGCCTGCGGCTGTCCACGTCGCTGCCGCTGAGCCACGTCCGGCAGGAGATCGAGCACAACTGCGACGCCCGGGTGCGGATCCTCGTCCTCGACTGCTGCTGCTCCGGCATCGCGACGCGCTACGCCCAGGGCCCGGCCGCCCTCGCCGACAAGGTGCGGCAGGCCGCGGCCTTCGAGGGCGAGGGGACCTACACGTGGACCGCGTGCGGGCACTCCCAGGACACCTTCTACGAGCCCGGCGACTCCGGACTCACCTACTTCACCAAGTTCATCGTCTCGACGGTCGGCCGGGGCATCGCCTCCCCGGCGGCCGGCCTGACGGTGTCCGACCTGCACCGGGAGGTCAAACGCCGGTTCCGCACCGAGGAGTTGCCGGACGTGGCGATCAGGCCCGAGCCGAGCCTGCTGTTCCGCGGCGCCTCCGACGAGTTCGTGTTCGTCGGCAACGCCGGTCGCACGGCCCCGCGTTCGGAGCGGCGGGCCGAACCCGCGCCGGTGCCGGACGAACCGCCCGCGCTCGCACCGGAAGTGATCCCGCTCGACATCCCCCTCCCGAAGGGCCCGAGGACGGTCATCCCCGCGGCCGCCGTCTCCGTGCACTTCCGCGAGGCCGCCGACCGCCACCCGGCCGGCACGCTGGCGCCGCAGACGCTGCTCCCCCTCGAAGGGGTCGACGCGGCGGCCTGCGCACGGGTGCGCGGCGCGCTGCACGCCGTGGTGCTCAGGGGCGCCTCGGCCGAGGTCTGGAACCTGACCGCGGGCACGCACGCCGGAACCCTGGTCAGCCCCGTGCCCGGGGAGACCTTCCGGGCCGTCGCCTGCGGGGTGCAGGACGCGGTCCCGAGGGTGGTCACCCTCGGCTCGGACGGGACGGACTGGTACGTACGGGTCTGGTCCGCCGCCGGAGTCCTGGTGCCGGGCGGGAGCTTCCGGCTGGGCGCCGAGCCGGCCGCCCCGCTCCTCGCGTGCGTGCGGCGCGGGTCCTCGCTGCTGGCGGCGACCTGCTTCGCCGCCGGGGGACAAGGCCGCCTCCACCTGCTCGACCTCGCCGACGGCAGCGTGGAGATGACGCTCGCCCAGGAGGTCGACGGCACGCCCGAGTCGCTCGCGGCGCCGCTGGACGGCACGTTCACGACGCTGGCGACCGTGCAGCGCGGGCGGCTCGGCGTCACCGCGACCGTCTGGGACCTGACCCGTACGGTGACGGTCGACCGCTTCGGGACCGAGGTCGGCCTCGCCCCCGGCCGCGGCAGGCGGGACCCCGCCGCCGCCTCCGGCCCCGCCCCGTCGCGGCAGCACACCGCCCTGCTGACGGGACCGGGGTCGCCGACCGCCGGGCCCGTGGCCCGGCGGGTGGCCCAGGGGCACGTGGACGTCGCCCTGTCCGGGGCGGACACCGGGGGCGGGCTCGGCACGGCGATCGTGAAGGGGGAGGTGCGGGAATCACCGGGAGGCCCCGGGTCCGGTCCGGGCATGCGCGAGTGGAGGGTCAGGCACCCCCTGCCGGAGGGCACGACCGACGCGGTGGTCTCGCAGGTGGACGGGCGCGAGGTCGTGGTCTCCTGCACGGGTGACCGGCTGACCCTGACCGATGCCCGAAGCGCGGTGCGCCTCCCCTCCCTCGGCGGCCATCCGACCGGCGTCCGCTTCCTGGCGCACTGCGTGGTGGACGGCGCACCGGTGATCGTCTCGGCGTGGAACGACGGCTCGCTGCGCACCTGGTCCCTCGACCAGCCCGCGCTGCGCAGCGCCAAGAACGCGCTCACCCGGCGGGAGCACCGCGACGGCAACCGGGCGCGGTGGGAGGAGCGCGGCGGCATCTACTCCTCGAACCCCGAGTTCTACTGGCCCCCGGTCGTGGCGACTTGGGCGCTGAGCGCCCTGGGCGCGCTGATCCTCGGTCTCGTCCTGCGGCACGTCGTGGGCGCGGACTACGGCTCGTGGGGGCCACGCCTGGTCAAGTACCTGTGGTGGACGATCGCCGTCGTGGGTCCGCTCGCGTCGGTCGTCGCCGCTTGCTACACGCTGAACGAGTTGACCGAGTCCTCGCTCGCCCTTCCCGCATGGATGCACACGGTCCGCTGGACGAGTCCGCGGGTGATCCTGCTCGGCCTCGTCCTCGACCTCGCGGTGATCGGCGCCTGCTTCGCCCTCGGCTGGTACGTGCTGCCGCACCTGGGGCTCGTCACCGTGGGGCGGGTGCTCTCCGGGCACTGAGGGGCCCGCGCGAGGGCCGTTCCCGCGCCCCGGCCACGGCCGTACGGGCGCGGGGAACGGCGTCACGCGCGGGTCAGCGGCGCGTCCCGCAGGTCGGGCAGAAGGCGGCGCCCGCCGGGAGTTGGGCGCTGCACCCGGCGCAGTTGCTCTCCTGGGCGAGCCGGTGGCCGCAGTGCGGGCAGAAGGCCGAGCCGTGCGTCTCACCGCTGCACTGCGGGCACACCAACTGCCGCCGGGCGCTGACGTCGTACTGCGCACCGGCGTTCTGGCCGGCGTCGTACGCCTGCTGCGACACCATGTCGTTCAGGCCGCGCTGCCGGGCGGCGAGGGCCTCGGCGGCCGTGTCGGGCGCGCATGTCAGGCAGATGCCCTGGTCGGCGTTCCAGCAGCGGCCGCACACGTAGTGCGTGCAGCGCGGGCAGCGGTTGAAGTGGCCCTGGGCGGTGCTGATCGCGCGCTGGAACGCGGCGTCGCGCGCGTTGCCGTACCCGGCGCCCGCCAGACCGTCGGCGGCCGTGGAGACCTCGCTGCCGGTACGACCCAGCAGCCCCCAGGCGGCGTTGACCCCCTTGCCCACCCAACTCGCCATCCGGCCACTGGTGTACGCCTCGAACGGCGAACGCCACGTGTCATTGCACCGGTTGCACATGAACTCGAACTGGAACCCCGCGCCCGTGCCGTGTTCCTCGCACAGGTCCCGGTAGTTGTTGCTGAAATAGATCTCCGCGGTCAACGTCACGCCTCCCCAAGCGCCTTGCCGGTCCGGCCGTGCCGACCTCCCGGTTCTGCCCGCCCACCCGAGAGACGGCACAGGCGGTTCACACTTTCCCATATCGCTCCCGCGTGCGCCCTTCGATCCGGCAAGCAGGGGAAAGGCCGGGGACATCAGGGAGAGGCGAGGGAAAGCGGAATCCGGGTGGGGCGAATGAGGCGGGGGAGCAAAGCTCCGCGCTGACGAAATTACCGGGATGTCGCCACGCGTGGCGGTCCCGCCCGATACGTTCGGCCCCACGCCCACGCGCGGCCGCGGCCCTGGCGTCGGCGCCGGGCGCCCGCCCGTGTGCGTCCCGGGGGGCGAGTCACGTCAGGGACACGGCGGGGCGCCCGCGTGCGTGAAGGGGCGTGCACCCGTCGAGGAGGGGACCTCACCATGAGCAGCAGACGTACTCCGCAGTGGGCCCAGCAGCCGGGGCGGCCCCGGCGGCCGGGGAACGGCCGGCCCGCGCCCCGGCGCTCGGGATGGCGGCCCCAGGACTGGTCGGTGAAACGGGGCCTGGCCGTCGGCCTGTCCGGCGCGTTCATCCTGCTCGTGGCGGGAGGCATCGCCGGCGCGCACGACCCGAAGGACCAGAAGGCCGCCTCCGCCGCCGCGTCCACCCGGCCCGCCGCCGCGGCCGCCGTCACCACCACCGCGCCGCCCCCGACGACCGCCCCGGCCTCGGCGTCGCCCTCCCCGTCGCCCACCGACACCCTCGCCGTCCTCCCGGACCTCTCCGGCACCGACCTCCAGAGCGCCCGGGACCACGCGCAGGAACTCGGCTACTACCGGCTCACCAGCCACGACCTCACCGGCCGGGGCCGGCGCCAGGTCGTCGACCGCGACTGGCACGTCTGCTCGCAGAGCCCCGGCAAGGGCGCCGCCGATCCCTCCACCACGACCGTCACGTTCAACGTCGTGAAGAACGGCGAGTCCTGCTCCCTCCGCGTCCACGCCACCCCTTCCCCCACCCGGCCCCCCACGCACGCGCTCACCCACGCCCCGACCCACCACCCCTCCGGCGGCTCCTCCCCGGCGACCTGCGCCCCGCACACCGTCGGCAGCTGCGCGGCCGGTTCCCCCCACCCCTCCGGCGCGACCGCCCAGTGCGACGACGGCACCTACAGCTGGTCCGCGACCTTCCGCGGCACCTGCAGCCACCACGGGGGCGTCCGCTACTGGTACAGGTGAGCGCCGGGCAGCGCGCTCAGCCGGCCGGGAGGTGGCCGGGGTCGACCACCCCGACCTCGTCGTCCCGCGTGACCACCGCCCGCGCGGGGTCCACCCCCGCGATCCGGTACACCGCGATCCCCCACGCCCCGCCGCCACCGTCGGCGCACCCGGCGAACGTTCCCCGTCCGATCGGCTTCCCCTCGTGCCGCACCGCGCCGGAGCCCGCCCCCGGCCCCGGCGGCACGTACACCCGCTTCCCGTACGTCAGCCGCCACGCGCAGTCCCCCTCCGGCCGCGCAGCCCCCCGCGCCCCACCGCCCGAGCACCCGGCCACCAGCAGCACGCACGCCGCCGCCCCGCAGACCGCCCACCGTCCACCCATCACCGTTCGATCCTCCCCACCCGCCGTCCGGACGCCGATGGGACGCCGCCCCGCACCCCGGGGTTCCCCTCCGGCGCCCGCACCGGTGCCCGAAGGTGGTCGGGATCACACGCGGGGGTGAGCGGGGGCGGAATGGCGGGGCGGGGGGCGGGGGTTTCCGTAGGGGCGTGATTCGATGCGCGCGCATGTACCTATGGGTCCCCCTGACGAGCAGGAGCTCCGGCAGATGACGGTCACCGCTTCCACCGCCGCCCAGTCCGCCCCGTCCCCCGGCGACGCCTCGCGCGCGGCGCGCATCCTGTCGCGGCCGGTCGCGATCAACGGGCTGACGGTGCCGAACCGCATCGCGATGGCCCCGATGACCCGGCAGTTCTCGCCGGGCGGTGTGCCGGGGGAGGACGTGGTCGCGTACTACGCGCGGCGGGCGGCGGCCGGGGTGGGGCTGATCGTCACCGAGGGGACGTACGTGGGGCACGACTCGGCGGGGAACAGCGACCGGGTGCCGCGGTTCCACGGCGAGGAGCAGCTCGCGGGGTGGGCGAAGGTCGCGGAGGCGGTGCACGCGGCGGGCGGGACGATCATGCCGCAGCTGTGGCACATCGGCCTGGTGCGCAAGGCTGGCGAGCCCCCGTACGCGGACGCTCCGGCGGTCGGCCCGAGCGAGCGGATCGAGGAGGCCGGGACGCGGGGTACGGCCATGACGCGGAAGGACGTCGACGACGTGGTCGCGGCCTTCGCCGAAGCGGCCGCCGCGGCCGAGCGGGCCGGCTTCGACGGCGTCGAACTCCACGGCGCCCACGGCTACTTGATCGACCAGTTCCTGTGGGAGGGCACCAACCGCCGGACCGACGCGTACGGCGGCGACCCGGTGGCCCGCACGAAGTTCGCGGCCGAGATCGTCACCGCCGTGCGCGCGTCGGTCTCCGCGGACTTCCCCGTCCTCTTCCGCTACTCCCAGTGGAAGTCGGGCGCCTACGACGCGCGGCTCGCCGACACCCCCGCCGCCCTCGAAGCCGTCCTCGCCCCGCTCGCCGAGGCCGGCGTCGACGCCTTCCACGCCTCCACCCGCCGGTACTGGATCCCCGAGTTCGACGGCTCCGACCTCAACCTCGCCGGCTGGACCAAGAAGCTCACCGGCAAGCCCGCCATCACCGTCGGATCGGTCGGCCTGGACGGCGAGTTCCAGCGCTCCTTCCAGGGCGAGGGCGCCCCCGTCCGCGACATCGACAACCTCCTGGACCGTATGGAGGCCGACGAGTTCGACCTCGTCGCCGTCGGCCGGGCGCTGCTCCAGGACCCGCGGTGGGCCGCCAAGGTCCTCGACGGCCGCTTCGAGGAGCTGACGCCGTACGACGCGGCGTCGTTGAAGACGCTCAGCTGAACTCCCCCGGGCCGGGGGCCGCTTCGGGAGTCCCGCGGCGCCCCCGGCCATCGGACGGCCACTCCCCGGCGCCCGAACGGATGACCGACTCCCGTGGTCGTGGGCGCACGTGGAGACCGTATAGTCGGCGCCCCGACACACGAGAGGCGCGGATGAGACACGGGATCATACGGACGGCCGTGCGCGTGCTGCGCCAACGCCCGGGCCTGCTCGGCTTCCCCGCCCTCGGCCTGCTGGCCATCGCCTGGCCGCAGCGGTCTCCTGGCCCCTGCTGCTCCAGGACGTCTGGGACCGGGCCGACCACCACCAGGGCCCGAGCGACGCCGAGTTCGCCGCGATCGCGGTCCTCCTCTTCCTGGCGTTCACCCTCAGCAGCCTGTCCACAGCCGCACTGCTGCACTCCGTCCACGCCCTGCTGGACGGTGAGCGCCTCCCGCTGACCACCTCGATCCGCGCCGTCGGCAGGCGCGTGCCGACCCTCCTCGCCTGGACCTTCTTCTCGCTGGGCGTCGGCTCGGTGATGCGGACGGGCGAGGGCATGCTCCCGGTCGCCCTCTTCTTCGACGCCCTCGGCTTCACCTGGTCGCTGCTGACCTTCTTCGTCCTCCCCGTCATCGTCATCGAGGGCGGCGGGCTCTTCAGGGGTCTGCGCCGGTCCCTCGCGCTCGGGCGCGGTTCCGCGCGGAACTGGTTCGTCGGCGGCTTCAAGCTCTTCCTCACGGCCCTGCTGGTCGCCGTCCTGTCCGTCGTCGTCCTGATCTTCGCGGTCGAGTCCAACAGCCTGGCCGTCGTCCTCGCCGGCCTCGCGGGGATCGTGGCGGCCGTCCTCCTGGTCACCGTCCTCAACTCCGCGGCCTCCGGCATCTACCGGGTCACGCTCTACCGCGACGCCGTCGCCCGGGTGCCGCGTCCCGCCGACTGACGGGCCCGGCCCCGGCGTTCACAATCGGTCGGCCCTGCGCAGCGCCTGCTGCCGGACCAACCAGACGTGTTCGAGCCGGGACAGGGTCGATGCGGGCAACCGCCGTACGAAGGCGGCCCGTTGTGCGGCCAGCGTCGCCCGCAGGCCGCTGCGTGCGTCGCAACGCCCGTCTGCGGCGGCCGCGTTCGCCTTGTCGGGGCGAGCGCGGACGGGGCGGACCGCGCGGCCTCGGCCTGGAGGGACCGGATCAGGTCGGCGGGCGCCTTCGCCTTCCGGCCGCCTTCGGCCATGCAGCTCCGCCACCGGCCGAGAGCCCCCTGGTAGGCGTGGTCGCCGGCCAGCGCGTGGTCGAACTGCTGGTCGACGTCCTGGGGGACGAGGGTGTCCTCCATCGCGCTGCGCACGTCGCCGTACAGCCGGGCGCGCGCCCGGGCGACGCAACCCCCGGTCGTGTAGGTGCCGTTGGCCCCGCTGGGGAGCGTGAGGGGGGCGGTCCGGTCGTCCGGACCGTCGAGGGCCACGACGTAGCGCGCCTGCGCGGCACCGGACAGCGAGCGGACGTAGCGATCCTCGGCGGGGAGGCCGGCGGCGCCCTCCCCGGGCCCGGGAGCGATCCCGTAGCCCGGGGAGGAGCCGGACCCGAGGACGTCGGCGGTGATGACGCCCGCCGACGGCTCCGGGCCCGCGCTCGTGATCACGTACCGAAGGCCCAGCCCCCGCATGCGCCTCTGGTCCAACTCCTGCTGCGCGCCGAACAGTCGCCACCGCTGCCGCAGCGAGGCGGCGTCGCTGACGAGCACGGCCGAGGCGTGCGCGAGCACGCGCGACGACGGTGTCGGTCCACCGTTCTTCCTCCCGGGCGGCGCCGGGTGCCCGGCCCGGCCGATGGACGGTGCCTCCGGCTGCGTGAGCGGTGTTCTCCTCGACTGGACGGCTGCTTCCGGCCGTTGGGAGAACCGCGTGAAGACGGCCGGCGCGGGCCGTGTGCAATTGCATCGGCGCACCGGCTCCGCCCCCGCCGATGCCCGTACCGACACCCGTTCAGACTTCCGCGCCGCCCCCGTTGACGTCGAGCCGAGGGCCGCGGCGGTCCGGCGCCGGCACACCTAACCGTTGCGCCTGCACGTGCAGACGCAATTGCATCAAGAGTTACGGCATCACCACAGGTCACAGACGTCGATTTCACTCTGACCTGGGCTGTTCCGGGAGGTAGCTTGGTGGCATGATGTGCCCCGTTGGTCCCCCCACGGGGGATGTGCCGACTGGTCGCGCCCGCGTCTCACGTGCTCGGGCGGGCGCCGTCGGCTGCGCGCCATCACAGGCTGCGAACAAGAGGAACGCCCCGCCCACCCCACAGGTTTCCTAGGCCCGAGGCAGGCAGGACGCTCCGGTCGCAAGGTGGCCCTCACCGCTGTAGCCGGTGAGGGCCACAGCAGTCACAGGTGCCGGTCGATGAAGCCGATCACGTCGACCAGGTTCTTGGCGAACCTGACGACTTCCACGGTGTACCGAACGGCATCGCGCGCCGCCTGGGCGGTGCGCTCGCGCCTCTTGCTCTTCTTGCGACCCTCTTCACCCGAATCTGCGGGCACGAGGGTCCCTCCTTCCTCATCGTCATGGTGACGTCCAGCGGCTCGTGGACCCCCGGGTCGTACACGTCGTCGCTGTGTGACGTCCGGCGGTGAGGTAGCAGTCCATGGATCCTACTCGCGCGGCGCCACGCGCTGTGGGGTTCCGGCCCAGCGTGCCCGCTGTGTCGGCGGCTCCAACGACCGTTCTCGGTCAGTCTGTTGGGGCGTCGCGCGCCCGACGGGAGCGGGCCGCCGCCCTCCTTCCGCGCGGCCCCGCGGGAGGCCCGCGCCGTTGTCCAGCGGCGGAGCTTCCCGCGGCGGCGCCGGGCGCCCGCCTGTGCGAGACCTGTGGATGTGGCGGAATGACGGTGCCCGCGGCGGGATACCGACGTGCCTCCCCGGCGTCCCGGGCATCCAGAAGTCGGCCGACGAGGGGGCCGGGGCCGGGCTCCCGGCCCCGGGATTCGGCCTGCGCGGGCGGAGTTGGGGAGATTTTTGCCCGGAGGACGGCCCCGGCAGGGCGTGGATGTGATTGTCTGCACGGCGGCCTGACCAGCCACCTGTTCCCGTGCACCACCCCTCGCGTGAAGGAGCAGCATGTCGGCCATCTCCCGGATCACCTCCCTCACGGCCGCGACAGCGGCCGCCCTGCTGGCAGTCGGCCTCACCGGCGGACAGGCCGGCGCCGCGCCCGCGCACGGCCTGCGGTCCACCCCGCTCGCCGGCCAGCGGATCGTCGATCCCCACGGCAGGATCCTGCACAGCACCAGCTCGAACTGGGCCGGTTACTCGGCGACCGGCGGCACGTTCACCAATGTCTCGGCGAACTGGGTGCAGCCGGCCGGTTCGTGCACCAGCCAGACCTCGTACTCCGCGTTCTGGATAGGCATCGACGGCGACGGCAGCAACTCCGTCGAGCAGACCGGCAGCGAGGTCGACTGCTCCGGCGGCGTCCCGCAGTACTACGCCTGGTACGAGATGTACCCCGCCGCCCCGGTCAACTTCAGCAACGTCGTCCGGCCCGGCGACCACTTCACCTCCACGGTGAGCGCCAGCGGCGGGACCTTCACGCTCGTCCTGACGGACAGCACGCAGGGCTGGACCCAGACCGTCACCAAGAAGTCCAACCGCGCGAAGGAGGCTTCCGCCGAGATCATCGCCGAGGCCCCCTCCAGCAGCAGCGTGCTGCCCCTCGCGAACTTCGGCACCGTCGACTTCACCGGCAGCACGGTCAACGGCCAGCCGATCGGCTCCTTCAACCCGGACCAGATCACCATGGCCTCCGGCAGCACCACCAAGGCCGTGACCTCCGCGCTCTCCGGCGGCACGGACTTCTCCGTCACCTGGCAGCACAGCTGACCCCCGGGCCGGCGGTCCCCCAGCCGCCGGCCCTCAGGCGCCGGCCCTCAGGCGTCCAGGACGGCGGCGACCGCCTCGATCTCGACCAGCTGGTCCCGGTAGCCGAGCACGGTGACGCCCAGCAGCGTGCTGGGGACGTCGTGGTCGCCGAAGGCGTCGCGGACCACCTGCCAGGCGGTCACCAGATCCTCGCGCCGGGTGGACGCGACGAGCACCCGGGTACTGATGACGTCCTCCAGACACGCCCCGGCGGCGCCGAGCGCGGTCCGCATGTTGTCCACGGCCTTCGCGGCCTGCCCAGCGTAGTCCCCGACGGCGGCGGTCGAACCGTCGTCGTTCAACGGGCACGCCCCGGCGAGGAACACCAGCCGCGCCTCCGCGGGCGCGGTGGCCGCATAGGCGTACTCGGCGACATCGGAGAGCGCGCCGGAACGAATCAGAGTGACGGCACGGGCCATGGCGAACGGTCCTTCCCCAGAAGTGCGGCAAGCCCGCACATCCTGCCAACCCCGGAGCGCCCCCGCCTTCCCTTTTTCGCCGCCCGGAGCCGTGCGTGAAGGCAGGGCCCGCGAGCGGGACGGGATCGTAGGATCATCGGCATGACTTCCCTCGGGACGGATGCCCCGTAGAGCGCCGGGCGGGCTGCGGCGCCCCGGGCCCGGCGGCGTCCGGGCGGCACGGTCACCAAAGGCACCACAGTCAGCACGCTGATGATCAGCACGTGCCCCGGCCCGCCGAGGTGCACCGCACTGCACTCGCACCTGTTCGTCGACGGCCTCGACGTGATCGCGCGCAGCGACAGCAAGCAGCCTCGGGCTGCCCCCGAGGCTGCTTCTCCGGCCGGGCGGGCCGCTCCACCCGACGGACTTCCCGAGAACCGTGGGCGTGGCGACGTACGGGGATCCCCCGCCCGAGGACGGCCCCGGCGACGCCCTCGGCCCGGAAGAGCTCCGGATCCGCGTGCGCCTGCGCGGGGCGACCGTCATCTGGACGGATCTGGTGTACCCCGGGCCCGAGGACGGACCGACGGAGGAGGCCCGCTTCGACCTCGGCCAGTACACCGCCGAGATCCACCGGGCGAGAGCGTGCCTGCCCGGAAGCCCGGGATGACGGGGGTGCCGCAGGGGCGGCGAGGCGGCGTTCGACGCCCGGTGCACCGCTGCGAGCACCGGTCCCGCGGCCGGGCAATGGTCACAAGAAGGGGTCGGGCTCCATCGGGGTACAGACGTCACGGGGACGGCAGCGCATACTGGCATCACGATGACGAAACCGCCTGCGCGCCGCCGCCACCTGCCGACCAGCCCCTTCGCAGCCGCCGCCGAAGCGGCGATCCCGCAGTTCGCGGTAGGGGACAGAGTCTCCCACGACCGGCACGGCCTGGGCCGGATCGTGAACGCCGAGGAGGGCGTCGCCATGCTCGTCGACTTCGGCGGCCCCGCCCACGTGCGCGTCGTCACGCCGTACAAGGGCATGAGCAAGCTCTGAGGCCGCGGGGGCCGCCCACCGGCGCCCCCGCCGCCCCATGTCCGGCACGTGACCCGCCCGAGGCCTCGCTCGACCTCGCGATTCCGGCCCGCCCGGAGCGCGCGGACTGCATAATTGCGCGCCATGGCCATCGATTACCGCAAACACCCCAAGCCGCCCGCCGCCGCGATCAGCCTGGAGAAGGTCGCCGACCGCGCGCCCGGCCTGGTCGACCTGTACAAGCGCGCCGCGGTGTCGCTGGCCAAGCGGAAGGTCGGCGGGCAGCGGGCCGCGGTCTACCTCGTTCTCGACCGCTCCGGCAGCATGCGCCCGTACTACCGGGACGGCTCCGTCCAGCACCTGGCCGAACGCATCCTCGCGCTCGCGGCCAACCTGGACGACGACGGGGTGGTGCCGGTCGTCTTCTTCTCGACGGGCGTCGACGGGGTCGCCGAGATCGGCCTCGACGCGTACCGGGACCGGATCAACCCGCTGCACGAGGGCCTGGGCCACATGGGCCGGACGAACTACCACCTGGCGATGCAGGCCGTCATCGACCACTACCGGTCGAGCGGGGCCACCGATCCGGCCTTCGTGGTCTTCCAGACGGACGGCTCGCCGAGCTCGCGCGGAGCGGCCGAGCACCTCCTGTGCGAGGCCGCGACGCTGCCCATGTTCTGGCAGTTCGTCGGCTTCGGCGGCGACGAGTTCCGCTTCCTGCGCAAGCTCGACGACCTGCCCGTCCCAGGGCGGCGGGTGGTCGACAACGCGGGCTTCTTCGCCGCCGGCTCCGCCCCGAAGTCCGTCTCCGACTCGGATCTCTACGACGCCCTCCTCCAGGAGTTCCCCGCGTGGCTCACCGCGGCCCGCGCGGCCGGCATCGTCACGACCTGACACCGTCCGGGAGGGCAGCGGGGGCTGCGGGAGACGCGGGGGCCGCGGGGGCCACGGGGGCCACGAAATCGATTCCACGCGAACGCGTACAGAGCGGCCACAGCGGGGACGAACGGGCCTCGTGCGGCGGTGCGACGCCTTCTTGACATCGATTTCAGCCGGACTACCCTGCCGCTGGTTGGACGAGGTGTGACATGGCCTCACCAAACATTCCGCGTCAGAACGGAGACCGTATGGAATTCCCTCGGGTGTCCGCCGCAGCGGCGGGGTTCACGCTGGTGGCCGGCTTGGCGGCCGGGTCCGCCCTCGGCACGGCGGCCGTGGCGGCCGGGACCAACCTGGCATCCAACCCGGTGCTGGCCACCAGCGACCAGGGCTGGGGCATGCTGAGCGGCGGTACCGGCGCGCGGGTCGCGGTCAGCGACAGCCCGAAGGCGAGCTACGCCTACAAGGTCACGTTGAGCGGGGCCGGCGCGGGCATCTACCTGCCCCATCAGACCGTGACCGGCGGTACGACGTACACCTTCGCCGTCGACACCAAGACCGGCGGCTCGGCCTTCATGCAGCTGGACTGGTACGGAGCGGGCGGGGGCTACCTCGGGTCGTCCGCGGGGCCCACGGTGCACGGCAGCGCCACGTCGTGGACGACGGTGTCCGGCCAGTTCACCGCGCCGGCCGGAGCCACCAACTCCCACCCCACCGAGTACCTCACCGGCGGCTCGGGCACCTGGCTGTCCACTGCGGCCGACTACGAGCAGGCCACCGGGGCCGGAACCGGCGGCACGGGCACGGCCGCGGGCAACTTCGACTGGGGCACCCCGCTGTCGGCCAGCGACGAGTTCAACTACAGCGGGGCCCCGGACCAGACCAAGTGGGGCATCTACGGCGGGGTGGACGGCTGCGGGCCCGGCCACGCCGGCAACGGACAGCGCTGCGGCTACACCAACACCGTGCAGAACGGCTACCTGCGGCAGACCGGGTACGCCAACGGCGACAGCGCCGGCCTCGCCTCCACCTACGGGCAGAAGTACGGGCGCTGGGAGGTCCGGGCCCGGGTGACCGCCGCGGGCACCAGCGGCTACCCCTACCACCCCGTGCTGATCACCTGGCCCGACTCCGACCAGTGGCCGCAGGGCGGTGAGTACGACTACTTCGAGGTCAACGTCGGCGACCAGGCCGCGACCGCGTACATGCACCACCCGACTTCCTCCGGTGTGGTGCAGGACGCCTACCACTCCGGTGCGCTCGACCTCAGCCAGTGGCACAACTACGGCTTCGAGTGGTCGTCCGGCGGCCTCACCGGCTACCTCGACGGGAAGGTCTGGTTCCACGACACCGACCCCGGCGTCCAGGCCCCGGGCCCGATGCACCAGACGATCCAGCTCGACAACTTCTGCGGGTGCGCGATGCAGCAGGCGTACTTCGACGTCGACTGGGCCAGGGTCTACGCGATGCCGTAGCCCCCGCCGGCCCACAGGTGGGGCCCGGTCCCAGAATTCCGAGCCGGGCCCCACCTGTCGTGTCTGCCGGCTGTGCGGAGGCTGTGAACGCGCGTCCGCCGCGGTTCAGGCCGCCGGGCGACCCGGCGTCGTCACAGCTGGGAGACCGCCCCCTCGCGCATCCAGCCCCGGCCGTCGGCCGCGGCGTCGGTGGCGACCAGCACATAGCCGAAGTCCCCCTCGGGACCGCTGTAACTCGCGCCCTCACAGGTCGACGCACCGACGATGTCACCGGCGTACTTGGTCTTGACGACGACGCTGTTCGGGTTCGGGTTCTCGTACACCCCGGCCGTCGGCCACACGACCTTGTACTGGCATCCGGACCGGGCCACAGCGCCGGGAGCCGTGGCGAGCACCCCGGCGAGGGCGAGCGAGGCGACCATGGCGGCGGTGGTCAGACGGGTCATACGCACGGGCGAGACGCTCCTCAAAAGTCGACGGTAGGTCAGCGCGCACAGCATGCCAGCCCGATGCCTTCCCGGCCCCGCTCTTTCCGGGCAACCGTGAACTGGCCCTGCGGGGGCGGGGAGCACACAGAACTGGCCCGCGACTGGGCCACAGGCGGTGGTCGGCGGCGGGACCGAGTGGGCACACGTGCGGGACGCGCAAACAGCAAGAGAACCGCGCAATCGTTGAGGACACGACCGCCGGCCTGTGCCGACGGACGCCAACGACTCCTTCGGCATCATGTATGGCGTCCAGGGCCTGCTGGGCGAGCTGGCGTACCGACCGCCGCGAACAGGCCGCCTACCAACGCGCAACCGAGGCACGCCGCGAGACCCGACAGCAGGTCGAGACCCTGGAAGTCGTCCGCGCCCGCGCACAGGTCGAGACCGCCCGCGAGGGAGCCGCCTACGCCAGCGCGCCGGCCGCGGCCATCACCGCCCGCGCCGGCCTGCCCGGCTTCGGCCCCAACGCGCTGACCACCGGATCGGTCGTGCCCGAACTGACGCTCGTCAAGCACGACACCGCCGCCTGACCACCCGACCGTAGCGAACGGGGACGCACCATCGTGCTCACCCCGCACCCCCGCCGCGCCACCGCCCGCGCACGTCCACTACCGCCCCGGCTTCCGGACCGGCGTCACCGACGTGGCTGACGTGGCCGACGTGTACGAGATCCCCACCGAGGCACTGACCGACATGTAGTGGCGCCGGGGGCAACCCGGCTCAGGACACGTACAGACCTGTATGTACGGCCTGAGACGGCAGGGTTGATGCTCCTATTGATCGTCAAGCGGTTTGGAGCCAGGTTCGGTAGGCGTTGGTGAGGGTGTCGTTGCGGCGTGTTCCTCGTTCGAGGGTGGAGATCACGGCTGGCCAGACTCCGAAGTGGTCGGCGACCGCTGTGAGGGTGATGTTCTTGGACTGTCGCAAGGGTCGGAGGTCGGCGATGTCGGGGACGGTGACAGTGGTGGTCAGGCAGCGGAACATTTCCCGGGCGACGGCCCGTTTCAGCAGTCGGATGATCTCTTTCTTCGTCCGGCCTGCGGCGGTTTGCCGCGCCACGTATGCGCGGGTGCGCGGGTCGCTGGCCATGCGGACGAGGGCGATGCGGTAGAGGGCGGCGTTGGCGGCTCGGTCGCCGCCCCTGGACAGGCGGTGCCGGTTGGTCTTGCCGCTGGAGGCGGGGACCGGTGCGGCTCCGCACAGGGCCGCGAAGGAGGCCTCGCTGCGCAAGCGCTCGGGGTTGCCGCCTGCGGTGACCAGGAGCTGGGCGGCGGTGTCGGGGCCTACACCGTAGGCGGCCCGCAGCCCGGGGTTGCAGGCGGTGACCTTTTCGTCCAGTGCCCGGGTCAGGGCCTCGTGCTCGGTGGTCAGTTCCGTGACGCGTCGGGCGAGGCTTTTGAGCGCGGTCAGGACCGCAACGTGAACCGGGTCGCCGGTCGGGCGCAGCCGGGCCAGGGCCTGGGTTCGCTGCGTGCCCTTGAGTTGCTGCCCGTACTTGGCCCGGATGGTGCCCGGGGCGGTGATGAGGATGTGCGTGATCTGGTTGAGTGCTGCGGTGCGTGCTTTGACCGCAGAGCGGGCGGCGTTGTGGAGGGCGCGTATGCCGGCGACGCTGTCGTCCTTGGGCTCGGCGTCGGCCCGCCCCGACAGTGCGGCGCGGGCGGCGGCGTAGGCGTCGATGGGGTCGGACTTGCCGATGCGGCGGCGTTCTGCCCGGTCGGGTCGGTTGACCTCGATGATCCGGTGCCCGTGCGTGCGGGCGGCGCGGGTGAAGCCGGCCCCGTAGGAGGATGTGCCTTCCACCCCGATCGCGGTCACGTTGCCGTGGGCGGTCAGGAAGGCCAGGGCCGCGGCGTATCCGGCCGTGGTCGTGGCGAACTGCGCGTCTGCGAGACGACCTCCGTTGTCGCTGATGACCGCGACGTGGAGGGTGTCGGCATGGGAGTCGACCCCGCCGAACACCTCCTGGTCCGCAGTATCCGCCTCGACTGCTGATGTCATGCTGAAGATGCCTTCCCGACCGGAGGTAGACCCGGCCGGGCGGAGCAGACAGGACATCGAGGGGGCTTCTTGCCAAGCTCCTATCAGGTCATGTTCCGCCCGGCCGGAGCCGTAAGGACAGGTTCCGGTGGCCGGGCAGAACAAGCCGAAGGCAGCCCAGCAGGACGCCAGTCAGTGGCAGAGCCACGGCCACCGGAACCCGAGTACCAGCATCGATGTCAGTGGTTTCTGCTAGGAGCGTCCGCTGACGGGACGTCAACGTTCTGGCATCTGCACGTGCAGGAGCAATTGCCCCGAACCAAGAGCAATGAGGAGGACACGACATCACCGCAGGTCCCGGGATGCAAATATCACTCTGCTCTGAACTGTTCGCAGTGGTCGCTTGATGGCATGATGTAACACCGTTGGCCTCCAGGAGGGGGATGCGCCGACGAGACACCCGTAGGGCTTGCTCAGGCGGGTGATTTTTAGGGGCGCACTTTCTTCCAGATTGCTGTGACACGCGTCACAGTTCCCCTTGTCGGCCTGCGACGATCGCAGTACGTACAACCTTTGTCCGGCAAGTCTCGGCGTCAAGGTCGCAGCGGAGCACGCACGGCAGGGGACACTATGGGGGATAACTCCGTTGGCACGTGATGTAGATCACAGCCGTGGTCTACGGTGTCATCGGAAAACAAAAGGGAGCGCTTGCCCGCTGCATCCTGGCTAGGGGCCGCTGCAGGCGAAGCGCTCCGGACCGCAAGACGTGGCCCTTGCCGGGTAGCCCTGGTAAGGGCTACGGCGTCAAAGGATCCGACTGATCACCCCGACCGCGTGTGCGATCTCCCCTACGGCCGACATGACCGCAGCGGTTGAGACAGTGATACAGATGGCGGTGCGGGCCTTCTTGTTGGCCCACACCTTCCACTTCTTGCGGGTACTGCCACCCTCACCCTGGTCGGGCATCTAAGGGTCCTGCCTCTCTCCTTGAGCAACAGAGCCGCACGGGATCGTGAAGCCCCCGGGGGGTCACGCTCACGTAAGCGCGGTCCGGCTCGGAGGGATTGCAGGTAGCGAACATGGTACTCACCTCCGCCGCCCCAGCCCCATCAACTGGCGTGTCGCTGAGTCGACTTGCTGCCCAGGTCATGCCACTGCGTGCACCGACTCATCGAGGTGTAGACCACGAGAGCGCCCGGGCCTGCACAAGATCCCGTGGAACCACGGATTCCGAACTGGCACCGCGTGCCAGGCATTAGCTCAGCGTGACGAACGTCGCATCAACTTGACCCACCGTGACGACGGCGGGGCCGATGGATTTCACGCCCAACCGTTCCGGGACGGCCGCGGTTCTCTGGCGAAACGCGGCGACCGCCCCGGCTCTCTGATCCCGAACGGGGGCAGGAGAACCCCAGCATGACCCGACCCGACCACCTACGAAGCGCGCTCCACCTGGCTGCGGCCGGCGTGCCCGTACCGCCGCTGCGCGCGGGCAAGGTGCCGTTCGACAACTGCCGTGCGTGCGCGGCCGGTCAGCGCGAAGACCGGCCCCACATGAAAACCGTGGGACCGTGCCGGTGCCCCGGCGTCTGCCATGGCTGGGCCGCGGGAGCTGCCC
>CAVWOS010000007.1:0-15236 GCA_963756705.1 uncultured Actinomycetota bacterium | reverse complement strand
TCGACCTCGAACCTCCCCGGCCACCGGACGATCGTGTCCCCGCCGAGCTTCCGCCGGCACTGCTCCCCCGCGCCCCACGAACGGCTCTCGGCGTCACTCAGCGGCCGACTGCACATCCCGCACCGGACAACACGGCGCCCCGCCGCCAGTTCCTCGTCGGTGGCGAGGCCGGGCAGCGGGGCGTCTGGGGTCATGCGGTCAGTGTGGCGGGCATCGGCTCACTTGCTGCGCCACAGAGTTCCGAGCGTCTCGTTGAGGATCCGCGCGGTGTGGGGGCCGAGGTTGTCGGGGGTCGCCCAGTAGTCGAGGAGCCGGCGGGGGCGGGCGTTGGTCTCCGACTCGATGATGCGGAGGAATTCCAGCGTCTCGCGGACGGACAGCCGGATGTCGGGCGGGCGTTCAGGGCTGTTCATCGTCGCGCCCCGGCTTGGTGATGGCCCCGTACTGGTCGACGCGATGCTGGCAGTCGCAGCGGGCGCCGGGCCCGCCCTTGCTGTCACAGTGCTGGTCGCGGCCAGCCCGTTGGTCGGCCGCCCGGGCGCAGGTGTCACACACCATCGGTGCCCTCCTCGGTTCTGGCTCGGTCGGCGGCGGCTTCGAAGAGATGCTGAAGTTGCCCAGCGGTGTGGCCGACAGCCCATGCGCCGACGATTCGGTGGGCGTTGCCGACAGCGTTTGCGACCTCGCCGGCTGACCAGTCGGCGTTGGGCCACCACGGCGCGTCGATGTCAGGGTTGGCGAGCCCGGCTAGGACGATGAGCGCGGCGCCTTCGGCGATGACCTGCTCCGGCGCGATGACGGCTACGAGCGCGCCGGGGTCGAGCGTTCCGAGGTTGGCTATGCGGAGCGCGTCGAACGGCCCCAGGTTGGCGTGCGCTGCGGCGTCGGTGAGGATGCGGGACGCGGGCGCCGTAGTCGGGGTGGTGGCGATTTCGCCGAGGGACATGCTCACTGCTTCGCCTCGCCGTCGTCGACCCGGATGAACGCGCCGTTGTCGTTCTGCTCGTACTGTCGCCGCGCGTTCTTCTCCATCTTCCCGACGACCGCGTCGGCGAGCGTGAGGCTGACGATCAGCCAGGGTCCGAAGGCGCGGATGGCATGAGGCCACAGGCGGGCGTCTGCGGCCCGTTCGGCCCCTCGGCGGTCCATCGGGGCGTCGGAGCCCTGCGGGGCGCTCTGGGGTGAACTGGGGGCGCGGGACGGGCCGTTCACGCCGTCCACCTCCGCGTCGGAATCCCCGCGGCCTCGGCCATGTCCGCGCAACTGGTCGCACCGTGGGAGCCGTGCGGCTCCGGGCGGCGGCAGCGGGAGGACGTGCACGGGCCGATGAACGCCAGTGCCAAGTCCGCGCCGAGCCGGACCATCGCGGCGTTGCGCTCGGGGCCCGCCTTGCGGCCGTGGAGGTGCCAGGCAGCCTCGTGCGGTTCCTCGGTGACGCGTTCGTCGCCGCACCAGGTGGTGGCCCAGACCTTCGCCATGATGTCCGCGCCGGTGGGGCAGTCGCCGTGCACCACGACGATCGGGCGCGGGGCCGGAACATCAGCGAGGACGGCGTTCAGGGCGCGCCGCACGGTAGCGACGACGCGCCAGTCGCGGCTGCCGGTGACGAGGACCCGGTACGGGCGCGGGCTGTTCACGCTCCACCGTCCGGGAGCGCCGCGCGCAGGGCCTCGGCGAGTGGCCCCTCCGTGATGACGAGATACGCCTGGCGGGCGCACTGCGGTCCGCGCAGCCACGCCCGGACGTCGGCGGTGGTGACGGCCCGGTCCGTGCGGTCGGCGATGTCGCAGAGTTCGCCGATCCACGCGAGGGTGTCCTCGGCCTGGTACAGCTCGACGGCGAGCCGCTCGACCTCGGCAAGGGCGCGGTCCGGGGCCGAGTCGTCTGACTCGGGCTCGGCCTGCTCGCTGACGCCGCCGAGGACGTCGGTCAGCTCCGTGATGTCCGCGCCGACGGTCCTGCCCCACGGGCCGTGGTCTACCTCGTCGAGCACGTCGCGGAAGCCCTGGGCGTGCGCGGCAAGACGGGAGGCGATCTTCCGGACGTGTTCCATCGCGGCCTCGGAGGTTTCCGCGCGGAGGATGGCCTCGTCGCGGGCGGCAATGGCGGTCTCGGCTCGGGTTTCCATCGCCGTCGCCCTGCTCTGCATGTTCTCGGCGAGCTGTTCGGCGGCCTTCCGGGCGCGGACGGCTTCGGTCTCGCCCTGCCGTGCGTCCCGTGCCTCCTGCTCGGCGGTCTCGGCGCGGCGGACGGCCTCCGCAGCGGCGGCGTGGATGGCGTACCAGTCGGCGCCGGGACCGCGCCGGAGGGTCTTGGCGAGCGCTTCCCTGCGGTTGCTGGCCTCGCGGCGATTCACCTCGTCATTGCCGCGGATCAGGGCGATTTCGGCGGTGAGCTTGCGGATGGCGGGGGCGACAGCGGGCCAGTCGTCGGCGTCGGGTGCGTGGCCCGCTGTGCCGAGCGCGTCACGGGCGTCGTGCAGCACGGTGGCGCGCTGGACAGCTTCGGCACGGGATGCCCCTGCGCTGCGCAGCAGGTACTCCCAGTCGCGGCGGGGCGCCTCTCCGAGCGCGTCGGCGAGCTGCCGGTGGTGCTCCGCGTCGCTGCTGCGCAGTCGGCGTACTTCGGCGCGCTGGCCGTCCCGGTCGGCGATGCCCTTGCGCACCCGGCTGATGGCCTCGGGCCAGTCGACCAGGTTGCCGCCCAGCGCGTCGCACACTGCGGTGCGGACCTGCTCGCCCTCGGCGCGGAGTTGGCCGATGCCCTCGCGCAGGGAGGTCACCTCGCGGCTGAGCCGTGTGGATGTGTCGTCCGCCCGGTCGCGGCCTTCCCGGATCTCGGCAGCTCGGTTGAGGATGTAGCCCCACTCGGTGTCTCCCTCCCCGAGCGCGGCGGCGAGTTGCTGCCGGTGCTCCTCGTGCGCCGCACGCTCTTCGGCGAGCTGCTGGCTGGTGAGCCGGTCGGTGTTGCGCGTGGTCTCGGCCCAGCCGTCGTTCTCGGCCTTGGCGGCGGTGAGCGCCTTCTCGAACTCGGCGGCGCGGGCGTCGGCGTAGCGCTCGGCGAGGCTGCGCCGGTCGCGGGCGGCCAGTCCCGCGCGGAGCGGGTCCCAGCCGAGGGCCATGCCGAGGCGCGCCCACATGTCGGCGTTCGACGGTGCGGCGGCGATGTGTTCGAGCTGCCGCCGGGCCTGCTCACGGTCGCGGTTGCACACCTCGATGTCGTGGGTGCCAAGCAGGAAGGCGTCCTGCGTGCGCACGCACATCCCGCGCACCGTCTCAATGAGGTCGTCGTCCGCGGCGTCCTGTGCGGCACCGAGCATGCGGCACAGCCGGGCGTGCAGGCTGCTGGTGTCCGGCTGGTCGGTGTGCGGGCCGGGCGCGGCCGTCTCGTCGCGGTCAGGGCAGCGGTGCCAATGCTGGCCGTTGAGTCCTCCGCAGGCGCCGCACTGGGCGGTGGTGGTGGGCTGGTCGGTCACGGGCGGTCCTTCGGGTTGAGGCGGACTGGGGCGGTACAGCGCGGGCAGGTGACGGGCGTGGTCGGGGCGAGCGGGGTGTCCTGCTTGCGGCCCCACGTGTCGAACAGGCGGAAGTACTTCCCGCAGGCGGTGACGCGGGAGCCGACCGGTGTGACGGCGTGGACGAGGCGCCCACGCAGCAGTCGGACCCGGGCCAACTCGGCGAGATGGATCACAGGCGGTCCTTCGGGCGGAGGTGCACGACGGTGGTGCGGCGCGGCTCGCCGCTGCCGGAGCACGTGGGGCAGTAGTCGTTGCCGCCGGGGTGGCAGCGCCAGCCGCGCCGGTCGCCTTCTGCGCGGGCCTGGTCGAGGGTTAGGGCGTCGGTGAAGAGCTGGCTGGCGCAGGAGCCGTACTGCCATTCGCGGTCGCAGTGGAGGGTGATGCGGGCGCTCACGGCTGGCTCCGGTGGATGCCGTCGGCCCGGGAGCGCAGGCGGTCGGCGGCCTGCCGCAGGCCCCGGGCGAAGTTGTTCGGCAGAGGGCCGGGATCGCGTTCCAGGGCGTCCGCATCGGCGGTGAGGTCGTCGGCCGCCTCGCGGAGGGCCTGGGCGCGGGTCTGGGCGTCGCGGGCGGCCAGCGCGTCGGCCATCTCCTGCCGCAGTTCGTCGAGCGTCGCGGGCGGGGCGGCCGCGCGGCGCTCCAGCTCGGCGAGCATCCCCGCCGTGCCCGGGTAGCCCTTCGCCAGGATGAAGGCGCGCAGTTGCTCGGTCGGGAACTTCGCCTCGCATGCGACGCCGCAGAACTCGTGCTCGCCGGCGGCGTGGGCCTGCTCGATCTCATGCCGGTCGCAGGGCTCGCCGGTGCCGTCGGTATCGCACTCGGGGATCGAGCACGGGGTGGGTGTGGCGGCGGCCCAGACGCCGGGCAGCGCCGTCAACTGCGCCCACTCGCCCGGGCTGGCCATGACGCCGTGTGCCCAGTCCTGCGTGAAGGAGCATGCCGGGTCGGGGCAGATCCACCCGCTGTGCGTGGCGTCCAGGACAGGGCTGCGGCCGGTGGCGTGGGTGCTGCCGCACGTGAACGGGTGGCCGGGACCGGAGGTCTGCCAGCGGTTGAGGGCGGTGACCTGCTCGCTGGTGAACGGGGCGCGGATCTGGGTGGTGGTCATGTGGTCCTCCGGGATGTGGTGGGATCGGGGGTGGAGGCGCGCCGGGTAACAGCCGGTGCGCCTTCGCGCGTTGTCACGGGGTCGCCGGCCGGTTGCCGCACCAGACGATCCGGCCGGCGAAGCCGCCCCGCTGCTCGGCCTTGGCGGCGCGGACCTTCTCCAACTGCTCGCGGTCGACCCCGCTCTTGGCGGCGATCGCGTACACGACTTCCAGCACGTCCGCCAGCTCTTCCGGCGCGTGCGCATCGTCCGAGGCAAGGAACTCGGTGACCTCCTCGCGGAGCTTGTCGCGCAACCGACGGCGGTACTCGACGGGGTCGGCGGCGTAGGTGATCGGTGTAGCGCCGGTGGCTTGGATGATGGTGGGGATGCGGTCGCGGACGAGCTTGGGCTCAGGCACGGGGCGCCCCCGGGGCGGGGGTGGTGGCCTCTGCGGGGGGTTCGCCCAAGATCTCGCCGAGTTCGTCCAGGGCAGCGCCTGCGGTCTTGGCCCACGGACCCGCGTCGATGTCGTCCAGAACGTCCTGGAATCCGGTGAGGTATGCGCGCAGCTTGCGGTACGGGGCCCGCGCGTCGCGGATGGCGTATCCGGCGTACAGGGCCCGCTGATGCATCGCGTTGTAGACGGTCCAGTGGACGGGCTCACCCCAGCCCTTGCTGCCGGGGGTGGAGATACGGTCGGCCACGATCTGCGCGAGGGCTGCGTCGAGAACTTCGTCGGCGATCACCTCGGCGATCTGGTCGCCGAGGTGGCCGAGGAGCAGGCGGCGAAGTGTATTGCGTGCGGCGCCGCGGGCCACTTCCCGAGCCGCGGGGGTTTGGTCGGTGTACGGGGTGCTGCTCACGTCGTTCTCCTTCGGGTTGCCGCCCGCTGTGCGCGGACCGGGTGTGATGGGGTGGGGGTGGGCCTCTGCCGTTAGCGGCGGCAGAGGCCCGTCAGGCGGGGTGGTTCAGTGGCCGGCCGCCCGGCCCCCATCCGCGCGTCCACCCGGTGCACGGGCAGTCCTTGCACGGGTGCGGGGCGGCGATGCGGTGGGCGAGCCAGCCGTGGCCGCAGGCACAGATCCGGTGATCGCTCATGCGGCGGCTCCCGTCGGGTCGAGCCGGATGCCGGCGCGCCCGGCGAGGAGCCGGAGCGCCGCGGTGGCCTGCTGCGGCACCACCCCGTTGCCCAGCGCGTGGAGCTGCTGGTTGCGGCTCAGGTCGGGCACGGCGGTGACGTGGCCGGCGGGCAGACCCATGAGCCATTCGACGAAGAGCGGGCTCAGCCGATTTCGATCATCAGTTGCCCGGGGGGCGGGTCGTCCGGTGGCGTGCTCCCAGCGCCGGATGGCGGGTTCGAACTGGCCCCAATCCGGTACGCCACCGCCGGGAGCGCCAGGTCGCCCTTGCTGCCCCGCTGGTTCGGTCCGCCGTTCGTCCCGTCCGACGCCCTCGGGGTCGGCAGCAGCAGGCGGGCGCTGTCCGTCAGCGTCATCCCGTAGCCACTGCCGTAGGGCGTCCCGTCCGGCCTGTAGTTCGCCGTGTTCCGGGAGTCCGCCACGGCTGGCGTCGGCAGGAGGTTCACCACGACCTCGTTCAGCGGCCTGGCGTTCGTCCCGATCAGGTTCGACTCCCCCGATCGCCAGTCCCTCGCGGCAGGCGTCGGCAGCAGGTGCTCCACCTCGTCCGCCAATGTTGGCCCGTGGCCGCCCGCTTTCCGCTTGTCCGGGTGCTGGCTGCCGCCGTTGATGGCGAGCTGCGCTGTCGGCGTCTTGAGCAGCGGCGAGGATGAAGAGCCGGTTTCGCTGGTGGGGAGCGCCGACCTCCGATGCGCGAACAGTGCACCACTGGACATCGAACCCGAGGCCGGCAAGGTCGGCGAGGACGGTGTCGAATCCGCGTCGAAGGTGCCCTGCGACGTTCTCAAAGACCGCGATGCGGGGTCGTAGAACGCGAAGGGCGTCCGCGATGTAGGGCCAGATGTGTCGTTCATCTTCGACTCCTAGGCGTTTTCCGGCGCTGCTGAAGGGCTGGCAGGGGTAGCCGCCGCAGACGATGTCGACGGGTTCGGCGGCGGCCCAGTCGGCGGTGGTGAGGTCGCCGAGGTTGGGGGTGGCTGGCCAGTGGTGGGCGAGGATCTTGGAAGCGCCGGGGTCGATGTCGGAGACCCATGCGGTGGTCCCGCCGAAGACGGCTTCGACGGCCATGTCAAGTCCGCGGTAGCCGGAGCACAGCGACCCGATGCGGAGCGGAGCCGTAGAACGCGCCTCTCCGGCCTCCGATCCGCTCCGCACCGCCAACTCCCCGCCGGAGAGCCCACGGGCCGCCTGAGGGGCCGCCAGGGGGCGGGGCGAGGGCGAGAGGGCGGTCATCGTGCTGTTCATGCGGCGATCCCTTTCAGGCGGCGGTCACGGCGGGTGTGGGCACAGGCGGGGCGGGTCATGTGGTCCTCCGGGATGTGGTGGGATCGGGGGTGGAGGCGCGCCGGGTAACAGCCGGTGCGCCTTCGCGCGTTGTCACGGGGTCGCCGGCCGGTTGCCGCACCAGACGATCCGGCCGGCGAAGCCGCCCCGCTGCTCGGCCTTGGCGGCGCGGACCTTCTCCAACTGCTCGCGGTCGACCCCGCTCTTGGCGGCGATCGCGTACACGACTTCCAGCACGTCAGCGGCCTCCTCGGCCACGTGCCTGGGGTCCAAGCCGGAGGTCGCCTCCGACAGTTCGGCGGCCTCTTCGGCGAGCTTGGCGAACAGCAGGGCGCGGTATTCGGCGGGGGCGGCGATGCGGGTGATCGGGTCGGCGCCGCCCTCGCGGATGATCGCGGGGATGCGGTCGCGGACCAGCTTGGCGGTGGTCGTGTCGGCGATCCGCTCCAGGCGCCGCTGAATCTCCGCCACATCGGCGGGGACGCGCGGCCGGTCGGGGATCGCGTCGGTGACAGCGGCGCGCAGCATGTCCGCGACGTAGAGCTCCAGGGTCAGCTCGCCCTGGTAGAGGTCACCGTCGGCGCCGCGGGTGTGGATGGTCATGCGCGCTCCCCCATCGCTGGTGGCGATGACGCGGACGCCGAGCAGTCGCTCGGGCTGGGCCGGCGGGGCGGGTGTGGTCACGGTCGTCTCCTTGTGTCGTGTAGTCGGGTCTGGCGGGGTGGTGCGGGACCCCCGCCTCGGTTCGAGCGAGGCGGGGAGTCTCAGGGGGTCATCGCCGGCCGGCCTTGTCGTCGGTCCAGCGTTGGTCGGCTGACGGGTCGTAGTGCTCGCGCCGGCGCGGGTCGCTGCTTGCTGTGTGGCCGGCGGACTTGCCACAGACCCACGTCCTGTCGGCTCCGGTCTGCACGGCGAGGCATCGAGCGTGGATGGGCTTCACCTCCCGCCTCCGATCCACACCGCGCCGACGATTCCCGCGATGCCGCTTGCGACGGTGACCCATGTCCACCAGGGGGCGCGGGTGTGCGGGAGGCGAGGGGCTGTGTGCCGATCTGACGGCCTTTCGGACGCGCGTGCGGGAATTCCCCCATCCGGGCCCTGCGAGGCCGTCAGGCGACGACTGTGACGGGCGGACGGGGCCGCTACGGGCTTACGAGTCGTCACCGCTCCCCCTCAGACGCCGAATCGGCGGCGTTGGCGATCTCCAGCAGCACATCCGCGTGGCACGGGTCACCAACCGGACACCAGCACATGAGGTCCCGGCCGCGAAGCTCGGCGCGGGCAGCCGCAACCAGCTCGGGATGCGCGTCGAGGTAGGCGCGGTACGCCTCAACGGCAAACCCCCGTGCGCCCCTGGCGGTTGGCCAGGTGCCGACACCTGCTCCGCGGTCGTGTTCGACGTGCCAGCCGCCGGTGTCCTTGCGGTAAACGACGCGGGCCGGGTTCCCCCACCGGCTGCCGCGCCCGACGTACACGGCGCCTTCGGGCTTGGTCCAGCCAGCCACCCGGCGGCGCTGGATGCGGGCAGGCATCACGCGGCACCCCCGGCGGAACGCGCCCAACGGGCGGCGGTCGCGCACCCGGAGTCGTGGGTGCTGTCGTCGCTGCCGCAGGTGCAGTCGGGCTCGCGGCCATCCGGCTGAGCGGACGCGTAGGCGCACGGCCACGCCTCGGTGGTCTCGTAGATCCCGTCCGCGCCCATCGGAGGCTCGGAGCAGGCCGCGCAGACAGTCTCCTCGTGGATGTGGGAGCAGCGCTCCACCCCGGGGTCGTCGTCGCCGTCGGGGGTCAGGTATTCCTCGCAGTCGCGGTCGAGGCAGTCCTGGCCACCGACGAGGAGGATCAGCGGGCGGTGGTCGGTGGCGGTCATGGTGGTGGTCTCCTCGGATGCGGTTGCGGTGGTCTCGGTGCTCATGCGGCGGTTCCTTTCGTGCGGCGGGCGGGCTGGTGTGGTGTGCGTTGGACCGGTCACGCGGCGGAATCGTCGAGTGCGGCAAGCAACTCGGCGCGATGCCGTGCCTGCTCGGCGGGCGTCCACTCGCGGCGCTTGAGGGCGAGGCCGGTGGGCACGGATTCGAGGGCGCGGGCCTGCGGGCTTCCGCTGCGGAGCTCCTGCCGCACCCGGTGTGCAGTGCTGCGGTGGATGCCGAGGCGGGCGGCGATCCCGGCGTCGGTGTGGCCCGCGGCGACGAGCGCGACGATCTCCGGCCGGTTCATGCCGCCTCCCCCGCGAGCACGGTCCGCTCCTGGTGCACGTCTCCGCCAGCCAACGGCCAGCCGCCCTGGTGGCAGTCGATGCCGGGCTCGACCTGGCAGGTGGGGCAGACCGAGGTGGCGCGGGCCCAGGCGGTGATGCGCGACGGGCACGGCTCGGTCTTCCGGCGGCGCTTGCTGACCGTGGTGCAGGGCGCGTGCTCGTGAGCCCCGCAGTGCGGGCACTCGACGGCACGGGCGGGGTGCTGGGGGGCACGGACGATGAGCCGGATGCCGTCCGGGGCCGGGGCGCCCCAACGGGCCGTCATCGGGTGACCCGGGGGGCCGGGTTGCCGAGGTTCACGATCGCGCGGGAGATGATCTCCGCGTGGTCGCCGCCCTCGCACCAGGAACACTGATGCGTACCGCCATCAGCCGGTTCGGTCACGGACAGGCAGCCGAGCCAGTCCGAGAAGAGAGCCACGACCCCGGGGTGCAGGATGGCGGTGCTGCCGTTCTCGGTGGCGAGGGCGAACTGGCGCAGGATGTCAGCGGCTTCGTGCATCTGCTTTGCGGTCTGATCGTTCATCGGTTGTCTCCTTCGAGGAGTTGGCAGTTGGGGCAGGGGCACGGGTGGTCCTGGTTCGGGTTGGCCCGGTAGGCGGCGATGGCGCGGGCGACCTCGGCGGGGTCGAACGGCGGCCCCGGGTCGGGAGGGCGGGTGCCGGGTGGCCACGCACCGGGCCGGTGGCCTGTCTGCTGCGGCACCACCGGCTTGGCGTTGCTCGCGGCGGCCCGGTCGCGGCCCTGGGCCATCTGCAAGCGCAGGTACTCGCGGAAATCGCCCTGCTGCCGCATCACCGACGTGTCATCCGGGGTCAGGTCGTGGGTCATGACGCCTCACCCGTCTCCACGATCTCGGCGTCGACGATCTCGTCATCCGCTACACGTGCCAGGTGCAGGGCCGACGCCTCGCGGCGCCGCTGCTCCTCCGCGGCCCGCTGCTCAGGCGACAACTCCGACTCCCCCAACACGGCCCGCAGGCGGGCGCTGTGCGGCTTCAGGCGAGGCTTGCCCAGCGGCTGCTTCGAGCCGCCTCCCGGGGTCTTGCACGGCCTGCCCACAGCCGCGTTGCACGCCGGGCACTCCACGCCCAGCGGCCCGGCACGGCGCACCGAGTCAATGACCGCCTGCTCGTCGGAGTCGGGGACGTCCTGGCCCACCTGGTAGCCGCGGGCGGCCAGCTCGTCGGTGAACGCCTTCGACGGGCCGCCTTCAAGCGCAGGCCGGTCGGCCTGCGGTGGCACGCGCCCGGAAGCGACCGCGGCGATCTGCCCCTGATAGCGGGCTATGAACTCCGCGGCCGTCTCGCCCTCGACCGGCTCGTACTGGAAGTTCTCCAGCCGCGCCGAGCGGATCTTGGTTCGGAGGGTGCGGATGTGGTGGGGCAGGATCCACAGCCGTTCGCTGAGGTTCTGCGGCGGCGTGGAGTAGTAGGCGGCGACGGCGTCCCGCGTGTCCTGATCGAAGGGCACGTCGCGGAGTGCGGCAGCCCAGGACTGGGCGGCGGCCACGGAGGGCTGCCGGTTATCGAACCCGGAGCAGTGCGCGAGGAGCGCGGCGGCTTCGGTGGGGTTCATGCGGAGTCTCCGTTCTCGCGGAGCTGTTCGGCGATGGCGAGCCAGCCGGCGACCTTGGCGTCTGTGCCAGCGAGAGGCTGGCCGGATGCAAAGTCGATGACGTTGGCGCCGGGGCGGCCGGCAGCCGCGTTCATCGCCTGGTTGACGAAGCTGGGGATCGCCGAGGGGTCGGCTCCCCTCTTGAGCCAGAGGGACATGCCGCGGCGAATGTCGTCCGGCTCGATGTCGTCGTTGAGGAGCTTTTTGATCTGGCTGGCGACCCGACCAATGACGTTGCTGGGCGGTCGCTTGGCGCAGCGGTCGATCCACTCGGCGACGATCGTGTTGGCGCCTACGGGCTCGGGCTCGTGGGGGCTGGCTTCGTTCGCGCCGACGAAGTCGGATTCCTCGACGGCGACGAGGTCACTCTGGTCCTCTGCCTCAGCCGACGCGTCTTGTATGGGGCTGGGGGCAGGGGCAGGGGCAGGGGCAGGGGCAGGGGTACGCGCGTGTGATGCGCCCGCGCGCCCGCGCGTTGAGGGTCTCGGAGCCCCTTCGCCAGAGGTATCGGAGGGGGTTTCCGAAGGGGCTGCGGAAGGGGTTCCGGAACCCCTTCGGGATGGGTCGGGTGTGGGGCTCCCGAAGGCTCGGCAAAGAGTCTCGATGCAGTCGGATACCTGCTTGCGGATCGACGATCCGGTGCTGCCGTTGCGGAGTTTGGTCGGCTCGTCGCTCAGGTCTTCCAGCGGGATACGGTCCATCTCTTCCAGCAGGGCGCGGCGCAGCAGCGGCGAGGAGATCTCCAGCGCGCCGGAGACCATGGCGCCCATGACCTTCGGCATGCGCCACACGCCGTCGTTGCGGACGAAGGAGCGGATGAGGAGTTCTTCGGTGCCCTCGTCGACCACGACGAAGCGGGCCTTGGCGAGGGCGCCGAGTCGCTCTTCGAGGTCGGCCACGGTCAGCCCGCTGGCCTTGCGAGCCCACCTGCGCAGCGTGAGATCGAGCAGGCCGGCGTGGTTGAGGTTCGGCTGCGAGATGAGGAACAGGTAGAGGCGCTGTTCCCTCTCGTCGAGCGCGAGGAAGTCCTCGTCCTCCCAGATGGGGGTGAGGATGCGGCCGTGGCCTCGTGCCATGTCGATGCTTCTTTCGATGCGGATGTGGGTGGGTTTCGGGCGCGTGGAACCAGGCCCCTAGGGGGGCTTCGGTTCGGCGTCTCCGCCGACCCACTGATGAGAATACCGTTCGCATGCATCGTTCGCGAGTAGTGTTCGCGCATGGATAGCGGAACGGTGTTCGCGCATGGCATCATGAGCCGCATGGAAGATGCCGCCACTGAGATCCGGGCCGCCGCCCGGAAGCGCGCCAAGGCCAAGGAAGCCTTCGAGCGTGCGGACGGAGAGTTCCGTGACGTCCTCGTGAAGTGGCGCGCTGAGGGAATCGGGCCGTCCGACATGGCCCGCTGGAGCGGTCTCACCCGGGAGTGGGTGGCAAAGATCGCCCCCGATCCGGGCCGGCCCAAGCGCAGGGTCGTGGTTCGGCGCCCCAAGCCTCCGACCGACTGACCTCATCCCCGTCCCCTCCTCTCCCTGGCCCCGCCTCGGCGGGGCTTTGTGCTGTGTGGTGCGTCCGGGGCGGTGAAGCCCCGGGCGCGGCGGGTCAGGTGGTGGGGTACTCGTTGATCGACTGCATGCCGGGCTGGCCGTTGAAGAGGTTCGGCTTTAGGTGCACACGGCAGCCGGCTTCGCGGGCCTGGGCGACGATGCGGGCGACCCACTCGAAGGGCGGCGCGAACGCGGGCACGGTGCCAGTGGGCTGCCGGGTCTCGGTCTGGGCGCCGATGACCACCCAGTCGAACATCGACAGGTCTTCGAACTCCAAGGGCTCCAGCAGCGGTTCGAGAGACAGCCACTTGACCGTGGCGCCGTCGATTTCCTGGAACGCCTTCTCCGCGATACGGACGCGCTTCTGCTCGTCGACCGACGTGCCGACCCACGCACCGGGCGGCATCTCCAGGCCGACGTACCGGGCCGGGAACTTGGTCAGGGTGATGTACTGCCACTGCGGGTGGGCGCACATGGACGCGTGCACTCGGTTGATCCACTCGTCGGGCACCCAGCGGCCGTAGAGGTCGGCCATGGAGCAGACGAACACGCGGCGGTAGGCGGGGTCGTCGATGTGCGCGGCGGGGATGGTGGTGTTGCCGGGCGCGTCGAGGCGTTCTTCGTGGAACAGCGGGGTGAAGCCGGCCGGGTAGGCGCTGGCGTAGCGCTCGCTGGTGGCGATCTCACGGGCGTAGCAGTAGTTGCAGCCGTGGAGGCAGCCTGTGACGGGGTTCCAGGACCAGGAGGCCCAGGAGATTCCCGCGCCCTTGGTCTCGTTGAACGTGGCCTTCGACTGCGGCTGCGGGTAATGGACTTCGGTGCCGTCGTGAGTTCGCAGGGTGAGCATGACGGCGGTGGGCTTGGGCGGCGCCTCGGGCTTGGGCATGGCGGCGAGGCGCTGCTTGCGCTGTCGGTCGGCGGCGTCGAGGGCGATCTCGCCGGCGCGGACCTTCGCTGCGAGGTCGGGTGCGTCGCGGGTGACAGCCTTGGCCTGCTGCACGGCCCGGCCCGACGCCCCGACCACCTTGGCGGCGCGCTCGCTCGACTTCCTCTCGCGCGGTGCCTCCGGCTCCCAGAAGTCCTCCTGTCGCAGATCTGCGACAAGCGTCGAACCCGTGACCTGCGCGTTTACCTTCTGTGCGGTCTGACGCCCGGCGTCCTGCTGCACCTCCTTCGCGGCAGCACCGTAAAACCGCTCGTATTCCAGGGCCATCAACGCGCGCTGCCCGGCGTTGAGCTGCCTGCGGGCCATGTTCTTCGACACGATCAGGTCGAGGATCATCGGCTCCGTGTAGTGCGCGCCGAGCCGCTCGTAGACCTGGTCGGAGCTGGCGGCGTCGCAGGCCCGGTAGCGGTTGCGGCCGTCGATCAGGACGGTGCCGTCGTGGTTGAGGATGATCGGCTCGCGCAGACCGTTCTTCTTCACATCCGCCACCAGCTGGCCAAACTCCTCGCCGTCGATCAGCGGGAACGCGTCCGCGAACGGGTGGACCTCGAACTCCCCGAGGTGTGCCATCAGTTGGCCTTTCCGTGGATCTCGCAGTGGCAGCGGTGGCACACGGCGATCAAGTTGGTCGGAACGTCGAACGCGCCCCACGGCGGATAGCGCCAGTGGTGCGGCTCAGTTGGAGGCCGCCCCTTGCAGCGCTCACATCGGCCGCCGGCCCGGTCGAACACCTCTCGCCGCACGGCGAGGAACTGCGGGTGCCGCAGATACTCGGCATAGGTGCGGTAGGGCTTGCCGACGCCGGGCTGGGGCGGCGCATAGTGGCGTGTCATGCCTCGTCGCCGAACAGCGTCAGATCGCCGCCGAGGTCCACCAGATCGCCGGCCTTCGGGGCGACGGGACGCGGGATCATCGCGAGGCGCTGCTCGTTGCTCGCCGCCATCCACTCGCGTTCCCGGCCGCTGATCTGCTTCAACTCCGGCTTCTGGAGGAAGAGGCGCAGCAGGAGGTCATCGAACCGGTTGCGGTCCTGTCGCCACCACGCTGTGCTGATGGATCGGTTGCAGCTCTTGGCGCTCTTCTGGGCTGCCTGCTCGGTCTTGGCGCGCCACTTGTCGGAGGTCGCCACGAGGTACGCCCACTGGGCTTCGTCCCGGTCGAGCGCGGCGAGCGACAGGTCCCGATAATCGGGGAGGGCGAGTTGCTGCTCGCGGACGGTGGCGAACCAGTGGATGCGCTCGCCGATGGTGAGCCGCTTCAGGCCGGCGGGGTTGCAGCCCATGGTGGACAGGCTCCGGAACATCCACGCGCCCGTTGCGACGATCTCGGCGGCGAAGGTGGGGCGCATGGCCCATTCGGTGATGGCGTTGGGGTCGTTGACGACGAACACCGCGGTGTTGCGGGTGATGTCGGTGACATCGGCGTCGGAGCCGCTGAGGTTGCGGGCGGTGACAGTGGAGTTGTTGCCGGGGTGCGCCCAGGCGTTCGGTCCGCCCGCGATGTAGCCGAGGGTCGGCAGGTAACTGGTCAGGTTGCCGAGGAGCCTGTCGTAGGTGGCAGCTTGAATTTCGTGAAGCTGGACGCTGACAGGGAGCCGACACTGCGTGGCGTGGTAGGCGAGGATGCCCGGCGAGCAGGCCCGATGCCATATTTCACCGGGAATGAGGGCGGCGTCTCCGGCGGTGAGGTCGAACCACGAGCCGTGGTCGGCGCCGAGGCTGGCGATGGTGCCAGCCTCCTGGCCGACGATGCTCCACAGGTAGTCGTGCTTGATGGGGGTGCGCCAACTCCGGCCGACGTTCGGTTTCGTCACTGCGGGCCTCTCTTGGTGTGGTGCGGGTCGGG
>CAVWOS010000006.1:0-23541 GCA_963756705.1 uncultured Actinomycetota bacterium | reverse complement strand
TGCCCGGGGACGAGCGACTGCCCTCGGACCGGCCCGCCGCCGACACCGAGGCCGAGACCGGCGTCGTGCCCAGTCAGGGGCGGGGCGCCGGGCACTTGGACGTGGACGCGCGGGACGCCGCTCCGGCGCCGGCCGCACCGTCCGGGGCACCGGCTCCGTCCGAAGCGCCCGAGCCGTCCGAGCCGTCCGAGCCGTCCGAGCCGTCCGAACTGTCGGACGCCCAGCTGATCGCCGAGGTCAGGGCGGGGCGCGACGGTGCGTACGAGGAGGTGTACCGGCGGCACGCCGCGGCCGTGCGGCGCTACGCCCGTTCCTGCTGCCGCGACGCGCACACCGCGGAGGACCTCACCGGCGAGGTCTTCGCCCGTACGCTTCAGGCCATTCGCGGCGGGAGCGGACCCGAGACCGCCGTACGCGCCTACCTGCTCACCACGGTCCGGCGGGTGGCCGCCACCTGGGGCAGCACCGCGCGGCGCGAGCACCTCGTCGAGGACTTCGCGGTGTTCGCGGTCGGCGCGGCCGGGGCCACCGCCGACACGGAGAGCTCGGAGCTCGGCGCGGACGTCCGGGCCATGCGCGAGGCCGATCGGTCCCTGGCCATCCGGGCGTTCCGCACCCTGCCCGAACGGTGGCAGACCGTGCTGTGGCACACCGCCGTCGAGGACGAGTCGCCCAGCGAGGTCGCCCCGCTGCTCGGCCTGACGCCCAACGCCACCGCCGTCCTGGCGCACCGCGCCCGCGAAGGGCTGCGCCAGGCGTACCTCCAGGCCCACGTCAGCAGCACTCTGACCGGGGAGGGCGAGTGCGCCCGGTACGCCGACCGGCTCGGCGCCCACGCCCGCGGCGGCCTGCGCACGCGCGCGGACCGCGAGCTGAACCGCCACCTCAAGCAGTGCCCGCGCTGCACCGCGGCTTCCTTGGAGTTGGCCGACCTCAACTCCTCGCTCAAGGGCCTGCTGCCGGTCGCGTTCATCGGCTGGTTCGCCGCCGCCTACGCGGCCAAGGCCGCGGGCGCGGTGGCGGCCGGCGGGGCCGCGGCGGCCGCAGGGGGCGCGGCCGCTGCCGCCGCCGGTTCGGGATCCACCGCTGCGGGGGGCACGGCCGCCGCCGGAGGAGCCGCTGCCGCGGGCTCGGGCGGCGGGGGCGCGGGCGGCCTCGCCGCGGCGGGCGAAGGGCTCGGCGCCCCCGTGAAGGTGGGGATCGCCGCCGCCGTGGTGGTGGCCGCCGCCGCGACCGCCTTCGCGCTGAGCACGGGCGGCGGGCACCACGCCGCGCCCCCCGCGAAACCCGAGGCCAGGCCGTCGGCTGGCGCGCCCGCGGCTCCCGTCCCGGCGCCGCCCGGGTCCAGGCCGGCGCCGCACCGGTCGACGCCGAGGCCCACCGCGACTCCGCCGGCGACCACGCCGGCCGCTCCCCCGGTGGTCCCGCCGACGCCGAGCACGTCCCCGACGCCCTCCCTGTCGCCCACGCCGAGCCCGACGCCCACCCCGACAGCGACGACGCCGACGCCTCCGCCGACGGTCACACCGACGGCACCGCCCACCACGCCGGTGTCCTCACCGCCCGCCCCGACGTACTACAGCCTGGACACCCTCCCGATCGGGTTCCCGGGCCGGGCTTCGTCCACCCCGACCCTGCGCGTGCCGGCCCTCCCGCTCACCTGGTGGTGGGACCGCCCGCGCCTCAGCATCGACGGGGTCCGCTACCTCCACGGCATCACCGTCCACGCGCCCTCCGACGTCACCGTGGACCTCCACCGCGCCTGCGTCTCCTACGACGCCCGGGTCGGCGTCGACGACCTCGCCGACCCCCTCCTGCGCGGCCGCTCCGTCCGCTTCTCCGTCTACGGCGACCGCACCCGGCTGTGGACCTCCCCGCCCCTCACCGCCCGCTCCCCCGCCGTCCCGCTGCACGTCTCCCTCAAGGGCGCCGAAACCCTCCACCTGGTGGTCACCCCGGAACGGGGCTCGCTCCTGGGCCTGACGGAGCTGGCCGACTGGGCGCAGGCCGAGATCGGGTGTTAGGCGGGCGGGCGAACCGGCCCGCCTACGCCTGGGACGCTCCCTCCGCCGCCACCTCCGCCGCCACCTTCTCCAGGACCTCCGCGAACACCGACGTCTCCTGGCCGCCCTGGAGCGCCCACTGGTCCTCGAAGACGAAGGTGGGGACCGCGGTGATGCCCAGCTCGCGGGCGTGGGCGAGGTCGGCGCGGACTTCGGCGTGCAGGTCGTCACCCGCGAGCAAGGCGGTGGCCGCGGCGGGGTCGAGGCCGGCGGCGGTGGCGGCCGAGGTGAGCTGGGCGGGGTCGCCGATGTCGAGGCCCTGCTCGAAGTGACCGGTCATGAGGTGGCCCTTGAGGCGGACCTGGGCGGCGGGGCCGTGCGTGTCGAGGGCGAAGCGCAGGAGGCGATGGGCGAGGAGGGAGTTGTTCTCCACGACGGTGTCGAAGTCGAAGGAGAGTCCCTCGGCCGCGCCGAGCCGGGTGATGTGGTCGTCCATCGCGACGGCCCGCGGCCCGAACTTGGCGGCCAGCACCTCGCGGTGGGCGCGCGGCTCGTTCGGCGCCGCGGGGTCGAGCTGGAAGGGGCGGTAGACGACCTCGACCGAGTCGCCCTGCGGGAAGGCGGACAGCGCACGCTCGAAGCGGGCCTTGCCCAGGTAGCACCAGGGGCAGGCGATGTCCGAATAGATGTCCACCTTCACGGCGCGCTCACTCCCGCGGTTGACGTCCCAACAAGCAGTGCCCGCCCACAACCACGGCGAACGTGCGGCTATTCCCGCCCGGCGGACGGCCCGACCTCGGACGCCGACCCGACCTCCGCGGCCCGCACCTCCACCGCGAACGCGGTCCCCTCCGTGGGCGCACCCGCTTCCGAGGGCGCGGCTCCTTCCGCCGGCACGGCCTTCTCCGCCGACGACCCCACCTCCGACCCCCGCTCCGTGTGCGGCCGCACCGCCGCGCGGAGGGACCGGGCGGCCGCGGCCGGGTCGAGGGCGGCCCCCTCCGCCCGGGCGCGGGCGACGGCGGCGGCCGGCAGGGCACCGGCCGCGGCGGCCACCACGGCCTCGGCGGAGGCGCGTTCGGGTATGGAGCGCGGAAGCGGGCCGCGGATGGCGGTGGACGCGGCGCCGAGCGTGAGGGCGGCGGGGAAGTCGCCGAGGGAGCCGAGGATTTCCGCGGCGGAGTCGAGCAGACCGCCGAGGACGGGCTCGGTGCAGCCGATGTCGACGCCGACGGTGGTGGCGTCCTCGAGGATCGTGAGGGCGGTGCGCGGGTCGCCCTCGGCCGCGGTGATCAGGGCGGACAGGCCGAGCAGCATGACGCGGAACATGGGCGGCGGGGTGCCGTCGGCGATGTGCCCGGCGGCGAGGTCGTGCAGTTCCCTCGCCTCGCTGACCGCGCCCTGGTGGAGCAGGAGCGTGGACTTCAGGAAGCGGATGTAGGTCCGCGCGTCGTGCACGGAGAAGCGCTCGGCCTCCTCCTCCGCCTGGACCACGAGCTCGCGAGCTGCCTCGGGCTCGCCGGCCCGGTGGGCGAGGTCGGCCATCCTGGCCAGCAGGAAGGCCCCCTCGCTGAAGGCGCCCAGCTCCCGGCCGAGCCGGTGGGCCTCCTCGAAGGCGGCGCGCGCGGAGGCGTAGTCACCGAGGGCGACGTCGATCTCCGCGCGGGCGCTGTGCACCTGGGCCCGCATCCAGCGGTCGCTGACGCGCTCCATCAGCGACTCCAGCTCCTCCCGGCACTCGGTGGCCCCGGGGATACCGCCGCGGGTGTCCACGGTGACGTGCAGGCGGAACATCAGCGCCGCCGCCAGCTCCCAGTCGCCGCCGTACGCACGGCAGTGGGCGAGCGCCAGCTGGGTCTCGCGCTCCAGGGCGAGCTGGCCGCTGAGCACATAGGTGGTGAACGGCCAGAGCAGGCCGGGGAACCGGGCCGACTGCGGGCCGCCGTCGCGGAAGGCCTTCAGCAGCACGTCGGCGGTCCGCTGCGACTGCTGCGAACTCCACTGCTCCTCCGTGGCGTTGTCGGCCTGGACGAAGAACAGCAGCATCCGCAGGTTCAGCCGGGGCCAGTACATCGGGTGCTCGCGGTCCTCGGGCGGCTCACCGCCCAGCTCGGCCACCTGCTTCAGCCAGCCGCTCGCCTCGTCGCGGTAGTTGCGCAGCCACCAGAACCAGCCCATGGCCAGCACGATCTCGATGGCGTCCATCTCGTCCCCCGCCGCCAGGGTGCGGTGGAGGGCGGCCCGGATGTTGTCGAGGTCGGTCTCCAGGACGTCGAGCCAGCGCAGCTGGTCCGCGCCGCGCAGCTCCGGGTCGACGGTCTGGGCGAGGTCCCGGAAGTACGCGGTGTGCCGGCCGGCCGCGGCGGCCAGGCCGGCGGGCCGTTCGCGGGCGCGCTCGGCCGCGTACTCGTGGATGGTCTCCAGGAGCCGGTAGCGGGGTGCCCGCGCCGGGCAGGGCGCCGTGTCGCTCGGCCACCACCAGGGACTTGTCGACCAGTTGGGCCACCGTGTCCAGCGCGTCCGGCCCGCACACCGCCTCGGTCGCCGCCAGCGTGCAGCCGCCGGAGAAGACGCTGAGCGCGCGCAGTGTCGTCCGCTCCGGCTCGTCCAGCAGGTCCCAGCTCCAGTCCACCACCGCGCGCAGGGTCTGCTGGCGGGGCAGGAGGGTGCGGCTGCCGCTGGTCAGCAGCCGGAACCGGTCGTCGAGGCGGTCGGCGATCTGCCGCGGGGACAGCGCCCGCAGCCGGGCCGCCGCCAGCTCGATCGCCAGCGGCAGGCCGTCGAGCCGCCGGCAGATCTCCCGCACCGCGGCGGCGTCCTCGGGCCGGCCGGACCCGCCGTCGCCGGGGCGCGCGCTGCGGGCCCGCTCGTCGAAGAGCCGGCACGCCGTCGGCGGCGGCAGCGGCTCCACCGGGCGCACCACCTCTCCGGGCACGCCCAGCGGTTCACGGCTGGTGGCCAGGACCGTCACCCGCGGGCAGCGCGCGAGCAGTTCGGCGGTCAGGTCGGCGGCGGCCGCGACCAGGTGCTCGCAGTTGTCCAGCACCAGGAGCAGGCGGCGGTCCGCGCAGGACTCCAACAGCCGGGCCATCGGGTCCTCGGCGTAGGACTCGGACTTCAACGACTCCCGGCCCGGCCCGCGGACGACCGTGTCGCGGCGGCCGATCGCGCTCAGCACGGCGTGCGGGATCGCCGCGGGGTCGTCCAGCGGGGCGAGTTCGGCGAGCCACACCCCGTCGGGGTACGCCTCCTGGGCACTGTCGGCGGCTTCCTGGGAGAGCCGGGTCTTGCCGGACCCGCCGGGGCCGGTCAGCGTGACCAGGCGGGCGGCGCCGAGGTCCGCCCGGATCGCGGTGAGATCGTCCTCGCGGCCCACGAAGCTGGTCAGCCGGGCCCGGAGGTTGCCCTTGGGGAGGTCCGGCGCGGGCAGCGGCTGCCGGCGGAGCAATTCGGCGTGCAGCGCCCGCAGTTCCGGCCCCGGATCTGTGCCGAGCGTCTCCGCGAGGACGGTTCTGGCCTCGTCGTAGGCGACCAGCGCGTCCGCCGTCCGGCCCGCGTCCCGCAGCGCGCGCAGCAATTGGGCGCGGAACGGCTCGTCCAGCGGGTGGGCGGCCACCGCCTCCCGCAGTGCGGGCAACGCCTCCACGGCGTGGCCCAGTGCCAGATCAGCCTCGAACTTCACGCGCTGGGCGGTCAGCCGCAGCGCCTCCGGGCGGGCCGCGGCCGGCTCGCGGTCCGGCAGGTCGGCCAGCGCGGGGCCGCGCCACAGCCCGAGGGCGCGGGCGGCCGCGTCCGCCGCGTGCTCGGGGCGCCCCTCGGCCAGGGCCGCCTCGGCGGTGGCGACCAGGGCGACGAACGCGTGCAGGTCCACCGCGTCGGGCCTGCCGTTGAGGCGGTAGCCGCCGGGCTCGGACGTGATGGCGTCCCGGCCGAGGCTCCTGCGGAGGCGGGCGATCAACGCTTGCAGGGCGCCTGCGGCGTCGGTGGGCGGGTCGTCCGTCCACACCTCGTTGATCAGCGCGTCGGGCGGCACGGGGCGGCCGACGCGGACCGCGAGGGCGGTCAGGGCAGCCCGGACCTTGGCGCCGCCCAGCGGGAGGGCGGTGCCGTCTTCCGTCCTGACCTCGGTCACCCCGAGCACGTAGTACCGCACCCGTTCATTCTCCCCGGTCGGGCGGCTCGACGGATCGGGTTGTCCACAGGGTGGGTGCGGACCGCCCCGCAGGAGCGGACAGCCCCGGGGGAAGCGGCGAACCCCTCCCCCGGAAAGGACCGGCTACGACGTGGGGTGGTCGTCGTCGTGGCGGCCGAGCAGTTCGTCCGCGAGGGTCGGAAGGTCGTCGAGGGGTGTGGCCTCGGCCCAGTTCGGGCGCGGCCGACGGGCGGGCGACGGCGACGGCATCTCGCGGGTCCGCTCGTTGCCCGTCGCCGCCTCGTCCTCGGGGCGGAAGAGCCACGGCGGCACGCGGTCGGTGGGGTCGTCGGCCCGGGCGGTGCCGGGGGTGGGCGGCGGCAGCTCCCGCGTCGGGTCGTCACCGGGCCGCGGCTGCTCCGGCGGGAGCGGCGTCATCACGGTCGTGGTCTCGGAGGCCGAGTACGCCTCCGGGTCCTGCCGCTCCTCCGGCTCGGACCGGCGCTCCTCCTCGGGGGCGGCCGGGGGCTCCGGCGCCGGCTCGGGCGTCACCGGCGGCAGCACGGCGGTCTCGTCGGCCTCGGCGGGCGGTTCCGGAGCGGACTCGGGGGTCACGGGCCGGAGCACCGCCGTCTCCTCGGAGTCGGTCGACGGCTGCGGGGCGTCCTCGGGCGCCACCGACGGCAGCACGGCCGTCTTCTCGGAGTCGGAGTCGCGCGGCTCCGGGGCGCGGGTGGAACCGGACCGCTCCTGCTCGGCGGACGCCGCGGCGGCGCGCGCCGCCTCCGTCCGCAGCAGGGCCTCCTCCGCCTTGCGCTGCTTCTCCTGCCGCTTCTCCTCGGCCTCGGCCCGCAGCCGGGCCTGCTCGGCGGCGAGCCGCTTCAGCCGGTCCTGCTCGGCGTCGTGCGCGTCCTGCTCCGCCTGGCGGCGGGCGTTCTCCTCGGCGGCCACCCGGGCCGCCTCCTCCGCGGCGAGCCGGGCCGCCTCGGCCTCCCGCGCGGCCTTGCGCTCCTCGATCTCCCGGCGGGCGGCCTCCTCGTCGGCGCGCCGCCGCTCCTCCTCCTCGCGCCGCAGCCGTTCCAGCTGCTCCTGGCGCTCGCGGGCCTGCCGCTCCTCCTCCGCCTTGCGGGCGGCCTCCTCCGCGGCGAGCCGCGCCGCCTCCTCGGCGGCCTTGCGCTCGGCCTCGGCCCGGGCCTCGATCTCCTGCTCGGACAGCGGCAGCACCCGGTCGAGCCGGTGCCGTACGACCGTGGTGACGGCCTCCGGGTCCTGTCCTCCGTCCACCACGAGGTAGCGGGCGGGGTCGGCGGCGGCCAGGGTGAGGAATCCGGCCCGGACCCGCTGGTGGAACTCGGCGGGCTCGGACTCCAGGCGGTCGGGCGCCTCGGTGAAGCGCTCGCGCGCGGCCTCGGGCGAGATGTCGAGCAGCACCGTCAGGTGCGGGACGAGCCCGTCGGTGGCCCAGCGGGAGATGCGGGCGATCTCGGTGGGCGCCAGGTCGCGGCCGGCGCCCTGGTAGGCGACGGAGGAGTCGATGTAGCGGTCGGAGATGACGATCGCGCCGCGTTCCAGGGCCGGCCGGATCACCGTGTCGACGTGCTCGGCGCGGTCGGCCGCGTACAGCAGGGCCTCGGCGCGGTGCGAGATGCCGCTGGAGGACACGTCGAGCAGGATGGAGCGCAGCCGCTTGCCGACCGCCGTGGCGCCCGGCTCGCGGGTGACGACGACCTCGTGGCCCTTGGCCCTGATCCACTCGGCGAGCGCCTCCACCTGGGTGGACTTGCCGGCCCCGTCGCCGCCCTCGACGGCGATGAAGAACCCGGTGGCGGCGGGCGCGGGGTGCGGGTCGCCGCCGCGCAGCGCCTCGCGCAGGTCGCGCCGCAGCGGCACCCCGCCGCGGTCGTCGGCCTTGCCCAGCACCAGCGCGGCGACCGGCAGCAGCAGGGCGCCGACCAGCATGAGAGTGTACGCGGCGCCGCCGTGGTCGAAGGTGAAGCGGCCGTTCTCGATCCGGTGCGGCCCGATCGCGCCGGCCAGCAGCGGGCCGCCGACCGCGGCGACGGCGAGCGCGGCCCGGACGACGGCGTGCAGGTGGTCGGTGGTCCGCGCCCGGCGCGGCTCCTCGGCCTCCTGCTCGATCAGCACGTGCCCGGCGTTGGCGGTGACGCCCGCCGCGACGCCGGCCAGCGCCGACAGCAGCAGCACGGTGGCCTGGTCGGGGACGATGCCGGTCAGCAGCAGCGCGACGCCGGTGACGCCGACGGCCAGGGCGAGCAGGCGGCGCCGGGACAGGCCCGGCAGGGTGCGCGGGGCGACCCGGATGCCGATCACGGTGCCCGCGGTCAGGGCGAGCACGAGCAGCCCGAAGCCGGTCGGACCGAAGCCCAGCGCGATCGCGTGCAGCAAGGAGACGGCGACGGCGGCCGCGACGGCCCCGGCCACCGCGGCGGTGGCGAGGACCAGCAGCGGGATGGCCCCGGTCCGCCCGCGCTCGGCCCCGGCCGGCCCCTTCGGCAGCCGCAGGCCCTCCAGCGGGGAGCGGGGCCGGGTGGAGCCGCCGGAGGGCAGTTCCAGCAGGTAGAGCACGGCCATCGAGGACGAGAAGAGCCCGGCCGCCACGTAGGAGGACAGCGCGACCTGGTGCAGGTCGAACCACTCGACGCGGACCGCGAGGAGCGTGTTGATCAGGGTGACGGCGACCAGCGCGGCGGCGGCCAGCGGCAGCGCCACGAAGGTGGTCCGCAGGTCGAGCCGGTGCAAGGTGGCCAGGTGGTCGGGCGCGGGCCGCACCGAGGTGTCGCCCGGCGCGGGCAGCAGCCCGGGGGCGGCGCCGTCCTTGGCGACGGTCCACAGCCGTTCGGCGAGTCCGGTGACGAACGCGGTGACGAGCAGCCAGATGTGCGCGTTGCCCTGCGACCAGGTGATCCACAGCGGGGCGACGATGAACAGCGCGAGCCGGACGGCGTCGGCGCCGATCATCGTCCAACGGCGGTCGAGGGGGCCCTTCTCCGCGGTGAGCGCCGTCAGCGGGCCGAGCAGCACCGTGCCGAACAGCAGGACGGCCACCAGGCGGGCCCCGAACACCGCGGCGATCGCGAAGGCGATGCCGCGGAAACCGCCACCGAAGGAGTGCGCGGCGGACGTCGCCTGCACGGTGAGCACCAGCAGGACCAGCAGGCCGAGGCGGTCGGCGACCGCGCCGGTGAACTGCGCGCTCCACAGTCGGTGCAGCGCCGGAATCCTCAGCAGCGCGCCCACGGCGCGCTCGCGGGAGTCGGCGGCGAGGTCGGCTGAGAACGCCTCGGTGACGTCCGCGGGCTGGGCTGGCTGCTCGGATCGCGTCATCCTGACAGCGTAGCCTCCGCCCCGCCTCCGCCGTCGTCCACCCGTTCCCCGGGCGCCTGTTGTGGTACCCGTGGGACGGGCGCGGTCACTCGGGGCGGGCGGTGGACTTCTTGGCGGCCGGCGCCGCCTTCTTGGTGGCGGAGGTGGTCGTCGTCTTCTTTGCCGCGGTCTTCTTGGCGGCGGTCTTCTTCGCCGGCGCCTTCTTGGCCGTTGTCTTCTTCGCGGCCGTCTTCTTCGCGGTCTTCTTGGCCGGGGCCTTGGCCCGCTTCTCGGCGAGCAGCTCGTAACCGCGCTCGGGCGTGATCGTCTCGACGTCGTCGCTCTGCCGCAGCGTCGCGTTGGTCTCGCCGTCGGTGACGTACGGGCCGAAGCGGCCGTCCTTGACGACGACGGGGCGCTCGCTGACCGGGTCGGTGCCCAGTTCCTTGAGCGGCGGCTTGGCGGCGGCCCGGCCGCGGGTCTTGGGCTGGGCGTAGACGGCCAGCGCCTCGTCGAGGGTGATGGTGAACAGCTGGCCCTCGTCGGTGAGCGAACGGGAGTCCGTCCCCTTCTTGAGGTAGGGCCCGTAGCGGCCGTTCTGCGCGGTGATCTCCACGCCCTCGGGGTCGGTGCCCACGACCCTGGGCAGGGACATCAGCCGGAGCGCGTCCTCCAGGGTGACCGTGTCCAGCGACATCGACTTGAAGAGCGAGGCGGTGCGCGGCTTCACCGCGTTCTTGCCGGTCTTCGGGGTGTCCTCGGGCAGCACCTCGGTGACGTACGGCCCGTAGCGGCCGTCCTTGGCCACGATCTGCAGGCCGGTCTCCGGGTCGTTGCCGAGCACGAAGTCGCCGCTGGGCCGGGCGAAGAGCTCCTCGGCGTAGTCGACGGACATCTCGTCCGGCGGCAGGTCGTCGGGGACGTCGGCGCGCTGGTGGCCCGGCTGGTCACGCTCGCCCTTCTCGACGTAGGGGCCGAAGCGGCCGACGCGCAGCACGATTCCGTCGCCGACCGGGAAGGACGAGATCTCGCGGGCGTCGATCGCGCCCAGGTCCTCGACGAGCTCCTTGAGGCCGCCGAGGTGGTCACCGTCGCCGACCGGGGGCGCGACGGCGTGCGAGCCGTTGGCCGCCCCGTCGCCGTTCGTCCCGTCGGTGCCGAAGTAGAAGCGGCGCAGCCACGGCACGGACTTGGCCTCGCCCCGGGCGATCCGGTCGAGGTCGCCCTCCATGGAGGCGGTGAAGTCGTAGTCGACGAGCCGGCCGAAGTGCTTCTCCAGCAGGTTGACCACGGCGAAGGAGAGGAAGGACGGGACGAGCGCGGTGCCCTTCTTGAAGACGTAGCCGCGGTCGAGGATGGTGCCGATGATCGTCGCGTAGGTGGACGGGCGGCCGATCTCCCGGTCCTCCAGCTCCTTGACCAGGCTCGCCTCGGTGTAGCGGGCGGGCGGCTTGGTGGAGTGGCCGTCGGCGGTGATCTCCTCGGCGGACAGCGGGTCGCCCTCGGTGACCTGCGGCAGCCGGCGCTCGCGGTCGTCGAGCTCGGCGTTGGGGTCGTCGGCGCCCTCGACGTACGCCTTGAGGAAGCCGTGGAAGGTGATGATCTTGCCGGACGCGGAGAACTCGGCGTCCCGGCCGTCGGTGGCGGTGCCGCCGACCCGGACGGTGACGGACTGGCCGACCGCGTCCTTCATCTGCGAGGCGACGGTCCGCATCCAGATCAGCTCGTAGAGCCGGAACTGGTCGCCGGTCAGGCCGGTCTCGGCGGGGGTGCGGAAGCGGTCGCCGGAGGGGCGGATCGCCTCGTGCGCCTCTTGTGCGTTCTTCACCTTGCTCGCGTGGACGCGCGGCTTGTCCGGCAGGTAGTCGGCCCCGTACAGCTGCGTGACCTGGGCGCGCGCGGCCTTGATCGCGGTCTCCGACAGCGTGATGGAGTCGGTGCGCATGTAGGTGATGAAGCCGTTCTCGTACAGCTTCTGGGCCACCTGCATGGTCGCCTTGGCGCCGAACCCGAGCTTGCGGGACGCCTCCTGCTGGAGGGTGGTGGTGCGGAAGGGCGCGTACGGCGAGCGGCGGTACGGCTTGGACTCGACACTGCGGACCGAGAACTGGGCGTCGGCGAGCGCGGCGGCCAGCGCACGGGCTGCGGCCTCGTCCAGGTGGAGCACCGTGGCGCCGGGCTTGAGGGCGCCGGTGGAGGGGTCGAAGTCGCGGCCCTGGGCGACGCGGCGGCCGTCCACGGCGACCAGCCGGGCACCGAAGGCGGAGGGGTCGGAGGTGTCGCCGGCCCGGCCGGTGGCGAAGGTGCCGGTCAGGTCCCAGTACGCGGAGGTGCGGAAGGCGATCCGCTCGCGCTCGCGCTCCACCACCAGACGGGTGGCGACGGACTGGACGCGGCCGGCCGACAGCCGCGGCATGACCTTCTTCCACAGCACCGGGGAGACCTCGTAGCCGTACAGCCGGTCGAGGATGCGGCGGGTCTCCTGGGCGTCCACGAGGCGCTGGTTCAGCTCGCGCGGATTGCGCACGGCTTCCTGGATGGCGTCCTTGGTGATCTCGTGGAACACCATCCGGTGCACCGGAACCTTGGGCTGGAGGATTTCCCGCAAATGCCAGGCGATCGCCTCGCCCTCGCGGTCCTCATCCGTCGCCAGGAAAAGCTCGTCGGACTCCTTGAGAAGATCCTTGAGCTTCTTGACCTGTGCTTTCTTGTCGGCGTTGACCACGTAGATGGGCTGGAAATCACTGTCCACATTCACGCCCAGCCGGGCCCAGGGCTGGCCCTTGTACTCCGCCGGCACTTCGGCGGCCCCGTTGGGGAGGTCGCGGATGTGCCCGACGCTGGCCTCGACGACGTATCCAGGGCCGAGATAGCCCTTGATCGTCTTCGCCTTGGCAGGCGACTCGACGATGACGAGTCGGCGGCCGCCCTGTGCGGTCTCGCGGGTCGGGGACAACTTCGCTCTTCTCTCCGGTTCGAAGGGGTGTCGCTGCGGAGTGTGACCGTACCTCCTGGGCCCGTGTCAAACGGGAAAAGTCCACAACGCCACTCGAACGGTAACCCGATGTACGTTCTATCCACAGCGCCGGGGTCCACCTGAAGGCTACGTCGCCTGGTGCGATCGCGCCGGGAATCCCCGTTTCCGCGCGGGCGGCGCGGGGCCGCCGACCTGGGCTGTCCCCTCTTCTCCCGGTTCCTCCGCCGGTTCCCCCGTCCGGGCCCTCCGACCCCTTTACTCCACCTCGATCCCGGTGCCGTGCCCGCCGGGATCCAAGATCAGCACAGTCCCCGGACCGGATCGACACAACTGCGGGGGCGACGCGGCGGGGCCGGTCCTGCAAGGATGTCGGCCGTCATCTCGCACGAAACCGCTCCAGGGGGACCGTCATGTCCGACCAGAATCCGTACGGCCAGAACCCGTACGGCCAGCAGCAGCCGGGCTACGGCTACCCGCAGCAGGGCCCCCAGCCGGGTTACGGGTACCCGCAGCAGGGTGCCTACCCGCCGCCGCCCGGTGGCGGCGGCTACACCGGCGACCCCGCCGCGCCCTATGGCTACGACCCGATGGGACGGCCGTACTCCGACAAGTCCAAGGTCGTCGCCGGCGTCCTCCAGCTCTTCCTCGGCGGCTTCGGTGTCGGCCGCTTCTACACCGGGCACACCGGGATGGCGCTGGGCCAGCTCTTCACCTGCGGCGGCTGCGGCATATGGGCGCTGATCGACGGCATCATGCTGCTCGCCGGCAACGACGCCACCGACGCGCAGGGTCGTGTCCTGCGTGGTTGAGCAGGTCCGGCCGGCCCACCCGGGCCCACCGGTACGGCAGGCGCCGCCCCCGCCCGGGGCGCGCCTGCCGAAGCCTTTGCGGCACCCGGCCGCGGCCCCGCTGGCGACCATCGCCGCGGGGCTGGCCGCGTCCGCGTACCTCTACCGCACCGATCCGCACCAGGGCGGCCACTGGCTGCCGCGCTGCCCGTTCAACTGGGCCACCGGCCTGCTCTGCCCGGCCTGCGGCGGCACCCGGCTCGTCTACGACCTGCTGCACGGCGACCCGGTGCGGGCCTTCCACGAGAACGCGCTCATGCTGCTCGCCTCCCCCTTCGCCCTGTGGGTCTTCGGGCGCTGGGTCGTCGAGGGGCTGCGGGGGCGGCGCTGGCGGCCGGTGCTCGGGCCGCGCGCGCAGTACGCGCTCATGGGGGTCGCCGTGCTGTGGACGGTCGTCCGGAACGTGCACTGACGTTCCGCTCGTACGACATGCGGGACGGCTTCGGCGGGTACGACGTGCAGGACCCTTACGCCCCCGCACGGACTGCGGTGACGGTCGGCCGAGTGACCGGGATCAGGCGGCGGTCTCCGGGCGGAGGAAGCCCTGCTCGACCAGGAGGCGGATGGCCTCCGGCGTGCGGTCGCGCAGCACCACCGGGTCCTCGCCCAGGAGCTGGGCGATGGCGTCCAGGATCCGCCCGGCCGGCAGGGAGCCGTCGCACACGCCCGCGAAGCCCGCGCCGACCGTGTCCACCTTGGTGGCCCGGCGCATGCCGCGGGCCGACCGCAGCACCACGTGCTCGGGGTCCTCGGCGCCCGGCAGCCCCACCTGCTCCTGCACCACCTCGGGCGCGAGGGTGAAGCGCGCGCCGAGCAGCGCCGCGTCGTCGTGGGCGCTCAGGAAGTCCTGACGGGCGAACCAGTCCGCGATGTGCGGCCCCAGCGGCTGCTCCACCGGGTGCGGCCACTCCTCCGCGGTCACCGACGGCCGGTCGGCTCCGGACCTGCGCAGGGTGATCCAGCCGAAGCCGATGCCGCTGACCTTGTGCCGCTCGAACTCCTCCAGCCAGGCGTCGTAGCGCTCCGCGTACGCGGCCGGATCCGCGCGGTGGTCGCCGCCGTCGCGCAGCCACAGCTCGGCGTACTGCGCCACGTCCTGCACCTCGCGCTGGACGATCCAGGCGTCGCAGCCGGGCGGCAGCCAGGAGGTGACGCGCTCGCGCCAGTCCTGGCCCTCGGTGTGCTGCCAGTTGGCGAGCAGCTGGCACCAGCCGCCGTCATTGAGGTGGGCGGCGGACTCCTGGACCAGCGCGCGGCACAGGTCGTCGCCGGCCATGCCGCCGTCCCGGTAGGTGAACCGCCCGGCCGGCGAGATCACGAACGGCGGGTTCGACACGATCAGGTCGTAGCGGGCGTCCCCGACCGGCTCGAACAGGCTGCCCTGCCGCAGGTCCGGCTCCCGCGCGCCGGACAGGGCGAGGGTGAGGCGGGCGAAGTGCAGGGCGCGCGGGTTGACGTCGGTGGCCGTCACGCTGGTGGCGTGGCGGGAGGCGTGCAGGGCCTGGACGCCCGATCCGGTGCCGAGGTCGAGCGCGCTTGCGACGGGTGTGCGGACGGTGAGTCCGGCGAGCGTGGTGGACGCGCCGCCGACGCCGAGCACGAGGTCGGCCCGGTCCACGCCGGGTTCCGTGCCCGTCGCGCCGCCGCCGATGCCGCCGGCGCCGCCGACCGCGCAGCCGAGGTCGGAGACGATCCACCAGTCCTCGCCGCCGTCGCCGGCGTACGGGCGTATGTCGACGGTGGCGCGTACGTCGTCGCCGTCGCGGACCAGCCAGCGGTCGGCCTCGTAGCGGGCCAGGCCGGGGAGCGCGGCGCGGGCGCGCGCGGCGGGGACCTTCTGCTGGAGCAGGAAGAGGCGGACCAGCGTCTCCAGCGGGCCGCCGCCACGGGTGGCGCGCAGCGCGGGGACGGTCTCGGCGCGGGCCAGGGCCGCGTAGGCGACCGCGCCGAGCAGGTCGAGGCAGCCGTCCGCGGTGAAGGCGGCGGCGCGCAGGTCGTCGCGGAGGGCGGCGGCGCCGGCGGGGTCGGGGAGGCCGCCTGAGGTCTCGGGGCCGGTCGGGGTCTCGGGGCCGGTCGGGGCGTGCGGATGCTGCGGGTCGCGCGGGTGCCTGGGCGTGGTCACGCCTGCCATTGTCGCGGACGCCGGGGGCCCGGGCGCGCGGCCGGGGGCGCGTGCGGCCGGGCCGTCCGCCGCGGCGACCGCACCCCAAGGTGACGAGGTGACGAGGCGGCGGCCCTACGAGGTCTTCGGCGGAACCGTGCCGGAGACGCGCTGGCAGCCGGGCTGCTTGGCGAGGGCCTTGCCCATGTCGCCCTGGCGCAGCGTGTTCATGGTCTTCTCGCCGCTGACGGTGATCTTGTCGAGCGAGGCGGACACCGTCTTCAGGCCGGCCGCGAACTTGGCGCGGTCGCCGGTGCGGAGGCTGTCCACCTGCTTCTGGAGGGCGGCGTACTGCGAGGACAGGCTGGTGAACGCCGACATCGCGCCCTGCTGGAACTTCTCGCCGTCGCCGCCGGGGGCCGCGCCCGCCTCGCTGAATATCGCGGCCAGCGACTTGTAGGCGGCGGCGATCGACGCGAAGGCGGTGGAGTCGGCGCTCTTGACCGCCTGAGCGCTGCCACCGCCGTCCACGTGGCTGAGCGCGGTGTTCGCGTCGTCGACCTTCTTGAACTGGGCCGCGGCCCGGTCGCAGACGCCCTTCGCCCAGGCGTCCTGCTTCTTGCCGGTGTCGTCGCCGCCGCACCCCGACACCGCGAGCAGCACGGCCGTGCCGGTGCAGAGCGCCGACACGAGCTTCTTGTTCACCTTCACCGCTTGGGTCCCTTCCATGGCCTCACGGCCCCGGAAGATACACGGCCCGAAGGTGTCGACCACGAATGCGCGAGGTGTCTATGCAGGGTTTTGTCGGATTTATTGGGAGTCATCGGACGGGGGACGGACGTGCGCGACGGACGAGCGGCGGACGTACGGCCCCCGCCGTAGGTCCGCCGCGTCGTGCTGCCGGGTGCCGCCGGCGGGTCAGACCGACACGGTGGAGCCGCTCTCCGGCTGGGACGTGCCTCCGCCGTCCTCCTCACCCACGGCGATGCCGCGGCGTTTGGAGACGTACACGGCGGCGACGATGATCGCGACCGCCAGGGCGGCGACCGTGATCCGTACGCCCACATTGGCGTCCACGCCGTAGCTGAACTTCACCACGGCGGGGGCGATCAGCAGCGCCACCAGGTTCATCACCTTCAGCAGCGGGTTGATGGCCGGGCCCGCGGTGTCCTTGAACGGGTCGCCGACGGTGTCGCCGATGACGGTCGCGGCATGGGCCTCGCTCCCCTTGCCGCCGTAGTGGCCGTCCTCGACGAGCTTCTTGGCGTTGTCCCAGGCGCCGCCGGAGTTGGCCAGGTACACCGCCATCAGGGTGCCGGCACCGATCGCGCCCGCGAGGTACGACGCGAGCGAGCCGATGCCGAGCGCGAAGCCGACCGCGACCGGGGCGAGCACCGCGAGCAGACCCGGCGTGGCCAGTTCGCGCAGCGCGTCCTTGGTGCAGATGTCCACCACCCGGCCGTACTCGGGCACCTCGGAGCCGTCCATGATCCCGGGGTGGTCGCGGAACTGCCTGCGCACCTCGAAGACGACCGCGCCCGCCGACCGGGAGACCGCGCTGATGGCCAGCCCCGAGAAGAGGAAGACCACCGCCGCCCCGAGCAGCAGACCGACCAGGTTGTTCGGCTGGGAGATGTCCAGGCTGAGCCATCGGGCGTCGGACGCGGGCGGTCTGGCGGTGGCCACGGCCGAGTCGACGGCCTCCTTGAACGAGCCGAACAGCGCGGTCGCGGCCAGCACCGCGGTGGCGATGGCGATGCCCTTGGTGATGGCCTTGGTGGTGTTGCCGACCGCGTCGAGGTCGGTGAGCACCTGCGCGCCCGCCCCGTGCACCTCGCCGGACATCTCGGCGATGCCCTGCGCGTTGTCCGAGACCGGGCCGAAGGTGTCCATGGCGACGATCACGCCGACCGTGGTCAGCAGGCCGGTGCCGGCCAGCGCGACCGCGAACAGCGCCAGCCACACCGAGGTGCCGCCCAGCAGGAAGGCCCCGTAGACGGACAGCGCGATCAGCACCGCCGAGTACACCGCCGACTCCAGGCCGAGCGAGATGCCGGAGAGGATGACGGTGGCCGGACCGGTCAGCGAGGTCTTGCCGACGTCGCGGACCGGGCGCCGGTTGGTCTCGGTGAAGTAGCCGGTGAGCTGCTGGATCAGCGCCGCCAGCACGATGCCGATGGCCACCGACACCAGGGCGAGCACCCGCGGGTCCCCCGAATGGCCGGATATGTCAGTGCCGACGCCCTTGAAGTCGGCGTAGGAGGAGGGCAGATAGACGAACGTCGCGATCGCCACGCCCACCAGCGAGATCACGGCGGAGATGAAGAAGCCGCGGGTGATGGCGGTCATGCCGCTGCGGTCGGAGCGGCGCGGGGAGACGGCGAAGATGCCCACCATGGCGGTCAGCACCCCGATCGCCGGGATGAGCAGCGGGAAGGCGAGGCCGGAGTCGCCGAACGCCACTTTCCCGAGGATCAGCGCGGCCACCAGGGTGACGGCGTAGGACTCGAACAGGTCGGCGGCCATGCCGGCGCAGTCGCCCACGTTGTCGCCCACGTTGTCCGCGATGGTCGCGGCGTTGCGCGGGTCGTCCTCCGGGATGCCCTTCTCGACCTTGCCGACCAGGTCGGCGCCGACGTCCGCCGCCTTGGTGAAGATGCCGCCGCCGACCCTCATGAACATGGCCAGCAGGGCCGCGCCGAACCCGAAGCCTTCCAGCACCTTCGGTGCGTCGGCCTTGTAGATCAGCACGACCACGGTCGCGCCCAGCAGGCCCAGGCCGACGGTGAACATGCCCACCACGCCGCCGGTCCGGAAGGCGATGCGCATCGCCCGGTGGGAGACGGCGGTCAGGTCGAAGCCCGGCACCCGGCCGGGCGCCGACTCCGGACCGCCCTCGCCGGAGTCCGGCGTGGCGGCCCGTGCGGCCGCGGCGACCCGCACATTGCTGCGGACCGCGAGCCACATTCCGACATAGCCGGTGACCGCCGAGAACACGGCGCCCACCAGAAAGAAGATCGACCGGCCGATTCGCTGCGACGTGTCGTCCGCGGGCAGCAGCATCAGCAGGAAGAACGCTGCGACGGCGAAGATCCCCAGAGTGCGGAACTGCCGTGCCAGGTAGGCATTTGCGCCTTCCTGCACGGCAGCGGCGATCCTCTTCATGGTGTCGGACCCCTCGTCCGACCTGAGCACTTGACGGACCAGCACTGCGGCAAGTGCCAATGCGGCCAGTGCGACGACTGCGATGATCGCGACCAGGACACGGTTTCCGCTGGTCAGAACGGGTTCCGCGGCCAGTTGGTGTGGAGAGTTGATCGTTCCCTGGTAAGGGGTGAGTGGCCCCGCCATTCGTCCTCCTTGACGTTTGGCGCATGGGCGTGCGGCTTCCTACGGCTGATCAAGCCGCGCGCTCAGCGAACTGAGCAAGATGGACGGATTGTAGGGAGCAGCAGAAGATCAAAAAAGGGTCCCGGTCGGGAATTCCCACGCTAAAGGAGTGGCGTGGAATCGGCCTGACGGATTCGGCCGATCCGGGCAGGGGGCGACGGAGATCTTTTCGGAGATCCTTTTCCGGGATTTCCTAGATCCTTCGCGCGGGGATCCATCGCGCGGGCGGGCGGCTCCGCGAGGACGCGGGAGCGGCCGGCGGGTCCGGGCTAGACGGTGACGGTCGGCCAGGTCATACGGATCACTCCGCCCCGGTCGCCCTCGATCACCTCGACGTCGTCCACGAGGCCGCTGATCACGGCCAGGCCCATCTCACCCTCGTCGTCGGCCGGATCGTCCGCGGAATCGGGAGACGATCCCGACCCGGCCCCGGGCACGTCGTCGACGACCTCGATGGAGAACTTCTTGTCCTCCTCGTTGAGCAGCACCCGCACGGGTGTCTCCACACCGCTGTGGCGGTGCAGCCCGACAGCACGGCTGCACGCCTCTCCGACGGCAAGCCGGACCTCGTCGAGCGCCGCCTCGTCCACCCCGGCTCGGCGCGCCACCTGTGCGGCCACGAGCCGTGCGGTACGCACGTGCTCGGGCTGGGCGCTGAAGAGCAGTTCTACGGTGGGCATGGGCGCCCCTTCCGAATCCTGAGGGCCTGCGGTTGGGCATCACAGGGGACCGGACGGCGGTCCGTCCGGTGCCCTACTCCGGCGAGCGTCAGTCGGTAGCGGCGACGGCCTCGTCGACCGAGGTGTGAATCGGGAACACCTTGGTCAGACCGGTGATTCGGAAAATCTTCAGAATGCGCTCCTGGTTGCACACCAGACGCAGCGAGCCCTCGTGCGCGCGCACCCGCTTGAGACCGCCCACGAGCACACCCAGGCCGGTCGAGTCGAGGAAGTCGACTCCCTCCATGTCCACGACCAGGTGGTAACTCCCGTCGTTCACGAGCTCCACCAGCTGCTCACGCAGCTTGGGCGCGGTGTACACATCAATCTCGCCGCCGACCTCGACGATCGTTCGATCGCCGACGGTTCGGGTCGACAGGGACAGGTCCACGGATCCTCCAGCACCTTGCATCGACGCGGCGCCCCCCTGGGGCTTCCACCGAACGGTAACGGTAGTGGAAGTCTCCCCACCGAAAGGCGAGGAAGGAGGTCGGCCGCGATGGCATTCAATCACTTCGCGGTGGGCCCGCACGACGCCTTACTGCGATTGTCGGTCATGCCGGTGACACACTGAGTGCCGATGGCCCGGGATCACCTTTCGCAGTCGGCGCACGGCCGACCGTCCCCGCGGACCGCTCTGGAGCGGCTCGCCTCGGGGGCGGATCGCGCCGCACGCATCACCCATACGGAGCACCTGCCCCCGCGGGTCGGGCGCCATGCATCCTGGCCGGAGGGCATCCGGCCCGAGGTCGTGGACGCTATCCGGGCCGCCGGAATCGACCGTCCGTGGGAGCACCAGGCCCGCGCGGCGGCCCACGCGCTCGACGGCGAATCCGTGGTCGTGGCCACCGGCACCGCCTCCGGCAAGTCGCTGGCCTATCTCGCGCCGGTGCTCAGCGCGCTGCTCGAAGCACCCGCCGGCGGCAGCGCCCGGGGCGGGCGCGGGCCCACCGCGCTCTACCTCGCGCCGACCAAGGCCCTCGCCGCCGACCAGCGCCGCGCCGTCACCGCGCTGGCCGCCCCGCTGGGCACCGCCGTACGACCCGCCGTCTACGACGGGGACACCCCCGTCGAGGAACGCGAATGGGTACGCCAGTACGCCACGTACGTCCTGACCAACCCGGACATGCTGCACCGCGGCATCCTGCCCGGACACGCCCGCTGGGCCTCCTTCCTGCGCGGACTGCGCTACGTCGTCATCGACGAGTGCCACACCTACCGCGGTGTCTTCGGCTCGCACGTCGCCCAGGTGCTCCGCCGGCTGCGCCGCGTGTGCGCCCGCTACGGCTCCGCACCCGTCTTCCTGCTCGCCTCCGCCACCTCGGCCGACCCCGGACAGGCCGCCGGGCGCCTGACCGGGGTGCCGGTCGCCGAGGTCACCGAGGACACCTCGCCACGCGGCGGGCTCGCCTTCGCCCTGTGGGAACCGCCGCTGACCGAACTGTCCGGCGAGCACGGCGCCCCCGTCCGCCGCACGGCCACCGCCGAGTGCGCCGAACTGCTCACCGACCTGGTCCTCCAAGGCGTGCGCACGGTCGCCTTCGTCCGCTCCCGCCGCGGCGCGGAACTCGTCGCCCTCATCGCCCAGGAACGCCTCGCCGAGATCGACTCCGCCCTCCCCGCCCGGGTGGCCGCCTACCGCGGCGGCTACCTCGCCGACGAACGCCGGTCCCTCGAACGCGACCTGCACTCAGGCCGCCTTCTCGGCCTCGCCTCCACCTCCGCCCTCGAACTCGGCGTGGACATCTCCGGCCTCGACGCCGTCCTGCTCGCCGGCTTCCCCGGCACCCGTGCCTCGCTGTGGCAGCAGGCCGGGCGGGCCGGACGCTCCGGTCAGGGGGCGCTGGCCGTCATGGTCGGCCGCGACGACCCCCTGGACACGTATCTCGTCCACCACCCCGAGGCGATCTTCGAGCGGCCCGTCGAGTCCACCGTGCTCGACCCCGACAACCCCTACGTCCTGGCCCCGCACCTGTGCGCGGCCGCCGCCGAACTTCCGCTCACCGAGGACGACCTCGTCCTCTTCGGCCCCGAGGCCGCCACCTTGGTGCCGCAGCTGGAGAAGCGCGGGCTGCTGCGCCGCCGGACCGCCGGCTGGTACTGGACGCGCCGCGAGCGCGCCGCCGACCTCACCGACATCCGCGGGGAGGGCGGCACCCCCGTCCAAGTGGTGGAGGCCGACACCGGGCGGCTGCTCGGCACCGTGGACGCCTCGGCCGCACACACCACCGTCCACGACGGCGCCGTCCACCTCCACCAGGGCCGCACCTACCTCGTGCGGAGCCTGGACCTGGAGGACTCCGTCGCCCTCGTCGAACGCGCCGACCCCTCGTACACCACCATGGCCCGCGACACCACCGAGATCCGCGTGCTGGCCACGGACACCGAGGAGCCCTGGGGCGAAGCCCGCATCCACTTCGGCTCCGTCGAGGTCACCCACCAAGTGGTGTCCTACCTGCGCCGACGTGTCCTGACCGGCGAGATCCTCGGCGAGTCCAAACTCGACCTCCCTCCGCGCACCCTGCGCACCCGCGCCGTGTGGTGGACCGTCACCGACGACCAGCTCGACGCCGCCGGCATCCACCCCGAGGAACTGCCCGGTGCCCTGCACGCCGCCGAGCACGCCTCCATCGGTCTCCTTCCGCTCTTCGCCACCTGCGACCGCTGGGACATCGGCGGCGTGTCCATACCCCTGCACGCCGACACCGGCCTGCCCACCGTCTTCGTCTACGACGGCCACCCCGGCGGCGCGGGATTCGCCGAACGCGCCTTCCGCACCGCCCGCGGCTGGCTCGCCGCCACCCGCGAGGCCATCGCCTCCTGCGAGTGCGACTTCGGCTGCCCCTCCTGCGTCCAGTCGCCCAAGTGCGGCAACGGCAACGACCCGCTGGACAAGGCCGCCGCCCTCCGCCTCCTCACCTGCCTCCTGACGGCCGCCGACGCCGCTCCCCCGGCTTCGGAGCCTTCTTCCCCTCCCGAGCCGCAGCAGCGGCTCTGAGGGCTTTCCTGGGGCCTCCGACGACACCGGGGCGGCCCGGGCGGGGCTTCCGCGCCCGGAGCGGCCTGTGCGACGTCCTTCGGAGGGGACGGGGCTGCTTCGTACGGCCCGAGCGGGGGCGTCGCTACGAACGGCCCGAACAAGTCCCTCGCCTCGCGCCATGCGACGGGTCGGACCGCGCCGGGTGCGGCGGGGACGGGCTCGCCGAGGGCGACCGGGACGGGCCCGGCCGGTGGGGCGGGGGCGGCCTGGACGGCCGGTGCGCCGTCCGGCGGGAAGGCCGGGCCCGCCCGCGACCGCACCCTGGCACCGCCGACCTCCGCGACCACCTCCGAAACCTCGCCGGTGACCGTGCAGCGCCGGAGCACGGCGCCTTGGGCGGCGGCCACCTTCGCGGCGAGGCCGCAGGCGGTCGATTCGCCGTCGAGCGCGTGGTCGGCCGCAGCGAGGGCCGCCAGGTCGGGGCGGCCCCCGCACGGTGCCGGGCGATCACGGCCTGGCCCATGAGCATCAGCGCGGTGAAGATCGTCAGCAGGGCCATCAGCCCGAGTGACGACACCGTCGCCGAGCCGCGGTACGGTCCCTCATGACCACCATCGTCGCCACCACGGCCTCGTCCAGCGCCGCCGCCTCGGATCGAGGTCGACCGGGAAGCGCGGCCGGGCCACGGTGACCCGCACCCGGACCATGTCCCCGACCTCCGCACGCTCACCCTGGCGCCCTCCGGCGCGGCCGCCCTTGCGACCCGCAGCACCTCGCCCGGGGCCTCCGAACGGGCCGCCGCCCCGGCCCGCCCGAGCCGCGTCGATGAAGCGGATCTGCGCGCCGGCCGCCATCAGGCCCGACATCAGCGCCCCGGCCAGGCCGACCAGGATCGGGATCACCACGGCGGCCTCGGCCGTCACATAGCCGCGTCGCCCTTCCCGGCGGCCCGGTCCGCTCAGAACGGCGCATGGAGGGCCTTCTCGATCAGCCCGGTGAGAGCCGTCCGCACCGGACCGCTGGTCACGATCTTGTAGAGCACGGCCGCGAAGCCGCACGCCGCGATC
>CAVWOS010000005.1:0-137741 GCA_963756705.1 uncultured Actinomycetota bacterium | reverse complement strand
GGCGGTCCAGGAGTTCTTCGGCTTCACCTCCTGGCCGCAGGCGACCATCGACTCCGACCTCGGCGGCCGAGTCCTGGAGGTGATCGGCTCGCCGGGCCACCAACCGGGCGGCCGTAACGATCCACGACCCGTTGACGGGCATCCTGCTCACAGGCGACATCGTCTACCCGGCCGACCGTCCCGGTATCAGGCTGTCCAGTTCAGCGGGGGAACTTCATCCAGCCGCTGGGCGTTGTGCCGGTCGGTCTTGATCCGCTCTCTGCGGGACGCTCCATCTTCGACGGCGCCGCCACCACGCAGCGGATCCCCTCCGCCTCCAGGGCACGGCCGAGCACGAACCCGTTCGCCCCGGCCTCGCCGTCCAGTGCCCACGCCGTGGTGGAGTGGGCATGGACATTCAGGCCGACCCAAGTAGGCTCGGAAACATCCGGTGCCTCCCGGCAATTGCGGCACTACCCGCCGCCGTGCTCACCGGCAGGCAACCCGCGTCAACTTACGCGGGGGCACGGGTCCCCAGCCCGAAGCCGGTCACGGGTCCGAACGCTTCACAGGGTCTGCTCAGATCAGGTCGGCGAGCCGGTTCAGCAGCGGGATGGCTGAGGTGAGGCGCCGGATCTCGCCGGAGGAGAAGCGCTCGTCGAGTACCTCCACCATCGTGCGGGCCGCGGCCTGGTCGGGGCTGGCGAGCGCGGCCCGGCCGGCTCGGGTCAGCGCGATCACTGTGCGGCGTCCATCGGTTGAGTGGGCCTCGCGGGTGACCAGTCCGCACGTCTCCAGGTCGCGGACCACGGCCGCGATGGCCTGGGAGGTGACCTTCTCATGGCGCGCGATTTCGGTAGGGGAGAGCGCGCCCTCGTGCGAGAGCCGGAGGAGGACGAGCAACTCGGTGAACTTCACCGCTCCCTCGGCGTCGCCCTCGGACGAGACGCGGCGCAGCCGTCGGGCGACGCGTCCGATGGCAACGCGGAGCTCCTGGGAGACGTAGGTCAGATCGTCGGACATGGGCTGAGGGTATCCCGCTTCCATCCGTGTCGGGCTGCCGGTGTACCGCGCGGTTGCGTCGCCAGATCGCTCATCCAGGTTGTGTAACCACGTTTACCAAGTTACGCGGTCCAATGGATTGACCTTAAGAGTCTTCGCCACTAGCGTCCCGAGCTGTCGGCCCTCGACGGGCCGCGTGACACCCGAGTTAAGGCAATCCTCACAGGGGGTTTCACATGTCGCTCCACCGTCGTAGTCGCCGTTACCTGACGGCTGCGATCTCCTCGGTCCTCCTGCTCGCCGGGAGTCTCACCGCCTGTGCTGGCAACTCCTCGGCCTCGGGCTCCAACCTCCCGACCGTCACGATCGGCAAGGCGGTCGACACCATCGGCTTCTCCACGATCGACGTCGCCGAGAAGATGGGCTATTTCAAGGACGCCGGCGTCAACGTCAAGACGGAGCAACTGCAGGGCAGCAGCCAGACCACCGCCGCCTTGCAGGGAGGCAGCGTCCAGTTCGCCACGCTCTCCTCGACCGCGCTGCTGCTGGCCTCCAGCAAGGGAGTGAAGCTGCAGGCGATCGCCAGCCTTGACCACGGCGTCTCACTCCAGGTCGTGACGACCAAGGACTGGGACGGCAAGCACGGCATTGCGCCGGAGCAGCCGCTCGGTCAGCGGATGAAGGGGCTCGAAGGCGCCAAGGACGCCGCGATCTCCTCGACCGGCACGTCCGTGCTGAAGCTGATGATGAAGCAGAACGGTGCCGACCCGGGCAAGGTCGACTTCGTCACCGTCGGCTCCGACGCGGCCGGCTCGGCCGCCCTGGGCCACGGCACCCTGCAGGTCTTCGTCGGCTCGCCACCGTCGACGTACTACATGCTCGACCACGCGAACAGCGAGATCATCGCCAACGCGACGGAGGTCCCCGCGATGAAGACCATGGCCTACGACATCGCCATCACCAACCCGTCGTGGGCGCAGGCGCACAAGTCCGAGGCCAAGGGCGTCGCGACGGCGCTCGCGCGGGCGGAGAACCTGATGGCGACGAACCCCGACAAGGTCATCGCCCTGGAACAGAAGCACTTCCCGGCCTACAGCAAGGACGAGCTGACAAAGAGCCTCAAGAGCGTGCAGTGGACCACCAACGGCACCTTCACCCAGGCGATGTGGGACGACGCCGTCAAGGTCTCTCAGGAGATGGGTCAGCTCAGCGGCAGCGTCGACGCCAAGGAGAACGGCCTGTGGACCAACCAGTACCTCGACACCGCAGCGATGTCGGCCTCCGGGAGTAACTGATGTCGTTCAGCCAGCCCACCAGCGTCCCCAGCTCGGCCTCCGAGCCGCGCCGGGCGGCGAACCCGTCGTCGATCCGCGTCGTCGATGTCGAGCAGCGGTTCTCGCCGGCCAACCGACCGGCGTTCAACGCCCTGGAAGGTGTGAGCTTCGACATCGGCACGACCGAGTTCTGCTCCATCGTCGGGCCGAGCGGCTGCGGCAAGAGCACCGTTCTCAACATGGTCGCCGGCCTGCTCCAGCCCACCTCGGGTCGGATCGAGGCACTCGGCAAGACGGTACAGGGCGTCAACACCGAGGTCGGGTACGTCACGCAGGATTCCAACCTGCTGCCCTGGCTGACGGCCGCCCAGAACATCGAGCTCCCGCTGAAGATCCGTGGCTTCGCCAAGGGAGAGCGGGAGCAGCTGGTCCAGGAGTGGATCCGCCTGGTCGGCCTGGACGGCTTCGAGACCTCGTACCCGCACCAGCTCTCCGGCGGCATGCAGAAGCGTTGTGCGATCGCGCGCACGCTGGTCTACGACCCCGAGGTGCTCCTTCTCGATGAGCCTTTCGGTGCCTTGGACGCGATCACGAAGACGATCCTCCAGGGTGTGCTGCTCGACCTGTGGTCGAACAAGCGGCGCAGCGTCCTCTTCGTGACGCACGATCTCAACGAAGCGATCACGCTCTCCGACAAGGTCGTCGTGATGACGAAGCGTCCAGGCACGGTCAAGGCGATTGTCGACATCGACCTGCCCCGCCCGCGGGACGTCTACGAGATCGGTTCCGACCCGCGCTTCACGGAGTTGCACCACGACCTGTGGTCGCTGTTCAAGAGCGAGATCTGAGAGGAGGCGCCATGAGTGGCATGCAGCGTTCCCGGACCAAGGCCCCCGCTGAGGCGGCCGACATGGAAGCCGGCGCTCGGGCTCGCGCGTTGCGCGTGCCGGCTACGGCACAGATCACCCTCGGCCGCCTGGCGATCGTCGCCGTGCTCGTCGCTGCCTGGCAGCTGTGCTCGGGCCGGGTGGTCCCCGCGTATCTGATCAGCAGTCCGACCGCGGTGGCACACCGCCTCTACGACCTGTTCAAGAGCGGCGACGTGTGGCCCGACATAGGCATCACCACCGAGGAGCTCGTCCTCGGGTACGTCATCGGCATGGTCGGCGGCCTCGTCGTCGGTGTCCTGCTCGGCAGCTCGCGGATCGCGGCCGCCCTGATCGAGCCGCTGCTGGCCGCCCTCAACAGCATCCCGAAGATCGCGCTGGCGCCGCTCTTCCTGCTGTGGTTCGGCATCGGCCTGGGCTCGAAGATCGCCATCGCGGCGATGACGGTCTTCTTCGTGATGTTCTACAACGTCTACATGGGCATGGGTACTATCCCAAGCGGCCTGGCCAACACCCTGCGGATCATGGGCGCCAGCCGTCGGGTGATGGCCCGTCAGTTGATCTTGCCGCAGCTCACCGTCCCGATCCTGGCCGGCCTCAAGGCCGGCGTGTCCTTCGCGATGATCGGTGTCGTCGTCGGCGAATTCGTCGCGGCCAACAGCGGCCTGGGCTACTACGTCCGCAACTCGACCGATCTCTTCGACTCCCCGGGTGTGTACGCAGGCATCATCCTGCTGATGGTCCTGGTGCTGATCGGCATCGGTCTCGTCACGCTGCTGGAGCGCCGCCTGCTGCGCTGGCGCCGCTGACCCGCGCCTGGTCGGCCGACCCCCTCCTCCCTCCCTCACCCGCGTGGCGTCAACTCCCGCCCGCATCTCACAACAGACAAGGGGTCTAGTTCGTCATGTCCTCAAAAAGCGATCCGACCGTCGGCGTGATCGGCCTCGGAGCCATGGGACGCCCCGCCGCCGAGCTGCTCGCGGCTGCCGGCTACGAGACGTACGCCTACGACACCGACACCGCCGGCCTCGACAAGGCGGCCGCCAAGGGCGTGAAGCCGGTCGACGACCTGGCGCGACTCGGTGCCGCCTGCTCGGTCGTGCTGGTCTTCGTCCCGACCGACGACGACGTCATCGCGGTCTGCTCGGACGATCACGGTATCCTCGCCCACGCGGCGGCGGGCAGCACCATCCTGATCTGCAGCTCGGTGCGACCCGACACCTGCGAGAAGGTGGCCGCACTCGCCGCCACGCACCGAGTCGACGTGCTGGACGCCGCCCTCACCGGCGGCGTACGTGCCGCCGAGGCCGGCACGATCAATCTCCTGGTCGGTGGCGAGGCCGCCGTCCTCGACAAGGTCCGCCCCACGCTCCAGCCCTGGTGCGGGACCGTCCACCTGCTGGGGGGTCTCGGCGCGGGTCAGGTCGGCAAGACCGTCAACAACCTCTGCCACTGGGGCCAGCTCTCCGTCATCGTCGAGGCGCTTCGCCTGGGCCGTGAGCTCGGCGTGGAGCCGGAGCTGCTCCGCGCGGCCCTGATGGACGCCCCGCCCGCGAGCCGGACCCTGAAGGAGATGCAGCTGATGCGTCTCACCTGGCACCACAAGGACCTCGCCAACGCCATGAAGATGGCCGGTTCGGTCAACGTCGACCTGCCGGTCGCGACGACCGTGCAGGAGGCCATGCGGCACATCACGGTCGCGGACATCGCCGACCTCTACGCCCCCAAGGAGCAGTGAATGGGTCGCCTCCGCGTCTCCGTTGACACCGGCGGCACGTTCACCGACTTCGTCCTCCTCGACGAGGAGACCCATGAGATCGAGATCGCGAAGATCCTGTCCTCGCCGCACGATCCCTCCGTCTCGGTCATCGAGGGCGTGGGCAACTTCCTCGCCGAGGACGACAGCCGCGCGATCAGCTACTTCTGTCACGGCACGACGGTCGGCACGAACGCCCTGCTCGAGGAGAAGGGCGTCACGACCGGGCTGCTGGTCACCGACGGGTTCCGCGGCATCTACGAGATCATGGAGCAGGCCCGCCCGCACGGCCCGGCGCTCTTCGACCTGGAGTACGACAAGCCGGCCCTGTTGGCCCCGGAGAGCCGTACCGGCGAGGTCGTCGGCCGCTTCGACCACCAGGGCAGCGAACTGATCGCGCTCGACGAGGAGTCCGTGCGTGCAGCGGTCGACCGCCTCGCGGATGAGGACGTCGAGTCGATCGCGGTCTGCCTGCTCTTCTCCTACCTGCGTCCGGAACACGAGCGCCGGGTCCGGGAGATCATCGCCGAGAAGCTGCCGGAGGTCGCGGTCTCGCTGAGCAGCGACGTCCTGCCGCAGATCCGAGAGTACCCGCGGCTGAGCACGACCGTGATCAACGCCTACCTCCAGCCGATCGTGGCGCGCTACCTGGCCAACCTCCGTAGCCGGCTCACCGAACTCGGCGTCACGACGCCGCAGACGTACGTCATGCAGTCCAATGGCGGTACCTCGACCTTCGAGAAGGCGGGGGAGAAGGCAGCGGCGACGCTGCTCTCCGGTCCGGCCGGCGGCGTCACCGCCGGGGCGCGCCTGAGCCGTCTGACCGGTATCGACAAGGTCATCACCTTCGACATGGGGGGCACCTCGTGTGACGTCGCCCTGATCGAGGGCGCCCAGCCAGGTCTGAGCACCGGGGGCATCATCTCCGGCCGCCACGTCGCCCTCCCCGCGCTCGACATCGACACCGTCAGCGCCGGCGGCGGAACCCTCGCCTCCGTGGACGCCCAAGGTGTCCTCAACGTGGGCCCGGACAGCGCCGGCTCCGTCCCGGGGCCCGCTTGCTACAGCCGAGGCGGCACCCGGCCCACGGTCACCGACGCCAACCTCGTCCTGGGCTACCTGGGCAGTTCCCGCCTGGGCGGCAACTTCGGGCTCGACATCGACAAGGCCCGTGAGGCCGTCCGTGCCGAAGTCGCCGACAAGCTCGGCCTCGATGTCGTCGAGGCGGCCAAGGGCGTCGTCGACGTGGTCAACATCCAGATGGAAGAGGCCATCCGGGGCATCTCCACAGCTCGCGGGTACGATCTGCGCGACTTCGTCCTCATCGGCTTCGGTGGTGCCGGCCCAGTCCACGCCGCGGCGATGGCGCAGGATCTCCACATGGCCGGGGTACTGATCCCCGCCCACCCGGGTGTCCTTTCCGCACTCGGCCTGCTCATGGCCGACGTCCAGCACGACCACGTGCGCTCGCACCTGTCGGACCTGTCCGCGCTCGACGTCGCGACGGTCACCTCGATCGTCGAAGACCTCTCGGCGGCGGCCCGCACCGAGCTGGAGGAAGAGGGGTTCACCGAGGCGACGATCCAGCTCGACCTCTCCCTGGACATGCGCTACAAGGGCCAGGGCTACGAGCTCGGCGTGCCGGTCACGAAGGCGATGCTCCAGGAGAGAGGCTTCGGTGCCGTCAGGAAGGCCTTCGACGTCGAGCATCAGGAGCGCTTCGGCCACTCGGCGCCCGACGAGCCGGTCGAGGTCGTCTCCTACCGGATGACCGGCCGGGGTGTCGTGCCCGAGGTCCGCCTCGTGGAGCACCGGGCCACCGGCCGCGCGGTAGAGGACGCCGTCGTCGGCAACCGTCCGGCGCGCTTCGCCGAGGGCATGGCGGACACCCCGGTCTACGCCCGCGACCTGCTCGACGTGGGCCACGAGTTCGAGGGACCGGCCATCGTCGACCAGAAGGACACCACGGTTGTCGTCCTGCCGGGTCAGAAGGCCCGTGTCGACGCGTATCTCAACATCTTCATCACTCCCGTCCAGCAGGAGGAGGCGCGATGACCGCCACCCAGTCCACGGTCGGCGAGGCCCGCGCCACCATCGACCCGGTGACCTTCCAGATCCTGCGGGCCCGGCTCAACGGCCTGGTGCAGGAGATGCAGCTCTCGCTCTTCCGAACCGGCTTCTCGACCATCATCCGCGAGTCGCAGGACGCGTCCTGCGCGCTGCTCGACCCGGCCGGCCGCGTCGTCGCCCAGCACGTCGTGCTGCCGCTCCACGTCGGCGCCTTCCCGGCGTGCGCGAAGGCGGTGCTCGACGAGTACGGCGATGACCTCAAGCCTGGGGACGCGTACCTGATCAACCACACCCACCTCGGTGGCAGCCCCCACGCGCCGGACTTCTTCATCATCTGCCCGATCTTCATCGACGGCACCCTGCTCGGCTTCGCCGCCAGCATGGCCCACAAGGGCGACATCGGCGGCCCGGTACCGGGCAGCTGCTCGGCGGCGGCGACCGAGATCTACAACGAGGGTCTGCACCTGCCGGCCGTCACCTACCAGCGCGACTACGAGACCATCCGCGATCTCGAGCGGATCATCGCCGCCAACAGCCGGACGCCCACGGTGGTGGTCGGCGACATGCGCGGCCAGCTGGGCTCGGTACGCCTGGGTGAGCGTCGGATGGCCGAGATCGCGGAGAAGCACGGCGTGGACGAGCTCCTCGCCTACTTCCGCGAGCTGCTCTCCGTCTCGGAGGAGCGGATCCGGGCGGCCGTGCGCTCCTGGCCGGACGCGACCGCGTCGGCCGAGCGGTACGTCGACGACGACGGCATCAACCTCGACCACTCCTACAAGGTCCACATCACGGTCACCAAGACCGGCGACAGGATCTCCTTCGACTTCACCGAGTCCGACGACCAGACCAGCGGAGCCGCCAACATCCGTCCGCCGCTGCTCCGTGCGGCCTGCGCGTACGCCGTGATCGCGCTGCTCGGTCCGCAGACCTGGGTCAACTCCGGCTTGCTCGACGCGATGGACATCGTCACCCGCAAGGGCAGCGTGGTCGACCCGCACTTCCCGGCCGCGGTCAACACCTACAACCCGACCGTGCACGCGGTGGTCGACGCGCTTTTCGAGGCGCTCAGCCACATCGTTCCCGGCCGCGGTCGTGCGGACGGCTGCGCGAGCCGCTCCTTCGTGATGAGCGGCGGACGCGAGCCGGGCACGAGGAAGTACGTTCAGTACGAGCTCTTCGGCGGTGGCACCGGTGCCCGCCCCGACCATGACGGTGTGTCGGGCTCCTCGGTCAACCACACCAACGGCAAGATCGCCCCGATCGAGATCGTTGAGTCGGAGTACCCGACCCGCGTGCTGCGCTGCGAGCTGATCCGGGACTCCGCCGGTGCCGGCCGCTTCCGCGGCGGCCTTGGCATCCGCCGTGAGTACGAGGTGCTGGAGCCGGCCCGCTTCTCGCTGCGCTCGACCCGCCACAAGATCGCGCCGCTCGGCGTCGATGGCGGCAGTGAGGGCACGGTCGGCAAGCTCACGATCAACCCCGGCACCCCCGAGGAACGCGTCCTGCCCTCGCGCTACGCCGAGCTCCCGCTCAAGGTCGGCGACACGTTCCTGCTGGAGACACCGGGCGGTGGCGGTTACGGCCTGCCGACCGAGCGCGACCCGCAGCGGGTCCTGGCCGATGTCCGCAACGGCTACGTCTCCACCGCGGTCGCCCAAGCGACGTACGGCGTCGTGCTGACGCGTAGTCAGGAGGGCTTGGCCGTCGACACAGCCGCCACCGAAGTGGCCCGCGCCGCACTGACCCCCACCACCACGAAGGAGGCCTGAGATGGGTCTGGAAGGAAAGGTCGCCGTCGTCACCGGCGCCGGTCGGAACGTCGGTGCCGCGATCGCGGCCCGGATGGTCCACGACGGCGCGAAGGTCGCCGTCGTCGACCTCGACGAGGGGCGCGCGCAGGCCACGGTGAAGGCGATCAACGCCGAGACGCCCGGGGCAGCGGAGGGGTTCCTGTGCAACGTCGCTGACAAGGACTCGGTCGCCAAGACGATGGAGGCGATCGCGAGCCACTTCGGCGGCATCGACATCCTCGTCAACAACGTCGCGATCACCGACCGCGGCGCGACCGTCCTCGACCTCGACGAGGACGAGTGGGCGAAGGTGCTCCAGGTGACCCTGACCAGCGTCTTCCTGTGCACCAAGTACGCCGGCCAGAAGATGGTGGCCGGTGGCCGCGGCGGCGCGGTCGTCAACATCGGCTCCACCTCGGGCTACCGCGCCCGCCCCAATGCACTGGCCTACCCGGCGGCGAAGGCGGCCGTGATCAACATGACGCGATCGATGGCGGCACAGTTGGCCCCGCACGGCATCCGGGTCAACTCGGTGACGCCGAACAAGGTCGGCTCGCCGGTCGGCCGCGATGAGGAACCAGAGAACCGTCCGCGCAAGAACATGTTGGGCCGCGGCTGTCAGCCCGAGGACATCGCCGGTGCGGTGGCCTACATGGTCTCTGACGACGCCGGGTTCGTGACCTCGACGGATCTGGTGGTCGACGGTGGCGTCCTCTACGGAGTGATGGACTGATGGGCCGCATCGTCGAATGAGGCCTCGACTCGGTCGTACGGACTGGACCGGGTACGGCGGGCGCAGCTTGCCGCACCCCGGTTTCTTTCCTCACCCGGACGCTCCAGGTGCACCTGGTGAAACCGCCACCGGGCGGACAGAACCAGGGCCATGGCCACCAGAACGAGGCCGCCTCATACATCACCCAGGGTCGCGGCCATGAGGTCCACGACGGACCGCGCTCCGTGGGCCGGGCAGAAGCTCTGCCCGGCCCCGTGCTTCGAGTTCCACGTAGACCCTGGCCAGGTCCGGGGCGGAGCCGGGCTGCGCACACGAGGTCGTCTTCGCCGGCAAGGACTCAGAATGAGCAGCTCAGTCCTTACCGGACTGCGCGATGGGGGCGTTCCGCCCGCCTGCTGTGATGACCCCGGATGCCCGCCCGCGCTGGTGCGGCTGCGGCTGCTGAGCCCCGCATCCGTCGAGTTCGCCGCCGAGGTGAACGTCTTCCCGGGCGGCTGACAAGCGGGCGTCGCGGCGCCCGGCTGTGGCCGTCAGCGAGGCAGCAGAACGCTGACCTGCCTCCGGATGTCCTGCACGATCTCCTGGACGCTCAAGGTGATGTTCACGCTCGCCGCCATGCTCAGGAACATCACGGCGGACACGATGTGTGCCAGCGTGGCGGCCTCATCGGCTCCGATCCGCTCGTCTCGGTGCAGCACCGCGGCGATGGCCTGCTCGGCCTGCGCGGCGATCGTGAGCGCTTCGCCGTGCCGGGGCTCCTCGGGGTCACCGAAGGCCATCTCCCGTAGGTAGGTGCGTCCGTTGTCGATCTGGGTGCGGTTGCATTCCACGATCGGCCCGACGATCGCCAGCACCGCATCCAGCACGCCGGGGATGGCCTGGGCATCCGCGCGGCCCCGCTCGAGGGCTTCGGCGTAGTGGGCGTTCTGCACAAGCAGCAGGAGCTCGCCCTTGGTCTTGGCGTAGAGAAAAAGCGTCCCGGTGCCGATGTCGGCCTTGTCGGCGATCTGCTGCGTCGTCACCTCATCGACGCCGTGCACGGCGAAAAGCTCGCCGGCAGCGGCGGTGATGCGGTCGAGCTTGTCCCGCTTGCTCCGCTCGCGTCGTCCGACCGGCTGGGAGGCGACAGACATGACGGGGTCCTCCAGGAGGAGCCTCTGACTGGACTCAGTTATGATGATAGTCACTGTTGCGTAGGCTCGAATATGCCTTCGGTCACTCTTTCACGGTGGCGCCGGGAGCGCTGCTCAGCGGCGATACGTCGGTGACATACCTGACCGATCAACGCGGTCGTCCTCGTCGCGGGTGCCAACCGGTCGAGGCGCTCTATCCGGAGTCGCGCAGCGCAAACGCCTGAGCTTGTTCTTCGACCCCGGCGTTGTCTTTTCACGTCGGCTCCCGCGATCCATGGCGTTCGACGAGAGGTCGGGCCAGGTGGTGCCGAACACGTAGTTCGGCGTGTTCGTGCCGGTGGTCAGCGGGCGAGGAACTCGACCGCGACGGGGGCGAACTCCTCGTGGTACTGGAAGATGCCGCCGTGACCGGAGTCGGGGTAGATGATCACCTCGCTGCCCTTGATGCGCCGGTGCAGGTCCTGGGACAGGTTCGAGGGCACCATGCGATCGTTGTCGCCGTTGGCGATCAGGGTGGGCTGGGTGATCGCCGACAGGTCGTCAGGGGCGCCGCGCCCCCACTTCTTGATCGCCTTCAGTTGCGTCTGGAACGCCTTGACCTTGATCTTCGCGTCGCGGTCGACAGTGCGCTCCGCCAGGCGGTTGACGAACGCGCGCGCGGCGGGTTTGCCGGCGGCATCGCGGTTGAAGAACAGATACTCCTTGGGGTCCGACCGGGTCAAGGTGGCGCGCAGCATGTCCCAGTAGGTGGTGCCGGCGACCTTGTCGATGTCCTTGCCGCCCTTGGGCCCGGTGCCGGTGAGGACGAGCTTGCGGACGAGCTCGGGGTGCTTCATCACCAGGGCCTGGGCGATCATGCCGCCGAGGGAGAAGGAGAAGACGTCGATCTTGTCGAACCCGAGTGCGGCGATGAAGGTGTAGGCATCGTCGGCCATCGTCTCGACGCTGTCCGGCACCTGTCCTGTGGACCCCCCGACACCGCGGTTGTCGAACGCGATGACGTGATGATCCTTCGCAATGGGGTCGATGATGCGCGGGTCCCAGTTGTCCAGGGTCGCGGCGAGGTGTTCGAAGAAGACAACCGGGATACCCCCTTTCGGCCCCAGCTCGCGGTAGGCGTAGGTGACACCGCCGGCGGTGATGGTGCGGGCCGGGGCGTTCGCGTACGAGGTGATGACCGGTTCGTTCGAGGTGCCGTTGCTGCTCATGAAGGTTTCTCCTTGCGTGGGTGGTGTCTGTGGGTGGTGTCACCCGTCGCTGCCGCGAGGGAGGTCAGTTGTCGCCTGCGAGGACGGCCTTGCCGCGGATGCCGCCGCTGGACAGGGACTGCAGCGCCTGCGGGGTCTGGTCGAAGCCGATCACCTTCCCCACGACCGGGCGCAACACGCCCTGGTCGACGAGGGCGGCGATCTGGCGAAGCTGGTCGCCGCTGGAGCGCACGAACAAGAACCCATACGTCACCCCGAGCTTCTTCGCCTGCCAGCGGATCTTGCCGCTCAGACCTGCCACCGCCAGGCGAAGCGCCGGATTCAGGCCGGCCTTGCGCGCGAAGGCGGGGTCCGGGGGACCGGCGATCCCGATAGCCATGCCGCCGGGCCCCAGCACCCGCAGCGACTTCTCCAGGTTCTCTCCGCCGAGGCTGTCCAGCACCAGGTCGTAGCCGGACAGCAGCTGCTCGAAGTCCTGGGTGTGGTAGTCGATCACCGTGTCCGCGCCGAGCTCACGCACGAAGTCGGCGTTGGAACCGCCGGCGGTCGTGGCGACACTCGTACCGAGGTGCTTGGCGAGTTGGATCGCGATCGAACCGACCCCGCCGGCGCCGGCGTGGATGAGAACCTTCTGCCCAGGCCGCACCCTCCCGCGCTCCACCAGAGCCTGCCACGCCGTGAGCGCCACCAGCGGCAACGAGCCCGCCTCCGCCATGCTGATCGACGCGGGCTTGAGCGCCAGGTCGCCCTCCGCGACGGCGATGCGCTCGGAGAAGGTGCCGATGCGGCCGGCGTCGGGCCGGGCGTAGACCTCATCTCCCGGCTGGAAGCCGCGAACCCCCGACCCGACGCCGATGACGGTGCCCGCGACGTCGTTGCCGAGAACAAGCGGGAGCTCGTAGGGCAGAACCTGCTTGAACTCGCCCGCGCGGATCTTCTCATCCAGCGGGTTCAGCCCGGCGGCCTCCACCCGCACGAGCACGTCGCGCTCGCCCACGACGGGCTCGGGGACGTCCGCCTCGGTCAGCGGCTCCCCGTACTTGGTGACTACGAACGCTCTCATGGCTGCTCCTTCTGTTGAAGTCTGATGGTGACGGCGCGGATCAGCATTACCGAGTACGCTCAATTATGAGTCGACTCAGATTTTCTCGCAAGGAAGGTCGCCATGCGACGCGGTGCCGCGGTCGGCGACCTGGCCGGCGAGCGAGCCGGTGTGCTCGTCATGCCGGCAGGAGGTGTGGACCTTCTGGTTGAAGGCGCCGTATGGGCGAGGCCGGTAGAACCGTGCTTGCCTCGCGCAGATCGTGAGCACGCCGATCGAATCCGTGATTCGCTGCTTCTCCACTTCCGGCGCCAGGCCGTGCAGAGTTCGAGGATGCTTGCCAGTGTCCGGCTCCCGCAGCGCTGCCATCATTGCTTCCGTCCTGGGGCGATCGGCATGCCCAGGTTCAGTGGGGCCGGGCTCTGGTTGCGGGCGAGTCGGTCGAGCGAGGCGAGTTTGGTTCGGGCGGCGGACGCAGGCGTGTTCGTGTGCGCGGAGGGCCGTAGGGGCGGCCGCAGGTGCCTAGCCAGGTCGGCACGCGGTCAGGCGACGACTTCAACCTTCACTGTCCGCGCCCTTGACGTCTCCGCGTGGTCTCGCTTTCATGCAGGGTGGATATGGGAGCGCTCCCATGGCTGTCCTGTGCTTCTCCAGCCACGATCCCCTGCGTTCCGTCCCCCCACCGAGAGGAATCGCACCGTGGTCCCGATCCTGGGCTCGCCCACGAGCTCCTTGCGAGAAACCCGCACGTTCCGCGTGCCGCGGGCGGTGCTGGCCGCTGTCGTCGCGGCGGCGCTCATGGCGCTGCTCGCGCTCGTCGGACAGTCGTCCGCCACGGCCGCCGGCACCCGGGCGGCGGCCGCGCCCGCCGCCGCGGGGGCGGGCTACTGGCACACCAGCGGGCGGCAGATCCTGGACTCGAACAACCAGCCGGTCCGGATCGCGGGCGTCAACTGGTTCGGGTTCGAGACGTCGAACGACGTGGTGCACGGCCTCTGGTCGCGCGACTACAAGTCGATGATGGACCAGATGAAGTCGCTCGGGTACAACACGATCCGGCTGCCGTACAGCGACGACATCCTCAAGCCCGGCACGATGCCCAACAGCATCAACTTCTACCAGATGAACACCGATCTGCAGGGTCTGACCTCGCTCCAGGTCATGGACAAGATCGTGGCCTACGCGGGCTCGATCGGCCTGCGGGTCATCCTCGACCGCCACCGGCCGGACGCCTCCGGGCAGTCGGCGCTCTGGTACACCAGCAGCGTTCCCGAATCGACGTGGATCACCAACCTCAAGGCGCTGGCGACCCGTTACCAGGGAAACCCGGCCGTGGTCGGCATCGACCTGCACAACGAGCCGCACGACCCGGCCTGCTGGGGCTGCGGCGACACCACGATCGACTGGCGGCTGGCCGCCGAGCGGGCCGGCAACGCCGTCCTCGGCGTCAACCCCAACCTGCTGATCTTCGTCGAGGGCATCCAGACCTTCAACGGCACCTCCGGCTGGTGGGGCGGCAACCTCATGGGCGCCGGGCAGTACCCCGTCCAACTCAACGTCGCCAACCGCGTGGTGTACTCCGCGCACGACTACGCGACCAGCGTCGCCCAGCAGTCGTGGTTCACCGATCCGTCCTTCCCGTCGAACATGCCGGGCATCTGGGACAAGTACTGGGGCTACCTCTTCAAGCAGAACATCGCCCCGGTGTGGGTCGGGGAGTTCGGCACCACGCTCCAGTCCACGATCGACCAGCAGTGGCTGCACGCGCTGGTCGACTACCTGCGGCCGACCTCCACCTACGGCGGCGACAGCCTCAGTTGGACGTTCTGGTCCTGGAACCCCGACTCCGGTGACACCGGCGGCATCCTCAAGGACGACTGGCAGAGCGTCGACACGGTCAAGGACGGCTACCTCGCCTCGATCAAGGCCCCCGGCTTCGGCGGCACGGGCACGACGGGCGGTACGTCCTCGGGTACGTCCAGCGGTACGTCCGCCGGGACGACGTCGGGCACCTCGTCCGGCACGTCCGCCGGGACGACGAGCGGTACGACCTCGGGTACGTCCAGCGGGAGCAGCAGCGGCTCCACCGGCGGGACGGGTGGCGGCGGCTGCACCGCGAGCCTGCACATCGACAACCAGTGGGACGCGGGCTTCACCGCCACGGTCACCGTCACCGCGGGCAGCACCGCGATCAACGGCTGGAAGGTCACCTGGAGCTGGCCCGGCAGTCAGCAGGAGACCAGCGCCTGGAGCGCCACCGTCACCCAGACGGGCTCCTCGGTCACCGCGACCAACCTGAGCTACGACGGAGCGGTCCCCGCCGACGGTTCGACCACCTTCGGCCTCCAGGGCTCCGCCACCGCGGCGTTCACCCTCCCCACTCTCACCTGCACCGCCTCGTAAGGAGCCCGGCGTGCGGTGAACGCCGACCGGGCACCCGCCCACCCGCCGCAGAACGACAAGAGACGGCACACCGGCCGACCGGTCTCCGGACCGGTCGGCCATGTGGGTTCTTCGTGGATGGCGGCCGAATCGTCGCCGTGCAAGGGCCAGTTCGGAGAAAGGAATCAACTTTGGCAGAACTCGATCTCACGCTCCCGAACTCGCCCTTGACGAGCACATCAAATGCGGACACTCGTTCGCTGACCACGCGGCGGGGCCGGGCTACGACGGGGGCTGGTCGCTCCCGGGGGCGGGCAGGCCCAGCAGTTGGTGGGTCGCCGGGACCGTGACGCCGTCCATCAGGCATCGCGAAAGGGCGGCCACCGGAAGGCTCATGCCGATCCCAGCGGCGAGTTCCTGGGCGATAGTGATGTCCTTGACGTACCAGGTGTAGCGCATGTGCTCCAGCTCGCGCAGAGTGCGGCTGTCGGTGGGCCCCTCCTGGAGGGCGCGGCGCAGGGCGGGGGCGGCCACGCCGAGTCCTTCCGCCATCCGCAGCGCCTCGTCGATCGCGACTATCTGGGCCCAGTGGATCAGGTTGTTGGCCGACTTGGCGACTTGACCCGCGCCGACGTCGCCCAGCAGGTGGTAGCTGCGGGCGAACGCGGTGAAGACGCCCGCGGCCCGTTCCGCCGCCTCTCGGCAACCGCCCACGAGCAGATTGATCTCCCCGTTCGCCGCGCCGCGCACGCCGCCGGTCAGGGCCGCGTCGATGACGTGGACGCCCGACGCGGCGGCGAGGGCCGCGAGGCGACGACATGTCTCGGGGCGCACGGACGCGCTGATGACGACGATCAGGCCGGGACGGCTGTGAGCGATCAGCCCCTCCTCACCAGCGACGACCTCCTCGACGTCCTCGTCGGTGGGCACGATGACGATGACGACGTCCGCCCCGGCCGCTTCGGCGACGCTGCCGGCCCGGCGCACCCCGTCGGCCACCGCCGACGGGGACAGGTCGTACGCGATGGTGTCGAACCCCGCCCGTGCGATGGACTCGGCGATCGGCCGACCCATCGCCCCGAGCCCGATCATCGCCACCCGGGACACGGGGGCGGTTCGCGCGGGATGCTCGGTGGTCATGGTCTCCTCGCTTCACTGGTTCGTCCGGTCCCGCCGACACCGCGCCGTCCTGGGCGGCGGCGCAGACCGCCTGCTCACACCTCGGCCACGACGCTCTTCTCCTGGGTGTAGCTGAGGACTTCCTCCAAGCAGGACTGCTTTCCGAGGCCGCTTTCCTTGTAGCCGCCGAAGGGCATGCCGCGCTGGCGGGTGCCGAGGGTGTTGAGCAGTGTGGTGCCTGCCTCGATCCTGCGGCCGATCGACGACGCAAGATCGAGGCTGCCGGCGATGACCCGCGAGGTGAGCCCGAACTCGGTGTCGTTGGCGATCCGCACGGCCTCGTCCACGTCGTCGAAGGGCAGCGCCACGAGGACGGGCCCGAAGATCTCCTCCTGCGCGATCCGCATCTGAGGGGTGACGTCCGCGAAAAGCGTGGGCCGGAGGTAGTACCCACGGTCCAGGCCCTCCGGTCGCTCGCCGCCGACGACCAGCCGGGCACCCTCCTCGATGCCGCCGGCGATGTGGGCGAGCACCCGGTCGTAGTGGGCCTTGAAGGCCAGCGGTCCGGTCACCGTCCCCTTGTCACGCGGGTCACCGACGACGATGCCGCGCATCTTCTCCGCGAGCCTGTCCACCACCTCTTCGTACAGGTCCGCCTGGACCAGGAGGCGAGAGGTGGACTGGCAGGACTGCCCGGCGTGCGTGAAGTTCATGCCGTGGTAGGCCGCTTCCACGGCGAAGGCCGGATCGGCGTCCGCGGTGACGATCAGCGGGTTCTTTCCGCCGAGTTCGAGGGTGACCTGCTTGATGTGCTTGGCCGCGCCTTCGAGGATCCTGCGGCCGGTGGGCACGCTGCCGGTGAATCCGATCCGGGGGACGCGCGGGTGGTCGACGATGGCGCTGCCCGCCTCGTGACCGTATCCGGTGATGACGTTGAACACGCCGGGCGGGAAGACGCCGGAGGCGATCTCGGCCAGCATGAGGGTGGACAGGGAAGCCTGCTCCGGGGGCTTGATGATCACGGCGTTCCCGGCCAGCAGGACCGGCGCCGCGCACTGCACGGCGAACATGACCGGATGGTTGAACGGCACGATGCGCGCCACGATCCCGTACGGCTCGCGAGTCGTGTACGCGAGGGTCCCGCCGGGCGCGGAGTACGTCGTGCCGTTCAGGTCGTAGGCGTACGAGGCGAAGAAGCCGAGCGAGTTGACCGCCGTCCTGATGTCCTTGGCCGCGGTCGCCGCCGTCAGACCGCCGTCAAGGGTCTCCATCTCGGCGAGTTCGTCGGCGTGCTCCTCGATGGCCTCGGCGAAGCGCTTGAGGTACGGCGTGCGGCCGAGGGCGCCGAGCGCGTCCCAGCCGGCCAGTTCCGGCGTGATGAGGTCGATGGCGTGCGCGACGTCCTGCGCCCGTGCGGCGGCGACATGACCGCACACCGTCTCGTCGATGGGAGAGACGGAGGCGATACGTTTCGCGCCTTCGAGCTCGAGCCACTTCCCGCCCGCGAAGATGTGCCGGCCGTCCCGGGGCCAGTCGAGGTCTGCCATGGATGTCCTCCAGCGTGACGAAGTGAAAAGGTTGCGAACCGGATGAGGAAAGGATCCGAGCGGGAGGGGCTCGGCACATTCCCGTGTCGCACTGGGTGTCCCGTGGACCACGTTCCGGCGGGCGGTCAGTCCGCCGCGACGGGCATGCCCAGGAGCCGACGGGGATTGGCCACGGTGAGCGTGCGCACGGCCTGTTCGTCGAGGCCCGACTGAAGCAGCTGGCCGATGCCCATGCGCAGCATCTCCTGCGGAGGGGGAGCCCAGTCGTTGAACGCGTCGGTCGAGAAGACGCAATTCTCGGGGCCGAGCTCCTGGACGATCTCCGCCATGGCCTGGGGGGACACCCGGTGGGCCAGCGCAATGGTCTGCAGGGCGCAGAGCTCGACCGAGGCGCCGAGGCGTACGGCCTCCCGCATGTTGTCCATCGAGGCGGCGACCGATCCGGACAGCGGATGGGAGAACACGACCCCGAGCCCGCGCTCGCGCGCACCCCTGATGACCTGGAAGCCTTCGTCCGGGGAGAGGTGTCCGGTGCACACCAGCATGCCGAATCGGGCCGCGGCGTCCAGGACGCGCCCCGCCCTGCCGCTGAGCCGGCCTCCTTCGGTGACGGACAGACCGGGCGCGTCGCTGTCGAAGTACGTGGGCAGGCGTTCCTGGACGCGTCGTGAGAAGCCGCCCCTCGCCCGGTCGTTCGCCGAGTCCCAGGTCGGGAAGAACACCACACCTGCGCCCTGCCGTCCGGCCGCGTCCACCGCCATCGGATCGAGACCGCCGGCCACTCCGTTGAGGGTGATGCTGCCGACGACCCGCGCGTCGGGAAAGCGTCTCCCGAGGTAGTGGGCGCGCTCCACCGTGGGCCAGAAGTGGGACTTGAGGACCACGCCGGCCATTCCGGCGGCCTGGACGCCGGCCACCAAGGCGTCGTCGTCCTGACGGGCCTCGTGCTCCAGGGTCATCTCCGGATACACGTGGCAGTGGAGGTCGACGGCACCGACGAGCAGATGGTCGAGCCGCATCAGGACACCCTCTCCGCTCGTACGGGCCTGCGTCGCCGCCCGTACGGGAGCGCGCGGCCCGACGCGGCGGCACGAACGGAGGCGGGGTCCGGGACGGGGACGCAGCGTGTTCTACGGCTCACTGCCATCGGTTGCCTTCCTGACGGAGAGGTGTGACGGAGTGCGACTGCTGGAGGGAGCGACGCGCGGGGCGGGCAGCCAGGAACCTGGACAATGGACTAACCAAAAGGTCTCTGTCAATGGGTTGGACATACCCGGACCTGCCGAAAGCAATTTCCGCGCGAACCCTTGACCGTAAAACCCGACGCGGCGTACGTTCCCTCCCAACGCGAGGTCAGACCAATAGTCCGATCGCACGGGTGGCCCCCGGAACACCTCAAGCCGGGGCGAACGACGCCCGCCGGTTCCAGAAGATCACCGATCTCTGCTGTCGAGCCATCATTCGGCGTTTAGCAGGGCCTGCCGCATGCGTCGCGGGTCCCTGCTCAGCAGTCCGCGCGCCTCGTCCCGCCGGTGTTCCGGCGCGACGGGCCGTTTCAAGGTTCTCACGGCCTGGTTCGCGCGGCTCGCACGGAGCGGATGTGCCAGCCCATCGAGCAGAGGAGTGGAAACAAATGAACACCATCAGTAACCACCGGATGCGCGCAGCCGCGGTCATCGTCGTGCTGGGGCTGGGCCTCACCGCCTGCGGAAGCGGCGGATCCGGGTCGGCCGGCGGCAGCGACACCGCCACCTACGACAGCATGACGACCACGCAATTGGCCGCTCAGGCGGCCAAAGAAGGCACGGTCAACTTCTACACCACCTTCTCCAGCGACAGCGTCACCGATCTTGTGAAGGCGTTCAACGAGACCTACCCGAAAATCAAGATCAATGTCCTCCGGTTGAGCCCCGAGGACATCCTGCCCAAGATCTCCACCGAACAGCGGGCGGGCACTTTCAACGCCGACCTGGTGTCCGGTGAATCCACCCAGATCGGCCAGCTCAAAACGACCGGCGCGCTCGCTCCGTACACTCCGAAGGACGAGATCGCCCTTCCCGTTGGCCTGACCCTGCCGAAGGGATTCACCGGCGTCGCGTACATCACCACCACCGTCATCGCCTATAACCCGAAGGTGGTGGCGAAGAAGCGGCTGCCGGTCCCGACCGGATACGAGGACCTCACCGATCCTCGCTGGAAGGGTCAGTTCTCGCTCGATCCGAGCGCCACCAACTGGTATGACACCCTCATCCAGACGATGGGCCACGACAAGGCCTATGACCTGCTCAAGCGGCTCGGCGCAAACAAGCCCCGGCTGGCTGAGAGCCACACCCTGGCGGTGAGCCAGGTACAGGCCGGCGAACCCGCCGCCACCGCCACGGCGTACGGATACCGCGTCGCCAGCGAGATGGACAAGACGCCGGGGACGCTCGCCCTCGTCAACACCAACCCGCTGTCCACGGCGCTCAACCTCGTGGACGTCGTGCGCAAGGCACCCCACCCCGCAGCCGCCCGGCTGTTGGAGGACTGGCTCGTGTCCAAGCCCGGCCAGCAGTCCATCGCCAAGGCGACCGGCCAGATCTCGCTGCGGCCCGACGTCGCCAACAACCCGAACGCGTGGAACCCGGCGAAGTGGAAGTCCGCCTACGCCACCCCGATCCTGCCGAGCGACCAGTACAACACCGAGGTCAACGAGATGAGGACCGCGCTGAACGCGCCCTGACCCGCGCCCTGCGGATCAGGCGGCGGCTCGCGTACGAGTCGCCGTACGAGTACGGAGGAGGACCCGAACAGTGGCATTCAGCAGCTGGCGCGGAACGATGGGCCTGATCAAGCCGACCCACCGCCCAGGCTCTCTCGAGGAGACGATCCGCCTCCTGCCCGAGGGGATCGGCGTCGTCCCGCTGACCGTCGGTTTCACCAAGGGCAGCGAGGGAGAGTTCCGGGATGCACTCACCCTCATCGAGGACCGGGTGCGGGAGCTGGCCGAGATCGGTGTGGACCTCATCGCCCCCGGCGGCGCCCCGCCCTTGATGGTCCACGGCTACCGCGGCGAGCACGAGATCACCGCACGCTGGGAGCGCGAGTACGGGCTCCCCGTCATCTCCGCGGGGGACACCCAGGTCGACGCCATGCGGGCGCTCGGGGCCCGCAGCATCGTGGGGATCACCTACTTCGGCGGCGCGATCAACGACGTGTTCTCCCGCTACTTCACCGACGCGGGCTTCGACGTCCTCGCGATGGCGGGCATGGACGTCCCCTTCACAGAAGTGCAGAAGCTCTCGGTGCACGAGGTTTACCGGCACGCCAAGGCCACGTTCCTGGCGCACCGCACCGCCGACCTCGTCTACCTCCTCGGCTCCGGATGGCGAGTGCTCGAGGTGATCGACATGCTCGAACAGGACCTGGGCGTGCCCGTCCTGCACGCGGTTCCCGCGCGTGTCTGGTCGACCCAACGGCACTTCATGGTCGGCGAACAGCGCCAGGGATTCGGTCGGCTGCTGTCCGAACTCCCCGGCCTGCGCGCGGAGTCGTGACCCCACCTATGACTGCGGAAGGACCTCACATGACGGACGGAACAGGTGCGGCGGGACGGCTGGCCGGCGAAGTTGTCGTGGTCACCGGCGCGGGCCACGGCATCGGGGCCGCGTACGCGGAACGCGTCTGCCAGGACGGCGCGACCGTGATGCTGGCCGATCTCGACGGCGCCGCCGCGGCCGAGGTCGCCGCCACGCTGACCGCGCTGGGTCACACGGCCGCGAGCCACCCCGTCGACATCGCGGACGAGGACGCGGTGAAGGAACTCGTGGCCGCCACCACCGAGCGGTTCGGCCGGCTGACCGGCCTGGTCAACAACGCGGCGATGTTCTCCGTCGTCCCCATGTCGCGGGCCCCCTACGACGAGATCGCGATCGACGAGTGGGACCTGATGATGCGGGTCAACGTGCGCGGCACTTGGCAGATGTCGCGGGCCGCGGTGCCCGCGATGAGGGAGGCCGGGCGCGGCAAGATCGTCACGATCAGCTCGGGCACCGCGTTCAAGGGCTCGGACAGCCGCATCCACTACGTGACCTCGAAGGCGGCGGTGCTCGGCTTCACCAAGAGCCTGGCTCGCGCCGTCGGCCGCCACAACATCACCGTCAACTGCGTCGCGCCTGGCTCCACGCTGAGCGAGGAGAACCCCTCCGACGCGGTGGTGGCGCGCAGGGCCGAGGGCGGGCGCGACCGGGTGCTCCAGCGCACCCAGCTGCCGGAGGACCTGGTCGGCGCGGTGTCGTTCTTCCTCTCCCGCGACAGCGACTTCATCACCGGGCAGACCCTGGTCGTGGACGGTGGTTCCTATCTCCACTGAACGGCGCCACACCCACCCGCACCACCCCCGCGTACCGGCGGCCCCGGCCGGGGACGGCCGCCCGGGCCGGGCCGCCGCCGGCCAGGACGCGGTCCGGGTGGAGGGCTACGACAACGCCGCCTACCCGACCGGCTCCCTAGCCGCCCTGGACTCCGCCACCGCCGCACGGCTCGGCGTGGAACCGGGCGACGCGCTGCTGATCACGGCCGGTCCCGGCACCGCGGCCGCGGTCACCCTGGCCGGCCCGCCGGACGGCGGCGCCGGCGTGCTGCGGCTCGACAGCCTGACCAGGATGGTGCTCGGCACCCGCCTGGGTGCCGACGCGGCCGTGTCCCGCTTCCCGGACGCCCGGACCGGGCGTGTCACGGTGGAGCTCGATGCCGCCCTCGCCGCCGGCGAAGGTGAGGCGGGCGTGCCCGAGCGGGTGCGGCGCGCGATGCGCGCGGCCGCGATGCCGGTGGTCGAGGGCGGGGTGGCCGCTGTGCCCGCCGGACCGCTCGACAGCCACGTCGTCATCCGTACCGTCGCCGTCGAAGGACGCGCCGGACGGGTCGGCGACGCCACCCGGATCGACGTCGAACCCGCCGACCTTCGTGAGTTCACCCGGCTCAACAACGCGGGACTGGCCGACGTCGGGGGGCTCGGCCCGGCCATCTCGGAACTGCGGGAGGTCATGGAGCTGGCCATCCACTACCCGCGGGTGCTCGACCGGCTCGGCATCACCCCCGTGCGCGGGGTGATCCTCAGCGGTCCGCCCGGCGGCGGCAAGACCCTGCTGTGCCGCAGCCTCGCCGGCGAGTTCGACGCGGCGTTCTACTACCTCTCCGGGCCCGAGGTCGTCGGCAGCCTGCACGGACAGACCGAGGAGAGCCTGCGGGCGGTCTTCGCGGAGGCGGCCGACCACGCGCCGGCGATCATCTGCATCGACGAGGTCGAGGCGCTCACCCGGAACCGCAGGGCGCTGTCGAACCAGGCCGACCTGCGCGCCGTCGCCCAGCTGCTGGCCCTCATGGACGGGCTGCGGCGGGCGCGGGGGGTCTTCGTGATCGGCACGACCAACCAGGTCCACCTGCTGGACCCGGCCTTCCGGCGGCCCGGCAGGTTCGACCGGGAGATCGCCGTGGACGAGCCGGACGAGCGGGGCCGCCTGGAGATCCTGAACGTCAGGACCCGCGGTATGCCGCTGTCGGGAGCGGCCCGCGCCCTGCTGCCCGGTCTCGCCCGCGACACCGCCGGGTACAGCGGCGCCGACCTCGCGTCCCTGTGCGGGCGGGCGGCCGGCAACGCGCTGCGCCGCATCGTGGACCGCCGCGGCCTGGGCGAGGCAGAGCAGGCCCTGGCGGAGGCCGACGCGATCGACACCGAGGACCTACTCGCCTCACTCCGCGCGACCGACCCCGCGAGCAGCCGCGACAGCCACGTAGAGAAGGCCGTACCTGTCGCGCTCGCCGGCCGGACGCCGGCCCTCGACCGGCTGCGTGCCGTCGCGGACTCCGCCGCTGTGACCGGCGATCCGCAGGACACGGCGCGGGCCGGAGCGCTGCGGGCGGGGGTGCTGCTCACAGGCCCCGCCGGTACGGGCAAGTCCGCGATCGCGCGTCGGCTCGCCCACGAACGCGGCCTGCGGCTGCTGGTCATCGAGGGCTCGGAACTGGCCACGCGCTGGCTCGGCGAGACCGAGGAGGCGATGCGCAACCTGTCCGAACTCGCCGCACGCCTCAGGCCGAGCATGCTGCTGCTGGAACACGTGGAGGCGATGGCCCCGCGCAGGACCCCGGGCGATCCGGCGGGCGCCGGCGTGACGGGCCAGCTGGCCCTCGCCATCGGAACGCTGGCCGCGAAGGACGGCGTCCTCGTGGTCGGCACAACCTCGCGCCCCGACCTGGTCGACGAGTCGCTGCTGGGCCCCACCGGCCTGCGCGTACGCATCGACGTGGGCCTGCCCGATGAGGAGGACAGAGCCGCCGTCCTCGCCGCGATGCTCACGGACCGGGGGCTCTGCCTGCCCGCGGACGAACTGCGCGCGCTGGCCGCGCGGTCGGACGGCCTCACCCCCGCCGACCTCGGCATCGCCGTCTCGCTGGCCGGTTCCGGAGCGCGGGGGCCCGGTGCCGCGCCCGGCGGGCAGGACGGACTGGCCCGCCGGCTCGAGGAGGAAATGACCCAGCTGCGCGCCCAGAGCGCGGACACCGAAGGAGAGCGATGAGCACGGACAGCGCACGAGAACGCCGGTCGGCCGAGCCCGAGCCGCGCGAGGGCGACACCCGGCTGTACGAACCGCACATCTACGAGCACTCGTTCAAGGTCCACGACCGGATGCTCGAGGGCCGGGTCGTCGTCAAGGACGGGGACCGGCAGTGGGACATGCACCGGCAGGCCAACTCCAAGCGATACCTCTCGCCGCTGGAGCCCGACCTCGCCGACACCTGTCTGCAGAGCTGGGAGGTGTTCCGACAGGTCTTCCCCGAGCGGTCCGGCCGCCACCGCCACCAGGGCGGCCTGGTCATCTTCATCCTGACAGGCCGGGGCTACTCGGTCTACGACGGCGAACGGCACGACTGGGAAGCCGGGGACCTGCTGCTGCTGCCCATGACACCGGGCGGCATCGAGCACCAGCACTTCAACCTGGACCCCGACGTCCCCGCCGAGTGGATCGCCTTCATCTACTGGCCCTTCTTCGACCACGGCGGGTGCGAGATCGTCCAGATCGAGTCGTCGCCGCTCTACGAGGCGTACATCGCCAAGCGCAACAACCTTGGATCCTCCTTCGCAGCGGAACAGGACTGACATGAGCGACGGGCGACTGAACCGGCTGATCGACCTCCGCGACGCGCAGCGCGTGCGCTACGCCGCGGGCCGCTCCGTGGTGCGGGGCAGCGAACTGCCCTGGGAGCAGAACGCGATGGGGCGCCAGAAGTGGTACATGCACCCCGACATGACCGACAACAGCCTCTCCTCGCTGCTGTTCTGGGTGCAGGAGCTCGGACCGGGCGAGTCCAGCGGCCGGATGAAGTACCAGGGCGGGACGGTGGGTTACGTGTGGGCCGGACGCGGCTACACGATGATCGACGACGAACGCCACGACTGGGCCAGGGCCGACATCATCAACCTGCCGGTCCGCACCGAGGGCATCACGATCCAGCACGTCAACCTCGATCAGCACGAGCCCGCGCGGCTGCTGTTCACCGAGCCGAACCTCCTTGAGGCGCTCGGCGTGGACCGCGGCTGCGGCCTCGAAGTCCTCGACAGCTGACGAGACATCCGCCCGAGCGACACCCACGCCCTTCGGAGACTCCCATGACAGTGCTCGACGAGAATCCAGCCGAACAGGCCGGGAGAACGGCCGGGACGCCACCGCCGCGCCGTACGCGGGTCGAGGGCCGCTATCTCATCCTGGTCCTGGCTGCGATCGCGGTCGCCTACCTCGCGCTGGTGCCCGTGATCACCATGGTCGTCGCGAGCCTCAAGACCAATTTCCTCGGCGCGGGTTCCTCGACCTGGACGTTCTCGCACTACACCGGCACCTTCACCTCGCGCGGCTTCGGCGGCCTGGTCGGCAACTCCCTGCTGTACGCCGGGCTCACCGCGGTCGTGAGCACAGTGGTCGGCTTCGCCCTCGCGTGGCTCGTGACGCGCACCAACACCCCGGCCAAGGGCTTCGCGCGCGTCGCGGCCCTCGTGCCGCTGATCATCCCTGGCATCCTGAACACCGTGGCCTGGGCGCTCCTGCTGTCGCCGGAGAGCGGGCCGGTCAACGCCGCTCTGCGCTCGACGTCCCTGCCGACCTTCAACGTGTACTCGCTGGCCGGCATGGTCTTCATCCAGTCCATCCACGTGACGCCGGTCGCCTTCCTGATGGGCAGCGCGTCCTTCTCCTCGATGGACTCCTCTCTGGAGGAGGCGTCCTTCGCCTCGGGCGCCGGACCCGTACGCACCTTCCGCGCCATCACCCTGCGGATGGTCAGGCCCGCGCTGTTCTCCGCGGCGCTCCTGATGTTCATCCAGACCATCTCCACCTTCGAGGTGCCGCAGATCATCGGTGTGCCGGCCCACCGGTACGTCTTCGTGAGCCGCATCTACACCGCCCTGCAGGCGTTTCCCGCCGACTACGGCACAGTCGGCGTCATCGGAGTGTTCGTCCTGGCGATCGCCGCGGCCGGGCTGTACCTGTCCCAGCGGCTGAGCAGGAGAGCGGCCACCCAGACGATCACCGGCAAGGGCTTCAGAGCCGCCTCCCAGGACTTGGGCGCATGGCGGTGGGCCGGCTTCGCCTTCTTCCTGCTCTTCTTTCTGATCGCGGTCGCCGCCCCGCTCGCGATGCTGCTCTGGTCCTCCCTGCTGCCGGGGTACGAGCCGCCGTCGCTGGACGCGCTGCACCATCTGACGTTCGCCAACTACGAGCAGGTCTTCCGGCAGGCGTCCCTGCTGCGGTCGGTCCGCAACAGTGTGATCAGCGCGGTCGCCAGCGGCGCGATCGTCACGATCCTCAGCGCGGTCGTCGCCTACATCACCGTCAAGACCAAGGTCGTCGGGCGCGGCCTGCTCGACGGGCTGTCCACCGTGCCCATCGCGGTGCCCAGCATCGTCATGGGCGTCGGCATCCTCTACTGGTACCTGGTGGCCCCGCTGCCGTTCCACATCTACGGCACGCTGTTCATCCTGATCATCGCCTTCGTCAGCATCGGGCTCCCGTACGGCATGCGCTACGTCGTGCCCGGCATGACGCAGATCAAGGACGAACTGGAGGAGGCCGCGTCGGCGAGCGGCGCCTCTTTCTTCCAGACCTTCGTCCGCGTTTACGTGCCCCTGCTCATGCCCTCGCTGCTCGCGGCCTTCCTCTACACGATGATCGTCGCCTTCCGGGAGATATCGGCAGCGATCTTCCTCTACTCGCAGAACACCGAGGTCGTCTCGGTGAGCATCTTCGACCTGTACGCGAACGGCAGTTACCCCGTCGTGGCCGCACTCGGGATCGTCATGGTGCTGTTCCTGACCATCGTCGTCGGCATCGTGCGCCTGGCCGGCGGCCGGATCGGCATCGGAGGCAACTCGTGATCAGACTGACCGGTCTCACCAAGCGGTTCCCGGGCCGTACCGTCACCGCCAACGCGGTCGACGGCATCGACCTGGAAATCCCCGAGGGCGAACTCGTCACCCTGCTCGGCCCGAGCGGCTGCGGCAAGACCACCACCCTGCGGATGATCGCGGGTCTGGAGCGGGCCGACAGCGGGGTGATCGAGATAGGCGGGTCCGTGGTGTCCGATCCCGCGCGCGGCGTCTTCGTCGCGGTCCACCGGCGGCCGATCGGCATCGTCTTCCAGTCCTACGCCATCTGGCCGCACATGACCGTCGCGCAGAACGTCATGTTCCCACTCAAGGTCAGCAAGCCCCGGGTCAAGGCCGCGCAGGCTCGCCGGCAGGCGCTGGACGCACTGGACATGGTCGGCCTGGCCGACCTGGCGGACCGGCCCTCGCCCGCGCTGTCCGGCGGCCAGCAGCAGCGGATCGCCCTCGCCCGGGCACTGGTGCGCGAGCCGAAGGTGCTGCTCCTGGACGAACCGCTCAGCAACCTGGACGCCGGGCTGCGAGACCGGATGCGGGACGAGATACGGTCGGTGCAGCAGCGCTTGGGAATCACCACGGTGTTCGTCACGCACGACCAGGACGAGGCGCTCGCGGTATCGGACCGGGTCGTGGTGCTGAACCAGGGCAGGCTGGTGGAGCACGGCCTGCCGCAGGAGATCTACACCTGGCCGAACGCCGAGTTCACCGCGCGCTTCCTCGGTGCGTCGAACGCGCTGCGCGGCCGAGTCCTGACCTGCGACGCGGGTGCCGCCCGGGTCGAGGTCGCCTGCGGCACCGTGACCTGCGCGACCGACTCCGCACTGCGCCCGGGCCAGGAGGTCAGTGTTTTCCTGCGGCCGGAGAGCATCGGCCTGTCCCGCAGGCGCAAGAGCGACGACGCGTGGCAGGGGCGGATCGAGTTCAGCATCTACCACGGTGACTGCTGGGACTATCACGTGCGCATCGGCGACCAGGTACTCAAGGTGCGGGCATATCGGCAGAAGGTGGGCATCACGCACGGCGACCCGGTCTTCCTCGAACCCGACCCGGACTCCGTGATCGTCCTGAGCGGACACGGCGCCACACCGCCTGCGGCGACGCCGGAACAGGAGGACGACGCGACGGCCGTCGGATAGGTGTCCCGGGCCGGTGCCCGGACACGGGTGCCGGCACGGGGGCCGCCCCACTCGGCCGACGTCCCACCGGCTGCGCCGGTTCGTGGCGAACCCGACAGGCGAACCCCACGGCCGAGTCCGACCGTGAGCACCCTGATCGTCGGACGTCCTTGCGGATCAGGGTGAGGCGACGGACGCGGCCCGTACGGTTGCGGAAGGAACGGCGGTTCCGGTATCCGGGCCGCAGGCCGGTTCCCGACCGTGAGGTGCTGTGCGGGATCCTGTTCGTGCGGCACACGGGGATCCAGGGGGAGCACCTGCCGCGGGGACTCGGGTTCGGGTCGGGGACGACGTGCTGGCGTCGGCTGCGGGGGACTGGAACGAGGCCGGGGTGTGGCAGCGTCTCCACGAAGTGCCGCTCGCAGGGTTGAACGCGGCCGCTCGGCTGGACTGGTCGAGAGGTACGCAGCGGGCGGGCCGGCGGATTCCCGAATCCGCCGGCCCGCCCCGGTCGGCCGGCGCATCAGCCGCGCGCTGCTGGGCGCCAACGAGCGGCGCGGGCTGTGTCAGTGGGTGGGGGCACACTGACGGCATGAGCGCCTCTCCGTCCACCGCGGTCGATACGTCCCACAATGCCACCGTCTGGGTGACGTCGATGGGCGGACCTTTGATCGTCATCCCCACTTCCGCGTTGGCCGCGTGGCGCGGGTGCACGCAGAGCGGGGTCATGGCGGGGGACGGGACCGCTCCGGACGACTACGACCGGGCCTGTGCGGTGGACGGTCTGGCCGGTGTGATCACCGTTGGGGAGAACGGCACACAGGCACTGGTGCTGGCGGACGAGCCGGCGACCAGTTGCTACCTGCCCGAGCCGCGAGCCTTCCTGCGGTGGCTTGCCGCCGATTCCGAGGCCGGGTTGAGGGCCGCGGCAGAGGCTGTTCTCGCGGACCCGGCCACCGAGTGGGAGCAGTGCGGCACGTGGGTGTCGGACGGTCCGGCCGTGCTCATGGACTCCGCCGAAGCGGGCTCCGAACTGGATATCGCGTATCCCGATGGCGGGATGCCGGATCAGGCACAGGTCCCGCTGCCCGCCGGGCGCTGGAAGGTCCGGGCCGCCCACGCCGGGGCAGACGGGGAGAACTGGGTCGGCCTCATCCAGCTGCTGCCTGCCGAGCCATGAATGGGGCAACTGCGGGCGGCCTGGGAGCCGGTGAGGGTGCGCGCCCAGGCCGCCCGCGGCCCGACGCCGAGGGAAACGGCGTCGAGGGGTGCCGTCGTGTCAGATCGTCGGGGTGTCGTCGACGATCTCCTGGTGGGGCTCGACGATGAACTTCCAGCCGTTGCTGGGCTCCATGAACCGCGTGCGGGTCGGGTAGATGTCCAGGGCGCGGCGGTCGCGGTTCTGGCCGGTCGCTCCCTTGCGGCCGCGGATCGGCTCCTCGAAGAGGTCGACCTTGACGTCCGGCACCGCGACGACTTCCTCGCTCCAGCGCTGGACGATCCCGGCGCCGAAGGCGTCCCGCGCGGCGGCGTAGAGCGACTCCAGGGATTCCCTGTTCCCGTCGGGAACGAAAAGGGCGAGGTTCAGGAGGACGCCCGCGCTCCGGATGACCTCTATTTCCTCCCCGGCCGCGTCGGCGATCCAGACCCCGGACTCTTCCGAATTGTCCGGGAGGAGGTGAATCTCGTCACCGAATATTGTCCGCACGGTGAAGGACCCACCCTCGAAATTCTTTCCCGGCTTCGTGAGATTGGCCGGGGCGTAGCAGTCGAGAGGAAGGTCTTCCGTCGCCGCCGTGACGAAGATGTCGTCCCGGATGCCCAGTTCGGACAGCTCCTCGGCCGTGAGACGTCGGGCCGTCAGCTTCTCGGTATTCACGCCATTCCCCTTTGTCGCGGCGTCCTGTGAATCGCCACGACCCTATCACGAGGACACCCCGCCGGATTCCGCCCCGAATGCCGTGACGGCCGGGTCCGGCACCGGCCGACTCCCGGGTAATTTCCTCGGCGGACGTCACCTTTCTGCCCGCTGCCGTAATCCGCGGCGGGTCCGTGTTATGCGTCGGAGTTGAGGAGGCGTTCGACGCGCCGGTGGATGAGGGAGCGTTTTTTCAGCGTGCCTCTCGGGGATGCCTCGGCCGACCGGGGCGGCGCCGCGAGGGGCGAGCCCCGCCTCGGTGCGGCGGGGCTCGGCCCTTCGGCGACCGGTGCTCAGGCGTCTTCGAGGATCTCCGCGAACGCGATCACCACGCCGCCGGTGGCGTGCTCCTTCGTCGCGACGACGAGGGGCCCCGCCTCGGCGGCGGCGGCGCCGGCCGCCTCGTAGTCGGCGAAGTAGAGGTCGAGCAGTCGGTACGCCGGCGTCGGGCTGCCGTCCTCCTTCGGCCAGACCCTCGACGCCTGAAGCCGGGTCAGGCCGGGCAGCTTCCGCGCCAGCGCGATCTGCTCGGGGTAGGCCACCTCGAACGCGTCCGGGTCGGTGGGGTTGGAGTACACGAAGCTGATCTTGGTGGTCCTGCCCTGCGCGGTCATGGATGACCTCCTGGTTGTCCTGCTCGGTCGGTGCGAACGAAACGGGCTCCGCCCTGGACGATCGGTGTCCGGCGGAGGCTCGACGGCATGGCTGTTCCGCCCCTGGCCGTTGGCGAACGGTGCACGTCAACGCGGGCCCGGGCCCGTACGATTCACTCGCTGTGTGGCAAACATAGGCCGATGAAGGGGGAGGCGACCATGATCGTTCCGCCGGGAGACTTTGCCGATCGTCCAGAGTCGGCGGACGACGTGCGCCGGCCGGAGGACGGGTTCGCCGAGCCCCCGGCACCCGAGCCCCCGGCGCCCGCGGACGCGCCGCCGGAGAACGCGGTGCTCGGCCCCGACGCGCAGGGCCGGCCCTACGACTTGCTGTCGGAGCTGCTGCGGAGCGTCCGGCTGGGCGGCGAACGGATCGCCGCGTACGGTCCGCTGAGTACGGGCTCGGTCGGATTCTCCGGAGTCGGCGCCCTGCACATCGTCGAGGAGGGCGAGGTCGAGGTCCGGATCGACGGCGCCGCGCACGTCGAACACGCCGGTCCGGGCGACGCCGTCCTGCTGCCGCGCGGCGATCCGCACCACGTCGGCGGCCATGTCGGCGAGAGCGGCCACGGCGGGCCCGCGCCCCGGCCGGCCCGCTGGCTCTGCGGAACCTTCACGATCGGCGACCCGGGGGCGAGCCACCTCCTCGCGAGCCTCCCGTCCGTGATCGTCCTGCGCGGGGACGGCGGCCCGGCCCTCGAAGGGCTCGAAGTGGCGCGGAAGATGATCCTCATCGAGATGCGCTCGCCGTCCCAGGGGTCGGCGGTGATGATCGCCCGCATCCTCGACCTGCTCTTCATCCAGATCCTGCGCGCGTGGGCCGCCGGCACGGATTCCGAACCGAACTGGCTCGTCGGCGCGCTGGACCCGCAGATCGGTCCGGCGCTGAGCGCCGTCCACCGGGATCCCGGCCGGGGCTGGACCGTCGAGGAACTGGCGCGCGCGTGCTGCCTCTCCCGATCGGCGTTCGCCGCCCGCTTCACGGCCCGGATCGGCAAGCCGCCGGCCACCTACCTCGCGCACGTGCGCCTCGACGCCGCCGCCGATCTGCTCCGCGGCACATCCTTGGCGGTCGGAACCGTCGGCGAGAAGGTCGGATACACCTCGGAGGCCGCGTTCAGCCGCGCGTTCAAGCACCGCTACGGCAGGCCGCCCGTTCTCTGGCGCCAGGCCGGCCGCTCCGGCCCCGCCGACCGAGGCGGCACCGACGGCGCCGCCCCCCTGGAGCCGTGAGGATCAGCGCTCCCGCCGGGCATCCGGTGAGGCGTTCAGAGCCGAGCGCACCGCCTCCCCGGTGCGGGCGACGACCGCGGTGCCGTCGTCGGCCGTGATGATCGGCCGCTGGATCAGGGCGGGGTGGCGGGAGAGCGCCTCGATCCACCGGTGCCGGGAGGCGGCGTCCCGGGGCCAGTCGGAGAGGCCGAGTTCGGCCGCGACGGGTTCGCCGGTGCGGGCGATGTCCCAGGGCTCCAGGTGCAACCGGCCGAGGAGTTCGCCGAGTTCGGCCGGCGTGGGCGGATCGTCGAGGTAACGGCGCACGGTGTAGTGGGCCTTCTCGGCGTCGAGCAGGGAGAGCGCCGAAACGCACTTGGAGCAGGCCGGGTTGATCCAGATTTCCATGGACGCGGTCTTTCGGGTGTCGGAGGAAGGGCGGAAGCCATGGGGCTGCCGCGGAGCCGCTGCGGGGTCGCGGCGGACAGGACGCTCAGCCCGCGGCGGACGAACAGCTAGCCGGCGACGCCGGTGAGCGCGAGGAACTCGCCGCGCGAGCGCGCGTCATGACGCAGCAGCCCGTGCAGTGTGGAGGTGAGGGTGGTCGAGCCGGTGGCCCGCACCCCGCGCAGGGTCATGCAGGTGTGCTCGGCCTCGATCACCACTCCGACGCCCTTGGGGTCGAGTTGGGTCTGCAGCCAGTCGGCGATCTGCTTGGTGAGGCGCTCCTGCACCTGCGGGCGGCAGGCGAAGTGCTCGACCACGCGGGCGAGTTTGGACAGCCCGAGGATCCGCTGCCCGGGCAGATAGCCCACGTGGGCGGTGCCGACGAAGGGCAGCAGGTGGTGCTCGCAGACCGACCGCACGGGTATGGAGCGGGCCAGGACGAGTTCGTCGTACCCCTCGTCGTTGGGGAAGGTGGTCAGGTCGAACGGCCGGGGGCTGAAGAGCTCCGCGTAGGCGTGGGCCATGCGGCGCGGGGTGTCCCGCAGGCTCTCGGAGTCGGTGCTGACGCCGAGGGCCCGCAGGAAGTGGCCGGCGGCCTGCTCGGCGGCGGCGAGGTCGATGCCCTCGGGCTCGTGCACGACCCGCAGGGCGCCCGCGGGCGGGGTGCCGTCCTCGCCGGGCGCGGTGACGTCCCAGGTCGTCGATGCTGCGCTGTGCATGGATAGCTCCCGAGGGGAAGGGGGAAAGAGGGCAAAGGAGAAGGGGGAAGGGAGAAGGGGGAAGGGCCGCCGGGCGGACGGGGAACCGGCCCGGGACGGTGCGAGCCGCGCGCCGGCGGTCGGTCCGGCCCGGCGGCACCGGCGCCGCGCCGAAGCTCTGCCTGATTTCACCAACGAGCATTGACCTTATTCAGGGACACGGCCATTGAGCAAGGAGTTCATGGCGCCGGTTCGGTTATGTCCCGCACACGTTTGCGTTATCGTGACGAGGTGTCTCCCTCCGACGACGAGACCGTGCCACGGCCGTCCGCCGACAGCCGCGTCGCGGTGGTGGCGGTGCTCGGCGACGAGCAGCGGCGCAGGATGTTCACCTTCGTCCGGCGGGCCCGCCGGCCCGTCACCCGGGAGGAGGCGGCCGTCGACGCCGGGATCTCGGTCAAGCTGGCGGCCTTCCACCTCGACAAGCTCGTCGCCGCCGGGCTGCTGAGCGCGCGCTACGAGAGCCCCGGCGGCGTCCGCAAGGTCGGCCGCAAGCCGAAGGTCTACGAGCCGGCGGGGACCGACCTGCGGATCAGCATCCCGGAGCGCGACCCGGGCGTGATCGCCGAGATCCTGCTGGACGCCGTCCTCACCCAGCGCCCCGGCGAGGACGCCCGGTCGGCCGCGCTCCGCACCGCCCACGACCGCGGCCGGGACCTCGGGGCCGCCGAGCGCGCCCGGGTGCGCCCGGGGCGGCTCGGCCCGGAGCGCGGCCTGACGCTGGCCGAGGCCGTGCTGGAGCGGCAGGGCTACGAACCCGAGCGCGCCGCGCCCGCCGGGACGCGGCTGTTCAACTGCCCCTTCCACCCGCTCGCGTCCCGCTCACCGGAGCTGGTGTGCGGGATCAACCACGCCTACCTGAGCGGCCTCCTCACCGGGCTGGAGGCCACCGGGATCGACGCCGTCCTGGCCCCCGTTCCAGGACAGTGCTGCGTCGAACTGCGCGCCGCCCCCGGCGGGCGGGTTCCGGCTACGAGTGGGTGACGCTCAGGGAGTAGATGTCGACCTCGCCGTAGTTGGTGGAGCCGCACGGTGAGGAGTTGGTGCAGTTGGCCTGCACGTAGGCGCCGGCCTTGAAGTAGTTGCCGGAGCCGGAGTAGGAGATGGTGGTCTCCAGGGTGCCGTTGTAGTACGCCTTGATCTGGCCGCCGCTGACCACGAACTTCGCCTCGTACGGGGTGCCGAGCGCGTAGCTGCTGGTGACCAGCTTGTAGTGGGTGTCGTCGCCGTGGGTGATGTAGAGGCTGCTGCCTTCGAGGCGGAAGACGGTGATGTCGTCGGAGGAGTCGTGGATCTGCGCGCCCACCACCTGGGGCTTGGTGCTGGGCAGGTGGGTGAACGCCTCCTTGACGGTGAGGGTGCTCGTTCCGGAGGTGGACGACCAACTCGCCTCGTCGGCGCCGTTGTTCTTCATCTCGCGCAGTTCCGAGCGGGGGTAGCCCGATCCGCCGGTGGTGACGCCGTTGACGGCGGCGCGCAGCTGCACGGCGGTGCCCGACTGGGCCACGGTGAAGTACGGGTCGGAGGAGAAGGTCGCGAGCTCCGGCTGGGAGATCTCCGTCGGGTCCTCCGACGGGCCGGTGGGCAGCGTCTCCTTCCAGTTCGTCAGGTTCAGCACCTGTGCCGGCAGCGTCGCGCCTCCTCCTCCGCCGGCGGCGGGTCCGCCCCAGACCTCGACTTCGGTGAGGCTGTTCCAGGTGCCGGTGGTGCCGGTGGTGCCGGTGGTGCCGTCGGCGTCGAGGGTGTAGCCCTGTCCGACGTAGCGGACCTTGGAGGTCTGGACGGCGGTGAAGGTGAAGGACTCCAGGCCGGTCGAGGTTCCGCTGCTGTGTCCGTCGAAGACGGTCCGCCAGGTGCTGCCGTCCCAGTACTGGAGCTGGAAGACGTTCTCGCGGGTGTCTCCTTGGTAGACGGCCACCTTGATGTGCGTGACGGTGTGCACCGAGCCGAGGTCCAACTGCAGCCACGCGCCGTCGCCCTGACCCGACCACCGCGAGGTGTAGTTGTTGTCCACCACGTTGCCGGGCACGTTCCCGTCGTTCGTGGACGCCGTCACCGCCGACGCCACCGGCGTGACCTCCACATCCGAGGCCACCGCCACGCCCGGCACCCCGAGCACCGCCGCCCCCGCGGCCAACACCGTCGAGGCCGCCACCGCACCGAGCCGTCCGCGCGCCCGTCGCGCCTTCCGTTCCCCGTTCATGGCCCTCACTCCCGTCGTTCCGTGAACTGACGATGCGTCAGGGCCGAAGGATCTTCCTCGGCCCCCGCCCTGCCTACCCATCGGGACCCGAACTATCCTGCGGTCGGGCCGCCGCGCCGCCCCCCGGCCCCGCGGCCCGCCGCCGGGTTCTCCCGAACCCCCGGTGCCGGGTCGGGGCGACCGCTACAGTCGCCGACCATGACCGAACGGGCGTTTGAGGCGCTGGGGTTGAGCGCCGACGCGGACCGGGCCTACGCGTTGCTGGTGGCCACCAGGGGAGTGGCGGTCGCCGAACTGGCCCAGCAGATGGACCTACCGGCCGAGCAGGCGCTGGCCGCCTGCGGCGAGTTGGCGGACCGCGCCCTCGTCAGACTCGGCCGGGACGAGCGCTGGTACCCCTTACCGCCGCACACCGGGCTGCTGCCGCTGCTGACCCGGGCCCAGGAGCAGTTGCGGCGCAGCCGGGAACTGCTGGACCGGCTGGGCGTGGAGTACCAGCGGGTGCACGAGGGGCACCGGGCCGAGGACATCCTGCAGACCGTGGAGGGCGCCGAGGCGATCCGGCGCCGGCTGGCGGAGGTGTGCGCGTCGGCGCGCGAGGAACTGCTGTTCTTCGCCCGGGGCGACGCCTGCCACGGCGGTCCGTCCGAGGTCCGGCGCCGGGTGGTCGTGGAGCGCGCCCGGCTGGAGGCGGCCGGGTGGAGCGGCTGCGTGGGGGCGGACGTCCGCGTGGTCGAGCGGCTGCCGGCGCGGCTGTACGTGGCGGACCGGGCCCTGGCCCTGGTGCCGCTCGTGCCGGACGACTCCGCGCCGGACCGGGTGATGCTGGAGATCGGCCCGAGCGGCCTGCTGGACGCCCTGGTGCTGCTCTTCGAGAGCGTGTGGACCGGCGCGGTGCCGGTCGGCGGGCCCGACGCCGTCCGGGGCACGCTCCAGGAGCGCATCCTGGCGATGCTCGTGCTCGGCAGCACGGACGCGGCGATGGCCCGCTCGCTGGGGGTGGCGGTCCGCACCGTCCAGCGCCGGATCGCCGCGATGCAGCGGGCCGCCGGCGTCGACAACCGGATCCAGCTGGTCTGGCACGCGGCCCGGCACGGGTGGCTGGAAAACACCGAGGCAGCGGCCGTGGGGGACCAGTGAATGGCGTGAACACGTCCGTCACATGAGGCGCATTCTGTGTCACGTATCCGTCAATGCGTAAAGGATTCGTGTGGGGTGAGTGATGCACAGGTATAGCCCAGCGGCTCGAGTGAGCCGCAACCGGGCTCGCCCGGCACCTGTTCCAGCCCAAGGGAGACCACCTTGCGCAGAACCACCGCCAGACGCGGTGCGGTCGCCGCGATCGCGTCGGCCGCACTGGCCGTACTGGGTATGCAAGTACCCCTGGCCACCCCCGCGTCGGCCGCGCCCCACGCCCAGCCCGCCGCCAAGACCGGTACGGACGTCGTCCGGCAGTGCGGCGACCCCGCGCCCGGGCAGTTCAGCTGCTTCGCGCTGCGCCGCACCGATGTGACCGCCCACCGCGGGGTGCAGCCGCACGCCGCCACCGTCGACGGCTTCGGACCGGCCGATCTGCGGAGCGCGTACGCACTGCCCGCGGATGGCGGCGGCGGGGAGACCGTCGCCATCGTGGACGCCTACGACGACCCCAACGCCGAGGCCGACCTGGCCGTCTACCGCCAGCAGTTCGGACTGCCCGCCTGCACCAGCGCCGACGGCTGCTTCCAGAAGGTCAGCCAGCGCGGCGGCACCGACTACCCGGACCCCGACCCCGACTGGTCGGGCGAGATATCGCTCGACGTCGACATGGTCTCCGCGGTGGCGCCCAACGCGCACATCCTGCTGGTGGAGGCCGACTCCGCGAACTTCGAGGACCTCGGCGCGGCCGTGGACGAGGCGGTGGCGCTCGGCGCCAAGTACGTCTCCAACTCCTACGGGACCGGCTACGACACCACGCCCGGCAGCGGCGAGGACCCGTCCGAGATGACCTCCATGGACCCCTACTACGACCACCCCGGCGTGGCGGTCGTGGCCTCCTCCGGTGACGACGGCTACGGCGTGGCCTACCCCGCCGCCTCCCAGTTCGTCACCTCCGTCGGCGGCACCGCGCTGGCCCGGGACACCGGCACCGCGCGCGGCTGGACCGAGTCGGTGTGGAACAACGCCTACGGCGGCCCGGGTTCGGGCTGCTCGGTCTACGAGCCCAAGCCCGCCTTCCAGACCGGCACCGACTGCGCCAAGCGGTCGGTCGCCGACGTCTCCGCGGTGTCCGACCCCGAGACGGGCGTGTCGGTCTACCAGACCTACGGCGGCTCCGGCTGGGCGGTCTACGGCGGCACCAGCGCGGCCTCGCCGCTGATCGCGGGCGTGTACGCCTCGGCCGGCACCCCGGCCGCGGGCACGTACCCCAACGCCTACCCGTACGCCCAGGCCGGCACGCTCAACGACGTGACGCAGGGCGACAACGGCAGCTGCACCCCGGCGTCGCTGTGCACCGCGGGCCCCGGCTACGACGGCCCCACCGGCCTCGGCACGCCGAACGGCCTGGACGCCTTCCGCAGCGGCCCGCACGGCGTGATCAGCGGTACGGTCACCGACCACGCCACCGGCGGCCCGATCGCGGGCGCCACCGTCAAGGCCGGCGACCACGTCGCCACCTCCGGCGCCGACGGCACGTACAAGCTGGACATCCCGCCGGGCACGTACGACCTGACGGCCAGCGCATACGGCTACTCCGACGGCTCGGCCGCGGGCGTGGCCCTGTCCGACGGCGGCACCGTCACCGAGTCCTTCGCGCTGGACTCCGTGCCCCGGCAGACCGTCAGCGGCAAGGTCTCCGACGGCTCCGGCCACGGCTGGCCGCTCTACGCGAAGATCACCGTCGACGGCGTGCCGGGCGGCCCGGTCTTCACCGACCCCACCACCGGCGCCTACTCCCTGACGCTGCCGCGGAACACCTCGTACACCCTGCACATCGCCGCGAACTACCCCGGCTACGAGACGCTCGACAAGACCGTGCAGGTGGCGGCGGCCGACAAGACCGCCAACTTCGCCGTGCCGGTGGACGGCGCCGACGCCGACGCTCCCGGCTACCAGGTCAGCCTGGTCGGCAGCACCGAGCCGTTCGACTCCACCGCCGCCGCCCCCGACGGGTGGACGGTCGACAACGCCGACGGCACGACCGGCGGCTGGGGCTTCGACGACGCGGGCAAGCGCGGCAACCGCACCGGCGGCTCCGGCGGCTTCGCGATCGTCGACAGCGACCACCTCGGCTCGGGGAAGCACCAGGACACCACCCTGATGCCCCCGGCGTTCGACCTGACCGACAACAACTCCCCGGTGCTCGACTTCGACACCGACTACAAGGAGTACACCAACTCCGTCGCGGACGTGGACCTGTCCACCGACGGCGGCGCCACCTGGACCACGGTGTGGGAGAAGACCTCCGCGTCGTTCACCGGCCACGTCGAGGTGCCGCTCACCGGCGCCGGCGGCAAGTCCGGGGTCTGCCTGCGCTTCCACTACACCGGAACCTGGGCGTACTGGTGGCAGCTGGACAACGTGTTCGTCGGCCAGCGCCACTACGACCCGGTGCCCGGCGGCCTGACCGTCGGCAACGTGACCGACGCCAACACCAAGGCGGGCGTGAACGGCGCCACCGTCACCAGCGTCGACCACTCCGACGACCACACCACCACCGCGGCCACGCCCGACGACCCGAACCTGGGCGACGGCTTCTACTGGATGTTCTCGCACCTCACCGGCAAGCACCCGGTGACCGCGGCGGCCTCCAAGTACACCTCGGCCACCGCCACGGCCAACATGCCCCCCGACGGCACCGTCCACCGCAACCTCGCCCTGGACGCGGGCCGGCTGAAGGTCACCCCGGCCTCGATCGCCAAGACCGTCGCCTGGGGCAAGAGCGCCACGCAGACCGTGACCGTCAAGAACACCGGAACCGCCCCGGCCACCCTCACCCTCGGTGAGACCCCCGGCGGCGCGGTGCTCCAGAAGTCCGGCGCGCCGCTCAACCTGGTCAAGGGCCACTACTCGCCGCTGTCGCTGGCCGCCCGCTCCGGCGCGGTCAAGGCCAAGCCGGGCGCGAAGTCCGGCGCGTCGCCCGCGGACGCCCAGGGCACGGCGGGCACCGCCTGGCAGGCCGTTCCCGACCTGCCGGTGACCACCGGGGACAATGCGGTCGCCACCTACCAGGGCACCGTCTACTCCGGCTTCGGCTTCACCGGGACCGCCGACAGCAAGGACCTGTACGCGTACAGCGCGGACAGCGGCGCCTGGACGAAGCTCGCCTCGGCCGCCGACACCCGTGAGGCCCCGGCCCACGGGATCGTCAACGGCAAGCTGTACGTCGCGGGCGGCTGGGGCGCGAGCGGATCCCCGGACGCCAAGCTGGAGATCTACGACATCGCCTCCAACTCCTGGTCGACCGGCGCCAACACGCCCAAGCCGTACGCCGGTTCGGGCAGCGCGGTGCTCAACGGCAAGCTGTACGCGGTCGGTGGCTGCGGCGCCGACTCCTGCGGCAGCACCGACGTCACCGTGTACGACCCGGCGACCGACAGCTGGTCCACCGCCGCCTCCTACCCGGAGCCGGTGTCCTGGGAGTCCTGCGGCGGCATCGGCGGCAAGCTCTACTGCGCCGGCGGCACCGTGGACGCCGGGAGCCTCACCCACGCCTACGTCTACGACCCGGCGAGCGACTCCTGGTCGCCCATCGCCGACCAGCCGACCGACGCGTGGGGCGCGGCCTACACCGCCGCCAACGGAAGCCTGCTGGTCAAGGGCGGCGCCGTGCAGAACGGTGGCGCGCTGACCAACCAGACCTGGTCCTACGACCCGGCGAGCGACGCCTGGACCGCGCTGCCCAACGCCAACTCCTCGCTCTACCGCGGGGGCGGCGGCGTCGGCTTCTACTCGGTCGGCGGCATGTCCGGCACCACGCCGTTCAAGACCTCGGAGGTGCTGCCCGGTTACGACCAGGAGGGCTCCACCGACGTCACCTGGCTGAGCGAGAGCACCGACACCGTCACGCTCCAGCCCGGCGCGAGCACCACGCTGACCGTCACCCTCGACGCGTCGGCGCCCGAGATCACCCAGCCCGGCACGCTCACCGCCTCGCTGGCCCTCGGCACCGACACGCCGTACCAGCTCGCCCCGATCGGCGTCTCGCTCACCGTCAACCCGCCCGCCACCTGGGGGAAGATCACCGGCAAGGTGACCGCGTCCGGCGGTGCGCCGCTGGCCGGGGCCACCGTGCAGATCAACACCTGGGCCACCCACTACACCCTGAAGACCACCGCGGACGGCAGCTACGCCCTGTGGCTCGACGTCCGCAACAACCCGCTCCAGCTCATCGTGGCCAAGGACGGCTACCAGCCGACCGTCGCGACGGTGCGCATCACCAAGGGCGGCACGACCACCAGCAACTTCGTGCTGCTGAAGGACTGATCCCGCACCTCGGGCGGACCGGCCGGTCCGCCCGACGAACGGCCCCCGCAGGACCCGGTCGACCGGGCGGCGGGGGCCGTTCGGCCGTCCGCCCGGCGCCCCGGCGCGCGCCCGGCCGGACGGTCGGCCCACCCGGGCAACCGCTCGGCCGTCCGGTCGCTCAGTCGCTCAGCCCGGTCGTCCGCAGCGTCAGGTTGAGCCGGCCCGCCGCCGGCCGGCCCGGTGGCCGGATCGCCGGTGCCCGGGCGGACCTTGGGCACCCCGTGGCAGGCGTAGCGCGACGGCCCGCCGAACACGAACAGGTCCCAGGACTCCAACTCCACATCCGTGTACGGCCTGGTGCGGGTCTCGGTGTTGCCGAAGCGGAACACGCAGGTGTCGCCGATGCTCAATGAGACGACGGGCGCGCTCGACCGCTCGTCCTTGTCCTGGTGCATGCCCGTCGTGGCGCCGTCGTCGTAGAAGTTCACCAGCGCGGTGTCCGGGGCGTAGGCCGCACCCGCCTCCGGGTCCTCGTACGCCTCCGCCACCGCCCGCCGGCCCAACTCGGCCAGCCACTCCGGGAAGGCGGCCACCCGGGCCCCGTTCACGTCCGAGGCCGTGCGCGTGTACGTGTACGGGGTCCGAAATGAACGGGGCCAGCCCACGCAAACCGTGCGCACCGACATCACCCCGCCGCGCGGCAGCCGGGTGTGCCGCATGGGCACGGGGCCGGTCGCCCACTGTCGGCAGGCCGCCACCAGCTCGTCGACCCGGCCGGGGGCACACTCTGACACAACGGACAGAACTGATCACGGGTCCGTCAATTCCTTAAGGATCTTCACCAAAACACGCGCGTAAGCGGTCCGTCACAGTGTCTACTTGGGCCCGCAGCCCGCGTGTGCGCGGGCGCCCGACCGTGCACACCACCTGATCTCCCTGAGGTCGATTCGATGATCGAGACACCGGACCTGGCCTTCGCCGGCCTGGCCGCCGGGACCCTGCTGGCGTTCGCTCTGGGCGGTGGGACATTGCGCTCCCGCCGGAACCTGGCCCGGCAGAGAGAGGAGATCTCCGGGCTGCGCTCCCAGTTGGGCAGCGCCCGGCACGCCCTCGACGGCGTCCGCGCCGAGCTCGACGAAGCCCTCGGCGACGCCGAGAAGGCGGCCGCCGCCTTCGTCGCGGAGATCGAGCACGTCGCCGGACCGCGGATGTGCGCCACGACCACCCACGCCGTCCACCCGCACGTCCGGGTGCCCGGGCCGCTCCGGCCCGACGCGCTGCCCGCCGACTTCGACGCGGCCCTCGGCAAGGTGCTCGACGGCATCCCCAACGCCATGGCCCAGGAGCGCAAGCGGGTCGACGCCGCCGCCCGGGCGGCCATGCGCGGCGCCACCCGCGACATCCAGGCCCGCCTCTACCGGCTCCAGGACCAGTTGCGCGGCCTCCAGGAGCGCTACGACGACCCGGAGTTGGCGCAGACCCTGTTCGCGCTCGACCACGAGAACGAGCAGTCGCTGCGCCGGGCCCAGGTCACCGCGGTGGTCTGCGGCGCCTGGGTGGGCCTGGCCCGCGAGGAGTCGCACCTGATCGAGGCGGTGACCGGCGGCCAGTCCCGGCTGGTCGGCTACCACCGGGTCAAGGTCAACCACCACGTCGAGTCCGGCACCGCCCTGGTCTCGCACGCCGTGGAGCCGGTGGCGATCATCGTCGCCGAACTCCTGGACAACGCGCTGCGGCACTCCGCCCCCGACACCGACGTCGTCGTCAACCTCGAGCGCGTCCACCACGGCGTCACCGTCACCGTGGACGACTCCGGCGTGGGCATGGCCGCCGACGAACGCGCCTGGGCCCAGCGGATGGTGGCCGGCAAGGACACCATCCTGATGTCCGAGCTCGGCGACCCGCCCCGGATGGGCCTGGCCGCCATCGGCCAGCTCACCCGCCGCTTCGACCTGTCCGTGGACCTGTCCTCGCCGTCGCCGTACGGCGGTGTGCGCGCCGTACTGCTGATCAGGTCCCACCTGCTCAGCCACATCGACCCGGTCGAGCAGCCGCCCGCCGCCAGCACCCCGCGCTCCACCCGCACGGCCGGGGCGCCCGCGGCGAGCGGCGGCCACAGCAGCGCGGCCGGCTCCGAGGCCGAGCAGCCGGCCGCCGCGCACGACGACAGGGCCGTCGCGGCGGGCCGGGCCGGCGCGGCTGTTGCCGAGCCCGAGCCCGCGGACCTCCCCCTGGTCGAGCCCCTCGTGCTGCCGCAGCGCCGCCGCCGGACCCGTGCCGAGGCCTCCGCCGCGGCCGAGGATCCCGCCACCCAGCAGCCCGCGTTCACCCCCGAGAACGCGGCCGCCGCCCTCGGTGCCCTCCAGTCGGGCACCGCGGCGGCCAGGTCCGAAGCCGACACCGAAGGGAATGACCCGCGATGACCAGCCGCGACACCGGCGACAGCGCGTGGGTGCTCGAACCGATCCTGGAGATCCCCCACGTCAGGGCCGCGGTCCTGCTCACCCGGGACGGTCTGGTCTCCGGTTACACCGAGGCGCTCACCCAGCCCGCGGCCGAGCGCACCGCCGCGATCATCAGCACCGTGCAGGGCGCCTGCCGCACCGCCGCCGCCGCGTTCGCCGACAAGGACGACGCCCAGGTCCGGCAGGTGGTGATCGAGTCCGACCACGGCTACATCCTGGTCGCGCCGACCGACCACGGCACCTGCGTGGCCGCCTTCGGCGGTCCGGAGGTCCGGCTCGACCTGCTCGCCCACCGGGTCCACTCGCAGGTGGCCAGGCTGGGGGAGAAGGTGATGGCCGCCGCGCCGCGAGGCGGAGACGGCGGCGCCGCGGCATGACCCGCCGCAGTGGCCGGCCGCTGGTCCCCGCCTATCTGTCCACCGGCGGGGTGGCGCGGCCGAGTCGCGACTGCCTGGAACGCCTGTCGGTGCTCACCGCCACCGGTGCGAGTCCGCCCGCCGGGCTGCCGGCCGCCCGGCTGGCCCTGCTCGACGCCCTGGCCGGCGGGTCGCTGACCGTGGTCGAGGCCGCGGCCATGCTGGAGCTGCCGGTCTCCGCGATCCGCGTGCTGGCCACGGACCTCTCCGACCAGGACCTGGTGCGCGACCGCCCGCCGGTGCCCCCCGCCGACCTGCCCGATCCCGATCTGCTGAAGAGAGTGGCCGATGGCCTCCGCGCCCTCAAGCACTAGCGGCCTGCACCAGCCCGACGCCGCCCACAGCAGCCCGCATCTGCCCGACAGCGCCCGCGAGCTGGTCAAGATCCTGGTGGCCGGGCCGTTCGGCGTGGGCAAGACCACGCTGATCGACTCCGTCTCCGAGATCAAGCCGCTGCACACCGAGGAGCACCTGACCGAGGCGTCGGTGGACGTGGACAGCCTCGAAGGCGTCCGGGACAAGACGACCACCACCGTGGCCATCGACTTCGGCCGGATCAGCCTGGGCAACGGGGTGGTGCTCTACCTCTTCGGCACGCCCGGACAGGAACGTTTCCGCTCCCTGTGGGACGACATCGCCTACGGCGCGCTCGGCGCCCTGGTGCTGGTCGACACCCGCCGGATCGACGACTCCTTCGACGTGCTCGGCCTGGTCGAGGAGTGCGGTCTGCCCTACGCGGTCGCGCTCAACATCTTCCCCGACTCCCGCAACCACACGCTCGACCAACTGCGCACGGCGCTCGACCTGGAGCCGGGCACTCCCATGGTGGCGTGCGACGCCAGGGACACCAACTCCTCGATCGACGCCCTGCTCGCCCTGGTCGAGCACCTCATCGCCCGAACCGCCTGACCCCCCACCGCGCGCTCGCCGCGTGATCTTCCGCTGCCCTGCCACACCCCCGCCCCACTCTCATCGGCACCCTCATCCAGCCCGGAGCCCTCTGGTGAACGCACCCTTGCCCTCCTCTCCCCCCTCGCCCCACGCGGCCGCCGACACCTTCTCCCTGTCGGCGCCGGTCCGGCTGTGGGAGGACGGCTTCGCCCTCGACCCGCAGCGCTACTACGAGGCCCTGCGCGCGCAGGGCCCGCTGGGCTGGGCCGAACTCGCCCCGGGCGTACCGGCGTACGTGGTCACCGACCGCCGGGCGGCGCTCGACCTGCTGCACGACGAGGAGACGTGGTCGCACGACCCGCGGGCGTGGGAGGAGACCGTCTCCGAGGACTCGCCGATCCTCGCCATGATGCGCTGGCGGCCCAACTCGCTGTTCTCCGACGGCGAGACGCACATCCGCTACCGCAAGGCGTTCCTCGACGCCTGGGACCTGGTGGAGCCGCACGACCTGCGCGACCGCGTGCACCACGCGGTGGACCTGCTGGTCAGCGAGTTCGGGCCGGCCGGCGAGGTCGACCTGGTCCGCGACTTCTCCCGGCCGCTGATGTCGCTGATCCTCAACAACCTCTTCGGGCTGCCCGACTCCGACAGCCGCAAGCTGCAGAACTCGCTGGTCAAGCTGATCGACGGCGGCGCCGAAGCCGCCGCGGGCGAGGCGGAGTTCGTCACCTACGTGCTGGGGCTGATCGCCGCCAAGACCGAGAAGCGCGGCCCGGACTTCACCAGTTGGCTGCTGGACCACCCGCTCGGGCTCACCCCGGAGGAGGTCACCTGGCAGGTCTTCCTCACCCTCGGCGCCGGCCACGAGCCCACCACCAACCTGGTGTCCAACGCGCTGTCCCGGATCGTCGGCAACGCCGACTTCTACTCCACGCTCACCAGCGGGTCCCGTCCGGTCATGGACGCGGTGCTCGAAGTGCTGCGCTACGAGACCCCGTTGGCCAACTACGGGATCCACTACGCCCGCGAGTCGCGGAGTTTCCACGGCGTGTGGGTGCAGGCGGCCGTGCCGGTCGTCATCTCCTTCGGCGCGCTCGGGCAGCAGGCCGAGCGCACCGCCGCTTCCTCGGCAGGCGCCCAGCACCCGCACGACGCCTCCCACCTGTCCTGGTCCGCCGGCGAACACGCCTGCCCGGTGCGGCACCAGACCCTGCTGATCGTCACCGAGGCGATCGAGCGGCTGACCCAGTGGCTGCCCGACCTCGAACCGGTCATCCCCCGCGAGCGCCTCACCTGGCGCACCGGGCCCTTCCACCGTTCGCTGACGGCCCTGCCCGTCCGCTTCACGCCCCGCACACCCGACAAGCCCGGAGAGCGAACATGACGGTTCCGACCCCTGTGGCCATCGACCCCTTCGGCAGTGACATCGGCGCCGAGATCGCCCGCTTGCGGGCGCTCGGCGAGGTGGCGCCGGTGGAACTGCCCGGCGGGATCCCCGCGTGGGCGCCCACCCGGTACGACACGCTGAGAGCGCTGATCCTCGACCCCCGGGTCAGCAAGGATCCGCGCAAGCACTGGGCACGATGGCCCGAGGTCGGACAGAACCCCTCCTGGGGCTGGATCATGGGCTGGGTCGGCGTGGTGAACATGCTCTCCACGTACGGCCCGGACCACACCCGGCTGCGCAAGCTGGTGGCGCCGAGCTTCACCGCCCGGCGCACCGAGGCGATGCGGGCGCGGGTCGAGACGATCACCGAGGAACTGCTGGGAGCCCTCGCCGAGGCGGCGGCCGGGGGCGCGCCGGTGGACCTGCGGGAGGGCTACGCGCATCAACTCCCGATGCGGATGATCTGCCAACTGTTCGGTGTCCCCGACCACTTGGTGGGACCGACCGAGGTGATGGTCGCCGCGATCATGGACACCTCGGACCCCTCGCCCGAGCACGGGCTCCTCGTCCAGCAGCAGATCGGCGCCGTGCTGACGGCGCTCATCGCCTGGAAGACCGAGCACCCGGGCGACGACATGGCCACCGAGCTGATCCGGGTCCGGGCCGAGGACGGCGACCGGCTCAGCGAGGAGGAACTCCTCTACACGCTGCTGCTGGTGATCGGGGCCGGCTTCGAGACCACGGTCAACCTGATCGGCAACGCGGTGGTCGCGCTGCTGACCCACCCCGAACAGCTCGCCGCCGTCCGGGCCGGCCGGATCGGCTGGGACGCGGTCGTGGACGAGGTGCTGCGGCTGCGCCCGTCGATCGCCGCGCTGCCGCTGCGGTTCGCGGTGGAGGACATCGAGATCGGCGGTGTGACGATCCCGGCGGGCGACGCGATCCTCACCACCTACGGGGCGGCCGGGCTGGACCCCGCGCACTACGGCGAGCGCGCGGAGCGCTTCGACCCCGCCCGCGCCGCCGACGACCATCTGTCCTTCGGCATCGGGGTGCACCGCTGCATCGGCGCGCCGCTGGCCCGGATGGAGGCGGTCACCGCGCTGCCGGCGCTCTTCGACCGCTTCCCGGACCTGCGACTGGCCGTGGACGCGGCGGAATTGCGGCAGGTGCCGTCCTTCATCGCGTACGGCTGGCAGGAGATCCCGGCCCTGCTGGGGTGATCGGCGCCACCGGAACCGGGAATGCGCCCCTGTTTCCGTGATTCGTTTTCCGGTGCTTTCCCGCGGTCGATATCCGCGCCCGGTCGGATGCGCTTCGGCTCCCGCCCCGCCGACCTCACCGACGTCACGCCGACGGCGCTCACCGTCGTCTCCCCGGCCGGCAGCGGGGTGACCGGCAGCGGGCTGACGACGACCACCGCCGTACTGTTCGGCGCCGCGCCCGCGGGCTTCACCGTGCTGTGCGACACCCTCGTCGTCGCGACCGCCCCCGCGGGACCGGCCGGCCCGGTGTCCGTGCGGGTGACCGCAGGAGGCGGCACCAGCAACGCGCTCACCTGCACCCGGGCGCCGGCCCCGGAGATCTGATCCCGCACGGGGCGGCCCGCGTGGACGGGCCCGCGGCAGGCGGGTGCCGGTCCCCTCGTGCCGGAGCCCGTCCCCGGGGGCTCAGCGCGGGGGAACCGGCGTCAGGGACGCGCGGGTCACCGGCTCCTCGCAGTGCCCGCAGCGCAGGTCCACCTCCACCGGCCGGCCGCAGCTGTGCCGGAAGTCCACCGCGGGCGCGTCCACCGCCCAGCGGTCGCCCCACTCCCGCAGGGCCAGCATCACGGGGAAGAGCTCCTGGCCGGCCCGCGCGAGGTGGTACTCGTAGCGCGGCGGGTGCTCGCTGTACAGGCGGCGCTCGACCACACCCGCCTCCTCCAGCTTGCGCAGCCGGTCGGCGAGGATGTCGCGGGACGCCCCGGTGTAGGCCGCGATCCGGGCGAAGGTGTGGACGCCGTAGGCCATCTCCCGCAGCGCGAGCAGCGACCAGCGCTCGCCCAGGATCTCCAGCGCGGCCGCGAGCGAGCACGGGCGCACGCCCAGCGGCTGCTCGGCCATCGCCAGCCCCGGGTGCGGCGGCGCCGGTTTCTCCTGCCGTGCCCTGCTGCCCGGACCGCTCCGCGCGTTCCCGCCGGTCGTGCGGGTCTCCCGGCGCCCGTCACCTGTCTCCATGTGTTCAGCGTAGACCTGGTCGGTTGTCCTCTCCTACTCACCGCTGCTAGCGTCGAGCAAGTCAGTTGGAAAACACAACACACTCGTGACGAGGGCATCCGTGACGCTCCCCGAGACCTCCGCCGACCCGTCGTCCTCCCCACCCCCCACGCGCGGGCCGGAGCCGGGGCAGGACGCCGCGGCCCGGCGGCACGCGCTGCGCGTCCTGGCCCTCGGCAGCCTCGGCGTGTTCGTGGTCTTCCTCGACACCACGATCGTCAACGTGGGCTTCGAGACCATCAGCCGCGGCTTCGACACCACCACCGGCCACCTCGCCTGGGCGCTCAACGCCTACAGCCTGGTCTTCGCCGCCGTTCTCATCCCCGCCGGACGGCTGGCCGACCGCTACGGGCGCAAGCGCGTCTTCCTGCTCGGCCTCGGCGGATTCGCCCTGATGAGCGCGCTGTGCGGCCTCGCGCCCACGCCCGGCGTCCTGATCGCCGGCCGCGCCCTCCAGGCGGTCTTCGCCGCGCTCACCGTGCCGACCTCGCTCGCGCTGGTGCTGCCCGAATTCCCGCCCAACCGGAGGCACGTGGCCATCGGGACGTGGGGCGCGATGGGCGCCGCCGCGGCCGCGCTCGGTCCAACGCTGGGCGCGCTGCTCATCCAGTACGCCTCCTGGCGCTGGATCTTCCTGGTCAACGTGCCGATCTGCGCGGTGATGATCGCCCTCGGCGTGCGGATGCTGCGCGAGACCCGCGACCCGAACGCGGACGGCGTGCCCGACCCGTTCGGCGTGCTGCTCGTGGCGGCGGTGCCGGCGCTGCTGAGCCTCGCCATCATCGAGGGCCCCGGCCGCGGCTGGTCGAACTGGCTGGTGGTCGGCTCCTTCGCCCTCGCGGCCGCGCTGATCCCGGTCTTCACCGCGCGCACGAAGCGGGCCGCCCGGCCGGTGATGGACCTCGCGCTCTTCACCGCGCGGCGGTTCAGCATGGTCAACGCGGCCACGCTGGTGTTCTCCGCGACCTTCTACGGGGCGCTGCTCGCCAACGTCCTCTTCCTCCAGACCGAGTGGCACTACTCGGTGCTGCGGGCGGCGCTGGCTGGCGCGCCCGGACCCCTGGTGGTGGCCCTGATCGCCCGGCCCGCGAGCCGGCTGGCCGCCCGGATCGGGCCGCGGCCGGTGCTGCTCGCGGGGGGCGCGGTGTACGCGGTCAGCCTGGCCGGCTTCGCGATGATCGTCGGCTCGGACCCGCACTGGGTCACGCACTGGATGCCCGAGGGTCTCGGGATGGGTGTCGGCATCGGCCTCACCCTGCCCGTGCAGTCCGGCGCGGCGGTCAGCGACCTGCCGCCCGCCCGGCTCGCGATCGGCTCGGCGATCAACTCCAGCTTCCGGCAGCTCGGGGCGGTGCTCGGGGTGAGCGTCTTCGTCGCCGTCCTCGGCGCGCCCGCCTCGGCCGCCGGACTCCTCACGGCCTACCGGCACGTGTGGTGGACGATGGCCGTCCTCGGGCTCGTGTCCGCCCTGCTCGTCGTCGGACTGCGCCCGCCCCGCCCGGCGGCCGCCCCCAAGTAGGCGGGCGGCGCCCGGCGGTTCAGGCCGGCCGCAGGGCGGTCAGCAGGCGGCTGAGGGAGCCGCCCAGACCCCAGCGCTCGGCGAGCCGGCCGACGAGCGCGGGGTCGGCGGGCTCCGCCGGGAGCGCCGGGTCGAAGGCGGGCAGCGGCACGTCGGTGGCGACCCGCACCACCTTCGGCGCCACGTCGAGGTACGGCCCCGCCGCCACGATGTTCCGCCGCCGGGCGGGTGTCAGCTTGGAGAAGGGGTCGGCCGCGGCCGCCCGCACGCCGGCCAGGTCGCCGTACTGCGTGACCAGCTCCGCCGCCGTCTTCTCGCCGATCCCCTTCACCCCGGGCAGCCCGTCGCTCGGGTCCCCGCGCAGGGCCGCGAAGTCGGCGTACTGGCCCGGCCGCACGCCGTAGCGCACCTCCAGGGACTGCCCGTCCACCACGTCGCAGTCCCCGACGCCCTTGCGCGGGAAGAGCACCCGCACGCCCCGGGTGTCGTCCACGAGCTGGAAGAGGTCCCGGTCGCCCGTGACGATCGCCGCCGGGCCGGGCGAGGCCGTCGCGAGCGTGCCGATCACGTCGTCCGCCTCGTAGCCCGGCACGCCCACCCGGGCGATCCCGATCGCGTCGAGCACCGCCTCGATGACGGGCACCTGCGGGGAGAGGGTGTCCGGCACCTCCTCGCTGCCCTCGACCGGGTCGGCCACCCGGTGCGCCTTGTAGGAGGGGATGAGGTCCACCCGCCACTGCGGCCGCCAGTCCGCGTCCATGCACGCCACCAGCGCGGTGGGGGAGTGGTCGGCGACGAGGCGGGCGATGAAGTCCAGCAGGCCGCGCACCGCGTTGACCGGTGTGCCGTCCGGCGCCTTCACCGACTCGGGCACGCCGAAATACGCGCGGAAGTACAGGCTCGCGGTGTCCAGGAGCAGCAGCCCGCCGCCGCTGCCGGGCTTGTCGTCAGTCACGTCCGCCAGCATGGCACGGGGCACCGACAGCGGCCGTACGGTGGGGCCGTGCCGGAATCGAACCCGAGCCGCCCGGTGGTGCGGCGCGTCGTGTCCCTCGTCCCCTCGCTCACCGAGGCGGTCGCCGCCACCGCGCCCGACCTGCTGGCGGGCGTGACCGACTGGTGCACGCACCCCCCGGGCCTGGCCGCCGCGCGGATCGGCGGCACCAAGAACCCCGACGTCGACGCGGTCGTCGCGCTCGCCCCCGACCTGGTGATCGCCAACGAGGAGGAGAACCGGGCGCCCGATCTGGCGGCCCTGCGGGCGGCGGGGCTGCGCGTGCTGGTCACCGAAGTACGGTCCCTGCCGCAGGCGTTCGCCGAGCTGGAGCGGGTGCTCGTCGAGGGCTGCCGGGTGGCCAGGCCCGCGTGGCTGGACCGGGCCGAGGCGGCCTGGCGCGATCTCGCGGCTTTGCCGGCCGCCGGACCGTCCGGCCGGCGCCGGCGGGCGGTCGTCCCCATCTGGCGCCGCCCGTGGATGGCGCTCGGCCGGGACACCTTCGCCGGTGACCTGCTCGCCCGGCTGGGCGTCGACCACGTGTACGCCGACCACGCCGAGCGCTACCCGAGGTTCGACCCCGCCGACCTGCCCGACACCGACCTGGTCGTCCTCCCCGACGAGCCCTACCGCTTCACCCCCGACGACGGCCCCGAGGCATTCCCCGCCCTCCCCTCCGCCCTGGTCAGCGGCCGCCACCTGACCTGGTACGGCCCCTCCCTCGCCGAGGCGCCCTCGATGCTCTCCGCGGCACTGCGCACGGCCCGCTGACCCCGCCACCTGGGACCGGGATCGCGGTCGAGAACCTCGGCCCGCCCGGGCGCGCGGGGCGCGGACGGTGCACGACCTGGCGGTCGCCAGCATGGATCAGCCGGCGGGCGGCTGCGGGCGACCGAGCGGCGGCTCGGGTGGCGCTGGTGCGGCGCTCGACCAGCGGGTCGCGGCCGACCGAGGAGGGCGCGCCGGTCAGCGGGTGGGCGCGGCGGGTGCTGGAGGCCGCCGAGGCGTTCGACGCGAGGGCGTGGGCGCTGCGCGGGCAGCGGGACTCGCGGCTGCGGGTGGCGGCGAGCATGACCGTCGCCGAGTACCTGCTGCCCGGCCGGCTGATCGCGCTGCACGAACGGCACCCGGGCACCGCGGTGTCGCCGGCCGCCGGCAACTCCGTGAGCGTGGCCCGCCACGTGCACTCCGGGGACGCCGACCTGGGCTTCGTGGAGGGGCCCGACGTGCCGCCCGGGCTCGACGCCGCCGTCATCGGGCGGGACCGGCCGCTCGTGGTGACCGCGCCGAGCCACCCGTGGGCCCGCAGCCGCAAGGCGCTGCCGGCCGCCGCCGCACTGGTGCTGCGCGAGCAGGGCTCGGGCACGCGGCAGGTCCTGGACGCGGCGCCGGCCGGGCACGGCGGTCCGGCCGTGGCGCTGCTCGAACTCGCCTCCGCCACCGCGGTGAAGGCCGCCACGGTCAGCGGCGAGGGGCCCGCCGTCCTCAGCGGGTTCGCCGTCGCCGAGGAGTTGGCGGCGGGCCGGCCGACCGCCGTCCCGGTCGAGGGGCTGGACCTGTCCCGCGCGCTGCGCGCGGTCTGGCCCGCGGGCCACCGCCCGGCCGGGCCGGCACGCGACCTGCTTGCCCTGACCCGCTCGGCCTAGACCGCCCGCCCGCGCCCGTCGAAAGCCCGGCCGAAAGCCCGGACGAACGCCCGTCCGAACACCCCACCGCCCCGCCCGGGAAGGGCACGTGCGGGCGGGAACGGGCCGAACGCAACGAAACGGCGGCGTGCTTACGGGATTCTCATGCTGTGGCCCTAAGGTGACCGATGTGACGACGACGACCCCGCCCGGCTGGTATCCAGAACCCGGGCACACAGGCAACGGCCCGGCCATGGAACGCTGGTGGGACGGGACCGCGTGGACGGAGTACACCAGGACGGCCCCCGTGCCGGCCGGCCAGCCCGCCTACCCCTATCCGACCGCCGACGTCATAGGGTCGCCGGACCGCGGCGGCCGCCGCACCGGCTCGGTGATCGTGGCGATCGTGGTCGCGCTGGTCATCATCGGCGGCGTGGTCGCCGGGATCATGGTGCTCGGCAAGGGCAGCGGCGACAACGACGCCGACAGCAAGCCGACGCCCAGCGCCACGCTGCCCCACTCGCAGCCGCCGGACACCGACGAGCCCGACGACCCGAGCAACGGCGGGCGCGGTTCGGGCGTCGCGGTCGACGGCAACGACGGGGTCAGCCTGCCCATCCTGTCCGGCTGGGAGGGCAACGACAGCAGTTCGACCAGTGCCGCCAGCCTGGTCACCGGCGAGTACCAGTGCCCCGGTGACCAGACCAAGAGCTGCGTGCGCGGCGGGGTGTTCTCCCAGCCGGCCGCGAGCCTGAAGCTGACGGCCACCGACCCGGAGGCCGCCGCCAAGCAGGACATCGCCGGCAACGCCAAGGACTCCTACGGCGCCGACATCTACGGCCCGACCACCTCGCACCAGGAGATCGGCTCGCAGGCGGTCACCGTGGCCGGCCAGAAGGGCTACATGGTCCGCTGGAAGGTCGTCACGCAGTCCGGCACGGACGGCTACGTCGAATCCCTCGCCTTCCCCTCGCCGGCCGGCGGCGGCCGACTGGTGCTGGTCCGCTTCGGCTTCGACGTGGGCGGCAAGGCACCCGACGTCAGCGTGATGGACCAGATCACCCAGGGCATCAAGGCCGACAGCAGCGGCAGCGGCAGCGGCGGCACCGGCGTCTGAACCGCTGACCCCGCGCCACAAACGGCGGCCCCCGCTCCCCGCGGCGGGCCGCCGTCCGCGTCTGCGGACCCGGCCCCCGGAACGCTCCGGCGGGTCCGCCCGCCGAACGCGCGCCGGGCGGCCGGCTACAGGAAGGTCTTGCCCTCGCCGCGGTAGGTCGGCGCCACCGCGGTCACCCGGTCGCCCTCCACCAGGTGCACCTCGGCGAAGCGCTCGCACAGTTCACCGGCCTTCGCGTGCCGGAACCACACCCGGTCGCCGATCAGCAGGTCGTCCGCCGGAGTGCCCAGCAGCGGCGTCTGCACCTCGCCGGCCCCCTCCTGCGGGTCGTAGCGCAGCCCTTCGGGCAGGTACGGCACCGGGAGGCGGTCCGGGCCGGCCGCGCCCGAGGCCGGGTAGCCGCCGCCGAGCACCGTCACCACGCCCACTCCAGGGCGACGGACCACCGGCAGCGCGAACAGCGCCGCCGGGCGGCCGCGGAAGGACGTGTAGTTGTCGAACAGCCGCGGCACGTAGAGGCCCGACCCGGCGGCGATCTCGGTGACCGCGTCCTCGGCCGCGGTGTGCTGCACGCTGCCCGTGCCGCCGCCGTTGACGAACTCCAGGTCCGGCACCGCCGCGCGCACCGCCCGGACCGCCTCCGCGCGCCGCGCCGCCAACTCCTTGCGGGCCGCGGACTGCATCAGCCGGATCGCCAGCGAGCGCCCCGGACGGCCCGGTATCGCGTCCCCGACCCCCGCCACGTGCCCCTCGTACGCCATGAGCCCGACCAGCCGGAACCCGGGCCGCTCGGCGACGCGGCGGGCCAGTTCCGCCAGCCGCTCCGGGGCGTGCAGCGGGGAGCGCCGCGCGCCGATCCGCAACCGGCCGCCCAACTTCCGCAGCGACGTGTCGAGTTCGAGGCAGACCCGGACCGTCTCGGTGCCGGCCGCGCCGCGCGCCGCGTCGATCACGTCGAGTTGGGCCGGATCGTCGGCCATCACCGTGACCGCCCGGGCCAGCTTCGGGTCGGCGGTCAGCCGCGCGAAGGAGTCGCGGTCGGCCGAGGGATAGCCCACGAGCACGTCCGTGACCCCGGTTTCGGCCAGCCACAGCGACTCGGCCAGGGCGAAGGACATGACACCGGCGAAACCGTCCCGGGCCAGCGCGCGTTCGAGCAGCGCCCGGCAGCGGACGGACTTCGAGGCGATCCGGACCGGCTTCCCGCCCGCCCGGCGTACCAGGTCCGCGGCGTTCGCGTCGAACGCCTCCAGGTCGACGATCGCCAGCGGCGCGTCCAAGTGGGCGGTGGCCCGGTCGTACCGGGCCCGGTCGGCTGCACGGGAGGCCATGCACGGCAGCGTGCCAGACGGACTTACCGTACGGTAGCCCCTGTCACCTCGGCCAGTGGCAACCGCACCTCCCGTCAACCCCGTAGAGTGACGGGGAAGCCGTTCAGGTACAGGTCATGAGGGAGCGCCGGGTGAACACCGGAGTGGACAACGGAAAAAACCCGCCGTCCCCTTTCCCCACACTCCACCCGCGCGGCCCGCGGCCCACCGTCGCCGCCGCGGACGCCCCGGCCCCGTCCGGACCGCCGCTGCGGCCGCCCGCTTCGGCCGCCGCCGCGCCGACCCCCGCGCCCGCGCCGCCCGTTGACACCGTCACCCGGCCCGAGCGGCCGCCCGTACCGCCGCTCCCGACCGCCGCCCCGGCGCCGGCCGCGCCACCGAGGCCCGCCGCGCAGCCGCTGCCGCCCGAGTCCCCGCGCCAGGCCCGGATTCCGGCCCCGCCCGCGGCGCCGCCGACCGTGGGGGTGCCGGCTGCGGGGGCGCCCGCGCTGCCGCCGGCCGTGGCACCGGCCCTACCGCCCGCTCCGCCCGTTCCCGGCCTCCGCCTGCCGCTGGCACCGCCGTTGTGGGCCCCGGCCCCGGTCGGCGGCTACGGATTCCCGGTCCCGGCCGCGCCCGCCCCGCCGTGGTACCGCACCGCGCCGCAGTCCAGGGGCCGTCGCGCCGTCGCGGCCGTCTGCCTCGTGCTGGGACTCGGACTGGTCGGCGGAGCCGTCGCCGGAGCGGCCGTCAACCAGCGGCCCCGCCGGCCCGCCCCGCCCGCCGACGGCAGCTCCGAGGCGTTCGCGAAGGCCCGGGAGGTCTGGCGCGACACTCCCGTGAACCGGCTCTTCCCGCCCACCGTGGCCGTCAACGACGCCGGGCCCGGCGGCGCGGACCGCTCCTGGTCCCGGGTCGGGGTGAGCGCCCCCGCGGGCTGCGCCGGGGCGTTCGACCCGCTGCTCCGGCAGGTGCTGGCCCCCGCGGGCTGCGCACGGCTGCTGCGCGCCACGTACGTGGACAGCACCTCCTCGACCGTCACCACCGTCGGTCTGCTCGTCACCTCGGGCGAGGCCGCCGCCATGCGGGCCCTCAACCAGCGGTGGACCTCGGAGCACTTGGGCGAGCGCACCGACCTGCTGCCCCTGCCGGTCGCCGTCCCCGGCACCGCCGCCGCCCGCTTCGGGCCGAAGCAGCGCGGGAGTTGGGACGTCCAGGTCTCCGCCGACCTGCCGTTCGTCGTCTACGCGGTCAGCGGCTTCGCCGACGGCCGCACCGTCCCCGACCCGCAGCCCGCCGACAAGGCCGACGCCCGGGGCGCCACCTCCGCACCCGGCCAGGCCGGCCTCGGCTACGACGCCACCGGCCTCGCCTCGGCGGTGGACGACCGGCTGCACGCCACCGTCAGCACCCTGCTGCACCCGCCGAGCCACGGCACGGAGAAGTGATGCCCCCCGCCACCGCCCGCACCGCCCCGCGGGTGCTGCTCGCCCTGGCCGCCGCCGGCACCACCCTCGCGCTGGCCGCGCCCCCGGCCTCGGCCGACCTCGCCCGCAGCGAGGACTGGGCGCTCAGCGCCCTGCACGCCGAGCAGGCGTGGAAGACCACCAAGGGCGCGGGCATCACCGTGGCCGTCCTCGACACCGGGGTCGACGCCACCCACCCCGACCTCACCGGCCAGGTCCTGCCGGGCAAGGACGAGATCGGCTTCGGCGCCTCGCGCGGTCACTCGTACTGGGCCAAGCACGGCACCGGCATGGCCGCCATCATCGCCGGCCACGGGCACGGCCCCGGCGGCGGCGACGGTGTGCTCGGCATCGCCCCCGAGGCCCGGATCCTGCCGGTGCGGGTGCTGCTGGAGGACAAGGACCCGATGCGGCAGAAGGCCCGCACCACCCGCGGCGACGCCCTGCCCGACGGCATCCGCTGGGCGGCCGACCACGGCGCCGACGTCATCAACCTCTCGCTCGGCGACGACAGCGCCACGGCCGCGCCCGTCGCCGCCGAGGACGACGCGATCCGCTACGCGCTGAGCAAGGGCGTCGTGGTGGTCTCCTCCGCGGGCAACGGCGGGGACGAGGCCGACCGCTCCTCCTACCCCGCGGCCTACCCGGGCGTCATCTCGGTGGCCGCGGTGGACCGGCACGGCGAGCACGCCTCCTTCTCCACCCACCGCTGGTACACGTCGGTGGCCGCGCCCGGCGTGGAGGTCGTCATCGCCGACCCCGACCGCACCTACTACAACGGCTGGGGCACGAGCGCGGCCTCCGCGTACGTCTCCGGCGCCGCCGCCCTGATCCGGTCCGCGAACCCGCGGCTCAGCCCGGCCCAGGTCAAGCAGGTCCTCCAGGACACCACCCGGGACCGGCCCAAGGGCGGCCGCAACGACGACGTGGGCACCGGGCTGATCGACCCGGCCGCCGCCGTCGCCCGCGCCCGGAAGCTCAAGCCGGCCCCGGCGGTGCCGGTCCCGGCCCGCTACGGCAGCACGTACTTCGCCCCCGGCCCGGTCCCGAAGCCGGGCGGGGACGGCGGCTCCCAGCTCCTCGGGGACGGAGTGGCCACCGCCTGCGCCGCGGCCGGCGCGGCCCTTGTCGCCGTATGGGCCCTCCTCTGGTTCCGTCGCCCGCGTTCCCGCTGAGCCACGAGGGGCCGGGGCCGAGGTCGCGCGCGGAGCGGGGCGGGGTGGCGGATAGGGTGCTGGGCGTGGCGCTCAAGAACATCCCCGACCCGGGGTACTCCACCGACGACGGCTCCGCGGACTCCGCGCTGGCCGCCGCGCTCGCCGGCTACCGGGCGGGGGAGGCCACCGACGCGGACGTGGTGGCCGCGCTGCACCGGGCGCGGCTGCTGGTGCCGGTCGTGGCGGTGCTCGGCGAGGCCGAGACCGGACCCGACGGGCTGCGCAGGGAGAAGAGCAGCGACATGGCGGTGCCGACCATCCAGGCCCCCGACGGCCGCCGCGCCCTGCCCGCCTTCACCTCCACCGAGGCACTGGCCCGCTGGCGCCCGGACGCGCGCCCGGTGGCCGTACCGCTGCCGCAGGCGCTGCGGGCCCTGGCCCAGGAGGGTGCCGACACCCTCCTGCTGGACCTCGCCGGACCGGTCCCGTACGAGCTGACCGGCTCCGCGCTGCGGGCCGCCGCGGCCGGGCCGGACCGCCCCGACCCGCTGGCCGACCCCGAAGTACGGGAGGCGCTGCGCGCCGCGGTCGCCGCCGAGCCGGCGGTGGTCCGGGCCCACCTGGTGCCCGGCGGGCCCGGCAGCGACGGCACTCTGGGCCTCGTCCTCGCCCCGGACGCCGACGTCACCGCGACCGCGGGCCGGCTGTCCCAGGCCCTGGCCGGCGACGAGACGCTGCGCACGGCGCTCCTCCAGGGCCTGGAGCTGGCCCTGCTCCCGCCGGGCGCGACCCTCCCGGGAGAGCCGCTGCACACCCGCTGACCTGCGGCCGGGCCGCTCAGGCGGCGGCCTCTGCCCGATTCCGGGCAGGCTCCCGAGATGTGCGGTTGATCCGAAAGGCCCAGAATGCTGGGGCGGGATTCGACCGTTTCGAGGAGGCCCGATGTTCGACAAGCGAACCGCCGTGTGCGAATTCCTCGGCACCCTCTTGCTGGTCTTCTTCGCCGTGGGCTCCGCGGTGCTCGCCGGGCAGTTCATCGGCGCCCTCGGGATCGCGCTGGCCTTCGGCTTCATCCTGCTGGTCGTGGCGCACATGATCGGCCCCCTCTCCGGCAGCCACGTCAACCCCGCGGTGACGCTCGGCATGCTGGTGGCCAAGCGGATCGACGTACGGACCGCGGTCACGTACTGGGTCGCCCAGTTCCTGGGCGCGATCGTGGGCGCGGCGCTCCTGCTGCTGGTCGCCGAGCAGGTGCCCGGCCTGGGCATCAACGGCGCCTTCGGCACCAACGGCTACGGCTACCGCTCGGCGATCGGGATCAACATCTTCGGCGCCTTCGTCACCGAGCTGATCCTGACCTTCCTGCTGGTCTTCGTGTACCTCGCGATGACCCGCCGGGTCGCGGTGGTGGGCTTCGCCGCGCTGCCGATCGGTCTCGCGCTGGCCGTGATCGAACTGGTCGGCATCCCGGTCACCGGCGCCGGCGTGAACCCCGCCCGGAGCCTCGGCCCGGCGATCTTCGCCGGCAGCGCCCCGATGACGCAGCTGTGGCTGTTCCTGGTGGCGCCCCTGGTCGGCGGCGCGCTGGCGGCGGTCGTGCACCAAGTGCTGTACCCGGCCATGGAGGCGGCGAAGGCCGCCCGCGCGGCGGCCGTCCAGGCCGACGACGCGGCCTGGACCACCGAGCACGAGGAGTGAGGCGCGCGCGGCCGCGGCGGGCCGCCCGGAAGGCGTCAGCCGTAGACCGGGCCGGTGAACTTCTCGCCGGGGCCCTGCCCGGGCTCGTCCGGCACCACGGACGCCTCGCGGAAGGCGAGCTGGAGCGACTTCAGTCCGTCCCGCAGCGGAGCGGCGTGCACGTTGCTGATCTCGGTGGCGCTCGCCGTCACCAGCCCGGCCAGCGCCTGGATGAGCTTGCGGGCCTCGTCGAGGTCCTTGTGCGCCTCGCCCCCCTCGGCCAGTCCGAGGTTGACCGCGGCGGCGCTCATCAGGTGGACGGCCACGGTGGTGATCACCTCGACCGCCGGGACCTCGGCTATGTCGCGGGTCAGCGTGTCCACGTCGCCGGCCGTGCTTGCCGGGCCGGTCGTGTCGGTCGAGCCGGTGCCGCCTGGGAGGTCGAGAATGCCGGGGGTGGGTGCGTCGCTCATGTGCGACACGATATGCCCCGTCCGGCAGATTACGGTCTGCGGTCGGCCGCTGGTATGCTTGCAGGACGACCGGCCGAATGTGCATACGTTCGGCCACCAAGTGGAGGCTCCGATCTCCCACCTGCTCGGCCCCCAGGGCCGAGGGGTCACCGGTCAGACGGCACGGGCCGGCGGAGAGATCCGCGGGTCCGAGCGCCGTCCGATGCGCCCCGCGGAATATCGCGGCGGTGTTCCCGGTTGTGAGGAGCCCCGCCTGCGTTCCGTCCGGGGCGTTTTTTGCGCCCACGGTACGGGGTCGTACGCAGACGTAACCCCAAGCGCGGCTGTCGGCCAGTCAACCGCGCCGCGCAACCGAGGAGGCCCCATCAGCGTCGAGCCCCGCATCAACGACCGGATTCGCGTTCCCGAGGTGCGACTTGTCGGTCCCAGTGGCGAGCAGGTCGGCATCGTGCCGCTTGCGAAGGCACTGGAACTCGCGCAGGAATACGACCTCGACCTGGTCGAGGTCGCGGCGAACGCCCGTCCGCCCGTGTGCAAGCTCATGGACTACGGGAAGTTCAAGTACGAGTCGGCCATGAAGGCCCGTGAGGCGCGCAAGAACCAGGCGCACACGGTCATCAAGGAGATGAAGCTCCGGCCGAAGATCGACCCGCACGACTACGACACCAAAAAGGGTCACGTCGTCCGGTTCCTCAAGCAGGGTGACAAGGTCAAGATCACGATCATGTTCCGCGGGCGCGAGCAGTCCCGACCGGAGCTCGGCTACCGGTTGCTGCAGCGGCTCGCCGAGGACGTCACGGAGCTCGGCTTCATCGAGTCGAACCCGAAGCAGGACGGCCGCAACATGATCATGGTTCTCGGTCCGCACAAGAAGAAGGCCGAGGCCATGGCCGAGGCCCGCGAGGCGCAGGCCGCCCGCAAGGCGGTCCGCCAGGGCGAGGCGCCGGAAGCCGCGAGCGAGCTGGAAGCCGCAAGCGAGCCGGAAGCCGACTGAGGCCGTTCGAACGCAGGACCCCCGGAGCCGGGCCGGCACCGGGGACGTAAGGGCAGGACTGACGCTCTCCGTGCGCCCCTCGGGCCGCCGGGAGGGCCAGCGACGAGGAGAAACGGCGCCATGCCGAAGAACAAGACGCACAGCGGTACCAGCAAGCGCTTCAAGATCACCGGCTCCGGCAAGGTGCTGCGCGAGCGTGCCGGCGTTCGCCACTACCTTGAGCACAAGCCGTCCAGCAAGACGCGTGCGCTGTCCGGCACGACGCAGGTGGCCCCGGCCGACGCCAAGAAGATCAAGAAGCTTCTCGGCAAGTGACGGCCGTGCCCCCGCGCGGGGCCTGCCGTCCCGACCGGGACCCCATTCGCTTTCGGGCCGCGTGCGTACCCCCCGCGGTCCCCTAGAAGGAGTTATCAAGTGGCACGCGTCAAGCGGGCAGTGAACGCCCAGAAGAAGCGCCGGGCGGTCCTCGAGCAGGCCAGCGGTTACCGCGGTCAGCGTTCGCGCCTGTACCGCAAGGCCAAGGAGCAGGTCACCCACTCCCTGGTCTACAACTACAACGACCGCAAGAAGCGTAAGGGCGACTTCCGTCAGCTGTGGATCCAGCGGATCAACGCCGCCGCCCGCGCCAACGGCATCACCTACAACCGCTTCATCCAGGGTCTGAAGGCCGCCAACGTCGAGGTCGACCGCAAGATCCTCGCCGAGCTGGCCGTCAACGACGCGAACGCCTTCGCGGCGCTCGTCGAGGTCGCGCAGAAGGCGCTGCCGAGCGACGTCAACGCCCCCAAGGCGGCCTGACGCCGCGCTTGCCGTAGGAGGGCCCGCGCTCCTGGAGTGCGGGTTCCTTCGCGGGAGACGTTCACCACTCAGGGGCGCGGACGGCCGGTGGCCTGCTGAGCGCGCAGTTCCTCGCGCCCTTTCAGGCACTACGCAGCGCGAAGGACACCCATGCGGACCCCCGAGTTGACGTCGCTGCGCAGCACCCGCGTGGTCGCCGCCCACCGGCTGGCCAAACGCAGCTTCCGGGGGAAGGAGCGGCGCTTCCTCGCCGAGGGGCCGCAGGCGGTACGGGAGGCGGTCGAGCACGCGGGCGGTCCGGACGGACGGACCCTGATCGAGCTGTACGCCACCCCGGAGGCGACCGAGCGGCACGCCGACCTGGTGGCCGCCGCCCACGCCGCGGGCACGCCGGTCCTCACCGCGACGCCCGAGGTGATCGCGGACATCTCCGACACCGTCACCCCGCAGGGCCTGGTCGGCGTCTGCCGCTTCCTCGACGTGCCGTTCACCGAGGTGCTGGCCGCCCGGCCGCGGCTGGTCGCGGTGCTCGCCCACGTCCGCGACCCCGGCAACGCCGGCACCGTGCTGCGCTGCGCGGACGCCGCCGGCGCGGACGCCGTCGTGCTCACCGACGCCTCCGTCGACCTGTACAACCCCAAGGCCGTCCGCGCCTCCGCCGGCAGCCTCTTCCACCTGCCGGTCGCGGTCGGCGTCCCCGTCACCGAGGCCGTGGACGGGCTGCGCGCCGCGGGTGTCCGCCTGCTCGCCGCGGACGGCGCGGGCGACCGCGACCTCGACGCCGAACTGGACGCGGGCCGGATGGGCGCCCCCACGGCCTGGGTGTTCGGCAACGAGGCGTGGGGCCTGCCCGAGGAGACCAGGGCGCTGACGGACGCGGTCGTGCGGGTCCCGATCCACGGCCGCGCGGAGAGCCTGAACCTCGCCACGGCCGCCGCGGTCTGCCTCTACGCGTCCGCCCGAGCGCAGCGTGCGTCCGGAGGGTGCCGCAGCGTCACCTGAAACCAGTAGGGTTGGCGGCCCGGGGGCCCTGAGAGGGGGTGCGAGATTGGACCTCATTCCGCACAACGGTGTGCGAGGAGCGCTGGCCAAACGGCACGCACAGCCGGACCACGACCGGGACACCGGTGGCCGGCACGCGGAGGAAGCCGTAGTCAACCCACTGGGGCTCGACCCCGACGACCTGCCCGACGGACTCGTGATCGCGGACGAGGACCGTCGGGTGATCTGTTTCAACGCCGCGGCCGCGCGCATCACCGCGCTGCGCCCCGCCGACGTGCTGGGCCGGCCCGTCGAGCACGCCCTGCCGCTGGAGGACCTGGAGGGCCGCCGCTGGTGGCAGCTCACCGACCCCTACGGCGGCCTGGCCATCCGGGTCGGCCAGCCGGAGCGGAACCTGCTGCTGCCCGGCGGGCGCGAGGTGCTGGTGTGCGCCCGCTACGTGCGGCAGCAGCCGCACGGCCCGGTGCGCCGGCTGGTGGTCACCCTGCGCGGCACCGAGGCCAGGCGCCGCACCGAGCGCTCGCACGCCGAGCTGATCGCCATCGTGGCCCACGAACTGCGCTCGCCGCTCACCTCCGTGAAGGGGTTCACGGCCACCTTGCTGGCCAAGTGGGAGCGCTTCACCGAGGACCAGAAGAAGTTGATGCTGGAGACCGTCGACGCCGACGCGAACCGGGTCACCCGGCTGATCGCCGAGCTGCTCGACATCTCCCGGATCGACTCCGGCCGGCTGGAGGTGCGCCGGCAGCCCGTCGACATCGCCGCGGCCGTGCGCTACCACGTGGAGGTGCACGTGGCCGCCGGGCAGCCGGCCGAGCGCTTCACGGTCCGGGTGGCCGCGCCGCTGCCCGACCTGTGGGCCGACCCCGACAAGGTCGCCCAGATCCTCGGGAACCTGCTGGAGAACGCGGTCCGGCACGGCGAGGGCACCGTCACCATCGACATAGGCCCCTCGCCGTCCCCGCACGAGCGGGAGGGCGCGGGCACCCAGGTCACCGTGAGCGACGAGGGGCCGGGCATCCCGGAGGAGTCCATGAGCCGCGTCTTCACCCGCTTCTGGCGGGGCAGCAAGCGCGGCGGCACCGGACTGGGCCTGTACATCGTCAAGGGCATCGTCGAGGCGCACGGCGGCACCATCAGCGTCGGCCGGGCCCCCGGCGGCGGTGCCCAGTTCCGCTTCACCCTGCCCGTCGGCACCCCCGCGTACCTGCTCTGACGCCGGCCCGGGGCCGGTCCGGCGCCGGACCGGCCCCCGGCTGCGTTCGAAACCGAGTCCGGCAGTGCCTGCCGATCAACGGACACCGCCGGGCCAGTAGACTCAGGGCTTGGCAGGTGTCCGGTCGGACCGGCCCCCCGCGGCGCGCCGCAGGCTGTCAGAAGCCTCGCCCCGGTCCCGGGGTGCCCGCCGTGACGCCAGGGGCAGTGTCCCCACCACCATCCGAACGCGGAACGGGAAGAGATGTCGGCACCGAACAAGTCGTACGACCCGGTCGAGGTCGAGGCGTTGCGGCCGGAGCAGATCGAGCGGATGCGCGACGAGGCGCTCGCCGCGATCGCGACCGCCGCCGATCTTGACGCGCTCGCCCACGTCAAGACCGCGCACACCGGCGGCACCTCGCCGCTGGCGCTCGCCAACCGCGAGATCGGCGCGCTGCCGCCGCAGGCCAAGGCCGAGGCCGGCAAGCGGGTCGGCCAGGCCCGCGGCGCGGTCAGCAAGGCGCTCGCCGCCCGCCAGGGCGAGCTGGAGGCCGACCGGGACGTCCGGGTGCTGGTCGAGGAGGCGGTGGACGTCACCCTGCCGTACGACCGCGTCCCGGCCGGCGCGCGCCACCCGCTGACCACCCTGGGCGAGCGGATCGAGGACATCTTCGTCGCGATGGGCTACGAGGTCGCCGAGGGGCCCGAGGTCGAGGCCGAGTGGTTCAACTTCGACGCCCTCAACTTCCCGCCCGACCACCCGGCCCGCGAGACCCAGGACACCTTCTTCGTCCAGGGCGCCGGCACGGCCGCCGACGAGTCCGGGGTCGTCCTGCGCACCCACACCTCGCCGGTGCAGATCCGCGCCCTCCTGGAGCGCGAGCTGCCGGTGTACGTGATCGCGCCCGGGCGGGTCTACCGCTCCGACGAACTGGACGCCACCCACACCCCGGTGTTCGCGCAGGTCGAGCTGCTCGCCGTGGACGAGGGCCTGACCTTGGCCGACCTCAAGGGCACGCTGGACCACATGGTGGTCTCGCTGTTCGGCGAGGGCATGAAGACCCGGCTGCGGCCGAACCACTTCCCGTTCACCGAGCCGTCGGCCGAGATGGACATGGTCTGCTACGTCTGCCGCGGCGAGTCCGTCGGCAACCCGGACCGGCCGTGCCGCACGTGCTCCTCCGAGGGCTGGATCGAGCTCGGCGGCTGCGGGATGGTCAACCCGAAGGTGCTCATCGCCTGCGGGGTCGACCCCCAGAAGTACAGCGGTTTCGCGTTCGGCTTCGGCATCGAGCGGATGATGATGTTCCGCCACAGCGTCGAGGACATGCGAGACATCGTCGAGGGTGACGTGCGCTTCACCCTTCCGTTCGGGATGGAGATCTGATGCGGGTCCCGCTTTCTTGGCTGCGGGAGTACGTCGACCTGCCCGCCGGTGCGACCGGCCGCGACGTCCAGGCCAAGCTCATTTCCGCCGGGCTCGAGGTCGAGAGCGTCGAGCAGCTCGGTGCCGGGCTGCAGGGCCCGCTGGTGGTCGGCGAGGTGCTGACCATCGAGGAGCTGGAGGGCTTCAAGAAGCCGATCCGGTTCTGCACGGTGGACGTCGGCAAAGCCAACGGCTCTGGTGAGCCGCAGGAGATCGTCTGCGGCGCCCGGAACTTCGCGGTCGGCGACAAGGTCGTGGTGGTCCTGCCCGGCGCCGTGCTGCCCGGCGACTTCCGGATCGCGGCGCGCAAGACCTACGGCCGCACCTCGCACGGCATGATCTGCTCCGCCGACGAGCTGGGCATGGGCGGCGACCACGACGGCATCATCGTGCTGCCGCCCGAGCACGAGGCCGGCACCGACGCCATCGCACTGCTGGAACTCGTCGACGAGGTGCTGGACATCGCGGTCACCCCCGACCGCGGCTACTGCCTCTCGCTGCGCGGGGTCGCCCGCGAGACCGCCATCGCGTACGGCCTGCCGCTCAGCGACCCGGCGCTCATCGACGTGCCCGCGCCCAACGCCGACGGCTACCCCGTCAAGATCGCCGACCCGGCCGGCTGCGACCGCTTCACCGCCCGCACGGTCACCGGCGTCAACCATGAGGCCCGCTCGCCGATCTGGCTCCAGCGACGGCTGCAGAAGGTCGGCATGCGGCCGATCTCGCTGGCCGTCGACATCACCAACTACGTGATGTTCGAGGTCGGACAGCCGCTGCACGCCTACGACCGCACGCGGCTGGACGGCCCGATCGGCGTGCGCCGCGCCGAGCCCGGCGAGAAGCTCACCACCCTCGACGGCGCCGAGCGGGTCCTGGACGCCGAGGACCTGGTCATCACCGACGAGTCCGGGCCGATCGGCCTGGCCGGCGTGATGGGCGGCGCCCACACCGAGATCGCCGACTCCGGCGTGGACTCGGGGACCACCGAGATCGTCATCGAGGCGGCGCACTTCGCCCCGGTCTCCATCTCCCGTACCGCCCGCCGGCACAAGCTCGGCTCCGAGGCGTCCCGCCGCTTCGAGCGCGGCACCGACCCGCTGGCCACCTCGGCCGCCGCCCAGCGCGCGGTCGACCTGCTGGTGCTGCTGGCCGGCGGCACCGCCGAGCCCGGCGTCACCGAGATCACCACGCCGTCCGAGCCGCGCACCATCGCCATGGCCGCCGACCACCCGGACAAGGTGGCGGGCACGGAGTACGGGCGGCAGACGGTCGTCCGCCGGCTGTGGGAGATCGGCTGCTCGGTGGAGAGCGCCTCCACCGACCCCGGCGCGCCCGACGAGCTGATCGTCACCGTGCCGAGCTGGCGGCCCGACCTGTCCTTCCCCAACGACCTCGCCGAAGAGGTCATCCGGCTGGAGGGCTTTGAGAACCTGCCCTCGACCCTGCCCCACCTGCCCACCTCCCGCGGCCTGACCCCCTCCCAGCGGCTGCGCCGCCGGGTCGGCCGCGCGCTGGCCGGGGCCGGCTACGTGGAGGCGCCCAGCTACCCCTTCATCGGTGCCGAGGTCTTCGACCAGCTCGGGCTCGCCGAGGACGACCCGCGGCGGCGCACGGTGCTGCTGGCCAACCCGCTCGACGACACCGAGCCGGCCATGCGCACCACGCTGCTGCCGGGCCTGCTGGCCACGCTTCGCCGCAACCACGGCCGGGGCGCGCACGACCTCGCGCTCTTCGAGACCGGCGCGGTCTTCCTGCCGCGCGACGCCGCGGTGCCGCCGCGGCTGGCGGTGGACCGGCGGCCCACCGCCGAGCAGATCGCCGCGCTGGAGGCCGCGCTGCCCGCGCAGCCGCGCCATGTCGGCGCGGTGCTCTCCGGTGCCCGCGAGCAGACCGGCTGGTGGGGTGCGGGCCACTCGGCGGGCTGGGCCGACGCCGTCGAGGCGGCGCGGACCGTGGCCCGCGAGGCCGGGGCCGAGCTCACTGTGCGGCAGGGCCAGCAGGCGCCCTTCCACCCCGGGCGCTGCGCGCAGCTGCTGGTGGCCGGCGAGGTGGCCGGGTACGCCGGCGAGCTGCACCCGCGGGTGACCAAGGCGCTCGGCCTGCCGGCCCGCAGCGCGGCCATGGAGATGGACCTCGACCTGGTCGAGCGGCTCGGCGGCCGGACGGCGGTCGGCCCGCGGGTGTCCACCTTCCCGGTGGCCACGCAGGACGTCGCCCTGGTCGTCGACGACGCGGTGCCGGCCGCCGAGGTGGAGGCCGCGCTGCGCGAGGGCGCGGGCGAACTCCTGGAGTCCCTGCGGCTGTTCGACATCTTCACCGGGGAGCAGATCGGGGCGGGCCGCAAGTCCCTCGCCTACGCCCTGCGCTTCCGGGCGCCGGACCGGACGCTGACCGCGGAGGAGGCGTCCGCCGCGCGGGAGGCCGCGGTCGCCTCCGCCGCCACCCGCACCGGGGCCGTCCTCCGCGGCGCCTGACCCCAAGGGGTGCCCCCCTTCGGGGCACCCGCGGCCCCGCGAGGACGCGGTCCTCGCGGGGCCGGGTTAATGTCGGGAAAGCGGCATATGGGTGCCGCCTTTCCCGAGGGCGCTGCCGTGCGGGCCCGGTGAGGAGTGCGGGCATGACGGAGGAGGCCGCCGAGCGCCCGTCCGCCGGGGCCGGCCGCACCGCGAAGCCCGAGCCGCCCGATCCGCCCGCGCCGTCCGTCGCGCCCGACCGGCCCGCCCCGCGTGAAGGGTCCGACGCGGCGGAGCCCGGCGGTCCCGGGCAGGGCGGGCAGCCTCCGCCGTCGGACCCGGCGGCGGTCGGTCCCGCTCCCGTGCCCCCTGCGACCGCCGCGGTCCCCGCAGCCGCCGACCCCGCGTCCGAGCCGCGCGTGCCCACCGTCGTCGTGGACGGCCTGCACGTGGTGTACCGGGTGTACACCGCGGGCGCCGGCCGGGGCAGCGCCAGCTCCGCGTTCGCCCGTCTGGTGATGCGCCGAGGCTCTCCCAACGTCCACCTCGTGCACGCGGTCCGGGGCGTGACCTTCACCGCATACCGGGGCGAGGCCCTCGGCATCATCGGCTCCAACGGCTCGGGCAAGACCACCCTGCTCAAGGCCATCGCGGGCCTGCTCCCGGCCGACCGCGGCAAGGTCTACACCGACGGCCAGCCCTCGCTGCTGGGCGTCAACGCCGCCCTCATCAACGACCTGACCGGCGCCGCCAACGTGATCCTCGGCGGCCTGGCGATGGGCATGTCGCAGGAGGAGGTCCGCGGGCACTACCAGGGCATCGTCGACTTCTCCGGCATCAACGACAAGGGCGACTTCATCACGCTGCCGATGCGGACGTACTCCTCGGGCATGTCCGCCCGGCTGCGCTTCTCCATCGCCGCCGCGAAGCAGCACGACGTGCTGATGATCGACGAGGCCCTGGCCACCGGCGACCGCGCCTTCCACAAGCGTTCCGAGGAGCGCATCCGCGAGCTGCGCGAGGAGGCCGGGACCGTCATCCTGGTCAGCCACAACAACAACTCCATCCGCTCCACCTGCGACCGGGTGGTGTGGATCGAGAAGGGGAAGCTGATGATGGACGGCCCGACCGAGGAGGTCCTCGCCGCCTACGAGAAGGATTAGACCGCGCCCGGTTTACCGGCGGGCGCGGCAGTCGGTCGAGGCGGGCGCCTCAGTAGGCGTAGAAGCCCGCGCCGCTCTTGCGGCCGAGCCGGCCCGCGTCCACCATCCGAAGCAGCACCGGCGGAGCGGCGTACAGCGGCTCCTTGAATTCCGAGTACATCGACTGCGCGATGGCCGCCACCGTGTCCAGGCCGATCAGGTCGGAGAGCTTGAGCGGGCCCATCGGGTGGGCGCAGCCCATCTCCATGCCGTTGTCGATGTCCTCGCGGGTGGCGATGCCCGACTCGTACATCCGGATCGCGGACAGCAGGTAGGGGATCAGCAGGGCGTTGACCACGAAGCCGGAGCGGTCCTGGGCGCGGATGGGGTGCTTGCCGAGCACCTCGGTGACCAGGTGCTCGGCCCGCTTGAGGGTCTCGCTGCCGGTGGTGAGCGCCGGGATCAGCTCGACCAGGGCCTGGACCGGAGCGGGGTTGAAGAAGTGGATGCCCAGCACCCGGTCCGGGCGCGAGGTGGCGACCGCCAGCCGGACCAGCGGGATGGAGGAGGTGTTGGAGGCCAGGATCGCGTCCTCACGGGTCACCACCTGGTCGAGCACCTTGAAGATGTCCAGCTTGACCTGCTCGTCCTCCACCACGGCCTCGATCACCAGGTCGCGGTCGGCGAGGTCGGCGAGCTCGGTGGTGTACGTCAGCCGGCCGAGCGCGTCGTCCCGCTGCCGCTCGGTGATCTTGCCGCGCTCGGCGGCCTTGCCGAGCGAGGCGGCCAGCCGGCCCTGCCCCCGCTCCAGCGCCTCCCGCGTGGCCTCGGCGACGCGGACGTCCAGTCCGGCCTTCGCGCACACCTCGGCGATGCCGGCACCCATCTGCCCCGCGCCCACCACTCCGACGCGCTGGATGTCGCTCACTGGTCAGCCTCCCGTTGCACCGTCGCACACGCTCGGACGAGTCGTGTCCCGGTCCGACGTTACCCGGGAGTCGGACCCGTGGAACCGGCCGGGGCCGTCCCACGGGTCCGGGGTCCGGGGCCCGCCCGTCAGCCGGTGGTCAGCCGGTCGGGGCCGTGCAGGCCGACCCGTTGAGGGTGAACGCGGAGGGCGCGGCGTTCGTCGAGCCGACCGTGCCGGTGAAGCCCACCGTCGTCGAGGCGCCGGCGGCCAGCGAGGTGGCGTAGCTCGGCGCCGTCACGCTGACGGCGGCGCCGGTCTGGGTCCAGTCGCCGTTCCACAGCGAGCTGATCTTCTGGTCGTCGGCGAAGGTCCACGCCAGCTTCCAGTTGGTCACCGCGGAGGAGCCGGTGTTGGTCACCGTCACCGACGCCTGGAAGCCGCCGGGCCAGCTGTTGGTGATCGCGTAGGCCGCCGTGCAGGAGCCGGGCGCGCCGGTCGGCGGGGTGGTCGGGGGAGTGGTGGGAGGCGTCGTCGGAGGTGTTGTCGGGGGAGTGGTCGGAGGTGTGGTGGGGGGTGTCGTGCCCCCGCCGCCGGAGGTGTCCGTGGTGTCGCCGTAGACGATGCCGCGGCCGTTGGTGCCCACGTACACCCGGCCGTAGACCCGCGGGTCGCCGGTGAGGGCGCCGCCGGTCCAGCCGTACTGGTGGGCGTCGTCGTTGATCCGCGCCCAGCTCCCGCCCGCGTCGGTGGAGCGGTACAGGCCGCGGACGCCGCCGATCTCCGCGCTGGTGTACAGCGCCTGGTAGCTCGCGCCGGGCGCGGCCTTGCCGAAGCCGATGTTGTCGGCCTGCTGGATGCCGCCGATCCTGGTGAAGGAGGCGCCGGAGTTCGTCGAGTGCCACAGGCCGTAGGTGTCGCCGCTGCCGCCGGCCAGCCAGATGTCGCCCTCGGCGCCGGACAGCGCCTTGAACTGCACCGTGCCCGAGGAGGGCAGGCCCGTGGCGGCGGTCGCGGCGAAGGAGGCCCCGCCGTCGGTGCTGACGTAGAACTTCCCGCCGGAGAAGCCGTAGAACTTCTTCGGGTTCACCCGGTCCGAGCCGATCGCCGCGCCGGACGGGACACCGGTGGAGGCGGTCCACGAAGTGCCGAACCCCACCGAGTAGTTGACCCCGGTGCCGGCCGGGCTCCACACGAAGCGGCTGCCGTCGGAGGCCGCCGCCACGGTGCCGCCGCCGGTCACCCCGGACGGCTCGTTGCCCTGGAACCAGTTCGCGCCGTCGTCCGTGGAGAAGCCGATCCGGTGGGTGGTGGAGCCGGAGTCGACGTTGCCGGTGCGCACGACGATGTCGGGGTTGGTCTCGGCGTAGTCGATGCCGGTGCCCGTGGTGAAGGTCGGCTGCTGGAACATCAGCGCGGGGATCTTGGTGACGTCGGCGTGGCGGAAGCCGCCGAGGTCGCCGAGCGCGCTGAGCAGCGGAGCCCCGGACGGCGGGCTGATCAGCCCGTTGACGGCCGTCTCCTCCAGGCCCTTCACGTTCGGCCTGAGCGTGATCTTCCCGCCGGAGGTGTCCCAGTCGCCGAGGTCGTCGGTGCCGAAGATCGTGGCTCCGGTCCCGTACCACATGCGGTTGGAGTTGAACGGGTCGATCTCCAGCGACTCGGTCATCCAGCCCAGTTTCGGGGTCTCCTCCGGCGGCGAGGGATTGCTGCCGAAGGTCAGCCACGGCACCGCGGAGACGTCCATGGTGAAGCGGTCGCTGCGGTTGGGGTAGCTGGTGTAGTCCCAGGCCCGGGTCCAGGTGGCGCCGTTGTCGGTGCTCCGGAACATCTGCGTGTCGGGCCACCAGGAGCTGTAGCCGGTCACCATGAGTGTGCCGGGGTGCCGGCGGTCCACGCTCAGCCCGCTGTAGCCGAAGTACGTGTCGGCGTCGGCCATGGGGCTGATGTTCGTCCAGGTGCCGGTGGCCGTCGCGTACCGCCACACCTGGCCCTTGGCGCCGTCGTACGGGCCGCCGGTGTCGCTGGTGGCCAGGTAGAGGTAGCCGCCCACTGAGTCCAGCACGCCCTTGTGCGCGATGTACCCGGTGGGCTGGCCGGCCAGTCGGGACCAGGTCGAACCGCCGTCCGTGGAGCGGTAGACGGTGTTGGCCTTGTCGGCCACGCCCACGTAGACGGTCTTCGTGGCCGATCCCTTGGTGCCGGTGGTCGGGTCGAAGGTCACCCAGACCACGCCCTGGTTGTCGCTGTTGTAGCCGGTGGTGTCGCTCGGGTCGTCGGCGTAGTTCCCGGGGTTGGGGAAGGCCATCACCTGCGACCACGTCACGCCCGAGTCGGTGCTGCGCCACAGGCCGTGGCCGCTGGGCGTGCCGAGGTAGAGCACGCTGTCCTTGTTCGGGTCGATGGCCAGCCGCTCGCCCATGCCGCGGCCGGGCATGTTCCCGCCCAGCTTGAACGGCAGTTCGGTGGCCTGCCAGGTGGTCCCGCGGTCCGAGGAGCGCAGCACGGCGCCGTTGCCCGGGTCCCAGCTGTTGGTGTACGTGCCGACGGCCGCGTAGACCTTGTCCGGGGCCAGCGCGTCGGTGGCCAGGCTGACCACGCCGGTGCGGCCCCAGTGGTCCCAGTCCACCGAGTCCAGCAGCGGCGTCCAGGACGTGGTGGACTCGTTCCAGCGGTAGGCACCGCCGATGTCGGTGCGGGCGTAGGCGAGGTTCTTCTCCGACTGGTTGAAGACGATGCCGGGGACGAAACCGCCGCCGCCGATCTGCACGTTCTTCCAGGAGTACGTGTCGGAGACGGCCGCGGGGCGGGCGCCGGAGTTCGCGGCCGTGGCGGCGGCGGTGGCCGTGGCCGCGGTGACGGCGCCGCCGATCAGGGTCAGAGCCGCGACGAGGGCCGCGACGGGTCTGCGGAGCATGTGGGGGGTCGTCCTCTCCGTACGGTCGGGCCCGGGGCCGGGCCCGCGGTGCGGGTGGTGGGGGTGGACGTGCCGACGGGACCGGGGCAGTGTGTGTGGGAGCGCTCCCATGTCGAGTGGTCCGATGTTAGCGCTCAGCCCGGCGGGCGAGAAGAGCCCCGGCGGGCGCCGGTCCCGGTGCGCGGGGACGGCGACGGACCGCGGGGACTGCGGAGACCGCGGGGGATCGCCGGTACGGGTGCGGCCGGCGGGGCCCGGCGGGCGAAAGGTACGGCCCGGCGGGTTGTGGTGACGGGGGAAAGGGGCCCATGATCGGCGGGTCGTGACGGGAGATCAGGAGGCACGGATGAATGCACTGTCGCGCAGGACCGTGACCGCGGCGGCGGCCGGTGCGCTGGCCTCGGTCGCCGTGTCGGGAAGCGCCCGCGCCGCCGAACCGGGTGCCGCGGAGCACGCCGGCGCCGGCCGCGGAGCCGGGCACCGCGAGATGCGCGGCATGTGGATCGCCACCGTGGCCAACACCAACTGGCCCTCGGCGCCCGGCCTCTCGCCCGCCGAGCAGCGTCAGGAACTGCTGGACCTGCTCGACCTGGCGGTCGCGAACCGGCTGAACGCGGTGATGTTCCAGGTCCGCCCGACCGCCGACGCCTTCTGGCCGTCGCCGTACGAGCCCTGGTCGCAGTACCTCACCGGCACGCAGGGCCGCGACCCGGGCTGGGACCCGCTGGGCACCGCCGTGCACGAGGCGCACCGGCGCGGGCTGGAGCTGCACGCCTGGTTCAACCCGTACCGGGTGGCGATGACCGAGGATCCCTCGACGCTCGTGCCGGGCCACCCCGCGCGGGTGCACCCGGAGTGGGTGCTGCCCTACGGCGGCAAGCTCTACTACAACCCCGGCATCCCCGAGGTGCGCCGCTTCGTCGAGGACGCCATGCTCGACGCGGTGCGGCGCTACCCCCTCGACGCCGTGCACTGGGACGACTACTTCTACCCGTACCCGGTCGCCGGACAGACCTTCGCCGACCAGGACACCTTCGCCCGCTACGGCGCCGGGTTCACCGACGCCGACGCCTGGCGCCGGCACAACACCGACCTGCTGGTGAGCGAGATGGCCGTGCGGATCAAGCGGATCCGCCCCACCACGCAGTACGGCATCAGCCCGTTCGGCGTCTGGCGCAACGCGGCCACCGACCCGCTCGGCTCGGCCACCCAGGCCGGCGTGCAGACGTACGACGACCTGCACGCGGACACCCGCGGCTGGGTCAAGCGCGGCTGGCTGGACTACATCGCGCCGCAGGTCTACTGGTTGGCACAACCGCTTGACCAGCAGGTTCCTGCGAACTATGCCGTCCTCGTGCCCTGGTGGTCCGATGTGGTGGCCGGCACCGGCACGAAGCTCTACATCGGCGAGGCCGTCTACAAGGTGGGCGCGGCCGGTCAGCCCGAGCAGTGGTTCGACCCGGCGGAACTCTCCCGGCACTTGGACCTCTGCGCCCAACATCCGGAGGTTCGCGGCAACATCCTGTACTCCGCCACGCAGGTCGCCGCTGACCCGCTCGGCGCTATCAGCTTGCTCGTCGCCAACCACTACCCGACCCGAGTGCGCACGCCGTGAGCGCCTTAGAAGTGATGGCTGCTCTTCTCGGCGAGCTTCCAGGCGACGAGCAAGAGGCAGCGCTCGCCAGCCTCTTAAGGGCACCAGCGGAGCGCACAGCGGCGCGGGAAGCCTCGGTCCGGACCCCGCTCCCGCTTCCCGCCCTGGGCGCTTCCGGCGTCAGGGTGACGGTTCGACGCGTAACGGCTGAGTAGGCGGTACGCAGGGGCTTGGTCGCTGCCGAGGGTGGGCAACGACCAAGCCCCTGGCCTTGCGTCGGAACTGGCCGCGCACCTCGGGCAGAGCATTAAGTACCTCGAAGATGTCCTCCACGACATCGAAGCGGTCGCGGAGCGGCTTGGTCGACGCCACCACGACGATCCGCTGCTCGAAGGGATGGTCGAGCATGAGACTGACGTGTGGGCCGCCGCCATGAAGCACCAGCTCGATGCTGCAACCCAGGTCGCCGAAGCTTGGCGCTCCCAGATGGGAGGCTGGAGTCGTAGGTCGGGGAAACCACCTGACTGCGACCGCTGGGTGGTTGTAAGCTCGTCTGTTCAGCTCTTTGCAACTGACAGACGGAGGCAGGGTGTTGGCGGACATCAGAGCGCTGATCGAGCAACTACGCTTCTTGATCGGTGCATCTCAGACCTATGTTGCGAACGATGGTTGGACTTTTTCCAGCGGCGACCGATCTGACCCCATAGCGCTTTGCAATCGACTTGATTCTGCGATTGAACGAATTGCGCTACCAGGCTCGCCGTATATCAAACAGTTGGAGGTCGCTCGCCGCCTTCCACAGCCGCACAAGCTCACGGAGACGCGTGCCGTTGCATTGGGCCTGCGCGACGACATGATCGCCGGATGGTTTACGTCCACGGTTGAGCTTATACATGCCGAGACACATAGCGACTATCTTGAAATGTCGGAAACACTGCTTCGCTCGGGGTACAAGGATGCGGCTGCTGTCATTGCAGGGACAGCCCTTGAAGTTCACATCCGTGCGCTTTGTGTAAAGCATGGCGTTGATACTGAGGTAGCTGACGGAGCATCGAAGAAGGCAACCGTCATGAACGCCGAACTCAAGAAGGCTGACGTCTATGCGACGTTGCAGGAGAAGCAAGTTACCGCTTGGATGGATCTCCGAAACCAGGCCGCACATGGAAACTACGAAAAGTACGAAATCAATGAAGTCCGAGCGCTGGCAAGCGGCGTCCGAGAGTTCATGCTCAGGTATCCGGCGTAGCCTGTCCAGCAGATATCAACCTACGGAGGTACGGCGTTGGCTATCAACGACATGGTGAAGCAGCTAGATGAGCTGATCAAAGAGGCTGAGAAGCTGACGGGGACGAAGATGCGTTACGACGACCCCAAAATTCCGCGAGTTCAGATCCTCGCGAACCGATTGGAGGCTGCGGTTACTCGACTGACAATGCAAGGGTCGGTGTACGCACAACAGCTCAAGCGGGGTGGCGGATTTAGCGCTCAAGCACGGATGGAGCACAATCAGCAGGTCGCCGTTAGCTTGCGCGATGACCTCCAAGCCGGCTGGACCGAGACGGTAGTCGAACTGGTGCACGCCGACACCTACGGCGACTACTTGGAAATGGCCGATGCACTACTCGAAAAGGCGTACAAGGACCCGGCGGCGGTCATCGTGGGTACGTCGCTTGAAGTCCACCTGCGTGCCCTGTGCGTGAAGAACAACATCGCGACGGTCGTCGGTGCCAACCACAAGAAGGCCGACACCATGAACGCCGACCTCAAGAAGGCGGGCGTCTACGACGGGTTGCAGCAAAAGCAGATCACCGCGTGGCTGGACCTGCGTAACAAAGCAGCTCACGGCAACTACGCCGACTACGACAAGGAGCAGGTTGGACTATTCGTAGACGGCGTACGGGCGTTCATCATCAAGTACCCGGCGTAAACAGGAGAGGCACGGACAGGGAGACATGCGGGACCTGGAAAGAATGGTATTTCAACTGGACGACCTGATCGTCATCGCCGACAAGGTTATCGATGAAGACTGGAGCGACGATAACCCGAGGGGAAACCGTCTGGCGCGGATCGCGTGCAACCGTCTGGAGGCCGCGATCAACCGGATCGCCCCCGCTGGCACGCTTTACGCGGCGCGGCTCGATGAGTGGCAGAGCGAAGTCCTAGAGATGAAATTTGAAGACGTCTATAGCATCGCCGTTGCGCTGCGGGACGACCTCAAAGCGGGCTGGGTCAGCTCCGTCGTGGAGCTAGTACACGCGGACACGTATGACGACTATCTCCTTATGGCGTCGCATCTTATTGAGTCCGGTTACAAAGACGCGGCGGCCGTCGTCGTGGGAACCTCGCTCGAAGTTCACGTGCGGTCCCTGTGCGTGCGCCATGGTGTTGAAGTCACCCTGTCGAAAGGATCACCGAAGAAGGCGGACGTCATGAACGCCGACCTCAAAAAGGCTGGCGTCTATAACGACTTGCAGCAGAAGAGTGTGACGGCCTGGTTGGGGCTCCGTAACAAAGCAGCTCACGGAGACTACGACGACTACGACGAGCGCGATGTGCTGCACCTAATTCAAGGCGTCCGTGACTTCATCCTGAAGTATCCGGCATGACGTAGGCGAGCCCGTAGCCGTTGCACCCGTGGCTACTCTGACGAGCAAGAACGCCGTGGCCCATCCGGTCAGAGGATGGACGGTGGAGCTAGCTCGGCGAGACTACGAAATCTTAAACCTCACCTGATACTTTTCTTAGGTGGCTTCATCACCTGACCGAGCTGCTGCTCACTGAAATCTCACACGGAACCGGCGAGAGTGCTTACCGCAGCTAACACAGTTTGATGCTTGCGTGTATCTCGCCCTCCCAAAATTTGAAGCGGGCCTCGGGCCCTCCTGTTGGAACCGAATGAGCCTGTCTATAAAACTCAAGTCGGCGATGGGGTGGGGTAATTCCCGGGCCTTGGTGCGCTCCTCCCATTCTTGATGGATAATGGGTTTGGCCCTGACTGAGAACGTTTCCTAAGGACATTTCTCCTCGGTGACGATATGGGTGTTCGCAATCTCGTTGCTCACGGATTCATGGACACTGTGAGCCGTGAGAAGGCCGCACTGGCGCTCCGGGCGTACTCGCTGCTGGTCCTCATTACCTCCCGTGAGTCCACCGAGAGGGACGCGGGGCTCGGCAAGGCCACTTTGGCCAACCCGCTCGGAGCGCAGCCGCGTTCGTGGTGGCGACGCATCGGTCGTGCTGTGCGTGCGGCCCGGAACGAGCTTCGTAACTAGAGCCAGCTTGTTTCATCTACTCGTGGCCGATGGGAGGACGTTCTCTGAACTAGCGGAAGTCGCTGCGCTTGCGTTCGATCACGACGATGGGGCAGTTGAGCGCTTCGGAGATCTTGGCGAGGTTGGCGGGCGTGGCGCTGCGCCAGCCGGACTCGATCTCGCCCATGAGTTGTTCGGAGATGCCGACCAGGTCGGCGAGGGCCCGCTTGGTCAGGCCGGCCTTCTCACGGGCCCACGTGACCGCTTCGGGCTCATGGTGAAGGGTGCGCGGACGGGTTCGAGTGCGAGGAGTCACTGGTGCTCGGCCTTCCAGTCGTCACGGGCCGCCGTGAGGGCGGGGCGCGGTCACACCCGATACGACCGGGGCCGCCTTTGCGGCGGCCCCGGTCATTTCGCACCAGAGGGTTCGCCCCCCGGATCACCCCGCTTGCTTCCAGGCGGAAGGGTGGTCGGGTCCTCAGCTGGCGCGGTTTGTGGCCCAGTCGGCGCGGGCGGCCTGGAGGGCGGGGCGTATCTGGTGGTCGAGGTAATCGGCCTGGGTACGGAGCTTCGCGGCGATCGTGGCGAGTGCCCACGGGTCCAGGTCGTGCATCCAGTAGTCCTCGATGATCTGGAGGTGAGCGACCGGGACGCCGGCGGATGTGACGGTGGCTTCCGGGTTGCCGGTGTAGGGGTGGAATTCGATGCTGCCGCCGAGTATCACCGCGTCCATGCCGGTACTGCCGTCGGTGGCCACTCGCATGCTCTGTCCGGAGAAGACGGCGGAGTGGCAGATGTCGGCCAGGACCTTGCCGAACCGTCCCACGGAAACCCCGGTCTGGCTCGGGTCGTCTTCGGCCCATGCAGGCAGGTAGCCGGTGGTGGTGTGACCGCTGGTGGTGCTCACCTGCCACGTGCGCGAACGGGGCGGGCGGTCGCGATGCTGGGGATTGGCGATCATGGTTATGGCGAAAGTCATGGCGGAGCCCTCTCCTTACGTGGTGGGGTCGTTGAGGTTGATCAGAGTGAAGTCGTGCAGGCGCATGATGAGTTGGTGCGCGCGTAGGTACGGCAAGCGCGGGTCGGTGAAGGTGAGGGCGACGGCATCCACCACTTCGGGACCCTTCGGGCCGAGCCCGTACAGGGCTCCTTTGACGCCCATGGGGGCGAAGCCGCGGACACGGACTGCGGTGAACCGGTCCCGCAAGTGGGGGCAGGCGATCACGGAACGGTGGGCACAGGGACGGCACACCGGCGGGTGGGCGGTTTCCTCGTCTCCGGGACGGATGTCCTCGGCTTGACCGTCAATGATCCACAGCACCCCGGCGGTGTTCTGGTCGGCCGGCCCACCGCAGATTTGGCACCGCAGCTGCGACATGGCAAGCCGCTGGCGCAGACTGTGCGTCTCCCCGAACACCGGCTTCCCTCGGCCCGGTTGCGACGGCACCCGACCCCACAACACTCCCCGTGCGTCCCGGTCGTACGTGCGCTCGTCCGCGTAGCGAATCCCCCGCCCGCCCCGCTGCATGACCACGGTCATCGGGGCGTTCTGCTCTCCGCTCCACCGCACGATGTACGGCACGGCGCCCCCTCGGGAGGAAGCGGCTCGTTGTGCTTGAGGGGCGCCGCCAGGGGGCGAGGCAAGACGGCGCGCGTTCTTGGGCATGGGGGTACTCCTGCGTGGATCTGATCTGTGACGAGATGGGGCAAAGAGGCTGTGCCACGCTGCGACCGCCGCAGAGGCGGCGCGCAGATAGCGAGGTTGCGGTTCCTACGCCGATTGGTGCACGAGGTGACTGGCATCCGTGGCAGCTGGGATGCCCTTCGGCTCCACGGCGAGGCTCGGGAGACGCAAGCAGGCCCAGACCACTTTCCCGGGGCGGAAGTCGGTCCGCTCGAAGCCCCAGGCGCCCTCGCTGAGTCCGGCGATCATTTGCAGACCGCGGCCGTTCTCGGAGGTCTCTGAGACGGGGCGCAGCACAGGCAGTTCCGGGCTCTCGTCCTGCATCGAGATGCAGAGCCGGCCGTTGCCGAAGCACAGACGCAGCGTGCACACGCTCACCGGTGGCTGTCTACCGTCGGCCGCACTGGCCCTGTCTCCCACGTGACGAACCGCGTTGGTGGTCAGCTCCATCACGATGGTGCGTGCGTCGTAGGCAATGTCCTTGGGCACTCCCCAAGTTCGGAACACGTCCTCAGCATGCAACCGGGCGAGGAGGACCGCCGACTCCTCGCACGCCAGATCAAGCCCGCTTTGGTGCCCGAGGTCGGGAGCCATGGCTGCACCTCCTGTCGATTGACTGGTGAGAACACGAAGCGTTGATGTTCAGTCAACGAGCAGCGAGGGGAGATAGATAGATGCCAGGATGTATGCCATCCATAGGCCCGTTTCTAGGCCAGTTGTATGCCAGCACCACCGAGGGGACGCCGATGAACGTCGGAGCACGCATCCGGGAGCGGCGGCTTGAATTACGTCTGAGCCAGGCTGACCTGGGGAAGGCGTTGAGCAGGGCTCGTTGGGGCCAGGCGGACGGGTGCAGCGGGCATACGGTCTACCGTTGGGAGACAAACCAGCGGACCCCCCGGGACTGGCTGCCGTTCCTTGAGCGGGTGCTCGCTATTGACCTTTCCGGTTACGGTGAGACCACCGCATCCAATGCGGGGACTACGGACGTTGAAGGGCTGGTGCCGCCTGTGGACCGTCGCGTGTTTCTAGGAGCTGGGGCTGTCGCGGGTGTCGCGATGTCGACCCCCAAGGCCATGGCGCAGGGGCGTCGGATCGGACAAGCCGATGTAGCTCGCGCGGGCGAGCGCCTGGTGGCACTACGCCGACTGGACGACTTCAGCGGCGGGGTGTCCGTGTACCCGAAGGTCGTGGAGGAGATCCAGGACCTGACAGCGCTGGCCCAGGGCAGTTACGGAGAGTCCGTTGCCCGGGGCCTGCTGAGCGCCCTCGGAGAGCTGTACCAGTTCGCCAGTTGGACGGCGTTCGACGCGGGGATGCTCCCTCAGGCCAGCAAGCTGGCGCAGGCAGCGGCCAGTACCGCCAACCAAGCCGGCAACCAGACCCTCGCCGCAACGGCGCTGTCGGAGCTGTCCTACATCACGGCTTCCTCGGGCAACCCTCGGGAAGGGGTTGCCATGGCCCAAGCCTCTATGGCCAACGCTCCGCGGAACGTACTTCCGGCCGTGAGTGTTGTGCTCGCGGACCGCCTTGCCTGGGCGAGTGCCCGCACTGGTGACGCGGCCGGACTCGATCGTGCCTTGGGCCTCTCCGCCGAAGCCCACGACCGACGTGATCGGAGCCGGGACGAAGAGCCCGACACCGTCTACTGGGTCAACCGCGATGAGTCAGAGATCATGGCGGGTCGCTGCTGGGCGGAACTGAGGCATCCCAAGAAGGCTGTGCCGATCCTGGAGGGTCTCACGGCACCGTACGACGACACGCACGCCCGGGAAGTGGCCTTGTACGCAAGTTGGCTTGCTGGCAGTTACCTGGATGCGGGAGCTGTTGACGAAGCCGCCAACACGGCCACCAGGGCGGTGAATCTGAGCTTCCACACCGCCTCGCCACGACTGAATCAGATCGTGGACGAAACCGTTACGCGGCTCAAGCCCCACAAGGATGTCGAATCCGTGCGGGAACTCTTGGCTACTTACGCGGCCTGAGTTTCCGATCTCCCTTAGATGCCCCTGCCTCCTTCCGGAGGTGGGGGTTTCTTTGTTCATTCCATCGTAGAACGCTGCTAGGAGCACGTTAGGCGATGGGTGCTTTCGTGTCATTTGGGGTGTAAATACCCTGGCAGTAGAAAGCCAGCCCAGACGGTGAGTTGGCCGACCGGATCAGGCGCGCGTGTGTCTCGCTGCACCCCTTATCTCCTCAGCCAGGTTATTTCGCTTGTAAGTGCCTGCGGTTCCACGTGCCATGGCTGCTGCGGTGCGGCCCGTGCCTTGTGCGCGTCGGCTTGGTGTTGGCCCTGGCCTGGTGGAGGTTCTTGCGGGCCCTGTGGGGTCGCTGCTGTTGCCTTGCGCGCTGAGCGGCAGGGGGGTCCGCCGAGAGCGGGGCGGTAGACAGGAGCGTCGGCGGCCACCGGCCGCCAGCGTGCGGCGGCCCGCGCAGCGGGCCGCCTTGATCCAGTAAAGAAACTTTGAACAGCCATCGTCGGACGGCATAGGCGACTGCCGCATGGCCTCCACCGGTTGTGTCGTGGCCAACTGCGGGGCGTTGCGCATTGGCTACGGTCCGTAGGTCACGGTTTGACCGTCAAAATTATGCATACATTCCATGGTGTTCCGGACATCCTGCCAGTTTGTGCAGGTCAAACTACGGGTGTGGTCACGTCCGGACGTCATTTCCCCTCTCCCGCAATGCTGGGGTCTGTGGTCACGATGAGGTCTGGCCGGCCCCGGCATCCGAGTTCGAGGTTGGCCGGTTGATGTGACATGAATCTTGTTCTGGCTTCCCTTGTAAGCGGGTTGCTGTGAAGTGGCGCCTGTGAATTGCGTCACAGTAAATCGGGCCCGAGGTTCCTCGGACGCAATCAGAGGCAATCGGAGGCAGTCAATATGTTTCACGGAGCGTTGGACTAGGCATGCGGTTGAAACCTAAACCGTTGGGGTTGCCGTGCTTTCGGTCTACAGTCCGGTCATCGATCTGATTTCGGATGAGATGAAGGCGGGACTGTTCACGTACCGCGCTCAATAGCACGGAAAATGCCGTCAGGCAAAACGCGTTTTCCGTGATGTGGTGTATCCCGGCCCGCCAAGGCTGGGGACCGACAAGAATGAGGGGAAATCCCATGGCAGTGATCGCACGTGTTCAGGTGGACGGCGCGCAATGGATGGTGGCCGTGGCGCCCGCGCCGAAGATGCGCCAGCCGGAGGACGGCAAGGGAGTTCCGGTGCAGGCGTTCAACTCTGTCACCGGTGAGTTGATGTCCGTGGTCAGCCTGGTCGAGATGCTCGGCGACCGCGCGCAGGTCATCAAGATCACCGTTCCCACTTCGGGCATTCCCGAGGGCCTGACGACCGGGGCTCTGGTCGTCCCGGTCGGACTGGTCTGTTCTCCGTGGGCCAACAAGTTCGGGGAACAGGTCAGCAGCGGCCTGTCCTACCGGGCCGACGCCCTCAAGATCGCGAAGTAGGCAGGAACCCATGAACCCCGATGCCGCGCAGCAGTACGCGTCGTTGCTGGCTGGGCTGGGCCTCGCGGTCGTACTGGTCTGGGCGGTGGTGGTGCTCGTGCGGTACTGCCGCGCGGACGGTCTGACCCGGGCCAGCATCCGGCAGGCGTCCCGTATCCGGCACAGCTGGAAGCGCCTTGCCCTCATGACGGGCCTTTCCGTCACGGACTGCACCCCGACGCTCCTGGCCGAGCTGACCGCGAAGGACGGCCAAGCTCCCAAGCCAAGAGTCCTCATACCGGAGATCACCACGAAGCCCGACCGGTTCGGGGTGGTCGTGAACGCCACGTGCCTGCCGACGGTGGGGCTGGAGGAGTACAACAGGGCCGCCCGGTTCCTGGCTGATGCCTGGGGTGCGGTGCGGGTTTCGGTCCTACCGGACGGGCCCGGCCAGGTGCGTATGCGGGCGGTGCGCACCGACCCGCTGACCGTGCCCACCACGTTCGTTCCGGACGGCCGGGAACCGAGCGAGGTCAGCGTGTGGGACTTCGGGATGGACGAGTACGCCGAAGCTGTCGCGCTGCGGATCGCCAATATCCCTGGCATCACCTGTGCGGGTCTTCCCGGCTACGGAAAGACCTCGTGGATCGCGCGGGTCTTCTGCACCCTCGCGCCCTCGCCGGCGGTGCAGTTCGCCGTGCTCGACGGCAAAGTCACCTCCGCCGACGAGGGCGACTACGCCGACATCGTGCAACGGTGCTTCGCGTTCGTCGGTGACGATCTGGAAGAAGCCCACGCCCTGTTCAAGCGGCTTGTGGATCTGCGGCGGTGCCGTTCGTCCTCGATCCGAAGTCTGCTGGGGCAGCTGAACATGTGGCACAGCGGGCCCACCCGGGCGTGGCCGCTGCTGGTGGTGATCATCGATGAGGCGCACACCTACTTCCGCGACTACAAGGGCAGCGATCCCCAGACGAGGAAACTCGCCGCGCTCGCCGCCGAGAACGCCCGGCTCGTGGAAGACCTGGTGAAGAAGGGCCGCAGCGTGGGCCTGGTCGTCGTCCTCGCCACCCAGAAGGCCACCGGGGACGCCATCCCCACCTTCATCCGCGATGTCTGCCCGGTCGGCATGTCCTTCGCGCAGAAGACCACCGATGCCGCGGTGGCCGCGCTGGGCGAGGACATACGCAACTGGCCCGACGCCGACCCCGTGCGCCTGCAAGACCCGGCGTACGTCGGGGTGGCCTCCATGGTCATCCAGGGGCGTCCCGGCTTCACCCGGGTCCGCATGCCCCTCGTGGACCCCGGCCACGTCGCCCGGATCGCAGCGGCAACCGCTCACCTCACCGCCGATCCCGCCGACCTGCTCACCCACCACCCGCAGCCCCGCCCGTCGCTGAGCAAGCCCGACCCGTTCGGCCTTGGCCACTGACGTAGCCCCACCCACACAGAAAGGAGAACCCTCGCGATGCCCGCCCGCTCCGACCGGATCACCCAACGCACCGTCACCTTCGTGATGGCGGTCATCGCGGCCCTGGCCTTCACCTTCTCCTTCGGCAACGTCTGGGCCCTGGCCCTCCGCCTCGGCGTCGCCCGGCCCATCGCACCCCTGATCGCCCCCATGGTCGACCTGTCCGTCGTCGGCCTCCTGGTCGCCCTCCGACACCTGGCCCTCAAAGGCGTACCTGCACACCAACTGCGCCCCGCCACCCGGTTGATGCACGTGTGCGGGCTGCTCACTCTCGCTCTCAACGTTGCCGAACCCACTGTTACCCGTCGCTACGGACATGCCGCCCTCGACACCGTCGCCCCCCTGCTCCTGCTCGGCTGGGGCAAGGTCGGCCCGCTCCTGCTCGGCCACTTCCACACCACGGAAGCGCAGCAGGCACCGGCAGAAACGACGACCGACGCTCCCGCCTCGACGGGGGTACCCGTCACGACCCCGTCGGCCATCACTCGACCCGCGTCCACCAGCGCTCGCACAGCACCGTCGGCCCCACGCCCGCTCCCGGCCGCCCTGCTGGAGACCGGACGCCGAATCGCCGAGGAACACCGGCAGCAGAACGCCCGGCCGGTCACCGCCTCCGAGCTGGCCGCACGTCTGGGCATCGCCGCTCCGCTCGCCGCAGCGCTGGCCGCACAGCTCAACGGCTGACCTCTCACCCCCTCCTACATCACCCACCGAGCCCCGGCCTGGGACACCCATGCCCGCATGCCCCGGCCAGGGCCCTGACCCCGCACACCCTCACCCTCGTCCGTGGAAGGACCCGACAGGATGACCACCCCCGCCCTGACCCCGGGCCTTCGCGAACTCCTCGCCCTGGCCGCCGACCCCGACTTCCCCCAAGTACAAGCCCAAGTCGAACGCCTTCAAGGCTGCACCCACCCCGTGCAACTCACCGGATACTCCGCCACCCTCAACGCCGAGACCGGAGAAGCCCTCCACGTCTTCACCACTCTCGACCACCCCACCGGCCGCCTCCTCGTGTCCTGCGGCAACCGCCGCGCCTCCCGCTGCCCAGCCTGCTCCCGCGTGTACGCCGCCGACACCTACCACCTGATCAAAGCCGGGCTGTCCGGCGGCAAAGGCACCCCCGGTACCGTCGAAGACCACCCACGGGTCTTCGTCACCCTCACCGCACCCTCCTTCGGCGCCGTTCACAACCGCGACAAGAACAGCCGAGGAACCTGCCTCACGTGCAAGTGCGGCAGGCGGCACAACGCTGATGACCCCGAGCTGGGCACCCCGGTCAACGCGCGCACCTACGACTACGCGGGCGCTGTCCTGTGGAACGCCCACGCCTCCGCCCTGTGGGCCCGCTTCACCACCTACCTGCGCCGCCAGGTCGCCGCCGCACTCAAGATGACCCCCACCGAACTGAGCAAGGTCCTGCGGCTCTCCTTCGCCAAGGTCGCCGAGTACCAAAAACGCGGGCTGATCCACTACCACGCCATCATCCGCCTCGACGGACCCGAAGGCGGCAGCGAACCCCCGCCGGCCAACGCCACCACGGAAGTCCTCATCAAGGCCATCCGGCCCGCGGCCAAGGCCGTCAGCGTCAGCCTGGACGACGACACGACCGTAGGGGCAAGGGTCTTCCGCTTCGGCAAGCGCACCGACGCACGACCCCTCAGCGGCACCCCGGGCAAGCTCACCGGCCGCAAGGTCGCCGCCTACGTCGCCAAGTACGTCACCAAAGGCGCCGAAGACACCGGCACCGTGGACCGCACCGTCACCTGCCCGCACTGCAAGGGACGCGGCTTCCGCGTCACACCCACCGGCCGACCCGACTGCCAGCCCTGCGGGAGCACCGGAGAAGGCATCCCCGTGCGCCACCTCGCCGTAGCCCAGCACGTACGGCAGATGATCCGCACCGCATGGGACCTCGGCGCCTCACCCGCACTCGCGCATCTCAACCTGCGCAAGTGGGCCCACATGCTCGGCTTCCGCGGCCACTTCTCCACCAAATCCCGCCGCTACTCCACCACCCTCGGCGCACTCCGCAACGCCCGCCGCACCTGGCGCACCGACGCCGCCCACACACGCATCCTCGCCGAGTTGCCTCCGCTCGAAAGCAGCCAGACCACCACCCTTGTCACCGAGTCCTCCTGGCAATACCTCGGCCTCGGCTACAGCTCTGCCGAACAACTCCTCGCCGCTCACGTCCGCGAGAGCCTGCGTGCGACCGAGGGGAGGAGTCATGAGCCCAACCTCGGCGGAAGGTTCGTCGCCGGTTGAACCCTCTCAAAGGATCAAGACCAGTGGCCTCAGGGTCTTCGTGTACCGCGTGGATGCCGAAGGAAAGAAGACACTGGTACGAGTCAAGGAGTTACACGAACGCCCCCGGTTTCAGGCCGGGGGCGTTGCTGGTTCCTCAGAACGATGTCTGCGCGAACTGATCCTCGCGGATCGCCAGTCGTTCCTTCACGTCCTCGGGGATGAGGAGTTCACCGACGGTCTCTACTGCGTCTCGCCCATCCGGGCCCGCGATCGTCTCTCGGCGGATGGAGAACTTGATGCCCGCGCGCAGCAGGTCCTTGGTCATCTCCTCCATCCCACCTGCCTCCCACTGCTCTCTATAGGTCTTGCCTCCGTGAGTCAGTACCCATCGATCCTTGGTGCTCTCCGGGTCGATGGCGGCCATCTCCTTCATCAGCGAGGCGAACGTCTTCTCCGCAGTCTCCTGGACGAAGCCACCCACGGCGAACCTGCCGCCTGGTGCGAGTTCCCTCATATAGTGCTCGATGCCGGCCTCTACCTCGCGCAGTCGCTTGCGCATCTCCTCACCACGGGCGTACTCCCGGTACTCCACCGGGTGATCTCCGAGTTCCTCCAGAACCGTTTCGACCAGGGAGCCGTAGATCTGCTCGGGGTTCTCACCGGCGCTCTTGCAGGTCCGGCAGCGGAGGTAGAAGTACGTCTTCCCCTCCGTCCGGTTCGTGCGCTTGGTGTAGTTGCCCCCGCACCTGTGGCAGACGATGACGCCGAGGAACTGTGTGGACCCCTTCGTCCACGGCCGTGAGTTGACGCGTCGAGCCGCAAGCCGGTCCAAGACCTTCTGTACCCGCTCCCACTCCTCCGGCGGCGATATCGGAGGCGCAACCTTGATCGTCTTCCCGTCGGTGCCCCAGACGATCTGGGACCGCTTGTTCTTGGCGGGGTTCTTGCTCATTTCTGTACGCACGCCGGTGAGTGCCGGGTTGCGAAGGATGATCCGCAGAGAAGTGCCGTGCCAGTCACCGCCGCTCGGGCCGGGCACCCGGGCCCGGTTGAGCACGTTGCACAGGCGGTAGATGGACGGCGGCTTCCCGCGAAGTAGCGCGTTGATCACGTAGCGCAGCACTCGGTACCGCTGCGGGTGAAGAACGAGTACGTTCTTCCCATCCTCGCCCCGCTCTGACATGTAGCCGTACACCGGAGCGCCGACCAGCCACTTTTCCTGAGTCTTGGCGTATTGCCAGAGAGATGAGACGCGGAGACCTGTGTTCGCTGCCTCGATCTCCGCCATACCGGCGATCAGAGAGACGATGGTCTTTCCGATCTGACTGGACAGGTCGATGGGGTCGTTGAGGGACTTGAGGTTCTTCTCAAGTTTGGTGCACCACTCGATCATCACTTGCAGATCGAGGATGCGGCGGACGAACCGGTCCAGCTTCCAGAAGTAGAGGACATCGAACTCCGGCGCGCGGTTGTTCAGCCACTCGCCGAGGTCTTTCCGCTTCCACGGCGGGATCTTGGTTGCCGACACGTTCAGGTCTCGCGCTACTCCGACAACCCGGGCCCGATCGTTGTTCGCCTGCCGCCAGAGATCAAGTTCCTGACGTATGGGGGAGGTGGTGTCGTCCGTGAGGACGGACAGACGCACCGAGAGCAGAGCCCTGGGGGAGTCCTCCGGGAAGGCTTCGTTGATCCTCTTCAGCGCTTCGAGTTCCGCCAACTCGGCGGCAGACCACGTGACGCCGATGACGGGGGGCGTTGCCAGCTCGGTAGACATGGCCAGAGGCTAGCATCTTGTGCCAGTAGATAGATCTCCCCGCAGGTCTACTGGAACATCGGCTTCGCCGCCGCCGACTACGGCGTCCTGGTGCCCTGGTGGTCGGACGTGGTGGCCGGCACCCGGGCCAAGCTCTACATCGGCGAGGCCGTCTACAAGGTGGGCGCCGCCGGCCAGCCCGCGCAGTGGCAGGACCCGGCCGAGCTCTCCCGCCACCTCACCTTCGACGCGGCCTACCCGCAGGTGCGCGGCAACATCTACTACTCCTCCACCCAGGTCGCCGCAGACCCGCTCGGCGCGATGACCCAGCTCGTCGCCGACCACTACCCGACCCGCGTCCGCACACCGTGACCTGACACCCGTGGCCCTCGCAGTGGAGGGCCACGGGCAGGATCCCGGATCGGTCCACGTACACTGCGGCCCTTCGACGACGGGCCGGATCCGGCTGGCACGGTCTCTTCCCCTCAGGCGGGTGACGCGGTCTTGGTCAGGTACCTCATCGAGCGCCGGATCGTGGGCTGCTGCGTCATCGCCGGCTTCGCCGCGCTCATGGGGCTGGAGTTGGCGCGGGTCTCCGCCCCTGGGTTCTGGCAGCTCGCGCCCGCGTTCCTGAGCCAGCTCGTCGTGAGTTCGCTCGCCTACCGTCAGCTGATCCGGCCGTCGGTCGACTGCGACCGGGAGCGTCTCGTCATCCGCAATACGCGCGCCGAGTACACCGTTTCCTGGGGCCAGGTGAAGAGGTTCGACTGGAACCCGCGCAACGCACGGCTGAGCGCCGTGCTCATCGGCGGGGATCGGATATGCCTGCACGCGTTCAGCAACTGGCCCACGCTGGGCCGCCACGACCGGGTGAAGGCCGAGTTGGAGCGCCTCCGACGGCAGGCCCCGGCGCGGCCGGACCCGGGTCCGGTGAGCGAGCGGGCGTCCGCCGGACGGAGCGGATCGCTGGTGACCCTGGTCGTCGCCGCGGCGCTGCTGGCGCTCGGAGTTGAAGGGCTGTCGCATCTTCTCTGACCGGGCCCGCGCCCCGGTGCGGCCCCGCGGGGCGGACTGATGGTCAAATTCGGTCGAGCCGGCGGTCCGGCTGCTGTTAGGTTCGGGCCGTGGCGAAACTGAACCAGATCATCGCGGTCGAGAAGGGCGTCAAGTCCAAGGCCCAGCAGGAGCTGACGGCGGCCCATCACGACCTCCAGAAGCCGGCCCTGCTGTCCGGCATATCCCGGACCTACCAGCCCAAGGACGAGGAGGGCGAGCAGCTGCCGCCCGAGTCCACCCGCGTCCAGCTCCAGGCCGAGCAGGCGCTGCGGGCCACGGCGACCGCCCTGACCCGGCTGTTCGACGTCACCGCCACCAAGGACTGGGCGAACTGCGAGGCGCGGGCCGACGTCACCGTCGACGGCCGGGTGCTGGTCGCCGCCGTGCCGGTGTCGTACCTGCTCTTTCTGGAGAAGCAGCTGACCGACCTGGGCACCTTCGTGCGCAAGCTGCCGGTGCTCGACGCGTCCGAGGCGTGGAACCTCGACGCCTCCACCGACGCGTGGAAGACCGAGCCGGTGCGCACCATCCGGACCAAGAAGGTGCCGCGCAACCACGTGAAGGCCGAGGCCACCGAGAAGCACCCCGCGCAGGTGGAGGTGTACTACGAGGACGTGGCGGTCGGCTACTGGACCACCGTGAAGTTCTCCGGGTCCCTGCCCGCGCGCCGGGTGAACGAACTGCTTGAGCGCGTCGAGAAGTTGCAGCAGGCGGTGAAGTTCGCCCGCGAGGAGGCGAACGGCGCCGAGGTCACCGACCAGCGGGTGGGTGACGCGGTGTTCGGCTACCTGCTCGGCGGGTAGCCCCCAAGACCCCCTCCGCCACAGAACACGGCGGAGGGTGCGCCAGGAGCGCGAAGCTGAACCTGAGGCTTGTCGTGACGACGCGGTTCCAGTGGGGGTTCGAGTCCCTCCCCCGGCACATCCGGCCGGGGTGGCCCAACCGGCAGAGGCAGACCGCGATCAATCTCAGACTCTTGCTCCAGACTCAGCATGTGCCGCCATCGCCGGATCGACCGGCCACGGGCCGCGTCGTCAGGTGCAGGTTCAAATCCTGCCCGGTGCTCTTCGCGCACCGGTAGTTCAACGGCAGAACAGGACGACATCAGACTGACCTGTGGCCTCAAGTGTGCCGGCGTGTGCACGGGGCGGCATCCGAGGGGCCCGGGGGCTGGACATGCCTCCGGGTCCCGCTCCGTTCCCGGCCAGCTAGGCTGGGCGGGCGATGGAGCGATTCGAGACGGAGTGGGGCGCGTTCGATCTGGAACGGCGCCCGGCGGAAACCAGGGACCAGCTGCGGGCGTGGGACGCCGCCGACGCGTACGTGCTGCGGCACCTCGCGGAGACGGGGGCCGACGGGGAGGTCGTGGTCCTCGGCGACCGGTGGGGCGCCCTGGTGACGGCGCTGGCCCGGCTGCGGCCGACCCAGATCTCCGACTCCCACCTCGGCCGGCAGGCGACCCTGGCCAACCTGCGGCGCAACGTCCCCGAGGGCGAGTCCGCGCTGCGGCTGCTGACCACCCGGGACGAGCCGCCGGCCCGGGCGGACGTCCTGGTCGTCCGGGTGCCCAAGACGCTTTCCCTGCTGGAGGACCAGCTGCACCGGCTGGCCCCCGCGGTGGGACCGGACACCGTTGTCGTGGGGGCCGGCATGGTCACCGAGATCCACACCTCGACGCTCCGGCTCTTCGAGCGCCTGATCGGCCCGACCCGCACCACCCTGGCCGTCCGCAAGGCGCGGCTCATCCTGTGCACGCCCGACCCCGCGCTGCGGCCGGGCCCGAGCCCCTGGCCGGTCGGGCACGTGCTGCCCGACGGCATCGGCCCGATGTCCGGCCGCACGGTCACCAGCCACGCGGGCGTGTTCTGCGCCGACCGCCTCGACGTCGGCACCCGCCTGCTGCTGCGGTACCTCCCCGAGCGCAAGGGGCCGGACCGCGTGGTGGACCTCGGCTGTGGCAACGGCATCGTGGGTACGGCGGCGGCGCTGGCCAACCCCGACTCGCGCGTGCTGTTCACCGACGAGTCGCACCAGGCCGTCGCCTCGGCCGAGGCGACCTTCCGGGCGAACGCGGCGCCGGGCACCGAGGCCGAGTTCGCGGTCGGCGACGCGCTGTCCGCCGTGCCGCCCGGCAGCGTGGACCTGGTGCTGAACAACCCGCCCTTCCACTCCCACCAGGCCACCACCGACGCCACCGCCCGCCGGATGTTCGGCACCGCGCGGGCCGCCCTGCGCGAGGGCGGCGAGCTGTGGGTGGTCGGCAACCGCCACCTCGGCTACCACGTGCGGCTGCGGCGCCTGTTCGGGAACTGCGACGTGGTCGGCTCCGACCCGAAGTTCGTGGTGCTGCGGGCCGTCAGGCGCTGACCGGGGCCGTCCGCCGCCCATCGTCACCGGTCACCGGTCTCCGAAGGGCACCGCCGAGCGCCGAGGAAACACGGCACCCCGGCCGGGCGGGTGCCCGGCCGGGGTGCCGTGGGGTCGCGCAGCCGCGCCGCCGTCAGCGGGTCAGCGTCGCCAGCGCCTCGTTGAAGGTCGACGACGGCCGCATGACGGCCGCGGTCTTCGCCGGGTCGGGCTGGTAGTAGCCGCCGATGTCGGTCGGCGAGCCCTGCACCGCGAGCAGCTCTTCGACGATGGTCGACTCCTGCTCGGCCAGCGTCTTGGCCAGCGGCGCGAACGCCTCCGCGAGCCGGGCGTCGTCGCTCTGCGCGGCCAGCTCCTGCGCCCAGTACAGCGCGAGGTAGAAGTGGCTGCCCCGGTTGTCGATGCCGCCGACCCGGCGGGCCGGCGACTTGTCCTCGTTGAGGAAGGTGCCGGTGGCGCGGTCGAGGGTGTCGGCCAGCACCTGGGCGCGGGCGTTGCCGGTGACCTGCGCGAGGTGCTCGAAGCTGACCGCCAGCGCCAGGAACTCGCCGAGGCTGTCCCAGCGCAGGTAGTTCTCCTTGACCAGCTGCTGCACGTGCTTGGGCGCGGAGCCGCCGGCGCCGGTCTCGAACAGCCCGCCGCCGTTCATCAGCGGCACCATCGACAGCATCTTGGCGCTGGTGCCCAGCTCCAGGATCGGGAAGAGGTCGGTCAGGTAGTCGCGCAGCACGTTGCCGGTGACCGAGATGGTGTTCTCGCCGCGGCGGATGCGCTCCAGGGAGAACGCGGTCGCCTCGACCGGCGCCATGATCTCGATCCGCAGGCCCTCGGTGTCGTGCTGCGGGAGGTACGCGCGGACCTTCGCGATCAGCTGCGCGTCGTGCGCGCGGGTCTCGTCCAGCCAGAAGACGGCCGGGTCGCCGGTGGCGCGGGCGCGGGTGACGGCGAGCTTCACCCAGTCCTGGATCGGCAGGTCCTTGGTCTGGCACATGCGGAAGATGTCGCCCGCGCTGACCGTCTGCTCCAGCACGGCCGCGCCGCTCGCGTCGACGACCCGCACGGTGCCGGTGACCGGGATCTCGAAGGTCTTGTCGTGGCTGCCGTACTCCTCGGCCTCCTGCGCCATGAGGCCGACGTTGGGCACCGAGCCCATCGTGGCCGGGTCGAAGGCGCCGTGGGCGCGGCAGTCGTCGATCACGACCTGGTAGACGCCGGCGTAGCTGCTGTCGGGGATCACCGCCAGGGTGTCGGCCTCCTGCCCGTCCGGGCCCCACATGTGGCCGGAGGTGCGGATCATGGCCGGCATCGAGGCGTCGACGATGACGTCGCTGGGCACGTGCAGGTTGGTGATGCCGCGGTCGGAGTCGACCATGGCCAGCGCCGGGCCCTCGGCGAGCTCCGCCTCGAAGGACGCCTTGATCGCCGCGCCCTCGGGCAGCGCCTCGACGCCCTTGAGGATGCCGCCGAGGCCGTCGTTGGGGGTCAGCCCGGCCGCGGCCAGCACCGCGCCGTGCTCGGCGAAGGTCCGCGGGAAGAACGCGCGCACGACGTGGCCGAAGATGATCGGGTCGGAGACCTTCATCATGGTGGCCTTCAGGTGCACGGAGAACAGCACGTCCTCGGCCTTGGCCCGGTCCCGCTGGACGGCCAGGAACTCGCGCAGCGCGGCGATCCGCATCACGGAGGCGTCCACGACCTCGCCGGCCAGCACCGGCACGGACTCGCGCAGCACGGTGGTGGTGCCGTCGTCGCCGTGCAGCTCGATGCGCAGCGTGCCCGCCTCGGAGACGACCTCGGACTTCTCCGTGGAGCGGAAGTCGTCGCCGGACATGGTGGCGACGTTGGTCTTCGTGTTCGGGTCCCAGGCGCCCATGCGGTGCGGGTGGGACTGCGCGTAGTTCTTGACCGCGGCCGCCGCGCGGCGGTCGGAGTTGCCCTCGCGCAGCACCGGGTTCACGGCGCTGCCCTTGACCTTGTCGTAGCGGGCGCGGATGTCGCGCTCCTCGTCGGTCTTCGGGTCGTCCGGGTAGTCCGGCAGCGCGTAGCCCTGCTCGCGCAGTTCGGCGATGGCCGCCTTCAGCTGCGGGATGGACGCCGAGATGTTCGGCAGCTTGATGATGTTGGCCTCGGGCGTCTGGGCCAGCTCGCCGAGCTCGGCGAGGGCGTCGTCGATCCGCTGGCCCTCCTCGAGGTGGTCGGGGAAGTTGGCGATGATCCTGCCCGACAGCGAGATGTCACGGCTCTCGACGGTGACCCCGGCCGTCGAGGCGTACGCCTCGATCACAGGCAGGAACGAGTACGTCGCCAGGGCCGGGGCCTCGTCGGTGTGGGTGTAGATGATGGTCGAGTCAGCCACCGGTAGCTCTCCGTTCCATGCTCCAACATTGCTTGACATCAAGATATCCGGTCGCCGCCGCGCACTCGAACACGGCCTCGTATCACCGTCGACTCCCGGCCGCGCCACTCCGGGGTTCATTGCATAAAAGTGCGGTCGAACGTATAGTCATGCCTCGACGGAGGAGGACGTGCGATGGCAGTGAAGGTAGCGGTGGCCGGGGCCAGTGGGTACGCCGGAGGAGAGGCGCTCAGGCTGCTCCTCGGGCACCCGGAGGTCGAGATCGGGGTCCTGACCGGCAACTCCAACGCCGGACAGCCGCTCGGCGCCCTCCAGCCGCACCTTGTCCCGCTGGCGGGACGCGTCCTCGCCGAGACGACCCCGGAAGCGCTCGCCGGACACGACGTCGTCTTCCTCGCGCTGCCGCACGGGCAGTCCGCGGGCATCGCCGAGCAGTTCGGCGACGACGTGCTCGTGGTCGACATGGGCGCCGACTTCCGGCTGACGGACCCGGCCGACTGGGAGCGGTTCTACGGGTCCCCGCACGCGGGCAGCTGGCCCTACGGCCTGCCCGAGCTGCCGGGCTGCCGCGCCGCGCTGGAGGGGTCCAAGCGTGTCGCGGTGCCCGGTTGCTACCCGACGGCCGTCTCGCTCGCGCTCTTCCCGGCCTACGCCGCCGCGCTCGTGGAGGCCGAGGCCGTGATCGTCGCCGCCTCCGGCACCTCCGGCGCGGGCAAGAGCGCCAAGCCGCACCTGCTGGGCTCGGAGGTGATGGGCTCCATGAGCCCGTACGGGGTCGGCGGCGGCCACCGGCACACCCCCGAGATCGTCCAGAACCTCAGCGCCGTCGCGGGCACCCGGGTGAGCGTGTCCTTCACCCCCACCCTCGCCCCGATGCCCCGTGGCATCCTGGCCACGTGCAGCGCCAAGGCCCTGCCGGGAGTCACCGCGGCCGACGTCCGCGCGGGGTACGAGAAGGCGTACGCCGACGAGCCCTTCGTCCACCTGCTGCCGGAGGGCCGGTGGCCGGCCACCGCGTCGGTGGTCGGGTCCAACGCCGCGCACGTCCAGGTCGTCCTCGACGAGGGCGCCGGCCGGGTGATCGTCGTCTGCGCCCTGGACAACCTCACCAAGGGCACCGCCGGCGGCGCCTTGCAGAGCATGAACATCGCCCTCGGCCTGCCCGAGGCGACGGGACTTTCCACGATCGGAGTCGCGCCGTGACCGGCGCGCCGGACCAGCTCGGGAAGAGGAGCCACAGGTGAGCGTCACCGCAGCGAAAGGATTCACGGCGGCCGGGATCGCCGCCGGGATCAAGCAGTCCGGCACACCGGACCTGGCCCTCGTGGTCAACTCCGGCCCGCGCCGCGCCGCCGCGGGGGTCTTCACCTCCAACCGGGTCAAGGCCGCGCCCGTGCTGTGGACCGAGCAGGTCCTCAAGGGCGAGGCCGTGACCGCCGTGGTGCTCAACTCCGGCGGCGCCAACGCCTGCACCGGCCCCCAGGGCTTCCAGGACACCCACGCCACCGCGGAGGCCGCCGCCGAGGCGCTCGGCCACAGCGCCGGGGAGATCGCGATCGCCTCCACCGGCCTGATCGGCGTGCGGCTGCCGATGGACAAGCTGCTGCCCGGCATCGGCGCGGCCGCGGCCGAACTGTCCGAGCACGGCGGCGAGAAGGCGGCCATCGCCATCAAGACCACCGACACCGTCCACAAGACGGCCGTCGCCGACGGCCCGGGCTGGACCGTGGGCGGCATGGCCAAGGGCGCGGGCATGCTCGCCCCCGGCCTGGCCACCATGCTCGTCGTCCTCACCACCGACGCCGACCTCGACGCGGGCACCCTCGACAAGGCCCTGCGCGACGCCACCCGGCAGACCTTCGACCGGATCGACTCCGACGGCTGCATGTCCACCAACGACACCGTGCTGCTGCTGGCCTCGGGCGCCTCCGGGATCGCCCCGGAGTACGGCGAGTTCGCCGCGGCGGTGCGCACGGTCTGCGGCGACCTCGCCCGGCAGCTCATCGGCGACGCCGAGGGGGCCGGCAAGGACATCCGCATCGAGGTGATCGGCGCGGCCAGCGAGGACGACGCGGTCGAGGTCGCCCGCTCGATCGCCCGCAACAACCTGTTCAAGTGCGCGATGCACGGCGAGGACCCCAACTGGGGCCGGGTGCTGTCCGCGATCGGCACCACGGGCGCCGTGTTCGAGCCCGACGCCCTGAACGTGGCGATCAACGGCGTGTGGGTGTGCCGGGGCGGCTCCATCGGCGAGGACCGCGACCTGGTCGACATGCGCTTCCGCGAGATCCACGTCGTCGCCGACCTCGCCGCCGGCGGGGCCACCGCGACGGTGTGGACCAACGACCTCACCGCGGACTACGTCCACGAGAACAGCGCGTACAGCTCATGAGCACTCGCAAGCACACCGCGCTGCCCAAGGCACAGATCCTCATCGAGGCGCTGCCCTGGCTGACCCGCCACCACGGGCGGACCGTCGTCATCAAGTTCGGCGGCAACGCCATGGTGGACGAGGACCTCAAGGCCGCCTTCGCCCAGGACGTGGTCTTCCTGCGGCACGCCGGGCTGCGCCCGGTGGTCGTGCACGGCGGCGGCCCGCAGATCACCGCCCAGCTCGACCGGCACGGCCTGGTCAGCGAGTTCAAGGCCGGGCTGCGGGTCACCACGCCCGAGGCGATGGACGTGGTCCGCATGGTGCTGGCCGGCCAGGTGCAGCGCGAACTGGTCGGGCTGCTCAACCAGCACGGCCCGCTCGCCGTCGGCCTGACCGGCGAGGACGCGCACACCATCACCGCGGTCAAGCACTACCCGCGGATCGGCGGCGAGCCGGTGGACATCGGCCGGGTCGGCGAGATCACCGCCGTCGACACCGGGGCGATCGAGGCGCTGCTGGCCGACGGGAGGATCCCCGTGGTGTCCTCCGTCGCCCGCGCCGGCGACGACCCCGGCGACGCCGCGCACGGGAGCCACGTCTACAACGTCAACGCCGACACCGCCGCCGCCGCGCTGGCCGCGGCACTGGGCGCGGAGATGCTGATGGTCCTCACCGACGTCGAGGGCCTGTACGAGGACTGGCCGCACACCGACGAGGTGATCAGCCGGCTGACGGCCACCGAACTGGAGAAGCTGCTGCCGGAGCTGTCCAGCGGCATGGTGCCGAAGATGGAGGGCTGCCTGCACGCCGTCCGGGGCGGCGTGCGCACCGCCCGGGTCATCGACGGCCGGGTGCAGCACTCCATCCTGCTGGAGATCTTCACCGACGAGGGCATCGGCACCATGATCGTGCCCGACGACGAGCCGGAGGCGGCGCCGTCCGCGGCCGGCCCGGGAGCGGCCGCGGCCGCGGCCGCGGAAGGAGCGGCCCGGTGAACGGCAACGCGGAGCTGGCCGGGCGCTGGCGGGACGCGCTGATGGACAACTACGGGCAGCCGCGGCTGCCCCTGGTGCGCGGCGAGGGCGCTAGGTTCTGGGACGCCGACGGGAAGGAGTACCTGGACTTCCTGGGCGGCATCGCGGTCAACGCGCTGGGCACCGCGCACCCGGCCGTGGTCGAGGCGGTCTCCCGGCAGGTCGCCTCCCTCGGGCACGTGTCCAACCTCTTCGTGGCCGAGCCCCCGGTGGCCCTGGCCGAGCGGCTGCTGGAGCTCTTCGGCCGCCCCGGCCGGGTGTTCTTCGCCAACTCCGGCGCGGAGGCCAACGAGGCCGCCTTCAAGATCGGCCGGCTCACCGGGCGCACCGGGATCGTGGCCACCGACGGCGCCTTCCACGGCCGGACCATGGGCGCGCTCGCGCTCACCGGGCAGCCCGCCAAGCGCGACCCCTTCCGGCCGCTGCCCGGCGACGTCACCCACGTCCCGTACGGCGACGCGGAGGCGCTGCGGGCCGCGGTCGGCCCGGACACCGCGATGGTGATCCTGGAGCCGATCCAGGGCGAGAACGGCGTCGTGGTGCCGCCGGCCGGGTACCTCGCGGCCGCCCGCGAGATCACCGCAGCCGCGGGCGCCCTCCTGGTGCTGGACGAGGTGCAGACCGGCGTCGGGCGCACCGGACACTGGTTCGAGTGCCTGGCGCAGGGCGTCGAGCCCGATGTCGTCACCCTCGCCAAGGGCCTCGGCGGCGGACTGCCGATCGGCGCCGCCGTCGCCTTCGGCCCGGCCGCCGACCTGCTCACCCCGGGCGCGCACGGCACCACGTTCGGTGGGAACCCGGTCGCCTGCGCCGCCGCGCTGGCGGTGCTGGACACCATCGAGGGCGAGGGGCTGCTCGATCAGGTCAAGCGGCAGGGCGAGAAACTGCGGCACGGCATCGAGGCCCTCGGCCACCCGCTGGTCGATCATGTGCGTGGGGCGGGCCTGCTGATCGGTATCGTGCTCACCGAGCCGCGCTCCGCCCAGGTCCAGCAGGCGGCTCAGGACGCCGGATTCCTGGTGAACGCCGCCGTGCCGGGCACGGTGCGGCTCGCGCCCCCGCTCGTCGTGGGCGACGCGGAGACGGACGCGTTCCTCCGGGCGCTGCCGGGCGTCCTGGACCGGGTGCACCGGGAGGCGGGAGCCGACCGGCAGGGAGAATGACGGAGAACGACACGCGATGACCGAGTCGCAAGCGAACAACGGCGGCCAGGCCGTACCGCAGACCCGCACCGCCCGCCACCGCAGGATCGTGGACATCCTGGGGCGGCAACCGGTGCGGTCGCAGAGCCAGCTCGCCAAGCTTCTCGCCGACGACGGGCTGAGCGTCACCCAGGCGACGCTCAGCCGCGACCTCGACGAACTCGGCGCGGTCAAGATCCGCACCAACGACGGCGAGCTGATCTACGCCGTGCCCTCCGAGGGCGGCTTCCGCACCCCGCAGGCGCCGCTCGGCGAGTCCGTCAAGGAGGAGCGGATGCGCCGGCTGGCCGCCGAGCTGCTGATCTCCGCGGAGGCGTCGGCCAACCTGGTGGTCGTGCGCACCCCGCCCGGCGCCGCCCAGTTCCTCGCCTCGGCGATCGACCAGGCCGAGGTGTACGACATCCTCGGCACCATCGCCGGCGACGACACGGTGGTCCTCATCAGCCGCGCCCCCGCCGGCGGCCAGAAACTCGCCGACCACCTCCTGCGCCTCGCCCAGGGCGACGGGTGACCGCCCGGGGTTGAGGGGCGCCGTCCCCGGTTGACCGACGCATACGGCCCGTGCCGGGTTTCTCCCGGTGCGGGCCATTTTCGTGAATCCGGGGCACCCGGCTGACCTCCTGCTTTGACGAGTCATGCGGTGGAGTGCATACTTATGCCAATCAGTGCATGCACCACGAGGGAGAGACCCGTGACCGAGCGCGTCGTACTCGCCTACTCAGGCGGACTGGACACCTCCGTCGCCATCGGCTGGATCGCCGAGGAGACGGGTGCCGAAGTGATCGCCGTCGCGGTCGACGTCGGCCAGGGCGGGGAGGACCTCGACGTCATCCGCAAGCGCGCGATCGCCTGCGGCGCGGTCGAGGCCGAGGTCGCGGACGCCAAGGACGAGTTCGCCGAGGAGTACTGCCTGCCGGCGATCAAGGCGAACGCGCTGTACATGGACCGGTACCCGCTGGTCTCCGCGCTCTCCCGGCCGGTCATCGTCAAGCACCTGGTCGCCGCCGCCGAGAAGCACGGCGCCGACACGGTCGCGCACGGCTGCACCGGCAAGGGCAACGACCAGGTGCGCTTCGAGGCCGGCATCACCTCGCTCGCCCCGGGGCTGCGGTGCATCGCCCCGGTCCGCGACTACGCGATGACCCGGGACAAGGCCATCGCCTTCTGCGAGGCCAAGAACCTGCCGATCGCCACCACCAAGAAGTCCCCGTACTCGGTCGACCAGAACGTCTTCGGGCGGGCGGTCGAGACCGGGTTCCTGGAGGACATCTGGAACGCGCCGATCGAGGACATCTACGAGTACACGCAGAACCCGGCCGACGCCCGGGAGCCCGACGAGGTCCTCATCACCTTCGAGGAGGGCGTGCCGGTCGCCATCGACGGCGACCCGGTGACCGTCCTGGAGGCGATCCAGCGGCTGAACGTGCGGGCCGGCGCCCAGGGCGTGGGCCGGATCGACATGGTCGAGGACCGGCTGGTCGGCATCAAGTCCCGGGAGATCTACGAGGCGCCCGGCGCCATCGCGCTGATCACCGCCCACCAGGAGCTGGAGAGCGTCACCGTCGAACGCGAACTCGCCCGGTACAAGCGGCAGGTCGAGCAGCGGTGGGGCGAACTGGTCTACGACGGCCTGTGGTTCTCCCCGCTGAAGCGGGCACTGGACGGCTTCGTCGCCGAGGCCAACCAGCACGTCTCCGGCGAGATCCGGATGGTCCTGCACGGCGGCCGCGCGGTCGTCACCGGACGGCGGTCGAAGAAGTCGCTCTACGACTTCAACCTCGCCACCTACGACACCGGCGACACCTTCGACCAGTCCCTGTCCAAGGGATTCATCGAGATCTTCGGCATGTCCAGCAAGATCGCGGCGAAGCGGGAACTGGCGCTGTGACCGACGCGACGCAGAACAACGGATCCGACCGGGACGTCAAGCTGTGGGGCGGGCGGTTCGCCGACGGACCGTCCGCCGCCCTGGAACGCCTTTCGGCGTCCGTCCACTTCGACTTCCGGCTGGCGCCCTACGACATCGCCGGCTCCCGGGCGCACGCCCGCGAGCTGCACCGGGCCGGCCTGCTCACCGGCGACGAGCTGGAGCGGATGATCGCCGGGCTCGACGGCCTTGAGGAGGACGTCGCGGCCGGCCGGTTCACCGGCACCATCGCCGACGAGGACGTGCACACCGCCCTGGAGCGCGGCCTGCTGGAACGGCTGGGCCCGGACCTCGGCGGCAAGCTGCGGGCCGGCCGGTCGCGCAACGACCAGGTGGCCACGCTCTTCCGGATGTACCTGCGCGACCACGCCCGGATCGTCGCCGGCCTGATCGCCGACCTCCAGGACGCCCTGGTGGGCCTCGCCGAGGCGCACCCCGGCGTGGCGATGCCCGGCCGCACCCACCTCCAGCACGCCCAGCCGGTGCTCTTCGCCCACCACGTCCTCGCCCACGCCCAGGCGCTGTCCCGGGACGCGGAGCGGCTGCGGCAGTGGGACGAGCGCACCGCGGTCTCGCCGTACGGATCGGGCGCGCTGGCCGGGTCCTCGCTCGGTCTGGACCCCGAGGCGGTCGCCCGGGACCTGGGCTTCGAGCACGGCAGCGCCGGCAACTCCATCGACGGCACCGCCTCCCGCGACTTCGTCGCCGAGTTCGCCTTCATCACCGCGATGATCGGCGTCGACGTGTCCCGGATCGCCGAGGAGATCATCATCTGGAACACGAAGGAGTTCTCCTTCGTGACCCTGCACGACGCCTTCTCCACCGGCTCCTCGATCATGCCGCAGAAGAAGAACCCGGACATCGCGGAGCTGGCGCGCGGCAAGTCCGGCCGGCTGATCGGCAACCTGACCGGGCTGATGGCCACGCTCAAGGCGCTGCCGCTGGCGTACAACCGCGACCTCCAGGAGGACAAGGAGCCGGTCTTCGACTCCTGCGACCAACTGGAGGTGCTGCTCCCGGCGTTCACCGGGATGATGGCCACCCTCACCGTGCACGGCGAGCGGATGGCCGAGCTGGCACCGGCCGGCTTCTCCCTGGCCACCGACATCGCCGAGTGGCTGGTCCGCAAGGGCGTGCCGTTCCGGGTCGCGCACGAGGTGGCCGGCGAGTGCGTCAAGGTGTGCGAGGCCGAGGGGATCGAGCTCGACCAGCTGACGGACGAGCAGTTCGGCAAGATCTCCGAGCACCTCACGCCCGAGGTGCGCACGGTGCTCGACGTGCCCGGGTCGCTGGCCGCCCGCAACGGCCGCGGCGGCACCGCCCCGGAGGCCGTCGCCGTCCAGCTCGCCGAGGTCAAGGCCGACCTGCGGGTCCAGCACGCCTGGGCCGGGGCGAAGGAGATCCGGCGGCCCGCCGCCGGCTGAGCGACCGGTGGACGTGGCGCGACGCCGCGTGGACGCCGCCCCGCGCGGGGGCGGCGTCCACCGCTGTCATTCCGGCTTGTACCGCGCGATCGGCACGGGCACGAACGACGCGCTGTTCTCACCCAGCCACTGCTTCTCCAGCTTCACCAGCGAACCGTCCTGCCGCATCCGCTCCAGCACGGCGTTGACGAAGCGCGCGAAGTCGATCTGGTCCTTGCGCATGGCGATGCCGTGCGGCTCCTGGGTGAAGCGCGGCCCGACCAGCTTGGTGTTCGGGTCCTGAGCCGCCAGCCCGATCAGGATCGTGTCGTCGGTGGAGACCGCGTCGACCTTGCCGAGCTGCATCAGCATCAGGCAGTCCGTCCAGTCCTTCACCGCCACCGGCACCACCGGCTTGGTGCTGAGGGTGTCGATGGACGTCGTGCCGCCCGCCGCGCACACCCGCTTGCCGCGAAGGTCGTCGATGGACCGCGCCGCCGAGGTCCTGGGCACCAGCACCCGCTGCCCGGCGTCCATGTAGTCCGACGAGAAGGCGACGGACTTCCACCGGTCGCAGTTGATGGTCATCGAGTCGATCACGATGTCCACCTTCTTGCCGGTGAGCACCGGGATCCGCTTGTCCGAGGAGATGGTCTTGAACTGGATCCGGTCCGGCCGCCCGAACAGCGCCGTCGAGATCCGCTTCAGCAACTCGATCTCGAAGCCGTCGAGCTGGCCGTCGAGCGGATCGCGGTAGCCGAAGAGGTACGAGTTCTGGTCGACCCCGGCGATCAGCCGCCCGCGCTTGACGATCGCCGCCATCGTGCTCCCCGCCGGCATGGCGCCGGGCTGGGGAAGCGCCCCCTCGGGGCGGTAGCTCTCCAGCGGGTGGCACGACTGGTCGTCGTCCTGCACGGGAGCGTTCTTCGACGCGTCGGCCGGCTCGGCCGCCCCCGGCCGGTCCCGCTCCCGGTCCGGTGCCGCCTGGCGCGGCCCCGCGCATCCCCCCGCCGCCAGCCCGGTGACGGCCACCATCACTCCGGCGGCCAGTGCCGCCCCGAACCCCTGCCGCACCATGCCCGCGCCCACCGCACTCCCTCACACCCGCACACCGAACGTCACGGTCCCGTCCCGCTCAGAGACGGGACGGGCGGGGCCGACGGTTCCCGCGGGGCCCGGACCGGCGTCAGGCGGCCTTCGCCTTGGTCGCGTAGATGTCCACGTACTCCTGGCCGCCCAGCCGCATCACGTGGGACATCACCTCGTCCGTCACCGCCCGCAGCACGTAGCGGTCGCGGTCCATGCCGTCGTAGCGGGCGAACTCCAGCGGGCTGCCGAAGCGGATCTTGACGGGCGCGATGCGCGGCATGCCCTTCCCGCCGGGCTGCACCTTGTCGGTGCCGATCATGGCGAACGGCACCACCGGGGCGCCGGTCATCAGGGCGAGCCGGGCGATGCCGGTACGGCCCCGGTAGAGGCGGCCGTCGGGGGAGCGGGTGCCCTCGGGGTAGATGCCGAAGATCTTGCCCTCCTCCAGCACCCGGGCCCCGGTCATCAGCGCCGCGACGCCGCCGCGCCCGCCGTCCCGGTCCACCGGGATCATGCCGCAGGTGGTGAAGAACCACGCCATCAGCCGGCCCTTGAATCCCTTGCCGGTGACGTACTCGTCCTTGCCGATGAAGTACACCTGCCGGTCGACCACGAGCGAGAGGAACAGCGAGTCCACGAAGGTGACGTGATTGCCCGCCACGATCACCGGCCCGTCGGCCGGAATGTGGTCCGCGCCCTCCACGACGGGGCGGTACAGCACGCGCATCAGCACTCCGAGAACAGCCTTCAGCACGCTGCGGGAGACGCGGGACAACAACGGACCCTCCGGGCTCGTTCGACGACACCTGATCCTGTGGACCGACCCTATCGGGCCTGCACCCGAGGACCATACTTCCGCCCCGGCCGCGCCCGCACGCCGAGTTCACCCACTGGATACGCACTGTTGACACCCGCCCCGGCGCCCGTCACACCATGAGGTGAACCGGCCGCGCCGCGGCCCCCGTCCGGCCCGCCGGCCGCCGCCGGTGGGGTATCCACCTGCCATGGACAGCGGCCGGCGGCGAACCGCGGCCCCGGGCACCCTCCCGGCGGCGCACGGCGCGGACCCGTACGCCCGGCTGCGCCCGCTGGTCGCCGCCGAGGCCGCGGCGGAGGCCGCCGCGGTGGGCGCGGAGGCCGCCGACCTCGAACAGGGCGTGTGGCTGCGGCTGCTGGAGCGCGGCGGGCCCCCGGCGGGCGGCGCGGCCGCGTGGGTGCGCGCCGCGGTGCGGGCCGCCGGGCGCGAGGCGGGGGAGCGCGGCGCCGGGACGTACCACGGGCCGGGCCCCGGCGGCGGGGTGGAAGCGCTGGTGGTGGAGGCGGAGGACGAGCGGGCGCTGCGCGCGGTGGTGCGCGGACTTCCCGGCCGCTGCCCGCGGATCGTCCTCGCGCTCATGTCGGGGTCGGACCGGACATACCGGGAGATCTCCCGGGAGTTGGGAATCTCACAGGGCAGCCTCGGTCCGCTGCGCTCGCGGTGCCTGAGATGTCTGCGGACGATCCTGGATTCGAGGGTTGGATCCCCTGTGGGACGGGGTAATGCACGGTAAACAGTCGACGGCAGTGGGCACCCTTGGCCCGCCCGGATGTGACGCAGTGGGCACCGCAGATCCGGTTCCCCGCCGGAGCGTTTGTGCGATCATCGGCGCCAGCGGAGGCGGCGCGGATCGCGTCAACTCCACTCATGCACACGTCCCGGGCGAACTCTCACCCTCAACTGCCCGGATGGATTCGAAGGGGAGGCCCGCGCGCATGGGCATGAGCGTGACCATCTCGACGGCGGAGCACAGTGACGCCGAGAAGATCCTGAAACTCCAGTACCTGTGCTACCAGGTCGAAGCCGAGCTGTACGGCGACTACACCATCGAGCCCCTCACCCAGACCCTGGACGAGCTGCGGGCCGAACTCGCCGGCGGCACCGTCCTGGTGGCCCGGCTCGGCCAGGAGGTCGTCGGCTCGGTCCGCGGCACCGTCGACGAGGACGGCACGGCCCGCATCGGCAAGCTCATCGTCCACCCCCGGCTCCAGCGGCACGGGCTCGGCGGGCGCCTGCACGCCGCCCTGGAGAGCCGGCTGGCCGCGCAGCAGGAGACCAAGCGCTACCGCCTCTTCACCGGGCACCGCAGCGAGGTCAACCTGCGGATGTACCGCAAGCTCGGCTACGAGCAGGTGGGCGCCGCAGAGCCGGTGACCCGACGGCTGAGCCTGGTCTACATGGAGAAGTCCGCGGAGCCCCAGTCCGCCCGGCCTTCTTCCACCGAGCAGCCCTACGCCGCTTCGGCGTGACGGACGGCCCGCGGGCTCACCCGCCCGCGGGCCCCTCCCCGGTGCTCGCCGCCTGGGCCTCCCGGCCCGACCGGCGCAGCCACAGCAGCCCGGCGACCGGCAGCAGCAGCGGCAGGAACACGTAGCCGATCCCGAAGTCCGACCACACGGTCGCGTCGGGGAACGCCGAGGAGTCGGCGATGGTCAGGATCCCCACCGTGATCACCCCGACCAGCTCCGCCGAGCAGCACACCAGCGCCACCTTGCGGGCCGACGGGCCGCCCCGCCACAGGGCCAGCGTGATCACCGCGTAGACCAGTCCGGCCACGCCGGACAGCAGGTACGCCAGCGGCGCCTCGTGGAACTTGGTGCTGATCTGCACGATCGACCGCGAGAGCGCGGCCACGGTGAAGACCCCGTACACCGACAGCAGCAGCCGCCCCGGGCCGGTGCCGATCTTCGCGGGGGCCTCGGCCCGCGCCGCCTCCCGCTCACCGGCGGCCGGACCGGCCGGCGCCGCCACCTTCCCCGTCGTGCTCACGTCCGCACCCTCCGCCACTTTCCGCCGTCCCCCGCCGCCCTCGGTCGTCCGCCCGGCTCCGTCAGCCATGCCCGGCCCCCCAGATCTCGTGCAGCCGCAGCTCCAGCACGGCCAGCACCAAGCCCCCGGCCGCCACGATCGACGAGCCCCAGCGGGTGCGTTCGGCCAGCGACATCACCCCGGCCGCCGGAACCGTGCACAGACCGCCGACCAGATAGGCCAGGAACACCGCCATGCCCTGGGCCGGCCGGTCGCCGCGGCCCAGCTGCACCCCCGCTATCACCACCTGCGCGAGCACGACCAGGGTGACCACGGCCATCCCGCCGAAGTGCCAGTCCTTGGTCGGCGAGTCGCGGTACGCCGCCCAGCCGCACCACACCGCCAGCAGCAGCGCCGCCACGGCAACCGTGGCGATGACCCAGTCGAGCATGCGACGACTGTATTACGGGCCCGGACCGGCCCCCGCGCGAGGGGCCGCCCGACGGTCCTCAGGGGGTGCGCCGCACCCAGTACACGTCCGTGACGTACGGCATCTCGATCGCGCCGCTGCCGCGGGTCGCCTCGTACGCCCCCAGCAGCGACTCCACCTCGGCGCGCACCCGCGCCTGCGCGGCCGGGTCCAGCGCCGTGATGTGGCTCGACGACATCATCCGCTCCACCACGTCCGCCACCGTCGTGGAGTGCGGGTTCGGCCAGTGCCGCTCCTCGATCGCGCCCCAGCCGGGGCGTCCCGTGAACGCCTCCCGCCAGCGGCCGTCCGGCTCGTCCGGCCGCGGCGCGCCCGTGTTCCGGGCGGGGCCGTCGCCGGTCCCCTCCGGGGCCCCGTCCGGCCGGTGCCCCCGGCGCCCCAGCGGCGGACTGGGCAGGTCGCGCGGGGTCAGCCGGAAGTAGATGTCCTGGTACTCGCGCACCCACGGCACCGACGTGTCGTAGGTGTTCCACACCAGCACCAGCGCGCCGCCCGGCCGCAGCAGCCGCTCGGCCTCCGCCAGCGCCGCGCCCGCCTCGAACCAGTGCCAGGACTGCGCGGCCACCACCGCGTCCGCGCACCCGTCGGGCAGCCCGGTGTCCTCCGCGGTGCCCTCCGAGACCGCCACCCCCGGCAGCAGTTCCGCCAGCCGCTCGCGCATCTCCGCGACCGGCTCCACCGCGAGCACCTCGGCCCCGGTCAGCGCCAGCAGGCGGGTGAACTTGCCCGTGCCCGCGCCGAGATCGACCACCGTACGGCCGGATTCGAGGGGCAGCGCGTCCGCCAGCGCGGCCAGCGCCGCGAGCGGATAGGACGGCCGGGAGCGCTCGTAGACCCCCGCGGCCCGCTGATAGCCGACTCCTGCTGCGTGGTGCACTCTCACGCGGGCTGACGGTAGCAGGATCGGATGACTTCCACGGGTCCGCGACCCGAACGGCAGTGCCCGTGCGCGCACGTCCTGCCCCCTCTTTCCCCCTACCCTGGAAGGCAGTTCGTCGTCCGCGCCCCCTCGCGCCCGCCGCGGCCGCCCCGCCTCCGGCCGGTTCCGACACCCGCGGGGACCCCAGCGCGGCGGGCACCGCGCCCGATGCTGCATGCTGTGCAATCCACCCATGCCCTGGTTACGGAGCAGTGAATGAGCCCCACCTTTCCGGACATCTCCATCAGTACGGACCGGCTGGTGCTGCGGCCGTACGAGGAGGCCGACATCCCCGCGCTCGTGGAGATGATGAACGACGAGCCGGTCGTCGCGTGGACCGGCGCGCCCCACCCCTACACGGCCGAGGACGCCCGCGCGTTCGTGCACACCGCCGCGCCCGCCGAGCGCGAGCGGGGCCACGGCCTGGTGCTGGCGGTCACCGAGTTCCTCACCCAGCGGCTGGTCGGCACCGTGCGGCTGCACCACACCGACTGGCGGATCCGCGGCACCGAGGCCGAGTACCTCACCGCCACCTGGGCCCGCGGCGAGGGCTACGCGAGCGAGTCGCTGCTCGCGCTGTGCCGCTGGCTCTTCCGCGAACAGGGCTTCCAGCGGGTCGAGCTGCGCACACCCGCCGACAACACCGCCGCCCAGCAGGTCGCCCAGAAGATCGGCTGCGTCAGCGAGGGCGTGCTGCGCTCCGCCGGCCTCGTGCGCACCCGCCCCGAGGGCGAGCCCGGCAGCCGGTGGACCGAGATCCGCACCGACCTCCTGGTGTGGAGCCTGCTCCGGGAGGACCTCGACGACCCGGCGGACCGGCGGGGCCCGGGCGCCCCGCGGCACGGCGACGAAGGCGAATACGGCGCGGGGGACGGCGGGTTCGACGCCGCCTACCCCGGCTACGCCGACTGGCGCTGACCTGCCGCCGGCCCGCACCGGCCCCTTGGCTCCCGGCCTCCGCACGCGGGGGACGCGGCCGTTCCCCCACCCCCTCCCACCGGTTCCGACCGCACCCGCCGCCGGCCGGCCCGGCCCGCGTTAGGGTTCTCACCCGGGACGCTCACACGCCTTGGAGGCAGACGCCGATGGCCGACCGGGTCACCGTGATCGGGTGGGACGGCTCACCCCTGACCGAGGCCGCACGGGCCGCGCTCGGGGCGGCCAGCCTCGTGGCGGGCACCCGCCGCCATCTCGCCCTGCCCTCCGTCCCCGCCGGTGCCGAGCACATCGTCCTCGGCAGCATCGACATCGCCGCGCGGCGGATCGCCCGGCACCGCGGCACCGCGGTCGTCCTGGCCGACGGCGACCCCGGCTTCTTCGGCGTCGTCCGCGCGCTGCGCGCCCCCGAACTCGGCCTGGAGGTCGAGGTCGTGCCCGGCGTCTCCGCCGTGGCCGGCGCCTTCGCCCGGGCCGGCATGCCCTGGGACGACGCCCGGGTGGTGGTCGCCGGCACCCGCACGCTGCGCCGCGCGGTCAACGTGTGCCGCGCCTACCCCAAGGTCGCCGTGCTCACCGCGCCCGGCGCCGGCCCGGCCGAACTCGCCCTGCTGCTCACCGGCGTGCACCGCACCTTCGTCATCTGCGAGGCGCTGGGCACCGAGCAGGAACAGGTCACCGTCCTCACCTCGGACAAGGTCGCCGATCACATCTGGCGCGATCCGAACGTCGTCCTCGTGGTCGGCGGGGCCCCCAGTCCCGCCGCGGGCGCGAACGCGGCCGGACTCGGGGGCCTCCCGGCGCAGTCCGGGGGAGGCTGGATAGCGGGCCGCGACCCCGGCTTCCCCGGCCCCGTGCGCGGCTGGGCGCTGCCGTCCGCCGCGTACGGCGGTCACCTGTCCGCCCAGGTGCGGGCCTTCCAACTCGCCCGGCTCGGCCCGCGCACCGGCGACCTGGTGTGGGACATCGGCGCCGCCGACGGCTCGCTCGCGGTGGAGGCGGCCCGGTTCGGCGCGGCCGTCATCGCCGTCGACAGTGACGCGGACGCCTGCGACTGGATCACCGCCACCGCGCGCCGCAACGGCGTACAGATGCACGTTGTCCAGGGCGCCGCGCCCGAGGCACTGGAGGACCTGCCCGAGCCCGACGTGATCAGGATCGGGCCGGCCGACGCCGAGGTCGCCGCCGCCTGCGCCGCCCGCCGGCCCGAGCGGATCGTGACCGCGGCCGCCACCCGGGACCAGGCCGAGGCGGTCAGCGCGGCCCTTGAGGCGGGCGGTTACGAGGTCGAACGCTCCCTGCTCCAGTCCGTCGAACTGGACGCCGAATGGATCGAACGGGAGCGGTCGGTCACCTTCGCGTTGTGCGGCACCCGCCGTTGACATCCGGCCGTTCCCCGCGCCCGGCGAGCGCCCCCGAATTCATCCGCTGGTGACGCTGTTTCCGCTGGTGAACGCGGTATGTGCGGGGGAGGTGTGAGATATGTCCCGAGGGTCGGACCTCGGGTCGGGGGCTGCCCCGACCGGGGTAGGCTGACGGATCGTTGTGCCGTCGCCGTGGGTTGACGGGACGTCGGTCCGTGCGGACGTCCACGCGTCGGCGGTGCCACATCCCGGGCACGCTCGTTCTTGTTGGTGGGGGTCGGGGTTGTGCGCGGCACAGCGGCTGGAAGGAGCGGAACCGATGGGCGAGGGGCACGCATGACGGACACCGGTCGGATCCCCGGCGAGGGGCTTCCGGGGGGCACGGACGGGGACGGCTCGGCCGCCCTCCCGCCGCACCCCGGCCTGCCCGGCAACGGCGCACCGCAGCAGTCCGGTTGGGGGACGGAACCGATGACCGAGCAGGGCACACCCGTGTACGCGTACCTCGACCAGCCCGCGCCGCCCGGCCCCGGGCTCGACGACGAGGACGACCTGCTGCTGATGCCCGGCCCGCAGGGCTCCTGGAGCGACCCGCACCCCGCGCCGCCGTCCGACCCGCACCTGCCGGGGCAGCCCGCCCTCCACCACCCCGGGCCGATGGCCGCGAACCACGTCATGGACCTCCCGATCTCCGTCGAGGTCCCCCTCGAGGTGCCGCTGGAGACGATGCCGCCCGGGCTGGGCGGGTACGCGGGCCCGGGCACGTACCACCCCGAGGCCGTGGCGTACGCCCCGCACGTGCCGCAGCCGCACGCGCCCGAGGCGGTGCCGGTGTACGAGAACGGGCACATCGGGCAGGCCGCGCACACCGGCTACGAGCAGGTGCCCGCGCCCGTCGCGGACGCCGGCGTCCCGTACGAGCAGGGCCTGCCCGTCGACGGCACCGGTGTGCCGATGGGCGCGCAGCACCTCGCCCCGCAGCAGGCGGGAGCCGAGGAGGCCGTACAGGCGCCGCCCGCGGCCGAGCAGTCGGGCGAGCACCGGATGCCCCCGGCCGGTCCGGTCACGATGGACGGCATGGAAGGTACGGACGCCTCCGGCGTGTCCGCCGAGGCCCCGGCCGAACAGTCCGCGCCCGCCGGCCCCCCGCCGGCCGCGCCCCCGCCGCGCCGCCCCCTGCACATGGGCCCGCCCATCCCGGACCCGCCGACCGGCGGCGTGGTGCGGTCGCTGGCCGACCGCGGCCCCGCGGTCAGCCTGTCGGGCCCGCAGACGGCCGGCCCCGAGTACCTGGACGTGCCGCGCGACGACACCGCGGGCATCCCGGCCCAGCAGACCGGCGAGTTCGGGGAGCAGGCGTCCGGCGGATGGCCGGCCGCGCAGGGCGAGGCGTCCCAGCAGTCGCTCATCCCGCGCGCCGACAGCATTCCGCAGCAGCAGGGCCAGGCGCCGCAGGCTCCGGCGCAGGTGTTCCCGGAGGCGCCGGTCGAGGCCGCCCTCCCGGAGGCCGAGCAGGCGGCTCCTGTCGAGCCCGCCGCTCCCGTTGAATCCGCCGAGCCCGTGACGCCGGCTGAGCCGGTCGTGCCCGCCGAGCCGGTCGCGCCCGTCGCCGAGGCGGCGGCTCCGGTCGAGGTGACCGCTCCGGTGGAGGCGGCCCCGCAGGTGGAGCAGGCCGCTCCTGTCGAGCCGGCTGCCCCTGTTGAGCACGTCGAGCCCGTCGAGGCGGCGCCGCAGGCCGTGCAGGTGCCGGTGGAGGCTCCGGCGGACGTGCCGGCCCCGGCGGTGACGGAGATCCCGGCCGAGGCGCCCGCTCTCGTCGAGGCCCCGGTCCAGGCGGAGGCGCCGACCGCCGCCGAGCCCGCCGAGCAGGTCCAGGAAGCGGTCCCCGCGCAGGGCGCCGCCGAGGTTCCCGAGGAAGTGCCGGCCTCGGCCGAGGCCGTGGCCGCCGCGCCGGTCGAGCCCGCCGTCCAGGTGGTGGCGCAGGCCGTGGCGCCCGAGTCCGTACCCGCCGAGGTCGCCCTCGCCGCCGAGCCCGCCGCGGTGCCCGTGGCCGTGGTCGCGCCCGAAGCGGTGATCCCGGCCCGGGGCGGCCCGGCCGGTTCGGAGGGCGCGGGGTTCGTCGCGCCCACGGACGGGCCGCAGTTCGCCCCGCCCGCCGAGGCGCAGCCCGTCGCGGCCGAGCCGGTCGCGGAGAGCGGACAGGTGGCGGTGCCGGCCGATGCCGTGGCCCAGGACGCGCCCGCCGAGCCCGCGCCCGTCGCGGACGGGGGTGCCGTCGAGGACGTCGCTCAGGCCGAGGTCGTCCAAGCGGAGGAGGGCGCGCCGCAGGAGGCGGGGCCCGAGGCCGTGGTCGAAGCGGCCGCGCCGGAAGCCGTCGCCGAACCCGTCGCCGAAGAGGCGGCCGCACCCGCCGAGGAGCCGCAGCCGGAGGCGGCCGAGGGGGCCGCGCCTGCCGAGCAGGCCGCGCCCGTCGCCGAGGAGGCCCCGGCGGCCGTCGCTCAGCCCGAGGCCGCCGCTCCCGAGCCCGAGGCGGTCGCCGCCGAGAGCGCGCCCCAGGAGGGCGCCGCGCCCAAGGGCCGCCGCGGCCGCCGCCGTGCCGTGCCCGCGGCCGAGCAGCCCGCGGAGCCCGAGGCCCCCCGGGAGCCCATCGCCCTGGGCCCCGTCGAGTCCCCGGAGCCGGCGGCCGCAGCGGCCGAGCAGCAGCCGCAGGAAGCCCCGGAGGCTCCGGAACCCGCGGCCGCGGCGGCGGCCGACCCGGAAGCGGCCGAGGCGGTTGCTCCCGCAACGGACGCCACCGCCGTCCCCGCCCCGCCCGCGGAGGAGATCCCGGTCCCGGCGGCCGAGCCGTACGATCCCGCCGTGCGCGACGCCGTGCACCGGGTGATCCGCGAGCGGCGCGACATCCGCAACGGCTTCCGGCCCGACCCGATCCCGCACGACGTGCTGCTGCGCGTGCTGGAGGCGGCGCACACCGCGCCGAGCGTCGGCCACTCCCAGCCGTGGGACTTCGTCGTCATCCGCTCCGAGAAGACCCGCGAGAAGATGCACGAGCTGGCCATGCGGCAGCGCGAGGCGTACGCCAAGTCGCTGCCCAAGGCCCGCGCCCGGCAGTTCCGGGAGCTGAAGATCGAGGCGATCCTCGACACGCCCGTGAACATCGTCGTCACCGCCGACCCCACCCGCGGCGGCCGGCACACCCTCGGCCGGCACACCCAGCCGCAGATGGCGCCGTACTCCTCCGCGCTCGCCGTGGAGAACCTGTGGCTCGCCGCCCGCGCGGAAGGGCTCGGCGTCGGCTGGGTCAGCTTCTTCGACGAGCGGCAGATGGTCGCGCGAACTCGGCCTGCCCGACCACCTGGAAGTCGTCGCGTACCTGTGCGTCGGGTACGTCGACGAGTTCCCGGAGGAGCCCGAGCTGACGCAGGCGGGCTGGTCGCAGCGCCGCCCGCTGTCCTGGGTCGTGCACGAGGAGGAGTACGGCAACCGCGCGCTGCCCGGCGAGCAGCCGCACGACCTGCTGGAGGAGACGCTGCGCGGCATCCGCCCGCTCGACGCGAAGGCGCTCGGCGAGGCGTGGGAGCGGCAGAAGCGGATGACCAAGCCGGCCGGCGCGCTGGGCATGCTGGAGATCATCTCCGCGCAGCTCTGCGGGCTGTCCCGGCAGTGCCCGCCGCCCATCCCCGAGCCCGCGGCGGTCGCGATCTTCGCCGGCGACCACGGCGTGCACGCGCAAGGGGTCACCCCCTGGCCGCAGGAGGTCACCGCCCAGATGGTGGCCAACTTCCTCGGCGGCGGCGCGGTCTGCAACGCGTTCGCCAACCAGGTCGGCGCCGAGGTCTGCGTCATCGACGTCGGCGTCGCCGCCGAACTGCCCGCCACGCCGGGGCTGTTGCCGCGCAAGGTGCGGCCCGGCACCGCGGACTTCAGCACCGGCCCCGCGATGAGCCGGGAAGAGGTGCTGCGGGCGGTCGAGGTCGGCATCGAGACCGCGCGCGATCTCGTCGCGGCCGGCAACAAGGCGCTGCTCACCGGTGAGATGGGGATCGCCAACACCACCACCTCGGCGGCGATCATCGCCGTCTACACCGGCGCCGACCCGGCCGAGGTCACCGGCCGCGGCACCGGCATCAACGACGAGACGCACGCCCGCAAGATCGAGGTCGTGCGCCGAGCCCTCGAACTCCACCAGCCCGACCCGGCCGACCCGATCGCCGTCCTCGCCGCCGTCGGCGGCCTCGAACACGCGGCGATGGTCGGGCTGTTGCTCGGTGCGGCGCGTCCCTGCGCACGCCCGTCATCCTCGACGGCGTCAGCGCGGGTGCGGCGGCCCTGCTCGCCCGGGCCATCGCCCCCGAGGTGCTCGCCGCGTGCATCGCCGGGCACCGCAGCGCCGAGCCCGGCCACGCGGCCGCCCTCACCAACCTCGGTCTGCGCCCCCTCGTCGACCTCGACCTCCGCCTCGGCGAAGGCACCGGCGCCCTCCTCGCCCTCCCCCTCGTCCAGAGCGCGGCCCGCGTCATGCACGAGGTCGCCACCTTCGACGCGGCCGGCGTCACCGAAAAGTCCTGACCCCCGCCCCGCCGCCCCTTGGACAGGGGGCGGCGGGGGCTCCCGCTTGGGGGCGCGGGCAACTGCGCACTCGGCTTGCTGCCCGGCCGGTGGGCCGGGGTGGCGGTGCGGCTGTTCCGAGAGGCGCTGGGGTACCCCCAGGCGAAGCTCTGGAGGCGGAACTGCGCGTCAGCCCTCGACGGGCGGGTGGTCCGGACGCAGGCCGGAGGGGGCAGGACGGGCGGCCCCCAAGGTCCACGTAACCTTGTTGCTGACCTCGAAGAACCCCAAGGAGCAGCCGAATGCCGCAGGACGTCCCCGCGTACCCGGTAGGTCTGCGGCTCGCCGGCCGCCGCGTGGTGGTACTGGGCGGCGGCCAGGTCGCACAGCGCCGGCTGCCCGCCCTGGTCTCGGCGGGCGCGGACATCGTCCTCGTCTCCCCGTCCGTGACCCCCTCCGTGGAGGCGATGATCACGGCGGGCGAACTCCGCTGGGAGAGCCGCCGCTACCGCCCGGGCGACCTCGCGGACGCGTGGTACGCCCTGATCGCCACCACGGACCGCGCCGCGAACGAGGCGGCCTCCGCCGAGGCGGAGGAGCGCCGCGTGTGGTGCGTGCGCAGCGACGACGCGGGCGCGGCCACCGCGTGGACGCCCGCGACCGGCCGCACCGACGGCGTCACCGTCGCCGTCCTCACCGGCACGGACCCGCGCCGGTCCGCAGCCGTACGGGACGCGGTCGTCGCCGGCCTGCGGGACGGCACGCTCGTGCCCCGCCCGGCGCGCACCACCACCCCGGGCGTGGCCCTGGTCGGCGGCGGCCCCGGTGACCCGGACCTGATCACCGTCCGCGGCCGCAGGCTCCTCGCCGAGGCCGACGTGGTGATCGCCGACCGCCTCGGCCCGCGCGACCTGCTGGACGAACTGCCCCCGCACGTCGAGGTGATCGACGCGGCGAAGATCCCGTACGGCCGGGCCATGGCCCAGGAGGCGATCAACGCCGCGCTGATCGAGCACGCGAAGGCGGGCCGGGCCGTGGTCCGCCTCAAGGGCGGCGACCCCTACGTCTTCGGCCGCGGCATGGAGGAGGTGGAGGCACTGGCGGAGGCCGGCATCCCGGTCACCGTGGTGCCGGGCATCTCCAGCGCGATCAGCGTGCCCTCGGCAGCCGGCATCCCGGTCACCCACCGCGGGGTGGCCCACGAGTTCACCGTGGTCAGCGGGCACGTGGCGCCCGACGACCCGAGTTCCCTGGTCGACTGGGAGGCGCTGGCCCGGCTGCGCGGCACCCTGGTGGTGCTGATGGGCGTGGAGCGGATCCCCGCCATCGCGCGGACCCTCGTCGCCGCGGGCCGGGCCGAGGACACCCCGGTCGCGGTCGTCCAGGAGGGCACGACGGCCGCCCAGCGCCGGATCGACGCGACGCTGGCCACGGTCGCGCGGAAGGTCGCGGACGAGGGCGTACGGCCGCCCGCCGTGATCGTCATCGGCGACGTGGTGGCGGTGGGCGGCGCGGCGCGGGCGGCCGGGCGTGGCTGAGCCGGTTCCGGTCGAGGCCCCGGCCGACCCCCGGCTGGCCGACTACACCTCCCTCACCGACGTCGAACTGCGCCGCCGCCGCGAACCCGCGGAGGGACTGTTCATCGCCGAGGGCGAGAAGGTCATCCGCCGCGCCTTGGCGGCGGGTTACGCCATGCGCTCGATGATGCTGTTGGTCAAGTGGCTCGGGCCGATGCGGGACGTGGTCGACTCCGCGACCGCCCCCGTCTACGCGGTCGAACCCGCCGTCGCCGAGCAGGTCACCGGCTATCACGTGCACCGCGGCGCGCTCGCCGCCATGGAACGGGCACCCCTGCCCGACCCGGCCGCTCTGCTCGCCCGCGACGGCGTGCGGCGGGTCGCCGTCTTCGAGGACGTCGTCGACCACGCCAACCTCGGTGCCGGGTTCCGGAGCGCCGCCGCCCTCGGCGTGGACGCGGTCCTGCTCAGTCCGCGCTGCGCCGACCCCTTCTACCGGCGGGCGGTGAAGGTCTCGATGGGCGCGGTGTTCTCCGTCCCGTGGACCCGGCTGGCCTCCTGGCCGGACGACCTCGGCCTGCTGCGGGCCCGCGGCTTCACCGTCGCCGCGCTGTGTCTGGCCCCCGACGCGATCACCGTCGACGCGCTCGCCGCCCGCCGCCCGCCCCGGCTCGCCCTCATGCTCGGCACCGAGGGCGACGGCCTGACCCCCGCCGCCCTCCGGGCCGCCGACGTCCGCGTCACCATCCCGATGTCCGCCGGCGTCGACTCCCTCAACGTGGCCGCGGCCTCCGCCGTCGCCTTCTACGCGACCCGTCCCGACCTGGGGCCCGACGGCTGAGCCGGCCGGCCCCTCCTACCGGAGGCGGCCCGAAAGGATGAGGCGCTCGGTGTTCGCCTCGCCCTGCGTGACCTCTTTCGGCTGAGCGGCCAGCTGCCGGCTGACGTACTCGGCGAACGCGTTCGCCTGCTTCGCGACGTCACCGGCCGCACCGCTCAGGTCGCTGCCCCACTGGCGGGCCGTCGGGCCGACCCACACCTCTCCCTTGCCGCCGGCCATCCGCCGGTCGGCGTCCTTCAGGGCCCCCGCCACGCCGGCCAGCTCCCGCTGCACGTCGTTGTTGAGCTCGTTGAGCGCCTGCCACATCGGGCTGGGCACCTTGTCGGCCATGCCTTCCCTTCCTCCCGTACCCGCACCGCCCCGCCGCCCGCCCCTCAGCTCCCCTGCGTGGGGAACCCGGTCGGAATCGGCTGCGCCGAGGCAGCGGTCGGCCTGTAGCTGTCGGACGATGTCCCGGGGGCGTACTTGCCCAGTATGTCCTTCTGATCCCCGCCGAGATCCACGCACTTGCTGTAGAGGTCCAGGAAGCCGCCCGCGTCGACGTCGGACGTCCGCTCCTGGAGCAGCAGTTGAAGCTGCATGCCGTCCTTGTTTGCGACGTACGCGGTGGTCTTCGACACCGTTTGCGTCGCGGCCGGGGACGGCTGCACCTTGTCGAGCGTGAGGTCCCAGCCACCCGGAGCCAGCGCGCTCTTGAGCTGCGCCAGCAGTTGGGCGGCGGTCTCCTTGCCGTCCTTGGCGTCGATCAGGTTCTCCACCCGGTAGACCGCCAGATCCGGCTTCTTCTTCGAGCACGTGACGAACTTGCCCTTCCCGTCGGACACGTCGACGGTGTCCGGGAGGGAGGCGTTGACCTTCCAGTACGTCTTGGCGAGCGCCGTGCGGACGTCCTTCGCCCTGCCCGTACCGGACGGGGAGTGCGAGCCGATCCCGCAGCCGGCCACGGCGAGGACCGGCATGACGGCGAGGACGGCCAGAGCGGGGCGTCGGAGCTTCATCAGTGGGTTCCTGTCAGGGATCCGATGCGGGCCCCGTTGCGGTTGAGGAATGCCTTGTCGAGGGCGTTGGCAACCGCGGGGTCCTTCAGCCATGCGTTGTACGCCTGCTTCTGGGCCGTCGTGGCGTTGTCGACCAGCATGCCGTCGTCGGTGAGGAACGGCTGACCGCCGGTGTACATGTCCGCGTACTGCTGCGGATTGCCGACGTTGTGGTTCTCCATGTACTGCTGGTGGGCCAGTTGGGTCCAGTCGTCCTGCCAGGTGGCCGTGGAGGGCGGACTGCCCATGTCGTCCGGACTGACGTTGACCATTTTCCCGGTGAAGGTCTTGAGCACGTCGCTGATGGCGGCCTTGGAGAAGGTCTTCACCACCTCGCCCGGGTCGAAGGCGATCTCCACGCCCGTCTCGACGGCCGTGCTGAGCTGCTCGCTGACGTCGTCCTGCCAGTCCTTGGCGTCGTCCTCGCCGGCCTTCTTCTTCTCCTGGTAGACCGTGATCGCCTCGTAGCCGAAGGTGCCCTCGAGAATGCCCGCCGCGTTCTGGACCTCCGGGTTGTCCGGGTCGCTGTCCGAGAGCTGGTTGGCCATCTCCTGGCTGTACGAGAGCAGTTCGGCGGTGGCCTTCGAGTCCTGCATGGACTCGTGGATGAAGCCCTCCCACACGCTGTTGGGCACATCGACGTGCCCGGGACCCAGCGGCGCCGGCGCCGGGTCGGTGAGCGAGGCCTGCACGTCCGGCCAGTAGTACTTGATGTCGTCCGCGAAGACCTGCTGGATCTCCGCGTGCGTGTGGTCGCCGGAGTGACTGGCGTAGTACTGGGCGAGTTTCGTCGTGTTGTCGGCGGCCATGTTCACGTCGGAGCCGGGCCCGGGGATCGTCCCCGCCTCGATGACCGCCGCGAAATCCTTCACGTTGGGGTCGATCAGACCCCCCGTGTGCTCGGAGTCGGACTGCATGAAGTACGGCAGCATCTCCATGTTGTCGTGCACGAACTGCGTCGCGGCCTTCGGATCCGCCGCCAGCGCCTTCCAGAGCTGGTCGGAGTACATCGTGTTGCCGGGCGCGAGGCACTGGCTGCCGAGGTTGACCAGCACGTCGGACGGGAAGGTCGCGTACGGCGTGAGGTTGGCGAGGAGCTGGAGGTTCTCCTGGCCGTCCTCGTCCTTGAAGTCCACGCCGCCCCGCATCGCGGTGGCCACGACGTTGGCGAACACGTAGCGGCCCGCGTCCGGATTGTCCTCGTCCAGCAGGCCGGCGTACCCCTCCATCTCCAGCAGCCGGCTCTCACCCATCTCGGTGACCGCCGCCTTCGCGTAGTCCGGGTCGGACTCGTTGGCCTGGAGCAGCTTCATGTACGCCTGCGGGCTGAGGTCGCCGTCCTTGAACTTCTTGGCGTCGTCCTGGCCCGCCTTGGCCGCGGCCTCGGAGGTCGGGAAGTTGCCGAGGCTGTTCGCCCCGGCGGTGACCATCCCGCTGCCCTGCCCGAAGTCGCTGTTCTCCTTCGCCTCGTCGGCGGCCAGGCTGTGCCGGCGGTTGAGCATCGGCAACTGGCCCTGCGCCCAGGAGAAGTGCTTGGTGATCGCGGAGAGCCGCTGGGTGTCGAGACCGATCCGGTTGGCCTGGCTCATCCACCCGTTCACCTGCGGCTGGGCGCTCGCTCCGCCGTCCGCGGCGGTGTGGCTCCTGATCGAGTTGATCATGTCCCACAGCTGCTGCGGATCGATCCCGCTGAAGTCCCCGCCCCCGTCGTCGGGTCGTCCCACGTGTCTGGTCCCCTCGTTTGACCCGGCGTTGCGGATCGAAAGAGGCAACGCCGACCGTGAACATCCTGCCAACGGGGACGCCCCGGGTCCACAGCCGGTTGCGGTCCGTGTCCGGCGGACGCGGATGCGTGGGGACGGGGGGACGTTCCCGCGCGACCCGTGGGGGCGGACCGGGACGCGGGGACGCGAGACGCAAGGACGTCAGCGCGGCGCCGGCAGGTCCACCAGCGCCCCGAGCGCCGCCCGGTGCCGGCCGGGCGTGCCGAGCGCGATCTCGTCGGCCTTGGCCCGCTTGAGCCGCAGGTGCACGGGGTGCTCCCACGTCATGCCGATCCCGCCGTGCAGCTGGACCGCCTCCTCGGCCGCCCGGACGGCCACGCCCGCCGCGTACGCCTGCGCGACGGCGACGGTCATCGGGGCGTCGGGGGAGTCCTCCGCCAGGGCGTCGGCCGCGGCTCGGGCGGCGGCCCGCGCGGAGACCACCTCCAGCCACAGGTCGGCCAGCCGGTGCTTGAGGGCCTGGAAGGAGCCGACGATCCGGCCGAACTGCCGCCGCTCGCCGAGGTACCGGACGGTCTCGTCCAGGCACCACTGGGCCACGCCCAGCTGCTCGGAGGCCAGCAGGCCCGCGCCGGCCAGCAGCGCCCGGTCCAGCGCGCCGGCCGCATCATCGGCCGCCAGAGGCAGCGCCGCCGTGCCGTCGAGCTCCACGTCGGCCAGCGGGCGGGTCAGGTCAAGGGACACGACATGACGAACACCCGAAGGGGGGAGGTCGGCGACGGCGACTTCGTACAGCCCGGGCCCGCCGGGGCCCAGCGCGGGCACCACGAGCACGTCGGCGGCGACCGCGTCCGCGACGCTCGTCACCCGTCCGGTCAGCCGGCCCGCCGCGTCAGCCCGTACGGCCCGGGGGAAGCCGCCGCCGTGCATCGCGGACAGCGGCACGGCCAGGGCCGCGGTGGCCGTCCCGGCCGCGAGCCGGCCGAGCAGCCCGGCCGGCTCCGGACGGGAGAGGTCGCAGCCGAGCAGCGCCGTCGTGGCCAGCACCGCGCTGCCGAGGAAGGGCACGGGCGCCGCGGCCGCTCCCAATTCCTCCAGCACCACGGCCACTTCGCGGGCGGACGCGCCCTGACCGCCCAGCTTCTCGGGCACCGCCAGTCCGGCCAGCCCGAGGTCGGCGGCCAGCACCCGCCACAGCGCGGGGTCGTACGGCTCCGCGCTCTCGATCCGCGCCAGGACCGCGCCCGCCGGGCAGCGGTCGGCCAGCACCGCGCGCACCGCGGACCGCAGGTCCTCCTCGACCTCGGAGTAGAGCAGGTTCATCGCGGCAGGTCCTTCCAGGGGACGTCCTTGTCGGTACGGGGTTCGGCGGGCAGGCCCAGCACCCGCTCGGCGATGATCGTGCGCAGGATCTCCGAGGTGCCGCCCTCGATCGAGTTGCCCTTCGCGCGCAGGTAGCGGTACCCGGCCTCGCGCCCGTAGAAGTACACGCTCTGCGGGCGGACCATCGTCCAGTCGTCGTAGCGCAGTCCGTCCTCGCCGAGCAGCTCGACCTCCAGGCCGCTGACCTGCTGGTTGAGGCGGGCGAAGGCGAGCTTGAGCCCCGAGCCCTCGGGCCCGGGCGCGCCGGCCGCCATCTGCTGGCGCACCCGCTCGGCGGTCAGCCGGGCAACTTCGGAGTCCACCCACGCGCCCAGCAGTCGGTCGTGCAGCTCGTGCGTGCGCAGTTCGGGGCGCTCGCGCCAGGTGGCGGCGGCCCGGGCGATCATGCCGCCCTCGCGGGGGACGGTCATGCCGCCGATGGCCACCCGCTCGTTCATCAGCGTGGCCTGCGCGACCCGCCAGCCCTCGCCCACCGCGCCGATCCGGTGCGCGTCGGGGATCCGCACGCCGGTGAGGAACACCTCGTTGAACTCCGCCTCGCCGGTGATCTGCCGCAGCGGCCGGACCTCGACGCCTGGGGCGGTCATGTCGCACACGAAGTACGTGATCCCCTGGTGCTTGGGCACGGCGGGGTCGGTACGGGCGATGAGGATCGCCCAGCGGGCGTTGTGGGCGCTGGACGTCCAGACCTTCTGGCCGTCCACGACCCAGTCGCCGGTCCCGGCGGCGCCGTCGGCCGGCGCGGACTCCTCGCGGACCGCCCGCGTGCGCAGGCCCGCGAGGTCGGAGCCGGCGCCCGGCTCGGAGAACAGCTGGCACCACACCTCCTCGCCGGTCCACAGCGGGCGCAGGAAGCGGCGCTTCTGCTCCTCGGTGCCGTACCGCAGGATCGTCGGGGCGGCCATGCCCAGGCCGATGCCGATCCGGCGCGGGTCGTTGTCCGGTGCCCCGGCGGCCGCCAACTCCTCGTCCACCACGGGTTGCAGCGCGCGGGGCGCGCCCAGTCCGCCCAGGCCCGGCGGGAAGTGCACCCAGGCCAGGCCCGCGTCGAACCGGGCGCGCAGGAACTCCAGCCGGTCGGTCCGGCCGGGGGAGTGGTCGGCCAGGAACGCCCGGACCCGCTGCCGCAGTTCCTCGGGGTCCGGCCCGCTCTCCCGCTCCCGGCCGTCGGCCCGGCCGCCGCTGTTGGTCGCCATCCGTCCGCCGTCCTTCCGTCTAAGCAAGCGCTTGTTAACGTAACGGATGCGGCCCGGCATGGCCAGCGGTCGTCAGCGGAAGAACACCGGCGGGCGGCCCGCGGGGCGGGCGGGGGTACGGCTAGGCGGGCGGCGCCGGCGACGAGGTGGCCGCAGGAGCCCTGCGCGGGCTGCCGAGGCCCGAGTCCGAGCGCTGGCAGCCCTGGAGGAGGGCGATGCAGACCGCCGCCAGGACGGTCACGATCACGAACACGAACAGCCGCTGCCGCAGGAGCCGCCTGCGGGCCGCGGTCGGGGCGGGGCGGCGCCCCTGGGTCGGCCGGGGCCGGGTGCCGGTCGCTCCGCGGGGGGCCGGCGTGCGGGGCGCGGTGCGGCCACCCCCGGCCGACCCAGGCGGGCCGCCGGCGAGCTGCCCGTGCGCGGCCCCCGAGACCGGCCCGGTCCGCCGCTCGGTGCGCTGCCGCGCGTAGTCCTCCGCCCGCTGCCCGGTCGGGCGCTCCTGCCGCGGCCCGCCGATCGTCGGCACCTCCTCCGTCCGCGGCCGGGACGGCCCGATCCCGCGCGCCTCGCGGGCGGCGATCTCGCCCAGCCGCTCGGAGAGCTGCACGGTGCTGGGCCGCTCGTGCGGGTCCTTCGCCAGGCAGGCGTAGATCAGGGGCGCGAGCGCGTCGGGCACCGCGATGAGGTCGGGCTCCTCGTGCACCACCCGGTAGAGCATCACCTCCGAACTGCCCTGCCCGAAGGGCGAGTCGGCGGTCGCCGCGTACGCGAGGGTGGCCCCGAAGGCGAAGACGTCGGTGGCGGGCGTGACGCCTGCGCCCCGCACCTGCTCGGGCGCGAGGAAGCCGGGCGAGCCGACCGCGGTGCCCACGTGGGTGAGGGTGCTCGCGCCCGTCGCCCAGGCGATGCCGAAGTCGATGATCCGCGGGCCCTTGGGCGACAGCAGGATGTTCGACGGCTTCAGGTCCCGGTGCACCACCCCCGCCTCGTGCACCGCCACCAGCCCCTCGGCCAGCGCCGCCCCGATCGAGGCGACCTCGGCGGCCGGCAGCACCCCCTCCTCGGCGACCTTGTCGTGCAGCGACGGGCCGGGCACGTACTGCGTGGCGAACCACGGTCGTTCGGCCTCCAGGTCCGCCGCGACCAGCCGCGCGGTGCAGCCGCCCCGGATCCGGCGGGCGGCGGAGACCTCACGGGCGAAGCGGGACCGGAACTCCTGGTCCTCGGCCAGCTCGGGCCGGATCACCTTCAGCGCCACCCGCTGGCCGCGCTTGTCCGCGCCCAGGTACACCACGCCCATGCCGCCCGCGCCCAGCCGCCGGTGCAGCCGGAACGCGCCGACGACCCGCGGATCCTCGCGCCGGAGCCGCATCATCGCCATGTCTGTCCGTCCCCTACCTCCGGTGGTGGCGGAGAGGACCCCACTCCGCTGACTGGCCGGTCGGCCGCCCACAGCTTACGTACTCCCGTCACCGTCCGCGCTGAAGCCTCGCAGGCGACGGCCCGTGAATTGTCAGTGGTGGGTGGGATCCTGGAGGAAGTGGGCAGGGACGTGCGGTTTCCCGCTCGCCTGCCGACACCGACGGTACGTCTGCCGAGGGGGAGTGACGCCGTGAAAGGTGATCGTGTGGAGATAGTCGTCGACGCGGGGGACAGCACCCGCACCTACGAGGTGGCCGCCACGCGCGCGGGCCGCCGGGTCGAGACTGCGGTGCGCCGCGGGGTGGTCGAGGTCAGCGAGGTCACCCGCAGCGGCACCGCGGTGCGCACCGCGCGCTTCATGGCCAACCGGGTGCTCGCGCTGGTCGAGCACCCGGTGCCCCGCGAAGACCCGCAGGAATCCGTGTCAGGGGCAACCCCGGGGTCCTGACCTCGGGACTCCACCCAGGGGAGTAGCCGGGCGGCGCCGCCGTCATCCTCCGGGAGGCCCGCAAAGCCGTACGAGGGCATGACGACCGGTGCCGCGGCGGCACCTAGATTTGCAGTCGAGCGGCGGGCGACGCACTCGTCCCCCGAGGTCACCCGCCCGCCGCCCACCACTCGGGCCGACCGCCCGAGCGACAACTCCAGACTCGGCCACCGCGCGCGGCGGCCGCCAAGCGTCGTCCGTGACCGGCCAGTTGGGCGGTGACACACCGTTTCAGGCCCGGAAGAGCGGTCCGGGCCGTACAGCCGGTGGCAACCCCGTGGGGACGGGGGTGGGGCGGGCGACAGCCGTTGCCCGGGTATCAGCCGATACCCGGGCACAGCGCTTTTCGGGGGCTTCCCAGGGCTTCTTCGTGGCCCCGCCCGCCGGTGGGACCGGTGGGAGGCGCCCCGCACATGAACACGACTGAGGGCCGGAAGCTGATCGCTTCCGGCCCTCGGTGCTGCCGTGTGGACGATACTGGGATTGAACCAGTGACCTCTTCCGTGTCAGGGAAGCGCTCTCCCGCTGAGCTAATCGTCCGGGGCGGTGCCGGGTGGTGCTGGTGCCGCGTGCGCGATACTGGGATTGAACCAGTGACCTCTTCCGTGTCAGGGAAGCGCTCTCCCGCTGAGCTAATCGCGCGGGGTGGAACGGGGCCGGAGCCCCCGTGGACGATACTGGGATTGAACCAGTGACCTCTTCCGTGTCAGGGAAGCGCTCTCCCGCTGAGCTAATCGTCCTTGGAGGTGGAGACGGGATTTGAACCCGTGTAGACGGCTTTGCAGGCCGTTGCCTCGCCTCTCGGCCACTCCACCACACAGCAGGGGTTCGGGAGGATCCCCCACATCGAGCGGACGACGAGATTCGAACTCGCGACCCTCACCTTGGCAAGGTGATGCTCTACCAACTGAGCCACGTCCGCAGGTCTCGCCGCCGGGCCGAACGCCCCCGGCGACGTGTTGAACTCTAGCGGATTCCGGGTCCAGCTCAAAAACCGGTTTCCGCAGCGTGCCGGGCCAATGACAAGCTGTTGACGGCGAAACCGCCGGTGGACCCCCGGGTGGGGCCGCCAGGAACCGGTCCGCCACCCTTGTGCCATCCGCACCCGTCGACCTGGGAATGCACCGTGCGCGACCTCTCCTTTCCGGCCCCCATGGCCCGCTTCGGCCGGCTCGTCGCGTCCGATCTGCGGGACGTGACCGACGACGTGTCCGCGCTCGACTCGCGCGGGTTCTGGGCGGTGGCCGCCGACTTCGAGGGTCGGACGGTCTGCGCCCGCTTCGGCGACGTCCGGGAGGAGGACCGCGAACGGGGCGCGCCGCCGGCCGGCCGCTGGCACGGGCCGGACCCGTCCGCGTGGACCTCCTCGATGGACCGCGCCGGCTACGAGCGGGGCGTGCGCGCCATCCGTGAGCGGATCGCCACCGGCGAGGTCTACCAGGTCAACCTGTGCCGGGTGCTCACCGCGGCGCTGCCGGAGGCACCGGGTGCGGCCGGCGCGGCCGGCCCCGACATCGACGCCCTGGGCGCCGTGCTCGCCCGCGGCAACCCCGCCCCGTACGCGGGCACGATCCGCCTGCCCGCGCACGGCGTCGAGATCGCCACGGCCTCGCCCGAGCTCTTCCTGCGCCGCGACGGCTCCACCGTGGAGTCCGGCCCGATCAAGGGCACCGCCCGCACCGCCGCGGAGTTCCTGCCCAAGGACCAAGCGGAGAACGTGATGATCGTCGACCTGGTCCGCAACGACCTGGGCCGGATCTGCCGCACCGGCACCGTCACCGTGCCCGCGCTGTGCGCGGTCGAGCCGCACCCCGGGCTGGTCCACCTGGTCTCCACCGTCCGCGGCGAACTGCGCCCGGGCGCCGGCTGGCCCGAACTCTTCGCCGCCGCCTTCCCGCCCGGCTCGGTCACCGGCGCGCCCAAGCTCAGCGCGCTGCGCGTCATCCGGGAGCTGGAGACCGCGCCCCGCGGCCCGTACTGCGGCGCGGTCGGCTGGGTGGACGCCGACCGGGGGCGGGCCGAACTGGCCGTGGGCATCCGCACGTTCTGGATCGACCGGACCGCCGGGGGCCCGGTGCTGCGCTTCGGCGCGGGCGCCGGCATCACGTGGGGCTCCGACCCGTCCGGCGAATGGGCGGAGACGGAGTTGAAGGCCGCCCGCCTGCTGGAGGTAGCGTCGGGGGTGCACGACGCGGGCTCCGGCAGGCGGACCGGCGGCGAGGGCGGCACAGGCGGAAGGACACTGCGGTGAGGATCTGGGTGGACGGCGCGCTGCGGGAGGCCGCGGACGCCACGGTGTCGGTCTTCGACCACGGCCTCACGGTCGGCGACGGCGTCTTCGAGACCATGAAGGCCACCGACGGCCGCGCGTTCGCGCTCACCAGGCACCTGAAGCGGCTGGCCCGCTCGGCCCACGGCCTCGGCCTGCCCGAGCCCGACCTCGACGAGGTCGCCCGCGCCTGCGCGGAGGTGCTCGCCGCCAACCCGACCCCCCACGGCCGGCTGCGCGTCACGTACACCGGCGGGATCTCCCCGCTCGCCTCGGACCGCGGCGACCAGGGCGCCACGCTGGTCGTGGCGCTGGCCCCGGCGGCGCCCCACCCCGCGGCGACCGCCGTCGCCGCCGTGCCCTGGACCCGCAACGAGCGCGGCGCCCTCAGCGGGCTGAAGACCACCTCCTACGGCGAGAACGTCGTCGCCCTGGCCCGGGCCCGGGCGCGGGGCGCCTCCGAGGCGCTGTTCGCCAACACGCGGGACCGGCTGTGCGAGGGCACCGGGTCCAACGTCTTCCTCGTCATCGGCGGCCGGCTGCTCACCCCGCCGCTCTCCTCCGGCTGCCTGGCCGGCATCACCCGCGAACTGGTCCTGGAGTGGGTCGGCGCGGAGGAGGCCGACCTGCCCTTCGAGGCGCTCGCCGAGGCCGAGGAGGTCTTCCTGACCTCCTCCCTGCGCGACGTGCAGCCGGTGTCCCGGGTGGACGACCGTGAACTGCCCGGCGCCCCCGGCCCGATCACTTCCAAGGCGGCCCGGACCTTCGCCGAGCGCTCCGCCGCTGACCCGAACCCGTGAGCCCGGTACGGCAGCACGACGACCGCCCAGCAGGCGCGGCCGGCCGGCCGCGGACCACCGGAGGGACATGACCACGACCCTGCGCCCCACCGGCCCCGAGCGCCGGGAGGACGACGGCACGCGCGTCCGCACGTACGCCGTGTGCGTCAACAGCCGTGTGGTCGGCGGCATCGAGCTGGGCACCGACCGCCGCTTCGGCCCCACCGTCGGCCGGATCAACGCGCTGGCCGTCGACGAGCCCGACCGGCGGCGCGGACGCGGCACGGTGGCCGCGCTCGCCGCGGAGGAGGTGCTGCGGGGCTGGGGCTGCACGCGCGTGGAGACCTCCGTGCCCGCCGACTCCCCGTACGGCCTGCGCATGGCGGCGTCCCTCGGCTACACCGAGCGCAACCGGGGCATGGCGCTCGCCCTCGACCCGCCCGACCCCGCCGGGGAGGGCCGGCCGCCGCACGCCCTGCCGGCCGGGAGCGTCATGCGGCCGCTGACGGAGGCCGAGTACGAGCCCTGGCGCGCGCACGAGAGGGAGAGCTTCGTGGCCACCCTGACCGCGCGCGGGGTGCCGCTGGACCAGGCGCGGGCGCACGAGGAGCGGGCCTTCCGCACGGGGCTGCCCGACGGCCGGGCCACCAAGGACACCGAACTGCTCGCCCTCGACCACGACGGCACGACGGCCGGCCGGCTGTGGCTGCGCGTCACGGACCCGGCGTGGGTGTTCTCGGTGGAGGTCGAGGCGGACCACCGCGGGCACGGCCACGGCCGCACGCTGATGCTGGCCGCGGAGAACTCCGGCCGGCGGGCGGGCGCCCGGCGCATGCTGCTCAACGTGTTCGCGGGCAACACCCCGGCGATCGCGCTGTACGAGTCCCTCGGCTACCGGCCCACCGACCTGCACTTCCACAAGCCGCTGGTGTGAGGCGGCGCGGCGCGGGGGAGGCCGACCGCCGCGGGTCTACGGGTGCGGAGTGCGGGTGTGCGGGGGCGGGGTCCGGGCGCGGCTTCAGCCGAGCAGCCGCTCGGCGATCTCCGCGATCCGCTCCCGCAGCCCGTCCTGGTTCTTCGAGCCGTCCAGCAGCTCGCCGCCGATGAGGTAGGTCGGCGTGCCGGTGACGCCGATCGCCCGGCCCTCGGCCTGGTCGGCGTCCACCACCAGCAGGTGCCGGCCGTCGATCAGCGCGGTGTCCACCTCCTCGGCGTCCAGGCCGAGTTCGCGGGCCACCTCGACCAGCACCGGCTCCCCGAGCCGGGCCAGGTCCTCCACTCGGGCCAGCACGGCCTCCGCGTACGGCAGCCCGCCGCCCTGCGCGAACGCCTCCTCGTACGCCTGCGCCGCCGCGAGCGCGTGCCGGTGCTTCTCCAGCGGGAAGTGCCGCAGCTGGACGGCGAGCGCGTCGCCGAACCGCTCGCGCAGCGCCCGCAGGTCGGCCATGGAGGTGCGGCAGTCGGGGCACTGGAGCTCGCACCAGACCTCGAGGACGACGGGGGACGCCGCGCGGGAGGCGTCCGCCGGGGACGAGGGGGAGGACGACGACGGGGAGGGCGCGGGGACGGTCATGGGCCCAGTCTCCCACCCGCGCGGCGGGCGGCGGACCCGTCCCCTCCCGCCTCGTTTCCCCCTGTCTCCCCCCGTCTCCCCCTGTTGTCTGCCCGGCGATCTACCGCTCACGGAGGAGGCACCCCCGACATCCCCCTGAACCGGCCCCCGCGCCATGGCCCTTCGGCCGCCGGACGGGCACGATGGAAAGGACCGCTCCGCAGGGCCCTGGCACCACCCTCCGCGGGTCGACCGATCGCCGCAGGAGCCGCAGGATGCTGACCGCCACGCTGTGCGCCGCGCTGACCGCCGGTGGACTGGCCATCTCCGTCGTCACCGCCTACCGCCGCCGCTTCCTGGCGGCCACCCGGACGGCCGCGGTGTCGCTGCTGCCGCTCGGCCTCGCGCTGGCCGGGCTGGTCACCCTCGGCCGGAAGGTCGGCACCGCCGTCGCGGACTGGGCGGCCGACCTGGTCCTCAAGCCCACCGTGTGGACCGGTTTCGGGGTGCTGGCCTGCTCGGCGCTGCTCTTCATGATCACGCGGCTGGTCTCGGGCCGGTCCTCGCGCGGCGGACGCGTCGATGGTGCCGGTGCCGGTGCCGTCGCGGCGCCGAGCGCTCCCACCGCCGCCTCCGGCGGCACGGACCGCCCCGCGCTGCCCGCCGGGCGTCCCGCGGCCAAGCGCCGCTCGGGCTCGGGCGGCAGCGGCCTGTCGGAGTTCGCGGACGTGGAGGAGATCCTCAAGCGGCGGGGCATCTGACCGCGGGCCGGGGCCGGGGCGAACCCAGGAACTGAACCGGGAAAGCTCCTGGTACGCAAGTCGGTCCCGGCATCCGAGACACAGGTAAACGCCCTTGTAAAGTTCGCGTGTTGGCCCCCCTCCGGCGGTCCGCTCCGCGATCATCGGGCTGTGCTCATGCCCAACCCCGGGGGCGCCCTCGCCCCTCCGCGGCCGGACGCCGCCGATGTGCCGGTGTCCGCCCTTGCCGTCGTCGACCTCGATATCGCCGAGTGCCCCTCGCGCGCCCCGCTCTCCCCGCGCACCGTGGCCGATCCGGACCACGCGGCGCGCCTGGCCGTCCCGCCCGAAGCGTCGGCCGACGAACCGAAGGGGTGTCTGTACGCGCTCTCCCAGCCGCCGCTGATGCTGTTCCTGTGCGTGGTCGGCGGGCTGATCGGCTCCGGGGCGGCCTGGGACCTGCTCTTCCTCTAGGATCCGCCCGGGGACTGCCCGCACCGGGCCGGCCACGGCCTCGCGGCGGGGGCCCGGTACGGGGCTCGCGCCGGCCCGGACCGCGGCTCGGACCAGAGCCCGCTCCTGGGCTCAGCCGCTCGCTTCGCGCCGCCGCGCCCGGTAGGCGGCCACGTGCAGCCGGTTCCCGCAGGTGCGGCTGTCGCAGTAGCGGCGCGAGCGGTTGCGGGACAGGTCCACGAAGGCGTTCCGGCAGTCCGGGGCGTCGCAGCGGCGCAGCCGCTCCCGCTCGCCGCCGATGATCAGGAAGGACAGCGCCATCCCGCAGTCCGCGGCCAGGTGGTCGGCGAGCGAGGCGCCCGGCGCGAAGTAGTGCACGTGCCAGGCGTAGCCGTCGTGGTCGGTCAGCCGCGGGGTGGTGCCGGCCGCCGCGATCATGACGTTGAGCGTGGTCGCCGCCGAGGCGTCGTCCCCGGCGGCGAAGACCTCGGCGAACCGGTCGCGTACCGCCCGTACGGCGTCCACGTCGGCCCCGCCGAGCTCGCCCACCTCGCTGACCTGGTGGCGGGCCACGAACGCGCGCAGCTCCGCCACGTCGCCCAGGGACTCCCGGCCCGCGATCTGCGGTGCCGAGTTGACCAGGTCGACCACGCGGTCGAGCGCGCACCTGGTGTCGTGGTTGATCAGCACGGAATCGCTCCTCTGCGGTTCCGGGTGAGCCTAGTGCTCCGGCCGCGGAACGCCGAGCCCCCACCGGCGGTCCCGGGGGACCGGCGATGGGGGCAGGGGAGGTGCGGCTCCCCGCGCGCGGGCGGGCCACGCGGGGCGCGGTCCGGGCGGTCCCCCCGAGTAGGACGGCCGCGGACGTGGAGGGACGGGGCTCAGCTCTCCGCGAGGATGTGCGAGAGCTCCGTGTCGAGGTCGAAGTGACGATGCTCGGTCCCTGGCGGCACCGCGGCGTCCGTCCGCTTCAGGAAGGACTCCAGGGCCCGCGCCGGGGCTTCGAGCAGGGCCTCGCCCTCCGGGGAGCTGAGGGCGATGCAGACGACGCCCTGACCGTGGCTGCGGGACGGCCAGACTCTGACGTCGCCGGTGCCGGTGGGCCGGTGCAGCCCCTCGGCGAGCAGGTCGCGGGCGAACACCCATTCGACCGTCTCTTCGGCTCCGGTGTGGAAGGTGGCGTGCACGGCATACGGATCGGCCGTGTCGTACCGCAAGCCCGCGGGTACGGGCAGTGAGGATTCGCTCGACACAACGAGGCGCAGGTGCAGCTCGCAGCTGACCGTGGTGTTCATAAGCGCCAGGGCCTTTCGCTCAGTGTGCGCTCGGGGATTCGCACGTCGGCCAAATCGACATGCCACCTGCGGGGACGTTGTAAACCCCTTCGAGGTGTTTGTGAAGCTTCTGGTACCTCGTCCGGCCCACGCCCGGGGGCGCTCCGGCACCCGTTCCGGTGACTCGTACCGATCGGGTAGGTTTGGCGCATGACTGCGGAGAGTGACGGCGCCGCCGCGGCGCTGACGGCCGGTCCCCGGCTGGGTTCGCGGGCCCCCGCCTTCATCCGGCGCTCGCGCCCCCTGCACCTGGCGTGGCAGGTGGGCGTCTTCGTCGTGGGCCTGGCGGTGGTCGTCGCCGGCGTCGTGCTGCTGCCCCTGCCGGGGCCGGGGTGGCTGGTGATCTTCGGCGGCATGGCGATCTGGGGCACCGAGTTCCCCTGGGCGCAGAAGATCGTGTTCCTGACCCGGCGGAAGGTCGCGGCGGCCGGCCGGTGGACCAAGCGGCGCCTGCGGCGCGGCCCGGCGGCGGGGGAGGAGCCCGAGGCCGATCCGGCCGCGGGGCCCGGCAGGTGAGCGTCGCCGCTCCCGTCGGGGCTCCCGTCGCGGTGGTCCGGAGGGTCCTTCGGGTGGGGTAGAGTTAGGCACACGCCGGGGCGATTAGCTCAGCGGGAGAGCACTTCGTTCACACCGAAGGGGTCACTGGTTCGATCCCAGTATCGCCCACCCGGATCGAGGATCCCGGGACCGCAGGACGCGGTCCCGGGATCCTCGCGTTTGCGGCCCGCCGGCCCGGCCCGTGTCCCGGTTCTCCGGTGCTCCGGGGGCCTTCCGGCGCACACTTGGGCCATGCAGTGGAGCCACTACCGATTCCGCGAGGTCTGGCGGCTCGACGCCGAACCCGGCGCGGTCTACCGCCTGCTGGAACGGCCGGACCGCTACCCCGAGTGGTGGCCCCAGGTCCGCGAGGTGCGGCGGACCAGCGACACCACGGGGGTGCTGCGTTTCCGCTCGTTCCTCCCCTACGACCTGACCGTCACCGCCCGGTCCACCTGCCAGGACCCCGTCCGCCGCGTCCTGGAGGTCGCCCTGTCCGGCGACCTGGAGGGCTGGGTGCGCTGGACGGTTCGCGACGGAGAGGGCGGGCGGCACGGCACGGACCTGCTGTTCGAGCAGGAGGTCGACGTCCGCAAGCCCCTGATGCGGCTGTTCGCCCTGCCGGGCCGGCCGTTCTTCCTCGCCAACCACGCGCTGATGATGCGTCAGGGCCGGCGCGGCCTTCTCGCCCTCCTCGCCGCCACGCCGAATCCGGTTTGAACGCCCGCCCCGCGAACGGGTATTGTTCACCACGTCCCGGGCGATTAGCTCAGCGGGAGAGCACTTCGTTCACACCGAAGGGGTCACTGGTTCGATCCCAGTATCGCCCACACAGTTGCACAGTTGGACCTGTTCACCTTGCAGGGGCCGCCCATCAGGGCGGTCCCTGTTCGGTTGCGCGTGTTCCGTCCGCGATCAGCCGAAGCAGCCCGGGGCGGGGGCCGGGCTGTTGAGGCAGTTGCTCGGGGTGTTGCCGGAGACCACCGACACGCGCAGGGGCACGGTGCCGCCGTTGTTGCGGATGCCGCCCGGGTCGGTCCCGGCGGACGTGTTGTTCCTGCTGACGCCGGCGGTCGGCGTGGAGGTGCCACCGGCGGCCGCGGGCACGCCGTTGGCGAGGCCTCCGCCGCCGTTCTGCGTCGCGCTGTTGCCGCTGACGACGGTCGCGTTCACACGCGCCTGGGAACCGTTGAACACGCTGACGCCGCCGCCGAAGTTGGCGTGGTTGGCGCGGATCACGCCGCTGGTGACGGTCAGGGCGCCGTCCCGCTCTGCCCTCCGGCTTGCACCTGGTGGTCCCCGGAGATGGACGGCCCAGGACGCCGCTCGGCGCCGATCCCGCGGGTACGGCACGAGGCCCCGTCGGTGCCCGGCCACCCGCTGCCGCGCCCTGGTAGCGTGCGGGGCGACGTGCTGAGGGCTTGGAGCCAGGCCGTCGCGTTCCCGGGGAGAGCCGTGCCGCACAGCGGGGGAGTTCTGTGACCGTCGCGTGGTTCACGCTGGAGACGCCGTTGCCGAGCGGGCCTATGCGGGTGGCCGTCACCGATGCGGGTGTCGTGGCCGCGGCGTTCACCGCCAGGGACACGGGCGGGCTGCCGCCCGGGGCGGAGCTGGCCGATCCCGCGGGGGACCGCCGCGCGGTCGCGGTACGGGACCGGTTCGCCGCCTACTTCGCGGGCGAACGCGGGGATCTGGAGCTGCCGGTGGACTGGCGGCTGACGGCCGGCCCGCAGCAGGCGGTGCTGCGGACCCTGCACCGCACGGTGGGGTTCGGCGTCACCATCACGTACGGGAAACTCGCCGAGCGCAGCGGCGTGTTCGGGGACTCGCCCGAGGAGCGGGCGCTCGCGGCCCAGGCGGTCGGGTCGATCATGGGCTCCTGCCCGATCTCCCTGCTGGTGCCGTGCCACCGGGTCGTGGCGGCCGACGGGCTGGGCGGGTTCGGCGGCGGCCCGGAGGGGATGGAGCTCAAGCGCTGGCTGCTGACCCACGAGGGCGTGCTGGCCCCGACCCTCGACTGGTTCCTGTGAGAACGGTTCGGCCGGGATCGGGGCTGGCCGGGGCCGGGGCCCGGGCCAAGGTCAGCCGCAGCCGCAGCCGCAGCCGCAGCCGCAGCCGCAGCCGCAGCCGCAGCCGCAGCCGGGGCTAGGGGGCCGGGGCCCTCGCCGCGCCTGCGGCTCAGTGGCTGCGCTTGAGCATCGCGTCGGACAGCGCGTCCGCGCACTCGCCCAGCCGCAGGCCCACCAGGTCGAGCCGGCGCAGCAGTTCGCGCTGCTTGAGCAGCTCGATGGACAGCGTGTCCTCGTCGAGGAGTTCGGCGATCGCGGTTTGGTAGAGCTGCCGGACACGGCCGGACTGCTTGTGCGCCGCCAGCGAGGCCATCGACACCTCCGAGGGCTGGTCCACGACGAGCGCGACCGCGGCCCGCAGGGTGCGGATGCCCTCCGCGACCGCCTCCAGCAGCGGGCCGGCGGTCGAGGTGGGCGTCACCCCGTACAGGTCCACCTCGCGGACGAAGTCGCGCAGGGTGTCCAGCACGTCGTCCACCGACCGGGAGAGCCGGTACAGGTCCTCGCGGTCGATCGGCGTGGTCAGCGAGGAGGCCAGCTCCCCGACCAGCGCGGCCCGGCAGGCGTCGCCGGCGTGCTCGGTCTCGGCCATCCGGGCGCGCGCGGCGATCGCGCCGAGCGCCCCCGAGGTCAGCCCGCGCGCCAGGTCCGCGCCCTCGACGGCCGCGTCGATCTGGGACTGGAGCAGGTCGACGACCCGCTGGTGCGAGCGGCCGGCCAGGTCGTCGATGATCCGACGCAGTCTCATACGGATGTTCCTCTCAGCAGCAGCCCGGCGAGCAGCCCGGCGACGAGGCTCGCCGGCAGGGTCACCAGCCAGGCGGCGATCATGGGGAGTGCGAACTGCCAGCGGACCCGGCGCAGTCCCTGGCTGGCGCCCGCGCCGGCCAGGCCGCCGGCCACGGACTGCGTCATGCTCACCGGCACTCCCAGTCCGGCGGTGCCGAGCACGGCCGCGGAGCAGGCCACCTCGGCGGAGACCACCTGCCAGGGGCGGGCGGTGAGCAGGCGGCCGGCGGCGCCGCGGGAGACGCGGCGCAGGCTGAAGACGGCGCCCGAGGTGAACACCAGGGCTATCGCCGCCTGGAGCGCCAGCGGGTCGTGGGTGGCGCTGCCCATGCCGGTGCCCTGCGCCACGGCCAGCGCGACGCCGCCGACGGCGAACATCTTCTGGCCGTCGTTCGCGGCGTAGGCCAGGCACTGTCCGCCGAAGGCGGCGAGGTGGCCGAGCCGGACCAGCCGGGACATGCCCTCCAGCCGCGGGAAGCGCACGGCGAGGGTCCCCAGCAGGAAGCCCAGGGCGCCGCCGACGAAGGGGGCCAGCGCCCCGATCGACAGCACCCGCAGCAGCGTGTGCCAGGCCGGCGGCGAGCCGAGTCCGGTGCCGGCGCCGGCCAGCCCGCCGAGCACCGCCAGCGTCATGCTGGTCGGCAGCCCGCGCCAGGTCAGCCCGAGGACGACCAGTACGGCCACCAGCGCGCCGACCAGCACCGTCAGCTCTCCGCGCGCCGCGCCGCCCACCAGCAGGCCGTGGGTGAAGGTGCGCGCCACGGCGAGCCCGAACAGGCTCGGCCCCAGCACGATGGCGGTGCCGAGCAGGCCGAGCACCACCAGTTCGGAGATCGTCCGGTGACGCAGCGCCAGGGAGATCAGGGCACCGCCGTCGTTGGCGCCGCAGACGAAGACGAACGCGCAGGCGATGGCGGCGAAGGCGGCGGTGGTCAGCACGGCGTCCGCCCGGACTGCTGGTGCTCGGCCGGCCGCGCGGACGCGGGGCTCGGACCGCCTGGGCGGTGGACGGTGACGACCTTCGGTCGCACCGGGGTGGCACGCCGACGCATGACGACTCCCGACTCGGATGTGCGGGGCCCGCACGGCCGGAGGGCCGGGGCGCCCCGCGGTGGCGTCAGCGATTGAAACCTGTGCGCGCAGCCACTGTCAATAGTTTGTCATGACATTCGCATCTACAAGTGAACGGCAGGTGAACGAAAAGGTGCTGCTGAGGGGCCGTCTACTCGCGTCGCGCTGCGTTCTTGCTGGTGGGGGCGTTGCGGTGGCGCGGGTCGGTCGGTGCTCGAAAGTTACATCAGAATGTCTTGACAATTAACGACGTGGCTTGAATGCTGCTCAAACCGAACGGCAGCGGCCCATCCGAGCGCCACGCCGCACAGGGGGTTCGTCCATCCAGGCCTGGCCAGGGGCCACGCACATCTAGGAGGCCGAGGCATGACATCCCGCGCCTTGCGCACGTACCGGAATCATCCCGCATTGCGACGCACGTCCGGCGTCGTGGCGCTCGCGCTGGCCAGTGTCCTGGTCGCCGCCTGCGCCCCGTCCACCGGGTCCGCGTCCAAAGGCGCGGCGCAGCCGACCGCGACCGCGAACGTGGACAACGACTTCTCGCTCGAATCGCTCATCGCCGCGGCCAAGAAGGAGGGCTCGGTCACGGTCTACGACAGCTCCGGCGACGTGACCGAAGTGGCGAAGGCGTTCACCGCCAAGTACGGGATCAAGGCGACCGGCGTGAAGTCCAAGGTCGGCGACACCCTGCAGAAGATGACCCGCGAGGCGCAGGCCAACAACGTCACGATCGACGCCACCCTCTATGAAGACGGCCCGAGCCTGGTCAGCCAGCTGCTGCCGCAGAAGATCGTCTACACCTGGGTGCCGGCCGACCTCGCCGCCAGCATCCCCTCCAAGAACCCGCTGGTGGTCCTCCAGAAGGCCAACGTCTGGGTCTACAACACCAAGCTGTTCCCCAAGGGCTGCCCGGTCACCAACGTGTGGGACCTGGTCGACCCGAAGTGGAAGGGCAAGGTCTCGATGCAGGACCCGCTGGGCAAGCCCAACCTGATCGAGTACTTCTCGCAGCTCACCCGGGTCGGCAACGACGCGCTGAAGACGGCGTACCAGGCCAAGACCGGCAAGGAGCTGACCACCAAGGAGTCCAGCGCGGCCCTGGAGTGGGTGAAGGAGCTGGCGAAGAACAAGCCGATCCTGACCTCCGCCGACGAGGACGTGGCCGCGGCCGTCGCCTCGCCCAACCAGACCCAGCCGCGGGTCGGCCTGATGTCCGTGTCGAAGTTCCGTGACGTCGAGGACAAGGGCTACCCGATGGCCACCTGCGCCGGCATGACGCCGTGGGCCGGCTTCCAGTACCCGAAGTACGCGGCCATCGCCACGCACACCAAGCACCCCAACGCCGCCAAGCTCTTCATCCGCTTCGCGATGACCGAGCCGGGCATCATGCCCGAGGCCTCCGACGGCGGCGGCATCTCCGGCAACAGCGACGTCGGCCAGCTCGGCAAGAGCCCCGAGGGCCTGACCGACTGGGACAAGCAGCTGTTCGTCTACGACAGCAAGTACCTGCTCGACGACGCCCAGGGCGCCCAGGACATGCAGGACTTCTGGCGCCTCAACCACAAGTAGCCCCTCCGCAGCCGTCGGGCCGGCCGCCGTACGCCACGGCGCCGCAGCGGCCGGCCCGGCCCCGACACCGCCGCCCCGTATCTCCTGGAGTGACCGCTCATGGCAGTTCCCGACGCCGCCTCCGGCTCGAGCAGACGCTGGAGCCGCTGGCGCTACCGCGCCCGTGTGCTCCTGCACGAGCCGACGATGATCATCGGTGCGATCCTCACGCTTCTCCTGCTCTACCTGGTCATCGCGCCACTGGTCTCGGTGATCTCGGACTCGGTCCGCGTGCAGTTCCCCGACCAGATCAAGACGGGTCTGCCCGCGGGTGCCTTCACCAGCTACTACTTCTGGCGGGTGACGCGCTCCACGGTCAGCACCTCGCTGTTCTGGGAGCCGCTCCAGCACACCCTGGTGGTCTCGGTCGGGGTCACGCTCTTCGCGGTGATCGTCGGTGGCAGCATGGCCTGGCTGGTGACCCGGACCGACGTGGCGGGCCGCAAGTGGCTGTCCACCGCGCTGGTGGTCCCCTACATGCTGCCGTCGTGGACCTTCTCGCTGGCCTGGCTGTCGCTGTTCAAGAACGACCGGGCCGGCGGCCAGATCGGCATCCTGGAGGGCCGGGGCATCCACACCCCGGACTGGATCGCCTACGGTCCGCTGCCGATCATCGTCTCGCTCGGCCTGCACTACTACCCGTTCGTCTTCCTGCTCTTCGGCAACGCGCTGCGTCGGCTGGACTCGCAGTTGGAGGACTCCGCGCGCATGCTGGGCGCCCCGCGCAGCACCGTGACCCGGCGGGTGATCCTGCCGCTGATGCTGCCCTCGCTGTCGTCGGCGATCCTGCTGGTCTTCGGCCGCATCCTGGGCACCTTCGGCACCCCGTACATCCTCGGCCTGCCGGTGAACTACACCCTGCTGTCGACCTCGCTGTTCAGCAGCATCCGCAGCCACGACCAGGGCGTGGCCGCCGTGTTCGGCACCGTCATCGTGCTGCTGGGCGTGCTGGTCGTGCTGAT
>CAVWOS010000004.1:0-375182 GCA_963756705.1 uncultured Actinomycetota bacterium | reverse complement strand
GGCCGAGGCCCGAGCCGAACAGCCCGCCGGAGCCGAAGGCGTACCGGGACTGGGCGGTCTCGGTCACGCCGCCGTTCTCCAGCGCCAGCGGGTGCAGCCACTCCTGGACGCGGACCTTCACGTGCGGCTCGGTGGAGCCCACCACGAAGGCGCCGGCGCCGCTGAGCAGCAGGCCGAAGACGATCCAGCTGGTCCGCTCGGTGGCCACGTACAGCATGATCACGAAGAGGCCGAAGAAGAGCAGCGAGGTGCCGAGGTCGGTCTCGAAGACCAGGATGAGCAGGCTCATCGCCCAGATCACCAGGATCGGGCCGAGGTCGCGGCCGCGCGGCAGGTACAGGCCCATGAAGCGGCGCGAGGCCAGCGCGAGCGCGTCCCGCTTCACCATGAGGTAGCCGGCGAAGAACACCGCGATGATGATCTTCGCGAACTCCCCCGGCTGGAGCGAGCCCACCCCGGGGATGGTGATCCAGATCCGGGCGCCGTACACGGCCGGGAAGAAGACCGGGAGGATCAGCAGGACCAGCGCGACCACCATCGAGATGTAGGTGTAGCGCTGGAGTATCCGGTGGTCCTTGAGGAACGCCAGGACCGCGGCGAAGAGCATCAGGCCCACCGCCGACCAGATCAGCTGCTTGGGCGCCATCGCGCCGCCGAGCTGCGGCGTGGTGATGGACGGCTCCTGGTCCAGCCGCCAGATCAGCACCAGCCCGAGGCCGTTGAGCAGCACGGCGATCGGCAGCATCAGCGGGTCGGAGTACGGCGCGAACTTGCGGACCAGCAGGTGGGCCACGGTCGCGAGCAGGCCGAGGCCGAAGCCGTACTCGAGCAGGCTCGCGGGGAGCGAACCGTGTCTTGGCCAGGCTGGCGTTGGCGTAGGCGAAGATCGGGATGGCCACCGCGAAGACCAGCATGGCCAGCTCGGTGTTGCGCCGGTTGGGAGCCCCGACCGACGTGATGGTGGTGGTGTTGCTGGCGCTCATGACGAGCCGGGTCCTCCTGCTCCTCCCGCCGGCCCCGCGCCTACTGCTGGCCGGAGGGACACTGCCCGGCCAGCTTCTTCTCGGCGGGACTCAGGGACGGGGTGGGGGCGGTCGTCGGTGTGGTGGTCTTCGTCCCCGGCTTGCCCTTGGCACTGCCGGTGGCGCCACCCGCGCCGATCTCGTTCTCGGCGTCCTTGGCCTTGTCGGCCAGGCTCTTGGCGTCGTCGACCTTCTTGCAGACGGCGGCCTGCTGGGCCAGTTCGTCGGCCTTGTCGTCGGCCTGGCCCAGGCTGCTGAGCGCGATGGTGTCCTGGACCTGCTTCTGCTGGTACGAGGGCAGGTACTTCAGCGGGATGTCGGTGCGGTCCTTGTGCACCTTGGACAGGCTCAGGCCCACCAGCTTCTGGTCGATGCCCTGGAAGACGGCGACGTGGTCGCCCTTGGCGCCCACGTAGTACTGGGTCTGGGTCCAGGCGTAGCCGCCGTAGAGCCCGCCCCCGATGACCGCGAGCACCGCCACGGTGATGGCGGTGCGCTTGAGCCACTTGCGGGACTTGGCCGGCTTCCCCGTCTCGTCGAAGGCGTCCTCGTCGTAGGCGCCGAAGGAGCCGAGCGGGCCGCCGCCGGGCACCGGGTCGCCACTGCCGGGCGGGCCGAACGAGCCGGCCGGGCCCGCCTGGTGGGGGGCGCGGCCGAGCTCGGAGGCGCGGCCGGCCGGGGTCTGCAGGTGGCGGGGGTCGTTCAGCTGGTGCTGGGTCTCGGCGACCGCGCCGACCACCACGGGGGTGTCGTTGAACTGCGCGGCGGCCGTGTCGCCGTCGTCGGTGTCCAGCACGTCGGCCACGATGCAGGTGATGTTGTCCGGGCCGCCGCCGCGCAGGGCGAGCTGGATCAGCTCCTGCACCGTCTCGTGCGGGGCCTGGTAGCCGGCGAGGGTGTCCTCCAGCGTCTGGTGGCTGACCACCCCCGACAAGCCGTCGGAGCAGATGAGGTAGCGGTCGCCGACCCGCACCTCGCGGATGGACAGGTCCGGCTCCACGTGCTCGCCGCTGCCCAGCGCGCGCATCAGCAGGGAGCGCTGCGGGTGGGTGGTGGCCTCTTCCTCGGTGATCCGGCCCTCGTCGACCAGCCGCTGCACCCAGGTGTGGTCCTGGGTGATCTGGGTGAGGACGCCGTCGCGCAGCAGGTACGCGCGGGAGTCGCCGACGTGCACCAGGCCGAGCCGCTGGCCGGTCCACAGCAGGGCGGTGAGCGTGGTGCCCATGCCCTCCAGCTGCGGATCCTCCTGGACCATGCGCAGCAACTGCTCGTTGGCCCGCTGCACCGCGGTGCCCAGCGAGGTGAGGATGTCGGAACCGGGGATGTCGTCGTCGAGCGAGACGATGGCGGAGATCACCTCGGAGGAGGCGACCTCGCCGGCGGCCTGGCCGCCCATGCCGTCGGCGATCGCGAGCAGACGGGGGCCGGCGTAGCCGGAGTCCTCGTTCCCCTCGCGGATCATGCCCTTGTGTGAACCGGCGGCGAAACGCAGGCTCAGTGTCATGCGTACCTCCCCCGTCGGTTCCGGGTACATCCGCACGCTGCCCACCCTCTCGCTCGCGCGTCGTGGCTCCGCTGCTGCCCCATTGTGCGACTACTTCCGCAGCTCGATGACGGTCTTGCCGATGCGGATCGGCGCTCCCAACGGGACCGGCGTGGGCGTGGTCAGCCGGTTCCGGTCGAGATACGTCCCGTTCGTGGACCCGAGGTCCTCGACGATCCACTGGCCGTCGGTGTCCGGGTAGATCCTGGCATGCCGGCTGGACGCGTAGTCGTCGTCGAGCACGATCGTCGAGTCGTGCGCCCGCCCCAGGGTGATCGTCTGGCCCTGGAGGGCGACCGTGGTGCCGGCCAGTGAACCCTCGGCGACCACCAGTTTGGTGGGGGCGCCCCGGCGCTGCCGGTTGTTCTGCGGCTGCTGGCGGGAGGGCGCCGGCGTCTGCTGCTGGCGCTGCTGCGGCGGACGGGACCGGTCGTCACCCCGGCGCGCCGCGCGCTGGGTCACCCGGGTTCCGAACAGGTCGCTGCGGATGACCTGTACCGCGACGATGACGAACAGCCACAGCACGGCGAGGAAACCCAACCGCATGACCGTCAGGGTCAGCTCTGACATCGGCCCCGCTTCACCCTTCGGCTTGCCTGTAGACGATGGTGGTGCTCCCCACCACAATGCGGGAGCCGTCGCGGAGCGTAGCGCGCTGGGTGTGCTGCCCGTCCACCACAATGCCGTTCGTGGAGCCGAGATCCTGCACCACCGAGGGGCTGCCGACCCGGATCTCGCAGTGTTTGCGCGAGACGCCCGGGTCGTCCACCCGCACGTCGGCCTCCGTTGAACGGCCCAGGACCAGGGTCGCCCGGGAGATCTGGTGCCGGGTGCCGTTGATCTCGATCCAGCGGCGGGTGTTGGCCCCCGGGGCGCCGGGCGGCACCGGGGTACCGGGCAGCCGCGTGACCGGGGCCGCGCCGGGCGGCGGCCCGGCGGGCATCGGCGGCGGGGAGGCCGGACGCTGCGGAGCGGCGGCCCGTTCGCCCTGCGCCGGGTAGCCGGAGCGCTGCGGGTAGCCCGGCCCGCCCTGCTGCTGGTAGGCGGACTGCTGCGGACCGCTCTGCTGCTGCGGGGCGTGCGACTGCTGCTGCGACTCGCTGGAGGCCAGCGTGCGGCTGCGGACCCGGTACAGGCCGGTGTCCAGGTCGTCGGCCCGCTCCAGGTGCACCTTGATGGTGCCCATGAACGTGTAGCGCTGCTGCTTGGCGTAGTCCCGGACCATTCCGGCCAGTTCGTCGCCGAGCTGGATCGCGTACGGGCTCAGCCGCTCGTAGTCGGGCGCGCTGAGCTCCACGACGAAGTCGTTGGGCACGACGGTGCGGTCGCGGTTCCAGATGGTCGCGTTGTTGTCGCACTCCCGCTGGAGGGCACCCGCGATCTCGACGGGCTGCACCTCGCTCTTGAAGACCTTGGCGAAGGTGCCGTTCACCAGGCCCTCCAAACGCTGCTCAAAGCGCTTCAGTACACCCACCGGGCACCTCCCTCCAGGCTGCTGCTTCGACTCATGTCCGATACTGCTTACTGATCGTATCCACGCGCGGGAAAAACAGGTGGTTCCCCGATCTTGCTCGGACGGCCAGTGTCAACCCTCACACCGCGCCGCGCCGACCCACCTCCCGCCCCCTTGTGATGGTAGATGCGGTCTCTGTCCCTGGTCGCTGGTTCAGCCAGTCCCTGACTCAGTGTTCCCCAGTGTCCCGCACAGCGACGCACATCTGTTCCGCGCCCCGTCGCCGCGTCCGCCCTTTCCGTTCGGCCGCGTCCCGGACGCCCCGTGGCAGCGGCCAAACGGATGTGAATCCTCTCCCGCCACCGTGCTAATGTTCTGGATGTCGGGAGGCAAACCCCCACTGCGAAAGATCGGCCGATCAGAGCGGTTCGGGGCTGGCGAACGACAGCACCCATGCGCGGGTGGCGGAATAGGCAGACGCGCTGGATTCAGGTTCCAGTGCCCGAAAGGGCGTGGGGGTTCAACTCCCCCCTCGCGCACAGCACAGCAGCACCGACCGAAGGTGCCCCTCGCCGGAGACGAAAGTCGCCGGGAGGGGCACCTTCGTCGTTCCCGTGCGTCCGGTCCCCGTCGGCGGGTTCCTTCCCACGGGCGACGCGCGCGCCGGGGTGTGCGGTGACGGCGCTCAGGCCCCCTGGGGGGAGTTCGCCGTACGGGCCCGCACCCGCTCCGGGTAGCGCGAGGTGAACAGCGCGGGCAGGGCGAACCCGGCGACCTGTACCGCCGCGGAGGCCGCGCCGCCGAGGCCGGCCGCGTGGACGGCGGCCACGACCGCTGCCGTGACGGTGAAGGCGGCCGCCCACGCGGTGGTGAGCACGACGTTGACCCGCAGGAAGACCGGGTGCTGCCATATCGAGGCCGCCGCGTGGCGGCGGGCTATGCCCAGGGTGAAGGGCCGATCGACCGCGAGCGTGGCCCACGCGGTGAGGGCCAGCCAGCCCAGCGACGCCGCTCCCGTCCACTCCCGCGCCGGGCTTTCCGGCCGGGCGAAGGCGAACGCGGTCAGCGCGGCGAAGTAGGCGAGGGTGCTCCACTCCAGGATCAAGGCGTCCGCGGCGACACCGGACGCGCGGTCGCGGAAGAACAGCCAGGCGCCGAGCGCCAGCCCGGCCGACGCGCCCCACCGCCAGCCGGCCGACGACACGACGGCGAAGGCGATCCACGGGACGAATCCGCGCAGGTAGTTCATGACAGCCCTCCACAGGCGGAGCGCCGGGAGCACTCCGCCCCCGCCATCGTTCCACTTTCGATAGGTCAAAACTAGAAGGTCATTCATTGACCTGTCAAGAGTGGAAGGTAGGATGTCGTCATGAGTCTTCGCCACGCCGTCCTGGGCCTGCTCGCCGAGCAGCCGGCCAGCGGCTACGACCTGATGAGGCTGTTCGAGACATCGCTCGCGAACGTCTGGCCCGCCACGCAGAGCCAGGTGTACGGCGAGTTGGGCAAGCTGGCCTCGGCCGGCCTGCTGAGCGTGTCCGCCCAGGGGCCGCGCGGGCGCAAGGAGTACCGCATCACCGACGAGGGCCTGGCCGAGTTGCGGCACTGGCTCACCGAGACCGAGCCGGAGCGGTTCCGCCGCAGCGAGTCGCTGCTCAGGGTCTTCTTCCTCGGCGTCCTCACGCCGGCGGAGGGCGCGGTCTACCTCGGTCTGGAGGCCGCCCGGGCGGCCGCCGCGCACGCCGCGCTGCTGGAGTTGCGGGAGCGGGTGGACTGGGAGGACGGCGCCCTGTCGATCCACGGCCGGCTGGCCCTGGAGTACGGGCTGCGGCAGTCCGCGATGCAGGAGGAGTGGGCGCGGTGGGCGGCGGCCGAGATCGAGGCGCGATCGGCGGCTCCGGACGGCTCGTCGTGACCGCCGTGCCAGAGTGTTGGGGGCCGCGTCAGGGTTTCCCCACACGCCGGGGCGAACGGTGGCATGCGGGCGGGAACCGGGGCAGGGTGGTGTCCGTTGGATCCATTGGGCAAAGGAATCGTCAAGCGGCGCGGCCCGCGCCGAACCGAGCAGGGAGATCACCATGGGTGTCAGCCTCTCCAAGGGCGGCAACGTCTCGCTGACGAAGGAGGCCCCCGGTCTCACGGCGGTCAACGTCGGTCTGGGCTGGGACGTGCGTACCACCACCGGCACGGACTTCGACCTGGACGCGAGCGCACTGCTGCTCGACGCCTCGGGCAAGGTCGTCTCGGACAAGCACTTCGTCTTCTTCAACAACCTCAAGAGCCCCGACGGCTCCGTCGAGCACACCGGCGACAACCTCACCGGTGAGGGCGAGGGCGACGACGAGTCGATCAAGGTGAACCTGGCCGCCGTCCCCGCCGAGGTCGACAAGATCGTCTTCCCGGTCTCGATCTACGAGGGCGACACGCGCCAGCAGAGCTTCGGCCAGGTGCGCAACGCGTTCATCCGCGTCGTCAACCAAGCGGGCGGAACCGAGATCGCCCGCTACGACCTGAGCGAGGACGCCTCCACGGAGACCGCCATGGTCTTCGGCGAGCTGTACCGCAACGGGGCGGAGTGGAAGTTCCGGGCCGTCGGCCAGGGCTACGCGTCCGGCCTGCGCGGCATCGCGCAGGACTTCGGCGTCAGCCTCTGACGTCACCGCGGGACCGGCGGCGGTGCCGCGGCCCCAGGTGCGCACACCTGGGGCCGCGGCTCCGTTCCGTATCCGCGATCCGTCCTCATCGGGGCGGCCGCCCGCCGACTGCTGTCCGCCGTCCGCCGTCCGTCCCGCCGGGCTTCCTCAGGCGGGCAGCGGCAGTTCGAACCAGACCACCTTGCCGACGGCCTTGCGACTGGTGCCCCAGCGCCGTGACAGGTGGGTGACCAGCGCGAGCCCGCGCCCCTGCACGTCGTCGGCGTCCGCGCGCTGGAGCTGCGGCAGGTTGTGGTTGTCGTCGCTCACCTCGACCAGCAGCTTGCCGACCCGCATCAGCCGCAGCTGCACGTCGTACGACGCGGCCTTGATCGCATTGGTCACCAGCTCGCTGACCAGCAACTCCGCGGTGTCCGTGAGGCGTTCGAGCCCCCAGGCGGCGAGCTGGCGGCGGGTCAGCTCGCGGGCCCTGGCCACCTCGGCGTAGTCGATCTCGAGCGTCCAGCGCATCACGTCGTCCGGGTCGATGCCCTCGAACCGGGCGACCAGCAGCGCGACGTCGTCCCGGCGGTCCTCGGAGTGCACCCGGGCGAGGATCTGCCCGCACACGTCCTCGGGTGTCTGCTGCGGCTCGATGACGTTGGCGCACAGCGCGGCGAGGCCGGCGTCTATGCCCTGGCCGCGCACCTCCACCAGGCCGTCCGTGCACAGCACCAGCCAACTGCCGTCCGGCACAGGGATCTCGACCGTCTCGAACGGCACCCCGCCGACGCCGATCGGCGCGCCGCCCGGGATCTGCAGCAGCTCGCCCTGCCCGTCGTGCCCGGCCAGCACCGGCGGGATGTGGCCCGCGTTGGCGAGGGTGAGCGTGCGGTGGATCGGGTCGTAGACGGCGTAGACGCAGGTGGCGAGGTGCTCGGTGCCGAGGCGGTGGGCGAGGTTGTCGAGGTGGCGCAGCACCTGGGCGGGCGGCAGGTCCAGCGCGGCCATGGTGATCACGGCGGTGCGGAACTGGCCCATCACCGCGGCGGCCTGGAGCCCGTGACCCATCACGTCGCCGACGATGAGCGCGACCCGGCCGCCGGGCAGCTGGATCGCGTCGAACCAGTCGCCGCCGACCTGTGCCTGCCGGTCGCCCGGCATGTAGTGGTGGGCGATCCGGACGCCGGGGAGCTTCGGGGGCCGGGTCGGCATCATCGAGCGCTGGAGGGTGGCGGCGGCCCGCGACTCCTGGCGGTGCAGGCGGGCGTTGTCGATGTGCACGGCCCCGCGCGCCACGACCTCGCCGGCGGTGGCGGCGTCCCGCGAGTCGAAGGGCCGGCGGCCGGGCGCCCGCAGGAAGCACACCCGGCCGAGGACGGTGCCGCGCGCGGTGAGCGGCGCCACGATCATGGAGTGCTCGGGCAGCAGCGGCCCTATCGTCGGCACGCCGAGGTCCTTGGCGATGTCCGGTGCGACGGCCGGGTCCACGAACGGCACCAGCACCGGCTCCAGGAGCCGCGGCACCACCTGGCCGGCGCCCAGCGTCAGCAACTCGCCCTCCGGCAGCGCGCTCTCCCACCCGCTCGGCGCGCCGTTGTGGGCGATCGCGACCCGGCGGACCAGCACGGCGTCGCCCGGCCGGCCGTCCTTGGGCGGCTCGGTGTCGGAGAACAGCTGGTCGACGACGAGGACGGCGGCGAAGTCGGCGAACCGCGGCACCATGACCGCGCACAGCTCGCGGGCAGTGGTGTGCAGGTCGAGCGTGGAGCCGATCATCGCGCCGCTCGCCCGCAGCAGGGCGAGCTGTTCGTCGAGCGCGGTGCCGCCCGGCTGAGGGCCGGCCAGGTCGCCCCGGCCGTCGGCGCCGGCGCCCGGGAAGGGCGCGGGAGGAGCCCAGCCGAGCGGCCCGCGCGCGGCGAGCGACGGCGGCGGCACGGCGGTCAGGGCCGACGCGCTGGACAGGTCGCCGACCTGCGTGGCCGTGCCGGTGGCGGTGGGGCCGGCGGGCCGAGGCCCCGGCAGCAGTTCCCGCCGCACGGCGGCCTCGGCGCGCGCGGCGGCGGCGAGCCGGGCGTAGTCGTGCGGGACGACGGGCAACCGGGTGCCGCCCTCGACCTCCAGCGCCGGGGCGCCGAGCGCGCCGATCCGCGCCACGATCCGGTCCAGCCGCCCCGGGCTGACCCCGGGCAGCACGCTGGAGAGCCGCCCGGCCAGGGCCTGGGCCGACCCGGCGTCGGCGGCGGGCGCGAGCACCGCTGCGACCGCGATGTCCTGCCGCCCCGGCCCTTCGGCGGTGTACGGGAGCATGCGCCCGCCGAGCGCGATCCGCAGGCCGCCGGTGCGCAGCGGCTTGGCGTGCGCCGCCACGGCGAGCAGGCTCGGGCCGCCGGGCTCGTGCAGCCGGTAGGTCCACCACAGGACGTCCTTCAGGACGCCCTCGCGGTCCGTTGCGGCCAGCGCGCCGGCCCAGGAGGACTCGGTGAGCTCGTCCAGCAGCTCCAGGGTGTCCTGGTGGGCGGACGCGGACCGGACCGGCGCGGCGCCCGCGGCCGTGCGCACCGCGCTGAGCAGGCCGCAGGCGCGGTGGCCGAAGACGTGCTCCCAGCGGTGGCCGAAGAGTTCCTCGGCGCCGCGGTTCCAGTACGAGATCCGGCCGTCGGGGTCGACGCACAGGACGGCCAGGCGCAGCAGCGCGGCGATGCCCGGCACGGGCGGCGCGGCGGCGGGCGGGTATGGGACGATCCCGGCGGGGCCGGCCGGGGCGAGCGCGCGGCCGGCGTCCGGGGTGTCGAACCCGTCCACGGACGCGGCCGCGGGGCCGCCGGGGCCGGGCGGGCCGTCCGGGAGGAGAGCGAGGTCGGGGACGGGCAGCGCGGCGGCCCCCGCGGGGACGGCCACCGCCACGGGCAGCCCCTCGGTAACGGGAAGTCCGTCCGGACGGGGGAGAACGTCACGGGGGAGAACGTCGGGGCCGGGAACGCCGTCCTGGTCGGGCGGGTTCACGGCCGCGGTGCCGGTGGTGGTGTGAGCAACTGCGTCGGCGGCGTCGGGCCGCCGGGCGATCTCGTCCAACGTCGTTCACCTGCGGTTCGGCGTTGAAAAGGGTTCCGCACCAAGGCAAGCACGAATTGGCCGCAAGGTGCGAGCGAATAGGCGGATTACCGCTCGGTTGTGGGAAACTGACAGGTCGTGCTCCGGCCGGAGTGCGCCGGGCGCGCGCAAGGGCGCGCTACGGCGCGCGCCGACGAGCCGGGCGACGGACCGGGCGACCGGCCGGGGCTCCACGGCGTGCGCTCCCGCCGACCCCGGGGGCCGAGGGCCTAGGCTGTCCGGGTGACGAACACCTCCGGAACCGATCGGTCCACCGCCGAGCCCGCAGCCGCCTCCGCGCCCGCGTCCGCCGGTCAGGAGCGGCTGGCGAAGGCGGTGCGAGCCGCTGAGCAGGCCCTCATCGAGTTCGAGATCGCCGTCGAGACCTTCCGGGTGGAGGTGGAGAACTTCTCCCGGCTGCACCACCAGCGGCTCGGCCCGATGTACGCGCGGCTCGACGAGCTGGACGCGCTGATCGCCGAGGCGGTCGCCGCGCACAGCGGGGACCGGGCCGACATCGAGCGCGCCTGGGAGGCCCGGGCCCTGGTGATGCCGATGCCCGGCGTCGAGGAGCTGTTCGGGGGACTGCTCGGCTCGGACGGGGTGCGGCCGGTGGAGGACCCGAACCCGCCGCGCCGGGTCCGCCCGGGCAAGGAGGCGCAGCGCCTCTACCGGGAGCTGGCCCGCAAGGCCCACCCCGACCTGGCGCAGGACGACGCCGAGAAGGAGCGCCGCAGCGCCTTCATCGCCAAGGTCAACGAGGCGTACGCCTACGCCGACGAGGACGCCCTGCGCGCCCTGGCCGAGGAGTGGGAGGCCGGGCCCGTGGCGGAGCAGGAGCTGCCCAGCGAGGCCGAGGTGCTCTACGCCCGGCTGGAGTGGCTGGCCGAGCGCAAGGAGAAGCTGGCGGCGATCGCGGCGGAGCTCGACGAGAGCGCCATCGGCCAGATGATGAAGCTCGCGCCCGACGACCCCGACGCCCTGCTCAACGAGATCGCCGAGCAGCTCCTCACGCAGGTCGCCCAGCGCGAGGCCCGGCTGGCCGAGCTCGTCCGTACCCCCACCGACTGACGGGAGCCGGGTCCCGCGGGCGGCTGAGGTAGCTTTGCCGGTGTTGTTCCGGCGTTCCGGTGCTCCCGGAGCAGTCCCCCGCCCAGCGCCCAGGAGGCCGCGTCCGATGTTCCTCTCCCAGCTGCCCGCCGTGGCCGCCGCCGACGTGCCGGCCGACGCGATCCTGCTCGACGTCCGCGAGCACGACGAGTGGTCCGCCGGGCACGCGGACACCGCCCTCCACATCCCCATGGGCGAGGTCGTCGCCCGCCTCGCCGAGGTGCCCGAGGGCGGCACCGTGCACGTCGTCTGCCGGGTGGGCGGCCGGTCCGCCCAGGTCACCCAGTACCTCATCGCGCAGGGCATGGACGCGGTCAACGTCAGCGGCGGCATGCTCGACTGGGCGGCGGCCGGGCGCCCCGTCGTCGACACCGCCGGCAACGCCGGCCACGTCCTTTGACCGACGCCCCGCGCGTTCGTCCGTTCCCACCTTCGCACAGCCGGCGGCAGAGGCGTCCGGACCATTCCTGAGCCTGTGGACAACTCGGTAAGGTCACCGCCGGAGCCCCGCCGTCGGTAGCGTGCGTGGCGTACCCGGAGCCGAGCCAGGGGAGCCCTGGAAACCTGGGGAGAGCGGAGGGACATGGAGTCGCAGGAGGGGCCGGACCCGCGCGAGGAGTCCGCGCCGCGGGAGGAGCCGGCACCCCGGGTGGCGGCGCTGTCGCTGCCCGGGCGAATAGTCGTGGCGGTGACCGTGGGCGCGGTGGCGGTGGGCGCGGCCTTCCACCTCGGCATGGTCTTCCTGCACGTCGCGCCGTCCAACACGATGAGCAAGGAACACGCGAGCGCGGTCAACGACTACATCTACCCGGAGTTCGAGCAGAACTGGAAGCTGTTCGCGCCGGACCCCCTCCAGTCGAACATCCACGTCGAGGCCCGCGCCGAGATCCGCGGGCCGGGCGGCGCCGACACGACCACGCCGTGGATCGACATGACCGGCCAGGACATCGCGTCGATGCGGCACCAGCCGTTCCCCAGCCACACCGAACAGAACCAGTTGCGCCGCGCCTGGGGCTTCTACAGCGACACCCACGACACGCAGGAGCAGCCGACCGGCGGCGACCGCAGCGACCTGAGCCGCACCTACCTCCTGCGCATCCTCCAGCAGCGCTTCCACCCGCTGCTCCACGGCGGCTCACTGGTCCGCCTCCAGGCCCGGGTGGCCACCACGGCGGTGCCGCAGCCGCGCTGGATCGCCGGGGCCTCCGCCACCAGCACCCAGTTCCGCGTCCTGCCCTGGTGGGTCGCCGACACCTCCTCGCCCGGTCAGGAGAACGCCTCGTGAGCGCCCCCAGCAGCCACGCCGAGATCCCCGGCGACGGGCCGGCGCCCTCGCCGTTCGCGAACCTCGGCGCCGGGTTGGACCGCGCGGCCGCCCGGGGCCTGGCGAGGATCACCGGCTCCGCCCTGGCCCCGTACCAGAGCGCGATCGTGCGGATCGGCTTCAGCCTGACCTGGCTGGCCTTCCTGCTGCGCGAGTTCCCCCACCGCTCGCAGCTCTACGGCCCGGCCAGCCCCTGGGGCTTCGACCTGGCCCGGCGGCTGATCGCCGGCAACCACGCCTTCAGCGTGCTGATGTGGAACGACGGCCGCGCCTGGTTCGAGCTCTGCTACGCCTTTGCGATCGTTTCCAGCGCGGCCCTGCTGCTGGGCTGGCGCACCCGCACCTCGGCGCTGATGTTCATGGTCGGCGTGCTGTCCCTGCAGAACCGCAGCGTGTACGTGGGCGACGGCGGCGACAACGTCGTGCACATCATGGCGATCTACCTCGCCTTCACCCGCTGCGGCCAGGTCTGGTCGCTCGACAGCCGGCGGGCCCGCCGGGAGGCGCGGGCGGCGGAACGGGCCGTGTCCATGGGGGCCGAGGCGGCCGAGGGCACGGAGCGGGCCGACGAGGGCGCGGCGACGGCCCTGCCGGGGCGGTTCGACGTCACCGGGGTCGTCCTGTGGGCCGTGCTCGGCGCGGCGCTGCTGGCGGCGTCGGCCGAGAGCCGGCTCAGCACCGGCTGGTCGCTGATCTTCTGGGGCTGCTGGCTGGGCCAGGCCGTGTGGTGGGCGATCCGCCGCTACGCGCCCGGCGAGCCGCGCACGGTGGGCGAGATCGTCGCCGACGTCGTCCACAACGGCGCGATGCTCGTGATCGTCGTCGAGGTGTGCCTGATCTACTCCACCGCCGGCTGGTACAAGATCCAGGGCAGCCGCTGGCAGGACGGCACGGCGCTGTACTACCCGCTGCACCTGGACGACTTCACGCCCTGGCCGGCGCTGTCGCACGCGCTGGCCGGCAGCGACATCATGGTCATGCTGATCACCTACGGCACCGTCATCGTGCAGGTCGCCTTCCCGTTCACCCTGTTCAACCGGCGGGTCAAGAACGTCCTGCTGTGCGTGATGATGCTGGAGCACGCCTCCATCGCCGTCGTCCTGGGGCTGCCCTTCTTCTCCCTGGCGATGATCGCGGCGGACGCGGTCTTCCTGCCGACGGTCTTCCTGCGCTGGGCCGGGGAGCGGGCCACCGGGGCCGTGCGGCCGCGCCGAGAACAGCCTGCGGCGGTGCTGCCCGGGCCGCGGGACGGAGAGGCGGCCGAGTCCGCGTTCGGGACGCCACCCACCGCCGCGACCTGAGCGGACCGCCCCCTTCGGCGCCTGGGCGGCGGGCTCGCCGGGGGCTCCGAACGGCCCCGTAGGCTGGGCGCCATGAGCAGCGAGGACGGGGCCGCCCGGGCGGACGACGCGGTACGCCGCTGGCACGAGGCCGCCGCGGGCGCCGTCCTCCTGGACGGCTTCCACGCGCTCAAGCACGCGCTGCGCTTCGGCGCCGACGTCCGGACCGCCGTCACCACCGACCGGGCGGCCCTGCTGCGGCTGGCCGCCGACCTCGCGCCCGACCTCGTCGCGGACCTGGCCGCCGGCGTCACGGAGATCCCGCCGGCCCGGCTGCGCGAACTCGTGACCAGGGGGCATCCCACGGGAGTGGCCGCGCTCGCCGCCCGACCCGGCCGCGACGCGAACCTCGCCGCCCTGGCGCTGCTCCCCCGCCGCGCGCCGGTCGTCGTCCTGGACGAGCCCCGCAACCTCGGCAACGTCGGTGCCGTCGTACGCCTCGCGGCCGGCTTCGACGTCACCGGCGTGGTCACCACCGGCGACCTCGACCCCTGGCACCCCAACGCCGTACGGTCCGGCGCCGGCCTGCACTACGCCACGGCCGTGGAGCACGCCGACCCCGACGCGCTGCCGCCCGGCCCGCTCTACGTCCTCGACCCCGAGGGCGCGGACATCCGCGGCACCGAACTGCCCGACGACGCGCTGATCGTCTTCGGCTCCGAACGGCACGGCGTCTCCGCCGGGTTGCGCGCGCGGGCCACCGCGCTGGTGGCTCTGCCCATGCGGGCCCAGGTCTCCAGCTACAACCTCGCCACCAGCGTCGGCATGACGCTCTACCACTGGGCGGCCGGCTCGCGCTCCCCGCGGGTACCGGGAGCCGCCCGCCCCGCCTGAGCCCGCGGGCTCAGGCGCCGCCGCCTCAGGCCGGCCGCCGCACCTCCACCATCCGGAAGCGGGCGGCGACGAACGCCCCGTCGCACAGCGCCGAGTTCGCCGCCGGGTTGCCGCCCGAGCCGTGGAAGTCGGAGAACGCGGCGGTCTGGTTGACGTACACGCCGCTGGTGAGGTTCAGCGACAGCTGCGCGCACTCCTCGAAGCAGACCTCCTCCAACTGCCGCTCCACCTCGGGGGAGGTGGTGTAGCCGGCGACCGTCATCGCGCCCTTCTCGCGGATCGTGCGCCGCAGCAGCTCCAGCGCGTCCGCCGTGGAGTCGACGGCCACCGCGAAGGACACCGGGCCGAAGCACTCCGACATGTAGGCGGCCTCAGCGTCCGGCTTGGCGCCGTCGAGCTTGACCACCACCGGGGTGCGCACCACGGCGCCGGGGAAGTCGGGGTGGGCGACCGTCCGGGAGGCCAGCGCCACCTCGCCCGTGCCGCGGGCGGCCTCGAGCCGCTCCTTGACCTCGGGGTTGACCAGCGCGCCGAGCAGCGCGTTGGCCCTGGTGTCGTCCCCGAGCAGCCCCGCCACGGCCTCGGCGAGGTCGGAGACCACCTCGTCGTACGCCCGCGGACCGGCCTCGGTGGTGATCCCGTCGCGGGGGATCAGCAGGTTCTGCGGGGTGGTGCACATCTGGCCGCTGTAGAGGGACAGCGAGAAGGCGAGGTTGGAGAGCATGCCCCGGTAGTCGTCCGTGGAGTCGACGACCACGGTGTTGACGCCCGCCTTCTCCGTGAAGACCTGCGCCTGGCGGGCGTTGGCCTCCAGCCAGTCGCCGAAGGCGGTGGAGCCGGTGTAGTCGATGACGCGGACCTCGGGGCGCACGGCCAGGGTCTTGGCCAGCCCCTCGCCCGGCCGTTCGACGGCCAGGCACACCAGGTCGGGCGAGAAGCCGGCCTCGGCGAGCACCTCGCGGGCGACCGACACGGTGAGCGCCAGCGGCAGCGCGGCCCGCGGGTGCGGCTTGACCAGCACCGCGTTGCCGGTCGCCAGCGAGGCGAACAGGCCCGGGAAGCCGTTCCACGTCGGGAAGGTGTTGCAGCCGATGACCAGGCCGACGCCTCGCGGCACGGCCGTGAACGTCTTGCGCAGCGCCAGCGGGTCGCGCTTGCCCTGCGGCTTCACCCATTCGGCGGTCTCGGGGGCGCGCACCTGCTCCACGTACGCGTACGCCACGGCCTCCAGGCCGCGGTCCTGGGCGTGCGGGCCGCCGGCCTGGAACGCCATCATGAACGCCTGGCCGGTGGTGTGCATGACCGCGTGGGCGAACTCGTGGGTGCGCGCGTTGATCCGGGCGAGGATCTCCAGGCACACCATCGCGCGGACCTCCGGGCCCGCGTCCCGCCAGGCGGGCATCGCCGCGCGCATGGCGGGCAGCAGCACGTCGGGATCCGGGTGCGGGTAGCGCACGCCGAGGTCGATCCCGTACGGCGACCGCTCCTCGCCGGTCCAGTCGTCGGTGCCGGGCTGGTCGAGTTCGAACGGCTTGCCCAGCAGGGCCTCGAAGGCGGCGCGGCCCTCCTCGGCGTCGCCGTAGGCCTTGGGGTGCTCGGCGTGGGGCGACCAGTACGCGCGGGTCCTGATGGCCTCCAGTGCCTTGTCGAGGGTGCCGCGGTGGCGTTCGATCAAGGACACGGCGGACAGATCGGCGGTCATGGGACCAACTCCTCGTCGAGCTGGGCTGGACGGCTGGGACACCGCTAGATTAACCGAATGGTCGGTCGGGACAAGGGGAGCCTTCCCGGCCTGTGGACAACTTCGCGCCACGGGACAGCCGCCCCGACAGCCACCGGGCAGACACCGGACAAGCGCAGCACGCGACCTGCGAGGAGTCGACTGATCGTGACCGCACTGGACCGCAGCAGCACCGTCGCCGTCGTCGGCACCGGCACCATGGGCCAGGGAATCGCGCAGGTGGCGCTGGTCGCGGGCCACCGCGTCCTGCTCCACGACGCGGTGCCGGACCAGGCCCGGGCGGCCGCCGACGCCGTCGCCGGCCGGCTGGACTGGCTGGTCGCCAAGGGCCGGCTGGAGGCCGCCGCCCACAAGGAGGCGCTCGCCCGCCTGGTCGCGGCCGACGGCCTCGCGGGCCTGGCCGGGGCCGCGCTCGTCGTCGAGGCCGTCGTGGAGGACCTGGACGTCAAGCGGCGGCTGTTCGCCGACCTGGAGGCCGTGGTCGCCGACGACTGCCTGCTCGCCACCAACACCTCCTCGCTGTCGGTCACCGCGGTCGCCAACGGGCTGCTCCGCCCCGGGCGCCTGGTCGGCCTGCACTTCTTCAACCCCGCCCCGCTGCTCCCGCTGGTCGAGGTGGTGGCGGGCGCGGCGAGCGACCCGGCGGCCGTCACCGCCGCCTACGACACCGCCGCGGCCTGGGGCAAGAGCCCCGTGCGCTGCGCCGACACCCCCGGCTTCCTGGTCAACCGCGTCGCCCGACCCTTCTACGCCGAGGCGCTGCGGGTGCACGAGGAGCGGGCCGCCGACCCCGCCACCATCGACGCGGTGCTGCGCGAGTGCGGCGGCTTCGCCATGGGCCCGTTCGCGCTGACCGACCTGATCGGCCAGGACGTCAACGAGGCCGTCACCCGGTCGGTGTGGGAGGCGTTCGGCCGCGACCCGAAGTTCGGTCCCTCGCTGGCCCAGCGGCGGCTGGTGGAGTCCGGGCGGCTGGGGCGCAAGTCCGGCCGCGGCTGGTTCCCGTACGGCGGGGACGGCGCCGAGACCGACCGGGCGCCGCACACCGCGGGTCCGGAGCCCGCCCCGGCGCACGTCACCGTCCGCGGGACGCTCGGTCCGGCCGAGGCGCTGGTGGAGCTCATCGAGGGGGCCGGCGTCGAGGTGCGCCGGGAGCCGGCCGCGGCCGGAGCGCGCGGCGGCGCGATCGTGCTGCCGGACGGTACGCCCCTGCGCCTGGCCGACGGCCGCCTGCCGGACGGCCCCGCCGTGCAGTTCGACCTGGCGCTGGACTACCGCGCCGCTACCCGGGTCGCGATCGCGCCCTGCTCCGGCGCGTCCGCCGAAGCGCTCGCGGGGGCCACCGGCCTGTTCCAGGCGCTGGGCAAGCGGGTGAGCGTCATCGGCGACGTGCCCGGCATGGTGGTCGCGCGCACCGTGGCGATGCTGGTGGACCTGGCGCTGGACGCGGTCGCCCGGGAGGCGGGCTCGGCCGAGGACGTCGACACCGCGATGCGGCTCGGCGTGAACTACCCGCTGGGGCCGCTGGCGTGGGGCGAGCGGATCTCCGCGCCCTACGTGCGCGACCTGCTCGACGCCCTGCACGTCTGGTACCCCTCGGGCCGGTACGCGCCCTGCCCCGAGCTGAGGCGGCGTGCGGCGGCGACAGAAGGTGTGATCTCCTCATGACCATGCCCAAGCGCGACACCTACACGCCCGACTCGCTCCTCGCCGTGGCCGTCGAGGTCTTCAACCAGCGCGGTTACGACGGCACGTCCATGGAGCACCTCTCGCGCGCCGCGGGCATCTCCAAGTCGTCGATCTACCACCACGTGCGCGGCAAGGAGGAACTGCTCCACCGCGCGGTGGGCCGTGCCCTGGAGGGCCTGTTCGGCATCCTGGAGGAGCGCCTCTCGCGCGAGGGGCGCGCGGTCGAGCGGCTGGAGCACGTCACCCGGCGGACGACCGAGGTGCTCATGGAGGAACTGCCCTACGTCACCCTGCTGCTGCGGGTGCGGGGCAACACCAGGACCGAGCGCTGGGCGATGGAGCGCCGCCGGGAGTTCGACCAGCGGGTCGCCGACCTGCTGCGGGCGGCCGTCGCCGAGGGCGACCTGCGCGCGGACGTGGACGTCCGGCTCGCCACCCGGCTGCTGTTCGGCATGATCAACTCGCTGGTGGAGTGGTACCGGCCCGACGCCCGCAGCGCGGTCGACGGCGACGAGGTCGTCGACGCGGTGGTGCGGCTGGCCTTCGACGGCCTGCGGACCTAGGGCCGGCCGCCGGCGGACCTCCGTCCGCCTCCCGGGGCCATGGGGCGGAGGCTCAGTCCCCGACGACGAGGTCCGTCTCCTCGAAGACCAGCAGCGTCCGGCTGCTCAGGACCTCCTCGATCGCCTGGAGGCGGGTCAGCACGAGCTCGCGCAGACTGCGGTTGTCGACGGTGTGCACGAGGAGCAGTACGTCAAAATCACCGCTCACCAGGGCAATATGGACGACGCCCGGAAGAGTGACAAGTTTCTCGCGGACGGTCCGCCACGAGTTCTGGACGATCTTGAGCGTGATGTACGCCGAGGTCCCCTGGCCCGCCCGCTCGTGATCCACCCGCGCGGCGAATCCTCGGATCACTCCGTCGTCGATCAGCCGGTTGATACGGGCGTACGCGTTGGCGCGCGAGACGTGTACCCGGTCGGCCACCGAGCGTATCGAGGCCCGTCCGTCCTCCTGGAGCAGCCGCAGGATCGTGCGGTCTATCGGGTCGAGAGGTCGGACCGCCTGACCCGCCTCGTGGTTTTCGGCCATCTGTTCTCTCGCCATCCCCCGGGGGCTCCCTACCATGGACGTACTGCTTCCATCTCAGGCTGTGCAGAACCGTTTGTCCACAGGCGGAACCACCCCGTAGCCAAAATGCCTCCGGCGACCGAACAATCGGTTGGGAGAGTGCGACCCGCTCTCGCCCGCATCACACCGACACAACCGGTCACCGATCACAAGGAGGTGCTCGCGATGACCGTGCTGGACACCCCCGCTTGGCGACCCCGCACCGAAGCCGCGCCGCTCTTGCCCGACCAGGAGCCGTACCGGCTGCTCGGCACCCCCGACGCGTCCCGGCTCGACCCCGACCTGCTGCGCGGGCTTTACACCCGGCTGGTGCACGGCCGCAGGTACAACCTCCAGGCGACCGCGCTCACCAAGCAGGGCCGGCTCGCGGTGTACCCGTCCAGCACCGGCCAGGAGGCCTGCGAGGTCGCCGCCGCCCTCGCGCTGCGCCCGCAGGACTGGCTGTTCCCGAGCTACCGCGACACCCTCGCCGTCGTCGCCCGCGGCGTGGACCCGGTGGAGGCGCTCACCCTGCTGCGCGGCGACTGGCACACCGGCTACGAGCCCCGGGCCACCCGCGTCGCCCCGCTGAGCACCCCGCTCGCCACCCAGTTGCCGCACGCCGTGGGTCTCGCCCACGCCGCCCGGATCAGCGGGGACGACGTGGTGGCGCTCGCCATGGTCGGCGACGGCGGCACCAGTGAGGGCGACTTCCACGAGGCGCTGAACTTCGCGGCCGTCTGGCACGCCCCGGTCGTCTTCCTGGTGCAGAACAACGGCTTCGCCATCTCGGTGCCGCTCGCCAAGCAGTCCGCCGCGCCCACCTTCGCGCACAAGGCGGTCGGCTACGGCATGCCCGGCCGGCTGGTCGACGGCAACGACGTGGCGGCGGTGCACCAGGTGCTCACCGAGGCGGTCGAGCGGGCCCGCACCGGCGGCGGCCCCACCCTCGTCGAGGCGGTCACCTACCGGATCGACGCCCACACCAACGCCGACGACGCCACCCGCTACCGCGAGGACGACGAGGTCGCCGCCTGGCGCGAGCACGACCCCGTGGCGGTGCTGGAGCGCGAGCTGACCGGGCGCGGCCTGCTCGACGAGGAGTTGCGCACCGCCGCCGCCCAGGAGGCCGAGGCGATGGCCGCCTCGCTGCGCGAGCGCATGCACCAGACCCCCGAGCTGGACCCGATGGACCTGTTCGCGCACGTCTTCGCCGAGCCCACGCAGCAACTGCGCGAGCAGGAGGCCCAGTTGCGCGCCGAGCTGGAAGCGGAGCAGCGATCGTGACGACCCTCACCCCCGCCGCGGGCAAGGCGGCCGCGCCCGCGCGCAAGCCGGCCACCATGGCCCAGGCGCTCAACCAGGCGCTGCGCGACGCCCTGAAGGCCGACCCGTCCGTCCACGTCTTCGGCGAGGACGTCGGCACCCTCGGCGGCGTCTTCCGGATCACCGACGGGCTCGCCGCGGAGTTCGGCGACCAGCGCTGCACGGACACCCCGCTCGCCGAGGCGGGCATCCTCGGCTCGGCCGTCGGCATGGCGATGTACGGGCTGCGGCCGGTGGTCGAGATGCAGTTCGACGCCTTCGCCTACCCGGCCTTCGAGCAGCTGGTCAGCCACGTGGCCAGGATGCGCAACCGCACCCGGGGCGCCCTGCCGCTGCCGATCACCATCCGCATCCCCTACGGCGGCGGCATCGGCGGCGTCGAGCACCACAGCGACTCCTCCGAGGCGTACTACCTGCACACCCCCGGCCTGCACGTGGTGACCCCGGCGACCGTCGAGGACGCCTACGGGCTGCTGCGGGCGGCGATCGCCTCCGACGACCCGGTGGTCTTCCTGGAGCCCAAGCGCCTGTACTGGTCGAAGGCCGACTGGTCGCCGCAGGAGCCGGCGGAAGTCGCCCCGATCGGGCGGGCCGTGGTCCGCCGCCCGGGCCGCACGGCCACCCTGATCACCTACGGACCCTCGCTGCCGGTGTGCCTGGAGGCCGCCGAGGCGGCCAAGGAGGAGGGCTGGGACCTGGGCGTGGTGGACCTGCGCACCCTGGTGCCCTTCGACGAGGAGACGGTCGCGGCCGTGGTGCGCGGGACCGGGCGCGCGGTGGTGGTCCACGAGTCCTCCGGCTTCGGCGGGGCGGGCGCGGAGATCGCGGCGCGGATCACCGAGCGGTGCTTCCACCACCTGGAGGCGCCCGTGCTGCGGGTGGCCGGGTTCGACATCCCCTACCCGCCGCCGATGCTGGAGCGGCATCACCTGCCCGGCGTCGACCGGATCCTCGACGCCGTCGGGCGCCTGCAGTGGGAGGAGGGGTGATGGCGGCCGTCAAGGAGTTCACCCTTCCGGACCTGGGAGAGGGCCTCACCGAGGCGGAGATCGTGCGCTGGCTGGTGGAGGTCGGCGAGGTCGTCGCCGTGGACCAGCCGGTGGTCGAGGTGGAGACCGCCAAGGCCGTGGTGGAGGTGCCCTGCCCCTACGGCGGGGTGGTCACCGCCCGCTTCGGAGCGGAGGGCGACACCCTGGAGGTCGGGCGCCCGCTGGTCACCGTGGCCGTCGGTTCCGGTGCGGAGCAGGGCGCTCCGGGGGCCGAGGGCGACGGGTCCGGCGGCGGTACCGACGAGGGGTCCGGCAACGTCCTGGTCGGCTACGGCACGGGCACGGGCTCGACCCGGCGCCGGAACCGGGTGCGCGCGGTGAGCGCGGCGGCCGGCCACGGGGCGGCGGTCCGGCCCGGCGCGGTGAACGGCGCCGCGGTCGCGGGTGACCGCACCCCGGCGGTGGTGGACGGCGCCGCGGTCGCGGCTGCCGAGAGTGCCCGGGCCGACCGCACGGGGGTCGGCGCGCGCGCCGGAGGCAGCCGGGACGGCGGCCCGGTCGCGGTGATCTCGCCGCTGGTCCGGCGACTCGCCCGGGAAGGCGGCCTCGATCTGCGGGCGCTGGCCGGCACCGGGCCCGACGGGCTGATCCTGCGGGCGGACGTCGAGCGGGCTCTCGCGACCGGCTCCGTGGTGGGTCCGGTGGCCGGGCCGGCCGCCGCCGCGGCGGGCACGGCCGTGGATGGCCATGCGCATGGCACAGCGCAGGCATCCGGCACGGCCGACGCCGTCCGCGTCCCCCTGCGCGGGATCCGGGGCGCGGTCGCGGACAAGCTCGCCCGCAGCCGCCGGGAGATCCCGGACGCCACCTGCTGGGTCGACGCGGACGCCACCGAACTGCTCGCGGTGCGCAAGGCGATGAACGCGGCGGCGGGCCCGGCGATCAACGAGGCAGGGGCCGGTCAGCGGATATCCGTGCTCGCGCTGCTGGCCAGGATCGTGACGGCGGCGCTGGCCCGGTACCCGGAGCTGAACGCCACGGTGGACATCGAGCGGCGCGAGATCGTCCGGCTGCCCGCGGTGCACATCGGGTTCGCCGCGCAGACCGACCGGGGGCTGGTCGTGCCCGTGGTCCGCGACGCGCAGGCCCGTACCACCGCGGAACTGTCGGCGGAGATCGCCCGGTTGACGGAGGCGGCCCGGGCCGGGTCCCTGACCCCGGCCGAGCTGACCGGGGGCACCTTCACCCTGAACAACTACGGCGTGTTCGGCGTGGACGGCTCGACGCCGATCCTCAACCACCCCGAGGCCGGGATGCTCGGGGTCGGCCGGATCGCGGCCAAACCGTGGGTGCACCAAGGCGAGCTGGCGGTGCGGCAGGTGGTGCAGCTGTCGTTCACCTTCGACCACCGGGTGTGCGACGGCGGCGCGGCCGGCGGCTTCCTGCGGTTCGTGGCCGACTGCGTGGAGAACCCGGCGGTGCTGCTCGCCGCCGTGTGAGCGGCGATACTCGCGAGCATGACGACGGGGACGGGCTTCGACGCGGTGGTGCTCGCCGGTGGCGCGGCCAGGCGGCTCGGCGGCGCCGACAAGCCGGCGGTGCGGGTCGGCGGGCACACCCTGCTGGACCGGGTGCTCGCGGCCTGCGCGGCCGCGGGCCACACGGTGGTGGTGGGGCCCCGCCGTCCGACCGCGCGCCCGGTGCGGTGGGCGCGCGAGGACCCGCCCGGCGGCGGCCCGCTGCCCGCGCTGGCCGCCGGCCTCGCCGCGCTCGACGCCGCCCGCGGCGGAGCGAAGGGGCCCGGCGCGGTGCTGGTGCTCGCCGCCGACCTGCCGTTCCTGACGGCGGGCACCGTCGAGGCGCTGCTCGCCGCGCTCACCCGGGCGGAGGACGGCGGCCGCGCGGAGCCGGAAGCGGTGATGCTCACCGACGCCGGCGGCCGGGACCAGCCGCTCGCGGCCGCGTACCGCCCGGAGCCGCTGCGGCGCGAACTCGCCCTGCTCAGGGCCGAACACGGCGGCACCGCCGGGCTCCCGCTGCGGCTGCTGACCGGTGAGCTCGCCGTCCGTGCGATCACCGACCCGACCGGCCGGGCGTCGTTCGACTGCGACACCTGGGAGGACGTCGCGGTGGCCCGCGCCCGGCTGGGAGCGGCGTCCGAGGAATGAGCCCGCGTGTCGCCGACGCCCGGATCGGGGACCATGGGCGTGTGGTGGACGAATGGATCGCAGCAGCCAAGACCGAACTGGGTGTCGACCTGGACGTGGACACCGGCGTCCTGCTGGACCTCGCGCGTGACGCGGCCCACGGGGTGGCCCGCCCCGCCGCGCCCCTGACCACCTTCCTGGTCGGATACGCGGCGGCGGCCGCGGGCGGCGGCCCCGAGGCCGTACGGGAGGCGGCGCGCAAGGCCGCCGAACTGGCCCGCCGCTGGTCCGAGCAGGCGGAAGGGGAGGCGGAAAGAGGAGCGGCAGGGGAGGCGGCCGGGGACGGGGCCGAAGCACGGCCCGGCGCCGGCCCCGTCGGAGCACCGGATCACGCGGGATGAGCGCCCGCGGCGGCGACCCCGCAGACCAAGCGCTGGACGACGCCCTGGCCCTGGCCAACGACCACGGCCGTCGTCCCGATGTGCCGCGCCCGTCCCGCCAGCCAGACCAAGCGCTGGACGACGCCCTGGCCCTGGCCAACGACCACGGCCGTCGTCCCGACGTGCCGCGCCCGTCCCGCCGGTCCGGCGCGGACCGCACCGACCGGTTCGACGACGCGGACCGCCCCGCGCCCAACGACCCGCTCGCCGTCGCGCTGTCCCACGACGTTCCCGTGGTGCCCGCGCCCGCCCGGCCGTCGTCGTCCGCCCCCGACCCGCGGCCCGCTCCCGCGCGCCGCGGCGCCCCCGCCACCTCGTGGCCGGAGGCGCGGCGGCTGGCCAACGCGGCCGGGCGCCGGCTCGACCCGCGGCCCGTACCGCTGGACGAGCGGGCACTGGGCTCGGCGCTGGCCCGCGGTCTGAAGGCGCTGACCGATCTGCCGTCCTTCGACACCTCGGCCATGGACGGCTGGGCGGTCGCGGGCGAGGGCCCGTGGCGGACGGCGGGCCAGGTGCTCGCCGGCCAGCGCGCGGCCGGCCCGCTGCGTCCCGGCGAGGCCGTCCGCATCGCCACCGGGGCCGCGCTGCCGCCGGGCGCGACCGCCGTGCTCCGGAGCGAGCACGGCGCGACCGAGGCCCGCGCGGACGGCGAGTGGCTGCGGGTGGCGGCGCCCCACCCGGCGCCCGTGCCCGGCCAGGAGATCCGCAGGCGCGGCCAGGAGTGCCGCCGCGGCGACGAACTGCTGCCCGCGGGCAGCCCGGTGACCCCGGTGGTGCTGGGCCTCGCGGCCGCCGCCGGGTACGACGAGCTGACGGTGACCGCCCGGCCGCGGGTCGAGGTGCTGGTGCTCGGCGACGAACTGCTGGACCACGGGGTGCCGCGGGCCGGCCGGGTCCGCGACGCGCTCGGCCCGATGCTGCCGTCGTGGCTGCGCGCCCTGGGCGCCGAGGTCACCGCCGTCCGGCGGCTGGTGGACGACGCGGAGGCGCTGCGCGAGGCGATCACGGGGGCCGTCACCGGAGCCCGTGCCGACCTGGTGATCACCACCGGAGGCACGGCCGGCGGCCCGGTCGACCACGTCCACGCCGTACTGGCCACGCTGGGCGCGAAGTTGCTGGTGGACGGGGTGGCCGTCCGGCCCGGGCACCCGATGGTGCTCGCCGAGCTGCCCGCGGGCGGCCGGTCGGGGCGGACTGGCGCGTCCTCCGGCTCCCGGGTACGTCATCTGATCGGACTTCCCGGCAATCCGCTCGCCGCCGTCTCCGGCGTGCTGACCCTCGTCGCGCCCCTGCTGGGCACCCTGGCCGGCCGGCCCGTCCCGCCCCCGTACACCGCGCCGCTCACCTCCGACGTGTCCGGGCACCCCGTCGACACCCGGCTCGTCCCGGTGGCCTTCGACGACGAATCCGCCGCCCGGCCGCTGCACTTCGCCGGCCCCGCGATGCTCCGCGGCCTGGCCGCCGCCGACGGGCTGGCGGTGATCCCGCCCGGCGGGGTCCGCGCGGGCCGGGAGGTGACGGTGCTCGACACGGGGATGCCCGGCGCGGGGTCCGCCGGCCCTGCCTGGGGGAGCGGGGGGTGAGGCTCCCGGGGCGCGACGCGGCGGCCGACCGTGCGGCGGCGGCGCCGCGGGCGCGCGCCGCGTTCCGGGTGCGGTTCCCGCGCTCCACCGTCGGCCCGCTCCAGCAGGTCAGCCGCCGGCTGCTGCTGGCCCTGCTGGTGCTGGCCGCCACGGTCCTCATCGTCTGGATCGGCCGCGACGGCTACCACGACAACGCCGACGGCTCCGACAGCTCGCTGTCCTTCCTGGACGCGCTCTACTACTCGACGGTGACGCTGTCCACGACCGGCTACGGCGACATCGTCCCCTTCAGCACCGGCGCGCGGCTGGCCACCACCCTGCTCGTGACGCCGTTGCGCGTGATCTTCCTGATCATCCTGGTCGGGACGACTCTGGAGGTGCTGGCCGAACGCACCCGGGAGCAGTTCCGCATCAAGCGATGGAGGAGCGACTTGTACGACCACGTGGTGATCATCGGATTCGGGACGAAGGGGCGCTCGGCCGCCCACACCCTGATCGGCAGCGGCCTGCCGCAGAACCGGATCGTGGTCGTCGACGTCAGCGGCCGGGTGGTCGAGGCCGCCGCGGACGAGGGGTTCGTGGCCGTCGCCGGGGACGCCACCCGCAACGAAGTGCTGCTGCGGGCCGAGGTGCGGCGGGCCCGGCAGATCGTCATCGCCGCCCAGCGCGACGACACGGCCGTGCTGGTCACCCTGACCGCCCGCCAGCTCAACAAGCACGCGCAGATCGTCGCCTCCGTCCGCGAGGAGGAGAACGCGCCGCTGCTGCGGCAGTCCGGCGCCGACGCGGTCATCACCAGCTCCAGCGCGGCCGGCCGGCTGCTCGGCCTGTCCATGCTCAGCCCCACCGTGGGTCAGGTGATGGACGACCTCATCACGTACGGCAGCGGGCTCGACCTGGTCGAACGGCCGGTGGAGAAATCCGAGGTGGGACGGTCGCCGCGCGATCTGCCCGACCTCGTCGTCGTGGTCAAGCGGGGCCACCGGATGCTCGACCACGACGATTCGGAGGCGGCGCCGTTGCAGGCGCTGGACCGGGTGATCACGATCCACCGGGCCGGCCCGCGGGCCGCGCCGCTCGCCTAGACCGGGTGGCCCCTTCCCGCGCGGCTCCCGTTCGTGTGACGATCCGATCGCCGGGTCGGGCATCCCGGGCGGGTGCCGAACGTTCCGCGTACGGGGGACGGGCCGCGGCTCCCGCCGCCGGAGCACCAACCCGCACAAGCCGTAGTGACGTACCGCCGCACCGCCGTAAAGGAGGCGCCATGACCGCCCGGGTCAACGTGAGCGTCGACGCGCACCTCGCGATCGAGATCATGGTCCTGACCGGTACGAGGAATCCGCAGGACGCGGTCGAACTCGTCCTGCGCGACTACCTGCAACGCTCCCAGCGCACCGAGGCCCGGACCGGCGACCCCGACGACGGCAAGCGGGCGGGGGACCTCCAGCCGTACCAGCCGCCGGAGGGGTGAGCCGGGCGCTTCCCGTCGATCGGGTTCCGACCCCCGGCCCCGCCGCCCCGGGTCAGCGCGCCGTGCGTGACGGCCGGCGGGACGGGCGCTCGGGGGAGCGGACGCGGCTGCGCAGGACGTTCCCGGCCGTCGCGGGGAGCCGGACCGCTCCGGCCGCGGCCGCCAGCGCGCCGAGCGACAGCAGGAAGAACGCGGAGCCGTAGGCGAGCGCCGGGGAGGTGTGCCCGAGCAGCGAGCGGGTGAGCGGGGAGCCGACGCGGAGCGCGACCGTGGCGGCGGCGACGCCGAGCCCGGCGGCCATCTGGTTCGCGGTGGCGCTGAGCGTGTTGGCGTCCCGCATCCGGTCCTGCGCGATGTCGGCGAAGGCCAGCGTCGAGTAGCCGGTGAAGCCGACCGAGCGGGCGACGCCGCTGACCGTGGCGACCAGGGCGATCACCCACAGGGGCGTGCCCGCGGTGAGGAAGGCGCAGCCGGCCATGGTGCCGGCCAGCGTCAGACTGGAGACCAGCAGCATCGGCCGGTAGCCGAAGTGCCCGAAGAGGTACGTCGTCGCGGGCTTGATGCCGATGTTGCCGACGAAGACGAACAGCACGAGCGCGCCCGAGCGGACCGCGCTCCAGCCGAACACCTCCTGGAACAGCAGCGGGAGCAGGAACGGCACCGCGGCGACCGCGACCCAGAAGTACGCGCCGCCCGACACCGACGCCCGGAAGGACGTCACCCGTAGCGTGCCGAGGTCGATCAGCGGATGATCGGCCCGCAGCAGATGACGGACCGCCAGCGCGATCAGCACCAGCGACGTCGCCCCGACGACCGCGGGAAGCGTCAGCGCGCCGCCGTTCGACAGCAGGTGCCCGGTGTACGTCAGCGCGCCCAGCCCCGCCGACGTCCACACCACGCCGAGCCAGTCGAGCGTGCCCACCCCGCTCACCGGCCCGCCGTCGATCAGCCGCCAGGCGACCGCGAAGGCGAGCAGGCCCAGCGGGATGTTGATCAGGAAGAGCCACGGCCAACTCGCGTACGTGGTGAGCAGCCCGCCCAGCAGCGGCGCGACCACGGGTGCCAGCAGGGCCGGCCACACGATGTACGACACGATCCGCGGGATGTCCGGCTTGGCGATCCCGGACATCGCCAGGAGCCGTCCCGTCGGCACCATCATCGCGCCGCCCGCGCCCTGCGCCACGCGAAGCGCGACGAGTTCGCCCAGGCCGGTCGCGGCCGCGCAGGCCAGCGAGGACAGGGTGAACACGGCGATGGCGGTCAGGAAGACCCGCCGCACCCCGAAGCGCGCGGTCAGCCAGCCGCTCAGCGGGATCAGCACGGCGACGGTGAGCAGGTACGCCGTGACGACCAGGCCGATGGCCGTCGCGGAGACCCCGAGCGAGGCGCCCATGCGCGGGGCGGCGGTGGACACGATGGTCCCGTCCAGGTTCTCCATGAAGAAGCAGCCCGCCACGAGAAGGGCGATCGCGCGCTGCCGCGGGTTGATGCCGGGCGCCGGGTCCGGTCCGGGCGCCGCCGGGTCCGGGCCGGGCGTGGGGCGCCGCTGCCCGGGGAGCCGCTTCGGGTCGTCGATCACGTGTTCCAGACTGAGGTCCGGCCATTCCTGATCACAAGGTCCGAGTTGTCAATCGACCATTGCGTCGGACACAAACGCGCACGACACTGGGGCCGTGCGTCTGCCGGACATGAACCTGCTGCCCGCCCTGGACGCCCTGCTGCGGGAGGGCAGCGTGACGGGCGCCGCGGCGGTCATGAACGTCTCGCCCTCCGCCATGAGCCGCACCCTGGCCCGGCTGCGCCGGGTCGTCGACGATCCGCTCCTCGTCCCCTCCGGCCGGGGTCTGACGCTGACGTCGCGCGCCCGCGAGCTGCGGCCCCAGGTCGAGGCCGCGCTCGGCAGCGCGCTGGCCGCCCTCCGCCCGCCCCCGCCGGTCGACCTCGCGGACGTGCGGCGGGACTTCGCCATCCGCACCAACGACGGGGTGGCCGTGGTGCTCGGCCCGACCCTCACCGCCCGCGTCGCCCAGGAGGCCCCGGGCGTACGGCTGCGCATCCTGCCCGAGGGCGAGGAGAACCCCGCCGACCTGCGGGACCGGGTGGACCCCGACCTCGGCTCGCTGCCCGAACTCCCGCCGGACGTCCGCAGCGTCCACCTGTACGCGCACCAGTACGTGGCGGTCGTACGGTCGCCGTCCGACGAGTGGCCGCGGCGGCCCGGGCGCGAACCGCTCCCGGTGGAGCGCTTCGCCGCGCTGCCGCACATCACCGCCTCCCGGCGCGGCCGCACCCACAGCGTGGTCGACGCCAGGCTCGCCGAACTCGGCCTGAGCCGCCATGTGCTGGCGACCGTGCCGACCTTCAGCGCCGCCTGCTTCCTGGCGCTGGAGTCGGACGCGCTCGCCATCGTGCCCGCGGCGTTCGCGGACCGGGTGGCCCGGGTGATGCCGCTGACGGTCCACGACATCCCGCTGCCGCTCCCGCCGGTGGCGCTCGACATGGCGTGGCACGTGCGGCACGACACGGACCCGGTGCACCGCTGGCTGCGGGACACCCTGGTGGCGATCACCCGCTCGATGATCCGGGGCGACCGCGGTGAGCGGGGCGAGGTGACGGGCGAAGGAGGCCGGGGGCCGGAGGAACCCTCGGAGTAGCCTCGCCGCATGTACGCGATCACGATTCCCCAGCCCGGCGGCCCGGAAACGCTGACCTGGGCCGAAGTACCCGATCCGGTGGCGGGCGACGGCGAGGTCGTCGTCGAGGTCGCCGCGAGCGCCGTGAACCGCGCCGATCTGCTGCAACGGCAGGGCTTCTACGACCCGCCGCCCGGCGCCTCCCCGTACCCCGGCCTGGAGTGCTCGGGCCGCATCGCGCGGATCGGGCCGGGCGTCAGCGGATGGAACGTGGGCGACGAGGTGTGCGCGCTCCTCGCCGGCGGCGGCTACGCCCAGAAGGTCGCCGTGCCCGCGGGCCAACTGCTGCCCGTGCCCCGGGGCGTGGACCTCGTCACGGCGGCGGCGCTGCCGGAGGTCGCGGCCACCGTGTGGTCCAACGTCTTCATGGTCGCCCACCTCCGGCCCGGCGAGACGCTCCTGGTGCACGGCGGCGGCAGCGGCATCGGCACCATGGCGGTGCAGCTCGGCAAGGCGGTCGGGGCGAAGGTGGCGGTGACCGCGGGCAGCCCGGAGAAGCTCGCCGCCTGCCGCGACCTGGGCGCCGACATCCTGATCAACTACCGCGAGCAGGACTTCGCGCAGGAGGTCACGGCCGACGTGATCCTCGACATCATGGGCGCGAAGTACCTGGAGCGGAACGTGGACGCGCTCGCCGTCAACGGCCGGCTCGTGATCATCGGCCTCCAAGGCGGTGCGAAGGGCGAGCTCAACCTCGGGAAGCTGCTGACCAAGCGCGCCGCCGTGGCCGCCACGTCGCTGCGCCCGCGGTCGAAGGAGGAGAAGGCCGCGATCATCGCCGCCGTGCGCGAACACGTCTGGCCGCTCGTCGAGTCGGGGACGGTCCGCCCGGTGGTCGACCGGGTCCTGCCCGTCAAGGAGGCGGGGAAGGCACACCGGGTGGTGGAGGCGAGCGAGCACGTGGGGAAGGTCCTGCTGGCCGTCTGATGTGCCGATCAGGTTGTGGGCCGATGGGCTCATGGGCCGATGGTCCGTTGACCTGGTGAACGGATGGGCCGGTGAAGTGATGGACCGCTGAACCGATGGGACGACGGTCGGAAGGGCTGGCCGACCCATGAGCCCATGAGCCCATGAGCGCATGGGTGGATGAGCCCACCTTCCCACCTTCCCACTTTCCGATTTGCCGACCGTCGGATGGTCGGCGGGCCGTCCGCGCCCGGCCGGATGCCGCGTTCGCGTGCGGACCGCCGCCGTACGGTCGCCGCCTGACCGTTTCTTTCCGCAATAACCGATATGTTGCCTTGTGTGACCAGTGGGGTCATACGAGGTGCGGCGGGAGGCAGCGGGCGTGCGGTGGGCGGCGGGCGGTCGGAACGGGATGCGGGCGTCGGCTGTTCCGTCCGTGCGGCGGCTCGCGGCGCCGGTGTCGGCGGCGGTCGCGCTGGTGCTGGTGTTCTCCGGCGGGTCGTCGGCGGCCGCCGAGCCGCCCGTGCCCGCGCCCGGGGGAACGGCCGTTGGGCTGCCGAGCGGGTCGGCCGGGCCGGTCACGTCGACCGCCGCGCCCGTTCCGGGCGGGACTCCGGCGCTGCCGACCGGGCCCGTCACATCGAGCCCCGCCGGCCCGGCCGATCCCCCGTCCCCGTCCGCGCACTCCTCCGTCCCGCCCTCCCCCTCACGTCCCTCCGGTACGGCCCCGGTTGCGGAGGGCGGGCTCGCGGTGCCCCGCCTGTCGCTCCCGTTCTCGGTCATGAACTGGCTGGAGTCGGCCCCCGCATTCGTCTCCTCCCCCTCGTCCCCGTTCCCTCCGCCCTCGCCGCCCCGGGTGCCCCCGCCCTCCGCCGGGCGGACCGACGGGCCCGCCCGTCCGACGCACGAGCCCGGCGACGGGCCGGGGCCGCAGGACGCGGGGCCGGGACCGCTGCGCCCGCCCGGCCCGGCGCGGCCGGACCTCCACGGCCATGTCGGCGAACGGCCGGATCCGGGGCGGCAGATGTACGGTCCGCGCGCGTCGGCCGGGCCCCGCGGCTGGCCGCCCGCGGTCGGCGGAGGCTCCGGGACGCCGTCATCGTCCGTGCCGCCCGGGCAGTCCGGCGGGACCGCCCCGCCCGAGTCCTCTGCGGCGGCGGGCGGGCAGGACGAGGGGCAGCAGCCGACGTCCGCGCCGGACACGGGACGACCGGTGATGCGGGTGCTCCCGCTCGGCGCGGGGCTGTTGTTGGTCGGACTCGGGCTGGGTTTCCTGGGGTTGCGGATGCGACGGCGCTGACCGGGGCGGCGTTGGGGCGGAACCTCGCGAACGGGCCGTGAGCCGGACTGTGTTCGGTCGTTTCGGTCATTCGTTCGAGTGAAAGAGCTGATGTGCGAGCCGATCGGCCTTGTCGGGGCCGACCATACTCGGTATACATACTGAGTATGTCGATCCGTCACGGTCTGCTGGCCCTCCTCGAACAGGGGCCGCGCTACGGCTATCAGCTCCGCACCGAGTTCGAGTCGCGCACCGGTTCCACCTGGCCGCTGAACGTCGGGCAGGTGTACACCACGCTCGCCCGGCTGGAGCGGGACGGGCTGGTGGTGCCCGCCGGCGAGGACGAAGCGGGCCACTCCCTCTACGCGATCACCGTGGGCGGTCACGAGGAGCTCCGGCGCTGGTTCGCCAGCCCGGTCGACCGGGCCAACCCGCCGCGCAACGAGCTGGCGATAAAGCTCGCCATGGCGGTCGGCTCGCCCGAGGTGGACATACGCGCGGTCATCCAGGCCCAGCGCGTGCACACGATCAAGGCCATGCAGGACTACACGCGGCTGAAGGCGCAGGCGCTGGAGGCCACGACGAAAGGGGAGAACCCGCCGGACCGGCATGACGTGGGCTGGCAGTTGGTCCTCGACCAGCTGATCTTCCAGGCCGAGGCGGAGGCCCGCTGGCTGGACCACTGCGAGACCCGCCTGGTGCGGCTCGCGGCGGCCACCCCGGCGCCGGTCCCCGCTCCTGCCCCAGCCCCGGCGTCCGAGCCGGCCCCGGAGCCCGGTGGTTCCGCCGGCGCGGACCGGAGCGAGGAAGAAGAAGAGGAAGAAGGTGCCGTGCAGGACGGAGGGCTGCGCGGCGCCCTGAGAAGAAGCAGGACCCGGCGGTGAAGTGAGCCGGGCCCACCGGGAGTACGGCGTGCGGGCGCCTGACCACCGTCCGCGCGCCCGGCCGAGCCACTCAGGGGCCCGGCCACCACGCAAGAGCACGACCAGCAGAGGAAACCACTCGCAGGAACCCGGTCCGCGCACGCGGCCCGCAGCCCCAGGGGGAGTACGTACCGATGTCCAGCACCACCGAACCGCCCGTTCCGCCCCGGCCCGGCCCGGCCGAGGCCCCGGCCGCCGCCGACCGCTCCGCCCAGCCGGTGCTCCGGCTCCAGCAGCTCACCCGCGTGCACGGCAGCGGGGAGACCGAGGTGCACGCCCTGCGGGGCATCGACCTCGACGTGTTCCCCGGCGAACTCGTCGCCGTGATGGGCCCCTCGGGCTCAGGCAAGTCCACGCTGCTGACGATCGCGGGCGGCCTCGACCTCCCCACGTCCGGACGGGTCGTGGTCGAGGGCACGGACCTGACCACCGCCGGCCGCAAGGAGTTGGCGGCCCTGCGCCGGCGCAGCATCGGCTACGTCTTCCAGGACTACAACCTCATCCCGGCCCTCACCGCCGCGGAGAACGTGGCACTCCCCCGCGAGCTGGACGGCTTCTCGTCCCGCAAGGCGCGCAAGGAGGCCGTGGCCGCGCTGGAGGAGATGGGCCTGGGCGGACTCTCCGACCGGTTCCCCGACGAGATGTCCGGCGGCCAGCAGCAGCGCGTCGCCATAGCGCGTGCCCTGGTCGGCGACCGCCGTCTGGTGCTCGCCGACGAGCCGACCGGCGCCCTGGACTCGGAGACGGGCGAGGCGGTGCTCGCGCTGCTGCGGTCGCGGTGCGACGCGGGCGCGGCCGGGGTGCTGGTCACCCACGAACCGCGGTTCGCCGCCTGGGCGGACCGGGTGGTCTTCCTGCGCGACGGATCGGTGGTGGACATGACGCTGCGCTCCTCGGCCGAGTCCCTGCTGGCCGGCGGTGCGGCCCAATGAGCACCGGCACCCTCCCGGACGCGCCGCCCGGGGCACCCAAGGACCGCGCGCCCGACGCCGGCCGCTTCCACTCCTGGCGGGTCGCCGTGCGCATCGCCCGCCGCGACGCCTGGCGGTCCAAGGGCCGCAGTCTGCTGGTGATCGCGATGATCGCGCTGCCGATCACCGGGGTGAGCGCCGCCGACATCACCATTCGCAGCTCGCAGTTGACGGCGGAGCAGAAGGTGACGCGGGAGATCGGGGCGGCCGACGCCCGGCTGTCCGGCAGCGGCTCGGCCGAGGCGTTGTTGCAGGCCCCGGACGGGGAGCAGTACGCACCGGCCCACCCGGAGTCGGACAACGGGTCCGGAGGGTCGCGGGCGTCGGCTCCCGACGCAGACCCGCGGACGGCGATCCCGGCCGGAGCGCGCTGGATCACCGACCGGGAGACCTTCGCGCCGATCAGGACGAGGTCGGGCCTGCTGAGCACCGAGGTACGGGAGCTGAAGCTCGCCGACCCGATCGCGGCCGGCATGGTCGACCTCGACCGCGGCCGCTTCCCGAAGACGCCGGACGAGATGGCGGCGACCAACGCGTTCCTCAAGAGCAGCGGGCTGCACGTCGGTTCGAAGGTGCGGGCGTTCGGCCTCGACCGGGTCTACCGGATCGTGGGCGCCTACGACCTGCCGAGTTCGCTGTCGATCGAGCAGCTCGACGCGCTGCCGGGGGCGTTCATCGCCCCGTACGCGGCCCACCAGAAGGCCACCGGCTCCTACGGCTCCGTCGCCGAGACGCCGAGCTATCTGGTGTCGATACCGGGCGACTTCACCTGGCCGATGGTCGAGCGGGCGAACACCAAGGGCGTGCTGGTCCTGTCCCGGCAGGTGCGGCTGCATCCGCCGGCCCGGTCCGAGGTGCCGTTCTACCGGACTCCCGACGGCGGGGGGAGCATCGTCAACTCCGCGACCGACAGCGCGGCACTGGCCGTGGCCGCCACGATAGTGGGCCTGGCGATGCTGGAGATCTGCCTGCTCGCGGGGCCGGCCTTCGCCGTGGGCGCCCGGCGCTCGCGCCGCCAGCTCGGACTGGTGGGTGCCAACGGCGGCGACCGGCGGCACATCCGGGCGATCGTGCTCTCCGGCGGCCTGGTGATGGGCGCGGTCGCCGCGGTGGTGGGCACGCTGCTCGGTCTGGTGCTCACGGTGGCGCTGCGCGGGCCGCTGGAGGGGTACGTCGGGCAGCGGTTCGGCGGGATCGCGCTGCGCCCGCTGGAGTTGCTGGGGATCGCCGGGCTGGCTGTGCTCACGGGCGTGGCCGCGGCCGTGGTGCCCGCGATCTCGGCGGCGCGGCAGAGCGTGCTGAGTTCGCTCACCGGCCGGCGCGGGGTGCGGCACGCGAACCGGACCCTGCCGGTGATCGGCGCGGGCGCGGTGTGCCTGGGCACGGGCCTGGCGGTGCTGGGCGCGCTGCGGACCGACAGCCAGCTGGCGGTCGCGGTCGGGTCGGCCGTGGCGGAGCTGGGCATCGTGGCCCTCACGCCCACGCTGGTCGGGATGTTCGGCAGGCTCGGCCGGTGGCTGCCGCTGGCCCCGCGGCTGGCGCTGCGGGACGCGGTGCGCAACCGGGGCCGTACGGCGCCGGCGGTCGCCGCGGTGCTGGCGGCGGTGGCGGGCACGGTCGCGGTGGCCACCTATGCGGCGAGCGCGGACCGGAGCGAGCGGGAGTCCTACCAGGCGCTGCTGCCGCGCGGAGTGGTGGCGGTCAACGCCTCGTACGACCAGGGCCGTGAGCTGGGGGCGGTCCAGGCGTCGGTGGCCAAGCGCTTCCCGGTCACGGGCCGGGCGGACGTGTCACGGCTGGTGACGGGCAAGCGGATCTGCGACGTGTACAACAGCGACCCGGGCTGCGGTGTGGTGCAGCCGGTGATCCCGAAGGCGAACGTGTGCCCGCTGGACGCGGCCCAGGAAGGGTCGGGGGCCGACGGAGCCGCGTCGCTGAGCAAGGCCGAGCGGCGCAAGCTCGCGTTCGACTGGCGGTGCGACCGCTACGGCGGCCAGGTCGCGATCCAGACGGACGGTGACCTGCTGGTCGGCGGCCCGGCGGTGCTGCACGCCCTCGGCGTCCGGGACGGCGCGGCCGAGCAGGCGCTCGCCCGCGGGGAGACCGTGCTGTTCAGCAAGCCCTACGACGACCGGGGCAGCCTGGACCTGCAGATCGTCGACGACGTGTCGAAGGCCGACGACGCGACCATGGGCGAGGACGGCTCGGCGGCCGGTGGGCGGTGGCCCGTGAAGCGGCTGCCGGTATTCCTGGCCGCGGAGCACCTGCCGTACGGGGTCAAGGCGGTGGTGCCCGAGCAGGCCGCGCGGGCGGCGCACATCACGACGGTGCCGGTGGGCTCGCTGTTCACCACGGCGAGGATGCCGAGCGGGAAGGAGAAGCAGGCGGTCGACAAGGATCTGGCCGACCGCGGGGTGCAGGCGCAGGTCTACGTGGAGCACGGGTACACGGGGAAGGGCAGCGCGGTCGAGCTGGCGCTGGCGATCTTCGCGGGGCTGGTGACCGTGGGCGCGGCCGGGATCGCCACCGGCCTGTCCCAGACCGACGCCGAGCCCGACCTGCGCACGCTGGCCGCGATAGGCGCCTCGCCCCGGGTGCGGCGCACGCTGTCCGGCTTCCAGTGCGGGGTGATCGCCACCATGGGCGTGCTGCTCGGCACGGCGGCCGGGGTGCTGCCCGCGATCGGCCTGCGCCGGATGGAGCTGCGGCTGGGCTGGCAGAACTATCACCGGGCGCTGGACGAGGGGTACCTCGACCACCCGCCGCACGTGCCGATCGTGCTGCCGTGGGGGATGCTCGGCCTGCTGATCGTGGTGGTGCCGATCGGCTCCGCGGTGCTGGCCGCGCTGATCACCCGGTCCCGGGTGCAGCAGGGCCGCCGGGCGGAGGCGTAGGCGGGTGATCTCGGCGGCCCGGCCGGTCAGGAGGGGCCGGGCTGCCGGGGGAGGCGGACGGGGCCGGGCGGGGTGCGGGACAATGGCGGTATGGAGATCCCGAGGAACGAAACGTCGCCGGAGAGCGCGCACAGCCCGCAGGCGCAGCAGGTCCTGGTCGTGGGCCCGGACGGCATGGCCCTGGGCGGCGCCGTGGGCGAGGGCGAGGAGTCCCGCGAGATCCCGGTGACGGAGATGGTCGAGCAGCCGGCGAAGGTCATGCGGATCGGCAGCATGATCAAGCAGCTGCTGGAGGAAGTGCGGGCCGCTCCTCTCGACGAGGCGAGCCGGGTCCGGCTGAAGGAGATCCACGCCAGTTCGGTGAAGGAGCTGGAGGCCGGTCTCGCGCCCGAGCTGGTGGAGGAGCTGGACCGGCTCTCGCTGCCGTTCACCAACGACAGCGTGCCGAGCGAGGCCGAACTGCGGATCGCCCAGGCCCAGTTGGTGGGCTGGCTGGAGGGCCTGTTCCACGGCATCCAGACCGCGCTGTTCGCCCAGCAGATGGCGGCCCGGGCCCAGCTGGAGCAGATGCGCCGGGCGCTGCCGCCGGGCACCCTCGGCGTCGACGAGGACGAGCACGGCCACCAGGGCCGTTCGGGCGGGCCGTACCTCTAGGGCGGCAGGCACCGGCACCGGCACAAAGGGGACGGGCCGGGCCCGGCAGCCGACGAGCTGCCGGGCCCGGCCCGTCCCCTTTGCCGAGGCCGGCCCCGGGGCGGGGGCTCAGTTCGCGCTCTTGCCCGTGGAGACCCAGATCGTGATCGGCTGGTCGGTCTTGGGGTTGTAGTTGTCGTCGTACTCGGGGTTCTGCTCGGTGACGGAGCCCTTGCCCCAGAGGGTCTCGTCCGTGTGCTTGATCGTGTACTTCCAGTGCGCGGCCTTCATACAGGCGACGACGGAGTCGACGTAGTCGCTCTTGAAGTCCGGCATGGTCATGACGTCGGGCTTGCCGGGGTTGATCAGGTCGTTGTGGGCGCCGGTGCACTCGGACGTCTCGATGGTGCGGCTCGGGTCGCCCTGGACCACGTCGCTGCTGGGAGAGCCGGTCGGAGTGGTCGGCGCGGTCGAGCCGGTCGTCGCGGGGCTCGTGGTGGGGCCGGCGTCGTTGTGGCCGGGGCTGTTGCCGTTGGTCATGGCCACGATGATCACGACGACGACCGCGATGGCGGCGACCGCGATCACGGAGCCGATGATCAGCGAGTTGTTGGACTTGCCGCCGCCCCGGTTGGGGCCGCCCATGGGCTGCTGCCGCGGCAGCGGGGACGGCGGCGGGGCCATGTTGTAGGCGGGCGTGGGCGCCGGGGTCTGCGGGGCGCCCTGCGGGTAGCCGTAGGCCGACGGCGGCGGGGTGGACGGCCCGTACCCGCCCTGCTGCGGCGGCGTCGGGGCGTACGGGGTCTGGATCTGCGGCGGCGGGGTCGGCATCGGGGCCTGCTGGGACGGGAAGACCGAGTTGGCCATGCCCTGGCCGCGGCTCATGGTGCCCGCGGAGCCGGTGATCACCGGCATGGAGCCGCTCTGTGTGGCGGCGAGGACGCGGTCGGCCTCGTCGTGCATCGCGTCGGCGGTCGGGAAGCGCTCGGCGGGGTTCTTGCGCAGCGCGCGGGCGACCAGCGCGTCCACCGCCGGGCCCAGCGCCCGGTTGAAGGAGGAGGGCGCGGGCGGGGTCTCCTGCACGTGCTGGTAGGCCATCGCCAGCGGGGAGTCGGCGTCGAAGGGCAGCCGCCCGGTGAGGAGTTCGAAGAGCATGCAGCCGACGGAGTAGAGGTCGGAGCGCTCGTCCACACCGCGGCCGAGGGCCTGTTCGGGCGAGAGGTACTGCGGGGTGCCGACGACCATGCCGGTCTGCGTCATCGACGTGACGCCGGACTGCATCGCCCGGGCGATGCCGAAGTCCATCACCTTGACCACGCCGCGCCGGGTGATCATCACGTTGCCGGGCTTGATGTCCCGGTGGACCAGGCCCATTTCGTGGCTGACCGCGAGGGCGGCGAGCACGTCCCCGGTGATCTTCAGCGCCTTGTCCGCGGGCATGGCGCCGAACTGTGCGATGTCGGCGGCCAGCACGTCGCCCAGCGGCTTGCCCTCGACGTGCTCCATGACGATGTACGGCACCGTCTGGCCGTCGATGTCGTCCTCGCCGGAGTCGAAGACCGAGACGATGTTGGTGTGGTTGAGTTTGGCGACGGACTGCGCCTCGCGGCGGAACCGCTCGCGGAAGGACTGCTCGGTCCCCAGGTTGGTGTGGAGGGTCTTGACGGCGACCGGCCGGTCCAGCACGGTGTCGTGCGCAAGGTGCACCGACGCCATACCGCCCTGGCCGAGCAGGTCGCGCAGCACGTACCGTCCGCCGCCGACCGAGCGCCCCGAGTACCCGCCCTGCAAGGCGTCCCCGCTCATCAGTACCGCTACCCCCTGAAGTTCGTCCGGGGCAACACGTCCCCCGAGCTTGCTCGGCCAAGTCTGACCGATCGCACGTACGCGTCAAGTTGGTTGACCATCTCGTCACCTGATACGCATCGTCCGCGCACAATGCGGTGCGACGAGCTTCCCGCACGCCCCCCGCGTGCGTCTCACCACCCCCTCGCCGCACGTCCCCGCCGCCCGGAGGCGGTACGGTGGCGCACCAGAGGCGTGGCAGGTCCAGGACGCTGGACTTGGACGGACAAGCGGACGACGGCGAGGACTGATGGTCGACCCCAATGAGACGACCGCCGGCACCGGAGCGTCGGAGAATTCCGGCCCTTGGGGTGCGGGGGCCCTGGTGGGCGACGGACGCTACCGGCTGACCGGGCGGCTGGGCCGCGGCGGCATGGCGGAGGTGTTCGCCGCGGAGGACGTCCGGCTCGGCCGGATCGTCGCGGTGAAGCTGCTGCGCACCGACCTGGCCGAGGACCCGGTGGCCAAGGCCCGCTTCACCCGCGAGGCGCAGGCCGTCGCCGGCCTGAACCACCACGCGGTGGTCGCCGTCTACGACTCCGGCGAGGACCGCACGCCCACCGGCCCCGTCCCCTACATGGTGATGGAGCTGGTCGAGGGCCACACCATCAAGGAGCTGCTGACCGGGCCGACCCCGCCGCCGGTGGACCAGGCGCTCCTCATCGTCTCCGGCGTCCTGGACGCGCTCGCCTACAGCCACCGCGCGGGCATCGTGCACCGCGACATCAAGCCCGCCAACGTGATCATCACCTCGACGGGCGCGGTCAAGGTGATGGACTTCGGCATCGCCCGCGCCCTGCACGGCGCGGCCAGCACCATGACGCAGACCGGCATGGTCATGGGCACCCCGCAGTACCTCTCGCCGGAGCAGGCGCTCGGCAAGACCGTCGACCACCGCAGCGACCTGTACGCCACCGGCTGCCTGCTGTACGAACTGCTCGTGCTGCGCCCGCCCTTCGTCGGCGAGACCCCGCTGTCCGTGGTCTACCAGCACGTGCAGGACGAGCCGGTCATCCCCTCCCAGCTCAACGAGCGGGTGCCGCCCGAGCTCAACGGCCTGGTGCTGCACGCGCTGGCCAAGCAGCCGGAGGACCGCTTCCAGAGCGCCGAGGAGATGCGGGACATGGTGGGCTACGCCCACCAGACGTTCAGCCGGCAGGGCGGCTGGACCGGCGGCCGGTGGGACACCGGCGCGGTCCTGGCCGCCGCCCCGCGGATGACGGGCACGGCGCCCACGATCGTCCAGCAGGGGAAGGGCAACGGCACGACCTCGCAGTTCCCCGCGCCGCTGCTGGGCAGTCCGGCCGGCACCGGGCACGGTGACGACGAACACGGCTACGGGGAGCGTCCGCCGGGCGGCAGCGGCGGCAACCGCTGGCTCAAGCCGGTGCTCTTCGTGATCGCGGCGGTCATCGCCATCGCCCTCGGTGTGTTCCTCGCCACCCGCGGCCAGGGCCACGGCGGGGGGACCCCGTCCAGCGACACCTCGTCGTCGGTGACGCAGGACGACACCACCGGGCAGCCCAGCGACCAGCCGACGGACGAGCCGACCGGCAGCGGCGAGACCAGCACCGCGCCGAGCGACAGCGAGACGGACAAGCCCACCGGCACGCCGAGCACGACCGCGCCCACCACGGCGACCACCACGCCGCAGACGACCGCGCCCACCAAGACCACCACCCCGCCCCCGGTGAAGACGACGACGGCCGCGCCCCCCACCACGACGCCGACGGACCCGCCCACCACCCCGGACACCGACGGCGGACCGCTCACCGGAGGCGTCGGCGGATAGCGGCGGTCCGGCCACCGGGGCCGGCCCGCACGTATCCTGCGCTCCCTACTCCGTTGCGCCCTACTCCGTGAAGGCGTCGCGGACCCGCGGGTACTCGCGGGTCCACCACACCGCCAGCGCGGAGGAGGCCGGGAAGAGCGGGTCGGTGCGCCGGTCCCGGCGCTGGTAGCGCCAGTGCAGCATCCAGAAGTCGTTGAGCCGTTCCCACCACACCCGGTGCACGGCCGCGGCCACCTCCGCCGCCGCGACCCCGGCCGCCCGCCGGTAGGCGCGCGCGTACGCCCGGACCTTGGCGAGGTCGAGCCGCCCGTCCACCGGATGGACGAAGAAGATGACGGCCGCCCGGACCGCCTCCTCCGCGCGCGGGTGGACGCCCAGCCGGTCCCAGTCGACGATCGCGGCCGGCTCGTCCCCCCGGTAGAGCAGGTTGAGCGGGTGGAAGTCGCCGTGCACCCAGCCCCTGACCGGCCCCTCGGCCGCGGGCGGGCGGCGGTGGGCGTGCTGCCGCAGCAGCGTGCGGCGCTCCACCAGCCGGTGCTCGGCCAGCGCGTCGAAGGCGTCGTAGGGGTGGTGGCGGCGGACCAGGGCGAGCAGTTGGTCGATCTGGAGGTACGTGCGGTGCGGCTCGGCGCTGGGGTGGCGGCCCGCGGCGGGCGGCGGCTGCACGCGGGCGAGCCCGGCGTGCACGTGGCCGAGCAGGGCCCCTAATCGCCGGGACTGCGCGGGGGTGAGTTCGGTGCCCTCGCGGTGACGGCCCTCGATCCACGGGAAGAGCGCGTAGCCGGTGCCGCGCACCACCGTCACGGTCTCCCCGCCCGCGGCCGGCAGCGGCGCGGCGGCGGGCAGCCCGAGCCGGACCAGCCCCCGGGTGGCCTGATGCTGGCGGGCGATGAGGCGCGGGTCGGCGGTGTCCTCGGCGATGTACTGCTTGAGGAAGAAGCGGCCGCGGGTGGTGGTGACCCGCCAGCCCCGGTTGAGCAGCCCCCGGGGGACCGGTTCGCACCGCAGCGGGGTACCCGCGTGGTCGTAGCGGCTCAGCGCGGTGTGCAGCGCGGGCGGCCGCGTTGCCGTGCCCGTCACGCGGCTCAGCGTAGATCACGAACGGACCGGCTCCGCGCCGCCCGCCCCCGCCCCCCGCCTTGCCCTGCCTCCGCCCCGCCTCATCTATTTACGGAGTTTTCCGATCCGGGATACGGTGCGCTTGTCCCGGCCATGGCCTGCGGGAACGCCGAGTACTAGGAAATCCAAGCAAAATCGCAGGTCAGAAAGGTTGCCTCCGTGGTACGCGGAGGTCTTCCGTTATGGGTAACGTCTGAGAAGCAGGCCATTCGCCGAGGGCACTGTCACGCCTGGCACAGGCATGCCGCACACACCCCGTGCGTCGCGCCGGACCAGGCGAGCCGCACTGGTTTTCCCGGCGGATCCCGGGGGCCGGACAGACGGAGGAGCGAACGTGAGCGTGAAGGGCACTGCCGCTGGGGGTCCCCCCGCCAAGGGCAGGGGGCGGACGACCCGCGCAGCAGGCGCGAAGCGCCGTGGGGACGAGCCGGAGCTCGTACAGCTGCTGACCCCCGAAGGGGAGCGCGTCGAGCACGGCGAGTACGCCATCGACCTGACGCCGGATGAGTTGCGCGGCCTGTACCGGGACATGGTGCTGACCCGCCGGTTCGACGCCGAGGCGATCACCCTGCAGCGGCAGGGCGAGCTGGGCCTGTGGGCCTCGCTGCTGGGCCAGGAGGCGGCCCAGATCGGTTCCGGGCGGGCCACCCGTCCGGACGACTACATCTTCCCCACCTACCGCGAGCACGGCGTGGCCTGGACCCGCGACGTGGACCCGCTGAACCTGCTGGGCATGTTCCGCGGGGTCAACAACGGCGGCTGGGACCCGAACGAGAACAACTTCCAGCTGTACACGATCGTGATCGGCTCCCAGACGCTGCACGCGACCGGGTACGCGATGGGCGTGGCCAAGGACGGCTCGGACGCCGCCGTCATGGCCTACTTCGGGGACGGCGCCTCCAGCCAGGGCGACGTGGCGGAGGCGTTCACCTTCGCCGCCGTCTACAACGCCCCGGTGGTCTTCTTCTGCCAGAACAACCAGTGGGCCATCTCCGAGCCGACCGAGAAGCAGTCCCGGGTGCCGATCTACCAGCGCGCCCAGGGCTACGGCTTCCCCGGCGTGCGGGTGGACGGCAACGACGTGCTGGCGGTGCTCGCCGTCACCCGGGCGGCCCTGGAGCACGCCCGCAGCGGCCAGGGCCCGATGCTGGTCGAGGCGTTCACCTACCGGATGGGCGCGCACACCACCACCGACGACCCGACCCGCTACCGCACCGACGAGGAGCGCGAGCAGTGGGCGTCGAAGGACCCGATCGCCCGGCTGCGCGTGTACCTGGAGAAGGAGGGCCTGGCCGACGAGGCGTTCTACGCCTCGATCGACACGGAGAGCGACGCCCTGGCCAAGCGGGTGCGCGAGGGCGTGCGGAACATGCCGAACCCCGACCCGATGGCGATCTTCGAGAACGTCTACGCCGACGGGCACGCACTGGTCGACGAGGAACGCGCCCAGTTCGCGACCTATCAGGCCTCCTTCGCGGACGCCGACACCCATGCCGATTCCCGCGCGGCGGGCGTCTCCGGGAAGGGGCACTGACATGACCCAGATGGCACTGGCCAAAGCCCTCAACGAGTCGCTGCGCAAGGCACTGGAGACCGACCCGAAGGTCCTCATCATGGGTGAGGACGTCGGCCGGCTCGGCGGCGTCTTCCGGATCACCGACGGCCTCTACAAGGACTTCGGCGAGGACCGGGTGATCGACACCCCGCTGGCCGAGTCCGGCATCGTCGGCACCGCGATCGGCCTGGCGCTGCGCGGCTACCGCCCGGTGGCCGAGATCCAGTTCGACGGGTTCGTCTTCCCCGCCTACGACCAGATCGTCACCCAGCTGGCCAAGATGCACGCGCGGGCGCTGGGCAAGATCAAGCTGCCCGTCGTCATCCGCATCCCCTACGGCGGCGGCATCGGCGCGGTGGAGCACCACAGCGAGTCGCCCGAGGCGCAGTTCGCGCACGTGGCCGGTCTGAAGATCGTCACGCCGTCCAACTCCTCGGACGCCTACTGGATGCTCCAGCAGGCGATCGAGTGCGACGACCCGGTGATCTTCCTTGAGCCCAAGCGGCGCTACTGGGACAAGGGCGAGGTGGACGCCTCCGCCGTCCCCGGCGACCTGCACAAGGCCGTGGTGGCGCAGGCCGGCACCGACCTGACGCTGGCCGCCTACGGGCCGATGGTGAAGGTGTGCCTGGAGGCGGCCGCGGCCGCGGCGAACGAGGGCCGTAGCCTGGAGGTCGTGGACCTGCGTTCGATCTCGCCGATCGACTTCGACACCCTCCAGGCGTCGGTGGAGAAGACCGGCCGCCTGGTGGTCGTGCACGAGGCCCCGGTCTTCTTCGGCGCCGGCGCCGAGATCGCCGCCCGGATCACCGAGCGCAGCTTCTACCACCTGGAGGCCCCGGTGCTGAGGGTGGGCGGTTTCCACGCGCCCTACCCGCCGGCCCGGGTGGAGGAGGAGTACCTTCCGGGTCTGGACCGGGTGCTCGACGCCGTCGACCGCGCGCTGGCGTTCTGAGGAGAGGGTTGTGACAGTCATGACCGCACGGACGCAGCGCTTCCGGGAGTTCCGGATGCCGGACGTCGGCGAGGGCCTGACCGAGGCCGAGATCCTCAAGTGGCATGTGACCGTGGGTGATGCGGTCACCGACGGCCAGATCGTCTGCGAGGTCGAGACCGCCAAGGCCGCCGTCGAACTGCCCATCCCCTACGACGGGGTGGTCAGCGAGATCCGCTTCGACGAGGGCACCACGGTGGACGTCGGCACGCCGATCATCGTGGTGGACGCGGGGGAAGCAGAAGGAGGTGCGGGAGGCTCGGGAGGTGCCGAGGCCGCGCCGCCCGCCCCCGCCGCCCAGGCGGCCCCGCCCGCCGAGCCGGAGACCAAGCGGCAGGCGGTGCTGGTGGGTTACGGCGTCGCGCCGTCGTCCACCCAGCGCCGCCCGCGCAAGACGGCGGCGCCCGCGGTGAACGGTACGGCCGCGGTGCCCGCACAGCCCGCGCCCGCCGCTCCTGCCGCCCCCGCCGCTCCGGCGGTGAACGGCACGGCCGCGCCCGCCGGGGAGCGGCCGCTGGCCAAGCCCCCGGTGCGCAAGCTCGCCAAGGAGCTGGGCATCGACCTGGCCACCGTGGTGCCCACCGGCCCCGGCGGTGTGGTGACGCGCGAGGACATCCGCGCGGCCGCCGCTCCCCCGGCCGCCCTGCCGCCCATGGAGCAGCCCACCGCCGCCCCGGCCGGTGAGCGCGAGGTGCGCATCCCGATCAAGGGCGTCCGCAAGGCCACCGCGCAAGCGATGGTCGCCAGCGCCTTCACCGCGCCGCACGTCACGGAGTTCGTGACGTTCGACATCACGCGGACGATGAAGCTGGTGCAGGAGCTCAAGACCGACCCGGCCTTCGCGGGCCTCAAGGTCAGTCCGCTGCTGCTGGTCGCCAAGGCGCTGCTGGTCGCGATCCGGCGCCACCCCGAGGTCAACTCCGCGTGGGACGAGGAACGCCAGGAGATCGTGCGCAAGGCGTACGTGAACCTGGGCATCGCCGCCGCCACCCCGCGCGGGCTGATCGTGCCCAACATCAAGGACGCGCAGGACCGGACGCTGCCCGAGCTGGCCGCCGCGCTCGGCGAGCTCGTCACCACGGCGCGCGAGGGCAAGACCTCGCCCGCCGAGATGCAGGGCGGCACCGTCACCATCACCAACGTCGGCGTCTTCGGCGTCGACACCGGTACGCCCATCCTCAACCCCGGCGAGTCCGCGATCCTCGCCTTCGGCGCGGTCAAGCTCCAGCCGTGGGTGCACAAGGGCAAGGTGAAGCCGCGCCACGTCACCACGCTGGCCCTGTCCTTCGACCACCGCCTGGTCGACGGCGAGCTCGGCTCGAAGGTGCTCGCGGACGTGGCGGCGATCCTGGAGGAGCCCAAGCGGCTGCTCACCTGGGCGTGACGGCCGGCCGCCGGCGCCGGGGGTCGCCCCCCCACGGCAGGCGGCCGCCGTTTCACCCGATCGGGCGAAGGGCCCGGGCGTGTGGACGCCCGGGCCCTTCGCTGCGCGTGTTCTCCCGCACCCGGTGGCCGTTTTGTGCTGCCATCTGCCCTATGGCCGTCTCTGTCTCCGTCGTCCTGCTTCTGCTCATGCTCGCCGCGATGCAGATGCGCAACCGCGCCCTGAAGCCGAGCCACGCCATCACCTGCGTCCTGCTCGGTTTCTGCCTGGCCTCCACCAGCCTGGCGCCCACCATCGAGTCCACCCTCGCCTCCACGGCGTCGCTGGTCAGTACCATCCGCCCGTAGCGGCCGCCCCCACCCGCCGCGGCGGGCGGGCCGGCTGCTGTACTTCTCGCATGGCCGACCACCGCCCACCGCACGGCACCGACTGGGTCCGTTACTTCGAGCGGCGCGGCCACCGGGCCGTCCGGCCGCTGGCCGCCGGGATCGAGGGCACCGTCCACCGGCTCGGCGACGGCCTGGTGGCCAAGGTGTGGACCGGCCGCCCGCCGACCGAACTCGACCTCACCCGGCAGGTGTACGCCGACCTCGCCCGCCACCGGCTGCCCTTCCGCACCCCGGAGATCGTCGACGCCGAGGAGCACGAGGGCACGGTCATCACCTACGAGCGCGAACTGCCCGGCTCGCCCCTCGCCCCGGACTCCGCCCACCAGGCACCCCCGTACGACCTCGGCCCCACCGTCCCCGGCGCCCTCCTGACCGTGCTGCGCGGCCTCGCCTCCGTGCCCGGCACCGACGCCATGCGCCGGCTCACCGTCCAGGGCGACGACCGCCCGCTCTGGCACGGCCACGCCCGCTTCCCCGACGCCCTGGCGGCGCTCACCGAACGCGCGGCCCGCCGCCATCCCGCGCCGCTGGCCGCCCAGGTGCCCGGCCTCGTCGCCCTCGCCGACGCCCTGCCGGACCGGCTGCGCGCGCTGCCCGACTCCCCCGTCACCGCCGTGCACGGAGACCTCGTCCCGCCCAACATCCACGTCGACGGCTCCGGCCGGCCCGTCGCCGTCCTCGACTTCGGCTTCTTCACCACCGCGGGGGACCCGGCCTTCGACGCCGCCGTCACCGCCGCCGTCCACGACATGTACGGCCCGCACGCCGCCGCCCACACCGCCGTCCTCACCCGCCACTTCGCGATCCACCTCGGCCACGACCCGCGCACCCTCGCCCTCTACCAGTGCGCCTACGCCCTCGCCACGTACGACCTCTTCTCCTCCGACGGCTCCGACGGCCACTTCCAGTGGTGCGCGGCCCTCCTGCGCCGCGCGGAGCCCTCCTGATCCGTGCCCCGGGCGGGGCCGAGGTGCTGCCGGCTAGTGCCGCGGCGGGCGCGGGGGGCGGCGCTTGCGGGGGCGGAAGCGGCGGCGCTCCTCGATGGCCAGGGCGGTGAAGAGGAAGGTGAGGGGGAGGCTGACGCACAGGCCGATGCGTTCGTCGCGGTAGTGGTCGTGGACCATCTCGTCGTAGCTGCCGCCGCCCTGGCCGATGCAGGCGTCGCCGGGGCGCATGACCTTGTTGTCGCAGCTGGGCACGTAGCCGGGCGTGAACGCGCCGAAGCAGATGAAGGCGACGAGGGCGGAGACGACGGCCAGCACCACGTAGGTGCCGGTGTGCTTGGTACGCGGCTTGTTCATGGTGGTGCCCCGTGGTGACGACTGCGATGGCAGGTCACCCGCCGGCCGGTGAGAGGCTCGTGGCGTCGGACGGCATGGTGACGGTGGTGTGCGTGAGGCGGGCGCGCTCCGCCGCCCAGACGGCCCGGTGGCTGTCGAGGGACTCGCGGGGGCCCGAGCGGATCGGGGAGGTGTCGCCGGTGGCGACGGCGGTGAGGAAGGCGTGGACGGCGGCCCGGTCGCCGTCGCCGTGGCTGACCAGGCCGCGGTCGCGGACGGGGTCGCCGGTCAGGTCGATCCGTTCGACGGAGGTGCCCGGGTGGGCGCGGAAGTCGTGCACGGACACCTGGCGGCCGTCGGTCTCGACGCAGCCGCGGGCGCCGAAGACGCGGGTCAGGCGGTGTTCCATGTCGGTGAAGGCGGTGACGGTGTGGGTGGCCGTGACGCCGTTGGCGAAGTCGACCGCCACGACCTGGTGGTCGACGACGTCGTTGTCGCAGGCGTAGACGCAGCGGCCGTAGGGGCCGGTGGCCAGCGCGCGGGTGAGGGCCTCCTCGGTGCGCTCGGGGGTGACCACGCCCAGCGGCCAGTTCTCCAGGTCGCGGTCGCCCAGGCAGGAGCGGTAGATGCGGGTCGCGGAGAACGGGCAGTCGGCCTCCACCGCGCAGTCGAGGCAGCGGTCGGCGGCACCGGCGGGCTTGTTCTCGGGGCGGAAGTGGGTGAGCCGGCCGAAGGAGGACAGCCGCTCCGGCCGGGACTCCACGAGGTAGGACAGCCAGTCCAGGTCGTGGCAGCACTTGGCCATGAGCAGGGAGCTCGACTCGTCCTCGCGCCGCCAGTTGCCGCGGACGAAGGAGTGCGCGAAGTGCCAGGCGCCGACGGGTTCGAGGTGCTGCACGCTGACGATGTCGCCGATCCGGCCGTCGCGCACCAGGCCCTTCACGGTGTCGGTGAGCGGCGTGTAGCGCAGCGGGTGCAGGACGGCGAAGACCACCCCCGCCCGCTCCACCGCCTCGACCATCCGGACGGCGTCCGGCTCGGTGGGCGCCATCGGCTTCTCGCACAGGATGTGCAGGCCGAGCGCGGCGGCCCGCACGCACGGCTCGGCGTGGTCGGCGTCCTGGGTGGTGATGAGCACCCCGTCGGCGAGGCCGGGGCGGGCCAGCAAGTCGCGCCAGTCGGTGAAGCAGGCCTCCGGCGGCACGTCGTGCTCCGCGGCGAGCCGCCCGCGGCGGCCCTTGTCGGGTTCGGCGACGGCGGTGATCAGGCCGCCGAAGCGGCGGAGGTACCGGCTGTGCTCGGCACCGCGGTTGCCGGCGCCGAGGACCGCGACGCGTATCGTCATCGTGCGCTCCTGGGTGAGGTGGTGGGCAGGTTCGGCCGTGCGTCGTCGAGCAGGTGGGCGAAGGCGGTGCGCCGGGCGTGCTCCGCGGCGCCGAGCAGCACCGCGCGGCGGCCCTGAGCGGACAGCAGCAGCGGCGGCGCCACGGTGTCCCGGCAGGCCGCCTCGAACCGTGCGGCCAGCGGGTCCAGGACGGCCGGCCCGGCCAGCGACAGCGCCCCGCCGAGCACGATCAGTTCCGGGTCGATGGTGTGGACGACCTCGGCCAGCGCCATGGCCAGCAGGTCGGCGAGTTCGGCCACGTCGTCGACCGCGCCGCGCCGCCCGGCCGCGGCCTCGGCGAACAGCCGCTCCGCGGTGTCCTCGCGGCGGCGCAGCCAGGTGTTGGCGCGGCCCCACCACGAGTCGCGGATGTTGGCCGCCTCGCCGGCCTGGTGGTGGGCGCCGCGGTGCAGTTCGCCGCCGTGCAGGATGCCGAAGCCGACCCGGCGCCCGGCGAAGACCGCGACGAGTTCGCGGGTGTCGCCGGCGACGCCGAACCGCTGCTCGGCCAGCACCGCCAGGTGGGAGTCGTTCTCGACGGTGACGGCCGCGCCGGGGAAGCGGGCGTCGGCCCAGGCGCGCAGGCGGTCGCCGATCCAGTCGTCGGACCGGATCACCCGGCAGGCCAGGATGGTGCCCTCGGTGTCCACGATGCCCGGGGTGGCGACGGTGACCGCCCGCACCCGGTCCACGGTGATCTCCGCGGCGGCCAGGGCCCGTTCGACCAGCCGCTCCACGGCGGCCAGCCGGTGCTCGGCGCGGTCGTCGGGGCGTACGGCCACGGGCTCGGGCTCGTGGTCGGCCGGGTCGGCGGCGGGCCCGCCCGCGAGGGGGCCGGCCAGGTCGTCGACGCGGGCCCGTACGGTGTGGGCGCCGATGTCGAGGGCCAGCAGGTGGCCGGCGTCGGGGCGCAGCCGATAGAGGGCCGCGGGCCGCCCGCTGACCAGGGCGACCGGGTCGGACTTGCTCACCAGCCCCTGGTCCACGAGCAGGTCGAGCGTGCGGTCCACCGTCGAACGGGACAGGCCGGTCTGCCGGGACAGCTCCGTGGTGCTGCTCGGCTCCCGGTCGTAGAGCCGCTCCAGCACGATCTCGGCGTTCCACCGGCCCAGGTCGTTGGTGCTGACCATCCGGCGCTGCCCGTTGTCCACCGACTGCCCCTCCTTCTTACGATCAGACTTACGATAACTCTGACCGTAAGTCCGCCACAAGGGGTCGGCGGCGAGAGGGAACAGGAGGGGAGGGGCGGGAGTGGGCACGAGGGAGGCCGGACCGTCGCCGGTCCGGCCTCCATGGCCCCGCCCCACCCGGGGCCCGCTCTCGTTCGGGCGCCTTCGACCACGGCGCCCTTGCTCAGGCCCGTTCGCTCCGGCGCGTACCCGCCGTGCACAGCGCCCAGATGACGAACGCGTCGATGGCGATGAGCACGATGGCCCACAACGGGTAGTACGGGATCCACATGAAGTTGGCGACCATCATCAGGCCGGCCAGGAAGATGCCGACGATCCGCGCCCAGATCGCCCCGCCCATGAGCGCGATGCCCGTGAGCACCACCAGCACGCCGATGGCCAGGTGGATCCAGCCCCAGCTCGTCAGGTCGAATTTGTACACGTAGGAGCCGGTGGAGACGAAGACGTTGTCCCTCGCGATCGCCGCGATCCCCTCGAAGACGGCGAGGATCCCGCCGAAGATCATCATGACCGCGGCGAACGTGATCCATCCGGACTGCCATCCGGCGCCGCGCGCCGCGCGCCCGCCTCCGGAACTTCCTCGACGTATGTGAGCAGTGGTCATGTCGCGCTCCTCTCCTCGTCCACCGTCGCACCGGTCGCGCGAGTCGGCATGTCGGCGGTGAGGTGAGCCTTGCCTGGCCGCGGCCGGGCTTCCTGGCCGCCCGGGCCGCTGGGCCATTGGGATCCCCGGCGTGCGTCCGTACGGGGACTGCGGCGGTGTCGCGGGGGGCGCCCGGCCGCGCGCGGTGGTTGGGTCGTGCGGACGGGAGGCGGCGCGGATGGCGGGTGGCGGGCCGGGGGCGGCGGGAGCGGCCGGGGATCCGGACGCGCTGCTGCGCAGTCGCGGCTACCTCGGCATGCTGGTGCTCGCCGCGGTGCTCGGCATCCCGATCTCCGCGCTCGCCTTCGGCTTCCTCGCGCTGACCGGCGAGCTGGAGTCGCTGCTCTACACCGACCTGCCCAGCGGTCTGGGGTTCGACCGCACGCCGGCGTGGTGGCCGGTGCCGCTGCTGGCGGTGGGCGGCCTGCTGGTCGCGCTCGCCGTGCGGTGGCTGCCGGGCAACGGCGGACAGGAGCCCAGCGCCGGGTTCGGCGCCCACGCGACGCCGCGGCTGGCCGCGCTGCCGGGCGTCTTCTGCGCCGCGGTGGCCACCCTCGCCTTCGGCGCGGTGCTGGGCCCGGAGGCGCCGCTGCTGGCGCTCGGCGGCGGGCTGGCGGCCGGGCTGGTCCGCCTGGTGAAGCCGGACCTGCCCGCGCGGACGTACGACGTGCTGAGCGCCACCGGCAGCTTCGCGGCGGTCAGTTCCCTGCTGGGCTCGCCGCTGCTGGGCGCCTTCCTGCTGATGGAGGCCTCCGGGATCGGCGGGGCCATGCTGAGCCCGGTGCTGGTGCCGGGGCTGCTGGCGTCGGGGATCGGCGCCCTCATCTTCGTCGGCATGGGTTCGTGGACGGGCCTGGGCACGTACTCGCTGCGGCTGGACGCCGTGCCGCAGGCGGGCAGTCCGACCGCCGCGGAGTTCGGCTGGGCGCTGCTGATCGGCCTGGCCGCCGCCGGGTTGGGCCTGGCCGTCCGGCGGCTGGCGCTGCGGATGAACGGCCCCGTGCTGCGGCACCGCACGCCCGCGACGGTGCTGCTCGGCCTCGTGGTGGCCGCGCTGGCGATCGCGTACGCGCAGGGCACGGGCAAGGACGCGGCCGAGGTGCTCTACTCCGGCCAGGCGTCCCTCGGTCCGCTGCTGGCGCACAACGCCTCGTACTCCGCGGGCGCGCTGGCGCTGCTGCTGGCGTGCAAGGCGCTGGCGTACTCCGCCTCGCTCAGCGGCTTCCGGGGCGGCCCGATCTTCCCGTCGATGTTCGTGGGCGCGGCCGGCGGCATCCTCGCCTCGCACCTGCCCGGGCTGTCCCTGGCCGCCGGGTTCGCCGCGGGGATCGGCGCGATGACCGTGGCGATGCTGCGGCTGCCGCTGACCTCGGTCCTGCTCGCCACGCTGCTCATGGGCCGGCAGGGCCTGGCGGTGATGCCGCTGGTGATCGTGGCGGTCGTCGTCGCGTACGTGGCCGGCGCCGTGCTGGAGCCGCGCCCGCCGGCCCGTCCGGAGCAGGGCAAATAGTCCATTTCGGGCACATTCTGCCCAAAGGGGCGACAATGGGTGAGGGGGGTCGGGGCGGACTGTCCACCGGCGCGAAGGAGAAAGACCATGGGCGACAGCGTGTATCTGGCCTACGACTATCCGGTGCTCGGCGCCTTCCTGACCGTGCTGTGGCTGTTCCTGGGCGTCCTGTGGATCTTCCTGCTCTTCCGGGTCGTGGTCGACATCTTCCGCGACGACTCGATGAGCGGTATGGGCAAGTTCGGGTGGCTGCTGTTCGTCGTCCTGCTGCCGTTCGTCGGCGTGTTCGTGTACGTGGTCGCGCGCGGGCACGGCATGGGCGCCCGCGAGCAGCGGCAGGTGGCGTCGCAACAGAAGGAGTTCGACGACTACATCCGGCGCACGGCCGGCGGCGGCCAGGCCGACCAACTGGCCAAGCTCGGCGAACTGCGGGCCCACGGCGACATCTCCGAGGAGGAGTTCCGGCGGGCCAAGGAGAAGGTGCTGCACTGAGCCGGTAGTGGTCCGGCCGGAGGAGCCGGCGTCCGCATCACGGACGTCGGCTCCTCCCGTACGCATCTTGTATCTATGATGTGCGCATCATGGATGCCCTAGCCTCCACTGCCGAGAAGGGCCCCGCGCGGGCCGCCGCCGACAAGAGCACCGAGAGCAGAACCGGCGCCACCGCCGTGGCCGTCAAGTCCCCGCCCGCCGCCGAGCGGGTCTACCTGCACGTCAAGACCGGGGTGCTGGACCGCAGTTACGAGGGCGGCACGCTCCTGACCGAGGGCGACCTCGCCGAGGCCGTCGGGGTCTCCCGCACCCCCGTGCGCGAGGCACTGCTCAGGCTGGAGGCCGAAGGGCTGCTCAAGCTCTACCCGAAGAAGGGCGCCCTCGTGCTGCCGGTCTCCGCGCAGGAGATCGCCGACGTGGTCGAGACCCGGCTGCTGGTCGAGCAGCACGCGGTGGCCAAGGTCATCGGGGCCGTGCCCGCGCGGCTGATCGAGCGGCTGGAGGAGTCGCTGGCCGAGCAGCGCGAACACGCCCGCGCCGGCGACCTCGCCGCCTTCGCCGCCGCCGACCGCTGCTTCCACGCCGAGATCGTCCGCGCGGCCGGCAACCGCATCCTCGCCCACCTCTACGACCAGCTGCGCGACCGCCAGCTGCGGATGGGCGTGGCCACCATGCACGCCGAACCCAGCCGGGTGGCCAAGAACCTCGCCGAGCACTCCGAGATCCTCCAGGCGCTGCGGGACGGCGCCGCCGCGACCGCCGCCGAACTGGTCGACCGCCACGTGTCCTGGGTCAAGACGCTGGCCCGGGGCGAGTCGTGACCGCGAAGCCGCTCGCCGGCGATCCCCCCGGCGGCCGCAGGGCCGTCCTCGTGTGGGGCATCGGCACCGCCGTGTACTTCGTGGCCGTCGTCCACCGCAGCAGCCTCGGCGTGGCCGGCATCGACGCCGCCGCCCGCTTCCACATCGGCGCGTCCTCCCTGTCCGCCTTCTCGATCCTCCAGCTGCTGGTCTACGCCGGCATGCAGATACCCGTCGGCCTGATGGTCGACTCCCTCGGCACCAAGCGGGTCCTCATGCTCGGGGCGGTGCTCTTCACCGCCGGGCAGGGGGCGTTCGCGCTGTCGCACTCCTACCCGACCGCGCTGGCCGCCCGGGCGGTGCTCGGGTGCGGGGACGCGATGACCTTCGTCAGCGTGCTGCGGCTGGGGTCGCGGTGGTTCCCGGTCCGGCGCGGGCCGCTGATCGCCCAGGGCACGGCGCTGTTCGGCGTCGTCGGCAACCTGGTCTCCACCGTCGCGCTGTCCCGGCTCCTGCACACCGCCGGCTGGACCTCCACGTTCCTCGGGACTGCGGTGGCCGGCGCGTTCGTCCTCGTCCTGGTCGCCCTCTTCCTCAAGGACCACCCCGACGGCCACCTGCCCGCGCCCTCCCCCACCGCGCACGCCGGAATCGGCTACGTGCGGCGGCAGATCGCCGAGGCGTGGCGGGAGCCCGGCACCCGCCTGGGCATGTGGACCCACTTCACCGCGCAGTTCCCCGGCACCGTCTTCCTCCTGCTGTGGGGCATGCCCTACCTCGTCGAGGCGCAGGGCCTGACCCGCGGCACGGCCGGCGGGCTGCTCACCGTGGTCGTATTGGCCAACCTCGTGTTCGGCATGGTCTTCGGGCAGCTCGTGGCCCGGCACCGCGACGCCCGGATGCCGCTGGCGCTCGGCGTGATCGCGACCAACGCCGCCGCCTGGGCCGCCGTGCTCTGCTGGCCCGGGCACAGCCCGATGTGGCTGCTCGTCGTGCTCTGCCTGGTGCTCGGGGCCTGCGGACCCGGCTCGATGATCGGCTTCGACTTCGCCCGGCCCGCGAACCCGCCCGAGCGGATCGGCACGGCGTCCGGCATCGTCAACATCGGCGGCTTCTCCGCGTCGATCATCACCCTCTTCGCGGTCGGCGTCCTCCTCGACGCGACCGGCGACAGCTACCGCGTCGCCTGGAGCAGCGTCTTCGTCCTCCAGGCCCTCGGTCTGGTCCAGATCCTCCGCCTGCGCCGCCGCACCGAACGCCTCGAACGCGAACGCCTCACCACCAGCCGCGTCCAGAGCCTCCACCACACCCAGGCCGCCGCCCTCAACGACTGACCCCGGCCCCCGGAGCGGGGCGCACCCCGCTCCGGGCGGGCGTCAGGTCGCGGTGAACTCGACCGGGAGGGCCGTGGGGGCGCGGTGCCAGAGGGAAGGGCGCCAGGGGAGCCGCTCGGCGGGGAGGGTGGGGGCGAGGTCGGGGAGGCGGTCGAGGAGGACCTCGACCGCGGCCGTGGCGATGACCTCCGCGAGGCGCGGCGCGGGCGCGGGGCAGCGGTGCTCGCCGTGGCTGAAGGAGAGGTGCGCCTGGTTGCCGACGGCGCCGGGGGCACCCGGGCAGACCTGGGGGTCCGCGTTGGCCGCGGCCAGCCCGAGCACGAGGCAGTCGCCGCGCCGGATGTGACGCCCGCCGAGCTGGGTGTCCCGGGTGGCCCACCGCCCGAGCACGTTCTGCGTGGGCGTGTCCGTCCACAGCACTTCGGTGAGTGCCTGCCCGACGCTGCGCCGCCCGCCCGAGAGGGTGAGCGCGAACCGCTCGTCGGTGAGCATCAGCCGCAGCGTGTTGGCGATCCAGTGGGAGGTCGGCCCGCGCCCGGCGGTCAGCAGGGTGAGGAGGTCCTGGACGGCCTCGTCGTCGGTCAGCCCGGCCGGGTGGGCCAGCAGCCGGGAGGGGATGTCCCCGCCGGGGGTGTCGCGCATCCGCGCCCGTTCCAGCAGCACCCCCATGGTGACCGCCACCCGGCCGCGGGCGGCGGCCCCCTCGGGCGTGCCCTCCAGCGTCGGCGCGGTGTCCCGCTCCAGCTCCGCGGTCTCGTCGTCGCGCAGCCCGAAGAGCCCGGCCAGCACCCGTAACGGCACCGGCTCGGCGTAATCCGCCATCAGGTCGGCCCGCCCGGCGCCGGCGAAGCGGTCGACGGCCGCGTCGGCGACCTGCTCGGCGGCCAGCCGCAGCGCGAACGGGTCCACCTCCGCGAGGACGTCGGAGATCGCCCGCGAGCGCCGCTGGTGCTCGGCCCCCTCGGTGAAGACCACGGACGAGGTGTGCGCGACGAACGGCAGCAGCGGCCAGCCCTCCGGGACGCGGTCCCAGGCGTGCCAGCGGCGCGGGTCCCGGGCGAAGAGCTCGGGGCTGCCCGCCACGTAGTGCGCCTCGCGGTAGCCCAGCACGAGCCACGCGGGCAGCCCGCCGTCCAGCAGCACCGGCGCGACCGGGCCGTACACCTCGCGCAGCGCCCGGTAGTACGTGGCCGGGTCGCTGTGGTCGAAGGGCGGCACCCGGACCCGTACCACCGGATTGGCCTGCCCCGGCGTGGGGGCCGCGGGCCGCGGCGGGGGAGGAGGCGGGGGCGCGGCCGCCGCCGCTTCCGGCGCCTGCGGGGCGATCCGCGCCCGCGCGCCGGGCTCCACGGGGCGCAGCCGCTCGGCGCCCGAGCCGTGAGGGGGTATCACCACGCACCGCCCCCCGGGCCCGGAACGGGCCCCGCGCCGAAGTCCGGTCCGGCCTCGGGCGACTCCGCGCCCGCAGCGTCCCCGGGCGCCGCCCCGTCACCCTCCTCGCCTTCCTCCCCCTCGACCGGCCGCGCGCCGAACGCGGGTGCCAGATCGTACGAGGACGAGGACGAGGACGGCGATGGCGAGGACGGCGATGGCGATGGCGATGGCGAGGACGGCGGGGAAGAGGGCGACGACGGCGACGATGCCGCGGCCGCCGGCACGGTGTCGGGTCCGGCCCCGTGCTCCGGCGCCGGTTCGTACGCCGGCCCGGCCCCCGCAGCGGGCTCCGGCGCCGGCCGCAGCCCGTACGCGGCCTCCGCGCCGGGCCCGGCCCCCGCCTCCGCCACGGGCGCCGGGGCCGGCTCCTCCGGGGAGCCGGCCGAACCGCCGGCGGCCCCCTCGGCGAGGCCGATCAGGTGGTCCACCAGCGTGAGCAGCACCCGCTTCGCCGAATGCCGCTTGCGCGCGTCGCAGTCGACCAGCGGCACCTCGGCCGGGAGGGCGAGCGCGTCGCGCAGCTCGGGCAGGGAGTGCTGCGGGGGCCCGAAGTTGTTGCGGGCCACCACGAAGGGCACCCCGACGCTCTCCAGCCGGTCGATCGCGTACCAGGAGTCCTCGATCCGCCGGGTGTCGACGAGGACGACGGCCCCCATCGTGCCGGAGAACAGCCGCTCCCACAGGTACCAGAAACGTTCCTGTCCAGGGGCCCCGAACAGGTACAGCACCATCTCGTCGTCGAGCGTGATCCGCCCGAAGTCGAAGGCGACGGTGGTGCGGGTCTTGCCCGAGGGGGACGGCAGCGCGTCGACGGCCATGCCGGCCCGCGACATCGTCTCCTCGGTGTTCAGCGGCTTGATCTCGCTGACCGCGCCGACCAGCGTCGTCTTGCCGACCCCGAAGCCGCCGACGATGGCGATCTTGAGGCCGTCGCGCGCGGTGGACCGCAGCGGGGCGAGCGGTGCCACGGTCGCGGGCGGCCCGGGTGGGCCGAAGGAGCCCGCGAGATCAGAGGTTCTGGAGTGCACGCAGCACCTTCTTCAGGGTCTCGGGCGGCGGCAGCCGGTCGGCGTCGGGCTCGGAGCTCGATGGGTGGCGGGCGGTGATCCGGCCCGCCTCCAGCAGGTCGCCCAGCAGGATCTTCAGCACGCCGACCGGCAGCGCGAGCCGCGCCGACAATTCCACCACGGCGATCGGTCGACGGGACAGACGCAGGATCCGCACGTGCTCGGACTGCATCCCGCGCTCCGGGGGTTCGCCCTCGCTCACCACGAGGGTGACGAGGTCGAACACGGAGTCGCGGGCAACGGTGCGGCCGCCGGTGACGGTGTAGAGCCGGTCCGGTTCACCGCTGTCGACCGGACCGCGTCTCATACCGGCTGCTTCCCGGCTATGTCCGAACGGGTGGCGGTCCGCGGGTCGGCGAGCAGCCGGTCGCGCACGGAGCCCACCAGCGCGCCCATGGCCTCGCCGATCACCCCCGCGTCCGAGAACTCCTCGCCCACCACGGCCAGATGGGCGCCCTCACCGGCCTCCACGATGTACAGGATCCCGCCGTGGAACTCGGTCATCGACTGCCGCACGCCGCCCGAGCCGTCGCCGAACTCGATGGAGGCGCCGTGCGAGAGGCTCTGCATGCCCGACGCGATCGCCGCCAACTGGTCCGCCCGGTCCACCGAAAGCCCCGCCGACATACTCAACTTGAGGCCGTCCCTCGACAACAGCAGGGCGTGCCGCGCGCCCGGTGTGCCCGCCACCAACTCCTCCAGCAACCCGTCGAGGCTGTGCTCCACCTCGCTGTACCCGCCGTACCCGTTCGTGCTCATCAGCCGGAGTCCCCTCGTGCGTTCACGGTGTCGGTCCCCCCGGGCCTCCAAGCGCGGTACGGGGAAGGCTAGTAGGGGCCGTACGGTCGCCCGGCTCTTCGGGGCCGGCCTCCGCGGCCGTACGGTCAACGGATGCGCGCTCACCGGCCGTGTCGTCGGCGGGAGTTCGGCCCGCACCGGCCGGACCGGTCGGGCGCCGGTCGGCGGACGGGGTCTCGACGGGCGTACGGTCGGCGGCCGTTCGCTCCGTCGCGGGGCGGTCGACGACGGAGCCGCCGGACCCGGTGGCGGGCTCCTCGGCCCGCGCGCGGATCCGCCGGCCGCCGGTGGCCGCGTCACGGAAGGCGGTGAAGCGGCTGCCCGCGGTGGCGGTGCGGGCCTCCTGCTCCGGGGTGGGCTCGGGCCGGGACACGGCGGTGCCCATGGAGCCGGCTGAACCATCGTCGGGCCACCCGAGCGTCTGGCCGCGGGTCCGTTTGGGCAGCGGGCTCGCGGAGGGTCTCGGGGCGGCCGGCGCGGCGGCGCCGCCCACCCAGTCCATGCCCAGGCCGGTGCCCCAGGGCAGGCCGGCGTCCGGCCGGCCGGAAGGGGCGGACGGCGCGGGGGAGTTGGGGGTGCGGGTGGCCGGGAGCGGCGAGCCGCCGTCCGGGGCGCCGCCCGCGTCCGGCGTCACCGGAGCGCCGGGCGTGCCCGGTGCGCCGTGCGGATCCGGCGTGCCCTCCGGCCGCGCGTGCGCCGGGGAGCGGTCCTGCCAGGGCCCGGGCGCGGCCGCGGGGCCCGCGCCCTGCCGCGGCGCCAACTCCCGTGCCCCCGTGCCCGTACGGCCCTCCGCCGCCGCGGCAGCGGACCGCGGCAGCCCGCGGCCGCCCGTGGACGGGTAGTCCGGGTGGTCCGTGCCGCCCGCCGGACGGGTCTGGCCCGGTACTCCCGGCGCTCCCGGCGCCCGCCGCGCCACCGGTCCGCCGTGCCCGCCGAAGCCCGTCGGCCGCGCGCCGCCGGTCGATCCGGTCGACCCCACCGGGCCCACCGGCCGGGCCGCGGCCGAACCCGCCGAACCCGTCCCGCCGGCCGTGCCCGTCGGCCCCACAGGGTCCGGCCGCTGCCCGCGCACCGGGTGCCGCGGGTACCCGGCGTCCGCGTACCGCTCGGCGTCCGGCGCGTCGCCGCTCCCGTTCTCCGCGTCCTCGGGCCCGCGCGTCACCAGCTTCGACGGCACGAGCACCACCACCCCCGTACCGCCCCGCGAGGACGGCCGGAAGGACACCCGCAGCCCGTACTTGTGCGCCAGGCAGCCCACCACGGCCAGGCCCAGCCGGTTGTCCGACAGCGACCGCACGTCCAGCGGGTCGCCCGAGACCAGCTTCTCCGCCCGGGCCAGCGTGGCGTCCGGCATCACCAGGCCGGCGTCCTCGATCGTCACCACGACGCCCGAGTGCGTCTCCTGCACGTACACGTGCACCTGCTCGGCGGGCGGCGAGAAGTTGCAGGCGTTGTCCATGAGTTCGGCCAGCGCGTGCATCACGCCCTCGGCCGCGTGTCCGGCCACCGCCAGGGTGCTGGTCGAGTGCAGCCGCACCCGCTGGTAGGCGTGGATGCGGCCCATCGCGCCGCGCAGCACGCTCTCCATCACGATCGGCTTCGTCCAACGGCGCCCCGAACGCGCCCCGGTGAGCACCGCGACACTGTCGGCCAGCCGCCCCGCCTGCGCGGTGCAGTGGTCCAAATGCAGCAGGTCGCCGAGGAGTTCCTCGTCGTGCCGCTGCTCCATCTCCCGCAGGTCGGCGAGCATGCCCGTGGTCAGCGCCTGCACCCGGCTCGCCGCGCTCGCGCACGCGGCCATCCCCGCCGCCCGCATCCGCTCGCCCGCGGCGAGTTCACGGACCAGCGCCTCCAACAGCCGCCGGTGCGCTGCCTCCTCGGGCTGCGCCAGCCGGGCCAGCACGCTGTCCGCCGCACCGCCCGCGCGCAGCCGCTCCACCGCCAGCGGGAGCGTGGTCTCCGCCAGCCGGGCCGCATCGCCCTCCAGGGCCGCGGACTTGGCCTTCTCCGCCCGCAGCGCGGTGCGCAGCGCCGTCTCCGACTCCGCCGACGACCGCCGCCGGGTCTCCGCCTCCCGCACCGCCCGCTGGGCGCCTTCCAGGTCCAGCACCGCGCGCCGGGCGGCGTCCGCGTGCAGCGCCACCGTACGGGCCGCCTCGTCACGCAACGCGTCGGTGCGCAGGCGCAGTTCACGGCGGAGGCGGCGCCGGGACACGCCCAGCGCCACGGCGACACCCAGCAGCGCCGCGGCCAGCGCGCCGGCCCCGGTGACCAGCGGACGGTCCGCGGCGGACGCGCGATCGGCCGCCCACACACACCCGGCGCCCCCCGCCGCGACGGCGACCAGGGCGACGGCGACGGTCCGGGCGGCGGCTGAACGCCCGCTCGGCCCGGGGGCGGCCGCAGGGAGCGGGGACGGCGATAACGGAGAGCCTTGTGCTGACATCAATCGGTACCTCATGGCGGGAGGCCATGAGCCGACCGCCGTGCCGGGGGACGTTGACGTGCAAGCCGCGCAGGTGATTCTGCCTCACCTTACTCGCACAACCCACCGTCAACGCCTGAAACCCGGGACATTCGTCATCAGACCGTCACTGGATCATCACGGCCCGTACAATGCCCCGCGCATTCCCGACTCGCCCAGTGCCCATGGCAAGTGACAGCACAGAGCATTCCCGCGCAGGCGCTGGTCAACACCCCGGCAGGCGGGGCAAGACGGACCCGAACGGGCCCTTCCCGGACGGCCGTTACCGGGTCACCGCGAGATGCGAGAGGATCGCGTCGGCGAGCGACTGGTCGCCCTCGACCTTGAGCTGGTCCTCGCCCACCGCGGAGGTCTTCACCCGCCCGCACAGCAGCCGCAGGAACGTCTCCCAGTCCACCACGAACGTCACCGCCGGCCCCAGCGAGACCGCCGAGTCGATGGTGCCGCGGCCCTCGGCGTTGACCCGGATCGTCCGCATGAACTCCAGCGGGCCGTGCACGTCGAAGACCACCGCCGAACCCGGACGGGCCCCCGCGTCGTGCGCGACCACCTTGGGCAGCGCCCGCAGCAGGAAGTCACGGGCCATCACCGCGGCGGCCGAGGCCAGGTTGCCCGGCTGGTCCAGCGCCCGGCGCAGGTCCTGCTCGTGCACCCACACGTCGAACACCCGCCCCCACAGCTGCTGTTCGAGGGTGGTCTCGCCGCCGCCGATCCCGCGCACCGTGGCGTCGGGTTGGCGGGACTCGTTCCGCAGCTGCCGGGACCGCCGGATGATGGTGTACTCGAGTTCGGAGGTCATCTCGGGCGCGGTGTGGTGGCGGCGCTTGTCGACCGGGACCTCGGTGTAGCGGGCGGTCTCGCTGGTGATGTGCCGCAGGTCGCTGGGCAGGGTGTGGATCGGGCGCGGGTCGCCGAGCAGTTCGCACTCGAAGCCGATGATGTGGGAGACGACGTCCCGTACCGACCAGTAGGGGCAGTCCGTCCGGCGGTTCCACTCCCCTTCGGACAGCGGGGAGACCATGTCGTTGATGGACTCTATGGAGTGGGTCCAGGCGTCGATGTACGGCTGGAGCTGGCTGTGGACGGTCACGGGACCCCTCGACGGTCGGTGCGCGGTCGTGGTGGTTTGGCGCCTAAGTTAGTCTTCGCGCGGGCGCCCACGCAGTGCTTTCGAGTGACGATGGTAGGCCCGGGCTTGACGACACAACGTATGGGCGGTGTCCAAGTGCGCGCAACGCTTCTTCAGATCGTGGTCGACGAAGGCGAGAAGCCCGCCGATCGCAGGGTGCGGGCGGCCGCGCTCGTCCGCGAGCAGAGCGGCGCCGATCTCGTGGTGCTGCCCGAGCTGTGGCCGGTCGGCGCCTTCGCCGCGGACCGGTTCGCGGACGAGGCCGAGCAGGTCGCGGACGGGCCGACCGCCCGGGCGATGTCCTCCGCCGCCCGCGACGCGGGGGTCTGGCTGCACGCCGGTTCGGTGGTCGAACGCGTCCGCGGACCGGAGGGCGAGCGGCTCTACAACACCTCGCTGGTCTTCGGGCCCGACGGCGCCCCGCGCGGCACCTACCGCAAGATCCACCGCTTCGGCTTCGACGAGGGCGAGGCCGCGCTGATGTCCCCGGGCGAGGAGATCGTCACCGTCCGTCACCCGCTGGCGGTGCTCGGCCTGGCCACCTGCTACGACCTCCGCTTCCCCGAACTCTTCCGGCTGCTGGTCGACGCCGGCGCCGAACTCGTGGTGCTGCCCGCCGGCTGGCCCGCCCGCCGGCTCGCCCACTGGCGGGTGCTGGTCCAGGCCCGGGCGGTGGAGTCCCAGGCGTACGTCCTCGCCTGCGGCACCGCAGGCAGCACGGCCGGCGTCGAGCAGGCCGGCCACAGCATGGTCGTGGACCCGTGGGGGGAGATCCTCGCCGAGGCCGGCCCCGGCGAGGAGGTCCTCACCGTCGACCTCGACCCCGCCCGGGTGGCGGCCACCCGGGCGGACTTCCCCGTCCTGCGCGACCGCGTCCTCCCCTTCCCGGTCCCGCCCCTCTCCTGACCCGCCCCCGACCCCGCCCCGACCCCGGCGGGACCGGGCCGGCCCTCAGTCGTCGTCGTGCTCGTGCTCCCGCTTCTCGACCAGCCGGTCCACGCACACCGCGACGGCGATCAGCATGGCCGCGTCCGCGTCGTCCCGCTCCACGTCGATCGCGTACGAGTCCCGCAGCGAGAACCACCGCCGGGAGATCCGGGCGAGCCGGTCCCCCTCGTACTCGATGTCGTACTCCTTGCCGATGAGGTCGCCCCGGATCTCCAGCTCCTCCCCCGAGGCCAGCTCCGCCCGGTACACGTCCCGCAGCAGCGCCAGCCGCTTGCGCCGGACCGTCACCAGGACCCGGCCGTCCCGCTCGATCGTCATCGCGTCCCGCAGGCTCAGCAGCTTCTTGTGGACGACGGCCAGCACCGCCCCGCCCGGATCCTGGATCTCGAGGGTGTCCCGCACCCGCATCACCTTGCCGTCGACGTAGAACGCCCGCCGCCCGCCCTCGTCCTCGACCCAGTAGTCGTCGCCGATCGCGAACATCTTCTCCCGCACCGCATATTTCATGGCGGAATGCCTACCCCCGGTCATGCGGTTCCTCTGCCCACCCTTGCGGGTTTCCGGAAGATCTGTGCACGAGGCGGCACTGACGTCCGGTGTGGTGGGAACCTTGAACGTCTGGGAGCTGGACCGGCTTTCCCGGCAGGGCCTCGGGGAGGTCGGGCTCCTCCTGGACCAGCTCGAAAGGGTGGGCGGGCGACTGGTTTCGGTCATGGACGGCCTGGACTCCATCCACCCCCATGCCCGCACGATCATGGCCACGCTCTCCGAACCGGCCCGCAGCGAGTCCAGGACCCTGGGAGAACGGGTCGGCCACACGAAGCGCTATTTGCGCGGGCAGGGCCGATGGATCGGGGGAATGCCCCCGTACGGCCTGATGATCGATCCGAATTCCGGGCGGATCGCGCCGGACCCCGAGACAGCCGTCCACGCCCGGCTGATCGCGGACGAGGCGCTTGCCGATGTTCCGCCGGTAGGAATCGCCCGCTTTCTCAACGCGCACGGGATCCCGGGACCCAGAGGCGGACTCTGGCAGGTCAACACCCTTTCGGGTACGGACCCCGCGGATCTGTGGACGAAGGCGGACACCGACACCCGCCGAGGGCTGCTCGGTCTCGCCATGGACAGGTGACCGTGACCCGCGCCGACTACCAGGGCAGCGGTTCGATCCGGACCGGCGGATCAGCGTCCAGTGGGCGCGGAAGGAGCCTGCGGCTGTACCGCCCAGCGTGTGATGCCCACCACCTCACCCCATGGCTGATCACCGGGGATCACCTGTGCATGCTGGAACCATGAGGAACCAGGAACAGCCGACGCCCCGCCGCGCCCGCGTGCGCGCGCCCGAACTGATCGGCAAGGGCGGTTGGCTGAACACGGGCGGGAAGAGCCTCACACTGGCCGACCTCCGAGGTCGTTGCGTCGTTCTGGATTTTTGGACGTTCTGCTGTGTGAACTGCCTGCACGTGCTGGACGAACTGCGGGAGTTGGAGGAGCGGCACCGGGAGACGGTGGTGATCGTCGGGGTGCACTCGCCGAAGTTCGTGCACGAGGCGGAGCACCAGGCGGTGGTGGACGCCGTGGAGCGGTACGGGGTGGAGCACCCGGTGCTGGACGATCCGGAGCTGAGCACCTGGCGGCAGTACGCGGTGCGGGCGTGGCCGACGCTGGTGGTGATCGACCCCGAGGGGTACGTGGTCGCGCAGCACGCGGGGGAGGGGCACGCGCACGCGCTGGAGGCGCTGGTCACCCGGTTGGAGCAGGAGCACACGGCGAAGGGGACGCTGAGGCGCGGGGACGGGCCGTACGTGCCGCCGGAGCCGGTGGCGACCGACCTGCGGTTCCCGGGGAAGGCGCTGGTGCTGCCGGGGTCCGGGCACTACCTGGTGTCGGACTCGACCCGGCACGCGCTGGTGGAGCTGGCCGCGGACGGCGAGACGGTGGTGCGGCGGATCGGCAGCGGGGAGCGCGGGCCGGCGGACGGGGACGCGGCGACGGCCCGGTTCAGTGAGCCGCAGGGGCTGACGCTGCTGCCGGACGGCGCGTTGGTCGTGGCCGACACGGTCAACCACGCGCTGCGCCGGGTGGACCTGGCGAGCGGGCGGGTGACGACGGTGGCCGGCACGGGCCGGCAGTGGTGGCAGGGCTCGCCGACGTCGGGCCCGGCGCGGGAGGTGGACCTGTCCTCGCCGTGGGACGTGGCGTGGTTCGACGGCAAGGTGTGGATCGCGATGGCGGGCGTGCACCAGCTGTGGACGTACGACCCGGGCACGGATCGGGTGGAGGTGGCCGCGGGGACCACCAACGAGGGTCTGGTGGACGGGCTCGCCGGGGAGGCGTGGTTCGCCCAGCCGTCGGGGCTGGCCGCCGCCGGGGAGCGGCTGTGGGTCGCGGACTCCGAGACGTCCGCGCTGCGGTGGGTGCAGAGGGCCGGCCATGAAGACGGGGAAGGGGGTTACGTGGTGCGGACGGCGGTCGGCACCGGGCTGTTCGACTTCGGGCACCGGGACGGCCCGGCCGGGCAGGCGCTGCTCCAGCACCCGTTGGGCGTGACGGCGCTGCCCGACGGTTCGGTGGCGGTCAGCGACACGTACAACCACGCGCTGCGCCGCTACGACCCGGTCTCGGGGGAGGTGTCCACGCTGGCGACGGATCTGCGCGAGCCGTCGGCCGCGGTGGTGGTGGACGGCGACATCGTGGTGGTGGAGTCGGCCCGGCACCGGCTGACCCGGATGCGGCTGCCCGAGGAGGCGGTGCGGGTGGAGGCGGTCGCCCACCGGACGCGGCGGGCGGCGACCGAGGTGGCGGCCGGCGCCTTCCGGCTGGACGTGGTGTTCGGCGCGCCGGCCGGTCAGAAGCTGGACGAGCGGTACGGCCCGTCCACCCGGCTGCTGGTCGGCGCGACGCCGCCGGAGTTGCTGAAGGACGGCGCGGGCAAGGGCACGGACCTCTTCCGGGACCTGGTGCTGGACGGCTCGGTCGCGGAGGGCGTGCTGCACGTCTCGGCGATGGCCGCCTCGTGCGACGACGACCCGGACAACCCGTATCCGGCCTGCCACGTCCACCAGCAGGACTGGGGTGTGCCGGTCCGGTTGGCCGAGGGCGGTGCCTCGCGGCTGGCCCTGGTCCTGGCGGGCCTCGACGCCGGGGCCCCAGAGGACGCGGCGGACCCAGCAGCCGCCGAGGACACGACAGGCGCCGCGGACGCGGGCACCGCCGGCTGACCGGTCAGAGCCGCCGGTCGGGGTAGTAGCGCTCCTCGACGACGGGCGGCACGTCACCGTCGGAGGTAGGGGGGATGCGGCGCCGCTTGAAGATGCTGACGTAGGCGGCCAGTCCGAGGAACCCGACGCCCATCATGATCAGGCCGAGCAGGTCCATGTTGACACCCTTCGCGTGCCAGTCGGTCGCGAAGGTGATGATCGCGCCGAGCGCGATCAGGATGATGCAGCCTCCGATGCCCACAGCGTTCCCCTCCTTGTGTCGGGTCGACGGCATCTCGTGGAAGATGGCGAAGAGCTGGTGAAGGAATGCGGTGCATTCGCTCTCAACTCGCCGCCTACCCGGGGCTGCCGGGGGCATGCCTGTCCCGTTCCCCGCCCCGTTCCGCGCCCCGGTCCGGCCCCGCCCCCGGCCCCGTCCCGTCGGCCCCGGCCCGGGCCCCAATTCCGTTGCCGGGGCCGGGCGTCGGTGACGATCATCGGTGGATGGAACCGACCTGTCCCACCAAACCCCGGCCCGGGGACCGCGTCGCCGTGGTGTCCCCGGGCGCGGGCCTGCCCGGGCTGCTGCCGCTGCCGTTCGAACTGGGCCTGCGCAGGCTGCGGGAGGACTTCGGGCTGGTGCCCGTGGAGTACCCGACGACGCGGAAGATGGGCGCGAGCCCGCGGGAGCGCGCGGCCGACCTGAACGCGGCGTTCGCCGACCCCGGGATCACCGCGGTCATCGCCAGCATCGGCGGCGACGACCAGCTCACGGTGCTGCCGTACCTGGACGACGACCTGCTGCGGGCGAACCCCAAGCCGTTCTTCGGTTACAGCGACTGCACCAACCTGCTGGTGCGGCTGTGGAACCTGGGCATCGTCTCGTTCCACGGCGGGTCGGTGATGGTGGAGCACGGCCGTCCGGGCGCGCCCCACCCCGTCACCGAGCGGTCGCTGCGGGCGGCGCTGCTCGGCTCCGGGGAGTACGAACTGGTCGCGTCAGCGGACTTCAACGACGTCCCGGGCCGCTGGGAGGACCCGCGCACCTTCGAGGCGCCGCCCGCCATGCAGCCGTCCGACGGCTGGAGCTGGCACCGGGCGGAACGGGTGGTGGAGGGCACGAGCTGGGGCGGGAACCTGGAGACCCTGGGCGGGCTCATGATGGCCGACCGCGACATCCTCCCGCCCGAGGCGTACGAGGGCTGCGTGCTGCTGCTGGAGACCTCGGAGGAGATGCCCGGGGACGTGGAGGTCTACCGGATCCTGCGCTGCATGGGCGAGCGCGGCCTGCTGCGGCGCTTCCCCGCGCTGCTGATGGGCCGCGCCAAGAGCTGGAACTTCGACCGGCCGCTGGAGCCGGACCAGCGGGCGGCGTACCGGCGGGGCCAGCGCGAGGCCGTGCTGCGGGCGTTCGGGGAGTACGCGCCGGACACGATGATCGTCTTCGACGTGGACCTCGGCCACACCGACCCGCAGCAGGTCGTCCCGTTCGGCGGGCGGGTCCGGGTGGACGGCCCGGCCCGCACGGTGACCGTCACCTACTGACGACCTGCTCCTGGAGGTGCCGGGCGGCGCCGCGGCACCGCCCGGCCGTTCCGGCCCCGCCACTCCGGCGGAGCGCTCAGCCCGCCAGGAACGCCCCGAGCGCGTTCGCCAGCAGGAACGGGTCGTCGGCGCCGCACAGTTCGCGGGCGGAGTGCATGGACAGGATCGGCACGCCGACGTCCACCGTGGTGATGCCGTGCCGCGCGGCGGTGATGGGGCCGATGGTCGTCCCGCAGGGCATCGCGTTGTTGGACACGAAGTGCTGGAGCGGCACCCCGGCCCGCTCGCACGCGGCGGCCCAGATGGCCCGGCCGGCGCCGTCGGTGGCGTACCGCTGGTTGACGTTGGTCTTCAGGATGGGGCCGCCGTTGGCCATCGGCAGGTGCGTCGGGTCGTGCCGCTCGGAGTAGTTGGGGTGCACCGCGTGGCTGACGTCGGAGGACGCGCACACGGTGCCGGCCAGCGCCCGCAGGTGGTCCTCGTACGTGCCGCCGCGGGCCCGCACCGAGCGCTCCAGCACCCGGCCGAGCAGGGGGCCCTGGGCGCCGGTGTCGGACTCGCTGCCGGTCTCCTCGTGGTCGAAGGCGGCCAGCACGGGCACGGCCGCGGGCTCGCCGCCGTCGCCGTCCCGCGCGGCGGCGGCGATGAGCGCGGCCGTCCCGGCGTGCACGGACAGCAGGTTGTCCAGCCGGGCGGAGGCGAGGAGTTCGCCGTCACGCCCCAGATAGGCGGGCGGCTGGATGTCGTAGGTCATCAGGTCCCAGCCGACGACGTCCGCGGGGTCCACGCCGGCCTCGGCGGCGACGAACGCGATCAGGTCGCCCTCGGCCGCCTCGCCCAGGCCCCACAGCGGCTGGAGGTGGCGCTGCTTGTCGAGCTTGAGGCCCTCGTTGACCTGGCGGTCGAGGTGGATGGCCAGTTGGGCGACGCGCAGCAGCGGGCGGTCGAGGTGCACCAGCCGGGTGCCGCCGCCGCGCAGCGCGAGCCGGCCGGCCAGGCCCAGGTCGCGGTCGAGCCAGCTGTTGAGCAGCGGGCCGCCGTAGAGCTCGACGGCCACCTGCCGCCAGCCGGCCTCGCCGAGGTCGGGCTGGGGCTTGACCCGCAGGTTGGGTGAGTCGGTGTGCGCCCCGACCACCCGGAACGGTGTCTGCGGCCGGGCGCCGTCCGGCACGTGCCAGGCGATGACGGCCCCGCCGCGCAGCACGAACTTCCCGCCGGCCGCCGCGTCCCAGGCGTCGGTCTCCTCGACCCGCCGGAACCCGGCCTTCTCCAGCCGCGCGGCCACGGCCGCCACCGCGTGGTACGGCGTGGGGGCGGCCTGCACGAACGCGGCCAGGTCGTCGGTGTGCGAACGGTCGAAGCGGGGCTGAGGGCTCATGCCGGACAGCATAGGTTCGGCCCCGCGCGGCGGTGCGCCGCCTCCCGGATCGGGGGGCGGAGCACGGCGGGGCGCCTTCGGCGTTCCGACCGGGCCGGAACGCCGTCAGAACGCGGTCAGAACGCCTCTTCGGGCAGGTCCATCACGTCGAGCGTGACGGCTTCGGCCATCGCGCGGGCGGTGGCCACCCCGGGCAGGACGTTGGCCGCGAAGAACTTGGCGGCGGCGATCTTGCCCCGGTAGAAGGCGGTGTCCTTGGCCGAGGCCGCGGGCAGCTTGTCCGCGGCCACGCTGGCGCCCCTGAGCAGCAGGTAGCCGACGACCACGTCGCCGGAGGCCATCAGCAGCCGGGTGGTGTTGAGGCCGACCTTGTAGATGGACCTCACGTCCTGCTCGGTGGCCGCGAGGTCGGTGAGCATGGCGCCGACGACGGCCTCCAGGTCCACCGCGGCCCTGGCCAGCTGGTCGCGGGCCGGGGCCAGCTCCTCGCCGCCGGTGGCCTCGGCGAGGAACTTCTTGATCTCCTCGCTCAGCGTGGTCAGCGCCTGGCCCTGGTCGCGGACGATCTTCCGGAAGAAGAAGTCCTGGGCCTGGATCGCGGTGGTGCCCTCGTAGAGGGTGTCGATCTTGGCGTCCCGGATGTACTGCTCGATCGGGTACTCCTGGAGGTAGCCGGAGCCGCCGAAGGTCTGGAGCGACTGGGCGAGCTGCTCGTAGGACTTCTCCGAGCCGTAGCCCTTCACGATCGGCAGCAGCAGGTCGTTGAGCCCGTGCAGCTGCGTGGCGTCCTCGCCGTTCGCCTCGGCGACCTGGATCGCGTCCTGGACGGTGGCGGTGTAGAGCACGAGCGCGCGCATGCCCTCGGCGTACGCCTTCTGCGTCATCAGCGAGCGGCGCACGTCGGGGTGGTGGGTGATGGTGACCTTGGGCGCGGCCTTGTCCATGAACTGGGCCAGGTCCGGGCCCTGCACGCGCTCCTTGGCGTACTCCAGCGCGTTGAGGTAGCCGGTGGAGAGGGTGGCGATGGCCTTGGTGCCGACCATCATGCGGGCGAACTCGATGATCCGGAACATCTGCCGGATGCCGTCGTGCCGGTCGCCGATCAGCCAGCCCCGGGCCGGGTGCCGGTCGCCGAAGGTCAGCTCGCAGGTGTTGGACGCCTTCAGGCCCATCTTGTGCTCGACGTTGGTGGCGTAGACGCCGTTGCGCTCGCCGAGCTCGCCGGTGGCGAAGTCGAACTCGTACTTCGGCACGATGAACAGGGACAGGCCCTTGGTGCCGGGGCCGGCGCCCTCGGGGCGGGCCAGCACGTAGTGGATGATGTTCTCGGCCATGTCGTGCTCGCCCGAGGTGATGAAGCGCTTGACGCCCTCGATGTGCCAGGAGCCGTCCTCCTGCGGCACGGCCTTGGCGCGGCCGGCGCCGACGTCGGACCCGGCGTCGGGCTCGGTGAGCACCATCGTGGAGCCCCACTGCTTCTCCACGGCGATGGCCGCGATCTTCTTCTGCTGCTCGTTGCCCTCCTCGTAGAGGATGCCGGCGAAGGCGGGGCCGGAGCAGTACATCCAGATGGCCGGGTTGGCGCCGAGCACGAGCTCGGCGTACGACCAGATCAGGGAGCGCGGCGCGGTGGTGCCGCCGATCTCCTCGGGCAGGCCGAGCCGCCAGTACTCGGCGTCCATGAAGGCGGTGTAGCTCTTCTTGAACGTGTCGGGGATCGGCGCGGTGTTGGTGTCGGGGTCGAAGACCGGCGGGTTGCGGTCGGCGTCGGCGAACGACGCGGCCAGTTCGTTCTCGGCCAGCCGGCCGAGCTCGCCGAGGATGTCCTTCGCGGTGTCCACGTCCATCTCCGCGAACGGACCCGTGCCGTAGAGCTGCTCGCGGCCGAGCACCTCGAAGAGGTTGAACTCGATGTCGCGGAGGTTCGACTTGTAGTGGCCCATGACGACGGCTCCGTATCGGGGATGCGTGAGCAGGGAAGTGAGGACGCGAAAGCTGGGTGACGCGCTCGTACGGAAATGATGCTACCCGCCAGTAATAAGATGCAAGCGCTTCCCGGCCGATGTGACCCTTCTTTCCTTCGTCCGCGGCGCGCGGGCTTCGTTAGGCTGTGGCCCGTGTACGGCTACGACCAGAGCGCGAACCCGGGGCCCGGCGGTCCGACCCCGGGCGGTGCCCCCATGTCCGGCGGCTACGCGGAGCCCTCCCCGGCCTACCCCGAGCCGTCGGTGCCCTCGCTCGCGGACGCCGTGCAGGCGTTCACCACCGGGTCGATGTCGGCCGAGGACTTCCAGGCGATCTTCGCCACGTCGAAGGTCTACTGTCCGCGCGGCGAGAACCCCGGCTTCCTGGCGCTGCACGACACCCAGCAGCCGGTGATCCCGATGTTCAGCTCGCTCAAGGAGCTGCGCCGCTACGCCGGCAAGGAGTCCAAGTACTTCGTGATCACCGGCGCCGAGGTGCTGGACCTGCTCCCGACCGGGTACGGCTTCGTGCTCGACATCGACGGCCAGCACCGGATGGTCTTCGACGCCAAGGCGGTCGAGCAGATGGTCGACTTCACCATGCGCCGGATGTACGGCTAGCCCGCGGCGAAAGGGTGCCGCACGTCTTTTCGGGCCCGTTCGGCGGACACGTCCTGTGTGTTTCCTGTGACGTTCTGCGTGGCGGAATGATTACGCCTTGCTAGATGTTCAGTGTTCAACTACATTGGGGGCACAGTACCCGAGGAGGCCGTCATGCCCGCCGTGACCGTAGAGAACACGTTGACCCTGCCGCGCGTCACCGCGCCCGTCGACGCGGTGCCGCGTCCCGTTCTCGGAGTGACGACCGCGCCCAGCGGATTCGAGGGCGAGGGATTCCCGGTGCGCCGCGCGTTCGCGGGGATCGACTACCGCCACCTGGACCCGTTCATCATGATGGACCAGATGGGCGAGGTGGACTACCAGCCCGGAGAGCCCAAGGGCACCCCGTGGCACCCGCACCGCGGCTTCGAGACCGTCACCTACATCATCGACGGGATCTTCGACCACCAGGACTCCAACGGCGGTGGCGGCACCATCACCAACGGCGACACCCAGTGGATGACCGCCGGCGCGGGCCTGCTGCACATCGAGGCGCCGCCGGAGCACCTCGTCGTGTCCGGCGGCCTCTTCCACGGCCTCCAGCTGTGGGTGAACCTCCCGGCCAAGGACAAGATGATGTCCCCGCGCTACCAGGACATCCGCGGCGGCAGCGTCCAGCTGCTCACCTCCCACGACGGCGGCGCGCTGCTGCGCGTCATCGCCGGTGACCTCGACGGCCACGCCGGCCCCGGCATCACCCACACGCCGATCACCATGATCCACGCGACCCTGGCGCCCGGCGCGGAGCTCACCCTGCCCTGGCGGGAGGACTTCAACGGCCTCGCGTACGTCCTGGCCGGCCGCGGCTCGGCCGGACCCGCGCGGCGCCCGATCCACCTGGGCCAGACCGCCGTCTTCGGCGCCGGCTCCTCGCTGACCGTCCGCGCGGACGAGAAGCAGGACGCGCACACCCCGGACCTGGAGGTCGTGCTGCTGGGCGGCCGCCCGATCCGCGAGCCGATGGCGCACTACGGGCCGTTCGTGATGAACACCAAGGCGGAACTCATGCAGGCCTTCGAGGACTTCCAGAAGGGCCGGCTGGGCACCGTCCCCGCCGTGCACGGCATGACCGGCAGCGGGCCCGCCGAGGGCTGACCCGGCGCCCGCCCGCCGCGGGCACCGGAAGGCCCGACGGGGTCGTACGCGACGTGCGCCGCCGCATCCGCCGAGGGGAGCGGTCGGCGGCGCCGGTACGCTTGGCTAGGCCATTGGCCGGACGCTCGCCCGCCCCGCCACGCCGGAACCCAGCCCGCACCACACACGTCGAGGACGAACCTGATGCACCGGTACCGCTCCCACACCTGCGGAGAGCTGCGCGCCACCGACGTCGACACCGACGTCCGCCTGTCCGGCTGGCTGCACAATCGCCGGGATCTGGGCGGCATCCTGTTCGTGGACCTGCGGGACCACTACGGCCTCACCCAGCTGGTGGCCCACCCGGGCACCCCCGCCTACGAGCAGCTCAGCAGCCAGTCCAAGGAGTCGGTGCTGCGCGTCGACGGCCGGGTGGTCGCCCGCGCCGCCGAGAACGTCAACCCCGACCTGCCCACCGGCCGGGTCGAGGTCGAGGTCGGCACGCTGGAGGTGCTCGGCGCCGCCGACCCGCTGCCCTTCCCGGTCTTCCCCGAGGACAACGCCAACGAGGAGATGCGGCTCACCAACCGCTTCCTCGACCTGCGCCGCCAGCGGATGCACCGCAACATCATGCTGCGCACGCAGGTGATCTCCTTCCTGCGCCGCGAGATGACCGCGCTCGGCTTCAACGAGATGGCCACCCCGATCCTGTCGGCCACCTCCCCCGAGGGCGCCCGGGACTTCCTGGTGCCCTCGCGCGTGCACGCCGGGAAGTTCTACGCCCTGCCGCAGGCGCCGCAGCAGTTCAAGCAGCTGCTGATGATCTCCGGGTTCGACCGCTACTTCCAGATCGCGCCCTGCTTCCGCGACGAGGACTCCCGCGCCGACCGCTCGCCCGGCGAGTTCTACCAGCTCGACGTCGAGATGAGCTTCGTCGAGCAGGAGGACGTGTTCGGCGTCATCGAGAAGGTGATGACCGACCTGTTCACCGAACTCGGCGGCGGCCGCACGGTCACCTCGCCCTTCCCGCGCATCCCCTTCCGCGAGTCGATGCTCAAGTACGGCAACGACAAGCCGGACCTGCGCACCTCGCTGGAACTGGTGGACGTCTCCTCGGTGTTCGCCGGGTCCGGGTTCAAGGCGTTCGCCGGCAAGCACGTGCGGGCGCTGGCCGTGCCCGACACCGCCGACCAGCCGCGGAAGTTCTTCGACTCCCTCGGCGAGTACGCGGTCTCGCTCGGCGCGCAGGGCCTGGCCTGGGTGCGGGTCGGCGACGACAACAAGCTCACCGGCCCGATCGCGAAGTTCCTCACCGAGGACGACGTGGCGGCGCTGCTCGCCGCGGTCGGGGGCAAGCCCGGCACGGCGATCTTCTTCGGCGCCGGCGCCTTCGACGAGGTGTCCCGGATCATGGGCCCGGTGCGGGTCGAGGCGGCCAAGCGGGCCGGGCGGTTCGAGGAGAACGTCTTCCGCTTCGCGTGGGTCGTCGACTTCCCGATGTTCGAGCGGAACGAGGACACCGGCGCGATCGAGTTCTCGCACAACCCGTTCTCCATGCCGCAGGGCGGCCTGGAGGCGCTGGAGACCAAGGACCCGCTGGACATCCTCGCCTGGCAGTACGACATCGTCTGCAACGGCATCGAGCTGTCCTCCGGCGCGATCCGGAACCACGAACCCGCGGTGATGTACAAGGCGTTCGAGATCGCCGGGTACTCCCGGGAGACGGTCGAGGAGGAGTTCGGCGGCATGCTGCGCGCCTTCCACTTCGGCGCGCCCCCGCACGGCGGGATCGCCCCCGGCGTCGACCGCATGGTCATGCTGCTCGCGGACGAGCCGAACATCCGGGAGACGATCGCGTTCCCGCTCAACCAGAACGCGCAGGACCTCCTCATGGGCGCGCCCTCCGAGGTCGAGGAGACCCGTCTGCGCGAGCTGCACATCTCCCTGCGGGGCCCCAAGCCGAAGAACTGACCTCAGGGTCGACTCCGCGCCTTACGGTCACCCCCTCAGGGGCGCGGGGAACTGCGTGGGTCGCCCGCGCCGTTCCCCGCGCCCCTTTTTGGTCGCCCTCGATTTGTTGCCGCGGACGGGCAACCCCGTGAGGGGGCCGGCGTGTTGGAGGGGTGTGGGGGAAGAAGAGGTGCACGGTGAGCGAACCCGGGTTCGAGGACTTCGTCGCGGCCCGCGGCCCAAGGCTGCTGCGGGTCGCCTGGCTCCTCACCGGCGACGCCCACCTGGCAGAGGACCTGCTGCAGACCGTGCTGGCCAGAACCTGGCCGAAGTGGGGCCGGATCGCCACCGAGAACCCGGAGGCGTACGTCCGCACCGCGCTGGTGCACACCCACGCCTCGTGGTGGCGCCGCCGCTGGCGGGGCGAGGTCCCGCACGGCGACCTGCCGGACCGCCCCTCACCGCGGGACCCGTACCAGGAGGTGGACCTGGAGCAGGCGCTGGCCGAGGCCGTGCGCGCGCTGCCGGTCCGCCAGCGCGCGGTGGTCGTGCTGCGGTACTTCGAGGACCTGACGGTCACCGAGACCGCGGAGGCGCTGGGGTGCTCCGAGGGGACCGTGAAGAGCCAGGCGTCCAAGGCGCTGCGGACACTGCGCACGCGGCTGCCGGAGTCCGTGACCGTACCCGAGGGCGGTGATCGCGGTGACCGATGAGGAGACCGAGCTGCGTGTGCTGCTGGAGCGGGTGGTGCCCCACCTTCCGGCACCCGCCCAGCGCTGGGAGCGGGTACGGGAACGGGTCCGGCGCCGTCGCCGGCGCAGGGCGGTCGCGCTGTCGGCGACGGCCGTCCTGGCCGTCGCCGCGGCGGGACTGCTGCTGCCGGGGGCGGGCGGCCCGTCCGGCGCGCCCGCGCCGGGGCGGATCACCTCGCTGGCGCCGCCCGCCTCGGGCGCCGTGCCCACCGGCGGCCCGCCGACGAGCGGTCCGCCGACCCCGGCCTCGACCTCCACGTCGGACGCCGCCGTGGACCAGCACCCCTCCCGCGTCCACACCTTCGCCGCCCTGACCGGGCTGACCCTGGGGCTGCCGCCGGGCTGGCGCACGCTCACCCCGCACGGCTCGCGCACGGTCTACGTGTCCTCGCAGGCGCTGGGCCTGCCGCCCGGCGGCTGCGCGCACCCGCTGGACGACTTCTGCACCCCGCTGGTCCGCCGGCTCACCCCCGGCGGCGTGCTGATCAAGCTGGAGCTGAACGAGGGCAAGCTCAGCGCCGAGAAGTTCCGGCTGCTGCCGCGGACGGCTGGCGCGGAGCAGGTGGTGCCGGCCTGCCGCACGGTCGGCGGCACCGCCCAGCTCGGCACCACGATCGTGGACGGCACCGGTTCGGCGCTGGTCATGGTCACGGTGTGCCTGTCCGACCCCGTCGAACCCCAGGAATCCCGGGTCCGCGACCTCCTGATGGCGGCGGACTTCCGGTGACGCGCGGCCGAGTCCGTCCGTGTCCGCCCGTGTCGCGTCCCTCCCGGGCCGCCGGCCCCGAACCCGTCCCACCCGTCCTACCCGTCCCGCACGCGTCCCCTCGCGTGAGCCGTCCAGCGCCGGGTCGGCCCCGCGCCCCGCACGGGCCGCCCGCCCGCACGGGCTGTCCGGTCCAACCGTCATGAGCCGATCCGAGCTCATCCGATGTGAGAGGCACGAAACCGACCATGCCCATATCCCGACCCCGCGCGGCACTCGCCACGGCCGTCGCCGTCCTGGCCGCCGGGACCCTGCTGGCCGGGTGCGGCACCGTGAGTTCGGGCGCCCGCCCGTCCCGGCAGGCAGCCGAAGGGCCGGTGAGCACGGTGGTGCACGGCGCAGGACCGGGCAGCCGTTCGGCGCCCGAGCCGATGGCGACCACCACCCCGATCCCCGCCGTGCTGCCCGGCCTCGGCCCGCGGACCCTCGCACAGGTCCCGGCGGCCACCCGCCAGGCGCTCGTCGTCACCGGCGGCGGCCGCAACCGCGACACCGCGCGGGTGACCCTCTACCGCAAGGACCCCGTCACCGGCTGGACGGCCGCGGGCCCGGCCTGGTCCGCGCACAACGCGCTGCGCGGCTGGAGCGACCACCACCACACCGGCGACCTGCGCTCCCCCATCGGCGTGTTCACCCTCACCGACGCCGGCGGCCGGCTGCCGGACCCGGGCACCGCGCTCAGCTACGACCACGCGCCGATCGGCTTCTCCGTGCACGGCACCGGTTTCCACGGCGAGTCGCTGGCCGGCGCCTTCGACTACGTGATCGCCATCAACTACAACCGCAAGCCCGGCATGTCGCCGCGGGACTGGACCCGGCCGCTGGGCGAGTCGCGCGGCGGCGGCATCTGGCTGCACGTCGACCACGGCGGTCCCACCCAGGGCTGCGTCTCCCTGCCGGCCGCCGTCATGAAGCAGCTGCTGCGCACCCTGGACCCGCGGCTGCACCCGGTGGTCGTCATGGGCGACGCCGCCTCGCTCGCGCGCTGAACCCGCGCGGACAGCTGATCGCGGATCGCGAACCGCTGAGCGCGCCGGGCGGGCCGGTCGGTCCCGCCGGGCGCGCTCCGCCGTCTCAGGCCGCGGCGTCCGGGTCGCCGCCGAACCGGGTGATGTACGACTCCAGCGCCTCGTCGGTGATCTTCGCGAAGAGGACCGGCGGCACGGTGAAGGGCGTGCCGGCCGGCACCGCGGCCAGCGCCCGGGTCTCCTGCGGCGACACCCACGGGGCGTCGTCGCCGGGCAGCGCGAAGGCGGCGCGCATCGCCCGGGCCGAGGCCGGGATGAAGGGCTCGGAGACCACCGCGTACAGGTGGATGAGGTTCATCGCGGTGCGCAGGGTCAGCGCGGCGCCCTCGGGGTCGGTCTTGATCGCCATCCAGGGCGCCTTCTCCTCCAGGTAGGAGTTGCCCGCGCTCCACAGCGCGCGCAGCGCCTGCGCCGCCTTGCGGAACTGGAGGGCCTCCAGGTGCCCCTCGTACTCCGCCAGCAGTCCGGCGATCTGCTCGCCGAGCTTCGCCTCCGCCTCGCCCGCCGCGGCGCCCGCGGGCACCTCGTCCCCGAACCGCTTTCGGGAGAAGGACAGGACGCGGTTGACGAAGTTGCCGAGCGTGTCGGCGAGGTCCTTGTTCACCGAGGAGGCGAACAACTCCCAGGTGAAGGAGGTGTCGTCGGACTCCGGGGCGTTGGCGATGAGGAAGTAGCGCCAGTAGTCGGCCGGCAGCAGGTCGAGCGCCGCGTCGGTGAACACGCCGCGCTTCTGCGAGGTGGAGAACTTCCCGCCGTAGTAGTTCAGCCAGTTGAAGGCCTTTACGTAGTCGACCTTCTTCCACGGGTCCCGGGTGCCCAGCTGGGTGGCGGGGAACATCACGGTGTGGAAGGGCACGTTGTCCTTGGCCATGAACTGCGTGTAGCGGACGGTGCTCTCGGCCTCGTACCACCACGACTCCCAGTCGCGGGTCTCGCCGGCCGCCGCCGCGTCGGCCCACTCCTTGGTGGAACCGATGTACTCGATGGGGGCGTCGAACCAGACGTAGAAGACCTTGCCCTCGGCGGCCAGTTCGGGCCAGGTGTCGGCGGGGACGGGGACGCCCCACTCGAGGTCGCGGGTGATCGACCGGTCCTGGAGCCCCTCGGTGAGCCACTTGCGGGCGATCGAGGACGCCAGCGTGGGCCAGTCGCCGCTGTTGGCGTCGATCCACGCCTCGACCTCGCCGGCCAGCTTCGACTGGAGGAGGAAGAGGTGCTTGGTCTCGCGGACCTCGAGCGCGCTGCTGCCGCTGATCGCGGAGCGCGGGTCGATGAGGTCGGTCGGGTCGAGCACCCGCGTGCAGTTCTCGCACTGGTCGCCGCGCGCCTTGTCGTACCCGCAGTGCGGGCAGGTGCCCACGATGTAGCGGTCGGGCAGGAAGCGCGCGTCGTCGAGCGAGTAGACCTGGCGGACCGACCGCTCCTCGATGAAGCCGTTCTCCTGGAGCCGGCGGGCGAAGCGCTGGGTGATCTCGCGGTTCTGCGCGGAGGAGCTGCGGCCGAAGTGGTCGAAGGACAGCTCGAACCCGTCGTAGACGGCCTTCTGGGCGTCGTGCGCCTGCGCGCAGAAGGCGGCGACCGGCAGCCCGGCCTCCTTGGCGGCCAGCTCGGCGGGGGTCCCGTGCTCGTCGGTGGCGCAGATGTAGAGCACGTCGTGGCCGCGCCGGCGCAGATACCGGGCGTAGACGTCCGCCGGGAGCATGGACCCCACCATGTTGCCCAGGTGCTTGATCCCGTTGATATAGGGCAGGGCAGAGGTGATGAGGTGACGAGCCATTGCAGGCTGCTCCCAATTCGTCGCGCGGAGTGAGTTATTCGTCTACGGAACGTCAATATCGTATCCGACCGAACGGGTGGTAAGTGCCGGAGATTAGCCGCCCCCGGGGTCGTCCGGCGGCGGGTTCGCGGCCGGTGGGCCGCTGTCGGGCCGGGTGTTTGACGGCGGTCGGCGCGCCCGGCAGAGAATCACGGCGAGTGACTGCACGTGCACATGCACGTGCATATGCACGGGACACCGGATCGAGATATCATCTGGTCCACCGCACAGAACTCAACGGGAGAAGTGATGCGCCGACCGCACAACGGAATGTCCTCGGACGAACTGTCCGGAGTGACCTGGCAGAAGAGCCGGCACAGTAATGCCAATGGCACCTGCGTGGAGTTCGCCGCGCTGCCCGACGGCGATGTCGCCGTGCGCAATTCGCGCTTTCCGGACGGGCCCGCGCTGATTTACACCCGGTCCGAGATCGAGTCGATGATCATCGGCGTCAAGGCCGGGGAGTTCGACCACCTCGCGGGGTGAGACGGCGCGCGGCGGCGCGTCCGTGGGGCCGCTCAGAGGGCCCGGTGGACGAACCGCCCGCTGCCGTCGGGCACGTCGAACAGTGCCCACACCACTTTCCCCGCGCCGTGCAGCGGGTGCCAGCCCCAGCTCTCGCTGAAGGAATCGACCAGGTGCAGGCCGCGCCCGGTCTCGGCGACGTAGTCGGGATCCTTCGCGATCGGCGGCACCGGACTGGGGTCCTGCACGGCGCACAGCACCCGGCAGGTCCAGCGCACCAGGCTCAGGCGCACGGGAGTGCCCGCCGTACCCATCGGCACCGCGTAGCGCAGGGCGTTGGTCACCAGCTCGGAGGCGACGAGTTCCATCGCGTCGTGCAGCGCGGACAGCCGCCAGCACTCGAGGGTGGCCCTGGTGAAGTGCCGGGCCTCGCGGACCGAGGCGGGGGCGGCCGACAGCTCGCGTGTGGCCCCGTCGTCGGCGGTGAGCCGCTCAGGCGCGAGCACGCCTTGCCATAACGGCTCCAGCACAGCTGTGGCCTCTGCCCTCATGCGAGCCCCCGAGGTATCTGCACGCCCCCATGCTCAGGGATCGATGCCTGATACTGCAAGGGCGTCTGCACGTGCATCTGCAAGGAAATGATGCACGTGTCGATGGAGAGTGACGGAATGGGTACTGCGCGCAGCGCATGAGTGGCAGACTGCTGATGAGCTAAGGGCGGAGCGTGACCTATGAGCGCAGGGCAGCCGGGAGGCGGGTCCATCGTGCGACGAATGCTGCTCGGAGCGCAGCTGCGGAGGCTGCGGGAGTCCAAGGGCATCAGTCGGGAGGACGCCGGATACTCGATCAGGGCCTCCGAGTCGAAGATCAGCCGCATGGAGCTCGGCCGCGTCAGCTTCAAGGAGCGTGATGTCGCCGATCTGCTGACGCTCTACGGCGTCACCGACGAGGCCGAACGGCACGCGATGCTCGGCCTGGTCCGCGAGGCCAACGCCGCCGGCTGGTGGCACGGGTACGGCGAGGTCATGCCGACCTGGTTCCAGACATACGTCGGCCTGGAGGAGTCCGCCGCCCTCATCCGCACCTTCGAGGTCCAGTTCGTGCACGGTCTTCTGCAGACCGAGGACTACATAAGGGCGGTGATCCGACTCGGTCACCCCGAAGCAGCCGAACCCTGGGTGGAAAGACGAGTCGGTCTACGCCTGGAACGGCAGAAGCTCCTCGTCTCCGAGCGGGCACCCCACTTCGTCTCGGTGATGGACGAGGGCGCCCTGCGCCGTCCGTTCGGCGGCCCCCAGGCCATGCGCGACCAGGTCCGGCACATCCTGGAGGCCGCCGAGGCCCCGAACGTGGACGTGCGCATCCTGCCGTTCTCCACCGGCGGCCACCCGGCCGGCGGCGGCGCCTTCACCCTGCTGAGCTTCCCCGAGTCCGACCTGCCCGACCTCGTCTACCTCGAGCAGCTCACCGGTGCGCTCTACGTCGACAAGCACGACGAAGTGGTCGAGTACACCCGGGCGATGGACGCCCTGGACAGCGTCGCCCTCACCCCCGAGCAGTCCGTGGAGTGGCTGAACGCCTTCCAGCGCGACCTGTGACGTCCCGCCGCCGATCTCACTCCTGCGGGTGAATATCGGCCACCCGCCCCAGGCAGCCTCCCGCCCGGCGCCGCGCTCCGGTTACGGTCGGAGAGGTCACGCAGGCGCCCTACGACGAGGGAGATGCGGGGTGCAGCAGGGTGAGCAGCGGCCGGAGCCCGCACACCGGCTCGGCGACGTCGTCCCGCCGCCGACCGCGCGGGCCCGCACCTACCGGATACGCGGGATCACCGTGGTCGAGCTGAGCGGTGAGATCGACCTGGGCAGCGTCGCCGAGGTGGACCCGCACCTGATCGCTGCGGCCCTGCGGCCCGCCCCCGCACTGGTCGTGCTCGACCTCGGCCGGCTGGAGTTCATCGACTGCTACGGCCTGTCGCTGCTGGTGCGCACCCGCCGCCGGCTGGTCGAACGCGGCGGCCGGCTGCTGATGGCCTGCGATCATCCGCCGACCAGAAAACTCCTCGCCATGACCGGACTTGACGCGCTCTTCCGCCCGCACGGCTGTCTGGCGGACGCGCTGGCCGACAATCCCCGCTGAAGTCCGGTACTGATCATTCCGGTCGCCCGGGAAATCACCGGAAAGAGAATACGGTCACCGGACGCCTGTACGGCGGCTGTGGCGTAACCGTGCGGTAAGCGTCAAGCCCTGTCGTTACCGGGTCCACCGCACATATTCAGCACGTACAGTGGCCTGCCGGGCATCGGCCCGAACTCCGGCGAGCGATGTGATGCACGTCATACATTCACCTCGCGGGTAACTGGTAAACGTGGGGCATCGTCGTGTGCGCGAAAGCCACCGGACCGAAGGTGTGGGAATGGGCGTTCGTGGGCGCAAGCGCAAACGCGAGCCGTACGCGCTGGATCGTGGGCATCGCGGTCGCCTTCGTCCTGCTGATCGTCGGCGGTGTCGGCGCGATCTACCTCAAACTCAACGCGAACATCTCCACCTTCGACTCGGCCGGGCTCAGCAAGAACCGCCCCAAGGCCGCGCAGGCCGACGCCAACGGCGACAAGCCGGTGAACGTGCTGCTGATCGGCTCCGACACCCGCTCCGGCGAGAACGCCAAGCTCGGCGGCAAGGGCACCTCCGGCGCCGATCGGCCGCTCGGACACCACGATCCTGCTGCACATCTACCCCGACCACAAACACGCCGTCGGCATCTCCATCCCGCGCGACTCGCTCGTCGACATACCGCCGTGCCTGCTGCCGAACGGCAAGTGGTCGCCCGACCAGACCGGCGCGATGTTCAACTCGGCCTTCTCCATGGGCGACACGGCCAAGGGCAACCCCGCCTGCACGCAGAACACCATCGAGAAGCTGTCGGGCATGCGGATAGACCACACCATCGTGGTCGACTTCGAGGGCTTCTCCTCCATGACCTCCGCCGTGCACGGCGTCGAGGTCTGCGTGCCCAACAACATCTACCCGGGCGACCTCAACCCCAACCTCGGCTACAAGGGCAAGCTCGTCCTGAAGCAGGGCATGCAGAACCTCTCCGGTCAGAAGGCGCTGGACTACGTGCGGATGCGGCACGGCATCGGCGACAACTCCGACGTCGGCCGCATGCTGCGCCAGCAGGCGTTCCTGTCCGCGCTGATCGCCAAGATCAAGGGCGAGGGCATGAACCCGACCACCCTGCTCCCGCTCGCCAACGCGGCCACCAAGGCGCTGACCGTGGACCCGGGGCTGTCCCCGGCGTCGAAGCTGATGTCCTTCGCGCTGTCCCTGAAGTCCATCGACCTGAAGAACATCCAGTTCATCACGGCGCCCTGGAAGTACGCCGGGTCGCGGATAGACCTCGTGCACCCGGACGTCGACGAGTTGTTCGCCGAACTGCGGGCCGACCACACCCTGGACGGCACCAACGCCTCCGGCAAGACGGAGACCACGCCGACGGCCACCCCGACGCCGAGCGTGGACGGCACCGGCATCTCCGTCAGCGTCTACAACGGCACCACCACCGGGGGGCTGGCGGGCAAGGCGTCCGAGAAGCTCACCGCCTCCGGCTTCACCGTCTCCGGTACCGCCACCGCCAAGGCGCAGGACCACGCCGCGACCCTCGTCGAGTACGGCCCCGCGGACGCCGCGCACGCCAAGACGCTCGCCCGGCTCTTCCCCGGCGCCCAGCTGGTGCCGCTCGACATCAACGGCATCAACCTCGTCGTCGGCCAGGACTTCGTCACGGCAGGGAGCGCGTCCGCGACACCGGCGGCGCTGCCGAAGTCGCTCGCGGCGTCGGCGCGGAGCGCGGACGCGAACCCGTGCTCCAAGCTGTCCTACGGGTGAGCGGGGTGCGGGCCCACCGGGTCGCCGGGTGGGCCGGCGCCCGGCGCGGGCCGATCGGCGTCAGACGGAGACGTCCCGCTCGGCGGTGACCCGGTCGATGCGGGCGCGCACCAGGTACTCGCCCGGCACCGCGTTGCGGGCGCCGAACTCCTCGGCCCGGTCCTCGCCCATGTAGCGTCCGCCGATCCTGGTGGCCCAGATCAGCAGCGTCTCGGGGTCGGTGACCAGCTCGGCGGTGCACTCCAGCAGCACGAAGGAGTACGGCGGCTGCTGGTCGTCCACGCACAGCGCGAAGTGCGGGTCGCGCCGCAGGGCGCGGCCCTTGAGCGAGTCGTGCCCGGTGTTGAACACCACCCGCACGTCCTCGGGGTCGGTGTCGTCCAGCACGAACCACACGGGCGTGACGTGCGGCCGCCCGTTCTTGCGCTGGACGGCGATCTTGCCGGTGCGGGTCCCGGTCGTCGCGAAGGTGCGCCACTCGGCGTCGGTCATGCGGGCCATGCGGCAAGGCTAGCCCGGCGGGACGCACCGGGCGCGGCGGTCGCGCGGTGGGTCGGGCGATCGCGTGCCGCGAGTCCTGCGCGGGTCCGTCCAGCTGCTCGGCCCGTGGTCAGCCGGCGGCCTCGGCGGTGGCCACGGCGGCCTTCGCCGCGCCGCGTATCTCCAGGCCGTCGAGCAGCTCGGCGGTCGCCGCGGCGACGGCGGCCACGGCGGCGTCGAACACCTCCTGGTTGTGCGCGGCGGGCGCGCGGAAGCCGGAGATCTTGCGCACGTACTGGAGCGCTGCCGCGCGGATGTCCTCGTCGTGGACCTCGGCGGTCATGGGCGGTCGGAGCGTCTTGATGCTTCTGCACATGCCTCCAGTGTTGCGCGAGGGTCCGACAACGCGCTGCGTCACCGTCGGAGCACGGAACGTCCGCGTCCGCGCACCCCGCGTCACCGGGTCCGCCCGCGCACTGCCGCGCACGGCCGCGCCCGTTCGCGGACGGGCCCCACCGGCAGGGGGAGCGGAGGCCGCCCTGCAATACGCTGGACCCGACCAAGCACAGCGTGCGAATCGGGGGTGCCGGGGCCATGGACGCCTGGATGTGGTGGGTGATCGGTCTCTTCGGGATCGGCGCGTTCAAGTCCGTCAACGACGGCATACGCAACGCCCTCCGGACCCGCCACGAGCGGCAGATGGAGCGCCGCGCCGCCGTGCAGGCCGAACGCCGCGCCCTCGAGGCCTCCGGCCGTCCGCCCGAGCCCGTCTGCGGCTGCACCCACCACCTCGCCAAGCACGACAAGCAGGGCAAGTGCCACGAGATCGTGGAGGTCCCCACCGCCTGGGACGCCGACCGCAAGCCCACCCACTACGAGTCCGGCACCTGCAACTGCCAGCAGTACGTCGGCCCGCAGCCCCTGGCCCAGGTGTACGCGGAGGAGATCGCGGACCTCTAGGAGGCCGCCGGGGCCGGGGCGGTCCGGTCCGGACACCTCACCCTTCGAGGGGCGTGCGGTCGCCCGTGACCACCAGGCCGATGCACCCGTCCGTGTGGGAACCCTCCACCGACGCCGTGACGTTCGCGGTGCCCTCGCCCGACTCCCGCAGCAGTTCCCCCAGTTCACGCAGCAGGTCGGCGTCCTCCCGCAGCGCGTGCTCGATCTGCCCCCGGAGGGCCGCCACGGCCTCCTCGTCGGCCGGCTCCCGCGCCACCTCCCGTACGGCCGCGGACGGTTCGGCGCGCTGCTCGGGGCGCCGCCACCAGACCGTACGCAGCAGGCGCCGGCCCGCGTTGGCCGTGGCGCCCACCGCCGGGTCCTCCGCACGACTGATCACGTCGGCGCCGTACGATCCCGACGCGGCGCTCAGGTAGGGGCCGAACTGCTCCATGACAGTGACGATCTCGCCGTCCACCCCGGACCTCCTCCGTGACCCGTGACCCGCCGCCCGCGGCCATGCCGGCAGCCTAGGCCGAACCCGCCGGTGCCACCTCGGGCTTCCCGGGTGGGGAGGGGCCGTCGAGGAGTTGCCAGGCGGGGAAGACGAGGGGGCTCAGGGTGGCGGCGAAGTAGACCGCGCCGGTGCCGAGCAGCGCGGCGGGCAGCCCGACGGACCCGGCCAGCAGACCCGCGCCGAGGCCGCCGAGCGGGGCCGCGGTGAGGAACGCCGCCGTCGTCGCGCCGAGCACGCGGCTGCGCAGTTCCTCCGGGACCGTCTCGAACATCACGGTGGCCACGATGGGGTTGAGCACGCCGCAGGCCAGACCCTCGACCGCCATTATGGCGGCCAGCGGCGCGGTCGTGCCGGTGCAGGCGGCGACCACGAACCGGGGCGCGCCGACGATCAGGAACGCCGCGGTGTAGAGCGGCCGGCGCCGGAAGCGGTGCCCGAACGCCCCGTACGCCAGCGCCCCGATGAGGGCTCCGGCTCCGAACAGCGTCTCGAGCACGCCGAGTTCCGCCGTGCCGCCCAGCCTGTCCCGCGCCTGGAGCGGCAGCAGAACCGCGCTCCACCCCTCGTCGAGCCCCCGGGTGGCCAGCGTCATGAGGCACAGGGCCAGCAGGAGGCGCTGGCCGGCCAAGCAGCGGAAGCCGTCGGCGAGTTGAAGACGGTACGCGCGTGCCGACAGCAGCGGCGCATCATGCGGTGGGCCCGGGGCCCCCGGCCGGTCGTCCATCCCGCGCAGCCCGAGCGCCACCAGCGCCGCCGACACGGCGAACGACCCCGCGTCCACCGCGAGGGCCGGGCCCGTACCGAGGACGGCGATCAGCACGCCCCCGCACGCCGAACCGACCATCCCCGCCGACCGCGCGGCTCCGTCGTACCAACTCGCGGCTCTGCCCAGCGGCACCGCCGCCCGGGCGGCCAGTGCGGGCAGCGCGACGTCCCGCGCGGTGCGGCCCGGCGCGCGGACCAGGCCGGTCAGGGCCATCAGCCCGCACAGCAGCGGGAAGGTGAGCGCCCCTGCGGCCCGGAGCAGTGGGATCGCGGCGACCGCCGCGCCGCACAGGACGTCCGCGGACACGGCCACGCGGCGCCGTCCCCACCGGTCGACGATCGGTCCGCCCAGGGCCGCGGCCACCACCAGCGGCAGCAGCGTCGCGCAGGCCACCACCCCGGCCTTCGCCGCGCTCCCCGTCGTCCGCAGCACGAACCACGGCACGGCCATCCCCGTCAGGGCGTCCCCGGTGACGGACACCGTCTTCGCCGCCAACACGGCGGCCAGCGGCCGCCGGTCACCACGCGACACCTTCCGCCGGGGTTCCCGCACCCGCGCACCCTGCCAGCACAACGGGCCTTGTCGCACCGGGATTTACGGCGTGGACGGGCGCTCCGGGCCGCGAGGGGCGGGCCGGGCGGTCAGCGGCGGCCCGAGGCGCGGTGGGCGGCTTCGGCGGCGGCCGCCTGCCGGGCGACCTTCTCGGCCCGGCGCGCCTCCCAGGTCTCGGAACTCCGCACCCGGTCGGGGTCCTTGTGCCACCACCAGGAATGGAGGACCAGCAGGGCGGAGGCCGTGAGCATGACGGCCCCGACGATCAGCGAGACGTGCCAGGAGTGCCTGAAGCCGAAGCGCCAAAGCGCCACCATCGCGATGTCGGTGGCGAGGGATCTGACGGTCAGCCGGGTCAGGCGGGAGGAGAGCGGTCTGTCGGACATGAGCCGAAGATGAGTGGCGCGGGGCCTTTTCTCCACCGCTTCTTCACAGGGACGGTTCCGGGCCGCCCGCGATCTGCGGGGACGGCGCCGTGCGCGGCGTGAACGTCAGCCTTGCGGCGCCGGTTTGAGGGTGTCCTCGCAGAACCGGCGGAAGGTGGTGGGCGCGGTGGCCGCGGGGGTGCGGGGCACGGTGGAGTCGAGGCCGGCGTCCTTCGCCCGCATCATCGCGACCATGCCGTCGGCCATCGCCTCCGAATGGCCGTGCGCGGTCAGGGAGTTGCGGAAGTCGTCGAACGGGACGCGCTGGTAACGCACTTGGGTGCCCAGCACGTCGGAGAGGATCCGGGCCATGTCGTCGCAGGAGAGGTCCTCCGGTCCCAGGACGGGGACTTCCTCCTGGCCGCTCCAGGAGCCGTCGAGCAGGAGCGCGGCGGCGGTGGCGGCGATGTCGCGGGTGGCGCAGGCCGGGGCCTCGAGGCCGGCGGCGAGCGGGCCGAAGAACATCCCCTGGCTCCCGATCGGTTCGACCTGGCGGAGCAGGTTCTCCATGAACGAGGGCAGGGCGAGCGCGCGGTAGCCGACGCCGCTCGCGGTGATCACGTCGTCCATGGCCAGGGACGCCGACACCAGTCCGGCGTCGCCGGGCGTGCCGCGGCCGAGGGCGGATATGCCGACGACGCGGCGCACGCCCCGGCGCGCGAACGCGGCGGCGGCCGGGCGGGTGAAGCCGGCGTAGGCGGCTTCGAGGCCGGTGGCGGCCGGGTCTGGCGGGACCAGCCAGAAGACGGCGTCCGCGCCGTCGAAGGCGGCCTCGACGACGGCGGGGTCGCCGTGCGAGCCGGTCACCACCTCGACGGTGTCGCGGACGCGCGGGGCGAGCCGGGAGGGATCGCGGGCGATCACCCGGACCGGTTGGCCGGTGCCGCGGACGCCGTCGAGGACGAGGTCGAGGACCTGGCGGCCGGAACGACTCCCCGAGCCCGGTTCGACTCCCCGAGCCCGGCGGGGAGTCGCCCCCCTTACGCCTCCGGCGCGTCCTCGGCGCCGCTGTGCACGAGCAGCACCGAGACGGGCGAGGTCTTCGCGACCCCGCGGCTCACGCTGGTGTGCAGCAGGGCGGAGATGCCGCTGTAGTGGCCGGGGCCGACCGCGATCAGGTCGCTGCCGAGTTCGGCGGCGCGGTCCACGAGGATCGCGGCGAGTTCCCCGCGCAGGCCCTCGTCCACCTCGCCGTCGGCCGTGACGCCGTCCTCCCGCAGCCGGGCCAGCGCATCCTTCACGACCTGCCGGCTGTCCTCCGCGTCCTCGACCGGGACGACCGCGGCCGTGACGCCGCCGGAGATGACCTCCGAGGGGCGGATGTGGATCACGTGCACCGAGGCGCCGGTCAGCTTGGCGAGGGACGCGACCGCGTCCAGTACGGCGCTGCCGTGGGCCGAACCGTCCACCGCGGTCAGGATGTTCTTGTACATGCCGATCCTCTTCCTCTTCCCGAGGGGGTCCAGCCGTGGTGCGGCCCCGCCGTACACATCAGCCTCCCCGGCCGGTGATCGATTCCCCTTCCCGGAGTGACGGTCGCCACTTCGGTGTCGCCTACACGCTTTCCCCGGGTCCGGTCCGGCACGCTTGACCCTCACGTCACGGGAGGTCCTAGCGTCCGGCGGGTGAGGAGGTGGGACGGTGGATTTCTCCAACGGCGCGGACGGTGCGGAGCACACCGTCGGACAGGTGGCCCGGATGTCCGGGGTCACCGTCCGCACGCTGCACCACTACGACGACGTGGGGCTGCTGTCCCCCGGCGGGCGTTCCGCCTCCGGCTACCGCCTGTACGGCGAGGCCGACCTGGAACGGCTCCAGCACATCCTGTCCTACCGCGAACTCGGCTTCCCCCTGGAGGAGATCGCCGAGATCCTGGCCGACCCCGCGCAGGACCCCACCGCCCAGCTCCGCCGGCAGCACGAGCTGCTCACCGCCCGCATCGCGCGGCTTCGCACGATGGCCGACGCCGTCGAAAGAGCACTGGAGGCACGAAAGATGGGCATCCCCCTGACCCCCGAGGAGCGTTTCGAGGTCTTCGGCGACGCCCCCGACCACTCGGCCGAGGCCGAGCGGCGCTGGGGCGGCACCGACGCCTACCGCGAGTCCGCGCGCCGGACCTCCGCCTACACCAAGGAGGACTGGCTGCGCGAACGCGCCGAGGCCGCCGACTGGGGCGAACGGCTCGCCGCCCTCATGGACTCCGGCGCCCCCGCCGACGGGCCCGCGGCCGTCGCCCTCGCCGTCGAGCACCGCGACCACATCACCCGCTGGTTCTACCCCTGCACCCCCGACATCCACCGCGGCCTCGCCGCCCTCTACACCTCCGACCCCCGCTTCACCGCCACCTACGACACCCTCCGCCCGGGCCTGGCCCACTACCTCCACACCGCCATCCACGCGGCCTCACCCCCGCAGGGGTAGGGGAGGCCGCCCCCGGGCCGGTCAGGGCTCGGTGGGGGCGGGCAGGGGGATGCGGAGGCGGAAGGTGGTGCCCTGGGCGGGGGTGGTGTCGAGGTCGACGGTGCCGTGGTGGGCGGCGGCGAGGGCCGCGGCGATGGAGAGGCCGAGGCCGGCGCCGCCGCCGGTGGTGCGGGAGCGGGAGGCGTCGACGCGGTAGAAGCGCTCGAAGACGCGGGCCGCCTGCTCGGGGGTGAGGCCGGGGCCGCGGTCGGCGACCTCGAGGACGCCGTGGCCGTCGAGGGTGCCGACGCCGATGCGTATCGGGGTGCCGGCGGGGGTGTGGGCGACGGCGTTGCCGACGAGGTTGGCGACGACCTGGCGCAGGCGGGCCTCGTCGCCGAGGACGGGCGCGGGGCCGGGCGCGGTGCCGGGGCCGCCGGGGCCGGTGAGGGCGACCGCGCGGGTGGGGTCGAGGGCGGTGGTGTCGTGGAGGGCGTCCACGGCGAGGCTGCGCAGGTCCATGGGGGCGAGCTGGAGGGGCCGCTGCTCGTCCATACGGACCAGGGTGAGGAGGTCCTCCACGAGGCCGCCGAGCCGGACGGCCTCGCTCTCGATCCGGGCCATCGTGCGCTTGACGTCGGCCTCGTCGGCCAGCGCGCCCATCCGGTACAGCTCGGCGAAGCCGCGGATGCCGGCCAGCGGGGTGCGCAGCTCGTGGCTCGCGTCCGCGACGAAGCGCCGCATCTGCTGCTCGGACTCGGCGCGGGCGGCGAACGCGGACTCGATCTGCGCGAGCATGCCGTTGAGCGCGGAGGAGAGCCGTCCGACCTCGGTGCGCGGCGACGCCTCGGGCATGCGGTGGGACAGCGGGCGGCCCGCGGCGATCTCGGCGGCGGTCGCCTCGATCCGCCGCAGCGGCCGCAGTCCGGCCCGTACCGCGAACCAGCCGGCGATGCCGAGCAGCGCCACCACGACCGCGCCGATGAGCAGGAAGGCGGTGCCCAGCCGGTTGGTGGTGGAGGTCACGTCGTCGAGGGAGGAGGCGATCACGACGCCGGCGGGCAGGCGGGCGACGGGGGTGCCGTCGCCGGTGACGGGCGGCCCGGAGGGCACGGAGACGGGCACGACGAGGATGCGCCAGCTGCCGCCGCCGTGGTCGCTGGGCACGTCGAACGGCTTGTCCATGCGGGCGCGGAGCTGGGCGGCGTCCATCGCGGGCCACAGCGGGCGGGGGTCGTCGGCGGCCACGGGCACCCGGAACTGCTCGGCCACGTGCCCGTCGGAGGCGGCGAAGGCGACCACGAACTGGCTGGGCAGCCACGGCCGTTCGCCGTCGGAGCCGAGGGAGGCGCCCGTGCCCGCGCCCGGCGTGCGCGCACCCAGGCCCGCCGTGCCAGTCCCCGCCGTGCCAGTCCCCGCCGTGCCCGTGCCCGTCCCCGCGCGGCCCACCCGCGCCCCACCCGCGTCCGGCGGGACGTAGCGCCGCGGCGGCACCCCGTCCGTGCCGAGCCGCCGGGCCAGCGGCCGTCCGTACCGCTCCAGCTGCTGGTCCACGCGCTGCACGAGCTGCCCGCGCACCGACCCGAGCACCACCGTGTCGCTGACGGCCAGCCCGAGCAGCACCAGCACGAGCGCCAGCAGCACCAGCCGCGAGCGCAGCGACACCGCCGAGAAGCGGAAGGACGTCACGCGGCGCAGGGCCGGCCCGAAGGCCGTCGCGGGCGGCACGGCCGCCTCACCCCTGGCCCGGCGCCGGGCGGCGCAGCACGTACCCGACGCCCCGTACCGTGTGGATGAGCTTGGCCGCCCCCTCCGCGCCGGAGTCGGCCCGGTCGACCTTGCGCCGCACGTACGAGATGTACGACTCGACGATGCTCAGGTCGCCGCCGAAGTCGTACGCCCACACGTGGTCGAGGATCTGCGGCTTGGAGACGACCCGGTCGGCGTTGGCCATCAGGTAGGCGAGCAGCTTGAACTCGGTGGGCGACAGCGAGATCAGCCGCCCGCCGCGGGTCACCTGGTGCCCCACGGTGTCGAGTTCGAGGTCGCCCGCGACCAGCCGGCCGTCGTCGGTGGGGCCGCCGGTGCGGCGCAGGATGGCCCGGATCCGCGCGATCAGCTCCTCCAGGCTGAAGGGCTTGGTGACGTAGTCGTCCCCGCCGGCCGTCAGCCCGCTGATCTTGTCCTCCAGGCCGTCCTTGGCGGTGAGGAAGAGCACCGGCAGCCGGTCGTCGGCGCCGCCGGCCGGCCGCGGCCCGCCGTCCTCGCGCAGCCGCCGGACGACGGCGAAGCCGTCCATGTCGGGCAGCATCACGTCGAGCACCACCAGGTCGGGCCGCTCGCGGGCGACGGCGGCCAGCGCGTCCGCCCCGCAGGCCGCGGAGGTGACCCGGAACCCGACGAACCGCAGGGACGCGGACAGCAGTTCCCTGATGTTCGGCTCGTCGTCGACGACCAGCAGGCTGGCCTCGGGCGTGTCCATGGGCTCCTCCCGGTGCGGGACGACGAAGGGGGCGTGACGCAGAAAGCGGGTGCGGGGGCGGGGCGACGGTGGCGGTACGCCCGGGGGCGCGCGGCCGGTGGAACGGCGACGGGCGTACGGCCGGCCGGCCGCCGTCGCGGCCCGCTGCACCGTACGCCCTGCCAGCGTAAACGCGGGATCAGTTCCCGCCGCCGCCCGCACCCGTACCGCCGCCGCCCGCCGTGCCCCCGGCGCCCCCGGCGCCCCGGCCGCCGAAGCCGCCGAAGCCCCCGAAGCCGCCGCCCTGGGTGACGGTGGTCGCGGCCACGTCGCCGTCGGAGCCCTTGGTGCCGAGGACGGTGACGCTCTGCCCGGGCTTGAGGTCCGAGACCTTGCCGGTCTTGGACTCGGTGACCTTCGTGGACCCGCCGGTGGTGACCTTGACGGTGTCGCCCTGGGCGTCGGTGAGGTAGATCGTGTCGCCGTCGACGAGCTTGACCGTGCCGACGGTCACCCCGGACCCGCCGCTGCCGCCGGTCGCCCCGCCGGCGCCGCTGCCGAACCCGCCGAAGCCGCCGGCCCGGCCGCCGCCCGCCGTGGGGAAGGAGAAGCCGCGCCCGGCGGTCGGGGAACCCTGGAGGTGATGCTTCTCGACCAGCGCCCCGCCGGCGAAGGCGCCCGTGGCCACCACGCCCGCCGCCAGCAGCAGGGTGAGCCAGGGCAGTTTGCGGCGCGGGGGAGCGGCCAGCTCGGCGGACACGTCCCGCGCGTCCGGCGGCTCGGCGAGGATGTCCTCGGGCCGGGAGGCGAGCACGTCGCCCGGACCCTCGGGGTACGCGCGCTCGGCGGCCGGACGGCCGGTCTCGGCGAGGATCTCGATCGTGCCGGAGGGCTCGCGCGGGGCGGGCAGCCGCGAGGCGCCCTCCGGGGACCGCCGCTCCAGGTCGGCGGCGGCTGCCTTGACAAGCTCGGTGCGGCGTCGCGCCATCTCGGCTTCTCCCTTAGTCCGTCTGTCGTGCGGGTCCTGCTGGGTGGTGCGGTGCTTCGGTGCTCCGAGTCGGTGCTTCGTGCGCGTCCCGCGGCTGCGCCGGCCGCGTGGGCCGCGACCGCCGGGCCGCCTACTCGTGCCGCAGCGCCTCGATGGGCCGCAGCCCGGCCGCGCGGTTGGCCGGGTAGCTGCCGAAGAACAGCCCGATGGCGACGGCGATGGCGAACGCGCCCCACACCGACTCCGGGATGACCGCCGGCTTGATGCCCACGATGGTGAAGCGCGAGCCGATCAGCCCGGCGACGACTCCGAGCCCGCCGCCGACCAGCGACAGCAGCGTCGACTCGGCGAGGAACTGGCCGAGGATGACGCCCTTGGGCGCCCCGATCGCCTTGCGGATGCCGATCTCCCGGGTCCGCTCGGTGACGGTGACGAGCATGATGTTGGTGATGCCGATCCCGCCGACCAGCAGCGAGATCGCGGCGACCGCGCCGAGCAGCACCGTGAACGTCTTGTTGGTGTCGGACTGGGTGCTCAGCAGCGAGGCCTGGTTGCTGACCCGGAAGTCCAGGGCGCTCGCGTCGCGGATGCCGTGCGTGCCCATCAGGATCGTGGTGATCTCGTTCTGCGCGGGGGTGGTGGCCGCCGCGGACTTCGCCTCGACCAGGATCTGGCTGATCGGGCCGAAGCCGGTGAACGCGTTCTGCACGGTGGGCAGCGGCGCGATCACCGTGTCGTCCGGATCCTGGAAGCCGGTGCCGCCCTTGGCGGCCAGCTCGCCGACGACCGTGAACGGGGTGCCGCCCATGACGATCTTCTTGCCGATCGGGCTGGCCGCGCCGAACAGGTCGGTCGCCGTGGTGGAGCCGATCACCGCCACCTTGCGGGAGTTGAGCACGTCGTCCGCGCTGAAGTAGTCGCCCTTGTCGACCTTGCTGTTGGACGCCTCGAAGTACGCCGGGTAGGTGCCGACGACCTGGCCGACGGAGTGCGAGGTTCCGTCGTAGAGCGCGGTCTGCGAGGTGGTGACCTCGGGCGCGACGGACTCGATGTCGGGCGCTGCGGAGGTGTCGGCGAGCGCCCGGGCGTCGTCGACGGTGAGCGGCTTGACGGTCGTCGCGCCGGACGAGCCGCCGAAGCCCCCGCCGGAGCTGACGGTCAGCGCGTTGGTGCCGAGCTTCTCGATGGCGTCCTTGACCGACTGCGAGGAGCCGTTGCCGACCGCCAGCAGGATGATCACCGCGGCCACGCCGATGAGCACGCCGAGCATCGTCAGCCCGGAGCGCACCTTGTTGGCGGCCAGCCCGCCGAGCGCGAAGCGGAGGATCTCGAAGGGGTTCACCGGGTACCTCCGCCGGCGCCGGTCAGCGCGTTCGGATGCGGGTTCGGGTGGGCGGAGGAGGCCGGCAACGCCGCGCGAGTGCCCTGCGCGGCCGGACCGTTCGCGGCGAAGGCCGCGGGGTCGGCCAGCGCGGGCGGCGGGCCGTCCGCCGGCGCCTGCCGCAGGTCCTCCACGACCTGGCCGTCCACCAGCCGGATGACGCGCTTGGCGTGCCGGGCCACCTCGTCCTCGTGCGTGATCAGGACGACCGTGCGGCCGGCGGCGTTGAGCCGGTCGATGACGGCGAGCACCTCCTCGGTGCTGTGGCTGTCGAGGTTGCCGGTGGGCTCGTCGGCGAGCAGCATCGCGGGCGCGGTGACCAGCGCGCGGGCCACGGCGACCCGCTGCTGCTGGCCGCCGGACAGCTCGTTGGGCCGGTGCCCGACCCGGTCGGCCAGGCCCACCAGGGACAGCGCGGCCAGCGCCCGGCGGCGCCGCTCGGCGGCCTTCACCCCGGCGTACGCCAGCGGGAGTTCGACCTGCGCGAGCGCGGGGGTGCGCGGCACCAGGTTGAACGACTGGAAGACGAAGCCGATCTTGCGGTTGCGGACCAGCGAGAGCTGGTGCTCGTCCAGCCCGCCGACGTCGATGCCGTCGAGCAGGTAGCGGCCGGAGGTCGGCACGTCCAGACAGCCCAGGATGTTCATCAGGGTCGACTTGCCGGAGCCCGAACTGCCCATGACGGCCACCAGGTCGCCCTGCTCGACGACCAGGTCGACGCCGGGCGCCTGCCCGGTGGCGGGGTCCGGCGGACCGCCGAGCGCCCGGACCACCGCGTCGCCGTGCCCGTAGGTCTTGTGCAGCGACCGCACCTCGATGACGGGGGCGGGCCGGCTCTCGCGCGCGTCGGCTTGACCGGCTTCCGGCTCGCCGCCGTCCCCCGCCTCGACCGGGCCGACGGCGCCGGCCGCGCCGAAGAGCCCGAGCCGGCCCCGGGCCTGGCCCAGCCGCCTGCTCAGCGCCGCCCGCCGGCTCGGGGCCGCGGACCGGCCGCCGTGGGCCGGGCTCATCCGCGGCCACCTCCGCCGCCGAAGCCGCTGCTGCGGAAGCCGCCCGCGCCGCCCGCGCCGCCGATCCGCTCGCCTCCGCCGCCGAACCGGTTGCCGCCGCCGGCGCCGCCGGGGAAGGCCCCGCTGGGGAAGCCGCCGTTGCCGGACGAGGCCACCGTCGGGATCTGCACGACCTGGCCCTCGGTCAGGCCGCTGCTGATCTGGTCGGTGGTGTCGCCCTCGACGCCGACGGTCACGTCGGTGCGGGTGGTCGAGCCGTCCGCGTTCACCACGGTCACGGTGCGGGCGGAGCCGGTGCCGGAGACCGCGGCGGTCGGCACGGTGAGGGTGTCGGCGGCCGTGGCGGTGGTGACCTGGATGCTCGCGCTCAGGCCGGTGCGCAGGTTCGCGGTGTCGCTGGTGATGGCCAGCGTGGCCGCGTACTGCACGGCGCTGCCGCTCCCGCCGCCCCCGACGCCGCTTCCGCTCGAACTGCTCACCGGCAGCGAGCTGATGGACAGCACTTTGGCGTCCAGCACGGTGCCGGACTGCGCGTTGAGCGTCACGGTGGCGGTCTGGCCGGCCTTGATCTTCAGCGAGTCGGCCTCGGAGAAGTCCGCCTTCACCTGCATGCCCGAGGGGTTGGTCAGCACGATGAAGCCGGACGGCACCGACGAGGAGCCGCTGGAACTGCTGCCGCTGCCGCTGCTGCCCGAACCGGAGCCGGCGGACGAGCCGTTGCCGCTCCCGCCGCCGGAGCCGGACGTGCCGGAGACCGTGTCGCCCTCGGCCGAGGCGACCGAGGCCACCGTGCCGGCCACCGGCGCCTTCAGCACGCAGCCGTCCACCGCGCGCTGGGCGTCGGCCACGGCGTTCTGAGCCTGGGTCAACTGGGCCTGCGCCGAGGCGAGCTGGGCCGGGTCCACGGTGGGGGTCGGGGTGGGTGTGGCCGCGCCGCCGCGGCCGCCGCCGTCACCGGAGCCGGTCGAGGCGGGCGCCTGGCCCTCCTCGGCCTTCGTCAGGTTCGCCTGGGCGGCGGTCAGCGACGCCTGGTCCTGCTGGAGCGTCGCCTCCGCGTCGGTCGGATCGACCTTGGCCAGCACCTCGCCCTTCGTCACCTTGTCGCCGGGTTTGACGTCGACCTCGCTGAGCGTGCCGCCGGTGGTGAAGTCCAGCCCGGCGTCGCTGGGGGAGGAGAGCGTGCCGGAACCCGAGACGGTGGCGGTCACCGTGCCCCGGGTGACGGTCGCCGTACGGGAGTTGCCCGCGCCGGAGGTACGGCTGCCGTCGTCGTGCACCGCCGCGTAGGCGCCGCCGGCGCCCGCGAGGACCACCACGCCGAGCACCGAGTTGATCAGGGCGGCCCTGCGCCGCCGGGGGAGCACCTTCATGAGGCGCATCCTGGTCGCTGTCGCCTTTGAACCCCTGGGAGAACCCTGGGAGTTCGCTGGGAGCCGCGGGGCGGCCCGGGCGCGGTTCCGGCCCGGCGAAGCGGACTTACGCTGATAAAAGCGGCGCGGAGCGCGGGATTCCGGGGTCCGGGGCGCCCGGAGCGGCCGTCGGGTTCCCCGGAAACTCACAGCCCGGTCCCCGGCAGTCCCCACCTGCGTGCGCTTCAGTGGGCCCCGTCGCCCGCGTGCACCCCGTGACCCGCGTGCACGCGCGCGGGCGGCACCAGCCCGTCCACCGCCGCACGGCGGGGCACGGCCGACGACAGCGCACCGACCGCCTTCCCGAGGAGACCCCGGACATGACCTGGACCACCACCAGTCGGCCGTCCGTACCGCCCGCGGAAGGCGGGCCGACCGCCCGCGGCGGCCCGCTGCGCACCGCCGGCGGGCGCACCGCCGTACGGGCCGGGGTGTTCGTGGCCCTCCTCGCGTCCGGGGCGCTGGCGCTCACCGCCTGCTCGTCGGGCTCGAAGTCGTCCGCCGACGCGAAGGCGGCCACGCCCTCCGGGTCCTCCTCGGCGCGGAACGGCGCGAACGGCGGCCCCCAGGCCATGGAGGCCTACCGGACCTGCCTGACGCAGCACGGCGTGAAGATGCCGACCTTCAACCGGCCGTCCGGCGGCGCCCGTCCCAGTGGACGCCCGAGCGGACGGGCCGGCGGCTTCGGCGGCGGGTCCGGGCGCGGTTTCGGCGGCGGGTTCCCCGGCTTCGGCGGTGCCTCGCCGGACGCGGCCACCCAGAAGGCGCTCCAGGCGTGCGCCTCGAAGCGGCCGCAGTTCGACCGAACGGGGGGCGGCGCGGCCGACAGCAGCGCGTTCCAGGCGTTCGCCGGCTGCCTGAAAGACCACGGCGTGACGCTGCCGACGCCCTCGCCCGGCGCGACCAACGGGCGCGGCGGCGGTGGCTTCTTCCGCGGCGGCGGCCTCAACACCTCCGACCCGAAGACCGCCAAGGCCTACGCCACCTGCAAGCCGCTGCTCCCCCAGCGCCCCTCGGGCGGCGCCTCGCCGTCCGCGACCTGACCGGGCGCGCCGTGGGGCGGGCGGGCCCGCCCCACGGGTGAGCCGGGCCCGGCCGGCAGGCGGCAGGCCCTCACCAGGCGAAGGACTCCGGGGACGGGCCGGGGCCGGGGAAGATCTCGTCGAGCGCGGCCAGGAACTCCGCGGACAGGTCGAGTTCCGCGGCCCGCAGGGCGGAGCCGAGGTGCTCGGGGATGCGCGGGCCGACGATGGGCCCGGTCACGCCCGGCCGCGTGAACAGCCAGGCGAGCCCGACCTCGCCGGGCTGGAGGCCGTGCTTGTCGCACAGGTCCTCGTACGCCTGCACCTTGGCGCGGACCGCCGGGTCGGCCAGGCCGCGGGCCGAGCGTCCCGTGTTCGTCCGAAGGCCGCCGCCCTCACGGGACTTGCGGATCGCGCCGCCCAACAGCCCCTGGTGCAGCGGCGACCAGGGGATCACGCCGAGCCCGTACGCCTGCGCCGCCGGGATCACGTCGCACTCGGCCCGCCGCTCGAAGAGGTTGTAGAGGCACTGTTCGCTGACCAGGCCGAGCGAACCGCGGCGCGCGGCGGCCTCGTTGGCCTGCGCGACGTGCCAGCCGGCGAAGTTGCTGGAGCCGGCGTAGAGGATCTTGCCCTGCCGGACCAGGACGTCGATGGCCTGCCAGATCTCCTCCCAGGGCGTGTTCCGGTCCACGTGGTGGAACTGGTACAGGTCGATGTGGTCGGTCCGGAGGCGCTTCAGGCTCGCGTCCACCGCCCGGCGGATGTTGAGCGCCGAGAGCCGGTCGTGGTTCGGCCAGGACTGCTCGTGCCACGCCTTGCCGTCGTTCGTGACGTTGCCGTAGACCTTGGTGGCCAGCACGACCTTGTCCCGGCGGCCGCCCCGGGCGAACCAGCTGCCGATGACCTCCTCGGTCAGGCCCTTGTGCTCGTCGCTGCCGTAGATGTTCGCCGTGTCGAAGAAGTTCACGCCCGCGTCGAGCGCGGCGTCCATGATCGCGTGGCTCGGCGACTCCGTCTCGAAGTTCATCGTGCCCAGCACGACCCGGCTCACCTTCAGGCCCGTGCGGCCCAGCTGTGTGTACCTCATCCCCCCAGCGAACACCTTGGAGCGGACTCCACCGCAAGCCGCCCGCGCCCCGGGGCTGTCCCCGGCGGCCGTGCGGTGGTGCCCCGTGAAGGCGGAGGAGGCGGCCATCCGGCACGTGGCGCCCCGGCCGAGCCGGTTCCGGTCAGGCGCGCGGGTCGATGTGCTCGGAGCAGTCCACGAGCCACAGCAGGGCGACCCGCTGCCCCGGCGTGAGGTCGCCGGCCCGCTCCCCCGACGGGATGTGCGCGCGGGAGCAGAAGTCGTGGGTGTCGAGCGCGCCCAGCGGCCGTACCGCGCGGACGAGGGCGGCGACGGGGATGTCGGCGGCGTCCGGATCGCCCCGGGCGGCCCGGCGCAGCACGCGGGCGAGCCCGGCGGCCCCGTCGGCGGCGATCTCGCTGAGCACGAGGGCCTTGCGGTGACCGGCCTCCGAGCCGTAGGGCGTCGTCATGGCACACCTCGCTCCGGTTCGCACCGTTCTCGTGGCGTTCGCACCTTCTGGTCTGAGCGTACGCCCGGACGGGGGAGGGCCGCGAGGCTGATCCGCCGCACTCTCGGTAATGGTTGTCGTTTTCATCATAAAGCCCCGCCAAGCGCTCACTTCCGGCCACTTCCCCTCGCGATTCCCCCCGATCCCCTCCCCACTCCCGCCCGATTTGTTTCCCGCCGGGGGATCGGGACACCCGCACAGCACAGGCCCCGGAGTCGGAGGTGAAGGCCGTGGCGCACGTGAACGGGTCCAACCGGTCGGTGGGCACCCTGGTGAAACAGGGCACCGAGCAACTGTCCGACCTGGTCAGGCAGGAGCTGAAACTGGCCCAGACCGAGCTGGCCCTGAAGGGCAAGCGGGCCGGGATCGGCGGCGGGCTCTTCGGCACCGCCGGACTGATGGCCTTCTTCGGCCTGGCCGCGCTCATCACCGCGGCCATCGCCGCGATCGCCGGACCGCTGACGGTGTGGGCCGCCGCGCTCATCGTGGCCGGCGGGCTGCTGCTGATCGCGGCGATCGCCGCCCTCATGGGACGGCAGAAGGTCAAGCAGGCCGTGCCGCCCGTGCCCGGCGAGGCCGTCGACAGCCTCCACCAGGATCTGGAGACGATCAAGGAAAGGGCGAAGCGATGAGCCGGACCGATCCGCAGCTCGCCGAAATCGAGGCGCAGATCGCCGAGACCCGGGAGGCCCTCGGGCAGACCGTCGAGGAGCTCGCCGCCAAGGCGGACGTCCCCGGCCGGGCGAAGGCCAAGGCGCGCGAGACGGCGGAGCGCCTGCGCGGGGCCGAGCACCGCACGCGGGAGAAGGCCGCGCTGGCCCGGGGCCGCACCCGGGAGCGGGCGCTGCACGCCAAGGACGCCACCCAGGAGCGGGCGGCGCTCACCGCGGGCCGGGTGCGCGAATCCGCGGGCTCGGCGGCCTCCCATCTGCCCGGGCGCGGCAACGGAAAGGCCGCCGAGCACGCGGGGGACGGCACGTCCGCCCCCGCGTCCTCCTCCACCGAGCTGACGCCGACCGGCACGACGGGCGCCCACCGGGTCGGTCCCGCGACGGCCGAGGAGCAGGGCGGGGCGGCCGGACCCTCGCGCCGCCCGCTCGCCGTCGGAGCCGCGCTCGCGGTGGCGGCGGCACTCGTCCTCACCTGGGCCCGCCGCCACGACTTCTCGGCCAAGGCGGCGGCTCCCCCGCCGCTGCCGGAGCGGATCCCGTGGCGGGTGCGGGCCTCCTCCCGGAGGTGCGTGCCGCGCGCCGACTAGGGAGCGGAGCAGGGCACTCGCGCGCACGCCGGGTGGCGTCGAACAGAACGCCACCCGGCGTACGCGTGTTCACCGCCAGGCCCTACCGTCTTGCGGATGACGACCTTCACCGACGGCCACGCCGAGCTCCCCGGCTCCAGCGGCCCGTACGCCACCACCGAGGCCGACCCGCGCGAAGTGGGCCGGGTCCGCACCGAGTACGACCCGAAGCACGACGGCGACCCGGACCCGGGCGAGATCGTGTGGACCTGGGTGCCCTTCGAGGAGCGGGACGGCCGCGGCAAGGACCGGCCGGTGCTCGTCGTCGCCCGCGAGCCGCGCGGCACCCTGCTGGCGGTCCAGCTCTCCAGCAAGCGGCACGACCACGACCGCGAGTGGGTCGCCATCGGCGATGGGCCGTGGGACCGCGACGGCCGCGACTCCTGGATCTCCCTGGACCGCGTGATGCGCCTGCACGAGCAGGGCATGCGCCGCGAGGCCTGCGCCCTCGACCGGGGCCGCTTCAACCTCGTCGTCAACCGGCTCAAGGAGCTGTACGACTGGTCCTGACCCCGCCCCGCGGGGCCCCGGCGGTACGGCGACGCGCCGCCGGGGCCGCAACCGGCGGCCGGGTCACCGCGCGGGGACCGTCCGCCCGGTGGGCGCTCGTACGGTGAGGCGCTCGCGGGCCGTCCGCCGAGGTGACCACGTGCGTGGGCGGAGTCGCGGCCCACGGCCCGGTCGTGTGCCCGGCGGGCGCACGCACCTGGACGGCCGGCACGGGCCGGGCACGACGGAGGGCGGGACCCGCGGGTCCCGCCCTCCGGGCGTCACGCCTTCTTCAGGGAGCCCTTCGCGTCGGCCTTCGCCTCGGCGTCGGCCTCCGCCTCGTCCGCGTCCGCGGACTCTTCCGTGTCCGTGTCCGCGTCCGTCGCCTCGGCCTCCGCGGCCTCCGTCTCGGCGGCGTCCTCGCCGGATTCGGCGGCCTCGATGGACTCGACGTCCTCGCCGGACTCGTCGGCGGCGGCCTCGTCGGCCGCCTCGGCGGCCGCCTCGTCGTCCTCGAAGTGGGCGTCCAGGATCGTGTCCAGCTGGGCGGCCCACTCCTTGAGCTTGGCGCGCGAGGGCGCCTCGACCTCGGCCTCGTACCAGCGCTGCTCACCGGTGTAGACGGTCACGGTGAAGCGGCGGCCGAACCGGGGCGTGTCGATCTCGACCGCGCCGATCTCGTCCCAGCGGAAGTCCGCCTCCTCCTCGTCGAGGGTGAAGCGGACGCCGACCTTGTCGGCGGTGATCGAACCGCGGCGGTCCGACACCTCGAAGTCGGGCTCCTCGCGGTCCTCCTCCCCGTCCTCGGCCGCGGCGTCCGGCTCGGCGTCCTGCGACGCGTCGGACGGCTCCTCCGCCGAGGACTCGTCCTCGGCCGGGACCTCCGCCACGGACTCCGGCTCCGCCGCCTCCGGCGCGGACGCCGGCGTCTCCTGCGCTGCCTGCTCCTCCGCCTCGGCCTGCTCCGGGACGGCCTCCTGCGCACCCTCGGCCTCAGCCGGGGGAGTGAGACCGGGGATGAACGCCGGGTCGATGCCGGCGGCGTGCACGGACGGGGTGATCGAACCTATGCGCTGCTCCACGGCAAGCAGTATGGCCGATGAAGCTGTGTCGGCAATCGCCGAACCGCATAACAACTACGCAGCGTTGTGCTTTAATCCCCCGTCCCCGCCACTACGCGCCCAATTGTCCGTCGTCGCGGCGGGGAACCTCCCCGCGCCGGGACCGATGAGTTCCGGCGGCCGGACGGGTCTGCCCGGGGTGAGGAAAGGAAGCACCCCGTGACCGAAAGCACCGACCGCACCGACCGTACCGAGGGCGGCGCCGGCCGCCTCGACCCCACCGCCGGGGACGGGGGCCCGCCCCCGTTCGACCTCGGTCCCGCCGCGCACCGGATCGCCCTGCTCGCCCGGGGCGTCGGCGACGACCAGCTCGCCGCGCCCACCCCCTGCCCCGGCACCGCGGTGCGCAACATGCTCGGCCACCTCATCGGCCTGAGCACCGCCTTCCGCGACGCCGCCCGAAAGGACCTCGGCCCCAACACGGCGACACCGGGGGACGCGTCGGCGCCCGACATCGACGACGCCGGCGCGTGGCGGGCCGAACTGCCCGAGCGGCTGGAGGAGTTGGTGGCGGCCTGGCGCGACCCCGGGGCCTGGGAGGGCATGACGCAGGCCGGCGGCATCACCTTCCCCGCACGGGTGGCCGGGCAGGTGGCCCTCAGCGAACTGGTCGTCCACGGCTGGGACCTGGCCCGCGCCACCGGCCAGTCCTACGACCCCGACCGGGCCGGCCTGGAGGCGAGTCACGCGATGCTGGCCCCCTCGGCGGACGACCGCCCGCCCGGCGGCGCCTTCGGCCCGGCGGTCCCGGTGCCCGACTCCGCGCCGCTGCTGGACCGGGTGATCGGGCTGAGCGGCCGTGACCCGGCCTGGCAGGCGTAGGCGGCGACGAGCGGGCCGGACCGGCCGGAGGCGGCGTCCGCGCGCCCTACAGGGCCCGCCGCACACGCGGTCGGGCCCGGCGGGGGTTTCCCGCCGGGCCCGACCCTTCAGACCTGTCAGAGCTCTCAGAGCCGCCCGAGTCGCCTCGTCGACCGCTCTGTCACCACTCCTGCCGGTACTCCTACTTGAAGGAGTTCAGCAGGCGCGCGGTCGGCGAGCCGACGCCGGTGGCGTCGTCGTAGCCGCGCACCGCGTTGAGCGAGGTGTCCTCGCCGAAGGCGACCAGACGGACGCGGAGCGCGCCGTCGATCAGGCCGAAGTCGGCGACGTTGCTCAGCGGGGTCTTGCTGATCTGCGCCTGGCGGTCCACCACGTCCTTGAACAGGCCCGAGCGGCCGTACAGGGTCGGGTTGGCGAAGCCGAGCGCGTGGTGACGGGCCTGGATCGCGTCGGCGATCACCGCGGCGAACTCCGGCGAGGAGACGCTGGTGCCGCCGTAGCCGGCCTCGCTGTAGTCGGCACCGTCGGACATGCCGACGAGCACCGAGGTGTACAGGTCACCGTTCATCGAGACGTCGGGCGTGACGCGCTGCGCGGTCTTGCTCTTCGCACCGGTCATCAGGGTGTGCGACGCCGAGTTGGGGACGACACCGCGCTGGTAGGACGGCTGCGCGAAGTCCTCGCTGGTGCCGCCGCCACCGCCGAAGTAGAACGGGGCGTCCTTGGCCGCCGGCTCCCAGCTGGTGCCGTCGGCCGACAGGCCGGAGCGCAGCGTGCCCATGTCGGTCTCGAAGCCGTAGCCGCCGCTCTTGTCGCTCAGGCCGAGCGCCGTGCCGCCGACCGAGGTCACCCACGGGTCGGAGTCGGGCCAGTTGGCCTGCGCACGCGCGGTGTCGGGCTGGCAGTTGGCGCCGGTGGCCGCCGCGAGCGGGCTGCTGTCACCGCAGTCGCCCGCGGAGAAGTTGACACCGATGCCCTCGACCGCGGCCTGCTTGAAGACCTGCTCGTAGGCGGCGATCTCCGTGGCGGTCACGTCCGCGTCGTCCGTGGTGTGCATGATCTCGCCCCAGGAGTTGGAGATCACGTCCGCCAGGTGGTGGTCGACGATGTTGCTGATCGCACCCAGCAGGTCGTCGTCCAGGCAGGAGTTGGCGCCCACGTAGACGACCTTGGCGTCCGGGGCGAGCCCGTGCGCCATCTCGACGTCCAGGGACTCCTCCGGCGCCCAGCCCTCGGGGCCGCCGCACAGGTCCTGGTTGTTCCACTGCGACTGGTCCACGACCTCGCTGTACTGGCCGGACTTGAACGCCTTGTCACCGTGGCCGGTGGCGTACTGGTTGGCGTCCGCCTCCATGGTGGAGCTGCCGTACGCGTCCACGATGGCGATGGTCGCGCCCTTGCCGGTCAGGCCGGTGGACGAGATGCCGTACGCCTTGCGCAGCTGCGAGGGGTAGAACGAGCACTGGTCGAACGGGACCGGCTTGTTGGTGAAACCGGCGGGCGCGCCCGTGGCGATCTTCTGGCCCCAGTAGTCGGAGCAGGTCGCGGTGGTCGGCAGGCCGTCCTTGGGCTTGCCGGCCGGCGCCTTGGTGGTCGACGGGGTGTTGACCCGGACCGAGTTGGGCTTGACCACGTTGCTGCCGGCCGACGTCAGGCCGAGCACGCCGAGGACGTCGCCGGAGACCTTGGCCGGGACGACCACGTTCTTGGCGGGCGCGTGGCGCAGCTTGCCGCCCACGCGGTACTGGTGCACGCCGGTGCCGAACGCCTTGGTGATCGCGGCGTTGGTGCCCTTGACGGTGACGGCGTGCTGGGTGGTGCTCACGACGGTGAGACCGGCGTCGGTCGCCCACTTCTGCACGGCCGCGATCTGCGCCTTGGTGGCGCCGAAGCGGGCCTGGAAGGCGGCGGGCGAGAGGAACTTGTCGAAGTTCGCGCTGCTCGGGTCGGAGACCTCGGTCGCGTACTTCGTCAGACCTGCTGCGTCCTGCCCGGCCAGGTAGATCGTACCGGTGAGCTGGGTGGACGCGGACACCGCGCCGGCGTCGGCGGAGGCGGTGGCCCAGTCGGGGTGGCTACCCGCGATCGTCTTGGCGGCCGGAGCGGGTCCGGTGGCCTGCGAGGGGACGGCCAGCAGCAGCGAGCCCGACACCAACGCGAACGACGACGCCGCGACAACGGCTATGCGGGCCCGCGTGACACGGGGTTTTTGTATGTCGGTAATGACGACTCCAAGGTGAAGGTCCAAAGCTGGTGGCAGGGTGCGCGCTGTACGCCCATGACCCGCACTGGGCTGTAGTGTGCACGCCACGTAAGGATTGTGGGAATAGCCATTGGCCGGGAAAAGTCCGGCCTTTACTCAAAGTCGAGGGTTCGGGCGGCCGTAAATCGCCCCAGAACAGGGCGATGTCCACGAGTCGCCGCGGCTCCCTCCATCCCCTTCGCACGCCCCCGCTGGTCAGCGACGCGACAAGTCGACATTCATGTCAGACCTGTCGCGTGCATGACGAAAGCATAACGGCGCCGGGCATGGGCACACCCTTGCCCGGCGCGCGTGTCAACGCGGAACAGAAGTCGCAGGGGACGCAGGAGTCACGGGTGCAGCAAGGGAGTTGGGCGGGTTCAGAATCCGCCGCCGCCGAAATCGCCGCCCCCGCCGCCGAATCCGTCCCCGCCGCCGAAATCGCCGGGGTCGAAGTCGGAGCCGGAGTAGTCGCCGCCGGTCGAGTCCCCGCCGTCGCCGCCGCCCCCGTCGCCGGATCCGTCGTACCCGCCGTACCCGTAGGCCGGGCCGGTGAGGGCGCCGCCGAGCAGGGTGCCGACGAGCAGGCCGGGCAGCAGCCCGCCGCCGAAGTACCCGCCCGCCCACGGTTCGTAGACCGGCCCGGCGTTCCAGTACGGCTGGCGGCCCGAGGCGGTCTCCACCGTGCGGGCCATCGGCTCCTCGCCGGCCTCGATCCGGGTGGCGTCCGCGGCGCACGCGGGCACGTCGCGCCGCACGCCCTCCGGCGGCGCCCACAGCACGTCCCGCACCGAGGGGCCGTGCCGCGGGTCGAAGAAGCACGGCGGCCGCCGCTCGGGCAGGCGCTCGCCGGAGCGGCGGGCGTCCAGGGTGGCGAGCGCGAACCGGCCGTCCTCCAGCGTCTGCGTCACCGGCCGTACGTCGTCCGGGTGCTTGGCCCGCGCCATCAGGGCTTTCGCCCGCTCGTACATGTCGAGCGCGTACGCGTAGTCGGTGCGCATCGCGTCGTCGGACTCCGGGTCGGCGGGCACGAAGTCGAGCCGGTCCAACTCCTCGCCGTAGGCCGTGATGTCCTCGTCGACGACCCGGCGCAACTGGGAGAGCTGCGTGCGCTCGTGCTCCGCGCTGATCCGGCGGCGGCGCAGGAAGAACGCGTACCCGCCGCCGGCGGCCAGCACGGCCACGGCGCCGAGCACCACCACGCCGCCCAGGCCGATCCCGGAGCCGTAGCGGCCCACACCGCCGGACCACGAGCCCGGCGCCTGGCCGCCCGCCTGCGGGATGGCCTGGTCGACGAAGCCGGTGAGGGCGCGGGTGGCGTCGCCGCCGGAGGCGCGCTCGACCTGGCCGACCAGGTTGTCGACGGCGGTGCGCGACATCACCGACGGGTCGGCCCCGGCGTCGAAGCCGTTGCCCAACTGGACGGCGTACACCCCGGTGATGCCGACGGCGGACCTCAGGTCCTGGAGCACGGTCGCGGGCGGGAACTCCGGGGCGGAGGGCAGCACGGCGACGAAGATCGGCTTGTCGGCCCGCTTGATGGTGTCGCCGAGGCTGTTCGCCCGGTCCGGCGGGAGTTCCCCGGACGCGCGGGGATCGACATACACCGGGCCCTTTTTGAGTTCCGCCGCGGCCGCGGCGATCCCCGTCGCCGAATGCGCGCCGGGTGCGAGAGCCGCGCCCCCGAGGACAAGGGCGCCCACAATCGCCAGCACCGCACACAGTAGCCCTATGAATCGCCCCGTGAGCCGTCCGTGACGACCGGGCGAGGAACTCTGGGTGCGGGCGCTGGTTTCCACCATTTCATGACCGACCTTATACGCTCACTTTACTCCTTACGTGGAATGCCGCCACGTTTCCTCAGGCCGTCCCGCGGGCCTTTCCGTGTTCCGGTCCGGTGTCCGCGAGGGCCGCCTCGGCCGTCAGGTCGAGGCTGCGCGCCAGCCACCAGTAGAGCGCCGCGGACACCGGCAGCCCGACGAAGAGCGAGATGTCGGCGCCGTTCAGTTTCTCCGCCACGAAGCCGGTGAAGAGGTCGCCCACCGAGAAGAACGGCACCATCGCGGCGAAGCCCATGACGTACGCGGTGATCCCGCGCCAGCCCCAACGCCCGTATATCCCACGGGGGTTGAAGATCTCGGCGATGGCATAGCGGCCGCGCCGGACCACGTAGTAGTCCATCAGGTTGACCGCGGTCCACGGGATGAACAGGTAAAGGATCAACAGCAGGAAGTCGTTGAAGTTCTCCAGGAAATGCGAGGTCGCCGCGAGCGCGCCCACCAGGGACAGCCCGGCGGTCAGCGCCAGCGTCACCAGCCGCACGCCGAGGGTCGGGCGGACCTTGCGCAGCGAGTCGATCGCGCCGATCAGGGTGAGCGAGCCGCCGTACATGTTCAGCGCGGTCACCGAGACCAGGCCGAGCGCCGAGAAGATCAGCACCACCGCGCCGAACCCGTCGAACACCTTGTCGCCGGCCGCGTCGATCGAGGTGATCGTGTCGAAGTCCTTGCCGGCCCACGCTGCGAGCAGCGTCCCCAGCACCATCAGCCAGGCGCCGCCGAGCGCCGAGCCGAAGTACGTCCAGTAGAAGGTCCGGCGGACCGTGACGCCCGGGGGCAGGTAGCGCGAGTAGTCCGACACGTAGATCGCCCAGCTGATCTGGTAGCCGGCCACCACCCCGAACTGGGCCAGGAACGGCGTCCACTTGAAGCCGCCGAGGTCGAACGAGCCCGCCGGGTAGTGCAGGGTGCACAGCACGCCCACGGTGAACACCCCGAACACCACCAGGAAGGTCCAGGTCAGGAACTGCTCGGCGCGGTGGATCACGTCGTACCCGACCAGCGCGATCACCAGCGCCAGCAGGGTGATCGCCACGACCCACCACTTCACCCCGCCGTGCGCGGTGCGGCTCATCGCCTGCCCGGCCAGGATCGTGTTGAAGACGTTGAAGCCCGCGTACTGCACGTACGCGAAGAGCCACACCAGCAGCGCGCCCACGTAGCCGAACTGCGGGCGCGACTGGATCATCTGGGGCAGGCCGAGTTGGGGGCCCTGCGCGGAGTGGAACGCCATGAAGAACGTGCCGAGCACGGTGCCGGCCACGATGGATATCAGCGACCAGACGAGGTTCCCGCCGCTGGTGATGCTGATCAACCCGACCGCCAGCGTGGCGATCTGGGCGTTCGACATGAACCACAACGGGCCCAGGTGCCACAGCTTTCCATGCCGTTCCGACAACGGAACGTAGTCGATCGACCGGACCTCCAGCCCGGTGACCCGTGGTGTCGACGTCGTCATGCCGCCTCCCTCGTGGAAATCAGCAGTTCGACCGCCACTTCAGTGGCGCACGGTGACATCGGTCAAGGCCGGGCGCGGTACAGGGCGAAATGTGCACCGAGTTGACACCCCGCACCGCCCGACTCCAGCCTGACTCCCTCCCCCCGCTTCCTCCCACTCCCCCCCGCCCATCTTCGATTCAGGTTGGAATGCCCATGCGCGTCCTTCCCCGGCTCGGTGCCGCGGCGGTGGCCGTGGCGGCGACCGTCATGCTCGCCCCCGCCGCCTTCGCCGACGCCCCCGGTGACAACGGAACCGTCAAGATCCACGACGCCAAGACGGGGGAGGCGCTGGTCAAGAACGAGCCGCACGTGTGCACGTTCTACCTCGACGCCTTCTTCTTCGACGGCGAGCAGGAAGCCGACTGGCAGATATTCGAGAAGACGCCCACCGGCACCAAGGACAAGGCCGCCGCGTCCGGCCAGCTCATGCCCGGCACCGACGGGCACGGCCGCACCGCCGACATGACGCTGGCGGACGGCCACTACAAGCTCGTCTACAACTTCACCGGTGAGCGCAGCGAGGCTGCCAAGCACAAGGTCTTCTGGGTCGACTGCCCCGCGGACAGCGGCTCCGGCGGCACCACGACCGGTGGCACCACCGACGGCGGCACGACCACCGGCTCGACCGACGGCGGTACCACCTCCGGCTCGACGGACGGCGGCGGCACCGTGAGCGGCGGCGTCACCGACGGCGGCACCACCGGCGGCACGTCCACGCCGACCGTGGACGACACCGCCTCGCCCTCGCCCACCTCCGGCACGGGGAACCTCGCCGAGACCGGCGCCTCCGTGGTCGCCCCCACGGCGCTGGCCGCCGTGCTGCTGGCCGCGGGCGTCGTGTTCACGGTCCGCTTCCGCCGCAAGGGTGCCCAGCGGCACTGACCTCGTGCGGTACGCGGCGGCGCCGGGGCCCGGCCCCGGCGCCGCTCAGCCCTGCCAGGAACCGGTACCGCCCCGCCACTGCTCCGCCGGCTCCGGCCGAGCGGCGGGCGGTGCCTGGACCTGTACGGGGAGCGGTGCTTGAAGTGGCGCCTGGCCCTGCGCCTGGAGCGGCGCCGGAACCGCGAGGCTGCCGTAGCGCTCCATGCGCTGCCAGCGCAGCCGCGAGCCGGCCAGCGCGGTCATCACTGACTGGATGACCACGAGGTACATCAACTGCCGGTAGACCACCTGCTGGAGCGGCAGCGTCCACAGCGGGCCGGCCCGCTCGCCGTCGAGCCGGAAGGCGTACAGGCCCATCCCGGCCTGGAGCGCCAGGAAGCCCAGCCACAGCAGTGCGACCCGCACCGGGTCGAGGAACACCAGGCCGTAGACCGCCACGACGTCCACCACCGGGGCCAGCAGCGGCAGCAGCACCTGGAAGAGCAGCAGGTACGTCAGCCCGCGGCGGCCGAGCCGGCCCGCCGCGCCGCCGCGCACCAGCGCGCCGCGGTGCTTCCACATCGCCTGGAGGGTGCCGTAGCACCAGCGGTACCGCTGCCGCCACAGCGCGCGCAGCGACGCGGGCGCCTCGGTCCAGGCGATCGCGTCCTCCTCGTAGACCACCCGCCAGCCGTCCCGGCACAGCGCCATGGTCAGATCGGTGTCCTCGGCGAGCGTCGCGTCGCTGACGCCGCCGACCCGCAGCAGCGCCTCGCGGCGGAAGCCCCCGACCGCGCCGGGCACGGTCGGCATGCACCGGCCCAGGTCGAACAGCCGGCGGTCGAGGTTGAACCCGACCACGTACTCGATGTGCTGCCAACGCCCCAGCAGTCCCTTGCGGTTGACGACCTTGGCGTTGCCCGAGACGGCGCCGACGCCGGGGTCGGCGAACGGCTGGACCAGGGTGCGCACGGCGTCCGGCTCGAAGACCGTGTCCCCGTCGACCATCACCAGGAGGTCGAACGAGGCCGCCGCGATCCCGGTGTTGAGGGCGGCCGGCTTCCCGGCGTTGGCCTGCCGGATCACCCGCACGTACGGCAGCCGCAGGGACTCCACCAGGTCGGCGGTGCCGTCGGTGGAGCCGTCGTCGACCACGATCACCTCGACCGGGTGGTCCGAGGCGAGCAGCGAGCGGACCGCGGCCTCGATGCCGGCGCTCTCGTTGTACGCGGGCACCACGACGGTGACCGGCGCGGTGACCGGCGGCCCCCACGCCCTGCCGCGCCGCCGCACGTGCCGGCGGGCGGCGACCAGCACCATGGCGGCCCGCAGCACGGCCAGCGCACCGGCCGCGTACAGCAGCCAGCCCAGCGCCCGCAGCGTCCACGCGCTGCCGGTCATCGCGTCCAGCAGGCCGACCCCGAGCCAGTGGTCCCGCGCCGAGGCCGGATGCATCGGCTGCCGGATGCCGACGGCGTCCGAGACGGTGGCGAACCGGAAGCCGCGGGCGGTGAGTTCGGGGAGCAGCCGGTTCAGCGCGGCGACGGTCTGCGCGCGGTCGCCGCCGGCGTCGTGCATGAGCACGATCTGCCCGGCGGTGCCGTGCGGGGTGGCGTTCGCGACGATCCGCGCCACGCCGGGGCGCTGCCAGTCCTGGCTGTCCAGCGTGGTCAGCACGGTCAGGTAGCCGTCCCGGCCGGCCGCCCGCACGGCGGTCCAGTCCCGGTCGTCCAGCGCGTCGTTGACCGAGGAGTACGGCGGGCGCAGCAGCGCGCTGGTGCGTCCGGTGGCGCCGGCCAGCGCGAGTTGGGCCTCGCGCAGTTCGAGGGAGCGCTGCCAGCCGGGGATCGTGCCGAGGTCGGCGTGGGTGAAGGTGTGGATGCCGATCTGGTTGCCGTCGGCCAGGATCCGGCGGACGAGGTCGGGGTGCGCGGCGACCTGGGTGCCGACGACGAAGAAGGTGGCGTGCACGTGGTGCGCGCGCAGCACGGCGAGGATCTTCGGCGTCCAGACGGGGTCGGGGCCGTCGTCGAAGGTGAGCGCGACGGTGTGCGGCGCGGGCCGGGCGGTGCGGGCCGGCACGGAGGCGGCGTCGATGACCGGGCCGCCGTGGGCGACGGCCGGGGGCACGGTGCCCGCCGGGCCGCCGCCCGCGCCGGCCGCGTCGTCGCTGATGCCGAACATGTGCTGGGTGTAGCCCTCGATCAGCAGGGCCACGCACAAGGTGACGACCAGGCAGGTGAGCAGCAGCCAGTGCGTGCGCAGGGCGGTGTTGCGGACCACGCCCCGCCGGCCGCGCCGTCTGCGGTCGGAGCGTGGGGTGCGGGATGCCGCGGGGCCGTACGTCATCGGGTGGTCCTTCGGGGCGCTACGGGCGGCCGTGGCCGGTGTGCGTGGGGACGGGGTGGCCGGCCGTGCTCTTCCCGTGCGTCACCGTGGGGGTGGCGGTGGGCGGCGCCGCGGTGGGGGACGCGCTGGGCGCGCGGCCGGCGGTCGGCGGCGCAGTGGTGGTGGCGGACGGCTCGGTCCCCGGGCGGTGGGCCGCCGGGGCACTGCCGGCGGGCGGCGACGGGCGGTGGGTGCGGTGTGCCGGGGTCGGTTCGGCGTCGCCGGGACGGTGGTCGCCGGCCCGGGGCAGCGGGACGTACGGCGAGGAGGGGGTCGGACCGCCGAAGGCGGCGCTGATCAGCAGGGCGACGTATCCGGCGGCCGGCAGCAGGAGCAGCCTGCCGAGCCGCCGCATCCGGCGCTGGCGCCGGCCCGAGCCGTCGACGAAGACCGGCCCGGCGTCCTGCCCGGCCGGCGCCCGGGACGTCCTCTCGCGTGAATGAGTGCGGTGCACGGCCGCGCACCCTACAGAAGCGTCCGCCTCCTGACGACACGCGGTACTTTCCGGGCATTTACCGTATTTCGGTGGGCCGGTCAACTGGCCCGCGCAGGCGCCGTATTGGGGATTTCGCGGGGGTTGTGGCGGCAATTCGCCCGTTTGTTCGGGGTCTTGCGCGGTGCTCACGGTGGCCTCACACTGCACACCGACATCGGCGGAGGGAGCGGGTCATGGTGTTCGGGGGTGCGGCCGGGGCGGGAATCGCCCGGCGGGTGAGCGGCGGTGCGACGGCGTTCGCACTCGGAATCATCGCTGTCATGAGCCTGACACAACAGGCACACGCGATCAACTCGTACAACGCCGTGCCCGCTCCCGAGCGGACCGAGGTCGGCGCGCTCCTCGCGCAGTGGGACGACGACGGCGACCCGGCCACGCCCGACCGGGTGGACTGGGTGTGCTCGGGCACCATGGTCGACCGCGACACCTTCGTCACCGCCGGGCACTGCACCACCGACTGGCCCGCCGGCGTGCGCTTCTACGTCTCCTTGGACCAGGACGTGCAGAGCGCGCTCGACAGCGCGCAGCAGGCGCACCCCGGCGACCCGGCGGCCGTCGGCGCGGCGGTCGGCGTCGAGGGCACCGCGTACACCGACCCCGCCTACCCGGGGCCGTCCGCCGACCCGCACGACATCGCGGTGATCCAGCTGCCGGCGGCGGCGATGGCGGCCCGCTGGACCTTCACCCCCGCCACGCTGCCCGGCGCCGGCGAACTCGCCGCCATGGGGCCGCAGCAGCTCGACGACACCGCGTTCACGGTCGCGGGGTACGGCACGCAGGAGGCCCAGAACGGGCCCGGCGGCCAGACCCACCCCGGCGGCGGCGTCCGCATGAAGGCACCCGTCTCCTTCGACGCGCTCAACACCTCGTGGGTGCGCCTGGCGATGACCGCGCCGCAGGGCAACGGCGGTGCCTGCTACGGCGATTCGGGCGGGCCCAACTTCGCGACGATCGACGGCGCGCTGGTGCTGGTGGCCACCACGATCACCGGTGACTCGCCCTGCTACGCGACCAACGTCGCCTACCGGCTCGACTCCCCGGCGGCCCGGGCGTTCCTCGCGCCCTTCGTCGCCCTCCCCTGACGCGGCGGCCGCCCCCGCCCGCCCCAATCGGGCGGAACGGCGGCCCGCCGAGGCCGAGAACGCTCGGCCGCTATCCCAAGGAGAGTCACATGCAGCTCCGCGCACGGTTGTTGGGCCTGACCAGTGCCCTCGCGGTGATCCCGCTGGCACTGCTCGGCGCCGGCGCCTCGCAGGCCGCCGCCCCGGCCGCGTCGGCCCACGGGACGGCCAAGTCCTGTGCCACGGCGACGGCGGGCCACGCCGCCTGCCTGGCGCTCGTCCGGACCGACCACCAGGTCGCGCCGAACGCGCTCAAGCCCAACGCCACGCCGTCCGGCTACGGCCCGTCCAGCCTCCAGTCCGCCTACAAGCTGCCGTCCTCGACGGCGGGTTCGGGCCGCACGGTCGCCATCGTCGACGCGTACGACGACCCGTCCGCCGAGGCCGACCTCGGTGTCTACCGCGCCCAGTTCGGGCTGCCGGCCTGCACCACGGCCAACGGCTGCTTCAAGAAGGTCAGCCAGACCGGCACGAGCACCTACCCGAAGAAGGACGGCGGTTGGGCGGAGGAGATCTCGCTCGACGTCGACATGGTCTCGGCGATCTGCCCCAACTGCCACATCCTGCTGGTCGAGGCCAAGACGTCCTCGTTCGCCAACCTGGGCGCGGCCGTGAACTACGCCGCCTCCGTCTCCGGCGTGGTGGCCATCAGCAACAGCTACGGCGGCGGCGACGCCCCGGACTCGACCTACGGCGCCTACTACAACCACCCCGGCATCGCGGTGACCGCGAGCTCCGGTGACTCCGGCTACGGCGCCAGCTTCCCGGCCGACTCGCACTACGTCACCGCCGTCGGCGGCACCTCGCTCAGCACGGCCTCCAACACCCGCGGGTGGAGCGAGACCGCGTGGAGCGACGCGGGCAGCGGCTGCTCGGCGTACAACACCGCGCTCAGCGGCGCGGCCTCCTTCAACACCGGCTGCGCCAACCGCGCCGAGGCGGACGTCTCCGCGATCGGCGACCCGAACACCGGTGTCGCGGTCTACGACAGCTTCGCCTACCAGGGCTACGTGGGCTGGATGGTCTTCGGCGGCACCAGTGTCTCCTCGCCGATCATCGCCTCGGTCTACGCGCTGGCCGGCAACACCGGCTCGATCGACAACAACTACCCCTACACCCACTCCTCGTCGCTGTTCGACGTCACCTCCGGCAGCAACGGCAGCTGCACCACCAGCCAGTGGTGCAACGCCCGCACCGGCTGGGACGGCCCGACCGGTCTCGGCACCCCGAACGGGATCGGCGCGTTCTGATCCGGATCGGGCGACCGATCCGCTGATCGACTGATCCACTGATGCCGGCCGCCGGGCCGGAGGGCAGCCGCCCTCCGGCCCGGCGGTTTTCTCGCGCTGCGGCTTCCCCGTCGGCGCTACCGCCGCGGCCCGCCGCCCCCGGAGGAATGGGAGGGGGTCGTGTGCCCGGGCGAGGGCTTGGCGGCGGGGCCGGTGGCCTCGACGGCCGACGCGGGCGTCGTGGGCGCCGCCGACGCCGTGGGTCCGGAGGACTCGGCGGGCGCGGTCGGCCCGCCCGTGTGCTCCCCGGAGTCGGTGGGGCCGATCAGCCGGGCGCAGTAGGAGGCCACCTGATCCGCTCCCCCCGCCGCCCGGGCGAGGCGCTCCTGGGCGGACGAGTCGAGGGTCTTCCCCATCTCCGCCGCGTTCTCGTACGCCTGGCACAGCCCCTTCGTCCCGGACCCGTGGTTCTTCTCCGAGGCGGACGGACCCGGCGCCGACGTGCCGGGCGAGGCCCCGGAGGGAGTATCGGAGGCGGAGGGCGAGGCGGGCGCGCCGGACGTGCCGGGGGCCGGGCGGGAGGCGCCCGTCGAGGAACCGCCGGTCCCCGTCCGGGTCGTGGACGGCGCCGGGTGGTGTCCGAAGGGGTGCGGGAGCGCTCCGGTCTGCGCGGCGAGGGCCACCCCGCTGAGGGCGAACGCGGCCACGACCCCGCCGATCACCACCTTCAGTGAGCGGCGGCGGGCCGCAGCGGCGGCGGGCGGCCGGACCGGGGCGGGCCCGGCGGCGGCACCTTCCGGCGCGGACCGGTCCGCGACCGCCGCGCGGAAGGCGGCGAGGGCGGCGGCCTCGTCCTCGGGCCGGCCCGGCAACGGCCCGGCAGCGGCCGACAGCAGCCGCGCGAGGTCGGCGGTGGCCGGGTCGCCGGACCCGGTGCCCCGGCCGTCCAGCAGCCGCTCGGCGTCGCGGGCCCGCGGCCTGCCGTCCGGCCGGGCGCCGTGCCGGCGCCGGCGTCCCTGGTCCCCGTTGTCGTTCATCCCGCTACTTCTCCTCGGCGCCCAGCAGGCGCTGCGACAGACGCTTCAAGCCCCGGTGGGCGGCGGTGCGGACCGCGCCCGGGCGCTTACCCAGGACCTGCGCGGCCATGGGGCCGTTGAGCCCGAGCACCACCCGCAGCAGCACCGCCTCGGCCTGGTCCCGCGGCAGGTCCGCGATCAGGGCGAGCGCGCGCTGCGTGGAGAGGTTCTCCAGCGCGGCGCCCTCGGAGTCGCGGTCCGTCGAGGGCTCGGTGACCTCCTCGTCCAGCACCGTCGTACGCGGCCGGACGCTCGTGCGCCGCATGTGGTCCAGGGCGCGGTGCCGGGCGATGGTGGCCGCCCAGCCCCGGAAGGACTGGCCGTCACCGCGGAAGGAGCGCAGGTCGCGGACGATGTCGTGCCAGGTCTCCGACGCGATGTCGTCGGCGTCGTCACCGATCAGGCCGCGCAGGTACCCCAGCAGCATCGGGTGGACCTCCCGGTAGACGACACCGAACGCGGTCTCGTCCCCGTCCCGGGCCCGGGCGACCGCGTCGCCCAGCTCCCCGTCGTCCATCCGCCTGTGCCGTCGCGGTTCCGCCTTGCCCACTGAGCTCTCTTCGCGTCCCCGGACCCGGCACGACGTCCCCGCCCGACCACCGGACTCGACCCGACCCCGCCGGCGGCGGAATCACACGTGTGCCTGGCCCACCACCGAGAGGTAGAACAGCCGCAGGCTGTCCTCCGGCCCGTTCTGGTATCTCTTGACCGCCTTGCCGAGCGGGTTCCACACCCGTCCGTCGGGAGTGCGTATCCCGAAGGGCTGTCCGAAGATATCGCGCTGCCCCGGGTCGAAGTCCACCCACTCCGCCCCGGCGGCGCGGACCAGGACGGCGCCGGTGTAGGCGCCGAAGCCGATCAGGGTCCGGGTGACGGCCTCGGCGGGCGGGCGCTCGCGCCGGATGCCGTCGATGACCCGGTCGAGCAGCGACAGGCTCTCCGGGGTGTAGTCGAGCCGGATCTTCGCGCCTTCCCTGACCATGGTCACCACGTCCGCGGCGATCCGGGGGCCGAGCACGGTCACCGGGGTTCTGCGCACCGCCTGTGTCATCTGCTCCACCACTGCGTCCCTCCACCCGCCGGACGGATCTCTGGCGCCGCGGACCCGCGGTCGCATCCCCAAGGCGCAGTGCGCTCCCGAAACGTCACACCGGTCCGCGGCGCGCACGCCGGCGCCCGGGATGCCCCGGTCCATCCCCAACCCTGTTGGTCTGGACCAATGCTTGACAGCGGGCCCTCAACCACCCCACCGTGTGGCCCCCTTACCCGGAGAACCACCGGATGCGCCAGGAGGCGTACATGCGTGTGCTGTCGGGCAAAGCCAGATCCTTCGCGGCCGTCGCCGCACTCGTGGCCGCCGCCGCGGTCGCCCCCACCGCCTCGTCGGCCGGCCCCGCCACGGCCGCAGCCGGCACCCCGCCGCAGATCTACGGTGCCTGGCACTGCGGGGACGACGCCTGCACGTGGTCCACCGTCCGCGACACGGCGCCCGGTTCGACCTTCGACCACAACAACCACTGGCTGATCGACCGCGGCGACGGCCGTCCCTCGGTCAACCTCGTGGTGCTCAGCTTCGTCAACCCGCTGACACTGCTCAACGGGACGACGGACGCCGGGAACGCCGACGGCGTCCCGGTCGGCATGAACCAGGCGGTGGTGAACTACTTCACCAGCCACGGCATCCGCGTGATGCTCTCCATCGGCGGCATCACGTACACCGACGACTGGAACACCGCGCTCTCCCAGAACCCCGTCCTGCTCGGCCAGAAGGCCGCGGCCCTCGCCTCGAAGCTCGGGGTCGGCGTCGAGATCGACTACGAGCAGAGCTCCGGCCCGAACGTCGCCGGCCTCCAGTCCTTCATCGACGCCTACCGCGCCGCGCACCCCTACGACGCCTCCGGCGCCGACCCCACCGCCCGGCTGACCATCGACGTGGCGGCGGGCGACCGCTGGCTGATCGACCTCGACCAGTACGCCACCGCGCACTGGCTCACCCCGGCGAACCCGGTGCTGGACTACGCGAACGCCATGGTGCCGAGCAAGCAGCCGTCGGCGAGCGGCGCGGAGTCCAACTGGCAGGAGCACCTGACGGGCAAGTCCAACTACAGCCCGCCGATCCCCCCGCTGGCACCGGCGAAGTTCACCGGCAGCCTCTACATCGCCGAGGGCTCCCAAGTGCGGCCCGAGTGCGACGACTTCGCGGCCTCGGTGCAGAGCGCCACGTCGTCGTGGACGCAGAGCGCGGCGCCCGCCGGCGCCGGGACCACGTCCGGGATGCTCGGCTACATGTTCTGGGCCGCCGAGCGGCCCTCGACCCGCGGCGTGACCACCGACCCGCCCAACAGCTGCGAGGGCGGCGTCGGCGCGGGTGCCACGGCCTTCGACGTCCCGATCCCGATGCCCGCGCTGCGGCAGAGCTAGCCGCTTGGCCGGAGCGGGGCGGGGTGTCCGGAGGGGAGCGCCCCGGCCCCGCCCCCGGCCCGGGCGGCAAGGGGAACGGGGCCGGAGGGCGGCTGCCCTCCGGCCCCGCGACCGGAATCAGTGGATCAGTGGATCAGTGGAACGGTGCGGCGGTCCGGATCAGAACGCCCCGGTGCCGTTCGGCGTGCCGAGGCCGGTCGGGCCGTCCCAGCCGACGCGGGCGTTGCACCACTGGGTCGTGGGGCAGCTGCCGTTGCTGCCCGACGTCACGTCGAACAGCGAACCGGAGTGGGTGTACGGGTAGTTGTTGTCGATCGAGGCGGTGTTGCCGGCCAGCGCGTAGACCGAGGCGATGATCGGCGAGGAGACGCTGGTGCCGCCGAAGACCAGCCAGCCGGACAGGCCACCGGACGACGTGCTGTCGTAGACCGCCACACCGGTGGCGGGGTCGGCGACCGCGGAGACGTCGGCCTCGGCCCGGCGGGAGCAGCCGGTGTTGAAGGAGGACGCGCCGCTGAGCGCGGTGTTGTACGCCGAGCAGCCGCTGCCCGCGCCGCTCCACGCGGTCTCGGTCCAGCCGCGGGTGTTGGACGCGGCGACGAGGTGCGTGCCGCCGACGGCCGTGACGTAGTGCGAGTCGGCCGGGAAGCTCGCGCCGTAGCCGGAGTCACCGGAGCTGGCGGTCACCGCCTTGCCGGGGTGGTTGTAGTACGAGCCGTAGGTCGAGTCCGGGGCGTCGCCGCCGCCGTAGCTGTTGCTGATCGCCACGACGCCGGAGACGGACGCGGCGTAGTTCACCGCGGTGCCGAGGTTGGCGAAGGACGCGCTCGTCGCCTCGACCAGCAGGATGTGGCAGTTGGGGCAGATCGCCGACACCATGTCGATGTCGAGGGAGATCTCCTGGGCCCAACCGGTGTCCGTGGCCGGGTAGCTGGTACCGCCGGTCTGGTTGACCTTCTTGAAGCAGCCGTTGGCCGTGGTGCAGGCCGGCAGCCCGTACTGAGCGCGGTAGACGCCCAGGTCGGCCTCGGCGGTCGGGTCGTTGTACGCGTCGACGATGGCGACGGTACGGCCCGAACCGGCCGTCGAGGACGGCAGCTTGTAGGCGGACTGGAGCTGCGAGGGCCCGAAGCCGGACGGCGTGGCGTTCGGCGAGAGGGCGTTCGCGGAGATCATCTGGTCGGTGCGGACGACCGCCATGCAGGCCGCGAAGCCCTTCTTCGCCGTGGCACAGGACTTGGCCGTCGTGGCGTGCGTGGTCGCGGCATGCGAGACCTCGGCCGAGCCGAACAGCGCCAGCGGGATCACCGCCAGGGTGCTCGCGATCCCTAACAACCGTGCGCGCAGGTGCATATGAGTCTCCTCATGGATATGGGGGGATTGCGGCCGAGCGGTGCTCGGCCTCGGCGACCCGCGGTTCCGCGCGATTGGGGCGTGCGGGGTCCGCGGCCGCCGTGTCAGGGGGTGGTGACGTGGCCGGGAGGGGGAGATTGTGTCGGGGGCATGACAAGCAGGAAGACGAGCGCGGATCGGGGCGCGAACGAGGCCGCGCCGTAACCGGAATGACGGGCGGTCCGTGCCGCCGCTCTGCTGTCGCACACCATGGCCGCTCCCTCCGCTGGTGCCGGTGTGAAGTGTGGGGCCGGTGGCAGGGGCGCGCAAGACACCCCCCAGGTAAGCGGCGTGAGGCCGCAAACCCGGCAAAACGTCAACGCAGCAGGCCCGGGCCGTCCTTCTGGACGACGGCCCGGGCCTGCGGCTTTACTCGATCATGGCCGGAACATGGCCGTTTCGGAGCTGTCCTTTGACGCTTCCTCGACGGGCGTGCGCGGCCCTCGTGCTCAGGAGCGTTTCAGCGCGATGGAGAACAGGCCCCGGCCGTGCGTGGCGGCGTAGATCCGCCCGTCCGGGCCCACCTTGAGCTGGAGCACGGCCACCGCCGGCAGGTGTCCGACGCGCTGCCACCCGGTGCGGTGGGGCGCGCGGTAGACCACGCCCAGGTCCGTGGCCAGCACCAATCCGCCGCCGGGCAGGGCCACCAGGGAGTCGGCGGGGGCGTCCGGCAGGTTCGCCGAGATGTCCTTCCAGGTGGTGCCGCCGTCCGTCGACTCGAAGACGTGGCCGACTCCCGCACCCGGGCCGTCGGTCCAGTGCCGGGAGAAGCCGTTGACCGCGACGTACACGTGGTTCGCGTTGGCGGGATCGATGGCGAATCCGGACAAATATCGGTTCGGCACGCTGCCGTCGGCCCCGTCGGCCGGCAGGTTCACCTGGTGCCAGCCTGTGCCGTCGGCGTTGCCGACCGCGATGCCGCGGGTGAAGCCGACGCTGTCGCACGGGCCGCACCAGGCCGCGTAGACCTTGCCGCCCTGCGCCGCGAGGGCGGTGGCCACGTGGCCGGCGCCCAGGTCGAAGGCGTTGGTCCACTCGTCACCGCTGCGGATGGCGTAGCCGTGGGTCTGCACCCACACGTGCTGTCCGCCGGCCACCCAGGTGTTGCTGTCACGGGTGTCCGCGGTCAGCGGGGCGGTGAAGCGGGCCGAGGCCGTCTCGTTGTCCGGCGGGGCCACGTCGAAGCTGGTGATCTTCGACATGTCGTCCACCCAGGCGCCGTCGTTGACCGCGCAGTTCTGGGTGACGTTGACCGCCAGGTAGACGTACTCCTGCGCGATGTCGCAGCCGTTGGCCGGGTCGGTGAGCGTGTCGCCGCCGTCGCCGCCGAAGTTGGAGCCCATGACCTTGTCGCCGGGGCGCAGCATCGACTGCCCGTTGTCCTGCAGGCCGCCGTTGATCGCCAGGCCGTGGCCGGACGGGTCGGCGCCGACGCCCACCGAGTAGTACTGGAGGGTGTCGATGGTGCCGTCGTTGGTGGACACCCAGTCGGTGGCGTGGCCGTCCGCGTCCTGGCTGCCGTTCAGCGGGCGCTTGTACACGCCGCCGTCGTCGCCGACGTAGACGTACGGCTTGCCGTGGTAGCTGCCGACCGCGACCGAGTGCTGGTCCGGGTGCGTGGTCGGGTTGCAGTTACCGGTCTGCTTCGAGGGGTCGATGCTCCAGCACGGGAAGTAGAAGTTCCAGTACGGGCCCACGGCCGACCAGTTCGCGCCGCCGTCCTTGGTCTCGAAGACCTCTTCCAGACCGGCGTACACGTGGTCGGGGTTCGTCGGGTCGACCTGGAGGAACTCGTTGTACCAGGTCTGGGTGCCCGGCGGGTCGAGCGCGGAGCCGGAGTCCTGGAGCGAGTCGGCGTCGGCGATCCTGGTCCAGGAGCCGAACGGGTCGCCGGAGCGGGACACGTAGATCCCGTCCAGGTTGGTCTCCTCGCCGGAGCTCAGCGCCTCGGGCGACTGGTCGATCGCGTAGTAGCGGGAGCCGTCGGCGGACCGCGCGAAGGTCACGTTGCCCACGTCGCCGGTGTCGGTGGGCAGCTCGCCCAGTCCGTCCACCTTCGTCCAGGCGCCGTTCTTCTTCGCGTAGAAGCCGTTGTACGTGTCGCCGCTGCGCCACCCGACGGCCAGCAGGACCCGGGAGGGGTCCTTCGGGTCGATGGCCACGTCGTTGGCGATGTTCTTGTACGACGCGCCGGGGTCGTCGGCCTTCGAGCCGCCCGGCAGGAAGTCCGGGTTGGGGGCGTACTGGAGCTTCCACGGGCCGCGCAGGTCGGTGGTGGAGTGGGTCCACACGCCCTCGCTGGTGGCGGCCCACACGGTGGTCCCGCCGAAGCGCAGTTCGTGGATCGTGGTGGAGTCCAGCTCGCCGCCGCCGACCCGGCTCTTCGTGGTGAAGGTGCCCGAGCGCGGGTGGGTCAGGACGTAGACGCCGCTGCCGAGGTAGGCGTCGGCGTTCGTCGTCGCCTCGCCGGTGCCCAGCCACAGCCGGCCCTTGCCGTCCAGCGCGAGCGCGCCGGTGGACTGGCTGGGCAACTGGTCGCTGATCGGCGTCCAGTGGCCGCCCCCGGTGGACGAGCGCCACACGCCGCCGCCCGCGCTGCCCTCGTAGACGTAGCCGTCGTCGTCCGCGGCCAGCGCCGCGGCCCGGCCGGTCACCCGGCCCGCCCCGCCACTGGAGTTGGAGTCGTAGTCGCGGTAGCGCGGGTCGTCCGAGTCGTACGGCAGACCGGTCAGGTGGTTCCAACTGCCGCCGGTGTTCGGCAGCTTGTTCATCTGGTCCCAGGCGGCCTGGAAGGCTCCCGGGGCGATGGTGCCCGGCGAGGTGCGGGCCTCGGCGAACTGCGCCGCGCCCTCCGAGATCTCGTCGGACTCCTCGCCGCCGCCGTCGTCCCCGCCGCCGTCGTCCGCGGGCGAGGCGGTGACCTGCGCCCCGAACGCCCGCGGATGGGCGCTCGGATGGCCCGGCGCGGCTCCCGCCGGAATTGCGAACAGTGCGGCCACCGCGGTGACGGCTGAGATCGTCAGCCACCGTCTCCTGCGGGTTGGAGCGTTCACGTGTCCTCCCCTGGCGCTTTTCGGATAGTCATCCTTGGTACCCGACCCGATCATGACCGGCCTTGAACTGACCCTTACACGGCGTGTTTTGGCCGAAACTTGACACATCGTTGCCTCGGTCGGCCCAAAGACCGCGCACAGACTCCGGGCCGGAGGGAAAGGCGGCCCCGGTCCCGAAATCGTTACTCCCGCACGATCGCCACGAGGCGCAGCACCGCGTCCACAGACCGGCGCGGCGGGTGGCCGTCCACCGCCCTCCGGCCGGGCCGGACACCCGCACCAGGACCGCCGCGCCCTCCGGCGCCCCGGCGTCGCGCAGGGTGTGCGGGAGCGCGCGCAGGAAGGTGTCCAGGACCGGGCGGAGCAGGAGGGGTTCGGCCGCGCCCGGGCGGGACCGGTCGCCGGGCTCCAGGGGCGCCAACAGGTCGAGCGGGGCGGCCCGTTCGACCGGGAAGAGGGGGCGTACGTCGAGCGGTGGTCCGAGCCGGGTCCAGTCCATCGGGCGAGTCCACCACCGCGGCGTGTCCGGTTGCCAGGAGGTTTTCGCGGGGGCCGGGGAGGGGTCCGCCGCGGGGCCCGGACGGGTTCCGGGACCGGTGGCGGAACCGCCCCGGATCATCTCCCGTCCGTTTCATGGTGGTTGGGGGTGAGATGTCCGTTCAATCGTTCGCCTGGCGGTGGTGTGGAGAGGTTGTGGGCGGGGCATGGAAGGGGTGTCCGGTGTGGGGTCGTTGGGGCGGGTGTGGTGCGGGCGACAGCTCCCGGCCCTTCCGGTTTGGCCGGAAGCCGCGGATCACGACGGCTGGCAAACGTTCGGCATACACCGCACAAGACCCTTGCTTCTTTGGCATGGACACGTCCTACTGGTGGGTATCACTGGGCTCGAACGCGCTCCAGTAACCCCACTGTTGGAGGTTCCGTGCACCTGACCAAGAAGTCCGTATCGGCGCTCTCCGCGCTGATCGTGGCCTTCGCCCTCGCCCTCATGGGCACGGGCACCGCCCACGCCGCCGGGCCGGTTTACGTCGCACTGGGTGACTCGTACTCGGCCGGCAACGGCGCGGGCAACTACGACAGCTCCAGTGGCGACTGTCACCGGAGCTTCAGCGCCTACCCGTACCTGTACGCGAACGCCCACGGCGCCAGCATCACCGACAACGCCTGCTCGGGCGCGGTGACCACCGATGTGACCAACAGCCAGATGGGCGGCCTCAGCTCCGCCACCACGCTGGTCAGCATCACCATCGGCGGCAACGACGCCGGCTTCGCGAACATCATGACCACGTGTGTGACGAGCTCCGACAGCACCTGTGCCGCCGCGGTCAACACGGCCGAGGCATACGCCCAGAACACCCTGCCGGCGCGGCTCGACGCCACCTACAACGCGATCCGTTCGCACGCCCCCAACGCCCACGTGGTCGTGCTCGGTTACCCGCACATGTACGACCTCAGCGCCTCGATCTGCATCGGGCTGAGCGGTGCCGACCACAAGAAGATCAACGAGGGCGCCGACGTCCTGGACAGCGTCATCGCCACCCGTGCCGCCGCCCACGGCTTCACCTTCGGTGACGTCCGTCCGACCTTCAACGGCCACGAGCTGTGCTCCGGTGACGACTGGCTGCACTCCATCGTCATCTCGCCGAGCTGGGAGTCCTACCACCCCACCGCCACCGGCCACTCCAGCGGCTACTACCCGGTGCTGAACTCCAAGGCCTGAGCGTTCGACCCGCCCCGCCGTTCATCCCCTGACCGGGGGTGAACACGAAAGGCCCCGCCTCCGGTGCCCCCCTTTCCCCGGGGATCCCCACCACCGAGGCGGGGCCTCTCTACGCGCGTCAACCGCGGCATCGACTCCGGGACCGCCGCGGGGGCCGGACCCGGTCCGTCTACCTCGCGTCGTCGGGGATCCGTGCCGCGGCCAGTGCGGCGGCCGTGGCCGCGGCGAGCCGGTCGAGGTAGCCGGGGGGCAGCGCGGTGCGGGACATCACCAGCCGCCAGTAGAGGGGGCCGCTGGCGAGGTCGAGGGCGAGGTCCACGTCGGTGCCCGGCGGCAGTTCGCCCCGGTCGACCGCGTTGCCCACCACGACGGCGGCGATGGCGCGCTGGGTGTCGCGCACGGAGGTGTGCACGGCCTCGGCGATCTCCGGGGTGCGGGCCGCCTCCGCGAGCAGGTCGGGCAGGATCTGGGCGGCCAGCGGGTGCCGCAGGATGCGCGCGGTGGCGCCGAGCAGTTCCCGCACGTCGCCCAGCAGCGTCCCGGTGTCCGGGGTGGGCATGCCGAGGACGGCCAGGGCGGAGACCACGTCGAGGACGATCGGCAGTTTCGAGGGCCAGCGCCGGTAGATCGCCGCCTTCCCCACGCCGGCCCGGCGGGCGACCCGCTCGATCGACATGCGCCCGTAGCCGACGGTGGCCAGTTCCTCGATGACGGCGGCGCGAATGGCATCGGTCACCTCTTCGCGGAGCACGGCCGCACCGGCCGGCGGGCGAGGGGCTTTCGAGTCCATGGGGCCAGGATAGCGTCACGACGGAACGGTTGCGTTCCGTTGTCGCCTCGCCTACAGTCATCCCGGGGGACGGAACGGTGCCGTTCCGTCCCCGTTTCGAGGTCGCCGCCGAGCCACCCGCGACACGTCGGCGTCCGTGCCCGGTGATCCGTTCCTCCCGTGAGAGCGACCCCTATGACACAGAGCTATGCGCCCCCGCGCGATCGGCCGCCGTCCGAGCCCGTGAGCCCCGCCGAGTTGGCGGCGATGTACGGGTTGTCGGTCAGTGGTGCCCGGCCGGGTCTGGTGGAGTACACGCGGCAGTTGTGGGGCCGTCGGCATTTCATCAATGAGTTCGCGAAGGCGCGGACGGCGGCGCAGTACACGCAGGCGCGGTTGGGTCAGTTGTGGCAGGTGATGACGCCGTTGCTGAATGCGGCGGTGTATTACCTGATTTTCGGTCTTCTGATCGGTACGAGTCGGGGGATCGACAACTTCATCGCGTTCCTGGTGACGGGTGTGTTCATCTTCACGTTCACGCAGTCGTCGGTTTTGGCGGGTGTGCGGGCGGTGTCGGGGAATCTGGGGTTGATCCGGGCGCTGCATTTTCCGCGGGCGTCGATGCCGATCGCGTTCACGTTGATGCAGTTGCAGCAGTTGCTGATGTCGATGTTCGTGCTGCTGGCGATCGTGCTGATGACGGGGGAGGTGCCGGACGCGTCGTGGTTGCTGGTGGTTCCGGCGCTGGTGACGCAGTGGGTGTTCAACACGGGGATGGCGCTGATCGTGGCGCGGCTGGGCAGCAGGATGACGGATCTGGCGCAGTTGATGCCGTTCATTTTGCGGACGTGGATGTACGTGTCGGGTGTGATGTACAGCATTGACAAGCTGACGGCGACGGCGCCGCATTTCGTGCGGGTGCTGTTGGATGTGAATCCGGCGGCGGTGTACATCTCGTTGATGCGGTTCGCGTTGATCGACAGTGTGACGTCGGCGCAGATGCCGCCGCATGTGTGGGCGAGTGCGGTGGGCTGGGCGGTGCTGGTGGGGGTCGGCGGTTACGTCTACTTCTGGAAGGCTGAGGAGTCCTATGGCCGTGGCTGAGCAGGAGTCGCAGGCGCTTCCGCCGCAGGTGCGGGTGGAGGCGGGTCGGGTGCCGACGGTGGTGGTGGACGGTGTGGACATCGTCTACACGGTGTACGGGGCGGGGACGGGGAAGGGGTCGGCGACGGCGGCGCTCAGCCGGTTGCTGTCGAAGAAGCGGCGTGCGACGAACATCCGTCGGGTGCATGCGGTGAGGAATGTGTCGTTCACCGCGTACCGGGGTGAGGCGATCGGGATCATCGGTTCGAACGGTTCTGGCAAGTCGACGTTGCTGCGGGCGATCGCGGGGCTGCTGCCGGTGGGGTCGGGGAAGATCTACACCGATGGCCAGCCGTCGCTGCTGGGGGTGAACGCGGCGTTGATGAACGATCTGACCGGTGCGACGAATGTGGTGCTGGGCGGGTTGGCGATGGGGATGTCGCGGGAGGAGGTGCGGCGGCGGTATCAGGGGATCGTGGATTTCTCGGGGATCAACGAGAAGGGCGATTTCATCACGCTGCCGATGCGGACGTATTCGTCGGGTATGGCGGCCAGGTTGCGGTTCTCGATCGCGGCGGCGAAGAACCATGACGTGCTGATGATCGACGAGGCGCTGGCGACCGGTGACCGGGCGTTCCAGAAGCGGTCGGAGGAGCGGATCCGGGAGTTGCGCAAGGAGGCCGGCACGGTCTTCCTGGTCAGTCACAACAACAACTCGATCCGGGACACGTGCGACCGGGTGGTGTGGCTGGAGAAGGGCGACCTGCTGATGGACGGGCCCACCGAAGAGGTCCTGACCGCCTACGAGGAACACACCGGCAAGTAACCCGCCGGAGACCGCACGGCCCACCGCGGTTCAGCGCGACGTACCGTCACCCCGACAGTATGTGCGCGGGCGGACGACGACGGAGGCGACGCGGTGGGCGGTGGGCTGGAACGGCGCCTGGGACTGGGCGACGCGGTCGTCGTGGGACTGGGCGCGATGCTCGGGGCCGGCGTGTTCGCCGCGTTCGGCCCGGCCGCGCGGGCCGCGGGATCCGGGCTGCTGATCGGGCTCGCGGTCGCGGCCCTGGTGGCGTACTGCAACGCGACCTCCTCCGCCCGGCTGGCCGCGCGCCACCCGCAGTCCGGCGGCACGTACGTCTACGGCCGGGAGCGGCTCGGTCCGTTCTGGGGCCACCTGGCCGGGTGGGCGTTCGTGGTGGGCAAGACGGCGAGCTGCGCGGCGATGGCGCTGACGGTCGGCTCGTACGTCTGGCCGGACCAGGCGCACGCCGTCGCGGTGGCCGCCGTGGTGGCGCTCACCGCGGTGAACGTGGCCGGCCTGCGCAAGGCCGCCTGGCTGACCCGGGTGATCGTCGCGATCGTGCTCGCGGTGCTGGCCGCCGTGGTCGCGGTGTGCCTGGGCGGGGGCCACGCGCGGGCGGCGGGGCTCGACGTGGGCGCCGACGCCGGCGCGGGCGGGGTGCTCCAGGCGGCCGGGCTGCTGTTCTTCGCCTTCGCCGGGTACGCCCGCGTCGCCACGCTCGGCGAGGAGGTGCGCGACCCGGCCCGGACCATCCCGCGGGCGATCCCGCTCGCGCTCGGCATCACGCTGGCGGTGTACGCGGCCGTCGCCGTCGCCCTGCTCGCGGTCCTCGGTCCGGACCGGCTCGCCCACAGCGCGGCGCCGCTCACCGAAGCGGTCCGGGCCGCCGGTTCGCCCGGGTTCGCCCCGTTGGTGCGGGCCGGAGCGGCCGTCGCCGCGCTGGGCTCACTGCTCGCCCTCGTCCTCGGGGTGTCCCGCACGACGCTGGCGATGGCGCGCGACGGCCACCTGCCGCGGGTGCTCGCCGCCGTCCACCCGCGCACCGCCGTCCCCCACCGGGCGGAGATCGCGGTCGGGGCGGTGGTGGCCGTCGTCGCCGCGGTGGCCGACGTGCGCGGCGCGATCGGCTTCTCCTCCTTCGGCGTGCTCGTCTACTACGCCGTCGCCAACGCCTCGGCCCTGACGCTCGGTCCTGATGAGGGTCGGCCGCTCCGGCCCGTCCCCCTGCTCGGGTTCGCCGGCTGCCTCGCGCTCGCCTTCGCCCTGCCGGTCGGCGCGGTCCTGTCGGGCGCGGCGGTCGTCGCGCTCGGTGCCGTCACGTACCTCGTGCGCCACTCCCGTCGCCGGTAAAAGCGGCGCGAGGGCTCCGAGCTGGGCATTTGGTGAGGTGATGACCAAGAGTTCATCCCCCGCCCACGGCCGGGACACGTGCGTGACCGTCCTGCCCGTCCACCATTTGTGCGGAAATCCGACAGCGCACCGCCGTCCGTTCCCCCACAGCGGGAGGCGCCGTGCAGGCATGGACAGGTGAGAGATGTTCGGTTCAACAGCCATGACGCGGCCCGGCCGCCGGGCCACGGGGCGGGCGGCGGCACTCGTTGCCGCGGCCGCCCTGGTCGCCCTCGGCGGCTCGGTCGCCCCCGCCGCCGCCCACGGCCGGGACAAGGACGACAGCAAGAAGACCACCACGCCGATCAAGCACGTCGTCGTGCTGTTCGACGAGAACGAGTCCTTCGACCACTACTTCGGCACCTACCCGAAGGCGGCGAACACCGACGGCACCCCGTTCACCGCGGCGCGCGACACGCCCAAGGTGGACAACCTGGCGAGCGCGCACCTGCTGACCGGCAACCCGAACCAGTACGACCCCGCCCGGCTCGGCCCCTCGCAGGCCCTGACCTGCTCGCAGAACCACTCGTACGGCCCCGAGCAGTACGCGTACGACGGCGGCAAGGCCGACAAGTTCGTGGAGAACACCGAGCAGGACAAGTGCTCCGGCGGCCTCTACGCGGCGCCCGGCATGGTCATGGACTACTACGACGGCAACACCGTCACCGGGCTGTGGAACTACGCCCAGCACTACACGCTGAGCGACAACTCCTACGGCTCCACCTACGGCCCGTCCACCCCCGGCGCGCTGAACCTGGTCTCCGGCACCACCCACGGCGTGATGTCGATGGACGCGACCACCGGCACGGAGAACCCCAAGCAGACCGCCACCCCGTCGTCGTTCGTCGCCTCCCCGAACGCGCAGGGCGTGGGCACGCTGCCGGGCGACACCGACCCGGCCTTCGACGACTGCTCGAACAAGGACCACTCCTCCACCGGCGCGCTGGCGGCGATGACCGGCCAGAACATCGGCGACCTGCTCAACGACAAGCACGTGAGCTGGGGCTGGTTCCAGGGCGGCTTCCGGCCGACCACCCCGTGGAACGGCACCGCAGGCTCGTACGCCAAGTGCGACTCCACCCACACCAACGTGGGCGGCGCCGCGGTGACCGACTACAGCCCGCACCACTCGCCGTTCGAGTACTACAAGTCGACCTCGAACCCGCACCACCTGGCCCCGGCCTCGGTGGACGAGATCGGCCACGCCGGCCGGGCGAACCACAACTACGACCTGACGGACTTCGACGCGGCGCTGGCCGCGCGGAACCTCCCCGCGGTCAGCTTCCTGAAGGCCGCCGCCTACGAGGACGGCCACCCGGGCAACTCCGACCCGCTGGACGAGCAGGACTTCCTGGTCCGCACGATCAACGAGATCCAGCAGTCCCCGCAGTGGAAGTCCACCGCGATCGTCATCGCCTACGACGACTCCGACGGCTGGTACGACCACGTGGCCCCGAAGGTGCTGAACGGCTCCTCCGACGCCAAGGTCGGCTCGAACGGCCTCGCCACCGACAGCCCGGCCTGCCAGGCCGGCCCGGCGCCGAAGGCCGGCTACCAGGACCGCTGCGGCCCCGGCCCGCGCCAGCCGCTGCTCGTCGTCTCGCCGTACGCGAAGACCAACCACGTGGACCACACCTACAGCGAGCAGGCGTCCATCACCTCGTTCATCGAGGACAACTGGCGCACCGGCCGCATCGGCGACGGCTCCTTCGACACCAGCGGCGGCACGATCGAGAACGCCTTCGACTTCCACAAGCGCAACGACGTCGAGGTCCTGCTCCACCAGAACGGCTCGGTCGACAAGGTCGTCCCGACCCCGAAGCACTACCCCGCGCCCGTCGCGCGGCCGATCACCGGCCCGGCCGGCGGCGGCGTGGACACCGCGCAGATCGCGGCGAACGGCGGCGGGCAGAGCTCCGTGCTCCCGCTGACCGCGGGCGCGACCGCGGTGGTCGTGCTCGGCGGCGCGGCCTGGGTGCGGCGCCGCAACCGCGCCCGCGCCGCTGCCTGATCCCCGGCCGATCCGGCCGGCTGATCCCGCTGCCTGATCCGGCAGGCCGATCGCTGTCCGCCTGGCCGGCGGCTCGCACGGCAGGCCCCGCGCATCACGCGCGGGGCCTGTCCGCGTCGCGCGCTCAGGCGTTGTTCGCGAGGTTCCGCAGGCCGGACAGCGGACCGTTGAAGTAGTCCTGGTCACCGGGGAAGGTGCCGGAGTCGGCGTGCTGCCAGAAGGTGTAGTATGGCCAGCCGGCCGGCAGGGTGCCCGCGCTGGAGGCGTACTTCGCCACGAACAGCGGGTGCTGGGCGGCGTAGATCGTGGTGTTGCCGGTGCAGGTGGTCCACCAGCCGGTGGTGGTGTAGATCGTCGCCCAGCGGCCGGTCTTGGCGTACACCTCGTCGGCGAACGAGGTGATCCAGGTGCGCATCCCGCTCTGGCTCAGGCCGTAGCAGCTGGCGCCGTACGGGTTGTACTCGATGTCGAGCATGGGCGGCAGGGTCTGGCCGTCCTTGGACCAGCCGCCGCCGTGCGCCACGAAGTAGTCCGCCTGGGCCTTGCCGGTGGAGGTGTCGGGGGTGGCGAAGTGGTAGGCGCCGCGGATGAAGCCGGCGTAGAAGGAGTCGGGGTAGTTCGCGTTGAAGTTGGGGTCCTTGTACGTGGTCCCCTCGGTGGCCTTGATGTACGCGAACCGGGCGCCCTTGGCGTAGGCGCCGGCCCAGTCGACGGTGCCCTGCCAGTTGCTCACGTCGAAGCCGGGGGTCTGGGTGATCCGGGTGAGGATCGGCACCTTGCCGCTGCCGGCCGCCCGTCCCTCGTGGGCCGCCACGGTGGAGCCCATCCAGTCCCGCTCGGGGTGGGCCGGCCGGATCTGGCGGTGCGGGGAGCTGTGCGCGGTACGGGAGGAGGAGGGGTGCGCCTTCGGCGAGGCGCCGGCCGCCGCGGAGGACGCGGCCAGCAGGGCCGACAGGGCGACCACCGTGCCGCTCAGGCCCAGCAGCGAACGGCGCAGGTGCGATCGGGGGCGCGCACCGGTTCCGGTGTTGTTCATGGGTACCTCCAAGGGGCGGGGTCAATCCTTGGCGTGGTCATGACAGCTCTGCCGTGATGCGGGTAGTGCCCCGAAGGGAAAAGGGCCTGGTGCGCACCATTCGACCAGAGTCGTACCGTGCTCCGGCGGTGGACGCGCGGGCTGTCCCCCGACGGGAGGACGGCCGAGGTTGCGGGGTCGACCGTCGGGGGGACGAGCGGTGCGGCGGCCTCGACCGTCGGGGGGCCGGGTCCGGATTGATCGGTCCGAGTGCTGAATGCCTTCGGTTTCTTCTATTGGACGGGGGAGAACCCGCGGACGGATGCTGGGGGTGGTGCGCTCCCGTCGGGGCGCCCGCGCGTGCCGACCGGCGTGCGACGCGAGACGTGAACGTGAACGTGCGAGGAAGGCGGCCACCCCCATGAAGACCCGGCGCATCGGCGACGTCGAGGTGAGTGCGATCGGCCTGGGCGGCATGCCCATGTCGGTGGAGGGCCGGCCGGACGAGGCCCGCTCGCTCGCCACGATCCACGCCGCCCTCGACGCGGGCGTGACGCTGATCGACACCGCGGACGCCTACCACCTGCACGCCGACGAGGTGGGTCACAACGAGACCCTGATCGCCAAGGCGCTGTCCTCGCACTCCGGCGGCTCCGACGTGCTGGTCGCCACGAAGGGCGGCCACCTGCGCCCGGGCAACGGCAGCTGGACCCAGGACGGCAGCCCCGAGCACCTCAAGCGCGCCTGCGAGGCGTCGCTGAAGCGGCTCGGCGTGGAGGCGATCGGGCTCTACCAGTTCCACCGCCCGGACCCGAAGGTGCCGTTCGCGGAATCCGTCGGCGCCGTCGCCGAACTGCTCGACGAGGGCAAGATCGTGCGGGCCGGCATCTCCAACGCCGACCCCGGGCAGATCCGCGAGGCCGACGCGATCCTCGGCGGCCGGCTGGTCTCGGTGCAGAACCAGTTCTCGCCCGCCTTCCGCTCCAGCGACCCGGAGTTGGCGCTCTGCGACGAGATGGGCATCGCGTTCCTGCCGTGGAGCCCGCTGGGCGGCATCACCCGGGCCGGCGAACTCGGCTCCCGCTTCGCGCCGTTCGCGCGGGTCGCGCGGGCGCACGGGGTCAGCCCGCAGCGGGTGTGCCTGGCGTGGATGCTCGCGCTGTCCCCGCACGTGGTGCCCATCCCCGGGTCCAGCCGCCCGGAGACCGTACGGGACTCCGTGGCCGCGACCGAACTCGTGCTCAGCGCCGAGGAGCTCGCGCTGCTCGGCGCCGTCTGACCGGCCCGGGCGCCGCCGCCCGCCGCACCGGGCGGCGGCCGTGCGCCGAGCCCGGCGGTTCCACCACGACCAGCACCACGACGGAGGAATGAGCATGCGCTACCGCGAACTGGGCCGCAGCGGCCTGTCGGTGTCCGAGATCGGCTACGGGGCCTGGGGCATCGGCGAGTCGGCCTGGATCGGGGCCACCGAGGACGAGTCCGTCCGCGCCCTGAACCGGGCGGTCGACCTGGGCGTGAACCTCATCGACACCGCCCGCGGCTACGGCGAGAGCGAGCGGATCGTGGGCCGGGTGGTCCGCGAGCGGGCCGCGGCCGGCGACGAGGTCCTGGTGGCCACCAAGGTCCCGCCGAAGAACGGGACCTGGCCCGCTCCCGACGGTGTGGACCCCGCGGACGCCTTCCCCGGCGACCACATCCGGGCCAGCCTGGAGACCAGCCTGTCCACCAGCGGCCTCGACCACTTCGACGTCGTGCAGTTCCACGTGTGGAGCGACGAGTGGGTCGGCCGGGGCGACTGGCTGGAGACCGTCGCCGACCTCAAGGCCGAGGGCAAGCTCCGGCTGTTCGGCGTGTCCATCAACGACCACCAGCCCGACAACGCGCTCGCGCTGGTCCGCAGCGGCGTGGTGGACACCGTGCAGGTGATCTACAACATCTTCGACCAGGCGCCCGCCGAGTCGCTGCTCCCGGCCTGTGCCGAGCACGGCGTCGGCGTGATCGTCCGGGTCGCCCTCGACGAGGGCGGGCTGACCGGCCGGATCACGGCCGGCACGACCTTCCCCGAAGGCGACTTCCGCAACCGGTACTTCGCCGGCGACCGCCCGGCCGAGGTCGAGCGGCACGTGGACGCGATCGTGGCCGACCTCGGCATCGCCGTCGAGGAGATGGCCGAGACCGCGCTGCGCTACGTGCTCAGCGCCCCGGCCGTCTCCACCGTCATCCCCGGCATGCGCACGGTCGCCAACGTCGAGCGCAACTGCGCGATCGCCGACGGCCGTTCGCTGTCCGCCGAGCAGCTGGCGATCCTGGCCAAGCACCGCTGGCAGCGCAACTACTACTCGGCCTGACGGCGGCGGGCGGGCGGACCCGCGCCCGCGCCCGCCCGCTCCTTGGAACGGCGAAGCCCCCGCATCCCGTGCCGGGGGCTTCGCTGTGTCAACGCACGGACGGTTGACGTCAGTTGAGCGTCAGGGCCGCGCTGTCGTCGGCGGCGTCGGTGTCGTATGGCGGGCGGTAACTCCCGTCCGGGCTCCACGCCATGGCCACCGAGCCCTGCGCCCCGGCGATCACCTGGTCGACCCGGACGGTCAGGCTGAAGGCGGCGCTGTGGCCGGCGGGTTCGAGGAAGGTGTCGGAGCAGCTGTACGGGCCGTGCGCGGTCACCTGCGGATCGTCGGCGGTGGCCGGCTGGCAGTTGGCGGACGAGCCGACCACGGTGGTGCCGGGCGGCGGGGTGACCATGACGCCGAAGTCCGTACCGCTGCGGTCGAAGAGCGTGGCCGGTCCGTTGTTGGTCATGCCGAAGTCGAGCTGCGCGGTGGCGCCCTGGGCGGCCTGCGCCGTGGCGCCGCTGACCGAGAAGTCGGCCGTGTTGGCGGCCTGGAGCGCGGTGATCCGCAGATCGCTGCCGTCGTCGGTGAACGGGAGCGAGACGGTGCCGGCCGGCGCCGTGCTCGCCTGCCCCGCGTCGAGCACGCGCAGGTGGAGCTTGTGGCCCGTGCCCTGGGTCCAGGTGCGGCCGGGCACCGTCCACTGGAGGGTCGGGTCGTCCTTCGGCACCGTCGTGGAGTCCAGGAAGGTGTAGTAGGCCTCCGAGGTGACGTTCAGCGCCACCGGCGTGGCCAGCTCGGCGTGTTCACCGGTCTGGACCGGCTGGTCGAAGGTGCACAGCGCCGCCTCGGCCTCCCGGTTCTCCGGCTCCGAGCTGTAGGCGCAGTTGGAGTAGTGCTGGGCGAAGGTCAGCCCCGGCGACGCGACCAGCAGCACCTGCGCGGCCGCCGCCGGACGGTCGCCGGTGTTGGTGAACTCCACCGGCTCGCTGACCGTGGAGCCCACCGCGAGCCCGGTGTGCTCGGGCGGCTGCACCTGATCGAAGGCCGGCCCGCCGATCTCGACCGATCCGGTGGCCCCCACGACCGTGGCCGAGTCCGCGGTCCCGCTGATCGTGTACGACGCGGTGGCGCCCGGCGCAACACCGGGGTGCGCGGCGATCGTCATCTGCGTCTCGGCCCCGAGCTGGCCCGGCGCGTCGGTCCAGAAGAACTCGTCGCACGTGGCGACCTCGTCGCTGACGGAGCAGTTGTCGGAGAACGTCACGTCCGCGATCTGCGACAGGGCGTGGACGTCGATGGTGAGCGTGCCGGAGGTCAGCACGCTCGCGTCGGCCGAGAACATGAGGTTCGGCTGGACGGTGGAGGCCACCCCCGTGGCCGCGGCCGTCGGCACGGCGACCGTAGCGGGCTGCTCCAGGGTGATCACGGGTGTGGCGGCGGAGGCCGGTGTGCCACCGGTCAGTGCGGCGAAGGCCGCCGCGGTCAGCCCGGCGGCGGCGAGCGCCGCCGCGCGCCGCGGGGCAGTTCTGTGCTTCGGTCCGTTCATGGACTTCCCCCCCAGGAAAGTCGGTGTGTGTGCGCGGTGGGTACCGAGCAGCCCGATGTCTGCCCGGACCCGGTCGCCCTGACACGCCGCCCGCCGGGGATGCGCCGGTTTGCGCGCGAAGCTTTCCAGGAACCTTGCGTTCCGTGTGCCCGGGCCGGGCGGAGGCACCCCGTCCGGGCACGGCGGCTACCGGTGGCCGCGGCCGCGCAGGCCCGAGAGGTCGTGCTCGACCACGGTGTTGCGGTCGGAGACGGACGCGCCGAGGGCGAACTGGGGCCAGTAGCCGAGGATCTCCTGCCGGGAGCGCTCGCTCCAGCGGCGGGCCAGCGGGCTGCGGCACTTGTGGAAGTTCAGCGCGAACCCGCCGGTGTGCAGCCGCAGGAGGGAGAACCCGCCGGGGTACTCCTTGCCGGCGGCGATCTCCTGGTGGGTGACGGCCGGCGCCACGGGGCTGATCGTGCGCTTGTTGCGGTGGGTGTGCCCGGCGTGGTGGAGGAAGAGGCCCGGCATGCGGGCGTAGTCCTGGAGGATGGCCGACGCCTGCGCCGGGTCCAGGGAGTTGCTCGGCGAGATCGGGAACGCGGAGTCCTGGACGATCAGCGGGTGGTGGCCGAAGACCACCGTCGGCCGGTCTTGGTCCTGGTGCAACTGGTCACGGAACCAGTCCAGTTGCTCGGGCGAGAGGGCGCCGGCGTCCCCGCCGTCGCCGGGCTTGTCGTAGGTGTCGATGCCGAGGACGCGCAGTCCGCGCAGGTCGCGGGCGAAGTACGTGGGCTCGGTGCGGCCGGGGAAGTAGCGGTCCTCGAAGCAGTCGTTGCCCTGCCAGCGGCCGGCCCGGCAGCCGGCCCAGGGGTCGCCGAGGTGGGCGCGGTCGTGGTTGCCGCGGGTGACGAACCAGTCGTCGCGGTAGAGGCCGAAGCGGCCGAGCAGTTCGTGGGCGCGGCTGAGGTCGACCGGGACGGCCTCGGCGGATATGTCCCCGGCGGCCAGCAGGTAGTCGGCGCCGAGCGCCCTCACGTCCTCCACCAGCGAGGTCAGCATCACCTCGGGGTACGGGGGCAGGCCCGGTTCCTGGGTGATGCCGATGTACTGCGGCTGGCCGCCGACGAGTCCGGCCTGCGTCTCGCCCAGGTGCAGGTCGTTGCACAGGGCTATGGAGAACAGGTGGCGTCCGGGCGGGGGTTGGGGCGTGGTGAAGCTGAACGGGCCGGTCGTGCCGAGGCCGTAGGAGGAGGTGCCGACCGCGTTGCCGCTGATGAGCGTGAAGGGCGTCGGCGGCACCGGCTTGCCCTGGGAGAAGGCCTGGTAGTAATAGGTCCGCCCCGGCTCCAGGCCGGTCAACTCCACGTGGTGGTACGGCGTGTGCGGCCACAGTCCGCCGGTGGTGCGGTGCAGCCGGTCGGGGTGCGTCCCCCAGCGCACCTCGCCGTCGGCCGGCGCGGGCACCATCCGGCCCAGGCCGTCGTCGGTGCCGGTGAGGCCGGTGTACCAGGTGATGACGGCGAAGTCCTCGGTGAGCGTCACCAGTTCGAGGTTCGCGGGCGAGACGTCGCCGCCTCCCGGCGCCGCCGCGGCCGAGCCCCCGAACGTGCCGGCGGCCACCGGCGCGGCGGCGGCCACGGCGGTCCATTGCAGGAGATCTCTGCGGGTGAAGTCGCATCCAGGCATGCGACATGCATAGCCGCCGTCGGTGACGCGCGTAAACACCCGCGTTGAACGCCGAACACCCTTGGCGGGTACGGCGGTTCGCCCCTCCGCCGCCCGCCGGTCCGGCGGGCGGCGGAGGTCCGGCGAGCGGTCGAGGGGGCGCGGGCGCGGCGCTACTCCCGGCGCTCCGGGGCGAGGAGGGTGAGCGCGGTGTGGACCACGAGGGCCGTGCCGAGCCCGACCGCCCAGCCGTAGTCCGCGAGCGGCTTGAGGGCAGGGATGAGGCCGTGCCGGGGGAAGGGGCCGGTGCCGGGGGCCGAGTAGGAGCCGCCGATCGCCAGCACGCCGCCGACCGCGAAGGCGGCCACCGCGCGCCAGTTCCAGCCGGCGTCGTACCAGTAGCGGCCGCCGTCGCGGTACAGGTCGGCCAGGTCGAGCCGGGTGCGGCGGATCAGCCAGTAGTCGGCGATGAGCACGCCGGCCACCGTGCCCAGCAGGCCGGCGACCGTGCCGAGCCAGGTGAAGATGTACGCCTGCGGGCTGGAGATCAGCTTCCACGGGAAGATGACGATGCCCAGGCCCGCGGTCATCAGCGCGCCGAGCCGGAAACTGATCCGCCGCGGCGCCATGTTGGACAGGTCGAAGGCCGGCGAGACGGTGTTGGCCGCGATGTTCACCGACAAGGTGGCGACCAGGACCGTCACCAGCGCGAAGAGCACGCCGGCCCAGTTGTCGAGCTTCGACGTCAGCTCCACCGGGTCCCAGATCGCCCGGCCGTAGACCGCCTGCGAGCCGGAGGTCACCAGCACCGACAGCAGGGCGAAGAAGGTCATCGTGGTGGGCAGGCCCAGCGACTGGCCCCACAACTGGGCGCGTTGGGTGGCGGCGTAGCGGGTGAAGTCCGGGATGTTCAGCGACAGCGTGGACCAGAAGCCGATCATGCCCATCAGGGCGGGGAAGAAGACCTTCCAGAAATGGCCGCCCCAGCCGAGTTTCGAGGGCTGGTCGAGCAGGGGGCCGAAGCCGCCCGCCTTCACGCTCATCCAGATCAGCAGGGCGAGGGCGCCGGCGATGACGAAGGGCGCCGCCCAGTTCTCGAACCGTCGCACGGTCTCCATGCCGCGCACGATGATGGCGATCTGGAGCGCCCAGAAGACGAGGAAGGACAGCCACTGGGTCCAGGGGTAGCCGCCGATCTGCCCGGCGTGCTCCCACCCGTGGCCGAAGAGCTTTCCGGCCAGCAGGAAGATGGCCGAGCCGCCGATCCAGGTCTGGATGCCGAACCAGCAGCAGGCGACCGCGGCCCGGACGAGGGCGGGCAGGTTGGCGCCGCGCACGCCGAAGGCGGCCCGGGCGAACACCGGGAAGGGGATGCCGTACTTGGGTCCGGCGTGCCCGGTCAGCAGCATCGGCACCAGCACGACGACGTTGGCCACGGCGATGGTCAGCACCGCCTGCTTCCAGTCCATGCCGAGCGCGACCAGGCCCGAAGCCAGCGTCCAGGAGGCGATGTTGTGGGCCATGCCGACCCATAGCGCGGTGAAGTTGTAGGTGGTCCAGCGGCGTTGGGCGAGCGGAACGGGCAGCAGGTCCTTGTTGGCGTAGGGGCCGTCCGGGACCGCGTCGGCGGCCAGTTCGACCCGGGCCCCGGCGGCGGGCGCGGGTTCGGCGGGTCTGGCGGGTGCTGTCATGGCACGGTTCCCTTCCGGAGGGGACGGCGGAACAAAAGGGGTGAATACTTCCTCACAGTGCCGTGCGGTGGGGGAGATGAAGGAGGGATGCCCGGACGCCGCCGCGTCCACGCCTCGATCTTGGCTTGAACACGCCAATAATTCCGTCCCCGGCGGGTGCGGTCGGCCCGTGGGCACGGGGGCCGTCGCCCGGATCGGCTACCGTCGCGGGCATGGGGAGCGAGACGATCGCGCGCGAGCGCCGGGACGGCGCACCGGCGGACGCGCGGGACGGTGTCACCGTGGGCACGCTGCTGCGCGGCTGGCGGGCCCGGCGGCGGGTGAGCCAGCTCGAACTCGCCCTCCGGGCCGACAGTTCGGCCCGGCACATCAGCTTCATCGAGACCGGCCGGGCGGTGCCCAGCCGGGCGATGGTGATCCGGCTCGCCGAACACCTCGACGTGCCGGTACGGGACCGCAACGCGCTGCTGGTGGCGGCCGGTTACGCGCCCGCGTACGCCGAGACGCCGCTGGCCGACCCCGCGATGGCCCCGCTGCGCACGGGACTCGACCAGCTGCTGGCCGCCTACGAGCCGAACCCGGCGCTGGTGCTGGACGGCCTGTACGACGTGGTGGCCGCCAACCGCGGGGTCGCCGCCCTGCTCGACGGCGTGGCCGCGCACCTGCTGCGGCCCCCGATGAACGCCATGCGGCTCACCCTGCACCCCCAGGGGCTGGCGCCGCGCATCCGCAACCTCGCCGAGTGGCGGGCGCACCTGCTGGAGCGGATGGCGCGGCAGATCGCGCTGCGCGGCTCCGGGCCGCTCAAGGCGCTGTACGACGAGGTCGCCGCGTACCCCTGCGGCGCCGGCGGCCCTCCGGCGGACGGCCCGGACGCAGGCACGTACCCGGCCGCGTACGCGCTGCCGCTGCGGATCGAGGCGGGCGGCCGGGTGCTGTCGTTCCTCTCCACGGTCACCACCTTCAACACCCCGATGGACGTGACCGTTTCCGAGCTGGCGGTCGAGACCTTCCTGCCCGCCGACCCGGAAACGACCTTGGCCCTGCGGTCGTTCGCCTCGGACGTGCCTCCGGCCGACGCGTCCTAGCCCGGCACGCGGTCGAGGAAGCCGAGCACGGAGCTGATGCGGCCGTCGTCCGCCAGCGTGATCACGTCGAATCCGGCGACGGGCGCGGAGCCGTCGGCCGACACCAGCTCCCAGCGGAAGCGGGCGGTGCCGTGGTGGGCGTCCACCCCGCCGAGCGGGCGGAAGGAGAAGCCGGGGAACTGCTCGTGGGCGCCGGCGATGACCGCGGCGATCCCCTCGTGGCCCGCCACCTCGGCCAACGGGTCGACGTAGCGGCCCGTTTCGGTCCACGCGGCGGCCACGGCGGCGGCGATCCCCTCCGGATCGGTGGCGTTCCACGCGGCGAAGTAGCGCTGTACGGCGGTCTCGTGAGCGTGCGTCATGGTGATGCCCTCCCTGGTCGGGCCGGGTGTCTCCCGGCACCGACCACCCTGCCGCCGGCCGCCGCCCGGGTCGATTACCGCCGGGGTAATGGCCGGGCGGCCGCCGGGCGGGCGGGCCTTGAACGGGTCGGGCGGGTCGGGCGGCTCAGGCGGCTCAGTCGGTGAGCAGGGCGGCGACCGCCCGCGCCGTGGGGCGGGAGACGCCGAAGGTGAAGACGGCGTTGCGCGCCCCGGGCAGGGCCAGTTCGAGGTCGCCCGGCCAGCCGAGGCACAGAACGACCGCACCGGGGTGCAGGGCCAGCCGCCGGGCGAGTTCGGCGTCCTCGGCCGGGTCGGTGCCGGGCGTGCCGACGAGCAGCACGTCGGCCGGTTCGGGGGTGTCCTCGGCGTCCACCGGCCGGTCCGGGGCGGCGAGTTCGGCGTCGGAGACCCGGCCCTCGGCGTCCGCCGTCCGTGCGAAGACGACCTCGGCGGTGGAGCCGGGCAGCCGCTCCAGCAGGGCCTCGGTGACGAGGTCGGACATCCGGCCGCCCGGCACGACCCGGCGCCGGCGCAGGTCCGCGATACGCACCGGCCCCTTGAGCGCGCCGGCGACGTCCCCGCGCGGGTGCAGCGCCCGCGCGGCCGCGGCCGCACCGGCCCCGGCGACGTCGGTGCGGTGGTCGGAGGAGTCGCCGGGGACGGCGGCGGCCGACCACTCCCGCAGCGCCCGCACCCGGGCCGCGGCGTCCTCCAACCTCCCCAGCGGCAGCCGCCCTTCGCGGACGGCCGCCACGACGGCGTCGGCCGCGGTACGGAACTCCCGTTCGTCGCGGGGCACGTCGTCCGCCCCGTCGTCCGGCGGGCCCGCCGCTCCGGCCGGGTTGACCGGGTTGCCCAGGCAGACGAGGTCGACGCCGGCGGCCAGCGCCCGCACCACGCCCTCGGCGAAGCCGATCGTCCCGGACACCGCCCGCATGTCGATCGCGTCGGAGACGATGACGCCGGTGAAGGCCAGGTCGTCCCGGAGCAGGCCGAGCACCGCCGGGCTCACCGTCGCCAACTCCTCGTCCAGCGCCGGGAAGACGATGTGCGAGGTCATCACGCACCTGGCGCCCGCGGCCACCGCGGCGGCGAACGGCACGAGTTCGCGGGCCCGCAGCGTCTCCAGGTCGACGCCGACGACGGGCAGCCCCGCGTGCGAGTCGACCTTGGTGTCGCCGTGCCCGGGGAAGTGCTTGGCGCAGGCGGCCACCCCCTCGGCCTGCAGCGCGCGGACGAACGCGGCCGCGTGCCGGCCGACCAGCTCCGGGTCGGCGCCGAACGAGCGGACCCCGATCACCGGGTTGGCCGGGTCGGAGTTGACGTCCACCACCGGCGCGAGCGCGATGTCCACGCCCGCGGCCCGCACCTCCCCGGCGATGCCCGCGGCGACCGCCCGGGTCAGCGCGAGGTCGTCGGCCCGGCCGAGCACCGCGGCGCCCACGTGCGGCGAACCGTCCCGCACGTGCAGGCGCGAGACGCCGCCGCCCTCCTCGTCCATCGCGGTCAGCGCCGCGCCGGCGGTGTGGATCTCCGCGGAGAGCGCGGCGAGTTGGCCGGGCGAGGTGATGTTGTGCCCGAAGTAGCAGACCCCGCCCAGGCCCTCGCGCAGCGCGGCCAGCAGCCACGGCGGCGCAGAGGTCCCGACGAAGCCCGGCATGAGGACGGCGTGCGCGAGGCGCCGGACGGCGGCCTCGGGGGCGGCGGCAGCATCAACGGTCACAGCGTCCGACCCTGCCATCACTTCACCGCGCCCGCCACGAGGCCCACCGTCAGACGCCGCTGGGCGAGGACGAAGACGATCACCACCGGGAGCGTCACCAGCGTGGAGGCGGCCATCAGCCCGCCCCAGTCGTTGGTGTTCTTGCCGAGGAACTCCGCGAGGCCGACGCCGACCGTCATCCGGTTCGGGTCGCTCATGAAGGTCAGCGCGAAGGTGAACTCCTCCCAGGCCAGCACGAAGGAGAACGCGCTGGTCGCCACCAGCCCCGGCACCACCAGCGGCAGCAGGATCGAGCGGAACATCCGCCACCACGAGCAGCCGTCGAGGTACGCGGCCTCCTCCAACTCCACCGGCACGGCCGCCACGAAGCCGCGCAGGTTCCAGATGGCGAACGGCAGCGCGAACGCGGTGTAGACGATCGCCAGCCCCGCCAGGGAGTTGAGCATCCGCAGATCCTTCATCTGCAGGAAGAGCGGGATGACCAGCGCCTCGGCCGGCAGCATCTGCACCACGAGGATCAGCACCAGCATGGTGGTGCGCAGCCGGAACCGGAAGCGGGTCATCGCCACCGCGCCGAGCAGCGCGAGCACGCAGGTGGCGACCACCACGATCACCGTGACGACCGCCGAGTTGCCCATGTACTGCGTGAAGCCGCCCGACTCCCCGGACGACAGCGCCTTGGAGAAGTGCTTCAGCGTGAAGTGGGTCGGGAAGAGGCTGTCCGTGCCCGAACTCGCCCGCCCGTTGAAGGCGGTGGACAGCATGAAGTACACGGGGAACAGCGTGAAGAGCAGGACCGCCGCCATGGCCGTGTACGTACCGGCCTTGGCCCACGGGGAGGTTCGCCCGGTCATCCGATCTCATCCTCTTTGAACAGCACCCGCAGGTACACCGCGGTGATCGCCAGCAGCACCAGCGTGAGCAGCACCGCGATCGCGGCGCCCAGCCCGTACTGGTTCTGGTTGATCGCCTTCATGTAGGACCACACGCCGAGGTTGAGCACGTCCGGGTTGGAGCCGGCGCCGCCGGGCATCAGGTAGATCTGGGTGAAGACCTTGAAGTCCCAGATCGTGGAGAGCACGGTGACCACGGCGAACACCGGCCGCAGCACCGGCACGGTGATCCGCCAGAACCGCTGCCAGGCGTTGGCCCCGTCGATCCGGGCCGCCTCGTGCAACTCCTGCGGGATGGTGGTCAGTCCCGCGAACAAGGTGATCGCCACGAACGGGTAGCTGTGGTGGATCACGTTCAACTCGGCGATGCCGAAGAAGGACAGCCGGTCGGTGAACCAGTTGTAGCCCTCCGGGCTGATCAGTCCGGCGCTCTGCAGCGCCCGGCGGACCAGGCCCGAGTCCGGGTCGAAGATCCACACCCACACGTAGGTGCCGGTCACCGCCGGCAGCGCCCACGCCACCAGCGCGGCGCCGATCACGGTGGCCCGGGCCTTGGGGCCGAGCCGCTGGAGCAGCAGGGCCACGAGGGTGCCCAGCACGATGGTGCCGGCCACGGCGACCACCGCGAACAGCACCGTGTTGGGCAGCACCGTCTTCCACAGGTACGAACCCGACAGCGCCTCGCGGTAGTTGGCCAGGCCGACGTACGAGGGGTGCCCGGAGATGATCTCCTTCAGCCCGTACCGCTGGAAGGACAGGTACGTGACGCGGACGATCGGGTAGAGCAGCAGCGCCGCGATGACCGCCAGCGGCGCGGCCAGCAGCAGCCACGGCCGCAGCCGTACACTCAGCGGTCGTCCGCGCCGGACCGGCCGGCGCGCCTCCCCCGTGGGGGCGGGACGCGCGCCGGCGGTCAGGGTGACGTCCTCCACGTCAGTTCCCCTGGAGGGTCTTGGTGATGGCGTCGGAGGCGGTCTTGGTGGCCTTCTGCACGGAGGTGCCGGTCAGGATCGACTGGAGCATCGCCGTCACGGTCTGGTTGCCCTCGACCGCGCCCCACTGCGGCGCGCTCGGCACGTTCTTGCCCGCCTTCAGCATGGTGGTGGCGAACGGGGCGACCAGCGGGTCGGTGCTGGTGGCGTAGCTGTTGAGCTGGGTGGTGGTGCTCGGGAAGTAGCCGGCCTGGTCCGCCCACTCCTTGCTCAGGGTGCCCGTGGTCATCATCTTGATGAACTTCCAGGCCAGGTCCTGGTTCTTGCTGGTCTTGAGCACCGTGAGGTTGGAACCGCCGAGGAACGCCGGGGCGATGCCGCCGTCCTTGCCGGGGATCGGGAAGGCGCCGATCTTGCCCTTCAGCGAGGGGTTCTCCGAAATCGCCGTCTTCGGCGTCCAGTTGCCCTGGATCACCATCACGGCCTTGTTCTTCACGAAGGAGTCCAGCAGGTCGGTCTCCTTCCAGGTGGAGGCGCCGACGCTCGACGAGCCGTCCTTCAGGGCCAGGTTCGTGTAGTACGACAGGCCCTCCTGCGCCTGCGCGGAGTCCAGGGTGCCGGTCCACTTCCCGCTGCTGTTGCTCGCGAAGTCACCGCCCGCGCCCCAGATGAACGGCGCGGAGGCGTACGAGCTCCCGCCGGCGATCGGCATCGGCATCATGCCGGGCTTCTTCTGCTTGAGCGTCTTGACCGTCTGCTCCAACTCGGCCCAGTTGCCGGGGACCTTGAGTCCGAGCTGGTCGAAGACGTCCTTGCGGTAGACGATCGCGCGGGTGCCGGCGTACCAGCCGACGCCGTACATCCTGCCGTCGTAGGTGGCCGAGTCCTTCAGCGCCGGGATCAGGTCGTTGGCCACACCCGAGGAGTTGATCTGCTGGGTGAGGTCGGCCAGGCCGCCGGCCGCGGCGAACTCCGGCGTCCAGGTGGTGCCGATCTCGGAGACGTCCGGGCCGCCGCCGCCCGCGAAGGCGCGGACCAGCTTGTCGTGCGCGTCGGCCCACTGGATCTCCTGGACCTTCAGCGTGGCGCCGGTCTCCGCCTTGAACTCCTTCTTCGCTGCCGCGTAGAAGGTCGTGGCGTCCGGGTTGGTCCCCTTCATCACCCACCAGGTCAGCGACTTGCCGTCCTTGGAGGAAGAGCTCGAGTCGGTGGACGAGCCGTCGTTCCCGCACGCGGTGAGCAGGAAGAGTCCCGCGGTGAGTCCTGCGATGCCTGCCTTGCCCATGAACCTCATCGAGCTGGGTCTCCTTCTTCTGTGGCGGCGGAGTGGGAGATGGCTCAACGGCTGCTGACGTACCGCGCCTTGAGCTGCGGATTCGCCAAGTATGGGGATGCTGTGGAGTTCAGTCAATAAGTGCCACGAAAGCTGTTCCCGATGTAGATTTTTAACATCGGCGGGGTTGTGCCGACCCGATGCCACCAGGAGGCAGCAATGACCAAGCGGCCGACGCCCGTTGGAACCGCGGTGGCCGGATCGACCGGATCGGACCCGTCCGGCGGTTCGGCCGGCGGCGGTGGCGACCCACTCGCGGGCGACGTGCTGGTCCGCATCCGCGGCGCCGTGCCCTCGTTGCAGCCGGCCGAGCGGCGGGTGGCCGCCGCGGTGCTGCGCGACCCGGCCGCCGCAGCCCGGCTGTCGAGCACCGCGCTGGCCGGCCAGGCCGAGACCTCGGTGACCACCGTGATGCGGTTCTGCCGGGCCGTGGGCCTGGTCAACTACCCGGAGTTCCGGCTGGCGCTGGCCGGCGCGGCGGCCCGGGAGGAGGCGCAGAGCGCGGACCGGGTGCGGGCCAGCGGCGACATCAGCGAGGACGACACCCTGGCCCAGGTCGTGGCCAAGATCGTCTACAACGAGGCCCGCACGCTGGAGGAGACCGGGACCCACCTCGACCTGGAGACCCTCGAACTCGCCGTCCAGGCGCTCTCCCGCGCCCGCCGGGTCGACATCTTCGGCGTCGGGGCGAGCGGCTTCGTCGGCCAGGACCTGCACCAGAAGCTGCACCGCATCGGCCTGATGGCGTTCAGCTGGACCGACGCGCACGCGGCGCTGACCGCCGCGGCCCTGCTCGGCAAGGACGACGTGGCCGTGGGGATCTCGCACTCCGGCGCCACCTTCGACACCGTGGACCCGCTGCAGGCCGCCGCCGCCCGGGGCGCCACCACCATCGCGCTCACCAACTTCGCCGGCTCGCCGCTCACCCAGTGCGCCGACCTCATCCTGACCACCGCCGTACGGGAGATGCCGCTGCGCTCCGGCGCCACTGCCAGCCGCATCGCCCAACTCGCGGTGGTCGACTGCCTGTTCTTCGGCGTGGCCCAGCGCTCGTACGACCGCTCGACCACCGCGCTGGCCTGGACGTACGGCGCGGTGCACCACCGCCACCCGCGGGCCTGAGGACCAGGCGTCCCCGACGAACGTGCGGTGCCGCCCGATCCGGGGCCCGGGACGCCGGTCAGCCGGGCAGGACGACCAGGCGGCGCGGGAAGTCCGCGGGGTCCGGCAGCCGCAACGGCGCGTCGCTGAAGGTGATCCGGCCGAGCACCCGCGGCACTCCCGAGCCCGTCGCCCCCGGGACCACGCCGGGGATCCGGTGCCAGCTGAGGAACCCGAGCAGCGCCATCAGGTACGCCTCCTTGTCCCCGGCCGGCAGCCCCCGTTCGTCGCTGGTGACGACGCGCGCGGGGGCCAGCCGGGCCCGCAGCGCGTCCAGCAGCGCCGGATTGCGCACCCCGCCGCCGGAGGCGACGACCTCCACCGGCCCGAACGGCCGGCACGCGTCGGCGACGGTGACGGCGGTGAGTTCGGTGAGCGTGGCCATCAGGTCCGCGTCGGCCACCGGGGGCAGACCGGGGCTGCGGCGCTGCACGTAGTCGGTGGTGAACAGTTCGCGCCCGGTCGACTTCGGCGGCGCCAGCCGGTAGTACGGCTCGTCGAGCAGCCGGTCGAGCAGGTCCCGGCGCACGCTGCCGGCCCGGGCCATCCGCCCGTCGGTGTCGTGCCCGGCCCGGCCGCCGGTGAGGCGGCGGGCGGCGGCGTCCAGCAGGCAGTTGGCCGGGCCGGTGTCGAAGGCGACGAGGGGTTCGCCGGGCGCGCCCACCACCGTCACGTTGGCGATGCCGCCCAGGTTCAGCGCGACCCGCCGCCCGCCCGCGGCGCCGTCCTCCGGGGCCAGCCACAGGGCGTCCAGCGTGCTGGCCAGCGGGGCGCCCTGGCCGCCGGCGCTGATGTCGCGGGACCGGATGTCCGAGACGACCGGCAGGCCCGTCTCCTCCGTGATCCAGGCGGGCTGGCCGAGTTGGAGGGTGCCCAGGGCCCGGCCGCCGCCGACCCAGTGGAAGACGGTCTGGCCGTGCGAGACCACCAGGTCCGCGCGTCCGGCGGCGAACCGCTCGACGGCCTCCGCGGCGGCCCGCGCGGACGCCTGGCCGATCAGCGTGTCGAGCGCGCAGACCTCTTCGAGGGTGACCCGGGCCGGCGGAAGCAGGGCGAGCAGGCGCTCGCGGGTCTCCGCGGGCCACGCGAACTCCGTCGCGCCCAGCGGGCGCAGGGTGAGCACGCCGTCGGACAGCCCGAACTCCGCGGCGGCGACGTCCAGTCCGTCCATGGACGTGCCCGACATCAGCCCGATCACGATCACGCCGCCCCGCCGCCTTCCCGCCCGTGCCTCGGGCGCCCCCAGTATCCCCACCCGGCCGGTCCCGGCGGGCACTGGGCGGTGCGGACCCCGGGGCGGGCGGGAGGTGACCGGCGGCCGCACGTCCCGACGGCACGGCGGCGGCCGGACGCCGGGAGGGCACGACCGCGCGCGGCCGAACGCGTCGCCGGAGCGACCGGTGCACGGCACACGCGTCCTTCCGGAAAAGGCTCCCGGCGCCGCGCGGGCCAATGCACTGATCGATAAACGCGCGGAACAATTTCCTCCGGTCCGCGCCGGATGACTGCACTCGAATCACTCGCATCACTCACGACACGCGGCTGGTCAGTGGCGTACCCCCATCCCGGGGTGATCTGAGATCGACGGATTAAGCGTTTCGTCGCTTGGGCACCGTGGAGTAGCGGAATCCTCTATTCTGCTTCGATCACAGGCACTTCATCTCAGCTCACGATCTCCAAGCGGTGGGAAAGGTGAGGCGAGGTATGTCGGAAGAACGGCACGGCGGTTTACGGCTCCATATCCTCGGCCCCCTGGCCGCCGAGTCCGGTGCGGGAGCCCTGTCCCTGGGTCCGCTGAAACAGCGGATGCTGCTCGCCATGCTGCTGTGCCGCGCCAACTCCCCCGTCTCGCTCGACCTGTTGACGGACACGCTGTGGGAGGGCAACCCCCCGCGCACCGCGCGCAAGAACATCCAGGTGTACATCTCGGGCCTGCGCAAACTGCTGGAGACCTCCGGCGCGGGCGACCGGCTGCACCACCAGGCCGGCGGCTACGTCCTGCGGGTCGACGAGGACGAGCTGGACGCGCTGCGCTTCCACCGGCTGGTCCGCGACGCCCGGCGGGCCAGCGACGAGCACGCCGACGCCCCCGCCTCGCGGCTGCTGCGCGAGGCCCTCGCGCTGTGGCAGGGCCCGCCGCTGCACGAGATGCGGCTGTCCGAGCCGATCCGGCTGGAGGCCGACCGGCTGGAGGCGCGCTACCTGCGGGCGTACGAGGACTGGGCCGAGGCCGAGTTGCGGCTGGGCAACGCCACCGCCGTGGCCGACACCGTCGGCGACATGGTCGAACGCCACCCCGAGCGCGAGCGGTTGCGGGCCGCGCAGATGAACGCCCTGTTCAGCCAGGGGCGGCAGACCGAGGCGCTGGCCGAGTACGAGGGGCTGCGCCGGCTGCTGGCCGCCGAGTACGGACTGCGGCCGAGCCCCGCCATAGAGGCGCTCTACCACGCGATGCTCTCCGGCGACTGGCGCGAACCCGGCGGTCCCCGCGAAGGGGCCGGCGTCGGACGCCCGCTGGGGGCGCTGCTGCCCCAGGACCTGCCGGACTTCACTGGTCGCTCCTGGCAACTGGACTACCTGCGGCAGGTGTTGGGCTGTCCCGGGCCCGAGCAGCGGCTGGCGGTGCTCACCGGCCCGGCCGGCTCCGGCAAGACGGCGCTCGCCGTGCACGCCGCCCACCGGCTCGGCGACGCGTTCCCCGACGGCCGGGTGCTGGTGCGGATGCGCGACGTGGACGAACGCCCGCGCACCCTGGCCTCGGTGCTGGCCGACCTCGGCCGGCACGCCGGACTCGCGGGCCTGGAGGCGGCGAGCACCGCCGACCCGGAGGGGGCTGCGGCCACCTGGCGCGGCTGGCTCGCCCACCGCAGGGTGCTGCTCGTGCTCGACGACGTCGCCGACGAGCGTTGCGTGCGGCCGCTGCTGCCGGACACCGGCACCAGCGCGGTGCTGGTGACCGCCAAGACCCAGCTGGCGGGCCTGACCTCGGCCCACCGGCTGCGGATGGCCCCGTTCGACATCGAGGAGAGCCTGGCGCTGCTCGGCTCGATGGTCGGCCAGGACCGGCTCGACGCCAGCCGGGCCGCGGCCGAGCAACTGGTCGCCGCGACCGGGATGCTGCCGATGGCGGTGCGCGTGTGCGGCCTCAAACTCGCCGTCCGCCGCTACCTTCCGCTCAGCGAGTACGCGGCCCGGCTGGCCGACAGCCGCAGCGTGCTGGACGAGTTGGTGGCCGGCGACATGGACGTGCGGCCGCGGCTGGCCAGCAGCTGGCGGGACCTGTCGCCCGCCGACCGCGCCACGCTGCGGGTCCTGGGCACGCTGCCGGAGGGGCCGTTCACCCTGGAGCGGGCCGCCGTCGCGCTCGGCTGCGAACAGGATGACGCACAGCGCCGTTTGGAGTCGCTGGCGGACGCCGGGGTGCTGCTCGAACCGGACATGGAGGTCACCGCGCACGCCGCCCTCTACGAACTGCCGCGCCTGACCCACGTGTACGCGCGCGAGCAGGTGATCGAGCGGGCGGCGGAGAAGTACCAGGCCACGGCCTGAGTATTAACCGGAAGCCAACCGTCCATGACCCAGGTCTCCAACCGCCCGAGCCAAGACTGGGGGCAGGAGCGAGGACGGGAGGGTACCGCAGTGGAACTTGCCGCGCTGATGGCGCTCCGCCCCGTTCCCGGCGCCGGGCTGCTGCTGACCGTCACCGGCCGCTGCCCCCTGCGCTGCGCGCACTGCTCCACCAGCGCCACGATGGCCTCGCCGGAACCGGACGGCGCCCAACTGCTGCGGTTCGTCAAGTCGTTCGGGCCCGACGCGCACCCGTCGGTGCTCATGCTGACCGGCGGCGAGCGCCTGCTGCGGCCGGGCCTCAGCGCCGAACTGGCCGCCGCCGCACGGGCCGCGGGCACCCGTACCGCCCTGCTCACCGGGGCGTTCTTCGCCCGCGACGCCCGCCGCGGCACGGTGGCCGTCCCCCGGGAGATCCGGCGGGCCATCGCGTCCGTCGACCACTTCTCCGTGAGCGTCGACGCCCACCACGAGCGCGAGGTCCCGCGCCGCAACGCCTTCGCGGTGGTCCGGGAGGTGCTCGACGCCGGGACCGCGGTCAGCTTCCACGTCACCGGTGCCGGGCCCGACGACCCCTACCTCGCCGACGTCACCGCCGACATCCGCGCGACCTTCGAGGACCGGGTGCCGGTGCTGGTCAACACCGTGCGCCGGGTGGGCCGCGCCTCGTCGTGGGCGGCCGCCTCCCAGGCACCCGACGCGCGGGAGCCCGTCGACCCGCGCCGGGCGCTGCCCTGCGCCATGGCCGCCTGGCCGGTGGTCGCCGCCGACGGGGCGGTGCTGGCCTGCTGCAACCAGACCGTGGTGGACCGCCGCCCCGTCCCCGCGCACCTGCTGGCCGGGCACATCGCCGAGGACGACTGGGCCGCGGTCGCCGCGCGGGTGCGCACCTCGCCCGCGCTGCGCATGATCAGGACCGTCGGCCCGGCGCACCTGCTGCACCGCTACGCGGCCGCGTCCGCCGCCGCCCGGCCGCCGCGCTCCTACTGCGCCGGCTGCCGCGCCCTGGACGCGCTCCCCGAGGTCCTCGCCGCCGCCGAGCGCACGGCCTCGGGGCCGGCCGGCGCGCTGCTCGACGCGTACGCGGTCCGGCGCCAGACCGAGGCCGGCCCGGTGGACCTCGTGCGCCGGCACGGCTGCGCCCCCTACGCCGAGTTGGCCGCCCTCGCGGGGACGCCCCGATGAACATCCCGGCGGCGCCGGTGCGTTCGTACGGGCCCGGGCCGGCGGACGGTCGCCGGCGCGCCGCGAGCGCCGGGCTTCGGGCCCGACTCGCCCTCACCGCACCGGTGCTGGCGGCGGCCGGCGCGCGGCTGTGGCGGGCCGATGGGCTCGGCGCGCGCTACCGCGCCTACCTGGAACTCATGCACGGAGTGCTGCGCGCCTCGGTCCCGCTGATGGAGCGCGCCGCCGCGCGCTGCGCCGAACTCGGCGACGCCGACCCGGTGTCCGCGCCGCTGGCGGGCTACCTGCGGGCGCACGCGGAGGAGGAACGCGGCCACGACGACTGGCTGCTGGACGACGTGGCCGTGCTGGGCGCGTGCCCCGCCGAGGTCCGCGCGGACCTGCCGCCGCCCGCGGTCGCCCGGCTGGTGGGCGCCCAGTACTACTGGATCGAGCACCACCACCCCGTGGCCCTGCTCGGCTACATCGCCGTCCTGGAGGACAACGCGCCCGCCGGCCGGCTCGCCGACCACGTGGCCGCCGCGGCCGGGGTGCCGCAGGCGGCGCTGCGCACCGTGCGCGAGCACGCCGACCTCGACGGCGGGCACACCGCCGGCCTCTTCCGGCTGCTCGACGAACTCCCGCTGTCCCGGCGGCAGGAGCGCGCGGTCGCGGTGAGCGCGCTGCACACCGTTGACGGGGTGGTCGAGCTGTTCGCCCGCATCGAGCGGCGCGCCGGGGGACGGGGCGGCGCCGGGAACGGCCCTTGCGCGAGCGGCCCGGCGCCCGCGTCTGCCTCGGCACCTGGACCCGCGCCCGCGACCGCACCCGCGCGTACGCCCGTCGGCGCACCCGCGCACGTCCCCCGTACCGCCCCTTTCAGCCACCACTTCGGCGAACGACTCGGCGGAGGAGCGCACCGGCCATGACCGACATCGACAGGACCGACGGCCCGAGGGCCGTGTTCGGCCCGCCCGGCGGGGATCCGCTGCACGTGCTGGCCTCCCACGGCTTCGTCGTCTCCGCGCTCACCGACGAACAGCGCGACGTGCTGCGGGAGTTGAGCACGGAGGAGGTCGCCCTGCTGGTCGACATCAAGAGCCGGCTCGACGAGGTGGGCCCCGAAGTGCGGGCCCACAGCGAGATCGCCGGCGGAGCGCTCTTCTGACATGGGGTGCGCCTCGTGCGGAGGAGCGCTGCCGTCCTACGCCCGCTTCTGCCCGTTCTGCGGCACCGGTACGAGGAGGCCGCGGACCGGCTCGCCGCGCACGGGGAGCCCGGCGCCGCGCCGGGCGCGGCCCGGGCCGATGCCGCCGACCTCGACGGCCTGCTGGCGCGGATCGCGGCGGCGCGGGGCCGTACCGCCGAGGCCGCCGCGCGGGCCGCCCGCGCGGTCCGCGCGGCCGCCGGCACGGACTCCCCGGAGATCCGCGCGGTGGCCGAACTGGACCTGGCGGACGTGCTGCGGTGGTCCGGCCGCCCCGAGGAGTCCGGCGCGGCCGCGGACCGGGCCGGCCGGCTCTACGCGGCCAAGGGCCACCTCCCCGGCGCCCGCCGTGCCGCGGAGTTCACCGCGACCCGGGTGGACCGCACCGCCGCCCGGACCACAGCCCCGACCACCGCCTGGGCCAGCGCCCGGGCCACGGGGGCCGCCGCCCGCACCACGACCCGGCCGGCGGCCGTACCGCGAGAGGAGGACCGTTGATGCAGGGAGCCGTAACGCAGGAACGGCAACCCGGACTGACCTGGAGCCTGCAGGGCAGGTCCCCGCAGGACGTGGCCGTGGCCGCGGACGGGGAGCTGCCGAGCCCGGACTGGGGCTGGGAGCGGGCCCGCGGCCACGGCGTGCGCGTGTGCGTCGTGGACTCCGGGGTCGAGGGCGACCATCCGCTGATCGGCCCGGTGGACGGCGCCTGGGTCGTGGTCCGCGGCGACGACGGCCCGCAGGTGCGGGAGACCGACCCCGTCGACAGCTGCGGCCACGGCACCGCGTGCGCCGGCATCATCCGCAGAGCCGCGCCCGACTGCGAGCTCTACAGCGTGCAGGTGCTCGGAAAGGGCTTCGGCGGCACGGGGGACGTGCTGCTGGCCGGCCTGCGCTGGGCGGTCCGGCAGGGCTTCGACGTGATCAACCTCAGCCTGTCCACGACCCGTCCGCAGTTCGCCGCCGAACTGCGCGCGCTCGCCGACGAGGCGTACTTCCGCCGCAGCGTGATCGTCGCCTCCGCGCACAACACGCCGGTGGAGAGCTTCCCTTGGCGGTTCGCGTCCGTCATCTCCGTGGGCAGCCACCAGGAGGACGACCCGGACCTGCACCTGTACAACCCGCGCCCGCCGGTGGAGTTCTTCGCCCACGGGCAGAACGTCCAGGTGCCCTGGCTCGGCGGGACCACGATCCGCACCACCGGGAACAGCTTCGCCACGCCCCACATCTCGGGACTGTGCGCGCGCATCCTGTCCCGGCACCGCAGAATGACGACCTTTCAGCTCAAGAACGCTCTGTACCTTTCCGCGGCCAACGTACGAATCGGCGACAGGGGTGCGTCGTGACAGACACCAGCGCAGTGAACGATCCGCTCTCCAGGGAACTCCTCCAGTCCGTGGTCGACACGGCACGGGCCATCTTCGGCGCCGCCGCCAGCTCGGTGTTCCTCCTGGACGAGGAGGCGCACGAACTGGTCTTCCAGTCGGTCTCGGGCGCGGGGGAGGACGTCCTGGTCGGGCGGCGCTTCCCGGCCGACAGCGGGATCGCCGGGTGGGTGGCGATGTCGGGGGAGCCCATGATCGTGGACGACCTGTCCCGGAACACCGCCTTCGACCGGGACTTCGCCCGCTCCACCGAGTACGTGCCCGACGCGCTGATGGCGGCGCCGCTCACGCACGGGGACCGGGTGCTGGGCGTGCTGGAGGTGCTCGACCCGGCGCCGCAGTCGCGCTCCAGCCTCGACGAGCTGGACCTGCTCGTGCTGTTCGCGCGGCAGGCGGCCGTCGCGCTGCGGGTGGTGGTGGAGCGGCGCACAGCCCCCGCCGAGGGCCCCGCCCCCCTCGGCGTCGACAGCCGGGCGGCGGCCCTGCGCATCACCGAGGACCTGCGCCGGCTCCTCCAGGAGTAGGGAGCGGGACCGGGGCCGTCAGAGCCAGGGCTTCGGGCGGCCCCAGCCCAGGGGCGTGAACGGGCCGACGGCGAGGGTCGGCAGGAGTCCGTCCGCGGAGCCGCGGGCGTCGGTCTCCGCCTCGAAGGAGTGCGCCATGACGTCCTCCTCGACGCGGGCGGCCACCGGCACCGTCGCGGGCACGGGTTCGGCCACGGGCTCGGGCGCGGCCGCAGCGGGCGCCGGAGCGGGCGCCGGGGCCGCGGACGAGGAGACCGACGTGCCCAGCGTGGTGAGCGCGGCCCGCACCCGCGCGGACCCGAGCACCGCGAGCAGCGGCACCGCCATGGGCGCCGCCAGGACCAGGGAGGCCGTCAGCGGGCCCGCCGCGGCGATCAGGAACCCGGTCAGGCCCGGCCCGGCCCAGGCGATGCTGATGGCGAGGAGGGTGACCGCGCCGACCACCCGGCCCTGGAGGTGCGTCGGCGCCTCGGCCATGATCGTCAGCGCCGCGAGCGACCCGATCGAGGGCAGCGTGAACACCACCAGGCCGACGGCGAACGTGCTGATCCACACGTTTCCGCTGGAGGCGATCGGCATCAGCACCAGCCAGGCCGCCGAGACGCCGGCCATGATCGCGGTGGCCGACAGCCTCCGCAGCACCCAGCCGGTGCACAGCCCGCCCGCGATGCCGCCGATGCCGGCCGCGGTGAGCACCAGCCCGGCCGCGACGGGGCGGGTGCCCTCGTCCGACGCGCTGAAGGCGACGAGCAGTTCGATCGCGCGGCCGAGCAGGTTGACGTAGGCCGCGATGGCGATCAGCACCACCAGCCCGCTGCGCCGGAACACCCAGCCGAAGCCGAGGGTGAGTTCGGTGGCGGTGTTGCGCAGCGGGTGCGTCCCGGGCCCGGTCGCGCGCGGGCGCGGCACGTGCTCGTAGACGACGCGCGAGACCAGCAGCAGCGACAGCAGGAAGGTGAGGCCGTCGATCACGAACGCGAGCGGCGCCCCGGCGGCCAGCAGGATGCCGCCGAGCGGCGGGCCGACCGCGATCGCCGCGTTGCTGCGCACGACGTTGCGGGTGACGGCCTCGCGCCGGTGTTCGGGCGGCACCGACTGGCGCAGCACCCCGGACTCGGCCGGGCCGAACACCGAGCTGAACAGCGCGGTGGCCGCCGCCGAGCCCACCGCCACGACGGTGGTCAGGTGCCCGGTGGCGATGGCGGCGGCCAGCAGGAGGGCGAGGGCGGCCCGGCACGCGTCGCACAGCAGCATCAGCCGCCGGCGGTCGTAGGTGTCCGCGATCAGCCCGCTCGGCAGCTTGGCCACGAGGTGGGCGATGCCCACGACGGTGGCGACGAGGGAGGCGTCCACCGGGGAGCGGGTGGCGGCCAGCACGGCGAGCGGCAGGGCCAGCGAGGTCATCTCGCTGGCCACGTCGGACAGCGCCTGGCTGATCCAGATCAGGGAGAAGTTCCTGTTGATCACGTCGAGCCCCCCAGGGCGGATGCCGGGCCGGTCAGCGGTCGGAGCGCCGTACGGCGACGTAGAGGCCCTTGGTGTGGGCGTCCTCGTCGACCCGGTCGGAGAGCGAGCCGTCGCGCTCCAGACCGTGGGCGGCGACCAGGTCGAGCCCCGCGGCGTCGAGGGTGTCGGCGAACTCCTGCGGCGTGTGGTGCCGTTGCAGGTGCTCGATGGTCTCGCGGGTCCACAGGTGCGGCTCGGGGCCGTTGTCGCGGAAGGCGTTCATGACCATGCGGAAGCGCTCGGGGTCGTCCCCGTCCTTCAGGAAGCGCCCGCTCATCGTGGCGAACAGGCCCTCGTACTGATAGACGTGCGTGGAGCGCATCATCTCGTAGCCGCGGCTGGTGTTGGCGTCGAAGACGAGCACCCCGCCGGGCCGCATCGCCGCGCCGAAGCTGGTCAGCGCCTCCGCCAAGTGCTGTGAATCCGCGCAGTAGTTGACGATGTCGCTCATGCACAGCACCACGTCGTACGGTCCGCCCTCGGTGAACGGGTGCCGGACGTCGTGCACGTGGAAGCCGATGCCGGTGGAGCCGTGGTTCTCCCGCGCGATGCGGATCATCTCCGGGCTGATGTCCATGCCGGTGGCGTCGAAGCCGCGCTCGGCGAAGGCCACGGTGCTGCGGCCGGTGCCGCAGCCCGCGTCCAGCAGCTTGTTGCCGGGCGGGTCGGCGCGCTTGATCAGCGATTCGAGGATGTCGCCGAAGACGGAGTAGTCGTCGCCCTGGGACAGGAGGTCGTAGAACGGGGCCGTGGCGTCGTACGCGACGGCGGCGTGGTCGGTGGGGACGGCGGTCACGGCGGCTCCTCGGTGGGTGGAACGGGCTTGCGTTAGGGAGGCGTGGGGCCTCGGGCGATTCAGCGGGCGGCGTCCTCGATCTCCTGGGCGGCCAGCACCGCGCTCTTGGCCTGGGCCAGTTCGGTGCCGAGCGCGGTCGCCCGTGCCCGCAGACCGGGGTCGGCCATCACGTGCCCGAGCGGGTCCTCGCCGAGGTCCGGCACGGGTGCGGACGTCCCCAACCGATCGCCTCCGCCGGCCGGCTGGGAGCCCGGGAGCCGCGCCGCGACCCCCGCGCGCAGGCAGGCGGCGGCCAGCAGCCGCTGCTCCCCGCCGTTCGGGCGCACCAGCAGCGGACGCGCGTGCAGCAGGGCGCCCAGCACGGGGGCGCTGGTGCCGTTGGCGACCACCGCCTCGGCGCGGCGCAGCAGTTCGGACATCCGCGGCTGACGAACCGTCATCACGTCGGAGCCGGGCGCCGGTTCGCGGTCGTCGGTGCGGGCCAGCTCCACGACCGCCTGCCGGCCGGTGCCGGTGAAGGCGCGGTCGATCCACGGCCACAGGCTCTCGCCGCCGAAGGTGCGGCCCAGGTGCACGTACACAAGTGGCTTGCCGACGCGGTCGATCCGGGAGGTGAGGGCATCCTCGGTGAACCGGTCCTCGGGGCCGTACGGCGGCTCCCACCACAGCGGCCCGACGTGCCGTACGCCCGCGGGCAGCTTGGCGCCGGGGCGTTCGAGGCCGGGGTGGCCGCGCAGCAGGAACGCCCGGCCGAGCAGGTGCCGTTCGGCCTCGGCGGCGGCCAGCCGCGGCAGGCCGAGCTTCGCGCGCAGGCCCTGGTGGTGCTTGACGGTCTCGGTGAGGCGCCAGCGGCGGTCCTCGGCGTCCGGTCCGCCGTCCGCCGTTCCGTCCGCCGTTCCGTCCGCCGGTCCGCAGCCCGTTCCGTCGGCCGTCCCGCCGATCGTCCCGCCCGCCGCTCCGGTTGCCGCTTCCGGCGCGTACGGCCACAGGTGGCAGGCCAGGCCGATCACCACCGCCGGCAGGTCGAGGGTCTCGGCGGCCAGCAGCGCCCCCGGGCACAGCACCGAAGTCACGATCACGTCGGGCCGCAGCGCGCGGGCCGCCGCGAGGACCACCCGGTACTGGCTGTCGCCGTCGCGGAACCAGCGGCTCACCTCGAAGGCGTGCGGTTCGCGCGCGGTGGCGGAGGGCAGTACCGCGATCCCGGCGGCCTCGGCCGCGCGGGCCGCGCCGCCGGCGGCGAACAGCGACACGTCGTGCCCGCGCCGGTGCAGCTCCAGGGCCGCGGCCGTGGCCGGGTGCTGGAAGCCGGCGCTGCTCAGCGGGCAGACGAGGGCCCTCACGACCCGGTCACCGCCGGGACCCGGCGCCGGTGGTCGCGCAGCAGCTCCAGCAGGCCCACGGTGAGCGCGTCGTCGAACGCCTTGGACTGCGCGGCCGTGGTGGCGCTCACCGCGAACTCGCCGCAGCTGACCCAGCGGTCGGCCGGGTACGCGGTGTAGCCCTCGTCGACGCTGCCGACCTCGTAGCCCGGCTTGCCGATGGTCTCCCAGCAACTGTAGAGCGTGCCCTCGGCGTTGATCACCGCGCCGGTGGTGCCGTCGCGCTCGCCGCAGAAGCCGCAGGCGCCGCCGCTCGGCCAGCCCACCGTGAACCCGCGCTCCAGCGCGGCGTCGTAGGCGCGCAGCAGCGTCCCCACGTCGTCGGACGAGCGGTCCATCACGGTGTCGTACATGCCCGCGTAGTTGAGCACCGGGGCGATGTCCAGGTTGCAGCGCGCGGGGTCGAGCCGGTCGGCCAGGCCCTCGACCAGGTCCTCCAGGAACGGCAGCCCCTCGGCGGTGGTGTTCAGCCGCAGCGACAGCCGCAGCCCCGTCTCCTCCTGCACGGCCGCGCAGTTGGCCAGCACCTTGTCGAAGGTGCCGCGGCCGGAGCGGGTGAAGCGCGTGCTGTCGTGCAGGTCGCGCGGGCCGTCGAGGGTGATCTGCACCGAGCGCAGGCCGACGCTCTCCAGCCGCTTGGCGACCCGCGGAGTCAGCAGCACCCCGTTGCTGACCATGGACGCCGTAACTGGCCCCAACTCGGCCAGCCGGGACAGGAGTTCGGCGCAGCCCCAGCGGTTGAGCAGCGGCTCGCCGCCGAACAGCAGCACGAACAGCTGGTCCAGCCCCGCATCCCGCATCCGGGGGCGGGTGAAGTCCACGATCCGGTCGATCATCGGGCCGTCGAGCACCTTCTTCGGGATGCGCGGCGGGTCGAACCGGCCCGGCTTGGCGGCCTCGGTGTTCTGGAAGCAGTACGGGCAACCGAGGTTGCAGGCGGTGGAGGTGACCACGGTGAGGCTGTAGCGGGTGGTCGGCTTGGGCTGCCCGATGCCGGACTGCTCCAACTCGGCGCGCCCCTCGGCGTTGAGCTCCCCGTCCTCGTGGAACCGGCGCGGCAGGAGCAGGGTGGCACTGGGACCGAGGTACCAGTAACCGGACTTTCCTTCGATGACTCTCATCGTTCGCCGTGGGCTTCCTGTCGCGGGGGCTGACGGGCAAGGGCGCGAAGGCGGTGGGGACGGAGGCGGTGGAGGGCGGCGCCGGAAGGCCGACGGGCCGGGCGCGCGGCATGACGCGCGCACCCGCCCCGACCGTGGCGGACGCCCTCCCACCCCTGGCGCACCGCTTAGAGGGAGTTCTCCTTGTCGAAGACCCCGCAGATCACGCCGTCGCCCTCGTAGCGCTCGGCGCTGTGGCCCTCGACGTCGCCGGGGACGGCCGCGGCCTCGACGTCCTTGTCGTAGACGCCGCAGATGACCCCGACGCTCTCGAACTTCTCGGCGGTGTGGGCCTCGACGTCGCCGGCGAAGTTGGCGGCCTCCTTGTCGTACACGCCGCAGATCACCTCGACGCCCTCGAACTTCTCGGCCGTGTGCGCCTCGACGTCGCCGGGGACGGCCGCGGAGGCGATGTCCTTGTCGTAGACGCCGCAGATGACCTCGACGCCCTCGAACTTCTCGGCCGCATTCGACATGGTTCCTCCACGGAAAGAAAGGGGGGATTCGGGACGCCTACCGCGTCCCGCTTTTTGAGAATGCACTGGGCGGAGGGGGCTGTCAACGGTGCGAATTCCCCGTGCCCGATGGATCCTTCGGCGCCTTTCCGAAAAACCGCATGGCGCGGCGCCACGCCGCACAAATGGTCAACTGTGCAGGTGGGAGTGGTGTTATGCGGTCGGTGCAGGAATGTGAGAACTACTCGGCAGGGGTTTCCGCGGAAGGGTCCGCGCCCTCTTCATCGGTGTCCGCGGAATGCCCTTCCACGTCTCCCATGTAAAGCGGGCATCCCACCGCCGAAGGACCGTCGAACATTTCAGGGGTATCCGGCATGAATTCCTCCTCGATGTACGGCAGCTGCTGGGGACGGCCGGTCACCGGTCCGGTTCGAGCAGGACCGCGAGCGACTCGACGAGCGCGCGGCCGGCGGCCGCCCGCCGGCCGGTGGCACCGGCCAGGGCGGCCCGGATCCGCTCGACGGGATCCGCCGCCCCCGTGACGGCGGCCTCCGCCGCGCGGCCGGTGTGCCCCGGGTCCTCCGCCGCCCCCGTGACGGCGGTGGCCCGGCGATGGTGCAGCAGCAGGGCCAGTGCGGCCGTGCTCTGGTGCGCGAGTTCGGCGAGCAGGTCCATGGCGTCCAGGTCCCCGACGCCGTCGGTCTTCGGGTCGAGCACTTCCAGCACGCCGATGATCTCGCCCTGGTGCTCCATCGGGACGGCCATCAGGACGTCCGGCACCAGGCCGGTGCCGGCCGCGAAGTCCCGGTCGAAGCGGGTGTCGTCGGCGACCCCGCGCACGATCACGGTCTCGCCCGTCTCGGCCACCCAGCCGGCGATGCCCTGCCCCGCCGGGATCGCCGTGCCGACCAGATGGTCCTCGCCGACGCCCGAGGACGCCTCGAACACCAAGGCGTCCCGGTCCTCGTCGCGCAGGAAGACGGAGGCCGCGGCGGCGGAGAACGACAGCCGCGCCAGCCGCACGGTGGAGCGCAGGATCTCGTCGTACGCCGCTTCGGCGCCGTCGGTGGCGTGCGCCTGAGAGCCGCTCACTCGGGCCTCCCCAGATTGTCGGCGATCGCGGTCAGCACATGTCTCAACTCGGCGGTGCGGAAGCCCGGGTGGCGCTCCAGGATGCGCGCGCACAGCCCCGCCACGTGCGGGGCGGCGAAGCTGTTGCCCGACAGCACCCGCTTGCCGCCGCCCGGCCAGGGCGCCTCCACGGCCACGCCCCGCGCGAACAGGTCGACCGGCGGCTCGGGGTTGGCCTCCAGGTGCTCCGGGTCGGGCTCCGCGTGCGCGCCCACCGACAGCACCGACGGGAACCGCCACGGGTAGCTGTCCACCGGGCTGTTGTGCGCGGCCGACACCAGCGTCACCCCGGCGAACCAGGCCGCGTCGGCGAGGTCGTGCAGCCGCTCCTTGTGGTCCTCGCGGCGGGTGGACAGGCTGACGTTCACCACCGCGAACCGCTGCTCGACCGCCCACTCCAGGGCCCGGATCAGGGCCTCGCCGCTGCCGCGCAGCTTCGCGCCCAGGATGCGGACACTGGTCAACTCACAGGCGGGGGCGAGGGATCGGATGATGCCGGCGCAGGCGGTGCCGTGCCCGGCGGTGTCCCCGGCGGTGTCCGGGACCACCTCGTACGGGGCGCCCTTCTCCGGTCCGGTCGGCTCCGCGGCGAACATCCGCGCGTCGCCGCCGATCGCGGGGTGCGCGACGTCCAGCCCGCTGTCGATGACGCACACCCGCACGCCCCGGCCGGTCGCCCCGCCCCAGGCCCAACTCCGCCGCAGGGGGAGCTCGGTGGCCACCCGGCCGACGTCCAGGGTGCTGCCGCTGGAGGCGTGGGCGAAGCGGATCGTACGGCGGGGCGCCGCGGCGCCGTCGGCGGGAGTGCCGGGATCGGATGCCATGGGCCGCCCCTTCCCAGCAAGTTGACGAGTCCGCGCGAGGTCGCTTACCCGGACGAGTCTGCGGACCCGTGGTTGGGCGTTGGCTGGAGGGCGGTTCGGTTCCGGTTAACCCGCAGCTCCCGCACGCATTCAGGCCGTGACGCCGCCCCTCGGGAGGGGCGCCGTCACGGCCTGATCGAGCGGAGCTCGCGCCGTGCGGGAGTCAGCCGGCGGTCAGTTGGCCGTCCACGCGGACCACGACATGTTCCAGCCGTTGATGCCGTTGTCCGGGGTGATCACCTTGTCGGGGGAGTTGACGACCTCGACGACGTCACCGATCAGCGAGTGGCTGTAGAACCACGAGGCCGGGGTGTCCGGGTCGCCGCCGCCCTTCACGTCGTGCAGGCCCACGCAGCCGTGGCTGGTGTTCTGGTGGCCGAAGACGGACACCGGCCGCCAGTAGTTGCCGTGCACGAAGGTGCCGGAGTTGGACAGCCGCATGGCGTGCGGCACGTCCTTGATGTTGTACGCCTCGCCCAGGCCCACGGTGCGGGAGTCCATGTCCACCACCGGGTCCTTCTCCTCGATCACCATCTTGCCGTTGTAGGTGGTGTGACCGGAGTCGCCCAGGCTCGCCAGGTAGGTCTTGTAGAGCGAGCCGTTGCGGTAGATCTTCAGCGTCTTGCTCTTGTTGTCGGCCACCGAGGTCTGCGAGCGGCCGATGGTGAAGGAGACGTCCTTCCACTGCTCGCCGTACACCCCGGGCGACATCTCGACGCCGTTGAGCCGCATGTGGAGCGTGACCTTCGTGCCCGCGGCCCAGTAGTGCTCGGGGCGGAAGTCGATGCGCTGGTTGCCGAACCAGTGGCCCTCCACCGCGACGCCCGAACTGGAGGTGACGGTGATGCCCTTGTGCGTGGCGGCCTGGTCGGCGACCGGCTTGTTGAAGCGGATCGACACCTCCATGCCCACGCCGTACGTGGCACCCGGGTCGACGTTGAAGACGCCGTAGTTCACGGCCTTCGGGCTCAGCGTGGTGAAGGTGGACTGGCGCACGGTGGTGCGGCCGTCGGCGTCCGTGGCGGTGGCGGAGACGCTGTACTTCGTGTCGGTGCGCAGGTGGTCGGCCGGCGTCCAGCTCGCGCCGTCGGCGGATATCGCGCCGTCGACGGCGGTGCCGCCGGAGGACGTCACCGTCACCTTGGTCAGCTTGCCCTTGGCCGCGGATATCTTCAGCGCCCCGGAGGTGCCCACGCTCGTGGATCCGTCCTGCGGGGAGATGCTGACCGACGCCTGCGAGGCGGGCGTGGTCGGGGAGGACGCCGGGGCGCCGCCCTTGCCGTCCTGCCCGTCCGCCTTCGAGGAGCCGCCGCCGGAGTGGCCGCCGCAGGCCGTCACCCCGAGCAGGACCGCGCCGAGTGTGAGTGCCAGCAGCCCCTTGGTGGAGCGCCGGACGGCGCCGGTGGTGCCCCTCGCGGGGGTCGTGCGGTTCGCGACGTCCGTCGCGACGGTGTCAACCGTCTGTCCCGTGATCAATCGAGTCTCCCCATCTCGCCGTTCACATAGTAAACGTCGCGAACAGCGCGCACGGTTGCACGGACCGGTGTTCTCCGCAATGTTGATGTTCCTGTCCGGGTCATGCCCGGGCGGGCCCGCCTCCGGGCGTCCCCGCCGCCGTCCCCCGCGCACCCGCCGGGGCCGCCGGACGGGTTCTGCGGAGCCCCTGCCTCGGGCATGATGCCGAAGATGGGGAACACATGATCCGTACGAGGAGGAATTCATGGAATCCGTGGAATTCGACGTGATCGTGGAAATCCCGCAGGGCTCGCGGAACAAGTACGAGATGGACCACGAGAAGCACCGGATCCGGCTGGACCGCATGCTGTTCACCGCCACCCGCTACCCCGCCGACTACGGGTACGTCGACGGCACCCTGGGCCGCGACGGCGACCCGCTCGACGCGCTGGTGCTGGTCGGGGAGCCGACCTACCCCGGCTGCGCCATCAACTGCCGGGCCGTCGGCGTCTTCCTCATGTCCGACGAGAAGGGGCCCGACGAGAAGGTGCTGTGCGTGCCGGCGCACGACCCGCGCTACGACGCCTTCCAGGACATCGACGACGTGCCCGCCTTCGACCTGCTGGAGATCACCCACTTCTTCGAGGTCTACAAGGACCTCGAACCCGGCAAATCGGTCGAGGGCTCGCACTGGGAGGGGCGCGAGGCCGCCTACGCCGAGATCGCCGCCTCCCGCCGCCGCGCCGTCACGCGGCCAGCGGAACCGGGGTCCCCTCCGCCGGCTCCTGGTAGTGCGCCCAGATCTCGTTGAGCTGCTGCTGGTAGTAGAGGGAGTGGAGGCTGAGGACGAAGACGAGGACCAGGCCGATCCACGGGTTGCAGGTCGGCTCCATCCCGGCCGACCGCTGCATACGGGCGATGCGCGTCCCGGTGTTGTACACGGAGACGAACGGCGGGACGACCAGGAGCGCGCCGAGGGAAATCGCGACGACGGACAGTACCGGGTCGACCACAATGCGCTGGTCGAATTCCTTGGCCTCACGATTCACTTTGTAGTACCAGACCAGGTGGTAGATCCCCAGAGTGATCAGCGGCCAGACCAGCCACACCAGGAAAACGTTGCGGGTCTTGCCCGCCCGACCGGTCATGAAAGCACCCCCATGCGGAAGCCGGGTATCACTTCCAGTGCACCACGGCCCGCCGCGCTCCGCCTGTCGCACGGCCCGCCCCCAGGCCCGCCCTCGGTCCGCCCCCGGGCCGGCCTGGTCCGGCCCGGTCCGGCTCCCGTGCGGGTCCGGGCCGGGACCGGGCCGGGTCAGGGCCGGTCCTCGGGTCGGCACGGCATCCGGCCGGGCCGGTAAAACTCCGGCCGTATTCACTTGTCGTTCCTCGCCGCGCCCGCCGCAACCCATAGCGTGGCCTTTCATGAATAACCATCAGAACGGTGCCGCGCGGATAACGCGCCGCGGACTCATCGTCGGCGCGGTCGCCGCCGGCCTCGCCACGGCCGGTACCACCGCGGCATACGCCGACGAACAGAAGGAAAACGGGACCGGGGAAGCGGGAAGACCACTCCATTCCGCGCTCCCAGCGGATTTCCCGGGCTTTAAACCGCCAAAGTACGCGTTGACCGTCCCCGGAGAGTCCGTGGTGGCCGGCCGGGCCGACTGGCCGGTGGCGCCGGGCATCGTGCTCACGTCCTTCGACACCTTCGGCCGCGCCGGCTGGCTGCGCGTGCACGTGCTCAACGCCGACCTGGGCAACGCGGCCGTGGGCGTGGACCTGGTCGCGGACAAGGTGAGCCAGGCGCGGCCGCTGGCGCAGGCGGCCAACGCGCAGCACGCGGTCGCGGCCGTCAACGGCGACTACTTCGACATCACCGAGACCTACGCGGCCGAGGGCCCGGAGATCCAGGACGGCACGCTGCGCAAGGGCAGCAGCCAGGCCGCGACCGTGGCGGCCGTGGGCGCCGACCGGGTCGCCCGGCTGGCCGACCTGATGATCAGCGGCACCGTCACGGTGGCCGGCGAGCAGAGCCCGCTGGCCGCGCTCAACTCCGCCTCCGTGCCCGCCGACTCCCTCGCGGTCTTCACCCCGCTGTGGGGCCCCGGGCAGCGCACCCTCATCGCCGACCCCGGCCCGTACACCGAGCTGGTGGTGACGGACGGCAAGGTCACCGCCGTCAACGGCGCGATCACCGACACCGCCGTCCCGCAGAACGGGCTGGTCGTCCTCGGCCGGGGCGCCGCCGCGGCACGGCTGGCCACCGCGCGGGCGGGCGACGCCGTCGCGGTGGCGTTCGCGCCGCAGAGCGACGCGCCCGGGCCGCTGCGGATGGCGCTCGGCAGCGGCGCGGTGCTGGTCAAGGGCGGCACGGCGATCGACTTCCCGCCCAGCGCCGGCAACGACGAGCTCAAGCCGCGCACCGCCGTCGGCTGGCCGGCCGGCGGGCACCGCCTGCTGCTGGTCGCGGTGGACGGGTCGGCGAACTTCTCCGCCGGGCTCGGCTTCGACGACATGGCCGCGCTGATGGTGCGGCTCGGCGCCGACGAGGCGTTCATGCTCGACGGCGGCGGCTCCACCGAACTGGTCGCCCGCCGGCCCGGCGACACCGGGGCAGGCGTCGTCAACACCCCCTCGGACGGCAACGAGCGGCCGGTGCCCAACGGCGTCGGCCTCTTCGGCCCCCAGGGATCGGGTCACCTGCGCGGGCTCGACGTGCGGCCGCGCGCCGACCGCGTCGTCCCCGGCCTCACCCTGGACGTCTCGGTGGCCGGCTACGACGAGACGTACGGGCCGGTCCCGCTCGGCGGCCGCCCGGTCACCTGGACCGCCGAACCCGGCTCGCTGGGCCGCACCCGGGACGGCGTCTTCCACGCCGACCGGCCGGGCGCGGGCGAGCTGCGGGCCCACTCCGGCGCCGCGAGCGGCACGTACGGGCTGCGCGTGCTCGGCGACCTGCACCGGCTGGCGTTCACCCAGCGGGCCGTCACCATCGACCCGGGCGCCACGGCGAGCGTCGGCCTCACCGGCTTCGACGCGGACGGCTTCGACGCCCCGGTCGCGCCGCGCGACGCGGACCTCGACTACGACCACGCCGTGATCAGCGTGACGACCGGGTCCGACGGCACCGTCACGGTGACCGGCGCCGCGGACGCGGGCGGCCGGGCCACCACCCTGACGGCCACCGTCGGCGACGTGGTGGCCCGGCTGCCGGTCACGGTCGGCCTGATCGACGTGTCGCTGGCCGAGTTCGAGCCGGCCGAGGGCTGGACGGCGCTCGCCGCCCGCGGCACCGCCTCGGCCGCCTTCGTCGACGGCTCCGACCGGCCGGGCGCCCCCGCCGGCAACCACGCGCTGCGGCTGACCTACGACTTCACCGGGCAGCCCAGCACCTCGGCCGCGTACGCGGTGGCCGGTCCCGGCCCGCTCACCCTGCCCCCGGGGACCAAGCGGCTGGCGCTGTGGGTCAAGGGCGACGGGCAGAACCACTGGCTGCGCGCGATGATCTCCTCGCAGGGCACCACCAACGTGCCCTTCACCTTCGCCCTCGCCGTCGACTGGACCGGCTGGCGCCGGGTGGTCGGCGACATCCCGGCCGGGTACGCCGACCCGCTGACCCTGGCCCGCGTGTACATCGCCGAGACCTCGCAGACCAACAAGAACGCCGGGCAGCTCGACTTCGACGGGCTCGCCGCGCAGGTCGGCCAGGAGCCGGGCAGCGCCCAGCCGCCGGAGCCGGACCCGTACGTCGTCGAGCAGGGCGGGCTGCCCGACCGGCGCTGGACCTTCGCCGTCCTGTCCGACCTGCACGTGAGCGCCGCGGCCGGGCTGGACTCCTTCTCCGGGCGGCAGGCGGTGATCGCGCTCCAGCAGGTCGTCGCGGGCGAGCCGGACTTCATCCTGATCAACGGCGACTTCGTGGACAACAACAACCCCGAGGACTTCCAGCTCGCCCTCGGCCTGCTGCGCGACCACGTGCCCGACGGGCTGCCGGTGTACTGGACGCCCGGCAACCACGAGGCCGGCCTGTCCGCGACCGGCGGCCTGGACGCCTTCCTGTCCCTCACCGGGCGGCCCAACAAGCAGATCCTCGACCACAAGGGGACCCGCTTCATCCTGCTCGACTCGCACACCGGCGACATGCGCACCTCCGACTGGGCGCAGGTGCCGCTGCTCCAGTCCGAGCTGGCCGAGGCCGAGACCGACCCCTCGGTCACCGGTGTCGTGGTCTCCTTCCACCACCCGCTGCACGACCCGTCCGGGGCCGCCGCCTCGCAGCTGAACGACCAGCTGGAGGCCGACCTGCTCAAGCGCTGGCTGGCCGACTTCCGCGAGCGGTCCGGCAAGCCGGTCGCGCTGTTCAACGGGCACGCGCACACCGCGGCCGTCACCCGCTCCGACGGTGTGCTGGAGGTCAACACGCCCGCGGTGGGCAAGACCCCCTACAGCTCGCCGGACCAGGGCGGCTTCTTCGGCTGGATGCACGTGGCGGTGGACCCGAGCCCGGGCCGGATCAGGGCCGGACAGCCCAGCCCGGAGACCCGCGAGTGGCTGCGCGCCGAGAGCTGCCCGCTGATCGACGGGATCGAGCTGGCGGCCCCCGACCACCTCGCGGTGGGCGCCTCGGCCGCGCCGGCCGCCACCGGCATCACCAGCGAGTTCGGCCTCCGCTTCCCGCTGCGCTTCCCGGCCAGCGTCACCTGGAGCGGCGGCCCCGGGCTGGTCGTGGCGCGGTCGGCCGCCGAGGTGAAGGCGGCCCGGCGCGACCACCGGACCCTGGCCGTGCTCGACCTGACGTCCACCACGCTGACCGCCGTCCGGGCGGGCACGGTCACCGTGACCGTCGCCTCCGGCGGGCTGATGGCGTCGGCGACCGTGACGCTGGGCTGAGCCGGCGGTGACCCGGGCGGACGGGCGGGATCAGGAGGCCGGGCCGAACTCGACCTCCTTGGTCGTGACCGTCCCGGCCGTCCGACCGGGGGCGGAGTGGTACGTCCAGTACAGGTTGGTGTGCGCGATGACCAGCTCCGGCGAGGGCGCGCCCCACGCCGACTGGTCCTCGGTGGTGTGGGCGTCGGAGACCAGCGTGGCGTCGTAGCCCCTGACTATCGCGCCGTGCAGGGTGGAGCGGACGCACTCGTCCGTCTGCGCCCCGGACACCACGAGGCGCCCGACCGCGAGGTCGGCGAGCACGCTCTCCAGCGAGGTGTCCTCGAAGGAGTCCGCGTAGTTCTTCGCCACCAGCGGCTCGCCCTCGACCGGCGCCAGCTCGGGGACGATCCGCCACGCCTCGCTCCCCCGCTCCAACTGCTCCGAGGAGTGCTGGATCCAGACCACGGGCACACTCTCCCGGCGCGCCTTCTCCACCAGGGCCGCCACGTTCGCGACCACCGCGTCGCGCCGATGGGTCCCGGCCACCACGCCGTTCTGGACGTCGATGACGAGGAGTGCGGTGTTCGGGCGGTTGTCGAGTGTGGTCATGGCCTTCCCCTTGCTCACGTGCTCCGGCGGATCTCCTGCATGAACCCACCGTAGCCACCCCCTCTGACAATGCCCCCGACCTGCGCTTTCGCCCCTGCGCCCACCCCGCGCCCCCGCCCGCGCCCGCGCGCGGCGCCGGCCGGATGACGTACGTTCGCCGTACGGACCCGGACCGGGCCCGTACGAGGCGGCGGCCGGGGGCTGCCGGGCGGGCGCGGCGGAAGGGGAGGGCGGCATGGCGGTACTGGCCGGCAAGGCGGCGGTGGTGACGGGGGGCTCGCGGGGCATCGGCCGGGCGATCGTGGAGCGGCTGGCCCGCGACGGCGCCGCGGTGGTCTTCAACTACGCGCGGCACGCCGAGGCGGCGGCCGAAGTCGAGCGGGCCGTCGAGGCGGCCGGTGGCCGGGCGCGGGGCGTCCGGCTGGACCTGGCCGAGCCGGGCGCGGCCGAGCGGCTGATGGCCCACGCAGAGGAGGAGCTGGTCGGCCTCGACATCCTGGTCAACAACGCGGCCCTCGGCATCACGCCCGCCCCGCTCGCCGAGACCGACGAGGAGGTCTTCGACCGCACGATGGCCGTCAACACCCGTTCGACGTTCCTGACCATGCGGTACGCGGCCCGGCGGATGCGCGACGGCGGGCGGATCGTCAACGTCTCGACCGTCAACACCGTCCGTCCGGCGCTGGGCAGCACGCCCTACGCGGCCAGCAAGGGCGCGATCGAGCAGCTGACCCTCGTGGCCTCCCGCGAGCTCGGTCCCCGCGGGATCACCGTCAACACCGTGTCCCCCGGCGCCACCGACACCGAACTGCTCCGCGAGGCCAATCCCGGCGCCGACTTCTCCCGGGTCGTCGGGCTGACCGCCCTCGGCCGCCTCGGGACACCCGCCGACATCGCCGACGTCGTCGCCTTCCTGGCCGGCCCCGACGCCCGCTGGATCACCGGCCAGAACCTCCGCGCCACCGGCGGCCTCACCTGATCCGACTCCCGGTGCGGGGCCCGGGAACGGCGAACGGGGGCGGGTGCCTCAAGCACCCGCCCCCGCAGGGCCGTTGTGGCTGACAAACCGTCAGCCGACCGCGTCAGTCGGTCTGGTAGAAGCCGAAGGCGTCCACGACCAGGGCGATGCTGCCGGTGCCCTGGTTCCAGAAGTCCACGATGCCGTGGCCGCCCAGGCCGGCCTGGACGAGGTTGGGAACGGTCGCGCCCTTCTGCCAGTTCAGCGTGGAGGACGTGGGCGTCGGCGGCCAGACGGCGGTGCCGTTGTCGTAGTCGTCCAGGGAGTTGGGGTCGGGTGCCACACCGAGGTGGCCGGAGCTCTTGGTGTTGGTGACCGTGGCGTTGAGGACGACCCCGGTGATGTCCGGCTGGTCCGGGAAGATCGGCATGGAGATGTAGTCGCCGGCGTCCAGCGGGCCGTCCGGCCACATGGACGTGTCACGGGTGTCCAGCAACCGGGTCGGATCGGTGGGCAGGTAGGCGCCCTTGGCCGAGGCGCTGTAGTAGCCGGAGACGTCCACGATCACGTCGGCGGACTGCGTGCCCGACAGGTAGATCCGGATCTTCCCGTCCGAACCGACCGGTGTGACCACGGCGTTGGCGATGGTCTTGCCGGCGACGAAGTTCAGGTTGGAGGCCACCGGGGTGGAGACGCCGTCGGGGTACGCGGTGATGACGCCGCTCGACGTGGCGTCGGCGACGGTCACGTTGAGCGCCACCGCACTGATCCCCGACGAGGGCAGCTTGCCCTTGTCGGCGCCGGCCACCTGGAGGGCGATCGACGTGTGCGGGGCGAGCTTGCGCTTCGGGGTGCCCGTGCCGTTGCGGGTGTCGGCCAGCCGGTAGGGCGCCAGCGGCTGGTAGTTGGCGCCCGCGGACTGCGTGAAGTAGCCGTCGGCGTCGGCGATCAGGCTCAGCGTGCCGCCGCTGGAGTTGTACAGGTCCACGTAACCGCCCGCGCCGACCGGCACGATGCTCAGGTTGGGCACGGTCCGCGCGGCGGAGAAGTTGACGTTGGACGTCGTGGGCAGCGGACCGCCGTCCGGGTAGGCGGTGATGTGGCCGCCCGCCGAGGCACCGGTGACCGTCAGGTTGAGCACCACCGCGGACGCGTCCGCCGGGATGCCGCCGTTGCCGCCGACCTTCAGCCGCACCGTGCCGTGCGCCGCCACCTTGGCCTGGGGAGCGCCGGTGCCGTTCCGGGTGTCCAGCAGCCGGGTCGGACCGTACGCGTGGTACGACGAGCCGGCGGTCCGCACCTGGACGGTGTTGGCGGTGGTGAGGTCGTCGGAGTCGGTGACGGTCACCGAGACCGTGTAGTCGCCCAGCCGCTGGTAGACGTGCTGGTTCGAGTACGTTCCCGCGGTGGAGCCCTTGGTCACGGTCGGCGCCGAGCCGTCGCCCCAGTCGGTCGTCATGGTGAAGCTCGTCGGGGTGCCGGTGACGTTCTCGTCGAGCGAGATGCCGTAGGCGCTGGTGTCCTCACCGGACAGCGCTACCGCCAGGTTCGGGTCGTGGTTGACGAACTCGACCGCGCCCCGGCCGTCGAACGGGCTGACGCCGTAGAAGTCCGAGTCGGGCCTGCCCGGCGCGTCCGGGTCGGCGCTGCCGTTGACCGCCGAGTCGGCCTTCGGGAGCATGTCGACGTCCGCCCGCTGGCCGATCCGCAGGGCGGCGGTGCCCGCCTGCACCGGGTCGTCGAGGTCGTGGGCACCCTGCTGGGTCCCCGACCGGAAGTCGTCCAGCGTCGCATAGGCCGTACCCGCCCAGCCGTACGGCGCGGTGGCGTCCGAGCCGTAGACGTGGAAGGCGTTGTAGTCGGCGGTGGTTCCGGCGGCCGAGTCCGCGGACACGGTGACGTCAGGGACCCAGGGGCGTTGGAGGTCTGCGCAGCCGGAGGGGGTTTCCAGCGTTGCGATGTCGGTGGTCGGGTTGGTGTCCTCGAACAGGTTGTTCTCGATCGAGACACCGGTCGAGGCACCCTCGACGTCCAGGGCGGCATCGCAGCCGCGCTGGATCGTGTCGTTGGTGACGTTCAGCCCCTGCACACCGGTGGCGGCGATCCCGGACGCGGCGAGGACGTCCGCGGCCAAGGTGATGTCCGCGGCCCCGGGTGCCACCGACACGGCTTGGCGGTGGCCGCTGTTGGAACTGGCGTTGAGGTACGTCCTGCTCACCGTGACGCCGCTGGACGTCCCGTCGATGGTGAGCGTCGTGTGCCCGTCCCCCGCGCCCTGGTCGACGTAGTCGGAATCGAGCGTGATCCCGGTGGAGCCGACGACGTGGACGGTGTCCGCGTTCCAGGAGGTGAGCATCAGGTTGCTCACCTTCACGTCGGACACGTGGTCCAGGATCAGCGCGGGCTTGCCGACGTAGGCAACCGCGGCGGTGACCCCCGCCTCGTTGCCGACTCCGACGATCGAGAGGTCGGACGTGGTGACGGTCACGGACTCCTGGGAGGGGCTGTCGCCCTGGACCTCGATGGTGTCGCCCGGCTGTGCGGCGTCCACGGCGTCCTGGAGGTGGCAGTAGGGATCGGCGGCGGTGCCCGTGCCGGTCGCTGGGGAGCAGAACCCGATGGTGTGCACGTAGATCGTGTTCCCCGTGGAATCCGCGGGGCGGACTGCCGTGGCGGCGCGCTGGGTGCGCAGGGACCGCTTGGCCGGGCTGCTGAAGTGGTGGAGGTCCGACGCGGCGGGCTGGACGGCCTTGGCCTGCGTGGACGTGGTGAAGGCGCCCGGGACGGGCGCGTGCGGACCCTGGTCCGCGAATGCCGTGGTCGGCAGGAGGGCGACCCCGGCCGCGATGAACGCGGCGGTCGCCACAAGACGGCGGTGTGACACCGGCCTTCTCATTCCTCGATGTGGATGGAGGCGCACGCGCCGCGTCCGCGCCCCCACGCGGTTGTGCGGCACCCGCCGGACAGCTGTGCTGTCGCGCGGCAGTTGTGCGCGGGGGAAAGCGTACTGACGCACTCATGTCACCCGTACGCCGCCCCACGGCAATTACCACCCACACCCGGAGGTTCGGCCCGGGCCGAATCGGAGCCCCGCATTCCGGGCGGAAAGGGGTCCCGGGCCGGCGCGGGGGCGGCCCGGGACCGGGGTCACATCGACTTGAGCCGGTAGTAGCGCCGCAGCGCGGGTGCCTCGGACATGCTGATCACGACCAGCATGACGACGAGCGCGCCGGCCGCCGCGCGGACGACGGGGGCGGGGACGAAGACGCCGTTCCTCACGGGGAATCACCTCCTCTCGCCGGGTCATCCCCGAGCAGTTCGGCGACGAGGGACTCGACGAACGGCACGGACCGTTCGACGGCCTCGCGGACGGGGGCGCTGAGGCCGACCACGACGTCGGGCTCGTCGCCGCGCATGCGGACCTCCGGCTCGCATCCGACCACGAGGACGCGCGGCAGCGTGCCCTCGCCGAGCGTGCGGGCGAGGGCCAGCACCTTGACCGGGTCCATGGCGTGGGCCTCGGGGGCGGCGGCCGGGAGGGCGCCGGGGTCGGGTTCGATGAGACTGAGGGTGCCCGGCGCCTCGCCGCGGGGGGCCGCGTCGAGGAGGACGACGACGTCGTAGCCGTCGAGCATCCGGTAGGCCAGGTCCATGCCGCGGATGCCGAAGTCCGCGACGTGGACGCCGTCGGGGAAGGTGCGCCGGGCCAGGGCGGCGGCGGCCTCGGGGCCGAAGCCGTCGTCGGCCATGAAGATGTTGCCGACGCCGGCCACCAGGACGCGGACGGCGGGGGCCGCGCGGTCGGGGCCGGCCGGTTCGAGTTCCTCGGGGGCGAAGAAGAAGCGGTGGCCGATCTGGACGGCGGCGCCGAGGTCGCGGCCGGGGTCGTCGGTGAGGACCACGGCCACGTGCACCTGCCCCTCCAGGTCCTCCTCCACGCCGGCGACTTCGGCCTCGCGCCCTTCGAGGGCCAGGTCGAGGATGTCGGCGCGGCGCCGGGGCCGCAGCCGCACCCGGGTGCCGGGCCGGAACGCGGCGGTGCTCACCCGACCTCCCGCAGCTGCCGGAACTCCCGGATGGTGCCGTGCAGCGCCATCAGGTCGTCGGCGCCGAGCGCGGCGCAGCGGTCCAGGATCTCCCGCGCCCTAGGGTCGCTCGCCCGCGCCTCGGCCTGCTCCTCCTCGGTGAGGCTGAGCACGCCGAGCACGAGCAACTGGTCGATCTCGCCGCCGTCGAAGAGGTCGCCGGGGCTCTCGGGGGCGACCCGCGGGAAGTCGTAGAGGGTGACGGGCGAGGACAGCACGGTGTCCGACCGGCTGCCCGCGGCGGTCGCGCCATCGGGGCCGGCGGCACCGGCAGCGCCGTCGTCGCCGACCAGCACCGGCCACGTGCCCTGCTGGCGGCAGGCCGCGGCGGCCTCGCGCAGGGGCGCGGGCGGGTCGAGCAGGGAGACGAAGCGGCCGCGGTCGGCGTGCAGCACGGTGTGGGTGGAGACGAAGGCGTAGGCGGCGGCCCGCTCCCGGGCGTCCCGGTGCCCGGCGCCGACGAGGTGGGGGGCGTCGGGGCAGGGCGTGGTGTTGCGCACCCTGACGGTCAGCCGCCGCACCCCGTCGGCGACGGGTTCGGCGGTCAGCTCGACGGTGCCGGTCAGCCGGCGCCAGCTACGGACCAGGGCCGCGCCGCCGGGCAGCGGCTCGGTGTGCGTGCCGGCCGGGACGTCGACGGCCGCGGCGCCGGTCGCGCCGGTCAGCACCGTCTCGCGTTCGGTGACCTCCTGCCAGGAGACGTACCGCTGCCCGTCGACGGTGAGTTCGTCGACGGGTTCGGGGCCGTCCGGGCCCGGCTGTGTCACCGTGCGGTCCACCACGTGCAGGAAGCGCACCCGGACGGTCAGGCCGTCGTCCGGGCCCTCGTACAGCACCTGCGTGCTCATGGTGTCGGGCTCGCCGAGGCCGTCGGCGCAGGCGGAGGGGAAGACGCCGCCGAAGGTCCAGCGCTTGGCGTTCTTCAGCGCGGACCTGCGGTACGGCCACAGCAGGTAGCCCTCGTACAGGCAGGTCCGCACGATCTTCTCGACCGCGTCGAGGGGGCCCAGGGGCTTCGGGGGACTCAGGGGGGTCATGGGGTTCCCGGGTGCTGGAGTGTGGTGTCGAGCAGGGCGCGTACGGCGTCGTCGGGCGTGCCCAGCACCCGGCCGGCGCGGAAGGCGTCCAGGCGTTCGTAGGTGTCCCGGGACAGCCGCAGCCAGGGGCCGCCGGGGTGGTAACGGTCGGTCAGGCCGTGCCAGAGCGCCGCCGGCAGCGGGTACGAGGCGTCCCGCGACCAGGGGATCCGGCCGGCCAGCATCCCGCCGCCGGGGGCCTGGTGGAAGACGGTGCCGCTGAACAGGAAGTCCAGCGGCACGTCCCCCTCGTCGACCGCCCGCAGGTACTTCGTCATCGCCAGCTCGGTGTCGTACGAGCACTCGACGGGCAGGTCCACCCGGGTGTGCGCGTCGAAGGCCGGCACGTGGACGGTGGTACGGGTCCAGGTCAGCGGGTGCATGCTGCTGCCCCACTGCTCGGGCACGCCGAACAGCTCGGTGAGCGCGCGGTGCGCCCGCGGCTGGTACCGGCGCCGGGCCACGTCGATCCGGATCGCCGTGGTCAGCGCGATCGAACTGATCGGCCCGGCGCCGGTGCTGGTGATCTCCAGCCGGAAGCGCAGGGTGGGCAGCGCGGCGAAGCGCTCCTCCTCCACGCCGGTGACGGCGAAGGCGAGGTCCGGGACGACGGGTGCGGTCATGCCGGGGACAGGTTCGGCATGTCCGGCAGCACCGGGTCGTGGTGGCGGGCGTTGATGCCGGTGGACCGGCGGGCGGTGGAGCGGTCGTCGGAGCGGTGCCCCGGCTGGTGGCCGCCCATGCCGCGGTGGTTGCCGCGGCGCACGCCCGCCACATGGGCCGGCTGGTCCATCCTCACGTCGGGCTTTCCCACGGTGATGCCCATGACGCCTCCTCGGTGGTGAGTGCGGAGAGATGTCGGAAGAAGTCGTCGATCCTCTGGCGCACGTCGGGACCCCCACCCAGTCCCTTCCAGTGTGCGCGGACCACCGCGACCAGGCGATAGCAGTCGTCCAGGGGGACCAGCCAGTGCTCGCGGGCGCCGTGCGCCCGGTGCACCAGCAGGGCCTCCACCTCGGGGGCCATGGCGGGCACGGCCGGGTGGCACTTCTCGACCTCGAGCCAGTCCTCCGGGGCCACGGTGGCGCGCAGCGCGCCGTGCGGGCTGGGGTAGGCGGCCGTGATCGCGCCGCCCCCACCACCGGTCGCGGGCTCGGCCGAACGGGTGAAGAAGGCGAGTTTCACCGGCAGGCCCAGGCGCGCCCACAGGGCGTCGTCGAGCTCGCAGCCGTCGAGCCGCTGCCGGGTCTCGGGCAGCGCCAGGTAGCCGCCGCCGGGGCCTGTCGTGCCCGCGGCCGCGCCCGGTCCGCCGCCCTGCCCGTGGCCGAACAGCAGCGCGCACGGCCGGCAGGCGCAGGAGACGGCGCCGGTGGCCGGCTGGAGCAGGTGGCGGTGGTCGGGCGGCACGGGCTGCGCGCACAGCTCGCACCGCTCCTCCTTCGGTGCCTCGGACCGCGCGGCGGCCCGCCGGGCGAGCTGCCGCAGCCCGCCGCCCGTGCGGAGGCCGCCGGACGTGCCCGATCCGTCGGACGTGCCGGCGCCGCGGACGGAGCCGGGGCCGGCCGTCCGGAAGGCCGGGGAGCCGCTCATCCGGCCTCCTGGACGGCCGGGGCCGGCCGGGTGCGGAAGAGGGCGTCCACGGGGATCAGCGTCTCCTTGGCGGCGGCCTGCCCCGTCTCCACGACCACGGTGACGTCCCGGTCGTCGAGTTCGGGTGCCCGCGCCGCCAGCACGTCGCGGACCGTCTGCTCCGCCGCGCCCGACCCGCAGCCGCCGCGGACCCGGATCCGGGCGCCGGCCTCGGTCAGTTCCACGAGTTCGGGCTCGCCGGGCAGCCCCGCCAGCGCGCCGCGCACCCGCACCTCGACCGGGTCCGGGTGCAGGTCGTGCACCAGCAGCAGGTGGCCCACCAGCGGGTCGTCGGCCAGGGCCCGCAGCGCCTCGGGGGAGCCGGCCGGCGACGGCTCGGCCATCCGCTCGGCGATCCGGGCCAGGCACTCCCCGTACAGCGAGACCAGCGTCCCGACGGTCTCGGCCGCGCGCGCCGCGGCCGCGGTGTCCGGCAGGGCGTCCAGACCGGACAGCAACTCCTCCGCCAGGGAGACCTGGCGGAGGGCGTGCTCGTCGTCCCAGGGCATCGCGCGGCGCCTAGGCGAGGGTGCCGAAGGTCGGCGAGTGCGACTGCGTGAGGGTTTTTCCGTCGCCGAGGTACATGTGCACCCCGCACGGCAGGCACGGGTCGAAGCTGCGGACCGTGCGCATGATGTCGATGCCCTTGAAGTTGTCCGGCCCGTTCTCCTCGAAGATCGGGCAGCCCTGCACGGCGTCCTCGTACGGGCCGGGGGTGCCGTAGAAGTCGCGCGGGCTGGCGTTCCACGGGGTCGGCGGGTACGGGTGGTAGTTGGCGATCTTGCCGTCGCGGATCACCATGTGGTGGCTGAGCACGCCGCGCACGGCCTCGTGGAAGCCGCAGCCGATGGCGTCCTTGGGCACCTTGAAGTCCTGGAAGGTCTTCGTGACGCCGTTGCGGACCTCGCGCAGCGCCTGGTCCACGAAGTGCAGCGCCATCCCGGCCGCGTAGGCCACGAAGTACATCCGGGCCCGGTTGCGCTCGATGGTGTTGGGGAAGGCCGGCGGCCGCCACTCCAGCCGCACCTCGGGGGAGGACGGGGTCTTGGGCAGGTCGATCTGCACGCTGTGCCCGGTGGAGCGCACGTACGGGGTGTTGACCTTCCCGGCCAGCGAGGTCGCCCACAGCCGGGCGATGGGGCCGCCGCCGGTGTCCAGCGCGAGGTGGTCGTTGGTGCGCCGGTCCAGCCAGCGCGGGCTCATCACCCAGCTGTAGTTGCCGCCCTCCAGGTCGCGCTTCTGCGGGGCGGGCAGGGTGGTCTGGTTCCACGGGTGGCGCTTGTCGACGGGGTTGCCCAGCGGGTCCTTGTCGACGAAGGTCTCCTCGCCGGTCCAGTCCTCGTAGTACGAGCTGCCGAGCAGGATGCGCATGCCGAGGTTGATGTCCACCAGGTCCGTGGTGACCAGCTCGTTGTCCACCACGATCCCGGGCGTGACGAACATGCGGTTGCCCCACTCGTTCATCCGCTGGTAGCTGTAGTCCGCGATCTCCGGGTCCTGGAAGGCGCCCCAGCAGCCCAGCAGCGTGCGGCGCCGGCCGACCTCCTCGTAGCCGGGCAGCGCCTCGTAGAAGAAGTCGAAGACGTCGTCGTTCATGGCCACGGCCCGCTTGACGAAGTCCAGGCAGCGGGTGAGGCGGACCAGGTAGTCGGTGAACAGCTGCGGGGTGGCGACCGTGCCGACACCGCCCGGGTAGAGCGTGGAGGGGTGCACATGGCGGCCCTCCATCAGGCAGATCATCTCGCGGGTGAGGCGGCTCATCACGAGCGCCTCCTTGTACGTGGCCCCTTCGAAGGGGTTGAACGACCGCATGATGTCGCCGACGGTGCGGTGGCCGTGCTGGTCGCCGTGCGGGGCCGGGGTGCGCTCGGCGCGCTCCCACACCCCGGGGTTGGTCTCCTTGACCATGCGTTCGCAGTAGTCGACGAAGACCATGTTGTCCTGGAAGATCGTGTGGTCGAACATGTACTCGGCCGCTTCGCCGAGGTTGATGATCCACTCGGCCAGCGGCGGCGGCTTCACGCCGTACGCCATGTTCTGCGCGTACACCGAGCAGGTGGCGTGGTTGTCGCCGCAGATGCCGCAGATCCGGCTGGTGATGAAGTGGGCGTCGCGCGGGTCCTTGCCCTTCATGAAGACGCTGTAGCCGCGGAAGATCGAGGACGTGCTGCGGCACTCCACGACCTCGCGCGCGTTGAAGTCGATCTTCGTGTAGATGCCCAGGTTCCCCACGATCCGGGTGATCGGGTCGAAGGCGACCTCGGTGAGGGTGCGCTGCTCCGCCGGGGCGGCCTTGCTCGTCGTCACTGGACGGATTCCTTTCGGGGACACGCACGGGGAACGGCTCGGGGCGGAGCCGGGGGAAGGGCGCGAAGGACCCGCGGCGGGCGGGTCACTTCGAGGACCAGCGCGGCGCGAAGCCGGAGGTCAGCTCGGTGCGGTTGTGGCGCCACCGGGGCTCGCGGTTGACCGAGCGGTTGGTGATCGAGCGCAGCGTGCGCACGAGCGGGCCGTAGGAGGAGGCCAGGAAGCCGGAGGAGATGCTGCCGCCGGGCGGCTCGTCCATGAACGGCATGAACTTGTCCGGGAAGCCCGGCATGGTGCAGCCGATGCAGATGCCGCCGACGTTGGGGCAGCCGCCGATGCCGTCCATCCAGCCGCGCTTGGTGACGTTGCAGTTGACGACGGGGCCCCAGCAGCCGATCTTCACCTGGCACTTGGGGGAGTTGTAGTCCTTGGCGAAGTCGCCCTGCTCGTAGTACGCGGCCCGGTCGCAGCCCTCGTGCACGGTCTTGCCGAACAGCCAGGTCGGGCGGAGCTGCTCGTCCAGCGGGATGGGCGGGGCCATGCCGGCGGCCTGGTAGAGCAGCCAGGTCACCGTCTCCATGAAGTTGTCCGGCTGGACCGGGCAGCCCGGCACGTTGACGATCGGCAGCCCGGCGGCCGAGCGGAAGTCCCAGCCGAGGAAGTCGGCCAGGCCCATGGACCCGGTCGGGTTGCCGGCCATGGCGTGGATGCCGCCGTACGCGGCGCAGGTGCCGATGGCGATGACGGCGAAGGCGCCCGGCGCCAGCCGCTCGATCCAGGTGTTGAAGGTGATGGGCTCGCCGGTGTCCGGGTCGTTGCCCATCGAGGTCCAGTAGCCGTCGCCGTTGATCCGCTCGTTGGGGATCGAGCCCTCGACCACCAGGACGTACGGGGCACCCAGCTCGCCGGCGGCCGCCTGGTGGAAGGCGCGGGTGAAGTCCTCGCCGCTCTCGTAGCTGAGGACCTTGTTGTGCAGGACGACCTTCGGCAGGCCGGGGATGGCGCCGAGGACCACGTCCTCCAGGCTGGGCAGCGAGGCGGCCGTGATCGACACGGTGTCGCCGTCGCAGCTCATGCCCTCCGACGTCCACAGGATGTGGACTTCCTCGACAGCCTCGGGGGCCCGGGTGTCGGTGCTCATGACGCTTCCTTCCTGCCCGGCGGGTCCCCCAGGGAACGGTGTCGGCAACGCTGAGAAGCACGGAAAAGCACGGAAAAGCACTGAACGGCAAGAACGGCCGGAGCCGCGGGGATGCCCGTGAATCCAGCAAATCCCACAAATCCGACAGATCAGACGTTACGCAAGCGTGGACGGCTCCGCCAGCGTCACCGCCTCCGCCCGCCGCCCGCGTCGCTGGGCGGCGCCTTGTGGACGAAGGCCGCGCGCAGGGCGTGGTACGGCGCCGCGGGGTCGTCGAACACCGCTCTCATCTGGGCCAGTTCGGCCGCCCGGTAGGCGCTCAGCGGGCGCAGCCGCTCGTCGCGGTCCCGGGCGGCCTTCTTCGCGCCGAGGCGTTCGGAGAGACGACCGGAGTGGGCCAGGCGTTCGGCCGCTCGGGCGACCTCCCCGGGGAAGTCCCCGGGCCCGCAGTCCAGCACCCGGTCGACCAGGCCGAGCGAGCGGGCGGCCGCCGTGCCGAGCGGCTGCGCGGCCTCCGTCAGCCGTTCGGCGGCTTGACGGCCCACCCTGCGCGGCAGGGTGTACGTCCAGTACTCCGAGCCGTACAGGCCCATCAGCCGGTAGTGCGGATTGAGGACGACGCCGGCCCGGCACCACACCTCGTCGGCCGCCAGCGCCAGCATCACCCCGCCGGCCGCCGCGTTGCCGCCGAGCGCCGCCACCACCAGCCGGTCGGTGGTGGTGAGGATCTCCGCCACCAGGTCGTCGATCGCCTCGATGTTGGCCAGCGACTCGGCCGCGGGGTCGGCCGCCGCCTCGATGAGGTTGAGGTCGATGCCGTTGGAGAAGAAGTCCCGCTCCCCGCCGAGGACCAGCACCTCCACCGGCCGGGTGCGGGCCAGGCGGTAGGCGGCCAGCAGCCGGCGGCAGGCGTCGGTGCCCATGGCTCCGCCGGGGAAGGAGAAGCGGAGGAGGCCGACCCGGCCGCGCTCCTCGTATCGGATGCCGGGCCAGGTCCGCCGCTCGGTGGGTGCGCTCGGGTGGCGGTCCGGGCCGCCGTCCGGGGCCGGCGCGCCGGCGGCCGCCGCTTCCAGCAGCGGGCCCGGGCCCGCGGGCAGGTCCGGCAGGTCGGGCAGGGCGGCGGGCAGCAGCGGGCCGAGCGCGGTGACCGAGGGCAGCCTGTACGTGGACGGTCCGCCGGGCGCGCGGCGCGGCCGCATCTGCGGGATCCACACCGCGCCGTCCACGGTGGCCCGGCACAGCGCGCCCGCGCAGGTGGCCAGCGGTGCGCCGGGCGGGCCGGTCAGCGTCTCCTCCGGCCAACCGCCGTGCAGGTACCACTCGGCACCCAGGAACGTGTCAAGCACCCCGGGGCGCGAGTCGGCGGCCCGCAGCTTGCGCAGCACCGTCGCGGTCGTGTCCGCCGCCCAGTCGATCCGCCGCTCCTCCTGCCGGAGGAAGGGCCGCCAGACCGAGGTGGCGGGCGGGCGCGGCCTGAAGCGCTCCTCGTCGCCCGAGTGGCGCAGACCCGTACCCGCGTCGCGGAGCGGGCCGGCGGTGTGGATGCCGCCGGTATCCGGGGCGGGGGTGTCCGTCCGGGCGGAGACGGTGCATCCGAGTCCCCTGTCGAGGTTGGTCTCGGGCATGAGCTCGGGGTCTTCCGCCCTCGTGACGGCGGGGCCCGCACCCAGGTGGTCGGTGTCGCCGGTTTTGCCGGTCTGCGAGGCGGAATCACCGGTGCGCGGGAGATCCGTGCCGACCGGGCCGTCGGCGCGGCCCGTCCGCCAGGCGGGGGTGTCCGTCCCCCGGCGGTCGGTGCCGCCGGGTTCGTCGGCGTGGGTGCCCGCGCACGGGCAGTCCGTTCCGTCCGCCGCGGACGCGTCCGCGCCCTCGTCCGCGCCCTCGTCCTCGTCCGCATCCGGCTCGCTCGCGGCGAACCGCTCGACCGCCGTCAGCACCGCCGCCACCGCCGCGTCGGCCAGCTCGCCGCGGTAGAGGTCGCTCTTGGCCACGCCCGGGGGGACCGCGAACTCCGCCGCCGCCCAGACCGGGCCCGCGTCCAGCTCGGCCACGGCCTGCAGCACGGTGACGCCCCACCGCGCCACGCCGTCCTGCACCGCCCGGTCCAGCGCCGACGGTCCCCGGTCGCCGGGCGGCCCCGGGTGCACGACCAGGCAGGTGACGGACCGCCAGACGGCCTCGGGAATGGCGCTCGTCAGCATCGGCGCGACCAACAGTTCCGGCGCGTGCCGGGCGACCGCGGCCGTCAGCGACTCGTCCTCGCCCCGTACCGCGAGCTCCACCGCCACCGGGTGGCCGCGGTCGCGCAGTTCGGTGAGCACGCGCTGGGTCAGGCTGTTGAAGGCGCTGGCGAGCAACAGGATCCGGATCACCCGGCGATGGTCCCTTCGGCCTCCCGCGCCGGGCCCGAGGCGCGCCCCCGCCGCCGGCGCACTTGGGCCACCCGGGGGAAAACCCGCCCTCCCGGGCAGCGGTTGCCCGGCCCCGCGCGGCGCCGTCCCTACGGTGAAGCAGCATGCACGAGCTGTCGATCGCCGCCTCGGTCGTGGAGAGCGCCGAGGACGTCGCCCGGCGGCTCGGCGCCGACAAGGTGGCCGGCGTGACGCTGCGGATCGGCGAGCTGGCGGGCGTGGTGCCCGACGCGCTGCGCTTCTCCTTCGGGCTCGTCGCCGAGGGCACCGCGCTGGACGGCGCGGAGCTGGTCATCGAGGAGGTGCCGGCCCGGGCCCGCTGCGGGGACGCCGACGGCTGCGACACCGAGTTCGCGGTCGGCTCGCCGCCCGCGCTGTGGTGCCCGCGCTGCGAGCGGCCGGCGGTGGAGCTGCTGACCGGGCGCGAACTGGAACTGGCGGAGGTACGAGTGGCGGGGAGCGCGTGATGTGCCGGAGCGTGGACGTACGGCAGGCCGTCCTGGCCAAGAACGACGGGCTGGCCGCGCAGCTGCGGGCCGACCTGGCCGCCCGCGGGGTGACCGTGGCCAATCTGCTGTCCAGCCCGGGCAGCGGCAAGACGGAACTGCTGGAGCTGGTGCTGCGCCGGGCCGGGCGGCGCGGGGTGGCCGCCGCCGCGCTCACCGCGGACCTCGCCACCGAGAACGACGCGGCCCGGCTGGCCCGGTCCGGCATGCCGGTCAAGCAGGTGCTGACCGGCGGGCTGTGCCACCTGGAGGCCGCCCAGCTCAGGGCCCACCTCGACGGCTGGCTGCCGGACGGCACCCGGGTGCTGTTCGTGGAGAACGTCGGCAACCTCGTCTGCCCCGCCGGCTACGACCTCGGCGAGACCCTCCGGGTGACCCTGATGTCGGTGACCGAGGGCGAGGACAAGCCGCTGAAGTACCCGACCGCCTTCGGCGCCGCCCACCTCGTGGTCCTCACCAAGACCGACCTCTCCGAGGCCGCGGGCTTCGACGAGGACGCCTTCACCGCGGCCGTCCGGCGGGTCAACCCCGGCGTCGAGATCCTGCGCACCTCCGCCCGCACGGGCCGCGGTCTGGACGACCTCCTCGACCGCGTCCTGGCCGCGGCCACCGGCGCGGCCCTCCACCAGCCGCTCCTCGCCGCCGACCTCTTCCGCCGCTACGGGCACGACCACGGCGACGGCTCCGGCCACACCCATGGCGACGGCTCGTCCCACACCCATGGCGAGGGCCCCGCACACACGCACGGCGCCGGCCCGTCCGGCGACCGCGGTGCCGACTCGTCCCGCGACTCCGGCGTCGGCCCCTCCCGCGACCGCCCGCACGACCACGCGCCCGTCCCGGCCGACGCCCCGGCGCCGCACCCCGCGCACACGCCCACCACCACATGACGTCCCCCGCCGGCCGCCGTCACCCCGCTCCCCCGGAGCCGGCGCGGTGACCGCGCGTCAGCCCGCGGCGCCGGGCGCGCCCGGATCCGCTCGGCGCCCGACCGTCACGGACGGGGTCGGGGCGTCCGCGGCGGGCCCGGACGCGCGGCCCGACGCCACCGGTCCCGCGCCGGGTGCGGACGGCCCGGAAGGGACCGCCGGCACCCGCCCCGACGGACCCCCGTCCGCAGGGTCGCTCGAAACGCCGTCGGCCCGCGTCCCGGGCCCGCCGTCCGGCCCGACGGCCGCCGACCCGTCGGCGGGTGGGCGTCTTCCCGGGGCCGGGCCGGAGGGCCGCGTTCCCGCGTGCGGGGCGGCACTTCCGGCCGCCGGGGCCGAGCCGTGCTCCTCGTCCGGCCCGACGGCCGTGGTTCCGTCGGCGGTTGGCCGTCCGGCCGGAGCCGACGCGGGGCCGGACCCCCTCGTCCGCACGCACCGGTCGGCACCGCCGGCCGCCGGCGCCGGGCCGCACCCCTCCACCGGTCCGGCCGCCGTACGGCAGCGGGTCGTGGTGCGGGGGACCGTGCAGGGCGTGGGGTTCCGGCCGTTCGTGCACCGGCTGGCCGTGGGGCTGGAGCTGGCCGGGTTCGTGCGCAACGGCGTCGAGGGGGTCGTGGCCGAGGTCGAGGGCGCGCCGGAGGCCGTGCGGGAGTTCTGCCGGGCGGTGCGCGAGGAGCCGCCGCCGCTGGCGGAGGTGTGCGAGGTCGCGTACGCGAGCGTGCCGCCGACGGGCTCGGCCGGCTTCGCCATCCGGACCTCGGAGCCGAAAGGGGAACCCGGCGGCCCCGCCGGACGCCGGACGCCGATCCCCGCGGACGCCGCGACCTGCGCCGACTGCCTGCGGGAGCTGGCCGATCCGGCCGACCGGCGGCACCGCCACCCGTTCATCAGCTGCACGCACTGCGGTCCGCGCTTCACCATCTCCACCGGCCTGCCCTACGACCGGGCGACGACGACCATGGCCGCCTTCCCGCTGTGCCCGCGCTGCGCCGTGGAGTACGCCGACCCGGCCGACCGACGCTTCCACGCCCAGCCGGTGGCCTGCCACGCGTGCGGCCCGCGGCTGACCCTCGTCGAGAACCCCGCCGGACGGCCCACCGCCGAGGGCGGCCCCGCGCTCGCCCGGGCCCGGCACCTGCTGGCCCGCGGCGCGATCGTGGCCGTCAAGGGCCTGGGCGGCTACCACCTGGCGTGCGACGCGGCCGACCCACGGGCGGTGGCGCGGCTGCGGGAGCGCAAGGAGCGCGGCGCCAAGCCGTTCGCCGTGATGTGCGCCGACCTGCCGACCGCCGAGCGACTGGCCGCGATCGGCCCGGCCGAGCGGGCGGCGCTGACCGGACGGCGCCGGCCGATCGTCCTGCTGCGCCGCCGCGCCGACGCGGCCGGGCTGGACGCCGGTGTCTGCCCGGGCAGCCCGGACGTGGGCGTGATGCTGCCGTACACCCCGCTGCACCACCTGCTGTTCGGGCTGCCCGGCGACCCGCCCGGCCCGCGCGTGCTGGTGATGACCAGCGGCAACCGTTCCGGCGAGCCCATCGTCACCGGCGACGCCGAGGCGCTGGAGAAGCTGGCCGGACTGGCCGACGCCTGGCTCGGGCACGACCGCGCGATCGAGGCGCCCTGCGACGACTCGGTGGTGCGGGTGCGCGCCGACGACGGCACCGAGGTGGTGCTGCGCCGCTCACGCGGCTTCGTCCCGGAGCCGATCGCGCTGGCCGGCGCGGTGCGGCCGGCGCTCGCGGCGGGCGGCGACCTGAAGAACGCGCTGTGCCTGGGGGCGGGCGAGCGCGCCTGGTTCTCGCCGCACGTCGGCGACCTGGGCCGGCTGGCCGCCGTCCGGGCCTTCGAGCGGGCCGGCGAGCGGCTGTCGGCGCTGACCGGGGTGACGCCCGGACTCGTCGTCGCCGACCGGCATCCCGGCTACCACTCGACGCGGTGGGCGCGCCGGCACACCGCCGCCGCGGGGCTGCCGCTGCGGCTGGTCCAGCACCACCACGCCCACGTGGCCGCCGTGCTGGCGGACAACGGCCACCACGGCGACGGGCCGGTGCTCGGCGTCGCCTTCGACGGCACCGGCTACGGCGACGACGGGGCGGTCTGGGGCGGCGAGATCCTCGTCGCGCGCGGCGCGTCCTGCGACCGCTTCGCCCACCTGCGGTACGCGCCGCTGCCCGGCGGCGACGCGGGCGTCGCCAACCCCTGCCGTACGGCGCTGGCCCACCTGCGCGCGGCCGGCCTGCCGTGGGACCCCGACCTGCCCTGTGCCGCCGCCTGCACCCCCGTCGAACTCCAACTGCTGGAACGGCAGTTGGAGCGGAACGTGGCCTGCGTCCCGACGTCGAGCATGGGGCGGCTGTTCGACGCCGTGTCCTCGCTGACGGGGGTGTGCCACCGCGCCGGGTACGAGGCGCAGGCCGCGATCGAGCTGGAGGCGCGGGCCGCTACGGCCTGGGGCGAGCGCACCGGCGGCTACGCCTTCGGACCGTACGGCGACGAGGCCGTGCCCCTCGACCCCGGCCCGGTGCTGGCCGCGATCGTGGCCGACCTGCGGCGCGGGACGCCCGTACCGGTGATCGCCGCCCGCTTCCACCGCGGGGTGGCGGCGGCGGTCCTGGACGCCTGCCGGGCCGCGTCGGCGCGCACCGGAAGCCGGGTGGCCGCGCTGTCCGGCGGGGTGTTCGGCAACGCGCTGCTCGACCAGGAGTGCGCCGCGCTGCTCGCCGCCGACGGCTTCACGGTGCTGCGGCACCGGCGTGTGCCGCCCAACGACGGAGGGCTCGCGCTCGGCCAACTCGCCGTGGCCGCGAGGGCGGAGGGCCCACCGGTGGGACGACCGCTTGAGCACTGACCCGCAGACCCGGATGACGACCCAAGGGAGAACTTCATGTGCCTGGCTGTGCCCGGACGGGTGGTCGGGATCGAGGACCGCGACGGCACCCGCATGGCGCGGGTCGACTTCGGCGGCGTGGTGAAGGACGTGTGCCTGGCGTACGTGCCGGAGGCCGAGGTCGGCGAGTACGTGATCGTGCACGTCGGCTTCGCGCTCCAGCGGCTGGACGAGGAGTCCGCCCGCGCCTCGCTCGAACTCTTCGAGCAACTGGGGCTGCTGAAGGAGGAGTTCGGCGATGCCTGGCGGCAGGCCGAGGAAGCAGGGGAGAGCAGGGGATGAAGTACATCGAGGAGTTCAACGACCCGGAGCTGGCCAAGCGGCTGTTGGACGACATCCACGCGACCGTCACCCGGCCCTGGGCGATGATGGAGGTGTGCGGCGGCCAGACGCACTCCATCATCCGGCACGGCATCGACCAACTGCTGCCCGAGCAGGTCGAGTTGATCCACGGGCCGGGGTGCCCGGTGTGCGTCACGCCGCTGGAGATGATCGACAAGGCGCTGGCGATCGCCGCCCGGCCCGACGTGATCTTCTGCTCGTTCGGCGACATGCTGCGGGTGCCGGGCACCGACATGGACCTGTTCCGGGTCAAGGGGCAGGGCGGCGACGTCCGGGTCGTCTACTCCCCGCTCGACGCGCTCGACATCGCCCGCCGCAATCCCGACCGCCAAGTCGTCTTCTTCGGCATCGGGTTCGAGACCACCGCGCCCGCCAACGCGATGACGGTCCACGAGGCGCGCCGCCAAGGCATCGGCAACTTCAGCCTGTTGGTCTCGCACGTGTGCGTGCCGCCCGCCGTCGAGGCGATCATGCGGGCGCCGCGGTGCCGGGTGCAGGCGTTCCTGGCCGCCGGCCACGTGTGCAGCGTGATGGGCACCTCCCAGTACCCCGAACTGGCCGAGCGCTTCAAGGTGCCGATCGTCGTGACCGGCTTCGAGCCGCTCGACATCCTGGAGGGCGTGCGCCGCACCGTAATCCAACTGGAGCGCGGTGAGCACCGGGTGGAGAACGCCTATCCGCGCGCGGTGCAGGACGCCGGCAATCCGGGGGCGCTGCGCATGATGGAGGAGGTCTTCGAGACCACCGACCGCTCCTGGCGCGGCATCGGGATGATCCCCGCCAGCGGGCTGCGGCTGTCGGAGGCGTTCCGCGGCTACGACGCGGAGTACCGCTTCGACGTCGGTGACGTGCGGACCGCCGAGCCCGCCGAGTGCCGCAGCGGCGACGTCCTCCAGGGCCTGATCAAGCCGCACGAGTGCGCGGCCTTCGGCACCACCTGCACCCCGCGCAACCCGCTCGGCGCCACGATGGTCTCCAGCGAGGGGGCCTGCGCGGCCTACTACCTGTACCGACGACTCGAGGTGGCCCCCGTTGGCTGACACGGCGATCGACCCGGCCGAATGGTCCTGCCCGGTGCCCCTGCGCGAGCACCCGGTGGTCGTCATGGGGCACGGCGGCGGCGGGATGCTGTCCGCCGAGCTGATGACCCACCTGTTCGCCCCCGCCTACGGCAACGAGACGCTCGCGGGGCTCGCCGACTCCGCCGTCCTGTCGCTGGGCGGCGCGCGGCTGGCGTTCTCCACCGACTCCTACGTGGTGCGGCCGCTGTTCTTCCCCGGCGGGAACATCGGCGACCTCGCCGTCAACGGCACGGTCAACGACCTCGCCATGAGCGGGGCCAAGGCGGCGTACCTGTCCTGCGGGTTCATCCTGGAGGAGGGGGTCGAGCTCCAGGCCGTCGGCCGCGTGGCCCAGACGGTCGGGGCCGCCGCCTCCGCGGCCGGGGTCACCGTGGCGACCGGCGACACCAAGGTGGTCGAGTCCGGCCACGGCGACGGCATCTACCTCAACACCTCCGGGATCGGTCTCGTCCCGGAGGGCGTCGACATCCGCCCCGGCCGGGCCGCGCCCGGCGACGTCGTCATCGTCAGCGGGCCGATCGGCCAGCACGGGATCGCCGTGCTCAGCGTGCGCGAGGGGCTGGAGTTCGGCGCCGACGTGGTCAGCGACACCGCGCCCCTCGGCGGTCTGGTCGCCGCGATGCTCGACGTCACGCCCGACATCCACGTCCTGCGCGACCCCACCCGCGGCGGCCTCGCCACCTCCCTGCACGAGATCGCGGCCGCCTCCCGCACCGGCGTCGACCTCGTCGAACGTGCCGTCCCCGTGCCCGAAGCCGTCGTCGCCGCCTGCGGCTTCCTCGGCCTCGACCCCCTCTACGTCGCCAACGAGGGCCGCCTCGTGGCCTTCGTCCCGCCCGCCCACGCCGAAGCCGTCCTCGCGGCGATGCGCGCCCACCCGGCCGGCGCCCACGCCGCCGTCATCGGCACCTGCGTCCCGGACCACCCCGGAATGGTCGTGGCCCGCACCGCCTTCGGCGCCACCCGCATCGTCGACCTCCCCCTCGGCGAACAACTCCCCCGCATCTGCTGACCTTTCCCGCGAGACCCGCCCGACTCTCCCTTCCCGGGCGGGGTCGGGCGGGCGGGTTGTCAATCTGGGTTGACACGGCGGGGCTTGCGGATCAGGCTCGGGTGCATGGGGAACGGGATACTGCTGGGCTGCGGGGTGGCCGCCGGGCCGCTGTTCACGGTTGCGTACCTGGTGGAAGGGGTGGCCCGGCCCGGGTACGACTCCCTGCGCCATCCGATCAGTTCGCTCGCCATCGGCCGCGGCGGGTGGACCCAGCGCGTCAACTTCCTCGTCACGGGGCTGCTTTCGCTGGCCTTCGCGGCGGGGTTGTGGCGGGACGGGTGGTCGCACGGGGGCGCCGTGCTGCTCGGCCTGTGGGCGGCCGGGCTCCTGGGGGCGGGGGTCTTCCTGACCGACCCCGTGGGCGGGTTCCCGCCGGGCACCCCGGACAAGCTCCCCCACCCCACCCGCGCGGGAGCCCTGCACGACCTGTGCTCGCTCGCCGCCTTCCTCGGACTCACCGCGGCGTGCGCCGTCCTCGCCTTCTCCGGCCCGGCCTGGTGGACCGCCTACTCGCTCGCGAGCGGCCTGCTCTTCGCCGCGACCATGGCCCTGTCCGGCGTCGCCTTCGACCAGCACGCGCGCTGGGCCCACCGCGGCGGCCTGATCCAGCGCGCCTCCCTCACCCTCGCCTGGACCTGGCACACCGCCCTGGCCCTGCGCGCTCTCCACGGCTGACGGATGCCCCGGGGCAACCAATCGAGGGGGTCGGCAGTCGGAGGGGGTGTCCTGGAGCTGTACTCCGCGAAATCTGGGGGAGACCGCACGATGTCCACACATGTTTGGCGCCGAGGGGCGGCCGTGCTGGCCGCGACGGCGGTCAGTCTGCTCGGAGGGGCTCTGGGGGGCGGCGCGGCGCACGCGGACGACGGGTCCGTGCCGACGCTGTTCGCCAGGACGCCGGTCGCGCTCGCCATGCCCGATGACGGTGAGGGGCAGGTGAGTTGGCTGCTGGACACGAAGGGCGCGACCCTGCACGACGTGCACGTCACGGTCGACATCACCGGCATCAGCTCGTTCGCCACCAGCCGGGACGACTACTGCGTGAACGACCTGTGCACCCTCGACCTGGGGGACGTCGGTCCGAAGGGCACCGGCAGCCTCGTCGACATCTCGCCCAAGCCGGACGCCCCGCTCGGCACGAGCGGCACGGCCGTCGTCTCCGCCACCGCGACCGGCGTGACGATCGCCCCGTTCACCGTGAACGTGAGCGTCGGCTCGGTCGACCTGGCCGTCAACGGCCTGAAGGACGTCGACGGTGCCAAGCCCGGCAGCACCCTGACCGAGCCGATCACCGTGGCCAACAAGGGCTCGCTGACCGCCGCGACCACGGACTACCGGTTCGCGGTCTCCCCGGGCCTCGCCTTCGTGACGCACTTCCCGAACTGCGACTACGGCAGCGGGACGGGCGCCGCGAGCTGGGAGGACTCCGTCGCGACCTGCCACTTCACCACCCCGGTCGAGCCCGGCAAGAACTACCGGCTGTCCACGCCGCTGCAGCTCAAGGTGAAGAAGTCCGCGCTCTACGAGATCTTCGACTACAAGCCGACGGTCACCTCCACCGCCCTGCCGGCCACGCCCAGGACCGGCGGCGCCGGCGACCTGACGCTCGTGCCGGACGGCAGCGCGGCGGGCCATTTCGGGCAGCAGGGCCAGATTGTCGTCAAGGCGGCCAACACCGCCGACATCACCCTCACCGGTGACACCGCCACCGCCAAGCCCGGCGCCACGGCCGCCCTGACCGCCACGGTCGCGAACAAGGGCCCGGGCTCCGTCAACCGCCACACGTACGACGACAACCTCGCCGTCATGGTCGACATCCCCAAGGGCACGACGGCCACGCAGGTGCCCGCCGGGTGCGTCCCGTGGGACAACGGCACGCGCGACCCCGCGCTCGGCGCACCGCACTACCAGTGCGACGTCAAGGACGTCTTCAACAGCGGTGACACGCAGAAGCTGACCTTCAAGGTGAAGGTCGGCGCCGACGCCCCGGCCACGACCACCGGCGCCCTCGTGGCGCAGATCGCCGCCGGCGGCACGCCGCCGTACGACCCGCACCTGGGCAACAACAAGGCCGCCTTCACCGTGAAGGTGCCCGGCGGAGCCTCCACCGGCAGCGGCACCACCGGCGGCTCGGGCGGCTCCGGCAGCACCGGCGGCAACCAGACCTCCACCCAGACCGGCAGCACCTCCGGGGGCTCCGGCACCACGGGCGGCGACGCCCCGGCCGCCACCGGCTCCCTCGCCCACACCGGCAGCGACGGCACGATGACGATCGCCCTGACCTCCGCCGCGGCCCTGGTCCTCGGCGGCACGGCCTTCGCGTTCGCCCGCGGCCGCAGGGCCCGCGCCCGCGCCTGACCGTCCTCCCCTCTCACCGCCGCGGCCCGCGGGTGGTCCTGGAACGGACCCCCGCGGGCCGCGGCACGCCGGGCGCCGATCGCTAGTGCCAGGGCCACTAGGCGCGCAGGGCGGGGAGGACCGCCAGGACCTGGCCGAGGGGGTCGGGGCCGACCGGGCGCAGGACGACCGTGCGGGCGCCCGCGCTCCAGAGGGATGCGACCCGCTCGGCGCAGGCCGCCGCCGGGCCGGAGGCGAAGAAGACCTCGTCGGGCGGGAGGCCGAGCCAGTCCGCGTACTCGGCGCGGACGGCGGCGAGGAGCGCGTCCGCGGCGGCCTGTTCGTCCTGGACGCACAGGTGCGTGAAGACGATCAGCTCGTGCGGGCGGTCCGCACGGCCCGCGGCGGCGGCTCCGGCCGCGATGTGCGCCAGCGCGGCGCGGATCTCGCGCGGGCCCTGCCCCTCGGCCATGACCGTGCCGTCGGCGGCCCGGCCGGACAGTTCCAGCGACCGGGGGCGTACGACGCCGGCGACCACGGGCGGTGGCTCGGCCGGCGGGTGGACGAGGGTGACGTCCCGTACGCGCACGGCCTTCCCGTCGACGTCGGCGGTACGGCCGCGCAGCAGCGTGCGGACGACGTCGATCGTCTCTTCCAGCAGCGCGAGTTTGGTGGGGGATCCGGCGCCGACCCGGGCCATCCACTCCGGGACGCCGTGGCCGATGCCGGCGACGAGCCGGCCGGGGAACAGCCGGGCCGGGACGGCGAGTTCCATGGCCAGCAGGGCGGGGTTGCGCAGGGGCGCGGGCGAGATGCCGATGCCGATCCGGATGCGGCGGGTGGCCGCGAGGGCGAGCGTCGCGGCGGAGATCGCGCCGGCCCAGCCCAAGTCCTCGACGACCCACAGGTCGTCCACCCCGTGGGCCTCCAACGCCTGGGCGAACTCGGTGAGTTCCTCCGGCGGACGGGCCCTGTCGAACATCACGCCGATCCGGCGCGGCAACGCGTTCTCCGTGGTCACGGCCCCAATCTAGGCGGAGCTCAGGGCGGGGGCCAGACCCCGTGCGACCTCGGCGTTCGCTCGCCGGGGCGGGGAGGGGCGCCGCGTCGGGGGCATCCGCCCGGGGCCTCCGTGGGGGGTCGTCCGCTGGGGGTGGAGGGGAGCCGGCTGTGCCTCGGAGGCCGGGTCACCGAGCGGCCTCGGTGTTCACCGCCCTGGGGCCGGCCCCGCGTGGGCTTCGCCCGCCCGGGCTCCGGCAGTCTCCGTGCGCCGTGCGCCCTGTTGCCCTGGCCACCTCCGCGCTCGCGCTTGCCCCCGGACACGGGTCCGTGCCCGGCCCGGACGGGACGGACCGGCCCGGGCCGTCCCACAGGGGTCCGGGGCCGTATCCCTTGGGCGTCCATTGGGCGCGGCTCCCGCCGAGGGCCCCTCATTCCACGTCGATGCCGTGATCCCGCACGAGCGCCTCCAGGCCGCCCGGATAGCCCTTGCCGCCGACCACGAAGTCCCAGTCCCCGCTCGACCTGCGGCGGAAGGAGCCGAGCACCAGGGCCGTCTCGCCGGGACGGCCGTCGGAGACGTCGAGGCTGCCGAGTTCGGCCATCGCGGGGTCGAGCAGCCGGATGCGGGCGTCGGTGAAACCGGAGAGGTCGGCGTTCGGGTCGACCTCGGGGTCGATGGCCGCGACCAGCACCAGGCGGTCCGCCTCGGCCGGCAGGGCCTCGAAGGCCACGCAGATCGCCGCCTTGTCCGGCCCCGACGCCGGCACCGCGCGGACCGAACCGTCCGGCGTGCGCTGGTTGTTGTAGAAGACGAAGTGCTCGTCGCTGAGCACGCGCCCGCCGCGGCAGACCAGGGCGCAGACGTCGAGCGCGACGCGCCCGCTCCACGACATGCCCAACACGTTGTACTCGTCGGGCAGTCGGTCGCCCCCGGACGGCTGCTCCGGCCGGGGCGCGGCGGACCGGCCGCCGCCACCGTCGCCCAACCGCCCGCGCAGGCCGTGCCGGTGCAGGTGCTCGACGAGTTGGGGGCCGGAAATGAGCTCCAGCGGCTTGCCGTTGACGAAGGCGTGCGCGGTCGGCCCGAACTTCGACGTCGTCACGAGGACGCCCTTGTTGGCGCCGGTGTCCTGCACGGTGCCGTACAGGTCCCGTACGGCCGTGGGCGACACGGTGTTGCGGTAGCGCTTGACCTGCACCACGATCCGGCCGCCGGTGATGGGCGCGGGGTCGAGCGCGTCGACGTCCACGCCGCCGTCGCCGGAGCGCACGGTGGTCACCGCCTGCCAGCCCATCGCGCGGAAGAGCTCGGCGACCAGGTTCTCGAACTCGAGCGGGTCCATCGTGTAGAGGTCCGGGTCCTCGTCGCCGCCGTGGGCGACCACCCGGTTGCCGACGTCGCCGGGCCGCCGCACCGGCTGCTGGACCGCGGCGAGTTGGTCCGGCCGCGCCGACAACTGCCCGCCCAGCGCGGCCGTCAGGCAGCCGACCGCGTCCACCTGCGCGAGGTGCAACTCGCGGAAGGCGGCGCGCTCGGCGGCGACGGTGGCCAGCACGAGCTGGTCGCGCCGGCCGGTCGTCGGGTCGTGCCCGTCGACGAACCCGTTGACGACCACCGACTCCAGCGCCTCCGACTCGTCGGCGGCGAACACCTCGTGCAGGACCAGCAGCACGCACTGGGCGAGCACTTCCCGGTACAGCGCCCGGCGCTGGGTCACCGGGCGCGGCGTCTCCTTGTCCTGGTCGACGCTCGGCATGTAGCGGACGGCCTTCACCTCGGGGACCACGGTGAAGCCGGGCAACTCCCAGTCCAGCACCAGTTGTCCGGTGTCCGCGTCGTACCCGGCCGCCACCTGGCGCGGGAACTCCCCCGACCACGCGGCCGAGGCGTAGAGCGCGGCCGAGAAGAACTCCACCACCGCCTCGGGGTCGCGGCGCCGCACCCCCTCGACCGTCGCGCGCACCCCCTCGTTGTGGCGCCGCACGTCGGCGAGGCGGACGTCCGCCCACTGCCGGTACTCCCGCTGGTACGCCGCCAGCCGCTGCTGCCGCTCCGCCTCCGCTGCCTGCGCGGCCCGCAGGTCCCGGTCGTAGCGCGCCCGGCCCTCCGCCTGGGCCTGGGCCCGCCGGTTCGCCGTCCAACCGCTCTGCGCCAGGTACTGGTTGAGGTCCGGCATCGGCACGGGCCGCGCCAACGGCCCCGGCTCGAAGGGCCGCACGTCCTCCGCCCGCAGCAGCGACGCCGCCCGGAACGCCGGCCCCCGGCACCCCGCGGCCAGCAGCCCCTGCAACTCCGCGACCCGCGCGTCCAGTTCCTCGGTCCGCCGCAGTGCCTCCGCCTGCCGGTACTCCTTGCGGCCCTGCGCCGCCCGCCGCTCGTACGCCCGCGCCTGCTGGGCCTCCTGCCGCCGCCTCCTGGCGTCGGCCTCCAACTGCCGCTGCTGCTGCCGCTGCATCTCGGCCCACACACCGACCAGACCGGTCGAACGACGACTCATGCGCTGCGGCCCCTCCCCAGGAAAATGCAGGCCAACCCGGCTGTCCCCACAACCAGTTGTGCCACTCCCCGACCCTACTCAGCAACCCCGACCCCGCCTACTCGCCCACCGAGGACAACGAAGCCCCTCAACCGCCGAGCAGAGCCCGCAGCCCTTGAGCTCACGCCGCGGGCCGGAGGGGGTGGGAGGGTGGGGTGGTGGAGATCAGGGGTGGGGTGGCGGGGGACGCGGCGGGGGTGGCCGCGCTGCACACGGCGAGTTGGCGGGGGGCGTACGCGGGGATCATGCCGGCGGCGTACCTGGAGGGGCCGTTGGCGGGGGAGCACGCGCGGCTGTGGGAGGGGCGGCTCGCCGGGGGCGGGAGGGAGGCGCGGTTGCTGGTGGCGGTGGACGGGGTGGGGGAGCCGGCGGGGTTCGTGTACCTCGCGGCGCAGGGGGACGGCAGGGTGCTGCTGGACAACCTGCACGTGCGGCCGGGGTTGATCGGGACCGGGCTCGGACGGCGGCTGCTGAGGCGGGGGTTCGGTTGGGCGGCCGAGCGCTTCCCGGGGCGGGACGTGTACTTGGAGGTGCTGGACGGCAACGCGCGGGCCGTGGCGTTCTACGTGCGGCAGGGCGGGCGGGCCGGCGCGCGGCGGACCGAGCGGTTCCCGGCGGGGTTCGAGGTCGCCGGGACGGAGTTCGGTTGGGCGGCGGCGGAAGTGGCCCGACTCGCCGAGGCCGAGAAGGAGTAGCGGCTCAGGGGTCAGGCGGGCCAGGCGCGGGGGAAGGGGACGCGCAGGGTGTGCGCGGGCACGGGGGTGTGGGCGGCGGAGGCGTGGAGGCGGCCGTCGCGGCGGACGAGGCTGCCGTTGCCGAGCATGGAGTCGGTCAACTCGACGGCGAACGCCTCGGGTTCGCGGCCCAGCAGCCGGGCCGCGTCCACCAGCCAGGCCCGGGCGAGCAGGTAGGGGACGACCTCGTCGGCGGGGATGCCGTCGCGGATCATCAGCGCGAAGGCGAAGACGCGCCGGGCGCCGTACCAGACCGCTCCGGCCGGGTCGTCGACCAGACGCCGGGCGCGGCGCAGGGCGGCCTCGAAGGCGGCGCCGGGGTCGGCGGGGGCCGGGCCGTGCGAGGGCAGCACCACCCGCGGGTCGAGGTCGGCGATCCGCTGGAGGGAGGCGAGGGCGGTGCGCGCGGCGCCGGGGCCGTCGAGGGCGAGGTTCACCCAGCCGACGTCGTAGTCCGACAGCGCGTCGCCGACGACCAGGATCCGCTCCTCCGGCTGCCACAGCGCGAGGTGGCCGGGCGTGTGCCCGGGCGTGCGGACGACCTGCCAGTCGGAGGCGCCGAGCCGGAGCACCTGCCCGTCGTCGAGCGGCACGTCCACGGTGTACGGGCCGACCGGCTGGTCCAGGTACTCCGCGGCGCAGCAGCCCGGGTCGCGCCGGACCAGCGCCTCGGCCTCCGGGGCGCCGGCCGCGACGGCGGCGCCGCGCGCCTGGAGCAGCGTGTTCCCGCCGACGTGGTCGGAGTGCCAGTGGGTGTTCACCACGAGCGCGACCTTCCCGGCGCGCGCCTCGGCCCAGTCCGCGGTCTCTTCCGCGTGGCCCAGGAACCCGCTGTCCACGAGGGCGGGTTCGGGCCCGTGCAGCAGCAGCGTGTTGGCGTCGGGGAACGGTCGGCGCCACCACGTCATCCCGTCCGGCAGCCGCGGGTCCCCGGCCGCGCTCACCGCTCGGGCCGGGCGTCGATGCGGATGAGGGTCTGCTGGCCGTTCGCGACCAGGGACGTGCGCCCCTCGGTGACCGCGAAGACCTCCAACCGGCAGACGGTCAGGGTGCGTCCGGACTTCACCACCGTGCCGACGGCTTCCAGGTGCTCGCCGACGGCCGGGGCCAGCAGGTTGATCTTGTACTCGACGGTGAGCACGGAACTGCCCTCGGGGAAGAGGGTGAACGCCGCGAAGCCGCCCGCGCTGTCCGCGATCGCGCTGGTCGCGCCCGCGTAAAAGTAGCCGTGGTTCTGGGTGACTTCGGGTCGGAAGGGGAGTTCGACGTGCACCCGTCCGGGGGCGACGCGGGTGATGCGGGCGCCGAGGTGGCTCATCAGGCCCTGGCCGCCGAAGCCGGCCCGGACCCGGGCCTCGACCTCGGGGCCGACCCCCGCATCCGCCTCGTCCGACGGCTTCTCCACGGTCTGCTCGTCCACGTTTCTCCTCGCGCTGGTGGGGCGGAAGTCGGTGAGCCGGAGCGCGGGCCGACGGCGGTCATCATCGCACCACGGGTCCGGCGCGGGGCCGGGGGCCGTCCCCGCGGAGGGCTCGGCGGGCAGCCCCGGGCCGTCCCCGCGAAGGGCTCGGCGGGCAGCCCCGGGCCGTCCCCGCGAAGGGCTCGGTGCCCGGTGGCTCCCGGCGCCTTCGGCCGTGCGGCCTCCCTCAGCCGACGGGCACCAGCGTCAGGTACGCCAGCCCGAGCACGCCCCGGTACCCCCGCAGCCACCTCGCCCGGTGCGTCTCCACCCGCTCCCGGGTCTCCTCGGCCAGCGGGTGGTCCGGGTGGGCGGCCAGCCACTCCTCCACGTCGCACTGGTAGCCGGACTCGAAGGCGTCCCACTCGTTCGCGTCGGCCGTCTCGATCCAGGCGGGCCGGAACCCGGCGGCGACCGCGAGGTCCACGAGCCCGGCCAGATCGGGGAGTTCGCCGGCGTCGGCGCCCGGCCACATCGCGGCGAGCTCGGCCGGGGCGGGAGCGCGTTCCCAGAACCCCTCGCCGACCAGGACCCGTCCGCCGGGCCGGACCAGCGCGCGGAGCGCGGCCAGCGCGGCGGGGATGTGCGCGGGCGGCTTCTCGTCGCTGAGCGCGTGGGTGGCGCCCAGGCACAGTACGAGGTCGGCGGGCTCCCTCGGCGTGCCGACGGCCGACTCCTGGACGAACTCCACCCGGTCCGCCAGCCCGTAGGCCCCGGCGTTGGCCCGCCCCCGGGCGAGGTCCTCGGCGTCGAGGTCGATGCCGACGCCTCTCGCCGCCGGCAGCGCCTCCAGCGCCTGGAGCATCAACTCGCCCCATCCGCAGCCGATGTCGAGGACGGTGGAGGGTTCCGCCCGTGCGAGCCGGTCGACGATCCGGGTGGCGCGGTCCTGGGACAGCGGTCCGTGGAAGGTGAGGCGGGTGAGGCGCGGGGGAAGGCCGTCTGCGGCGTGGGCGTCGGTCATGCGGCGCAACGCTAGACCCGGTGCCGCGACCCGTCATCCGCTTATTCCAACGCCTTTACAGCGCCTGATCGTTCCGGATCCCGGTGTGACTCTTCCCGCGTCCGCCACGCCTTCTCCCGGGCCCCGCGGCCACGCATACTCCCAGGTCGGCAGCTTTCGGCGAGGCCCCCAGGAGGCACCCCATCAGGCACCCCACGAGTGCGGCGACCACGACCAGCGCGACGATCACGACCACCGCGGCGGCCGCGGGCACGTGGCGGCTCGGCGACCTGGAGATCAACCGCATCGGGTTCGGGGCGATGCGCCTGCCGCAGACCGGCACCGCGCTCGTGCCCGACGCCGTTCCGCGCGACCGCGAGCAGGCTCTCGCCGTGCTGCGCCGCGCGGTCGAACTCGGCGTGAACCACATCGACACCGCCGCGTTCTACTTCTCCCCGCTGCGCTCCGCCAACGAGTTGATCAACCGGGCGCTCTCCCCCTACCCCGACGACCTGGTCGTCGTCACCAAGGTGGGCCCCTCGCGCGGGCCTTCCGGTGAATGGACGCCCGCGGCCGCCCCGGAGGAACTGCGCGGCCAGGTCGAGGAGAACCTGCGCCAACTCGGCCGCGACCACCTGGACGTGGTCAACCTGCGCCGGATGGGCCAGGACTCGATCGCCGAACACTTCGGCGCCCTGGCCGAGTTGCGCGAGGCCGGGCTCATCCGCCACCTCGGCGTCTCCAACGTCCGGCCCGAGCACCTCGCCGAGGCCACCGCCGTCGCGCCGGTCGTCTGCGTGCAGAACCGCTACGGCCTCGACCAGCGCGCCGCCGACGGCAACGGCCTCCTCGACCGCTGCGGAGAACTCGGCATCGCCTTCGTGCCCTACTACGCCGTCACCGGCGAGCGCGGCCAGCACGGCGCCGACACCACCCGCGAGGACGACGCCGTACGCGCCGTCGCCCGGGCCCACGGCGCCACCCCCACCCAGATCCGCATCGCCTGGACCCTCCACCGCGCCCCCCACGTCCTCGCCATCCCCGGCACCGGCGACCCGGCCCACCTCACCGAGAACATCGCCGCAGCCTCCCTCCGCCTCACCCCGACCGACCTCGCCACCCTCGACTCCACTCATCCTCAGTCGCCTTGACGAGATCCACCCCCGAGCCGGCCCCACCGCCCGCCACCGCCTCCCGCTCCCGGGACCGCCGCCGCTTCGGCCGGGGACGGATGTCGTTGACGACCACGCCGACTGCGGCGAACGCCCCCACGGCCAGCAGCGCGATCGACGACACCCGCCCGGCGCCGGTGCGCACCACCGCGCTGACCGCGAAGTACGCCTCGGCCATGCAGAGGTACCCCAACTCCCGCAGCCCGGCGACCCGTCGGGCCCGCGTTCCCGCCGCGGGCTCCGCACGGGAGGCCCCGGCATCCGGGTCGACGGGCCGCCGTACGTACAGGACGAGCAGCGCCGTCACCAGGACGCCCCCGAGCAGCATGAGCGCGTCGCGGACGCCGAACGCGAGGCGCGGGTCGAGGAGCGGGAAGCCGCCGGTGACGAGGAGCACGCCGGCGGTGAAAATCGGCGGGAAGAGCCGGCCCGACTTCGACAGGACGTCGTTCCGGCTGATCGGCCTGCGGGGCTCTCGCGGCCAGGCGCGGAGGCGTGCGGCGAGTCGTCCCACGGGACGCCCCGCCGGGCGTGGGTCCGGATCGGCCACGTCCGCCCCTCCCTCGCGAACAGCGGCGACCACCCGCCGGTGCGCGCAGCGTACTGCCGCCGGCCCGGCCCCCCGCCGCCGGGCGAGGCGACGCAGGGTCGGCGGACACCGCCGTCACCGGGGCAGACGGTAGGTGAGGTGGGTGGCGTGGGGGCTGGGGGTGAGGGCGGTGATCGTCAACTCGCGGGGCGCGGAGGGGAGTGCGGCGAAGAGGCGGGTGCCGCCGCCGAGGAGGACCGGGGCGAGGTGGAGGCGGATCTCGTCGACGACGCCGGCCGCGACGGCCTGGTCGCAGACGTCCGCGCCGCCCATCAGCACGACGTCGCGGCCCCCGGCGCGGGCGCGGGCCCGCTCGACGGCCGCGGCGACCCCCTCGGTGACGAAGGTGAAGTCGCCGGTGAGGCGCGTGGCGGCCGGGGGCCGGTGGGTGACGACGAAGAACGGCAGGGGGTGCGCGGGCGTGCGGTGCCCGCCGTACCCCATCTCGTCGTTCCAGCCGTGCGGCCCGTCGACGATGTCGAACAGGCGGCGCCCCATCACCACCGCGCCGGTGGACGCGACGGTGGCGTCGACCACCGCCAGGTCGGCCTCGCCGCTGGCCAGGGCCCACGTGTGGAGCGCCTCGCCGCCCGCGCCGAGGCCCTGCTCCAGGCCGGGGTCGGGCCCGGTGACGAAGCCGTCCAGCGACATCGAGACGTCCACGACCACACTGCCCATCGTCGTCACGCTCCTGAGAGGAAGGACCGGTGCCGTTCACCGCTCCTGTCCTTGATGACCCCGCACGGGGCCGGAACTCATCGACGCGCGGCGCCCTTTCCCGGAACGGTTCCCCCGAACGGTCGGCGCCGGGAGCGAACCCGCAGGCCGCGGGGTCGCGCGCCGAGCGCTCCCGTACCGGAGACGATCACGTCAGACCCTCCTGTTACGTTGCCCTCTTCGGCCCCGGTTCTTCGGAACCGGCACACCGGTGAAAGGGGAGGGTCCTTGACGGAACATCAGAGTGAACGGAGACGGCCGGCGTCCTCGCGCCGCGCGTGGGTCGCGGCGGTCGCCGCGCTCACCGCGGGCGCGCTGTCCTGGGGAGGGGTGGCGCAGGCGGCGCCGGGCGCGGGACACGCGGCCGGCGCGGGCGGACCGGCGAGCGGGTCCGCCTCGGCGCTGCAACGGGACTTCGCGGCCGCGGCCCAGGAGTTCCACGTGCCCGCGGGCGTGCTCATGGCGGTGGCCTACCACCAGTCGCTGTGGGACGCGCACGACGGCCTGCCGAGTACCACCGGCAACTACAACGTCATGGGTCTGACCCATGTCGACGACGCGGCGCTGCGGGCCGCCCCGGAGACGGGCCAGCGCGGCGACGACGCCCACGGCACGCCGTCCGCGTCCGGCACCGCGGCCGTCAGCGGCGCGGACCTCGCCGCGTACCGCACGCTGGACGCCGCCGCGGCCCTGACGCACGCGACGCGGGCCCAGCTGCGCACCGACAGCGGGCAGAGCGTCCGCGGCGGCGCGGCGCTGCTCGCCCAGTACGAGAAGCAGCTGACGGGCAAGCTGCCCGCCGACCCCGGCGCCTGGTACGCCGCGGTCGCGAAGTTCAGCCAGTCCACCGACGCCCAGGGCGCGGCCCAGTACGCCGACCGCGTCTACGCCACCCTCAGGGCCGGCGCCACCCGCACCACCGACACCGGCCAGAAGATCGCCCTCGCCCCCGAGCCGGGTGTCGTGCCGCAGACCTCCGCCGTGCGCGACCTCGGCCTGGTCTCGGCCACGCAGGACGCCCGGCAGCGGGTCACCGCGGGGACGGCCGCCGGGGCGAGGACGGCGACGGGGACGACGGCGGAGACGGGGACGACCGCGGACGTCACGCCCGCCGCGAACCCGACGCCCGAGTGCCCGTCCGGCCTCACGTGCAACTTCGTGCCGGCCGCGTACGCGCAGAACAGCACCGACAAGGCCGACTACGGCAACTACGACCAGGCGAACCGCCCGGCCGACGGCGACAAGATCCAGTACATCGTCATCCACGACACCGAGAGCAGCTACAGCAGCGCTGTCTCGTCGTTCCAGAACCCCGCGAAGTACTCGACGTCGCACTACATCGTGCGGTCCTCGGACGGCCTGGTGACGCAGCTCGTCCAGGACAAGAACGTCGCCTGGCACGCGGGCAACTACAACATCAACATGCACGCCATCGGCATCGAGCACGAGGGCGTCGCCATCTCCGGCGCGTCCTGGTACACCGAGTCGCTGTACGAGTCCTCCGCGTCGCTGGTGCGCTACCTGTCGGCCAAGTACGGCATCCCGCTGGACCGCGAGCACATCATCGGCCACGACGACGTGCCCGCCCCGCAGGTCGCCCAGCTCAAGGACATGCACTGGGACCCGGGTCCGTACTGGAACTGGTCGCACTACATGGACCTGCTCGGCGCCACCATCGGTGGCGGCGGCACCCCCGTGGTCGGCGGCGAGATCACCATCGACCCGCCCTTCACCTCGGCCAACGAGCCGACGGTGACCGGGTGTTCGTCCGACCCGTGCGCGGCGCAGCCGACCAGCTTCGTCTACCTGCGCACCTCGCCCTCCGCCACCGCCGCCCTGATCAAGGACTCGGTGATGGCCGGCCAGGGGGTGGCCAACGGCACCACGCAGGCCGCCGACGTCACCGACAAGGCCGTCGCCGGCCAGACCTTCGTGGTCGCCGACGTCCAGGGCGACTGGACGGCGATCTGGTACGGCGGCCAGAAGGCGTGGTTCTACAACCCCGGGGGCCAGTTCGCCGTCGCCAACGGCAACACCGCCCGGCACGTCGTCACACCCGCGGGCAGCAGCGCGATCCCGGTCTACGGCCGCGCCTACCCCGAGGCGTCCGCGTACCCGGCGGAGCTCTCCGCCGAGGCGGCCAAGGCCACCCAGATCGTCGCGCCGCTCGGCTACACGATCCCGGCGGGCCAGTCGTACGTCGCGGACGACGCGGTGGCGAGCGACTTCTACTACGCCGAGAACATCGACGGCAGCGCGGTCGACGACCGGACCATGATCGTCGGCACGACCCAGTACTACCCGATCCGCTTCAACCACCGGCTCGCCTTCGTCAAGGCCAGTGACGTGACGGCGTCCGCCGCGGTCACCCCGCCGGCCGGGACGTTCACCCCGGTCGGCCCGGCGCGGATCATGGACACCCGCAACGGCACCGGGGTCGCCAAGGGCGCGGTCGGCGCGGGCCAGACGGTCTCGCTCCAGGTCGCGGGCCAGGGCGGGGTGCCCGCGAGCGGCGTCACCGGCGTGGTGATGAACGTGACGGCGGTCAGCCCGACCGTGACCGGCCACGTCATCGTCTACCCGGACGGCACCACGCGTCCGAACACCTCCAGCCTCAACTTCCCGGCCACCCGCACGATCGCCAACCTGGTGACCGTGCCGGTCGTGAACGGCAAGGTGGACTTCTACAACAGCGCCGGCAGCGTCCACCTGCTGGCCGACGTCACGGGCTACTTCACCTCGGCCACCACGGGCTCCCGGTTCAACCCGGTCGGCCCCGAGCGGCTGATGGACACCCGGGACGGCACCGGCGGCACCACCGGCCCGGTCACCGGGGGGCAGACGGTCTCGCTCCAGGTGACGGGCGGACAGACCGGCATCCCGGCCGACGGGGTGACGGCCGTGGTGATGAACGTGACCGCGGTCAGCCCGACCACCACCGGCCACCTCATCGTCTACCCCGACGGCACCGCCCAGCCGGGCACGTCGAGCCTCAACTTCCCGGCGGGGGTGACGATCCCGAACCTGGTGACCGTGCCCGTCGTGAACGGCAAGGTCGACTTCTTCAACTCGGCGGGCAGCGTCAACATCCTCGCCGACGTCACCGGCTACTACGCGGCCGACGGCTCGATGTTCCACTCCACCGGCCCGACGCGGATCATGGACACCCGCAACGGCACCGGCGGCGTCAAGGGCGCGGTGGCCGGCGGCAAGACGATCGTGCTCGGGGTCACCGGGCACGGCGGCGTGCCCGCCGGCGGGGTGACCGCGGTGGTCATGAACGTGACGGCGGTCAGCCCGACCACCACCGGCCACGTCATCGTCTACCCGGACGGCAGCACCCGCCCGAACACCTCCAGCCTCAACTTCCCGGCCGGCCAGACCATCCCCAACCTGGTGGTCGTGCCCGTCGTGAACGGCAAGGTGGACTTCTACAACAGCGCCGGCAGCGTCAACCTGCTCGCCGACATCACGGGCTACTACACGTCCTGATCCGGACCGGCCCGTACTCCGGTGGCCCGCGACCCCTCACCGAGGGGTCGCGGGCCACCGGCCTTTCCGGGGCCTGCTTTCCGGGCTGCCTTCCCGGCGGTTTCCGGCGGGGACGGTTCGGGCGCGGCTTTCGGGACGGCGCCGGGCGTGTTCCTTCCGCCGCGGCCCGGGGCGGGACCGGAGACCGGGCGGGAGCGGCAGCGCACCTCTCGCGCGCGCTTCCCACCCGACTCACGCAGCCCCCACCGCGAGGTCCCCATGGCGTACGGACCGGCCCGTCCCACGCAGCGGGGGCCTGGCGGCGGGCCGGGCGGAAGCCGTCCGCGGCGGACTGCCGCTGTGTGCGGGCCGTTCACGGCGGCGCTGCCGGGCTGGGCACAGGAGCCGGCCCCCCGCGCGCCTTGGCCGGGCCGTTCGAGGTGCCGCTGTACACCGCGGTGGGTGCGGCCCGCCGCGCGGCCCCCTCTGCGGTGGAGCCGTTCCGCGGGGCGTCCGCGGAACGGCCCCACCGGCGTCACCCCTCCAGGGACATGTACAGCCGCGCGCCCTCGGGGACGTAGCCGACGCGTTCGTAGACCCGGCGGGAGCCGGCGCCGTCGAACTCGAGCCAGACGGAGCGGGCCCCGGCGGCGAACATGGTCTCGGTGAGCGCGGCGGTCACCGCGGCGGCGATGCCGTGGCCCCGGTAGAGCGGGCGGGTGCCGACACCGGCGAGTTCGCAGGTGCCGTGGGCCGGGGCCGAGCAGCCCGCGCCGCCGGCGCAACCGCCGTCCGGGGAGCGGACGAAGCGCACGGCCCCGCCGCTGTCCTGGAGGCGGCGCAGCCGCGCGGCGCCCTGCGGGGAGGACGCGAACGTCCCCGAGAACGCCTCCGAGAGCGCCGCGTCGATCGCCGTGAAGTCCTCGTCCGTGGACGGGATTTCGACGACGGGCGCGACGCCGGTACTGGCGGCACCTTCGATGGACGGCCCGAACGCGCGGACGGCCGCGGGCATCCGCAACGTCTCCGGCGTGCAGACCAGGTACTCGTGCTCGGCCTCCGTGCCGAACCCCTCGGCGCGCAGCGCCGGTTCGACGGCCGGCGCCGCGCCCGGCGAGAACTCCAGCCGCGGCTTGAGCCCGCGCCCGCGGAACGTCTCGATCAGCGCCGCGACGTCACGGCCGCTCGGCTCCGCCCCGGGCAGGGGCGTCGCGTAGTTGATGTACGGGCTGTCGGTGTCGGGATCCAGCCCCACGACGAAGCCCCCGGTCTCCACGACCACGGGACGACGGCGCAGGTTGGCGACGGCAAAACTCTGGACATCGGTGTCCACGATGATGTTGACCTCACGAATAGACATGGTGGAGCGCGCTCCGCCGCCCGCGCGGGGCGGACTCGGGCCGCGCGTACTGTCCTTCACCCGGCCGTGGGCCGGGCGCGTCCCCGGAAGGGGACGATCGCGGTGCACCGGGCACCGCTTCGTGGGGCCGCCGTGAAGGCGTCACGCCAAAGGCGCGCGAACGGGAAGCGGCGAACCGCTCCCTACCGACGACGGCCGCTGGGGCTCGCCGAGGCCATAGGTCTTCATTCCTCACCGTGTGAACCCCGCCGTCCGCGGGGCGCCGCCCACTCTGACACGCCCCGGAGCGGGCCCGCAAGGAGTTTTCCGGCGGCGAAATCCGCGTGCCCCGGGACCGCCCGCCTGGGAGGATCGCCACCGCACGTCATCCGGCGCACACTCCGTGCGACCGGATCTCCTGCTTCGGGGAGGGGACCACTTGAGACGCTCTTCCGGCCCACGCATCCGTACCGTCCTCGCGATGCTGGGCGCCGTCGCCCTGGCACTGCTCACCGCGTCGCCCGCGAGCGCGGACGGCGGGCAGCCCACGACGCCCACCGAACTGTTCAGCGCCTACCGTCCGTGCGCGACCGACGCGAACGCGCCCGCCCTCCTGTCGGCCGGGCAACCGGGCGTCCTGCTCGAGGGGATCCCGCAGGGGAGCGACCCGACGGGTCACGACCAACTCGCGGAGCGGTTCCAGGTCTGGTCCGTCGCCGATCCGACCCACTCCACCACCCTGACGTACTCGTACGCCGTCTCGGGCCTTGAGGCGACGGCGACGCTGCCGACCGCGTTCACGACCGACGGGACCACCTACGCGTGGCAGGCGCAGTCCGTGCTGGGGAGCCAGACCTCGGACTGGTCGGACACCTGCTACTTCACGGTGGACGACACCGCGCCGTCGGCGCCCACCGTCACCTCGTCCAACTACGTCCAGGGCGCGAGGAACCAGGGTGGCGTGCCGGTCGAGTTCACCTTCGACGCCAATGGCACCGACGACGTCATCGGCTTCGTCTTCGGCTGGAACAGCCAGCTGCCCGGCATCGGGATCGTCGCCCAGGGCCCGTACGGGGTGCCGCAGCCCTCGGACCCCTTCAGCGACACGGCCCACGTCGTGCACGCCGATCCGCAGGGCGGGTCGGCCACCGTGCACCTGTCGCCGCCCGGCCACGGCTACACGGAGATGTGGGTGGCGAGTTTCGACCGCGCGCTGAACAGGTCGGCCGTGTCCAAGTACGAATTCTTCGTCACCTCGACGGCCCCGACCGTCGCACCGGCCCCCGGCCAGACCCCGCAGTACGGGACGGCCACCACCTTCCGGATCACTCCCGATCCGCAACTCCAGGCGATCAGCCCGGTCGTGAGCTATTCCGTCGCCGTCAACGACAGCGGGAGCGGCCCGACCGTCCAGGTCCCGGCAGCGGCCGACGGGACCGCCGAGGTGGCCCTCGATCTGGACCGCCTGCCCGACAACGTCGTCCACGTCACCAGCCTGAGCGCGAACGGCTGGGTCAGCGACGTCGGGGACTGGTCCTACCTCTTCGACACCACTCCGACCGTGAGTTCGGACGTCTACCCGGAGAACGCGTCCGGCGGCGGGGTCGGCGTCCCCGGCACGTTCACCTTCGCCCCGAAGGTGCCGGGCGTGGCGAGCTACACGTACCTCTTCGACTGGTGGGGGGACAGCGTGACGGTCCCCGCGGACGCCGACCACAAGGCGGTGGTCGACTGGACCCCGGACGAGAGCGGCCCGCACGACGTGCTGGTCAGCGCGACCACCGAGGACGGCACCCAACTCGCTCCGTACGACTACTTCTTCACCGTGAACTGAGCACCGGCGCCGCACTGGCGTCGTGTCGGCGGGGAACGGCCGGGGCTCGGATGCCCGGCCGGTCCCCGCCGTCGTGCCGGGCGTCAGTGCAGGGTGAACTTCTGGGCGGCGGAGCCGTTGCAGTCCCAGATCTGGAGGCGCGTGCCGTTGGCGGTGGCGCCGCTGGGGGAGTCGAGGCAGCGGCCGGACTGGGGGTTGAGGAGGGAGCCGTCGGACTGCTGCTGCCAGACCTGGCCGCCGACGCCGTTGCAGTCCCAGAGTTCGACCTGGGTGCCGTTGGCGGTGCCGTTGCCGTTGATGTCGAGGCAGCGGCTGATGGTGCTCAGCGAGCCGTTGCCGTGGTGGGTCCAGTACTGGTCCTCGGCGTAGTTCTGGCAGTTCCAGAGCTGCACGGCGGCGCCGTTGACGCCGGTGTCGTCGGCGGCGACGTCGACGCACTGGCCGCCGGGGCCGGTGATGGTGCCCTGGGGGCCGTTGGGCACGTTGGTCTCGCCGGAGTAGCCGACGGAGACGATGTTGGCCTGGACCGAGTTCTCGGCGGCGTCGGTCGGGTAGCCGGCGACCATCACGCCCTCGAACCAGGTGCCGCGGTTGCGGTTGCTGTTGTCACCGCCGGTGGCCAGGATGATGCCGCCCTCCTGGTGCATCGGCATGTAGCCGCCGCGGGTGGGCAGTGAGCCGTTCCACCACGTCGACAGGCCGCCCGATTGGGAGTTGCCGCCCTTCAAGGCGTACGTCGTCTGCCCGTTGTTCTTCAGCATGGCGGTGACGAACGTGCTCTTGTTGCCCGCGTTGGCGGTGTTGGAGCCGTTGTCGCCCTGGAACATGCCGTTCTCCATGTCGGCCTCGACCCAGGGGCCGGAGCCGGTGCAGGGGGAGAAGTAGCAGGTGGTGGCGATGCTCACGGCGTCCATGTGGCCGTTGCCGGTGTCGGCCGCGGTGCTCTCGGCGTTGCCGTAGTCGAAGCAGCAGTCGGAGCCGACGTGGGTGCCGCTGGCGACCATGTAGGCGCCCTCCGCCTGGCCGTTGACCGCCGCGCCGGAGGCCGCGCCGTGGGTGCGGTAGCCGACGCCGGGCGAGCCCCAGATGCCGTACACCTTGTGGCCGCCGGCCGTCACCGAGATCTCGGCGGCGTCCGCGCCGCGGTCCGCGCCGCCGGCGGTGCCGGCCGGGCCGACGTAGAGGTCGTTGTGCCGCGAGGTCTGGTCGTAGATCTTCGTGATCTGACACGTGCTGCTCGCGCAGAACGAGTCCTGCGCGGCGGCGTTGGCGTACCCGCCGGCCGACAGCAGCCCGATGTCGCTGGTGGCACCGTCGGACTTGCGGGTGACCTGGTACAGCGGCCCGTTGTAGGCGGAGAACAGGGCGCGGGTGGTGCTGTGCGCGGCGACGCACGGGGTGCCGGCGTTCAGGTAGATGTCGCACGGCAGTGAGCCCGCGGCGTGCGCGGTGCCGGGGTGTCCGAGGAACGCGCCGAGCAGCAGCCCGACGGCGGCCACGGCGGCCAGTACGGCTCTGCGCAGCCGGTGAAGCGGTCCTGCCGCGGTGCCTTGGACGCCCGGCACGGCGGCGTATCGCGATTCGCGCATGGTGTGCTCCTGAAATGGGGGGTGGGAGCTGGTTTTTCCACGCAACGTGCGGTCGCCGCGGCACGGTTGCCTCCCAAGTGCCCAACAGGACGCACCGAACGACGACTTGACGGGAAGTTACGCGCGCTGGTCGATTGCGTCAATGTTTGTTGCTTTTATTTCCCCATTCGCATACCGGGATGTCCGAATCTGTTGCTTTGGCGCACAACTTCCGTACGGCGACGGCTAGTTGCGGCCGATGTCCGTGCGGCCGCCGTCGTCGCCGTGGGGCTGGAGTTCGATCTGGATGCGGTGGGTGGTGTCGCGGGACGCGCTGCCGCCGCCCTCCGCGGTGAGCACGCCGATCCGCAGACCCGCCCGCCCCGTGCCCTCGCGCTTCACCTGGATCGCGAACTCGAGGTTCACCTTCTCGACGCTGAAGCGGATCCGGCTTCCTTCCCCCCGCAGTTGGGCCTCCTCCAACTCCTCGCGCACTCGGGTGATCACGTCCGCCAGGCCCGCCGGTGCCGTGTCCTGCGTCTCGTCGGCCATCCTTTTGCACAACCTCCTCATGGGTTCTCGGGATCATTGTCGGTCTTTGCCCGTATCCTGCGGAAGTATGGCGGGGGACCAGGGCAGTGCCGGCCATGAGGCCGACGGGACGATCGGCGAGGCCGCCTGGCGCGTGCGATTACGCCAGGGCGCGGTGTCCGGAAGCGGGCAGGTCCTGGGCGCCGGAGTGCTGCTCGGCACCGACCGGGTGCTCACCTGCGCGCACGTGGTCCGCGAGTCCGACACGCTGCTGCCGCCGGACCGGGTGCAGGTCGACTTCCCGCTGCTGCAGGGCCGGCCGTGGACGGAGCGGCGCACCGCCACCGTGCTGGAGGGCCACTGGCTGGCGTCGCTCACCCGGGAGCGGGGCGACCTGGCGGTGCTCGCGCTGGACGAACCCGCGCCGGAGCACTCGCCGGTGACGTTCCACCGGATGCTGGACTACCGGGGCACCCCGGTCCGCATCGGCGGCTTCCCGCAGGACCACTCGGGCGGCGACTGGGTCACCGGCTCCTGCATGGGGCCCGGCGGCCACGGGGACGAGCGGGTCCAGATCCGCCTGGACGACGGGCAGCACCTGCAGAGCGGATTCAGCGGTGCGGGCGTGCTCCAGCACGGGACCGGCCGCCTGCTGGGCATCGTGGTGCAGGAGGAGGACAACGGCCGCTCCGGCTACATGATCCCGGCGGTGACGATCGCCAAGTACTTCCCGGACTTCGCCCGTTCGTACGTCACCGGGCCGCAGGTCAACACGACGCGGCACGTCGTCTCGCCGGACGACACGCGCAACGCCCGCCCGCACGGCCTCCAGCGCACGGTGACGGCGTGGCTGCGCGGCGGGTCCGCGGCCTGGGACGTCGAGATGCTGTTCCTGCACGGGGACGACGTCCGGGCCGCGCAGGCCCTGACCGTGGTGCTGAACATGGCCGACCGCGAGCGCTCGCCGCACCTGTCCGCGGCGCCGGCCGTCTCGCGGGTCCCCGACGGCCGGGGAAGCCCGGCGGCCTCGGAGGCCGCGGACGACTCGGGCGCCCCGCGGCTCGTCGCCGCCGGCGTGCGCCCTCCGGTGGGCAGCATCGCCCTGGTCCTCGACGCGGGGGTGCCGGACGCACCCGAGACCCGCGAGGCGCTGGCCGCCCTGGACGGCGAGCTGGCCTCCGCCCGCGGCCGCGGCACCCGCCCCGCCGTGGCGGTTCTGCGGGCCGGCCGGTCCGGCGCCGATCCGGCCGACGCGGTGCGCACGCTGCGCGGACTGCGGGACCGCGGGGCCCGCCTGCTGCTCGAAGTCCAGGTCGGCGACCGGCGGTTCGCGGTGGCCGCGGCGGCCGAACTGCTGCCGGCAGACCGGCTCCGCGGCTGGCTGGACCGGCTCTGCGCCCGCGCCGCCCGGCTGTCCGAGGCCGAGCGCCGGGCCCGGGACGCGTACCACCAGGTGGCGCGGCTCATGGTGGGCCACGCCAGTCCCGGCGACGAGAGCCCGCGCGTCCACACCTGGACCGTCCAACTCGACCGCGACATGCGGCAGTCGGAGGGGGACGGGGCTGCGGACGGGGCCGCGCGCGTGGCGCTCCTGGAGGGGCTGTCCCTGGCCGAACAGGCCGTCGAGACCTACCTGTTGCGCGCGGAGGCGGCCGAACGCACGCTCCGGGACGCCCTCGCCGCCCACGGGAAGCTGTGCGGCCGGCTCAACGCGGCCCAGGACGCCCTCACCCGGCGAGGACTGGGCGAACACGCGGACGCCGTCGGGCCGTTCCAGACCGCGCAGCATCTGCTGATGGGCCACCGGCCGCCGCTGTCCGACGCCGAGCACGCGGTGGAGGCGTTCGAGCGGGTCGCCCGGCACCTGGTCGCCCGGCACGACGAGGCGAACTCCGGGCCGGGGGAGGCGCGATGACCGCGTGCCCGCACCCCGGCTGCCCCGGCACCCTGACCCCGTCCGGGTTCTGCCGGGTCTCCGGCGAGCGGGTCGACACCGCGAGCGGCCGGCACGCCGCCGCCTCCGCGGCGCCCCCTGCGCCCGCCGCACCGCCGCGCGCGCCCGCGCCCGAGGTCGCCGCCGACGTGGTGCTCCCGGCGGAGAGCCGTGACCCCACGCTGCTGCCCGAGGTCCGGCGCAGGCCCGTACCGGAGGCCGGCGGCTCCCCGGACACGCTGAGCGGGAAGGTGTTCGGCCGCCAGTACCAGCTGGTCAGGACGCTCGGCCGGGGCGGGGTGGGCGCGGTCTACCTGGCGCACGACCTCCAGGTCGGGATGCCGGTGGTCGTGAAGGTCCTGCGGCCGGACCACGCCGAGCACGCGCGCAGCGCCATCGCCGAGGAGCGGCTCGCCTTCCGGGACATCAACCACGACGCGATCATCGGCGTCATCAACTTCGGTACGCAGGAGGGCCGCGACTACCTCGTCCTGCCCTACCTCGACGGCCTGAACCTGGAGGAGATCCGCGCGCTGGCCGAACGCGGCCCGGACGCGTTCGGCGGCGCCCGCTTCCACGAGTTCGCGCTCGCCTACGGCATCCGCGTGCTGTCCGTGCTGGAGTACCTGCACGCGCCCGAGCGCGGCAAGGTCTACGGCGACCTCAAGCCGCAGAACGTCATGCACGAGCACGCCTCGCTGAAGGTCATCGACGTGGGCAGCATCCGGGCGGCGGGCGCGCGGGGCATGACCACCGACGGCCTCCGCGCGCCCTCGGTCAACCCGGCGACCGGCGCCACGTTCAGCCACGGCGACCTCTACAGCCTGGGGGAGAGCCTGCGCCGCATCTGCGGACTCGGGAAAGGGCCGTGGGACTTGAAGGAGTTCGGGGCGCTGGACCTGCTCCCGCCGGAGGGCCGGGACGCGGCCCCGGAGCAGGACCCGGACGCGGAGGCTGACGCGGAGCCGGAGCAGGACGCGGAACAGGCCCCGGACTTGGGCGCCGCCGCACCCGGCGGTCGGCCCCCGCACACCGAACCCCCCGCGCACACCGAACCCCCCGCGCACGCCGAAACCGCCGCGCACACCGAGCCCGCCGCGCACGCCGAATCCGACACCGACGCCACTGAGCCCGACCTCCCCACCCCACCGAGCGCCCTGCGCGACGCGGCCGCCCGCGAGATGACCGCCCCCGCCCCCGAGGGCCTCGGCCTGATCTCGCTCGCCCGGGTCCTGCGCCGCGCCACCCGCGCCCTGCCGGCCGACCGGTTCGCCACGGCGAAGGAGATGGACGAGCAACTGCGCGGCGTCTTCCGCGAGTTGCGCTCCCTGCGCACCGGCCAGGAGACGTTCGAGCCGTCACCGCTGTTCTGGCAGTCCGCGCACGCGCTGGCCGGCGCGCTCGGCGTGCCCGAGGTCGAGCACTGGGCGGATCCGCCCGCCACCGGGGCGCGGCAACCCCCGGGGCCCGCAACGTCGTTCACCCCGACGCCCACCCCTCCGTTCGCACCGCCCAGCAGCGCCGAGGTGGCCCAGGGCCTGCCCGTCCCCCTGCCCGACCCCAACGACGCCCACTACACCGAGTTGAGCCGTCTCGCCGACGACCACCCGGCCTCCCTGCTCCAGCGCACGGCCGAATGGCGCGACTCCCCCGAGGCCCACCTGCTGCGCTGCCGGCTGCGGATGCGCGTGGTGCTGCGCGCGCGGACGGCCGATCCGCACGCCCCCCGCGAGCAGGACGAGGAAGGGCTGGCCGAGGCCGCGCGCGAACTCGACAGGGCCGAGCGGGCGATCGGCCCCGACCGCGCCCCGCACGACTGGCGGCTCGACTGGCACCGCGGCCTGCTCGCCCTCGCCCGCGACGACGTCCGCGCCGCCCGCGGCCACTTCGACGACGTCTACGGCGCGATCCCCGGCGAGTACGCGCCCAAGCTCGCGCTCGGCTGCTGCGCCGAACTGCTGGGGCGCTGGCGGGAGGCGCTGATGTTCCACGAGGCGGTGCGGGTGCGCAACCCGTCGCTGGGCGGCGCGGCCTTCGGGGTCGCGCGGGCCCGGCTCGCGCTGGACCCCGGCGACGGGCGGGCCGCCACCGTCGCCCTCGACGCCGTCCCGCAGCACTCCACCCACCGCATCGCGGCCCGCACCTCGGCGGTGCGGATCGGCATCGGCGGGGCCGGCGACGCCCGCCGGGTGGGTGAGGTGGTCACCCGGCTCGCCCAGCTCTTCCACGGCCAGGGCCTGCTGGACGAGCAGGTCGGCGTCCGGATCTCGACCGAGGTGTGGGAGGCCGTGGGCCGCCTCGTCGACGGCCGCCGGATCAACGCCGCCGAACTCGCGGCCCTGGCCCGCGAGGAGGACGCCCGCCGCATCGCCTTCCCCGGCGACCTGCGGCGGCTGCGCACCGACCTGTCCGCCGCGTACGTACGCCTCGCCCACCAGGCCGCGCGGTCCGCCGCGCCGGGCGGCGACCGCCTCGCGGAGCAGTTGCTGGACCGCGCCTACGCGGTCCGGCCCTTCACCTTCCGACACAACAGGAACAGTCCATGGCTCGGGAAAAGGATCAGCGCACGGCTGCGATCGAGGACGCCCCCGGCGGGGAGCCCGACGCCACGGTCGGAGTCGAGGTGAACCAGGTCGTCGAACTCCCCAAACCCCGCGGCCTGCGCGGGACCGCCGCACACACGGACGGAGGGACAGGGACGGCGCCGGAGACCGTCCGCATGTACGCGGTGGTCACCGTGTCCGTGCGCCGGCACGGCGCAGCCGCCGCGGCGCCGTCCGCGGCGGGCGGCGCGCAGGTGCTGCTGATCGACCACTCGTCGTCGATGCTGACGCCGCCGAGCCGGATCGCCGCCGCCCGCCGGGCCGCGGACGAGGCCGTCCGCCGCATCCCGGACGGGGCGCGCTTCGCCCTCGTCGCCGGCCGCGACCGGGCGGCCGTGATCTACCCGGGGCACAAGCCGGGCGAGCGGCCCCGGGGGCTCGCCGTGGCCGGCGAGGAGTCCCGGGAGCGGGCCGCGGCGGCGCTGCGGGCGTGCACGCCCGGCGGCGGCACGGCGATGGGCACGTGGCTGGAGCGCGCGCGGCAGCTGTTCCGCGACGCCCCGGACGTCCCCGCCGACCGCTGCCACGCCCTGCTGCTCACGGACGGCAGGAACGAGGAGGCGTACGAGTCCGCCGAGGAGCTCGCGCGGCGGATCGACGCCTGCGCCGGGGAGTTCACCTGCGACGTCGTGGGCATCGGCGACGGCTGGGAGACCGACGAACTGCTGCTCATCGCCCGCGGGTTGAGCGGCCGGACGCGCGCGGTGGACGACCTCACCCGGCTGCCCGACGAGCTGGCCGTGCTCGTCGGGGAGGCCGCCGAGCGCGACGTCACCGGGCTGCGGCTGCGGCTGGACTGCATGCGGGGGGTCACCGTGGACTCCTTCGAGCAGGTGCATCCCACCCGGGCCGCGCTGCGCCCCGCGCACGTCGACACCTCGGCCGTGGAGTCCGCGACGGGCGGGCCCGTGCTCGAGTACGACACCCCGGCCTGGGGCGACGAGACCCGCGCGTACCTGCTGTGCGTGCGCACCGAGTACCGCCCGGAGCAGGAGGGGAAGGACCTCCTGCTCACGGAGGTCGAGGTGCGGCGGGCCGCCGGGACTTCCCCTGCCGGGCCGCGCGCCGCGCTGCCCGGGCCCCGCCAGGTGATGATGCGCTGGTCCGACGACCCCGACCTGTACAGCAGGGTGGACCCGCGGGTGGCCCACTACCAGCACGAAGAGGAGCTGCGGCAGCGCTTCGAGCAGGGCTGCACGGCGCAGCGCGAGGGTGACGACCGGGCGGCCGAGGCCCACTTCGACGCGTGCTGGGAGATGGCCGACCGGGGCGGCGACGCGGCGATGAAGGAGCGTCTCCTGCGGCTCGTCGAGGTGGTCGAACCCCCCTCGGGCGGCCGCCGGGTGCGGCTGCGGGCGAGCATCCGGCCGTTCGACGTGGAGTCCGCGCGCGTCGCGCTGAGCAGCGTGCCCCTCCCGGAGGAGGACCGGCGATGACCGGGGACAGGCGATGACCGAGGACCAGGGATGACCGGGGACCGGCGATGACGGACGGCGGGCGGACGCGCGGCACCCTGCGGGAACGGACGAGGCGGGCCGCGGCCGACGCCCGTCCGGTGGCCGCCGACATGGCGCGGCGGGCCTGGCGGTACGCGTGGCCCTCGGCCGGGGGACAGAGCAACCGGGAGTACCTGCGCGACCGGCTGGTCGCCCTGCCGCTGCTGGCCCTGATCACGTTCGGCTGCTTCGGCTGGGCGTACGCGGACGTCCGCGGCGACTCGGCGTACATCAAGGACCGGCTCACGCCCGCGCTGGAGGAACTCGCCCTCGCGCGGGCGTCGGTGCAGATCGCGCAGGGGGAGGCGCGCTCCACCCTTTCCCTGGGGTCGGCCGCCCTGCTCAGCGGGCCCAGCCCGCGGTACGAGTCGCGCTTGAGCCGGGCCACCCGGCAGCTGAACCAGGTCCCCCAGCACGACGTGCTGGACGCCTCGGAGCACCAGGAGCTCAACGTGGTGATTGGGCTGCTCGACGACTACGGCGCCGAGGTCAACCGGGCCCAGGACGACGCGGGGGACCCGGCCCTGAGCGGGGCCGAACTCTCCTACGCGCAGGCCATGCTGTGCTCCCCGGGCAAGGACATGGCGGTGGGCGGCAGCGGCTCCGCCGGCCCCTCGCAGTGCCGGAACCCCGGTGCCACCGGCGCGCAGGCGACCTCGATCGTGGACCGGATCTCGGCCCTGGAACGGGAGTTGGACGGGCACCTCGCCGACCGGGCCGCCTACGGCGGCCGGGTGCTGGCCGCGGGGACGCTGTCCGGGATCACCTTCGTGCTGCTCGCGGCCGGCACCGGGGGGACGATGTACTTCCTCAACCGCCGCTTCCGCATCCTCGTCAGCCTGCCGCTGCTCGCTATGGCCGCGCCGCTCCTGGTGCTTCCGGTGATGGCGGTCGACGCCGTCCTCGCGCACGGCACCCAGCACCAAGCCCTCGGCGTGGCACGGGACTTGCGGCTCAGGACGTCGCCGGCGATCGAGACCGACACCGAACGCCCCTTCCACACCGCCGATCCGATGGCCGTCGCGACGCTGACGGCCGACGCCGACCGCGCCCTGTCCACGCACCGACTGGTGTTCAGGGACGGGATGGCGTCCTTCGCCGTGGTCGTCGGCCTCGCCGGGGCGGCGGTGGCCGGCCGCGCTCTGCACGACTACGGGCGCGAGTACCGGCTCGTCGCCACCGTGAGGTCCGTCTCATGAGCCGCCGGGCGGCCTCCGCCGGTTTTCCCGGCACCGTGCTGGCCTGCTGCCTGCTCCTGCTGGCGACGCTCTGCGGCGGGTGCGCGCAGCACGTCCCGCGCACGCTCGTCGTCCTCGGGCCGTGGACGAACGACGAAGGGAAGGCGTTCGAGGCGACGTTGCGGCACCTGGACGAACACACCGGGTACCGGTACACGTACCAGGGCACGACCTCGCTGAGCGAGACGCTCGCCGCCGAGATCGAGGCCGGCTCCCCGCCCGACGTGGCCATCCTCAACAGCATCGGCGAACTCACCGCCTACGCGGGCCAGGACCGGATCAGGCCGCTCGACGCGGCGACCGTGGAAGGCGCCGGGGCGCCCTGGGCACCGGAGTTGACGGTCAACGGCGCCCGGCACACCTACTGGGTGCCGCTCAAGGTCGATGTGAAGAGCCTGGTGTGGAGCAGGACGGACGCCGCCGCCGCCGGGGCGCAGCCGTGGTGCGTCGGCCTGGCCTCCCAGGCCACCTCCGGCTGGCCCGGCACCGACTGGATCGAGGACATCCTGCTCCACCAGTCGGGGCCGCGGGTCTACGAGCAGTGGGCGACCGGACAGCTGGGCTGGACGGCGCCCCCGGTGCTGAAGGCGTGGCAGACCTGGGGCCGCATCCTCGACGGGTTCTCCGACAAGGCCGTCGCCCAGGACCTGAGAACGCCCTACGGGGGCCCGCCCGGCGGCGGCGACGGGCCGGCCCGCGGACTGCTCGCCTCCCCCGACTGCCGGCGCGAGCACCAGATCGGCTTCGTCCGCAGCTACTACACCGCGCGCGACGACGTCGACGTCGGACCCTCGGCGCCGTACCTGGACGGACTGCGGCGCTACGCCGACGACTTCGAGGTCTCCAGCGACATGGCGGCCGTCTTCACCGACAACCCCGCGGCCCAGGAACTCGTCCGCAGCCTGACCAGCTCGGAGGGCCGCGGCACCTGGCAGGCGCAGGCGAGAGACCTGGGCGACCCGGGGCTCCAGCCGCTCTTCCCCGGGCCCGGTGCCCCGATGCCCAGCGACCGCCTCGGCCGGAAGATCGCCCCCTACCTCACAGAAGGCGGCCAACTCTGCTTCGACGCCTCGGACGTGATGCCCCCGGTGCTGCGCGACTCCTTCTACCGCGCGGTGCTGGAGTTCTTCCGGGACCACTCCGCCGACCGACTGCACGGCCTGCTCCAGCAGTTGCAGACCGTCGAGAGCATGAACAAGCAGAAGGACAAGGACACCTCCGCGGCCACCGACCCCGCACGCTACGTCTGCGCGGCCCCGCCCGCGTAGGACCGGCGGACCACCGGTGAGGGAGTGGCGAAGGCAACTGCGGGCGGCGTTGACGCGGGGACGCCGCCCGTGGTGCCATGAAACGCATTTCCGATTCAGCAGCCAGGGGAAGCCGGTCGAAGTCCGGCGCTGACCCGCAACCGTAGGCCCTCCGCGAGGCGGGCGAGCCGGACCACCTGCGCTGAAAGGCAAGTCACGCTCGCCGTCGAGGACTACGGCACGGACCCACCGGTCGGCACGCGTCGAGCTGCCGGACGTACCCCCGCGGCCCGCACTCCTCGCCGGCCGAACCGAGGGGCCACCGTGCTTCGAACCGCCAGGCGCGTCCGCAGGCGACCGCGCGCCGCCGCTCTGTCGGGCGCCGCCGTGCTGATGTTCGGCGCCCTTGCCACCGGCGTGGTCACCGCCGCGGGGGCGGCGCACGCCGACCCGGTCGGCGACTGCACCCCGGCCGCAGGGGCGATCGTCGCGGTGGACTTCGGCCCCTGGGGCGGCCCGGTGCTGAGCGGGTGCGACGCGCACCCCACCACGGGCCTGAACCTGCTGCACACCGCGGGCTTCACCACCACCGGCGACCAGCACGACGGCCCCGACTCGGTCTGCCGGATCGGCGGCGACGGCTTCGACGGCGGGACCCAGTACCCCACTGCGGCCGACGACCCCTGCGTGCTGACCCCGCCCACCACCGCGTACTGGTCTGCCTGGATCGCGCCCGCCGGACAGGACACCTGGACCTACAGCCCGCTCGGCGCCGCGGCCGACCACCCGGGGGACGGTGAGGTCGAGGCGTGGACGTTCGGCGCGACCGACATCGGCGGCACCACCGGCGGGCCGTCGTTCACCCCCGCGTCGGTCCGCGCGCAGGGCGGGAGCACCACGCCCCCGACGACCCCGACCACCACCCCGCCGACGACTCCGACGACTCCGCCGACGACTCAGCCCAGCACGCCGCCGTCCAGTACGCCGCCGACGACGGGCACCGGCTCGCCGGGCGCCCCGGCCGGCCCGTCCCCCGACCTGGCCAAGGCCGTCGGCTACCTGATCAACCGCGACCGCCTCGCGGGCGGCCACTACTACGAGGCCGACACCGGCGGGCACACCGGGTTCGCCGACTTCGGCCTGACCATCGACGGCGTGCTCGCGCTGGCCGCCACCGGGGGCGCCGACGACACCCTGGCCGGCGTCACCGACTTCCTCCAGCACGGCAAGGACGGCACCGGCCGCGGCATCGACGCCTGGACGCTGATCGGCACCGCGCAGGCGCAGGGCGGCTCGCTCGCGAAGGAGGCGCTGGCCGCGGAGGTGACCGGCGCCGACCCGCGCTCCTACGGCGGCCACGACCTGATCGCCGCGCTCGACAGCACGGTGTGCGCGGGCGCGGACGCCTCGGGCGGCTGCGCGGCCGGCGGCGACTACGCGTACACGACCTCGGTGTTCGCCCAGGCCCTCGGCGTCATCGCCCAGTTCCGGGCCGGCGACGGGGCGAACGCGGCCCGGCCGGTCGCCTACCTGGAGAGCCTCCAGAACGCCGACGGGGCATGGCCGAGCCTGATCCCGTCCGACGGCGACCTGGACGTGGAGAGCACCGCGATGGCCGTGATGGCCCTCGACCTGGTGCCCGGTGACGCGGCCGCGCACGCGGTCGGCGCGGGGCTGGCCTGGATCGCCGGCCGGCAGCTGGCCGGCGGCGGCTTCCACGGCACGTCCGGCGACTCGGTCAACTCCTCCGCGCTCGCCCTCCAGGCGCTGAGCCTGGAACCGGGGACGTACGCGCCGCGGATCGCCGCGGCCCGCGCCTTTCTGGCGCACCAGCAGAACGCCGACGGCGGGTTCCGCGTCGCGTCGGACGCCGGTGACAAGAGCTCGGACCTGCGGGCCTCCATGGAGGCCACCGGCGCGGCCGTCGGCACCTCCTTCGGCACGCTGCTGCGGGACCCGGCCGGCCTGAAGGCCGCCGCGAAGGGCGCGGCCTACCTGGCGAAGCAACTCGGCGCCGGCGACCACCTGTCCAACGCCTACGGCCCCGACTACGGCCAGACCGCCGACCTCTCCTTCGCGCTGGCCTCCGCCGGCGGCCAGGACGCGGCCCTGGCCAGGACGACGTCCTACCTGGCCGCCCACGTCGCCGACTACGCCGACCCGGCGGGCACGTCGGCCTACCCCGGCCCCTACAGCGGGGCCGACGCCAAACTCGCCGTGCTCGCCGAGGTGATGGGGCAGGACCCGGGCGACTTCGGCGGCTTCGACCTGCTCGGCACGCTCACCGGGCACGTGTGCGCAGGCCCGACCGACGACGGATACTGCACCGCGGCGGGCGACTTCAGCCAGGCGTACTCCACCGTCTCCCAGTCCCTCGGGGTGCTGGCGCTGGCCCGCGCCGGGCAGACGCCGCCGGCCGCGGCGGTCGGCCGGCTGCTCCAACTCCAGTGCTCCGACGGCGGGTTCTCCTCCTCGCTGTTCACGCCGGGCACCGACTGCGCCTCGGACGTGGACACCACCGGATACGCGCTCCAGGCGCTGGCCCTGCTGCCCGGCCACGCCGACGCGATCGCCGCCGCCCGCGCCTACCTCGCCACCTCCCAGCAGCCCGGCGGGGGTTACCGGGGCGCGGCGGGCGTCGGCAGCAACTCCACGGCTCTTGCCGTCGACGCCCTGCTGGCCACGGACCGGCTGCCGTCGCAACAGGCCCGCGACGGGCAGGAGTTCCTGCGCGCGGCGCAGAACACCGACGGCGGCTTCCGGATCACCGGCCCGACCGGCGACTCCGACGTGCGGTCCTCCACGCAGGCGGTGCCCGCGCTCGCCGGCACGCCGCTGACCACGCTCACCCGCGCGCTCGCCCCGGTCACGCCCACCGGTGGCGGCTCGAAGGGCGGGACGTCCGGCGGCGGTTCGGGCGGCTCCACCGGCACGGCGGCGTCGGGCGGCACCTCGCCCGACGGCGGGACTCTCGCCGCCACCGGCACGGACGCCCTCGCGCTGGCGTGCCTGGCCGTACTGTGCTCCGGCGCGGGCGCCGTGCTGATCGCGCTGCGCCGCAGGACGGCGGGCGGCGCCGGGGGCCACCGGTGAGCAGGGAAGCCCGCCGCACCGCCTCCGCGCCCCCGCGCCGACGCCCCGCCCGGCCCCCGGCCGCGGTGGGGGCGCGCCTCGGGCGCGTCTGGGCGGCGACGGTGCGGGTCAGGTCCGCTGTCTGCTCGGGCGCCGCGCCGGTCCTCGCGGTGTGTGCGGCGGGGGCTCGGTTCGGCGGTGTTCTGGCGGCGACGGTACGGGCCAGGAGCGCCGCTTGCCTGGGCGTCGTGGGGGCGGTGGTCCTCGCGGTGTCGGCGGCGGTGGCCCGCTTCGCGCGCGTTCTGGCCGCGATGGTGCGGGTCAGGCTCGCTGCCTGTGTGGGTGCTGTTGGGGCGCTGGTCCTCGCCGTGTGGGCGGTGGGGGCCGGGTCCGCGGCGGCATCCGCGTTGCCGATCAGCCAGTGCACCACCACCTCCGGGGTGGTGCTCGCGGTGGACTTCGGCCACTGGGGCGGCCCGCTGCTGCGCTCCTGCGGCAGCACGCCGACCACCGGCTACACCCTGCTCCACCAGGGGGGTTGGACCACCACGGGTACTCAGCACGACGGCCCGGCCCTCGTCTGCCGGATCGGCTACTCCGGGTACCAGGGCGGCAAGCAGTACCCGACGGCCGCGGACGACCCGTGCGTGCTCACCCCGCCGGTGACCGCCCAGTGGTCGTACTGGCACGCCGACCCGGGCCAGAACACGTGGACCTACAGCCAGTTGGGCGCGGCGAGCTACCACCCCAAGCCCGGCAGCGTGGACTTGTGGACCTTCGGCGCCACGAACGTCTCGGGCACGCAGGGGCGCCCCGCGTTCTCGCCGGACACCGTCCGCGCGCACAACACGACGCCGGGCGGCGGCGGTTCGGGCGGCTCGGGCAGCGGGTCCGGCGGCACTTCCGGGGGCGGCTCGTCCTCCTCCGGGGGCAGCGGCGGCAAGGCGCCGGGCGGTTCCGGCGGCCACCCCGCCACGACGGCCCCGGCCGGCTCGCCGCGGCCCTCCGCGCACCCGTCCGCGTCACCGGACGCCTCCGCGTCCACCTCCGCGACGGCATCGGCCGCCCCGGGCGGCGCGTCGCCCGACATCGCCCCGACCGCCGGGAGGTCGAGCGCGCCCGTGCCCCAGGACGCCGAGCCGACGGGCGCGGCCGGCGGCTCCTCCGGGTCGTTCCTGCCGGTGGCCGTCACCCTCGCGGTGGTCGCCTTGCTCGGCACGCTGATCGCCGTGCGGGTCCGGCAGCGCCGAAGGGCGGGGTGAGGGCGCGGTGCCCGCGTCCCCCGCGTCCCGTAAGGCCACGCCCGAGCCCGCGCCCTCGTCCCGTCCCGGCGGACGCCGGCTGCCGCGCACGCTGCACCCGGTCGCCTGGTGGATCTGGGGCATCGGCATGGCCACGGCGGTCAGCCGGACCACCAACCCGCTGCTGCTCGGCCTGGTGCTGGCGGTGCTCGGCCTGGTGGTCACCGAGCGCCGCACCGACGCGCCCTGGGCCCGCGGCTTCCGGTACTACCTGTGGCTCGCGCTGACCGTGGTCGCCGTCCGCGTCGTGTTCCGCAGCGTCTTCGCCACCGGCCTCACCCCGTCCGACCACATCCTCTTCTCGCTGCCCCGGCTCCCCACCCCGCACTGGTTCTCCGGCGTCCGGCTCGGCGGCCCGGTCTCGCTGGAGGCGACCTTGTCGGCCGCGACCGACGGGCTGCGGCTGGCCTGCCTGCTGTGCTGCATCGGCGCCGCCAACACCCTGGCCAACCCCAAGCGGGCCCTGCGGGTGCTGCCCGGCGCGCTGTACGAACTCGGCGTCGCCGTCACGGTGTCGATGAGCGTGGCGCCCCAACTCGTCGAGAGCGTCCAGCGGGTGGCCCGGGCCCGTCGGCTGCGCGCCGACCGCTCGCGGGGGTTGCGCGCGCTGCGGTCCGTGCTCGTCCCCGTCCTGGAGGACGCGCTGGAGCGCTCGCTGCACCTGGCCGCGGCCATGGACTCGCGCGGCTACGGGCGGGCCGGCACCGCCACCCGTGCCTCGCGCCGGGTCACCGCCGCGCTGATGCTGCTCGGCATGCTGGGCCTGTGCACGGGCGCCTACGGCCTGCTGGACGGCAGCGCGCCGCGCGCCCTCGGCCTGCCCGCGCTGCTGGCCGGCGCGCTGCTGTGCTGCGCCGGGATCGCGGTGGGCGGCCGGCGGGTGCGCCGCACCAGCTACCGGCCCGACCCCTGGCGCGGCCCGGAGTGGGTCGTCGCGCTGTGCGGCTGCGTGTGCGTCGGCGTGCTGTTCGCGACCGCCGGGTACGACGCGGCCGACCTCAACCCGAGCCTGTACCCGCTGCGTTGGCCTTCGCTGCCGTGGCCGCCGGCCGCCGCGATCCTGCTGGCGGGGGTGGCCGCGTTCGCCGCGCCCCCGCCGCCGCGCAGCCGCCCGGCCGCCGCTGCCGACGCGCGCGGGCCCGTCGATCCCACCCGTTCCACCGACTCCACCGGTTCCGTCGACGCCACCGAATCCACCGACTCCGCCGCGCCGACCGCCTCCCGCGGTACCGGTCCCGGCGCCGACCACCCCGGCGAGGTGCTGCTGTGATCCGCTTCGACCAGGTCGGCGTCCGGTACGACGGCGCCGACGCCCCCGTCCTGCGGGACGTCGACCTGACCGTCGAGGAGGGCGAACTCTGCCTGGTCGTCGGCCGCACCGGCGCCGGCAAGTCCACCCTGCTGGGCGCCGTCAACGGCCTGGTGCCGCACTTCACCGGCGGCACGCTGTCCGGCCGGGTCACCGTGGACGGCCGCGACACCGCGCACCACCCGCCGCGCGAACTCGCCGACGTCGTCGGGGTGGTGGGCCAGGACCCGCTGGCCGGCTTCACCACCGACACCGTCGAGGAGGAACTCGCCTACGCGATGGAGCAGTTGGCGATCCCCCCGGACGTGATGCGCAAGCGGGTGGAGGAGACCCTCGACCTGCTGGGCCTGGCCGACCTCCGGCACCGCGCGCTCGCCGAACTCTCCGGCGGCCAGCAGCAGCGCGTGGCCATCGGCGCGGTGCTGACCGCGCACCCCCGCGTGCTGGTGCTGGACGAGCCGACCTCGGCGCTGGACCCCACGGCCGCCGAGGAGGTGCTCGCCGCCGTCACCCGGCTGGTGCACGACCTCGGCGTCACGGTGCTGCTCGCCGAGCACCGCCTGGAGCGGGTGGTGCAGTACGCCGACCGCATCGTGCACCTCGTCGGCGACGGCACGGTGAGCTGCGCGCCGCCGGCCGAGGCCTTCCGTACGGCCTCGGTCGCGCCGCCCGTCGTCGAGTTGGGCCGGCTCGCCGGCTGGGACCCGCTGCCGCTGTCCGTGCGGGACGCCCGCCGCGCCGCCCGGCCGCTGCGGGAACGGCTCGAAGGCCGCCCCGTCCCTCCGGCCCGGCCCGCCCCGCCGGTCCCGCCCGCGTCCGGCACCGGGTCCGCGCCGCTGCTGGCCGCCCGGGGCGTCGTGGTGCGCTACGGCGACGTGGTCGCCGTTCGGGAGGCCGGGCTGGACCTGCGCGCCGGGCAGGTCACCGCGCTCATGGGCCGCAACGGTTCCGGCAAGTCCTCGCTGCTGTGGGCGCTGCACGGCGCCGGACCCCGGCACGCGGGGACGGTCGTGCTGCGGGAGGAGAAGGGCACGGCGGGCGGCGCGGACGGCCGCGGGGCCGCGGGCTCCGGGGCAGGCGGCGGCGACGGCGACGGCGACGGCGCAGGGGACGGCGAGGCGCGGGGGAGCGGCACGCCCCGGGACGGCGTACGAGCGGACGACGTACGAGCGGACGCCGGCCGCGCGGGCCGCGCCGCCCGCGGCCAGGCTCCGCAACGCCCCCGCCCCTGGCGGCTGTTCGGGTCCCGGCCCGACCGGGACCGGCGTACCGGCTCCCGGATCGCCCTCGTCCCGCAGACCCCCACCGACCTGCTCTACTTGGAGACGGTCGACGCCGAACTCGCCCAGGCCGACCGGGAGTCGGGAGCGGCGGCGGACACCGCCCGTGGCATCCTGGACCGCCTCGCGCCCGGCATCCGCGGGGCCACCCACCCCCGCGACCTGTCCGAGGGGCAGCGGCTCGCCCTCGTGCTGGCCGTCCAACTCGCCGCCGCGCCCGCGGTCGTCCTGCTCGACGAGCCCACCCGCGGCCTGGACTACCCCGCCAAGCGGGCGCTGATCCGGATCGTGGACGGGCTGGCCGCCGAGGGCCGGGCGGTGGTGATCTCCACGCACGACGTGGAGTTCGTGGCCGCGGCCGCCGACCGGGTGGCGGTGATGGCCGAGGGCGAGATCGTCGCCGACGGGCCGACCGCGGACATCATCGTGGCCTCGCCCGCGTTCGCCCCGCAGTCGGCCAAGATCCTCGCGCCGCTGGCGTATGTGACGGTCGATCAGGTCGCACGGGCGCTCGCCGCGCAGGAGGCCGCGGGATGAGCGCCGTTCCCGGCCCGGCCGAGATCCGTCCAACCCCCCGACGCGGGAGGGCCGTTCGGGTCCACACCATGGCCGTCGCCACCATCGCGCTCGCCGCGTTCGTCGGACTGGTCGCGTTCTTCTGGCCGTTCGTCGTCGCCCCGAACCGTTTCGGGGCCTCCTACGCGCCGCCGCTCGTCTTCGGGGTGCTGCTGGTCCTCGTGCTGGCCGTGGTGTTCGCCGAGATCGCAGACGGCGGTATCGACGCCAAGGCGCTGGCCATGCTCGGCGTGCTGTCCGCGGTCAACGCGGCCGTGCGGCCGCTCGGCGCCGGGACCGCCGGCGTGGAGACCGTCTTCTTCGTCCTGGTGCTGGCCGGCCGCGTCTTCGGCCCCGGCTTCGGCTTCACCCTCGGCTGCACCTCGCTGTTCGCGTCGGCCCTGCTCACCGGCGGGGTCGGGCCGTGGATGCCGTACCAGATGTTCGGCTGCGCCTTCGTCGGCATGCTCGCCGGACTGCTGCCGGGGGTCCGGGGCCGTGCCGAGGTCGTCATGCTGGCCCTCTACGGCTCCGCCTCCGGCTACCTCTTCGGCTTCCTGCTCAACCTCTCCTTCTGGCCGTTCGCCCTCGACCCCGGCAGCTCGATCTCCTACCTGCCCGGCCTGCCCTTCACCCAGCAGTGGCACCGCTACCTCGCCTTCGACGCCGCCACCTCGCTCGGCTGGGACACCGGCCGCGCGGCCACCAACTTCGTCTGCCTCCTGCTCGCGGGCCCCGCCGCGCTCACCACCTTCCGCCGTGCCGCCCGCCGCGCCAACTTCACGGCGGCGGCGCGTTTCGACCCGCCAGGGAGCACGCCGAGCGCGCCGGCCCCGCCTCCCGGAGGAGACGGGGCCGGCGGCGGGCCGCGCTAGAAGGCGGTGATGCCCTTGGGGGTGCCGAGGCCGGTCGGGCCGTCGTAGCCGGGGAGGGCGTCGCACTGGTAGTCGCCGCCGCAGTCGGGGCCGTTGGAGCCGGCGACGACGTCGTTGAGGCCGGCGGTGTGGGTGTAGAAGGCGGAGGCGTCGGGGTACTGGCCGGGGTTGCCCGCGAGGCCGATGACACCGGCCAGGAAGGGCGACGACGCGCGGCCGGCTTCGTCCCGGCGAACCCGAGCGTCACCGGGACGCGGGCGGCCGGGCCGGTCAGGCCGTCGCGGGCGAGCGCCGTCACGTCGAACAGCGACAGGTCGAGCCCCTTGCCCAGGTACGGCAGGGCCTCGGCGGGCAGCGCGTACGTGTCGCCGCCGTTCCGCCACGTCACCACGCCGCCGTCCTTGGCGCCCGACGGACGCACGGCGTACGACGTCCGGCCGGCGCCGTCGGTGCGCACGTCGACCTTCTGGCCGGTCACGAGGGTGACGGTCCGGGCGGTGCCCGCCGCGACGGGGGCCGCCCGCACCGCGTGCGTCGTCGCCGACGTGCCGGAGGGCGTGTCCGCCGGCGCGGGGACGGCCGGCAGCGCGGCGGCCACGGCGCCCGCGAGCATCCCGGCCAGCGCGTGCCGGTACCGGCGGCCGCGCGGCCTTCGTCGCGGTCTCGGGGAGTGCTCCATACGTACCTCCTGGAAGGTGTCGGGCCCCGCCGGACGGCGGGTGCCGCGGCCCGTCCGGCTCCCGCGACACCCGCCGGACGGGCCCGCCGACCGAAGCCCGGCCGCACGCACCTCTCACCCGGTGCTCCGGCGGACGTTGCCGTTCCACCCGCCTTCGTTACCCAACCGAAATCCCCTTCGCCGTACGGCCGTTGATGCCCGGGCCGGTGCGGTCCGGCCTCGTGCGGCGGCGTCACCCCCAAGGCGTGGGCGGCGCGGTGCGGCGAAATGCGCGGAGGCGTTCATCAAAGGGACATCGGGGGGTCGGCGGCGCGGCACCGGCCCGGGCATTAATGAGGCGCGAGCTGCCGCGTTCCCCCCGCCGTGCCGTCCCCGTGACCAAGGAAAGCTGCGAACTGTCATGTCCATGATTACGCTTGCCTCGCCTCCCACCCGCTCCTACACCACCTCCATCGCCTCCACGCAGGAGGAGATCCGGGCCGCGCAGCGCCTGCGCCACCGGGTGTTCGCCGAGGAGAAGGGCGCGGTGCTCGACAGCCCGCTGCCCGGCCACGACATCGACGCGTTCGACGACCTCGTGGACCACCTGATCGTCACCGAGCGCGCCAGCGGCGAAGTCGTCGGCACCTACCGGCTGCTGCCCCCCGGCCGCTCCGAACGCCTCTACTCCGACGGCGAGTTCGACCTCGGCGCGCTGCAGGGACTCCGCGACACCCTGGTGGAGACCGGCCGCGCCTGCGTGCACCCCGACCACCGCGACGGCGCCGTCATCAACCTGATGTGGTCCGGGCTCGCCCGGTACGTCCTGCTGTCCGGCCACCGCTACCTCGCCGGCTGCGCCTCCGTGCCGCTGGCCGACGGCGGCCGGGCCGCGGCGAGCGCGTGGCTGCTCGGCACCACCAAGTACGCCTGCCCGCCGGAGTTCCGCGTCCACCCGCGCGACCCCTGGATGCCCGAGCGGCAGCTGACCGCCGAGCCGAGCCCGTCCCTCCTGCCGCCGCTGCTGCGCGGGTACCTGCGGGTCGGCGCGTGGATGTGCGGGGCGCCCGCGCACGACCGGGACTTCGGCGACGCGGACTTCTTCGTCCTGCTGGACCTGGAGCGGATGAACGAGCGGTACCGGCGGTACTACCTCGGCGAGGGGCAGTGAGCGGCAGTCCCTGGACGGCGGTCTCGCCCTGCACGGCCGCGTGCGTCACCTCCTGCCCGCAGGCGGGCGCGCGGGTCGGCCGGGTGGCGGCCGCACGGCGGTACGCGGCCTGCGGGGCGGCCCTCGCCGCCGCGGCCGCGGCCGGCCGGCGGCTCGGCGACCGGGACGAACTGCGCCGCCGGGCCCGGTCGTTGCTCGGTGACCTCGGGGTCGCGCTGCACTGCCCGGTGGACCGGCTCACCGTGCCGGGCGCGGCCACCGGCACCCTCGTCGTCGCCAACCACATCTCCTGGCTGGACGCGATCGCCGTGCTCGCCGTCCAGCCCGTCACCCTCCTGGCCAAGCGCGAGGTGGGCGCGTGGCCGTTGGTGGGCACCCTGGTGCGCCGCGCGGGCACCCGCTTCATCGACCGCGCCGACCTGCGCGGGCTGCCCGCCACCGTGCGCGACCTGGCCGCGCTCCTGCGCGCGGGCGAGTCCGTCGTCGTCTTCCCCGAGGGCACCACCTGGTGCTCCGCGCCCGGCGGCACCTTCCGCCGGGCGATGTTCCAGGCCGCCGTGGACGCCGGCGCCCCGGTCCGCCCGGTCACCCTCTCCTACGCCTGCCACGGCGCCCCCACCACGCTGCCCGCCTACGTCGGCGACGCGACCTTCACCGCGTCCCTGCGGCGGATCGCCACCGCGCCCGCGCTCTCCGTCCGCGTCACGCCCCACCCCGCCCTCGACCCGGCCGGCCACACCCGCCGCAGCCTCGCGGCCCTCGCCCGCGCGGTGGTGTCGGCGCCCGCGCCGGACCGCCCGCCCTCGCACCGCCCGGCCGCCGCGGCGCGCACACGGGGGCCGGGAGCGTCCACTCCCGCCCCGGCGTGACGGCGAACGCCTCGGGCGTCAGCAGCCGCTGACCGGGTGCGTGGCGGGAGGGGCGTTCCCGTCGAGCGACCAGTCGATCGGCGCCGTGGGCGGCCCGGCGTCGTCCAAGGTGCTGAGCTCCGCCGTCGCCTCCCCGCCGCCGGGCAGGGTCTTCTCCCAGTCCCAGCTGCCGTCGCCGGTCCTGTCCGGGTCGGGGACCCAGCCCAACGCGCGCATCCCGGCCCCGACCTGGGCGACCACCTGCTTCTTCGTACCGCCGGTGAAGTCGGTCTCGACGGTGATGTCGTCCCACCCGTAGGTCGACTTGATCCCGTCGCACGAGTCCCAACGCGGTTTGTAGCTCCGGCTCCTGGTGACGTGCAGGCCCTTCGGCACGGCGGTCGGCACCGGCCGGATCGCGTTCAGCAGCCGGTGCCCGGGATCAGGGTTCCCGACCGGTTTCGGCGTGCAGCCGGCCGTCGTCATGAGCGCGGCCAGTGCGGCGGCCACGAGGGCGCCGCGGGCCACGTGATGATGTACCCCCCACATGGCCGGAATCCTCACATACCCGCCCCCGCATTTCTCACCCCCCGTCGCAGTTCGACCGCTCGTACCAGTGGACGTCGCACAAGTCCCTCGTGCGCTTCGAGCCAGACTGCTCACCGGTCCCGGGCATCTCGTCGGCAGTCAGTGCTTGAGCAGCAGTTGCTCGATGAAGTCCTGCGTGTCCCTGGGCGAGAGGGCTTGGGCGCGGATGCGGCTGTAGGTGGCGTCGAGGTCGCGGACGCGGTCGCGTTCGGTGTGGATGCGCATGCCATGGGCTTCGACGTAGGCGTTGCGGGTGTGCTTTTGGGTGTCCATCAGGGTGAAGGGGCCGGCGATTCCGGCGTGGTGGTCCTGGTCCAGCGGCATGACCTGGAGGTCCACGTGCGGGAGTTGGCCCAGCTGGGCCAGGTGGTGGAGTTGATCACGGAGGACAGACCTTCCCCCGTAGGGCCTGCGCAGGAGCGACTCGTCCATGACGAAGCTCATGACGGGTGGGCGGTCGCGGTGGATGACCTGCTGCCGTTCCAGGCGGGTGGTGACGCGCCGGTCGATCTCCCCTTCCGCCAGGGGCGGGGTGTGCATGCCGAGGACGGCGCGCATGTAGCCCTCGGTCTGGAGCAGCGCGTTGACGACGTGGGTGTCGTAGGCGTGAACGGCCGTGGCGTGGGCCTCCTCCTGATGCACCCTGTGGAGGAAGTCGGAGTACCTGGCGCGGGCGAGTTCGTCCTTCAACGCCGCGAGCACACCTGCTCGGTCGCCCAGGGCACGCGCGGTGTTGTCGAGGAACTCCGGCCTGGGGATGCGGATTCCCCGTTCGACCTTGGAGACCATCTCCTCGCCGTACCCGATCCGCTCCCCCAACTCCGCCTGCGTCAGGCCCGCTTGTCTGCGCAGCGCCGCGATGATCTGCCCGACACTGCGCAGCAACGTGACACTGCTCCCGCTGTCGATATCCACGTCGTCGCCAGTGTCGTGCAGCGAGGTGGCACGTGCCTGAGGGGCCAGGTAGGAGGTCATGTCGAGGCGGCTTTCGTCTTAGTGTGGGCGGGCTGCTCAGGGGCTTGCGGACGCTTGCGTTCCAGGCAGACGAGGGGACAGTTGAGCGCGCTGGCGATCTTGGCGAGGTTTGCGGGGGTGGCATTGCGCCAGCCGGACTCGATCTCACTCATGAGCTGTTCCGAGATCCCGATTTCGCGGGCGAGAGCGCGTTTTGTCAGCCCCGCCTTCTTGCGTGCCCAAGTGATGGCCGCCGGTTCGTGGTCCAGCGTGCGCGGGCGGGTACGCGTGCGAGAGGTGGTCATCGCGCGCTTTCCACGGGGGTTGCAGGGGACCTCCACCTGCCGGATGCGGTCGCTGGGGTGTTCGGCGGCGTTTCCGCTCCGACGTCCCTGAGCCGGGCCCAGACCTCCTTGCCCCAGGGCGAGCGGGCAACCCCCCAGCGTTCGGTCAGAGCCTCCACGAGCATCAGGCCACGCCCGTTCGTGTCGTCCGGGCCGGGGTCCCGCCGGACGACTTCCTCCCGGTTCCTGTCCACCACGGCGACCAGGACGGTGTCCTCGGCCAGGCGGGTCACGGAAACCCGGATCAGGCGGCTACGGGTGTGGCGGGCGGCGTTGCCGACCAGTTCGGAGACGACCAGAGCCGCGTCGTCCGTCAGGGAGCCCAGTGCCCAGGCGGCCAGCGCGGTGCGCACCAAGACCCGAGCCGGCTCAGCGCTCTCGAAGGCGCACGGCAGGGTCCGGGAGTACCCCGGGCCGCCCGTGGAGCGTGCGATGGTGGTCACGGGCATCAAGACCTTGAATGTCGAGGGGCGTTCCGGCTGATTCAGTGAACGAGCCCTGACCTTCGGGTGGGAGGAAATACTGCTCCGATGTGCGGTGACGGCCACCGGAAATTCCGGTCGTCTCCTTCAACTCATGCGTACCGGTTGGCTACTTTGAGTCAGTGGAGGCGAATCAGCACCTCACCGGTGCCATGCGCGAAGCAGGCTTGACTCAGGCCGAGCTGGCCGAAGCCGTCAATGCTCTTTTACGAGCGCGTGGCCACGAGGGATCCGTGAGCGACCGGACAGTGCGCCACTGGCTGACCGGAAAAACCCGCTGGCCGCAACTTCGGCAGCGGGAGGCACTCGGGGCAGTATTCGGATGTGAGGCCGAGGTGTTGGGCTTCGTCCCGCCGGCTCACCGCCGTAGTCCCTCCACCGAACCGGAGCAGCCCGTGAGGCGCCGCAACTTCCTGATCGCCGCAACCGGCACCACGGCGGGCCTCGTCGCCCCTGCGGGGAGTCGGCCGTCGATGATCGGCATCTCCGACGTCATCCGGCTCCGGAAGGGACTGGAGGAGTTGGTGAACCTTGATCAGACTCGTGGCGGGCACGGAGAGTTGGAGCGTCTGGCACTGTCCGGTGTGGAGCGGACGCTCAGCATGCAGGGACGGGCGACCACCCAGCGGATCCGGCAGCGCCTGTTCACCGTGGCGGCCGACTACGCCGGGACGGCGGCGTGGTCGGCACTCGACACCCGTCAGTTCGATCGTGCCCAGGCCCACTTGGAAAAGTCGCTCTACCTGGCAGGGATGGCCCAGGATCCGGTAGCCCTCTTCGACGTGTGGAACATGTACGCGATCCTTGCCCGCCAGCGGCGCAACTTCCATCAGGCGGTGGATGCGGCACACGCGGCGCAAGCGACCCCGATCACCCGCCGCGATCCGATGTTCGCCTCCCTGGCCCATGCCCGCGCCGCCATCGCCCACTCGACCCTCGGCGACCGGCAAGCTGCCCTGAGGTCCCTGGGACATGCCCGTGAGGCCTTGGAGAAGGCAGACCCGAACGGGCCCCGGCCGAGCTGGATGGTCTTCTACGGGCCGGCCGAACTGAACGCGATGACGGCCATCGTCCGTGACGATGTCGGCGATCCGGCGGAGTCGGAGGCCGCGTCCCATATGGCCCTGAGCCAGATCCCTGCCCCACTCCGTCGCAACCGCGCCCTCGCCACCGCACAGCTCGCGCTGGGCCAGCTCCACCAGCGCGACATCGAGCAGGCGTGCGCGACGGCTGAGACCGTTTTCGACCTCATGGCCGGAAACACCCTTCCCGGCAGGATGCGATCCCTGCTCGGGACCTTCTACCGCGACCTGATCACTCTGGCCCCTGACACAGCCGTTGCGCGAGAGTGGGGCGACCGCCACCGACTCGAATGGAGCCGTGCATGACGTTCGTTGGGGACATCGACATCCGTCACTTCGTTCACGACGATCTGCCCCGGATCCGCCAGACGCTCCTGGATGTTCACGACGACGCGTACGCCGACAGCACCGACGAGTTCGACCAGCGGTTTCCGTGGTTCGTGGACCACTGGGGTAACAATCCCGGCTTCTCCTGCACGATCGGATACGACGGCGAGGAGCCGGTGGGCTTCGCGTACGGTGCACCTGCCATACCGGGCCGTGAGTGGTGGCGTGAGCACATGGACCCGGCGCCGGAGAAGGACCGCACGTTCTCGCTCTCGGAACTGATGGTCCGCCCACGCTGGCGCAGGACAGGGATCTCGATGACCCTGCACCACGGCCTCCTGGCGGACCGGAGCGAGGACCTTGCCGTTCTCCTCGTCGATCCCGATCATCCTCGGGTGCAAGCCCTGTACGAGTCCTGGGGATACCGGAAGGTCGGTGACCGGCGTCCGTTCCCCGACTCCCCTACGTACGCGGTCATGATCGCGGAACTACCGCTGGATTAGTCCTGGAACACCCGAGCGCGCCCCTCGTCCCCCGCGGGGCCGGTCAGCCGCGGGGGCTGCTGACGCGCTCCGGCCTGATCACGTAGATCACCCGCACCTGGTCCCGCCCGCCCCACCAGGGGTAGGGGCCGCCGGTGTACTTCTGCGCGAGCGCCTCGATGTGCTCGACGGCGCCCTCCTTGGTCACCTCCAGTACCCGCCCGCGGATCTGCGTGTACGACGTCGGCTCCGCCGGGTCGGACACCGTGAGTGCCACCCGCGGATCGCGCGCGACGTTCCGCGTCTTCTGGTGCGTCTCGACGCTGTTGATCAGCACGTGCTCGCCGTCCGTGTCCGCCCACACCTGCGTCACCTGCGGCGACCCGTCCGGCATCGTGGTGGCGAGGTAACACGTACTCCGCCCCCGCAGCAGCCCCACCAGTTCCGTGCCCAGCTCCATGCCGGCCTCCACCGCTCGACCCGATCACGATCCGCCCCACGCTACCCACCCCTCGGCGGCCGGATGGATCTTGGGTCGGGCGGTCGGCGGGAGGGCGGTGCGTATGCTGGCTCCGGCGGAGCCGTCCGTGCAGGTCACAAGGGTGTGACGGATGAGGGCGGCCGCTGTTTCGGGTCGAGGGCGCGCCGGACGCGCGCCGACCGTTCGCCGCGAGCCGGATCAGGACGCCGGCGCCGCCGAGACGCGCCTCAAGAATCCCACCCGCCCCGGGGACGCCCCGGATTCCCGGGGGTTCGTCGTGTACCGGACACGAAGAGTAATGGTAGCCATGATCTTATACGAAATTGTTGACAATCGCGTTGACATCCGTTTCAGTCGGTGTGCCGGCCGAGCCCGGCGTTTCCCGCACCCGCCAACACCCCCACCCCGCTCCCCTCCCTGGAGGTCTGATGGAGATCGTGGACACCCACACCCACGTCATCTCGCCGGATACCGCGACCTATCCCGTCGCCCCGCTCGGCGGGAAGCAGTCGACGTGGTCGCAGGCGCACCCGGTGGACATCGACGGGCTGGTGCGGGCGCTCGATGAGGCCGGCATCGCGAAGGCGGTGGTCGTGCAGGCGTCCACGGTCTACGGGCACGACAGCCGGTACGTGGTGGAGGCGGTACGCCGGCACCCCGAGCGTTTCGTGGGCGTGTACTCGCTCGACCCGATGGCCGACGACGCCGTGGAGCGCATCGCGCACTGGCAGGGAGAGGGCCTGGCCGGGTTCCGGCTGTTCACCACGGGCACCACGATGCCGGGCCAGGCGGACTGGCTCGGCCACGAGCGGTCCCACCCGGCCTGGGCCTACGCCGAGGAGCACGGCATCCCGGTGTGCCTGCAGATGACGATCCAGGGGCTGCCCGCGCTGCGCGCCCTGCTGGACCGGTTCCCGAACGTGCGGGTGCTGCTCGACCACTGCGCCCGGCCCGACCTGTCCGACGGCCGCCCCTACCGCGCCTCGCGCGAGCTGTTCGAGCTGGCGGCGTACCCGGGCGCGTACCTCAAGCTCACCCACCGGGCGATCGAGGCCTCGGCGAAGGGGAAGTCGACGACCGAGGAGTTCCTGGCGGACCTGGTCGCGGCCTACGGCGCCGGCCGGATCGCGTGGGGGTCCAACTTCCCCGCGGTCGACGGGCGGCCCGTGGACGAGCTGGCCGCGGCCCGCGCCGCGGTGGGCAGCCTGTCGGCGGCCGACCAGGAGATGGTCTTCGGCGGCACGGCCGCCGCGTTCTACCCGTCCCTCGCCTCGACGGGAGCCCCCCGTGCCTGAGAACACCGCCGGTTCCGCCGTGCTGCGGACCGTCCTCGCCGACTACCCGCACACCGCGGGCCTGAAGAACGGCGAGGTCGTCTCCGACCGGGTCCGCCTGGACTTCACCTCCGTCTCCCCGATCCACCGGGCCTTCGCGCCGATGGTGCGCCACGAGGCGTACGACGTGAGCGAGCTGGCCGTCGTCACCGCCCTCCAGGCGATCGCGTACGGCCGCCCCATCGTGCTGCTGCCCGCCGTCGTCGCCTCCCGCTTCCAGCGCGGCTGCCTGATCGCGCACGCCGACCGCCCGGTGGCGCCGCGGGAGCTGGCCGGCCGGCGGATCGGCGTGCGCGCGTACACGCAGACCACGGGGATGTGGGTCCGCGCCCACCTCGCCGAGGACTTCGGGGTGGCGGCGGAGGACGTCCGCTGGGTCACCCACCAGGAGGCGCACGTCGAGCAGTACGAGGAGCCCGCGTTCGTGGAGCGGGTCCCGGCCGGGACGAGCCTGCCCGACCTGCTGCGCGAGGGCCGGATCGACGCCGCCGTGCTCGGCAACGACCTGCCCGAGGGCGAGGAGTTCGTCCGCGTCTACCCCGACGCCGCCGACCGCGACGAGCGGTGGTGGCGGCAGCACCGCTTCATGCCCGTCAACCACATGGTGGCCGCGGGGGAGTCGGCCTGCCGCCGGGACCCGGCGGCGATCCGCGAGGCGTGGAACCTGTTGCGCCGGGCCGACGCGGCCGTCGCCCGGCCGCAGGACGCGCCGTCCCCGACCCTCTTCGGGCTCGCCCGCCTGCTGGACCCCGTCGAGTTCCTGATCGACACCTGCCTGGCGCAGGGCCTGCTGCCCCGGCGGCTCACCTTGGACGAGGTGTTCGGGCCGTGCCGGGACGTGCTCGGCGACGACGCCGACTGACCCCGCTTCCCCGCTTCCCCTCCGCTCCCCCTTCAGTCCAAAGCCCGCCCCACCCCCGTTCCCCCTTGACGGGATCCCGGCCCGGCCCGACCCAGGCCCGGCCCCGGCCCGACCCCTCCCAGCCCTTTCCAGAGCCGACCTCTGACGACGGAGAAAGTCCGGAGACGACGATGAGCGAAACCCTCTCCGCGGGCGAAGCGCCCACGGTGGCGAGAAAGCCCCCCACCCCCTTCTACCGCGACCTGGCGTTCCAGGTGCTCGCCGGCGTCGCCCTGGGCGTGCTGGTGGGCAACTTCGCGCCCTCGATCGGGCAGCACGCGCAGTTCCTCGGCGACATCTTCGTCCACCTGATCCAGATGGTCGTCGGCCTGCTCATCTTCTGCACGGTCACCCACGGCATCGCCAGCGTGCGCGACCTGAGCAAGGTGGGCCGGATAGCCATCCGGGCCCTGGTGTACTTCGAGGTCATCACCACGCTCGCCCTGATCATCGGCCTCGTCGTGGTCAACATCCTGCGCCCGGGCGCCGGCATGCACGTCGACGTGGCCTCACTGCACGCGGGCGCCAAGGGGGCCCCGGCGGCCTCCGAGGGCTTCGACGACTTCCTGGTCAGCCTCGTGCCGACCTCGGCGTTCTCGGCCTTCACCGAGGACAACATCATCCAGGTGCTGGTCTTCTCGGTGCTCTTCGCGTGCGGGCTGGCCTCGCTCGGCGACAAGGGCAAGCCGGTGCTGGACCTGGTGGGCAACGTCCAGCAGGCGCTGTTCTGGATCATCCGCAAGGTGATGCGGATCGCCCCGCTGGCCGCGTTCGGCGCCATCGCCTTCACGGTGTCCAAGTACGGGCTGGGCACGCTGACCTCGCTCGGCAAGCTGATCGGCGTGTTCTACCTGATCGTCGCGCTGTTCTTCGTGCTGGTGCTGTGGCCGGTCTCCCGCTACGCCGGCTTCAGCCTGCTCAAGCTCATGCGGTACTTCCGGGCCGAGCTGTTCCTGGTGCTGGGCACCAGCTCCTCGGAGAGCGTCTTCCCGCAGCTCACCTCGAAGCTGAAGCGGCTCGGAGTGGACGAGCCGGTGGTGGGCCTGGTGCTGCCGACGTCGTACAGCTTCAACCACGACGGCACCTGTCTGTACTTCGCCGCAGTCAGCGTCTTCCTCGCCCAGGCGACGGGCACGGACCTGAGCCTGAAGGGCCAGATCGGGCTGCTGCTGGTGCTGCTGCTCACGTCCAAGGGCGGGGCCGGGGTGTCCGGGTCGGCGATCGCGGTGCTGGCGCTGACCCTGAGCAGCACCCACACGATCCCGGTCAGCAGCATCGCCCTGGTGCTGGGCATCCACAGCATCCTGTCGGCGGCCTTCGTCTTCACCAACATCGCCGGCAACTGCGTGGCCACGCTGGTCGTGGGGAAGTGGGAGAACGCCATCGACCGGGTGCGGCTGCGCCAGGAGCTCGACGCGGGCTACCAGGCCGTGGTCTGAGGCGGCGGCCGCTCCCGGAAACCAGCCGCCAGGGGCGCCCGCTCCCGATCAGGGGCGGGCGCCCGGCTCGCGGGTCGCCCGCAACTGCTCGATGACGCTGTCGATGTGGGCCCGCGCGGCCCGCTCCGCGGCCGCCGGGTCGCCGGACACCACGGCCTCGATGATCGCCAGGTGCTGCGGCAGCGACTGGGCCGGGCGGCCCGGGCGGGAGGCGAGCCGGAACTGGTAGCGGACCATCTGGGCGTTCAGCCGCTCCAGCAGCGACTCGGCGACCTCCTGGCCGCTCACCCGGGCGACGGTCTCGTGCAGCCGGCGGTTCAGCGCGGAGTAGGTCTGGAGCTCTCCCTGGGCGACGGCCTCGCGCATCGCGTCGCCGATGCCGAGCAGCGCGGCCCGGTCCTGGTCGGTGGCGCGGGTGGCCGCCCGGCCGGCGCACAGCCCCTCCAGGGCGGCGCGGCACTCGGTGATCTGCACGGCGTCCTCGACCGAGATCACCCGGACCCGGGCGCCGCGGTGCGGGACCAGTTCGACCAGCCCCTCGGCGGCGAGCTCCTGGAGGGCCTCGCGGACCGAACTGCGGGTCACCTGGAAGGTCTCGGACAGTTCCTGCTCCACCAGCCGCTGGCCGGGCACCATGTCCCCGGCCGCGAGCGCCTGCCGGATGCCGCGCTGTACCGCGCCGCGCCCCTCCTGCCCGGACTTCCGGTCCTCCGCCACTCCAACCGCCCTGATCGTTCCGTCGCTGTCGTCGTCGCCGCAGTCTACCGGTGGCCACGACTCCGCCGGAGAAAAGTCGAACTTTTTCATCGAAGATATTGTCAACAATTTCGTCGGAGGTTAGCGTGGGAGAACGAGACACGGACGGCGACCAGGTCGGGGGGATCATCCGGCCCCGCGACTTCCTGCGACGAGGACTGCGATGATCATCGACTGCCACGGCCACTACACCACCGCGCCCGAGGCGCTCGGCGCGTGGCGGGACCGGCAGGTCGCCGCGCTCGGCGGCCCGTCCGGCGCGGGGGCCGCGACGGACGGCCCGACCCGCGCCGACCTCGCCGTCAGCGACGACCAGCTGCGGGAGAGCATCGAGCCCAACCAGCTGCGGATGATGGACGAACGCGGCATCGACCTCACCGTGTTCTCGCCGCGCGCCTCCTTCATGGCCCACCACATCGGCGACTTCCGCACCTCCTCGGAGTGGGCCGCGCTCTGCAACGAGCTGTGCTTCCGGGTCAGCCGGCTCTACCCCGAGCGGTTCGCGCCCGCCGCGATGCTTCCGCAGTCGCCCGGCGTCGACCCGGCCACCTGCATCCCCGAACTCGCCCGCTGCGTCGAGGAGTTCGGCGCGGTGGCGGTCAACCTCAACCCCGACCCCTCGGGCGGGTACTGGACCGCGCCGCCGCTGACCGACCGCAGCTGGTACCCGCTGTACGAGAAGCTGGTCGAGTACGACGTGCCGGCCATGGTCCACGTCAGCACCAGCGCCAACCCGGCGTTCCACACCACGGGCGCGCACTACCTCAACGCGGACACGACCGCGTTCATGCAGCTCGTGCAGGGCGACCTGTTCGCGGACTTCCCCACCCTGCGGCTGGTCATCCCGCACGGCGGCGGCTCCGTCCCGTACCACTGGGGCCGGTTCCGCGGCCTGGCGATGGCGCTGGGCCGGCCGCCGCTGGAGGAACACGTCCTCGGCAACGTCTACTTCGACACCTGCGTCTACCACCAGCCGGGTATCGACGTGCTGTTCGACGTGCTGCCGACCCGCAACATCCTCTTCGCCTCGGAGATGATCGGCGCCGTCCGCGACATCGACCCGTGCACCGGCCACCACTTCGACGACACCCGGCGCTACGTCGAGGCGGCCGGGCTCTCCCCGGCGGACCTCGCCGCCGTCCACGAACACAACGCCCGCGCCGTCTACCCGCGCCTGGACGCCCTGTTGACCGCGCAGGGGCGCGGCGCCGCCGGGGCCGCCGGGCAGGGCGTGGCCGCACCGGAAGGAACCGCAGCAGCATGTACGACCTCGGAGTAGTCCACCGCAGCGTCGACCGCCCGGACCGCGCCGAGGTCGACGCGCTCGCCCGGTACGGCGTCGCCACGATCCACGAGGCCCAGGGCCGCACCGGCCTGCTGCGCCCGTACGTCCGGCCCGTCTACCCGGGCGCCGCGCTGTGCGGCCCGGCGGTGACCGTGCTCCTCCAGCCCGGGGACAACTGGATGCTGCACGTGGCCGCGGAGCAGGTCCAGCCGGGTGACGTGGTGGTCGCCGCCTGCACCACCGAGTGCGAGGACGGCTTCTTCGGCGAACTGCTGGCCACCTCGTTCCGGGCGCACGGCGCGGTCGGCCTGGTCATCGACGGCGGCTGCCGCGACGCCGACGCGCTGCGGGAGATGGACTTCCCCGTCTTCAGCCGCGCGATCCACGCCAAGGGGACGGTGAAGGCCACCCCCGGCTCGGTCAACATCCCCGTGGTGTGCGCCAACGCGCTGGTCCGGCCGGGTGACGTGGTCGCCGCCGACGCCGACGGCGTGGTGGTCGTCCCGCGCGAGCGGGTCGCGGACGTCGCGGCGGCGTCCGGGCGCAGGGAGGCCGCGGAGGACGGCAAGCGGGCGCGGCTCGCGGCCGGCGAACTGGGGCTGGACATCTACGGGATGCGGGAGCCGCTGCGGGCGGCGGGGCTGCGCTACATCGATTAGGGGGGCTTGAGCGGCCTGAGCGGCCCGGGCCCTGAGGGCCCGAGCGGTCGGGCGGCGGTCCGCGGGGGTGCCCCGGCGGGCCGCCGCCGTGCGTTCCGGGGGTCGTTTCGGCTGCCCGCGCTGCTGCCTCGGCCGGTGCACGGCACGATTCCCGGCCACCCCCGGTAAAGCGCGAGTCATGTCCCGTTCCGGCGCTTGTTGACGTGGGCGCGTCAGAATAACGTCAATTCATCCCTTTGCCGCACCAGTTGGCGAAGGGGAACGCGGAACCTGCGCGTCCTCCACCACCCCACTCCAGGAGGCAGTAGCTTGCGCATCACCGTTTCCCGGGCGGTCCGTCGCGGCGGTCTCGCCCTGACCGCCGCCGCGGGCCTCGCCCTGTCCGGCTTATCCCTGGCCCCCGCGGCGGGTGCCGCGCCCACCGCCCAGAGCATCACCACCGCCCGGTCCTGCGCCACCGGCAAGGCGCCGGACGTCATGGCCTGCCAGGCCGTCAAGGTCACCGGGGGCCTCTCCTCGCTCGCCCGGGCCGGCGGCGCGGTCAGCCCCGCGTCGGCTCCGTCCGGCTACGGCCCCGCCGAGCTGCGCAGCGCCTACAACCTCGCCTCGTCGGCCGGTTCGGGCGCCACGGTCGCCGTCGTCGTCGCGAACGACGACCCCAACGCCGAGGCCGACCTGGCGACGTACCGAGCGACCTTCGGCCTGCCGGCCTGCACGTCGGCCGCCGGCTGCTTCCGCAAGGTGAACCAGACCGGTGGCACGGCGCTGCCCGCCGCCAACGCCGGCTGGGCCGAGGAGGCGTCGCTCGACCTCGACATGGTCAGCGCGGTCTGCCCCAACTGCCATCTGCTGCTGGTCGAGGCGAACTCGGCGAGCATGGCCAACCTGGGGACGTCGGTCAACACCGCGGTCTCCCTGGGCGCGAAGTACGTCAACAACAGCTGGGGCGGGGGCGATTCGTCCTTGGACCCCTCGTACGACGCGTCGTACTTCAACCACCCGGGCGTGGCCATCACCGTCAGCTCGGGTGACGCCGGCTTCGGCGTCGAATACCCGGCGAGCTCCCGGTACGTCACCGCGGTCGGCGGTACCGTGCTCACCCGGGCCTCGACCTCGAGGAGGGGCTGGACCGAGTCGGCCTGGTCCGGCTCGGGCTCGGGCTGCGGGACCTACGAGGGCAAGCCCGCCTGGCAGCACGACACTCTGTGCGCGGGGCGCACGGACGTCGACGTCGCGGCGGTCGCCGCCCCCGAGACCGGTGTGGCGGTGTTCGACAGCTACGGCGGTGACCCGGGCTGGGAGGTCTTCGGCGGCACGAGCGTGTCCGCGCCGATCATCGCCGGCGTCTACGCCCTGGCCGGTACGCCGTCGGCCGGTTCGTACCCGGCGTCGTTCCCGTACGCGCACCCGGGTGCGCTGTGGGACATCACCACCGGCTCCAACGGCACCTGCGGCACCCTCCTGTGCAACGCCGGCCCGGGCTACGACGGCCCGACCGGCATGGGCACCCCCAACGGCGTGACCGCCTTCGCCGGTTGACGCCCGCGCCGCGGTGGCGGGCAGCCCCTGCCACCGCGGCCACCTCGGAAATCCGTTACGGGCGCGTCGGGTTCGGCCGGTGCGTGAGCCGACCGGCCGCGGGCGAGCGGGAGTTCGGGCTCAGCCGCTCGCGGGGCCGGCCGGTCGGCCCGACGCCCGGGCCAGAAGGCCGTCGACGAGGGTGCCCAGCACGTCGGGGTAGGAGTCGCGGGCGGCGAGGACGGGCCAGTCCGTGCCGATCGCGGCCAGATGCGGGACCTGAGCCGCGTCGAAGGAGGTGCGGAACGGGGCCCGCGGTTCGGCCGTCCCCCGCCGGGCCGAGGGGCGGCGGGCGGAGTGCGCCCGGACCAGGATCTCGCCGACCGTGTAGTACCAGACGCTGCGGAAGAGGTCGACGGACTGCTGCGGCGTGCAGCCCGACTCGTCGGCGCCGGCCACGATCTCCTCCACCATCCACAGCGCGGACTCGTCGATCAGCCCCAGGAAGCCGTCGGTGGTGAGGACTTCGGCGGCCCACGGCCAGGCCGCGAGCGCGTCGTGCATCGCGAGGGCCGCCGTGACGACCCGGTCCCGCGGCTCCTCCGGCAGCGCGGGCCGCTCCAACTCCCCCACGTGGTGGTTCAGCAGCTGGACCAGCAGGTCCTCCTTGTCGCGGATGTGGTGGTAGAGCGTCGTCGCCCCCACCCCCAGCTCCGCCGCGAGCCGCCGGATCGTCAGCTTCTCCCACCCGTCCCGGTCGATCAGCTCCCGCGCCGCCGCCAGGATCCGCGCACGCGAGGTCAGTGGCGGCCGACCGGTGCGGCCGCTCGAAGAGGACGTTCGGACCATGCCCCCCATCATGCCGCCCCGCCGCCCCCGCCGACGCCCGCGCGCGGCCGCGTGAGCGCGCCGGCCGCTGCCCGGCCGATGCCTCCCGGCCCCGCGCTCGCGGTTGGCGCCCGCTGGCGCGTGCGTGCTCGCCTCGAAGGCGGGCTCCGCCCCGGCCCGTTGCCCGACCTCGGGTGCGGCCGCGCACCTCGCGGTCCCGAGGCGGCAGCGATCGCGGAGGGGCCGGGGCCCCTCCGCACACCCCGGCGGCGGGCCTTTCCCGCGCCGCAGGCGCGGTCAGCCCGTTCCCGGCCCGGGTGGTTTCCCGCGCCGCGTGCGCGACCGTCGCCCGCTGGCGCGTGCGTGCTCGCCTCGCGCGTGGCGCCCGCGCCGACTGCGGACGGGGCCCGCCCCTTGGCCCGGCCTGCGGCTGCCCTCCCGCCCCGCGTTTCGCGTTCGCGCCGGCCGGCGCCTGCGCGCCCGCCTCGAAGGCGGGCTCCGCCCCGGCGGCTGTCCCCGGCCCGTTCCGGGCCCGGATGGTTTTCCCGCGTCGCACCCTCGGTGAGCGGCCGCCGGCGAGTGGGGCGGGTCCGCCCCGCGCTGCGGCGAAGGGTGTGGCGGGCCCGCCGCGTACGACTCCTCACGCCGCGGTGATGCGGGAACCCGGGGGATTTCCGTTTGCGGCAGGGCGGAGGGGTGCTACTTTCGGAACATGTTCGAAAAATCGGAAGCCGGGCCTCGGACGGGGTCCGCGAAGGCGTATGCGGTCGGGGGTGGGGGCCGTGCCGGGATGGTGCTCGCCGCCGTGGCCGTCGTGCAGTTCATGGTGTCGCTGGACCTGTCGGTGGTGAACGTGGGGCTGCCGCGGATCGGGGCGGGCCTCGGGTTCGGGGCCGCGGGCCTGACGTGGGTGATCCACGCGTACGCGCTGACGTACGGCGGCCTGCTGCTCCTGGGCGGGAAGGCCGCCGACCGGTACGGCCGCAAACGGGTGCTGCTGCTGGGCCTCGGCCTGTTCGGCCTCGCCTCGCTCGCCGGGGGCCTCGCCCAGCACCCCGGCCAACTCGTGGCGGCCCGCGCCGTCCAGGGCGTGGGGGCCGCCGCCCTGGCCCCGGCCGCGCTGGCGCTGCTGTCCGCGACCTTCCCGGCCGGCCGCGCACGGGTGCGGGCCTTCGGCATCTGGAGCGCGACGAACGCGGCCGGCGGAGCCTTCGGCGTGGTGCTGGGCGGTGTCCTGACGCAGTACGCGAGTTGGCGCTGGGTGATGTTCGTGAACGTCCCGATGGCGGCGATCGCGCTGGCCCTGGCCGGGCGCGGGGTGCCCGCGACCGCGCCCGACCCCGGCCGCCGCAGCGCCCGCCCCGATGTGCTCGGCGCCGTCCTGGCCACCGCGGGCATGACGCTGCTGGTGTTCGGCGTCGTCCGCACCGACCGGTACGCGTGGACGTCACCGGTCACGCTGACCACGCTCGGCGCCGCCGCCGTGCTGCTGGCCGCGTTCCCGTACGTCGAGCGGACGACCGCGCGCGAGCCGCTGATCCGGCTCGGCCTGTTCGCCAACCGCTCGGTGACCGGCGCGAACGCGTTCAACCTGCTGGTGGGCGCGGCGATGACGCCCGCCTTCTACTTCGTCTCCCTCTACCTCCAGCGCGTGCTCGGCACCGGACCGGCCCGCACCGGCACGATGTTCCTGCCGTTCACCTTCGGCCTGGTGGCCGGCTCCGTGCTCGCCGTCCGCCTCGGCTACCGCCTGCCGGCCCGCGTGCTGCTGATCGCCGGCGGCCTGCTCACCGCGGCCGGGATGGCCTGGTTCGGCCGGATCGGCGCCGGCGGCTCCTTCACCGCCGACGTCCTCGGGCCCTCCCTCGTCGCGAGCGTCGGCTTCGGGCTGTGCCTCGGGCCGGTGGTCTCGACGGCGACCGCCGGCGTCGCGCCCCACGAGACCGGCACCGCGTCGGGCCTGCTCAACAGTTCGCGGCAGATCGGCGCCTCCCTCGGGCTGGCCGCGCTCGGCACGGCGGCCCAGCACCGGACCGGGTCCTCCACCACCCCTTCGGCGCTCGACGCGGGGTACGCGCTCGGCCTCACGCTGGGCACGGGGCTGCTGCTCGCCGCGGTCGTCGTCGCCCTGACGGTGCTGCCCCGGCCCGCGGCGACCCGCGCCGCGGCGGCCGACGCCGTCGCACCCGAAGGAGTCCCGGCCCGCGAGTGAACGGGCCTAGCAGGGCCCGCTGTCCGACCAGACCGCCCAGGAGGACGGGTCCCCGGGGACCGCGCCCGTCGAGTAGTAGGTCGCGGTGTACGCGTGGCCCCCGTACGACACCTTGTCGCCGGGCACGTAGGAGGTGGAGGCGCTCCAGGCGGCCGGGCACCCGGTGCCTCCACCGCCGCCGGGAGTGGTGGCGGCGGCCGGCGCCGAGAACGGCCCGAGGACGCCCGCGGAGTCGGCGGCGGCCACCGTCCAGCTGTAGGCGGTGCCCGGCGTGAGCCCGCTGTCGGTGAACGACGTGCCCGTGGGGGAGCCGACCCGGACGCCGCCGCGGAAGACGGCGTACGAGGAGGCGCCGCCGACCGCCGTCCACGACAGCCCGACCGAGGTCTGGGTGCTGCCGGTGACGTGCAGGCCGGTGGGCGCGGGCAGGGTCGGCGCGGTGCCGCCGGACGAGACGAACTGCCAGGTGATGCCGGTGACCACACCCGTGCCGAGCGGCGCGAACTCGGCGAACGCCGGCTGGCTGAGGTCGATGTGGCCCGCGTCGCAGGTGGGGCACTTGTCGGCCACGGGCAGGGTGAGCGTCTTCCCGCCGTACGTGACCTGGACGGAGATCCCGGAGCAGAGCGGGTCGTTGTTGGGGTTGGCGGCGGTCCACCACTGGTACGACACCGCGACGAGGTACTGCGAGGACGCGTCGATGGGCGTCCCGCAGGCGCCGTAGCCGACGTCGTTGTAGTAGGTCATCTCGCCGGACATCGGCTGCCCGATCGGCACGGCCGCCGCGGCCGGTCCGCCGGCGAGGAGCAGCAGCGCCGAGGCGCCCGCCGTACCGCCGATCCAGTGCCTGACACGTCGCCGGATGCGCACCGTACCCCTCCTTCACGTCCTTGACGTCCGTTCAGCGGGTCAACGTCTGAGCAGGGCGTTCCGAGCAAGGCGTTCCGAGCAAGGCGTTCCGTGCAAGGTGGTACGGGTTCGACGGTACGGCAACGCGCCCGGGCGCGGGGGTGGTTGGGCGCAAAACGGCGAGGGGGCGGGCCGGTGGGGGCCCGCCCCCTCGCGGGGTGCGGCGGGGTGTGACGGTGGTGCGGCGGTGCTCGGCGTTGCTCTTGGCCGGCGCGGAGGTCAGGTGGACAGGAGGGCGTCCACGGCGGCGCGCAGCGCGGGGTCCGTCGGCGTGGTCATCGGGCGGAAGCGGGCGACGACCGTGCCCGAGGCGTCGACGAGGAACTTCTCGAAGTTCCACTGGATGTCGCCCGCCTTCCCGTCGGCGTCCGGGTGCCCGGTCAGCTCGCCGTAGACCGGGTGCCGGTCGGCCCCGTTGACGTCGATCTTGCCGGCCATCGGGAAGGTCACGCCGTACGTCGCCGAGCAGAACGCGGCGATCTGCTCGGCGCTGCCCGGCTCCTGGCCGCCGAACTGGTTGCAGGGGAAGCCGACCACGGTGAAGCCGCGGCCCGACAGCTCCTTGTGCAGCTCCTCCAGGGCGGTGTACTGCGGGGTGAGCCCGCACTTGCTGGCGACGTTGACGACCAGCGCCGCCTTGCCTCCCGTCAGCTCGCCGAAGGTGGTGTTCTGGCCGGACAGGGTGGACAGCGGGATTGCGTTGAGATCGCTCATGCCCCCATCATGCGCGTCCGGCGCCCCTCGGCGGAGGCGGGGGTTGAACGCGGCGGCGCGCGGCGCGCGGCAGGAAGCGGCACGGGACCCGCCGCGCGCGGCGTCGTACGGTCCCAGCCGGCAACGCGGGCGGGGCCCGGGCGGGCGCGCGACCGTAGGCTGGGGGCGTGCACCTCTCCTTCATCTGCACCGGGAACATCTGCCGCTCGCCGTCCGCCGCGCTCGTGGTGGCCGAGCACCTGCGGCGGGCCGGGCTGGCCGAGCGGGTCCGGGTCAGCAGCGCGGGCATCGGCCCCTGGCACGCCGGCGAGCCGATCGACGAGCGCTCGGGCGAGACCCTGGCCCGGCACGGCTACCGCGTCGAGCACGTCGCGGCCCAGGTGGGCGCCGACCACCTGACGGCGGACCTGCTGCTCGCGATGGACCGCGGCCACGAGAAGGCGCTGCGCAAGATGGTCGACGACCCGGCGCGGGTCCGGCTGCTGCGGTCCTTCGGCCCCGGGGCGACCGGCGACCTCGACGTGCCCGACCCCTATTACGGCGGCCCGGACGGGTTCGAGGAGGTGCTCGCGATGATCGAGGCGGCCACCCCCGGCCTGCTCGCCTGGGTGCGCGAGCGCCTCGACCCGTGACCGCCGACGCGGGCGGCGGGACGTCGTCCCGTGAAGGTCCCGAGGCCGCGGCGGCCCGCCTCACCGGACAGCCGGCGACCGCCGGTCCCGCGGTGAAGTCCGGCCTGACCGAGGCGGTGCTCGGCGACGGGACCGCGGTGATGGTCAAGCGCGGCGACGGCCCCGGCGCCGTGCGGGCGGAAGCGGCCGGGCTGCGCTGGCTGGCCGCCGCCGGCGAGGTCCCCGTGCCCGAGGTGCGCGGCGAGGACGCGTGGTGGCTGGTCACCGAGCGGGTGCCGGACGGCCGTCCGACCGCCGAGGCCGCGGCCCGGTTCGGCCGGAGCCTGGCCCGGCTGCACGCGGCCGGCGCCCCCGCGTTCGGCGCGGCTCCCCCCGGCGGACCCGAGGACGCGTACATCGGGCGCGCCCCGATGCGGAACACCGCCGGCCCCGCCTGGCCGGACTGGTACGCCGAGCACCGCGTCCTGCCCTACCTGCGGCGGGCCGTCGACGCGGGCACGCTGCGGCCCGCCGAGGCCGGCGTCGTGGAACGGGTCTGCGACCGCCTGCCCGACCTGGCCGGCCCCGCCGAACCCCCGGCCCGCCTGCACGGCGACCTGTGGAGCGGCAACGTGCTGTGGGGCGCCGACGGCCGTGCCTGGATCATCGACCCTGCCGCGCACGGCGGCCACCGCGAGACCGACCTCGCGATGCTCCAGCTCTTCGGCTGCCCGCACATCGACCGGATCCTCTCCGCCTACGACGAGACCGCCCCCCTCGCCCCCGGCCGGCCCGCCCGCGTCCCCCTCCACCAGCTCTTCCCCCTCCTCGTCCACGCCGTCCTCTTCGGCCGCTCCTACGCCGAACAGGCCCTGACCGCGGCCCACTCGGCCCTCTCCGCGTAGCCCATCCCTCGGGAGGGGGCCACTCCAGGAAGTAGGACCAGAACGGGATCGTCGCCGCGAACTCCACGTCGGGCAGCGGCCTGCCGCGGAACTCGTGGTCGACGTAGTCGGCCAGGTCGGCGCCGTAGACGATGATGTCCGTCTGGTACATGGACAGGACGGGCGTGCCCGTGTGCCGGGGATCGCCCAGCAGGTAGCGGTGGGAGTGGACGGGGACCATCGTGGGCACGTCGGCGAGGTGGGCGCGGGCCGCGGCGAGGGCGTCGGGGGTGGCCGCGGGGCGGGGCGTCCAGTCGGGGTGCCAGAAGCCGTTGTGCTCCACGTCGAACAGCACGCCGTGCACCGGCCATGCCAGTTTCTCGGCCAGGTCCTCGGCGGCGCCGTTCCGCCAGTCCGGCCAGCCATCGCTGCCCGTCGGCAGCCCCGCGGCCAGGAGCGTGCGGTGCTCCGGTGCGAAGCGGAACTCCCAGCGCTCCTCGACCCGGTCGAGTTCCGCGTCGCTCAGGCCGGGTTGACCACCACCCGGGCGGGGAGCAGGGCCGGCAGGGCCCGGGCGTCGTCCGGGGTGAGCGGGTTCTCGCGGCTGATCGGCGTCATGCGGCGCACGGTATCCGAAGGGTGAGGTCGGAGCGGCGGATGGGATGAAAATGAGACATGATATACGGTGTCTGCTATATTCCCGAAGCGTCGGAGGGTAGCGTGGCAGCAGAGGGGTTGTCCGAGCGGCTGCGGCGGGCCGGGGTCGGCGAGGTGGAGGCCGGGGTCCGGCGGCGGGCGGAGTACGCGGCCGACGCGTCGAACTACCGGGTGGTGCCCAGCGCGGTGGTGTTCCCGCGGGACGCCGACGAGGTGGTCGCCGCGCTGGAGGTGTGCCGCGCGGAAGGGCTCGCGCTCACGGCCCGGGGCGCCGGGACGTCGATCGCCGGGAACGCCGTCGGGACCGGGGTGGTGCTGGACTTCTCGCGGCACATGAACCGCGTGCTGTCCGTGGACCCCGAGAGCCGGACGGCCGTGGTGCAGCCCGGTGTCGTCCTGGACGCGCTGACCGCCGCCGCGGCGCCGTACGGACTGCGGTTCGGCCCCGACCCGTCGACGCACGCGCGGGCGACGATCGGCGGCTCCCTGGGCAACAACGCCTGCGGGGCACGGGCGTTGGCGTACGGCCGCTCCTCCGACAACGCGGTGGAACTGGACGTCGTCACCGGGACCGGGGTGCGCCTCACCGCGCGCCGGTACGGGCGGGACGGCCTGCGTGCCGCGGGCGAGGGCGGCCCCGCGGCCGGGCTGACGGCCGGCCTGGACACTCTGGTCCGCGACCGCCTCGCCCTCATCCGCACGGAGTTCGGCCGCTTCACCCGCCAGGTCTCCGGCTACTCGATGGAGCACCTGCTGCCGGAGAACGGCGCGGACCTGGCGAAGTTCCTGGTCGGAACGGAGGGCACGCTCGCGGTGCTGCTCCGGGCGACTGTGCGCCTGGTGGAGGCGCCGCGGCACACCGCGCTCGCCGTGCTCGGCTACCCCGACATGGCCGCGGCGGCCGACGCCGTGCCCGGCCTGCTGCCGCACCGGCCGGTCGCCCTGGAGGGCATGAACTCGCGGCTGGTCGACGTGGTGCGGACCCGCCGCGGCCAGGCGGCGGTGCCGGACGCGCTGCCGGCCGGCGAGGGCTGGATCTTCGCCGAGACCGCCGGGGACACCGAGGCCGAGGCGATGGCGGCGGCCCGCGCGCTGGCCCGCGACTCCGGCTGCGGCGCCTCCGCGGTGGTCACCGGCGCGGCGGCCCGCGCGCTGTGGCGCATCCGGGAGGACGGCGCCGGCCTCGGCGGACGGACCCCGGCCGGCGAGCCCGCCTGGCCCGGCTGGGAGGATTCCGCGGTGCCGCCCGAGCGACTGGGCGCCTACACCCGGCAGTTGACCGACCTGATGCACGACTTCGGCCTGGACGGGCTGATGTTCGGGCACTTCGGGGACGGCTGCCTGCACGTGCGCATCGACTTCCCGCTGGCCGAACGCCCCGGCCCCGCCGTATTCGCCGAGTTCCTCCAGCAGGCCGCCGCCCTGGCCGGCCGGCACGGCGGCTCGGTCTCCGGCGAGCACGGCGACGGACGGGCCCGGGGCGCGCTGCTGCACCACATGTACTCGCCCGAGGCGATCGACACGCTGGCCGCCGTGAAGCACCTGTTCGACCCGGACGACGTGCTCAACCCCGGGATCATCGTGCGGCCCCGGCCGGTCGACGCCGACCTGAGGCTGCCCGCCGCCAAGGCGGTGCCGGGCCCGCTCGCGTTCGCCTACCCGCACGACCGCGGCGACTTCTCCACCGCCGTGCACCGCTGCGTCGGGATCGGCAAGTGCCGTGCGGACACCACGGGTTCGGGCGGCGTGATGTGCCCGTCGTTCCTCGCCACCCGGGACGAGAAGGACTCCACCCGCGGCCGCGCCCGGGTGCTCCAGGAACTCGCCAACGGCACCCTGGTGGACGGCGGTTGGGCCTCCCCGGCGATCGCGGAGTCGCTCGACCTGTGCCTGTCCTGCAAGGGCTGCGCGAGCGACTGCCCGGCCGGGGTGGACATGGCCACGTACAAGGCGGAGGCGCTGCACCAGCGTTACCGGGGGCGGCTGCGGCCGGCGAGCCACTACGCCCTCGGGCTGCTGCCGCGCTGGGCCCGGCTGTCCGCGCCGGTCGCGCGCCTGCTCAACGCGGTGCTGGACCGGCCGTCGGTGGCCGCGCTGGCCAAGCGGGGCGGCGGCATCGACCCGCGCCGGCCGCTGCCGCGCTTCGCCGTCCGCAGCTTCCGGCGGCGGTTCGGCGCCCGCCCGGCGCCGGCCGTCCCGCGCCCGGCGAACGGCCCGGTGCTGCTGTGGGTGGACACCTTCACCGACCACTTCTGCCCGGCCGTCGGCGAGGCCGCGGTCCGGGTGCTGGAGGACGCCGGCTACGAGGTGCGCCTGACCGGCCGCGAGGTCTGCTGCGGCCTGACCTGGATCTCCACCGGCCAACTCGACGGCGCCAAGCGCCAGTTGTCCCGCGCCCTGGACGCGCTCGAACCGGCGTTGGAGGGCGGCTGGCCGATCGTCGGCCTGGAGCCGTCCTGCACGGCCGTGCTGCGCACGGACCTCGCCGAACTGCTGCCGGACGACCCCCGCGCGGCCCGGGTCGCCGCGGCCACCCGCACCCTCGCCGAACTGCTCACCGCCACCCCGGGCTGGACCCCGCCGGACCTCGCCGGGGTGCGCGCGGTGGCCCAGCCGCACTGCCACCACCACGCGGTGCTCGGCTGGGACACGGACGCGCGGCTGCTGCGCGAGGCCGGCGCCGAGGTCGAGGCGGTCGGCGGCTGCTGCGGCCTGGCGGGCAACTTCGGCGTGGAGAAGGGCCACTACGACGTGTCGGTGGCCGTGGCCGAGAACGCGCTGCTGCCCGCCGTCCGCGCGGCCGACCCGGACACCGACGTGCTCGCCGACGGCTTCTCCTGCCGCACCCAACTGGAGCACCTCACCGACCGCTCCGGCCGCCACCTGGCCGAACTCCTCGCCGACCGGCTCGACCCGCGGACCCCGGTCGCCCCGGACCCGGCCCCGTACCCCGGCCAGGACCCGGCCTAGCGCCGCCGCTGCCGGCCCGGTCCGGGAACGCCGACGGCCCGTCCCCCGCGAGGGGAACGGGCCGTCGGCCTTCCGTGCCGTCCGGTCCGGTACGCCGGGAGCGGACCCCCGCCGCCGCCCCGGCGCCGGACCGGCTCAGCCCTCGCCGTCCTCGTCGTCCCAGCCGAGGTAGACGGACTTGGTCCAGGTGTAGAAGTCCGTGGCGGACGCGCCCTGTTCGGGGTACGTGTTGGTGGAGGACTCCTTCACCCCGCCGAACGGCAGGTTGGGATCCACCCCGCTGGTGGGCCGGTTGACCTTGACGATACCGGCCTGCACCCGCTCGACGAAGCGCTGCGCCTCCCGCGGGTCGTTGGTGACGATGCCCGCGGACAGGCCGAAGGGGATGTCGTCGGCGAGGCCCACCGCGTGGTCCGGGTCGTCCGCCGCCAGCACGCCGACGACGGGGCCGAAGATCTCCTCCCGCGCCACCCGGTGGTCGCGCCGCACCCCCACCAGCACCGTCGGCTCCAGGAACTGCCCGGCCTCACCTGACTGTTCGCCCTTGACCACGGCCTGCGTGCCCTCCTCCTCGGCGATCCGCAGCCACTCCAGGTCGCCGCGCATCTGGGCGGCCGAGACCACCGGGCCCATCAGGACCGACCGGTCGAGGCCGTCGCCGGGCCGGTAGCGCGCCGCCTGCTCGGCCAGCGCGGCCACGAACCGGTCGCGCGGCGGTGACCGGGTCGGCGTCGTCCAGGACGACCAGCGGGTTCTTGCCGCCCATCTCCAGCAGGACGCGCGCGCCGCGCTCCTGCGCGATCCGCTCGATGCCGCGGCCGACGTCGTTGGAGCCGGTGAACGACACCGCGGCCAGGCCCGGATGCCGGGCGATGGCCCCGCCGACCGCGCGCCGGGCCCGTAGACGATGTTGAGCACGCCCGGCGGCAGGCCGGCGTCGGCGAGCACCTCGGCCAGGTGCCAGGTGGACAGCGGGGTGAGCCCGGCCGGCTTGAGCACCACGGTGTTGCCGGAGATCAGCGCCGGCGAGGTCTTCCAGGTCGGGATGGCGATCGGGAAGTTCCACGGCGTGATGACGCCGACCGAACCGAGCGGTTCGCGGCGCGTGTGGATGTGCGTGTGCGGGGTCCCGGACGGCGGGGTCTCGGCGCGCCCGCGCCGGCCCTCGCCACCGTAGAACTGCAGCAGTTCGATCGCGCGGCCGACCTCCCCGTACGCCTCCGCGAAGGTCTTGCCCTCCTCGCGGACGAGGTCGGTGGCCACGGTCTCGCGGCGGTCGGCCAGGAGGCCGGCGGCGCGCAGGAGGATCTCGCCCCGGGCGGGCGCGGGCAGCGCGGCCCAGGCCGGCTGGGCGCGGCGGGCGGCCTCCACGGGCCTGGTCCACCGTCGAGGCGTCACCGGCCGGGGGTCGCCGCGACCACGTCCTGCGGGCGGGCTGGGTTGCGGCGCTCGTCCTCGGGCTCTCCGAGGAGGCGGTCACCGATGCGGTGGCGCAGCAAAACGGTGCTGCCCGGGATCGCGGTCGGGCTTCGGCGGTCATCGGCGATCTCTCTCGATGAGTGTCCCGCATCGTGGAGTATCGTATCTCGTACAACTCGTATCTGGTATAGCATATGGTGTTGAACCGGAGTCGCCGCCGGGTCCGCCGCACTGGCCCCACCCGGCCAAGGACCCCGGCGGCGAGTCCGGTTCCGCACGTCCCCGTTCGAACAGGGAGCTGTCCCCATGCAGTTGGCCACGATCCTCGACGGAGGCCGCGAGGTCGCCGTCGCTCTCGACCCGCCGCGCGGCCTGGTGCGGCTCACCGACCTGGCCGAGCCGCTGGAGGGCGGGGCGCTGGAGGTGCTCGCGGCCGTGTCGCCGCAGGAGTTCACCGCACGCGTCGCGGCCACCGCGGACGACCGCTTCTCCCCGGCCGAGGGGCACCGCTTCACCGTGCCCTACCGCGGCCAGCACAAGATCTGGGGCATCGGCCTCAACTACCGCGAGCACGCGGACGACCTGACCGCGGGCTACCCCGACGAGCCGGCCTCCTTCATCAAGGCCGACCACACCGTCATCGGCCCCGGTGACCCGATCCCGCTGCCCGCGCAGAGCGAGCGGGTCACCGCCGAGGCGGAACTCGGCCTGGTGATCGGCCGGTTGACCCGGGACGTGGAGCGCGAGGACGCGGTCGGCTGTCTGTGGGGGGTCTGCCCGATCCTCGACCAGACGGCCGAGGACATCCTCCAGCGCAACCCGCGCTTCCTGACCCGGTCCAAGAACTTCCCGGGCTTCTTCTCCTTCGGCCCCGGCATCACGCCGATCGGCGAGGTGCTGGAGCGCTTCGGCTCACTGGCGGCGGTGGAGGTGTCCACCGTGCTCAACGGCGCCGTGCACCGGGCGAACACGGTCGCCCGCATGATCTTCGACCCGGAGTTCCTGATCAGCTTCCACAGCAAGGTCATGCCGCTCTACCCCGGCGACATCATCTCCTCCGGCACCCCCGGAGCCGCGGTCGTCGCGGACGGCGACATCGCCGAGTGCCGGATCCCGGGCGTCGGCGTGCTGACCAACCCGGTGCGCGGCGGTGGCCGGCCGGGGGCCTGATCCGGCCGCACCGGTCCGGCTGCCCGGCACGGGGCCGGGCGCCGGGTCAGTGCGCGGCCGCCTCCAGCACGAAGGCCATGACCTGCGTGATGTGGTCGTGCATGAGCCGCGCGGCCGCGTCCGGGTCACTGGACTTGATCGCCTCGGCGATGTCCACGTGCTGCTGCCCGCAGTGCACCGAGTCGTCGGGTGTCAGCACGTCGCGCGTGCGCAGGGTGAAGGCCAGCACCAGGGAGTCGCCGACGGCCTTGGCCAGCAGGCGGTTGCCGGTGGCGTGCGCCACCACGTTGTGGAAGCTGCTGTCCCATTGACTGAATCCCGCCGCGTCCGCCGACCGCGCGGACTCCAGGGAGTTCTTCGCGGCGCTGGAGATGGACTGCCGCTGCCCGGTGTCCGCGCGCTGCGCGGCCGTGCGGGCGGCACTGGACTCCAGCCCGCTGCGCAGCTCGTAGGCGTCCCGGATCAGGTCGCGGTTGGGCATGATCACCCGCAGCCCGCGGGTGGTGGGCTCGACGAGGCCCACGTGGCACAGCCGCAGCAGCGCCTCGCGCACCGGTGTCTTGCTGGTCTGGAGCATCTCGCTCAGCATCGCTTCGCTGACCCGCGTCCCCGGGGCCAGCGTGCGGTTGACGATCGCGTCCTGAATACGGTCGAACGCGATCTCCGTGAGGTTCTGCGGTCGGAGGCCGACCGGCTGAACCGCCGTGGTGGTCATGGTGTTTCGACGCTCCTCCACTGTCGAGCCTGGTCGTTCTTCCCCGGGGCCGCGCATGCGTTGTCGGCGGGCACGTTCGCTCCTCGCGTCACAGTGTTCCCACCAGACCGCCGTCGCAACGCAGTGCGGTGCCGGTGATGTACGAGGCGGGGGTGCCGCTGAGAAAGGCTACGAGCGTACCGAACTCCTCCGGTGTCCCGTACCGTGCGGCGGGAATGGCGCGCTCCGCCTCGGTGCGCACCTCCGCCTGGCTCAGGCCGGTGCGTTCCGCGCGCAGCCGGTCGAGTTGTGCCACCCGGTCGGTGGCGATCCGGCCGGGCAGGGCCATGTTGACCGTCACGCCGTCCGCCGCCACCTCCCCGGCGAGCGTCTTGAGGTAGCCGGCCAGCGCGGCCCGTCCGGCGTTGGACGACACCAGACCGGCCAGCGGGGCGGCGACCCCGCTGGAGCCCACCGCCACGATCCGGCCCCAGCCGCGCTCGCGCATGCCCGGCAGCACCCGCCGGACCAGGCCGACCTGCGGGGCCAGCAGCAGCTCCACGGCCCGCAGCGCCCCCTCGGCGTCGAGGTCGGCGGCCGAACCGGGGGCGGGGCCGGGCCCGTTGAGCACCAGGACGTCGATCGGGCCGAGCCGCCCGGTCACCTCGTCGACCAGAGCCTCCACCGCGCCGGGGGCGGTCAGGTCGGTGCCGACGCCGATCGCCCCGTCCAGGCCGGCGGCGAGTTCGGCCGAGAGGTCGGCGCGGCGGCCGGTGATCGCCACGGCCGCGCCCTCGCCCGCGAGCGCGCGGGCGGCGGCCAGTCCGAGACCGCCGGTCGAGGCGCACACCAGCGCCACCCGTCCGGTGAGTCCGAGGTCCATGGGGACGCTCCTGCCTGGCCCGGCGCGGGGGCCGGCCGATATCTGATGGTTGCGAAGAGATTGCGCTCTCTTGTCAGCAGATGACTTCGTGGTGACTGCCTTTTGGATGGCCCTTAGCGTACCAGACATCAGATATGGAATCCCGGATGGCCCGAGCGATTCAGGCCACCGGTGCCCGCCCCACCCACGGCCCGCGCCCGATGTTCCGTACACCGTGTACCAGCGGGCGGCTCTCACCCGCCGCCGCCCGTCATCGTGGGCTCCCGCCCCTGCCCCGTCCCGATTTCGCTCCGGCCCCTTCGAGAGGTTGATCCATGGGAATGACCATGGCGCACAAGGTGCTGGCCGCCCACAGCGGCGAGAAGACCGTCACGCCCGGCCAGTTGGTGGTGACCGAGGTCGATCTCGTCGTCACGGCCGACAGCGTGTTCTACCGCGCCGCCGAACGGCTGCCGGCCGACCTGCTGAAGGTCGCTCACCCCGAGCGCGTGGCCGTCCTGCTCGACCACGCGATACCCGCGCCCACAGTCAAGGCGGCCACCGCGCACAAGCGGGCCCGCGAACACGTCGAACGGCTGGGGCTGCGCTACTTCTCCGACATCGGCGCCGCACATGGGCTACGTGACCGAGAAGAACTACCGGGTCTTCTGCACCGACGCGGTCGACGACATCGCCGCGTTCCTCGCGGACGGCCCGGTCCGGGTCCTCTGAACGGTCCGGTTCCGCACGGCCCGCACGGGGGTGCTGAACCGCTCCAAGAGGTGCCGGCCGGCTCCGGTGCCGCCGGCCGTCTCAGCCGTCGGACTGCGCGGATGGAACCCGCGCAACGGGGGCAGACACGTCATGACGAGGCCAGGAGGAGGAACTTCGTGACGCGGACCGACACGGCCGACGCCCCCTACCGCGCGGAGGCGTCCCGCGGCGACGGGCAGTGGCACCTGACCGTGCAGAGCCTGGACGCCCACCCCGAACGCGGCCAGGTGGACGCCCTCGTGGTGACCGTCACCGCCCGCGGCGCGGACGGCGGCTTCCCCGCCGCCGACCTCGACCGCGCGCTCCGCCAGAGCGGGTTCACCCGCGAGGGCGAGTGGTCGCCGGACGGCGAGGCCCGTACGGCGCCCTGCCGCCACCCGCGCCCGCAGGCGGCCCCGCCGCCCCGGGGGTGACCGGCCTTCTCCTCAAGCGCGTTCGGGCCCGTCCACCGCGGTGGACGGGCCCGAAGGGCGTGTGCGGGGTCAGCGCACGTGGATCGTCACCGTGACGGTCTTCAGCACCGCCGGCAGCTTGGTCGTGTCGACCTCCAGGATCTCGCCGTTGTCGTCCTGGCCGGTGGACGGCATCACCTTCTGGTGCACGGTCCACGTGCCGTCGGGGTCCACGGCGATGGTGTCGATGCCGAAGTCGTCGTCGTTGGACAGGTACAGCGTCCGCCCGCCGTCCGTGGTGGCCACGCCCTCGACCTTGTCGTGGGCGAAGAAGCCGCCGTTGGGGTCGAGTTGGCTCACCAGGTTGCCGACGTCGACGTACGGCTGCTTCTGGGCGACGTGGACGCCGGCCGTGGTGAGGGCGGCGAGCGCGGCGTTGGTGCCGTCCGTCCCGACGTACGCCTCGGGGGACTTGCCGGCGATCGTCAGGCCGCTGACGTCGGTGGCGCCGTTGACGTCCACCTCGTAGAGCGTCTTCCGCGCGAACGGCTCGAAGTTGCCGTCGCGTTCGTCGACGAGGAACTTCGTGGCGGACAGCGCGGTGATCTCGCTGTTGGCGTCACCGGTGGTCTTCGGGTCGTCCAGCAGATAGAGGTACTGCTTGGTGCGGTACGTGCGCAGGTCGACCGTGAGGATCCGGGTCGGCGCCACGTTGCCGGCCTTGGTGCTGCCGAGGTCGGGCTGCTGGAGCGCGGACTGCATGACGCCCACCAGGGTCGAGCCGTCGGGGGTGACGGTCAGGCCCTCCATGCCCTTGTTCTTCAGGCGGTCGGCGAACTCGGGCGGCAGGTAGCCGACGATCTTGTGGAACGCGTTGTCCGCGCTGTCGCGGTACGGGGTCAGCCGGCCCAGCTCGTAGCCGTTGGCGTCGAAGTGCGTGAGGTACGGGCCGTACTCGTCCGAGACCCAGAACGAGCCGTCCGGCAGCGCGACCAGGCCCTCGGAGTCGTAGCCGTAGGGGTCCTTCTCGACGGGCGTCGGCGTGCCGTTGGCGTTCGTCGCCGCGACGTCGTCGATGACCTCGCCGGTGTCGTGCGGCGGGCGGCCGCTGTACTTCACGCCGCCGAGGCTCTTCGGGCCCTTCAGGGTGACCGTCCGCGCCAGTTCGGCCTTGCCGCCCACCAGCTTGAACTCGCCGATCTCGGGCGTGAAGTCCAGCACCATCTCGGACTTGTTGCCGTCGGGGGCGTCGGCGTTCGGGCCGCGGTCGGTGAGGCCGTAGAACCAGCCCGACCGGTGCGGCACCGGGGCGAGCGAGGAGCCGAAGCCCTCGCCGGAGATCTTGGTGGTGGTGCCATCCGGGCCGGGCACGATCGCCAGCGGGGGCAGCGGCTGCCCGTCCGCCCGCGTGTCCTGGTACAGCCGCACCGCGTCGGTCGCGGTGTACGTGAAGGTGTCCGTGCCCGTGAAGCCGGGCTTCGGGGTGTACGTGAACGTGCCGTCCGCGTTCACCGTCACCGCGCCGTTCGACGCGGCGGTGTGCCGCACGACCGCGGTCGCGCCGGCGTCGTTGCGCAGCACGTTCCCGGACACCGTGCCGTGGCCGGAGAACGCGTCGGCGTTCGCGCCGAAGTCGTGCGTCGGCGCCGACCACCAGCCGTCGGCCTGCGCCGCGGCCGTGCCCGCACCCGCCACCGCGACGGCGGCGGCGATCGCGATCGCGATCCGGGTGCGCTTGCGAGAGAGGGGACTCGAAGTCATACCCCTGAAATTGGCGGTCGGCGGTGAACGGCGCGTCAATCCCCGGTGAACCCGCGCTTCACAACGCCCCCGCTCTTCGTGCGGATTCGCCGGGGCGTCCCCAACGGGCGCATGGGCACCAGGAGTTCGCGGTGCTCGGGCGAGCGGTCGCGCCCAACTGCCTGCCTGTGGTGGCTGATTGGCTTCTTGCGCGATGACTGCACATTTTTTCTCTTCTCGCGCCAAGTATTGCGGGGCTGCGCACGCGTCATTACGATCCGCCGCACCGGGCCGCCGGCGCGCGCCGTTGAGCGGCCGGGCGTTCAACCGCCGCCTCAGCGGCGGAAGTCGACAGCCGACCGGAGGAGTCCAGATGGGTGTCACCCGCAGGGTCTTCCTGCAGGCCGCGATGGCGGCCACCGCCGCGGGCGCGATCGGGGTCGCCGAGACCGCCGCCGCCCCGGCCGCGTCAGGCGCCGCGACCGCCAGTCCGCCCGGCGACGTCGTCGGCAGGATCACCGTGGGCTATCAGGGTTGGTTCGCGTGCGCCGGCGACGGCGCGCCGATCAACGGCTGGTGGCACTGGACCCAGGACTGGAGCCGGCCGCCGTCCCCGGCCAACACCGGCATCAAGTGCTGGCCGGACATGCGGGACTTCACCCACGGCTACCCGACCGCGTACGCCGACCTGGGCAACGGGCAGCCCGCCACGCTCTTCTCGTCCTACGACCAGCAGACCGTGGACACCCACTTCCTGTGGATGCAGCAGAACGCCATCGACACCGCCGCCCTCCAGCGCTTCAACCCCACCGGCGGCGAGGGCCCCACGCGCGACGCCATGGCCGTCAAGGTGCGCTCGGCCGCCGAGTCGCACGGCCGGAAGTTCTACGTCATGTACGACGTCAGCGGCTGGACGTCCATGCAGGCGGAGATCAAGGCCGACTGGACGAACAAGATGTCCGCGCACACCGCCTCCTCGGCGTACGCCGTCCAGAACGGCAGGCCGGTGGTGTGCATATGGGGCTTCGGCTTCAACGACGACAACCACCCGTTCAGCACCGACCAGTGCCTGGACGTCATCAACTGGTTCAAGGCGCAGGGGTGTTACGTCATCGGCGGCGTGCCGCGCGAGTGGCGGACCGGCGGGGCCGGCACCCGCACCGGCTACACGGACGTCTACCACGCCTTCCACATGATCTCGCCGTGGATGGTCGGCGCGATCGGCACCGCGGCGGACTCCGACAACGCGTACGCCACGTACACCGTCGGGGACGAGGCGGACTGCGCCGCCCACGGCATCGACTACCAGCCCTGCGTGCTGCCCGGCGACGTCTCCGCACGCCAGCGCGCCCACGGCGACTTCATGTGGCGGCAGTTCTACAACATGTGCCGCGCCGGGGCGCAGGGCATCTACATCTCGATGTTCGACGAGTTCAACGAGGGCAACCAGATCGCGAAGACCGCCGAGACGCGGGCGGGGGTGCCGACCGACTCCGGGTTCCTCGCGCTCGACGAGGACGGTACGGCCTGCTCGTCGGACTACTACCTGCGGCTGACCGGCGACGGCGGGCGGATGCTCAAGGGGCAGATCGCCCTCACCGCCACCCGGCCCACCCCGCCGGTGCTCGGCGGCGACACCTCGCCGCCCACCGCGCCCTCGGGCCTGCACGTCACCGGCCACACGAGCACGACGGTCTCGCTGGCCTGGAACGCCGCGACCGACAACACCGGCGTCACCGGCTACCGGGTCCAACTGCTCGCCGGCTCCACCACCCTGGCCGGCACCACCGCGTCGACCGCGTTCACCGTCACCGGCCTGAGCCCGTCGACCACGTACACCTTCGACGTCGTGGCCACCGACGCCGCCGGCAACGTCTCCCCGCCCTCCAACCAGGTCTCCGCGACCACCGATTCCGGCTCGACGACCACCGATCTCGCGCTGCGCCGGCCCACTTCGGAGAGCAGCCACACCCAGGTCTACGCCTGCGCCAACGCCACCGACGGCGATCCCAACTCCTACTGGGAGTCGGCCAACAACGCCTTCCCCCAGTGGCTCCAGGTCGACCTCGGCGCCCCCACCGCGATCAAGCGCCTCGTCCTGGCCCTGCCGCCCTCCACCGCCTGGGCCACCCGCACCCAGACCCTCTCTGTCCAGGCGAGCCCCGACGCCGCCACCTACACGCAACTCCTCGCCCCGACCACCCGCACCTTCGACCCCGCCACCGGGAACACCGCCACCCTCACCCTTCCCGCCTCCGCCACCGCCCGCTACGTCCGCCTCACCTTCACCGCCAACACGGGCTGGCCCGCGGCCCAGTGCGCCACCCTCCAGATCTTCGCGGCGTAGCCGCGCGCCCCACGCAGGCGAAAGGCCGCCCCGCGCGGTGGTGTCGCACCACCGCGCGGGACGGCCTGTCGGGAAGCGGATCAGACGGTGCCGTCCTGCCACCACCACGCGCGGCCGAGGTCGGCGCGGCTGTCGACGTGCTGGTGGTCCTCGGTGTACGTCTCCAGGCCGGAGAAGCCGCAGGTCTCGGCCTTCTGGTAGACGGTCTTGTTGGCGACGCCGGGGACGTCGAGGTCCGCGGCGGTGCCGTAGAGGTGCATGCTGTCGCTCGCGCCGCCGACCGCCGCGTTGTGCGAGATGCTGCGGAAGCCGGAGTTGACGGTGATCGGGGTGTTGCCGAGCTTCTTGCGGAGCGCCTCCAGCTTGTACATCAGCCGGCGGGCGTTCTCCTTGGCGGAGGCCGCGCTGACCTTGCCGCCGTCGAAGGTGCCGCTCACGCGGTCGGTGAACTCGCTCCAGTCGAAGTGCACGGTGGAGCCGTCCGACTGCTGCAGGGCGTTCAGTTGAGCCTGCGTGGCGGGGCCGGCGACCCCGTCGGAGCTGAGCCCGTACGCGGACTGGAAGAGGCGGACCGCGGCGGCGGTGCCGGGCCCGAAGTCCCCGTCGATGGACACCCGCGTCTGGCTCTTGCTGCTGGTGGGCCAACCGGCCACCCGGATCTGCAGTTCGGTGACGTCAGCTCCGGTCATGCCCTGCTGAAGCGTGCGCGACCACGAGTACGCGGAGGCCGTTCCGGCCAGCAGTAGCGGGCTCGCCGCGACGCCGACGCCGGCGGCCAGCGCTCCGCGCAACACGGTGCGACGGTCCAGGGGGAAGGAGGACGAAGCCATGCGTTGTCCTTTCGGTGACCGGTTCGGGCACGTGTTCGCCCGCACATGTGCATGACAGCATGACCCCCGGTGCGGATGATGCTCAAGAGGCAACCGCTGTCGCCAACTCGCCTTCCCCGCAGACCGATCGCCCCCAACCACCGAAAGTCACCCTGGTACTGACTCCCCGCTTTGGTGACGATGGCCGCATGACCACGGACTCTCCGAAGCGCCCCTTCCGCTTCCTCACCGACACCGCCGACCACCTCGACGGCCCCGGCCTTGCCGCCTTCGCCCGCCGCGTGGAGTCCCTCGGCTACAGCGCCGTGATGACCTCCGACCACCTCACCGCGCACTACGCCCCGGTCCCGTTCCTGGCCACCGTGGCTGCCGCCACCGAGCGCCTGCGCGTCGGCACCTTCGTGTTCAACACGAACCTGCGCCACCCCGCCGTCCTGGCCCAGGACCTCGCCACCATCGACCGCCTCTCCGGCGGCCGTCTGGAGATCGGCATCGGCGCCGGCTGGAACCGGCCCGAACACGACGCGATCGGCATCCCCTTCGAGCCCGTCGGCACCCGCATCGGCAAACTCGCCGAGGCCATCGCGGTGTTGAAGGGCTGCTTCGGCGACGCGCCGCTCACCTTCGACGGCACCCACTACACGATCGCCGAACTCGACGCCCAGCCGAAGCCGGTCCAGCGCCCGCACCCGCCCCTGTTCATCGGCGGCGGCGGAAAGCGCCTCCTCACCCTGGCCGCGAAGGAGGCCCAGATCATCGGTCTCGCGCCCCGGATCACCAAGGACGCCAAAGGACTTCCCGGTCTCGACGCGCCGAGCATCACCCTCGCCGCCACCGAGGAGAAGATCGGCTGGGTCCGCGCCGCGGCCGGAGACCGCTTCATCGAGCTGGAGTTCAACACCTACCCGACCGCCGGCCCCATGGTCCTCACCCACGACGCCAAGGCCGAGGCCCGCCGCCGCGTCGACCAGCTCCGCGCCCGCACCGGCGTCGAGCTCACCGTCGAGGAGGTCCTGGAGTCTCCGCACGTCTTCATCGGCTCCCTCCCCCAACTCACCCGGAAGTTCCGCGACCTGCGCGAACGGCTCGGCATCAGCTCCTTCCTCCTCGACGACGCGGAGACCTTCGCCCCGCTCGTCGATGCCCTCGCCGGCACCTGACCCGTACCGTCCACGCTTCCTCAACCCGCCCGCCGGGAAGCCGGTCGGGCCCGGGGAACCGCTGACTCGGCGGCCGGCATCTGTCGAACACGTTCGAACACTCGCGCTGGAGGGGCGGTTGACCGTGTCGACGGTACGAGTGAAAAGCGCGGGCGCGGAGCCCTGCTGGTGTGCGGGCTGGTCCTGCTCCCGGTCCTCCAGCGCACGCCACGCACGCCTACTGCCGCAGGGACGGCTCCATCGACCCCGCGTACGAGGGAAGCTTCCGTCTCTTTCCACGTCTACACCCCCTGGGGTTCAGGGCCGTTGGGCAACTCCGGCGAGGCCTCAGGCAGGGCGGGGGTCGGGCGGGAGAGTCCCGGGGCCGCCGGGGGTGCGTCGAAACCGTGACGAGGGGAACGTAAGCGGCACGACGCGGGGTACGCCCGCGCGCCGGGTTCGCGGGAGGTAAGTGGGGTGGCGTCGGCTACGACCCGCAACTGCCGCGCGGCGTAGGGGAGGTAAGCCGCGAGGGCAGCGGCGGAGGGGCCGCCCGCGAGGTGGCCCAGCTCGCGGCCTGTGGTGACGCTCGGTCACCGATACCGTACATACGTTCCTTTGACCCGGCACCCCGGGCCCGGACCACGGCCCGCACCGCGTCCCGTATCGACTTACCGTGAACCCCTGCTTACGATGCGTCGAACAACACCCCACCCCACGGCGGGGGTTCCAGGACGCGACGCAGCCCGCCGGAACCGGCGCTCGACGCCGGCCGCGCGGGTGCTTCGGGGGAATCGACGGACCGTCGTCGTCCGCACCTCGCACCTCGTACTCCGCACCTCGCACCGCCTCTCACCTCGTCGCCGTGCCCTGCCGCGGTGCCCGTGGGGCGATCCGCCGTGGGCCCTATCCGCGAGAAGGTGAAGCGCAGACATGTCTTCTGACGGTCTTTTAGCCAGAACGAACCGGCACCTCTACCGTGTCCTCGGCCTCGTCGGGGCCGTGGCCGCCGCCCTGGTGACGACCATGCTCGTACCGCCCGGCGCCGCGGCCGGCACACCGTCCGTCTCGTCCCCCGCGCCGATGACCTCCCAGCAGTGGCACAGCCAGATGGCGCAGAAGGCCACCCCGGGCAAGGGCTGCTACACCGCCGACTACCCGACCCTCGCCTGGATGAGCACCGGCTGCGCCACGGCGCCGAACCGGCCCTACGTGCCCATGGGCGACGCGACCTCCGCCGGCCCGCACCTGCCCGTCGTCGCGACCGCGGGCGCAGGCGCCGCGAACGGAGCCTCGGCGCACGGGACGTCGACCGGCGCCGCCCAGCCCGACCTCGTCGGCAACGGCATCGACTACTCCGCCCAGGTCACCGGTCTCCTCACCGGCGCGACCGGCTCGTTCAGCAGCGTCTCCGGCGTGACGAGCGAGACGGGCGGCGGCGTCGCCAACTCGTACTCGCTGCAACTGAACAGCGCGCCGTTCAACTCCCCCGTCTGCGCCGGGCACGCCGGCTGCCAGGGGTGGGAGCAGTTCATCTTCTCCAACCCGGGCTCCGGCCCGAGTTCGGCCTTCATCCAGTTCTGGATCCTGAACTACTTCACCACCTGCCCGTCCGGCTGGTTCTCGTACCTCAGCGACTGCTACCGCAACGGCTCCTCCGTGGCCGTGTCCTCGCAGCCGATCTCCAACCTCGGCAACCTCAACCTGTCCGGCAACGTGACGAGTTCGCTGGACACCGTGGTCATGTCGACCACCGGTCCGGGCGGCACGGGCCTCAGCGCCTCCACCTCCGACAGCACGCTCAGCCTCTCGGCGGCCTGGAACACGGTCGAGTTCATGATCGGCGGTGACGGCGGCGGCTCGTCGGCCAACTTCAACCCCGGCTCCACCGTGACCGTCCAGACGATCACCCACAACGGCACGACGAACGCGCCGACCTGCGTTCCCGAGGGCTTCACCGGCGAGACCAACAACTTGAACCTGGTCAATTCCCCGGCCCTCACCATCGGGGCGTCGCCCTCGATGCAGAGCGTCCAGAGCAACGTCGCGACGTCCTCGGCCTCGTGCGCCTCCGCCCAGGGCACCGGCGACACGCACCTGCGGACGTTCGGCGGCACGTACTACGACTTCCAGGCGGAGGGCACCTTCACGCTCGCGCGGACCTCGGCCATGACCGTGCAGTCCAACCAGGTCTCCGGCGCCCCGCTCGGCTGGCCGGGCGCGTCCGTCAACAGCGACGTCGCCACCCAAATGGGCGCCGACACCGTCGCGTTGTGCACCGCCCGCGGCCTCGTGGTCAACGGAACGCCCACGGCGCTCTCCTCCGGCGGGTCGATCAGCCTGGCCTCGGGGGACAAGATCCTGCGCAACGGGAGCCAGTACATCGTGACCGATCCCCAGGGCGACAACCTCACCGCCACGATGAACCCCGGGTACATCGACGCCCACGTCGGCCTCGGTTCGTACCCGCAGCCGGTGCTCGGCCTGCTCGCCAACGCGCCGGGCACGACCAACCAGCTCAGGACCAGCACGGGCACGAACATCCCCATCCCCGTGGACCTCAACACGCTCTACAAGGTCTACGGCGACAGTTGGCGCGTCCCGGCGAGCCAGTCCCTGGTCGCGGTCTGCAACGACCAGACCGAGAGCGCGGACCCGACCTCGCCGTTCTGGTCCGACACCCTGCCGACCGCCCTGCACGACCAGGCCCAGCAGGTCTGCCTCAAGGACAACGTGCGGAACGCCACCCTGGAGGAGGCGTGCATCCTCGACGTCGCGGTCCTCGGCGAGGGCGCGGCGACCGACTTCATCAACGAACCCGCCCCGACCGGCGTCGCGTTCAGCGAGGACACCGACGCCTCGAACGGCGAGACCGTGCCCTTCTCGCTGCCGGCCGGCGTCAAGGAGCGCTACCTCCGGCTCAACTTCACCGCCAACAGCGCCCAAACCGGAGCCCAGGCGGGTGAGTTCGCCGTCTACGACGCCAACAACCGCAACCTCGCCCTCAACACCCCGGTCACGGTGAGCTCTTCGACCGACGGCCTCCCCGGCGCCAACGCCGTCGACGGCTTCCCCTCCACCTACTGGCAGAGCACCACCGGCGCCTGGCCCGCCACCCTCACCGTCGACCTCGGCGCCACCGACCCCGTCACCTCGGCCGCCCTCACCCTCCCTCCGACCTGGCCCACCCGCACCCAGACCCTCTCCGTCCTCGGCTCGACCGACGGCCTCAAATGGACAACCCTCGTGGGCCCCAAGGACTACACCTGGTCCCCCGCGTCCTAGCCGCTCCCATCAACAGGCATCCCCCTCCCACGGGAGACCACTGAACAACAGAGGTCGCGGCCCCGGACCCCATGGGCTCCGGGACCGCGCCTCCATGTGTGCGGCGGGTCGCCGCCCCGCCGTCACGCCTTGGGCGGGCGGAAGGCGACCTGTTTGCGGGCGGCCTCGTCGAGCTCTTCGATGGTCAGGACGGGTGTCGCCTTCGTGTGGAGGGCGCCGCTCGCCTTGACCGCCATGCTCACCGCGGCCATGGAGGTGGCGTCGGGAAGTCGATGATGCTCACCAGGTCGTCCTCGCCGAAGGCGAAGTACACCGCCTCGATGGTGCCGCCGAGGCCGGCGACCACGTCGTCCATGGCTCGCCGGCGCCCCGTGCCGCCCTCCTTGAGGAGGCCCTTGGCGCCCTCGGCGGTATAGCCGGCGTGGATGTGGTACTTGGCCCTCGGGCGGGGCTCCTTCCACCGGCATGCGTTGGGGCCAGCCTCGGGTTGAGGTCCGCGGTGGGCCACCGGGCGGCGGCCGAACGGGTGGTCGCGGGGGCCGGGCGGGGGCGCGGGGCCGTATCAGCCGATCGGTGGATGCGGCTCAGCCGGGTGGCCGATCAGCCGGGGCGGGCGCGAGAGGGCCGGACGGTCGATACGGCCGGGCCGACGTCGCCGCCACGCTGGTGGCAGCGCTCCGGAGCGGCGTGGAGGGGGCGCCGTTCCGGAGCGACGTTCCGCAGAGGGGAAGGACACCACGTATGCCCGCGGTGATCGAGGTGCGGCACCTGCACAAGAGGTACGGGGACACCGTGGCGGTGGACGACGTCTCGTTCGCCGTGGAGCGGGGCGAGATCTTCGGGATCCTCGGCCCGAACGGCGCCGGAAAGACGACCACGGTGGAGTGCGTCGAGGGCCTGCGGACGCCGGACGGCGGCGAGATCACGGTGCTCGGGCTCGATCCACTGGGCGACCGCGCCGAGTTGACGCAGCGGCTCGGGGTGCAGCTCCAGGACGGGCGGCTCCCGGACCGGCTGACGGTCGGCGAGGCGCTGCGGCTCTACCGCTCCTTCTACCGCCAACCCGCCGACGCGCAAGACCTGTTGGACGCGCTCGGCCTGGCCGGCAAGCACCGGACCCGGTACGCGGACCTGTCCGGCGGGGAGAAGCAGCGGCTGTCCATCGCGCTCGCGCTGATCGGCGGCCCGGAGGTGGCCGTCCTCGACGAACTCACCACCGGCCTCGACCCGCAGGCGCGGCGCGACACGTGGGGCCTGATCCAGGACGTCCGCGCCCGCGGGGTCACGATCCTGCTGGTCACCCATTTCATGGAGGAGGCCGAACGGCTCTGCGACCGGGTGGCGGTGATCGACCGGGGCCGCGTCGCCGCGGTGGACAGCCCGGCCGGCCTGACCGAACGGGTCCGGGACGGCCTGCGGATCACCTTCCGGCCGTCTGTCCCGTTCGACGACGGCCTGCTGTCGGGCCTGCCCGACATCACCGGACTCGCCCGCCGCGGCGACTTCGTGGAGGTGACCGGCACGGACAACGCGCTCAACGCGGTCGCGTCCGCGCTGGCCCGGCACGGGATCGTGGCCCAGCACCTGCGGGTCGAACAGCCCAGCCTGGAGGACGCGTTCGTGGCCCTGACCGGGAACGGGGGCGCGGGCGCGGCGGGTTCGGGCGGAACTCGTTCGGACGGAGCGGGCGCGTACGGGACGGGTCCGGCCGGAACGGTTTCGCCGGCCGGGCCGAGCGCCGCCCCGGCCCGCTCCGGGACGGGCCCCGCCGGACCGCACGACGCCGACCGGAGCTAGCCGAACGACCAGCGGGAGCACGCCATGTCAGCCACCACCTCGACCCCGACCGTCAACCACGCCTCGCTGAAACGGGGTTCCCTGATCGGACGGCTCGCCCTCACCGAACTGCGCCTCTTCGTCCGGGAGAAGTCAGGCCCCTTCTTCGCGATCGGCATGCCCCTGGCGCTGCTGATCGTCTTCGGCAACATCCCCTTCTACAACGAGCCCCGCCCCAACCTCGGCGGCCGCACCCTCCTCGACCTCTACGTCCCGATCCTTGCCGCGTTCGTCCTGGCCACGCTGTCGTTCAACGTCGTGCCCGCCGTGCTGGCCGGCTACCGGGAGAAGGGCGTGCTGCGCCGCCTGCGCACGACCCCGGTCGGCCCCGCCCGGGTGCTGGCCGCCCAACTCCTGGTCAACCTGGCCACCGCGGCCGTCTCCGTGACCGCCGAACTCCTCGTCGCCCGCCTCGCGTTCGGTGTGCCTCTGCCGCGCCAGCCGGCCGGGTACGCGGTCGCCCTCGCCCTGACCGCCCTCGCCCTCATGGCCATCGGCCTGTTCGTCGCCGCGGCCTCGCCCGACGGCCGGACCGCCAACGCCGCGGGCACCACGCTGTTCTACGTCATGATGTTCTTCGGCGGGCTGTTCCTGCCGATCGCCGCCATGCCCCCGCTCCTGCGGCACATCAGCCGGGCCGCTCCCCTCGGCGCCGCCGTGCAGGCCCTGACCGACGCGAGCGCCGGACACTGGCCGCACCCCGTCCACCTGCTCACCCTGGCCGCCTACGCGGCCCTCTTCGGCGCGGGCGCGGTTAAATGGTTCCGCTGGGAGTGAGCGCGACCCGGAGGGCGAGGATGAGCGGGCCGGAATCGCTCGTCCGCACGGGCGGGCAGGACGAGCGGCTGCGTCCGCTGGTGACCGTCGTGCCCTACGTGATCCTCGCCGCCCTCGCCGCGGTCACCGCCGTCGTCAAGCGCGGGCACGACGGTTCGCTCCTCCTCGACCTCGGCCTGTGCGCCGCGGCCGCCCTGTGGATGCTGTGGATGGTCAACCTCCACCCCGGCTGGTGGCAACGGCCCGGCCTGATGGGCGTGTTCTTCACCGGGCTGGTCCTCGTCATCGGCGTCCTCGTCGTCCGCGACCCGTGGTTCGGCCTCTTCACCCCGGCCTGCTACTTCTTCGCCTTCGGCCTGCTGCCCTGGCCGTGGCGGCTGCCCGGAGTCGCCGCCGTCGCCCTGGAGTCGGGCACCGCCCAGTCCGCCGGGGTCCCCAAGGACACCGCGGTCGGCCTGACCGCCTGCGTCGTGGTGCTGGCCGTCAACGTCCTGTGCCTGTGCGGCTTCGCCTGGTGGGAGTGGGACGCCGACCGCAGGAACGCGCAACGGGAGGCGGCTCTGGAGCAGGCGCGCGAGGCGAACCGCCAACTCCAGCTCACCCTCGCCGAGAACGCCGGGCTGCACCGCCAACTCCTCGTCCAGGCCCGTGAGGCCGGGGCCCTCGACGAGCGTCAGCGGATGGCCCGTGAGATCCACGACACCCTGGCGCAGGGCCTCATCGGGATCGTCACCCAACTCCAGGCCGCAGAGCAGGCGGACGCCGCCCCGGACCGCTGGCGCGCCCACTTCGCCGCCGCGACCCGGCTGGCCCGCGAGAGCCTCGCCGAGGCCCGCCGCTCGGTCGACGCGCTGCGGCCGCAGCCGCTGGAGACCGCCGGGCTGGGGGAGGCCCTGACCGTCGTCGCCGAACGCTGGTCCGCCCTGCACGGCGTGGCGGCCGAGGTCACCACGGTCGGCGCGGCCCGACCGATGCCGTCCCAGGCCGAGTTGGCGCTGCTGCGGGCCGCGCAGGAAGCGCTGGCGAACGTGGCCCGGCACGCCCGGGCGACCGTCGTCGCGTTGACCTTGCGGTACTTGGGGGAGGAGGTCACGTTGGAGGTACGGGACGACGGGTGCGGGTTCGCGGCGGTGGCGCGGGAGACGGGGGCAACGGCTGTGACCGGCCCGGTGGTTGGGGTCGGGGCGGGACCGGCGGCCGCGGACGGGGCCGACCCGGAACGCGAAGTCGGCTCCGCCGGCGGCGGGTTCGGCCTGAAGGCGATGCGCGAACGCATCGAGGCGGTGTCCGGCACCCTCCGCGTCCACTCCCGCCCGGGCTCGGGCACGACCCTCACCGTACGCATCCCGCACCCGACCGAGGAGGGCCGCACATGAACTCCTCAGCCCCCGCCGAGGGTTCGGCGACCCCGATACGCCTGCTCATCGCCGACGACCACCCCGTCGTCCGCGACGGCCTCAGCGGCATGTTCGCCTCCGACCCGGCCTTCGAGGTCGTCGGCGAGGCGGCCGACGGCGCCGAGGCCGTCCGGATGGCCATGACCCTCGCCCCCGACGTCGTCCTGATGGACCTCCGCATGCCCGGCACCGACGGCGTCACCGCGATCGCCCACCTCGCCAAGGCCCGCAGCACCGCCCGCGTCCTCGTCCTGACCACCTACGACTCCGACACCTACGTCCTCCCGGCCATCGAGGCCGGCGCGACCGGCTACCTCCTCAAGGACGCCCCCCGCGACGAACTCCTCCGCGCCGTCCGCGCCGCCGCCAACCGCGAGGCCGTCCTCTCCCCGACCGTCGCCGCCCGCCTCATGAACCGCGTCCGCGTCCCCACCGCCCCCGCCCTCCTCAGCCCCCGCGAGACCGAGGTCCTCACCTGGGTCGCCGCCGGCGCCACCAACCGCGAGGTGGCCGCCCGCCTCCTCATCAGCGAGGCCACGGTCAAGACCCACCTCCTCAACATCTACGCGAAACTCCACGTCAGCGACCGCGCCGCCGCCGTGGCCCAAGCCTTCACCCACGGCCTCCTCACCCCCCGCACCCCGCCCCACCCCTGACTCGGGGACTTCAGGGTGCGCCCCAGCGCGCCCGCGGTGCCGGGCTGCGCCCTGTGCGGTCCGCCCAGCCGCGGGCGAGCTCCGCAACGATCTGCCGACGTCTCCCAGCCTCCGTACTCGGTTCCGTGGCAAGTTGGGTGCAGCGTCGCCAGCTCAGTCAGCCTGCTCCCCGCGCCTGCGGGGATCGCTATGGGGACTTCCGCAGATACGAGCTGGCCGGAGTCGAGGCCCTGCGACTGCCCGAGTCCGCAGGTCAATCCCCCGCGAGGACCGAGAGTTTCGCGTGGTCCGTGTCCGGGAGCCAGTCCCGGACGGGGGTGTAGTCGAGCCAGCGGCGGGTGCGGCCGGCTGCGGTGAAGCCGCGGAGGAGGGCGTCGAGTCGGGGGTGGCGGTGGGACTCGCGCCAGGCGATCGACCAGGCGTAGAGGGGAGTTGGCGAGGTAAGGGGGATCGAGCGCAGGTCCGCGTGGTCGGGGAGCGGCGCGTCGCTGGGGAAGAGGGTGAAGCACGTCGGGTCGGTGCGGATGTGCTGGACGAGGTGGTCCAGGCCCAGGTTGGGGCCGTCCTGGCGGCGGGTGAAGCCGAAGGCGTCGGCGAAGCGCCGGAGGAAGTCGAGTCGGGTGAGCTCGGCCGGGCACCACAGGGTGCTGTCGAGGAGGTCGGCCGGACGTAGTTCGTGCGCCCCGGCCAGCGGATGGGACGCGCTGACCACCGCGTCGACGGGTTCCAGCCGTACGAGCCGCTGAGCGAGCCCCGTGTCGCGCCCGCCGGGCAGCGGATGCACCCGCCCGACGCCGAGGTCGGTCTCACCTCGGAGCAGCGCCTCCGCGACCGAGGGCCAGTCCCGCGCCGGGCCGGGCTTGAGGCGCACCGGGTCGAGGGTCCCCAGCGCCTCCACCGCCTCCCCTCCCCGTGCGCGACCGTCCGCATCGGCGCGAACAAGTGCCCCCACACGTCGATCCGTACGACCTGCCCGACACCCCGCGCCGCCGCGACCGCGCGCTCACCCGCCGCGAGGGCCCCACGCGCGGCCGGCTCGAACCGCTCACCGGCCTCCGTCAGCCGTACGCCGCCCGCCCGTTCGAAGAGCCGGACGCCGAGCAGCGACTCCAGCCGCGCGATCCGCTTCGACAGCGCCTGCTGGCTGGTGCCCAACCGCTCGGCGGCGCGCCCGAAGTGCAGCGCCTCGGCCGTGGCGACGAACGCACGGACCAGCGCGAGGTCAAGGTCCATGCCGCTGACCATACGCGACAACCCCACGTTGTCGGCCGGGCGGCCGCGTTGTTGGCCCGGCCACCGCCCCACCCGGTGGGATGGTCCCAACCGCCGCCAAGGAGGCAGACGTTGTGAAAGCCCTCATACCGACCGGCGATCCCGCCGAACCGGTCGTCCTCGCCGACGTCCCCGAACCCACGCCCCGCGCCGACGAAGTCCTCGTGAAGGTCGAGGCGTTCTCGGTCAACCGGGGCGAGACCTTCAAGCTGGAAGCGCCCGCGCCCGGCGAACGTCCCGGCAAGGACATCGCCGGGTTCGTGGTCCAGCCGGCGGCCGACGGCGGCGGCCCGACCGGCATCGCACGCGTCATCGGCCACCCAATGTCGGGCGGCTGGGCCGAGTTCGCCGCCGTACCGACCCACGCCCTCGCCCTCCTGCCGGACACCGTCTCCGCGCTCGACGGCGCCGCCCTGCCGCTCGCCGGGCTCACCGCGCTGCGGCTGCTGCGGACGGCCGGGCCCGTCCTCGGGCGGCGCGTGCTGCTGACCGGAGCGTCCGGGGGAGTCGGGCACTACGTGACCGAACTCGCCGTCGCCGCGGGGGCGGAGGTCACGGCCGTGGCCCGGGACACCGAACGCGGCGCCCGCCTCGCCGAGTTGGGCGCGGCCGAGATCGTCCACCACCCGTCCGACGCGCGCGGACCGTTCGACGTCGTGCTGGAGTCGACCGGTGGCGACGCCCTCCCCGTCGCCCTCGCGCGGCTCGCCAGGCGCGGCACCCTCATCTGGTTCGGGCAGGCCAGCCGGACCCCGGCGACGCTCGACTTCTTCGCCTTCTTCGACGGGCCCGAGTCCGCCGTCATCCGCCACTTCCACTACCTCGACGCGGACACGACCCTCGGCGACGACCTCGCCGCGCTCGTCCGGCTGACCGCCGAAGGCCGCCTGCGCCCCGAGATCGGCCGCGTCGCGGACTGGGCCGACACCGCCACCGTCCTCACCGACCTGCGCGACCGCCGCATCCGCGGCAAGGCCGTGCTCACCGTCTCCTGAACGAACCCGTCCCCCAACGACCAGAAGGAGTACGCCCCATGACCGCCGGCACCGAGCCCAGGGCCGTCGTCGTCCGCTACGTCGAGGCCGTCCGCGACGGCGACACCGCCACCATCCGCGCGACCCTCGCCTGGGACGCGACCTGGGACTACCCCGGCCACCTGCCCATCTCCCGGGTCTGGCACGGCCGTGACGCGATCGTCGACGAATTCCTGGGCGGTATGGGACCCGCCTTCGTCCCCAGCACCCTGAGGATCGAACTCCTCGGCACCATCGCCGAGGGCGACCGCGTCGTCGCCGAATGGACGGCCAAGGCCCGTACCCGGCACGGGGGCACGTACGACAACCGCTGCCTCGGCATCTTCACGGTCCGCGACGGCGTCATCACCGCTGTCACCGAGTACGCGGACACCCACCATGTGGCGGCGGCGCTCTTCCCGGACCAGGGCGACTTCCAGGCCACCGCCTGAGGTTCTTCCCGGCGTCCGCGCAGGGCCCTGGCGCAGGCAACTTCCTTACGGCGGGCCCGCGCCAGCCCACGGGCCGCCTCAACCCAAGGGTCTTGCCTCAGCCCAGGGGATCCGCGAGGCCCCACCCTTCGGCCAGCATCCGGTCGACCGCGGCGAGAGCGTCGCGGACGCGGGACGCGGGGTCGCCGCGCACTTCGTGCCAGGGGACCGCGCCGGCCTCCAGGACCTCGCGGAAGCGGTCGGTCATCCACGGACGCAGGTGCTCCCCGTCCCGCAAACCGTCGTCGGCGAAGGGCACTTCGTCGTGCGGGGTGAGCAAGTAGAGGGCGCGGGGCGGCATCGAGGCCGCCAGGTGTTTCACCGACGCGGTGGTACGGCCCCGGTAGCGCTCGTGCCACACGGTGGTGGCGAGTGCGTCGGTGTCGCAGACCAGGACGGGGCCGCCGCCGCGGGCAGCGTGATCCTCGGCCTCGGTCTGGCGGCGAGCGACGAGTTCGAAGTCGCCGTCGGACCACTCCAGATCGAAGATGCCGGGCAGTCGGCCCTCGGGATCGGCCAACCCCCGGGCCACCGCCAGCTTGGCGACCGTCAACTCCCGTCCGTACTCAGGGACCCAGCGGGTCAGCGCGTGGGCGCCACCGCGTGCCCGCAGTGCGGCCGCCAGGTCACGCGACAACGTGGTGGTCCCCGTCGACTCCGCGCCCACCACCACGACCCGACGGGCGAGGCCGGCCCGTACGGCGGGCTCCAACTCGTCCCAGAACGCGGCCGGATCGGCCCGCACCTTGCTCCCGGACACGGCGAAGGTGTCGCGGGCGACGTCGAGGATCACCGGGGCGGCCCCGAAACGCCGCGCCAACTCGGCGCCGTACGCCTCCGAGGAGAACACCGCGTCCACCTCCGCCGTCGCCGGGACGCCCTTCAACGCTTCGCGCATCAGCGCGACATGGCCCGCCCAGGCGGTCTCGCTCCCGAAGTCCATCTCCAGGTCGTCGACGATCCCGGTCACGACCACATGGCGGTCCGCCGCCCAGCGTTCCCCCACCCAACGGGTCCGGTCCGCCGGCGATATCGACTCCACGCGCGAGGCCATCACGACGACGGTCACGCGCTCGCACGCGTCCGCGGCGGCACGGATCAGGAAGTGGTGACCCGAGTGCGGCGGATAGAACTTGCCGATCACCAGGCCGTGTTCGAACAACCCGGTCACGCCGTCGCCGTCCCCTCGGAGGCACGGACCCGGTCGTCGGTGGCCGCCAACTCCCTGCGCCAGGAGACCAGTCCGACCAGGCACATGCCGAGCATCATCACGTAGACGACCGCGGTCAGATCCAGTGCCTTCACCGTGTACAGCGGCACGTACACCAGGTCCGCCGCGATCCACAGGTACCAGTTCTCCAACCGCTTCCCGTTCAGCAGCCATTGCGCGGCCAGCGACAGCGCCGTCGTCAACGCGTCCCAGAACGGGGCGATGTCGTCCGCCCGCGCCAGCACCACGGTCAACCCCCACGTCGCCAGCCCGATCAGCGGCGCCAGCACCACCAGCGTCGACCGCCCGGCCCGGCCCATGAGTTGGCCGGTGTGCCGCTCCCCGCCCCGCAGCCACCGCCACCACCCGTAGGCGGCCAGCACCAGGTACACCACCTGCAACGAGGCGTCCGCGTACAGCCGCGCGCTCCAGAACAGCATCAGGAAGAACAGGTTGTTCGCGATCCCCACCGGGAAGTTCCACACGTTGGCCCGCACGCACAGCCACACACACGCCGCCCCGGTCACGAACCCCAGCAGCTCGGCCCACATCACCCGGTCCTGCGCGATGCTCCCGAGCTGGTGGTTGAACGGCGCCACGAACGCGCTGATCGCGCTGGATACGGACACGGCAGGCCCCCTCATTACGTCGATCTGACGATAAGCCGGCCCGCCCCCCGACGCAACACCTTTCCCCGAGGCGTCCGCCACCCCCCGCGCCGGAACCCGGGCCTCGTGGGTCAGTGCGCGCGCTCGACACGGGTGAGCCACTCCGTGAGGAGGGCCCGCAGGAGTGCCGGCTGCTCGTGGGGGAGGGCGTGTCCGGCGTCGTCGATCACGGCGAGCGACGCGTGCGGGTAGTGGCCGAGGAGGTCGGTGGCGGAGGCGTATCCGACGGTCGAGTCCAGCCGGCCGGCCACGACCAGGACCGGGCCGGCGTAGGGCGGCGCGTGATCGGGGGTGAGCGCCCACCGCTCGCCGATGCGCTCGAGGGCCGCGTGGTCGACCAGCGCGGCGGCCGGGGCGACATGGCGTTCGTAGCGCTCGAGCATCTCCGGGGTCTGGACCACGAAGTAGCTCCGGAAGACGTCGTCGCCGATCTCACCGGATCCGGCGACGACGCGGTGCGCCGGGACGTCGCGTACGTCCGGCAGCAGCGGGCAGACGAGCGCCAGGCCGGCGACCCGCGCGGGGCGCCTCGCGGCCATCGCCCGCGCGTAATAGGCGCCTGCCGAGTGGCCGATGAGGAGGTGTGCGGCCCCGCCCGTGACCGCGTCGGCGAAGGCGAGCAGCGTGTCGAGGACGCCGTCGGCGCTGCGCAGCGTTTCCGGGGCGGGTGTTCGGCCCGTCCCGGGGAGGTCGGGGTAGATCCGGCGCAGCCCCGCGACGCCGTCGACAGCCGGTTCGAAGCAGGCCTCGGCCTCGCGGTGGTCGACGCCGGCCCCGTGGAGCACCAGCACCGGGCGGCCGGCTCCGTGCTCCACGAAGTGGACCGCCACTTGGCCCACTTGGCCCTTTTGGCCCACTTCGATTTCCACGCCCGCATGCTACTGAGCACCATTTCGTGATGTGAACGACGTCAGTTGGCGGGCGCGTGAGGTCAACAGCGCCCTGGCCTGGGCCGGAAGGCGGGCCATGACCGCGTACGCGCGGAATGCGACCCACGCTGAGTGTCGGGTCGGGCCACCCGAACCAGCCACTGCGCCACCGGAGTTGATCCGAAGTTGGCCTCCACGTCTTACAGCCGTCGCACAGCTGCTGCATGTTCGTCCGGACGGAGCAGTGGACGAGCACCATCCGGCGTACCGGCTGAGAGGACCTCGGACATGAAGGACACGCGCAGGTCGCGACCCCGTACCGCCGCCCTGGGACTGGGAGTCGGAGCCGCGGTGGCCCTGCTCGTCGGGTCGGCGATCGGCCCGACCGCTCCTCCGGCCGCCGCCGCGGCCGGTTCGCACGGGCCCGCGCCCGCCGTCACCGTACGGCGCGGAGGTCCGGCGCGGACCGTGCCCTTCGTCGCGAGCCGGTCGGGGGAAGCGGTGGTGACACTGGACTCCCAGGCGCCCGGGGTGTCCTGGGGGACCGCGGGCAGCGAGTCCGCGGTGGTCTCGGCGTACGTCGACGGCCGTTACGCGACCGACCTGGTGATCCCCTCCGACCAGCCGATCTCGCGCAGCTTCGCGCTGGGCCATCTCGCCCGGGGGCCGCACCTGCTGACGTTCCGCTTCGCCGGGGACCGCTCACCGCGCGGTGCCGTCAGCGCCCGACTCGGCGCTCTGGCCGTCCAGTTGTACGGGGAGGACACCGACACCGGGCTCGTCCTGCGCAACGCGCCCGTGCTGTACGGACGCAACCTGCCCGCTCTGGGCGACCGGTTCCAGAGCAGTACGACGGACACCCCGGCGTTCGAGTACCACGAGGTACTCCCGGCGCAGACGCCCGGCCACAGGGTGCTCCAGTACACGGTCATCTGGAGCAACGAGGACGGCGGCACCGACTCGCCCGCGCTGATGGCGCGTTGGGGCCGTACCACCGACATCGAGTGGGCCTACCGCGTCGAGGTCGACGCCACCGGCTCCCCGGTCGCCGGCACCGGCGTCTACCAGGCGGCCAACCACCAGACGTCGGTCTTCGCGGGTACGTACGAGGGCGCCCGGCCGCGGCTGGAGACCTGCACGTCGAACAACAACCTGTGCGACACGGTCGACGACCCCATGCGGTTCTCGCCCGCGCCCACCCAGGAGTTGCCCGCCGGCCAGCCGCGCGAGCACATGATGGACGCCAACCCGTGGCTCTACCCGGTCATGGCCCAGGAGATGACCCGCGAGGGCAAGATCGAGTCGCCCACCGATCCGGACACCCCCCAACTCGGCGACCAGCGCACCTATCTGTACCTCGCCGTGACCCACACCGCGACGCCCTCGACCGACGCCGGAGCCGTGGGCCTGTCGATCGGCGTACGGCTGAAGGGCGACCCGAGGCTGTACCGCTCCGACCACGCCATCGCCACCTCGTCCCTCACCCGCGAGGGCCCGGCGGCGACGACGGTCGAACTCCCCGCCGGAGCAGGGCCGTCGGACGTCGCGGAGATCGTCGCGCTGCGCACTCCCGTCGTGGAGACCGGCGCGTCCCTGACCGTCACCCGGATCACCCGCGCGTTCTTCCTCCAGCCGGACTACCTGCCGGGCGCCTCCTTCGTCGACTGGACCGGTGCGACGGTCCTCACCGCGCAGGAGCCGACGGCGACGCTGTGGACCGCGGGCAGCTGAGGGCCCCGACGTGCCAAGTCGCCCTCAGCTCACGGCCACCGCGATGTCCAGCGGCGCCTCCCCGTCGCCGGCGAGGACGACCACGTTCGCGAGAGTGGCCGTGTCGCCGGCCGGGGCCAGGAAGACGGTGCCGCCGGGGTCGGCCGCCGACTGCGCGCCGAGGAAGGGCGAGGGGTACGCGGCGGCGGCCTTCACGGGGGCCCGAGCCCGCTCAGGCCACGGTCCTGCGGCGCGGGGCGGTCGGCCTGCCAGAGCCATGGACGTCCGTTCCTCCGTGCACCACCGACCGGCCCGGCCCTGTACCGAACGCCGTGGCCGGGGCCGACCGGTGGATCGAGTATCGACAGGCCGTCGTCGTAGTCGATCACCGGGATCGTCCCCGGCCACCGTTGCGGCAGCGGTGCCGTGGTGGGCGCCAGCGCTGAGGAGACAGGTTCGTAATCGCAGGTGGGCAGCACTATGAAGTCGTCCACGTCGTCCACGTCGTCCAAGAGTTCGTCGAGGAGACGCTCGGCTGCACAGTCCGGGCCGGTGGCTGCCGACCGCGGCAACAGCCACAGACAACTGCGCCCGGACCGCAGATCGGTCCGCAGGCGGTCCAGCCAGATCCGTACACCGGGCAGCGCGGCCAGTCGGAAGGAGGGACCGTCCGCCCTCAGACCGTCGGCGTTCCGGCTTCGAGCTGCGCGTTCCACCTAGGATGGGGTGATGCGGGTTCTTGTCGTGGAGGACGACCCGGGGATCGCCGATCTTCTGGTGCGCGGGCTGCAGCGGGCCGGCTATGAGGCGGCCGGGGTGTCCGAAGGACAGCGGGCCCTGTCCGCTGTTCCGGTGCCCGATGTCGTCCTTCTGGATCTCGGGCTGCCCGACATGGACGGTGTGGAGGTGTGCCGCGCGCTGCGGGCTCGCTCCAGCGTGGCGATCATCGTGGTGACGGCCCGCGGGGAGGAGGGCGACCGGGTGGCGGTGCTCGACGAGGGCGCCGACGACTATCTCGTCAAGCCGTTCGGCATGGCCGAGCTTCTGGCCCGCGTCCGGGCGGTGACGCGGCGGATCCACCCGGTCGAGCAGGAACTCCTGCGCCATGGTGATCTCACGGTGGATCCGCGCACACGCAAGGTGACGATCGGGGACCGCGAGGTGGCCCTGACCCCGAAGGAATTCGACATCCTTGAGGCGCTCGCCGTGGACCCGGGGAGGGTGCTCACCCGGCAGGAGATCCTGGAGCGTGCCTGGGATGCGCACTGGTACGGCCCCACGAAAATCCTGGACGTGCACGTGGCCGGGCTGAGACGCAAGTTGGGCGTGCCGGGGTTGGTGGAGACCGTGTGGGGGCGGGGCTTCCGGCTCGGTACCCCGGACGCGGACGACGTACCGCCCGAGCCGCGATGACCCGCCGCATCGCGCTGGCCGTCATGGCTCTGGTCACCGTGCTCCTGGTGCTCGCCGTCGTACCGCTCGGGCTGTCGCTCGCGGGGCGTGAGCGCACCTCCTTTCGTGACAACGCCCAGGCCGCGGACCAGGCGCTGGCCGCCGCGGCTGAGGAGCACCTGTCCGACAGGGGGTCGGCCGCCTCGATGCACCGTCTGCTTGAGCGCGCGACGCTGGAAGGCGACTGCGGTGCCGTCTTCGACGCCGCTGGTCACGCGGTGGCGGCCACCACGTGCGCGGGTCAGGACGCGGCGGCGACGATGGACACGCGCCAGGAGTGGTCCGTCCTCGGCCTCAGGGCCGTCGCCAGTGGCAGAACGGTCACACACGAGCAGGACGACCGTCTTGCCGTCGCGGTGCCTGTCGGTGACACCACGCATCCGGTGGGTGCGTCGGTGCTGTCGCGATCGGCTGAGCCGACGGACCGGCGAATCGCTGCGATGTGGGCGCGGCTGGGGGCCATCGGTCTGGGCGGTCTGGCCGCGGGGGCGCTGCTGGCCGTGGTGCTCGCGCGCTGGGTCGGCCGTCCCCTGCGCGTGGTCGACTCCGCCGCGCGCGAACTGGGCGAGGGCAGACTGGACGCCCGTGCGTCGGTTGGGCGCGGTCCCGCCGAGGTGCGCCGGTTGTCAGCGACCTTCAACACCATGGCGGCTCGCACCGAGACGCTGATGCATGGGCATCGCGCGGTGATCGCCGATGTCTCGCACCAGTTGCGCACGCCCTTGGCCGCGCTGCGGCTGCGGCTCGACGTGCTCGCCGCGGACGCCGACGAGGTCACCGCCGCCGAGCTCGCCTCCGCCCAGGAGGAGGTCGCCCGGCTGTCCCGGCTGGTCGACGGCCTGCTGGCGGTGGCCCGCGCGGAGAACACGGTTCCCGTGCCGGTGCCTGTGCGCGTCGATCAGGTGGTGCGGGACCGGATCGCCGCCTGGGCCCCGGTGGCCGAGGAGAGACGGGTTGAGCTGAGTGCCCGGTGCGCCCCGGGGCTGACCGGTTATCTCGGGGACGGGGATCTCGAACAGGTGCTCGACAATCTGGTGGCCAACGCTCTGGACGCGGTCGGCGAGGGAGCGCATGTGCGGATCGACGGTCGGGTCCGTCGGGGCCGCGTGGTCCTCGCCGTGGCCGACGACGGCCCCGGCATGAGCGCACCGGCCAAAGCGGCTGCCTTCCACCGGTTCGGCAATCCGGAGGCATCGGGCACCGGACTGGGCCTGGCCATCGTGCACCGGTTGCTCACCGCCAACGGTGGCGCGGTCCGACTGGAGGACACCCCCGGCGGAGGTATGACCGTGGTGCTGGAGATGCGCGCGGGGGAGTCGTGAACCGCGACCGAGCAGGAGCCCACACCCCGGCCGGCCCTGTTCTTCCGCCGCGAGGGCCGGTATCGCGCGGTCTTAACCCTTTCTGAGGATTCCCTGAACGGGTTCCCGACGGGTCACACGGCAGGCTGGAGAAGCAAGTCCACCTCGCTGCGAGGAGATCCGTCGATGCCCCGTTCCGATCGTTCCCAGGAGCCGCTCGGCCGTGCCGAGCCGTCCGTCGAGGAGGCTGCCCGCCTTCGTGACCGGCGACGGCGGCGCGTGAGCACCATCACGCGCTGGGCGGTGGCCGCCACCGTCGCGGGAACCGGGGCGCTGGGCGCCGGCTACGCCGCTGCGCTCCCCGGCAACTCCGCGAAACCCGCGCCGCCCGCCACCGCGCCGTCCGGCGGCGGGGGCGGTGCGACCGGCTCGGCCCACTCGCCGGCCACCTCACCGAGCGGAGGCGCCTCCTCCAAGCCTTCCAAGACCTCCGGCGGTCTGCGAAGCCCGGCCCACCCGCCGCAGCCGACCACACATCCGCCGCAGACCACGTCGGGGGGGTCATGAGCGCAGTCCCGAGCCGGAAGCCCGCGGCGGTCGAACGGCTCGGCGAGGCTGCTCGCGTCACCTTTCCCGCGCTTGGGACGACCGCCGTGTTGCTCACCGCGGACCCGGCGCGCGCCGCCGCCGCCTCGCGGGTCGTGCGCATGGAACTGGCCGCGATCGATGCCGCGTGCAGCCGCTTCCGCCCCGACTCCGACCTGTCGCGCGCCAACGCCGAGGCCGGTACCGGTCGGCAGATACCGGTGGGAGCGCTGCTGGCCGAGGCCGTGGAGGTCGCACTGCGCGCCGCACGGCTCACGGACGGAGTCGTCGACCCCACCGTCGGTCCCGCTCTGGTCTCACTCGGCTACGACATGACCTTCTCGAGGATCGCCAGGAGCGGCCCCGACGCGGTCCTCAGACCGGCGACCGGTTGGCGGTCGGTGGGCTGGGACCCCGCCCTGCGGCTGCTGTCCCTGCGGGCGGGCTCCGAACTCGACCTGGGTGCCACGGCCAAGGCCCTAGCGGCTGATCGGGCCGCCCGGGCGGCCGCGGCCGCGACCGGTTGCGGAGTCCTGGTCAACCTCGGGGGCGACCTGTCCGTCGCCGGACGTGCTCCTGCGGGTGGCTGGCGCACCGCCATCGCCGACGACCACGCTGGTCCGGCGGGACCTGTCATCACCGTGCGCAGCGGCGGCCTCGCCACCTCCAGCACCACCGTTCGGGCCTGGCGGCGAGGCGGCCGCGCCCGGCATCACATCATCGATCCGGCCACCGGCGACTCCGCTCCGGAGGTCTGGCGAACGGTCAGTGTCGCGGCCGCCGACTGCGTGGACGCCAACACCGCCACCACGGCCGCGATCGTACTGGGCGAGCGAGCCGTGGAGTGGCTGCGCGTCACCGGTCTGCCAGCCCGGCTGGTCCACGCCGACGGAAGCGTCCAGTGTCTTGGGGGTTGGCCGGCGGACGCCCGCGACCAGCCGGAAGGAGCCTCCCCATGAGCTCGGCACACGCCGTCGTACTGCTCGCATCGTCCGGCCCGAGCCCGTTGTGGTACGCCACACGGGCCGCGGGAACCACTTCGCTGGTGCTGCTGACCGCGACGGTCGTGCTCGGCGTCACGGCGGCCGGGCGTTACGCACCGCCCCGCATCGGCAGGTTCGAGGTGGCGGTGCTCCACCGCAACGTGTCGCTGCTGACGCTGGCCTTCCTCGCGCTGCACATCGTGACGGCCGTGGCCGACAGTTTCACCCACATCGGCTGGCCGGCCACGGTGGTCCCGTTCGCCTCGTCCTACCGTCCGCTGTGGGTGGGGCTCGGGGCCGTGGCCCTGGACCTGTTGCTGGCGGTCGCTGTCACCAGCGCCTTCCGCCTCAAACTCGGGCAACGCGCGTGGAAGGCGGTGCACTGGACGGCGTACGCCGCCTGGCCCTTCGCCCTCTTCCACGCGGCCGGTACCGGAACGGACACCAGGCTCACCCTCCAGATCGTTCTGTACGGGCTCTGCCTGGCTGCCGTGCTGGGCGCCGTCTGGTGGCGACTGGCCCGAGCGGGGGCCGCCGCACGCGGGGTCCGCTGGTGGGCCCTACCGGTCACCGGACTTCTGCCGGTGCTGCTGGCCGTGTTCCTGGCGGTGGGACCCCTTCGTCCCGGCTGGTCGCACCGTGCGGGCTCCCCGCCTCCGTCGGCGGCGGTGACCTCCACCACGACGAAGACCCCCGCGAGCCACCCGACGCCCGGCCTTGGCACCCGGTCGGGAGCCGTCACCACCCGACAGACAGGAGCCACCGCGTGAACCGCAATCCCGGCACCACCCTTCCCAGCGGGGCACCGCATGACCGGACGTCGAGCGGCCCGTACGGCACGCGCCTGCTCCACGGCTGGTTCGAGACGGGTCGGCCCGCGGACCTGGCCGAGCATCTGGCACGTTACGGTCCCGCGCCCCTGTCCGCCGCGGACCGGCTCGCGGACACGGTGGAGCGATCCGGTCTCACCGGCAGAGGCGGGGGGAGGTTTCCCACCGGCCGCAAACTGCGCACCGTCGCCGCCGGGAGAGGCCGCGCGGTCGTGGTGGCGAACGCGATGGAGAGCGAGCCGGCGAGCCGCAAGGACGAGACCCTCCTGTCCGTCGCCCCCCACCTCGTGCTGGACGGAGCCGTGCTGGCTGCCGTCGCCGTCGGGGCCGCCGAGACGCACCTGTGTCTGCCGCGTACCCGCGACGAGCAGGCGCGCTGCCTGGTCCGAGCGGTCGGCGAGCGGCGACGCGCGGGTCTCGACCCGGTCGAGGTACTCGTCCACACCCTGCCGCACCACTTCGTCTCCAGCGAGGAGACGGCCCTGGTGAACTGGCTCAACGGCGGTGACGCCCGACCGCGCTCGACGCCCCCGCGCCCCTTCGAGAAGGGCGTCGGAAGGCGGCCCACGTTCATCGGCAACGTGGAGACACTGGCCCACATGGCGCTGATCGCCCGCTTCGGTCCGGAGTGGTTCCGGGCGCTCGGCGGTTCTGAGACCCCGGGGACGACACTCGTGACGCTGTCCGGCGCTGTCCGGCACCCGGGCGTGTACGAGGTGCCCATGGGCTCGCCCGTCGGGCAGGCGCTGGCCGTGGCCGGTGGCCCTACCCGTCCTCTCGGAGCGGTGCTCGCGGGCGGTTTCTTCGGAAGCTGGCTGCCGGTTCCGCTGGACCCGGCAACGGCGCCCCCCGGCGCCGGAGTGCTGGTGGCGCTGCCCGAGGCCGCGTGCGGCCTGGCGGAAACGGCGGCTGCGCTGGCCTATCTGGGCTCGCAGAGCGCCAAGCAGTGCGGGCCGTGCATGTTCGGGGTGCCCTCGGTGGCCGAGGACTTCGCCGAACTCGCCTGGGGAAGAGCCAGTGCCTCGCTGCTGGAGCGGCTCGGTCGCCGGCTCGGCGTCCTCCCCGGCCGCGGTGCCTGCCGTCACCCCGACGGCGCCGCCCGCCTGGCGACCTCCGCACTCCAGGTGTTCGCCGACGACATCCACCGCCACGTCCGCTACGGAACCTGCTCCGGCGCCGAGGGGCCGTTGGTGCTGTCCGTGCCCGCTGCCCGTGTCCCGGCACAGGCGGAGTGGCGATGAGCCGGAACCACGAGCTGAGCATCGACTTCGCCGCTTGCGACGGACACGGTCTGTGCGCCGAACTGCTTCCCGAGCGCATCAGCCTCGACGAATGGGGCTACCCGGTCTTGCGGGACGCATCCGTTCCCGCGTCCCTGCTCCAGCACGCCCGACGCGCTGTCGCGGCATGCCCGGTGCTGGCTCTGCGTCTGGGCGTGAGAGAGCGCACATAGGCGCAGGCGTCGGGGCATACCGCCCGCCCGGGTGCGGGTGCGGTGCGGCCGCGCGACTCGGCGGCGGGCCACCACCTCTCATCGCTCGGTACGCGGCGTCAGTGCGCTCCCGCTGCCGAGCGGTCCGCGTCCGGCTCCGTGGCGGCGGTGAGACCGAGTGCGTGGTGGAGGCAGGGGCCGCGAGGCCGGGAGGTGAGCAGGCCGGCCCGGCACAGCAGGGCCAGGTGGCGGGAGACCTCGGCGGGGTCAGGCCCCGTGCGTCCGCTCGCCGGTGGTGAGGGGGCCGCGGGCAAGGGTACGTACCAGCCGCGGCCGGGCCAGCGACTCCAGCCGCGGCTGAGCCGGGTTGTCCGCCGCCAGTCGGCCGATGACGCCGGGCCAGGCGGCCTCGAAGAACGTGCCTGTTCCACAGGCGCTTCATGGCCTGTTCGATGGCCCCAAATGACCGCCGCATGTGGTGCGCAAGTGGGCGCGGAGGCTTTGAATCGGTCTGGACAACAAATAAGCCCCAAGCAATTGGCCTGGGGCTTTGTCGTGGAGCGGATGACGGGAATCGAACCCGCGCTCTGAGCTTGGGAATCACCGGAGCCTTGGTAGCGTACGCGCAGGTCAGCTCATCAGAGCGCGGGAGTGGACACGTGGAGCGCCCGTCTGCATTGACCGTGACTGTCCGTTCCTTGCCGGGACAACTGGTGCGCGAGAGGTGCGCGGCCACGAGTGAGTCGTCCACCATCCTGACGGACGGTTCCCGATCCGGCGCGTGGCGCAGCCGATCGTCGTACCGGATGCGTCGGCTGGTGTTGTCCGCGTTGCGTCCCGTGATGGCGAGGTGCGGCACGCCGACGGCAACGTGTCGAAGCTTGTCGGTCGTGGTGGCGATCGTCCGATGGATTCCGCCGGTGATGCAATACCCGCCAATGGTCAGAGTGTGGCCGTGGCGCTGCCGGGGCCCGCAACGGTGTGCGAGCAGCGGGAGCTGACCCGCGGTACTCGCACCGACAGGGCAGCCGACTGCGCTGGCCGCCCACTCGCTCTCCGCCGCCTCGCCGACGTACGCGCCGTCAGACAGCCGCCGGGTGTCGGGACGAGACCACCAAGTCATCGGGTTCATCCGCCTGCTGGCATCGTTCCTGGTCGGCGTCGTAGCGACGCCAATGCCCCGCGCACCCACCGCGGCCACGCGAGATGGCCTGGTGGAAGCAGGCCTATGTGCTCGAGACGTCCCGTAGAACCGCTTCGGCCACGCTGCAAACATCGGAGACGATCAAGACTTGGCCATGGCCTTTTCGCGGAATGACCAATTCCCCAGCCGGGCATGGATCTGTGCCCCGAGTAGCCTTGTGGGTTTTCCGTGTGCGCTGTTAAAAACGATGCGTTTGCGATCAAACGGAGTTGACGGTGCGTCGGACGGCCTGGTGAGACCAGGCCACCATGGGGTGGGGACGACACGTGATACATCGTTGTGTTGCGCTGCTGCGCGCGAATGGACTTCGTACAAGAGTACGACTGGCACGAGCGAAGCATCGGTGGGCCGTGCGCGGTCGGCGCTCGCGGCTGGTGGCGGGCGTGATGGGGCTGGCGGTGATCGTGACCCTGGTCTCCTCGCTGCCGTTTCATCCGAGTTCAGGACGCCCCCAGGCAGCGGCCACGCACCCGGCGGTCAGCGGGCAGAAGAAGGCGAAGCCGCGTAAACCCGCGGTCATTCCCTTGTCGGACGGCCGTACGCCGTTGCGTCGGCCAAGTCGGCCGGTCGGTCCTGACGGGAAGCCGAAGCGTCTGCACGGCAGGGCTGGGCGCCAACGTACGGCTGCGGGTCCCACGGCGCCGCCTGTCGCCGCATCCTCCAGGCAGCGTCGCGTGGACGGCACGTACATCCCGCAGCGGGGTGTCGTGCGGATCTACCACCACCGGATCGTCTCCCCGGCGTCGCTGGCCGGCGGAACAGGCGGCGAGTCCGGCGTGCGCGTCAACGCCGCCGCCCCGGTAGGCCCGGTCGCGGGCCCTGTGGTGCCGAAGACGGCGGGCAAGCCCAAGCCGTCCAAGACCTCCTCGCATGCGTCCGGCACGTTGTCCAGCGGCACGGCCACGCAGCAGCACACGTTGACCACCGTGGAGTCGCCGATCACTGCGGCACCGCGTACCGCTTCGGAATCCACCACGGCGTCAGCGCCGGGGGCCCCGACCGCGGTGACCGGCATCCCCCGCGAGAGCGGCGCGACCTTGACCTGGACAGCGCCGGCCAGTGACGGCGGCAGTGCGATCACCGGCTACCGGATCACCGCCTCTCCCGGCGGCGCCATCGCCACGGTCGGCGCGACCACCACCGGATCCATCTACGGCCTGACCAACGGAACGGCCTACACCTTCACCGTCGCGGCGATCAACTCCGCGGGCACAGGCCCGGAGTCCGGCCCGTCCGCGGCGATTACCCCACAGTGGGCCACGGTCCCGGGAGCCGTCACGAATCTGCACGTCACTCCTGGCAACGGCCAGGTGACCGTCGACTGGACACTGCCCGCTGACGACGGCGGCGCGGACCTGACGGAGACAGTCCTGGAGATCCACCTCCAGGGCAGCACGGACAGCCTCAGCTACGTCAGCGTGGACGCGCCCGGAACCACGGCCATCATCGGCAACCTCGACGACGGAACGGCGTACGTCGTCACCGCGTATGTCGAGAACCGCGCCTGGCTCACCAGCGACGAAGTCTCGTCCGACCCGGTCACCCCCGTCGCCGGTCCCGCCCCGGCGCCGCCCACCCACGTCGCAGCCACGCCCGGCACCGCGCAGGCCACGGTGATCTGGACCGCGTCGAGCGATGACGGCGGCTCGCCGATCACCGGGTACACGGTCACGGCCTACGACTCGTCGAACGCGCCGGTCGGTACGCCCGTCACGGTGGGTGCGAACGCGACGACGGCGACCGTCACCGGTCTGACCAACGGCAGTTACTACACCTTCGGCGTGTCCGCCGCGAACGCCGCCGGGTCGAGCCCCGAGCGCTTCTCGGCCCAGGTGGTCCCGGCCGGGCCGCCGACCGCACCCACCGGCCTGGTCACATACCCCGCCAACCACGGCCTGTTCGCGACGTGGGCGGATCCGAGCGACGACGGCGGCAGCGCGATCGTGTCCTACACCGTCGTGCTCACCAAGCCCGACGGCACGACGCAGACCAAGACCGTGCCGGGCGGCGGCGCCCTGTTCACCGGTCTGATCAACGGCAGTTCGTACACCTTCAAGGTGAAGGCGGTCAACGCGGTCGTCGCCGGCCCCTATTCGGTGACCTCCCAGGCAGCCTCCCCCAGGGAGAAGTCTCAGCGCCCAGTGGGACCGCCGCGTTCCGCCCCGCAGGCCACCGGTCCGGACCCGACCCTCAACTACACGGAGAACCGCTACAACGCCACGATCTCCGGCAACGGTCGGTACGTCTTCTACTTCGGCCAGCTCATCGTCACGGATGCCGACGGCGGCTGGGTGGACGGCACCGACTTCGGATGGACCCGCTACGACCTGCAGAGCGGCGGGTCGCTCCCGGTGTGGACGGACCCCAACTGGGAAGTCGGCACCGGCGAGAACGGCAACGCCGCGTCCAGCTACGACGGCAGCGTCTTCGCCGCAATGGTCTTCGAGACCGGCGGTATCTACGTCTGGCACGCGGATACCGGTGACATCACGCTGGCCAACGCCAACGCGGCCGGCGACGTTACCTCCGGATACACGTCGTGGGGTGCGCTGTCGGCCGACGGCCGGTACCTGGCTTTCACCGTCTTCCAGGACGGCGACATGGCCGACCACAGTACGTGCGATGACGGGATCAGCCACGGCAGCGGCGGGACGACCGAACCCGACCGGGGCAGCCTCTACCGCTTCGACACCACGAGCAACACGCTGACCCGGGTCCTGTTGCAGATGACGGTGGCCAACGTGACGGTCACCTGCATCGTGCCCGACATCGACTCCGGCACGGTGGCCATCTCGGGCAACGGCAGCAGGATCGCCTGGTTCGGAGACTTCAGCGAGACGTACAACGCCACCGGGGGCTCGGGCACCGAACAGGAAGTCCTCCTGTCCACGGACATCTCCGGCGGATCCGCCGTCACGACCTGGGTCAGCCCGCTCCAGAACGACTACAGCTGGAACCCCTACTACGATGCCGTCCGCATGAGCGATGACGGCGAGACGATCGTCACTGTGCTGGACTACGACAACGGCGACACGTACTCGCAGACGTTCGTCACCGTCCACCCCGACACGCCGGGTGCCGATCCGGTGGCGTTCGCCAATGCCGCCGACGCTGGGCCCTACTTGCTGTCCCGGGACGGCAAGAAGCTGATCCTGCTCATCGACACGGGCGGGTTCGTGGCCCCGGAGTCGCAGACCGGCGTCATCGATGTCGCAACCGGCCAGCTGACCGTCGCCTCACAGGTGAACGGAGACCTCGCCACGCCCAGTTGGGAGCCGTGGTCGGTCGCGATGGACGGCACTGGCGGTAAGGTCGTCCTCGATTCCAGCTCCTCCAACCTCACCGGCCGCACCGACTGCGATGGCTCCGAATCCGGCGGCTGCCCGCCGAACGTCACGGTCGTCAACCTCGCCGACGGCACCGTCGGCGTCATCCCCGACCAGGCGGTGGGCTGTTCGTGCAGCAGCAGTCTGGCCGTGCCAAGTGCTTTGCAGAACTTCGTCGGCGATCCGGTGAACACCGCGACCGGCGCGTACACGGAGACTGTCGACGACGCGTCCCTGCCGGGGACCGGCCTGACCTTCGACTTCCAGCGCAGCTACGACTCGACGGCCGCGAGCCGCAGCGGTCCCCTCGGGCCAGGCTGGAGCGAGCCGTACGCGATGTCGTTGGCCGTGTCCGGATCGGACGTCACCCTCACAGGGGAGAACGGCGCCCAGAGCACATTCGTCAAACAGTCCGACGGCAGTTTCAATGCACCGCCGGGCGTCGGATCCGTCCTCACGGCCTCCGGCAGCGGCTACACCCTTACCCTGCCCGACTCCCAGGTGGACTCCTTCGACACCGCAGGACAGCTCACCCGGATCACCGACCGCGACGGCCGCGGGCTCACCTTCACCCACAGCGGCGGGCAGCTGACCACGGCCACCGACAGTTCGGGCCGGGTCGTCACCTTCGACCACGACGCAACAACCGGCGACATCACCAAGTTGACTCTGCCCGGCGGCCTCACCGTCTCCTACGGCTACGACTCGGCGGAGCGGCTGGCGAGCGTCACGAACGCCGACGGTGCCACGACGTACGGCTACGACGGCGCCGGTCGGCTCACCACGGTGACCGACCCCGCCGGGCATGTGCTGGTGCACAACGTCTACGACCCGGCGGCCGGCAGGGTGACCCAGCAGGACGAGGCAGGCGGCGCCCAGCCCACCATCAGCTGGGACCCGGCCACTGAGACGGCCACCACCACCGACACCGACGGCCGCACCGCCGAGGACTACTACTCCGGCAACGTCCTGATCGCGCACGCCGACGGCGACGGAGGAGTGACCGAGTACACCTACGACAACCGACTCGACCTCACGTCGGTCACCGACCCGGACGGCAACACCACACAGATGACGTACGACCCGGTCGGTGACATGCTCACCAGGACCGCGCCCTTCCCCGTGTCCACCACCGAGTCGTGGACGTACGACGCCCGGCGCAACATCACGTCCCACACCGACGCCCGCGGCAAGACCGCCTCGTACACATACGACCCCGACAACCGGCTGAGCACGGTCACCGACCCCGAGCACGGGGTGACGACGTACACGTACACCGCTGACGGGCAGATCAAGACGGTGACGGAGCCCGCGGGCGGGGTGACCACCAACACCTACGACGCGGCGGGCAACCTCGCGACCAAGCAGGACGCGACGGGCGGCATCACCTCGTACACCTACGACGCCGCGGGCCGGATGCTGACCCAGACCGACCCCCGGGGCAACGTGTCGGGTGCGAACGCCGCCGACTTCACCACCACTTACACCTACGACGGCGTCGGCCGGCTCACCACGGTCACCGATCCGCTCGGCCACACCACAACGAACACCTACAACGCCTCGGGGAAGCTAGCCGAGGTCAAGGATCCCTACGGTCACACCACCAAGTACGGATACGACGACCTGGGACGCCAGACGAGCACCACGGATGCCGACGACCATACGGTCACGACCGATTACGACACTCAGGGCGAGGCGGTCGCGGTCACCGACGCGGACGGCGGCAAGACGACGTACACGTACGACCCGGACGGCCGCCTGAAGACCGTCACGTCACCGCTGGGCAATGCCGACGGCGCCGACAAGGCGGCGTACACCACCACGTACGCGTACGACGCGGCCGGCAACCAGACCTCGGTCCGGGACCCGCTCGGTGACACCACCGACACGGTGTACGACGCCCTGGGGCGGCCGGTCGCGGTCAGCGATCCGATGGGGCACGTCACCACCACCGCCTACGACGCCGACGGAAACGTCACGGCGGTCACCGACCCCGACGGCGGCACCACCACCCGCACCTACGACGACAATGATCGTCTGGCCTCGGTCAGCGACCAGAACGGCAAGACCACGTCGTACACCTACGACAAGGGCGGCAACGTCCTGACCGAGACCTCGCCCACGGGCGAGGTGACCTCGCACACCTACGACGCCGCGGACCGCCTCAAGGCCACCACCGACCCGCGCGGCAACGTCTCGGGCGCGAACCCCGCCGACTACACCACCACGTACGCGTACGACCCGGCAGGCGAACTGCACCTGGTCACCGACCCGTTGGGCCACACCACGACCTACGGCTACGACGACGCCGGCCGGCCCACCACCGTCACCGATCCGCTGAGCCACACCACCACGACGGGCTACGACGACGCCGGCCGGCCCACCACCGTCACCGACGCGGACGGGAAGACCACGACCACGAACTACGACCCGGCCGGCCGCGTCCTCAGCATCGTCAACCCACTGGGCGACACGACCAGTTACACCTATGACGACGCCGGGCGGCAGAACACGCTGACCACCCCGCGCGGCAACGCCTCCGGCGCGAACTCCGCCGACTTCACCACGACGTACGGCTACGACGCCAACGGCAACCGGACCACGGTCACTGATCCTCTGGGCCACACGACGACCACCGGCTACGACGCCGCCAACCACCCCGTCACCGTCACCGATCCGCTGGGCCACACCACCACGACCGGCTACGACGCCGACGGCCGGGTCGTCTCGGTCACCGATCCCACCGGAGCGGTCGTGAAGTCCTCGTACAACGGCACCGGGCAACTGACCGAGTCCACCGACCCGTTGGGCAAGAAGACGTCCTTCACCTACGACAAGGCGGGCCACCGGCTGACCGAGACGACGCCGATGGGAGAAATCACCACTACGACGTACGACCCGGACGGCCGGACCGCGACCGTGATCGACCCTCGCGGCAACGTCTCCGGCGCGACGCCGGCGGACTACACCACCACCTACGGCTACGACCCGGCAGGCAACCCGACCACGGTCACCGATCCGCTCGGCCACGTGACGACCACCGCCTACGACGCGGACAGCCGCCCGACCGGCGTCACCGACCCCGAGGACCACACCACCACGACCGGCTATGACGACGCCGGCCGCATCGCCTCGGTCACCGATCCGCTGCACCACACCACCTCGTACACCTACGACCCCGCCAGCAACTTGATCACGCGCACCGACGCCAACAGCCACACCACGACCTACGGCTACGACGACGCCGGTCAGCTCACCTCGGTCACCGATCCGCTGAACCGCACCGTGACGTACGGCTACGACGCGGACGGCGAGCGGAACACCACCTCCGACGCCCGGGGCATCACGGCCACCGCGACGTTCGACTCGCGGGGCCTGGTCAGCGGTCTCACCTATACCGACGAAACGCCTTCGGTCAGCTACGGCTACGACGACGCGGGCCGCCGCACCACCGTCACCGACGGCACGGGGACCCGTACCCTGACCTACGACGACGCGGGTCGCGTGCTCACCACGACGGTCGCAGGCCACAGCGATCAGCAGTTCACCTACGCCTACGATCCGGCAGGCCACGTCACCGACCGCACCTACTCGGACGGCGAGCACACCGGCTACACCTACGACGACGATGGCCGCACCGCCACCCAGACCGCCGACGGCGCCACCGTGGGCTACGGCTACGACGCGGCCGGGCACCTGACGACCACCACCCTGCCCGCCGCGAACGACTACGTGGAGACGCGCGGCTACAACGACGCCGGGCAGATCACCTCCGTCAGCAGCGTGAAGAACGGCAGCGTCCTGTCGTCCTGGACGGTCGGCCTGGACAAGGACGGCCGCCCGATTGAACTGGACTCCAGGCGAGGCGGCGTGGCGCAGGCCCCGCAGTACTTCGGGTACGACGACGCCGGTCGGCTCACCTCCTGGTGTACTTCCGCGGCTGGCACCACTGGCTGCCCGGCCGGTTCCGCCCAGGTCGGCTACACGTACGACGACGCCGGCAACCGGGCCACCATGACCAAGGGCGCCACCACCACCTACACCTACGACGCCGCCGACGAACTCAAGACGGCCGTCACCGGCGCGAGCCAGCAGACGTACGCGTATGACGCGGACGGCAACTACGTCGGTGACGGGACGTCGGCGGACACCATCACCTACGACGCGAACAACCATCCCCTCAGCGCCACGCATGCCGGGAAGTCCTACGTCTTCACCAACGACGACCGGGGCAACCGTGTTACCACCACCTCGGGCGGTACCACCGTCCTCACCGAGACCTGGGACACCAGCGGCCCGCAGGCACAACTGGCCACCGAAACAGGTCCCGACGGCGCCCTGGTCGGCGACTTCCACGCCGACCCGCTCGGGCTGCCGCTGTCCGAGCACACCGCGTCCGGCGTGCTCTACGACCACCACGACGCGCTCGGCTCGGTCACCGACCTGACCGACGCCTCCGGCAACCCCCAAGTCGCGTACTCCTACGACCCCTTCGGCGTCCAGACCACCACCCCCGTGAGCGGGGTCACCGCACCCGCCAACCCCTTCGGCTACACCGGCGGCCTCGACGACCCGGTCCTCTCCGGCGAGCAGGACCTCGGCGCCCGCGTCTACGACCCGGCCACCGGCCGCTTCACCACCCAGGACCCGATCGGCCTGCGCATCGCCGACCCGTACGTCTCCGCGTACGCCTACGCGAATGACGGCCCGACCTACCTGACGGACCCGACGGGCGAGTCCGCCCAGGGTCCGGCCCCGGAGAACGGCTGGTGGATCGGTGGCAGCGACGAGCAGCACAACTTCGTCCTGAACATGGCTTACGAGCAGGAGGTCATACTGCACGGCGCGGACAACGTCTACGCCGACTACCCCGGGCTGAGGGGAGTTTGGGGTGGTCAGATCATGAAGTTCCCCACCTACTGGTCAAAGGAAGCCCGGCCCGACCTGGTAGTGACCGGCGTCCCCACTCCGCAGGGAGCCGGACTGGCCGTCTGGGATGTCAAGCCCGCATCTGCGTACGGCCGGAGCCGGAAACAGGCCGTGGACAAGCTAGCGGGCTACACCAAGGGACTGTCCCGCATGACCGGCTGGCCGGTCGTGGCGGGGGACCCCGTGGTCCCGGAAGCTCGCCCCTACCCGAGGGACACCGACGGAGCCGAGGGCATCATGCTGATGTTCAACGGAGCCGACTGGGATCACTTCGACATCCCGTCGCCCGAGGCGAACCACCGGTACCCGGCCTCCGACATCGCACCGGCCTCGGACACCAAGGGCCTGATCTACTATCGTCTCGACAAGCTGTCGGGCAAGAAGGCCCGCAGCCGCTGGGGGGCGGCCCTGAGTGACTTCTACTCCCAGGGAGCCGAAGTCGGCAATGCGCAGGTATGGGTGTGCCAGCCAGTAGGCACCATCAACCGTGCCCGTAACCCATTGCAGATCATCGGTACCACCGGAGGAGCGGACATCACCAGCCTCGCAAGCCGCACAGCGCTGGCTGCCTACGCCCCCGGACCGATCAACGCCGTCGACCCGGATCCCTTCCCTGCACCCCAAGTCCGCACCTACTACGGCAGCTCCACCTCGACCAGCATCGACTGGGGCAGCCCGAACTGGGGAACGGTCGGAACGTTCCTGGTTGCTGGAGCGACACACGTGCTCGCTGCCTCCTTCCCTGAGGTAGGAGTCCCGGCAGAGGTGACGACGGATGTGGTGGAGTGGGCGCTGGCCGCATGACCGGTTCAAGGAGAACGCAGTGAGTATCGAGTTCACGATGCGACGTATCCCAGCTTTGGCGTACGAGCAGGCGATCGCCACAGGCCACATCACCCCGGACTACCTGGCCGAGAGCGAGGAGGTGGCCAAGGACTGGGACGTCCTGTACCGCGTTCTCGCCAACGGTCGTCCCGATTCGGTCGCCGCTGCGGCGATCAGAGGTGGCGTCCGGATGGAGAACGAGCCGGACGACTACGGCGGCACCCGCGTGCTGTCCCCGGCCGAGGTGGCTCGGATCGCCGCTGAGCTGGGGGCACTGAGCGAGCAGGACATCGAGCAGCGCTGTCGCACCATCGACTTCACCGGGGTCTACGGAGAGGCCGACGGCGCCACCGAGCCGCCCCTCAACGCTTTCCGTGCCCTGCGCGACTTCTACGCCGAGGCCACGAAGAACGGGGATGCGATGGCGGTGTGGCTGGGCTGAGTGTGCGGCGACCCCACTGCCGCCTCATATCCCGACAACGGTGCAACGTCAGGTGAAGGGAGCCTTGTGAGTATCCAGTTCACCATGTGCCGCCATATCCCGACAACGGTGCAACGTCAGGTGAAGGGAGCCTTGGTGAGTATCCAGTTCACCATGTGGCGCATCAGCCCGGAGGCGTGCCGGCAGGCGGTCGCCGGCGGGCGCGCTGGGTCCGACCACGTCGCCGCCGACGAGGCGGGGCGGTCAAGGAATGGGATGTGCTGGTCCGCATCCTGAGGCGACGGCCCGGTGCCATGCCGGTCACCGGGCCGGCCCGCCCCATTGCGGGCGGCGCGTGCTGCCCGAGGACGAACTCGGCGCACCTCGACTGGTCCGGCGCAAGGGAACCAGACGGACTGCTTTTCGTAGGAGAACGATGAGCACCATTCCGCCGCTCGACATTTGGCCGTAAATGGCGCAAGGAACGGGCGAAAGTCGGCTTGCCGGGGAATCTCCGTATCTACGACCTGCGATACGCCCGCAATACTTCGGTTACCCAGTCGGGCGGAACGCTGAAGGACGTCACGGTCTGGGCCGACCAGTCCTCGGAGAAAGCCGCCCTGATCTACCAGCACTCGCCGCTGGGGCACCAGAAGAAGGTCGCGGCCGGGCTCGACACCGCGTCCGCGCCACCCGGCAGGCAGCGGCCGACGACGGCCCAAGTGGCGCGCCCGGGATGGGCCCCACTTGACCGCCCATCCGAGTCGACACGCGGTCGCGTCGGCCCTCGAACGTCGTCTGTCATTACATAAAGTCCGTCTCGATGTTCGAGAATTGCATCGTATGGACTCTCGGCGCACCCTTCGAGGCTCGCCGTATGGCGCCAATTGACCGCCAGATGTGGTGCGGAAGTGGTGCGGGTACTTCAATTGGTCCAGACAACAACAAAGGCCCGGGTCGGTGACCTGGGCCTTTTCTTTGGAGCGGATGACGGGAATCGAACCCGCGCTCTGAGCTTGGGAATCACGGGAGGCTTCTCGCGTAGGTGCTGGTCAGGCCGCTCCAGTGGGCTTGGGGGCTGGACATGATGAGTCGACGACTGGCCGTGGCTGTCTGCGGCGTACCGCTGGTACTGGTGCGGGAGTGGTGCGGGCTCTTCCAGAAGTCTGGATCGCGGCCGGGAGTCGGTGGATGGCACTAACCTGGACTAGGGCGGTCCGTACAGCGAAAGGAGATGGGATGACCACTGCACCTGGCGGGGTTCCGCGCTCGTCCGTGACCGCGGTGGGGGATCATCCGCTGCGGACCATCCGGGACATCCGTGAGTCGCTGCCGGAGGACCAGGCCCGGTACTTCGACGCCGAACTCGCCGACACCGAGATTGAGGCGTTGCCGGAGATGCTGAGCCGCTGGGTCCGGCTGGCGACCGACGGGTTCGAGGAGTTTCTGCTGTCCAAGCCGTTCGAGGGGCTTGAGTTCGGCGCTCGCTCCTACGATGACGATCAGGCGGGCGATCGGTGATCTACCTGCTCGATACGAACGTCGTCGCGGAACTGACCGCCAGGCTCCGGCCGGATCCCCGCGTCGTGGCCTGGCTGCGCTCCACGGCTCGCCCCAACCGCTACCTGAGCGTCATCACGGTCGCTGAGATCGAGGCCGGCGTCGCGGCCACCCCGGATCCGGCACGACAGGCTCGGTACGCCGAGGTGCTCGCGACTGCCCGGCTGGAATACCGGGACCGTATCGCGCCGATCGGCGAGCGAGAGGCGGCTGCCTACCTCGCCGTCCATAAAGCGCTGAAGGCTGCCGGCACGAGCATCGACCCGCCGGATGCCCTCATCGCCGCCACCGCGCTGGCCAACCACTGGACCGTGGCCAGTCGCAACATCAAGCACCTGGAGCGCACTGGCGCCGCGGTGATCAATCCTTGGGACTTTAACCCGTAGCAGGCCCGCTGGAGCGGATTCGTTGTCCAGGAGCGGAAGTAGTCTGCCCTCGCCCTCCACCCGGCAACGCCAGCCTGGTGAGTGCGCCAATTGACCGCCAGATGTGGTGCGGAAGTGGTGCGGGTTCTTCAATTGGTCTGGACAACAAAAAGCCCCAGGCCGCTGACCTGGGGCTTATCAATGGAGCGGATGACGGGAATCGAACCCGCGCTCTGAGCTTGGGAAGCTCATGTTCTACCATTAAACTACATCCGCGTGAATGGGTCCTCGGGAAGAGGTTCCGAGGACACTGTACCCCATGGTGTGGGGGGCGTGGGGGAGATCGGGGTGGGGTGGGGGAGGGGTAGGTTGGGGGTGCGGTGAGGTGCTTCGGTGTGGGCGGTAGATCCCCTAATGTGTGGGTTTGTCGGCCACGCGGAGTTGGGGAAGGGACTTCATGGAGCGCACCGTTGTTCGTTGTGCCGAGGGGCACGTGTTCAGCGTCGGTTCGTTTCCGATGCAGCATTTGGGGGCTGATCGACTCGGGCCCGGGCGGTTGTTGAGGTGTCCGAAGTGTGCCCGGCTGCGGCACGCCGTTCCGGTGCCGGTCCCGGTGCCCGTGCCCGTGGCGGAAGCCGTGGGCGGCGTCGGGAAGTAGCGCGGGTGCGCGGCCCCGGCGGGGCTGGTGCCGGTCGGCCGGGGTCGCCCCGGCGGGAGCCTGTGCAGGTCGGCCGGGGTCGCGCGTTAGTCTCGTGGGGTGCTGCTCTCAGACAAGGACATCCGGACCGAGATCGACAACGGCCGCGTACGCATCGACCCGTTCGAGGCGTCCATGGTCCAGCCGTCGAGCATCGACGTGCGCCTGGACCGGTTCTTCCGGGTGTTCGAGAACCACCGCTACCCGCACATCGACCCGGCGGTGGAACAGCCGGATCTGACGCGGCAGGTGGAGCCCGAGGGCGACGACGCGTTCATCCTGCACCCGGGCGAGTTCGTGCTGGCGTCCACCTTCGAGGTGATCACCCTTCCGGATGACATCGCCTCCCGGTTGGAGGGCAAGTCCAGCCTCGGCCGGCTCGGCCTCCTGACGCACTCGACGGCGGGCTTCATCGACCCCGGCTTCTCCGGGCACGTGACGCTGGAGCTGTCCAACGTGGCCACCCTGCCGATCAAGCTCTGGCCAGGGATGAAGATCGGCCAGCTGTGCCTCTTCCGGCTGACCTCACCCGCCGAATTCCCGTACGGTTCCGCCCGTTACGGCTCCCGCTACCAGGGGCAGCGCGGGCCCACCCCGTCCCGCTCCTACCTCAACTTCCACCGCACGCAGGTGTGAGACCCCCCGACGGTTCGCGCCGCAGCCGGCCGCGCGCCGTCGGTCCGTCACGTGAAGCCCCAGCCGTCCCGCCTCAGATCAGCGGCAGCTTGAACAGCATCAGCAGCGCCACCAGCTGGATCGACGCCGCCCCCAGCGCCTTGTGCCACGGCAGGTCGTGGGACTTCGCCACCATGGACGTCATCAGGGCCGCGCAGGCGAGCCAGGTCAGCCAGCCCATGAGCTGGACGAAGTCGTCGCCGCCGCCGAGGAAGAGGGCGAAGAGCAGGCGCGGTGCGTCGGTGAGGGAGCTGACGAGCATCGCCAGGCCCACCGTGGGTGCCCAGGCGCCGTCGCCGCCGAGCTGGCGGGCCAGGGTGTTGGTGACCGCGCCGAGGGTCAGGCCGCACAGGACGACGGCGACGCCGGTGGTGAGGACCCACGGGATGCTGGTGGAGAGCGTGGAGTTGAGGATGTCGCCGCGGGCGCCGTCGAAGCCGAAGACGGCGAGCAGGCCGTAGAGGAGGGTGACGATCAGCGCGGGGCCCCACACGGTGTGGTCGCGCATCGTCCAGAAGGTGCGGCCGGGGCGGAGCACGATCCCGCTCAGCAGCTCCTTCCAGTGCAGCCGCGGTCCGGCGGGCGGCGCGCTCGCCTGCCCGGCCCGGTAGGTGGCCACGTTGTCGCCGCCGTACGGCCCGCCCTCGTACCCGCCGTCGTACCCGCCGCCCTCGTACGGCTGCTGGTACGGGTCGGCCAGCTGCTCGCCGGCGCCGAAGGTGAAGGCCCGGGTGTGGCCCGGGTCGTCGTCGTACGAGGCAGGCGTCGCCGAAGGAGCCGAAGGGGCCGAAGATCCTGCCCCGCCCCCGTAGTACTCCGGCTCACCGCTGGGCGAGCCGCCCGGGTAGCCGCCCTGAGCGCCGCCGGGGTGCCCGCCGTGAGCGCCGCCCGGGTAACCCCCGGGACCTCCCGGCCCACCCGGGAACCCGCCGCCCGGCTGCCCCTGCCCGTACTGCTGCTGCGGGTAGCCACCCCGCCGCCCACCCGGGGCCTGGCTCTGACGATTCCTGAAACCAGCCACGTCTTCGAACGTACCCGCTGGGCCCGTTCCCCGTACGGCCCCCCGCGCGGGGCGCGCACCTTTGCTGCCAACCTGTGACACGTCACCCCACCACGTCACCCCAGGTGCGGCGCCCGCGGGCCGGCCGAGCAACCCCCCCCGTGCACCCCGCCCCGCACGGCGCCGGGCCGCCGCGGTGAACGCGACGGCCCGGCGAGGACACACGGCCCGGCGGCCTACTGCGGCGCCGCCGCCTCCGCCGTCGGCTCGGGCGACGAAGGCGCCTGCGTCCGGACGGAGTCCAGCAGGAGCTGGGCGACGTCCACCACCTGGATCGACTCCTTCGCCGCGCCCTCGTTCTTCTTGCCGTTGACCGAGTCGGTGAGCATCACCAGGCAGAACGGGCAGGCGGTGGAGATGATGTCGGGGTTGAGGGAGAGGGCCTCGTCGACGCGCTCGTTGTTGATGCGCTTGCCGATCCGCTCCTCCATCCACATGCGCGCGCCGCCCGCGCCGCAGCAGAAGCCGCGCTCCTTGTGGCGGTGCATCTCCTCGTTGCGCAGTCCGGGCACCTTGGCGATGATCTCGCGCGGCGGCGTGTAGACCTTGTTGTGACGGCCCAGGTAGCAGGGGTCGTGGTAGGTGATCAGGCCCTCGACCGGGGTGACGGGCACGAGCTTGCCCTCGTCCACCAGGTGCTGGAGCAGCTGGGTGTGGTGGATGACCTCGTACTCGCCGCCGAGCTGCGGGTACTCGTTGGCGAGGGTGTTGAAGCAGTGCGGGCAGGTGGCGACGATCTTCTTCGCCGCCTTCGGCTTCGCGGTGCCCGCGACGACCTTGCCGTCGTCGTCCAGTTCCTCGCCGAAGGCCATGTTGAGCATGGCCACGTTCTCCTGGCCGAGCTGCTGGAAGAGGAACTCGTTGCCCAGGCGGCGGGCGGAGTCGCCGGTGCAGTTCTCCTCGCCGCCCATGATCGCGAAGTTCACGCCGGCGATGTGCAGGAGTTCGGCGAACGCCTTGGTGGTCTTCTTGGCCCGGTCCTCCAGGGAGCCGGCGCAGCCGACCCAGTAGAGGTACTCGACCTCGGTGAGGTCCTCGACGTCCTCGCCGACCACCGGGACCTCGAACTCGACTTCCTTCACCCAGGCGAGCCGCTGCTTCTTCGGCAGCCCCCACGGGTTGCCCTTCTTCTCCAGGTTCTTGAGCATCGTGCCCGCCTCGGACGGGAACGAGGACTCGATCATCACCTGGTAGCGGCGCATGTCGACGATGTGGTCGACGTGCTCGATGTCCACCGGGCACTGCTCGACGCAGGCGCCGCAGGTGGTGCACGACCACAGGACGTCGGGGTCGATGACGCCGTTCTCCTCGGCGGTGCCGATCGAGCGGGCGCTCGGCCTCGGCGAGCGCGGCGGCGGGGACGGCGGCCAGCTGCTCGGCGGTGGCCTTCTCCTCGCCCTCGGCGGTCTTGCCGCCGCCGGCCAGCAGGTAGGGCGCCTTGGCGTGCGCGTGGTCGCGCAGCGACATGATCAGCAGCTTCGGGGAGAGCGGCTTGCCGGTGTTCCACGCCGGGCACTGCGACTGGCAGCGGCCGCACTCGGTGCAGGTGGAGAAGTCGAGCAGGCCCTTCCAGGAGAAGTGCTCGACCTGGGAGACGCCGAAGACGTCGTCCTCGCCCGGGTCCTCGAAGTCGATCGGGACGCCGGCGCTGGTCATCGGCTGGAGCGCGCCGAGGGCGACCCGCCCGTCGGCCTCGCGCTTGAACCAGATGTTGGGGAAGGCCAGGAAGCGGTGCCAGGCCACGCCCATGTCGGTGTTGAGGCCCACGGTGATCGCCCAGATCATGGTGACGCCGAGCTTGATCATGGCGACCAGGTAGACCAGGTTCTGCAGGGTGGCCGTGCCGAGCCCGTTGAAGGCGGCGACCAGGGGGTACGAGGCCCAGTACGCGGCCTCGTAGTGGTCCACGCCGTGCAGCGCGCCCTCCAGGCCGCGCAGGGTGAGGATGGCCAGGCCGATCGACCAGGATCACGTACTCGACGAAGTACGCCTGCCAGGCGGTGGAGCCGGCGAAGCGGGATTTGCGGCCGGCCCGGGAGGGCAGGTTCATCAGCCGGACGGCCATCAGCACGAGGATGCCCAAGGTGGTGAACAGCGCGATGAACTCGACGTACAGCTGGTAGGGCAGCCAGTCGCCGAGCACCGGAAGGATCCAGTCGGCCTTGAACAGCTGCCCGTAGGCGTTGACGATCGTCAGCCCGAGGGTGAGGAAGCCGACCGCCACGAACCAGTGCGCGACCCCGATGACGCCCCAGCGGTTCATCCGGGTGTGGCCGACGAACTCCTTGGCAAGGGTCCGGGTGCGCGCCTTCGGGTCGTCGGTGCGGCTGCCGGCGGGCACGGGCTGGCCGAGCCGGACGAACCGTTGGATCTGCGCGACGGCGAGGCCGATCAGGGCGACGCCGACCGCGGTGAGGACCAGCGACACGATGATCGCGGCGAGTTGCATGGGGGCTCCTCGTACCTGCGCGGGCGAGAACGTACTAAGCGGTAACTTACTCCCGGTCCAGACGACGTTACCCGGGATCGGCCCGCTCCATGAAGCCGCGCCGCTGGTGATCTGTGTCGCGCGCCCCCGTTCACCTGCGGCTGCGCGAGTAGGGCGCGGATAAGTTGAGTCGCATCGACTCATGTCAATTGACAGCGGTGGCGGTCTCAGGCACTCTTGAGCCAGTTCCACTCAAGTCAGCTGGAGGATTCACCATGGCACGTGCGGTCGGCATCGACCTGGGCACGACTAACTCCGTCGTCAGCGTTCTCGAAGGCGGCGAGCCCACCGTCATCACCAACGCAGAGGGCGCCAGGACCACGCCGTCCGTCGTCGCCTTCGCCAAGAACGGCGAGGTGCTCGTCGGCGAGGTCGCCAAGCGCCAGGCCGTCACCAACGTCGATCGGACCATCCGCTCGGTCAAGCGCCACATGGGCACCGACTGGCGGATCAACCTCGACGGCAAGGACTTCAACCCCCAGCAGATCTCCGCCTTCATCCTGCAGAAGCTGAAGCGGGACGCGGAGTCGTACCTGGGCGAGAAGGTCGCCGACGCGGTGATCACCGTGCCGGCGTACTTCAACGACTCCGAGCGTCAGGCGACCAAGGAGGCCGGCGAGATCGCGGGGCTGAACGTCCTGCGCATCGTCAACGAGCCTACCGCCGCCGCGCTCGCGTACGGCCTGGACAAGGACGACCAGACGATCCTGGTCTTCGACCTCGGCGGCGGCACCTTCGACGTGTCGCTGCTGGAGATCGGCGACGGCGTGGTCGAGGTCAAGGCCACCAACGGCGACAACCACCTCGGTGGTGACGACTGGGACCAGCGGGTCGTCGACTACCTGGTCAAGCAGTTCCAGTCCGGCCACGGCGTGGACCTCTCCCGCGACAAGATGGCGCTCCAGCGTCTGCGCGAGGCCGCGGAGAAGGCGAAGATCGAGCTGTCCTCGTCCACCGAGACCTCGATCAACCTGCCCTACATCACCGCGTCCGCCGAGGGCCCGCTGCACCTGGACGAGAAGCTCACCCGCGCCCAGTTCCAGCAGCTGACCGCGGACCTGCTGGAGCGCTGCAAGACCCCGTTCCACAACGTGATCAAGGACGCCGGCATCCAGCTGTCCGAGATCGACCACGTGGTCCTGGTCGGCGGCTCCACGCGGATGCCCGCCGTCGCCGAGCTGGTGCGCGAGCTGACCGGCGGCAAGGACGCCAACAAGGGCGTGAACCCGGACGAGGTCGTCGCCATCGGCGCGTCCCTCCAGGCCGGCGTGCTCAAGGGCGAGGTCAAGGACGTCCTGCTGCTCGACGTCACCCCGCTGTCCCTCGGCATCGAGACCAAGGGCGGCATCATGACCAAGCTGATCGAGCGCAACACCACGATCCCGACCAAGCGCTCGGAGATCTTCACCACGGCGGAGGACAACCAGCCGTCGGTGCAGATCCAGGTCTACCAGGGCGAGCGCGAGATCGCCGCGTACAACAAGAAGCTCGGCATGTTCGAGCTGACCGGCCTGCCGCCGGCCCCCCGCGGGATGCCCCAGATCGAGGTCACCTTCGACATCGACGCCAACGGCATCATGCACGTGGGCGCGAAGGACCTCGGCACCGGCAAGGAGCAGCGGATGACCGTCACGGGCGGCTCCTCGCTGCCCAAGGACGAGGTCGACCGGATGCGCCAGGAGGCCGAGAAGTACGCGGACGAGGACCACAAGCGCCGCGAGGCCGCCGAGACCCGCAACCAGGGCGAGCAGCTCGTCTACCAGACCGAGAAGTTCATCTCGGACAACAAGGACAAGCTCCCCGACGACGTCCGGGGCGAGGTCGAGACCGCGGTCGCCGACCTCAAGGAGAAGCTGAAGAACGAGTCCTCCGACGAGGGCAACATCGCCTCCATCCGGGAGGCGAGCGAGAAGCTCGCCGCCACCAGCCAGAAGCTCGGCCAGGCGCTGTACGCCAACGCTCAGGCCGACGGCGCTGCGGGCGCGGCCGGCGCCGGCGAGGGTCCGAACATGACCAAGGACGCGGCCGGCGGCGACGAGGACGTGGTGGACGCCGAGATCGTCGACGACGAGGCCGGCGACAAGCGGGACGGTGCCGCGTGACGGAGGAGCCGAAGGGCTTTGACGAGCCCGACGTCCCCTCCGACGCCGACGCGCCGAAGTCCGGCAAGGCCGGACAGGACGCCGGGAACGCCGACAAGGCGGGCCCGGCGGCCGGCGGCGACGCCACCGCGCAGGAGCTGGCGGCGGTCCGGGCCCAACTGGACCAGGTGCGCACCGCGCTCAACGAGCGCACCGCGGACCTCCAGCGCCTCCAGGCGGAGTACCAGAACTACCGCCGTCGGGTGGAACGGGACCGCGTCTCGGTCCGCGAGATCGCGATCGCCAACCTGCTCTCCGAGCTGCTGCCGGTGCTCGACGACATCGGCCGGGCGCGGGAGCACGGCGAGCTGGTGGGCGGCTTCAAGTCGGTCGCCGAGTCGCTGGAGACGGTCGCGGCGAAGCTGGGGCTCCAGCAGTTCGGCAAGGAGGGCGAGCCCTTCGACCCGCTGGTCCACGAGGCGCTGATGCACAGCTATTCGCCGGACGTCACGCAGACCACATGCGTGCAGATCCTTCAGCCGGGGTACCGCATCGGGGAACGGAACCTGCGGCCCGCCCGGGTCGCGGTGGCCGAGCCCCAGCCGGGCAGCCACCCCAAGGAGGAGGGCACGTCGGAGGACGAGGAGAACGGTGGCTCGGACGGCTGACGCTGACGGGCCAGGACTGACCGCGGGCGGGACGGAGAGGAGGGACACCGGGGATGAGCATCAGTAGGGACCTGCTGGAAAAGGACCTGTACAAAGTCCTCGGTGTGCCCAAGGACGCCACCGACGCCGAGATCAAGAAGGCGTACCGGAAGCTCGCCCGGGAGTTCCACCCGGACGCGAACAAGGGCGACGCCAAGGCCGAGGAGCGCTTCAAGGAGATCTCCGAGGCCAACGACGTCCTCTCCGACACCAAGCGCCGCAAGGAGTACGACGAGGGCCGCGCGCTGTTCGGCAACGGCGGTTTCCGCCGGGGTCCGGGCGCGGGCGGCACCGGGGGCTTCAACTTCGACCTCGGCGACCTCTTCGGCGGCGCCCCGGGCCCCGGCGGTCCCACCCCCACGTCGACCGGCCACGGCGGCGGTTTCGGCGGCGGCCTGGGCGACGTCTTCGGCGGGCTGTTCAACCGCGGCGGCGGCACACGTGTGCAGCCGCGGCGGGGCCAGGACATCGAGTCCGAGGTGACGCTCAGCTTCAACGAGGCGGTGGAGGGCGCCACCGTCCCGCTGCGGATGTCCTCCCAGGCGCCCTGCAAGGCGTGCTCGGGCACCGGCGACCGGAACGGCACCCCCCGGGTGTGCCCGACCTGCGTCGGCACCGGGCAGGTCTCGCGCGGCGGCGGGGGCGGCTTCTCGCTCACCGACCCGTGCGTGGACTGCAAGGGCCGCGGCCTGATCGCGGAGAACCCCTGCGAGGTCTGCCACGGCAGCGGCCGGGCGAAGAGCTCGCGCACGATGCAGGTGCGCATCCCCGCGGGCGTCACGGACAACCAGCGGATCCGGCTGCGCGGCAAGGGCGCTCCCGGCGAGCGCGGCGGGCCGGCCGGCGACCTGTACGTCGTGGTGCACGTCGGCGGGCATGCGGTCTTCGGCCGCAAGGACGCCAACCTGACGGTCACCGTGCCGGTGAGCTTCGTCGAGGCGGCGCTCGGCGGCGAGATCAAGGTGCCCACCCTGGGCGGGCCGCCGGTGACGCTGAAGCTGCCGCCGGGCACGCCCAACGGCCGGACCCTGCGGGCCCGGGGCAAGGGCGCGGTGCGCAAGGACGGCACCCGCGGCGACCTGCTCGTCACCGTGGAGGTGGCGGTGCCGGAGAAGACCGAGGGCAAGGCGCTGGACGCGCTGGAGTCCTACCGGGAGGCGACCGCGGGTCACGACCCGCGGGAGGAGTTGTTCAAGGCCGCAAAGGGAGCGTGATGGCATGGGCATCGAGGGCGGCATCGGCGGTATCGGCGGCGGAGTGCGCGGGCCGTCGGCCGGCAGGGGGCGCGACCCCTACCAGCTGACGGAGGACACACCGGTCTACGTCATCTCGGTGGCGGCCGAGCTGTCCGGGCTGCACCCGCAGACGCTCCGGCAGTACGACCGGCTCGGCCTGGTCTCGCCGGACCGTACGGCCGGGCGCGGCCGCCGCTACTCGGCCCGGGACATCGCGCTGCTGCGCGAGGTCCAGCGGCTGTCGCAGGACGCCGGCATCAACCTCGCCGGCATCAAGCGGATCATCGAGCTGGAGAACCAGGTCGCGGCGCTGCAGGCCAGGGTGGCGGAGCTGTCCGCCGCGGTCGAGGGCGCCGCGGCGGTGATTCAGCAGCGGGAGGCTGCCGTGCACGCGTCCTACCGGCGGGACCTGGTGCCCTACCAGGACGTGCAGCACACCAGCGCGCTCGTCGTCTGGCGCCCCCAAAAACGGGAGCCCTGAGGGCTCCCCGCGGAGTGCGTTCACCCCTCCCGGGGGTGGGGTGCCCTCGCGGGCGAACGTTCACCCTCCGGGGCGCTGGGGGTACCTCCCAGGCGAAGCTCTGGGGGCGGAACTGCGCGCTCGGCCATCCTGCGGGCCGCAGGTCGTCCCGCCCCCGAGGGGGCTGTTTCTGTCGCCTTGCGACCACCGGCCGGTGGTGGGTTGCTCGCGCAGTTCCCCGCGCCCCTGGCGGGGCACCATCTGCCCCACGAGGCAGCACCCCTGCCCCCGGCCGGTGGCCTGCTGGGCGCGCAGTTCCCCGCGCCCCTGGCGGGGCCGCATCTGCCCCACGAGGCGGTACCACGACTCCCGGCCGGTGGCCTGCTGGGCGCGCAGTTCCCCGCGCCCCTGGCAGGGCGCATCCACTTTCGCGGGTGCGCCCCGTGCGGGGGTCAGCCGCGTTGGGCGGGGAGGATTTGGACGGTGTCGCCGACGGCCCGCTCACCGGTGGCGTCGGAGGTGTCGTTGACGAGGACACCGTCGACGGCCATGGCGGTGGACCCGCCCCCGTCGAGGTTGATGGCCTCAAGGGCACCAAGGGACCGCATGAAGGCCGCCCCCTCCTCCAGGGTGAAGCCCTCGCTGCCGCCGCTCTGCCGGCCGTCCACGGTGACGAGGAGCAGCCGGCCGCGGGCGTCCAGGCCGGCCATGGTGCGCGGCTGGCGGGAGTCCGCCCAGGCGTAGCCGAAGGACAGGTCCTGCGGGTCCACCGTGCCCTCGGTGGCGGCGTCGATGTCGGTCCGGCCGCCGCGCACGAGCGTGGGCGCCGCGCTGACGACGCTGTCGCCGGGACCGATCGGCACCACGCGTCCTGAGGCGTCGCGCACGGTGACGCGCACGTCCACCGGGCGGCCGGGCCGCGCGTGGGCGGTCAGCCAGTCCGCGGCCGAGCCCACCCCCTGCAGCACGGAGCCGCCGGCCGGCACCCGCCCGCCGCGGGCGCCCACGGACACCACGCGGCCGGAGCCGTCGAGTACGGCCTGGACGCCCGCCCCGGTCGGCAGGTCCGCCGCGAAGGCCGGGGTGAAGCGCACCAGGTCGTCCGCCTCCTGGCAGGTGACGTCCTGCCAGGGCCGGGTGCTCGGGAAGGAGCCGGGCCGCCCGCAGTCCCGCAGGGTGCCGGGCACGCGGTTGATGCCCTCGACGGCGTACGAGGAGCCGCCGGCGCGGGCGGTGGCCGTGCTGGACAGGTCGGCCAGCCGGATGTGCCGGCCGCCGTCGGCCAGCACCAGCGAGGCGCGGGCGCCGGCCGACATGGACTCGACCTCGCCGTCGTAGACGCCCAGGCCGGACTGGGTGCCCTGCACGCCGTCGGTGTCCGCGGTGACGAAGAAGCCGCCGTTGACGGCGACGAGCGAGCCGACCTTGGCGGCCACCGAGGAGGTGGTCTCGCGCTGGGCCACGTCGCCGTCGTGGGTGCCGGCGACGGTGCCGGTGAACACGTGCGGGTCGATGACCGCGACGTGGATGTTCTCGACGTCGGCCGGCTGCTGGATGTCGTAGCCGGTCCACAGGGTCGAGGTGTGGAAGCCGGCGGCGGTCAGCGTCGCGGCGGCGGCCTGCGCCTGGGCCTGGGTGGCGTAGGAGCCGACCCGCACCCGTACGCCCATGAGGCCGTGCGGGGTGTCGGCGTAGTCGGGCCAGCTGACGGCTTCGACCCGGGGCTGGTAGCCGGCCGACCGCAGTTGCGCGGCGGTGTCGTCGGCCCAGGCGGGGGTGCCCACCTCCTTGGTGGTCGCGGCGCCGGTGAGGCGGCTGGTGGTGGGGTCGGTGACGCCGACCGTCCAGAACGGGTGGGCGTCGGCCCGGCGCAGGGAGCCGGTGCTCACCTGCACGCCGGGGGCGAGCGTCCGGGTCGACCACTGGGAGGTGACACCGCCCGGGGCGCCGGCCGGGGCGTCGGCGCGGGCCGGCCCGGCGAGCGTGAGCGGTGCCGCGGCGGCCAGGACGGCCATCGTGGCCAGCGCGGTGCGCGTGCGCACAGCGGGGCGCTTCGTCTTCTGCATGGTTCCTCTCCCATACGTGGGGGTGACCCGCCGAGGGACGTCTCCTCCCCGGCCGGCCACGCTGCGGAGCCGATAAGAGCTGTCGTACGAAACGGCCTGACCCTGCCAGAGTGAGGACGCGGCGAACAGTGCGCGAAGCGAAGGGTGAACACCGGGGAAAGAGCGGGGCGCCGAAAACCCGGCGACACCGGGCCCCGTCCCGGGTAGCTTCGCGGCCATGGACCCTCTGGGAGAAACGCTGATCCGGGCGTCTTTCGTCAACTGCTCCAAGGGCGAGGCCAAGCGCGTCAGCCTCCCCCGCGACCTGGCCGAACTCCCCTGGGGGGATCTCGACTTCCTCGGCTGGCGGGATCCGGGAGCGCCGGACCGGGCGTATCTGGTCACGGGCGGGGAGCGGCCGGTCGGCGTCGTGCTGAAGGTGGCGCCGGGGGCGCGCAGGAATCTGATGCGCAGCAGTCTGTGCGGGTTGTGCCTGACGGGTCATTCGGGCGGCGGAGTGGACCTGCTGGCGGCCCCGCTGGCCGGCCCGGCCGGGCGGCAGGGCAACACCGTGGGGCTCTACATGTGCGCCGACCTCGCCTGCTCGCTGTACGTGCGGGGCAAGAAGAAGACGGCGCTGGCCCGGCGGATGGAGGAGACCCTCACGCTGGAGGAGCAGATCGCCCGCACGCTGGCGAACCTGGACGGCTTCCTGGCGAAGGTGACCGGGGCGGGGCCGTCCGCGTGAGTCCGGCCCCGGCGCGGGTCAGGCGTTGCCCATCGCCCGGGTGAGGGCGATCTCGATGACCACCCGGTCCGGGTTGGGCGCCGGGGTGCGCCCGTAGCGCTCGGCGTACCGGCGTACGGCGTCGGCGACCCGCTCGGGGTCGGCGCTGACGGTGGCGACGCCCTCCAGGGTGGCCCACCTGCCGCGGTCGGCCTGGCAGACCGCCACCCGGGCGCCCTCGGGCCCGGCGGCGCGCACGTTGGCCGCCTTCACGCTGCGGGTGTTGGTGATCACCCGGGCCAGGCCCGCCTCCGGGTCGTACGTCACCCCGACGGGCACGACGTGCGGGGAGCCGTCCGGTCGCGGGGTGGTCAGGCTGCACAGGTGGTACTCGCGCCAGAAGGCCAGGTATCCCGCCTCGGGCGCGCGCGGATCGCGTCGCGGCATCCCCCGAACCTACCGGGTGCAGGCGGCCGTCCCCGCGGGCAGGTCAGCCGTGGAGCCGGACCGGCAGCTCCAGGACGCTGTTGCCGACGAAGCCCGGCAGGGGGCGCAGTTCGGCCTCGGGGACGGCGAGGTCGAGCCGCGGGTGGGCCGCGTACAGATCGCGCAGGGCGCTGACGGCCTCGAGCCGGGCCAGCGGGGCGCCGAGGCAGTAGTGGGCGCCGTGCCCGAAGGCCAGGTGCCGGGTACCGGCCGGGCGGGTGACGTCGAAGCGGTCGGCGTCCGGCCCGTACTCGCGCGGGTCGCGTCCGGCGCCGGCGTACCCGGCCAGCACCGGGGTGCCGCGCGGGATCGTGGTGCCGCCGACGACGAGGTCGGTGGTCGGGTAGCGGAACGGGAAGTTCGCCACGGGGCCGTCCCAGCGCAGGGTCTCCTCGACCACCGCGTCCCACGTCACCTCACCCGAAAGGACGAGCGCGCGCTGCTCGGGGTGGCCGCTGAGGGCGCGGACCGCGTTGGTGATCAGGTTGAGGGTGGTCTGGTGCCCGGCGACGATCATCAACATGAGGGTGCCGGTCAGTTCGTCGCCGCTGAGCCGCTCCTCGCCGCCCCGCCGGTCCTCGTCGCGGGCGGCGATCAGCGCGCTGGTCAGGTCGTCCCCGGGCCGGGCCCGGCGGTCCTCGACCACCCGGGCGAGGACCGCGAGGATCTCCGCCTGGGCCGCCAGCGCCTCCCCGGCGGGCACGGAGGTGGTGACCACGGCGTGGGTGAGCTCGTGCAACCGGTCCCGGTAGGCGGGGTCCACCCCCAGAAGCTCGCTGATGACGTTCATCGGCAGCGGGTAGGCGAAGTGCGCGCGCAGGTCCACCACGCCGTCGGCGTCGGCGTGACCGGGCAGGGCGGCCAGCAGGTCGCCGGTCACCCGCTCGATCCAGGGCCGCAGGGCGGCGACCCGGCGCGGGGTGAACGCCTTGGTGGCGAGGCCCCGCAGCCGCCGGTGGTCGTCGCCGTCGGCCGTCGTCATCCCGTTGACCAGCGTGAAGGCGTTCAGCTGCCACTGCGCGGGGATGCGGCCGTCCTGGTAGGCGGCGAAGTGCGCGACGTTCTTGGCCACCCTGGGGTCGGCGAGGAACTCGCGCAGTTCCTGGTGGCGGGAGACGATCATCCCGGGTACCCCGCCGGGCAGCGCGACCGGGCACACGGCGCCGGCCTCGCGCAGCGCGGCGGCGTCGCCCTGGACGTCGGCACCGGTCGGGTCCATCGGGTGCGCAGCTGTCACGGGTTGCGTCCTCCCTGTCAACTCCGAGGATTCCCCGTGGTGTTGTGGAGAGCGATTCTCGCACCGCCACGGACGGTAGTCCAAGGTTCATACAAAGGCGCGGGCGGGAACCGGCCGACGCGGCGCCCGGGCGGGTGTTCTCCACCGCGTGGCACCCTTGTGTCCCATCGCAGTACTTGAGTGGAATAGACTCAACTTGCTTCATGTTGCTGAAGGCAACTCCACCGCGGGGGACGTGGTGGACGCAGTGGTGCCGGCCGACCGAAGAAGGAGGAGACCACACCCGTGGACGCCGAGCTGACGAACAAGAGCCGGGAAGCGCTGAACACGGCCAACACCAGGGCCGTCGCCGAGGGCAACCCGGACCTGACGCCCGCGCACCTGCTGCTCGCCCTGCTGAGCGGCTCCGACAACGAGAACGTGCTGGACCTGCTGACCGGGGTCGGCGCCGACCCCGCCGAGCTGCGCACCGCCGCCGGCCGCCTGGTCGAGGGCCTGCCCTCGGTGCAGGGCTCCACCGTCGCCCCGCCGCAGGCCAACCGCGACCTGCTCGCCGTCATCGCCGAGGCCGCCCAGCGCGCCAAGGAGCTCGGCGACGCGTACGTGTCCACCGAACACCTGCTGATCGGGATCGCCGTCAAGGGCGGCCCGGCCGGCGACCTGCTCACCGCCCGCGGCGCCAAGGCCAAGGTGCTGCTGACCGCTTTCGAGAACGCCCGGGGAGGGCAGCGCGTGACCAGTCAGGACCCGGAGGGCACCTACAAGGCGCTGGAGAAGTACGGCACCGACTTCACCGCCGCCGCCCGCGAGGGCAAGCTCGACCCCGTGATCGGCCGGGACCAGGAGATCCGCCGGGTCGTCCAGGTGCTCTCCCGGCGCACCAAGAACAATCCGGTGCTGATCGGCGAGCCCGGCGTCGGAAAGACCGCCGTCGTCGAGGGGCTGGCCCAGCGCATCGTCAAGGGCGACGTGCCCGAGTCGCTGCGCGACAAGCGGCTGGTCTCGCTCGACCTGAGCGCCATGGTGGCCGGCGCGAAGTTCCGCGGCGAGTTCGAGGAGCGGCTGAAGGCCGTGCTCGCCGAGATCAAGGAGAGCGACGGCCGCGTCATCACCTTCATCGACGAGCTGCACACCGTGGTCGGCGCCGGAGCCGGCAGCGACTCGTCGATGGACGCGGGCAACATGCTCAAGCCGATGCTGGCCCGCGGCGAGCTGCGGATGGTCGGCGCCACCACGCTGGACGAGTACCGCGAGCGGATCGAGAAGGACCCGGCCCTCGAGCGCCGCTTCCAGCAGGTGCTGGTCGCCGAGCCGACCGTCGAGGACACCGTGGCGATCCTGCGCGGCCTCAAGGGCCGCTACGAGGCCCACCACAAGGTGCAGATCGCCGACTCCGCGCTGGTGGCCGCCGCGGCGCTGTCCGACCGCTACATCACCTCCCGCTTCCTGCCCGACAAGGCCATCGACCTCGTCGACGAGGCCGCCTCCCGGCTGCGCATGGAGATCGACTCCTCCCCGGTGGAGATCGACGAGCTCCAGCGCTCGGTGGACCGGCTGCGGATGGAGGAGATGGCGCTGCGCAACGAGACCGACCCCGGCTCCGTCCAGCGCCTGGAGAAGATCCGCAAGGACCTCGCCGACCGCGAGGAGGAGCTGCGCGGCCTCACCGCCCGCTGGGAGAAGGAGAAGCAGGGCCTCAACCGGGTCGGCGAGCTCAAGGAGCGGCTGGACGACATCGACACCCGGATCGACCGCGCCCAGCGCGACGGCGACTTCGAGACAGCGTCCAAGCTGCTCTACGCGGAGAAGCCGAAGCTGGAGGAGGAGCTGGAGGAGGCCACCCGCGAGGAGCAGGAGGCCGCCGCCAAGGGCCCGACCGAGAAGATGGTCAAGGAGGAGGTCGGGCCGGACGACGTGGCCGACGTGGTCGCCGCGTGGACCGGCATCCCGGCCGGCCGCCTGCTGGAGGGCGAGACGCAGAAGCTGCTGCGCATGGAGGAGGAGCTGGGCACGCGGCTGATCGGGCAGAGCGAGGCCGTGCGCGCGGTCTCCGACGCGGTGCGCCGGGCCCGCTCCGGCATCGCCGACCCCGACCGGCCCACCGGCTCGTTCCTCTTCCTCGGCCCCACCGGCGTCGGCAAGACCGAGCTGGCCAAAGCGCTGGCGGACTTCCTCTTCGACGACGAGCGGGCCATGGTCCGCATCGACATGAGCGAGTACGGCGAGAAGCACTCGGTGGCGCGGCTGGTCGGCGCCCCGCCCGGGTACGTCGGCTACGAGGAGGGCGGGCAGCTCACCGAGGCGGTGCGCCGCCGCCCCTACAGCGTGGTGCTGCTGGACGAGGTGGAGAAGGCGCACCCCGAGGTCTTCGACGTGCTGCTCCAGGTGCTGGACGACGGGCGGCTCACCGACGGCCAGGGCCGCACCGTCGACTTCCGCAACGCCATCTTGATCCTCACCTCCAACCTGGGCAGCCAGTTCCTGATCGACCCGGCGCTCACCCCCGAGCAGAAGAAGGAGAACGTGCTGTCCACCGTGCGCGCCTCCTTCAAGCCGGAGTTCCTCAACCGGCTGGACGACGTGGTGGTCTTCACCGCGCTGGACCGGGAGGAGCTGCGCAGGATCGCCCGGCTGCAGACCGACCGGCTCGGCGCGCGGCTCAAGGACCGCCGGCTCACGCTCGACGTCACGGACGCGGCGCTGGACTGGCTGGCCGAGGAGGGCAACGACCCGGCGTACGGCGCGCGGCCGCTGCGCCGGCTGGTGCAGACCGCGATCGGCGACCCGCTGGCCCGCGCGCTGCTGGCCGGCGAGGTGCTGGACGGGCAGCGGGTCCGGGTCGACCGGGCGGTCGACGGGCTCATCGTCATGGGGGAGGATGACGGGGAAACGTCACGAAGGGAACCTTCACGGTGAGCATCGACCCGTCCTCGATTCCGAACTTCGGGGGCCAGCCGGACCCCAGCCCGCACAACCACGCCGGCAATGTGGTGATCCCGGACCCGGACCTGGTCAAGCAGCTGCTGGACCAGATGGGGCTCAAGCACACGGTCGACGCGGAGGGGGACCTCCTCGCGCCCTGGGAGGAGTTCCGCACCTACTTCATGTTCCGCGGCGAGGCCCAGCAGCACGTCTACGCGGTCCGCACGTTCTACGAGCGCGCGTACTCGGTCGACGAGAAGCCGGAGCTGCTGGAGGCCATCGACGAGTGGAACCACCTCACGCTGTGGCCGAAGGTGTACACGAACACCGATGACGAGGGTGTGGTCCGCCTCATCGGCGAGGCGCAGATGCTGATCGGCATGGGCGTCAACCTCGACCACTTCGTGGGCACGACGGTCAGCTGGATCCAGGCGTCGATCGAGTTCAACAAGTGGCTCGGCGAGCGGCTGGGCCTGGAGGAGGGCTCCTCGGACGGGGAAGAGGGCGGCGACGGCGCCGAGGGTGCCGACGGCACCGATGGCGCCGAGGGTTCCGGCTCCTCCGACGAGTCCTGAGGCCCGAGGATCGGATCACGGGGCCGGCCCGCACGGGGCCGGCCCCGTCGCCGTGGGGCGGGGCCGCGCGGGCGGGAATTGCGAGGCGGGGTCGCGAGGACTTTGCGTAGGGTTCAGGCCATGGCTTCTCGACCCGGCTTCGGCGCCCTGACCCCCACCACCTTGACCGCGCACGGGCTGACGCTGCGCCCGCTGGTCGCGTCCGACGAGGCCGCGGTGGCCCGCGGGATGGCCGACCCCGGTGTCCTGCGCTGGGCCGCCGGCAACCTGGTGCTGGCCGCGCCGCCCGCCGACCGCGCCCGCACCTGGCTCTCCTCCAAGCTCGACGCCTGGGCGGCCGGGACCGCGGCCTTCGCCGTCACCGACGCCTCCGACGGCGCCTTCCTCGGCTACCTCGGCTACCGCGACGTCCACCGTGTGCCCGACCAGGCCGTCGCCGGCTACTGGGTCGTCCCCGCCGCCCGGGGCCGCTCCGTCGCAGCCCGCGCCCTCGACGCCGCCGCCGTCTGGGCCTTCACCCCCGCCGACAAGGGCGGCCTCGGCCTCCACCGCATCGGCCTGGACCACGCCGTGATCAACCCGGCCTCCTGCCGCGCCGCCGAACGCGCCGGCTTCCGCCTGGAGGGCACCATGCGTGACTCCTTCGTCCAGCCCGACGGCACCCGCCACGACTCCCACCTCCACGCCCGCCTCGCCACGGACCTGACCCCCCTCGCCTGACCCCCTCAGGCGGCGTGCGCGGTGAACACCACGGACGACGTGTCGCCGTCCAGCGCGATGTTCAGCGAGGCGTCGAGCGCCCTGGCGAGGCGGGACAGAAGGGGCAGGGTGGGGAGGGTGCCGCCCAGTTCGAGCTTGGAGATCTGCGGCTGGGTCATGCTCGCCCGCCGGGCCAGTTCGGTCTGGGAGATGCCGAGTTCGGTACGGCGGTCGTACACCGCCTGGCCGAGGTCGAAGGCCATGCGCACCTCCGCACGCATCGTCTCGGCCTCGCCCGACCCCGCGGCCCCCTCCCCGAGCGCGCGTTCGCGGGCGAGCCTCCACCGGGTGTGGTTCATCAGCGGTCTCCTCTCGTGACGTCGCGGCTGAACTCGTCGTGCGCCGTGTGCCGCTCGTGCTCGCACAACTTCATGGCCTGCCTGGCTCGGGCCGCCTCCGCATCCTCGCGCATTCGTGTCTTGCGGAACACGGTCAGAAACACGATGCGTCGGCGCGGCGCGAGCCAATAGGTCAGCCGCACGGCGTGAGCGTCGTGCCCAAGCCAGAATCTCAACTCCCTCAGCCCGTCGCCCAGATGGCGCGCGTACGGCTCTCCCAGCGTGGTCGGGGCGTCCAGCGGCCGTTCCGCGGCGTGCTCAGCCTGTAAATAGTCGCGATCGGGCAGGGAGTCCAGCCAGCGCCGGACCTCCGGTTCGATCTCGACGTCCCACCCATCGTCCATATAGTTGAATGTATATATAGCCCAATGTATAGGCAAGCGCAACGGTGTGTCGGGGCGCGGGGTGCGCTGAGGGTCAAGGGGGGTGCGCGGGTGGGCAATGACGGGGTGGGGGGCGCGGGGGAGGGTGGGGGTTCGCGAGGGGGAAGAGTGGGAGGCGGCGGGCCGTGCGGATCGTCTGCGCCGAGGGTGAGCGCGAGCAGGAGCTGGAGCTGCGGCTCGGGCGCCCGGACGCGATGGTGGCCGACCTGATGGCGGCCGTGGGCGTCGCGGGCGGCGGGCTGGACATCGACGGCCGGGCGGTCCCGCCGCGGACGGTGCTGAGCGAGTCCGGCCTGGTGCACGGCTCACGGGTGGCCAGGACGGGCGGCTTCGGCTCGGCCCTGCGCAAGCCCGTGGCCGTGCTGCGGCTGGTGGGCGGCCTGGAGGCGGGCCGCACCGTGGAGCTGCCGGTGGGCCGTACGGTCGTCGGCCGCGGCGCGGACGCGGACGTGCCCGTCGGGGCCACGGGGGTGTCCCGGCTGCACGCCGCCTTCGACGTCGGCCGGGCCGGGGTGACGGTCACCGATCTCGGCTCGGCCAACGGCACGGACGTCAACGGCGTCCGGATCCACGCCCCGGTCCCGATCGGCCCGGACGACCTGGTCTCCCTCGGCGGCGAGACCCTGATCCGGGTGCTGCCGCCGACCCTGCTCGGCCCCGTCCAGCGCGTCAACCCCGTCCGCGAGGCGGGACCCGCCGGCACCCTCCCCTTCAACCGTGCCCCGCGCGGCGGCCGGCCCGGCGACCCGCCGCCGCTCGCCCCGCCGGCCGCGCCGCCCGCCACCCGCAAGAACCCCTTCAGCCTGGCCGGGCTGCTCGGCCCGCTGGCCCTGGCCGGCGCCACCGTCGCCCTCACCGGCGACATCCGCTACGCCGCCATCGCCGCGCTGACCCCGCTGATGTTCCTCGGCACCTTCGTCGAGGAGCGGATCCGCGGCCGCTCCGGCCGGCGGCGCGGCTCGCGCGACTACACCGCCCGCCTCGCCGAGTTCGAGCAGGCGGTGACCGCGCGGCACGCCGAGGCCGTCCACGAGCGCCGCGCCGCCCACCCCGACCCCGCCGAGGTCGCCTACCGGGCCGCCACCCCGGGCGTGCGGCTGTGGGAACGGCGCCCCGGCGCCGAGGACTTCCTGCGCGTGGTGGCCGGCACCGCCGACCTGCCCTGGTCCCCGCGGCTGGCCGACAACGGAGCGCCGCCGGCCCCGGAGCCGGCCGCGGTCCTGGCGGCCCGCGCCCGCACCCCGCAAGTGCCGGTCGTGGTGGGCCTGTCGGCCGGCGAGGCCGTCGGCTTCGAGGGCAACCGCCGGGCCTGCCTGGCCGTCGCCCGCTTCCTGCTCTGCCAGGCCGTCGTGGACAGCGGCCCGGCCGACGTGACGGTGGCGGTCTTCACCGACCCCGACCGCCTCGCCGACTGGGACTGGACGAAGTGGCTGCCGCACGGCGCCGACCCGCGCTCCGGAACCGCCCGGCTGGTCGCGGTGGGCCCCGAGCAGTCGGACGCGCTCGCCCGGCAGTTGCTCTCCGCCTCGCCCGGCGCACGGGGCCGGGACGGGGCGGGCCCATCCGGCGCTTCCGGCGCCACGGGGCCGGTGCTGCTGGTCGTCGTGGACGGTGCCGCGCTGCTGGAGGGCCGGCCGTGCCGGCTGCGCGACCTGCTCGCGGGCGCCGCCGGACGCTGCGGCGGCCTCGTGCTGACCGGCCGGCTCCCCGCGCTGTGCACCTCCGTCGTCACCGCCTCGGCCGAGGGCATCGGCCGGGTCCGCGACGTGGCCTCCGCCGAGGTGACCGGCAACGTGCTGCTCAGCGGCATGCCCGAGGCCGAGGCGCGGGCCACCGCCCGCGCGCTGGCCCGGTTCGAGGACCCCGAACTACGCGTCGAGGGCGCGGGGTTGCCCGAACGCGTCACCCTGCTCCCGCTGCTGGACCTGCCCCGGCCGGACGGCGCGGAGGTGGCCGCGCACTGGCGCGAGCGCGCCCCGCACCTGCGGGTGCGGGCCGTACTCGGCGTCACCGAACGGGAGTTGTTCACCGTCGACCTCGACGACGACGGCCCGCACGCGCTCATCGCCGGCACCACCGGCTCCGGCAAGAGCGAACTGCTGCGCACGCTCATCGCGAGCATGGCCGTGGACGCCGACCCCGAACACCTGACCTTCGCCCTGGTCGACTACAAGGGCGGCGGCGCGCTGGACGAGTGCGCCCGACTCCCGCACACCGTCGGCCTGGTGACCGACCTCGACGAGCAGCTCAGCGAACGCGCCCTGCGCTGCCTGGAAGCCGAGCTCCACCACCGCGAACGGCTGCTGCGCGCGGCCGGGTTGAGCCACGTGCGCGACTACCAGCGGCTGCGCGACTCCGGCCGGGCCGAACTTGAGCCGATGCCCCGACTCGCCGTCGTCATCGACGAGTTCGCCACCCTGGTCAAGGCGCTGCCGGACTTCGTCGACTCGCTGGTGAGCATCGCGCAGCGCGGCCGCAGCCTCGGGGTCCACCTGATCATGGCCACCCAGCGGCCGGCCGGCTCGGTCAGCGACGCCATCAAGAACAACGTCAAACTCCGCATCGCGCTGCGGCTGGAGAGCGCGGGCGACTCCGTCGACGTCATCGATGACCCGGCCGCCGCGGCGATCGGCAGCCGCCAGTGGGGGCGCGCGTTCTACCGGCTCAGCGCGCGCGAGGTGCTGCCCGTGCAGACCGCGCTGTCCACCGGCGTCACCCCGGATGTCGCGGTGACCGCGCCCGTGACCACGGTCCCCTTCCTCCTCGGACCGCCCACCACCGCCGAGGGCGCCGCGGCCGACGGCCCGACCGACCTCCAACGCCTGGTCGCCGCCGCCCAGGACGCGGCCGAGCGCGCGGACATCGCCCCGCCCCGCCGCCCGTGGCCGGACCCGCTCCCCGCGATCGTCCGGTTCGCCGAACTGCCCTCCGCCGAGCGCGGGCTGCAGACCGAGACCGCCGGCCTCCCCGCGTACGCCCTGGCCGACGACCCCGACCGCCAGCGGCAGTACCCCGTCGGGTGGGACCCGGCCGCGGGCAACCTGCTGATCTACGGCAGCGGCGGCTCGGGCACCGGCACCGCGCTGGCCTCCCTCGCGCTGTCGGTGGCCGCCGCCAACGCGCCGGACCGCTGCCACCTGTTCGTCCTGGACCTCGGCGCGGGCGAGCTCGCCCCGCTGGCCGCGCTGCCGCACACCGGCGCCCACATCGGCTCCGCCGAGCGCGAGCGTCAGGTGCGGCTGATCCGGCTGCTGCGCCGCGAACTCGACCTGCGCAAGGCCACCGGCGCCGCGGACCGGCCCGACTGGCTGGTGCTGCTGGACAACGTCGGCGCCCTGCTGTCGGACTTCGACAAGGACATGGCCGGCCTCAACCTGACCGACGAACTGGCCCGGGTCTACGCAGACGGCCCGGCGGTCGGCATCCGCTTCGCCGCCACCGGCGACCGCTCGGGCGCCGTGCCCTCCTCCTGGGCCGCGCTGACCCAGCAGAAGCTGCTGATGAAGATGGCCGACCCGGGCGAGTACGGGTACTTCGACGTGCCCCGCGGCTCCGTGCCCGGCTACGTCCCCGGCCGTGCCCTGGTCGCCGCCAACCGGCAGGTCGTGCAGATCGCCTGGCCCGGCGAGGATCTCGGCGCCGCGGTGTCGGACGTCGCCGCGCACTGGCCCGGCGCCGCGCGCACCGCCCCCCGGATCGGCCTGCTCCCCACCGCGCTCGCGCTCAGCGACCTGCACGGCCTGACCGGGCCCGCCGCGGTCGGCGCCCTCTCCGAAGAACCGTGGCAGCTCCCGGTCGGCCTAGACGCGGCCACGCTCGACCCCGCCGTGCTGCGCCTGTACGAGCAGGAGCACGCGCTGATCGCCGGCCCCCAGCGCTCGGGCCGCAGCACCGCGCTGTGCACGCTGGCCCGCCTGGCCTCGGCCGCCGCCGCCCCGCCCGCCGTCGTCGCCTTCGCGCCCCGCCGCTCGCCGCTGCGCGAGGTGCCCGGGCTGACCGCCCTCGTCACCTCGTACGACGACCTGCGGGACGCCCTCGCCCCGCACACCGGGCCCACCCTCCTGCTCGTCGACGACGCCGACGCGGTCGAGGACGGCGCCGGGGTCCTGGAGGGCTGGATCGCCGTCGGCGTCCCCGGCCGCCACCTGATCGCCGCCGGCCGCGCCGACGCCCTGCGCCGTACCTACGGCCACTGGACCCAGCGCGCCCGTGACAGCCGCTGCGGCGTCCTGCTCGCGCCGGACCACGACCTCGACGGCGACCTCCTCGGCGCCGCCCTGCCCCGCCGCGACCGCATGGCCCCCCTGCCGGGCCGCGGCTACCTCGTCACCGACGGCACCCCCACGGGTGTCCAACTCGCCCACTGACGCGCCCGACCGGCGTGCGCGGGATGCCAACCGCCGTGCGCGGGACGTCAATGACGCCCGCGCCGGGTGCTTGAAGAATTTCCGGCAAGGGCCCGACGGCCCTGTCACGAGGAGAGTGAAATGACCACGATCAAGTCCACGGACACCGCCCACGCGGAAGCCGCGAAGATGATGAGCATCATCACCAGCGAATTCCCGGCGATCATCGGGAAGTTGAACGGCCACGGCCAGACGCTGAGCGACCCCAACCACTGGGACGGCCCGCTGGCGGCCCGGTTCCGCAACGAGGTGTGGCCGCAGGCCAAGGGCGACCTGGAGAAGATCAAGAACTCGCTGCACGACCTCCAGGGCCAGGTCCAGCGGATCCTCGGCAACATCGACGCGGCCGGCAGCTGACCGGCCCCGCCCGGCCACCGCGGGAGCAGCACCCGCGCGAGCAGCACCTGCGGGAGCCGCACCCGCAACCCGCCGCAGCACGCGGTACCCGCACACCAGGCCCGGGGGAACCCTCATGCCCGACACAGACCCCGCCGCGGCCGGCGCCGGTGACCGGCGCCAGGCCGAACTGACCGCCCAGGACCTTGAGTTGCTGGGGGCGCAGCCGCTGCGCCGCTCCGACCCGGCCGACATCGGCCCGTACCGGGTGCTCGCCCGGCTGGGCGGCGGCGGGATGGGACGGCTCTACCTCGCGCGCGACGCGGACGTGGAGGGCGCGTACGCGGCCCCGACGCTGGTCGCGGTCAAGGTGATCCGGTCGGAGTACGCGGAGGACGAGCGGTTCCGCCGCCGGTTCGGGCGCGAGATCGAGGCCGTCGGGCGGGTGCACGGGGCGTACACCGCCGAGTTGCTCGGCTCCGGCCTCGACCAGGACGAGCTGCTGTGGATGGCGAACACCTATGTGCCCGGCCTCAGCCTCGCCGACGCCGTGCTGCGCTGCGGCTCGCTGCCCGTCCCCGTGGTGTGGCGGCTGGCGAACGAGATCGGGCAGGCGCTCGTGGCGATCTCCGCGGCCGGCATCGTGCACCGCGACCTCAAGCCGTCCAACGTGCTGCTGGGCCCGCAGGGGGCGCGGCTGATCGACTTCGGGGTCGCGCACACCGTGGACTCCAGCGCGCTCACCATGACCGGCCAGCAGTTGGGGACACCCGCCTTCATGTCCCCGGAGCAGGCGGACGGCCGCGAGGTCGGCACGGCCTCCGACGTCTTCTCGCTGGGCTCGGTGCTCGCGATGGCGGTCACCGGCAGCGCGCCCTTCGGCGAGGGCACGACCGGCGACGTCATCCACCGGGTGATCTACTCCCCGCCCAGCCCGCAGGTGCTGGCGGCGGTGGCTCAACGCGATCCGGCGCTGGCCGAGTTGATCGGCCGCTGCCTCGACAAGGACCCGGCCCGGCGGCCGAGCCCGCAGGACGTCGTGTCGGCCACCCGCGCCCGCCCCCTCGGCGAGGGCTGGCCCGAGCGGATCGCCGAGTTGATCGGCGCGCGGGCCGGCTGGCACGGGCGGGCCGTGGTGCTGCCGGTCGCGGAGCAGCTGACGATCCTGCGCCGGACCAAACCCGAGCGGCCGGCGGAGGGGCCGGCCGCTCGCCGCCGCCTGCCGTGGGCCGTGGCGGCCGCGGTCGCCACGGCGGCGGTGGCCGGTGCGGCGGCGTTCATGGTGTTCGCCGGGCCCGGCAAGGACGACGCGCACGCGCGGGCCGCCGACTCCCTGTCCGCGGCGCGCTCCTCGGTCGCGGCGTCGGCCCCGGCCCCGCACGGGAAGGCGAAGCCCAAGCCGGGGCACACCACCGCGCACCCGAAGAAGCCGGCCGCGCCCCCGACCGCCGGCGGCACCGGCGGCTACGTGCCGCCCAGCGCGCCCGCCGGGCAGGCCCCGCCGGTCACCACCGCGCCCGCCCCGCCCCGCCGCACCCCCACGACGTCCAAGCCGCCGCCGATGACCATCGCCCCCGCCCCCGAGCCCTGGAAGTCCTGCTCCTACTACTCGGGCACCGCCCTGACCGTCTACGGCGACACCGGCTCCCACGTGAAGGAGATCCAGTGCATCCTCAGGGCCCGCGGCTACGACATCGGGCCCGCCGGGGTGGACGGGGACTTCGGGCAGGACACGCTGACCGTCGTCAAGGCGTTCCAGCGCAAGCACGGCCTCACCGTCGACGGCCAGGTCGGCACCAAGACCTGGCACGCCCTGCGGGCCTGACGCCGTACCGGCGCTCGACCGCACCGCCGGCCTGTTCCACGACAACTCACCAGCGACCACCGCAGGGGTGCAACCGATGTCATTGGCGGACGACGAAACGGCCGAGTGGCTCGAAAGCCAGTTGAAGCAACTCGTCGCCAAGCTCCAGAACCTGACCCACATACGCATGACCCAGCACAATGCGCTGCTCGGAACCGACGAGAACAGCCGCAACTGGCAGGGCTCGAAGCGGAATGCGTTCGAGTCCGACTTCAAACAACAGCAGACCGCCCTCAAGGGACTCGAGGCCGCCGCCCTGACACTCCGGGGCGCCGTGTCCGATGCCCTCGCGGAGGCACGCAGGGCGGACAAGATCCACGACTGACGAGGGTGACCCATCGATGGTGTCGGCGATTCCCGAGAACCTCATCAAGTACTCCGCGACCTGCACCGGAGCCGCCCAGGAGGTCCAGAACTGGGTACGCAGCGTGCTGACTCCCGCGCTGCTGGCCTACCAGAACACCGGCCATCCCTGCGTCGAACTGGACGCCGAGGTCGCCACGGCGATCTCCCGCGCCTACTACACCGACCGGGACGTCCACCAGGTGGCGCTGGCCTTCCAGCACTCGCAGCACGCCCATCTGGGGCCCGGCGGCCTGGTCACCACCGCCGACTCCGCCGTCAACTCGGCCTACGCCGCGCTGCTCCAGGTGAACCAGCAGAAGATGCGGCAGGGCGCCGCGCTGGCGGCCCGGCTCATGGCGTTGCAGGACATGGGCGACCGCCACCACCCGGACGCGGCCAGGCCCCTGGTCGACGAACTGAAACAGCACCAGAACGACCCGTACTTCTGCGCCGGGTTCTTCAACGCGCTCACCGGCCAACCGCAACTGACCACCGTCCTGGCGCTCGGCGGCATCCCTGCCCTGGTCAGCGCCTACCGCAGCGGCGCCGTCAGCAAGCGCACGACCGCGATGGTCGCGGCGCGCATGATGATCCCCGCCGGGGTCGGTGGCCCCGACGGCCCGACCAGCCCCTTCTACAAGATGAGCAGCGCGCAGAAGGGGCAGCTGCTCGACGCCTTCGCGGCCGATCCCTCCGCGTCGTACCAGCTCGCCAAGGCGCTGACACCGGCCGAGGTGCGCGAGATGTTCTACGGGGACCGGCAGTTCGCACCCAAGGTGATGAAGGTCCTCCTCGTCGCCATGAGCGGGGAGCACGCGCCGCAGAGCGCCCGGGACCTGATGCACAAGGTCTCGATCGGGCTGTTCGGGGACGGCGCGCCCAAGCTCACCAACAGCGAGTGGAAGCCGGTGATCGGGCCCGTCCGGGCCTTCTACATGCTGGGCATGACCAACAGCGTCAGCGCGCCCACCGACTTCTCTCACCAGGGGCTCGAGAACTGGGAGACGGTCACCGGCGCTCAGCAGGGACAGGACCTGGCGCTGTTCCTCCACGCGGTGAACTCGGCGGACCCGGACCACGCGCTCCTCAAGAGCATGCTCCAAGGTGGTTACGTGAACGTGGGCTTCGAGATCGCGTTCGGTGTCCTGCAGCCCGAGTCCGTGGCCGCCAAGTGGGCCGTCTCCGCGTCGCTCGGCGCCCTCCAGAGCCTGTACTCCTCCAAGGAGCCGGGCATGGGGCTCCTCGACCGGTGGCTCCCGGCGGGCGAGGCGCCCGACGCGCACCGGCTGAACCAGCAGCTGGCCGCGGGCGGGCTCCTCCAGACCCTCGACCTGCTCGGGTCAGGGGGCCACGTCTACGACAACGCGGGCCATCAGGTGCACTTCACCGGCGACCGCGCGCACGACTCGCGGGCCCTCACCGCGATGCTGAAGGAGCCCGACCGCTACACCGTCGGAACCGGCAAGGACGGAAAGAGGGTCACGGTCGACGAACTCAGCAGGTTCTACGGGGACAGCGAGAAGGACGAGTCGAGCAGGGGCCTCAACCAGAACTACGAGCCCCCGCCGTACCAGTAACCGCCCTTCGCAGCGCCCCCGCAGGTGGATCGCGCCGCCTGACGCGCCCGCCGACCCCGCCACGTGGGGTTTTCCCCGGGCCGCGGACGACCTACGCTCGGCAGCGTGCCGCGTGCGCGGGCGGGTGGCGGGCGGTGGGCCCCCGGCCGGGCGGGACGGCGACGGAATTGGCGGCGGCTGTCCTCACGGGAACGCGAGATCGACGTGCACGGTTCACATGTCCAGGGCCCGCGGGACGAGACGGGCGCCGCCGGGGTGCCGGCCGCGCGGGAGGGCGGCGGGGCGCGGGCCGACGGAGAGGACGTCCCCGCGGACCTGGAGACGGCGGGCGTCGCGGAGCTGACCGCGCTGATGGCGGCCGGCCGCACCACGAGCGTCGCGCTGACCCGCGCGTACCTGGCCCGTGTCGCGGCCGTGGACGTCGCCGCCCCCGCGCTCAACGCGGTCCGCTGCCTGAACCCGGACGCCCTGGCGGAGGCCGCGGCCGCGGACGCGCGGCGGGCCCGGGGGGAGAGCGGCCCGCTGCTCGGCATCCCCGTGCTGGTGAAGGACAACATCGAGGCCGTGGGCATGCCCACCACCGCGGGCTCGCCGGCCCTGGCCGGCCACCGCCCGGTACGGGACGCCCCGCTGGTGGCGCGGCTGCGGGCGGCGGGCGCGGTGGTGCTCGGCAAGGCCAACCTCACGGAGTTCGCCAACTTCATGGCCCTGGACATGCCGAGCGGCTACAGCTCGCTGGCCGGCCAGGTGCTCAACCCGTACGACTCCAGCCGGACCCCCAGCGGCTCCAGTTCGGGCTCCGGCGTGGCCGCCGCGGCGGGACTGGCGACGGTGACCGTGGGCACGGAGACCTCGGGCTCGATCCTCAGCCCGGCGGAGGCGAACTCCGTGGTCGGGATCAAGCCCACCCTCGGCCTGATCAGCCGCACCGGCATCGTGCCGATCGCGTCGAGCCAGGACACCGCGGGCCCGATGACCCGTACGGTGGCCGACGCGGCGGCGCTTCTCACCGTGCTCACCGGCGCCGACCCGCAGGACCCGGCGACGGCCGGAAACCCGCTGGAGGGCCACGACTTCACCGCCGACCTGTCCCCGACGGCGCTGCGCGGCGCCCGCATCGGGGTCGTGGCCGGGCAGGCGCCCGAGCAGGGCGGGGACGAACGCGCCCTGTGGAACGCGGCGTTGTCCGCCCTGGCGGAACTCGGCGCCACGCTCGTGGACGTCGAACTCGCCATGCCCGACGGGTACGACGTCGGGGCGACCGTGCTGAGCCACGAGTTCAAGCGCGACCTGAACGCCTACCTGGCCCGGCTGCCCGAGGACGCGCCGGTCCGCAGCCTGGCCGAACTCATCGCGTACAACGAGGAACACGGCGCCCGCACGCTGAAGTTCGGGCAGGGCCGGCTGACCGCCGCGCAGGAGCGCGACCTCGACCCGGACGGTGCCGACTCCGCCGAGTACCGGGAGGCCCGGGCCCGGGACCTGGCCGGCAGCAAGGACCAACTGGACGCGGCCATGGCCGCGTACGGGGTCGGCGCGCTGCTGTTCGAGGGCGCGGGCAGCTCCGCGATCGGGGCGAAGGCGGGCTACCCGTCGATCGTGGTGCCGGCCGGCTATCTGGCGACGAGCCGGCGGCCGTTCGGCATCGCGTTCCTCGGCCCGGCGTGGAGCGAGCCGGCGTTGATCGGGTACGCGTACGCCTACGAGCAGGCGGTGCGGCTGCGCCGGCCGCCGAGCGAGGTCAACCCGGCGCTGTTCGACGTCCGTCGCCTCTGATCCCCGCCGGCGGCCGATCGGACGACCGCCCGGCCCGTACGACCGCCGGGCCCCGTCCGACGACCAGCCCCGTCCGACCAGCCCGGTACGACCGCCCGACTTCCCGAGGAGCACGGCTTGTTCACCACACGTCCGACCCTGCAGGGCACGTTCGGCATGGCGTCCTCCACCCACTGGCTGGCCTCCCAGTCGGCGATGGCCGTCCTGGAGGGCGGGGGCAACGCCTTCGACGCCGCCGCGGCCGCCGCGTTCGTCCTCCAGGTCGTCGAACCGCACATGTGCGGACCGGCCGGGGACGTCGTGATGATCCTCGCCCCCGAAGGCGCCGAACCCGCCGTGCTGTGCGGCCAGGGACCGGCCCCGGCCGGCGCGGGCATCGACCACTACACCGGCCTCGGCCTCGAACTCGTGCCCGGCACCGGCCCGTTGGCCGCGCCGGTCCCCGGCGCCTTCGACGCGTGGCTGCTCCTGCTGCGCGACCACGGCACCAAGTCCCTGGCGGACGTACTCGGTTACGCCATCGGCTACGCCGAGCGCGGCTACCCCGCGGTGGAGCAGATCGGCGCCACGGTCGCGGCGGTGCGCGAACTGTTCGCCACCGAGTGGACCAGCTCCGCCGAGGTGTACCTGCCGCACGGCGAACTGCCCGCGCCCGGCGCGCTCCTCAAGAACCCGGCCCTCGCAGCGACATGGCGGCGCCTGCTCGCCGAGTCCGATGCGGCGGGCGGCAGCCGCGAGCACCGCATCGACGCCGCCCGCCGTACCTGGCGCGAGGGCTTCGTCGCCGAGGCGCTGGCCGCGCAGGCCGCCCTGCCCACCCTCGACACCTCCGGCGAGCGCCATGCCGGCACGCTCACCGCCGACGACCTGGCCGGGTGGTCGGCGACCTACGAGCGACCGGTCACGCATGAGTGGAACGGCTGGACCGTGGCCAAGGCCGGCCCCTGGTGCCAGGGCCCGGTCCTCCTCCAGCAGCTCGCCCTCCTGCCCGACGGCGACCTGCCCGCCCACGGCAGCGCGGACCACGTGCACACGCTCGTGGAGGGCACGAAGCTGGCGATGGCCGACCGGGAGGCGTTCTACGGCGACTCCGCCGGGGACGGCGCGGCCGACGTGCCGCTCGCGGACCTGCTGGACGAGGGCTACAACGATGCCCGGCGCGCGCTCATCGGCGCGACCGCCTCCACCGAACTGCGCCCGGGCAGCCCGGGCGGGCGCACGCCGAAGCCGGCCGCGCACGCGCTCCGGGCGGCCGAGGGCGGCGGGGCCGCGCCGGGCGCCGCGGGGGCGGGGGAGCCGACGGCCGCGCGGGTCCTGACGGCGGGGGCCGTCGCGGCCTCGGCCGGAGTGGGCGAGCCGACGGTGTCACTCGGTGGCGGCGCCACCCCCGGCCCCGGCGCCGGGGAAGGGCCCTCCGCTTCCGGCTCCGGCCCGCGACCCGGAGGCCTCCACGCCGACACTTCCGGCGGGCCCGGTCCCGGCGAGCCCACCGTCGGCCGCGACGGGCGGACCCGCGGCGACACCTGCCACCTCGACGTGGTGGACCGCTGGGGCAACATGATCTCGGCCACCCCCAGCGGCGGTTGGCTCCAGTCCAACCCGGTGGTGCCCTCCCTCGGCTTCCCGCTCGGCACCCGGCTCCAGATGACGCGGCTCGAACCCGGCCTGCCCACCTCGCTCGTCCCCGGGCGGCGCCCGCGCACCACGCTCACACCGTCGCTCGCCTCCCGCGGCGGCACCCCCGTCCTCGCGTTCGGCACCCCCGGCGGCGACCAACAGGACCAGTGGAGCTTCCACTTCTTCCTCGCGGTCGCCGCACTGCCCCCGGTCCGGGGCGGGTTGGACCTCCAGGGCGCCATCGACGCGCCCAACTGGCACACCACGAGCTTCCCCGAGTCCTTCTACCCCCGCGGCATGGAGCCCGGCGCGCTCACCGTCGAGTCCCGTCTCGGCGGCGACGTGATCGCCGAACTGCGGCGCCGGGGCCACCGCGTCACCGTCGAACACCCCTGGTCCCTGGGCCGCTTGTGCGCGGTCTCCCGCGATCCCGACACCGGGGTCCTGTCCGCGGGCGCCAACCCCCGCGCCATGCAGGGGTACGCGGTGGGTCGTTAGGCCGGTGGAGGGCGGCGGGTCCGGGCGGCCGCAACCGGGGTTCAGCGCCCCGGGGGTTCAGCGACCGCCGCGTTCCAGGGTGCCCAACACCCGTTCCACCGGGTCGGACGGGAGGTCCAGCGCCCGGGCCAGGGCGACGAGGTCGTGGTGCGCCTCGCGGAACTGGTACCGGTTGGGCCCGGCCGCGCTGAAGCGGTCCAGGTGCAGGTGGGCGTTCTCCCAGTCGCCCAGCGCGCAGCAGGCCGCCATCAGGTGCCAGCGGGCGTCCATCGCCTGCGCGCCCTCGCCCTCCGCCTCGTCGACGGCGTTCGACCGCAGCACCGCGTGCCAGCGGTCTTCCGCGCCGTCCCGGCCGCGCAGCGTCTCCAGCACGGCGTCCTCGTGCCGGACCAGCGCCGAGAACGGGTCGATCCGCAGGGCCCGTTCGAGGTCCGCGGCCGCGTCGTCGTACCGGCCGGCGATCCGGTGGGCACGGGCCCGGCAGGCGAACATCGCGGTGTAGGACGGCTCCAGCCCGAGCGCGCGGTCGAAGTCGGCCAGCGCCTGCTGGGTGTGGCCCAGTTGGAGCCGGGTCGCGCCTCGGTGCGCGATCGCCCACGTGTAGCCCGGGCTGAGCGCCACCGCGCGGTCGAAGTCGGCCAGCGCGGTGCGGTGCCGGCCCATCCGGCGGCGCACCTCGGCCCGTTCGGCGAGCGCGCCCGGGTACTCCGGCACGAGTTCCACGGCCCGGTTCTGCGCGGCCAGCGCCTCGTCGTACTGCCCGAGGCAGCGCAGCGCCTGGCCCCGGCCGGCGATGGCCCGCGTGTAGTTGGGCTCCGCCTCCAGCACCCGGTTGTAGTCCGCGAGCGCCTCGCGGTGGCGGTCCAACGTCCAGTGCAGCTGCCCGCGGCCGCAGACCGCCCACGGGTAGTGCGGGTTGAGCGCGATCGCGCGGTCGTAGTCGGCGAGCGCCTCGGCGTACCGCCCCGTCATGCGGTACACGTAGCCGCGGTTGGCGAACGCCCGTGCGTGCTGCGGGTTCAGCTCGATGGCACGGTCGAAGTCGGCCAGGGCGGAGGGGAATTGCTCCCGCAGGGCGTACGTGGAGGCCCGGCCCGCGTACGCCCGGACCAGGCCCGGCTCCAGGCCGATGGCGGCCGAGTAGTCGGCGAGGGACTCCTCGTACCGGCCCCGGGTGCGGTGCTCGCGCCCCCTGACGGCCAGGGCGAGCGCGCGGGTGGCGCTGCCGGCCAGCGGATCGGCGAGCAGCAGCGTCAGCGCCGACACGGTGTCCTGCGCGCCGTCGGTGCTCTGCAGCAACTGCGCGCCGAGCTGCGCCAGGGCGGGGGCGCCCGCGTCCTGGCCGGCCTGGGCCAGCATCTGCGCCCACCGCCGGGCCACCGGTGCGCCGTGGTCGCATGCCTGCGCCGCCGCGTGCAGGGCGGCCGGCACGCCGGTGCCGGCCTGGGCGCACAGCCGGTGGTAGGTCTCGCAGAGCCACAACTCGTGCCAGGCGGGGTCGTCCCACAGCGTGTCCGGGGTCAGGCCGGCCGCCTGCGCGCCGCGCCACTCGGCGAAGGCGTCGGCGAGCCGCGAGTGGTCGTCGCGCCACTGCGAGGGCGAGCGGGTGCGCAGTGAGCGCAGCATCTGCGCGCGCACCACGTCGTGGTAGCGGCGGCGGTCGCCGATCCGGGTGACGAACGGCAGCGCGGTCAGCCACCGGTAGCCGCCGGGGACCGGCCGCGGCACGGCCGCGTGGTAGATGTCCTCGTTGAAGTTCAGCGGCAGCGCGCAGGCCAGGGCGGCCGCCTGGTGGCCGGGGTCCGTCTCCCACTTCAGGAAGCGTTCCACCGCCGTGTCCGACAGGTCCGCCACGGTGTCCGGGGAGTGCGGGTGGCTGCGGGCGAGGGTGTCGACGAGCACGGGGAGGCACCCCGACATGTGCAGGATCTCCGCCGTCAGCCCGTCGTCGGTGATGCCGCGGCCGACGAGCAGGCGGCGCGCCTCGCTCTCGGTGAAGACGTCCAGCGGCATCTCGACCGCGCTGCCCGCCCATTCGGCGTCGAGTTGGCCCTGTCCGGCGAGCACCACCACGACGTTCATGGGCAGTTCGCCGTGCGTCTCCTCCAGGACGAGGTCGCGCAGCCAGGTGTCGAGCACGGCGCGGCTGCGTTCGTAGGTGTCGAAGAAGAGCACCACCCACGGTGCCCGGACGGCCGCCTGGGCGAGGTCGCGCAGGAAGACCGGGGTGAGGATCCGCACCGGCTCCGTCACCAGCTGCTCGTCGTCGAAGCGGTTCAGCCGCGCCCGGACCGCCGCCCTGAACCGGTCGCCGCCCTCGGCGAGTTGGCCGGGGTCCATGGCGCCCGCCACCGGGCCGAGGCCCGGCACCATGCCCAGGCCGATCAGCCCGAGCCGCGCGGCCAGCAGGCTGGAGGCCGAGGGCAGGGCGGAGGCGGGCTCGCCCGCGCCGGTGTCCGAAGCCGCCTCCATCAGCAGGGCGTTCTCCACCTCGTGGCGCAACTGGCGGTAGCTGGCGAGCAGTTTGTCGAACGTGCGCAACGGGACGTCCTGGCGGCGCAGTTGGGCGCTGATCGCGTCCATCGCCTCCACGATGCCGTGCACGTCGTCGCCGAGGTACGCGGTCAGGGCCCGGAAGCTCCGCGCGGTGCTCTCCAGCCGGCGCACCAGCCAGGTCTTCCCCACGCCGGCGGGACCGCTCACGTGGAAGAGGCACTGGTAGTCCTCGTCGTCCGGGGTGAGCCCGAAGATCCGCCGGAACCCGGCGATCTCGCTGTCCCGGCCGACGAACCCCGATTCGCGGCGCCGCCGGTGCCATTCGCGCCGGGAGATCCCCCGTTCCGTCATCGTCTCGTCCCCCGCCCCGTGCCCGCGTCCGTCCGCGCGTCCGCGCCGCCGGTTTTCCTGTGCGCCCGGGGGCCGAGCACCCACACCCCGGTCACCTCTCATTCCCCCTCCGCCGCGCGGCGAATCCGGAAGGGGGTACGGTCGGCCGTCCCGGGCAGCACTCCAGGACATCCGCGGCGGGGTGCTTCCCCCGGCTCCGTCGCGCGTGAACGGGCGGGCGCGAAGGCGGAGTTGGCGGATTCCCCGCGCCGAGGAGGTTGCATGACCGTGGTGCCCGAGCGCCGGATCGCCCTGCTGGGCGGCGGGTTCTCCACCGACGAGGACGGCGTGCTGGACGACTGGCTGCTCGGCCACGCGCGTTCGGCCCGCCCCAAGGTGTGCTTCGTCCCGACCGCCAGCGGTGACGCCCCCGGCTACGTCGAGCGCTTCCTCGCCGCGTTCGGGCCGCGCGCCTGCGAGCCGAGCGTCCTGCCGCTTTTCCAGCGGGAGTCGGACGACGAGGGGCTGCGCGCGTTCCTGCTCGCCCAGGACGTCGTGTACGTCGGCGGCGGCAACACCGCGAACCTGCTGGCGGTTTGGCGCGCGCACGGTGTGGACCGGCTCCTGCGCGAGGCCCACGAGCGCGGCACCCTCCTGTGCGGCATCAGCGCGGGCGCCAACTGCTGGGCCGAGAGCTCCCTCACCGACTCCTACGGCCCGCTCACCCACCTGCCCGACGGCCTCGGCCTCCTCCCCGGCTCCGTCTGCCCCCACTACGACGGCGAGCCCGGCCGCCGCCCCGTCTACCGGTCCGCCGTCGCCGCCGGCACCCTTCCGCCCGGCTGGGCCCTCGACGACGGCGCCGCCGCCCTCTTCACCGACGGCCGCCTCACCGAAGCGGTGACCCGTCTTCCCTCCGCCCGCGTCCACCGGGTCGAGCCGTCCCCTTCGGGCGCACCCACCGAACAGGCCCTTTTCTGCCGCTCGTTGGTCTCGCCATGACGCCCACCGACCCCCTCCTGCGAGCCCTCCACGACCCCGCCGACCCCCCTTTGCGCCCCCTCCCGCCCGACGCGGCCGACCTCCTCGTCCGCCTCGCCTTCCAGTCCTCGTACCCGGTCCACGGAGCAGGCTGATTCCGGCGGCGGCCGCCCGGGGGCAGAACTCGTAGGCCGGGACGGCTACTTCGGGGACAGCCGGTACAGCGCGGCTCCGCCCGGCTCCAGACACACCCGCAGCGCCGCGTCCGCTGACCGCACCTCGCCGTACTCGCCCGAGGCCGACCGGAAGGGCGCCGCGCCGCCGACGTTCGCGGGGTCGAGGGTGAGGCGGACGGAGGCCGGGGCGTCCGGGGTGCGGTTGACGACGAGGAGGTGGCGGGTTCCGTCGTCCTCGGCCGCCGTGCGGAAGAGCCCGAGGATCGCGGGGTCGCCGGCCGCGGCGGTCAGGTGGTCGCCCGGGGCGAACGGCGTGGTGCCGCGCGGGAGGGGATCGTCGTTGGCGTGCTGGACGGACTCCGAGACGAGGGGCTTGAGTTGGCGCCCGACCGGTTGGAGCCAGCCGCGGTTGAGCGCGCCGGCCGCGTCGTAGAGGGGTGTGCGCCGGCCGTCGGCGGTGATCAGCGCCTGGGCGTAGCCCTCGCCGCGGCCCGGGTCGGGCGTCCAGTAGGTGAAGTACTGGATGCCCTTGCAGCCGTAGGCGAGGCTGACGTTGACCTGCCAGGCCAACTCGGCGGCGGTCGGCACCCGGTGGCGGTCGAAGCCGGCCGACTGGATGTAGGTCCAGGCCGGGATCCCGGCGGTGAGCGCCGCCTCGCGGATGATCGCCCAGGTGTCGAAGTAGTCGGTGTCGACGCCGCCGGTGAGGATCGGGTAGCGGTCGAAGGAGAGCAGCGCGGGCCGGACCGCCGCCACGTAGTCCCGCACGAAGGCCGCGTAACCGGGGCCGTTGCCGCGGTTGATGTTGGCGTACGGCAGCGCGGCCGGTGCCAGCTGCCGGGCGATCGCGGTGAGCGCGCCGACGGTCGGGAAGCGGCCGCGCGACGGCTCGTCGTAGAGGCTGAACCCCGCGAACGAGGGGTGGCGTACGTAGCCGGCCAGCGCGGTCCGCAGCCAGGAGGTGGCGTCCGCGGAGGTCAGCGAGGACGCCACGCCCCGGTCCTCGGTGATCGACATGTAGCGGGCGATCGCGTTCACCCGCGGGTCGCCGGCCACCAGGACCTTCAGCCCGGCCTGGTCGGCCACGGACAGCACGTGCGCGCCGCTGCGCTCGTCGGCCGTGTAGTTGCCGGTGATCAGGAAGGTGAAGCCGGCGTCGGTGATCTCGCGGTAGCGGTCGGGCGTGGTCTCGTACGGGGGCGGCGGCCAGAACAGCCCGATCGGGAACTCCGGACCGCCGGTCAGCGGCAGTTCCGCGGCGGTCGGGGACGCGTCCCGCGGCGCCTGACCGGTCTCGGTCGCCGCCGCGGCCCGTCCCACCGGGGTGGATCCCGCCGCGAGCAGCCCGGCGCCGAGGCCGGCCGCCTGGAGCAGGGCGCGGCGGTTCATCCCGCGGGCCGCGTCGGGGGGCGGGAGGTGCGGATCTGCCATCGTCCACTCGCTTCGCTCGGCACGCGCGCCGCCGGGTTCCGTCCCCGCGGTGGTGGTACGGGGTGAGGACGGGGTGCGTACGGGGTGTCGGGTGCAGGGGTGTTCGTGAGTTCGTGAGCCATCATGCAGACTTCGGGCCGGTCTGTGGGCCTTCGCTCCATGCTGACCTGCGATGTTACGGTAAGCGTCGGTCGGCGGACGCTTCCTGGGATTACGACACTTCGGGCATTTTGCCCGGGTTTCCCTCGGCTCCCGCCCGGGCCGCCGTACGCCGACGGCCCGAACCCCCTCTTCCCGCGCGGCACTTCCCCGTACGGCCCGGCACCGCTGCCTCGCCGCGGCCCGGACGCTGCCGTGCCGCACGTGATTCCGCCCATGGCCGGCCCTTCTCCGGGGCCGGCCGTTTCCCGCCGGGGCAGGCCGGCGCTGCCCGGCGGCGCGACCCGATTCGGCCCGGCCGCCCGGCTGCCCCGACTGTCCGACCCCGTACGCCCTCAGTGCCTGCGCTGCCCCGGGATCTTGGCGTGCCGCGGGTGCAGGAGCGTGATCTGGCGGAAGAGCAGGTGGAAGCCGGCCAGCGCGGAGATCGGCGGCAGCCCCGCCGTGGCGATCGAGGTCGCCGAGCGCGGGGCGTGGGCGATGCACAGCGCCACGGCGACCCCGGAGAAGAGGGTCACCGCGATCCACGCGGCCCGCGCCTGCCGCCGGTGCGCGGCGGCGTGCAGGATCGACAGGCAGGCGGCGAACCACGGCCCGTACACCAGCAGCGGCCACAGATCGGCGAGCCCGTGCGCGGTCGGGAAGGCGAGCTGCCGCAGCGGGTCGTACGTGATCATCGCTCCGAGCACGCTGACCGTGGCCGTGACCACCGCGGTGATCCCCGCCAGCCCGCCGCCCAGGACCGACGGCCAGCGCATCCGCACCATCGGGGTGCGCCTGCGCCGGCGGTCCACCCGGGGCGGCCCGGCGACTACCTGCTCCAGCGGCGGCTCCGGCGGGACCTGCGGCCGGAACAACTGCTCGAACTCGGCGTCCAGGTCCCACTGGTGGTGCTGGGTCTCCTCCTGCTCCGGCGGCCCCTGATCCGGCGACGGCCCGGCGTACGAGGCGTACGGGTCGCTCGCCATCATCTGCTGAGCGTCGTACTCATACATGGTGGCGCCACCCCGGTTGTGCGGCCGGCGGCTGGGGGCCCGGCCCGCCGCCGAGACGGGCCGCGTCCCACCGCACGGTGAAGTCGGCTTCGATGCCCCTCATCCGGGCGAGGAAATCGCCGAGCAGCGTGCCGCAGGAGGCGAACACCGGCCCGGTGGACCCGTCGCCACCGCCCGGCTCCACGCTCCCCGCACCACCGCCCGGCCCGGGCTCCCGGTCGGCGAAACCCTCCAATGACGGACCCGGTCCGGCCGGCCCCCGGTCCTCGTCACCCGCATAAAGATGGCCATAAGGCATATTCACACCCTCATCAACGAGTCCGGACCGGGCGGCGGCTGCGGCACACGAGTGAACGGACGTGGCATTCGGTTAGTCCGTTTGCCACGATTTACTCGCGTACCCACCCAAACCACCCCCGCCACCCATCCCGCCACCCAGGCCCGCCCGGCGACTCCACCCGTTGCCACCGGCGCGGGCCCGAACGGCCGGGCGGGCCCGGACGCGGCGCGCCCTTCGCACGGCAGGACGGGCACGGCCCACAAGGCGCGGGCGCGTGACCCGGACGGGTCCGCCTGCGTGGCCGGGGGGCGCGGGGCGGCGTGTAGTGGGGGAGGCGGTCCGGTGAAGGGACCGCCTCTTGCGCGCGTCCGGGCCCGGGCGCGCTCCTGCTGTGCGCGGAGAGGAGAGGAGCCCTCGTGCGGAACCGTAAGCACCTCGGCGGACGGATCGCCGCCGGCGCGGGCGCGCTGCTGGTCGCGGTGGCGGCGACGGCGTGTTCCGGGGGCGGGACGCCCTCGGCGGAGCCCGCCGCGCAGGCCGCGCCGCCGACCGTCACCACGCGGTCGACCCCGCTGGGGAAGATCCTGGTCACCGGCAAGGGCCTGACCCTGTACCTCTTCCTGGCCGACAAGACCAGCAAGTCCACGTGCACGGGCGGGTGCGCGGACGCGTGGCCGCCGCTGGTGGTCGGCGGGAAGCCCACGGCCGCGGGCGGGGTGCGGGCGAACCTGCTCTCGACCTCCGACCGCGGGGGCGGCGTGCGGCAGGTGACGTACGACGGGCACCCGCTGTACCGCTTCGCCGGGGACCGCAAGCCCGGCGACGTGAACGGCCAGGGGCTCAACAACTTCGGCGCCCTGTGGTACGTGCTGGGGACCAACGGCAAGAAGATCACCAAGGCGGCGCCCTCGCCCAAGCCGCCCGGAGGGTACGCGCCGCCGCCGCGGCCGGCCGGGTGAGGCGGCGCGAGTCCCGGCGCGCGGGGCCGTAAGCCCCTGCGCGCGGGCCCGTGCGGGTCCCTCAGGGGGCTATCGGCAGCCGCCGCTTGTGCTCGGTGAGCCGGTAGCGCCGCACGATCGCCTCGAAGGCCCGCCCGTCCACCGGCTTGCCCTCCAGGAAGTCGTCGATGTCGTCGTACGTGACGCCGAGCGCGTCCTCGTCGGCCTTGCCCGGGTCGAGGGTCTCGAGGTCGGCCGTCGGCGTCTTCCACACCAGCTCGGCGGGGGCGCCGAGGGCCTCCGCGACGGCGCGGACCCGCCGCTTGGTCAGGCCGGTCAGCGGGACGACGTCGGCGGCGCCGTCGCCGAACTTGGTGAAGAAGCCGGAGACCGCCTCGGCCGCGTGGTCGGTGCCGACGACCAGGCCGTCGTGCGCGCCGGCCACCGCGTACTGGGCGATCATGCGCTGCCGGGCCTTGATGTTGCCCAGCACGAAGTCCTGGTGGTGGGCGTCGCGGAACTCCAGTCCACCGGCCACCGCGGCCGCGAGCGCGGCGTCGCTGGCCGGCTTCACGTCCACCGTCAGCAGGTGGTCGGCGCGGATGAAGGAGACCGCGAGCTGGGCGTCGTGCTCGTCGGCCTGCACGCCGTACGGCAGCCGCATCGCGTAGAACCGCGCCTCGTGCCCGGCGGCCCGGGCCCGCTCGACGGCGAGCTGGCACAGCCGGCCGGTGGTCGTGGAGTCGACGCCGCCGCTGATGCCGAGCACGAGCGCGCGCAGGCCGGAGCCGGTCAGCCGCTCGGCGAGGAAGGCCGTCCGGCGCTCGATCTCCCGCTCGGCCCCGAAGGTCCCGGCGACCTCCAGCTCCGCGGCGATCTCCCGCTGCACGTCGATGGGCGCAGTCCCGCTCACGTCCGCTCCTCGTCCGCTCGGATCCATGTCCCGACCACCTTACTGAGCCCCGCACCCGGCCCGTCAGCCCCCTGTGGACAACTCAAACCCGCTGGCCGGGCGCGGCCCGCCTGCGCGAAGGTGGCCGCCGGGAAACCGTACGAGCAGCGTCACGCCGCCTCGGCGCCGGCGCGGGGAGGACGCACATGGCAGGCGCACTGGAGGGCAAGGTCGCACTGGTCGCGGGCGCCACGCGCGGCGCGGGCCGCGGCATCGCGGTGGAACTCGGCGCGGCCGGTGCCACCGTCTACGTCACCGGGCGCAGCACCCGCGAGCGGCGCTCGGAGTACGACCGGCCCGAGACGATCGAGGACACCGCCGACCTGGTGACCGCCGCGGGCGGCCGGGGCATCGCCGTCCCCACCGACCACCTCGTCCCCGCCGAGGTCCGCGCCCTCGTGGACCGCGTCGGGGACGAGCAGGGCCGGCTCGACGTCCTCGTCAACGACATCTGGGGCGCCGAGCACCTCGTCGAGTGGGGCGTCCCCGTCTGGGAGCACGACCTCGACCACGGCCTGCGCATGCTCCGCCTCGCCGTCGACACCCATGCGATCACCAGCCACCACGCCCTGCCCCTGCTGCTGCGCACCCCCGGTGGCCTGGTCGTCGAGATGACGGACGGCACCGCCGCGTACAACGGCACGACGTACCGCGCGCCCTTCTTCTACGACCTCGCCAAGTCCGCGGTCGTCCGGATGGCCTTCGCCCTCGGCCACGAGATCGGCCCGCGCGGCGCCACCGCCGTCGCCCTCACCCCCGGCTGGCTGCGCTCGGAGATGATGCTCGACCACTTCGGCGTCACCGAGGAGACCTGGCGCGACGCCCTCGTCCGCGAGCCCCATTTCTGCATCTCCGAGTCCCCCTCCTACGTCGGCCGCGCCGTCGCCGCCCTCGCCGCCGACCCCGACGTCCACCGCTGGAACGGCCAGTCCCTCTCCAGCGGCGGCCTCGCCCCCCTCTACGGCTTCACCGACCTCGACGGCAGCCGCCCCGACGCCTGGCGCTACATCGTCGAGGTCGAGGACCCCGGCCGACCCGCCGACCCGACGGGCTACCGCTGAGGCGCGGGCCGGGTGGTCGTACCCCGTCCGGGCGGGGCCTCGTGCGGGAGGGGTCCCGAAGGGGCGTCGGGAGAATGCGGCGCATGCGTGAGAGTACGAGGGCCGAGGTCCGTCACATCGCGGGAGCCATCGCCGGGGAGACCGTCGTGCGGTATTCCGACGCGCTCGCCAGATCGCCGTACGCGCGGCAGACCATGGAGGCCACGGCGCGGAGTGTGGCCGCCGAGGTGGCGCGGGGGATCGCGGACGAGCGGGTGGCGCACGCCGAGGAGATCGTGCGGGCGGCCGCGTCGGCGGCGGGGGAGACCGCCACCGAGACGGCGCAGCGGGTGGCGGAGAAGGCGGCCGCGGGCGTCGCGGCCGAGTCGGCGGGCCGGACGCTGGAGGAGACGCGCGCGACGCTGGGGGAGGCGCTGGCGCAGGTCCGGGGGGAGCTGGCGCGGGAGAAGGAGCGGGCGGCGAAGGAGCTGGCGCAGGCCAGGGAGCAGGCGCGGACGGAGCTGGCCGAGGCGCGCGAGCGGGCCCGTCACGAACTCGCCGAGGCGAAGGAGGAGGCGCGGCGGTCGGCGGGGCGGTTCGCCCGGGAGGAGGCGGTCCGGGTGATCGCCGAGACCGTCGCCGAGCAGGTCCCGCCGGTGGTGGAGGTGCGGGTGGCGGGCGCCGACCCGGTCCGCGTCACCGGCCACACCCACCACGTGCTGCCCGACGTGCTGCTCGCCCTCGGCGCGGGCTGCCACGTGCTGCTGGTCGGCCCGGCCGGCACCGGCAAGTCGATGATGGCGCAGCAGGCGGCCGAGGCGTTCGGCCAGGAGTTCCACGCCCTCTCGCTCGGCCCGACCACGCCGATGAGCAAGATCTTCGGCTACTACGACGCCCACGGCCACTACCACGCGACCCCCTTCCGCCGGGCCTTCGCCGACGGCGGCCTGATGCTGCTCGACGAACTCGACAGCGGCCACCCCGGCCTGCTCGCCGAGCTCAACCAGGCGCTGTCCATCCGCTCGTGCGCCTTCGCCGACGGCATGGTCGCCGCGCACCCGGACTTCCGCCTGATCGCGACCGCCAACACCTACGGCACCGGCGGCGACCGCCAGTACGTCGGCCGCCAGGCCCTGGACGCGGCCACCCTCGACCGCTTCGTCGTCGTCGACGTCCCCGTGGACGAGGAGCTGGAGGAGCGCATCGCCCTGGCCCACGCCCCGGCCCGCGAGCGGGACGCCCGCGCGGTGATCGAGGAGGTGCGGCGGCTGCGCGCGACCGCGGCCGAGAAGCGGCTGCCGGTGATGTTCTCGCCGCGCGCGGCGATCGACGCGGCCAGGCTGCTCCAGGCGGGCGCGAGCGTGGAGCAGGCCGTCCAGTGGCGGGTGGTGCGCGGGATGTCGGCGGCGCACCGTTCCGCGCTGGGCCTGGCGGTCGATCCGGTGAGCGACGCGGTGGCCGGCGGGGGAAGCGGTGCGGGCAGCGGCGGTTCGCGGTGACGCGGGACGATCGGGACGAGCCGCGGCCGGAGGACACCGTCCACCGGGTGCTCCCGATGTGGACCTGGCAGGAGTTCGTCGACCGGGCCCGCGCCCCCGACACCATCGACGACGGCAGCGGCCGCGGCTGCGCGGACGACTGGGCCGGCGCGACCTGGGAGGAGTCCCTGCGGCTGGCCGAGGACGGCTGGACGACGGTCCTGCCCGACGTCGACGCCGAAGTGGCCGAACTGCGCGAGCGCGTCGCCGACGAGGTGCTGACCACCGCCCTCGTCCCGGCCTGGGACGTCACCGGCAGCGAGGTCGACATCGGCGTCTACCTCAGCGGCACCCCGGAGTGCATGGTGGACGCCGTGCCGCAGCGCCTGTCCGCGCGGGGCCGCGTCGTCACCTTCCTCGTCCCCGCCGGCTACGACAACACCACCCCGCACTCCGCCGTACGCCACCGGGGCGTGGCCCTCGCCGCGCTCTGCTCGTCCATCATCGCCACCGGCCACAGCGTGGAGATCTGGTCCGGCTTCACCCCCTACCTGAACCCGAACGAGCGCTACTCCTCCGTCGCCCGCGTCGTCTCCGCCGCCGAACCCCTCGACCTCGGGCGCCTGATGTTCGTGATGGCCCACCCCGCGATGCTGCGCCGCCTGTGGTGCGCGGTCTGGGACAGCGAACCCGCCCCCGTCGCCCGCCGGTTCGCCGACCACAACTACGGCCACGCCTCTTACGACTGCCTCCCGCACGACCTCCCGTCCGCCGTCACCTCGCCCTACGTCCTGCCCTACCTCTCGCCGAGGGACGACCAGTGGGAGACGGCGGAGGCGGCGCTGTCCTGGTGCCGCGGGATGTTCACGAGCCTGGGGCTGCTCCGGGCGGCGGCGTGAAGAGGGTTGCTGTCAAGGGCCGTTCGGCCGTTCACCGTCCCGCACATTCGTGCGGCGGGTGAATGTGACGGGATCGCGCCGTGCCCGCGGGTCCGGGGCGGGACCCTGCTGAGTGTCGAGCGCGACACGGAGGGGGACGGTGTGGTGACGACCGGGACGCCCGGTGCAACGGCGGGGCCGCGTAGGCCGGTTGGGGAAACGGCCGACGGATTCGCCGAGTTGGGGCCGAGTCCTCTTGATGGCGGGGGACCGCGTCGCGTCCCGCGGCACGTCGCGTGCGTGATGGACGGCAACGGCCGCTGGGCGCAGCAGCGTTCACTGCCGAGGACGTCCGGGCACCGGGCCGCCGAGACGACGGTGATCGACGTCATCGAGGCGGCGCGCACGGCCGGGGTGGAGTGGCTGAGCCTGTACGCGTTCTCCACCGAGAACTGGAGCCGGCCCGGCACCGAGATCGACTTCCTCATGCGGCTGGTGCGGCGGGTCGTCCGCAAGCACGCGCCGTTGCTGCACGCGCGGGGCATCCGCTGCCGGTTCCTCGGGGCGGCGGATCCCCGCATCCCCGCGCCACTGGCCCGCAACCTCACCGACCTCATGACGCTGACCGAGGCGAACCGGGGCATGACGCTCACCATCGCCTTCGACCACGGCGGGCGCCGGGACATCGTCGAGGCCGCCCGCTCCCTCATCCGGGCCGGGGTCACCGCCGACGCCCTCGACGAGTCGGTCTTCGCCGCCCACCTGCCCTTCCCCGACACCCCCGACGTCGACCTCGTGATCCGCACCTCCGGCGAACAGCGCATCTCCAACTTCATGCTCTGGCAGGTGGCCTACGCCGAGTGGCTCTTCCCACCCGTGCTCTGGCCCGACTTCCGCGCCCCCCACTTCCTGGAATGCCTGCACACCTACCGGCAGCGCGACCGTCGTTTCGGCGGCGTGCGGCCGTGAAAGCGAACGGAGAAGTCCTCCCGTGACGGACACCGGCAGCAGCAGCCGCCCCCAGCGCACCCGTTCCGCGGCGACCGCCAAGAGCGGCGCACCCGCCGCCCGTAAGAAGGCCGCGCCGAGGAAATCGGCAGCGAAGGGCCAGACGACGAGCCCGGCGAGCGGCTCGGCGAACGCATCGGCGAAAAGCCCGGCGAGCGGGTCGGCGAAAGGCCCGGCAAAGGCCGCGCCGAAGAAAGCGGTGAAGGCCGCGCCGCAGAAGGCAGCGAAGGCCGCGCCGAAGAGGCCGGCGGCCAAGGTCTCGCCGAACGGATCCGCGAAGCCCGGGCCCGGCCCCCAACCCCGCCTCGAACCCGCCTTCCGGCCCGGCACGTTGTTCGGGCCCGACTCCCAGTTCAACAGGTTCTTCAACGACCCGCGCTGGGCGCTCGCGATGGTGCGGGCCACCGTCCTGGAAGCCGCCCACCCCCAGGTCGGCGCCGCCCTGATCGACAACTCCAGCTTCGTGGCGCACCCTTGGCGGCGGCTGCGCAACACCCTGGTCAGCCTCCAGCGCATGTTCGGCCCCGACGACGCCGTACGGCAACGGGAAGCCGCCCGGCTGAACCGCCTGCACTCCCGCATCAACGGCACGGACCGGGCCGACCGCCCGTACGACGCGGTGGACCCCCACGTGCGCGCCTGGGTCGTGGCGACCCTCTTCGAGAGCTCCGTCTCCATGTGCCGCATGGGCGGACAGCCGCTCGAGCAGGAGGTCATGGAGCAGCTCTACGCCGAATTCCGCGCGTTCCTCGCCGCGTTGGACGGCACCGCCGACCATCTCCCGGCCGCGCTCCCGGAGTTCTGGCGATGGTACGACCGGGTCGTCGAGGAGGAGCTGGAGAACACCGAGGCGCTGCGCATCATCCTCTACAAGCTCTTCGACCACGTTCCGGCGCCGCCGCTCCTCGACGGCCTGCCCACCGTCTGGGCGTTCGGCCGCGCGCTCGCCGGGCCGCTCATGGGCACGATCACCGTGGCGTCCCTGCCCGAGTCCTTCCGCCGCCGGGCGGGCCTGGCCGAGGTCCCCGGCGCCCAAGTCCTCATGCAGGGCGCCTACATGACCGCCGGCCTGGCGCGCTTCCTGCCCGAGCAGTGGCGCGACGTGGAGCAGTTCACCAACCTGCTCCACCTCACCCCGGACAGCGCCGACCCCGAGTCCGCGACCCTCTCCGCGCTGCGCGACCGCATGAAGAAGGCCGCCGCCTTCGCCCGCCTGGTGTCCCCCTGCGCCGACCCGGACGAGCCCCTCGGCACGCCTCGACCTCCGCGTCACGCCGAGGAGTTCTTCACCGCCGTGCTCGACCAGACCGGCGACGGCCACCTCGACTGGCCCGACCTCGCCGCCATGGCCCGCGAGGTGGCCTCCCGCCTCGACCTCGACGAGCCGGACGAGACCCGCCTCTACAACGCCTACGCCGACTGGTGGCGCGAACTCCAGGCCGCCCTCGACACCGACGGCGACGGCCGGGTCAGCAAGGCCGAGTACGCCGCCGCCGTCCCCACCCTCGCCGGCCCCGCCCTCATCCGCGTCGCCGAGGTCCTCTTCTCCGTCACCGACACCGACGGCAACGGCACCATCGACCCCGACGAGTACCGCGCCCTCTTCCGCACCGCCTTCCACCGCACCGTCGCCGCCGCCGACCCCGCCACCACCGGCTACTCCCGCAGCGCCTTCGTCCGCGACTTCCTCTCCTTCATGACCGCCCGCCAACCCTCCACCCCCTTCGACCCCCTGCTGACGGACGCCTGACGCAAGTGACGGCGGCGTACGCCGGCGTACGCGGGGTACGACGACCGGAATTTCGCTGGCCGCCGCCCTGCCGCTCGCTTTGATGAGCGCATGCGTGAAACCGGCGTCCGCACGCTCGTCACCGCAGCCGTCATCACGCAGGGCGTGACGGGGGCGATCGTGCTCCTGCTCGGCCCGGTCGCGTGGATGGTGGCCGGGGACACGGTCCGCGGACTCAAGGGGACCGCGCTGATCGAGTCCGCCCGGGACCACGAGACCGTGGTCGAGGTCCTCGCCTCCTTCATCCGCAACTCCGCGACGGAGGAAGGAGGCGTGCCCGAGCCCGACGTGGTGGCCGCGCTCATCGTGCTCGGGCGGCGGCGCGATCGGCGGGAGCGCTACCGGATCGACCTGCGCGGCGCCCAACTGTCCGGTGTCAGCCTGACGTTCGGGGCCCGCTTGGCACGGGCCGACCTCAGGGAGAGCAAACTGCTGGGGGCGGATCTGGCCGGCGCCGACCTGAGCGGGGCGTGCCTGGACGACGCCGATCTGTCGGGCGCCAACCTGCACCGGGCCGATCTGACGGGGACCTGGATGCTCTCGGCGAGCCTGCGCGATGCCCGGCTGGAGAACGCCCGGCGCCGGCTGGCCGAGGGCTGGAACTCCCCCGCGGGAACCACGTGCACCGTGTTGCGGGCCGTCGCGACACCGGTCCGGCGGTGGAGGTAGAACGTGGCCTCGTTCCTGGACTGCCGCACCGTCAGCGTGTTGACGCCCGGTATCCCACTGCGCAGGGTCAGGTCGAACGGGTCCGCCAGCCACGTCCGGTACGGGCCGGTGATGGTCTCCCCTCCCGTGGAGGCGAAGGTGTACGCCGCTTCGTACCCGGGGGACTCCGTGGTGTCGTACCCCTCGAAGTAGGTGCTGCCGGTGAAGTCCAACTGCACGGACTCGCGCTGGGCGTTCACCCCGAGAAGCCGGTACGACGGGCCGTCGAACCACACGGGCGGGGGAGCGTTGCGGCCGACGGTCCCGGAGTACGTCGGCGGCTCCTCGCCGTCGGCGGGACCGTCCCAGTACGGCACCAGCCTGCGCCGCGCCTCGTCGATGCCGTCGGTGCGGCCCGCGGCGTAGGTGAGGCGGACGTCCTCCAGGCCCAGCGGCCGCTCCGGGATCCAACCGGGGGCGGTGAGCAGAGGGATGCGCTCCTCGGTGCGCCATGCGTGCTGTTCGGCCAGCGACTGGGTGATCAGACGGGGCGCGTTCACCCCGATGCTGCGGAAGACCTCTACGAAGGTGGGCGCGGCAGTCACGAACTCCCCCTGACCAGACGTCTGTTGACGCCTTCGCCGGTGCCACCGGCTCACGCTACTGCCCGCCGGGGGCGGTTGGCAGGTCCGATTCCGGTCTCACCGTGACCTTTCGGCCACCCCTTGCACGGCCGAACGCGCCCGCCGGCCGGTGGTGGTCACCGGGCGGCGGGCGCGGGCGTGTTGGGCAGGGGAGGCGGCGGGTCGCCTCAGGGGGTCAGATGCGGTCCGCCGCGATCAGGAGGTACTGGAAGGAGCCGTCCCGGTAGGAGGAGAGGAAGGGGTCCTCGATGCCGGTGGCGACGGAGGACTGCGCGCGCAACTCCCAGTAGGGGATGGTCAGCGGGGTGAGGTCGCGGACCTCGACGGGGACGAGGCGGTTGGCCCCCAACGCGCGGAAGTACTCGCTGCGCCCGTGGATGTTGCACTCGTAGTGCGCGTTGATGGTGGAGACGGCCTTGCTCGGCTGGCCGTAGACCTCGTTGTAGCAGCCGGTCACGGTGACGTAGCGGCCGCCGCGCTTGAGGAGCCGGGAGTGCGCGCCGAAGAGGTCCATCAGGTCGACGTACATCGTCGACTCGTTGTTCCAGATGGCCTGGTAGGCGCCCTCGGTGAAGCCGGTGTCCAGCATGTTGCCGGTGTGGTATTTCAACCGGTCGGACACGCCGTGCAGTTGGGCCTGCTCGTTGGCGAACGCGGCCTGCTTGCTGGACAGGGTGATGCCGTCGGCGTGGCACCCGAACCGCTTCTGGGCGAGCAGGGAGGTGCCGCCGCGACCGCAGCCGGCGTCGAGGATGCGGTCCTCCGGGCCGACGTCGCCGAGGTGTTCGATGAGCAGGTCGGCCTGGGCGGTCTCCAGCCGGTGCAGCTCGTCGATGATCGCCTGGTCGCGCTCGGCCGTCGGGGCGTCCAGGACGCCCCAGTTGACGTCGCCGACGCCGTAGTGGTGGTGGTAGAGCCCGTCCACCGCCCCCAGACGCAGGTTGACGGGGCGCTCTTCCTCGTTCCAGTACCGCGCGATGTCGGCCTGATACGGGCTGGCGGCTGTGGTGGTGATGGTCATGCGGCGTTCTCCTGGGGCCAGAAGTCGGGCAGGGTGTAACGGTGGGTGTTGGTGCTGTGCCACTCGTGGTTGCCGGACACCCAAGCGGCCAGGCCGGTCAGGTAGCGGGCCAGCACGGGGTCCGGGAGCCGGGCGCTCAACTGCTCGCTCTCGGCCTCGAATCGGCGCATGATCGCGTTGTGGACCTCGACCGCCTTGAGGAACGCCTCGCGCTCGGACAGGCGGTCGCGGCGGGCGAGGACGACCGGCAGGTTGAGGTGCGGGCGCTTGGAGCGCTTCTCCTTGGTGTACGAGTACAGGTCGTTGACGAGCGTGGCCGCGTTGCCGGCGAGCGCGTTCAGCCGCTGCACGGCCGGCAGGGCCTGGAGCGTGGCGGGCAGTTCGTACCCGGCGACGAGGTCGGTGAGGGTCAGGCACGGCCGGAAGTTGTTGAGCTGCCGCATCACCAGGTACTCCCAGACGGGCGGCGTCACCTCGTCCAGGCTCCAGGCGGCCTCGGCCAGGTAGCCGAGGTGGAGCCGGGCCAGGTCGTGGCGGAGCCGGTCGCCCTGCGCGGGCGCGGCCCAGCGGCCTACGTGCTCCATCGCGGACCGGTACGCCCGCAACGGCGCGTCCGCCGCCATGCCGTCCTCCCACGCGGCCTCGTACTCCGGCGTGGAGTGCAGCGGGTCGAGCGCGGAGTGGGCGATCGCCAGCCGCGCGCCCAGGCCCTCGGGCGAGCCGCCGTGGTCCTCGCAGTAGCAGTCGTCCACCGCGTTCTCCGCCACGAGCATCATGGCGGCGACCACCAGGCGGTCCACGTCGGCGTGGTCGGGGTGCGCGAGGCAGACCGACCGCCCGAAGCCGAAGCCCTCGAACTGGTCGTCCCACTCCGGCGGGATGAGGTCGAGCCCCTCCGCCCACTGCCGGGTCCGGCGGTCCACCTCCGCCACCAGCGCCGGATCGGGCTGGATCGCGGGGTGGTGGTGGATGCCGGGGATCGGGCGCACGGGCTGCTCGCCCTCGCGCGGCGCGGGGGCGCTCGCGCCGCCCCCCGCGTCCCCAGTGTTCGCGGTGTCCGCCGGCTTCCCGGCCGCGGGCTCCTGCCCGGCCGGCGCGTCCGGGGGGACGAGCCCACCGGGGACGCCCGGGGAACCCGGGGGCGCCACCCCGGCGATGCGCAGACCGGCCGTCCCCAGGCCGGTCGGCCCGTACGCGATGCTCGGTGCCATCGCTCTCAGCTCCCTTCCGCTTCCGCGCGGGGCGGCAGGTACGTCCGCGGGCCGGACGGGGCCGCGCGCATGGCTGGGATGAGCAAGATGACCTCACTAGTCGTTTTTCGGCGTGTCGTCGCTCCGGGCCGGTGGCGGGCACGTGGTGCATGTCTGGCGACGGCGAAGGCCGGCGCGCCCCCTGTTCCGACGGAGGAACCGTCCGAGGGCGGCCGAAACCGGCCGCGGCCGGCCGCGGCCGCGGCGACGACCCGCCGTGTGCGACGGCGCTTCCCCGTACGAGATCCCCTACCGGTCCCGTCCCCTGCGTGCCCCCTCCGGGGCCGCCCGGAATCCCGGCCCCGAACCCGGCCGAGCGGATTCCGCTTTCCGTCCGGCGCTGAGAGACCTTCCCGCGGTGTCACCCGAGTAGTCGCCTGCCAGGGGGCGCACGGGAGTGCGAATAGACGCTCGAACGAGTCAATGCGTCTCGTGTTTGAATCGTGCAATACGACCGATGTCGCCTTTCCTGGCGACGTCGGTGGGAACGCACGTTCGGGAGAGGTCGTCACCGGCCCCGGAAGCGCCTCCACGTCCGCGCCGGCGGATTCGCGCGGAACGTCCGACCGCCGTCGGCCGCCGGCTCCTTCCGCCGGGCGAGGTTCCCGCGGGCTCGTTTCCTCGGCTCGGCGGCGGCAAAACGTGGTGCGCGGGCGCGGTTCGGGCGGGGACCATGGAGGGCGGTCCGCCCGGGTCCGGTGGGCGCCGGGCGGGGCCGGTCCCCACATCCTCAGTACAGGAGCTGATCCGCCCGTGCAGGCCGCCGTCGCCGTGAACCCGGCCCAGGTGCCCGAGCTGCTGCTCGGCCTGGCCACCGTACGCCCCGTGTTCCTGTGGGGCGCTCCCGGCATCGGAAAATCCTCGCTGGTGAGGGAGTTCGCGGCCTCGCTGGGGCTGGAGTGCGTGAGCCTGCTGGGAACGCAGCTGGCGCCGGAGGACCTGATCGGGGTGCCGCAGATCCGGGACGGCCGCTCGGTGTTCTGCCCGCCGGAGATGATCGCGCGGGACGAGCCGTACTGCCTGTTCCTCGACGAGTTGAACGCGGCGACGCCCGACGTGCAGAAGGCGTTCTACTCGCTGATCCTGGACCGCCGCATCGGCGGCTACGAGTTGCCCGAGGGCAGCATCGTCATCGGCGCCGGCAACCGCGCGACGGACAACGCGCTCGCCCGCCCGCTGGCATCGGCACTGATCAACCGCCTCACGCACGTCCACCTGGAGGCGTCCGCGACGGACTGGCTCGCGTGGGCGGCGACGGCGGGGATCCACCCGTGGGTCACCGACTACCTCACCGACCGGCCGCACCACCTGTGGTCGAAGCCGCCGAAGACGGAGGAGCCGTTCTCCACCCCGCGCTCGTGGCACATGCTCTCGGACGCGCTCGGGCTCGTTCGGCCCGGCGCTGGACGAGGGGACGCTCAAGGTGCTGGCGCACGGCACCCTCACCCCCGCCCACGCGGCGGCGTTCTGCGGGTACGTGAAGATCGTCCGCAGCGAGTTCGGCATCGACGCGATCATCAAGGGCGACGCCCGCTGGCCGAACCGGGTCCAGGACCGCGACCTGCTCTACTACTTGGCCGAGTCCTTCCGCGGCCGGCTGATCAAGGAACTGCCCGCGCACAAGGAGCACGCCTCGCCGTCCGTGCGGCAGAACGCCTACCGGGCGCAGGCCCTGCTCGTCCAACTCGCCGAGATATCGGTGGAGGTGGCGCAGACGGTGATCGCCGACGACGAGGACGGCAGCCCGGTGCTGCCCGCGTGGTTCCTGGTGGAGGCCGCGCGCGACATGCCCCGGCTGGTGGAGGCCCGCCGGTGAGCGCGCCGCGCCGCGGCGGGAACCGGCCCGGGCGCAGGCCCGGGCCCGACCCGCTCGTCGAGGCCAACTACCACGAGGGGCTGGCCCTCGTCCGCCGCGACGCCGCGCTCGGCGCGCTCGACGTGTCGTTGTGCCGCGGCGGCTGCGAGGAGGTCCCGAAGGACGGCTGGGCGGTGGCGGCGTCGAACGGCCGCGTCCATGTGAACCGGACCCGGCTGGCCGAACCGGCCGAGTGGGCCTGGGCGTTGGCCCACTGCCTGCTGCACCTGGGGTTCGGCCACGTACCGGCCGCCCGCGGGCCGCGCACGCGGCCGGACCGCTTCGAACTGGCGGCCCGCTGCGTGGTGGTGGCCCGGTTCCAGCAGTCGTTCCCGGTGGGCACACCGCCGTTCGAACTGCCCGACCTCCCCGGCGGGGACGAGGACCAACTCGCCGAGCGCTTCCGCCGGGACGGCGTCCCGGAGCAGTTCGCGCGCTGCGGGACGGGCGGGCGCGCGCCGGACCAGCACCTGGAGCCGTGGCCCTACACGCACGACCCCGAGGACTGGCAGGAGGTCTTCGCGCGCGCCCTGACCCGTCGGCTGTCGGAGTCGATGGACGCCGCCGGCCAGGGCTCCGGGGGCACCCCGAAAGGCCCGTGGCACAGGGCACTTGACTGGTTCGTGTCGTCCTACCCGCTGCTGGGCGGCATCGCCGCGGGCATGACGGTCGTCGCGGACGCCGACCTCGCCCGCGCCCACCGGATAGCGGTCGCCGCGGTGAACGCGTCCGCCGGGGAGATCTACGTCAACCCGCTGCGCGTGCTCACCGAGGAGGAGTGGCGGTTCGTGCTGGCCCACGAGATGCTGCACGCCGCCCTGCGCCACGGCGACCGCCGGGGGCCCCGCGACCCGTACCTCTTCAACGTCGCCTGCGACTACGTGATCAACGCCTGGCTGCTGGAGATGGGCGTCGGCGAGATGCCGGCCGGCCTGCTCCACGACCCGGCGCTCGCCGGGCTGTCCGCCGAGGAGGTCTACGACCGGATCGCCACCGACGTCCGCCGCCTGCGCCGGCTCGCCACCCTGCGCGGCAAGGGCCGCGGCGACCTGCTGGGCGAGCCGCTGCCGCACGCGACGGCGCCCGCGCGGTACGTCGATCTGGACGCGTTCTACCGCCGCGGCCTGCTCCAGGGGTTCGACCTGCACGACCGCGGGCGCGGCACCCTCCCGGCCGGGCTCGTGGAGGAGATCCGGGCGCTGGCGCACCCCCCGGTGCCGTGGGACGTGCGGCTCGCCCGCTGGTTCGACGAGTACGTGCCCCGGCCGCAGACCCTGCGCAGCTTCGCCCGCCCGGCCCGCCGGCAGGCGTCCACGCCCGACATCCCGCGCGCGGGACGGTACTTCCCGCCCGAGGAGCGGGAGCGGTGCACCTTCGGGGTGGTGCTGGACACGTCGGGGTCCATGGGACGGCGCCTGCTGGGCACGGCACTCGGCGCGATCGCCTCGTACGCCGAGTCCCGCGACGTGCCGGCGGCCCGCGTGGTCTTCTGCGACGCGGCCCCGTACGACGCCGGCTACCTGCCCGCCACCGAGATCGCCACCCGGGTGCGGGTCCGGGGCCGCGGCGGGACCGTCCTCCAACCCGGCGTGGAACTCCTCCTCGCCGCCGAGGACTTCCCGCCGCACGCCCCGGTCCTCCTGATCACCGACGGCGAGTGCGACGTGCTGCGGATCCGGCGCGAGCACGCCTTCCTCGTCCCGCGCGGAGCCCGTCTTCCGTTCGCCCCGCGCGGGCCGGTGTTCGAGATGCGCTAGGCGGGCCGGGCCGGCCGTGCCTGCGGTGCGACGGGTCCGGCCGGCGTCACAGGACGCTGCTGTAGGGAGTGACGTCGACTCCCGTCGCCTGCTGGTCGATTCCGTAGACGGCCGTGCTCCCGCCCGCCGAGACGACCCCGATCTCCGTCTGCATCTCGTGCTGCACCACCTGCTCCAGGTGAGTGGGGTCCTTCTTCACGAACGGGCGCAGCTTCTTGCCCACGCTCACCTGGGAGTTCAGGTCCGCGGCGAGCACGGTCTCGTTCACGGCGCTGTCGTTGAGCACCAACGCGCCGCCGTCGGCCGTGCGCAGGGCGTAGGTGGTGCCGTCGCGGGGCGCGGCCTTCTTGTAGTCCGCGTACGCGTGGCCCTCGAAGTCGGCGTTGCGGTTGTTGTACACGGACGCGGCACGGTCCCTTGCCTTCGTGGTGGCCAGCGTGAAGCGCGCGCCCCCGGTCGCGTACAAGTCGGCGACCATGTCGGCCAGTTGGGCGGGCGCCGTGGTGCCCTTCCGCGCGGCCGGATCGACGACCTCGGCGAGCCCGCCCGGATCGAGGGCGAGGCGAGGGGCGTCCTTCTGCTCCGTGCCGGAGAAGTCGCCGACGGCGACGGCCCGCCAACCCGCGCCCGTCCGGCGGAAGACGAGGTACCGCGTGTCCGTCGACCACACCGCGCCCTGCTTGCCGTCCTTGAAGTCGGCGCCCTGCGCCCGCAGGACGAACCAGTCGGCCTTCGCGGCGGCGGGCGGCACGAAGAAGGCGCGGTGCACGTAGACGAACGGCCCCAGGTTCGTCGCGACCTCCTTCGGGTCCAGCCCCGCGGCCTGCGTGTAGTACGCCCGATCGAAGGCGAGCATCGCCCCGCCCTCCGACTTGGCGAGCAGGGCCGCGCTGCGCTTGGCGTTCGCCTCGTTGTTGAGGCGCTGGTAGGTGTCGACGATCCGGTTCGCCTCCGCGACGGTGACCAGCGGTTTCTCGGCCTTCCGGTGTTGCTGGGCCGAGGAGTGCGACGCCGGGCCGCATCCCCCGGTGAGGCCGAGCGCGCAGCAGGCCGACACGGCGGCCGTGGCCGCCCGAACGGAACGACGGGTCATGACGGATTCCCCCTCCGATACGGCGGCCCCGGTCACCGACCAGTGCCGCAACGTGACGGATCACGCTAGCGGCCCCCTCCGCCGCGCCCGCACCTCCCGCCCCGGCCGGCCGCGTAGCCCCACACATCCTTCACGCCGTCCCGAACTCGCCGGACGGCAGCGGCCCTTGGGCCGCCGCCCGGCTGAACCTCCCGCCCCAGTCCGCCAACCGATCGAGCAGCTCGGGGGGTTCGACCACCCGGAAGGGGGCGCCGATCGAACCCAGCGCCATGAGCGGCCAGTCCAGGGAGTCGGCCGTCATGTGCAGCCGGCAGCGCCCGCCGTCGGCCTCCTCGACCGTGCTCCACCGGCCGACCCGTTCCCGTACCTCCGCGGCCGGGGCCTCGACCACCGCCTCGACGCGGTACGGGCGCGGCAGGTGCGCCAGCCCCGCGCGGACGAACGCGGCGGCGTCCTCGGCCGGCAGTTCCCGGGCGCGGAACCGGGCGCCGGTCCCGCGCGGGTCGGCGAGCCGGTCCACGCGGAAGCTCCGCCAGTCCTGCCGGCCGAGGTCGTACGCGACCAGGTACCAGCGCGGGCCGAGCCGGACCAGCCGGTGCGGCTCGACCTCCCGGTCGGTGCCCCGGCCGTCCGCCGCGGTGTAGGGGAAGCGCAGCCGCTCGCCGTCCCGGCAGGCCAGCGCGAGCGCGACGAGCACGGCGGGATCGACGCCGCCGCGCTCCGCGCCGCCCCACCCGGCGGGCACCGTCATCGTCCGCAGCGCCTCGACCCGCCGCCGCAGCCGCACCGGCATCACCTGCGCGACCTTCGCGAGCACGCGCACCGAGCACTCGGCGACCCCCTCCACCGCGCTCTCCGCGGCGAACTGGAGGCCGACCGCGAGGGCGACGGCCTCCTCGTCGTCGATCACCAGCGGCGGCAGCGCGGCCCCCGCGGCCAGCTGGTACCCGCCCTCCACCCCGCGCTGCGCCTCGACCGGGTAGCCGAGCTCGCGCAGCCGGTCGACGTCCCGCCGCAGGGTGCGGGCCGACACCCCGAGCCGCTCCGACAGCTCCGCCCCCGACCAGTACCGATGGGTCTGGAGCAGGGACAACAACCGCAGCGTTCGGGTGCTGGTGTTCGCCATGTCCTCCACTGTCCCGCGATTCAGGTCAGAAAGTGGCCGCAATGCCTTCTAGCGTAGTGAGCGAAGGACGGAAACGGGAACTCCCCGGACGAGCACGACGAAAGGTGCGGATCATGAGCGACGGGACGAACGGACGCGGGGCGGCGGGTACGGACGGTGCGGGGACGGCGGGTGCCGGGGCGGTGGGCGCCGTGGGCGTCTCCGGTGACGCCTTCGCCGGTGAACGCGCCGACCTGCTGGCCATGCTCGCCAAGCACCGGCACTTCCTGCGCTTCACCACCCGCGACCTCACCGACGACCAGGCCCGCAAGCGCACCACCGCCAGCGAGCTGTGCCTCGGCGGCCTCGTCAAGCACGTCACGTCCGTCGAGCGCGGCTGGACGGCCTTCATCGTCGAGGGCCCGTCCGCGATGCGCGACGCGAGCTCCATGACCGAGGAGGACTACGCCCGCCGGGCCGACGAGTTCCGCCTCCTGCCCGACGAGACCCTGGCCGGGGTCCTCGACGCGTACGGCGAAGTGGCCCGCCACACCGACGAGTTGGTGGCGACCTTCCCCGATCTCTCGGCCGATCAGCCGCTTCCGAAGGCGCCCTGGTTCGAACCCGGCGCCCGCTGGACCGCCCGGCACGTCCTGATGCACATCATCGCCGAGACCGCCCAGCACGCCGGCCACGCCGACATCATCCGGGAGTCCCTGGACGGGGCGAAGAGCATGGGCTGAGCGGCCAACGGCCCGCGTCGGCCCGCCCGTTCAGCCCGGCTGCCCATTCGTTCAGTCCTGCGACGCGGCCGGCGCGGGCGACGGCGGCCCGGCCGCCCCGGCCAGCCGCGCCCGCTCCTCCTCGACGATCCGGCGGGCCAGTGAACCGTCGGAGACGTCGACCGCGTCCGGCGTCGCCTCGGCCACGTCGCTGCGCCGTGCGTAGGCGTCGAAGAGCAGGGACTTGCGCCGGAGGATCTCCACCAGGCGCTGGTCCACGCCGGTGATGGCCAGCAGCCGGTGGACCTGGACCGGGCGCACCTGGCCCATCCGGTGCGCCCGGGCCACCGCCTGGTGCTCCAGGGTCGGCTTGACCTGCGCCTCGCAGATGACCACCACCGACGCCGCCTGGAGGTTGAGGCCCACCCCGCCGGCCTGGATCTGGGCGAGCAGCACCGCGTGGCCGGGCACGCGCCCGAACTCGTCCACGAGCGACTGGCGTTGCGACGGCGAGGTGCTCCCGGTCAGCGGTCCGTGCAGCACTTCCGGGTCCAACGCCCCCTGGATCGCGGCCAGCACGTCGCGGAAGTAGGAGAACACCAGCACCTTCAGGCCGTTGTCCGCCGCCTCCGACACCACTTCGCGCAGCCGCAGCAGCTTCGCCGACGTCTCCGGGTGCGCGAACGCGGCCCGCCGCATCGCCGCGAAGTTGCCGGCGAGGACGGCCTCCCGGTAGGCGTCCTCGTCGGCATCGCCCAACTCCAGCCACTCGTCGCTCACCACCAGCGACGGCAGTTCCGTCAGGACGTCACGCTGGTTGCGGCGCAGGTACGCCGGTGCCACCGCGGCACGGAACGCCCTGGAGCCCGCGGCGCCGTCCGCGGCGCCGACCTCCGGCACGAGGTCCGGCCGCAGGTGGCGGACGAGGCTGCGGAACTCCGCGACCCGGTTCTCCATGGGGGTGCCGGTGAGGAAGAGGACGCGCTCGCAGCGCTCGGCCCACGCGGCGACGGCCTGCGATCTGCGGGCCTCCGGGTTCTTCGCGTAGTGCGCCTCGTCGACCACGAGCATGGCGGGCGCGGTCACAAGACCGTCCTTCTCGCCAACCGCCCCCGGACCGGCACCGGTCGGCGGGAAACCCCGCAGGGCGTCGTACGTCGTGACGCCGACGCCCCCGCGCGTGCGCCACTCGGCGAAGGCATCGTGCCGGTCGGGGCCGTGCAGCGGGACGGCCCGGAGGGTGCTGCGGGCACGGATCTCCCGGGTCCAGTTGACCAGCACCCCGGCCGGGCACACCACCAGGAAGTGCGTCCCGCCGCGCGCGGCCAGGTGCGCGAGGGCGGCGATCGCCTGGACCGTCTTGCCCAGCCCCATCTCGTCGCCGAGGATCACCCGGCGCTGCGCGAGGGCGAACCGGGCCCCGAAGGACTGGTAGCCGCGCAGCGACACCCGCAGATGCGTGTCGTCCAGGGGCTGTTCGCGCACCCGGCCCACGATCTCGGACGGCAGGAACCCCTCGGCCGCCGCCAAGTCCGGCTCATGCGACGAGAGTTCGGCCAGCAGGTTGTGGTACTCGGCCGAGCGCACCTCGAAGTCGACCCAGACCTCGACCTCGCCCGCCGGGTCCCGGAGCAGGTCCACCGACGCCTGCCCGAGCAGGGTGCGCACGCCCTCCCGCCCGGCACGCTCGCAGTGGGTGCGAATCCGGTCGAGCGCGGACAACGCCTCCTCACGCGCCGCCCTGCCCAGCGTCCACCGGCGCAACCGCCTGGTCGCGGGTTCCGCCCGCCCGATCAGCGGCTCAAGCTCCCGGTCGATCGCCTCGGCCGCACCGACCGCGCGGCGCGCCTCGGAACCGGCCTCGACCAGCCGGTGCAGAGCGACGAGCAGCGCGGTCGTACGGGCGTCGGGCCGGTCGACGTCGACGCGGACGGTGACCGCCTCCCGTACCGCCTCCGCGATCCGGCCGGCGGCGGCCACGGCCTGGTCCGCGGTCTGCGGGCCGACCCCGGGGATGTGCCGCAACTGGTGGCGTCCCGCGGCCAGCACCTCGTCGACCGTGCGGTACCCGGCCGCCTCGATCGCCCCGAGCCGCAACCGCCCCTCGGTCAGGTCCTTCAGCCGCGCCACCGGGATGCCGCGCAGTTCGCCCGCGGTCAGCTCGTCCTGGATCGGCAGCACCGCACGCCGGACCGCCGCCACCGCGTCCGCGTGGTCCCGCGTCACCGCGCGGGCGGCCCCGACCAGCTCACCGGCGGCCGCCAGCAGGGCTCTCCGCTCGCCGAGCGCACCTCCACCGCGGGCCATCGCACCTCCTCGCCGGTCTCCCGCCGTCACTTCCCGCCATCCCTACCACGGGAGGAGGACAGCCCGGCCGCCCAAGGGGAGTTCCCCCGCCCGGCGCCCCGACGCCCGGGCGGGCCGGACGCGTTGGGGTGCGCGTTTCCCAACGCAGCCGCGCTCAGGCGTACTCAGGCGCACAGCGCGTCGCCCAGCGCGCTGCGGGCGTAGAGGACGAAGCGTCCGTGGCGCGCGCGGTTCACCAGGCGGGCCTCGTACAGGATCCGCAGGTGCTGGCTGACCGCCCCCGGGGTCACGTCGAGGCGGTGCGCCAACTCCGTGGTGGACGAGGGCTCGTCGAGGAGCATCAGCAGGCACGCCCGCCGCTCGCCCAGCAGCCGCGTCAGCGCCGGGCCGGCCGGCGGCGCATCCAGGTTCTCCGCCATCGTGCCCCGGCCGTACGCCGGATACGTGATGACCGGCCGCAGCCCCGGGTCGATCTGGGTGCTCGCCCCGCGCGCGAAGCACGTCGGCACCAGCACCAACCCCCGCCCGTCGACCTCGACTTCCTCCCGGGCCAGCGTCAACGGGTGGTCCCAGTGGATCGACAGCGTCCCGTCCCGCCAGTGCAGCCGGTGGGCGAGGTCCGCGAACAGCGCGTCCGCGCCGCCCTCCGCCAGCATCCGCGCCCGGTGCACCAGGTCCGCCTGGAGCACCGAGCGGGCCCGCGGCCACCACGCCGGCGCCATGCACCGCTCCCAGTACGCGGCCATCGCGTCGGCGATCCGATCCAGGAGCGCCACCGGATCCGCGAGCCCGTCCGCGAGCAGTGCGGGTACGGCGCCGTCGTGCGGCAGGAACGTCCACTCCAGATCGGGCCGTACGAGTTCGGGCGGGGTGGCCCGCAGCGCCGCCAACTCGTCCTGGAAGTCCGGCCAGGCGGTGGTCGGGCGCGGGGTGAGGAAGTCCGGGATGAAGCGGTTGGAGGCGACCAGCGACCGCAGCAGCTCGCGGCACTCCAGCGCCTCGAAGTCCGGACGCACGCGCCGGAACCAGGGCGTCTGCTCGGCGTAGTGGCCCGGGTGGTCCCACATGCGCAGGCTCAACGCGGCCTCCTGCAACGCCGAGCAGGCGAAGGAGGTCGCGGCGAGATCGGCGAGTCCCAGGCGGAAGCTGATCATTGAGCGCCAGGCTAAATCAATTCCCGGGGCCCCGGGGAGCGGTTGTCATCGGACCATGACCTCAGCCGCCGTGAAGGCCGTACCGCCCGCCACGCCGCGCCGCCTCCTGCACCCCGACCCGGTGATCCGCCGGCTGTCCTGGATGGTGCTGGTGAACACCGTCGGCAGCGGCCTGTTCATGACCGTCAGCGCCCTCTACTTCACCCGCGTCACCGGACTGGGCGTCGCCCGGGTCGGGTTGGGCCTCACCGCCGCCGGCGTCTGCGGCGTCGTGGCGAGCATTCCGGCCGGACGCGCCTCGGACCGCTGGGGCAGCCGCCGGGTGCTCATCGTGTTCAGCCTGGTGGAGGCCGCGAGCATGGCCTCGTACGTCCTCGTCCGCACCTTCGCCGCCTTCCTCCTCGTCGTGTGCGTCCAGACCGCGGTCGAGCGCGGCTCCTCCGCGGTGCGCAACGCCCTGTACGCCGACGTCCTCCCCAAGGAGACCCGGGTGGCGGGCCGGGCCTACGTCCGGGCCGTCACCAACGTCGGCATCGGCGCGGGCGCGGCGCTGGCCTCGCTCGCGCTCCAGGCCGACACGCGCGGGGCGTACACGGCGGTGATCCTCGCGAACGCGGTGTCGTTCCTGGTGGTGGCGGGGATGCTGACGCGGATACCGGTGCCTGCCGCGGCCGCGGTGCCGGGTGCGGACCCGGTGCCGGCAGCGGACCCGGCGCCGGGTGCGGGTGTTCCGGGGGCCGACGTTCCGGGCGCCGGCCTTCCGGCGACCGGGGCCCCGGCCGCCGCGGGGCCCGCGCCCGACCGGGCCGCCCCCGCAGGGCCCGCCCCCGTCCGCCGCAGCGCCCTGCGGGACCTGCCCTTCCTCGCCGTCACCGCCCTCAACGCCCTGCTGACCCTGCAGTTCGCCGTCCTCAACATCGGCATCCCGCTGTGGGTCGTCCGCGAGACCCACGCCCCGCGCGCCGTCGTCGCCGCCGGGATGATCCTCAACACCGTGCTCGTCATCGCGTTCCAGGTGCGCGCCACCCGCGCGACCCGGGACCTCAGGTCCGCGGCCCGCGCCTGCCGTTCCTCCGGCCTGCTCCTCGCCGCAGCCTGCCTGGTCATCGCCTTGACCCACGGCCTGTCCGGGCCCGCCGCGACCGCCGTCCTGCTGGCCGCCGTCGTCCTGGAGACCGCGGGCGAGGTCCTCTCCCAGGCCGGCGGCTGGCTCCTCAGCTACGACCTCGCCGACCCCGCCGCGACCGGCGCCTACCAGGGCGTCTTCAACGCCGGGGCCGCCGCGGGCCTGATGATCGCCCCCACCCTCATCACCACCACGGCCATCGGTCACGGCCCCCTCGGCTGGTCCGTCCCGGCGGCCCTCTTCGCCGTCGGCGGCGCCGCCATGGTCCCGACCGTCCGCTGGGCCGAGCGCCGGCGCTGACCCCGGCCCGCGGGCGCCCCTGGGGCTCTACGTGGAAGCGGACGCCGTCGGCCCGCCGTCCGCCCGCAGCGTGAGCACCGTGATCTCGCTCGGCGCGAAGACGCGGAAGGGCGGCCCCCAGAAGCCGGTGCCCCGGCTCGTGTAGAGCTGGGTGCGCTCGCCGTGGCGGCTCAGGCCGTGGACCACGGGCTGGTCGATCCGGACGAGGAAGTTGAACGGCCAGATCTGGCCGCCGTGGGTGTGCCCGGAGACCTGGAGGTCGACGCCGGCGGCAGCGGCCCGCGCGACGTACTTGGGCTGGTGGGCGACGAGCAGCACCGGCCGGTCCGGGTCCACCCCCTCCAGCGCGCCGTCCAGGTTCGCGCGGTGCCCCTCCAGACCGGAGGACTCGGCGGTCACGTCGTCCACACCGGCGAGCACGAGTACGTCCCCGCCGCGCTCCACCAGGACGTGCTGGTTGTGCAGCGCCTCCCAGCCCAGTTCCGCCATGCGGTCCAGCCAGCCCTGGGCCTCGCCGAAGTACTCGTGGTTGCCCGTGACGTAGACCTTCGCCAGCCGCGACCGGATCGTCCCGAGCGGCGCGGACTGCTCGCGGCGCTTGACGGGGGTGCCGTCGGCGATGTCGCCGGCGTGGATCACGACGTCCGCGTCGAGCGCGTTGACCGCCTCCGTGACCCGCGCCGACCAGCCGGCCCGGTCGATCGGCCCGTAGTGGGTGTCGGCCAGCAGCACGACGCGGGTCCCGTCCAGACCGCCGCCGAGCCGCGGCAGGCGCACGTCCAGCCGCCGCACCCGGGGCACGCGCATGGCCTCGTAGTGCCCCCAGGCCAGCAGCACGGCGGAGACCGCGGCGACGGTAACGGCGACGACCCTCGCCCGGTCGGCGCCGCCGACGCCGAACCCGATCAGCACGAGGTGCGCCAGGCTCCCCAGCACCGACCAGGTGAACAGCACCCAGATCGCCCCGAGGGTGCTGTCCGCGACGACGGCCGTCCGGTCGGACTGCCGCCGCCCGTGGCCCGCGGCCATCAGCAACGGGAAGGAGACCGTCCAGCAGACGAAGACGGCCGTGCCCGCCACGAACACCGGCAGCGGCCAGTCGGCCCCGGCGGCGAACAGCGTCCACCAGGGCACGAAGAACAGCAGCGTGACCACGAGGAGGGCGATCGTCATGCCCACCCACCAGCGCGGGGAGCGGCGCGGGCGTGCCTTCGCGTCCGCGGCCTCGGCGCCCGGGGCCGCGGGCGGGCCGGTCTCGACTCCTGTGCCCGGGAGCGTCGCCGACACGTCCCCGGCTTCAGCTGGGGCTCCGGTCCCGGCCCCGGTATCGGCCTCAGGCCGCGCGCCGGCCGCGACCCGCTCCGACCTCCCGCCCGCCGACCGAAGGCCCGACTCCGCCCGTATGGATTCGCTCTCCGCCACTGCGCCGCCTCACATCCGCCGTCCCCGCCGTCCGTCCTCCATCATCCGGCAACTCCTCGCTCTTCGCCGGGACGATCGGGTGACGGGGACGAGGGGGCGGCGGGCGGTGGGGCCGTGGGCAGCGGGGCCGTGGGGGATCGGCCCGCCCGCCGCGCGGCCGTGTCACTGCGAGTCGGGCGGACTGGAGGTCCAACGGGTCAGCGCCCAGTTGTACCTCGGGTCGCCCCGCGTGCCGATCGTGCGGAAGGGCGCGCCGTGGTCGTCGATGCGCAGGGTGCCCTCGCGGTCGCCGCAGGTCCAGGAGAGGTCCATGTACCAGCTGACGTCGTGGTCCAGGGTGTGGCCGTCCACGTCGAGCACCTCCGGGTCGTTCGCGGAGATCTGGAACGGGAAGTGGCGCGTGGCGCCGTTCGTACGGTGGTCCGGCGGGCCGGGCACGGCGACGGCACCGGGGTCGGCCGCGTCGAGGTCGACGTCGAACGACGCGGGGTCGAGCCCTCCGCCGCAGCCGTCCTCGCCGGAGTAGAGGTTCCCCTTCCGGGCCGCGGTCCTGCCGGTCACCGTCACGTACAGCGTGTGCAGCACCACCGGCTGACCGGGCAGGCCCTGCGCGGTCAGCTGCAACCGCAGGTGCCCGGCCGGCACCCCGCCGAGCGCGGCCGCCCAGGCGTTCGCCCTCTCCAGCGTCGGCGGCGGTGGGACGTTCTGCGGCGGCTGCTTGATCAGGAACCATTGGCCGCACCAGGTGTCCCAGTTGTCGGCCAGGACGGTGACCTGGAGGGGCGGCTTCCCGCCGGTGACCGGCCGGACCGTCACCGACGGTGCTGCCGATGTGGCTGTCGTGGCCGGGCCGTGCGTGCGGCCGGACGCCGAGGCGGAGGAGGGCGGGTGCGTCGGCGGGGCGGCCGTCGTGGCCGGGCGATTCGGTGCGGCGGTGCTCGGGATCCGGGCGGCGGCCCCGGCGTCGTCGGCGCCGTGGCCGGGGCGCGGGACCAGCGTGAGGACGGTGGTGAGCGCGGCGGCCGCGGCCATGGCGAGGGTGGTGCGGCGCACCCGGAGCCTCGGCCGCCGGGCGGCGGGTGGGGGCGGCGGTACGTCGGCTACGTCGAGTACCTCGGCGGGAGCGGGCGGGGCGTCCTCGGACGGGAGTTGTCCGGGCGGTACGGCCCCGGGCGCGGGGTCCGCGAACTCTTCGTTCACGGCCACCAGTTGATCGGGCTTCGCTTCCTGCGCGCGCTGCGGCTCACGCCGCTTGGCGGCATCGGCCAGCAGCCAGCGCTGATGGAGCTCGACCAACTCCTCCGCGCTCGCCCCGCATTGCCGTGCGAACCGCTCCACCGGGGCGTACTCGCCGGGAACAGCGGCGCCGTTGCAGTAGCGGTGCAACGTGGACGTACTCGTGTGCAGACGGGTGGCGAGCATGCCGTAACTGCGCCCCGAGCGTTCCTTGAGTTGACGCAGCCGCTCCGCGAACTCGTCGATGTGCTGGGTCATTCCACGCTCCGCCCCCGTCCCGGCCCGGCGTTCCGGACGGGGAAATCGTCGCAGTTCAGAGGCGGCGCCGGCATTCCACCGTCCCGGACTGTGGCGGGACTGTGGCATTCGGGACGGAGCGCGGCGCAGGGTTGCGGCATCCCAACCGATTCCAGTGAAGGTCTCTCGCCATGTCCGTGAAATCCGCTCTGTCCACCGCCGCGGTCCTGCTGGCCGGCGCCGCCTTCCTCACCGCGTGCCAGCCCGACTCCAGCACCTCGGCGAGCACGCCGGCGCCCTCGCGTCAGGCCGGTACGTCGTCCGCTCCGGCGACCACGGCGGCGCCGGTTTCCCCCTCGACGCCCGCCGCCACCCCGTCGCGGGGTGCCGCCAATTCCGGCGGCGGCAAGTCCGCTTCGAGCGGCAGCGGCTCCGGTTCGGGCGACACCTACGTCATCGGCGGCACCCCCACCCCGGGCGACACCTACGTCGTCGGCGGGACCCACCCCACCAGCGACAGCTACGCCTGGAAGCACCCGTGCGCCGGCAAGCAGCTCACCGTCCGTGTGGTCGGCCGCCCGTCGGCGCCCACCCAGCGCGTGATCGAGGTCCGCAACAACGGCAAGGACTCCTGCGGTCTGAGCTACTACCCCCACGTCGTCCTGCGGAGCCCGAAGCCGGCGCCCGACTTCCCGGCGATCACGCCCCTGGTCCCCGACGGCCTCGGCGGTCCCCCCGCGACCCCGCTCCACGCCGGCCGCACCCTGTACGCCGTCATCGACCTCGACCCCAGCGGCGCGACCAAGGGCAGCGCCTCGGGCAACAACGTGATCACCGTCCTGGCCGACGGGGACCACATGTCCCCCCGCGACACCCTCACCTTCCCCCTCGGCCCCGACGCCCGCATCCTGACCCCCAAGCTGGGCCTCTACCGCTCCACCCTCACCGACGCGGTCACCAGCATGCGCAGCGCGAACATCCACCCCTGATCCACCCCGGGCCGCCGCCACAGGGGAGCGACGGCCCGGGGTCCCCCCTTCGGGGGTCCCGTTCGCGGGTGTGGCCACACCTTCTTGACGACGATCGTGCCCGGCACCGGCTTCTCCAGGCCGTCGACGCCCAGGTGAAGCCGGTGACCTGCCCCCTTCCGCCGGCGGGCGATCACGGCCGGCACGGCGTCGATCGCGTGCTCGTGGCCGCGCAGCCTGGCGTCGGCCGGCAGCCGGCGGGCGCTTCGCGCCGCGTCCTTGCCGGACGACGACGCGCGTCAGGCGTCGTCGTACTCGCCGCACCACGGCGGGACCATCGACAGGCGGGTATCGGCAGCGATCCTCTCTCGTGCCGCCCGGGTCGCTCGCGCGAGCGATCTGCGTGCTCGGGCAAGGGACTTGTCCGCCGGAAGGGGACGGCGTGGGGCATCGGGAGGCGTTCGTTCGGCGCAGGGGCGAGCGGGACGTTATTCATCGGATCTTTGAGCCTTGACGCGGACTTGCTCCAAGATTACCGTGACGTTTCGCATCATAGGTCGGATGAATTTCGGACAACGCCCCTGCTCTGAAGGAGACTCACCGTGTGGCTGCCCAAACGAAGGCATTCCGCCCTGCTGCTGGCGGGGACGGCGGTGACAGCTCTTCTCGCGACAGGTCTCGTGTCCGCGGACGGCGCGATGGCCGACTCCGTGTCGTCCCTCTACGCGGCGCCCAACGGCTCCGGCGATCGGTGCTCGTCCGCGGCGCCCTGCTCGATCACCACGGCCCGGCAGGCCGTCCGTCACGCTCGTGCGGGGCACACCGGCGCGGTGCAGGTGATCCTGGGCGACGGTACCTACCAGCTGGCGGCGCCCCTCGACTTCGACGCGGCGGACTCGGGCAGCCCCGGGCATCCGGTCGTGTGGACGGCGGCCCGCGGTGCCCACCCGGTACTCTCCGGCGCGACCCGCGTGCGTGACTGGACCACCTCCTCCCCGGCAGGCGTCTGGTCGACCTCCGTCCCGGCCGCGAGCGCCAGCCGGCAGCTCTACGTCGACGGCACGCAGGCGCCCGTCGCGCAGGCCACACCGTCCCAACTGCACTTCGCCGGCGGCTGGAAGGGCTCGGCCACGGGGTACGACCTCACCGGCGACCCGGCCGGGCTCGCCTTCTTCTCGGCGATGACGCCGGCCCAGTTGCAGCAGGTCGAGTTCGACTACCCGGGCGGGAACGGGCAGTGGACCGACTCCAAGTGCCGCGTGCACGCGTTGTCCGGCACTTCGCTGACGATGGACCAGCCGTGCTGGAAGGACGTCACCGACCGCGCCGACTACTCCCAAGCCAGCGGCACACTGCCCTCGATGAGCACCTCGCAGATGCCGGCCTCGGTCCAGAACGCGAGGAGCCTCCTGCATCCGGGCCAGTGGTTCCTCGACCAGTCGGGCCACACCCTGTACCTCGACCCGCTGAACGGGGCCGAGCCGGACAGCCTCGATGTCGAACTGCCCCGCCTGGAGACCCTCGTACAGGGCGCGGGCAGCCTGGCTCACCCCGTCCACGATCTGACGTTCACCGGGCTCACCTTCTCCTACGCCACGTGGAACGCCCCCTCCGAACCCGCGGGCTTCGCCGACGTGCAGAGCAACCTGCGCATGACCGGGGCGAACAACCAGGGCATGTGCTCGTTCTCGAACCCGGCCGGCAGTTGCCCATGGGGCCTGCTGACCCAGCCGCACGCCAACGTCTCCTTCAGCGCCGCCGACCGCATCACGCTGACCGGCAACCGGTTCGCCGAACTCGGCGGTGCGGGCCTGGGCATCGCCTACGGCTCGTCGGACAACCTCGTCCAGGGCAACGAGTTCACCGACATCGCGTCGACCTCGGTCCTGCTCGGCTGCACCGCCGACCCCACGCCGGTCAACCCCGATCCGGTCCACTTCCCGGACTACGCGACCACGAACCCCGACACGCCAAAGACGATCAAGGACAATTGCACTCCGGATCCGTCCGCCGTGGCCGGCGACTCGATCGGAACCAACGAAATCGTCACCGGCAACACGATTTCGGACAACGTCATTCACCACGTGGGCACCGCCTACCCCTCGGCGAGCGGCATCACGCTGCTGTACACCCGGCACACGCTGGTCACCCGCAACGAGCTCTACGACCTGCCGTACACCGGCATCACCGCTGGTGTCATCCAGGGACACGTCGACTCGGCGGACCACCCCTCGAACTCGCTCAACATCAACGCCGACAACACGATCAGCTACAACCTCATCCACGACCACCTCAAGGTGCTCGGCGACGGGGGCGGCGTGTACATGGAGGGGCACCAGGCCCCCTACCACTACAAGGCCGATGGCAAGACGATCGACTTCGACGCCACGATGGCGCACGGCCTGCAGGTGATCGGCAACGTCACCTACAACCAGGGGCCCGGCTTCGCGTCCTTCTACGACGACGCCGGTTCGGAGTGGATCCACTACGTCGGCAACGTGCAGTTTCACAACAGCGGCGCCAACGCCCAGGGAGGCTGCGCGCCGACCGGGCACTTCCTCGTCGAGGGCAACTACTTCTCCGCGTCCGCCGGTCAGTACATCTGCGCCGGCGCGGTCGACAGCCACGTCGGCAACAACACCTCCATCCCGGCCTCGCCCGGGCCGAACGACATTCAGCTGACGGCACTGCGGAACGCCGGCGCGCAAACCTCGGGGCGAGGCTTCGCCGACGCGACCGACATCGAGGCCGACTACGTCTCGCCGCCGCAGGCGACGTTCTCCGACGGCACCACGACCATGCGGGTGCTGATCGGTGGCGCGGGGTTCGTGCCGGGGACCCCGGTCTACTTCTCCGGCCATGCCGCCCCCAAGGTGCGGGTGCTCTCACCCGGCTTCCTGATCGCGACGCTCCCGCCCGGTGCGGACACCTCGCAGGTGTCGGTCGGCGGTCTCGTCGCCGCGCCCGGGATCTCCGCCCCGGCGTCGGGCGCGACCGGCGTGGCCGGCACGTTCACCGTTCACGGGTCCGGGGTCACAGGTGACACGGTCACCGTGACGGAGGGCGGCGCCTCCTTGTGCCGTGTGACGGTCACCGGCTCCGCGTGGTCGTGCACCGCTACGGAGGCCGACGGCCAGCACACACTCGTCGCCGTGCAGTCGAACCCGCGCGGTGTCACCTCGCCACCGGCCACCACGGTCTTCGTGGTCGGCAAGGCTCCCGCCGCCGTCCGGCTCAACGACAATGAACCGGCCGTCCAGTACTCCGGATTCAGCTACCAGAGCGGCCGGGGGCTCGGCGACTACCAGGACGACATCCACTACGCGTCCGACAACGGCTCGACGATCACCTACACGTTCGTCGGTACCGGCATCAAGGTGTACGGCGAACAGAGCACCGACGAAGGCCACTTCTCGGCGGTGCTGGACGCGGGCACGCCGGCCGACGTCGACACCGTACCCACCGACGGCCAGCGTCACTCGAATGTCGCCGTATGGTCGAAGACCGGCCTGGCCGCCGGGCTGCACACACTCGTACTGACCAAGGTCGACGGCACCTACATGACCTTCGACGGATTCGAGGTCGACAACGACTGAACCGGACCCGGTCCGTTCACCCCCAGGGAACCTTCAGGGAACCCCCCCAGGGTTTCACCCCCTTGAGCCGACCGAAGGCGGCACCCGCAACCCCCTGACGACGTGGGGCCCGACCACATCCCGGTCGGGCCCCACGTCCGCCGTGACGGGATTAATAAGTGCCGCGGACGCCAACCGGGACGGAAGACCACGATGGGCCCCGCAGCAAGCCGCGGGGTATTCGATTGCCCGGCGCCGAACGGTTCTGCGACGCTCGGCCGCATGTTCTCGCGTCATCGCCGTCCATCCCGAAGACCAGAACGGCCGCCGCGCTTTCCGCGCTGCTCGCCAGCTACCTGATGGAGTTCGGCCGCGAGCGATGGCTCCGCCTGCGATCCGGCTTCCCCCGCGTCCTGGGACCGGCACGGGCACCACGGCCCTCGCACCCCGAGGTGGCCCGGATCACCCCAGCGAACCGTCGGCGAGGACTTCTGCGCCGCACACCGGCACGACGGCGGCCCCGACCGCGGTGCGATCGGGGCCGGTGCAAGAACGGGCGGGTCAGCGCAGTCCGGCGAAGAGGTCGTTCTCGGGTACGGCCGCGCCGGTGGTGTCCCGGACACGTACGAAGGTCTCCACGCCCATCAACTCGCCGAACCTCTCCCTGCCCATCTTGAGGAAGAAGATGTTCTCGCCCTGACTGGCGTGCGCGGCCAGCGCGTCGAACTTCTGACCGCTGAACGCGAGGGTGTCCACCCACGTGGTGATCTCGTCATCGGGCAGGCCGATCTCGGCCATCGCGGCGGCCTCGGCAGTATCCGGCTCGGGCATGTCCTCACCGAACTCGCGCATGATCTCGCCGAACCGCTGCATCATCGAGCGGGGCATCGTGGTCCAGTACACCTTCGGTGTCAGCGTGGTCATCTCCAGCGCCGCCATCGTGATGCGGTTGGCCTGGATGTGGTCGGGGTGGCCGTAGAAGCCGTTCTCGTCGTAGGTGACGACCACATCGGGTCGGTAATGCAGCATGAGCTCCGCGAGTCGGGCGGCGCCTTCCTCGACCGGGGTCTGCCAGAAGGAGCCGGAGGCGTTGTTGCTCGGCCAGCCCATCATCCCCGAGTCGGCATAGTCCAGCGTCTCCAGATCGCTGATCTTCAGGACGTCACAACTCGCCTCGAGTTCTCGACGGCGCATCACGGTGACCGCCGCCGGATCATGCCCGGGATCGCCCGGCTTGACGCCCTCCGGTCCGTCCCCACAACCGCCGTCGGTACACGTCACGAGAACGGTGCGGATGTTCTCCGCCGCGTACCGCGCGAGGATCCCGCCGGTTCCGGTGGCCTCGTCGTCGGGGTGGGCGTGCACTGCCATGAGCGTCAAGGGCCGGTCAGTCATGTAACAGTCCTCCTGCGGACATACGTCTTGATCCGAAGTGCGTAGCGGGATTACCAGGATGCCGGTGCCCGGAGCCTGGCGGGACGGGCGACCCCGCGGCCTCCGTGTTGCCCGCCCGTGCGGCGCCGGTCCCTCGATCAATGCAACCGTGCCGGCCGGACCGGCTGTTCCCGGCTCGATCGTTCCGCGGCCGTCCAGACTTCAAAGCGAACCTGAGACGACGTCGAAGGGCCCCACCGCGGACGGTGGGGCCCTTCGACGTCATGCCCGGTGAGGCACTGGCGGAGGATACGAGATTCGAACTCGTGAGGGGTTGCCCCCAACACGCTTTCCAACGGGTCACGATGCTGATCGTGGGCGAGCGGGTGTGTCCTGACCTGCGGCGAAATGGTCGACTGCTGGCAAGCCGGAGGTTGCCGGACGCCTGCGAATGAGACCAGAAATGAGACCGGAGGACCGCGTCACACCTTCTTGACGACGATCGTGTTCGGCACCAGCTTCTCCAGGTCGTCGACGTCCGAGGTGAAGACGGTGACCTGGCCCTTTTGCCGGCGGGCGATGACGGCGAGCACCGCGTCGATCGCGTACTTGTGGCCGTGCAGTTTGGCGTCGGCCAGCAGTCTGCGGGCGCTCCGGGCTTCGTCCTTGCCGACGTCGGCGACTTTGAGGCGGGAGAGCACCCAGTCCCAGCGCTGCTCCGTGGTCCGGCCGTCGAACGCCTCGACCAGTGTCATCGGAGACGTCACCACCTCGGCCTCGCCCCGTGCGGCGAGATCGAGCCAGGCGATCATCTTCCGATCGCCGCGTACGGCCAGGGAAAGGGCTTCGCGGTCGAGCACGAAGACCCGGAGCGGGTGCCCGGGCTCACCGCTCCGCTTCTTCACGCGGCCTCTCCGGCGCTGCTCGTCCGGCGGCGCTCGTGCTCGGCGTCGAGACTGCTCAGCTCGTCGCGTGCGGCAGCGCGCTCGTCCTCGGTGACCGGGCCGTGCTCCTCCTCCAACCAGCCGACGAGTTCCACGAGCCGGTCCCGGTCGCGTTTGGCCCGCAGTGCCTCGGCGACATACGCCGAAAGGCCGCGCTCGGCCGCCTCCGCACGGATCTCGTCAAGAAGATCCTCGGGGATCGTCACCGTTACCTTCTTACTCGCCATACAAGCAACCATACTCATGGTGCTTTGAGCCTGCCAGGAGTGGTGGTCACTGGTGGGGTGCGGGCATGACGCTGCGGATACGGGAGAGGGCGAACATGCGCTCGTCGTCCCGCAGGTGGCACCAGGCGTGGAGGTAGGGCGGGTCCAGTTCCAGTTCGCTGAGACTTCGCACTGTACGGCTGCCCGAGGCGGCGACGTACTCGATGGTGATCGCCTGGCCTTCGGCGACGGCGTGGGCGAGTTGGCGCACGTCGGTGAGGGACAGCCGGATCGCGTGGTCGGCGATGATCTCCTCGGTATCGGTGTCGAAGGGGGTTCCGCCGCTCTCGTCCGGCTCCGGGACGCCCGGGCCGCCGGCGTGCAGCATGACGGCAAGGTCCCGCAGGCCGCCGGACTGCCGCGCCCGTGCCACGGCCGGGGCCGGCGGACGCCGTGAACCGGAGGTCCGCCCCCCGGAGCGGGGGGAGGGCACCGAGGCAGCGGCCCGGCGCTGCTCGCCCTTCTCGACGCGTACGGCTCCGTCCGCTGTCTCGGCGACGGGCGCGTAGCCCTCGGCCCGGAGCGCCGCGAGGGTGTTGTCGAGCGGTGTACGGCTGATCAGCACGGTCGGTGCCAGTTGCCGCAGGCCGAGCTTGGCGAGCTTGCGGTGCACGGCGAGCTCCGCCAGGAGCGCGGTGTCCTCGCTGTGGATCACGCAGGCGGCGGGAGCGAGGCGAACCCGTCCATGGCGTCGTGCGGTGTCCGCGATCAGGTACGACAGCGGCTGCGGCAGCGGCCCGGCGGCGACAGCGGCCAGATCGGCGGCGAGGTCGTCGGCGGTGCGTCCGGCGTCCAGCGCACGGCGGATGCTGCCGGGGCCGAACCGCCACACCGACGCCGTACCGCCCGTTTCCCGATCGGCGACGGCGTCCAGCAGCGTGGTGAGCCTGGCCGACGGGGTCCCCGCGACGACGGCCGTGAGGTCGGCGCCGATGAGAACCGTCCCGGTGGCGGCGGGCAGGAGCCGACCCGCATCGGACGACAAGGCTGCGGCATCGTCGGCCAGCAGGGCAGCGCCGATGCCGGACAGAGCGCCGCGGGCGAGGACGCCGAGCAACTCCGCCTCCTGGATGAGGGTGGCGAACGGCGTCTCGTCCTGCGGGAGTTGATCGGCCAGCGGTCGGTGCCAGGCGACCAGCGGTCCCAGATCGGCGGTGCTCCGCAGGCCCTGCCCGGCAGGGAGGCCCGCCGCGGCGGTGAGCAGTCCCCGCCGGGCTTGCCGGCAACCGTCGCAGGGCGGTCCCCCGGCGAGGGCCGGCAACGACTTGCCCTCCTCGTCGCGTGCCTGGGTAGGTGTGAGCGCGAGGGGCCACCAGGCCTGGAGGAGCAACGGGATGCGCTCCCCTGGTTCCAGCTCCGCCCAGGCGTCGTACCCCCGGGTCAGCGGAACGAGATCCCCGTCCCGTGCCAGCAGCCCGGCCGCGTACGCCGTCTCCAGCACCAGGCGCGCCACGGTCTCGTCGCACCGCGCCGCCTTGCCGATACGCGTGAGTTCGCGTGCCCCGACGCCACCGGACTTGAGCCTGGCGGGCGGCTGGGCCGCGCACACCGACAGCACGGAAGCGGCGTGCGAGGCGAACGCCGTGAGCGCGGCCGCCGCCTCACGTTCCACTTCCTCAACGGTGACCGGTTGCGTCCGCGTGACGGGAGGCACGGGTTCGAACGGCGCATGCCAGTCGGCGCCGCGCAGAGCCATCGTGACCTCGGCGGGCATCCGGGCCGGCCCGTACCGGTAACGGTCCTGGACCAGCAGCCCCCGCTCCACCGCCCATCGGGCAGCGGGCCCGGAACCGGGCTCCGGAGCACCGAACACCACGAACTGCGGCTCTGGGAGCGCGGACTTCGCAAGCCGCTCAAGCAACTCGCGGGTCTGCGCGGGCGCCCTCGCGATCAGCGCGGAAACGCGCCGCGGATCGCTGTGGTGGTCCACCAGGGACGCGAGCCGCTGCTGCTTGGCGCCGGGTGGCTTGATGCCCAGCGCCGCCAGCATTCCGCGCAACTCCTCGGAGGTCGCCCCCGCCAGCAACTTCTCCAGCGGCGGGTCCAGCCCCAACGGCGCGTCCCACGCCTGCCTCAGCGGCGACGCCATGCGCAGCATCCCGCTGCCGTCCGGCCAGACCAGCGCGTGATCGGCCAGGACGTCCAGGGCGGCGTCCAGCCCGCCCTTCTCCGTCACGCCCAGCAGGCTCGCGAGCGCATCCCGCGTCGCCGGCGTGCCCAACGCGGCCAGCGCCTCGGCCGCCTGCAGGGCGGGCAGCGCAAGCCGGGGCAGGGCCAGCGCCACCGACCCCGGACGCTGCAAGCGGTCCGCCAACTCCCCCACCGACCGCGGCTCCGGAGCCGACACCGCGTCCGAACGAGCCGCTAGCACCCGCTCCAACCGCGGGACGTCAAGCGCCCCCAGCCACACCGCCAGCGTCGACCCACCCGACTTACCGATGACGGCACCTCACCTTGCACCAAGCAACGACTTGCCCGCGGACCCGCACGACACGACCCAAGGATGGCGCATCAGAGCCGACCGGATCGTGACGGTGCCGACGACATCACTCCGAAGAGAACGGGCCGAAATAAGTCTTATGCCGGAAATAAACGAGACCAGAAGTGAGACCAGCACATTGCGAAGACCCCGACCGCAGAGCGGTCGGGGTCTTCATCTTGCCTGGTCAGCCGGTGCGGAGGATACGAGATTCGAACTCGTGAGGGGTTGCCCCCAACACGCTTTCCAAGCGTGCGCCCTAGGCCTCTAGGCGAATCCTCCGGGAGAGACAGTACAGGGTGATGGGGGGTGCGGGCGAACTCGTTGTGGGGGTCGGGGTGGGGTAGGGTGGGCGCAGCCCCTCACGTGGCGCTATCTCGCTGAACTCCCCCAGGGCCGGAAGGCAGCAAGGGTAGGCGGGCTCTGGCGGGTGCGTGGGGGGTCTTCGCGTGTGCGGGGCGGCGCGGGCCCCGGGAAGGCGCCGGGGCGGGGCCGGATGTCGGTGGGCACGGATAACCTCGTAGGCGTGTCCCTCGCTCTGTACCGCCGCTACCGACCCGAGACCTTCGCCGAGGTCATCGGGCAGGAGCACGTCACCGACCCGCTGCAGCAGGCGCTGCGCAACAACCGGGTCAACCACGCGTACCTGTTCAGCGGGCCGCGCGGGTGCGGGAAGACGACGAGCGCCCGGATCCTGGCCCGCTGCCTGAACTGCGAGCAGGGGCCGACGCCGACGCCGTGCGGCGAGTGCCAGTCGTGCCGGGACCTGGCGCGGAACGGGCCGGGGTCGATCGACGTGATCGAGATCGACGCGGCCTCCCACGGCGGCGTGGACGACGCGCGGGACCTGCGGGAGAAGGCGTTCTTCGGGCCGGCCGGCAGCCGCTACAAGATCTACATCATCGACGAGGCCCACATGGTCACCTCGGCGGGCTTCAACGCGCTGCTGAAGGTGGTCGAGGAGCCGCCGGAGCACCTGAAGTTCATCTTCGCGACGACCGAGCCGGAGAAGGTCATCGGCACGATCCGGTCGCGTACGCACCACTACCCGTTCCGGCTGGTGCCGCCGGGCACGCTGCGCGACCACCTGTCGGCGGTGTGCGAGCGCGAGGCCATCCAGGTCGAGGACGGGGTGTACCCGCTGGTCGTGCGGGCCGGCGCTGGCTCGGTGCGCGACTCGATGTCGGTGATGGACCAGCTGCTCGCGGGCGCGGACGCGGACGGGGTGACGTACGCGATGGCCACGGCGCTGCTCGGGTACACGGACGCGGCGCTGCTCGACGACGTGGTGGACGGGTTCGCGGCGGGCGACGGTGCGGCGGTCTTCGAGATCGTCGACCGGGTCGTCGAGGGCGGGCACGACCCGCGGCGCTTCGTCGCCGACCTGCTGGAGCGGCTGCGGGACCTGGTGATCATCGCCGCGGTGCCGGACGCGGTGGAGAAGGGCCTGGTCGACGCGCCGAAGGACGTCGTGGAGCGGATGCGGGCCCAGGCGTCGGTGTTCGGCGGCGGCCGAGCTGAGCCGCGCCGCCGACCTGGTCAACACCGGGCTGACGGAGATGCGCGGCGCGACCTCGCCCCGTCTCCAGCTGGAGCTGATCTGCGCCCGTGTGCTGCTGCCGGCCGCGTACGACGACGAGCGCTCGATGCAGGCCCGGCTGGAGCGGCTGGAGCGCGGAGTGAGTCTCGGCGGCGGCTTCGGGAGCGGGGGAGCCGGGGGAGGGGCCCCGGCGAGCCCCGGGGACGCGGGCGGCGGTTCGTACGCGGCGGGAGGCGGCATGCCCGCGGGTCCGGCCGGACCCGCCGCCGCACGAGCGGCTCTGGGACGTCCGGGGGCGGGCGCGGGCGGCCAGGGTCCCCAGGGAGGCCCGAGCGGCTACGGCACGGCTCCGGCCGCGGATTCCCGTACGGCCCAGGGCCAGGCGCAGGCTCAACCGCAGAACCCGGTTCAGAGCCCGGCCCCGGCCCAGCCCCAGAGCCCCGCCCCGGAACCCCCGCAGTCGGACGGTCCGGGCCCCGGACCCGTACCGCACGCCTCGACCGGGCAGCCGTCGCAGGCCGGCCCCCAGGCGTCCCCCCAGACCGCGCCGCCCGGTGCCGCGCCCGCACGTCCCGGCGCGTGGCCGGTGGCGGCCCAGGCGGGTACGGCCCCTGCCCAGCCCCCGGCGGCGCACCGCCCGGGCGCGTGGCCGACGGCGGCAGCAGCGGGTACGGGCACCCCGCCCGCGCAGACCCCGGCCGGCCCGACCGCGAACCAGGCGAGCGCACCGGCCGCCCCGGCAGCGTCGGCCGCGCAGGCCGCCCCGCCTGCGTCCCCAGCCCCCAGCGCCCCCGTCGGCGACGCCACCCGCGTCCGCCAGGTGTGGCCCCAGATCGTGGACGCGGTCAAGCACCGCCGCCTGACGTGGATGCTGCTGCTCAACAACGCCCGGGTCGTCGGTTTCGACGGCGAGACGCTCCAGATCGGCTTCGACAACCCCGGCGCCCGCAACACCTTCGCCAACGGCGACAGCGAGGAAGTGCTGAAGCGGGCGATCGGCGAGGTCTGCGGCGCCAAGTGGCGGATCGAGACGATGGTCGACCCGGGCGGCGGCGGTGGAGGCGCCGGCGGGGGAGCGGGCGGCGGCCGTGGCGGCCCGTCCCGACCCCCGGCCAGGGCCCGGCGTCCGGCGGCTTCGGCGGTCAGGGCGCGCCCGGCGGCCCGGCCGGCGGCGCGGGAGGACCGTCGCAGCCCGGCGGCCAGCCCCCGCACGGTTCCGCCCCGGCCGAGGGCGGCCAGCCCCGCGTCCCGACACGCCCGGCAGCGGGGGCGGCCCCGCGCGCGGCGCGACCGTACCGTCCCCGGCCTCCGCCGCCGCCCGCGCGGCCGTGACCCGAGGAGGTGGCACACCGGGTGGAGGTCCCGGCGGCGGTGGCTACGGTTCGGGCGGCCCGGCCGGCTCGGCCCCCGAGGTCTACCCGGAGGAGCCGCCCCCGCTGGAGGACGACATCCCCGAGGACGACGACCCCGGCCTCGTGGACTTCGCGGTCACCGGCCACGACCTGATCATCAGCGAGCTGGGCGCCACCGTCATCGAGGAGATCCGGCACGACTGAGCAGGCCCCGCTCCCGGCCCGCGCCTGCCCGCACCCGACCGCACCCCGCACCCGACCGCACCCCGCCCCCGCACCCGGCCTCGCCCCGCGGTGGACGGGCCGCCGACCCCGTCCGGCGCGCGCCCCCCGACGCCCACCCGGCAGCCCCGACCGACGCACGATCACGCGCCCCCGCCCGGGGAGGACGACCCGCACCGGCGATCCTCCGTACGGCGTAGAGCGCTGGGCCGTACGAGCACGTAGGCTCGCTCTGTCACGTAAATACGCGGCACGAGAGACGTACGGCACAGCACAGGTAGGAGCGATTCCCGTGATCCCCGGTGGTCAGCCGAACATGCAGGCGCTTCTTCAGCAGGCGCAGAAGATGCAGCAGGACCTCGCCGCCGCCCAGCAGGAGCTGGCCGACACCACGGTCGAGGGATCGGCCGGCGGCGGCCTGGTCCGGGCCACGGTCACCGGCGCCGGCGAGCTGCGCGCCCTGGTCATCGACCCGAAGGCCGTCGACCCGGACGACACGGAGACCCTCGCCGACCTCGTGGTGGCCGCGGTGCACAACGCGAACGACGCCGCGCAGCAGCTCCAGCAGGAGAAGCTGGGCCCGCTGGCCCAGGGCCTCGGCGGCATGCCCGGCCTTCCCTTCTGACCTTCTGACCCCTCCGAGGGGTCCGGCCGCGTTCCCCGCCTCCGGATCCCGGGATCCCCGCATCCCCGACCGTCTCCCTGATCGTCCCCCGATCGACTCCCCCGCGAAGGAAGGCCCGGCGTGTACGAAGGCGTGGTCCAGGACCTGATCGACGAGCTGGGCAGGCTGCCCGGTGTGGGTCCCAAGAGCGCGCAGCGGATCGCCTTCCACATCCTCCAGGCGGACCCTGCCGACGTCCGGCGCCTCGCGCACGTGCTGTCCGAGGTCAAGGCGAAGGTCCGGTTCTGCGCGGAGTGCGGCAACGTCGCGCAGGACGAGAAGTGCCGGGTCTGCCGCGACCCGCGCCGCGACCCCGCGGTGATCTGCGTGGTCGAGGAGCCCAAGGACGTGGTGGCGATCGAGCGCACCCGCGAGTTCCGCGGGAAGTACCACGTGCTGGGCGGCGCGATCAGCCCGATCGAGGGCGTCGGCCCCGATGACCTGCGGATACGCGAGCTGCTCGGCCGTCTCGCGGACGGCACGGTGACCGAGCTGATCCTGGCGACGGACCCGAACCTGGAGGGCGAGGCGACCGCCACGTACCTGGCCCGCATGGTGAAGCCCATGGGGCTGCGCGTGACGCGGCTGGCCAGCGGCCTCCCGGTGGGCGGCGACCTGGAGTACGCGGACGAGGTCACGCTGGGGCGGGCCTTCGAGGGGAGGCGGCTGCTGGATGTCTGACGCCGCGACGGAGGGGAAAGCGCCAGGGGCGACGGGCCGGGCCCGGCCGCCCCGGCGGGCAGAACGGGCGCCGCAGGTGTTGCGGGCATGACGAATGCTGCCCATGCTGCTACGACGAAGGCCACGGGGACGACGGATACGTCGAGTGCGACGGATTCGACGGGTACGACGCCCGCGAGAACCGCGGGCGGGAACGTGACGGGCGAAGGCGTGACCGGCAAGGGTGGGGCGAGCATGGCGAAGACGGCGAGCACAGCGGACACTGGGGTTATGGCTGGCACCACGAGCCCCATGGGCGGCACGGACACCGCGGCGAGCGCGGTGGCCGGGAGCACGGTGACGGTGCCGCAGGAGCCGGACGAGTTCGCGGTCCAGATCCGCGACCAGGTCGAGAGTTTCATCCTCTCGGTGCGCGAGGTCGCCAAGGGCGACGATCCGGACAGCGCGGTCCCGTACCTGCTGCTGGAGGTCTCCCAGCTGCTGCTGGCGGGCGGGCGGCTGGGTGCGCACGAGGACTTCATGCCGGACGAGCGCT
>CAVWOS010000003.1:0-191220 GCA_963756705.1 uncultured Actinomycetota bacterium | reverse complement strand
GGTGGCGACCGCGTTCCCCTCCGGCCGCGCCGCGCGCAGCGTGAAGCTCGCCGACACCGCGGAGGCGGTCGCCGCGGGCGCGGACGAGATCGACATGGTGATCGACCGCGGGGCGTTCCTGTCCGGCCGGTACATGGACGTGTTCGAGGAGATCCGCGCGGTCAAGGAGGCGTGCGTCCGCCCGGACGGGAGGAGCGCGGCCCACCTGAAGGTGATCTTCGAGAACGGCGAGCTGTCGACGTACGACAACATCCGCCGCTGCTCGTGGCTGGCGATGCTGGCCGGCGCGGACTTCATCAAGACCTCGACGGGCAAGGTCGCGGTGAACGCCACCCCGCCGAACACGCTGCTGATGCTGGAGGCCGTGCGGGACTTCCGCGACGCGGTCGGCGTGCAGGTCGGGGTGAAGCCGGCCGGCGGCATCCGCACGTCGAAGGACGCGATCAAGTACCTGGTCCTGGTCAACGAGACGGCCGGCGACGACTGGCTGTCCCCGGACTGGTTCCGCTTCGGCGCGTCCAGCCTGCTCAACGATCTGCTGATGCAGCGTCACAAGCTCAGCACCGGCCGGTACTCCGGTCCCGACTACGTCACGGTGGACTGATCCTCATGGCATCCGAGAAGCGCAACGCGGCCCCGAAGAAGGCCGCACCGGCGGCGAAGAAGCCGGCCGCCGCGCGGAAGACCGCACCGGCCCCCGCCGCGCCCGCCCCGCCGGCCGCCGCGCAGAAGGCCGCACCGGCCCGCACCGCGCCGCGGAAACCCGGCACCCAAGGCCTGTTCAGCTACGCCCCGGCCCCCGAATCCCGCGCGATCGTCGATCTCGCCCCTTCCTACGGGCTGTTCATCGACGGCGAGTTCACCGACGCCGCCGACGGCCGGGTCTTCAAGTCCGTCTCGCCCTCCAGCGAGGAGGTCCTCGCCGAGGTCGCCCGCGCGGGCGAACAGGACGTGGACCGCGCGGTGTCGGCGGCCCGCAGGGCGTTCACGTCGTGGTCGGCGCTACCGGGCGCGGAGCGCGGCAAGTACCTCTTCCGCATCGCCCGCATCCTCCAGGAGCGCTCCCGCGAACTGGCCGTGCTGGAGTCGCTGGACAACGGCAAGCCGATCCGCGAGACCCGGGACGTCGACCTCCCGCTGGTCGCCGCGCACTTCTTCTACTACGCCGGCTGGGCGGACAAGCTCTCCTACGCCGGGTTCGGGCCGAACCCGCGCCCGCTGGGCGTGGCCGGCCAGGTCATCCCGTGGAACTTCCCGCTGCTGATGCTGGCCTGGAAGGTCGCCCCGGCGCTGGCCACCGGCAACACGGTGGTGCTCAAGCCGGCCGAGACCACCCCGCTGTCGGCGCTGTTCTTCGCCGACGTGTGCCGCCAAGCGGGCCTGCCGCGCGGCGTCGTCAACATCCTGCCCGGGTTCGGGGACGCGGGCGCGGCCGTGGTCGCGCACGAGGGCGTGGACAAGGTGGCGTTCACCGGTTCCACCGAGGTCGGCAAGGCGATCGCCCGCTCGGTGGCGGGCACCCGCAAGAAGGTGACCCTCGAACTGGGCGGCAAGGCGGCGAACATCGTGTTCGACGACGCGCCGGTGGACCAGGCGGTCGAGGGCATCGTCAACGGCATCTTCTTCAACCAGGGCCACGTGTGCTGCGCGGGTTCGCGCCTGCTGGTCCAGGAGTCGGTGCGGGACGAGGTGCTGGACGCGCTCAAGCGGCGGATGGCCACGCTGCGGGTCGGCGACCCGCTGGACAAGAACACGGACATCGGCGCGATCAACTCCGCCGAACAGCTCGCCCGGATCACCGAGTTGGCAGACGCGGGCGAGTCGGAGGGCGCCGAGCGCTGGTCGCCGGCCTGCGACCTGCCCTCCTCCGGCTACTGGTTCGCGCCCACCTTGTTCACCGGCGTGACGCAGGCGCACCGGATCGCCCGGGAGGAGATCTTCGGGCCGGTGCTGTCGGTGCTGACCTTCCGCACGCCGGCCGAGGCGGTGGAGAAGGCGAACAACACCCCGTACGGGCTGTCCGCGGGCATCTGGACGGAGAAGGGCTCGCGCATCCTGGCGGTGGCGAGCAAGCTCCGGGCCGGTGTGGTGTGGGCCAACACGTTCAACAAGTTCGACCCGACCTCGCCGTTCGGCGGCTACAAGGAGTCCGGCCACGGCCGGGAGGGCGGGCGGCACGGGCTGGAGGCGTACCTCGCGGCGGCCGAGCCGTCGGGCGAGCGCGGCGAGGGAGAGGGCGGGCGCGACCGATGAGCGGGACCGACAAGAAGGACGGGGCGCGCGAGGCGCGGCTGAGCGTCTTCAAGACCTACAAGCTGTACGTCGGGGGCGCGTTCCCGCGCTCCGAGAGCGGCCGGGTGTACGAGGTGACGGACTCCAAGAGCGGCCGGTATCTGGCGAACGCGCCGCTGTCCTCCCGCAAGGACGCGCGGGACGCGGTGGTCGCCGCGCGCAAGGCGGTCGGGCGCTGGTCGGGCGCGACCGCGTACAACCGCGGGCAGGTGCTGTACCGCGTCGCGGAGATGCTGGAGGGGCGGCGCGAGCAGTTCGCCCGCGAGGTCGCGGCGGCCGAGGGCCTGTCCGGCCCGAAGGCGGCGGCCGTGGTGGACGCGGCGGTCGACCGCTGGGTCTGGTACGCGGGCTGGACCGACAAGATCACCCAGGTGGTAGGGGGCGCCAACCCGGTGGCCGGTCCTTACTTCAACCTCTCCACGCCCGAGCCGACCGGTGTGGTGGCCGTGCTGGCCCCGCAGGAGTCCTCGTTCCTGGGCCTGGTCTCGGTGCTCGCCCCGGTGATCGCCACGGGCAACGCGGCCGTCGTCGTGGCGTCCGAGCGCTCGCCGCTGCCGGCCCTCTCGCTGGGCGAGGTCCTCGCGACCTCCGACGTCCCGGGCGGCGTGGTGAACATCCTCTCCGGCCGCACCGCGGAGATCGCCACGCCTCTGGCCGCGCACCAGGACGTCAACGCGATCGACCTCACCGGCGCCGCGGCCGACCTGGCCACCGAGCTGGAATCCGTCGCGGCCGGCAACCTCAAGCGCGTCCGGCGGCCCTCCCCGGCCGAGGACTGGACCGCCGACCCGGGCATCTCCCGCCTCACCGACTGGCTGGAGACCAAGACCGTCTGGCACCCGCTGGGCGTCTGACGGCCCACCGCGCAGGGGGCGCCGGGGAGTTCCCCGGCGCCCCCTCGCGCGTGGTGGCGGGTGGCGCCGCCCCGCGTCAGTGCGGCAGGAGCGAGGTGGCCTGGCCGACGACGGGGAGGGTGGACAGCGAGCCGCCGTTGGTGACGGGGCCGGTGACCGCCCTGGTGGACAGCGACTGGAAGTCGGCGACCCGGGAGCCGACGCCGTTGTCGAGCGGGTCGACGCCGGTGCCGCTGAGCGGGTCGAGCTTGAGGTCGCGGACCGGGGCGATGCCGCCGGCCAGCGCGCCGGTGACGGACTGGGTGGGCAGCGCGGTGGTGAGCCCGGAGGTGGGCAGCAGGTCCGAGGTGCTCGGAACCGGCAGCGGTGCGGCCTCGGCGGTGGCCGCGGAGGCGGCGACGGCCGCCGCGGCGGCGGTCACGGTCAGGGCGAGGGCGGTGCGGAGCGAGGGCATGGACCGGTTCCTGTCGACGGAGATGTGCTGCCTTACCGTAACGCAATGGACGCGGAGGGTAGTTGAGGTGGACGCGGGGTGTCGCGCGGGCGTCGTTGCGGGAGAATGGATGCCCGTGAGTTCATCCCACGCACGTGTGATCCTGCTGGCCGGGCCGTCCGGCTCCGGCAAGACCTCGCTCGCCGCCCGCAGCGGCCTGCCCGTCCTCGTGCTCGACCACTTCTACAAGGACGGCGACGACCCCACTCTGCCGATGCTGCCCGGTGGGCACGCGGTGGACTGGGACTCCCCAGCCTCCTGGCACGTGGAGGCGGCCGTCGAGGCCGTCGCCGAACTGTGCCGGCACGGAACCGCGCAGACCCCGGTGTACGACATCGCCGCCAGCGCCGGGACCGGCCGGGCCCGGCTGGACCTCGGGGGCGCGCCGGTGTTCGTCGCGGAGGGCATCTTCGCCGCCGAGATCGCCGAGCGCTGCCGTGAACTGGGCCTGCTGGCCGACGCGTTGTGCCTGCGGGGCCGGCCGACGACCACCGCCCGGCGGCGTTTCGCGCGCGATCTGCGCGAGGGACGCAAGTCGGTGCCGTTCCTGATCCGGCGCGGCTGGAACCTGCTGCGGGCCGAACGGGCCATCGTGGCCCGGCTCGTGGCGCTGGGCTGCCATCCGTGCGGACAGCAGGAGGCGGCTCGGCGCATCGCGGGGGCGGCGGCGCGGCGGGCCGTACCGGCGCAGCAGGCGAAGCAGGGGTTGTCGGCGCATCCGGTGCCCCCGGTGGAGCGCGCGGAGAGCCTGCAGCCCACAGAGAGCGTCGAGGCGTAGGGCGCGGAGCCGGGGGCGTGAAGGTGCACCGCGGGGCGCGCGCCGCCCCGCCGCACCTCGGCCCGCGGGCCGCCCCCGCCCGCACGTACGCGTACACACACGACGGGACCGGACAGCATCCCCCTCGCCGTCCGGTCCCGCTACCCCGTGTTCCCCTGTTTTCCCCTGATCCCCCCGGTCCCCCGTGCCCCCGCCTTTCCCCCCGTTTTCCCCTCCCCGCGCTCCCCTGGTCAGGGGGAACGCGCCACGCTCAGGCCACCAGCTCGCCGAACGCGTCCTCCTCGCTGCGGCCGAAGCTCAGCGCCTCGTCCTCCCTCATGCGCCGCAGCGAACGCCAGATGCTGCTCTTCACCGTGCCGACGCTGATCCCCAGGATGTCGGCGATCTCCGGGTCGGTCCGGCCCTCGTAGTAGCGCAGCACGAGCATGGTGCGCTGCTGCTCGGGCAGCCGGGCGAGCGCCTGCCACAGCACGGCCCGCAGCTCGGTGCCGCCCATCTCGTCCGTGTCGCCCACGGTCTCGGGCAGTTCCTCGGTCGGGTACTCGCTGAGCTTGCGCCGGCGCCACGCGCTGATGTGCAGGTTGGTCATGGTCCGCCGCAGGTACCCGCCGACGGCCGCCTTGTCGCTGATCCGGTCCCAGGCCCGGTAGGTCGAGAACAGCGCGCTCTGCAGCAGGTCCTCGGCCGCGAAGCGGTCCCCGGTCAGGTGGTAGGCGGTCGCGTAGAGCGAGGCCCGCCGCTCCTGGACGTACGCGGTGAACGCGGCCTCCGCGTCCTCCTGCCGCGTCCCGGCCAGGGCGCTCGGCACGTCCTCGGCGGCGCTCCCCTGGGCCGGGACCCGCGCGGGGGCGTCGGCGACCGGCGCGATGTGCGCGGGGCGCGGACGGGACGCGCAGGTAGCGGTGCGTCCGGCGCCGCGAGCGTACCCCCGTGCGCTCGCGACGCCGGACAGCTCGGCGGCCTTGAGGCCCAGGTGTGCGGGCGCGGTGTGAACGGCGGTGGTGGTGCTGTGCAGTGCGTTCATCTCGCGCCCCCGTCGGTGGAACCTTCAGCGTGGTGTTCGGCGTCGTGGCCTGTGTGGCGCCGCTCCGTCCGATGGGCAATAGCCTGCCGGGCCAGTTTCATCGCGCTGTCTGCCAAGTGTCACAGCCCCGTCACAGAGCCCGCCGGCTCTTGGGCGTGTCCGCAAGTTCGCGTCGTCCGCGCGGGTGCGGGCGGCCCGACCGCGGCCCACTTCCCCCGCGCCGTTCACCCGCTTCCGCCGCAGGTCACACACTCCTCGCGCGTCTCTGTCGCACCTTGTGTTCTCCCCGTGCTTCAACCCGCCGCCACCCGTAGGCAACAATGGCGGGCGTGCCCTTCCTGTTGCTGATCGAGGATGACGACGCCATCCGCACCGGTCTCGAACTCGGCCTGTCCCGTCAGGGCCACCGCGTGGTGGCCGCGGCGACGGGCGAGGACGGCCTGAAGCTCCTCAAGGAGCAGCGTCCGGACCTCATCGTGCTCGACGTGATGCTGCCGGGGATCGACGGCTTCGAGGTGTGCCGGCGGATCCGCCGCACCGACCAGCTGCCGATCATCCTGCTCACCGCGCGCAGCGACGACATCGACGTGGTGGTCGGCCTGGAGTCGGGCGCCGACGACTACGTGATCAAGCCGGTGCAGCCGCGCGTGCTGGACGCCCGGATCCGCGCGGTGCTGCGCCGCGGCGAGCGGGACAGCACGGACTCGGCGGCGTTCGGCTCGATCGTGATCGACCGCAGCGCGATGACCGTCACCAAGGACGGCCAGGACCTCCAGCTGACCCCGACCGAGCTGCGGCTGCTGCTGGAGCTGAGCCGCCGGCCCGGGCAGGCGCTCTCCCGCCAGCAGCTGCTGCGCCTGGTGTGGGAGCACGACTACCTCGGCGACTCGCGGCTGGTCGACGCCTGCGTGCAGCGGCTGCGCGCGAAGATCGAGGACGTGCCCTCGTCCCCGACGCTGATCCGTACCGTGCGCGGCGTCGGCTACCGCCTGGACGCGCCTCAGTGAGCCGTCGGCCGGGCCGGGCCTCGGGCCTGCTGCGCTGGACCAGCCTGCGGCTCCGGCTGATAGCCGTGTTCGCCCTGGTGGCGCTGACGGCGGCGGTGTCGGTGTCGGGGATCGCCTACTGGCTGAACCGCGACGCGGTGCTCACCCGCGCCCAGAACAGCGCGCTGGACGACTTCCGCGACTCGCTCCAGCGCAACGCCGCCTCGCTGCCGGTGCAGCCGACCTGCCTGTCGCTGAACACCGCGGCGGACCGGATCGGCGGGCCCGACACGTACCAGGTCGTGCTGATCGACGAGACGCCGGACGGGCCGTGCGCGGCCGCCTCGAACCGGGACGCCTTCACGGTCGACGACGTGCCCGCCTCGCTCCAGCGCGCGGTCGACACCCGGCACAAGCAGGACGGGCACTACCACCTGCACTGGGAGCGGATCTCGATGGCCGGCCACCCGTACCTGGTGGCGGGCGCGCGGATCAACGGCGACGGGCCGACCGGCTACATGCTCAAGTCGCTGGACGCCGAGCGCAAGGACCTCAACTCGCTGGCCTGGTCGCTGGGCATCGCCACGCTGCTGGCGCTCATCGGCGCGGCGCTGCTGGCCCAGGCGGCCGGCTCGGCGGTGCTGCGGCCGGTGCGGCGGCTCGGCGAGGCCGCGAAACGGCTCGGCGAAGGGCACCTGGAGACCCGGCTGAAGGTGTCGGGGACCGACGAACTCGCGGAGATGTCCCGGTCGTTCAACGAGGCGGCCGAGCAACTGGAAGGCCGTGTCGAGGAGTTGCGCGCCCGGGAAGCAGCCAGCCGTCGGTTCGTCGCCGACATGTCGCACGAGCTGCGCACCCCGCTGACCGCCATCACCGCCGTCACCGACGTGCTGGAGGACGAGGCGGACGACCTGGACCCGATGATCGCCCCGGCGGTACGGCTGGTGGTCAGCGAGACCCGGCGGCTGAACGAACTGGTGGAGACGCTGATGGAGGTCACCCGGTTCGACGCCGGAACCGCGAAACTGCGGGTCGACGAGGTGGACGTCGCCGACATGATCACCGCCTGCATGGACGCCCGGGCCTGGGTGGACTCCGTCGAACTGGACGCCCCGCGCGGGCTGCTGGCCACGCTCGACCCGCGCCGCCTGGACGTCATCATGGCCAACCTCATCGGCAACGCGCTCAAGCACGGCGGGTCGCCGGTCCGGGTCGCGCTGCGCCAGGACGTGGCGGCGGGCCAGATCGTGATCGCTGTCTCCGACCACGGCCCCGGCATCCCCGAGGACGTGCTGCCGCACGTGTTCGACCGGTTCTACAAGGCGGACGCCTCCCGGGCCCGGTCCGAGGGCAGCGGCCTCGGCCTGTCCATCGCCCTGGAGAACGCGCACATCCACGGCGGCGAGATCACCGCCGCCAACCGGCCCGGCGGCGGCGCGGTGTTCACACTGCGGATGCCGCTGTGCCCGCGCGCGGAGGACGAGGACGCCGCGGTGCCCGCGGACCGGCCGGCCGGCGACCTCGACGGCGGCCCGCGCGCCGAAGTGCCCTCGGGGGACCCCCGATGACCGCGCGCGGCCGGATGGCCCTCACCACCTCGCTCGCGGCCGCGGCCTCCCTGCTGGCCGGCTGCGGGATCCGCGGCACCACCGTGCCGGTGGACGCCGGGCCCGCGCCCTCCCGCGTGTCGTGCGAGGCCCCCACGGCGGGCCCGCAGGCCGGCGACGAGACGGTGCGGCGGCAGGTGTTCCTGGTGTGCAGCATGCAGATCGCCCCGGTCAACCGGGACGTGCAGGTGCGCGAGGGGCGGATCGACTGGCACGAGCAGGTCTTGGAGCTCTTCAGCCAGTTGCAGATATCCCCGCAGCCCTCGGAGACCAAGGCGGGCTTCTCCACGGCCATCCCCGGCTCGCTGTGGGTGCTGACGGTCGACCGGCACGACCCGGAGCACGTGGTGCGGATCAGCCAAGGGCCCGCCGAACTGCCCTCGTTCGCCCTCGCCGAACTCGTCTGCACCCTCGCGGCCGACCGCCAGATCTCCCCCGACGGCCAGATCGTCCTCGGCGGCCCCGCCCCCTCCCCCCTGCGCACCTACACCTGCACCTCAGACCTCCGCACCGACCCCGACGCCGCCGACTCGGCAGGCACAGCCTTTTCTGCCGCCTCCTCGCCTCCGGGCGCTTAGACCCGGTGTCGACGGTCGACCGTAAGTCCTGCCCGTGTGATGGGAATCACGTACTCCGGACCGGTCAGGGGGCGTGTCGGTGCTCGATTCGTGGAACCGGGGCGGCCCGGCGATTCGTCATGGAAGACGTGCGGCACGACGGCCGGGACGGCCTGAATTCCAGGGTGCGCGCGGCAGGGCTGCTGCTCACCGCCGCGTACCTCGCCTTCATCGGCTGGCTGCTCCTGCGCCCCCATTACGTGGCGTGGGTGCCGGCCCCCAACCTCCAGCCGCTGAGCACCATCCGGGCCGACCTGGCGCGGGGCCCGCTGGAGGCGGCCCGCCGCCTGGGCGCGGGACTGGGCCTGCTCGCCCCGCTCGGCGTTCTGCTCCCGATGGCCGGGGGGCGGTCGGACGCACCGGGCTTCACCTCGTTCGCCCGCACGGTCTTCGCCGGGCTGATGGTGTCGCTGTCGGTGGAGTTCGCCCAGACGATGGTGCCGGGGCAGCTGTTCGACGTGGACGCGCTCCTGCTCAACACCGCGGGCGTGGCGCTGGCGCACCTGCTCGTCGTACCGGTGACGCGCCGCTGCCTGCGGCAGCCCAAGGCGGCCACGGGGCCGCCCCCGCGCGAGCCGGTGCCCGCGGGCGTGCGCTGACCCCCGACGGCGGCCACCGGCCCGCCCGAGGGCCCGTCCGCGTACCGCACCGGGAGCCGCACCCCATCCGGTGGAGAAGGCGCGGCCCGGGGGTGGTGAACCGTCAGCCGCCCAGCACGCTGCTGCCCACCGGCAGCCCGCCGAGCAGACCCGTCGCCGGGGCGACCGAGTTGCCGGAGAGGTGGTTGCCCGAGGGCACCAGGGAGGTGGGGTTGCCCGGCAGCGCCGACGAACCGTTGTCGAGGGCCGTGTGCGCGCCGGCCACGGTGGAGGTGGCGCCCGGCAGGAGGTTGGTGGCCGAGCCCAGTGCGTCGGCGGCGGAGGCGGTGCCGGCCGCGACGGCGGTCGCGGCGAGGCCCAGGGCGGCGATCGTGAGCGTCTTCTTGGTTCGAGTCTGCATGACAGCGGAACGTAGCCAGACTGTTACCTCGTGTGCAACCGGCGTGGCGCGCCCGCGCCCGCCCTCCGCGCCGCCCCGCGGCGGCCCCGCGCTCAGTCCGTCCGGCCCGCGGAACCGCTGGCCACGGGCGGTGCGGCGGCGCCCGCCGTGAAGAGCCACTCGGCCTTCAACTCGGCGTATCCGGGCTTGATCACCTCGTTGATCATAGCGAGACGTTCATCGAAAGGGATGAACGCTGATTTCATCGCATTGACCGTGAACCACTGCATGTCGTCGAGCGTGTAGCCGAACGCGTCGACCAGGTGCCCGAATTCACGGCTCATGCTGGTACCGGACATCAGCCGGTTGTCCGTGTTGACGGTGACCCGGAAGTGCAGTTCGCGCAGCAGGCCGATCGGGTGCTCCTCGTACGAAGCGGCCGCGCCCGTCTGGAGGTTGGAGGTCGGGCACATCTCCAGCGGTACCCGCTTGTCGCGCACGTACGCGGCCAGCCGGCCCAGTTCCACCTGGCCCTCGGGGCCCGTGGCGACGTCGTCGATGATCCGCACGCCGTGGCCGAGCCGGTCGGCGCCGCACCACTGGAGCGCCTGCCAGATCGACGGCAGGCCGAACGCCTCGCCGGCGTGGATGGTGAAGTGGTTGTTCTCGCGCTTGAGGTACTCGAACGCGTCCAGGTGCCGGGTGGGCGGGTAACCGGCCTCCGCGCCCGCGATGTCGAAGCCGACGACGCCCGAGTCCCGGTAGCGGTTGGCGAGTTCGGCGATCTCCAGCGAGCGGGCGGCGTGCCGCATCGCGGTGAGCAGGGCGCCGACCCGGATCCGGTCGCCGTTCTCCCGGGCCCGCCGCTCGCCTTCCCGGAAGCCGTCGTTGACCGCCTCGACGACCTCCTCCAGGGTGAGGCCGGCTGTCAGGTGCTGCTCGGGCGCGTAGCGGATCTCGGCGTAGACGACGCTGTCGGCGGCCAGGTCCTCGGCGCACTCGGCGGCGACCCGGTACAGCGCGTCCCGGGTCTGCATGACCGCGCAGGTGTGCGCGAAGGTCTCCAGGTAGCGCTCGAGCGAGCCGGAGTCGGCGGCGTCCCGGAACCAGCGGCCGAGCTTGTCGGGGTCGGTCTCGGGCAGCGCGTCGTAGCCGGTCTCCCGGGCGATGTCCACGATCGTGCCGGGGCGCAGACCGCCGTCGAGGTGGTCGTGCAGCAGTGCCTTGGGGGCGCGGCGGATCTGTTCGGGGGTGGGGCGGCGGGGTGTCGGGGTCTGCATGGGGAAACGATAGACCCTACGCGCGTAGACAACGCCATCCGGCAGATTATTTTCCGCCCGGCCATCGAACGCACACCCCTTCTTCTGCCATCGTTGCGCCATGGCTTCGCAAGCATTACCGGCACGTGGCGCGCGGCTGGGACGGCCCGTGGCGCCCGGCCGGGTGACCGCCGCCGGGAACCGGCGCGGCGAGCGGGACACCGGGGCGACCGTCCGCGCGGTGGTGCTCGCCCTTCCCGGCGGTGACGCGCTCAGCACCCGCCGGCGCTCCCCCATGGCCGCGGCCACCATCTGGCCACTGGCCCGCCATCTCGTCCGGGCCGGCGACGGGGTGGCGGCGCACGTCGTCCACTACCGCTTCCGCGGCTGGAACGGCGGGCACGCGCACCCCGCGCAGGACGCGGAATGGGCGGTCGGCGAGGCCGTGCGGCGGTACGGGGACGTGCCGGTGTGCCTGGTCGGGCTCGACATGGGCGCGCGGGCGGCCCTGCACGCCGCCGGGCACCCCGCGGTCACCTCCGTGGTCGCGCTCGCGCCCTGGCTGCCGGACGGGCCCGAACCGGAGCCGGTCAAGCAGCTCATCGGGCGGCGGGTGCTGATCGCACACGGCACGGACGACAGCTCCACCGCGCCCGAACTCTCCTACGAACTCGCCGAGCGGGCCAAGAAGGTCAACCGCGAGGTGTGCCGCTTCGAGGTGCACTCCGACGGGCACGCGCTCCACCAGCACCGCGCCGAAGTCTTCGCCCTCACCGCGGACTTCGCCCTCGGCTCCCTCCTGGACCGCCCCTACGCCCGCCCCGTGGCCGACGCCCTGGCGGCGCCCCCGCCGCTGGGCCTGCGCATGCCGCTCGCCTCCGGCTTCGGCCGCGGCCTGACCTACTGAGGCCCGGGGCGGGCCCGCCGGGCTGAGACCCGGGGCGGGCCCGCCGGAGCCGTCAGCCGATGCGTTCGAGGATGATCGGCTTCGGGGTGAGGGCGGTGTCGGGCGCGGCGACGGAGTAGGCGCCGGACAGCGCCTCCAGGGCGTAGGCGAAGGCGTCCGGAGTGTCGGTGTGCAGGGTCAGCAGCGGCTGCCCCTCGGCCACCGAGTCCCCGGGCTTGGCGTGCAGTTCGACGCCCGCGCCCGCCTGCACCGCGTCCTCCTTGCGGGCCCGGCCCGCGCCCAGCCGCCACGCGGCGACCCCGACGGCGTAGGCGTCCAGGGAGTTGAGCACCCCGGTCGCGGGCGCGGTGACCACGTGCCGCTCGCGGGCGACCGGCAGCGGCGCGTCCGGGTCGCCGCCCTGCGCCCGGATCATCAGCCGCCACACGTCCATGGCCGAGCCGTCGGCGAGCGCCTTGACGGGGTCGGCGTCGGGCAGCCCGGCGGCGTCGAGCATCTCCCGGGCCAGCGCGAGGGTGAGTTCGACGACGTCCGCGGGGCCGCCGCCGGCCAGCACCTCGACCGACTCGCGCACCTCCAGCGCGTTGCCGGCCGTCAGCCCCAGCGGCACGGACATGTCGGTGAGCAGGGCGACCGTGCGCACCCCGTGGTCCGCGCCGAGGCCGACCATCGTGGCGGCCAGCTCCCGCGCGTCCTCCAGGGACTTCATGAACGCCCCGGAGCCGACCTTGACGTCCAGCACGAGGGCTCCGGTGCCCTCCGCGATCTTCTTGGACATGATGGAGGAGGCGATCAGCGGGATGGCCTCCACCGTGCCGGTCACGTCCCGCAGCGCGTACAGCTTCTTGTCGGCGGGCGCGAGCCCGTCCCCGGCCGCGCAGACCACCGCGCCCACGCTGTCGAGCGCGGCGAGCATCTCCTCGTTGCTGAGCGAGGCGCGCCAGCCGGGGATCGACTCCAGCTTGTCCAGCGTGCCGCCGGTGTGGCCGAGGCCGCGGCCGGACAGCTGCGGCACGGCGGCGCCGCAGGCGGCCACCAGGGGCGCCAGCGGCAGGGTGATCTTGTCGCCGACGCCGCCGGTGGAGTGCTTGTCGGCGGTGGGCCGCGACAGCCCGGAGAAGTCCATCCGCTCGCCGGAGGCGATCATCGCGGCGGTCCAGCGGGCGATCTCGGCCCGGTCCATCCCGTTGAGCAGCATGGCCATCGCGAGCGCCGACATCTGCTCGTCGGCGACGGTCGCCCCGGGTGTAGGCGTCGATCACCCAGTCGATCTGCTCGTCGGTGAGCCGGCCCCGGTCGCGCTTGGTGCGGATGACGGAAATGGCGTCCATGAAAAGTGGCTTCCTCAGGGGGTCTCGGGTGCGGCCGCCCGGGCCGCGGGGGATCGGCGCCCGGACGGTCCGCCCGGGCGCGCGGGGCTCAGCGCGCGAGGTCCTCGCTGCCGAACGCGTCCGGCAGCACCTCGCTCATGGGTCTGATCCCCCGTACGGTCTCCACCAGCAGCTCCGGCCCGCCGTGCTCCCACAGCAGCTGCCGGCACCGCCCGCACGGCATCAGCACCGTGCCGCCGCGGCCCACGCAGGTGAACGCCACCAGCCGGCCCCCGCCGGAGGCGTGCAGCGCCGAGACCAGCCCGCACTCGGCGCACAGCGCCACGCCGTAGGCCGCGTTCTCCACGTTGCACCCGACGACCACCCGGCCGTCGTCGGCGAGCGCGGCGGCGCCGACCGGGAAGTCGGAGTAGGGCGCGTAGGCCCGCTCCATCACCTCCCGGGCGGCGCCCCGCAAGGCGTCCCAGTCGACCGGTGCGGTCGTCAATGCCCCTGTCCCTTCCGGTACGGGATCCCGTCGGCCTTCGGCATCCGCAGCCGCTGCGCCGACAGGCCCATCACCAGCAGGGTGACGACGTACGGCGTGCCCTGCACGACCTCGTCCGGCACGGAGTCGGTCAGCATGTACCAGACCGACAGCAGCACCGCGAAGCCGAGCGAGACCGCCGCGGAGATCCTCGCGCCACGGTAGAACTTCCAGACCGCCATCGCGAGCAGCAACAGCGCGATGAGCAGCAGAAGCGCGTGCACGGAGGATCCGCCGTTGCGCAGCTGGAGGCTGTCGGCGTAGCCGAACAGGCCGGCGCCCATGGCCAGCCCGCCCGGCCGCCAGTTGCCGAAGATCATGGCGGCGAGGCCGATGTAGCCGCGGCCGCCGGTCTGGCCCTCCAGGTAGAAGTGCGTGCCGATCGCCAGGAAGACGCCGCCGAGCCCGGCCAGCCCGCCGGAGATGATCACGGCCGCGTACTTGTACGTGTAGACGTTGACGCCCAGCGACTCGGCCGCGATCGGGTTCTCGCCGCAGGAGCGCAGCCGCAGGCCGAAGGGCGTGCGCCACAGGATGTAGAAGGTGGCGACGAAGAGCAGGATCGCCAGCACGGTGATCGAGTCGATGTCGGTGACCAGGCCGCCGATGATGCCGGCGAGGTCGGAGACCAGGAACCAGTGGTGCTTCTCGACGGTCTCCAGCCAGTGCGAGAGCCCCGGCACGGTGAAGTGCTTGGCGTCGTCCATCGGCGGCGACTGCTTGGGCGTGCCGCCCTTCTGCGCCGCCTCGCCCACGTTGAACCAGCGCTTGGCCAGGTACGCGGTGACGCCCGCGGCCAGGATGTTCATCGCCACACCGGAGATGATGTGGTCGACGCCGAAGGTGACGGTGACGATGGCGTGCACCAGGCCGCCCAGCGCGCCGCCGAGCACGCCGGCCAGCACGGCCACCCACGGGTTGGTCTGCCAGCCGGCCCAGGCGCCGAAGAACGTGCCCAGGATCATCATGCCCTCGAGGCCGATGTTGACCACGCCGGCCCGCTCCGACCACAGGCCGGCCAGGCCCGCCAGGCCGATGGGCACCGCGCCGGACAGCGCGCCCTCGATCTGCCCGGAGGAGGTGACGTCCTGCGCGCCGGTGATCGCGCGCACCGCCGAGACCACGATCAGCGCGACCGCCACGATCAGCAGGATCTTCGGGGTGGTCAGGCGGACCCGGACGCGGCTGCCGGCGCCCTTGTCGGTGCGCGGCGCCGCGGGCGGCGGAGTCTGCGTAACTGTGGCGCTCACGCGGCAACCTCCTGCTTGTCTTCCTTGCCGGCGGCGGCCGCGGCCAGGTCCATGCCGACCTGGCGCTGCTGCCGGGTGAGGCCGTAGCGGCGGACGAGTTCGTAGGCGATGACCACCGCGAGCACGATGACGCCCTGGATGACGCCGACGATCTCCTTGTCGAAGCCCTCGAACTCCAGGCCGCCGCCGGCCCGTTCGAGGAACGCCCACAGCAGGGCGCCGATCGCGATGCCGACCGGGTTGTTGCGGCCGAGCAGGGCGACCGCGATGCCGGTGAAGCCGATGCCGGTGGGGAAGTCCGTGCCGTACTCGTACGACTCGTTGAGCAGGGTCGGCATGCCCACCAGTCCGGCCATGGCGCCGGAGATCAGCATGCTGGTGATGACCATCCGCTTCACGCTCACCCCGCTGGCCTCGGCCGCGGACTCCGAGCGGCCGACCGCGCGCAGGTCGAAGCCGAACCGGGTGCGGGACAGCAGGAACCAGTACAGGACACCGGCCAGCACCGCCAGGACGATGAAGCCGTCCACCGGGTCGGTGGCGGTGGTGAAGTTGAACAGGTGGCTGGAGGAGGGCAGCGGCTTGGTGGACACCATGTTGGCGTCCTTGTCGAGCACGCCCAGCCGGCCGCCCTGGAGGAAGTAGCCGATCACGATGCCCGCGATCGAGTTCAGCATGATCGTGGAGATGACCTCGCTGACCCCGCGGGTGACCTGCAGCACGCCGGCGATGGCCGCCCACACCGCGCCGACGACCATCGCGGTGAGGATGATCACCGGGATCTCGATGACGCCGGGGATCGCGAGCGCCCCGCCGACCGCCGCCGCGAAGAACGCGGCGAGCCGGTACTGGCCGTCCACACCGATGTTGAACAGGTTCATCCGGAAGCCGACCGCGACGGCCAGCCCGGACAGGTAGTACGTGGTGGCCTTGTTGAGGATGTAGACCTGGCTGTCGGACTTGCTGCCGTAGTCCACCATCACGTGGAAGGCGTCGAAGGGGTCCTTGCCCGTGGCCAGCAGCACCAGGGCGGTGACGACCAGCGCCCCCAGCACCGCCAGCACCGGCGCGGCGATGGCGAGCCGGATCCGGGCGTCCCGGTCGTACCTGTGGGCGAGCCTGCGCACGAACCCTGCCTCGGACGGGGTCAGCGCGTTGTCGGTGGCCTGGTTCACCTGATTCATCGGGCCTCTCCCCCGGCCTTGACGTCGTCGTGTGCGAGGTGGCCGGAGGCGGCGCCGGTCATGGCGGAGCCCAGCTCCTCGGGGGTGATGGTCGCCGGGTCGGCGTCGGCGACCAGCCGGCCGCGGTACATCACCCGCAGCGTGTCGGACAGGCCGATCAGCTCGTCCAGGTCGGCGGAGATCAGCAGCACCGCCAGGCCCTCCCGGCGGGCCTCGCGTATCTGGTCCCAGATCTGCGCCTGCGCGCCGACGTCCACGCCCCGGGTGGGGTGGGCGGCGATGAGCAGCTTGGGCAGGTGGCTCATCTCGCGGCCGACGATCAGCTTCTGCTGGTTGCCGCCGGACAGCGAGGCCGCGGTGACCTCGATGCCGGGGGTGCGCACGTCGTACTCGCGGACGATCCGCTCGGTGTCCCGCCGGGCGGCGGTCGGGTCGATCAGCAGGCCCTTGCTGTTGGGCGCCTCGGTCACGTGGCCGAGGATCCGGTTCTCCCACAGCGGGGCCTCCAGCAGCAGGCCGTGCCGGTGCCGGTCCTCGGGGATGTAGCCGATGCCGTCCTCGCGGCGTTTGCGGGTGGGCGCCTCGGAGATGTCCCGGCCGTCCAGCACCACCGAGCCGCCGTCGGGTATGCGCATGCCCATGATGGCCTCGACCAGTTCGGCCTGGCCGTTGCCCTCCACGCCCGCGATGCCGAGCACCTCGCCCTTGTGGATGGTGAAGCCGATGTCGTCGAGCACCGCCCGCTCCACGCCGTCGGGGTCCACGGCGGCCAGCCGCAGCCCGTCCACGGTGAGCATCGGCTCGTCGGTGACGGTGGACTCCCGGGTCTCCGGCGAGGGCAGTTCGCTGCCGACCATCAGCTCGGCGAGCTGCTTGGTGGTGGTCCTGGCCGGCTCGGCGGTGCCCACGGTGGTGCCGCGCCGGATGACGGTGATCTCGTCGGCGACCGAGAGCACCTCGCCCAGCTTGTGCGAGATGAAGATGACGGTCAGGCCCTCGGCCTTCAGCCCGCGCAGGTTCTCGAAGAGCGCGTCGACCTCCTGCGGGACCAGCACCGCGGTCGGCTCGTCGAGGATGAGGATGCGGGCGCCGCGGTAGAGGACCTTGAGGATCTCCACCCGCTGGCGGTCGGCGACGCCGAGGTCCTCCACCAGCACGTCGGGCCTGACGCCGAGGCCGTACGCGTCGGACAGCTCGCGGATCCGCGCGCGGGCCCGGCTGCCGATCCCGTACAGCCTTCTCGCTGCCCAGGACGATGTTCTCCAGCACGGTGAGGTTGTCGGCGAGCATGAAGTGCTGGTGCACCATGCCGATGCCGCGGGCGATGGCCTCGCCCGGGTCGTGGAACGTGACCTGCTCGCCGTTGATGGCGATGGTGCCCTCGTCCGGCTTCTGCATGCCGTAGAGGATCTTCATCAGCGTGGACTTGCCGGCGCCGTTCTCGCCCACGAGGGCGTGCACGGTGCCGCTGCGCACGGTGATGTCGATGTCGTGGTTGGCGACGACACCGGGGAAGCGCTTGGTGATGCCGCGCAGTTCGACGGCGGGCGCCGCGGCGCCGGGGGCCGGCGCGGGGGACTCGTGGACGCGTTGATGACGCACTCTCCTGTGGGGAAAGTCTCGGAGCGGGCTTCTTCCGGGCGGGTGGTGGGTCGGACACGGCGCGGGTGGTGGGTCGGACACGGCGCGGGCGGTGGATCGGGCAGCGGCGGGCGGGCGGTGGGGGTGAACGTATCGCGGAATACTCAATCTACGCGCGTAGTGGGACGAGATCCACAGTTCTGGGCCCGGACAGGAAGCGAGGCTCGGCGGGGGGTTGCCGCGGCAACCCCCCGCCGAGCCTGAACGCCCGGTTCCGGCGCTTCACCGCCGCCGGGTCACGGGGTGGAGCTGACCTTGACCGCGCCCGAGACGATCTTCTGCTTGGCCGCGTCGATCTGCGCCTGGATGTCGCTGAGGAAGTTGCCGGAGGTGGCCAGCGAGACACCGCCGTTGGCGAGGTTGTACGAGTTGGTGCCCGTCTTCGCCTTGCCGTCGTGCACCGACTTGATCAGGTCGTAGACGGCGACGTCCACGTTCTTCACCGCGGAGGTGAGGATCTGGTTCTTGTACTTCGCCAGCGCCGGGTCCTGGTACTGGTCGGAGTCCACGCCGATCGCCCAGGTGCCGGGCTTTCCGCCGACCGACTGGATCGAGCCGTCGCCGGACAGGCCGGCCGCGCTGTAGATGACGTCGATGCCCTGGTCGAGCATGCCGTTGGCCTTGGCCGCGGCCGTCGTCGGGTCGTTGAACCCGCGGGTGTCGGTCTCGTACAGGTACTGGTCGGTGACCTTGACCGTCGGCTTGGTGTCCTTGACGCCCTGGTCGAAGCCCGCCTGGAAGGTGCCGATCAGGGTGTTGTGCACACCGCCGATGAAGCCGACCTTGCCGGTCTTGGTCTTCAGCGCGGCGGCGACGCCGGCCAGGTACGAGCTCTGCTCGGTGGAGAAGACCATGCTGTCCACGTTCGGCAGGTCGACGACCGAGTCGACCAGGCCGAAGGTGATCTTGGGGTACTTCTTGGCGATCTTGGTGACCGCGTCGCCGTAGGTGTAGCCGACGGCGATGACCGGGTTGTAGCCCGCGCCGGCCAGCTGGTCGAGCCGCTCCTCGCGGTCCGACTCGGTCTCGCCGTTGCTCGCGGTCTGCTCCTTGTCGCCGAGGCTGAACTCCTTGGTGGCCTTGTCCATGCCGCGGGCCGCGGAGTCGTTGAAGGAGTGGTCGCCACGACCACCGACGTCGTAGGCCATGCCGACGCCCTTGCCCTTACCGGACTTGCCGCTGTCCGACGTGGAGCTGCTGCCACACGCGGTGGCCGTCAGCGCGAGGGCCGCGGACACCACACCCACGGCAGCGATCTTGGATACCCGGCGCAAGAGGGTCCCCTTCGGTCTGGAAGCGCCCCGTCCGGCGCTGGCTACGCGGGAGCTTAACGCGCGTAGATGGCAGGTAAAGCCAGGATGAGGACCTGTTATCGGATCGACGCATTTCGGCCAGGTGAAGCCACGGAAACCGTGGCTTCACCGCAGGTCAGGACAGTAGTGCGGCTCCGGTGAAGAGCTCCACACCCACCGTGATGGCTCCTTCGTCCACGTCGAAGTCGCCCTGGTGAAGATCGCGTTTGGCCGTGTCGCCGACCGGTCGCACACCGAGCCGGGCCAGGGCGCCGGGCACGTGCTCCAGGTACCACGAGAAGTCCTCCCCGCCGAGACTCTGTTCGGTGTCCTCCACCGTGTGGGCGCCCGAGCGGGCGACCATCGCGTCCCGCAGCAGCTCGACCGACACCATCTCGTTGACCACCGGCGGCACCCCGCGCTGGTAGGTGATCTCGCACTTGGCCCGGTACATCGAGGCGATCTGGTCGATCAGCTCGTGCACCAGGTCCGGCGCCTCGTGCCAGGCCGACAGCTCCAGGCAGCGGACCGTGCCCTCCAGCTCCGCGTGCTGCGGGATGACGTTCGCCGCGCGCCCGGCCTCGATCCGTCCCCACACCACGCTCATCCCGGCCCGCGGGTCGACCCGGCGGCCCAGCGCGGTGGGCAGCTCGGTGGCGAGCTTGGCGGTGGCCGTGACCAGGTCGGTGGTCAGGTGCGGGCGGGCGCTGTGGCCGCCGGGCCCGTCCAGGGCCAGCTTGAGCAGGTCCGCCGCCGAGGTGATGGGGCCGACCCGCAGGCCGATCCGGCCGACCCCCACCCGGGGGTCGCAGTGCACGGCGAGGATGCGTTCCACTCCGTCGAGCACCCCGGCCTTGATCGCGTCCAGCGCGCCGCCCGGCATGACCTCCTCGGCGGACTGGAACAGCAGCCGCACCGGCCGGGGCAGCCGCCCCTGCGCCCGGAGGTCGGCCAGCACCAGGCCGGCGCCGAGCACGATGGTGGTGTGCACGTCGTGGCCGCAGGCGTGGGCGCGGCCCTCGACGGTGGAACGGTAGGGCACCGCCTTGGTGTCCGGCACCGGCAGCGCGTCCAGGTCGGCGCGCAGCGCCAGCCGCGGCCGGTCGTCCCCGGGGTCGGCGATGTCGCACACCAGTCCGGTGCCGCTCGGCAGCACCTTCGGGTGGAGGCCGGCCTGTTCCAGGCGGGCCTTGACCTTCTCGGTGGTGCGGAACTCCTGCCGTCCCAGCTCGGGGTGACGGTGCAGGTCACGCCGGAAGGCGACCAGTTCGGCACGCAACTCTTCGGACACGACGGACATGGCGACCTCGGAGTGCGCGCCGGACGGCGCTTCGGCAGAGTCGTTCACCTCAGTCAGGGTATGCCCCACGACCGGCTCCTCTTACGTGATCGAGAAAAATAAAGTGCGGCGGGAGGAGAAGAAGTCGCCCGATCGGCGCATACCTGGTCATCCTCTGGGGTATGCCCACCCTTTTGGGGTCCGGGCCTGACCACACCCATAGTCGCTCAACGAACAACCGCCCGCGAGGCAACGCAACCCCACCGGGTGAGCCTCACGTGTGACCCTCGACACCTTACGGGTTACCTGTCGGGGCGTGATGTTGTCTCCGTTGTCCCGGTGGGTTTTGTCGGTTCAGGTGTCCTCGCGGCGCTCGTCGCCCCGCCGTTCTTGATCGCTTTCGTTGAGTTCTCCGGTCGCGCCGGCTCCGCCGTCCGGGCGGTGGAACAGCGCCGTCCAGAGGAACGGCTCGCCGAACCGCGCGGAGTGCGGCGGCTCGTCGGCCATCCGGCGCAGTTCGACCTCGGCCAGGGCCGGCCCCGCGAAGATCCGGCGCAGCGACTCCGGGGTGTAGGCGAGGCCGCCCTGCAGCCCGCCCGCGCGGTACAGGTCGGCGTCGGGCAGTTCGGACCCCATCGCGCCGGAGGCGAAGCAGGCCAGCGCGAAGGCGCCGCCGGGGGCCAGCACCCGGTCCAGCAGCGCCAGGTAGCTGATCCGGCGGTGCGGCGGCAGGTGGTGGAAGCAGCCGGAGTCGTAGACCAGGTCGTACGGCCCCTCCAGCACGCCTTCCGCCACCAGGGCGAACGCGTCGCCGCGGTGGAACCGGACGGCGGCGCCGGCCTCCCGGGCCCGCTCCTCGGCCCACGCCACGGCGGCCGGGGACAGGTCCACGGCGTCCACCTCGAACCCCGCCCGCGCGAGGTGGAGGGCGTTGCGGCCGGGTCCGCAGCCGAGGTCGAGGGCCCGGCCGGGGGCGATCAGGCCGCGGTCGAGGTAGGAGACGAGGTTCTCGTCCGGCTTCGCCGCGAAGAACGGGATGCCCCGGTCGCGGTCGGCGTAGAAGGAGTCCCACCAGGAGGCGCCACCCTCCGTCCAGCGGTCCGCTTCCGGCGCGAACAGGCCGTCCAGCAGCGTCAGTACGTCCTCGACGGTCCGTATGTGACGGTCCATGTCTTCCCCTCCCAGGACCTGTGCCCCGCCGCGTCCGGACCGATCCGCGCGGCGGGCGGGGCGGCGGCTCGTCAGTGATCGTAGGGCGGGAGCGCGCGGGTCCGCGGGAGGCGGCGCCGGACGGGCGACAGGGCCGCGGACGGCCCCGGACGCGGCTCCAGGGAAGACCCCGGTACCGGGGCGACAGGACGCGCTCGGCGGGACGGTCGAGGACACGCCGTAGGGTCGGGGGATGACGATCGATCACGAGGAGGCGGGCCGGCTGCCCGTCAGTGAGTTCGCGTTCCCCGGGCCCCTGCGGGACCGGTTGGTCGCCGCGATCCTGGACGGGTCGAAGACCTCTACGACCGGTCTGGTGGCCGACTACGCCCACGAGGGCGAGGAGTTGCCGGTGCCCGGCCGGCGCACGGCGGTGGTGGACTCCGCCGGCCGCCGGGTCGCCGTCATCGAGACGACCGGGGTGCGGGTCGTGCCGCTGGGCGAGGTGGACCTGGCGCACGCGGTGGACGAGGGCGAGGGGTACGCCACGGTCGCCGCGTGGCGGGCGGGCCACGAGCGGTTCTGGCACAGCACGGAACTCCGGGAGGCCCTGGACGACCCCGGCTTCACCGTCGACGACTCCACCGCCGTTGTGCTCGAACGCTTCCGTCTGGTGGGCCGGTTGGACGAGGGGGCGGCCGACGGGGCCTGAGTGTCATGGCGTTGGCCGCACCCCTCGCGTCCCGCGGGCGAACCGGCCCGCGCCGCCTACGGATTCGGGCCGAGCAGGCGGGAGTAGAGGTCGATCAGCGGCGCGGACTCGGTCTCCCAGGACCAGCGGCTCAGCGCGCCCCCGCGCTCGTAGGTCTTGCGGTAGCGCAGGGGGTTGGTGAGGACCGCGCCGACCGCGCGGACGAAGTCGGCCGTGTCGCCGGCCCGGAAGACCTCGCCGTTGCCGAGTTCGAGGGTGGCCGCGGCCATCGCGCGGACGTCGGAGACCACCACCGGCAGCCGGGCGTGGGCGTATTCGAAGTAGCGGGTGGCCAGCACCGTCTGGTGGTGCGGGAGTTGGTGCACCGGCAGCACCCCGATGTCGGCGGAGGCCAGGAACTCCATGATCTCGGGCACCGGGACGTACGGCAGCACGTGCAGCCGTGCGTGCACGCCGAGTTGGGCGGCGCGCTCGCGCAGCTCCGACAGCCGGGGGTGCTCCGGGTCCGGCACGACGAAGGCCGCGTGCAGGTCGTAGAGCTTGGGCAGGGCCTCGACCACCGTGGCCGGGCCGCGGTCAGCGGTCAGCGGGCCGGTGTGCACGAGCAGCGGTATGTCCGGGCCGAGCCGGCAGCGGGCCCGCAGCCCGCCCTCGGGTCGGGGCGCCGTGGCGGCCAGCGGCGGGGCGTTGCGCACCACGGCGGGCGTCGCGGCCAGGCCGTGCCGCTCCTTCAGCTCCCGGGCCAGCCGGTTCCCGACGGTGACCACGCCGTCCGCCTCGCGGGCGTACCGGCGCAGCAGCGCGTCCTCGGCCACGGCGGCCCGCCGGGTGGCCGCGGGCACCCGCGCGGGAGCGTCCCACACCACCTCGATCCGGTGCCCGGCGCCCTCCGCGCGCAGCGCGGCCCGGATGCCGAGCGCCAGCGCGCGGTCGCCGAGCGCGTGGATCAGGTGCGGGCGCACGGTGTCCAGCACCGGCCCGTACGCCACCTCCTCGTCCAGCAGCCCGGGGTCGAGGCGCCGCCAGGCCCTGCGGCCGAGCAGCAGCCGGGCCGCCCCGGCGGCGAGGTTGTCCGGCCACGCGTCCGGCAGCGCCCGGCGCCGGACGGCCGCGCGGTACTGGGCCGCCCGCAGCCGGGTCCACCCACCGCGCACCGCCTGCCGGGCCCGGGCCAGCGCGTAACCGCCGCGGGCCAGCGCGCGCAGCGGCAACGGCCGGTGCACGACGTCGAGTTCGGCCCCTCGGGTGGCCAGCAGCGAGCGGGTCGCCGCCAGCAGCGTCGTGCGCCGCTCGTACGACACCGCGCTCCGGTACGCCAGTGGCCAGCGCAGTCCCGGCCGCGGCCGCCGCTGCCGGTGCCCGCCCAGTACGGACGGCACCGCCACCCGCCGGACCTCGACGCCCTCCGGGGCCGACGCGGCCGGCCCCTGTCCGATCAGCACGACCTGGTACCCGGCCGCCCGGACCGCACTCGCCACGCGCAGCGCGCGCGAGTCACCGTCGAGTGGACCCACCGCCACGACCGCGACGCGCAGGGGTGCGCGTAAAGCCTCCGCCATTCCCGTATCCGACCCGATGGAGATGATCAGTTGGTTACGTGAGCCTAGCCGCAGGGCGAACGCCTCCCCCGGGGAGCCCCGCCCCGGCCGCCCGAACCCCCGCCGCCGGGCCTCTTCTGAGACCCTGGCCTTCCGAACGGCGAAGGGTGGTGCGGGCCTTGACGGTGACGGCGACGGAGGGCCGAGCGGCTCTGCGGCTGGAGCACGTGCCGGACGAGGTGCGGGCCGCGGTGGTGCTGCTGCACGGCGGACGGGTCTCGGGCCGCACCCGGCCGCCCTCGCGGTGGGCGCCGCCCGCCCTGCGGATGGTGCCGTTCGGGCGGGCGGTGCGGCGGGCGACCGCCGGGCACGGCGTGGCGGTGGGCTCGGTCGTCTACCGCTACCTCGGGTGGAACGGTGACCACGCCGATCCCGCGCGGGACGCGACGGCCGCCCTCGACCGACTCCGTGACCGGTTCGGGCCCGTGCCCGTCGTCCTGATCGGCCACTCCATGGGCGGCCGGGCCGCCCTGCACGCCGCCGGACACCCCCTGGTCCGCGCGGTCGTGGGGCTCGCGCCCTGGTGCCCGCCGGGCGATCCCGTCGCCCAACTCGCCGACCGCCGCACGGCGTTGCTGCACTGCCCGGCCGACCGCGTCACCTCCGCCGAGGATTCCCGCCGACTGGTGGCCCGCGTCCGCGCGGCCGGGGGCACGGCCTGCCTGCTCCCCATGCCGCATGGCGGCCACACCATGCTCCGCGACGCCGCGACCTGGCACACCCTGACCGCCCGCCTCACCACGGCCTTCCTCGACCTCGGCCCGTTCCCCGCGGAGGTCGAGGAGGCCTTCGACTAGGCCATCGGCACGGGGCCGGTCAGAGGGCCGTCGTGGCGAAGGCGTGGCGGACCAACTCCGCGTCGACCAGCGGGATCACCAGGTCGAAGCGGCCCTGACCCGTCTGCAATGTGAAGGTGCGCAGCTTCTGGCCCACGGGGAGGCGCTCCCCCTCGCCCTCCAGCGCCAGCGGCGGCACCAACGTGATGCCCTGCCGGCCGCGTTCGGTCCAGACCGGGGCCTCTCCCACGGCCAGTTGGAGCCTTCCCGCCTTCAGCCGGGCGATCTTCTTGCCCTTGCCGACCGGTATCAGGGCCTCGCCGCCCAGCGACTTGCTGAACGCGACCACCTTCAGCGGCTGCCCGCCGTCCAGGTCGGCCCGGTCCTTCTCCGGCGACCGCCGCAGGACCTTCATCCGCAGCAGCAGCGACTCCAGGGGCGAAATCGTGCCCGTCGACCGCCGCGCTCTCTTCTCCATCTCTCCGGCACCTCTCCTCAACTCCGCCGTCACAAGCCGCTGATCATAGGGGCAGCGGCTGACACACCCTCAGAGCGCGGTCGGTGGAGTGGCCGTCGTGGGGACGGGGGGTTCGGCCGGGGGGAGGTTGTGGAGGGTGCGGGCCGTGGCGGTGATGTCGGAGAGGAAGGTGCGGGCGCGGGGGGAGGCCGCGGTGGTGAGCCACTCGTGGTCGATGTCGCAGACGACGATGCTGACCCCCGTGCCGGCCAGCGCCAGCGGCAGGGTGTGGACCACGGTGGAGGGGAAGGAAAGGATGCGGCCGCCCACGGGGCCGCGGCGGGCGACGAGTTCGAGGGGGAGGTCGGGGCGGACGATCTCCAGGCCGGTCTCGGCGGCCAGCCGGTGGAGCTTGTCGGGTGCCTCCCGGCGGTGGGCGAAGTAGCGGCGGGCGTTGTGCTGCCGGGCCAGGGAGGCGACGACGGCGAGGTAGCGGTCGGTGTCGAGGACGCCGGTCTCCACCAGGGAGGTGCCGATCAGGTCGGTGCCGGCCATCGTGCGGGGCGGCCCGAAGCGGCTGCGGGTCCAGGCGAAGCGGTTGGTGCGCAGCGCCATGCCGGACGGCGGGGTGGCGGGCATCGCGCTGAAGAGTTCGACCCGGCGGCGGCCGCCCGGGGTCAGCCGGCGGCGGGCGGCGGACGCGAAGAGGCCGAAGGCCGCGTCGACCGGCGAGCGGCGGCGTCCGCTGCGGTGCCAGCGCACCAGGCGGCCGCCCCGGCTGAGGATCTCGGTGAACTCCATGGTGGCGGTGCCGTCGTCGACCACGGTGAGGTCCTTCGCGGCGCGGCACAGCGGCAACAGCACCTGCACCAGCCGGGAGAAGGGGTCGCCGAGCACCAACTGCCGTACCCGCACGAGCGTCGGGGCCAGCGCGCCGGCCGTGCGCAGCAGCCCGCCGCGGCCGCCGCGCGCCTCGTACCAGCGGATCAACATGCCCTCGTCACGGGCGAGTTCGGCCATCCGGCGCAGTTGTCCCCGGCTGATGGGGTCGGCCGGCGCGAGCACCACCACGGTCAGCGGGCGCGCCGGCGTGTCCGAACGCTCGGGCGGACGCACGTGCGCCCACTCCAGCACGTTCAGCAACTGCACGGGTGACTCGACGAGCGCGACGGCGCCCGGTGGGGCGGGCCTGCCGGTCATGCGGGGAATTCCCTTCGGGCGGCAGCAAGGCGCTGCGCTGGCTGCGGGGTGTGACGTGGGGCGCCCGGTCGTCCCGGCCGGGTCCGACGGGCGGACCCGACCCCCGGTGCGGGGAGACCCGGCCCGGCCGGCCGGTGCCGGCCGGAACCGACGGGTTCCGGCAGACCGACCCGTTCCGGGGGACAGACCCGTTCCGGGACACCGGACCGACCCGGCGGTGCCGGCCCCTTCCGGGAGGCCGACCCGACCGGCTGGTCCCGGGCCGCTCGGCGCGGACGGCCGTCGTCGGACGACCCCGGCCGTACCGGCGGGTGAGGCTGGGGGTGGACCCCCGCCGTACCCGCGCTCGGGACGACCGGGTGGCCCGGCCCCGTGCGGGGGGCCGGGCCGGCGGGTCAGGCCGTGACCTCCGCCGATGCCTCCGCCTCGGCCACCACACCGGCCACCCGGCGCAGCTTCTTCATCGGGCCGAGCTCACCGTCGTAGACCTTCTTGACGCCGTCGCCGAGGGAGGTCTCGATGATGCGGATGTCGCGGACCAGCCGCTCCAGGCCCTGCGACTCCACGGACGCGGCCTGGTCCGAGCCCCACATGGCGCGGTCGAGGGTGATGTGCCGCTCGACGAAGACCGCGCCGAGCGCGACCGCCGCCAACGTGGTCTGCAGGCCGACCTCGTGGCCGGAGTAGCCGACCGGCACGTTCGGGTACTCGGTCCGCAGGGTGTTGATCATGCGGAGGTTGAGCTCCTCGTGCTTCGCCGGGTACGTCGACGTGGCGTGGCACAGCACGATGTTGTCGCTGCCGAGCACCTCCACCGCGTGGCGGATCTGCTTCGGGGTGGACATGCCGGTGGACAGGATGACCGTCCGGTCGGTGTCGCGCAGCGCGCGCAGCAGGTCGTCGTCGGTGAGGCAGGCGGAGGCCACCTTGTGGGCGGGCACGTCGAACTTCTCCAGGAAGGCGACGGACTCCACGTCCCACGGGGAGGCGAACCAGTCGATGCCGTGCTTGCGGCAGTACTCGTCGATCGCCCGGTAGCCGGCCTCGTCGAACTCGACCCGGTGCCGGTAGTCGATGTACGTCATCCGGCCCCAGGGGGTGTCGCGCTCGATGTCCCACTGGTCGCGCGGGGTGCAGATCTCCGGCGTGCGCTTCTGGAACTTGACCGCGTCGCAGCCGGCGGCCACGGCCGCGTCGATCAGGGCGAACGCGTTCTCCAGCTCGCCGTTGTGGTTGATGCCGATCTCGCCGGTGACGTAGACGGGCTGGCCGTTGCCGATGTGGCGGGAGCCGACGGCGCGGAGGTTGGGGGGAAGGGTCTGGGTGGTCACGGCGTGTGTTCCTTCACTACGGGGTTGGTTCGGGAGTCGCGCTGTTCGGCGGTCGGGGACGGGGGACTTCGGAGGACGGGGGGGCTTCGGAGGACGGGGGCGGCCGGCGGGCCGGCGGGGCAGGGGCCCGGCTCAGCGGTCCAGCGAGGGGCCGAGCAGCCAGGCGGCGATCTCGCGGATCGCGCCGAAACCGCCGTGCGCGGTGGTGACCGCGCGGGCCGCGGCACGCACCACGTCGTGCGCCCCGGCGACGGCCACCGGCCAGCCGACCAGGGCGAAGCAGGGCAGGTCGTTGACGTCGTTGCCCGCGTACAGCACGCGCTCGGGGGCGATGCCCTGCTCCTCGCACCACTGCTTGAGCGCGATGTCCTTGCGGTCGATGCCGTGCAGGACGGGCACCTGGAGCTTGCGGGCGCGGGCGGCCACGACGGGGTTGGTCTCGCTGGACAGGATCAGGACCGGCAGGCCGGCCCGGCGCAGCGCGGCGATCCCGAGCCCGTCGCCGCGGTGCACGCTCACCGACTCGTGGCCGTCTGCGTCGATCAGCACGCGGTCGTCGGTCTGGGTGCCGTCGAAGTCGAGCACGACGGCGTCCACGTCGCCGCGCACCGGCGTGGCCGGGAACGGGTCGAGCAGCGGGGCGAGCGCACGGGCCCGCTCCAGGTCGGCGGGCTCGTCGATCTCCAGCACCCGGGCGGGGTCGGTCCACACCAGCGCGGTGCGGCCGAAGAAGCGGTGGCCCGCGGCGCGGAAGCCGTCGGCGCGCATGGCGTACGCGGCGCCGGTCTCCAGCAGGTCCTGCGGGCGGTCCTGGCGGCGCGGGCGGGTGGCGCGGCTGTGGTTGACGCCCTCGCCGCCGCGGTCCTCCTCGCGCCAGACGAAGCCGTGGAAGGGCGCGACGGTCAGGGCGGTGTCGGCGCCCTCCTCGGTGACCGCCGCGGTGACGCCTTCGATGTCGTCGCTGGTGATGAAGGGGCTGGTGCACTGGACCAGCAGCACCACGTCGGCCGGAACGCCGGTCATCGCCTGGTGGGCGTCCATCGCGTGCAGGACGGCGGACTCGCTGGTGGCGGTGTCCCCGGCGATGTCGGCCGGCCGCAGCACGACCTCGGCGCCGGCGGAGCGGGCGACCTCGGCGATGGCGGCGTCGTCGGTGGACACGACCACCTGGCTCACCCGCCCGGCCCGGACGCACGCCCGCACCGCCCGCGCCACCAGCGGCACCCCGCCGACGGTGGCGATGTTCTTCCCGGGTACGCCCTTCGACCCCCCGCGCGCCGGAATCACGGCGAGCACGGTCTGCTGCGCGGCTTTACTCATCAAAGGCTCCAAACGTGTGTACGTCCAGCCCCCAAGGGGCCCGGGGCTCCCTCGCGGAGTGCGGTGCTCCAAGCGCGCTGGGGTCCGGCGCGGAAGGCGCCCGCTCCCCAGGGGCGCTGGGGGCGCCTCCCGGGCGAAGCGCCGGGGGGAGGAACCGCGCGCCCAGCCGTCTGCGGGCCACAGGTCGTCTCGCTCCCGGAGGGGCTGTTCCTGTCGCTCTGCGACCACCGGCCGGTGGTGGGTTGCTCGCGCAGTTCCGCCCCCAGAGCTCCGCCTGGGAGGTACCCCCAGCGCCCCTGGGGGTGAACGCCGCCCGCGAGGGCACCGCGCGCGCCTTGGGCGCTTGCCGCCCTCCGCGGAGGAACCCGGCGCGACCGGGACGGGGTTGCCCCACTACGCGACGCGAGGTCACAGCGCGCCCCAGCGGCGGATGGCCGGGGCGACGCGCTGGACGCCCTGGCGGTAGGCGGTCCGGGCGGAGTTGCGCAGGAGTTCGCGGGCGGCGCGGCGGACCGGGCCCGGGTCGCGCGCGGTGAGCCGGGCCGAGGGCAGGCCCTCCGGGTCCAGGCCGTGGCGGGCCAGCACCCGGGGCAGGTAGCCGCCCGCGGTGCGCAGTGTGTAGTAGGGCTCGATCCGCGGCAGCCGCGGGGCGCCGAGCAGGGCGTGCACCCGTGCCCGCAGGTAGGCGTACGGGTCCGCGAAGGCCACGCCGTGCGCGGCGGTCCAGTCGGGGTCGGCCCCGGGCAGCTCGTCGTCGTCGAGGCGGTCCCAGGAGGCCAGGCAGCCCGAGCCGATGAAGTGGTGGTTGCCGAGGGACTCGCGGATGCCGAGGTCGGTGAGCACCGCGGTGGGGATGCCGCGGTGCAGCGACTCCAGCGCGGCGGTGGAGCTGACGGTGACCAGCAGGTCGGTGCGGTCCAGCACCTCGGCCATCGCGCCGTACACCAGGCGGACGTTCCCCGGCGGGTCGAGCGCCTCGACCAGCTTCTGGTACGGGTTCTCCTCGATGTGCGTGGTGTGCTCACCGGGCTTGCTGCGCAGCTTCACCAGGACCTCGCGGTCGGGGTGAAGCCGGGCGTGCCCGACCAGCCGCCGCAGCAGGTACTGCCGTTCGGCGCGGGTCTCGGGCACCGAAGGCTGCACGGCGAAGGTGACGGTGAACGGGCGGGACGTGTCGGGCCGGTACGGCTCGCCGCCGAGGAAGGGCAGCGCGGTCTCCACGACCGACCCGGTGGGGTGCCCGACCCCTTCGTACACGGCCCGGAACCGCCGCGCGTCGTCGGCGCTGTTGGCGAGGACGACGTCGGCGCCGGCCCGCAGCAGCAGCCCGTCGGCGAGCTTCTCGTAGACGACGCCGACGTATCCGGTGACGACGACCGGCCGGCGGTCGTGCTCGCGCCAGGCGCGGTCGAACCCGTGCAGCAGCGCCTGGACGGTGCCGCCGACGCACGAGATCACCACGACGTCGCAGGTCTCGAAGCCGGTGCCGGCCAGGATCTCGGCCGCGGTCTGCTCGGTCATGGAATCGGCCGGGATGCCGAGTTCTTCGAGCTGCCGCGGTGTGGGGGTGGCCCGGCCCCGCAGCAGGCGGGCGTCCAACCGCGCCTCCGGGTCGATCCGGCGCGCGGTCAGCGCTCCCCACTTCCAGCGGGTGTCCGAATCGGCGATGACCGTGACCCGCAAGGGCCCTGACGTACGTTCTGGCACCTGGCCGACGGTAGGAAGCGGGTGGGTGCTTTTGGATAATCGAAGACCAACGGCAGGTAAACAGAATGCCGATACTTCGGAAGCACCGGCTGCGGCGAACGGAATCATCCGCTCGTCATTCTCCGTTTACCTGAATGTACTTCCCCGGCCAAGTACGGAGGCGAACGGCGCCCTAAGGTGCTGTGAGTGGTCAAGCTCTCCGTCATCGTGCCGTTTTTCAATGTGCAGCAATTCGTCCCGGACGCGCTGCGCAGCCTCAGGGCGAATGCCCGCCCGGATTTCGAGTTCCTGCTGATGGACGACGGGTCGACCGACCGGACACCGCAGTTGCTCGCGGAGGGGGTCGGCACCCTGCCGGGGGCCCGGATCATCCGCCAGGACCACACCGGGGTCTCCGCACTGCGCAACGCCGGCATCGACGCGGCCCGCGGCGAGTACCTCACCTTCATGGACGGCGACGACTGGCTCGCCCCCGGCTACCTGCCGCAACTGGTCGCGGCGATGGACGAGTTGGACGTCGACTTCATCCGCACCGACCACGTCCAGTGCACCGGCACCACCCGCGCGGTGATCCGCGCCCCGCACGGCCGCCGCAACCAGAAGCTCGACCCGCGGGCCGCCATCCTGCCCGCCGACCGGCCCTCGCTGGTGGACTACCCCTACTCCTGGGCCGGCGCGTACCACCGCCGGATCGTCGACCAGGGGTTGCTGCACTTCCCGGCCGACCTGCGCACGGCCGAGGACCGGCCGTGGATCTGGCGGCTGCACCGGGAGGCCGAGTCCTGTGCGGTGCTGGGCCTGTTGGGCGTGCACTACCGGCGGGGCGTGGCCACCTCGCTGACCCAGATCGGCGACGTGCGGCAGCTGGACTTCGTGCGCTCCTTCGACCAGGTGATCGCCGAACTGGCCGGCGACCCGGACGCCGACCGCTTCCTGCCCAAGGCGGTGCGCACGTACTGCGCGATCATCGCCCACCACCTGGACCAGATCGACCGGTTCGAACCCGCCCTGGCCCGGCGGCTGAAGGCCCTGTCGGCGGCGGCGCTCGGCCGGCTTCCCTCGGACGTGCTGGCCGACGCGCTGGACGCGATGGACCTCGAACGCAGCGCGAAGATCCGCCGGTTGCGCTGGCGGATGCCGGCCAGAACAGACGTCTCCGGCGGCGAACCCGATGCCGATGTCCGCGACAACTCCGGGACGGTGGTGGCCTGATGGCCCGCACCCAGCTCTTCCTGGCCTCCACCGTGTACGGCGTGGCCACCCTCGCGGCCGCGATCGACGCCGGCGCGCTGCCCGAGGCCGACCGCCGCGTCCTGGTGGTCAGCAACAACGCGGGCGTGCCCGAGACGCGGCCCGGCCCCGACCGCGCGCCCGGATTCGAGGCGCTGCGCGGCCGGTTCGACCGCGTCGTGTCCTGGAACGAGGCGATCAGCCCGCTGCACCCGGGCGGCTGGTCCCCGCGCCCGGACGAAGTCCCCCTGTGGGAACGGCACTTCCGGCTGCTGTGGGACCTCGGCGAGGACGACCTCGAACTCGTCCTGGAATCCATCCAGGTGGCCCCCTCTCTCTCCTTCGCGCAGGTCTTCACCGGAGCCCCGATCACGGTGTACGCCGACGGCCTGATGTCGTACGGCCCGACCCGCAACAAGATCGGGCTGCTGGTGGACACCCGCATCGACCGGCTGCTGCACCTGGACCTGGTGCCCGGGCTCCGGCCGATGCTGCTGACCGAGTACGGCGTGCCGGCGCAGGTGGTGCCGAGCGCGGAGTTCACCAAGGTGCTGGCCGAGCTGTCGGACGCGGTCGACGCCTCCCGCAGCGCCGAGGACGGTCCCGACGGCCTGGACGAACTCCCGCAGGGCGCGGCCCTGTTGCTCGGCCAGTACCTGTCGGCGCTGGGCATCCTCACCGTCGCCGAGGAGGAGCGGCTGCACCTGTCGCTGGTGCGCGGCGCCGCCGCCCTCGGCCACAAGGAGATCGTCTTCAAGCCGCACCCGACGGCGCCCGCGCACTGGACCGAGCCGCTGCGGGCCGAGGCGGAGAAGCTCGGCGCGCGACTGACGGTGCTCGACACCCCGGTCCTGGCCGAGGTCGTCTTCCAGCGCGCCCGTCCCGCGCTGGTGGCCGGCTGCTTCTCCACCGCGCTGCTCACCGCCTCCGCGCTCTACGGCATCCCGGTCGCCCGCACGGGCACCAAGATGCTGCTGGAGCGGCTCTCGCCGTACCAGAACAGCAACCGGGTGCCGGTCACGATCGTGCACGCCCTGCTGCCGGACCTGGCCGACGCCGCCGCGGTCCGCGCCTGGAGCCCGCCGTCGCCGGAGCAGGTGGCGGACGAGCTGACCCCGCTGCTGCACACCGTGGGGTACTGCATGCAGGCGCGGGCGCACCCCGAGCTGCGCGACACGGCCGTGGCATGGCTCGGCGGGCACCTGGACGCCGGCACCTGGCCCTACTTCAAGCGGCGGCGGCTGACCTCGCTCGGCCTGCCGGGCGCGGTCCCGGCGAAGCTGGCGTTCGTGCCGCGCAACCGCACCGTCCGCCGCGTGGCCCGGCGGGCCCGCGCCCTGAAGAAAGCCGCTCTCGGATGACGTTGCACGTGCCCGCGCCGGCCGACCGGTCGGCGCAGGAGCCGCCGGCGGAGCCCGCCCCGCTCCCGGCGATCGCCCCGCCGACCCCGGTCCCGGCGCCCCGGCCGCGCGGCCGGCTGCGGGCCCTGGACGGGCTGCGGCTGGTCGCCGCGCTGATGGTGTGCGGCTACCACTACGGCGGCCGCGGCGGGGACATCGCGGCCTCCTGGGGCGCGTCGCCGATGGCGCTCTTCCCGCATCTGGCCGGCCCGTTCTCCTACGGCTGCCTCGGCGTCGAGATCTTCTTCGTGATCAGCGGCTTCGTGATCTGCATGAGCGGCTGGGGCCGCGGTGTGAAGGACTTCGCGATCTCCCGGATCACCCGGCTCTACCCGGCCTACTGGGCGGCGCTGGTCCTGGTCACGGTGGTCTTCGCGGTCTTCGGCTACCGGCGGGTCTCCGACACCGACCTGCTGACGAACGTCACCATGCTCCAGATGCCGGCCGGCGCCCAGCGGGTGCTCGGGGTGTGCTGGACGCTGTGGGCGGAGATGCGGTTCTACCTGCTGTTCGCGCTGGCCGTGGTGTGGCCGGGGGCGACCCGCCGCCGGGTGCTGGTGTTCTGCGCGGTGTGGACGGTCGGGGCGCTGTACGCGGACTCCTCCGGCGAGGCGTTCCTGAAGCTGGCGCTGATGCCGGAGTACGCGCCGTACTTCGTGGCCGGCATGGGGATGTACCTCATCCACCGCTTCGGGCACGACGCGATGTCCTGGGGCGTCGTCGCGGTCGGCTTCCTGCTCGGCCAGCGGTACGCGGTACGGGCGAACGTGGCTCCCGCGCACATGGACGTCTTCCACCACCGCACCCAGTTCGGGGTGATCGCGGTGGTCGCCCTCGGGTTCGCCGCGGTCGCCGCGGTGACCATGGTGCCGTGGATCACCCGCGTCGACTGGCGCTGGCTGACCACCGCGGGCGCCCTGACCTACCCCTTCTACCTCGTCCACGAACACCTCGGCTGGGTCGTGATCGCCAAGCTCCGGCAGCACACCGGCCTGCCGGCGACCGGCGTGCTGGCCGTCTCGGTGGCGTTCATGCTGGTGCTGGCCTGGCTGATGTACCGGCTCGTCGAGAAGCCGCTCGCGCCCCGGCTCAAGCGGCTCCTGAACCGTCCCCTCGCGGTCGGCGCCGCCGCGCGGGCATGACGGCGCGCCCGCGGGTCGGGAACGGGGGACCGCCAGGGTCCCGGCGGGCAAAGGCCGGGCAATAACCGGCCGGTAAGGGGCGCAGGCCGTACGAGGGCCTGCCCTACGATGGAACGGTGAGCGACATCACCCACGGGAGCCTGCGCGAGAGCACGCGGGCGGAGCAGATCCTCGCCGTAGGACTGCGCGACGAGAAGAGACGCCGGACCCGGCGGCGCATCGCCGAGGTCGCCACCGGGCTCTTCCTCGAACACGGCTTCGCCGGGGTGACCATCGCCGAGGTCGCGCGCACCGCCGAGGTGTCCGTCAACACGGTCTACACGTACTTCCCCTCCAAGGAAGACCTGGTCTTCTACCCGGAGGAGGCCTCCGCCCAGCGGATGGTGCAGATGGTGCGGGACCGGGCGGCCGGGCAGTCGGCGGCCGACGCGGTCCTGTCCGCGCTGCGCCACGAGCTGCGGCACGGCGACCGGATGGTCGGGCTCACCCAGGGCTTCGGGCGGTTCCTGCAGATGGTGTGGGCCGAGCCGACGCTGTGCGTCAGGCTGGACGCCATAGCCAAGGAGATGGTCGAGGCGCTCGCCGAGACGCTCACCCGCGAGACCGGCGCGGAGCCCGGCGACCCGGTGCCGCACCTCGTCGCGGCGCAGCTCGGCTGGGCGCAGGAACAGCTCTTCCGCGAGATCGGCGAGCGGACCCGGGCCGGGCTCGCCCCCGGCGCCGTCGCCGAGGCCGCCCTCGCCCTCCTCGACTGCGTCGAGTCCCTCCTCAGCGACCGCGCCCTCACCTACGCGACACGTTGACACTGGGCCCAACCCGGAATCACGGCTCCCCCGCGAGGTGCGTTCACCCCTCCCGGGGTGGGGTTCTGTGCGGAAGACGCTCACCCCTCAGGGGCGCTGAGGGTACCCCCAGCGCCCCTGGGAACCGCACTCCGCCGGGGCGCCCCCGCACAGGGACGTCAGAACGCGTCGGTGGGGACGTACGTGCCCCAGACGTCGCGGAGGGCGTTGCAGACCTCCCCCACCGTCGCGCGGGCGCGCAACGCGTCCTTCATCGGGTAGAGGACGTTCTCCGTGCCCTCGGCCGCCTTCCGCAGGGCGGCCAACGCGGCGTCGACCGCCAACTGGTCCCGCCCGGCACGGAGCGCGGCCAGCCGCTCCGCCTGCTGCGCCTCGATCGCGGGATCGACCCGCAGCGGCTCGTACGGCTCCTCCTCGTCGAGCTTGAAGCGGTTGACGCCCACCACGACCCGCTCGCCGGCGTCCGTCTCCTGGGAGATGCGGTACGCGTTCCGCTCGATCTCGCCCTTCTGGAACCCGTGCTCGATCGCGTTCACGGCGCCGCCCAACTCCTCGACGCGGTCCATGAGTTCGACTATGGCCGCCTCGACCTCGTCGGTGAGCCTCTCCACGACGTAGGAGCCCGCGAAGGGGTCGACGGTCGCCGTCACGTCCGTCTCGTACGCCAGCACCTGCTGGGTCCGCAGCGCCAGCCGCGCCGACTTGTCCGTCGGCAGCGCGATCGCCTCGTCGAAGGAGTTCGTGTGCAGCGACTGCGTACCGCCCAGCACCGCGGCCAGGCCCTGGACGGCGACCCGCACCAGGTTCACCTCGGGCTGCTGCGCGGTGAGTTGGACGCCCGCGGTCTGCGTGTGGAAGCGCAGCATCTGCGACTTGGGGTTCTTCGCCCCGAACTCCTCCCGCATGACCCGGGCCCAAATACGCCGGGCGGCGCGGAATTTCGCCACCTCTTCGAGGATCGTGGTGCGGGCCACGAAGAAGAACGACAGCCGCGGCGCGAAGTCGTCCACGTCCATCCCCGCCTCGACGGCGGTCCGCACGTACTGGATTCCGTCGGCGAGCGTGAAAGCGATTTCCTGCGCCGGGGAGGCGCCCGCCTCGGCCATGTGGTAGCCCGAGATCGAAATCGTGTTCCACTTCGGGATCTCGGCCCGGCAGTACGCGAAGATGTCCGCGATCAGCCGCAGGCTCGGCTTCGGCGGGAAGATGTACGTGCCGCGGGCGATGTACTCCTTGAGCACGTCGTTCTGGATCGTGCCGGTCAGCTGCTCGGCGGACGCGCCCTGCTCCTCCGCGACCAGTTGGTAGAGCAGCAGCAGGAGCGCGGCCGGCGCGTTGATCGTCATCGACGTGGACACCTTGTCCAGCGGGATCCCGTCGAAGAGGACCCGCATGTCGTCGATGGAGTCGATCGCCACCCCGACCTTGCCCACCTCGCCGGAGGCGATCGGCGCGTCGGAGTCGTGGCCCATCTGGGTCGGCAGGTCGAAGGCCACCGACAGGCCCATCGTGCCGTTCTCGATCAGCTGCTTGTAGCGCGCGTTGGACTCCGAGGCGGTGCCGAAGCCGGCGTACTGCCGCATCGTCCACGGGCGGCCGGTGTACATCGAGGGGTAGACGCCGCGGGTGAAGGGGTATCCGCCGGGCGGGCCGAGCTTCTCCGCGGCTTCCCAGCCGTCCAGCGACTCCGGCCCGTACACCGGCTCGATCGGCAGGCCGGATTCCGACTCGCGCGTCATTCTTCACGCCTCCGCTGACTGGCTCGTGGGTGGTGGGGGTCTGTTTCCCGGGAGGTACGGCTGTCCTGTGGGGTGTCCGGTTCCGCCACGGACTGTAGCGGCGTGCGCGCGCACGGCGGCCGGAAACCCGCTGGGACCTTGCTCACATGCCAGTCTTCCAGAGGTCAACCGCTCACAGGGTGCGTCGCCGCGGGATTCGCGCGGCGGCCAAGGGCGCCATTAGACCGCGAGCGCGGCCGGGTAGGGGGAAATGCACCCGGCCGCGCTCTGAGGTGGACCCCGGTACGGGGAGAACTGGGGTCCACAGGACCGATGACCAGTCGATCCATTCCTTACAGCGCATCAGCCGCCGGAAGTGTCACCCTCGGCCGTGCGGGAGGGGGTCGCGGCGTCCTGACGTCGGGCTCGTGGGCGGTCGCGTTCAACTGACGCGGGCGGGCGGGGCGGGGGTTCTCCGCTCGGCGGTACGGGTGGGGTGGGGGTGACGGGGGCGTCGGCGGTGGCCGCCCCGACCGGCCGGGCGGCGCGGGTGATCCGGGTGATCGGGGTGGCCCGAGGGGCCCGGTCTGTGCGCGCGGTCGGACTTGTCGGTGCGGTCCGGCTTGTCGGAGCGGCCGTTCTTGTGGCCCTTCTTACGGTGCCCGTCCCGCCCCTTGCCGTCCTTGCCCTTGCCGTCCTGCCCCTGCGCCCGTACGAGTTTCCGGCAGCGGCGGGCGGCGCCCTCGGCGTCCGAGCGCAGGTACGCCTCGCACCAGGCGAGCGATCCGGGGGCCGGGGCGGTCGAGGAGCGCGGCACGCCGGTCCCCGGCGACAGCCCGGGGCCGCCGCCGGGGGTGGCGGTACGGGGCGTCGCGGCCGGCGGCGTGCTGCCCGCCGGCACACCGCCGCCCGCGCCCTGCCCGGGCAGCGGCAGGCGGCCGGTGGTGGCCGCCACGGCCACCACGACTCCGCTGAGGGCGATCACCGAGGCCATCGCGGCGACCGCCATACGTATCGCCGGGCGCGCGGACCGCTTCCCGCCGCCGCTCCGGGCGGCCCCGCGCGGCCGCCTCGTCCGCGCCGCCCTCGCACGGTGCGCGGCACGGAACGCCGCCAGCGCGGCCTCCTCCCGGGCCGGGTCCAGCCCCTCGGGCGAAGCCGTGCCGGGCCCGGCCGCCGCGGCCAGCAGCCCGGCCAGCCGGCTCGCCGTCCCGGCCGCCCGCGCGTCCCCCGGCTCCACCCGCCCCCCACTCACCAGCAGCTCGGCGTCCCGCCCACTGATCCACCCGCCGGGTCCGCCAGGGCCACTGGGGCCACCGAGCGCACCGCCCGCGCCGGACCACCCCTCCGGCCGCTGCGGGCCCGGGCCCGGGTCGGGGGTGGGTTGCCGGAGGCGGCCGGTTCCGTCGGCGTGGTCGCGTCGTCCGTCGTCACCCATGTCAATTCCTCACAGCGCCCTCGACGCGGAATACGACACATCGCTCCGCGGTCCCGCGATCCGGACGGTCCCCTTACCGTCCGTCCGCGGGTCGGCCCCCACCTCTCCCTCGCCCCCGCCCTCGCTCCCGGCCTCCCGTTCCAGGAGTTCGGCCAACCGCCGCAGGCCGCGGTGGGTGGCCATCCGTACCGAGCCCGCCCGTTTGCCGAGCACGCGGGCCGCGCTCGTGGAGTCCAGTCCCATCACGACCCGCAGCAGCACCGCCTCGGCCTGCTCCCGCGGGAGCGTGGCGATCGCGGCCAGCGCGCGGTCGGTGGCGACCGCGTCCAGCGCCTCGCCGGCCGTGTCGGCCCGGTCCGGCAGCAGGACCAGCTCGTCGACGCCCGCCCCGGCGACCGGCCGGCGGCTGCGCGCGCGGATGTGGTCCAGTGCCCGGTTGCGGGCGATCCGCGCGGACCAGCCGCGGATCGCGTCCCCGTCCCCGCGGAAGGCGGGCAGGTCGCGGGCGATCTGCAACCACGCCTCCGAGGCGACGTCCTCCGCGTCGGCCGGCCCGACCAGGCTGCGCACGTAGTGCAGCAACTGAGGCTGTACCGCCCGGTAGACGACTCTGAACGCGGACTCGTCACCACCTCGCGCCGCGCTCACCGCGCTGTCCAGATCCACGTCCGGCCGCACCCCCTAGAACCCCGTCCTCATCCTGCCTCATGGCGGCCAGTGACACTTTCGTACCGTCGTACGCCGTACTAGTCGGCGGCCGGGGACGCTCCTGTGGGGGGAGGCGGACCCCGGCCGTCGTCCGACGGCCGGCCCGCGCCGAACGGCACGTGCGCACCGGTGCGGGACCCCTCGTCGCCGCCCTGTCGCCGGCCCGCCGCCGTCCCGTGACGCGCCCGTCAACCGGCGGGGCCACGCTGCCCCGTACGGGTGATCTCCCCGGCCCGCCGCCTTCCGGGGCCGCGGCCGCCCGTACAGTTGTCGCAGCCCCCGCACGGCTTCGTCCCGATCTGCCCCTGGAGTCCCGCTGTCCAGCCACCCGTCGCCGACCACGCGCGAGGGGGGAATTCCCTCCCAGAGCTCGGGCGGAGGGCTCGGCCTGCTCAACCAGGTGTCGGCCGCCGACGCCGAGGCGGCCCTGCGGGCCTGCTGCGGCTCGCACCGCTGGGCCCGCCGGGTGGCCGCGCACCGGCCCTACCCGACGGTGGACGCGCTGCTCGCCGCGGCCGACGAGGCGTCGTACGACCTCACCTCCGGCGACCTCGCCGAGGCCCTGGCGGGCGAGGCCACCACCGCGCTCCCGCACCGGGGCAACCTCGCCGCGCACATCGCGCTGCGCGCCGCCCACGCCGCGTACCAGGCGAAGTTCGGCCACTCCTTCGTCATCGCGCTGGAGGAGGACGACCCCTCCGCCGTGCTCGACCAGACCCTGGCCGACCTGCGCACCCGGCTCGGCCACGACGAGGACGAGGAAGCGGCGGTCACCGCCGAGCAGTTGCGCCGGATCTGCCGCATCCGGCTGCTGCGGCTGGCCGAGGCGCGCCCCCCGGCGCGTTCACTCGACCGTGCGGGATCGATCACACCTGGCCTCCCCCGTGGTACAGGGCCGACATACCGTCGCTACGATGGCCGGGGCCGGTGGACCGTACCCGGCCGGGCGTGACCGACCGATAAGCCGGCACCCCTCGCAACCGCTCCTGGAGGGTACTTCCGTGCCGGCTGGAACGCTTTACCGCGGCCGGGAAGGAATGTGGTCCTGGGTGGCTCATCGAGTCACCGGAGTCCTCATCTTCTTCTTCCTGTTCGTCCACGTCCTCGACACCGCCCTGGTGCGGGTCTCCCCCGAGGACTACGACAAGGTCGTCGCCACCTACAAGACGCCCGTCGTCAGCCTGCTGGAGTACGGCCTGGTGGCCGCGATCCTGTTCCACGCGCTGAACGGCCTGCGCATCATCGCGGTCGACTACTGGACCAAGGGCCCCCGTTACCAGAAGCAGATGTTCTGGACGGTGATGGGCCTGTGGGGCGTGCTGATGGTCGGCGCGATCTACCCGGTCCTCGGCCACGCCGCTCGAGTGCTGTTCGGGAGCTGAACCACCCATGGCAACTGACGTCACCCCCACCGACGAGGTGGAGCTGACCGGCTCCAGCGTCACCTACGGCCCGGACCACCCGGCCCCCGTCATCGAGCCGCCGCGCGCCCGCACCAAGCGCACACAGCGCCCTGGACGGTCCACCCGCACCAACTTCGAGCTCTACGGCTGGCTGTTCATGCGGCTGTCCGGAGTGGTGCTGGTCGTCCTGGTGATCGGCCACCTGCTGATCCAGCTGGTGCTGGACGGCGGCGTGACCAAGGTCGGCTTCGCCTTCGTGGCCGGCCGCTGGGCCTCGCCGTTCTGGCAGGGCTGGGACCTGGTGATGCTCTGGCTGGCCATGCTGCACGGCGGCAACGGCCTGCGGACGGTCATCAACGACTACGCCGAACAGCCGAACACCCGCTTCTGGCTGAAGACGCTGCTGTTCACCGCAGTGGCGTTCACCATCGTGCTCGGATCGCTGGTGATCTTCACCTTCGATCCGAACATCCGCTAGGCCAGGGCCGGACAGGGAAGCGACCCCATGCAGATCCACACGTACGACACCGTCATCGTCGGCGCGGGCGGCGCCGGTATGCGCGCGGCCATCGAGGCCACCAAGCGCAGCCGCACCGCCGTCCTGACCAAGCTCTACCCCACCCGGTCCCACACGGGCGCCGCGCAGGGCGGCATGGCCGCCGCGCTGGCCAACGTGGAGGAGGACAACTGGGAGTGGCACACCTTCGACACGATCAAGGGCGGTGACTACCTGGTCGACCAGGACGCCGCCGAGATCCTGGCGAAGGAGGCCATCGACGCCGTCCTCGACCTGGAGAAGATGGGCCTGCCGTTCAACCGGACGCCCGAGGGCCGGATCGACCAGCGCCGCTTCGGCGGCCACACCCGCAACCACGGCGAGGCCGCGGTGCGCCGCTCCTGCTACGCCGCGGACCGCACCGGCCACATGATCCTCCAGACGCTGTACCAGAACTGCGTCAAGGAGGGCGTGGAGTTCTTCAACGAGTTCTACGTCCTGGACCAGCTGCTCGTCGAGGTGGACGGCGTCCGCCGCTCGGCCGGCGTGGTGGCGTACGAGCTGGCCACCGGCGAGCTGCACGTCTTCCGGGCCAAGGCGGTCATCTACGCCTCCGGCGGCACCGGCAAGTTCTTCAAGGTGACCTCCAACGCGCACACCCTGACCGGCGACGGACAGGCCGCGGTCTACCGGCGCGGACTGCCGCTGGAGGACATGGAGTTCTTCCAGTTCCACCCCACGGGCATCTGGCGGATGGGCATCCTGCTCACCGAGGGCGCCCGCGGCGAGGGCGGCATCCTGCGCAACAAGGACGGCGAGCGCTTCATGGAGAAGTACGCGCCGGTCATGAAGGACCTCGCCTCCCGTGACGTGGTCTCCCGGGCGATCTACACCGAGATCCGCGAGGGCCGCGGCTGCGGTCCCGAGGGCGACCACGTCTACCTGGACCTGACGCACCTGCCGCCGGAGCAGCTGGACGCGAAGCTGCCGGACATCACCGAGTTCGCCCGCACCTACCTGGGCATCGAGCCGTACACCGACCCGATCCCGATCCAGCCGACCGCGCACTACGCGATGGGCGGCATCCCCACCAACGTGCAGGGCGAGGTACTGGCCGACAACACCACGGTGGTGCCGGGCCTGTACGCGGCCGGCGAGGTGGCCTGCGTCTCCGTGCACGGCGCCAACCGGCTGGGCACCAACTCGCTGCTGGACATCAACGTCTTCGGCCGCCGTTCGGGCATCGCCGCCGCCGACTACGCGCACGCCAGCGACCTGGTGGAGCTGCCGGAGGACCCGGCCGGCACCGTGATCGACCTGATCGAGCGGCTGCGCGCCTCGACCGGCGACGAGCGGGTCTCGGACCTGCGGCGGGAGCTGCAGGAGTGCATGGACGCCAACGTGATGGTGTTCCGCACCGAGCAGACCATCAAGACCGCCGTGGAGAAGATCGGCGAGCTGCGCGACCGGTACCGCGAGGTCTCCATCCAGGACAAGGGCAAGCGGTTCAACACCGACCTGCTGGAGGCCGTCGAGCTGGGCAACCTGCTGGAGCTGGCCGAGGTGATGGCGGTCTCCGCGCTCGCCCGCAAGGAGTCGCGCGGCGGCCACTACCGCGAGGACTTCCCCAACCGCGACGACGTCAACTTCATGCGGCACACGATGGCCTACCGCGAGGTGGACGAGGGCGGCAACGAGTCGATCCGCCTCGACTACAAGCCGGTCGTGCAGACCCGCTACCAGCCGATGGAGCGCAAGTACTGATGAGCACCCCGACACTGGACCGTCACGACGGCAACTCCGCCGCCCTGGACGCCGCCGAGAGCACCGCCGCCCACCTGATCCCGGTCACGCTGCGGGTGCGGCGGTTCAACCCCGAGGTCGCGGCCGACGCGCAGTGGGTCGACTACCAGATCCTGATGGACCCCAAGGAGCGCGTCCTGGACGCGCTGCACAAGGTCAAGTGGGAGATCGACGGCTCGCTGACCTTCCGCCGCTCCTGCGCGCACGGCGTGTGCGGCTCGGACGCGATGCGGATCAACGGCAAGAACCGGCTGGCCTGCAAGACGCTGATCAAGGACATCGGCCCGGAGCGGCCGATCACGGTCGAGCCGATCAAGGGCATGACCGTGCTCAAGGACCTCGTGGTCGACATGGAGCCGTTCTTCCAGGCGTACCGCGACGTGATGCCGTTCCTGATCACCCAGGGCAACGAGCCGACCCGTGAGCGGCTCCAGTCCTCGGCCGACCGCGAGCGGTTCGACGACACCACCAAGTGCATCCTGTGCGCCGCGTGCACGTCCTCGTGCCCGGTGTTCTGGAACGACGGCCAGTACTTCGGCCCGGCGGCGATCGTGAACGCGCACCGCTTCATCTTCGACTCGCGCGACGAGGGCGGGGAGCAGCGGCTGGAGATCCTCAACGACCGCGACGGGGTGTGGCGCTGCCGCACCACCTTCAACTGCACGGACGCCTGCCCGCGCGGCATCGAGGTCACCAAGGCGATCCAGGAGGTCAAGCGGGCGCTGATCACCCGCCGGATCTGACCCCTTTCCACCGCGGGCCCGCCGAGGCGGGACCCGGTCATCTCGAAGGCCCCGGCCGGTTGTCCACAGGCCCGGGGCCTTCGGCGTCCGCGCTGTCGGTGCGCCCGCCTACTGTGCGGGTTATGACAACGGTGACTTTCGTCGACGAGACGACGTCCGGGGAGCGGCGCGACGCCTGGGGCCTGGAGATCGCGGAGGAGCGGCTCACCCTGGGCGAGTTGATACGGCGCCGGGTGTTCCAGGAGGTCGCGGAGTACAACGCGGCGCGGCCGGAGCTCTTCCGCGGCCTGGTGCAGCCCACCGACGCCGAGCGGGCCCTGAACGGCTACCGGTTGCCCGAGCCGCGCCGCATCGACCCCGAGCGGCAGTGCGCGCTGGCGCTGGAGACATTCCGGCGCAACGGGTTCCTGGTGCTCGTCGGCGACCGTCAGGTCGAGGAGCTGGAGGAGGAGGTCGACCTGCCGCTGGGCACCGAGGTCGTCTTCCTCAAGCTCGTCCCGCTGGTGGGGGGCTGAGATGACGAAGGCGGGCGAGGAGGTCTCGCAGGTCCGCCGGCTGGTGGACGAGGGCGAGTGGCCGAGCGGCTGGCCGAGCACGCCCACCGCCGGGGCTGCGCGCACCCGTCGGTGGCGCGGCAGCTCGAACTGGTGATGACGCTGTCGGCGGAGCAGCGCGGCCGGATGGTGGGGGCGTGGGCCGAGCGGCACCGGATCGGGGCGGACGAGCCGGCGCTGCGGGACACGCTGGTGTGGCTGCCCGCGCGGGTGGGCCAGGACCTGCCCGGGGACCCGCTGGGCCAGGAGCGGGCGGCGCGGCTGGCGGAGCCGGGGGCGCGCCACCAGGTCTGGTACGGCGAGGCGGCGGAGATCCTCGTGGCGGCCGAACTGGCCGCCGGGCGGCGGCTGCCGGCCGAGGCGGTGGCCGCGCTGCGGCGCGGCGTGCTGCTGGTCTACGGGGCGGAGGAGCTGGGCGCGGTGATGAAGCAGGTCACCGAGCCGCCGGTCAACGTGGGTGAGGAGTGGGCCGACCGGACGCTGGCGGACGCGGGCGAACTGGGCGCGCCCTGGCCGGAGTTGCTGCGGCTGGCGGCCACGGCGACGGCCGCGCGGCCCGCGTCCGGCTGGGAGAAGAAGGCCCGCGCCCTGCTCGACCCGCTGGACCCGGACGCGGCGCACGGCCGCATGCTGGGCTGGCTCGCGCTGGTCGGCCGGCCCCGCACGCTGCCCTACGAGCCCGAGGAGTGGCAGCCGGACGCCAACAGCCTCTTCGACCCCTTCAACGCCAACGCGCTGCGCGGGATCTGCTGGCTGCCGTCCCTGCTGCCGCCGCACCCCGACACCGCCCGCGCGCTCGGCGCCCTGGTGGAGACGTCGTTGCGCAAGGTCCCCGGCGTCGGCCCGCGCAACCCGAAGGTGGCCAACGCGGCGGTGACGGCGCTGTCCCGCACCGAGGGCGAGGCTGCGCCGGCGGAGCTGGCCCGGCTGGCCTCCCGGATCACCTTCAAGGGCACGCTCAAGCAGGTCGAGGCGGCGCTGGAGGCCCGGGCGGCGGCGCTGGGACTCAGCCGCGACGAGGTGGAGGAGTTGGCCGTGCCGGCGTACGGGCTCACCGAGGTGGGCCGGCTGCCGCACGAGCACGGCGAGTTGGCGGTCGTGGCCGGCAAGGCCGTGCCGACCTGGCGCAACGCGGCGGGCAAGCCGGTCAAGGCGGTGCCGGCGGCGGTGCGGCGCGACCACGCCGAGCAGGTCGCCGTCCTGAGGACCGCCGCCAAGGACGTCGACAGGATGCTCGCGGCCCAGGCCGAGCGGCTGGACCGGCAGTTCCTGGCCCGCCGCGCATGGACCCACGCCGCGTGGCGGGCCCGCTACCTCGACCACCCGCTGACGGGCACGCTCGCGCGGCGCCTGCTGTGGACGGTGGACGGCCGCGCCTGCGGGTACGCCGAGGGCGGGTTGCGCACGCTGAGCGGCGATCGGCTCGGGCCGGTGGACGACGGCGCGGTGGTGGAGCTGTGGCACCCGGTCGGCCGCGAGCCCGCCGAGGTGGTGGCGTGGCGGGACTGGCTGGAGCGGTACGGGATCACGCAGCCGTTCAAGCAGGCCCACCGCGAGGTCTACCCGCTCACCGACGCCGCGCGCGCCACGGACACGTACTCCGACCGGTTCGCCGCCCACGTGCTGCGCCAGCACCAGTTCAACTCCCTGGCAGCTCTGAGCGCGGGGACGGCGCAGGCCGGGCGCACGGGCAGCCCGCCGCCGGGCCCGCGCCCGTCCCCGCGCTCAGTCCTCCGCGGCGACCAGGACGCGGCGCAGCAGGTCGGACAGGGTGCGGCGCTCGGCCTCGGACAGGACGCCCAGCAGCCGGTGCTCCTCGTGGCCGACCGCGTCCAGCGCCCCGAGCCAGGCCGCCCGCCCCTCCTCGGTGAGCTCCACGTCGACCCGGCGGCGGTCCTCGGCGGAGGGGGTGCGGCGCACGTAGCCGCGGCGTTCCAGCGCGTCGAGCCGGCCGGTGACGGAGGCGGGCGCCATCTTCAGGTCCGCGGCGAGCTGGGAGGGGGCCGCGCGCCCGCCCCGCCCGGCGAGGCTGTGCAGGGTGTCGTACTCGTGCTTGTGCAGGTCGAAGTCCGCCAGCGAACGCTCCTTGACCCGCCGCAGGTGGTCGGTGAGTACCCCGATCCGGGTCACGGCGCCCTCGACGTCGGGGTCGAGGGCGGGCAGAAGGGGCGTCCAGCGCTCGACGTGGCCGTCGGTCCAGTCGCGCGGGGTGTCGGCGGCGGTCATGGCCAGATCCTACGCCGCGCCGGGGCGATCCGTCGGCGCCGAAATATTCGTTGACGAAAAGTTCGGTGACGAAATACTTTCTTCCCGTGACCCCTTTGACGCATCCGCTCCGGCTCCGTGCCTTCCGCCTGCTCTTCCTCGGCCGCACCCTCTCGGCGCTCGGCGACGCCGTGGTGCCCGCGGCCCTCGCCATCGCCATCAGCCGCGCCACCGGCTCGGCCTCCGCGCTGGCCCTCGTCCTCGGCTGCGCGATGGTGCCGCGGCTGGTGCTGCTGCCGCTCGGCGGGGTGCTCGCCGACCGCTTCGACGCGCGCAAGGTGGCGCTCACCACCGACCTGGTCCGGTGCGCCGCCCAACTGCTCGTCGGCCTCGAACTCATCGGCGGGACACCGCGGTTGGCGCCCATCGCGGTGGCCGAGGCGATCGGCGGCTGCGCGTCGGCGTTCGCCATGCCGGCCGCCGGGCCGCTGGTCAACGGCACGGTCGACGCCGCCGGGCTGCTGCGCGCCAACGCGCTGATGGCCTCGGCCGCCAACGCCGTCCGGCTGGCCGGGCCGGCCGTGGCCGGCGCGATCGTCTTCACCGCCGGACCCGGCTGGGCCTTCGTGCTGGACGCGGCCTCCTTCGCCGCCAGCGCCGCCACCTTGACGGTCATCCGGGTCCGGCGGGAGCCGATCCCGCGGCGCTCGATGCGCGCGGACCTGACGCAGGGCTGGAGCGAGGTCCGCTCCCGCGACTGGTACTGGACCAGCCTGGTCGCGCACGCGGTGTGGAACGGGACCGCGGCCGTCCTCGCCACCCTCGGCCCGCTGGTCGTGCACGGCCGGCCCGGCGGCGACGGGGTGTGGGTGGCCGTGCTGGAGGCGGGGTCGATCGGGCTGCTGCTCGGCTCGCTGCTGGCCGCCAGGGCCCGGCTGCGGCGGCCGATCCTCACGGCCAACCTCGGCCTGGCCACGTACGCGCTGCCGCTGCTCCTGCTCGCCGCGCACGCGCCCGCCTGGACGCTGGTCGGCTCCTACGGCCTCGCGCTGGCCGCCCTCGGCTTCCTCAACCCGGTCTGGGAGTCGTACGTCTACGCGGCCGTGCCCGCGGGCGTGCTGGCCCGCGTCACCTCCTACGACTGGCTGTTCTCGCTCGCCGCGATGCCCGTCGGGTACGCCGTCGCGCCGCTGGCCGCGCACGCGTTCGGGACGGGCGCCCCGCTCTACGTGTCCGCGGTCCTCGTGGGCGCGGCCTGCCTCGGCACCGCCGCCGTGCCCGGCGTCCGTGACGCCCGACCGCTGACCCGGCCGGCCGAGGAGCCCGCCCCGGAGCCGGTCTGAGGCGGGCGGTGGCGGCAGCGGCCCATTCGGCGGCCGTAGCCGAGGGAGGCGAACGCCCTCGGCTACACCGGGACCGCGGGCAGGGGCGCGGGGACGGCGGTCGGCAGGGTGACCAGGACGGTGAGGCCGCGGCCGGGAGCGGTGTCGAGGGCGACGCGGCCGTGGTGGGCCTGGACCAGCGCCTGCACGATGGACATGCCCAGCCCGGCCCCGCCGGTGTCGCGGGAGCGGTCGGGCGACGCGCGGAAGAAGCGGTCGAAGACGCGGGCCGCGTCCTCCTCGGACAGCCCGGGCCCCCGGTCGCTGACCCGCAGCCGGACCGACTCCGCGCCCAGCGCCTCCACCTCGACGGTCAGCGGCGCCGACTCCGGGGTGTGCACGCGCACGTTGCCGAGCAGGTTGCCGACGACCTGCCGCAGCCCCGCCTCGTCGCCGCGCACCGCGGGCAGCCCCTCGGCCGGGGCGATCATCGTGAGCGGCCGCTGCGGCTGCTGCGCGGCGAGGTCCGCGGCCGCGTCCCGGACCAGCCCGGCGAGGTCCACCGGGCCGAAGGCGAGCGCCGGCCGGTCCTCGAGCCGGGCCAGCGCGAGGAGTTCGTCCACCAGGCTGCTCATCCGCAGCGCCTCCGCCGACACCCGGGCCAGCGCCCGCTCCCGCTCGTCGGCGTCGAGCATCCCCTTCTCGTACAGCTGGAGGTAGCCGCGCACCGACGCCAGCGGGGTGCGCAGTTCGTGCGAGGCGTCGGCGAGGAACTGCCGCAGCCGGGCGGTGGCGCGCTCGCTCGCGGTCAGCGCGGCCTCGATCTGCTGGAGCATCGCGTTGAGCGAGGTGCTGAGCTGCTCGACCTCCTCCGAGCCGTGCCGGGCGGTGGGGATGCGCCGCGAGAGGTCGCCCTCGGAGATCGCGGTGGCGGTCTCCACCATGTCCTCCAGCGGGCTGAGCCGGCGCCGGGCGGCGGTCAGCGAGCCGGCCGCGAGCAGCGTGAGCAGCACCGCGGCCACGCAGCCCTCCACGATCAGCAGTTTGCCGATGGCGTGCCGCACGCCGCTCATCCGCATGCCCTTGACCACGATCGTGCCGTCGGACAGCCGCACCGCGATCACCCGGTACTCCTTGCCGCCGGTCCCGACGGTGGCCGGGTCGCCGCGCCGGGCCAACTCGGCCGGATCGGGGAGCGCTTCGGCCAGCCGCCGCTGCTCGGGGCCGACCGGCATGTCGTCGCCGCACATCGCCGAGGGGCGGCCGTGGTGGTCCAACACGACGAACAGGTCCTGCTTGAAGGCGTCCCCGAGCGGCGAGTGGCCGGGGTCGGCCTGCAACAGGTCGGCCAGCGTGCACAGTTGGCGCATCGCGTTCACCGACAGGGAGGTCTGCGCGAGGGAGCGCTGCGAGGACCTCAGCGAGTCGTCGATCTGCCCGGTCAGCACCACGTAGATGGCCGCGATGCTGGCCACCGCGGTGATCAGCAGGCCGGCCGCGAGGAAGCCGACGGTGGCGATGGTGAAGCGGCCGCGCAGCGACTGCGGGCGCGGCCAGAAGCCGCAGGGGTGCCTCACGACCCGGCCCCGTCGCCCGAACCCGCCCGTCCCCCGGCCCCGTTCGCCGTCCCGTTCGCCGTCCCGTTCGCGGCTTCGGCCTCCGCTCCGGTCCCAACTCCCGTCTCCGCCCCCGTCTCCCGGCCCGGCGCCTCGCTCGCGCAGATGCCGTACCCCACCCCGCGCCGGGTGCGGATCAACGGCGGCCCCAGCCGGTCGAGTTTGCGCCGCAGGTAGGAGATGTAGGTCTCCACCACCGTGGACGACACCGCCGTGTCGTAGCGCCAGACGTGCTGGAGCAGCTGCTCCTTGGTGACGATGCGGCCCGCGTTGCACAGCAGGTGCCGCAGCAGGTTGTACTCGGTGGGCGTGAGCTCGACCGGCTGCCCGCCCCGACGGACGGTGTACGTCGCCTCGTCCAGCTCCAGGTCGCCGTGCCGCAGCACCCGCGTCCCGGCCCGCGGCCCGCCCCGCCGGGTGCGGCGCAGTACCGCCCGCACCCGCGCGACCACCTCGTCCACGCCGAACGGCTTGGTGATGTAGTCGTCGCCGCCGAGCGCCAGGCCGGCCACCACCTCGCGCGGCGCGTCGCGGGCGGTGACGAAGATGACCGCGAGGTCGTCGTCCTGCGCGCCGCCGGTCTCGGCGGCCCGCTCGGCGCGCAGCGTGCGGCACAGGTCCCAGCCGTTGCCGTCGGGCAGCATCACGTCGAGCAGCACGAGGTCGGGCCGGTGCTCGCGCGCGGCGGCCAGCGCCTCCCGCCCGGTGGACGCGCCGTGCACCGTGAACCCGTTGTACTTCAGGGTGATCCGCAGGATGTCGGCGATCCCCGGTTCGTCCTCGACGATGAGCACGGTGGCGTCCATGCCCCCAGTATCCGGGGCGGCCGGGCCCGCCCGGCCGGGCCGAACCTTGGAGTTCCTTGAGAGATCCCGCCGCGGCTTGGAGACCGGCCACGCGGCCACGGAGGCTGAGGGTGTTCCCGTGGTTCCGACGAGAGGGTTTGACCGTGGCGGCTGTGGCGCGCTGGTGCTTCCGGCACAAGTGGTGGGTCATCCTGCTGTGGCTGGCGGCGCTGTTGACCGTGGGAGGCGCGGGCCGGGCGGCCGGCGACGCGTACTCCAACGCCTTCTCGCTCAAGGGCACCGAATCGGCGAAGGTGCTCCAACTGATGGGCAGGGCGGTGCCGGAGCAGTCCGGTGAGGCCGACACCGTGGTGTGGCACGTGGATTCCGGCTCGGTGCGCGACGCCTCGGTGCGGCAGCGGATCGAGCCGGTGCTGGCGCGGATCGCCGGGCAGAAGGACGTCGGCAAGGTGGGCAGCCCGTACGCGCCCGGCGGCGCCGCGCAGATCAGCCGGGACGGCCGCACCGCGTACGCCACCGTGACGTACACCGTGCTGGGGGACGAACTCGGCAACGACCAGGCCCAGTCGCTCATCGACACCGCGCACTCCGCCGGCGGCGCGGGACTTCGGGTCGAGGTCGGCGGCAACAAGCCCGCGCAGGCCGAGCAGCCGCTGCCCGAACTCGCCGAGGGCATCGGCATAGCCGCGGCCGGCGTGGTCCTCTTCCTCGCGCTGGGCTCGCTGTTCGGCATGCTGCTGCCGATCGTCACCGCGCTGTTCGGCATCGGCATCTCGGCGTCCGCGATCATGCTGCTCAGCCACGGCATGGATGTGGCCGACTTCTCCCCGGAGTTGGCGACGCTGGTGGGCCTGGGCGTCGGCATCGACTACGCGTTGTTCATCGTGACCCGGCACCGCCGGGCGATCCTGCGCGGCCGGACGCCCGAGGAGGCCGCCGTCACCGCGCTCAACACCTCGGGCCGGGCGGTGCTGTTCGCGGGCGGCACGGTGTGCATCGCACTGCTGGGCATGTTCACCCTGCGGCTGACCTTCCTCGAAGGGGTGGCGGTCGCGGCGGCGATGACCGTGGTCATCACGGTCGCCGCGGCCGTGACGCTGCTGCCCGCGCTGCTGGGCGTGCTGGGCACGCGCGTGCTCAGCCGCCGCGAACGCCGCTCCCTGGCCGCGAACGGCACGCGGGAGGACGACTCCCGGGGCCCGGCGGCCCGTTGGTCGTCCTTCCTCCAGCGGCACCCGCGCGCGATGGCCGCGGTGGCGGTCGCGGTGATGGCCACGCTGGCGGTGCCGGCGCTGTCGCTGCGGCTGGGCTCGTCGGACCAGGGCAACAACCCGGCCTCCACGTCCACCCGCAAGGCGTACGACATGCTGGCCGACGGCTTCGGGCCGGGCTTCAACGGCCCGCTGACGATCCTCGCCGAGGTGCGCGGCGCCGGCGACCAGGCGGCGCTGGACCGCCTGGTGGCCACCTTGCGGACCACCGACGGGATCGCGTACGCGGCCCAGATGCCGATGCGGCCCGGCGCCGGGGTCGCGCTGGTCGAGGCGGTGCCGACCACCTCCCCGCAGGACGCGGCCACCTCCGACCTGATCGACCGGCTGCGCGACCACGTGGTGCCGGCCGCCGAGCGCGGCACCACCCTGCGGGCGTACGTCGGCGGGCAGACCGCGGTCTTCAAGGACTTCTCCTCGGTGCTGTACGGCAAACTGCCGCTGTTCATCGGGGTGATCATCGCGCTCGGCTTCGTGCTGCTGCTGTTCGCGTTCCGCTCGCTGGTGGTGCCGCTCACCGCGGCGGTGATGAACCTGGTGGCGGCCGCGGCCTCGTTCGGTGTGCTGGTCGCCGTCTTCCAGTGGGGCTGGGGCGGTGCGCTGGCCGGGCGCGCGGGGCCGGTGGACGCGTTCCTGCCGGTGATCATGCTGTCGCTGCTGTTCGGGCTGTCGATGGACTACCAGGTCTTCCTGGTCAGCCGGATGCACGAGGAGTGGGTGCGCACCCGGGACAACGCGCGGGCGGTCCGGGTCGGGCTCGCCGAGACCAGCCGGGTGATCAACTCGGCGGCGGTCATCATGATCTGCGTCTTCGCGGCCTTCGTGCTCAGCGGGCAGCGGGTGCTGGCGATGTTCGGCATCGGGCTCGCGGGCGCGGTGGCGCTGGACGCGTTCGTCCTGCGGACGGTGCTGGTGCCCTCGCTCATGCACCTGTTCGGGGCCGGGAACTGGTGGCTGCCGAGCTGGCTGGACCGCCGACTGCCGCATGTGGCGGTGGAGCCGGCGGAGGAAGCCGTGGCGGAGGCGGAGCTGCCGGAAAGCGGTGCGGCCGACCTGGAGTTGACGCTCTCCTCCGACTGACCTCCCGTCACCGCCCCGTCAGCGCCCCCTGTAACGGGCCCGGCTCCGCGCCTCCGTCGGAGCCGGGCCCTTCGCTGTCCCCATCCCCCCGCGTCCGCGGGGGACTTGAGCCGGCCCATTCACTTGAACGTGTTCAAAAAGAGGTCTACAGTCGAGCCGTCAGCGTGTTTTGAACACGTTCAAGTGGGCTCGCCGAGCTCAGCAAGGGGTGGAACGCGTCATGAACCTCACCGTCCTCGCGTACGTCGTCTACCTGGCGATCAGCATCTGCCTGACCGTCTGGGTGGCCCGTACGCTGAGCGGCAACGGCCGGATCTTCCTCAGCGACGTGCTGCGGGACGAGAAGCTGGCCGACGCCGTCAACCACCTGCTGGTGGTCGGCTTCTACCTGGTCAACTTCGGCTTCGTGGCCCTCTACCTGCGGTCCGGCCGCACGGTCGACGACGCCCGCGGGGTCTTCGAGACGCTGTCGGTCAAGCTCGGCGTCGTCCTGCTCGTGCTCGGGATCATGCACCTGGGCAACGTCTACGCGCTCAACCGCTTCCGGCGCCGCGGCATGCTGGAGCGCGAGCAGTTCCCGCCGGTCGACCCCGACGGCAGCACCGAGACCGCGTGGGGCGGGCCGAAGCCCGCGGGGGCCTGAGATGGCCGCCGCACAAGCCTCCGGACCGGTGGCGGCCGAGACCTCCGCGCCGACGGGCGGGGCCGCCCCGCGGCGGGGCCCGGACCGGCCGGACCGCCGCCCGCTTCGACGGCTGACCGTGCTGTACGACCCCGCGTGCCGGCTGTGCGCCTTCGCGTCCGGCTGGCTGGCCCGGCAGCGCCAACTCGTCCCGCTCGACCTGGTGCCCGCCGGCTCGGCCGAGGCCCGCCGCCGCTTCCCCGCCCTCGACCACGCCGCCACCGCCAAGGACGTCACGGTGGTCGGGGACGGCGGCCAGGTCTACCGCGGAGACTCCGCGTGGGTGGTGTGCCTGTGGGCGCTGCGCGACCACCGCGCCTTCTCCCACACGCTCACCACCCCGGCCGGGCGGCGGCTGGCCCGGGCGGCGGTGCTCAGCGCGGCCAAGTACCGCGAGGCGTCCGGACGCACCGGGCCCGCCGGTCCCCCGCGCTCCCCCGCGACCGCGCGGACGTACATCGCGCCCGGCTGGACGTACGACCGGGTCCGCGGCTGGACCCAGGCTCCGGGCCCGGCCGTACCACCCGGCCCGCCGAGGCCGCAGGGCCCGCCCGCTCAGGGCGGCCCGGGCGCTCCTGTCACTCCGGGCGCCCCCGGCTGGACGTACGACGGCGACGGCCACTGGTCCCGGACGGACGCCGGCGCCTGCGCGGACGGCTGCGCCACCGACCCCGGCTAGGCTCACCCGGGTGGAGGACACGAACGACCGCGCGGTGCCGGACGAGCCCGCCCCCGCCCCGGCCGACGCCGCCGACGGGCCCGCCGAGGCCGAGGAACTCCCCGGTGGCCGGGCCCGGCCCAAGACGGGAAAGAGCGAGCAGACCCGCGCGGTCATCCTGGCGACCGCGATGCGGCTCTTCCAGGAGCGCGGCTACGACAAGACCACGATGCGGGCCATCGCCAAGGAGGCCGGCGTCTCGGTCGGCAACGCCTACTACTACTTCGAGTCGAAGGAATTCCTGATCCAGGGGTTCTACGACCTGATGACCCACGACCACGCGCGCGTGGCGACGTCCCGCATGGAGGGGGAGCGGGACTTCGCCCGCCGCTTGGAGGCGGCCCTGGTCGCCTGGCTGGACTGCGCGGCGGACTACCACGAGTTCGCCGCGCAGTTCTTCCGTACCGCGGCCGACCCCGACAGCTCCCTGAGCCCCTTCTCCAACGAGTCCCACCCGGCCCGCGCCACCGCCGTCGCCCTCTTCCGCGACGTCCTCACCGGCTCCGACCTCGCCCCCAAGCTCGACGGCGAACTCGCCGAACTCCTGCCCGACCTGCTGTGGCTCCACCTCATGGTCGTCGTCCTCTACTGGGTGTTCGACCGCACCCCCGACACCGCCCGCACCCGCGACTTCGTCCGCCGCTCCACGCCGTTCGTGGCGCGGATCATCGCGCTGTCCCGCTACCGCGCGTTCCGCCCCCTGGTGCGCGACGCCAAGTCCCTCATCGCCGATTTCATCCTCCCCACCATCGGCAAAACCCCCCTCCCCACGTCCAAGCCCACCCCCTGACAGCGGGTGGACCGGGGGGACGCTCCGGCCAGAGGGATCACTCCGCCGATTCGGCCAGGGCGGCTCCGATGAGGGAGCGCATCCGGAGCGCCCGGGGGTCGTCGTAGGACGAGAGGTGGCCGATGGCCTCGTGGGTCGGCGAGACCGCGCCGGACCTGCGGCGCCGGGCCGCCGTCGTGCGGATGGACTCCGGGGACCTGTCGGGCGGCCTGCTGTGGGCCGGGTTCACGCCGCGGGAACTGGCCGCGTACAAGGGCGACGCCCTCGGCCCGGAGGGGCTGCTGCTGGCCAACTCCGTGGCGAACGGCAAGGATCCCAAGGCGTACGAGTTCCGCCGCAAGCCGAACGAGTCCCTCAACGACTGGCTCGACCGGCTCAAGGCCCACGCGCTGACGAGGATTCCGGGCCTCCAGCCGTTCGAGCCCGCGGTGCAGTACCTGATCGGCACCTACGGAGACTGGCGGTCGGTCACCGACGCCGGCGGCAAGATCCTCCTGCACGGCACCTCCCTGACCAAGGTCCTGCTCGGCAACTCGTTCAAGCAGGGGTGGGGCAGAGCCTGGAAGAACCGGGCGGCCCGCGGCCTGCAGCGGATCCCGGAAGTCCGGATCGCGCGCTGGGGTCAGCGCATGGAAGCGTGGAACCCCAAGCTCCGCTCTGCGCGGCCTGAGCATCGCCGGCCAGACCTCGGGGCGCCCTGCGCGGGCTGGGCATCGCGGGCGGTGTGGCCTCCACGGCCTTCAGCGCCGCGAACGTCGTCTCGCAGGGCAACCCGGTCGACGCCTTCAAGCGCAACGGGGCCGGCTACGTCGCGGACGTCGCCGAAGTGGGCTTCAACGCCTCGCTGACCGCGGCGATGGTCGCCCCGAACCCGGTCACCTTCGGCCAGCTCATCGGGACCGGTGCCGTCTACGGCGGCGCGAAGATCGTCGAGCACTGGGACGACATCAAGAAGGGGACGGGCGAGGCCCTGAACTGGGCGGGCGACAAGGCGGGCAAGGTCCACGGCGTCGCGAGCGGCGCCAAGAGCGTGGCGAAACATCTCAACCCATTGAGCTGGTAGGGCTCTGCGGCCCCCTGGACCGCGAGAGCCCGAGCCCCGGACATCCGGTCGCGCGCACCGATCCCCTAGGTTCGGGGGCGCGGCCACTCCCCGAGTCGAGGAAGACCATGAGCGACGACGACCTCCGCTTCGAACTGGAGCCCTTCGACGACGAGGCCCAACGCGGGCTGAGCGGCACCGTCGACGGCTACGGCCGGATACGGGTCTTCCACGTCAAGCCGGTCCGGCCCCCACAGCCCCGGGACGTCTTCCGCACCGAACTGGTCGGCGAACACCTCCCGCAGGCACACCTGTCCGGGAAAGGCCTGGGCGGCCAGCCGTCACTGGGCAGGTCGGCCGCCCTGAGCGTGGACGGGGTGACGGGCACGCTCGCGCACAACACCTTGGGGGTCCGCCGTTCGTCCCGGGCCGTGCGCATCGGCCTCGGCGGCAGGGCGTACAGCTACGCCGCCACGCCCGGGTTCTCCAACCGCGTCGAACTGCGCCGGGACGGGGCCCGGGTGGCCTTCTCCAACGGCAAGCTGGTGCCCGGGCTGGGCGCGCGCCGACTGGGATCCGCGCACGGGGCCGTGGACGCGGTCGACCTGGCGATCGCGCTGGTCCTCGAAGGGGTGGACGTCTCTTCGCTGACCCTGGCCGGGACCTTGGCCCAGGCACCGTTCAGGCTGTTGAACCTTCCGGACGGCGGCGGGGAGTAGCGGAGGGCGCGCCCGGCCCCGGCGACCCGGTGACCAGGTCCGCGCGGTCCGGCAGCAGGTCGGTCAGCTTCTCCCACAGCTCGGCCGCGTCGGTGCGTACCAGGCGCAGATCGCTGTCGGGGCCGATCGCACCGGGCAGGATCGGCTCCTCGGGCCGTTCCCGCAGCCAGTAGCCGAGCGGGCCGCAGTCCCAGACGGCCAGGGCGCGCACCTTCGCGGACGGCTCGCCTCCGTGGTCGCCGTCCCACACCGCGGTCACCCGCCAGGTGCAGTTGAGGGCGGCGACCAGGTCCGCGAGGAGCGACTGCTGGGGCTCGGCCGGGCCGCCCGCCTCGGCGACCGCCCGGCGGGCCAGTTCGGCGCCTTCCGCCACGTCCACGTCGGGTGCCTCGCCCAGCGCGACGAACGCGGCGTCGAGGACGCCCATCGTGGTCTCGACACGGGTCACCGGCGGTTCGAGGACGTCACGCGTGCGCAGGCCGACCAGCCGGGCCAACTCCCAGAGCAGCATGGGCGGTTCGGCCCAGGTGTACTCGGACTCCTCCTGGCCGGGCCAGCCGTCGTGCACCACGACCGCTTCCTCGCCGATGACGATCCCGTGGTTCACCGCGCCGTGTTCACCGGTGACCTCCACCTGGACCACGACCATCGGGTCGGCGAAGGTGACCACCAAATCCCTTAGGGCGGGGGCGAGTTCGCCTTCCGGTGCGACGAGGCCGATCCGCTGGAGCTCGCCCACGGACTCGGCCAGCGCCCCGGGCGGCGTCTCGCCGTCCGCGAGGTGGCCGAGCACGGCCACATGCCGGTCCGCCAGCCGGAAACGGGCGCGGGAACTGTCGTAGGAGGGCATCAGCCGCGGGGCTTCCCGGTGAGATCGGCGGCGTTCCGGTCGCAGTCGCTCGCCTCCTGCCGCAGGTTCTCGGCGATCGTGTGGCACTTGGTGCGCCAGTCGGCGAGGGCGCCGCGGGTGCGGTCGGCGTGCGGCCCTTCCCAGTCCTTCATCGACCGCGTCGCGAAGTCGCGCGCCTTGTCCGGCAGTGCCTCTATGTCGGCGGCCAGCGCGCGCAGCTGTGAGGCCCGCGTCTTCAGGTCCCGCTCATCCGGTGAGCCCACGGCAGTGCTCCCCTCCCCCGTACGCCCCGCCTATCACCGGCCGAAGCGGTTCTTACGATAACCCGACCCATCTGGGCCACGGGCTCGGACCGAGCGGTTCGCGCCAGGCCCGCCGGGCCGGGTCCGTCAGCGGGAGGTGGTGGGTTCCTGGAGGGGCTCGGACGGGGCGGGGGGCGGGGTCGTGGCCCGGGGGGTGCGGAGGCCGCGGAGGCCGAGGGTGGCGATCGCCGTTCCCAGCGCCGTGGAGGTGACGGCCAGGGTGAGGTGGATCCAGAAGTAGGCCGTGGGGTGGGCGTGGTCGCCGTGGGAGAAGGCGAGGCCGCTGGCGTCCGCCCAGAGATTATTGACGAAGGTGACCCACACGATCCAGGACCACACTCCGAAGGCGAGCAGGAACCAGGAGGCGCGGCGGCTGAGCTTCATACGTACCAGTATGAGCGGGCCTGCCCGGCCGGCGCGGGCGGGGTACGGGTGGGGTGCCCGGGGCGGAAGGGGGCGCTCCGGGGGGTCCGGGGCGCGGGGCGGGCCCCGGGACGGGTACGGTTCTGCGGGTGCCGAAGACCGTGACTTCCGTAGTGGCCGTTTCGTTGACCGCTCTTCTGCTGGGCGGCGCCGCCCTCGCCGGACCCGCCGAGGCGGCCCCGATGGACGCGAAGACGCCCAGACCCCCCGCGCAGATGTCGAAGGTCGGCGGCGACCGGCTGGGCCTGCCCGGCACGCAGGCCAACCTCGTGCCCGGGGTGCCCGCCCTCCCCAAGGGACTGACCGCCCGCTCGTGGATCGTCACAGACGCGGAGTCCGGCGCGGTGCTCGCGGAGTCGAACGCGCACTGGCGGCTCGCCCCGGCGAGCACCCTGAAGATGCTGCTCGCCGACACCCTCGTGCCGAAGCTCGACGCGAAGACCGTCCACAAGGTGGCGCCCTCCGACCTGAAGGGCATGGGCGAGGGCAGCAGCCTGGTCGGCATCCAGGAGAACCTGACCTACACCGTGAAGGACCTGTGGCTCGGCGTCTTCCTGCGCTCGGGCAACGACGCGGTGCACGTGCTGTCCGCGATGAACGGCGGGGTGCCGCAGACCGTCGCCGACATGAACGCCAAGGCGCACGACCTCCAGGCCGACGACACCCACGTGGTCTCGCCCGACGGCTACGACATGCCCGGCCAGGCCAGCAGCGCCTACGACCTGACCCTCTTCGCCCGGGCCGGCCTGCAGAACGCGGACTTCCGGGCGTACTGCTCGACGGTCACCGCGCAGTTCCCCGGCGCCTACAAGAAGAAAAAGACCGGCAAAGGGACCAAGAAGGTCCGCGAGTCCTTCCAGATCCAGAACACCGACCGCCTGCTCAGCGGCGACTACGACATCAAGCCGTACCCGGGCATCGCGGGCGTGAAGAACGGCGACACCACCAACGCCGGCGCCACCTACACCGGGGTCGCCCAGCGCGGGGGCCACACCCTGCTGGTGACGGTGATGCACCCGGACCCCAAGTCGGGCCACAACGCGGTCTACCGGCAGGCGGCCTCGCTGCTGGACTGGGGCTTCAAGGCCGACACGCGGGTGCAGCCGGTGGGCACGCTGGTGCCGCCGCTGAGCGCGCTGCCCAAGCCGACCCCGAAGCCGTCGGCCTCGGCGAGCGCCAGGACGCCGCTGCAGGCCGACGCCGTCACGTCCGCGTCGTCCTCGCGCGGGATATGGACGGCGGCCGGGATCACCGCGGCGACCGCCGTGGTGCTGGCGGCGGTGATGGTCATCGTGCGGCGCCGCCGGCCACTCCCGGGGGAGGCGGCCGCCAGCGGTACGACCCCCCGCCGCCCGCGCCGGTCGCGGAACCCTCGGGCTCGTCGGAAGCGTCGGAGCTGACGCCCACGTGCTGCGTCGCCGTCCAGGCGGCGCAGTACAGCAGCAGCTTGGCCACGAAGTTGAACCACAGCAGGAGCGCGACCGGGGTGCCGAAGGCGCCGTAGATGTTCCGGCCGGCCACGCTGCTCAGGTAGCCGCTGAGCAGCACCTTGAGCAGTTCGATGCCGAGCGCGCCGATCAGCGAAGCGACGAGCACGGCCCGGCGGGCCGGCCGCACGCCGGGCAGCAGGGTCAGTAGGTAGAGCAGGATCAGGAAGTCGGCCACCACGCTGAGCACGAACCCGGACAGGGTGAGCAGCACCCGGCTGGAGGCGTTGTCGGACAGCCCGGTGCGGTCGACGGTCCAGTTCACCGCGGCGGTGGCGAAGGCCGAGGCGCCGAGCGAGATCAGGACGGCGGCGCCCAGGCCGAGCAGCACCCCGCCGTCGCGGAGCTTGCCGACGACCGGGTTCACCTCCTCGTCGTCCTTGTGCCAGACCGCCCGCATGCAGTCCCTCAGCGCGCCGACCCAGCCGATGCCGGTGACGAGCAGGGCGGCGCCGCTGATCAGGCCGATGGCGCCGGCGTGCTCCACCAGCCCGTTGATGTCGATCTGGTCGGCGATGCCGGGGATCTGGTCGGCGATCTTGTGCTCCAGCCGGTCGAGCTGGCTCTGCGACAAGGTGGCGGCGCCGACCGAGGCGACCACGGCGAGCAGCGGGAAGAGGGCGAGGAAGCTGGTGAAGGTCATCGCGGCGGCCAGCCTCGTCCAGTGCACGTCCTCCAGGTGGAGGTAGGCCCGCCAGGCATGGGTGCGCATGACCCGGGCGAGGAAGGGGCCGATCCACGGAAGCCGCGTCAACCAGTCCATGTGGGGCGGCTTCCCTCCCCTGCCTCGGTCACGCCCGGCGGCCCGGCCGCGCGTTCGGAGCGGAAGACCAGCGTCCGGGTCCCCCAGAACCGCAACGCCGTGGCCAGCACCATGCCGATCCCGGCCCCGGAGACCACGTCGTCGAACGGCGCGGTGAAGCCGAGCACGTAGTGGGAGAAGCCGAGGCAGCCGAACTGGACCAGCGCGCCGGCGCAGCTCACCGCGAAGAACACGCCGTAGCGCCGGGCCCGGGCGGTCCGGGTGGGCGCCCGGCGCCGGCGGTACGTGCCCAGCGCGTTGCCGACGTACGCGACCGCGCAGCCGGCCAGGAAGGAGACCGCCTTCGCGGTGAGCGGCCCCAGGCCGCCCGGCCCCCGCAGCCACACGAACAGGCCGAGGTCCACGGCGTACGCGATCCCGCCGGCCAGGGCGAAGCCGAGGAACTCCCCCACCCGCCCGAGCCGCGCGAAGCCGCCGCGCGGGCCGTCGGCGGCCGCGCGGCGGGGGGATCGCGGCGCGCCCCCAGGTCCGGGCGGCCGCGGGCGCCTCACCGATTGACCACCGCGAGCACGTACAACGCTCCCCAGACGAGGGCGATGACGAGCAGCGGCCGGTCGCGCAGGACGACGTCCTCGGGTTCGCCGGCCGCGCCGACGTCGGCGAAGACGGCGTACCGCAGCACGGACAGGGTGAAGGGCACCATGGACAGCTGGCGCCAGGGCAGCAGGCCGTGCGCGGTGCCGCTGCTCTCCAGCGCCCACAGGCAGTAGCCCAGCACGGCCACGCCGGCGGCGAGCTGCCACACGAAGCGCAGGTAGCCGATGGTGTACTCGCCGAGCAGGGCCCGGGACGCGCCGAGCTCGCCGTCCTGGCGCGACATGAGGACGAGTTCGGAGTAGCGCTTGGCGGCCACCATGAACAGCGCGCCGAAGCCGGAGGTGATGAGGAACCAGCGCGACAGCGGGATGCCCAGGGCCAGCCCGCCGGCCATCGCCCGCATCAGGAAGCCGGTGGTGACGATCACCAGGTCGACCACGAGCATGTGCTTGAGCCGCACGCAGTAGGCGAGTTGCATGGCCACGTAGGCGGCGAGCAGCGCGGCGGTGTCGGCGTCGCAGGTGACGGCCGCCACGGCCGGGGCGAGCACCGCCAGCAGGCCGCCCGCGGCGTACGCCACCGGGACCGGGACCTGCCCGGAGGCCACCGGGCGGCGGCACTTGACCGGGTGGGCGCGGTCCGCCTCGGCGTCGCGGGCGTCGTTGATCAGGTAGACGGCCGACGAGCAGGCGACGAACAGCACCAGCACCAGCGCGAGCAGGGCGCCCTGCCCGGCGTCGAGGGGGCGGGCGGCGGCCAGCGGGGCGGCGAGCACGAGGCAGTTCTTCACCCACTGCCGCGGTCGCGCGGCCCGCACCAGCCCGGCGGCGACGCCTCCCGCGGGCGCGGGCTCCGCGAGCGCGTTCTTCTCGATGACGGCGGCCGGCTCGCTCATCGCCCACCACCCGCCCGCCGCCGAACGCCGCCCCCGCGCGGGGCTACTGCCAACCCCCGGGTCGGTGCGGCCCGCATCCGCCGGCCGGACCCCGTACCGCCCACGGCACCGAACCACCCGCGCCGGGCGACCACCACCCGCCGGGCCATCCCCGCGGCCCGCACCCACCGGCCGGACCCCGTACCGCCCACAGCACCGAACCACCCGCGCCGGGCCACCACCACCCGCCGGGCCATCCCCGCGGCCCGCACCCACCGGCCGGACCCCGTACCGCCCACAGCACCGAACCACCCGCGCCGGGCGACCGACAACCACCGGGCCGCCCCCGCGGGCCGCGCGGGGGTGCGGGACGGGCCGCGCGTGAGCCGTGCCGCGGCTGCCGCGCAGGCCGGCAGGGTCGCGGGCGGGCGGCGGCCGGGGGCGGCCGGGGCCAGGGCCCAGGCGCGGCCGAGCCGGGCGGTCGCGGCGCCGAGGAGCGCGCCGCAGGCGACGTCACTGGGGTAGTGGACGCCGGCGACCAGCCGGGAGAGGCAGACGGCCGCGGCCAGCGGCCGCAGCGGGACCCGCGGCAGCAGCGCGCCGAAGGCGAGCGCGGCGGCGGTCGAGGAGGAGGCGTGCGAGCTGGGAAAGCCGTGCCGCCCGGCGGTGCGGACCAGCGGCGGCGCGCCGGGCAGGTCCGGCCGGGGGCGGCGGACGGTCCGCTTCACGCCGATGCTCACCGCGTGGGCGGTGGCGACCAGCGCGGTGGCGCGCAGCCAGGCGCGCCGCCGGGCGGGGTCCGCGCCCGCGCCGGCCAGCCCGGCGGCCATCCACAGGGCGCCGTGCTCGCCGGCCAGCGACAGCGCGCGGGCGGCGCCGGCGGCTCCGGGGTGGCCGCCGCACCGGCGCAGGACGGCCAGCAGGCGGTGGTCGGGACCGGGCACCTGGCCCCACCTCCTCACGCGTCACCTGGTCATACGATTCGGCCATCGGCCTGCTGATCCTTACCGTGCGGCCGGCCTCCTCACGCCCGCCGCTCGCCCGTTCCGGTGACAAACACGCCATATGCGGCCATCCGTTCGCTTCGCGGCGATCCTCCCGGCGGTACGGTCACGGGCATGCCCGTACCGCTCGCGTCGGCCACCACCCCCGTCACCGGCTGGGGGCGCACCGCCCCGACCGCCGCCCGGCTGCTGCGCCCGGGCACGTACGAGGAGGCCGCCGCGGCGGTACGGGACAGCGACGGCCGCGGGGTGATCGCGCGCGGCCTGGGCCGCGCGTACGGCGACGCGGCGCAGAACGCGGGCGGCGCGGTCCTGGACATGACGGGTCTGGACCGCATCCACGAGATCGACGCGGTCAACGGGGTGGTGACGTGCGACGCCGGGGTGTCGCTGCACCGCCTGATGGAGGTGCTGCTGCCGCTCGGCTGGTTCGTGCCGGTGACCCCCGGCACCCGCTGGGTGACGGTCGGCGGGGCGATCGGCGCGGACATCCACGGCAAGAACCACCACGTCTCGGGCTCCTTCAGCCGCCACGTGCGGGCGATCGAACTGCTCACCGGCGACGGCGAGACCCGGCTGGTCACCCCGGAGGGCGAGCCCGACCTGTTCTGGGCGACCGCCGGCGGCATGGGCCTGACCGGGATCGTGCTCGCCGCCACCCTCCAGCTGCTCCCGGTGCGCACGTCGCTGATGACCGTCGACACCGAGCGGGCGGCGGACCTGGACGACCTGCTGGCCCGGATGACCGCGACCGACCACCGCTACCGCTACTCCGTGGCCTGGATCGACCTGCTGGCCCGCGGCGCCCGCACCGGCCGGGCGGTGCTGACCCGCGGCGACCACGCCCCGCCCGAGGCGCTGCCCCGCCGGGCCGCGCGCGACCCGCTCGCCTTCCGGCCGCTGCGGCTGCCGGCCGCGCCCCGGCTCGTGCCCGAAGGGCTGCTCGGGCGGACCACGGTCGGGCTGTTCAACGAGTTCTGGTACCACCGCGCCCCCCGCGAGCGGCGCGGCCGGATCCAGAAGCTCGCCGCGTTCTTCCACCCGCTGGACGGGCTGCCGGAGTGGAACCGGATCTACGGGCGCGGCGGCTTCGTGCAGTACCAGTTCGTGGTGGGCCACGGGCAGGAGGAGACGCTGCGCGCGGTCGTACGGCAGCTGGGCCGGCACCGCTGCCCGTCGTTCCTGGCGGTGCTCAAGCGGTTCGGCGGCGGCGACCCCGGCTGGCTGTCCTTCCCGATGCCCGGCTGGACCCTCGCCCTGGACGTCCCGGCCGGCCTGCCCGGGCTCTCCCGGCTGCTGGACGAGCTCGACGAGCAGGTGGCCGCGGCCGGCGGCCGGGTCTACCTGGCCAAGGACGCCCGGCTGCGGCCCGACCTGCTGGCCCGGATGTACCCGCGGCTGGACGACTTCCGCTCGCTGCGCGCCCGCTACGACCCGCGCGGCGCGATCACCTCCGACCTGGCCCGGCGGCTCGCGCTGTGACGCGGGGCCGCGCTGCCGTAGCAACGTAGGGAGTTCGCTCATGAAGGACGCGTTCGGGGCGCCGCAGACCCTGCTGGTGCTCGGCGGCACGTCGGAGATCGGGCTGGCCACCGCGCGGCGGCTGATCGCCCGCCGCACCCGGCTGGTGCACCTGGCCGGCCGGCCCTCGCCCGCGCTCGACGCGGCGGCCGAGGAACTGCGGCTGCTGGGCGCGGAGGTGCGGGCGATCGGTTTCGACGCGCTCGACCCGGCCTCCCACGAGGAGGTGCTCGGCAAGGTCTTCGCCGAGGGGGACGTCGACATGGTGCTGCTCGCGTTCGGCGTGCTCGGCGACCAGGCGCGCGACGAGCAGGAGCCGCTGGCGGCCGTGCAGGTGGCCGCGACCAACTACACCGGGGCGGTGTCCGCCGCGCTGGTGTGCGGCGGCGCGCTCCAGCGGCAGGGCCACGGCTCGCTGGTGGTGCTGTCCTCGGTGGCCGGCGAGCGGGCCCGGCGGGAGAACTTCATCTACGGCAGCAGCAAGGCGGGGCTGGACGCGTTCACCCAGGGCCTGGGGGACGCGCTGTACGGGTGCGGGGTGCACGTGATGACCGTGCGGCCGGGCTTCGTCCGCACCCGGATGACCGCCGGCCGGGCCGAGGCGCCGCTGGCCACCACGCCCCACGACGTGGCGGTGGCCATCGAGGTGGGGCTGCGGCGCCGCTCGGAGGTGGTCTGGGTGCCCTCGTCGCTGCGGCCGGTCATGGCCGTGCTGCGGCACCTGCCGCGGCCGCTCTTCCGGCGGGTGACGGCGGCTCGCTGAGAGCGGGCGGCGGTGACCTGCTGCGTCAGAGCGGGGACGGCGCGCGCCGCACGTGCTGGTGGGGCAGCGCGGGCCGCTCCTCCGAGCCGAACGGGAAGACCCGCAGCGGGCGCCACACCTGGTCCCCGCCCTGCTCGTAGAGCGCGAAGTCCGAGGCCGTCCAGTGCGCGGCGAACCCGGCGAGCTCGCTCTGGGCCCGGTCCATCGCCTCCTCGGCGATGCCGTGGGCCACGGTCACGTGCGGGTGGTAGGGGAACTGGAGCTCCCGGGCCACCGGCCCGGACCGCACCGCCTCCTGGAGCTCCGCGCACGCGCCGGCGCCCTCCGTCAGGCGCACGTACACCACCGGCGAGACCGGCCGGAAGGTGTCCGTGCCGTCCAGCCGGATCGCGAACGGCCGCCCGCGCTCGGCCACGGCCGCCAAGTGCCGTGCGAACCCGGGCAGTTCCTCGCGCCGCACCTCCGTGGGGGGCAGCAGGGTCACGTGGGTGGGGATCGCGCCGGCCGCGGGATCGCCGAAGCCGGCCCGCCGGTCCTGCAGGAGCCTGCCGTAGGGCTCCGGGACCGCGATGGACACGCCGATGGTGGTGGTACCCACTGCGTTCACCCCTTTCCCCTGGTTCCCGTGGTTCCCCCGGCTCGTGCACAGTGTCGCGCGCACGCGTCGGGGACGGGCAGCGACAATCGTCACAGCCCGGCTCCGCTCTCCCGTCCGGGGCCCTTTCCCGTTCCGGTGGCGGCGCCCCCGCGGCGCCGTCCGCTCGTGCCCTGCCGGTGTTCTGGCGGTGCTCTGGCGGTGCTCCGGTGATCCTTCGGTGGTCCCCGGTGGTGCCCGCTAGTGCTTCGCGGCCAGGAAACCGATCCGGTCGTACGCCGCCGCCAGCGTCTCGGCGGCGACCGCCCGTGCCTTCTCGGCCCCCTTGGCCAGGATGGAGTCCAGCGTCTCCGGGTCTCCCAGGATCTCCTGCGTGCGCTCCCGGAAGGGGGTGACCCACGTCACGAAGATGTCGGCGAGATCCGTCTTGAGCGCACCGTAGCCCTTGCCCGCGTACTGCTCCTCCAGTTCCGCGATTCCGGTCCCGGTGAGCGCGGAGTGGATGGTGAGCAGGTTGCTGACGCCCGGCTTCTTCTCCTCGTCGAACCGGATCACCGTGTCGGTGTCGGTGACCGCGCTGCGGAACTTCTTCGCCGACACCTTCGGCTCGTCCAGCAGGTTCACCAGGCCCTTGGGGGAGGACGCCGACTTGCTCATCTTCGCGGTCGGGTCCTGGAGGTCGTAGATCTTGGCGGTCTCCCGCACGATGTACGCCTTGGGCAGGGTGAAGGTGGGGCCGAAGCGCGTGTTGAAGCGCTCCGCGACGTCCCGGGTCAGCTCCACGTGCTGCCGCTGGTCCTCGCCGACCGGCACAGAATCCGCCTGGTACAGCAGGATGTCGGCGACCTGGAGGATCGGGTACGTGAACAGGCCGACGGTGGCCCGGTCCGCGCCCTGCTTGGCCGCCTTGTCCTTGAACTGGGTCATCCGCGAGGCCTCGCCGAAGCCGGTGATGCAGTTCATCACCCAGGCCAGCTGGGCGTGCTCGGGCACATGGCTCTGCACGAAGAGCGTGCACCGGTCCGGGTCGAGTCCCGCCGCCAGCAGCTGGGCGATGGCCACCCGGGTGTTCTCACGCAGCGTGGCCGGGTCCTGCGGCACGGTGATCGCGTGCAGGTCGACCGCCATGTAGAAGGCGTCGTGCGACTCCTGCATCGCCACGTACTGCCGGATGGCACCCAGGTAGTTGCCGAGGTGGAAGGAGCCGGCCGTGGGCTGGATGCCGGACAGGGCACGGGGTCGCGGAGTTGCCATGCTCACATTCTCTCAGGTCCGTCCGGCCGTCCCGTACCCCCGGGCCGGACCGCCGGTACCCTCGGTCGCAGCCCCCCGGTACACGGCCCTCGCCCGGCGACCGCCGGTCGCGCGATGGTTTGGCGCCCATCCGGCAGAGCGACGATAGAAAGGGGCGCCACCCCCGCCCCGCCCCGTTCCAGGCCAAGACCTGGCTCCTGACGCACAACGAACGGAGTACGCACGTGACCACCATTCCCGCCCCCGGTTCCGCGCCCGCGGCCGAGACCGTCTCCTCCGGGTCCGCCGGTGCCCCCGGGCCCTCCGGCGCCGCCACCGAACGCGAGATCGCGGCCGTGGAGACGTACAGCGCGCACAACTACCACCCGCTGCCCGTGGTGATCGCCTCCGGCGAGGGCGCCTGGGTGACGGACGTGGAGGGCAACCGCTACCTCGACATGCTCGCCGGCTACTCCGCGCTCAACTTCGGTCACCGCAACCAGCGGCTGATCGACGCGGCCAAGGCGCAGCTGGACCGGGTCACGCTCACCTCCCGGGCCTTCCACCACGACCGGTTCGCGGAGTTCTGCGCCGCGCTGGCCGAGCTGTGCGGCATGGAGATGGTGCTGCCGATGAACACCGGCGCCGAGGCGGTGGAGACGGCGGTCAAGACCGCCCGCAAGTGGGGGTACCAGGTCAAGGGCGTGCCCGCCGGCCGGGCCAAGATCGTGGTCGCCGACGGCAATTTCCACGGGCGCACCACCACGATCGTCAGCTTCTCCACCGATCCCGAGGCGCGCGCGGACTTCGGCCCGTACACGCCCGGCTTCGAGGTCGTCCCCTACGGCGACCTGGCCGCGCTGGAGGCGGCGCTCGACGAGGACACCGTGGCGGTGCTGATCGAGCCGATCCAGGGCGAGGCGGGCGTGCTCGTGCCGCCGCCGGGCTACCTCCCGGGCGTGCGGCGGCTGACCGCGGAGCGCAACGTGCTCTTCATGGCCGACGAGGTCCAGTCCGGGCTCGGCCGCACCGGCCGCACCTTCGCGTGCGAGCACGAGGGCGTGGTGCCGGATCTGTACGTGGTGGGCAAGGCGCTCGGCGGCGGTGTCGTGCCGGTCTCGGCGGTGGTCTCCACCCGTGAGGTGCTGGGCGTGTTCCGCCCGGGCGAGCACGGGTCCACCTTCGGCGGGAACCCGCTGGCCTGCGCGGTCGCCCTGGAGGTCGTCGGCATGCTGCGGACGGGCGAGTTCCAGGCGCGGTCCGCCGAGCTCGGCGAGCACCTGCACGCCGAACTCGCGGACATCGCCGCGAGCGGCGCGATCACCGCGGTGCGCGGGCGCGGGCTGTGGGCCGGGATCGACGTGGACCCGGCACTCGGCACCGGCCGCGACCTCACGCAGCGGCTGCTGCGGCTCGGCGTCCTCGCCAAGGACACCCACGGCTCCACGATCCGCCTCGCCCCGCCGCTGACCATCAGCCGCGAGGACCTCGACTGGGGGATTTCCCGCCTGCGCGAGGCCCTGCGCCAGGGCTGAGCCCCGCCCCGGAAGGGCATCACCCGGGCGGTACGAACCGTCCCGCCCGGGGGCCTTGCGGTGGTGCGGTCCAGCGCCTCGACGGGCCTGCGGGTCCCGGGCGATCCCATAGGGAATCGGAAGGGATTCGCACACCCGGCGAAACCGTAGAGTACGTCCGTGCTGACGGGAATGCTCTACGCGCTGGGCGCGGCACTCTGCTTCGGAACGGCGACCGCGCTGCAGGCCCGGGCCGCCCGGCTGGCGGCGGAGGCCGAGGGGGCGGTCGGGCTGCTGCTCAAGGCCGTCCGCCAGGTCCCGTACCTGACGGGCCTGGCCCTGGACAGCCTCGGCTTCCTGCTGGAGGTCATCGCCCTGCGGTCGATACCCGTGTACGCGGTCGGCGCCGCCATGGCCTCGAGCCTGGCGGTGACCGCCGTGGTGGCCGGGCCGCTGCTGGACGTACGGCTGCGGGGGGCCGAGTGGGCCGCGGTCCTCACCGTGTGCGGCGGCATGGCGCTGCTCGCGCTCGCCTCCGGCAAGGAGGGCTCGGGGCACGGGGACGCCCCGATGCGGTGGATGCTGCTGGTCGGCTCGGTCGCGCTGCTCCTCCTGGCCGGCGGGCGGCTCGCCTGGCTCCCGGAAGGCGCCCGGGCCGCGGTCCTCGGGCTGGCCTCCGGGTTCGGCTTCGGCATCGTCGAACTCGCCGTCCGCCTGCTCGATCCGCTGACGCCGCACGCCCTGCTCACGAACCCGGCGGCGTACTCCCTCTTCGTCGGCGGGGCCGCCGCCTTCCTCCTGCTCACCTCGGCGCTGCGGCGCGGCTCGGTGAACGCCGCCACCGCGGCGATGGTGCTCGGCGAGACCGTCGGCCCCGCGCTGATCGGCATCCTCGTCCTCCACGACGCCACCCGCCCCGGCCGCACCCCCGTCGCCGTCCTCGGCTTCGCCCTCGCCGTCCTCGGCGCCCTGGCCCTCGCCCGCTTCGGCGAAGGCTCCCCCCGCCCCACCCCACCACCCCCCACCCCTCCCCGCTCAAAGGGCCGCCGCCGCGCAACAACGGGCTGACCCCGCGGGCACGGGTCCCCCGGCCTTCCCGGGGGCGGGAGGCCACACGGCAACAAGCCCGCCCCGGCGGAGCAACCACCTCTCCCCCGCCCCGGCACCCCGGCCTTCATCCGCGCCCGGACAGGATCTCCGGCCACGCCGGAGGCTGCCGGCCCGCCGCCGCGCACCCGCAGGCCCACCCGGCCGGCGCGGCCCCGCCCCCGGCTCCCGCTCCGGCACGAGCGCACCCCACCCGAACCCGGGGGGCGTCCGCCGTGCGGCAACGAGCCCGCCCCGCCGGAGCAACCACCCCTCGCCCACCCCGGCACACGCCGACCCGCCCGGCGCTGACCAGCACCTCGGCCTTCCCGGGGGGCGGGAGGCCACACCGCAGCGAGCCTGCCCCCGCCGGGGAGACCACCCCTCGCCCGCCCCGGCGGCAGGCCGGCCCGCTCGGGGTGGCTCGGGGGTCGGGTGGGTGGGGGGCGTGGTGGACTGGGGGGATGGAGCGCCGGGTGGACGATGACGCGTCAGTCGCTGGGGAAGAGTCGCGGGCCGGGCGGGCCGGGGGGTACGACCTGTTGATCGACCTCGCGGCGCAGCGGGGCCGGGGGCTGGGGCCGCGGGCGGGGCTGGAGGCGGCGCTGCGGGAGGCGGTACGGGAGGGGCGGCTCGCGGCGGGGTCGCGGCTGCCGTCCAGCCGGTCGCTGGCCCGGGACCTCGGGCTGGCCCGGAACACGGTGGCGGAGGCGTACGGGCAGCTCGTGGCCGAGGGGTGGCTGACCGCCCGCCAGGGCTCGGGCACGACCGTGGCGGCCCGCCCGGCGCCCGTGCGCGAGGCCCCCGGCCGGGGAGGCGGGCGCGGCGCGCAGGGCCCGTCGGCGCAGGGCTCATCGGCGTCGGGCCCGGCCGGCGTGCCGTACTCGCTGTGGCCCGGGTCGCCGGACGTCTCGTCGTTCCCGCGCGCGGCCTGGGCGGCCGCCGCCCGCCGCGCGCTGACGGCCGCGCCGAGCGAGGCGTTCGGCTACGGCGACCCGCGCGGCCGCCCCGGGCTGCGCGGCGCCCTCGCGGAGTACCTGGCCCGGGTCCGCGGGGTGCGCACGGACCCCGAACTGCTCGTCGTCTGCACGGGGTTCACCCAGGCCGTCGGCCTGCTGGCCCGGGTGCTGCACGGCCGCGGCGCCCGCCGGATCGCCGTGGAGGCCCTCGGCCTGCCGCACACCCGCACCCTGCTGCGGGCCGCGGGCCTGGAGACGTCCACGCTGGCGCTGGACGAGGACGGCGCGCGGGTCGAGGAGCTGGACGGTGCCACACACGCCGTCCTCCTCACGCCCGCGCACCAGTTCCCGACCGGCGCCCTCCTCTCCCCCGCCCGCCGCACCGCCGTCACCGCCTGGGCCCGCGCCACCGGCGGCCTGGTGATCGAGGACGACTACGACGGCGAGTTCCGCTACGACCGGCAGCCGGTCGGCGCGCTCCAAGGGCTCGCCCCCGAGCAGGTGGCGTACGCCGGCACCGCCAGCAAGAGCCTCGCCCCCGGGCTGCGCCTGGCCTGGCTGGCGCTGCCGCCGGACCTGGTCGAACCGGTCGTCCGGGAGAAGCGGCTGGCCGACCACCACTCGCCGGTGCTCGACCAGCTGGCCCTCGCGGAGTTCCTCCGCAGCGGCGCCTACGACCGGCACGTGCGCCGGATGCGGCTGCGCTACCGGGCCCGCCGGGACACCCTGCTGGCCGCCCTGGCCGAACGGGCCCCCGCCGCCCGCGTCTCGGGCATCGCCGCCGGGCTCCACCTCGTGGTCGAGCCCCCGCCCGCCGCCGGCTCCGTGGACACGGTCGTCGCCCGCGCCCTCCGCCTCGGCCTCGCCCTGAACCACACCCCCTTCTTCGGCGCCCCGCCCACCGCCCGCCCCGCCCTCGTCATCGGCTACGGCACCCCGCCGGACCACGCCTTCCCCACCGCCGTCACCCTCCTCTGCGACGCCCTCTCCCCCCAGGGCGCGCCCTGATCCCCGCGAAACGCGAGGTCCGAATGCCGCCGGCGCTCGCCCCGGGCGGGGGCGCAGGGTGGGGGCATGACGATGACGACGGATACGGGGTTCCAGGTGCGCGGGCTGCCGGCGGAGGTGCTGGCGCGGGTGCGGGCGCAGGGGGTGGACGCGTTCGGCGGGAAGGCGGAGCGGATCGTCGCGGAGGGCGGGAACCCGCTGCGGTGCTGCCTGCGGGACTCGGTGGACGGCGAGGAGCTGCTGCTCTTCGGGTACGAGCCGCCGCTGCCGGCCGGCCCCTACCGGGAGGTGGGCGCGGTGCTGGCGCACGCCGGGCCGTGCGCGGGTCCGGGGGATCCGGGGGTGTACCCGGCGGACTGGCGGGGCCGGCCGCAGGTGCTGCGGGCGTACGACGCGCGCGGGTGGATCCACGACGCCACGACCGTGCACGACGGACAGGATCCGGCAGGGGCGATCGCGCGGATCCTGGCCGACCCGGAGGTGGCCGAGGTGCACAGCCGCAACGTCGCCTGGGGCTGCTGGATGTTCACCGCGACCCGCGCCTGAGGGCCGGAGCCCCAGGACGGCCCCGGGAACGCGCGTCGGCCCGCGGGCCGGGGAGGCGTAAACCCCCCGGCCCGCGGGCCGTTCGCGTGCGGAAGACCTGACCCGAGGTCAGATGAGGCCGAGCGCGCGGACCGCGTCGCGCTCTTCCTCCAGCTCCTTGACCGACGCGTCGATGCGCGGCCGCGAGAACTCGTTGATGTCCAGGCCCTGCACGATCTCGTACGCGCCGTCCTTCGTGGTGACCGGGAAGGAGGAGATCAGGCCGGCCGGCACGCCGTAGGAGCCGTCGGACACGATGCCCATGGAGGTCCAGTCGCCGTCCGCTGTGCCGTTCACCCAGGTGTGCACGTGGTTCAGGGCCGCGGAGGCGGCCGAGGCGGCGGAGGAGGCGCCGCGGGCCTCGATGATCGCCGCGCCGCGCTTGGCGACGGTCGGGATGAAGGTGTCGGCCAGCCACTTCTCGTCGCCCACGACCTCGGCCGCGTTCTTGCCGGCGATCTCCGCGTGGAAGATGTCCGGGTACTGCGTCGCGGAGTGGTTGCCCCAGATGGTGACGCGCTTGATGTCGGCCACGGCCGCGCCGGTCCGCTTGGCCAGCTGCGCGATCGCCCGGTTGTGGTCGAGGCGGGTCATCGCGGTGAAGCGCTCGGCCGGCACGTCGGGGGCCGCGGAGCGGGCGATGAGCGCGTTGGTGTTCGCCGGGTTGCCGACCACCAGGACCTTGATGTCGTCGGCCGCGTGGTCGTTGATGGCCTTGCCCTGCGGCTTGAAGATGCCGCCGTTGGCCTCCAGCAGGTCGCCGCGCTCCATGCCCTTGGTCCGCGGGCGGGCGCCGACCAGCAGGGCGACGTTGGTGCCGTCGAACGCGGTGTTCGGGTCGTCGCTGATGTCGATGCCGGCCAGCAGCGGGAAGGCCGCGTCGTCCAGCTCCATCGCGGTGCCCTCGGCGGCCTTCAGCGCCGGGGTGATCTCCAGCAGCCGGAGGCGCACCGGCACGTCCGCGCCGAGCAGGTGGCCCGAGGCGATGCGGAAGAGGAGGGCGTAGCCGATCTGGCCGGCCGCTCCGGTGACGGTGACGTTGACGGGAGTGCGAGTCATGCCTTCTCCTGAGCCTTCTCTGCTGCGGGTTGAGCGGTGCGGTGGCTGGTCGCCCCGGCAGTGGCCCGAGCGGCCCCGAACGGTTCTCTCGGCGTCAAGAGAACCACGCGCCAGGCTATCGCGCGCGGCGCCCGCCGGTGGCGTCCGGCCCTGTGGCCCCGGTCACCGGCGCGAGCCGTCCGCCCCGCCCGGGCCCGTACCGACCCGCTCCCCTGCCCCGCCATACGCGCCGCTTCTGGTCACGATCACCGACCGCTGTTGGACGCGGGCGAGCAACAACACCAGGCTGGGGAAAGGGAATTGCCGGGGATTGCCGGCGATTGCCAGGGATACGGGAACGGGAGTACGCCATGGGCGACGGGAACAGCGCAATCGACGGGAAGAACGGAAGCGGCGCGGCGGAGAAGGCGTACCGGCCGGAGGACCTGACGCGATTGTTCGTCGAATGCGCCAACAACGGCGACGCGGCGGGAATCGCCGCCCTTTACGAGGAGGACGCGGTGATGGCCTACCCACCGGGCGCGTTGACGGTGGGGCGGGCGGCCATCCGCGCGCTGTGGGAGCAGGTGCTGGCCGCCCGCCCGCGCTTCGCGCCCGAACCGCCGCTGCCCACCTTGATCAGCGGCGACATCGCGCTCACCTCGACGCCGCCCCGGGACGGCGCGGGCGCGCGGGCGCAGGTGGTGCGGCGGCAGCCCGACGGCACGTGGCTGCGGCTGCTCGACCAACCCGAATTCGTCACTCCCGGCTCCTGAGGTCACTCCGCTCCTCCGCCGCCGCGAACGGAATTCGCGCGGTGGTTAGAGTCGGTGTCCATGGAGTTCAGGCAGCTGGAGTATTTCGTCGCGGTCGCCGAAGAGGCGAACTTCACCCGCGCGGCCGAGCGCGTGCACATCAGCCAGTCCGGAGTGAGCGCCCAGGTCCGCCAGTTGGAGCACGATCTCGGGGCGCCGCTCTTCGACCGCTCCGGGCGCCGGGCCACGCTCACCTCCGCGGGGGTGGCCGCGCTGCCGCACGCCCGGGCGGCGCTCGCCGCCGTGACGGCGGTCCGGCAGGCGGTGGACGAGGTGAACGGGCTGGTGCGCGGCGAACTCGTGGTCGGCATGGTCACCGCCTGCACGGTCACCGGGCTGTTCGACGCCCTGTCCGCCTTCCACCGGGCGCACCCGGGCGTGGGGATCACGCTGCTGGAGGACGCGTCCGACCGCCTGGTCGAGGCGCTGCGGGCCGGCACGGTCGACGTGGCCCTGGTCGGCACGCCGTCGGCGCCGCCGGCCGGGCTGGACGCGTACGAGGTCGTCCGCGAGCCGCTCGTCGCCGCGGTGCCGTCCGGCCATCCGCTGGCCGGACGGGACCGGGTGACGCTCGCGGAACTCGCCGCCCACCCGGTGGTCAGCCTGCCGGCCGGCACCGGGGTGCGCGCGGTCCTCGACGAGGCGTGCGCGGCCGGGGGCGTGCGGATGGAGATCGCCTTCCAGGCCGGCGCGCCCTCGGCGGTGGCCGATCTGGCGCTGCGCGGGCTCGGCGTCGCCGTCCTCAGCGCCTCGATGGCGGACGGGCACCCGGGCCTGACCGCCCTGCCGGTCGACGGCCTCGCCGCGGAGGCGGTCCTCTCCCTGGCCTGGGCCGCCGCCCACAACCCGGCCGTACGGCAACTGGTCCGCCACTGCCGCCGCGCCTTCACCCGCCCCCTCCCGGAACAGGCGCACGCCCCCCGCTAGCTGACGCACACCCCGAGCAGGATGAGGCCGAGGCACAGGCTGGGCTTGGGGCTCGGGGTGGAGGGCGGGGGGTTTGCCGGGGACGAGGGGGGCGTGACGGGGGCGGAGGGCGTTCCGCCGCCGGAGGAGCCCGTGGGCGGGGTGGAGGCGGGCGGCGTGGTGCCGCCGGTTCCGCCGGCCGGGGCGGTCGCCGGGCCACCGGGGACGGCGGGGGCGGTGGTGCCCGGCCCGGCGACGGTCCGGTCGGCGGGGGTGGTGACGGGGCCGGTCGCGGCCGGGTCGGGCGTGGCGTGCCGGACCGGGTGCGGCTTCACGGTCGGCGCGGGGCCGTCACCGCCGAAGCCCGAGGGCGTGGCCGCGGCCCGGTTCGCGGGCGCCCGGCCGTTGCTCGGCACCGCGGTGAAGATCACGGCCACCAGCGCGGCGGCGGCGAGCAGCCCCACCGCGCCCAGCAGTAAGACGCGACGCCGCCTGCCGGGCAAGCCCTCCTCGGGACCGAGCGGGTCGAGCGGGTCGGGGTACGGCACCGGGCGGCCCCTGACCCGGTCCCCCGCGCCCGCGCTCGCCTTCTCCGCGAGCCGCCACAGCGCGGCGATCCGGTCGTAGTCCGCGCCGCTGGCCTGGGCCAGCACCTCCACCGCGTCCAGCGGCGGGAGTTGGCGCCCGGCCAGGGCCCGCGCCCACATCGTGACGGGGTGCGCGGTGCGGGCGGCCAGCGCCGGCACGGTCAGGCCGCTGCGGTCCTTCATCCGGCGCAGCTGGGTGGCGAACCGCCGTACGTCGACGGGAAAGCGGTCCGCCAACGGCTCCCACTGGTTCACGGCCCACCCCTTGTGCCACGTTCCTACCGGTCTCCGCGCCACGTTAGAACGTACGTCCCCCGCGCGGACGTTTTCCCGGCAAATCCGCCCAACGCCCCTTCCCGCCTGCTATATGCCCCCGGGGCCGGCCGGGGGCGGGTTCAGCGGACGGAGAAGTGCAGGAAGTCCTCGAGGAAGGGGATGCGGACGAGGGGGTCGGGCTGGGCCATGAGCGCCAGGAGCACGATCGCCGCCCCGAGGACGAGGTAGGTGATGACGTCGGTGAACCGGCTGCGCACCGCGAGCATCCCGACGTTCGTGAGCGCCCACCGGAGCACCGCGCCGAGCAGCAGCGAGGCGCCGACGGTGATCGTGCCCGGCCGGAACGCCCCGGTCGCGGTGACCACGAGCCCGACCACCGCGCCGATCCCGACCAGCAGGATCGGCCACTGCCGGGCCGGCGCGGGCGCGTCCGCCCCGGCCGCGCGGCCGCCGCCCTCGGGCCGCGCGGTGGTGCGGGTCGCGGGGGGCCGTCCCTCCGGCTCGCGCGGGGCGGCGAACGCCGTCCCCTCCGCCTCAGCCGACATGGCCGTCAGCGGCGCGCTCGGCGGCCTCCACGACGTTCTGCAGCAGCAGCGCGCGGGTCATCGGCCCGACCCCGCCCGGGTTGGGCGACAGCCACGCGGCGACCTCGGCCACCCCGGGGTGCACGTCGCCGACGATCTTGCCCTGCTCGTCCCGGCTGACGCCGACGTCGAGCACCGCGGCGCCCGGCTTGACGTCCTCGGGCTTGACGATGTGCGGCACCCCGGCGGCGGCCACGACGATGTCGGCCTGCCGCAGCTGCGCGGACAGGTCCCGCGTGCCGGTGTGGCACAGCGTCACCGTCGCGTTCTCGGACTTGCGGGTGAGCAGCAGCCCGATCGACCGCCCGACGGTGATGCCGCGGCCGACCACGACCACGTGCGCGCCCTTGGTCTCCACGCCGTTGCGCCGCAGGAGCTCCACGATGCCGCGGGGGGTGCAGGGCAGCGGACCGGGCTCGTTGAGCACCAGTCGGCCGAGGTTGGTCGGGTGCAGCCCGTCCGCGTCCTTGGCCGGGTCCATCAGCTCCAGCACCCGGTTGGTGTCGATGCCCGCCGGCAGCGGGAGCTGCACGATGTACCCGGTGCACTCCGGGTTCGCGTTGAGCTCCCGGACGACCGCCTCGATGTCGGCCTGCGTCGCGGTGGCGGGGAGTTCGCGCTGGATGGAGCCGATGCCCACCTGCGCGCAGTCGCGGTGCTTGCCGGCGACGTACCACGTGCTGCCCGGGTCGTCGCCGACCAGCAGCGTGCCGAGGCCGGGGGTGACCCCGCGGTCCTTGAGGGATTGGACGCGAGCGGTCAGCTCGGCCTTGATCGCGGCCGAGGCGGCCTTTCCGTCGAGAATCTGGGCGGTCATGCCCCCATCCTCGCCGATCGGTCCCGCGCCCGACGAATCCGCCCGCCCATCGGACAACTTTGTCCCGGGGCCCCGGTCGTCTCTTGCGCCCGCACCTCGCAGAGCATGACGATGTCCCGCGTCCCCTGTGGTGCGCATCCTCCCCGCTCGAAGGAACCCGCTCGTGAGCCAACCCCCCGGTCCCGACCAGCCGTACGGCGGCCAGCAGCCCTACGGCAGCCCGCAGCAGCCGTACAACCCCCCGCCGCCCAGCGGGTATCCCTCGTACCCGCAGCAGCCCTACGGGGTCCCGCAGCAGGGCAGCTACCCGGGGTACCCGGGCCAGCAGGGGTACCCGGGCCAGCAGGGCTATCCGGGATACCCGGGGCCGCAGATGGGCGGGCCGCTGCCGGGCATGCCGCCGCTCGCGAGCTGGGGGGCGCGGCTGGGCGCCCTGCTGCTGGACACCCTGATCGTGAACCTGGTGCCGATGGGCCTGGTGTTCGCCGGCTACATCCAGTTCATCGTCAAGTTCGCCCACCAGCAGGACGCGTGCGACCGGGAGGGCGTCGCCAACTGCGCCCCGCCGCACGTGCCCGGCGCCGCGGCCGCGATGTTCCTCATAGGCGGCCTGCTGGGGCTCGCCGGCACGCTCTACCTCACCTACCGCGAGGGCAAGACCGGCCAGACGCCCGGCAAGAGGATCGTCGGCATACGGCTGCTGCGCGAGTACGACGGCTCCACGCTGGGCTTCGGCCTCGCCTTCGGCCGCCGGCTGCTGCACTTCATCGACGGCGTGCCGTGCTACCTCGGCTTCCTGTGGCCGCTGTGGGACGACAAGAACCAGACCTTCACCGACAAGATCGTGCACACCGTGGTGATCAAGGACCCCCGCTGACGGGGTCCGGCCGCCGACGGCGGGAGGCCGCGCCCCGGATCGGGGCGCGGCCTCCTGTGCGCGAGGTGCGCGAGGTGCGCGGCCGGCGGTGCGGCCTCGGCCTCAGTGGAAGAAGTGCCGGGTGCCGGTGAAGTACATCGTCACGCCCGCCTTGCGGGCGGCCTCGACCACCGCCTCGTCGCGGATCGAACCACCGGGCTGCGCGACCGCCTTGACGCCGGCGGCGGTGAGCACCTCCAGCCCGTCCGGGAACGGGAAGAAGGCGTCGGAGGCCGCGTAGGAGCCGGCCGCCCGCTCGGCGCCGGCCCGGTCGACCGCCAGCTTCGCGGAGTCCACCCGGTTCACCTGGCCCATGCCGACGCCGACCGTGGCGCCGTCCTTGGCCAGCAGGATCGCGTTGGACTTCACCGCGCGGCAGGCCCGCCAGGCGAAGGAGAGGTCGGCCAGTTCGGCCTCGGACAGCGGCTCGCCGGTGGCCAGCGTCCAGGCGGCCGGGTCGTCGCCCTCGGCCTGGAGCCGGTCCTTGACCTGCACCAGCAGGCCGCCCTCGATGGGCCGGTGCTCGGTGACGGCCGCGGGCGCGTCCGCGCAGCGCAGCACCCGGATGTTCTTCTTGCGCGCCAGCACCTCGACGGCGCCGTCCTCGTACGCCGGGGCGACGATCACCTCGGTGAAGATCTCGGCGACCTGCTCGGCCATCGCCACCGACACCGGCCGGTTGACGGCGATGACACCGCCGAACGCGGACAGCGGGTCGCAGGCGTGCGCCTTGCGGTGGGCCTCCGCCACGTCCGAACCGACCGCGATCCCGCAGGGGTTGGCGTGCTTGATGATCGCCACGCAGGGGGCGTCGTGGTCGTGGGCGGCCCGGCGGGCGGCCTCGGTGTCCACGTAGTTGTTGTACGACATCTCCTTGCCGTGCAGCTGCTCCGCGCCGGCCAGCCCGGTGCCGCTGCCGTCGGAGTAGAGCGCGGCGCCCTGGTGCGGGTTCTCGCCGTAGCGCAGGGTGTTCAGGCGCGTGTACGTCTGCCCGGCGAACGACGGCAGGGCGTCGTCCTCCGCGCCGTTCCCATCAGCGGCTCCGCCGCGGGCCGCGACGAACCACGAGGCCACCGCCACGTCGTAGGCGGCCGTGTGCTGGAACGCCTCGGCGGCCAGCCGCTTGCGGGCGGCCAGGTCGAAGCCGCCGTCCCGGACCGCGGCGAGCACGTCGGCGTACCGCCGCGGGCTGGTGACGACCGCGACCGACGGGTGGTTCTTGGCGGCGGCGCGGACCATCGACGGGCCGCCGATGTCGATCTGCTCCACGCACTCGTCGGGGCTCGCGCCGGAGGCGACCGTCTCCCGGAAGGGGTAGAGGTTCACCACGACCAGCTCGAAGGGCCGGACGTCCAGCTCCTCCAGCTGCCGCCGGTGGTCCTCCAGGCGCAGGTCGGCGAGGATCCCCGCGTGCACCTTCGGGTGCAGCGTCTTGACCCGGCCGTCCAGGCACTCGGGGAAGCCGGTCAGCTCCTCGACGGGGGTGACGGGGACGCCGGCCCCGGCGATCCGCCCGGCGGTCGAACCGGTCGACACCAGTTCGACGCCCGCCTCGTGCAGGCCGCGGGCCAGCTCCTCCAGGCCGGTCTTGTCGTAGACGCTGACCAACGCGCGGCGGATCGGCCGCTGGGTACCCTCGGAGCTCATGCCGGAATCGTCACCTTTCGTCCTTCAATGCGGTAGCCCTCGCGCGACAGCCGTCCGACCACGTCGGCGAGCAGTCGCCGCTCGACTTCCTTGATGCGCTCGTGCAGCGCTTCCTCCGTCTCGTCCGGCCGGACCTCGACCACGCCCTGGGCGATGACCGGACCGCTGTCGACGCCGTCGTCGACGAAATGGACGGTGCACCCGGTCACCTTCACGCCGTACGCGAGCGCGTCGCGGACGCCGTGGGCACCGGGAAAACTGGGCAGCAGCGCGGGGTGGGTGTTCACGAACCGGCCGCCGAACCGGGCCAGGAACTCCTTGCCCACGATCTTCATGAAGCCGGCCGAGACCACCAGGTCCGGCGCGTGGGCGGCGGTGGCCTCGGCCAGCGCCAGGTCCCAGGCGGCGCGGTCGGCGTGGTCCTTGACCCGGACGACGAACGTCGGCAGCCCGGCGCGCTCGGCACGGGCCAGGCCCTCGATGCCGTCGCGGTCGGCGCCGACCGCGACGATCCGGGCGCCGTAGGCGGGGTCGGAGTCGATGGCGTCCAGCAGGGCCTGGAGGTTCGTTCCGGAACCTGAGACGAGGACGACGAGGCGGGCGGGGGTGCGGGCGGCCACGGCGGGGCCTCTCTCACGGTGGTGCGGGAACATCGGGGCGCTGCGCTGCGTGGTCGTAGGTTCGTACGAGAACGGGATCGCCCGGAATCCGGGGAACCCTACGAGACCGCCGACCGTCAGCAACGATACCGGCACTCCGCACGGCCCCCACGGGACGGGGGAGCGTGCGGGCGGTAGCGTCTGCGGGAACACACGTCCACGCCAGGAGTCGAACCCAGAGGGATGGCGCCACACATCATGAGCAGCGGCCGCATCGAACTCGTGCTGCGCGCGCCCGGGGGCGATCAGCGGGACAACCCGTTCGCGCCCCCGCCCGAGGGCGCGCCCGACCGGCCCTGGCAGCCGCGGCACCCGTCCGGGTCGCCCGCGGGCGAGGGCGCCGGAGCCGACGCGGACGACGCGAGCGGCGGTCCCGGCGCCGGCGACCCGCAGGGCCCGCCCCCGCCGCCCCCGGTCTGGGGCGGCCAGTGGAGCAACCGCCAGCCGCAGTCGGGGCGGCCCGACCCCTTCGCCCGCGGCGGCGGCCCCGCGCCCAGCGGACCACAGGGCCAGGGCCCGCGCTTCGACCCCACCGACCCGGCGCAGCGCCGTTCGCGCTACGCCCTGGTGTGCGGCGGCTGGGGCCTGATCTTCGCGCTGCTCGGCTGGACCGCGGTGGCCCTCCTGCTCGGCGCGCTCGCCCTGTACTGGGGGATCAGCTCGCTGCGGATGTCCCCCGAGGACCGCGCCACGGCCCGGGCCCAGGCCGCCTCGGCGCTGGCCGACGCCGCCCAGACCCCCCGCCCGGCCCCGCCCGCCCCCGGCCCGGACGCCCAGCGGTCCTTCTTCACGGCGGCCTGGAGCGGCATCGTCGCCAGCGGCGTGACCCTCGCGATCGTCGCGGCGACCTACGGCTTCCAGCTCGCCTACCGCGACTACTACGACTGCAAGTCCGACGCGCTGACCGCCCCCGCCTCGCACTCGTGCCAGAAGCTGCTGCCGTCCCCGCTGCGCGACCTCCCGACGGTCCGCTAGCCCCCCGGGGAGGGCGGCCGTTCAACGCGAACGGTTCGTTGACGCGGACGGACGGTCCCACGACCAGGCCCGAGGCGGGCCCTTGCGGTCGACATATCGAATAGCGATACTATCGACTGTCGATATGGAGAGCGCGGTGGGGTCGTCTCCCGCTGCCCTCCGCCTCCCGACCGCCGAGCCCGGACGCGCCGCGGGCGGTCCCGTCCGTGAGGATGGCCCGATGTCGTTGGCCGCCACTCCCCCGCTGCCCGCGGGGCTGCCGTCGTCGCCCGGCGCCCCGGCGTCCCCCCGGCTCCCGCGCCTCCCGCGCCTTCCGCGTCTGTTCGCGGGCCTGCTGCTCGTCATCGCGGTCGCCGTTCCGCTCGGGGGCGTGGCCTACCTGGTGAACGGGGCCACGCACGCCCAGGGCGACGTCCAGGTGCCCGTGCACACCCGCGCCCTGAACCAGCTCGACGTCCCGCTGTCCGTGGGGCCGGGCGACGACAAGGACTTCCGCCTGCGGCAGACCAGCCCCGATGTCGGGGTCGTCGGTCTGGACCTGCCGGGAGACGCACGCTCCCACGGCGTCCGGGCGGAGGCGAACACGGGCACCCTCACCCTGCGGGCCTGGGGCTCCACGATCACCGAGCAGCTCACCGCGCGCGGCGGGACGGCGGTGAACGCCGTCGGCATCGGGCTCGGCGCGTTCCTGATGCGCGGCGTCCTGCTGTCGATCGCGGCCGGGCGGCCGTTCGAGCGCCGCAACGCGCGTCGGCTCGCGGGCATCGCCGCGCTGATCGCCCTCGCCGAAGTGGCCTCCGTGGCCCTGCCGTTCGTCTCCGCCGAGCCGGTCTTCCACCGGATCGGCCTGTCGACGACGCGGGGGGCCGTCGTCCCGCCCGGGCTGCTGCCCGCCTCCCTGCCCGTCCACCTCCTGATCGCCCTGCTCGTGCTGACCCTGGCCGCCGCCTTCCGCCGGGGCCGGGACATGGCCAGCGACGTGGAGGGGCTGGTCTGACGTGGCCGCCGAACCCGCGGACGACGGCCACGCGGTCGTCTGCCACCTCGACCGGCTGCTCGCCGAACGGGGCATGACGCTGACCGAGCTCGCGGCCCGCGTGGGGGTCACCGTGGTGAACCTCTCGGTGCTGAAGAACGACCGGGCCAAGGCCATCAGGTTCTCCACCCTCACCCGGGTCTGCGAGGTCCTGGACTGCGGCCCCGGGGATCTGCTCAGCATCCGCCGCCCGACCCGCCGCGACCCGCCGCGGGACGGGTAACGGCCGGTCAGGGTCGGTCAGGACTCCGGCGGGGGCTCCGCCGCGGGCGGCGCATCCGGGGGCGGTGCCTGCGGGGGCGTGGACTTGGGGGGTGACGTCTTCGGGGGTGACGTCTTGGGGGGCGGGGCCGACGGCGGCAGGTCCGGGAGGGGCGGGGGGAAGAGCGGGAGCGGGGGCGGGCTCGGCCACGGGAGGGGATCACCCGGCGCGGGGAGCGGGGTGGCCGGAACGTCGATGGCCGAGGCGGCGGTTGGGGCCTCGTCCGCGGCCGGGGCGCTCCGGCGCAGGGCGAGCCGGGGCAGGCGGAACCGGCCCGGGGCGGCCGGAACGTCCATGGTGGAGGCGCCTGTTGGGGCCTCGTCCGACCCAAGGGGCTGCCTGCGCAGGGCGAAACGGAAGCGACCGGGCGCTTCCGCTGTAACGCCCGTGCCGGAGACGGCCGTTGACAGCTCGTCCGATGCCGCTGCCTGCCCGGGCAGGGGCTCGGCCGCCGGCCGGAACGTGCGGGGACCGCTCAGGAGGAGGCGGCGCAGGAGCACCCACAACAGGTGCGGGAGGCGGCGCAGGAGCGTCCACAGGAGACGCGGGAGGCGGCGCATCAGGCTGCGCCACGGAGTCGGCGGGTGGGCGAGGTGGTAGCCGACCACCGTCGCGCACGGGAGGGTGATCGCCAGGGTCCAGCCCGCGGCGGCGCCGCCCGCCCGCCACCAGGTGGGCCCGAAGTCGGCCAGCGCGTGGGAGCCGAGGGATCCGCCGGACCAGGCGGCGGCCACGGCGGAGCCGAGGCCCAGGGCGAGGCCGGCCCAGGCGGAGGTCCGGGCCGTGCCGCCCATGGTGTGCCCGCTGTTGCCGACCGTCCACGCCACCGCGAGCCCCGCGGCGACCGGCAGCGCGAGGGTCGCCCACCCGGCCGGCGCGGGCCCGGCGCCGGGCACCGCGGCCAGCAGCGGGAAGCTCGGCAGCGACAGGTGCCCGGTGACGGCGCCCGGCGCCACCGCGCCGCCCGCGCCCGCCACGAAACCGACGCCGAGGCCGTAACACACCACCCACACCGCGAGGTTCGGCATCAGGCCGAGGGCGATCAGCAGCACCGCGACCTGCCCCGTGAGCGCGCCGCTCAGCGCGGCGAACGTGTCGCCCACGGCGCCGATGTGCCACACCAGGGCCGCCGCGCCGACCAGGGCGCCGCCGCACAGCAGCACCCCGCCGCCGACGCCGGCCGCCCGCAGCCCGTCGGCGGCCTCCTGGCCGTACCGCCGGGCGCGCCCGGGCCGCCAGTGCGCCGGGACGGGCCGCCCGCTGCCCGACCAGGCGCCGCAGACCGCCGCGCCCAGGGCGAACACCGGCACGTGCAGGACCGCGCTCAGCGGGTCCACCCGCAGGGCGCCGCCCGCGGTGTAGACGACGGCGAGCACGGCGAGGGTGAGGTAGCCCGCGAGGACCCACCCGGTGATCAGGACGACCTCGCGGGTGTCGTACGCGGCCTCCTCGTCCCCGTGCGGGCCCGTCCGCGTGCCCGGTCCCGTGCGGCGCGCGGGGGAGGCGCCGCCCGTCCGGGCCGCACGGGACCGGGTGCCGGGCGGGCCCGAGAGCGTGCCGGTGAGCGCCGCGGCGGAGACGGCCGAGGCCGTTCCCCGGAAGAGCAGCCAGGCCGGGAGGGCGCTGAGCAGGAGCGGGGTCAGGCCGACGGGGGTGGCGGAGCCGGTGACGGAGTCGCCGCGGACGAGCCCCGCGCCCTGGGCGAGCAGCCAGATCCCGGCGCCGGCGTGCAGCGCGCCGGCCAGGTCGCTGTCCGGGAACGGCGAACCGATCCACAGCAGCAGCACCACGGCGGTGATGCAGCCGAGCCCCAGTCCGGCCGCGGCCGTCCCCCCGGACAGCGCCGACAGCCGCACCGCCGCCCACCGGGCGCTCGCCGCGGCCGCCCCGGCGCGGGCGGAGTGCCTCGCGTGTTCGCTCACATGCGTCACGGCGTCATCGTGGCAGGGACACCCGTTTCACCCGGACATCATGCGGAAAGTCGTCGTGTCGCCGACGATGGCCGTTATGTGCCTTCTTTGCCGACCGTCGTACCACCCGATAACCGCCTCCCCCTCGGTCGAGGCCCCGACGGCCCTTCGGAGGGCACCCCGATGACCGCCCGCCGCAAGCCCCGCCCGCCCGGCACCGACCCGTCGCCCGGCCGCGCCGCGTGGGGCCGTACGGACCGGCCCCACGTCGACCGGGCCCGCGCCTCGCATCCACCGGTGGGGGAACCGTCCGAGGACGCACCGGGCCCGACGGAACGCACGGGCCGTCCGACGCCCGGCACGGCAGCGGAAGGCGCCGCCGAGGGCCCCCGGGGCGAGCGCAGCCCCCGGGACGGGCAACCGGTCGCGCGGAAGGAAACCGCGGGGCGCCCGAAGCGCCCGGGCACGGCTCATGCGGGGCCCGACCGTTCCGCGCGGGGCGGTGCGAAGAGGTCCCGCGGCACGACGCGGCGCGACCGTCCGACCGCCCGCCCGGCCCCCCACCCGGCTCCGGCGCCGCCTTCCGCGCCACCCGCTCCACCCGCCCCCGCCGCCGAGCGACGGCGCGGCCCCTTCCTCCTCACCGGCGCGGCGACGACGGTCATCGGCGTCCCCACCGAGGCGACGCCCCCGCGCCGCGCGCCCAAGGCGGCGACCTTCGCGACGGCGCCCACCCGGACCAGGCCCCGCACCTCGCGGCCCACCCGCGAGCCCCGGGCGTCGGCCGCCCTCCCCACGGCTCCCGTGGCCGCGCTCCCGGCCGGGACGGCCACCGAACCCCCCACCAGGTCCGGACGCGCCGGCGGGGCGGGGCGGAAGGGCGGGCGGGGGCGGACGGCGGAGGAGGCGTTCGACCGGCTGTACGCGGGATCGGCGGCGGCGCTGCTGCGGCAGGTGGAACTGCTGACGGGGGACGGGGAGTTCGCCCGGCGCGCGGTGGCCCACGCGTTCGACGTGACGTGGCAGCGGTGGCCGGAGGTGGCGCGGGACACCGACCCGGTGGGCTGGGTGCGGGCGGCGGGCCACGACTTCGCGCTGGCCCCGTGGCAGCGGTGGATGCCCGCGCACCGCAGGCCCCGCCCGCGCACCCCCGAGGAACCCCTGGCGGCCGCGCTGCTGGAGCTGTCCGCGCCGCAGCGCCGGGCGGTGCTGCTGCACGACGGCCTCGGCCTCGACGTGCTCGCCGCCGCGACCGAGGTGGAGGCCACGATGCCGGCCGCCGCGGCCCGGGTCGCCCACGCCAGGGAGGAACTGGCGGCGACCGTGCCCGGCCTCGGCGCGGACGCCCTCCCGGTGCGGCTGGGCGCCCTGCTGAACGCCGACGGGGAGCCGCCGGAGCACCCGAGGGAGGTCCGGGACGCCAGCGAACGGTGCGCCCGGCGCCGTACGGTCGCGGCCTTCGCGCTCACCGTGCTCATCGCCGTCGCCACGACCGTCGCCGTCGTGGCCGGACCCGGCCACCGGGCCGCTGCCCCGCGCGGCGCCGTCCCCACCGGCCCGGCGCACACCGCCGGCGCGGACCCGTTCCCCTCGGGCGTCCGGCCCCGCGCCGACACGGCGAGGTGACCGTCCGGCCCCGCTGACCGGCTGCCCCGCCCGAGCCGGACCGGTCCCGCACGCAACGGCGGCGCGGGCCCGTCCCCCGAGGGGAACGGACCCGCGCCGCCGTGGAAAGGTGGCCGCCGGACCGGAGGGGCCCGGCGGTCCGGCCGGACTCAGCCGACGAGGATCGACCGAGCCAGCCGCGCCGTCTCGGACGGCGTCTTGCCGACCTTGACGCCCGCGGCCTCCAGCGCCTCCTTCTTGGCCTGCGCCGTGCCGGAGGAGCCGGAGACGATGGCGCCGGCGTGGCCCATCGTCTTGCCCTCGGGCGCGGTGAACCCGGCGACGTAGCCGACGACCGGCTTGGTCACGTGGGCCTTGATGAAGTCCGCGGCCCGCTCCTCCGCGTCGCCGCCGATCTCGCCGATCATGACGATCAGGTCGGTGTCGGGGTCGGCCTCGAACGCGGCGAGCGCGTCGATGTGCGTGGTGCCGATGATCGGGTCGCCGCCGATGCCGACCGCGGACGAGAAGCCGATGTCGCGCAGCTCGTACATCATCTGGTAGGTCAGCGTGCCGGACTTGGAGACCAGCCCGATCCGGCCCGGCTTGGTGATGTCGCCGGGGATGATGCCCGCGTTGGACTGGCCGGGGGTGATCAGGCCGGGGCAGTTCGGGCCGATGATCCGGGTCTTGTTGCCCTTGGCCTGGGCGAGCGCCCAGAACGCGGCGGTGTCGTGCACCGCGACGCCCTCGGTGATCACGACGGCCAGCGGGATCTCGGCCTCGATGGCCTCGACCACGGCGTCCTTGGTGAACTTCTCCGGGACGAAGATCACGGTGACGTCCGCGCCGGTGGCCTCGACGGCCTCCTTGACGGTGCCGAACACCGGTACCTCGCGGTCGCCGTCGAACGAGACCGAGGTGCCGGCCTTGCGCGGGTTCACACCGCCGACGATGTTGGTGCCGTCACCGAGCATGAGCGTGGTGTGCTTCATGCCGGTGGCGCCGGTCATCCCCTGGACGATGACCTTGCTGTCCTTGGTCAGGAAGATAGCCATGGTTGTCTCTGTCCTCTTCCTTACTTCGCAGCCAGCTCAGCGGCCTTGTCGGCCGCGCCGTCCATCGTGTCCACGCGCTGGACCAGCGGGTGGTTGGCGTCGGAAAGGATCTTGCGACCCAGCTCCGCGTTGTTGCCGTCCAGCCGCACCACCAGGGGCTTCGTGACGTCCTCGCCCTTGGTCTTGAGCAGCTCCAGGGCCTGGACGATGCCGTTGGCGACCTCGTCGCAGGCGGTGATGCCGCCGAAGACGTTGACGAACACGGCCTTCACGTCCGGGTCGCCCAGGATGATCTCCAGGCCGTTGGCCATCACCTCGGCGGAGGCGCCGCCGCCGATGTCGAGGAAGTTGGCGGGCTTCACGCCGCCGTGCTTCTCGCCCGCGTAGGCGACGACGTCCAGGGTGCTCATCACCAGGCCGGCGCCGTTGCCGATGATGCCGACCTCGCCGTCGAGCTTGACGTAGTTGAGGCCCTTCGCCTTGGCCTTGGCCTCCAGCGGGTTGGCCGCGGCCTTGTCCTCCAGCTCCTCGTGCCCGGGCTGCCGGAAGGCCGCGTTCTCGTCCAGCGAGACCTTGCCGTCGAGCGCGATGATCTTGCCCTCGCCGGTCTTGACCAGCGGGTTGACCTCGACCAGCAGGGCGTCCTCACGGATGAAGACGGTCCACAGCTTCTGCAGGACCTCGGCCACCTGGTCGGCGATGTCGGCCGGGAACTTCGCGGCGGCGACGATCTCGGCCGCCTTCTCCGCGGTCACGCCGTCCAGCGCGTCCACCGCGACCTTGGCCAGCGCCTCGGGGTTCTGCTCGGCGACGACCTCGATCTCCACGCCGCCCTCGACGGAGGCCATGGCCAGGAAGGTCCGGTTGGTGCGGTCGAGCAGGAAGGAGACGTAGTACTCCTCCTTGATGTCCGCGGTCTGGGCGAGCATCACCTTGTGGACCGTGTGGCCCTTGATGTCCATGCCGAGGATCGCCTCGGCCTTGGCCACCGCGTCGGCCGGGTCGGCGGCGAGCTTCACACCGCCGGCCTTGCCACGACCGCCCACCTTGACCTGAGCCTTGACGACCGCCCGGCCGCCCAGCCGCTCCGCCACCGCGCGCGCCGCCTCAGGCGTGTCGATGACTTCACCGGCCAGCACCGGTACACCGTGCTTGGCGAAGAGGTCCCTCGCCTGGTACTCGAACAGGTCCACGCGCGTCCGTCTCCCTTTTCCCTGGACTTCTCGACGTCCCAGGTTTTCCTGGAATTCAGCGTCTCGCCGGCAGCTGCCGCCGGATGTACAGCGCCGCCAACTCACTGGGCGTGCCGCTACGGGCAGGGCGATTGCTGCACTGTCACAGGGGAAAGCGCACACGGTGACCGAGTACGCGGCATGTCCGTCTTGCAGGTTATCGCCGCGCGCGGTGGCGTTCTAAATCGCGGATCACATATGAGCGGTGAGAACGGTCACAGATCGCGGGATCACGCCTCTGGTATCGGAAGGGGCCGTTTTTCGATCGCCGCCGCCATGACCTCGGGAAATAGGTCGGGCGTGCAGGCGAAGGCGGGCGCGCCCAGGGCGGCGAGCGCCGCGGCGTGCTCGCGGTCGTAGGCGGGCGCACCCTCGTCGGACAGGGCCAGCAGCGCCACGAACCGCACGCCGGAGGCCTGCATGGCGGCCACTCGTTTGAGCATCTCGTCGCGGATACCGCCCTCGTACAGGTCGCTGATCAGCACGACCACGGTTTCCGTCGGACGGGTGATGCGGGACTGGCAGTACGCCAGCGCCCGGTTGATGTCCGTGCCGCCACCGAGCTGGGTGCCGAAGAGCACGTCCACCGGGTCGTCCAGCGCGTCGGTCAGGTCGACCACCGCTGTGTCGAACACCACAAGCCGGGTGTCGACCGCCCGCATCGAGGCGAGCACCGCGCCGAACACCGAGGCGTAGACGACCGAGGCGGCCATCGACCCCGACTGGTCGACGCACAGGACGACCTCTTTCTTCACCGCCTGGTCCGCCCGGCCGTACCCGATCAGGCGCTCGGGCACGATCGTGCCGTGCTCGGGCAGGTAGTGCCGAAGATTGGCCCGAATCGTGCGGTCCCAGTCGATGTCCCGGTGCCGGGGGCGGTGCGTCCTCGCCGAACGGTCCAGCGCTCCGGTGAGCGTCGCCCGGGTGCGGGTGGCCAGCCGCTTCTCCAGGTCCTGGACGACCTTGCGGACCACGGCCCGGGCGGTCTCCTTGGTCGTCTCCGGCATCGCCTTGTTCAGCGACAGCAGGGTGCCGACCAGGTGCACGTCGGCCTCCACCGCCTCCAGCATCTCCGGCTCCAGCAGCAGCGCGGACAGCCCGAGCCGGTCGATGGCGTCCCGCTGCATCACCTGCACGACCGAACTGGGGAAGTATGTGCGGATGTCGCCGAGCCAGCGGGCCACCTGGGGCGCGGAGCCGCCGAGGCCCGCGCCGCGCTCCGTGCTCCGGCCGTCCGGCCCGCCGGCCGCGCCGGGCCGCCCGCCGCCGTACAGCGCGGTGAGGGTACGGTCCATCGCCGCGTCGCGCCCGGCCGGTTCGCACCCGGTGCCGTCGGCCGAACCGCCGCCGAGCACCAACCGCCAGCGGCGCAGCCGCTCGTCCGAGTCAGTCATTGCGGGTCCCTCCGGGGGTGGTCGGGTCGAGCGGAAGTGCGGTGGTGTCCGCCGCGGCCGGGGTGCGGGCGGCGGTGCCGGCGGCGGTACGGGGCCGGGCCGGGGCCGCCGCCGGGCCGGTCGCTGCCGGGGCCGGGCCCGGAACGACGGGGGACGGTGCCTCGGGCTCGCCTCCGGCCAGCAGCAGGTCGGTGCTCGTGGTGCGGCCGAGCAGGAGGCGTACGGTCCTGGCGGCCGCGTCCGCGCGGGCCCGGTCCAGGCCGGGGCCGAACCCGGGCAGGCCGGCCTCGCCCGGACCGGCGGCCGGGCGACCCTCCTTCGCGGGTCCGCGACGCACCAACTCGCCCACCGAGCGCCGCACTCCGGGCTCGAAATCCGCGAACGTCCGCCGCAGCAGCGGAAGGACGTCCGTGAACGCCTCCCCGGACACACCCGCCAGCCAGCCGTCGACCAGCGCGAGCAGCCGTTCGTCGTGCACGAGCAGCATCCCGCCGCCGGCCAGGAACCCCTCGACCCAGGCCGCCGCCTCGGCCGGGCCCGTGCCCGGCGACAGTGCCAGCCCCATCAGCCGCGCGGCCTCCTCCGCGCTCAGCCGGTCCTCGTCCAGCAGCAGCCGCGCTGCCGCGCCGCGCAGCAACCCCGGTATCGCGCCGTCCCGTTCGGCCAGCGAGCGCAGCATCGCGGCCCACCGCGCCCGCAGGTCCCCCGCGGGATCGGGGGTGGGGGCGCGGTCGGACGGGCCGAGCGCGTCCGCCTCTCCAGGACCGCCCGGTTCGGCGCCCGCCGGGTGGTCGGGGGTCCGGCTGCCTTCGGACCGACCGAGCGCGTCCTCCTCTACGTCCGCTTCGGGTACGGCCTCCACCTCGTCCGTCGCGCCGGCCGGGTGGGCTTCCGCGTCGCCTGGCGCAACCCCCGACGAGCCGGGCCCTTCCGTACCGGCGGCCCCATTCGGTACGCCGCCCGCCGGGTGGGCTTCCGCGTCGCCTGGCGCCGCGCCCTGCGGGCGGTCCGGGTGGTTCGGGGCGACGGGCTCGCCCGGGGTGGGCGGGGCCGTCGCGGCGGGGGCCGGGTGGGGTTCCAGCCGCGGCTGCGGGAGGAGGGCGATCGCGCGGTGCGCCTCGTCCAGGTGGGCGCGCAGTTCGACGGCCGCGTCGGCGTCGAGGTTCACGCAGGCCGGGGGGAAGCCGACGCAGACGCGCTGGGCGAGGCCCTCCGCGACCCGGGCGAGGGCAGCGGAATCGGTGCCGCGCACGTCGCCGTAGCGGACCGCCCGGACCAGTGCGGGCAGGGCCGCGGCGAGGTGGGCGACGTCCGTGTCGAGCGCGGCCCGGTCGGCCAGCGTCCGCATGACCGGCGGAAGGGCGTCCGCGAGCCCCGCCAGCAGGCACCGCTCGGCGACGGTGGTGACGTCGGCGAGCGTCGCGCCGGTGGCCGCCGCGTCCTGGGCCCGGGCCGAGGCCGCGGCCTCCACGGTGGTGCCCCAGATGCCCGCCTCGGCGACGCGGATCGATGCTTCCGGCTCCCACCGCAGCCGCCACGTCTCGCGGAAGGTCCCCTTGCCGTTGCGGCTCTCGGCCGCCTGGCCCCAGTCGATGCCCAGGAGGTGCAGCCGGTGCAGGAGTTGGCTGCGGGAGGCGTCCAACTCCTTGCGCAGGTCGAGCTCCAGCTCCCGCTCCATCGCTTCCGGCTTGAGCCGGAGCCTGCGCTGCTCGCGCGCCAGGTCGCGGGCGAGCGGCACGGCGGGCGCGTCCGGCGGGACCTCGCCGAGCACGTCCCCGACCACGAGACGGTCGGTGATGAGGCCGAGCGGCACGTCCGAGCCGTCGCACATCACGGCCCGCACCGCGTCGGTGGTCTCACCGAGCCCGGCCAGCGGGCGTCCGCGCATCGCGGCGAGCGTGTCCGCCAGCCGCACCGCCTCGATCACATGGGCGGAGGACACCGGCAGGTCCTCCTGCCGCAGCAGGTCCGCGACCTTCGTCATCCACCGGGTGACCGGACGGTCGGGCGCGCTGAACAGGTGCTGGTACCAGCCCGGCGAGTCGATCCCGGCGCCGTAGCCGCCCGCGCGGGCCAGCCTGCGGTGCGTCCACGGCACCCACGTGGTCTCGACCTTCGCCTTGGGCAGGCCCTTGAGCAACTGCCGGTCGGCGACGGCGGGCACGGGTTCGGCCAGCGCGGGGACGTGCCAGGCACCGCACACCACGGCGGTCCGCTCGTGCGCCCGCCGGGCCTCCCGCACCCGCAGCCGCATGTGGGCCTCGCGCAGCAGATCCCGCGCGTCCCCCTCCCCGAAGGCCGCCCGGATCTCGGCCATCGCCTCCGCCACGGCGGCGAACGGGGCGAACGGGTCGGCGCCCGCCGCGCTCCCCCGGTGCTCCACGGCGTCCTCCCACCACCGCTCCGGGTCCTCGTAGCCGGCGCTCTCCGCGAGCACCGCCAGCGGGTCCACCCGCAGGGACTCGGCGTCGGCGTCGCTTTCGGTGCCGCTTTCCGTGCCGGGCTCGGGGTCGGTGCCGCTCTCGGCGCCGGGCCCGCCCGCGGAGGTCCCCGGCGCCGCTTCCGGGGCGGCCCCCTCCGCGTCCTCCCCCCGCTCCTCTCCCGCGGGCTCCTCCGGTGCCTTCCGCGCCGCGAGGGTGTGCGCGGCCGGGAGGTCGATGAAGCGGACGACGGCGCCCGCCTCGGCGGCCCACTGCAGGGCGACCCACTCCGGCGAGAACTCCGCGAACGGCCAGAACGCGGCGCGCGACGGGTCGTCGGTGACGTGGGCCAGCAGCGCGACCGGCGGGCGCATGGCCGGGTCGGCGGCCAGCGCGGTGAGCGCGTCGGCCTCCGGCGGGCCCTCGATGAGCACCGCCTGGGGGCGGTAGGCGTCGAGCGCGGCCCGCACCGCGCGGGCCGATCCGGGCCCGTGGTGCCGGATGCCCAGCAGAAGCAGGTCGTCCGACGCGCTCCCGGCGGCGGGCTTTTTGCGCGCGGGCGACCGGGCGGGGACGTTTGCGGCCGCGGCGTCGGACTCCGCGCCGGACGCGCCACCCGTCGCGGCGGCCCGGGTGCGGGCCGCGGCACGGACGGCGCCGGCGTCGACCGGGGCTGCCCAGGCTCCTTCGGCGCCGACCGGGGTCGGGGGCACTCCGCCGAGGGCGGGCGCTTCGGTGGTCGCGGTCATGCCGACACCTCGCGGCAGGCCCGGTAGAAGTCCTTCCAGCCGGACCGCTCCCTGACCACCGTCTCCAGGTACTCCTGCCACACCAGCCGGTCCGCGGACGGGTCGCGGACGACCGCGCCCAGCACACCGGCCGCCACGTCACCGGCCCGCAGCACGCCGTCGCCGAAGTGGGCGGCCAGCGCGAGCCCGTTGGTCACCACCGAGATCGCCTCGGCCGTCGAGAGCGTGCCGGACGGGGACTTGACCTTCGTGCGGCCGTCCTCGGTGACGCCGCCGCGCAGCTCGCGGAAGACGGTGACCACCCGGCGGATCTCGTCGGCGCCGGCGGGCACGGCCGGCAGGTCGAGGCTCCGGCCGAGCTGGTCGACCCGCCGGGACACGATGTCGACCTCCTCCTCGGCGGTCGCCGGCAGCGGCAGCACCACCGTGTTGAAGCGGCGGCGCAGCGCGCTGGACAGGTCGTTGACCCCGCGGTCGCGGTCGTTGGCGGTCGCGATCACGTTGAACCCGCGCACGGCCTGCGTCTCCGTGCCCAACTCCGGTATCGGCAGCGTCTTCTCGGACAGGATCGTGATCAGCGTGTCCTGCACGTCGGCCGGGATGCGGGTCAGCTCCTCGATCCGGGCGATCCGGCCCTCGGCCATCGCGCGCATGACCGGACTGTGCACCAGCGCGGCCCGGCTGGGGCCGTTCGTGAGCAGCTGCGCGTAGTTCCAGCCGTAGCGGATCGCCTCCTCCGGGGTGCCGGCGGTGCCCTGCACGAGCAGGGTGGAGTCCCCGCTGATGGCGGCGGCGAGGTGCTCGGACACCCATGTCTTGGCGGTGCCCGGCACGCCGAGCAGCAGCAGCGCGCGGTCGGTGGCGAGGGTGGTGACGGCGACCTCGACGATCCGGCGCGGGCCGACGTACTTCGGCGTGATGACCGTGCCGTCCGGCAGCGTGCCGCCGAGCAGGTACGTGGCCACCGCCCACGGGGACATCCGCCAGCGGGCGGGGCGGGGCCGGTCGTCGGCGGCGGCGAGCGCGGCGAGTTCGCCCGCGAAGGCGTCCTCCGCGTGCGGGCGCAGCGCGGCCTGCTCCCCGGCTGCGGCCTCCGGTCCGCCCAGGGCCGGGCCCGCACCGGGCTCGGATCCGGCTCCGACGCGCGCTCCGTTCGACGCTCCCGGGTCGGTGCCGGGCTCGGCGCCGGACGCCGGCGTGCGGTGCTCGGCGGACGTATCGGATGCATCAGAAACAGCGGTCACAGCAGACACAGCGCTCCCCCACTCGGCAGGCGCGGACCCCTCGGCCCGCGTTCGTTCCGTGTGCCTCCCACCTTGCACCCGACCACTGACAATCCGTCACCGACCGTTGTTTCCGCAGGTCATGGCGATTGTCAGAGGGGCGTTCTACCGTCGGGGGCATGGAGACGGAAACGCGGTGGACCGCGGATCAGGTGCTCGCGCTCGCGCCTGACGCCGCATCACGCAAGGCGGGCGCGAAGCTCGCGACGCCCGCGCCGTGGTCCGGCACGGGGATCGCCGGCACCGCGGTGTTCGGGCTGTGCGCGGGCAGCGGCAGCCGGCCGTACCAGACGGCGGTGGACACGCGCGGCCCCGCGTTCCGCTGCACGTGCCCGAGCCGCAAGTTCCCGTGCAAGCACGCGCTGGCGCTGCTGCTGCTCTGGTCGGAGGGCGCGGACGGGCCGGTCGCGGCGGCCGCCGAGCCGGAGTGGGTCGAGGAGTGGATCGCCGGGCGGCGGAAGAAGAAGGAGGAGGAGTCCGCAGGCGCGGAGGTGGGCGGGCGCGGGGCGGGACCGGCCGATCCGGAGGCGGCGCGGCGGCGCGCGGAGCGGCGGGCGGTGCGGGTCGAGGGCGGCGCGGCCGAGCTGGAGCAGCGGCTCACGGATCTGCTCCGGAGCGGGCTCGCGGGCTCCGACCGGGCGGGCTACCGGCCGTGGGACGAGACGGCGGCCCGGATGGTCGACGCGCAGGCGCCCGGGCTGGCCTCGCGCGTGCGGGAGTTGGGGGCGGTCGCGGGCACGGGGGGCGACTGGCCGTCGCGGATGCTGGAGGAGACGGCGCTGCTGCACCTGCTGGCCCGCGGGTTCCTCGGGCGCGAGCGGCTGCCGGCGCCGCTGGCGGAGACGGTGCGGGCGCGGATCGGTTTCACCGTGGACAGCGCGGAGTTGCTCGCCGGGCCCACCGTGCGCGGGCAGTGGCTGGTGCTGGCGCAGTACGACACGGCGGACGAACGGCTGACCACCCGCCGGGTGTGGCTGTACGACGAGGAGGCCGGGCGGTTCGCGCTGGTGCTGTCGTTCGGCGCGGCGGGGCGGGCGCCCGAACTCGTGCTGCCGGTGGGCGTCGTGATGGAGGCGGAAGTGGCCTACCACCCGTCGGCCGTGCCGCTGCGGGCCGCGCTCGGGCCGCACCACTCGACCGGCTCGCCGCGGGGCGTTCCGCGGGGCACCGCGATAGGGCCCGCGCTGGACGCGTACGGAGCCGCGCTCGCCGACGACCCCTGGCTCGACGCGTTCCCGGTCGTGCTCAGCGATGTCGTGCCCATACCCGGGCCCGACCGCTGGCAGCTCGCCGACGGAGCGAGCGAGGACGCCCTGCCGATCGCCGGCCCGACGCCATGGCGGCTGGCCGCGCTCTCCTGCGGGCAGCCGCTCACCCTGTTCGCCGAACTCACCCCCACAGGGGCGCGCCCCCTCACCGCCTGGTCGGGCCCCGCCGCGGCCCCGACCCCTCTCCACACCTGACGCTTCCGGCGCGGAAGCCCGGCCCCCTTGCCTGACGACCCGCCGTTCGACCACGACCGGGGCGTCGCTTGGCCGGGGAGGGTGCGGGCCGACGGGTACGGGTCAGGAGCCCGGCGACGAGGCGGGTGCGGGCGGCGCGGGCTCGGCGGAGGAGGCGGGATGCGGCCACGCGGGCGAGCCACGGACGCGGAGGGCGGACGAACACGGCACGGCACAGGTCTGGAGATGAGAGGGGAGCAGGCCCACGGGCCACGGGCAGAACCCGTGCGCCGCGAAGAAGAAGAGGGTGCGCACCGCACGGGCTCGCGGGCGGAAACCGGGTGTGCGCCAGGCACGGCCCCGGTGCGGGGCGCATGCGGGCGCCGTGACGAGCCGAGGCAGCAACGGGCGCGGGGCAGCCACAAGCCATGGGACGGGATGGGCGCAAGCCGCACGGGCCAGGGGCCTGAGGAACCCGGGGCGCACGGGCGCGGCGCACAGCACGGATGCGGATCGAAGAAGGCGCGGTCGGACGAGGACGAGGGATGAGGAGGGGGACGTGAGGGTTTCCGGGTGGGACGACCTGGTGGGCAGCGCGCTGCTGGGGACCGAGCGGCGCAGACCGGACGGCATGGTCGGGGACGCGGAGGAGGCCGCGCTGGGCCTGCTGGACGCCGCGGCGGAGGGGGTGCTGCGACGGCGCGCCGGGCTGCGGCCGGGCGTGGCCGGGCCTCGGCCGAGGACGGCGCCGCCCGACACGCGGCCGGAGCTGCCCGAAGCGGCCCGGCGCCGGCTGGACATGCTCCTGACCGAGGGCGGCCGGAGCCGGCACAGTTCGGCCCCGAACCTGACCGAACTGCTGCCGCAGTGGCTGGCGGCGGCCCGCCGGCACGGCTACGCCGCTCCGCCCGCCTCGCTGCCCGCGCTGCTGGACGCGGCCCGCGCGCGGACCGACCTGCGCCCGGACGCGCTGGCCTTCGCCGGTCCGCGCGCGCTGTGGCTGGCGGCCCTGAACCCGGACTGGAAGTTCGCGCTGCGCGCGGGCGCCGGCGGGGCGGCGGTGTCCGCGCTGCAGGAGGCGGAGCCGGAGCGGCTGTGGGAGGAGGGCCTGTTCGCGGAGCGGGTGGCGCTGCTGACCCGGCTGCGCCGGTCCGACCCGGCGGGGGCGCTCGCCCTGCTCGACTCCACGTGGCGGAACGAAAGGGCCGAGGACCGCCTGATGTTCCTGGACGCGCTGCGCACCGGGCTGTCGGCGACGGACGAGCCGTTCCTGGAGGAGGCGCTGGCGGACCGCAGCCGCAATGTGCGGGCGACGGCGGCGGAGTTGCTGTCGGCGCTGCCCGGTTCGGCGCTGGCCGCGCGGATGGCGGACCGGGCCCGCAGCTGCGTGTCGCTGGGCCCGGAGGGGATCGTCGTCGAGGCGCCGTACGCGTGCGACGCGGCGATGGAGCGGGACGGGGTCTCCCCGAAGCCGCCCCAGGGCGTGGGCGAACGGGCCTCGTGGTTCGGGCAGTTGGCGGACGCGGCGCCGCTGGCGATGTGGACCGCGCGGTTCGGCGGCCGGACGCCGGAGCAGATCGTGGCGCTGCCGGTGCTGGACGACTGGCAGCCGGATCTGCACGCGGCCTGGTGCCGGGCGGCGGTGCGGCAGCGCGACGAGGCGTGGGCGCGGGCGCTGCTGGGCCCGCCGCCGGCGCCGGCCGCCCCGGTGGCGGCGATCGGCGACCCGGCGAAGCTGCTGTCGATCCTGCCGGCGGAGGAGCGGGCCGGGTGGGTCGCGGACTTCATCGCGGCGCACGGCCTGTCGGAGGCGTTCCAGATGCTCGCGGTGTGCGCGGTGCCGTGGGCGCGGGGGCTGGGCCGGGCGGTGGTGGACGCACTGGACATCGCGCGGGACGCGGGCGGCTACCCGTGGAGCTTCAGCGGGGTCATGGGCCTGGCCGAGCGGTGCCTCGACCCGGCGGCGGCCGACCAGGTGGGCGCGCTCGGCGGCACGGCGGAGGAGGGGGCGAACGCGTCGCCGGGCGCGGCCGCGTACTGGTCGGAGGCGTTCCGGCGGCTGAACGGGACGCTGCGGCTGCGGGCCCTGATGCTCGCGGAGCTGGCCGGGGCGCCCGATCCGGGCTCCGCGCGGGAAGCCGCCCCGATAGCCGGGCGGCCCGAGGCGCCTTCCGCGAGCTGAGACCGCGGACCGAGACCGCGGGTCGAGCCGTCCGCCGGCCGGGCCCGGGCGTCGACAGCCGACCGGGCCGGCCGGGGAATCACCCTCCTGGGTGAAGCCGCGGGCGGCTCGGCCGGGCGGGCCGTCCGTTAGGCCGGCTGGGGGATGTTCGAGTTGACCCAGTTCACGACGTCGCTGGTCGGCGTGCCGGGCGTGAAGATCGCGGCGACGCCGAGCTCCTTGAGCGGCGGGATGTCGGCCTCGGGGATGATGCCGCCGCCGAAGACCTTGATGTCCTCCGCGTCACGCTCATGGAGCAGTTCGAGCACTTTGGCGAAGAGCGTCATGTGGGCGCCGGAGAGGATGGACAGGCCGATCGCGTCGGCGTCCTCCTGGATGGCGGTGTCGACCACCTGTTCGGGGGTCTGGTGGAGGCCGGTGTAGATGACCTCCATCCCGGCGTCCCGCAGCGCCCGGGCGATCACCTTGGCACCGCGATCATGCCCGTCGAGACCCGGCTTGGCGACCACCACGCGGATCGGTCCGGACACTCCCATGACTGCCTCCATGCGTACGGCCTGCGGGCCGGGGATTCTGGGGCCGAGGCGCCGTCCGGCGGAGGGCCGGGCATACGCCTACGTGAACGAACGTTATCGCTCACGCGCCGCGTACGTCAGTTTTACTGAACGGAGGGAGGGGGAAATCACACAGTGGACACATTCGCCGAAGGTCGGGCCCGCCACACCCCCCGGCGCGGGACGCGTCGGGGAGTCCCCGGAAGCCCGGCACGTTCCTGGTGGAGCCGCAGCCAGGGAGTCGTACCACCGAGTCCGCAGCAGCAGGTCGCGGCGGTGCGGCCCCCGCTCCGGCTCCCGCTGAAGGCGCTCAGGGTCAAGGCCGACCCGGTGGCGCCGCGACGGGAGGTGGGCCATGACCGCCCAGTCGTCGGGGGCCGATTCAGGGGCCGAACCCGGGGCTGATGCCGGGGCCGGCGCCCAGGACGGGTACGGGGCCGAGCCCGGCCACGGACCGGAGTGCGCGGCCGGCGGCAACCGCTGGCTGCACGGCGCCGAACTGGCCCGGGTGACCGCCATCGATCTGGCCGTCCTGGCGGGCCACATGCTGCTCTACCCGACCGGCATCCTGCCCGAGCGCACCACCGGTCCGGCCGATCCGCCGGACCCGCCCGAGACACCCGAGACACCCGAGAACGCCGAGGCGCCGGAGGGGGCGGGGAAGCCCGGCACGGAGCCCGCGGAGGGCCCCGCGCACCCGCCGGTGCTGCTGCTGCACGGCTTCGTGGACAACCGCTCCGCCTTCGCCCTGCTGCGCCGCTCGCTGCTGCGCAACGGCTGGAGCCGGGTGCAGGCGCTGAACTACTCGCCGCTGACCGGGGACATCCGCACCGCGGCCAAGCTGCTGGGGCCGCACATCGAGCAGGTCTGCGAGGAGTCCGGGCACTCCCGGGTGGACATCGTCGGCCACAGCCTCGGCGGTCTGATCGCCCGCTACTACGTGCAGTGCCTGGGCGGTGACGCGCAGGTGCGGACCCTCGTCACGCTGGGTACACCGCACTCCGGCACCCGGGCGGTGCCGGCCCTCGCCCCGCACCCGCTGGCCCGGCAGATGCGGCCGGGCTCGCCGGTACTGGAGGAGCTGGCCGGGCCGGTGCGGGGCTGCCGGACCCGTTTCGTGGCGTTCTGGAGCGATCTGGACCAGCTGATGATCCCCGTGGAGTCGGCGCGCCTCGAACACCCGGACCTGCGCGCCCGGAATGTCCGAGTTCGCGGGATCGGCCACCTGGCCCTGCCCGTCCACGGCTCCGTGGCGGCGGAAATCCGCCAGGCACTGTCGGGAGAGGGCCCACTGCCTCACGAAATCGACGCCGCATAACGGACACATAACGGTCGAATATCGACCGAACACCGGGCAAGGCGGGCGCCCGGCCCAGGCCGAAGATTGTCGCGGCCCGGTAACGGGGGCTACAGTCGCCGCTGATTCTCCTGCTGCCGAGGCGAAAGAGAAGCTGGCGGTGAACGAACGTCACCCGTCGGGGTACTCCCCCGGCTACGACGGACACGCGTACGACGCCTATGCGTCCAGTGCGTACCCGACCGTCGGCACCACCTACGCGGACGACGCCACCGGCACCTACGCGTACATCCCGCAGCAAGCCATGCCGTACGACGCGTACGACCCGCTGGGCGGTTCCCCTGCCGACGGGTACGAGCAGCAGTTCGCGCACGACGCCGGCCACGCGGGGGGCTACGCCCAGGCGGCGCCCCAGCAGGGCTACGGCGCGGGCGGGTACGACACCACCGGCTACGACACCGGCGCGTACGTGACGTCCGACCCGTACGCGTACGGCGACGGAGCCGCCCCGGCCGGGGCCACGTACTACGACACCGGGACGTACGACACCAGCGGGCTGTGGCAAACGGGTGAAACCGGCCAGCAGACCAGCCACCAGACCGGTTACCCGCAGCAGCAGGAGTGGGACTCCGGCGCCTACCCGACCTACGGGTACGGGTACGGCTACGGGTACGACGCCAGCGGCGACACCGGGATCTACGAGCAGGTGCCCGCGTACGACGCCCCCGGCTACGGGACGCACGCGACCGTCCCCCAGGCGGCCACCGCCGGGTACGACGCCGGGCCGTACGAGACCGCCGCCACCCCGGCCCACGGCACTCCGGCGTACGACACGCCCGCGCACGGCATGCCGGTGCACGGCACCGGCACCGGCACCTTCGACTTCGACGGCGGGCCGGCCGCGGACCCGGAGCCGTTCGACGAGGCCGCCCTCCTGCTGGAGGGCCTCGAACCGGCGCCCGACGACGAGCCGGTGCGGCACGACTACGCCCCTGACGAGAGCGGCCCCGTGGCCGCCCGCAGCCGCCGCCGCAAGCCGGCCAAGCGCTCGGCGCTGCTGACCGTGGCGGTGCCGTCGGTCGCGGTGATGGGCGTGGCGGCGGTCGGCGCCGCGGCGATCGGTGGGGTCGGCATGGCACAGGACTCCTCGCACTCGGCGGCGGACGCGGCGTCCGCCAACCCGACCACGCAGCTGGACCGCCAGCTGTCCGGGGTGAGCCGGGACGCCGACGACTTCGCCACGCGTGCGAACCGGGCCCAGGAGCGGGTGGACCTCAAGGACCGCCAGGCGGCCGCGGCCAAGGCGAAGGCCGAGGCGGCGGCGCGCAAGGAGGCGCTGAGGCCGAAGTTCGTGCTGCCGGTGAAGCAGAGGGGGCTCAGCGCCTACTTCGGGCAGTCCGGCGAGCACTGGATGGCGCTGCACACCGGCATCGACTTCCCGGTGCAGGAGGGCACGCCCGTGATGGCGGCCACCGACGGCACCGTGCGCACGCAGTGGAACAGCTCCTACGGCAACATGGCCATAGTCACCGCGCCCGACGGTACGGAGACCTGGTACTGCCACCTGAGCAGCACGAAGATCCGCAGCGGCAAGGTGAAGGCGGGTACGGTCATCGCGTACTCGGGCAACACCGGCAACACCACCGGGCCGCACCTGCACTTCGAGGTCCGCCCGAACGGCGGCCAGCCCATCGACCCCCTCCCCTGGCTCCTGGCCCACGGCCTCGACCCCCGCTGACCCCTCGCCGGGGCGGCCACCCCGGACTCACCTCACCCCGCCGTGCGGCGTCCGCCCTCAGGGGCGCGAGGAACCCACCACCGGCCCGGTGGCCGCCATGCGACAGGAATTGCCCCTTCGGGCGCGTGACGACCTGCGGCCCGCAGTGTGGCTGAGCGCGCGGTTCCCCGCGCCCCTGGGGGGCGGACGCTGCCTGCGAGGGCAACCCGGGGCGGGGAACCCCAGCGGGAGGCGTTAGAGCTTTTCTACGGGGGCGTAGCGGAGGAGGAGTTGTTTGGGGCGGTCGTCGCCGAAATCGATGGTGGCTTTTTCGTCGCCGGGGCGGCCCGTGACGGCGACGACGGTGCCGAGGCCGAACTGGTCGTGGGTGACGCGGTCGCCGACGGTGAGGGAGATGACCGGGCGGTCGCCGGCCGAGCGGCGGGTGGCGAACCCGCCGGTGCCCGCGCGGCCGCGCGCGGCGATCGTGGAGGAGAGCGAGGCCGCCGCCTTGGAGACGGGCCCGGCGGCCGCGCCACCCGGCGCACCCCCGGTCCGCTTCCACTGGACGAGCGACTCCGGGATCTCCTCCAGGAAGCGCGAGGGCGGGTTGTAGGCGGGCTGCCCCCACGCGCTGCGCATCATCGAGCGGGTGATGTAGAGCCGCTCGCGGGCCCGGGTGATGCCCACGTACGCCAGCCGCCGCTCCTCCTCCAACTCCTTGACCTGGCCGAGCGCGCGCATGTGCGGGAAGACGCCGTCCTCCAGGCCGGTGAGGAACACCACCGGGAACTCCAGCCCCTTGGCGGTGTGCAGCGTCATCAGGGTGATCACGCCGCCGGACTCCTCGTCGTCGTCCGGGATCTGGTCGGAGTCGGCGACGAGCGCGACACGTTCGAGGAACTCCGCCAGCGTGCCGGGTTCGCCCTCGCCCTGTTCCTGCTCGAACTCCAGGGCCACGGCGGCGAGTTCCTGGAGGTTCTCCACCCGGGTCTCGTCCTGCGGGTCGGTGGACGCCTGCAACTCCGCCAGGTAGCCGGTGCGTTCGAGCACGGCCTCCAGGACGACGGCCGGGCCCGCGCCCGACTCCACGACCGTGCGCAGCTCGTCCATCAACGTGTTGAAGCGCTTGACCGCGTTGGCCGAGCGGGCCGCCATGCCGTACGCGTCGTCGACCCGGCGCAGCGCCTGCGGGAAGGAGATCCTCTCGCGCAGCGCCAGCGCGTCGATCATCGCCTCGGCGCGCTCGCCGATGCCGCGCTTGGGCACGTTGAGGATCCGGCGCAGCGGGACCGCGTCCTCGGGGTTGGCCAGCACCCGCAGGTAGGCCAGCACGTCCCGGACCTCGCGCCGCTCGTAGAAGCGGACACCGCCGACCACCTTGTAGGGCAGGCCGACCCGGATGAACACCTCTTCGAAGACACGGGACTGCGCGTTGGTGCGGTAGAAGACCGCCACGTCGCCGGGGCGGGCGTCACCGGCGTCGCTGAGCCGGTCGATCTCGTCGGCGACGTACTGCGCCTCGTCGTGCTCCTGGTCGGCGACGTAGCCGGTGATCACCGGACCCTGGCCGGATTCCGTCCACAGGTTCTTCGCGCGGCGGCCGGCGTTGCGCTCGATGACGGCGTTGGCGGCGGACAGGATGGTCTGCGTGGAGCGGTAGTTCTGCTCCAGCAGGATCGTGCGGGCCTGCGGGTAGTCCTCCTCGAACTGGAGGATGTTGCGGATCGTGGCGCCGCGGAAGGCGTAGATCGACTGGTCCGCGTCACCGACCACGCACAGCTCGGCCGCGTGCTCGCCGGTGCCCACCAGCTCACGGACCAGCGTGTACTGGGCGTGGTTGGTGTCCTGGTACTCGTCCACGAGCACGTGCCGGAAGCGGCGGCGGTAGTGCTCGGCGACGTCGGGGAACGCCTGGAGCAGGTTGACCGTGGTCATGATGATGTCGTCGAAGTCCAGCGCGTTGGCCTCGCGCAGCCGCGCCTGGTACATCGCGTACGCCTCGGCGAGCTTCTTCTCGAAGGGGTTCTCCGCCTGCCCGGCGAAGGTCTCCTCGTCGATGAGCTCGTTCTTGAGGTTGGAGATCTTCGCGCTGAAGGACTTCGGCGGGAACTGCTTCGGGTCCAGGTCCAGGTCGCGGCAGACCAGCGCCATCAGCCGCTTGGAGTCGGCCGCGTCGTAGATCGAGAACGACGAGGTGAAGCCGAGGACCTTGGACTCGCGCCGCAGGATGCGCACGCACGCGCTGTGGAAGGTGGACACCCACATGGCGTGGGCGCGCGCGCCGACGAGTTGCTCGACGCGCTCCTTCATCTCGCCGGCGGCCTTGTTGGTGAAGGTGATCGCCAGGATCGAGCCGGGGTGGGCGCGGCGGGCGTGCAGCAGGTGCGCGATGCGGTGGGTGAGCACGCGGGTCTTGCCGGAGCCGGCCCCGGCCACGATGAGCAGCGGCCCGCCCTCGTGCACGACGGCCGCGGCCTGCTGCTCGTTGAGCCCTTCGAGGAGCTGCGCGGGGTCGATGACGGGGCGCGCGGCGCCGTCGCGGTAGTGCCCGTCGTGCGGGGGCGGGCCGTCGAACCGGTCGCCGAACAGGTCGTGCGGCACGTCCTCGCCGCCGCCGGGCCCGTCCTCCGGCTCCGGCGGGGGCGCGGCGTCGGACGGTCCGTGGGCCGATTCCAGACCCGCCAGGAAGTGGTCGTCAAAGAGGCTGCTCATCGCCTCCCGAGTCTAGGCGCCCGCACCGTCAGTCCAGGGCCCGGTCTCAAGGTCCGGGCTGTCGCCCTGCCGCCACTCCCGATGAACACTCCGTGACGGTCCGGCCCACCGGGTATGTGATCCGCAAAAGATTACGAAAAGGTATCGGGCCTATCGGACATCGGCCTTCACAGCACCCTCGCAAGGTGACTACGGTTCCCCACCAGCCGCACCCGGCCACGGCGCCCGCGCCGGAGAGGAGTCCGTCCGCATGGCGACGCACCGCAAGGCTCGCACCGCATTGCTCAGCGCACCCGGCCCCCGCACGGCCGTGGGCCTGACCACGGCGGCGCTGGCGACCGTGACCCTGCTCAGCGAGACCGCGAGCGCCACCCCGGCGACCGGGCAGCCCAAGCCCTCCGTCGCCCAGGTGAAGGCGAAGGTGGACGCGCTGATGCACCAGGCGGAGGTGGCCACCGAGCACTACGACGGTGCCAAGGCGCAGACCGACCAGCAGACCACGAAGGTCAACCGGCTGCTCGCGCAGGCCGCGAAGAAGACCGAGCAGCTCAACAACTCCCGCCGGGTGCTCGGCCAGTACGCCGCCGCGCAGTACCGGCAGGGCGGCGACCTGACCACCACCCGGTACCTGATGTCCGGCGATCCGCAGGACCTCGCCGACAACGCCCACCTGACGGAGGTGCTGGGCAAGCGGCAGAAGCAGGCGGTCGAGGACTACCGGGTGCAGCAGGCGTCCGCGACGCAGCAGCGCATCGAGGCCGCGAAGAGCCTGGCCACCCTCACCACCCAGCAGGCGCAGCTCAAGGCCGCCAAGAGCGACGTGCAGACGAAGCTCTCCGCCGCGCAGAAGCTGCTGAACACGCTCAACGCGCAGGAGAAGAAGCGGCTGGCCGAACTGGCCGCGAAGCAGGAGGCCGAGGCCCGGCAGAAGGCCGCAGCCCTCGCCGCCCAGCAGGCCAAGCTGCAGGCGTCGTTGAAGACCAAGGCCCCGGTCAACTCCTCGGTCGCCGACCAGGCGATCGCCTTCGCCCGGCAGCAGTTGGGCAAGCCGTACGTGTGGGGCGCGACCGGCCCGGACTCCTTCGACTGCTCGGGCCTGACGCAGGCGGCGTACAAGGCGGCGGGCATCACGCTGCCGCGCACCACCTACGACCAGGTGAACGTCGGCACCCGCGTGTCGGAGTCCGACCTCCAGCCGGGCGACCTGATCTTCTTCTACGCCGACGACAGCCACGTGGGCCTCTACATAGGCAACGGCGAGATGATCCACGCCCCGCACACCGGCACGGTGGTCAAGATCGCCCCGATCACCGAGATGCCCTTCTACGCGGCCGTACGCCCGTATTGATCCGGACCGACCGTCCTGCCCGTATTACCCGGGAACCTGATCCACAAAACGTAAGGTCACGAAGCGATTTCGGTCACATCTCGATCGAATCCTCCCAAGAAGCCGCGAAGTTGACTACGGTAGCCCGCTAGATGGCACGTCCCCCGTCGGCGAAAGGTCCGACAGCGCGCCATCTCCGCCTAATCCGGCCTCGGCCGGTACCGGGGACCCACGCAGCACTTGGGGTGAATCGGGACGGACGCACCGCGTCCGGACCGTAGGGCGACCTTCCCAGCCCGAACCCGTCAGCTAACCCGGTCGGCGGCCCACGGAAGGAGTCGCCTCCTTGGCGTCGCACCGCAAGCCGCGCACCCCGCTACTCGCCTCGGCCGGCCCCCGCGCCGCCGTCGGCATCACCGGCGCGGCACTGGCATCCGTCACCCTGATGAGCGAGACCGCGCACGCGGCACCGGCCAAGCCGACGATCGCCCAGGTGAAGAAGCAGGTCGACGACCTCAACCAGCAGGCCGAGGTGGCGACCCAGCGCTACGACCAGGCCAAGGAGAAGACCTCCGCGCAGCGCACCAAGACCAACCAACTGCTCGCCCAGGTCGCCGAGAAGACCGAGAAGATGAACGAGTCCCGGCGCGTGCTGGGGCAGTTCGCGGCCGAGCAGTACCGCGACGGCGGGCTCGACGAGACCACCCAGCTCCTGCTCTCCGACGACCCGGAGGGCTTCCTCGCCCAGACGCACATGCTCGACCGGCTGTCGAGCACGCAGGAAGAGGCTCTCAAGACCTACAAGGTCCAGCAGGAGCAGGCCTCGATCCAGCGGGCGCAGGCGAGCAGCAGCCTGGCCGGGCTCACCACGCAGCAGGGCAAGCTGGCGGGCCAGAAGAAGGACCTCCAGGCGAAGCTGGCCGCCGCGCAGAAGTTGCTCAACAGCCTCACCTCGCAGCAGCGGGCCAAGCTCGCCTCGATGGAGCCCTCGTCGAGCCAGACCTACACGTACAACGGCCCGGCCTCCGGACGGGCCGCCGCCGCCATCAAGTTCGCGCTGTCGCAGATCGGCAAGCCGTACGTCTCCGGTGGCACCGGCCCCAACTCCTACGACTGCTCGGGCCTGACGCAGGCGTCCTACCGCGCCGCCGGGATCACGATCGGCCGCACCACCTGGGACCAGGTCAAGGACGGCGTGGCCGTTTCCGAGTCCGACCTGCGGCCGGGCGACCTGGTCTTCTTCTACTCCGGCATCAGCCACGTGGGCATCTACCTCGGCGACGGCAAGGTCGTGCACGCCCCGCACACCGGCGCGACGGTGGAGATCGCCCCGATGTCGTGGATGCCGTTCGCTGCCGCTCGGCGCATCGCGTAACAACGCCCCTGCCGGAAACGGGAGTTGCCGAACTCCCGGCGGACCGCGGCCCCACTTGCGTTCACACGTGACGGGAAAGCGGTCGCCGGGCGATCGAGCGCGGGCGGAAGCGGGCGGAAGGGGTGCAATACCGGACTCCGGGCGCATTCGGGCCCCCGGGGAGGTTTAGCGTCGCTGGCAGGTGGCCGGACCCCATCGTCGTCGGGACGTGACGGCGTCGGCCGCCTCCGTTGAAGTCCGGCGGCGTCCCGCTCCCCCGTGCGGGGCGCTGCCGGGCCTCCCTCCCCAAGGAGTGACGGCCGCATGGCCTCGCACAGTCGCCGCCCCCTCGCCCCCTCGGCCCCCCGGGCCACCGCCCGCGCGGCGGTCTCGCTGGCGCTGGCCTCGGCCGCGTCCGTGAGCCTGCTCGGCGAGAGCGCCCGGGGCGAACCGCGGCCCACCGTCGGCGCGGTGCGGGCGAAGGTGGCCGACCTGTACCGGCAGGCGGAGGAGGCGACCGAGCGCTACGACGGCGCCCGGCAGCAGGCCGACGCGGCGCGCGCCGCGGTGGCCCGCCTCCAGGACGAGCTGGCCCGCAAGACCGCGCGGCTCAACTCCTCGCGGGACACGCTCGGCACGATCGCCGCGGCGCAGTACCGTTCCGGCGCGCTGGACCCCGCGCTCCAGCTGGCGCTCAGCGCGAACCCGGCCACGTTCCTCCAACAGGCCGGCACGCTGAACCAGTTGGGCAGCCGGCAGACCGTGGTGCTGACCCGGCTGGCGAACGAGCGGCGGGACGTCGAGCAGACCCGGGTCGAAGCGGCCGCCAAACTCGCCACGTTGAAGTCCGCGCAGGCCCGACTCGCCGCGCACAAGCGGACGGTGCGGACCAAGCTGGGCCAGGCGCGGGACCTGCTCGCCTCGCTCACCCCGAGCGGGCGCGCCACCGTCGACGACTCCGACGACGTCCCGGCCGCGCAGGACGGCGCGCCCGCCGCCGGCCGCGGCGCGGACCGGACCCCGCTGGGCGGCGAGCCCGCGCCCTCGGCCCGCGCCGCGCTGGCGGTCGCGTTCGCCTACCGCGCCCTCGGCCTGCCGTACGTCTGGGGCGCCACCGGCCCGAACGCCTTCGACTGTTCGGGCCTGACCCAGGCCGCGTGGAAGGCGGCCGGCGTCTCGCTGCCCCGCACCACGTACACCCAGATCAACGCCGGCACCCGCGTGTCGCGGTCCCAACTGCGGCCGGGCGACCTGGTGTTCTTCTACTCCGGCATCAGCCACGTGGGCCTCTACATCGGCGGCGGCCGGATGATCCACGCCCCGCACCCGGGCGCCCCGGTCCGCGTCGCGCCGATCTCCGAGATGCCGTTCGCCGGCGCGACCCGTCCCGCGTAACGGGCCCCTCACCCACCCCGGGTGCCCCGTGCGCACCGGCTCTCCCCCGCCATGACAGCCTTGGGATCATGACCGCACCCGAAGCCGTGTGCACGAACCTCTCGGACGACGCCGCATCGCTCGCGCTGGGCGGCCTGGAATGGCTGCTCGGCGCGGCCCGGGACACCGGGCACGGCGCGCTGGCCTGGAACGGCACCGCTTCCGACGACGAGCCCGATCCTTCGCTCTACAGCGGCACCGCCGGCGTCGTGGTCGCGCTGCTGGAGGGCAGGGCGCACTTCGGGGACGAGCGGTACGGCGACGCGGCCGTGCGCGGCACCCGCTCGATCGCGGCGGCGCTGGACGCGTGGGAGCTCGACTCGCTCTACTTCGGCCTGGCCGGGATGGCACTGGCCCTGCACGAGGCGCACCGGGCGCTGGGGGACGAGGCGGCGGGCGCGGCGGCCGGGCGCGCCCTGGCCCTGCTGCGGAAGCGGTTCGACGGGGAGCGCTGGGGCGAGCAGTTCGAGCTGATGGGCGGCAACGCCGGGATCGCGCTGGGCGCGCTGCAGTGCGGGGACCTGGAACTGGCGCTGCTGGCGGTGACCCCGTACGTGCGGACGGCCGAGCCGACGCCGGCCGGAGCGCACTGGGAGGTGCGCAGCGGGGCCGAGGCCCGCTTCCACCACATCTCCCACGGCACGCTGGGCATCGCGTACGCGCTGGTCGCGGTCGGGCGGGCGACCGGCCGGGCGGACCTGGTGGAGCTGGGGCTGGCCGGTGTGGCGGACGTGGTCGCCCGCGACGAGGCAGGCCCGGAGGGCTTCCTCGTGCCGCACTCCGACCCGCAGCACAAGCCGGACCTCATCGAGCGCTACAGCTACGGCTGGTGCCACGGCCCGGCGGGCGACGCCCAGGTGTTCCGGCTGCTGGGCGCTGGCGGCGGCGACCCGGCGTGGACGGCGCTGGCCGACCGCTGCTGGCACACGGTCACCACCTGCGGCCTGCCGCGCCGGCTGCGCCCGGGCCTCTGGGACAACAGCGGCCGGTGCTGCGGGACCGCGGGGGTGCTGGCGCTGGCCTGCGACCGGCTCGTGGAGGGGCGCGACGGGTCGGCGTTCGCGGGGACGCTGGTCGCGGACCTCGCCGTGCGGGCGACCGTCGACGCGGCCGGCGCCCGCTGGTCGAACGTCGAGCACCGGGCCACGCCGTCCGAACTCGAACCCCGGCAGGGCTGGGCGATGGGCAACGCGGGCATCGTCCGCGAGCTGATGCGCTTCGCCCGCCTCGGCACCGGGCGCGACCCCGGCTACGCGGTGCGGATGCCCGACCATCCAGTGGCCGTCCCGGCGCCCGCGCCCTGAGCAGGGCGCCGGGGCCGGAACCGGGTCAGCGCAGGGTGACCTGGACGGGTCCGTTGAAGGGGGCGAGGGACAGGACGGTGGGCGGGGTGCGCAGGCCGTCGTTCGTGGTGAACAGGGCGCGGGCCGCGGCGAAGTCGATCTCGCCGGAGGTCACGGCGGCGGCCTCGTCGTAGAGGACGTTGATCTCGTCGGTCATGTCGCCGTCGTTGTCGGCGCCGGTGCCCCAGATGTCCCACAGCAGGGTCTCGACCTTGTTGAGGGCTGCGAGGTCGAGCCGGACGTCGCCGGCCACGAACCACGAGCCGGCCATCGACCCGTCGGACGAGGGCAGTCCGAAGGTCTGCGGGTCCGCCTCGCCCGCGCGGATCGTCCTCCACGCCTCCCCGGCGACGAGGAAGCGGTCGCGCGGCACGTCCATGGGGTCGAAGGGCAGCGGGTACCAGGCGGGGTCGGCGATCTGGGTGTCGGCGAGCAGCCAGCCGCGCCGCTCGTCCCAGTACTCGGTGACGACGTGGTCGAAGTGGAAGCCGTCGGTCCCGAAGTAGTCCGCGAAGCCGGAGCGCAGCCGGGCCGGGACGCCGGCGTGCCGCAGCAGCGAGACGTGCAGCAGCGTGAAGTCCCGGCAGGTGCCGACGAAGCGGTCGGCGAAGGCGCGGCGCCGGGTCAGCGGCGCGTCGTCCCGGCCGACCACCAGCCGCAGGATGTCGTCGGTGTACCGGGTCTCCGCGTCGTCGCGCATCCGGTCCTCGGCGATGGGCACGCCGTACTGATCGCCCTCCACCCGGTGGATCATCAGGTCCCGTACGAGGCGGGAGAGTTCACCGGCGTCCTTCGGCAGATCCGCGTACCGGTCGGCCAGATCGCCGGGGTCGGAGAAGGTGCTGTGCGAGGTGTAGAACGCGGCGGTCTCCGGGGCGAGTCGGACCTCGGTCATGGATGGCGGCTCCCTGAGTGGCGGCGGGTCGCCCCGGACGAGGTGGACGGCCGTGAAATCGGGCACGCTTTCGAATTGCGGCCCGGGGCACCCCACCGTGCCAAATTTCCCGGGGAATTGTCCAGGGATTTCGACGGAACGGCACCAGCCCGCCCCTCCGCCGCGTCCGGGGTTGACCTTGCCCCTGGGGCAGACCGCAGGGTGGAGGGCGGGCCGGGAACACCACCGGCGGCCGGACCGAGGAGGACGGGCATGGAGTGGCTGACCATCGGGGCCTTCGCGAAGGCCACCCGGCTGTCGCCGAAGGCGCTGCGCCTGTACGACGACCTCGGCCTGCTGCCGCCGGCCCGGGTGGACCCGGTCACCGGCTACCGCTTCTACGCCCCCGAACAGCTCGAACGCGCCCGGCTCGTGGCCTGGCTGCGGCGCCTCGGCATGCCGCTGGCCCGCATCGAGCGGGTGTGCGCGAGCGCCGGCGACGCCGAGGCGGCCGCGGAGATCCGCGCCTATTGGGCGCAGGTCGAGGCGGAGACCGCGGCGCGGCGCGACCTGGCCGGATTCCTCGTCGACCACCTGTCACGTAAGGACCACACCACCATGAGCCCGCCCCTTACCCTTCGCTACGCCGCCCGCACCGACGCGGGCCTGGTCCGCGCCGGCAACCAGGACGCGGTCTACGCCGGCGAGCGCCTGCTCGCCGTGGCCGACGGCTTCGGCGGCCGCGGCGCCCCGGCCAGCGCGGCGGCCATCGGCGCGCTCCGGCACCTGGACGCCGGACCGCTGCCGGCGGGCAACATCCTCAACGTGCTCCAGGACGCGGTGGAGGCGGCGAGCCGCGCGGTCGCCGAGGCCGCCGCACCTTCCGTCTCCGACCCCGCCGCCGCCTCTTATTCCGGCAGAGCCGCGACCGCCGCACCCGACGGCGGCCCGGCGACCGCCGGCACCACCTTGACCGCGATGCTGTGGACCGGCACCCACCTGGCCCTGGTCCACATCGGCGACTCCCGCGCCTACGTGCTGCGCGGCGGCGAACTCTTCCTCGTCACCCACGACCACACCTTCGTGCGCTCGCTGGTCGACGAGGGCCGCCTCACCGAGGACGAGGCCGCCTCGCACCCCGACCGCGCCCTTCTCCTGCGGGCCCTGCCCACGGGCGCGGACGGCACCGCGCCCGCGCCCGACCTGCGGCTGCACTCCGCCGAGCCCGGCGACCGCTACCTCCTGTGCTCCGACGGCCTCTCCTCGGTCCTCTCCGACGAGACCCTCCACCGCACCCTGGCCGCCACCCCCGACGAGCCGGACGAGGCCGCCCGCGCGCTGATCGGCCTGGCCAACGGCGCGGGCGGCCCCGACAACATCACCTGCGTGGTCGCCGACCTGGTCCCGGCTCCCCTCGCGGCGGCCGGCGCTACCCGGCCTTGAACGACGTGCCGGTGGTGAACCCGTAGCGGCCGAGCGTGTCCCGCGCCTGCACCTGCAACAGCTCGAAGGTGGAGACGGGCGGGGTGAACGTGATGGTCACCGAGGATCCGGAGACGGAGGTCCACGAACCGTCGCTGGAGAACTTGTACTCGTAGCCGACGACCGGCGAGTCGCCGTCCGCCGGGGAGAAGGTGAAGGTGCCGGGCACCCCCGCCCCGCCGTGGGCGACGCAGTCGTTGGGGCCGCACTCGGTGTACGGGCCGCCGTAGGCGATCTTGGGGGCCATCGGCCCCGTCGGGTCCACGGTGAAGTAGCAGAAGTCGGTGGCGGCCGAGGCCGCGTAGGTGGTCTGGTCGTCCGCGTAGGCCCAGGTGGCGACCGCGAGGCGGTAGACCGTGCCCGTGGAGAGCGTCGTCCCCAGGGTCGTCGTGACGAGCGTGTTGTCGGTCACGAACCCGGCGGACGGCCGCAGTTGGTCGGCGACGCGCGTCCAGGAACCGTCCGCGTTCCGGCTGTCGACGGTGAAGTCGGCCCGCAGGTTCGCTGCTTGGGACGCGGTCGTCGCGCCGTGGACCCGCGCGGTCAGCTGCGGCTGCGGGCTCGCGACGACGCCCGGGGCGGCCGGGTCCGTGGCGCACAGCGTCCCGCTGCCCTGCAGGACGCCCTGCCCGGTCGGCACGGCCGGCGTCGGCGCGGACGACCCGTCCGCGTGCGCCGCGGCCGGCGCCACCACGGCGAGCAGGGCCCCCGCCGCCAAGGCCGCCACGCGGCCCCTGATCCGTCCGGTGATCCGTCCGGTGTGTCGGCCCGCGGCCCCGGACGTAGGTGTCCCCTCGCGCATGTTCATTCCCCACCCCTTGCCGCGCTCGACGCGCGTACCTGTCGCACGAATCGGTCGAGCCCCGCCCCGCTCCGGGTCGTCGTCGACCACTTCCCGCCCCAGGGCGAACGCTCCCTCACCCGTTACCCCCGACGCGCCGCGGAGGCACGCGCTCCGGCGCGGCGGCAACCCGCCGGGGCGGACGGCCCCGGGTGGCACGGGGTGGTCACGGTTCTCCGGAATCCTGCCGGGGAGCGGGGTGGGCGGCGTATCGTCTGCGTTCGCCGGGGGGCCGAACGGACGGGAGAGCGGAGATGCAAGCCCTGACGTCGAGTTGGGGAGCCTGGCTGGAGGCTTTCGAACGCTGCTACAAGGAACTGCCGGACCCGGCGGGCTCGGTGACGTGCCCCGACTGCGGGCGGCCCGAACTGCGGCTGTCCTTCTGCGGGGTGGAGGAGGACCGGGTCGGCTACGCCTCCTTCTGGTGCGACGCCTGTCTGACGGGCGTGCACCTGAGCCGGTGTCTGGTGCCCGAGGGCGTGCCCATGGAGTCGCTGAGCACGCCCGTGGAGGAGCGCGCGGTCCGGGTGCCGAACTACACGCTCATCTGGCCGAGCGAGGACGACCAGCGCCTGCCCTGCGGATCGTGACGGGCCCGCCCCCGTGCGGGGAGCGGGCCGCTCAGACCAGCCGGCGGGCCGTCGCCCAGCGGGTCAGCTCATGGCGGTTGGACAGCTGGAGCTTGCGCAGCACCGCGGACACGTGCGACTCGACCGTCTTGACGGAGATGAACAGCTGCTTGGCGATCTCCTTGTACGCGTAGCCGCGGGCGATCAGCCGCAGCACCTCGCGCTCGCGCTGGGTGAGCCGGTCGAGGTCCTCGTCCACCGGCGGCGCGTCGGTGGACGCGAACGCGTCGAGCACGAAGCCGGCCAGCCGGGGCGAGAAGACCGCGTCGCCGTCGCGCACGCGGAAGATCGAGTCGACCAGGTCGGGGCCGGTGATGGTCTTGGTGACGTAGCCGCGGGCGCCGCCGCGGATCACGCCGATGACGTCCTCGGCCGCGTCGGAGACCGACAGCGCCAGGAACCGCACCGGCTGATCGGGGTCGGCGCTCAGCGCGGCGCAGCGGCGCAGCACCTCGACCCCGCCGCCGCCGGGCAGGTGCACGTCGAGCAGCACCACTTCGGGGCGCGTCGCGGTGACCACGGTGACCGCCTGGTCCACGTCGGCGGCCTCGCCGACGACCTCGACGCCGGTCTCCTCGGTGGCCCCGATCTCCGCCTGCACCCCGGTGCGGAACATGCGGTGGTCGTCGACGAGGACCACCCGGACCCGTCGCTCGCCGTCTGACGTGGGCGTAGTCATTGCGCCGCCACCCTCTCCATCTCCAGTTCGACTTCCGTGCCACCGCCGGGCGCGGCCCGCAACCGCGCCTCGCCGCCGTTGCGCCGCATCCGGCCGATGATCGATTCTCGTACGCCCATGCGGTCGTCCGGTACCTGGTCGACGTCGAATCCCGGTCCGTGGTCGCGGACGGAGACGAACACCCGGGTCTCCTCGACCTCGGCGTAGACCTGGACCGGGCCGCCGTCCCCGCCGTACTTGGCCGCGTTGACCATGGCCTCGCGGGCGGCCTGCATCTGCGCGCCGAGCCGGTCGTCGAGCGGGCAGTCGCCGACGCAGACCACCTCCACCGGCACGCCGTGGGCGTCCTCGACCTCGGCGGCCGCCGCCCGCACCGCGTCGGCGAGGGTGGACGGCTCGTCGTCGCGGCCGGTGCCCTCGGGGCGGTAGAGCCAGGCGCGCAGCTCGCGCTCCTGGGCGCGGGCGAGCCGGGCCACCTCGCGCGGGTCCTCCGCGTTGCGCTGGATCAGGGTCAGCGTGTGCAGCACCGAGTCGTGCACGTGGGCGGCGACCTCGGCGCGCTCCTGGGCGCGGATGCGCATCGTGCGCTCGGCCGACAGGTCCTGCGTCATGCGCACCAGGTACGGGCCGGCGATCAGCGCGACGCCGACGAGCACGGCCAGCGCGGCCTGGAGGATGCCGCCGAGGTGGCTGCCGGAGCCGCGCACCACGATGAAGCCGGTGACGCCGGCCACCACCATGAAGATCCCGGCGGCGGCCCGGGCCAGCGGCCAGAACCGCTTGCCCTGGCTCATCTCGACCCAGCGGGCCTTGCGGGCGTTGTCGGCCTGCCGCCAGACCAGGGCCACGCCCAGCCCGATCACGAGCAGCGGCCACACCGCCCGGTTCGCCGCGCCCAGGTTGAGGCTGTCCACGAGGACGCCGGTGCCGACCGCGAGCGCGACCAGCGCCATGATCTGGCCCTTGTCGGGGCGCTTGCCGGCCAGCCACGAACGGGCGTCGCGGGGCTCCTTGGCCTCCGCGACGCCGCCGATGCCCAGCGGCACGAAGAACCAGAAGGCCGCGTAGAGCAGCACCCCGATGCCGTTGAAGGCGGTGAGCACCAGGAACAGCGCGCGCACCCACAGCACGGGCAGGCCGAGGTGCCCGGCGAGCCCGCGGGCCGCGCCGCCGACCATCCGGCCCTCGGAGCTGCGGTAGAGCTTGCGCACACCGGGGTCCGGGACGTCGGGCGACGCGAGGAAGGACGCGCCCGACGGGCTGCCGGAGGCTCCGGGGGGCGCGCTGGTGGCTGACATACCCACGATCGTCACACAACAGGGCCACCAGGGGCATCAGGGTCGGACCCCCAAGGGACGGCCCGGTGACGTTTCAGGGTCGCACCAGGGTCGGCCGGGGTGCCGGGTCCCCCGGCCACCCGCCACCATGGTCCCTATGACGGACGAGAGCGCCCCGCCCGGGGAGCGGACCACGGCCCCGGCGGCCGGCGCCGCCGGAGCACCGCCACCCACCACGGGTGAGGTGCCCCGGCAGACCGCGGCACGCGCGGACGCCCAGAACGACCGGGACGACCGGAACGCCCAGGACGCCCCGGGCACACCCGGAGCGGCGGGCCGGCCCGAGTCGGGCGCCGGCGAGGGATACGACGGGGACGCCGGGGAGCGGCCGAGCCTGCGCCGCGGCACCGGCCAGGACAAGGTGCTGGCCGGCGTGTGCCACGGAGCGGCCCGCTACTTCGGCGTTGACCCGGTGATCTTCCGGATCGTGCTGGTGGTGCTCGCGCTCACCGGCGGCATCGGCCTGATCGTCTACGGCATGGGCTGGCTGGTCGTGCCGCAGCAGGGCGAGCACGAGAGCGAGGCGCACCGCCTGCTGTCCGGCCGCATCGACGGCGCGCCGCTGACCGCCGTCCTCATGACGCTGGTCGGCTGCGGCCTGTACGCGTCGATGATCGGCAACGGCGCCAACCAGGCGTTCTCCCTGCTCCTGCTCGCCGCCACCGCCGGCGCCGTGTACTGGTCGCAGCAGCGCGGCCGGGCGGGCACGGCCGGCGAGGCACCGGTCGCGGCCGGGCCCGCGGTGGACGCGCCGCCGGCCGCGCAGGCCCCGCCCGAACCGAGCGGCACGCCGTCGTGGTGGCGCGAGCCGATGAGCAAGGAGCCCGGCTACCTGTGGGGCCCGGCCGAGGAGGAGCCCCCGCCGGCCGGCCCGCAGCCGTGGCGGACCCGGCTGTGGGCGCCGGCGCCGCGCAAGGAGCACGCCTGGGTCTTCGGCATGGTGGTGTTCCTGCTGGCGGCCACGGCCGCGACGGTCGGCACGGGGGTGTCGTGGCCGTACCAGCCGGTGGGCGCCAGCCTGGAGATCGGCCTGGCGGCGGCGCTCGGCGTGTTCGGCCTGGGGTACCTCATCGCGTCCTTCGCGGGCCGGCCGCGGTTCGGCACCGCGTTCTGGTCGCTCCTGACGATCGCGGGGCTGGTCTGCGCCGCGGCGCTGCCCAAGACCGGCCAGGGGGTGGGCGCGTCGGTGTGGCGGCCGCTGGCCGCGAGCGCCGTGCGGCCGGTGTACGAGCGCGGCGCCGGCACCGGTGAACTCGACCTGACCGGGCTGCGGCTCCAGGGCGCGGAGGTGCGCACCGAGCTGAAGCTCGGCACCGGCCGGGCCACGCTGCGGCTGCCGCGGAACGCGATCGTGCACCTGCGCTACGACGTCGGCCTCGGCGACGTCCGGGTGCCCGACGAGGACAAGGAGGGAGTGGACGTGAAACGGATCCGGCACAAGGCGCTCGACTTCGGCCCGGTGGCGGGCACCCCGTCCGCGGGCACGGTGGACGTGACGGTGCACGTCGGCGTCGGACAGCTGCGGGTGCTCCGGTGAGGCGGCACCGCTTCGAGCCCGCGGCCCTGGTGATGGGCCTGGTCCTGCTGGGCCTGGCGACGTCCTTCGTGCTGGACGCGTGCGGCGTGTGGGACCTGGGCCATCCGCGCCGCACGGCGCCCGCGGTGGGCGGCGGCCTGCTGCTGGTGGCCGCGACCGCGATCGTCACGCAGGCGGCGCGGACCGCACGCTCTCGCCGGGAGCGTCGGCGGACGCGCTCGCGGCACCCGTAGTCCCCCCGGCCGCCGCGGCCGCCGGCCGCCGCCCGCGGCGGCCGGCCGGCAGCGCGTCCAGGGACAGGTACGGGGTGCCGTGCAGCACCATCGGCAGCCAGGCCATCAGGTAGGCGAGGTCGTTGCCGTAGTAGTACGGCGTGGTGGCCCAGCTGATGGTCAGCCACAGGCTGAGCGAGATCAGCGCGCCGCCGAGCGCCGCGACCCGGCCGAACAGGCCGACCAGCGTGCCGAGGCCGACGGCTATCTCGCCCAGCGCGATCGCGTAGCCGAAGCCGTGCGGCGCCTTGAGCGCGAGGTCGATCAGGCCGGGGAACGCGGCGGAGTCGTGCGCACCGTGCAGGATCTGCAGCAGCGAGCCGTTCGCCGCGTCGTGGAAGAACGTGTCGCTGGTCACCTTGTCGAGACCGGCGTAGAGGAAGGTCACCCCGAGGAAGACCCGCAACGGCAGCAGTGCGTACCGCCGTGCGGTGTCCCGCCAGACCTCAAGCATCGTCTCCCGCCTCTCCCGCCGCCGGTCTCCTGGACGGAACGCGAGGGGAAGGGGCCTTCCCGGTCCGGCGGCGTCAAGAGGTCATACGTACACCCGGAAGCTGTGACTCAACGGGGCCGCGGGAAATACGGGACGAGGAGGCGCCTTTCGCCGGCCGGTCCTCCTCTGTCCCGGCCCTCACTCCCACTCGATGGTGCCCGGCGGCTTGCTGGTGACGTCCAGCACGACCCGGTTGACGTCCTTGACCTCGTTGGTGATCCGGGTGGAGATCCGGGCCAGCACCTCGTACGGCAGCCGGGACCAGTCCGCGGTCATCGCGTCCTCGGAGGAGACCGGGCGCAGCACGATCGGGTGGCCGTAGGTGCGGCCGTCGCCCTGGACGCCCACCGAGCGGACGTCGGCGAGCAGGACCACCGGGCACTGCCAGATCGCGCGGTCCAGCCCGGCCGCGGTCAGCTCCTCGCGGGCGATGGCGTCGGCCTCGCGCAGCAGGTCGAGCCGCTCGCGGGTGACCTCGCCGACGATCCGGATGCCGAGGCCAGGGCCCGGGAAGGGCTGGCGCTGGACGATCTCCTCGGGCAGGCCCAGTTCCTGCCCGACCATCCGCACCTCGTCCTTGAACAGCTTGCGCAGCGGTTCGACGAGCTGGAACTCCAGGTCCTCGGGCAGGCCGCCCACGTTGTGGTGCGACTTGATGTTCGCGGTGCCGGTGCCGCCGCCGGACTCCACCACGTCCGGGTAGAGGGTGCCCTGCACCAGGAACTCCACCGGCTGGTCACCGGGGGCCTCGGCGACGATCTCGGCCTGCGCCTGCTCGAAGACGCGGATGAACTCGCGGCCGATGATCTTCCGCTTCTGCTCCGGGTCGCTGACCCCGGCCAGCGCGGCCAGGAACCGCTCGGAGGCGTCGACGACCTTCAGCTGCACGCCGGTGGCGGCCACGAAGTCCTTCTCGACCTGCTCCGTCTCGCCCTTGCGCATCAGGCCGTGGTCCACGTACACGCAGGTCAGCTGGTCGCCGATGGCCCGCTGCACGAGGGCGGCGGCGACCGCGGAGTCCACACCGCCGGACAGGCCGCAGATCGCCCGGCTGCTGCCGACCTGGGCGCGGATCGTGGCGATCTGCTCGTCCACCACGTTGCTGGTGGTCCAGGAGGGGGCGATGCCGGCGCCGCGGTAGAGGAAGTGCTCCAGGATCTGCTGGCCGTGCGTGGTGTGCAGCACCTCGGGGTGGTACTGCACGCCGTACAGCCGCTGCTCGTCGTTCTCGAAGGCGGCGACCGGCACGACGTCGGTGGACGCGGTGACGGAGAAGCCGGCCGGGGCGGCCGAGCAGGCGTCGCCGTGCGACATCCACACCGACTGCTCGGCGGGGGTGCCCTCGAAGAGCGTGGAGCCGGGCCGGAGCACGGCCAGCGGGGTGCGGCCGTACTCGCGGGCGCCGGTGTTGTCCACGGTGCCGCCGAGGGCGGTCGCCATCAGCTGGAAGCCGTAGCACATGCCGAAGACCGGCACGCCCGCCTCGAAGATCTCCCGGTCCAGGCTCGGCGCGTCCTGCGCGTACACCGAGGACGGGCCGCCGGACAGGATGATCGCGCGCGGCCGCTTGGCGAGCATCTCGGCGACGGGCATGGTCGAGGGCACGATCTCGCTGTAGACCCGTGCCTCGCGCACCCGGCGCGCGATGAGCTGGGCGTACTGCGCCCCGAAGTCCACGACCAGCACCGTGTCGGTGTCGGCGGTCGCGGCGGGGTCGGTTGCGGGGTCGGCTGGGGTCGCTGATGACACGGGCGGCCTTCCGGCGAGTGGTGCGAGGGGGGACGCCTGACGATCCTGCGGGTGCGCGGGGACCGCGGCGTCCGGTGGGTCCGGTCCCGAGTCTACCGGCGGCGCGGGGGGCGGCTTGCGCCCGGGCCGGGGCGGTGGTCCATACTGGCGCCATGCAGCGACACACCTTCGCGTTTACCTATGGCACCGGCCGGTCCGGCTGCCATGGTCGCGTCGCGTGAACCGCTGACGAGCGACTTCCCAGGCGCCCCGGGCCACTCGGCCCGGGGCGCCTGTCGCGTTCCCGGCCCGAACGGTCCGGCCCGGCGACAGGCGCCCCACCCCAGCGACCCGAGGAGCACACCGTGAGCGACACCCTTCCCCAGGAGACCCAGGCCGTCATCGCCGAGGCGCGGCAGCGCATCGACGGACTCGACACGCGGATCATCGCGCTGATCCAGGAGCGGATGGAGGTGTCGGCCGAGGTGCAGCGGGCCCGGACCGGCGCCGGCGGGCGGCGGGTCCACCTCTCCCGCGAGATGGAGGTCCTGCGCGCCTACGGGGAGGCGCTGGGCAAGCCCGGCACCACCGTGGCGATGTCCCTGCTGGACCTGTGCCGCGGCCCGGCGTGACCCGACGGGCGGCCCGGCGTGACGGGAGGGGTCCGGCGGCAGCCCCGGCGCAGGATCACCCGAACGGCTCGTGACCGCGCGGAGGCGGCTTCGTTGGACGAGGTGTCCGTGCCATCCAGGGGCGGTACCCCGAACCACGCGTGGAAATGGACACCGCCCAGGCGCAGCTGGGCGGGGTGTGACCGGTGCGATGAGGCGGGCGCGAGGCAGCGTCCGCCGTGGGACCTCGCACCGGTGTGAGTGATCGGACGGCAGGGGACAGCAGCCCGGTCACGACCCAACTGGCGGTCGGCTCCCAGGGACGCCTGGGACCGGCCGCTCTGCGAGCAACACATTACAGGGCGTTCAGGGTGTTTTGGGCACCTCCGGCACCGGGAGCAGCGGGAGCCGCAGCGCACCGAAGGCGTCCGCCGGCACCGCGGGGCTCCCCGGCTTCACCGCGGCCACGACCCGGTAGGCGTCTCCCTGCGCCGGACGCGGGTCCGGCTCGCCCTTGTTGGGCCACAGCGCCATCGCCCGCTCTGCCTGCGCGGTGATGGTCAGCGAGGGGTTGACGCCGAGGTTGGCGGAGACCGCCGAGCCGTCCACCACGTGGATGCCCGGGTGGCCGTGGAGCCGGTGATAGGGGTCGATCACGCCCTGCCCGGCGTCGGCGCCGATCGGGCAGCCACCCAGGAAGTGCGCGGTCATCGGGCGCCCGGTGGCCTCGCCGAGGTTGCTGCCCGCGAAGCCGTTGATCTCCTCGGCGATCAGCCGGGCGGCCTCGGCGCCTTCGGGGATGTGCACCGGGTTGGGCGCGCCGTGCCCCTGGCGGGCGGTCAGCAGGCCCTTGCCCAGGCCCTTGCGCTTCCGGAAGGTGGTCACGGAGTTGTCGCTGGTCTGCATGACCAGTCCGATGATCGTCCGTTCCGACCAGCGGTAGTTGGAGAGCGAGCGGAAGCCGACCGCCGGGTGCCGCAGGTAGTTGAGGGCGAACTCCAGCCAGCGCGGCAGCCGTCCCCGGAAGGGGGCGGCCATGATCGAGAAGCCGCCCATCGCGTTGGAGCCGCGGCCGTAGCGGACCGGCTCGATGTGGGTGTGGTCGTTGGGGTGCACCGAGGAGGTGATGGCCACGCCCCGGGTGAAGTCCAGCGGGCGGTCCGGGTGGCGCTTGCGGTAGCGGGAGTGCGAGGTCGCCGCGCCCACCAGCGACTCGGAGTTGGTGCGGGTCAGCTCGCCGAGCCGGTCGGACAGGCCCGGCAGCCGGCCGGCGTCCCGCATCGCGTGCAGCAGCGTCTGCGTGCCGTAGGTGCCGGCCGCGAGGACCACTTGGCGGGCCCGCAGCACCTCGCGGGCGCCCTTCCTGCGCCGGTCGGTGGGCACCGTGGTGACGGCGTAGCCGCCGGCCGGGTCCTCGGCGAGCGCGGTGACGGTGGTCATCGGGCGGATGACCGCGCCGGCCCGCTCCGCGAGGTGCAGGTAGTTCTCGTTGAGGGTGTTCTTGGCGCCGTGCCGGCAGCCGGTCATGCACTCCCCGCACTCGACGCAGGCCCGCCGGGCCGGGCCGATGCCGCCGAAGTACGGGTCGGGGACCTCCTGGCCGGGCGCGGTCCTCGCTCCGCAGGAACCGCCGCCCCCGCCCTCCTCGACGCCGTCGCGCCCGTCGCCGAAGAACACCCCGACCGGCGCGAGGTGGAAGGTGTGGCCGACGCCCATCCGCTCGGCGGCCGCCTTGAGGTGGGTGTCGGAGGGCGTCATGGTCGGGTTGAGCCGCACCCCGAGCATCCGGCGCGCCTGGTCGTAGTACGGGGCCAGCTCCGCCTGCCAGTCGGTGATGGCGCCCCACTGGCGGTCCTCGAAGAAGGCGGCGGGCGGCACGTACAGGGTGTTGGCGTAGTTCAGCGAGCCGCCGCCGACGCCCGCGCCCGCGAGCACCAGCACGTTGCCCAGCACGTGGATGCGCTGGATGCCGTAGAGGCCGAGCGCCGGGGCCCACAGGTAGTTGCGCACGTCCCAGGAGTTCTTGGGCAGCTCGTCGCGGGCGAAGCGGCGGCCGGCCTCCAGGACGCCGACCCGGTAGCCCTTCTCGCTCAGCCGCAGCGCGGAGACGGAACCGCCGAAGCCGGAGCCCACCACGATCACGTCGTAGTCGTAGGCGTCCTCTGCTACGTCCTCTTGCACGGGGGTCCTCCGTGGGTGCGTGGGCCGGTGCCTCGGGGTGCTCGCGGCGCCCTCAGCGCAGCCGCAGGGTCTTCATCAGCCGCAGCGAACCGGTCAGGAGCGCCGCGTACCGCTCGTCGTCCAGGCCCAGCGACGGGGCGATCGGCAGCATCCGCTGGACGGCGACGGTCTGCGCCTCGGTGAACTTCAGGATGCCCTCGGAGCCGTGCCGGCGCCCGAGCCCGGAGTCCTTCATACCGCCCATGGGCGCGCGCACGCTGCCGTACGCCGCCGCGTACGCCTCGTTGACGTTGACCGTTCCGGTGCGCAGCCGGGCCGCGATGCGCGCGCCGCGGCGGGTGTCGCGCGTCCACACGCTCGAATTGAGGCCGTAGGCCGTGCTGTTGGCGCGCTCGATGGCCTCTTCCTCGTCGGTGAAGCGGTACACCGACACGACCGGGCCGAAGGTCTCCTCGGCGCACACGGCCATCGGCGGCTCCACCCCGTCGAGCACGGTCGGCTCGTAGACGAAGGGCCCGACGTCCGGCCGGGGGCGGCCGCCGGTGAGCACGGTGGCGCCCTTCTCCCGGGCCTCCTCCACGTGGCGCACGACCGTCTCCAACTGCCGCTCCCCGGCGAGCGATCCCATGCCGGCGCCGTAGGCGAGCGACGTGCCGAGCCGCAGCGCCCTGGTCCGGGCGACGAACTTCTCCAGGAAGGCGTCGGCCACCGAAGCGTCGACGAGCAGGCGCTCGATGGAGATGCACAGTTGCCCGGCGGAGGCGAAGCAGGCCCGCACGGCGCCGTCGGCGGCGTGGTCCAGGTCGGCGTCGCGCAGCACCAGCAGGGCGTTCTTGCCGCCGAGTTCGAGGGAGGCGCCGACCAGCCGGCCGGCCGCCTGCCGGGCCACCTCGCGCCCGGTGCGGGTGGAGCCGGTGAAGGACACGTAATCGGCGTGCTCCACCACCGCCGGCCCGACCACCGGCCCGTCGCCGATGACGACCTGCCACACGTCCTCGGGCAGGCCGGCCGCGATCAGCTGCTCGCGGGCCCACAGCGCGGTCAGCGCGGTCTCGGTGTCCGGCTTCATGACCACCGCGTTGCCGGCCGCGAAGGCGGGCAGCGCGTCGCCGACGGACAGCTCCAGCGGGTAGTTCCAGGGCACGATCTGCCCCACCACCCCGCGCGCCTGCCGCAGTTCGACCGCCTTGGTGAAGACCGGGAAGGCCCCGACGTGCCGCTTGGGCCGCAGGTAGGCGGGGGTCTTGTAGCCGTAGTGCCGGGCGGCCGACGCCACGCTCTGCAGTTCCTCGTGGGCGTGCAGCCGGGCCTTGCCGGTCTCCAGCTGGATCAGGTCCAGCGCCTCCGACTGCCGGGCGAGCACGCGGTCGTGGAAGCGCAGCAGCACCCGGGCCCGCTCCCGGGCCGGGGTCGCCGCCCACAACCGCTGGGCGTTGCGGGCCCGTTCGAAGGCCTCCGCGACCTCCTCAGGGGTCGCCTCGGGCAGGTCGGCGAGCTTCTCGCCGGTGAGCGGGGTGTGGTTCACGGTGCGGCCGGAGCCGACGACGCCTCGGGTCAGACGGGACACCAGGTCGGGGGTGACGACGTCGTGCGGGACGCGCGAGCCCGTCGGCCGCGGCGCGACGGGGTTGTCGGTGGGGCCGTCGGTGGGGCGTGCGGTGCGTTCCGGCGTTTCCGTCATGCCGGTGAGGGTACGACCGGGGAGCGTGCGTGGCTACCCGTCAGTAGGGCAATTTCCAAAAACTGCCAGCGTTCGGTGGCGGTGTTCGGATCCGTGCACGTCAGCCGATCTCGAACGACGCCCGGGCGGCGTCGAACGTCTGCCGCTCCTGCTCCACCTGCGACAGCGGCGCCGACAGCCACAGGTCGTACATCCGGCCGTCCTCGATCCAGCACAGGTCGAAGGTCCGGCGCGGTCCGTGGCCGTCCCCGAAGCCGTCGTAAGTGAACTGCCAGAGGGCGGCGGGCTGTCCGTGCTGCTCGGTCCGGGTGATCACGCCGTCCCGGTAGCCCTTGTAGGTGGCGGGGCCGGCCTTGTCCTGGTCGCTCATCACCGCCTCCGCCCCGCGCGGGTCGGGCTTCTGCTCGCGCTCGCCGAACCGGTAGATGTGGTCGGGCGACCAGTAGTAGACCCGCGGCGGCTCGAGGTACCGCACGTAGCCGGTGGGCAGCGCCACGGAGAAGCCCGCCGGGTCGGTGATCCGCGCGAAGCCGGCCGGCAGGGCCGAGGCGGTGGTGGGTGCCGGCGGGGCGGAAGCCGAGGTCGTGGGGGCGGCGGCCGTCGAGGTGGTGGCCGTGGTGGTGGCGGACGGGCCGGCCTGCGCCTCGCCGTCCCGCCGGCCGACCAGGAAGGCGGCCGTCGCCCCGGCCACACCCGCGATGAGCACGGCCGCCGCCACCGCGGCCACCACCCGTCCGGTACGGCGCCCGCGCGGCGCACGGCCGGCATCCGCGGGCGTCCCACCGGAAGCGGGCTCTTCCGGCGCCGTACGCTCCGGCTCCCGCTGCCGCGGCACCTTCGGCCCCTGCGTGGGCAGTTCGGGCGTCGGCGCCTCCGACGGCTCCACGCCGAGTTCGGCGTACGCCATGAGCACCGTCTCCACCTGGGCGGCGGCCATCCGGCGGGACGGGTCGCGCTCCAGCAGCCCCCGCACCACCGGCAGCAGCGCGCCGACCGTCGCCGGCGGGGTGATGTCGTCGATGGCGACCGCGTGCACGATCTCGCCGATCGACTCGCGGTGGAACGGCGACTGGCCGTCCACCGCGGCCACCAGCAGCGCGCCCAGCGACCACAGGTCCGACTCGGGGCCCGCGGCGCGCCCCGACATCCGCTCGGGCGCGGTGTACTCCGGCGAGCCGACGAACGAGCCGGTGTCGCTGATGGTGGCGCTGCCCGGCACCCGGGCGATGCCGAAGTCGGTCAGGACGACGCGGCCGGACTCCCGCTCGATCAGCACATTCGCCGGTTTGACGTCCCGGTGCTGGATGTCCCGGTCGTGCGCGGCGCCCAGCGCGCCCGCCACGGCCGCGCAGATCCGGGCCGCCTCGCGCGGGGCCAACGGGCCGTCGTCGCGCAGCAGATCCGCCAGCGAGCGGCCGTCCACCAGCTCCATCACGATCCACGGGCGGCCGTCCTGCACCACCACGTCGTGGACGACCACCACGTGCGGGTGGCGGATCCTGGCCAGGCTCCGCGCCTCGCGCAGCGCGCGTTCGTGCTGGCTGGAGGACTCGACCTCGGTCAACCCGGCGTCGGCCAGGTGGAGTTCCTTGACCGCGACGGGGCGCCGCAGCAACTCGTCCATGGCGCGCCAGACCGTGCCCATGCCGCCGCGGCCGATGCGGGCGTCGATGCGGTACCGCCCCGCGACCAGGTCCCGGGGCCGGTGCGCGGCCCCGTACCCCCCGTCACTCGCCATACGGCCCATCATGCCGCACCGCTCGCGCTCGGCGTAGGCAGGTCGACCCGGCCGCGGTCGGCGGTTCCCTCGCGGAGGGACGGTATTTCAGGGGCGCGGGGAACCGCGCGCGCAACTGGCCACTGGCCGGGAGACGGGGGTGCTGCCCTCGTGGGGCAGATGCGGCCCCGAAGGGGCGCGGGGAACCGCGCGCTCAGCCCATCTGTGGCCCGCAGGTCGTCACGCCCCCAAAGGGGCTGTTCCTGTCGCCTCGCGACCACCGGCCGGTGGCCTGCTGAGCGCGCAGTTCCCCGCGCCCCTGAAGAACCGCACTCCGCGGAGGGGAGCTAGTTCGCGGTGTAGGTCTGGACGGCTTTGTCGAAGGCCGCTTGGACGTCGGCGCGTTGGCTGTCGAGGCCGGTGACGAGAACGACGTGGTACTTGCCGTCGATGAGGATCGCGAGGTTGCGGGCGTAGAGGCCCTGCCCGCTGGCGTTGCGGTAGGTGTACTCGCCCTCGGCGGCGGGGTGGCCGTCGAGCGTGAGGGTCTGCAACCCGGACGCGGAGGACCACGCGGACGCGCGGAAATCGGCGAGCTCCGGCTCGTTGAGCTGGTAGGCCACCGGATCCGTGCCGTTGCGCGCGGAGGTGTCGCGGCCGGGCACCACGGTGAGCTGGAGGTCGTCGCCGGAGTAACGCACCTCCTCCTGCGCGTTCTCCCCGGCCCGCAGCCACCCGTTGTGGACCGCGATGGTGAACCCCGCGGGGTCGTGCCGCAGCGTGAAGCCGGGCCCGACGCCGGTCGCGGGCGGCGGCGCGGCCTTCTTCGTCGGCTTGGCGGGCGCCTTGCTCGACGGCTTCGCGCTCGGCGGCGTGGTGGACGGCGGCGCCGAGTTCTTGCTCTCGCCGCCCAACTCGGCCGGCACCGTGCGGTCCGGGCTCGCGCTGCCGTTGGTGCTGCGGTGCGGCATCACGAGGAGGGCGTACGCGACGACGGCCGCGAGGATGAGCAGGACCGCCAGCAGCAGCCGCACCCCGAGCCGGCGCGGCGCCTCGGCGGCTTCCGGCCCCCGGTAGACGACGTCCTCTTCGTGGATGTGCGCCCGCGACGCCCCGCGCGCGCCGCTGTCGGCGGCCGCCGCGCGGTTGGCGGCGAGCGAGGGCCGCGGCTCGCTGCGGACGGCGGCGGAGGGCTTCGCCGGCTTGGCGGGCTTGGCCGGGCGCGGCGCCTTGGCCGGCTTCGCGGTCCGGGCCGGCCGGGCCTGCTTGTCCTTGGCGTGCCTGCGGTGCCCGGGGCCGACCTCGGTGCGGTCGCCGGCCCGGCGCCTGCGGCGCACCAGTTCGCCCCTGCGCCGCTTGACCGGCAGCTTGGCCGGGTCGGCGGGCACCTGGACGGTGGCCACGCCGAGGTCGGGCTCGGGCGCGGAGCGGATCAGCGACCGCAGCCAGCCGCCCAGCTCCTCAGCCTCGGGCCGCTCTTCGGGGTCCGGCCGGAGCAGCGACTCGACGACCGGACGCAGCGGGCCGCACTCCTCGGCGAAGGCGGGCGGTTCGGCGCACACGAGTTGGACGAGTTCGGGGGCGCTCTCCTCGGGGAAGGGCGGGTGCCCCTGCACGCTGCGGAAGAGCAGGGCGCCGAGCGCCCACAGGTCGGCGGCCGGGCCGACCGGCGGCGACAACCGCCAGTTCTCGTGCACCTCGTGGGCCTGTTCGGGCGCCCACCGCTCGGTGACCGCGCCGACGACGGTGATCCGGTTCTGCCGGGCCCGCTCCTGCTCCAGGGCCGACCGCGGGCCGTGCAGATCGGGCTCCGCCCCGCCGGCCAGCACCTGTTCGGGCAGCGGGTCGTACCCGCACAGCGCCTCCTGCGCGGCGCCGGCGGCGAGTCCGCCGAGCATGGCCCGGCCGTCGTCGAGGACCAGCACGGTGCTGGTGGTGACGTTGCGGTGGGTCCAGCCGTGGGCGTGCAGGGCGCGCAGCGCGGTCAGCACGTCGGCGGCGACCTCGGCGGCGCGGTAGGCGTCCAGCGGGTGTTCGGCGAGTAAGGCGGCCAGCGGCCGGGCGGGCACGAGTTCGCTGGCGATCCACAGGCTGCCGTCCTCGACGAAGATGTCGAAGACCTGCACCAGGCGCGGGTGGTCGGGTATCGCGGCGGCCGCGCGGGCCGCTTCGAGGGCCCGCCGCGCGCTGTCGCCCGACCCGTCGCCCCCGCCCGATTCGTCGTCCTCGCCGACGAGTTCGGCGCTGACGACCTCGGGCAGCAGCACCTGGTGGACCAGCACCTCCTGGCCGCTGTAGGTGTCGAAGGCCCGGGTCTCGACGAGTTCGAACTCATCGGCGGGCGGCCGCGGCAGCCGGTACCGGTCAGCGAGCACCCGCCCTGCGTACTCCTCCACGGTGCCCCCCTTTCCGGCCCGATCGGTCATCCTCACGAAACGGTCCCGTCCGGACGCGTCCGACGGTGGTTCGGACGCGTTCCGGCTGCGGACAGTCCACAGCTATTCACCATACGTGCTTCGCGCGCCTATTTGGCCGGTTTGAAGCTCTCGAAGAAGGTCGTCAGGGCCTGGCGGTTGAAGGCGTTGTTCCAATCCCCGGCGGGAGTGGTGTACATGAGGGCATAACCGTGCGAACTGTCCGTCACCATGCCCCGGTTCAGGACATGTACGGGCTTACCCTGGTCGAGCCTCCTGTACTCCCAGTCCGCGGCGTCGTATCCGCGGTACTCGACGGTGGCCAGCTTGAACTGGTGGTAGTCCTTCATGCCGCCGCTTCGGGCCGCGTCGGCCTGCTTCTGCCACGCGCCCAGCGCGCTCTTGCCCGGTGTGTGGGTCCAGTCCACCAGGAGGTTGGCGGCGCCGGGGCCCTTGTAGCGGGAGCCGACCCCGTAGCCGTCGTCGCCCACGTACTTCCAGCCCTTGGGCAGGGCTATGGAGAAGCCCTCCGGGTCGTGCACGACGTGCCAGCCGGCCGGCAGTTTGGCGTCCCCGCCCGCCGGGTTGGTGGTCGGCGCCGCGGAGGGGGTGGTCGGCGTGGTGGAGGACAGCGGGGCCGACGTGGCGCCGCCCGTGGGGCCGGCGGCGGATCCGTGCTTGGTCGACGCGCTGGCCGTCGTGCCGTTCTTGCCGCGGCCGTGCTTCTTGTCGCCGCCGCCCTTGCCGCCGCCCTGGGCGAGGGCGATCCCGATCACCGTGCCGAGCAGGGCCAGCACCACCACGGCGATCACCACGGCCAGGCCGCGGCGCGGGGTGGAATGCGCGGTCTCCTGGCGGTCGGCCGCGCCGGCGGCGGGCGGCGCGGCCGCGGCCCTGCGCACGCTGCGCAGGGCGCTGCGCACCCGCTCCTGGTCGGCCGCGGCCAGCCGGGCGGCCGGCGGGGCGTCGGTGGGCACGGGCTGGGGGTCGACGGGCAGCGGGACGGTGCGGGTCGCGGACTCCCCCGGGCTGCCCGGTGCGAAGGGCTGGTCGGGGGCCTGGGCGACCTCCGTCAGCAGCCGGCGGGCGCCCTCGTCGTCCAGCCGCCGGTCCGGGTCCTTCACCAGCAGCCCGGAGATGACCTCGGCCAGCGGCCCGGCGTTGCGCATCGGGCCCACCGGTTCGGTCATCACCGCGGTCAGCGTGGCGATCGCCGACCCCTTGTCGTAGGGCGGGTGTCCCTCGACCGCCGCGTACAGCAGCGCGCCGAGCGACCACAGGTCGGCGGGCGGGCCGGGCTTCTGACCGCGGGCCCGCTCGGGCGAGATGTAGGAGGGCGCGCCCACGAGCATGCCGGTGGAGGTGACGGAGGGGTCGCCGTCGATCTTCGCGATGCCGAAGTCGCCGAGCACGACCCGGCCGGTGTTCGCGATGAGCACGTTGGACGGCTTCACGTCACGGTGCAGGATGCCCTCGGCGTGCGCCGCCTTGAGCACGTCCAGCAGCACCAGGCCGACCTCGGCGGCGCGCTTGGGCGTGAGCGGGCCGTCCTCGCGGATCGCGTCGGACAGCGACCGGCCCTCCACCAACTCCATGACGATCCACGGCCGGTCGTCCTCCTTGACCACGTCGAAGACGGTGATCGCGCCGGTGTTGCGGATCCGCGCGGTGGCCTTGGCCTCGCGCAGGGTCCGGGTGACCAGCCGGCGCTTCTCGTCCTCGTCCACGTTGCCGGGGAAGCGCAACTCCTTCACCGCGACGCTGCGGCCGAGGGTCTCGTCGACGGCGCGCCACACGGTCCCCATGCCGCCCTTGCCGAGCACCCCACCGAGGCGGTACCGGTCGGCGAGCAGGCGTCCGTCGGTGGTTGCGACCTCGCTCATGGAATTCCTCTGCAATGCCGGCGGTGGTCAGGGGTGTTGATGTCCCATCATCCCCGACCCGGGAAGGTGGTGGCGAACCCGCCGTTCAGTCCAACTGCCGGAACCCCTGGGTGGCGATGTCGAACACGCCCTTGTCCTGCTCCCAGTCGGACTGCGGCGCCGACAGGTAGATGGCGTACTCCGTGCCGCCGGGCTTGCCGAAGCCGAGGTCGATGGCGTGCCACTCGCGGACGGAGCCCTTGAACCGGAACTCCCACAGCGCGGCGGGGCCGCCGAGGAACGTCGTCCGCTCCATCCGGTCGCGGTGGTAGTCCTCCACCGCGTCCTGGGTCTGCGGTTCCAGGGTGATCCAGTGCTGGTAGGGGTCGTCGGCGGCGAAGGGCAGGCTGCTGACCTTCAGGCCGATCAGCCCGGTCGGGTCGACCCAGTCGATCTCCTCGCCGCCCTTCTTGACCAGCCGCTTCCAGCCGTCGGGCACGGGCACCGCGTAGCCCTCGCCGGCCTCCGTGGCGAGGTGGTAGCCCGCGGGCACCGGCGGTGGCGACGAGGGCGGGGTGGCGGTCGGCGGCGCGGTCGTGGGCGGGGTCGTGGCCGGCGTGGTCGCGCTGCTGGTCGGCCCGCCCTTCGAACCCCCGTCACCGGACGCCTCGTTGGAGCGGTAGCGGTGGACGAGGAAGGCGGCGCCCGCGGCCAGCACCACGACGGCGGTGACGGCGGCGATCCAGGGCGCGCTCCCGGAGCGGCCCGCGCCGCGGGAGGCGCCGGACCCGGTCGGGGGCCCGTACGGCTGCTGCGGCGGGAGGTGCGGGCCGGTCGTCGGCCCGGTGGAACCCGTCGGGTGGCCGCCCGCGCCGTATCCCTGGCCGTAGGGCGAGCCGTGGCCGTACGGCGAGCCCTGCCCCGAGTCGTACGCGGGCAGGTGGGTGGTGGCGGTCCGGTCGCCGTAGGGCCCGGCGAGGCGGCCGTGGTCGAGGAACGCGGTGTCGTCCTCGGCGGCCTGACTGCGCAGCATCCGCTCGGCGTCCTCCGCCGACGGCCGCCGGCCGGGCTCCTTCGCGAGCAGCGCGGCGATCACCTCGGCGAGCGCGCCGGCGCGGGCGGGCGGGCGCACCGGCTCCTCGGCGATGGCGTACGCGGTCTCGATCGCGGTGGGCCGGCGGAACGGCGAGGCGCCCTCCACCGCCTGATACAAGGTGGCGCCCAGCGCCCACAGGTCGGCCTCGGGGCCGGGCAGCACGCCGCGAATCCGCTCCGGCGACAGGAAGTCGATGGAGCCGATGAGTTCGCCGGTGCGGGTCAGGGTGGAGGTGCCGGACGCCTGGGCGATGCCGAAGTCGGTGAGCACCACCCGGTTGTCCTCGCCGAGCAGCACGTTGCCGGGCTTGACGTCGCGGTGCAGCACCCCGGCCCGGTGGGCGGCGCGCAGCGCGGCGATCATGCCCCGGCCGATCCGGGCGGCCTCGGCCGGGGAGAGCGGGCCGGACTCCTTCAGCCGCTCCCCGAGCGTCACCGAGGGGACGTACTCCATGACGATGGACGGCAGGCCGGCGTCGTCGACCACGTCGTGCACCACGATGACGTTCGGGTGGCTGATCCGGGCGGCGGCGCGGGCCTCGCGGCGGGTGCGCTCGAAGAGGGTGGCCAACTCCTCGTCGTCCATGTGCGGTTGCGGCGGGTGGAGCTTCTTGACCGCGACCTGACGGCCCAGCAGCTCGTCCTCGGCCCGCCACACCGTGCCCATCCCGCCGCGGCCGATCTTCTCCAGCAGCCGGTAGCGGCCCGCGACCAACCGTCCCTCGTCGACCTGTCGGTCCATCTCGCGCCCTTCCCCGTGCCCCCGCCCGGGCCCTATGTCAGATAGGCACGATATCCGGAGCGCCCAGCCTTGCGGCATCCGCGGTCTGGTCGTCGGGCTGCCGCTGCGATTCCCGCTCGGCCTCCACCCGCTTCTCGTAGTAGGCGACCTCCTTGTCGATCTGCGCCTGGTCCCAGCCCAGCACGGTCGCCATCAGCTCGGCGGCCTCGCGGGCGGTGCGGGTGCCGCGGTCGAAGGTCTCGATCGAGATACGGGTCCTGCGGGTCAGCACGTCCTCCAGGTGGCGGGCGCCCTCCGAGGTCACGGCGTAGACGACCTCGGCCCGCAGGTAGTCGTCGGCGGCGGGCAGCGGGGCGCCCAGTTCCGGGTCCTGCTCGATCAGGGCGAGCAGTTCCTCGGCCAGGGATCCGTAGCGCTGGAGCAGATGCTCCACCCGGGCGACGTGCAGCCCGGTGCGCTGGGCGAGCCCGGCCCGGGCGTTCCACAGGGCCCGGAAGCCCTCGGCGCCCATCAGGGGGATCTCCTCGGTGCACGAGGGCGCCACCCGGCGGTCCAGGCCGTGCACCGCCTCGTCCACGGCGTCCTTGGCCATCACCCGGTAGGTGGTGAACTTGCCGCCGGCCACGACCACCAGCCCGGGCTGGGGGTGGGCCACCGTGTGCTCGCGGGAGAGCTTGCTGGTGGCCTCCGACTCGCCGGCCAGCAGCGGGCGCAGCCCGGCGTAGACGCCCTGCACGTCGTCCCGGCCGAGCGGGGTGGCCAGCACCGAGTTGACGCGCTCCAGCACGTAGTCGATGTCGGCGCTGGAGGCGGCCGGGTGGGCCTTGTCCAGGTCCCAGTCGGTGTCCGTGGTGCCGACGACCCAGTGCCGGCCCCAGGGGATGACGAAGAGCACGCTCTTCTCGGTGCGCAGGATCAGCCCGGTGCTGGAGTGGATCCGGTCCTTGGGCACGACCAGGTGGACGCCCTTGGACGCGCGGACGTGGAACATGCCGCGTTCGCCGATCAGGGCCTGGGTGTCGTCGGTCCACACCCCGGTGGCGTTGACCACCTGGCGGGCCCTGACCTCGTACTCGCCCCCGGCCTCGCCGTCCTGCACGCGGGCCCCGACCACCCGTTCACCCTCCCGGAGGAACGCGGTGACCTTGGCGTGGTTGGCCGTGAGCGCCCCGTAGGAGGTGGCGGTACGTATCAGGGTCATCACGAAGCGTGCGTCGTCGACCTGGGCGTCGTAGTACTGCAGGGCGCCGACCAGGGCGTCCTTGCGCAGTGCCGGGGCGATCCGCAGGGCGTGCTTGCGGCTGAGGTGGCGGTGCATGGGCAGGCCGCGGCCGTGGCCGGAGGAGACGGACATCGCGTCGTAGAGGGCCACGCCGGAGCCCGCGTAGAGCCGCTCCCAGCCCTTGTGCTGGAGCGGGTACAGGAAGGGCACCGGCCGCACCAGGTGCGGGGCCAGCCGCTCCAGCAGCAGGCCACGCTCCGTGAGCGCCTCTCTGACCAGGGCGAAGTCCAGCATCTCCAGGTAGCGCAGGCCGCCGTGGATGAGCTTGCTGGACCGGCTCGAGGTGCCCGACGCCCAGTCCCGGGCCTCGACCAGGCCCGTCGACAGGCCGCGGGTGACGGCGTCCAGCGCGGTGCCGGCACCGACCACACCCCCGCCGATGACCAGGACATCCAGTTCGCGCTCGGCCATCCGGGCCAGGGCCTCGGCCCGCTGGGCGGGCCCGAGTGATGTCGTACGCATCCGTGCCTCCGTGTCCGTCGCCTTGGGGGGTCGTCTGCAACGGTGATCCCCCTTTCGATAGTGACCGCACACCGCTCGACCGGCCAACAGGGACCGGCGCGCCGTGCGGTCATATCAGAGATTTGTCTGGTTAGCCTGTTGTGTAGCCGTATGTGGGTCGCGCCAGGACCCGCCGATGGTCGGCGCCAGGGAGAGGACCGGACCATTGCCCGCAGATCTCGCCGTGCTCGGACTCGGCCACACCGGACTGCCCCTCGCCCAGGCGGCGACCGCCGCGGGCCTCGGCGTCATCGGCTACGAGCCCGATCCCGGGGCCGCCGCCCACATCAACGCCGGGCGGGTCCCGCCCGGCACCCTCGCGGCCCCCGACCTGCGCCGGATGCTCGCCTGCGGCTTCCGCGCCACCGCCGACCCGTCCGTGCTCGGCCGGGTCAGGACCGCGGTGATCTGCGCGCCCACCCGGCCCGCCGAGGGGGCCGACGGCGGCGCGCTCGACCTCACCGCGGTGGCCGCCGCCGCCCGGGCCCTCGCCGCCCACCTGCGCCCGCACACCACGGTGATCCTGGAATCGGCCGTCTACCCGGGCACCACCGAGGAATTCCTGCGCCCGCTGCTGGAGGCCGAGGGACTGCGGGCCGGCCGCGACTTCCACCTTGCCTGCTCCCCCAGCCGGCTCGACCCCGGCAACCGCGACTTCCACCTGGCCAACACCCCGAAGGTGGTGGGCGGTTGCACGCCCGCCTGCACCGAGGCCGCGGCCGCCTTCTACGGCCGGCTGACCGAGCGGATCGTCCGGGCCCGCGGGCCGCGCGAGGCCGAGGCGGTCAAGCTGATGGAGACCAACTACCGGCACGTCAACATCGCCTTCGCCAACGAGATGGCCGTCTTCTGCCACGACATCGGCGTCGACCTGTGGGACGTGATCCGCTGCGCGGAGACCAAGCCGTTCGGCTTCCACGCCTTCCGCCCGGGCCCCGGCGTCGGCGGCCACGCCGCGCCCCTGGACCCCAACGCCGCCCCGCACTTCACCGCCGGCCGCCCGCGCACCCCGGGCCACCCGCTGCGCATGGTCGAACTCGCCCAGGAGGTCAACGCGCGCATGCCCCGCTACGTGGTGCAGCGTGCCGCCGCGCTGCTCAACGAGCACGGCAAGTCGCTGCGCGGCGCCCGGGTGCTGCTGCTCGGCGTCACCTACAAGGCCGACCTCGCGGACCAGGAGGGTTCCCCGGCCCGGGAGATCGGCGCGCGGCTGATCGAACTCGGCGCCCACCTCGGCTACCACGACCCGTACGTGCCGCAGTGGCGCGTTCTCGACCGTCCGGTGCCCCGCGCCGACAGCCTGTGGGAGGCCGCCGCCGACGCCGACCTGACGCTGCTGCTCCAGCACCACCGCACGTACGATCTCCAGGGGCTGGCGGTCAAGGCCCAACTCCTGCTGGACACGCGGGGTGCGACGCCCGCGGGAGCGGCCGCCCGGCTGTAGCCGCGAGGGACGGTTCCGGTCGTGCCCGCAGTGTCGTGGTCCTGTAACGATCCGTTCGGGCGCGGAGCATCGTCATGTCCGATTGTCACCCCACCCTGTTAGATTTCGGCGTCCAAAGCGTCGATGGGCCGCACGTCCGCGGCGTCGTGCGATGCCCGTTATCCGTACCCCGGGGGACTCCTTTCATGAGCGCCAACTACCCACCACCGCAGGCCGGCGGACAGAACCCGTTCGGCCCGCAGCCCGGCAGCGCCCCCTACGGGCCGCCGCAGGGCGCTCCGTACGGCGCTCCCCAGGGCGCTCCCGGCACCCCCGGTTACGCTCCCGGGTACAACGCCCCCGGCGGCTACCCGCAGCCCGCCGCCCCCTACGCGGCCGGCTACCCGCAGGCCGCCCGGCGCCCCGACAACGTCGGCCTCGGCCTCGTCGTCGGCGTGCTGGTGGCGATCGTGGCGGCCCTCGCGTACGGCGGCCTGCTGCGCGCGCTCGCCAAGGACGACGGCAGCACCGTCGAATTCCGGTACGGCGCCCTCGCGGTGGGCGCGCTGGTGGGCCTCGCCGCCGGCAAGGCCGGCGGCCGCAACCCCGCGGTCCCCGTCGTCGCCGCCCTGCTGGCGGTGGGCGCGGTGATCTTCGGCGAGCTCTTCGGCGGCGCGCTGATCGCCAGCCACGTCGTCTCCGAGGCCGGCGGCAGCCTGTCGGTGAGCGACATCTTCCTCCACCACTTCGGCGACCTGTGGAAGTCCTGGAAGCACGACTTCGACGCCATGCGCGTCTTCTTCCTGATCTTCGCCGCGATCGGCGCCTTCGGCCTGGCCAAGCGCTTCGGCGACAACTGAGCCACCGGCGTACGCGAAGGGCCCCACCGCCGATGCGGTGGGGCCCTTCGCGTACGCGCGTGACTCAGCGGTGGTGGGGCGAGACGGTGACCTCGACCCGCTGGAACTCCTTCAGGTCCGAGTAGCCGGTGGTGGCCATCGAGCGGCGCAGCGCGCCGAAGAAGTTCATCGAACCGTCGGGCGCGTGCGAGGGGCCGAGGAGGATCTCCTCGGTGGTCCCGGCCGTGCCCAGGTTCATCCTCTTGCCGCGCGGGAGTTCGGGGTTGACCGCCTCCATGCCCCAGTGGAAGCCGCGGCCGGGGGCGTCGGTGGCGCGGGCCAGCGGGGAACCCATCATGACCGCGTCCGCGCCGCAGGCGATGGCCTTGGGCAGGTCGCCGCTCGCGCCGCAGCCGCCGTCGGCGATCACGTGCACGTACCGGCCGCCGGACTCGTCCATGTAGTCGCGGCGGGCCGCGGCCACGTCGGCCACGGCGGTGGCCATCGGCACCTGGATGCCCAGCACGCTGCGGGTGGTGTGCGCGGCACCGCCGCCGAAGCCCACCAGGACGCCCGCGGCGCCGGTGCGCATCAGGTGCAGCGCGGCGGTGTAGGTGGCGCAGCCGCCCACGATCACCGGCACGTCGAGCTCGTAGATGAACTGCTTGAGGTTCAGCGGCTCGTGGGAGCCGCTGACGTGCTCGGCGGACACCGTGGTGCCGCGGATGACGAACAGGTCCACGCCCGCGTCCACCACGGCCTTGGAGAACTGCGCGGTGCGCTGCGGGGACAGGGCGGCCGCGGTGACCACCCCGGCCTCGCGCACCTCCTTGATCCGCTGGCCGATCAGCTCCTCGCGGATGGGCGCCGCGTAGATCTCCTGGAGCCGGGCGGTCGCCCGCGCGTCGTCGACCTCGGCGAGCTCGGCGAGCAGCGGCTCCGGGTCGTCGTACCGGGTCCACAGCCCTTCGAGGTTGAGCACTCCGAGGCCGCCGAGGTTCCCGATCCGGATCGCCGACTCGGGCGACACCACGGAGTCCATCGGGGCGGCCAGGAAGGGGAGTTCGAAGCGGTAGGCGTCGATCTGCCAGGCGATCGAGACCTCTTTCGGGTCCCGGGTTCGGCGGCTGGGCACCACGGCGATGTCGTCGAAGGCGTACGCCCTGCGGCCCCGCTTGCCTCGTCCGATCTCGATCTCGGTCACGTCAGTGCGCCTTTCTTTCGCGTTCGCCCGCCCAGTATCCCAGCCACCGCCTCCGCCTCCGGCGGCGACCGCTCAGGGGCGCCGGGAAGTGTCCCCGGCGCCCCTGATGAAGGAACCCTCAGCCGTGGTAGTTGGGCGCCTCGACGGTCATCTGGATGTCGTGCGGGTGGGACTCCTTCAGACCCGCCGCGGTGATGCGCACGAACCGGCCCTTCGACTCCATCTCCGCGATGGTGGCCGCGCCCACGTAGCCCATCGTCTGCCGCAGGCCGCCGACGAGCTGGTGGATCACCGCGGACAGCGGCCCGCGGTAGGCCACCTGGCCCTCGACACCCTCGGGCACGAGCTTGTCGTCGGAGCTGACGTCCGCCTGGAAGTAGCGGTCCTTGGAGTACGAGCGGCCCTGCCCGCGGGACTGCATCGCGCCGAGCGAGCCCATGCCGCGGTAGGACTTGAACTGCTTGCCGTTGATGAACAGCAGCTCGCCCGGCGACTCCTCGCAGCCGGCCAGCAGGCTGCCGAGCATCACCGTGCTCGCGCCCGCGGCCAGCGCCTTGCCGATGTCGCCGCTGTACTGGAGGCCGCCGTCGCCGATCACGGGGACGCCCGCGTCGAGGCACGCCTGCGCGGCCTCGTGGATCGCGGTGACCTGGGGCACGCCGATCCCGGCGACGACCCGGGTGGTGCAGATGGAGCCGGGGCCGACGCCGACCTTGACGCCGTCCACGCCCGCGTCGATCAGCGCCTGCGCGCCGTCCCGGGTGGCAATGTTGCCGCCGATGATGTCCACCTGGACGCTCGACTTGATCTTGGCCATCCAGTCCAGCGCGTTGCTGTTGTGGCCGTGGGAGGTGTCCACGACCAGGAAGTCCACGCCGGCGCCGGCCAGCGCCTGGGCCCGGTCGAGCGCCTCCGGGCTGGCCCCGACGGCCGCGCCGACGATCAGCCGCCCGTCGCCGTCCTTGGCCGCCTTCGGGTACTGCTCGGCCTTGACGAAGTCCTTGACGGTGATCAGGCCCTTGAGCAGGCCCTCGTCGTCGACCAGCGGGAGCTTCTCGATCTTGTGGCGGCGCAGCAGCTCCATCGCGTCGACGCCGGAGATGCCCACCTTGCCGGTGACCAGCGGCATCGGCGTCATGACCTCGCGGACCTCGCGGCCCCGGTCCGACTCGAAGGCCATGTCGCGGTTGGTGACGATGCCCAGCAGCCGCCCGGCCTCGTCGGTGACCGGCACGCCGCTGATCCGGAACCGGGCGCACAGCGCGTCCGCGTCGCCCAGGGTCGCGTCCGGGCGGACCGTGATCGGGTCGGTGACCATACCGGACTCCGAGCGCTTGACCAGATCGACCTGGCTGACCTGGTCCTCGATCGAGAGGTTGCGGTGCAGCACGCCGGCGCCGCCCTGGCGGGCCATCGCGATGGCCATCCGCGCCTCGGTGACCTTGTCCATGGCCGCCGACAGCAGGGGGATGTTGACCCGGACGTTGCGCGAGACGAAGGAGGCGGTGTCCACCTGGTTCGGCAGAACCGACGAGGCCCCCGGCAGCAGCAGCACGTCATCGTAGGTGAGTCCGAGTACGGCGAACTTCTCGGCTGCTCCGTCGGCGTTGAACGACATGGCACCTTCCCGAATGGTCTTGCCCGGCGAGGGGTTCAATGGTAGTGGCTCCGGACGTATTCCCCGACATCCCCCCGGGCGTCCGGGATACGCCGTTTCGCCCGGCCGTGAACCCCGCCGCCGGCCCCCCGGAGGGAAGGCCGCTCAGGCGCTCAGGCCCGGCGCTTCCTCCGCCGCCGCGGCCGCCGCGGACTCCTCCGCGATCGCCCGCAGCCGGGTCAGCGCCCGGTGCTGCGCGACCCGCACCGCGCCCGGCGACATGCCCAGCACCTGGCCGGTCTCCTCCGCGCTGAGCCCGACGGCGACCCGCAGCAGCACCAGTTCCCGCAGGTGGTCCGGCAGCCGGGCGAGCAGGGCGCGGGCCCAGGCGGCGTCGCTGCTGAGCAGCGCGTGCTCCTCGGGGCCGAGCGAGTCGTCCGGTTTCTCCGGCATCTCGTCGGACGGCACCGCGGTGCTGCCGGGACCGCGCATGGCGGCCCGCTGGAGGTCGGCGACCTTGTGGGCGGCGATGGAGACGACGAACGCCTCGAAGGGGCGGCCCAGGTCGCGGTAGCGCGGCAGGGCGCACAGGACCGCGAGGCAGACCTCCTGGGCGAGGTCGTCCACGAAGTGGCGGGCGTCACCGGGCAGCCGGGACAGCCTGGTCCGGCAGTAGCGCTCGGCGAGCGGGTGGACGGCGGCGAGCAGGTCGTGCGTGGCCCGCTGATCCCCGTCGACCGCGCGACGGACGAGAGCACCGATGGCCGAGGTGTCGTCGTCACGCATCCATCCATGGTGCCTCGCCGCCGGACGTTCCGCCGCATCGCGGCCGTACTTCTGCACCGAAGCGTTATGCGCGCGGTTGTGTGCCTCTGCGGCCGATGCGGTCATCCCGATCACGCCCGGCCCCCGCCGATCCCCGAGGAAGTCCATACGTCAAGCATGCGTCCTCCCCCGGGAAACCGAGGAACCGCGGGCTCCACCGGCGGATTCGGCCTGATCGCCGTACGCGTCGTCACCCACCGCAGGGGGGCCTAACGGACCAGGCCCCAGCGGAATCCGAGCGCCACCGCGTGCGCCCGGTCCGAGGCGCCGAGCTTCTTGAACAGCCTTCTGGCGTGCGTCTTCACGGTGTCCTCGGACAGGAAGAGCTCGCGGCCGATCTCGGCGTTGGAGCGCCCGTGGCTCATGCCCTCGAGCACCTGGATCTCGCGGGCGGTGAGGGTGGGCGCCGCGCCCATCTCGGCCGAGCGCAGCCGCCGGGGGGCCAGCCGCCAGGTCGGGTCGGCCAGCGCCTGGGTGACGGTGGCCCGCAGTTCGGCGCGCGAGGCGTCCTTGTGCAGGTAGCCGCGGGCGCCGGCGGCGACGGCCAGCGCCACCCCGTCGAGGTCCTCGGCCACGGTGAGCATGATGATGCGGGCGCCGGGGTCGGCCGACAGCAGCCGCCGGACCGTCTCCACGCCGCCGAGGCCGGGCATCCGGACGTCCATCAGGATGAGGTCCGAACGGTCGGCACCCCAGCGGCGGAGGACTTCCTCGCCGTTGGCCGCGGTGGTTACGCGCTCGACGCCGGGCACGGTCGCCACCGCCCGGCGCAGGGCCTCTCGGGCGAGCGGGGAGTCGTCGCAGACGAGGACGGATGTCATGACCGCCCTCCGCAGCTGAACCGCGTCACTTGTGCCTCCAGGCTGTACGAAGTACGAATCTTCACCGGTGGGGCCGACGGCTCGGGCACACGCCCGATTCAGGTGATCCCGCCAACCGCTTCCGCCTCACTCAACGACCCTCACCCGAAAGAGTTACGACGTCGGATCGCAGTCGTGCGCACTCTACGTGATCACCCGTGCACGGATCGACCATGCCGCAGGTCAGACTGCTGCCGGGGCCGCGTTTACCGAGGCCGGAAGGGATGCCGGGGCGCAACTCGACACGAGCGGAATGCTGCCGAACGGGTGTTATGCAGGAGTTTGAACTGTTTGGTGGCTCTTTTCTGGTGCGTGGGGTAATCGTGACTAGATTGGCGATGAGTCATATTTACATCTACTACGACAGTAGATGTACGGTCGGACCTACGGCCGAAACGGCCCGCGCTCCAAGGCCGTCACCCACGCTTCGAGGGGATGAGCAATGGCAGACTTCTCCCGCCTTCCCGGTCCCAACGCGGACCTCTGGGACTGGCAGCTCGTGGCAGCCTGCCGCGGCGTCGACAGCTCGCTCTTCTTCCACCCCGAGGGCGAGCGCGGCGCGGCTCGCAGTGCGCGGGAGGCGGCGGCCAAAGAGGTGTGCATGCGCTGCCCGGTGCGCGCGGAGTGCGCGACCCACGCGCTGACCGTGCGGGAGCCCTACGGCGTGTGGGGCGGCCTGACCGAGGACGAGCGCGAGGCGATGATGGGGCGGTCCCGCAACCGCTCCGCGCACGACCGCGAGCCGGACGCGGCGGCCGGGGCCAAGCGCCGGACGGAGCGGGAGCCGGCGCACGACATGGACGACGGGGCCGACATGGACCGGGACGACAGGCACGACAGGGGCGACAGGGACGACTTCGACGCGGTCGGCCATCCGCACGACCGCCTGCACGACGACGCCGACGCGGACTTCGGGCTCGACCCCGATCTGGAATCAGACCTCGACCTGGACGCCGAGCACGACCCCTCGATGAGCTGAGCCGTCGACCGCTCCCGACCTGAAGAATCGATTCTTCCCCGTATGGGAAGCGGATGGAAGCGCGCCCGGAGGGCTCAGGCGCGCGGACCCGTCGGGCGTCCGCGCAGCGCGGCCCGCGACAGGCGGGCCAGCATCATGTCCACGGCCGGCACCTGCGCGAGGTCCGGCAGGGTCAGCGCCACGATCTCCCGCTCCACCGCGGGCCGCATCTCCAGCACCGCGACGCCCCGGGGACGCACGGCCTCCAGGGCGAGTTCGGGCAGGACGGCCACGCCGAGACCCGCCGCGACCAGGCCCACCACCGCAGGATAGTCGTCCGTCGCGAAGTCGATGCGCGGGGTGAAGCCCGCCCGCTCGCACACCTCCACCAGGTGGCGGCGGCAGCGCGGGCAGCCCGCGATCCACTGCTCGTCGGCGAGTTCCGCGAACGGCACGGGAGCTGACCCGGCGTCGGCCAGCCGGTGCCCCTCGGGGACGATGCCGGCCAGCCGGTCGGTGAGCAGCGGACGCACCACCAGGTCCGCCCACGACTCCTCGGACGGGACCGGGAGGTCCGGGTAGCGGAAGGCGAGGGTGATGTCGCAGTCGCCGGCCCGCAGCATGTCCACCGAGCGCGGCGGCTCGGCCTCGACCAAGGAGACGCGGGTGTCCGGGTGACGGGCCCGCAGGTCCGCGACGGCGCTCGGCACGAGGGTGGAACTGCCGGTGGGGAAGGAGGCCAGCCGCACCCGGCCGGCCCGCAGCCCGGCGATCGCGGCGACCTCCTCCTCGGCGGCGGTCAGCCCGGCCAGGATGCCCGCCGCGTGCCGCGCCAGCACCTCGCCGGCCTCCGTCAGCCGCATCTCGCGCGGCCCGCGGACCAGCAGCGGGGTGCCCGCGGACGCCTCCAGCGACCGCATCTGCTGGCTGACGGCGGGCTGGGTGCAGCCGAGTTCGCGGGCTGCGGCGGAGAAATTGCCGGTCCGGGCCACCGCGCGCAGCACCCGCAGGTGACGAGCCTCGATCATGCCCGCAACCATAAGTGATGCTTAGGGATACCCGACACGTATCGGCAATGGACTTTCAGGTCGGCCGCCCCCAGGCTGAGGAGGCATGGACGACACCTTGAACAGCGGCGGGACGGAATCCGGCGCGGCCCGGCTGCGGGAGTTGGCCGCCGACGAGTACGCGGGCATCGCGCCCGGCTACCTCAACACCGCCGCGCTCGGGCTGCCCCCGGCCCGCACCGCGGCCGCGATCCGGCGGGCCGTCGACCCGTGGGCGGCCGGGCGGCCGGACGTCGGCGCGTACGAGGAGGCGGTGGCCGCCGCCCGGGCACTGTACGCGCGGATCACCGGCGTGGCCGTCGAACGGGTGGCCCTGGCCAGCACCGTGGCCGAGACGGTCGGGCTGATCGGGGCGGCGCTGCCGGCCGGGGCCGAAGTGGTGGCCGCCGAGGGGGATTTCAGCTCGCTGGTGCATCCGTTCGCGGCCCGACCCGACCTGCGGCTGCGGCTGGTCCCGCTGGAAGGGGTCGCCGCGGCGGTGCGGCCCGGCACCGCGCTGGTGGCCGTGAGCGGGGCGCAGTCCGCGGACGGGCGGGTCGCGGACCTCGCGGCGATCCGGGCCGCTGCCGGGGCGGTCGGCGCGCGCGTGCTGCTGGACGGCACGCAGGCGGTGGGGTGGCTGCCGCTGTGCGCCGACGACTTCGACTACGTGGTCGCCCACGGGTACAAGTGGCTGCTCAGCCCGCACGGCGCGTGCTTCCTGACCGTCCGTGAGGGGGCCGAGGAGACGCTGTCGCCCGGGTTCGCGGGGTGGTACGCGGCCCAGGACCCGTGGGAGTCCTGCTACGGGCCGATCGCGCGGCTCGGGGCCGGGGCGAAGCGGTTCGACGCGCGGCCCGCCTACCTCTCCTTCGTGGGGGCCGCGCAGTCGCTGGCGCTGCTCGCCGAGATCGGGGTGGAGGCCGTGCGGGCGCACGACCTCGCCCTCGCCGCGCGGCTGCGCGAGGGGCTGGCGGCCCTCGGGTACCCCGCGATCCCCGGGGACTCGCCGATCGTCGCCGTGCCGGACGTGCCCGCCGCCCTCGCGGACCGCCTCACCTCCGCCGGAGTCCGCTTCTCCGCCCGCGCGGGCAACCTCCGCTTCGCCCTCCACCTCCACAACACCCCCGCCGACGTCGACCTCGCCCTGAACGCCCTGGGCTAGGGCCTGTCCGCAAGGTCGCGTCGTCCGCCCGCGGGGCGGGGCCGGCGGCGGCTGGCACTCGCCCCCAGGGCTTCGCCTGGGTGGTGCCCCGGATCGCAAGGCGGGGGGTCGTCCTCGCAGTGGGCCTCCTCGGACGAGCCCGACAACGCGGTGGGGCACCTCCCAGGCGAAGCTCCGGGGGGAGGGCGTGCCAGGTGTCGCGGGACAGTTCGGGATGTGCCCCCACCATGTTGTCCGTCGTCGGCGCGGCCCGCTGCGCGCTCTCCCCCTGGGCCCGGCGGCCCGGGAGGTGCCGCCACCCTCCGCCTTGCGATCCGGGGGCACCCCCGGGCGAGGCTCTGGGGACACCACACACCGCAGGGCCCGCCCTGCGGGCGGACGCCTCTAGGTGCCAGGCACGGGCTAGCCGTTCGATCCGGCGTCGTGGCGCGGTGGGCGGGGGACGAAGCCGCTGGTGCGGGCGGCGTAGCGGGCGTAGCCGGGGCGCTCGGCCATGTGCCGCTCCAGCAGCCGCTTCCCGCTGCCCCAGATCAGGAGGTACGACATCAGCAGCGGGGAGACGGCCGAGACGGCGGCGGCCTGCCACGTACCGCAGGCCATCGCGTACAGGCCCCACCAGACGAGGAAGTCGCCGAAGTAGTTGGGGTGGCGGGTCCAGGACCACAGGCCGCGGTCCATGATCCGGCCGCGGTTCGCCGGGTCGGCCCGGAACCGGGCGAGCTGGTGGTCCCCCACCGCCTCGCAGGCCAGTCCGGCCGCCCACAGCAGCGCGCCGACCGCCACGCCCGGGCCGACCGCCGCCGGCACGTACGCGGCGGCCTGCACCGGCAGGGAGATCAGCCACACCAGCGCGCCCTGGGCGAGGTACACCGTGCGCAGGGCGTACGCCGTGCGGCTGCCGGGCGCCTTGGCGAGGACCCGCTCGTAGCGCGGGTCCTCGCCGTGGCCCCGCCCGCGCCGGGCCAGGTGCACGCCCAGCCGCAGCCCCCACAGCACCGTGGCGAGCGCGACCGCCGCCCGCCGCCCCGGGTCCCCGTGCCCGGCCGACACCGCGTACGACACCACCGCGACGGCCGCGAACGCCGGTCCCCACGCGACGTCCACCAGCCGGTGCAGCCCGCGCGGCACCGCGACGGCGAAGGTCACCGCCATCACCCCCGCCACGGCGAGCGCGGCCCACCCGAGACTGGCGCCGAACGCCGCCCACGCGAAACCGCTCACGGCCGACCCCCTCCCACGAACCGAACCGCCCCGACGAACGCCCCACCGCACCCGCCTCGCGGACCCACCACCACATCCACCCGGCATCGCGGCCCGCCGCGCTCCGCCCACGCGAAACCGGTCATGGCCGGGCTCCTTCCGCGTACCAGGCGGCCGGGGTGGGGGGCAGGTCGGTGGCGCCGGCGCGGGTGGGGCGGGTGGCGAGGATCTGGTCGACGCCCATGCGGCCCTCGCTGAAGGCCAGGGAGGCGCCCGCCAGGTAGAGCCGCCAGACGCGGGCGGTGGACTCGCCGGCCAGCGCGGTGAAGTCGGGCCAGCGGTCTTCGAGGGTGGCGCGCCAGGCGTCGATGGTCCGGGCGTAGTCCTCGCGCAGGCTCTGCACGGAGCGGACCTCCAGTCCGGCGTCCTCCAGCATCCCGACGGTACGGCCGAGGGGCCGCATGTGCATGTCCGGGGCGATGTACGCCTCGATGAAGGCGCCGCCGCCGGGCGCGGTGGAGCCGCGGGACATCTGCTGGACGAGCAGCCGCCCGCGCGGGCGCAGCGCGCGGTGCAGCACCGCGGCGAACCCCGGGTAGTCCCGCTCGCCGACGTGCTCGCCCATCTCGATGGCGCTCGCGGCGTCGTAGCCCCCGTCGGGCAGGTCCGCGGCGAACTCCCGGTAGTGCGCGAGCTCCACCTCGACCAGCCCGTCCAGGCCCTCGGCCCGGCTGCGGGCCACGACGAAGTCCCGCTGCTCGCGCGAGAGGGTGACCGCGGTGACCTTCGCCTTGAACTCCCGCGCGGCGTACAGGGACAGGCTGCCCCAGCCGCAGCCCATGTCCAGCAGCCGGGCGCCGGGGGCGAGGCCGAGCTTGCGGCAGACCAGTTCCAGCTTGTCGCGCTGGGCGTCGGCCAGACCGTACGCGGGGTCGTCCGGCCGCCGCCAGTACCCGCACGAGTAGGCCATCGACGGGTCGAGCAGGGCCGCGTACCAGTCGTTGGACAGGTCGTAGTGGTGGCTGATCGCGGCCCGGTCGCGCGCGGTGCTGTGCGGCAGCCCGCGCAGCCGGGCCGGGCGCGCGCCGGGCGCCGGCGGGCGCGGGCCGACCGCGCCGAGCCGCAGCGCGGTGGCCGCGGCCGCGGGCCACCGCCGGGGCGAGGGGGCGCGCTCGCGCAGCGCCCGCCCGATCCGCCCGAGCGCGTCGGCCACGTCGCCCTCGACGTCCAGGTCGCCCGCGATGTACGCCTCGGCGAGCCCGAGTTCGCCCGGCCGCCACACCATCCGCCGCAGCGCCCGCGGGGACCGCACCACGACCACCGGCCCGCCGGCCGGCCCGCTGCGGCTCCCGTCCCACCCGCGCACCCCCACGGGCAGCGGCCCGCCCAGCATCTCGGCGGCCAGTCCGCCCAGCCGCTCCGCGACCCCGCTCATCGCGCGCTCCCGTCGGTTCCGGGCGCTTCCCGCCGGGGCGGGGGCACCGCCGCCTCCCCCGCGCGGGACAGGCCGATCTGTCTGACGTCCAGGTAGCCGGCCCGGAAGCCGGCCTCGCAGTAGGCGAGGTAGAAGTCCCACATGCGGCGGAAGACGGGGTCGAAGCCGAGGCGGTCGACGTCCGCGGCGGCCGCGGTGAAGCGCGCGCGCCACAGGCGCAGCGTCTCGGCGTAGTGCGGGCCGAACGGGGTGTCGCCGGTGATCCGGAGTCCGGCCCCGGCCGCGTGGCGGGTGATCGCCTCGGTGGAGGGGATGACGCCGCCGGGGAAGACGTACTCGCCGATCCAGGTGCGGCGCGCCGAGGGTGGCCCGCATCCGGTCGTCCGGCATGGTGATGGACTGGAGGGCGATCCGGCCGCCGGGGGCCAGGGACCGTTCGAGGACGCGGAAGTAGGCGGGCCAGTACTCCGCGCCGACGGCCTCGATCATCTCGGCGCTGACCACGGCGTCGTACCGTCCGCGCACGTCCCGGTAGTCGCGCAGCTCCACGGTGACCCGGTCGGTGAGGCCGGCCGCCGCGACGCGGGCCGCGGCGAACTCCCGCTGCTGCTCGGAGAGGGTGACGGTGAGGACCTGGGCGCCGCGGGCGGCCGCGCGCAGGGCGAGCTCGCCCCAGCCCGTGCCGATCTCCAGCAGGCGGGTGCCGGGCCCGACCCCGGCCAGGTCCAGCAGCCGGTCGATCTTGCGGTCCTGGGCGGCCGCGAGGTCGTCCCAGCGGGCGGGCAGGTCCGCGAAGAGGGCGGAGGAATAGGTCATGGTCTCGTCCAGGAAGAGGGCGAACAGGTCGTTGGAGAGGTCGTAGTGGCGGTGGATGTTGCGGCGGGCGCCGGTCGCGGTGTTCCGCTCGTCGCGCGGCGCGCGCGGCTGCCACAGGCGGCGCAGTCCGCGCAGCCGCCGGCGGCACGAGGTCGCCGACGTGCGCGGCGAGCACCGTGAGCACGCCGACGAGGTCGTCGGCGTCCCACTCGGCGGCCATGTAGGACTCGCCGAACCCGATCAGTCCGCCGGCGCCGATCCGGCGGTGGAAGGCCGTCGGGGTCGCGCAGCCGCAGGGTCGGGCCGTCGGTTCCGGTGGTGGTGCCGTCGGGCCGGGCCGACCCGCAGCGGCAGCCGGGCCAGGGCCCGTTCGACGAGCGCGGTGGCGACGGCGGTACGGGCGCGGGAGGCGCGGCGGCAGGCGGGCCACGTCGCGGCCAGCGCTCCGGGTCGACGCCCTCGCGGGGCGCGGCGGCGCGGCCGCCGGCGGCGGCCGCGGTCGTCACGGACGAGGTCACTTCAGTCCCTCCTGGGTGCGGTGGGGCGGGCGGGGCGGCACGGGCAGGCCGCGCAGGCGGAGGCGGATGCCGTGGCGGCGGATGTTCGCCGAGACGGCGGCGGTGGACCACGGGTGGCGGGCGGCGGCCGCCAGCAGGTGCCGGGTCGTGGCCGGGCGGCGGGTGCCGCGCACGGTCGCGGTGAACGGGCTGCCGCCGTCCCGGACCAGCCGCACCGTCAGGTCGAGGCGCCCGCCCGGCTCGGGCAGCCGCATCCGGTAGGCGCCGTCGACCGGGAAGAACGGCGAGACGTAGAACTCCTTGGGCACCTCGGCCCGGCCCGCGGCGTCGGGACGCAGCAGGTAGCAGTGGCGTTCGCCGTAGGTGTTGTGCACCTCGGCGACCACGCACACGCGGGGCGCCGGCCCGGTCGTGGCACCAGTACACCGTCAGCGGGTTGAAGACGTGGCCGAGCACCCGGGCGTGCGCCAGCACCGTCACCGGGCCGCCGTCCAGCCGGATCCCGCGGGCGGCCAGGAAGCGCTCCAGGCCGGCGCGGGGCGGCTCCGGGGTGCCGGTGAAGTGGTCGCGCGGCGTCGAACCGGGCGAGCCAGCGCAGCGGCCGGGGCAGCAGCGGGGGCCGGTCGAGGTCGTACAGCCACAGGTAGGTGCGGTGCCGGAAGGCGTGCCGCAGCGGCACGGTGCGCACGTGCGCGATCACGCACTCGTAGAGCGCGGGCACGGCGGCGGGCCCGTCGGCGGACCCGGGCCGGGCCGGCCGCGGGGCGGCGCCCCGCGGGCGGCGGCCCTCGGCCGGCACCCGCGCGGAGACCTCCGCGACCGCGGTGCCCTCGTCCTCGGGCCGACCGGGCGCCCGGGGCGGGACCGGATCGGCGGGGGGCGCGCCCTGCGGCCCGGAGCGGCGCGGCCTCACCAGCGCACCCCCAGCGCCGCGGCGGCCGCCACCCCGGAGCGGCAGCCGTCCTCGTGGAAGCCCCAGCCGTGGTAGGCGCCCGCGAACGCGGTGACCGCGGTGTTCAGCTCGGGCAGCCGCTGCTGCGCGGCCACCGACCGCGGCTCGTAGACGGGGTGTTCGTACACCATGCGGGCCAGGACCCGATCGGCCCGGACCCGGCCGGCGGGGTTGAGGGTGACCAGGTAGTCCTCGTCGGCGTCCAGGTGCTGGAGCCGGTTCATGTGGTAGCTGACCCGTACCTCCTCCACCGGCCCGGCACAGGACGGCAGCAGGTAGTTCCAGGCGGCGCGGGCCCCCCGGGCGCGGGGCAGCACGGAGGCGTCGGTGTGCAGCAGGGTCTCGTTGCGGGTGTAGCGGAAGGCGCCGAGCACCTCCCGCTCCCGCGCGGTGGCGTCGGCCAGCACGCGCAGCGCCTGGTCGGGATGGGTGGCGAGCACCACGGCGTCGAAGGTCGCGGTGGCGCCGTCCTCGCCGGTGACCTCGGCGCGGTCCGGGCCGCGGCGGACCGCGCGCACGGGCGCCGAGGTGCGCACGGTGGTGAGCTGCTTGCCGATCCGCCCCACGTACTCCGCCGAGCCGCCGACGACCGTGCGCCAGGTCGGCGAGCCGCCGACCGACAGCAGGCCGTGGTGGTCGAGGAAGCGGAAGAGGTACCCGGCCGGGTGGCGCAGGGCGGTGCGCGGCGGCGCAGGACCACACCGCGGAGACCAGCGGGACGACGAAGTGCCGGACGAAGTAGGGCGAGAAGCCGCCGGCCGCGAGGAAGTCGCCCAGGGTGGCCGGCTCGGCGGCACCCCCGCCATAAGCACCCCCGCCGTGGCCGCTTCCGCCGTGGCCGCTTCCGCCGTAACCGAGCGCGCCCGCGCCGCCGTCGTCCGCGGCGAGCACGGCCCGCGCGGCGCGGTGGAAGCGCGGCACCTCCGCCAGCATCCGCAGGTACCGGCCGCGCAGCAGGCTGCCGGGCCGGGCGAGCAGCCCGGCCGGGCCGCGGGCGCCGGCGTACTCCAGCCCGCACCCCTCGCACCGCACGGACATGCTCATCTCGGTGTCCTGCGTCGCCACCCCGAGTTCGGCGAACAGCCGCAGCAGCGTGGGGTAGGTGCGGGTGTTGTGGACGATGAAGCCGGTGTCGACCCGGACCGGGCGGCCGTCCGCGCCCGGGGAGTTCATGGGTGTGCGCGTGGCCGCCGAGCCGGTCGTCGGCCTCGTACAGGGAAACGTCGCACTCCCGTTGGAGCACGTACGCGGCGGTCAGTCCCGCCACGCCGGCCCCCACCACCGCTATTCGTCGCCGCCCCACGAGCCCGCTCCTTCCGCCGCTCCTCGCCGGTCTCCGGGGATTCGGCGCGAAACGGCGGGCGGATTGGTGGCGATCGCGGGCGGGGCGGGAGGTCAGAGCGGGAGCACGGCCAGCGGCGCCCCGGTGGGTTTGTCCGAGCCGCCCGCGGGCTCGGCGGTGACGCCCACGCCGGCGGCCCCTTCGGGGCGGCCGTCCAGCAGGAGCGAGCCGCTGGACCGGCCGGCCTCGACCAGTCCGGCGCGCACCATCGTGCCGCCGCGGCTGTACCAGAGCTCGTAGACGCGGGAGTCGGACAGCGCCGGCAGGTCGTGGAAGAGCACGGCGGCCCGGCCGAGCCGGGCCGAGGCGACCACGGTGGCGGTCCCTCCGCCGGTCAGCGACCCGGTGCCGGACCTGGCGTCCGGCGCGGTCAGCAGGCCGCTGAGCGCGGCGGCCTGCCGTTCGGCCTCCACCGCGCGGGCGTGCTCCCGGTCGGTGCGGTGCTCCGCGCGCACCGCCACGCCCGTGGTGACAGCCGCCAGCGCGACGCAGGCGGCGGCCGCCAGGTACGGCAGCCGCTGCCGCCGGCCGCGCCGGGCGGGCGCGAGGGCGGCCACTTCGGCCACCACCGGCGGCAGTTGGCGCACCCCGGGCAGGGCCGCCATCACCCGCTCGCGCAGGTCGGCCGGCGGTGGCACCGCCACGGCCAGCGCCAGCCGGGCGGCGGTCGCGCGCAGTTCGCGGACCTCCTGCCGGCAGGCGTCGCACTCCAGCAGGTGGCGGCGGAACTCCTCCGCCTCGGGCCCGGTGACGGCGCCCACCGCGTAGGCGCCGGTCAGCGTGTGCAGGTCTCCTCCGGTCACGCGTTCACCCCCATGCAGTCGCGGAGCCGGATCAGCCCGTCCCGCAGCCGTGTCTTGGCCGTGCCCAGCGGCACCCCCAGCACATCGGCGGTCTGCTGGTAGGTGTAGCCGCTGTAGTACGCCAGCGTCACCGACTCGTGCTGGAGTTCGGTGAGCTGCTCCAGGCATCGGCGCACCTGCTCGCGCTCCAGGCGCCGCTCGACCTGCTCGCTGACCTCGTCGTACGCGGGTGTGCCCCCGCGCACTCCCACGTCCTTCTCACGGTCGGCGGATGCCTGGGCCGAACGCACCCGGTCGACGGCGCGGCGGTGGGCCATCGTCATGATCCAGGCCATGGCGCTGCCCTGCCGCACGTCGAACCGGGCCGCGGTCCGCCACACCTCGATCAGCACTTCCTGGGCGACCTCCTCGGACTGCGCCGGGTCCCGCAGGACCCGGCGGGCCAGTCCGAGGACGGAGCCGGCGACGGCCGTGTAGAGCGTTTCGAACGCTTCTTGGTCGCCGCGGGCGACGCGGTCGAGCAGGGATTCCAGGGCCCCGTTGCGGGGCCCTGGCTTGTCTTCTCGTGCTGCCAGGCGCATGGACCACCTCCGGACGGTGAATCGATCACCGCTTGTTCGGTGCCGTGCGCCCGACGGATTGGTCACCTGGTCACTTCGGCGGCATCAGGACGGTGTCGATGATCTGCACGGTGGCGTTGGCGGTCGTCACGTTCCCGCAGACCACGTTCGCCGTGCCGTTGACCTTGTAGGACTCACCCGAGCCCGAAGTGGTCAGCTTTCCCTTCTCCAGTGTGGTGTACGTGCCGTCCGCCAGGCCGTCCGGGGCCTTCACCGGCTGGCCGACGACGTGGTAGGTCAGGATCTTGGTCAGCATGGCCTTGTCGGCGAGCACCTTGTCCAAGGTGGCCTTGGGCAGCTTCGCGAACGCGTCGTTGGTGGGCGCGAAGACCGTGATGTTCTGCGCGTTGTTCAGGGTGTCGACCAGGCCGGCCTTCTGCACGGCCGAGACCAGCGTGGACAGCGCCGGGTTGTGGGAGGCCGCGGTCGCCACCGGGTCCTGGGCCATGCCGTCGAAGCTGCCGGAGCCGTTCTTCGGCACGGCCGCGCAGCCCGGTCCGAACGGCTGGTCCATGGCGGCGGCCGTGGTCGCGGACGGCATCGCGGAGGTCGCCGCCGGCGAGGACGCCTTGTCGGCGGAGTCGCTCCTTGCTGTCGCTGGAGCACGCCGTGACGGCGAGCGGGAGGACGGCGACGGCGGCCGCGGTCAGGGCGAGACGACGGGCACGGGTGTGGGTCCGGTTCTGGCTGCGGGCGTTCATGGCTGTGCTTCCTTCTCTCGGGGTTTCTTGCGCGGAATCGAGGCGGCGGGGTTCCGCCGCCGGGCGGGTGGCCGGGGGGACCGGCCCGGGTCAGGCCACGGTGACCACCACCGAGTGCCAGCCGCTCGCGCCGTCCGGCGCGACCGGGGCGCGCCGCTCGGTCTGGACCCGTCCGTCGCGGTCGGTGGCGCGCACCTCCAGCCGGTGGCTGCCGGGCCGGGCGTCCCACATCCACACCCACTGGCGCCAGGTGTCGGTGCTGTCCTCGGCGGCGAGCCGCGCGGGCTGCCAGGGGCCGCCGTCGACGCGGACCTCCACCCGGTCGATGCCGCGGTGCTGCGCCCAGGCCACGCCGGCCACCGGCACCCGGCCGGCCGCGGGCGAGGCGAACGGCTTGGGCGTGTCGATCCGCGACTCGGTCTTGATCGGGGCCTGCGCGGAGTAGCCGCGCCGGGCCCAGTAGGCGTCGTAGGCGGCGAACGTGGTGAGTTCGAGGTCCTCCAGCCACTTGCACGCCGAGACGTAGCCGTAGAGGCCCGGGATCACGACCCGGACCGGGAAGCCGTGCTCGAAGGGCAGCGGCTGCCCGTTCATGCCCAGGGCCAGCAGCGCGTCGCGTCCGTCGAGCACGGCCTCCACCGGCGAGCCGATCGTCATGCCGTCCACGGAGCGGGCCACCAGTTGGTCGGCGCGCCCGCCCTCGGACGGCGCCCGGACCCCGGCCTCGCGCAGCAGGTCGGCCAGCCGCACCCCGATCCACCGCGCGTTGCCGGCGTACGGTCCCGCCGACCTCGTTGGACACGCAGGTCAAGGTGATGTCGCGCTCCACCAGCTCACGGCGGAGCAGGTCGTCGTACGTGTACGTGACCGGGCGCCGCACGCCCGTCCCGTGCAGCCGCAGCCGCCACGCGGACGCGTCGACGCGGGGCACGACCAGGGCGGTGTCCACCCGGTAGAAGCGCTCCGTCGGCGTGAGGAACGGGCTGACGCCGGCGGTCGTCAGCGCGGCGCCGCTCGGGACCGCCCGGCGCCGGCGAGGCCGGACGGGGCAGCACGATCTCCCGCCGCGCGGCGGCCGCCTCGGCCGCCCGGTGCCCGCTCAGCGCGCGCCCCGCGGCTCCGGCACCCGCGGAGGCGACCGCACTGGCGGCCGCGGCGATCACGAACCCGCGCCGATCGAACGCCCGCCGGGGCTCGGGCCCTTCGGGGACGGCGGCCCGCCCGGGCCCGAGACGGCTTCGGCCGGCAGGACGGCGCGCGGGGCGGCGGTGTCGGGGGCCGAGACCGGCACGGCGGCCGGCTCCACGGCCCGCGCGTGGGTCAGGCGGCCCGCCAGCACCCACAGGGCGGCGGCCCCGGCCAGGGCGCCGAGCGCGGAGGGGAGGACGTCGAGGTCGTGGCGGTCCGGGCGGCTCCAGGCCGCCAGGGTGCCGATCACGCCGAAGAGCAGCACCGCCGCGCAGGCGGAGCGGCGCCACCTCGGCGCGGCCGCGCCCACGGCGGCGGCGAACAGCACGAGGAGCACGAGGATGCCCAGCCGCAGCACGAGCTTGTCGTCGGTGCCGAAGTGCCGGACGGCGTAGTCCTTGAGGGCGCGCGGGGTGCGGTCCACGACCGCGCCGCCGACGGCCGTCACCGGGCTCGCCTCGGGCCGTATCAGCCCGGCGAGCAGTTCGCCCGCGCCCAGCGCGACCGCTGCGGCCAGCACACCGGACAGGGCGCCCAGGGACAGCGTGAGCAGGCTCGCGGTACGGCCGGCCCCGGATGCTTTGGTGTCCCTGTTCGCCTTCATGCCGGGGATTCGGCACGGCCGTCCCTCCGGATTGGTCCGTAACCCGAACGGGTCCGCGGCGGCGCGGAATTGACCCTGTCGGAGGAGGCCGGGTCCCCGTCCGCCGACCGGCACCCCGCGCGGCCCCCGGCCCGGGCGAAATCCGGTGGTCGCCGCGGGGCGGGCGTGCTGGAATGCGCGGATGGACCACGCTGAGGTGCTGAGGACGTTCGACGCGCAGATGCGCGAGAAGGCCGGGGAGGTCACCCCGGAAGGGGTGATCCGACGGGTGGAGCCGGGGCCGAAGGGGTGGGCGGGGGTGCTCTGGTCGGACCTCACCGAGGCCACCGCGGACCGGGCCATCGCCGCCCAACTCCAGTGGCTGGACGCGCACGGGGGCGAGGACCGGGAGTTCGAGTGGAAGCTCTACTCCCACGACCGCCCGGCCGACCTCGCCGACCGCCTGGCCGCGGCCGGCTTCGTCCCGGAGCCGCCGGAGACGCTGATGGTCGCCGAGATCGCGGAACTGCCGCTGGACACGCCGCCGCCGGACGGCGTCCGCTTCGAGACGGTGACCGACGCCGCGGGCGTCGACCTGGTCGCCGAGGCCAACGCGAAGGCCTTCGACAGGGACTTCGCGGGATACCGCGAGCGCCTGCTGGGCGCACTGGGCGACCCCGACCTGCACATGACCGTGGCCATGGCGGGCGACCGCCCGGTGTGCGGGGCGCGGATCGAGTTCCACCCGGGCACGGACTTCGCGAGCCTGTGGGGCGGCGGCACCGTCAAGGAGTGGCGCCGGCGCGGCATCTACCGCGCGCTGGTCTCCCACCGGGCCCGGCTCGCCGCCGAGCGCGGCTTCCGCTACCTCCAGGTCGACGCCTCCGACCAGAGCCGGCCCATCCTGGAGCGCCTCGGCTTCGCACCGCTGGCCGTCACGACCCCGTACCTGGCCGACGCGCAGAGGACCGTCCGGACGTGAGGGTGCTGAGCGTCAACGTGGGCCGGCCGCGGCCCAACCCGTGGAAGCGGCTGCCGCTGACCGGCATCGACAAGCACCCGGTGGACGGGCCGGTCGCGGTGTCCGCGCCCGGTCCGAAGGGCACCGGCGCGGTCGGCCTGGCCGGCGACCGGGTGTACGACGTCAAGCACCACGGCGGCGACGACCAGGCGGTCTACGCGTACGCGACCGAGGATCTGCGGTACTGGGAGGGGGAGTTGGGCCGCCCGCTCGGCAACGGCTCGTTCGGCGAGAACCTGACCACCGAGGGCCTCGACGTCAACGCCGCCCTGATCGGGGAGCGGTGGCGGATCGGCTCCGCCGTCCTGGAGGTGTCCTGCCCGCGCATCCCGTGCGCGACCTTCGCCGGGTGGCTGGACCGGAAGGGCTGGATGAAGGAGTTCCTGCGGGCCGCGCGGCCGGGGCCGTACTTCCGTGTGGTGGAACCCGGGGAGATCACCGCGGGCGATCCGATCGCGGTCGTCGGCCGGCCCGACCACGAGGTCACCGTGGCCCTGGCCTTCCGCGCGCTGACCCTGGAGAAGGAGCTGCGGCCGCTGCTGGCGGGCCTGCCCGGCCTCGGGTGACGGCACCCCGGAAGCCGGCTCGCCGCACAACGGCCCCGCGACCCCGGTCCGGGCTCCTAGGGTGGGGTCATGACGACTTCACTGGTGACCGGGGCAACCGCGGGGATCGGCGCGGCCTTCGCACGGCGGCTGGCGGCGGGAGGCACGTCCAAGGGCGGCGGCCGGTGGGGCGGCAACCGCCTCGTCCTGGTCGCCCGGGACGAGAAGCGGCTGGCGGAGACGGCCGAGGAACTGCGCACGCGCTACGGCGCCACGGTGGAGGTGCTGCCGGCCGACCTCGCCGAGGACGAGGGCATCGCGGCCGTCGAGGCCCGGCTGCGGGACCCCGAGCACCCGGTGGACGTGCTGGTCAACAACGCGGGCTTCGGCAACCGCGGGGTCTTCCTCGACGTGCCCGTCGCGGACGAGGTGCGGATGCTCAAGGTGCACTGCGAGGCGGTGCTGCGGCTGACGTCGGCCGCGGCGGAGGAGATGCGCGCCCGCGGCCGCGGGTACGTGGTCAACGTGGCGTCGGTCGCCGCCTTCATGCCGCGCGGCACGTACGCGGCGAGCAAAGCGTGGGTGGTGCGCTTCACCGAGGGGCTCGCGCAGGAGATGCGCGGCTCGGGGGTGCGCTTCCTCGCGCTGTGCCCGGGCTTCGTGCGGACCGAGTTCCACGACCGGGCGGGCATGGACGCCTCCCGGCTGCCCTCGTGGGCCTGGCTGGACGCGGACGCGGTGGTCGCCGCGGCCCTGCGCGACCTGGCCCGGGGCCGCACGGTCAGCGTGCCCGACCTGCGCTACAAGGTCGCGGTCGGGCTGGCCCGGCACGTGCCGTCCTCCCTGTTCGGGGCGGCCTCGTCGCGGACCGGCCGACGCTACGACCCCCGCGGCCGGGAGGGCGAAGAGTAGCGAAAGGTCATAAAAACGGCAGGGTTCGCACATCGTCCTAAGCTGGACAGAGAGACGTGTGTGCGAGCCGAGGAGGGCGCCATGACATTCGTCCAGCTCATCGACTGCAGGACCAGCAAATACGACGACATGAACCGGCTGATGGATTCGTGGGTCGAGGCGACGCGGGGCAAGCGGACCGCGACCCACTCCATGATCGCCAAGGACCGCGCGAAGGCCGGCCACTACGTCGAGATCGTCGAATTCCCCTCCTACGAGGAGGCGATGAGGAACTCCAACCTCCCGGAGACGAACCGGATCTTCGAGCAGATGGTGGCGATCTGCGACGAGACGCCCAGCTTCACCAACCTGGACGTCATGCGGGACGAGCAGCTCAACAAGGCGGCGTGCAGCCGCTTCTTCCTTGAGGTGTGCGGCCGCGACGACGCGCAGGCGTGGCGGGAGATGTTCGCCGAGGACTACCACGACCACGACGGCGGGAACGAGAGCGAGAACCACTCCCGGGACGAGTTCAAGGCCCAGACCATGGGCTATCGCTCCGCGTACCCCGACTTCCAGTTCACCGTCGAGGACCAGATCGCCGAGGGCGACAAGGTGGTCACGCGCTGGAGCTGGAAGGGCACCAACAGCGGGGAGTTCCGCGGCATGCCGCCCACCGGCAAGAAGGTGGCGATCACCGGCTGCACGACCTTCACCTGCACCGACGGCATGATCACCGAGGGCTGGTGGAACTGGGACAGCCTGTCGATGATGCGTCAGCTCGGCCTGGTCACCATGCCGGCCTCCTGACCGAGGACGCCACTCCGGACGATCGCCCCGGACACCCGCGCGAGCGGCCGCCGCGAGCGACGACCGCGGGCCCGGCACCCCCGTCGAGACGGGGGTGCCGGGCCCGCCGGCGACCGCGTGGGTCAGTGCGAGTGGCCGTGGCCGTGACCGGCCTCGGCGGGCTCCTCTTCCTTCTTCTCCACCACGAGGGTCTCGGTGGTGAGCAGCAGGGAGGCGATCGACGCCGCGTTCTCCAGCGCGGAGCGGGTGACCTTCACCGGGTCGATGACGCCGGCCTTGACCAGGTCGACGTACTCGCCGGTGGCGGCGTTGAAGCCGTGGTCCTTGTCCAGCTCGCCGACCTTGGACGTGATCACGTAGCCCTCGAGGCCCGCGTTCTCGGCGATCCAGCGCAGCGGCTCGACCGCGGCGCGGCGGACGACGGCGACACCGGTGGCCTCGTCGCCCTCCTTGCCCAGGTTCTCGGCGAGGACCTTGACCGCGTGCACGAGCGCGGAGCCACCGCCGGAGACGATGCCCTCCTCGACGGCCGCGCGGGTCGCGGAGATCGCGTCCTCCAGGCGGTGCTTCTTCTCCTTCAGCTCGACCTCGGTGGCCGCGCCGACCTTGATGACGCACACGCCGCCGGCCAGCTTGGCCAGCCGCTCCTGGAGCTTCTCACGGTCCCAGTCGGAGTCCGTGGTGGAGATCTCCGCCTTGATCTGGCCGACCCGCGCCTCGATCTCGGACTTGTCGCCGGAGCCGTCGACGATGGTGGTGTCGTCCTTGGAGACGGTGACCCGGCGGGCGGAGCCCAGCAGGTCCAGGCCGGCCTGCTCGAGCTTGAGGCCGACCTCCTCGGCGATGACGGTCGCACCGGTCAGGGTGGCGATGTCGCCGAGCATGGCCTTGCGGCGGTCGCCGAAGCCGGGCGCCTTGACCGCGACGGCGTTGAACGTGCCGCGGATCTTGTTGACGACCAGGGTGGACAGGGCCTCGCCCTCGACGTCCTCGGCGATGATCAGCAGGGGCTTGGAGCCGCCGGCCTGGATGATCTTCTCGAGCAGGGGCAGCATGTCCTGGATCGAGGCGATCTTGCCCTGGTGGACGAGGATGTACGGGTCGTCGAGGACGGCCTCCATACGCTCCTGGTCGGTGACGAAGTAGGGCGACAGGTAGCCCTTGTCGAAGGCCATGCCCTCGGTGAAGTCCAGCTCCAGGCCGAAGGTGTTGGACTCCTCGACGGTGATGACGCCGTCCTTGCCGACCTTGTCCATCGCCTCGGCGATCAGCTCGCCGACCTGCTTGTCCTGCGCGGACAGCGCGGCGACGGCGGCGATGTCCTCCTTGCCCTCGATCGCGCGGGCGGACGCGTGCAGCTCGTCCGAGACCGCCTTGACGGCCGCGTCGATGCCCTTCTTCAGGGCGGCCGGGGAGGCTCCGGCGGCGACGTTGCGCAGGCCCTCGCGGACCAGCGCCTGGGCGAGCACGGTGGCGGTGGTCGTGCCGTCACCCGCGATGTCGTTGGTCTTGGTCGCCACCTCCTTGACCAGCTGGGCACCCAGGTTCTCGTAGGGGTCCTCGAGCTCCACCTCGCGGGCGATGGTCACACCGTCGTTGGTGATGGTGGGGGCGCCGAACTTCTTGTCGATGACGACGTTGCGGCCCTTGGGGCCGATCGTCACCTTCACGGTGTCGGCGAGCTTGTTGACGCCGCGCTCCAGGGCGCGACGGGCGTCCTCGTCGAACTTCAGAATCTTGGCCATGCCTGCGAACTACCTCGTCTACTCGTCAGATGTCGTCGTCGGTCGACGGTTGACCGTTGTCCGTCGGAGGACGCCAACGAAACCGCCCCGGGCCGGCCTCAGGGACACCGAGGACACGGGGACCCGGGGCGGGATCACGGCTTGCGATGAAGCGGCGCTTACTTCTCGATGATCGCGAGAACGTCGCGGGCCGAGAGGACGAGGTACTCCTCGCCGTTGTACTTCACCTCGGTGCCACCGTACTTGCTGTAGAGCACGACGTCGCCGACGGCGACGTCGAGCGGCAGCCGGTTGCCGTCCTCGAAGCGGCCCGGGCCGACGGCCAGGACGACGCCCTCCTGGGGCTTCTCCTTGGCGGTGTCCGGAATGACCAGGCCGGAGGCCGTGGTCTGCTCGGCATCGAGCGGCTGGACCACGATGCGGTCCTCGAGCGGCTTGATGGCAACCTTGGTGCTGGCGGTCGTCACGATCCGACCTCCCCCTTCAAAGGGCTCACGGGAGTGTCTGTCTGGGTCGGCGACCTGGTAGGCCCGTCGTCGCGGGTGCCGGACCTGCCCGTCGCTGAGTATCTGGCACTCAGCTGTGCCGAGTGCCAACGCCGAGACTAGGACGCTCTTAGCACTCGGTCAAGCGGAGTGCCAGGTCCCCACCTCCTCGGAGTAGCGGCCGGCCCCCTCCCCGGGCTCGGAGCATCCTCCGGCGGCCGGGACAATGGCCGGGTGGACGTCGAGGGTTTCGCGGAGTTGCTGGGCGGCGAGGGGCAGGCGCTGCTCGGCGAAGTGGGCGTGCTCGGCCCGGCCGACGAGCTGGCCGCGGCCACCCGGCTGCGCAGGACGTGGCCGCCGGAGCTGGTCTCCGCCGCCCTGGGGCAGGCCCGGCTGCGGCAGCGCGGCGCGGCGAAGTTCGCCGCGGACGCCGCCCGGATGTACTTCACGCCGCACGGCGTCGAGCAGGCCACCCGCGCCACCGTGGCCGCCCACCGGGCCGAACGGCTGCGCGCGCTGGGCGTGCGCACCCTCGCCGACCTGTGCGGCGGCATCGGCGGCGACGCGCTGGCGCTGGCCCGGGCCGGCATCACCGTGCTGGCGGTGGACCGCGATCCGCTGACCTGCGCGGTGGCCCGCGCCAACGCCGAGGCGCTGGGCCTGGCCGACCGGATCGAGGTGCGCTGCGCGGACGTCGAGGACGTGGACGTGACGGCGTACGACGCGGTGTTCGTGGACCCGGCCCGCCGCACCGCCCGGGGCCGCACCTTCGACCCGGAGGCGTACTCCCCGCCGCTGTCCTGGGCGGTGGAGGCCGCCCGCGCCGTGCGGTACGCGGCGGTGAAGGTCGCGCCGGGCATCCCGCACGAGGCGGTGCCGGACGAGGCCGAGGCCGAGTGGGTCTCCGACCGCGGCGACGTGAAGGAGGCCGTGCTGTGGTTCGGCACGGACCCCGGCGCCGTACGGGCCACCCTGCTGCCCTCGGGCGCGGCACTGCGGGCGGCGCGGGACCGGGTCGAGGAGGCGCCGGTGCGGCCGGTGGGACGGTTCCTGTACGAGCCGGACGGCGCGGTCGTCCGCGCGCACCTGGTGGCCTCGGTGGCCGCGGAGCTGGACGGCGGCCTGATCGACCCGACCATCGCCTACGTGACGGCCGACGAGCGGCGCCCGACCCCTTACGCGACCGGGTACGCGATCACCGACGTGCTGCCCTTCCACCTCAAGCGGCTGAAGGCGCTGCTGCGCGAGCGCGAGGTCGGCACGCTGACGGTGAAGAAGCGCGGCTCGGCCGTGGAGCCGGAGGAGGTCCGGCGGCGGGTCAAGCCGCAGGGGCCGAACGCGGCGACGGTGTTCCTGACCCGGGTGGCCGGGGCGCCGTCGATGCTGATCGGGCAGCCGCTCTGACGTCCCGTCGGGCCCGCACCGCGCGGCCGACCCCGCGTCAGGTCTGCACGGACACCGACACGAAGCGCCAGCGGTGCACCTCACGCCGTATCAGCTCCGGTGCCGGGTCCGGGAGTTCGGGGAGCTCGGCGGCGTACGGCGCGTCCCACCAGGTGAGCACCAGCACGCGCTCGTCGGGCGCGGTGAGGAACTCCCGGCGCTGCGGCGTGCCGGGCAGTTCGGCGGCCTGCTCCCGGGCCCACTCGAGGAGCCGGGCCCCGCGGCCCTCCGCGGCGGCGGCCTCCCACATCAGGGTGACGGTCATCGGTAGAGGTTGTCCTCGCTCGATTCGTGCGTGTGGTCGTGGGAGTGCGCGGGTGCGGGCAGGTGGCCGTGGATGTGGCCGTGCTCGGGTCCGTGGCCGTGCTCGGGTCCGTGGGTGTGCTCGGGTCCGTGGCCGTGCTCGGGTCCGTGGGTGTGCTCGGGTCCGTGGGTGTGCTCGGGTCCGTGGGTGTGCCCCGGCACGGACACCTCGGTGACCGGCAGCGAGGAGTCCGCGGGCAGGTCGAGGGTGGAGGCGGAGCGGCCGCGGGCGACCATCTCGGCGCCGAGCGCGGCGACCATGGCGCCGTTGTCCGTGCACAGCCCCGGCCGCGGGACGCGCAGCCGGATCCCCGCGTCGGCGCAGCGCTCCTGCGCCAGGGCACGCAGCCGGGAGTTGGCCGCCACTCCCCCGCCGATCATCAGGTGGTCCACCCCGTGGTCCTTGCAGGCGCGCACGGCCTTGCGGGTCAGCACGTCCACCACGGCCTCCTGGAAGGACGCGGCCACGTCGGCGACGGGCACGTCCTCGCCGTCCCGGCGGCGGCCCTCGACCCAGCGGGCGACGGCGGTCTTCAGGCCGGAGAACGAGAAGTCGTAGACCGGGTCGTGCCCGCCGGTCAGGCCGCGCGGGAACGCGATGGCCCTCGGGTCGCCCTCGCGGGCCCGCCGGTCGATGACCGGGCCACCGGGGAAGCCGAGCCCAAGCACCCGCGCGACCTTGTCGAACGCCTCGCCGGCCGCGTCGTCGATGGTGGCGCCGAGCGGCCGCACGTCGCCGGTGATGTCGGGCGCGAGCAGCAGCGAGGAGTGGCCGCCGGAGACCAGCAGCGCCATCGTCGGCTCGGGCAGCGGGCCGTGCTCCAGCTGGTCCACGCAGATGTGCGAGGCGAGGTGGTTGACGCCGTACAGCGGCTTGCCGAGCGCGTAGGCGTACGCCTTGGCGGCCGAGACCCCGACCAGCAGCGCGCCGGCCAGGCCGGGTCCGGCGGTGACCGCGACGGCGTCGAGGTCGCGGGCGGTGACCCCGGCGTCCTTCAGGGCCCGCTGGATGGTGGGGACCATCGCCTCCAGATGGGCGCGGCTGGCGACCTCGGGCACCACACCGCCGTAGCGGGCGTGTTCGTCGACGCTGGAGGCGACCGCGTCGGCGAGCAGGGTGTGGCCACGGACGATGCCCACGCCGGTCTCGTCGCAGGACGTCTCGATGCCCAGGACCAGGGGTTCGTCAGCCATCGTGTTCCTCGGTGCTCGTCAGGGGTTCGGTGCGGCTCTGGGCCGGGTCGGCCAGCCGCATCACCAGGGCGTCCACGTTGCCGGGCTGGTAGTAGCCCCGGCGGATGCCGATGGGTTCGAAGCCGAAGCGCTGGTAGAGGCGCTGGGCGCGGGCGTTGTCGACCCGGACCTCCAGCAGGACCTCGCGGCACTCGGCGGCGCCGGCGGCCCGCAGCAGCGCGGTCAGCAGGCGCGCGCCCAGGCCGGTGCCCCAGTGGTCCGTGGCGGCGGCGATGGTCTGCACGTCGCCGGTGCCGGCCACGGCGGCGAGCCCGGCGTACCCGACGATCCGGTCGCCGGCCTCGGCCACCAGGTAGGTGCGGGTGGCGGCGGGGTGCCGGGTGTCGGCCAGTTCGGACCAGAACATGCCGCGCGACCAGGCGTCCTCGGGGAAGAGCTCGTGCTCCAGGGCGAGCACGGCGTCCAGGTCCCACCAGCGCATGTCCCGCAGGGTGACGGTCCCGGCCGGGCCGGTCACGGGGGTCGCCTCGGTCACGTCGGGAGTACCGCCTTGTAGCCGGCCGGCACCTTCGCGTCCGGCCGCCGCAGGTAGAGCGGCCGGGCCGGGCCGAAGTCCTCGCCCGCGGCCAGCCGGCGGGCGGCCAGCGCGGCCAGCGCGCCGGCCGACTGGTGGGCCGGGTCGGGCCGGTGGCCGGGGAAGACGTCGGGGTAGAGCGCGGCCCCCGCGCCCACGGCGGGCAGCGCGGTGATCTCCGGGTCGAGGTCGGCCGGGCGGTCGACGGAGGGTTCGCCGACGCGGTGCAGGGGGCCGTCGTACCGGGCCCAGTACACCTCCTTGCGGCGGGCGTCGGTGACCACGGTGAACGGCCCGTCGAGGCCGGCCTCCCCGGCCGCCCAGGCCAGTCCGTCGAGGGTGCACACGCCGTGCACGGGCACGCCGAGCGCGTCGCCGAAGGCCGCGGCCGTGACCAGGCCGACCCGCAGGCCGGTGTACGGGCCGGGGCCGGTGCCGACCACGATCCCGGTGACGTCGGCGAGCGCGCGGCCGGCGGTGGTCAGCACCCGGTCGACGGCGGGCATCAGGAGTTCGCCGTGCCTGCGCGCGTCGATCACCGTGGACTCGGCGACCACCCGCTCCCCGTCGTACAGGGCGGCGGTGACGGCGGGTGTGGCGGTGTCGAAGGCAAGCAGCAGCACGCCCCAAGCCTACGGCTCGGCCCTGTTGCGCCGTGGCGGTGGGCAGGGCGGCTGCTACCGTTCGAACCGGATGTTCCATGACATAGCTCACATAGCAGCGGCACGGCAGGACAGCAGGGCAGCCGAACACCGATCGGGCGCGGGAGCGTCGAACAGGAGGACGCCCCCGTGGCGAGGATCAGGTCGGGCATCGCGGTCACCGGACTCGTCGCCGCCTCGCTCGTCACCGTGTGCGGGCTCGCCCTGCAGGCCGCGCACGCGCCGCTGCGGATCTCGGCGGCCCAGGCAGCGGCGGCGGAGCGCGGGCCGGACGGCCTGCCCGCGGACTCCGGGAGCGGGCAGCGGGTCGTCTACAGCATCGGGCAGCGGCGGGTGTGGCTGGTCGACAAGTACGGGCGGGTGGCGCGCTTCTACCGCGTGCTCGCCGGCGACGTGGACCCCTCGCCCGGCACCCACCGCGTCTTCGCCCGCCGCTCGCACGGGCAGGGCGGGGACGGCGCGCGCATCGAGCACGTGGTGATGTTCGCGACCAGCTGGGACGACAACGTGGGCTTCAGCGCCGCCGTCCGCCCGGCCGCGAAGCCGCCCGCCCCGCACAAGCTGCGGGCCGCGATCCGCGCGAGCCGCGAGGACGAATCCGCCCTGTGGAACCAGGCGATCATCGGCACGCTCGTGGAGGTCGTGCCATAGCCGGCCCGGTCCCGGGACGGACCCCGGGACCGGCCGCACCTGTGCGAACCTGTCCGGACCTATCCGGACCTACAGCCGTCCGGACCTATCCTGCGGACGCCTTCCGCAGCGGCTCCCAGGGGGCGGAGGGGCGCCGGTCGGCGTCGTGCCCGTCCCGCTGCTCACGGGCCGGGGCGGACTCGGCGCGCGAGGTGTCCCGCGGGGGCGTGGAGACGGCACGGGCTGCCGCGCAGGAGGCGAGCACATCCCGTATGGACGGGCCGGGCCGCTCCTGGTCGCGAGGGTCGTGAGCCGACATGCGCGCCTCCTCGTCACGAGAAGTTAGGCAACCCTAAGAGGGTGGCCGCTACCAGCAGAACACGACGGCCCACCCTCGCGCAACAACTTCCCGACAGCCTGTCGGCGTGAATCCGCGGCCGGTGGCGAAGGTCCGCCCGGCCGGCCCGGCGGTCAGCCGACCAGCGCGGCGAGGTCCTGGCCCGCCCAGCGCGGGCCGATGCCGGTCACGGTCACCTCGCGCACGTCGTCCTCCGCGGCGATGGAGGCGGCGGAGTGATCGGGGTCAACGGGCGGACGAGCCGAGGACGGCGTGCCGACCGTCCGGGTGATCTCCACCTGGAGCCGGGCCTCGGAGAGCTCCTCGACCTTGCCCTCGCCCCACTCCACGATCACCACGGACTCCGGGAGCGACACGTCCAGGTCGAGATCCTCCATCTCGTCCAGGCCGCCGCCCAGCCGGTAGGCGTCCACGTGGACGAGCGCGGGGCCGCCGGTCAGCGACGGGTGCACCCGGGCGATCACGAAGGTCGGCGAGGTGACCGCGCCCCGCACGCCCAGGCCCTCGCCCAGACCGCGGGTCAGCGTGGTCTTGCCCGCGCCGAGTTCGCCGCTGAGCAGCACCAGGTCGCCGGGGGCCAGCAGCGCGGCCAGCCGACGGCCCAGGTCTCGCATGCGGTCGGAGGTGCGGACGGTGATCCGGACGGCCGGCGCGTCCTGGTCGGGGCCCGCCTGCGCGGGGCGGGGGTCGTGCGTGTTGCCCATGGTGGCGAAGCCTACGCGTCGAGCACGGCCGTCAGGTCCCGAAGCCGCTGCGCCACCGGGGCGCGCACGCCGTCGCAGGCCCGGACGATGAGCGCGGCCAGCGCCGCGTTCACCGTGTCCGGCCGCTCGAACAGCACGAGGTGGCCGGTGTCCGGCAGCAGCACCAACTCGGCCGCCGGCAGCCGCTCGGCGATCTCCTCGCTGTGCGCGCTGGGCGTGAGCAGGTCCTTCTCGCCGGCCAGCACGAGCGCGGGCAGCCCGTCGAGCACGGCCAGCGCCTCGCCCTTCTCGTGCGCGGTGAAGGCCGGGTAGAACTCGGCGACCACGTCGATCGGGGTGGACTCGATCAGCCGCTCGGCGAACCGGGCGACCGGCGGGTCCACGTCGTCGGAGCCGAAGCTGTAGCGCTTGACCAGGCCCGTGAACAGCTCGGCGGTGGCCCGCCGGCCGCGCTCCACCAGGTCGGCCTGACTGCCCATCACCCGCAGCAGGCCGGGCGCCACCGCGCGGAAGGCCCGGGCGCCCACCGCCGGCAGCCCGAGCGTGACGGAGGCGAGCTTGCCGGAGGACGTGGAGATCAGCGCCACGCCGGCCACCCGCTCGCGCACGTACTCCGGGAACTGGTCGGCGAAGGCCATCACCGTCATGCCGCCCATCGAGTGCCCGACCAGCACCACCGGGCCCTCGGGCGCCGCCGCGTCCAGCACCGCCTTCAGGTCGCGGCCGAGCTGGTCGATGGTGGCCGGGCCGCCCGCCAGCTGGTCCCGGCCGCGCTCGCTGCGGCCGTGGCTGCGCTGGTCCCAGTAGACCGCCCGGACCGACCCGCGCAGGGCGGCACGCTGGAAGTGCCAGGAGTCCTGGTTCAGGCAGTAGCCGTGCGAGAAGACCACGGTGACCTGCTGCGGGACGGCGGCCTCGGGCCTGCGGCGGCGCGGCCAGCCGCGCTTGCCCGGCCTCGCGGCCGGTTCCGGTTCGGCCGGGGCCGCCTCCTCCGTCTCGTAGTACAGCTCCGTGCCGTCCTCGGCGGCCACCGTGCCCGGGGTGCCGCGCAGTGTGCCGTACGGGCCGGCGGCGTCCAGCGCCAGCCGCGCCTTGCGCCGCACCCCGCGCCCGACGGTGACCCGCTCGATCGCCACGCCGGCCGCGGCCCCCGCGGCCACCACGCCGATCGCGGCCCCCACCAGCCCGGCCCTCCTGACCCCCTCACCCACGGCTCAGCACCTCCCGCGACGGCAGCGGAGGACCGGCCCTGCGGCGATCCGGTGGCGCGGGCGCGGGGCGGCAGGCGCCGGCCCCTTCCCGCGGCGGGCGCGAGCAGCCTGTTCGGCCGACGACGCCCTTCGTGCGGACCTCACGACCGGAAACCGCCCGGCGGCCTTCGGGCCCACGGGGGCCTCGCGGGGCGGCAGCGCGCCGCCCACCCGTCGGCCTCCCGCCGGATCGCCCGGAGAACCGGGCCCGACGCGGCAGCCGGCGCCACGAGCCTGCCGGTGCGCTTCCCGCGGGAGGCGCCCTGCGGCCCGGCGGCGTACGGGAGAAGTACCGGGGAACGCCGGGCGCGGGGCCGTGCGAGGTGCCGGGCGGTGGGTCGGAGTCATGCGGGGGCGTCCGCGTAGACGCGGGGGACGCGGGAGCCGATACGGGTGACGATCTCGTAGGCGATCGTGCCGCACGCGCGGGCCCAGTCCTCGGCGCTGGGCTCGCCGCGGTCGCCCGGGCCGAAGAGGATCGCCTCGTCGCCCGGCGCGGCCATGTCGCCGCCGAGGTCCACCACGAACTGGTCCATCGCCACCCGTCCCGCCACCGTCCGCCACTTCCCGGCCACCAGCACCGGGCCCACGCCGGAGGCGTGCCGGGGCACACCGTCTGCGTACCCCACGGGGACGAGCGCAAGCGTGGTCGCGCCGGGGGTGACGTACGCGTGGCCGTAGCTGACCCCGTGGTTTCCGGGGACCCGCTTGACGGAGGCGAGCCTGGCGGCGAGCGTCATGACCGGCCGCAGCCCGAAGTCCGCGGGGCCGCCGACCTGCGGGACCGGCGAGATCCCGTACATCGCCACGCCGGGCCGCACGAGGTCGAAGTGGGCCTCGGGCAGGGTGAGGGTGCCCGGGGAGTTGGCGATGTGCCGCACCTCCGGGCGCAGGCCCGCGTCCTCCGCCTGGACCAGGGCGGTGCGGAAGACGCCGAGCTCCCGCTCGACGGAGGGGTGGCCGGGCTCGTCGGCGCACGAGAAGTGCGCCCACACACCGGTGACCCGGACGGTCCCCTCCCGCTCGGCCGCCCGGGCGGCGCGGACCAGTTCGGGCCAGTCCGCGGGCTGGGCGCCGTTGCGGCCCAGGCCCGCGTCGATCTTGAGCTGGATCCGGGCCGTACGGCCGGCCGCCTTGGCCCCCTCGACGATCCCGGCCAGCGCCCACATCCCGCTGACCGTCACGTCGATGTCCGCCTCGACGCACTCCCGCCACGGCCCGCCCGGCGTCCACAGCCAGCACAGGATCCGGCACTCCAGCCCGGCGGCGCGCAGCGCGAGCGCCTCGTCCGGGGTGGCCGCGCCCAGCCAGGTCGCGCCGCCCTCCAGCGCGGCCCGGGCGCACGGCACCATCCCGTGGCCGTAGCCGTCGGCCTTCACCACCGCCATGAAGGCGGATTTCGGCGCCCTCCGCCGCAGCGCTGCCACGTTGGCGCGCAGGGCGTCGAGGTCGATACGGGCGTAGGCGCGGGGGTCCATGGCGTTCCTTGCGGGTCGGTGCACTGGGGCCAGTCTCTCAGGCACGGAGGGGATGCAGCGGCTCGCCGGAGCCGGGGCGGGGGCGTACGGGCGCGGTGGTGGCCCGGCCCCGGGGCGGTCGGCGGGAAATCCGCCCGGGTGGGCGGCGAGCGGTGTCACGGCGGCGGGTACTCGCTTGTCCTACGGACGGGCCGGACGGCACAGCGCCGGACGGCGGCGGAAGGAGAGGACACGATGAGGATCCTGCTGGCGGGCGGAAGCGGCGCGCTGGGACGGCTGGCCACCGGGGAGATGACGGCGGCCGGGCACGAGGTCACCACGCTCGGCCGCGGCCCGGCCAACGACGTGCGCGCCGACCTGCTGGACCGCGAGGCGCTGCTGCGCGCGGTGGACGGCCGGTCCTTCGACGCCGTCGTGCACGCGGCCACCGCGCTGTCCGGCAAGTCCATGGCCCGGCACAGCTCGATGGACGCCACCGACGCGCTGCGGGCCGTCGGCACCCCGCACCTGGTGGAGGCGGCCCGGGTGACCGGCGCGCGCCGCTTCGTCGCGGAGTCGATGATGTACGGCTACGGGTACGGGGACCACGGCGAGGCGCTGATCACCGAGTCCGGCACGCCCTACGGCCCGCGCCAGGCCGACCCGAACGTCGACCGCCACGTGGGCGCCATGCGCGCCAAGGAGGAGGCCGTGCTCGGCGCCGACGGCATCGAGGGCGTGGCGCTGCGCTTCGGCCTGTTCTACGGGCCGGGCGCCACCGACACCAGCGTGCTGCCGATGCTGCGCCGCCGTGCTCTGCCGGTGCCGCACGACGACGGGTTCACCCAGTCGTGGGTGGACGTGCGGGACGCCGCCCGGGCGCTGTCCCTCGCGCTCACCGAGGGGCGGCACGGCGAGGCGTACAACATCGCCGACGGCCACTACCTCAGCTTCGGCACGCACGTGCGGGCCGTCGCCGAGGCGTTCGGCACCCCGCGCCCGCTGACGATGCCGCGCTGGATGCTGCGGGCGGCGCCGCTGGCCCGCACCGTCATCCTCACCCGGCTGCGGATGGACAGCGCCAAGGCCGCGGCAGAGCTTGGCTGGCGCCCCGCGCACCCCGCCGGCGCCGAGGGCCTGCGGGCCCTTGCCGCCGACTTGGCCGCGATGGCAGCGTGAGGCCATGCGCCCCTCCCCCGACCGGACGCCCGCGGGCGGCATCGGCGGCATCGGCGACGGCGGTCCCGGTGCGAGCGGCCGGCCCGTCGAGGACGCCGTCACCGCCGAGCTGAGCAGTGGCCCCGCTGTCACCGGCCCCGGCCCCGACCCCGTCATCGAAGCCTTCACCCGTGACCGGCGGCTGCTCTTCTCCACCGCCTACCGGATGCTGGGCAGCGTCGCGGACGCCGAGGACGTGCTCCAGGACACCTGGCTGAAGTGGGCCGGGGTGGACCACGGCACCGTGCGGCACCCCACCGCCTACCTCGTGCGCACCGTCACCCGGCTGTGCCTGAACCGGCTCACCTCCGCGCGTGCCACCCGCGAGACGTACGTCGGACCCTGGCTGCCCGAACCGCTGCTCACCGGCCGCGCGGACCTCGGGGGCCTGGCCGGCGCGCCCGGCCCCGACGGCGCCGAGGAGGCGGAGAAGGCCGACTCCGTGTCCATGGCGATGCTCGTCGTCCTGGAGTCGCTCAGCCCGCTGGAACGCGCGGTCTTCGTGCTGCGCGAGGTCTTCGGGTACGAGTACGGCGAGATCGCCGGGTTCCTCGACCGCGCGGAGCCGGCCGTCCGGCAGACCGCGCACCGCGCCCGCGCCCACGTCCAGGCCCGCCGCCCCCGTTACGACGCCGACGACGACGCCCGGCGCGAGCTCACCGAGAAGTTCCTGGCCGCCTGCGCCGGGGGCGACCTCAACGCCGTCATGGAACTCCTCGCGCCCGACGTCACCGCCTGGTCGGACGGCGGCGGCAAGGTCTCGGCGGCCCGCCGCCCGCTGCACCGCCGCGACCCGGTCGCCCGCTGGCTGCTCGGGGTGCTGGCCAAGCCGCAGTCGGCCGGGGTGGTCGGCTCGCCCGCCGTGATCAACGGCGAGTCGGGCGCGCTCTTCACCCTCGGCGGCCACCCCGCCGGCGCCCTCACCCTGGAGGTCTCCGGCGGCCTCATCACCGAACTGCGCTTCCAGCTCAACCCCGACAAGCTCCGCGGCCTCGCCCCGTGACCGCGCGCCCCGCCCGGGCGGCGCCCGTCACACGCCGCCGACGCCGACGTTCCGCCAGGCGGCCGGGAGCGCGTCGGCGAAGTCGAGGGCCGTGGGCGGGGCCTGGGTGAGGCGCGCGGCCAGGCCGTGCAGGTAGGCGCCCACGGACGCGGCGTCGCGGGCCGCGAGCCCCGAGGCCAGCAGGGCGCCGATCAGCCCGGACAGCACGTCCCCGCTGCCGGCGGTGGCCAGCCACGGGGTGCCCGTCGGGTTGACCCGCACCGGCACCTGCGGGTCCGGCCCGGCCACCAGGGTCGTGGACCCCTTCAGCAGCACGGTCGCGCCGAACCGCTCGGCAAGCTCCCGCACCGAGTGCAGCCGCCGGGCCTCCACCTCCTCCCGGGACCGGCCGAGCAGCGCGGCCGCCTCGCCGGCGTGCGGGGTCAGCACGGTCGCCTGGCCCCGCCGGCGCACCGCCTCCGGCGCCAGCAGCCGCAGCCCGTCCGCGTCCACCAGCACCGGCACGTCGGCGGCCAGCACCTCCTCCACCGCGGTGCGGGCCGCCGCGGAGTCGCCGAGGCCCGGCCCGACCACCCACGCCTGCACCCGCCCGGCGCCGTGCGGCGAACCGCTCGACACCAGCGTCTCCGGGTGCCGCGCCAGCACCGCCTCGCCGCCGGGTCCCGCGTACCGCACGGCCCCCGCGCCGCCGCGCAGCGCGCCCGACACCGCCAGCACGGCCGCTCCCGGGTACCGGTCCGAGCCCGCGGCCACCCCGACCACGCCCCGGCGGTACTTGTCGCTCTCCCCGCTCGGGCGGGGCAGCAGCGCGGCCACGTCGTCGTGCTGGAGCGCTTCGAGCTCGGGCGCCCCGAGGTCGCCGTCCAGGCCGATGTCGATCAGCCGCAGCGCGCCGGCGTACTCCGCCGCCGGGTCCACGAGCAACCCCGGCTTGTACGTGCCGAACGTGACGGTCGCGTCCGCCCGCACCGCCGGGCCCCGCACCTCGCCGGTGTCCGCGTCCACCCCGCTGGGCAGGTCCACGGCCACCACCGCCGCCCGCGCCCGGTGCGCCGCCTCCGCCAACGGGGCCGCCTCCGGGCGCAGTCCGCCCTTGCCGCCGATGCCGGTGATGCCGTCCAGCACCAGGTCGGCCCGGTCGATCGCCGCGGCCCCGTTCTCGGCCGCGACCGTCCGCCCGCCCGCGGCCCGGAACGCAGAGAGCCCCTCCGGATGCGCCCGGTCCGGCGCCAACAGCACCGCGGTGCCCGCCGCGCCCCTGCGCAGCAGCCGGGCCGCCGCGTACAGCGCGTCGCCCCCGTTGGAGCCGCTGCCCACCAGCACCACCACCCGGGCCCCGTACACCCGCCCGAGCACGTCCGCGCACACCGCGGCCAGCCCGGCGGCCGCCCGCTGCATCAGCGCGCCCTCGGCCACCCGCGCCATCACCGCGCCCTCAGCCGCCCTGACCCCCGCCACACCGTGCCCGTACCGCATCTCCGTGCCTCCCGCCGAGCTGGACCTTGGCCCGCATCCCCTTCATCTTCCCGCCCCGGTCGGCGGCCCACCGTTCGGGACACCCGCTCGGGGCGGCTTCCCGCGGTTGGGGGGCGGGGTCGCGCCGGGCGGGGACGGCGGGCTCTTGGGGTCAGCCCTCCGCGATGACCACCGCTGAGGCGATGCCCGCGTCGTGGGAGAGGGAGACGTGCCAGTTGCGGACGCCGAGGAGGGCGGCGCGGGCGGCGACGGTGCCCTGGACGGTGAGGTGGGGGCGGCCGGAGTCGGAGGTGGTGACCTCGGCGTCGAGCCACTGGAGGCCCGGCGGGGCGCCCAGGGCCTTGGCCAGGGCCTCCTTCGCGGCGAACCGGGCCGCGAGGGAGGCCGCGCCGCGCGGCGCCCCCGACGGGAGCAGCAGCTCCGCCGAGGTGAAGAGCCGCTCGGCCATGCCCGGGGTGCGGGCCATCGCCGCCTCGAAGCGCTCGATCTCCGCCACGTCGATGCCCACCCCGACGATCACTCGCCCCACCCCACGCTGCCGCACATGCCGGCCAGCTTAGGGCGCCTTCCGGCGGACGGCCCGTCAGGTGTGGCGGCGGTAGGCGCGGACGGCCAGCGGGAAGAAGACCGCGGCTATCAGCGCGGCCCAGCCGAGCGACCACAGCACGGGAGTGGTGACGTCCGTGCCCGCGAACAGTCCGCGCACCGCGTCGGTCAGCCGCGTCACGGGGTTGACGTCGGCCCACGCCCGCAGCCAGCCCGGCATGGTGTCGGCGCGGGCGAAGGCGCTGGAGGTGAAGGTCAGCGGGAAGACCAGGGTGAAGCCGAAGGTCATGACCTTCTCCGGCTCGTCCACCAGCATCCCGATCAGCACCGACATCCACGACGTGGCCAGGGCGAAGACCAGCAGCAGCGCGGTGCCGCCGAGCGCGCCGAGTATCCCGCCGTGCACCCGGTAGCCCATCACCAGGCCGAGGGAGACCATCAGGACCACCGACCACAGCTGTTTGCCGGCGTCGGCCACGACCCGGCCGAGCAGCGGCGCCCAGCGGGCGATCGGCATGGACCGCAGCCGGTCCAGAACGCCCTTGGTGAGGTCGACGTTCAGCCCCATGGCGGTGTTCATCGTGGCGAACAGCGCGTTCTGCACGATGATCCCGGGCAGCGCGTACTGGAGGTACTTCTCCGGCGAGCCGGACATCTGCCCGCCGAAGACGTACGTGAACAGCAGCACGAACATCACCGGCTGGATGCTGAGGTCCATCAGCTCCATCGGGTTGTGCTTGATCTGGACGAGGTTGCGCCACGCCAGGGTCAGCGTCTGCTGGACGGCGGCCAATGGCCGCACCCGCCCGCCGGTGCGCGGCGGCATCACGTCCAAGGTCACCGCGGTCATGCCCCCACCTGCACCTTCGTCTCGTTGGTACCCTCGTCCGCGCCTTCGCCGCCCATGTCTCCGCGCGGCTCCTCTGTGCGATGCCCCGTCAGCGCCAGGAACACCTCGTCCAGGCTGGAGCGCCGCAGCGTCATCTCGCCGACCCGCACCCCCGCCTCGTCCAGCCGCCGCACGACCGCGGGCATCAGCTCGGGGTCGCCGACCGGCGCGGTCACCACGCCGTTGGCCACGGTGGTGCCCGGCCCGGCCAGAGCCGCCACCGCGGCGCGCACCGCCTCGACCTGATCGGCCACCAGCGGCCGCACCTGGAGCACCTGGCCGCCGACCTGCTCCTTGAGCGCGTCGGGCGTGCCCTCGGCTGTCACCCGGCCGTGGTCGATCACCACGATGTCGTCGGCCAACTGGTCGGCCTCGTCCAGGTACTGCGTGGTCAGCAGCACCGTGGTGCCGCCGTGCACCAACTCCCGGACCAGGTCCCACAGTTCGTTGCGGCTGTGCGGGTCCAGGCCGGTGGTCGGCTCGTCGAGGAAGAGGATCTCCGGCCGGCCCACCAGGCTCGCCGCCAGGTCGAGCCGCCGCCGCATGCCGCCCGAGTACGTCTTGGCCGCGCGCCCGCCCGCGTCCGTGAGCTGGAACTGGTCCAGCAGTTCGGCCGCCCGGGCCCGGGCCGCGCGCCGGGGCAGGCCCAGCAGCCGGCCGATCATCAGCAGGTTCTCCTGGCCGGTCAGCATCTCGTCGACCGCCGCGTACTGCCCGGTCAGGCCGATCAGCTCGCGCACGGCGCCCGCCTCCCGCAGCACGTCGCGCCCGCCGACCACCGCCCGCCCGCCGTCCGGACGCAGCAGCGTGCCCAGGATCCGCACGGCCGTGGTCTTCCCGGCGCCGTTGGGCCCGAGCACGCCCAGCACCGATCCGGTGCGCGCGGTCAGATCCACGCCGTCGAGCGCGACGGTCTCCTTGTACTTCTTCACCAGGCCCTCCGCCTGGATGGCGTAACTCATGGAAATGCTCCCCCTTGCCCTATTCGCTCGCGATGCGCGGTACTACCCGATTTCGACGCCCCCACTGTGCACCCGCCGACCGACATCCCGCCGACAGCTGACCGACAGCCTGTGGACAACTCCTGACAGCCCACCGACACACCCCGGCCGGGAGCCCGCGGACCGCCCGGCGGACAATGGCCGTGTGCCGACGACGACCATTCCCAGCAGCCCGTACGTCGACCTCACCCGGGATCAGTGGAGCGCCCTGCGCGACCGCACCCCGCTGCCGCTCACCTCGGCCGAGGTCGAGCAGCTGCGCGGCCTCGGCGACGTGACCGACCTCGACGAGGTGGTGGACGTCTACCTGCCGCTGTCCCGGCTGCTGAACCTGTACTTCAAGGCGCACAGCGGCCTGCGCGGCGCGCTGAACACCTTCCTCGGGGAGGCCGCGGGCGCCCCGCAGCCCGGCACCCCGTTCGTGATCGGGGTCGCCGGCAGCGTGGCCGTCGGCAAGTCCACCACCGCCCGGCTGATGCGGGCCCTGCTCGCCCGCTGGCCCGAGCACCCGCGGGTCGAACTCGTCACCACCGACGGCTTCCTGATGCCCAACGCCGAACTCAAGCGGCGCGGGCTGATGTCCCGCAAGGGCTTCCCCGAGTCCTACGACCGGCGCGCCCTCACCCGCTTCGTGGCCGACATCAAGGCCGGCAAGCCGGAGGTCACCGCGCCGGTCTACTCCCACCTCAGCTACGACATCGTGCCCGGCGAGCAGCTGACCGTGCGCCACCCCGACATCCTCATCGTCGAGGGCCTGAACGTGCTCCAGCCCGCACTGCCCGGCCAGGACGGCCGCACCCGGACCGGCCTGGCCGACTACTTCGACTTCAGCGTCTACGTGGACGCGCGCACCGAGGACATCGAGCAGTGGTACCTCGGCCGCTTCCGGGCGCTGCGCGAGTCCGCCTTCCAGGACCCGCGCTCGTACTTCCGCGACTTCACGCGGGTCTCCGAGGAGGAGGCGATGGCCTACGCCCGCCGGATCTGGCGGACGGTCAACCAGCCCAACCTCCAGCAGAACGTGCTGCCCACCCGCAGCCGCGCCACCCTCGTGCTGCGCAAGGGCGCCGGGCACAAGGTGCGGCGGCTCTGGCTGCGCAAGCTCTGACCGGCCCGGTGACGGCCCCGACCGTCACCGCGCAAGCTCCGACCGGCTCCGCGCCGGCCCGCACCGTCATCGCACCGACTCCGACCGGCCCGTACGCAGGGGCCGCGCCCGCCCCCGTCCGCGCGCGCCCCGTATCCGGTCACCCGGCTCAGCCCAGTGTGGACTTCACCACATCGGCCAGCCGCCCGGCGACCGTGCGCGCGTGGTCGATGTCGGCGGCCTCGACCATCACCCGGACCAGCGGCTCCGTGCCCGAGGGCCGCAGCAGCACACGGCCGGCGCTGCCCAGCTCCGCCTCCGCCTCGCTGACCGCGGTGGCCAGCTCGGGGGTGCTGCCGACCCGGCTCTTGTCCACGTCCGGGACGTTGACCAGCACCTGCGGCATCCGCCGCATCACGGTGGCGAGTTCGGCCAGCGAGCGGCCGGTCTCGGCGATCCGTGCGGCCAGCAGCAGCCCGGTCAGGGTGCCGTCGCCGGTGGTGGCGTGGTCGAGCACGATGACGTGCCCGGACTGCTCGCCGCCCAGCGCGTAGCCGTGCCGCTTCATCTCCTCCAGGATGAACCGGTCGCCGACCGCGGTCTGCACGAAGTTGATGCCCTCGCGCTCCATCGCCAGCTTGAAGCCCAGGTTGGACATCACGGTGCCGACCACGGTGTTCTCGCGCAGCGCGCCCCGCTCGCGCAGCGCGAGCGCGAGGATGGCGAGGATCTGGTCGCCGTCGACCTCCTCGCCGCGGGCGTCCACGGCCAGGCAGCGGTCGGCGTCCCCGTCGTGCGCGATGCCGAGGTCGGCGCCGTGCTCGACCACGGCGGCCTTGAGCAGGTCGAGGTGGGTGGAGCCGCAGCCGTCGTTGATGTTGAGGCCGTCGGGCTGGGCGCCGATGGTGATCACGTCGGCGCCGGCCCGGGAGAACGCCTCGGGCGAGACCCGGGAGGCGGCGCCGTGCGCCTCGTCCAGCACGATCTTCATCCCGTCGAGCCGGTTGGGCAGGACTCCGATGAGGTGGGCGACGTACCGGTCGAAGCCCTCGTCGTAGTCGCGGACCCGGCCCACGCCGGCGCCGGTCGGCCGGTCCCAGGGGGCGCCGGTGCGGTGGCTGCGGTAGAGGTCCTCGATCCGGTCCTCCAGCGCGTCGTCGAGCTTGTGGCCGCCGCGGGCCAGGAACTTCACGCCGTTGTCGGGCATGGCGTTGTGGCTGGCGGAGAGCATCGCCCCGAGGTCGGCGCCCAGCGCGCCGGTGAGATACGCCACCGCCGGGGTGGGCAGCACACCGACCCGCAGGACGTCCACGCCCGCGCTCGCGAGGCCCGCCACCACGGCGGCCTCCAGGAACTCGCCCGAGGCGCGCGGATCACGCCCCACCACGGCGACCGGACGGTGCCCGGCGAAGCCGCCGGCCTCCCCCAGCACATGTGCCGCGGCCACCGAGAGGCCGAGCGCGAGCTCGGCGGTGAGGTCGGCGTTGGCGACGCCCCGCACCCCGTCCGTGCCGAAGAGTCGTCCCACGGTGCTTCCTCGTTTCTCCGTTGCGATGCACGGCGCCGCGTGCCGGTCTTCTGGAGCCGCTGTCCGGGCCGTACAACCAGTAATAACGCCCCCAGCTCATCATGCGAACGCCCCGGCGGCACCGAGGTGCCTCCGGGGCGTTGCACAGCGCGTGTCGCCGAGGGAAACCAGCCCCCCGAGCGACACGCCTGTACGGCTTAGCGCTTGCTGAACTGCGGCGCCTTGCGGGCCTTCTTCAGACCGGCCTTCTTCCGCTCGACCGCGCGGTCGTCACGGGTCAGGAAGCCGGCCTTCTTCAGCGGGCCGCGGTTGTTGTCGACGTCCGCCTCGTTGAGCGCACGGGCGACGCCCAGGCGCAGCGCGCCGGCCTGGCCGGAGATGCCGCCGCCGGAGATGCGGGCGACGACGTCGTAACGGCCGTCGAGCTCGAGCACCTTGAAGGGCTCGTTGACTTCCTGCTGGTGCACCTTGTTGGGGAAGTAGCCCTCGAGGGTGCGGCCGTTGATCTTCCACTTGCCGGAGCCGGGAATGATCCGGACCCGGGCGATGGACTGCTTGCGGCGACCGGTGCCGGCGGCCGGCTGCGGGTCCCCGAAACGCGAGGCCATCGACTCGGAGGTGTACTCGCCCTCGACTGCCTCCGACTCGAAGGTCGTGATCTCGTCGTAGGACTCTTCGCCGTCGAAGGTCTCGGTCTCGGCAGTGGTCTCAGCCACGATTCTCCTCAGATTCTTTCTGGTAGCTGGTGGCCGGGACTACTGCGCGACCTGGGTGATCTCGAACGGGACCGGCTGCTGCGCGGAGTGCGGGTGCTGGTCGCCCGAGTAGACCTTCAGCTTGGTGAGCATCTGACGGCCCAGGGTGTTCTTGGGGAGCATGCCCTTGACGGCCTTCTCGACCGCCTTCTCCGGGCTCTTCGCCAGCAGCTCGTCGTACCGCACGGAACGCAGACCGCCCGGGTACCCGGAGTGGCGGTAGGCCATCTTCTGGGTCTTCTTGTTCCCGGTCAGGTGCACCTTGTCGGCGTTGATGATGATGACGAAGTCGCCGGTGTCGACGTGAGGCGCGTAAATGGGCTTGTGCTTCCCCCGGAGGAGGGTCGCGGCCTGCGAGGCGAGACGGCCCAGGACGACGTCCTGCGCGTCGATGACGTGCCACTGGCGCTGGACGTCGCCGGGCTTGGGGCTGTACGTACGCACGGTCGTAGCCTTCGATCTTCAGTGAGTGGGTCCTGACAAGGCCACCCGGACGATCACGACAGCCTTGGTGGCGCACGGCGACGCAACCGTGAACCTTCCGCTGGTCATCGGCCCCGGTGGACCGGCGTAAGGGCCTCTCGCGTGAGATAGAGCAAGCCAATACGCATAACGACTTGGCAGAATACCCGCGCGGCCCCGGGTGGGTCAAAACGCGTCAGCGGGGCCGCTCGACCCGGCGCTCGTCCCAGACCGGTTCCGGCGTCTCGCGCAGCCGCCCGTCGGAGCCGAAGACCAGGAAGCGGTCGAAGGAGCGGGCGAACCAGCGGTCGTGGGTGACGGCCAGCACCGTGCCCTCGTAGGACTCCAGCCCCTCCTGGAGGGCCTCCGCGCTCTCCAGGTCGAGGTTGTCGGTCGGCTCGTCGAGCAGCAGCGCGGTGGTGCCCTCCAGCTCCATCATCAGGATCTGGAAGCGCGCCTGCTGCCCGCCCGACAGCTTGTCGAAAGGCTGGTCGCCCTGCCGTTCGAGCTCGTAGCGCCGCAGCACCGACATCGCCCGGCCGCGGTCCCTGGCGTGCTCGGTCCACAGGATGTCCACCAGGGAGCGTCCGCGCAGCTCGGGGTGGGCGTGGGTCTGCGCGAAGTGCCCGGGCACCACCCGGGCGCCCAGCTGGAACGAGCCGCCGTGCTCCACCGAGTCGTCGCCGGCCAGCAGGCGCAGGAAGTGCGACTTGCCGGAGCCGTTGGACCCCAGCACCGCGACCCGCTCCCCGTAGAAGACCTCCAGGTCGAACGGCTTCATCAGGCCGGTCAGCTCCAGCTGCCGGCAGGTGACCGCGCGGACGCCGGTCCGGCCGCCCTTCAGCCGCATCCGGATGTCCAGCTCGCGCGGCGGCTCCTGCGGGGCGCCCGCGTCCTCGAACCGCTTCAGCCGGGTCTGCGCCGCGTGGTACCGGGAGGCCATGTCGGGGCTGTTGGCGGCCTGCTGCCGCAGCCGCAGCACCAGGGCCTTGAGCCGGGCGTGCTCCTCCTCCCAGCGGCGGCGCAGCTCCTCGAAGCGGGCGAAGCGCTCCTTGCGCGCCTCGTGGTACGTGGCGAAGCCGCCGCCGTGCACCCACACGTCGGCGCCCGCGGGACTCGGCTCCACGCTGACGATCTTCTGCGCGCTGCGGGCCAGCAGTTCGCGGTCGTGGCTGACGAACAGCACGGTCTTGCGGGTCTGGGCGAGCTGCTCCTCCAGCCAGCGCTTGCCCGGCACGTCCAGGTAGTTGTCCGGCTCGTCGAGCAGCAGCACCTCGTCGGGGCCGCGCAGCAGGGCCTCCAGCACCAGGCGCTTCTGCTCGCCGCCGGACAGCGTCTTGACCTCGCGCCACTGGGCCCGGTCGTAGGGCACCCCGAGGGCCGCCGTCGTGCACATGTCCCACAGCGTCTCGGCCTCGTAGCCGCGCGCCTCGGCCCACTCGCTGAGCGCGGTCGCGTACGCCATCTGCGCGGGCTCGTCGTCCTGCGCCATGATCGCCAGCTCGGCGGCGTCCACCGCCTGGGCGGCCGCCCGGATCCGCGGGTGCGCGACGGAGACCAGCAGGTCGCGGACCGTGCGGTCGTCGCGCACGCTGCCCACGAACTGGGGCATCACGCCGAGACCGCCGCTGACGGTGACGGTGCCGGCGTGCGGTGCGAGATCGCCGGAGATCAGCCGGAGCAGGGTGGTCTTGCCGGCTCCGTTGGGGCCGACGAGGGCGACCGCGGCGCCGTCACCGACCCGGAACGAGACGTCGGCGAGCAGCGCGCGCCCGTCCGGCAGGTAGTAGTCGATGTGCGCTGCTTCCACGTGACCCATGGCCGGAATTCTCCCGTGACGTCGGACGGCCCCCAAGTGCTTTTCGCCGAAGGGCCGGGGGCCGCCCCGCCCGCGTACCTCCACGGGCGGGGCGGCAATAGGATGCGCCACATGACTGAAGGGCCCGGGCAGCAGCCCCCGCGAGATCCCCGTACTCCGGCCTCCGACGGTCCCCGCGAGGTCCTGGAGGGCCGCGTCATCCCCTCCCGCGCGTCCGCAGCCCGCGCGGAGGGCTCCTACGGCGCGCACCCACCCGTCACCGGCCCGGAGGGCGGTTACGGGGCGCAGGGCGGCGCTCCGGGGCCGGACTACGGCGTCCGGACCGGTGCGCCCGGCCCCGGCGCCGCGTCCTCGCACGCCTGGTCGCAGCCCGCGGCCGTCCCCGGCGACGGATTCGACGGCGGGATCGACGGCGGAGTCGACGGCGGGCAGGGCGGTGCGCCCGCGGACCCGCGGCTGCCCTCCGGGACGGCGGACGGCTCGGGGACGTGGGCCACCGGCCCGGACGCCCCCGCCGCCATGGGTGCGGACCCCGGTCCGCGGATGGCCGCGCCCGAGGCGCACACCGGCATCCCGCAGCAGCCGGGACCGGCCGACGAGCCGCAGGGCGCGTGGGGCAGGTCCGCCGCGTCGGCGCCGGTCATGGCGGCGACCGGAGAGGTGCCCGGCCACCAGCCACAGGGCGGCGCCCCGACGCAGCCCGGGTGGGGGCAGTCCGTCCCCCAGGGACCCGACGCCCTCGGCCACCAGCCGCACGGCGGCGCTCCCGGGGCCGCTGACGGCTTCGGCCCCGGCGCGGGCTTCCCGCCGCCCCAGGCCGCCCCACAGGCTCCCCAGGCGCCTCAGGGAGCCGTCCCGGAGCAGCCCGGCCCGGCGGGGCCGGGAGGGCCCCAGGCGGGCGCCCTCGGGTCCGGCCCGGGATTCGGCCCCGGCGGGGCCTTCGGCTCCGGCTCGGCCCAGGCCGCAGCCGGCCCGCACAGCGGCCCCGGCGGCCCTGGCGGCGAGCCCCCGCAGGAGGACTCCGGGTTCGGCCCGAACGGGGCGTTCGGCACCCCTCCGGCCGGCTCCCGCTCCCCCCTGGGCAGCGGCGGACCGTCGTTCCCCCGGCAGCAGCGGCCGAGCGCGCGCCGCGGCGGTCCGTCCCGGCCGGCGGCCGACAGCGGACAGGGCGGACCGGCCGGACCGGGCGGAGCACGGAAGCCCGCCGCCGAACCGGCGGCCCCGAACCCGGGCCCCAGCCAGACCCCCGACTGGGGCGCGCTGGCCGATCAGGCAGCCTCAGGCGCCCGCCGCAAGCGCGTGGTGATGCTGGTCGGCGGGATCGTCGCGGTCGCCGTGGTCGCGGGCGGCGTGGCGACCGCCGTGGTGATGTCCGGGAAGAGCTCCGACCACCCGAGCGCCGATCCGTCGGCCTCCGGCAGCACCGCCAGCGAGGCGCCGCTGCCGCCGCAGCCGTCCTTCTCGTCCGTGGCCCCGCCGCCCCCGGCGAACCCGCTGGACTACATCTCGACGGCCGCCAAGGACACCGCCCCCATCACCGCGGCCTCGCTCTTCCCGGGCAAGCAGTTCGTGTGGAGCGGCCGCACCTACGTCAAGACCAACAGCGCGGTCAGCGCCCACTGCTCCGCCGCCGCGGGCGGCTCGCTGTCCGGGGCGCTGGCGGCCAACGGCTGCACCAAGATGGTCCGGGCGACCTACACCCAGGGCGCACTGGCCGTCACCATCGGGATCGCGGTCTTCAGCGACCAGGGGCACGCGTCGAAACTGCACGGGGTGGCGCAGTACGTGGCGCCGCTCAACGGCGGCGGGGTCGCGGACTTCTGCCACGCGGTGGCCTGCCAGATGACGTCCAACTACGTCGGCCGCTACGCCTACTTCGCGATCTCCGGCTACAAGAACGGCAAAACCCTGCCGGGCACCGACACCGTCGCCAAGCAGGCCGCGAACGACGCCTCGGACTTCGCCTTCCAGCGGATCATCCAGCGCGGCAAGGACGCCGCCCAGGCCCAGGCCAACCAGCAGTAGAGGTGACGGGTAAGGCCCCGCGTCCTGGACGCGGGGCCTTACCTGACGTCCAGGGCCTGATCCACAAAGACAGGCCCTACGGGCAGCCGGGCAGCGTCCGCAGGTTGCGGGCGGCGAGGTTGCGGGCGGCCAGCTGGTCGTCCGGCGGGTAGCCGACCTCCTCCAGGGTGAGCCCGTGCGGCCGCACCACGTTGACGGCCGAGTGCCGCACCCGGCCGGCCAGCACCTCGGCGGGGAAGCCCGCCGGCCGGTGCCCGTCGCCGACCAGGATCATCGCGCCCACCAGGGCCCGCACCATGTTGTGGCAGAAGGCGTCGGCCCGCACGGTGGCCACCGCCAGCCCCTCGGGCGTCCGCTCCCAGTGCAGGTCGAGCAGGGTGCGGATGGTGGTCGCGCCCTCGCGCTTCTTGCAGTACGCGGCGAAGTCGTGCTCACCGAGCAGCAGCTTCGCGGCGCCGTTCATCGCGTCCACGTCCACCGGCCGGTCGTGCCACAGCACGTGCCCGCGCAGCAGCGGGTCCACCCCGCCCGGGTGGTCGCCGATCCGGTACGCGTAGCGCCGCCACACCGCGGAGAAGCGGGCGTTGAACCCGGACGGTGCCTGGGCCACCTCCCGGACCCGTACGTCCCAGGGCAGGCGCCCGGCCAGCCGCCGCCGCAGCTTGCCGCCCTCCTCGGCCCACACGTCCGCCGGCAGGTCCACGTGGGCCACCTGGCCGCGGGCGTGCACCCCCGCGTCCGTGCGGCCGGCCACCGTCAGCTCCACCGGGCCCGGCAGCCGCAGCACCGTGGCGATCGCCGTCTCCAGCTCCTCCTGGACCGTGCGCCGCTCGCGCTGCTTGGCCCAGCCGGAGAAGTCCGCGCCGTCGTAGGCCAGGTCCAGCCGCACCCGGACGAAGCCGTCCGCCGGTTCGTCGCTCACCCTCGCACCCCTCGCACCCCTCGTACCCCTCGCACTCGCACCGCTCGCTTCCCGTACCCCTTGGGATGGGGGTCCGCCCCGCCCGTCCCCACAACGCGGGGCGGGCCCGCACCCCAAGGGGTACGGGCCCGCCCGCGGGCGTGGACACGCTCAGGCGTCCTTGGACTCGCTCTCCTCGGGCGCGTCCGCGGGAACCGCGTCCTGGACGTCCTCGGCCGACTCGTCCTTCTTGAGCTCGGTCAGGGCCTCGTCACCGGCGCGGTCCTTGGCGGAACGCTTGGTGGCGGCCTCGGCCTCGCCGACCGCGGACTGCTGCACGGTCAGCGCCTCGACCAGCTCGATGACCGCCATCGGGGCGTTGTCGCCACGACGGTTGCCGATCTTGGTGATCCGGGTGTAGCCACCCGGGCGGTTCTCGTACCGCGGGGCGATCTCGGTGAACAGGGTGTGCACGATGCCCTTGTCCGTGATCGTCTGAAGGACCTGGCGACGGTTGTGCATGTCGCCCTTCTTGGCCTTCGTGATCAGCCGCTCCGCGACCGGACGGAGCCGGCGCGCCTTGGCCTCGGTGGTGGTGATGCGGCCGTGCTCGAAGAGCGACCTCGCGAGGTTCGCGAGGAGCAGCTTCTCGTGCGCGGCGCTGCCGCCCAGACGGGCACCCTTGGCGGGCTGAGGCATGGGTCTGTCTCCTTCTTCGCTGCACCGGCCGTGTCAGGTACCGATGTCAGTGCCGAAGCCTGCGGCCGCAGGCTCGGAATGGGGTGCGCCCCAGGGGCGCATACGGACGGCGGCGGGGGACGGATCCCCCGCCGGCCGCCGGTGGTGCTAGTACTGCTCGGTCTCGACGAAGCCCGCGTCCACGTCGTCGTCGGCGCCGAAGGCGTCGGCGGCGGCGGTGGGGTCGAATCCGGGCGGGCTGTCCTTGAGGGCCAGGCCCATGCCGGCCAGCTTCGCCTTGACCTCGTCGATGGACTTCGCACCGAAGTTGCGGATGTCCAGCAGGTCCGCCTCGGAGCGGGCCACCAGCTCGCCCACCGAGTGGATGCCCTCACGCTTGAGGCAGTTGTAGGAGCGGACGGTGAGCTCCAGCTCCTCGATCGGCAGCGCCAGGTCCGCGGCCAGGGCCGCGTCCGTCGGCGACGGGCCCATGTCGATGCCCTCGGCGTCGACGTTGAGCTCGCGGGCCAGCCCGAACAGCTCGACCAGGGTCTTGCCGGCCGACGCCATGGCGTCACGCGGCCGCATGGCCTGCTTGGTCTCGACGTCGACGATCAGCTTGTCGAAGTCGGTGCGCTGCTCGACGCGGGTGGCCTCCACCTTGTAGGTGACCTTGAGCACCGGGCTGTAGATGGAGTCGACCGGGATCCGGCCGATCTCCTGGCCCTGCTGCTTGTTCTGGACCGCGGAGACGTAGCCGCGACCGCGCTCGACGGTCAGCTCCATCTCCAGCTTGCCCTTGGCGTTCAGGGTGGCCAGCACGAGGTCGGGGTTGTGCACCTCGACACCGGCCGGGGGCGCGATGTCGGCGGCGGTGACGACACCCGGGCCCTGCTTGCGCAGGTACATCACGACCGGCTCGTCGTGCTCCGAGGAGACGACGAGCTGCTTGATGTTGAGGATGACGTCGGTCACGTCCTCCTTGACACCCGGCACGGTGGTGAACTCGTGCAGGACGCCGTCGATCCGGATCGAGGTGACGGCGGCACCCGGGATCGAGGAGAGGAGCGTACGACGCAGGGAGTTGCCGAGGGTGTAGCCGAAGCCCGGCTCCAGCGGCTCGATCACGAACCGGGAGCGGAATTCGTCGACGACCTCTTCGGTCAACGAGGGACGCTGAGCGATCAGCATGGTGATTGGTCCTTCAGTCGTGGGCGCCCGCTATTTGACGCCCCCAGTACTACGAGGGTACGGGCGGCACGGCGAAACCCTGCGCGGAGCACCGCTCCGCGACGGCAGCCGTACCGCCCGTGACCGTGAGCCGACTCGCGATTACTTCGAGTAGAGCTCGACGATCAGCTGCTCCTGCACCTGGGTGTCGATCACCTGGCGCTCGGGCAGGCTGTGCACGAGGATCCGCAGCTTGCCCGCGTTGGCCTCGAGCCACGCCGGCACGGTCTTGTCGCCGGCCTCGCCCTGGGCCACCTGGAAGGGGGTCAGGTTACGGGACGACTCGCGGACCTCGACGATGTCGTTCACGGACACGCGCGCCGACGGGATGTCGTTCTTGCGGCCGTTGATGGTGATGTGTCCGTGACGCACCAGCTGACGGGCGTGGTCGCGGGACTTGGCGAAGCCGGCCCGGTACACCACGTTGTCGAGGCGGGTCTCAAGGATGCGCAGAAGGTTCTCACCGGTCTTGCCGGACTTCTGGTTCGCTTCCTTGTAGTAGTTCACGAACTGCTTCTCGAGGACACCGTAGATCCGCGCGCACTTCTGCTTCTCACGCAGCTGAAGCAGGTACTCGCTGTCCTTGGTGCGCCCGCGTCCGTGCTCACCCGGGGGGTAAGGACGGATCTCGATCGGGCACTTCGCGCTCTCGCACTTAGCTCCCTTGAGGAAGAGCTTCTGCTTTTCCCGACGGCAACGCTTGCAGTCGGCCCCGGTGTAACGCGCCATTGTCTCAGTTCTCCTGTATCAGCTGGTCAGACGCGGCGGCGCTTCGGCGGGCGGCAGCCGTTGTGCGGGGTCGGGGTGACGTCCTGGATGGACCCGACCTCGAGACCGGTGGCCTGGAGGGAGCGGATCGCGGTCTCCCGGCCGGAGCCGGGGCCCTTCACGAAGACGTCCACCTTGCGCATGCCGTGCTCCTGCGCGCGGCGCGCGGCCGACTCGGCGGCCATCTGCGCGGCGAAGGGGGTGGACTTGCGCGAGCCCTTGAAGCCGACGTGGCCGGCGGAGGCCCAGGAGATCACGTTCCCGGACGGGTCGGTGATCGAGACGATGGTGTTGTTGAACGTGCTCTTGATGTGGGCGTGCCCGTGAGCGACGTTCTTCTTTTCCTTGCGGCGCACCTTCTTGGCTGCGCCCTGACGGCCCTTAGGAGGCATGTCCTGGATTCTCCCGGTGGAGGTGGTCGGTCCTACAGCGAAGACCGCTTGGCAGGCCTGGGGGACGCGCCCCCAGAGCACTCGTTGGCGTCCTGCTGAGGACTACTTCTTGCCCGGCTTCTTCTTGCCGGCGATGGCGCGACGCGGGCCCTTGCGGGTGCGGGCGTTGGTGTGAGTGCGCTGGCCGTGGACCGGGAGGCCCCGGCGGTGGCGCAGACCCTGGTAGCAGCCGATCTCGACCTTGCGGCGGATGTCGGCCTGGATCTCACGGCGGAGGTCACCCTCGGTCGTGTAGTTCTCGTCCACCCACTTGCCGATCTTGACGAGGTCGTCCTCGGCAAGGTCGCGGACGCGGGTGTCAGGGTTCACACCGGTGCTCTTCAGGATCTCCTGGGCGCGGGATCGCCCGATGCCGAAGACGTAGGTGAGAGCGATCTCCATGCGCTTGTCGCGCGGGAGGTCGACGCCTGAAAGGCGTGCCATTTCGTTGGCTCCTGGTGATGTCGGAGGTCTTCCACAGCACCGGTTCCCGTCCGCCGTACCAGGTACGGAACGGGTCTCCGGCCTCCGCCGGAGGTGTCGTCCCCGGGACCGGGGACGGGTGCTGCGTATCTACGTGTGTTACGCGTGTGTGCGTCGCGCGAAGTTCTGCGAAATGCAGGTCGGTCGGCGTCAGCCCTGGCGCTGCTTGTGGCGCAGGTTGTCGCAGATGACCATGACCCGGCCGTGGCGGCGGATCACCTTGCACTTGTCGCAGATCTTCTTGACGCTCGGCTTGACCTTCATTGGGTCGAGGTTCTCCGGGTCGTGTCGAGATCCACAGGTTTACTTGTATCGGTAGACGATCCGTCCGCGCGTCAAGTCGTACGGTGACAGTTCCACGACGACCCGATCATCGGGAAGGATCCGGATGTAGTGCATCCGCATCTTCCCGCTGATGTGCGCGAGGACCTTGTGACCGTTCTGCAACTCCACCCGGAACATCGCGTTGGGTAGAGATTCGATCACAGTGCCCTCGATCTCGATGGCGCCTTGCTTCTTAGCCATGTCGTGCTTTCGGGATCGGCTACCGGGGCCGGCTCCGGCCATGCCGGAAGACACATGAGAGCCGACGTACGAGTCTACGGCACGGTCCGGTGAAAGACGAATCAAGGATCCTGCCCACCTGGCAAGATCCTTACGCGGGGACGCCCCGACCGGGGCTCAGGCCAGCGGGTCGGGGGCGACGGTGATGCCGTACTGGGCCAGCCGCTCACGGCCGCAGTCCGGGGCGGTCAGCACGAGGGGGCCCTGCTCGGTGAGGGCCACGCTGTGCTCCCAGTGCGAGGACCAGGAGCCGTCGTCGGACTTGACCGTCCACTCGTCGTCGAGCACGTGGGTGCGCTGGGTGCCGAGGGTGACCATCGGCTCGATCGCCAGGCACAGGCCGGGCACGAGCTTGACGCCGCGGCCGCGCTTCTTGGTGACGTAGTTCAGCAGGTGGGGTTCCATGTGCATCTGGCTGCCGATGCCGTGCCCGCCGTACTCCTCCACGATGCCGTACTTGCCGCTGGAGGGCCGGGGCTGGCGGCGGATGTAGGACTCGACGGCGCGGGAGATGTCCTCCAGCCGGCTGCCCTTGCGGAAGGCGGCGATGCCCGCCCACATCGACTCCTCGGTGACCCGGCTGAGCTCCAGCAGCTCGGGCGCGTGGCCACTGCCGACGAAGGTGGTGATGGCCGCGTCGCCGTGCCAGCCGTCCACGATCGCGCCGGCGTCGATCGAGAGGATGTCGCCGTCCTTCAGGACGGTCGCCCGGTCGGGGATGCCGTGCACGACCACATCGTTGACCGAGGTGCAGATGTTGCCCGGGAAGCCGCCGTAGCCGAGGAAGTTGGGCTTGGCGCCGTGCTCGGCGATGACCTTCGCGGCGATCTCGTCGAGATCCTTGGTGGTGGCTCCGGGCACCGCCGCGGCCCGGGTCGCCTCGTGGATCGCCGCGACGACCAGCCCGGCCGCGCGCATCTTGGCGATCTGCTCGGGGGTCTTGATCTCCACCATCGCGGTTGAGGCCTTCCTTCTCTTCCCAGGGGGGTGCGGCTGTCAACCATACGGCCGTGGCGCCCCGGGGAGCACCACGGCCGTATGCCGTCATCGGTGGGCGGTGGTGCCGCCCGGGCGGGGGCTACGCGCTCTGCGCACTGCCCTCGCGCAGGGCCGCCATGGCCCGCTGGGTGACCTCGGCCACGGAGCCGAGCGCGGAGATCGTGACCACCAGGTCCTGCTGCTTGTAGTAGTCGATGATCGGCTCGGTCTCGCGGTGGTAGATCTCCAGCCGGTTGCGGACCTTGTCCTCGGCGTCGTCACCGCGCTGGTAGAGCTCGCCGCCGCACACGTCGCACACGCCCTCGACCCGCGGCTTCTGGTACTCCACGTGGAAGACGTGCGCGCTGTTGTTGCGGCAGACCCGGCGGCCGGCGATCCGCTTGACCACCTCGGCCTCGGGGACCTCGAGGTCGAGCACGCCGTCGAGGGCGATGCCGTGCGCCTCCAGGTAGGTGTCCAGCGCCCGGGCCTGGCTCTCGTTGCGCGGGAACCCGTCGAGCAGGAACCCGTCCGTCGCGTCGGCCTGGTCGAGCCGGTCCTCCGCCATCCCGATGGTCACCTCGTCGGGCACCAGGTCGCCGGCGTCCATGTACGCCTTCGCCTGCTTGCCCAGGTCAGTGCCCTGACTGATGTTGGCGCGGAACAGGTCGCCCGTGGAGATGTGCGGGATCGACAGGTTCCCGGCGAGGAACGCGGCCTGCGTCCCCTTGCCCGCGCCGGGCGGTCCGACCAGGACGATGCGCATCAGCGGAGGAACCCTTCGTAGTGGCGCTGCTGGAGCTGGCTCTCGATCTGCTTCACGGTTTCCAGACCCACACCCACGATGATCAGGATGCTGGTACCGCCCAACGGGAAGTTTCCGTTGCTCCCGTTGAAGATCGCGATGGCGACCGTCGGAACGAGGGCGATCAGACCCAGGTACAGCGAGCCCGGCCACGTGATGCGGTTGAGGACGTAGCTCAAGTACTCGGCGGTGGGACGTCCGGCCCGGATACCCGGGATGAACCCACCATACTTCTTCATATTGTCGGCAACTTCCTCGGGGTTGAAGGAGATCGCGACGTAGAAGAAGGCGAAGAAGACGATCAGGAGGAAGTACGCGGCCATGTACACCGGGTGATCGCCCTTGGTCATGTTGCGGCTGATCCACTGCGCCCAGCCGGACGTCGAGCCGGAGAACTGCACGATCAGGGCCGGGATGTAGAGCAGCGAGGAGGCGAAGATGACCGGGATCACACCCGCCTGGTTGACCTTCATCGGGATGTACGTGGACGTACCGCCGTAGGACCTGCGGCCGATCATGCGCTTCGCGTACTGCACCGGGATGCGGCGCTGGGCCTGCTCGACGAAGACCACCAGGCCGACCATCGCCAGACCGATCGCGATCACCGCGAGGAACTCCACCCAGCCGCCGGCGATCTTGCCGGAGGTCTTGATCGCCCAGATCGAGCCGGGGAAGCCGGCCGCGATGGAGACGAACATCAGGATGGACATACCGTTGCCGATGCCGCGGTCGGTGATCAGCTCGCCGAGCCACATGATCATCACCGTGCCGGCCGTCATGCAGGTGACCATCGTCACGGTGGTGAAGATCGACTGGTTGGGCACGATGTCGTTGCCCTGCGAGCAGGTCGAGAAGAGGTTGCCGGAGCGGGCGGTCGCCACCAGGCCCGTGCCCTGGAGCACCGCGAGCGCGACGGTCAGGTACCGGGTGTACTGGGTGATCTTGGTGGTGCCCGCCTGGCCCTCCTTCTTGAGGGCTTCGAGGCGCGGGATCACGACGGTGAGCAACTGGAGGATGATGCTGGCCGTGATGTACGGCATGATCCCCAGCGCGAAGATGGTCAGCTGGAGCAGCGCGCCGCCACTGAACATGTTGACGAGCCCGAAGAGGCTGTTGTTGCCCTTCGTCTCCTTCACACACTCGTTGACCACGGTGTAGTCGATGCCCGGGACGGGGATGTGCGCGCCGAGTCGGTACACCACGATGATGGCCAGCGAGAACAGCAGCTTCTTGCGCAGGTCGGGCGTCCTGAACGCCCGGGCGAACGCGGTGAGCACGGTGCCTCCTGCACCCCCCGCGCCACGGCGGAAGGACGGGTCTCAGACGAGATATCTGACGGATACGGGCCCAGCCACCCTACCGGCGTCCGGCCCTCGGTAGGAATGACCCCTCGGCCAGGGAAAATTCACAGGAAAGAACGACCGGGGACGCCCTGAGGTACTGGGCGCCCCCGATCGGGTGTGCATCGGGCTCAGACGAGCTCGGTGACACTGCCACCGGCGGCGGCGATCTTCTCCTTGGCGGAGCCGGAGACCGCGTCCACGGTCACCTGGAGCGCCACCGACACCTCGCCGGTGCCGAGCACCTTGACGAGCTGGTTCTTCCGCACGGCGCCCTTGGCGACCAGGTCGGCCACGGTCACCTCGCCACCCTCCGGGTAGAGGGACGCGAGCTTGTCCAGGTTGACGACCTGGTACTCGGTGCGGAACGGGTTCTTGAAGCCCTTCAGCTTCGGGAGGCGCATGTGGAGGGGCATCTGCCCGCCCTCGAAGCGCTCCGGAACCTGGTAGCGGGCCTTGGTGCCCTTGGTGCCACGACCGGCCGTCTTGCCCTTGGAGCCCTCACCGCGACCCACACGGGTCTTGGCGGTCTTGGCACCGGGGGCCGGACGGAGGTTGTGGATCTTGATCGGGTTGTCACCCATGATCAGTCGACCTCCTCGACCGTGACGAGGTGGCGGACGGTGTGGACCATGCCGCGGATCTCCGGGCGGTCCTCCTTGACCACGACGTCGTTCAGCCGCTTCAGGCCGAGCGAGCGCAGGGTGTCACGGTGGTTCTGCTTGCTGCCGATGTAGGACTTGGTCTGCGTGACCTTCAGGCGAGCCATCACGCACCCACCCCGGCACGCGCACGCAGCAGGGCCGCCGGCGCGACGTCCTCGATCGGCAGACCGCGGCGGGCCGCGATCTCCTCGGGCCGCTGAAGGCCCTGGAGCGCCGCCACCGTGGCGTGCACGATGTTGATCGCGTTGTCCGAGCCGAGGCTCTTGGACAGCACGTCGTGGATGCCCGCGCACTCCAGCACGGCGCGCACCGGGCCACCGGCGATCACACCGGTACCGGGCGAGGCCGGCTTGAGGAGCACGACGCCCGCGGCCTTCTCACCCTGGACGGGGTGCGGGATGGTGCCCTGGATGCGGGGGACCTTGAAGAAGTGCTTCTTGGCCTCCTCCACACCCTTGGCGATGGCGGCCGGCACCTCCTTGGCCTTCCCGTAGCCCACACCGACGGTGCCGTCACCGTCGCCCACCACGACCAGCGCGGTGAAGCTGAAGCGACGACCACCCTTCACAACTTTGGCGACGCGGTTGATCGCGACGACCCGCTCGACATAGGCGGTCTTCTCGGCCTGCTGGCCGCCGTCCCGCCGATCCTTACGGTCACGTCGCTCGCCGCCACCGGCACCGCTTCCGCGGCGCTGGGGTCCAGCCATTGGAATTACCTCTCGATCCTTTTCGCGTTTCTCCGCTAGCTGCGCAGCGACCGGGGCCGCTGCCGCGACGGGCGACTAGAACTTCAGACCGGCTTCCCGGGCGGCGTCCGCGAGGGCGGCGATGCGCCCCGCGTACTTGTTGCCGCCGCGGTCGAACACGACCGTCTCGACACCCTTGGCCTTGGCACGCTCGGCCACGAGCTGGCCGACCTGCTTCGCCTTGGCGCTCTTGTCGCCCTCGCCGCCGCGGATGGACGCGTCGAGGGTCGACGCGGACGCGACCGTGTGACCCGCGAGGTCGTCCACGATCTGCGCGACGATGCCGCGGTTGGAGCGCGTCACGACCAGGCGCGGACGATCGGCCGTGCCGTTGACCCGCTTCCGGACGCGGATGTGCCGGCGCTTGAGCGCCGCACCCT
>CAVWOS010000002.1:0-37168 GCA_963756705.1 uncultured Actinomycetota bacterium | reverse complement strand
GCGACTGGTGTATCTCGGGTTGTGTGGGTTAGCGGCGGCCGATGGAGAGTCGGCCGTCGAAGGCGATGTCGAAGGCCTGGAGTGCGGGTTTCCAGCGCATGGTCCAGCGTTTGCGGCCCTGCCCGGTGGGGTCCAGGCTCATGACAGCCATGTAGACGCACTTCAGCGCGGCGGCCTCGTTCGGGAAATGACCCGCGGGCACGGACGGCCTTGCGTATGCGGGCGTTGACCGACTCGATGGCGTTGGTCGTGCAGACGACCCGGCGGATCTCCGCGTCGAACTGGAGGAAGGGCACGAACTCGGCCCAGGCGTTCGACCAGAGCCGCACGATCGCCGGGTACTTGCTGCCCCATTCCTCCTGGAATTCCAGGAAACGCTCTTCGGCCGCGTCGGCGGTCGGTGCGGTGTAGATCGGCTTGAGCGCCTTCGGAGATCTTGTCCCAGTCCTGGCGGGCCGCGTAGCGGAACGATGCCCGCATGAGGTGAACGACGCAGGTTTGCGTGATCGCCTGTGGCCAGACCGTGCCGATCGCATCGGGCAGGCCCTTGAGACCGTCGCAGACGACCATGCACACGTCCTCGACGCCCCGGTTCTTGATCTCGGTCAGGACCTGGAGCCAGTACTTGGCGCCCTCGCCGCCGTCGCCGGCCCACAGCCCCAGGATGTCGCGCGTGCCGTCGACGGTGACTGCGAGGGCGACGTAGACCGGCCGGTTGGCGACCTGCCCGTCGCGGACCTTCACGTGGATGCAGTCGATGAAGACGACCGGGTAGACCGGGTCGAGAGGGCCGGTTCTGCCATTCGGCCATGCCGTCCATGACCTTGTCGGTGATGGTCGAGATCGTCGTGCTTGGACACGCTGGCGCCGTAGACCTCGGCCAGGTGGGCGGAGATATCACCGTGCGTCAAGCCCCGGGCCGACAGGGACAGCACCATCTCGTCGACACCGGTCAGCCGCCGCTGGCGCTTCTTGACGATCTGCGGCTCAAAGCTGCCCTCCCGGTCACGGGGCACCTCGATCTCGACTGGTCCGACCTCGGTCAGTACGGTCTTGGCCCGCACACCGTTGCGGCAGTTGCCGCTGCCCGCACCGGCCGGGTCGTGTTTCTCGTAGCCGAGGTGGTCGGTGATCTCGCCCTCCAGGGCGGACTCCAGCACCCGCTTGGTCAGCTGCTGCAGCAGCCCGCCCTCACCGGTCAACTGCCAGCCCGCCCGCACGAGCCCGGTCGACCAACTGGCCGATCAACTGCTCGTCCAGCACGTCCGCCGACCGCTCGACCAGACGTACATCCTCAGCCGCCTCAACAGAGGCGATCACGTCGCTCATCAGGTGCTTCCTTGATCAGGAGATACACCGGTCACCGTACAGACCCTGAGTGGACGCCTTGGTGGCAGCGGTTGTGCGGGTTACGTCTTTGGGAGTGGTGTAGCGGGTGGGACCTGATCCGGGGGTTTGTCCCGGCGTTCGCCTTCGTGCCCGTCTCGAGAGACGACCGCGGCTGATCTTCGAGATGTCGAAAGCTCGAAGGAGTCGGCACGATGACCGCACCTGACGGTCTGCGCCTGCACGCCTTGGCCGACGACAACCTCGCCTCGGCGAGTCCCGATCTCTGCGCACGATGGTCAAGACGTTCACCGCCGCGCTCATGTCGGCCAAGGCCGACGCACTCTGCAATGCGGAGTACGGGCAGGTCAGCGACGAACGCGTCAACCACCGCAATGGCTACCGCCCGCGTGAGTGGGACACCCGCGCCGGCACCGTCGAACTCGCCATCCCGAAACTGCGGCAGGGAAGCTACTTCCCGGCCTGGTTGCTGGAGCGCCGCCGCCGGGCCGAGCAGGCCCTCATCTCCGTGGTCGCCACCGCCTACCTGCTGGGTGTCTCCACGCGCAGGGTGGAGAAACTCGCGCAGTCCCTCGGCGTCACCCAGCTGTCGAAGTCGCAGGTCTCCGCGATGGCCAAGCACCTGGACGAGCAGGTGGCAGCGTTCCGCAACCGTCCGCTGGACGCCGGACCGTATGCGTTCGTGTGGGTCGACGCCCTCACCCAGAAAGTTCGCGAGGGCGGCCGGATCGTCAACGTGCACGCGCTGGTCGCGGTCGGCGTCAACGCCGACGGGCACCGCGAGATCCTCGGCATCGACGTCGCCGCCGCCGAGGACGGTGCCGGCTGGCTGGCCTTCCTGCGCTCACTGACCGCCCGCGGCCTCACAGGCGTCCAGCTCGTTGTTTCCGACGCCCACACCGGCCTGGTCAACGCCATCGGAGCTGTCCTGCCTGGTGCCTCCTGGCAGCGCTGCCGCACCCACTGGAGCCGTACGGATTTAACTCGACGATTCGATGGAGGCCATGAGTTCGGCAGCCGAGCTGAATCGGGTCGGGGCGGGGGTGATGGTGTAACCGTCCTCTTCCAGGAGCGGGCGGACGTCCAGGAAGGCGTTTCCGATGGTTCGCGGACTCACCTCGAAGAGGTCGGCCAGGACGTCCCGGGTGCAGACTCCGCGCTGGTAGAGAACGGTGGCCAGGACGCGTTCGCCATCGGTGATCTTCTGCCTGAAGACACCTCCGCGGGTGCCGGGCTGACGCTGCCGCCACGCTGCTTGTAGCGACGTCGTTCCACCAGGGCAGCCTGGCGCACGGACAGCCGGTTGACGAGATTGTCCAGGTCGTCGCGGCTCATCCCGGTCAAAGCCGGATCGCAGAGCACCACCGGGAGAAACGGTCGGCCACTGGCGACCGCGCCGGTGCGAACGTAGTCCTCGACCTCCTGGCGGCGCGAGAAACGCAGGGTGGTGGGAGCGACCCTGTGGTGGTGGGCTTCCAGCAGCTCTCGGGTCTCGGCGATCGCCGGGCCGATCGCGCTTTGAGTAACGCCGAGCAGGTCAGCCATGACGTTCTGGGAACAGATCTGACGCAGGTAGAGGACAGTGAGCAGGACGTGGTCCTTGCCGCAGAGCAGGGAGCGACCGTGGTCTCCGGCGGCTTGGCGTCGCCGTCCGCCGCGCAGTTGGTGGTTGCGGCGTTCGCGCTGGGCCGCCTGTTCAGGAGCCAGACGAGCGGCCAGCGTGTTCAGCTCGTCGCGTGTCATGCCGGTCAGGACAGGTTCGGCCAGCAGTTCCAAGGCCGCCTCGCGCGCCGCGTCGCGGGTGCGGTCGGCACTTGCGGGCGCGTCGTGGGCCGAGGGGTCACCTGGGTGGATCGTGTAGTTCCATGTGCCATGGGTCTCGTGTCGCTCGATCGGTAGCGCCTCCAGTTGAGCCCTGGTGATCGCGACGCCGAGGGGATAGGTGCTGGTGTCGAGCTCGGCGTGGACGCGCAGTCCGGTGCGGGTCCGGGTGGAGGCGATGGCCTTCACGACCACTTCGTGGCTGGTCAGCGGCCTGGCCCGCCAGTTCATCGTGATGTGGGAGAAGAGCCGGTGCTCGATCTTGTTCCACTTCGAGGTGCCAGGCGGGAAGTGGGACACCGTGATCGACAGGCCCGTCTCTGTGGCGAGATCAGCCAGCTCCGCCTTCCAGACTCGGTAGCGGTGGCTGTTGGATCCGCCCGCGTCGGCGGTGATCAACAGGCGGGTGGCCTGCGGGTAGTCGAGGCAGCCGCGCGCCTGCCACCAGCGGCGGATGGAGGTCACAGCGAACATGGAGGTGTCGTGGTCGGTGCCGACGTTGACCCAGCCGGTGTCGGCGGTGAGGTCGTAGATGCCGTACGGGATGGCCGTCTCGCCCTTCGGGCCGGTAAAGAAGCTGTGATCCTCGACCTTGATCGGGTCGCCTTTGGGGCGCCATTCCCGGCCGGTGTTGGGCAGCTGTCCGAGCATTTCCTTCTTCTTCGTGTCCACACTGATGACCGGCTCACCGCTGTCTTGGTGCTGTTTGACCTGCTCGTTGATATAGCGGAACTGGGCATCGCGGTCGGGGTGTTGGCTGCCCTCCAGGGTCTTGGAGTGAGACTGCAGGCTGAAGCCGCTCTGCGTCAGAAGGCGGCCAACGGTGACCGCAGAGACGCGATGGCCCTGCCCGGTCAGCTCCTCGGCCAGATTCCGCAGGGACTTCGTCGTCCACCGCAGCGGCGGCATCGGGTCTCCACGCTCGTCCGGCTCGACGAGCGCCAACAGGGCGGGGAGCAGGCGTGGGTTCTTCTCTTCGGCTCGCTTGCGACCACCGCCGGGACGTCGGACCTTCCCGGTTCGTGGCGGGTCGTCCTCTGTATCGAGCTCGCGGCCCCCCTACGGACCGTCGTCTCGCTGACCCCAGCCGTCCGAGCGACGGCCCGCACTCCTCCGTGCCCCAGCAGCCGGGCCTCCAACGCCAGCACGAGGCGCCGCTGCCGCTCGTTCAAATGCGGCATCAACATCGCGAATCGCAAGGCAAGTTGACCGCACACATCGCTGGAGATCGCCATGACACCTCAACGATCTCCCCGGACCAGAGCAACAGCTTGATTCCGTACGGCTCCAGTGGGTGCGGCAGCGCTGCCAGGAGGCACCAGGCAGGACAGCTCCGATGGCGTTGACCAGGCCGGTGTGGGCGTCGGAAACAACGAGCTGGACGCCTGTGAGGCCGCGGGCGGTCAGTGAGCGCAGGAAGGCCAGCCAGCCCGCTCCGTCCTCGCAGGTGGCGACGTCGATGCCGAGGATCTCGCGGTGCCCGTCGGCGTTGACGCCGACCGCGACCAGCGCGTGGACGTTGACGATCCGGCCGCCCTCGCGGACCTTCTGGGTGAGGGCGTCGACCCACACGAACGCATACGGTCCGGCGTCCAGCGGACGGTTGCGGAACGCTGCCACCTGCTCGTCCAGGTGCTTGGCCATCGCGGAGACCTGCGACTTCGACAGCTGGGTGACGCCGAGGGACTGTGCGAGTTTCTCCACCCTGCGCGTGGAGACTCCCAGCAGGTAGGCGGTGGCGACCACGGAGATGAGGGCCTGTTCGGCCCGGCGGCGGCGTTCCAGCAACCAGGCCGGGAAGTAGCTTCCCTGCCGCAGTTTCGGGATGGCGAGTTCGACGGTGCCGGCGCGGGTGTCCCACTCGCGTGGGCGGTATCCGTTGCGGTGGTTGACGCGTTCGTCGCTGACCTGCCCGTACTCGGCGTTGCACATCGCGTCTGCTTCGGCGGACGTCACCGCGTCGGCGAACGTCTTGATCATCGCTCGCAGCAGATCCGGACTCGCCGAGGCCAGGTTCTCCTCGGTCAGGGCATGCAGCGGCAGACTGTCAGGTGCGGTCATCGTGCTGGACTCCTTCGAGCTTTCGACATCTCGAAGATCAGCCGGTGGCCGTCTCTCTATGCGGGCTCCAACCCGGATGCCGGGACAAACCCCCGGATCAGGTCCACCCGCTACACCACTTCCAAGGACGCAACCGCGCCATGCGCCGTACTCGTGGAGGACGAGTCGATGTGTCGGCGGCCTCTTCTGTGGCGAGGTGGTCGGTCAGCCAGCGCTGGAAGTCCGCGGCGTAGATCAGCTCCTTCGAGCTGTACCGGACATCGATCCAGGACGTCGAGATCATCACGTTCGACGAGCTCTACCAGCGGGCGTGCTTCATAGTCGAAGATCGGTAAGGCACTTTGTGCCGCCTCGATCGGCTTCACCTGCTGCACCCCCACGGCGCCCGGCGCTGTGGTCGACGTCAGGTGGGTTGGCGGCCCTGGCGGGGCGCGGGGCCGTCGCTGCTGCGTCGGCCGGGACTGTTGGTGGCACGAGGCCCTGCGGGGCGGTCAGGCTGCGGACCTGCGCGATTCCCCGGATGTCCCGCATCGAGGCCGCCCCTGATGGGCGTCGGGGCGCGCGTTCTGGCCGACCCCGACGGCCCGCCGCGCGGCATGCGGCACGCCGGCTCCTTCTGAGGCGGCTGCGGCGCTCTTCACTCTTTCTTGGGTTGTCTGTACACCATCAATCCACGGAAGATGGTCGGTGCTGCCAGGCGGAGTATGAGCGGCCCCCGTGTCACAAGCGCGTTCCGTCGCTCGCCGCCGGCGGTCCATGCCGAGAACACGAGCGGAAAGAGGGGACAAAGTGCGGAAAAACCGCCTGACGTCGGCCCTGGCCACCCTGGGCCTCCTGGCCGGCCTGTCCACACTGGCCACCACGGCCGCCACCGCGGACCAGTCCCACGAGGCGGCCCCGGTCGCCGCATCCGTGCCGCGGCCCGACCATGTGGTGGTCGTGGTGTTCGAGAACACCTCGGCCGGTTCCATCGTCGGGAACTCCAGCGCTCCGTACTTCAACCAACTGGCCGCATCCGGGGCGAACTTCACCAACTCCTTCGCCATCGAGCACCCCAGCCAGCCCAACTACCTGGACCTGTTCTCGGGTTCGAACCAGGGTGTCACCGACGACTCGTGCCCGCACACCTTCAGTACCGCCAACGAGGCGTCCCAGCTGGTCGCCAAGGGGCTGACGTTCACCGGGTACTCGGAGACGCTGCCGTCCGCCGGATCAACCGTGTGCACCTCGGGCGGCACCAATGGCTACGCGCGTAAACACAGCCCGTGGGTGAACTTCACGAACGTCCCCGCCGCCGACAGCCAGCCGTTCAGCGCGTTCCCGACCGACTACAGCCAACTGCCCACCGTCTCCTGGGTGATCCCCAACCTGTGCGACGACATCCACAACTGCTCGATCTCCACGGGCGACACCTGGCTGAAGAACCATCTCGACGGCTACGTCCAGTGGGCCAAGACACACAACAGCGTCCTGATCACCACCTTCGACGAGGACGACAGCACCGGACCCAACCAGATCGCCACCTTCTTCAACGGCCAGCCGGTCAAGACCGGCAACTACGGCGAGCGCATCGACCACTTCTCCGTCCTGCGCACCATCGAAGACATGTACGGCCTGCCCTACGCGGGTTCCGCCGCCGGGGCCACCTCCATCACGGACGCCTGGAACACCACCACGGGCGGCGGCAGCGTCAGCGTGACCTCTCCGGGCAACCAGAACGGCACCGTCGGCACATCCGTGTCCCTCCAGCTCAAGGCGGCGGACACCGCGGGCGGCGCGCTCTCGTGGGGGGTCTCCGGTCTTCCGGCGGGGCTGTCGGTCAACCCCGCCACCGGCCTGATCTCCGGCACACCGACGACCACGGGGACCTTCACGGTGACCGCCACCGCGACCGACAGCACCGGTCCGAGCGGCAGCGCCACCTTCACCTGGACGGTCGCCCCTTCCGGCGGCGGATGCACCGCGGCCCAGCTCCTCGGCAATCCCGGATTCGAGACCGGCAGCGCCGCTCCCTGGACCGCCGGCAGCGGTGTGGTCAGCAACAGCTCGGGCGAGCCGGCGCACAGCGGCAGCTACGACGCGTGGATGGACGGCTACGGCTCCGCGCACACCGACACCCTGGCCCAGACGGTGACCGTTCCGGCCGGCTGCACCACGGCCACCCTCAGCTTCTTCCTGCATGTCGACACCGCCGAGACCACGACCGGCACGGCCTACGACAAGCTGACGGTTCAGGCCGGCTCCACGACCCTGGCCACCTACTCCAACCTCAACGCGGCTACCGGATACGTGCAGAAGTCCCTCAGCCTGACCCCGTACATCGGGCAGACGGTCACGGTGAAGTTCACCGGAACTGAGGACTCCACACTGCAGACGTCGTTCGTCGTCGACGACACGGCCGTCAACGTGTCCTGACTACGCCGTGACCGCGGGGCGGCCCTCCCGGCGAGGTCGTCCCGCGTCCTCGGCCTGTCCGTAAACCCCGGCCGACGTGGCTGCGACGACCCCTCGTAGTACCGCGGTACTACACGGGCACCACGTTTCAGCCCCGGGTATCACGGGACACACGATCGCGGCTCCTAGGTTGAGTGGCCGCGCGGCACTGCCAGGTGGCCCTGCGCGAGGACGATGCGGCCCTGCAACGGCTACGACCGCGAGCAGTCCTTCAGAACCCGGGTCGACGCCGACCACGCCGGCTGCAACACCCGCAACGAGGTGCTCCTGGACGAGGCGACCAGCGCGCCGGCCGGTGCACCATCACCCCCGGCACCGGCACTTGGTGGTCCTGGTACGACGACGCCACCGTCAACGGCGCCCGCGGCCTGGACATCGACCACCTCGTCCCGCTCGCCGAAGCCTGGGACTCCGGCGCCTCGCAGGGGACCCGGGAGCGCCGCGTCGCCTACGCCAACTACCTCGGCGACCCCCCGGCACCTGGTGGCGGTCACGCTCCGCTCCAACCGCCAGAAAGCCGACAAGGACCCGGCCGAGTGGATGCCGCCAGCGCCGGACGCGGCCTGCCGCATCGTCACAGGAGGCCGAGCCGGGAGAAGGGCCGCTGCACATCGTCCTGGGCGAGATCACCCGGCGCGTGGAAGCGCTGGAGGTCTATGCGGTGTGGGCCGCCGAAGAGAGCCCGCAGTACAACGAACCGTGGCCAAGGAGTGGGAAGCCTCAGGCGCCCACCTCCTGGATGTGCTGGCAGCTCTCACCGGCCCGGATCCCGCCGTCGCCGATGATGCTGCCGCCGCGTTCCCGGAGGCGCTGCTGGCCGCGCGCAAGGCATCCGCCATCTTCCCCGCCGGACGCGCCTGGGCGACCGGTCCGACAGCCGACTGAGCGGGGGGCTGCGCCCCGCCCTGTTCCGGGGCGGGACGAGGCCGGTGACGACGTGGCGTATGGGCCGGGCCGCGTGCGAGGTGCCCTGGTGAAACGGGTGGTGAGGCAGCAGTCGGCCCCGATTGCGCGACTCCGCAGCCGCCGACCGCTGGACCTGGCATATCATCGCCGCCCACACCCAGCTCCGCCTCGCACGCCCCCTCGCCACCGACCTCCGGAGGCCGTGGGAGAGGCCGGCGCCGCCGCACAAACTCACCCCCGCCCGGGTCCGGCGCGGGTTCCGGAACCTCCGCACGACGACGGGCTCTCCGGCCGGTGCACCCAAACCCACCACACCCGGCCCCGGCCGACCGCCCGGCTCGAAGAACCGCCGACCCGCAACCCGCCACGACGTGGGACGAGTCCTCACCGGCAGCGAGCCGTACCAGCGACCGGCCCACCACAAGGTCGGCACCGAACCCCGACGAACTGGTTAAACAACAAGATGAGTGCCTGTTTCTGAACCGGATGCTCGATGCGTGCGCAGCGGGCAGCGGGTTGCTGCACTGGTTGGGGCCCGGCAGCGGTGGGACGCCGCCAGGCCGGGTAGGCGTCCCACGATCGGAGCTGAAGGAGGTCGGTGCTGCCTGTCAGCGGGGGTTGTCCAGGAGCCGTTGGAAGGCGCGGGTGTGTCCGGCCTCGTCTGCGGCGTTGTGGCGGAACAGGCGGGCCGCCTGGTGGTCGCCGACGGCGTCGGCGCGGCGGGCGAAGGTCGGGTACATGACCGTTGCCTCGTAGGTCTCGCCAGCGATGGTCTTGACGAGGTTCTGGTGCGTGGTGCCGACCAGGCCGTACAGCACGGCCTCGCCGGCGAAGTGCTCGCGCAGCTCGACCTGCCCGGTGCCCTGGAACAGGCGGCCCAGCGCCGGGCGCCCGTCGGCCGTCGCGTGCTCGCCGTACAGGGTGTAGCGGGCGTGGGCGAGCGCTTCGCCGTGCATGGCGGTGTCGAGGTTGGCCAGGGTACGGGCGGAGTGCACCTGCGGGCCGCCGGCCGGGACCTGGACGGCGTCGACGGGCGGCGGGGCGGGGATGCGGCCGCGGCCGGTCTCCACGACCTGCAAGGCCGCCTGGAACCTGGCCAGGTGAGCCGCCTCGTCGTGGCCGATCTCGGTGAATAGCGCGGCGGCGTTGAGGTCGCCGTCCTGCGCGGCCTCCCGGGCGAAGGTCGGGTACATGGTGGTGGTCTCGTAGGTCTCGCCGGCGATCGCGGCGCGCAGGTTGCTCGCGTCGCTGCCGACCACGCCCGCCAGTTCGGCCTCCTCGCGGAAGTGCTCGTTGAGCTCGACGGAGGCGGTGCGCCGGTAGGTCTGCGCGGTCACCGGTAGGTCTGCGCGGTCACCGGGAGGTGCTCGCGGTCGGCCTGGGCGGCGTAGAAGGTGTACGAGGCGTTGGCGAAGGCCTCGCCCCGCATGGACGTGTCGAGGTCTGCCAGCGTCTGGGGGTTCAGCGCGCGGGCGCCGAGCGCGGTGGTGGCCGCGGAAGCACCGGGCGCGGAGGCCGCGGACGGGGCGGTGGCCGACGCGGGAGCAGTGAGCACCGCAGCCGCCGCGACGGTGGACAGGCAGGCGAAGGCCGCCCGCATGGCGAAGCGTGTCATGTTCTTTCCTCGGGTGAAGGTTGTCCACTGGCCCCCGGAAGTGACTCCATCACCGGCGGGAGGCAGCCGCGAGCCGGAGTCGGCCATCGGCTCGATCCGTGGGAGAGGAATTCACCCGCCAGGCCTTCCCCGCCTGCCTCGACGGGGGGCTGGCCCGCCGCAGACGGCGGTGTCCGCGGGCCGCGGCGGCCGGCACGGCGGCTCCAGTGCGGGCCGGGGCGGCGGGGCTTGAGTGCTGCGTCTGGGGGTAGGGGGTGCGCGCCGCCGTCGGCGTCGGCTGCAAGGCATCTACGGTGGCGGTACCCCTCCTGCCGATCTTGGAGCCGATGTGGGAACCACGACGATCAATGGGGTTCCGGCGCATGTGTTGTGGGTGCACGCTGTGGTTGTCCTGGTGCCGCTGTCGGCGCTGGTGCTGGTGGTGTGCGCGGCGTGGCCCGCGGTGATGCGCAGGGTCGGGGTGGTGCTGCCGCTGCTGGCCCTGGTGGCGCTGGTGTCGGTGCCGCTGGCGACGGACGCCGGGGAGTGGTTGCAGGAGCGGGTGCCGGAGACCGCCGCGGTCGAGCGGCACACCGAGATGGGCGGCGATCTGCTGCCCTGGAGCGTGGGGGTCTTCGCCTTGGCGGGGGTGTTGTGGGTGCTGCACCGCGGTTTCCTGCGCCGCTTCGCGCGAGCTGGCGCCGAGCATGGCGGCACGTGGGCGGACTGGCTGTCGTTGACCGCCGTGGCGGTACGTGTGGTGGCGGTACGTGTGGTGGCGGTGGTGCTGGCGCTGGTCGTGGGAGTGGGAGCTGTGGTGGAGGTCTACCGGATCGGCGATTCCGGGGCCAAGGCTGTGTGGCAGGGACGCTGAGCTTGTTGTTTAAGCCTCGATCCACCGACGTGGCTCGAGAATGATCTTCTGCGGGGCTTGTGAGCTGGGTGTGGGGCGGTGGCCGTGGGTGGGCAGGGGGTATCCGCTGGTCTGCCCAGCTCTTCCACGAATGCGGCTCCGGTCGGGCCCTGGCGGGCGAGGTGGTCAGGAACGTCGGGCTGCTTCGGGTGGGCGGTGGACAGTGTCGAACAGGTGCGTCCAGGCGTGTTGCCAGGGCCAGTTGTCCGGTAGGTGCAGGGTGAGGCGCCGGGCGGAGCGGGCGATCCTGGCCGGGACACGGACGAGGTGGGTGCGCAAGGTGGCGGTGGTGGCCTTGGTGTGGAAGGCCGAGGTCAGGGCACCGGCGGCGCGGAGCAGGTTGTAGGCCATCGCCCACTGGATCAGCCAGGCTGCGTTGGCATGGAAGTGGCCCGAGGGCAGGTGGGCGAGGGCTCCGGCTTTGCTGTCGGCGATGACCTGCTCGACGACGGCGTGGTGGCGGTGTTCCCGCTCGGCCACGAGCGTCGGCGCGGGGTTGTCGGTGAAGAACGGGTGGTAACGCCAGACGGGGAACAACTCGCCCTGCTCACCGACGACGGCGGGTTTGGCCAGGTCACGGACCCGGCGCACGATGAGGCGGGCGGTGGCCTGCTCGCTCTTCTTCCGGCTCGCGAACGCGGTGTAGGCGGGTATCTCGGCGACCTGGGCATCGAAGATGAGCTCGCCGGTGTCGGGGTCGGGCACGGCGGTGGGGTAGGTGATCTGCTGCCATGCGGCTTCGTCGATGGCCAGGACGGCCCGTTTGACGGAAGGGTTCATGCCGCAGGTGACGGAGAAGTGAGCCCCGGCCCGGCGGCACGCGGCGATGACGCCGGCGTTGTAGAACTGCGAGTCCGCGCGCAGGATGCGCAGGCCGGTGCAGCCGGCCTCGACGGCGGTGGCCAGCGCCTGGCTGACAAGTTTCGGGGCGCCGCGGGAGTCTGCTGCCTTGCCGCGTCGCAGCCGCACGGTGGCGATCACCGGCCGGGAGGTGGGGGTGCAGATCGTGGCGAGCAGGGGGTGCAGGGTGCGGATGCCCTTGAACCGGCCGTACTCGGCGCCCTGCTTGGTACGGCCGTAGACCCGTTTGTGGGTGGAGTCGACATCGATGAATGCCTTCTCACCCGCGCCGGGCAGCAGCGGGGTGTGGGCTGCCAGTTGGGCCAGGAACCGGCGGTGCACGGCTTGGAGTTGGAGGGCGTGACCGTGGGTGAACGCGCGCAGGAACGTCCCCAGCGTGGACGGGGCACGCAGACCTCCGAACAGCAGGGGCATCGCGCCGTGCCGCAGGACGTCCAGGTCGTCGATGCTGTCCGCGCCCGCGACCATGCCGCCCACGATGCTGGTGACCTTCGCGTCCGCCGCCGCACCCGCGCCGTTCTTCGCTCCGGTCAGCTTCACCTTCTCGGTCACCAGCCGCGGCAGCCCGCACCGCTCGGCCAGCCGCATCACCGGGACCAGCCCGGCATACGCGACCAGATTCGTGTCATCGAACGCGGCGGACACCGCCGAAGCGGCATGGGAAGATTGCATCTCGCGGATGCACTCCAATTCTGTGGACATGGAACCCTAGGAAGTCCCATCGTCCCAGCTCAGAGGGCATCCGCGCCTTCATGTCCAAGCCCTGGACCGGCTATTGCCCGGCGGATCGAGGCTTAGCCCGCAGCCTGGCGGCGCTGAAGATCCGGGTACAACCTCACGACCCGAAGACTTCGCTCGTCAGCCCCGAGAAGGCCCGCGAGAACACGGAGAAGGAAGTCAACCGACTCCTGGGCACGGCCGTCTACCTCCAGCGCCGCGCCCACGCTGCGATGTTCGGGCGGTGCGTGCTCGGTGCGGACTCCAAGGAGGACTGCTCCACCGAGGGAGCCAACCTCCAGCTCAACGTCTGGGACGACAAGACGCGCCGGGACATCGTCGAAGACGGCACCACCGGATGCATCGCCCACACTGTCGAAGCCGCCCGCCGGGCCATGGCCGACCCCGCCAGCCGCAAGATCCTGCTTGCCTTCGTCCGCGACGACGAAGGAACCGCCGTCTCCCGCGCCCTCGGACGCGGACCGGACGACACCGCGCAGTTCCTGGACCGCGGCCTGACCCTGCGCCCCGAACACCGCGTCCCCTGACCCCGCCGCCCAGCACAGCCGCATTGGAGCGCCACGTTGACCTTCGAACCAGGCGACCTGAACCTGACCGACCCGACCACGGGCTACCTGCACTTCGTCCTCTACACCGAGGCCCGCCTCGGCATCGCCTCGTCGTCGCTGAACGCCGAGCTGGACATCGAGGCGTCCCAGACCGTGACACCTCACTTCCAGGAGTGGCTGAGCAGGCTGGAGCGCTGCGAGCCGAACGCGATGCACTGCACGCTCGTGGAGCCGACGAAGATCCCGTCCCTGTTCCACCCGTGCGTCACGGAGGACAAGAACAGCCCAGCGGCCATCTCCGGATCGGGCTGTACCTGCCGCCGCGCCTTCTACGACCCCGAGTTCGGGCTGCCCGTCGTGGGCGAGCACTTCAAACACGTGGGCTCCGGCGGCACGGACCAGTGGAGCTACACGACGTACGCCCCGCTCGAACTGCGCCCCGACGACATCTTCAGCAGCTTCATCACCGGCCGCGGCCTGTTCTGGGCCCGGACGGACAAGGGGCTCCTGTCGATCCTGCCGCAGAAGCACGCCGTCGGATACAACATTGGCTACAGCGGTGGCGGCCCGCACGCTCTGGCCGCCTACCTCACCCAGGTCGCCCGCAACGACGGAGGGACCACGCCCGCCGGCACTCCTTACGAGGATGCGCACCCGGCGATCGTCGCCTGGACGCAGAGCCGTGCGGCAGATCGCGGCACGAACGAGCTGACGCTGAGCGACCTCAAGGCCATGCTGCAGAGCTGACCGCCGCCAGATCCGGACGTCCCACGGACCAGCCGTCCGTGGGACGTCAGCGCGTGGCGGCGTTGCGGTCAGCCCGTAGCGTCTTCATGCTGGCGGCCGTGGAACATCATCGAGGTTCCACCTTCGGGCAGGTACCACCCGTCCGCGACTATGTACGGCGGAATGTAGGTCGGGTTGGTGTCGGTGTTCAGGGGCGAATTGGCGTCGGTGACGTCCCGGATCACTCCGCGCGCCGCGCCTGGCAGCCTGACGCGCCTCGTACCCGCGCCGTGGCTGCCCCGCCGCGTGACCGCCGTACTGAGGAAACAGGGTCCAGACCGGAGCGGTGTCCAACGACGGCCGCACGCCCATCAGTTCTGCCTTGGCCGACCGCCCTGCTGCCCAGCACAACGAATCGTGACTACTCAGCGGCAGCCGCGTCGGCCGTGCTGGTTGCCGGCTCGGCGGCGATGTGGGCCGCAGGCCCGTAGTAGACGGACCGTCCTTGTGGGACACGCTCCGCGAGCCCCTTGGCCACCAAGGCCTCCAGCCCCATCCGCACGGCGTTGGCGTTGATCTTCAGGCTCGGGTGTGCTGTGGAGATCGCCTGCGCGACTTCCGCAGCGGACTTCGGTTCGGTCACCCCAGCGACGTATTCGCGGACGAGCTCGGTGGTCGTGGGTTTCGCAGCGGCGCCGCCGCCGGCCGGCTTCCTTGCTGCTCGGGTGGTGGCCGCCCGCGCCGTCCTCGACTTCTTCCTGCCCTGCTCCGTGCGTGCCGCAGGCACACGTGCGCTCCCCTTCGCAGAGGCGGCTGTTTCAGACGGCGCCAGCTCGGTCGTCCCGGTGCTGGGACCCGCTGGCTGGGCCTGGTCGGTCGTCGGCTGGTGTTCTTCGCTGACGGTCCGCTGCATGCTCAGCAGCATGGCGCGGTCCTGTTCCAAAGTGCGCAATTGCTCGTTGAGTTCGGCGATCTGCGCGGTGATCCGCTGCAGGTCGGCGGCGAGCCTGGCCTCGTAATCCGGGCGCAAGCTCCTCGTGGTATCGGCAACATCAGTCACAAGATCCACATGCTTTCCGTAGGTTTAGTCAGTTGGCGCTTCGTGATGATACTGACCGCTTGCCGCCTACATGGACACCTTCTGCCCTTCCAGACGACCGGCCAGTCACCCGACCGACTTCGGATCGTGTGGATCCGTGGTGCGCGAACGAACACCAGCCGGAAGAGCGCACAGGAGACACGCCGACACCCTCGCCCGCCAGGCCGGAGTACACAACTCGTCGTCGGCTGTCGGCCATCGGTTTGGCCCGCGCGACTCGTATGGGCGCCGCCGGCTGGAGTGCTGCGGGGGAGCGGCAACACATGTGAACGACCGGAGTCCGCCAAGCCCGACGCGACGGCGCGCCCGCCCCGCGGCGATACTGCGGTGACCGATCCGACAGCGCGGACGAACAGGTGGCCCAGCCGAGATCCGACACCCGGCGCTGACCGGCGTGCCCTGGCCGTTGATCGCCGGGCGGGTACGCCGCGAGGACCGGCGCACGTAGGCGGCTTCCGGGCGCCCGGCCCCACTGGCCCCGCCGGAGGACGTCCTGCTGCCCTGCACGTGGCCGGAGTTGGAGGGCCTCGCCGAGATCGCCGTGCGCCTGAGCCGGGCCCGGGTGTACATACGCGATCTCGGCGGTGCCGAGCCGGACTGGCGACTCGTGCTCTGCATGCGGGGCGCTCACGAGGCGGTACGGGTGGAGGGCCCGCTAGCGCCCGTTGCTGAGACCCTGGCCGCCCGGATCCGCGCCGCCACGCTGCGCGTCGCCACGGTGCACCGTGAAGCTGGCCGCTCGGAGGAGGCGCAGCTGTGGCGCGCGGGGGCACGCCGGATGCTCAAGAACGGCCGTGCCGCCCGCCGCGGACGGAGCGTGCGGGCTGCCGCGGCCGGACTTCCCACCCTCTGCAGACGCCCCTGAGCCGGCCGTGAGGCCGGCCGGACGCTTTTGGTTGGTGGCGGCGGGACCAGCCCGGCCGCCGAAGAAGTTGCCAGCGTCGCAGGGTCGAGCAGGGTCGGGGGCTGACCGGGTCAAGCCGCGCCGGAGCCGGGCCACCTCGTGCGACTCCACCTGCAACGCCCCCGCCGCCCCGCTCGTCCTGAGCCGTCGCCGGAGAGCACCGTCCGCCGCACTGCCGCTCCCTCACTCGCGGGCGGCGAGTGTCCGTTCCCGGACCGGCAATCTCGGGCCGGTGTTGCGCACAGCAACACCAGCAGCCCTCGACTCCCGTCCCCGGCGACCTCCGCCTTGCCCCCAACTGGCTCTTTTCCCCGGTTACCGGCCTCGCGCTGTCGGCCAAGCTGAGCGTGGCCCCACCCGCGTCGCGCCCAGCCGCCTGCTCTGGACCAGACCCAGGCCGCCCCGGGCGGTGAGGGCACGTGGGGCGGGAGGTGTGGTGGGATGCGTGAAAACCCCGTCTGCGGAACGCTCCGCGCGGCCCTCTCGTTTGGATCAAACGGAAGGCCACGGTGGTGATGGGAGGAGGAGGCGTGTTCCGTGCGCGGATCAAGGACAGCGGGCGGCATGTCTTCGCCGCGCAGATCGACAGCGAACCGGCCTGGTACACGGGCAAAGACCAGCTGATCTGCTGGAAGTGCGAGGCCGGTGTGCACGGTACGGGCACGTACGTGAAACGCAACGGAGCCAGCTACCGCGCCCACTTCGCCCTCAACCCCAGGACGGGCCATGAGGAGACCTGCCCGTTCAACCCGGTCGAGTTCATCACCTCGATCGCGGAGGGCGCCCAGGACCTGGCGCACGTGGACGACGGCGTGCTGATGCTGACTCTCCCAGGTGTTCTGGAGGACCTGGCGCCAATCCCGGAGCAGGCCGAGACGGAGCTGCCGCTGCACGCGGTGACCGCCCGGCAGATCGACACGGTGCCCCCGCCCCTTCCGCCCCTGCTGAACTGCGCTGCGAAGATCGCCAGGTTTCTGCAGCTCAACGCCTTCGACGACAAGGTCGTCAAGAGATTCAAGGTGCAGCCCCACGGCTACAAGAGCACCATCCCTTGGGGACGGTTCTGCTACGGGCCGACCGCCGCCGCCTACGGCGAGCTGGTCAAGCGCCTGGACCCGGACAGCCCCGAGCGGTCCCCCTCCTATCCGGTCGCCGTCTACGGAACGGTGCAGCGCGTGCGGCGGGATCGCAAAGGCCGGCCGTTCGTGTTCCTCGCCGACCACGCCGACCTGGACGGCAGGGAGTTCGAGGTGCTGCTGCGCTCCATGCACCCCACCCTGATCAATCCGCTCACGGACGGGACCCATGTCCTGGCCGTCGGCACGTGGGACATCTTCTCCGACGGCCGCGTCCCCCAGCTGCGCCTCTTCGCCGAGGAGGCGTGGCAGATCGCGTACTGGCACACCGACGAAGACACCGGGTCCGCCACCCAGCCGACCAGCCCGCCTGCTCTGACCGCACACCAACGCGCCACAGAACGTCCCGCTCGCCGCCCCTCCAAGCGAACGTCCGGCCCAACGGCTGCCGGCCAGCGCAGCGTCGCGCCCCCCGCGCGCCGCACGACGACACCACCCGCTGCCCCGCCTCGACCCGCGCCTCCTCCGCCGCCCACGCCGCCGGCGGCCGCAGCACCCGGCGCCCAGCAGCGCGGACCGCAACCTCGCGCTTCTCCCACGCCGTTGATGGGCACGCCGCGAACGCCGCCCCCTACTCCCGACGCAGCTTCTGCCGAGTCACCGACGGGACAGCCGGCGGTCCAACCCCAGCTGTCGCAACCACCGTTGCCGGCGTCCCCCCCACCGCGTCGTCGACGCAAGGGGCTCCCAGGATGGCTCGGGCGTCAAAAGAAACGCCGTGGCTGAGGGATTTCAGCGCTGACCCGGCCAGAAGCTGCTTGGCAGGTACACCGTCGTAGACGTCACCCGGGCACCTACGAGTCCGCCCTCCGTACCGGCGGGCGCGGGTTCGATCCGCGCGCGGCGACGCGGCGCCGTCGAACGGGTCCTTCGCGTCGTAGCGCTCCCGATGGCGGTGAGCTGAGTACGCTGATCTCGGCGGCGTCCTGGTCTTCGGCCACGTAGCCCGAAAGGGTGACGGCCGCACGTATTCCGTCCCAGATGTCCGGTGCAGAAATGCTCTGCAGAGCGACTGTCTCCGTGTAGCCATCGTAGGCCAGGCGGTTCTCCATTACCGGGGGCCAGCCGCGAGCACGCCACGACTCCACCGTTGCCTTCTCGATCGCCCGTGCCTCCCGGCCCACGGGGAACCTCAGCGCGTGCAGGACACTCCATCCGTTGCGGCCATGTTCGTACAGCCGGGCGTTTGTTGGCGAATACTCGCAAATCCCGACTTTGGCGGCCGTGAGGGTCGACTTGGTGACGAGGTACAGCAGCGCCGACCGGTCGGGCTTGAATCCGTGGTCCGCGCATCCCGCGCAGGGGCCGCCGCTGAAGCGGGCGTTGAGGGACGGATCGCAGTAGTGCCCATGGGCCAGGCAGCGGCCCGGCCACCTGGTCGTGTCGTTGGTGTACTGAATGACGGGATCGGGCTCGAATCCCCAAGCACGGGCAAGCTGGCGTGCCTTCTCGTCGGGGAGCCGGGCCTTACCACCGCAGTGCTCACAACTGCCTTGACCGGAACGGATGTTATCTAGGCGCGGGCTGATGGTATTCCAGCAGCGCAGGCACCATGAGCGGACGGGCTGCCGCACGTCGTCGATGATCTCCATCGGCAGGACGCGGCCACGGGTGATCATGTCGGCGCGGCGTTCCTCCGCCCGCCGGCGGACACGGCACTGCCCACAGCCGGCGCCTCCGTAAACCGGGTTCCGGATGTAGCTGAGGTACACGCGGAACGGCGTCTCATGCCCCGGGCAGCGCTTGTTGAGGCACCGGACCAACCACGGTGACGACGTACGCCCCGGGTACGGCTCCATCGGTTCGCAGCCGGCGTCCCGGAGTTCCGCAGTCGCGCTGGCATGGTCGGCCTTACTTCGCTTCTCCATACGGGCATCATGTCGATGGGACGCTTCTGAGGTGGCCGTTCAGCGCATTTCCAAGACGAAGGGAGCTGCGTGGCCGGTCTTGGGATCGGCTTCGAACCGTGGCGGAGCCACCGGATCGCTGGCCAGCCTGACCCGGCGGCGTCCGCATCATCCGCAACAACCGGTGCGCCCCCTGGCCGACGACCTGGCAGCCCGCCCGCGGGAGGCCAGTGCCCTCCTCGACGCGGCTCTCGTCGGCCTCGGGGACCTGCACGGTCCGGCCAGGACTCCGGTGCTTGCGCGGCGCCGCGCCGATCACCGAGCGTTCTGTCGTCAGCGTCCTCCGCTGCGCCGCCGCCGGGCCGCGCCGCGCCCCGCTTCCCCGCTGCCGGCCGCGCTGCTGCTGTCCGCCCGCCGTCGTCGGCTCAAGCCACCTCGGGCGCTGCAGTGTCCCGCGCCCGTGCCGTGCCCGCCCGCCGCCGTGTACCTTCGGCCACGCCCAGGTTTGGACGCCGCCCGGACCTCGGGGCCGCCGCCTGCCGTTCAGCCCGCACTCCGCGTCCGGCCCGGGATCCGGGCGCTCTGCGCGCTCCGCCACCGCATCCGTCCGCTGGGCCGTGCCCGCCCCGGCCTGTCACCGGGCGCGCCTGCCGGGCCGCGCCGCTGCTGCTGTCGGCCTGCCGCCATCGGGCCGCCGTCCCGTCGGGCCGCCCCGGGCCCGCTCCGCGTCCGTCCCCGCGCCGGCGACAGGCGCTGCTGCCGTCCGGCTGCTCTGCTGTCGCCCTGGCTGGCGTCCGGCCGCTCCCCGGACCCACGCGGGCGGCCGCCCTGCGCTGTCCCGGCCGTCCCCGGCCTTCCCGCCGCGCCCGCCCGGCCCGCCGCCGCCCGCGACCAGGCTGCGCCCGCCGTCCGCCTCGGCCGGCGCGCTGCGTCCGGCCCGCCGCCCGGTCCGGGCTCGGCCGCCATGAGCCCGGGACCCCGTCCCGGCCCGTCGGGGGCAGCCTCCGCTCCAGTTCGCCCCTGCCCCGGGCCGCCCGGCCCCCGGCCCCTGCCGTGGTCCCAGTCCGGGCCCGGCCCGCTCGTCCGCGCGCCGCATCCAGCCCCCGGCCTCCGCCGTGTGCCGCCCGCGTCAGTGCTTCCACTGCCTGGACCGGCGAAGACGCGTAAAGGCAGGTGCGCGCCCAGACCGGCTGACATCATGTCAAGCGGGGCAGATCATGGTCCACGGTTTTGGGGATAAGGGGCGGGGATGGATGACAGCACGGTGCGCGCGGTCGCATTCGACTACAAGGCGGTCCTGAGCGCGCCGGGGCATGCCCACGATGGGATCGCCGAACTACTGCGGTGGCTCGATGAACGCGATGTGGCCTGGGTGCTGCTGACCAACGAGCCGATGGACGCCGAAGCGGCCCTTAGCTCGGCTGGCCTCCCGGCCCCTACCCTGCATCTGTCCCGTGACGACATCCCCGGCAAGGCGAAGCGCGGAAACGGTGCCTGGCTGGAGACGGTCGCTGACAGACTCAGGCTCCGCATGAACCAGCTCATCCTCGTGGGGACCTCCCAGTTCGACTGGTACACAGGCATCCACGCAGGCGTCGTCCATGTCCACGCCCGCTGGGCCAGCCGTCTGGGCAAGCCGATCACCTCGCTGACCTCCGACGAGCCGGCCGACGTCATCGAGCTCCTGGAGCATTTCCTGCTGCACGAGCCCAGCTGGGCCTTCCGCCTCAACGACGAGGACCGTGACTTCGCGATCCGCTCGCTGCTGCCCTTCAACGCGCAATTCCCCCGCGGCGGCGGCCGGACCTTCACGATCAAAGACATCTTCACCTACGACAAAACCGTCAAGGTCGGCTCCCAGGACGCACGCGACGTCCTGATGCTGCGCCTGCTCTGCGCGGCCTATCTCGACGGCGCCCTGCCCGGCCAGAGCTATTTCTGCGTGTACCCCAGCAGCACACCGGCCAAGGGCAGCCCGCAGCTCGCCGGTTTCCTGGAGCGAGCCAAGGTGATGACTGGGTCCTCCTACAAGGAGGACCTCCTCGAACGCGTGGCCCAGGCGCCAGACACGAGCCTGGAGCGGTACAAGAGGAGCATCGGTCAGTCGTCCACGAAGGACATTTCGATCGCCGCGCAGGCCCGCACCGTGCGGATCAACCCGAACTACAGGAAGAAGATCGCCGGCAAAACGGTGATCGTCTTCGACGACTTCACGACCGAAGGCAAGTCCATCGAGTGGGCCCGCATCCTCCTCGGCGAGGCCGGAGCAGCACGGGTCATCGCGCTGACCATCGGGAAGTACCCCTCCCGCCACACCGTCTACCGGCTGCGCCCCGGTGTCACGATCGACCCCTTCACCACCAACGACGTCACGGCAGCCGACTTCCTGACGACCAGCGGGCCCGGGGGAGCGGCAGAAGGGCCGTCGCGCTCACTGACGGCGGCCATGGCCCACTTCGCGGCCTCTGCGGAAGAACCTACCGCTGCCGCCAACAGTCCGGAGCCGACCACCGGGTCTGCCGCGGCGACGGCAACGCCAGCGACACCCCGCCCGGCTCCCGCCGGCACGCGCTCGGTCATGAGCTCCGGCAAGAACGCGCGGCAACGGCACCTTGTCGACATACTCGACGAGCTCCAGAGCCAGGGATGGCTGAACTGGCGCGGCGAGTACCTGCTCCGTGCCGGCGCGACCACCACTACGGCCCTGTGGTGGATCTCTCGGCACCCGCTGGCCAAGCATGTCTTTCAGTGGTACGAAACGCGGGACGCCGAGACGCTCGTCAGCGACCTCTGCAAGGCAGTGGGGATCGTCTGGGAGCCGGTGCCCGCGCCCGGCGGCGCCGCCGAGCTCGCCCAGGCGCAGGACCGTATGGAACAGCGCCGACGACGCCAGCGCGAAGCGCTGCAACCGAAAGGAATGCCCTTGAGGGACGGGCCCGACTCGGCCTGACCTCTGCACGAACCAGACGCCCCTTACTGCCCGTACGCGGTCCGCGTACGTCATGATGGAAGTGGCCCGAGACACTGCTCCATCCTTCGAACATCCCGGGGCCACGAGTAGAAGGACACCTGATGGACCTGGACATCACCGCTCACCAGCATGACCTGCTGACCCTGTGCGCCCTGCGCATCGGTGAGGCCACCCTGGACTGGAGCCTGCTCGCCCGCAGCGCCCAGAGCCCCGACGGCCTCGCCGCCCTCCTGGACGGCCAGCTCCGCGAGGACTCCCGCGCGGCCACCAAGAACCGGCCCTTGCTCGCGCAAGGCCTGGCCGCCGGCCTCGACTCCGCTCGCACGCGCGTCGACGAGGAGCTGGCCGCGGCCGGGAAGGCCGGCGCCCGTCTGGTCACCATCCTCGAAGAGGACTACCCCGCGAATCTGCGCGTGATCGGCAACCTCCCGCCGTTCCTCTTCTACCGCGGCGAGCTCGACCAGCGCGACGCCCGCTCCATCGCCGTCGTAGGCACCCGCCAGGCATCCGAGGACGGACTGCGCCGGGCGGCCCGGATGGCCCGAGAGCTCGTCGAATACGACGTCGTGATCGCCAGCGGCCTCGCCAAGGGCATCGACGCCGCCGCCCACCAGGCCACCCTCACCGCCGGGGGCCGGACCTTCGCCGTCATGGGCACCGGCATCGCCGCGTCCATCTACCCGGCCGAGAACCGGGCGCTCGCCAAGGCGATCCTCACCGCCGGCGGCGCGCTGCTCAGCCAGTTCTGGCCCACCAGCCCCCCGGCGAAGTACACCTTCCCGCGCCGCAACGTCGTCACCTCCGGCACCACGCTGGGCAGCGTCGTCATCGAAGCCTCAAGCACCTCCGGCGCCAAGATGCAGGCGCGCCTGGCCGCCGAGCACGGCAAGCTCGTCTTCCTGATCAAGTCCCTCACCGACACCCAGCCCTGGGCGAAAGCCATGCTTGAGGAGAACCGGGCCATCCAGGTCAACCACTCCAGCGACATCACCGACCGCCTCGGCCAAGCTGCCGACATCCAGCGCGCCGGCCAGCAGCGCCAGCAGCTCGCCCTGGCCGGCCTGTGACCGCAGGCCTCCCCGATCCGGCAGGCTTCCCCCACTGCCCCGTCTGCGCCTATCTCGTCACCGGCACCGCACGTCTGTGCTCCGACTGCGCCGGACGCACCCTCCAGCCCGTCTCCGACCACCACTGCCCGGTCTGCTCCCAGACCGTCCTGCCCGGCAGGCCGTGCATCAACCGGCTGTGTGCCCTACCGGTCGCGCAACGGGGGTTCTCCCGCGTCGACGCCGTCGCCATGTACTCGGGAGCCCTCCGCGACAAGATCCACAAGCTCAAGTACGACGGGGCGCACGGCTGGGCGCTCATCTTCGGCCGGCTCATCGTCGGCTGGATGGAGAGCCACCCCAAGCAGATGCACGGTATCGACTATGTCGTCGGCAACCCGACCCATGCCGGCCGCCAGCCGATCCAACACATCGAGGCCATCATGGACGCCGCCTACACCGAGGACGTCACCCGGGCTTTCCCCCTCAGCCAGACCGGCGCGCAACGCCTGATCAAAGAAGCGGAGACACCCCGCTCCGCCAATAAGGGCCTGGACGACAAGCGCGCAGCCGCAGCAGCGCACGCCGCAGCCCTGACCTGGACCGGCGACACCGGCGACATCAAGGCGGCCAGAGTCCTCCTCGTCGATGATGTCTTCACCAGCGGATCACAGCTCCAGCACGTTGCGCTCCGGCTCCGGGCCTCCGGCGCCGCCGAAGTACGCGGACTCGTCCTTGCGCGCGTCCCTTGGAGCGGCTGAAACGTATGCGTTGGGCCCCCAGCCCTCCGGCCCCTCCGCCGCCGACCCACCCCGCCGCCGCGTGTCCCCGCCCGCCGCGCCGGCCCACTGCCGCCGCGCCCCCCGGTGCCGCGCCGACCTGGGAACGCCTGCCCGGCCTCTGCCCGGTGCCTTGGGGACGCCCCCGCGCCGCGTGCCGCGCAGGCCCGGGGACGTCCCGTGCCCACGCCCGTCGTCCGCCGCCCGCCCCGCCGCGCGGGCCCCGCCCGCGACCGTGTCGTCGAAGGGTTCGTTGTCCGCGGTGTCCCCGCCCGCGCGGCGCGCCCGGGCTGCCGCCCCGCCGCCCGCCTCGGACCGCCAACTCGCTCGCGCCGCCGGCAGTACTGGAACCACCGCCGTCCGGGCAGATCAGCGCCACCCGCCGCGTCGTGTCGTCGCACCCCGGGCCCTGCCGCGGCCCGGTCCTCCAGCGCCCGCCGCCGGGGCCCGGCCGCCCCCGCCGCGCCTGGTCCGCCGCGCCGCCCGGCCGGGCCCTCGCCTCGCCGCCTCGGCCCGGCACCCGGCCCGCCCCGGCCGCGCGCCCCGGCCGAGGGCTGGCCCGGCCGACGTGATGTAGACGCTGTTCAGGGAGTTGAGGCCCGCCACCCGCCCGCGTCGCCTCTTGCTGCGTATCCGCTCGGGGGCGGGTGTGTGCGCCGGCCGCGTATGTCGAGTACGACAGTCACCGGCGCCCGGTCGTGTAGCCCCGCCCCCGTCCCCCGGCCCGTTGCCGCCTTGCTGTCCGGCCCGGCTCGGTTGCCGCCGCCGCGCCCCGCCGCTCACCGGCCGCATCATGGTCCTTGGTGGGTGATCCCCCCGGGGGGCGCGCCCCGGGCGGGCTGGCTCGGGTCGGGTGCCAGGAGGCGGTGTCCGCCGGGATGGCCCGTCGGCTGAGTATTTGGGATGGTGCCGCCGCGCGGGACCGCGAGGGTCCACGTCTGGGGCCAGTCCGCCATGGCCAGCACGGCGGTGTCGAGCGGTACTCCGTCCGCGAGGAGCCCGGCCCGGTCCACCAGGCGGAGCCGGGCGCGGGTCCGCCCGGCGAGGTGGGGACACACGGCGTGTGCGAGGTCGCGGCACTCGGTGTGCAACGCCGCCTGCAGCACCTGCCCTTCGGGGGTGGCCCACACCCACGCCTCCTCGTCGAGCCGTCCGCCGCATACCTGACACAGCCAGCCGTTCTGCGCCCGGGACAGACGCCCGGCGTCCATGACGCGCCACCACACCCGGCCCCAGGCGACCAGGGTCACCCAGGGCACCGGCAGCCCGTCGATCACCGGGCGGGGCCACCCGGCAGGGCCGCCCGGCTGGCCGTCCGCCTCGGCGGCTCGCCACAGCGGGACCTCGATCCCCAGCAGCGCGCACCAGGAGGTCGCGCAGTACGCCCGGTAGGTGTCCGGCTCGATCTCGTGGGGCTGGTCGCACTCCGGACACCGGGGACCGCCCGGCCCGCCGCCGGACCGGCCGCCGCGCCGGGCGGCGGTGCCGAACGGAGCGGGGGCGGTCACGTGTTGGTGTGGTCGTCGAGGGCGGGTGTGGCCGGAGTGTGCGCAGCCTGGTCCGCAACGAGGGAGCCCGGCGGTAGACCCTCGCGGAGTACCCGTCCGGGGCCTTGGAAGACGTCGGGGCCGATTGTCAGGACGGCGTTGTGGCCTCGGCCCTCGCCCTGGCGGAAGGCGGTGGTCAGGGGGAGCCCCCAGTAGATCGTCGCGTAGCCGTCGGGCAGGGCGGGGTCGGCGACCCGGCCCTGATCGTCGAGGCACCAGGCGTGTTCGATCCCGATGAACGGGGCGCAGCTGGGGACGAGGGCGTAGCCCTCGCAGTAGGTCCAGCCCCGCTCGTCGGCGAGTCGGTGGGCGGCCTCGTAGCACCGGCGCGGGAACTGCTCGCCCCCGCCCCAGGGCGAGGGCGGGTAGATGCGGCCGTGCGTCAGGACGAGGTCGGCGAACGTGGGGTGGGCCCATCCGGGGAAGTGCGGCGTGGTCCGCAGCAGTTGCAGCCACGCGCGCAGCTCGGCGGCGGCGCTGAGGTCGGTGGTGCGGTCGGCAGGGCCGCTTGCCGGTCTGTCGGTGGTCACGCGGTGCTCCCGCTGGTCGTGGTGGCTGCTGTGGGTTGGTGCCGCGCCGGCCGCCGCCGGGCTGCCTGGCGCCCGGTACTCGCCGGGGTCGGTGTGGGGGTGGACCGCGTGCCGGGCCGGTGGCCGTTGCGGGGTCGACTGGTGGGGTGTCACCAGTCGAGTGGGGGGCCGTGGTAGTCCTCGGAGGAGGTCGAGGGGTACCGGTTCCACCGCCGCCTGTCCACGGCGTTCCAGGGAGAGGCGGGTGATGTGGTGTAGTGCGGTGCTCGGCGGGGCGGAGTGCCGGCCCCGGCGGCGGGGCGGGTCTCGGCGACGGTGATCCCTCCGGCGGGCCCGTCGGCCGCGTGCTGCAGGAGGTGGACGATGACGTCCTCCACGGTGACCTCGTAGTGCTCGGCCCAGGCGCGGATACGGCGGCCGACGGCGGCGTCCAGGAACAGGCCGACCTCCAGGCGGTCAAGCCATTCGGCGTCCTCGGCGGCCCGTTGTGCGTCCCGCGCGGCCTGCTCGGTCTGTGCGGCGGCGTGCTGACGGTCCAGCAGTTCCTGGGCTTGGTCGGCCCAGGCCAGGGACTGGGTGTCGATCCCGGGCTCGTAGACGCCGTGGCCGCCCTCGGTGACGACGGCCAGGAGGCGCTGCCACTCCTCGCAGCGCCACTGCCAGCTCAGGTCGGGTCCGCCGGCCAGCACCCCGCCCCCGCCCCCGTCGTCGTCCTCGTCATCCCAGATGTTCCAGTCCTCGGTGTCGGCCGGGCCGTCGATCTCGGTGGCGCTTTCCGCGATGCGCAAGTCGTCCTGCGCCGCTCCCAGCGCCGTGCGGATCTGCGCGGCGGTCATGCCCACCGCGTCGTTCTGCACCCGCCGTTGCGCGTCCTGCTGCCCGGCCGGGGTCGCCGGATCGCCGACCCCCCGCCGCGCCAGCATCATCAGCGCCGCCTCCGCGACCGCCCCCGGCCCCTGGGCCACGGTGCGCTGCGCCAGCGCCTGGAGGGCGGCCAGCCACCGCAGCCGCTGATTGTCCATCTGCCGTCGCTCCGGGCTGCCGTACCGGGCCTGAAACAGCCGTCTGCCCACCTCGTTCGGGCCCCCTCCCTCGGCCAGCGCCTCCTCCACGAACCGCCTGTAGGACACCAGGTCATACCGCCAGTCCGATGCCACGCTTTCCTCCCTGTTTGCCTGCTGCACTGTTGATCCGGCCGCTCGCCGCCTGGCCGCCGCCGTACTGCCGTCCGCCCCGGGCCGCGGCCCGCCTCATCCCCGGCTGCTGGCCGGGGCCGGGCGGTGAAGCCGCGCCCGGCTACGCCCGCCCCGGCCCCGTCGCCGGCTACGCCTGTCTGGCGGTCGTGCCGGTGTCGTCCGGCCGGTCGCTGCCGGCCGGACCGCCGCCGTGCCGCGCGTCCGCCGCAGCTGCCCCGCCGTCCGGTCGCCGGTCGTGCGGGTCGCCGCGGTGCGCCGGGCCGTCGTCGTGCGTCGGGCTGGTGTCGGGGTGGAGGGGTTGGCCGCCTGCGAGGTTGGTGAGGGTGCGGGCGGCCTGTTCGAGGGTGGCGGCCAGGTCGGGGCGGGCCTGCGCCGCGGCGAGGTAGGACGCGAGGGTCGCCGGGGCCCGGTCGAGCCGGTCCCGGTAGTCGCGCGCGGCGGCGGGCCAGTCGTCGAAGACGTCCCGGGCGCCTGCGTGGTTGAGTCCGCCTGCGGTCGCCGTGACGAGGGCGGCGACCGCCTGGTGGCGGGTGATCTCACCAGCGTCCATCGCGCGGCCGAGCCGCTCGATCTCCTCGTAGATCATGACCACTGCCGCGCCGCTGTCGCCGGTCGCGGTCGACGTATCCGCGGTGGCCGACATGCTGCCGCCGGCCGCCGCGCCGGGCTCCCCGAGGAGGGCCGGGCAGTCGGGGTGATCGTTCCACCGCTCGGCGATCTCCGCGAGCTGCCGAAGGCCCCGCTCGGCCGCCGCGTCGTGGCCGGCGTGAACGGCGTCGGCGTAGTCCTGGTAGAGGTCGTGGGTCTCGCGGTACGCCTCCAGGTAGGCGTCGTGGCCGTGGGGGTGCTGTTCGTCGCGCTGGTCGTCGAGGCGGTCGCGGATGAACTGGTAAGTCCGGGTGCCGGCCTGCAGTTCCGCACGGGGAGCGCCGCCCGCGCTGCTGATGGCGGTCACGGGGTGCTGTTCACCTCCGGCTCGCCCGCGTCCCGGATCAGCACGGAGCAGGCAGTGCACCACTCCTCGTCGGGCCGGTCGGTCAGGTCGATCGGCACGGTCCGGTTCGGCGCGGGGACGGCAATCCCCTCGTCGTTGTTGCACGCGATCGGGTGCCAGTCGCAGGCGCCGGAACAGAGGTGGCCGGCCGCAGGCATGTGCCACACGGTGCGGTCCGGCGTGCGGCCGTGACCGGGAATACGTTCAGGGGTGGCAAGCATGGATGGTGCCCTCACTTCTCGTCGACTGTGCGTTGTCATGGGGTGTTGCTCCTGTCGGTCGTGATGGTCGACGTGGTCATGCTGCTGTCGGCGCTGGTGAGCGTGGTAGGCAGCGGCCTGCTGGCCAGGGCCAGTGCGCTGGTCGGGCGGCTTGTAGGCGTCGTGGACGAATTCGGCGTGCCTGGCGCAGGAAGTCGACGAGGTGGTGTTCGGCGGCGTTCATGGGGCGTTGCTCCCGCTGGTCGTGGTGCCGGTGGTGAGCGACTCGATGCCGAGTGCGCTGAGGTGACCGCGCTGGGTGATGGTGAGCCCAGTGTGGCGGGTGCACTTGTTGACGAGCCACCGGCCGGGCTTACCGCCGGCTCCCGCTGCCGTCGGTGCCGCCCGCCGCGCCGCGCCGCTGCCGCCCGCCGCTGCCGCCCGCCGCGCCGGGCCAGCCGCCCGCCCCGGGCCGCCGCGCCGGCCCTCAACGAGCTCGTCCACCGCCGCCGTGCCCCGGGCCCGCACCGCCCGCCGTCGTCGGCCCGGAACCACCCCGCTTGTGGCTGGGGACATGTGCGATCCGTGACGAACTTGGGGTGGTGGTCTCTGGAAATACGGGCTGGAGAGCCCTACTCGCCGGTATGTTCGGGCTTTTCGCTGCTCTCGGTGACGCTGAACGGGCGGGGCGCCGCGTCCCATCGGCGTCGTCCACCCTACGGGGCGGGTTCGGACCCGCCGTCGTCCTCGGTGCGCCGACCGCCGTCGCGCCCATGCCCGCGCCGCGCCGCCGGCCGCCGCGCCCCGCGCGCCGCGTTGTCCCGCGCCGCCGCTCCCCGGGCGCGCCGCCGCCGTCCCTCCGACTTCGCCGCGCGGCACACCGCGCCCCCGCCCGGGGCCCCCGCGCGGCGTTTCCGCCTGGCTGGCCCTCCGCCCCGGCCGCACTGCCCGGCCTCCGCCTGCCCGGCCTGCCGTGCCGCCGTTCCGCCCGTCCGGCCACCGTGCCCCCCGGCCCCGCCGTGCCTCGGTCGCCCAGGTCCCGGTCGCGGGCGGCCCCGCCGCCAGCCGCCGCGCCCTGTCGTCGGCCCGCGCGCCGCCCGCGAACTCGTACAGGCGAACTCCGCCGCGTCTGCAGTGGGTTGAGGCGTCTCGTTCCCTACGCTTGCGGTATGCCCGATCTGACCGAACAGCAGGCGAACGATTTGGCTCTCGCCGCTGAAACTGCGGCCGTGTTGCCGTCGCAGCGTGCCGTGATCCCGACGCTATGCAGGATGGCGAGCGTGGACCCGGCGACCGGCCGGAAGGTCATCACCGCACTCCTGCTGGACCTGCTGCGCGGCGAAGAGGGAGAGCTACGCGCCGCCTTCGAGGTCGCCGGCCGGATGCTGGCCGGCGACACCCGGCCCGACGGGCAGGTCGTCTCTGTCGGCAACGCCGCCCACGACCCGATGATGATGCTGGCGCACGACATCATCCAAATGGGCATGCGCGGCGAGCCGGACCGGGCCTGGGCTCACGTCCAACAGCACCCCGTCGGCCGACAGGCAGCCGTCCTCTCCATCCTGGCCGCCTACCTCAACTACCACTTTGCCGGCCTGGACCCGCTCGCCCTCGCGGCTACGGAGTAGCTCGCGACATCGCGGACGTTAAGGGACAAGCTCATCTTCTGCCCGGCCGCCGCCACCCACACGCCCCACGCCGCAGTCCGGCACCGGGCCCCGGCCGCGCAGGTGTTACCCGCCGCGCAACGAGCGGTCGGCGCGCACCAGCCCCGGCCGCTGCCGCGCCGCTCACGCCCGCCCACTGCCGCCGCGTCGCCCGCCGTCGGCCGTCTCCGCCCGTCGGCCGCCGTGCCCGCCACACCGCGCCCCGGGCCGCCGTGTCCTGCCGTGCCCCCGCCCGCCGCCCTCCGGACCGCCACCGCAAGGTCCCGGCCTCCGGCCCGCGTCGAGGCCAGCCACCCCGCTGTTCCTCCGGCCGCCGGGCCCCGCCCGCTACAGCGTCGCCTCCTCCGCCCGGCCGCCGTCGCGCCGTCGGCCCGATCCGGGCCTCCGCCCCGCCGCCGTAGCCGATCCTCGGCGCCCCCGGCCCGTACGTCCGGGCCCCGCGCAGGTGTTACCCGGGCCGCTGCGCCCCAGCCGCTGGCCCCCCAGCCACCGCCCGGCCCCGGCCCCTGGCGGCTCCCCGCGCCGGTCGTGCCGTCTCGGCCCGCCCGCCGTCCCGGCCCTTGCCTGCCGGCCCCTGGCTGCCACTCGCCGGCCGTTGGCCCTCCGCCCCGGCCGCTCCCGGGCCGGTTCCGCCACTCCGTCACTCCGCCGCGCGCCGCCGTGCCACTGTGTCGGACCCGGTTCGCGCCAAGGGGCCAACCCGCTGTTTCCCGAAGGTGGTTACCTGGGCCCGGGCGGCGGCCGCTGCCGCGCGCCGGACCATCGCCGGGGCCGGTCGCCAACCGCGCCGCACCCGTGCAGCCCCGGGCCTTCGGCTCCCGCGCGCCGGTCCCCGGTCGCTGCCGCGTGGGCGCCGTACCCCGTTGATGGGTCATCCGGCGCCGGGCGGACTCGGTCCGACATCGCCGACGGCCGCCCGGTGGTGAGCAGTTCCTCGTGCACCGCGCCGTGCCGTCACCCCTCAGCCCACCGCGTCGGCCGCCCGCCTGCCACACCGTCCGGCCCGTCGCCGCACGGCGCCGCCGCAGACCCTGCCGTGCCGCCGACCGCCGACCGCCGTGCCGCCGTACCTCGGGTTCGCCGTCGACCACGGCGTCATCCGCCGCGGTATTTCGGTGCCGGGCAACGCCCGATCCGCCGCCGCTGGCAGCCACCGCCTAGCGCCGGTGGTGCGAGGCGGCCGGCCTGGAGGTGGCGGACGGCGAGTACGGCATCCGGGCCCTGGTGGAGGGCGCGCGGCCACCGGGTCTGCTGGTCAGCAGGGATATCCCGCCCGGAAAATTCGGGATGGAACGTGACGGCCGGCAGGATACTTTGGGCGCGCAACTGATCCACCGGAGAAGGACCCGTGGCCATGACCACGCTTATCAGCTCGTGGCCGACATGGTGGGCGGTGGGCATTGCCGTGGCGGGACTGCTCAGTGTGGCCACGCTGAGGCTGGCGGAAGACGGGTACCGCGTGATCTCCCGGCTCCTGGTCGCCGCCGGGGCCGTGCCGCTGCCGCTGCTGACCTTGTTCGTGGGGAGCCAGCTACAGCCCTTGCCGGTGCCCACCCCCCCGCCCGATCTGGTGGGGGTGCCTCGGGGTGCTGCTCGTCGGCGCGTTGGGTGCTGGCCTGTACTGCGCGAGCGCCGCGTGGGCCTCGGACCGACACGAGAATGACCAAACAGCTTGATGCTGGCCCGGCCCGCCGCCTCCGCCCGCCGCTGGAAGCGGTGTGGACGGCGGGCTGGCCCTCGGACCGGGTGCGAGTGGTGAGCCGGGGGCCCGTTTCGCTGGCCGTGATCGGGGACTGCGGGGCCGGTGAGGACCAACTCGCCGCCGCGCTCCCTGTGGTGCGGGCCCGGCGGTGGCGGGAGCTGACGCGCTGGCCCGGCTCGTACCTGGTCATCGCCCGCAACGCAACGGCGCTGGCCGTGGTCGGCGACCTGGCCGGACAGCACCCGGTGTACTGGCGAAGCCACGGCGGCGCGGTGTGGTGGGCGACGTCCGCACTGGCGCTGGCCGCCCTCGACGGAGCCCCGGTCGACCCCACCGCGCTCGCCGCGCACCTCGCGCTGGCCCAGCCGGACGTTCTGGGGCGGCGCAGCCTCATGCTGTGCGTCAGCCGGGTACCGGGCGGGCATCTGCTGCTGGCCGATCCCTCGGGCACCCGCATCGAGCGGTACGAGCCGGCCGCGTACGAGAGCGTGGATCTGCCGGTCGCTGCGGCGACGGTACGGGCCGCCCTCAGCGAGGCTGTCGCCACGCGCCTGGACGGACGCACCGTCAGCGCCGACCTGGCCGGGCTCGATTCCACGACACTGGCCTGTCTCGCCGCTCAGCGGGGCCCGGTCACCGCGGTGACGTTCGCCGACGAGCGCCTGCGCGACGACGACCTTCCGTACGCGACCCGTACCGCCGCGGCGGTGCCCGGCCTGACCCACCACACGGTGCCCGGCACGGCGAACACCGTCTACTACGACGGCCTGGACAGCCTCGATCTGCTCCCGGTGACCGATGCGCCCAACGCCTACGCGGTCACCGCGTCGATCAAGCGGGCCGTGCTGGACACCGTCGCCTGCCACCATCCCGTTCCTGGACTGCACTTGACCGGCTCGGCCGGGGACGCGGTGCTGTCCTCCCCCTCCTCCTACCTCGTCGACCTGCTGCGCGAGCGGCAGCACCGCCGGGCCTGGTCCCACGCGCTCGGTCATGCCCGACTGCGGCACACCTCCGCCTGGTCGGTCCTCGGGCGGGCCCGACCCGCCTCCCGTACCGATCTGGCCGGCTCCTGGCGGCAGACCGCCGCCGAACTGCGCGGCCCCGTACGGGAATGGGTGCCGCAGACAGCCCGTCCGGTGTCGTGGACACCGCTGCTGGCCACGGCCGACTGGATGAGCCCCGACGTCCGCCACCAGCTCGCCGCTGCCCTCGACACCGCCATCAGCCGGTCGCACGACGCGCCGGACCGTCTCGCAGCATGGTCGGACCGGCAGGATCTGACCCGTCTCGGAGCCGACACCGCCGGCTGGCGTCAGATCGCGTCCGTCGAGTACGGCGTCGACCTGGTCGCCCCGTATCTCGACAACGAGGTGATCCGGGCCTGTCTGGCCGTCCCCGCCGATCAGCGCGGAGCCCCGGGCCGCTACAAACCGCTGCTGCACACGGCGTTCGCCGGGACGGGGGTCGTGCCCGACTTCGTACTCGCCCGTACGACGAAGGGCGGCTTCAACGCCCTCGCGTACGCGGGTCTGCGGGAGAACGCGCCGGTCCTGCTCGATCTGCTCGGGGTGTCCTCACGGCTGGCCGCCGCAGGGCTGGTCACCGAGCGGCCGGTGGCGCGGATGCTCGCGCGGGCCGCCGCCGGACAGCCCACGGCCCAGGGCGCCCTGCACCTGGCTGTCGCCGCCGAGGTCTGGCTGCGGCAGCTCGACACCGCCCCGGCCTGGTGGGAGGTGAACCCCCGTGTGGCTCTTGCGTGAGAGCGCCCACCCGGTCCTCACCGACGACGGCGGCGCGATCCTGGACGAGCGCACCGGCCGCTGGACGTACCTGACCGCGACCGCGTCTGCCGCCGTCATGCTCCTGCTCGCCGGCTCCCGCCAGGAGGAGGCCGCCAGGCAATACGCGCAGCGCTACGGCATCCCGGCCGAGCGCGCCGCCACTGACATCCGAACCGTCGCCGACACGCTCACCGCCCAGGGCCTCGCCGTCACGGAACAGGCGAACCCTCGTTGCTGGCGGGGGTGGTGGCGGTGACGAGCATGGAGGCGTACTCCACCGTCCGCACCGGAACCGTCCTCGAACGATGCGCGGCGGCCGTCGGCCTCGCGCTCGCCTTGGTACTGCTGCGGCTTCCGTTCCGGCACGCCGTCCGCATCGTTCGCTGGGCACGGCGGGTGGGCCGTCGCTCGATCGCGCCGGAGCGGGCCGGCGCGCTGGTCGAAGCGGTCCGGCACACCGGTCACCTGTGGCCCGGCCGAGTGGCGTGCATGGAGACCTCGCTCGGTGCGGTGCTCGCCGCCGCCGTCCTGGGGCGGCGCCTGCACTGGTGTCTGGGGGCGCGGTTCGCCCCGCCGCCGGTGGAGTATCACGCCTGGGCCGAGCTGCCCGGCAACGGGCCGGTCGGCGAATACACCGAAGCCGGATGGCATCACCACACCGCACTGACGATCTGACCGCCCCGCCGGGCGCCGTGTCCTTCACCCGCCCGGGGCAGTTGACCGAATGCGCGTACCCGTACCCCCCGAAGGAGTGAGCCGTGAGCGCCGTCGCCCTGGCCGCCGATACCGTCCCTGAGCGCCATTACACCCACCACGAAGGCCGTGGTGCCACCCCGCACCGCTCCAACCCTGCCGTCGTCCACCGCGAACTGACCACGCTGGGCGTCGAGACGGGCATGAACGTCGTGGAACTCGGCACCGGCTCCGGCTACTCCGGCGCCCTGCTCGCCGAACTCGTCGGCCCCATGGGCACGGTGACCAGCCTCGACATCGACACCTACCTGACCCGCTGGGCGGGCCTCATCCACCACCAGCGCGGCGTTAACCATGTCCGCTGCCACGCCGCCGACGGCACCGGCGGCTTCCCCGAGCGGGCCCCGTACGACCGGATGGTGGCCTGGTGCACCCCGCCGCGGCTGCCCCAGGAGTGGGTGGAGCAGATCACCGACGGCGGCCTCATCGTCGCCCCGCTGCCGATCGCGGCCGTGCCCAACATGACCGTCGTCGCCAAGATCCGCGTCACCAGTGGCAGGCCGACCGTCGAAGAGGTGTTCACCGGCGGGTACATCGAGGCCACCAGTTCACCCAAGACCGACCTCGACCTGCCCGGCCGGTGGGTGGACTGGGAAAACCGCATCCCCGCCCCCTCCTGGATCTCCATCGCCTGGCGAGGCGAGGACGACCACCTCCACTCCGGCGCCCGCACCGCGCTGGACCGGCTGCTCAAGGACGCTCACACCGAGCCGTACCGGGGTGACGAGATCGACCTGCCGTCCTGGCGGACCTTCGCCGCCACCCGTGGCGACCACCGCCTCACCATGGCCGGGCTCAGCCCGGACCTGTGGGCGATCGGCCACACCACCACCACGACGGCCGCCGTCATCCAGCAGGACGGCACGATCCTCGCCGACGCCCCCGACTCCGCGTCCCTGGCCGTCCTGCGCGACTGGCTCAAGCAGTGGGAAGAAGCCGGCCGCCCCGCACCCGCCACCTTCACCCCAGCCCTGATCCGCACCGGCAACGGCTGGGACCTGCGGCTCTCCCAATAACCTCCCTGCACCGCCCGCTCACGCACCTCAAGCGTCCGGGCAACGTCGTCTCCATACCGGACGGGTCCGGATCTCGGCCTACGGACAGCACGCACGGCGCGGTATGCCTTCGTCGGCTGAGTCGCGAGTTGAAAATCTGGGCCCGTACGGCTGACTTGCGCTCCGGACCGGGCCGGGCTGGCGGTGGCCGGTTTACGCTGGCGGGTACAACCCTGTCGAGGTGGCCAAATGCCTGATGAGAACGCAGAGATGACTGTCGGTGAGCGTGTCCGGGGCCGGCGCGAGTGGCGGGGCATGACCCGGGCCACGCTGAGCACCTTGGTTGGCCGCAGCGAGGACTGGGTCAAGAAGATCGAGCGCAATGAGCGCAATCTGACCTCGCTGGTGATGATCTTGCGCCTGGCCCGGGCGTTGGGCTGCGACGACGTCGCGGAGCTGATGGGCCCCGGAATGTCAGTGCCGATCGACACCGCCGGCAAGGTCTCCCACCCGGGCGTCGTGCAACTGCGGGCCGCGGTGCACGCCCCGCTGTTCGCGGCCGCCGGCCGTCCGGAGGACGTCGGTGAGCTGGCGGGTCGGGTCCGCGAGGCGTGGACGGTGTGGCACCGGGCCCGCGACCAGCGGACCGCGGTGGCGCTCGTGCTGCCCGACCTGATCACGGCGGGGCACGCGACCGTACGTGCGGCGGAGGGCGCCGAGAAACGTCGGGCGAGCGTGATCCTCAGCGAGACGTATGCGCTCGCGCAGCAGTACGCGGCGCACGTCGTGGAGCCGGAGCTGTACTGGGTGATCGTGGACCGGGCCCGGATGGCGGCCGAGCAGGCGGACGACCCGCTCGCGCTCGCCTCAGCGGCCTGGATCGTCGGCAACGGGTTGCGGACCGCCGGCCACACCGACGAGGCGCTGCGGATGGTCGCGGACGCGGCCGACACGCTGCGCCCGCAGTTGGAGGGCGGTTCCGACCGGCTGCGGGGCACTTTCGGCAGCTTGTGCTTGCACGCCGCGGTGACAGCGGCTCAGGACGCACGGGACGGCGATGCCTGGCGGTGGCACACCGAGGCCGACCGGACCGCGGGCAAGCTGCCCGCCGGCTACGCGCATCCCTGGACGATGTTCGGCCGGGGGAACGTCGCCGTCCACGCGGTGACCATCGGGGTGGACCTGCACACTCCCGGAATCGCGCTGCAACAGCTCGCCGACACCGACCCGACCCTCATCCCCTCGGTGGAGCGGCGCTCCCGGCTGTACCTGGACGCGGCCAAGGCCGAACATGTCCGCAAGGGGAAGGCAGCCGCACTGCAATACCTGCGGCTCGCGTACGAAACCTCACCCGAGGCCACACGCTACGTGCCCTCGGCCCGGGCCCTGGCGGTAACCCTCGACCGCGAGGCGAACGGCCCGCTGTCCCACCTCGCGCACCAGCTCGCCGTGGACATCGGCGTCGCTGCCTGACCGCCCGTAGCCCTCGCGGGCGACGCGAAGGGGGACAGGCTGTCCCCCTCAACAAGGGGGGACAGCCCGTCCCCTGACCCCCCGTCAGTTGGCCTTACAGTCGAGTCGTGCCACAGATCCTGTACCTGAGCACGGCCTATCTTCCCCAGCAGCGGAAGGTCTACAGCCGCGCCGGGCAGACGTGGCACCTGATGGCAGTGGTCATCCACCTCGATCGCGAGTCCGGCCAGGAAACCGGCCGGACCGCCTTTCTGCGCCGGACCGACGGCAAGGGCCGGGAGTGGGAGACCCCCTGGGAATCTCTCGACACGGCGGTGACCCGATGACCCGAACCAACGGCATCCCCAACAAGCGGCAGCAGCAGCGGGACGACGACCGCCGGTACGCCGACGCCGTACGGGCCGCCACCGCCGCGGCCGCGGGTCTGAAGGAGGCCCTGGCCAGGGTCGGGATCGTGATCCCCTCCCTTCGCGCCGGCGAACCCGTCGTGGACGGCAGCGCCTTCGTTGATCTGGGCGGCTGCAACGCCGGCACGGCCGTCAAGCTCGCCGAGATCGTCAACGCCGCCGCCGACGC
>CAVWOS010000001.1:80000-89732 GCA_963756705.1 uncultured Actinomycetota bacterium | reverse complement strand
CCATGTTCACCGTCCAGCCGCTGCCGGACGATCGCGGCATGGTCGAGGTGCCCGAGGCGAGAACAGACCTGACGATCCTGAGAACCGCTAGGGACCTGTTCCGAGCGCGTTCGATCCGGGACGCACTTCGGACCGGGCACCTGTTCTGCCAACGCGTTCGGACCTGGGAGCGGCCGACCGGGGCGCACTCAGTCCTCGCCGTACTGGGGGTCGACGTTCTCCGGGGACAGCCCGAGCAGCTCGGCGACCTGCTCCACGACGACCTCGTGCACCAGCAGGGCGCGCTCGTCGCGGCTCTTGGCGCGGATCTCCACCGGCCGCCGGTAGACCACGATCCGGCTGGGCCGGCCCTTGCCCGCGCCGATCAGCCTGCCCAGCGGCACGGCGTCGTCCCCGCGCCTCAGCCGTGTCCTGCGGCCGGGCACCTCCTGGACCGCAACTCCACGTCGGCGAGCTGCGGCCAGCGGCGCTCCAGCCGGTCGGCGGCGTCCCGCACCAGGTCGTCGAAGGCGTCGGCGCGGCTGAGGCAAGCGGCACCTGCGGGCGGCGCGATCGGTCCGCCATCCGCGTCCGTGACGGTCGCGGTGGCGCGGCGGGGTGCCGGGAGGAGGCGATACCGGGCTGTCCATCAGCGCGAGCCTAGCCCTCCGCGGAGGCCCGGCTCATCACTGGCAGAACACCGCGAACGCCACAGACACCGCGGCACTTTCCCGGCCTGCGCCGGAAGAGCGATTGGCCGCCGCTTTCGCTCGGATCCCCGCCACCGCGGAGGCCGACAATCTGGCCATAGATCACGGCGCATATGCGCCACGTGCCCACCGATCCCGGCACCCACCGATCACGCACGATCGGTACACCTTCCGTACGACCTTTGCCTTCTGCCCAGGTCAGCGCGGTACGCACGGACGGCGTACCTGGGCCGGCCGGGCACGACACGACCGGGTGACCTGGCGAGAGTCGTCGCGGCCCGCTCAAGAGTGCGGTACCGTCCACGTCGTGAGCCCTGTCCGTCGCTGTTCGCGCACCGCCTGCGGGCGTCCCGCCGTCGCGACGCTGACCTACGTCTACGCGGACTACACCGCCGTCCTCGGCCCGCTCGCCACCTACGCCGAGCCGCACTGCTACGACCTGTGCGCCGAGCACGGCGAGCGGCTGACCGCCCCGCGCGGCTGGGAGGTCGTCCGGCTCGCCCCCGACACCGGCCCGTCCGGCCCTCCGGCGACGACCTGGTAGCGCTGGCCAACGCCGTGCGCGAGGCCGGCCCGCCCGCGGAACGGCCCCGGCGCCGCCCGGGCTCCGCGACGGCGACCCGGTCGAGGTCGCCCGCCGCGGCCACCTGCGGGTGCTGCGCTCCCCCGAGCCGAGCGCTCCGCGCGACCCGCGGCGTAGGTCGGGTCGGTTACCGCCCGCCCTCAGGAGCGTGCGGTGCTGCTGACCGTCCACCGACTCCCGCCAGGTGCTGCGTGCCCGATCTGACGCAGATCGTCAAGGCGTACGACGTGCGCGGCGTCGTCCCCGACCAGTGCGACGAGCCGCTCGCCGAGCTCGTTCGGCGCCGCCTTCGCGACCGGTCACCGGCGCCGACCGCGATCGTCGTCGGCCACGACATGCGGCCCTCCTCGCCCGGCCTGTCGCAGCGCCTTCGCCCGCGGCGCCGCCTCCCGCGGCGCCGACGTCGTCGAGATCGGCCTGGGCTCCACCGACGAGCTCTACTTCGCCTCCGGCGCGCTCGGCCTGCCCGGCGCGATGTTCACCGCCAGCCACAACCCGGCGCAGTACAACGGCATCAAGATGTGCCGCGCCGGCGCCGCGCCGGTCGGCCAGGACACCGGGCTCGCCGAGATCCGCGCGCCTCGTCGAGAAGTGGTCGGACCCGGCCTGCCCGCCGCCGACGCCGCGCCCGGCGCCGATCACCCAGCGCGACGTGCTCGGCGACTACGCCGCCTACCTGCGCGCCCTGGTCGACCTCGGCCGCGCATCCGTCCGCTCAAGGTCGTCGTCGACGCCGGCAACGGCATGGGCGGCCACACCGTCCCCGCCGTCCTCGACCGGCCTGCCCGTCGACGCTCGTGCCCGATGTACTTCGAGCTCGACGGCACCTTCCCCAACCACGAGGCCAACCCGCTCGACCCGGAGAACCTCGTCGACCTGCAGGCGCGGGTCCGCGAGACCGGCGCCGACATCGGCCTCGCCTTCGACGGCGACGCCGACCGCTGCTTCGTCGTCGACGAGCGCGGCGAGCCGTGTCGCCGTCCGCCATCACCGCGCTGGTCGCCGCCCGCGAGCTGGCCAAGCAACCCCGGCGCGGCACGATCATCCACAACCTGATCACCTCCCGGTCGGTGCCCGAGGTCGTCAGCGAGCACGGCGGCACCCCGGTCCGCACCCGCGTCGGCCACTCCTTCATCAAGGCGGAGATGGCCGAGACCGGCGCGGTCTTCGGCGGCGAGCACTCCGCGCACTACTACTTCCGCGACTTCTGGAACGCCGACACCGGCATGCTCGCCGCCCTCCACGTGCTGGCCGCGCTCGGCGAGCCAGGACGGCCCGCTGTCCGCAGCTGGTCGCCGCCTACGACCGCTACGTCGCCTCCGGCGAGATCAACTCCACCGTCGCCGACCAGGCGGCCCGCACCGCCGCGGTCCGCGCCGCCTTCGACGGGCCGCGACGGCGTCGGCTTCGACGACCTCGACGGGCTCACCGTCACCCGCCGACGACTGGTGGTTCAACCTCCGCGCCTCCAACACCGAACCGCTGCTGCGGCTCAACGTCGAGGCCCGCGACGCGGCCGAGCCGTGGACCGTGTCCGCGACGAGGTGCTGGCCATCGTCCGCGCCTGACGGCCGCGGCGCGCTGACGCCGCCGCCGGCGACCGCGGCCGCCGTCCGCGCGCGGCGATGCGCCGGCCGGAGCTTCCACCGGGCCCGGGCCCACCGGCCCGGCTCCCCGCCGACCGTCTGCGGTAGTCTGGCCTGGCCGCCGGCCCCACGGCGCAGCCCGCCATCGCGGACCCGCCAGCCCGTGCGCCGCGCACGGCCGACCCGGCCACCGACGAGCACACCGCCGAAGAGGACGCCCATGCCGCTCGAAGCCAGCCTCCTGGAGATCCTCGCCTGCCCGGCCTGCCACGCCCCGCTGCGGGAGAGGATCCGACGAGCGCCAAAGGCGCCGAGGACGGGAATCGACCCGAGCTGATCTGCACCTCCGACCCTGCGGCCTCGCCTACCCGGTCCGCGACGAGATCCCCGTCCTCCTCGTCGACGAGGCCCGCCGCCCCGCCTGACCAGGCCGGACTTGACGCGACCGGGAGGCCGGAGCACGATGTTCGACGAGTCGCTGCTCGACGACCCCGACGCCCTCGCCCGCGCCGACAGCCGCGGGCTGCTGCGCGGCGCCGCCGCCGCCGGAGCCCGGGTGCGCACCGCCGCCCGGCTCGCCGCCGAGGCCGGACGTCGGCGACCTCGCACCCGACGGCCGCCCCCGCACCGTCCTGGTCGCCGGCCCCGGCCCCGACGCCCCCGCGGTCGCCGACCTCCTCGGCGCCCTCGCGCCTGCGCCGGCCTGCCCCGTCAGCCCGCTGCACCCCGCCGGCCCCACCGCCGCAGGCGCCGCCGCTGGACCCTGCCCGGCTGGGCCGGCCCGCTCGACCTGCTGCTGCTCGCCACCGACGACGGCACCGAGCCCGGCCTCGACCGACCTCGTCGAGCAGGCCTACCGCCGCGGCTGCACCGCCGTCGCCGTCGCCCCGCGCCGGCACCCCTCGCCGAGGCCCTCGCCCAGGTCCGCGGCTTCGCCCTCCCCTTCGCCGCCGCCCGACGCGCGACGCGCCGCCGACCGGCCGACCGCGCGACCCCGGCGCCTTCTGGGCCCTGCTCACGCCGCTGCTCGCGCTCGGCGACCGGCTCGGCCTGCTCGCGCGCCGCCCACGCACCTCCAGGCGCTCGCCGACCGGCTCGACAGCGCCGCCGCCCGCTGCGGCCCCGCCACCGCCACCTACCCAACCCCGCCAAGACCCTCGCCGCCGAACTCGCCGACGCCCTGCCGCTGTTGTGGAGCCAGGGCCCGCTCGCCGCCGCCGTCGCCCGCCGCTTCGCGACCTTCTCGCCACCGCGCCGGCCGCCCCGCCCTCGCCGCCGCCCTGCCCGACGCGCTCACCGTCCACGGCGCGCTGCTGGCCAGCCGCCCTCGCCCCGGCGGCGCCGACCTCGACGACTTCTTCCGCGACCGCGTCGAGGACCCCGGCGCCCGCGCCCGCGCATCGTCCTGCTCCAGCGAACCCGCCGACGACCAGGCCGGCCATCCGCCGCGTCCTCACCGCCGCCCGCGCCGGCGCAGACGCGCCACGAGCACCCCGTCAGCGACCTCGACGCGCCCCGCGGGCACCGCCTCGACGCCGCGGCCGAACTGCTCGCGCTCACCGATTTCGCCACCGCCTACCTGGCCGTCCCTCACGGACCTGCACTCGCCCTGACCGTCTACCAGCTACCTCCGCGAAGCCGAGACGGATCCACCGCAGCCCCAGACGAGAAGACCACGACCGGCATGAACCGCCTCACCAACACCGTCCGCCCCTACGCCTGGGGCTCCACCACCGCCATCCCCGAACTGCTCGGCACCGCAGCCCACCGGCGAACCCCAGGCCGAACTGTGGATGGGCGCCCACCCCGGCGCGCCCTCCCGGATCGACCGCGGCGCGGGACCCCGTCGCACTCGACGCCGTCATCGCCGCCGACCCGCGCGCCGAACTCGGCGAGCGACCGTCAACGCTTCGGCCCCCGCCTGCCCTTCCTGCTCAAGGTGCTCGCCGCCGGCTCCCCGCTGTCCGTCCAGGTCCACCCCGACCTCGACACAGGCCCAGGCCGGCTTCGCCGACGAGGAGGCCCGCGGCATCCCCGCTCGACGCCCCCGAGCGCAACTACAAGGACGCCAACCACAAGCCCGAGATGATCGTGGCCCTCGCCCCCTTCGACGGGCTCTGCGGCTTCCGCCGCCGCCGCCGACGCCGCCGACCTGCTCGACGGCCTCGGCGTCCACTCCCTCGCGCCCTACGCCGACATCCTGCGCGCCCACCCCGAGGACGCACGCCCTGCGCGAGGTCCTCGCCGCCGTCCTCACCGCCGACCCGAGGCGATCGCCGCCACCGTCACCGCGGCCGCCGAAGCCGCCGCCCGGCTCGCCGCCGACGACCCCGGCGACCCGTACGCCGCGGACTACGCCGCCTACGCCAAGAGCCGCCGCACAGCTTCCCCGGCGACCCCGGCGTCATCGCCGCGATGCTGCTCAACCACGTACGCCTGCAGCCCGGTGAGGCCCTCTACCTCGGCGCGGGCGTCCCGCACGCCTACCTCGACGGCCTCGGCGTCGAGATCATGGCCAACTCCGACAACGTGCTGCGCTGCGGCCTCACCCCCAAGCACATCGACGTCCCCGAACTGCTGCGCGTCGTCCGCTTCGACTCCGGCGACCCCGGCGTGCTGCGCCCCGAGGCCGCCCCGGACGGCGAGGAGCTCTACGCGGCGCCCATCGACGAGTTCCGCCTGTCCCGCTACGTCCTGGCCGCCGGACGCCGACGCCCGCCCGCTCGACCCGGCCACGCCCGCAGATCCTGCTCTGCACCGCACGGCCAGGCCGCCCTCGCGACGCCGACGGCAACACGCCTCACCCTGGCCCGCGGCGAGTCCGCCTTCGTCCCGGCAGGCGAACGCACCGAACTGGCCGGCGAAGGCACCGTCTTCCGGGCCACCGTCACCGCCTGACCCGCCCGTTCCGGCCCGGCTGCAAGAATGACCGTCCGCGGCGCCCCCACCGGCGCCGCGGCACGGCCAGGCCGACGAAGGGACACCCAGCACCTATGAGCGCGTCAGGCGGAACCAGGGCGATCGTCGCGGCGCTCAGCGCCAACCTCGCCATCGCCGCAGCCAAGTTCGTGGCCTTCGCGTTCAGCGGCTCGTCCTCGATGCTCGCCGAGGGCGTGCACTCGCTCGCCGACTCCGGCAACCAGGCCCTGCTGCTGATCGGCGGCAAGAAGGCCAAGCGGGCCGCCACCGAGGAGCACCCGTTCGGCTACGGCCGCGAGCGCTACGTCTACGCCTTCCTCGTCTCCGATCGTCCTCTTCTCCGTCGGCGGCATGTTCGCGCTGTACGAGGGCTACGAGAAGGTCCGCCACCCGCACGCCATCGAGCACTGGTACTGGCCGGTCGGCGTCCTGATCTTCGCGATCCTCGCCGAGGGCTTCTCCTTCCGCACCGCCATCAAGGAGTCCAACCACACCCGCGGCGCCCAGTCCTGGACCGAGTTCATCCGCCGCGCCAAGGCCCCCGAACTCCCCGTCGTCCTGCTGGAGGACTTCGGCGCGCTCATCGGCCTCGTCCTCGCCCTGGTCGGCGTCGGCATCGCCCTGGCCACCGGACGACGGCGTCTGGGACGGCATCGGCACCCTGTGCATCGGCACCCTGCTGATCACCATCGCCCTGGTGCTCGCCGCCGAGACCAAGTCGCTCCTCCTGGGCGAAGGCGCCGGCCCGCGAGTCCGTCGCCGCGGATCCGCGCGGCCGCTCGTCGACGGCGCAGACCGTCACCGGCGTCATCCACATGCGCACCCTGCACCTCGGCCCCGAGGAACTCCTGGTCGCCGCCAAGATCGCCGTACGCCACGACGACACCGCCGCCCAGGTCGCCCGGCGCCATCGACGCCGCCGAGGAACGCATCCGCGCCGCCGAACCCTTCGCCCGCGTCATCTACCTCGAACCCGACATCTACAGCGAGGCAGGCGGCCGCCGCGGGACCCGACCCGGACCAGACTCCCGGGGGCCGCTGACCGGAAGCCCACTGGGGCGTACCCGCCGACCGTGTAGCTTGGTGTCGTAGCCAGACGTCGCTGCTGATGGCGGTCGGGCGGTCCCCTCGCGGTGGCCGGCCGAGGGAGAGAGGGCCTCCGACGGATTGCGCTGCCGCAGGGGACAGGTGTGCCCGCTCGACCGGCACACCCGACACGCCGCCGCGGCCGCGCCGTATCCACGATCCGCCTCGACCTCAGCAGCGAGGAGCAGCTCGCATGACCACCACCGCCACCGACTTCAAGGTCGCGGACCTCTCCCTGGCCGCCTTCGGCCGCAAGGAGATCACGCTCGCCGAGCACGAGATGCCCGGCCTGATGTCCATCCGTGCGGAGTACGCCGCCGCCCAGCCGCTGGCCGGCGCGCGGATCACCGGCTCGCTGCACATGACCGTGCAGACCGCCGTCCTCATCGAGACCCTCGTCGCCCTCGGCGCCGAGGTCCGCTGGGCGTCCTGCAACATCTTCTCCACCCAGGACCACGCCGCCGCGGCCGTCGCCGTCGGCCCGAACGGCACCGCCGGACAACCCGCAGGGCGTCCCCGTCTTCGCCTGGAAGGGCGAGACGCTCGAAGAGTACTGGTGGTGCACGGAGCAGGCCCTGACCTGGCCCGGACAGCCGCCACCGGCGGCCCGAACATGATCCTCGACGACGGCGGCGACGCCACCCTCCTGGTCCACAAGGGCGTCGAGTTCGAGAAGGCCGGCGCGCGCCCCCGACCCGGCCACCGCGGAGCAGCGAGGAGTAGCGGTTCATCCTCGAGCTGCTCAACCGCACCCTCGGCGAGAACCCGCAGAAGTGGACCCAGTCGCCTCCGAGATCCGCGGCGTCACCGAGGAGACCACCACCGGCGTGCACCGCCTCTACGAGATGCAGCAGGACGGCTCGCTGCTCTTCCCGGCGATCAACGTCAACGACGCGGTCACCAAGTCGAAGTTCGACAACAAGTACGGCTGCCGCCACTCCCTGATCGACGGCATCAACCGCGCCACCGACGTCCTCATCGGCGGCAAGGTCGCCGTCGTCTGCGGCTACGGCGACGTCGGCAAGGGCTGCGCCGAGTCGCTGCGCGGCCAGGGCGCCCGCGTGATCGTCACCGAGATCGACCCGATCTGCGCCCTGCAGGCCGCGATGGACGGCTACCAGGTCGCCACCCTCGACGACGTCGTCGGAGATCGCCGACATCTTCGTCACCACGACCGGCAACAAGGACATCATCATGGCCGCCGACATGGCCAAGATGAAGCACCAGGCCATCGTCGGGAACATCGGCCACTTCGACAACGAGATCGACATGGCCGGCCTCGCGAAGGTCCCCGGCATCGTCAAGGACGAGGTCAAGCCGCAGGTCCACACCTGGACCTTCCCCGACGGCAAGGTCCTGATCGTGCTGTCCGAGGGCCGCCTGCTCAACCTCGGCAACGCGACCGGCCACCCCTCCTTCGTGATGTCCAACTCCTTCGCGGACCAGACGCTGGCCCAGATCGAGCTGTTCACCAAGCCCGAGGAGTACCCGATCGGCGTCTACGTGCTCCCCAAGCACCTCGACGAGAAGGTCGCCCGGCTCCACCTGGACGCGCTGGGCGTCAAGCTCACCACGCTCCGTCCCGAGCAGGCCGCCTACATCGGCGTGCAGGTCGAGGGCCCGTACAAGCCCGACCACTACCGCTACTGATCCACCGCGCGCCGGCCCCCGTCTCCCGTCCGGGACGGCGGGCCCCGCTCACGTCCGCGAGACGACCACCGAGAACCCCCATGCCCCGCGGCCGTTACTCGTTCCACGACACACACGACCACACCCCCCTCGGTGAAGAACACTTCCACTGCGCCACCGGCCCCTCCGGCTGGCGCTACACCGCCCGACCACCACACCCGGCGGCGGCCACGCGGGCTCGTCGACCTCACCATCGACGACCTCGGCCGCCCGATCCGCCTGGAGATGCACGCCGCCGCCTGGCAGGTACGCGCGGCCGCACTCGACGGCGTCACCTGGGTCCGTACCGACCCCACCGGCGCAGCACGCCCAGGAGGGCAACGCCGCCGCCCACGCCTTCACGGGCGCCTCGCCCGCCTTCCTGATCGCCACCGCTCGGCTGCTGCGCCTGACTCCCGGCGCCCCGGCCACCCGCGTCCGCCTCGTCTCCTTCACCGCCCCCCGTCCTCGCGCCGCTCACCGTCGACCAGTCCTGGTCCCTGATCACCAGGACAGCACACCCCACTGACAGCGGCCCGCTGGCTGTGGACGAGTACCGCGTGAGCGACCTGGCCACCGGCGAACAGCACGACGTCCACATCGCCGGCGACGTCGTCCTCGCCGCCCCGGGCATCGAGCTGGAGGACCTGGAGACACCGCCGTCGACCTTCGCCTGACGTACTGCCCGGCGGATGTGCGTAACCCGCCCGTCGCCTGCTAGTCTTCACTTCTCCCTAGGAGATCCATTGACATGGGTCGCCAGGGGAGGTAGATTTGAACGGTTGTCACGAACTGGACTTGTCCAGTCGGGAGCAGCTAAGATCTACATCGCCTCGCTCGACGAGACACCAACTCACCCAAGCCGAGAGAAATCTCAGTGCGGGCTTCCGTGTCTCCGCGAAAGCGGGTGGTAAATCCGACTGAAAAGCTCTGCTAAAGTCGGTAACACCGAAGGGAAAGCCCGGAGGGGCCGGTGAAACGGTCCTGATGGAAGCTTCCGTTCCTTGAGAACTCAACAGCGTGCCAAAAGTCAACGCCAGATATGTTGATACCCCGTCCCGCGGACATTTGTTCGTGTGGATGTGGTTCCTTTGAAGAACAATACAGCGAGGACGCTGTGCATCCGGGGATTATTCCTCCTCGTGGTGCCGCTCTTGCGTGTGTGACCGGATTACCGGGAAGCATTCACGGAGAGTTTGAT
>CAVWOS010000001.1:0-75000 GCA_963756705.1 uncultured Actinomycetota bacterium | reverse complement strand
TAAGTGAGAGCGCGGCAGTGAGACTGTGGGGGATAAGCTCCATGGTCGAGAGGGAAACAGCCCAGAGCATCGACTAAGGCCCCTAAGCGTACGCTAAGTGGGAAAGGATGTGGAGTCGCAGAGACAACCAGGAGGTTGGCTTAGAAGCAGCCACCCTTGAAAGAGTGCGTAATAGCTCACTGGTCAAGTGATTCCGCGCCGACAATGTAGCGGGGCTCAAGCGTACCGCCGAAGTCGTGTCATTGCAGTACATACCCCCAACGGGGGCTGTGATGGGTAGGGGAGCGTCGTGTGCCGGGTGAAGCCGCGCCGGAAGGCAGTGGTGGACGGTTCACGAGTGAGAATGCAGGCATGAGTAGCGATACAAGAGTGGGAAACTCTTGCGCCGATTGACTAAGGGTTCCTGGGTCAAGCTGATCTGCCCAGGGTAAGTCGGGACCTAAGGCGAGGCCGACAGGCGTAGTCGATGGACAACCGGTTGATATTCCGGTACCCGCTTTGAAGCGCCCAGTACTGAATCTTCTGATGCTAAGGCCGTGAAGCCGCCTTTGATCTCTTCGGAGTGATGGGGAGTGGTGGAGCCGCTGACCCGAGGGGGTAGTAGGTAAGTGATGGGGTGACGCAGGAAGGTAGTCCAGCCCGGGCGGTGGTTGTCCCGGGGTAAGGGTGTAGGGCGTGCGGTAGGCAAATCCGCCGTACATGTGCCTGAGACCTGATGCCGAGCCGATTGTGGTGAAGTGGATGATCCTATGCTGTCGAGAAAAGCCTCTAGCGAGTTTCAAGGCGGCCCGTACCCTAAACCGACTCAGGTGGTCTGGTAGAGAATACCGAGGCGTTCGGGTGAACTATGGTTAAGGAACTCGGCAAAATGCCCCCGTAACTTCGGGAGAAGGGGGGCCACGCCTGGTGATGGAATTTACTTCCTGAGCTGGGGGTGGCCGCAGAGACCAGCGAGAAGCGACTGTTTACTAAAAACACAGGTCCGTGCGAAGCCGTAAGGCGATGTATACGGACTGACGCCTGCCCGGTGCTGGAACGTTAAGGGGACCGGTTAGTGGGGTTTCGATTCCGCGAAGCTGAGAACTTAAGCGCCAGTAAACGGCGGTGGTAACTATAACCATCCTAAGGTAGCGAAATTCCTTGTCGGGTAAGTTCCGACCTGCACGAATGGCGTAACGACTTCTCGACTGTCTCAACCATAGGCCCGGTGAAATTGCACTACGAGTAAAGATGCTCGTTTCGCGCAGCAGGACGGAAAGACCCCGGGACCTTTACTATAGCTTGATATTGGTGTTCGGTTCGGCTTGTGTAGGATAGGTGGGAGACTTTGATATCACGGCGCCAGCCGTGGTGGAGTCATCGTTGAAATACCACTCTGGTCGTGCTGGATGTCTAACCTCGGTCCGTGATCCGGATCAGGGACAGTGTCTGGTGGGTAGTTTAACTGGGGCGGTTGCCTCCTAAAGGGTAACGGAGGCGCCCAAAGGTTCCCTCAGCCTGGTTGGCAATCAGGTGTTGAGTGTAAGTGCACAAGGGAGCTTGACTGTGAGACTGACGGGTCGAGCAGGTACGAAAGTAGGGACTAGTGATCCGGCGGTGGCTTGTGGAAGCGCCGTCGCTCAACGGATAAAAGGTACCCCGGGGATAACAGGCTGATCTTCCCCAAGAGTCCATATCGACGGGATGGTTTGGCACCTCGATGTCGGCTCGTCGCATCCTGGGGCTGGAGTCGGTCCCAAGGGTTGGGCTGTTCGCCCATTAAAGCGGTACGCGAGCTGGGTTTAGAACGTCGTGAGACAGTTCGGTCCCTATCCGCTGCGCGCGCAGGAGTCTTGAGAAGGGCTGTCCCTAGTACGAGAGGACCGGGACGGACGAACCTCTGGTGTGCCAGTTGTTCTGCCAAGAGCATGGCTGGTTGGCTACGTTCGGGAGGGATAACCGCTGAAAGCATCTAAGCGGGAAGCCTGCTTCGAGATGAGGACTCCCACCCACTTGATGGGGTAAGGCTCCCAGTAGACGACTGGGTTGATAGGCCGGATGTGGAAGCCAGGTGACTGGTGGAGCTGACCGGTACTAATAGGCCGAGGGCTTGTCCATAGTTGTACGCGTCCACTGTGTAGTTCTGAGGCAACCAGGACACTGTGTTGTTTCATGGTGTTTCGGTGGTCATAGCGTTAGGGAAACGCCCGGTTACATTCCGAACCCGGAAGCTAAGCCTTTCAGCGCCGATGGTACTGCAGGGGGGACCCTGTGGGAGAGTAGGACACCGCCGAACAATTTTTCAGCTCGGGTCCTCCGAATTTTATTCGGAGGACCCGAGCTTTTTCGCGTTGTACGGTCGGCGCCATGCGATTCGAGATACGGCCGGTGGCGCCGGCCGAGTGGCGGCCCAGCCGGGACCTGCGGCTGACGTCCCTTCAGGACCCCCTCGCGTCCGTCGCGTTCGCACGCAGCTACGCCGAGGAGTCCGCGATGACGGACGAGCAATGGCAGCAGCGGGCGTCCGGTGTCGGCTCCCAGCAGTTCGTCACTCTCGCCGGCGACCGGTGGGTCGGCATGACCGTCGTGGTGGTGGAGCGCGCGGACTACCTGAGCGTCAACGCCGTGTACCTCCTGCCCGAGTTCCGCGGCCTCGGACTGGCCGACCAGCTGTTCGCGGCCGCCTCCGCCTGGGCGTGGGAACACACGGACCGCCTCCACCTCTGGGTCCACGAGCGAAACCCGCGCGCCGAGGCCTTCTACCGCAGAAGAGGCTTCGTCCGCACCGGAAAGACAGACACCTTCCCCACGGGGACCGCGGGCATCGAGCACGAGATGGTGCTCCTGCGTCCCGGCGGCTGACCCCCTATCCCACAGCCCCACGGCCCCACAGAACCGCGGGGCAGCCGAACCGCGGCTACGCGATCCGGGTCAGGTCCTCCGCTCGGACCGCGCCGAGCAGGGCTTCGCCTTTGGTCCAGCGTTCTAGTTCGTCCAGGGCGTAGGTGCCGAGGCGTTGGACCTCGGTGCCTTGGGCGCCGGCGATGTGCGGGGTGACCAGGACGTTGCGCAGGCCGAGCAGCGGGTGGCCGGTGGGGAGGGGCTCGGGGTCGGTGACGTCGAGGTACGCGTCGATGCGCCCGGTCGCGCAGACGCGGGTGAGCGCCTCGGTGTCGACCAGGCGGCCGCGCGCCGTGTTGATGAGGGCGGCGCCGTCCCGGAGGAGGTCCAGCCGGCGGGCGTCGAGGAGGTGGTGGGTCTCGGGCAGATCGGGGGCGTGCACGGTGACGATGTCGGAGTCCCGGCACAGGTCGTCGAGGTCGACCGGGGTGACGCCCAGGGACGCGGCTTCCGCCGCGGTGACGTAGGGGTCGGCGAGCAGAACGCGGAAGCCGGCGGGTGAGGCGAGCAGGCCGGTGATGACGCCGCGGCCGATTCGGGAGGCGCCGATGACGCCCACGACGGCGCCGTCCGCGCCCTTGCGGTTCAGGTAGGTCGGCTGCACGCCGCTCCGGTACTCGGCGGCGGTCCCGAGGGCGCGGCGGGCCGCCAGCCACACGGTGGCGAGGGTGTAGGCGACGACGGGTGCCGCGTTCGCGTCGGCCGCCGAGGAGACGGCGATGCCGCGCTGCCAGACCTCGGGCCGCAGGTGGTGCTTGACGGTGCCGGCCGCGTGGATGGCGGCGGCGAGCCGGGGCGCGAGGTCGAGCGCGGCCGCGTCCAGGACGGGGCACCCCCAGCCGCTCAGGATCACCTCGGCGGTCGCGAGGGCGTCGCGTGCCTCCGGCGCGTCGAGGTCGGTCACCAGGGCGGGGTGGACGTCCGCAAGGGCGTCGAGCCGCGCGCGCTGCGGAGCCGGGAGGACCAGGTCGAGGATGTCCCGGCGCATCGCCAGCACCAGCTTCGGGCGCGTCGGCATGGCCCCTCCACCCTCCAGTAAGCGGTTACTATCCGGCCTCCGGGAGCGTACGGCCGCGCCGTGAACGACGTCAACGGCCGCGCGCCGCGCCCGCGAGCCGTACCGCCGAAACGCCTACCGTGCGGAGAGACGCCGAGAAACTGCGCCGAGCACCGGCTCAGCGGATGCGCACCGCGTCCGGCACCGCCGGGTCCAGCCCGTCGGCCGCGTCACCGAGGGCGAGACGTACCTCGGCCTGCTGCCACACGGGTGACGGCCAGCGGGCGAGGGCCTGTTCGGGGGAGCGGAGGACGGCGAGGGTCGGGCGGCCGGTGGCGCGGCCGTCGGCGAGGAGCGCGGGCAGCTCGGGGACGGGGGCGAGCGCGGCCACGTCGTCCAGCACGAAGGTGCATGGTGGGTCGAGCCGACCGGCGGGTGACCCTGCGGCCATGCGCCGGCCGTGCTCGACCACGCTGGAGACGAGTGCGGTGAGCAGCGGCATCGCACCCGGGTGGGTGCGCGGGTCCTCGACGCGCTCCCCCACCACGTAAAGCGTTCCCCGTTCGGCGGTGAATGACTCCAGGTCCAGGCCCCCGGTCCGGGACGGATTGCAGGCGTCCCGGATGTGCACGGAGTTGAGGGGCTCCAGCAGACGGCGGATCAGCGCCTGGGCGGCGTCCCGGCGTTCGGGGTGCGCGTGCAGGACGGACTCGAGCTCGCCGCTCCAGCCGGACGCGGCGGCGTGGTCGGCGCGCAGGACCCGGACGGCCTCGCCCGCCGCGGTGCCGCCGGCCGCCCAGCGCTGGACCTGCCGGAACGGGCGGCCGTCGACCGCCGCCGCGTGCAGCCAGCAGCGCAGCAGGACGGCCGCGGTGTCGTGCACGATGGCCTCGTCGGCGCGGGCGGTGCGCAGCGGGGCGAGCAGCGCGGCGGCCCGCAGGCGTGCGGTGGCGGGCAGTTCGCAGTCGGCGTGGGGCGCCCAGCGCAGCCGACCGGGCACGTCGAGCAGGTGTGTGGGGTCGTAGACGTGGACGGGGCCGAGCCTGGCGCGGTTGCCGACCGTCTGGTGGTAGGTGTCGGCGTCGGCGGTGGTGACTACCAGGGGCCCGGCGGCGGCGAGGACGGCGGGCTGCACGACCCGCTTGGCCTTGTCCCCGCGCGGGGAGGCGAACAGGGCGTAGGTGCGGGTGACTTCCCCGTCGGTGAGCACCCCGAGGCCGGCGGGCCCGGCCGGCGGTCCACTGACCCGTCCGGCAGCCGTTGCGGTGGGCGCGGCGCCCCGCGGCCCGCTACCGTCCGCCGGCACAGCGGGCAGCTGCGAGGTCGGCGCGTCCGTCCCGCCGGCCGGAGCGGCCTGCGGCACCGTACGGAACCAGGCGTCCAGGCTCTCGTCCCCGCCCTTGGCGCGGTCGGCGGCGCGGCGGCGCGGGGTGGGCACCGCGGAGGCGGCCGGCTCCGGCCCGGCCTCGGGTGCGGGTGCGGCCCGCCGGGCCGGGTGGGGCGCGCGCAGCCAGGAGACGACGTTCATCACCCACACCGCGAAGGCGAACACGGCCAGGAACTCGGCGAGGAAGACGCCCCAGAACAAGCCGGGCCCGCCGAGGCTGCCGCGGGGCGCGCCGGGCCACGCGGCGGCGAGGTCGTGCGGGTGGGTGATCAGGGAGCGCATGGCGCGGGGCGTGCGCGTGAAGTGCACGCCCCGCGGCCAGTGGCCGTGCGCGAACGCGGCGGACAGGCCGGTGGCCGTCCACACCAGCAGGGTCACGCCGAGCAGGAGGGCGATGAGCCCGACGATGAGGCCGTCGGGCAGCCCTCCCGTGGTGTTCTTGTCCCGGGCCGCCATCGGGTCACGCCACCGCGTCGTCTGCCAGGTGCTTGGCGAGGGCGACCTGGGCGGCGGTGTGGGCCTCCGCGCGGGCCTCGGCCTCGGCGTCGGCCTCCATCTCCTCCGCGTGCTGCTGCGAACTCTGGGTCATGGCGCGGTCGGTGAAGACCAGGGGGCGTTCGGCCTCGGTGATGAGGTGCTTGACGACCTGCACGTTGCCGTTGACGTCCCACACCGCGATGCCCGGGGTGAGGGTCGGGATGATCTCGACGGCCCAGCGGGGCAGGCCCAGGACACGGCCGGTGGCTCTGGCCTCGTCGGCCTTCTGGGCGTAGATGGTGCGGGTGGAGGCCATCTTCAGGATCGCGGCGGCCTCCTTCGCGGCGGCGCCGTCGACGACGTCGGACAGGTGGTGGACGACGGCGACGAAGGACAGGCCGAGCCGGCGGCCGAACTTCAGCAGCCGCTGGAAGAGCTGCGCCACGAAGGGCGAGTTGATGATGTGCCACGCCTCCTCGACCAGGAAGATGCGTTTCTTCCGGTCCGGGCGGATCCAGGTGTGCTCCAGCCAGACGCCGACGATGGCCATCAGGATCGGCATGGCGATCGAGTTGCGGTCGATGTGCGAGAGGTCGAAGACGATCAGCGGCGAGTCGAGGTCGATGCCGTCGCTGGTGGGGCCGTCGAACATGCCGCGCAGGTCGCCGTCGACGAGGCGGTCGAGCACCAGGGCCACGTCCAGGCCCCAGGCGCGGACGTCCTCCACGTCGACGTTCATCGCCTCGGCGGACTCCTCCACCGGGTGCCGGAGCCGGTCGACGATGTCGGAGAGGATCGGCTGGCGGTCGATGACCATATCGGCGACATAGCCGTGCGCGACCTTCAGGGCGAAGCCGGACCGCTCGTCCAGACCGCGGCCCATGGCGACTTCGATGATGGTGCGCAGCAGGGCGAGCTGGCCGGTGACGGTGATCGCCGGGTCGAGCGGGTTGAGCTTGATGCCGCCGTCGAGGGCGGCCATCGGGTCGAGCCGGATCGGGGTGAGGCCCATGGAGTGGGCGATGAGGTTCCACTCGCCGACGCCGTCCTCGCCCTGGGCGTCGAGGACCACGACCTGGCGGTCGCGGAAGCGCAGCTGGCGCAGCACGTAGGTCTTCTCCAGCGCGGACTTGCCGTTGCCGGACTCGCCGAGCACCAGCCAGTGCGGGGCGGGCAGTTGCTGGCCGTAGAGCTGGAAGGGGTCGTAGATGTACCCCTTGCCGGAGTACACCTCGCGCCCGATGATCACCCCTGAGTCGCCGAGCCCGGGGGCGGCGGTGGGCAGGTAGACGGCCTGCGCCTGGCCGGTGGAGGTGCGGACCGGCAGCCGGGTGGTCTCGACCCGGCCGAACAGGAAGCCGGTGAACGCGTCCGTGATCGCCGCGAGAGGGTCCAGCATGGGCATGGCGGTGGCCTCCTCGTACGGGCGGGCAATCTAGCGGCGGATGCCGGTGGCGAACGGCAACGTATTGACGAATGCCCTGTGGTGCTCACGATCGCACCATTCGAGCTTCAAATACGACTTACCGGCGGACGCGCGGATCGTGCGCTTGTCGCGGGCCAGCGCTTCGACGGAGCGCGAGGACACCGTGATGTAGCCGACGATGTTGACGCCGGCGGCGCCGCTGGCGAGGTCCTCGCCGCGCTGGTCGATGCGGCCGTGGTGGGCCACGTCCCGCGGGTCGACCACGCGGTTCATCTTCGCGGCGCGGCTGGCCTCGGCGTCGTCGTTCGTCTTCTCGGTGAGCATCCGCTCGATGGCCACGTCGGTCGGCTCCAGGTCCATGCAGACCGCGACCGTGCGGATCACGTCGGGGGTGTGCACCAGCAGCGGCGCGAGGAAGTTGACGCCGACCGGGGTCAGCGGCCACTCCTTGATCCAGGCGGTGGAGTGGTGCCAGGGTGCCCGGGTGGTCGACTCGCGGGTCTTGGCCTGGAGGAACGTCGGCTCGGTGGCGTCGAGTTCGGCCGGCCAGGCGTTGCGCCGGGTCATCGCCTGGATGTGGTCGATGGGGTGGTCCGGGTCGTACATGGAGTGGATCAGGGAGGCCAGCCGGGCCTGGCCGAGCGGCTGGCGGACCCGGATGTCGGCCTCGGCGAGGCGGGCGCAGATGTCGGTGAGCTCACGGGCCATCACCGCGGCGAGCCCGGCGTCCTTGTCCACCTTGGTGCCGCGCACCACGGTGGCGCGGGCCATCGCGTTGCCCTCGGCGGCCAGTTCGCGCGTGAAGTGCATGCAGGCGACGAGGTAGGCGCGGTGCTGCTCGGAGGAGGTGGAGACCATCGACTGGAGCTGGTCGTAGGACTCCTTGAGCCACTTGTCCGCCTCCGGGTCGCCGCGCAGGGCGACGTCCTTGGCGTGCGCGTCGGGGTCGGCGGGCAGGGTGCGGGCGAGCATCTGGAGGCGGGTGACGAAGCCGTCGCCGTTGGCCACGTGCTTGAGCAGCGTGCCGAAGCGGTCCACCAGGGCTTCCTGGTCCTCGCTGTCGCGCAGGCCGACGCCCGGGCCCTCGATCTCGATGGCGGCGGTGACGGTGCGGCGGTCCACGTGCAGCAGGACCGCGATCTCGTCGGGGCCGAAAGGCGCGGACAGCCAGGTGATGCGCCCGATGCCGGGCGGCGGGCCGATCTCGATCTCGCGCCCGTCGAGCCGGGTGCCGGCCTCCTGCACGGAGGAGCGGTAGGTGGGCGTGACGCGCAGGGTGCGGCGGTAGGCGCGGTTGATCTCGAACCACCGGTAGAAGGTGCGTCGCCGGTAGGGCATGTAGACGGCCGCGAGCGCCAGCATCGGCCAGCCGACCAGGCCGACGATCCGCAGCAGCAGCACGGGGATCAGCAGGCCGGACATCATGCCGAGGCCGGCCCCGAGGATGATCAGCGCGATCTCGCCGGTCTCCCGGTTCTTGCCGACGATCGCGTTGGGCCGCGCCTTGCCGATCAGATACGTGCGGCGCGGTTGGGTGAAGGGCTGGGTCGTCACCGGCGCTCACCTCCCTGCGAAGAGCCGTTGGATCCGGAACCCGGTCCGCGGCCGGGGCCGGAGCGGAACGGGGAGCCGCCGAGCGGGCCGCCGGACGGGGCCGCGCCGCCGCCCTGCGCGCCGCCGCGGGAGCTGTGGGCGGCGATGCCGCCGGAGACCGGGTTGGACGGGGCCGCGCCGCCGCTCTGGGCCTGCTCCTGCGGGCCGCCGCGGGCGCTGTGGGTGGTGATGCCCTGCCGGACGAGGGCCGCGGGCGAGGAGATGACGGCGGCGGCCTGGCCCTGTCCGCTGGCCTTGCGGCTGTTGCGGAGGTTGACGACGTCGTCGCCGAAGCCGGGCACGAAGCGGTAGATCATGGCGCTGGCGAAGATCGCGAGCAGGATGATGGCCAGGCCGGAGACGACCGCGGAGAAGGCGGCCGGGCCGCCCGCGGACGAGGACAGCGCGCCGGCCAGGCCCAGCACGATCACGATGACCGGTTTGACCAGGATCACCGCGATCATGATGCCGGCCCAGCGCCTGACGTGGTGCCACATGTTCTTGTCCACCAGGCCCGCGTACACCGCGGTGCCCAGCAGCGCCCCGACGTACAGCAGCGCGGCGCGGATCACCAGCTCCAGCCAGAGCACGCCGGCGGCGAGCACGGACACCAGCGACACCACGATCAGCATGATCGGGCCGCCGCCGATGTCGGTGCCCTTCTCCAGGGCGGCGGAGAAGGAGCCGAAGAAGACGTCGGTGTTGGACTTGGTGCCCGAGGAGATGACGTCGGTGACGGCGTCGGTGGCCGACACCACCGTGTACAGCACCAGCGGGGTGAACGCGGAGGCCAGCACCGTCAGCCACAGGAAGCCGACCGCCTCGGTCAGCGCCTCGGTCATCGGCACGCCGCGCACCGCGCGCTTGGCCACCGCCAGCAGCCACAGCACGAGCGTCAGGATCGTGGAGGCGGCGAACACCACGGCGTACTGCCGCAGGAACGAGGTGTTGGTGAAGTCCACCTCGGTGGTCTTCGTGACGGCCGTGGACAGCTTGTCGATCGTCCACGACGCGGCGTCGGCGCAGCCCTTGCCCAGGGAGGTGAGGGGGTCGAGCGAGCTGGTGGGGCTGGTGCCCTTGGCCGGCGCGGAGGGGTTGCCCTTGGTGCAGTAGTCCCGGGCGGGGCCGCGGATGAGGTCGCAGGGGTCGCTGGTGGGGCTGGCGGAGGCGCTGGGGGTGGCCGCGGAGCCGCTCGGGGTGGGCGTGCCCGGGTCGGCGAGGGCCTTGGTGGCCAGGATGACGGCCGTGGTCTGAACTGCCGTCAGAACGGCGCTCAGGCGTACGGCACGGGTCCGCAGGAGGCTCCGGTCGTTGGGCCGGGCCGGGGCGTGGACGGGGGTCCGGACGGGGGCCGTGACGTCCCCGGTCCGCTCGATGGTGGGCCGACTACCGGGCATACGTGAAGCCTCCGAACCCGCTCACTGCGTTGGCCATGTCCTGCGCGGAGGAGGCGGCCTGGTCCCGCCCCACCGGCGCGGGGCCGTCCTTCTGCTGGAAGTCGGTGATCTTCCAGTCGTTCGCCGACCAGATCATCTCGAAGGTGTCGGTGTACCAGCCCTCGGTGACGGGTTCGGTGGAGCCCTCTCCGGCGAGGCCGAAGAGCGTGGAGTACCAGATGCTCACGGTGGCCGCGCCGGCGCCGTACTTCACCAGCTTGGTGCCGACGGGGTTCGTGCGGGAGACGAACGTCATGCCGGCGGGGGCGGTGCCGTCCGGCCCGAGGCCTATCCGCTGGAGGAAGGCGGGGTCGGAGTACGCCTTGTCCAGGGCGGCCTGCGAGGTGCCGGCGGAGCCGGCGGCGTAGACCGTGGCCACCACCCGGTGCCGCGCGTCGGCGTCGAACATGTCCGGCCCGCCGAGGGCCACCGCGTAGTTCGCCGCCGCGGACTGCACCCCCTGCTCGGTGTGGGCGTAACCGGTGGGGATCCCCTCCGTCTTGCCCGTGACCGGCTTCTGGCCGGTGGGCGCGGTGGCGGTGGCCGAGCCGCCCTTGCCGCTGCGGGAGCCGCTCGATCCGGCGGAGCCGGCCGCGCCGTGGTGGGACCCGCCGCCGCGGTTGGCGAACGCCAGGGCGGCGATGAGCAGGACGACGATGCCGACCACCGTCATCAGGGCGCGCCGTGGCTGGGGCCGGCGCGCGGTGCCGCCGGGCGTGCCGTGGCCCTCGGGCATCCGGGTCCGGGTCGGGGGTCCGTCCTGGCCGAGACTCATCGCGCGGTCGCCCCCCGGGGCGCCGCGGGCACGCCGGAGCGCCGCGTGGCGCGACGGGCGCCGCTGCTTGGTTGAGTGGGCATCAGCACGCAGCCTCGGTCGGGACGAGGGAGCCGGGGACGGGCTCCGGGACGTGAGCGGTGGTACGCGGGTGGTACGCGGCCGGGCGCACCGGCGGGACGGCCCCTGCTCAGACGGCCATCCCGTAGACGATCGTGAACAGGGTGCCGAGGGAACCGATGATGAACACGCCGGTCAGCCCGGCGATGATCAGCCCCTTGCCCTGTTCGGCGCTGAAGGTGTCGCGCAGCGCGGTGGCGCCGATGCGCTGCTTGGCGGCCCCCCAGATCGCGATGGCCAGGCACATCAGGATGGCGACGGCCATGACGACCTCGACCATCACACGTGCTTCGTTGCCCAGGGACCCGAAGGGCCCCCAGTCTGGGGCGATGCCACCGATGATGGTGTTGATGTCGCCCTTCTCGGCTGCCAGAAACATGTAACTCACCACCCCGCTCGATCAGTTGACTCCCTCGCCGGGGCGCAAGGGGCCAGCTTCTATCTTGACGGAGGATTCCGCTGTTGCATGTCGACCGGGCGACTTTCTCGGCGGATCGTCCGTGTGATCCGGCCCGCAACCGTCAGACTGGTGGTGGACCGGTGTTCGAGAGACGGTAGACGACTACTCTGTGTATCACGAGCATCACCGTAGGGCAACGACGATTCCCGGGGACGTACGGGACACGAGGGGGAGGCCGTGGCGCGTCGGGTCTGGCTCATCGTCACCATCGCCGTGGGCCTGTGCTTTTCGTTCATCGCCCTGCTCGTGGTGGGCACGTTCTCGGCGGCCGCCGGGATGGGGGGCGACGCCACCGGGGCGGTGACGCTCGCCAAGGGCGCGGTGCCGGCCGAGTACCAGGGGATCGTGCAGAAGTGGGGCAACCTGTGCGCGGCGCTGAACCCGGCCGTGCTTGCCGCGCAGCTGTATCAGGAGAGCGGGTGGAACGCGCACGCGCAGAGCCCGGCCGACGCGCAGGGCATAGCGCAGTTCATCCCCGGCACCTGGGCGGCGCACGGCGTCGACGGTGACGGGGACGGCCGCGCGGACGTGTGGGACCCCCGGGACGCGATCCCGTCCGCGGCCACCTACGACTGCGAGCTGGCCGACTACGTCAAGGACGTGCCCGGGAACATCACCGACAACATGCTGGCCTCGTACAACGCCGGCGCCTACGCGGTGATCAAGTCCGGCGGCGTCCCGCCGTACGCCGAGACGCGCAACTACGTGAAGTCCATCCGCTCCCTGGCCCGCAGCATGGCCGCGCCGGTCGGGCAACTGGGCCCCTCGCAGCAGGCGGCCGCGGCGATCTCGTTCGCGCAGGAGCAGCTGGGCAAGAAGTACCTGTGGGGCGGCGAGGGCACGGCGGCGCAGGGCGGCCGCTTCGACTGCTCGGGCCTGACGCAGGCGTCGTACCACTCGGTCGGCATCGAACTGCCGCGGGTGGCCAACGACCAGTGGAACGCAGGGCCGCACCCCAGCCGCGCCGAACTCCTCCCCGGCGACCTGGTCTTCTTCGCCTACGACCTGAACGACCCGCGGTCGATCCACCACGTGGGGATGTACGTCGGCGGCGGCTACATGATCGACGCGCCGCACACCGGGGCGGTGATCCGGTTCGACCCGATCGACGAGTCGGACTACATCGGGGCGACGCGGGTGACCGAGGACGGGGCGCAGGCGCTGCCGACCCAGACGGCCGCCTCCTGAGGTCCCTGCTCCCGATGTCCTTCTAGAAGCCCTCTCCTGAATGTCCGTCATGGGTGCGGCGGCGTCGGTACAGTCCTGAGCGTCCTTCGTGTGTGACGCGTGTGACGGAAGCGCAGGGTGAGGCTCTGGCCCGAGGGTTGGGCCTGATCGGGTTTCAATCATCGTCCCTGGTCACCCTTGGATAACAGCCTGGTGATCATCTGGCGAAGACGGAACGCTACGTATCGTGTCGGCCGTTCCACGGGTGAGAATGGCGAGGGACGCAAGCGACGGGGGTTGCGTACGAGTCACGAACGCACGTTCGTTGTCAGCAAAGGGGCACCACCGCTATGGCAGAGGTCGCTAACGACAGCGTGAACCCCGACATCACCATGCTCCGCGACATCAACGACCTCGCGAAGCACGCCCCGCTCGGCGTGGACCGGGCGGTGGCCTTCATCGGCGAGTACGGCCTGGTCGCCCTCGCCCTGCTGCTCGCCGCGCTGTGCTGGTGGCGGGTCGCCCGCCGCGCCGAGGACGCGCCCGCGGCCGTGGCCGGCGTGCTGTGGTCCGTGCTGGCCGCAGGCGCCGCCCTCCTGCTCAACCTCCCCGTCCGCGCCCTCGTCCAGCGCCCCCGACCCGCCGTCGACCACGACGGACTGGACGTCCTCATCCGCAGCGGCCACGGCTACGCCTTCGTCAGCGACCATGCCGCGCTCACCGCCGCGGTCGCCGTCGGACTCTTCATGGTCAGCCGCTCCTTCGGTACCGTGGCGCTCCTGCTGGCCCTCGGCGAGGGGTTCACCCGCGTCTACCTCGGCGTCCAGTACCCCACCGACGTCATCGGCGGCTTCGCCCTCGGCGCCGCTACCGTCCTCCTCCTGGCCCCCCTCGGCCTGGCCCTCCTCACCCGCCTCGCCACCGCCCTCTCCCGCTCCCGCGCCGCCTTCCTCGTCACCACCTCCCCCCGCCCCACCTCCCCCCGCCTCGGCGCAGCCACCCCCTCCCCCCGCCTTCACCACACGACCACGGACAAGGACCTCGCCGCATAAGGCACTTGCCCCGGGTTCGCCGCCCGCGAGGCGCCTTGAGGCGGAGTGGGGGAGTCCGGGTCACGGGCTTTCGTGGGGTTTGTGTGCCGGACGTGTCACAGAAGGGGTGCGGGCCTTCTGCCGGGGATGACCCCACGGGTAGCGTCGGGGTGCCAACTCTTCGTACGCGTAGTCATTCCACGGGGGATGTCATCGTGACCCGCACTTCCCTGCCTGTCGGTGTCGCCGTCGTCGTGACGGCGGGCCTGCTGTTGAGCGCTTGCGGCGGGGGAGGGTCGGACTCGTCGGACAAGATCCAGTCGTCCGGGTCGCCCTCGACTGCTGCCACGTCCACCGCGCCCTCGGCGTCGCCGACCGAGAAACCGGCACCGGGGGCACCAAACTTCGATCTGCCGTCGGATATCAAGGTGAACTTCGACGGATTCGACAGCAGCGATCCGACGAAGAAGGCCGCGCTGACCGATGCCACCTATGCGGCGCAAGCAGTGATCGATTTCGAGTCGAAGGTCTACACAAGGGAACCGGCGATCTTCAAGCGCTTCTGGACCGGCGAACAAGGTGCCGAATTCGCTGATTCGATCATTGCGCAGGGCAAGGGCGGAACCGTCGTCACGGGGACGTTCAACTACTACAAGCCCGTGGTGAAGTCTGTCGCGGACGGCAACTTGCAAGTCCAGTACTGCGAGGACCAGCGGAAGGCGTACGGCAAGGACTCGAAGACGGGCAAGGTGCATGTGACCACCCCGTCCGCCGACGACTTCAACTTGTGGACCCTCGTCATGAGCAAGGCCGCTTCCGGGGAGTGGCAGACCTTCAATCACACTTGGGTTCAGGGGGCCAAGCAGTGTCAGCTCTGATGGCACGGGGCAGCGTGCGCAAGGGCGTCGTCGCGCTGTCCTGCCTGGCCACGGTTATCGCGGGAGTGAGCGAAGCCGCCGCCAACACGGGTAAGGACAACGGCAGTTCAAGTTCCACGTCAACGAGCGGCGGTGGAACTTCGTACCAGGTGCGGGTGAGTTACACACATCGAGGGAACAGCGACGGGGACGGCTCCGCGCCCGCGCGCTCGTCCGACGCGAATTTCACTCCCCCCGCGTGCTGGTACACGGCCTTCACTCCGGATCAGTTCAAGGATGAGATCGACCGTCGGTACGACGCGGCCGGCCATGACGGCGCGGAAACGGTCTACAACTATTACAACGAAGTCCAGTCGGACATGAACCAGATCAAGTACCACAAGGGTGACGACGGCAGTTGGTGGGTGCTGACCTGGGACGAGAGCCAACTCGACAACCCGGCTGCGATCTGTCCCTACAACCAGGGGTGGATGTGGGAGCCGCCGGCGAATCCGCCGCAGGGGGCCATCACCACGCAGATGCTTGCGCAGGCCGCCTACGGACAGCTGACGTTGCCCACCAAGGGCGTCACCTTGAGGCCGGTGCCGGAGAACCAGAAGGTCAACATCCCGACCTTTGTCAGCTTCAAGAACGCGGACGCGCGGATCTCTGTCACCGCCCAAGTCACTGAGCCCAACGGCACCACTCTGGCAGCGACCGTGGTCGCGCGGCCGTACAGCCTGCACGTCGACGCGGGGACGCAGTACGCCAGTCCGGAGAGTTGCGACTACCGGTTCGCCGACTCGGGAACGGGCTCCTCCCTGGACACCTCTGGTGCCGACTGCAACGTCACGTATACGAGGGCCAGTGCGGGGACCTACCCCTTGACCGCAGACATGACGTGGCATGTGTGGTGGACGCCGACGGCAGACGTGCGGCCCAACGGTACGGCGATGGCGGACGGATTCTCCGAGTTCCCCGAGCCGGTCACGGTTCAGGAGATCCAGACCATCAACCGGTAGGCGGCGTGGGCCCCACCACCTTCCGCCGCTCTCGTCGCGGCGGAGGACGTGCAGACCGCTTACGGGGAGACCCCTAGAGCGCCTGGGGGTAGGTGAAGAGGCGGGTGGGGTCGTAGTGGTGTTTGAGGGTCGTGAGGCGGGGGGCGTTGGGGCCGTAGTAGGCGGTGCGCCAGGACGCGAGGGTGGGGTCGGTGTAGTTCTGGTAGGCCGCGCCGGAGGCGTAGCGGCGCAGGGCCGCGTGGGTGGTGGCGAGCCAGGTGGTGGTGGAGAGGGCGTCCGAGGCGAGGTACTGGGCGAGGAAGCGGGACCGCCGGTGGGCGAAGGCGGTTGAGGTGGGGGAGGGGCGGTTGACCGCGCCGCCGAGGGCGGTCAGCGCGATGCTGCCGGCGCCGCCGCCGGACTGGTTGGCGAGGCGGGCGACCTGGGCCAGGAGGGTGTCGATGCCGCCCGAGGAGAGGTCGGCGTCGTAGAAGTCGGAGCGGGCGGTGTACGTCTCGCGGCCGAGGTGCCCGGCGGGGGCCAGGTGGCACTGGGCGGCGGAGAGCCCGGAGCAGCCTGCGTAGGAGAACATCGCGTCGACGTAGGCGTGCGGCCGCAGCGTGACGGAGGAGGCGGAGGCGCCGGCCGCGGTCGCCAGGGCGTCGGCGGCGGAGGCGAGGTCGGCGCGGGAGCCGGAGGAGAGCATCGGCACGGAGACCGTGGGCGAGCCGCCGGGCGCGCAGTCGAGGTGCAGGGCGGACCAGATGTGGTCGGGCTGGTCGGGGCCCCAGGTCTGCCAGGCCCGGACGACGTCGGCGGCCCGGCTCCAGGGCCAGGTCAGGTAGCCGGTGACGACCTCGGGCACCGGGTGGGTGGCGAAGGTGAGGGACGTGACGACGCCGAAGTTGCCGTTGCCCGCGCCGCGCAGCGCCCAGAAGAGATCGGGTTCGGCGTCGGCGGAGACCTCGCGGGTGGTGCCGTCGGCCGTGACGATGGTGGCACCGGTGAGGTTGTCGCAGGTCAGTCCCATCGAGCGGCTCATGACGCCGTGGCCGCCGCCGAGGGTGAGCCCGGAGATGCCGACGGAGGGGCAGGAGCCGCCGGGGACGGTGCGCCCGTGCCGGCCGAGGGTGTCGTAGACGTCGATGAGTTTGGCGCCGGCGCCGATCACGGCGGTGGTGCCGTCCACCCGTATGGAGTTGAGCCGGGAGACGTCCACGACGAGCTTGCCGTTGCCGCTGGACCAGCCCGCGTACGAGTGGCCGCCGCTGCGGATGGCGAGCGAGGTGGCGGTGCGGCGGGCGAAGTCGAGGCAGGTGCGGACGTCGTCCGGGCCGGAGACGTAGGCGATGCCGGCCGGCCGCAGGTCGTCGTAACGGGTGTTGTACAGGCGGCTGTCGACGGCGTACGCGCGGTCCTGCGGCCGGACGAGGCTGCCGTCGAGGTCCTTGCCCAGCGCGGACCAGTCGGGGGCGACGGGTGACGCGCTGCGGGTGGGCGTCGCCGTGGGCGAGGCCGGGGCGGACGTGCGGGAGGGGGAGGCGGAGGGGCCGCCCTTCTCGTCGCTCCCGTCGGGCGAGCAGCCGCTGAGCCACGCGGCGGCCAGTGCTCCGCCGCCGGCCTTGAGGGCCGTCCGCCGTTCCATCCGACGGTTCTCTGCCTTGCCGGTCATCGCCGCATCACCGCCGCATCGTCGCCGGGTTCGCGCGGGGCCTTGGGAGGGCCGGAGGCGGAGGTTCCGCCCGGCCGCGCGCCTTCGGATACCCAAGACGCCGAAGGCCGGGCGCCGGTTGCGATGATCTCACCGGCCGAGCGGGCGGGTAAAGCGCCTGTTCAACCGGGCGCGTGCTCGCGCGCGTCCCGCCGGGCCCGGTCCCTGGCCCGCCGCGCCGGCCCGAACCACCCGCAGGAGCAGCGGGCGAGGGCGAAAGACCCGCGCTCGGTCACGGACGTACGGTGGTCCGTCCCGTCCCCGGCGCCGCCGGCGGTCCCGCCGCTCTCCGCACCCTCGCCGTCCGTCCGCCCCGCGGCTCCGGCGTTCCGTTCCACCTCGAACACCGCACCACCGTAACGGGCGTGACGGCCCCCGCGAGACCGTCGTTATCCGGGCGGGACCCGGGCCGGTACGGGCGGTGGCCGGGCAGACGGACGGACGAGCGATGGTGGCAGCGGTGAGGGGATGCGCGGCGGCGGCACGCGCGGGGGCGCCGGGTACGGCAACTCCCGGGCGCGGTGGACGGATCGGCGCGGGAGAAGGACGGACGGCACCGGCTCCCGCAGCGGGCGGGACCGCCGGGGCAGGGCGCCGGGGGAGCGGGACGGGCCCGGACGGGGCGGGGTTGAGCCCGACCCGCCCAAGCCCTGGCCCGAGCTCAAGCCCGAACCCGGCACCGAACGGCTCGAGCGGGCCCGGCCCGAAGAGCCCGGCCCCGAACGACCCGGCCCCGAACAACCAGGGACCGAACGGCCCCCGCGGGTTCCGCCTCGCGGCCGCCACCGCCGCCCTCGCCTGCCTCGCCGCCCTGACCTCCGGCTGCGCCGGCCAGGCCGCGGGCGACACCGGGGACGTCCCCGGGGGCCGCGCGGGCGCCCCGCACGGCCCCGCCTCCCGCACGCAGGCGGCCGCGGTGCTGAACGCCGCCGACACCCTCGCGGCGGCGGGCAGTTCGCGGGTGGCGACGGCGATGCGGATGGCCAGCGGCGGCACCTGGCTCACCGTGACCGGCACCGGCGGCTTCGACTTCGCGCGGCGGCAGGGCGCGTTGACGGTCCTGCTGCCCAGGGACGCGATCGGCAAGGAGGAGCACAAGCCGATCACCGAGCTGTTCGTCCCGGGCGCGCTCTACATGAAGAACCGCGGCGCGGGTGTGCCGGACGGCGAGTGGGTGCGGGTGGACACCACCGGGCTGGCCGACGGGAACCTGGTCACCGGCGGGGCCACCGAGCCGCTGGCGGCGGCCGAACTGCTGCGCGGCGCGCGGGACGTGAGGTTCGCCGGGAACGAGACCGTGCGGGGCGTGCGGGTGCGGCACTTCATCGGTACCACCGACCTCGTCCGCGCCGCGGCCGCCGCGCCGGCGGAGGTCCGCGCCCCGCTGGCGGCGGCGGCCAGGGGCTTCACGGTGACCCGGGTGCCCTTCGACGCGTGGCTGGACGCGGAGGAGCGGCTGCGCCGGCTCACCGAGACGTTCACGGTCGGTGGCGGGGGCGTCGGGCCGCGGCACGGCGGGGACCCGGAAACGCGGCGGGACACCGACCGCGCGGTGACGGTGGTCTCGACCACTTCCTACGACCGGTTCGGCGTCGCCGTGGCGGTCACCCTGCCCCGACCTGCGGACATCTGGACCGGCAAGATCGTTTCTGCTCAGCCGTAACGTCCGCCCCAGCCGGATCGGGTCGCGCGAAATGGCCCATCCGTGCCATGCGCCGGGGCATCAATGGTCCTTACGCTGGGGGAGGTCTTTTCCGGCGAACGGGGATGCGGAGGAGGTGGTGCGGGTATGGCGCCGTCGCTCATCACATCGGTTCAGGACGACCCGGTGGCGCTGGCCGAGATCGAGCTGTGCGGGGAGCTGATGATCGCCGCGTCCACCTCCTGCGAGGAGCGGCTCAGCGTGGCCCGCATCGACGAGGTGCTGGAGGTCGCCCCGGCCGGGGACCAGCCGTGTGAGCCTTCCCACGCCGCTTCCGGGTGTGAGGCTTCCCACGTGGCCGGCTCCGCGCGCGGGGGTTCCCGCGGCCCCGGCCGCTCCCGCGTCCCGGCCCAGATCCGCGGGCACTAGCCGCCCGAAGCGGCCTGACGCAGCCCAACGCGGCCTGAAGCGCCTGGCACAGCCCACCGCGGCCCGCCACAGCCCGCCCGGGCCGTCGCCCCGCCCCTCACGTCCGCAGCAGCCGCGCTATCGCCGCCGTGGCCTCGGCCACCTTCTCGTCGATCTCCGGCCCGCCGCCGACGGCCGCCGCGGCCACGCAGTGCCGCAGGTGCTCCTCCAGCAGTTGGAGGGCGAAGGACTGCAGGCCCTTGGTGCTGGCCGAGACCTGGGTGAGGATGTCGATGCAGTAGACGTCCTCCTCCACCATGCGCTGGAGGCCGCGGATCTGGCCCTCGATCCGGCGCAGCCGCTTGAGGTGGGACTCCTTGTCATGGCTGTAGCCATGCGGTCCGTGCGGTTTCACCATGTCACCCGCGACGTTCTCCGTAGTCATCCGCATGCCCGCCCTTCTGTCCCGTAATACCCCCGTTGGGTATACATTACCGAATCGATATCATGTGCGAGCGATCCCCCTGGTGAGGGATGTGATCCGATGGGCCACACTGGCTGGACGCCGTTGGCGACCCGCCGGATGATGCGCCTAGCATCTTCGCGACCCGTTCGATGAATCCCGATGGAGCCGAGGACCTCACGTGCGCTTTCGTCTGACCCCCAGGGAGACGAGCTTCTACGACATGTTCGCCGCCTCCGCGGACAACATCGTCACGGGTTCGAAGCTCCTGATGGAACTGCTGGGAGCCGACGCGTCCACCCGGCCCGAACTCGCCGCGCGGATGCGCGCGGCCGAGCACGCCGGTGACGACGCGACGCACGCGATCTTCCACCAGCTCAACTCCTCCTTCATCACCCCGTTCGACCGCGAGGACATCTACGCCCTGGCCGGCTCCCTCGACGACATCATGGACTACATGGAGGAGGCCGTTGACCTGGTCGTCCTCTACAACGTCGAAGAGCTGCCCAAGGGTGTCGAGCAGCAGATCGAGGTGCTGGCCCGGGCCGCGGAACTGACCGCGGAGGCCATGCCGAACCTGCGCACCATGTCCAACCTCACCGAGTACTGGATCGAGGTCAACCGCCTGGAGAACCAGGCCGACCAGATCCACCGCAAGCTGCTGGCCCACCTCTTCAACGGCAAGTACGACGCCATAGAGGTGCTCAAGCTCAAGCAGATCGTGGACGTGCTGGAAGAGGCGGCGGACGCGTTCGAGCACGTCGCCAACACGGTGGAGACCATCGCGGTCAAGGAGTCCTGACCTTCGTGGACACCTTCGCCCTGATCGTGACCGTCCTGGTCGCGCTGTTCTTCACGTACACCAACGGCTTCCACGACTCGGCGAACGCGATCGCCACCTCGGTGTCCACCCGCGCGCTGACCCCCAGGGCGGCGCTGGTGATGGCCGCCGTGATGAACCTGCTCGGCGCCTTCCTCGGCCAGCAGTTGGCCGACACGGTCAGCAAGGGCCTGATCGCCACGCCCGAGGGCCCCAGCGGCATGGCCGTCCTGTTCGCGGCGCTGGCCGGCGCGGTGGTCTGGAACCTGATCACCTGGTCGTTCGGGCTGCCGTCCAGCTCCAGCCAGGCGCTCTTCGGCGGGATGGTCGGCGCGGCGCTGGCGGGCGGCGTCGTCGTGCACTGGGACGGCGTGGTCGACAAGGTCGTCCTGCCGATGTTCATCTCGCCGGTGGTCGGCATCGTGGTCGGCTACCTGGTGATGCTGGTCATCCTGTGGCTGTTCCGCCGGGCCGCCCCAGCTCGGGCCAAGCGCGGCTTCCGCATAGCCCAGACCGTCTCCGCGGCGGCGATGGCGCTCGGGCACGGCCTGCAGGACGCGCAGAAGACGATGGGCGTGGTGGTGCTCGCCCTGGTGATCCACGACCCGTCGCGCGGGTTCGACGTGCCGTGGTGGGTCAAGCTGGTGTGCGCGGCCATGATGTCGCTCGGCACCTACGCCGGCGGCTGGCGGATCATGCGCACGCTGGGCCGCCGGATCATCGATCTCGACCCGCCGCAGGGCTTCGCGGCGGAGACCACGTCGGCGGCCATCCTCTACACGACCTCGTACGTGTTCGCGGCGCCGGTGTCCACGACCCACGTGATCACCTCGGCGATCATGGGCGTCGGGGCGACGAAGCGGCTGAAGGCCGTGCGGTGGGGCGTGGCGAAGAACATCGTCAGCGGCTGGTTCATCACCATGCCGGCCGCCGGGCTGGTCGCCGCGGTCTGCTACTACCTGGTCCGGCTCGCGTTCGGCTGAGCCGCCCTGCGGACGGATGTGCCCCGACCTCCCCCCATGGGGGAAGCCGGGGCTTCGCCTTGCGGTGGCACCGCCATGCAGCACCGCACGACGGACCTGGTCAGCCGAAGCGGCCGGAGATGTAGTCCTCGGTGGCCTGGACCGACGGGTTGGAGAAGATCCGCTCCGTGTCGTCGATCTCGATCAGCTTGCCGGGCTGCCCGACGGCCGCGAGGTTGAAGAACGCGGTGCGGTCCGAGACGCGCGCCGCCTGCTGCATGTTGTGCGTGACGATGACGATCGTGAAGCGGGTCTTCAGCTCGCCGATCAGGTCCTCGATGGCGAGGGTGGAGATCGGGTCGAGGGCGGAGCACGGCTCGTCCATCAGCAGCACCTGCGGTTCGACCGCGATCGCGCGGGCGATGCACAGCCGCTGCTGCTGGCCGCCGGACAGGCCGGAACCGGGCTTGTCGAGGCGGGTCTTGACCTCGTTCCAGAGGTTGGCGCCCTTGAGCGACTTCTCGACGATGGTGTCGAGCTCGCCCTTCTTGCGCACGCCGTTGAGCTTCAGCCCGGCGGCCACGTTGTCGTAGATCGACATCGTGGGGAACGGGTTGGGCCGCTGGAAGACCATGCCGACCGTGCGGCGCACGGTCACCGGGTCGACCCCCGACCCGTAGAGGTTCTCGTCGTCGAGCATCACCTTGCCCTCGACCCGGCCGCCGGGGATGACCTCGTGCATGCGGTTCAGGGTGCGCAGGAAGGTGGACTTGCCGCAGCCGGACGGGCCGATGAAGGCCGTCACCGAGCGCGGCTCGACGGTCATCGAGATGTCGTCGATCGCCTTGTGGCCGCCGTAGAAGGCGGAGAGGCCGCTGACGTCGATTCGCTTGGCCATGGGATCACTTCTTTTCTGCGAGGTCCGCTGACGGGGGTCGCGTCAGCGACCTGACTGCTTGGGGGCCTTCCACCGGGCGATGATCCGGGCCACCAGGTTGAGGATCATCACGAAGGCGATGAGAACCAGGGCCGCCGCCCAGGCACGGTCGTAGCTCGCGGCGTTGCCGTCCAGGTACTGCTGGTAGATGTAGTACGGCAGGGACGACTGCGGGTTCTTGAACGGGTTCGTGTTGATCACCTGGCTGCCGAAGACCAGCAGCGCGATCGGCGCGCTCTCGCCCGCGATACGGGCCAGGGCCAGCACGACGCCGGTGGTGATGCCGCCGATCGCGGTGGGGACGACGACCTTGGTGATGGTCCGCCACTTGGGCACGCCGAGGGCCAGGGACGCCTCGCGCAGCTCGTTCGGCACGAGCTTGAGCATCTCCTCGGTGGAGCGGACCACGATCGGCATCATCAGGATGGCCAGCGCCAGCGCGCCGGCGAAGCCGTCGGCGGGGGCGTTGCCGGTGACCACGAACCACATCGACAGGATGAACAGGCCGGCCACGATCGAGGGGATGCCGGTCATGACGTCCACGAAGAAGGTGACCGCGGCGGCCAGCTTGCCCTTGCCGTACTCGACGAGGTAGATCGCCGTCAGGATGCCGATCGGCGTGGCGATCGCGGCCGCGATGCCGACCTGCTCCAGGGTGCCGATGATGGCGTGGTAGACGCCGCCGCCGGGCTGGATGGTCAGCACGTTGTTCATCGAGTGCGTCAGGAAGTTGACGTCGAGGACCTTGACGCCCTTGGAGACGGTGGTCTTCACCAGGGAGTAGAGCGGGAGCACGGCCAGGACGAAGGCCGACCAGACGAGGCTGGTGGCCACCCGGTCCTTGGCCTGACGGCGTCCCTCCACCCGGGCGGTCAGCACGTACGACCCGCCGACGTAGAGCAGCAGGGAGATCAGGCCCCACTGGATGCGGCTGGACAGGCCGAACCCGGCTCCGAGTGCGCAGCCGACGGCGATCGAGGCCACGGCGACGGCGAGCGGGGTCCAGCGGGGCAGCCGCCGGGAGGCCAGCCGCGCGGGGGCGGGCACGGCGGGGGACGGCTTGGCGTCCGTCACGGTGTGGGTCATGCGTTGGCCCCCGAGTACTCCTTGCGGCGGGCGATGATCAGCCGGGCCGCGCCGTTGACCACCAGGGTGATGACGAACAGCACCAGGCCGGAGGCGATCAGCGCGTCCCGGCCGAGGTTGTCGGCCTCACCGAACTTGGCGACGATGTTCTGCGAGAAGGTGCCGCCGCCGGGGGAGTCCAGCAGGTGCGCCGAGATGGTCGGCGAGGCGGACAGCACGGTCGCCACGGCCATGGTCTCGCCGAGCGCGCGGCCCAGGCCCAGCATGGACGCGGAGATGATGCCGGAGCGGGCGAAGGGGAGCACCGACATGCGGATGACCTCCCAGCGGGTCGCGCCGAGCGCGAGCGCCGCCTCCTCGTGCATCTTCGGCACCTGCCGGATGACCTCGCGGCTGACGTTGGTGATGATCGGCAGGATCATGATCGCCAGCAGGATGCCCACGGTGAACAGCGAGCGGGCCGGCGCGGCGGTGTCGGTCTTGTCGAAGAGGACCGTCCAGCCGAGGTAGTGGTCCAGCCAGAGGTTCAGGCCCTTCAGGTGCGGCACCAGGAAGATCGCGCCCCACAGGCCGTAGATGATGCTGGGCACGGCGGCGAGCAGGTCGATCACGTACGCGATCACGTCGCCGAACCGGCGCGGCGCGTAGTGGGTGATGAACAGCGCGATGGCGATCGCGACCGGGACCGCGATGGCCATGGCGATGATCGAGCTGACCACCGTGCCGTACGCCAGGACCGCGATGCCGAACTTCGGCGGGGTCAGACCGGCGTTCCACTCGAAGGTGGTGAAGAAGTTCCCGTGGTCCTCGGAGATCGCGTGGACCGAGCGGAAGGTCAGGAAGGCCGCGATGGCGGCCATGACCACGAGCAGGAGGATGCCGGACCCGCGGGACAGGCCGGCGAAGATCCGGTCGCCCGGCCGGGTCACGGTGCGCTGCGCCGGCGGGGGTGCGGAGGGGGGTTTGGACGAGGGGGAAAGAGGGGCGGTGGTCATGGAGGACTCCGGTCTGGGGTGGGGGACCGGTGGTCCCCCGGCGGCGGTGCACCGGAAGTGCGGCGGGCCCCGGGTCGGTGACCGCGGGGCCCGCCGCTTTGATCAGGCCAGGCTCGCGATGGTGGAGCGAACCTTGGCGGCGATGGCGTCCGGCAGCGGGGCGTAGCCGGCGCTGCTGAGCTGGCCCTGGCCGTCGGCGGAGGAGATGTAGTTCAGGAAGGACTTGGTGAGCGGGAGGGTCGCGGCCTTGTTGCCCTTGTCGCAGGCGATCTCGTACGTCACCAGGACGATCGGGTAGGCGTTGTCCGCCTTGGTGGTGTACGCGGCGCCCAGGTCGAGCGACAGGTCGCTGCCGGTGCCGACGACCTTGGCCTGCGCGATGCCCGCGGAGGCGTTGGCCGTGGTGGCCTCGACCGGCGCGGAGGCACCGGTGTTGATCTTGACGGTCGGGATGCTGTTGGCCGACGCGTAGGAGAGCTCGAAGTAGCCGATGGAGCCCTCGGTCTGCTTCACCAGCGCGGCGACACCGGAGGACTGGGCCGCGGCCTGGCCGCCCTTGGCCGCCCACGCCTTGGCGTGCGGGTAGGGCCAGTCGGCCTTGGCAGCGCCGCCCAGGTACTTGGTGAGGTTGTCCGTGGTGCCGGACTCGTCCTGGCGGTGCACGGTCTGGATCTTGGTGCTCGGCAGGGTCGCACCGGAGTTGAGGGCCTTGATGGCCGGGTCGTTCCAGGTGGTGATCTTGCCGTTGAAGATCTTCGCCAGGGTGGAGGCGTCGAGCACGAGGTTGCTCACGCCGGGCAGGTTGTAGCCGATCGCGATCGGGCCGCCGACCATCGGCAGGTCGATGCCCGTGCCGCCGGTGCAGACCTTCGTCGAGGCCGAGGCCTCTTCGGGCTTCAGCGGGGAGTCGGAACCGGCGAAGGCGTCCGTGCCCTGGTTGAAATCGATGACGCCCTGACCGGAGGAGGACGCCTTGTAGTTGATCGTGGCACCGGGGCAGGCCTGCTGGTAGTTCTTCACCCACAGGTCCATCGCGTTCTGCTGGGCCGTGGAGCCCGAGGCCAGGATCTGGCCCTTCTCGCAGGAGATCGACGACGCGCTGGTGCTGTTCGCGGCACCCGAGCTGCTCGGCGAGGCGGTCTTGTTGTCGCCGCTGTTGTCGTCCGAACCGCAGGCGGTCAGGACCAGCGCGCCGGTAATCGCGACCGCGCCGACGGTCAGGAATCGCAGTCCGCTCTTACGCTGAAGCTTCACCTTCGTGTGTTCCTTCCGAGAGCCCGCCGTGCATCGGCGAAGCAGGGTTGGGTGCCGACGGCACCGGTACCGCCGAAAGTAGGCAGATCAGGTGAAGCCGCCGACGGGAGAGGGTGAACGCGAGGTGAACCTCGCCCATCGGTGTGGTGGCCGCGTCCGAGGGCGTCGCCGAGGCCGTGCCGGAGGCCCGCCGGGAGCACCGCCGCGGGTCCCGGCGGGAGCGTCCGCGCGGTCAGTCCAGCGTCAGCAGCAGGGCCGCGATCAGGGGACGGTCGCGGTCGTGGGTGAGGCGGCCGCGCGCGGCGGCCGGGGACAGCCAGTCCATCCGGTCCACCTCGCGGTTGGGGGCGAAGCCGCCGTCGCCCGCCTCGGCGGCCCAGTAGCGGACCTCCTTGGGCCGTCCCGCGGCCCAGTAGTACGTGGCCGGCAGCGGGTCGCCGAGCGCGCACTCCAGCCCGGTCTCCTCCCGCGTCTCCCGCACCGCCGCCTCGGCGAAGTCCTCGCCGTGCTTCAACTTGCCCTTGGGCAGGCTCCAGTCGTCGTACCGCGGCCGGTGGATGAGGGCGATCTCGATGCCCGCGCCGTTCCCGGCGGCGCCGTCGCCGCCCCGCACGGGCCGCCACAGCACCGTGCCCGCCGCCCGGACCGTGGTGCTCATGACCGCCACAGCCGGGAGAAGGCGAACCGCGCGGCCTCCACCTCGTGCCGCTGGTCGGCGTGGAGCACGCCCAGCGCGTAGGCCGTGGCCGGGGCGATCCGCGGGGTGCGGGCGGCGGCGGCCACGGCGGCGGCCGACTCGGCGGCCTGGTGGTGCCGTCGCAGTACGGCCGCGGCCTCCGCCAGCCGCGGGTCGGCGCCGGTCCCGGCGCCCGGCACCTCGGCGGCGTACCGGCTCAGCCGCAGCAGGACGCGCGCCTGGTGCCAGGGCGCGTCCTGGAGGTCGGCGGCCAGCTCCGCGCCCAGCGAGGCCCGCACCGCGTCCGCGTTGTACGGGTGCCCGGCCCGGCCCAGCGGCAGGCCGGCCGCCGTGTCGGCGAACCGGGTGTGCGCCCGCGCGGCCAGCGGCGGCAGCACCGCGGCGGCCGGGCCGGACGCGGCCGGCGTCAGCGGCACCTCGGAGGCCAGCACGGCGATGGAGTCGGCCAGCGCGTGGAACCGGGCGGAGCCCATCGCCTGGAGCGTCGCCGAGTGCGCCCGGGTCCGGGCCAGCGTCAGCTGCCGCTCCAGCAGGGCGGCGGCCCGCGCGGCCCCCGCGGCGGGCGGCCGGGGGCCCGAGCCCTCCTCCGGACCCGCGTCCGGGGCGCCGCCCGCTTCGGTGGAGCCCGCCTCCGACAGCCGCCGCAGGGCCTCCAGCAGCCGCCCGAGCCGCCCCACGTACTGCGGCTCGCGGCCCAGCGTCGCGGCCAGCCAGCTCAGCTCCGCGCGCATCGGCTCGGCCCAGCCGGGGTCGGCGAGGTCGGCGTAGGTGTGCAGGACGCCCGAGATCCGCCGGGCGCCGACCCGCAGCAGCCGGTCCGCCTCGGTGTCGTCGTCGTGGCGCAGCCCGAGCCCGCGCAGGAACGCGGTCGCCTGCTCGGACAGGTAGCCCGCCAGCGCCTCGCCGGCGGCGAGGTCCTCCGGGACATCAGGGCCGGCGGTCGCCACGCCGCCGGCCTGCTGCCGGTCCGGGCCCGGCGCCCCCTCACCGCCCGGGGACGGTACGGGCTCGCCGACGGCCACCGCTCCGCCCGCCGGGGCCGGGTCCGCCTCCGGGCGGACCGCGCTCTGCGAGGGGAGCAGGTTGTTAGGTCGCTGCTGACGGGCCACGCCGGCGCCTCCGGGCGTCGATGAGCATTTCCTGCACGTTGCGCAGGGGCCTGCCTTCGGGGTCGGTGCTGTGCCGGGTCCATTCGCCGTCGCCGGCCAGGTGCCAGGACGAGGTGTCGTCCGACATCCCGATCTCCAGCAGGTTGTTCAGGCTGGCCCGGTGTGCCGGGTCCGAGACCCGGACGATCGCCTCGATCCGGCGGTCGAGGTTGCGGTGCATCATGTCGGCGCTGCCGATCCACACCTCGGGGTCGCCGCCGTTGCCGAAGACGAACACCCGCGAGTGCTCCAGGAACCGGCCGAGCACGCTGCGCACCCGGATGTTCTCCGACAGGCCCTCGACGCCCGGGCGGACCGCGCAGATGCCGCGCACCCAGATGTCCACGGGCACGCCGGCCTGCGAGGCGCGGTAGAGCGCGTCCACCACGGTCTCGTCCACGATCGAGTTGACCTTCATCCGCACGTAGGCGGGCCGCCCGGCGCGGTGGTGGCCGATCTCGGCGACGATCCGCTGGACCAGCCCGTCGCGCAGGCTGCGCGGGGCCACCAGCAGCCGGTTGTACGACTCGCGGCGCGAGTAGCCCGACAGCCGGTTGAACAGGTGGGAGAGGTCCGCGCCGACCTGCTGGTCGGTGGTGAGCAGGCCGAGGTCCTCGTACAGCCGGGCGGTCTTGGGGTGGTAGTTGCCGGTGCCGACGTGGCTGTAGCGGCGCAGGGTGCCGCCCTCCTGCCGGACCACCAGCGACAGCTTGCAGTGCGTCTTGAGGCCGACCAGCCCGTACACCACGTGGCAGCCCGCCTCCTCCAGCTTGCGGGCCCACTTGATGTTGGCCTGCTCGTCGAAGCGGGCCTTGATCTCGACCAGCACCAGCACCTGCTTGCCGGCCTCGGCCGCGTCGATCAGGGCGTCCACGATCGGCGAGTCGCCGGAGGTGCGGTACAAGGTCTGCTTGATGGCCAGCACGTCGGGGTCGGCGGCGGCCTGGTCGAGGAACGCCTGCACGGAGGTGGAGAAGGAGTCGTACGGGTGGTGCAGCAGGATGTCCCGCTCGCGCATCGCGGCGAAGATGTCGGGCGCGCTCGCGGACTCCACCTCGGCCAGTTCGCGGTGGGTGCCGGCCACGAAGGGCGGGTACTTCAGCTCCTCGCGGTCCAGGCCGGCGATGGCGAACAGGCCGGTCAGGTCGAGCGGCCCGGGCAGCGGGAACACCTCGGTGTGCTTCATCTTCAGCTCGTGCACCAGCAGGTCGAGTACGCGCGGGGCGATGGACTCCTCGACCTCCAGCCGCACCGGCGGACCGAAGCGGCGGCGCATCAGCTCGCGCTCCAGCGCCTGGAGGAGGTTCTCGGTGTCGTCCTCCTCGACCTCCAGGTCCTCGTTGCGGGTGACCCGGAACATGTGGTGGTCCAGCACCTCCATGCCCGGGAACAGCTCGTCGAGGTGCGCGGCGATCACGTCCTCCAGCGGCACGTACCGCTGCGGGCCGGCCTCCAGCAGCCGGGACAGGATCGGCGGCACCTTCACCCGGGCGAAGTGCTCGTGCCCGGAGACGGGGTTGCGCACCACCACGGCGAGGTTCAGCGACAGGCCGGAGATGTACGGGAAGGGGTGCGCCGGGTCGACCGCCAGCGGGGTGAGGACGGGGAAGATCTGCTGCCGGAAGAGCGTGGCGAGGCGGGCCTGCTCCTGGCCGGTCAGCTCGGCCCAGCGGATCAGGTGGATGCTCTCGTCGGCCAGCTGCGGGGCCACGTCGTTCTGGAAGCAGGCCGCGTGCCGGGCCATGAGTTCGCGCGAGCGGGTCAGGATCAGGTCCAGCACGTCGCGCGGCTGGAGGCCGGAGGCGGAGCGGGTGGCGACGCCGGTCGCCATGCGGCGCTTGAGGCCGGCGACCCGGACCATGAAGAACTCGTCCAGGTTGCCGGCGAATATCGCGAGGAAGTTCGCGCGCTCCAGCAGGGGCGTGGCGGGGTCCTCGGCGAGTTCGAGCACCCGCTCGTTGAAGGCGAGCCAGCTGGCTTCGCGGTCCAGGAACCGGCCCTGCGGCAGTTCCTCGCCGAACTCCTCGCTCGCCTGGTCCAGGCCCGGCGGTTCCGGTTCGAGGTCCGGGACGACGCGGGGGCGGAAGGAGCCCTCGGCGGGGGTGGTCGGGGAGCCGTTCACAGGGACGGGACCCTTGCCCGGGAAGGGCTGGGCCGGGAGGCTGGGATGGTTCGTCTGGGCCATGGGTTGTGCCCCTCCTCCGTGTGCGGCACGTCCGCCCGGCGGGCGGCCCCCGTGTGGCGGCCCGGAGCCGCCCCTCCATTCTCCTGCGTACCACCGGGATGCGGCAGGTCGAGCGGGTGCGGGGGTCTCCGGGCAGCGGGCTGCATCACGAGATGCTCGCAAGGAAGGTTGAATCGCTGGTAAAGGGAGCGTGGCCGTCAGGCAAGCGCAACGCTTCCAGCGCGGTTCCCCGGAATGGGGCACCCTTGCCCCTTGGGTTCCCGTTTTGCACGGTTCGCCTCCCGCGAGCGCCCCCGCCAAACGGGTGGTGCCGCCCCCTCCACGCCCGCCGGGCGCCTTCGCGGGCGACGCTCAGCCGTTAGGGGCGCGGGGCCTTCGCAGGCGAACGGTACCTCTCAGCACTCCGCGGGGCCCCTCGCGGGGTGCGCCGACCCGTCACGGGTGTGGGGTTCTGCGCCGGGGACGCTCACCCTTCCCGGGGGCTGGGGTGCCCTCGCGGCAGGCGTTCACCCCCTAGGGGCGCGGGGAACTGCGCGCTCAGCAGGCCACAGGCCGACAGCCGGGGTGCTGCCCTCGTGGGGCAGACGCAGCCCCGAAAGGGGCGCGGGGAACCGCGCGAGCAACCGGCCACCGGCCGAAAGCCGGGGTTCTGCCCGCGTGGGGCAGATGCGGCCCCGCCAGGGGCGCGGGGAACTGCGCGCTCGGCCCATCTGCGGCCCGCAGGTCGTCACGCCCCCAAAGGGGCTGTTCCTGTCGCATCGCGACCACCGGCCGGTGGCGGGTAGCTCGCGCAGTTCCGCTCCCAGAGCTCCGCCTGGGAGGTCCCCCCAGCGCCCCTTGGGGGTGGGCCTATTTCGCGGGTGCCGCCGGAGGCATGCCTCAGGACTCGGTGCGGTACATCAGGTCCGCCGTGTGGAGGGTGAAGCCGAGGCGGTCGTAGAGGGCGACGGCCGCGGGGTTGTCGGCGTCGACGTAGAGCATGGCGGTGGGGAGCCCGCGGGTCAGGGCGAGGTGGCGCAGGCCGAGGGAGGTGAGGGCCCGCCCGAGCCCGCTGCCCTGCTCGGAGGGGGCCACCCCCACGACGTACACCTCGCCGAGCCGCTCCTCGGCGTGCTCCTTGGTCCAGTGGAACCCGACCAGCTGCGGCCCGCGGAAGGCGAGGAAGAAGCCGTCGGGGTCGAACCACGCCTCGGCCTCGCGGTCGTCCAGGTCGCGCTGGGTGAGCGCGCCCTGCTCGGGGTGGTGGGCGAAGGCCGCCGCGTTCACCGCGAGCCACGCCGCGTCGTCCTGGCCGGGCACGAACGTGCGGACGGTGACCCCCTCGGGCAGCCGCGGCTCGGGCAGCCCGGTGAGCTCGGCGTCGAGCGGCCGCCGCATCTGCCGCAGCTCCCGGAAGAGCCGCAGGCCGAGTTGGACGGAGAGGTGCCGCGCGCCGGGGTGGCCGCCGTGCGCCCACACCCGCAGCCGCTTCCCGGTGGCGGCGAGCAGCTCGTGGCCGAGGGCGCGGCCGTGCCCGCGCAGCCGGTGGTCCGGGTGGATCACGAACTCGGCGGAGGGCGCCTCGACCGGGTCCGTGCCGTCGATCTGCGCGTAACCGGCGAGGACCTCCTCGGGACCGCCGTTCAGCCCCGGCACCCACAGCAGCAGGTGCCGCACGCCCTCGCGCGGGCCGCCGGCCAGGTGCAGCCGGCCCTGCTCGGAGACCGCGGACGGGCCGTCCGTGGCCGCGGCCGTGCCGATCAGCGCGAGCACCTCCCCCGCACGGTCGGACAAGGTGGTCAGGGTCTCGATGCGCCGCTCGCTCATGCCCGAGATCGTACGGCGCCCCACCCGCCCCCCGGCCGCCCGGTCACCCCTCCCATCCCGCCGCCGACGGCCGCCGCCGGGCCGCGGCCGCTGCGCCGCAGGTCGCGCGGGGCGGCACGCGGAACAGGGGTGCGCCGTCGGGCCGGAGGTCAGGCCGCGAGCCCGCCTTGGCGCTCCGCGGCCTCGGAAGCCGCCGGGCGGGGGCCGACCGGGATCACCACCGCGGAGGCCGCCGCGGTCAGGGCGGCCAGGGCGAAGCCCGGCCAGTAGCCGAACAGCGAGATCAGCCCGGCCATTGCCGGCGGCACGAGCGCGGCCGTCAGATTCTGGCCGGTGTTGTGCACACCGAGCGCCCGGCCCGACCAGGCGGGGCCGGCGTGCTCGGCGGTGGAGGTGAAGGAGAGGCCGTTCGTGCTCGCGGTCAGCGCGATGGCGGCCATCAGCAGGACCGGGGTCAGCGGCGAGGGGAAGGCGGTGGCCAGCGCGGTGGCGCCGACCAGCAGCGCGGTGGCGACGGCCAGTTGCCGCATCGGGCGCAGCCGGCTGCCGACCGCGTCCGACCAGCGGCCCACGAGCACGCGCGCCACCGCGCCCAGCCCCTGGGCGACGGCGATCACCTGCCCGGCGGTCACTGGGGACCAGCCGCGGACGTCCACGAGCAGCACCAGCGCGAACGCGCCCACGGTGAACTGCGGCAGCACGAGCATCGCGGCCGAACCGTGGATCCGCCAGAGCAGGTTCGAGCCGGCGTAGGGGTTCGGCGCCGGCCCCGCCGCGGCCTTGGCGGCACGGACCGGGTCGGTGGCGAAGGCCGCGATGAGGACGGCGATCACCCCGCAGAGCACGGCGAGGAAGCCGATCGCGCCGCCCAGCCCGTGCCGGTCGGACAGCGGCGGTATGGCCAGGGCGCCGACGGCCATGCCCAGCGGGGTGGCCGTCTGGCGGATGCCCATCGCCAGGCCGCGTTCGCCCGCCCCGAACCAGCCCATGACCAGCCGCCCGCTCGCCGCGTACACGGACGCGCCCGCCGCGCCGGCCAGCACCAGCAGCAGGCCCAGCGCGACCATCCCGTGCGCGGCCGCCGCGGCCGCCGTGAGCGCGAGAGCGGACGTCCCGAGCCCGGTGGCGATCACCACCCGCTCGCCCCACCGGTCCGCCGCCGCGCCCCACCCGTACAGCGCGAGCACGACCCCGGTGGTCGGCGCGGCCACCAGCACGCCCACCGCCGGCAGCGAGAGGTGCTCCCGCGCGCGCAGGGCGTCGGCGAGGTACGGGATGCCGTAGACGAACGCGCACGCGGCGGTCTGCGCCGCGGTGCCCAGGGCCAGCATCAGCCAGCGACGCACGGGGCGACCTCCTCGGTGGACGGTGCCTCTTACTATGCGCCGTCCCCCGAGGAGTGAGACGGTTATTTCACATCCCGAGACATCGCGTCGCCCCGATCAGTCGAGGCGGGGGCCGGGCGGGCCGGGCGGTTCCGGCGTCTCGGGCGTCTCCGGCGGCGGGACGGGCGTGCCGGGGAGCCTGAGGGTGACCAAGGTGCCGCCGCCGGGCGCCGGGGCGAGCGCGACCTCGCCGCCGGACTGCTGGACCGTGCGGGCCACGATGGACAGGCCCAGGCCGCTGCCGGGCAGCGAGCGGGCCGACGGGGAGCGGTAGAAGCGCTCGAAGACGTGCGGCAGGTCCTCCGCGGCGATGCCCGGCCCGTGGTCGCGGACGGTCAGCCGGCCGCCGTGCAGGCGCAGCTCGATCTCGCCGCCCGGCGGGCTGAACTTCACCGCGTTGTCCAGCAGGTTCACGATCGCCCGCTCCAGCGCGGGCGCCTCGGCCCGGACGTACCAGGGCGCGAGGTCGGCGGTGATCGTCAGGTCCGGGCCGCGCAGGCGGGCGCGGCTGAGCGCGGTGCCGGTCACCTCGTGCAGCGCCACCAGCTGGAAGTCCGGTCCGGCGTCGGGCCGGGAGAGTTCCTGGAGGTCCCCTATCAGCGCGGCCAGTTCCTTCATCTGCGCCTTCACCGAGGCCAGCAGCTCGCGGCGGTCCTCCGGCGGGAGTGGCCGGCCGGTGGCCTCGCTGCGCTCCAGGAGCTCGATGTTGGTGCGCAGTGAGGTGAGCGGGGTGCGCAACTCGTGGCCGGCGTCCGCGATCAGCTGCTGCTGGCGGTCCCGCGAGGATGCCAGCGCCGCCGTCATGGCGTTGAAGGACGCCGACAGCCGGGCGATCTCGTCCTGCCCCTCCACCGGGATGCGGACGCTCAGGTCCTCGGTTCGCGCGATGTGCTCGACGGTCTCGGCGAGCCCGTCCACCGGCCGCAGCCCGGCCCGGGCGATGAGCATGCCCGCGCTGGCCGCGCCGACGACGCCCACGCCGGCCACCGCCAGCAGGATCCAGGCGAGCGTGTCGAGCGGGTCGGTGACGTCGCTGAGCGGGCGGGCCACCGACAGCGCGAAGGGCTGGCCGCCCACCGTCCCCCCGTACACCGGCCCCGTGGTGTAGACGCGCAGCTTCTCGCCGCGGTCCTGCACGGTGTGGGTCACCGTGACCTGCTCGGTGCTGGTCGCGGCCTCGCGGTCGGCGCTCGTGACCGGGAACGAGCCGGCCCGTGTGACCGGGCAGACCGAGCCGTCGGCGCGCAGCACCTGCGCGGCGACGTTCGACGGGTTGATGCCGAACTGGTTGTTCGCGGAGGGCTCGCCCGCCGTGCACCGCACCGCGAAGTGCGGCGACTGGAGCTGGGCCAGGGCGTCCTCCTGCCCCTGCCGGAGGGACTTGTCGAGCTGGGCGTTGAACTGGTTGCGCGTGATCAGCCAGCAGGACAGGGCGGCCACCGCCACGGCGACGGCGACCGCCGCCGCCGTGAGCAGCGTCAGCCGGGAGCGCAGGGGGAGCCGGTTCACGGATGCCCGCCGTCCGGGGCGCGCAGCACGTAGCCGACCCCGCGGACCGTGTGCACGATCCGCGGCATGCCGCCCGCCTCCGTCTTGCGCCGCAGGTACATGACGTAGACGTCGAGGGAGTTGGAGGAGGGCTCGAAGTCGAAGCCCCACACGGCCTTGAGGATCTGCTCGCGGGTGAGCACCTGGCGGGGATGGGTGAGGAAGAGCTCCAGCAGGGTGTACTCGGTGCGGGTCAGCTCGACGGGGGCGCCGGCCCGGACGACCTCCCGGGTGGCGGTGTCCATCCGCAGGTCCCCGAAGGTCAGCGCGTGCTGCTCGGCCGTGCCGCTCTGGCCGGACCCGGTGGCGTAGGAACTGCGGCGCAGCAGGGCGCGCAGCCGGGCGAGCAGCTCGTCGAGCTCGAAGGGCTTGACGAGGTAGTCGTCGGCGCCCGCGTCGAGGCCGGTGACCCGGTCGCCGACGGTGTCCCGGGCGGTGAGCATGAGGATCGGCGTGGTGACCCCGGTGGAGCGCAGCCGCCGGGCCGTGGTCAGGCCGTCCATCCGCGGCATGAGGACGTCGAGCACGATGACGTCCGGGCGGTAGGCGTCGGCCTGCTCCAGCGCGGCGATCCCGTCGCCGGCCAGCGCGGTGTCGTAGCCCTCGAAGGCCAGGCTGCGGTGGAGCGCCTCGCGCACGGCGGGCTCGTCGTCCACGATCAGGATGCGGGCGGGGGCCTCGCCGCTCTCGCCGGGGCTCATGTGTCGAAAACCTCACTGGGCAGGGGGCCGGTGGCCGGGGGACTGGGCGCGGGTCCGGGCTCGTGGGCCCGGGACCTGCGGGGCGGTGCGGGTGCTGCGGGAGACCGGCCGGGTGGGGGCCGGGCGCGCACGCGTCCGACTTCAGCGTCGCACGCCACGGCCGGTGCGGGGTACCGGTGGCCCCTGGCGCCGCGGCCGGCCGGGCGGGGCGGCCGGCCCGGCGGCCGTGGCGGGGTGGTGCGCTCCCCAGGCCACGGCCGCGCCCAGGGCCCGGCGCAGGCGGTTGACGCCCACGGTGAGGGCGGTGGTGCCCATCGGGTGCTCCCGGTCGGCGGTCAGTCGGTGCTGCCGCCGGCCCGCAGGTGCGCGAGGTCGGCCTTGACGGTGTCGATCGGGATGGCGAAGCCGAGTCCGATGCTGCCGGCGTCGGAGGAGCTGCTGCCGGAGGAGCCGGCGTACATCGCGGAGTTGATGCCGATGATCTGGCCGCTGGTGTTGATCAGGGCGCCGCCGGAGTTGCCGGGGTTGAGGGAGGCGTCGGTCTGGATGGCCTTGTACGTGGTGGTGGAGTCGCCGGTGCTGCCGTTGTACTGGTTGCCGCCGAAGGAGAAGGGCCAGCGCCCGTCGGAGCCGCCGCCGTAGCCGCCGAAGCCCTGCCCGTCCTGCGAGCCCTGCGTGTTCCCGGTCTCGGTGGGCACGGTCACGTCGCGGTCGAGCGCGGAGACGATGCCGCTGGTGACGGTGCCGCTCAGGCCCTCCGGCGAGCCGATCGCCACGACCTGGTCGCCGACCGCCAGGCCGGAGGAGTCGCCGAGGCTCGCCGCGGGCAGGCCGCTCGCGCCCTGGACCTTGATCAGAGCGAGGTCCTTGGCCGGGTCGGCGCCGACCAGCGAGGCCGCGGCGCTCTTGCCGTTGCTGTACGTCACGGAGATCGTGTCGGCGCCCGCGATGACGTGGTTGTTGGTGACGATCTCGCCGTCGGAGGTGATGATCACGCCGGAACCGGTGGACTTGCCGTTCTGCGAGGTCGCGTTGATCTCGACGATGCTGGGGCTGACCGCCTTGGCGACGGCCGCGACGTTGCCGCCCACCACCTTGGCCGCGTTCACCACGGGGGCCGACGCCACCGTGGCCGACCGGTGCGTGGCGCTGCCGATGAGGGCGCCCGCGCCCCCGCCGATCACGCCCGCCGCGAGGGCCACCGCGGCGACGAGCGCGTAGGGCTTGCGGACCCGGCGGCGCCGGTGCGGCGCGGGCTCACCGGCGGGCTCGCCGAAGCCCGTCACGGGCGGCGGCGGGGGCGGCGGGTATCCGCCGGGCGCCCCGGAGACCTCGTCCGGGTGGTGCAGCACCGACCCCTGGATCACGGTCGGGCCCTGCGCGTAGGACGGTTCGGGCCGGAGCGGAGGCTGCGTGTCGTGCGGGTACTGGCTTTCGCCGCCGTTGCGGCTGCTCTCGCTGGTCATGTCTACGACTGTCGGCCCGCTTCATGAGAGCGGGCTGAGCGCACGCTGAGAAGCCCGACAGAAGTAGGTATGCCCGATATAAAGAACCCCCGCGCGCGGGCTCTCCACCCTTTACCCGGCCCGTACGCGGCCCTCGGCGGAGGGCCGCGCCGGGCGGGTCAGGAACAGCCGCAGGAGGCGCGGACGACGAGGCGGGAGGGGAACTGGCGGACGCGCTCGCGGCGGGTGCCGGGCAGCCGCAGGGAGTCGTCGAGCACCGCGTCGACCGCGGCGCGGGCCATGGCCTGGCGGTCGGAGGCGACCGTGGTGAGCGGCGGATCGGCGAGTGCCGCTTCCTTGACGTCGTCGAAGCCGGCCACCGCCAGCCCGCCGGGCACGTCGATGCGCAGCTCGCGGGCGGCCCGCAGCACCCCTATCGCCTGGTCGTCCGTCGCGCAGAAGATCGCCGGCGGCCGGTCCGGCCCGGACAGCAGCCGCAGCCCCACCTCGTAGGCGTCGTACCGGTTGTACGGGGCCTGGAAGAGCCGTCCCTCCGTCGACTTGCCCGCCTCGCCCATGGCCCGGCGCCAGCCCTCGACGTGGTCGGTGACCGGGTCGCCGATCTCCGGCGTGATCTCGGTGCCGCCGAGGCAGGCGACGTAGTCGTGGCCGTGCTCCAGCAGGTGCCGGGTGGCCAGTTGGGCGCCGCCGATGTCGTCGGTGACCACCGCGATGTCGTCGATCGCCTCGGGCCGCTCGTGCAGCAGCACCACGCGCGCGTCCCAGGCGTCGATCTCTATGGCCGCGTTCTCGCTCGGCCCCTGGCTGATCAGGATCAGCCCGGAGACCCGCATGCCGAGGAAGGCCCGCAGGTAGTGCACCTCGCGTTCGTCGAGGTAGTCGGAGTTGCCGACCAGCACCATCTTCCCGCGCTCGGACGCGGCCTGTTCGACGGCGTGCGCCATCTCCGCGAAGAAGGGCTGGCGGGCGTCCGGCACGATCAGCCCGATCAGGTCGGTTCTGCGGCTGGCCATGGCCTGCGCGACCCGGTCCGGCCGGTAGCCGAGCTGTTTGATGGCGGCGAGCACCCGCTCGCGCGTGGCCGGGGCGACCGGCCGGGGTCCGTTGTTGATGACGTAGCTGACGACCGCGGTCGAAGTTCCCGCAAGCCTGGCCACGTCGTCACGCGTCACCTTGGGCACGTCGGGCAGTCTACGCGTGTCCCACCAGCCTTCCCAGGAAACGTCATACGCTCCGCCCGGCGGCTTCACGGGGGACCGTGTGCCGCTCGGCGGATCGCCCCGCGGAGCGCTCGGTCTCCGGGTTGTCCGTGCTGTCGGCCTCGGTCGCCTTGTCGGCCTTGTCCGCCTTATCGGTTTTGTCGATTTTCTCCGGCTTCTCCGGCGTGACGAACCGGTACCCGACGTTGCGCACGGTGCCGATCAGCGACTCGTGCTCGACGCCGAGCTTCGCCCGCAGCCGCCGGACGTGCACGTCCACCGTGCGGGTGCCGCCGAAGTAGTCGTAGCCCCAGACCTCCTGGAGCAGCTGGGCGCGGGTGAAGACCCGGCCCGGGTGCTGGGCGAGGTACTTCAGCAGCTCGAACTCCTTGAAGGTCAGGTCGAGCACCCGGCCCTTGAGCTTCGCGCTGTAGGTCGCCTCGTCCACCGACAGGTCGCCGTTGCGGATCTCCATCGGGCTGTCGTCACCGGTGATCTGCTGGCGGCCCAGCGCCAGCCGCAGCCGCGCCTCCACCTCGGCCGGGCCGGCGGTGTCGAGGAGCACGTCGTCGATGCCCCAGTCCGCGGTGACGGCCGCGAGGCCGCCCTCGGTGACCACCAGGACGAGCGGGCAGCCCGGGCCGGTCGAGCGCAGCAGCTGGCACAGGCTGCGCACCTGCGGCAGGTCGCGGCGGCCGTCGATGAGGATCACGTCGGCGCCGGGGGTGTCCACCAGCGCCGGGCCCTCCGCGGGCGCCACGCGCACGCTGTGCAGCAGCAGGCCGAGGGCGGGCAGGACTTCGGTCGAGGGCTGCAGGGCATTGGTCAGCAGCAGGAGTGAACTCACCGGGCGCTCCCATCGGTCGTCGTCCGGACGTGGCAGGGCAGGCAGGGGGTGGGGGCGGTCCCGCCCGGCGGGGCGGGCGCGGGCCCGACCCGGACGGTCGACCGGGGGCGGCCGAGCGGATCGGTCGGGCCGAGCGGATCGGTCGGGCCGAGCTGGACGGACTGGCTCAAAGTGAACCCTCCACGGTCCCTGCGAGGACGTCGTGCCACGTGCCGGAAAGCACGAAAGGACCCGGGGGCGACATTGCCCAGGTCCTCTTCCCGGGAAGAATAGCCCACATGACGAGCCCTGCCGAGACCGGAGACACGCGTTCGCGTGTTTCCCCGATCACTTCGAGTGGCCGCCGGACGGTCCTGTTGACGTCCGACGGGATCTCCATCGAGGCCGAACACCTGCCGCCGGAGGGCGGGTCCGGCGACGGATCCGGCCACCCGTCCGACGGCCTCGCGATCGTGGTCGCGCACGGTTTCAGCGGCTCCCTGGACCGGCCCGCGGTGCGCCGCGCGGCCAGGGGACTGCGGCGGTTCGGTGGCGTGATCCTGTTCTCCTTCCGCGGCCACGGCCGGTCCGGCGGCCGGTCGACGGTCGGCGACCGCGAGGTGCTCGACGTGGACGCGGCCGTGCGGTGGGCGCGGCGGCTGGGGTACGCCCGGGTGGCCACGGTCGGCTTCTCCATGGGCGGGTCGGTGGTGCTGCGGCACGCGGGCGCGGCGGACGTGGTGGCGGCGCGGGCGCGGGAAGACGTGGGGACCGCGGCGCGCAGGGGTACGGGGGACGCGGACGCCCCGGAACCCGGCGATCCGTCCGCCGTGGACGCCGTGGTGGCGGTGAGCGCGCCCGCCCGCTGGTACTACCGGGGCACCGCGCCCATGCGCCGGGTGCACTGGGCGGTGACCCGGCCGGCCGGGCGGCTGGTCTCCCGGGTGGGCCTGCGCACGCGGATCAACCCGAGCGGGTGGAATCCGGTGCCGCTGTCCCCGGTGCAGTCGGTGCCGTACATCCCGCCGACCCCGCTGCTGATCGTGCACGGCGACCGGGACACGTACTTCCCGCTCGACCACCCGCTCTCCCTCGCCGAGGCGGCCGGCGAGGGCGGCGCCGAGCTGTGGATAGAGCCCGGCTTCGGGCACGCGGAGAACGCCGCCGACCCGGCGCTGCTGGCCCGCGTCGGCGGCTGGCTGACCGCCCGGGTTCCCGGGAACTGACGCCGACGGGCCATGATGGACCCCTACCGTGGGCCACCACAGGTGACACGGGGACCACATGGATGCCGACGAGGGCGGAGCGATGGCTGCACCTGACACGGCCGTGGCGCCGGCGGCGGGCACGATCCGCTACTGGGCCGCGGCGAAGGCGGCGGCGGGCACGGCGGAGGAGCCGTACCGGGCGGCGACCCTCGCGGACGCGCTGGACGCGGCCCGCGCCCGCCACGCGGCGGACCCGGAGTTCGCCCGGGTGCTGCCGCGCTGCTCCTTCCTGGTCGACGGCACCTCCGTCGGCGGCCGCGACCACACCGAGGTGTTCCTGCCGGACGGCGGCACGGTGGAGGTCCTTCCGCCGTTCGCGGGAGGATGAGATGAGCCAGTTCTTCGAGGGCGACCGCCCCGACCCGTACGACCCCCGCACCGCGCCCCCCGGCGCCCCGCCCCCGGACCAGGGCTACGCCCCGTCCTACCCCCCGCCGCCCGGCGGCCCGGCGTACGGCCCCGGTTCCTCGTACGAGCAGCCCGCCGATCCCGCGTACGGCGCCGGCGGTCCGGGTTACGCGCCCGGTCCCGCCCCGTCCTACCCCCCGCCGCCCGCCCAGGACTACGGCCCCGGTCTCGGCGACCCGGCAGGCGGTCCGGGATACGGTCCCGGTTCCGCCTACGAGCAGCCCGCCGATGCCGCGTACGGCTACGGCTACGGCGTGCGGGCCGGGGCGCCGGAGGGGTTCTCGTACGAGCAGCCCCAGGCGCCGGGTGGCGGCGGGCAGGGGTACGGCGACGGCGGGTCCTACGTGCCGGAGCCGCTGAGCGGGCAGTTGCCGTCGGAGGTGGAGCCGGGGGCCGGGTACGGGATGCCCGCGGCCGGTGACGCGTGGGGCGGGCAGGGTCCCGCCGGGGGCGCGCAGGGGATGGCGCCCGCGGGCGAGGGCTGGGCCGCCGCGCCGCCGGCCGCCGCGCACACGTGGGCCGCCCCGCCCGAGCCGACGTACGCGGCGCAGCAGCCGGCCGGGTACGCCGCGACCGGGTTCGCCCCGCCGGAGCCCGCGGTCGAGCGGACCATGCCGTTCCCGATCGTCACCGACCCGGCGGAGGCGGAGCGGCATCAGCAGCCCCAGCCGCAGTCGCAGCAGGCCTCGGCCCACCGGACCGGCTCGCCGATCATTCCGCCGGGCATCCAGCCCGCCGGGCTCACCGCGCTGCTCGGCCTGCTGATCGCCGGGGGCGCCGCCGTCGGCCGGCCCGGCCTCGCCGTCGTCCTGGTCCTCCTGGAGGCGGTCACCGCGGCCGGCTGGTTCCGGCTCAACGGGATGTGGCCCGCCCGGCAGGGCATCGCGCTGGCCTTCCTGGCCGGTGTCACCGCCGACGTCGCCGTGCTCGCGGTGAACGGCGGCCACGGCCCGGTCGCCCTGCTCGGCACCCTCGGCGTGTGGCTGCTGCTCGTCCTCGTGCTCCAGCTGCGGCACCACGGTTCGGCCGACGAGCGCCTGTCGTCGCTGACCGCCACCTCCGCCTCGACCCTGCTGACCGTCGTCGCGGCCGGCTACCTGGCCACCGCCACCTCGCACGCGGGCAGCGACCCCGTGGTGGTCGGGGCCGTCGCGGTGGCAGCCGCCACACTGGTGCGGGCCGTGCGGCTGCCCGGCGGCGAGCCGGTCTCGCTCGTCGCGGCACTCGCGGTCGCGACCGCCACCGGCCTGGTGACCGGCCCGGCCACCGGGTTCGGCGGCGGGCCCGGGGCCCTGCTCGGCGCCGCGTGCGGACTGTGCGCGCTGGTCGGCCTGCGGGTGGCGAGCTACGACTGGCCGTCCCGGTTCGTGCACTTCACCGCGGGCGTCGCGCTGCCGCTGACGGCCGCCGCCCCGGCCGTCTACGCCCTGGGCGCGCTGCTGAGCTGACCGGGCGAACGGAGCGGCGGCCTCCGGGCCGCCGCCCGTGCGGGCCCGGTAACGGATCAGCCAGGTCGGGAACCGATCGCCCCCGCCGTCCGTCAGCCGTTGCGGAAAAGCCGGACCGTCGCGACGGTCCTCCGAACGGTCAACACGGTCGACAGCCGGGAGTGCGGACGCATGCGAGTGGCGCGAATCATCCTGATCCTCGTGGTGATCCTCGGCGGTCTCTTCGTCGCGGCCGACCGGATCGCCGTCTCCGTGGCCGAGAAGAAGGCCGCCGAGCGGGCGCAGGTCTCGGAGGGCCTGGCCGACCGGCCGGACGTGTCCATCGAGGGCTTCCCGTTCCTCACCCAGGCCGCCTCCGGCAAGCTCGACGACGTCAAGATCAGCGCGAAGGACATCGCGGCCGGCCAGGGCGACCGGTCGGTGCGCATCGAGAGCTTCCACGCCGATCTGCACGGCGTGGTGCTGTCCGACGACTACCACCGGGCCGTCGCCGACAGCGCCGACGGCAACGCCTTCCTCACCTACGAGGACCTGTCGGCCGCCGCGCCGGACGGCATCACCGTGTCGTACCCCGGCCCCGCCAAGGACGGGAAGGCGATGGTGAAGCTCACCGCGTCCTTCCACGGCGCCCACGTGAGCGTGCTCAGCCAGTTGTCGGTGCGGGGCGCGGACACCATCGGGCTGCACGCGGAGAACCTGCCGAGGGCGATCACCGCGCTGGGCCTGGAGGACGAGCTGCGGCAGCAGATCGACTTCACCAGCCGGCTGACCCACCTGCCCGCGCATATCGCGCTGACGTCGGTGACCACCACGCCCGAGGGGATCTCGGTCGAGGCCGGTGGCAAGAACGTGGTGCTCGCCGACTGAGGTGCCCGAGACGGAGCGTGGTCGCTCCGGCCGTGAAAGCCCTGGCCGGAGCCTCCCCGGCCGGGACGTATACCGTCATGCGGACCATCTTGTCTCGCAATTTGACACACCGGTGACACTCGGGCATGCGGTTGCCTACGATCGGGAGTCATGAAGCGACAGGCGGACCTCACGAAGCGGCGGGCAGTCGACCTGTGCCGCGTTGCCGCCATGCTCTGTCGCATGTCCTAGGGGCGGCGCTCTCTCCTGCCGTCCGGGCCCTTCGGCCCCGGCTTCGCCACCCCTCCGCGTTCCCCGTGCCGCACGGCACATCCCGCGCACGCCCGCACGGCCCCGCGCCCCGCACATCCGAACTGCCCCGGAGGAGATCCGTATGAGCCGCAGTGACGTCCTGGTCGACGCCGACTGGGTCGAGGCCCACCTCGACGACCCCAAGGTGGTCGTCGTCGAGGTCGACGAGGACACGTCGGCCTACGACAAGAACCACATCAGGAACGCCGTCCGCATCGACTGGAAGCAGGACCTCCAGGACCCGGTCCGCCGCGACTTCGTGGACCAGGCCGGTTTCGAGGCCCTGCTGTCCGCCAAGGGCATCGCCAACGACGACACCGTGGTGCTCTACGGCGGCAACAACAACTGGTTCGCGTCCTACGCCTACTGGTACTTCAAGCTCTACGGCCACGACGCGGTCAAGCTGCTCGACGGCGGCCGCAAGAAGTGGGAGCTGGACTCCCGCGACCTGGTCCCCGCGGTGCCGGAGCGGGCCGCCACGGAGTACAAGGCCAAGGAGCAGAACACCGCGATCCGCGCGTTCCGCGACGACGTGGTCGCCGCGATCGGCACCCAGAACCTGGTCGACGTGCGGTCGCCCGACGAGTTCTCCGGCAAGCTGCTCGCCCCCGCGCACCTGCCGCAGGAGCAGTCGCAGCGCCCGGGCCACGTGCCCAGCGCCCGCAACATCCCGTGGTCGAAGAACGCCAACGACGACGGCACCTTCAAGTCGGACGAAGAGCTGACGCGCCTGTACGCCGAGGAGCAGGTCGACCTCGCCACCGACACCATCGCGTACTGCCGGATCGGCGAGCGCTCCGCGCTCACCTGGTTCGTGCTGCACGAGCTGCTCGGTGTGGAGAACGTCAAGAACTACGACGGCTCCTGGACCGAATACGGCTCCCTCGTCGGCGTGCCGATCGAGCTCGGCGCCAACTGACCGTAAACGGAATGAGGACGGACGCACATGTGTGGAGCACAGGCAGGAGGCCCGCAGCTGGCGGGCATTGACGTGGCCAAGGAAACGATCATCCAGGGTTCGGTGACCCGCGACGGCGAGCCGGTCAGCGGCTACGTGCGGCTGCTCGACGGCGGTGGCGAGTTCACCGCGGAGGTGCCGACCTCGGCCACCGGGCAGTTCCGGTTCTTCGCGGCGCCGGGCACCTGGACCGTGCGCGCGCTGGTCCCGGGCGCCACGGCCGACCGTACGGTCGTCGCCGAGCGGGGCGCCGCGACCGAGGTCGCCATCACCGTCTGATCGCCGCGGGGGATACCCCGGAACCGCTTCCGGGAAACCCCCCGAAAAGACCGGTGGAACAAGGGAACAGCCGGGAAGGGCCGCACTCCGCGCAAGGGAGTGCGGCCCTTCCCAGCTGTTTCGGTGCGGGCCGTTCGGATTTACCCTGAAGGTGTGTACGCGCGCCGCCGTCATTGGTATTTCGCCTTGATGAGCACTTGCGTAGTGCTTTTCATCGTGGCGTGGTCCGTCGTGCGCCTGTGGTCGGTTCCGGCGGCCGTCGGGATGTGCGTGGTCGCCATGATGATCCCGCCCATCGCCGCGATCGTGGCGAACCGGCGGGGCCCGGAGGACCGCTGGTTCGACGAGGACGACACCGGCGCCACCGGCGACAAGGCCGGGGCCGCCCGGCGCAAGCCGCCCGAGCGCGGGCCCGGGAGGACCGGGCCCGACGTGGACGCGAAGCCGACCGGGACGGCCAAGGATCCGGCCCCGCCCAAGCCGCCCAAGGAGGGCAAGCGCCGCCCGCCGGTGGTCGGCGACTCCGGCGATCCCGAGTCGGACGCGTGGTGGGCCGAGTTGGAGGACCGCAACCGGCGCGACCGCCGGGAGTAGCGGCCGGACGCTTCAGCTGTTCAGTAGACGAGCGCCTGCGCGCCGTCGGCCATGATCTCACTGACGAAGACCTGGGCTCCCGCGATGCGGACACCCTCGATGACGTCGGCCTCCGCGATGTCGCGGCGGGCCGCGCACTGCGAGCACAGGGCGACCCGGCCGCCGGCCAGCACCGCCTCCAGCAGGTCCTCCAGCGGCGCCGCGTGCGGCAGCACGAACTCCGCGGCCCGCCCGGGCAGCGCGAACCACGCGGATTCCCCGGTCAGCCACAGCGAGACGTCCACGCCGCTGGCCACCGCCAGGGCGGCCACGGTGAACGCCTGCGAGCAGCGCTCGGGCGCGTCCGCGCCGGCGGTCACCTTGATCACGAGGCTTTTTGTCATGCGCTCACCCTATGCGGTGGTATAAAACAGGTCCGCGTGCGGCTCGTCGCACGTATGTGCCTATCAGGCGCGCCCGGGGGGGCTCCGTGGGATCCGAACACCAGCGGAACGACTGTGCCTTCCTCCTGCCTGGCGGCACGTACCCGACCCGCGGTGCCGGCGGCTTCGCATGCCCGCCGGCCCCCGCCCCCGCGTTTCGCCCGTTCCCTGTGGAGTTGATTTCTTGTCCCACGACGCCCCCGTCCCGGAGCCCCCAGCGGCCCCGGGACCCCCGTCCCCGGCCGGCGTCCCGCCCAGACCCACGTCCGCACCCGGGCCCGCGCCCGCGGTCGCGCCCGAGCCCGTGCTCGTCGAGCCGGCACCCGAATCCGCACCCTCAGCCGAATCCGCAGCCGCATCCGGGCCCGTCCTCGCCGTCGAGCCGGACGCCGGGGCCGTCCCCGCGTACCCCGGGCTCGAACTGCTGGAGTCCGGGACCGAGCCGGCCGTCTCCAAGCCGCGCAGGCGCGGGCGGACCACGCTGCTGATCGCGGCCGCGGCTGTGCTGGGCGTGCTGGCCGGCGGCGGCCTCGGTTACCGCGTCCAGTACGAGCGCAAGCCCACCCCGCTGCCCCCGCTGACCGGCCCGGTGCTCGCCCAGCCGAAGGGCCCGGGCAAGCCCGCGCCCGCGCTGCCGCTCGCGCAGGACCGCGACGCGGTCTTCGCCGGGAACCTGCTCGACCTCCTGGTGCCCGCCCCCAAGAGCGCCAAGGACGTCGACCGCGACTGGGACAGCCTGCTGGACTACGCCTCCTACTACGAGCGCCCGGCCGAAGCCTTCGAGGAGTTCGCGCAGAACGACTTCCAGCGCAGCGCCCACGTCGAGTGGATGGACTCCCACCAGGCCTACTACACCGTCCGGCTGATCCAGTACCGCGACGAGGCCGCGCCGTTCACGCCGACGGCGCTCGAGCGGCAGCAGAGCATCAACGACGGCGACAAGGAGCGCGGGCCGAGCCACGCGGTCCCCGGCGTCGGCAACGGCTTCGTGTGGGGCTCCGGCAAGCCGGACGAGAAGGCGGGCTACCTGCCGCTGTACGAGGGCCGCGGCCTGGTCCAGATCGGCAACATCCTCGTGGAGGTGTTCGTCGACTCCCCGCACCCGGTGAAGTCCTCGACCCTCCTGTCCGTCACGAAGAAGCAGGTGGGCCGGCTGTGAGCGACCAGATGCCTCCCGCCGGGGCGGCCGGCCCCGGCGAGCCCGCGGCGCCGGCGCCGGTTCCGGACGCCCCGGCGGCGCCCCCCGTGCCGGACCCGGCCCGCTTCGACGCAGGCCCCGGTGAGCCCGCGGCTGCCTGTACCCGCGCGCCCGGCGCGGAGCCGTTCGCCGCCCCGGTGCCGCGCACGCCGCGCTCGCGCCGCGGGACCGTGTTCGGCGTCGTGGGCGCGCTGGTGGCCCTCGCGGCGGTCGGCGGTGTCGGGTACGGCGTACTGCACGGCGGGAACGACCGGGCGGACGCGAAGCCCGCCCGCACGCCGTGGTCCGCGCCCACCCCGAGCGCCACCAAGGCGTTCGGCGCGAAGTCCGGCGGCACCCACTTCGGCAGCCTCTCCCTGCTGCTCCTGCCGGTGCCCGCGGGCTACAGCCCCGGTCCGGACGTCCAGGAGTTCGGCAACGACGTGGTGCTCGACGCCGGGAAGGCCCGGCACCTGGTGGAGGGCGACGTCAGCGGCCTGTCGAAGAAGGACCGCAAGGAGGCCGACCAGGCCATCGACGACCTCCACATCGAGGGCGCCGGCATGCGGACGTACACCGAGGCCGACGACGAGCTGGTCGTCCAGATCGAGATCGTCCAGATGAAGAACAAGAGCGCGGCGCGCGCCGAGCCCAAGTTCTTCAGCGCCTTCACCAAGGCGATGGGCGACCTCTTCCACAAGGGCCCGAAGGTCAAGGGACACCCGTACGCGAGCTGCGCGGTGCCGGCGCCCGGCAAGAAGGAGAAACTCGGCCTGATGCTGTGCGAGGCCACCGAGGGCGACCTCATGGTGACGATGACGGCCAGCGGCACCGTGCCGCTGGAGAAGACGGAGGCGGCCGACCTGCTGGCCAGGCAGCTCGACCGGATCAAGGACCCGGGCGAGGCGGTCTGACATGACGGACAACACCACTGAGATCCCGGCCGGGCCTTCCGCGGAGGCGGCTCCCGCCGCTCCGGCAGCCCCCGCGTCGGCCCTCGACGCGCCCGCGCCGGCCGTCGAGGACGGGACGACGCCGGCCGATGGGGCACCGGCCGATGGGGCGCCCGCCGACGGGGAGCCGGCCGCCGAGGAGCCGGCCGCGCCCCTCGACCCCGCCATGGTGGCCGAGCGGGCCGCGACGCGCCGGCGCCGGGTGCGGGCCGCCCTGCGCTGGACGGCCGCCGTGGCCGTGTTCGCCGCGTTCTGCGGCGCGACCGCGTACGCCGTGGAGCGGCCCGAGCGGACGAGGATCCCCGGGCTGCGGACCCCCGACGACGGCCGCTGGACCTTCCCGCCGTACGCGCTGCCGAAGCTGCCCGCCGGCAAGCCGCGCCCGCTGGCGGACGCCAACACGGGCGGTCGCCACTACGCCGACGTGCGGTCCCTGCTGCTGCCCGCGCCGCTGACGGCCGTCACCGACAAGGCCGTGCCGGGCCCGACCGGCTGGGTGTCCACGAAGAGCTTCACCGACCTCTACAACGCGGACAAGGACAACGACACCTACCTGGCCAAGGAGCGGCAGGAGGAGCTGGAACAGGACGGCCTGCGGCACATCGCGGCCCGCGCCTGGACCACCCCCGACGGCACCCGCACCGACATCTACGTCCTCCAGTTCATCACCACCGGCTTCACCCAGCTCTACCGGAACTCCCTGGAGTCGCAGCGGCTGACGGCGGCCCCGGAGGAGGAGGACGACAAGACCGTGAAGTCCTCCGCCGTCCCGTCCGGGATCGAGGTCTCGGCCTTCGCCGAGTCCAAGCCGTACGGCCCGTCGGCGGTCCGTTACGCCTACATCTACTCCGGCGACAGCATCGGCGTGGTGATCCAGAGCCTCAAGGGCGCCGTCGAGGTGCCCGAGGTGCCGTTCCGGCAGACCGTCCGGCTCCAGGCCCAGCTGCTGGGCTGACCGGGTCGCCGGCCGGGCCCCGGCCGGCGACCCCGGTTGAGCCGCACGTCACGCGGCCTGGGCACATCCGTGCCCGGGCCGCGCACTAGACTCGGGTGCGGCCCGAACCGTATGCCGCCCTAGGAGCGCGTCCCGTGGAAATCCAGTACCTCTTCGACGCCTTGCTCGTCCTGGTGTGCCTGGGCGTGGCGGCCTTCGCCGTCTACGCGGTGTCGAAGCTCTACCAGGGCCAGCGCTGACATGATCGAGATCCCTTCGGACCTGCACCGCGACCTCGTCCCCCTGGCGTTCCTGCTGGGCAACTGGACGGGCGCCGGCGTCCACGACTTCCCGGGCGCCGAGAAGTGCAACTTCGGCCAGGAGGTCTCCTTCACCCACGACGGGCGGGCCTTCCTCGCCTACAGCTCGCGCACCTGGGTGCTGGACCAGGAGGGCGACAAGGTCCGCCCGCTGGAGTCCGAGACGGGCTTCTGGCGCGTCGACGCCGACCGCAAGGTCGACGTCACCTCCACCCGCGACGAGGGCATCGTCGAGATCTGGACCGGTGAACTGGCCTCGGGCAAGCCGCAGATCGACCTGGTCACCGACGCGGTGGCCCGACTGCCGGTGGCCGGCGAGTACAGCGGCGGCAAGCGGCTGTACGGCTACGTCAACGGCGACCTGATGTGGGTCGGCGAGAAGGCCACCCCCTCGGTGCCGCTGCGCCCCTACATGTCGGCCCACCTGAAGAAGGTCGTGGACCCCCGTGAGTGGGTCGCCGATCTGAAGGACCTCCCCGACGACGGAATCGCCTTCTTCAAGTGACCGTCCCTACACTGGGCGTGTGGCGAGCACCGACTGGAAGAGCGATCTGCGGCAGCGCGGCTACCGGCTGACCCCGCAGCGCGAGCTTGTCCTGGAGGCCGTCGACAGGCTGGGGCACGCGACGCCCGACGGGATCCTGTGCGAGGTGCGCAAGACCGCCTCCGGAGTCAACATCTCGACGGTGTACCGGACCCTGGAGCTGCTGGAGGAGCTGGGCCTGGTCCGCCACGCGCACCTCGGCCACGGCGCGCCCACGTACCACCTGGCCGACCGGTACAACCACATGCACCTGGTGTGCCGCGACTGCGAAGTGGTCACGGAGGCCGACGTGGAACTGGCCGAGCCGCTGCGGCAGGGGCTGCGGGAGCGGTTCGGCTTCGAGACGGACATGAAGCACTTCGCGATCTACGGCCGCTGCCGGGACTGCGCCCGCAAGGCCGCCACGGCTCCGGCCGAGGCCGCGGACGGGGATGGCGCGCCGGAGTCCCCCTGATCGGGTCGGTCTTCCTCCTCGCTCCCTGCGCGGAGGCCCTCGTGCCTCGGGCCGCCACTCCGGGAGCTCGCTCGTCAGCCCTCCCGCCGTACGCTGGACCGCATGACGAAGAGCCCTTTGCTGTCGCTGCCCGGCGCCGTCCCCGCAGAAGGCCCTGACGAAGGCGTCGCCGCGCACTACGGCGACCTGTTCCGCGAGCAGCGCGCGCTCGCGGCCGGCACCGGCTGTGTGGACCTGTCGCACCGCGGAGTGGTGACCGTCAGCGGGGACGACCGGCTGTCCTGGCTGCACCTGCTGCTCAGCCAGCACGTCGAGCAGCTGCCGCCGCACCAGTCCACCGAGGCGCTGATCCTGTCCGCGCACGGCCACATCGAGCACGCGCTGTACCTGGTGGACGACGGCGCCACCACCTGGATACACGTCGAACCCGGTACGAGCGGCGCCCTCGTGGCGTACCTGGAGTCGATGAAGTTCTTCTACCGGGTGGACATCGCCGACGCCACCGGGCAGTACGCGGTGGTGCACCTGCCCGCGGGCTCGATCGCCACCGTGCCCACGGAGTGGAACGTGCGCGAAACACCGTACGGGCGGGACGTGTTCGTGCCGCGCGAGCAGTTGGAGTCCTTCGCCGCCGAGGTCGGCCCGCCGGCGGGGGTGCTCGCGTACGAGGCGCTGCGCATCGAGGCGCACCGGCCGCGGCTCGGAATGGAGACCGACCACCGCACCATCCCGCACGAGCTGGGCTGGCTGGAGACCGCGGTGCACCTCAACAAGGGCTGCTACCGGGGCCAGGAGACGGTCGCGCGGGTGCACAACCTCGGCCGTCCGCCGCGCCGGCTGGTCTTCCTGCACCTGGACGGCAGCGAGGTGCGCCTGCCCGCGCACGGCGCGCCGGTCCGCGTCGCGCAGGACGGTCCCGACAGCCGCGCGGTCGGCTTCATCACCTCGTCCGCCCGGCACTGGGAGCTCGGCCCCATCGCCCTGGCGCTGGTCAAGCGGAACACGCCCGAGCACGCCACGCTGCTGGCGGACGAGAACACGGCGGCCGCGCAGGAGACGGTCGTCGCGCCCTGACGTTCTCCAGGATTCCGGCCCGGCGGGGCGGCACTCCGTCGCCCCCGCCGGCCCTCCCCTCGACGGCTACACGTCGATGACGACGGTGAAGGGCCCGTCGTTCGTCAGCGACACCTTCATGTCCGCGCCGAACACGCCCGTGGCCACCGTGGCGCCGAGCGCGCGCAGTTGGGCCACCACCTCGTCGACGAGCGGCTCGGCGACCGGGCCGGGGGCGGCCGCGTTCCACGTCGGGCGGCGGCCCTTGCGCGCGTCCCCGTACAGCGTGAACTGGCTGATCACCAGCAGCGGCCCGTCGACGTCCGAGCAGGAGCGCTCCTCGGGCAGGATGCGCAGCGTCCACAGCTTGCGGGCCAGCGTGGCCGCCTTCTCCTCGGTGTCGTCGTGCGTCACCCCGACCAGGACGCACAGCCCCGGTCCGTCGACGGCGCCGACGGTCTCCCCGTCGACGACGACCTTCGCCTCACTCACCCGCTGGGCCACTGCTCGCATGCCGTTCATTGTGGCGGGTGGCCGTCGGCCGTCCCCCACACGGGTGAGGGGGCACGCACACGGGGGTGCCGTACGCCCGGTCGGCGGGGTCGCACAACCGTTTCGACGGCCGTTCGGGTGCAGAGTCGCTGCGGGCGGTCCACGGCAGGTGGCAGCATCGAAGCCGGGCGGAGCGCGTGTACGCCAGGAGGGGACGACAGGCATGATCACATCCGGCGCCGGAGAGACTTCCGGCACCACAACCGGTGGTGTCCGGCACTGCCGTACCGACGGCCGCCCCTTAGGGGCGCCCAGCAGGAAGGCCAGCCCATGCTGAAGGCCGACGCCATGGGTCCGCTGCGGCCGCCCGCGCCGCGCGGTCCGCTCACCGACACCGCCGACGGGCCCGCGCCCGACCTGGGCGCCCTGGACCTCTCCGCCCTGCGCGCGCTGCGGCGTGACGCGCAGCGGGAGGAGGCCGACCTGTCGTACCTACGGCGCATGCTGCACGGGCGGATCGACATCCTCCAGGCCGAGCTGCGCCGGCGCGGCGGGGCGGCCGAGGCTCCGCCGGAGGAGGGCGCGGAGCTGGAGCCGCCCGTGGTCGACCGGCTCTCGGAGATCCTCGCCGACGGGCCGTCCCGGGTACGGTCCTCCGCGCGGCACGTCCGCATGGGGACGCCGCTCACCGAGCGGGTCCGGGTGCTCGCCGAGCAGATGCTGGCCGAGGTCGAGCTCTCGGACCTGTCGGCCCGTACCGATGCGGAACTTCACGCCGCGATGGGGAGGCTGCTGCGGCACGAGCAGCAGGTTTCGCGGCGGCGGCAGGTGCTTCAGCACACGATCGACGGCTGCTCGGCGGAAGTCACCCGCCGTTACCGGGCCGGCGAGGCCCACATCGACGACCTCCTCACCAACCCCTGAGCCTCCCGGAGGACGCTCACCCTTCCCGGAGGCCGGGGTGCCCTCGCGGAGTGCGGTTCTCCAGGGGGCGCTGGGGGTACCTCCCAGGCGAAGCTCTGGGGGCGGAACTGCGCGCTCAGCAGGCCACCGGCCGGTGGTCGCGGGGCGACAGCAACAGTCCCTTGGGGAGCGTGACGACCTGCGGGCCGAAGTGTGGTCGGCCGCGCAGTTCCTCGCGCCCCTGGGCGGGAGCCCTACTCCGCGGAGGGCGGGTTAATCGGGTGCGGGTGGGCCCGCGGGACACGTAGCGTGCGGGGATGACCGCCGAGATCAGGACCCTCGCGGAGGCAGACGTGGCCGCCTGGGTCCGAGCCGCCTTCACCGGCTTCCACAACCCCGCCGGCTTCTCCCCGGAGGAGCCCGCGAGCCGGCGGCCGGAGTACGACCTGTCCCGTACCCGCGGCGCCTTCGACGGCGACCGCTGCGTCGCCACCTTCCGCAGCATGGCCCGCGAGCTGACCGTCCCCGGCGGAGCCACCCTCCCCGCCGACGCGATCACGAACGTCTCGACGGTCGCCACCCACCGCCGCCGCGGCCTGGCCTCCCGGATGATGGCGGCCGACCTCGCGGACGCGAAGGCACGCGGGGAGGCCGTGGCGATCCTGATCGCGGCGGAGTACCCGATCTACGGCCGCTTCGGCTTCGGCCCGGCCACGTGGGTCGCCGATTGCCGCGGATGGACGTGAAGGTCAAGCAGTTGCTGGCCGCCACGCCTGCGGCCGAGACCGCGCTGTGGCGCTACCTGATCTCGCTGGACTGGGCGACCCTGCTCCAGACGGGCCACCGCCCGCCGGACGACGTGCTCCCCCTGCTGCTCGGCGACCCGCGGGCCGCCAAGGTGGAGGCGTACGCCGACTTCCTGTGGCTGCGCTTCCTCGACGTCCCCGTCGCGCTGGCCGCCCGCACCTACGCCTGCGGCCCCGCCTCCCTCGTCCTCGACGTGCACGACGCCGACGGGCTCGCCGGCGGCCGCTTCCTGCTGGAGACCGACGCGTCCGGCGCCCCCGCCTGCACCCCCTCGGCCGCGCCGCCCGACCTCTCCCTCACCGTCGGCGACCTGGCCTGCCTCTACCTGGGCGACGAGTCGGCGACCCGCCTGGCGGCCCTCGGCCGGATCACCCCCGCGGATCCGTCCGTCCTGCGGACCGCGGACACCTTGTTCCGCACCCCGCGCCGCCCCTGGTGCCCCGACGTCTTCTGACCCGGCGTCCGACCCGAACCCGGATCCGTCCCCCGATTCGCCCCCGATCCACCCCCTGCGATCCGACGGGCCCTTCCCCCGGACTCGTCGGCCCCCTTCACTGCGCCAGCAGCAACGCCAGCGCGGTCAGTCCGATGGCCGTACAGGCAGTGCTGTTGAGCTTGTGCCCGATGGTGACCAGACCCACCGCGAGCATGCCGGCCGCGCCGTACTTCCACTGGACGATCTCTTCGAACGCGTATGCACACAAGCTGAGTGCGAGCATGGCCGTCCCTCCTTCGTAGCGCCACGCAAAGCTGAAGGCAGGGAGGTTGCGCTGCGTCCCGTACTCCCTTGTACGGGAGGTTGGCGACCCCCGAGATGAGTTGCTTCATCAACTGGAGCTATATTGCTACTAGTTGACTACTTCCCTCACTTCGGTTGTTCCAGTTGGCGGAGATCAGGAAACATAACTCAGTCAAGTGCCAGCACTTGACTGAGAGTTGTACCATTCCCGTGTGAGCCCGCCTGATGCGTACCGCAGCCAACCTGACGCCGGCGACAACCCGGGGGCTCTGCGTCCCTACCGGAAGATCGCACGGCAGCTCCGCGAGGACATCGACAAGGGCGTCCTGCGCGCGGGCCAGCAACTGCCCACCCAGGAAGCGCTGGTACACCGTTTCTCGGTGTCCCGTGCCACGGTCCAGCGGGCTCTTGCCGCTTTGCGCTCGGACGGTTACATCGACTCGCAACAGGGCCGTGGTTCCTATGTCCTGGGCCGCGACGTCAGGCACGCGGCCGACCTGGCGGCAACAGACACGCCCGAGCGGGCGCTGCTCTCGCTCGCCCAGCACATCTCGGAAGCGTTCCAGGAGCCGCGGGTCACCATCGACGCCTTCTCCTGGACCTCGGAGACGCTCAACAACGCCCTGGCCGATCCGATGCGGCTCCTGCAACATGGTGAGCTGAACCCGGAATCGATCACCGTGCGGCTGCTGCTGCCCAGTCCCGAGGTCCCTTTGGCCCTTCCGAAGCTGGTCGCCAACAGCGAGGATCCGCGTCCGCTGCAGAGGATGCGCACTCTCATGCGGGCCCAGGCCATCACTTTGTCCAGCACGTTCACCTCGCTCTCCCAGGCCCGACCGGACATCGAGGTGTCCGTGGCGTTCCACATCCTGCCGATCACCCCGGTGACGAAGCTGTACCTGCTCAACGAGCGCACCGCCCTGCACGGTCTCTACAAGGCTGTGCAGCGCAAGGTCGACCTGGGTGGCCCCGAGCCCGAGGACATCCACGACATGCTCGGTGTCACCGCGGTGCTCTTCCCGTACCGCAGCGATCCGTCGGATCCGGCCGCCGCCGGATCCCGTTTCGTCGCCGAGGCCAAGGACTGGTTCGATTCCCTGTGGACGAACCTCTCTCAGCCGCTCAGCCGCTTCGGGTGACGGCCTGAGGCCGTCGGTCCCACTGGCCGAAGCACCGCCCGGCGACCGACACTCGCTGGGTGACAGCCATAGAAGCTCGCGGAGACCAGCCGTCAGATCCCGCCACGCTCAGTGAGGTGCTGTCGGGCATACGCTGCCTGCTCCTCGACTTCGACGGTCCGTTGAGCCGCCTCTTCCTCAAGTGGCCGAGTCACGGAATGGCAGGGACCTTTCGCGCCATACTCGACCGGGCGAACCTGCACTCCCCGCGATTGTCAGACATGACCGACCCGTACGCGATGTTCCGTGCCCTGCCCGAGTGCTTCCCGGACCGGTCCTTCGAGACCGACCCGCAACTGCGTTCTGTGGCACGTAAGTTCGAGGAGCGATTGACGACGGCGGAGATCAAGCGAGTGGACCTCGCGGATCCCACCAGCGGCGCGCTCGAGTGCGTGCAGGCGATGTACGACAGCGGACGCACCCTGGCCATCACGACCAACAACTCGCCCGAGCCGGTGCTGGCGTTCCTCAAGACACACGGCATCGATCGCCATTTCGACGGCCGGGTGTTCGGTCGCGGTTGGGACCCCAGGTTGCTCAAGCCCCATCCGGACACCGTCCACCGAGCACTGGCATCGGTGGTGCAGGACAGCGTCTCGGCCGAGCAGTGCCTGCTGATCGGAGACACGCCCGCCGATCTTGCGGCCGCACGTGCGGCGGGCGTGGGATTCATCGGCTATTGCGTGTCCGAGGCGAAAGTACGGGCCCTCCGGAACGAGGGCGCTCGCTACTGGGTGGACTCCATGAATGCCTTGGGACGGGCCGTGACCGATGCGGCATGACCTGGACGGCTGAGTTTCTTGCGCGTACAGAGGCGCTTCCCGATAGGCTCACGGCAACACCGGCGGGATGACGGTGGAACGACTGCCGGCTTCACTGTGCCTGCCTGGGGGCCACCATCGGAACCTCCCGCCGCATCGAGACCGATTGCGCCGCATGGGATCGACTCTTGCGCACGGCCCGGACCAAGGTTCCCCCTGTGGTGGGATTCCATCACCACATCTATCCGGTCTGGCTGCCGAACGTACTGGCCGACCGGAACGGACTGCCTCGCGGATCGAAGGTGACGCTGCGTCTGCGGCGACCGTCCGAAGATGTGCTCGATGTCACGATGCGTACGTGGTCGCAAGAGGCTGCCATTCTGGCTGCGGTACGGCCCTGGTTGCCGAACATTCCTTCGCGGGTCACCGGCAACAGCGTGTACAGCGTCCATACCTACGCGCCGGGCATGGTGCTTGCCGAGGTTTCGCCACCTGGGAAAGAGGTCGATCCCGCCCATCTCGAACAAATGGGACCGATCTTCGCCGGTCTGCTGCGCGTTCCGGTGGACTCGCTGCCCGAGGTCCCGCAGGACTGGCCCAGGAGAAACAACAGCGCCGGGTTTCTGAGCGTGCTGCTGCGTTTCACCGAGCGGATGCGACGGGCATACGACAAGGAATTCGGACTTCTCTTCGAGCGGTTGGGCGTGCCCAGTGACGGAATGGCCCTTGTCGCAAGCTCTTTGCCCACCCTTTCCGACCGGCCTTCCGCGCTACTCCACACCGACCTGCACCGCAGGAATCTCGTCGTCCGCGACGACCGGCGACTGCACGTGATCGACTGGGAGTTGGCGACCTTGGGCGATCCACTGTACGAACTGGCCACACACCTGTGCCGGATGGACTATCCCGAGTCCCAGTGGGACGACGCGGCGATGGTCTGGTACCGGGCAGCGGAAAGCGTCTCCCCGAGCTATGTACAGCGGTTCGAGGATGACCTGGAGGTCTACCTGCGCTACGAGCGGGCGCAGTCCGTGTACCCGGATGTCATGCGCGCAGCGCGGGACATGGTCAGACCGCTGTCCCCGACGGGGCCGGACCAGGCTGCGCGCCTGGTCCTTGTCGCACTGGAACGGGCGGCCGGATCCCTGGGCTGGAAGAGACTGCCGAACCAGGCCGCGATTGAGCGCGCGCTGAAGGAATGGCTGCGTTCACCTGGCCTGAAACCGCTGCAGCCCGCACCGGCCCGCCTCTGATTCCCCGCGCGGCTGTTCCCGCTGGGGTTCACTGACCCCTGGGGAGTGACCAAGGCCGCGACGTGGGGGAGGCGTTGTGCTGCAGCCGGATCGGCGGGCCCGGGCGGAGATCTTCGTGGACCGCGAGCTCGTGTGCGCGCTCTACCGGTCCGAACTCCTCCGCAGCGCCACCGAACCCCGGATCCTCAACATCACCGGGGTCGGCGGCATCGGCAAATCCCGGCTGTTGGCGGAACTGCGCAAGGAGGAGTACACAGGCGTCGGAGTAAGAACGGCGGTCGTGGACTTCGAGGCACCCGGGCTCAGACAGCGCGATCCGGTGCTGCTGCATCTTCGGGAGCAGTTCCACCGGCAGGACGTCAGGTTCGATCGCTTCGACATTGCGTACGCGGTGCTGTGGCAGCGGATGCATCCGCATCTGCGCATGAACGAACGTGACCTGCCCCTGGCGAGGGAGAGCGAGATCCTCTCCCAGATGCTGGCCGACGTCGCCCAACTGCCGATGATCGCCGGTGCTGTGGGTCTGCTGCGGCTCGCCGATCGGCTTCGGCTGGATGTCCGACGCCGGCTGCGCATACGCAACGACGAGAGGCTGCAAAGGCTCGACGAGTTGAGCGAACCCGGACGGCTGGGTGACTTGGCCAGGACGGTCGGTGAGCTGTTCGTCGACGAATTGTGCGAGGCGGCACACGAGCGGCCGTTCGTCATTTTCATGGACTGCTACGAGGCGCTGGTGCCCGAGCCGGTGCGGACCGGACGGGTGGCGGCCAGCGACGAGTGGCTGCGTGAACTGCTGGGGCCGATGGCACACGGGCTCGTGGTGGTGGCCGGCCGTGAGCCCCTGGGGTGGAACAGGCACAAGGATGTGTGGGGATGGACCGAGCGCACCTCGGACCATCGGCTGCCAGGGCTGCCGAGGTGGGCCCGCAGTGAGTTCCTGTCCGCTGCGGGGATAGGCGACGACCAAGGCCGCTCGGCCATCGTGGAGGAGAGCGACGGTCTTCCCTTCTATCTGCAACTCGCCGCCGACATGGGCGGCACGGGGGAGGGCGGACGCACTCCCGCCGCGGTTCCCACGGACGCCATTCTGAACCGCTTCCTCCACCACGTGGGTCCCGAGGTGGAAGCGGTGCTGCAGCTGCTCGGGGTTGCTCGCGTCTTCGACCTGCAGATCTTCCGTACGCTGACCCAACACTTCTACCTGCCCTCGCACCGTCTGGCCTGGGACAATCTGCGGGCGTACTCCTTCGTCCAGCAGACCGAGTCCGGGCTCTTCCGGCTTCACGATGTGATGGCTGCGGCCCTTGGCGCCGGGCTGTCGCCGGAGCAGGCCCAGGACATCCATGCCTGCCTCGCCGACGCATGGGCAGTGCGCACCGAGGGCAGTGCCGCCATGGCAGGCTCCCCTCCGGTTCCCCCGGCGGTGGCTCTGGGAGAGGCCGTCTTCCACGGCCTGCACGCCGGGACGCTCTCGGCCGAAGGCATCATGCGCCACTCGGACCGCGCGATCCTGGTCGGCGGAAAGCAGGCGGGACTGGGCATCCTGTCCGATCTCCAGAGCTTCTTGACGACCGGACCGGACCATGTTGCCTCCATCGGCTCACACGCCGAACTGACCGCACTGGCCCGCTGCTTGAGGGGCGAGACGGCCATCCTGGTCGGTGATGTCGCTCACGCGCTGCGGCTCAGCGAGGAGCCCGGCCCCGATCCCGGCACCCTCATCGGCGCCAGGCTCGCCGTCGTACGCGGGGACGCCCTGCGGATCGCCGGTCGTACCGTCGAAGCACTGCGTCTGTACACCGACGTCTGGCAATCCCACCAGGGGAGCACCCGGCTCAAGGCCGGTCTGTCCGCGGCCGACCTCCATATGTGCCAAGGGCGGTTCACCCAGGCAGAGGAGGTCGCGGCGCGGATCGAGGAGGAGTGCGGCAACGACGGTCATCAGATCCGCGGGGACATCGCCCGCTTGCGGCACCTCGCCGCACGCATGAGGTTCGACTTCACCGAATCGGCCGAGTGGTTGCTCCGCGCGCAGCATGAGTACGAGACCGCTGGAGCGTTCATCGGCCTGGCCAACGTCCGGACCAACCACCTGGAGCAGTACGCCTTCACCTGTCCGGCTCGGGCGCTGGCCCTGGCGGACGAGGTGATCACGCTGCATCGCGAGGCCGGGATCCTGCACGAACTCGGCAAGGCATGGACCGCCTTCGGGATCGCGCAGCTCTACGAGGGCGAACTGACCGGTGCGGAGGCTTCGTTCGTGGAGGCCACGCAGGTACTGGTACGGGCTGGATACCGTTCCGGTCATGCCCGGGCCCAACTCTTCCACGGAGTCCTCCTGGCCCGTACGGGGCAGACCGTGGCTGCGGACACCATGGTCCGGGCGGCCGTTCACGACTTGTCCGAGAGCACCGTCTACCCCACCCTGATCGTGCTGGCGGGGATGCTGCTGGAGCGGATCGGCACCGCCGACGCCGCGTCGCGCCGCGAAGTCGAGCGCGCACAAGCCGCCGTCATGACCGCAGACCCTCCGGCGGCCGTGACGACGAGAGTCTCCGAAGCGTTGACCGGACTGATCGGTTGAGGGAGTGGTCATGGATCCGATGCGGCTCTATCGCGCGGCGCGGTCGGCTGAGGGCGCCTCGTCCGGCTATTACAACCGGAACATCCGCATGGATGACGACGGCAGACCCGTGATCATCCGATTCCCGCTGCCCGACTCGGACATGGTGGACCTGAAGTTGTGGCCGGAGGGCGAACTGCTCACCGCTATCTGCCCGTACGTTCGGCATGCGCAGCGACTGCTCCACGCCAGCACCGATCCGGACTTCCAGATCCATGAGTTCGTCGATGGAGACCTGCTCGAATCCGTTGCGCCCGTCGGCAAGCCTGTGCCCACAGGGTTGATCCGCGATGCTCTTGCGCTGTTCGCCGAACTCATCCGCGTGCCGGCCGAAGTCCTTCCCGCCAAGAACCAGTCCTGGCCGGAGGACGGCGACACGCCGGCCTTCGCGGAGCGGCTCTCGGAGGTCTCGACCGGGATCCATCGCGACTTCATGTCCCGTCACCCAGGCCTCCTCTCGGATCTCGGCATCCCGGCCGATCCGCTCGGCCCGCTCCTCACTCGCTGGCGAGACCTGCGCTCCCGTCCGTTCCGACTGGTGCACTGCGACGTCCACCGGAAGAACATCATCCTGAGGCGGGGAGGCGGTGAGGCCGTCTTCATCGACTGGCAACTTGCCCTGTGGGGCGACCCGTTGTACGAACTTGCCTCGCACATCCACAAGATGGGGTATCTCCCGCACGAGAGGGAGCAGGTCGTCGCGGGCTGGGTGGACATCGTCCCCCCGGAGTGCAGCGTCGGCTGGCGTGGCGATCTGCAGATCTACCTCGCTCACGAGCGAGTCAAGTCGGCGTTCGTGGACGGCGTCCGATACACCGGTCTGTACGCGAAGACGCCCGTCTCGGGCGGCCGGCGGCGGGCGATTGCCGAACGCCTCGCGGCGAAGCTGGCAGCGGCGCGGCCCTATCTAGGCAATCAGCCGCTGTCGGTCCCGCGGATCGAGGAGATCATGCGCGCCCGGGCCGACGAGGCGGCCATTGCGCGCCCAGCGTCGTCCGCTTCCCCGGAGCGCTGAACCGCCCCGCTCACCCCCGGCGCAGGGACAGCGCCATCCACTTCTCAGGGTCGCCGAGGGGCTCGAAGCCGACCTTCGCGTAGACACCGTGGGCGTCGTCCGTCGCAAGGAGGACGCGGCTCAGGCCGTGGGGGCGAGGTGGTCGCGGACGGCGGTGACGAGGGCGGTGCCGAGGCCGTGGCCGCGGGCGGAGGGGGCGACGTAGACGTCGCAGAGCCAGGCGAAGGTGGCGAGGTCGGTGACGACGCGGGCGTAGGCGGCCTGTTCGCCGGTGCCGACGGCGTACGCGCCGAAGTTGAGCGAGCCGGATATCGCCGCCTGCTGCGTGGCCAGGGAGCGGCCGAGCGCCCAGTACGCGTCGGTGGACAGCCAGTGGTGGACGCGGGCCACGTCGAGCCGGGCGGGGTCGGCGGAGATCTCGTACATGCCCGAAAGCGTAGATCCGCTGAAGGGTTCACCCCAGACCTTTTCACTGGACCTTCCCCCGTCGCCGGGCGAGACTCGCAGGCATGATCCACGTACCGCTGATCACCCCGTTCGGCCCGGACGGGCAGGTGCACACGGCCGCGCTGGAAGCGCTCGCGCACGAGGCGCTGGCCGGCGGCGCAGCCGGGCTGGTCGCGCTCGGCACCACCGGGGAGGCGGCGGCCCTGGAGCCGCCGGAGCGGGCCGAGGTGGTGGCCGTGCTGGGCCGGGTCTGCCGGGAGCGCGGCGCCCGCTTCACCGTGGGGGTCGGCGGCGGTACGGCCCAGGCCGCACGGGAGCTGGCGGCGCTCGCCGAGCTGCCGCACAGGCCGGACGCCGCCCTGGTCACCGTCCCCTCGTTCACCCGTCCGGGCGAAGCCGGCGTGATCGCCCACTTCCGCGCCCTGGCCGGGGCCGCCGGCCTGCCGCTGGTCGTCTACCACGTCCCGCTCCGCACCGGTCAGCCGCTGACCGCCCGCACCCTGCGCGAGCTGGCGGCGGTCCCGGGCGTGCGCGGGGTGAAGTTCGCCGCCAACCTGGACGCGGAGGCGGTGGACCTGCTGGGCGACCACCCGGCGGGTTTCGAGATCCTGGCCGGCGACGACGTCCTCGCGCCCGCGCTGCTGGCCCTGGGCGCGCACGGCGGCATCCTCGCCTCCGCGCACCTGGCGACCGCGCACTGGGCCCGGCTGGCGACGGCCGGCGGCCGGGGGCTCGGTCCGCGGCCCGGGCACCGGCTGGCGGCGCTGGGCGCGGCCCTCTTCCAGGAGCCGAACCCGGCGGTGATCAAGGCCGTGCTGCACGCCCGGGGCCGCATCCCCACCCCGGACGTCCGGCTCCCCCTGCTGCCCGCGAGCGCGCCCGCGACCGCCCGCGCGCTGGCCGCCCTGGAGTCCGTGGAGGCCGGGGAAACGGCGGCACCGACCCCCACCCGTCTCGTCCCGTGAAATCCCTCCGCGCCCCACGCGCATACCGGGGGATACTCGGACGGGCGGGCACCCACCTGGCACCCGCGCCGCGAGCGGGCCGGGACCGGCAGATCGGAGAGAGACCGCGATGAGGATCGGAATCGTCGGAGCGACCGGACAGGTCGGCGGGGTCGTACGCACCCTGCTGGCCGCGCGCGCCTTCCCGGCGGAGCGGCTGCGGCTGTTCGCCTCGGCGCGGTCGGCCGGCCGGACCCTGCCGTGGGCGGGCGCGCCCGGCGGCGAGGTCGCCGTGGAGGACGCCACGACGGCGGACTTCGGCGGACTGGACATCGTGATCTTCTCGGCGGGCGGCGGCACCTCGCGGGCGCTGGCGGAGAAGGTGGCCGGCCAGGGCGCGGTGGTGATCGACAACTCCTCCGCGTGGCGTCGGGACCCCGACGTGCCGCTGGTGGTCTCCGAGGTGAACCCGCACGCCCTCGCCCGGCGCCCCAAGGGCATCATCGCCAACCCGAACTGCACCACCATGGCCGCGATGCCGGTGCTGCGCCCGCTGCACGCGGAGGCCGGGCTGACCGCGATGGTCGCCACCACCTACCAGGCCGTGTCCGGCTCGGGTCTGGCCGGCGTCGCCGAACTGCACGGCCAGGCCGCGAAGGTCACCGACCAGGCCGACCGGCTGACCTTCGACGGCGAGGCCGTGGCCTTCCCGGAGCCGGCCGTCTACAAGCGCCCGATCGCCTTCAACGTGCTGCCGTTCGCCGGCAACCTCGTGGACGACGGCAGCTTCGAGACCGACGAGGAGCAGAAGCTCCGCAACGAGACCCGCAAGATCCTGGAGATCCCGGACCTGAAGGTGTCCGGCACCTGCGTGCGCGTGCCCGTCTTCACCGGGCACTCCCTCCAGATCAACGCCCGCTTCGCGCGCCCGATCAGCGTGGAGCGCGCCCACGAGCTGCTGGCGGACGCGCCCGGCGTGGCGCTCTCGGAGATCCCGACCCCGCTGCAGGCCGCGGGCCGGGACGTGTCGTACGTGGGCCGTGTCCGCGTCGACGAGACGGTCGAGCACGGCCTCGCGCTGTTCCTGTCCGGCGACAACCTCCGCAAGGGCGCGGCGCTGAACGCCGTCCAGATCGCCGAGTTGGTGGCCCAGGAGCTGGGCGCTCGCCAAGTGTGATCGTCGCTCGCGCCGACCCGCCCGCCCCGCCGGGCGGTTCGGCGCTCCTCTCCCGTCCGGCCTTCGGCGGCACGGGAGTTGTGTGCGGGCCGCGGCCGCGTCGGCGATCCCCGCGGAACCGGGCTACGCGCCCGTCCCCGCCGACGTCGGTCCCGTCGATGTCACGTTCCGTCGAGTCGGTCCCGTCGAGCCGGTCCCGCCGACGGCACGTTCCGCCGGCGTCAGGTCCCGTTGGCGTTGCTGTCCCCGGTGGTCTCCTTCTTGTCCAGCGGGCGGATGACGACCGTCGTGGTCACGGGTTCCCCTTCCCCTTCAAGTTCCCCTTCAAGTTCCCCTCCAAGTCGAATGCCCGCGCAGGGTAGTTGCTGGGTCACCCCCTGTCTCCCCACGCTCTGCAAGGCTGCGGCGGCGTGGTGTGGGTGTCAAGGGGCAATGCTGTGCGGGGGCATGTCCCGCGTTCCTTGGGGCAGACGTGAGAGGTACCCCTGGTGTTTCGCGTGCCCCCAGTGGTTCCTGTGTTCAGCGGTTTCGGTGCTCTCAGTGGCTCAAGGGTTTCAACGGCTCGAGGGAGAAGCTGCGAATGGCGGCCGCGTCACGAACGGGGCAGGCGGGGCAGGGTGAGGACGGGGCGCCGGGCGCGGGCCCAGGGGCGCCTCCGGGCCCGGGGGCACGCCCGGGCGCGCGGGGTACGGAGCCCCCGCCCGGTGACGCCGCGGTCGAGGACCTGGCGCGGCCCCGGATCAAGCCCGAACACCGCGCCTACCGCACGGTCGACGGCAACGTCCGTATCGGCAGCGTCATTTACGGCATCGGCGCGGAGATCGCCGACCCCGACGGCTGGGTGTGGACGCTGACCGAGGCGATGGACGGCAGCCGGACGGCCGACCGGATCGCCGCCGAAGTCGCCGCCCGGCACCCGGGGTTGGCGCTTGCCGTCGTCCGGCAGGCGATGGCCGACCTGCGACGGGCCGGCTTCGTGGACGACGCCGCCGCCCCCACCCCGCCCGGGCTCACCGACCGCGACCAGGCCCGGCACGCCCGCGGGGTGGCGCTGCTGCGCTGGATGGACCTCAGTACGCGGGCCACCCCGTGGACGGCTCAACTGCGATTACGGCAGGCCCGGGCGCTGGTGCTGGGCGTCGGCGGGACCGGCGGCGCGGCCGCGCAGATCCTGACCGCCTCCGGGATCGGGCACCTCCACGTGGTCGACCCCGACATCGTCGAACTGTCCAACCTCAACCGGCAGTTGCTCTACCGCGAGACGGACATCGGCGGCTCCAAGGCGGAGTCGGCGATCGCGGCCCTGCGCGCGCTCAACTCCGACGTCACGGTCACCGGCGAGCGGCGGGAGGTGCGCTGCCCGAACGACCTTGCCGAGTTGCTGCGCGGCGGGGCCGGGCGGTACGACGTGCTGGTGCTCGGCGCGGACCGGCCGGCGGAGATCCGGCGCTGGGCGAACCGGGTGTGCCTGGCCCTCGGCACACCCTGGGTGGAGGGCGGCTACCGCGGTCCGCTGGTCACCGCGGGCGTCCACGTACCGGGGCAGGGGCCGTGCTGGGAGTGTCAGCGGGCGGGCGAGGTCGAGCGGCGCGACCTGCGGCTGGGGCCCGGCCAGAGCGAGGACGCGGCCTCCCCGCGGATGCCGTGGAACCCGGCGAACGCGGTGACGGCCGCGCTGTCCGGCACCCTCGTCGCCCACGCGGCCCTCGCGCTGCTCACCGGGGTGCCGCCCATGGAGCCGGGCTTCCGTTTCGGCGTGAACCTCATGGCCCTCGGCGACCCCGTCCTCCAGCGCCACCCGCGCCGCCCCGACTGCCCCGCCTGCGGACGGTGAGCCCGGGCCGCGGAAGGCGTCCCGGCCGGATCGGCCTCGCGCGTCAACGGAAGACGCACCCCGGCCGGATCGGCCCACCGGCCACCCGCCCGCCGTGCGTCGGCCACTCCGCCTCAGCCGAGCAGATCCACCGCCGCCAGCACCGTGCGGGCCTGCAGTTCCGCCTGCTCGGGAACGGGCACCCAGCGCGCCTCCATCGAGGCGACCAGGTCGCGCGCCCCGGCGTCGAGCCGGCGCTCCAGGCGGGCGCGGAGGCGGGCCGGGGCGCCGGCCGGGTCCTCGTCCAGCCGGGCCTCGTCCAGCAGCCGCAACAGCATGCCGGCGGCGCGCAGTTGGATCCGCCGGGCGGCGATGTCCAGCGCGGCCACGTGCGCGAGCGTCAGCACGACGGGGGAGCGGTGGGTGAGGTCGTCGAAGTCGTCGGCCAGGCCCGGCCCGATGTCCACCGCCTGCTGGATGCCGCGCAGCAGCGGCCCCGACATCTGGCCCTCGGCCGCCCGCCGGTCGAGCAGCGGCAGCGCCCGCTCGAGCGCGGTGGCCGCCATCGTGCCGTCCTTGCGCAGCCGGGCGGCCAGCACGGACACCGCGTGCGCGGGGTCGGGGTGCGGTTCGGCGTCCGCGATCCGGCGGGTGGACCACATCGGCACCTCGACGAGCATCGTCTGCCCGCCGTACCGCCCGGGGCGGGCCCAGGTGGAGGCGTCCACGTCCTCCGGCTCGCTCGCGAACCGGTCCTGCACGCCGGCCGGCGGGCGGACGAACACCCCCGGGCCGCCGGACCGCCAGAACAGCGCGTCGTACGTGCCGATCTGCACGGGGACGTCGAGTTCGGCGGCGTACTTCCCGAACGGCTCGGCCAGGCCCGGCATGTCGTCGGTGAGCTGGATCCAACTCCCGCCGATGTCGGTGCCGTGCAGCGTGCACTGGAGCACCGGCCGCAGTTCGTCGACGAGGTCGAGCAGCGCCTGCGTCTCCGGCAGCCGGTCGCCCGCCGGGCGCACCGAGTCCGCCCACTCGGGCTGTTCGGCGGCCGCGGGCCGGTAGACGTGCCGGTAGTGGACGGCGGCCGGGCGCGGGCCGGCCGGGCCGGTCTCGTTGAGCACGGTGCCGTCGGGGTCCAGGCAGAGCAGGAAGTCCCAGGTCAGGTCGGCGTCCTTGAGCCGCTGCCGGTCGCAGACGGCCTGCTCGGCCAGCCACAGCGCGGTGGCGCCGCCGATCGGCTCGTCCGGGTGCGGTCCGGCGACCACCAGCACGTGGCGGCTGCCGTGGCCCACCGACAGCAGCCACATCGGGCGCCCGGCACGCGACGCGCCGACCATCCGCATCCGGCACAGATCGGGGTGGCGCAACGTCAGGACCCGCGCGGCCGCCGCGACACCGGACACCGTCGGGTACGCGTCTGGCCCGCGCATGTGCGCTCCTTCGCTGCCCTGGCTTGCTTGCCGCTCACGGAAGTTGACGGCGCGGGACAGATACGGCGGCGCGCCCAGATCAGCCTCATCCGGGCGACCTCCGAGTGTCAACCCCACGTTACGCTCCGCGCTGGTGCGCGCGGGCCCGGCTCGCCCGGACCGGAAGGATCAACTCCCCTCCGCCCGCTCTTGCGTTCCGCTCACGGGGTCCGTTGCCGCACTCCTCTCACGTGGTGCGTTCGCGCGGCCCGTACAGCGCCTGTTCCGCTCCCGTCGCGAGCGCCCAGTACCGGTCGCCGTAGGACCAATGCCACCACTCCGTGGGGTAGTTGACGAACCCGGCCGCGGACAGCGCCACGCCCAGCACCCGGCGGCGCGCGCGAGCCCCGGCCGGGATGCCCGGGGCGGCGGTGTAGCAGGCGCCGTCGCACTCCTCGGGGTTGGCGTTGATCCGCGTGCCCATGTCGAGTTCCTCGCCGTCCTCGTCGGCCAGCGTCAGGTCGACCGCGGCGCCCGCGCTGTGCGGGGCGATCTCGGGCGGGGAGACGTAGCGGCTCGTGGCCGCCCGCAGCCGGTCGGCCGACCAGTCCGGGTGCAGTGCCCGCAACTCGTCCTGGTAGCGCGCGAAGTACGTCCGCTGGAGCGCGGGCGGCCGGTACCCCTCCACGAACAGCAGCCGCAGCCCGTCCGGCAGCCGGGTCTCCGCGTCGAGCAGCCGGTCGGCGACGCTCCGGCGCAGGTGCGCGAAGGCCCCGTCGTCGTCCCGCCGGATCTCCGCGACCAGCAGCCCGCCCCTCGCCCGTACGTCGACCAGCGGCTCGCCGCATTCGGCCACGGGCACGGCGGCGATCCTCGGGTCGGACATCAGCGTGATCTCGTCCACGTCCCGATCATCGCGCCCGCCCGTCCGGATCGGCCGGCCTTCCTCACCGCGTGGCGCCCCGGGCGGCGGCTTCCCGCCACGGGCCGGTCACGGTGCGTGGCCGTCCACGGCGCGGGCCATGGCGTCGGAGAAGCGGCGGGTGAGGCGGGCGGGTTCGGCCCGGTCGGCGTCGGACCGGCCGGCGAACGCCTCCTGGAGGAGGCGGCGACCCTGCGTCCCGCAGGCCCGCGCGGACCTGCCCGAGGTGCGGACCCGCGTGGATCTGCCCGCGGTACGGGCCCGCGCGGACCCGCTCGCGCCGCTCAGGGACGGTGCGGCGGGCGGGTGGGGCGGCGGGCGGAGCGTACGTGCACGGACAGGAACGACTCCCAGGTCCGCGTGCCCGTGTCGGTGTTCGCCAGGGAGAGGTTCTCGCCCCGGCGGTAGGCGCCGCCGGCCTTCCCCGGGAGGAACACCGGCAGCGCGAGCCGGCGCAGGCCGCTCGCCCGCAGGTAGCCGCGCACCAGGTCGTGCGCCTCGTACACGGTCGGACCGGCCAGGTCGGGCACCCGCCCGGCCGGCTTGCCCAGCGCCAGCTCCGCCAGCCGCAGCGCCACGTCCCGCGGGTCCACCGGCTGGAGCCGCACCCCCGCCGGGACCGGGATCACCGGCGACTTGGCCATCACCCGCAGCACGGCCAGCACCAGCTCGTGGAACTGCGCGGCCCGCAGCGTCGTCCACTCCAGCCCGGACTCCGCCACCGCCCGCTCCGCGCCCGCCTTCGCCCGGAAGTACGTCAGCGGCATCCGGTCCGCCGCGATGACCGAGATGTACACCAGGTGCCGCACCCCGACCCCCTTGGCGGCCCGCACCAGGTTCCGGGTCGCCACGTCGTCGCCCTTCGGGCCGCCCGCCAGGTGCAGCACGGTCTCCGCGCCGACCAGCGCCGCCTCGATCCCCTCGTCGGCCAGCAGGTCGGCCCGCACGTACTCCAGCCCGTCCGCGGACTCCCGCGGCGTCCTGCTCATCACCCGCACCCGGCACCCCGCCTGCCGCAGCAGCGGCGTGACCCGGCGCCCCAGCGTGCCGGTCCCGCCGGTGACCAGGATCGACGGCGATGTCGTCATGACCTCTCCCACGCCTCGTCGCGACCCCACCCGCCTCCAGCGTCACCCGGTCCCGGGCGGGGCGCCCCCGCTGCCGTGCCGCCGGATGCCCGTGCGACGATCACCGCACGGGCGGCACGCGGCCAGGGGAGCTTCCGCGGCCGCCTCAGGTACGGGAACGAGGGGGTTGGACCGTATGGAGGAACCACCGGCCGAGCGGCGCCGTCGCGACGTGGACGCGGCCCCGCCCGCGCTGGTCGCCGAGGCGGCCTCCCACCCGGGCGGGCGCGTCGCGGAGATCGACGCCTCGCTGCTCGCCCACCCGGACGGCTACGTCCCGGGCGAGGCCGTCACCGGGTACTGGCTCGTCGGGGAGGACGGCCGGCTGACCGGGGAGTTCGAGGTCAATCCGCGGCACGGGCCGCCGCGGGACGACCTCGCGCCGCTCACGGAGTCCGGGCACTGGCTCGACTGGCTCGGCGACTGCCCGGGCGCGGCCGTGCGGGATTCGGTGCAGGAGATCCTGGAGGAGCAGGTGGCCTCCGCGGAGCTGGAGTGGTTCAAGATCCTCGACAAGCCGCGCTTCTTCACCGGCGGGCGCAAGCGCCCCGACGGCAGGATCCTCGTCACCCGCGCCGGGCTCGCCGTCTCCTTCGTGCTGTCCGTCGTCGCTCCGGACAAGCCGCGCGAGTTCCTGCACGGCGTCTTCTCCTGGGCGGCGGTCGGGCTCGACCGACCCTCCGACCGCGCGGACCGGGTCTGGTTCGACCTGGGCATGGACCTCGACCGGGGCGAGGCCGAGCTGGGGCGGCGGGTGTACGAGATCGGCGCCGACGCCTGACCGGTCGACCATGGTCCGGGGGCGCGGACCTGCCCGGTGCGGGGCGGCCGCGTCAGGGCCCGGCGGGCACGGTGAGGCGGTAGACCGTCGAGTCGCGGGGCTCGAAACCCAGGCGGCGGTAGAGGCGGTTGGCGGCCTCGCGACCGGGCCGCGAGGTCAGGTCGACCGAGCGCGCGCCCGCGGCGGTGGCGAGGCGGACGGCCTCCCCGGTGAGGGCGGCGCCGACGCCGTGCCCGCGGGCGCTCTCGTCGACGACCACGTCCTCGATCCGGGCGCGCACCCCGGTGAGCAGGGAGAACGTCACCAGGGTCAGCGTGCCGACGATCCGGTCGCCGAGGCGGGCGACCAGCACGGTGATCGCCTCGTCGGCCAGCAGGCGGCCGACCGCCTCCCACCGACGCGGCGTCCTTCGCCCGGAAGTAGTCCGTCAGCACACCCATCGTCCGCCTCCCCTGCTGCGTTCCGGCTGCCCGCAGTAGACCAGACGGCGCCCACAGCCGCGCCGATGAGTTCCGGGTGGGGCGGGAGTCTGACGTGGTGGACAGGAGGCCGGACCACGCCGTCCGGCACGGGACCCCACGAAGGAGCGCCATGACGCACACGCCGAACGACCCCGCCACCGCGCCGAGCGGCCGCCCGCCCGTGGTCGACCTCGCCACCTGGCAGGCCGCGCGGGACGAGCTGCTGGTCCGGGAGAAGGCCCACACCCGCGAGGGCGACGCCATCGCCGCGGCGCGCCGCCGACTGCCGATGGTGGAGTTCGACGGGAGCGTCGAGGTGGTCGGGCCGGACGGCCCGGTCCCGTTCCTGGACCTCTTCCAGGGCCGCGACGAGCTCGTCGTCTACAAGCACATGTGGTACGACGGCGCGCCGCACCAGGGGCAGTGCGAGGGCTGCACCACGACGGCCTGGCACGTCAAGGACGCGGTGTACCTCAACGCCCGCGGCGTCTCGTTCGCCGTCCTGACGACGGGCCGCTGGGAGGAGGTCGCCGACTTCGTCGCGTTCATGGGCTACACCCAGCCCTGGTACTCCGTGCGCGACCTGCCCGCCCCGGTCGGTGAGGACATGGGCTCCCTCACCAGCTACCTCCGCGACGGCGACCGCGCCTTCCTCACCTACTCCACGACCGGCCGCGGCAACGAGCCGGTCAACCCGTCCCTCGGCCTGCTCGACATGACGCCCTACGGCCGCCGCGAGGGCTGGGAGGACACCCCCGAGGGCTGGCCCGAGGCCCCCGACGCCGGCTCCCCCGTCGGCGGCCACGGTGCCCCCATCTGCTGGTACTGGCGCGCCGCCGCCGACGGCACCCCCGCCTGGGGCCCGACCAGCCGCCCCTCCCCCCAATGGACCCGCCCCGGCGCCACCCCCACCACCACCCTCGGCCGCATCGGCCACCACCACTGACGACGAAGCCGTCCTAACGGATGCCGGACGTCATGGCCGCACCTCGCCGAGGAAGGTCCGGACGTCCGCCGCCAGGGAAGCCATCTGCTTCCGTCGGTCGTCCCATCCCCGAAAGTCGGCGGTGAGCTCTTCCAGGAAGGTGGTGAGATCGCTGACCGGCGGCTCCATGCGGGGAACGTCAGGCCGGTGCCGCCTGGGGCGTCATCCGGATTCGCCGGCGCCGTGCAGCACGGTCTCGGCGATCTCGCGTACGCGGTCCATGGTGATGCCGGTGCGCTGTTCGACGGCCAGCGGGTGGTCGGTGGGTTCGAGCTCGACGAAGGGGCGCTGGCCGACCGGGCGGGTGTGGAGGTTGGTCTTCAGGTTGACGGTGCTGGGGGAGTAGAGCGGCAGTTCGGTGGTGAGCCAGCCGAAGTACGGCTTCTCCGCCTCGCGCCCCGGCGTGTCCCACAGGTCGGCCGCGCGGGAGAAGTTCTCCCGGCTGAGGGAGACCCACACCCCCCACGAGAACACCTCGTCGCTGCCGACGACCGGTATCTCGATCACTCCCTTGACGAAGTGGTGCTGTGCCCGGATGACGCACTGGTCGGCCGAGAGCAGGCAGTCGGGGGCATCGGCGAAAGCCGGATCCCAGACGTGGGGAGCGGGCACCGTGTAGTTCATCGGCGGCTCGCCGTGCTGCCCGCCGCAGCACGTGCAGGTGAATCCGAGGTCGTTGGCCACGGGACGGAGCCTAGTGATCCGGCCCGTCGGCAGGCGCATCGCGTGGTGGCACCGACCGCCTCCGCCGGGCACCCGCCACACCCGCGGTGGAGTGGGGAGGGACACAGTTGCAAGCAGGGTGCTTGCAAAAGCTAGCATCGTGCGGCACGGTGGAGGGCATGGGTGCGCTGAAGGTCGGGGAGTTGGGGGAGTTCCTTCGGGAGCAGCGGCGCAGCGCGCGGTTGAGCCTGCGGCAGCTCGCCGAGGCCGCGGGCGTGTCGAACCCGTACCTGAGCCAGATCGAGCGCGGGCTGCGCAAGCCCTCCGCGGACATCCTCCAGCAGCTCGCCAAGGCGCTGCGGATATCCGCGGAGACGCTCTACGTGCAGGCGGGCATGCTCGACGCACGGGAGCGGGACGAGCTGGAGGTCCCCGCGGCGATCCTGGCGGACCCGTCGATCAACGAGCGCCAGAAGCAGGTGCTCATCCAGATCTACGAGTCCTTCCGCAAGGAGAACGCCGCGGCGGCAACGCCGGGAGCAGACGAGACGACCGAGACGACCGGGACGACGGCGGGCAGCCGGACGGCGCCCGTCCCCGTACAGGAGGAAGACCAGCCATGACCATCGCCGAATTCACCGATGACCTCGTGAAGGGCCTGCGCAACCCGACCCCGCTGTACGCGGTCGCGGGTACGGCGGACCTCGCCGCGGAGAAGCTGCGGGAGATGCCCGCGCTGATCGAGCGGCTGCGCGAGGAGGCGCCGGAGCGGTTCGAGAAGCTCCGGGCCACCGATCCGGACGTGGTGCGCCGCCGCGTCACCGACGGCGCGAAGGACGCGCAGGTCCGGGTCAACGAGACCCTGGACGGGCTGAACCTGAAGGAGCTGCGGGACTTCCGCAAGCTCGGCGAGTCCGTGCAGGGCATCGCGCTCCAGGGCGTCGGCCGCGCGGCGGAGTACGCGGTCCGCACCCGGGAGACCTACGACGAGCTCGCCGAGCGCGGCAAGGACGCCGTGGCGAAGTGGCGCGGCGAGGCGGCCGACGAGGTCGTGGAGATCGCCGCGGTCGTGGAGCCGGGCGGCAAGCCGTCCCAGAACGGCAAGGCTGGATCTTCGGGGGCCTCGGGGGCCTCGGGGTCTTCGGGTTCCGCCGGCGCGAAGAAGCCCGCCGCCCGCAAGCCCGGCGGCACCCGCAAGCCGGGCGACAAGCCGGCTGGCTGAGCACCGCGGCCCGCCCTTCCGGTGGCCCCCGCCACCCCCGATCGAACGGCCCCGGGCACCCCGGGAGGGTCCGGGCCGTTCGGGGGTAGGAAGGGTACGGTGAGGTGACGGTCGGGCCGCTCGGGGCCGCGGCGGTGCCACGACAGTGATGGAGGCGGTGGGCGGCGTGCTGATCACAGGATTCTTCTCGATTATCGGCGTGATCTCCTTGGTGCTCTTCCTCTTCGCGCTCTTCGCGTTCATCGACGCGGCGATCCACCGCGAGGACGCGTACCGGGCGGCCGAGAAGAACACGAAGGCGTTCTGGCTGATCATCCTCGGCATCGCGGCCGCGGTGATGAAGTTCTTCTCGATCCTGTCGTTCCTGCCGATCATCGGCCTGATCGCCGTGATCGTGTACATGGTCGACGTCCGGCCCGCGCTGAAGGCCGCCCGCGGCAACGGCGGCGGCGGTGGCTGGTTCGGCCGCGGCGGCCCGGGCCGCAGGAGCGGCGGAAGCAGCAGCGACGGCCCGTACGGCCCGTACAACGGCCGCCGCTGACCCGCGCGCGACCCCGAGATCCCGAGGATCCCCAGGTCGACGGAGACCGGCCTGCAACCGGCCCTACCCGCAGCACTCCAGCAGGACGACGGCCACGTCGTCCGTCAGCTCGCCCCCGTTGAGATCCCGGACCTCCGCCATCGCCGCGTCCAGCAGTTCCTCGCCGCCCAGGCCCGCCGCGAGCAGGCGCGCGGCGATGTCGACCAGACCCTCCTGGCCGAGTCGGCGGGTGCCCCGGCCGATGGCGCCCTCGACGCGCCCCTCGATGAGCCCGTCGGTGTAGAGCATCAGGCCCCACTCGCGGTCGAGCCGGACCGGGATGCGCTCCCAGGAGGCGTCCGGGAGCAGGCCGAGCGCCGGGCCGCCGGCCTCGTAGGGCAGCAGATCGGCGGTCCGGGCGGGGGCGGTGAGCAGGGGCGCGGGGTGGCCGGCCAGGTAGAGGTCGGCGGAGCGGGCGCCGGGCGCGATGTCCACCACGCACAAGGTGGCGAAGATCTCCTCGTCGGCCCGCTCGTGCACGAGGACGTCCTGGAGGGTGCGCAGCAGCGCCTCGCCGCCGAGCCCGGCGAAGGTCAGCGCGCGCCAGGCGATGCGCAGCTCGACGCCGAGCGCCGCCGCGTCGGGGCCGTGCCCGCACACGTCGCCGATCATGGCGTGCACGGTGCCGTCCGGGGTGCGCACGGTGTCGTAGAAGTCGCCGCCGAGCAGGGCGCGGCTGCGCCCGGGGCGGTAGCGCGCGGCGAACCGCAGCCCGGTGGCCCCCTCCAGCAGCGGGGTGGGCAGCAGCCCGCGCTCCAGCCGCCGGTTCTCCTGGGCGAGCAGCTTGGTCTCGGTGAGCTGGAGCTGCGCGAGGTCGGCCCGTTTGCGCTCCACCGCGTACCGCACGGCCCGCGTCACCGTGGTGCCGTCGACCGTGCCGCGCACGAGGTGGTCCTGGGCGCCGACCCGCACCGCCTCGGCGGCCTCCGCGTCGTCGGCGTCGTCGGTGAGCACGAGCACCGCGGTGCCGGGCGCGAGCCGCATGACCTGGCGCACCCCGTCCAGCAGGTCCGGCAGGTCGAGCAGGATGCAGTGGACGTCGTCGGTGAGCAGCCGGCCGGCGGCGGTGAGGTTGCGGGCGCGCAGCACGCGGATGCGCGGGGCGCCGGCGTCGTGGAAGTGCGGCGCGGTGAACGCGCCGTCCGCGTCGTCGCCGACGACGAGCAGCGTGAAGACGACGGGGGAGCCGGGCGCGGTGTCCTGGCGCTGGCGCGGGAACGCCAACGCGACGTGCCCGGCCGGGTCCTGGAGGTTGTCGTGGTCGGCGGCGCGGGTGGACGCCCGGACCTCGGCGGCCAGCTCCTCGGCCTCCTCGGCGGGCGGCGCGCTCGGTGCGGGCGGCCCGAGCGGTGCGACGGGCGCGGGCACGGCGGAGCGCCCCTCGGCGCCGTGGTCGGCGGCTGAGGGCCGTTCAGTGCCGCGCCGGGCAGCGCACATCCGGACTCCTTCCCGTGCCCTCGCGGGGGCTGCCCCGAGGGGCTCGGTCAGGCGACCCTAGTGGGTCCGGTGGGCGTGACGGGAGGGCCGAAAGTGAACGCGTCTTGTCATATGCCATGGCCGGCGGGTGATTTCGCCCCCGTTGTGCCGATCCGCACATGACCAACGTCACGCGAAAGAGGTGCAACCTTGTGGCGTACACAACCCTCCGGGGGGTACGGCCGCGCCCATGCCCCGCCCGGCATCAGGGGAGTTGGCCCCGTTTGCCCGGCCTGTACGCGTCCGGGCCGGCTCGTGCCCGCCGCCCCGCCGCCGTCAACCCCGCGCCCGCCCGCGGGGGACGCCCCCGCGTACGACCCGCGCCCGCTCCCGCGTACGACCCGCACCCGCCCCGGTGTCCGCCCCTCCTTCAGGGGCCCGGCCTGACCGCCTCCCACGCCAC